>NZ_JACHOT010000001.1 GCF_014200015.1 Aminobacter niigataensis
AACTCGGCCGAGATCTTGGCCTTGTCGTGGCCGTAAGGCAGCAGATGCTCGGTCGGAATGCCGATCTTGGCGCCGATCTCCTGGATCTGTTTCTTGTTTGCCGCGCGGGCAATTTGGATGTCGGTCTTGTGCTCGGCCATGACGGCTCCTCCGGAATTCAGACTTTGCGTGAGCGGGCAGCAGCACCCATGCTCGTGGGCGCATAGAAACGCGACACTACTCCGTGCTGCCGTCTCAAAACAGCCGCCCAATGCACGGATTGCGACAGGGCAAGAGAGCGAATAGGGAGTAGGGAATAGCGAGCAGGGAAGGTGGCGGGCGCGCAGAGCGTGTTGCGTTACCGTACTACTCCCTATTCGCTACTCACTGTTCGCCATTCGCTTATCTGCTCAGCACGTTGCTGATCTCGACGAGGTTCGAACGCACGCGCAGGATGTAGAAGCCCATCGTGATCAGGTGCGAGGGCATGAACCAGCCATCCTCGGCGCCGTTGGAAATGATGAACGGCTGGATGTTGAGCGCCGAACGTGTCTGCTGCTCCATCGTGTCCCACAGATTGTCGAGGTTGCGGGTGCGCAGCACGTCCTCGAAATCGGCATGCGTCGCCTTCAGCAGGCCGTAATAGCCGTAGAGCTGGCCATAGGCGAACCAGAAGCGGTCGTCGGCGCGAGGATCGAACCAGCCGTTGTTGAAGTTCTCGGCCCGGTCCTTAAGGATTGCCGAGGTCGCACCGATGTCGTTGGAAATGCGGTCGATGAACTGGATCAGGTTGTCGGCGCGGGCGTCGAACACCGCTTCGCATTTCTCGAGGCGGCCGTTGAAATTGTTGAGGCTCTTGATCGCCGAACGGTAGTAGCTCGGGGTCGGCGTCTTCGGACCGAACGGGGTCAGGCCGAAATACCAGGTGTATTCGTCGAACTGCATGTTGCCGCGGGCGTCCTGCAGGTCGGAATCGACCTGGCTGGTACCGCGCACGCGGCCGAGATTGTCGGCCAGCTCCGTCGTCGTGCGCCGGATTGCCTGGTTGATGCCGCGCTGGAACGAGGCCTTGTTGTCGAGAAACGGCGTCTTGTCCCAGGACAGGCCGAACAAGCCTGTCTTGTAGAGGATCATCGACGAGATCCAGGCATTCTCGTTGACGTTGAAATTGGTCAGTTCGGCCGAGATGTCGGCGATGGCCGAACGGCCGCAGGTGCGCGCGGTGTCGGTGCCGCCGCCGGCGACGACCTGCTCGCCGGCCGAAACGTTGCGGTTCTCGAAATTATGCGCCGCGACATAGTCGGGGTTGAAGTTGGTCCAGACCTGCGTGTTCCAGACGAAGTAACCGTAGAGCGCCACCAGGCCGAGGATGGCCGCGCCGAGGCCGCTCTTGAGGATCCAGCCGCGCTGGACGTACCAGCGACCGAGCCAGATGAACGGCAAGAGCAGGATGCCGATGACGAAGCCGAGGCCGCGGCCGATCAACTGGAATATCCGGGTGAAGAAACTCACGATCGGATCAAGCATATGGAACCCCCTCAGTCGGTCAGGCCGTAAAGCTGTGCGCGGAACGCTGCCTTGTCTTTCAGATATGAGCTTTTCAACGTGTCCACAACATTGGATCGCCAGGTCTCGCTGAGCTCTTCATAGTCCTTGTAGAAGCCTTGCTTGTTGAAGACATAGCGCGACACGAAGTCGGACGGCACGAATTCCGAGATCAGCCGGTTGGTCAGCCAGGCGTCGGGATGATCGGGCTTGGCGCGCACCACCAGGAAGCGATGCAGCGGAAATACGTCTTCGAGCCTGAGCTGTCCGAGCTGGGAGATCTCGCGCTTGGCGCCGTTGAGGAAGGGGAAGGTGCCGTCGCTGTTGATCGCGTCGGCATGGCTGTGGATCCAGGTCTGCAGCCAGACTTTGTCGACCTTGCCCAGGTCGCGCTTCGGCTCGGCGGCGCGGATCAGCGCCCTGACCGCCATCTCGGCCCGGTGCTCGAGATAGCCGGAGCTTTCGATCCACGAAGCGCGCGGCAGGTCGAGGCGCCCGGTAGAGGCCAGGAACTTGAACACCTTGTCGGCGTCGCGGATCGACAGGTAGCTCACCTGCCATGGCCGCGAGCGGCGGAAGCCAGGTGCCGATGGATCGGAGATCACCGTCGTCACGTCGCGGTCGACGAAGACGTAGAGCCCGCCGAAATGGCTGGTCCAGAAGGCGTTGTGGCGGAAGATCACCTGGTCGGGCACCAGCGCGTTCTCGCGGATGTCGCCGCAGACCTTGGCGAGCTCGACCATGCGCGTGAGCATTTCGTCGTCGCGCCAGGCCTCGGGCTCCTGCTTCAGCTTGTCGACCAGCTTGCCGAGCTCGGCGGCCTTGCCGAGCACGTCCTCGGCCGACAGCACGCGGAACTCGACCTGGTTGATCGATAGAAGGTCCTCGATGTCTTCGACCTTGGACACCGAGTCCTCGATCTCGCCGTAGATCACGTCCTTGATCGTCAGCGCGTCGATGGCGCGCTGGTTCTTGGTCATGAACTCGAAGACCAGCTGCGAGGTGTTGGAAAACGCCGTGTGCACGACCGGCAGGTCGATCTGCGACGGCGTCAGGATGATGAAGCGGCGGTTGACCTCGTTGGGGTCGAGATACTGGTAGTCGCCCAGTTCCTCGGCGATCTCGGGCGAAAAGCCGGTGCGGTCGATCTCGAAGCTCTTGAGCTTGGTCGGTTTCAGCCCGAAGGCGGTCAGCGCCTTGTTGTAGCGGTCGATCAGATGCGGTTCGTCGACCGGCAACAGCCGGCCGTAGATGAGTTCGTTGTCGCGCAGGAGGTCCATTAGGATTGCCCCTCACCCTTACCCTCTCCCCGTGAAGGACGGGGAGAGGGGGGCGTGAACGTTGACGACTCCCTCTCCCCGTCCTTCACGGGGAGAGGGTAAGGGTGAGGGGCGGCTGCGGCCTTCAAGATACGGTCTCCCGATAGTCCGCTGCGGGCATGAAGCGCAACTCCCACGTCTCAGTGGCGTCGAGCCGTTGTTCCAGGGCCGCAAGTATAGTGTCGACCACCTTGTCTACTTCACGCAGCGCATCAACGTTCCAAAAACGCAGGACTGACCAGCCGTGCTCCAGCATGAATTGATCACGGCTGCGATCATAGACGCTTTCCGCATGGTGGCTGCCGTCTAGTTCAACAACAAGATGTTCTTCCCGGCACGCGAAGTCGGCAAAGTAAGAGCCAATTGGCAGCTGCCGGGTGAACTTCGCGCCACCGAGTTGCCGATTCTTGATAGCCAGCCAGAGTGCCTTCTCGGCATCGTTGTCGGCCTTACGAAGCGAACGCGCTCTGTTGGTTCTGGCAGGTTGTGGGCCACGCATCAGATCGCCCCTCACCCTTACCCTCTCCCCGTGAAGAACGGGGAGAGGGGGGCGTCAGCGTTGCGCACCGACTCCGTGAACGGGGAGAAGGAAAGATCACGCATTCCACAGCCCCTTCGCCTTCAGCTCTTCCATCTCCTTCGCCGCGCGTTCGCGCAGCCGCGCATCGCGGAGCAGCTTGGATACCGCCGCATCGTCCGACTTGTCGGAGTAGCGGAATTCCGAGTCGGCGTAGCGGTTGATCTCCTGCATCACCATGTCCATCGAGAACGGTCCGCGCAGCTCCTCGATCATCGCCTTCTTCTCGTCGTAGCCCTTGTGCATGAAGGCTTCCGGCTTTTCGAACCAGTCCTCCGGCAGCTCGATGTCCATGGCGCGCATTTTGATCGCGTCGGTGACGTTCTTGATGGCGCGGCCAGTGAAGCGCGGTTCGGCTTCCTTGATCATGTGCAAGTAGGTGCCGACGTCAGCTAGCGACTTGGGCGCGCCATTGTCCTTCATGAAGCGGTCGTAGACCTTTTCCAGCCCATCTTCCTGCGGCCTGGCATGCTCTTCATAGGCCTCGGTCACGGCGCGCTGGATCTGCTGCGCGGCATAGAGCTCGTGCTCGCCGAGCGGGATCTTGTGGTTCTTGCCGGCGAGCAGCACGAAGATGTCGATGTAGTCGTCGCGGGTCTGCGGGCCGTCGACCAGCCAGCGGGCGCCGGCGCGCTGGCGCAGCGCGTCATCGACATTTTCGGGATAGTTGGAGAACATGCCGAAGGAGCAGTTGCCGCGCACGACGGTGCCGGCGCCTGCGAAGGCGTCCATCAGAACGCCGGTGATTTCCTGCTGGCCGGCAGACGCCCGATCATCGGAGCGCTTGGCCGCCACCTGGTCGATGTCGTCGATGGTGCCAAAGCCGATGGCGCGCGGGTTGAGCACGTTGTTGATGAACTGGCGGCAGTTCTGGCCCGACTTGCCCTGGTAAGACGAGATCTGGTCGACGCCGAAATTCTCGTAGGCGAAGGGGTAGCCGGCGACCTGGCAGTAGTTGTTGACCAGGCCGGCGATCATCTGGATCAGCGTCGTCTTGCCGGTGCCGGGCGCGCCGTCGCCGATGAAGGTGAACAGGAAACCGCCAAGCTCGACGAACGGGTTCAGCTCGCGGTCGAAATCATAGGCCATCAGCATCTTGGCCAGCCTGACCGACTGGAACTTGGCGATGTGGTTGCCGACGACCTCCTGCGGCTTCTTGAAGGTCATCACCAGCGGCTTCGACTTCTTGCCCGGTGCGACGTCGAAGCCGTCGAGGGTGAAGTCGTCGGCGTCGATGCGGATATGGGCGTTCTCGAAGGCGCCGAGCCCGTCGAAGCGGCCCTTGCGCTGCAAAAGGCCCTCGATCGCGACACGAGCGAAGGCGCGGCCGCGCGTCAGAAGATCGGCATCGTCCTTGGCGCCCGAAAGCGCGCGGTCGAGGCCCGAGACGATCGATTTCACCGCATCCTGCGGCGTGTCGAACAGGAAGTCAGGTTCGGTGACATCGTTGGGCGCTTCGCCGTCGCTGTCGATCAGCTGGGCGAGATAGGAGGCAAGTGTGAAGGCTGCGACATAGGCCGAGGCCGACAGCAGCTTCTTGAAATGGCTGGCTTCGTCGCCTTCCAGCGGCGTCCGCGCATTCTTGGCCTGCAGCGCCTCGAGATCGGTCGAGCGCGAGAACACGTCGGAGACGGCCAGCGCCACCGCAATGCCGCGGCGGGCGCGGAACAGCAGGGTGTGCTGGGGGATCGACATCAGCTGGTCGTCGGGGCGGATGGCTGCGACGGTCTTCTGCAGCTCGACCTCGCGCGTCTTGCGGATCGAGCCGGTCGACACAGTGGAGACAAAGCGCCGGTTGGTGCCGGCCAGTGCCGTACCCGACTGGCCGGAGGAATCCTCCAGCACGACGATGCGGGTGATGAAGCTCTGCGCGGTGGCGCGGTGCTTTTCGATGTCGGCTTCCGAAATCGCAGTCAGGCCGGTGTCCATTGAACCCTCGCTCGTTCAGGGGAGCGTTGGCGCTGCCCCTCATCCCCTGCCGGACCTTCTCCCCGTGAGGACGGGGAGAAGGAGGCTGACCGCGCCGTCGACGCCTCCCTCTCCCCGTTCTTCACGGGGAGAGGGTAAGGGTGAGGGGCCGAGCCAACCCAAGCCGGTCGCGCGCTACACATCGCTAATCACCTGTCCCTTCGACAGGATGTGCACCTTGTACCCGCCAAAGATCTTCTCGGCTTCGCCGGCGGCATAGAGCGCCTGGTAGGCCTCGTGCGGGATTAGCGCGTGCTTCTCGTAGCTCGACACCCCCTGGCGCGCGGCTTCGAGATCGTCGGTGTTGATGAAGAATTCCTCGCTCGCCGGCTCGCTCGACCACAGGCCCTTGCGCCCCGGCTTCTCGGCCTTGGAATAGACCTCCTGGATGGTCCAGGTCAGCAGCCAGGCGTTTTCGGCCTTGCGCACCTTGGACAGCACTTCGGCCACCGCCGAATTGTGCTCGGTGATGCCGGCCGAATAGAACGGGCCGAGCACCAGCCGCCTGAGCTGCTTGGGGTGCAGTTCGGGGAAATCCTTGTCGAGATTGGTAGCAATCGTCAGCGGCGACAGCGAGTAGGCCGAGTTCTTCTCGGTGAAGTCGTCGAAACGGTGGGCCAGGTCGGGATTGAGCAGGCCGTCGACGGGCAGGGGAATGTCGATCTTCTCGTTGAGCTTGCCGTTGTTGTCGACCAGTTGCTCGACCATCGCCTCGGATGAATCCTCGACCGTGGCCATATAGATCATCGGCAGGTTGGCGCTGCCGTCGAAGCTGCCCCAATGGACGAGATAATAGGGCCGCATCGACTTCGGGTTGACCGACACCTTGGCCGTCTGCGCCAGGATGAACGGGCTGAAGGTCACGCCGTCCTTGACGTCCTCGAGATACAGCCGCTCGGCCATCGAGCGTTGCAGCGCCTCGGGGAATTCCTTGTGGCGCAGGATGAAGTCGGCCATCTCCTCGCGCAGCTCGCCGGGCGGGGGGATGCTGGCCAGACGCTGCGCCGCCGTCTTGCGGTCGTTTTCCAGTTCCAGCACGTTCTGGAACACCGGAAAACCGCTTTCGGCGCGCGAAATCTTGAAGGTCTCCATGAAGCCCAGCCGGTTGCGCCAGCAAGCGAACGACCGCTCCAGCCGCGAGATGTACTCGGCCGCGATCTTCGCCACGATGCCGTGCCTGTAGAGCGGCGAGCGGTCGTCGCGCATGAAGATTTCCAGCCCGCTCAGCGCCGCCTTGATCGCATCGAAATAGCGGACGGCCGGGTCGTCGGTGGGGGTCATGGGTGAAATCTCGAATGCATGGGCTCGACGTTGCCCCCCTCTGTCCTGCCGGACATCTCCACCACAAGGGGGGAGATCAGCCGCCATCTGCGCCTTTGCCCCACTTTCAACGCCGAAGATTGGCGAAGTCTGAGCTGCTGCCTGATCTCCCCCCTTGTGGGGGAGATGGCCGGCAGGCCAGAGGGGGGCGCGACGGAGCGCAGGGCTCTCATCTGAATAGTCGTTACGACTGCACGTAGTCCGAAGCGTTGTGCTTCTTCAGCACGTCGTCGAAGCGGCGGGCAAAGGCGTCGTCGGCCAGCTTCTTGCGGCGCTGGATGTCGGCAGTCGCTACCATGTTCTTCTCGTGCATTTCGAGCAGGTCGCCGATGTGCTTCTGGGCGGCCGCACCGATGCCGGCCATCGTCTCCTCGGCGGTGTTGTCGACCTTGGAACCCAGCGTGTTGATCTTGTGGGCGACGTCCTGCTGGGCCGCGGTCTTCAGCGAGTCCTCCAGCGCCTTGTAGAGCACGATGCGCTGTTCGGTATCGATGGTCAGCTTGTTGATCAGCGTGTTCTGCGCCGCGATCTGGTTGTTCAGCGAATCGACGAAGGTCTGGAACATCGAGGTATAGCGCTCGAGCGTCTGGCTCTCGGCCAGAAGTTCCTGCTCCTTGGCCTGCTTCTCGTTGTATTCGGTGGCGAGCTTGGAGCGTTCGGATTCGAGGTCGGTGCGCTCCTTCTGGCTGGTCGACGCCGCGATCTTGTTTTCGATGTCGAGGAGAAGCGGATTCAACTCCTCGATGCGCTTCTGGACCGCCTCAAGATTGGACATCGTCGACTTGCGGCGCTCGATCACCTGGGACAGGCTGGTCTCCGAGGTCTTGTAGCGCGCGTCGAGCACGTCCTTCTGCGCCTTCAGGATGCCGACGATGGTGTCGGACTTGACCAGGAGCTCCTGCAGGTTGCCGGCCAGCGACATGTTGCGCACACGGTCGGTGCGCATGCGCTGCTTGCTCGAATCGGAGAAGATGCCGACGAAGGTTTCCCAGCCGGTGAAGCTCTTCATACTCTCGAATTCGGAGCCGAACACGTTGGTGGCGTCTTCAAGGCCGATGATCAGGTCGGCGATGTTGCCTTCCATCACCTTCTGCTGCTTGAGAACGTCCTGGATGCGCGCATTCTCGATGTCGAAATCGCTGGCGCCGATCTTCTCGTCAGTCTTGGCGATGGTGTCGAGCACGGTGCCCGATTTTTCGATCTTGGTCCGCATTTCTTCCACGACCTGCTTGGTCTTGGCGATTTCGGCATCGAAATTCTGCAGCGTTGCCATACGTTCCTCCGGTGTCGAATGCGGGACAGTGGCGCCGAATATATGTGCCGCATCTATCGATTGAAAGACGCAAGCGCCCGGCGAAAACATTTAAGGCGAAGCTACTTAGCTCCGCGATGCAAATCCGATGAAATCATCTGGCTGGGCGCGGCCCATCTCTTCTTCCCAGTGGCGCCGGCACAAGGAGACATAGACATCCTTGCCGATTGCCACCTGCTCGCCCTGGCGCGCCACCTTGCCGTCGGGGCCGAGGCGGACCACCATAGTCGCCTTGCGGCCGCAACGGCAGATGGTGCGCACCTCGCGTAAATCGTCGGCGATGGCGAGCAAAGCGCGCGAACCGCTGAACAAATTGCCCTGGAAATCGGTGCGCAGGCCGTAGCACATGACCGGGATATTCAGCCGGTCGGCAACCCGCGCCAGTTGCCAGACCTGTTCTTCTTCAAGGAACTGCGCCTCGTCGACGAAGATGCAATGCACTGTCGTATGATCGTGGTGCTCGGCGATACGGGCGAGCAGGTCGTCGCCGTGGCGGAACATTTCGGCGCCGGCCTCGAGGCCGATGCGCGACGAGATGTAGCCGGTGTCGCCCTTGCTGTAGTGGCCGGCGACGAACAGCATCGTCGTCATGCCGCGCTCGCGGTAGTTGTAGGACGCCTGCAGAAGCATGGTCGTCTTGCCGGCGTTCATCGTGGCATAGTGGAAGTAGAGCTTGGCCATGTGCTTCCTTAAGCCCAAGCTGGCGGGCGCGGGGAGAGGGCAGCTTCGCCATCCACCGCAAAAAACCTTCGCGATGTCGCTGATGGATCAGCCCGCGGCGTGTGTCGCTGCGTCATGTCACTTGAATCCAAAGGAAAATGGTGTTTGGCTCGCGACAAAGACGAACAACAACACTATCGCGTTGCCGTTAAAAATACGAATGGGAGAATCTACATATGTCGCGCATGATAACACTCGCCGCCGCCATCGGCGTGTCGGCGGTCATGACTGCCGGTGCCGCTTACGCGGGGGACGCCGAGAGCTGCAAGAAAGTGCGCCTGTCCGATGTCGGCTGGACCGACATCCAGGCCACCACCGGCGTTGCCTCGGTGCTGCTGACCGCAATGGGCTATGAGCCGGAGGTCATCCAGCTTTCGGTGCCGGTTACCTACGCCTCGCTCAAGAACAACGACCTCGACGTCTTCCTCGGCAACTGGATGCCGTCGATGACCAGCGACATCAAGGATTACACCGCCGAAGGTTCGGTAGAGACCGTCAGCAAGAACCTCGACGGCGCCGGCTACGGCCTTGTCGTCCCAACCTATGTCGCTGAAGGCGGCGTCAAGACGCTGACCGACCTCGGCAAGTTCAAGGACAAGTTCGGCGGCAAGATCTACGGCATCGAAGCGGGCAATGACGGCAACCGCATCATCCTCGAAATGCTGGGCAAGGCGGAGAACAATCTCGCCGGCTTCGAGCTGGTCGAATCGTCCGAAGCCGGCATGCTGACGCAGGCCGAGCAGGCGATGAAGGACAATCAGTGGATCGTCTTCCTCGGCTGGACGCCGCATCCTGTCATGGGCGAGATGAAGATCGCCTATCTCGACGGCATGGGCGACTCGGGCTTCGGCGCTGCCACCGTGCACACCAACGTGCGCAAGGGCTACGTCGCCGAGTGCCCGAATGTCGGCAAGTTCATCACCAACCTGTCGTTCGACCTGTCGATGGAAAACACCATGATGGACGCGATCCTGAAAGGCGGCAATGCCAATGACGTCGCCAAGGAGTGGCTCAAGGCAAATCCCGACGCGGCCACCAAGTGGCTCGACGGCGTCACCACCTTCGATGGCGGCGATGCTTCGGCTGCGGTGAAGGCGGCGCTGGCAAGCTAAGCCTGCGTCCTTGCCGACAAAATGACATGATGAAGGGCAGCGAAGCGAGACAGCTGCCCTTTTTCGTATCAAGTTAAGCGAGAAGCGCCGGCGCGACCGGTGCCTGCGAAAGCAATAGAGAGGGGACAGATGGATCCGGTATCGAGCTTGCTGGCCGCCTACAAGATTCCGATCGGCCTTTGGGGTAAGGCATTCTTCACTTTCCTCACCGACAACTTCAACGCCATCTTCCGCGGCTTTTCCAACGGCCTCAACCTGCTGCTCGATGGGCTGGTCGATGCGCTGCTGCTGTTGCCGCCGGTCGCGCTGGTCGCGCTCATCGCGCTGCTGGCCTGGTATCTCCAGCGCTCGCGGGCGCTGGCGATCGGCGTCGCACTGGGGCTGTTGTTCATCATCAACCAGGGCCTCTGGAAGCAAACGGTGGAAACGCTGGTGCTGGTCGTCGCCGCAGCCGCAGCCTCGATGCTGATCGGCGTGCCGCTCGGCATCTGGGCCGCGCACAAGCCCAAGGTCTACCGCGTCATGCTGCCGGTGCTCGACCTGATGCAGACGCTGCCGACCTTCGTCTACCTGATCCCGGTGCTCACTTTGTTCGGCCTCGGCAACGCGCCCGGCCTGATCGTCACCATCATCTTCGTCATCCCGACGGCGGTGCGTCTCACCCACCTCGGCGTCGTTTCGGTGCCAAAGGCCATCATCGAGGCCGGCGAGGCGTTCGGCGCCACCAAGCGGCAGCTGTTGTGGAAGGTCGAGTTGCCGGCGGCGCTGCCCACCATCATGGCGGGGCTGACGCAGTGCATCATGCTGTCGCTGTCGATGGTGGTGTTCGCCGCCCTCATCGGCGCCGGAGGCCTCGGAACGGAAATCAACCGCGCGCTCGGCTCACGCAAGATCGACCTCGGGCTTGAGGCGGGGCTGGCAATCGTGGTTCTCGCCATCGTGCTCGACCGGATGACGCGTATCGGCGTGGGAGGCAAGAAATGAACATTGCCGTCGATTTCAAGAATGTCGACATCGTCTTCGGTAACGACACCAAAGGCTCGCTCAATCTGATCGACAGCGGCGCCAGCCGCGCCGAGATCCTCGAAAAGACCGGCAACGTGCTCGGCTGCGCGGGTGCCAATCTCACCGTCAACGAGGGCGAGATCTCGGTGCTGATGGGCTTGTCCGGTTCGGGCAAGTCGACGCTGCTGCGTGCCGTCAACCGCCTCAACATCGTCTCGCGCGGCCAGGTCATGGTCAAAGACGGCGACAAGATGGTCGACGTCGTCTCCTGCGACGAGGCCACGCTGCGGCGGCTGCGCCAGCATCAGGTCGCCATGGTGTTCCAGCAGTTCGGCCTGCTGCCCTGGCGCACGGTCGAGGAGAATGTCGGCCTCGGCCTCGAACTTGCCGGCATGCCGGAAGCCGAGCGCAAGCAGAAGGTCGGCAAGCAGCTCGACCTCGTCAACCTGACGCCCTGGGCGAAGAAATACGCCCATGAGCTTTCGGGCGGCATGCAGCAGCGCGTCGGCCTAGCGCGTGCCTTCGCCACCGAGGCGCCGATCCTTCTGATGGACGAGCCGTTTTCGGCGCTCGATCCGCTGATCCGCACCAAGCTGCAGGACGAGCTGCTGCAGCTGCAGAAGACGCTGAAGAAGACGATCATCTTCGTCAGCCACGATCTCGAGGAAGCGCTGAAGATCGGCAACACCATCACCATCATGGAAGGCGGGCGCATCGTCCAGTCCGGACCGCCCGAGGACATCGTGCTGCGTCCGGCCAACGACTATGTCCGCGACTTCATCGCCAATGTGAACCCGCTGTCGGTGCTGACGGCATGGAACGTCATGCGCGACCGCCGCGATCTCGAAGATGCGGGGAAGGGCTGGGTCTGGCTCGACCGGCGCAAGACGACACGCTTCAAGATCGACGCGCAGGGTCTTGTCGCCGCCGCCGAGCGCAACGGCCAGCCGGCCGTATGGGTGTCCGTCGACGACATCGAAAAATCGTCCGACGAGGCCTCGCACGTGTTCTGGGCCAAGCCCGGAACCTCGCTCAAGTTGGTGATGCTCGCCATGCACCGCTCGCAGACGTCGCCTGTGGCGCTGTTCGACGACCAGTCGCGCTTCGTCGGCGCCATCGGTATCCGCGATGTGCTATCGGCGGTGCTCAGGCGGTAGCGATCTTTTCCTTCTCCCCTTGTGGGAGAAGGTGGATCGGCGCGCAGCGCCGAGACGGATGAGGGGTGTTGGCCGGAGTGCTACCACCCCTCAGCGCGGGGTGTCATGCGTCGCGCTTCGTCCAACACCCCTCATCCGCCTTCACTCCGTTCAGGCACCTTCTCCCACAGGGGGAGAAGGTAAGAAGCCTCACTCTTCCTGGTCGCCCAACAACTCGTTCAGCCTGGCCGCATAAGGCTGCACGGCGTCGACATATTTCTCGCCTTCGGCGCGCAGTGCCCGTGTCTCGGCGATCTTGGTCTCGACGAAGCTGCGCATCTCGGCCTTCTGCTCGTCATTCAGATCGCTGGCATCGACTCTTTCCGTCAGGCCCGAGAATGTGGCTTCGAACCTTTCGGTGGCGATTGTCGCGAGATAACCCCGGAAGGTGGCGTCGAGCGCCTGCTTCCAGGTTTCGCGGCTGAAACCGGCCTTGGCGATGCGGCCCTCGAGGCCGGCATCGTCGTCGAACCATTGGTCGGCCTCCTCTTCGTCATAGGCGAGGCGGCCGAGTTCCGGCTCCAACTCGGTGAGCAGCTGCACCACCTTGCCGACCTCATCGAACGTCAATGCCCGAGCCGGCAGCACGAACGCGCCGAGGGCTAGGCTTGCCGCCAGCAGACTGCCGGCGAGATGGCGCTTGAGCAGGGAAAGCCCGGTCATCCCATGCACTCCGCTTCCAGTGCCTTGCCGGCATCGTCCTGGGCCTTGGCCTGCATCAGCGAACCGCCGACAGACGCGGCCTGCGCGGCGATCGCGCCGCCGCGACCAAGGCCGCCGAAGCCGCCGACCATCGAAAGCGCGCCGCCGAGCATGGCGGCGTTGGTCTGCGCCTTGGTCGCCTTGCGCATGGCTTCCTCGCAGCGCTGTTCGGCCGTCATCTTCCCGGCTTTGCCTTTGGGCGCGACCTGGGCCGCCGCCTCAGGCGCTCCGGCTGTTGTCGTCGTGCTGGTTGTCGAGGTCGTCTGGCTGCAGGCGGCGAGCACGCCGCACAACATCAATGCAATCGCTGTTTTCATGGATCTCTCGATTTCGCTGGAGATGGCGCGAACTCCGTGGAGACGGCCCATGCGCGGACCGCCGACTCTGCCCAGTCGGCGGTCCGGCGATGGCCGGCCACGCATGCGTTCGAAGAGCGCCCCCGCCCGTCGGATGCATCGGTCCGCCACGGCACTGCTCTACGACGGCGCGGCTGGCGCGGTCTTGGCTGGGGACGAACAGATGCGGACTGGTGCGAACCGGAAAGGCCCGAACTACTGGCGGCGGCGCAGGGCTGCGGCCTTGATCTCCTTCGGCGTCGTGCCGAAGCGCTGCCTAAAGGCACGGTTGAAATAGGACAGGTCGCCAAAGCCGGCGTCGAAGGCAATGGCCGAGATCGTGGCTGCGCCGCCATTGCCGAGCGAACGGACGGCGAGGTCGAGCCGGGCATCGCGCAGGAACTCGGAGAAGGTCGAGCCTTCCTGCTCGAACAGCCGCTGGATATAGCGCGGGGTCACGCCCTGACGCCGGGCTATTACGCTGACGTTCAGTTCGGGATCGGTCAGGTAGCGTAGCACCTCGGCCTTGACCAGTTCCAGCCGCGCGGCACCCAGGCTGGCGCGCACCGGTTCGGCGGCGGCGTTCGTCGCGCCTTGCACGACGAGGGCCGCGAGGTCGTAGAGATGATTGCCGGCAAGCGTACGACCGGCTTCGCCGTCGGGTGCTGCGGCGCGCAGCAGGTCGGCATATCCAGTCAGCAGCGCGGCACCCCCGGCTTGCGCCGGAATGTGGTGAAACGCTTGCATGCGGACACGGGGCGCTATCGCTGCAAGCCGCGCCTCGTTCAGGGCCACGACCTTGAGCAGCGTGTTCGGCAAGGCGAAAGCCATGGCCGTGGCCTCGTTGACCAGGGTGATGTCGCCGGCCCTGATCGACAGCGGCGGCTTGCCGGCGATTGCGACCTCATAATCCGTGGTATGGATGGTCATCAGATAGTCTTGGCGGCCGTCTGCGGCCATCAGGTCCCTGGGGCGTTCACCGAGCACAGCCGAATAGCACGCGGTTCCGATCGTCGTGCCGGCGTCGAGGAAGTAGGCGGAGACGTCGAACGCAAAGCTGTCGGCATCGGCTGGCCGGAAGCGCAGGCCCGCGACATGGCGGGCGACGAAATCGTGCAGGTAGGACAGGCGGTCTCGTGCGGGAACGTCAAAAGTCGTAAGGCGCTGCATCGAACGGTTCCATCTCAGCGTGCATGATCTACCTATGCGCGAAACGAATTGCGCATTCAGCCTATGCGGGTTGCTGTTATTGACGGAACGTCTGATGCGGTCAAGCGGGCGGCCGCCGGCTGCTGCCGGCAACCGCCATTGCTTCGGGCGCCTTCAGCTTTCGATGAACGGCTTGAAGCCGCCATAGATCATGCGCTTGCCGTCGAACGGCCATGACGCCGGATCGCCCTGCAAGCGCGGGTCGGCCATCACCTTCTTCATGATCTCGTCGCGTTCCTCGCGCGAGCGGTAGACGATCCATGAGAAGACGACAATCTCGTCGTCCGTGGCCTGCACCGCGCGGGGAAACGAGGTGACTTCGCCATAGGGCACGTCGTCGGCCAGGCACTCGACATAGGCGATTGCGCCGTGGTCCTTCCAGACCTCGCTCCCGGTGCGCGCCATCTCCTTGTAGGCCTCGATCTTGCCTTTCGGCACGGCGAGCAGGAACCCATCGACATAGGACATGCTTCTTCTCCTCGTGTTGTGACATTGCAAGGACGAACGGCCGGTGCCCTTTCCGACATCCGTGTCCAACTTTTTTCGTCGGGCCTGCCTCTCAATGGCCGGGTACGGCGATGGTTCCGGCCGCAGGGCTGGGTGCGGCGTTGCGGAGCGGGTCGATCGATCCCATACTGTGGAAGCCCGCGCATGAGGCTCGCTTGCCATGCCCGAAATCACCACTGCTCCCCACACCAAGGTCAGCCCGAAGACCGAGCGACCGAAGCTACACAAGGTCATCCTGCTCAACGACGACTTCACGCCGCGCGACTTTGTCGTCACGGTGCTGAAGGGCGAGTTCCACATGTCGGAGGACCAAGCGCATCGGGTGATGATCACCGCCCATCAGCGTGGCGTCTGCGTCGTCGCGGTGTTCACCCGGGACGTCGCCGAGACCAAGGCGACGCGGGCGACCGAGGCTGGAAAGGCCAAGGGCTACCCGCTGCAATTCACCACCGAACCGGAGGAATGAGAGGCACCCGCAAGGCCGGGCCGACGATATTTGGCTTATCGAGCGTCGAACGCCTGCAGGGCAGGGGACCATGGCGCCGAAACTGGAGGTAAGGGCGACCGCCCTATCGGCGATCAGTCACGGCCAGATTGGCTCTTCGCCGGAAACCGGTCCGGCATAGAGCTCACGGCCGGACCAGTCGCAGACGCGGACGTGGTCCGGGATCTGCGGCATGGCGAGTGTGTGGAAAAGCGAGCCGGCGATGTCGATTGCCGATTCCAGGTTCGCCGCTTCGAGCGGAACCCGGTCGAGGGTGGCGTGCGCGCCGTCTTCTTCGCGCAGGCGATAAAATTCGATGACGAAGTTCACATTCGCCTCCAGCCGCCTGATCCCGGAGATCGCAGACGATTTTCGGGGCCGTGCGTCAGCCTTTCGGCTTGCCCTTGTAGGGGGCGGTTTCTGCCTGTTTGACCTGGGAGCCGAATGGGGCAGCCGCCTTCACGGCGACCTTTTCCTTCTTGGGTTTTCTGGTTTCGCGGTTGCTGCGTTGTTGGCCCTTGGCCATGATCATTTCCTCCTTGCCAGTGAAACGTCGCGCCTATCCGGCCGCCGCTTCGACCCCCTCGAGATTGTCTTCCGTGGTGACCCGCTCGTGGCTCTCGCTGTCGCTGCGGATCCGGTATTGCGGCGAGCCGTCCTTGGCCGGCAATGTCGCCTTGACGTGGAAGGTCTCCGCGTCCTTCACCGCGATGCCGACCCGGCTCCTGATCCGGACCATCTGGCCGACCGCGAAGCGATGCGACGGCTTTTCCACGCGCGGGGCTGTAGCCGGTCCCTTTGTGAACCTGATCATGCGAGCTGTTCCTGGTCCTGCCGCAGCGCGGCTTCGAGTTCGGCGTGGTCGATGGCCAGAACCTGGCTGGTGAGCAGATTGGAAGACCGGGCGGGCAGGTGGATGTAGGTGGCAACGCGCCGGTAGGCGATCCAGGATATGCCGTCGATCATTTCCTCATCCTCGTCGATATCGTAGTCGCCCGCCGGCTGGATTTCTTCCAATCCACGCAAGGCGAACGGCTTGTCGAAATGGACGGTCGAGTGCTTGGTGCGCCCGGTCATGACAGCAACTCCGTTAATGGACGAAAAGCGGAGCAATGCCCCGCTTTCCTCACTTCAGCCGTGCTCGGAAGCGAACCGAGAGAGACGCTGCCAGTACATCCGTGGTCAGCGTCCTTCGATCCGATCAATCAGAGCAGCTGAAGATTGGTGGCCGACTCGCGGCCCTTGGTGTCGCGCTCGAGCTCGAAATTGAGCTTCTGGCCTTCGGCGAGGCCGGAGAAGCCTGCACGTTCAAGCGCGCTGACATGGACGAACACGTCCTTGCCGCCGTCAGCCTGTTCGATGAAGCCAAAGCCCTTCTGGCCGTTGTAGAACTTTACGGTTCCAGTGTTCATTAGATTGTCTTTCGAATGAGAAAAGTCGTCGTGCAGCAAGTAATGCCGCACATCAAAGGATCGACGATTTGGAGTGAGTTCGGCGGGTCGAGAGCCTCTGACGCCGCGATAGCCAAGCTTGGCCCAAAAAACGATAATTTACTTATAGCTGTTAATTGAGGTTTATGTAAGGAGTTTTTTCCGGAGCCGCTTTTATTTGCGAGTTTATTTTAGCAGTACGGCTTCTATCATGGGCGCCGGAATGCTGTTACGCTTCGGCAACTAGCAGAAAATCAGCACTTGCATTCCTGTCGGGTCGCTTGACCCTTGGCGGCGGGATGCATTTCCCCATGCGAGGACAAACCATGTTTTTCACGAAACGACCAACCGTTCCTGCGCCCTTATTGGCCATGTCCGTGCCTGTCGCCAAGGCAGCCAGTCGCCTGACGGTGCGCAAGGACGAGGCCGCGCGGCGACGCCTTGCCGACACCGACGGCGCGCGGCGGCGCCAGCTTCAGCTCGTTGAAGACAATCGCCTGCGCTGACGGACTCCATGGCGAGGGCGGTCAGCGTCCCTCGCGGTACCACATCGCGCCGAGCGCCAGCAGCAGCAGTCCCAGACCGAGGAAGCCGCCGAACAAAGGCACACGCGACACCGACTTGAGCACGCTGTCGTCGGTGGTGCGGAAGCCGAGCCAATCGCGGCCCGAGGCTTCAGCCGTGCCGCGCACCGGCACGACGTTCGGCACGGAGATGCCTCTCGAAATGGCCGAAATGCCCGTTGCCGCCAACCGGCGCACGTCGCCGCCGGTCGCATCGACCGCCGGCTTGAGCACGTTCTCGGTCGAAACGACGTCGGCGAATTCCTGCGCATTGACCGGCCCGACATGGGCAAGGGCGGTCAGGTCGCCATTGCCGACCTGGTAGAGGCCGATTTCGCTGGTCTCGACGCTGCCCAGGAAGATGCCCGGATCGCTCTTGGTCAACGGCACGTCCAGCGTCTTGCCCGAAGGCGTGATGACACGTGCCGAGCCTGCTTCGTCGCGCATGGTCTGGCGGCGGATGTCGAGCACCATGCCGCGTCCATCGGCGGTCAGGCGCTCTTCCTCGAGTTCCGGCTCCTTCATCAGCCAGTGGGCGATGCGTCGGTAGAGCGAGACGTGCGGGCCGCCGCCCTCATAGCCGCGCGCCCACAGCCAACCCTGGTCCGACAGGAACATGCCGACCCGGCCTTCGCCCTTGCGGTCGAGCAGCAGCAGGGGGCGATCGTCGGCGCCCTTCATCACCACTTCGCCGTCCGGCCGCTCGATGCCGATCTGGCGGAACCAGCGGCTCCAGCGCGGCGGCTCCTGGCCTGAGCCTTCAAGGCCCCGGGTCACCGGGTGGCGCTGGCCGAGTTCGGTCAGGCGGGGGTAGAACGCCTTTTCGATGACGTCGCCATTGGGCATGGCCGGCAGGGCCGAGATCAGCGGCGTGTTGGCGATGGACTGGTCGCCGGCATATTCGGGTCCTGCGGCGATCAGCAGCGCACCGCCCTTTTCGACATATTCGGCAATGTAGTCGTAGTAGAGGATCGGCAGCACGTCGCGGTGCTGGTAGCGGTCGAATATGATCAGGTCGAAGTCGTTGATGCGCTCGACAAACAGCTCGCGCGTCGGAAACGCGATCAGCGACAGCTCGTTGATCGGCGTGCCGTCCTGCTTTTCCGGCGGCCGCAGGATGGTGAAATGCACGAGGTCGACGGAAGCGTCGGACTTGAGCAGGTTGCGCCAGGTACGCTCGCCGGCATGCGGCTCGCCCGAGACCAGCAGCACGCGCAGGTTCTCGCGGATGCCGTCGACCAGCGCGATCGTGCGGTTGTTGGTGTCGGTCAACTCGCCGTCGACGCGTTCGATCGACAGTTCGACGATGTTGCGGCCGGCACTCGGTATGGTGATCTGCAGCGGCATTTGCTGGCCGACGAAGGCGCGCTGGACCGAAACCTGCACTCCGTTGATCGACACGCGCACGTCGACAGCACCGGCTTCGCCGCCGGTGTCGATCACCCGGTAGGTCATGTCGAGCGGCTTGCCGACGATGCCGAAGCGTGGCGCGTTCTCGAAGCGGATGCGGCGGTCGCGCTCGTTCTCCTCGCCGGTGATCAGCGCATGCAGCGGGGCGTTGATCGCCGGCGCGCCCGGCACGTCGTGCACCTGGCCGTCCGTCACCATGACGGCGCCGCCGATGCGCGACGGCGGCACGTCGCGGAACGCACTTTCGAGCGCTGCAAACAGGCGTGTCTCGGTGCGGTCGTCGGCCGCATCGGCGCGCCCGGCCTCGACCACGCGCACCTCGAACTGACGGAAGCGCGCCAGGCGCTCCTTGAGGCCCTCGACCGCGGCATCGGTCTGGACGGTGCGCTCGCCGATCTGCTGGCTCTGGCTGCGGTCGACGACGATGGCGACGACGCTCTTCAGCGGTTCGCGTTCCTCGTCGAGGATCACGGGGTTGGCCAGCGCCAGGCCGAGTGCGCCAAGCGCAAGCAACCTCAGCCATCCGCCGCGCTGGCGGAACCACAGGCCGACGAGCGCCAGCAGCGCCAGCGGCACGAGCAGGGCGGCCAAGACGGGCCACGACAAAAGGGGTTCGAAGGCGACGGACCAGTTCATGTCACTGCCCCAGCCGTTCGAGCAGTACGGGCACGTGCACCTGGTCGGATTTGTAGTTGCCGGTCAGCATGTACATCATGACGTTGACGCCGGCGCGCAGGGCATAGACGCGCTGCATCGGGTCGGACGGCACGGTCGGCAGCATCGGTTCGCCGTTCTCGTCGACGGCCCAGGCGCCGGCGAAATCGTTGGCGGTGATCATGATCGGGGTCACCCCGTCGCCGGTGCGCACCGGCCGGCCTTCGGCATTGGATGCCTCCAGCGACGCCTCGACCCAGAGCGGGCTGCCGTTGAAGCGGCCCGGAAACTCGGGAAGGATGAAGAACGCCTTGGTCAGCACGTGGTCGGCCGGCACCGGCTCCAGCGGCGGCACATTGAGATTGGCCAGGATGTCGCGCAGCCGCTCGGTGGCAGGGCTTGCCGAATCCGCGCCGATGCCGTTGGCAAACTGGTCGCGCGTGTCGAACAATACCGTGCCGCCCTGTTTCATATAGGCGTCGACGCGGGCGATGGCCGCCTCGCTCGGCATCGGGGCTGCCGGATCGATCGGCCAGTAGATCAGCGGGTAGAAGGCAAGCTCGTCCTTGGCGATGTCGACGCCGGCCGGCTCGCCCGGCTCCAGCGCTGTCTTTTCGACGAGGAATTTTGTCAGGCCGGTAATGCCGGCCCGGCTGATCGCGTCGACCGAGGCTTCGCCCGTCAGGACGTAGGCAATGCGGGTGCGCGAGATCGCTTCCACGGCTTCGAGGTCGCCGGGCTTGGTGTCGTCGGCACGCGCGACGTCGGGCTGCGCAAGCAGCGCACCCAGGCAAAGCAGGACCGCAGCCGCAGTTCCGGCCGTTCGTGCGCGCCGGGTGCCACGGCGCGAGAACATCCCGCCCATCCACAGGACGGCCAGCGTGTCGAGCGCCATCAATGCCAGGGCTGCTGCCACGAGCGGGCCTTTCAAGTCGCGCGATTCGTCGAAAGCGTAACGTATTTCGGTCACCGGCGCCGAGAATTGCGGCCGGACGATCGGCACAAGC
This sequence comes from Aminobacter niigataensis, assembly GCF_014200015.1. Taxonomy (GTDB): domain Bacteria; phylum Pseudomonadota; class Alphaproteobacteria; order Rhizobiales; family Rhizobiaceae; genus Aminobacter; species Aminobacter niigataensis. Next base: position 20,355 of record NZ_JACHOT010000001.1, read on the forward strand.
GCTGCGTCGGCCTTGAGCAGGTTGTGGGCGAGCACGCCTTCTTCGCTGCCATAGAGGCCGGGTGGATTTTCGAGCGTCACCGGCAGGGTGCCTGAACCGGCGAGCAACGGGCGGGCGTCCGGCGGCGGCGGCACGATACGCCCTTCTGCCGATATCATCCGGTAAGGTGCCAGCGATGCCGGCTTGTCTTCGGCACCGGCCGTCGCCGTGCCCTGGTTGCGCGACAGCTGCACGATGCGGCGCAGCATCTCGACGAAACTGCCCGAGATCGGCAGGTTCGACCATGTCGCTTGCGGCGCGATGTGGAACAGCACCAGCGTGCCCTTGCCGCGCCGCGCGCCGGTCACCAGCGGCGTGCCGTCGGCGAGGTTGGCCCAGGTGCTTTGCGCGAGATCGGGTGTCGGCTCGGCCAGCACCTGCCGGCTCACCGTCACCTCGTTGGGCGGAGAAAGATCGCCGAAGGGGCCGCTGCCGGGAAAGTCGCTCACCGGCTGCGGTGCCGTCCACGACAGGGCGCCGCCGAGCGAACGTTCGCCGAGCCTCAGCCTGACCGGCAGCAGTTCCTCGTCATTGCCGGCGGCCGCCAGCCGCGAACCGGCGAAGCGCACCAGCGTGCCGCCGTCGTTGAGCCACTTGAGCAGCCTTTCACGTGCCTGCGGCGGAATCGTGCCGACATCGGCCATGACGATCATCGCCGGCTTCTGGTCGATCAGCTGCGGGATCGCTTCGGCAAGGTCGGAGCTTGTCGGCTCGCTCAGGTCGGCAAAGGGTTCAAGCGCGCGGCGAATGTAATAGAGCGGCGCCAGCAGCGGCTGCGAATCGTCGGCATCCGACTGCGACAGCAGGCCGACGCGGCGGCGCTTGGAGCTGTCGTCGAGCACCCGCACCGCGCCCGCCTGGGCCTGGCCGTCGAGCGCGATCGAGGCGAAATCGTTGCGCAGCTCGAAGGGCACGGTCATCGTGCCGGTCGCCACCGTCTCGCCCGGTGCAAAGGTCAGCGTGGCGTCGGCGATGCGGCGGCCCTTGTCGTCGAAGGCGCCGGCGGTCACGGCACCAGGCGCCGGATCGCCAGGCGCGCGGATCGCGGTCAGGGCAAATCCGTCCATCTCGTTTTCGGCCGATGTCAGGCCCTTGGCGTCTAGCCGTTCCGGCGATGCCCACAGCACGTTCGGCGGGTTTTGGCCGAGCAGCGTGGCGAACGCCTGTTCGTCGCCTGCACTTGCCAGCCCGTCGTCGAGGACAGCGATGCTGGCGCCGGGCAGTGTGGCCAGCACCGTCGCGACACGGGCGTAGACCGGGCCGCGGTCGGTCGGCACCGGTCGAGGCTCGGCGGCGCGCAGCCGGTCGAGTGCGGCCTGGGCGTCGAAGGGGCCGATCTCGGCATTCGGTTTTTCGGCGGTGAAGGCCAGCACGACCGGCTGGCCTGCGGCCCCGGCATCGGCGATCAGCCGTTCGGCGGTCGCGGTGCGGCGTTTCCAGTCCGGCGCGCTCGCCCAGCCATTGTCGACCACCAGCGCCAGCGCCGTCCCGCCCGTCGGCAGTTTTTCGCGCGGGTTGAAGATCGGCTCGGCTAGAGCCAGCACGACAAGCGCTGCCATCAGCAGCCTCAGCAGCGTCAGCCACCACGGGCTCTGGTGCGGCGTTTCTTCCTTTCTGAACACCCGCGCCAGGATCTTCAGCGGCGGGAACACTTCGGCCTGCGGCTTAGGCGGCGTCAATCTGAGCAGCCACCAGATGACCGGCAGCGCCAGCAGGCCCCACAGGACCGCGGGCGCACCGAAGGACAGCGGCAGCCAGCTCATCGGCGGCCTCCCGGTCCGTGGCCTTCGGCGGTCAGCGCCATGTGCACATGCACTAGCGCGTCCGAGGCAAGGCGGTCGGTGTGATTGACAGTGTAGCTCCAGCCCAGCCGCTTGCACCAGGCGGCAAGCTCCTGGCGGCGCGCCGAATAGAGGTTGCGATAAGCCTCGGCCAGTTGTTCGGCACGTCCGGCGGTCAGCTTGTCGCCCGTTTCAGGGTCGGTGAACTCGGTCCGGCCGGCATAGGGGAAACTTTCTTCCGCCGGATCTACAACTTCGATCAGATGGGCGCGGGCGCCGTGGCGGGCCAGCGTATCGAGCCAGGCCATGGTCTCTTCGACCGGGTCGAGGAAGTCGCCGATGATGACGATGTCGGAAAAGCGGCGGATGCCGGAAAGGTCGGGCTTCGCCGGCAGCGACATGGCTTGCGCCAGATGGGAGGCCAGCCGCTCGGCACCGCTGCGGGCGCTGAACGGGTCCGTCAGCCCCGGCCAGGCGATGCGTTCGCCGCTGCGCGACAGAAGCTCGGCCAGCGCGAAGACCAGCACCAGGGCCCGCGATTCCTTCGACACCGTAGCCGCCTTCGACTTGTACAGCATCGACGGCGACAGGTCGGCCCACAGCCAGACGGTGTGGGCGGCTTCCCATTCGCGGTCGCGGACATAGGTGTGGTCGTCGCGGGCCGAGCGGCGCCAGTCGATGCGGGCCATCGCCTCGCCCTGTACATAAGGCCGGAACTGCCAGAAATTCTCGCCGATGCCGCGCTTCTTGCGGCCGTGCCAGCCGGCAATCACGGTGTTGACGATGCGGCGGGCCTCGACCAGCAGGTCAGGCACCAGCGACGCGCGCAGCCTGCCGCGGGCAAGCGCATCGCTGGTCGCAACCGGTGCCGATGACTCGCCGATGCGCGCCATCAGATGTCCTTGACCAGCCGCGCCACCACGTCGCGGACCGTCATGCCTTCGGCGCGGGCGGCGAAGGTCAGTGCCATACGGTGCTGAAGGACAGGCTCGGCCAGCGCGCGGATGTCGTCGATCGACGGCGCGAGGCGTCCGTCATAAAGCGCGCGCGCCCTGGCGCACAGCGTCAGCGCCTGGCTGGCGCGGGGGCCGGGACCCCACGACACGTGTTTGTCAGTCTCGGTATTGCCCTGGCCCGGACGGGCCGAGCGCACCAGCTTGAGGATCGCCTCGACCACGCTTTCGGGCACCGGCATGCGGCGGATCAGATGCTGGATGTCCTTCAGCCGCTGCGGATCGAGCACGTTCTGGGCCTTGGCGTCCTCGATGCCGGTGGTTTCCAGAAGGATGCGGCGCTCGGCCTCGAGCTCGGGATAGAGGATGTCGACCTGCATCAGGAAGCGGTCGAGTTGGGCTTCCGGCAGCGGATAGGTGCCTTCCTGCTCCAGCGGGTTCTGGGTTGCCAGCACATGGAAAGGGGCGGGCAGGTCGTGGCGCTCGCCGGCGACCGTCACGTGATACTCCTGCATCGCCTGCAGCAACGCGGACTGGGTGCGCGGGCTGGCGCGGTTGATCTCGTCGGCCATCAGCAATTGCGCGAAGATCGGCCCGGAAATGAAGCGGAAGGAGCGTTTGCCCTGGTCGTCCTGCTCCATCACCTCGGAGCCGAGGATGTCGGACGGCATCAGGTCGGGCGTGAACTGGATACGGCGCGAGTCGAGGCCGAGCACGATGCCGAGTGTTTCGACCAGCTTGGTCTTGGCGAGCCCAGGCACGCCGACCAGCAGCGCGTGGCCGCCGGCCAGGAGCGCAACCAGCGTGCGTTCGACCACACTTTCCTGGCCGAAGATGACGCGGCCGACGCCGGCGCGGATCTTGGCGATGTCGGCAAGCGCACGTTCGGCTGCGGCGATCATCTCGCTCTCGCTCATCGCCGTTTCCTTGATCATCACGCTCATGCGGGCCGGATCCTTCTTCTGGCGCGGGGCCCTGAAATCGAAACCGATTCCCGGACCGCCGATGCGCTCACTCAAAATGCTACAGCGTGCCTCTCTCGTCCATCCGAACGCGATGCCGCTTCGTAAATCTACCTGGATTATTTGCCCCTTGGTCCGGTGCGTCGTCCGTGTGGACGTCGTGCCTGCCGCCCAATCCCCAGAGGTCAAACGATCCCGGGCGTCGCGATCTCCATGCCCGCACCTTGGCGAGGCCATGGCATTGAACTTAAATCACTTGCCTATGCTGACAAGCGCAACAACAGTGACTATTTCGTGACCATGACTGGCGACCTTGACCATAGCCGCGAGGCGACGACTGACCCTGGGCTGACCCGCGCCGGCGACGCGGCCGGCCTCGAGGCGCTGATCTCACGCGCCGCCCGCGCCGGCAAAGGGCTGCCGCCGGTCGAGCGCTGGAATCCCGATTTCTGCGGCGATCTCGACATGGAAATTAGGCCCGACGGCACCTGGTTCTATTTGGGCACGCCGATCGGCCGCATGCCACTGGTGCAGCTGTTTTCGACCGTGCTGCGCAAGGACGAGGACGGCAAGACCTACCTCGTCACCCCGGTGGAAAGAGTCGGCATCCGCGTCGTCGACGCCCATTTCGTTGCCGTCGAGATGAACGTCACGGGCGAGGGCGCCGACCAGGTGCTGACCTTCCGCACCAATGTCGGCGATGTCGTCGAGGCCGGGCCGGAGCATCGGCTGCGCTTCGTCGACGAGCCCGAGACCGGAGGCCTCAAGCCCTATCTGCTGGTGCGCGGTCGTCTGGAGGCGCTGGTCGCGCGTCCTGTCATGTACGAGCTCGTCGAACATGGCGAGCGCATCGAGATCGACGGCAACGACATGTTCGCCGTGCGTTCGAAGGGCGAGGTCTATCCTGTGATGCCCTGGGACAGGCTGGAGCGGCTGAGCGCGTGATGGTCCGTTCCCCGGCAGCACATTATTCGGCGCAGGATTTCCGCCAGCGTGCGGCGCAGGAGCATCTCAACGATGCCGTCGCCGACTATGGCGACCATTTGCTCAACCCCGACATGCGTGAGCTGTTCGTGCACGACCGGTTGCGCGATGCGGCCGTGCTGATCCCGGTGGTGGACCATGGCGACGCCTCGACCGTCATCCTCACCAAGCGGGCGGAGAAGCTGAAGAGCCACTCCGGCCAGATCGCCTTTCCCGGCGGCCGCATCGATCCGGGCGACGTCTCGCCGGAGGCGGCAGCGCTGCGCGAGACATCAGAGGAAATCGGGCTAACGTCAGACTATATCGACATAATCGGCCGCTTGCCGGACTATGTCACCGGCAGCGGCTATCGCATCGCGCCGGTGCTCGGCGTCGTCCGCCCCGGCTTCCAGTTCACCGTCAATCCGGATGAAGTCGACGACATCTTCGAGGTGCCGCTCGGCTTCCTGATGGACCCCGCCAACCACAACCGCGCCAGCCGCACCTGGCAGGACAAGGAGCGTTTTTTCTACGCCATGCCCTACGAGGAGCGCTACATCTGGGGCGTCACCGCCGGCATCATCCGCGCGCTCTATGAAAGGCTCTACACATGAGCGCAACGATCACCGGAGCCTCTTGGCTGAACGATCCGCAGTTGCAGAAACTGCTCGCAGTCCTCAATGCCGATGGCGAAGAAGCGCGCATCGCCGGGGGGGCTGTGCGCAACGCACTGCTCGGCGAACCCGTCGCCGATGTCGACATCGCCACCACCAATTTGCCGGAAGAGACCGTTCGCCGTGCCGAGGCAGCCGGCTTCAAGACCGTGCCCACCGGCGCCGAGCACGGCACGATCACGGTCATATCAGGCGGCAGGCCGTTCGAGGTCACCACGCTGCGTGCCGATGTCGAGACCGATGGCCGCCGCGCCAAGGTCGTCTTCGGCCGCGACTGGAAGCGCGACGCCGAGCGGCGCGACTTCACCATCAATGCGCTTTACGCCAAGGCCGACGGCACGGTGGTCGATCTGGTCGGCGGGCTCGCCGATCTCGAAAGCCGCATCCTGCGTTTCATCGGCGACGCCGAATCGCGCATCCGCGAGGACTATCTGCGCATTCTGCGCTTCTTCCGCTTCTTCGCCTGGTACGGCAAGGGCCGCCCTGATGCCGAAGGGCTGAAGGCCTGCGCGCGGCTCAAGGACGGGCTTTCCCGGCTGTCCGCCGAGCGCGTCTGGTCGGAGTTGAAGCGGCTGCTTGCGGCCCCCGATCCGTCGCGCGCGCTGTTGTGGATGCGCCAGGCCGGCGTGCTGACGGCAGCGCTGCCGGAAAGCGAGAAATGGGGCATCGACGCCATCCATGCGCTCGTCAGGGCGGAAAACGATCTCGGCTGGGCTGCCGATCCGCTGCTGCGCCTGGCATCGATCGTGCCGCCGGATGCGGTGCGCATGAAGACGCTTGGCGAGCGGCTCCGGCTGTCCAATTCCGAGACCGACAGGCTGGTGCAGTGGGCGGCGACAGCGAAGGTGGAAGCGGCTGTCTCCGAAGGCGAACTGGCCAAGCGGCTTTATCGCGGCAATGTCGAAGGTTTCAGGGACCGCCTGCGTCTCGATCTCGCCGCGGCGCGGGGCCGCGCCGAGCAGGACGACAAGGCGTTGATCGAAGCCGGCGGTTATTTCCGGCTGCTCACCTTTGCGGACAAATGGCGGAAGCCTGATTTCCCGCTGCGCGGCGGCGATCTGTCAGAGCTTGGCGTCGAGGGTGCTGCCCTTGGCGCGCTGCTCAAGCATCTGGAAACGGAGTGGGTCGACAGCGGCTTTTCGCTGGGGCGCGACGCGCTGCTCGGGCGCGCCGCTGCAAGGCTCAAGGCCTGAAACCTCGGGCCTGAAGTCCGTCAGGCCGCGTCGCGGACCTTTTCGATGCGCGAGCGGATCGCCTCGATCATCGTCTCGCGGATGATGGTTTCGCCATGCGTCTCGCGCAGGTGCTCGGCGACGCGGCGCATGATTTCAGCTTCGTCCTCGTGGCGCGTGTGCCACTGGCAGCCGGGGACAAGTGACCCGCATTGAAATTCCTTCATCGGATGTCTCCTTCCTCGTCCGGTTCGGGGGTGAACTATAACATGCAATCCGGCGATTGGTTGCGCGGGACTTGAGCCAGCGCGAAATTCGGCTGATGCAGCGCCCGGCCAGGGACGGAAAGCGGAGCCATTGCAAAAGCTTGGGCCGGCTTGCTGCGAAACGGAATCCGCATGGTGCAGGCCGAAATGAAAGGAAGGGCGAAACCTGCGTTCCGCCCTTCCGGAAATTCAATCGCAAAAACGCGCTACTTCAGGATCTTGATGGCTTCGGCGACCTTGTTCTTGCCGCTCATGTCCCAGGAGATCGATACCTTCTCGCCTGCCTTCAGGCCGGGGTCCTTGAACTTCTTGGGCAGCACGAAGGACGAGCCGTCGGCCAAGGTCAGGCTCATCGCCTTGGCGTCGAACGTCTTGATCGTCCCGTCCGTATGCTGGACGGCGGCGAAGGCTACGGCAGATGTTGCGAGAATGGCAGCTGCGGCTGCCGGAACAAGAAGCTTGCGCATGGCATGCTCTCCGACGAATGCGGGCGCCCGATGGGCTAACCCACCTTGTGAAGGGCCGTCCGGTCACGTCGCGTCGCGGTTCGAACCGCCGGCGTTTCCCGGCCCCGGCGATAGAAATAGACCTGTCTTGTCAGGGGAATATTAGACGAAAAACATATTTTGAAACGGTGACTTAGCCACAATCGACGCCAGATTTTCGCTTTGTGGCATCGATTGTGGCGAAGGCTGATGCAGCCAAAAGCCGCAGGCTATCGGACCGCCTTACTCGCCGAACTTCTTCTTCGGCTTGTACTTCTTGGGCGCACCGGTGCCCGCCGGCTTGTCGTAGGCGGGCTTGTCGCCTGCACGGTTTTCGTACGGTTTCTTTTCGTACGGCTTCTTCTCGTAGGGCTTCTTTTCAAAAGCCTTCTTCTTGAAGGGCGGCTTGTCGGAAGGATCGTACTGGCCCTTGCGGTGCTGCTTCTTCGGCTTGGCGCCATGGTCGCCGCCGCCAGGTGCACCTTCGAGCCGCTTGATGTCGACGCCCTTTTCGCCGGTGCCGTTCTGTTCGACGGTCCTGGCGTAGTTGTCGGCGCGGTTGGCCACCACTTCGAAATGCGATTCGGTGTCGAAGATGCGGATCGAGCCGATTTCGTTCTTGGTCACATGGCCCGCCTTGCACAGCAGCGGCAGCAGCCAGCGCGGTTCGGCACGCTGCTTGCGGCCGACCGAGACGGAGAACCAGACACCATCGGTAAAGCGGTTGTCCGGACGCTCGGCCCTGGCGGCATCGAAGGCCGGGATCGGGCGGTCGGAAAGCTCTTCAGCCGCGGGGCGCAAAGCCATCTGCTGGCGCAGCCAGGCGAGAGCCAGCGTCTCAGGCGAATGCGCGGCCAGGACCTCGGCGATGATCGCCGCCTCATCCTCGCCAGCGGCCTCGATGTCGTTGAGCTCGGCCAGCATGCGCTCGCGGTTGCGGGCGTCGATCTCGGCCGGTCCCGGTGCCGACTGCGTCGTCGCTTCGAGTTTTGCCAGTTTGAGCAGGCGTGCAGCGCTGCCGCGGCGGTGGAACGGCACGATCAGCACGCAGACGCCCTTGCGGCCGGCGCGACCGGTACGGCCCGAACGGTGCAGCAGGGTGTCCGGGTTGGTCGGCAGGTCGGCGTGGATGACGAGATCCAGGTTCGGCAGGTCGATGCCGCGGGCGGCGACGTCGGTCGCCACGCAAACACGGGCGCGGCCGTCGCGCATGGCCTGCAGCGCGTTGTTACGCTCGGCCTGGCTCAGTTCGCCCGACAGCGCCACGACGGCAAAGCCGCGGTTGGCAAGGCGGGCCGAGAAATGCTTGACCGCTTCGCGCGTCGCGCAGAACACCATGGTGCTGCGCGCGTCGAAGTAGAGCAGCGTGTTGATGATGGCGTTCTCGCGCTCGGGCGGCGCCACGAGCACGGAGCGGTATTCGATGTCGTCGTGCTGGCGGCTCTCGCCGGCGGCGGTGATGCGCAGGGCGTTGCGCTGGAAGCGCTTCGCCATCTGGGCGATCTGCGGCGGTACGGTTGCCGAGAACAGCAGCGTGCGGCGCTCCTGCGGCGCTGCCGCCAGGATGAACTCCAGGTCTTCGCGAAAGCCGAGGTCGAGCATCTCGTCGGCCTCGTCGAGCACGACGGCGCGCAGGCCGGAGATGTCGAGCGATCCGCGGGTGATGTGGTCGCGCAGGCGGCCCGGCGTGCCGACGACGATGTCAGCACCTTCGTCAAGCGCGCGACGTTCCTTGCGCATGTCCATGCCGCCGACGCAGGAGGCGATGCGGGCGCCGGTCGCGGCATAGAGCCATTCGAACTCGCGGCGCACCTGGATGGCGAGCTCGCGGGTCGGGGCGATGATCACCGCACTTGGGGCACCGGCACGGTCGAAGCGCTCGCGGCCGTCAAGCAGGGTGGGGGCGATGGCAATGCCGAAGGCTACAGTCTTGCCGGAGCCGGTCTGCGCCGAGACCAGAAGGTCGACGCCGTCGGCCTCGGGGGCCAGCACGGACGTTTGCACCGGGGTCAGCGTTTCGTAGCCACGCGCGGTGAGCGCCCCGGCCAGCGCCGGAACCATGTTGTCGAAAATCGTCACAAAAATCTTCCAATGAGAGCGAGGCCCGTCACAGCGGGACGAGGGCCAAGGAAAGCGGGCTCTCTAAAGGTTTGCCGCCCGCACGTCAATGCGACGGCGGGCAGGGCAGCCATGCATAGGGCTCAAGCCGCGTTGCGCCGCATCATGCGCGTCCGCATCTCTTTGGGATCGTCATAGATCAGGTCGATCAGGGTCCTTGCGACGGCATCCGGTTCGGTACGCCGCTGTTCCCAGTTTTGGAGCGTGGTGACGGGTATGCCGAGCAAGGCGGCAAATTCGCCCTGGCTCATTTCCAGCAGGCCGCGCGTCAGCTTCAGCTTGGCGCTCGCATCGAGCGCCCGCGTCTTTTCCTCGGTCCAGTCGTGGCTGTCGGCATCATCGACCATATCTGGCAATCTCCCGGTCGTTGGCCTTCCGCACCGAAATGATGTGAAAGACCGTGTCTCGCATCGTGAACACGCAGACTTAGAGCCGTAAGTCGACATACCCGAAGGCGACGAAGCGATCCTCACCATAGTCGCGCCGGTCGTCCAGCAGGGTGGCGATCCTGTTGCGGATCACGTCCGCCCCGAGTGCCAGCGAGAAACCTCGCTCGGCCCTGGTCCATTCGTCCTTGCCCAGATCGAACGAGATCTTCATGCGGCATCCGTCAGCTGCCGCAATTATACGCTATCAGCGTAGAGTTCGCAATCGCTTACGGCCACCTGACCTCTGGCGGCATGCTGGACAGGATCGAGGCGATGTTGCCGCCGGTCTTGAGGCCGAAGATCGTGCCGCGATCGTAGAGCAGGTTGAATTCGACATAACGGCCACGGCGGACGAGCTGCTCGTCGCGGTCGCCGTCGGTCCAGTTGGTGTTGAAGTTCTGGCGGACGAGATGCTGGTAGGCGACGAGAAACGCGCGGCCGACATCCTGCACGAAGCGGAAGTCGGCATCCCAGCCACCCTTCTCCTCCGGTGAATGCTGCCAGTCGAAGAAGATGCCGCCGGTGCCGCGCGGCTCGTTGCGATGCGGCAGGAAGAAATACTCGTCGCACCAGTCCTTGTACTTCTGGTGGTCGGCGACGGGGTGTTTGGCGCAGGCGAACTGCATCGCCTTGTGGAAGGCAACCGTGTCGGCGTCTTCCTGCGTGCGCCGGCGATCGAGCACCGGCGTCAGGTCGGCGCCGCCGCCGAACCACCAGCGTGAGGTCGCAACCATCCGCGTGTTCATGTGCACGGCCGGCACGTTCGGGTTCTGCGGATGGGCGATCAGCGAAATGCCGGAGGCCCAGAAGCGCGGGTCTTCCTCGGCACCGGGCATCTGCTTGCGGAACTCGGGCGAGAACTCGCCATGCACGGTCGAGGTGTGCACGCCGACCTTCTCGAACACCCGGCCATGCATCATCGACATGATGCCGCCGCCGCCACGTCCCTCGTCGCGCTGCCACGGCGTGCGCTCGAAGCGACCCGGCGCCCACGAGGCCAGCGGTCCCTCAACCTGGTCCTCTAGCGACTCGAAGGCGAGGCAGATGCGATCGCGCAATTCCTCGAACCAGGCGCGGGCGCGCGTCTTCCTGTCTTCGATGTCGGCCGGCAGTCCGGCCGGTATTTCGGGACGCTGCAATTTAGGCTCCGCACAAATGACTCGTAATTGTCCGGCGCGATCCCTAATCTCCTTCTCGTATGGGTCAAGGAGTTCTTTATGGGCACCCCGACCAGACCGCCGCTGGACGACCTCAGAAAAAGGCTCCACCGCAGCCGGGCCGAACGTGAACTCAAGCCGCGCGACGGGTTCCTGCGCGAGACCTTCGTTTTGCCGCGCAACGATGCACGGCTGAAGGCGCAGGAGTGGTTCTCGCGCTGGCCCAAGCAGGCCTACTGGACCGAGATCGAGAGCTGGTTCGAGCGCCCCGGCGACGTCATCGAGTTCACCATCCGCCGCCTGCCGACATCCGACTGATTCTCAAGCGCGGGTGCAAAGATGTTCCTGAAGACGATCGCCGAGGATGAGGCGAAGGGCCGCGTCGCCGAGATCTACGACAAGGCACGAGCGCAACTGGGCTTCGTCATGGAAGCGACCCAATGCTTCACGGCGCGTCCCGACTTGCTGCCGATATATACCGACTTCAACGACCAGATGCGCGCCGGCTTCTCGCTCGGCATGCGCGAATGGCGGCTGATCACGCTGGTTGCCGCCAAGCAGGTCCCGTCGACCTACTGCTCCCATGTCTATGGCAAGCATCTGATCGCCGATCTCGGCTCGAAGGAGGCGGTGCTGGCCCTCCAGCAGGATTTCCGAAATGCGGGGCTGACTGAACGCGACGTTGCGATGCTGGCCTATGCCGAGCAGATCGCCATCGATGCCTCGCAGGTGAGGCAAGCCGACATCGACCGTCTGCGCACCACAGGCTTCAGCGACCAGCAAATCTGCGACATCGCCCTTTGTGCGTCCTTCCGCTGTTTCGTCAGCCGCTTCTTCGATGCGGCCGGTGCCGGGCCGGAGGCAATTTTCATCGACAGCGACGAGGCGTTTCGCGCGGCGATGACGGTCGGCCGGAGCTACTGACGGACCCGGCAACCACGCCGCCCAGATTTCCCTATTCCGCCGGGACGATCAGCCGCCGCGGTCCCGGGCCCTGGCGCGCCAGCCGGTCCTCGCGGTTGCGCAGCGGGCACTTGTCGATCGACATGCAGCCGCAGCCGATGCAGTCGGTCAGCCCGTCGCGCAGTTTCTTCAGCTGTTCGATGCGGTGGTCGAGGTCGTGGCGCCAACCCGTTGATAGCAGACTCCAATCCTCGCGCGTCGGCGTGCGCCCGTCCGGCAGCGCGGCAAAGGCGGCGGCAATGTCGGCGAGCGAGATGCCGACGTCCTGCGCGATCCTGATCACCGCCACCCGCCGCAGCACGTCGCGCGCATAGCGCCGCTGGTTGCCCGAGGTGCGGTGGCTTTGGATCAGCCCGCGCGCCTCGTAGAAATGCAGGGCCGAAACGGCCACGCCGCTGCGCTTCGCCACCTCGCCGACGGTCAGTTCGCTTGCCATGGAGATTCCTGCTTGACCTCAAGGTTGGTTGAGGTTGTACGAGGGTATCCTTCACGATGCAAGGAAGGATCAGGACATGGCGTGCAATCCGAAAATGAACCGAAGCACCAACCCGCCGGGCCGGAGGTTTGCTGCCGTGTTCATGGAGCTGGCAGACGCATGGTCAGCCGATCTGGCGCAGTGCCTCTCCGGCAACCATCGCGGAACTCAGCGCGACGTTGAGGCTGCGGCCGCCGCCGGGCATCGGGATCAACAGCCGCTCGAAGGCGAGATCGTGGACGTGATCCGGCACCCCAGCCGATTCGCGGCCCAGCATGACGATATCGCCGGCCTGGAAGCGGAAATCGGTATAGGGCAGGGCGGCCTTGGTCGACATCAGCACCAGGCGGCGGCCTTCGTCCTGCCGCCAGTCCTCGAAGCGGTCGAAATCGACGTGCCGGGTCAGGGCCGCCATTTCGAGATAATCCATGCCGGCGCGTTTGAGCGCCCGGTCGGAAATGTCGAAGCCGGCGGGCTCGATCAGGTCGACGGCGAGGCCGAGGCAGGCGGCCATGCGCAGGATCGTGCCGGTGTTGCCGGCGATATCCGGCTGGTAGAGCGCGATGCGCAGTTTTTCGTCCATTTTGAGTTCCTAATCTGTGGCGGCAAGGCAACAGCAAGACGAGCCAAAGCAAAAAATGAAGACGAGGCCGTGGCATTCCGCCGCGAATGGGCGTATACGGCCGGCATTGTCAACTCGGACCGATGGAGGGGTACATGATGCATCTTGATATTCACCGCCCCACCTGTGGGCGACGAACTGCCTGACGGCGGACCGGTTCGACGACTTTCCTGACATTTCCAGGCATTTTCGCATCGTGGTCCGCAGAAGCCCTTATCCGGTTTTCGAAGGACAATTCCGATGTTTGCCAACATCCCACACGGGCCCGACGCTCGTAACGAACCCGACTCTGCAAATTCCCTGGGGTTGAGCCAACTCGCCGAAGCGAGGCGCAAGGCCTGGGCGCTGTCGATCGGCGCAAGCCCGCAAGCCTCGGGCCCGCCGAGAAAGCTGCATCGCGGCATGTTGCCCGATGTCGACATGAGCAATGTCGTGCCCGACCCCAACCACCGGCCGTTCTTCGGCCGCGTCTTCGCCCTGATCGGCCGGCTTGCCGGCCGGTCGGGTCAGGCCCGGCCTGCTGCCAGAACGATGTCAGGAGGCAACCGCTGAGGATTCGCCGAATCCTCAGCGGTCACCTACATTCCTGAGGCCCCCGTCGCATCCCACACAGGATCCGGCGAACAATGGCCGTGCCAGTGGCCCTCCAAGACACGTCCACGCGGAATTCGCTGCGTGTCACATACCGATTGAGAGACTGATATGTTCCGCTGGTTTGAAAACAGACTGAATCCGTTCCCCGTGGAGGAACCGGTCGAGCCGCCGAGGACGCTGGTGGCGTTCTGCCTGCACTACACCAAGGGTGCCTGGCCCTACATCATCGTGGCAGCCGTGCTCACCTCGCTGATCGCGCTCGCCGAAGTGTGGATGTTCGGCTTCCTCGGCAACATCGTCGACTGGCTGTCGAACCAGAACCGCGAGACCTTCCTTGAGAACGAGGGCTGGAAGCTCGCCGGCATGGCGTTCATCGTCATGGTCATCCTGCCGAGCATGGTGGTGCTGCAGTCGCTGGTCAACCAGCAGACGCTGATGGGCAACTATCCCATGCGCATCCGCTGGCAGGTCCATCGCTACCTGCTCAAGCAGTCGATGAGCTTCTACCAGGATGAGTTCGCCGGCCGCATCGCCACCAAGCTGATGCAGACCGCGCTCGCCGTGCGCGAATGCGTGGTCAAGCTCATCGACGTGCTCAACTACGTCATCGTCTATTTCCTCGGCGTGCTGTTCATCGTCGGCTCGGCCGACCTGCGCCTCGCCGCGCCGCTGATCGTCTGGCTCTTCTGCTACGTGCTGTTGCTGCGCTATTTCGTGCCGCGCCTCGGCAAGCTTGCCGAAGAGCAGGCCGACGCGCGCTCGACCATGACCGGCCGGGTCGTCGACAGCTACACCAATATCCAGACGGTCAAGCTGTTCTCGCATTCGCGCCGCGAGGCGTCGTTCGCAAAAGAAGGCATGTCGCTGTTCATGGACACGGTCTACCGGTCGATGCGGCTGGTGACTTCGCTCTACGGCGTGCTCTATCTGCTCAACTCGACGCTGCTCCTGTCGGTCGGCGCGTTGTCGATCTGGCTGTGGCTCGGCGGTGTCGTCACCATCGGCGCGGTCGCCGTCGTGCTCGGCCTGGTGCTGCGCCTGTGGGGCATGTCGCAATGGATCATGTGGGAGGTCTCGGGCCTGTTCGAGAGCATCGGCACCGTCCAGGACGGCATCACCTCGATCTCGATGCCGCGCCTGGTCGAAGACAAGCCCGGTGCTAGGGAGATCGTCGTCGACAAGGGCGAAATCTTGTTCGACAACGTGCGCTTCCACTACGGCAAGAAAAAAGGCGTCATCGAGGATCTCACCCTCAATGTCCGTCCGGGCGAGAAGGTTGGCATTGTCGGCCGTTCCGGCGCGGGCAAGTCGACGCTGGTCAACCTGCTGCTGCGCTTCTACGACATTGAGGGCGGCCGCATCGTCATCGACGGGCAGGACATTTCGACCGTGCAGCAGGACAGCCTGCGCGCGCATATCGGCATGGTCACGCAGGACACGTCGCTGCTGCATCGCTCGGTGGCCGACAACATCCTCTATGGCCGTCCCGATGCCACCGAAGCGATGATGGTCGAGGCGGCCCGTCGGGCCGAAGCTCTGGATTTCGTCTCCACCCTGTCCGATCCCAAGGGCCGCAAGGGCTTCGAGGCGCATGTCGGCGAACGCGGCGTCAAGCTGTCCGGCGGCCAGCGCCAGCGCATCGCCATCGCCCGCGTCATGCTCAAGGATGCGCCGATCCTGATCCTCGACGAGGCGACCTCTGCACTCGATTCCGAGGTCGAGGCGGCGATCCAGGAAAACCTCTACCGGCTGATGGAAGGCAAGACCGTCATTGCCATCGCGCATAGGCTCTCCACCATAGCGGCAATGGACCGGCTGGTGGTGATGGACAAGGGCCGCATCGTCGAGCAGGGCAGCCATGACGAACTGGTCGCCAGGGGCGAGCTCTACGCCTCGCTGTGGCAGCGCCAGTCGGGCGGGTTCCTGCTGGACGACGTAGCAAGCGAGGCGGCCAACGACGCCGAGGCCAAGGGCCAGGCGGCGGAGTAGCTGCCGCGGCATGTGCTGCAAATCTTGATCGAGGCCTCCCGAGTGGGAGGCCTTTTTCATTTCGGGACTGGAGCGTCCTGCCATTTGCCGGCAAGGACGGTCCAGACATGGCACCGACAAAAGCCCCACCAGCTGGCCACGACAGCCGGTAAAGAAAGCCGTGATCAAAAGGTCGGCCTGCTCCTCCTCATCGTAATGTGAACACACCGCCCCGCAATCGCCCGGGTTGACGGCACGTTTCTCCTGCCATGCAGCGGTTGCCTCGTGCATCGGTTGGGCCGAAAATAGCGAGTCGTTGCCGCGGGATAGCCCAGAGTGCTCATGAACAGAATCTACAAATGGTTCGAAAGTTGGGTCTATCCCTTCCGCGAGCCTGACAGCCTTCGGCCTCCCGCCACCGTCTGGGGTTTCCTCTGGCACTATGTCGGCCAGGCAAAATTCGCCTTCTTCGCCATGCTGGTCATCGGCGGCATCGCACCGCTCGTCGAGGCGGGGCTTTTCTACTTCGTCGGCCGCCTCGTCGACATCCTCGACGGGCTACCCACCGACCGCAGCTGGGCTGCCCTTTGGGACGTCGCCGGCGCCGAAGTGCTGTTCATGGCAGTCGTAGTGCTTGTCGTTCGCACGCTGATCGTCGGCCTGTCGGCGCTTGTCGACGAGCAGACGATCACGCCGGGCTTCTACAATCTCGTGCGCTGGCAGGCGCATCGCCACGTCTCGCGCCAATCCTATTCCTTCTTCCAGAACGACTTCGCCGGCCGTATCGCCACAAAGGTCTGGCAGGCGGGGCAGGCGACCGGCGACCTGATGGAAAGCTTCATCGAGGTCGTGTGGTTCATGCTTGTCTACACCATCACCACGCTTGCCGTGGTCGCGGGTCTCGACTGGCGGCTCGCCGCACTCGTCGTCATCTGGATCGTCGCCTTCGGCTTCCTCGCCAACCATTACCTGCCGTCGATCCGCAAGCATGCCGAGGCCACCGCCGAAGCCGGCTCGATGATCAACGGGCGCATCGTCGATTCCTATTCCAACGTGCAGACGCTGAAGTTGTTCGCTGCCGATGGCGACGACCGCTACATCCGTTCGGGCTTCGATATCTATCTCGATGCGCTGCGCCCGTTCACGCGCCGCCTCACCGGTGTGCGCTTGGCGCTGACGGCGCTGTCGGGCGTCATGATCACCGCGATTGCCTGGTACTCGATCCATCTGTGGATCGAGGGCGCCATCTCGGTCGGCGCGGTCGCCTTCACGCTCAGCCTGGTTTTGCGGCTCAACATGCTGCTCGGCCGGTTGATGATGCAGCTCAACGGTATTCTCCGGAACCTCGGCGTGCTGGAAAACTCCAAGGCGCTGATCAGCCAGCCGCTCGGGCTGACCGACAGGCCGGGCGCTCGCCAACTCGAGGTGACGGGCGGCGAGATTCATGTCGACAAGGTGGTGTTCCATTATGGCAAGGGCGGTGGCGTGCTCGACAGCATCGACCTTGTCGTCAAGCCGGGCGAAAAGGTCGGCATCGTCGGTCCTTCAGGTGCGGGCAAGACGACGCTCGCCAATCTCATCCTGCGTCTCTACGATCTCGAAGGCGGCCGTATCCTGATCGACGGGCAGGACATCGCGACCGTCACCCAGAATTCTTTGCGGGCCTCCATCGGGGTCGTCAGCCAGGATACCGCATTGTTCCACCGTTCGCTGCGCGACAACATCAAGCTCGGCAAGCCCGACGCCACCGACGACGAGGTCATCGCCGCGGCGCGCAAGGCCGAGGCGCACCAGTTCATCGGCACGCTCGAGGACAATCGCGGCCGCAGGGGCTACGACGCCTTCGTCGGCGAGCGCGGCGTCAAGCTGTCGGGCGGCCAGCGCCAGCGCGTGGCGATTGCGCGGGTGTTCCTCAAGGATGCGCCGATCCTGATCCTCGACGAGGCGACCTCGGCGCTCGATTCAGACATCGAGGCGGCGATCCAGGAGAACCTGCAGGCGCTGATGCAGAACAAGACCGTGCTCGCCATCGCGCACCGCCTGTCGACCATCGCGGCCCTCGACCGGCTGATCGTGCTCGACCAGGGCGGCATTGCCGAACAAGGCACCCATGACGAGCTGCTTGCGCTCGACGGGCTCTATGCCCGGCTGTGGAAGCGCCAGTCCGGCGGTTTCCTGTTTCACGAAGACAGCGTGCTCGACGAATCGAGGCCGGCGTGATGGCGCTGTTCATGGCCCCCTCATCCGGCCCTTCGGGCCACCTTCTCCCCGCTGGGGAGAAGAGGAAGGCTGAGGCACCGACAATCTCCTCTCCCCGGTGGGGAGAGGGTGGCCGAGCGAAGCGGAGGCCGGGTGAGGGGGCCTTGTTCGCAATGAGGAAGGCTTTCGCCACATGACTCCCGAGCCTTTCCGCGAAAAGCTCTGGCGTCGCTTCGAAGGCGCCATCGACCCGTTCCAGGACACCGATCGCGAGGTGCTGCCCGAAAGCGCATGGGCCTTCATCCTCTATTTCGCCCGGCAGGCGAGAGGGCCGTTCACGCTGCTGCTGATCAGCGGCTTCCTGGCCGGTGCGATCGACGCGGCGCTCTACTGGTCGGTCGGCTGGCTCATCGACCTGCTCGACTCCACCAGCCCGCAGCGGCTGTTCGCCGAGCACTGGCCCGAGCTCGTGGGCCTGCTGGTGCTGATCCTGGTCGTCCGCGCCGTCATCATCATCGGCTCGGCCATCGTCGAGCAGCAGATCGTCGTGCCCGGCTTCTTCTCGATGGTGCGCTGGCAGGCGTTCCGGCGCGTCATCGAGCAGCCTTACGATTTCTACCAGAACGATTTCGCCGGCCGCATCGCGACCAAGATCGTGCAGGGTGGCGAAGCCGTCGGCGACTTCATCGTCAATGTGCTGCAGACGATGTGGAGTTTCCTCACCTTCATGCTGCTGTCGCTGACCATCCTGGTCTCGCTCGACCCGCTGATGGGGGCGGTGGTGATGCTGTGGTTCGCCGGCTATGCCGCGATCATCTATTTCCTGCTGCCCGAGATGCGTCAGGCCGGCCGCGCCACCGCCGACCAGCGCTCGATCTTCAACGGGCGCCTCGTCGATGCCTTCACCAACATCATGGCGGTCAAGCTGTTCGACAGTGGGCGGCGCGAGCACGCCTATGTGCGCGACGGGCTCGAGAGCTATCTCGGCGCCGTCGTCCGGCTGACCCGCTCCATCACCACCGTGCGTGCGGCAGTCGCCGTCATCAATGGCGCGATGATGGCGGCAGTCGCCGCCATCTGCATCGTCAGCTGGACCCGCGGCGACATCTCGACCGGGGCGATTGCCGCTGCACTCGGCCTCGTCTTCCGGCTCAACCAGATGTCCGGCTGGATGATGTTCAACATCAACGGGCTGGTGCGCAACTATGCCACCGTGCAGGACGCCACGCGCACCATCTCGGTGCGCCCGACGATCCGCGATGTCGAGAACGCGGCCGTGCTGCCGCGCGCGACCGGCGACATCGTCTTCGACAACGTGTCGTTCCACTACGGCAAGGGCAGCGGTGTCATCGACAAGCTCAGCCTGCACATCAAGCCGGGCGAGCGTGTCGCGCTGGTCGGGCCCTCCGGCGCGGGCAAGACGACGCTGGTCAACCTCGCGCTGCGCCTGTTCGACGTGGAGGAGGGCCGCATCCTGATCGACGGCCGCGACGTGCGCGACATCACCCAGGCGTCGCTGCGCGCCCAGTTCGGCGTCGTCAGCCAGGAGGCGATGCTGATGCACCGCTCGATCACGGACAATATCGGCTACGGCCGGGCAGGGGCCTCGCAGGCCGAGATCGTCGATGCCGCCCGGCGCGCCGCCGCCCACGACTTCATCGTCGATGTCGCCGATCCGCGTGGCCGGCGCGGATATGACGCCCATGTCGGCGAGCGCGGTGTCAAGCTGTCAGGCGGACAGCGCCAGCGCGTGGCGATCGCCCGGATGATGCTCAAGGATGCGCCGATCCTGATCCTCGACGAGGCGACCTCGGCGCTCGACAGCGAGGTCGAGGCGGCGATCCAGGACAATCTCTACAAGCTGATGGAGGGCAAGACGGTCATCGCCATCGCCCACCGGCTGTCGACCATCGCCGCGCTCGACCGGCTGATCGTGCTCGACGAGGGCCGCGTCGTCGAGGAGGGCAGCCACGATGCGCTGATCGCCAGGGACGGGCTCTATGCGCAATTGTGGAAGCGCCAGTCCGGCGGCTTTCTGGCCGACCGGCTCGCGGCGGAGTAGGATCGCGTCATGTCTTCTGTCCGTCCGCCTTCCATCCTGTCCAACCGTTCCGAGCAGACGCTCAACGTGCTCGAATACGAGTTCCTCGCCGAAAAGGCGGCAGCGCTCGGCCGCGCCGGCGACCGGGTCGGCGAGGCGCTCGGCAAGCTCGCTGCGCATCAAGGCGACGGCGACGAACGGCGGGTCTTGCTCAAGGCGGCGGCTGACGCAGTCTACGCCTATTTCATCCAGCGCGAGCTCTGCGGCCTGCGCAAGCATGACGACGCCATTCGCGACTATGGCATCCCGCGCGAGGTGCTGGTGCGACTCGGCGCCGCCTGATCGGCCCACGGTCGTTTCCCGGCGCAAGTTTGGCCTCGCCGGGGCGAGCCCGGCCTCCCTGGTGTTGCAGGCATGCCCGGTGTCGCAAAATCCGCTGATTTCCGCCATTTCCAGCCAGTTTTCCACCGCCTTGCGTTGTCCCCGCGACAATCTGCCCATGTGCCCTGTCGCGTCTGGACAAAAAGAGGCTTCACGCATAAACCGAAGTCCAAATGCCGGAGGAATTCGCTAGCCTGGTTGCCATGCGCCGTCGGGCTGGCATTGTTGAGCGGGGACAAGTGCTCAGCCTTCGGTGGTATTGAGGCAGAAGGATCAGGTCCCTTGAGCGCAACCGATACGAGCGAGCCCAATCGCCGCGATTTTCTCTATGTGGCCACCGGCATGGCCGGCGTGGTCGGCGCAGGCGCCATCGCCTGGCCTTTCATCGACCAGATGCGCCCGGACGCGTCGACGCTGGCCGCGTCCTCGATCGAGGTTGACGTCACGTCGCTGACGCCCGGCATGTCGCTGACGGTGAAATGGCGCGGCAAGCCGGTGTTCATTCGCAACCGCACGCCCGAAGAGATCAAGGCAGCGCAGGACGTGCCGCTCGCCGACCTCAAGGATACGGTCGCCCGCAACGCCAACATCGCTGCCGACGCCCAGGCGACGGACATCGACCGCACGGCCGGCAAGGACAAGGAAAACTGGCTGGTCATGGTCGGCGTCTGCACCCATCTGGGTTGCGTGCCGCTCGGCCAGCAGGGTGATTTCGGCGGCTGGTTCTGCCCTTGCCACGGCTCGCACTACGACACGGCTGGCCGCATCCGCAAAGGCCCGGCGCCCGAGAACCTTCATATTCCGACATTCCAGTTCGTTTCCGACACCATGATCCGGATAGGCTGAGGCAGGGGGACTTAATTCCATGAGCGGTGGACACTCGACCTATTCGCCCAAAACCGGCATCGGCCGCTGGATCGATGCGCGCATGCCGCTGCCGCGGCTGGTGCACGATTCATTCGTCTCCTACCCGGTGCCGCGTAATCTGAATTACGCCTACACCTTCGGTGGCATCCTTTCGATCATGCTCGTTGCGCAGATCCTGACCGGCGTCGTGCTGGCCATGCATTACGCCAACGACACGACGCTGGCCTTCCAGTCGGTCGAAAAGATCATGCGCGACGTCAATTCCGGCTGGCTCTTGCGCTACATGCACTCCAACGGTGCGTCGTTCTTCTTCATCGCCGTCTACATCCACATCATGCGCGGTCTCTACTACGGCTCCTACAAGGCGCCGCGTGAGCTGCTGTGGATCCTCGGCTGCATCATCTACCTGCTGATGATGGCAACCGGCTTCATGGGCTACGTCCTGCCCTGGGGTCAGATGTCCTTCTGGGGTGCTACCGTCATCACCGGCTTCTTCACCGCCATTCCGGTGGTCGGCGAATGGGTCCAGCAGCTGCTGCTCGGTGGCTTTGCCGTCGACAACCCGACGCTGAACCGCTTCTTTGCGCTGCACTACCTGCTGCCGTTCATGATCGCCGGCGTCGTCGTCCTGCA
This sequence comes from Aminobacter niigataensis, assembly GCF_014200015.1. Classification (GTDB taxonomy): domain Bacteria; phylum Pseudomonadota; class Alphaproteobacteria; order Rhizobiales; family Rhizobiaceae; genus Aminobacter; species Aminobacter niigataensis. The sequence goes on from NZ_JACHOT010000001.1 coordinate 42,096, forward strand.
CGTCTGGGCGCTGCATGTCGTAGGCCAGACCAACCCGACCGGCATCGAAGTCAAGTCGAAGACCGACACCGTCGCCTTCACGCCCTATGCGACCATCAAGGATGGTTTCGCCATGGTCGTGTTCCTGGCCGTGTTCGCCTACTTCATCTTCTACATCCCGAACTTCCTCGGCCACCCCGACAACTACATCATGGCCGACTCGCTGAAGACGCCGGCGCACATCGTTCCGGAATGGTACTACCTGCCATTCTACGCGATCCTGCGCGCGATCACCTTCAACATCGGCCCGATCGACTCCAAGCTCGGCGGCGTGCTGGCGATGTTCGGCTCGATCGCGGTGCTGTTCATCGTGCCGTGGCTCGACACCTCGAAGGTCCGTTCGGCTGTCTACCGCCCGTGGTACAAGCTGTTTTTCTGGATCTTCGTCATCAACGCGATCTTCCTGGGCTGGCTCGGTTCCCGCCCCGCGGAAGGCGCCTACGTGATCATGTCGCAGCTGGGCACGCTCTACTACTTCGCGTTCTTCCTGGTCATCATGCCGGTTCTCGGCCTGATCGAGACGCCGCGCCGCTTGCCCAACTCGATCACCGAAGCGGTGCTCGAGAAGAACAAGGGCGGCTCCGCTCATCCGGCAGGTGCGACCGCTGCACCCGAGACCCGCGGCTGAACCAAAGAGAATCTGAGAGGGATTTTGGAATGAAAAAGGTTCTCAATGGTCTGGCTGCCATCGGCTTCGTGCTCGCCGGCACGGCCGGCGTGGCGCTGGCTCAGGAAGCGCACAATGCGGCCGAGCCGACGCACTTCCCGATCCACAAGCCGAAGGAAATGGACTGGACCTTCGCCGGCCCGTTCGGCACCTACGACAAGGGCCAGCTCCAGCGCGGCCTGAAGATCTACAAGGAAGTGTGCTCGGCCTGTCACTCGATGGACCTGGTGGCGTTCCGCACGCTCGAGGACCTCGGTTACTCAGAAGCGCAGGTCAAGGCCTTCGCTGCCGAGTACGAAGTGCAGGACGGCCCGAACGGCGATGGCGAGATGTTCACCCGCAAGGCTCTGCCTGGCGATCATTTCCCGTCGCCCTTCCCGAACGCGATCGCGGCTGCCGCGGCCAATAACGGCGCTGCCCCGCCCGACTTCTCGCTGATCGCCAAGGCGCGCGGCGTCGAGCGTGGTTTCCCGACCTTCGTGTTCGACATATTCACCATGTACGCGTCGAACGGCCCGGACTATATCCACGCGCTTCTGACCGGCTACGACGAACAGCCGCCGGCCGGCATGGAAGTTCCCGAGGGCACGCACTACAACCCGTTCTTCATCGCCGGCAAGTCGCTGGCCATGGCCAAGCCGCTTTCCGACGGCCAGGTGACCTACGAGGACGGTTCGCCCGAGACGGTCGAACAGTACTCCAGGGACATCTCGGCGTTCCTGATGTGGGCTGCCGAGCCGCACCTTGAGGCGCGCAAGCAGACCGGCTTTGCCGTCATGATCTTCTTGGTGCTGTTTGCCGGCCTGATCTACGCCACCAAGCGCAAGGTCTGGGCCAACGCCCACTGATCCGGGCTGGCCGACATGAAATCGAAGGGCGCTCGCAAGGCGCCCTTTTCTTTTGCCGCCTGAGCCGTCAAAACTGTCGGGTAACGGAGCCCCCACCGATGAATACCTCGCTTGAACAGACGCTGCTCGGCGCCATCAGGACCATTCCGGACTACCCGCGCCCCGGCGTGATGTTCCGCGACATCACCACGCTGCTCGGCAATGCGCGCGCTTTCCGGCGCACCATCGACGAACTGGTCCATCCCTATGCCGGCGCCAAGATCGACCAGGTGGCCGGTATCGAGGCGCGGGGCTTCATCCTGGGTGGCGCCATAGCGCACCAGATGTCGGCCGGCTTCGTGCCGATCCGCAAGAAGGGCAAGCTGCCCCACGAGACCGTGCGCATCGCCTACAGCCTCGAATACGGGCTCGACGAGATGGAGATGCACAAGGATGCGGTCAAGACGGGCGAGAAGGTCATCCTTGTCGACGACCTGATCGCCACCGGCGGCACTGCGGAAGCCGCGGTCAAGCTGCTGCGCCAGATCGGCGCCGATATCGTCGCCGCCTGTTTCATCGTCGACCTGCCCGAACTCGGCGGCCGCAAGAAACTCGAAGCGCTCGGCGTTGACGTGCGCACGCTGGTCTCCTTCGACGGGCACTGAGGGACCTACGGGTCTCGCAGCGTGGATACGTTCTCCACGCTTGGCGCTTTTCCCATCATTTTTCGCGCGACTTGCCGGGGCGCTGTAGCGCGGCCCTGAGGTCGCTTGTTCGGCGATCTCCAGCCGCGGACCCGGCAACGGCGCCGTTGCCGTTCGAATTCATGCCAGCGCGATTCCTCGGCCCGACGGCCGCCGCCATGCGGACGTGCCGCTGAAACAAACGAAACACTCCCGAGCTCTTGCAGAAAAACGCCTGAAATGACGGCGGCGTAGGACAGGACGTGCCGCGCGTGCGGCAGGTTCAACCGGCGATACGCACATCCCCGCTGCCAGGATCCAAGACTTCCTGGCCGAGGTGCCGACGCGTCTTGCTCCGAAACACGAGTGTTCCAAAATGCTGAAGTCAACTGCTTCGCAAGATTTTCCCGCACGGCTCCGCGCGAGCCTCATCGGCCAGGACCATCCGGACTATGAGGCGTCGCGCGCGCTTTACAACGCCATGATCGACAAGCGGCCGCGCTGGATCGTTCCTTGCACCGAGGTCGCTGACGTGGTCGCGGCCGTCAATCATGCCCGCGACAAGCAACTGCTTGTTGCCATTCGCGGCGGCGGTCACAACGGACCGGGCTTCGGCAGCTGCGACGGCGGCATGGTCATCGACATGTCGCCGATGAAGCGGGTCGACATCGATCCCGCCACGCGCACGGTCCGTGTCGAGGCCGGCTGCACCCAAAGCGAGGTCGACCGGGCTACCAGCGTTCATGGGCTGGCGGTGCCGGCCGGCATCGTCTCCACCACCGGCATTGCCGGGCTGACGCTGGGCGGCGGCACCGGCTATCTCACGCGCAAGCATGGCCTGACCATCGACAATTTGCTCGCAGCCGAGGTCGTGCTGGCCGATGGCCGCATTGTCACGGCAAGCGCGGACGTACACCCGGAGCTGTTCTGGGCGTTGCGCGGCGGCGGCGGCAATTTCGGCGTGGTGACGCGCTTCACCTTCCGGGCGCATCCGGCGAAGGATGTTTATGCCGGGCCGATCTTCTACGACATCGCGCATGCCGCAGAGATCATGCGCTGGTACCGTGGCTTCCTGCCGACGGCGCCGCGCGAGCTCGGCATGTTCTTCGGCATCAAGACGGTGCCATCCTGCGATCCGTTCCCGCGCGAAATCTGGGGCAAGCGCATCTGTGCGCTGATCAGCTGCTACAACGGCACCGAGAAAGACGGCATGCGGGCGATGCAGCCCGCGCGGGATGCGCTTCCCAAGCCGCTGATGGACGGCATGATGCAGTTACCGTTCGCCGATCTGCAAGGCCTGTTCGATCCGCTGCTGCCGAAGGGGCTGCAGTGGTACTGGAAGGGCGACTATGTCGACGAGTTGTCCGATGCGGCCATCGCCGCCCATGTCGAGCACGGCTCGAAGACCCCGAGCGAGCTGTCGCTGATGCATCTCTATCCCATCGACGGAGCGGTCCACGACGTGGCTCCCGAGGCCACTGCCTGGGGCGCCCGGCGCGCGCGCTGGTCCATGGTCATCGCCGGCATCGATCCCGACCCGGCCAAGGCGCCGGAGCTCAGGCGCTGGGCAAGCGCCTACTGGGCGGCGGTGCACAAGCACAATGCGCATGGCGGCGCCTACATCAACTTCATGATGGACGATGAGGGCGAGGCGCGCGTACGTGCCGCCTATGGCCCCAATTACGAGCGGCTGGTCGCGGTCAAGCGCCAATACGACCCGGCAAACCTCTTCCGGGTCAACCAGAACATCCGGCCGTAGGTCTCCGCTCTGGATGAAGCGCGGACTCACCTTCTCCCCTCGTGGGAGAAGGTGGATTGGCGTGCAGCGCCAAGACGGATGAGGGGTGCTGGAAGGAATGAGCGGGTTCAGGTGAAGCCGCACTCCGTCCAGCCCCCCTCATCCGACCTCGCTTCGCTCGGCCACCTTCTCCCACGAGGGGAGAAGGGGAAGACCCCGCTATCCCACCTTCACCAGCACGGCGCTGTCGAACTCGACGACCTTGTCGCCGGTCGAGTCGAAGCCTTCGGAATGCAGCGTCATCATGCGCCAGCCGGGGCGCGAGGCGAGCGGGCGGTGGTCGATGCCGCGCCGCGTGTAGGTCACCGTTTCGCCGGCAAACACCGGCTTCAGCCATTTCAGGTTCTTGAAGCCGGGCGAGGGGCCGAATTCGGGCTTCGGTCCGGGGCCGTCCCAGGGGCGGCCGCGATGCGCCAGGTTGAGCTTCATCCACACCGCCGTGGTGTGCCAGCCCGAGGCGCAGAGGCCGCCGAAGACGCTCTTCTTGGCCGTTTCCTCGTCGGTATGAAACGGCTGCGGATCGTATTTGCGGGCAAAGTCCTTGATCGCCTCGGCGCTGAAGTGATGGCTGCCGAGCGTGATGGTGACACCGATGCCGAGATAGTCGTCGAGGGTCATTGCGCGGCCTCGCGGGTCAGGAACATGCAGGTATTGACCAGTTCGAAGACCGGCTCGCCCTTCTGGTTGACCAGTTCCGCACGCCAGCTGACGAAGCCAAGCCCCGGCTTGGAACGCGACAGGCGGCTGGACAGGATGGTCAGCTTGCCGCCCAGCGTGTCGCCGGCCAGTACCGGCTTCTTCCACTTGGCATAGTCGATGCCCGGCGCGCCTTGCGAGGTCGAGTCGAGCAGCAGTGCGTCGCACAGCATGCGCATGAACATCGAGCAGGTGTGCCAGCCCGACGCCGACAGTCCGCCGAGAATGCTCGCCTTGCCGGCCTCCTCGTCAAGGTGGAAGGGCTGGGCGTCGAACTCCGAGGCGAATTCGATGATCTCCCGGGCGAGGACGGCCTTGCTGCCGAGGTCGATGACGACGCCTTCGGCGAGGTCCTCATACGCCCATGTCTTGTTGCTGCTCATCGGCAATCCTGTTCAAGCTTGTACGATAACCTTGGACCGGCCCTGCGGGTCGCGCAAGGCCGGCTTGGGGCAACTCGTTGGCTCAGAGCCAGCCGCGGCGGCGGAACCACCAGAACGGCAGGATGGCGGAGACGACCATCAGCCCAAGCGCAAACGGGTAGCCGAGCGCCCATTTGAGCTCGGGCATCAAGTCGAAGTTCATGCCGTAGATCGAGGCGACCAGCGTCGGCGGCAGGAACACCACCGCCGCCACCGAGACGATCTTGATGATGCCGTTCTGCTCGATGTTGATCATGCCCAAGGTGGCGTCGAGCAGGAAGGTGATCTTCTGCGACAGGAACGAGGCGTGGTCGGTCAGCGACGCCACGTCGCGCGACAGCGTCTTCACCCGCGCCTTGGCGTCCTTGCCGTTCTTGGCCTGCCCGGTGGCGCTGGCGAGGAAGCCCGCCAGGCGCTGCAGCGAGGTCAGGCTGTCGCGCATGTTGGACGTCAGCGACTCCTTGCGGCCGATGCCCTTGAGGATCACCTGGAAGTCGCGGTCGCGCTTCGAGGCCTTGGTCGCCGTCGGGTTGAAGATGTCCTTCGACAACAGCTCGACCTCGCGCGAAACGCGCTCCAGTACGTCGGCGAGCCGGTCGACGATCGCCTCCAGCAGGCCGACGAGGATCGTCTCGCCCGTGGTGCAGCCGATCGCCGCCTTCTCGGCCCGCAGCGGAAAGGACAGGAACGCCTTGGGCTCGTGGTAGCGGATGGTGACCAGCAGGTTGCGGCGCAGCACGAAGGTGACCGGCGACATCACGGGAAAGTCGCTGTCGGCCTGCGAGGGCAAGGTGGCGGTCATGAAGTAGGCGCCGTCCTCGACATAGAGGCGGGACGAGATCTCGATCTCCTCCATCTCCTCGCGTGTCGGAACCCCGACGCCGAGCCACTGCTCGACCTCGGCCTCTTCTTCCCTCGTCGGATTGAGCAGGTCGGCCCAGACGATCTTGTCCTTTTCGGCCGCAATGCTGTCTGCAAGGCGCAGACGATCGTTTTCCACGACGAATGCCTTGATCATCGCCGGTCTCCCATACTGGAGCTGATATCGTGCCCGATCGCGGGCCGGGTTGCTGGATTGCGCCGGCGGGGTCACGAAGGACTGGGCCAGCGCCTAGGCGCGATAGACCCGGGTGGCTGCGACGTCAAGTTGCAAATCGGCAAGGTGGCGGGATGTAGCGGGTCTAGGTGCGGCCAGCGCCACGGGGCGCATGTCGTCTTGAAGTAGATATATAGTGTTCGTATAGGATATTCGGTGAGAGATAATGCGTTGTAAGTTGTTTTAAGTTTTCATAGCGGAGATGGTTGTGCTACGAGGCGATTCTTAGTGTGGGGACTTAGCATGAGAAAGATTATGGTATTTTCCGCTGCATTCTTTGCAGCGGCAAGTGGCGCTATCGCTGCCGATAACGTCGTTGGTGACTCCGTGCCGGAAGCACCTGTGGCATCGTTCTATGATTGGTCCGGCGGCTACGTCGGCGCGTTTGGCGGCTGGGCGCGCGGCAAGACGACTGCCACCGACATTGAGGGCGAAGAGTACGGTGGTGCGACTCCCGGGGCGACGATGAGCCTGTCAGACGACGGTTTTGTCGGCGGTGTGACGGCAGGTTACAATTTTCAGCATGGTTCATGGGTCTTTGGCCCTGAACTGGAGCTGGGCTGGGCCTCAATCAAGAAGACCCACATTGACCCTAATGACAACGAAGACGGCCTGTTTGCGCAATACGGATTTTATGGGACCGCCACAGGTCGGTTGGGCTATGCTGCCGATCGTACCCTCTTTTATGGCAAGGGCGGCCTGGCCTTTGCTCGCATCAAGAGCGCCGGTGGCGAGTTCGATGGCGTCGGCGAGGAGAATGACGACGGCTATTGGGGCTTTGACGGCAACGAGGCCGGCTTTGGCAACAAGACGCGGCTTGGCTGGACGATCGGTGCCGGCGTTGAGCATGCGCTGTCCGAAAAGTGGACCGTCAAGGCCGAGTACCTCTACGCTGATTTTGGCAGTAGCACGTACAACAATCTTGAAGATCCAGACAGCCCCTTCAAGTTCAGGGACAAGCTCCACGCCGTCAAGTTCGGCGTGAACTATCAGTTTTGATGGAAATCTGCAGGATGAAAAGAAGCCCCGCCTTGAGCGGGGCTTTTTTGTCGACTCGTGCCGGCGCGCAACCGTTCAGAAGAACTCGTCGAGCAACTGGTAGTACGAGAGCCTCGCCGGATCGGCATCGGGCAGGCCGTAGAGCTCGAGGAATGGCGCAACCCATTCCGGGCCGAGATTGAGATGGATGCTCCAGCACAGGATGCCGAGATCCTGGTAGCGGTCGGCGACACCGAGGCGGCTGCAGTCGATGAAGCCCGTGAAGCGGCCGCCCTCGGCGATGAAGTTCGGCATCGAGGCGTCACCATGCGTCACGACCAGTTCCTCGCTGGCAGGCCGCCGCGCGAGCACTTGCTCGAACACGGTCTCGGCCGATTGGCCGAGCCACTCGTCGTCGAAGTCCTCGACATCGACCACGCCCGTCTCCATGCGTGCCCTGGCGAGAGGGATGCGTCTGGAAAGACGGTGGTCGAAGGGGCATGAGGCGATGTCGAGCGCATGCAGCCGGCGCAACGCGTCGGCTATGATGGCAATCGCCTCGGCAGCAGGAACCTGCTGCGTGACGAGGTCGCCGCCCGGCAGCGCCGTCATCAGCAGCCAGTGAAGCCCGGCATGGGTCTCGAAGACGATGACTTCGGGGCAGGGTACGCCCTGCCCACCCAGCCAGCGCAGCCGGGCCACCTCGTCGGACAGCTCGGCAAAGTCGCCTGTTTCTTCGGTCTTGAGGAACAAGGTAGACTTGCCCGATGCCTCAAGCCTGAAGACGCTGGCACCTGAGGCGCCGATCGTCTGCTGCTGCCAGTCGTAACCGGCGAGCGCTTCACGCAACGTAGAGGGAAGATCGATCTCGACAGTTGAATGCTGGGTCATCTGCTCCCTGGCGGACATGAAGTAGGCTCCGCAGCTGACATGGAGGTGCTGATAGATCTCAGTCTTCTCGCGTGTCCTGCAAAGTCGAACTGCGTAAAAGCAAAAAAGGCCGGGGTTACCCCGACCTTTCTCTAGCGTCTCGACATCCGATGCCAGTACATCCGTGGTCAAAGGTGGAGACGATCTGCAAATCTCCCGGCGACCGTAGCCAAGGTTGGTTAGCAAAAGGTTAACGCTGCGGGATGAGGAGTTGGTCGAAAGCGCGTATGCAAAAGGCGGGCGACTGACTGTCTCATCGCACCGCGCCAAAAGGAAAAGCCCCGCGATGCGGGGCTTTTCGTATGCGGATGCGACGGCCAGGGGCTAGGTGTTGAACTTGAACAGCATCACGTCGCCGTCCTGGACGACGTATTCCTTGCCCTCGTCGCGCGCCTTGCCGGCTTCCTTGGCGGGAACTTCGCCGCCGAGCGTGACGAAGTCGTTAAAGGCAATGGTCTGGGCGCGGATGAAGCCGCGCTCGAAGTCGGTGTGAATGACGCCGGCCGCCTGCGGCGCCTTGGCGCCCTTGTGCACGGTCCAGGCGCGCGTCTCCTTGGGGCCGACGGTGAAGTAGGTGATCAGGTGCAGGAGCTCGTAGCCGGCGCGGATGAGCTTATCCAGGCCGGGCTCCTCGAGGCCGAGATCGGCTAGGAATTCCTGCGCCTCCTCGTCGGGCAGTTGCGCCACTTCGGCCTCGATGGCGGCGGAGATGACAACGACGCCGGCGCCCTGCGCCGTAGCCATTTTCTCGACAGCCTGGGTGTGCTCGTTGCCGGTGGCAGCGTCGCTTTCGGCGACGTTGCAGACATAGAGCACCGGATGCGAGGTCAGAAGGTTGAGCCCCTGCAGGATTTCGAGGTCCTCGGCAGCGATGCCCTTGAGCAGCAGCCGCACCGGCTTGCCGTCCTGCAGCAGCGTCAGGGACTGCTCCATCATCGGCAGGACGGTGGTCGCTTCCTTGTCCTTGCTGGCGGCGCGCTTGCGGAACTGCACGATGCGGCGCTCGAGGCTTTCGAGGTCGGCGAGCATCAGCTCGGTCTCGACGGTCTCGGCGTCGGCGACGGGATCGATGCGGCCTTCGACATGGGTGATGTCGTCGTCCTCGAAACAGCGCAGCACGTGCACGATGGCGTCGACCTCGCGGATGTTGGCGAGGAACTGGTTGCCGAGGCCTTCACCCTTCGAGGCGCCGCGCACGAGGCCGGCGATGTCGACGAAGGAAATGCGGGTCGGGATGATCTCCTTCGACTTGGCGATCGAAGCGAGCTGCTTGAGGCGCGGATCGGGAACCGCGACCTCGCCGGTGTTAGGCTCAATGGTGCAGAACGGATAGTTCGCCGCCTGCGCGGCAGCCGTGCGCGTCAGCGCGTTGAAAAGCGTCGATTTGCCAACGTTGGGCAGGCCGACGATGCCGCATTTGAAACCCATGGTCTTTTGGTCCTATCGGGAAATCGGAATTTGCTCAGGGCTATGGGCGATAGGGCCTAAGATCGTCAAGTCTTTCAGCGTCGCACGCGGTATTGCGTATGCACCGCGCCATTGGCCAAGGGCTTGGCAAAGGCGAGATCGAGCCAGCGATCGGCCTGTTTGCCGCCGAAAGCCCGGATGCCCGAGCCGAGGATTATGGGGATGGTGCCGATCTCGATCATGTCGAGCAGGCCGGCGTCCATGAACTGACGGGCCAAGTCGCCGCCGCCGAGAAGCCAGATTCGGCCTTTGGCGCCGCGCGCGCGAAGATTGGCAAGCATTTCGGCTGGCGTGCCGGCCATTGCTTCGGCGTTTTCGGGTAGGTTGTCGAGCGGGCGCGAGGTGGCAACCAGGCAAGGGTATTGGGCGTAGGCCCATTCCGGTTCGAGGCGGACGACATCATAGGTGGCGCGGCCCATGACGATGCCGCTCAGTGACGCCATGAAGCCGGAAAAGTCGTAATCGTCATCAGGTGGAAAGTTGTCGAGCCAGTCAAACGTACCGTCCTCGCGGGCAATGAAGCCGTCAAGCGACATCGCGAACATGTAGATGACGTCGTCAATGCCCGAAGAGACCATCGGAACCGTTCCTTGTTGCCAAAGAGTGTTTCCTACCATGGGATCTGTCGGAGTTATGTCAGGAGCCCTCAGCGAGCGCACGGGGCATTGGGTCAGTCCGGATCCTTGTCGTAGGCCTTGGTTCCCGGAGGCAGGACAACCCATGGATGACGGCGGCAGTCGTAGACGGAATCCTCGGGAGGCGGAAAATGCGGATCGGCGAATGCGCCGACTGCCACTGCCACAAACGCACTCTCGGCGCCGGCTTCGGTGTGGAACAGGTTCGTGCCGCAGACCGGACAAAACCTGAAGGTGTAGCGCGAGCCTCTGTCGCCGAGGCGCAGGTATTCGGTTGCCGTGCCCGTTACCTTGTAGGGCGGAGCGAAGGCGGCCAGGGCGGCAAAGACACTGCCGGTGCGGCGCTGGCAGGCGAGGCAATGGCAGATGCCGACGCCGAGCGGTGCGCCGTCGACCTCAATGCTCAGCTGCCCGCAGGAGCAGGACGCAGTTCGGGCTTGCACGATGACACCTCGCCTGACGGTTGCATCGGATCAAAGGGCATTGCGCGCCCTTATCGCATGAACGGAGGCGAATGTCTTCGCAGGCCCCTCAGTCCTTGCCGAGCAGCTTCTTCAGCATTGCGGCCATCGGCCCGGTCTCGGGAACCTTGATGGCAGGCTGGTTCGGGCGGGCCTGGCGGATATGGCTCTGGGCCTTGGGCGCCTGCGGCTTGGGGGCTTTCGGCGGCGGGGTGTCATCAGTACCGGTCGGCTGAAGCTTGTCGCGCAGCCCGACAGTGACCTTGTTCATGAAGCCGTTGTCGTCGCCCTTTGCCAGCAGGTCGGTGCTGTCGGCCACGAGGTCGAGCAGCACTTCCAGCCATTCCTTGTCGGCCTTGGCGAAGTCGCCAAGGACATGGCCGTGCACCATCTCCTTGACGCCGGGATGACCGATGCCGATGCGGACGCGGCGATAATCCTTGCTGATATGCTGGTCGATCGAGCGGATGCCATTGTGGCCGCCGGCGCCGCCCCCAACCTTGACGCGCACCTTGCCGGAGACGAGGTCGAGCTCATCGTAGAAGACGGTCAGCGCCGAAGGCTCGAGCTTGTAGAAGCGCAGGGCCTCGCCGACCGACTGGCCGGACAGGTTCATGAAGGTCTGCGGCTTGATCAGGATGATCTTTTCGCCGGCGATGTTGCCTTCGGCGATCAGTCCCTTGAACTTCTTCGTCCAGGGCGAAAACGAATGGCGGCGGGCAATTGCGTCCGCCGCCATGAAGCCGACATTGTGCCGGTTGTTCTGGTATTGCGCACCCGGATTGCCGAGACCTGCAAAGAGCAGCATGTTCGGGTCCTCCGGAGGCAAAGGCTATTCTGCCTCGGCAGCAGCCTCGGTCGTGGCTTCTTCCGACTTCGATGCCGAGGTGCCGGCGATCGTGGCGATGGTGAAGTCGCGGTCGGAGATGACGGGCTTCACGCCCTTGGGCAGCTTGACGGCCGAGATGTGGATCGAGTCGCCGATGTCGGTGCCGTCGAGGTCGACGGTGATGGACTCGGGGATCGCGTTGGCCGGGCAGTGGAGCTCGACCTCGTGACGGACGATGTTCAGCGTGCCGCCGCGCTTGATGCCGGGCGACTTCTCTTCATTGATGAAGTGAACCGGAACCTGGACGTTGACTTCGGTGTTTGCGCCAACGCGCAGGAAGTCGACATGCATCGGGAAGTCACGAACCGGATCGAGCTGGAAGTCCTTGGGCAGGACCTTGATCTTCTTGCCGTCGACGTCGATCGTTGCCACGGTGGTCAGGAAGCCGCCGCCATGGATCTTGTAGAAGACGTCCTTGTAGGACAGGGCGATGGCCAGGGGAGGCTGCTTGTCGCCGTAAATAACTGCAGGCACTTTACCGTTGCGACGAACTTCACGGGCGGACCCCTTACCGACCAGTTCGCGTGCTTCGGCCTTGAGCTCGTATGTTTCGCTCATGGCATTTCCTTTCGGTTGTATGGAGCGCCTACGGCTGGCATGAAGCCTGATCCGTAAACGTCGAAAGCCGCCGGGTGAGGCGGCCTTCCGCCGCGTTGCCTCCAAGGGTGTCTACGCGGGTGGCGGCTCTATATCCGAAGGTGGCCAAAAGTGCAACCGCCGGGGCTCCCGGGCGCTGGCTCGGTCGTGGTGCCGCCGTGGCTGCTCGCGAAAACACCGCAGTGCCTGTATCACGCCCGTTCGAATCGTTCACGGTCGCAATCAGCCATGCAAGAATTTCTCCTGCTCGATCTCCCGGTGGGCACAATCCTGGTCCTCGTCGTCGTCGCCTTCGTCGCCGGCTGCGCGCGCGGCTTCTCGGGTTTCGGCGGTGCCCTGATCTTCGTGCCGGTGGCAAGCTCGCTGGTCGGTGCGAAGCTCGCCGTGCCGTTGCTGCTGATCGTCGACCTCGTGCTGACCCCGGGCCTCATCCCCAATGCCTGGCGCAACGCCGACCGCGCCAATGTCGGCGTCATGGCGCTCGGGGCGGCGGTTGGCGTGCCCACTGGCACCTACCTGCTCACCCAGCTCGACGGCGTGGTGATCCGCTGGGCCATCGTCGCCATCGTGGTTGCGCTGCTCGCGCTGCTGATGTCGGGATGGCGCTACCACGGCCGTCCCCACGCCACCATGACTGCCGCCGTCGGCATGACCTCGGGGCTGTTTTCCGGTGCGGCACAGGTCGGCGGGCCGCCGGTCGTTGCATACTGGCTCGGCGGCGCCTTCCTGCCGCAGACGGTGCGTGCCAACATCGTGCTCTATTTCGCGATTTCGAGCGTGCTGTCGATCGTGAGTTATCTTATCGCCGGGCTCCTGACCCTGGAGACGGTGGGGCTGTCGCTGACGATCGGGCCGACTTTCGCGCTGGGACTGTATATCGGCTCGCGCCTGTTCAGCCGCGCCAATGAGGCCACGTTCCGCCGCATCTGCTACGGGCTGATCGCGACGGCTGCGATCGTCGGCCTGCCCGCCCTGGATGGCGTGTTGAGATGATTGCAGCTGGCGCCGCTTTCAAATAGAATTCACGTATCGGGGGCATGGTGGACTCCCCGTGAGGCCAGGTGGCCCAAGTTCCGCCTTCGCCCATTTGTGCGGAGGAATTGCCATGCCCAGAATGATCTCATCGCAAGAATTGATCCGCCTCGTCGGCACTGACCGGTGCCCGACGGTCGTCGACGTGCGCAGGGAGACGGTCTTTGCTGCTGCTCCGACACGGATCGCCGGCGCGCTATGGCGCGACCACATGAGGGTCGACGACTGGCTGCCGCAACTGCCTGCAGGGCGCCGGATCGCCGTCTATTGCGCGCACGGCCACAATGTCAGCGAGATAGCGCTCGCCAAGCTGCTGGCCGCTGGCGCTGACACATCGATGCTTGAAGGCGGAATGGATGCCTGGCTGGCTGCCGGCGGTCCTGTCGTGGCACGCGAGGCGCCTGGTCTGGAGCCGGGGCTGCCGCGACCAAGCGAATGGGTGACGCGCGCGCGCCCCAAGATCGACCGCATCGCCTGTCCCTGGCTGATCCGGCGCTTCATCGATCCGCTGGCGGTTTTCCATTTCGTCTCGGCCGAATGGGTCAAGGACGTCGCCGACGAAACGGGTGCGATCCCCTATGACATCAAGGACGTGCACTATTCGCATCGCGGCGACGAGTGCACCTTCGATACCCTGATCTCGGAGTTCGGCCTGACCGATCCCGCACTTCTGCACCTCGCCCGCATCGTGCGCGGCGCCGACACGGCCCGGCTTGATCTCGAGCCGCAGGCGGCAGGACTGCTTGCGATATCGCTCGGCCTGTCGGCACTCGAAGAGGACGACCTCGCCCAGCTTGAGAAGGGCATGGCGATTTACGATGCGCTCTATGGCTGGTGCCGTTATGCAACTGGTGAAACCCACAACTGGCCGGCAAAGGCGATCTGACATGGACACGACGCCTCTGCGGGCCGCGCCTCCTTCATTCGCGGAGGCGACGCGGACCTTCGCCAGGATCGGCCTGTTGTCCTTCGGCGGGCCGGCCGGCCAGATCGCGCTGATGCACAAGATCCTCGTCGACGAGAAGCGCTGGCTCGACGAGCCGCGCTTCCTGCATGCGCTCAACTACTGCATGCTCTTGCCCGGGCCTGAGGCGATGCAGCTTGCGACCTATGCCGGCTGGCTCATGCACGGCGTCAAAGGCGGGCTGGTAGCCGGGCTGCTGTTCGTGTTGCCGGGGGCGCTGGTCATCACCGCACTGTCGGCGATCTATCTGACCGTCGGTCACGTCACGCTGGTGCAAGGGCTGCTGTTCGGGCTCAAGGCGGCGGTGCTTGCCGTCGTGCTCGAAGCGCTGATCAAGGTGTCGAAGCGGGCGCTGAAGAACGGCAGCATGGTCATCCTAGCCATCGCAGCATTCGTTGCCATTGCCTTCCTCAAGCTGCCGTTCCCGCTGATCGTGCTTGCTGCGGCCGCGATAGGGACACTGCTGCATCTGACGGGCTTTGCCGGCAATGCCGGCGCCAAGGCCGCCGACGAGGATGACGTCGCCTATGCCATGCCCGAATGGACGAAGCCGAGTGCGCGGCGCTTCATCACCACGTTGTCGATATGGCTCGCCATCTGGTTCGTGCCGCTGGTCCTGATGTGGCAACTTCTCGGACACGGCCACGTCTTCACCGCCGAAGCGACGTTCTTTTCCAAGATGGCGGCGGTGACCTTCGGCGGCGCCTATGCGGTGCTGGCCTATGTCGCCCAGCAGGCTGTCGAGGTGCATGGCTGGCTCAAGCCGGACGAGATGCTGACCGGCCTCGGCCTCGCCGAAACGACGCCGGGGCCGCTGATCCTGGTGCTGGTCTTCGTCGGGTTTCTCGGCGGGGCGCGATTGTCCAGCCTCGCCCCGCTGGCCGGAGGAATCGCAGGCGCGGCGGTGACGCTGTGGTTCACCTTCGTGCCCTGCTTCCTGTGGATCTTCGTCGGTGCGCCCTATGTCGAAACGGTGCGCAACGTGCGCTGGCTGGCCAGCGCGCTATCCGCAGTAACCGCTGCCGTCGTCGGCATCATCGCCAACCTTGCGGTGTGGTTCGCGCTTCACGTGCTGTTCGGCAATGTCGGGGAGACGGTGGTTGGGCCATTCTCGCTGCCGGTGCTGGATTTCGGCAGTTTCGACTGGCTTGCTGCGGTCATCGCCATCGTTGCGGGCGTGGCGCTGATCCGCTTCCACGCCAACATGATCGCCGTGCTGGCCGTCTCGGCGCTTGCCGGCATGGCCTGGCAGCTGACCTGAAACAGCGCCGGCGACATTGCGCGCACGAAAAAGCCCCGCCTGGGATTGCCGGGCGGGGCTTTGAAGTGGTCTGCACGGGGCAGAAGGCTCAGTCGAACAGGCTGGATACCGATTCCTCGGTTGCCGTGCGCGAGATCGCTTCGCCGATCAGATCGCCGATCGAGACGACGCGAATGTTGTGGGCGTCCATCACCGACTGGGTCGGCTGGATCGAGTCGGTGATGACCAGTTCCTGCAACTGCGAGCCGGCGATGCGGGCAGCAGCACCGCCTGAAAGCACGCCGTGGGTGATGTAGGCCGTAACGCTGGTGGCGCCTTTGGCCAGCAGTGCATCGGCTGCGTTGCACAGCGTGCCGCCGGAATCGACGATGTCGTCGATCAGCAGGCAGTCTTTGCCGTGGACTTCGCCGATGACGTTCATTACCTCGGATTCACCGGGGCGCTCGCGGCGCTTGTCGACGATGGCGAGCTGGGCGTCGATGCGCTTGGCCAGCGCACGGGCGCGAACCACGCCGCCGACGTCGGGCGAGACCACCATGACGTTGCCAAGTTGCTTGTACTTGGCCTTGACGTCGCGGGCCATGACCGGAACCGAGAACAGGTTGTCGGTCGGGATGTCGAAGAAGCCCTGGATCTGGCCGGCATGCAGGTCGAGCGTCAGCACGCGGTTGGCGCCGGCGCGGGCGATCATGTTGGCGACCAGCTTGGCCGAGATAGGCGTGCGGCCCGAAGCACGGCGATCCTGCCGGGCGTAGCCGAAATAGGGGATGACCGCCGTGATGCGCCGTGCCGACGAGCGCATGAAGGCGTCGATCATGATGAGCAGTTCCATCAGGTGATCGTTGGTCGGAAACGAGGTCGACTGGAGGATGAAGACATCCTCGCCGCGCACGTTCTCTTGAATCTCGACAAAGATCTCCTGGTCGGCGAAGCGCCTGACGCTGGCCTTGCCCAGGGGAATGTTGAGATAGCGAGCGACAGCTTCTGCTAGCACCCGGTTGGAATTGCCCGCGAAGAGTTTCATACGCCGATCCTGGAAGTGAATATGAGCGGGCTTTTAGCGGCCTTGAGCCGTATTGCAAGCGGACTCGCCGTTGAATCCCAAAAAAGCGACATCTTGGAACGGAATGTCGCGGCTCAGCCCGGTTTTGCCGCCAGCCAGTCGGTGAGCTGGTCGATGGTGCTGTCGGCTATCGACTGCATGGTTGCGGGCGCCACGACCGGCCAGCCGTCGCCGCTGCCGATGGAAGGCGCAGTCTGCTGGCCGTTGATGCGGTGGAGCCGGGTGCCTGCCGGGTCGTAGACGTCCCAGACATAGACGACAGTCGTATCCTTGCCTTCGGTCATGGCGGAGAAATAGCCGCGCATGATGATGCCGGGCGGCGTGGTGTCGGTGCTTCCGGCCAGCGTAATGCCGCGTTCGCGGGCGCGGATGCCGAGCCGCTGGGTGAGCGGGGTTGCCGCCTCGACCGGGGTGCCGACAATGGGGGCGAACTGGACGCGCGTCTTTGCGACGATTGCGGCAGCCTGGGGCGACAGTGGCGCAGGCGCTGTGGCAGCGGGGGCGATTGTTGGCGCGCCGACGTCCGTGCCTTCCGCATTGGCCAGCTCGTTCGACTGGTCCGTCGGGGCGATGGCCGAGGGCTCGAGCACGTCCTTGGAGCTGTTGCAGGCCGAAAGTGCGACGAGCGCGGCCAAGCTTGCCGCGGCCACAAACCAACGTTTCATCTGCCTGTACTCCATGGCAAACGCCCCCCAGCGCCCATCGCAGTCACCGCACGATCAAGTCGAGATCATGGCGGGAAAGTGGCTTGGGCAAAGAATCGGTGGTCAAGTAGGTGCGTCCCAGGGTCATCGCGGTTTCGGTTTCCGAATCCATGATGATCATGTGGGCGAACAAGGTCATGTTGGGCGCGATCGGCTCGGGATTGCCCTGGTAGAACATCGGCATGTCCATCCAGGACGGCGTGAATCGCGCGCCGACCGAATAGCCGCAGGCGTTGAGCCGGTGCTTGGTCAGCCCATGCGCCTCCAGTGTGCGGGCGTGGGCGTCGAAGACGTCGCCGAACGTGTTGCCCGGCGTCATCGCCTTTTCCACGCTGAGCAAGGCGTCGAGGGAGGCGTCGTAGAGCTCCTGGTGCCGCTTGGAGACTTTGCCGGTCAGGGCGGTCCGCATCATCGGCGCATGGTAATGGTTGAAGACGCCGGCCCATTCGAGCGTCAACTGGTCGTTCTTGTTGAGCTTGCGGCGTCCTGACTTGTAGCGGCAGAGCAGGGCATCGGCACCGGAGCCGATGATGAATTCGTTGGCCGGGTAGTCGCCGCCGCCGGAAAAGATAGCGCCCTGCATGGCGGCCAGGATCTTGGCCTCGTCGCCGCCCTGCTTGATCAGCGGTAGCGCCGCGTCGAGCGCGTCGTCGCCGAGGCTGGCGGCCTTTTCGGCCTTTTCGATCTCGGCCGGGCTCTTGAACAGGCGCAGCCGGCCGACAAGGCCCGAGGCATCGACGATCTGTCCGAAGGTCTGGAGCTGCTCGTCGAGGCGGCGGCCGTTGAAGGCGGTGAGGCCATGCGTGTCGTATTCGACGCCGATGCGCATGCCGAGCAGGCCAAGGTCGTTGAGCAGGTTGCGCAGGTCGAGCGTCGGGTTGGCGTTGTCGCGGTCGGTCCACAGGACGATATTTTCGATGATCGAGGTGTGGCGGGCCTGGCGCAGGTCGGCCGAACGCGTCAGCAGCGTCATCGAACCGTCGGCCTTGACGATCAGCGACTGGAAGAAGCAGAAGCCGAAGGTGTCGTAGCCGGTCAGCCAGTACATGCTCTCCTGCGCGAACAGCAGCACCGCATCGAGCTTCTTTTCGGCCATCTCGATCATCAGCCGGTCGCGTCGGGCGTCGAATTCGGTTCGTTCGAAATGCAGCGCCATGCTGTCAGTCCTCCAGTGCAATTGCCGAAATCTGCCGCCCGTAATCAGCTTCCTTGCGATGCGTGGTGCGCCGATAGGAATAGAAGAGGTCTTCTTCCGCATAGGTGCAGCGGTTCAGCGCCTCGGCCGTCACGCCCGCGCGCCGTAGCCTGTCGACGGTGTAGAGGTTGAGGTCGAACGTCGAATGGCCGGGGTTTTCGGACGGCGCGAAATAGCGCGCATTGTCGCCGTCAGCCTCGGTGAAGCGGGCGACGAACTCCGGGCCAACCTCGTAGTTGGCAGCACTGATCGACGGGCCGAGCACGGCCAGGATGCGCTCGCGCCTGGCACCGAGGCCCTCCATGGCGGTGACGGTGTTTTCGAGCACGCCTGACAAGGCGCCCTTCCAGCCGGCATGGGCAGCGCCGATGACGCGCGCCTCAGGATCGGCGAACAGTACCGGTCCGCAATCTGCCGACGAGGCGCCAAGGGCGATGCCGGGCCGGTCGGTGACGATGGCGTCGGCCTTGGGCCTGTCGCCGGAAAACGGGCCGGTGGCGACGATCACATCGGGCGAATGGACCTGGTAAAGGCTGAGCAGATGGTCTGCCGCAACGCCCATCCAACTGGCGACGCGGCGGCGATTCTCGGCCACGCGGACCTGGTCGTCGTCCGATCCGACACCGATGTTGAGGCCTTGGTAGATGCCTTCGGATACCCCGCCGATGCGGGTGAAATAACCGTGGCGGATGCCTTTGGCCTCCGCGCTGGCGAGCAAGTTGGACCGGATCGGGTCCGGTTTCGAGTCGTTCAGCATTGCCGCCTTGTCATCCCCGCATGCGATTTCGTCAAGGCCGGGCGCGGCGTCGCCGTTCCGCCTTGCTGTTGCGAGCGCGGACAGTGGGGCAGCGGCAAGCGTGCTGTCAACTGACGGCGGGGAAGGGAAGTTTTGTGCCAGCGGAAGCAATCGCGAGCACCTTGAACAGTGTGCCCATGGCATCGGGTCCGGCGAGGCGCTCGACTTCGCTGCCGATCTTTTCGCGCGTCGCCGCGTCCGCCGAAGCGCCGAGCCTGCCGGCGCGCTCGATCAGTCCAAGCGCCAGCAGGAACTCACCCTGCGCCGCCATATGCGCGTCGAGACCGTGCAGGCGGGCGGCAGTGGCAAGAGCGGCGAAATCGACATGCGAGGTCAGGTCCGCTTCGCCGGGATGGGCGAGCACGTCGTCATACTTGTGCTTGCGCAGGGCCTGCAGCGTGTCGCCGATGCCCGGCTCGATGTGGCCGTAGTCGAAGAACAGGCCGGCACCGCCCGAGGCTTCGATGCGCTCGGCCATTGCTTCCATGGTGGCGGTCCTTGCCGGGGCAAACTCGAAGATCGCGCCTTCGGGAGCCGTCGCGGCCTCGGCCGGCAGCAAGGTCGCCGCGATGGTCGCCGGACCGGCAACGAAGGCCAGTTCGCCGTCCTCGCCGATGCCGACGGCGCGCTCGTGCCAGGCGGCGCCGATCTTGACGAACTGGCGCGTCGGGATGGCGTCGAACAACTCGTTGCCTACGATGAACAAAGGAGCCTGGGGCAGGGTGGCGACGCTTTCGTGCCAGGCGATGTTCGTGCCGCTGGCGGCCAGCGTCTGCTTCTGGACTTTACGCAGCCGCGGGCTTGTCTCGATCATGGCGACATCGGCGGCGAAGGCCGGGTCGAGCTTCTGCAGCACCCGCAGCATGTCCTTCATCAGCGTGCCGCGACCGGGGCCGATCTCGGCGAGCAGCGCACCTCGTGGGCTGCCGGCGGCCTGCCAGGCCGCGTAGAGCCAGACGGCGACGAGTTCGCCGAACATCTGGCTGATCTCTGGCGCGGTGGTGAAGTCACCGACCGCGCCGAAGGGTTCACGCGTGGTGTAGTAGCCGTCCGCGGGATCGAACAGGCACAGCGCCATGTAGTCGGCGATACCAATCGGCCCCGATGCGGCGATCAGGTTTGAAATGCGCTTCTTGAGCGCGGTCATGCCGGCTTTGCGGCTTGGGTCACCTGTTTGGCCGACAGCATCGCCCATACCCCGATCAGCACCATCGGCACCGACAGCACCATGCCCATGGTCAGCCAGCCGCCAAGGAGATAGCCGATCTGCTGGTCGGGTTCGCGGAAGAACTCGACGATGATGCGCGACAGGCCGTAACCGCAGACGAAGGCGCCGGCGACGAAGCGCGGCGTCTTGAGCTTCAGCCCGGAGTGGGTAAGGAAGCGCAGCACGAGGAACAGCACCAGGCCTTCGAGCAGGGCTTCGTAGATCTGGC
Source organism: Aminobacter niigataensis (assembly GCF_014200015.1). Classification (GTDB taxonomy): domain Bacteria; phylum Pseudomonadota; class Alphaproteobacteria; order Rhizobiales; family Rhizobiaceae; genus Aminobacter; species Aminobacter niigataensis. Next base: position 62,732 of record NZ_JACHOT010000001.1, read on the forward strand.
TCGGATGGCGCAGGAACGGTCCCCCGGTGGGAAACTCGACCGCCCAGGGCACGTCTGTGACCCGCCCCCACAGCTCGGAATTGATGAAGTTGGCGACACGAACGAGCCCCAGGCCGACCGGCACGCCGGCGGCAACCACGTCGATCAGCGACCAGACAAGGATGCCGTGCTTGCGGGCGAACAGGAACATGGCGATCGTCACGCCGAGCAGGCCGCCATGGAACGACATGCCGCCTTGCCAGACGGCGAGTATGTCGAGCGGATTGGAGATGTAGCGGGCGAGGTCGTAAAACAGGATGTAGCCGATGCGGCCGCCAAGCACGACGCCGGCCGCAGCCCAGACCAGGAAGTCGTCGAGGGCTTCTGGCTTCATCGGCAGGATGCCGTTCGGCCACAGGCGGGAGTTGGTCACAAGCCGCTTGCCATACCACCAGGCAAACAGGATGCCGACGACATAACCCAGCCCATACCAGTGGATGGCGAGCGGCCCGATCTGGACGATGACCGGATCGATGTTCGGAAAGGACAGGGCTGCCAGAGGCAGGGCAAGATATTCAGTCAATTCTATCTCCGGTCGAAGCGGTGGCGCAGACCATGCGGCAGCGCTTTGGCAGGGTCAAGGCAAGGGGCAGCCGCTCACCGAGATGTCATTCGTCTGCGGCAAACAGGCGTTCGTAGTCCATCGCGCCGTGGAGGATACGCAGAACCTCGATCCGCTCATCCTGCACACGGTAGAAGATCAGGTAGTTGCCATGGACGCGGCGCCGAATGTCGCTGCCAGAAAGCCTTCTAGCGACTGCATAGCCGAATGGCAGTTCGGCAAGTCCAACGCAGCTTTCGCGCAGTTCCAGAACAAAGCTCAGCGCTCTGGATGGATTGTCTTGTGCGATGTGATCGACAATGGCTTCGAGGTCGGTTTCGGCTGCGTGCGCGAAAACGACCTGCATGATACCATCAGCCTTGGGCGCGGAGCTTGGATTTAAGGCGAGCGAATACGTCTTCGGCGGGCACCAGACGGCCAGCGTCGGCGTCGCTGAGCCCCTGGGCCAGCGCTGCATCCAGTGCGGCAAGGCGCTTTTCGCGTTCTTCAACGAGGCGGATCCCTTCGCGCAGGACCTCGCTCTTGGAGTTGTAGCGCCCGGTACTGACGAGTTGGTTCACGACCTCTTCGAGGTGTGCACCGAGATCGGCACTGATGGCCATGGCGATGCTCCTGAATTCAGCGTCTTCAATCTAATAATAGTTATTGGTTGCTGCAAGCCCGGAATGCGGCGCGATGGCGCAAACAGAGCGGCAAGGACTTCACGCCCTTGCATTCGGGCCTTTGCCCTACTACGTCGAATGGACAACGCGAGGGTTTGCCATGACGACCGGACCGAACCGCATCCTGGATGAGTTTGCCAAGCTGATGACCGATGCCGCGGGTGCCGCGCAGGGCGTCAAGCGCGAGGTCGAGACCGCGTTCCGTTCGCAAGCCGAACGGGCGATGAATACGCTTGAGCTGGTGCAGCGCGAGGAGTTCGAAGCGGTCCGCGACATGGCGATCAAGGCGCGCGCCGAGAACAAGGCGATGGCCGTCCGCATCGAGGCACTCGAGTCGAAGCTCGCAGCCCTTGGCGGCGAAGATGCCGGCAAGGCCTCACCGGCGGCGTCGCCGAAGCCTCGTACAAAGAAATAATTCGTTAACTTTTCCACAAAGCGCCATCCGAAAAAGTGCTTTGTCGTGAATCGCTTACCGGCGCTTGATGAATGTGCGCCGCAGCCAGTTTCCACACCCGAATGCGGCAGTGCGAAAAATTGGGCTGTTCACGCGACTCCTGATCAATACACTGAATTTGTTGCATGATTCTTAGTGGGGTCACGCACCGGATGGCGCGGTCCGGCTGGGGGGTATTGAGTCCGGCAGCGCTGGTCGTCCGAGTTCAAGAATAAGTTTGTTCGTCGTGTGTGCCCTTTGCGCGGAGCGCGATGGCGCTCCCGGAACGACAGGAAGCATTTATGGAACTTCTCGAACTCGAGTTCTCGCGCGAAATCCATCCGGTGGATGTTATCGAGCAGGTGGCTCACAACAACGACTGGTCATTCGAGCGTGCCGGCGACGACGAAATCTCGATCTCTGTCGTCGGCAACTGGACCGACTACCAGATTTCCTTCTCCTGGATGGAAGACTTCGAGGCCCTGCACTTGGCCTGCGCCTTCGACATCAAGGTGCCGGAAAGCCGTACGCTGGAGATCCTGCGGCTGCTGTCGCTGATCAACGAGCAGATGCTGTTCGGCCATTTCGACCTGTGGGAGCAGGAGGGCGCAATCATGTTCCGCCAGTCGCTGCTGCTCGCCGGCGGCGTCGAGCCGACCAGCCAGCAGGTTGAGGTGCTGTTGTCTTCGGCGCTCGAAGCCTGCGAATGCTACTTCCAGGCATTCCAGTTCGTCGTCTGGTCGGGCACCTCGGCCAAGGATGCGCTGGCCAGCGTCCTGTTCGAGACGCACGGAAACGCCTGAGACTGCCGCATGAGTTCGCATCACGAGCGCAAGCCCGAAATCACCTTTGCCGACTTCGACAAGGTGGACATCCGCACCGGTACGATCGTCGAGGTCGAGCCGTTTCCCGAGGCGCGCAAACCGGCGTTCAAGCTGAAGATCGATTTCGGCGCCGGGATCGGCATCAAGAAATCCTCGGCGCAGATCACCAAATATTATGCGCCGGAGACGCTTCTGGGCCGGCAGGTGTTTGCCGTGGTCAATTTCCCGCCGCGCCAGATCGGGCCGTTCATGTCGGAAGTGCTGACGCTCGGCTTCCCGGATGCCGAAGGCGACGTCGTGCTCGGCGCTATCGAGCGCAAGGTTCCCGACGGCGGCCGCCTGTTTTAGGACACGCCGCAATTCAGGGTGATGCCGGCCTGCAAATGGCGATTTCCTGCGCTTCCGGTACTCACGTACCCAAATGTGCGCTCTGTTCCGGTTCTCGGAACTCACCATTTTCGACTCGGCCTGACCTGAATTGTCGACGTGTCCTGGCCGTCTACGCGGTGTACGCCGCCTTCACATTGTCCAGGAACATCTCGGCACAGGCCGTCCAGGTGTAGCGCATGGCGCGTTCGCGCGCTTCGGCACGGTCGACCTTGAGCGCGGCGAGCGCGGCTTGCTGCAAGTCCTCCGAAACCACGCCGCCGACACCGTCGCCGACGATGTCGATCGGGCCCGTGACTGGATAAGCGGCAACAGGCGTGCCGCTGGCCAGCGCTTCGATGATGACATTGCCGAAGGTGTCGGTGCGGCTCGGGAAGACGAAGACGTCGGCCGAGGCATAAATCTCGGCCAGTTCGTCGCTCGGGCGCCGGCCGAGGAAATGCGCCTCGGGGTACTTTGCCTTCAGCCGTTCGATCTCGGGCCCGTCGCCGACCAGCACCTTGGAGCCGGGCAGGTCGAGGTCGAGGAAGGCGGGCAGGTTCTTTTCCACTGCGATGCGGCCGACGCAGAGGAATATCGGCCGGGGCAGGTCGAGATCGACCTTCTTGCCGGGGTGGAAGTGGTTGATGTCGACACCGCGTGTCCAGGGCCGGAGCTTCTCGAAGCCGCGCGAGGCAAGATCGTCGGCGAGCGACTTGGTCGCCACCATGCAGCCCTGGCCGGAATTGTGGAAGCTGCGCAGCAGGCCGTAAGTCCAGCTTTCGGGCAGCGGCAGGCGGGCGCTGACATATTCGGGAAACCGCGTGTGGTAGCTGGTGGTGAAGGGGCGGCCGTTGGCCCGGCAATAGCGTCGCGCCATCATGCCGAGCGGCCCTTCGGTGACGATGTGGACATGATCGGGTCGGCGCTGTTCGATGATGCGCGCGATGTTGCCGGGCGTGGTCAGCGCGAGACGGATATCGGGATAGGTCGGCATCGGCAGCGTGCGGAAGAGGTTCGGGGTCAGGAAATCGGCCTCGGCACCGAAGTCGCCAAGTGTTTCGGCAAGCCGTTCGAGTGTGTGCACGACGCCGTTGATCTGCGGTTTCCAGGCGTCGGTGACCATCAGGATGCGCAAGAGATGTCTTCCCTGTTGCCCGTATCTCGATCAGCCAGGAATCGGCGAGCTTCCCGTTCGATGCGGCCGCCTTTGAGCAGATTGGCATGACACGCCGATGACGCCCGTTCTTCTCGCAGTTGCGAGGACGAGGTTGCTTCTGCCCGAACAAGCATTTTCTTTGAGACGATTTTCCTGCCCACGCGCTCGGCGCGAAATCCGATCCTTTGTCGAAGCGGGAGTGTTTGCCGAGGATATGGCCAAGCTTCGCATGTCGCGGAGCGAGCCATCCTCCCAACGGCTCTCAGCGAGACACCGAAATGACCGAGACCATCAATTCGATTTCCCACCGCAGCGCGATCAGCCGGCGCACGGCCTTTGCAGCCCTTTTCGCCTCCGTCGTCACCGTCATCAGCTTCACCGTCCCGCACCAGGCCTTTGCCGAGGACAAGTCCGCGATCAAGGTCGGCATCATCTCCGGCGAGGACGAGGATGTCTGGCGCGTGGTCAAGGCCGAGGCGGCCAAGCAGGGGCTGAGCGTCGAGACGGTCGTTTTCAACGACTATACCCAGCCGAACGAGGCGCTGGAGCGCGGCGAGATCGACGCCAATGCCTTCCAGCACCAGCCCTATCTCGACAACCAGATCAAGACGCAGGGCTACCACATCACTCCGGTCGGCTACACCGGGCTGTGGCCGATCGGGCTCTACTCCAAGAAGCACGCCAAGATCGAGGACCTGCCGGAAGCGGCGGTCATCGGCGTGCCCAACGATCCGTCCAACGAGGGCAGGGCGCTGCGGGTGCTGGCCGATGCCGGCCTGATCAAGCTCAAGGACGGCACCGGCATCCTGGCGACCGTCACTGATGTCGTCGACAATCCGAAGAAGTTCGAGATCAAGGAACTCGACGCCGGCATCGTCGGCCGTTCGGTCGAGGACCTCGACGCCGCTGTCGTCAACACCGACTGGGCGCTGAAGAGTGGACTGAGCGCCGACAACCGCATTGCCCAGGAACCCGTGGCCGACAATCCCTACCGCAACTTCATCGCGGTCAAGACCGGCAACGAGAACGAGGCTTGGGTCAAAAAGCTGGTCGCCGCCTACCAGAACGAGACGGTCAAGGCCGAGTTCGACCGCGTCTACAAAGGCACCGGCGTCGCCGCCTACTGAGCGCGGGGGGCCATCGACAACAGGCGGCTCGCTCATGGCGGGCCGCCTTCCGCTTTGCGGGGAGATTTCATGAACCAGCATTTCAGTTCCGCCGGCGCGACGTTGCCACCTGGCGATGTTGCGCCCGCCGGCGATGTCGTGCGCATTGTCGACCTCAAGCGTCGGTTCGGCCGGACGCCGGCGGTCGACGGCGTGTCGCTGACGGTGCGCAAGGGCGAGATCCTCGGCATCATCGGCCGCAGCGGCGCTGGCAAGTCGACACTGATTCGCTGCCTCAACGGGCTGGAGCGTCCCGACGCCGGGCAGATCTTCGTCGAGGGGCGCGAGATCACCGGGTTGAGCGAGCGCGATCTGCAGCCGCTGCGCCGTCGCATCGGCATGATTTTCCAGCACTTCAACCTGCTCTCGGCGAAAACCGTCGAGGACAATGTCGCCCTGCCGCTGAAAATCGAGGGCAGGTCGAAGGCCGAGCGGCTCGCCCGTGCCGCCGAATTGCTCGACCTCGTCGGCCTCGCCGACAAGACCAAGGCCTATCCGGCGTCGCTGTCCGGCGGGCAGAAGCAGCGCGTCGGCATCGCGCGCGCGCTTGCCGCGCGTCCGGCGCTGCTGCTCTCCGACGAGGCGACGTCGGCGCTCGACCCGGAAACGACGCGCTCGATTCTTTCGTTGCTCAAGGACATCAACCAGAAGCTCGGCCTGACGATCCTGCTGATCACCCACGAAATGGAAGTGATCCGCACCATTGCCGACCGCATCGCCGTTCTCGATGCCGGCCGCATCATCGAGGAGGGGCCGGTGTGGTCCGTCTTTGCCGACCCGCAGTCGGAGGTGACGCGCAGCCTGCTCGGGGGCATCCGGCCGCAACTGCCCGCAGCGATCGCCGGACGCTTCGCGCGTTCAGGGCGCGAGGCGATCCTGCGCATCGACATTGCAGGAGAGGCGGCGCGGCGTCCGCTGTTGCAGGAACTCGCCGCGGCCGTTCCCGGCCGCTACCGCCTTGTCCATGGCGGCATCGACCACATCCAGGGCGAGCCGGTCGGAACGCTTTTCCTCGGTGCCGCGACACCGGCCGGCCGTCTCGCCGAAGTCGTCGATTTTCTCAATGCCCGGGGCGCCCGGGTCGAGGTGCTTGGCCATGTCACCGATGATGTTTGAACTTCTCCTGCGCTCGCTTTGGGAAACGGTGCTGATGACGGCGGCATCGGGCCTGATCTCGCTGATCTTCGGCCTGCCGCTCGGCCTGGCGCTTGTCGCCACCGATCGCGGTGGCATCGCCGAGCAACTGTGGCTGAACCGTATCCTCGGCGGCATCGTCAACGGCTTCCGCTCGGTGCCGTTCATCATCCTGCTCGTCGCGCTGATCCCGCTGACGCGGCTTATCGTCGGCACCTCAATCGGCACCTGGGCGGCGATCGTGCCGCTGGCGATTGCCGCGACGCCCTATTATGCGCGCATCGCCGAAGTGTCGTTGCGCGAGGTCGACCGGGGCCTGATCGAGGCCGTGCGCGCCATGGGCGGCGGACGCTGGGCGATCATCCGCGAGGTGCTGGTGCCGGAGGCGCTGCCGGGCATCGTCGCCGGCTTCACCGTCACTTTGGTGACGTTGGTCGGCGCCTCGGCCATGGCGGGCGCGATCGGTGCCGGCGGTCTCGGCGACCTCGCCATCCGCTACGGCTACCAGCGTTTCGAGACGGCGGTGATGGTTGCAGTGGTGATCGTGCTCATCGTGCTCGTCTGCGGCATCCAATGGGTCGGCGACAGGCTGGTGACGCGGCTCGACCGGCGCGGCTGAAGTCCGGTCAGGCCGGCACGCGGATCATGGCGCGCAGGCCGCCAAGCGGGCTGTCGCTCAACTTGATGTCGCCGCCATGGCTGCGGGCGATGTCGCGGGCGACCGCCAGCCCGAGCCCGGTGCCGGTCGAATCGAGGTTGCGCGCCTCATCGAGGCGATAGAACGGCTTGAACACCTCTTCGCGCTTCTCTTCCGGGATACCGGGGCCGTTGTCGTCGACCATGACCACCAGCATGCCGCGGTCATGGACGGCCTTGACCTCGACTTCCTTGGCATAGCGGAAAGCGTTGCCGACGACGTTCTGCAGCAGGCGGGCGAAGGCGTTGGGGCGGACATGCACTTCGGGCTCGCCGACCAGCGTGACCTTGAGCTTGCGCTTGCGCAGCTTGGCTTCCTCGCCAAGCTTGTCGAGATAACTGGTGAGATCGAAGCGCCCCGGATCCTCGGCCGCCTCGCCGCGGGCGAAGGCGAGATAGGCCTCGAGCATCGATTGCATGTCGTCGATGTCCTGGCTGAGCGCCTCGCGATCGATCTTGTTGCCCGACAGCGCAAGCTGCAGCTTGAAGCGGGTCAGGATAGTGCGAAGGTCGTGGCTGACACCGGTCAGCATCGCTGTACGCTGGTCGATCTGGCGCTCGATGCGCTCGCGCATCTGGATGAAGGCAAAGCCGGCGCGGCGCACTTCCTCGGCACCGCGCGGACGGAAATTCGCAGGCATCGGCCGCCCCTTGCCGAAGCTCTCCGCCGCCTCGGTCAGTTGCAGGATCGGGCGGATCTGGTTGCGCAGGAAGGGGATGGCGATGGTCAGCAGCACCAGCGAGGTGCCGACCATCCACAACAGGAAGATGTGGGTGTTCGAGGCGTAGGCCTGGCTGCGGCGAACGAAGATGCGCAGCACCTTGTCGTCGAGCTGGACGCGCACTTCGACGACGTTCGAGTTGCCGACCGTATCGAGCCAGAACGGCTTGTTGATCTGCCTGCGGATTTCAGTTGAGAGCGCCTGGTCGAGAATGGAGAAGAACGGTTTGGGGCCGGGCGGGGGTAGCGGTTCGGGCGGCAGCAGGTCGATCTTCAGCAGCATGCGCTCCTGGGCGATGCGGATGATCTGGGCGTAGTTCTCCGGCTGCGGGAAGGTGTCGAGCAGGTCGATGATGCCGGCAATGTCGCGGGTCACCGCTTGCGACAGGCGCACCGTCACCGTCTGCCAGTGGCGCTCCATGAAGACGAAGGCGACGACCGACTGCAAGAGGATCATCGGGGTGATGACGATGAGCAGGGAGCGGGCGTAGAGCCGCTTCGGCATGTAGAGCGCAACCCGCCGCCAGAAGCGGTTCCAGCTTCTCGGCACGGCCGTCAGCGCACGCCATGCACGTGTGCCGATACCGCCTCCGCCGGGCCCTTCCATGTCGGTGGTTGCCATCCGCCCTTCCGTTTCGCCGCCAGCCGGACTTCGTCCCGCTCGGCCTGCGTTGATCCTAGTGCACGCTCGACAGTTCTGAAACTGTCTTTGAAGTTCAACAGCTTACGTTGTCAAACGTTGCGTTGTCCCGTGCTGAAAACATAGGGATTTTTCTTGAGTTTCCAAATGTCAGGCCGTTCGTCGTCGCCGAAAGACGATTGACGGGAACTGCGCCGACACTATGTCGGGTCACTTGCGTGGAGATGATCAAGGCACGCCCCGGCGTCCCGCGTCCAAGCGGGCGCGGCACCGCGGGTTGTAGCCGGTGCCGGCGGCTTGGCCGAGGGTTTTCGCAGGCCACGAGCCGAGCCGCGCACGGCAAATCCGGGCCAGGCGTCGCCTTTGCAGCGGCGCCTGGAGGATGAACGAGGACGACGAAGCGGTCGCTTAGATGCCGAGCAACGTCTTGGCTTCGTTGAGCGCAGCCTCCGATCCGGCGTGATCTCCGGCGGCATGCAGTTGCTCGCCCTTGGTGCGCAACTCCTTGACCTTTGTCATGTCCGCCTCCGCGAGTGTCGAAGCGGGCAGCGCTGCGTCGATCGCAGCCATGATGCTCGGGCAGGAATTGGCGAAAGCGGTTGCTGGAAAGACTGACAGGGCAAATGCAAGCGTAATTGCGCGTAACATGGCTGTTTCTCCCATGCCGGGCCGCGGAATGCGGCACGTCTGTCGCCGGCGCGCGCGATACTACAATGGAGGGGCCGGTCTCAACAACCGGCCGATGCTCGGAAGGTTCGCTGCGCAGGCTGGAGACCGTTATTCCACGCTCAGCCGATAGCCGATGCCGCGCACCGTCTGCAGCCAGACGGGGTTGGCCGGGTCGCGCTCGATCTTGCGCCGCAGGCGATTGATCTGGACGTCGATGGTGCGCTCGCCGACTTCGGAATCGCCGGTCACCAACTCGTGGCGGGGGATGGTCTCGCCGGCGCGCGCGGCAAAGATGGCAAGGATTTCCTGTTCGCGGTCGGTCAGCTTGAGGGCTTCGCCGCCACGCTTGAGTTCGCGGCGCGCGATCTGGAAGGTGTAGGGGCCGAACACCAGCTGCTCGACCTTCGGCGTCGTTGCCGGCCCGCCTCGGCGCAGGATGTTGTTGATCCTGAGGATCAGCTCGCGCGGGTCGAATGGCTTGGGCAGGTAGTCGTCGGCGCCGGCCTCCAGGCCGGTGATGCGGCTGTCTGTCTCGGAAAGTGCGGTCAGCATCAGGATCGGCACGTCCTTCTGGTCGCGCAGCGATCTGGTCAGTTCGACGCCGGTCTCGCCCGGCATCATCACGTCGAGGATGAGAAGGTCGAAGTCGAGGCCCGCCAGCTTGCGGCGTGCCTCGTCGGCATTGCCGGCGACCGTCACGCGAAAGCCGTTCTCGGTCAGGTATTGCTTGAGCAGGTTTCGGATGCGCGTGTCGTCGTCGACCACGAGCAGGTGCGGAGCATCATCGCCCAGCGTGGCCGGATTGGCCGTCTTGTCGTTATTCTCCATGGTCTTTCCCCGGCGTGTTTCCGGGCAGATGATCAATCTGCGCCCTTAATTCGGGATTGACCATCGCCTTGAGGAATCGTTCGATCCAGGCGCGTTCGGTCTCTCCCGCGCCCTCCAGTGCCGCATCGATGCGGCGTGACTGTGGCCGCGCCAGCGCCAGGGTCAGCGTCCGGCCTTTCGGCGTGGGATAAAGCTCGCGCTGACGGCGGTCGCGCGGACCCTGGACCTGGACGATATAGCCCGCATCGATCAGCTGCTTGAGAACCCGCGCAAGGCTCTGCTTGGTGATCTTCAGCACGTCGAGCAACTCGGCGACGGTCAGCCCCGGCATGCGGTTGACGAAGTGCAGCACGCGGTGGTGCGCACGACCGAAACCGTACTCGGCAAGTATCTGATCCGGGTCCGAAGTGAAATCGCGATAGGCGAAGTAAAGCAACTCGATGATCGAGAAGTCGATGCCGTCGTCGGCCGTCACTGCGGTTCGGATCGGTTGGGCGGCTGCGCCGCTGCGTTGTGCCATAGAGTTCCTGCTCGTCAATTTATGTCAGCACTGTTGACATAAATTAGGTGCGATGGTAATTTTTGCCAAGCTTTTCGGCGGATTGCGAATGAAAAGGCAAGGTACGGTGGTTTTTTCCGAAACATCGTGAGTTTGCTTTGGTATTCTAGCCCGCCTACGCTTTATCCAGCAGGCCCCTTACGGGCCATTAAGAACGATACGAAACGATAGGCAGGCTCCCGCCTGCGGGAAGGTTTACCATGGCATCCGTTCCTTTCGACCAACTCGATGGCTTCATCTGGATGAACGGCGAGTTCGTCCAATGGGCCGACGCCAAGATTCACGTACTAACCCATGGCCTGCACTATGCAAGCGCGGTGTTCGAAGGCGAACGCGCCTATGGCGGCGAGATCTTCAAGCTGACGGAGCACACCGAGCGCCTGCATGAATCGGCCCGGCTCCTTGGCTTCACCATTCCCTATTCGGTGGACGTGATCGACGATGCCTGCCGCGAGCTGCTGAAGAAGCAGGGCTTCAAGGACGCCTATGTGCGCCCGATCGCCTGGCGCGGCAGCGAGGAAATGGGCGTCGCCGCCCACAAGAACCGCATCAACGTTGCCGTCGCCATCTGGCAGTGGCCGAGCTATTTCGACCCGGCGCAGAAGCTGAAGGGCATCCGCCTCGACATCGCCGAATGGCGCCGTCCCGACCCGCGCACAGCACCTTCGAAGTCGAAGGCGGCCGGCCTCTACATGATCTGCACGCTGTCCAAGCATGCGGCCGAGGCCAAGGGTTATGCCGATGCGATGATGCTCGACTGGCGCGGCCAGGTCGCCGAGGCGACCGGCGCCAACATCTTCTTCGTCAAGGACGGCAAGGTCCACACGCCGACGCCGGATTGCTTCCTCGACGGCATCACCCGCCGCACGGTGATCGGGCTTGCCAAGGATCGCGGCATCGAGGTGATCGAACGCGCCATCATGCCGGAAGAACTGGCAGGCTTCGAGCAGTGCTTCCTGTCCGGCACGGCAGCCGAAGTGACGCCGGTTTCGGAGATCGGCCAGTACCGATTCGAGGTCGGCGAAATCGCCAAGACGCTGATGAACGACTATTCGGCAGCGGTTCAGCCCAAGCATGCCATTGCTGCGGAATAACCAGCAAATACAATAGCTAAGGATTGCAAGGGGGCGGTTTTCGGACCGCCCCTTTTGCTTGCCTCGTGGCGCATTTGACATTCGCCGATTTCAGCGTCTCATGTTGACGTCGGCAGACTGAGGGCCGGCATGCAATTTGGAGGGAATTGTTATGGAATCGCTTCTTCCGATCATCATACAGATTGTAACCGGCGTAATCGGTGGACAGGCCGTCGGCGCGGCGATCAAGACAGCTGCGATGGGGCAGGTGACGAAGCTGATCGCAGGCGGCGTCGGTGGTATTGCAGGCGGCCAGATCCTCGGCAGTCTCCTTGGCGGCGCTGCTGATCCGGCAACCGCCGGCGCGCTCAGCGGCATCCTTGGCGACGTGGTCGGCGGCGCAGGCGGCGGCGCCATCCTGACGGCGATCGTTGGCGCCGTCATGGGCGCGATGAAGAAGTAAAAGCGTTTCAGACGGAATTCGGATTGGGCGGCTGCGGCCGCCCATTTCATTTTTGACAGAGGCTGCCAGGCTGATCGCTGTGGACGAATGTCGCGACTGACCCAACAGCGCCGCGCATCCAATTGGACGCGCAAAGGACGCTGTAAATATTGAATTGGTGCATGATCCTTTCCGAAAATCCATTCCGATTTTCGGGGTCATGCACTATGTCGGGGCAAAGATCAGAAAGGACAGCCATGGGACAGCTCAATGCCGGGATCGTGCCGGTCACGCCCTTCCAGCAGAATTGCACGATCCTCTTCGACACCGAAGACAAGACCGGCGTCGTCGTCGATCCGGGCGGGGACGTCGACACCATCCTTTCGGTGCTCAAGGATAACGGCATCAACATCACGGCCATCTGGCTGACGCACGGCCATATCGACCATGCCGGCGGGGCGATGGAGCTCAAGGACGCGCTCGGCGTCGACATCATCGGACCGCATGAGGCCGACAAGCCGCTGCTCGACAACCTCGTCACGCAGGCGCAGAAATTCGGCATGGGCGGCTCGGTGCGCAATTGCGTGCCCGACCGGTTCCTGACCGAAGGCGAGACGGTCTCGTTCGGCAGCCATGTGTTCGAGGTGCTGCACTGCCCTGGCCACGCGCCCGGCCACGTCGTCTACTACAATCGCGAGGCAAAGTTCGCCCATGTCGGCGACGTGCTGTTCCAGGGCTCGGTCGGCCGCACGGACCTCTATGGCGGCGACCATGCGACGCTGATCCGCTCGATCAAGGAGAAGCTCTTGCCGCTCGGCGACGAGATCGGCTTCATCTGCGGTCACGGGCCCGGCAGCCGTTTCGGTGACGAGCGCCGGAGCAATCCCTATCTGGTCTGAGACCGCGGGTGTCCCGACCGGCGCGAAATGAAAAACGGCGCCAACCGCAAGGCTGGTGCCGTTTGTTATTGTCGTCGCGTCGGGCTGCTTTCGAACGGCCGGGCAGGGAAGGCCGTTCGACGAAGCCCGTGAACGTTAGTTGGCGGTGCAGAAATGCTCCAGCCCGTCATAGCCGGTGAAGGTGCCGCTGCGCGGCTTGAAGCTGCGGTACCGATCCGAGCAGTAGCTGTACCATTCCGGGCTCCACGGCTCGATTGCGTAGCTGTTGCGGTAGACCACGCGGCGCTGCACCGGGGCAGGGCGGTAATAGTCCTCGCGATAGACGCGGCGCGGCTGCGGCTCGTAGTCGTAATAGTCGTCGTAGACCGGCTGCGAACGGTTGCCATTGCCGGCGATGACCGCACCGGCGATCAGGCCAAGCGCGCCGGCGGCGACGATCGCGCCGGTGTTGTCGTGGCGGTTGTGGCGGCGCCAGCGCTCACCGGCCTCGGCCACCGGCAGGGTGGCGAGCGTGGTGGCGGCAACGGCTGCCGAAAGGACGAGGGTCTTGATGGTGCGGTTCATGTCGGGTCTCCTTCGCCGTCCGGCCCGTATCGAGGCAGGAAATGAGCGTCGACAACATGTCTAGGGGACCGAGGCTGAACGCAGCCTGAACAGACTTTCGGCGAAACATTCGAGCCGATCGAAGCCGACAGACGCCATGCGGCGCGGCGTCAGGCACTGCTGCGCAAATGTGGCCGGTGCTCAAGCCCGGCCCGGATCGCGGGCTCTCAGCCTACGGTCAGATTGACTGCCTTCGGGCCCTTGCCGCGCTTGTCCGGCTCGGTGTCGAAAGAAACCTTCTGCCCATCCTCAAGACCGGGAAGGCCTGACGCCTGCACAGCCGAGATGTGGACGAAGACATCCTTCGCCCCGTCGTCCGGCGTGATGAAGCCGAAGCCTTTGGCATGATTGAAGAACTTGACGGTGCCGGTCTGCGGCATGGGAAACTCCTCTGATCCCATCAATTCCAGTTCTTCGGGCCGGCAAATGCCCGAAGTGGAAATTTGTCGTTCATTTTTGGGCCATCGGCAAGCAAAAGTTTTGCTCTCCGGCGCCGCCCGAAAGCGGCGCCTGGCCCGCAAAAACACGGCTTTCAGCGGTGCCTGGGCGACGTTTTCCGGCTCAGTATTCGCAGTAGCGGATCGGCCCGATCTGGATGCAAGAAGGTGGCCGTGGGCGGTGCGGATCGAACCTGCTGTAGACCCGTACGCGGCAGTTGGGGCCGATATGGCGGTGGGGCACGTTGCCGTAGCGCGGCAGGAAGTGCCGGCGAACATCGCGGTGGCAGTCGCGCACCTGGATCGGCGGGCGGACTCGGACCGGCCGGCAGTCGGGCCGCCGGTGGACATGCCATTCGGTACGGCCGAATTGCGGAACGAAGTGGCGCTGGGGATCGCCGTGGCAGCCACGGACCTGGACCAGCAGGCCGGGGCCGGCTTGCGGCATGTCACTTGTCGGCATGGCCGCAGCGGGGCCGCCGTAGCCCAGGCCTGCAACAAGCAGCGCCGCGCTCAGAGCATTCAGGAATTTCATCGTCGGCCTCCTCCAGGGCGGGGCGGTTTCAGCTCCCGGCGTAGGAATATGCCATGATTGTCACGGCCTCGCCAGACCGTGGCGAGCCGCGCAGGCGCTGCTATCTCCTTGATTGGCCGAGTGATATTCGGAATTGTATGGACGAAAAGGAAAGGGCGCGACGGTTGCCCATCGCGCCCTTCAATCACAACTGCAACCTTGCTTGGCTTAAGCCGCGCGGAGGTTGACCGCCTTGGGACCCTTGCCCATGCGGTCAGGCTCGACGTCGAAGGTGACCTTCTGGCCATCGACGAGCGTGCGCAGGCCGGAAGCCTCGATAGCGGAGATGTGGACGAAAACGTCCTTGGCGCCGCCATCCGGCGTAATGAAGCCGAAGCCTTTGGTTGCGTTGAAGAATTTTACGGTACCGGTCTGGGCCATTGGGAGAACTCCTTCACCCGTTCAGTGGTCTGGACCTGCCAGCCGCCTGGCGTCGGCGGCAAGTCGGTGGTTTTGCTTGGCGGTCATGCATTCGCGCACGATAAAAACCCCCCGCCGAGTCACGGGGTCGTCAGAGATTCACAGTATCGGGGAAAGGGTCGTGCAAAACGTTCCAGTCTCCGGGTCAGCAAACGCCCGAACTGGATGTGATATTGCATGGAAACGCGTAGGTTGCAAGATGTCGCGGCCAATGGCCGATGGCACTTCGCAGCGTCGCATCAATATACGACATTCTGAAAACAGCCATTGGCCAGATTGCCGCGTCTGATGGGGCAGTTCGCCCTTGACGGATTGCTTTCGTTGACAGAATCGCGAGGATCGGGGCAGGGGCTGAAACAATTCCCGCAGAGGCGGGAACGAGAGGGAGCTAATTCCATGGTGTTTTCGGCAAAGACCTTTGCGCGAAGAGCAACGGTCGCCTCGTTGCTGTCGCTGATGCTCGCATCCTGCGTGGTGGTGGAAGAGGGGCCTGGGCCTGGCCCGCGGCCGCCGCGTCCGGAGCCCGGACCTCAGTTCTGCACGCGCGAATATGATCCGGTCTGCGCGCGGCGGGGAAATGATCGCCAGACCTTCGCAAACTCCTGCATGGCGGAGGCCGCCGGCTACCGCATCATCCGCGGCGGCGAGTGCCGTGGCGGTGGCGGCGACGGCGGCTGGAACGGCGGTGGCGGTGGCTGGAATGGCGGCGGGGGCGGCAACCAGCAATTCTGCACCAGGGAATACCGGCCGGTCTGCGGCCAGCGCGGCGGTTCCTTGCGTACGTTCCCCAATGCCTGCGAGGCTGATTCCGCCGGCTTCCGCGTCGTCGACAACGGCCCCTGCTAGAACAGCGGCCAGCCTCCCGGCTGTCGGCGCAGGGAGGCTGGTCCCATTAGGATCAGTTCGGCGAAAAGTCGTTTGCGCGCCTGACTTCGCGCACGCGGCAATCGTCGCCGACATGGCGATGGCGCAAGACGATGCCATCGACGCGGTGCGTACGCACATCGCGGTGGCAGTCCGCTGATCGGCGCGCGGGTTGCTGCCGGCCGCCGACCAGCACCGGCCGGCAACTGTCGTGCTCGTGGTAGTGCGACGCGCGCCGGCCGATCTCGGGGATATACGAGTCACGCACGTCTTCGTGGCAGCCGCCGACTTTGAAGACGAGGCCAACGATCGCCGGCTGGAACGGCGTCGAAAGCGGCGCGGCAGAGGCAGGCAAGATCGCTGCTGCCAACAAAGTGGCGAGCGAAACGGCCAGGAATTTCATCCGGCTTCTCCTTGGGTGGCACAACCAGCCAGCAGATTGCGCTGCGCGCAGCCAACTTCAATGGCTTGTGGTGGCCGTGAAGCCATTTCGCCTTGGCAGGGTTACCGCTTTCTTGCTGCGGCTATTTCCGTTGGCCGGTCGCGCAACTTGCGCCGCGAAACGCAGGAGCGCTTCGAGGAGATCCTGCGCCAGGCGACTGCTGGCCCCTTCTATGTTCTCGACGACGGCGCAATGACAGGTGGCGGGTGGGGGCAAGTGTCCTGCGATCGTGCAATTCCGGGGTCTTGCGCGCTGGAAAAGTTTATCGAAAGTAAACTCAAGTAAATAAAGAATACGTAATTTCTAGTATAGCATTCATGATGGAATCTTGCTATCTGCGTATGCATATCCATTGAATAGGGATTGCATATAATGTTTCTCGTGAAGGCTGGTGCGGCGCTAGCCGTTTCATTGTTGTTTAGCTCTGCGGCATATGCGGCGGATACAGTTGCACATGAGGCCACTGATCTTTCGGTAAACTGGACTGGCGGATATGTCGGCGTTCATGCCGGTTATGGCTGGGGTACCGTCCTCGACGTCAACAACCCGAATGCCACGGAGCAGGACATCGACGGCGGATTCGGCGGTATCCAGGCCGGCTACAATCACCAGTTCTCGAACAATGTCGTTCTCGGCGTCGAAGCTGACGTTTCGCTGGGCAATGTGAGCGGCGCCTTCGACGGCCGGACGATCAGCGTGTACAACGGCTACTACACCGAGGATGAAATAACCGCCCTCGGTACGCTCCGCGCGCGCCTCGGCTATTCCGCCGGCCGCTTCCTGCCTTTTGTCACGGGCGGCCTGGCTTGGGCCAATGTCGATCACATGCTTGGCTGTGACCGGGCTCGCGTTGTTGGGGCTCCCCTTCCGCCCACCGGTTGCGCTACCAAGTTTGAAACATCCAAGTCGGATATCGCAGTCGGCTGGACGGTTGGGGCTGGTGCCGAATATGCACTTACGGACAAGTGGTCGCTGAAGGGCGAGTACCTGTATACCGATCTCGGCAAGAACAGGGTCATGCTCGTCGATGCGAACTTCCCGGGAAATCCGGTCAACAACCGCAATTTCGACATGCAGTTCAGCGCTGTTAAACTCGGCTTGAACTACCGGTTCTAATCGTTCCATCAGAACGAACCCAAGCCCCGCCGTTACTGGCGGGGTTTTTGCTTGTCTGGACATGCGCAAGACCAAGCAATCGGCGCCGTGCCGGCAGGTTCGGGCGAAGGCCCGTTTCATGCCACAGCTGTCCGACCGGATCGGAACGGCGGATATGCACAAAAGCCTCCGCGACATGTATCGTATGGGACCAGCCGAATAGAGTTCTGCCGCATAGCGTTTGACGGCGTCCGGGCGGACGCCACAACTGGGAGGAACAGGTCATGGCTTCAGTATCGATACATCCAGCACTCGATGGCGGCGTCAAACCGGGCAGCGCCAGCTTCAGCGGCGGCACGCTGGTCTGCGCCTGCGCCGACCGCCCGGTGAAGGTGGCGATCAAGGGGCAGGTCGCCCACAACCACGCCTGCGGCTGCACCAAGTGCTGGAAGCCCGACGGCGCCAGGTTTTCGGTGGTGGCCGTCACGGCCCATGAAAACGTCACCGTGCTGGAAAACGGCGACAAGCTCGCCGTGGTCGACCCGAGCGCACTGATCCTGCGCCACGCCTGCAAGGGCTGCGGCGTGCACATGTACGGCCCGGTCGAGCGCGACCACGCCTTCAAGGGCCTCGACTTCATCCATCCTGAGCGCTTCCAGGAAGCAGGCTGGGCCGAACCGGGCTTTGCCGCCTTCGTCTCGTCGATCATCGAGGCAGGTGTCGATCCCTCCGAGATGGATGGCGTGCGTGCCCGGCTGAAGGAACTCGGCCTCGAGCCCTATGATTGCCTGTCGCCGGCGCTGATGGATTACATCGCCACCTGGGTGGCGAAGAAGTCGGGTGTGCTGAAGGGCTGACCCAGCCGCAGCCAAGGGGGAAGGGCCGGCCTTAGCTCGTAAAGCCTATGCCAGGCCGCCCTTCCGTCTACATGATCGCCAGACGAACCGTGCTATCGTGCGGACGGGAGAAACGGCGGCAACGCCAGATGCGCCCGCACGCCTCCGCAATCGAGGGAGGTCGAAATGGCATATTACGTTTTCCTGGTGAACTTTACTGACCAAGGGGCTCGCAGCGTACGGGACACGACGAAGCGGGCCGACGCATTCAGGGCGATGGCGGAAAAGGGTGGCGCCAAGGTGCACACGCTGTTGTGGACGCTCGGCAAATACGACGTGATCAGCATTACCGAGGCGCCCGATGACTTGACCGCGACAGCGCTTAGCCTGTCGATATCGGAACTCGGCAATGTCAGAGCCCAGACACTCAAGGCGTTCGACGCTGGAGAGATGCGCCAGATCATAGCCAAGATGGCTTGATTTCGTTCCCCATGCGGGACGGGAGCCCCGGTGCTTGCCGGGCTTCTGTCCCGATCGACGCCAGAGGCGGGCTTGCGCTGGACGCGAAGTCGGCCATTGTGCGCAGCAGTCAAGCGCGCGGCGTGGGAACGGACTTTGAATCGTCAAAACTCAACACACGAGATGCATCCGGATCCGGCGGAATTCATCCGGGCCAACATGCGCATCGCCACAGTGCCCTCGGTGCCCGAGATCCGTCTCTACAGTGCCCATCCGGCAAGCGGGCTGTGGCGGCTTGCTGCCGATGCGGACGAAGCAGGCGAGGATCCGGCGCCGCCCTACTGGGCTTACCAGTGGGCCGGCGGGCTGGTGCTTGCCCGTCACATCCTCGACCGGCCGGAGACGGTGCGGGGGCGGCGCGTGCTCGACCTGGGCGCCGGCTCGGGACTGGTCGGCATCGCCGCGGCGAAAGCCGGGGCGCGATCGGTGCTGGCGGCCGAGACAGACCGCAACGGCGTCGCTGCGATCCGCCTCAATGCCGAGTTCAACGATGTGCATGTCAGCACGGCGGCCGCCGACCTGACCGGTGGCGCGGCGCCGGATGTCGACCTGGTGCTCGTCGGCGATCTTTTCTACGCCGCCGATCTTGCAAGCCGCGTCACCGCCTTCCTCGACCGATGCGTAGTCCAAGGCATCGACGTGCTTGTCGGCGACCCCGGCCGCGCGCACCTGCCGCATACGCGGCTGAGGCTGGTCGCCGAACATGCGGTGGCCGATGTCGGTACAGGCAGTGCGGTGGCGTTGAAGCCGAGCGCTGTGTTTTCGTTCGGGTAAAGGCCCTTCGCCCTTCATTCCGGAAGACGAGCGCAGTGGATGACGAACGACGCGATGTGAGCGCTATCTTGACATCATCCCTGTTGTGAGAATATTTCTCATATATGGAAAGTTCACTCCTCGATGAAACCGGCATCGACCGGCGTATCGCCCAGCGGCTGCGGTCGTTGCGGGCCGAGCGCGGCTGGTCGCTGGATGAACTGGCCAAGCGCAGCGGCGTCAGCCGGGCAACGCTGTCGCGGCTGGAAAACGCCGAGGTCAGCCCGACCGCCAGCGTGCTCGGCAAGCTGTGTGCCGCCTATGGGCTGACAATGTCGCGGCTGATGCACATGGTCGAAGGCGAGTTCGCGCCGGTCGTGCGCCGCGACGTGCAGGCCACCTGGTCGGACCCCGAAATCGGTTTTCGTCGACGTTCGATCTCGCCGCCGGCGCAGACGCTGGCCGGGGAGGCGTTGGAGTGTGAGCTCGATGCGGACGTGAGGATAAGCTACGACGCGCCGCCACGGCCGGGCCTCGAGCACCATCTGCTTCTTGTCACCGGGCGGCTGGCCGTGACGGTTGACGGCAGGACGCACGAACTCGGTGCCGGCGACTGCCTGCGCTACCAGCTGTTCGGGCCGAGCGCCTTTGCCACGCCTGAAGAGATGGGCGCGAAGTATCTCTTGTTTATCGTGTGAGGCATCATGACCGTCGTCATCACGACCTTTTCCGCCGACGACATCGAAAGCCACCTCGGCGCCTTGGGCGCACTCCTGCACGCCTGTGTGCATGACGGCGCAAGCATCGGCTTCGTGTTGCCCTATGCGCATGCCGAGGCCGAGGGGTTCTGGACAGGCAAGGTGCTGCCCGGGGTGCGCGACGGCACGCGGATCATGCTGGTGGCAAGCAAGGACGACAGGATCGCCGGCACCGTCCAGCTCGGCTGCGATACCATGCCCAACCAGCCGCACCGTGCCGACGTCAACAAGCTGATGGTGCATCCCGGCTTCCGTCGCCAGGGCATCGCGCAACTGCTGATGAAAGAACTCGAGGTGCGGGCGCGGGAATTGGGACGCAGCCTGATGACGCTGGACACGCGTACCGGCGACAATGCCGAACCGCTCTATACAGCGCTGGGCTACCGGACTGTCGGCGTCATCCCAGGTTTCGCCCGCGATCCGATGGGCGGGGATCGTCTCGATCCGACGACGATCATGTACAAGACGCTCTAGAGCAGCATCCAGACGCCGGCGCCGATCAGCACGGTGCCTGCCGCGCGCGACAGCAGGCGGCCAGGAACGATGATTTTTTCCAGCAGGATGAAAGCGGCGATTGCCGCGACCCAGAGCAGGTTCATGATGCCGACGACGAACAGGATCGCCATCAGTGCCCAACAGCATCCGATGCAATAGGTGCCGTGCTCGACCCCGAGATTGATCGCGCCGCGGGGATCGGAGCGGAAGCC
Source organism: Aminobacter niigataensis (assembly GCF_014200015.1). Taxonomy (GTDB): domain Bacteria; phylum Pseudomonadota; class Alphaproteobacteria; order Rhizobiales; family Rhizobiaceae; genus Aminobacter; species Aminobacter niigataensis. Next base: position 83,612 of record NZ_JACHOT010000001.1, read on the forward strand.
GCCATGGCGCATGATGAACTGCATCGGGCTCTGGCAGGTAGACAGGCAGACGTCCTTGAGCGGTGTGCACTGGTAGATGCCGGCCGCGATGAGCACGACGCCGCCAATCCTTGTGCCGAGGCCCGTCATCGGCGTCAGCAGCAGGACGCTTTCCAGTATCCATTGAGCCGATGTGGCAATCATGGAGAAGGCAACCCAGGCAAGCAGGTAGCCGGCGGCGAACCAAGCGGTCGCGGCGAAGGGCTTGCCCTGTGAGCCGGCCTGGCGCCCCACGCCGGCATAGACAAGCAGCATGGGCCCCACGGAGGGCAGCATCATGCCGATCATCATGATTGCCCACATGGCGAACATGAAGGCGAAGTCGCCGACGCTCCAGCCCCGCAGGGCAGGGGCGAGCGTGCCGCCCATGTCCATTCCAGGCATGTCCATCCCGGGCATGTCCATGCCGGGGATGTCAGTGCCTGAAGGCGCTGCTCCCATGTTCGCAGCAAGCCAGATCACATAGGCCCATGCCAGCGCGGCAATGGCCACGATGGCGGCCAGGACGACCGCCCGATCTCGCTTCAACAGGAGTTCGAGGCGAGTGGCGCTCATTGAGTCGGGCGGACAACCCCGCTTTCAGTCATGTGCATCCGGGCGAAATGCGCATGGGAATCCTTGAGGTCGAGCTCGATCGCGCCTGACGTCTTGACCCAGCCACGGCCGACTTCGGCGACGGTGTATTCGAAGCCGTTGGGAAGGTTGATGCGTGCCCGATGGGCCTCTGATGTCACCGGGTTCAGGATCGGCTCGCCGCGAGCCTCCATGACGCCGGGAATGTTCACACGCGCGGTGCGCCCGTCGATGTCGACCTGAATGTCGATCTTGGCGAAGACCGGGTCGTGGACCTTCTCGAAGGTCGTCGAAAAGACCTGGAAGAAGGTCGCGCCGGGTTCGGTATCCTCACCTGTCATGATCCTGAGCAGCGCTTCCCGTTGCTCAGGCGTCGCCCGTTCGTCGACGATCGCAACAACCTGGCCGTGGCCGTGATGGATCGCGCCTGGCCAGGCCACGATCATGGCGATGCGCAACCCGTCGAGCTTGGTGGTGCCATGATGACCCTGCTCGATATCGATCGCGCCGATGGCGCGGCAGTGGCCTTGGGTGGGGAGCGCATTGAACTGGCAGGGGCAGCCATAGGCGCAGTTGCAGTGCAGGAATTCACGTCCCTTGATGGTCCATTTGACGGCCGACATCTTCACCTCCTTGCGTTTGCAAGTCTCGGCAAGTCGTTTGCGGATTCGTCCCAGGTAGCTGGAATAGCCACGCCGGAACGTTCGGCACCGTCCCCAGAAGCCACGTAGTGTAGCAGAAATCGGCGGTCTCCATAACCGGCCTAAGGAGCGATTGCCGCCTCGCCAATTTCCCAGTGTGACGCCCAAGGACTGCATCGCCATACAACGAAGCTCGAAGGCCAGTGCGCGGGCGCAACGGGCTCCCGGGTTCCTGCCAGATGGCAGCTTATGTCAGTTTTTGCAGTGCAGCGGATTGACGGCAGACGAATAAAGTTTTACGACTGACGAAATTAGAAATTCGTCAGTCGTAAAATCGAGCGACCTGAACATGAACGACGTTGCTGAAAGCCCCGTGGATCTAGCGCGACAGGAGACTGTCGGGCGCATCCTCGATTCCGCCGAGCGGCTGTTCAGGCACTACGGCTACACCAAGACCAATGTGGCCGACATTGCCCGCGACCTCGGCATGTCGCCGGCCAATATCTACCGGTTCTTCGCCTCCAAGGTCGAAATCCACCAGGCGATCTGCGGCCGTATGCTCGGCGCGGTCTACCAGATGGCCTGCGAAATCCTGCGTGCTGAAGGCAGCGCCAGCGATCGTTTGCGCCGCTTCATCTATGCCCAGCACAACCTGACCGTCGAGACCATGCTCGACCAGGAAAAGGTGCATGAGATGGTCGTCGTCGCGCTGGAGCGCGACTGGCACGTCATTGAAAAGCACATTGACCGGCTGCACGACCTGATTGCGGAAGTCATCGCGCAGGGCATCGCCACCGGCGAGTTCTCCAAGCAGGATCCGCAGATTGCCGCGCGCTGCTTCGGTGCTGCAACGGCGACACTGTGCCACCCGCAGATGGTGTCGCAGTGCGTCAACAAACCGAACCGCGCGACGTTCGAGGAACTTACGGAATACGCCCTGAGGGCGCTGAAGTAACAAGCGGCCGACGGGCCGGCATCCAGATAAACAGACAACCAGGAGTGCGAACGATGATTTCGTTCAAGACCTTCAATGCGAACCTGCGTCCTCTGGCCAGCCTGGCTTTGGTGTCGCTGCTTGGCGTTGGCCTTTCCGCCTGCTCTGAAGCCAAGACCGAGACCGTCGAGGCCATTCGCCCGGTCAAGGTGGTGCAGATCGCCAGCACGGATGCGACACGCGAACTCGACTATTCCGGCGCCGTAAAGGCGCGGACCGAGATGAACCTCGGCTTCCGCGTCGCCGGCAAGATCACCGAACGGGTGGTCAATATCGGCGACAAGGTAAAGCCGGGCGACCTTCTCGCTCGCATCGATCCGACCGACTACCAACTTGGCGAGAGCAGCGCCGAGGCGAGCCTCCAGGCTGCCGAAAAGCAGGTCGAGACCGCCCGCCTGGCCGATGAACGCGCCGATCAGCTGTTTGCCAAGAAATTCGCCTCCGAGGCGCAGCGCGAGCAGGCGGCACTTGCCTACAAGCAGGCATCGTCACAGCGCGACGCGGCCCTTTCGTCGCTGCGCCAGGCCAGGAACCAGGTCGGCTATGCTGATCTTCGTGCCGACCAGAGCGGCATCGTCACCTCCGTCAGCGCCGATACCGGCCAGGTGGTTGGCGCCGGGACGCCGGTCGTCGCGGTCGCGGTAGATGGCGACAAGGAAGTGCAGATCGCCGTCCCCGAACTGGAGATCGCCCAGTTCCAGCCCGGCAAGCCGGTCAAGGTGAGCTTCTGGTCGGACGACAAGCTCGTGCTCGACGGCAAGGTGCGCGAGGTCGCCGGCAGTGCCGATCCGCAGTCGCGGACCTTCTCGGTGCGGGTCAGCCTGCCTGACGACAGCCGTGTCCTGCTCGGCATGAGCGCCACCATCGAGGCGTCAGTCCAGAGCGGCAAGGCGGTCGTGTCGATCCCGCTCAGCGCACTGGCCAAGCAGGACGGCAAGGAGATCGTCTGGGTGGTCAACAACGACCGGGAAACCGTGCATGCGCGTGGCATCAAGATGGCCAGCTTCGCCGCCGACGGCGTGCAGGTGGCCGAAGGCTTGAAGCCGGGCGACATCGTGGTGGCAGCCGGCACGCAGTTCATGACCGAAAACCTGAAGGTCAAGCTGCCGACGCCAGAACAGCGCGCGGCGGCGAACGAAGCCACCGCGGCAATTCGCTAAGAACAGTGCCCGCTGCGGCGGCCGATGGGCCGCCGCCAACGCCATTCAACATTGAACCTGCGCATCTGCTGTGCCGGATCCCGGTCGCGTGCGCCAATTGGAACCACGGCCATGGACAATTCCAGCCAGGACAAGAAGCCCTTCAACCTGTCGCGTTGGGCGATCGGGCATCCGAGCATTGCGCGTTTCCTGTTCGGCCTGATCATCATCACCGGCGCGCTCGGCCTGATGCGCATGGGCCAGAGCGAGGACCCGGAATTCACCTTCCGCGTCATGGTGGTACAGGCGATCTGGCCCGGCGCCTCGATCGAGGAGATGCAGGACCAGGTCGTCAACAAGATCGAGCGCAAGCTGCAGGAAACCCCGCATCTCGACTGGGTGAAGTCCTACACCCGCGCCGGCAGCGCCATCATCACCGTCCAGGTGAAGGGCGACACCGACACCGCCGAGGTCAAGGACGCGTTCTATCAGGTGCGCAAGAAGGTCGGCGACATCTCCAGCGAGCTGCCGCAGGGCCTGCTCGGGCCGTTCTTCAATGACGAGTTCGGCGACACCTTCATCACGCTGCATTCGATTGCCGGCGAGGGCTACAGCTATCCCGAGCTGAAGGCGCAGGCGATCAAGGCGCGCGACATGCTCTTGACGACGCCCGGCGTCGAAAAGGCCGTCATCCTCGGCGACCAGCCGCAGCGTATCTATATCGACGTTTCGTCCAAGGCATTGGCCGAACGCGGGCTTACGCTGAACGACGTGCGCAACACGATTGCCGGCCAGAACAACATCGACCCGGCGGGCGCGGTGGACACCGGCACGCATTCGGTACGCATCTCGGTCGAGGGCGATCTCTCCAAGACGGCCGACATCCGCGAGCTTAGGCTGCGCGCCGGCGACCAGATCACCCGGCTTGGCGACATCGCCACCGTGACGACTGGCCTCGAAGATCCCTATCAGCGCAAGTTCCGCTACAACGGCCAGGACAGCGTCCAGGTCGGCGTGGTGATGGCCAAGGGTTTCAAGGTCACCGATGTCGGCCATGCCGTCGAGGAGACCTACAAGCGTTTCGAGGAATCTCTGCCCTACGGCGTCTCCGTCGACCAGATCTCCAACCAGCCGGAGGTCGTCACCGAAGCCATCGGCGAGTTCATGAAGGCGCTGATCGAGGCGCTGCTGATCGTGCTCGTGGTGTCGTTCTTGTCGATCGGCTGGCGCTCGGGCCTGGTGATCGCGATCACCATCCCGCTGGTGCTCGCCGCCACCTTCGCCATCATGTACGAACTCGGCATCGACCTGCAGCGCATCTCGCTCGGCGCGCTGATCATCGCGCTGGGCCTGCTCGTCGACGACGCCATGATCGTCGTCGAGATGATGGAACGAAAGCTCGAGGAAGGCCTGGTCAAGGTCGAGGCGGCGAGCTTCGCCTACACCTCGACGGCCTTTCCGATGCTGACCGGCACCCTGATCACCACGGCCGGCTTCATCCCCGTCGGTTTTGCTGAATCGACGGCAGGCGAATATGTGCGCTCGCTGTTTTATGTCGTCGGCATCGCGCTGGTGATCTCGTGGCTCGTTGCAGTCTATTTCACGCCATGGCTCGGCAACATGATCCTCAAGCAGCGCAATCACGCCGGCAGCCATCACGACGCATTCGACACCAGCTTCTACCGCCGGCTGCGCGCGACGGTCAGCTGGGCCGTGCGCCACCGCATCATCGTTCTGGCCCTGACGCTGGTGACCTTCTTCGGCAGCCTGTTCGCTTTCCAGTTCATTCCGCAGAACTTCTTCCCGCAGTCGTCGCGGCCGGAAATCCTGGTCGACCTGTGGCTGCCGGAAGGCACCAGCATCAAGGAGGTGGAAAAGCAGGCCGAGGCGCTGGAAGCGCGGATGATGGACAATCCGGACAAGAAGTTCATCGCCACCTATATCGGCGAGGGCGCGCCGCGCTTCTTCCTGCCGCTCGACCAGCAGCTGCGCAATCCGAACTTCGCCCAGTTGCTGATCATGGCCAATGACGAGCCGGCGCGCGAAAGGCTGATCGTCAAGCTGCGCACCATCCTGGCCGAGGATTTCCCCTCGATCCGCGGCAAGGTCGACCGCCTGTTCCTCGGGCCGCCCACCGGCTGGCCGGTGCAGTTGCGCGTTGTCGGTCCGGACCGTACCGAAGTGCGGCGCATCGCCGACGAGGTGAAGGCCAAGTTCGCGGCGACGCCCGAACTCGACGCCATTCACGACGACTGGCTCGAGCCGGTGCCGGCGATGAAGCTGGTGATCGACCAGGACCGGGCGCGCGCACTGGGCGTTTCCTCGCAGCGCATTCGCCAGATGCTGCAGGCGGCGATGCAGGGTGCGCCGCTGGACGACTTCCGCGACGGCGAGGAGACGGTGTCGATCGTTGCCCGCGAGCCGGCTGCCAATCGCCAGCTGCTGTCGGCGGTCAACTCCGTCTATGTGCCGACCGACTTCGGTGGCTTCGTGCCGGTGTCGCAGGTGGCCAAGGTGCTGCCCGTCATGGAGCAGGGCATCGAATGGCGCCGCGACCGCCTGCCGACGATTACGGTGAGGGCGACCTTGCCGGACGGCGTGCAGCCGAATGACGTGACGATGAAGCTGTTCAACGAACTCAAGCCGCTGCGCGACAGCTTGGCTGCCGGCTACAAGGTCGAGATCCAGGGCGGTGCCGAGGATGCGGCCGAAAGCCAGGCCTCGATCGCCGCCAAGGCGCCGGTCATGCTGCTGGTGATCGTCCTTCTGCTGATGGTGCAACTCCAGCACTTCGGCAAGGCGATGCTGGTGCTGGCGACCGGTCCGCTCGGCATCATCGGGGCAGCGGCGGCGCTGCTGATATCGGGCGCGCCCTTCGGCTTCGTCGCCATCCTCGGCGTGATCGCGCTGCTCGGCATCATCATCCGCAACTCGATCATCCTCGTCGACCAGATCGACCAGGACATCGCCGCCGGCATGGAGCGCTACGAGGCGATCATCGGAGCTGCCGTGCGACGCTTCCGGCCGATCATGCTGACGGCGATGACGGCCGTGCTGGCGCTGATCCCGATCTCGCGCGGCGTGTTCTGGGGCCCGCTCGCCTACGCCATGATGGGCGGCATCCTGGTGGCGACCGTCTTGACCATCCTGGTTCTGCCGGCCGGATATGCGCTCTTCTTCGGCAAGGAGCCGAAGAAGAAGCAGGCAGAGCCCGAGGGCGAGGATCGCGGCAATGTCGCCGAGATTGCGCACAGGCCGGCACTGGCGGCGGAATAGGCGGCTTACGGCGCCTGGAGAAAAGCACTGATGCGCCCGGCCACAAGGCCGGGCGCCTCCCAGTGCATGTTGTGGCCGAGGCCGGGCAACGTGATCAACCGGGCGCCACCGATCGCGCCCAGCATCTGGGCCTGATGTTCCGCCGTGGCGATGTCGTCGTGCTCGCCGCGCATCATGAGTGTGGGGGCGGAGATGTCCTGCAGCAGCGGGAAGGGGTCGTAGGCCGTCTGCTCGTAGTGGATCGAATGCCAGATGCGGGCCGGAACCGAGGCGCATTCCCGCCGGACATGGGAGAGGAATGCCCCGTCGACCGGGACCGCGCCGGCGCACCAGGCCCGGATGAACGCGGATTCCGGATCGATGGGGTCGCGCAGTGCGAGGATGTTTTCCCACAGCCAGCCGGCGCGTTCGCGCGGCACTGCGGAGGTCGACATCAGCACGATCTTCCCGACCACCTGCGGCCAGCGCTCGGCGAGGGCCTGCGCGAGCCGCCCGCCCAACGAATGGCCGACGACATGGGCTTGCGCGATGCCGAGCTGGGCGAGGAAAAGCCTGATATCATGGGCCATTTCGGGGATGGTGTAGCAGCCCTCCGGCCTGTCGGAACGGCCATGGCCGCGCAAATCCGGTGCGACGAGCCGAAGGCCACCGGCAAGATGGGGTGCAATCAGGCTCCAGCTTCGCGCGCTGTCGGTGAAGCCGTGGAGGAGCAGCACAGGTGTTCCGCGCGCTTCGCCCTTTTCGACATAGGCAAGGCGGATGCCGTTCGGCAGCAGGCAATCCTGCTTCGAAGCGGCGAAATCATCCTGGGACAGCCGTTGCATCAGGGACCGGACCCATCGCGCCGAAGCATCGGCTTCGACGCGGGCAGGATAGCCGGTCCGTCGGCTGGCGGCTATCCCGTCACGCGCTGCGCCGGCATGTCCCGGCCATTCTGATGCAGCGTCAGGCCTGACGCCCGGCCGCTGCCGTCGACGTCGAAGCTGATCTGGGCGTCGACGACCTTGTAGAAAAAATGCACTTCGCTTTCCGGGTAAATCTCGGCCTTGCCTTGGCCGGTCGCCTGCGCGAACAGTTGTTCGCCTTCGCGCGTAACGGTCAGCACGAAGTCCGGCGCCAAAGGGTAATTGCCGACATAGCCGTCATAGATCGCCGGATCGACGGCCACCGCAACGCGCACCTTCGGCGGCGGGGCGAGCGGGCTGTCGCGGTTGAGCAGGTGAGCACCGATGTCGTCGACACCGACCTCGGTCGAGGTGTTGGACAGGGCAACGACTCCCATGCCCTTGGCCGGCAGGAAGCCGAGGAAGGAACGATAGCCGCCGGTGCCGCCATTGTGCCAGATCATCTGGTCGTCGCCGCTGCCTGAAATGACCCAGCCGAGCCCGGTCTCGTCGGTGCCGAGGCCCATCGGGCGGCGTGTCGCCAAGGTTGTGGCGAGTGCCGAGGAAAGCGGCGAGGCGCGCGCGCCCGGCAGCATCTCGAGAAAATTCAGCAGGTCGTTTGCCGTGGACAAAAGCGCGCCGGCGCCGGCGAGCGTCGGCAGATCCCAACAGGAAACGGGAGCGAGGGTGTGGCCATGGCCGTTGGCGAGCCGGTGCTTCATGTCGCGAAGGACGGCGTCGGCCGTCGACGACATGCCGAGGGGCGCAAGGATACGCTCGCGGACCAGGCTTCCATAGTCCTTGCCAGCGCGCAGCGCGAGCGCATGACCAAGGAGGCCCATCGCCAGGTTGGAATATTCGTACTGGCTGCCGATGTCTCGGGGCAAGGTGTAGCCGGACAGAAACGCGTGGAGCTGCTCGACCGTGTAGTCGGCATAGGGGTTTTCCTCGTTGGCCGGCGCGAAATTGTCGGGCAGGCGCGGCAGCCCCGAGGTATGGGTCGCCAGGTCGAAAAGGGTGATCTGCCTGCCGTCGCGTTCCGGCACGGCGACGTCTGCGGGCAGGTAGCTTGCGACCGGGTCATCGAGCCCGACCTCGCCGCGCCCGGCCATCTCGGCGAGCAGCAGGGCGGTGAAAACCTTGGTGATCGAGCCGATCTCGAAGACAGTGTCGCCGTCGACCGGGCGGGCATGAAAGGCGCCGAATTGGCCATGGGCTATGATGCGACGCCCTGCTGCGCCGAAGGTGCCGACGACGATGCCGAGGCTCTGCCGCTGCAGGTCGATGCGCTCGATGAGGATGCGCCTGATCTCGGCATCGGACGGAAATTGCGCTCTGGATGAAGCGTCCACAGGAACAGAAACGGTCATCGGTCGATTGGCCCTCATGCCAGATGCGGATGGCGGCTGATACCGGTCGGACATTACGCCAGCATGGCGGGCTCACCTTCTCCCCTGTGGGAGAAGGCACGGTCCGTCACTTGCCTTCGCTGGTCAGATCTGCCGGCGGCAGACCGACGAGTTCGCGGTAGCGGTCAGGATCGGTGGCGCCTTCGGTGACGACCAATAGAACACGTGAGGTGGCATCGAGGCCGATCGCTGTGCGCATTTCCGGATCGCGCGTGGCGGTGAGCAGTCCGGCCAGACCGGCGCCGCCGCTTTCGCCCGCGACCACCACCGGGTCGTGGCCGAGCGGGCGGGCGAGGCGGTTCATGACCTCGATGGCCGTTTCGTCCTCGACGGTCATGAAGGCGTCGGTGACACGCGACAGGATGCGCCAGGCAAGCGGCGAGGGTTCGTAGCATTCGAGCATCGCCATGACGGTCGGCTCGCCGTGCTGGAGTTTGACCGGGTGTCCTGTCCGCGCGGTCTCGAAGATGCAGGCGGCGCGTGCCGGATCGACGACCACGAAGGTCGGGCGGTTCTCGCCGAAGCGGCTCGAAAGATAGGCGGCGGCAGCGGCAGCGATGCCGCCGACGCCGGCCTGGACGAAGACATGGGTCGGCGGCGCCGGCAGCTTCTCCAGTGCCTCGCGCATTATCGCGGTGTAGCCCTGCATGACGAGGCCGGGGATGCGCTCGTAGCCGGGCCACGACGTGTCGGAAACGACGGTCCAGCCGTTTTCGGCGCAGACCCGCGCGGCCTCGGAGACCGAATCGTCATAGGTGCCGGCAACACGCACCATCTCGGCGCCGTAGCGGGCGATGGCGGCGACACGTGCGTCGCTGACGCCGCCATGGACGAAGATCACCGAACGGGCGCCGACAAGCTGTGCCCCTTGCGCGACCGAGCGGCCATGGTTGCCGTCCGTGGCGCAGCCGAAGGTCATGGCTGACGAAATCTTTGCCACTTCAGGGCTGTGCAGTTCGGCCATGCCGACCGGGCGGCCGAGCTGGCTTTCCGCCGCTTCCAGTACCAGGCGGATGACGGCATAGGCGCCGCCAAGCGCCTTGAAGCTGCCGAGGCCGAGGCGATAACCCTCGTCCTTGAGGTGGATGGCGCCGAGGCCGAGGTCAGCGGCAAGCGCAGGCAGCGACCGCAGCGGCGTCGGCTTGTGGTTGGGCCGGTGCGACAGAAAGCGTTCGACGGCCTCTGCGGCCTCGACACCAAGCGTCTCGACGTCGATTGGCTCGAGCGGCCGGCGATAGTCCGGGTGCTGGTTGCGAATAAGCATGGGCCGATGTCTCCTCTTTCGGCGCATTTATATTGCAGCGCCGGCGAGAAATGCGCTCTATTCTGGCGTCGTTGGTGCAAGTTTGTTTCGCGAGGGATGATGGACAGGCAGGCGGTACCGGGTCTCGATGAATTCGACCTGAAGATCCTGGCCGTTCTTCAACGCGACAATACCACGCCGCAACGCGAGATCGGCGAAGCGATCAGCCTGTCGGCGCCGGCGGTGCAGCGGCGCATCAAGCGCATGGAAGAGGGCGGCGTGATCTCTGCCAATGTCGCGGTGATCGACCCCGAAAAGGTCGGACGACCAATCACCGTCATCGTCGAGATCGCGGTGGAGAGCGAGCGCGTCGACCTGCTCGATGCAGCAAAGGCGAGCTTTGCCGCCGCGCCCGAGGTGCAGCAGTGCTACTACGTCACCGGCGAGGCCGATTTCGTGCTGGTGGTCACGGTCGCAAGCATGGCCGAATACGAGGCGCTGACGCGGCGGCTGTTCTTCGCTAATCCCAACATCAGGCGGTTTCGCACGCTGGTGGCGATGGACCGGGTGAAGGCCGAGCTGACCGTGCCGGTTGGCTGAACGCCCCGTCCGCCGCCCGGCGGACGGGTTTCATCTATGAAGGCCGCTACTTCTTGACCGGTGCGTTCATGGCCCAGGAGACGCCGAAGGGATCGCGCAACTGGCCCCAGCGGTCGCCCCAGAACATGACGTCGAGCGGCACGACGACCTCGCAGCCGGCATCGACGGCGCGCTTCCACCAGGCATCGATGTTGTCGCCGAGGATGAGCTGCATGGTGTAGCCCTGCGCCTTCTCGTGCGGATGGCCGTGCTCCGGATAGGCGTCGCAAAGCATCATCGAGCTGCCGTTGACGTAGAGGTGGATGTGCATGGTCCGGCCCTGCTCGTCCGGCGGGATGGCGAAGGCCGTCTCGGCGCCGAAGGCGCGCGTGTAGAATTCGGCCGCCTTGCTGGCGCCGTCGACCTGCAGATAGGCGATCAGGCCGCCGAGAACCGGGGGAGCGGCGGTCGGTGCAGTGCTGTCGGGCATTTTTCTCTCCGTTCGTTGATGGCCGTTGCCGCCGGCGAAAGCGTGCGACTCGGCTGTTCAGGCATCGAACCGGGTGCGTGTCGCGCTCGGCGGTTGGATGCCTTGAACTGAAGACGAACGAAGCCTGCCGGAACCTACATGTCCGGCCAATATTTTTCGCGAACAACCGGAGGCACCGCCCCGAGCTCTTCCTGGGTTGCAAGCTAGCGGTGCTGGCAGGCGTGAGCCGGTTCAGTTCGAGTTCGTGTTCGAATTGCTCGACGAACTGGTGCTCGTCGAGGTGCTGGTCGACGAACTGGTGCCGGTGTTGCTCTGGGAGTCGCTGTCGGTGGTGCAACTGCCGTTGGAGCAGCTCCTGGAGCGCGAGCTCGACTTGCTCGTCGACTTGGAGACCGTGACCGACCGGCTGCCGATCAGGATGGGAGCACTGCCGACGGTGGCGAACGGCACCATCGCCGGTCTCGACGCCGGTAGCGGGCCCGCTTCCGCGGCGGAGAAGGTCAGGACCGCGCTTGCGAAGATCGCGGCCGAGGCGAAGCGCTGGAACCTTGCCATTGCACATGCTCCTTTGCGTGGCACACCAAAACGCCATTTGAACATGGCGATGCGTGGCGCGTGAATTCGTCAATTGGAGCTAGACGGGTCGGCACGGCCAGGGGCAATCAAGCTTCAACGAAGAAGCTTGTCGTATTCTGCGTGCTTCCCAATCCAGAACCAGACGAGGTCGTGCTCCAGTCTGACGGCGACCGCGCGATGGTCACGCCCGACACGCACCGACCAATAGCGGCCGACAGACTTCAGATGCAGTGAAGGGTGGTGCGGGTCTGCGCGAAGCAAGGCAAAATTCTTGTCGGCCAATTGCTGCACAGGCTCAGGGAGAAGATCGTATGCCGCCCAGAACCTTGAGCTGGCATGATGGTTCAAAGCGGCCGCGTCCGTCCGGACTTGAGTTCAGCCAAGGCTTCTTCCGCAAACCTGTCCAACTTGCCGGCGGCGACGTCTTCCTCGATCTGTCGGTCCCAGCGTTCGGCCTGCAGTTCTGCGAACCACGCGGCGAACTCCTTCAGCTCGTCCTTGGACAGAGACTCAACCGACTTTTCGATCTGCTCGAGCTTGGTCATGCTGACAAGATAACATGATGCCAATCGGGGGCAACGGCCGGCCTATTTCCCCGGCCGTCCTGATTTGCCCGGCTTCTTCTTTGCGCGCGCGGCTTCGGCCGGATCCTCGTAGGAGCCGGCACCGATCTTGGCGCGCTTGACCGGCTTGACGCCTTCGACCGGCTTTTCGGTGCGGCGGACGGTCATCTCGTCGAGGCTGTTCTTCTTGAACAGCGAATTGCCGTCTTCGGGGACGCCGTAGTCCGAACCATGGGCTTCGGCTGCCGACTGCTTCTTGAACAACGAGCGTGACACGGCACCTGCGGGCGTCGTCATGTCGGTGCCTGGCCCCATGTCGTCGATATGAGGCTTGGCGAACAGCGACTTGCCTGCGGGCACAGTGCCATCGGCACCCATTTTGTCGAGGTCCGGCTTGCGGAACAGGTTCGGACGGGCAGCCTTGGCTGCCTCCTCGGCGGCGCGTGCCTCGTCGAGCTTGCGGAAGCGTTCCTGCTCCTCAACCGTGCGATGCTTGGCCACGCCCTTGTTGTGCTTGCCCTTTTCGCGCCCCGACGCCGGACTTTCCATATCGGCATATTTGGCCATCGGATCGTCCGAGATGGCCAGTTCCATCTCGCGCAGGCGCTTGATCTCGTCGCGGATGCGGGCGGCCTTCTCGAAGTCGAGGTCGGTGGCGGCATTGCGCATCTGCTTTTCGAGCGCATCGAGATGGGCCTTGAGGTTGTTGCCCATCATCGCACCGGCATTGTCGGTGAACTGCGAGATGTCGGCGCGGACGTGGTCCTTCTCGTAGACCGACTCGAGGATGTCGGAAATGCGCGACTTGACGCTTTCGGGCGTGATGCCGTTGGCCTCGTTCCACAACATCTGCTTTTCGCGGCGGCGCGATGTCTCGGCCATGGCGCGTTCCATCGAGCCGGTGATCTGGTCGGCGTAGAGGATTACTTTGCCATCGACGTTTCTTGCCGCGCGGCCGATGGTCTGGATGAGCGAGGTCTCGGAGCGCAAGAAGCCTTCCTTGTCGGCGTCGAGAATGGCGACGAAACCGCATTCGGGAATGTCGAGGCCTTCGCGCAGAAGGTTGATGCCGACCAGCACATCGAATGCGCCGAGCCGGAGGTCGCGGAGAATTTCGATGCGCTCCAGCGTGTCGATGTCGGAGTGCATGTAGCGGACGCGGACGCCGTGCTCGTGCAGATATTCGGTCAGGTCTTCGGCCATGCGCTTGGTCAGCACGGTGACGAGGGTACGGTAGCCGGCCTTCGTCGTCTCGCGGATTTCGCCTACGACATCGTCGACTTGGGTCTTGGCCGGGCGCACCTCGACCGGCGGGTCGATCAGGCCGGTCGGGCGGATAACCTGCTCGGCAAAGACGCCGCCGGCCTCTTCCATCTCCCAGTTGCCGGGCGTCGCCGACACGGCGACGGAGAGCGGGCGCATGGCGTCCCATTCCTCGAAGCGCAGCGGCCGGTTGTCCATGCACGACGGCAGGCGGAAGCCGTATTCGGCCAGCGTCGCCTTGCGCCTGAAGTCGCCCCGGTACATGCCGCCGATCTGCGGCACAGTGACATGGCTTTCGTCGATGAAGACGAGCGCGTTGTCGGGGATATATTCGAACAGGGTGGGCGGCGGATCGCCGGGGCGGCGGCCGGTGAGATAGCGCGAATAGTTCTCGATGCCGGCGCAGGAGCCGGTCGCCTCGAGCATCTCGAGGTCGAAACGGGTGCGCTGTTCCAGGCGCTGAGCCTCAAGCAGACGGCCAGCCTTTTCAAGCTCTTGCAGGCGATGCTGCAGCTCTTCCTTGATCGACTTGATGGCCTGATTCAAGGTCGGGCGCGGCGTCACATAGTGCGAGTTGGCGTAGATTTTTACGCTTTTGAGGTCGCCGGTCTTCTGGCCGGTGAGCGGATCGAATTCGGTGATGGAATCGATCTCGTCGCCGAACAGCGAAATACGCCAGGCGCTGTCTTCCAAGTGGGCCGGGAAGATTTCGATGGTGTCGCCGCGGACGCGGAACGAGCCGCGGACGAAATTGATGTCCTGGCGCTTGTATTGCTGGGCGACGAGGTCGGCGAGCAGCTGGCGCTGGTCGAGCCGGTCGCCGACCGCCATCTGGAAGGTCATGGCGGTATAGGTTTCGACCGAGCCGATACCGTAGATGCACGAGACCGAGGCGACGATGATGACGTCGTCTCGTTCGAGCAGCGAGCGCGTCGCCGAGTGGCGCATACGGTCGATCTGCTCGTTGATGGTCGATTCCTTCTCGATGTAGGTGTCGGTGCGCGGGACGTAGGCCTCGGGCTGGAAGTAGTCGTAATAGGAGACGAAATACTCGACCGCGTTGTCGGGGAAGAACTTCTTGAATTCGGAATAGAGCTGGGCGGCCAGCGTCTTGTTGGGCGCCAGGATCAGCGCCGGGCGCTGCGTCTCTTCGATCACCTTGGCCATGGTGAAGGTCTTGCCCGAGCCAGTGACGCCGAGCAGCACCTGGGTGCGCTCGGTCGAATTGACGCCTTCGACGAGATCCTTGATGGCGGTGGGCTGGTCGCCGGCCGGCTCGAACTCCGACTGCATGACGATCTGGATGCCGCCCTCGGATTTCTCCGGCCGGGCAGGGCGGTGGGGAACCCAGATCTCGCCGTTTTTATGCAGCGGGTTGCCGCTTTCGATTAGGGCCGACAGGGCGGCAACGGTCGCGGTGACGCCAGAATTGGACAGCGAGGCGGCGTCCTCGAGCGAGATGTCGAGGCCGGCGACCGGGTTGAGGCCGGCGGCGGCGCGATCCTTGGCCGAGGCGGCACCGCCCATCGAGGTGCCGCGCGCCGAGCGTGTGGGTGCAGAGCTCTTTTCGGGGATCTTCTTGGCCTTTGGCTGCGGCTTCTCCGCCTCTCTGGCGATCTCTTCGGCCCAGTCGGAAATCGAGCCGGACAGCGGCGCGCCTGAAAGTTCCGCCTGTGGCGCTTCGCCGAAGCCGGGCCGATGCAATGGCTCGGACGCGCCGAGAAAATCGGTCACGCCATTGCCGCCGCGCTTGCGCGGCGCGGCACGGTTGTCGCTTCCCGAGGCGGGCGATTTCTTGTCAGCAGATTTGGCCATGAGCGGAATATGGGCGGTATCAGCAGAAATGGAAAGGGCACGGGCGCCGGAATGCCGGACCGGCGACCGCGACGGTTTGTGCTCCTGACATCAGGCTGTCAGGAAGTCGTCAACGGGGGCAGGGGAAGCCCGGGGCGATCTTGCAGTTGGCGCCGGGCGGGCGCGGCCTTGGCGGCCGTGGCTTGGGAGGACGATTCCAGTGTGGAGGCCGGTTCCAGTGCGGTGGACGGTAATGCGGCGGACGCACGACGATTGTCGGCGCCACGACGACTGCCGGCGGACGGCCGACATAGTCGGAGAGATAGTTGGCCGAGACCCAGCCCCTCAGCCGGGAACCGTAGACATTGCACCAGTTGCCTTCGCAGCCACGCAGGTCGACGCGCGTACCTTCGTAGAGCATCCCGATCTTGGCATAGCCGGTGCCGGGGCCGCTGCGCACATTGACGTTGCCGGTGGTGTAGGCGTCGGCGGCGAGCGCCGCGGCAGGCAGCGCCATCATCCCGGCCAGAATGGCCGCTGTGATGCCAAGTCTTCGAAATATCATGGGCAGTCCTCCAGACCGAATTTCATTTCGAAACGACCCAAACTACAGTCTGTCTTGCCACGCGCCAGTATACTGGTGCGATTATCCTTTATGCCTGGGTAATGGGCATGGGTTAGGGCCGTGACACCGCCGGGCGTAGCCACGACGGGGGTGTGCACTGCCGCACTTGCCGTAGCGTCAATTGGCCGATATGGCGTCGGTCCAATCGTCTCTCAACCAGGGCGTCGGTTCGCGGTCGTCGACACGCATCTGTCCGGAAACACAGCATCAATGGAAATGGGGCGATGAGGATCACGCATGTGGTGGGCCATGCCGGGCTGAACGGTGTCGCGACCAGCTCGAGGATGTTGATCCAGGCGCAGCTCGATGCCGGGCACGACGTGTTGCTGGTGCATTCGCGGAATTCCTGGATCGAACACCAGAAATTCGACGGTCCGCTCGAGAAGATGGGTTCGGATTTTGCCACCACTCCGGCCGAGTTGCGCCGCGTCGGCTACGCCGCGCGCGACTGGGGCGTGGACGTGGTGCATGCCCATGGCAGTCGCGGCAACAAGTTCGGTCTGGTGTTCCGATGTTCCGCCGGCACGCCCATCGTCATGACTGCGCATACCCGCCAGTTGCAGCTGCCGTGGCTGTTTGCCCATGCGGTGATCGCGCCGAGCCAGCAGACCGCCGACTATTATCTGTCGCGTCGGTTGGTGCGGCGGCGGAACATGCATCTGGTGCGGCACATGTTCGACGTCGCGACTGTCATGGCAGCGACGCCCACGAGCCGAAGTGCTGCGCGGGCGGAGCTGGGGATCAAGGCGTCTTCCTTCGTCATTGGTTCGGTCGGCGAAATCGACGCGCGCAAGAACCAGATCGAAATGGTGCGCGTGCTGAAAGGGCTGATCGGACGAGGCATTGACGCCCAACTGCTGCTGATCGGCGAGAATCGCAACATGGCCGGCGATGCGCAATGGAGCGCTGCCGCTTCCGACCCGCAGATCAAAGGCCGCCTTCACCTGCCGGGCGAACGGCAGGATGCGACCCGGTTGCTGCACGCCATGGACGTCTATCTCTGTACGTCGAAGATGGAGGAGGGCCCGATCGCCACGCTCGAGGCAATGGCCACGGCGCTGCCGGTGCTGTCCGCGAATGTCGGCTACTCCTCGGCACTGCTGCGCGACGGCATCAATGGCTGGATCTTCCCGCAAGGCGATGTCGAGCGGATGACCGAAACCGCGTCGATGCTTGCCCGTGACGCAGCGTTGCGCCAGTCGATCGGAACGGCGGCGAGGCAGACGATCGCCGACCAACTGGCGCCGCAGGCGATCGTGCCGGAAATAGACACGGTCTACCGGCAGGCCATCGAACGCGCCGGAAAGAAGCTGCCGCAAAAATAGCCGGGGGCAGCCGTGTCGCGCCAGCCGCGTACAGTGATTTGCTGCTAGGGTGCGGGCGATCAATTTCGGGCGACGCGTGTCCAGCAATTATCCCTTCGCCTACAAGGCCTCCTGGCCGGCCCGGTTTCTGAAGCCGTCGTTGCGCGGTAGCATTTCGGCGCCGGTGCCTGCCGAGGCAGTGCTGTTGCCCAGGCCGGAAAAGAGCGTGCGACTGGCTTTCGTCGGCGACATCTCGGCGGTCGCCAACCGGCGGTCGCCGGTTTGCGACGGGGAACTGAAGGCGCTGCTCGCCTCCGCCGATCTGGTGGTCGGCAATTGCGAAAGCCCCGTGGTGCGGCGTCCTAGAGCGCGTTTCGGGACGCGGCTCGGAACGCATCATGCCATGACGTGCGAATTCCTGGCCGGCGCGCTGGAAGCCACAGGAATGACGCCGCAGCGGCTGGTGCTGTCTTTGGCCAACAACCACGTGCTCGACCAGGGGATCGAAGGTTTTGACGAGACGCTGTCGACCCTTGGTGCGCTCGGCATTGCGACGATAGGCACCTCGACGGCTGTGACCAAGGTGGCCGTCGGACCGCTCAGGCTCGGGCTTGTCGCGTTCACGCAATGGCGCAACGCCGCGGCAGCGGAGTTTGCCGGTCGGGTGGCTATGGCCGAGGGCTTTTTCGCCGACAGCCGCGATGGAATGGCGGGCGCGCAAGGCGTCGACCTGATGTGCGCGGTGCCGCACTGGGACTGGGAGTTCCGGCATTTTCCGCGCGATCAAACACAGGCCTGGGCGGAACGTCTGGCCGAGCTCGGTATCGGTCTGGTGGCCGGGCACCATGCCCATGTCGTGCAGCCGATGGCGCGGATCCGCGAGACGCTCGTCGCCTACGGGCTTGGCGATTTCTTCGGTACGGCGCTGGCGCGCCAGCCCTGGCCGGGGCGGCTCGGGGCGATCCTCATGGCCGAGGTCAGTGCCGATGCCTCGACGCGCGGCCGGATCGCCAGCTACCGGCTGGTGCCGTTCATGCGCCTGCGCGACGGAGACCGCGAAACGCTGGTGCCGCTCGACAAGGTCGAAGGCAGGCCAGGCGTCCAGGCGCGGGCACGCTGGGAAGCAGTCTGCCAAGGCGGCTGAGCAGCCCTCACATGTTGATTCTGGTTGTTGCGCCATCCCCTTGTTTGCGCCGCGACATTTGCCGAAAAGCCGCTATCATCCGGCCAGCCGCCGGCGCACCATGCATCCGGTGCATCGGTCTAGATTGCGGCGTCCCTAACGCGACAACTGGTTGCGCGACGCCGCCGGGGAGCACCTATGAGCGCAGGTTTCATGCCCGACGAATCTGTCATCGCCGGCATCAGGCGGGACCTTGACGCCTACGAGGCGCGGCGCAAGGCAGCCAAGCGCTCGGTGCTGTGGCGCGTGCCGTTGTTCCTGGGCCTGCTGGCGCTGGCAGTCGTGGTGCTAGCGGTGGTGTTCAATCTTGCCGCCGACCCCGCAGAGACTTGGGTTTCGACGCCGCATCTCTATCTCTACGCGGTTGCCTTCATCGCCTCGTTCTTTGTCTATTTCCGCGCGGCCAAGCCGGCGGGTGATCTGCAGGCGTCGTTGCGCGAAAAGTTGCTGCCGATCGTGTTCGGGTTCGTCGGGGACATGCGGCTGGCAAAAGGCGAGACGCCCGGGAGCTTTGCGCGTCTGCCGCGCGAGACTATCGGCGATTACAGCGACAGCCATTTCGACGACATCGTCTCGGGCACATATGAGGGCTTTTCGTTCGAGCTCTACGAGACCGCGTTGTGGCGACGGGTGGATAAGTCGGACGTCACCCTGTTCGACGGCATCATCGTGGCGTTCGACATCGCGAAGCCCTTTCCGGGTACGCTGGTGGCGACACTGAAGACCAACACGGTGATGGGCTTCTTCCGCGAGATGTTCGGCGGCGGGCTGCAGGAGATTTCGTCAGGCGGCGAACTCGACAAGGCCTATGACTTCCGCACCGACAACGTCGAGGCGGCGCAGCCGCTCGTGTCGGGACAGATGGCGCAGGCGCTGAACTGGCTCAAGGAAGCGTGGCCGGGCGAGCCGGCGCGGATCGCACTGACCGAGCGTGACGGATTCCTGCTCCTGCCGCACAAGAAGGAGTTCTTCGAGCTGCCGGCCTCGACCGTCGTGCTCGACTACAAGGCCCATATCGAGCCGATGATAGCCGACATGGCGACGATCCTGGCGACCGCAGCACTGGTACGCAAGATCGGCACCTGAACCCGTCGGCCGTTCGTTATCCGAAGCGCAGCTTCAGCCCGACGATGGCGAGGATGAAGACCAGCGTGATCGAGTTGGAGAGGATGACCGGCAGCGAGCCGAGCGCCACGCCATAGACGATCCATAGCGAGATGCCGGTGGCAAGCGCCGCGTTGGTGCCAAGCGAGATGTCGCCTGTCTTGCGCTCGCGCAGGATCTTCATGATCTGCGGCAGCCAGGCGAGCGTGGTCAGGATGGCGGCCGCGGCACCGACGATTTCGAACAGGGGGTTCAAGGCGGGAGCTCTCGAAAAAGCACAAGACGTGCAGCGCGAGCTATGCCAGATCGGCGGGCGGCTGTGAAGCGGATGCACAAGGCTGGCCCAACGAAACGACGGCGCAAAACGTCGCGGGACATTGCCGTCGTGCCGCGGAATATCTCCCGTTTCGTGATCGGCCGGCGAAAAATCCGACCATCGGATGGCTGCGCGATGACGGCGATGTGACGGCCTCCACGCCATGGCAGGCAAGGCGATCCTAACTGCTGCAAGGGTGGCAAATCACTCGGCGCAGTGCAGGCTGCTTTCGAATATGGCAGAAATAAGCCGCTGATTCTGTTCGATAATTTCACGCAACGTGATTTGCGTGCGGCTGGCCCGGCGGTCAATCTCCAGGTCGTTCGGCGGGCATTGCTGAGAGGGTGAAGCCCGCGAGGACGAGAAAGAACCGGAGTACCAGACATGAACAAGTTTCTTGCAACGGCCGCCGCTTCGCTTGCCTTCATCGGTGCCGCTTATGCCGCCGACATCGAAGGCACCGTGCAGTCGGTCGACCCGGCGACGCGTTCCATCACGCTGGAGGACGGCAAGATCTATGTCATCCCCGAGACCATCAAGGTCGACGAGTTGGCCGCTGGCGCCAAGGTGAAGGTGACCGTGGACGACACGACAGGTGCAGTGACCGCGATCGAAAAGGCCTCCTAAGGCCGGTTCGCGAAGGCGCCCTGCCGGCCCCAACATTGGCCAACGGCAGGCGCGTGACATTCTCGACACCTTCCAAGCTACCTTTTGGCCGGCCCTTCGCGGGTCGGCCATTCTTTTTCCGAGGCGTTTGACGCGTCAGAAAGCGATGGGAAAGTTCTCCGCGAGCCAATTCGTCGAGCGCTTGGCGGCGGCCAGCGTGCCGTTGGCGGCGTGGCCGAGACCGGAACGGACCAGCGCGTAGCCATTGGCTGTGCGGTAAAGCACGGACTGGCCGCCCTCGACGATGCCGGAATAGGCGGTGGGCCGGATTTCAGGCTGGGCCGGCGGCGTGGCCGGAACTGATGCGAGCTGCGGCTCGGCAAAGACGGTGGTGCGGCAGATGCCTGTCACCAGCGGGTAGTCGTGATTGCCTTCGCGCAGGATGCGGCTCTTCATCGCCGCCTCGCAATCGGCGACCGAATTCCACTGCGCCGGCGTCTCGCCGATATATTCGCAGAGCTTGGCATCGCAGTCGCAGCCGACGATGGTCATGGCGACAAGGGCAGACTTGATCACGGTCCGAATCCTCAGGGATTGTTGACGCCGTGATTTTTCCGCTTCGAACGCGGCGCCAGTTGGCCGCAATCATGGCATGACCGTGGCTGTGGCATTTCTATCTGCGGGTGTGCAGAAGGCGCGCTTGCTTCGTCTACCTGTCGAGCCCAGCGGCCTTGCGAAGAGCATCGTTCATGCGGGTCTGCCAGCCTTCGCCATCGGCCTTGAAGCGGGCGACCACATCGGGGTCGAGCCTGAGCAAAATAGATTGCTTCTTGTTCAGTGAAGGAGGACGCCCAATCTTGCGACGAAACAGCTCATCAGCGGGCTGTGCGTCGGGGTCGGCAACGGCATCGGCCGTGATGGCGCGGTCTTCCTCGTCGGAAATCTCTTCGAGCGAAATCAAGGCACGTCGACGTGCTTCCGCCATCCTGGCTTTTTCCGAGGCCGATCTAGAAACTTTGGACATAGATATCGATCTCCCGTCTGTTGGCCTTGCGCAGCGAGATGACACGACACGTGTCGCCTCGCTCGGTGTAGACGATCACATGGACACGGCTGCCAATGAGGCCAATGGCGACGAGGCGGGTTTCGCCATAGTCGGCCCTGTCGTCCTCAACGATCAGAGCGGTGTCGAATTCGAATGCGCGCGCACGCTCGAACGAAACGCCGTGCTTCGCTTCGTTGGTCTCAGCCTTTGCCTGATCCCATTCGAGCTTTATGTGTCCGCCCCTCCAGACAATTAACGTATATACGAAAACATTCCTTAGGGCAAGAATTTCTGTATATACGCTAATGTCATGTCTGTTTCGGATGTGAACTTCGCAATCTTTCCCTTGCGCATTCGCCTGCGCGGCCAACAATAAGCGGGGAGGCGGCGGCGCATATGCCGTCGGGAGGGTGCGTTTGGTGAAGATCGGAGTGGTCAGAAACCCGGTGGCTGGCGGTGGCCGGCTGGACGCGCATTGGACGGAGATTGCGGCAGCTCTTTCCGAGCGCTTTGGCGACGTCGAATTTCGTGAGACGGACGAACCTGGCGACGGCTCGGCGATCGCCCGCGACCTCGTGGCGCTCGGTTGCGAGCTGGTGGTTGCAGCGGGCGGCGACGGCACGATCAGCGAAGTCGCCGACGGGTTGCTGCAAATGCAGGCGGAGACCGGGACCGTCGCGGCGCTCGGCGTCGTGCCATGCGGTACCGGTTCGGATTTTGCCCGAGGCATGGGCATTCCGACGGACGCCAAGGCGGCTGTCTCGCGGATTGCCGAGGGCGAGGACCGGATCATCGATGCTGGCCTCATTTCGTTCATCGACGAGCACGGCCGCCTGGCCAGCCGGCATTTCGTCAACATTGCCAGCCTCGGCATGTCGGGTGCGACGGTGCGGGCGGTGAATGCCGACCGGCGCAAGCGGTGGGTCTCGGCCAAGACGCTGTTCTTCTGGCGCACGGTGACCGAATTCGTGCGCTACCGTTTCCAGGACGTCCGCATCACAGTCGACGACGGCGAACCGGTCGAGGCCAAGGTGGCAATGGTGGCGGTGGCCAATGAAAGGTTCTT
This sequence comes from Aminobacter niigataensis, assembly GCF_014200015.1. Taxonomy (GTDB): domain Bacteria; phylum Pseudomonadota; class Alphaproteobacteria; order Rhizobiales; family Rhizobiaceae; genus Aminobacter; species Aminobacter niigataensis. The sequence continues at coordinate 106,324 of NZ_JACHOT010000001.1, forward strand.
CGGCGGCGGCATGATGATCGCACCCGATGCCAAACCCGACGACGGGCTGTTCGACATCGTCATCCTGCGCGCGGCGAGCAAGCTGAAGCTGATCTTCGACCTGCGCCTGCTCTATGGTGGGCGCCACCGCAACCATCCCGCCATCACCATCCTGCGCGGACGAAAGGTCGTGGTCGAACCGCTGGGCGATCCGCTCGCCAATGCCGCGCTCGTCGACATAGACGGGGAATCGCCGGGGCACATTCCGGCGACCTACGAGATGATGGCGAGGGCGTTGAAGGTCAGGTGTTGATTCAGGTGGCTCGGAATCTGAGTCTAGGAACTGGCGTAGGCTGCTGAAATCATAGGGGCGAGGGTTAGGCGTCCATCTCCCTGACCATTGCCTCGATCTTTGCGGCCTTCTCGAAATGGTCGAGCTTGTGGGTGCGGATCCACCATTCGGCGGCTTCCATCAGAAGCTCCGGGTCGTCGTTCTTGTTGGCGAAAAACGCGTAGAACGACAGCCCTACTTCGGGGCCTTTGGCGGCGATCTTGCGCGCGCAGACGTCGAGTATTTTTGCTCTCAGGCTCGGCCGCATCGGAGAATCCTTCAGATGGATGGTCAGCGCTATCTCAGGCTGAGGCCGGGTGTCAAAGGCCGGGAATAGGGCAGGCTGTGCCGGGCGTTACCCTCCCCTTTGTGGGGAGGGTGGCCCGCAGGGCCGGGTGGGGGTACTCACCAAACTCTGTGCTTGCCGACCCCCACCCCGCTCCGCTTCGCGGATCGACCCTCACCACTTGGGGAAGGGTAACGTGCGCGTTCCGTCACAGCTTCGCCGGAAAACCCGGCGCGCGCAGGTCCGTGCCAACGGCATCCTCCAGCAGCTTGACGATCATCGTCGACCAGGCGTCGCCGCCATAGGCAGCCTTGCCCTGTTCGAAGATGGTGGCGACCCGGGAAGCAAGGTCGAGCGGCACGCCGAATTCCTGGCCCATGCCGAGCGCGAAGCCTAGATCCTTGAGCGCCAGGTCCATGGTGAAGCCGATGTCGTAGGAGCCGTTGAGCACCAACTGGCTTTCGGTTTCGTGGACGAAGCTGTTGCCGGAGGAAGCTGATATGGCGTGATAGGCCTGGGCGAGGTCGAGGCCGCCCTTCCTGGCCAGCATCAGCGCCTCACCGGCGGCGACGAGGTGGATGAAGGCCAGCATGTTGGTGATGACCTTGATCACTGCCGCCGAGCCGATCGGCCCCATCAGGAAGGCGCGGGCGCACATTGCCTGGATGGCCGGGCGGTGGCGCTCGTAGAGGCCGGCATCGCCGCCGACCAGTGCGGTGATGTTGCCTGACGCAGCCAAATGGACGCCGCCGGTGACGGGACATTCGAGCGTGTAAACGCCGGCCTCGGCGGCAAGATCGGCAAGCCGGAGAATCTCGTCACGGCCGTTGGTCGACATCTCGATCCAGGTGCCGCCCTTGGGCAGGCCGGCGAGCAGCCCGTCGGGCCCTGCCAGCACCGCCTCGCTGACCTTGGGCGATGGCAGGCAGGTGATGGCGTTGCCGGCGCGGGCGGCGGCGTCTGCCGGGCTCGATGCGGCGAGGGCACCCAGCGCCACGAGACGTTCGACGGCTTCGGGGTTGCGGTCATAGACGGCGACCTCGAAGCCGCCGCGCACAAGGCACGCCGCGAGGTTGGTGCCGAGATGGCCGAGGCCGATGAAGGCGTAGGCGAGGGGCTCGGTCACAGCAATTCTCAGGGCATCAACGGCGTCTGGACCATCTGCAAATGCAGGTGGGGACCGTCATAGGGGTTCGCCTCGCACACCGCCTCGTCGAGCTCGACGCCGAGGCCCGGTTCCTTCGACGGGATGACATGGCCGTCCTGCCATTCGATCTTCTTCTTCAGCAGCTTGGCGTGGAAGCCGTCCCACTGCTTGAGCGACTCGAGGATGAGGAAGTTGGGCAGGGTGACGGCGAGCTGGATGTTGGCCGCACCCACGATCGGGCCGCAATAGCAGTGCGGTGCGATCTGGATGTGATAGGCCTCGGCCATGGCGGCGATCTTCTTGGTCTCGAGGATGCCGCCCGAGCGGCCGAGGTCGGGCTGCAGGATGGTGGCGGCGCGGTTCTCGATGACGCGGGCAAACTCGAATTTTGTCGTCAGCCGCTCGCCGGTGGCGATGGGGATCGAGGTGCCGCGCGCCACCTCGGCCATGATTTCTGGCATGTCCGGCGGCACCGGCTCCTCGAACCAGAGCGGATCGTAGGGTTCGATGGCGCGCGCCATGCGCAGCGCGCCCGACGCGGTGAACTGGCCGTGCGTGCCGAACAATATGTCGGCGCGGGTGCCGACGGCTTCGCGGATGGCCTTCATCATCCGCACCGAAAGGTCGATGTCGATCAGCCGGGGCTGGTGGCCGTCGAAGGCGGTCCAGGGGCCGGCCGGGTCGAGCTTCACGGCGTTGAAGCCCTGGTCGACATAAAGAGCGGCGCATTCGGCAGCCATGTCGGGGTCGTTGTAGACGTTCTTGGGTGCCACGTCCTCGGTGTGGACGCTGCCGGTGTGCGGGTAGAGATAGGTATAGGAGCGCAGCGTCTCGTGCACCTGGCCGCCGAGCAGCTTGTAGACCGGCTTGCCGGCCTCCTTGCCGATGATGTCCCAGCAGGCGATTTCCAGCGCCGAAAAGCAGCCCATGGCGGAGACGTCGGGTCGCTGGGTGAAGCCGGAGGAATAGCAGCGGCGGAACAGGTTCTCGATGTCGTGCGGATCCTGTCCCACGAGATAGCGCTCGGCCATGTCCTCGATCATCCGCGCCGTCACATGGGCCGAGAAGGTGGCGTTGTAGGCCTCGCCATAGCCTGTGACGCCGCCGTCTGTGGTGAGCTTGACGAAGATGAAGTACTTGCCGCCGATGCCGGGCGGCGGGTTGTTGACCACGAAGGTCTTGACGTCGGTGATCTTCATCGATGCTCCTCCCGGTAGCGTGAAATCGTTGACGTCTGGGGCTGCTCCTCATCCCCTGCCGGACCTTCTCCCCGTAAGAACGGGGAGAAGGAGGCCAGCCGCAATGCTGGCAACCCCTCTCCCCGTCCTTCACGGGGAGAGGGTAAGGGTGAGGGGCGGCGCTGACAGTCGAACTTGTTCAACCCACATCCTCCAGCACCAGTTCGGCGCCCTTCCAGCCGGTCATGATCGCGGCGGCGTTGGTGTTGCCGGTGATGTTGTCGGGGAAGATCGAGGCGTCGATGACGCGCAGGCCGGAGATGCCGTGGACGCGCAGGCGCGGGTCGACGACCGAGATGGCCGGGTCCGGCCCCATGCGGCAGGTCGAAACCGGATGGTAGACGGTGCCCGAGCGCCTGCGGAAATCCTGAATCAGGTCGGTGTCGGAAGTGATTGACGGGCCTGGCAAAACCTCTTCCGCAATGATGTCCGACATGGGCGACTGCGCGGCGAGCTTGCGCAGGAATTTCACCGCATCCAGCATCTCGGCGACGTCGCTTTCGGTCGAGTAGGCGTTGACCGTGATACTGGGATGCACAGTCGGGTCGGCGGAGCGGATCAGGATCTCGCCGCGGCTCGACGGGCGGCAGTTGGACAAGCCGATGGAAAAGCCGGGGAAGGGATCGGGCGACAGGATCGGCCGCTCGCCGGCCTTGGGCAGCACGGTCGAAAAGACCTGGAAATAGAGCTGCATGTTGGGCCGGGCGCGCGACGGATCAGAGCGGAAGAAGCCGCCGCCCTGGTTCATGCTCATCGACAGCGGGCCAGTGCGCAGCAAGAGATACTGCATGCCCGCCAGCGCCTTGCCCCACCAGGGGCGCAGGACCTGGTTGAGCGTCGGCACCCTGGCCTTCCAGGTATAGTTGATGCCCTGATGGTCCTGAAGGTTGCGGCCGACATGCTCGTTGGCGTGCAGCACCGGGATGCCGAATTCGCCGAGCACCGCCGCCGGGCCGATGCCCGAGAGCTGCAGCAGTTGCGGCGTGTTGACCGAGCCGCCAGACAGGATAACCTCGCGGCCGGCGCGGGCCGTCTTCTTGGCGCCGTTCTGTAGATACTCGACGCCCACCGCGCGCTTGCCCTCGAACAGGACTTTGGTCGCCAGCGCATCGGTCTCGACGCGGACATTGGGACGCTTCATCGCGGGACGGAGGAAGCCGCGCGCGGCCGACATGCGGCGGCCGTCTTTGGTGGTGATTTGATAAACGCCGACACCCTCTTGAGCCTCGCCGTTGAAGTCCTGATTCAACGGCAGCCCCGCCTGCTGGCCCGCCGCAAGGAAGCGGTGGGTCAGCGGGTGAACGTTTTTCCTGTTGTCGGTGACATGGATAGGGCCGCCGGTGCCGCGCAGGTCGGTGCTGCCTGCCTGGTTGTCCTCGATCGCCTTGAAGGCCGGCAGCAAATCGTCGAAGCCCCAGCCGGGATTGCCGGCGTCACGCCAGGCATCGAAATCCTCGGCATCACCGCGGATCCACACCATGGCGTTAATGGAGCTGGAGCCGCCGAGAATCTTGCCGCGCGGCCAGTGATCCTTGTTGCCGGCTAGGCCGGGGTCGGCCTCGGCGGCGTAGTTCCAGTTCACCGCTGGGTCGAAGAAGGTCTTGCCGTAGCCGAGCGGCATCTGGACGAAGAAGCGGCGGTCGGTGCCGCCGGCCTCGAGCACCAGCACGGAATGACGCCCGCTTGCCGACAGCCGCTCGGCCACCACCGACCCGGCGGAACCGGAACCGACAACAATGAAATCGAACGTCTGCATGCTGATGGCGGCCTGTCGGAATTCCACGAAGCGGCCAGACTATCGCCTTAGCGAAAGGCTTCGGCGTCGGTTACGGCATGGCCTGTGAAAAATACGACCGGCCGATGCAACAGATGCGGCGTTGACGCGACTGCTGCCGCAAAGTTACGGGTGGGGAGGAGAACGGTACAGGGAAATGACGATGGTTCAGTATGCCGATGGCCAACCGACGGGCGAACTCACGCTGAGGACGCTGGCGATGCCGGCCGATGCCAATGCCGCCGGCGACATCTTCGGCGGCTGGGTGATGGCGCAGATGGACCTTGCCTGCGGCATCCGCGCCGCCGAGCGTGCGCGGGGCCGTGTGGTGACGGCGGCGGTCAAGGAAATGGCCTTCGCCAAGCCGATGAAGATCGGCGATACGCTGTGCATCTACACCCATGTCGAGCGCGTCGGCCGCACCTCGATGACACTCAAGGTCGAGGCCTGGGCGCAGCGCTATCTCTCCGACATGATGGAGAAGGTGACCGACGCCGATTTCATCATGGTGGCGCTGGATGGCGAAGGCAAGCCCAAGCCGGTGCCAGCGGAGTAGACGTGCGGGGGCGAGCCTCGAAGGACACACCACAAACACAGCCCTTCACTCAGCCGCTGCGTCAAACCTCATGCGCGCCTCGGCGACGCGGCCCTGATTGTGCCGTGCCCATTCGCCCAGCGCAAAGACCGGAACCAGCAACTCGCGGCCGAGGTCGGTCAACTCATAGTCGACGCGCGGCGGAATGGTCGGGAAGACCGTGCGGGTGAGGAAGCCGTCGCGCTCGAGCCCGCGCAGGGTGGTGGTCAGCATCTTCTGGGAAATGCCGCCGACGGCGTGGCGCAACTCGTTGAAGCGCATGGGGCCATCGCCGAGCTTGCCGACGACGAGCACGGTCCATTTGTCGCCGACACGCTGCAGGATATCGCTGACGGCGCGGCAATCCTCGGTGCGGTGCGGGTGCCTCGGTATCAAAAAAGTGCCTCCTTGTGCGCGTGAAATACAGTCACCTATATAGCGTCGGTATCCATCAGTTACCAGTATCGCTTCGATACCCACGCCCGAAAGGTTCCTGTCATGTCCAAACCCAAGATCGCCATAGTCGTCGGCTCGACGCGCGCCGCCCGCTTCGCCGACACACCGGTGGAGTGGATCTCCAAGATCGCAAAATCCCATGCGGATATCGAGGTCGAAGTTGTCGACCTGAGAGATTTCCCGCTGCCCTTCTTCGATGAGGTCGCCTCGTCTGCCTGGGTGCCGTCGCAGAGCGACGTGGCTCAACGCTGGCAAAAGAAGGTCGCCGAGTTCGACGGCTTCATCTTCACCGCCGCCGAATACAACCACGGCCCGACGGCGGTGCTGAAGAACGCGCTCGATTACGCCGCCAAGGAGTGGAACAAGAAGCCCGCCGGCTTCGTCGGTTATGGCGGCGTCGGTGGTGCGCGCGCGGTAGAGCAGTTGCGCATGCATGCGGTGGAACTGCAGATGGCGCCGACCAAGGCTGCCGTGCACATCGTCTGGGCCGATTTCCTGGCAGTGCGCCAGGGCGAGAAGAAGCTCTCGGACATCGAGCATCTCAACCAGGCAGCCAACGGGCTGATCGAAGAGATCACCTGGTGGGCGAAGGCGCTGAAGATCGCGCGTGAGGCGGATGTCCTGGCTGAGGAAGCCAAGGCTGCCTGAGCAACACGTGAACGACATTCCTCCCAGGGAATTGAGGGCGGCCTTGAGCCGCCCTTTTTTAATGCTGGCTCAGTGCCCCGACTTGCCGTGGCTGCCGGGCAGGCGGGAGGCCAGGACCTTGTCGATGCGGCGCCCGTCGAGGTCGACGACCTCGAAGCGCCAGCCCTGCGCGTCGACGCATTCGCCCGTCGTCGGCAAATGGTGCATGTGCGACAGCACATAGCCGGCGACGGTTTCGTAGTCGCGGTTCTCGGGCAGGTCGATGCTGAGCTGGTCCGCCATCTCGTCGGCCTGCATGTAGCCGGCAAGCAGCCACGAGCCGTCCTCACGCTGGACGGCATTGTCGACGTCGTCCTCGTCGAGATCGGAGCGGAACACGCCGGTGATCGCCTCGAGGATGTCGGCCGGCGAAACGATGCCTTCGAAATGGCCGTATTCGTCATGGACCAGCGCCATGGGCACTTCCGACTGCTTGAGCGTGGCGAGCACGTCGAGCGCGTCGGCCTGGTCGTGGGCAATCGGGGCGGTGCGCACATGCTTGCGCGGATCGAAGGCACGGCCGGCCAGGAGCGATGCGAGGATTTCCCGGGTCTGGACGACGCCGACCATGGCATCGACCGAGCCTTCGCCGGCGGGCAGGCGCGAATGCTGGGTTTCCATCAACAGCTTGCGGGTGGCAGCCTCGTCGGCCTGCAGGTTGATCCAGTCGACCTCGGTACGCGGGGTCATGACGGCGCGCACGGCGCGGTCGCCCAGGCGCATGACGCCGGCGATCATGCGGCGCTCGTCGGATTCGATGGTGCCGTGATGCTCGGCCTCGGCGACGAGCATCTTGATCTCCTCGTCGGTGACCTTTTCTTCGCTTTCGCCGCGCTGGCCGAGCAGCCACAACACGCCGCGACCCGAGATGTCGAGCAGCCAGACCAGGGGGGCGGCGACCTTGGCCAGCAGCGCCATGGCGGGCGCAACACGGACGGCGACGCCTTCGGGGTCGCGAAGTGCGATCTGCTTGGGCACGAGTTCGCCGATGATCAGCGAGCCATAGGTGATGGCGGCAACGACGATGCCGACGCCGAGTGCGTCGGCGGCGCCGGCGCGCACGCCATATTCTGCAAGGACGCCGCTCAGCCGCTGGCCCAGCGTGGCGCCGGAGAAGGCGCCGGAAAGCACGCCGACAAGCGTGATGCCGATCTGCACCGAGGACAGGAACCTGCCCGGGTTGGCGCCCAGTTCAAGCGCGCGACCAGCACCCGTGATGTTGCGGTCGATCATCGCCTTGAGGCGAGCTGGGCGGGAGGAGACGATGGCAAGTTCGGACATTGCCAGGAGGCCGTTCACACAGATGAGGACGACCACGATACCGATTTCAGCGTAAAGCATAATGATCGCTGCATAGCATTGCTTCCGCCCCTTCGAAAAGACGGCAGCGAAAATACTCTTACGTCAGGGCAGGACGCGGCGGCTATTCGTGCGGCGCAAGTACCGCAACCTTGACCTTGCCGTCGGTAAAGTAGGGGTCGCCACCGCCGTTGCGGCCTGTCTTGGTGAGCCCGATGCCGGGAACCGTCTCGACCGACAGGACGCGTCCGGCTGTGGTGAGATCGCGGATCACCTGGTCGCGCTCGGCGTCTATGTCGGGGGCGATGTGGTGCGTGATCTCGCCGGTGTCATGGCTGACGCCGACGCCGCGGTCGAAGCTCGCGGCGCCGTACCAGGTCGGCCGGCCGTCGGGTCCGAGGGCGAATGTCAGCCAGAGGCGAATGTGATGGCGGGTGTCGGGGCTCTTGCCGGCCGGCTTTTCGAAAGCGATGTCCTGAGGGCGGCCGTCGAGCAGCAGGGTGGATACAGGGGCATCGCGATAGGACCGGTCGAGCAGCACGCTTTCGCCGATTTCGAGCGACGATTTGAGGGAAAGGCCATCGGCGCGGTTCCAGCCTGCCGCAGCGAAAGCCCCGAGCAGATCGGCCTCGGTGCCGACAAGGCCGACATTGATGGGGTCGCCGGGGATGCCTTGCGGCGTGGTGGTCAGCAGGGCCGGGGGCTTGAGGCCATCGCGCAGGATGCGGAACGACCAGAATTCGGGCGCTGCAAAATAGGCAAGCGCGATATAGCTCGCGCACAAGGCCGCAAACCACAGGGTCGCCTGTCTGTGCAGTTTGCCCCTTGCCATCAGATGCTGCCGCCGGAGATGGATGAAGCCGGATTTCTATCCCTATTCAGGGTCGGGAGCAAACCGGAGCGCCGTGCAGCGATGCCGCGTCAGCGGCAGGCGCGATAGCCGTTGCGGCGCTGCTTGATGTCGAAATGGAAGTGGTTGCGGTGGTCGTAGTTGTAGCCGGGACCGAGCACCGTGTTGAAGTAGCTGCAGCCGTCGGCACGGATGGTGTTGAGGAAGCCACGGGTGCGGAAGGCAAACAGGCCCGGCTTTTCGACGTCAATGTCGCGGCCGTTGTTGAGCTCGATGCGCATGATGTCGAGCGCATTGCCCTTGCCGTGTTCCGACAAGGTGCGCGAGCCGGCAATCTTGCGACAGGAATAGCTCGAACCCTGATGGATCGTCTTGACGCCGGAGAAATAGCGCAGGCGCGCGGCCGGCACCAGGTCACGCTTGGTCCAGGCCGCGAAGCTGGCTGCCATCTGGCAGGTGACGGTGGCTGCCGGCTTCATCTGCACCGAACCGATGGCCGAGACCTTGACCGGATAGTCGATGCCGCAGGCAGCACCGTTGCTGATCGACGGCAGGTCGCGATACTGCACGTCGAGCTTCTTGAGGTCGGCGCGGCAATCGACCTCGTCGGCCGGCATGACTGCCGGTCGCATCGGCGCCGTCTGCGGCTGGTTCGAAGGATCGTCGAGCCTGGGATAGGCGACCATGGAGGGATTGGAGGGCACAAGCGTCTGCAGCCCACGGGCCGGGACAAGGGCTGCGGTCCTTACCGGCTGCGGCTGCTGCGGCTCGATCTGGCCGAGATTTTCGGCCTGTGCGTCCAGTGTCGGTTCGATAGCCGGGGGAACCGACGCCATCGTCGGATCGGACATGTCATAGGTCAGGTCGGCGGCATCTGCGGGCGCGGCATTTGCTTGCGGAATGGCTTCGACAGGCGCCAGCGAGGCGGTCTGCGAGCCGACATCGACGGCCGGCTGGAGCGCGAAGACGTCGCCCGACGTGCAGGAGCTGACACCCAGGCCGACCACGACAAGCGTCGTGGCAAGCAGCAAGGCGCGCCGGCGCGAGGCACGGCGCGATGGTTCGGCTGGGCTGGCGGCGCGCGAATCTGCGGCCATGCGAAGGCTCCTGTCCCCTTGAGGGACTAAGCCTAGCTGCCAACGGTAAAGGAAAGATCAGCGCTGCGATTCACAGCTGCGGCCAAATTGCGGCGCGGGCCTATTGGCAGAAGGTGCCGCCGTTGCGCCGAGGGGCGAGGTCGAAGTGGAAATGCAGGGCGTGGTCAGCATCGCTGCCGGGGCCAAGCACGGTCTTGAACGGGCCGCAGGCGGCCTTGCGGATTTGAGAGAGGAACTTGGCATTCTTCGCTGGCGGTGCCGGCTCGACATCAATGGCTGTGCCCTTGGTCAGGGTGAAGCGGGATATGTCGAGCGCATTGCCGAAGGCGTGTTCCGACAGCTTCCTGGTGCCGTTGCGCGGGCGGCAGACATAGGCCGAGGCCTGGCCGACCGTTGCCAGCTCTTCGCCGAACTCGGCCTTTGCCGCCGGTGAGATGACGTTTGTGGCAAAGCGCGCCGAGGCTTCGGCGGCGGCACAGTTGATGACGGCGTCGGGCGCAATGTCGATCGAGGCGGCAAGCCGCTTCAGCTTGAGCGGAAAGGGCAGCGCGCAGCCATCGGCATTGCTCTGTGGCGCTGCCTCTTCGAACTCGGCGCCAAGCAGCTTGAGGCGCGCCCGACAAGCCGTCTCGTCGGCAGGCATGGTGGTGGGCCGCTCTGCATGGGAGCGCTTGTCGGGCAGCATCTTCGGCGCTGGTGGGCCGAACATCTCCCCGGTGGAGGGTTTGCCGGACGCCCGACCGGGACGCACAGGTGGAACGGGCACGGCGGCCGGTACAGCTTCGGCATGCAGCGGCGTTTCAGGCAGTGGCGGGCCGAACATCGGGCGCTCTGGTCGCTGGGCCGCCGGCGGGCGCGGCCGGGGTGTCGGGATCGCGGCCTGCCCCGTCGCCTGCACTTCGGCCGCCGGCGATAGTTCGGGCAGGGGCGGTGCAGGGGCAGCCTGCGGCACCGGTGCGCGAACGGGCAAGGCGGGCCTTCCGCTATCGGCAAAGCCGTGCGGCATCACGGCGAAAGTCGCCAGCGGCAGTATCAGGATCAGGGAAAACAGGCGGCGCTTGCATGTGTGCATCGACGCTCAACGCCACCGGCCGGCCGCGGGTTGCCGAAACAACAGGGGCAGGGCCATCAAATTCGGTGACGGGACTGTCATCAATGAAGGCAGGCAAGGCCGCTCACGCGCCCAGCGCCTCAAGCCCTTCTTCGAGCCAGTCGCCCAGCATCGGCATGCCAAGCAAATATTTGGCGGTGCGGCGGTTGCCCCGCTGCCGCGCTTCGGCGACCGCGTCCGACCATTCCGCGGCGTCGTAGTCGCCGCGCCCGACCCAGGCGAGTGCCACGAGCTCAGCCGCCTGGTCGACATTGAGGTCGGCGATCAGCCCGCGCAGCTCTTTTTCCGTGAGGTTTTCCGCCTCTTCCTCGGCGAGCCCGTCATGACGATGGTTGTCGTGGGTGTCGCCGTCATATTCGATCTCGTGTTCGGCGCCGTCCTCGTAATCCTCATTGACGCCGGCGCTGATCGCCTTGGCCTTGAGGATGAACAGCCTGACGGTGTCCGGGCCGATGGTCAGGTCCCACTCTTTTTCGCGCCGCTGCTGCACGAGCGTGCTCCTGTTGCCTTCCCCCGGCTGATGATAGCGCATTTGGCGGCAACGTCACTGCCTCGATATTCGCGGCGTGGTTGCCGTGGTTGACATGACTTTAGGAGAGGCGGATATAGCGCGCCTTCCTCCCCCCTCCAGACGGTATTTCCCCATGGCTTTTCTGCTTTCGCCCAAGGTTCTTCCTGTGCTGATGCTGATCGCGTCCAACGTGTTCATGACGTTCGCCTGGTACGGGCACCTGAAGTTCAAGGCGGCTCCGCTCTATGCGGCGGTCATTTTCTCCTGGCTGATCGCCTTCTTCGAATACTGGCTGGCGGTGCCGGCCAACCGCATTGGCCACGAGTTTTATACGGCGGCGGAACTGAAGACGATTCAGGAGGTGGTCACGCTCAGTGTCTTCGTGATCTTCTCGGTGTTCTATCTCAAGGAAGGCATCACCTGGAACCACGCCATGGGCTTCGCTTTGATCGCCGGCGGGGCGGCGCTGATTTTCCGCGGCTGAGGCAGGACGAAATGCTGCCTTCGATGCGTTGACCTTGTCGAGGACGCATCGGTGGAGGTAGCCATGCAGACGCGATTTCTGAGACTTCTGGCAGGGGCGCTGGTGTCCTTGCCGCTGTTTGCCGTTCCCGCATTCTCCGCCGATGGTGGCGGAGGCGGCAATTCAGGCGGCGGCAATTCCGGCGGGGGTATGGGCGGTGGCGGTGGCAACGGCGGCGACCAGGTGAAGTGCCGCACCGGCCTCGTCTACAACAAGAAGACCAAGAAGTGCGAAGCGCCCAAGGCCGGCATGATCGACGACGACAGCCTGTACCTGGCGGGCCGGGCGCTTGCGATGGACGGCCGGTATGACGACGCGATCAAGGTGCTGACGCTCGCCGCCGACAAGACCGATGCGCGCATCCTCAACTATCTCGGCTATTCGCACCGCAAGGCCGGGCGAATCCTGGTCGGGCTCGGCTATTACCAGGAGGCGATACTCAACGATCCCGACTACATGCCGGTGCGCGAATATATGGGCGAGGCGCACCTGACGCTCGGCGACGTCGGCGGGGCGCGGCTGCAATTGTCGGAGATCGAGAAGCGCTGCGGGGCGGGCTGCCGCGAATACGGCCTGCTGGCCGAGCAGATCGAAACCTATCTCAAGAGCTAGGCTTGGAATGCTGCTCGGAGCCGGCATTCATGCAGCTCCGGCAACATGGCTCGGATGAAATGCGGCCTCAAATGCGTTACTCTGGCGATGGGCACATTTTAGGAGGTAGCGATGCAGACCCGAATTGCGAAAGTGCTTGCTGGCGTTGTCGTGTCGCTGCCCTTGCTGGCGGCGCCGGTGTTCTCGGCCGATAGCGGCGGGAGCAGCAGCGGCGACGAGGTGAAATGCAACAACGGCATGGTCTACAACAAGAAGACCAAGAAATGCGAACCGCCCAAGGCCGGCATGATCGACGACGACAGCCTCTATTCGGCGGGCCGTGCACTTGCCATGGACGGCAAGTATGACGAGGCGATCAAGGTGCTGACGCTTGCCGCCGACAAGGCCGACCCGCGCATCCTCAACTATCTCGGCTATTCGCACCGCAAGGCCGGCCGCGTGCTCGTCGGCCTCGGCTACTACCAGGAAGCGCTGCGCAACAATCCCGACTACACGCTGGTGCGCGAATACATGGGCGAGGCGCACCTGATGCTCGGCGATGTCGCGGCTGCCCGCGTGCAACTGTCGGAGATCGGGAAGCGCTGCGGCAAGGGCTGCCGCGAATACGGCCTGCTGGAACAACAGATCGACGCCTATCTGCGGGGGTAGCCGGCGCTGTAAGGCAGTAGGGCTCTAGGGCAAATACTGACTGCCCTATTCCCCTACTGCCTTATTGCCTTGCCCCTAATCCCCCCGCGACAGCCTGACGATGGTGCCGTTGCTTTCGTCGGTGAGCAGCCAGACCGAGCCATCCGGGGCGACGTTGACATCCCTGATTCGGCCGAACGCGCCGTCGAGCATCCGTTCCTCGTCGAGAACGTTGCCCTTGGCGTCGCGGTCGAGGCGGCTCAGCAACTCGAATTTCAGCGACCCGACGAGAAGGTCGCCTTTCCATTCCGGGAACATGTCGCCCTGATAGCTGGCGAGCCCGGAAGGAGCGATCGACGGGTCCCAGTAATACAGCGGTTGCTCGTAACCCTTGGCTGATGTGCCGACGCCGATCTTTTCGCCGGAATAGTCCCTGCCGTAGGTGATGACCGGCCAGCCATAATTCCTGCCGGCCAGCGGGCGGTTCAATTCGTCGCCACCCTGGGCACCATGCTCGACGGTGATCAGCCCGCCCAGCACCGGATCGAAGGTTGCACCTTGCAGGTTGCGATGGCCCTTGGACCATATTTCCGGCGCCATGACCTTGCCGTCGGGCGAGGGATTGTCGGCCGGAACCGAGCCGTCGGCATTGATGCGGATGACGGCGCCGGCGTGATCGTGCATGTCCTGGGCGCGGTTGCCATCGCCGCGGTCGCCGGTGGTGACGAACAGCGTGCCGTCGTCGTTGACGACGATTCGCGAGCCGAAATGCTGTCCGGCATTGCTCTTGCGGTTCATCGAAAAGATGACTTTCACCTCTTCGAGCCGTGCGGCAGCACCTTCCCGGACCAGCTTCGCCCGGGCAAGGGCCGTGCCCGCGCCGCCGCGTCCGGGCTCGGAGAAGCTGAAGAAGATGGTGCCGGAACGTTCGAAGTCGCGTGCGACGGCGATGTCGAGCAGGCCGCCCTGGCCGCGGACCTGGACCTTCGGCACTCCAGCCACCGGCGCCGACAGTCCGTCCTGCGACAGGATGCGGATATTGCCGGAGCGTTCGGTGACGATGGCTTCGTTGCCCGGCAGGAAGTCGAGCCCCCAGGGGTGGTCGAGCCCATCGGTAATGACGTCGGCGCGCAGCGTGACGTTGTCTGTGTTGTAGCTTTGGCTCTCGGCGAGGGCCGGCGAACCAACCAGGGCGAACATGAATGCGAGTAGCGGCGTGCTGTTGCTCATCTATCGGACATAGGTGGAAAGGCCGGCGCGGCAACGGGGATAGAGCATCAAAGCAATCACAAGCGGGTGAAGCGGGGACGGCTCAGGTTGTCTGCACCAACAGGTCTATGGTGGTAAACGAATTTTTTGACGTGAATTCTGCGGCAGGATTGCTATATTCGCCGGAGATAGAGGTGAGACGGTTCCGTTAGCCGAGGCTGCCGGACCGTTTTCTTTTTTTGTGCCTCGCGGCAGCAATAGGCAAGCCGCGCGGCAAAGGCCAGGAGAGGTCGACTATGAACAAGGTTCCGATGACGGCGGGTGGATTCGTCGCGCTGAAGGAAGAGCTGCGCTGGCGCCAGCAGGAAGAGCGTCCGCGCATCATCGAGGCCATTGCCGAGGCGCGCTCGCATGGCGACCTTTCGGAGAATGCCGAATACCATGCCGCCAAGGAATCGCAGAGCCTCAACGAGGGCCGGGTCAACGAACTCGAGGACCTGATCGCGCGCGCCGAGGTGATCGATGTCACCAAGCTGAACGGCGACAAGATCAAGTTCGGCGCCACCGTTGTGCTCGTCGACGACGATACCGAGGAAAAAAAGACCTACCAGATCGTCGGCGACCAGGAAGCCGACGTGAAGTCGGGCCGCATCTCGATCTCCTCGCCGATCGCGCGCGCGCTGATCGGCAAGGAAGTCGGCGACGCCATCGAGGTCAACGCGCCGGGCGGCGCACGCGGCTACGAAATCGTCCAGGTGCAGTTCATCTGAGGCAACAGGCGGCATTGGCTGTGGCGATGCCGGATCAGACACGATGAACAAAGCAAACAACCGCGCCGAAAAATCCGGCGCGGTCGACATGGCGCGCATCGAGGTGATCGCGCCCAATCTCAAGAAGCGGCTTTCGGGCGTCACCAGCACCATCGTGCAACTGGTGCCGGTGCAGGCGCGCGACCTCGGCATCGCCGTGTTCGGGCCGGGCCTGCCCGACAGCCTGCCGACCATGCGCTGGTGGCAGTTGCCGTCGCTACTGAGGCGTCCGGCCTCGCGGCGGCCGCGCATCTGGCACGCGAGGCGCAATATCGAGATGGTGGCGGGCCTAGTGCTGCGCCACGTCTTTCGGGCGCCGCTCAGGCTGGTGTTCACCTCCGCCGCCCAGCGCGACCATCGGCCCTTCACCAAATGGTTGATCCGCAGGATGGATGGCGTGATCGCCACCAGCCGGCTGTCGGGAGGCTTCCTCGAAGTGCCGCACAAGGTCGTAATGCATGGCGTGGACCTTGAAAAATTTCATCCCGCGCGCACGGCGGATGATGCGTTTTCCGCTGCCGGCTTGCCCGGCCAACGTGCGATCGGCTGCTTCGGCCGGGTCCGTCACTCCAAGGGCACCGACCTGTTCGTCGATGCGATGATTGCGCTTCTGCCCGATCATCCGCAATGGACGGCCGTGATCACCGGCCGCGTGACATCGGAGCACAAGGGCTTCGCCGACGAACTCAAGCAGCGCATCGCTGCGGCCGGACTGTCCGACCGGATCCTGTTCCTCGGCGAGGTGCCTGATGTCGCCGTGTGGTACCGCAGGGTGACGCTCTATGTCGCGCCCTCGCGCAATGAAGGGTTCGGCCTGACGCCGCTGGAGGCGATGGCCTCGCGCACGGCGGTGGTGGCAAGCGATGCCGGGTCCTATTCCGAAATCGTGACGCCCGGCAGCACGGGCGTCGTGGTGCAGGCCGGCGATGGCAACGCGCTGCGAGAGGCGATCAGGCCATATCTCGGCGATCCGGCGTTGGCCGAGGCGCATGGGGCTGCGGGGAGCGAGGATGTGGCGAGAAGATTCCGCCTCGAGGACGAAGCCGCGGGAATATGTGAGGTCTACGAGCGAGTGTGGGCCGGCCGCGGATGAAGCCTGAAACCGTGCGGTTCGCTTGCAGCGGATGGTTGGCATGGCGAGAACTGGGTGAAGAAGCACGATGAGCAGCAGCAGTCGCTGAAATCAGGCCTTTTCCGAACGGATCGATCACAAGCGTGTCGGGAAAGGTCGGAGAAATAGTTGGACTGAAAAAGCTGTTGCGAGCGCCTGTTGAGCGTGGTCAAATTAAGCGGAAGTAGGTAATATCTTGCCGTTGAATCTGGATAAAATATTGCGAAAGGCCAGAGGTATCCGGCCCTTTGGTGACGTTTATTTCAAACGATTATACAGAAAGATCGAACGATCAGAGTTTATTTTCATCCATTCAATTACCAATAATATTGGCGACCTCATGTCATGCCCGGTAAGGTATTTTGATAGGTTTACGGCTCATAACTCTATCGAATTGAGCAGCAAGGAAATATTGGAAGTATCTAAATTTGGCGGGTCTGAATTTCTTTTGAAGCTCCTTGAGGGGAAAATTGTCTGTTTTGGCGGCGGTGGCCTAATTGGACTGGACCGTCACGATGTACACGACAAGGTCATTGAATTTCTGACTATGTTCGCTGATCGTGGAGGCGACGTGGTTGTATGGGGCGCTGGCCATAACAGGACTGTGGGATTTCGCGAATGGTTGGACGGGGTTGGTTCCAGCCCTTATCCATCATCGTTTGAGAAGTTTCGGCTGGTTGGACTCCGTGATTACCCAAACCCATACGATTGGGTTCCCTGTGTAAGTTGCTTGCATCCTGTATTTGACGAAAAAATTCCTAGTCAATACGAGTGTGTCGCGTTTCTTCACGGTCACGAATCTAGTCAATTTGGAGATGAATTCTCAAGCGTTCCAAATATCTATAATATTAGCAAAGGAAGCAAGGATAATTCTGAAAGTTACTTCTTAAAATGCATTAATATAATTGGATCCGGTGATAATGTTGTAACAAACAGTTATCACGGGTTGTATTGGGCGACATTGCTCGGGAAGAAAGTGATTGCTATTCAAAACTCTAGCAAATTCTTAGACTTTAGATACAAATACGAGAATTGCTTGGATTTTAAGGATTGGAGGAAACATGTCGGAAAGGGAAATCTTCACCAGAGTGCACTAATGGATTGCAGAAGTGCGAATACGGAATTCCTGAAGAAATTTGAACTTCTAATGAATTAATAAAGATGAACGATCCGCGAGTATTCGGTTTCGTTTTTGAATATTTCATCTCTGATTTTGCGACACTGCCCTGTCTTTCAGAAGCGTGTAAGCCGATCATCTCTCAAGAGCGTCGCGCGATTGCTTGAATCAAGCCATTGGCTCAAGCCCCGTTCAGCCCAGGTCAGCCTATTGTGGCGGGTATTTTCCTTGACCCCATGGCTCCGCTCTTTCATCCCCTGAGTGACGTAGCCATGGCCATGATGGAGATGGAGGGCAATGGCGGAGTAGCGGATGTGCCGGGGTTCTATGCCGACATGCCGCAGACGAAGGCCGAATTCCACGTCGAGGCCGCCATATTGCATGTCCTCGTTGAAGCCGTTGATCTGGATCGCCTGGCTCCTAAGGCATGACGCACTGTGGCCGTTCCAGGTCGGCCGTGCCGGTGATAGCCGGTTCAGCCATTCGTCGAACGGACTTGTGGCTACTACTTTCAGCAGCTTAGAGGTGAAGGGAAGCCCGTGCCGCATCAACCAGAAGGCGTTGAACGCCTGCTGTCCGGCAATGTCGTCTTGCGTCAATGCCTTGGACACGTTGGGCGGAAGCTTGAAATAGCCGCCGGTCAGGAAGCGATCCGGTTGCGCCAACCGCGTGTGCACCTCCACGAAGTCCCGGCGCGGCACGCAGTCGCCATCGGTGAGCAGGATGCGTTCGCCTTGCGCTACAGCGATCGCCTTGTTCAGTATCCGGCATTTCTGGAAACCTTCATCGGGCTGCCAGACGTGTGCGATCGGGACCGGACTGTTGGGCGCCATCGCCGCGAGCATTTCGCGGGTTTCGTCACTGGAGCCGTCATCGGCAATCACGAGTTCGAAATCATGGCGGTCCTGGGCGAAATAGCCCCACAGCACCTTCTGGAGCCAGAGCGGTGAATTGTAGGTGGAGATGATGACGCTTGTCTGCATGCTTTTCGTCCTGGTTCGCTCCAAACCTGTCAGCTCGAACGCGGAAACCCGTATTTCCTGACCATATTCTGGATGCACCGGTCGTTCGCGCCGCCGATGAGGTTCTCGGCCTGCAATGACGTCGTCTGGCTGCCTGGCCAGTCTATGATCTTGGCCTTTCCCGGCAGCTTTTCGCCGACATGTCCGTTCATCCGCCACATCCAATATAGCCATACGTCGTCGGCGCTCGGGCTCAACTCCGAGAAGAGCGCGACGTTACATACGTCCTCATGGAAGGCGTCCGGCGGGTAGAGAACTCCCATCACGCCCGTCGGAAAGATGAGCGGAGAGGTTGCGGCCGGTGCGATATCCCGTCGCCAATCCACGTAGGGTGCTGGATCACCATTGCCTGTCACAGCGATCCGGTGCGCGCGATGGCATATGACATGCCTCTTGGAAGGATTGTATGCGACTGTGAGCTTTTCGACGCAATCCGCCCGGTAGTAGACGTCGTCGTCCACGGTGATGACGAAGCAATCCTTGTGGTTTTGCAGTGTGGGTATGATTTTCGTGTAGGCCCGCATGTCGGTGCAGGTGGCGATTTCAAGGCCGTGCCCGCGCAGTTCGAGAACGTTCTCGGGTACCAGCGGGTAATCCTCGTGGGATACCCACAGGATGGTCGTGTCTGGTCGGACAGTCTGAAAAAGGATCGACTTCAGCGTGAGCGCCAACGTGTCGAAGCGCCCCGGGTAGCTCGTCAGAGAGACAATCAGAGGCTTCGGCAGGCCGTGTGTCCGGGCCCCCCCAAGGGACGCTGACCGGTCATCAATCTCCTTCAATGCCCGTTTGAGCCTGACGCTCTTCTTCAGCGCTTTGAATTTTGCCGGGATATTGAGCATGGCGCCTAGCTTTCCCAATGCTTTCGCAGCCATTCCGTGTCGCCGATCCGGCGATACCAGCGCTGTCCGCCGCCGGCCAGAACCTCGCTCATCTTCGGGCTGCCAGCGAAGACGACGATGCGCGCTCCTGGCGGCACGGTCGGGTCCTGCAGGAAGCTCTTGAAGTGGCGAGGCACGCAATGGTTTTTGTAGCTGACGCACCATTCGCGTGGCCAGTATTGCAGGTTGCCATGCGCCGCAAGCTGCGCGCTCTGGAATTGCTGGGAGATCTCGTACCGGTCGAGCGCGCCGGCCGGATCGGCGACGTATGCGTCGAGAATATAGGCATGGGCGCCGATCTCGTAGCGAAACACGGAACTGTTGCCTACGGACGCAAGGAAGCGATCGCGCTTTCGATTGAGCTTGCGCAGCGGCTTGCTCCGGAAAAGATCATCGTCACGGATGATGAGGAATTCGCCCGGCTGCTCGAAGAAGGGGTCGAGATCATCAACGACCACGAGGTCGAGGTCGAGGAAAAGTGTCGTGCCTTGCAGGTCGGCCAGATCGCGGCGGAAAAGAGCGAGCTTGCGCCAACGTCTGTCTTGTCGGCCGGTGGGCAAGTCCAGAGTGGGGAGCGGCAACGCCTCGATATCTTTGTCCAACCCGGTGGTATCGTCCGTGAAGCAGACGAAGCGATGCGGACGCTTCAGATGCTTAGCGACGCCGCGGCGCAGATTGTTGACGTATTCCGGGCCGTAGAGCGATCCCCATTTTATGCAGATCACATTGACTGCATTGTCCAGACCTGAATTCGGCATCTTACCGTTCTGCTCCGCTCTCAGCCTGTTCGCCAAATACGTTCATGAATACACTTGTAACTCACTGCGAACCACATTCTAACCTTGGGAGCCGAGCCAATGACCATTTCGTCCGGTTTCTTCTAGCCGGAAACGGCCCAACTTCCATCGTGGTGAAATTATCGCCTGAGGAGCAGGCGACCTTCTAGATGAGACCGCCGTCCATGTCCATTCGGACGCTGCCGAAGGAGCGTCCCGCCCCTAAATCCCCACCAGTCCTTCATCCTTCACCTGCCGGATCGTCAGTGCGGTGCGCACCGTATCGACGTTGGGTGACGAGGTCAGTTCCTCGATGACGAAAGTCTGGAAGGTGCCGAGATCGGGAGCCAGGCAGTGCAGCATGAAGTCGGATTCGCCCGAGACCATCCAGGCGCTGCGCACGATCGGCCAGTTGCGCGTGCGGTCGGCGAAGGCCTTGAGGTCGACTTCGGACTGGCGGTTGAGGCCGACGAGGCAGAAGGCGACGACGTCCATGCCGAGAGCAGGGGCGTTGAGCAAGGCGCGGTAGCGCTGGATGATGCCTTCGTCCTCCAGCCGCTTGACCCGGCGCAGGCAGGGCGGCGCCGAGATGCCGACGCGGCGCGACAGTTCGACATTGGTCATGCGGCCGTCATCCTGCAACTCGCGCAGGATCTTCCAGTCGATGGCGTCGAGGTCGGCCTTGATCGGCATGTTCGCTCCAGGTCTTGCGCAAGAATCTTGCGCATCCTTGTAATTAAACTACTCGCAGCCATTGGGAAGCCCAAGCTTCAGAAATCGCCGCGGGGCATGGGCGCGTTCCCTCGGAGATCAAGCTTTCGGGGGAGTAACATCTTGTCGCCTTGCGCGGGGCAGGGGTGAACACCTAGATTAGAGGCGATCTGCGCCCCGTCTTGCGGGGTGCTGCTTTTTTCATCGACCACGAAGGCCCCACGATGACCGCCAAACATGCGCCAGTCCTCATCATCGGTTCGGGTCCTGCCGGATACACGGCAGCGATCTATGCGGCGCGCGCCATGCTCAAGCCGATGCTCGTCGCTGGCATGCAGCAGGGCGGCCAGTTGATGATAACCACCGACGTCGAGAACTATCCGGGCTTCGCCGAACCGATCCAGGGGCCCTGGCTGATGGAGCAGATGCGGGCGCAGGCCGAGCATGTCGGCACCGAGATGGTCCACGACATCATCACCGAGGTCGATCTCGACGTGCGGCCGTTCCGCGCCAAGGGCGATTCCGGCACGATCTACACGGCCGACGCGCTGATCATCGCCACCGGGGCTCAGGCCAAATGGCTCGGCCTACCGAGCGAGCAGGTGTTCCAGGGCTTTGGCGTTTCGGCATGCGCCACCTGCGACGGCTTCTTCTACCGCGGCAAGGACGTGGTGGTGGTCGGCGGCGGCAACTCGGCGGTTGAGGAGGCACTCTACCTCTCCAATCTCGCCAAGACGGTGACGGTGGTTCACCGGCGCGACCATTTCCGCGCCGAGCGCATCCTGCAGGAGCGGCTGTTTGCCAAGGACAATATCAAGGTGATCTGGGATCACGCAGTCGAAGAGATCGTCGGTGCTGCGGCGCAGAAGCCGCTGCCGCCTTCGGTCAACGGTATCAGGCTCAAGAACGTACACACGGGTGCTGTCACCGAAATGGCGACCGACGGCGTATTCGTGGCGATCGGCCATGCGCCGGCGGTCGAGCTGTTCGTCGGCAAGCTGAAGCAGAAGCCGAACGGCTATCTCTGGACCGAGGCGAACTCGACGCGCACCAACGTGCCGGGCGTGTTCGCCGCCGGCGACGTGACCGACGACATCTATCGCCAGGCGGTGACGGCTGCGGGCCTTGGCTGCATGGCCGCCCTCGAAGCTGAAAAGTATCTCGCGGGAATTGAAGTGCATCGCGAAGCGGCCGAATAGGCCGGCCAGACGCCTGACATAAGAGGGGAAAAATGGCGTTGGATTGGGATAAGTTGCGCGTGTTTCACGCAGCGGCGGAGGCTGGCTCTTTCACGCATGCGGCGGAGACGCTGAGGCTGTCGCAGTCGGCCATCTCACGCCAGGTCAGCGCGCTCGAGCACGACATCGGCGTGCCTCTGTTCCACCGCCACGCGCGCGGCCTGGTGCTGACCGAGCAGGGCGAGATGCTGTTCCGCACCGCCCACGACGTGCTGATGAAGCTCGAGACGATCAAGACCAGGCTGACCGAGACCAAGGACAGGCCGTCGGGCGTGTTACGCGTGACGACAACGGTCGGCCTCGGCGCCGGCTGGCTGACCGAGCGCATCCAGGAGTTCCTCGCACTCTATCCCGACATCCAGCTGCAGCTGATCCTCGCCAACGAGGAGCTCGACCTGACCATGCGCCAGGCCGACTGCGCCATCCGCCTGCGCCAGCCGCAGCAGCCCGACCTGATCCAGCGCCGGCTGTTCACCGTGCATTTCCACCTCTATGCCTCGCCGGCCTACGTCAACAAATTTGGCAAGCCGGCGTCGATCGCCGAGCTCAAGAGCCACCGCATCGTCACCTTCGGCCTGCCGGTGCCGACGCATCTGAGCGAACTCAACTGGCTGGAGACGGTCGGTGACTTCGAGGGCGGTCAGCGCGTGCCGACGCTGCAGATCAACGACATCCTGTCGATCAAGAAGGCGGTGCAGACCGGTGCCGGCATCGCCATGCTGCCCGACTATGTCGTGGGCAAGGACGACGGGCTGGTGCAGCTCCTGCCCGAAACCGAGGTGCCGTCCTTCGACACCTATTTCGCCTATCCCGACACGATGAAGGAACAGGCCAAGCTGCACGTGTTCCGCGACTTCGTCATCTCCAAGGCACGCAGCTGGGCCTTCTGAGGCCCGGTTCCCAGGCACGGCATCAGCCATCGCCGCGCCACGGCGTGAGGCGCGGCAGCCAGCCGGGCACGTTGTTGCGGTAGGCTTGGTATTGCGCGCCATAGCGGCGCGTCAGGACCGGCTCTTCATAGAAACGCACGAAGGCGGCCATGGCGGCGCCGATGGCAATCGCATAGGCAACGAGCGGCCCGTGCGCGAAGATCAGCGCCTGGCCGAGGATGATCGCCAGTACGGCGACATACATCGGGTTGCGGACGTGGCGATAGGCGCCGCCGATGACCAGCCGTTCGGTCGGCGCGACCGGGGCAGGCGTGCCCGAACCCTCCACAGCGAAGCGGGCGAAGGCATGCAGCAGCACGCCGAGCCCGACCGCGACGAGCATTGAACCTGAGATGACGAACGCCGCGCTGGCCAGGGGCAGGCCATGGTTTGCCGTGAGCAGCCAGGGAACCAGGCCGGCAACGATGCCGGGTGCGGCCAGGAAGAAGACGGCGCTGCCGAGCACTGCGGATGGTTTGCGCAAAGCCTGCACTCCCATTGATCGTGTTGCTTGGAGATTGCGCATGGTGCCGTTTCTGCCGCAACAATGGCCTGGTGCTGCCCGAACCGGCGCCATTGCACTGCAGCATGGAATTCGGTGGCACTTTCGCTGAAAATCCCCGCTCCAAAGTGCGTTGCAGCATCGACATCTTGCGTATTTCGCCGCAAATTCTGGTCCTATCGGGCCTCTAACATTGTTGGACCACAGCTCGTGCCTTTTTGCATGCGTGCGTTGCAAAATAGATGCTTGTTTGTTGGGCATGGAGAGCACATATATTGATCATCTCCAGGGCGCGTTCCTCCTCCCATTAGCGCCCTCGAGTGTTCCCCTCTGGAGGTTAGCCTTAATCGGCACTTCCAAACAAACTCAGCCGGATCTTCTTGGATCCGGCTTTTTTGTTGCCCGCTTCCAGGCGATCCAGCCCACGTAACAGTGACATGTAACCCCGGGTAACGTTCCCCGAACACACTGACGCGCCTAGTTTTTGCTTGGACGCGGTGATGGCGCGCCGGGAGATGGGGGCATCACCCGTGCGAGCCAGGGCTCAGGCAAAGCGCCGCGTCCAGCAGATTGCCAACGACCCAAGACGTTGGCCACGTAGCGGCGGACCTGCCGTCCCGCCTCCCGCGGAACGGTCCGCAAAAAAGCGGTGCCCGAGGATTGCCTCGGGCACCGCTTTTGTTTTTTCCGGGACGTGTGTTTTACGTCGGGCGAGAGCCTGTGATTCCGTTTTCCTGATCACTGGCAGAAGCATTCGTGGGGGACAGCATGAGCAAGGTATCGGCAGCAAAGCTGCCAACCTATTCCGGCGGCTGCCTTTGCGGTGCCGTTCGCTTCGAGGCTCTCGGGCGTGCCGCCAAGCCGCACACATGTTCATGCCGTTCCTGCCAGCGCCACACCGGTGCGTTGACCGCCTCCTGGGTTGAGTTTGCCAGCGGGGAGGTCAGGTGGACCGGACCTGGTGGTGTGCCATCGCTCTATCGCTCTTCGGACTATTCGAGCCGCGCCTTTTGTCCCGCCTGCGGCAGTTCGCTTGGCGCAGTCGACGATGAACCCGTCGTGGCATTGTTGCTCGGTGTCTTCGACAAGCCTGGCGCGGTTGAGCTGATGCCGACCGCCCATTCGTTCGAGGACGGGCGGCCGAAATGGTGGCACGTCGAGGTCGAGGCCGGGTAGGGCTCACATGTAGAGCTTGGCCGGGTCCTTGCCGGCGTAAAGCTGGCCGACCTCGGCGCCATAGCCGTTGAACAACTGGGTCGGCACCAGTTCTCCGGTGTGAAGCACACGCTCCCTGGCCTGGCTCCAGCGCGGATGCGGCACCTCGGGGTTCACGTTTGCCCAGAAGCCGTATTCGCTCGGCTGGATCGCTTCCCAGAGACCGACAGGCTGCTCGGCAACGAAGTCGATCTTGCGGATCGACTTGATCGACTTGAAGCCATACTTCCACGGCAGCGCGAGACGTAGCGGCGCGCCGAACTGCTTGCCCAGGGGTTTGTCATAAGCGCCGGTGACGAGGAAGGGCAGGTCGAGTGCCGCCTCCTCGATGGTAACACCTTCGACATAGGGCCATGGGTAGACGAAGTCGTTCTGGCCGGGCGCCATCTCTGGATCGAGAAAGGTCTCGAAGCGGATGAACTTTGCATCTGCCTTGGGACTGGCGAGCGCCACCAGTGCCTTGAGCGGAAAACCGCTCCACGGAATGGTCATCGACCAGGCCTCGACGCAGCGGTGGCGGTAGAGCCGCGTCTCCAGCGGGAATTTTCGGATCAGGTCGTCGATGCCGAGCGTCATCGGCTTGTCGACCAGCCCGCCGATCTGCACCTCCCAGGGCCGCGTCTTGAGCTGCTGTGCGTTGGCGGCGATCTCCTTGTAGGTGCCGTATTCATAGAAGTTGTTGTAGTTGGCGTTGATCTCTTCGGGCGTCAGCGAGCGGTCGAGCTTGTAGGTTGTGTTCGGCTTGGCCGGATAGAGGTCGGCGGTCGGGTCCTTGTCCTCGGCGCGAGCCGGCCGCGGCAGCGTGGCGGCTGCAAGGCCGAGCCCCATGCCGGCGAGAATCGAGCGGCGGTTGAGGAACATCTCCTCGGGCGTGGCCTGAGCCTCGCTGATTGCCCAGGACGGGCGGCGGTGTACGAATGCCATGCTCGGTTCTCCAAAAGTCGGCTCGCAAGGTCGCCCCTGCGGACCGCGAAATCAACGTGGTCACGTTCACATACGTATGCGAACGCTGCCGCGTTTCAGTGTCTTGCCCAATCCAAGATCAACAGAGCGTGAGCAGCAAGGACCGGACGGCCGCTGGCGCCGTCCGGTCCTTGCAATGTCACGCCGCCTTGCCGGCCGACTGCATCGCCTCGTCGGCGAGGCGGCCGGTCAGTTCTGCCATGTGGTCGAACTCGGCGCGGTAGGTGGCAGCACCCGCGGTCGCCGAGCGCAGCTCGATGATCAGGTCGCTGATTTCGGATTGCGGCATCGTCGCCTCGACCACGTCCCAGCCCGGCCAGTCGGCGCGCGCGTCGTAGCCGAGGATCTGGCCGCGGCGCTGGGGCACGAGCGCGATGATGCGCGCGGTGGCATCCGACGGCGTGAAGATCTCGACCTTCATGACAGGTTCGAGCAGAACCGGCGAACAGCTTGGCATGCCCTCCTTCATCGCGATCTTGGCCGCCATCTGGAAAGCCATGTCGGAGGAATCGACGCTGTGGAACGAGCCGTCCGACAGGTTGACGGCGATGTCGACGACCGGAAAGCCGAGCGGGCCGATCTTGAGGAAGTCGCGCGCACCGGCCTCCACCGACTGGATATACTGCTTGGGCACGACGCCGCCGGTGATGGTGTCGGTGAACTCGAAACCCGAGCCGCGCGGCAGCGGCTTGATCTCGATGACGACGTCGCCGAACTGGCCGTGGCCGCCCGACTGCTTCTTGTGGCGGCCGCGCTGCTGGACGGCCTTGCGGATCGTCTCGCGATAGGGCACCGCCGGCGCATAGCCTTCGACGGCGATCTGGTTGCGGCCTTCGAGACGCTCGCGCACGACCCTGAGATGCATTTCACCATGGCCCGACAGCACCGTTTCGGCCGAGTCCTGGTTGTGATGCAGGGTCAGCGAGGGGTCTTCCTCGGCGAGGCGCTGGATGGCGGCCGACATCTTGACCTCGTCCTTGCGCTCCTTGGGCCGCAGCGCGAAGGCATAGACCGGTTTCGGCGGCTCGAGCCTGACGAGGGGCTTCATGCCGCCCTTGGCCGATGTCAGCGTCTGGCCGGTGGCAACGTTGTCGAGCTTGCCGAGCGCCACGGTATCGCCGGCGCCGGCGTTGGAGAGCTTGGACTGGTCCTTGCCAAGCATGCGATAGATGCCGGAAACCTTCGCTGTGTCGGTGGTGTTGAGCCAGAGCTCGGCGCCGTCGGTGACCTGGCCGGACAGGATGCGCGATACCGACAGCTTGCCGGCATGCGAGGTGTGGATGGTCTTCATCACCTGCACTATGGCTGCACTGCCCTCTGCTATTCCGAGCCGCTTGCGGGTCGCCTCGACGTCGGGGGCGTCGTGGCGGATGGCCTTCAACAGCCTGAGCGCGCCATTGCCCTTTTCGGCCGAGCCGATCAGCACCGGGGTGACGGCGCCATCGCGCAGGTCGGCGGCAAGGTCGTCGAAAATCTCGTCCTTCGGCGGCTCGATCTCTTCAAGCAACTGCTCCATCAGCTGGTCGTCGTGGTCGGCGAGCGTCTCGAGCATGGCGAAACGGGCTTCGAGTTCGCGCGCCTTCTCGTCGCCGGGGATCTCGGCGATCTCGCTCTCAGCATATTCGCGGTAGATGTAGGCGCGTTCCAGCGCGAGGTCGATCGAGCCGACGACGGCGCCGTCCTTGCGCAGCGGGATCTGGCGCAGCAGCAAGGGCGTGCGGCTGACCGGCTGCAGCAGCTTGAGCGCATCGCGCACGCCTGATGTCGCCTTGTCGATCTTGTTGAGGAACAGGATGCGTGGCACGCCGAGATCGTCAAGCTTGCGCATGATCAGCTGCAAGGCGGGGATCTTCTTTTCGTCAGGCTCGGCGACCACGACCGCCAGGTCGCAGGCGGCAAGGATCGGGTCAGCCTCGAAGGCGAACTCGACCGAGCCGGGGCAATCGACGAAGGTGATGCTCTCGCCCATGAACTGCGTGGTGGCGAAGACCGCGTCGACGCTCATGGCGTGAGCCCGGGCCTCGGCCGAATGGTCGGAGACGGTGTTGCCCGACGATACTGGTTGCTGCTTGGGAATGGCGCCCGTGCGGGCGAGAAGGGCTTCAAGAAGAGTGGTTTTACCGCTGGCAAAGGGACCGACGATGGCGATGCATTTCGGTCCCGTGCGTCTTCCTCCGGCGCGACTACCCATGAGAGCTGACCTCCACTCAGGCATTTTTCCCTGAATGCGGCGGCCGGCCTGTTCGGCCGTCGCGGGCAATGACGTGTGGTGTTTTCCTCCCGGTCGAACATATCGTCACACGGCTTTGCGGGGAGGGCAAGGGGAAGGGCGCCCGGGGCCCGACCTTTGAAGCAGGCAAGATGCGGGGAGGGCCTTGCCGGTGCGAAGCGACGCCATCCCCAGAAAACAAAAAAAGCCCGGCAGGTTGGCACCTGCCGGGCTTTTTAGCGTTTGTGCCGAGGATCAGTCCTTGGCGTTGAGGTCGGTGCCGAGCGTGTCCTTGACGAACAGCGTGCCGATGATCAGCGTCATGGCGGCAATCGCGATCGGGTACCAGAGGCCGTAGTAGATGTCGCCGGCCGCAGCACTCATGGCGAATGCGGTTGCCGGCAGCAGGCCGCCGAACCAGCCGTTGCCGATGTGGTAGGGCAGCGACATGCCGGTGTAGCGGATGCGGGTCGGGAACATCTCGACCAGGATCGCGGCGATCGGGCCGTAGACCATGGTCACGTAGATGACCAGCACGGTGAGGATGGCGATGACCATCGGCCAGCTCACTGCTGCCGGATCGGCGACCATGGCGAAGGAGCCGCCGGCGGGGATGTTGAAGAAGCCGACTTCCGGAGCACCGGCTGCCTCTTCAGCGGTAACGATCTTGTCCTTGATCGCCTGTTCGGTCGGAACGGTGGTCTTTTCGCCGGCGCGGATGGCGGCGGCGTCGAGCTTGAGCTCGGGGTTGGCGGCAATGAAGGCGTCGAGCTTCTGGTCGGCAACCTTGGCAGCACCACGGACCAGCGGGTAACCGCCGTCGTGAAGGGCGATGTTGACTGCCTTGACGAAGGCAGCGTCGCTCGCCTTGGCAGCATCGCCCGCGGCGATGGCGTCATAGGAGGTGACGGTCTCGTCGCCGATCTTGACCGAAGCAGGCGTGCCCGGAGCCGCCGTGGTGACGACGTCATAAGGAACCGAGTTCTTGGTCAGGAACGACGTCGCGATATCGCAGGAAGTGGTGAATTTCGCGGTGCCCACCGGGTTGAACTGGAACTTGCAGTCGCCAGGAGCGGCGGTGACGGTGGCGCGAACGTTCTGCTGGGCGGTGGCGAGTGCCGGGTTTGCGGCCCAGGTCAGAGCCTTGAACAGCGGGAAGTAGGTGACGATGGCGAGTGCCAGGCCAGCCATGATGATCGGCTTGCGGCCGATCTTGTCGGACAGCCAGCCGAACAGCACGAAAAAGCCGGTGCCGAGCAGTAGCGAAATCGCGATCATGATGTTGACGGCCTGGGCGTCGACCTTGAGCACGTTCTGCAGGAAGAACAGTGCGTAGAACTGGCCCGAGTACCACACCACGGCCTGGCCGGCGGTGAGGCCGAACAGCGCGAGCAGCGCGATCTTGGCGTTCTTCCACTGACCGAAGGCTTCCGACAGCGGTGCCTTGGAACCCTTGCCCTCTTCCTTCATGCGCTGGAAGGTCGGCGATTCCGAAAGCGACAGACGGATCCACACCGAGATGCCGAGCAGGATGAAGGAGAGCAGGAACGGAACGCGCCAGCCCCAGGCGGCGAAGGCTTCCTTGCCGAGCCAGGTCTGCACCACCAGGATGACGACCAGCGACAGGAACAGGCCGAGCGTCGCGGTGGTCTGGATCCACGAGGTGTAGTAGCCGCGGCGGTCATCGGGGGCGTGCTCGGCGACATAGGTCGCAGCACCGCCATACTCACCGCCGAGCGCCAGGCCCTGCAGCATGCGCAGCGCGATCAGGATGACCGGAGCGGCGATGCCGATCGTGGCGGAACCGGGCAGCAGGCCGACGAAGAAGGTCGACAGGCCCATGATCAGGATGGTGACGAGGAAGGTGTATTTGCGGCCGACGAGGTCGCCGATGCGGCCGAAGACGAGCGCGCCGAACGGACGCACCAGGAAGCCGGCAGCGAAAGCAAGCAGCGCGAAGATATTACGCGTCGCCTCGGGGTAGGAGGCGAAGAAGGTCGCGCCGATGAAGGCTGCGAGTGAACCGTAAAGGTAGAAATCGTACCATTCGAACACGGTGCCGAGCGAAGAAGCGAAGATGACTTTCTTCTCTTCTCGCGTCATGCCTCGCCCGCGGCGGGCGTCGGCGGTTGCCGAAATTGCCATAATTGTCTCCTCCCAGAGTGCCGGCGGTAAAGGCCTGGAGAGCAATCTCCGGGGGAATCCGCCGAACCTAACCACGGTCGAAGTGATAACGCCGGGAGGCGGGCGTTATCCATCGCTGCTTTGGGATTATGACCTTAGTCGTAGAAGCAGCCGCGAAGTGTTCGAAGCCATTGATGCTGCATCGCAAAAGCGATGCGTGGCTGGCGCCAGAACAGTCTGGCTCCTTGTTCGAACTCGTCGGCGTGCGCAGGCGGAAAGCTATTGGCGGATGCTGCCCGGCGGCACGATTGCGCCGCCGAGCCATTTGCCGGGAAGTGCGGGCTCAGGCGGCCCGTTCTTCCTTCTCGACGAGGTAGCCGCGGTCTCGCAGCCACCGGGCGATGATGATTTCGACCATCGACGACACCGAACGGTGATCGTCCTTGGCCGCCTTGACGAGCGCTTCCTTGAGGTCGCGTTCGATACGGAATCCGAGTGGGTGAGTCTTAGACATGACAATTCCTGAGACTTGTCGGGACGTGTAGTCCCGTGGGAGGACGACCGGTGTGCGACGAGCCTATGAATGTGTCGCGAGTTGACCGGTCATGCGGCGCAGGTGGGGCGCGTTGCGCCGTCAGGCCTGGGCTGGCGGTGCGCGGGGTGCGCTCGTTCGTGCGCGCAGGAAATTGAAAGGCGAGCCGGCCGGCGATGCGGCGCTGTCGATGGCCGCGATCGGCAGGCCGTGAGCAGCCCGAAGCAAGCCGTTGTCATCCGCGAGGTCGCAATTGCCCTCAGCCAGCGTGACGCATGAATCGCTCCACATCGGAAGCGCGAAAGGATCTGCGGGTTCCGTGTAGGGCGCGTCGCCGGCGGAAAGCTGAGGGCTTTCGTCTTGATTGCTGAAATGCGCGTGACTCGATGCAACCGAGGCCGTGAGGGCAGCAAAAACCGGTAGCAGCAGCAAGAACAAGTGCGCGAGCAAACTTCTGCTCCTTCGCCCCTGCTGCTGCTGTCTATGCTGATACAATTGCTGCCTCTGGACGCCTCTGCATACGTCCGCCCGCTACGGCGGATATAGTTACTTTAGATTAACAGAGTTCGGGCCGGCACGGCAATATGCAAATGTATAACAGCGTATGAGAATCGAAGATTCCTGCCGGCAACCTCATGACAGTTTCGGTCGATTCGCACAGCCGGCAAAGAAAAACCCGGCCGGAGCCGGGTTTTTCCAACAGTCAGATATGTGAGCTCAGACGAGAGAGGCGGTAAAGCGCTGGATGCGCGTGCAGGCCTCTTCGAGAATCTTCTCCGAGGTGGCGTAGGAGATGCGGAAATTCGGACCGAGGCCGAATGCCGAACCCTGGACCACTGCCACGCCTTCGGCCTCGAGCAGCTCCGAGGTGAAGACCGCATCGTCGGTGATGACCGTGCCGCCTTGCGTCTTCTTGCCGATCAGCCCGGCGCAGGACGGATAGACGTAGAAGGCGCCTTCCGGCGACGGGCAAGAGATGCCGCGCGCTTGGTTGAGCATCGACACGACCAGGTCGCGGCGGGCCTGGAAGATCGCCTTGTTCTTGGCGATGAAGTCCTGCGGGCCGTTGAGTGCTTCGACCGAAGCCCACTGGGCGATGGTGCAGGCACCCGAGGTCTGCTGGCCCTGGATCATGTCCATCGCCTTGATCAGCTGGATCGGACCGGCGGCGTAGCCGATGCGCCAGCCGGTCATGGCATAGGCCTTCGACACGCCGTTCATGGTCAGCGTGCGGTCGTAGAGTTTCGGCTCGACCTCGGCGATGGTCTTGAAGACGAAGTCGCCATAGGTCAGGTGCTCGTACATGTCGTCGGTCAGCACCCAGACATGCGGATGCTTGAGCAGCACGTCTGCGATGGCGCGCAGCTCGGCCTCGCTATAGGCGGCGCCCGAGGGGTTGGACGGCGAGTTCATGACCAGCCACTTCGACTTCGGCGTGATCGCCTTTGCCAGCGCATCCGCCGTCAGCTTGAAGCCGTTGTCGATGCTGGTCTCGGCATAGGTCGGCGTGCCGCCGCAGATCGCCACCATCTCGGGGTAGCTGACCCAGTAGGGCCGGGGGATGATGACCTCGTCGCCGGGGTTCAGCGTTGCCATGAAGGCGTTGAACAGGATCTGCTTGCCGCCGGTGCCGACGATGGTCTGCTCCGGCTTGTAGTCGAGATTGTTCTCGCGCTTGAACTTCTTGGCGATGGCTTCGCGCAGGGGCGCAATGCCGGAAACCGGAGGATACTTGGTCTCGCCGCGGCGAATGGCTTCGATCGCCGCATTCTTGATATTGTCCGGCGTGTCGAAGTCAGGCTCGCCTGCGCCCAGGCCGATGACGTCGCGGCCGGCGTTTTTCAGCTCGCGCGCTTTCTGCGTGACCGCGATGGTCGCGGAAGGCTTAACGCGGGAAAGGGCATCGGCAAGAAAGGCCATGACTTCAGGTCTCCGGTTCGGAAAAACACGCGGTCGCGCGACCGCTTTTGCGCGTCCAACGGAACGCGCGGCGCTGTAATGTCGCATGACGCAGGGAATCGCAAGCATATTGACGCCTTGGCGTGCCGGATGTGCTGGGCCAGAGACCTGGTGAAGCTGTGCATAAGCAGGCGGCTGCCGGCACGTGGGTCAAGTTTGAGACATTCCGTTAACCGGCGATCAAATCTTCGATGAGATTTTGGCGGAGCAATTTCGCCAGCATTCCGGAAATAGGACGGACCGTGTCGAAGAGCATCGGGCTCGCCCATATCATCCGGCACGACGACGGTTCTGCGACCGGAGTCTGGGGCGTGCACGCGCTGCACAGCGCGTTCCAGCCGATTTTTGCCTTTCAGTCGGGCCGTTTGCTGGTCACGGCCTTCGAAGGGCTGATCAGGCCGTTTCGTGGAGCGGACGCGGTGCCCCCGGGTATGTTCTTCGCCGTCGTGGACAGTGCAGAGCGACTGCAGGTCGAGACCCTGACGCGGACGCTGCATTTGCTCAACGCCGCGACGTTCGTGCCCAAGGCTGCGTCGATCTTCATCAATTTCGATCCGTCGGTGTTTCTCGACCGCTCGATTTCGGAACACGCGCTGCGCGACATGCGCCAGGTTCTCAACGAGACCGGCATCGATCCACGCCGCATCGTCTGCGAAGTGACCGAGAAGCCGGCCTCGGAAGAGGCACTGTTCGATTTCGTCCGGGCCCTCAAGGCAAACGGCTTGCGCATCGCCGTGGATGATTTCGGCTCGGCCGAATCCGACATCAAGCGGATCCGCGACATCAAGCCCGACATCGTCAAGTTCGATGCCCACTGGATCAGCCGCCTCATGGAATCCGGTGCAGGCTTCGCCCTGCTCAAGGAAATGGTGGCGAACTTCGAAGAGAAGGGGATTCGCACCGTCTTCGAGGGGCTCGAGGAGAGCTGGCAACTGCAACTGGCCGAGCGCTCCGGCGCCTCGATGGTGCAGGGGTTCGTGCTGGCAATGCCGGAGATCGTGCCGGCGGATTTTTCGCATTTCGAGCCGGCAGCACTCGAAGCCGCCGGCAAGCAACAGGGGTCCCCGGCCGTGGCCGGAGACGCTGGCCCGCTGGCAGGCAGCGCGCCGAGAACAGGCCGAAGTTTCGGCAAAAGGACATCGTGATGAGTGACGGGTTTTTCGGCTTTGGCGCACTGCCGGCGGATCTCGCTGCCAAGATCGTCGCCGACGAGGTTGGGCTGGAGTACGGCATCCATGGCGATTTCCGCCTGCGCTGCGCCATGCAGCCGATCTTCAGGCATGAGCAGGGCCGGCTGACGCCGGTGACCGCCGATGCGCATGTCGTGCCTTACCTGCAGGGCCAGCCGGTCCCGATGCTCGAATTCCTCGCTGAAGTGGCTGCCGAAGATCGCGCGATCGTCGGGCGCATGATCGAGGTCCTGCCGCTCGCCAATGTCCACAATATCGGCGTCGAAGGCGTTTCGTTGCTGTTCCGTCACAATGGAAGCGGTGGCAGCGAAGCCATGGACGACCTGCGCTTCATGGTGCGGGGCCTTGAGGACGAAGGTTTCGATGTGTCGCAGCTGGTATGCGAAATCGATGGGGTCGACGAGCGCCTTGCCGACGCCTTGCGTGAACTGGGCCTGCGTGTCGCGCTTGCTCATCGTGGGGTAGAGCAGCCGGATGCGCATGCAGCCTGTCGGGTGAATGCCGACATCGTCAGGCTCGATCGGGTGTCGTTCGAGCGTTTCTGCGCCGACGCCGCTACCGGCCGGCTGTTGCGGCCCGTGGTCTCGGAGTTCAAGGCGCAAGGGGCAGCGGTGTTGGTCGAGGGCATCGACAGCGAAAGCCGTCTTGAAATAGCCCTTGGTGCCGGCGTCGAGCTGTTCCAGGGCGACCTGCTCGAGCCGGCAATGCTGGTCGGCAGCGTCTTTGCCGACGGACCGCGCGAGGCGTCGCAATATCGCCGCGGCGAATGTGTCGTTGTTCCATTGTTTGGCTGACACCTAGCCGCTGTTCGGCTGATGCCTGGCGAAGCATCACAAATGCTGATGTTTCGCAGCAGAACAAATCGCTGGTCTGACGTTTCCGCGCGGTGATAATCGCGGTCGAACAAGGGCCAGCGCAATGACCACGATCTACGGAATGACCGACAGCGGCAATTGCTACAAGCCACGCCTGCTCATGGCAAAGCTTGGGCGGCCTTTCACCCATGTCGAAACCAGTTCGCGTGACGGCACAACGCGTTCACCCGGCTATCTTGCCAAGAACGCCAACGGCAAGGTGCCGCTGCTCGAGCTGGACGACGGCCGCTTTCTTGCCGAATCGAATGCCATCCTGCTGCATCTGGCCGAGGGCACCCGGCTGTTGCCGGCCGATGCCTATGAGCGGGCGCTCGTCTACCAATGGCTGTTTTTCGAGCAATACAGCCATGAGCCCTATGTCGCGGTACGGCGCTCGCTGTACGTTTATCCCGAGCGGGCGGCGCAGGCGACGCCGGAACGCCTGGCGTCTTTGCTGGAGAGCGGCAACAAGGCGCTCGGCGTGATGGAAGTCCAACTGGCCAAGACGCCGTTCCTGGCGAGCAATGCTATAAGCGTCGCCGACATCGCGCTCTACGCCTACACGCATGATGCTGGCACGGGCGGCTTTGAGTTGGCGAATTTCCCGGCGGTGAGTGCCTGGCTTGACCGCGTCCGGGCCGACCCTGGCCACGTGCCGATCGGCTGGCTGCCCTGATCAGGCTTGGTGCTGCAAATAAGAAGGCCCGGAGATCGGTTCGATCTCCGGGCCTTTCGTATCTCCGGTGAGACTGGCTCGCGCTAATCCGCAATCCTTGCCCTGTCCGTCAAAAACAAAAAGGCGGGGTGTAACCCCGCCTTCCGCTGTCAGCAGCTGATCCTGGATCCTTTGGCCCGTGGCTCACGGCAATCTGCCGCATCGTCCTTCAGGTTTTGGGTCCGGCGCGCTTGTCGCGCTGCCGCCAGTACATCCGTGACTTGCTACGCAATCGGAGCTTTCGCTCCCGCGCGCCTTAAATCAGACTGCCTTGAGAGCTCCGGCAGACGAGCGGCCCGTACGACGGTCCTGCTCGATCTCGAAGCTGATCTTCTGGCCATCGGCCAGCGAGCCCATGCCCGAACGCTCGACAGCGGAGATGTGGACGAATACGTCCGCGCCACCTGCGTCGGGCTGAATGAAGCCGAAGCCCTTGGTTGCGTTGAACCACTTAACGGTGCCAGTTGCCATTGCGATAATCCTTGTCGTCTGCAGTTTGGTCTTGATCAAGCTATGTGCCCGACCCGTGATATCGAAATTTTGGAGATAGACGTCTGCAAACGCGAGTGTGTCGCGGGGCACGGATCTGTCGGCCGAAATATCAACGGGAGCGATATACGGGCAATTGTCGTTCAACGCAAGCCCTTCCTGTTGCGGGATGCTCGAAAGCGGCATCAATAGTCATGCAACCATGGCGGGCGAAAAGTGTTATATTGCTTGGCGTTACAGCGTCGTGGATTGGAGAATGCGCAAGCCACGCTGCAGCCCCTTGTATCGCAGCATCAACCTGAAATCCGATTCCCGTCATCGGGTTGATGCGTGAGTGCCGCTGCCGAAGTCTTCGGAGAACTGTCATGAAAATCATTCTGCTTGCTGCTTGCCTGACTCTGTTTGCGGCCGAGGCCCAGGCCGTCTCGCGCTATATTTCGACCAGCATGAGCTGCGCCCAGGTGCAGGGCGCCGTGCGCGGCGAAGGCGTGGCGATCCTGCGCTGGACGTCGCCAACCTCGGGTGTGCCGCGCTACGACCGCTATGTCAGGAACGACCGCTTCTGCCCGTCGGGCCAGGAGGCGCGGCGGGCCTATGTGCCAACCGCCGATGCGAGATCGTGCCCGGTCTACAATTGCAAGCAGATTGAGCGCGATCGATTCTTCTTCAAGCGCCGGCTGTTCCCGCACAATTGAGCGCCGGCTCCGTGCCGAGGTAGCCTTGCCCATTCCGCTCCGACCGGGATGGGCGCGCTACCGTGCATATGCATGACCCTGTTTGCGATCTTAGAAGCCGAACGATGCCTGTGCTGCCGGCGGCGGGCCGACGTGGACGCCTTCCAGCACCAGCATCTTTTCCTTCATCAGCGAGCCGCCGGTTGCCGAGAAGCCGCCGATCTTGCCGCCGGCCGCCAGGATGCGGTGGCACGGGATGACCAGGGGGATCGGATTGCTGCCGAGTGCTGCGCCGGTTTCGCGAAACAGGCCCTTGTGCCCGGCCTTCTCGGCCAGCCCGCCATAGGTGGTGGTTTCGCCGTGATGGAGATTTCTGGCTGCGGCATAGATATCCTTGCGAAAATCGTCGACGCCGGCGAGGTCGACCGGTACGTCGGAGAAATCGACATCGGTGCCTTCGGCATAGCGCCTGATGTCGGCGACGAGAGCAGCAATCCATGCCGGAGCAATTCGGTCAGTGTCGAGGGTTGCTGCGTCCGTGCCGGCCAGGCGCAACAAGCGCCGTTCGGCTGCCGCATGGGTCTTTTCGGGCAGGCAGACGCGGGTCAGGCCGGCATCGCTCCAGGCGAGCGCCATGAAGCCGAGCGCTGTTTCGAACACCGCATGACCGGGCAAGGGCAAGGAAATGGCGCTGTCCACATCAGTTCCTTTCGTCGAAGCATTCGTTGCGAAATCGGTACATATCGGGAACATTTTCGCACGATCTGCGGCCCTATGCCACCCGAAAACCGCATCCGCCTGTGGATTGCCCGGGCCGGGGCCTTCATGTAAGGAGGTTCGGGCGGGACGAAATCATTAACCAGAGTGTGCATTTGCCGGCGATAAAGACCCATCTGCTGATCTCGGCGGCATTGGCGACGGCTCTGCTGTCGGGCTGCCAGACAAACACAGCGGCGCTTTCCACAGACCTTTCGACAGGCGCGGACGTTGCCTTGAGCGCCGATACGAGCCTTGCCCCATCTACCGGGGCCGATCTCGCTCTGCCTGAGACGGTTGCCGTGGTGCCGACCTCGTTTGCCGCGGTCGAAGCGTCGCCGGCAACGGCCGTGCTTGCAGCTGCAGCGATCGAGCCCGATGCATCGGATGTCACCGTTGCCGCTGCCGCGACCGCCCCGGCGGCTGGGAGCGTCGCCGTCGCAACTGCATCTGAAGCCGCCAAGACACCGGCGACCACTGCACCGGCACCTGCCGCTGCGCCCGTCGTTGCTGCTGCCAAGGCTCCGGTCGACCCGATGACAGCGCCGATGGCCGGTGGCGATATCGTTGCCGCCGCCAGCGACCCCAAGCTTTCCGGCGCGTTCCCGCCGGCGCCGACGCTTGCCGACTACGCCCTGCCGGCCAAGGCGCCGGTGCCGAAGAGCTATCAGGTGGCGTCGCTCGGCACTGTCGCGCCCGAAAGCTTCGCCACCTCGTCCTATGCCGCGCCCGACAGCCCGGCGCTGGCCTCGCGCGGCAAGATCGATGAACTGATCTCGAAATACGCGGCCCTTTACGAAGTGCCGGAGAAGCTGGTGCGGCGTGTCGTCAACCGCGAGAGCACCTTCAATCCGCTGGCCTATAACAGGGGTCACTGGGGGCTGATGCAGATCAAGCACGCGACGGCGCGCGGCATGGGCTATGACGGCCCGGCCAACGGCCTGCTCGACGCCGAGACCAACCTGAAATTCGCCGTCAAATACCTGCGCGGCGCCTTCATGGTCGCCGACGGCAATGAGGACCAGGCCGACAAGCTCTACCAGAGCGGCTATTATTACCACGCCAAGCGCAAGGGCCTGCTCGACGAGACCGGGCTCGGCCGCGACCGCGCGCGCCACCGCGGCTGACACATGCCTTCGCCGCAAGGTGACAACGACGTTCGCCTGCGCAAGGTGCTGGGCGGCGAACCGTATACCCCGCAATGGCCCGACGGTTTTGCGATGCGGACGTTCCAGGCGTCCGACGCCCGGGCTTTGCACGATCTGCTCGAGCTTGCCTTCGACGACGGCTTGAACGGCCCGTTCGATGTCTGGTGGCCCAGGCTCGCCGATGACGCTGAGTTCGATCCCGGCCTGTGTTTCCTCGTCCACGACAGCAGCGGGCGGCTGGCCGGTGCGGCACAATGCTGGAACGGCGGCTTCGTCAAGGACCTTGCCGTGCACCCCGACTTTCGCGGCAAGGGCATTGCCGAGGCGCTGATGCGGCAGGTGTTTGCGGCCTTCGCGGCGCGCGGGACCGGCCATGTCGACCTCAAGACCAACCGCTTCGGCAACGCCGCCGCCTATCGGCTCTATCTCCGGCTCGGCATGACCGAGGTCGACTGGTCGGGAGAGTAACGTACAACCATTAGTATACATCAATTGATATATGCTATTCTAGATTGCGATAATTCGCGATCGGCATTACGCTGTTCCCCTTCACGCCAGTCAGGGGAGGCACTTTCATGGCCGGGCCGAATCTCAGGGAGCGTAGCAGGCACGGCTTCGTCAGCCGGCAGATCTTGGCGGAGGGCGCGGTCATTGCCGCGGCGCGAGCGGCGCCGGCCGCGGTGTCGCCGCTGGCCGTCGGCGGCGCGCAGGGCGAAACCTTCTTCGACTTCATGTTCGGCGAGCTGCGCGGCCAGGGGCTGACCGCCACGGACGCCGACCTGCTCGCACTCGCCAACGCCATGGTGGAGCCGGACCTCGCCCCCGGCGACCCCGCTCAGGCGGGGCTCGACAATCCCGACATTCCCGCCGGCTTTACCTATCTCGGCCAGTTCGTCGACCACGACATCACGCTGGACCTGACGCCGCTGAGCGAGGCGATGGCGGACCCCGAGATGACGCGCAACTTCCGCACGCCGGGGCTCGACCTCGACTGCGTCTATGGCGCCGGGCCGGGGCCGCACCGCTTCCTGTTTGCGCGGGGGCCAAATGCCGACGGCCAGGTGGTCGATACGCCGAAGCTGCTGCTCGGCGCTGCCGAGGTGTCGATCGAGAATCCCGACCGGCCCGGCCAGCAGGTGCCGCAGCTGCCCAACGACCTGCAGCGCAACGCGCAGGGCGTGGCGCTGATCGGCGATCACCGCAACGACGAGAACCTGATCGTCGCGCAGATCCATCTCGCCTTCCTGAAGTTCCACAACGCTGTGGTCGACCACCTCAAGGGCACGGTGCCCGACGACAGGCTGTTTGCCGAGGCGGCGCGGACGGTGCGCTGGCACTACCAGTGGATGGTGCTGCACGACTGGGTCGAGCGGCTGACCGAGCCGGGCATCGTCGCCCGGATCCTGCATGAGGGGCGAAAATTCTACCGCTTCAAGACCAAGCCGTTCATGCCGTGGGAGTTTTCCGGCGCCGTCTACCGGCTCGGCCATTCGATGGTCAGGCCGCGCTACAACCACAACCGCATCTTCCGCACGCCCGAGCCGCACCTGGCCGAAGGCACGTTCAATTTCTTCTTCCGCTTCACCAACCTGTCGGGCGGGCTCGACAGCGGCACGCCGGGGCAGGGCACGTTCCCGAGCAACTGGGTGATCGACTGGCGGCGCTATTTCGACCTGCCGGCGCCCGACGCCATCAAGGCCGAGTTCAATCATTCGCGCCGGCTGGATCCGCTGCTGGCCGGCGCGTTGCACCGGCTGCCCGGGGCGGAGTCCGGCTCGGCCAAGGCAAGCCTTGCCTTCCGCAACCTCAGGCGCGGGGTGCAGATCGGGCTGCCGTCGGGCCAGGCCGTGGCCGCGCTGATACGCCGGAAGATCGCCTTCGACCCGATCTCGCCGGCCGAGATCGCCACCGGGCCGGACGGCGCGGTGGCGAAGTCGCTCGGCTTCGACGCCAAGACGCCGCTCTGGTACTACATCCTCAAGGAAGCCGAGCTGCGCGGCGCGGGCAGGCGGCTCGGCCCGGTGGGCGGACGCATCGTCGCCGAGGTGTTTATCGGCCTCGTCCAGGGCGACGAGGGATCCTATCTCTCCGACCCCGCATGGACGCCGCATCTGCCGGCTGATGTGCCCGGCACGTTCTTCATGGCCGATTTGCTGAAGTTCGTCGCTGCCTGGGAGAGCCCCGCCGACCCGGACAAGAGCCTGAACCCGGTGGGTGACTGAGGGGTGACATGTCCGTTCCTTCTCCCCGTGTGGGAGAAGGTGCCTGAACGAAGTGAAGGCGGATGAGGGGTGCTGGGCGGAGTGGGGCGTTTCCGAACTCCCGACGAAATCCATTTCTCCATCCTCTCATTCCTTCCAACACCCCTCATCCGACCTCGCTTCGCTCGGCCACCACCCGGCCTTCCGCTATGGCTTCGGGCGTTCGTCGTTGGAAAAGCCAAATCGTTGGCTTTTCCTGGCCTTCGGCCACCACTCCTCACCCCACAAGGGGAGACGGGGAGTTCGCGCACTTCATCCGCGCCACGCTCGCCTTCGCGCCTGGCCATTGTCATCCTTCGACAAGCTCAGGATGAGGAAGTTCGGGAAGCGGGGCGCGGGGCCGTGCCTGCCGAATGCTAAATGGTGGCGCGAACCCGCGCACCGCCGGCGATT
The DNA here is from genome assembly GCF_014200015.1 of Aminobacter niigataensis. GTDB lineage: Bacteria > Pseudomonadota > Alphaproteobacteria > Rhizobiales > Rhizobiaceae > Aminobacter > Aminobacter niigataensis. The sequence goes on from NZ_JACHOT010000001.1 coordinate 147,210, forward strand.
TCCGTTCCCGTCCGTTCCGCTTCCGGGGCATCGGGCATTTTCGCCCATGCCCCCACTAGCGCATCGTCCAGCGCACCCGGGCCGTAGTGCCCGAGGGGGAACCCTTGGACGGAACCTCCCCGGACCATGAGCCACGTTAGCCCACAATCGGAGGCGCCGGTTCCTCCCCGCATGCCACCGTCGCGACCGGCGTTCCCGCGGGAGGAACTGGCGATGATTGTACGGGAGGTTCTTGGGGCGTGGAAAAGAGGGGTGGGTCTATCCACGCGGATTGCTGACAGATGGTGACAAGGGCAGCACGGTATGCTGACATTTTTGGCTCAAGCTTACTTTTCTCGGTCTTGTTGACATAATTAAGAAAATGCCTGAAGGTGACCCGGTAGATTCGGAGCAATTGAGATATGACCGGTGTTCTGCCTTGGGAAATGCATCCTGACCTGACTGAAGATCGCTTGGCTAAGGTGGCCGAATTGATCTGTCGGGGACGAAATGATGCCGTGCTATGGCAAAATGAAGAAATTGGCGATGATAGCTGGGTGCTCGGATGTCGGGCATTTCAAGCATGCCGACATCAAATTATTTCTGCCGAAGCTAATGGTGATTTCCCATGGCTGTCAGTTGCGGACAATTCAAAGCATCTTGTCTTTAGTATAGGCGCGGTTCCAGTTCGCTTCTACCGTGGATTAGCTGAGGAACCGACGTCTAGAACAATGCGTCAATCTTTCCCAGAGCTGCAGCAAATGTCAATGTTATTTCCTGGTGAGGAGGCCGGTCAGCTTCTTTATCGCTTTGCTGTTGAGACTGATATTGACGGCACTGTGACCTCAATCAAGTTCGTTGGTCTGCTCGGGGAAACCGCAAAACTAATTTGGGAGGTACCATTAGTTGCTAGCGTTGGCGCTCCAATTTCGATAAACGCGCCTGCTGACGGCGTGGAGCTGGACTCGCCAGTTGTCGGTCTACCCAAGACTGACGCAGGCACGGCGGCCGCTGGTTAGGCTGCTAAGCGGCAATTCAAGATCAGCTGAGTGATGAGAAATCATCTGACTGTCAGGCACTACGAATGCAACACAATGGGCTCAGGTTCGACGGCGAACAACTGCGATTGGCTCGGCTCACGTTTGGCTTGTCGTTGGAGCAAATCGCAACTGAAGTGTCGGCGACGCGGCAGTACATCCACCAGCTAGAGACTGGAGCAAGGTCACCTGCGGACGGAATGATCGAGGCGCTTGCTGATGCTCTCGGAGTGCAGTCCAAGTTCTTCTTTATGACCGGGGCCTCCAACGTAGGGCCCGAGCAATGCCATTTTCGGAAACAACTTACCACGCCAGCTTCGGTGACCAGTCAAGTATTGGCGCGTGGTACACTGCTGGATAGGCTTGCTGAGCAATTGGGCCACCGACTCAGCCTCCCTTCGGTGAACTTTCCTGACATTCCGGTAGACAGTCTGGACGACGTTGAGCGTGCGGCTGAAGAAACGCGACGGTATTGGCGCTTGGGTTCCGACGGCCCGATCACAAACATGACTCGTGTTGTGGAAAATGCTGGAGCTATCGTCACCTACTTCCATGGCCTGTCGGAACGTGTGGATGCTCTATCCATGGATCGCCCGAGGCCAATTATTGTCAGGAGCGACGCCAAGGCGAGTCTATGTCGACAGCGTTTCGATCTCGCGCACGAGTGTGGCCACTTGGTTATGCATCGTGGGGTGGAAACGGGTGACAAGAGAACCGAGACTCAGGCGCATTTTTTCGCAGGTGCGTTCCTTTTTCCTCGTGGCGCCTTTTTGCGCGACTATCCACGAGGCCGATCGCTGAATTGGGCGGTTTTGTTCCAGCTAAAATTACGTTGGAAAATTTCAGTTCGAGCTATGGTCCGAAGAGCATTTGATCTTGGAGTGATTGATGCCGCTCAATATAGAACGGCGAACATTCAGATTGTTAAGACAGGTCAGGCAAAAAATGAGAAATACGATGACAAATTGCCACTCGATCAGCCAGAGCTGCTCGATAAGGCTATAGATTTTCTAAGTAAAAATAGCCATCATGGCCTTCATACTTTGGCGGATGACATGGGGTTTGCAAGTGGAATGTTTAAATTACTGACTGGAAATTCTCTTCATTCTGTGCGCCCAATTTTTGATGATCCAAAGGTGATCATGCTGGATTCCCGCAAGAGATAGTTAAGAAGGCCGGCGTTCAGGTTCGGTCAGACGGTGCGCTGCGCCGTCCCAGCCGCCCCTTCATCTCCAGCGCCCACGCCCGCCCTTCATCGCCGCCCCAGAGCAGCCAGGCGACGTAGCCGGCTGAGGGGTTCTGCTCGTTGCCGTAGTTCTTGCCGCGCTTGTCGACCTCGTGGCGGGCGAAGTAGCTGACCAGGCGCTTGATAGTGTGGGGTGAAAGCTCGGTGCGGGCGACAAGCTCCTCGGCGCGGGCGACGCCGATCTCGGTGCCGCCGCGTCCGAATTGTTTTCTGAGCGCAAGTCCCTTGGCGGCGTTGTCGGCTACCACCTGTGGCGGGATCAGGCTTGTGCCCGATGCCTCGCGGCGGATCTCGTCGAACGGGTCGTAGGCGATGGGCATGCGGCGATTCCTGCGTTTGGGGCAGGGTAGCCGGATGGGAGTGGGATGGGGAGAGTGGGGCGCGTGGTGGCAACTGCCTCTATACGCAAATAGGGGGGCACTAGGTCGCAAAGATCACAAAAAGCAACGTATCTAATTGAATTGATTGAGAAAATCGCGTCCGTAAGGATGTATCAAGACGTTTGCCAGGTTTAACTGCGAGCCCAGTACGTGTCTTCAGTGGCTTTGTCCGGATATCTCTACAAGCGGTCATCCTGTTCGGACAGCGGGTGACTTGTAGGGCATCAATAAGTTAGCGTTGTGCTTTCCGCGTCTGAGGATGATGCCGATGCCAACTTTGGTCGAACTCGTTCCTTATGATCCGAATTGGGCGAAGCACTTTTCCGATGCTGAAGCGGTGTTAAGAGCAACGCTCGGCTCCAGCGTTGTGGCTATTGACCACGTTGGAAGTACTGCGATTCCAGGCATCCCCGCCAAGCCTATCATTGATATCGACGTCACATTGTCGAGTTTGTCAGCAATTCCCCGTGGCAGCGCGGGCTTGGTCAATGCGGGATATGAGCCTCGGGGAAATCGGTACGACGATGACGTTTGGGCGTTCTTGTTGAAAAGCTCGGCCCCTCAACTTCGAGTCTATCTTTGTCCCGAGGGAAATCGCACTCATGAACGCCGGTTGGTGTTTCGCGAATACCTCCGCCACCACGATGATGCTGCGAAGGAGTATTCATTCTTGAAGAGGCGGCTTGCTGCACAGTTTCCATATGATGGAGATCGTTACACCTCAGAAAAAAGCCAGTTTGTTCAGGGGATAGTAGAGATAGCGCTGGGATACGTTTGATGACTTTGGTTGACAGCAGAAGATGCGCTTGCCTCTTGCAATGCTCTGCCTTTCTGTTGGTTTTCGATGGTCCGAGGCTCCGTTTTCACCGGAACCAAGGTAGTCGCGATGCGATCATAGGTCTGGTGATTTTTGCTACCGAATGCCGCAAATAGGCGCGGTGATCCGCTGCGCTCGCGGAATACCCCCACCCTCAATCCCTCCCCACAAGGGGGAGGGAGGTCTAATCGCGCTATTCGGCCCATGTGATGGAGGGCAAGGGCAGTGAACTTATCGGCGCTGTGAGAAGCGCCAGTTCACTTCGAGGCGTAGATGGCGCACTTGCCCGTGGTCTTCATCTTGTACGTCTTGCCGACCGAGTTGCAGCGCTCCAGCGCCTGCTTTTCGGCGGCCGCCTGGGACGGTGCGTTGAGGGAGGCGCCGCAGTAGAAGGCTTCGACGGCGCCTAGGTGCGTCTGCGCGTAGGCCGAGTGGCCGGATGCGGCGACATATTTCTTGTAGCCGTCCTTGCAGGGGCCCGTCGTCTGTCCAAACTGCAGCGGATAGCGCTTGTTGCCTGCCTCGCCGGCCAGCGAACCCTTGTCCTTGGCCATCGCCGCGCCGGGCACGGCCGCGACCAACAGTCCCGCCAGCACCGATGCCAGTGCCAGCCGCATAGTGTTCAGCTTCATTCTCAAATACTCCCCACCCGATCGTGAAGAGTTACCTGCAATCTATGCGGGTGAAAAGGTGGAGGTGAAGAAATATCGAAGTACCGCGAAAAGAAGGCGGTCTTGTTTTAGCTTCTGCTTGCGCATTGATGCTCGGTTTCAAGCCGCGCGTCTGAGCCGGCTAGTGGCTTTGCTGGGGCTGTTCCGGCGTGTGCCGGCGAGCTGAACGGCGGGGGGCGGATGGAGCTGAGCGCAAAAGCGGGGGGAGGTCGCGATCCTTTGCACCTCCCTCTGGCCTACCGGCGTTCGATGCTAGAAAAGCCAAGCAATTGGCTTTTCTTCCGCCATGCGGACCGCATCTCACCCCCCACAAGGGGGGTGATCAGCAGTTTTGGTGTAGCGCGGTTACTTGAAGTAGTCCTGCAGCGGACGCACCTCGAGCGAGCCGGCCTTGAGCGCGGCGATGGCTTCGGCAACCGCCGCGGCGCCCGACAGCGTGGTGTAGTAGGGCACCTTCTGCATCAGCGTGGCGCGGCGGATCGACTTCGAGTCCGACACCGCCTTCTGGCCGTCGGTGGTGTTGAAGACGATCTGGATCTGGCGGTTGCGGATGGCGTCCTCGATGTGCGGACGGCCTTCGAGCACCTTGTTGATCTTTTCGGCCGGCACGCCGTTTTCATTCAGGAAACGCGCGGTGCCGGAGGTGGCGAGAACCTTGAAGCCGAGGCCGGAGAGGCGCTGGACAGCGCCCAGGATGCCGGCCTTGTCCTCGTCGCGGACCGAGACGAACAACGTGCCCGAGCGCGGCAGGTCGACGCCGGCGCCGAGCTGGGCCTTGGCGAAGGCGAGTGCATAGTCGCGGTCGAGGCCCATGACCTCGCCGGTCGACTTCATCTCCGGCCCGAGCAGGATGTCGACGCCGGGGAAGCGGGCGAACGGGAACACCGCTTCCTTGACGGCGATGTGGCCGGGATTGCGCGCATCGGGCTTGGCGCCGTAGTGGGCGAAGGCGTCGTCGAGGCTCTCGCCCGACATGATGCGGGCGGCGATCTTGGCGATCGGCTTGCCGACGGTCTTGGCGACGAAGGGCACGGTGCGCGAGGCGCGCGGGTTGACCTCAAGCACGTAGATCACGCCATCCTTGATGGCATATTGGACGTTCATCAGGCCGCCGACATTGAGCGCACGCGCCATGGCCGAGGTCTGGCGCTCGAGCTCGTCGACGAGTTCGGTGGAGAGCGAGTGCACCGGCAGCGAGCAGGCGCTGTCGCCCGAGTGGATGCCGGCTTCCTCGATGTGCTCCATGATGCCGGAGACGAAGGTGTCCTTGCCGTCGCAGAGGCAGTCGACGTCGACCTCGATGGCGCCCGAGAGATAGGTGTCGAACAAAAGCGGGTTCTTGCCGAGCAGGGTGTTGATCTGGCCGGTCTTGTCGTTGGGGTACTTCTGCTTGATGTCCTCGGGCACCAGGCCCGGCACGGTGTCGAGCAGGTAGGACTGCAGCATGCCCTCGTTGTGGATGATCTGCATGGCGCGGCCGCCGAGCACGTAGGACGGGCGCACGACCAGCGGGAAGCCGAGTTCGCCGGCAACGGTGCGGGCCTGCTCGACGGAGTAGGCGATGCCGTTCTTGGGCTGGGTCAGGTCGAGCTTTTTAAGCAGCTTCTGGAAGCGGTCGCGGTCCTCGGCGAGGTCGATCATGTCGGGCGAGGTGCCGAGGATCGGGATGCCGGCCTTTTCGAGCGCGTCGGCAAGCTTGAGCGGGGTCTGGCCGCCGAACTGGACGATGACGCCGTGCAGCGTGCCGGCGGCCTGTTCGACGCGCAGGATTTCGAGCACGTCCTCGGCCGTCAGCGGCTCGAAATAAAGCCGGTCGGAGGTGTCGTAGTCGGTCGACACGGTCTCGGGGTTGCAGTTGATCATGATCGATTCGTAGCCGGCCTCGCGCAGCGCGTAGGCGGCGTGGACGCAGCAATAGTCGAACTCGATGCCCTGGCCGATGCGGTTGGGGCCGCCGCCGAGGATGACGACCTTCTTGGCGGACGAGACCTGGGCCTCGTCGGCGAGGCTGCCGGCAAAGGGCACCTCATAGGTCGAATACATGTAGGCGGTGGGCGAGGCGAACTCGGCAGCACAGGTGTCGATGCGCTTGTAGACCGGGTGGACGCCGAGCTTTTGGCGAGTCTTATGAACGGCTTCGGGCTCGCTCTTCGTAAGCGAGGCGAGGCGGGCGTCGGAGAAGCCCATCGACTTCAGCATGCGCAGGTTGTCGGCATCCTCGGGCAGGCCGTGCTCGCGCACGCGGGCCTCCATGGCGATGATGCCGGCGATCTGCTCGAGGAACCACGGGTCGATCTTGCACATGGCGTGCACGTCTTCGAGCGAGGTGCCCATGCGGATGGCCTGGGCGACCATGCGCAGGCGGTCGGGGGTGGGCGTGCCGAGGGCGGCGCGGATGGCGTTGCGGTCGTCGCCGTCGGTGCCGATGCCGGGGATCTCGATCTCGTCGAGGCCGGTGAGGCCGGTTTCAAGGCCGCGGAGCGCCTTCTGCAGCGATTCCTGGAAGGTGCGGCCGATGGCCATGACCTCGCCAACCGACTTCATGGCGGTGGTGAGCACGGGCGAGGCGCCGGGGAACTTTTCGAAGGCAAAGCGCGGAATCTTGGTGACGACGTAGTCGATCGACGGCTCGAAGGAAGCGGGCGTCGCGCCGCCGGTGATGTCGTTTTCGAGCTCGTCAAGCGTGTAGCCGACGGCGAGCTTGGCGGCGATCTTGGCGATCGGGAAGCCGGTGGCCTTGGACGCAAGAGCAGACGAGCGCGAGACGCGCGGGTTCATCTCGATGACGACGAGGCGGCCGTCGGCCGGGTTGACGGCGAACTGGACGTTGGAGCCGCCGGTCTCGACGCCGATCTCGCGCAGCACCGCGATCGAGGCGTTGCGCATGATCTGGTATTCCTTGTCGGTCAAGGTCAGCGCGGGGGCTACCGTGATCGAATCGCCGGTGTGCACGCCCATCGGGTCGATGTTTTCGATCGAGCAGATGATGATGCAGTTGTCGGCGCGGTCGCGCACGACCTCCATCTCGTATTCCTTCCAGCCAAGCACCGATTCCTCGATCAGCACTTCGGTGGTGGGGGAGGCGTCGAGGCCGGACTGGACGATGTCGAAGAATTCCTGGCGGTTGAAGGCGATGCCGCCGCCGGTGCCGCCCATGGTAAAGGACGGGCGGATGATGGCGGGCAGGCCGACATGGTCGAGCGCCTGGGCGCCGATCGCCATGCCGTGGTTGATGTAGCGCTGCTTGCGGTCGCCTTCGCCGAGGTTCCACTGGGTTTCGAGCGCGTCGAGCGCGGCGTCGAGATCGGCTGGGGCCTCGAGCTTGAGGGCGGCGCGCTCGGCCTCGTGCTTCTTGCGGTCGGCGTCCTTGACGTCGGAGGCGTTGGCCAGCATCGACTTCGGCGTCTCCAGGCCGATCTTGGCCATGGCCTCGCGGAACAGCGAGCGGTCCTCGGCCTTGTCGATGGCGTGCGCGTCGGCGCCGATCATCTCGACATTGTAGCGTTCGAGCACGCCCATGCGGCGCAGCGAAAGCGCGGTGTTGAGCGCGGTCTGGCCGCCCATGGTCGGCAGCAGCGCGTCGGGGCGCTCCTTGGCGATGATCTTGGCGACCACTTCAGGCGTGATCGGCTCGATGTAGGTGGCGTCGGCCAGCTCCGGGTCGGTCATGATGGTGGCCGGGTTGGAGTTGACCAGGATGACGCGGTAGCCCTCCTCCTTCAGCGCCTTGCAGGCCTGGGTGCCGGAGTAGTCGAACTCGCAGGCCTGGCCGATGACAATAGGACCGGCACCAATGATCAGGATGGACTTGATGTCGGTGCGTCTTGGCATGGCGTGCGTCCGTCAGTAGGCCTGCGCGAAGAACCGGGACGGGGCAATGCCCGGGCCGGTGCGCAAGTGAGATTCAAGTATCAGGCTAGGCGCGCCTTATAGGGGAAGGACGGGGAGGGGGGAACCCCGAAAATAGCATTTAAGCCATTGTAGACAGGCAAGAATGACTCCGGTGCGCGCGGTTCGTCGTGCGAGGGCGCTTCGAGGTGCGGCCGGTGCGTGTCCGCTTCGAACTTTGGAGGTTCAGCTATCTTCCCTGAGCCGCTCCAACTGGGGCAGGCCGCGGGCGGCGGTGACGATCGAATCGAGCAGGCCGGGGAAGCGGCTGTCGAGGTCGTCGCGGCGCAGCGAGATCAGCCGGCTGGTGCCGGAAACCTCGGTGCGGGTGATACCGGCCTCGCGCAGCTTGGCGAGGTGGTAGCTGAGATTGGTCTTGGAGCCGAAATCGAGGAACTGGCCGCAGCTCATCGCCACGCCTTCGTTGCGGGCGAGATAGCCGACGATGGCGAGCCGGGTCTGGTCGCCGAGCACGGCAAGCACGTTGGCGAGGCTGATCTGGTCGGGATTGGGGTGCGGCAATGACATGGTTCGAAGGTAGCGGCGCTGTCCGGTCGGTTCAAGGTTTGCGCGGCCTGCCGACACCACGATGGCAGGAGCGCGTTCGAAGCAGATTGACATGACGCAGCGACAAGTTCAATAGTTCAACATATTTTGAACTAAGGACAGCGTCATGGACAAGCGCCTTATCTGGCTGGCGGTCGGCTCGTTTGCGATGAGCACAGTCGGCTTCGTGTTCTCCAGCCTTCTGCCGGCGATCGCCGGCGACGCCCATGTCTCGGTGCCCTTCGCAGGTTACCTGATCATGGCGTTTTCGCTTGCCTATGCCGTCGGCGCTCCCGTCCTGTCGGCGCTGGCAGGCGAGATCGACCGCCGCCGCGTGCTGGCGGCAACGATGCTGGTGTTCGTCGCCGGCAACATCATTGCGGCGACGAGTTCGTCCTTCGGCGGGCTGCTGGTGGCACAGATCGTGATGGGCATGGCGGCCGGGCTCTATGCGGCCACCGCGCAGGCGACCGCGGTGTCGCTGGCCGGGCCCGAACATCGGGCGCGCGCCATTGCCGTCGTCGTCGGCGGCACGACGTTTGCGGTGGCGCTCGGCGCGCCGGTAGGCTCGCTGATCGCGACGATGTGGGGCTGGCGCGGCACCTTCGTGGCGATTGCGCTGCTCAGCATATCCTGTGCGGCGATCCTGTGGGTGCGGTTGCCCAGGGGTTCGCGCGGCATCAAGCTGACGCTGGGCGAGCGCTTCACGGCCATCGCGAGGCCCGGCATCCTGCCGTCGTTGCTGGTGACGCTGCTTTATCTCGCCGGTGGTTTCACCGTCATTTCCTATATCGCGCCGCTGGCGCTGGAGGGGGCGGGGCTGCCGGCCATCGCCCTGCCGGGCATGCTGCTGGCCTTCGGCGCGGGTGCGGTCATCGGTAATTTGTCGAGCGGCTACCTCGCCGACCGGATCGGGGCGACGCGCATGGTGGTGCTGTCGCTCTTGATGTCGTCGGGCTTCTGCCTGGCGATCGCGCTGACGCTGAAGCTGTTGCCGCATCACATCGCCGGGCCGGTGCTGATCGGCCTGATGGTGCCGTGGGGTATCATCGGCTGGGCCTTCCCGCCGGCGCAGGCGAGCCGCATCGTCGGTTTCGCACCCGAGCTCGCGCATCTGACGCTGTCGCTCAACGCTTCGGCGCTCTATTTCGGCATCGCCTTCGGCACCGTCATCGGCGGGCGGGTGCTGGAATTCGCCACGCCTTCGGATCTCGGTCTTGTCGCGGCGGCCTTCCCGCTGGTGGCGCTGGCCGTGCTGGCACTGTCGCGCCGTTCGGCTCGGCTAGCGGTGGCACGGTGATTTGCGCGCCGGTGGCCATGGGTGCTCGCCGTCTTGGATGGCATAAGCGCTGCCTTCTAAGCGAGCGAGGCAGCGATGAAACAGGACGAGAGACACTGGACCGGCGTGGCCGAGCAATGGATCGCGTGGGCCCGCGCGCCCGGCCATGACGCCTTCTGGGCCTATCGCAAGGGACTCGTGGATTTCATCGGCAAGGGATCTGGCCGCGCGCTGGAGGTTGGTTGCGGCGAGGGCCGCGTGTCGCGCGAACTCAAGGCGCTCGGCTACCATGTGACTGCGACCGATGCCGTCGCCGCCATGGTGGAAGCGGCCCGTGAGGCCAAGTCGGCCGACGACTATCGTGTCGCCGGTGTCGGCGACCTGCCTTTCGAGGACGGCTCGTTCGACCTGGTGATGGCCTACAACGTGCTGATGGACGTCCAGGACGTGCCGGCAGCGGCGCGCGAAATCCGCCGCGTCTTGAAGCCGGGCGGGACGCTGTTTGTTTCGCTGGTTCACCCGTTCCGCGACCGCGGCCGCTTTGCCGGGCGTGAGGCGGACGCGCCGTTCGTCATCGACGGCAGCTATTACGGCCGGGAGTATTTCGAGGGCGAGGAGCAGCGTGACGGCCTGACGATGCAGTTTGCCGGCTGGTCGCAGCCGCTCGAAGACTACATGGCAGCGTTCGAGGCTGCGGGACTGGCAATCACGGCGCTGCGTGAGCCCACTCCCGACACAGCTGATACAGACCAATTGCGCCAGTGGTCGCGCATCCCGCTGTTCCTGTGGCTTAAGGCGCGCATCCTGGCCCGAGGTCGCAATGGTCGCCTGACACCGGTCCGTTAAGGGCGGTCAGCCGGCACATATTAGAGGTCTCGCATTTTCTTGATGCAAATTATCAGGAATAAGGCTATCGGCTCGCGCGTTCAGGTGGCTGCATCGGAAGCGGCGGGGCGAGCGAAGAATGGAATTCCTGCAGAAACTGGCGACGCATGGCGACCGTGCCGCCCTGATTTTCCCGGGTCGCCCCGCCATCAGCTATGCCGAGCTGGCACGCTGCGCAGCCGAGATGGCCGCAAGTTTCGGCAACGGCCGGAAACTGGTGGCCATCGAGGCGGCGAACTCCGAACACGCCATCACAGCCTATCTCGCGGCACGCGCCGGGGACCATGCCGTGGCGCTGCTGGCGCCGGGTGATGCCAGGGCCTTTGCCGACTTCGAAGAAGACTTCCGCCCCCACGCGAGCGTGCGGCTGTTCGACGGGCGCTGGCGCGTGGTCGAGCACGAGGGGGCAGGAGAGGCATTGCACGGGGACCTCGCCGTGCTGCTGGCGACGTCGGGCAGCACCGGCAAGAGCCGCTTCGTCAGGCTGTCGCGCAAGAACATCGACAGCAATGCCGACGCTATCGCTTCTTATCTGGGGCTAGCGGCGGACGACCGGGCGGCACTGCTCCTGCCGTTCCACTATTCCTATGGCCTGTCGGTGCTCAACTCGCACCTGGCTGTCGGTGCCAGCGTGTTCGTCTCGGCCAAGGGCGTGGCGGACAAGGGATTTGCCGACGACCTGCGCGCGGCCGAGGCGACCAACATCAGCGGCGTGCCCTATTCCTACGAACTGATGGAAAAGACCGGGTTCCAGCCCGAGGAACTGCCGTCGCTGCGTTTCATGACAGTGGCGGGCGGGCGCATTCCCGCCGGGCTTGCCGACACTTTTCGGCGCAAGCTCGAGCAAGACGGCCGCCGCCTTTTTCTGATGTACGGCCAGACGGAAGCGACTGCCCGGATCGCCTATGTGCCGCCGGAGGCGCTTGCGGCGAACCCCGACAGCATAGGCATTGCCATTCCGGGTGGCGAACTGATGCTGGTCGGCGACGATGGCGCGCAGATCGAGGCATCGGGTGCTGCGGGCGAACTCGTCTATCGCGGCCCGAACGTGATGATGGGCTATGCCGAGAGCCGGGCCGATCTGGCGCGCGGTGACGAGGTCGAGGAACTGCGCACCGGCGATGTCGCCGAACGCTGTGAGAACGGCTTCTTCCGCGTCGTCGGGCGGCTCAAGCGCATGTCGAAGATCGCCGGCCTCAGGATCAGCCACGAGGCGGTGGAGCATGCGCTGGCGCAGCGTGGCATCGTGGCGGCTGTGACGGGCTGTGACCGGCGGCTGGTGGCGGCCTATTCTTCCGGCGAGGCGCCCGAGGACGTCTGCAAGCTGATGATCGCGGCGAGCGGCCTGACGCCGCTGCATGTCGAGGCGGTGGCGGTGGAAGCCCTGCCGCGGCTGGCATCGGGCAAGGTCGACTATCCGGCGGTGGCGCAGCGCGCACGACAGGCGGGGAAAACCGACCCCGGCATTGTCGAGGCGTTCAGCCGGGCCTTCTATCCGCGCAAGGTGACGCCGGCCGACAGCTTCGAGGCGCTGGGCGGCGACTCGCTGTTGTTCGTGCAGCTGTCGCTGACGCTCGAGCGCAAGCTGGGACGTATCCCCGAGGAATGGGAGAAGATGCCTGTGGGCACGCTGGCAAGGCTCGGGCGCCAGACCAGCGGTTTGCGCGTGGTCGATTCCGATCTCCTGATGCGGGCAATGGCGATCCTGCTCGTCGTGCTCCACCATGCCACGCTGTGGCCCATCCCCGGCGGGGCTGCGGCGCTGGTGATGCTGGTCGGCTACGGGCTGGCGCGTTTCCATGGCGCAGCCCTGATGCGCGGGGAGACGACGCGGCTGCTCAGGACGCTGGCCGCAAACCTGGCCGTCTATGCGCCGATCGTCGCCACATATTCGATCGCGCGCGGCGAGATGCTGTGGCCGTCGGTCTTCCTGGTCGGCAATCTCGGCATTTTCGATCCCAAGCACATGCTGCCCCATCTCTACTGGTTCGTGGAGGCCTACGCGCAGGTCATGCTGATCGTCGCCGGGCTGTTCTCGCTGCCGGCTGTGCGACGGCGGGTGGCCAAGAATCCCTTCGGCGTCGGCATGGCGGCGCTCGTCGTGGCGGTGGCGATCAAGTTCCTGGCGCCCAAGGTCTGGGCGGTCGGGGCGGTGCAGATCTTCACCGTGTCGGACGTGTTCTATCTCGCTGCCTTCGGCTGGTGCGTGTTCCACGCCCGAACAGCGCGGCAGCGCCTGCTGGTGCTGGCGGCTGCGACGCTGGCGTTTCCCGTCATGGCGTATTGGGGCGGCAACTGGACCGGGTCCTGGGTCAAGTTCATGCTGCAACTGGCCTGCGTGACCGTGCTGCTCTACATGCCGCGCGTGGCCGTGCCGAAGCAACTCGCCGCCGTCGCCCTGCCAGTGGCTGCTGCGGGCTATCACATCTACCTGTTCCATCGCCTGCTGCCGGAGCTGTTGGCGCCACACGTCAAGCCGCTGATCTCGTGGCCGGTGGCGACCGCGCTGAGCGTGGCAATCGGCATCCTGACGGGGATCGCGGCATTCCATGCCCAAAAGGCGCTCGCCGCCTGGCTGGCGGACCGACGCAGCCCGCGGGCCGATGCTCCGCTGGGGGCACACGCCGCGCCGGCGGAGTAGCTTTTCCCTTTCCGCATCCTGCTGCCGCCGCACCCGGTTGACTGCACGGGGCTTGGCAATTAATAGATCGACTAGTCTATTAATTAATGAAGCGAGTGAACCGATGCGGAAGGTCGATCCTGAAAAGCACGCCGCCAGGCGGCAGGCGATCCTCGATGCGGCAAGGACCTGCTTCGCCAGGAAGGGTTTCCACCAGACCAGCACCGCCGAGATCTGCGCGGCGGTCGGTATGAGCCCGGGCAATCTGTTCCACTATTTCCCCAACAAGCAGGAGATCATCGGCGCGATCGTCGACCAGGAAGGCGAGGAGACGGCGGCATTCTTCCAGACGTTGGGTGCGCGCGACGACCTCCATGCCGCGCTGCTCGATTTCATGGACCTGGTGCTGGAATTGGCTGCCGATGCCGAGTTCTCGTCTCTGGCGCTGGAGATCGCCGCCGAAGCGGGGCGGGACCCGGCGATCGCCATGCGCGTGGGCCGCAATGACCGCGAATTGCGCTCGGCGCTGCAAGGCCTGCTGGCCGAGGCGGCGGCGCGCGGACAGGCCGACGCCACGCTCGACATGGCCGATGCGGCGACCTGGGTGGCGGCGCTGATCGACGGCATCTTCAGCCGCGTCGCGGTCGATGGCGAGTTCAAGCCCAAGAACCAGCACGCAACGATGCGCGTCCTGCTGGGGCGGTTCCTGCGGCCGCAGGCGGATGCCTCGACCGTGACGGCGGGGGCATGAGAGCAATGACTGCGAAATCGGTTCAACAAGAGCGGATCACCAACGTCGATGCGCTGCGCGGCTTTGCGCTGCTGGGCATATTGGTGGTCAACATCACGGCATTTTCCTCGCCTTACTACGGGCTCGGCGTTGCCGATCCGGCATTTGCCGCGCCGCTCGACCAGGCGGTGCGGTTCGTCGTCGCCTTCCTGTTCGAAACCAAGTTCTACCTGCTGTTCTCGTTCCTGTTCGGCTACAGCTTCACGCTGCAGATGGCCTCGGCGGAGCGCGCCGGCGAGGCCTTCGTGCCGCGCCTGCTGCGGCGCCAGGCCGGGTTGTGGGCGATCGGGCTGGCGCATGCGGTGCTGCTGTTCCACGGCGACATCCTGACGACCTATGCGGTGCTGGGCATGGTGCTGCTCGTGCTGCGCAACATCGAGGAGAAGACCGCGCTTCGGCTCGCCTTCTGGCTGGTCGTCGTCACGGCATTGGGCTGGGCAGCGCTTGGCGCACTGGCGACACTGGATCCGATGCCGCTGGATGCAGCGGCGTTGCTCGCCGAAGGCGAGGCGGCAAAGTCGGCCTATCTCGCCACGCCGGGCAGCGTCATCGCCCAGCACCTCGCCGAACTGAGCAATGTCTGGGTGGTGATCGGCCTGATGCAGGGGCCATGCGCGCTGGCGATGTTCCTGGTCGGCCTCGTCGCCGGCAAGCGCCAGCTGTTCGTGCAGCTTGACGACTATCAGCCGTTGCTGCGCCGCCTGCTCGCTGCCGGCATGACCGTCGGCCTCGCCGGCGCGGCGTTCTACGGCTGGACTTCGGTCTACGGGATCGGCACCGGCTGGGAACTGCCCGGGCTGGCGGTTGGCCTGCTGACCGCACCGCTGCTGACCGGGGCCTATGTGGCGCTGGCGATGCTGGCCTTCCAGCGGTTCAGGCGCCTGCCCGAAATGCTGGCGCCGGCCGGGCGCATGGCCTTGTCCAACTACCTGTTCCAGTCGCTGGTCTGTTCGGTGCTGTTTTATGCCTATGGCCTCAGGCTGATGGGGGAGGTGCCGCCGCTGGGCGCGCAACTGATCGCCGTTGCGATCTTCGCCGGGCAGCTGGCGCTCAGCCGCTGGTGGATGGGCCGTTTCGCCTATGGCCCGCTGGAATGGCTGCTGCGCGCGGTGACCGTCGCCGCCTGGCCGCGATGGCGCAGGGACGCGGCGCCCGTCCGGCAATGACGAACCCGGCGGGAACAAGCGCGGCCCGCCTGCGTTAGCCTGAGCGCCAGCTAGGACCGGCGCCCGGGAGGAAGCGACAATGGCCATCACACAAGCCCCGACGCCGAAGGGCAAGGCAGCCGCCAAGGGCCTGCGCCAAGCAGCGGCCAGGGAAGAGCGCAAGGTCGAGGCCAAGACCGGCCAGGACTTCAAGAAGGGCGAGAAGCGCTTCGAGGAGCGCTCGAAAAGCTCGGACGGCAAGAGCGCCGGCACCAAGCAGAAGAGCTGACCGCCAGCGGTTGCGCGCCCGGGTGGCACAACCAAAAACCCTGTGACTTGAATCAAGCGTTGGGCTAATTGTCTCCCTGAGCGGAGCCAAGCCCGCGACGACGAACATTGAGGGATATGCCCATGCGTTGGAGAGGCCGTCGCCAGAGTGACAATGTCCAGGATGCGCGCGGCCAGGGCGGCGGCGGGCTGGGCGGTGGCTTCGGCCGCGGCAGCGGACGCCTGCCGATCGGACCGCGCATCGGCGGCGGCGGTGGACTTTCCGGCATCATCATTCTCGTCGTGCTGTTCTTTGCGCTGCGCGCCTGCGGCATCGACCCGATGCAGATCCTGGCCGGCGGCGACGGCTCGCCGGGCGGGGGCCAGGTGACCGAAGGCGGCGCGCCGGCAAACGACGAGATGACCCAGTTCGTCTCGACCGTGCTGGCCGAGACCGAAGACACCTGGAACGGCATCTTCCAGGCCGAGGGGCTGAAATACGAGGAGCCCAAGCTGCTGCTGTTTTCGGGCCAGGTCTCGTCGGCCTGCGGCTACGCCTCGTCGGCCTCGGGGCCATTCTATTGCCCCGGCGACAAGAAGGTTTATCTCGACACCTCGTTCTTCAACCAGTTGGCCAAGCAGTTCGGCGCCGCCGGCGACTTCGCCCAGGCCTATGTGATTGCCCACGAGGTCGGCCACCACGTGCAGAACCTGACCGGCATCCTGCCCAAGTTCAACCAGATGCGGCAGCGCATGAGCGAGGCCGACGCCAACCAGATGTCGATGCGCGTCGAGCTGCAGGCCGACTGCTTCGCCGGCGTCTGGGGCCACTACACCGCCCAGAAGGGACTGCTCGAAGAGGGCGACATCCAGGAGGCGCTCAACGCCGCGCAGCAGATCGGCGACGACACGTTGCAGAAGCGCATGCAGGGCTATGTCGTGCCGGAAAGCTTCAACCACGGCACCTCCGACCAGCGCCAGCGCTGGTTTGCCGCCGGCTTCAAGAGCGGCAAGCTGTCGTCCTGCGATACGTTCAACAATCCGATCTGATGGCTTCGGACAAGCGCATCGAACTGGTGCCGGGCGGCCCGTCGCTGTCGCGGCTGGTGTTCGGCGCCTGGCGCTTGCTCGATGGTGGAGCGAAGCCGGACGCCGAGGCAGTAGCCCGGCTGATCGACATGTCGGTCGATCTCGGCATCACCAGCTTCGACCACGCCGACATCTATGGCGGCTACGAGGTCGAGGAGGCCTTCGGCGCGGGACTGGCGCGCTGGAAGGGCCGGCGCGACAGCATCGAGCTGATCAGCAAATGCGGCATCATGCTGAAGTCGCCGCAGCGGCCGGCAAACCGGCTGAAGCATTACGACACGGGTGCCGCCCATATCTCGGCGTCGGTCGACCGGTCGCTGAAAAACCTCGGCACCGACTATCTCGACCTGCTGCTGATCCACCGGCCCGACCCGCTGATGGATGCCGACGAGACGGCGGCGGGGCTGGAGCGGGTGGTGAAGGCGGGCAAGGTGCGCGCCGTCGGCGTCTCGAATTTCACGGTGGCGCAGTTCGACCTTCTGGCGTCGCGGTTGCCGTTTCCTGTCGTTACCAACCAGGTCGAGCATTCGGTGCTCGAGACCTCGGCGCTGACGGACGGCCGTTTCGACCACGCGCAAAGGCAGCGCTACGCCCCGATGATCTGGTCGCCGCTCGGTGGCGGGTCGCTGTTTACCGGCGATGGCCAGCGTGAGCACAACGTTCGGGCGGCGCTGAGCCTGGTGGCGGCCGAGACCGGCGCCCATGATGTTGCGACCGTCGCCATCGCCTGGCTGCTGCGCCATCCGGCGCGCCTCGTGCCAGTGCTCGGCACGATGAAGCCGGAGCGGCTGGCGCAACTGGTGCGCGCACTCGAGGTCACACTCGACCGCCAGCAATGGTTTTCGATCCTCGAAGCGAGCGAGGGCAGGGCGGTCCCGTAACGTTCCGTCCGTGCCCCAAGACGCATCAGACATTTTGATGTGTTCACGTATTGTTCCTGATCGTTGCCGCTGATATAAGCGACGTTCCGCACTGCCCCCGGCGGTTCGATGCCGGTTGCTGCCTTCGGCGCAGCCGTAATAAGACATGCTGCGACAGCTTGAAGCCGCGCATCACCGGCATCGCCGATGCGCGAATTTGTGCCAGGTGGGTTTCGACATGGTTGATGAAAAGACCGCCAGAAGGGGCCTTGCGCTCGTCTTTACGACGCTGCTGCTCGACGTCATCGGCTTCGGCATCATCATGCCGGTGTTGCCGGCCTTCCT
This sequence comes from Aminobacter niigataensis, assembly GCF_014200015.1. Taxonomy (GTDB): domain Bacteria; phylum Pseudomonadota; class Alphaproteobacteria; order Rhizobiales; family Rhizobiaceae; genus Aminobacter; species Aminobacter niigataensis. The sequence goes on from NZ_JACHOT010000001.1 coordinate 165,054, forward strand.
GCAGGAACTGACCGGCGTCGGCGTCAGTGCCGCGGCGATCGAGGGCGGCTGGCTGTTCTTCGTCTATGCGGCGATGCAGTTCCTGTTTGCGCCGCTGATGGGCAATCTGAGCGATCGTTTCGGCCGCCGGCCGATTCTGCTCGCCTCGGTGCTGACCTTCGCTATCGACAATCTGATCTGCGCCATCGCCTGGTCGTATTCGATGCTGTTCATCGGCCGCGTGCTGGCCGGCATCAGCGGCGCCAGCTATTCGACGGCCTCGGCCTTCATCGCCGACGTCTCGAACGACGAGAACAGGGCGAAGAATTTCGGCCTGCTCGGCATCGCCTTCGGCGTCGGTTTCGTGATCGGGCCAGTGCTCGGCGGCCTGCTGGGCGGGTTCGGACCGCGCGTGCCGTTCTTCTTTGCCGCCGGCCTTGCCTTCCTCAATTTCGTCGTCGCCTACTTCTTCCTGCCGGAGACGCTGACCAAAGAGAACCGCCGCAAGTTCGAGCTCAAGCGCGCCAACCCACTCGGGGCGCTGAAGCAGATGCGCAACTACAAGGGCATCGGCTGGATCGGCATGGTGTTCTTCCTGATGACGCTGGGCCACATGATGTATCCGGCGGTGTGGTCGTTCGTCGGCAGCTACCGCTACGGCTGGAGCGAGCAGCAGATCGGCTTCTCGCTCGGCGTGTTCGGCATCGGCGGTGCGCTTGTCATGGCGCTGGTGCTGCCGCGCGCCATACCGCTGCTCGGCGAGTGGCGCACGGCGGCGGTGGGCCTGGCGTTCACGACGGTCGCCGCCTTCGGCTATGCCGCCGCCTGGGAGGGCTGGCTGGTCTATGCGGTGATCGTGGCGACCTGCCTCGAGGCGCTGGCCGACCCGCCGCTGCGGAGCCTCGCGGCCGCCAAGGTGCCGCCATCGGCGCAAGGCGAGTTGCAAGGTGCGATGACCAGCCTGTTTTCGATCACCAGCATCATTACGCCGCTGCTCTATACCGGCATCTTCGCATGGTTCACCGGGCCGGACGCCCCGGTTTCATTCGCCGGCGCGCCCTATGTGCTGGGTGGGGTTTTCCTGTCGCTGTCGCTATTGGTGTTCTTGCTCAAGGTCGAAAGGCCGGCCACGACCGAGCAAGCGGCCCTAACGACAACCTCATAGCCGGGCGTCTCGCCAAGTCAGGCGAGGCCTGATGGGCCGTCAGGCCAGCAGGAAGCCACCACTATTGTTCCATGAAGCGCACACCCACCGATGTCGGTGAATACCAGCACACGCGCGCCGTTCGTTTCGCCGCCTCACCGGCAATTGCCAGATTGAACTCTGGCGGGACACCTGTTGTGTCGTCAAAATCCAACCTTGCGCCATTTTGGGACTGGTTGCGAACAATCCCCTCTAAGGAGCAATAGCCGCCGTAGAACGAGAGCTTGGCTCCCTTCAGCGTGCGGCGGCGGCCTTCCTTGCGTTGTTCTAGCTGTTCACGCGTATTGAGATCTATCACATATGCCATGACTGCCCCCGTTTCTTCAGTTCAGTCATAGTCGTCATGCACGAATCGTGCCAGCCCCAAAGAGGACGGCGTGCTTGTCGAAGTTGTATGCCAAGTACTGAAGACGCGAACTGAAAATATTGCCTCTTTGTGAACGGTCTCTACTTGTGAACTTGAGGTTCGGCGTCGTTGCGCTGCCGTGCGAAACTGGGCGCGAGCTTGACCGGAAGCTGGGCGAAGCACTGCCAGTGCGTCGCAGCTCTTGTGGCGGGTCGAGTTGCTCGGGCAACAAAAAAGGCCGCCCCAAGGCGGCCTTTTTTGTTCAGTCGAATGACTGATCAGCGCTCGGCGAGAGCGGGCTCGCCCTGGCGTTCGCGGATCAGGTTGGCGAAGCGGCGGAAGAGGTAGTGCGAATCCTGCGGGCCGGGCGAGGCCTCGGGATGGTGCTGGACCGAAAACACCGGCCGGCCGGTGAGTGCGATGCCGCAGTTGGAGCCGTCGAACAGCGAGACGTGGGTTTCTTCCACGCCTTGCGGCAGCGACCCGGCGTCGACCGCAAAGCCGTGGTTCATCGACACGATCTCGACCTTGCCGGTGGTGTGGTCCTTGACCGGATGGTTGGCGCCGTGGTGGCCCTGGTGCATCTTTGCGGTCTTGCCGCCGAGGGCAAGGGCCAGCATCTGGTGGCCGAGGCAGATGCCGAAGACCGGCAGTTCGGTCTTGAGCAGGTCCTTGATGACGGGCACCGAATATTCGCCTGTCGCGGCGGGATCGCCGGGGCCGTTGGACAGGAAGATGCCATCCGGCTTCATCGCCAGGATGTCTTCGGCCGAGGTCTTGGCGGGAACCACCGTGACCTTGGCGCCGAGGCCGGCGAGCAGGCGCAGGATGTTGCGCTTGACGCCGTAGTCGATGGCGACGACGTGCATGGTGGCTTCGTTGCGCTCGCCATAACCCTCGTTCCAGACCCAGGGCGTCTCGGTCCAGGACGACGACTGGCCCGATGTGACCTCCTTGGCGAGGTCGAGGCCGACGAGGCCGGACCAGGCGCGGGCCTGGGCCTTGAGGTTGTCGATGTCGAACTTGCCGTCGGGCGCATGCGCGATGACGGCATTGGGCATGCCTTTTTCGCGGATCAGCGCGGTCAGCGCGCGGGTGTCGACGCCGGACATGGCGACGATGCCGCGGCGCTTCAGCCACTGGTCGAGGTGACCGGCGGCACGATAGCTCGACGGGTTGGTGACATCGGCCTTGAACACGGCGCCGACCGCGCCGAAGCGGGCCGCCGGGTTGAGATCCTCGACGTCCTCGTCATTGGTGCCGATGTTGCCGATATGGGGAAAGGTGAAGGTGACGATCTGGCTGGCATAGGAGGGATCGGTGAGAACCTCCTGGTAGCCGGTCAGTGCGGTGTTGAAGCAGACTTCGGCGACGGCACTGCCTGTGGCGCCGAGGCCTCGGCCCGTAATGACCGTGCCGTCGGCCAGAACCAGAACGGCGGTCGGCACTTCGGTTGCCCAGGGGGCGGTCTCTGAGGCCATGGCGATGCTCCTGCGTAACGGCGCCGCGACTTGAAAAATGGCTCGGGAGAGGCCATATCGCGCAGCGAAAAGCACGGACGACCACCGTCAGGCGGGCCCCGTGCACAAAACAAACTAGTCCTTGCAAGGCGCGGACAATAAGCGAAGGCCGGCGGGTGGTCAATGACCGGTCCGGGATTCGCGGCTAATTATTTTTCCTAATGAAAACAGGAAGTTGGCCATTGTCATTCGGTTTGCCACTGTGGCAGGTCGGCGCTATTGTTTGCGACACGTTCAGGAGTAATGGCCATGCGCGAGATGCTCGCCGAGGCGCTGAAGACTGCATTGAAAGCCGGCGACAAGCGCCGTACCTCGACGCTGCGGCTGATCCAGGCCGCAATTCAGGACCGCGACATCGCCCATCGCGGCGCCGGCAAGGACCCGGTGTCGGACGAGGAAATCCTGCAGATCCTGACCAAGATGGTCAAGCAGCGGCAGGAATCGGCCAAGGCCTTCGAGGAAGGCTCACGGCTGGAGCTCGCCGCGCAGGAGCGCGACGAAATCACCATCATCACCGACTTCCTGCCCAAGCAGATGGAGGAGGGGGCGGTGCGCGACGCGGCGCAGAAGGTGATCGCCGAGGTCGGTGCCGACGGCCTGCGCGACATGGGGCGCTGCATGAATGCGCTCAAGGAGCGCTATCCCGGCCAGATGGATTTCGGCAAGGCGAGCGGCATCGTCAAGAACCTGCTGCAGTAGGCTTTGCCCCGATTGGGTTTTTGAACAACGCCCCGGCTGCCATGCAGTAGGGGCGTTGTTCTTGGGAGCTCAGGCGGCTCGGCGAAGACTGAGGGGCGTCCTGTCCTGAAGCGCCCAGATATGGCCGAACGGATCGAACACCGTGGCGCCGCGTCGGCCGTCGGTCGCTACATCCAGCTCTCCCCGTAGGGTCGCCCCCGCATTGACCGCTCTTTGCAGGGCGATCTCAGCGTTGGCGACGTCAAGTATGAAGACCGTACTGACCGCGCCCTTGGCCTTGGGATAAAAGGGGCCGCCTCGGTGCGGCTCCAGTTCCCTGCGGGGGTTGGCTCCTCCGACTTGCATTGCCGTATCCCCGATGTGAAGGTCTATGGAGATCGGCTCGCCCTCGAACATGTAGGCACCGCCACGAACGGCGCCGAAAGCCCGCTGGTAGAACGCGGCCGCTTCCTCCTCGCAGCCGTGCTCGACCACGATCGAGATGTGGAATTCGGACTTGGTGTCGCAGTGCGCCTTGAGCATGTCGTAAAAGCCGAATTGGTGCGCGACGATTTCGAGGCAGGCGCTGTGCGAGAGGTGGATGTTTTGTGTGGCCAGGCTGCTGCGCAGTTCCTTGGCCATGGACTTCACGCGATCAAGTGACGGCATGGATTGGTTCCCTTGGAAGGGGTGACAAACAACGTCAGTGCTCGCATTGCCGACGGCCACCCAAAAGGGTCAAATCAAGGGTGAGGTGCATTCACCAATCCGGAAGGAGCGAGCGGCAGGCTGCACGGCCAGCTTGAGTGTCGCCAACAAATCCGATTCGGGCAAGGTCGATGTCGTCAAGGATGCCGGCGCGCTGGCGCACGATGGCGTGGGTCACGCCTCGGGCAGGCGCTGGCGCACGATGGCTGCGTGGAAGCGCGCGCCGTGGATCAGGGCTTCGTCGTTGAAATCGAAGGACGGGTTGTGCAGCGGCGCCGAGGCTTCGCCATTGCCGATGCAAGCGAAACAGCCGGGCACATGATCGAGGAAGCGGGCGAAATCCTCGGAAGCAGTGACGATCTCGCCGTGGCCGTTGACCGCGCCGGTTTCAAAGACGGTGCGGGCTGCCGCGATCGCCGCCTCGGTGGCATCGGCGTCGTTGATCAGCGGTACGAACTCCCTGGTGTAGGCCACCTCGGCGGTGCAATTGTAGGTCAGCGCCGTGCCTTCGGCGATGATGCGCATCTGCCGTTCGATTTCGGCGCTGACCTCCGGGCGAAAGCTGCGGGCGTCGCCGAGCACGCGGGCAAAGCCGGGCAGGGCGTTGCGGGTGCCGTCGGTGATGAGTTCGGTGACCGAGACGACGGAGATGTCGGCCGGGCTCAGCCGGCGCGAGACGATGGTCTGCAGATTGGCGACCAGCGCGCAGGCGGCGACGAGCACCTCGCGGCCGCCATGCGGGCGGGCGGCGTGGCCGCCGAGGCCGCGCAGCACGATCTCGAAATTGTCCTCCGCCGACATGATCGGCCCGGGCCGGGTCTCGAAATGGCCGACGGGCAGGCCCGGCATGTTGTGCAGGCCGTAGATCTCGTCGAAGGGGAAGCGGCTCATCAGGCCGTCGTCGAGCATGGCGAGCGCGCCCTTTCCCCACTCCTCGGCGGGCTGGAAGACGAAGCGCACGGTGCCGTCGAAGCCGCCGTCGCCGGCAAGCAGCTTGGCTGCGCCCAACAGCATCGCCGTGTGGCCGTCATGGCCGCAGGCATGCATGACGCCGGGATTTTGCGAGGCGTGGCCGTGGCTGGCCTGCTCGGTGATGCGCAAGGCGTCCATGTCGGCCCTGAGCGCGATGGCTCGATTGCCGGTTCCGCGGCGCAGCGTACCGACGACGCCGGTGCCGCCGATACCTTCGACGACTTCGTCGAGGCCGAATTCCCTCAGCTTTCGGGCGACAAAGGCGCCGGTGCGCTTCTCCTCGAAGCCGAATTCGGGATGGGCATGCAGGTCGCGCCGCCATGCGGTCATCTCAGCGATGAGGGTTTTCTGGTCGAGCGCGGCCATGTGCTGATCCCCGGGTTCGGAGGGAGAGCCTCACTCGGATTGGCGGTGGCAGGCAAGGCTTGTCCGTGAGGCCAGGGCGCGAGGCTTACCTTCTCCCCTTATGGGAGAAGGTGGATCGGCGCGTAGCGCCGAGAGGATGAGGGGTGCTGGGCGGAGTGGGAGGGTGGAGAATGCGTGCCGTCAAAGAGAGTTTGGAAATACCATACTCCGTCCAGCACCCCTCATCTGCCCCTTCGGGGCACCCCGGCCCTCCGCTATGGCTCTGGGCGCTCGTCGTTGGAACAGCCAAATCGTTGGCTTTTCCTGGCCTTCGGCCACCACTCCTCACCCCACAATGGGAGAAGGGGATGTCTGAGTCCGCTCAGCTTGCCTTGAGGCGCGAGCCGCGCAGCAGGCCCTGCTCTTCGAGCACCGGATAGGCCATCGAGGCGAGCAGCGAGTTGATCTGCTTGAGGTCGCGGATGGTGTCGAGGTGGATGGAACTGGTCTCGACGCTCTTGATGGTGCCGTCGCGCAGGCGCAGGAAATGGCTCTGGCTGGTCTGCTTCTCGACGTCGCGCAGCCTGTCCTTCTCGAGCACGAGCTGGCGGGCGGTGTTGGCGTCGCGCGACACCAGCACGTTGAAGGCAAGGCGCGCATTGGCCATCACCGAGGCGTGGAATGCGGTCAGTTCGCGCCAGCCCTCGGGCGTGAACTCGAGGCCGCGGTCGAGCTTCTTCTGCACATGGGCGAGCATGTTGCGGACGATGATGTCGCCGACCTGCTCGAGCTTGACGCAGGCGCCGAGCAGTTCCTGGCAGCGCAGCGCCTCGTCCTCGGTCATCGGCCGGATGGTGGCCTTGGCGAGGTAGAGCTTGATCGCCGCATGCTTGCGGTCGACCCGATCGTCGAGGGATGCAAGGGCTGCGATCTTGTCGGCCTCGGGCTTTTCGTAGAGCTCGATGATGCGCTGGAGCATGATCTCGACGGTTTCGCAGACGCGGACCACTTCGCGCGTGGCGTTGGCCAGCGCCTGGGACGGCGTGTCGAGCGCGGCCTCGTTGAGCGCGCTGAGTTCGGCAAGCGCCATGTCCTTGGCCGGGTCGGCCTTGGTGCCCAGCGCGACGATCTTTTCCGAGGCGCTGTAGACCAGCTTGGCGAGCGGGATACCGGCGACCAGGATGATGCAGTTGAACAGGATATGGGCGTTGATGATCTGGTCGGGCACGGTCGCGCCGAGGAAGGCGACCGACGGCTTGGCCCAGAGGAAGGCAACCAGCATGACGAGCGAGCCTGCGCCGCGCATCAGAAGATTGCCGATGGGGACGACACGGACGCCGGGTTCGGCGTTGCGGGTGAGCAGGGGGGCGATGATCGAGCTGCCGAGATTGACGCCGAGCACCAGCACGATGCCGAGTTCGGGCGGCACGAAGCCGCGGCCGGCAAGGGTGACGATCAACAGCACGGCGGCGATCGAGGAATGGAACAGCCAGGTGACGACGGCGGCCAGCAGGTAGGCGGTGATGGGATCGCCGGCGAAATAGTCGACGATGACGGGCAGCAGCCTGCTTTCGCGCAGCGGCTCGGAGGCCTGGCCGACCATTTCGAGCGAGAGCACGAGAAGGCCGATGCCGACGAGGATGCGGCCGGTCTGCTGCCAGCTGCGGCGGTCGGTGGCCAGGAACATGGTGGTGCCGGCGGCGAGGCAGATCGGCACCAGCAGCGACAGGTCGAAGGTCAGGATCTTGATGACCAGTGCCGAGCCGATCTCAGCGCCGCGCACGGCAAGCTGGCCGGCGATGCCGCTGACGATGCCGGCCCCGGCGAAGGAGCCGACGAGCAGGGTGACCGCGGTGGAACTCTGGAAGGCGATGGCGAGCGCGGTGCCGGCCAGAACGGCCAGGATCGGGTTGCGCATGGTGTTGCGCAGCTTGTGGCGTAGGACGTCGCCATAGGCGCGTTCGACGCCGGTGCGCACCATGCGCGTGGCGAACAGCAGCAAGGCTATCGCGCCGGCGAGGTGGAGCAGGACGACGGAGCCGCTCATCGGCGGCACCGGCTGAAGTCTGGGGCGGCTGCGAAGGGCAGGACGCGCATGCGAATCACTGTCTTGACCATGTCGATTAGATTAGCCGGATAATATTTTTCGTCCATATTGCACGCGTGTGCACTGCTCGCAAGATATCTGAGTTGCTCATATATGAGATACGTCCGGCGGAGCCTCGGGTTCCCGGGCGACATTCCGTGCACGCAATTGGGATGGTCGCTGCGATTGGCCTGTGAACAGCGGGCATGCTGGCGAATAGGAGTCGTGTCCGACGGAGCGAGCGCCTATATCAGTTTCAAACAAGCAGGGCCCGATGCGCTTTTCCGACGGATTCTTGAGCGAGATACGCGACCGCGTGCCGATTTCGGCCGTGGTGGGCCTGCGCGTGACCTGGGATCGCAAGAAGACCAACGCGCCGCGCGGCGATTTCTGGGCGTGTTGCCCGTTCCACGGCGAGAAGTCACCGTCGTTCCACTGCGAGGACCGCAAGGGCCGCTACCACTGCTTCGGCTGCGGTGTGTCGGGCGACCATTTCCGTTTCCTGACTGACCTCGACGGCATGACCTTCCCGGAGGCGGTCGAGCGGATCGCCGAGATGGCCGGCGTGCCGATGCCGGCGCGCGACGCGCATGAGGAGCGGCGCGAGAAGGAACGCGCCAGTCTGACCGACGTCATGGAGCTGGCGACGAAATTCTTCGAGGACCGGCTGCAGAGTGCGGACGGGGCAAGGGCGCGGGCCTATCTGCGCGACCGCGGACTGACGCCGGCGACGCAACAGACTTTCAGGCTCGGTTTTGCGCCTGATAGCCGAAATGCGCTGAAGGAATTCCTGGCTTCGAAAGGCATCGAAAAAGTACAGATGGAGGCCTGCGGACTGACCGTGTTCGAGGACGTGCCGGTCTCCTACGACCGCTTCCGCGACCGCATCATGTTCCCGATTCCCGATTCGCGCGGACGCATCATCGCCTTTGGCGGCCGCGCCATGTCGGCGGAGGTCTCTGCCAAGTATCTGAACTCGCCGGAGACCGAGCTCTTCCACAAGGGCAACGTGCTCTACAACTTCGCTCGCGCCCGCAAGGCGCTACAGAAGGGCGGGGCGGTCATCGCCGTCGAAGGCTACATGGACGTGATCGCGCTGGCCCAGGCCGGCTTCGACAATGCGGTGGCGCCGCTCGGCACGGCGTTGACCGAAAATCAGCTCGAACTGTTGTGGCGCATGTCGGGCGAGCCGGTGCTGTGCTTCGACGGCGACAAGGCCGGGCTCAAGGCCGCCTATCGCGCCGCCGACATGGTGCTGCCGTTGGTGGCGCCCGGCCATACCGCGCGCTTTGCGTTGCTGCCCGAGGGCAAGGACCCCGACGACCTAGTCAAGGGGGAGGGACCGGAGGCGTTTCGAACGGTACTTACCGCCGCGCGACCGTTGTCCGAACTGGTCTGGATGCGCGAGACTTCGGGCGGCGTGTTCGACACGCCCGAGCGCCGCGCCGAGCTTGAAAAGACGCTGCGCGAGCTGACCGGCAGGATCAAGGACGAAAGCGTCCGCTATCACTACCAGCAGGAGATGCGCGAACGGGTGCTGAGTTTCTTCGGCAACCAGCGCGGCAGGCAGCAAGGCCAGGGCGAGCGCGGCAAGGGTTCGTTCGGCAAGGGCGGCGAGCGTGGCCAGTGGAACAAGGGCGGCGCGGGCGCGGCGGCCGGCCGGTTTGCCGTATCGGAAAGCCTGGCGCGCTCGGCGATGGTCAAGCGGGCGGGCGGCATCATGCCGTTGCGCGAGGCCGCCCTGGTTGTGGCGCTGGTCAACCATCCCGCGCTGATCGACGAGAATTTCGACCATGTCGAAAAGCTCGATCTCAGCCACGGTGAACTGAGGCAACTGCATACGGTGCTGATCGATGCCATGGCGCATGGCGAAGCCAACACGCGCGAGGCGGTGGTGGCGGCTATCGAACGGGCCTCGTGCGCGGAGATGTGGGAGCGGGCGGTGGCGCTGGCGCGGCGGACGCGGCAGTGGACGGCACTCGAGGATGCGGCGATCGAAGATGCCCGCGACGCCTTCGCCCAGGCGCTGCACTTGCACCGCAGCGCCCGCACCTTACATAAGGAACTGAAACAGGCCGAGGCGGCGCTGGCTACCGATCCGACCGACGAGAATTATCGGCATCTGGTGGAGATCCAGGCGCAGTTTCACGACGTGCAAGCCACCGAGGCGCTTATCGAAGGCTTCGGGGTGTCCTCGGGCCGAGGCGGGCGGAACTAGAGCGAGATTGCGATAATCCCGCATTTGATTCGCTTTTTTGTCGCGAATCATGCGACAGGCGCTTGACCTTCCGCCGGAATGACGGAATCAGGTCGATTCGAAAAGTTAACCGGCGGCCAGACCGCCAGTCGTGTCGACGGCCTGTAGAATGCGGATTGGGGCGCTTGTCACTGGACAGGAAGATATTCCGCCACAGATATCAGGGTTAATCTGGACTTAACACAGGTGCAGCTACTGGCAGTTCAGGCGCAGGTTGGATGAAGCCATCTGATTTGCACTGTCCGAGAGTTTAAGCGGCTGACGGGCCGCCTGGAGAAAGCAAAGAATGGCGACAAAAGAAAAGGAAGAGGTCGAGACCGAACGCGAAGGCGCAACTGACGGCCCTTTGCTCGACCTTTCCGATGACGCTGTCAAGAAGATGATCAAGGTCGCGAAGAAGCGCGGCTATGTCACCATGGACGAGCTCAACGCGGTGCTGCCTTCGGAGGAAGTGACCTCCGAACAGATCGAAGACACGATGGCGATGCTGTCCGACATGGGCATCAACGTGGTCGAGGACGACGAGCAGGGTGAAGAAGCCGAGGCCGCCGAAGGCGATGCCGAGGAAGATGCCAACGAGCTTGCCGAACAGACCGGCACGGCCGTTGCCGCGACGACGACCAAGAAAGAGCCGACCGACCGCACCGACGACCCCGTGCGCATGTATCTGCGCGAGATGGGCTCGGTGGAGCTTCTGTCGCGCGAGGGCGAGATCGCGATCGCCAAGCGCATCGAGGCCGGCCGCGAGACGATGATCGCGGGCCTGTGCGAAAGCCCGCTGACCTTCCAGGCCATCATCATCTGGCGCGACGAACTCAACGAAGCCAAGATCCTGCTGCGCGAGATCATCGATCTCGAAGCGACCTATGCAGGCCCCGAGGCCAAGCAGGCGCCGATCGTCGAGCGTGTCGACGAGGACGCCAAGCCGAAGGCCGACGAAAAGTCGCGCCGCGGCGGCCGCGACGAGGAAGACGACGTCACCAACGTGGGTGGCGACACCCGCGGCGAAGAGGATGAGGAAGAAGACGACGAGGCAAGCCTGTCGCTGGCGGCCATGGAAGCGGAACTGCGTCCGCAGGTCATGGAGACCCTCGACGTCATCGCCGACACCTACAAGAAGCTGCGCAAGCTGCAGGACCAGCAGGTCGAAAACCGTCTCGCTGCCGCCGGCACCCTGTCGCCGAGCCAGGACCGTCGTCTCAAGGAACTGAAGGACCAACTCGTCAAGGCGGTGAAGTCGCTGTCGCTCAACAATGCGCGCATCGAGGCGCTTGTCGAGCAGCTCTACGACATCAACAAGCGGCTGGTGCAGAACGAGGGCAAGCTGCTGCGCCTGGCCGAAAGCTACGGTGTGCGCCGCGAGGAATTCCTGCGCGAATATCAGGGTTCGGAACTCGATCCGAACTGGATCCGCTCGATCTCGAACCTGTCCAGCCGTGGCTGGAAGGAGTTCACCAAGAACGAGAAGGACGCGATCCGCGACCTGCGCGCCGAAATCCAGAACCTCGCCACAGAAACGGCGATCTCGATTCTGGAATTCCGCAAGATCGTCAACCAGGTGCAGAAGGGCGAGCGCGAAGCGGCGATGGCCAAGAAGGAGATGGTGGAAGCCAACCTCCGTCTCGTCATCTCGATCGCCAAGAAGTACACCAACCGCGGCCTGCAGTTCCTCGACCTGATCCAGGAAGGCAACATCGGCCTGATGAAGGCGGTCGACAAGTTCGAGTACCGTCGTGGCTACAAGTTCTCGACCTATGCGACATGGTGGATCAGGCAGGCGATCACGCGTTCGATCGCCGACCAGGCCCGCACCATCCGCATCCCGGTGCACATGATCGAGACGATCAACAAGATCGTGCGGACCTCGCGCCAGATGCTGCACGAGATCGGCCGCGAGCCGACGCCGGAAGAACTGGCTGAAAAGCTCGCCATGCCGCTCGAGAAGGTGCGCAAGGTGCTGAAGATCGCCAAGGAGCCGATCAGCCTCGAAACGCCGGTCGGCGACGAGGAGGATTCGCACCTCGGCGATTTCATCGAAGACAAGATGGCGATCCTGCCGATCGATGCGGCAATCCAGGCGAACCTGCGCGAGACGACCACGCGCGTGCTCGCCTCGCTCACCCCGCGCGAGGAGCGCGTGCTGCGCATGCGCTTCGGCATCGGCATGAACACCGACCACACGCTCGAAGAGGTTGGCCAGCAGTTCTCGGTCACCCGCGAACGCATCCGCCAGATCGAGGCCAAGGCGCTGCGCAAGCTCAAGCATCCGAGCCGCAGCCGTAAGCTGCGCAGCTTCCTCGACAGCTGACAAGAAACTCAGAAATGGCCGTCCCCAGGACGGCCATTTTGCTTTCCACCGTTCAAAATCGGGTCAGCCTGTTTGAGTTCACCTGTCTATTACGATCTGAGCGAACTTTATCTGCTGAGCCGGGGCAGGCTCAAATTCTATGGCATCGCCAGGGTGGTGGCGGAGATCGGCTATGAGCTTCATCTCCTCGACAAGGGCGTGGTATTTGTCGTGTACGATGAGACCGCGCGCGACTTCTTCGAGGTCAAACCGCATTTCGGCAAGGCGTCCTATAACGGCGTCGTCGATCTCGGCTTTCCGGAAGGCGCGATTCCTTTCCGGCTGCGTGGACCGAAGGCGGGCCGCAGCCTGCCGAACCGCATGTTTGCGACCACGTTCAGCGCATTCCTGAGAGCGGTCAACCGTTCAAAACTGCGCGCGCTCCGGTCGCATTTGAAGCCGATTGCGCTCAATGATGGATATCTGGTGTCGGCGGGGCGGCCGAAGCTCCTGGTCGACATGATCGATTGCCTGGTCCGGACCCGTTCCAAGACGCGGTTCTACCCGCTGCTGCACGATTGCATCCCGTTGCACGATTTTGGTGACAAGCCGGATGCATTCCAGCTCAATTTCCATGCCGACAACAACAAGGTGATCCGCCACGCCAGCCATATCATCGCCAACTCGCAGTTCACTGCGAGGGACCTGCAGGCGAAGGTGAAGGAGGGACTGTTGCCGCCGCTTCCCGGGGTCTCGGTGGTTCCCCTGGCGCATGAATGCCGCGCGGACGGCGAGAAGCCGAAGCTCGAGCTGCCGGCGCGGCCCTATGTGCTGGGCGTGGGCATCACGCTCGGGCGCAAGAACCTGGATGTCGTTCTCGCCGCACAGCGGCTGCTGGTGGAGCAAGGCAAGACACCGCCGCTGATGGTGATCGCCGGCGCCAACCGTCGCAGGACGGTCGCCGGCCTCAAGAGCGGCCTGAATGCGATGGTGGCGCCGCATGTGCTGATGGTCGACAGCCCGTCGCAGGCGGACCTCATCAGGCTGTACCAGAACGCGCTGGCCACCCTGATGCCGAGCAAACTCGAAGGCTGGGGCCTGCCGCTGGGGGAGTCGCTCTGGCTGGGCACGCCCGCACTGGCGTCGCCATCGTCCAGCCTGCCGGAGGTTGGTGGTGACCTCGCTGTCTATTTCGACCCGGATTCGCCGGGGGAACTGGCCGGCCTGCTGGAACGGCTGGCCACCGACCAGGACTATCGTCGCAGCCTGCAACAGCGCATTGCCGAGGCAAGGCCCAGCCTGCGGAGCTGGCGACATGTCGCCGAGGACATGCTGGCGGCGATCCAGAGCCCCGACTGCCAGCCGATGCACGTGGCCGGCTGATCGGGACAGGCCGTTTGCCGAGGTCCTAGGACGCTGACCGAACCCGGATCATGGGTGACCTTCCCTGCATTGGCGGGATCGCGGCCGCAGCCTTGGCCGAGGCAGGATCATGCGCCTTCCAGACGCTGCAAGATCTATCTCATCTTGTCGATCTCGGCCTGCTGGCCGGGCACGATATCGGCGCACAGCGCGGAGATCTCCGCGTCGCCGAGGGTGGCGTTTTCGCACATCAGCACCGCGCCGGAGTGATGCGGGATCATCGATTTCAGGAACTGCACGTCGCCAACCCCCGTCTGTTCCCTGATCATGAACCACGACGCGGCGAACACCAGAAGGCTGAAGGCGACGATCGCCATGTTCATCGCGCGGTTGGGATACATGGCGCGCATGAGCAGGAGCTCGATCAGAATCATCGGGAACACCATCAGTGCTGCCATGTAGAACTGGTTCAGGTTTGCAAATACATCGGCGAACGTGTTCACCATGGCATACATCAGCGCAAACATGGCGATGTAGGATAGAACGGCCATCGCCAGAAGACGAAGGTAGTTCTGCATGGAATGATGTTGACTGTTCATGGCATCATCCTTGGTTTGCTTTCACCAAGCCAAACCAACTGGTTGCACAAAAGTTCCGATTGTTTGCACGTTGCGGACAGAGTGGCGGCTTGTACGGCATGCCTCCGCCGGGTTTTGACCCGCGCAACGGCAGGAACTGGGTGGCGCCTGGCGCCACCCATAGTAGTCACGACGCCCTGGGAGACTCGACGACCAGTGCGACGATGCGGCGGACGAGCGGCAGCACCAAGAGCAGGGTGGGAAACGCCACCAGCCAGGACAGCGCCCAAGCCGACGGCCAAGTGGCGAGGAAGGCGGGCGTCGGGCCGAGGCTCTTCAGCGTCGAGATGGCCGAGACCACAAAGGTCATCACCACCGACAGAACCAGCGGCATGGCAAAGGCGGCATAACGCGCCGGCAGCTTGCCGCGCGGCTTCGAACGTAGGGTCATGGGAGAGTATTTCCTGAGATCGGCATCAATCACGAGAGCGCAAGACATGGCATTCCTCCCGGTCGGGCCGGTTGAATGCGTTGCTTGACGTGAGACGCTTACGGCGTGCGTTGGCGCAGCGGCCCGTTCCTGGGCCTGGGCACAAAAGGCAATGGTTGCGAAATCGGGTGGCTTCCGCAGGCGCGCCTGTTCAATTATGGTCCTGGCGACCTGGGAGGTTGCCGTGTCGATCGAATTCCTGCTGACCACGCTGATCATTGTCGCTTCGCCCGGCTCCGGTGTTGTCTACACGCTCGTTGCCGGCCTTTCGCGCGGCGGCAAGGCAAGCGTGCTAGCCGCTTTTGCCTGCACGCTCGGCATCGTGCCGCATCTGATCGCGGCGCTGACCGGCATTGCCGCGCTGCTGCACACCAGCGCGCTGCTGTTCGAGATCGTCAAATATGCCGGCGTCGCCTATCTGCTCTACATGGCATGGCATAGCCTGCGCGAACATGGCGCGCTCAAGATCGAAACCAACGCCGATCCGCGCAGCACATGGCAGGTGCTGATCGACGGCATCCTGGTCAATCTGCTCAATCCGAAGCTGTCGATCTTCTTCGTCGCCTTCCTGCCGCAGTTCATTGCACCCAACGAGCCGAACGTGCTCGGGCGGATGCTCGAATTGTCCGGTGTCTTCATGCTGGCGACGTTCGTCATCTTCGCCATCTACGGCCTGTGCGCCGCCGCCATGCGCGACAAGGTGACGAGCAGCCCGCGGGTCATGACCTGGATGCGGCGGACCTTTGCTGCGGCCTTCGTCATGCTCGGCGCCAAGCTGGCGCTGACCGAACGCTGAAGGGCCATGTGATGCAGTTCAGCATCGGCCGCGAAGATCCGGCCACGCCGGGGGTCATCGCGCTGCTGGAAGACGGCGACGCCTATGGCGCGTCGCTCTATCCGGCCGAAAGCAACCACTTCCTGCCGCTCGAAGCCCTCAGGGCCGACAATGTGCATTTTGTCGTCGCGCGCGACGATCAGGGGACCGCCGTCGGCACCGGCGCACTCGCCATGGCGGACGGTTGGGCCGAACTCAAACGCATGTGGGTGATACCGGCAGCCAGGGGCAAAGGGCTTTCCAAGGCGATCCTGGCCGAACTCGAGGCTCGTGCCAGGGCGGTCGGCCTTACCTTGCTGCGGCTCGAGACCGGTATCGCCAATCACGAGGCACTGGCGCTCTACGAGCGCACCGGGTTTGAGCGTCGAGGGCCGTTCGGCGACTACGGCGAAGACCCGCTCAGCGTGTTCATGGAAAAGCGCCTCGCCAGCCCAGGCCACAGCGGCTGAGCGCCAGAGGCCCGCTGCCGCCCCAGCACAGCACGAACTTGCACCTGATACGGAGGGGGAGGATACTCCCGCGCGTGGATGCATTGAGGGCGACGACCCGGATGCCCGCCCCGGCTATTTGAGCCGTGCTCCGTGGCACCGGAGGGAGGTGTGCCATGACGACATATATCATGCTGCTCAATTGGACGGACCAGGGCGTGCGCGAGGTGCGCAACTCGCCCAAGCGGCTCGACGCGGCCAAAAAGCTGCTCGGCGACATGGGCGGCTCGTTCAAGCAGTTCTACCTGACCATGGGCGAATGCGACATGGTGGCGGTGGCCGAGGCGCCGGACGACGCGGTGGTGGCGCGCTTCGCGCTGATCCTTGGACAGGGCGGCAACGTCAGGACGCGCACGTTGAAGGCATTCCCGGAACTTGCCTATCGCGAAATCATCGCATCGCTCGGCTAGCGACCGGCAGTGAAGAGGCAGGGCGCACGTGCGGTGCGTGTGCCCTGGCTGCCGCCGGTTCGAAACGCCTCGACTGATTCAGGACAAGCGTCTAAGCTTCGGAAAAACAACGGGAAGAACAAGCATGTCGTTTCTGAAGAGGCTTTTTGGCGGTGGTGGCGGTGCGGCCGAGCCCGCCGCTGCGGCCGTTGCCAAGGAGATCGAATACAAGGGCTTTTCGATCAAAGCGATGCCCTACAAGGAAGGCGGCCAGTTCCAGACCTGTGGCGTGGTTTCCAAGGAAATCGGCGGTACGGTCAAGGAGCACAAGTTCATCCGCGCCGACCGCTTCGCGGCACTCGACGATGCCGTCGAAGTGTCGCTGACCAAGGGTCGGCAGCTGGTCGACGAACAGGGCGAGCGCATGTTCGGCTGAGGCTGGCGGCGATTGCCTCGCAGATCATGGCCCGGCCCTTGTGCCGGGCTTTTGCTTTTCAGGGTCGCTCGCGTAGCATCAGCCCGTCAATGACCGCCGAGATGACGGCAATCTCGTCTTCGGGTGGGGCGCCGGCATCGATCGCCAAGGCTGCTCGGTCGAAGGCGGCGGCAAGCAGGCCGGTCAGCGCAGCCAGCGGCAGCTTGCGCATGGCGCCGGCCCGCATCGTGGCGGCGAGGCCCTCGCGCAAGGTGCGGTTGCCGTGGCGGTTGTCGATCTCGTCCATGCCGGCGCGGCCGAGCACAGCGGGGCCGTCGAGCAACAACAGCCGCGTCCTGCCGGGCGAGCGCATGGCTTCGATATAGGCCTTGCTGCCGGTGAGCAAAGCTTCGCGGGCGCCCATGGCTTGCGGTGCAGCATCCTCGATTTCGGCGGCGACCGATGCCGCCTCCTGCTCGGCCACGGCGCGGAACAGCTCCTGCTTGTCGGCAAAGTGGTGGTAGAGGGCGCCGCGCGTGACGCCCGCGGCGGCGACGATCTCCGGTGTGCTGGTCTCGGCGTAGGATTTTTCGGCAAACAACCGGCGTGCCGCCTCGATCAGGAGGGCGCGTGTCGCCTCGGTGCGGTCGCGGTTGGAGCGGCGCTCGGTTTTCTCTTGCATGCATGCAGCCTGTATGTTAGTTCACATTTACATGCAGACTGTATGTTGATTGAGGAGAGAAGGAAAGCCATGAAAACGACGAGCTACTATCCCGTGCTAATGACCGGCGATGTCGCCGGCACCGCCGCTTTCTACATCAAGCACTTCCGCTTCGCGTATGAGTTTGACGCTGGCTGGTATGTCCATCTGCGGTCGACGGAAGACAAGGGCGTCGATCTCGCCATCGTCCAGGGCGACCACGAGACGATCCCCGAGGAGGGGCGCGGGCGGGTCGCCGGCCTGCTGATCAATTTCGAGGTCAAGGATGTCGATGCCGTGCACGCGCGGCTCGTCGCGGAAGGGCTGCCGATCCTGCGCTCGCTGCGCGACGAAGACTTCGGACAACGCCACTTCATCACCAGGGATCCCAATGGCGTGCTGATCGACGTCATCACACAGATCCCGCCGAGCCCCGAGTACCTGGCGATGTATGTGCCGGATAGGGTTGAGGCCTGACGCAAATGAAAACGGAGGCGCCGCGAGGCGCCTCTTTTGATGTTCCGCTCAAGGTGATGGGAAACCTCAGATCGACGCGTCGCTGCCACGCTCGGCGGGATCTGAGCCCTCGGTAGCCGGCCTGGGATACTCTATCGTACGACCAGGACCGGGGCCTTGGAGTAATGGACGACCTCTGCCGTCTGGCTGCCGAGCAGAAGCCTGCTCACGCCGCGGCGGCCGTGGGAGGCCATGACGATGAGGTCGCAGCCACGCTCCGCGGCGGTCTCGACGATCGCTTCGGCGGGCGACTCGCCGAATGCCTGGACCGGCTCCACGCTGACGCCGATCCGGGAGGCCGCTTCTTTGGCGAGGCTCAGCGCTGCATCGGCATGCTTTTGCTGGGCATCGCTCCACGAAGCCATCGTGGCAGGACTGTTCAATGGATAGGGCTCGGTGACGGTGATGACCGTGACCTTGCTGCCAAGATTCTTGGCCAGCGTCAGCCCGTGGTCGACGCCCTTCTGCGCAAGTTCGGAACCATCGGTGGTTATGAGGATATGCGTGTACAAATCTACCTCCACTGCTTGATCATCGTCGTATTGATCGGGTCCCGCGGCCGGCGGCTGCGGGGGCAGTCCATCAGCTTGCTGCGACAGCGCCTGCGATCGCGTCCTTGAGCATCAGCCGGCGCTTTCGCAACGTCGCCTCGTGTTCCTGGCTCACCGGTTCGATGTGGGTTTCAGCCTTGTGGATCTGGTCGTTCACATCGTCATATTCTTCGAGGATACGAGCGAAACCGGCGTCCTGTGCTTTCAGGGCGTGAATGGTATCTAGCTTGCCGGGAAATTCCTCACCCAGGGTGTGCGGTGTGTTCGACATTTCATCTCCTTGCGAATTGTCGAGGCAACTATAGTGCCAGGCGGAGGCGTTGAACTTGATCTGGGTCAACTTCCAAAGGAGCAGGGCGGCGCAACTCAGCTCCTGTCGATGGCCCGCAAATGATGGTGAAGGACGTTGATCTCTTGCCAGCCGTACTGCGACCCTGAGCGCGTGACGATCCTTGCGGTGTCGTGCTGCCTGCGCAAGGGAACGTTGACCGCGTGCCGCACTGCCTGTGAAAGGTGATCGAACAGCATCCCCGGACCCAGCCGGCTCTCGTAGAAGGTGGCCGGTTCGGTCCAATCGATAGACCTGACGTCTTTCATCGTGCAACCGCTCCTGGGAAGCACATATCAACGCGCATTGGCCCCATATCGATCCGCGTTGCGTTCAGCTCGCACCCGCGGTGGAAGGACTGCGATGTTGTCACCTCTGGTCGTTGTAGGGTTCCTTCATCTGGCCGATCATTCGTGCCAGCTTGGAGAATGAGGGAATATCCGCTTCCGGCTGGCATTGGTTGGCAAGTTCCAGCACCCTGATCGGGAAGTTGATGGCGTCGCGATTTGACGACGACATTCCCTCTGATCGATCTTCGGCGGTCTCGCTCGCTTCGGCTTTGCGCAAGGCGATGTCGATTTCCTCGACCGTCAGCACACCCTTGCGGACGAGGACGTGATTGATAGCTGCGATGGCCATGATCAGGCCTTCGAGTTGCAGGTTGGCGACGTTCATGGCGATTGGCTCCTTTCAACGAAGCAGCAACGCCTGAACGCCGAATCCGATCCGGTTGATGGGTGATGTTGACGGATGCAAGTCGGGCTGGGCGGGGTCAAGACTGCCAGAACCGCGCCCGCTTCATCCTGTAGCCAGGCTGCTCGCTGCCGCCTGGTCGTTCAAGGATATGCGTGCTGGTGCCCGGCGCGTTCTGGCCATCTGAATGGCGCGCCTTTTCGTTGGTCTCGCCAACGGGCTCCGTGTTGCCGTATCGGTCGGCCGGCTGCTTGTTTTCGGCAGCCTGCTGCGAAAAGGCATCGCTGGGATCCAGGCCTTTCCGTGCGACTGGCCTGCGTGCGCCGGTTTCATAGTCGTTCTGCATCGATTGTCTCCTGCTGCTGCAGGACAACATGGAGTGGGGCGTAAAGTTCCTTCGCTGCGCGGGGAGCGTGGTCGGTCCGCCGTTGTGGAGGCACGACACGGTGCCAGCAGGTCGAGGGGGAGTTCTTGCTGTTTTGGGAGGAACCTTCTTGCCTGTGATCCATTCCCTCCCTTGCCAATTCCGGCAAGGAGCAATCCCAAATGAAAACGCTGGCTGAGATTTTCGAGCATACACTCGAGGATATGTATTACGCCGAGAACGCCATCACCAAGGCCCTTCCGAAGGTGGCCAAGGCGGCCAAGGACGCCAAGCTGAAGAAGGCTGCCGAGGATCATCTCGAAGAGACCAAGGGCCAGATCAAGAAACTGGAGCTGGTCTTCAAATCCATCGGCAAGAAGGCTTCGGGCGAAAAATGCGATGCGATCGAAGGCCTGATCAAGGAGACCGATGGGCTGATGGAAGAGGCATCTGGCACCGCACTGGATGCCGGTCTTCTGGCAGCGTGCCAAGCCGTCGAGCACTACGAGATTGCCCGGTATGGATCCCTGCGTGAATGGGCCAAGGACCTTGGTTATGACGAGGCTCACACGCTCCTGAGCGAAATCCTCGACCAGGAGAAGGCGACGAACAACAAGCTGACAAACCTCGCGGTGACGGCGATCAACAAGACATCGGCGACCGCGAAAGCGGCATAACGCTTACGCGGGAGTGGCAGGAACTACGGCGGACGAGGGCAGGGGCCCGTGCGGCGTCGGCAGGGAGTGGCGGGCTGCCTGGCGCCTGAACCATCATGCCTCGGCCATGGCAACTAGGTCGGGGAAACGACAGCGAGCACGGCTGCAATACCAAGCAGTAGCGGGCCCATCCACTTGAAGTGTTTTACGAGATTGCCCAGCCACGCTTGATGGGGTGGAACGGAAAGCTCAATGTATCCGAACCCAATGGCCGCCATCCAGACACCGGCGCAGGCCATGATGATCTCGTCGATGTAGGCTGAAAACACGCTGTCGATCTTCCCCGAGTGAACCACCAGGAAACCAGAAATGGGGCTGAGCGACAAGCAGCACTGGTGGGAGACCGGCAGTCCGCTACGCTTCGTTCGCCCTTACCTTTTCCAGTTCATGGCGATCGTTGCCGCACCCAGCACCGCTACGGCGCAGCCGAGAATGAACGGCGGAATGAAATAGGACAGCGCCTCGCTGTCTTCCCAGCGCAGCCGGAAGTCGTTGCAGCCGGTGCCGCCGCCGTAGGCATTGAGCCAGACCCACATGCCGAAGGTGGCCGCACAGATCAGCAGGCCTGCGGCGGCCAGGACATATCCTAGAGTGCGCAAAGTGGCCTCCTGCCTCCCGCCGTTCCGGTCGAGCGACGTCCGGGCCGCCGAAGGCTGAATCAATCCAGTGGGTTGGCCGGCGCGGCTGAGACGATGAATCCGCGCCGTGAGATGCCGTCCGTCCGCTCAGAGGCTCGGGCCGTCTTCCGTAGCCGCCTTCTTGGCGCCCTTGGCAAGCCCTGTAAGACGATCGATGTAGGCCAGCAGCAGCGCCGACAGCACGAAGGTCAGGTGGATGAGGGTCAGCCACATCAGCTGGTCGGAGGTGTATTGCTGGTTGTTGAGGAAGACCTGGAGCAGGTGGATCGACGAGATCGCGACGATGGTCGAGGCGACCTTGATCTTGAGCGAGCTGATGTCGATGGTGCCGAGCCAGTGGACCTCGCCGTCATGGTTGTCGAAGCGGCTGACGAAGTTTTCGTAGCCGGAGATGATGACCATCACCACCAGCGAGGCAACGAGTGCTGCGTCGATCAGGCCGAGCACCTTCAGGATGGTGTCGGTCTCGTCGAGCACCATGACCGTCATGACAAACCCGTAGAGCTTCTTGGCGAAGGACAGCGCGTAGATGGCGAGCGCCACAGCGAGACCGAGATAGAACACCACGAGCAGCCAGCGCGAGGCGAGGATGATGGATTCGACGGCGTGTTCGAGGCGTTTCATGAGACGTCCGAAATTTTGAGATTGGAAATCGAGGCGGTGCCGACGAATGCAACAGGTTTTGGGATAAAACAAGGCCCGGCCGCTGGAGGGGGATTCGGCCGGGCCTGTTCTCCTGAAACGTCGGAGATGGGACGGGGCAGGGAACCACGTCGCTCTCAAAGTGGCATCAAAATCCAGCGAATCAATGGCGAAAGCCGGGTCATCGCGTGATTGTTACCGGGCAATGCGGCGTCTGGACGCCGGCAGGATGCCCGGTACCGGGCGCCATCCGGCCAGTCAAACGGGCAGAAAAAAGCCCGACCCGCGAGGTGCGGGCCGGGCCTTTTGGGATGCCGCGTATGCTAGTTGGCGCTGGCGATGGGGGCCACCAGCGGGGTGATGCGGCGGATGGCGACGCGGCGGTTTTCGCGCTCCGGCTGCTGCGACTTCACCTTGAGATAGCGCTCGCCATAGCCTTGCGTCGACAGGTTCTCCGGCGCGATGCCGAAGACATTGGTCAGCGCGTCGGCCACGGCTTCGGCGCGGCGGTCGGACAGCGCCAGGTTGGCGACGTCGGAACCGACGGCATCGGTGTGGCCTTCGATGAGGAAGGTTTCGGCCGGGTTCTTCTTCAGCATCTTCTCCATCGCGTTGGCGACGCCTTCGAGCTTGGCAATCTCGGCCTCGGGGATCGAGGCCGAACCGAATTCGAAGCTCAGCGTGTCGAGGTCGACACGGCGGGCGATGTCGCGCACGCGGGCCGAACGCTTGACCTCGTCGACCGAATAGAGGCGCTTGACGCGCTCCACCGGCGGCTGCTCGAGGAAGTCGTAATAGGCGTCGTCATCTTCGACATACTGCGCATCGAGGATATATTCGTTGCGCGGGATGTGGAGCTGCAGCGGCGGCAGGTCGAGGCCTGGATCGCGCCATTCGTCCATCTCGCCGTAATACTGGTCGTCGACATAGCTCAGCACATATTCGCGGCCGTCGGGCGTGATGCGCGAGCGCTGCACGACGTCGCCGTAGCGGTTGCGGATGGTGATGATCTGGTTGCCGTTCTCACGGACGATCACCTCCCGGGTGCGGCCGCGCGGCAGTTCCTCGTAGTACACCTCCTGGGCGTCACGCGTCATGCGCGGCCGGTCGTTGCTCTCGACGATGACCTGGTTGTTGATCTGGATGATCACCCGGTCGCCGATTTCGCGCAGCACTTCGGTGCCTTCAGGACGCGGCCTGCGGCGCAGGTCGACCTCGGGCATGCGCTCGATGCGGGTACCCTTCTCGGCGGTGACGGCCTGGATCTCGACCGGCTGGGCCTGTTCGGTCGCGGCCTTGTCGTCGACAGGCGGCGGGCCGGGATCGACCGGTACCGGCTGCGGCTGGACGGTCTGTCCACCGGCCTGGCCTTCGGGCGCTGGCTGGCCTTCCTGGGCGGGCTGCGCAGGCTGGCCTTCGGCTGCCGGCTGCTGGCCGCCGGCCTGTGCGGGCGGCGTTTCCTTCTGGCTGTCGAGCAGCGGCGCCTCGTTCGGGTTCACCGGCGGTTGGTTTGCAGGTGCTT
This sequence comes from Aminobacter niigataensis, assembly GCF_014200015.1. Classification (GTDB taxonomy): domain Bacteria; phylum Pseudomonadota; class Alphaproteobacteria; order Rhizobiales; family Rhizobiaceae; genus Aminobacter; species Aminobacter niigataensis. Next base: position 188,663 of record NZ_JACHOT010000001.1, read on the forward strand.
CGCCTTGCTGGGCCGGCTGTTGCGGCTGCTCACCCGTTGCAGGCTGTTCGCCGGTAGCCGGCTGCTCACCGGCAGCTGGTTGCTCGCCCGTTGCGGGCTGCTGAGGTTGCTCTGCCGCAGGTTGCTCGCCCTGGGCCGGAGCTTCGCCCGAAGGCGTTTCCGGTGCGGGGGCCTGCTCAGGTGTCGGCTCGGCAGGCTTCTCCGCCGGCTGCTCGGCAGGCTGTTCGGCCTGCGGCTTTTGCTCGGGCTGTGCTTCCGGCTGGGGAGCGACTTCGGGTGTCTGGGCTGGTTCCTCTGCAGCCGGGGCCTGCTCCTTCGGCTTGCGCTTGGGCGCTGGCTCTTCCGCCTGCGGTTCGGGCTGCGGTGTTGCCTCCGGCTCGGCGGCAGGCTGTTCCTGCTGCTGCTGTTCGGCGGCGGGCTCACGCTTCTTGCGCCTGGGGGCGGGCTCTTCCGCCTGCGGCTCCGGCTCTGCCTGCGGTGCGACCTCCTGCTGAGGCGCGGGTTCTTCCGCCGGTGCCTCGCGCTTCTTGCGGCGGGGCTCGGGTGCCGGCTCTTCGGCCTGTGGTGCCGGTTGTTCGGCCTGCGGCTCCGGCGCGGGTTCGGCCTGTGGCTGAGGTTCTGGCTGGGGCTCAGGCTGCGGTGCCGGCTCCGGTTCGGGGGCCGGCTCTTCGGCCGGGGCCTGCTGGGCGCCCTGGCGCGCCGCGCAGGCTTCGGCCGTTTCGCCTTCCTGGCAGTCCGACTGCACGCGGATGAGCGGCAGCGATGTGCCCGCATCAGACAGCGCGCCATTCGGCAGCGGCAAGGCGCCCAACGGCGCGGATGCCATGAACAGGCCGATTGCCGTGCCTGCGAGAATCCGTGGTTGGCGTTTCATCGTTGGAAATCTCCTCGAAGTGAACTTTGGGTCCCGTCCCGGCCCAAACAGATGGAACCCTGAATGGTTCCGCTCCGCCCGGCAGTCGCATGGTTTCGGGGCATTTGCCCGACGGCAACAAGGCAATATCGTGGCTTCGCTGAACTGGCGATGAATGCAATGGCTGCGTGCTTGACGCGGCCGGCGATGCGCGCCAAATGCCTGCCATGGACGAGCCTTACTGGAAAACGACGCCGCTGGAGGCGATGAGCCCCACCCAGTGGGAGGGGCTGTGCGACGGCTGCGGCAAATGCTGCCTGTCCAAGCTCGAGGACGAGGACACGGGCGAGATCTACTGGACCAGCGTCGGCTGCCGGCTGTTCGACGGCTCCACCTGCCGCTGCTCCGACTATGCCAACCGCCTCGCGCGCGTGCCGGATTGCGTCGGGCTGACGCCTGACAACGTGCGCACCATCGCCTGGCTGCCCAGCACCTGCGCCTATCGGCTCGTTGCCGAGGGGCAGGACCTCTACTGGTGGCATCATCTGGTTTCGGGCAGCAGCGAAACCGTGCACGAGGCCGGCATCTCGGTGCGCGGCAGGCTTACGGCCTCCGAGGACGATCTGGCCGAACCGGAAGACTATTTCGAGCACGTTCTCGAAGAAGAGCCGTAAGGCTCGCCATATTCCCGACCATTTCGGCAGGCTATTTCGCGGTCGCGCGGCGACTCACAAACGCGTGATCGCATCATATTATCTAACGGAATCAGCAGCTTGCCAGATGAACCGAAAATGAATGCACGGTTCGAAATCGGTTCAGCTTGGACGGTGCAATCTACAGCCATCGCTCAGGCAAAGACGGCTTGACGCCACGGAGTTCAAGGAGAAGACCATGTTCGACAAGATCAAGACTGCCGCCCTTTCGGCCCTTATCGGCTTCAGCACGCTGGCCGCCATTCCCGCTACCGCGCAGGCAGACGGCCTCTACCTGAACCTCGGCCAGGGCGAGCCGCGCGTCGGCATCTATGTCCAGGACGGCTACCGTGACAATGGCCGCTGGGACAACCGCAACGACGGCCGCTGGGACCGCAATGACGGCCGCTGGGGCGGTCGCCCCGATCACGGCCGCTGGGATCGCCGCTGCACGCCCGACCGTGCGCTCGACAAGGCCGACCGCATGGGCCTGCGCCGCGCCCGCGTCGTCGACGTCAACCGCCGCACCATCACCGTCAGCGGCCGCAAGTATGGCGAGCGCGTTGCGATCAGCTTCGCCCGGGCCCCGAACTGCCCGGTGGTTCGCTGGTAACAATGAGATCGGGCGTTGCCCGATCGGAGTAGCGGGAGCCCCTTTTCGCAAGAAAGGGCGTGGCTCCAAACAAAACCCCGGAGGCCTGGCCTCCGGGGTTTTTTATTGCCTGCACTGAGGACTCCGGGAAAACCGGGAAAACCAAGGGCTGCCGCTGCCGCCACGGCAGCCCTTGAGTATCTGTGTCAGTTCTTCAGTTCGAAGGTGACGTTGACCTGCACGCGGTAGGCGTTTTCGCCGGCTTCGACGGGAACCGAACCCGCCGCCGCACGGTCGAACGACTTGGCCTGCTGCAGCGGCATCGGCGGCGGCGCGAAGGACTGGTCGGCGATCTCGATCACCTTGCCGAGGCTGACGCCGGCGGCTTCGGCCAGGACCTTGGCCTTGGCGATGGCGTCGGCGACCGCAAGCTTGCGCGCCTCGGTGATCACCGTGTCGGGCTTTTCGTTGGTGAAGTTGATGCCGCCGCCCTGGTTGACGCCCAGCGACACCGCCTTGTCGAGGATCTCGCCGGTCTTGGTGATGTCGCGGATGCGGACCGACAGCGTGTTGGTGACCTGGTAGGCGACGAGTTCGGCTTCCTGCGATCCGTCGGGCTTGTTGGTGTAGTTGTAGCGCGGCTGGATCTGGATGCCGGCGGTCTGCAGGTCGCGTTCGGCGATGCCGGCGGCCTTCATCGCGGCGATGACGGCGGCCATGGCGTCGTTGTTGGCGTCGAGCGCCTCGCGCGCCGTCTTGGCCTCGCGCATCACCGACAGGGAAAGCAGGGCAAGATCGGGCGCGACCGAAGCTTCGCCTTCGCCGGTCACAATGATGCGCGGCGGCGGCTGGTTGTCGGCGCGGGCGGCGGCAGCGGGAACTGCGAGTGCCGCTGCAAGAGCGAGCGCCATGTATTTGCGATTCATAATATAATCTCCGTTGTCCTGAGCCCTTCGAGAGTGTCGAATAGGGGCGGATTATGGGTGGATTGCGGCAGCGCGCAACAGATGCGCGAAGATGGCTTGTGCCAGCGCGCAAAACTTACTATCCAGCCCGCGTGGGGCCTGTAGCTCAATGGTTAGAGCCGGCGGCTCATAACCGCTTGGTTGGGGGTTCGAGTCCCTCCGGGCCCACCATTCTTGTTCAAACAAACAATCTCTTTGCTCTTGCATTCCGCTGGTTGGACAGCGCAGCCAAGGGGGAGATATGGCTTGTTCATTTCGGCATATTTCGCAGAAGCAGTAGACTTGGGACTATAGGTCGACCGTCAAGGTATTATATGCGGTCCGGCCTGATGTCGGTTTCTCGGACACGTAAGGCAGGCGGCAGGGCTCGCTCCCTGAGACGCGAAGGCGGTCATATGCGACTCAAGACTTCTGCATGTACTGGGCGGAAGATCGAAATGCGCGCCTAAGTCGCCATTCGCCGGCCTGAGGTGTGGCGAGGCGAAATGGCCGGAGCCGAATCCGGTTTGTGCAACCTCATCCTTTGATACCAGGTGTTTTTCATCGCCTGATGATTTTCCCTGGCAGGAAAATAGTTTCACTCCCTTGATTTAATCTTCGCCCCAAAACAAAGTAGTCCGACCCACTTGCCCTTGGGTAACGTCCAAGCCTCCACCTAGTTGGGGCGAGGAAGCCACAAAGAAAAGCCGGGGACAGGGGCAGCCGGCATCAGAGGGGATGAATATATGGAAGGAACGACAACAGCATTTTTCGCGGGACAGGTGACGCTCACCCAGCTTGTCCAGAATCTGGTCTACGCTTCAGGTACGGTGGGGGCGCTGACCGTGGTCGCAGGTCTTCTGATGATCGATGCGGGTACCACGCGAAGCGCCAATCTCTACAATTCCACGATCGAGAAGATGGTGGGCTTCTTCATCGGGTTTGCGACCTACTTCATCATCGGCTTCGGCTTCTGGGCGGGGCAGTACTACATCATGTCTGGCGGAACCATGATGGATTCGCTCAAGGATTGGTGGTTCTTCGGGGCGCTGTCGAACGCGCACGCACAAACTGTCGATCCGGCGGTCTGGCCCGGGCTCAATACGTTCCAGATCTTCATCTTCTTCCTTGCCTGTTTCGCAGGTATCGTGAACGTCCTGCTCCATTTCGCGGTGTCGGAGCGCATGAAGGCTTCCGCCTTCTACATCACCTGCGTCGTGGCCACCGTGGTCTCCTCGGTCTTGAGTTGGGCGGTCTGGGGGTCGGTCGGCCCGCTGACGAACGCCGGCTTCCACGACTTCTTCGGCATCGGGTTCGTCTATATCTTCCCGACGGGCATCGCGATGGTCCTGGTGCCGCAACTGGGCAAGCGCCCGGGCATGTTTGCGCCTCACCCGAAAGTGCCGTCCTACAAGGCACCTTCGATCGGGCTCGCCGCAACCGGCCTGATCACGATCTTTGCAGGCCTGCCGATGGTCATTCTGTCCTGCCTGTTCTTTTTCGACCCCGAGACCTATGCGGTTTCGGTGACCATGGCCAACACCAGCGTGGGCATTGCCTTCAACAACTACGGCATCTCCTGGGCGGGTGGCGCCATCACCGGCGCAATCATCTCCTACCGTACGAAGAACTACATCTATCTGCTGCTCGGCCCGCTTGCCGGGTACGTTTCGGGCGCGCCAGGCTTCGACGTCTACTTGCCCTGGCAGATGTTCCTGGTCTCGCTCGGGGCGCCGATTGCAGCCTGGATCGTCTACAACTTCACATCGAAGCGTCAGATCGACGAGCACAAGCTCTTCCCGCTGTTTATCGGCGCGGGCTTCTATGCGCTCATCATGGTCGGGCTGGTCAAGTCGGGCACGCCGAGGGGCGGCTACTTCGGCGTCACCGAAGGCGCGTATGCGTTCCAGCACGGTCAAATCAGCGTGCTGATGCAACTTGCGGGCTTCGCGCTCTGCCTTGGCGCCGGGATACTGACCGGGCTGATCCTGTCGGTGGTGCTCAAGGCCACGACCGGGCTGCGGGTGCCGGAGGATGCGCAGGCGGAAGGGCTGGACAAGCTGTTCTGGGGCCTCGAGAACGAAAGCAAGAGCTGAGCGAAGCGCCGGTGCCGCGGCTCACGTCGCGGCACTGGCGCACAGCATCATCCCGGACAGGAACCCATGTTCCACCGGGTATGCCGCAGGTGGCCGGTGGAAGGCATTGGCCGCCCGGTTGCTGTCTTGGAAGGTGCGCTAGCTAGATTGTCATTTTAGTGAATTCGCGCCCGCTGTCCGGGCACCAGATGGAGAGCCTTTTGATATGGAGGTATCCTGGCGGACTGGTTGGCGCTGAAAGGGGCGCTGGTGCACAAGCCGCCAATTGGCTGTGCTCATTCAACCAGTGCATCGCCGCCGACTGGGCTTGCGCTATCGAAGATCATGAACACGATTGGAGTCCCTGGCTCAGCGGTTGCGTCGGTACGCCTCGCGCCAACCTCACCGCTCCGGGGAGCGTTGTACTCGGCAACGATTTCACCGAATGTGTTTCGCTGGACAGCAAGTTTTTGTCCGGCCTGAACAGCTTCGTTGAGGCCAACCAACAGCTCAACAAAGCCGCCATGCGTTGCAATGATAGGCATCATCCCGTCCGCGACAAAGACATTGGAGTCCTTGCTCGTCCTGCCAATCGGTCCCGATACGATGCCATGATGTTTGAGGACGTTGGTCGTCCCCTCAACAAACAGCGCAATCATGTCGTGGTCGAGGATCCGGGGGCGACCGATCTCCGGAGTGAATGCAGGAATGCCGGCATCGATGAGGGCGTTGGCCAAGAGGCCGGGCTCAGCAGCGTTGTCGAAGATCTGGTCGATCGGGTACAACTCCGCCATGGCGCGGACCTCCGGCAAATCCATCCGCGCGAGATGAAATGCGGTCATGTCCATGCCAGTAGCTGCTGTATGGAAGTCGATTGCGTAGTCGAGATTTGACCGCAGCAGCCTGTTGAACAGCAGACCGGCATGTCGCGACGGTGCGTCGGGGGCGTTCTCGTCGCCAGGGAACTGGCGATTGATGTCGACCAGGTCGATACCGCGTCCGGAGCTCGGCCATCTCCGAGCCATTCCCTCAAGGGCGGGACGAGAGACATCGAATACCGCGATCACCGTCCCCGACATCGAGGTCGGATCCAATCCATTCATCACTGTCTGCACTGTGTGGACGGGGCTCATTTCATCGCCATGCACCCCGCTGATCAGCCCCAGCCTTTTTCCGGAACCACTTCCCTTGGCTACGATGACCGAGACATACCAGTGCTGTCCCGTCGGCATTTGCACGCCTTGGAAATAGAAGCTGTGCTTCTTGCCTGGCTCGAGGTCGGCGACATCGAGCGAACTGATGACCGGTTTTCCGCCGATGGTATCACCCGTGAAAACGGTGCCTTTTCCATCAGCGGCCGACAAGCCGGCAGATGTCGATCCAGATTGCGCTTGGGCAGTTCCGGTCACGAGTGCGGCTGCCGCACCAACGGTTGCGACGGATCCGATCATGAAGCCGCGACGATCGACACTCTGGTCATTGCCAATTGTCATGGGGAGCCTCCGTGTTTCATCACAAGACCACCGCGCAGGGCCCGCATCCAGGATTTCTGACAGCAGCGTGGAAAATGGATCACCTGCGAATGCGTCGAACATCCACCACACGCCCGGTGCGTGAGCTCAGCGCGATCTCAAACCTGCTGTTGCCACGCCGAGCATGGTAGATGAAAATCCTGCCGCGGCAGTCTATGCGTCGGACATCGCGGAAGCCTCTGTTCTGAAGTAGCCTTTGGCCTTGGCTGCAAGAAATGGCCCGGCCGTGATTCAGGCTGGTTCCAATTGTGATGTTGACGGTTACCGCCTGAGCGGGAGTGGGTGTCGCCAGCGGCATTGCAAGGCCGATCGCAAGACCCAGAGCCAGCAAACGTTTCATGACGAACCTCGATTACACAAACGACATCTGCCCGATGTCAGTTCCTCCACGAACCTGTTGTCAACAAGCTGTCCTTGCCTGCCAGCGTCTTTGGGACGTGAGGCATAGTATCTGGACTCCGCGCCAACCTTCGTCGTCCATGGGCGCCCACCAAATGGAGCAAAGTCGACTCGATCGTTTCAGCAAGGCAGCGGACCGCGCGAAACGCTACGATTGAGGCGCAGAGCATAGCATTGGGACGCTCAGCCAATCACTTCGACGTTTCAATCGACTAAAGCAATGGCAGCATTGTCGTCGGTGCCATGCAATCGGCATGGTGCACGGTTGTGGAGGAATCGATCGATGATACGAACATTGAGTGAGGTTGCGGCTCTCCTTGTGATCGCGCTGGCTACGAGCGCGTGCAATACGCCCCAGGAACGTGCACTCGGCGGAGCCGCTATTGGCGCAACAGGCGGGGCACTGGTTGGCCAGGCGATCGGCGGCAATACCGGGGCAACGGTCGCGGGTGCCGCAATCGGGGGCGTGGCGGGTGCCATGATTGGCGCCGGGACCGCTCCGGGCCAGTGCCGTTTCCAGCGGGTCGACAGCCGTGGACGACCGATGGTCGACCGCTACGGCAGGCCGGTAACTTATCTCGCACCTTGCCGGTAGACGCTTTGTCGACCACCTAGAGGATCGGCGGCCTGTCAACTTCCGCAAACGGTTCTGTTTACGGTCATGCGCTGTTTGCTTGCATTGATGTTGTCTCTGTTTTGGTCTGGTGCGTCGGCGCAGGATTGCGTGGTGCTGCTTCATGGCCTTGGGCGTTCGGCCCCATCTCTGCTCCTGATCGAGGAGGCCCTGGAGGCCAATGACTTCAAGGTGGTGAATGATGGCTATCCGTCCCTGAATGCTCCCGTCGAAAAGCTGATCGCGCATGTCGACAAGTCGGTGGCCAGATGCGGGAAGTCTGGGAACGTCCACTTCGTGACGCATTCGCTCGGCGGAATCCTGGTCCGGGCCTGGCTGCAGCAGCATAGACCTGGAAATCTCGGCCGCGTGGTCATGTTGGGTCCGCCAAATGGCGGCTCCGAGATCATCGACGCATTCGGCGATCTCGCAATCTTGCAGATGCTCACCGGACCGGCAGGCCGGCAACTTGGCACCAATCCGGGCAGCATTCCCAACACTCTCGGGCCGGCGGATTTCAATCTCGGCATCATTGCCGGCGACAGATCGAACAACCCCGCGTTCTCCCAATTGTTCAGCGGCCCCAATGACGGCAAGGTTTCGGTCGAGAGCACCAAGCTCGAAGGCATGGCCGACCATATCGTGTTGCCGACGTCCCATACATTCATGATGATCAATCCATTGGTCATCGTGCAGGTTCTGAACTTCCTTCGCGATGGACATTTCGACCACCACCTGACCATGCGCGAGCTGTTCCGGCGCTTGTTGAGGAACTGACCACTCCGGCTGAGAGGGATTGATGTTCCGCTATCTCGCAATCTTCTGCCTTGTCGTCGCCGGAGCGACCATAGCCATATCCTTTTACCAGCCGCCCATGCGCCTTATGCCTACCCCGATCGTTTTCCTCGGCGGCCTTTCAAGCCCCTTCACCACCAATCCGGAGCACAAGTCAGACCCGGAGATCGCCCTCTTCTACGCTACCAACCGGCTTCCCGTCGGACCGCGCAACGATCGCCTCTATGCAGTCGTCCCGGGCAGGGATCTGCAGCTCGGGGAGGCGACGGTCAGAATCGGCGAGGAAGGTACAACCTGGGACAGGATCTATGCCTGGTCGACCGGTGCAAGCGACGACCGGCGGCCATTCCTCCATCTCAGCAATCTGAATGAGCAGGCGGCGATTGAGCCGGATCAGCCGCCTTCACCCGCAGCGATGGCCTGGTTCGACAAGATCGACCAAGCGTTGGCCGCCAGCCAGGATCGCGATGTCATTGTCTATGTCCACGGTGCCAACACCACCGTTGAACGTGCGGCGGGACAGGCAGCGCAGCTCCGCCATTTCACAGGCCGGACCTCTGTGGTTGTTCTATTCGCCTGGCCGACGGCCGAAAATTTCCTGAGATACCCGAGAGATATGGTGACCGCTTTTGGCGCGGCTCCCCAGCTTGCCAAGCTGGTCGAACTCCTGTCGCAGCACACCATTGCTGACAAGGTCGACGTGTTGACCTACAGCGCCGGCGGCACGGTCGGGAGCGACGCCCTGGCATTGGCGGGGCGCAAGGCAAAGCAGCCGGACGCCGCACCGGTGCGTATCGGCGAGGTTTATCACGCCGCCCCGGACGCCGATTTTCGACGTTTCGTGGCCGACATGCGCGATTACGCGGACGTGGCCGAACGCGTCACTGTTTCGGCCAATCTCAACGACAGCGCGCTCAGGCTATCGCAGGTAATAAACCGTGCATCGCGCGCAGGCAGGCCTGATATGGAAGAACTTGATGCGGATGACACGAACTGGCTTCTGCAAAGCGCACGAGCCGACGGCCTCGAACTGCTTCGGGTGAGGCCGGAAAACATTCCCGGCCTGTCCCGAACCTCGCATACATTCTGGTATGACGATCCGTGGGTCAGCAGCGACGTGCTTATCACGCTGCTGTACGACCTGGCTCCCGGCGAGCGCGGCCTGATGGACGCGGCAGCTGCCTCCGGGGTTCACTACTGGACCTTCACGCCAGATTATCCCGATCAACTTGCCCATGTCGTGTCGCGGCTACGTCAGCAAGGAAAAATCTCCCCCGGAACCGGCGGCTGACCCGGTATGAGCCACAATAACGGTTGTTTGCGTTGCTGACGCAATTCTGGACGGGAGCTCACTCGTGCCTTGCTGGAATCGAGTTAGCCCGCATGTCCAGCAATGAAATTGGCCGACAGTAGAAACAGCACGTAAAAGAGCGCCACGAGAACATACATCTGGCCGTCGCCAGTGTAGACCCTGCGCGTTGCTTCGGCTGAGACAGTGCCAAGGCGTGCGATACTCTCCCAGGCCCTCGTTGCCAGCGGCGCCGACCAGGGTTGCGAGATCTTGATGTAGTAGCGATAGAATTCGGCGATACCCGTGGCCGCAGTGCGGCCCTGGTCGAGGCGGTAAACGGTCCATCCGATCAGGAATAGAACGCCGGCGCCGGCAATCGAGGCGGCCATGACGGGAACCGGGTTCCAGTAGCCGTAGATCGTCTCGAGCGACATGCCCTCCCAGACCAGTGTTGAGGCGAAATAGGGGTCGATGGCAGTCGAAACCGGGTCCATGAACAGCTTGGGCTGGAAAGACAGGACGAGGATCGCCCCGACAAGCACGATTTGGGGCAGGAGAAGCTGCATCGGAGCTTCGCGGACGTGGACGGCGGCGGCCTGCGGCGGCGCGAGAAACAACGCGTGGGCGAGGCGGAACATGTAGAGCAGGCCGATGAGCGTCGCCAGGATGCCTGCTGCCGCCAGCCCGTACCAGCCCTTGTCGACCATGGCGCTGAGCAAAAGCCATTTGCCGCCGAAGCCGGCGAGCGGGGGCAGGCCCGACATCGACACGAGGGCGACGACCGCAACGACAAAGGTCACGGGCATCCGGCGGGCGAGGCCGCCGAGCTCTTCGAGCCGGCGTGTGCCGCAACGCAGGATCACGCCTGCGACAGCCAGGAACAGGATGCCCTTGACCATCAGATGGTTGGCGACGAGGTAAAGTGCCGTCACCCAGCCGAGATGGCTCATCAGCGCGATTGCCGTGATGATGTAGCCGAGCTGGCTCATGCTCGAATAGGCGAGCAGCCGCTTGACGTCGTCCTGCCTGAAGGCGAGGGCGGCGCCGATCACCGTCGTCAGCATGCCGATCCAGCCCATGAGATGGGCAAGCTCCAGCCCGACCTGCGAGCCGATGGCGAGATAGGTGACCATGAACAGGCCGAAGATGGCGACCTTGCTGACCACCGACGACAGCATTGCCGAGAGGTCGTCGTCGGCCTCGGCATAGGCGCCGGGCAGCCAGACATGGAAGCCGATCGCACCGGCCTTGATGAGGAAGCCGAGCGCCAGCAGGGCAAAGGCGGACGCAGCATCCGTCCCGCCTGTCCGGAACGCCTGCAGCAGCGAGGTGCCGTTGGCCGCATCGGCGAGCGCAAAGCCGGCGAGCAGGCAAAAGGCTGAAGTCAGCGAGAACAACAGGAAGGGCAGGGCATGGGGATGGGCATGCCTGCCCTGCGCGATCATGAAGTAGGACGACAACGTGATCAGTTCCCAGGAGAAGAAAAACTCCAGGCTGGTTTGCGCCCGCATCATCGTAGCGATCGAAAGCAAGAGCACCGCCATCAGCGGATAATAGCCGGGGCGGGAATCTTGCCTGTAGAGCGCGGCCGAGGCCACCACCAGGCCGCCGCCCAAGAGCACTGTAGCAAAAAGCCCTGACATGCCTGTTGTTTCAGATATCAGCCAGTTGCCCACGCCGAGCACGGCCAACAGCATCAGGCAGCATTTGACGCGCCCCGGCAGCCAGTCGAGCGCGTAAAGCACGATGCCGATGATGAGCGGCGAAAACAGCCAGAGCGAGGCGGCACCGGCGAGTTGGGCCGCATGATAGCTGCCGATGGCCAGCAGCACTGCACCGCCTGCGGCCGGCAGCAGGTCACGCGCCGTGAAGGATACCGGCAGATCGCCGGGCATGGCCCGCGTCGCCTGCTTGAACCAGCCGAACATATAGGCGGCCTCCAGCAGCGAGCCGAGCAGGATCAGGGCGATCCAGACATAGAGCTGGGCGCCGGAAAGCTGCATGACTAGCTCCCACTTGGCCCAGAAGCCGGGGAAGGGCGGCAGGCCGGCAATGGCGACAAGCAGAAGTGCAAAGACGAGCAGCACAAAAGGCCGCCCTGCGATAGTCGACCAGCCTGCGACTTCCGTTCTCTGCACCGCACCGGCGAGCCAGAACAGCCCGGCCTTGGCGAAGAGATGGTTGGCGAACAGGCCGCCGATGACCAGCGGCATGGAGGCGGCGGCACCCTGCTTCTGCAGCAAGGCCAGCGCCAGCATCATCAGCCCCATCTGGGCGATGGAGGAGTAGCCGAGCATGCGCTGGACGTTGGTCTGCTTGAGCCCGACGAGATTGGAAAACAGGAAGGTGGCGCCACCCGCCACCGCGATCAGCGAGAGGTGGTTTTCGAACAGCGGCAGGAGCTTGAGCAGCGCAAAGAACACGCCGGCCGAAACGCCGACCGATACCAGCGCGGCAATGCCTGCGGGTGCCGTCTCGTAGACGTCGAGGCCCCAGCCATTGGCCGGGAACGGCTTCAGTTCGAGGATCAGGCAAGCCAGGATGAAGATCAGCGCCGTGGTGCCGATCGGCCCGGCGATGAGTTCACGGCGTGCGATCAGCTCGTCGATGTTGAGCGTGCCGGTGACATGGTAGAGCAGCACCGAGCCGAGCAGCAGGAACGACGAGGCGATCACCGTCGCCATGATGTATTTGAAGCTTGCGGCGAGCGCTGCCGGGCCGCGCTCGAGCCCGAGCAGACCATAGGTCGCGATCGACACGATCTCCAGGAATACGAACAGATTGAACAGGTCGCGGGTCATCACCATGCCGTTGATGCCCATGACGAGGATCAGGTAGAGCAGCAGTGCTGCGTAACTGTCGCGCAGCCGTGGCCACAGCTGCCAGGCGCCGAGCAGCGCTGCGATGTTGACGCAGAAGGTGAAGAAGCCCTCCCATGCGCCGAAGCGCAGGTTGATGGAGATCGGCGGCGTAGCACCTGCGGTATAAACCTCGATGGCTGGCTGGCCGTTGCGCAGCGCCCAGAAATTGACGCCGGAGACGGCGGCGATGCCGCAGAGGGCTGTGATGAAGGCCAGTGCCGGCAACGGCTTGGCGATGCGGTAGAGCAGGGGAATGAGGAAGCCGCCGCCGAGGCCGAGCAGGAAGATGTTCAGCGGCTGGAACAGCGCCTCTACCATTTGGACTCCGTCAGCGCGTCGATGGACAGAGTCTTCCTGGCGTCGTGGATGCGGATGGCGAAGGCCAGCATGATGGCGGTGACCGAAAAGCCGATGACGATGGCGGTCACGACCAGGGCCGAAGGTACTGGATCGACCGCCCGCGTGGTCGCCTGCTCGATCCCAAGTGCGGTGTCGATGATCGGCGCCGTGCCGCCGGTGATGTAGCCGGTCGCCACCATGACGATGTGCAGCCCGGTGTCGAACAGGCCGAAGCCGATGATGATGCGCAGGATGTTGCGGTGGCGCAGGATGCCCCACATGCCTATCAGCACCAGCAGGAAGCCGGTGGTCATGAGGAGCGTCGAGACAGGCAGGCCCATGGCGTCTTCCTGCGTTCAGTTGCGAAAACGGTCGATGATGACGCTCAGTTCGGCGCCGACCTTGACGCCCAGCAGCGCCGAAATGACCGGAATGGCGCCGGCGCTGATCAGCGTGCCGAATTCACCCAAAGGCAGGATGTGGCTGTCGAGGAAGCCGGCGGCAAACACCAGCCCGAGGATGCCGATGCCGACATAGACGACCCCGGCAAGCGATTCCGTCACGCCGAGGAAGCCGTGGTTGAGCTTCGTTGCCGGCAAGGCGAGCATCAGAAGCATGGTTCCGGAGGCGACCACCGCACCGCCCTGGAAGCCGCCGCCGGCCGAGAGGTGGCCGTTCTTGATGACATAGGCGCCGAACAGAAAGATCAGCGGCAGGGTGATCTCGGCGCCGTTGCCGACGAGTTCGCTCGGGCGACGCGGCTCCCTACCGGGTTCTGAAGCCGTCGTGGTATCCTTGCCGCCCAACAGCACGCCGACGCCGGCGGCGACCATGAACAGCACCGCCACTTCGCCGAGCGTGTCGAAGCCGCGATAGGTGATCAGGATGCCGGTGACGACATTGGGCGCCCCGAGCTCGCGCGGCACCATGGCCAGATACTGTTCCGCGAGCGCGGACACGCTTTCGCGTTCGCCATAGCCGCCGACGATGCCGGCGAAGACCGCCCCGAACAAAAGCACTGCGAGCAGGGAAGAGGCCGCCTTCATGACACGTCCCCGTTGCCTTGCCGGTCGCCTTCCTCGCGCAGCGCATCGACCATGGTCGACGGCGCCATCGGCGTGCGGATGGCGTGCGCCGCTCGCGACAGCGCATGCGACGAGAGCGGGTTGGTCATCAGCACGAAATAGGCAACGACCAGCAGCTTGAGCGCCCAGTCCGGGTGATAGAAGCCGAGCCCGGCGAGCACCAGAATGTTGCCCAGTGTCGAGGCCTTGGTGCCGGCCTGGATGCGGGTGAAGGTGTCGGGCATACGCAGCAGGCCAAGCCCGGCTGAGAACAGGAAGAAGGCGCCTGTTAGCACCAGGATGCTGCCGGTCAGCTCCATGGTCACTCCCTCCCACCGCCGGTGCGGCGGATCGCATAGAGGAAGATGAGCGTCGACAGGCCTGAGCCGATTGCGGCTTCCGCCATGGCGACATCGGGGGCGGCGAGAAGCACATAGGAGACTGCGGCAAACAGGCTCGCCAGCCCGGCGCTCACCATTGCTGCCATCAGGTTGTCGAGCCAGACGGCCAGCACGCCGCTGACCAGGATGCTGCCGCAGATCAGGATGACGAGCAGCTCGAGCATCGTCACGGTCCCTTTTCGAGGAAGCGGGCGATGGCGAGTACGGCGAGGAAGCTGAGCAGGCCGTAGACGAGGGCGACGTCGATATAGACGAAGCGGCCTGACAGATGTGCGTAGAGCGCGATCAGCGCGATCGACACCACGGTCAGCATGTCGATGGCGACGACACGGTCGATTGCGGTGCGGCCGATCACCAGCCTTGCCACGCCGAAGACGATGGCGAAGAAGATCAGCACGCCGGCAATCTGAAGCAGCATGTCAGCCAAACACCGCCTCCAGGTGCTTTTCGAACGGAGCCACGATCATTTCGGTTGCCTGGTCCGGGTCGGTCGTCTTCACGTCGAGCCAGTGGACGAACATCGTCTCGCCCCTGACGTCCATGACCAGCGAACCGGGTGTCAGCGCGATCGAGTTGGACAGCGCCAGCCTACCGATCGGCGACTTCAAGCGAATGCGGACCCTGACGATGCCGGGGTGGATGTCGATGCGCGGCGAATAGACATAGCGCAGCATGTTGAGATTGGCCTTCACCAGCTCGGTGAAGAAGACGCTGGTATAGGTAAGGAAGTGCCAGGCGCTGCGCGGCGTGACAGCGATGTGCCAGACATTGCTGCGGCGCGCGAAGATCAAGGCGATGGCAAAGGAAATGACGGCGCCGGTGATGAGGATTGGCGTAGCCAGCGAGGCGTTGACGATCAGCCAGAGGATGAAGAGCAGCAGCCAAAGCACCGGCAGGCCACGGATTCCTTTCCCATCGGTCGGGGCCTGTTCGTTCATAGGCGACCCGCAAGTGCTACGCCGCCGAGGATGCGGCTGGGCAGATAGATGACGAGTGCTGCGGCACCTTCGATGGCCGAGCCACCGTCGGCCAGCAGCGTCTCGCCGGCGCTGGCGTCGTCGCCTTCGATCAAGCGACGCAACAGTCCACTCTGCCCGGCAAAGGCGATCAGCGTCGGCGAACTCGCGAAAATGTTATGCGAGCCGCCATCGACCTCGGACGCGTCAAGCACGGTGATGTGTTTCTGCTGCAGCAGCGCAATGTCGGAGCCGCTGCCGACGCGCGGGTGGCCGCCGGCGATGCGCCGGGAAATGCTGAGCGCCCGGTCGCGACGTGATACCACGATGGCGAAGGGCATCGGCAGTTCGCCAATGTCGCGGACCTGGCTCTGGAAGGCGTCGATGTCGATGTCGGGCGCTGCCAGCACCACGCCGCCGAGGCGCTTGAGGGCTTGCCGGCGGCCGGTCTGCGCCAGTTCCCGCAGCGCTTCCATGACCACATAGGCGCCCATCGAATGGCCGACGAGGATGACCCGGTTTGCCTTGGTCTGCGCCGCGATCTCGATCGTTTCCGCCAGTCCGCCGCGACCGACCACGGTGCTGTCGCGGTCGTAGACATAGAGCGGCAAGGCACCGCCCGAGGGCCAGGCATAATGCAGCGTGACCGCGCGGACATTGTAGTCATGGGCGATCTGCGCGGCCCGGAAGACGCTGTCGGCGAAGTTGTTGTTGTAGCCGTGCACGAAGATGAAGATTTCGCGCTCTTGCGGCGGGCGCTGGGCCAGGGCGGCATCGAGCTGGGCGACAAACTGCTTGCGGCTGGCGATCTGCTGGTAGCTCTGGGCCACGAAATGCCTGGCCGGGTCAGGCGTTCGGCCGGTCTTTTCGACGTCGCCGGCGACGTGGTTCCTGGGGATGCCGATGTCGAATTTTGCGAAATTGAGCGTCTGCGAGCGTTGGGCCGAATAGGGCAGCGACAGGTTGTCGGATCGGGCGCGTGTGGTGGCGACGTAGACGGGCACAACCGCTGCAGACGCGGCCTGGTCGGTGGTCGCGCCAAGGCCAAGCACGGCGCGTGGGCCACCGCAGCCGGCGAGCAGCATCGCCATCAACAGAACGGAAAACAGACGCTTCGCCGACATGC
The DNA here is from genome assembly GCF_014200015.1 of Aminobacter niigataensis. GTDB lineage: Bacteria > Pseudomonadota > Alphaproteobacteria > Rhizobiales > Rhizobiaceae > Aminobacter > Aminobacter niigataensis. The sequence continues at coordinate 205,196 of NZ_JACHOT010000001.1, forward strand.
CTCGATCCAGCAAGCTTACGCGCGATCAGAAGCAGCAAATCCGCGTGGCGGCAACCGGCGAAGCAGGCCGAGGCCAAGGATTGGGACGCCAAGCATATCCTCGGGATTCCATGCCAATCACATGGCCGCCGGGCTCGGGCTAGATTGCCGTCATGGCGGAAGGACTTGTCGGGGCTGCCGCTGGCCAAAAAAATTGGTGACGACACGATTCGATGAACTCAGCCACTCAGCAGAAATTCTCGGTCTGGACCCTGATGGCGATGGTCGTCGGCTCGATGGTCGGCGCCGGCATCTTTTCGCTGCCGCAGGCCTTCGGTCGCGAGACCGGGCCGTTCGGTGCTTTGATCGCCTGGGCCATCGCCGGCGTCGGCATGCTGATGCTGGCTTTCGTGTTCCAGACGCTGTCGCGCCGCAAGCCCGACCTCGACGCCGGCATCTACGCCTATGCCAAGGCCGGCTTCGGCAACTATCTCGGCTTTCTCTCCGCCCTCGGCTATTGGTCGGCCGCGCTTCTCGGCAACGTGTCTTATTTCGTGCTGATCAAGTCGACGCTGGGGCTGTTCTTTCCGGTGTTCGGCGACGGCAACACCATCACGGCCATCGTCATCTCGTCGATGCTGCTGTGGACCGTGCACTCGCTGATCCTGCGCGGCGTCAAGGAAGCGGCGGCGATCAACACCATCGTCACCTTTGCCAAGATCATCCCGATCTTCCTGTTCATCGTCTTCGTCATCTACGGCTTCAGCGCCGACATCTTCGCCGCCAACTTCTGGGGTGGCGAGGACGTCAGCCTGCGCAGTGTCGCAAGCCAGGTCCGGGGCACGATGCTGGTGACGGTATTCGTCTTCGTCGGCATCGAGGGCGCGAGTGTCTACTCGCGCTACGCCCGCAACCGCCGCGACGTCGGCGTGGCAACGCTGCTCGGTTTTCTCGGCGTGCTTTGCCTGCTCGTGCTGGTAACGATCCTGTCCTATGGCGTCATGCTGCGCCCCGATCTGGCAGCCTTGCGTAATCCGTCGATGGCTGGCGTGCTGGAGGCGGTGGTGGGGCCATGGGGCGCCAAGTTCGTCAGCGTCGGCCTGCTGATTTCAGTTGCCGGCGCCTACCTGTCCTGGGTGCTGCTGGCGGCCGAAATCCTGTTCACTGCATCCCGCAACGAAACCATGCCGCGCTTCCTCGCGCATGAGAACAAGAATGGCGTGCCGTCGAACGCGCTGTGGCTCACCAATGCGGTCGTCCAGACCTTCCTGATCCTTACGCTCTTTGCCCAGTATGCCTTCCGGCTGGCGCTCGAACTCACCAGTTCGATGATCCTCATTCCGTATTTTCTGGTCGCCGCCTACGGCTTCAAGCTGGCCTGGAGCGGCGAGAGCTACGAAAAGGACCCGGCCGCGCGGCGTGGCGAGTTCGCCGTTGCTGCGATCGCCTTGGTCTACACGGCCTTCCTCATCTATGCGGCGGGCGCCAAGCACTTGCTGCTCTCGGCTGCCATCTACGGGCCCGGCACGATCCTCTTCTTCATGGCGCGCATGGAGCAGGGGCGCAGGGTGTTCACGCCTGTGGAGACGGTGATGTTCGTAGTTGCGGCTGTCGGCGCGGCGGCTGCGATCTACGGCATCGCCACAGGTCTCATCGTTGTTTAGCCAAGGCCGACAGCAGTCCCTGCGCATGCCCGTCGCTTGGTAGTTGCAACGCCGCAGGCGCAAGACGCCCGGCATGGCCGCGACCTGCAGCGCATTCTCAGAAGCAACTGTACGGTATTCGAGCATCTGCTTGATTGGCGCGATCTTTTCCGGATGGCGGCTTCGGTTCCTGATCCTTTGCGCTGCACAACTTTGGGACGCGGAGCATAGACATGGGATTCCATGCTGATCACAGCCCCACCCCTGCAATCCTATAGTTGATCCTGAATTTCTTTCGCATCTCGATCGCGGACATGGGTTCGCTGCCAGGAGGGGGACCATGGCTTCAAGCGATAATCAGAAGCTGTCGCTGTTTGCACTTACGTCCATGGTCGTGGGATCGATGGTCGGTGCGGGCATCTTCAACCTGCCCGGCCGCTTCGGTGCAGCGACAGGTCCGTTCGGCGCCATCATCGCATGGGCAATCGCGGGAACCGGCATGTACATGCTGGCGCGGGTGTTCCAGGCGCTGGCCGAGAAGAAACCGGACATCGACTCCGGCGTGTTCGCCTATGCCAAGGCGGGCTTCGGCAACTACATGGGGTTCCTGTCGGCCTTCGGCTATTGGCTCGGCAGCTGCCTCGGCAACGTCTTCTACTGGGTTCTGATCGGTTCGACGCTGGGGCGGTTCTTCCCTGGCATGTTCGGCGACGGCAGCAGCGCCACCGCAATCATCGTGTCGCTGATCGGCATCTGGGCATTCCATTTCATGATCCTGCGCGGCGTCGAGCAGGCCACGTTCATCAACACCATCGTCACGATTGCCAAGATCGTGCCGATCCTGGTGTTCATCCTCGCGCTGGTCTTCGCCTTCAACTACACCCAGTTCTCCGAGAATTTCTTCGGCGGCGCCGACATGCCGGCCAAGACGCTGATCGCTCAGGTGCGCGACACCATGCTGATCACCGTGTTCGTCTTCCTCGGCATCGAAGGCGCGAGCGTCTATTCGCGCTTCGCCAAGGAACGCTCCGACGTCGGCAGGGCAACGATCCTGGGCTTCGTCGGCGTCACCGGCCTGATGGTGGCAGTGACCTTGCTGCCCTACGCAGCGATGCCGCAATCGGGGATCGCCGCCGTCCAGCAGCCGTCGATGGCGAGCGTTCTCGAGGCCGTTGTCGGACATTGGGGCGCCGTCTTCATCTCCATTGGTGTCCTGGTGTCGGTGCTGGGCGCCTACCTCGCCTGGTCGCTGATCTGCGCCGAAGTGCTCTTTGCCGCCGCCAAGTCCAACGACATGCCGAAGCTCTTCGCCGCCCAGAACGGCAATCGGGTGCCGGCCAATGCCTTGTGGCTCACGAACATCGTCGTGTCGCTGTTCGTGATCTCCACCTACTGGTCCCGCGACGCCTTCAACTTCATGCTCGACATGACGAGCGTCACGGCGCTGCTGCCTTACCTTTTGGTCGCCGGCTACGGCATCCTGATTGCGCGCAGCGGAGAAGGCTACGAAACATCCCAGGGCGAACGTGGGCGGGATCAGGTCATCGCCTGGATAGCGGCGATCTACACCATCTTCATGTTCGTCGCCGCCGGGCTGAAATACGTCCTGCTCGTCGCCGTCCTCTTCGTGCCGGGTACGATCCTCTACTTCTGGGCACGCCGCGAACAGAAACTGCAGTTGTTCACCCCAACCGAGCTCATCGTGTTCGCCGTCACCCTGATTGCCGGACTGGTCGGCGTCTACGGTCTGCTGACCGGCACCATCACACATTGAACAGAAAGGCAGAAACGTCATGACAAACGGCACTCCCCTCGGCGTTCATTCGGAAGTTGGCCAGCTTCGCAAGGTCATGGTGTGTGCGCCCGGTCGGGCCCACCAGCGCCTGACGCCCTCCAATTGCGACGATCTTCTCTTCGACGACGTGCTTTGGGTCGACAACGCAAAACGCGACCATTTCGACTTCATGACCAAGATGCGCGACCGCGGCGTCGAGGTGGTCGAGATGCACAACCTGCTGGCCGAAACGGTTGCCAATCCCGAGGCCAAGAAGTGGATTCTCGACCATCAGGTGTCGCCGAACCAGATCGGCCTTGGCCTGCTCGACGAAGTCCGCTCCTATCTCGAAGGGCTCACTGATCGCGAGCTCGCCGAAACCCTGATCGGCGGCCTCTCGACCCATGAGTTCCCCGAGGCCGTCGGCGGCGAACAGCTGGTGCTGATCCGCGACGCGGCAGGCGTCAACGAATATCTCCTGCCGCCGCTGCCCAACACGCTCTATACCCGCGACACCACGTGCTGGATCTATGGCGGCGTGACGCTCAACTCGCTCTACTGGCCGGCGCGCCACGAGGAGACGATCCTCACCACCGCCATCTACAAGTTCCACCCCGACTTTGCCGGCAAGGTCAATGTCTGGTGGGGCGACCCGACCAAGGATTGGGGACTTGCCACACTCGAAGGCGGCGACGTCATGCCGATCGGCAAGGGCAACGTGCTCATCGGCATGAGCGAGCGCACCTCGCGCCAGGCGATCAGCCAGGTTGCCGCTGCCCTGTTCGAGAAGGGAGCCGCCGAGCGTGTCATCGTTGCGGCGATGCCCAAGCTGCGCGCGGCGATGCATCTCGACACCGTCTTCACCTTCGCAGACCGCGATTGCGTGCTGCTGTATCCCGACATCGTCAACGGCATCGCCGCCTTCTCCTATCGCCCCGACGGCAATGGCGGCGTCGAACTGCACAAGGACAAGGGCAGCTTCGTCGAGACGGTGCGCGACTCGCTCGGCCTCAAAAAGATGCGCGTCGTCGAGACCGGCGGCAACGACTACATGCGCGAGCGCACCCAGTGGGACAGCGGCGCCAACCTCGTCTGCGCTTCGCCCGGCGTCGTCTTCGCCTACGACCGCAACACCTACACCAACACGCTGCTGCGCAAGGAAGGCATCGAGGTCATCACCATCACCGGCGCCGAGCTTGGCCGGGGCCGTGGCGGCGGTCACTGCATGACCTGCCCGATCATCCGCGACGCAGTCGACTACTGACGTCATCGTCTGTGCTTGTCCCTCCAGCGTTCGGCGAAAGCCGTGCGCTGGTTTTGGGTCGATGAGGAACCCGAAATGGCATCACGTCCGTCTTCCACCAGCAGGCGCCTCCTTGGGCTGGCCGCTGTAGCCACAACCTCGCTGCTTGTCGCCGCCTGCCAGCGGGCGGAGGAGGCAGTCGAACTGCCACCGCGTCCGGTCAAGACGGTTGCCGTTTCCTTCAGTGCCGAGGACACGTTCGGCTCGCTCGTCGGCGACGTGCAGCCGCGCACCGAAACCAATTTCGGTTTTCGGCAGGGCGGCGAGATCAGGGAGCGCGACGTGGATGTCGGCGACCGCGTCGAGGTCGGCGCCGTGCTGGCGCGGCTGGACACCGAAGACGCCCAGGATGCCGTGCGCAAGGCCGAGGCCAATCTGTTTGCGGCGCAATCGAATTTCGACAATGCCGACCAGACGCGCAGGCGGCAGGAGCAGCTTTATCCGCGCACCATCAGCCGCGCAGCACTTGATGCGGCGACCGCCCAGGCAAACGCCGCGCGGGCAGGCGTCGACGCCGCGCAGGCCGCCGTGCGCGTCGCCCAGAACAATCTCGACAACCGCGTGCTGAAGTCCAACGCCGCGGGCGTGGTCACCGCGGTGGGCGGCGATGTCGGCCAGGTTGTCGGTGGCGGGCAGATGATCGTGCGTGTCGCGCAACTCGTCGACAAGGACGCGGTCTTCCAGGTGCCGGAGGCGACCATCCAGTCGGCCAGCCGCGATGTCCGCGTCGAGGCGCGCCTGCTCAGCAATCCGAACAGCAAGGCAATCGGCGCCGTCCGCGAGATTTCTCCGGTCGCCAATCCGGTGACCCGCAACTTCACGGTCCGGGTCGGGCTGGAGACGGTGCCTGACGACTTCCGCTTCGGCAGCGCCGTGCGCGGCACGGTACAGGTCGCCGGTGACCCGGTTGCCAGGCTGCCGATGACGGCCCTGTTCAACCAGGGCAGCCAGCCGGCCGTCTGGGTGGTGGATCCCAAGACGAATACCACGAAGCTGGTGTCGATAGAGGTCCATCGCTTCGAAACGAGTGACTTCCTCGTCGCCAACGGCTTGCAGGACGGCGACAATGTCGTGGTGGCCGGCGTGCAGCAGCTTCGCCCGGACATGTCAGTGCGCCTGCTCGGGGCTGCCAAATGAACGAGGGCGGCTTCAACCTCTCGGAATGGGCCATCAAGCGGCAGGGGCTCATCGTCTTCCTGATGGTGCTTGGCGCCATCGCCGGGGCATTTTCGTTCCTGAATCTCGGTCGCAGCGAAGATCCCGACTTCACCGTCAAGACCATGCTGGTTCACGCCGTCTGGCCGGGCGGCACCATCGAGCAGACGGTCGACCAGGTGACCGACAGGCTGGAACGGACGCTGCAGGAAGTGCCGCGGCTCGACACGCTGCGCAGCCTGACCAGTGCCGGCCAGTCGATCATCTATGTCTCGCTCGAGGATTCGACCGCGCCGGATGAGGTCGCCGACATCTGGTACCAGGTCCGCAAGAAGGTCGGCGACATCCAGGCCACCTTGCCGGCTGGCGTGCGCGGCCCCTTCTTCAACGACGAGTTCGGCGACACCTTCGGCATCATCTATGCGCTGCAGTCGACCGACTTCAGCGATCGCGAGCTGCGCGACTGGGCCTACGAGGCGCGCAGCCGGCTGCTGCGTGTCCACAATATCGGCAAGGTCGAGATGCTCGGCACGCAGGACGAGACCATCTACATCGAGTTCTCGACCCAGCGTCTGGCAAGCCTGAGCATCAGCCCGGCGACGGTGATGAGCACGATCCAGGCGCAGAATGCCGTGATGCCGGCAGGCACCATGACATCGGCAACCGACCGCACCATCCTCGAAGTGTCGGGCGACCTTCGCGACGAAAACGACATCCGTGAGATCAACATCCCGACCTCCTCGGGTTTCGTGCGGCTGGGCGACATCGCAACCGTCACGCGCGGCACGGTCGATCCGCCCCAACCGATGTTCCGCGTCAAGGGCAAGCCCGCCATCGGCGTTGCCGTTTCCATGGCCTCAGGCGGCGACATTCTCGAACTCGGCCGCAACATCAAGCAGGTGATGACCCGCTTCGAGCACGACCTGCCGCTCGGCATCGACCTCGTCCATGTCGCCAGCCAGCCGGAGGTCGTCACCAGCGCCATCAGGGGCTTCACCGTCTCGCTGACCCAGGCCGTCATCATCGTGCTCGGCGTCAGCTTCCTGGCGCTTGGCTTCCGCGCCGGCATCGCCGTTGCGGTTTCGATCCCGCTGGTCCTGTGCATGACCTTCCTGGCCATGGAGATCAGCGGTATCGCCCTGCAACGCGTGTCCCTGGGTGCGCTCATCATCGCGCTGACGCTGATGATCGACGACGCCATGGTCGCGGTCGAAATGATGATGGCCAAGCTCGACGAAGGCTACGATCGCGTAAAAGCCGCGTCATATGCCTATACCTCGACGGCATTTCCGATGCTTGCCGGCACGCTTGTCACCATCGCCGGCTTCATCCCCGTCGGGCTCGCCCGCAGCGTATCGGGCGAATATGCGCGTTCGCTGTTCGTGGTCATTGCGGTCGCACTCATCGTCTCCTGGTTGATCGCGGTGCTGCTGACGCCGATCGTCGGTCTGGCGGTGCTGAAGTCGGGCGCAAAGTCGGCAAACAGGGGCGAGGGCGGTCTGGCGCGAGGATTCAAGAAGCTACTCCTTGCCTGCATCCGCATGCGCTACATTGTCGTCGCCGGCACGGTCGCGCTGTTCGTCGTAGCGCTGCTTGCTGCGCCGCTGATGAAGCGGCAGTTCTTCCCGCCTTCCGATCGTCCGGAACTGATGCTGCAACTGGTGCTGCCGCAAAGTGCGTCGCTGCAGGCGACTTCGGCGGAGGTGGACAGAGTCGAAAAGCTGCTCGCCACCGACAGGGACGTCGTCAGCTGGAGCTTCTATGTCGGCTCGGATGCCATCCGCTTCTACCTGCCCATGGACATCCAGGCGCCGGCGCCGTTCCGTGCCCAGGCGGTTGTGATCGCCAAGAGCGTCGAGGCGCGCGACGGCTTGCAGGCAAGGCTGCAAAGCGAACTCGACCAGCAGTTCCCTGATATCATCGCCCGTGTCTCGCCGCTGGAGATGGGACCGCCCGTGGGCTGGCCGGTCCAGTATCGCGTCATCGGCTCCGATGTTGCCGGTGTCCGCAGCCTCGCCTGGAAGGTCGCCGACGCCGTCGGCAATGTCAGCGGCGTCATCACGCCCAATCTCGACTGGAACGAGCCGATCCGGAAGGTGGTGATCGAAGTCGACCAGGATCGGGCGCGCCTCGTCGGCCTGAACTCGGCCGCCATCAGCCAGACGCTGTTTGCCACGGCATCAGGCCTGCCGATCACGCAGGTCCGCGACTCCATCTACCTGGTCAACGTCGTTGCCCGCGCCGCGGCTGACGAGCGTGCCAATGTCGAAACGCTGCGCTCGCTGCAGATCCCGGTAGGACCGAACCAGACGATCCCGCTGGCCAGCATCGCCAACATCGAATACCGCACCACCCAGCCGATCATCTGGCGGCGCGACCGCGAAACCACGATCACAGTGCAGGCCGACGTAGCGGAAGGCGTGATGGCCGACAGCGTCGTCGACCAGGCGTCAGCTGCGATCGACAAGTTGCGCCACGACAATCCAAATTACCGGATCGAGGTGGGCGGCTCGGTCGAAGGCGCCGAGACCGGCATGGGATCGGTGCTGGAGATGATCCCGCTGATGGCGATCGTCATGGTCATCATCCTGATGTTCCAGCTCCAGAGCATCCAGAAGTTGCTGCTCGTCATCAGCGTGGTGCCGCTCGGGCTGATCGGCGTCGTGCTGGTGATGCTGATCACCAACATTCCTGTCGGCTTCATCGCCGTGCTCGGCATGATCGCCCTGATCGGCATGATCACGCGAAACTCGGTGGTGCTCATCGACCAGATGGACAACCGGCTGGAGAGCAGCGGGATGTGCTGGCAGAGCGTCATCGACGTCACGGCCGAGCGCGTTCGTCCGGTGTTCCTGACCGCGGGTTCGACCATTCTCGGCATGTTGCCGATCATCCGCGATCCGTTCTGGGCGCCGCTGGCCTTCACCGTCATCGGCGGTCTGGTGGTGGCCGCCGTGCTGACGCTGATCTTCCTGCCTGCTCTCTACGTGCTTTGGTTCCGCATTCCGGAGGAACAGCCGGCATCGCCTGCACCGCAGGCAACGGCCCAGCCTGCCAGTGTGCCAGCCTGAGCATTCGCATGGAGACCGATGACTTTCCGGCGGACGGGCAGGGCGGTGCCATTGAAATCCGCCTCGAGGACGTGTCGCAACTGTTCGAGACGATGGACCCGTTTCCGTTCCGGGAACGGGATCTGGCGCGGGACGCGGACGAGTACATTTGCGGCTGGGCAAGTGAACTGCCCGCCGACCGGCCGCTGGAAATCAGGATTCACCTGCCTGCGGCGGTAGCCGACAGTGCCGAGGTTCGTGGCCTCGACGCGTCATTGTCCAACTATTTCGGCTACCGCGCCGGCGTCGTGGCGCGCGAACTGTCCGATGAGTTCCGCATCGGCCGACGGGCGTTGCTGATCGGGCTTGGCGTGCTTGGCTTTTGCCTGCTGTTGGGCCAGGTGTTTGTCGCCCTCACATCCTATGGCCGCATCGGGCACTTCGTCGAGGAAGGTCTCATCATCGTCGGTTGGGTGGCGCTGTGGCGACCGCTCGAGATATTTCTCTACGACTGGTGGCCGATAGCCCAGAAAAAGAGACTCTACCGGCGCCTGGCCGATGCCCGCGTGGGCGTCAGTTTCTACGACAAGGCGGGCGGCGAGGGTCTTGACCTTAAGTCGAGGCGCTCAAAATGAAACGCAAGGCAAAGCGTTGGGACGCACCGCTAATCCCCGGCTCTTGCCCGCAGGCTATGCTGCTGTGCAACACGCTTCGCATCGTCCGATCTTGAAGCAAAAGGAGTTACCATGTCTGACCTGATCGTCATCGTGTACCCGACCGAAGCCAAGGCCGAAGAAGTGCGCGAGCGCCTTTTCGAGCTGCAGAAACAATATCTCATCACGCTCAGTGACGCGGTCATCGCAACCAAGAACGATGCCGGCAAGATCAAGCTGAACCAACTGGTCAACACCACGGCCGCCGGCGCCGTCTCAGGCAGCTTCTGGGGCCTGCTCGTCGGCGTGCTGTTCCTCAACCCGCTGCTCGGTGTCGCCGTTGGTGCCGCGTCTGGCGCGCTTGGCGGTGCGATGAGCGACTTCGGCATCAACGACGCCTTCATGAAGGAGCTTTCGGGCAGCCTACAGCCCGGCAATGGTGCGCTGTTCGTGCTGGTCAAGGAAATGACCGCCGACAAGGTGCTGAAGGAGATCGCGGGCTTCGGCGGCGTGGTGCTCAAGACCTCTCTCGACGAAACCAAGGAACAGGCCCTGCGCGACGCCCTGCAAAAGGCATCTGCCGCGCCGGCGAGCTGAGGGGTTTAGCCTGGACATCGCAGCGGGCCGCAGCCCGGCCCGTTGCATCCGCCGCCACGCGTCGCGGAGCTGGTTGTCTGATTGTTTGACACAGGGGAGTTGGCCATCATGAACCGCCTGTTTGCAAATCCTGCCGCATTGCTGCTCATGGCTCTGGGCATGCTGACGGCCTGCGTTCCCCAGTCGCCGGGCCCCGGTCCTGGCCCGTCGCGTCCGCAAGCATGCACATTCGAATATGCGCCCGTATGCGGACAGCGCGGCGACCGCACCCGTACCTTCTCCAATTCCTGCATGGCTCGCGCCGACGGCTTCCGCGTGATCCATAACGGCCAGTGCCGCAGGCCCGAGCAGCAGCAGACTGCCTGCCCGGCGATCTATCTGCCGGTCTGCGCCGTCAGCGGCGCAAGGTGGCGCACCTTCTCCAACAGCTGCCTGGCGCGCGCCGACAATTTCCGGGTCGTGCATGAAGGCCGCTGCCGTTGACGACAGTGCATCCAGATGATCCGATCGAGGCAGTTGAAGTCGGGAAATGGGCAGCAGGGGTGGGGCAACGGCAGCATGAACGCATATCTTGCCACCGGCATCCTGGTGCTCGCACTGCTGCGGGTGGGAGATGCGATCTTCGTTCCGCTCGTGGTGTCGCTGTTCATCATAGCCCTGGTCTGGCCGATCCAGGCCGCGCTTCAGCGGTTCCTGCCACGGCTGCTGGCACTGTTCATCACGCTTTCAACGACGATCGCGATCGTTGTCGCCGTCGGCTCGTCCGTGGTCTGGGGCTTCGGTCGGCTCGGCCAATGGCTGTTCGTCAATGCCAGCAGGTTCCAGGCGATCTACGTCGACTGGACCGAATGGCTGGAAGAGCGCGGCGTGGCCGTTGCCGGACCGCTCGCCGACCGCTTCGACGTCAACTGGCTGGTTGGTTTCACCCAGGGCATTGCCGGCCGCCTGAACAGCTTTGCCGGGCTGGCGTTGCTGGTCTTCGTGCTGGTGATGCTTGGACTGCTCGAGGTCGAGGACTTCAACCGGCGCCTGGAATCTCCCGCCGCCCAGCCATATGGCGCCCGCATTCGCGCCGCCAATCGCGAGATCGGCATCAAGCTGCGCCGCTTCATGGCCGTGCGCACCTTCGCCAGCGTGCTGACAGGCCTCGTGGTCTGGGGCTTTGCACTGGTGGCCGGGCTGGAGCTCGCGGCGGCTTGGGGCGCCATTGCCTTCGCGCTCAACTACATTCCGTTTCTCGGACCGTTCTTCGCGACCATGTTTCCGACCCTGTTCGCGATCGCGCAGTTCGAGTCGTGGCAGATGGCCTTCGTTGTGTTCATCGGCCTCAACCTGATCCAGTTCATGATCGGCAGCTATCTCGAGCCCATTCTCACGGGTGCTTCGCTGGCGATATCGCCCTTCGCGGTCATCTTCGCCGTGTTTTTCTGGAGCTTCATGTGGGGCATCTCGGGCGCCTTCATCGGCGTGCCGATCCTGATCGCCTTCATCGTCTATTGCGCCCAGGCACCATCGTCCCGCTGGATCGCAGCACTCCTTGCGTCGGGCAAGACAGAGAAGCTGGAAGCGCAGGTCGAGCGCAAGGATTGAGACGGTCGTCCCTGTCGCAGCCTACCGGCCAACCATCGGCATTAACCGTCATGTTTCGGCCTCGTTGAACAAACCTTCGCGCGCGCTATGATATGTGCACGCGAAGGATCATGAGTGCAGGTGTCTCCTAGGCCAGCTTGAGCACGGACCTAAGTCTCAAGCCAGCCGCAGACGGCACCTGAAAACGCCACCGGGACGAGATGCACGTCCCAACGAGGGGGTTGGCATGGTTGCTCCTGGTAGAAGCTTTGCGCCGGAGAACCAGGATGGTTTTCTCGCCTCGGTAGGTCAGCACGACGGGCCTATTCCTCATTTCGAATTTTCGACCGATGATGTGGCGCGGGCCGATCAGTTCGACGCCTGGCGGCATAACTTTGCGACGATGCTCGACCTCACGCCAACCGGCAACTCGCCCGAGGTGATCGATGGCAGGCAGGTGATCTGGGACCTCGGCTGCCTGGCCTTCACCTCGATCAGCACCGGGGCGCTGAACTTCGCCAGCTTGCCCAACCATGTGCGCCGGGACACGCTCGATCACTGGATGATGACGCTGTTCCTCGATGGGGCGGCAAGCACCGTCGCCGGCAGCCGGGCCTTTGACGGCGGCGTCGGCGCGGTACAGCTCCATTCTCTGGGGCAGCCTTTCGACGGGCATGTCACCGACAGCCACATGCTGATGCTGCTCATCCCGAGGGATTTCTTCCAGGAGCATTCCGGCGCCTTGAGCCTGGCGGAGTTCTCGACCCTCGGTGGCGGCATGGGCTGCTTGCTCGCCGATTACATCGTCGGCCTTGCCAAACGCCTGCCGACGTTGACGGTTGCCGACCTCCCCGGCGTGGCAGCAGCGACGCGCGCCATGATCCTGGCCTGCATCGCGCCTTCACCCGATCATCTCGACGAGGCGAGGGCACCGGTTTCGAACATGCTGCTGGAGCGGGCGCGGCAATACATCAATGCCAATCTCTACAACCCGAACCTCGACAATGACATGCTGTGCCGTGCGCTCGGCATTTCGCGTACCAGGCTCTATCGCCTGTTCGAGCCCAGCGGTGGTGTGATGCGCTACATCTTGCACCGGCGCCTGGTCGATGCTCATTCGAAGCTCGCCGACCCGACCGAGACCCGGCGTATCTTCGAGATCGCCGAACAGCGCGGGTTCAACGATGGCGCGGAATTCAGCCGGGCCTTTCGGCGCGAGTTCGGCTACAGCCCGAGCGAAGTCAGGACACGCGGCCTGGGCGCCATACCGGCGAGACCGGTCGCCGACCTGGCCTCCCTCGAACCGGTCGAGCGGCTCGGCCATCTTCTCAGGCGCCTGCAGAGTTAGGTTTCGAGAACTTGCAGCTGGCGCCGGCTGCGCCCGACGGAAAGCGCGGCAACCGCGATCAGCACCATGCCGGTCGCTGCCACGCCAGCCATGAGAAGGTAGGTCCGCTCGCCCCAGCCGGCATAGACCTGACCGCAAAGCGCGGTCAGCAGCGCCATCAGGCCGGCCCACGCGCCGGCAAGCCATCCCTGGACCTGCGCCTGCATCGCGGGCGCAGCCAACTGGGCCAGCACCACGATGCTTCCCACATGTGTGGCGCCGAAGGTGAAGCCATGGGTAAGCTGGAAAACGGCAAGCAGTTCGACGTTGGGGTCGAATGCCATGCACAGCCAGCGACCGGTCGCGACCGCAGCCCCCAACAATAGCAGGAACATCGCAGCTCTGGCATTGCCGACGAGACGCCCGGCGATTGCAAACACGGCGATCTCCGAAACTACCCCCAAGGCCCAGAGCATTCCTGTCATGCCCTTGCCGATGCCTGTAGAGTGCCAGTGCAGCGTTCCGAAGGCGTAGATCAGCCCGTGGCTTGCCTGAACACAGGCCGCTCCAATCACGACGAGGACGATAAGGGGGCCGGCGCTGCCGCTTGGTCGAAAGGCGTGGCGCTCGCTGTGGCGCGTCGACGGCAGCCTTGCGACGGTCAAGGCGGTTAGGGTCGTCAGCAAGGCCGAGGCGGTGAGCAGCCATATGATCATATCCGGCTCGAACCACATGAGCAGCATGCCACCGGAAATGTTGGCCATGGCGAACGCGATCGAACCCCAAAGCCTGACGCGTCCGTAGTCAATGGCCGGCACTGTCGTGCGCGTCGCGCGCAGCGTGACGGCGTCGGCCAAGGCGATGAGCGGACCTTGCGCGAGGCCGATCGCTGCGACGAGCAGCAGGATCGGCAGGAAGGTGCTTGTTGCCCCGAGCAGGGGCGTGCCGATCGCAACCGCCGCGGCACATATCAGAAGCGCGCCACTCAGGCGCGCCTGCCGGTCGGCGACAGCCGTGACCACCGGGTTGGCAACAACGCGCGCCAGGAGCGGCATGGCCAGTATGATGCCGATGCGGCCATCATCGAGGTGCTGCGAACGCAGCCACACCGGAAAGAATGGCAAGTTGATGCCGAGTTCAAAGAACAGCGCGGCATACAGCAGCGAAAAACGCAGGCCAGCAGGCATTCGCCCTCAACAATGATGTCATGAGCATCGGACATCTTTGGTGAGGCTGCCATCCATCTGCGCATTAGTACAGACGGCGAGGTGGCGAACTTGTTGATTGCTGTTCAGAAATTCCATTGATACGCAATGTGTCCGGTAAGAGCCGTCACGTTAAATCCAGGGCGACCGGACGCAGCTATGCCTTCACCTGCAGATCAGGTCTACACCTGCAGATACTGCAGAATTTCGCCGAGGCTCACCACCTGGTTGAGCAACTTGAGCGGCAGCCGTTTCGGCGACATGGGCAGTCCGACAGCCGCTGCCGCCCTGACTTCGCTTGGGGCACAGCCCATTTCGCTTCGAAAGGACCGACTGAATGTCGCAGCGTCTGCGAAACACAGCCTCTCGGCGATCCGAGCGATACTCGTCATCGAATTGGGGTCAGACAGCTCCTTGTAGGCTGCCAACAGCCGCTGGCGCTGGATGTAGCGCGCCACTCCGTGCAGCGGCTCAAAAAGGACGTAGAGTTTTGAACGCGAGAGGCCGAGTTGCCGGCACAGCTTGTCCGGCCCGAGATCGGGAGCTTGAAGCTCGTTGTGGATCATCTGGCGGGCACGCTCGAGCATCGTTGCCGCGATATGGCCGTGAGCTTCGGCGACACGGTCAGCTGTCGGCGCCAGGCAGGCTGAGATCATCGCGCGCATCGCCTCGATGGCCTTGGGCACCTCATGTCCCGGTATGTGTGGCAGCCGGCGTTCGAATGAGATCAGGAAGTCGGCGAGCAGCCCGCCCAGACCGTCCGGGCTGACACTCCCTGGGTGCTTGTCGAGTACGCCTGCCAGAGGCCGCAGCAGGTCGCGCGGGATGTAGACGGTAGACACGCTCGAATCTGCTGCTGCGCCATCATAAGGGCGACCAAGCGAGCGGAAATGGACCTGGCGGCGAGGGACGTTTTGATCCTGTGCGGCATGCATTGCGCTTTCCGGCAGCACGAGGCACCAGTGGTCGAGTGGATCCTTGCCCAGATGATGCCATCTGCGCGGCACTTTGGGACCAGGCATGTACGACGTGGTGAAGGCGAGCTTGCCCAGGTCCCAGATTTGCTGCTCGAAGATGAAACCCTGCCGCGCTTCTGGACTTATGGAGACGTCGATCACCGAAGCATGGAAGGAGCGCCATGCCTCAAACTGGTGCTCGACCGGCAACTCGCGCGTATCGAATTTCAGCGTGGCAAGCAGTCCTGCTTCGTTCATGAAGTCTCCAAGATGCGGGTCGAACAAGCGGTCGCAACTTGAGGTGGAGAATGACTGAGCGCAGGCCGGTCGGCAATAGGACGGCGATCTCTTCGCGGCGATCGATGGCGAGATCAAGCCGGACTACGCACGCCCAAGCGGAAGGAAATGACGGTCGCGGGCGGCTCCGCCTCCCGGTGCGCCGCGCGTTCCTAATTCCAGGTGTCTGCCGGCAGTGCGTTCGAGGCTCCCCATCTCGGCAAACGCACTGCCGGTTCCGGGTTCGAACATCGCTCACGTTTGGGTCACGTCGGTGCAGCCAGCGATGCAAAGTGGATGACCATGACCAGGCAATAAAAGATGCCGGCAATTCGGTCGTGCGTCGTACCTCGCTATCCAGCTAAGAAATCGACAGGATTTCGAGTTCGCGCTGCCCTAGCTGCACAACATCGCCAACGGTTTTGCCAATCAGCGCGATGGCAACCGGCGAGCCATGCGATATTGAAGCTTCAGACGGGTTGGCTTCATCCTCACCGACGATGCGGAAGGTCTGGGTGCGGCCGTCATCACGCTCGAACGTAACGGTGTGACCGAAGGCGACCACTTCATTGGATGCAGGCATCGGCATGAGCTGGGCCGTTCGGACGCGCTCGGCATAATAGCGCATGTCTCGAAGCGGAACCGCCGACTGCCTTCGCCGCTCGTTGACATCTTCCAGCACGTTGGCTGCGTCGAGAGCCTGCTGGGCGCGCGCCAATTCATCTTGCAGCATCTTGAGACCCGCCTCGGTGACGAGGTTGATCCGGTCGGAGATGGGGCGAGCCGGCAGGATGGTTTCCGATGCTGCCTCGGCGCTTTCCTCCTTGGCAAATGCTACGCTCATTGGTCGGGACTCCCCTTCGAACACCCTCAGCAATCGGATAACCTAGAGCCGGCAATAAAGCTCCCACAATTTGACGGCTGGTCTCGGCCCAAAGTGGAGCAGCCAAGAGAGGTGAGGCTGGTGGATAGCCGGACTACAGAGGTCGATATAGGGATCGAAATGCGATCAGCGACCGCTCGGCTCGCCTTCTCCCGGAGTGGCTGGCCAAATCGGCCAACTCCAGCTTAACTCGGCAAGGAGCTCAGGAGTAGACACTCATGGCAAAGCACCGGATCTATACGACCGCCTTCGCAAGCATCTATCCTCTCTACGTCGCGAAAGCAGAGAAAAAGGGACGTACAAAAGCAGAGGTTGATCACGTCATCTCTTGGCTTACGGGCTATGATCAGAAAGATCTAAAGGCTCAACTGGAAAAACAGACTGATTTTGAAACATTCTTCGCAGAGGCCCCCAAAATCAATCCGTCGCGAGCCTTGATCAAGGGCGTTATTTGCGGTGTCCGCGTGGAGGATATCGAGGAGCCAACCATGCGAGAAATTCGCTATCTGGATAAACTGATTGATGAGCTGGCGCAGGGAAAAATGATGGACAAGATCCTGCGAAGAAATTGAACTAGAGAGCCGTCAATCTCCGTCCATTTGAGATTGTCTCAGGTTTCTGGCCGTTGCATGGCGGATGCGATAGGCCTGCCAAATGCAAACCAGGCAGCAGCTCGACATCGGAATGGGCGTCGATACCGGGAGCTTCCCGGATTCGCGCCGAGCCGTGCTGACAGCCGTTCAAACCACCTCGGGTACCATCTCGCGCAGTACACGGCGCAGGATGTTTCGGGTGGCGATTGTGGCGGCTGAGGGCGCGCGGTCGCGGGCGGTGACAAGCCGCACCTCGCGTACGATGGCCGGTTCGACCAAGGGACGCGCTACGATGCTGCGGCCCTTCAGCGCCGCCAGAGAATAAGCAGGCAGGATCGCTATCCCGGCACCGTTTTCGGCCAGCGAAAGAGCCGTATTTATCTGGTGCACTTCCAGTTGGGGCCGCAGTGGCAGCCCGGCCGACTCGAAGCCGAACTCGGTCAGCAACCGAATGCTGCTCTCACGCGTCAGTGTGATGATCTGGTGATCTCGAAGCTCGGCCCAGCGGATCTGCTGGCGTCCGGCGAATTCGTCATCGGGGGTGCAGAAAACCATCAGGCTATCCTGCAGCCCCGGCTGAGAGTCGAGCCCCGCTTCGCCCGGAGAGAAAGTACCGACACCGAGATCGCAGCGGCCGCTTCTTACCTGCTCGACAATGATGTCGGTGCTGACATCCTCGATGCGCAGGACTAGCTCGGAATGTGCAGCCGCAACTTCGCGTAGAACGCGCGGCAGGATCGTGCCGGCGATAAGCGGTGGCGCGGCAATTCGCACGAGGCCGCGTTTCAGGCTGCTGAGGTCGCGCACATATTCGGCTGCGCGATCGATTTCGTTCAGGCCGGCAAGGGCACCGGTTGCGAAGGCACGCCCGGCGTCGGTCATATCGACCCGCCGGGTCGTGCGGTCGAAAAGCCTTGCACCTAGCACCAATTCGAGATCGCGGATCGTATGCGAGAGATTGGCTTGAGAGGTCTGCATACTCTCGGCCGCGCGGGAGAAATTTCCCAACTCGACCACAGCCTTGAAGGATTCGATTTGACGCAAAGTCGGGCGCATCGGCAAACTCACTTATGTCCTATCCTTCATGAATATATACCGAATGTTCGCCTTCACACATGAAAAAAAATGGGGCCCGATGTCACAGGATTTGTCACGGCAGTGATTGAGGGGAGGAGATGTTTTTGGGCGGCCATGAGCACTGCCTGAGCCAAGTTTGCCGCGCCAGAACGGGCCCACTCTTCCTAGACAAGCACGCTACCGTCCGGTGCCGGACGACGATGAGGAACGCATATGAAATACACCCGCAAGGATGCCAAGGCCCATTCCCGCGCCACAATGCGCGGCGTCTGGGCTGCCGCCAACACACCGTTCCATGCTGACGGCTCGATCCACGAGGACCTCTACCGCCGCAATGTAGATCACTGGATAAACGATCTTGGCATCGATGGGCTGTTCATCGCCGGCAAGCAGGGCGAGTTCTTCTCTATGTCCATCGACGAGCGCAAGCGCATGTTCGATCTGTCCGTCGAGATGGCTGGCGACAAGGCGCAGACCATCATGTCCTGCTCGGATCAGAACATGGACGTGGTGATCGACCTTGCAAAGCACGCGCAAGCCTGCGGCGCCGACTACATCGTCGTTCATGCTCCGGTGTTGCATTTCCTGAAGGCACAGGACGAAACGCTAACCCGCTACTATGAAACCATCGCGTCGAAAGTGGACATCGGCATAGCGCTCTGGTCGCATCCCGACAGCGGCTACCTGATGAGCCCGGAACTGTGTAATCGCCTTGCCGATATCGAAACGGTCGTAGCGATCAAATATTCGGTGCCGCGAGACATGTACAAGAATCTGACCGCGCTTGCCGGCGATCGTATCCTTGTGTCGACAGCCTCCGAGGAGGAGTGGCTCGACAATATCCTCGAACTGAACTGGCAGCTTTATCTCTGCTCATCGCCGCCCTACACGCTGCAGACCAAGGCAGATCGGCGGATGCGCGACTACACCGATCTGGCCTTTGCCGGCAAGGCGGAAGAGGCGCGCGCAGTCAGCGCCAGTCTTCAGCCCGTTCGCGATGCGATCCGACGGACCCGTCCGGCAGAGAAGCTGCACTCCCATCAAAAATATTGGCAGGAACTTTTGGGCCAGGCCGGTGGTCCGGTGCGGCAGCCGCTCCTCGAATTGACCGAAGGACAGAAGCGCCAAACCCGCGAGGCTTTCGAGGCCTGCGGACTGAAACTTGCCTAAGCCACCAGGAGAGGATGAGATGAGCAAACTGAGCGCCTTTAATCTGCAGAAATGGATCGACGAGCACAAGCATTTGCTGAAGCCGCCGGTCGGCAATCAGCAGATATGGAAGAATGCCGACCTGATGGTGACCATTGTCGGCGGGCCAAACAAGCGCACCGACTATCACGACGATCCGGTCGAGGAGTTCTTCTATCAGCTGAAGGGCGACATGCTTCTCAAGCTGCACGATACCTCGACCGGCGAATTCTACGACGTGCCGATCCGCGAAGGCGATATTTTCCTCCTGCCGCCCCATGTCCGCCACTCCCCGCAGCGCCCGCAGGAAGGCTCTATCGGCCTCGTGATCGAGCCCTCCCGTCCTGAAGGCGCGCTGGATGCCGTGGAATGGTACTGCTTCGAGTGCACGCATCTCGTGCATCGCGCCGAGGTCGATCTGGAATCGATCGTCGATGACCTGCCCCCGATCTACGCCAACTTCTACAACCACAAGGCGTTGCGCACATGCCCGAACTGCGGGGCGGTGCATCCGGGCAAGGAGCCGCCCGCAGGCTGGGTCCAGCTCTGACTATGACCTCCGACAGCACCGTTTCAATCGGGGCTGATAGGCAAAAGACTGACAATAACAAGCAACAGGGGACCTCGCATCGTGAAGAAGACCATTCTCGCATTCAGCCTCTTCGTGGGCCTTGCAACCTCGGCCCTTGCCCAAGAGCCGGTGAAGATCGGCGTCATCACCACACTTTCCGGCCCGGGTGGCTATCTCGGCAAGGACGTCCGCGACGGCATGCAGCTTGCCATCAACGAGGAAGGCGGCAAGCTCGGCGGCGTGCCGGTCGACCTTATCGTCGAGGATGACGCAGCCAAGCCGGCGAATGGCCGCCAAATTGCCGAAAAATTCATGAACGAGCAGGGCGTCAAGCTGCTGTCCGGCATCATCTTCTCGAACATCGCCGGCGCGACCGTGCCGGACATCGTCGACAATGGCGCCCTCTATATCAGCGCCAATGCCGGCCCTTCGGGTCTCGCCGGCAAGGAGTGCAATGAGAACTACTTCGTCGTCTCGTGGCAGAACGACACGCTGCACGAGGTGTCCGGCATAGCGGCCAAGGATCTCGGCTACAAACGCGCCTTCCTGCTGGCGCCGAACTACCAGGCCGGCAAGGACGCGCTCGAAGGTTTCAAGCGCACATTCAATGGCGAAATCATCGGCGAGATCTACACCCAGCTGGAGCAGACGGACTACTCGGCTGAAATGGCGCAGATCCGCGCCGCGGCACCCGACGTGGTCTATCAGTTCCATCCGGGCGGGCTCGGCATCGCCTTCGTGCGCCAGTACCAGCAGGCCGGTCTTCTGGGCAAATTCCCTATGGTGCTTTCGGAGGCCAACGCCGATGGCGTAATGCTGAAAGCCCTTGGTGACGCGGTGATCGGCCAGGTCGCTACCAGCCATTGGGCCGAGGACCTGGACAACGAGGCGAACAAGGCCTTCGTTTCGGGCTGGAAGGCCGCCTATCCCGACCGTCCGCTGACCACTTACGCATCGCAGGGGTATGACACCGCGAAGCTGATCGCCTCTGCTCTCAAGGCAACCGGCGGCGTCGACGACATCGATGCGGTCCGCACGGCGCTGAGAAAGGCAGATTTCGTCTCTGTCCGGGGCGATTTCGCGTTCGGCCCCAACCAGCATCCGGTGCAGGACTGGCACCTCCTGGAGGTGGTCAAAGGCGAGAATGGCGTGGCGACCACGGTGACCCGCAAGAAATTGGCGGAAGATATTGGCGACAGCTATTCGGCCGCCTGCAAGCTCTGACCTGCACCAGCCACCGAACCGGCCGAACTGGGTGCGCAAGCTGCGCATCCACGGATCGCATTACCCAGCGCAGGGCTTGCCGATATGACACTCATTCTCGAACAGCTTCTGAACGGTTTGCTTTACGGCATCACACTGTTCCTGCTGGCTGCCGGTCTGACCCTGATCTTCGGCATCATGGGCCTGATCAACCTCGCCCATGGCTCGCTTTACATGGTGGGTGCGTTTGTGGGGGCCTGGGTGGCCAGCCAGACAGGAAGCTTCTGGCTGGGCCTGCCTGCGGCGCTGGCCGGCGCCATGCTGGCCGGTTTTGCGATTGAACTGGGTGTCATGCGACGGCTGTATGCGCGCGACCACCTGGATCAGGTGCTAGCGACCTTTGCGCTGATCCTGATCTTCAACGAGCTCACCGTCCTGCTTTTCGGCCGTGAGCCGATGTTCGTCGAGCTTCCCGCCTCGATCGCAACGCCGATCGAGCTGCTGCCCGGCCTGGTTTATCCGCCCTTCCGTCTTTTGATCATCGCAGCCGGCCTTGGAGTGGCCCTGGGCTTGTATTTCCTGATCAATCGGACGCGCATCGGCATGCTCGTGCGCGCCGGCTCGACCAATCGCGACATGGTCCGCGCGCTCGGTGTTGATATCCGGCTGCTCTACACGATGATCTTCGGCCTTGGCGCGCTGCTCGCGGGACTGGCGGGTTTCATGACCAGTCCGGTGCTGGCGGTCCAGGTCGGCATGGGCGAGCAGATCCTGCTGGCAACCTTTGTCGTGGTGGTCATCGGCGGCGTTGGTTCGATCAAGGGCGCCTTCGTGGCCGGCATCCTGCTCGGCATCGTCGACACATGTCTGCGTGCATTCCTCCCAGGAGTGTTGCGCGAGATCATGGCCGGTCCGGAGGCTGACGCTCTGGGAGTCGGCATCGCATCCATGGGAATTTATCTGATGATGGGTATCGTGCTTCTGTTCCGGCCCCAGGGCCTGTTTCAGGCAGGCGGCTGAGCATGCGGCAACATCTTATCTTCATCGCAGCGGCGATCGTGTGCCTGTCCGTCCTGCCCTTGGTGGCAGAGGCGACGGGCCAGCTGGCGCTGGTCGGCCTGACGTCGCGCATCATGATCTATGCGATTGCAGCAGCCAGCCTGAACTTCATCCTCGGCTATGGCGGGATGGTTTCGTTTGGCCATGCGGCCTTCTTCGGTATCGGCAATTACGTGGTTGGCATCCTGTATTTCCACCATGCCGAGGGCGTGCCGCTCTGGGGCTTCATCCCCGGTTCCAACCAGCTTTTGATAACGCTGCCAACAGCGGTCCTCGTGGCTGGGTTCGCGGCGCTGGTCATTGGCTCGCTGGCGCTGCGCACCAGGGGCGTGCAATTCATCATGATCACGCTGGCGTTTGCGCAGATGCTCTATTTCTTTTTCGTCTCGCTCAAGACCTATGGCGGCGAGGACGGTGTCATCGTGCGGGGCGCCAATGATCTCTTTGCGCTGAGCCTGCGCGACAAGACAGCGATGTATTACGTCATCCTTGTCGTGATGGTGTTGTTCTTCGCATTTCTTTGGCGGGTCGTGCACTCCTCGTTCGGCACGGTCCTGTCGGGCATAAGGCAAAACGAACGACGGATGACCGCGATGGGCATCAGCTCCTATCGCTACAAGCTTTACGGCTTCGTCCTGGCCGGAATGGGCGCAGGCCTCGCCGGAGCTTTGATGGCGGTGTTCATGCGCTTTGCCAGCCCGGACACGCTCCATTGGACCAAGTCCGGCGAACTGCTGATCATGGTCATCCTCGGCGGTGTCGGCACTTTCTTCGGCCCAATCTTGGGCGCGGCGGCCTTCCTGATCCTGCAAACCTACCTCGCTGCCTGGACTGAGCACTGGCAGCTTGCCATGGGTCTGATCCTGCTGGGGATCGTGCTTGGCACCAAGGGTGGCGCCAAGGGGCTGTTCGACTCCATTGCCCGTAAGCTTCGGACGGAGCCAAGATGAACACCATCCTGGCAATCGACGATCTGGTGAAACGTTTCGCAGGTCTGACCGCGACAGATCATGTGTCGTTGAACGTGGCGACCGGGCATATCCATGCCTTGATCGGCCCCAACGGGGCCGGCAAGTCCACGCTGATCAACCTCCTCTGTGGCGAGCTGATCCCCAACGAGGGGCGGATAACGCTTCTGGGTGAAGACATTACCGCGTGTCCCGCCGCGGAGCGGATGAAGCGCGGCCTTGCGCGGACATTCCAGATCACGAACCTGCTGAACGATTTCACCGTGCAGCAAAACATCAGCCTGGCGGTGCAAGCGAGGCAGGGAAACAACTTTCGCATCCTCGATACCGCGCGAGGGCGTGTTTCCATCCTGACCGAAGTGGATGAACTTCTAGCTGCCAGCCGCCTCGAGCCGCGTCGCGATGTGGTGGCGGGCAACCTTTCGAGCGGCGAACGCAAGCAGCTCGAGCTAATGATGGCGCTTGCTGGCCGGCCGAAGCTCCTGCTTCTCGATGAGCCGATGGCGGGGCTCGGCCGTTTGGAAAGCCAGCAGATGATCGAGACCCTGCGAGGTCTCCGCGGCAAGGTCTCCATGCTCCTGATCGAGCACGACATGGAAGCGGTCTATGCGCTGGCCGACCGTATCTCGGTCCTGGTCTATGGGCGGGTGATCCTGACCGGGACCGCCGACGATATCCGGGCCAGCGATGAAGTGCGGGACGCCTATCTGGGGTTGGAGGACGAACTGTGTTGAAGGTGCAGGGGCTCCAGGCTGCCTATGACCATGGCCAGGTGCTGTTCGATGTAAGCTTCGAGGTCAATGAAGGCGAACTCGTCACATTGATGGGCCGCAACGGGATGGGCAAGACCACCACGATCCGCGCCATCATGGGCCTTGTTCCGCCTGCGGGCGGACGGATCGAGATCGGGGGTCACGAGACTACCGGATTTTCCCCGGAGCGGGTGGCGCGGCTTGGCGTTGGCCTCGTGCCCGAAGGAAGGCAGGTGTTCCCGACGCTCACCGTGCGCGAGAATCTGGTCGCGACCGCTGCCAACCGCTCGGGGCGTTCGGACCCTTGGACTCTCGAGAAAGTCTATGGACTTTTCCCTCGTCTGCGGGAGCGGACGAGCCAGATTGCAGGGACGCTCTCTGGCGGCGAACAGCAGATGTTGGCGGTTGGGCGTGCGCTGATGACCAATCCGCATCTTCTCATCCTCGACGAGGCGACCGAGGGGTTGGCCCCGGTGATCCGGCTGGAGATCTGGAACTGCATCACCCGATTGCGCGCGCTTGGCCAGTCGATCCTGTTGATCGACAAGAACTTGGCAGTGCTGAAGAAACTCGCGGACCGGCATTACATCATAGAAAAAGGCCACGTCGTCTGGTCCGGCACCGGCACCGATCTCACGCGCGACCATGACAAGGTGCATTCCTATGTCGGTGTCTGAGGATATCTGCCTCATCGGATGGGGCGCGATCGGTGCCCGGGTGGCAGCGCTCCTGGCCGAGCGACGGAGCCCGGTTCGTATCGTTGCCGTGGCGGTGCGTGATGCGAGCCGCAGTCGTCGGGACCTGCCCAAGGAAGCGGCTTTGATTTCCCATCCGGCGGAGCTGGCGGGTGTCAAAGCGAAACTCGCCGTCGAGGTCGCGGGGCGTGACAGCGTCCTGCCCTGGGGTCGCGTGGTGCTTGAGGCCGGGATGGATTTCGCCATTTCCTCGACCTCGGCCTTTGTCGATGATCGCGTGCTGGCCGAGCTGACAAAACTGGCCCAGGCTCGTGATGCAAAGCTTCTGGTGCCGCCGGGCGCCTTGGGCGGGATCGATGCGCTGGCTGCGGCTGCGCGGCTGGGCCTTGCCTCGGTAGAACACCGGATCATCAAACCGGCGCGAGCATGGGCCGGCACCATAGCCGAGAACCGCTGCGACCTTGAGGCGCTAACCGAACCGACGGTGTTCTATGCGGACACTGCACGGGCAGCGGCCGATGCCTTTCCACAGAATGCGAACGTGGCGGTGATCACCTCGCTGGCGGGGATAGGTCTCGACCGGACACGGGTCTCGCTTGTTGCTGATCCGACCGCGCTTTTCAACACACATGAGATACACGCTGAAGGCGATTTCGGGCGGATGGAAATCCGACTGGAAAACCGCCCGCTGGCGACCAACCCGAAATCCTCGGAGATGACCGCGCTGAACCTGGTGAGGCTGATCGAGAACCGGGTGCTGCCGCTGCTGATCTGACCACACCTTGATATGGGGTCTGCTGCGGATCCGGTCACCGAGACATGGCAGTGCTTTCCATGTCCATGAATGCGGACCGCAGCGCCCCCATTCACCTAGCGCCGCTCACGGCAAGATCATGAGCTAGCGGCGGCTGCGATGTGGCCCGTGCGATACCCCCCCACCTACTGGCGCCGCCCCCTGCGCTCTGCCCGACATTGGCTCCTCAGTGGCGGCTGAAAGCGGCACGCCGATCGAACGTGCCTCATCGCACCGCCTGTTACCCGCGTGCAGGTCTTAGGCTGGCGCTGTTCCGTAAGGCGCATGGGAAAGAAGGGCGTGATGCAATGCATCTCCCATCCCGGTTCGCCACAACCAATTCATGTGAAAAATGACATAGATTTATATGAGTCTTGAGAATTGTCTCATGAGTGGGAAAGGGCGACTATTCTGCACGAACTGAAGCATCCATGGCTCGGGTTCATCGATTTCGAAAGCCGTCGAGTACATTAGGGACTATTTTCATGCAGATTTCCGATGTCCGTCTCTTCATCGGCGGCGAGTGGCGCAAGACCAAAGAAACGCTTCCCGTCATCAACCCCGCCGACGAGCAAATGATCGGCACGGTCGCTGTGGCCGAGACCTCCGATCTCGAAGCCGCGGTAAGCGCCGCTGCCGAAGGCTTCCGTGTCTGGTCCCGCACCTCGCCGGCCGAGCGCGCCCGCATCATGCTGAAGGCTGCGGCGCTGATGCGCGAGCGGATCGAAGAGATCGCCCTCTCGATTACCCTGGAGAACGGCAAGACCCTCAACGAAGCACGGCTTGAGGTAATCCGCGGCTGTGAATTCTTCGAATGGGACGCCGGCGAAGCGGTACGCTTCTACGGCAGGGTAATCCCGAGTGCGCCTGGCATCCGCTACATCGTGCTGCACGAGCCAATCGGCCCGGTAGCAGGTTTTGCGCCCTGGAATTTCCCGATGAGCCAACCGGCGCGCAAGATTGCCGGGGCGTTGGCAGCGGGCTGCTCGATCATCCTGAAATCCTCGGAAGAGACGCCGACCGGCGCTACCCATATCGCCAGAGCGTTTGTCGATGCAGGACTTCCTGCCGGCGTTCTGAACCTGGTCTATGGCATCCCGTCGCGGATATCGGAGTTTCTGATTCCGCGTCCCGAAATCCGTGCCATCGCGTTTACTGGCTCGACGCCGGTCGGCAAGCATCTCACCGAGTTGGCGGCGCGCTACATGAAACCCGCGCTGATGGAACTGGGCGGCCATGCTCCGGTAGTCGTCTGCGAGGATGCCGATCCGGTCGCTGCCGGCATTGCTTCCGCCAGTCGAAAATATCGCAACGCTGGTCAGGTTTGCACGTCGCCGACGCGGTTCTTTGTGCATGAGGCGCTTTATGATCGCTTCGTCACCGCCTTCACCGAAACCGCTGCCAAGGTACGTGTTGGCAATGGGCTGGATCCCGAGACCACGATGGGGCCGGTTGCAAACAACCGCCGCATCGCTGCGCTGGAAGAACTGGTGGCGGACGCGCAGTCGCGCGGCGCACGCTTGCTCTTCGGTGGCAGCCGGCTCAAGAACAATGGATATTTCTTCCCACCGACGGCACTCGCCGACTTGCCCGACGATGCTCGGGTGATGCGTGAAGAACCCTTCGGCCCGCTGGCAGTGATCAATCCGGTTGTGTCGATCGACGAGGCCATCGACAAGGCGAACAGCCTGCCCTTCGGGCTTGCCGCCTACGGCTTCACCAACTCGGTCGCAAATGCCGACAGGCTGATGAGTGGGCTCGAGGCCGGCAATATTTCGATCAACACGCTTGAGGCTTCGGTGGCCGAGACGCCCTTCGGGGGGGTCAAGGAAAGCGGCCTCGGGCGGGAGGGCGGTACCGAGGGACTGCATCATTATACGGTGGTCAAGAACGTCTCGTGCCGGATCCTTTGATTGGCGTGCAAGGCACGGGCCCTTTAGCGCGGATTAATCGGAAGAAGTTATGGAGCCGCGCTGCCTACTGATTGAGGGCCGCAACGAGGCCGGACAGGTGGAGTACGCCGAGAACCGGCGCGACAGGGAGAATAAAATGATCGACCGACCAGAAAGCGACGTGGATTTGTTCACGACCGAGGTCATGAAGGATCCTTATCCGGTCTATCGTATGTTGCGGGACCTTGGACCGGCGGTTTGGCTGGCCAAGCACCAAGTCTGGTGCATCACCCGATATGAGGGGGTTAAGCGTGTGCTGGGCGACTACCGCACCTTCACCACTTCGAAGGGCGTGGCGATGGACCCTGCGGTGAACGAAGCGACCTCCGGTCCCGGCCGCGCCAATTCGCTGACCAGCGATCCCCCGTTGCATGACGAAATTCGCCGCGTCACAGGCGCGCCGCTGACGCCGCGGGCGCTGGCGGAGATCAAAGAGCAGATCGAGACCACCGCGCGTAATCTGGTCGACGATCTATGCAAACGGCGCACGGTGGACGGTATGGTCGATGTGGCGCAAGTACTGCCGCTGACCATCGTCTCAGAAATGGTTGGCCTTCCAGAAGAGGGCAAGAAGTCGATGCTGCGTTGGGCGGCGGCGACCTTCAACGCTATGGGGCCCATGAACGAGCTTGGTTCGGAGGCGCTGCCACAGATTCGCGAACTGCATCAGTTCTGTATCAACGATGCGGTACCGGGTAAGCTCAAGGCCGACGGCTGGGCCGATCGGATCTACCAAGCTGCGGCGCGGGGCGAGATTCCGGCACAACAATGCCCCGGCATGATGCGGGAATACATCGGCCCGAGCCTGGATACGACAATCTTTGCCACCGGCCATCTGCTGCGCCACCTGGGCGACAATCCGGATCAGTGGCAGCTTCTTAGAAACAATCGGTCGTTGCTGCCAGGTGCCATTAACGAGGCACTGCGGATGGAGGCTCCAATCCGGCTGTTTAGCCGCTATGTTCGCGCCGAATCGACGTTCGACGAAATCGTCATTCCGGAAGGCGCACGGCTTCTGGTGCTTTATGCCTCGGCCAACCGCGACGAGCGGAAATGGCAGGATCCGGACAGGTTCGACATCACGCGCAAGAACGGCGACCATGTGGCGTTCGGCTTCGGCATTCACACTTGCGCTGGCATGCACCTAGCCAAGCTGGAAATCACCTCGCTGCTGAACGCCATGCTCGACCGCATCGCGAGGTTTGAGGTCGGCGAACCAGTGATCTCGATGAACAACACACTGCGCGGATACGATCGTCTGCCGCTGACAATCTATCCGGCTGAAGTTGCGGTGTGAGGTAGTTGGCATGATCGAGGAAAATATCATGCAGCGCGCCGATCCCGAATGGCAGCGCGTCCGCATCGCCGGCCGGGTCAAGGAATCGGAACGGATCATCTCCCTGGAACTGGTGGCTGCAAGCGGTGGCGATCTTGCGCCGTTCGAGGCTGGCGCGCATGTCGACGTGCGGATCAGCCCAACAACTACGCGGCAATATTCGCTTCTGAACAATCCTTCCGAGCGGCATCGGTACCGGATAGGAATCTTGCGCGAACGCGAGTCCCGTGGGGGGTCGGAAACGATCCACGGTTCCTTCTTGCCGGGGCTGGAAATCGAGGTCTCACCACCGCGAAACCATTTTCCGCTCAACCCGGATGCCAGCGAGGTTCTGTTGCTCGCTGGCGGTGTTGGTGTGACGCCGATCATGTCGATGGCACAGAAGCTTGCCGAAGATCGCGTACCCTTCACCATGCATTATTGTGTGCGGAGCGAAACGTGCACCGCTTTTGCCCGTGAACTGTTGGACGGACCATTCGGCGATCGGGTGGTCCTTCATATCGATACGGGACCCGAAGCGCAGCGGTTCTCCGCCATGGATGCTCTCAAGGGAGTGCAGCCGGGCTCGCATCTCTATGTCTGCGGTCCTGGAGGTTTCATCGATCATGTAGTGAAGATGGCGGCGTTCGCTGGATGGGAAGGGCACCAGATCCATCTTGAGCGCTTTACCGCCGCTCCTTTGGTCTCTGAGGCCTTTACAGTCGTGGCGCAGCGTAGCGGCATTGAGGTTCAGGTCTCTGTTGGCCAGCGCATTTCGGAGGCCCTGCGCGAGGCTGGCGTCGAGATCGAAATGTCTTGCGAGGCAGGTGTGTGCGGCACCTGTTACACGCGGGTGCTGGAAGGGGAGCCCGACCACAAGGACAGTTTCCAAACCAATGCCGAATTGGCTGCGAACGAGGGAATAGCAATCTGCTGCTCGGGCTCGAAGTCGCCTCGGCTGGTGCTTGATGTCTAAACATCGGCGAAGGTAGGGACGATCTCGCAGCAATGACATTTTGACGGCGGATCGCAACAACTTCTAGCTTACGAAGTTCGGGGCGGAGATCGAAGCGGTGATGGAGGCTGTTGGGCCTGATGCCGGTTTTGTGGAACGCAGTTAACCGAGACTAATTCTCGGCCCTGGTGCACCTCTGGCGAGTGAGCCATCGGAAGCCGATCGCCTTAGACTCCGGCTTCCACATTCCAGCGAACCTGAAGACGTTCTTCAGGAGCTCTTTCCGATCGCGTGGATCATCCCACGCAATTCTGCCATTGCCTTGACCAGTCCGATAGGCGTGTATCCCGGTACGAAGTCCGCTCTTTCCTGATCGTAGAGGATTCGACAGGCGTGGTCTGCGCGGTAGGGGATCTCCCAGTCGGCAATGCCTTGCCTGCGCCTGCGTGCCTCTTCCGCCATCAGAAGCGTGAGAACATCGTGGAGGTCGAACGCGCCTGTGCCGCCCAGATGCTCAGCCTCGGTGAAGCTTCCGAATTCGTCACGGAAACGTATGCGCCGGGGATGGGCATAAAAGATGCGCTGACCGAACCTGTCGATGAAATCCGTCAGCACATTGTCGCGCCTGCTGGCGAGAGAACCCGAGCAGAAGATCATGCCGGCGCGCGGCGACGACACGCCATCGAAGATTCTCGCAAAATCTTCCAGGGTGCTGGCGATGCGCGGCAGGCCGCACAATGGAATCGGCGGATCGTCGGGATGGATGGCAAACACCGCTCCCTCCGCCTCGCACGTGCGCGCCACCTCGCCGAGGAACTCGATCAGGTTTTGCCGATAGGCTTCGGTTCCCACCTTTTGATAGGCACCGAGCAATGAATGGAACTCGCCGCTGCCATATTGCCCGGGACCGCCTGGCAGGCCGCGCGTAAGCATGGTCAGCAACTCCTGCCACCGTTGCGCTGGTGTTTCGTGATGGCGCCGGCGGGCCGCCACGGCGAGTTCCGGATCGATCTCCTCCTCGGCGCCGGGCCGCTTCAGCAGATGGATGTCGAACACCGCAAAATCGACAGCATCGAAGCCCAACGCCTCGGCGCCGCTTTCAAGCCTTGTGTCCAGCCCGGTCCGAACCCAATCGAGCAGCGGCATCACGGTAAAGTTGATACGGCGTACGCCCGCTTGCGCCAGCCGCCGCACCGTTTCCTGGAAATTTGCGGTCAGCCTCGCGCTGCTCTGGCGGCCCAGCTTGATGTCGTCGTGAATGGCGATGCCGCCGAGCGTATCCCATTCCAGCGGTGTTTGCCCGGTGGGAGCGGTCTGGACAAGTCTCTTCAACTCGTCGATAGCATCTGCCTCCCACAGGCATCCAGGGGGCAGGTGGGACAGGCTGGCTTCGATGCTGGTCGCACCCGACTGGCGTATCCAGTCGATCGTCATCGGATCCTGTGGACCGAACCACCGCCATGTTGCGCGCATCGAGTTGTTTCCTCCCTTACTGAAATGAATTTTTGGACCGCTGAAAGAAAAATTTGCACCATGGCGCGCACGCCCGAAGTAATCCCTGCCGAGGCTCCATGCTGAGCCTGCGCGAAATACTGGATTGGGAAATCCTCTCCGGCCACACGGTCATAGCCGGCACAGGCTCTCTGGCCGTCGATGTCCGGTCGGTCACCGTCATCGACGCTCCTGATGCGGTGAACTGGGTAAAGCCGCACGAATTCGTCGTGACCAGCACCTATCCGGTCCAGCAAAGCCCGGATGCGCTGGTTGTCCTGATCGAACAGCTCGCCGCGCGCAATGCCGCGGGTCTTGGCGTCAAGCTGACGAGGTACCTGCGCGAATTTCCCGACAACGCGTACCGCCGCGCCGAGGAGCTTGGATTTCCGATCATTTCCCTGCCGGGGCCGCTGGCGTGGAGCGATCTGATCGGCAGGGTGTTTTCCCATGGCGGTCAGCAACAGGGCAAGGAAGCGGCTTATCTCAGCGCCATCTACCGCGCCTTTTCGCAGCATCGGACGGGCATTGGCTCGCTGCGCGAGCTGTTCGAACTGGTGGCCGGCTTCATCAATCTGCCGGTGGTCCTTGCCCTTGAAAATGAAGCGGGCTTGCAGATCGAAAGTCGGGGGGTCACGGCGGCGGAGGCTGAAATGCTGGCGGAAGCCCTCATCGAGGGTGCGGCGACGGGCGCCCAGCCGGACGACGTACCTCTGCGCATGACGGTCGCTGGCACGAAGGTCGTGGTGGCGCGTTCGGGAATGGGGGCGAACGGCGGCGGCATGGTGGCTGTCATCGAGCGCGAACTGAGCGCTTCCGAGCCCGACCTCGAGTGCTTGCGCCTCTCCGTACACCTCCTGCTGACGCTGGTGGACGCCAATGCTGGCACGCGCGCCAATCTTGCGAGCAATGCAAAACTGCTCGGCGATCTGCTTGATCCCATGCTTTCGCGCGAAGCCAGGAATGTTCTCATTGCCAAGGCTCTGCCTCCGGCAAATGGATGGCATGCGGTGGTTGCCCGCATTTTTGATGCCGATACGCTCGATGGCGCACTGTTCAGGCTGCGCCTGCGCCAGTTTTCGCGGCGCCACAAGGCGTTGTTGCTCGAGGAAGAGGATGGCAGCGAGTACGTCATTGCCGTGCCGGTGCCAGGAGCCGATCCCCGTTCCAGCGAAGCCGTGCTGCGCGAACTGCATCAGGTTTTCGAGCGGCAACTCGAACACGCCGATGGCCTTCTCTATGGTCTTGGCCAGTCCGGACCGGCGGACCTGTCCGAGGTAGCTATCCTGCGGCGTGAGGCCAGGGAAGCAATGACTTTCGGCATCAGGCTGAACGGCTTCAATCGCATCAGCCGGCATGAGGACATGCTGCTGCTGCGGCTGCTCGCGCATCCGTCCGTCATCGAGGAAAGCCGCCCTGGCTTCCTGCGACTTCTCGAACCGCTGCTGGCCATGGGCGACCAGGGAGCGACGCTCATGGAAACGATGAAGGTATGGCTGCGGGAGGATGAAAGCATGCCTCGCACCGCCGAGCTTCTGGGCCTCCATGTCAACACGGTCCGCCAGAGGCTGGAGCGATGCCGCTCGGTGCTCGGCCTGACCGATTTCAGGACCGATACGCGGCTTCGCCTTTACGCGGCACTGCAGCTTCTTCCCATGCTGACGAACGCAGAGGGCTGAAGCAGAAACGTTCCTGCCAGCCCTCCGCGCTGTGCTCATTGGACGATGTTTTCCAGCGTCCCGATGCCCGAGATCTCGACCTCGATCCGGTCGCCAGACTGCATCGGGCTCACACCCGAAGGGGTTCCGGTGATGATGACGTCGCCCGGCTCGAGCGTCATGATCGAGCTGACGAACTCGATGATGAAGGACGTCGGGAAAATCATGTCTGCCGTGGTCGAGTCCTGCCGGACTACCCCGTTCTGGAGGAGACGGATGCTCTGGGCATCAGGGTTCAGATCCGTTTCGATCCATGGTCCCATGGGCTTGTAGGTGTCGAACGACTTGGCCCGCGTGAATTGCTTGTCCTTGAGCTGGAGGTTGCGGTTCGAAACGTCGTTGGCGCAGGTGTAACCCAAAACGACCGATGCAGCCTCGGCTGCCGGAACGTTGCGGGCGCGTTTCTTGATGACAATGGCAAGCTCGGCCTCGAACTCGACGCGCTGCTCGTGACTGTCCAGAACGATTGCCTCGCCGGGGCCGATGATCGCCTGCGGCGAGCACATGAACAGCATCGGTTCGTCGGGGAGCGGCAGGCCGGATTCACGGGCGTGCAGGACGTAGTTGAGCCCGACGCAGACCAGTTTGCCCGGCTTCACCGGAGCAAGAAGCTTGACCGCGGCAAGCGGCAGGGCATCCGCCGACGGCACAATCTCGCCGAAAGGACCGTCGGGCAGGGTGCGCACCCCATCGTTGTCGAGCAGGCCCCAATGCTCGGCGCTGTTATGGGCAAAGCGTACGATCTTCATAACTATGTCCTGTGTGGGTCAGTGCTTGTCGTAATGTCGATTCAGCCAGCGGATGGACTGCGCCATCGCCGCTTCGGCGTCGGGAACCTGGAAATGCTCGGCGGTGATCCAGCCGTCGTAGCCGATCGCGTCGAGGTCGTTCAGGGCGGCGGCGATATCCCAGTCGCCATGGCCGACGGCCCGGCGGTCGCTGTCGCAGACATGGTAGTGCCAGAACAGGTCGCCAGCCTTCCGAAGGCTGTCGCGATGCACTTCCCCTTGGATGGTGATGTGGGCCAGATCGAGCATCAGGCCGATGTTCGCCCGCTCAAGGCCTCGCACGAAACGCAGGGCTTCGGCCGTGCCCATCAGGAAGTTTGCATATTGATGGTTGACGGGCTCCAGAACGATGGACGTATCGGGGCGCGCGTCCGCGGCCGCCTGCATCCCCTCGATGACCCACGCTTCGGTCTGGTCGCGCGCGATCCCGTCGAGATAGCGACCGCGCATGCGCCCGACATTGACCATGGCACCGAAGCGTGCCGCCAGGTCCATGGCCGCGATCATTCGCTCCAGCGTCTCGGCCCGGCGTGCCGGATCGGGGTCGGCAAGGGAGAGCTTGTCCTCGCCGTAGACTTCACCCGTGCAGATGGCTGGCATGGCGAGGCCCGCATCTGCAAGCTGACGCTCGATCAGGCCATGATCGAGGGCGCGGGGATCGCGCACGAGGAGCTCGACGCCGTCATAACCCAGTTCGCGGATTCGGGCGAAACAGGCCGAAGCGTCGCCCTGTATCGCGGTGACCCGTGCCGGCGCCACTTCCGGAGTGGCGTACATGTAAGCGAGCTTCATTGCATGAAACTCAGGTCGTTGCGCTTGACCATCTCCGCATGGATCACTTCCTTGCGCAGCACGCTGACATTGGGGATGGCGAACTCCTGTATGTGGAAATATTCGGCCTTGCCTTTTTCGCCGCGCGCGGTGCGCATCACGAGATCGACCAGTTCCTCCCCGACCTGGCGCAGCGATTTCGTGCCCTCCAGAATGTCGCCTGCGCTGATGTCGATGTCGTCGGGCATCTCGCGGAAGACGCGGTTGTTGGAGCTTACCTTCAGAACGGGGGCGATGGCCGAACCCGAAGGCGTGCCCTTTCCAGTGGTGAAGAGCACCATGTGGGCGCCACCGATGATCTTGCCGGTCACCGACGATATGTCATAGCCGGGCGTGTCCATGATGATGACGCCCTTCTCGTGAGGTTGCTGGCCGTAGTCGACGACCTCGGTGATCGGGCGCGTGCCTGCCTTGTAGATGCAGCCGAGCGACTTTTCCTCGATCGTCGTCAGCCCTCCCTCGATGTTTCCGGGCGAGATGAACACGCCGCTGTCGTCCTCGGTGCTCATCGACAGCTCGATCTCGTAGGCCTTGATGCGGCGCATGAGTTCGTCGCGCACCTCGGGCGTCTTGCCGCGGCGATAAAGGACGCTTTCGGCGCCGACCATTTCGGTGAGCTCCGACAGGATGACCGTTCCGCCTGCGTCGACGATGATGTCGGCGGCCTCGCCCACGGCTGGGTTGGCCGTGAGCCCGGAGAAGGCATCCGAAGAGCCACATTCGAGGGCAATGATGAGTTCGGATAGATCGCCTTCGTCCGTCGGCTGTACCGCCAGCTCGGCCGTCATGCGTTCCACGATCTCTACCCCGGCGTCCGAGGTCGTGCGCGAGCCGCCGGCTTTCTGGACGACCAGCCGCTCGACCGGTCGCCCCGATGCCTTGATGGCATCGAACACTTTCGAGCCGGATGCGGTTTCGCAGCCGAGGCTCACCACCAGCACCGCACCGACATTCGGGTGCACGCCATGGCCGATGAAGGCCTCTTCGGTGGTGCGGTTCTCTTCCGCGTCGAAGGTGCAGCCATAGGGATGCATGAATGTCGCGGCACCGGTGCGGTTGGAAATGTCCATCGCGACACGGTTGACGCAGGCCACTGTGGGGATGACCAGCACATGGTTTCGGATGCCGATGCGGCCGTCTGGCCGACGATAGCCTTGGAACTTCATGACAGCGCTCCTTTCAGCCTATGAATGGCGCCGGGCCTTGACGCCCCAGCAGTTGTGCGTGTGAACATGACCGCCCTCGGCTATGTCCGCGGTCGCTTCGCCGATGACCTCGCCGTATTTCAGGATTTGCTCGTGTTCCTGGATCGGCCGGATTGCGAGCTTGTGGCCCGCCGGCATGTCGTTGCGCGCGATGATCTCGCGGGTTTTCCCCTGTCCGGTGATCAAGACGGCATCGCCGGCCGCGACTGGCCCGGTCAGCGTCGCGACATGATCCTGCGCACGTATAAGAATTGCCGTTACGGGCATCTCAGGACATCTCCATTGAAGCTTCGTTGAAAAGGGTCGGGATCGCGGCCAGAAGCTGCTTGGTGTAGTCGTGACGCGGGGAGGACAGTACCTGCGATCCCGTTCCGGTCTCGACGATCTGGCCGTGCTGCATCACCGCGATGCGATCGCACATCCGCGCTGCGACCCTGAGGTCATGGGTGATGAAGAGCATGGCGAAATCGAGTTTCTTCTGAAGCTCCTCGAACAGGTCGAGCACCTGCGCCTGAACCGACACATCGAGCGCCGACACGGGTTCGTCCGCGACGATGAGGACCGGGTCCATCGCCAGCGCCCTGGCGATGCCGACGCGCTGGCGTTGTCCGCCGGAAAATTCATGCGGATAGCGGTTGGCCGCATCTGGCTTGATGCCGACCAGTTCCAGCAGTTCGCGGGCACGGCGCCAGGCTGCGTCGCGTGCAACGCCCTGCGTCATGGGACCGATGGCGATCGACTGCCCGATGCTCATCTTCGGATTGAGCGACGAGAAGGGGTCCTGGAAGATCATCTGCACACGTCCGCCACGCTTGCCCTTCATCGCGCGGTGCCGGTTCAGCTCCTCGTCGGCAAAGACGAGGCTGCCGCCGTCGGGGGCTTCCAGCCCGACCACGCATCGTCCCAGCGTGGATTTGCCGGAGCCGGATTCGCCGACGATCCCGAGTGTCGAGCCCCGTTCGAGCGTGAAGCTGACACCCTTCAGGGCTTCCAGCTTGCGTTGCGCCTTGAACAGCCCCGACGACAGGAAGTAGGTCCGCTGGAGGTCCTTGGCTTCAAGCAGCGGCCTGGCCGCATTCTCGGGGCGAGGCGTCGCCGTTCCGGTGGGAATGGCCTCGATGAGTTGGCGGGTGTAGGCGGAGGCGGGGTTGCTCAGCACCTCGCGCGCCGGACCCTGTTCCTCGATGACGCCATTGCGCATGACGATGACGTCGTCGGCGATCTCGGAGACCACGCCGAAATCATGGGTGATGAAGAGCACGCCCGTTCCACGCCGCTCGCGCAGCGAAGCGATCAGCTTGAGGATCTGCGCCTGGGTTGTGACATCCAGCGCGGTGGTCGGCTCGTCGCAGATCAGCAGGCGCGGCTCGAGCATCATCGCGCAGGCGATCACCACGCGCTGGCGCTGCCCGCCCGAGAGACGGAAAGGGTAGCTCTCATAGAGCTCCTCCACCCGCGGCAGTCCGACGTCACTCAAGGCGGCAAGGGCACGGCGGCGACGTTCGACGGCGGGCAGGGACAAGTGGACTTCCAGCACCTCTTCGAGCTGCGCCCCGATCTTCATCAGCGGGTTCAAGGCGGCCATCGGCTCCTGGAAGACCATGCCGATCTCGCGGCCGCGCAAGGCGCGCATTCCCGCCTCGTCGAGTTTGAGAAGATCGAGCTCGCCGAAATGGATCGATCCGGCTTTCGCCTCCAGATGCGGACGTGGCAGCAGACCCATGATGGCATCGGCAACGGTGGATTTGCCGGAGCCGGACTCACCCACGATGCAGACCGTGCGGCCCGGCATGAGGTTGAAGGATGCGCCGGAGACCGCGAGCTGGCGATCCGAGCCCTTGGGCAGCGAGATGTCGAGCCCCTGGACCCTGAGCAATGGAGTGGCGTCGGTCGACATGGCCATCACCTGTTGCGCGAATGGATGTTGAGAGCGTCATTGAGCGCTTCGCCTAATACGTTCAGCGCCAGCACGGTTATGGCGATGGCAAGCCCCGGGAAGGTTGCCATCCACCATGCCTGGCGCAGAACCGTGCGCGAGGCGCCGATCATGAAGCCCCAGCTCATCTGGTTGGGATCGCCAAGGCCGAGGAAGCTGAGGCTCGACTCCAGCAGGATGGCGGTCGCCACCATCAGAGAGCCCATGACGATGATGGGAGAGGCCACGTTGGGCAGAATCTGCCGGAACATGATGGCGAGCGCGCTTTGGCCCTGAAGCTTGGCCGCCAGCACGAAATCGCGGCTGCGCAGCGACAGGAACTCCGCCCGCACGAGGCGCGCGACCGGCGGCCAGGAGACGATGCCGATCGCCATGACGATGGAGCCCACGGAAGGTTGCAGGACAGCGACAAGAACCAGCGCCAGCGCGAAGCTTGGCACGACCTGGAATATCTCGGTGAAGCGCATCAGCGCGCTGTCGACGTGGCCGCCGCCATAGCCGGCGATTGCGCCTATGACGACACCAATGAACACCGAAACAACCGTCGAAACCAGCCCGATCAGCAGCGAAACCCGGCCGCCCCACACCAGGCCCGCGAGAATGTCGCGGCCGGTGGTGTCGGTTCCCAGCGGAAAACGCATGTCCGACATTGGGGGCAGAAAGGGGCGTCCGCCCATTGCCCATGGCCCGCGCGGGAACAGCAGCGGCGCCAGCAACGATATTGCGACGATGCCGAAGATAACGATCACGCCGATCCACACTTCCGTGCGGGTGAACATGCGGCGAAGGACGGAGTTCGCGATCACAGTGCAATCCTCGGATCGATCACGGTGTAGATGAGGTCCGTGATGATGTTGAAGACGATGGCCAGCGCCGCCGCGACCAGGAAGGCGCCGAGCAGCAGGTTGTAGTCGCGTTGCAGCAGTGCATCGAACATGAGCCTGCCGATGCCGGGCCAGGCGAAGACGGTTTCGGTCATGATCGCGCCACCGACCATGTTGCCGGCCTGCAGCCCGGCAAGCGTCACCACCGGCAAAAGGGCATTGCGCAAGACGTGGCGGAACTGGATCCGCGTTTCGCCGGCACCTTTTGCGCGTGCGGTCTT
Source organism: Aminobacter niigataensis (assembly GCF_014200015.1). GTDB lineage: Bacteria > Pseudomonadota > Alphaproteobacteria > Rhizobiales > Rhizobiaceae > Aminobacter > Aminobacter niigataensis. The sequence continues at coordinate 243,761 of NZ_JACHOT010000001.1, forward strand.
GACGAAGGCCATCTGCGCCATTGCCATCATGTTGGCGCGTGTCATGCGGGTGTAGACGGCGATGTAGAAGAAGGAGAGGGCCAGCGTCGGCAGGATGAGATGCTTGGCGACATCCAGTGCGGCGGCCATGCCGGTAAGGTTGGCGCCGACGGAGCTGTAGCCGAATGCGGGCAGCCAGCCGAGCTGAATCGAAAAGACCAGAACCGCCATCAATGCCAGCCAGTACATGGGCGCGGCGTAGAAGATCAGCGCGGCAAAGCCGATCGCCCGGTCCACCCAGCCGCCGGGTCGGCGGCTGGCGAGCACGCCCAGCCCCACCCCGACAACCAGCGAAAACACGAAGGCGCAGACCGTCAGCAACAGCGTTGCAGGCAGCCGGTCGGCAATCAGTTGCGCAACCGTTTCCTGCTGGCGGTAGGAAAAGCCGAGGTCGAGCGTGCCAATGCGCGAGATGTAGGTCCACCACTGCACGAGAAGCGGCTGGTCGAGCCCGTACTGGATGCGCAATGCGTCCAGGAACCGCTTGTCGACCGCGCCCGCTTCGCCCGCCATCACGGCGACGGGATCGCCCGGCGCGGCGCGGATCAACAGGAAATTCAGGGTGGCAATGACAAAGAGCGCAACCACGCCCTGCACGATGCGCCCCAACAGAAATTTCAGACGGTTCACACTCTTCGCCCCTGAACAAAACCTCATGGCAGCCCGGGAATGCCGGGCTGCCAACTGACGCTGTTTGCGCGTCCTATTCGACCCGGGCGCGCCCGAGGCTATCGTTGAGGCCGACTGCCGACGAGATCAGGTTCTTGATGTTCGAGCGGTGGATCGTCGGCCAGATCATCTCGAACAGCCAGGCGAGGGGGACTTCCTCGGCGATAAGCGCCTGGGCGTCCTGATAGATTTTCGCACGCTTTTCCGGATCGATCTCGATCGCACCCGCGTCGAACAGCTTGTCGAGTTCAGGGTTGGAGAAGGCCGAAACGTTGTTCCAGGGCGAACCCTCGATGATGTTGGATGTCGTGTAGAGACGTGCGACACCCAGCGCCGGGTCGCCATACTGCGACATGTACGAGAAGGCGATGTCGTAGTCCTTCTCGCCCAGGCGCTGGTTCCAGCCAGCGACGTCGGTGGCGGTGAGCTCCACCTGGATGCCGGCCTCGATGAGGTTCTCTCGCGCGATTTCCGCAAGCCGCTGCCAGGTTTCGCCATAGGGCAGGGGCAGCAGGCGGATCGGGCTGCCGTCATATCCGGCTTCGGCGAGCAGTGCCTTGGCCTTCTCGACGTCGCGCGGGTACTGCTTGATGTTTTCCGAATAGAACCTGGTCGAGCTGTTCCATGGGCTCGGCGCGACCTTGGCATAGCCGAAGAAGGCGATGTCGCGCATGTTCTCGCGGTCGAGCGCATACATGATCGCCTGACGGATGCGCTTGTCCTGGATCCACTTGGACCCGTTGTTGAGCCACAGGAAGCATTGCGACCCCTGGAATTCCCAGCCCTTGGTCGTCAGTTCCGAGTTCGGCAATTCGGCGAGACGCTGCACGTCGAAATATTCGACAGCGCCGCCCGGCAGAACGTCGACCTTGCCGGTTTCATAGGCGGTCGCGCGGCTGGCGCCATCGGGGATGACGTGGAAATAGACCGCGTCGATCGTCGGCACGCCTTCCTCGTGATAGGTCTCGTTGGCGACCAACTTGAGGTACGAGCCCCTCTGCCATTCACCGAACTTGAGCGGACCGGTTCCGATGGGAGCGTTGTTGACCGGATTGGTGTTGTAGTCCGTGCCTTCGTAAAGATGCTTCGGAAGCATCGGCATCGAGCCGACCTCGAAGGACTGGATGAAGGGCGCGAAGGGGGTCTTCATCTTGAAGTCCACCTTGTAGGGCCCGTCTGCGGTGATGCTCTCCACTGCCTTGAGGAAATTACGGACGCGCGGATGGGTCTCGCGCAGCATCTTGTCGACGCTGAAGACCACGTCTTCCGAGGTGAAGGGCTTGCCGTCGTGCCACAGCACATTTTCCTTCAGCTTGAAGGAATAGAACATGCCATCGGCTGCTTCTTCCCAGCTTTCGGCCAGCAGCGGGTGCGGTTTCAGGTCGGCGTCGAAACGCAGCAGACCTTCGAAGATGTTGCCGCCGACCATCTGCGAGGGCACGTTCTGATAGATGCCGATCATGATGCCGGGCGGCTCGGGCTGGACCACCACATTGAGCACGCCGCCCTTGGCTTGCGCCTGGGCCATGAGGGGAATGCCGCTGAGCACCCCGGCGCTGACGGTGGCAGCGGAAATCTGCAGGAATTGACGACGATCGAGTGACATTGAAACTCCTCCTGGAAAAAATCGTTGGTCCCTCTTGGCGGGAACTTGGATGTTGGGCGCCGGCCCTGACGCTCAGGATCGGCGCGGGACGTCTCCCCCGTTATTCGGGCGAGCGCAGAAAGCGGCGGGCCATTCCCGTGTAGATGCGGCGGGAGGCCAGAAAATCCGAAAGGTCGAGGCTCTCGTCCGTCTGGTGCGCCTCTCCGGGGTCGCCGGGGCCCAGTATCAGGATGTCGGCGCCGAGAGATTGCAGAACCGAGCCGTCGGTGAAGTAGCTGGCGCCACCAGCTTCGCCGGCAGGCGCGCCCAGTTCATGCCTGATGTCCAGAGCCGTGCGAACGATCGCACTGCCGGCTGGAGTGTCGAGCGCCGGCAGGGAGTTGATCGTCTCGACGACGATCCTTCCGCCCTCGTATTCGGTTTCGATTTCACGCGCGATCGTTCGTATCGCCGCGAGGATGTCGTCGTGGCTCTGCCCCGGAAGGGTGCGCATGTCGAATTCGGCGACCGCGCGGTCGGGGATGACGTTGACCTGCGTGCCGCCCTGCAGGCGGGTGAGGCAGATGGTCGGCCGGCCCAGAAGCGGGTCGGATGCGGCGAGAGCGTCGAGTTCGAGCAGCCTTTGGCGAAACCGGACCACCATTTCCAGCGCATTGAGACCCATCTGCGGCATCGAGCCGTGGCTCGTGCGCCCGGTTGCCGTGAAGCTCAGCCACAGCGCGCCCTTGTGGCTGCGCACCGCCCGGTTGGAGGTCGGTTCGGCAATGATCATGGCGTCGAACGGGGCGAGGCTGCCGTCGCTGGCCATCAGCCTCGCGCCTTCGGAGCCGGTTTCCTCGCCATAGGTCACGGCCAGCGAAAGCCGGCCCGACCAGTCATCACGGGCGTGCAGGTCGAGGAAGCTGGCGATGAGGGCGGCAAGGCCGCCCTTCATGTCCGCGCTGCCGCGCCCATAGATGCGGCCACCCGCGACCGTCCCTCCGAATGGCGACTTTTTCCATTCGCGGTCGCCGAGGGGCACGGTGTCGCAATGCCCGCAAAAGACCAGGTGCGGGCCCGCACGGCCGCTGTCGAGGCTCGTGACCAGATTGGCGCGTCCGTCATCCCCCTGGATCGTTGTCGATGCGACGCCACGCTCGGCAAGATAGCTGTCCAACTCGGCCACAAAGCCTTGTTCACGGCCCTGCAATGCCGTCGTGTTGTGCTGCAACATCCACTGCAGGAGAGATATGCAATCGTCATCCGACAGGATGCCCGACTGGATAGTCGAAAGCGAACTGTCTTGTCTGGCAGGTTCTGGACGGGATTGAAGCACGTTTGTTACCTCGTTGGATAACAAACAGCGTAGTCACTCTCGTCATATGCTGTCCATTGTGCTTTTATACATTGAGGATATTCTTAAATGTATAAATGTACATAACAAGATTGGAATTAGGTCGAGGGATTTGACTGGTCGCACTTGGCATTGCCGCCAGTAGCCTCCGAGCGAAAATTGGGAAATAGCCCGAGGGCGGGCTGAAGCAACAGGGGTACGAAAGGGTCTTGTCGTCCTCCCAGGGCCAGGTTGACGCAGTCAATTGACGTCCTGCAGGCCCCTGATCTTTTCATCGAAAACGCCGCTTGACCTTCCAGTGCTGGAAGGGTGCAAGGTCCAATTCACGGAGAGAGTAACTCGGGGGGAGAATTACATGTGCTCTAATCATCAGCATCACGACGACGTCGCGGCGGACGCTTCGGTCAAAGGCGTGACCTTCAAGGTCGACGACATGACCTGCGGTCATTGCGCCGGCATGATCAAGAAGGCGCTCGAGCACACCTTGCCGGGTGCTGCGTTTTCGATCGATCTTGCAAGCAAGCAGGTGACAGTCGCCGGCGATGCAGCGATTGCCGAAAAGGCCATCCAGACAGCCGGCTACCAGCCCGAGCGCCTCGCTCACTGATCTATTCGGTGCCGGGCTGCCCGGCACCCGACCACTGACACACGGGGACGTCCGCGCGCCACAGGCGTGCGGCGAACGTTTTCGGCTACCCTGCGAGATGTGCAAGCGCAGCAGCGGGCCCATGGAATGAACTCCGGCAAGAGGCCAAAATGCGCGACGAAACCCGTCTCCTTCACACCGCTGTCGACGAACAGCCCTTCAACGCGTTGACGCCAGCGGTCCACCGCGGCTCGACCATCGTGTTCCCGACGGTTGAGAGTTTCCTCGCCCGCCACACGCAGTTCTACGACGGCTATTCCTATGGGCTTTATGGCCACCCGGCCTCCAGAAACCTGGCGACCCAGATCGCCGCGCTCGAAGGCGGCGCCCGCAGCCTCATCGTGCCGTCGGGCATGGCGGCGATCATGGTCACCAATCTGGCGCTGCTTCGCGCCGGCGATCATGTTCTCTTGCCGGACGCCGTCTATGGACCGTCGCGTTCGTCAGCCGAAAAGTTCATGTCGGGTCTCGGGGTCGACGCAACGTTCTATGATCCGCTGATCGGCGCCGGCATCACCGCCCTGATGCGCCCGAACACCAAGCTGGTGTGGGTGGAATTGCCGGCCTCGTTTACGATGGAGGTCCAGGATCTCCCGGCGATAGCCAAGGCCGCCCATGCCCACGGCGCGCTTGTCGCCGCCGACGGCACCTGGGCCTCGCCGCTGGGTTTCAAGGCGCTGCACCATGGCGCCGACATTGCGGTGCAGGCACTGTCGAAACATATCGGCGGCCACTCGGACCTGCTGCTGGGCAGCGCCACGGTCGCCTCGGAGGAGTTGTACCGGCGCATCAAGGACGCCAGCCGCTTCCTCGGGCTGGGCGTTTCACCCGACGATTGCTTCCTGGCGCTGCGCGGCCTGGGCACGCTAGCCGCCCGGCTGGAGCGCCAAAGTACTGCCGCCTTGAAGATCGCCGAGCGTATTGCCGAACATCCGAGCGTTGCTCGCGTGCTCTATCCACCGCTGCCCGGCGATCCGGGGCATGCGATCTGGCAGCGTGACTTCCGAGGCGCGAGCGGCGTCTTTTCCGTGGTTCTGCAGCCGCGTGACGATCGCCATCTGTCGACCTTCATCGAACAATTGCGCCTGTTCCGTATCGGCGCGAGTTGGGGCGGCCTCCACAGCCTGGTCGCGCCCGTGCAACTCGAAGGCGCCCGCACAGTATCACCCTGGCGCGAAGAGGGGCCGCTCGTTCGCTTCAGCATCGGCCTCGAGCATCCCGACGACCTGTTGGAGGACATCGAACTCGGGCTCGACCGCTACGGCTTCCACCGGGAGGCGGCAGCCGAATGACCAAGGCTCTGGGCGCGCTGCGCTCCGGGAAACAGACGCGAAAATAAGATCACTGGGAGGAGGAGAACTGTCATGAAAAGACATGCGTTTTGGGGACTCGTCGGACTGGGCATCCTGGCCACGCCGGCTCTCGCCGGCGAAGGCGACAGGGTCAATGCGATCAAGTCGCGCGGTGAACTCGTTTGCGGCACCAGCACCGGCACGACCATCGGGCTGAGCACGCTCGACGCGTCGGGCAAGTGGGCCGGCCTTGAGATCGACTATTGCCGCGCGGTCGCTGCGGCGATGTTCGGCGATGCCACCAAGGTCAAGTTCGCACCGCTGGAATTCAAGAACGCGTTCGCCGCCCTGCAATCGGGCAGCGTCGACATGCTGGCACGCGCGGCGGCCTGGACCTACTCGCGCGACACGGAAATGAAGTTCGACTATGCCGGCGTCTATATGTATGACGGCCAGGGTTTCCTGGTGAAAAAGAGCCTCGGCGTCAGCAAGCTCGCAGAACTCGGCGGCGCCTCGGTCTGCGTCTCTGCCGGCACCACGTCAGAGCTCAACCTGTCCGATTATTTCAGGTCGAACGGCCTCGAATACACGCCGATCGTTGCCAACAGCCGCGAGCAGAACCTCGCCAATCTCGAGGCCGGGCGCTGCGACGCCTACACCAACGAGCGTGGTGGACTGGCCGCAAGCCGCCTCGGACTTGGCGCTCCCGACGACTATGTGATCCTGGAAGAGATCATCTCCAAGGAGCCGCTGGGCCCAATCGTCCAGCAGGACGACCCGGCATTCCGCGACATTGCCAGTTGGACCCTGTTCACCCTGATCGCCGCCGAGGAAAAGGGCATCACGTCAGCCAACGTAGCGGAGATGGCCGCTTCATCCGAGAACCCCGAGATACAGCGCATGCTCGGCAAGACCGGCGATTTCGGTGCCAAGCTCGGCCTGGCCAACGACTGGGTGGTGAAGGTGATCTCGTCCGTCGGCAACTACGGCGAGATCTTCGACCGAAACCTCGGCAATGGCAGCCCCGTCAAGCTGGCGCGCGGCCAGAACGAATTGTGGTCCAACGGGGGTCTCCTTTACGCTCCCCCAGTGCGCTGAGGTCACCCATGGCTGCCTCGGACCAGGACATGGCTTCAGGCCTGTGGAGCGGCGCGGACGGCAGCGATGCCGATGCGCGTCCCCAACTCGGCCCGAGGCAGCGGTGGGCGCGACGCAAGGCGATCCTGCAGCAGGCGGCGGTGCTGTTGCTCGTCGCCACCCTGGCGGTCCTCTTGGTCCGCAACACCGTTGCCAACCTTCAAGCCCGCGGCCTGGCCTCGGGCTTCGATTTCCTCTGGCAGGAAGCCGGCTTCAAGATGGCGTTCAGCCTGATTGCGGTCGAGCCGACTTCCACCTACGGCCGGGTGTTCCTCGCCGGTCTGCTGAACTCCCTGCTGGTCGCGGCGATCTCCATCGTCGCCACCACCATCCTGGGATTCATCATCGGGCTTGCGAGGGTCTCCCCCAGCACCCCCGTGCGCCTTGTCGCCAGGGGCTATGTCGAGGTCGTGCGGAACCTGCCTCTTCTGCTGCATCTGCTGCTTTGGCAGACGGTAATCCTGCGTTCGCTGCCAACCGTGCGGGAGGCGATCGGATTTGGCGACGTCGCCTTCCTCAGCAACCGCGGTCTCTACCTGCCGGCGCCGGTCGCCGGCGGTGCCGCCGCGATCCTGACGGCGGCCGTCATGGCGGGCCTGGCTGCGATCGTCGTGGGATGCGTGGTCCGGCGGCGCGCCCGGGCGCGCGGCGAGACCCCGCCGCGCTTCGGTCTGGCGCTCGTCGCCGGCGGCCTTGTCGGCAATGCCGCCGCGATCTCTACCCTCGATTGGCAGATCCCCATGCTCGCCGGCTTCGACTACCGCGGCGGGCTCAAGTTGATGCCGGAGTTCGTATCACTGGTTGCAGCGCTTATCATCTACAACGCCGCCTTCATCGCCGAGATCGTCCGGGCGGGCGTGCAGTCGGTCGGACGGGGACAGAAGGAGGCGGCACTGGCACTTGGCCTGTCGTCGAAGCTGATCCTGCGGCTGGTCATTGTCCCCCAGGCGCTGCGGGTCATGATACCGCCGCTGGCCAACCAGTATACCCACCTCATCAAGGCGTCGGCGCTTGCCACCGTGGTGGGTTTCCCTGATCTGGTGAACGTCTTCCTCGGCACGTCGCTCAACCAGACCGGCCGGGCCGTTGAGATCGTCCTCATCACAGCTTTCGTCTATCTCACTCTCAGCGCCTCCGTCGCGCTGGCGACGAGCGCCTATGCACGTCGCGTCAAGCTGGTGGAGCGCTGATCAATGGCCACGTCTTCGCTTGTTCGCTCCCCGGTTTCGCAATCGCCGGTGACGGCCGCACGTCGACTGCTTGCGGTCGTCGTTGCCAATCCCTTCGGCACGGCGGTCAGTCTCGGCCTGGCCTACCTCGCCTGGACGCTGGGCGGGCGGATCGTCGACTGGGCCTTCGTCGAGGCCACGTGGGTCGCCTCAAGCCGGGCCGAATGCAGCCCGGACGGCGCTTGCTGGGCCTTCATCGTCAACCGGCTTCCGCAGTTCGCCTTCGGCTTCTATCCCGAGGCAGAACGCTGGCGGGCCTGGATCGTGCTGCTTGCCCCGCCGCTGCTGCTGGCACTTGCGATGGCGCCCGACTTCAAGGGTCGGCGCAAGGTCCTGATCGGGGGATTCTGCCTCTATCCGGTCGCTGCCTTCGTGATGCTTTCCGGTGGCGTGCCGGGTCTCCAGCCGGTTGCCTCGGACAAATGGGGCGGCCTGCTGCTGACGATGGTGGTCGGCATCGGCGCCTTCGTGTTCTCGTTCCCGATCGCGATACTTTTGGCGCTGGGACGAACCTCGCAACTTCCCGCGGTGCGCCTGCTCGCCACCGGCTTCATCGAGTTCTGGCGCGGCATGCCGCTCATCGCCATCCTGTTCATGTCGGTGATCATGCTGCCGCTGTTTCTGCCACCGGGCGTCGAGTTTCCGCGCCTGACGCTCGCCATGACCGGCATCACGCTCTATTCCGCCGCCTATCTCGCCGAAGTCGCGCGGGGCGGCCTGCAGGCCGTCGGGCGCGGCCAGAGCGAAGCGGCAAACGCGCTCGGCTTCGGCTTCTGGGCGACCCAGGGCTACATCATCATGCCCCAGGCCCTGCGCGCTGTGCTGCCTGGCATCGTCAATTCGGCAATCTCGCTTCTCAAGGACACGACCTATGTCATGGTCGTGGGTCTGTTCGACCTGCTCAACATCGTCACGGCGGCCCTGTCGGATCCGAACTGGCTGGGTCTCGCCACCGAAGGCTACGTGTTTGTCGGCCTCGTGTTCTGGTCGCTGTGTTTTGGGCTGTCGCAGGTAAGCGCCCGGCTGGAACGTGATTCCGAGCGCGCCCACTCCCGCGCGCCAAGCGGCGAAAGGAAACCGCAATGAGCGTCAATGCCACCATAGCGGTGCGTTCGTTGTCCAAATGGTACGGTTCGTGGCGTGCTCTTCGCGACATTTCCCTGGATATCGCAGGCGGCACCTGCACCGTCCTCTGCGGTCCCTCGGGCTCCGGAAAATCGACGCTGCTCAGGTGTCTCAACGGGCTTGAGGAATGGCAGCAAGGCGAGGTCGCGATCGGCGGCGTCGCTGTCGGCTACAAGGCCCGTGAATTGCGCCGTCTGCGCCGCGACGTCGGCATGGTGTTCCAGCATTTCAATCTGTTTCCGCATCTGACGGTGCTGGACAATGTCACGCTGGCGCCCCGGATCGTTCGCGGCAGGAGGCGTGGGGAATCTGAAGATCATGCCATGCATCTTCTCGAACGCGTTGGCGTTGCCGAGCATGCCGGCAAGCTTTCTTCCGCCCTTTCCGGAGGCCAGCAACAACGCGTCGCCATCGCCCGCGCTCTCGCCATGCAGCCCCATGTCCTGCTGTTCGACGAACCGACATCGGCGCTCGACCCGGAATCCGTGAAAGAGGTGCTGGACGTGATGATCGACCTCGCCAGGTCCGGCACCACCATGGTGGTCGTGACGCACGAGATGGGGTTTGCCCGTCGGGTCGCCGGGCGCGTGATCTTCATGGACAAGGGAAGCATCGTCGAGACCGGTGCGCCTGACGAATTCTTCGATTGCCCGTGCACCGATCGCGCCAAGGCGTTCCTCGGCGACATCGTCAACCGTTGACGACCTGGCGGCTGACGGGACCGGTCTTTGCGGCGATCTGGACTGTAGCAAGAGGCCTGCCATGCAACCGTCCTGCCACAGCCGCGTTGAGGTTCATGGATTTCATGCCGAATGTCTGGATCAAGAAGGGAGACTTCTCGCTGCGCGAGGTTGTCTCGGTCCCCGATGCGGCCGAATTTCTCGAGGCGTGGCCGCACGACAAGCGCAATCCGTTCTTCTACCTGGCCGAGAACGCCATGCAGGCCGCCATCAACGGCTCCATCCCGGTCGAGGAAGCAAGAGACGCGTTCGAGACGTTTTGCACTGAGGCAGGAATACTGGCCGACGAACCGCCGAAGGGCTGAATTGGGCCTGCCTCCATTCTTGACGGGAAAGGCTGCCGTCGCCATTTCTTTGTCAGCTTGTCGCGGCCATCGCGGCAATGTCCGCTTGCTCGAGAAGACGGTCGAGGACCGAGGAGGAAGTGATGACCGCAAAAGCCTTTTCCCGCCCGATCTTCGTCAAGAACGAGGATCAAACCATCCGCGAAATCGCCTGTATCACCGATGCGCTCGAATTCCTGACGAAGTGGCCGGAAAACCGGCGCGGCCCGATCCACAACACAGCCGTCCGCGCATGCCAAGCAGCGCGCGAGGGCCGGCTGACCGTTGACGGCGCGCGCAACGCGTTTGCCGGTTTTGCCCGTTCAGTGCGCATTCGCGAGGCCGGCCCGGTGTCTGTCGAGCCGTGGATGATCACGCCAAAGCGTGGCCGCATGCCGATCTAGATTGGCGATGTCGAGGACAGGTTTCGCAGGCCGTAAACCGGCGTACCCGGCCTCAGCAATTGTGGATGCCCGGGCGCTGTCACGGCATAGCGAAGCCGTTCAACGAGCGGCAAAGCGCCTGTGCAAGATGGCGGTCATGTCCCGGGCAAGTTCCGCCACGATGCCGCCTCCCTCCCAGGAATAGAGCGACACGACCATCGACGGTTCGGAGCCGAAAGCGGCGGACTGGCGGACCCGGCGGCCGGTCGTGGTGCCGACCGGAAGCAAGGAGAGGCCGAGACCGGCCTCCACGGCTGACAGGACGCTGCTCAGGCTGCTGCTCGTGAACGCGACGTACCAGCGCAGGCGTTCGCGGTCGATCCGCTCGAACATCGCATCGCGATACAGCCCGCCCGGCGGAAAGGTGACGAGCGGCAAGGGTTCGGGCCAATTGGGACTTGCATCGGCGCTTTCGAACCAGGCGATGGCCTCTGGGAATGCGGCGCGATGATCGGCGCTTGGCGTAGCTTCCTTGACCACGACGATGTCGAATTCTCCGCCGCGATAGCGCTTCGTCAGGTCGAGGCTGAGGCCCGCGGTGACATCGAGGCGTACTTCGCGGTGCCTTTTTGCAAATTCCGCGAATGCGTTCGTCATGGTGCCGGTCGCTATGTCGTCGGGCAAGCCGATGCGGATCGATGCGGTTCCGGCCGTGTCTGCAAGCAGGAGTTCGGCTTCACCCTGGAGCAACAGGATGCGCCGCGCGTGCCCGATCAGGCGTTCGCCGGATGCTGTGGTCCTGACCGGCCGCGCAGCCCGATCGATCAGCTCCCGGCCCACAGCATCCTCGAGCCGGGCCAGTTGCTGGCTGATCGTCGATTGCGTCATGTGCAGGCGGTCGGCGGCAAGCGTGAAGCTTCCCGTGTCGGCGATGGTCACAAAGGCGCGCAGCAGCCGAGGATCCAGCATATCAGTTCATTATCATCGTGCATGATTATCATTCATATATCCCATTTGCGCATGAAATACCAAGGCGCTAGGCAAGGACGAGCCTTCACGGCTCGCTCCATTGCTCTCATCGCTTTCGCGCAGTGGCCCAAGAGGCCGCGCCGTTACAGGTTTTTCCGTGCTGGCATTCAGGCAAAAGCAGCTTTCGGCCCCCGGCGATGGCCTTCACGGCCGGCAACGCACCATCGCAACCTGCGCCGTGCTGCTGAACGTATGCATGGCCAACCTCGATACGGCCATCGCCAATACGGCCCTGCCGACGATCGCTCGCGACCTGAACACGACCGAGGCCCAATCGATCTGGATCGTCGGCGCCTACCAACTGGCGATGGTCGCTTCGCTGCTGCCCGCCGCCGCACTTGGCGAAATCGTCGGTCTCCGGCGCATCTCGATGGGGGGGCTGGTGCTGTTCACGCTGGCCTCGCTGGTCTGCGGCCTTGCGCCCTCGCTCGAATGGCTGGTGGCGGGGCGCGTCGTCCAGGGCGTGAGTGCTGCCGGCATCCTGGGTACCGGGGTGGCGATGATGCGCTTCATCTATCCGCACGCCCTGCTGGGGCGCGGCATGGGCCTGAATGCCCTGGTGGTGGGGCTTTCGTTCGCGGCAGGGCCGTCGGTCGCCTCTGCCGTTCTCAGCCTGACCAGTTGGCACTGGCTGTTCCTGATGAAGGTGCCGCTTGGCCTGATCGGCATCGTGATGGGGTTGTATGCGCTGCCGCCGACGATCCGCAGCGCCCGGCGTTTCGACGGCTGGGCGGCAGCCTTGTGCGCGCTGTTCCTGGCGACGACGGTGTTTGCGCTGAACACGGCCGCACAGGGGGCGTCGTGGGGAACTGTGGCGACCAACGCCACGATCGCCATTACCAGCCTCGCGGTTCTCTTGAAACGTCAGGCCAACCGCCCGGCACCGATCCTGGCCATCGACCTGCTGCGAAAACCGATCTTCGCCCTGTCGTCCGTCGCCTCCTTCTTCACCATGATCACCCAGGCGCTGGCGTTCGTATCCTTACCGTTCCTCTTCCAACTGCTCGGCTATACGCAGGTCGAGACAGGCTTCCTGATCACGCCATGGCCCGCCTTGCTTGCATTTTCGGCCCCGCTGGCCGGCCGCTTGTCCGACCGCATTCCCGCCGGCTTGCTGGGCGGCGTCGGCCTCGCCGTGCTGAGCCTGGGCATGCTCCTGCTGGCAGCGATGCCGCCCGAGCCGGATGCACTGGATGTCGCCTGGCGCATGGCTGTCTGTGGCGCAGGCTTCGGCTTTTTCCAATCGCCCAACATGCGCACCATGATCACGTCCGTGCCACCCGAACGCAGCGGCGGCGCTGGCGGCATGTCCAGCGTCATCGGCAATCTGGGCCAGGCCTGCGGTGTCGCAATCGTGGCCGCACTCTTCAATCTGTTCGGCGCACACGGAGCGGTCATCGCCCTGTGGCTGGGCGCAGCATTTGCATTGTTGGGCAGCGGCGCCAGCTTCGTGCGGCTGCGCTACCGGCCCGCCATGGGTCTCGAACCGCTCAAGACACTGCAGGATCGAGCATTCTCCTGAAAGGGTGCGCATTCAGCAAATCACTGCAAATTATCCAAACATTTAATTTCAGAATGCTGGTGGCTGCGCCATATAGACAAGATCATGACTGCAAGGTCGGAGGCCGCCATTGGCGGCTCGTTTGCGGGGTCAAAAAGAATGCAGCGATAGTCTGCAGCGCAAATGGAAGAAGAAGGAAGTCGCATGGCGGACTTAAGATTTCGCGCGGGTTGGAGTGCAGCGTATAGCCTGCTCGCCCTGTTGTTCATGTTGTTCAATTCCATTCCCTCGTCTGCTTCAGGAGAGAACATGACCGAGTTTCAATTGCATGCGGCGGCGGCCAGCGACGATGTTGCGGCCATCGGGCAGCTTCTGTCGAACGGTGCCGAGATCGACACCCGCGACAAGGATGGGCGCAGCGCGCTGCTGGTCGCGACGCATGGCAACAAGGTGAACGCCGCCAAGGCGCTGATCGAGGCCGGCGCCGACGTCAACCTCAAGGACAACATCAATGACAGCCCCTACCTCTATGCGGGCGCGCGCGGACATATCGAGATCCTGAAGCTGACGCTGCAGCATGGGGCCGACCTCAAGAGCACCAACCGCTATGGCGGAACGGCGATCATTCCAGCCTCCGAACGGGGACATGTCGATACGGTGCGCACGCTGATCGAGGCGGGCACCGACGTCGACCACGTCAACAATCTCGGCTGGACCGCGCTGCTGGAAGCCATCATCCTTGGCGACGGCGGGCAACGCCATGTCGACATCGTCAAGCTGCTGGTCGACGCCGGTGCCGACGTCAACCTCGCCGACAAGGACGGTGTGACGCCGCTCAGCCATGCGCGCTCCAGCGGTTATGACGCCATGGTTGGACTGCTTGAAAAGGCCGGCGCCAAGTGAGCGAAATCGACAGCTTCCTTGGCGAGGCGATCGCCCTGGCATTCGACAATGTCGAGCAGGGCGGGCGGCCGTTTGGCGCTGTCGTCGTCAAGGACGGCGCAATCGTCGCCCGCGCGGTGAACCGCATGCTGGCCGACAACGACCCGACGGCGCATGCCGAGCTTCTGGCCCTGCGCGCCGCGGGCAAGGCACTTGGATCGCCACGGCTCGACGGCTTGTCCGTCTATGCAAGCGGGCAACCCTGTCCAATGTGCCTAGCCGCGATGCGCATGTCCGGCATCAAGGACATCGCGTTCGCCTATTCGAATGAAGACGCCGAAGCCTTCGGCCTGTCGACCGCCGCATATGCTGCCGAGCTGTCGAAGCCGCTCGACCAGCAATCCGGGATCAGGCACTGTCCTCCGAAGGCCGAGGACGGGCGCAATCTCTATCAAGCCTGGCAGGCGCGCGCCGAGTCGAAGTCGTAGGCCAATGCCGGCGCTGCGCCATCAGTGTCGCACTGATGGCGCCTTCATCGACGTCCGCCGCATCATCACCGAAAACACACGCCGCGGGGCTACGCTTCGATGGCGACGATGGCCTCGATCTCGACGGTGATGTTGTCGGGCAACGAGCCAAACCCGACGGCGGAGCGGGCATGGCGGCCACGCTCGCCGAACACCTCGAGCAGCAGATCCGAACAGCCGTTGATGACCTTGGGGTGCGCAGCGAAGTCCGGCGTCGCGTTGACCATGCCGAGCAGCTTGATGACCCGGCGAACCCTGGACAGGTCGCCTGTTGCCGCGTGGAGGATGGAGAGCAGGTTGAGGCCTGTCAGGCGGGCATCGTCATAGGCCTGTTCGATGCCGATCTCGGCGCCGACCTTGCCCGTCCGCAAGGTGCCGTCGGCGAGCTTCGGCCCTTGACCGGAGAGGTAGAGAATGTCGCCCTCGCGGACGAACGGGACATAAGTGGCAATGGGCGAGGGCGGCGGCGGCAGGGTGAGGCCGAGCGCGGCAAGCCTGTCATAAGGGGTCATCGATCAGTCCTGGTATGTTTCTGCAAGTTCCGCCTGGCGGATGCAGGCGACGCTGTGGCCGGGGCCGACCGTCTCGCGTGTCGGGACGGTTTCGGCGCAGGCTGCTATCGCATGCGGGCAGCGCGTGCGGAAGACGCAGCCGGATGGCGGGTCGAGCGGACTTGGGATGTCGCCCTGCAGGATGACCCGCTCGCGCCTGACGTTGGGATCGGGCACCGGTGCGGTTGCCAGCAGCGCCCGCGTATAGGGATGTCTGGGTTTGGCATAGACGGAGCGCGCCGGCCCCTGTTCCATGATGCGGCCGAGATAGAGCACGACGATCTCGTCGCAGAGATACTCCACCACCGTCAGGTCGTGGGAGATGAAGATCATGGTCAGGCCGAGTTCGCGCTGCAGCTCCTGGATCAGGTTCAGCACCTGCGCCTGCACCGAAACGTCGAGCGCCGACACCGGCTCGTCGGCGATGATCAGTTCCGGCTCGACCGCGAGCGCGCGGGCAATACCGACGCGCTGGCGCTGGCCGCCGGAAAACTCGTTGGGATAGCGGCTTGCATGCTCTGGGGACAGGCCGACGCGCGTCAGAAGCTCCTCGATCCGGGCCTGGCGGGCAGCCCCCTTGGCGAGGCCGTGGGTGTCGATCGCCTCGCCGATGATGTCGCGGACCCGCATGCGCGGGTTGAGGCTCGAATAGGGGTCCTGGAAGATGATCTGAAGGCGGCGCCGGTAGGCGCGCAGGGCCTTCTCTGGCAGGCTGAAAAGGTCGACGCCGTCGAAGATGGCTTTGCCCGACGAGGGCTCGACCAGCCGCAGCAGGCAGCGCCCGGCAGTGGTCTTGCCCGAGCCGGATTCGCCGACGATGCCGACGATCTGGCCGCGCCGGACATCGAAGGAGATGTCTTCGACCGCCTTCACCGGGCCGCTGCCGGTCAAGAACTGCTTGCTGAGCCCGCGCACCGACAGCAGGATGTCGGCATCGTCAGGCGCTTGCGTCGTGTGCGTCGTGTCGGTCACAGAAGTTCGTGCCTCCAGCAGCGGGTCAGGTGTTCGGGCGAGGCGTTGAGCAGGTCCGGCGGGACCGATTCGCAGTGCGCCTCGGCAAGCGGGCAGCGCGGGGCGTATGCGCAGCCGGCCGGCAGCGCCAGTACGCTCGGCACGCTGCCGGGGATCGGGTTGAGCATCTTGCGCGTGCCGTCCTCGGCGCGGTCGCGCTTGGCGTCGGGGATGCAGGCGAGCAGGCCCTTGGTGTAGGGATGGCGCGGCCTGGCGAACAGGTCGTGCACCGGCGCCTGCTCGACGACGCGGCCGGCATACATGACCGCCACCTCATGGGCGATCTCGGCGACGACGCCGAGATTGTGGGTGACGAACAGGATGCTCATGCCGATCTCGCGCTGCAGCCGGCGCATCAGGTCGAGGATCTGCGCCTGGATTGTGACGTCGAGCGCGGTGGTCGGCTCGTCGGCGATGAGCAGGGCAGGATTGCAGGCGAGTGCCAGGGCGATCATCACCCGCTGGCGCATGCCGCCGGACATTTCGTGCGGGTACTGGTCGAGGCGCTTGTCGGGCGCCGGGATCTCGACAAGTTCGAGCATCCGCCGGGCGCGAATGCGCGCCTCGTGGCGGCTGATCGGCTCGTGCAGGCGGATCATCTCCATGATCTGGTCGCCAACGGTGTAGAGCGGGTTCAGGCTCGTCATCGGCTCCTGGAAGATCATGGCGATCTCCTTGCCGCGGATCGCCCGCATCCGCTTGTCGCTCAGCGTGGCGAGATCGACGACGCCGCCGTCGCGCATGCGGTAGAGCAGGCGGCCGCCGACGATGCGGCCGGGATGCGACAGCAGGCGCATGATCGACAGGCTGGTCACCGACTTGCCCGAGCCGGACTCGCCGACGACGGCGAGCGTCTGGCCACGACGGACGGTGAGGGTGACGCCGTCGACCGACTTGGCGGTGCGTGTACCCATGATGAAGTGCGTGCGCAGGTCTTCGGCCCGCAGCACGATGTCGTCGGCGAGCGCGTCTGGATGATTGTCTGCGTTGGGTGTGGACATGGCCATGTCAGAGATCCTTGCGCAGGCGCGGATCGAGCAGGTCGCGCAGGCCGTCGCCGACAAGTTGAAGCGAAAGCACGGTGAGGATGATGGCGAAGCCGGGGAAGATCGTCATCCAGTCGGCCTGGCCGACATATTGGCGGCCGGCCGCGATCATCGTGCCCCAGGTCGGGATTTCCGGGCTGACGCCGACGCCGAGGAAGGACAGGCCGGCTTCGGCCAGCATCGCGTAGGCGAAGATGAAGGTCGCCTGCACCAGGATCGGCGAGACGAGGTTGCGCAGGACATGTCGCGTCATGATGCGCCATGTCGGCACACCGAGGGCGCGTGCGGCCTCGACATAAGGGAGTTCGCGGATCACCAGCGTCGAGGCCCGTACGACGCGCGCCAGGCGCGGGGCATAGACCACGCCGAGCGCGATGATGACGGTTGCCAGCGATGGCCCGAGTGCTGCGACAAGGGCGATGGCCAGCAGGATGTCGGGGAAGGCCATCATCGCATCGATGATACGCGAGACGATCCCGTCCGCCTTGCGGAAGAAGCCGGCGACCAGGCCGAGCGTGATGCCGACGGTCGCGGCAAGTGCAGTGGCTGCCGCGCCGACGAGCAGCGACAACTGCCCGGCATAGATGGTGCGGCTGAAGACATCGCGGCCGAACTCGTCGGTGCCGAAGAACCATGTCGAGCTCGGCGGCTTGAGCCGGTTGACGATGGACAGCTTGCTTGGCGAATAGGGCGCGATCAGCGGTGCGAGTACGGCAAGCAGGGTGATCGCCACGATGATGGCGAGGCCGATCGCAAGCGTCTTGCGCTGCAGGATGAGCGTCGAGATGCGTGGGGTGTCCACGCTGGGGGCGGATGCGGCGGCCATCAGTAACGTACCCGGGGATCGATCATGAGGTAGAGCAGGTCGATGCCGAAATTGATCAGCACGTAGATCGCTGCGATGACGAGCAGGGCGCCCTGGATGACGGGATAGTCGCGCCGCAGCACGGCCGACACCACCAGGTTGCCGACACCAGGCAGGCTGAACACGGTCTCGGTGACGACGGCGCCGGAAACCAGCAGGGCGGCGGTCAGGCCGATGACGGTCAGCACCGGGATCAGCGCGTTCTTGAAGGCGTGCTTCATGATCACCCGGAATTCGCCCATGCCCTTGGAGCGGGCCGTCCGGACATAGTCGTCATTGAGAACGTCCAGCATCGAGGCGCGGGTAAAGCGGGTGATCAGCGCCGACGAGACGACACCGAGCGCGACTGCCGGCAGTACGAGGTGGCTCATGCGCGTCAGGAACGAGGCATCGGGGCCGCCATAGCCGGCGACCGGGAACCAGCCGAAGCGGACGGCGAAGACCTGGATCAGGATCAGGCCGAGCCAGAAGCTCGGGATGCTGGCGGCGAGCATGGTGAGGGTGGTCACCGCCTGGTCGAAGAAGCTGCCGCGCTTGTAGGCCGACATGATGCCGACGGGCAGTGCTATGGCGCTGGCGATCAGGATCGCGAAGATGGTGAGGAAGAAAGTCGGCTCGGCGCGATCGAGCAGGGCGCTGGCGACGGGCATGTCGAGGAAGATCGAATGGCCGAGGTCGCCGCGGGCGAGCTGGGCGAGGAAGTAGACATATTGTATGGGCAGCGGCTGGTCGAGGCCGAGGCGCACCCTGAGCACCTCGATATCGGCAGGCGTTGCGTCCGGGCCGAGCATGACTGCAGCCGGATCGCCGGGCGCGACGCGGACGATGACGAAGACGATCGTGACGACCGTGAACATCACGGTCAGCATGCCGAACAGGCGTTGCAGGACGTATCGTGTCATCGATCGGCTCCCATTGACCCGCCGGCGCGACCTTGGCCGCGCCGGCGGAGATTGTTCTTGTTACTTGGCGATATAGGCGTTCCAGAAGTACGGCCAGGCCGACGGCGTGAAGCCCGCGAGCTTCGGCGACTTCGCCGACAGCGCGTTGAAGTCGCCGACCTTGTAGAAGGGGGCCTCTTCATAGATGAGCTTCTGGATGTCGGCGAAGATCGCGACGCGCTTCTGCGGGTCCATCTCGGTGTTGAGGGCGACGACGAGCTTGTCCTTGGCCTCGCTGGCCCACCAGCCCGGATAGGACGAAGGCAGCGGTGCGATCAGCGCCGGATCCGGCAGGAACGGGCTGTGGGTGATGAAGATGTCCCACAGCGCCGGCTCGGCACGGCGTTGCACCAGCGTCGCCCAGTCGACGACGTCGAGCTGCACCGCAAGGCCAGCGGCCTTGAGGTATTCGGCCGCGACCTGCGCCATCTTGTAGTGGAATTCATACTGACGGCTGGTCAGGATGCGGACCGGCTTGCCATCGTAACCGGCTTCGGTGGCAAGCGTCTTGGCCTTTTCGGGATCGGCCTGGTTGTAGCCTTCGATGCCGGCGTCCGAACGCCACTGGTAACCGTCGGGGTAGAGCGCGCCGTCAAGGGCGAAGAACTCGGGCTTGCCGAACGCGGCTGCCATCATGTCCTCGGCGTTGAGGGCTGCCTGCACGGCCTTGCGCAGGCCGGGCTTGGTCATCATGCCTTCCTTGTTGTTCATGATGAACATCGGCCAGCCGAAGGACTTGAGCACCAGCGGCTCGGTCTTCTGCTGACCGTTCAGGCGGTCGAACGCCTCGACCGGCAACAGGTCGGCATAGTCGTATTGACCGGCGATAGCACCTTCGACGCGGGTATTGGCGTCCGGCACTGGCACGAAGCGGATCTCGTCGAGATACTGCTTGCGGGCGCCGCCGAAGCCGTCGGGCTCGCCTTCGCGGGCCTTGTAGCCGTCGAAGCGGACGAGCTGGAGATACTGGTCGGCCTTGCGCTCCTTGATCATGTAGGGACCGGTGCCGACATATTCGGCGAGCGTCTCGGCGATCTTCTCCGACGGCAGCACCACGGCGGCCGAATTGTTGAAGGCCAGCAGTGCGGTCAGCGGCGCGAAAGGCTGCTTGAGCGTGACCTGGACGGTGTAGTCGTCGACGGCTTCGAGCTTATCGACATTGGCGGCGACCAGCTTGCCGCGCGAGGCAACCTCGAGCCAGCGCTTGAGCGATGCGACCACGTCCTCGGCGGTCATCGCCGAGCCGTCGTGGAAGACGATGCCCTGGCGCAGCTTGATGGTGTGGACCTTGCCGTCGGCCGACACCTCGGGCAGCGCCTCGGCCAGCAGCGGCGCGACGTTCCAGTCCTTGTCGAAGGTGTAGAGCGTCTCGAAGAAGTGCTGGGTGACCATGCCGAGCAGGTCGCCCGTTGCGGTCATCGGATCGAGCGTGGTGAGTTCGCCGATCGTCGCGACGTTGACGACGCCGCCGCGTTCCTGTGCAAAGCCTTGTGTCGCAACAAGCATGCTTACGCTTGCCAGCCCTGCGATAGTCAATTTCTTCAGCATGGTTCCCTCCCTATATCCAATTAAAAGTTGCCGGTAATTCTCAATTCGCCTTTGTCAGCGACCTCACCACGCGCTCCAGTTCGGTCACGACCGCGTCGGTGATCAGTTCGCCCTTGCGGGCGCTCGCCGTGGACGGATCGCCGACCACGCCGGTTCCGCCGGACATCTGATGCATGGTGCGGAAGAGCGCTCCACGGCTTGCCCGGATCATGTCGGCGTTGGCCCAGTCGTAGGTCTCGACATAGGACATGTCGCCGATCAGCTCGCGCCGCACGTTTTCGGGGGCGGCGAGCAGCATCAGTGAAGTCTCGAATTCACAGGCGTGGTTGACGCCGGCAAAGCCGCTCTCGCGGATCGCTTCAAGTTCGGGCGCCACCAGCCGCCACCAGGTGAGCATGGCGATGGTGCACTCGCGATGGCTCGAACCGAAGCTCTCGAGCAACACCTGCCCGACGGCCTGGTTGCCGCCATGGCTGTTGAAGATGACGAGATTGGTGAAGCCATGGCGCACGACGCTTTCCAGGATGTCGCCGACATAAGCGAGGAAAGTCTCGTGGCGCACGGTCAGCGTGCCGGCAAAGTCCATGTGGTGCTCGGAGCAGCACACCTTGACCTGCGGCAGGATGAGCACCTTGTCGCCCATGCGCTGTTCGAGCCGGTCGAGGAAGTGGCCGCCGATGGCGACGTCGGTGTCGATCGCCAGATGCGGGCCGTGCTGCTCGATGGCGGCGACGTTGATGATGACCGGAATGGAGCGATCCAGTCCGGCAAACTCGTTGGTGGTGAGCTTTTCCCAGCGCATCTGCTGTCCCTCAGGCGATCGTGCGTTCGGAGGTGCGGAAGCGGGCGAGGGCGGCCTCGTCGAGCTTCACGCCAAGTCCCGGACCGTCGGCCGGAATGCCGACATGGGGCGGCTCGAAGGCGAGCGGGGTTTCCAGCAGGTCATGCGTACGGATCATGCGGCCGAAGATGTCGCCCGGCCACACACAGCTCTTCGCCGCCGCCGACTGGTGGACATACATCGCCTCGAGGATGCCGAGATCGATTTCCGATCCGTGCCAGCAATAGAGGCCGGCGGTTGCGGCGATGTGATCGAGCACCTGGAACTTGGCGAGGCCGCCGTTGAAGTTGAAGCCGTCGACGGCATTGTGGGCGATGGCGTTGATGGCGTCGTGCGGCCGCTGGCCCTGGAAGACGTAGGGCAATGAAACGTGCAGCACGATCGGGATCGAGGAGAAGCGGCGCAGTTCGGCGAAGTCGAGCTGCATCCAGCGCGGCAGCGGGTCCTCAAGCAGAAGCACGTTGCCGACGGCTTCGAGCTCGCGGATGATGCGGCGGGCGTTGCCGGCGTTCTCCCAGCGCTGGTTGGGATCGAAGATGACCTTCATGCCCGGCGCGTGCTGCTTGATCTCGGCGCACCAGCCGGCGACGTCGTCTTCGAGGTCGCACTTGAACTTGATGACCTTGTAGCCCTGCTCGTGGTAGCGCTTGACCCAGGGGCCGACTTCTTCCTGCGTGCGGTGGCTCGACCATGCGCTGACAGGCACGCGGTCGCGGATGGCGCCGCCCAGCAGGCGGTGCATCGGCACGCCGAGCGACTTGGCATAGGCGTCCCAGATCGCGCATTCGAAGCCGTCATATTCGCGGCACAGCGGCAGCGGCAGGTCCTGCAGCGGCAGGTCCATGATCGACTGGCCGAGCAGGTTGGCGCAGATCGCCTCGATGCGCGGCCATTCGTGGTCGCGGTAGAACTCGCCAAGGCCGACGGTGCCGTCGGCTAGCGTCATGCGCAGGACAAGCTTGGGCAGTTCGTCGAACTGCATGCTCCAGGCCGCCTTGCCGCCGACGGGCAGCATGTGAAGCGGTTTTGCCAGGCTGTCCGAGTTGATGACACCCTTGTGCGCCGGCACGATGACCTCGTCGAAGCGGAAGGAAACAATGGTTTTGTCGGCTATCGGCATGGTCGGCTTTCGGATGGGCTGAGGTGTTGTTTCATCGAAGGATGTAGTTTTATTACTCACATGTCAACGCATGCGGAGTAAAATTTCACACCCTGTGCAAAGCGCGGGAGCGTCCGCCATCCGTGGGATGCGGAAAGCTCGTTATCTATTTGTCTTTGCTGAATAAAACTATCTCACGCCGAGATGCTGCGGCTCTCGCTGCGGTGTCCGGAATTGCGGTGCGGGCCGACCGATTAGTCGCCGATGGGCTGGTTGTCGGTGCTGCCGTGCAGTGCGACGAGCGTTGAACGCGCCCGCCACAGCTTCTTGCCGACCGTGCTGCGGCGGCGTGCACCGATCAGCGTCGAGATGCAGTCGAGCACGAACAATTGCCCGTAGCGTCCACGGTTCGGCATGTAGAAGAATTTCTCCTCGTCGAAGGCGACGAGGGGCACGTTGACGGTGGCGTGGCTGGCCAGGGGGCTGCCGGGATGGGTGACGGTGACCACCTTGGCATTGAGTGAGGTGGCGAGTTTGGCGCTGTCGATCAGCGAGAGCGGCTTGCCGGTGACCGAGAAGATGAAAAGCACGTCGTCGGCTTCTACGGTCGAGGCGATAATGCGTTGCTTGTAGGGGTCGGCGGTCGCCGAAACTGCCAGGTCCAGGCGAAAGAGCCGGTTTTCCGCTTCGCGTGCGACGTTTGCCGAACTGCCGCCGACGCCGAAGCAGAAGATGCGGCGCGCCTTGTGGAGCAGTTCCGATGCCTGCTCCAGCGCAGCCGGGTCGCGCTGCGAGAAGGCCACGGCGAGGGCCTGGATCGTCGCCTCGTAGACGTTTTCGGCGACGTCGGGGCCCGTTTCCGCCGCCCAATTGCGCTCGCCGACGATGTACATGCGGCCGACCGCATAATCCTGCGCCAGCCTGATCTTGAAATCGGTGAAGCCGTCGCAGCCGATGCGCCGGGTGAAACGGATGATGGTCGGTTCGCTGACCTTTGCCCTGGCCGCAAGTTCCTTGATCGGTAGCCGCGTCGCCGCTTCGATGTCGTCGAGAATTGCGTTGGCGATCGCACGGTCGGCCGGGTTCATGTCATCGTTTTCGATGCGGAGCCGGTCGATCAGGTTGGCTTGATTTCCCATATGGCCTTCATCGATTTGACGAGTCTGTTTGTCTCATCGTTACCATAAGCGGCTCTTGGAACAACCATCCGGCCGAACAGGGAGGGGCGGGAGGCGGTTTGCCGGGCCCGGCAGCCACGGTCGCGGGGGGCGAGCGCCGAGCCGCCCGTGTTCAAGCTTTCGGAGTGCAGACCGTCGAACGCGTCAGGAAGCGCTTCTCGCGGCCATTGTCGAGCGAGAACATGCCGCCGCGGCCGGCAACGACGTCGATGATCAGGTCGGTGTGTTTCCAGGCTTCGAACTGCGAGGCACCGATGTAGACGGGGGTCTCGCCGACCGTTCCGAGCAGCACGTCGTTGTCGCCAACGATGAAATCGCTGCGCGGATAACACATCGGCGAGGAGCCGTCGCAGCAGCCGCCGGACTGGTGGAACAGCACCGGCCCGTGGTCGGCGATGATTTCGGCCAGCAGGGCGAAGGCCTCAGGCGTGGCGGAGACCTTGTCGAGGGACATCTTTTCAGGCATCGCAGGAACTCCCGCACTTCAGGCGCAGTCGGCGCGGCATTTCTGCCGCGCCGCGCCCTGGGAGGCGATCAAAAGAAGCCGAGCTTCTTCGGGCTGTAGCTGACCAGCATGTTCTTGGTCTGCTGGTAGTGGTCGAGCATCATCTTGTGCGTCTCGCGGCCGATGCCCGACTGCTTGTAGCCGCCGAAGGCCGCGTGCGCCGGATAGGCGTGGTAGCAGTTGGTCCATACGCGGCCGGCCTGGATGGCGCGGCCGAAGCGGTAGAGCCGGTTGGCGTCGCGGCTCCAGATGCCGGCACCGAGGCCGTAGAGCGTGTCGTTGGCGATAGACAGCGCGTCGTCGTCGTCCTTGAAGGTGGTGACCGACACCACCGGGCCGAAGATTTCCTCCTGGAAGATGCGCATCTTGTTGTGGCCCTTGAACACGGTCGGCTTGACGTAGTAGCCGCCGGCAAGGTCGCCGGGCAGATGCGCGCGCTCGCCGCCGGTCAGCACCTCGGCACCTTCCTGACGGCCGATGTCCATGTAGGACAGGATCTTCTCCAACTGCTCGGACGATGCCTGCGCGCCGATCATCGTCGCCGGGTCGAGCGGGTCGCCCTGGACGATCGCCTCGACGCGCTTCAGCGCCCGCTCCATGAACTTGTCGTAAATCTTCTCGTGCACGAGAGCGCGGCTCGGGCAGGTGCAGACCTCGCCCTGGTTGAGCGCGAACATGACGAAGCCTTCGATCGCCTTGTCGAAGAAGTCGTCGTCTTCCGACGTCACGTCCTGGAAGAAGATGTTGGGCGACTTGCCGCCGAGTTCGAGCGTCACCGGGATCAGGTTCTGGCTGGCATATTGCATGATCAGCCGGCCGGTCGTCGTCTCGCCGGTGAAGGCTATCTTGGCGATGCGCGGGCTCGAGGCCAGCGGCTTGCCGGCTTCGAGACCGAAGCCGTTGACGATGTTCAATACGCCGTCGGGCAACAGGTCGCCAATCAGGTCGGCCCACAGCATGATGGAGGCGGGGGTCTGTTCGGCCGGTTTCAGCACCACGCAATTGCCGGCGGCAATTGCCGGCGCCAGCTTCCAGCAGGCCATCAGCAGCGGGAAGTTCCATGGGATGATCTGGCCGACGACGCCGAGCGGCTCGTGGAAATGGTAGGCGACGGTGTCGTCGTCGATCTGCGACAGGCTGCCTTCCTGGCTGCGCAGGACGCCGGCGAAATAGCGGAAATGGTCGATGGCCAGCGGCACGTCGGCGGCAGTCGTCTCGCGGATCGGCTTGCCGTTATCCCAGGTCTCGGCGAGCGCCAGCAGGTCGAGATTTTCCTCCATGCGGTCGGCGATGCGGTTGAGGATCAACGCGCGGGCGGCTGGGCTGGTCCTGCCCCAGGCGTCCTTGGCCTTGTGGGCGGCGTCGAGCGCTGCCTCGATGTCGGCGGCGTCGGAGCGGGCGATTTCGCCGAGCGGCCGGCCGGTGACCGGCGAGATGTTCTCGAAATAGCGGCCGGATTTCGGCGCGACCCACTGACCGCCGATGTAGTTGTCGTAGCGCTTGGCGAAGGGCACCTTGGCGGTGCGCGAAAACTCGACCTTGTTCATGAACTTCCTCCCGAGAAGCAACGCTGCGGGATGCAGCGCGTCGGGAGGAGCGTCGGAGAATATCCGGGCCGTGTCAGCCGGGGCAGGAGAGATCGCCGGTGCCAACTGTCGCAGAACTGCGACAGTTCCGGGCAGCAAGGTCAATGCGTGCGGCGGATGCCGAGGCGATTGAGCTTGCGGTGTAGGGTGGCGCGCGAAATGCCGAGCTTCAGGGCCGCGGCGGAGACGTTGCCGTCGGCGCGGGCAAGCGCCCGGTGAAGTGCTGCGCGTTCGGCTTCGTCGAGGTCTTCGGCGGCCCGCATGCTGCCACCGACGATGTCGGCGACCGGCAGCCGCCGCTCGAGCCTGTCCTTCGTGATCCCATAGGTCAGGCGCGCCTGCCTCGTCGCGCCGATGAGCAAATCGTCGGCATCGACGGCAATCATGCCGCCGGGACTGCGGTCGACCTCAGGCGTCAGGATGATGCGAGCATGAGGGAAGGCGAGGCGGAAATTGTCGGCCTCGATGCGGCGCGCGGCGTCGCCGACTGCAAGGGCGATCAGATTGACGAAACCTTCGGTCAGGTCGGCCCGGCAGGACGATACGTCGAGGGCCGCGGCGACATTGCCCTGATGGTCGTAGATCGGGGCCGTCGTGCAGGAAAGTGCCGTGTTGCGCGAGAGGAAATGCTGGCCTCGATGGATGGTCAGCGGCCGCTGCTCGACCAGGCTGGTGCCGATGGCGTTGGTGCCCTCGCTTTCCTCGCTCCAGACCGTGCCCGTCCAAAGACCCCAGTCATGGAAGGTCTCGTCATCGGCGACGGCGCCGCGGCGCTCGACCGGGATACCGTTGCGGTCGGCCAGAAGCACGCAGCAGCCGACGCCGCCGACGGCGAGATAAAGCCGGTCGAGGCTGGCCTGGGCTGCTGATATCAGCGGCTCGATGCGCTGCCGGGCGAGCGACAGCTCGACCTCGGTCAGCCGCTCGGGCGGGCTTCGGTGCGTCGGGTCGAGACGGTGCTGCGACGAACGTTGCCACGAAGCGACAAGCGCCGAGCGCGCAGCGTCGCTCGACTTCAGTGCCGCCTGGACCTTGTCGGCATGCTCGACGATTGCGGTGCCTCTCATCCTCTCCTCCGACGGTGGTCTGCACCCTTCCTTGCCGTTCCCGCACAGTCGTTGCCCGCTTCCGCGCCCCGGTCAATTGGCCCTTAGACGCATACGGCCATGCTGGCCGGCGGAGCCAGTGCCTCGCCGGCCAGGTGGTTGGGCTGGACGTCAGGACTTGTGATGGACGTCCTGCAGCCCGTAGACCTCAGTGGCGATCCCTTCCTGGCGCGCCTTGATCTGCAGGGAGAGATACTGCGAGTAGTGCCTGGACTGGTGCAGGTTGCCGCCGTGGAACCACAGCGCTTCCTGCTGGGTCGGCTTCCACATGTTGCGCTGCTCGCCCTCCCAGGGGCCGGGGTCCTTGGTCGTGCTGGAGCCGAGTCCCCAGCACTTGCCGACCTTGTCGGCGACATCCTGGTTGATCAGGTCGGCCGCCCATCCGTTCATCGAGCCGTAGCCGGTGGCATAGACGATGAGGTCGGCCTCCAGTTCGCGCCCGTCTTCGAGAACGATCGAGGTTTCCGTCAGTTTCTCGACGCCGACGCCGCTGACCAGCTTGATCCGGCCGTCGGCCACCAGGTCGCAGGCGCCGACGTCGATGTAGTAGCCGGAGCCGCGCCGGAGATATTTCATGAACAGCCCGGACTCGTCGTCGCCGAAGTCGAGCATGAAGCCGGCATCTTCGAGCCGCTGGTAGAAGGCTGCGTCCTTCTCCCGGATCTTGTCGTAAATCGGCACCTGGAACTCGTGCATGATGCGATAGGGCAGCGAGGCGAAGATCAGGTCGGCCTTGCGCGTCGTCATGCCCGAAGCGACGGCGCGCTCCGAATAGAGGTCGCCGAGCCCGATCTCCATCAGCGAGTCCGACTTGACGATGTGGGTGGAGGAGCGCTGCAGCATGGTGACGTCGGCGCCGCCTTCCCAAAGGGCTGCGCAGATGTCATGCGCGGAATTGTTGGAGCCGACGACCACGACCTTCTTGCCCTTGTAGGCGTCGGGTCCGGGGTGCTGCGAGGAGTGCTGCTGCTCGCCCTTGAAGACGTCCTGGCCCTTGAATTTCGGGACGTTGGCCTTGCCCGACATGCCGGTGGCCAGCACCAGCTGTTTCGGCTTCAGCGCGATCTCCTGGCCGTCGCGCTCGACCACGACGGTCCATTCCCCGGCAGCCTCGTCATAGCTGGCGGACTTGCAGGTGGTCGAGCTCCAGTAGTTGAGCTCCATGACCTTGGTGTACATTTCCAGCCAATCGCCGATCTTGTCCTTCGGCGCAAAGACCGGCCAGTTCTCCGGGAACGGGATGTAGGGCAGGTGGTCGTACCAGACCGGATCGTGCAGGCAGAGCGACTTGTAGCGCTTGCGCCAGCTGTCGCCGGGCCGCTCGTTCTTTTCGATGATGATGGTCGGCACGCCCAGCTGCCGCAGCCGGGCGCCGAGCGCGATGCCGCCCTGGCCGCCGCCGATGATGACGGTGTAGGGCTGGGTGGTGAAGCCGAGTTCGGCGGCTTCGGCCTCGCGCTTTTCCTTCCACGTCCGGCGGCCGGCGTCGCTGCCATGTTCGGCGCCCATCGGGCGCAACAGGCCCTTGGGTTCCTCGTGGCCCTTCAACTCGCTCATGGTGGTCAGCAGCGTCCATATCAGGCCGTTCTTCAGCCTGATGTGGCCATAGCCGCGCGCCACCGCGGTCTCGAACTCGAACCAGCCGTCGGTGACGCCGTCGTTCTGGCTGGCCAGTTCCTTCTCATCCTGGCGGAACCGGCCCGGCTTGATCGAAGCGAGCTGGCTCTTCAGCATGTCGCGGACCTGGTCGTGGCCCTCCATGGTCTTGAGGTTCCAGGTGAACGTCACGAGGTCGCGCCAGTAGCAGTCCGCCTGGAACAGGTTCACGGCGGCGTCGATGTCGCCGCTTGCGAGGGCCTTTTCCAGCTTGCCGAGAATGCTGTCGATCTTGGTCTGGGGGCTGTCGTCGAGCATTTTGTCTTCCTCCGAATTGCCAATGATTGTTTGCTGGGGAGCGGCGCTTGGCGTCGCGCGATCCCGGGGCGGGGACTGGCGAGATCAGGATCTCGCAAGTGTTCCCGAAGGGGCCAGCAGGGCGTGGATGCCCGAACTGTTCGACATGGCGTTCCTCCGATTCCAGTCGCTCCATGCACAGCAAGTGCCGTGCCAAGTCGCGGATGGCGGGAAAGCCCGGTATTCCGGGGGGAGGTGGGGCAACACCTGTTGCAGCGCGCCTGGCGCACGCCACAGCTGTTGCAGCAGTCGCTGCAACAGCTCAGTGGAGCGCGGTCAGCCCGTAGCGCTTGATCTGGCGGTGGACGGTGGAACGGTCGAGGCCCATGCGGCGGGCGGTTTCGGAGACGTTCCAGTTGCACGCGGCAAGCATCGCCTGCAGTGCGGCCGGGCCGGAGTCCGCATCGTCCAGGCGGTCGGTCACCTCGGTCGCCGGCGCCATGGTCTCGGGCAGATCGCAAAGCTCGATCACGCCGTCCTGGCAGAGCGCTGCCGCAACCGCGATGACGTTGTCGAGTTCGCGGATGTTGCCCGGCCAGCCATGGGCGCGCAGGGCGAGCAGTGCCGCGGGCGCCATTGTCAGCGTTTCGCCGTCCAGGCGATGGCGGGCGATGACCGTGTCGAGCAGCCAGTCGAAGTCGCGGCGCTCACGCAGCGGCGGGATGGAAAGTGTCGCGGCGTTCAGGCGATAGTAGAGGTCCTCGCGGAAACGCCCTTCCTGCACGAGCGAACTAAGGTCGCGGTGAGATGCCGAGATGACCCTGAGGTTGACCGGCTTCGGCCGCGATGCGCCGACGGGAAGCACCTCCCTTTCTGCCAGTACGCGCAGGAAGCGGCTTTGCAGCGGAAGCGGCATGTCGCCTATCTCGTCGAGGAACAGCGTGCCGCCGTCCGCCTCTTCGATCAGCCCCTTGCGGCCCTTGGCCGAGGCGCCGGTGAAGGCGCCCGGCAAATGGCCGAACAGCTCGCTTTCGATCAGTTGCTCGGGGATGGCGGCGCAGTTGATGGCGACGAACTTGCCCTTGGCGGCAGCGCCGTCGTGGATCGCCTTGGCGAGATATTCTTTGCCGGTGCCGGTTTCGCCCTGGAGCAGGATGGGCAGCGGCCTGCCGGCGAGCTTCGCCGCCTTGGCCTGGAGTGCCGCCATCTGTGGATCGCCGCCGCTCAGGCCGCGCAGCGAAACCGGGATCTGGTCGCGCGCCATTGTTGGCGCCTGGACCTTGTGGTGCGGCTCGATGGCGTGGGCAAACAGCGCGTTGCCGTCGCGGGCGAAGACCAGCCGGTCCTGCGTCGGCCGCCGCCGGGTGAGATCCGGCAGGTCGTCGATCTCCATGTCGAAGAAGCGCGCGATCGGCTGGCCGATCAGGCCGTCCGGCTGGCGCCAGTCGAGCCCGACCGAACGCGCCAGGATCTTGGCGCCGCCATGGGTCATGCCGATGATGCGTCCCGCGCCGTCGATGGAAATCGCGGCCTCCGGGTCGACGTCGAGGAATTCCGGCGACCGGGCAAAACGCAGCACCCATTCGTCGCGGGTCTGGGCCATCAGGTTGGCGAGTTCGATGCGGCGCACGGTGGCAGCTACCAGATGCAGCGCCAGATTCTGGCTGGTCTTGCGGATCGGCGAACTCAGCAGCGAAATGTCGAGCACCGCGGCAAGGTCGCCGCGGATGTCGTAGACCGGTGCCGCCGTGCAGGACAAAGGCGTATGGGTGTTGTCGAAATGGTCGGTCTGGTGGATGGTCAGGGCCTCGCCCGCCTCCAGGCAGGCGCCGACGGCACAGGTCCCGGCGCGCGCTTCCGACCATTCCGAGCCAAGGTAGAGGCCGGCCTTGCGCAGGTTGTTGTCGAACAGCGGGTCGCCGAGAAACTCGACGGTCACGCCCTTGCGGTCGGACAGCAGCAGCACGTAGTTCTGGCCGGCGACCTGCCGGAACAGGTTTTCGAGGCCGGAGCGGGCGATGGCGATCAGCTCCTCCGACTGCTGGCGATGCTCGCGCAGTTCGCCGTCGGGCAGGATATAGGCTTCGCAGGCCTGCGTCGGGTCGAGACGATGCTGCTCGATGCAGCGCAGCCACGACTTGACCACCTGCTCGTCGCGCCCGGTCGAAGCTCCAAGGCTGACGCTTTCGATCTCGCGAATATGGTCGGAATGCGAAAACATCGGCAATTGCGGCGCGCCTCCCAACGCACCGCCCTCCCATTTTCTCCTGATGCCACATGACTGCATGGCCTCAGGGCATTGTAAAGGAGACTAAAGACCGAGGGGGTGCGGTGCGGGCGGAGAGCCGCGATGCCGGGGCAGGCGGCACGTTATCGGAACAGTTGCAGGATCGATTGGGGGTTGGCGTTGGCGATCTGCAGCGACTGGATCGCCAATTGCTGCTGGGTCTGCAGCGCGGTGAGCCTGGTCGACGCCTTGTCCATGTTCGCATCGACGAGCTGACCGACCCCGCGACTGAGCGAATCCGAAAGGCTTTTTGCGAAATCGGCCTGCAGGTTCAGGCTCTTTTTCAGGGCGCCCAGTTCGCTGGCAGCGGTCATGACCTTCTTCAGCATGCCGTCGAGACCGGAGATGTAATTGTCCAGATTTGCCGACGGAGCGGAGACGTCGACGTCCATCAGGTCGAAGTCAGGCAATATCCCGACATTGTCGGCGACATCCCTCAAGGCGATCGTGGATCGCGCGCCGGCGTTCGGATGCACCGTGTCGTCGATGAGCAATCTTACAAAGTTGCTGGTTGCGACGACGTTGATGCCCTGGCCGTCGAGTGCGTGGTCGAGCAGGACAGCAAGCTGGTCGGGATCGGCCACGATGCCGTCGGTGGTTCCGAGAGCCACGTCGACCATGGCACGGTCGATGGTGATCCTGACCGGCGTGTTGCCGCTGACTTCGATCTCGAAGCTGAATTCCACATCGTTGTGGACGCGGAAGGGGCCGGCGAAGAGAAGGCCTGTTGTCGCGTAACTGTCGCGGATGTTTCCAGCCAGCGGATTTTCCAGACCCGCAGCCTGTCCGCCGATGGTCTCGGTCAGCGCCACTGAGACGCTTGAACCCGACTCTCCCGTCAATTCCTCGCTCCGGATTGCGAACCTGCTCCCTGCGATACTGACGACAGCGGGCGCACCGGCGTCGTTGAGCGCCGCCTCGAGTACTCTCTGCATCTCGGCGATGGTGTTGATCTGGCCATCGGTGGTTCCGAGTTCGGCGCTGACCAGCGCCTTGTCGATCACGACATCGAAAGTCTGCCCGGCCGCATGGAGGCCTTCGTCCAGCGTCAAGGTAAAGCGTATCGCCTCGGTGTCGCCAATGGCGACAGCACCGGTGAAGCCGAAGTCCTGGAAGCCCATGGCCCCATTGGTGTTCAGGCTCTGGCCGCGCTATCCGCCGATGTCTCCCAGGCTCCTGGGATCCGCCTGCAGCGCACCGCCGCCACCGACATTGAACAGGCTCGTGCGGAGGAGGTTCACGTCAGTCTTGCCGATCGAAGCATGGCCTTCCGGTGACCTGACGAACGAAGACACGATTGCCGTCTTGTAGTCCGAGAGTTCGGCCAGATTGCCGGGATGTTCGGTGTTCAGCCAGTTCGCTCCGTTGAAATTGGCGGAGGTTGCGATACTTGCGATCTGCTGTTTCAGGTTTTCCAACTCGGTCTGTATCTTGGCCCGGTTGTCCGGTTGATCCTTGGCGAGGATGACCTTGGCGCTGAAATCCGAAAGCAGTCCTACGGTCGAATCGAGGGCGGTGTAGGCAATGTCGGCGCGCGCGATGCCGAGGCCAAGGGCGTCGGAAACGGTCGACAGCGCCATGTTGTCGGAACGCATGGTGGTGGCGATCGACCAGTAGGCTGCATTGTGCGACGCTTCGGAAATGCGAAGGCCGGTGCTGACCTGGCCTTGCGTCGCCTCAAGGCTCGAGCTTGCGGCCTTCAATGCCTGCAGGGCGGTCATTGAAGAGGAATTCGTCAATATGCTTGTCATGCTGATCTGCAAAGTTATGAAATAGTATTTTCGAGTAAATGCAAAGTTTATTTCGTCAACAAATGGATATGGTATGGTTAATAAATCGTAAACGACGGCCGAAGTCTTGATGGAATTTGCCCGCCGTCGCTCCTGGCGGCGCGCCTGCACATTGCACTTCCGTCCAGGCCATGGCGGCGCCTGCTGCGACCCCATCGCTGCTTCGTACAAGCAGAATCGCCTGCCGGCAGAGTTGCAAAGATGATCTGTTGGAGTAACCTTCCCGTCGCGAATGCACTTTCCTGTCCAAGGCACATGAGGGGATCATGACCCAGGACCAAGGAAACTCCGGCACCGTTCGGCCTGGTGTTTCCACGCGCCGCAAAGAGCTCTTGGCGTTCCTCGTTCTGGCCTTCGGAATCTGGCCCATCGTCGCTGTGGGCGTCGTCGGCGGCTACGGCTTCATGGTCTGGATGTGGCAGATCATCTTCGGGCCGCCCGGGCCTCCGGGAGGTTGAGCCGATGGCGGTGCCGGCCAGCATCAGCCGCAGGTCGTTCCTGACCGGGCGCGACGAACAGCCGGTGCGAAGAATCCTGCCTCCCGGCATGCTTGAAGATGGGCTTGCCTCCTGCACCGGTTGCGGTGCCTGTGTCGAAGCCTGCCCGACCGCCATCATCGCGCTGGTCGAAGGCAAGCCGTCGCTAAATTTCCAGGCCGGCGAGTGCCTGCTTTGCGGCGACTGCGCCACGGTTTGCCCGGAACCCGTTTTCGACCGCGCTGCGCCGCCCGCCTTTTCGCATGTCGTGGCCATTTCAGACGCCTGCCTGGCCCGCAGCGAGGTGTCCTGCATGACTTGCCGCGACGCCTGCCCGGAAGCGGCGATTGCATTTCGGCCGCGCATCGGCGGACCATTCGTGCCGGAGTTGAACGAGAGTGCCTGCACCGGCTGCGGTGCCTGTATTGGGCTATGCCCGTCGCAGGCGATTGCGGTCGCGTCACGCATGCCGGAGGCCGTCGATGGCTGACGAAAGACGCTACCACCACATATCGAGCGCGGTGATCGCCGTCATGCCCGGGCGGCTGGCCGAAGTGGCCGATGCGATCGTCGCCATGGGCGGCCCGGAAATCAGGGCGCAGGAAAACAACCGCATCGTGGTCGTGATGGAAGGCAAAAGCGCCGGCGAGCTGGGCGCGCAGCTCACAGCGCTTGGCGCCCTCGACGGCGTGGTCGCGGCCAACATGGTCTTTGAACATATCGAGGAACTGGAGGGCTCGGCACCATGACCGCAGAATTGAACCGACGCGAGCTCCTGAAGGCGCAGGCGGCTGCCGTTGCGGCTGCAACGGCAGGCATTGCACTGCCGGCGTCGGCGCAGCCCATCCCCGGCGGGGTCGGCTCGCTGGAGATCAAGTGGTCGAAGGCGCCGTGCCGCTTCTGCGGCACCGGCTGCGGCGTCATGGTCGGCGTCAAGGACGGCCAGGTGGTCGCCAGCCATGGCGACACCCAGGCCGAGGTCAACCGCGGCCTCAACTGCGTGAAGGGCTATTTCCTGTCCAAGATCATGTATGGCGCCGACCGGCTGACGACGCCTTTGATGCGCAAGCGCAACGGCGTCTACGACAAGGACGGCGAGTTCGAGCCGGTGAGCTGGGACGAGGCCTTCGGCCTGATGGCCGAGCGGGTCAAGGCGGTGCTCAAGGAGAAGGGACCAACGGCACTAGGCATGTTCGGCTCCGGCCAGTGGACCATCTTCGAAGGTTACGCCGCGACCAAGCTGATGCGCGCCGGCTTCCGCTCCAACAATCTCGATCCCAACGCCCGCCACTGCATGGCATCCGCCGCCTACGCCTTCATACGCACCTTCGGCATGGACGAGCCGATGGGCTGCTACGACGATTTCGAGGCTGCCGACGCCTTCGTGCTGTGGGGCTCGAACATGGCCGAGATGCATCCGATCCTGTGGACGCGTCTGGCCGACCGGCGATTGGGACATGAGCACGTCAAGGTGGCGGTGCTGTCGACCTTCACCCATCGCAGCATGGACCTTGCAGACATTCCTGTCGTGTTCAAGCCCGGAACCGACCTCGCCATCCTCAACTACATCGCCAACCACATCATCACGACGGGCCGGGTCAACGAGGACTTCGTCAAGAACCATACCGTGTTCATGCGCGGCGAGACCGACATCGGTTACGGCCTGAGGCCGGAAGATCCGCGCGAGGTTGCCGCCAAGGGCGCGGCCAATGCCGCAAACATGGAGCCGACGGACTTCGAGGCGTTCAAGAAGCTGGTTTCGGAATACACGCTGGACAAGGTCGCCGAACTGACCGGCGTCGAGAAGGGATTTCTCGAAGAGCTTGCCGAACTCTACGCTGATCCCGGCCGCAAGGTGATGTCGCTGTGGACGATGGGCTTCAACCAGCATGTGCGCGGGGTCTGGGCCAACCAGATGGTCTACAACCTGCATCTGCTGACAGGCAAAATCTCCGAGCCGGGCAACAGCCCGTTCTCGCTGACCGGCCAGCCCTCGGCCTGCGGCACGGCGCGCGAGGTCGGTACCTTCGCCCATCGCCTGCCGGCCGACATGGTGGTCACCAATCCCGAGCACCGCAAGCACGCCGAGGAAATCTGGAAGCTGCCGCCCGGTCTCTTGCCCGACAAGCCGGGCTTCCACGCGGTCGAGCAGGACCGGATGCTCAAGGACGGCAAGCTCAATTTCTACTGGGTGCAGGTCAACAACAACATCCAGGCTTCGCCCAACAGCAGCAACGAGGCCTATCCCGGCTATCGCAACCCGGACAATTTCATTGTCGTCTCCGACGCCTACCCGACCGTGACGACGATGTCGGCCGACATCATCCTGCCCGCCGCGATGTGGGTCGAGAAGGAGGGCGCCTACGGCAATGCCGAGCGCCGCACCCATGTCTGGCATCAACTGGTCCAGGCCCCCGGCGAGGCGCGCTCGGACCTTTGGCAACTGGCCGAGTTCTCGAAGCATTTCACCACCGACGAGGTCTGGCCGAAGGAAATCCTCGACGCCAATCCGGACTATCGCGGCAAGACGCTGTTCGACGTGCTGTTCGGCAACGGCAATGTCGACAAGTTCCCGCGTAGCGAGATCAACCCGGACTACGCCAACAACGAGGCCACCGAGTTCGGCTTTTACATCCAGAAGGGCCTGTTCGAGGAATATGCCACCTTCGGCCGCGGTCACGGCCACGACCTGGCGCCCTACGACACCTATCACGAGGTGCGCGGGCTGCGCTGGCCGGTGGTCGACGGCAAGGAAACGCGCTGGCGCTACCGGGAGGGCCTCGACCCTTATGTGAAGCCGGGCGAGGGGGTCAAGTTCTACGGCCGCCCCGACGGCAGGGCGGTGATCCTTGCCGTGCCCTACGAGCCGCCGGCGGAATCGCCCGACGAGGAGTTCGACATCTGGCTGGTCACCGGGCGCGTGCTCGAGCACTGGCACTCCGGCTCGATGACGCTGCGCGTGCCCGAGCTCTACAAGGCATTCCCCGGCGCGCGCTGCTTCATGAATGCCGACGACGCGCGCAAGCGCGGCATCAACCAGGGCGCAGAGGTGCGGGTGATCTCGCGGCGCGGCGAAATCCGCTCGCGCATCGAGACGCGCGGGCGCAACCGGATGCCGAGCGGGGTGATCTTCGTGCCGTGGTTCGACGCCAGCCAGCTCATCAACAAGGTCACCCTCGACGCCACCGATCCCATCTCCAAGCAGACGGATTTCAAGAAATGCGCAGTCAAGATCGTTCCGGTCGCATGAGCTTGCGGCGCAGCGTCCCTGCGCTTGTCTTCGTCACGCTGTTCTGCGCGGGCACGGCTGCTCTGGCCCAGATGGCCGCCGACAAGTCCCCCGAACTGACGGGGCCACCGTCGCCGATGGAGACGATCCCGGCGGCGCCGGTTCCCAAATGGGTGACCGACGACGTTCGCAAGATGCGCGCCTATCCCGAGCAGCCGCCAGTCATCCCGCATTCGATCGAGGGCTATCAGCTCTCGGTCAACACCAACCGCTGCCTGTCCTGCCACAAGCGCGAGTTCACCCAGAGTTCGGGCGCGCCGATGATCAGCGTCACTCACTACATGACGCGCGAGGGTCAGATGTTGGCCGACGTCTCGCCGCGGCGCTATTTCTGCACCGAATGCCACGTGCCGCAGGCGGATGTGCGGCCACTGGTCGAGAACCGTTTCAAGGACATGAGCGAACTGGGCTTCAAGCCCGCCGGCAGCGAGTAGGCCCATGCAACGATTGAAAGAGTGGCTGCTATGGGCGTGGCAGATCGTCAGTACACCGGCCGGCACGCTGAGCCTCGGCTTCCTGACGCTCGGCGGCTTTGTCGGCGGCGTCATGTTCTGGGGCGCGTTCAACACCGCGCTGGAGGTCACCAACACGGAGAAATTCTGCACCTCGTGCCATGAGATGCGCGACAACGTCTACCAGGAACTGACCCATACGATCCACTTCGCCAACCGGTCAGGCGTGCGTGCGTCCTGTCCGGATTGTCATGTGCCGCACCAATGGACAGACAAGATCGCCCGCAAGATGCAGGCCTCGAAGGAGGTCTGGGGCAAGATTTTCGGGACGATCGACACCCGGCGCAAGTTCCTCGACAAGCGACTGGAGCTTGCCCAGCACGAATGGGCGCGGCTGAAGGCCAATGACAGCCTCGAATGCCGCAACTGCCACTCGTCGGTGGCGATGGACCTGACGCGCCAGACCCAGCGCGCCGCCGAAATCCACACGCGCTACCTGCTTTCCGGCAAGGCGACCTGCATCGACTGCCACAAGGGCATCGCCCACGAACTGCCCAACATGAAGGGCATCGCACCCGGCTGGCAGGTGCCGCCGGAACTGCAGGGCAACCAGTTGCCGCAATCCTCGGCCGTCGATGCCCTCGACCGCTACGTCAAGGCTTCCCATGCCGGCTTGCCCATGGAAGCCATGGCGCTGGACTGAGGCCGGCGCAATCCGCGTTCTGTTTGTCCGCGCGCAATGATCGCGAGGCCGGAAACGTCCATTGTCGTGGCTTCACAAGCGGCGAGCGACGATGAAGCCACGTTTCAACGACGACATGAGCATGGACGCGATCATGCGCCAATGGCCGGGAACCATACGCGTGATGCTCGGCCACGGCCTGATCTGCGTCGGCTGCCCGATCGCCTCGTTCCACACCGTTGCAGATGCCGCGCGGGAGCATCACCTGGACGAGGACGTGCTGGTTCGCGACCTGACGAGCGCGATGAAGTGAGGACGCAGACTGCCCGTCAGCCCTTGTCGGCGCGCCCTTCGGCCAGCGCGAACAGCCGGTGCGGCTCGACCACGGTGACCTTTTGGCGTCCGCTTTTGACCAGCCCCTTTTCCTCCCAGGCGGTGAGCAGCCGGCTGACGGTGTGCAGCGTCGTGCCCGTCATCTCGGCGATGTCCTGGCGCGAAATCGGGAAGTCGATGAGGATGCCTTCCTCGGTCTTGCGTCCCGTCTGCTTGACCAGCCGCAACAGCGCGTGGGCGACGCGCTGCTCGACCTGCTCGGTGGCCAGCTCGACGACGCGGGCCTGGGCCTCCTGGAGCCGGGTGCCGACAGTCTTGTAGGTGCCCGTGGCAAAGCTCGGAAAGGACCCGGCCAGGTCGGGCCACAGATTGCCCGGCCAGGCGAGCACGACGCAGTCGACGGCGGCAACGGCGCTGGCGGGGTAGGTGGTGCGTCCCAGCGCATGAGCGATGCCCATCAGCTCACCCGGGCTGATGTAGCGGACGATGACCTGCTGGCCGTCCGGCGTCGTCTTGACGACGCGAACGTGGCCGTCGAGCAGGAGGAAGAAGGAGTGCGCGTCACCTTCCTGCTCGAAGACCGTCTGGTCCTTGGCGATGCGCAGCGAACGCGCCTGCTGGAGGACACGGTCGAGATCCGCCGGGGTCATGCCCTGGAAGACGGGCAAGCCGGCGATTAGCGAGCGGTCAAGACGGCTCATTTCAGTTGCTCCTGCGAGTGCCCGATCCTGCTCTCCGAAACCACAGATCATCTCGCTGCGGTTTGCGCTGGATCAAAGTGTCCCCAGCAAAAACGACATAGGCAAGGCCCAACGGCTGGAGCCGTCGTGAAAGGAAAGAAAAGATCATGAAATACGCCATTGCCACCGCAGCCGCGTTCGCAGCCATGCTTCTGGCCGGTGTCGCGCAGGCCGCCGAAATCGAGATCCAGATGCTCAACAAGGGCGAAAAGGGCGCGATGGTGTTCCAGCCCGATTTCGTCGTTGCCGCACCCGGCGATACCATCACCTTCGTGCCGACCGACAAGTCTCACGACGCCGAAAGCATCAAGGGCATGATCCCGGAGGGGGCGACGCCCTTCAAGGGCAAGATGAATGAGAAGATTTCCGTCACCCTCGACAAGGAAGGCGTCTACGGCGTCAAGTGCACGCCGCACTACGGCATGGGCATGGTGGCACTGATCGTGGTCGGCAAGCCGACCAATCTCGAGCAGGCCAAGGCCGTCAAGCAGATGGGCAAGGCCAAGAAGTCGTTCGAAGTGCTTCTCGCGCAGGTGCCCGCAGGCAACTGAGTGCGGGGCATTCAAATCTGTCTCTAAGCCAGCCGGGTGGAGTGGTTCCACCCGGCATTTCCCGTTGGAGGGGCTGTCATGGCTATTCCACGCGTTCGGCCGGGAAACTATCCCGCCGTGCTTTCCTACGGCTTTAGGCCGTTCTTCCTGCTCGGCTCGCTCTATGCGGGCCTGACCATCCTGGCGTGGTTGCCGATGCTCTACGGGCGGCTGGAGACGGCGAGCGTCTTCACCCCGGTCGACTGGCATATCCATGAAATGATCTTCGGCTATGTCGCGGCCATCGTCACCGGGTTCCTGCTCACCGCCATCCCCAACTGGACGGGCCGGCTGCCCGTGCAGGGGCTGCCGCTGGCGGTACTGGTGGCGATCTGGCTGGCCGGCCGTTTCGCGGTGTTCTTCTCGGCCGACATCGGCTGGCTCGCCGCCGCCGTGATCGACAGTTCGTTCCTGCTGGCGGTCGCCGTGGCAGCCGCCGTCGAGATCATCGCCGGCCGCAACTGGCGCAATCTCAAGGTGCTTGTGCCGGTCGGCGTCCTGTTTGCCGCCAATGTCGCCTACCATCTCGAAGTGCATTTCAACGGCGAGGCCGACATCGCCCGGCGGCTCGGGATCGGCGCGACCGTGGTGCTGATCATGATCATCGGCGGCCGCATCATCCCGAGCTTCACCCGCAACTGGCTGGCGCGCCAGGCTCCGGGGCGGTTGCCGGTGCCATTCAACCGCTTCGATGCTGTCACGATCTTGGGCTCGGCAGCCGCGCTTCTGGCCTGGACCTGCTTCCCGGATCATGTGGCGGGCGGCGCAGCACTGCTCGCGGCAGGGGCGCTCAACGTGGCAAGGCTCAGTCGCTGGGCCGGCGAGCGCACCTGGCACGATCCGCTGGTGGTCATCCTGCACGTGGCTTATGCCTTCGTGCCGGTCGGGTTCGTGCTGGCAGCGCTTGCGGTCCTCCTGCCCGAAGTCGTGGCACCGCCCGCAGGCCTACATGCCTTCGGCACCGGCGCAATCGGCGCGATGACGCTTGCGGTGATGTCGCGGGCTACGCTTGGGCATACGGGACACGCGCTGCATGCCGGCAACGCCACCTGCATGGTCTTCGTTGCAGTCGTCGCGTCGGCAATCCTCAGAATCGCCTACGCTTTCCTGCCCGGCATGACACCGCTGCTGCATGTCTCGGCTGCTGCTTGGACGCTCGCTTTCCTGGGCTATGCGGCAGTCTATGGCGGCATGCTGCTGCGTCCCAAGCTGCGCGCGCGGCAAGCCAACCCTGCACCGTCGTGACAAGGTTGGCCTGAACTGCCGGAAACTAAGAAGGCCCGGATCTCCATCGGAGGTCCGGGCCTTTGCCATCGGATCGCCTAGCCGGTGGCGCCGCGCCAGAGCGCCTTGAAGGCCGACAGCATCGACGGACGCTCCCTGACGAGGCGGATGCCGAGGTTGTCGGGCGGCAGGCCTGCCGCACAGCCGCCGCTCTTGCCGTCGCGGATGAAGAACGACATGTAGCCGCGATGCTTGCCGGCGACGACCCGCACGCCGCAATTGTCTGTGCTGGTGTCGACGCGCCCGTTCCTGTCGAGCGCCACCCGGCGGTAGCAGGTCGTCGTCCATTCCCAGACATTGCCGCCGACATCGTGTAGGCCGTTGGAATTGGTGCCGAAATGTCCCTGCGGCTTGGGCTCGGGATCACGGCCTTTCGCTGCCTCGGATTCGCTGCGGTAGCGCGCCAGCCAGCGGGCAATGGCGTCGCTGCCGCCGTCGGGGTCGATACCCTCGTCGCTGAAACGTTCGGCTGCCGCGAACGCCCACTCTTCGTCGGTCGGCAGCCGCCAGCCTTCTCCCGTCTTGTGCGACAGCCACTGGGCGTAGGCGTTGGCATCGCGGAAGCTCACGCCCGTCGCGGGCAGGTTTTGCCGGTGCTGGACGGCGCCATCCGCCTGATCACATGCGCCATCGGCGACGCAGAGGGCATAGTCGGCAGCGCTGACCTGATAGGCCATGATGTCGAAGGAACGGCGGAAGCGGACGCGATCCTCCGGCGCATCGACCGGGCGCTCGGCGGTCTGGAACTCGCCGGGCAGCCTGTAGGCCAGCCGCCCGGGGGCAATGGCGACCGTCTGCGGCGAGGCCATTGCCGGCGGGGCGGCGGGCCCGGCTGGATCACGGGTCAGGTAGACGGCCAGCGCGATGGCGGGGATCACGAGCGCTGTGGTCAGGAGAAAGCCGGGTTTCATCGATCTCATCCTTAAAAAAACGGCCCGCAGGCATGCCGGCGGGCCGAGTTGGACAGTGAAAGGAGCCTGCCGGTCAGTTGGTCGGGATCGGACCGGGTGCCTGCACCTGCTTCATCAGGTCGTCGTCCCATTCACCCTCGACCATCACGTGGGCGGTTGCGCCGAGTTCGGCAGCCTCGATCAGGTTGTGGTTGACGTAGGCGTAGATGCCCGGCTGCAGGAAGGTGTAGAGCGCCGCGCCCGCAGATCCGCCGCGGATGAACCAGGTCTCCAGGTCCTTGGCCGGGGCATTGACGAACTTGCCTTCTTCCCAGACATGATCGCCGTGGCCGCCGATCAGGTGGGGCCGGCTGTCCCGGTTGGCCTGGGCGTGGACGAACAGCACCGTTTCACCGACCTTGGCCTTCAGCGCGTTGTCGCCGGTCAGCGAACCGACCTTGCCGTTGAAGACGACGTGGGTCGGGATCAGCCCGCGCATCACCTTCAACGTCTCGTCATAGCTGTCGCCGAGGCTCTCGTACTTCTTGTACTTGCCGTTCTCGTCGCGCGGCACATAGAGGTCGTGCTCGCCGATGTAGAAGATACGATCGTACTTCAGCGGCTTGCCGGCCCCGTCCTTCAGCCCGTCGCGCGGCAGGACCATGACGGCGCCGCTCATGCCGGAGACGACGTGCCAGGGGATCATGCCTGTCGGCGCGCAGTGGTAGACAAAGGTGCCGGTGCGGGTCGCCTTCCAGCGCAGCACGGCCTGTTCGCCCGGGTTGACGTGGGTCAGCGCACCACCGCCCAGCGCGCCGGTGGCGGCATGGAAGTCGATGTTGTGCGGCATCTCGTTGGTTTCGGGATTGACCAGCGTCAGTTCGACATAGTCGCCCTCGTGGACGATCATCAACGGGCCGGGCATGGAGCCTTCGTAGGTCATCGCCTGGAGCGTCGTGCCTTCGTCATCGATCACCATCGGCAGTTCCTTGATGGTCATCCGGTATTCGATGACCTTCGGGCCGCCCTTGGCGATCTGGTCGTGAGGGTGGGCGAAGGGCGGGGCAACAAGGTCGACGCTGACACGCGGCAGGCCGGCAATGTCGGCCACCTTTGCCTGTGCCAGCGCCGGGGTTGCGATGACCGAGCCCAGGAGCGCGGCCGCTGCCGCACCTGTGGCCGTTCCCAAGAGTGCTTCGCGTCGCGTCAACATTTCAGTTCTCCTTCGTTATTGGCGTTGCCTGTTATTACGGTCAGGAGGATAGGCGGCTTGCGGCAAGCGATCTTTGTTGCAGCGCAAACAATTGTTGCAGTGCCGCAACTTGGTCTGCCCTTGCGGAAAATGGCGGGTCGGCAGTAGAGCGCCGCCGCAATGCTTGGCCGGGCGGCCAGGGCAGCTTCCCGCGTGGGATGCCGCGTCAGTCGGGGCAAGGGGGCGTGCGCAGGGCGGCGAGCAGGTTCTGCTCGCATGCCACATGGCGGCGAACGGCCAGGAAATAGGCGCGCAGCATGTAGCCGATCGCATCCCAGGAGCGCTTGCCGCCGCCGCGCGAAAGGGTGACGAGGATCCGGACGATTTCGTCGGCGGCAGCATGGTCCTGTGCATGTTCCCGGCGCAGCCGCTCGATCGTCGCCCCGGTGCCGGCAGCCGGCAGGCGACCAAGGGCGGCGGGAAAGAGGATTTCCTCCTCCAGCCTGTTTGCCGCCGCGATGGCCGGCTTGAGCTCGGCGGCAATCTGCCGGCAGAGCCTGCGGTCGGGACGGGGAAGGGAATCGGCGACGGCTTCTAGCCTGTCGCAGATTTGCAGTGTCGCGCGATAAAGCCCGTTCAACTCGGTGAAACCAGCCGTCGAATTGGGATCGTTCATCGCCACCGGCCCTGCAACGTCTACTGGTTGAAGAACAGCACCGCCGCGATGGCGATCGATGCGAGCACCGCGGACGCAGCTCCCGTGCGCTGCAGGACGCCCATGCGATAAAGCAGCAGCGCGAAGCCGACGATGATCGGCGTGGCGACCGAAAGGCCGAATTGGGCGTTGCTCATCGCGGGCTCCATTGCTCGATGCCGATGCCGCGATGTCGCAGATTTTCGCGCCCGTCACCTTGCGCAAACGCAAAGAAGCCCTGCCGCCGCCTGCCTAAGAAGCAGCATGGACATGACCGTTTCGACGCATGTGCAGGAAGGCGAAGCGCTGGACGTCGGCGATTTCCTGCTCTGGATCCTGGTGTGGAGCGAGCTCGCCGCCTTCGGCATCCTGCTTGTTGCCTTCATGGTCGCCGGCATCGTGCAGGCGGACCAGTTCGCCGCAGCGCGCGTGCACCTCAACGTGCCGCTCGCCGCGCTGAACACCGCCGTGCTGCTCACCAGCGGTTGGCAGGCGGCGCGCGCGGCGCGGCCTGGAGCGACGCGCGGCCAGGCCAGGGGCGCGCTTGTCGTGGCTGCACTGTTCGGCTTGCTGTTCGTTGCCATCAAGCTGTTCGAATACAGCGGCGAGATCGGCCATGCCGGAGATGAAGCCTATGGCGTGTTCTTCGAGCTCTACTTCCTGCTGACGGGTTTCCACCTGCTGCACGTCGCCTTCGGCGCGCTGGTGTTGCTCCTCGTCAGCTGGCGGACCAGCCGTGCCAACGTCATCCTCATCACCACGCTGTGGCATGTCTTCGATCTGATCTGGATCGTCATGTTCCCGCTCGTCTATCTCGTGTGAGCGGCATGGCGGACGGCTCTTCCCGGCGGCTTGCCCGCTCCTGGCTTATCCTTCTCGCCCTGACCGGGGCGAGCGTGCTGGCCGTGCGCTTTGGCGGCGCGGCGGGCGGGACCGCGTTCGTTCTCGGTCTCTCCATGCTCAAGGTCCGCCTCGTCATCTTGGATTTCATGGGCCTGCGCGGCC
The DNA here is from genome assembly GCF_014200015.1 of Aminobacter niigataensis. Classification (GTDB taxonomy): domain Bacteria; phylum Pseudomonadota; class Alphaproteobacteria; order Rhizobiales; family Rhizobiaceae; genus Aminobacter; species Aminobacter niigataensis. The sequence continues at coordinate 288,096 of NZ_JACHOT010000001.1, forward strand.
AGGCGGCGATGTCGCGTGCGCTGCTGGGCTGGTGCCTGGTGCTGGCGCTGGGCGGTGCGGCAAAGGCGATCGCTGTCGTGATGTCGGCCGGCTGAGCCGCGGGCGACTTGTTTGCCAAAACGCAAAGAAGCTCTTCCCCAAACCCATAGAAGGTTCCGGTCCGGGTAACCGGAGACCGCCGGGCTTTGCCTGTCGGGAGGGAAAACGATCGGGCCGAACCGCTGGCGCGGCCTCTGTCTGGAAAGGATCACGTGATGGCAGAACGCCTCACAAAAACGGGGGCTCGAAACGTCTTCTACGGCGGCTCGATCTTCTTCTTCGCAATCTTCGTCGGGCTGACGGCCCACAGCCATTTCTACATCCGCACGACCTCCACGGACGAGAAGACGCTGACGGACTCCGTCGCGCGCGGCAAGCATGTGTGGGAGAAGAACTCCTGCATCAACTGCCACACCATCCTGGGCGAGGGCGCCTATTTCGCGCCCGAACTCGGCAATGTCTGGAAGCGCTACGGCGGCGAGAGCGACCCCGAGGGCGCGCGCGAAACGCTCAAGGCCTGGATGGCGGCGCAGCCGTCCGGGATCGAGGGCCGGCGCCAGATGCCGCAGTTCAACCTCAACGACGAGGAACTGAACGATCTCGCCGATTTCCTCGAATGGACCAGCCGTATCAACACCCAGAAGTGGCCCCCGAACGAGGCAGGCTGAGGCGCCTAGGAGAGAGACATGAAATATGAAACGCAAAAGGTCGCGATGACCTATTTCTACGGCGCCCTGGTCCTGTTCCTGGCCCAGGTCGCCTTCGGCGTGCTTGCCGGCCTCGTCTATGTCGTGCCCAACACGCTGTCGGAGCTGTTGCCGTTCAACATCATCCGCATGATCCACACCAATGCGCTGGTGGTCTGGCTGCTGATGGGTTTCATGGGCGCAACTTATTACCTATTGCCCGAGGAAACCGAGACCGAGCTCTACAGCCCGAAGCTGGCGATCCTCCAGTTCTGGATGTTCTTCATCGCCGCGGGCATCGCCGTGGTCGGCTACCTGTTCCGGATCCACGAGGGCCGCGAGTTCCTCGAACAGCCCTTCGTCATCAAGGTGGGCATCGTCGTCGTCGTGCTGATGTTCCTGTTCAACATCACCATGACGGCGCTGAAGGGGCGCAAGACCGCCGTCACCAACATCCTGCTGTTCGGGCTCTGGGCGCTGGCGATCTTCTTCCTGTTCTCGTTCTACAACCCGTCAAACCTGGCGCTCGACAAGATGTACTGGTGGTACGTCATCCATCTCTGGGTCGAAGGTGTGTGGGAGCTGATCATGGCATCGGTGCTCGCCTTCCTGATGATTAAGCTCAACGGCGTCGACCGCGAGGTCGTGGAGAAGTGGCTCTATGTCATCGTCGGCTTGGCGCTGTTTTCCGGCATCCTCGGCACCGGCCACCACTATTACTGGATCGGAGCGCCCGGCTACTGGCAGTGGATCGGCTCGCTGTTCTCGACGCTCGAAGTGGCGCCGTTCTTCTCCATGGTGCTGTTCACCTTCCACATGACCTGGAAGGCTGGCCGCAACCACCCCAACAAGGCAGCGCTGCTGTGGTCCATCGGCTGCTCGGTCATGGCCTTCTTCGGCGCCGGCGTCTGGGGCTTTCTGCACACGCTGTCGTCGGTGAACTACTACACCCACGGCACGCAGGTGACGGCGGCGCATGGGCATCTCGCCTTCTTCGGCGCCTATGTGATGCTCAATCTCGCCATGATGGCTTATGCCATTCCCGAGATCAAAGGTCGCGCGCCCTACAATCAGTGGCTGAACATCACCAGCTTCTGGATGATGGTCACGGCGATGTCGGTGATGACCTTCGCGCTGACCTTCGCCGGCGTCGTCCAGGTGCATCTCCAGCGCGTTCTGGGCGAGAGCTACATGGACGTGCAGGACCAGCTCGCCCTGTTCTACTGGGTGCGCCTTGGCTCCGGCGTCGTCGTGGTCGTCTCGGCGCTGATGTTCATGTGGGCCGTGCTGGTGCCCGGACGCCAACGCAGCGAGAAGCCCGCCCGCTCCCTGCAACCCGCCGAATGACACCGACCTCCGGCCCCGGTTCGTCCGGGGCCGGACATCCCGCACCTGCGACCGCTTCCCACGGAGTTCCCCCGATGACCATCGCCCCCATGACGGCCAAGTTGCCGAATGTCCGCCCCGCCGCCGACAGCCCGGCCTATTACAGTCCCTCCGGCAATGAATGCAGCCTGTTCGAGCGCGCCTGGGCGCGGCGGCTGCCGCTGTTGCTCAAGGGCCCGACCGGATGTGGCAAGACCCGCTTCGTCAGCCATATGGCGGCGAAGCTCGGCCTGCCGCTGTCGACGGTCTCCTGCCATGACGACCTTGCCGCCGCCGACCTCACCGGCCGTTACCTCTTGATGGGCGGCGATACCGTCTGGGTCGACGGGCCGCTGACCCGCGCCGTGCGCGAGGGCGGCATCTGCTACCTCGACGAGATCGTCGAGGCGCGCAAGGATGTCGCCGTGGTGCTGCATCCGCTGACCGACGACCGCCGCATCCTGCCGCTCGAGCGCACCGGCGAGCAGTTGGTCGCGCCGGCGAGCTTCATACTCGTCGTCTCCTACAATCCTGGCTACCAGAACCTGCTGAAAAGCCTGAAGCCGAGCACCCGCCAGCGTTTCGTCGCCATCGAGTTCGACTTCCTGCCCAAGGCCGAGGAGATCGCCGTCGTGTCGGCCGAAAGCGGGCTTGCCGAAGGCCAGGTCGCGCCGCTGGTCGAACTCGCCCGGCGCATCCGCGCGCTCAAGGGCCACGACCTGGAGGAGGGCGCATCGACCCGCCTGCTGGTCTATTGCGCCACGCTCATCGACGCCGGCGTGCCGGCGCGCGAAGCGGTGCTTGCCGCGATGATCGAACCGCTGACCGACGAGCCCGACGTCAAGGCGGCTCTGGTCGAGCTTGCCGATTCCTTGATCCGCTGAGGCCGGCCATGCTTGATTTCCTCGAGCTGGAAGAGACGGTCGGCCGCGCCTGGCATCGCCTGATCGGCCACGTCCAGACCTGGCCGCGCCATCCCGAACATGCGGTGCATCTGGCCGCCATGCAGCCGGTGCTTGCCGTCTGCTTTCGCGGATTCGGCGGCGAGGGTGCCGTCCAGATCGCTGCCGTGCGCGGCAAGACCTCGGGCCATCGCCTCGGCTGGCGCCAGCGCATGGGGCTCGGCGAGGAAAAGCTCGCCCAGCCGGCGCGCGACGGCTCGTCGCTGATGCTGCCGGCAGTGATCGACCTGTTCCCCGATAAGGGGTTCAACCGCGATCTCTATGTCTGGCTTTCCGCCTATATGGCCCTGATGCCGCTCGATCCCATCGTCGAGATCGATCCGCTGCTGCGCGACCTAGAAGCCTTGCGGCGCGCGGAGGCGACGGTTGCCAGCGTGACAGAAATCTTTCCGGGGCTTTGGCGCCGCTATCGGCGACTGGCGGCGGCCACGCTTGCCGCCCGCCATCGCGGCCCGCTGCCCTCGGTCGAGGCGCAGGTCGAAGGGCGCGTGGCCAGCCTGCTCAGGCACCAAGCCGGCCTGCCGGACGATACCCTGCCGGCGATCTTCCCGCACCGCGCTCCGGCGGGATACCTGCCGATGCTACCCGTACCCTTGTGGCCCGACGCGCTGCTTCGGCCGGAGACCTCGCCCCGCCGCGGGGAGGACGAGCCCGTCACCGGCGGCCGCGATGCCAGTGGTGTCGAGATCGAGCGCCAGGTCGCGGTGCGCGAGAACCAGGAGGCGCGCAAGGACGACCGCAGCCCGTTCATCCTGAACCGCTTCGAGAAGATCCTCGCCATGGCCGAGATGGTCAATGTCGACCGGCCCTCCGACGACAGCGACGACGATGCCAAGGCCGCCGAAGACCTCGACGACATGACGCTCGGCGAGCGCAAGGGGCGCCCGGCCTCGCGCTTCCGCTTCGATCTCGACCTGCCGCCGGAAGCGCTGGACCGCAGCCCGTTGACTGCGGAACGTACCTATCCTGAATGGGATTTCCGGACCGGCACCTATCTCCCCGATCACTGCCGGGTTCTGGCCGCGCCTGCTGCGGAAACCGGGATGGCCGGCGAGCCCGATCTCGAGACCCGGCGCCTCATAAGACGCGTGCGCCGCCAGTTCGAGGTGCTGAGGCCGCGCCATGAGGTCCTGCGCGCCCAACTCGACGGCGTCGACCTCGACCTTGATGCCGTGGTGCGAGCCCGTTGCGATCTCGCCGCCGGCGGCCAGGGCAGCGACCGCATCCACCTGATGAGCCGGCCCCAGGTACACGATCTTGCGGTCACCATCCTGGTCGACGTGTCGCTCTCGACCGACGCCTGGTTCGACAATCGCCGGGTTCTCGACGTCGAGAAGGAAGCGCTGCTGATCCTTGCCAACGGCCTCGCCGCCTGCGGCGACAACCACTCGATCCTGACCTTCACGTCGCGGCGGCGCGACTGGGTTCGCATCGAGGTGGTCAAGGCCTTCGACGAGTCGATGAGTTCAACCATCGAGGCGCGTATCGCGGCCCTTAAGCCGGGCTATTACACCAGGATCGGGGCGGCCATCCGGCACGCCACGGCGGAGCTGGCAAAGCAGCCCAATCGCAAGAAACTGCTTCTGGTGCTGACCGACGGCAAGCCCAACGACCTCGACCATTATGAAGGCCGTTTCGCGCTGGAGGACAGCCGCCGCGCCGTCATCGAGGCCCGCCGCAGCGGGCTTGGTGTCTTCGGCGTGACTGTCGACCGCGAGGCGAAATCCTACGTTCCGGCGCTTTTCGGCCAGAACGGCTACGCCATGGTCGGCAACATCGCCAAGCTGCCGGCCGCACTTCCCGCCATCTATCGCAGCCTTGCAGGCTAGGGGGACAAGGCCGCGATGGCGAAAGGCCCGGCGCGCCAGAGCCGGGCCTTTTTTGCTTTTGATGCAAAGTAAACGTCAGGCGCCGCGTTCTGTCGCGCCCCGCACGCGAGCGTTGAGCCGACCTAAGCCGCCTTGCTGTGCGTGCGCGCCGACTGGTCGAGATAGGCGTCGAAGGCCGCCGCGACCGCGCGGATGACGAAGCGGTGCTCCCGGCTGACGCGAACCACGCCATCGGCAATCGTTACCACCCCGTCGGCGGCCAGTTCCTTCAGCCTGATATTGCCGGCAAGCAGCGCCGATGGGTCAACGCCATGCGTCCTGCAGATCGCGCCGACGTCGGCGTTGAAATCGCACATCAGCCGTTCGATGATCTCGGCCCGCCACCGGTCTTCTGCTGTCAGGCGATATCCCTTGGCGGTCGCGAGCTGTCCCGAAGCGATGTGCTGGGCATAGAGGCCGGGCGCTACTTCATTCTGCACGTAGCCGTCCTTCATGCGGCCGATCGCCGACGCGCCGAAGCCGATCAGCGTTTGGCAGTTGTCCGTCGTGTAGCCCTGGAAATTGCGCCTCAGCTTGCCCGCTTCCTGTACCTGGACGAGATCGTCGCCCGGCAGGGCGAAATGGTCGAGGCCGATCTGCCGGTAGCCGGCGGCGGTCAGCGTCTCGGCAATGGCTTCTGCCTGGGCGTTGCGGGCGGCACCGTCGGGCAGGGCGGCCTCGTCGATCATGCGCTGGTGCTTCTTGAAAGAAGGGATATGTGCATAGCCGAACACCGCAAAACGGTCGGGCAGCATGGCCATGGCTGCATGGGCGGTGTCGATGCAGGACTGCACCGTCTGGTGCGGCAGGCCGTAGATCAGGTCGAAATTGATGCCGCTGATGCCGGCGCGGCGCAGGTTGTCGGTGGCTTCCGCCGTCTGCTTCTGGGTCTGGATGCGGTTGATCGCCTTCTGCACCACGGGATCGAAGCTCTGCACGCCCAAGCTGGCGCGGGTGACGCCCGCCGTGCCGAGCGCCAGCGCCATTTCAGCCGTCAGGCGGCGCGGGTCGATCTCGACGGCGATGCCGGTCGTGTCGGAGAAGTCGTAGTGGTCGCGCAGCAGCGCCGCCAGCGCCAGGAACTCCGCCGGCGAGACGATGGTCGGCGTGCCGCCGCCGAAATGCACTTCGCCGACCGGCAGCCGGTGCGGGATGCGCGCCGCCACCATGCGGATTTCGTCGCTCAGGACGGCCAGGTAATCCAGGATCGGCCGGTCCTGCCTGGTGATGGTGGTGTGGCAGCCGCAGTACCAGCACATCGAGCGGCAGAACGGGATGTGCAGGTAGAGCGACACCGGGTCGTTGCCTGGCAACTGTTGCAGCCAGTCGCCATAGGCGCCCGTGCCGATGGCCGGCGAGAAGCGCGGCGCGGTGGGGTAGCTCGTGTAGCGGGGCAGGCGGGCCTCGCCATATTTCTCCAGTATGGTTGCGGTCATGGCTTTTCCAGTTCTGTCGCTGTTGCTTCCGACTGATCTAGGCCGCCGGCTGCCCGGTCTCTTTGCGAAATGCCAAGCTGGGGCCATTTCCCCGAATTGTTTGCGTTTCGGCAATCTCGGCCTTCGCCTTCCGCTCTAGGGTTTCCCGCATCCGGGGGCAGGGCGGCCGCTTCTCCCGGCATTTCCTGTTGCGGGCCGGAGGACAGAACAACATGGCAATCGCAGAAGCCGGAAGCATCCCCGTGATCGATGTCAGGACCATTCCGAGGATGGAACGCCATCCCAGGATTTTCGCCATGGTCGATGGGCTGGCGCCTGGCGCAACGTTCGTGCTGGCCAGCGATCACGATCCGCGCCCGCTGCATTACCAGCTCGAAATGGCGTTCCCGACGGAACTCACCTGGGAGTATCTGGAGCAGGGCCCCGATCTCTGGCGCGTCGAGATCGGCCGCAATGACGGGCAAGGATGCGATTGCTGCTGCGGCAGCCACTGAACCAGAGCGGCTGGCAAGCCGCTAGCCCTGACGCCATCGCTGCTTTGGCAAATAATCGGAGAATGCTCGGACTTGGGCGCGGGCGTTTTCTGGCACAGGGACGGGTTTTGAACTAGTATCCGCGGTCGGCGCCGTCGCGTGTCGCGGCTGCCGGCGGAGGATGGCAATGCGCAAGCTCCAGTCTCAAGGCGTTCACCACATCACACTGGTCGGCGCCGACAGGAAGACGTCGATCGACTTCTGGGAAGGCGTGCTCGGCATGCCTTTCATCTTCGAACAGCCCAATCTCGACAGGGCCAGCGAAAGCCACCTCTATTTCGACCCTGGCGACGGACGCCTGATCACCATCTTCACCGACGAGAACCGCAAGCCGGCACCGGAACGGACCCCGACGGACATCGGCTGCGTCCACCACATCGCGTTTGCGGTCTCGCGCGTGACCTTCCTGCAGGCCGTCGCCCGTCTCGACGAGCGCGGCATCAGGCACAGCGGCGTCAAGGATCGCGGTTTCATGGATTCGATCTATTTTGAGGATCCGCTCGGCCTGCTGATCGAACTCGCCTCCTATCGTTTCGAGCCGCCCCACGGTCACACGCATGCCGACGTGCTCATGGAGGCGCACAAGGTGAGGGTTGCCCGCGGCGACTACAACATTGCCGAGATCCACCTGGCCGACGCTATCGAAGCGCTGGTCGAGGGGAGCCGCGCGACCCTGTCGTCCGACCGGACGCCGAAGGATCCCTACACCAAGAGCTGACACACAAGCAGGGAGCGATGACATGCCCGACATCAAGCTCAACGTGATCAAGCCCAGCGTCAACAACATGGCCGCGCGCGTGTTCGTCCGTGCCGCCGGCCTCGACTTCGCCGAGAACGACGTGTTCGGCCAGACCAGGTCGCCTGAATACCTGGCCATTTGTCCCGCGCATCTGACGCCGATGATCGAGACGGCGGAGCTTCCGAACGGTGCGCTCTGGGAGAGCTGCGCGATCATGCAGTATCTCAGCAACAAGCACGGGCTGGAGGGGCTTTATCCGAGCAGCCCGGAAAAGCGGGCGATGATCGACAGCGCCATGTTCTACCTGATCGGCACGTTCTACCCGTATCTCGCACGGGCGACCTATCCGGCGCTGAATTTTCCGCAATATCCGGGCGAGGTCGGCCACAGCGATGCCGATCCCGACACCAAGGAGAAGGCGCGCAAGGCGGCCGTCGAGGCACTCGCCGAACCGCTCGATGTCTTCCGCACGTTCTACATCAAGGACAAAAGATTCATCGGCGGCGACAAGCCGTCGATCGCCGACATCCGGTTCGCAGCGACGCTGGAATTCCTGGCGGTCATCGACTATCCGCTGCCGGCCTGGGCGAAGGACTATGTCGCGGCGATGGAGGATGCGCTCGGCCAGGCCTATGCCGAGCCGGCCGCCGACGTCCGTGGCTACATCGGCTATGTGAGATCGCAGGCCAGCTGACGCAGCAGTTCCAAGACCTCGATTGCCGCATTGCACAATTAACGGCGGCGCGCAAAATAGGGCATGGCCGCCAAACCTCTCGCCGTGCTCGTCATTGACGAAAACCGCATCCGCGCCTCGATCATCGAGGCGGGGCTGCGCGAGGCCGGCCATGACGAGGTGACGCTCGTCCACGATGTCGCCGGCATCGCCCGGCGCATCGCCGAGATCAATCCCGACGTCATCGTCATCGACCTGGAAAATCCCAACCGCGACATGCTGGAGAACATGTTCCAGCTGTCGCGCGCGGTGAAGCGGCCGATCGCCATGTTCGTCGACCGCTCCGACAGCGCCTCGATCGAGGCGGCGGTCGATGCAGGCGTGTCGGCCTATGTCGTCGACGGCCTGAAGCGCGAGCGGGTCAAGCCGATCCTCGACATGGCAGTCAGCCGCTTCAACGCATTTTCGCGCCTGTCGCGGGAACTGGAAGAAGCGCGCAGCGAACTCGAGGACCGCAAGGTGGTCGACCGGGCCAAGGGCATCCTGATGAAGTCGCGCGGGGTCTCCGAGACGGAGGCCTATGCGCTGCTGCGCAAGGCGGCGATGAACCAGAACCGCAAGCTGTCGGAGATTGCGCAGAGCCTTGTGACTGCGGCCGGGCTGTTGGGAGACGACGCATGACCGATGCCCGTTTCGAGATTTCTGCCGGCTTCCTGCCGTTGCTCGACAGCGCCCTTCTGGTCGCGGCCAGGGAAAAGGGGTTTGCCGCAGCCGAGGGCATCGCGCTCACCCTGGTGCGCGAGACCTCATGGGCCAATATCCGCGACCGGCTCGCCGTCGGGCATTTCCAGGTGGCGCATATGCTGGCGCCGATGCCGATTGCCTGCAATCTCGGCCTGACGCCGCTGGCCGCGACCACCGTCGTGCCTATGGCGCTGGGGCTCGGCGGCAACGCCATTACCGTTTCGAATGCGTTGTGGCGCGACATGGTCGGGCATGGCACCAGCGCCGATCTTTCGCCGCGCGCTGCCGGCGACGCGCTCAGGGGCGTCGTTGCCGATCGTGTCCGCGCAGGTGCCGCACCGCTGCGTTTCGCTGTCGTGCACCCGCATTCGGGCCATAACTACGAACTGCGCTACTGGCTCGCCGCCTGCGGCATTGACCCCGATCGCGACATCGAGATTGTGATCCTGCCGCCGCCGCTGATGGCCGATGCGCTGGGATCCGGTTCCCTCGACGGCTTCTGTGCCGGCGAGCCCTGGAATACCGCCGCCGTCATGCTCGGCCATGGCCGCATTGCCACGGTGAAGGCCAAGATCTGGCGTTCCAGCCCGGAAAAGGTGCTGGGGGCAGATGCGCGCTGGGCCGAGGCCAACTCCGATGCGCTGGCGGCATTGCTGCGCGCCATCCATCACGCAGCGCAGTGGTGTGCCTCGCCAGCCAATCACGCCGAACTGGCAGGCATCATGGCAGCTCCCGCCTATGTCGGACGACCGGCGGACTGGATGTTGCCGGCGCTCTCGGGCCAACTCCGGACGTCGGCGGACAGTTCCGTCGAGGTCGACGACTTCTTCATGCCGCAGGCGAGGGCGGCGACGTTTCCGTGGAAGAGCCACGCATTGTGGTTCTATAGCCAGATGGTGCGTTGGGGGCAGGCCGGGCATTCGACCGAGAATGCCGCGATCGCCCGTGACACCTACCGGCCCGACCTTTATCGCGCCGCGCTCAAGCCGCTGGGCGCGGCCTTGCCGGGCGCCAACGCCAAGGTCGAGGGCGCGCTGCCCACGCCAACTCCGGTCGGCTCGGCTGGGGCCAGTCTCGTGCTCGGCCCCGACGGCTTCTTCGACGGCGGCTTGTTCGATCCCGACGATCTCGACGGCTACATCGCGGCTCAGCGAATGGCAGGCGGCGGCTGAACTTTTTTGTGCACTGCACATAAAACAGGCAGATGTCGGTGCCGGTTGATCATCGTTTGACCGCCGGCATTTTGACGGCTGAGATCCGTCGATCATGTAAGCATCTGAAAATGAATGGAAACGCCTCGCGCTGCCAAACTGGCACGGTTTGTGCGTTGCAATAGGCGAGGCCGAAAGGCCAGACATATCGGCGTCCAATGGCGGGCGTCTCAGGCAAAGCTGCCGACCAGACGACCGCGATCCCGGATGTACGGACGCGCGACCCTGGCCGGCAGCTTTTTTGTTTTCGCGATCCAGAGAAGCGCGGCGCCTCCCACGCCGCACAACGGAGCCGACAATGACTGCAACCCTCCAAGCCGCGCCCAGCCAGGACAATGCTCCGGTCAGGGCGCTTGCCATCTCCACCCTCGCTTTCACCGTCTGCTTTGCCGTGTGGACAATCTTTTCGATCATCGGCGTGCGCATCAAGCAGGAGCTGGGCCTCTCCGAAACCCAGTTCGGCCTCCTCATCGGCACCCCGATCCTGACCGGCTCGCTGGTGCGCATCGTGCTCGGCGTCTGGACCGACCGTTTCGGCGGGCGCCTCGTTTACACCGCAACCATGCTGGCGGCGGCCATCGCCACCTTCCTGCTCGCCTTTGCCCAGACTTACACGCAGATGCTGATAGCCGCCCTCGGCGTCGGCCTCGCCGGCGGTTCCTTCGCCGTCGGCGTCGCCTATGTCTCGCGCTTCTTTCCCGCGGGAAAGCAGGGCACCGCGCTCGGCATCTTCGGCGTCGGCAATGTCGGCGCCGCCGTCACCAAGTTCCTGGCGCCGTTCGTCCTGCTTGCCGGCGGCTGGCAGGAGGTGGCGCTGATCTGGGCCGCTTGCCTCGGCTTCATGGCCTTCATCTTCTGGTTCGCCAGCGAGGACGACCCGGTCATCCGCCAGCGCCGTATCCATGGCGCAGAGCCAAAGAGCTTCTGGAACGAATTCGCACCGCTCAGGAATGTCCAGGTCTGGCGCTTCGGCCTCTATTATTTCTTCTCGTTCGGCGCCTTCGTCGCGCTGGCGCTGTGGCTGCCGCGCTATCTGATCGGCGTCTACGGCTTCGACATCGTCACTGCGGGCATGATCGGCGCCGCCTATTCCATCCCGGCCAGCATCTTCCGCGCCTATGGCGGCGTGCTGTCCGACCGGATCGGCGCCCGCACGGTGATGTACTGGACGTTCGGTGTCTCGGCGAACGCCACGCTGATCCTGTCGCTGCCGACGGCCGACTATGTCGTGCATGGTATCAGCGGGCCGATGTCGTTCCATTTCGAGGTCGGGCCGGTGGCCTTCATGGTCGTCGCCTTCGTCCTCGGCTTCTTCATGAGCCTGGGCAAGGCCGCCGTCTATAAGCACATCCCGGCCTATTATCCGGAGAATGTCGGCGCAGTCGGCGGCCTTGTCGGCATGATCGGCGGCCTCGGCGGCTTCATCCTGCCCATCGCCTTCGGCGCGCTCAACGACCTCACCGGCTTATGGTCGAGCTGCTTCATGCTGTTGTTCGCCCTCGTCGTCGCTTCGCTCGTCTGGATGCACCTGTCGGTCCGCAGGATGTCGCGTGACACCGCCGACGAGCCGCTGACCTTCGCTGCCCAGTGAAACCGTCAAGGAGCACCGTTATGACCGAGAGACTTGTCATCATCGGCAACGGCATGGCCCCCGGGCGCATGCTGGAGTACCTGCTGGAGGCGGCACCCGGCCGCTACCAGGTCACCATCTTTAACGCCGAGCCGCGCGTGAACTACGACCGCATCATGCTGTCGCCGGTTCTGTCGGGCGAGAAGGGCTATGAAGAGATCATCATCCACGGCGACGGCTGGTACATCAAGCACGGCATCACCCTCTACAAGGGCCACAGGATCGTCGCCATCGACCGCGCGGCCAAGACCGTCACGTCAGATCATGGCGTGACCGAGCCATATGACAAGCTGGTCATCGCCACCGGCTCGGTGCCCTTCATCATCCCGGTGCCAGGCAACGACATGGCCGGCGTGCTGAGCTACCGCGACCTCGACGACGTCAACGCCATGCTGCTTGCCGCCCAGTCGCGGGCCAAGGCGATCGTCATCGGCGGCGGCCTGCTCGGCCTCGAAGCCGCCGCCGGCCTGCAATCGCGCGGCATGGATGTGACAGTGCTGCACGTCATGCCGACGCTGATGGAGCGCCAGCTCGATCCGGCCGCCGGCTACCTCCTGCAGAAGGCGGTCGAGGCACGCGGCATCAAGGTCATGACCAAGGCCAACACCAAGGCCATCGTCGGCCACGGCAAGGTCGAGGGCGTCGAGCTTGACGACGGCACCATCATCCCGGCGACGCTGGTGGTGATGGCGGTCGGCATCCGTCCCAATGCGGCGATCGCCAAGGACGCAGGCATCGACACCAATCGCGGCATCGTCGTCGATCACGGCATGCGGACCTCGGACCCCGACATCCTGGCACTCGGCGAATGCGCCGAGGTCGGCGGCCAGGTCTACGGGCTTGTCGCGCCGCTCTACGAGATGGCACGCGTGGCAGCCGCCCACCTCGCCGGCGACGAGACGGCCGGCTTCGTCCACTCCGACACGCCGACCAAGCTCAAGGTCACAGGCATCGACCTCTATTCGCTCGGCGACTTCGCCGATGGCGACGACCGCGAGGAGATCGTGCTGCGCGACGCCGCGGCCGGCATCTACAAGCGGCTGGTGCTTAGGGACAACCGCGTCATCGGCACGGTGCTCTACGGCGAGACCGGCGACGGCGCCTGGTTCAACGACCTGAAGAAGAAGCAGACCGACATCTCGGAGATGCGCGATACGCTGATCTTCGGCCAGGCCTATCAGGGAGGATCGCCGCTGGACCCTATGGCGGCCGTTGCGGCACTGGCGGATGATGCGGAAATCTGCGGCTGCAACGGCGTCTGCAAGGGCAAGATCACCGACACCATCGCGGAAAGGGGGCTGACCTCGCTCGACGACGTGCGGGCGCATACCAAGGCGTCCGCCTCCTGCGGCTCCTGCACCGGGCTGGTCGAGCAACTGATGACGCTGACGCTGGGCGACAGCTACAACCCCGCCGCCGTGCAGCCGATGTGCAAGTGCACCGACCTTGGCCATGACGACGTGCGCAGGCTGATCAAGGCCAAGGGGCTGAAGACCATCCCCGAGGTGATGCAGGAGCTGCAGTGGAAGACGTCCTGCGGCTGCGCCAAGTGCCGGCCGGCACTCAATTACTACCTCGTCTGCGACTGGCCGGACGAATATGCCGACGACTACCAGTCGCGCTTCATCAACGAGCGTGTCCACGCCAACATCCAGAAGGACGGCACCTATTCGGTGGTGCCGCGCATGTGGGGCGGGGTGACCAACGCCAACGAACTGCGTGCCATCGCCGATGTCGTCGACAAGTTCGAGATCCCGCTCGTCAAGGTCACCGGCGGCCAGCGCATCGACATGCTCGGCATCAGGAAGGAAGACCTACCTGCGGTCTGGTCCGATCTCGGCAAGGCAGGTTTCGTCTCGGGGCATGCCTATGCCAAGGGGCTGCGCACGGTGAAGACCTGCGTCGGCTCGGACTGGTGTCGGTTCGGCACGCAGGACTCGACCGGCCTCGGCATCCGCATCGAAAAGTTCATGTGGGGCTCGTGGACGCCGGCCAAGCTCAAGATGGCGGTGTCGGGTTGCCCGCGCAACTGCGCCGAGGCGACCTGCAAGGACGTCGGCGTCATCTGCGTCGACAGCGGTTTCGAGATCCACTTCGCCGGTGCCGCCGGCCTCGACATCAAGGGCACCGAGGTGCTCGGCCTAGTGAAATCAGAAGATGAGGCGCTCGAGGTGATCGTCGCGCTGACACAGATGTATCGCGAGCAGGGCCGCTATCTCGAGCGCATCTACAAATGGGCCAAGCGCGTCGGGGTGGCCGAGATCAAACGCCAGGTCCTCGACGATGCCGAGAAGCGCAAGGCCTACTACGAGCGTTTCGTTTTCAGCCAGAAGTTCGCCCAGGTCGATCCATGGTCGGAGCGGGTCTCCGGCAAGGACAAGCACGAGTTCCGGCCGATGGCGTCCGTCGGCTTTGCGGAGGCAGCGGAATGAGCGGGATGGATTGGATCGCGATCGGCACGTTGGCCGACATACCGTTGCGCGGCGCGCGCTGCGTGAACACGCCCCAGGGCAGGATCGGCGTGTTCCGTACCGCCGAAGAGCAGGTCTTCGCCATCGAGGACCACTGTCCGCACAAGGGCGGGCCGCTGAGCCAGGGCATCGTGCATGGCGCGTCGGTGACCTGCCCGCTGCACAATTGGGTGTTTTCGCTGGAGACTGGCAAGGCCCAAGGCGCCGACGAAGGATCGGTCAGGACCATCCCGCTCAAGGTCGAGGACGGGCGACTGTTCATTGCCCTCGACGTCCTGGCTTCGAAGGCTGCCTGACCATGACGGATGCACGCGAGGTGAGGACCGCCTGCCCCTATTGCGGGGTGGGTTGCGGCGTGCAGGCGCGGGTCGCCGCGGACGGCACGACGTCCGTGCGTGGCGACCCCGGCCATCCCGCCAATTTCGGCAAGCTCTGTTCCAAGGGGTCGGCGCTCGGCGAAACGCTGGGCCTCGACGGACGCGTGCTCCATCCCGAGGTCGCCGGTCGTCGTGCCTCCTGGGAAGACGCGCTCGATCTGGTGGCCCAACGGTTCTCCGAGACCATCGCGCAACACGGCCCGGATTCGGTCGCCTTCTATGTCTCGGGCCAATTGCTCACCGAGGACTATTACGTCGCCAACAAGCTGATGAAGGGGTTTATCGGATCGGCCAATATCGACACCAATTCGCGCCTGTGCATGGCCTCCAGCGTCGCCGGCCACAAGCGGGCCTTCGGCGAAGACATCGTGCCGGGCGTCTACGAGGATTTCGAACAGGCCGATCTCGTCGTGCTGGTCGGTTCCAACACCGCCTGGTGCCATCCGATCCTCTACCAGCGCCTGCTCGCGGCGCGGGCCGAACGCGGGACGAGGATCGTTGTCATCGATCCACGACGCACGGCGACCGCAATGGAATGCGACCTGCATCTGCAGCTCAAGCCCGGCACCGACGTGCTGCTGTTCAACGGCCTGCTGGCGCATCTCGCGAATACCGGCGCCGCCGACCAAGCCTATGTCACTGCCCATACGTTGGGCTTCGAAGCGGCACTCAGTCTTGCAGCGGCCGACGCTCCCTCGGTGAAGCGCGTCGCCGAGGGCTGCGACCTTGCACCTGCGGAGGTCGCCGCCTTCTACGACCGGTTCGCGGCGACCGAGCGCACGGTCACAGTCTACAGCCAGGGCGTCAACCAGTCGGCACACGGCACCGACAAGGTCAACGCCATCATCAATTGCCATCTCGCCACAGGCCGTATCGGCAGGCCGGGCATGGGGCCGTTTTCGGTCACCGGCCAGCCCAACGCCATGGGCGGCCGCGAGGTCGGCGGGCTCGCCAACCAGTTGGCGGCGCATATGGGATTCGACGATCCATCGGCGCCCGATCGCGTCGGCCGTTTCTGGGCAACACCCGCAATCGCCCGCAAGCCGGGCCTCAAGGCCGTCGACATGTTCGAGGCGACAGGCGACGGACGCATCAAGGCGCTGTGGATCATGGGCACCAACCCGGCCGTCAGCATGCCGGATGCCGGCAAGGTTCGCGCGGCCTTGAAGTCCTGCGACTTCGTCGTGGTGTCGGATGTCACCCG
This sequence comes from Aminobacter niigataensis, assembly GCF_014200015.1. GTDB lineage: Bacteria > Pseudomonadota > Alphaproteobacteria > Rhizobiales > Rhizobiaceae > Aminobacter > Aminobacter niigataensis. The sequence continues at coordinate 304,034 of NZ_JACHOT010000001.1, forward strand.
CACCGATACCAGCCATTTCGCCAACGTGCTTTTGCCAGCGGCAGCCTGGGGCGAGAAGGACGGCACGGTCACCAATTCCGAGCGCCGCATATCGCGCCAGAAATCGTTCCTGCCGATGCCCGGCGAGGTCCGTCCCGACTGGTGGATCGTCGCCGAGACCGCCCGGCGCATGGGGTTTGCCGCCGCCTTCGATTATGCGAACCCTGCCGCGATCTTTCGCGAGCATGCAGCGCTTTCCGCCTTCGAGAACGACGGTGGGCGCCTGTTCGACATCGGCGGCCTCGCCGATCTCACCGACGCCGAATACGAGGCGCTCGCGCCGCTGCATTGGCCGCTACCCTCGGATGCTTCGGCCGGCGTGCAACGGTTGCTCGGCGACGGCAGGTTCCCCACCGCGGACGGCCGTGCCCGTTTCGTGCCGGTCCGCCAGGAAGGCGCGGCACTGCCGGTCGACGCCGCTTTCCCGCTTGTCCTCAACACCGGCCGGTTGCGCGACCAGTGGCACACAATGACGCGCACGGGCCGCGTTCCCAGGCTGATGGCCAATGCGCCGGAACCGGCGATCGAGCTGAACGCTGCCGACGCCGTCGCGCTGGGGATCGCCGATGGCGACCTCGTCCGCATCGAAAGCCGCTATGGCGGCGCTCGGGCCAAGGCTGTCACCAGCCCCGGCCAGCGCAAGGGCGAAGCCTTCCTGCCGATGCACTGGAGCGGCCGCTTTGCCGCCAATGCCTCGGCCGGATCACTGTCGGCGCCTGTCACCGACCCGTTTTCGGGCCAGCCGGAGCTCAAGCACGTGCCGGTGCGGATCTCGCGCGAGCCTGTCGCCTGGGCCGGCGTGCTGATGACCCGCCGCGACCTCAGGCCGACAGGTTTTGTCCACTGGAGCCGCGCAGCCGTCCAGGGTGGCTGGGTCTACGAACTGTCCGGCACCGAGCCGCCGGAGCAGGGCATCCTGCTCGCTCGCCGTTTGGTCGACGTGGTGCCGGCCGACCAACTGCTCGAATATACCGACAGGCGCAGCTCGACATTCCGCGCCGCCGCGACCGATGCCGAGGGCAGGCTCACCGAGGCGCTGCTGGTGGCGCCGCACGGCCACCTGCCGGAGCGGGGCTGGCTGCAGTCGCTGCTCGCTTCGTGCCAGCCGCTGTCGCCGCTCGACCGCCGCGCGTTGCTGTCGGGGCGTGCGCCGATGCCGGTGCCGTCGGTCGGCCGCATCGTCTGCTCGTGCTTCAATGTCGGAGTGAACCAGTTGGCCACCGCGATCTCGGGCGGCAGTACAAGCGTCGACGAGATCGGCAAGCTGCTGAAAGCCGGCACCAATTGCGGTTCGTGCCGCTCGGAGATCCGGGCGATGCTCGATGCAAGCCGGCTTCAGGCCGCTGAGTGAGCTTCTTCAGCCGCTTGCATGGGTTATATGCTGGAAACGGCGGAACATGCGCCAGCCGGTGGCCGCCAGCCTGTCGGCGGGCGGCGCGACCGGCAGGACCGGCTGGGTCAGCAGGCGGCGCAAATCCGCCGGCCCGACCTCGCTGGTCATGACGATGCGCGACAGCGTGAACGGGTCCTCTGTCGTCGAGGTCAAGGCATGGCGCACGCGGCAGGCCGACTGGAAACCCGCGCCGCGGACCAGTGCGCGCGTGGTGCGGCTGGAATAGCCATGGGGATAGGCAAAGCTGTGCACCTGCCGCTTCAGCCCGTGTTCGAGGGCGAGCTTGCTGTCGAGGATTTCGCGCGCGGCCTCGACCGCCGACAGGATGTCGAGCTGCGGGTGGTTGACGGTATGGGCGCCGATCTCGATGCCTTCGCAGGCGAGACCGCGAAGTTCGTTCCAGTCGAGCATGCGGCGCTCGCCCTCGCCACAGGCGGCTAGCCATTCGCTGGTCTTTCCGACGAAGCCGGAGACGACATAGAGCGTGGCGGCGAAGCCGTATCGCTCGAGGACCGGCATGGCGCCGGTGAGAAAATCGCACAGGCCGTCGTCGAAGGTGATGGCTACGGTGCGCGGCGGCACGGGCCTGTGCTCGCGGAAGATGGTCGCTAGCGCCGAGATCGTCACCGGGCGGAAGCCGCCCTCGACGAGAACCTTCATGTGCTGGTCGAGTTCCTCGGGCGTCATCATCCAGCGCCGGTAGGCCGGCGCGCAGTCGGTGTCGACGCTGTGATAGAGCAGGATGGGCACGGTTGGGCGCATGGCGGTCGACCCTCCTTTGGCGTAGACGTCTTGGCCGTTTTCCGGACGGGTGACACCGGATGTCGGGCGCCGCGAAGCGGCGTAGCGGCTGCGCAGATAATTTGGAACGCCGGCCGCGATGCCCAGGCGCTCGCGCCAGATTAGGGTGCCGGGATAGTCGCCCGGCAGGCGCTGGTTCTTGGGCGAGGTCGGCCCGGCCATGTGGGCAATGCCCGCGGGCATGGCGCGCGCCAGTTGCAAGGCTGCCGGCGGATCGTCGACGACGACCTTGGTCAGGTAGGCGCCGAGGCCCATGCCATAGCCGAAGGCCTGGCGGCGCATACCGTCCTCGCCGCGGCGATGATGATGCCAGACAAGCGCGCGCGGTTCATAGACCAGCTGGAAGCCAGCCTGGACGACGGCGTAGAATGAGGCGAGGTCGTCGCCGCCGCGGGCAAGGGTGCCGGCGCCAAGGGCGGAATCGAAGCCGCCGATCTGGCGCAGCGCCTCGGTCCGGAACGCCATGTTGGCGCCCGATCCGAACTGGCCGGCGGTGAAGGGAAACAGCGAACCGGAAGGCCGGTTCCCGGCAAGGTCGAAGACCTTGCGCGCAAAACCCTTGCCGAAGCCGCCGTGCCGCTCCGTCCAGAACTGCGCCCGGGTATCGAGTTCCGCGGGCAGGATCAGGCCGGTGACGCAGCCGACCCGGCCGGCGCGGTCGAAATTCGCCGCCATCGCCGCCACCCAGTTGGGATCGACGATGACGTCGTCGTCGGTGAACAGCGCAAGCTCGGAGGAGATGTCGGCGAGGCCGGCATTGTGGGCGCGCCCGAGACCGGGCACATCCTCCCTGACATAGCGTACCGCCTTGCCCCTGGCATAGCGCGTGGCGATCAGGTCGGCGGTCTGGCGATCTGACGGTGCATTGTCGACGACGACGATGTCGAAGGGCTCATAGGTCTGGACAAGCAGCGAATCCAGGCAGCGCGCCAGGCTTTCGGCGCGGTTGCGGGTGGCGATGACGACGCTGGCGAACGGCCCTTCCTTCTTCGGCAGCGGCGCATCGTGCTGCAGCGCGCTGTTCTGGACCGCCTTGTGCTCGGCGATCCGCGCGCGCAGGTCAATAGTGGTCAGCACGTCGCCGTCGAAGGCAAACTCCATGGTCGAGACCGGGCGCCCCATCCGCCGGACGAGGCAGAATACGCCGCCGTAGCGCTCGCCGCTGATGGGGTCGAGCATCTGCACGTCGTTCATCGGCCGGCAGACATCGATATCGAGGACCTTGATCGGGCGGAACTGCGCTTCGCTCATGCCTGCCTCCATGCCCGGTTCAGCCGCGCGCCGAAATACCCCCAGACGGTGTAGCCCAATCCGAAAACGATGCCGCCGGCCCGCGCCAGCGCCCATGGGTCAAGCTTGAGAACGCTATCGCCCAGTGCGCGCAGGATCCCTGCGGGCAGCACGCGCATGACGTAGCGATGCTCGCTGGCGAGCCCGTCCTGGGCGCCCACCGCCTTGACGACCTGGGTCTTGGAGCGGCCCTCGGCGAGGCAACGCTTACGGAAGTAGCGCCAGCCGGCGCGCTCGGCTGTGACCTGATGGTGCACGCTCATCTGGGGGTCGTAGAGGATGAGGGCGCCCGGCATGGCCTGCGTGGCGCGGATGCAAAGCTCTGTCTCTTCGCAGCCGGCAGCATCGGCGGCGGTACGGCCGATGCCCTCGCGAAAGCCGCCGGTCAGGTCGAAAACGGTCCGGCGGAATGACATGTTGCAGCCGATGGGATTGCGCACCGGCTCGATCCGGTCCGGCTGGCCACGATAACTGCAGCCGACAACCCACTGGAATTCTTCGGGAAACCAGCGCGGCCGGTCGACCTGCCACAACGGCAGCACACGGCCGCCGACGCCAATGACCGAGGGGTTGTCGTAGTGAGGCAGCATGCGTGCCAGCCAGTAAGGATCGGCGATGGCATCGTCGTCGAGGAAGGCCAGGATGTCGCCGCTGGCGCGCCGGAGGCCGGTATTACGGGCGCCGGAAAGGCCGCGCGCGCCTTCATTGACGATCACGGTCAGCCTCGGATAGGCGGCAAACACGTCCAGCCACAGCGGCGTGTTGTGGTCGATGACCACGATGACCTCGGTCGGCTTGCTGCGCTGGGCGAGTACGGAGGCGATGGCGCGGTGAAGCTGCTCCCGGCGATCGTCGGAATAGGCACAAATGATGACGGATACCTTGTCCCCCGAAGCCGCCATGACCGCCCGCCTAGATGCTGGGTTGTTGCAGTCCGGCTGCTGCGCGGCGGCGCGCCGGCACCTTGGGCAGTGGTGAGATGCCCAGCCTGACAATCGTCTTGAGCACGCGCCAACCATCGGGGAAGGTGCGCAGGTTGCTGGTTCCGTGGATGCGCGGGAATTCCTTGCTTGCGACCTCGAATACATTGAGCTCGGCGCGAAGCGCCTGCACGTTCATCTGGGTCTCGATCTCGAAACCGGTCGCCTGTTCGAGGTTGAGGCAGGGCAGCACGTCGCGCCAGAAGGCGTTATAGCCGTAGCAGAGGTCGGTGAACTTGCCGCCGAAGCGCAGGCGCACAAGGCGGAGCAGGCCCCAGTTGCCGAGCTTGCGATACCATTCCATGTCGGTGGTGTCGCCACCCTGCATGAAGCGCGAGCCCTTGACGAAGTCGGCGCCGGCAAGCAGGGCGCCGACGAAGGCCGGGATTTCGCCGGGATCGGCGGAGCCGTCGGCGTCCAGAGTGATGATGATGTCGCCCTTGGCTGCGCTGAAGCCGGTGTACAGCGCTGCACCCTTGCCGCGCTTCTCCTGCTGCAGGACAATGATGTCAGGCAGCAGTTCGCGTGCAACGGCGATGGTGTCGTCAGTGGAATTTCCATCCACAAGGATGACTTCGTCGACCCAGGCAGGAATGTGAGGAAGAACGTGCGGCAAGTTCTTTGCCTCGTTCATGGCGGGGACCACCACGCTGATCCGTGCAGTGCCGCCGAGAGGCATTCCTGCTGCCTTGAAGATTTCCATAGCAGGTCGCTGCGGGAATGCTGCCGCCGTCATAACGCTTACTCCAACCCAAAGGTGGCGGCATTACCTGACGACTACGCGAACCAAACAGACCGGACGCAGAATAGCACCCTGGTGAAAACGACAATTTCGCAACCAGGTTGTTCCCGTGGAAAATCTGGACGCAAGTGCTTGTAAGCCCCACTCGCCAACTGAACTTTACCAATTTGTTTACCTTTTGTAAACCATGGTTAATATTCGTATCTATAGAAGGAAAATCAATATACATCTTAAAATATCGTACTTGTATGAGCGTGTTAGATTTATGATTTGTGCGAGGTTATCTTTGGTCTAGATTGATTTATGCGGATCGAAGTTCCAAATTTACGCTTATGTTCGGTTGGGTTGCAATTCGTCACTTTTATATTATGCATCGCTTTAATAACGTTTCTATCAGCCGATACCTCGCAAAATGCATTCCGGCCGCTCGAATGCGTCGTAAAACCCGTGCTGGTTGCATTTTTTGGGAACGTTCACTCGGCTGGTCGCAATATTGTGATCGGTGGCAAAAAGAGTGCGCCAAGGCCGCGTCGTGCTGCGTGGTGTGGCCCGGCAGCTACTTTCCACAGCTCATTGTAGCCGCGGCGCATATAGTGCGCGCTAGCGAATGACGCTCGACAGTCCGCATGGTAGGTTGTCGTTAGATGACATGCGGCGGGGTTAGTCCAAATACGGCATATGATTGCAGTGCCGCTTTCCATTCCGCGTAATGCGGATTGTTCGAGGGTTCAATTTGCCTAGTTCGCACCAGCCTGCAGATCCCAGCAAACACGACGCCGTCGATGCCTGGGTTGTCCTGATGAAAAAGTGGGACGCCGCCTACAAGGATTATCTATCCGCGCGTAATGCGCGAGCTGCGGGCGAGGCCAAATCGGGTGATCCGAGCCCGGAATTGAAGCACCGCGAGGCCCAGGCGCTGGCATTGCTTGCCGAAATCAAGGCGGAGATGGACAAGGTTGTCGCCGACACGCGACAGCGTCGCGAGCCGATTGGCGAGTCCATTGTCGTGGGAACCATCACCACCGGCGAGGTCGAGAGCGAAAACCCTGGCGAACCGGGGACAAACCCATCCGAACGCTGACTCCGTTTCGGCCGGCCGGAAAGTTCCGTCCCGGCCGCTTGCACGCGTCGCCGATCTCGCTTGTCACTCCGGCCGCAGGAAGCGGCCGTTGACCCAGCCCTCCTGACCGCGGTAGCGCACCTTGCACCAGCTCTGGCCGTCCTGGCAGCCGAGATTGCGCAGGCCGCCGGCGTCGAACGGTATCTCGGCAACGACGAAGCCGCGCGGTGAGGGCGTCGTGCGCATGTTGAGCACATCATCGGGCGTTACGCCGACGACGCGCCAGGAGCGCGGTCCCGGCAACGGCTCCGGACCGGGGCCAGGTGCTTCGCCGCGTCCGGCAATGCGGACATCGAGCGAAAACGGTGCCGGGCGGTTGCGCCGCGCTTCGGCGCGCACGAGATAGATCTGGATCGTATAGACGCCGGAGGCCGGCAGCCGGCCGTCCCATTGGGTCTGTTCGCGGGCGATGGTCCGGCCGCGCGGATCGAGCACGTTGAAATAGAGGAAGGTGTTGCGCGAATTGAGGTCGAGGCTCATGCGCTGGCCGGCGCGCGCCTCGAGCCTGTAGGAGGCGCTGATGCGGCCGATGACGATGCCGCGCACCGTCGTCTGCGTCGCGCCAGGGCGCATGCGCAGCGTTTCCACGCGCTCCTGCGCCGCCGCAACCTGCGGGAGGGCCGGCGCAAAAGCCAGCATGAGTGCCAGAAATAGACTGCTACGTCGCATCATCTCGGTCCCCGAAAGAGAATCTGCTGCGATCCTAGCGCAATGGTTGCAGGAAGAAAGCCTGGCTGCTGCAGTCTGTCGTCGCTGCAGTGCCTGCGGTCCGGGTCAGCCGCCGCTGATGGCGGTGAGCACGAACACCTCGACGCCGGGCCTGAGCTTCGTCTTCAGCGTCGCGCGCTCGCCTTCGACGAAGACGTTCATGTGCTTGCGGATGGCAGGGCGGCTGTCGCAGATGCGGTCGCGCATGCCAGGCCAGCTTTTGTCGAGTTGGTCGACCATCTCCTTGACCGTTGAGGCCGTCATTTCCACCCGTCGCGGCGCACCTGGGAACAGGTCGACGAGCACGCCGGGAAGCCGCACCACGATGGGCGCGGCTTCAGCCTGATGTTTCCCGGTGCGGGATGGGGCGTCGCCGAGCATCTGCCTTTTCCCGTCAGTCCACCACAAGCGTTTCCACCGACAGGATCGAGGGCAAGTGCTGGGTGACGTTCACCCAGCTTTCGCCCTCGTCGGCGCTGGCGAACAGCGCGCCCGAACTGGTGCCGAAATAGACGCCGGCCGGTTCCAGCCGGTCGGTCGCCATCGCCTGGCGCAGCACGCCGATATAGGCGTTTTCCTGCGGTAGGCCGCTGCGCATCGCCTGCCACTCGCGGCCGGCGTCGCGCGTCCGCCACACGGCTGCCTTGGCGTCGGGGACATAGCGGCCGGCGGAATCGCCGTTGAGCGGCACAAGGTACAGCGTTTCGGGATCGCGCGGGTGGGTGGCGGCCGGAAAACCGAAGGTCGACGGCAGGCCCTTTTCGATGCTGACCCAGCGCTTGCCGCCATCGTCGGAGCGGTACATGCCGCAATGGTTCTGCTGGTAGAGCCGGTCGGGCATACCTGGCGCCATCACCAGATTGTGCACGCACTGGCCGAATTCGGGGTAGTTCTCGCCCTCTGGCATGAAGTCGGCACGGGTGCCGAGATTGCGCGGCTCCCAGCTCTTGCCGCCGTCGCCGGTATAGAACACGCCGGCGGCCGAGATGCCGATCCAGATGCGGTCGTGATCGTTGGGGTCGATGACCAGCGAATGCAGGATCAGGCCGGCGCCGCCGGGGTTCCAGTGCGGCCGGGAAGGGTGCTTCTGCAGGCCCTTGACATGTTCCCAGCTCTGGCCGCCGTCGTCGCTGCGGAACAGGCCGGCGGGTTGTACGCCGGCAAAGAGGCTGCCATTGCCTTTGGCGAGGCTCCACACCGCCTTGATCGGCTCTTCGCCCTCGGCATAAGCGAGCCCGTCGCTCGAATGCGTCCAGGTTTCGCCAAGGTCGGTCGATTTCCACACCGCGGGGCCGAACCATTCGTTGCCGCCCGCGCCCCAGATGGTGCCGGTCTTCGGGTCGGCGACGACATGGTTCATCGGCCAAGTCTCGCAGAACGGCCCGCGCAGCTTCCACGAACGCCTTTCGGCATCGCTTTCGGCGATGAAGGCGCCTTTCTTGGTGCCCAGCAGGACAAGGACCTTTGCAGCCATCGTTCTCCTCCTACGGATGCGCGAACCTCAGAAATTGAATCCGGATCGGCGGCTATCGCATTCGAATATATGGCGTTCCCATCCGCCTGTGGCTTGCTTGCCGGCGCACCGGCTCCTCTCCGGTGCTTCCCGTCCATCAGGCGGAAGAGAGGAGTTTAGCGGCATTGCCGCAGGCCGAACAGCTTGCGGTCAGCGATCTGCTGACAAACGGCGCTGGGCCATCGCACGGCGGGCAGGGACATTCAGGTTGACACCCGGCCATAATTCAATACCGGTCGAGCGTTAGATACATATGCTTCGCTTCTTCGGGAGATCAATCAGATGACCATCAACGTCGCTCCGGTGGGCTTGACGCGCGATCTCGTCGAGCGCGAAAAGTCGGGCAAGCCGATCCGCATCGGGCTGATCGGCTGCGGCGAGATGGGCACCGATATCGTGTCGCAGGTGGCGCATATGCCCGGCATCGCGGTTGGCGCCATTTCCGAATTCCACCCCGAGCGTGCATTCAAGGCGGCCGAGATCGCCTATCAGGAAAGCGGGCATGCGCGCGAGGCGACGAGCACCTCGGCACTCGCCGATGCGATGGAAAGCGGCAAGATCGCCGTGACCAACGATGCCGACCTCATCCTCAACAGCGGCCTGATCGACGTCGTCATCGATGCGACAGGCGTTCCGGCAGTCGGCGCCGAGATCGGCCTGCGCGCGATGGAACACGGCAAGCACCTGGTGATGATGAATGTCGAGGCCGACGTCACCATCGGCGCCTATCTCAAGAGCGAGGCAGCAAGGCTCGGCGTCACCTATTCGCTCGGCGCCGGCGACGAACCATCGTCCTGCATGGAACTGATCGAGTTCGTCTCGGCGATGGGCCACACCATCGTCGCCGCCGGCAAGGGCAAGAACAATCCGCTCAACATCGACGCCATCCCCGACGACTATGCCGAGGAGGCCAAGCGCCGCAACATGAACGTGCGCATGCTGGTCGAGTTCGTCGACGGCTCGAAGACGATGGTCGAGATGGCGGCGATCGCCAACGCCACGGGCCTGGTACCCGACAAGGCTGGCATGCACGGACCTTCGGCCACTTTGCGCGAACTCAACAAGGTGCTGGTGCCGCAAAAGGACGGCGGCGTGCTGACAAAAGTCGGCGTCGTCGACTATTCGATCGGCAAGGGCGTCGCCCCCGGCGTCTTCGTCATCGCCGAGATGTCGCATCCGCGCATCCGCGAGCGCATGGAAGACCTCAAGGTCGGCGAGGGGCCTTACTTCACCTTCCATCGTCCCTATCACCTGACCTCGCTCGAGGTGCCGCTGACCTGTGCCCGCGTCGTGCTGCATGGCAAGGCCGACATGGTGCCGCTGTCGAAGCCGGTGGCCGACGTCTGCGCAGTGGCCAAGAAGGACATGCAGCCGGGCGACAAGCTCGATGCCATCGGCGAATATTGCTACCGGTCGTGGATCATGACCGCGCCGGAAGCCCGCACGGCCAAGGCCATCCCCTGCGGCCTGCTGCAGGGCGGCACCGTGACGGCGCCGATCAGGAAGGGCGAGTTGATCACCACAGCCAACGCCGCCGTCGCACCCGGCTCGAAGATCGCGGAGCTGCGCGCAAGGCAGGACAGGCTGGTGTACGGGGCCGAGGGCTGACGGCAAGCGCGAGACGGGCGTCCCCATACCTGCCGTCGTTCGCCGTTCACAACCCGTATCGACTCTTTGCCGTTGTCGCCGCAGGATGCCCCTTGGTGAACTTGTGGGGACGGGTTCGGCATGGCGGGAACATTCGACAGGCCAAGGGTCGTGGATCGCCGTGGCTTGCTGTGGCTGCTCGGTGCGGCCGCAGCGCTGTCGGTGACTCCAGGCTGCGCGCGCTGGCGCCCCGAGCCCGGGCGCTGTGCGCTGACATCTGCCGATCCTGTGATCGACGTCCACTGTCACTTCTTCAATGCCTCGGACGTGCCGGTGCGAGGCTTCGTCGAATATGTCGCGCTCGGCGAGTTGCGCGATGAGTTCTTACCGCGGGCCGACGTCCAGACGAAAGGGCTCTTCAATGGCCTGATCGCGTTTCTGGTCGATATCCTGAGCCGCGGCGCGAAGGACGCGCCCACCGAAGCTGCCCGGTTGCGGTCCGGGACACCGCTCGAGCCTGCTTCCGTGGTGCAGCAACGCAAGACCCAGATACTTGCTGACGCAATCCAGGAAATGGACCGCCGGGCAAGAGGCATCGAAACCTTCGGCAGGGGTGTCGAAGGTCTTGACGTCGAACCCGATTATCCGGCGCTGATGGAGCAGTTGGCCAAGGATGCCGCCAGGCCGCAGGCGTTCAGTCGATCCCGGGCGTTGTCCCGCGTAGGCGCGATCGGGCTAGCCAACGACCTGCAGCGCCAGCCAAGCGAAATGCAGCGCTACATCTATTTCGCGCTTTTGCTGCTCGACGATCGGGAAGCCATTGCACGCGAATACCTTCGCGTCTTTGCCCCGTCGGGTTGCGTTTCCTTGGTGACGCCAAGCTTCCTCGACATGGAGAACTGGCTCGGAAACAGCCGTGCACGGTCATCCATCGCCGAGCAAATAGAGGTCATGGACCTGCTTCAGGTCCAGATCGCGCGCACAACCGAGCTGCACATGCACAGCTTCGTCGGTTTCGATCCATGGCGTGAGGCCGAGGGCGGCGGCTCGCTGAAGCTGGTCAAGCGGGCAATTCTCGACTGCGGCTTTGTCGGGGTAAAGCTCTACCCGCCAATGGGTTTCCAGGCGTTCGGTAATGGAGAGATCAAGTTTCCCAAGGGCGCGCCGAGAGGGATGGAGACCGCGCTTCGCAGGCTGTACGCATGGTGTGAATCGAACGACGTGCCAATCATGGCGCATTCGGAAAACAGCCTCGGCTCGCTTTGCGGCTACGGCCATCGGGCCAGCCCGTCCTGGTGGCGAGAGGCATTGCGCGAATTTCCGAAATTGCGCGTCAATCTGGCTCATTTCGGCAGCTTCGACGAATTGCGCACCCAGCCGACGCCAAAGAGATGTTCCAAGGACGCTTTTGGGAAGGACGCCTGGGAGTTCATCGTCGGTAAGACGATATCAGAGGACGGCAGGGAACATCTCTTTGCCGATCTCGGCTACCTCTACGAACTGACCAGTCCGCAGTTCGATGACCGGACGCGCTCCGAGATCAGGGGTTATCTCAAGCAGTTCCAGTCACGCTACGACCCTGATGTCCGGCATCTGCTCTACGGTACCGATTGGACGATGATCGCCAAGGAACTGGACAACAACAACTACATGTCTAGGCTCGGTGCGCAGCTGAAGGCTGCTGGTTACACGCCCGAGCAACAGCAGAACATCTACTGGCGCAACGCAGCGCGCTATCTCGGGCTCGGAAAGACCGACAAGACGCGCAACCGTCTGCGCGACTACTGCCTGAACCGCAAGATCGATGCGGACTGGCTGTCGGCATTCGACCAGTAGCCGAAAAACTGCCCTCCAGCGGGGCTGAACGCGTCGAGTAGCGACCAGCCCCTTTCTCGATCAACCCACTAGCCACGCCTGCATGCGGCGAGGATCGCTTCCCGCAGGTCCTCGCCGGTGATCGGCTTGTGGAGAATGCGAGCCCCGCTGGCGCTGACCTCCTTGAGCCGTGCCGGCGAGGTATCGCCGGTGACGATGATGGCGGGGACGGAGCGTCCGACATGGGCGCGAAGAGCCTGGATCGCATCGAAGCCGGTGACGCCGTCCGCGAGGCGGTAGTCGGCGACGATCAGGTCGACAGGAGCTTCGCCGGCGGCCAATGCCTTGACATGGGCGCCTTGCGCTTCGGCGGCGGAGCGGCCGGCATAGACCCGATGCCCTTCCAGGCTGAGCAGCTGCACCATCGCGTCGAGAACGTCGTCCTCGTCCTCGACGACCATGATGCCGGCGGCAATGCCGGCAGGAGGCATCGCCTCGATCAGCCGAGGTGCTGCCGTCGTGCGGATATTGGGAACCGCGATCGAGAACATGGAGCCGCGGCCCGGCGTTGAGACCAGCCTGAGCGGATGCTTCAGCAGTTGGGCCGTGCGGCGGACGATCGCGAGCCCCAGGCCCAGGCCTTGCGTCCTGTCGCGGGCCGGATTCTGCAATTGCACGAATTCTTCGAAGACCATTGTCTGCTGATCCCCGGGAATTCCCGGGCCTGTGTCCAGAACCTGTATTTCCACGAGGTCGCCGCGCCTGCGGCAGCCGAGCAGGACGCTGCCTTCCGTGGTGTAGCGAAACGCGTTCGACACGAGGTTGTTGAGGATCCGCCTGAGCATCATCGGGTCGCTTTCGACCCTCAAGCTGCTGTCGGCCACGCGCCATGCGAGGCCGCGCTGTTTCGCTTCCCCGGCAAATTCGTCGTGGAGGTCGCGGAAAAGCTGGCGCAACGGCACCGTCTCGGGGGTGACGGTGACAATGCCAGCGTCGAGCTTGGAGATGTCGAGCAATGCGTTCAGCAGCCCGCTGAGGTTGCCGACGACCGACTTCGCCCGGCTTGCCAGGTTGCGGGCGTCGCCCGAAGGCACGTCGCCGCGCTGCCCCAGCATGGCGAGCGTCGAGACCAGCAGGCTCAAAGCATGGATCGGCTGGCGCAGGTCGTGGCTGGCCGCCGCGAGGAAACGCGTCTTGGCACGATCGGCCGTTTGTGCGCGGTCGCGTTCTTCCTCCAGGTGCACGACCAGGCTTTCGTTCTCCAGGCGCAGGCTGATGGTTTCGCGCAACATGCGATAGGTGATGCGGCAATAGTAGAAATTGATGGCCACAAGCGACGCGAGCAGGAACAGGAAGGCGCCGGAGAAGTCGCTTTCGGCTGTGATGCAGCGAATGGCGACGGGGATGACGGTTGCGAGGATCGAACCGATGAGAGCCGGCGGGAAGGCCGACAGCGACGGCACCGTGCCACAGACGAGGCCAGTCAGCACGATGACGGTGAAGGACAGCACGGCCGGTTCCTCGGGCAGGAAGCCGGCCCAACCGAGCGCGCCCCATAGCAGGCCCGATACCCACGAAAAACCTGCTGCGAGCCATGCCCAGGGCATGAGCGAGCCGGAATCCAACCTGCGCCGAAAGAAGCTGCGCGACGCAAGGACGCGTGTTGCGGTAAGCAGATACAGCGCACCTAACCAGGTGGCCAGCCAAGTCGTGGAAACGGCATTGCTGAGCACGTATACGGCTGCCAGCGAAATGACGATGTTGGAGATGACCACGCCATAGGAATTGCGATACAGAAGCTCGATGAGGGCATGGCGTATCTTGGCTTCTTGCATCGTATGTCTCCGGCTTCCGGATGGATATTGACCCGACGGTCGCACCCGTGACGATTGATCTATCTGCAACTTGTTTCCCATAGGTTGGCGACCGGACAGATAAGCCTGCTATGGTCGCCGCATGAATCGCCCACTCACCGCCATCCTCGCCGACGACCATGCCATTGTCCGCGAGGGCCTCAAGCTGCTCATTTCGGCAATGGACAACGTCTCCATCGTTGCCGAGGCAGCAGATGGCGAGGCCTTGTTGAGGCATGTCCGGGAAGCGCGCGCGGACCTGCTGATCCTCGATCTCGGCATGCCGGGCGTGGCCGGCATACAGTTCATCTCCGACATCAGCGCCTTGGCGCCCCGCATGAAGATCCTGGTCCTGACCGCAAACATCGAGCCGCGGACGGTGCGTGCCGCGATCGAGGCGGGCGCCAGCGCCTATCTGACCAAGGACGGCGATCCCGAGGAACTGGGGGCGGCGATCGAGGCGGTGAAGAAGGGCGGAACATATCTGGCGCGAACCGTCCGCTTCGCGATCAGCGAGCCGAGCCGAAACGGCGGGCCCACGCAGGAAATCGTGTCGCCGATCCCGCTGACGCGACGCGAGCGTCAGATCCTGGGGCTGGTGGCGCATGGCATGACCGCGCGCGAGGTGGCCGAACGGTTGGGCATCAGTCCCTTGACCGCCCGCAAGCACCGGGAAAACCTGATGCGCAAACTCGATCTCCATAGCGCCGCCGAACTGACCACCTATGCGGTTCGCCTGGGGTTGCCCGCGGGCTGAACCCGGCAGTCCTGGTAGTATTGCCTTAACCATCTCCACATTGGTCGAAAGCGCGGGCGAACCAAATACGGCACCTGCCGTATGTTTTCGCGCCGGGGCCACGCCTATTCCTCCCAGCGGCTTAATCGTCGGGGGAGGAGCCGTGATGTTGTCGCTGGAGCTTTTGGTTCCGTTCGCTGTCGCAACGCTTGCCTTCGCCTGCATGCCGGGTCCCGCGATCCTCTACATGACCGCGCAGACCCTGGCGCATGGCCGCCAGGCCGGGCTGATGGCCGCGCTCGGCATTCACCTCGGCTGCTACGCGCACATCGTGGCGGCGACCGCCGGCCTTGCCTCGCTCATCACCCATGCGCCCGTCGTCTACGAGGCCATCAAGCTTGCGGGCGCTGCCTATCTGGTGTGGCTCGGTGTCACCATGTTCCTCGGCTGGAACAAGACCTCGGAAGACAATGGCGATGCAGGGTCGAGCACGCTGCGCGACAGCATCGTGGTCGAGGTGCTCAATCCGAAGACCGTGCTGTTCTTCCTGACCTTCCTGCCGCAATTCGTCGATCCGGCGGCGACCATGCCGCTGTGGCTCCAGTTCATGATCCTCGGCATGATCGTCAATCTCGTATTCTCGATGGCCGACGTGGCGGCCGTCGGCATCGCCTCGCTGGCACTTGGCCGGGTCAGCAAAGGCAAGGCGGAGTGGATGGTTCCCAAGGCCTGCGGCTCGATCCTGATCGGGCTCGGCGTGGTGCTGGTCAGCCAGCACCAGTGACAACGCTTGCAGGGCACGCCTGTGAAGACCGGCAGGGGCGGGCCGCATGGTGCGAGCCTTGTCCCATGACGATGCGGGGCCAGGGTAGGCCAGGACCAGCCATCATTGCGCCCAGCCGCCGCCTTGGGTGGATAGTTCAGCGCCGCCATGCCAAAGTCGTGGCAAGATTACAGCCATGAAGGGCGCTCACTGTCTTCAGTTGGCAGTGTCGTTTGACAAGAGCCAATCGATAGGGGCTGCTTCCTTCTTCCCATCCGCAACCGATGTTGAGGATCTACAAGATGACGGGCATACGAACCTACCTGCTGAGCTTCCTCCTCCTTGTTCCCGCTCTCCTTGCCGGCCTTGGTGGCGCCAGTCTGGCGCATGACTACCCCGTCGCGGCGCCGGCCGAGCCTCTCGTCGCGCCGACAGGTACCGTCCTGTTCGAAAACGTCAGGATATTCGACGGCAAGGCAAGCACGCTGTCGCCGACGTCGAATGTGCTGGTCAACGGCAACCTCATCGAGCGCATCTCGACCGCCCCCATCGAGGCGGCGGGCGCAAAGGTGATAGCGGGCGGCGGCCGCGTGCTGATGCCCGGCCTGATCGATGCGCACTGGCACGCGATGCTGATCGCGTCGACCCCGGCAGAGGCAATGAGCGACATCGGCTTTGCCAATCTCGCCGCAGGCGACGAGGCAACGCATACGTTGATGCGTGGCTTCACGACGGTGCGCGACGTGGGCGGTCCGGTGTTCGGTCTCAAGCGCGCGATAGACAGCGGAATCGTCGTGGGACCGCGCATCTATCCATCCGGCGCCATGATCACGGTGACCAGCGGACATGGCGACTTCCGGCAATTCAGCGACCTGCCGCGGACGATCGGCGGCCCGTTCACGCCCATGGAGAGAAACGGAGGCAGCATAGTCGTGGACAGCCCGGATGAGGTGCGCTTGCGTGTCCGCGAGCAGTTCATGCAAGGGGCCGCCCACGTCAAGCTAACAGCCGGCGGCGGCGTGTCCTCGCCATTCAGCCCGCTCGATGTCACCACCTTCACCGAACCCGAATTGCGGGCCGCGGTCGAGATCGCCGAGAATTGGGGCACTTACGTCATTGCGCACGCCTTCACGACGGACGCGATCAAAATGGCAATCGCGGCCGGCGTGAAATGCATCGAACACGGCTTCCTCATGGACGAGGAAACCGCCAAGCTGATCGCCGAGAAGGATATCTGGCTGAGCTTGCAGCCGCTTCCGGAGATGATGAGGCTGGGTCTTCGGGAAGGCTCGGTCGAGCGGGCCAAGGCGGAAGAGGTGTGGCCGGGCATCGGCCGGACATACGAACTGGCGAAGAAGTACAAGATCAAGACGGCATGGGGGACGGACGTATTGTTCTCCCGCGATCTGGCGCGGCAGCAGGGCGCAATCCTCGCTTCGCTCATCCGCTGGTACACACCTGCCGAAGCCCTCGTGATGGCGACCGGGACCAATGCCGAATTGCTGACACTTTCCGGGAAGCGCAACCCTTATCCCGGAAAGCTGGGCGTGGTGGAGGAAGGCGCGCTGGCCGATCTGCTCCTTGTCGACGGCAATCCGCTCGAGGATCTCCAGCTGGTCGCCAACCCCGAGACGAGTTTCCTGGTCATCATGAAGGATGGCCGTATCTTCAAGGATACCCTGCCGAACTGATGGCTCGTCCGCCCGAACCAGTTCAAGCCCGCTATCTGGGCGGTCGTCAACGTGTTTTCGGCGACCGCGAGGAACTGTCGGGACCGAGCCTGACTCTGATAATTCACTGGAGAGCCTGAGGACCTTCAGGCAGCTCGGCAAGTTCCGCGCAGAGTGTCAGCGCCGCCATCACGACATGGGTCCTGTTCCATCCTGCCATTTCCGCAATGCTCAGGAGCTTGACCAGCGAGGGTTCGAGCGCGAACTGGCATTGGGCCAGATACTCCCCGTCCTCCGGTTCCAACGTCGGGCTGTTGATGCGCAGGGGCTTGGTCATTGGCGTCACTTCAGGAATTCCAGTCCAGCAATAGATGCGAAGTCGGATCGCTATGTCTCCCGCGCAAGCCGATCGACTGTGGGGCAATGATCTAGAGCATTGACATAGGTGAAGATAATGAATTCCAGTCTACTCACTTGAGTGGAATTCATGTGTCATGACGAAAAAGCGGTCGATGCCCCATTTACGGGCGCTTCAGTCCTTTGAAGCCGTTGCACGGCATCTTTCCGTTTCCCATGCGGCCCAGGAGCTTGGCGTGACGCAAAGTGCTGTCAGTCACCAGATCCGGCGCCTGAGCGAAGAACTTGGCGAGAGGCTGGTGGAGCGGCAGGGTCGCGGCCTCGTGCTGACCGAGGCCGGGCGTCGCCTGGCGCTGGAACTCGATCGTGCCTTCGATCTCATCGAGCGCTCGACATCGCAGATTGTCGGAGCTGCCAATGGAACGGTACGTCTCGCCGCCTACGGGACCTTCGCCAGCGGTTGGCTCGTCGGGCGGCTGCCTGAGTTTTACGCCCAACACCGTGACATCGATCTGCAGCTTATCACGGTCAGCGAGGAAGATGAGCTAAGCGACAGGGTGGCCGATGCTTTCATTACGTCCATCCCTTCGCAGCGCGGATATCGAAGCATTCTGCTCAAACAAGACCAACTGATCGCGGTCGCTCGCCGAGATCTGGGTCCCTGGCCGTGCCCCTTGATCACGACCGAAGTTTCGCCGTCTGCGGTAGGCGCCGATTGGATCGATTACTGTCGCCACAACGGCCTCGAGCTTTCGACCTTCCAGAAGGAGAGCTGGAAGCTGTGCACGCATTACCAGCTGGCGTTCGATATGGCCCGAGCCGGCATTGGTGCTGCGCTGGTTCCCGACTTCCTTGGCGAACGGGCGATCGCCGAAGGAACCTTGCAAAGAGTGCTCGGCGAGCCGATGCCGACCGGGTCGAGCTACTACCTGTCCATCAAGTTCAGCCGCAGCCAGGAGCGGGCGCTGGCGAGTCTGACGCAATGGCTCCGCGCGGCCGCGCGATAGCGCCGGGGAATGATGAACTCATGTCATGGCCGGAGCATGCATGGGTGCCGGCGCTCCCGGGCAATTCGCCTAAGCCTCGAGCGCGCCTGACCGGGCGTCGTTGCTCGGCCGCGTGCCGACCAGCTTGACCAGGTCGTCGCCGGCGCGGGTGGCGCGGTGCGAGCGGCGGGTCAGGATGTAGCCGTCCTGCGGCGCCAGCACCTCCACCCTGCCGCCATCCTCGCCGGGCGCGCGCACGATGGTGGCGAGGCGCGTGCCCGCCTTGACCCGGTCGCCCGGCTTGACGTCGTAGAGGATGGCGCCGGCGCAAGGTGCCGGCACCATCTCGATATGCTCGATCGGCGCCACCACGCCGTCGAATGCCTTCCTGGTTTCGACCGACGTGTCCTCGATCACCCCGCGCGCCACCAAGAGCCGGTAAAGGCCTTCGCCATCGGCCTCGGCGATGCCGGGATAGACGTCGGAGGTGCCGCGATATTCGACCGTGGTGACGACCCGGCTTTCGAGCCTGGCTTGCCGGCGCGGCATCTTGAGGTAAGGGTGCAGCGACGCTTCGTCGAAGGACGAACCCGACTTCCCGCCCCACAGGATCACCGCGTCGACGCCCATGTTCGCCGCGCAATCTTCCATCGCCGGCCACAGCTCCTCCGGCACGTAGAGATAGGCGACGCCTTCGTCGTCACAGTGCAGGTCGAGCACGATGTCATGGCCGACCGAAAGCTTGAGCAGCCGCGCCTTGAGGCGCTTGTCGGCCGACATCGCCACATCGTCGCCGGGCAGAAGCGACACGTCCGGCCTGTCGAGCAGCGGGAAATCGCGGTTGTAGTTGGTGCGCGTGCCCAAATCGAAGCGCCCCTGCGCGGCATGGAACAACAGCTGGTTGGCGCCGATCGGGTTGGCCCGCGGCACGATGGTCAGGTTGCCGCGAATGCGCCCTTCGGCGGCTGCCCTGCGCAATTTCGGCATCAGCGCGTCGATGGCAACGACACCGGGCAGTTCGTCGCCATGGAGTGCCGCCTGGATATAGGCCGAGGGCGCCTCGGTCGACGATCCCGAGATGCGGTAGACCGGCATTTCGTAGGCGATGCCTTCGCTGTCGCCACGGATCGTCTCGACGCTCTTCTTCATTTTTGTCCCCGAATCTTCTGGTCCGAACGATAGATCATCGCGCAGCGACGCCGTCCTGATCCAGCAGAGAGCGTCCGCCACGCCAGACCCTGGGTAAGTTCACGTGGTTGCCGCGCCCCACTGCTTCATCAGCGCCACGGAGCGCGCGAGCTGCGGGGCGGCGTGGAACTCGTGGCCAAGTGTCGCCGCCGCGCGCCAGGGCCAGCGTGGATCGGCAAGCAATGCGCGACCCAGCGCCACCATGTCGGCGCGGCCTTCGCGCACGATCGCATCGGCCTGGGCCGGCTGGTCGATCATCCCCACCGCACGCACCGGAATGCCGGTCGCCTGCTTCACGGCTTCGGCGAGATGAACCTGGTAGCCGGGGCCGGTGCGCAGGCTCTGGTGCGGGGAGTTGCCGCCGCTGGAGCAGCAGATATAGGCGATTCCCGCATCGCGGTAGGCCTTGGCCACCTCGATCGCCTCGTCGAGCGTGAAGCCACCCTCGACCCAGTCGGTCAGCGACATGCGCGCGCCCAGCATCAGGTTGGGTACGGCATCGGCTACGCGGCGGGCGATCTCGATGGCAAAGCGCATGCGGTTTTCCAGCGAACCGCCCCATTTGTCGGTGCGATGGTTGGACAGCGGCGACAGGAACTGGTGCAGCAGGTAGCCATGGGCCGAATGCAGCTCGATGAAGTCGAATCCGGCGCGCTCGGCCCGCTTCGCTGCCTCGACGAAATGTCCGACGGTCTGCTCGATCTCGGCCTCGCTCAGCGCATGCGGCACCTGCCAGCCGTCGGCATAGGCAATCGCCGAGGCAGAGACCACCGGCCAGGCATCCTCGTTTGGCGCCAGCGGGCCCGAGCCTTCCCATGGACGGCGGTTGGAGGCCTTGCGTCCGGCATGGGCCAGTTGCACGCCGAATTTCGCACCGGGCGTTGCCACGCGCCTGGCGGCGTCCAGCGTCCGCTTCGCCGCCGCCTCGTTGGCATCGGAGTAGAGCCCCATGCAGCCATGGCTGATGCGGCCGCGGCGCTCGACGTCGGTCATCTCGACGGTGATCATGCCGGCGCCGGACATCGCCAGGTTCATCCAGTGCTGCAGGTGCCAGTCCGTGGCGGAACCATCGTCGGCCGAATACTGGCACATCGGGGCAACGGCGATGCGGTTGGGGAGTTCGAGCTGGCCGAGGGTGATCGGCGAGAACAGATGGGCGGTCATGGCGGCTCCGATTATCAAGCCGTGCGAATGTAAGGCGTTGGCGATTTCCGACAACCGTATTGCATGGGGCCAGCGCGTGTTATCAGTCGCCGCGACGATAGCGCTTGCCAGCAATGGGTGACCGAATGACGACACGCGACCGGCTTGAAGCGATCCTTGGGCGGCTTGCCGCCCGCGCCGGTGACGAGCGCGTGTTCATGAAGCTTTATGCCGAGGCCGCGCGCGCGGCTGCCGACGCTGCCGATGCGCGCGCCAGGGCAGGGCTATCGCTCGGACCGCTCGACGGTGCCATCGTTTCGATCAAGGACCTGCTCGACGTCGCCGGCGAGCCGACGCTTGCCGGTTCGCTGATGCGTCGGGATGCTGCGCCCGCGCAAGCGGACGCGCTGGTGGTCCGGCGCCTGCGCCGTGCAGGGGCGGTCATCATCGGCAAGACGGCAATGACCGAATTCGCCTTCACCGCGCTCGGCATCAACCCGCATTACGGCACGCCGGGTAATGCCGCCGATCCGGCGCTGATCCCCGGCGGTTCGTCGTCGGGCGCCGGCGTTTCCGCCGCCGAAGGCTCCTCCGACATATCGATCGGCTCGGATACCGGCGGTTCGGTGCGCATCCCGGCCGCGCTCAACGGCGTCGTCGGCTTCAAGCCGACGGCGCGGCGCGTGCCGCTCGACGGAGCGTTTCCCTTGTCGCCGTCGCTCGATTCGCTCGGGCCCCTGGCAAGGACGGTCGGGGCTTGCATCGCTGCCGACGCCGTCATGGCCGGCAAGGAGTTTTCCGCGCTTGCGCCGCTGTCCCTGTCTGGCCTGCGCATCGGCGTGCCGCGCGGGCGGCTGATGGAGCATTGCGACGCCACCGTTTCCGCCGCCTTCGAGCTGTCGCTCAAGCGGCTTGCCGCAGCCGGCGCACGGGTCGAGGACCTTGCCATTGACGACCTGCTGCTGGCCCTGCGCGAGTCGACGCGCACGGCCTCGATCGCCGCCATCGAGGGCGCCGAGATCCATGCCGACTGGCTGTCGGTGGGCGCCAAGGTCGCTGTCGACCAGCATGTCAGCGGCGGGCTCGGCCGGGCGCTGCAGGTGCCGGCGGTCGCCTACATCAGGACCATGCGCCGCCGCGCCGAACTGGTGGCCGCCATGGACGCACGGCTGTCCGTCGTCGACCTCATGGTCCTGCCGACCACGCCGGTCGTCGCCCAGCCGATCGCCGAGATGCTGGCCGACGAGCGCCATGGCGACCGGATCGAAGGGCTTCTGCTGCGCAACACGCAGGTCGCCAACCAGTTCGACCTCTGTGCCCTGTCGCTGCCGATGCCGGGCACTGCCCTGCCATCCGGACTGATGCTTGTCGGCCGCCACGGCCACGACCGTCGCGTGCTTTCTGCCGGGTTGGCAGTCGAGGCTTTGCTGAACGCCTAGGCGATGACCGTGCCGATCACCGACGACGGCATTTTCATCCGCTGGCGCGCCGGGGACCAGTGAAACGGCCTGCCGCTGGCTCTTGCGGAGCCGGCCCGAATAGTGGTCATCTTGGCGCTGCACCAGTGCGTGCCGGAATCGGACGAGGAGTTTTGAGAGATGCCGTCGACAATGAAGGGACCAGCGATATTCCTCGCCCAGTTCGCCGGCGATGCGGCGCCGTTCAATTCACTGAAATCGATTACATCGTGGGCCGGCGGGCTCGGCTACAAGGGCGTGCAGATCCCGACGCCCGATGCGCGGCTATTCGATCTCGAGAAGGCGGCGACGTCGAAAACCTATTGCGACGAGATCAAGGGCGTCTGCGCCGAGGCCGGCGTCGAGATCACCGAACTGTCGACCCATCTCCAGGGGCAGCTGGTGGCGGTGCACCCCGCCTATGACGCGCAGTTCGACGGATTTGCGCCGGCGGCCTTGCACGGCAAACCGAAGGAGCGGCAGCAGTGGGCGGTCGAGCAGATGAAGCTTGGTGCTAAGGCTTCGCAGAATCTCGGTCTCGCGGCCTGCGTGTCCTTCACCGGCGCACTGGCGTTTCCCTATCTATATCCGTGGCCGCAGCGGCCGGCGGGCCTGATCGAGGAGGCGTTTTCCGAGCTGGGCAAGCGCTGGACGCCGATCCTCGACGCCTATGACGAGGCCGGCGTCGACCTTTGCTTCGAACTGCATCCGGGCGAGGATACCTTCGACGGCGCCACCTTCGAGATGTTCCTCGACGCGGTCGGCGGCCACAAGCGCTGCAACATCAACTACGACCCGTCGCATTTCCTGCTGCAGCAGCTCGACTATCTCGCCTTCATCGACATCTACCACGAGCGCATCAAGGCATTTCACGTCAAGGACGCCGAGTTCAACCCGACGGGGCGCCAGGGCGTCTATTCCGGCTACCAGGGCTGGCTCGGCCGTGCCGGCCGCTTCCGCTCGCTCGGCGACGGCCAGGTTGATTTCTCCGGCATCTTCTCGAAGCTCGCCCAATATGGCTACGACAGCTGGGCGGTGCTTGAATGGGAATGCTGCCTCAAGCATCCCGAGGACGGTGCCGCCG
Source organism: Aminobacter niigataensis (assembly GCF_014200015.1). GTDB lineage: Bacteria > Pseudomonadota > Alphaproteobacteria > Rhizobiales > Rhizobiaceae > Aminobacter > Aminobacter niigataensis. The sequence goes on from NZ_JACHOT010000001.1 coordinate 327,259, forward strand.
AAGGCGCGCCTTTCATCGAAAGCCACATCATCCGGGTGACCGACAAGGCCTTCGACGATTTTGCCGGCGGGACGAGCGATCGGGCGATGCTGCGGGCGATGATGGGGATCGAGTAGGACGTACGTCCCGCGGCCACCTTCTCCCTGTCGGGGAGAAGTGGCAAGTGCGCCGCATCAGACCTCCTCTCTAGGTCGGCCGAGCGAAGCGGAGGCCGGGTGAGGGGCAACATATCAAGGGGAGAACACGACATGGTCGGTGCATCGAAATCCGGGAATGGCAGCGGCCCGATCCGCTACGGCATGGTCGGCGGTGGGCAGGGCGCCTTCATCGGCGGCGTGCACCGCATCGCCGCGCGCATGGACGGCGATTTCCAGCTCGTGGCGGGCGCGCTGTCGTCCAACCCCGAGCGGGCCAAGGCTTCGGCTGCCGAAATCGGGCTCGACCCCGAGCGCAGCTACGCCTCCTTCGCCGAGATGGCCAAGGCCGAGGCCAAGCGCCCCGACGGCATTGAGGCGGTCGCCATCGTCACGCCCAACAACATCCATTTCCCTGCCGCCAAGGCGTTCCTCGAAGCCGGCATCCACGTCATCTGCGACAAGCCGCTGACCGCGACGCTCGCCGAGGCGAAGAAGCTGGCTGCACTGGTCGAGAAGACCGGCAAGGTCTTCGTGCTCACCCACAACTACACCGGCTATCCGATGATCCGGCAGGCGCGCGAGATGGTTGCCAAGGGCCAGCTCGGCGACATCAGGATCGTCCAGGCCGAATACCCGCAGGACTGGCTGACCGAGGACCTCGCCGCAACCGGCCAGAAGCAGGCGTCGTGGCGCGGCGATCCCAAGCAGTCGGGCGCCGGCGGCGCCGCCGGCGACATCGGCACCCACGCCTACAATCTCGCCCGCTTCGTCAGCGGGCTCGAGCTGGACTCGCTCTCCGCCGATCTCGACGCCTTCGTGCCCGGCCGCCTGCTCGACGACAACGTCAACGTCATGCTGCGCTTCAAGGGCGGAGCCAAGGGCATGATCTGGGCCAGCCAGGTGGCGCCGGGTCACGAGAACGGGCTCAAGCTGCGCGTCTACGGCTCCAAAGGCGGCATCGAATGGGTGCAGGCCGACCCGAACTATCTCTGGTACACGCCGTTCGGTGCGGCCAAGCAGCTGATCACCCGCGGCGGCGTCGGCGCAGGCCCTGCCGCAGCACGGGTGACGCGCGTGCCGTCGGGCCATCCCGAAGGCTATCTTGAAGGTTTTGCCAACATCTACCAGGAGGCGGCTCGGGCCATACGCGCGGCGCGCAAGAAGGGCGGCAAGCCTGCCCGGGACGTGATCTACCCGACCGTGCAGGACGGCGTCGAAGGCGTCGCCTTCATCGAAGCCTGCGTGCGCTCGTCGAAGAAGAACGCCGCCTGGACGAAGCTGTGAGGGGATGCGGGCGAGGGTAGCTCGACAGCATTCCTTTCAGTGTCGACCGTCTGGATTGGTCTGCCGTTGCGGGCCCAAGAGCTTGGCCATCAGCGCTGCTGCTTGTCAGCTAGCGCTACGTCTGGTTACCTTCGCTTGATGCCCTAATCAGGAGAGTGCAATGCTTAGATCTTGGTTTCTGCCGCTAGGACTTGCTGTTGGCCTGCTCGCTTCACCGGTGGCGCTTCCTCCAGAGGCAATTGCCCAATCCAGTGTCAACATCGACATCAGCATTGGGACCAACCTCAACAGAGGCCGCGGGATATCCTGCAACCAGGGTGAAAGGCTGCTGCGCAATCGCGGTTTCCGAGATGTGCGCCGTGTCGACTGCCGCGGCCGGTTCTTTGTCTACCGGGCATGGCGCGGCAACACTCGCTTTGAGATCGCCATTCGACAACGCGATGGTCGCGTGGTCGATGTGCGTCGAATTGGTCGAAGATAAGCAGGGCTACGATCACCTCGACAGGTGTCGACAGCGGTGGGAGGAGGATGCGCGCCTCAACGGGAGGGGCGAATGGCGCGTGTTAGACGGTTCTTCACCAACCTGTTTGTCAACTTGTTGATAGCGATGGCTGTAGTCATCTCGATCATCGCAGTCCCGCTTTCCGTGGTGGCTTTTTTGTTTACCGCTGCAACGGCGAATAGCGACCCGAACGAGCAGTATGAGGCGGTCATCATGTTCGTCTTGATGATGGGCGTGATCGGGGTCGTCGTCGCGGCGTGGGCAGTTTTGAGAAATCGACAAAGATCCATTCAATAGTAATTGCTGCGAACAATCTCGACTATAGACTAGCTTCCAAATACTCAGGCCGGCTGGACCGCTCGCTTCCCACCCCGGCTTGGGCAATTCCGATGTCAGATCGTTGGACAACAATGTTAAGCAGCGCGAGCCATCACAAGCGGCTTGTCTGTGAACTATACGTAGACAACCAGTTTGTTCTCCTCGTCTCAAACGAAGACGGGGAGCTTGAGGTAGAGATTGCGCCGACGGCTGCCTTTTCGCTCCCCCTTAACCAATTCGAGCGCGCGATTCAAACCTGCGTGGAGCGATTGCGAGACGCATGAAGATGCGACGGTAACGTGCGGGTCGATGCGCGAGCCAGGGGGGTAAGAACCGAGATGGGCCTGTTTTCGACTATTTTTCGCCCCCTGAAGCTGGCCTTCACAGGGACGCTTGTCCACCAGATGGACACACCAATCTCAAGTGGGCTGACCTTGTCGCTGCGTCTGAAGCGCGATGGGCATGGGAAACACTATGTAGTGCTCGCTGGCTTCGCAGGAGGCGAGTATCAATACTACACGCTCGAATTGGCAGAATTCGCACAATTTGCCAGTTCAGTTGACGCTATCGAAGCGTCGATTGCAGCCAACGTCCTTCCGCCGTCCTGATCTCGGCTGAGATTGGCCGGGGATCACCCGCTCGGCCGGGAATTCGTCTGCTCAACCATCTCAAGTGTAGGGCTCACCAAAAGGAGCCCCCCCTATGCCCAAACCGTTTCGCTCTCTAGTTCTCAATTTCATCGCCGCTCTTGTATTAGCGGCGGCGGACTTCATTCTAAGGCGGCCTGGGCTTGTAGCTCAGGCCCAGCTTGCACCACGAGGAACAAACGAATGCCGCGACTGACCAACACAGCGCCCAACCGCGTGCTTCAGGTCGATACGCAAGTGGTCAACGAAGAGCCGCTACTGGCCCTGCTCAATCTTGAAACCGACGACGGGGCAGTCGAGCTTGCCATCAACCGCTCAGTGGCCGAACTGATGGTCGACCAGTTGATGACCTTGCTGGGGTATGACGAAGACGAAGAGTGACCAGGCCGGCGGGAAAGCGCGTGAACCTTGCCGCCCACACCGATTGCTCGGCCGAGCCAGACGCTACATGGCTCACTTACGGGTGGTCGTGTCCGTCCTGATGCCGCCCATATCGAGGCGAAAGACTACGATAAGATCGGCAAGGAAGAGTCAGAACTCGCAATCGAACTTGCCAAAGAACTACTCAAAGCCGTCTACCAGTACACTTCATTGGTACAAAGGCTCACTGCTCTCAATAAGGCAAAGCCCACTTAGCATCATTCCCCGGCGACGAAGCGCTGATGCTTGCCAGTTAGCGCCACGTCTGATTACCTTGGGTTGTTTTCAGTAGGGGATTTCTGGTTGTTGCGTGCATTGAACTACCCGCTACTTCTTGTTCACGCTGCAGCTTGGGTGCTGCTTGCTGTTCTCGCTGCCCAAAACACTGGTCCCTATACGTTCGCCAGTTGTTGGCCCGTTATTCCGACCTACTTTCCACCAGTTACCCTTGCCTACCTGGCGGCGGCGGCTTACTCGATTTGCATATTGACGGTTTCGGTTTTCACAGCGCGCTTTCGTAACACAATACACCTCAAGATCGCCGCTCACCTATTCATAGTCGTGGTGGGCATTGTAGCGTGCTATCAGGCTGCTCGCGCTGCTGCTGCTGGTCCGGTCAGTTGCCTCTGACCAACGCGACGAACGGACTGGACCGCTCGCTCCCCACCCCGGATGACAACATGCGAATAAAGTTGGCTGTAACTGTTGCGATTGGAGTGTTCACCCCCGCCGTCGCAGCATCATGGGCAACTCCCCCTTCAGGGCAGAGCGGCGAATGGACGGTCAAAGGCATCTGCAAAAGGCTGGTTGTTGCCAACGAGAACTTGCTGTCGGATTGTACTGGTGAGGTAACGCGAACTAGGACGTCCGACGGCGTCGTGACGCTTCAATTCTCGACCGGGAGAGGAAAGCTAATCTTCCGTGCAAGGGAAAGCACCGCACGGCTTTGGCAGGGGTACCGATCGGTTCTTGAAGTTTACGAGATGGCTTTCGAGGCTCCCGGACAGGGAGCCATCGCCGCATACGGCAGTTGCGAATATGGTGCCCCTTATGTCGGACAGGCCACTATCAACTGTCGTGGCGGCAACGGCAGCTTTAAGACATGGGCCGCCACCGTTAAGACGGACGGGCCGTTGCCTGTCCCTGACAGCGAATACATAGCTCCTCGGATCAACAGTGTTCACGATTGATGGGCTGGGATGCGGTGGTTACCCGCAATCGCGCTCAGCCGTTCCCTTGGTTATGAGCCAAGCGAGCGTTTCAGAAGGCCGCGTTCTATGAGATATTTCTGATGCCGATCTCTTACCAGAGCCGCAATGGCGACCAGGGCCGTGCAAGCAAAGCCCACGCCCAGAAACCAACCTACCGGTCCCAAAAGCCATCCGGTGGTTAGAACCACGATGGCCACTGCTACGATGGCACCAAGAGATATGGCAATGAACTTACGGCTGTCTATCATGGAAGGAAGACTAGGCACCTTCGCGACTGCCGGCAATATCACCCCGCCCGCTTAACGGGTGCCCTTTGATCCAGAAGTTCAGGGAGGTGCCGAGGTTTGGCATCTGCGGCGCGCCCAGCATATTAAGGATGCATTCGAATGGGGTATCGCCGGGCTACCACCTTCTTCTGTCGCTCTATTGATGCCTCATTCGGTGTACCACGCTTGCACCTAGAACCCGACCTATTGCTCGCGAGACATGTTTGATTTCCCGCCCCGTTAATGTTGGGGTGCCGCTCGATAAGCTCAGATGAGAAACGCTGCTGCTTGTCAGCCAGCGCCGCGTCTGGTTACTTGTCCAGATACACGGGGGGCGTGGGCATGAAGGCGGTACTCTCCTCACTTGTGATGCTTGCTGTCGCAAGCTCTGCGGCCGTCGCACAGTCGGTGATCCCGAAAGGATGGTTCCTGCACGACGACCTGTCGCCCACACTGACGCTCGCCTATTACGATCCTGCGTCCGGTGATGTCGACGTCTCGCTGACGTTGTCGTCGCGTTCTACCCGAAGTCCGGCGACATGAGCGAAGGGCGAAGCGCCAAGCTCGAACTGCGCAACGGCGACGCAACCCATTCCATCGATGCCACCGGCAAGACCTACAACGGCCGCTATGTCTTCGACGGACTGACGACCATGGAACCGGCACTGGGGAAGTTGCTCGTCGGCGGGTTCACGATCCTTGTCGGCGGCGAGGAAATAGGCACCTATACGCCGAACGAGAACGATGGTGCGCATGTGCGCAAACTGGCCGAAGCCTGCACCGGCTGACCGCCGTCGCAGTCCCTCGTCTGACGGTCCTGTTTTCAAGCTTCATTTCGAGAGGCGAATGTCGGAACACAATAAGCTTCGCATCGAGCAAGGCGGCACAGCAATCATGACGAAGAAACCTTCCTTCAACACACCAATACTGGCGTTATTGTCAGTCATGGCCATCACTGGTTGTCAGTCGACGACTGGCGGGGCTTCAAGCGCGAAAATCGAAGCTGGGTGGCTCCAACATGATGTGGCCATGCGTCAGGCCGATCAAATGAGAGTCCGAAATAGATTGCCAGTGTCCATCCAGTGCAAGGTAGATGGGGGGACATCTTCCGATCCTTCCCGCGCAGTAAGAGTCAAATGGGTTTCAACCGAGAAAGCGATCCGGTGGACATGGGCTGTCGGAGACGACCGTGATATTGCGAAGGCAAATACCATCGCGGCAGCAAACGGATTAAAGATTGCGTCCAAGTATCGCGCCATCGATGCACGAACCAAGCTCTCCTCCGTATGCGCGATCTGGCACGGTAAGCCCGGGAACTAGGAAACACAGGTTGCAAACCGCCTCGCGACGCGAGGGATGTCCCTGACACTCGGGCAACGCTCCGCACTGGCGGTGGAGCATTGCTTGCCATCGGCCGTCAGCCTGACATGTGGCTCTGCGATCTTTTCCAAATCGCCAACTATCGTATACATTTTGTACGACACTCATCTTCCACATCGTACACAATATATGCATACATAGCCCCGCGACAGATCGAGGCGACGTTGGCACCGGGGGAAGAATGGTGCCGGCGGCCTGCGATCGCCAATCGAGGGAGGGAAGCATGAAACGTAAATTCCTGGCGCTGTGCGCCGCAACCGCCGCACTGATGGTCGGTGCCACCGCCGCGCAATCGGCCACGCTCGACACTGTCAAGGCGCGCGGCAAGCTGATCTGCGGCGTATCGCTCAGCACTCCTGGCTTTGCCGCCGCAGACGACAAGGGCCGCATGCAGGGTTTTGACGCCGACATCTGCCGCTCGATCGCGGCTGCCGTGTTTGGCGATCCCGACAAGGTCGACTTCGTCCTGACCAACATCAACACGCGCTTCCAGGCGCTGCAGTCGGGCGAGATCGACGTGCTGTCGCGCCAGACGACGGCGACTTTTTCGCGAGAGACGTCGCTCGGCATCGATTTTGGCCCGACCGTGTTCTATGACGGCCAGGGCCTGCTGGTGCCCAAGTCGCTCGGCGTAGCTTCCGCCAAGGAACTTACCGACGCCGCGATCTGCACCCTGCCGGGCACCACCACCTCGCAGAACCTGACCGACTTCTTCCGCACCATCGGCGGCAAGTTCGAGCTGGTCGTTTTCGAGAGCCCCGACGAGAACCGCGCCGCCTTCTACTCCGGCCGCTGCGAGGCGATCTCGTCCGACCGTTCCGACCTTGCCTCGATCCGCGCTGTCGCCAACAACCCCGACGACTACGTGCTGTTGCCGGAAACCATCTCCAAGGAGCCGCTGGCGCCCGCCGTGCGGCAGAACGATTCCAACTGGCGCGACATCGTTTCGTGGTCGGTGTGGATGCTGATGGCGGCCGAGGAGAAAGGTATTACCCAGGCCAATGTCGACGAGATGCTGAAGAGCGAGGACCCCGAGGTCCAGCGCATGCTGGGCGGTGCCGACGAGCTCGGCAAGATGCTCGGCCTCGACAACAAGTGGGGCTACAACGTCATCAAGAGCGTTGGCAACTACGCCGAGGTCTTCGACCGCAATCTCGGCGAAAAGACCAAGCTCGGCATGACGCGCGGGCCCAATACGCAGTGGAATGCCGGAGGCCTGCTCTACGCGCCGCCGGTCCGCTAAGAATTGCAAGGTCCGCGCCGTAACCCGGCGCGGACCTTCTTCCCTGTTCACACGACATCGGCGCGCTCATGCTGTTTTTGAACGACACGCGGTTTCGCGCGGCCTTCTACCAATTCGTCGCCATTTCAGCGGTGCTGCTCGCCGCCTGGGTGATGTACCGCACCGCGAGTGCGAACCTCGCCAGGCAGGACATCGCCACCGGCTTTGGCTTCCTGTCCAGGCAGGCCGGCATCGCCATCAGCGAGACCTCGATCGCCTACGGTCCGACCGACACGGTTGCCCGCGCCATCCTCGTCGGGCTGATCAACACCATCAAGGTGTCGTTCCTCGCAGCACTCTTCGGCACCATCATCGGCGTTTTCGTCGGCATCGGCCGGCTGTCGGCCAATCCGCTGCTCAGCCGGCTGATGCTTGCCTATGTCGAGGTGCTGCGCAACGTTCCGCTGCTGCTCTACCTGTTCTTGTGGTATTTCCTGATCATCCTGGTGTTCCCGCCGGTGCGCCAGGCGATCCAGCTGTTTCCCGGCTTCTTCTTGTCCAACAGCGGCCTGGCCGTGCCATCGCTCGAATGGCACAGCGGTTTCGAACTTGTGCTTTCCGCACTTGGTCTCGGCATCGCCGCAGCACTCGTCGTGCGCAGTGTTGCCCGGCGCCGGCGCATCGCCAGCGGCCAGGCAAATGCCGGCTGGATCGTCGCGCTCATCCTGCTCATCTTGCCGGTGCTTGCTGTCTGGGCCAGCGGCCAGGTCTCGCTGTCGTGGAGTGCGCCGGAGGCCGGGCGCTTCCGCCTCACCGGCGGCTTGCAGATCCGCCCGGAGTTCGTGGCGTTGCTGGTCGGCCTGATGCTGAACCTGTCGGCCAGCGTCGCCGAGATCGTCCGTGCCGGCATCCAGGCCGTCAGCAAGGGTCAATGGGAAGCTGCACAGGCGCTCGGCCTGCCGCGCTCGCGCACGCTCAGGCTGGTGGTGCTGCCGCAGGCACTCAGGGTGATCGTCCCGCCTTTGACCAACACCTATCTCTCCGTGTTCAAGAACAGCTCGCTCGCCATCGCCATCGGCTATCCCGACCTGGTGATGGTTTCGAACACCATCATGAACCAGACCGGCCAGGCGATGGAGACCATCGCCATCTTCATGGGCATCTATCTCGGCCTGTCGGTGCTGATCTCGCTGTTCATGAACTGGTACAATGCGCGTGTCGCGCTGAAGACGCGCTGACATGACCGACACCCAGGCACTTTCCGCACCGATCGCAAATGTCGCCCGCCCGGCGCGGCGCTCGCAGTGGCGCACCGCCTATTTCGGCACGCCGGGCAATGCGCTGGTCACGCTGGTCTGCGGCGGCGTCATCCTGCTCCTGGCCAAGTTCGCGCTCGGCTGGCTGTTCCTCAATGCCGTCTTCGACGGCGGCGCCGAAGCCTGCAAGCAAAGCTCCGGCGCCTGCTGGCCGTTCCTGGCCGACAAGCTGCGCTATATGTTGTTCGGCTTCTACCCGTTCGAGGAGCAGTGGCGCCCGCTCGTCGCGCTCAGCCTGTTCCTCGGCAGTTGCGGTTTGTCGATGATCCCGCGTGTCTGGGGCAGGGGGCTGTTGCTTGCCTGGGTAATCGGCATCCTGCCGCTGCTCTACGTCCTGATGGCCGGCGGGGTTTTCGGCCTGACCGCGGTGCCGACGTCGAAATGGGGCGGCCTGCCGCTGTCGTTCATGCTGTCCTTTGTCGGGCTGGCCTTCGCCCTGCCGCTCGGCATCGGCCTCGCCTTGGCGCGCGCCTCGCACCTGCCGGCGATACGAGTGCTCGGCGTCGGTTTCATCGAACTGGTGCGCGGCGTGCCGCTGATCAGCATCCTGTTCATGGCTGCCGTCATGCTGCCGCTGTTCATGCCGGACGGGGTCACCATCGACAAGCTGTTGCGTGCGCAGGTGGCGATCATCCTGTTTGCCGCGGCCTACATCGCCGAGATCGTGCGCGGCGGCCTGCAGGACGTGCCATCGGGACAGTTCGAGGCCGGCCGCGCGCTCGGTCTGCATTACTGGCAGGTCATGTTCAAGATCGTGCTGCCGCAGGCGCTGAAGAAGGTCATCCCGGCGCTGGTCGGCCTGTTCATTGCGTTTTTCCAGGACACGACGCTGGTGACCATCATCGGCCTGCTCGACTTCCTCGACACAGTCCGCACGGCCCTGCGCGACCCCGACTGGCAAGGCATCGCCGTGCTCGAAGGTTATGTCTTCGCGGCCGCCATCTACTTCCTGTTCAGCGCGCTGATGGGGGTCTACAGCCGTTTCCTTGAGCGGCACTTCAACACGTCGTATCGGTAACTTGCCGACCGGCAGCTTGATCTCGACGCGTTCGCGACTGCCGCCGATTTCGAGCTCGACGCGGCGCGCCGGCGCCGCGGTAGGCTGCCGGCCCCCTAGCATGTCAGCCGAGACGGATTGCGGGTCGAGTGCGAAGAGATGTCGACGTCGACGCGCCGGCGGCGCAAGCCTACCTGGCAAACGACCCGATGACGAGTGCGCCCATCACCAACGCAGTGCCGATTGTCGCGAGGATGGTGAGTGTTTGAAGAACCCCGATGGTGGCACCTGCTGCTATCACTGCAGCCGAGGCTGTAGCGGCGATGAACGCCAACACAGGCCTTTTTCGGACGACTTCGATCATGGGGCTCGATCCTTTCTGCTTTCCCCGCAATCTAACCGCTCGCATGTGAAATGCCATATCTCGCACCTGCGACATGAGGACTGGTTGCGGGATTTGAACCTGCAACCTCCAGCCTATGAGGCAGGCGAGCTACTCGTCCGGGATATCGGCAGTCAATGTAGCTGGCGGCCAGACTTCGCGCACCAAGCACGGAACCGTTTCGGTCCATACCGGTTGTTACACATCAACTCAGGAGGTATCGAGATGATTTTCCGAAACACACTTGCCGTCACCATCCTGCTCGCAGGAACCGCATTCGCGACTGCCCAGACTGTGATCGTGACCCCCGAACAGGAGATCGTAGTCCGGGAATATGTGAAAACCAATCCGGTGGTCGTCGAACGCCCGTCCAACTTTGAGCTGGTAATAGGAGCTATCGTTCCTGATATCCTCAAGCCGGGCGCACTTGCCGACAACAAGTATCAGTATGTCGTAATGGACGGCCGTACCGTTCTTATCGACCCGCAGACCCGCAAGGTCGTGCACATCATGGACTGACCGACGGGCGGCCGCCTTGATGCAGGATTCCTGTATCAGGGCGCCTTCTGCCAGGCCGCGTTTCCGCCGCTAGGCATGGCCCATATCGATCCAAGACGGGCCCTTTTGCAGCCGTCCGCAGCGCCCTTTCTCGAAGCCGATCGCATTCTTGTGGGAACGAGGTCTGCGCCTCGCGTTGCGAAGGCAACATAAGAGGAGGTCGTATGCTGCGTCTCTTTGCACTGCTGTTTTCGGATATTGCACCTACCGCATCGGCCGCGAGTTCATCGAAAGCGTGCCGGATAATTTCGATCTCGTAGAGCCCCTGCCGCTGCTGCCTTCTCCGGAGCGACAGAGACATGACGCCCATCTGGCGAGGAGAGACCGGCGGCTCAAAAAGCGCGCCGCAGGCGCTTAGACAGTTCGGCAGAAATTTCCCAACAGCGCCGGCGAACTGGCGAACCGGAGAGACCCGATGACCGACAAGCAAGAGTTTGAAGCGAAATTCTGGAAATCGATCCGCGCGGACATGACCGTCATGGTGGGCATCGCCGGAGTTGACCCGCGCCCCATGACGGCGCAGTTCGATGGCGACCACAAGACTATCTACTTCTTTACTGCCAAGGATACCGAGATTGCCGAAAAGCTGACGGGCGCGAAGAAGGCAACCCTTGTCTACGCCGCCAAGAAACATGACCTGTTTGCAACCATCCATGGGACGATCAGGATCGACAACGACCGCAATACGATCGACCGGCTGTGGAACCGCTTCGTGGCAGCCTGGTTCGAGAAGGGCAAGGATGACCCCAAGCTCTGTCTGCTACGCTTCGACCCGGCTGACGCCCAGATTTGGCTTGACGCCTCAAGCCTTGTCGCCGGCGTCAAGATGTTCCTCGGCCTGGGCGATCCCAAGCAGGATTATGCGGATAGCGTAGCAAAGGTCAGCCTCAAGTAACGCGAAGGACCCGCTCAAGCCGCCGGTTCCACGGGAGGCCCGGTAACGGCGTTGCGGGCCTCGCCTCCCTGAGGTCGACCGAGTCAAACCGAGACAGTGAGCGCCAGTACGCCCTCGCAGCTACTCCACCACCTTCGGAAACACCTTCCAGCGCTTCGGCCGGAACGCGACCCGGCTTTTCTGGGCGGCGGGGTGGCCGACGGGCAGCTCGATCTCGACGCGTTCGCGGCCGCCGCCGATCTCCAGTTCGACCCGGCGGGTGCCGGCAACGCGCCGGCTCGCCGCCACCGTGCCGGCAATGCAGCCATTGCATTCGTCGAGCAGCTCGATGTCGTGCGGGCGGAAGTAGAGCGTCGCCTCGCCATCGGTAAGTTCGGGTGCGGCAAGCCCGATCGGCCGGTCGGCGATCCAGACCTGTCCGTCCTCGACCTTGACCGGCAGCGAGCTCGACTCGCCGATGAAGCCGTAGACGAAGGGCGAATTGGGCGTGTCGTAGACCTCGTCGGCGGTGCCGATCTGTTCGATGCGGCCCTGGCTCATCACTACTACCCGGTCGGCGAGTTCGAGCGCCTCTTCCTGATCGTGGGTGACGAAGATCGTGGTGTGGCCGGTGGCGTCGTGGATCTCGCGCAGCCAGCGCCTGAGTTCGCGCCGCACCTGCGCGTCGAGCGCACCGAAGGGCTCGTCGAGCAGCAGTACGCGCGGCTCGATGGCCATGGCGCGGGCAAGCGCCACGCGCTGGCGCTGCCCGCCCGAAAGCTGCGCCGGGTAGCGCTTTTCCAGGCCTGAAAGCTGGACGAGGTCGAGCAGTTCGGAAGCGCGGCGGCGGATCTCCGCCCTGGTCGGCCGCTTGGCCGACGGCCGTACCTTGAGGCCGAAGCCGATGTTGTCGGCCACCGTCATGTGTCGGAACAGCGCGTAGTGCTGGAACACGAAGCCGACATTGCGCTCCTGGATGGTCCTGTTGGAGGCATCCTCGTCTCCGAAGAAAATCGTGCCGCGCGTCGGCCGTTCGAGCCCGGCGATCAGCCGCAGAAGTGTGGTCTTGCCCGAGCCCGAAGGCCCGAGCAGCGCGATCAGCTCGCCCGACTTGATGTCGAGCGAGACGTCGCGCAGCGCCGGAAACCGGTCGAATTCCTTGCGCACATTTGAAACGCGAACTTCCATCAGTCGACCTCTGTCAGTGTCCGCGCGTGGCGGCGATCTCGGCGCCGTAGCGGAGCTCGAGAAGGGTTTTGAGCACAAGCGTCACCAGGGCGAGGCCGGCGAGCACGGACGCGACGGCAAAGGCGCCGACGGCATTGTATTCGTTGTAGAGGATCTCGACATGCAGCGGCATGGTGTTGGTCATGCCCCTGATGTGGCCCGAGACCACCGACACGGCGCCGAATTCGCCCATGGCGCGCGCGTTGCACAGCAGCACGCCGTAGAGCAGGCCCCATTTGATGTTGGGCAGGGTGACATGCCAGAAGGTCTGCCAGCCATTGGCGCCGAGCGAAAGTGCCGCCTCCTCGTCGCCGGTGCCCTGTTCCTGCATCAGCGGGATCAGTTCGCGGGCGACGAAGGGGAAGGTGACGAAGACGGTCGCCAGCACGATGCCGGGCACGGCAAACAGGATGACGATGCCGTGCATCTTGAGCCAGGGCCCGAGCAGGCTCGATGCGCCGAACAGCAAGACATAGACCAGGCCTGAAATCACCGGCGACACCGAAAACGGCAGGTCGATCAGGGTGGTCAGGAAAGCCTTGCCCTTGAACTCGAACTTGGCGATGGCCCATGCGGCGGCGACACCGAACACCAGGTTGAGCGGCACCGAGATGACCGCGACCAGCAGCGTCAGCTTGATCGCGGCGATCGTGTCGTGTTCGTTGATGGCTTCGAGGAACGCGCCGATGCCGCGCGAAAACGCCTGTTCGAACACCACCACCAGCGGCAGCAGCAGGAAGATGGCGAGGAAGGCGAAGGCGACGAACATCAGTCCGGCGCGCGCCAGCGGCCGCTCGGTCACCGCCAGCGAGGCGTGCTCGTGATAGGCGTCGGCGGGGTAAAGCTCTGGATCAGCCATAGCGCTTGCGGGTCCGCGACTGGATGAGGTTGATGATGAGCAGCATCAGGAACGACAGTGCCAGCATGATCGTGGCAATCGCGGTCGCGGCGGCATAGTCGTACTCCTCGAGCCGGATGACGATCAAAAGCGGCGCGATCTCGGAGATGTAGGGCAGGTTGCCGGCGATGAAGATGACCGAGCCGTATTCGCCGACGCCGCGCGCGAAGGCGAGCGCGAAGCCGGTGATGACGGCCGGCGCCAGCCCCGGGAACAGCACCCGGAAAATGGTCTGGAAGCGGTTGGCGCCGAGCGTGGCGGCAGCTTCCTCGACCTCCTTGTCGATCTCCTCGATGATCGGCTGCACCGTGCGCACGACAAAGGGCAGGCCGATGAAGATCAGCGCTATGACGATGCCGAGCGGCGTGTAGGCGACCTTGATGCCCAGCGGTGCCAGCAGGCTGCCCATCCAGCCTTTCGGCGAATACAGCGTGGTCAGCGCGATGCCCGCCACCGCCGTCGGCAGCGCGAAGGGCAGGTCGACCATTGCGTCGATGACGCGGCGGCCGGGAAAGCGGTAGCGCACCAGCACCCAGGCGACGATGGTGCCGAAGACGACATTGACGGCGGCGGCGATGAAGGCTGTGCCGAAGCTGATTTCAAGCGCCTTGACGGTGCGGCGGTCGGTGGCGATGGCCCAGAAATCGGTCCAGCCGAGCGAGGCCGAACGCCAGACGAGGCCTGAAAGCGGGATCAGGATGATGAGCGTGAGGTAGGCAAGCGAGAAGCCGAGCGTCAATCCGAAACCCGGAATGACGCTCGGCTGTCTGAACCGCCACCCCGCCTTGGCGGGTGCTGTGGTCATGTCGTCCTGGTCTTCGCCTTACTGGGCCGGCTTGTAGATCTGGTCGAATATACCACCATCACCGAAGTGATAGGGCTGCGCCTTTGCCCAGCCGCCGAAAATCGGATCGTCGATGGAGACAAGCTTCAGCTCGGCCTGCTTCTGCAGGTCGGCGGCAGGCACCAGTTCGGGCTTGGACGGCCGGTAGTGGTGCTTGGCGGCGATGGTCTGGCCTTCCGCCGAATAGAGGTAGTTCAGATAGGCCTCGGCGACCTTGCGGCTGCCCTTGGCGTCGACATTGGCGTCGACCACGGCCACCGGCGGCTCGGCCAGGATCGATTGCGGCGGGAAGACGATGTCGAACTTCTCGGCGCCGAACTCGTCGAGCGCCAGATAGGCCTCGTTTTCCCAGGCCAGCAGCACGTCGCCCTGTTCGCGCTCGGCAAACGTCACGGTCGAGCCGCGGGCGCCGGTGTCGAGGATCGGCACATGGGCGTAGAGGTTGGAGACGAATTCCTTGATCTTGGCTTCGTCGCCGCCGAACTGGCCGTTGGCCCAGGCCCAGGCGGCGAGGTAGTTCCAGCGTGCGCCGCCCGAGGTCTTTGGGTTCGGCGTGATCACCTGGACGCCGTCCTTGACCAGGTCGCCCCAGTCGTTGATGCCCTTGGGGTTGCCCTTGCGGACCAGGAAGATGATGGTCGAGGTGTAGGGCGAGGCGTTGTTGGGCAGCTTCGAGCGCCAGTCCGGATTGATCTTCTTCGATTTCTCGACGATCGCGGTGATGTCGCTTTCCAGCGCCAGCGTGACCACGTCGGCGTCGAGCCCGTCGATCACGGCGCGCGCCTGCTTGCCGGAGCCGCCATGCGACTGCTGGATCGTCACGGTCTCGCCGCTCTCCGCCTTCCAGTGCTTGGCGAAGGCCTCGTTGTACTCCTTGTAGAGCTCGCGGGTCGGGTCATAGGAGACGTTGAGGAGCGTGGTATCGGCATGGGCAAAGCCCAGACCGCCGAGTTGAACCGCGCCGGCCAGCAGCGCCGAGAGAAGTACCGTTCTGCGTGAAGTGGTCATTTCCGCCTCCGTTCGAATATGGTTCTACTCTATCGAACTGGTAGAAATTAGATGCGGCGAATGTTCCGAATTTCGCGCCGCATGGGCAAATTTCATGCGAGCTGCCGGGCCGTCGGAAATTTTTTTGCTCGCTCAAAAAGTCCTGACCGGCCCGGGCGATATGAACGTTCGCCACAAGCGATGACAGCTAGGGGAGTTGGCGGGGGAGGCAAGGGCAGTCAGGCCTTGGCGATTTGCCCCGACCAAAATCTTTCAACCTCGATCCATTGCGCTGCGCTGCGCGGGCCCAGCCACTGCTTCAGTTGATCCGGCGATGTGGTCTTATGGAGGTTCCGGTTTTGGAGGTCTTCCAGCAGCCCGATCGTTGTCGCCTCCCGTTCGAGCTCATCGCCGTCGGCGAGCCAACGTTCCACGACTGCGAATATATGCTGAAGTTCACGGACCTGGCCGCCCTCCAGCTTGCCAATCACGTGTCGCGCCAAATCTCCCAGGGCCAGGTAAAGTGGCAGTTCGGTTTGGTCGCGCCATTTGTCTGCAAACGCGTCCCAAACCGGCTGGAATGTCGGGTCGACCTCCATAAGCACGTCGAACATGTCCAGCCGAGAGATCAAATCATCTACTCCACAAACACCCGCACGCTCGCCGCACGGCCCGCCGCGTCGATCACTGTCAGCGTTGAATAGCCCGTACCGTCGGGTTGCCATGTTGCCTCGCGGCGACGCGCCAGGGCCGCCAGCGGCTTGCCGTTGGCGAGCCAGCGGAACGGCGCGCGGCCGCCCTGCAGCTTGAGCACCAGCGGCGATGCGGCGTCCGTCGCAGCGCCCAGCTCGACGCGGGCGCCGTCGGGCGGAAAGACGATCTGCGGCGCCGGTTCGGTAATCGCTGCCGCAACTGTCGGCAGCTCGCTTGAGGTGGAGAAACGTTCGAGCGTCACCGGCAGGTCGGCGCGGGCGGTGCGCAGCGTTCCCGCCGGCGGGCGCGGCAGTGGCATCGCCGGCAGGCCGGAACGGGCAAAGCCCTCGAACAGGATGGGTGCTGCCGAAACATATCCCGACAGGCCGGGCACGGCACCGGCATCCGGCCGCCCCGCCCAGACGCCGAGCACGTAGCGGCCGTCATAGCCGATCGACCAGGCGTCGCGGTAGCCATAGGACGTCCCGGTCTTGTAGGCGATGGCGCGCTTGGCCGCCCCCTCCGGCGGCCTCACGCCGGAAAGAATGTCGCCGATCTGCCAGGCCGCCTGTTCCTCGAGCACCGTTCCGTTGGCGAGCGGAGGGGGCGTGGCCGTCTCCGATCCATCGCGCAGAATCTTGGCGCGGCCGCCATTGGCAAGCCCGGTGTAAAGCTGGACGAGGTCGCGCAGCGACACGCCGACGCCGCCGAGGCCGATGGCCAGGCCAGGCACTTCGTTGGGCGGCAATTGCGGAGTGACGCCGGCCTGGCGGAAGCGCGCGGTCAGTCGCTGCGGCCCGACCGCGTCGAGCAGGCGGATCGTCGGCACGTTGAGCGAAAGCTGCAGTGCCTGTCGCACCGAAACGTCGCCCTGGTAGCTCATGTCGAAATTCTTGGGCCGGTAGCCGGCGAAATCGGCGGGCCGGTCCTCGATCAGCGTCTCCTGCGCCACCAGTCCCTGTTCGAAGGCGAGGCCATAGATGAACGGCTTCAATGTC
Organism: Aminobacter niigataensis; assembly: GCF_014200015.1. Classification (GTDB taxonomy): domain Bacteria; phylum Pseudomonadota; class Alphaproteobacteria; order Rhizobiales; family Rhizobiaceae; genus Aminobacter; species Aminobacter niigataensis. Next base: position 344,420 of record NZ_JACHOT010000001.1, read on the forward strand.
GAGCCGGGCGAGCGCACAGTGCGGGTCATGTCGATCCAGCCCGAACGCGAGGCGTCGAGGAAGCTGGCCGAGCCGACCTCGCCGAGGATTTCGCCCGTCATGGCGTCGGCCATCACCATGGCCACCGAGATGCGTGGCCCGAGCCGGGCGGCCGCCTCGCGTGCGACGGCCTCGAGCCCTTCCTGGACGCTTCTGCGCAAGGTCAGCTGGTGCCGGTCGGTGCCAGGCTGGTTGCGCAAGGCGGTATCGGCGGCATGCGGCGCCAGTGCCGGCAGCGCCAGCCGCGTGGCGGTCACGTCGTCGAGGGCGGCGCGTGCGGCCTCGCTTTCGCCGAGCAGGCCCGCCGTCACCATGCGGCCGAGCACACGGTCGCGCGCGGCCTGCGCGTTGTCGGGGTTGCGGTCGGGGCGGCGGCGCTCGGGCAGTTGCGGCAGGGCGACCAGAAGGGCTGCTTCCGAAACCGTGAGCCGCTTCGGTTCCTTGCCGAAATAGGCGAGGGCGGCTGCACGCACGCCCTCAAGGTTGCCGCCATAGGGTGCGAGCGTCAGGTAACGCTCGAGGATCTGCTTTTTCGATAGCCGCCGCTCGATCTGCATGGCGCGGGCGAGTTGCTTCAGCTTCGAGGCAAGGCTGCGTTGCTCGCGCGGCTCGATCAGCCGCGCCAGTTGCATCGACAGCGTCGAGCCGCCGGAGACGATGCGGCCGTTGGTGACGAATTGCTGGGCTGCGCGCCCCAGCGCCAGCAGGTCGACGCCTTCATGATCCCAGAATCGCTTGTCCTCATAGGCAACCAGCATCTTGACCAACTGCGGATCGACCTGGTCGAGGCCGACGCCCAGCCGCCAATGGCCCGACGGTGTCGCATAGGCGCGCAAAAGCTGGTCGTCTCGGTCGAGCACTTCGGCCGAGACGGTGAGCTTCTCGGGCAAAGGCGGCGGAAAGGCGCGGTCCAGCGCCAGCAGGCCACCAAAGGCGAGGGCGGCAAGGGCGGCTGCGCTTGCTGTCCAGACCGCGGTCTTACGGATCACCTTTGCGGAGAGCATGGCTCTGCCCCTCACCCTTACCCTCTCCCCGTGAAGAACGGGGAGAGGGAGGCGTCAACGTTGCGGCCATCTTCCTTCTCCCCGTCATGACGGGGAGAAGGTGCCGGCAGGCGGATGAGGGGCAGCGCCAACCTCTCTCCTGATGCCGATGCTGGACTGAAAGCAGACATCGCTATTCCGCCTTCACCTCCATCATGCCGGTGGCCGTACGTGCCGAATATTGCGGGCGATACATGTCCTCGACATTCGCCGCCGGGTGGGCATAGACGCCCGGCGTCACCGCGCGCACGACATAGGCAAGCGTGAATTCCTGGTCGGCGCCTTCGCCGCTTTCCATGGCGGCGACAAAGCGGTCGTTGCGGAATTCGAGATGTGCGGCCTGCGTTTGCTCCAGCCACGAGAAGTTTGACAAATTGGCGCTGTTGACCAGCCCCGGATTGTCGATCTCGAAGCCTGCCGGCAGCATGTCGGCCACCACCACGCGCGAGGGCCAGTCGTTGAGCTCGCTGACCTTGAGCACGACGACGAAGCGCTCGTTCTGCTGGACCTCCGTCACATTGGCTTCGCTGCCGTCGAGCCGGTAGTAGGTGCGGCTGATCGTAAAGCCGTCGCCGCCGGCGGGCAGGGGTTGTGCCGGGGCGGCGACCGTCGTCACCACGGCCTGCAGCGGGTCCTTGCCGGTATTGGCGATGGTAATCGGATTGACCAGCAGGTCGGCACCGTCGACGCGTTCGGAATAGGCGCCGCTATGGGCGGCACCGTTGACGTCGAGCGAGATGGCGTCGTTGCCGGCCTTCAGCGCGCGCGCCGCCAGCAGCATCCAGGCGTCGTCCTGGGTGCTGGTCCACTTGGCCGCGGCGCGGTCGGCCGCCACCATCTTGACCAGCGCCGGGATCACCGAGGGCACCGGCTTGCTTTCGGCGGCGAGCGCCAGCATGGCGGCACCGTCGCGCAGGCGCGAGCCATAGTCCGAGCGGTACCAGTTGTGCTCGGTTGTCGCTTTGGCAAGCTGGATTGCGGACTGGAAGGTCTGCTCGGAGCGCTGGCCGTCGCCATAGAGTGCCAGGCTGGCGCCGAGTTGGGCCACCGCCATCGGACTGGTGAAGGCTTCGAGCTTGGTGTCGGCGAAGTAGCGCAGGTCGCCGACCGAGGCCTTCTTGTTGCGTGCCAGCACGTAGAGCGCGTAGGCGATCTCCGAGCCGCGGTCCTCGACATCGACGTCGTAGCCGATCGAGTTCTGCAGGTTGTTGAGCGCCTGCATCATCGCTCCCTGGGGCACGTCGAAATTCTTCTCGCGCGCCCGGGTCAGGAAGTCGGTGACATAGGCGTCGAGCCAGAGGTCGCCGGAGCCGGGCGACCACAGGCCGAAGCTGCCCGACGAGGACTGGTAATTGAGAACACGGTAGATCGCGCCCTGGATGCGCTCGCGCAGTTCCGGGTCGTCAGCCATGCCGGCCTCGGCGCTGAGCTCGCTGACATAGAGCAGCGGCAGTGCCCGGCTCGTCGTCTGTTCGGCGCAGCCATAGGGGTAGCGGTCGAGCGTCATCAGGAGCGAGGGCACGTCGAAGGCCGATGCCTGCGATACGCCGACGCTGACATGGGCGTCGTCGAGCAGGCTTGCGGCCAGCAGCTCCCTGTCGATGCGCAGCGAGGCGTTGGGCGAAAGGTCGACCACCATGCGCGTGGTCACCGGCAACTGGCCGGGTCGCACGGGGAAGGAAAGCTCCTGTTCGACCGTCAGCCCCTCGGCGTTGGCGAGCCGGATCGTCAGGCCGGCAGTGCCTGCCGTCACCGGCATCAGCGGGATCTTCACCGTCTGGCGCTTGCCCGGCTCCAGTGTCACCTTCTCGGGCAGGGCGGCACTGCCGGTGGACAGGTCGCCCGTCGTCTCGACGGTCAGCGCATAGTCGCCGGCCGGCGCGTCGGTGTTGGCGATGTCCAGCGTCATCTCGGCGAAGTCGCCCGGCGCCATGAAGCGCGGCATGCCGGCCGTCAGCACGATCGGATCGCGCACGATCACGTCGCCGGTGGCGTGGCCGACCGCGTTCTTCGTCCACGCCACGCTCATCACGCGCACCGTGCCGTTGAACTGCGGGATGTCGAAGTCGACGGTCGTTTTGCCGTCGGCATCGAGTTCGACGATGCCGGAGAAGAAGGCGACCAGCTTTTCCTTGGGCGGGCTGCCCTGCGAGGTCAGGGCCGCACCGTCACCACCGGTGCGAAGCTTGCCCATGGCACCGAGAGAGCCGTCGATCAGCCGGCCATAGAGGTCGCGCAGTTCGAGCCCCAGCATGCGCTGGCCGAAATACCAGTTCTCGGGGTCCGGCGCCTTGTAGTTGGTCAGGTTGAGAATGCCGACGTCGACGGCGGCGACCGTGACATAGGCCTTGTCGCCTGCCGCAGCCCCCGTCACCGCAACCGGGATCGACAGCGTCTTGCGCGGCTCGGTCTTTTCGGGAAGCGTCAGCGCGACGGCGAGCTTCTTGTCGGCGGGATCGACCGAAAGCCATTTCAGGCCGATGGCACGCGCCGGCATGCGCGATTCTTGCGCTTCGCCCGGACGATAGAGCGTGGCCGTCACATAGGCACCGGCGCCCCAGTCCTCGCCGACGGGAATGTCGACGGTCGCACCGCCCTCGGGGATGCTCGCGGAAACGGTCTTGAGCAGCTTTTCGGCGCCGACGGTGACCAGAAGCTCGCCGGCAAAGCGCGGCGATACCTGGAGCTTGGCGACCTCGCCGGCGGCGTACTTGTCCTTGTCGAGCGCGACTTCCAGGCCGTCGGGCGTCTCGGTCGAGGTCGCCGAGACATACCAGCCGGCGTCGAACTCGTAGCTCGTTGCCGGCCCAGTCGGATCGGCGGTCTCGACCTCGAGGCGGTAGCGGCCCCAGTCGACGGGCAGCGACACCGTGGCCTCGCCGTCGGCGGTGAGGTCGACCTGGCCGGTCGCGACCGATTTGGTGAAGGTCACCGGCTCGTAGTTCCACGAGCTGCCCGAACGGTACCACTGGTAATTGCGCTCGACCTTGACCAGCGACCACTGCGCGCCGCCGAGTGCCGCGCGCTGGCCGCCAGGTTCGGCGGCGATCAGGCTGAACTTGGCGGTGCCGCCCTGCGGCACTTCCTCGCCCGAGAAGTCGGGGCGGATGCCGATCATCGTCGCCTGCGGGCGGATGCCGATGTCGAGCTTTTCCTCGACGGCACGGCCGCCGGTCTCGCGCATGCGCACCGTCAGCGCCGCGTTGACCAGTCGGGTCGTCGACGGCAACTGGTCGATGCTGACCGGGAACGTCGCCTTGCCGTCGTCGCCGACGACGGGCAGGTCGGTCAGCGGAATGCGGGTGGCTTCGCCTTCCTGCTCGTCGGCAAGGCCGAAATAGAAGCCCTTGAAGGCGTCCCACTGGCGCTTGGTCGACAGCGTCACTTCGCCTTCGAGCGCGAGGCCCGCAGCCGGCGCGCCATAGAGGAAGCGGCCATCGACGGTGGCCTCGGCGGTTTCACCGGCGGCGATCTCGCTGCGATCGGCGGTCAGCGTGAACTCGATGCGGTCGGGCACGAAGTCTTCGACCAGGAACATCTGGCTCGAAACAGCCGGCTGCTTGGGGTCGGTGTGGATGGCGAGCGTCCAGGTGCCGCGCATGGCGGCGGAGGACAACGCAAGGTCGACGGCGTGGCCGCCCGACTTGCCGCCCTGGCTGACGATGCGCCGGTCCTCGACGCCGTCGGGACGGGTGAAGATGAAGGTCAGCGGCAAATTGTCGACGCCTTTGGCGGCATCGTCGCGCGCCAAAGCCGCCGCATGCACCGTCTCGCCGACGCGGTATATGCCACGTTCGGTCCAGGCGTAGACGTCGAGCACGCCGGGTGCGGCGCGGCCGGTGACGCCGCGGTCGGACAGGTCGAAGCCGGCGCGCGTCATGTCGAGGAAGACGAAGTCGGCGTCACCCTGCTTGGCCATCAGCACCGCCGGTGCCATGCCGCCATTGCCGCGGGTGAGGCCCGGATTGAAGGTGGCGCGGCCCTCGGCGTCGGTCTTGGCGGTGCCGAGAATCTCGTTGTTGCGGGCAAGCAGCGTCAGTTCGGCGTCGGCGATCGGCTTGGCCGAGCCGAGCGAGCGGGCGAACACGTTGAGCCCGTCCTGGCCGGTATAGGTCGACAGGCCGATGTCGGAAACGACGAACCATTGGGTCGCCTTGGACGCCCAGGAGTCGCTCTTGTCGTCGATCGGCTGGGCGGTCAGCACATAGACGCCGGGCTTGCGCTCGGGCAGCGCCTCGTCGACCGGGAAGGAGGTCGTCACTTCCTTGTTGAGTTCGTTGACGATCCCCAGTTGTCCTTCCCAGACCGGCTCGCCCATCTGGTCGGAGATGCTGGACAGGTCATAACCGTCGAGCTGGCGCAGGAACTGGTAGCCCGAGAGCAACTGCGCCAGCGAGCGGTCGCCGACGCGGTAGAGCTTCATGTCGGCCGCTTCCATGTTGACCGAGACGACCGGGATGCCGCGGCGGGCGGAGGCGGGCAGCACGAAGCTGTCGCCGGTGAAGCGGGCCGACTGGGCCCGGTCCTGGACGTAGACGGACAGCACGACCGGTGCTTCGAGCACTTCGCCGATCGCCGCCGGCAGGCCGGAGCGGAAGCTGACGCGATAATGCTTGCCGTGCTCGAGGCCCTCGACGCAAATCTGCTTGTCCTTGGCCTCGATGCCCTTGGGGGCTGCGTCGTCGACGGTGACGAAGGGCGCGTAGTCGACGCCCGTCTTGACCAGCGCCTCGGAAAACTGGGCGCAGACGCGCGGCGAGGTGGTGTCGGCATCGATGGTGTGCTCGACGACGCGGAAGCCTTTCCGCGCTTTCAGGTCCTCGTATGCGGCACGCACGGACGCCGAATTGTCGAGCGCGAGGCTCGCCTCATAGGCCTGCAGCGACGGGCGGAACATGTCGCGGCGGTCCAGCCCCTGCGCCAGCAGCGACAGGTTCTCGGCGCGGCTTTTTGCGGTGCGCGACAACAGATATGCGTTGTAGGCCGCCGACGTCGCGTCGCGCTGCAGCGAGGCGGTCTCGTCGCCATTGGCCGGCTGGACGCCGATCACCGCACGGGCGAGGCGGGTCCAGATGGCGACGTCGTCCGGTAGGATGGCGACAGCGACACGGAATTTCTGCATCGCGGTGCGCGGATCGCCCAGCAGTAGAGCATTGTCGCCGGCGGCCGACAGCGCGGCCAGCCCTTCCTCGCCGATGGCCACCGAGCCATCGGTCAATGCGTTGCGATACTGGCGGGCCTCGTCGGCCATCGAAGCCGGGAAGAAGGACAGTTCGGCCGGTGCGCCGATGTCGGGATCGCCATTGACCGGAACGACCTTGCCCCCGATGGCGCCGGTGAACGGCTTGACGACGGCGAAGTCGGACTTGAGGAAGCACCATTTCGCCTTGGTGTTGTAGGTGAAGGCGCGGCACGACGAATCACCGAGGCACGACGTCTCGCACTGGTCGAGCGTCACGTTCTGCTCGGACCTGAGGTCGAAGCCGAAATAATCGCTGTTTTCAGTGGTCACGATGCGCCGCGGCTCGGCCGCCAGCGCTCCGAATGTCCAGGCCAGAAAGAGCAGAACGAAAACCGGAAAAGCACGCGCCGCACGCATCGTCATATCCCTCCAACACCCTCGTCGTCGCTTCACGCGACATGTTCAGGCTTGCCGCCGCACAGTCAATACGGAAGCCGCCGGGCTTGGCCCAGCGCGCTAAATTGCTTGTCATGGACGCTGTGCATGGTTATTGCCCGGCCATGCGGATCGCCCCGATGAACACACCCGAATCCCTATCCCGGCTGTCATTCATTCGCCCAACCAATTCTGACATATCGATTGTGGCTGCTTTACGAAAACACAGAAACTTCATTCCAATTTTAGGATTGGGAGTTACCTTGGCTTGATGTTTGTGCGGCGTATGCGTGGAATCGACAGTCCAACAGGCGCTCGCGTGCTTTGGCGCGCGGGTGTGGCGGCGCTGTTGTCTACCACGATACTTGCCGCCGAAACGCACAAGGCGGCGGCCTTCGAAATCTTCGGCATCAGGCTCTGGGGATCGGCCGAGGAAGAAGACGCCGATGTCGTCGACCCGCTCGACTATGCCGTCACTTTCGAAGTTGTCGGCGACGACGACGACCTCACCAAGGCGCTCGAAAACGCCTCTACGCTCAAGGGCGAGGAAGAGCGGCCGGTATCGGGTTCGCTCGGCCTGCTCGCCAAGGCGCGCAATGACCGGGAAAGGCTGATCGCCGCCCTGTTCTCCAAGGCGCGCTATGACGGGGTCGTCGACATCACCATCGCCGGCAAGCGGCTCGACGACCTGCAGCCCGACGCCGTGTTCGACGGTCCGCAGCCGATCCCCGTGACGGTGACGATCCAGCCCGGCTCGATGTTCACGCTTGGCGACGTCGTGCTCAAGGGCGACGCAGCCAACATCCGCGGCGCCAATTTCGGGCTGATCGCCGGCGGCAACGCCAATTCCGACGCGATCCTCAAGGCGGAAGCCGGGATCGTCCGCGCGCTCAAGGAAGAGGGCCGGCCGCTGGCCAAGGTCGTCGGCCGCACCATCGTCGCCGACCACGCCACCACCACGCTCGACGTCACCCTCGATGTCGCAGCGGGGCCGATCGCCGGCTATGGCGAAACCACGGTTGAAGGCACCGAGACCGTCGACCGCGACTTCACCGTCTACATGACCGGTCTCGAACGCGGGCGGCAGTATTCACCCAAGGAGATCGACGACGCGCGCAACAGGCTGCTGGCGCTCGAAGTCTTCAGCTCGGTGTCGATCAACGAGGCGCTGGCGCTCGATCCGGCCGGCGAAATCCCCATCGACGTCCGCGTCAGCGAACGCAAGATGCGCTATTTCGGCGCCGGCGCCACCTTCTCCAACACCGAGGGCGCGGGCATCGAGGGTTATTGGGGCCATCGCAACCTGTTCGGCCGTGCCGAAAAGCTGCGTATCGGCGGCTCGATCAGCCGCATCGGCGACACCACCGAACTCGGCGACCTCAACTACAATGCCGGCATCATGTTCGAAAAGCCGGGCGTCATCGGGCCGGCCTCGAAGTTCTTCGCCAACCTCAAGGCGGTGTCCGAGCATCCCGACGCCTACGACCGCTTCTCGATCGGCGGCAATGTCGGCCTGTCCTACGAACTGACCAAGGAGCAGACCGTCTCCGGCTCGGTGGCGGTCGACTATTCCGACATCGAGGATGCGCTCAATCCCGACGGCAAGCGCTACCTCCTGGTCAGCCTGCCGCTGCAATATGTCTATGACAACCGCGACGACAAGCTGAACCCGACGCGCGGCTTCCGTGCGCTCGCCTATGCCGAGCCGACCTACGACGCGCTCAACGGCAACATGTTCGTCAAGCTCAAGGGCGAGGGCTCGGCCTATTACGGGCTCGGCGCCGACAACCGCTTCGTGCTCGCCGGCCGCGTCGCCATGGGTTCCATCCTCGGCGCCAGCGTCGAGGACGTGCCTGCCGACCGGCGCTTCTATGCCGGCGGTGGCGGTTCGGTGCGCGGCTATGCCTATCAGGGTATCGGCCCGCACACCGACGGCAAGCCGACCGGCGGGCTGTCCTATGCCGAAACCTCGATCGAGATGCGCTACGCCTACAACGACAAGATCGGCATCGTGCCGTTCATCGATGCAGGCACCGTCTCGACCAGGCAGTTCCCCGATTTCTCGACCGTGAAGGTCGGCGCTGGCATCGGCGTCCGCTACCTCACGCCTTTCGGCCCGCTGCGCGTCGACGTGGCCGTGCCGCTCAATCCCGGTCCCGGCGACCCGAGCTACGGCATCTATGCCGGCGTCGGCCAGGCGTTCTGACCACGATGGTTATGCTGAAGAAAATCCTGCGTCTTCTTTCCATGGCGATCTTGGTCGTCCTGGCCCTGGTCATCGGTGCGGCGGCCGTTTTCACGCTGACCGCCAAGGGTCGCGAAAACCTCGCAGGGCTGATCTCGTCAGTGGCCTCCACCGACGACCAGAAGATCAAGCTGAGCGGGCTCAACGGCATCTGGTCGGGCAACCTGACCCTCGACAACCTCGTTATCGAAGACAGGGAAGGGGCTTGGCTCGCCCTGCGCGGCGTCTCGGTCGACTGGTCGCCGCTGGCGCTGCTCTCCTTCACCTTCCGCGCCGACCGCATTGCGGCCGAGCGTATCGAGGTGGCGCGCCTCCCCAAGCCGGGCACCCAGCAGGCAAAGAGCAGCAGCGGCGGCCTGTCGCTGCCGGTGGCGCTCGACATCAGGGAAATCGACCTGCCCGAGATCGCGCTCGGCGAGGTGCTCGCCGGCACTGGCATTGCCGAGCTCGCAGCCAAGGGCATGCTCAAGGCCGGCGGTTCGCCGCTCGGCATCGAGACCAGGCTCAACGTCGCCCGCAGCGACGGCAAGCAGGGGTCGGTCGATGCCGACATCGCCTTTGCGCCCGATGAAAACCGGCTGACGCTGAACGTCCGCGCGGCCGAGCCTGCCGGTGGCATCATCGCCAACATCCTGAAGCTGCCCAACCAGCCGGCGGTCGACCTGGTCGTGTCGGGCGAAGGGCCTCTGGCCGACTGGAGCGGCAACGGCACCTTCGCCGTCGACGGCACTGTCGTCACCCGCATCTCCGGTACGCACAAGCTCACCGACCAGGGCAATGTCATCGCCGCCAAGGGCGACGGCGCATTCGAGGATTTCCTGCCCGCCACCCTCAAGCCGCTGCTTGCCGGCAGCACAACCTTCGATGTCGCCGGCACACGCACCACGACCGGCGGCATCGACATCGAGCGCGCCACCGTCGCCAGCAGCGCATTGACCGCCAACGCCGCCGGTTCGCTCGATCCGGAAGGGGCTGCCGACCTGTCGCTCGACGTCAAGGCCAATGAAGGGCCGATCGTGCTCAGCCTCGGCAGCGATGCCCAGCCTGTCACCGTTGCCATCAACGCCGCCAGCCTGCGCGCCCTGGGCGATGGCAAGGTGCCGGCAGTCGATTTCAGCGCCTCGCTGCTTTCGGTCATCGCCGGCAACACCGAGTTGCGCGACATCGCCGCCTCTGCTCATTCCGACGGCTTCGACATCGCCAACCGCAGCGGGCCTGTTACGATCAAGCTTGGCGTGGCCGAGCTCAAGACCGACGTGGCCACGCTTGCGCCGCTGGTCGCCGGTCGGGTGTCGGTCGACATGGCCGGTTCGGTCAGCAAGACCGAGATCGCGGTGGATCAAGGCATCATCCGCAGCGATGCGCTCAATGGCGAGATGAACGCCAAGCTCAATCTTGCCGACCTTGCGCTCCAGCTCGGACTCAAGGCCGACGTGGTCTCCAGCGCGCTGCCGGCGGGCATCCGCATCGCGCTGGCCGAACGGACCCAGTTCTCGGCCACCGCCAGCCGCGATGCCGAGGGCGCCTTCGCTGCCAATGCCATCGAGCTCACGTCAGGCGCCCTCAAGGCACAGGGCACGGCCCGCGTGCAGGGCAGCGAGATCGACGCCGATCTCAAGGGCTCTTTCGCTGACGTCTCGCTGTTGTCGAAGGACGCCAAGGGCGCCATCGATTTCGCGCTGACGGCCAAGGGTGCGCGCACCGCGCCCGACGTGTCGCTGACGGTCACCAGCGACCGCATCGAGGCGGCAGCACGTGAAATCACGGGGCTGAACCTCAAGGCGACCGGCAAGGTCGATCCAGCCAATCCGGCTGCCAATGTCGCCCTGTCGGGCGACGTCGCCGGCCAGAAGCTTTCGGGCAGCGCCGTGCTCGCCACCGCCGACGGCACCAGCCAGATCAAGGGCCTGTCGCTTTCGCTCGGTCAGAACAAGCTGTCGGGCGATCTCGTGCTCGACAAAGGGTTCGTGCCGATCGGCACCATCAACATCGACATGCCAGACATTGGCCCGCTCGCCGCACTCGCGCTCGAAACGGCCGAAGGCGACATCCGGGGCCGTATCGACTTCACCCGCAGCGGCGATGTCCCGCAGGTCAAGGTCGAGCTGACCACGGCACAGCTCAAGCGCGGCGACCTCGCCGCCAATGCCGTCGCCGTCAACGCCGATGTGTTGAACTATCTCAAGGCGCCGGCGATCTCCGGAACGGTCAAGGCCAAGTCGGTCACCTCCGGCAAAACAGTCATTTCCGGCATCGATGTCGATCTCAAGCGCGATGGCGAGTGGACCGGCTTCTCCGGCGGCGCCACCGTTGCCGACATTCCGGCCAAGGCAGCCGGCCGCCTCAAGGTCGGCGGCGGTGTGACGACCATCGAGCTTGCTTCGGGCGAGGCGACCATGCGTGGCATCCGCGCCGCCATCGCCCGGCCGACCACCGTCGCGATCGCTGGCGGCACGACGACTCTCGATCGTCTAACGCTGAACCTGGGCGGCGGCACGGCGACGATCTCCGGCACTGCCGGTTCGGCGCTCAATCTCAATGCGGCGCTTGCCAACGTGCCGGCATCGCTCGCCAATTCCTTCTCGCCCGGCCTCGGGGCTGCCGGTTCGATCTCGGGCACGGTCAAGGTGACGGGCGCTGCCGCCAACCCGACCGTCGGCTACGACCTCAAGGTCGCGGGCGCGGCGACGTCGCAGACCACAGGCGCCGGCTTCGGCGCCATGAACATCGGCTCCACCGGCACGTTTGCGGGTGGCAAGCTCACCTTCCAGTCGACCATCGGCGATGGATCGGGCCTGGCGCTGAAGGGCGGCGGCACCGTCGTCACCAACCAGCCGGTAGCGCTCGACCTCAATTTCGCTGGCCCGGTGCCGTTTTCGTTCCTGACCCGCACGCTTGCGGCCCAGGGCATGCAACTGACCGGACAGGCCGACGTCAACGTCCAGGTGCGCGGCCCCGCCACGTCGCCGGTCATCGGCGGCAGTGTCCGTTCGTCCGGCGCGCGTCTCCTGATCGCCCAATCGGGTATCGCAATCAACGACATCAATCTCGACATCGGCATCGGCGGTGGTGTCGCGCGCATCAACCGGCTCACCGGTGCGTTGTCGACCGGTGGTGCGCTGACGGCCAGCGGCACGGTCGGCACCGACGCGGCGCAGGGGTTCCCGGCCGACATCGCCATCAAGATGACCGATGGCCGCTACACTGATGGCCGCGTCGTCACCGCCAATCTCGGCGGCGACATCGCCATCAAGGGGCCGCTGGTCTCGGCGCCGGTGCTTTCGGGCACCATCAACCTTGCGCGCACGGTCATCAGCATCCCGGAAAAATTCCCCGGCGCGCTGACCGCCGTCGACGTCAAGCACAAGAACGCGCCGAAGGCCGTCGTCGCCCAGCAGGAGGCGATGCGCCCGCCGGCCAAGGCCAGCGGCGGCAGCGGCGCGCTGACGCTCGACGTCACCGTCAATGCGCCCAACCAGATCTTCGTCCAGGGGCGTGGCCTCGACGCCGAACTCGGCGGCTCGCTGCGGTTGACCGGCTCGTCGGCGTCGCCGCAGGCCGTCGGCGAATTCAAGCTGCGGCGCGGCCGGCTTTCCATCTTGGGCAAGCGGCTCAACTTCACCGAAGGCTCGGTCGGCTTTTCCGGCTCGCTGGTGCCGACGATCAACTTCGCCGCCGAGACGACCGCCGGAGATGCCACCGTCACCATCCGCATCACGGGCGAGGCCAACAATCCGAAATTCGCCTTCTCTTCGGTGCCGGCACTGCCGGAAGACGAAGTGCTGGCGCGGCTGATTTTCGGCCGTTCGATGTCGAACCTGTCGCCGCTGCAGATCGCCCAGCTCGCAGATGCAGCGGCCCAGATGGCCGGCATCGGCGGCTCCACTTCGCTGCTTTCAAGCCTGCGCGCCACGCTCGGGGTCGACGATCTCGACATCCGCACCAACGAACAGGGCGGAACATCGGTCGCCGTCGGCAAGTACCTGAACGACCGCACCTATCTCTCGATCGAGAAGGGCGACCAGCCTGGCTCCGGCAAGGCCACCATCGACCTCAACATCGGCCGTGGCGTCAAGCTGCGGGGCCAGGCCACCGACGGCGGCGAGGCCAAGGGCGGCATCTTCTACGAACGCGAATACTGAGATCGCCGACCGCGTCTTCTGACATCATAGACACAGTGTCGTGGCACTGTCGTCGATTGTCGGGACATGGGTAGATTAGCAACGACGAAGATTCCGAATGAATCCGGCGCGCATTAGCATTTTTGCGCCAACTCTGTCGCTATCACGCGAACTGCTCCCCTCCCAAAATTGCAAACTTGGCCTTGGGAACGATGACATCCAACCGTTTTGACAACGGTAAACGGATGCGAAATGGTAACGTTACAGGCCAATTCAATGGGAGACGGAAATGACATTCTACAAGAGCAACTCTGATCTTGTTCCCGGCCACATCCGTGAGCTGGCGAAGAGCGCCGGGTCCGGGGAGATGGACCGCCGGGAGTTTCTGGCACTGGCGAGCGCCTTCGGCGCCACGACGGCGATGGCCTATGGCATGCTGGGGCTGGTCGCCCCGACCGAGGCCCTGGCGCAGGAGCCCAAGAAGGGCGGTGTCATCCGCGTTTCCATGTTCGTGAAGGATCAGAAGGATCCGCGCAGCTATGACTGGCCGGAAATGGCCAACGTGACGCGCCAGTTCCTCGAGCCGCTGGTCAAGTACACCCGCACCTTCACCTTCGAGCCGGCCCTGCTCGAAAGCTGGGAAATCAACGACGACGCGACCGAGTACAAACTCAATGTGCGCAAGGGCGCGACCTGGAACAACGGCGACGAGTTCAACGCCGACGACGTCATGTTCAACCTGCTGCGCTGGTGCGACGCTGCCGCCGAAGGCAACTCGATGGCCGCTCGCATGGGTGCGCTTGTCGATCCGGCGACGAAGAAGGCCAAGGAAGGCGCGATCACCAAGGTCGACGACCACACGATCACCATCAAGTTCCCTGCGCCAGACATCACCTTCATTCCCGGCGTCTCGGATTATCCGGGCATCATCGTCCACCGTGACTTCGAGAAGAACGGCTCCAACCTCGTCAGCCATCCGATCGGCACCGGGCCCTTCGAGCTGGTCTCCTATGACGTCGGTTCGAAGGCCGTGCTGAAGCGGCGTGAAAACGGCAAGTGGTGGGGCGGCGAAGCCTATCTCGATGGCATCGAGTTCATCGACTACGGTCCCGATCCGTCCGCTGCCGTCAACGCCTTCGAAGCGGGCGAAGTCGACACCAACTACGAAACCGTGGCCGACTATGTCGACATTCTCGACGGCCTTGGCCTGGTGAAGTCGGAAGTCGTGACGGCCGCGACCATCGTTGCGCGCTTCAACGTCAACAACAAGCCATACGAGAACCAGAAGGTTCGCAACGCGATGCAGATGGCGGTCGACAACGCCACCATTCTGCAGCTTGGCTATGGCGGCCGGGGCACGGTGGCGGAAAACCACCACGTTGCACCGATCCATCCGGAATATGTCGAGCTGCCGAAGAAGGCCCGCGACGCCGCCGGTGCCAAGAAGCTGATGGAAGAGTCGGGTCACGCGGACTTCGAGCACGACCTCATCACCACCGACGAGGACTGGCACAAGAACACCGGCGACGCCATTGCCGCGCAGATCCGCGAGGCCGGCATCAAGGTCAAGCGCACGGTGCTGCCGGGCTCGACCTTCTGGAACGACTGGACCAAGTATCCGTTCTCCATGACCACCTGGAACATGCGGCCGCTCGGCGTGCAGATCCTGGTGCTCGGCTACAAGTCCGGCGAAGCCTGGAACGAAAGCGCATTCTCCAATCCGGACTTCGACAAGAAGCTGACCGAAGCCACGGCGCAGCCCGATGTCGACAAGCGCAAGGTGCTGATGAAGGATCTCGAGCAGATCCTTCAGGACTCGGGCATCCTGATCCAGCCCTATTGGCGGTCGCTGTTCAACCACTCCGCCGCCTATGTGAAGAACCACGGCATGCATCCGACCAACGAGCACGACTTCTACAAGGTCTGGCTCGACAAGGAGGCCTAAGCGGTCCACTGTTGAAGGGGGGGACGTTCGCCGTCCCTCCCACTGTTCGCCAGGCAGTCCCGGTGATGTCGGGACCACCTGATACGAAGCCCAACCCAGTAGCAGGCAGGGGGCGACAGTGCTTTCATTCATCCTCAGGCGCCTCGGCACCATCGCGCTGACGATGCTGTGCCTGACGCTCGTCGTCTTTTTCCTGATCAACCTCGATCCCAACCTGAAGAAGCTGGCGATCAGCCAGACCGAGATGCGCTCCACCACCGAGCAGCTCGAAAGCTGGCTGCAGCGCAACGGCTATCGGCAGAACTTCTTCGTCCGCTACGGCCAATGGCTCGGCGTGATGCCGAAGCAGCCGAACATCGACCCGGCCACCGGCCAGGCCGTGCCGCGCTTTTCCTTCTGCAACGAACCGTCAGTGCCGCAATTCTCCGGCGTGCTGCAAGGCGATTTCGGCTGCTCGACCAAGTTCAAGACCACAGTCGCGTCAAAGCTGTTTCCGGCACTCGGCGCCACCGGCATCCTGATGTTCTGGGTCATGGTGACCATGGTGCCCATTGCGCTTCTGGTCGGCATCTTCGCCGGCATGCGTGAGGGATCGCGCACCGACCGCACGCTGTCGGTGGCCTCGATCGCCACCACGGCAACGCCCGAATATGTCTCCGGCGTCATCTTCACTGTCATCTTCGCCTCATGGCTGGGCTGGTTCAACGGCTCGGCGGCGAGCGCCACCTCGCAGGGCATCACCTTCTACAATTTCACCCTGCCGGTGATGACGATGGCGATCTACGGCATCGGCTACATCGCTCGCATGACCCGCGCCTCGATGGTCGAGGTCATGACCCAGCAATATATCCGTACCGCCCGGCTCAAGGGACTGAGCTTCGGCAATGTGGTGGTCAAGCATGCGCTACGCAACGCGCTGATCGCGCCGTTCACCGTCATCATGCTGCAGTTCCCGTGGCTGCTCACCGGCGTGGTCATCGTCGAGGTGATGTTCCGCTACCAGGGGTTTGGCTTCACGCTGTTCGAGGCCGCCGGCAACAACGACATCGACCTCCTGCTCGGCTGCTCGCTGGTGTCGGTGTTTATCGTGCTCATCACCCAGCTCATCTCCGACATAGGCTACGCCTATCTCAATCCCCGCATCCGGGTTCAGTAGGGAGACGGCCGCATGCAGATCGAATATATCGGCGCCTTCCAGATCTTCCTTGGCGTGCTCGCCCGCTTCTGGCCGGTGTGGCTGGCGATGGCCATCGTGCTGGCCGCCAGCTTCAATTTCCGCAAGAATCTCGGCCTCTACGGCCAGCTCTACGATTCCGGCGTCGGCATCGCCGGCCTGTTCATCTGCTTCTTCTGGCTGTTCACCGCGATCTTCGCGACCCAGGTCGCGCCGTTCGACCCGCTCAGCCAGATTCCGGTCATGAAGGATGCGCTGCCCGGCGCTGTCGAGCCGGCATCCGGGCTGACCTACCTCTTCGGCGGCGACAAGCTGGCGCGCGACGTCTTTTCGCGCATGGTCTATGGCAGCCAGATCGTGCTGATCATCGCACCTGCGGCCACCATGTTCGCGGTGATGGTCGGCATCACGCTCGGCCTGCCGGCGGGCTATTACGGCGGGCGCATCGACTCCGTCCTGTCGTTCCTCGCCAACCTCGTGCTGGCCTTCCCGGTGATCCTGCTGTTCTACCTGCTGGTCACGCCTGGGATCATGGACACGCCCATCCCCTATGCGCTGGCCGGGCTGTTCTTCCTGTTCCCGATCATCTTCTTTTCGGTGCTGTTCTACACCCGCTTCAAGGACCGGCCCGACCGCATCTATCTCCTGCTCGGCATCACGCTGTTGTTCGGCGGCTGGATCTACGCCGGCCTCGTCTTCAACGCAGATCCGTTCGGCATCGTCTCGATCGAGCCCAACCAGCTCAATATCTTCGTCGCCGTCGTCTTCGCCTCCAGCCCCGGCGTGTTCCGCATCGTCCGCGGTCTCACCATGGACATCAAGACGCGCGACTACGTGGCCGCGGCCCAGACCCGCGGCGAAACGCCGTGGTACATCATGCTGTGGGAGATCCTGCCCAATGCTCGCGGGCCGCTGATCGTCGATGCCTGCCTGCGCATCGGCTACACCACCATCCTGCTCGGCACGCTCGGCTATTTCGGCCTCGGCCTGGCGCCCGAAAGCCCCGACTGGGGCACGGCGATCAAGGATGCCAGCCGCCTGTTGCGCTCCTTCATTCATCCGGCACTGCCGCCGACAATTGCGCTGATGTCCTTCGTGCTCGGCCTCAACCTTCTTGCCGATGCGCTGCGCGAACAATCGATGAAGGACTGAGGAGAGCGTCATGAACGAGACCGTCAGAAACGCTGCCGCCGAACCGATCATCGAGATCGAAAACCTGTCGATCTCGTTCTTCACCCGCCGCGGCGAAATCCCTGCGGTGATGGATTTTTCCTGCACCGTCATGCCGGGCGAGGCGATGGGCATCGTCGGCGAAAGCGGCTGCGGCAAGTCGACCGTGTCGCTCGGCATCATGCGCGACCTGTCCAATATCGGAAAGATCGTCGGCGGCCGCATCAAGTTCCAGGGCAAGGACATGGGCGACATGTCCGACGAGGAGCTGCGCTCCATCCGTGGCAACAAGATCGCCATGATCTACCAGGAGCCGATGGCCAGCCTGAATCCGGCGATGAAGGTCGGCCAGCAGCTGATGGAAGTGCCGATGATCCACGACAAGGTGTCGAAGGAAGAGGCTTACCAACGCGCACTGGAAATGGTCCGCTCCGTCAAGCTGCCCGACCCCGAGCGCATGATGCGCTCCTTCCCGCACCAGCTCTCCGGCGGCCAGCAGCAGCGCATCGTCATTGCCATGGCGCTGCTGTCCAATCCGGCGCTGCTTTTGCTCGACGAACCGACGACCGCGCTCGACGTCACCGTCGAGGCCGGCATCGTGCAACTGGTCAAGGGGCTCGGCAAGCAGTTCGGCACCTCGATGATCTTCGTGTCGCACAATCTCGGGCTGATCCTCGAGACCTGCGACCGCATCACGGTGATGTATTCGGGCGAGGCGGTGGAGACCGGCTCGATCAAGGACGTCTTCGATCGCATGCGCCACCCCTATACGCAGGGGCTGTTCCGCTCGATCCCGCTGCCCGGCGCCGACAAGAATTCGCGGCCGCTGGTCGCCATTCCCGGCCAGTTGCCGCTGCCGCACCAGCGCCCCAAGGGCTGCAATTTCGGTCCGCGCTGCCACCACTTCGTCGAGGGCCTGTGCAACGCCGACGAAATCCCGATGATCCCGGTAGCCGGCCATGCCGGCCATTTCAGCCGCTGCGTGCGCTTCAACGAGATCGACTGGACGGCCATGCCGCCAGGTGCCGAAAAGAAGCACGCGCCGGTCAAGCCGGGCGCGCCGGTGCTGAAGATAGACGACCTGAAGAAATACTACCGCGTCGGCGGCAGCGAGGTCTTCGGTTCGAGCGAGGGCAGGGTGGTCAAGGCCAACGAGACCATCAGCTTCGAGGCGCGCGAATCCGAGACCGTCGCCATCGTCGGCGAGAGCGGCTGCGGCAAGTCAACCTTGGCCAAAGTGCTGCTCGGCCTCGAGACGGCAAGTTCCGGCAAGGTGCTGCTCGGTAACAAGGAAATCCAGTCGACCGGCATCGAGGACCGCGACGTCGCTACCGTGTCGGCGATCCAGATGGTGTTCCAGAACCCGTTCGACACGCTGAACCCCAGCCATTCGGTGGGATCGCAGATCGTCCGTACGCTGGAAAAGTTCAAGATCGGCAAGACCGCCTCGGACCGCAAGCAGCGCATGCTGGAGCTGCTGGACCTCGTCAAGCTTCCCCGCGCCTTCGCCGAGCGCATGCCGCGCCAGCTGTCGGGCGGGCAGAAGCAGCGCATCGGCGTTGCCCGTGCCTTTGCCGGCGAGGCCAGGGTAGTGGTGGCCGACGAGCCGGTGTCGGCACTCGACGTCTCCGTCCAGGCGGCAGTCACCGAGCTTTTGATGGACATCCAGCGCAAGTCGAAGACGACGATGCTGTTCATCAGCCACGACCTGTCCGTGGTGCGCTACATCGCCGATCGCGTGGTGGTCATGTATCTCGGCCACATCGTCGAGCAGGGCACCACCGACCAGATATTCTCGCCGCCCTACCACCCCTATACGGAGGCACTGCTCTCGGCGATCCCGATTGCCGATACGTCGGTGGTGAAAAAGCACATCGTGCTGGAAGGCGACATTCCCTCGGCGATGAACCCGCCGTCGGGCTGCCCGTTCCAGACACGCTGCCGCTACAAGAGCCAGGTGCCGGGCAATCTGTGCGAAACGCAGGTGCCGCCGGTGCGCGAGCTGGGCGATGGCCACCAGATCAAATGCCACCTGCCGCCAAGTGTCTTCGACGCCATGGAGCCGGTCATCAGCATGGGCAAGGGTGCTGCACCTGGCGCGCACGATGTGACGCCGGAAGCGTGAGGGGGCGAGGGGCGTGGAGAGGTTTTCCACGCTGTAGCTCCTGAATTTTTGCCGATGGCGATCCTTCGCACCCCCCTCTGGCCTGCCGGCCATCTCCCCCACAAGGAGGGAGATTAGTCTCGTCGCCGGCGGCGCCCATTCTGCAACGTCGTAAAGGATAAGCCTTGCGATATTGGCGATTAACTGCGGCGCCGATGAAGGCGTGATCTCCCTCCTTGTGGGGGAGATGGCCGGCAGGCCAGAGGGGGGTGCGAAGGATCGCAACGTCGGCGATTGGCTGTCACCATCTGTCACCAACCCGCGTGGATAGCCGCTCCCGTTTTTCCACCCGCTCTCCGCCTCCCGTATGATTCCCCTTGCGATCTTCCACGGGACTCCGGTGCGCACCGGGCAGCGGGGGGAAGCGCCGGTGCCGGGCTGGCAGGAGGTCGGATCTCCTGCTGGGTGATGAGCCCCCAAGTCCGGGCCTTGCGGCGGCTGGCGGTGAAAGCCGAGGCGACTGAGCGGGGCAAGCAACCGGGCGGGGCGCGAACGTCGCGCCACTAACTTACATCGGAAGGCACGGCCTCGCGCCCCGCTTCCCGAACCTTTTCATAAGCAATGGCCAGACCGGCAACGGGGCGTGGCAAGGTGAGAACCTGCCTTCTCCCCTTGTGGGGTGAGGAGTGGTGGCCGAAGGCCAGGAAAAGCCAACGATTTGGCTTTTCCAACGACGAACGCCCGGAGCCATAGCGGAGGGCCGGGTGGCGGCTGAGCGAAGCGAGGTCGGATGAGGAGTGTTGGAAAGAATGAGAGGATGCCGAAGGACACACAGAATAGCGACCAACCTGAAAGGTCCCACTCCGTCCAACACCCCTCATCCGCCCCTTCGGGGCACCTTCTCCCACAAGGGGAGAAGGCCTGGCTGCCGCCCTGCCTCTCGCAACGGAAGGGCTCACCCCAGAATCATCAAATCCTGACCAAAATAATCATCTTATTTTTGAGCAAAATCAAATGCTTAGGCAAAAAATTGACCAATTGATAAAAAAATAGAACGTGCTACGCTTCCTCAAAACCAAAAGAAATTGGGGAACTGGAATGGCAGAAGGTCTTTTCAAGGAAGGCATCGTCGGCGGCCGCCTTGCGCCTGCACAATACGCCGACAATTTTTCCGATCTGCACCCGCCGCTCGATCATCACGAGGCGCTGGTCGAGTCCGATCGTTGCTACTTCTGCTACGACGCGCCTTGCATGCAGGCATGCCCCACATCGATCGATATCCCGCTGTTCATCCGCCAGATCTCGACCGGAAATCCGATCGGTTCGGCCAAGACCATCTTCGACCAGAACATCCTCGGCGGCATGTGCGCCCGCGTCTGCCCGACCGAGACGCTGTGCGAAGAGGTTTGCGTCCGTGAGGTTGCCGAGGGCAAGCCGGTACAGATCGGCCGCCTGCAGCGCTACGCCACCGACGTGGCGATGGAGCAGGGCAGGCAGTTCTATGAGCGTGCCGCATCGACCGGCAAGAAGGTCGCCGTCGTAGGCGCCGGACCGGCCGGTCTCGCCGCTGCCCACAGGCTCGCCCGCCATGGCCATGAGGTGACAATCCTCGAAGCGCGGCCCAAGGCCGGCGGTCTCAACGAATACGGCATCGCCGCCTACAAGAGCACGGACGATTTCGCCCAGGCCGAAGTCGACTACGTCACATCGATTGGCGGCATCGTCACCGAAAACGGCAAGGCGCTTGGGCGCGACTACCATCTCGCCGACCTTACCGCTTCCTACGACGCGGTGTTCCTCGGCCTCGGTCTTGCCGGCGTCAACGCGCTGCGTGCCGAAGGCGAGGATGCCTCGGGCGTCTCCAACGCGGTCGACTTCATCTCGGTGCTGCGCCAGTCGAGCGACCTTGCCGGCCTGCCGGTCGGGCGCCGCGTCGTCGTCATCGGCGGCGGCATGACGGCGATCGACGCTGCCGTGCAATCCAAGCTGCTCGGCGCCGAGGAGGTGACGATCTGCTACCGACGCGGCCAGGAGCACATGAACGCCTCGGCGTTCGAGCAGGATCTCGCCGCCGCCAACGGCGTCGTCATCCGGCATTGGCTGCAGCCGAAGAAGGTCATCTCCGACGGCGGCAAGGTGGTCGCCATCGAACTCGAATACACTGCGATGAAGGGCGACAAGCTCACTGGGACCGGCGAGATCGTCAGGCTCGCCGCCGACCAGGTGTTCAAGGCGATCGGCCAGAGCTTCGAGCCTTCGGCGCTCAATGGCAGCGGCCCTTCGGTCGCCATGGAAGGCGGTCGCATCAAGGTAGACGGGGAGGGACGCACGTCGCTCGCCAAGGTCTGGGCCGGCGGCGACTGCATTGCCGGAGGCGACGACCTGACCGTCTCGGCCGTGGCGCAAGGGCGAGACGCGGCTGAATCCATCAACCGCGCCCTGATCGGCTGAGGGAGGACAAGATGGCAGACATTCGCAACAATTTCGTCGGCATCAAGTCGCCCAACCCGTTCTGGCTCGCCTCGGCGCCGCCGACCGACAAGGCCTACAATGTCATCCGCGCCTTCAAGGCAGGCTGGGGTGGCGTCGTATGGAAGACGCTTGGCGAGGAAGGCCCGCCGGTGGTCAACGTCAACGGCCCGCGCTACGGCGCGATCTGGGGTGCCGACCGGCGCCTGCTCGGCCTCAACAACATCGAGCTGATCACCGACCGCGACCTGCAGACCAATCTGCGCGAGATCAAGCAGGTCAAGATGGACTGGCCCGACCGGGCCATCGTCGTGTCGCTGATGGTGCCTTGCGTCGAGGAAGCCTGGAAGGCGATCCTGCCGGTGGTCGAGGAAACCGGCGCCGACGGCATCGAGCTCAATTTCGGCTGCCCGCACGGCATGTCGGAACGCGGCATGGGTGCCGCTGTAGGCCAGGTGCCCGAATACATCGAAATGGTCGTGCGCTGGTGCAAGCAGAACACCCGCATGCCGGTCATCACCAAGCTTACGCCCAACATCACCGACGTGCGCAAGCCGGCGCGGGCGGCTCATGCCGGCGGCACCGACGCGGTGTCGCTGATCAACACCATCAACTCGATCACCGGCGTCAACCTCGACAGTTTCGCCCCTGAGCCCACAATCGACGGCAAGGGCAGCCATGGCGGTTATTGCGGCCCCGCGGTCAAGCCGATCGCCATGAACATGGTGGCCGAGATCGCCCGTGACCCGGAAACGGCGGGCCTGCCGATCTCGGGCATCGGCGGCATCACCACATGGCGCGACGCGGCCGAATTCATGGCACTCGGTGCAGGCAACGTGCAGGTCTGCACCGCGGCCATGACCTACGGCTTCAAGATCGTGCAGGAGATGATCGCCGGTCTCGAAAACTGGATGGACGAGAAGGGCCACCGCTCGCTCGACGACATCGTCGGCCGCGCCACGCCCAATGTCACCGACTGGCAGTATCTCAACCTCAACTACGTCGCCAAGGCGCATATCGACCAGGATGCCTGCATCAAGTGCGGACGCTGCCACATCGCCTGCGAGGACACCTCGCACCAGGCGATCACCAGCATGGTCCACGGTGCGCGCCACTTCGAGGTGATCGAGGAGGAATGCGTCGGCTGCAACCTGTGCGTCAACGTCTGCCCGGTCGAGAACTGCATCACCATGGAGCCGCTGGCGGTCGGCGCCATGGACAAGCGCACCGGCAAGCCGGTGTCGCCGCACTATGCCAACTGGACGACGCATCCGAACAACCCGATGGCCAAGGTGGCTGCGGAGTAGGAGCGACAAGCCATGGACAACAAGAGCGAGATCGCAGAACTCGCTCTTGCCTGGGCGGAGGCGATCGTTGCCAACGACGCCGCCGCCATTGGCCGCTTCATGGCCGACGAGTGGGTGATCGTCGGCCCCGACGGCGCGACATCCAAGACGGATTTCCTCGCTTCGGTTGCCTCGGGCGACCTGACCCACGACATGATGCGAGCCGCCAGCGAGCCACGCGTCGAGATCTACGGCGCGACCGCGGTCTACACGGCGCGCGTCGTCAACAGCGGACATTTCCGCGGCCAGGCCTTCACGGCAGACGAATGGACCACAGACGTCTTCGTCCGACGCGGGGCGAAGTGGCAGTGCGTGCTCAGCCACGCCACACCGGCGGCAAAGCTAGACACATCCGACTTCGAGTAGCCCTGCGAAGGCAATGTTCGTCTTCCAGTCCATTCTCTTATTGTAGATAAAAAATATCCATGATATCACATATCCATGATTAGGAGTGGCGATCATGAAGCTGGGTGACGGCGTGGAGGCTGCGATCCATTGTGCGGCGCTGCTGGCGGGCGTCGACGGCGACGGCACGCTGCCGGGCAATGTGATGGCCGAGGCATTCGGGCTTTCGCCGAGCTATCTCCTCAAGCACCTGAAGGCCCTGACCGGCACGAAGATCCTGGAATCGGTACCCGGGCCAAGTGGCGGCTACCGGCTGGCGCGTTCGGCGGACAAGATCACGCTGCTCGACATCGTGCTCGCCATCGAGGGCAGGGAGCCTGCGTTCCGCTGCGGCGAGATCAGGCAGAAGGGGGCGTATTCGCTCGACCCGTCGGCCTATGTGAAGCCCTGCGGCATCAACGTTGCCATGCTCAAGGCCGAGCGGGCCTATCGCACCGCGCTCGCCGAGACGCGGCTCTCCGACATCGTCGCCGATTTCACAGCGGATGCCGATCCGCGTGTCGTGGCGGCCAGTTGCGCCTTCGTGGCGCAGAACCAGCGGCCGCAGATTTCCAAGGCAAGAACCATCAACGAAAGGAAGATGCCATGAAACCGAGGCTGAATTTCTACACCGCCGCACCGGAACTGACCAAGCATCTGGTCGCGCTCAACAAGGCGGTCAACGAGTGCGGGCTCGAGCACAGCCTGCTGCACCTGATCAAGCTCAGGGCGTCACAGATCAATGGCTGCTCCTATTGCGTCGACATGCACAGCCGCGAGGCGAAGGCGGACGGCGAGACCGAGCAACGCCTGTGGCTCGTCGCGGCCTGGAAAGAATCGCCGCTCTATACCGAGCGCGAGCGCATGGCCTTCGCCTGGACCGAGACGGTCACCAACATCGCCGACGCCGGCGTGCCAGCCGAACTTTATGCCGAAGCTCGCCAGCATTTCTCCGAGGAGGACCTAGTCAAGCTCACCGTGGCGCTGGGCATGATCAACACCTGGAACCGGCTTTGTGTCTCGTTCCATGCCGTCCACCCAGTGGGTGAAGCCAAGGCCGCCTGACCATCACAACAGACCGAAATCGGATTTGCGGCGGTCGCCCACGGGCGATCGCCTGGGAGAGACTGATGCTTGAACCTTCGACGCTGGCCTTTTTCGGCCGCCTGCTTCTAGGCGGCGCGTTCGTTTTCGCCGGCCTTCGCAATATCGCCAATGCAAAGCTTTTGGCCGGCATGATGGGCGCGCGTGGCGTGCCGCAGGCGCGGCTCGTGCTATGGGCCGGCATCGTGCTCCAGACCGTTGCCGGATCGATGCTGATCGCAGGGTTCCAAGCCCCGTATGCGGCCGCTGCCTTGATTGCCTTCCTCATCTGCGGAACCCTGATGTTCCACAATTTCTGGGATCATGTCGGGCCGGAACGCGCCGCGCGCATCAATGGCATCGTCGGTAACGTTGCCTTGGCTGGCAGCTTTCTGTTCGTGATCGCGGTCGGCCAATAAGGGCTGCTGCCGTTGCCGAATTGATTCAGCCTTTCGGCCTAAGACCTTCAACGAAAAGCTGTTCCAGGAAGCGGGCGGCATCTTCGAAACGTCCCTCGCCACCACGGTCGGGGCCGAGCACGGCGCGGACCTGGACGTCGAAATCGGCATAATGCTGGGTCGTCGCCCAGATGGCGAAGATCAGGTGCCAGGGATCGGCCTGGGCGACCTTGCCCGATCGCATCCAGCCCTTGATGACCTCGACCTTTTCGTCGACCAGTGTTTTCAGCTCGCCTTCGAGCATCGCCATGATGCGGGGCGCGCCCTGCAGGATCTCGTTGGCGAAGAGCCTGCTCTCGCGTGGAAAATCACGCGCCATTTCGAGCTTGCGCCTGATGTAGCTCCTGAGCTCGGTCATCGGGTCGCCGATGTTGTCGAGTTCCTTCAGCGGCGCCAGCCAGGTTTCCAGCAGCCGGTGCATCAGCGTTTCGTGGATGTCTTCCTTGCGGCGGAAATAATAGAGCAAATTGGGCTTGGACATGCCCGCCGCTTCGGCGATCTGGTCGATGGTCGAACCGCGGAAACCGTTGGTGGAGAATACTTCGAGCGCTGCTTCGAGAATGACCTCGCGCTTCTCCTTCTGGATGCGGGTGCGGCCGCGCGGTGTCGAGCCTTCCATGGTCATGATGTCCCGCATTCGAGGGTGTATACGGGATGCATCTGGACCAATCCGCTGGACCAGTTCTTGCCGACCTGTGGAGCGCGCCTCAGAAGCCGCATTTCCGGTAGTAATCCCTTGACCGCCGAAGCGGCGGTGCTAACGTTTGTCCAATCGGTCAAAAAATTGCGTAACACAAAAACGCACCGAAGACCAAGCGTTGGCCGTACCGAAACAGGGGAAGAAAGGAAAGCTTGGTCATGTCGGACAGGCTAAAAGTTACGCCCAACGATCTCAGCGCATTCTGGATGCCGTTCACTTCGAACAGGCAGTTCAAGCAGGCGCCACGCATGATGGTTGCGGCCAAGGACATGCATTACACGGCCAGCGACGGCCGCAAGATTCTCGACGGCACCGCAGGCCTGTGGTGCGTCAATGCCGGCCACTGCCGGCCCAAGATCACCGAGGCGATCCAGAAACAGGCTGCCGAGCTCGACTATGCGCCTGCTTTCCAGATGGGCCATCCGATCGTCTTCGAACTGGCCAACCGCCTCGTCGACATCGCGCCCGAGGGCATGGACCACGTCTTCTTCACCAATTCCGGGTCGGAATCGGTCGAGACCGCGCTCAAGATGGCGCTGGCCTATCATCGTGTGAAGGGCGATGGCGCGCGTACCCGCCTCATCGGTCGCGAACGCGGCTATCACGGCGTCAATTTCGGCGGCATCTCGGTCGGCGGCATCGTCACCAACCGCAAGATGTTCGGCACGCTGCTTTCCGGCGTCGACCACCTACCGCACACCCACCTGCCGGCCAAGAACGCCTTCACCAAGGGCGAGCCGGAGTATGGCGCGGAACTGGCCGACGAGCTCGAACGCATCGTCACCCTGCATGACGCCTCGACCATCGCTGCCGTCATCGTCGAGCCGGTCGCCGGCTCAACCGGCGTGCTGATCCCGCCGAAGGGCTATCTGCAGAAGCTGCGCGATATCTGCACCAAGCACGGCATCCTTTTGATCTTCGACGAGGTCATCACCGGTTTCGGCCGTCTCGGCACGCCGTTTGCGGCAGACTATTTCGGCGTCATTCCCGACATCATCACCACCGCCAAGGGTGTGTCGAACGGCGTCATCCCGATGGGTGCGGTGTTCGTGAAGAAAGAAATCCACGACGCCTTCATGACCGGCCCCGAGCACATGATCGAGTTCTTCCACGGCTATACCTATTCGGGCAATCCGATAGCTTCGGCTGCGGCACTCGCCACCCTCGACACCTACAAGGAAGAGGGGCTGCTGACCCGTGGCGCCGAGCTTGCCTCCTATTGGGAAGAGGCGCTGCACTCGCTGAAGGGCGAGCCGCACGTCATCGACATCCGCAACATCGGCCTGATCGGCGCGATCGAGCTGTCGCCGATTGCCGGAGCGCCGACCAAGCGTGCCTTCTCGGCCTTCGTCAAGGCGTTCGAGCGTGGCGCGCTGATCCGCACCACCGGCGACATCATCGCGCTGTCGCCGCCGCTGATCATCACCAAGGGCCAGATCGACGAATTGATCGATCACGTCCGCGAGGTGCTGAGGGCGGTCGACTGATCGACAGGAACTTGAACCCGGAGGGCGTCCATGCTCTCCGGGGAAAGCTCCGAGAGACAAAAGGGGGCCCGTCCAGCGGATGGGGCTCCGGGCGAAAGCCACCGAAGGAAATCCGGCGCCGGGAACCGCTGGGGTTTCCGGGCAGAACAAGAGAATGAGAGGACGTTGGCCATGGCCGCCCCAGGCGAGAATCTGCGAATCAATTCAGACCGTTTGTGGGATTCGCTGATGGAAATGGCGAAGATCGGCCCCGGCATCGCCGGCGGCAACAATCGCCAGACGCTGACCGACGAGGACGGCGAGGGCCGCCACCTGTTCAAGAAATGGTGCGACGCTGCCGGCCTTGAAACGGGCATCGACGAGATGGGCACGATGTTTGCCCGGCGCGAAGGCACCGACCCCGAGGCGCTGCCGGTCTATGTCGGCAGCCACCTCGATACCCAGCCGACGGGCGGCAAGTTCGACGGCGTGCTCGGCGTGCTTGGCGGGCTCGAAGTCATCCGCAGCCTCAACGACCTTGGCATCAAGACCAAACATCCGATCGTGGTGACCAACTGGACCAACGAAGAGGGTACCCGCTTTGCCCCGGCAATGCTCGCTTCCGGCGTGTTTGCCGGTGTGCTCGAGCAGGACTGGGCCTATGCGCGCCAGGATGCGCACGGCAAGCGCTTCGGCGACGAGCTGGAACGCATCGGCTGGAAGGGTGCGGAAAAGGTCGGCGCGCGCAAGATGAAGGCCTTCTTCGAATTGCATATCGAGCAGGGGCCGATCCTTGAGGACGAAGAGATCGAGATCGGCGTCGTCACCCACGGCCAGGGCCTGAAGTGGCTGCAGGTGACGCTGACCGGAACGGAGGCGCACACCGGCTCGACGCCGATGTACAAGCGCCGCAATGCCGGGCTCGGCATGGCGCGGGTGACCGAGCTGGTGCATGAAGTGGCGATGGACTACCAGCCAGACGCCGTCGGTGCCGTCGGCCACATGGAGGTCTATCCCAACTCGCGCAACATCATTGCCGGGCGCACGGTGTTCACCATCGACATCCGCTCGCCGGAGAAGGAGGTGCTGGACACGATGGATGCGCGTGTGCGCGAGGGCATCGCCACCATCTGCGAGGCGCTCGACATCTCGTTCGAGATCGAGCAGGTCGGCCATTTCGATCCCGTCGCCTTTGACAAGGATTGCGTCAAGGCCGTGCGCGACGCCGCCGACCGGCTCGGCTACAGTCATCGCGACATCGTCTCGGGTGCCGGCCACGACGCCTGCTGGATCAATCGCGTGGCGCCGACGGCGATGGTCTTTTGTCCATGCGTCGACGGCCTGAGCCACAACGAGGCCGAGGAAATCTATCCAGAATGGGCCGCTGCCGGCTGCGACGTGCTGTTCCATGCCGTGGTCGAGACGGCGGAGATCGTGGAGTGAGCTTTCGGACCGACATTGCTGCCCAGGCAGCCCTTTTTCCGATCGGGGAAGGGTGGCTTGCGCTTGGCCTGCGCGGAGTTGCTGTCCTTAGATGATATGAAACTTTGCCGAAACGCTCGAAAAGAAGCGCGGCAGCAATTGGGGAACTAAAGAATGACCAAAGTCATCAGAAACGGCACCATCGTCACGGCCGACCGGACGTGGAAGGCCGACGTGCTGATCCAGCATGGCAAGATCGTCGCCATCGGCGAGAACTTGCATGCCGACCACGAGTTCGATGCCACCGGCTGCTACATCATGCCCGGTGGCATCGACCCGCACACCCATCTCGAAATGCCGTTCATGGGCACCTATTCGGCCGACGACTTCGAGAGCGGGACACGCGCCGCCCTTTCCGGTGGCACGACGATGGTGGTCGATTTCTGCCTGCCGGCGCCCGGCCAGTCGCTGCTCGAAGCGCTGCAGATGTGGGACAACAAGACGTCGAAGGCCTGTTCCGACTACTCCTTCCACATGGCGATCACCTGGTGGGGCGAGCAGGTGTTCAACGAGATGGCCCAAGTGGTCGACAAGGGCATCACCTCGTTCAAGCACTTCATGGCCTACAAGGGTGCGCTGATGGTCGACGACGACGAGATGTACTCGTCTTTCAAGCGCTGCGCCGAGCTCGGCGCGCTGCCGCTGGTGCATGCCGAGAACGGCGACGTCGTCGCCCAGCTGTCGGCGAAGCTCCTTGCCGAGGGCAACAACGGACCCGAGGCGCATGCCTATTCGCGCCCGCCGGAAGTGGAGGGCGAGGCGACCAACCGCGCCATCATGATCGCCGACATGGTGGGCAGCCCGCTCTATGTCGTGCATACCTCCTGTGAGCAGGCGCATGAGGCGATCCGCCGGGCCCGGCAGAAGGGCATGCGCGTCTATGGCGAGCCGCTGATCCAGCACCTGGTGCTCGACGAGACCGAATATTTCAACAAGGACTGGGACCACGCGGCGCGCCGGGTGATGAGCCCACCCTTCCGCAACAAGCTGCACCAGGATTCTTTGTGGGCCGGCCTGCAGGCGGGTTCGCTGCAGGTGGTGGCGACGGATCATTGCTCGTTCACGACCGAGCAGAAGCGCACAGGCGTCGGCAACTTCACCAAGATCCCTAATGGCACCGGCGGGCTCGAAGACCGCATGCCGGTGCTGTGGACCAAGGGCGTCAACACCGGCCGGCTGACGATGAACGAGTTCGTGGCGGTGACCTCGACCAACATCGCCAAGATCCTCAACATGTATCCGAAGAAGGGCGCGATCGTCGAAGGCGCGGATGCCGACGTCATCGTGTGGGACCCCAAGCGCAAGAAGACGATCGCGGCGAAGAGCCAGCAGTCGGTCATCGACTACAACGTCTTCGAGGGCATCGAGGTGACCGGCCTGCCGCGCTTCGTCTTCACCCGCGGCGAGCTCGCCATCCAGGAGCACGAGGTGAAGGCTAATCCCGGCCACGGCGAATTCGTCACCCGCGAACCGCATGCCGCGGTCAACCGGGCGCTGTCGCAGTGGAAGGAGATCACCGCGCCGCGCAAGGTCGAACGCACAGGCATCCCGGCGACCGGGGTGTGAGCACCTGCGCGTTCGCAGGCAATTTCCGTGTACCGAACAGGGATGGCGGCCGCGCCTTGCGGCCGCAAGGATGGCGCCGGAATGACATCCGGCTTCAAGGCCAGCAAAAACATCCCGATCAAGTGGACGCCTGCCTCATCTTCGGAGAGGATGGCATGATGTGGGGTAAAGTCGGGCAATGCTCATGACAGTCAATCAAGCCACGGCGACGAGCGTCGATCAGAACGCCGTCGTCGAAGCCAGAAAGCTGGGGCTGACCTTCCAGACCAATGACGGCCCGGTGCGGGCGCTGGCGGACGTCGATCTGACCATCAACAAGGGCGAGTTCGTCTCCTTCATCGGCCCTTCGGGCTGCGGCAAGACGACGTTCCTCAGGGTCATCGCCGATCTCGAGCAGCCGACGGAAGGCAAGATCTCGATCAACGGCATGACGCCCGAACAGGCACGTGAGGCCCGGGCCTACGGCTATGTGTTCCAGGCGGCAGCGCTGTTTCCGTGGCGGACGATCGAAAGCAATGTCGGGCTACCGCTCGAGATCATCGGTCTTTCGAAGGCAGAGCAGCAGGAGCGCATCAAGCGCACGATGGACCTGGTCAATCTCTCCGGCTTCGAGAAGAAATATCCCTGGCAGCTTTCCGGCGGCATGCAGCAGCGCGCCTCGATTGCGCGCGCACTGGCCTTCGACGCGGATCTGCTCTTGATGGACGAGCCGTTCGGCGCGCTCGACGAGATCGTGCGCGACCATCTCAACGAACAGTTGCTCCGGCTGTGGCGGCAGACCAACAAGACGATCTGCTTCGTCACCCACTCGATTCCCGAGGCCGTGTATCTGTCGACGCGCATCGTGGTGATGTCGCCCAGGCCCGGGCGTGTCACCGACGTGATCGAGTCGACGCTGCCCACGGAGCGACCGCTCGACATCCGCGAGAGCCCGGAATTCCTGGCGATCGCCGCGCGCGTCCGTGACGGGCTGCGCGCCGGCCATTCCTACGAGGATTGAGCCGCGATGGATCGCCTCAGAGACCGGATTATTCCCGTCATCACCATCCTACTGGTCATTGTTGCCGCTTGGTATGCGTTCGCCGTCTACATGAATGCGCCGTTCCAGCGCGACCTCGACCGACGGGCAGGCCTGACGCCAGGTACCGTGGAATTCGTCGGCAAGACGCTGTCGCAGCCGAAGCCGACCATGCCGGCGCCGCACCAGGTAGCGCAGAACTTCTTCGAAAACACCTTCCTGAGGAAAGTCACCAGCGCGCGCAGCCTCGTCTATCATTCGTGGGTGACGCTGTCGTCGACGCTGCTCGGCTTTACCTTCGGCACCGCACTCGGCATCCTGATCGCCGTCGGCATCGTGCATGTGATCGCGCTCGACCGCAGCCTGATGCCGTGGATCATCGCCTCGCAGACCATTCCCATCCTGGCTGTGGCGCCGATGATCATCGTGGTGCTGGCGGCCATCGGCATCACCGGGCTGATCCCCAAGGCGCTGATCTCGACTTATCTGTCGTTCTTCCCGGTCGCCGTCGGCATGGTGAAGGGGCTACGCTCGCCCGATCTCATGCATCTCGACCTGATGCACACCTACAACGCCAGCGCGTCGCAGACGTTCTGGAAGCTGCGCGTGCCGGCATCGGTGCCGTTCCTGTTCGCCTCGATGAAGGTGGCGGTGGCGGCGAGCCTTGTTGGCGCCATCGTCGGTGAGTTGCCGACAGGTGCTGTCGCCGGCATCGGCGCAAAACTGCTCGCTGGATCCTACTACAGCCAGACCATCGACATGTGGGCGGCACTCGTCGCCGGCTCGGTGGTGGCGGCCATGCTGGTGGTACTGGTGGGGATCGTCGGCAAGGTTGTCGAACGTTCGATGGGAGGGCGGCCGGCATGATGAACTCCAAACCGTCCTGGCAAGCCGGGCTGGCGCTGGTGTTGTGCGCCGTCGCCATGGCGACAGTGCCGATACTGACGGCCGAAGCTACCGCGCCGATGTCGAGCGGCATGACGTCGCTTGTCGTCGGCCTCATCGCCTTGCCTGCCGTGGCCTCTTTCGCCATGTTTTCCGGCCTCGCCAGCGCCGCTGTACTTTTCGTCGGCGCGCATGGCGCTGCCTGGCTGCTGATATCTGGCATCGCAGGCAATGAAGGCACGGCGCGGATGCCGTACTTCCTGCTGCTTGCCGCCGCCTGGCTGCTGGCCTGGCGATGCGTTGCGGTGCTGTCGGCCATCCGGCCGGTGTCGACGCAGGTCAGGACGTTGCTGCGCCTGCTGATCCCGGCAATCTTCGGCGCCTGGATCCTGATCATATGGGAAGCGGTCACGCGGGGGGCGGGCGTTCCGTTCATCCTTTTGCCGCCGCCAAGTGCGATCGCCGCGCGCATCGGCAATTCGCTGCCGATCCTTCTGGCCGACGTGCGCCAGACCATCTTCAAGGCGGTGCTGTTCGGCTACATCGTCGGCTGTGCCTCGGGCTTCGCCGTGGCGATCCTGGCCGACCGGGTGCCGTTCCTGCGCAAAGGGCTTTTGCCCATCGGCAACATGGTGTCGGCGCTGCCGATCATCGGCGTCGCCCCGATCATGGTGATCTGGTTCGGCTTCGAGTGGCAGTCGAAGGCAGCCGTTGTCATCATCATGACCTTCTTCCCGATGCTGGTGAACACGGTCGCGGGCCTCGCGGCCTCGGGGCACATGGAGCGCGACCTGATGCGCACCTATGCGTCCAATTACTGGCAGACGCTGTTCAAGCTGCGCCTGCCGGCGGCCGCACCCTTCATCTTCAATGCGTTGAAGATCAACTCCACGCTGGCGCTAATCGGCGCCATCGTCGCCGAATTCTTCGGCACGCCGATCGTCGGCATGGGCTTCCGAATCTCGACAGAGATCGGGCGCATGAATGTCGACATGGTCTGGGCGGAGATCGCTGTTGCGGCTCTGGCCGGTTCCGTCTTCTATGGCGTGGTCGCCCTGATCGAGAGGGCCACCACTTTCTGGCATCCGTCTGTCCGTGGTGGGCGGGCGTGACCTGAGCTCCTTGGGCGGGGCCGCGGTCCAACTTCAGAGGGAAAAAGAAGATGAAGAGACTGATGATATCGTTGATGGCGGGGGCGATGTCGCTGGCCGCCGCGCAGGCGGCACTTGCCGCCGACAAGGTGACGCTGCAGCTCAAGTGGGTGACGCAGTCGCAGTTCGCCGGCTACTACGTCGCCAAGGAAAAGGGCTTCTACGGCGAGGAAAACCTCGACGTCGACATCAAGCCGGGCGGCCCTGACATTGCACCGGAGCAGGTGATCGCCGGTGGTGGCGCCGATGTCATCGTCGACTGGATGGGCGGCGCTCTGGCGGCCCGCGAAAAGGGTGTCGGCCTGGTCAACATCGCTCAGCCCTACAAGAAGGCGGGTATGGAGCTGGTCTGCCCGAAGGACGGACCGGTCAAGACCGAAGCCGACTTTAAGGGCAAGACGCTGGGCGTCTGGTTCTTCGGCAACGAATATCCGTTCTTCGCCTGGATGAACAAGCTCGGCCTGCCGACCGAGGGCGGCGCCGATGGCGTGACCGTGCTGAAGCAGAGCTTCGACGTGCAGCCGCTGATCCAGAAGCAGGCGGACTGCATCTCGGTCATGACCTACAATGAGTACTGGCAGCTGATCGACGCGGGCTTCAAGCCGGAAGAACTGACCGTCTTCAATTATACCGAGATGGGCAACGACCTGCTCGAAGACGGCCTCTATGCGATGGAAGACAAGCTCAAGGACCCGGCCTTCGAAGACAAGATGGTTCGCTTCGTGCGCGCCTCGATGAAGGGCTGGAAATACGCCGTCGACAATCCTGACGAGGCAGCCGGCATCGTCGTCGACAATGGCGGCCAGGACGAAAACCACCAGAAGCGCATGATGGGCGAAGTGGCCAAGCTGATCGACAATGCCGACGGCAAGCTGATCGAGGCGGCCTACAAGCGAACAGCAGAAGCGCTTTTGGCGCAGAAGATCATCACCAAGGAGCCTTCGGGCGCCTGGACGTCCACGATCACCGACAAGGCGATCAAATAAGATCTGGATGACCGGACGATCTGGAAAGGGGGCGGGTAACCGCCCCTTTTTCTTTTTCGAGGTTGGAGTTTGAGGTGCGTCCTTCGAGGCCCGCTTCGCGGGCTCCTCAGGATGAGGGAGGTCAGCGCAACGGTCCTCATCCTGAGGTGCGAGCCCCGCCCTGACCGCTGACGGCTTGGGGCTGACTTGTCATGGGCGAGCCTCAAAGGACGCACGCCCAAGCCACTGGCAAGGGGGCTGCCGCTACTTCGCCACCACGTAGAAGGTCAGCGTGCGCGACTCGCCCTTGGAATAGTTCATGCCTTCGATGCGGCCGCGCTCCCTGAGCGCTGCTGCGCCGCCCGGCACGGCAGCGAGGAAGGCCTTGCTTTCGGCCGCCGAAACCACGGCAATGGCGCATGCGGGATCGGCCGCCAGGGCCGCTGCCGCGCCCTTGCCATTGGTGAGTTGGGTCGAGGTGCCGGCGAGGAAGACCAGGCTCGGCTCGCTGTAGCCGGCGGAAGCGAGCACCGAGGTGGTGCAGGGCTTCAGTTTCTCGAACTGCTCAGCAATCTGCGGACTAAGCCACAATGGCTTGAGCGGCGGCAGGACCTTCAGGGTCAGCACGCCGAAGGCTGCGGCGGCAGCAGCCGCGGCAATGCCGGTGCGCTTGAGCGGCGACATGTCGCTCGGCATGCCGGCGCCGAGCGTGGCGGCAACCAGAACAAGCAGGCCGGCCAGTTGGCCCCACCAGGAGAACTGGCCGAGGAAATAGGGCGTGATGCCGAGTGCGATGGCAGCAAGGCCGGCACTGATGCCGAAGACGCCAAAGGCGCAGGCCCTGCGGATCCAGAGCTGCCAGCGCGACAGCTCGATGCCTGCGGCGGCCGGATCGGTCAGCGACCAGGCCATCAGCAGGAGCAGAGCGGGATAGGCCGGCATCGCATAGTGCGGCAGCTTGGTGGGGATCAGCTCGATGGCGATCCAGTAGGGCAGGTACCAGGCGAGGCAGAACAAAAGCCGGGGGTCGTCGCGGAAGCGCTTGAGCGCCTTCAGCCCGCCTTCGAGCGCCACCAAAGCGAAGGGCCACATGAACACGGAATAGGTCAGGAAGTAGTAGCCGGGTGGGAAGCCATGCGATTCCTGGCCGGAGCCGACCTTGCTCAACAGGTCCTTGCCGACCGATTCCTGCCAGAATTCGGTGCCGGTCTTGATGGTGATCAGGATCAGCCACGGCGCTGCGACGAGCAGCGTCACCAGGATGCCGGTGAAGGGGCGGAGCTTGCGCAGCCATGAGCGGTCGCGGTCGAGGATGGCGATGGTGGCGACCGTGAGCAGGCTGAGGAACGGAATGACCGGGCCCTTGATCAGCAGGGCAAGGCCGTGGGCGATCCAGAACAGCCAGTTGGCTTTGCCCTGCGGCCGGCCGGCCTTGTGGCCGAGATAGACGGCTGCGAGCGCCCCCTGGGCGAGCAGGGCGGTGGCGAGCAATGTCGCGTCGGTCTTGGCGATGCGTGCCTCGACGCCGAGCATGAGGATACCCATGAGGCCGAGGCCGGCAACGACGCCTGCCGTGCGGCCGAACATGCGGTCGCCGACGAAGGCGAGGGCAAGGACCGAGAAGGTGCCGGCCAGCACCGAAACCAGCCGGTAGACCCATATCGGGGCATCGCTGCCCTTTCCGCTGACCAGGACGGCGGCCGACTGCAGCCAGTAGATTCCGGCTGGTTTCTTGTAGCGCGGCACGTCCTGGAAACGGATGTCGACATAATCGCCACTCTCGACCATCTGCTTGGTGGCCTGGACGAAGCGCGACTCGTCGCGATCAGTCGGCGGCAGGGTGGAAATGCCCGGCGCAAAGGCAAACAGGCAGAGTGCCGCGAGCAGGAGATAGCTGAACAAAGACAAAGACTTGTGCTGGGTCTCTGTGGTTTTGATTCCGGTTGCCAGCATGCCCGCTACTCGGTGTCGGCCATGGCGGCGCGCCGCTCATTGGCGATCAGCCAGAGATTGCGGATGTAGATGAACAGGCCCAGCCCCTGGCCGGCAATGAACACCGGGTCCTGGCGCTGGATGGCATAGATCAGCAGCAGGGCGCCGCCCCCGAGCGAGAAGAACCAGAAGGCGACGGGCACGACGGAGCGCTTGGCGCGTTCCGAAGCGAGCCATTGCACGACGAAACGCATGGTGAACATGCCCTGGGCGACGAAGCCGAGCAGGATCCAGCCGTTGAACTGGGCGACGAAGACATCGTGCAGCCAGGTGCCGAGTTCGGAAATGAGGTTCATTGGCCAAGCTCCGTGACCGATGGCACGACCTTGCGGCGGCGACGCAGCCACCACACGCCCGTGAGGTCGAGGATGCCGCGCAGGCCGCGATCGAGGATGCCGTAATTGGATTTGCCGTGGCGGCGCGAGCGGTCGACGACGTCGACATGGACGACGCCGCGGCCCTCGCGCAGTGAAAGTGCGGGCAGGTAACGATGCCAGCCGTCGAAGAACGGCAGCTGGCGGAACAGATCGGTGTGCAACGCCTTGAGGCCGCAGCCTGAATCGCGCGTGCCGTCGCGCAGGATCATCTCGCGCAGGCCATTGGCGAAACGCGACGACAGCTGCTTGAGCTTGGTGTCGGTGCGCTTGAGGCGCTGGCCGGCGGCGACGCCGACCGACGGGCCGGCGGCGATCAGCGCGTCGGCGAGCTTGGGCAGGTAGGCGGGATCGTTCTGGCCGTCGCCATCCATGGTGACGACGATGCTGCCCCGCGCCGCGAAGACGCCGGAGCGGACGGCGGCACTCTGGCCCGCCGAGCGGTCGTGCCTGACATGACGCAGGCGACCGGCGCTGCGCGCCAGCTCGGCGAGAACGTCGGCCGTGCGATCGGTCGAGCCGTCATCGACGACGATGACCTCGTAGTCGCGGCCGGCCATGGCGTCGTGGACCTCGCCGACCAGTATCGGCAGGTTCTCGGCCTCGTTCTTGCACGGAATGACGATTGAAATCATCAGCTTGCCTGGGGAAGTGTTACGTCAGGATGGTGAAATGCGCGGCCTCAATAGCATCAAAGCCGCGCATTTGCCACGACGCTTGCGCTTTCCCCAAGGCAAGGGTCCCGCTTGTCCCCGGGGCAGGGATCAGCGCTTGTCCCTGATGTCGCTCAGCGTGCGGGTCGGCGTGATGGCCTCCGGATCGAGCTTGATCTCGATGATCGTCGGCTTGCCGCTGGCACGGGCGCGCTCGAAGGCGGGCGCGAATTCGTCGGTCTCGCGCACCGTCTCGCCATGGCCGCCATAGGCACGGGCAAGCGCTGCGAAATCAGGGTTCTTGAGGTCGGTCGCCTCGACACGGCCGGGATACTCGCGCTCCTGGTGCATGCGGATGGTGCCGTAGATGCCGTTGTTGACGACGATGACGATGATCGGCAGGCCGTATTGCACGGCGGTGGCGAACTCCTGGCCGTTCATCATGAAGCAACCGTCGCCGGCGAAGGCGATGACCTCGCGCTCGGGGAACAGGCCCTTTGCTGCAACCGCCGCCGGCGTGCCGTAGCCCATCGAGCCCGACGTCGGCGCGCCTTGGGTGGCGAAACGGCGGAAGCGGTGGAAGCGGTGCACCCAGGTGGCGTAGTTGCCGGCGCCGTTGGTGAGGATGGCGTCCTCAGGCAGGACCTTTTCCAGCCAGTTCATGATCGGGCCCATCTGGACCGCACCCGGGCCGGCGAGCGGCGGGGTCGACCATTCGAGATAGGCAGCATGCAGCGCCTTGGTGTTTTCGGTCCATGCCGGCTTTGCGGCCGGTTTGCGCTTGGCAAAAGCCTCGACGAAGGCTGCCGGCGAGGCGTTGATGGCGACGGTCGGGCGGTAGACACGGCCGAGTTCGTCGGCGTCGGCATGGACATGCACGAGCTTCTGATCGGGATAGGGGCTCTTGATCAGCGTGTAGTCCGATGACGGCATCTCGCCGAAGCGACCGCCGA
Source organism: Aminobacter niigataensis (assembly GCF_014200015.1). Classification (GTDB taxonomy): domain Bacteria; phylum Pseudomonadota; class Alphaproteobacteria; order Rhizobiales; family Rhizobiaceae; genus Aminobacter; species Aminobacter niigataensis. The sequence continues at coordinate 382,823 of NZ_JACHOT010000001.1, forward strand.
CCAGCAGCACCACGTCGGCGTCCTTGATCGCCTTGGCGATCTTCGGGTTGACGCCGATGCCGACGTCACCGGCGTAGTTTTCATGGAGATGGTCGAACAGCATCTGGCGGCGGAAGGAGACGCCGACCGGCAGCGACCAGGCTTCAGAGATTTTCTTCATGCGCTCGACGGCCTCGGCATTCCAGCGGGTGCCGCCGAGGATGACGAACGGATTCCTGGCGCTGTTGAGCAGGGCCTCGAGCTTGGCCAGCTCTTCGTCGCCCGGGCGGGTTTCGACAGCGACGGCGGGCAGGGCGGCCGGCGCCTCGACCTCGCTGGTCAGCATGTCCTCGGGCAGCGAGATGACGACGGGACCGGGTCGGCCTGATGTGGCGACGGAGAAGGCACGGGTGAGCAGCTCGGGAATGCGCGCGGCATCGTCGATCTCGACCACCCACTTGGCGATATCGCCGAAGAAGCGCCGGTAGTTGACCTCCTGGAAGGCTTCGCGCTCCTTGGCATGGCTCGCCACCTGGCCGATGAACAGGATCATCGGGATGGAATCCTGCATGGCGATGTGCACGCCGGCGGACGCGTTGGTGGCGCCAGGGCCACGGGTGACGAAGCAGATGCCCGGCTTGCCGGTGAGGCGGCCATGGCAGTCGGCCATCATCGCCGCACCGCCTTCCTGGCGGCAGACGATGCTCCGGATCTTGGAATCATGCAGCGCGTCGAGTACCGCGAGATAGGATTCGCCCGGCACGCAGTACATGCGGTCGACGCCGTTGGCCTCGAGCGCGTCGACGATCAGTTGTCCGCCGGTCTTCATTTTTCGTTCTTCTCCAGTTCGGCAAGGATTTCCGCGGTGTGTTCCCCGAGCCGCGGCGAAGGTCTGACATATGAAAGAGGTGTCTCGGACATGATCATTGGCGCGCGCACTGAGGGCAGCGCATTGCCGTGGCCATCGTCGAGGTCCATCCGCATGCCGCGGGCGATCGCCTGCGGATCGGCGAAGGCCTGGCCGATATTGTTGATGGGGCTTGCCGGCACGCCTGAAGCCTCGAGCCGGGCGAGCAGGGTTTCGCGGTCGAAGGCCGCGAGCGCGGCGACGATCTTCTCGCGCAAGGCGACGCGGTTGGCGACGCGGGCCGAATTGGTGGCAAAGAGCGGGTCGGCGGGGAGATCGTCGAGGCCGACGATGGCGCAGAATTTCTGGAACTGGCCGTCATTGCCGACGGCGAGGATGAAATGCCCGTCGCGCACCGGCAGCACCTCGTAAGGCGAGATGTTCGGATGGGCGTTGCCCATCTGCACCGGCGAATTGCCCGAGACGAGATAGTTGAGGTTCTGGTTGGCGAGCACCGACATCTGGGCGTCGAACAGCGCCATGTCGACATGCTGGCCCTGGCCGGTGGCCTCGGCGTGGCGCAAAGCCGCCTGGATGGCGATGACCGAATAAAGCCCGGTGAAGATGTCGGTGACGGCGACGCCGACCTTTTGCGGCTCGCCGCCGGCAGGCCCGGTGATCGACATCAGGCCCGACATGCCCTGGACGATGAAATCGTAGCCGGCGCGCGGCGCATAAGGGCCGGACTGGCCGAAGCCGGTGATCGAGCAATAGACCAGCCTGGGGTTGATCTTCTTCAGGCTGTCATAGTCGAGACCGTATTTCTTGAGGCCGCCAAGCTTGAAGTTCTCGATCAGCACGTCGGCGCCGGCGACCAGCTTGCGCACGATCTCCGCACCTTCCGGCGTCGAGAAATCGAGCGCGATCGAGCGCTTGCCGCGATTGCAGGCGTGGTAATAGGCGGCCGACAGGTTCTCGCCGTCATGGGAGGTGACGAAGGGCGGGCCCCATTTGCGGGTGTCGTCGCCGCCGTCGGGGTTTTCCACCTTGACGACATCGGCGCCGAGATCGGCGAGCAACTGTCCGGCCCAGGGGCCGGCGAGGATGCGGGCGAGTTCGATGACGCGGACGCCGTGGAGGGGCGGATTGCTCATGGGGCACCAGAGATCATTTCGGTCGCGCCACGATCTATCAGGAGTCCCGGTATCCCGCCACCACGTTGCGATGGGCCAGCAAGCATGTTCACCGCGGAAACGTCAGGTCGAGCCAGCCGGCAAAATCGGTCATCACGGCATCGCGATTGATCTCGTTCAGGCTTTCGTGGCGGGTTTCTGCGTAAACCTTTGAAACGAGATTCGAAAAGCCCATCCGGCGCATGCGCGAAGCCAGCGCCTCGACCGCCTTGCCGCCATCGGTTGCCGGGTCGTGAGCGCCGCCGATGAGGTTGAACGGCAGGTCCTTGCGCACGCTTGCGAAGTTGCCGTCGTCGGCACCGGCAAAGACCAGATCGAAAATGTCGATCCACATCGACACCGAGGCGTTCCAGCCGCAGAGCGGGTCGGCGATGTAGGCATCGACCTCGGCCGGATCGCGCGAGAGCCAGTCGAATTCGGTACGGCGGCCGGGGATCTTCTTTGCCCAGTCGCCGAAGGTCAGCTTGGGCAGGATGCGGGAGGGCACGTCCGACCCGAGCCGGAAGCGCTCGAAGGCAAGGATGGCCTGTGCCAGCCGGCCGAGGATGCCGGCGGAGAAATTGGCGTTCCAGATGGCCGCGGCTGCCACGCGTTCGGAATGGCGCAGCACGAAATTGAGCGCGATCAGCCCACCCATCGAGTGGCCGACGATCACAACCGGCAGATCGGGGTGCTGGACTGCGATGAAGTCATGCACGGCTCCGACATCGGCCAGGACGCGGTCGACACCGTCCTTGGCCGCGAAACGCCCGGTAGGCGCATCGGGCGCCGACGTCGCGCCATGGCCGCGATGGTCATGGGCGTAGACGTGACAGTCATGGGCGGCGAGGAAATCGGCGAAGCGGCCGTAGCGTGCGGCATGTTCGGCCAAGCCGTGGTTGATCTGAACCACCGCCCGGGCAGGTGCCTCGGCGCGGCGGACAAACAGGTTGATATGGGCGCCCGTGGGCGATGCGAGCGGAATGCGACTGTCGAACGGCATTGTTGTCTCCCCTCGATCGGAACTGTTGAGGGCCCCACCCTTGCGCGTCAAGGGCGGCGGCCGGTGGTGCACACGACAATGTCAGGAGGCGGCGGCGTGCCCCTTGTTCGCACGATATCAGCCCATATATTCCGCTAACCCCAGCGCCGGCGTGCCCCCAGCCGGTTTTGCCCTTCATTTCCATTCAAATCTCAAGCGATGATCGCCATGCAGCCGATTATTTCCGTTTCCAATCTTTCCAAGACCTATGCGTCGGGCTTTTCGGCGCTGAAGAACATCAATCTCGACATCAGCCGCGGCGAGATCTTCGCTTTGCTCGGGCCCAACGGCGCCGGCAAGACGACGCTGATCAGCATCATCTGCGGCATCGTCAACCCGACCGAGGGCATGGTGCTGGCGGATGGGCACGACATCGTTCGCGACTACCGTGACGCGCGCTCGCGCATCGGGCTGGTGCCGCAGGAACTGACCACCGACGCCTTCGAAACCGTATGGGCGACGGTCAGCTTCAGCCGCGGCCTGTTCGGCAAGCCGGCGAACCCGGCGCATATCGAGAAGATCCTCAAGGACCTGTCGCTGTGGGAGAAAAAGGACAGCAAGATCATGACGCTGTCGGGCGGCATGAAGCGGCGCGTGATGATCGCGAAGGCGCTGTCGCACGAACCGCAGATCCTGTTTCTCGACGAGCCTACCGCCGGCGTCGACGTCGAGCTGAGGCGCGACATGTGGGAGGTGGTGCGCTCGCTGCGCGAAACCGGCGTCACCGTCATCCTGACCACGCACTACATCGAGGAGGCCGAGCAGATGGCCGACAGGGTAGGGGTCATCTCCAAGGGCGAGATCATCCTCGTCGAGGAGAAGGCCGAGCTGATGCGCAAGCTGGGCCGCAAGCAATTGAAGCTGCAGTTGCAGAGCCAGCTCGACAGCCTGCCGCCGGCGCTCGCCAGCCACGGCCTGGAGCTGGCCGACGGCGGCCACGAAATCGTCTACACCTACGACGCGCAGGGTGAACGAACCGGCATCACGGCGCTGCTCAAGGACCTCAACGACAACGGTATCCGCTTCAAGGACCTTCAGACCAGCCAGAGTTCGCTGGAGGAGATCTTCGTCAATCTGGTGAGTGAACGGCGATGAATTTTCACGCGATCCGCGCAATCTACCTGTTCGAAATGGCGCGCACCTGGCGCACGCTGCTGCAAAGCATCGTTTCGCCCGTCATTTCGACTTCGCTCTATTTTGTCGTCTTCGGTGCTGCCATCGGCTCGCGCATCAGCGAGATCAACGGCATCAGCTACGGCGCGTTCATCGTGCCCGGGCTGATCATGCTGTCGCTTTTGACCCAGAGCATCTCCAATGCCTCGTTCGGCATCTATTTCCCGAAATTCGTCGGCACCATCTACGAGCTGCTGTCGGCGCCGGTGTCCTATCTGGAGATCGTCATCTCCTATGTCGGGGCGGCAGCGTCGAAGTCGATCATCCTCGGGCTGATCATCCTTGCGACCGCCGCACTGTTCGTGCCGCTGCAGATCCAGCATCCCGGCTGGATGCTGTTGTTCCTGGTGCTGACGGCGGTGACCTTCAGCCTGTTCGGCTTCATCATCGGCATCTGGGCCGGCAATTTCGAGCAATTGCAGCTGGTGCCGATGCTGATCGTCACACCGTTGACCTTCCTTGGCGGCAGCTTCTACTCCATCGACATGCTGCCGCCGTTCTGGCGCACCGTGTCGCTGTTCAACCCGGTGGTCTATCTGGTCAGCGGCTTCCGCTGGAGCTTCTTCGGCATATCGGACGTCAATGTCGGCATCAGCCTCGGCATGACGCTGGTGTTCCTCGTTGCCTGCCTGATTGCGGTCTGGTGGATATTCAGGACCGGCTGGCGCATCAAGGCGTAGGCTAGGAAGACAACAATCGGCTAGCTTATGCGGCTGCACGCCAAAGACTTTTCGGTGCAGCCGCAGCGAGGACGCCTAGCCGAACTCAGACTCCTCTGTCGTTCGAGATCGCCGAAAAGCCGCGCCGCCAGAATACCAGCGGTGCGAGGTCTTCCGTCTGGGTGTGCTCGATGATCGCCGTGACCAGTATGTGGTCGCCAAGCGACAGCTGGTCGCGGACGCGGGCCGCAATCCACAGCAGCGTCTCGTCGATGCGGGGAAGCGCGTGCTCCTCGCACCATCGCGTGTCGCCGAACCGATCTATGCCTGGCGTGGCAAAGCGGCGCGCTATGTCGTGCTGATGGGCGGCGAGAACGTTGATGCCGACAGGCCTTCCCACCTCCAGCCGCTGCAGCAGGCTGGAGGTCTGTTTCATCGCGAACATCAGCATCGGCGGGCCGAGGGACAGTGCTGTCAGCGTGCCAACCGTTGCACCATAGCGCTCCGATCCGCTGCCTGTCGTGACGATTGCAACAGATGTCGGAACCTGGGCGAAGGCCGACTTGAGGGCGTCAAGCGACATTGTGGCTGGCCGCTCTGCGACGCTTACCATCTCGCAGCAAGCGGCGAAGGCCCCTCCAGCGACGGGAAGTGTGGCAAGACCTCTTCGGCGAGTTCCTGGATGATCTCGCCAGCCGGGCGGCCGGAAAACTGCATCCCCAGAGCCGCATGGTTGACGCCGGCCTCGCGCCATTCTCCGAGAAGGTCGATCAGCCCCTTGCGGCCGGTCTTCAACACGAATCCGCCGCGGAGCGCAGTGCGGGGGAAGTCGGGGTCGTCGGAGAGATCGAGCCACTCGTTGGTCATATGCGGGCGAAAGCCACCATCCGGAATCTGGTCCCGCCAAGCGCGAATGTTCTGCGCCAGCCGCTTCGGGCCCTCCGCTATGTGGGTGGGCTGCGGGTAGGTCAGCCAGCCATCGGCATGTTCGGCAACCCATGCCGGCGTCTGCCGGCTGGATCCGGTGACGATCAGCGGAATACGACCTACCGGCGGCTTGGGCAGGAAGTCGATGCCTGTCATCGTTCCGAGCCTTGAATTGATGGACGGCCGGCCGGGTGCGATCAGTTGCCGGAAATAGGCCACCGCTTCCGCAAATCGCCTGCCCCGATCGTCCATGTCCAGGCCGTAGGCCGGAAACTCCGCCGGGCGGTCGCCTGATGCGATTCCCAGCACGAGACGGCCGCCGGAAAGGTGGTCGATCGTGGTTGCCGCCTTGGCGAGATCGATGGGATGGCGCAGCGAAAAGATGGCGCTTCCCGTGGCCAGCGCGACTTTATGCGTCCGCGCCGCCAGATAGGAAAGATAGGTGAAGGGGTCGAAAAGCTGGCCGGCATCGCCAAAGCCCGGATCGAAAAGCGGCACGTCACGGACCCAGATGCTTGCAAAGCCGCGGCGGTCGATGTCCTCGACCAGTTCAGTCTGGCCTTCCAGGACAGCCATGTCGCCCTCATAGAAGCGCAAGGGCAGAAAGATGCCGACGGTCAGCCGGTCCGGAGCGAACATGCGCCGATAGCCGGGGTGACCGGCAAAAGCTTCACTGGATGCGCCGGAATGGGCGGTCGAACGATCTGTTCGGGGGGCGGCGATGTTCATAGGCAGAAGTTTCCTTGTCGCGGATTCTTTCCCGAGCCTGGCGGAGGCCCGGCAGTGGGAGCTTGCGCTTTTGCAGCGCTAACCTGGCAGCACGTTACGAAACCCGGACAAGTGAGGGAAACGATGAATTCTCGTCTAAGAAGGTAGTTCAGCTAAATTCTAAAGGGGCTTCACGATGGCGAATTGCCGTGAATTTCTCTATATGAAATATGGATGCATGCCGCGCCCCAAGGTAATCGACGATGAGGAGGGCGCTTCAATAGAGTTTAGCTCATTTCATATCTGGATCGGACGTCTCTCATGGGCAGGGTTCTCCCTTTGCTGGCACTACGGGCCTTTGCCGAAACCGGACGCCACGGCAGCATCAAGCGTGCGGCTGAAGCGATGGGGGTGACTTCCGGTGCGGTGAGCCAACAATTGAGGTTGCTCGAGCAGCGCTCTGGCGCGCCGCTGTTTTCGCGAACACGATACGGCGTCGAGTTGACGGAAGTCGGCGCAAGCGTCCATCCGGCAGTCCTGCGTGCCTTCGACCAGATCGAACATGGCCTTGACCTGCTCGAGGCCAGAAATGCTGCGCAATCGATCACCATCTGCACCGTGCCATCCTTCGCGGCATCCTGGCTCGTTCCTCGTCTCGGCCGGTTTACTAGCCGGCACCCTGAGATCGAGGTCCGGGTCGAGGCATCATCCGAACTGGTGGATCTGCGCAAGGGAAGGGTGGATGTCGCAATCCGCCACGGGCTTGGCGACTATCCCGGCCTCGATGCCATTCATCTGATGGCGCCCGAACTGATACCGGTGGCTAGCCCGGCGCTGCTGGCCGGCGGCCCTCGACTGACGGAGCCTGGCGACTGTCTTGCCTACCCCCTTCTGCAGGACTCGGACAGGGCCGACTGGCGGCTCTGGCTCAAGGCAATGGGGATCGAAGGCGACGCGCGCATCGAACGCGGGCCTTCATTCGACGATGATTTTCTGCTGATCCGAGCGGCTGAAGCCGGGCAGGGCATCGCGCTCATTCGTGACATCTATGCCAAGGAAGAGATCGCCTCCGGCCGGCTCGCTGTCGCCATCGAGCGCCCATGGCCAACCGCGTTCGCCTATTATGCCGTCACCTTGCCGCATGTCGCCGAACGCCCCGCGATCGCGCGCTTCGTTGCCTGGCTCATGGAAGAGGCGCAAGCAGGCTGAGTTACTCCGCCCATTCCTTGTCGGCGGTGAAGGCGATGGTCAGCCAACGATCAGGGCCTTCATCGCCAAGGGCGTCGCCTATCTCGTCGCGCAGCCGGTCCCATTCCTCGATGGTTTTCGCGGGCAGGCCGGGCGGCACGATGAAGTAAAGCTCGACCTGCATCAAACGGCCGACCTTGGCGACATAGGCGCGATAGGAAACGAAACCGTGTTTCTTCACGGTTGCACGGGCAACCTCGTCGACATGCGTCTTGAGCGTTTCCGGCGTGATCAGCAGAATGTCGGAAAATGCCTGGCGGACGGTGGCGATGGGCATCGGTATGATGATCAGGCAGACCAGCGCCAGCACCGCAGGGTCGACATAAGGCGCGACCCAGCTCAGTTCGGTGCCTTCGACCAGACTGCCGCCGATGAAGGCAACCAGCAGCGCTGCGGTGATGCCGCCGGACATCATCCATGCTGTGACGTCGAGGGTGACGAAGTCGGACTGGATCGTCCGGTTGGCGCGGCTGCCGATGAACGCCATGGTCAGGCAGGCGGCGAGCGTCACCGCGGCATAGACGATGGCGAAGTCGAACTCGAGCTGGCGGCCGCCGGCCAGCAGGTTGGCGATGGCGTTGATCAGGGCGTAGATGGACACGCTCATCAAGACGATGCCGTTCATGCCCAAAACGATGGGCTCCAGGTGCCAGAAGCCGAGCGAAAAGCGCTTGTGCAGCCGGCGGTTGTGATTGGCGTTGCTGGTGATGAGCCGCGCGACGATCAGCGCCAGGATGGTCATGGTCGCATCGGCGAGGGAATAGGCGCCATCGAAAGCGATCGAGGACGAGCCGCTCAAGACACCGAAGGCAATGCCGAAAACCGCGACGACGAAGGTCACGGCGATGGAAATTCGAAGGACTTTCGTTTCGCTGAGCATGTCGCCGGTTATGGAATGGCGCTGCCGCGATGTCTATCGACTGTGGCAGCGGCTCATTGCCTTGGCGAAAGCACCCGCGGCCCCGGGATTGGCTTGCCCGTCAGATGGACTTGCCGTTCGAGGCAAGGCGGAAGCTTTCGCGCCCACCGCTCGGCACGACGATGATCTGCTTGACCTTGCCCTGCTTGAAGGCAGTGAGGAAACGCTTGTAGTCGGCGAAGGCAACGCAGCCATGCGACTCCTCGCGGCCGCCGCGCAGCAGGTAGCTATGGGTCAGGAAGCCATCGCGGCCGAATTTGTTCTTGCCATCGACGGGCAGCATGCGGATCGCCTCGACGCCATGGAAGCGCTTTTCACGCATTCTGAGATTGTAGGTATGCGGCGGGGTCGGGCCGTTCATCTTGACATGGGTGTAGCGCGGATTGTCGGCCATGTTGCCGATGCCGGAATGGGCCTCGAGCACGCTGCCGTCGGGCATGTAGACCTTGGCGGCGCTGATGTCGTAGACGGCGACGCCGTTGCCGGCCCTGGTCTTGCCGCCGAACATGTTGCGCAACGACTGGCCAAGGGTGCTGCCTGGCTTGTCTTCCGGGATTTCCGGACGGGCATAAGCGAGCTTCTGATGCTTCTGCGTTTCGCGCTTGTCGGCTGCCTTCGGCTCAGCGGCCTCGCCAGCGTCCGGCTTGCCGGCGTCGGCGGGCCGGGCGGTTGCTTCCGGGCGAAGTTCGGGCCGGGGGGCCGCAGAAGGGGTTTCGGCATAGTCGGGCAGGGCGGCGGCTTCCGCTTCAACCTGTGCTGCGGCGAGTTCCTCCTCGGAAGGACCCGTCAGCAAGGTCGACAGGGCCGTGTCGGCGGCGGCGCCCGGCGACGGATCGGCATAAGCGAGGATCGTCGGGTGCTGCGTCGTCGAGGCGGGCAGCGGCACGTCCGGGCTGGACGTTGTGGCGTCCGCGGCGAGGCGTTGCGGTGCGGCCGCATCGGCCGAGCCGAACAGGCTGGCGAGCTTTTTCGAGCTGAGGTCGGCCTGCCTGGCGATGGTGTCGAAGCGGGCGGAATGGCCGGTTGGGGGTGCAATAGCTGCAACATCGACATGCCGGGGGGATTTGCCTGAGCCAGAAACCAGGCTCGCGGTCACAACGGGCTGCGCGGCGTTGGCGATAACGGGCCTCTGCCTTGGTGCGGTCAGCCGCGACGCCTTGTCGGTACTGACATAGGCCGTCAGACGCGCCTTGGGGACCTTGACCGCCTGGACCGGTGGCTTGGGCGCAAAGTGGGTCGCATCGAAGGCGCTGACATTGCCCATCGCCACCACGCCGGCCATCGACCACGCGGCCGCGCCGGCAAAAGCGGTGCCAAGGGAAGCGATCAGCAATGGACGCAAAAGACGGCGCAAAGGCCGGAAACGAACGGTTTTACTCACTAACGCGTAGCAGACCAGTTGTCTCGCAACGTCTACGGCCGGCGAGCGACCGCAGTGCGTGATTTCCGGAATGTCCCCAACTCGACAGAACGATGGAGAAAGGATGGACAAATATGGTTAAATTTTGCTTTGCGGCTGCGACGACGCTCCGGGAGCGTCTGTTGGCGCTGATTTGGCTCACCCAAAAGCATTTGCCGTTTGGGGTGGGATGGCCTACATAGCGCCCAACTCCTATCACTTGAGAAGCAGGATACGCGCGCGTGGCACGCCAGTTCATCTATCACATGTCGGGACTGACCAAGTCCTACGGCACCAAGAAGGTGCTGGATAATCTCAACCTGTCGTTCTACCCCGACGCCAAGATCGGCATCCTGGGCCCGAACGGTGCCGGCAAGTCGACGGTGCTCAAGATCATGGCCGGCCTCGACAAGGAATGGTCCGGCGAGGCTTGGCTGGCTGATGGCGCGACCGTCGGCTACCTGGCGCAGGAGCCGCATCTCGATCCTGCCAAGACCGTGTTCGAAAACGTCATGGACGGCGTTTCCAAGAAGACCGCCATCATCGAGCGCTATAACGAGCTGATGATGAACTACTCGGACGAGACCGCCGACGAGGGCGCCAAGCTGCAGGACGAGATGGACCGTCTCAACCTGTGGGACCTGGAACAGCAGGTCGAGATGGCGATGGACGCGCTGCAGTGCCCGCCCGCCGACTCCGAAGTGACCCAGCTGTCGGGTGGCGAACGCCGCCGCATCGCGCTGTGCCGCCTGCTGCTCGAACAGCCTGACCTCCTGCTGCTCGACGAGCCGACCAACCATCTCGATGCCGAGACCACGGCGTGGCTGGAAAAGCACCTGCGCGACTATCCGGGCTCGGTGCTGATCATCACCCACGATCGCTACTTCCTCGACAACGTGACCGGCTGGATCCTGGAACTCGATCGCGGCCGCGGCATCCCCTATGAGGGCAACTACACCAAGTATCTCGACGCCAAGGCCAAGCGCCTGATCCAGGAAGGCCGCGAGGACGATTCCCGCCAGAAGGCGATCTGGCGCGAACGCGAGTGGATCGCATCCTCGCCCAAGGCACGCCAGACCAAGTCCAAGGCGCGTATCAAGGCCTATGAGGAGCTGGTGGAGAAGGCGGATCAGCGTCGTCCGACCGACACGCAGATCGTCATTCCGGCTGGCGAACGCCTCGGCAACGTGGTGATCGAGGTCGATAGCGTGAACAAGGGCTACGGCGACGAACTGCTGATCGAAAACCTGAACTTCAAGCTGCCGCCCGGCGGCATCGTCGGCGTCATCGGCCCGAACGGCGCCGGCAAGACCACGCTGTTCAGGATGATCACCGGCCAGGAAACGCCCGATAGCGGCTCGATCCGTGTCGGCGAGACCGTCAAGCTCGGCTATGTCGACCAGAGCCGCGACGCGCTCGACCCGACCAAGACCGTGTGGGAAGAGATCTCCGGCGGTGCCGAAGTCATCAAGCTCGGCAAGCATGAAGTGAACAGCCGCGCCTATTGCTCGTCGTTCAACTTCCGCGGCGGCGACCAGCAGCAGCGCGTCGGCAACCTGTCGGGTGGTCAGCGCAACCGCGTCCACCTTGCCAAGATGTTGAAGAACGGTGGCAACGTTCTGCTCCTCGACGAACCGACCAACGATCTCGACACCGAAACTCTGGGCGCGCTCGAAGATGCACTCGAAGCTTATGCCGGCTGCGCCGTCATCATCTCCCACGATCGTATGTTCCTCGACCGCATGGCTACCCACATGCTGGCCTATGAAGGCGACGCGCATGTCGAGTGGTTCGAAGGCAACTTCGAGGAATACGAGAAGGACAAGATCCGCCGCCTTGGCGCCGATGCGGCCAACCCGCACCGGATGAGCCACAAGCGCCTGACGCGCTAAGCTCCAGACTATTCCAAGCGCCCCGCCAAAAGCGGGGCGCAATTGGTTTGGTGTGCGGAAACCCGGCCGGTCAACCCATCAATGCGGCGATGCGGGACGGATCAGGTTCGCGGGCGAGATTGAATATCTCGGCGTGAAAGCCGCCAAGCTTTCCCTTGTCTTTAAGGACCATGGGAAAGTTGTGCTTGCGGCCGGGTACGCCAATTCTGTGGCTTGCGGGTGCGATTGCCGCGAGCTTGGCCGCGTGGTCGAGGTCTTCGCGGCAGCCCACACTGTACAGGAGATAGCAGCGCGTCGTCAGTGGCGAGCGGCAGTTGCAGAGCGTGTCGAACGCGCCAACCCGCAGGCCCTTTGCCATCGACCCGGGATGCCAGGCATATCTGCCACCGACGCTGATCGCCCGATCGGCGCCCATGAGGTTGCCGGCCCGAATGGCAGGAAATCCGCCCATGCTGGTGCCGTAGGTCATGATCGACCGATAGCCGCGTTCGCGGGCCAGGTTGCCGACGCGCAATGCCAGATCGCGCATCGAGGAAGCAAATCCCTCGATGCCGCCGTCGAAGAATTCACGCCTGGGATCGGCCAGTTGCAGGAAGTCATGCTGGGCATCGTCCAGATCTTCGAGGAACAGCGCCGCGCCCATCATGATGAAGCCATGCTTGGTAGCGAAGCCGACGATGAGATTGGGCGCGCTGCGCCCGGCAGAGTAGAGATTGACGTGCGTTGCGATTTCCGTGCGCGAGAAGCGCGTCAGCGGCGGTTCGCCCGAGCTCAACAGGCCGAAACGGACAAGATTCTTCACGATCCCGTTGCTGCGCGGCAACCTCAACCCAAAGCTGGGCGAAGCCGCTTCGGCGGCGACTTCCGAAGCGGATCGTCTGCGGAACTTAAACACGCGCAGTCGAGATGAGGGCTGCAAGCTCGCCGACATTGGCGCAGCCGTTGACGGCTTCTTCGTCGAGCACAACGTCGAAGCGCTCTTCCAAGCCCATCACGTATTCCATGGTGGTGAGGCTGTCGACGTCGAAAGATTCTATCGGATTGGACAGTATCTGCGCATCCGATATGCCGCCGCCGTGGCTTGAGCTGTTCAAGCCGGCTATGTCGCGGAACATCTCGACGCAGACCAGGCGAACATCTTCAGTCATGGATGGTGACTCGCGCAAATTCGGGGAAGCTGAAGGCATAGTCGCCCGTTCTCATCTTGATCTCACCAACGGTGAATTTCCGTGAGTTGGCCGACAAGGCTTTGATCAGGCTGCTCCAGATCGTGAGGGTTGCCGGCTTTCCCAAGCAAAGGTGACGCCCCTTGCCGAACAGCAGATCTGCCTGGTCTTCGGAAACATGGTAGGCGGTCGCGTCGATCATCAGCCGTACGCGTTGCCCCTTGCTCACGATCAAGCCGCCGATTTCCACGTCCTCGGCCGCTACCCTTTCGATGTACGGGACGCCGGTCGAGGGCAAATTGTCGGGATAGTCGATTTCATCGAGACGCTTGCCGGCGTTGCGCGCCAGTGTGTGCCACAACGACAGCGCAATCGAGCCAATGAGGGCGTCGTTGCCAAGTATGTTCATGGCGACGGCGATCTCCGGCGTCGTCGGTAGCCGGGTTTCCTGCGAGGCAAAAGCGCAGGTCATGGCCGCAACCTGATCATTCACGCCTTTGCGGCGGTTCAGACTCAGCACCATGTCGAAGACTTGCGAAACATTCATATGCCCGACAAGTTCAGCCTGCTCTAGGCCGAACCAGAGTGAGAACAATTTGTTGAAGATCGGCCCCGCAACGTCATGCACCAGATCGACATCACGTCCGCCGGTGAAGGTATTCGTTGCCAGCCCGGCAATGAAATTTTCGATAGCACGCAACTTGCTGCGGGAATCCGCGCCCACGACCGACGCGACCTGTCCGCGGAGATGTCGGTGGCGGCTGCCCTCATTTGCCAGCGGGACATGGTCAAGTGCTGCGATGCTCGCATCGAAATTGAACTTGGTGCGATCTGCTATCTGGCGATAATGATCGGCAAAAGCGATAACCTTGAATCGATCCGATCGAAATATTTCGGATATGAGATTTTTATCGAAAACGCATATACATCTTAACTTTTCGTCGAAACGAAACGGATGCATGCTCAGGTATACATCAGCTCGGTCGGGATCGTGATGGATCTTTAGCATTGGCGGCTGCTGTGCATGTAGAACTCACTTCTCGTAGCGGATTCAACTTGGCAGCTCAAGCAGGTTCGCGTATTCCGCGCATCGGCTTGACCTAGTTCAGCGAAAAGTTGGTATTCAAATGCGAGAAGGCCGACGATGATGGCGATGCGAAACCGATTCCGGAATTGCAGTCGATGCGCTAGACGTCAGTAAGATTGTGCAGGCGGTGTTCCAGTGACCGCACGAGAATTGGACGGACAGTACTTCATGCATCGCGTCATCATCAGCGGTATCGGCGTTGAAATCCCCGAGGCGTCGATCAGCAACGACGAATTGGTCGAGAGCTTCAACGCCTGGGTCGACATCGAGAACGCCAGGAGGCAGGCCGCCGGCGAGGAACTGGTCCGCAAGTCGGACAGCGAGTTCATCGTCTATGCCTCGGGGGTGAAAAACCGCCACGTCCACACGCTTGACGGCATTCTCGACCCCCAACGCATGGCGCCACGCATTCCGCCACGCGCCGACGACGCATTGTCTGTCGAAGCCGAGTTCGGCGTCGCCTCGGCGCGCAAGGCGCTCGACCATGCCGGGCTGACTGGCGCCGACATCGACATGGTGATCTGTGCCGCCTCGCACCAGCAGCGGCCTTATCCGGCGATATCGATCGAGATCCAGAAGGAACTGGGCATCGAAGGTGCGGCCTTCGACATGAGCCTCGGCTGCTCGTCGTCGGCGGCGGCGCTGCATGTCGCCTTCAACCTGGTGCGCTCGGGCGGGCAGAAGCGCGTGCTGATCGTCACGCCCGAGATCATCACCGGCCATCTCAACTTCCGCGACCGGCAGACGCATTTCATCTTCGGCGATGCCTCGGTGGCGATGGTGGTAGAGGCGATTGGGCCGAAGGAGACGCGGCCCGGGCGCTTCGAGATCATCGATACGCGCAACTGGACGCAGTTCTCCAACAACATCCGCACCAATTTCGGCTTCCTGCTGCGTGCCGGCCAGGAAAACACCTCCGTCGTCGAGATGGAGGGCAACATGATCAAGCAGGTGGGCAACAAGGTGTTCAAGGAGGTGACGCATGCGGCGCACCGCTTCATCACCGCCTTCCTCGCCGACCACGGCATGACGCCATCAGACGTCAGGCGCTACTGGCTGCACCAGGCCAATGCGCGCATGAACGCCATGATCCTGAAGCTGGCGCTCGGCCACGAGGCCGACCAGGACACCGCACCGATGGTTCTGGAGCGGCTGGGCAACACGGCCGCGGCCGGCGCCATCATCGCGCTCAAGGAAAACCACGAGGACATGAAGGCGGGCGAGCACGGGTTGATCTGCGCCTTCGGCGCCGGTTATTCGATCGGCGGCGCCCTGGTGCGGATGCACTGACGCATCAGTCCGGGTGATGCCGGGATCAGGCTTTTTGTCTGGATTTTCTGTGGGCTGATTGGCAATGTGCCGCCTCTAATTGAGAGGCAAAAGATGCTCGATCCGACGATGCGCAGGGAAGGCGAACCCGAAATCCTGCCCGGCAGGAAGCTCGCCGCGCGCGTCGCTGGCGTCTACACCGCGCCCTTCGACCATTTTGTCACCCGGGCAGTGGGAACGCTGCCGCTGAGCTTCGAGGGCATCGACGGCGATTTTCATGCCGGGCATGTCAGGCGGTCGGGCGGGCGCGAGCCGTGGTATCCGCGCGGCACCGAAATGCGCAACGAGCGGCAGCTTTCCATCGTGGCGCCCGACGAACTGGCCGTCGTCGCCGAGCGCATGGGGCTCACCGAGATCAAGCCGGAGTGGATCGGCGCCAACCTCCTGCTCGACGGCGTGCCGATGCTGTCGATGCTGCCTTCCGGCACCATGCTGTTCTTCAAGGGTGGCGTGACGATCAAAATCGATGGACAGAATGCTCCGTGTCGCCTCGCCGGGCGCTCGATCGCCGAGCATGCCCGCATGGCCGACCACGACGCCGGCTCGCTGATGTTCCCCAAGGCCGCAAAGCGCCTGCGCGGGCTGGTCGCCTGGGTGGAAAAGCCCGGCGTGATCGCGGCCGGCGAAGAGGTCTCGGTGCGGGTTCCCGAGCAGTGGATCTACAGGGCCTAGCCCGTCAGCGGGGGAGGCCTGCGCCAGTCAGCGGGTTGTCCGCTTGGGACGGCCGCCTTCCTGATGGTGGTGACCTTGTAGACCTTGCCTGCCTTGTCATAGGTCGTCCATTCGCCGACCTGGACGCCTTTGGAAAAATGGCCGGAACGCAGTTTCGTGCCGTCCTTGCGGAACCATTCCCAATAGCCGTCGGCCTGGCCGGCACGCAACTGGCCGACGACCCACAGGCTGCCGTCCTTGTGATGATGACGATAGGGTTCAGTGCTTTCGGTGATGCGCTTGCTCCTCTCAAGCTGCGATGCGCCGGAGGAAAGCAGAGATGGCGCGAGCGGGCAATGGGCCAAGGATACGCGCGGCCGGGTGACTAGACGTCCTCGTCGTCGGGATCGAGCAGCCGCGTGGCGCGCCAGCGGGTGAGGGTGGCGTTGATCTGGCCGATGACGAAGAAGCGGGCGGAATCGCGGTCGTAGCCTTCCGACAGGAGCTTTTCGTAGTCGCTGTGGGCGTGGCGGACATGGGCGACGGTCGCCAGCCAGACGGCGATGGAAGGTGGCAGCGTCTTCATGTGCACGGCGAGCGCGTCGGCGCGGATGGCCTCCGTGTCCGCGTAGGGCGCCAGCGGCAGCAGTGCTGTCAGCGACCTGGCAACAGCGCGGCGGCGGCCGGTGGGTGCAGCCATGCTCAGGTGTCCTTGCTCGGACGCGAAGCGTCCGGAAAGGCGTCGACGGATGCGAAATAGGGTTTCAGGTCGATGACGGGGGTGCCATCGAGCGCGTCAATGGCATCGAGCTCGATCACCCCGGTTTCGACGTCGAGCGCAACGATGCGGGCGACATGCATTCCAATGGGGTTGGGCCGGGCAGGCGAGCGAAGGGCGAAAACGCCTTTTGCTTCAGTTGCATGGCGCGGTTTTTGCACAATCAGATTCCGCGGCGCCTTTTCGAACCAACTGAGGATGACGACGTGGCTGAAGCCGGCCAGCCCGGCGAGGCCCGGCCGGTAGAGCTCGTCGACGGTGACGGTTGCGCCGCCGCCGCGCTCGCGTGCGGCATCCATGTTCTTGGGGCACTCCTCGCGCAGCTTCCACGGCGAGGTGATGCGGCCGATATAGGCAAGGCTGGCGTCGGACGACTGCGCGGGATCGCCGGTCAGCGCAATCTCGCCCTCGCGCTGTTCGAACATCTGCATAGGCCCCTCCCACTGTCGCGCCATTTTCTTGCCCGCATGCGACATTGGGCGTTGCAATCGCTCGCTTCGTCACATAAAGATATGTTTATGTCTTTTGGCGAGAACCAAAGCCGATGCACGTTACGCTCGACACCATGGTAGATACCTTGAAGGCGGCTGCCGAATCCAGTCGCCTTCGCATCCTGACGCTGCTTTCGCGCGGCGACCTCACCGTCTCCGACCTGACCGAGATCCTCGGCCAGTCGCAGCCGCGTGTGTCGCGCCATCTCAAGCTTCTGCTCGAGGCCGGGCTGATCGACCGCTACCAGGAGGGTTCCTGGGCTTTCTTCCGACTGTCCGACGCCGATCAGGCGCGTGGCTTCGTGCAGGGGCTGGTGTCTGGCATCGACAAGGGCGACGGCCAGGTGGTGCGCGATTTCGAGCGGCTCGTGGACGTCAAGCGCAAGCGGCAGGAGAGGGCGGCACATTACTTCAGCGCCAATGCCGCGAGCTGGGACGAGATCCGTTCGCTGCATGCGCCCGACCGCGCCGTCGAGGCCGCGCTGGTGAAGCTGGTCGGCAAGCGGCCGTTCCAGTCGATGCTCGACCTTGGCACCGGCACAGGCCGGCTGCTAGAAATCTTTGCGCCGCTCTATCGCCGCGGCGTCGGCATCGACATGTCGCGCGAGATGCTGGCGGTGGCGCGTGCCAATCTCGACAAGGCCGGGGTGGCCCATGCGCAGGTGCGCCAGGGCGACATCTTCTCCCCGCCGGTCGAGCGCGACGCCTTCGATCTCGTCACCGTCCACCAGGTGCTGCATTTCCTCGACGATCCGGCCCGCGCCATCCAGGAGGCGGCACGCCTGCTGCGCCCGTCGGGGCGGCTGGTGATCGTCGATTTCGCGCCGCACGGCCTCGATTTCCTGCGCTCCGAGCATGCGCATGCGCGCCTCGGATTCTCGGACCGGCAAATCGCCGACTGGCTGGCCGAGGCAGGGCTGGAACTCGATGATACGCAGGAGTTCGAGCCGCGCGGATCGTCCAAGGCCAGCCTGACCGTCAAGCTGTGGCTGGCACGCGACCGCCGCCAGCTGATCGCCGAACCAATTCCAGACATTCAAGCCGCAAGGGAAACCGCCTGATGAACCAATACCCCCTGTCCAGGCGTTCCGACATCGGCAACAAGATCCGGGTCTCGTTCGAATTCTTCCCGCCCAAGAACGACGAGATGGAGGCACGGCTGTGGGAAACGGTGACCAGGCTCGAGCCGCTGAAGCCTCAGTTCGTGTCGGTGACCTATGGCGCCGGCGGCACGACGCGCGAGCGTACCGCGCGCACGGTGAAGCGCATCCTGCAGGAATCGACGCTGACGCCGGCAGCCCACATGACCTGCGTCGACGCCACCCGCGAGGAGGTCGACCAGGTGATCGCGGAGTTTGCCGCCATGGGCGTCAAGCGCTTCGTGGCGCTGCGCGGCGACCCCAAGGAAGGCGTGGGCGCTGCCTACCAGCCGCATCCGGGCGGCTATGCCAATGGCGCCGAGCTGGTCGGCGCGCTCAAGGCGCAGGGCGATTTCGACATCTCGGTGTCGGCCTATCCGGAAAAGCATCCCGAAAGCCCTGATTTCGCTACCGATTTCGACATGCTGAAGCGCAAGGTCGACAATGGCGCGACGCGGGCCGTCACCCAGTTCTTCTTCGACAACGACCTCTACGAGCGCTACGTCGAGCGCGCCCGCAAGGCCGGCATCTACATTCCGATCGTGCCGGGCGTGCTGCCGATCCACAGTTTCGCCCAGGTGGCGAATTTCTCCGCCCGTTGTGGCGCACATGTGCCGAACTGGCTGGCCGAACGCTTCGAAGGGCTGGACAAGGACCCGCAGACGCATGCGCTGGTGGCTGCGGCAGTCGCGGTCGAGCAGGTGCTCGATCTCGTCGAGCGCGGCGTCAGCGACTTCCATTTCTACACGATGAACCGCTCCGACCTGGTGGTGGCGGTGTGCCACATGATCGGCATCCGGCCACAGCCGGTGGTACAGGGTGCGGCGGCGGCCTGAGGCGGTTTCGACAAGCTGCAAAGTAGTTTGCGCGTCCGTGGGGGCGCGGCGCTGTAGAAACCAAAAAGGCCGGGACTTTGATCCCGGCCTTTTTTTAAGTTGTCCACCTTAGAGGTGCTATCGTCTTCCGCCGTCTTAGCGGCCTTATGGAAGAACTCCAACGATGAGCGCGCCGATAAAAGCAAACGCGGCGCAAATCATGAGTGCATTGATTGACCTAGTCAGTCCCATGCATAGCCTCCTCTGCGCAAGCCACAGGCCGGAATCTAGGGTCATTTCGGCCACACACAAGCAAAAAATGTGCTGCATTGCGACAAGATTGTGAGAAATGCGACGCATTCCCCGCCCTTAGCCTTTGGTTTTGTTTACCAAAACGGCTGGCTGCAGTTGTGGACAAATTGTGGCAAACAGCTAGCCCGCAGCGGCCGCCCGGCGCCTGAACAGGCGTCCGTCGATGGTGACGAGGCCCAACGCGATCAGCGCCATGCCACCCAGTTCGAAGGCTTCAAGCCGCTCTCCGAGGAAGGTCACGCCAAGCAGAATGGCGCTCGCCGGCACGATGAGGGTGACCAGCGAAGTGTTGGTGGCGCCCGCCGACGCGACCAGGCCGAAGAACAGCAGATAGGCGCAGGCGGTTGAAATGAGCGCCAGCGCGAAAACAGCCATCCACGCGCCACTGCTCGCCACAAACAGGCCGTCGGTGCCGTGCACGGTGAGCACGACCGGTATCATGATGATGGTGGAAGCGGTGAGTTGGCCGGTCGCCACGACTGCCGGCGGCACGCCCCTGAGCCGCCGCGCCACCATCAGCGCAAAGGCGTAGGAAAGCGATGCGCCGATCAGCGCCAGCTTGGCCCAGACCGGCCCGCCGAGGCCGGCGACCAGCCCTGGTCCGATCATGACGGCGGTGCCGGCGATGCCGAGCGCAATGCCTGCGAGCTTGTTCCAGTTCAGTTTCTCGTCCGATGTCATCATGTTGGCGATGATCAGGGTCCAGAACGGCGTGGTGGCGTTGAGCACCGAAGCCAGGCCGGCGCCGATCTCGGTCTGGCCGGCAAAGATCAGCGAGAAGGGAATGACGTTGTTGAGCAGCGACAGCCCGAACAGCGTTGCTGCCAGCGGCAGCGCGAGGCGGAAGGAGGGGCCGCGGACAAGCAGATAGAGGTGCAGCGCGCATGCAGCGATCATCACCCGGAACAGGACAAGCTTGAGCGGCGCAATCTCGGCCACCGCGATATGGACGAAAAAGAACGAGCCGCCCCAGATGACGCCCAGAAGCAGCAGTCTTGCCCAGTCGCGTGCACTCATTTCGGCTTCCTTCTTCGCTTTGTCACATTCGACAGCTACGCGCGATTCTCGGGTAGGGCCACCCGAATCCAAACGGTGACGCAACGCTCCTGCCAAACTCGTTCGGGTTGCATCATCGGCGACTTGCTTTAGATTCCGGCCGGTAACGAGGAGCTTCCATGCAGCGATTCGAGAATGCGCGCGAAGCGGCACTGGCGCTCCGTCCGGATGCCCCGGTCTATTGTTTCCGGCCAGAAGTGCTCAAGACCGATGCCAGGAACTTCATGGAGATGTTCCCCGGCAGGACGGCCTATGCCGTCAAGACGAACGGCGAACTGATCGTGCTCAAGGCGCTGGTCGAGGCCGGCGTGACGATGTTCGACGTGGCATCGCCCGGCGAATTCGCGGCAGTCAGGGAGGTCACGGCCGAGGCCGAAATGATCTACATGCACCCGGTCAAGGCGCAGTCCGACATCAGGCTGGCGCTGGAAACCTATGGCATCAGGGTGATCGCCGTCGATCATGAGGACGAGATCAACAAGCTCAACCGCGTGGTACGGGCGCTCGACATCGATCCTGGCGCGATCACCGTGTTTGTGCGGGTGCAGACCAAGGGCTCGGCGGCCTACGAGCTGTCGAAGAAGTTCGGTGCCGGGCCAGCCAACGCCGTCGAACTGGCCGAGCGGCTGAACCGCAACGGCTACAAGGTCGGGCTGTGCTTCCATGTCGGCAGCCAGATCGAGGATCCCGACACCTATGAGCGCGCGCTTGCCTCGGTCGACTGGGTGCGCAACCGCATCAGCTTCGATCTTGCAGGGCTCGACGTCGGAGGCGGGTTCCCGGCCGAATACGGCCACGATCCGAACAGCAAGAAACCGGCGATGCCGTCAATCGGGCAGATCATGTCGCGCTTCCGCGCCGACCTGAAGGAATACAATTTCGACGAGATGCCACTGGTGGCCGAGCCCGGCCGCGTGATCGTGGCGCGCTGCCTGTCGCTGATCGTGCGGGTGCTGCTGCGCAAGGGCAGGCGGCTCTACATCAACGACGGTATCTGGGCGTCGCTGTCGGATTCGTGGACCGGCAAGATCACGCTGCCGGCGCGCTTCATTCCTGATCCGGCGATCCGCACGCGCAACGGCGATGCCGGCAGCATCGTGCCGTTCAAGGTGTGCGGGGCGACCTGCGATTCCGTCGACATCCTGTCGCGGCCGTTCTGGCTGCCGGAGACCATCGACACCGGCGACTGGATCGAGATCGGCCACATCGGGGCCTATTCGCTGTCGCTCCGCACCCGCTTCAACGGCTTTTACCCCGACACTTTCGTCGAGGTGACGACGCCATTCGACGAGGGCGACGCACCTGTCGGCTTCGCCAGCCTGGAGACGATGGCGGATTGAGGGGGATGAGGTGATTGGCCTGGCCCGCTCGGAGACCTCGGCAGATCGCCTGACGGCTGCCGGGGCGACGCCGCTGCTCGGCGACCTGCGCGCGCCGGCGGAATGGGTGGCCAAGCTACCGACGTTGGATGGGGTCATTCATGCCGCATCAGACTTTGGCGACGACATGGGGCCGGTGGACATGGCGCTGCTCGATGCGCTGTTGCCTGTGCTGGGCGCGATGCCGAAGCGGCCGCGCTTCGTCTACACCGGCGGCTGCTGGCTGTTCGGGGCGACGGGAGAGAGGGTGGCATCCGAAGACAGCCCGTTTGATCCGCTGCCGGCATTCAGCGAGACGATCACCAATATGAGGCGGGTTCTCGAAGCCCCCGAGATCGACAGCTTCGTCGTGCATCCGGCGATGGTCTATTCGAGTGAAGGCGGCGTGTTTTCCTCGTTCATGGAAGCGATGCGCGAGGGAAAGCCGGTCGAGGTTATCGGCTCGGAGCAGGTGGTCTGGCCGCTGGTCCATGCCGACGATCTCGCCAACCTGTATTTGCAGGTGCTCGAAAAGGCGAAACCCGGTTCGGTCTACAATGGCTCGGCCATCGACGGTCTGGCCGTCGGCGAGATCGTGCCGGAAGTGGCGCGGTTGATCGGGACGGAGCATCCCGAAGTCCACATCGTCAGCGCCGACCTTGCGGCGGAGCGGCTGGGTGAATGGGCGCGGGGCTATGCCCTCAGCCAGCGGCTGAGCGGGCATAAGGCACGTGCCGAGCTTGGCTGGAAGCCGGTCCACCAAGACGCGGCTTCGTTGTTCCAGAGAGCGAATAGGGAATAGGGAGTAGCGAATAGGGAAGAAGCGCGAGTATTCCTACTCGCCACTCGCTACGCCTCAGAGGTTCGCCAGCAGCTCGTCCGTCGGCCAGCCGTCGACCGGCAGCTTGAGGCGCATCTGCTCCTGGCGGATGGCTTCGCGGGTGTTGGTGCCCAAAATGCCGTCGATGCCGCCGACATCGTAGCCCTTGTCGGAGAGCTTCTGCTGCAACTGCTTCATGGCGTCGCCGGTCAGGCCGGCGTCCGGATTGCCGCGATCGAAGGCTGGCTGGCCGGCGAGGCGTGCCGCCAGGTTCGCGGCGGTCAGCGTGTAGGTCGCCGACTGGTTCCATTCGAGATAGACGTCGTAGTTGTCGTAGGTCAGGAAGGCAGGACCCTTGCGACCCATCGGCAGCACGATGCCGGCCTTGAGGCCGGTGTCCTTGAGCGGGGTGCCGTCGCGCATGGTGACGCCCATCGCCGCCCATCTGGCGAGCGGCTGCTTGTTGGTCCGGCCGGTTTCTTCCCAGGCCATTTCGGCAGGCACGCGGACTTCCTCGATCCAGGGCTCGCCGCGCTTCCAGCCGCGCGACTGGATCTTCTTGCCGGTGGTGAGGATGACGTCGGCCGGCGTGTTGCGCAGGTCGACAGTGCCGTCGCCGTCGCCGTCGACGCCGCGCGCCAGGTAGTCCGACGGCAGGATCTGGGTCTGGCCGATCTCGCCGGCCCACGCGCCCTTGACGTCGGCGGGCAGCACGTTGCGGTCGATCAGGGTCAGCAGCGGCACGACCTGCGGACGGAACAGCGTCGGGCGGCGGCAGTCATGGGCCAGCGTGACAAGCGCGTTGAGCGCGTTGAAATTGCCCTGCACGGCACCGAAATCGGTTTCCAGCGCCCAGAACGCGGCAATGACAGGGCCGGGCACGCCATAATCCTGTTCGGCCTTGGCGAAGTACTGGCCGTATTTCTGCAGGTTGGCAGCGCCGTGCTTGAGCCGGTAGTCGCTGATCATGCGCTCGGAAAACTGGGTGAAGGTCTGGGCAAAGACGCCCTGGGCGCGGTCGCGCTCCAGCACCTTCGGGTCGATGACGGCATTTGCCAGCGCCGACAGGCCCTTTTCGCCGACGCCGGCGGCGCGGGCCTCGTTGGCGAGGCTCTGCTTCCAGGTGGCGAAATCGTCGCCGCATTCAGAGGTTGCCGCAGGCGCGGCCTGGGATACGGCAGCGGTGTCCTGGGCGATAGCGGGCGCGGCGGCTGTGGCGAACAGAACAGCGGCCAGCGCTTTGCTCAGCAGATTCATTGGGCAGGTCTCCTGCTTGGCCCGTCATTCCGGGTTCTTGCCTTCGCCGAATGGCGAAATGCAGGCAGACGGCCAAGTCGATGTCTTTGCCGCGCCTTCTACAGAACCAGGGCGAGGGCCGCACCCCCTCTTCTTGTCGCATCTGCCATGCGAAATACGCAGCCCGGCGGTGCAGGCAGGGCTGCGGGGAAAAATACTACCTCGTGTTGGCGGCGAGCCACTTCTTCCAGTGGGACTCGGTGCCGTTGAACACGTTGATGTCGGCGTCGCCCCTGATGCCTGGCACGACACCGGTGCCGGTGTACTGCCAGAAGGTGAAGGGGTGGCTACCGTATCTCGAGGTCGGATGGCCGGCGACGGAGCGCAGCCAGTAGGGATAGCCGCGGAAGGTCGACAGATCGTTGTCGTCGAAGAAATCGATCGATGTGTAGATGATCGGCTTCTTGCCGTAGTGGTTTTCGACCATTTCGAGGAAGATCTTCATCTCGCTGCGCACCGTGGCCGCTGGTGGCCGCAGCTTGCAGGACGGCGACTGCGGGTTCCACTCCATGTCGAGGATCGGCGGCAGCGAAGAACGCTCATTGGGCACGTTCTGGATGAACCAGCGCGCCTGTTCGGCGGCAGGCCGGCAGAAATAATAGAAGTGGTAGGCGCCGCGCGGCACGCCGGCAGCCTTGGTCTCGCGCCAGTGCTCGCCGAAATAGTCGTCGACGCGGTCACCGCCCTCGGTCGCCTTGATGAAGGCGAAGGAGATGCCGCTGCCCTTGGCCTGCTGCCAGTCGATCGAGGTCTGGTACTTCGAAACGTCGGTGCCGTGGACGGCATAGGTCCAGGGCGCGCCGCTTTCCCACTGGTGCGGATCGCTGTCGCTGAAGCGCGGATTCTTGACCGAAACGCTGGCCATGGCGCCTGGCTTGCCCGTCGGGGCAAGCGACAGGGTGTCCGATGTCGAGCAGGCGCCGAGAAAGGCGAGCAGCACAAGAGCCGAAACGCGGCGCATTACTTCTCCTTGCGACCGGCAGAACCGGCCAGAGCACATCGTTTATGGGGCAGGCCCTGCGGCCAGATACTGTTCTGATGGATCGGCGGTTTCCCCGAGACACCGCATATCCCCCTCTGTGATCGCCGATCATGGTTGATAAACCGTTGATCGCGCTCGACAGCCTCAAAGATTTGCGTGAGGAATGACGGCAATTCCAAGGCGGAAGCAAGACAGCGGGGCGGGGACAGCAATGCGCAGGCTCGGGAAGATCCTGAAGTGGCTGGTGGCTCTTGTCGTCGTGGCGGTTGCGGGGCTCTCCGCTTGGCTCTATTTCGCGCCGCCTGATTTGATCCGGGTCGGCTCCGGCTATGCCGCCAAGATCGTCTGCTCCAACGTCTTCATTGCCGGCCGGGATGCCGGTCAGGTGCTGGCCGACGATGTCCAGGCGCCGGGCCATCCGCTGCTCAGGCTGATGTCGGTCGATGTCGATGACAGCGCCGGAACTGTGCGGGCGGGGCTGTTCGGCATCTTCGGCAAGGGTCTTGCCGTGGTGCATGACGGCGCCGGCTGCAGCAACGTGCCGGATGGCGACATCGCTGCTGCGGCGCTCGGCCCGGTTCCGGCCGCGACCGCAGCCAAGAGCGATGCGCTGTGGCCGGAAGGCGACAAGGTCGATGCCTCGCAGAACCCGGCTATTGCTGCGATCCTCGACGACGCCGGCCTTGCCGGTCCGGGAATGCGGGCCATCGTCGTCGTGCAGAACGGCCGGATCGCCGGCGAGCGCTATGGTGAGGGTTTCAGCGCCGCTACGCCCTTGCTGGGCTGGTCGATGACCAAGACGGTGACGGCGGCGATCATCGGCACGCTGGTCGGCGAAGGCAGGATGTCGGTCGACAAGACCGGGCTGTTCGAGCAGTGGAAGGCCGACGGCCGCGCAGCGATCAGCCTGGCGGACCTGATGGCGATGTCGAGCGGGCTCGCGTTCAACGAGGATTATGGCGACGTCACCGATGTGACGCGCATGCTCTATCTCGAACCCGACATGGCGAGCTTCGCCGAAGCCAAGCCGCTGGCCGGCGAGGTCGGCAAGGTGTTTTCCTATTCCAGCGGCACGACGCTGCTCTTGTCGCGGCTGTGGCAGGATGCGGTCGGCGATCCCGCCAAGGCGCTTGCCTGGCCGCACGAAAAGCTGTTCGGGCCGCTCGGCATGACAAGTGCGGTGCTGGAGGCCGATGCGCGCGGCACTTTCGCCGGCTCGTCCTATCTCTATGCCACGGCGCATGACTGGGCGCGCTTCGGCCAGTTCCTGATGCAGGAAGGGGTGTGGAACAGCACGCGCGTGCTGCCGGAAGGCTATGTCGCCTGGATGCGGGAGGCGGTTCCCGCCTCGAACGGCGAATATGGCCGCGGCCAGCTCTGGCTGCGCGGCCCCGAAGGCGGCTCGCCCGAAGGCGAAGATTCCGACGCCGGCTTCGACCTGCCTGCGGATGCGTTCTGGATGCAGGGCCATGACGGGCAGACGGTGGCGATCGTGCCATCGGCCAATCTGGTGGTGGTGCGCATGGGGCTGACGCCGTCGAAGCTGCACTACAAGCCACAGGCCATGCTGGCGGCGCTGGTGGCGGCGCTCAAATAGGCTTCGGTCCGCCCACGACGATGAGCCAGGCATAACCTCGGTACAGCGAGGTGAAGCGAAAGCTCTTGCCGGCAGCCTGGGCCTGCTGTGCGATCTCCTTGGCCAGACTCTCGCGTGGCGAAACATGGAATTTTCCAAGCCAGCCGCGAAGCAGCTTGCGGAACCAGCCGGGCAGGCCTTCCTGCTGGCCGAAATCGACGATGTGGAGCGAGCCATCTGACACCGAGAGCGCAGCGGAAACCGAGCGCTCCCAGCCGGGGATCATCGACAGGGCGT
The DNA here is from genome assembly GCF_014200015.1 of Aminobacter niigataensis. GTDB lineage: Bacteria > Pseudomonadota > Alphaproteobacteria > Rhizobiales > Rhizobiaceae > Aminobacter > Aminobacter niigataensis. The sequence continues at coordinate 409,941 of NZ_JACHOT010000001.1, forward strand.
AGGAGACGAACACCCGGTCGAAGCCGCTGCGCCCGAACAGGGCGGCGGCGTCGAACGAGGTTGCATCCGCCTGCGCCAGCGATATGCGGTCCGAAAGGCCGGCCCGGGCGATCGATGCCCTGGCGGTTGCCAGCATCTCGGCGGAAATGTCGAGGCCGTAGAAATGGGCGTTCGGAAAGCGCCGGGCGGCAAGGATCAGGTTGCGCCCGGTGCCGCAGCCGAGTTCGAGCACGGTTCCGCCCGTCGGCGGGGACAGCTCCGAAATCATCCGGTCGCGGCCGAGCAGGTAATATTTGCGCGTCAGGTCGTAGATATGACGCTGATGCCGGTAGACCTGGTCCATCAAGCCGGAATGGCTGGCCGAGAGCTCGGGCGCACTCATCAGGGCTTGTTCACATAGAGGTGGAAGCCGCCATAGATCGCCGAACGGTCGCGCGCGGTGAAGTCGCGCGACATCTCGTCCGCGTAGCTCCACTGGTCGAGAAGAGCAGGCGAGAGGCGGCCGGGCAGCAGGCTCGGCTCGGCGGCGGTGCGGAAGATGACGCGTGCGCCGGGGGCTGCGGTGCGGGTGATTTCGGACCACAGGGCGTTGAGCTGAACGTCGCTCATCCAGTCCTGGGCGTCGAGCAGGACGTATCGATCGACCGAACCGGCATCCTTGCTGGCGAGCAGTTCGGTGAAATTGGCGTGATGGATCGCCACGCGATCGATGTTGTCCCGAATGGTCGCATAGTTGGCCTGCTCGAGATAGGCGGGCAGCGCGGCTTCGCCGGGCTCCGGATAGCGGCGGGCGAAGGCCTGCCAGGCGAAATAGTTGTTCTCGAGCGGGAAATCGCAGGCGAGCTTTTCGAGGCGAGCCCGGAGCACGCCCGCCATCGAACCGTCGCCCGAGGTCAGCAGGGAGTCGTACTGCGCCGGCGGAATGCCGAGGCCGAACAGCGACGACTTTCGCGACGTTATCCAGCGCAGGGCGCGGCGGTCGAAGATCGGGGCCAGGTATTCGTCGAAGAAGCGGCGCTGTTCTGCCCTGTTGCCAGTCGCCATGATACCGGCCGGATCGACGCCATAGAGCTTCGCCGCGCGGTGGCCGGCGGCGATGAACAGGCCAAGCAGACCGGTCTTGTAGAAATTGTTGTCGAAGGTTGCGATGCGCCGCTTGCCGCGCCAGTTGCGGCGCTCCCAGTAGCCGCGGGTGGCGGTGTCGAGGTGAGGGGCGATGAAGCGGTCATAGGCATGCGAGTTGTGCTCGGTGCCGGCAGTGCCGAAGAAGCGGAACAGGTCGGCCTGCGACGGCAGGTGGCGGACGGCGGCCAGCTTCATCTTGTTGAGAGCGATGTGGGCGGCGTTCAGGTCGACGGCATCGATCCGCGCGGGCGAACGGGTGAGATAGGCGAGGATGTTGCAGCCGCCTGAGGCTATGGTGACGATGCGGTGGCCCTCGGCCAGTTGCATCGCTTCGATGTCGACCTCGGGGTCTTCCCAGATCTGGGGGTAGACCAGGCCGGAAAACAGAAGCGCAAAGAGGCGCTCTGAAAGCCCTTCCTTGGAAAGCGGGCGGTTCTGATAGACCGCCTTTCCAACTTTCTTGCCGCGACGAAAGACAAGTTCTCCGGAAACGTTGGTCATGGAAATGCGATTCCCCGCTTCGTTGTTGGCCGCAGCGGGTAGCGCACCGGCGTGACAGCGCGGTGACGCCCAAATGACGCCTGTGCGACATTGCCGGGCTGCCTGGGAATGTGACAGCCGGACTCCGAACGTTATGAAACCGCCGCCACGCCCATGCATTTTTCTCTCCGACGCCCGCCTGACGGGCCGTTTCGAAAGGAGATTGTCATGAAGAAGCTCATTCTTGGTTCGGTCGCTGCGATTGCACTGTTTGGCGTTGCCGCCTGTAGCGACACCGACGACACGACCACGCAGAGCGTGCAGCCGCCCGCCACCGAGGAGCCGGCACCGATCACTCCGGCGCCCGCGACGCCTGAGGCGACCCCTCCGGCCACCGACAACTCGACCACCCAGAGCATCACGCCGACGCCGGAGACCGGCACTGACGGTGAGATGCAGAACCACGACACGATGCAGCCCAAGCCGGTCGAACCGGCAGCCCCCGCACAGTAAGCGAGCGGGAGGAGGAAAAGGCCGGAGCAACTGCTCCGGCCTTTTTCGTTGGGTCTCAGCGCGAGACGCGCGCGCGCCTGCCGAGAGCGACTATGGCGATGACGCCGAGGGCGAACAGCACCGTATGCGCGCCCACATGTTCGCCGAGCAGGAATGCCGATATGGTCAGCGTGACGAAAGACTGAAGCAACTGGACCTGGCTGACCCGGGCGATGCCGCCCATGCCGAGGCCGACATTCCAGGCAAAGAACCCCAGAAACATCGAGCCGAAACTGAGATAGAAGAACGCGAAGGTCTCTGACGACGTGGCCTGGGTGAATTCAGGATGCCAGCTCCAGATCGCCGCGGGGACGGAGATGGGGGCGGTCAGGATCAAGGACCAGCAGATGACCTCCCAGCCCGGCATGTGGCGCGAAAGCTTGCCGGAGACGACATAGCCCAGGCTGGCCGACAGGGCTGCGAGGAACAGGAACAGGTCGCCGGTCGAAAGCTGCATGCCGCTGTCGCTTATGGCGAAAGTGACGACGAGGACGGCGCCGGCGACCCCGCAGATCCAGAAAAACACCGATGGCCGCTCGCCGCCGATGATCGCGGCGAAGATACTGGTGGTCAGCGGCAACACGCCGAGCACCACCCCGCCATGCGAAGCGGGGACCGTCTGCATGGCGATCGAAGAGAAGATCGGGAAGCCGAACACCAGAAGCAGGCCGGCCAGGAACAATGCCGGCGCATCGCTCTTCGGAAAGCGCTTGCGCAGGATGAAGAGCAGCAGGGCCGCGGCAAGGGACGCCATCGCGGCGCGTCCGTGGGTGACGAACCAGGGCGTAAATGTGGTCAGCGCGACGCGCGTCGCCGGCAAGGTGCCGCCGAAGATGACGACGCCAAGCGTTCCCAGAGCGAGCCCGATGGTCTCGCGGGAAGGCCTGTGGGTCGACTGCGTGGTGTTGCGCGCATCCATGGCGCACCGTTAGCGGGGGCGGGCTTTCTCGTCGTGGATTTTCCGTTGGTCCAGAGTTTTGGTCCAGGGTATGCAGTGCCGACAAAGTTATGCGTCGAGCGCAATGGCATCTCGCATTTGCGAATGTTTCATCCTAAGAAGCGGCCATGTCGATTTGGGACCGCCTCGGCGACTTCATTGCGCGTATCTCGGCCTCGGCGGCAAACGGCGTGGCCGATGTCGTGGAGGCTGTCCGAACCGTCTTTTCAGGCGATGCCGAATTGCGCCGCCGCGTCGCTTTTTCGGTGGCGATGATCGCGCTTTCGGCCAAGATGGCCAAGGCCGATGGCGTGGTGTCCCAGGACGAGGTTCGCGCCTTCTACGAGATCTTTGCGGTTCCGCCCGAGCATGCGCGCGACGTGGCTCGCCTCTACGACCTCGCCCAGCAGGATGTTGCCGGCTACGAGCTCTATGCCCAGCGCATGGCCCGGCTGTGCGGCTCCGGCCATGCGAACTGCGGCATGCTCGAGGACATTCTCGACGGGCTGTTTCACATCGCCAAGTCGGATGGCATGCTGCATCAGCGCGAGAGCACGTTCCTGCATCGGGTGTCGGAGATCTTCCGTATCGAGGAATCCCACTACCAGACGATCCTGGCGCGCCATCTCGATCTCGGCGAGGCCGATCCGTATCGGGTGCTCGGCATCGAGCGCGGCAGATCGTTCGAGGATGTGCGCAAGCACTATCGCAAGCTTGTCGCCAACAACCATCCCGATAAGCTGATTGCACGCGGCCTGCCGGAAGAGTTCATCCGAATCGCCACGACGCGCATCGCCGCAATCAATGCGGCCTACGAAATGATCGAAAGGGGGCTGCGGCACGCATGAGCGGTTTCCAACCCGACCACCCGCATGCCGAGGTCCGGCTATCGCCCAATTTCGGGCTGCGGCGTGAGGGTGTGAAGCCCGACATGATCGTGCTGCACTACACCGGCATGGAAACCGGCGAGGGCGCCGAGGCCTGGCTGTGCGATCCGGCGAGCGAGGTGTCGTCGCACTACCTTGTGCACGAGGACGGCCGCATCGTGCAGATGGTGCGCGAAAGCGACCGGGCCTGGCATGCCGGCAAGAGCTCCTGGCGTGGCCAGACGGACATCAACTCCTGTTCGATCGGCATCGAAATCGTCAATCCCGGCCATGCCTTCGGCTATCGTTCTTTTCCACGGCGGCAGATGGAGGCGGTTATCGCGCTCTGCCAGGGCATTGCCAAGCGCCACAATGTGCCGCCCGAACGTGTGCTGGCGCATTCGGATGTGGCGCTGGGGCGCAAGGTTGACCCGGGTGAGAAGTTTTCGTGGCGCACGCTGCACGAGGCCGGCATAGGTCATTGGGTCGCACCTTCGCCGCGCAATGGGCGCCGGGAAATGCAACCTGGCGAGGTCGGCAACGCTGTCGAGGAGCTGCAGTCGATGCTGGCGCTCTATGGCTACGGTGTCGAGATCACCGGCCATTTCGATGCGCAGACAGCGGTAACTGTCCAAGCTTTTCAACGACATTTTCGCACCAGCTGTGTTGACGGGGTGGCCGATGCCTCGACAATTTCGACCTTGCGGCGGCTGCTTTCGTCCCTCGAAGGAAGCCTTGACTAGCCTAGGTAGCTGATTCGCAAAGATTACAACCTGTCACCCTTTGTGACTTGCCCGGCCATTTTTCCCGCCAGTTCGCCCGTCACATGCATCTCCGTGCAAGGCGCCGGCTAATCCTGCCATGCCCCGAAGAGGGCCCCGGCGTCGAGGAAGGGATGCTGCACGACAGCTTTCGGCTGTCGCGCGGCCTGTTCGAGAACAAGGATAACATGAAGAATTTGACCGTTGTTGCGGTGGCGTTAGCCGCCGGCCTGACTTCTTTTGCCGCTCACGCCCAGGACGGAGCAGTCAGGGCCTCAAAGGCGATCATCGAAACCACCACAAAAGCCAAGATGAACAAGGCGGCGGACGATTGCCCCTATCTCTTCGGCTGCAGCTCCAAGAAAGAAGCTGCCATCGACAATTTCAAGACTGCATCGATCGGCGCCAAGGGTGCCAAGACCGTCAAGGAACAGGCCGGAAAGACGGCCAGGGCAACCAAGTCGAATGCGCCGTTCGGCGAAATCGTCGCGCGTTATGCCTCGTCCTATGGCGTCCCAGTGTCGCTTGCCCATGCCGTCATCAGCGTCGAGAGCAACTATCGCCCGAACGCGCGTGGCAAGGCCGGCGAGATCGGCCTGATGCAGATCAAGCCGGCAACGGCACGGATGATGGGCTATTCGGGATCGGCGAAGGGCCTGTTCAATCCCGAGACCAACATCAAGTTCGGTCTTAAATATCTGGCCAAGGCGCATGAGCTTTCGGGCGGCACCACCTGCGGCACGATCCTCAAATACAACGCCGGCCACGGCGCCAAGCGCATGAACCCGATTTCTGCCGCCTATTGCAAAAAAGTGCAGGCTCGTATCGGCGGCTAACGGCCCGAAGACAGGGATGGTTCCCGGGACGGCGCACGTTTTTGTTTGCCTTTTGCCGTGCGAACCATTCTATACGCCTTGCCAGCTGGCCGGGCGGCCGCACCCGCAATTGCCGAAAGGCCGCGGGTGAGGAAAGTCCGGGCTCCATGGATACACGGTGCCGGTTAATGGCCGGCGGGGGCGACCCCAGGGAAAGTGCCACAGAAAGCAAACCGCCGCGGTTTTCCGCGGTAAGGATGAAAGGGTGGGGTAAGAGCCCACCGCGCGACTGGCAACAGGAGCGGCACGGCAAACCCCACCGGGAGCAAAACCGAATAGGGGCGGTACGAGGGGCGACCCTCAGGGCTGTTTCCGGCTCACCGCCCGGGTAGGTTGCGTGAGGCGCATGGCAACATGCGTCCAAGAAGAATGGTCGCCACGTTCCCGTGCCGCAAGGCGCGGGGGCCATACAGAACCCGGCTTACAGGCCAGCTGGCGCTGCCTTTTAGCCCCATGACTTCAGCGACTTGCGGCGATGCTTGCGCGTCTTGAGTCAAGGGCGCCGATGTTGCCCGCCAGGGCAAACCCCGCTGCTGTTTTTGAGTCTGGTACGATTTGATCGTGCCATTGTCGCAAACGGGAGTAGAGCCATGGGCCATGTCGACAAACGCAGCATCACGCTCTCACCCGAGCTTGCCGCCGCCGTCGATGGCGCGGTCGATGCCGGGGAATATGCCTCCGCCAGCGAAGTCATCCGCGACGCATTGCGGCTCTGGAAGGAACGGCGCGACCTCTTTGGCTACACCATCGAGGAACTGCCAGGAAGGCATCGATAGCGGGCCGGGGCAGTTCGACACCATGGATCAGCTAAAGGCCGAAGCGCGCAAGCGGCTTGGCCAAGCAGGTGGTTGAGGCCAACCCGTGCGCATCAGGCGGACGGCTTCGTAGGTGTTCAGCCGCCGATCCTGTCCAGCGACGCCTCGATCGCAGCCCACAATTCCTCGACCGGCTCGCAGCCGACTGAAAGCCTGACGAAGCCCGGCGTGACCGCATCGCCGCGGCGGAGCCTGCGTTCGGCGACCGTGTGGACGCCGCCGAATGATGTCGCCGCATGAATCAGTTCGCAGCCGTTGATGAAATCCTCGGCCCTTTCTTCCGAACCGAGGTCGAAGCTGATCAGGAAGCCGAAGCGCTCCATCTGGGCGCGCGCCAGATTGTGGGACGGGTCGTCGGCCAGGCCCGGGTATCGGAGGCCGCTGACAGCCGAATGTTGCTTCAGCCTCTGCGCGATGACTTCCGCCGACGAACACATGCGGTCGAAGCGCAATTCGAGCGTCTCCAGGCCGCGATGGACCAGCCAGGCTTCGAACGGGCCCGGAATGCCGCCGGCATTCTGCCGCCACTCGGCGACGGCGGTGACGATTTCGGCGTTGCGGCTGGCGACGTGGCCGAACAGCACGTCCGAATGACCGTTGGGCGCCTTGGTGTCGGCGGCGACGACGATGTCGGCGCCGAGGTCGAGCGGCCGCTGGCCGAAGGGCGTCATGGTGGTATTGTCGACCACCAACTGGCCGCCAGCCTTGTGGACCGCAGCCGCCACCGCGGCGATATCACAGATGTCGAGTGCCGGGTTGGAAGGGCTTTCCACAAAGACCAGCCGATAGCCGTCGAAACCACCGTCGAGGAATGACGATGTCGGCCTGACGTCGCAGGCAACGCCAAAGGCACCGAGGAAGCGGTCCGCCAGGATCCGGGTAGTGTGATAACCGTCCGACGGCAGCAGAATGCGGTCGCCTGACTTGAGCAAGGCGAAAAACACCGCCGAGATCGCCCCCATTCCCGATGGGAACGCCACGCAGGGCGCGTCCTCGAGATGCCCGAGCATTTCTTCGACCGCGTCCCAGGTCGGATTGCTGAAGCGACCGTACTGGTTGAAGCCGGTGGCGTCGCCGGGAGCGTGGAAGATTGCCGCCATGGTCAAGGGCAGGGGAATGGGGTCGCCGACGGAGAGCCTGGCGCGGCGCAGGTGGGCTAGCTTTGCTGCGCGGGAACTCGATGCATTCGTCATGGTTTGCGGGCTCTCGGTGAAGGTGGCATCCGACGCTAAGGGCAGTGGCGCGAGCGGGCAAGGGAACTCGTCTTGTGCCAGCCGCTCGTAACCCTTCGTTAGCCTTAAGGGATCATAAAAATCGGGATGCCATGAGAGGGCTCGAAAGGTCCGTCAAGGCATTGAAGTGCACCCTGTTCCCGTTGACGCCCATATCACCCCATGTTATCCCAAATCGGTAACCATGATTTCGTTCCAGTAGAGGGTGAGGCGTTCGCCGATCCGGCAGTCGCGGCGGCTGCGGATGGCGATGCATTGTCGATCAACGGAGACAGTCTGGATTTGCGGTTGGGCCGCGCCATTGGGGCGCGGGCGACATGACGACGAGGGGCGCGGCCGCGGAAGCGGTCGGATCATACGATGGATCGGTTTCTGTCAAATGCGGTGAACAGGATCGATGCGAAGGGACGGGTCTCCGTTCCGGCGCATTTCCGTGCCGTATTGCAGAAGCGCGGATACGCCGAGCTATATGCGTTGAGGGCGCTCGACGTTCCGGCACTCGATGTCGGCGGGCTCGACCTGCTCGACCGTTACGAGCAGCGCATCGCACAAGAAGATCCGTTCCTGCAGACGGCGGACGACATGTCCTTTTTCATCCATGGCGACAGCACGTTCCTGAAACTCGACCAGGACGGGCGCATTTCGGTCTCGGATTTCCTGCGCGAGCATACGGGGATCACCACCGACGTGGCCTTTGTCGGGCGTGGGCAGTTTTTTCAAATGTGGGAGCCGGAGCGGCTGCGCAGCCATGGCGCGGATGTTCGCGCCCGGCTCTTGAAGCTTCGGCAGGCGACGAAGCCTGGGGAGCGACCGGAATGATGGCGGGTCACGGCGATGACCAACATGCTGTCGGCGGACCGGCCCGCCACATTCCGGTGCTCCTCGCCGAGGTCCTGGCCGCGCTCAAGCCGCAGCCGGGCGAAGTCGTCATCGACGGCACGTTCGGCGCCGGCGGCTATACCAAGGCCATCCTGGCGACCGGTGCTTCCGTCGTGGCGATCGACCGCGATCCCGATGCCATCGCTGCCGGCCGTGATCTGGAGGCGCAATCGGGCGGCAAGCTGCGCCTGGTGCAGGCGCCGTTCTCCAGCCTCGATGAACATGTCGAACTGGTCGATGGCGTGGTGCTCGACATCGGCGTTTCGTCGATGCAACTCGACCAGGCACAGCGCGGCTTCTCGTTCCGCGCCGACGGCCCGCTCGATATGCGCATGGCCCAGGCGGGTGCGAGTGCCGCCGATGTCGTCAATCGCTTCAAGGCCGGTGATCTTGCGCGCATCTTCGGTTTCCTCGGCGAGGAGCGGCACGCCGGGCGCATCGCCCGCATGATCGAAAACCGCAGGGAAAAGCGGCCGTTCGAGCGCACGCTCGACCTGGCGGATGCGATCGAAACGCATATCGGCCGCGCCCCCAAGGACAAGATCCACCCGGCGACGCGCGTGTTCCAGGCGCTGCGCATTTACGTCAACGACGAACTCGGCGAACTGGCGCGGGCGCTGTTTGCCGCCGAGCGTGCGCTGAAGCCCGGCGGACGCCTCGTGGTCGTCACCTTCCATTCGCTCGAAGACCGGATCGTCAAGCGCTTCATCGCCGATCGCTCCAGCGCGCCGTCGCGTTCGCGCTACATGCCGGAACTCGAAGTGATTGCGACGACCTTCACCAAGGCGGGCAATGCGGTCGGGCCAGGCGACGCCGAGACCGCGATCAACCCACGTTCGCGGTCGGCCAAGCTGCGTGCCGCGGTCCGCACGAGCGTTGCGCCACGCGGCGAAGACTTTTCCATTTTCGGACTTCCGAAGCTTCCCGACGTCAGCCAGTCGGGAGAAAGGTGAGCCCATGTTCCGCACCAGTGACATCGTGCTGATCGCCGCAATGGTCGGCGCTGCCGCCTTCACTTACCAGACCAAGCACGAGGCCGAGAACCAGCTCGATGCCGTCCGCAAGATCCAGGCGCAAATCCGCTTCGAGGAAGACACTACCGACCTGCTCAAGGCCGACTGGAGCCTGCTCACCCAGCCGTCGCGGCTGCAGAAACTGGCCCAGACCTATGAGTCGGAACTCAAGCTTCAGTCCGTGGATGCCCGCCAGATCGTCAGTCTCAAGGATCTGCCGGTGCGCCCGCTGACCATCGAAGACATCACGAGCGAGCGTTTTGGCGGGGTTGCCGAAATTGCGCCGGACCAAACCACGACCGGAGGGATCGCCCAATGATCGGATTGTTCGGCAAGAAGCGCAGCGCGGGCGACAGCTCCATCGTCGTCGACAGCGCGCGGAAAGCCACCGGCGGACGCACGCGCAACCGCGTCGTCATGACCATGGCCGTGTTCTTCGGTATCTATGCGACGATCGGCGGCCGTCTCGTCTATCTCGCCATGCAGGACCCCGAGACGTCGAACGGACCCGAAAGCCGCGTGACCGCATCGCGCCCCGACATCGTCGACCGCAATGGCGAGGTCCTGGCGACCGACATCAAGACCGCCTCGCTGTTCGCCGAACCGCGCCGCATCGTCGACGCCGACGAGGCGATCGAGAAGCTGTCGACCGTGCTGCCCGACCTCGAGGTCGAGCAGACCTACCTCAAGCTCAAAAGCGGCACAGGCTTCGTCTGGCTGAAGCGGCAGCTGACGCCCAAGCAGCAGGCCGAGATCATGCAACTCGGCATTCCCGGCATCGCCTTCCGCACCGAAAAGCGGCGCTTCTATCCCGGCGGCGAGACGACCTCGCACATCATTGGCCTGACCAACATCGACAACAAGGGTATTTCCGGTCTCGAAAAATACATCGACGACCAGGGGCTCGCCGATCTGCAGGCCTCCGGGCTGGCGATCGCCAAGGACCTCAAGCCGGTCAAGCTGTCGATCGACCTGCGCGTCCAGCACATCGTTCGGGACGAACTGGTCACCGCGCTCGAAAAGTATCGTGCCATCGCTGCAGGTGCTGTCGTAATCAACGTCAAGACCGGCGAAGTGCTGGCCATGGGCTCGGTTCCCGATTTCGATCCCAACAACCCGTTCAACGCCCAGGACAAGGACCGCCTGAACCGCATGTCGGCGGGCCTGTTCGAAATGGGCTCGACGATCAAGAGCTTCACCACGTCAATGGCGCTCGATTCGGGCAAGATGACGCTCAACAGCACCGTCGACGCCAGCCGTCCGATCACCATCGGACGCCAAACCATCCGAGACTTCCACGGCAAGGGCCGGGTGCTGACTGTGCCGGAGGTGTTCATCTATTCGTCCAATATCGGCTCGGCCAAGGAGGCCGACGTCGTCGGCATCGAAGGGCACCGCGAATTCCTCAAGCGCCTGGGCCTGCTCGACCGCCTGCAGACTGAACTTCCCGAAACGGCTCGTCCGACCGAGCCGAAGGTCTGGAAGAAGGTGCATTCGATCACCGCTGCGTTCGGTCACGGCTTTTCGACGACGCCGTTGCAGACTGCGGCCGGCACGGTGGCGCTGATGAATGGCGGCCGTTACATGACGCCGACCTTCCTGCCACGAACCTTGGAAGAGGCAATGGCTGTTTCAAGGCAGGTGGTAAGCGAAAAGACCAGCGAAGAGATGCGCTATCTGTACAATCTGAACGCGACGGCGCCGGGTGGTTCCGGCAAGCGCGGCACGGTTCCCGGCTATCGAGTTGGCGGCAAGACCGGTACGGCTGAAAAGGTCGTCAACGGGCGCTACTCGAAGGAAAAGAACTTCAACGCCTTTATCGCCGCCTTTCCGATGGACGATCCGCAATATCTGGTGCTGACGATCATCGACGAGCCGAAGATGGAGGGGTCAACCCGTTCAGCCACGGCAGGCTTCACCGCTGCACCGATGGTGGCCAATATTATCCGGCGTTCGGCGCCTCTGCTTGGCGTCAAGCCAGAATTCGGCCAAGAAGGTGGTGCAACTCTGGCTTCTTATCCCTGATTCTGCAGGCGCGCCGGCGGCGCGCCGCTTTGTATGTAGCGAACGGAACTCGATGAAACTGATTGACCTTGCCGGTATCCTGCCCGTCGATGGGGTTCTGCCCAGAGATGTCGAGGTGAGTGGAGTTTCGTCGGATTCGCGGCAGGTGACGCCAGGAACGCTGTTTTTTGCCGTCTCCGGAAGCAAGGCCGACGGGGCCGCCTATGCCGGCGATGCCGCAAGGCGCGGCGCCGTTGCCGTCATCGCTGCCAAGGGGGCCCAGCTCGGCTCGGCCGGCGTGCCAGTGATATCTGTCGATGATCCGCGCCAGGCATTGGCGCTGGCTGCCGCCAAATTCTACGGCCGCCAGCCAGAAACCATGGTTGCGGTGACAGGCACCAGCGGCAAGACTTCGGTGGCAGCGTTCGCGCGACAGATCTGGACGCATGCCGGCTATGCCGCCGCAAGCATCGGCACGACAGGTGTGGTGGCGCCCGGCCGCAACGAATACGGACAGCTGACTACTCCGGACCCGGTCGCGTTGCACAAGCTGCTTGCCGAACTCGCGGACGCCGGCGTGACTCATGCCTCGATGGAAGCGTCGAGCCATGGTCTCGACCAGCGCCGCCTCGACGGCGTGCGGCTGGCCGCCGGCGGTTTCACCAATCTCGGCCGCGACCACATGGACTACCATCCGACGGTCGAGGAGTATCACCGCGCCAAGCTGCGCCTGTTCGATGCGCTGCTGCCGAAGGGCGCTCCGGCGGTCGTCTTCGCCGACGATCCGTGGTCACAGCCGACCATCGCTGCGGCGCGTGCTGCCGGCCTCAAGGTACTTACCGTCGGCCGCCATGGCGATTTCCTCAGCCTCAAGCGGGTCGAACACGAACGCCACCGGCAGCGCGCCGAGATCGAATGCGATGGCGTCATCTACGAGATCGACCTGCCGCTGGCCGGCGATTTCCAGGTCGCCAATTCGCTTGTAGCCGCCGGTCTTGCGATTGCCACCGGAACCGATGTCGCCAAGGCGCTCGGGGCACTGGAATATCTTGAAGGCGCGCCAGGCCGCCTCGATCTGGTCGGCACGACGGCTGCCGGTGCGCCCGTCTACGTCGACTACGCCCACAAGCCAGATGCACTGGAAAATGTCCTGGCGGCGGTTCGGCCGTTCACGACAGGCCGTGTCATCGTCGTTTTCGGCTGCGGCGGCGACCGCGACCGCGGCAAACGTCCGATCATGGGCGAAATCGCCACGCGACTGGCCGACGTCACCATCGTCACCGACGACAACCCGCGCTCGGAAGTGCCCGAAACCATCCGCGCCGCAATCATGGCGGCGGCACCGGGCGCCATCGAGATCGGCGACCGCAGGCAGGCCATCCACGAGGCGGTGAGCATGCTCCATGCAGGCGACACGCTGATCGTTGCCGGCAAGGGCCACGAGGAAGGTCAGACGATCGGCGCGGAAACGCTGCATTTCTCCGATCATGAGGAAGTGCGCAACGCGCTCGCCCGGAGTTCGGCATGAGCCTGCTGTGGACTTCCGAGGCACTTGTCGAGGCGACAGGCGGCCGTCCCTTCGGCCAGATGCCTGAAGGCATATCGGGCATATCCATAGACAGCCGCAGCCTGAAGCCTGGCGAAGCCTTCTTCGCCATCAAAGGCGATACGATGGATGGCCACGACTTCGCCACCGCCGCCATCAAAGCAGGCGCTGGCCTGCTTGTAGTTGCCGAAGGCAAGCTGCCGGCGCTCGGGCGTCTGAGCGCGCCGATGATCGTCGTGCCCGATGTGCTCGCAGCCCTTGTAAAGGTTGGCATTGCGGCGCGGACCCGCTCGCGGGCGCGCATCATCGCCGTCACCGGCTCGGTCGGAAAGACCTCGACCAAGGAAGCGCTGCGCCACGCACTCTCGTCGGTCGGCAAGGTGCATGCTTCGGCTGCTTCCTTCAACAACCATTGGGGCGTGCCACTGACGCTGGCGCGGATGCCGGAGGATTGCGACTATGCGGTCTTCGAGATCGGCATGAACCATCCGGGCGAGATCAGCCCTCTCGTGCGCATGGTCCGGCCTCATATCGCCGTCGTGACGCTGATTGCCGCCGCCCATCTCGGTTTCTTCCGCAATCTCGACGAGATCGCCAAGGCCAAGGCCGAAATCTTCGAAGGCGTCGAGCCGGGTGGGGCGGTGCTGCTCAACCGCGACGACGGCCGCTTCAAGCTGCTGGAGAAATTCGCCCGCGCCGCCGGCATCGACAACGTGATGAGCTATGGCGAAAACGCCCGCGCCAACTTCCGGCTGCTGAAATGCACGCTCGAGGCCGACCATTCGATGATCGTGGCGCGCATCGGCGGCCGCGACGTGCCCGCTCGCATCGGCGCGCCGGGCCGACACATCGTGCAGAACGCGCTCGCCGTGCTTGGTGCCGCCCATCTCTGCGGCGCTGACGTGCCGACTGTCGCTACGGAACTTGCCTCGATGTCGGCCGAGAGCGGCCGCGGCCAGCGCCATGTCCTGCTCCTGCCCAACGGCCCGATCACCCTGATCGACGAGAGCTACAACGCCAATCCGGCCTCGATGAAGGCGGCGATCGAATTGCTCGATGCAACGCCGATCCATGGTGCCGGCCGGCGGATCGCCGTGCTCGGCGACATGCTTGAGCTCGGCAGCCATTCGGCCAAGCTGCATGCCGGGCTCGCCGAGCTGATCGGCTCGACGAGGACCGACATGGTGCTGATGGCGGGACCCGAAATGAAGGCGCTTGCCGATACGCTGCCCGAGGGGTTCAGGGCGGAATATCGCACCGGTGTCGAAGAGTTGAAGGCTGTCCTTTTGCAGACGCTTCAGCCCGGCGACGCCGTCATGATCAAGTCGTCGAAGGGCATTGGTTTTTCCAGGCTCGTCGACGCGCTCGTCAAGACATTCCCGGCGCATGCCGGCAACACCACAGCGACCTGACGGGGTCTCGGGGGACGGATACGCATGCTAACTTTGCTTGTCGACTTTGCGGACAAGGTGTCGTTTTTCAACGTCTTCCGCTACATCACCTTCCGCACCGGCGGCGCGCTGATCACCTCGGCGCTGATCGTCTTCATCTTCGGCCCGGCGATCATCAACGCCCTGCGCCTGAGGCAGGGCAAGGGCCAGCCGATCCGCGCCGACGGCCCGCAGACGCACTTCAAGAAGGCCGGCACGCCGACCATGGGCGGCCTGATGATCCTGTGCGGTATCATCGGCTCGACGCTGCTTTGGGCCAATATCACCTCCGTCTATGTCTGGGTGGTGCTGTTCGTCACGCTCGGCTTCGGCGCCATCGGCTTCTATGACGACTATCTCAAGGTAACCAAGCAGTCGCATCTGGGCCTATCCGGCAAGGCGCGTCTCGGCATCGAGTTCGTCATTGCCGCCATCGCCGCATGGATCATCATGCACAACGGCCAGGCGCCGTTCTCGTCGTCGCTGACCTTCCCGTTCATCAAGGACTTCCTGCTCAACCTCGGCTGGTTCTTCATCCCGTTCGCCTGCTTCGTCATCGTTGGCGCGGGCAATGCGGTGAACCTGACAGACGGTCTCGACGGCCTCGCCATCGTTCCGATCATGATCGCCGCGGCCTCGTTCGGCGTCATCGCCTATCTCTCGGGCAACGCGGTCTTCGCTGAATACCTGCAGATCCATTTCGTGCCAGGCACCGGCGAACTCGCCGTCATCCTGGGTGCTGTCATTGGTGCTGGCCTCGGCTTCCTCTGGTTCAACGCGCCGCCGGCGGCCATCTTCATGGGCGACACCGGTTCGCTGGCACTCGGCGGCCTGATCGGTACGGTCGCGGTCGCCACCAAGCACGAGATCGTCATGGCGATCGTCGGCGGCCTGTTCGTCATGGAGGCGCTGTCGGTCATCATCCAGGTCGGCTTCTTCAAGATGACCGGCAAGCGGGTGTTCCTGATGGCCCCGATCCACCATCACTTCGAAAAACTTGGCTGGACCGAAAGTCAGGTCGTCATCCGCTTCTGGATCATCGCCGTCATCCTGGCGCTGATCGGTCTTTCCACCCTCAAGCTGCGCTGAGGCCATCATGATCCCCGCCACCTCATTTCAGGGAAAGCGAGTAGCGCTCTTCGGCCTCGGCGGCTCGGGGATCGCCACTGCGCGCGCGCTGGCGGAAGGCGGGGCAGAGGTGCTGGCCTGGGACGACAATCCCGAAAGCGTGGCAAAGGCCGCTGCAGAAGGCATCGCCACGGGCGATCTGCGCGGCGCCGAGTGGGCAGGCATATCGTCCTTCGTGCTGTCGCCGGGCGTGCCGCTGACGCATCCCAAGCCGCACTGGACGGTGGAACTGGCGCGCGGCGCCGGCGTCGAGGTGATCGGCGACATCGAACTGTTCGCCCGCGAGCGCATCGCTACGGCATCGGCTGCGCCCTTCATCGCCATCACCGGTACCAACGGCAAGTCGACGACGACAGCGCTGACGGCGCATATCCTGCAGTCGGCCGGACGCGACACGCAGATGGGCGGCAACATAGGCCGCGCCGTCATGACGCTCGATCCGCCGCAGCCGGATCGTCACTACGTCGTCGAGTGCTCGTCGTACCAGATCGACCTTGCGCCTTCGATCAACCCGACGGCGGGCGTCCTGCTCAACCTGACGCCGGATCATCTCGACCGTCATGGCACGATGCAGCACTACGCCTCGATCAAGGAGCGGCTGGTGGCCGGCAGCGATACCGCTATCATCGGCGTCGACGACGTCTATTGCGCCCAGATCGCCGACCGGCTCGAGCGGGCCGGCAAGAACGTCGTGCGCATCTCCAAGCGGCTGCCGCTGACCGATGGCTATTTCGCCGATGGTACCGATCTGATGGAGGCGGCCGACGGCCGCTACAGCCGCATCGCCTTCCTGGAAGGCATCGGCTCGCTGCGTGGCCAGCACAACGCCCAGAATGCACTTGCTGCTGTAGTGGCCTGCCTCAAGGTCGGGCTCGATCTCGGTGAGATCCAGGCGGGCCTCGAATCCTTCCCCGGCCTTGCCCATCGCATGGAGCAGGTCGCACGCAAGGGCCATGTGCTGTTCGTCAACGATTCCAAGGCGACCAATGCGGACGCCGCCGCACCTGCGCTGTCGAGCTTCCCGCGCATCTACTGGATCGCCGGCGGCCTGCCCAAGGAAGGCGGCATCGAGCCGCTGCGCAGCCTGTTTCCGCGCATCGCCCGGGCCTATCTGATCGGCGAGGCTGCTCCGGCATTCTCCGCGACGCTGGGCGAGGCTGTGCCTTACGAGATTTCGGGCACGCTGGCCGCAGCCGTCGAACATGCGGCCGAGGATGCAGCTAGGGACGACTCGAGCGAGGCGGTGGTGCTGCTGTCGCCGGCCTGCGCCAGCTTCGACCAGTTCAAGAACTTCGAGATTCGCGGCGAAGCCTTCAGGCAAGCTGTGAATGCTATTGATGGCGTGAGCGCTATCGGAGGGGCAAGATAATGGCCAGCCGTCTCGACAGAAGTCCCGTCGCCCTGTGGTGGTGGACGGTCGATCGATGGTTCCTCGCGGCATTCCTGTCGCTGATGGGACTGGGCATCGTGCTTTCATTCGCCGCAAGCCCGGCTGTCGCCGAACGCATCGGGCTCGGCAGCTTCCACTTCGCCACGCGCCAGATCATCTTCACGATCCCGGCGCTGGCAGTGATGATCGCGGTGTCGTTCCTCGATACCCGGCAGATCAGGCGCGTGGCGCTGGTCATGCTCTGCATCATGCTGGTGATGATGGTTGCGGTGCTGTTCGTCGGCGTCGAGGTCAAGGGTGCCCGACGCTGGCTCTCGCTGGCCGGCCTCTCGATCCAGCCGTCGGAATTCCTCAAGCCGGCCTTTGTCGTCATCTCTGCCTGGCTGCTCGCCCAGCACGAGCGCCATCCAGACATCCCCGGCAATCTGTTTGCGATGATCCTGCTCGGCGTGGTCCTGGCGCTGTTGATGGCGCAGCCGGACTTCGGCCAGACGATCCTCGTTCTCGGTACCTGGGGCGTGATGTTCTTCATGGCCGGCATGTCGTGGTTCTGGATCATCACCCTTGGTGCCGTCGGCCTCGGCGGCGGCTTTGCTGCCTACACTGTGTTCCCGCACGTGGCGGGCCGTATCGATCGCTTCCTCACCGGCGAGGGCGACACGTTCCAGGTCGACATGGGCCGCGAAGCGATCATCAGCGGCGGCTGGTTCGGCGTCGGACCGGGCGAGGGCATGGTCAAGCGGGTCATCCCCGACAGCCACGCCGACTTCGTCTTCTCGGTGGCGGGCGAGGAGTTCGGCATCGTGCTGCTCCTGATCATCATGTCGATCTTCGCCTTCATCGTGCTGCGCGGCCTGCGTACCGCACTGAAGGAACATGACGACTTCACCCGCTACGCGGTTGCCGGTCTTGTCGTGGTGTTCGGCTTCCAGTCGATCATCAACATGAGCGTGAACCTGCAGCTGATGCCGGCCAAGGGCATGACGCTGCCGTTCATCTCGTATGGCGGCTCGTCGCTTATCGCCATCGCCATCTCCATGGGCATGGTGCTGGCTCTGACCCGCAAGAAGCCCGAGAAGCTCAGGCCGACCGGATTCTCCGCCATGCCGCGGCACGCAGTGCCGGCGGAATAACATGGCCAAGGGGACTGTCATGCTTGCCGCCGGGGGTACCGGCGGCCATCTCTTTCCGGCCGAGGCGCTGGCGCATGAACTGACGGCGCGCGGCTGGCAGGTGCATCTTGCCACCGACGACCGCGCCGAACGTTTCGCCGGCAAGTTTCCGGCCACAGCCATTCATCCGATTTCCTCGTCGACGATCGGCTCGAAGAACCCGATTGCGCTGATGAGGGCGTTCTGGAGCATCTGGCGCGGCGTGCGCCAGGCCTCGCAGGTGATCGCCAAGATCAAGCCTTCCGTGGTCATCGGCTTCGGCGGCTATCCGACGCTGCCGCCGCTCTATGCCGCGACCCGCCGCGGCGTGCCGGCCATGGTGCACGAACAGAACGCCGTGATGGGCCGCGCCAACAAGGCGCTGGCGAACAGGGTCGATGCGATCGCGGGCGGCTTCCTGCCGGAGAACTCCGGCGCCAACAGCGCCAAGATCGTCGTTACCGGCAATCCGGTGCGGCCAGCCGTGATCGAAGCGTCGAAGACCCCTTATGTTGCGTCCGGCGGCTCGGACCAGTTCAATCTTCTGGTCTTCGGCGGCAGCCAGGGCGCGCAGTTCTTCTCCGATGCGGTGCCCGGCGCCATAGCCCTGCTGCCCGAAGTGCTGCGCAAGCGCCTGCGCATCACCCAGCAGGCCCGCGTCGAGGATGCCGACAAGGTCAAGGCGGCCTATGCCAGGCTCGGCATCGCGGCCGACGTGTCGCCATTCTTCAACGACATGGCGCAGCGCATGGCCGCTGCCCATCTGGTGATGTCGCGCTCGGGAGCATCGACTGTCTCGGAGATCGCGGTCATCGGCCGTCCGGCACTTCTGGTGCCGTACCCGCATGCGCTCGACCACGACCAGGCCGCAAACGCGGCGCGCCTGGCGGCGGCCGGCGGCGGCGAAGTTCACCCGCAGTCGACGCTTTCCATCGAGCGGATCGCCGGGCTCATTGGGGGCGCCATGGACGACCCCGCGCGCATGGCCGCCATGGCAACTGCCGCAAAGTCAGTCGGCAAAGCAGACGCCACACGGTTGCTCGCCGACCTCGCAGAGGCTATTGCGTCGAAAATACCCGTTGCGGAATTCAGGAAGGGAGTGCGGCCATGAAGATGCCGCAGACGATCGGCCTCGTGCATTTCATCGGCATTGGCGGCATCGGCATGAGCGGCATCGCCGAGGTGCTGCACAATCTCGGCTACAAGGTGCAGGGCTCGGACCAGTCCGAGAGCGCCAACGTGCAGCGCCTGCGCGAAAAGGGCATCGAATGCTTCGTCGGTCATAAGGCCGAGAACCTTGGCGACGCCGAGGTGATTGTCGTTTCGACGGCGATCAAGAAAACCAATCCGGAACTGATGGCGGCGCGCGAGAAGCTGTTGCCTGTCGTGCGGCGCGCCGAGATGCTGGCCGAACTGATGCGCTTCCGCAATGCGGTCGCCATCGGCGGCACGCACGGCAAGACCACCACCACGTCGATGGTGGCGACGCTGCTCGACGCCGGCGGGCTCGACCCGACGGTCATCAATGGCGGCATCATCAATGCCTATGGCACCAACGCCCGCATGGGCGAGGGCGAGTGGATGGTTGTCGAAGCCGACGAGAGCGACGGCACCTTCCTCAAGCTGCCGGCTGACGTCGCCGTCGTCACCAACATCGATCCCGAGCATCTTGACCACTACGGCACCTTCGACAAGGTGCGCGAGGCGTTCCGCCAGTTCGTCGAGAACGTGCCGTTCTACGGCTTTGGCGTGATGTGCACCGATCATCCTGAAGTGCAGGCGCTGGTCAGCCATATCGAGGACCGCCGCGTCATCACCTATGGCGAAAACGCCCAGGCCGACGTGCGCTTCACCAATCACCACATGGACGGCGCGGTGTCGGTCTTCGACGTGGTCATCCGCAACCGCAAGTCGGCGTCGTCGACCACCATCGAGGGCCTGCGCCTGCCGATGCCGGGGCGCCACAACGTCTCCAACGCCACGGCTGCCATCGCGGTCGCTACCGAACTGGGAATCTCCGCCGAGGCAGTGAAGAGCGGGCTGTCGTCCTTCGGTGGCGTCAAGCGCCGCTTCACCCATACCGGCACCTGGAACGGCGTCGAGGTGTTCGACGACTACGGCCACCATCCGGTCGAGATCAAGGCCGTGCTCAGCGCGGCGCGCGAAGCTACCAAGGGCCGCGTCATCGCCATTGCCCAACCGCACCGCTTCACCCGCCTGCGCGACCTGTTCGACGATTTCTCGGCCTGCTTCAACGACGCCGACACCGTGATGGTCGCACCTGTCTATGCGGCCGGGGAAGATCCTATCGAGGGCGTCAATTCCGAGACGCTGACCGCGCGCATCCGCGCCGGCGGCCATCGCGACGCCCGTCATATCGAAGGCGCCGCTGCCGTGGCGCCTGTCGTGCGCGAACTGGCCAAGCCGGGCGATTTCGTCGTCTATCTCGGCGCCGGCAACATCACGCAATGGGCCTATGCACTGCCGAACGAACTCGCCGGAGGCGGGTCGTGACGGGTGGCGAAGCGCTGATCGAAAAGCTTGGCGATCGCCTTTCCGGGTTGCGCGGACGCATCACGCCCAGCGCCGAAATGGAAAAGATCACCTGGTTTCGCGCCGGCGGCCTGGCCCAGGCGCTGTTCCAGCCGGCCGACGAGGAAGATCTTGCCGCCTTCCTGAAGGCGGTGCCGGAAGAGATTCCGGTGATGGTCGTCGGCATCGGCTCCAACCTTCTGGTGCGCGAAGGCGGCATTCCCGGTTTCGTCGTACGGCTTTCGGCCAAGGGGTTCGGCGAGGCCGAGGCGATCTCGCCGACCGGAATCAGGGCAGGGACGGCAACGCCCGACAAGCGCGTCGCAGCCCTTGCGCATGACAACGGCATTGGCGGCTTCCATTTCTACCACGGCATCCCCGGTGCCATCGGCGGCGCCTTGCGCATGAACGCGGGCGCCAACGGCGTCGAGACGCGGGAGCGGGTCGTCGACGTGCGCGCACTCGACCGCCAGGGCAACCTGCATGTGCTGTCCAATGCCGACATGGGCTACAGCTATCGCCACTCGTCTGCGGCTGCCGACCTGATCTTCACTTCGGCGACCTTCGAGGGGTATGCGGAAGACAAGGACGCCATCAAGGCGGCCATGGACGCGGTCCAGCATCATCGCGAGACGGTGCAGCCGATCCGCGAAAAGACCGGCGGCTCGACCTTCAAGAATCCCGAGGGTACCTCGGCCTGGAAGGAAATCGACAATGCCGGCTGCCGCGGCCTGATGATCGGCGGCGCGCAGATGTCGCCGATGCACTGCAACTTCATGATCAATACGGGCAATGCGACCGGTTACGACCTCGAATATCTTGGCGAGACGGTGCGCAGCCGCGTGCTCGAGAATGCGGGCATCCGCCTGCACTGGGAAATCAAGCGCATCGGTCAGTTCAAGTCCGGCCGCGAAGTGCAGGAGTTTCTTGGGCAAATGCTCTAGAGGAGCAGGTCCAGGGGCCGGCCACGACGATCATTTCAGCCCTCGCTGCGCCGTGCATCGAGGGCTTTTTACTGCCCGATTTTCGCCTTCCGCCGCTGCCATCCAAGTGTTCTCGGGATTCGCCCGAGGTCACGAAATCGCAATGACTTTCAATCGGCACTTGCCACGGAATCAAGTCTCTGATTCTCTGACCTAAAGCGTTTCCTGATTTGAGTCGCGTGACGCGTAAACCGCGTTTTCATCCGGAGGGTCAACTTCCGGACAGGTGTGATTCGGTCTTTGGAAACAAGGCGTTGTGTTCGGAGTTGAGAGGGGATTGTCGGGGATGAAGTCGAAGCATGTCGCTGTCCTGATGGGCGGGTTTTCGTCCGAGCGGCCTGTATCCCTGTCGTCTGGAAATGCCTGTGCCGATGCGCTCGAGCAGGTGGGTTATCAGGTCACCCGGGTCGATGTCGGCCGCGATGTCGGTGCGGTGCTTGCCGAGCTCGGGCCGGATGTTGCGTTCAACGCGCTTCATGGCCCCTTCGGTGAGGACGGCACGATCCAGGGCATCCTCGAATATCTCGGCATTCCCTATACCCATTCCGGCGTGCTGGCGTCGGCGCTTGCCATGAACAAGGAGCAGTCGAAGAAGGTTGCCAAGGCTGCCGGCATTCCGATTGCTGAATCCCGCGTTCTCGATCGTTTCGCGATCGGCAACCAGCATCCGATGAAGCCGCCCTACGTGGTCAAGCCGGTGGCGGAAGGCTCAAGCTTCGGCGTGGTCATCGTCAAGGAAGACCAGTCGCATCCGCCACAGGTGATCTCGTCTTCGGAGTGGCGCTACGGCGATACGGTGATGGTCGAGCGCTACGTCCATGGACGGGAGCTGACCTGCGCCGTCATGGGCGATGTCGCGCTCGGCGTCTGCGAGATCATCCCGACCGGTCACGCCTTCTACGATTATGATTCAAAATATGTTGCCGGGGGATCAAAGCACGAATGCCCCGCGAAAGTTTCACCGAATATTTACCAAAAAATACAAACACTGGCGCTCAAGGCTCACCAAGCGATCGGGTGCCGGGGCGTCTCCCGGTCTGACTTCCGGTACGACGACCGCCATTCCGAAAATGGAGAGGTCGTCTGGCTGGAGGTCAATACGCAACCCGGCATGACGCCGACGTCGCTGGTGCCTGAGATTGCTGCCCACGCCGGGCATACGTTTGGTGAGTTGTTGAGTTGGATGGTGGAGGACGCTTCGTGTTTGCGTTGAGATCGGGAGATAGCGGGAGGGTGAACGGCGCAACGCCGCGCGTCTTCGGGCTGTCCCTGTCCGCGGAGCATTTCGTGCTGCCGCGGCTGCTGCGCAAGCCGGTTCGCATGCTGTCGCGCTTCGGGCGTGGGGAGTTCACTCCTCCGCCCTATGCCGCGTCGATGCTGACGGCGGCGTTTCTTGCCGCGAGCTCGCTCTATGGCGCTTATGTCGGCGGCCATTTTCCGGCACTGGTCCAGGGCGTCACCGCCCGCAGCGGTTTTGCCGTCGACCAGATCAAGGTCTCCGGCAATCGCGAAACCTCCGAAATCGATATTCTCGACAAGCTCGAGCTTGACGGCTGGACGTCGCTGGTCGGCTTCAACCCGGAAGAGGCGCGCGAGCGCATCGTCAGCCTGCCTTGGGTTCGCGATGCTGCGGTCCGCAAGGTCTATCCCGACACCATCGAAGTTCGCGTCGACGAGCGCGACGCCTTTGCCATCTGGCAGCATGGCAGCCAGCTCAGCGTCGTCGAAAAGGACGGCAAGGTCATCGCTCCCTTCACCGGTGGCCGTCAGGTCGCATTGCCGCTGGTCATCGGTTTCGGTGCCGCCGAGCGCGGGGCTGACTTCGTCGCCAAGGTCCAGGCCTTTCCGGAGCTGGCGTCGCGCGTGAGAGGCTATATCCGTATCGGCGAACGACGCTGGGACCTGCGCCTCGACAACGGCATCACCGTCAAGCTGCCGGAGAACAAGGTCGATGCGGCGCTCGCCGATCTCGCTGCGCTTGATCGCGACGATGCGATCCTGACGCGTGACATCTCGGCAGTCGACATGCGTTTCGGTGACAGGTTGGTGGTGCAGCTCACGCCGGAAGCGGTCGAGCGTCGTGCCGACGCGCTGAAGACCAAACCGAAGGTCGTCAAGGCGAAGGCGGGGAGCAGAACATGAGCTGGCTTGGCGGTCAAAAAGATCCGGTTTCGCGTCGCTCGGGCATCCTCACGGTGCTCGATGTCGGTTCGAACAAGGTTTGCTGCGTGGTGGCCAAGCTGAAGCCAGCCGAAGGCAGCCAACTTCTCAAGGGGCGTACCCATCAGGCCCAAGTGATCGGCATCGGCCACCAGAAATCGCAAGGGGTGAAATCGGGCGTGGTCGTCGATCTCGATCGCGCCGAGCACGCCATCCGCCTTGCCGTCGATGCTGCCGAGCGCATGGCCGGGCTTACGGCCGACTCGCTGATCGTCAATCTCTCGGCCGGACGCATCAAGAGCGAGGCGTTCACCGCGACGATCAATCTCGGCGGCCACGAGGTCGAGGAAGCCGATGTCCGGCGCGTGCTGGGAGCCGGCGCCAAGCAGGCGCTGAAGGCCGAGCGCGATGTCATCCACTCGCTGCCCGTCGCCTTTTCGCTCGATGCCGAACGCGGCGTGCGCGATCCGCGCGGCATGGTCGGGGACACGCTTGGCGTCGACATGCATGTGCTGACCGGCGATTCGGCGCCGATGCGCAATCTCGAGCTTTGCATCAACCGCTCGCACCTGTCGGTCGAGCACATGGTTGCAACGCCCTATGCCAGCGGCCTGGCCGCACTGGTCGACGACGAGCTCGAAATGGGTGCTGCCTGCATCGACATGGGCGGCGGAACCACCACCTTGTCTGTCTTCTCCGAAGGCCGCTTCGTTCACGCTGACGCCATTCCGATCGGTGGCAACCACGTCACCATGGACATGGCCAAGGGGCTTTCCACCCGGCTCGACGATGCCGAGCGTCTCAAGGTCATGCATGGTTCGGCTTTGCCCGGCAGCACCGACGACCGCGACCTGATCAGCATCCAGCCGATCGGCGTCGATGACAGCGAAGTGCCGCTGCAGATCCCGCGCTCGGTGATGACGCGGATCATCCGCGCCCGTATCGACGAGACGTTGGAACTGCTGCGCGACCGGCTCAACAAGTCCGGTTACGGCAATGCCGTCGGCAAGCGCGTCGTCCTGACGGGCGGGGCCAGCCAGCTCGTCGGGCTGCCCGAGGCAGCGCGTCGCATTCTCGGCCGCAATGTACGCATCGGCCGCCCGCTCGGCGTGGCAGGTCTGCCGGAGGCGGCCAAGGGGCCGGCTTTCGCGACCGCCGTCGGGCTTTTGATCTACCCGCAGATGGCTGGCATCGAGAGCCATTCGGCGAAAGGGATTTCCCGTTACAGGGCAACGGGAACTGGCGGAAAACTGCATCGCATGAGTCAGTGGTTGAGAGACAGTTTTTAGGAATTGACGGGGACAGCCCCATTGGCGGCCGCACGGCGAAGCGGCTTGAAAGGCAAAAAGGACGAGGACTATGACGATCAATCTGCAGAAGCCGGACATCACCGAGCTCAAGCCCCGCATCACCGTGTTCGGTGTCGGCGGCGGCGGCGGCAATGCCGTCAACAACATGATCACCGCCGGCCTGCGCGGCGTCGAGTTCGTGGTGGCCAACACCGACGCCCAGGCGCTGACCATGTCGAAGGCCGAGCGCCTCATCCAGCTCGGCGCGCATGTCACCGAGGGCCTTGGCGCCGGTTCGCAGCCGGAAGTCGGCCGCGCGGCCGCTGAGGAGTGCATCGACGAGATCATCGACCACCTGTCGAACACCCACATGTGCTTCGTCACCGCGGGCATGGGCGGCGGCACCGGTACCGGTGCAGCACCCGTCGTTGCCCGCGCCGCGCGCGAAAAGGGCATCCTGACCGTTGGCGTGGTCACCAAGCCGTTCCACTTCGAGGGCCAGCGCCGCATGAAGACGGCGGACTACGGCATCGAAGAGCTGCAGAAGTGCGTCGACACGCTCATCGTCATCCCGAACCAGAACCTGTTCCGCCTCGCCAATGACAAGACGACCTTCGCGGACGCCTTCGCCATGGCCGACCAGGTGCTCTATTCGGGTGTCGCCTGCATCACCGACCTGATGGTCAAGGAAGGCCTGATCAACCTCGACTTCGCCGACGTCCGTTCGGTGATGCGCGAGATGGGCAAGGCCATGATGGGTACGGGCGAAGCCTCGGGCGAGGGCCGTGCAATGGCCGCTGCCGAAGCTGCGATCGCCAACCCGCTGCTCGACGAGACCTCGATGAAGGGTGCGAAGGGCCTGCTGATCTCGATCACCGGCGGCCGCGACCTGACCCTGTTCGAAGTCGACGAAGCCGCGACCCGTATCCGCGAAGAAGTCGACCAGGACGCCAACATCATCTTGGGCGCGACCTTCGACGAGGACCTGGAAGGCGTCATCCGGGTGTCGGTCGTTGCCACCGGCATCGACAAGTCGGCCGCCGACATGGCAGCGGCACCCCTGACCATCCGCCAGGCGCCCAAGCCGGCCCAGCGTCCGGTCGAGACTGCCCGTCCTGCACTGCAGGCGGCACCGGTCGAGCAGCCGCGTATGGAAGTACGCACCAACGACCCTGTCGCAGAAGCCATCCGTCTTGCCGAGACCAACGCCGCAGCCATGGCCCAGCCGCGCACGGCGGCACCGCAGGGTGAAGAGTTCCGCCCGCAGAGCAAGCTGTTCCAGGCTCCGCCGGCCCAGCCCCAGGCCCAGCAGTATCAGCCGCAGCCGCAGCAGTTCCATCAGCCGGCTCCGCAGCAGGTGGCACAGCCACAGGCTGCGCCCCAGATGATGCAGCCGGCACCGGTCCAGCCGCGCATGCCGCGCGTCGAGGACTTCCCGCCGATGGTGAAGGCCGAGGTGGAAGCCAAGGCCCAGCCGGCAGACCACGAGGACCGCGGTCCGATGGGCCTGCTCAAGCGCCTGACGAGCGGCCTGACCCGCCGCGAGGAAGAGCCGGCACGCCTGCAGCCCGCGCAGCCGCGCGAGCCGAAGCTGCGCCAGCCAGCCCCCGAGCAGCGCCGCGTGACCGGCCAGGAATCGCAGCTCTACGCGCCGCGCCGCGGACAGCTCGACGAACATGGCCGCCTGGCGCCGCAGGCACGGACTCAGGAAGACGATCAGCTGGAGATTCCCGCGTTCCTTCGCCGGCAAGCCAACTGAACTGTGAACGAGCAGTAACACTGTTTGAAAGGCGGGCGTCTCGACGCCCGCCTTTTGATCTGAAAAGATCAGTCAAATCATTGACTTGACGGGGTGAGTCGAGGCGTCCCCGCAGTTACACAGAGTAAGAAACCGTGATTTGGAGTCTATCATCCGGAAGACTATCTTCGCGCCGACTAAGGTCGCTTGGGCGGGTATCGTGGGGATGAGGTCCCGTCTGGCGAAGATAAGAGCCGTGCGCCGTGGTGTGGCGAAGCGGACGTGGTGAGTACGGGCATATGGGGATCGACTTGCAGGATTATCAGACAACACTCAAATCGCGTGTCACGCTGTCGGGCATTGGCGTTCATAGCGGCAAGCCGGTAGCCATCCATTTCGCGCCGGCAGACGCGGATACGGGCGTGGTGTTTCAGGTTGTCGACCGAGAATTCCGCGCAATTGTGTCAGAAGTGGGTGCGACCGATCTTTGCACCTTGCTCGGCGACCCAGCCGGCCAGCATGTCGCTACGATCGAACACCTGATGGCCGCCCTGTTCGGCCTCGGTATCGACAATCTGCTGATCGAGGTCGAAGGCGCCGAAATTCCCATTCTGGACGGCAGTGCCGCGCAGTTCGTCGAGGCCATCGACCAGGTCGGCATCGAAGTGCAGGGCGTCAAGCGCCGCTACATCCGCGTTCTCAAGCCCGTTCGAATCGAAAGCGGCGCCTCGTGGGCCGAGTTCCGCCCCTATGGCGGCACGCGATTCGAGGTCGAGATCGATTTCGAAAGCCCGGCGATCGGCCGCCAGTCCTTCGCATCCGACATCAACGACGACATTTTCCGCCGCGAGATTTCGCGCGCTCGCACTTTCGGCTTCATGAAGGATGTCGAGCGCTTATGGGCAGCCGGATACGCGCTCGGTTCGTCGCTCGAGAATTCCGTCGTCATCGGCGACGACAACCAGATCATCAACATCGAAGGCCTGCGTTTCTCCAACGAATTCGTGCGGCACAAGACGCTCGACGCGATGGGCGACCTTGCCCTTGCAGGCGCGCGTTTCATCGGCTGCTTCCGCTCCTATCGCGGCGGCCACCGGCTGAACGCGGCTGCGCTGCGGCGTCTGCTTTCGGACCGTTCCGCCTTCGAGGTCGTCGAGACATCGCGCCGCGAGCGCGGCCGTTCGGCCGAACTGATTGCCGTCAGCGCCGCAGTCCACGCGCCCTGGACGCTTTGACGGAAGGCAAAACGCCGGATTGGTGGTGTGGCCTGGCTGCACCACTCGCCCGGCGAAATGGCATGCGCCTTGACCTGCCACAAAATTGCGCGATTGACGGCCGATAGCGTTGCCCGGCACGGCCAGTTGTGATCTATGGCCATTGCCTAAAAGCGAAACAGCGCCAAAGGGGCGAAACTCTGTGATGTCATTGATACGAGCCGATCGATCGAAATTGCGCGTGAAGCCTCTGGTTGTGGCGCTTTCGCTCATCGCTCCGACGCTTGCGCTCTCCGGCTGCATGTCGGGCGAAGCCGATGTCGATCTGGCGACCTATGTCGAGCAGACCGAACCGGCCGACGTTCTCTACAATCAGGGCCTCGCCAACCTCAATGCAGGCCGCCTCAAGGAGGCCAGCCGCAAGTTCGAGGCGGTCGATCGCCAGCACCCGTATTCCGAGTGGGCGCGCAAGTCGATGGTGATGGGCGCTTTCGCCAGCTATCGCCAGGGCTCCTATGAAGAGGCCATCAATTCGGCCAAGCGTTACCTCGCGCTCTATCCGTCGACCGACGATGCAGCCTATGCGCAATACATCATCGGCCTCAGCTACTTCCGTCAGATTCGCGACGTGACGCAGGATCAGAAGGAAGCCCGCCGCACCATCGAGGCGATGACCGAGGTCGTGCAGCGCTGGCCGGCGTCGGAATATGTCGACGATGCCAATGCCAAGATCCGTTTCGCCCGCGACCAGCTCGCCGGCAAGGAAATGCAGATCGGCCGTTATTATCTCGAGCGCCGCGAGTACATCGCCTCGGCAAAGCGCTTCCGCAACGTCATCGAGAACTACTCGAACACGCGCCACATCGAAGAAGCGCTCGCCCGTCTTGTCGAGACCTATTACGCGATGGGCCTGACTTCGGAAGCGCAGACGGCAGCCGCCGTGCTCGGCCAGAACTATCCTGACAGCCAGTGGTACAAGGATTCGTACAAGCTGCTGCAGACCAGCGGCCTTGAGCCGCGAGAAAATGCCGGCTCATGGATATCCAAGGCCGGGAAGATGTTCTCCGGCGCCTGACCAGCAATAGATGCTCTCGCGCCTGTCGATCCGCGATATCGTCCTGATCGAACGGCTGGACATCGATTTCATGCCGGGCTTGTCGGTGCTGACAGGTGAAACCGGCGCCGGCAAATCCATCCTGCTCGACGCATTGTCGCTCGCGCTCGGTGCGCGCGGCGATGCCTCGCTCGTTCGCCATGGGGCAACCCAGGGGCAGGTGACGGCCGTTTTCGACGTTGCGCGCAACCATCCGGCGCGGACGCTGCTCGCCGACAATGCCATCGACGACGACGGTGACATCATCCTGCGCCGGGTGCAGACCGCCGATGGCCGCACCCGTGTCTTCGTCAACGACCAGCCTTCCAGCGTGACCTTGATGCGCGACATTGGCCGCGCCCTGGTCGAGATCCACGGCCAGCACGACGACCGCGCGCTGGTCGATGGCGGCGCACACCGCGAAGTGCTCGATTCGTTCGGCGGCCATGTCGGCGAGGCGAGGGCGACCGCCGAGGCCTGGAAACTCTGGCGTGCGGCCGAGCAGGAACTGTCGCGCCATCGCGCCCGCGTCGAGGCTGCCGCGCGCGAAGCGGAATATCTGCGCGCCTCGGTGACCGAATTGGCGAAGCTCGACCCGCAACCGGGCGAGGAAAGTGAACTCGCCGAACTGCGTGCCTCGATGATGCGCGTCGAAAAGATCGCTTCCGAAATCCAGGACGCCCAGGACGTTTTGTCCGGCTCGTCGTCGCCGCTGCCGCAACTGGCAAGCCTGTTGCGCCGCCTGCAGCGCAAGTCGGCCGAGGTGCCCGGCCTGCTCGACGAGGTGGTGAAATCTCTCGACGAGGCGATGATCTCGCTGGATGCGGCGCAGTCGGGTGTCGATGCCGCACTTCGGGCCACCGAGTACGATCCGCAGCGGCTGGAGAAGGCTGAAGAGCGCCTGTTTGCGCTGCGCGCCGCGGCCCGCAAGCACAATGTCGCCGTCGACAACCTGGCGCAGCTGCGCGACACGATGGTCGCCGACCTCGCCGACCTCGATGCGGGCGAGGGGCGGCTGCACTTGCTGGAGCAGCAGGCGAAGGCCACGCGAGATGCCTATGACCGCATCGCTGCCAGCCTGTCGGAACTGCGCAAGACGGCGGCCGAAGGATTGCGCAAGACCGTCATGGCCGAACTGCCGGCGCTCAAGCTCGAGCGGGCCGAATTCATCGTCGAGATGGCCAGCGAAGCCGACAACCGCATGCAGGAAGGCATCGACCAGGTCGAATTCTGGGTGCGCACCAATCCCGGCACGCGGCCCGGACCGATGATGAAGGTGGCGTCTGGCGGCGAGCTTTCGCGCTTCCTGCTCGCGCTCAAGGTGGCGCTTGCCGACCGCGGCTCGGCACCGACGCTGGTCTTCGACGAGATCGACACCGGCGTGGGCGGTGCGGTGGCCGATGCCATCGGCCAGCGACTGGCGCGACTTGCCAACCGTGTGCAGGTGCTTTCGGTCACGCATGCGCCGCAAGTCGCAGCGCGCGCGGCGACGCACTTCCTGATCTCCAAGAAGGGCAACACCGACAAGGTGGCCACCGGCATCCACGAGATGGACCGTCCGGCGCGCCAGGAGGAGATTGCCCGCATGCTCTCGGGTGCGACGATCACCGAAGAGGCGCGCGCCGCCGCGGAGCGGCTGCTACGCGAGAATGTTGCCGCCGCTTCCTAAGGGATGGCAGCGACGGCAACATGTCAGGAGCCTTTGCGATCCTGCTGATTTGCGTGGGCTTTTGGTGAAACCGGCTCCCCTGCACATGCTTCCTGATTTATGGTGGCGCCGCAATTTGGCCGGAGCCGCAACATGTCCGAGAAATCAGTCGATTCGCTAAGCGAGGCAGAAGCCGCGGCCGAGCTTGCGCGGCTGGCCGAAGAGATTGCCGGCCATGACCTCCGCTATCACGCCGACGATGCGCCGACAATTTCGGACGCCGACTATGATGCGTTGCGCCGGCGCAACCTCGCGATTGAGCAGCGCTTCCCGCAACTGGTACGCGAGGATTCGCCGTCGAAGTCGGTTGGTGCGGCAGTGTCGGAGAAATTCGGCAAGGTTGCCCATGTCGTGCCGATGCTGTCGCTCGACAACGCTTTTGCCGACGAGGACGTGAGCGAGTTCGTCGGCCGCATCAGGCGATTCCTCAGGCTTGGTGCGGATGAGCCGGTGGTCATCACAGCCGAGCCGAAGATCGACGGCCTGTCGCTGTCGATTCGCTACGAGAACGGGCGGCTGGTGACGGCGGCGACACGCGGCGACGGCCAAGTCGGCGAAAACGTCACCGCCAATGCCCGCACCATCGCCGACATCCCGAACGTGCTGTCGGGCGATTTCCCCGAGGTGCTGGAGGTGCGCGGCGAGGTCTATATGAGCCACGCCGATTTCGCCGAGCTCAACCGCCGCAACGGCGAGGCGGGCAAGCAGATTTTCGCCAATCCGCGCAATGCGGCGGCAGGCTCGCTGCGCCAGCTCGACACCTCGATCACGGCCAGCCGGCCGCTTCGCTTCTTTGCCTATGCCTGGGGCGAGTTGAGCGAGATGCCGGCCGACACCCAGATGGGCATGGTTGCAGCCTTCGGCCGTTATGGCTTCAAGACCAATCCGCTGATGAAGGTGTTCGACAGCGTCGAAGGCCTGCTGTCGCAATACCGGACGATCGAGGCCAATCGGGCGACGCTCGGTTACGACATCGACGGCGTGGTCTACAAGGTCGACCGCCTCGACCTGCAGCAGCGGCTTGGCTTCGTCTCGCGCTCGCCGCGCTGGGCGATCGCGCACAAGTTCCCGGCGGAGAAGGCGACGACGAGGCTGCTCGGCATCGACATCCAGGTCGGCCGCACCGGCTCGCTGACGCCGGTGGCGCGGCTGCAGCCGGTGACAGTCGGCGGCGTTGTGGTGACCAACGCCACGCTGCACAACGAGGACTACATCAAGGGCATCGGCAACAGCGGCCAACCGATCCGCGAGAGCCGCGACATCCGTGTCGGCGACACGGTGATCGTGCAGCGCGCGGGCGACGTTATTCCGCAGATACTCGATGTGGTCATGGAAAAGCGGCCGGCGGAGGCGCAGCCATACCAGTTCCCGACTCGCTGCCCAGCCTGCGACAGCCACGCGGTGCGCGAGGAGGGCGAGGTGGTGCGGCGCTGCACCGGCGGCCTGATCTGCCCGGCGCAGGCGGTGGAACGGCTTCGCCACTTCGTCTCGCGCAATGCCTTCGATATCGAAGGGCTTGGCGAAAAGCAGATCGAGTTCTTCTTCCAATCGCAGGATCCGGCGCTGCATATCGGCTCGCCCGCCGACATCTTCACGCTCAAGCGTCGGCAGGAGGGCTCGCTCACCAAGCTCGAGAACATCGACGGTTTCGGTGCGACCTCGGCGCGCAAGCTGTTTGCGGCCATCGACGATCGCCGCCAGGTCGAGTTCTCGCGCTTCCTGTTTGCGCTCGGCATCCGCCATATCGGCGAGACCAATGCCAAGCGGCTGGCCCGCCACTACGTCAGTTTCGACGCGTTCCGCGCTGCCGGCACCACTGCGGTGATGCCAGAGGGGAAGGGCGACAAGGGCAACGCCGCCTGGCAGGAACTGACCGGGGTCAACGGTATCGGCGGCATTGTCGCCGAAGCGGTCGTCGAATTCTTTGCCGAGGAGCACAACCGGCAGGTGCTCGACGCGCTGCTGGCGGAAGTCACCCCGCTCGACGAGGAGCGCATCGGCGATGTGTCGTCGCCGGTCTCGGGGAAGACAGTTGTCTTTACCGGATCGCTGGAAAAGATGTCGCGCGACGAAGCCAAGGCGATGGCCGAGAAGCTCGGCGCCAAGGTGGCGGGCTCGGTGTCGAAGAAGACCGACCTGGTGGTGGCCGGGCCGGGTGCGGGGTCGAAGCTCAAGGCCGCGACCGACCTCGGCATCGAGGTCATCACAGAGGACCAGTGGTTCGAGCGCGTCGGGCAGGCGGGCTGACAGACTTCATGCGTGCACTTGCCATCGACTTCGAAACTGCCAACGAGCAGCGCAGCAGCCCGTGCTCGGTGGGCCTGGCCTGGATAGAGGACGGCGCGGTCATCCGCGTGGAAGAGAGGCTCATTCGTCCGAAGGACATGCGTTTTTCGCGTTTCAACATCGCTGTCCACGGCATTCGCCCCGAGCATGTCGAGGATGCGGCGGAGTTTCCCGAGGTGATGGAGGAGTTCGAAGAAGATCTCGGCGATGCGCTGGTCATTGCCCACAACGCCGCTTTCGACATGAGCGTCATGCGGGCGACCTATGCGCTGTATGGCATCGCCTGTCCTGATATCGACTATGTCTGTACGCTGAAGATGGCAAGAATGGTGTGGCAGGACCTTGCCTCGCACCGGCTCAACGAGGTGTCGCGCCACATCGATTTCTCGTTCAAGCACCACAATGCGGCCGAGGACGCGCATGCCTGCGGGGAGGTGGCATTGGCGGTTGCGCGCAAGCTCAACGTCTCTGCGATGCGCGATCTGCCGACCAGGCTCGAGATGACGACGGGCCGTCTCCACGCCAGCGGTTACTCGCCTTGCTCGGTGAAGCGAGCCAAACCGGCGCGATAGTTTCGCTGATCATTGGCTCAACCGAATTGATGTGACAGGCAAAGCCGGCTGACTTATTCAGACATCCGCGCAGAGCGGTGCGCGTCGGTCCGCTGCCCTGCGGCCTATTTGACCTGCGCATCGTGCATTCCGAATATCAAAGATCGATTCTCGGGCCGATGCGCCACGGAGGCCGAATGTCTGATCGTCAAACCGAATTCTGGCAAGGTGCACGTCTGAGCGTGCCGGTCGTGGTCGCGTCCGCGCCATTCGCCATTCTGTTCGGCGCGCTCGCCGTCGACAACGGCTTCAGCGTCGCTGAAGCAACCCTGATGAGCGCCACCATCTTCGGCGGCGCGAGCCAGCTCGTCGGCATCGAGCTGTTCGGCCAGCATGTCGCCCCCTGGCTCATCGTGCTGTCGATCTTCGCGGTCAATTTCCGCCACGTGCTCTATTCGGCGGCGATTGGCCCGCACATCGCGCACTGGCCCTGGGTCCAGCAGGCCATCGGCTATTTCTTCCTGACCGATCCGCAATATGCCGAGGCCGAGCGCATCCGCGAGCAGGGCGAAAAGGTCGGCTTCGCCTGGTACATGGGCATGGCGCTGACGCTGTATGTTTGCTGGGTAGTCGAAAGCTGCATCGGCGCGCTGTTCGGCCGGCTGATCCCTGATCCGCATGCCATAGGCCTCGACTTCCTGCTGCCGATCTATTTCCTCGGGCTGGTGATGAGTTTCCGCAAGCGCCCGCGCTGGCTGCCCATCGTGGTCGCGAGTGCCGTGGCTTCGATGATCGCCTACAAGACGGTCGGTTCGCCCTGGCATGTCTCGATCGGTGCGCTCGCGGGTGTGCTGTTTGCTGCGGCGATGCCGGTGCGCCCCGGCGAGGCGGCCACAGTCGATGAAACGGCGGAGGTGGTGTCGTGAGCACGACGCTGTGGATCATCATTGCCGGTGCGGTCGCCACCTATCTGACCCGTATCGGCGGCCATCTCGTCATTTCGCGCTTCGAGCGTATCCATCCGCGTGTCGAGGCGGGCCTGAACGCAGTGCCGGCGGCGGTGCTGACCACGCTGGTGGCGCCTGCCGCACTTTCTGCCGGTCCGGCTGAACTCACAGCACTTGCGGTGGCAGCCGTTGTTTCGCTGCGCGGCGGATTGATGACGATGTTCCTGGCGGGAGCTGCCGTGCTGATCGCCATGCGGCATTTCATCGGCTGAGCAAAAAGCCGGCCGCCGTGGCGGCCGGTGTCTTCATTGG
This sequence comes from Aminobacter niigataensis, assembly GCF_014200015.1. Lineage (GTDB taxonomy): Bacteria > Pseudomonadota > Alphaproteobacteria > Rhizobiales > Rhizobiaceae > Aminobacter > Aminobacter niigataensis. The sequence goes on from NZ_JACHOT010000001.1 coordinate 444,938, forward strand.
CCCGATCAGACGATCGGTGCAGTCGCCTGTTCGAGCCAGGCCAGCGTTTCCCCGTCGAGCATCGGCCCAATTTCTGCAAGCACGCGCGCGTGGTAGGCGTTCAGCCAATCAAGCTCTTCGCGGGTCAGGAGATCGGCGCGTAGAAGGCGCTGGTCGAAGGGGGCCAGCGTCAACGTCTCGAAGCCGTGCATGGCGATGTCGCCCCCTGGGATCGCCGCGGCCTGTGTCACCAGGATCAGGTTTTCGAGCCGGATGCCGTAGTGGCCTTCCTTGTAGTAGCCGGGCTCGTTGGACAGGATCATGCCCGGCAGCAGCTTCTCCATGCCTGTCTTGGCGATGCGCTGCGGTCCCTCATGCACGGCGAGGTAGGAGCCGACGCCGTGGCCGGTGCCATGGGCGTAGTCCAGCCCATGCTTCCACAAGGCCATGCGTGCCATGGCATCGATGTCGGCACCGCGCGTGCCGGCCGGAAACCTGGCGATGGAAATTCCGATCATGCCCTTGAGCACCAGGGTGAAGCGCTCGCGCATCTCCTCGGTCGGCTTGCCGACCGGCATCGTGCGGGTGATGTCGGTGGTGCCGTCCTGATACTGCGCGCCCGAATCGAGCAGGAACAGCTCGCCGTCGCCGAGCACGCGGCTGGTGGCGCGCGAGACGCGGTAATGCATGATCGCGCCGTTGGGACCGGCACCCGAAATGGTGTCGAAGGAGACGTCGCGCAGCGGCATCTGGGTCTCTTCGCCGGTCTGGCGGCGGCATTCTTCGAGACGGGTGACGACGGCGATCTCGTCGAGCTTGCCCGGCTCCTGCCGGTCGAGCCAGCAGAGCAGCTTGGCGACCGCAGCACCGTCGCGGCGATGGGCGGCGCGTGAGCCCGAGATCTCGGCGCTGTTCTTGGTGGCGCGCGGCAGGCGAGCAGGGTCGGGTGCAGAAACCACCGTGCCGCCATTGTCCTCGATCAGGGCACGCAGCCTGTCGGCGGCAAGCACCGGATCGAGCGCGATTCGCGCACCAGATTTGGCAAGCGCCGCGACTGCGTCCTCGAGCTTGCCCGGTGCCTTGATGTCGGCGAACTGGGTGAGATAGGCCTCTTCGGTGCGGCCGAGCTTGCGCTTGTCCATGAAGACGGCATGCGAACCATCGGCGGCCAGAATGGCAAAGCCCAGTGCCAGCGGAGTATGCGGCACGTCGCCGCCGCGGATGTTGAAGGCCCAGGCGAGCGAAGACGGGTCGGTCAGGATCGCATGGGTTGCGCCTTCGTCGTCGATTGCCGCTGCAAGCCGCTTGAGCTTGTCCTTGGCGAGTTCGCCGGCCAACGCCTCGGGATGGATCTCGACGGGGGCCAGCGGTGCGTCGGGCTGATCTTCCCAGATCGCGTCGATGGGATTGCGGGCAAGCGGGACCAGCACAGCGCCGACCTCCTCTGCCGAGGCGGAAAGCGCCTTGACGTCGCCCATGGTGTGCAGCCACGGGTCGAAGCCCAGTCGCGCACCCGTGGGCAGGTTTTCCCTGATCCAAGCGGCCGGCGGGTTGTCGATCAGGCTCTCGATCGAAAAGATGCCGAGATCGACCTCGTCGCGCACCTGCAGCGTGTAGCGGCCGTCGACGAAGACATAAGCGCTCTTGCCGAGCACGATGGCCACGCCGGCCGAGCCGCTGAAGCCGGTCAGCCAGCGCAGCCTGTTCGAGCGCGGGGCAACATACTCGCCCTGGTGCTCGTCGGCGCGCGGCACGATGAAGCCATCGAGCCCGTTCTCCTTTAGCCACTGCCTGAGGAGCGCCGTGCGCGGCTTGCCGACGGAGGGATCGCCGGCTGAATCGAAGGACTGGAACATGATGGTTTCCCGGAATCTGGATTTCCGGCGAACCTATCTTTGTGCGCCACCGGTGGCAACGCCGCCAGCTCGGGCCACGATGTCAGTTCTTGAGGTGGATCGTCACCCAGCCTTCGCGGTGGAAGGTTTCGACATGGCGGAACTTCGCCGCGACATAGGCTTCGACCACCGCATCGTGCTGGCGGTCGAGGATGCCCGAGAGAACCAGCGAGCCGCGTGGGGCGAGATGCGCTGCCATTTCAGGCGCAAGCTGCATCAGCGGCTGCGCCAGGATGTTGGCGACGATCAGGTCGAACGGGCCGCGTGCGGCGAAGATCGGATCGTCGAAGCCTGCCGCCGTTGCCGTTTCGACGTGATCGCCGGTGCCGTTGAGGCGGACATTGGCCGCGGCGACTTCGGTTGCGACCGGGTCGATGTCCGTGGCGAGCACCGGGATGGGCGCCAGCTTGGCAACCGCAATGGCGAGAACCGCGCTGCCGGTGCCGAGGTCGAGCGCGTTGGCCGGGTTCTCCTCGGCAATGACCTTTTCGATCATTTCGAGGCAGCCGGCCGTCGTGCCGTGATGGCCGGTGCCGAAGGCGAGGCCGGCTTCGATCTCGATGGCGATCTGGCCGGGGCGCACGTCGTCGCGGTCGTGGCCGCCATGGACGATGAAGCGGCCGGCCTGGACCGGCTTCAGGCCTTCGAGCGACTTGGCCACCCAGTCGATATCGGGCAGGACCTCGCGGGCGATCGGACCGGTGTGGCCCGCCTCTGCGAGGGCTGCGGCCATGCGGCGCTCGATGTCCGCGACGTCGCCGTCCGTATAGAGCGACACTTCGTGGATATCACGATCCTCGTCGACTTCGATCACCGCGATCGGCCAGCCATCCTCCTCGAAAATTGTGTCGAGCGAGGCGAAGATGCGGTTTGCCGCTTCGCGGCCGGTGGTGAAATAGAGCCGTGTCTGGGTCATGTCGGGTCCGGTCGAGGAGGGTCAGCCTTCGTTCGCTAGCCGCTTGAGCTTGGCGAGCGCAGTCTCTGGGTTCTCCTCATAGGCGATGGTGCCGAAGAAATCACCCTTGCTGTCGAGCAGCAGGACCGACGCGGTGTGGTCCATGGTGTAGTCGCCGCCCTCGGTCTCGACCTTCTTGGAATAGATGCCGAAGGACTTGGACATGGCCGCGATCTTGGCCGGGTCGCCGGTGATGCCGGTGATGCGGTCGGAGACGTTGCTGACGTAGGTGTTCATCACCTCGGGCGTGTCGCGCTCGGGATCGACAGAGACGAAATAGGCGCGGATGTTCTTGCCTTCGTCGCCCATCTGCTTGAGCAGGCCGTCGAGCTCGAACAGCGTCGTCGGGCAGACCTCCGGGCAGTGGGTGAAGCCGAAGAAGACGGCGCTCGGCTGGCCGCGGAAGGCGGCTTCGGTGATCTCGGCGCCCTTCTGGTCGACGAGCACGAAAGGCGCGCCGAAGGCCTGGGCGCTGTTCTTGCTGCTGTACCAGTCGAAGGTCAGCCAGCCGACGCCGGCGGCCATCAGGATCAGAATGCCGGCAAGGATCGTGCGCATCATCGAATGTGATTCCATGGTGTGATTGGTAACGGCTTCAGAAGCACCAGGACATGCCTGCTTCGACCAGTGACATGAAGATGCCGGCGTCCTTGTCCAGCCAGGAGGCAAAGGCGAGGCCGCTGGACGCCGCAAACGCCGCCAGGCCGAGCGCGATCCACGCGACGGTCTTGAGCGATATGCGCCGAGGCTGTTTCATCAACCCTACATAGCGCGCCGCGCGCTTTGCCAAAAGGGACATGTTGACGCCCTCATTCGTCCACAAGACACCATTTCGAGAGCAGGATGCATCATGATGCGGCTTGCAACGCGCGGGCCGCCGACCCAAGTGTGGGCGGACACCATTCCAGGAGGTTTCGATGCGGCTTGCCTTTTCCGTCCTTGCCACCGTTCTTGCGTTTGGGGCTTCCGCCCCTGCCTTTGCCCAGCAGGTGGGTGAAGTCGGCGTCGACTGGCTCGGCAACGACATCATCGTCGAGGCGATCAAGGACCCCGAGGTCGAGGGCATCACCTGCCACGTCTCCTATTTCGACCGCGGCGTGATCGACCGGCTGCAGAAGGGCAACTGGTTTGAGAACCCCTCCGATTCGGCGATTTCCTGCCGCCAGACCGGGCTGATCACCATCGGCGAGATCGATCTGGGCGAGGAAGGCGAAGAGGTGTTCAAGCAGGGCATCAGCCTGATCTGGAAAGAGCAGGTGGTGAACCGCATCTACGACAAGAAGAACGAGACGCTGATCTATCTCGCGCATTCGCGCCAGGTTCAGGACGGCTCGGCCAAGATGTCGATGACGACGGTGCCGCTTTACGGCCAGGAGGTCGTCTGGACCAAGGGCAAGCCGCAATAGCTTGCGGGCGAGGTGGCGCGGGCGTAAATCCGCGTCATGGACACACCAGCAGACCTTCGATTCAAGGATGACGAGCCGCGCATCCACCCGACGTCAGAGCTGAAAGGCTGCCGGCTCGGCCGTCATGTCGCTGTCGGCGAACGTGTCGTGCTGCGCGAGGTCGTCGTCGGCGACTACTCCTATTTCGAGCGCCACGCCGAGGCGATCTACACCACCATCGGCAAGTTCTGCTCGATCGCCGCCAACAGCCGCATCAACGCGCTCGAACATCCGATGGAGCGGCTGACCACCCACAAGGTGAGCTACCGCCCCAACGAGTATTTCCGCTATCTCGGCGTCGACGGCGATTTTCGCGACCGCCGCAGGGCAAAGCCGGTGAGCATCGGCCATGACGTGTGGATCGGCCACGGCGCGGTCATCATGCCCGGGGTGACGATCGGTAATGGCGCGGTGGTCGGGGCGAATGCGGTGGTGACGAAGGATGTGGCGCCGTTCGAGATCTTCGTCGGCGTGCCGGCCAGGCGGCTGAAGATGCGGTTTCCCGCCGAAATCGCCGCCCGCATCGAGGCATTGGCCTGGTGGGACTGGCCGGCCGAGCGGCTGTTCGAGGCCATTCCCGACATGCAGAGCCTGCCGATCGAGGCGTTTCTCGACCGCTGGGAGGCTGCCAAGGCCTGATGCCGAGGCGTCGCTGTCACAGCAGCACGGAACCGGGAGCGGATGTCGCGTGTTTTCCTTCGCCGGACGAAGGGATCTGCGATGTTCGAGAGGGAGTTCACCAGGATTGCCAACAGGGTTGCCTATGCCGCCGGGCTGCCGCTGACCTTTCTCGGCTGCTGCCTGATCGTGCTCGCATGGGCGGTCTCCGGGCCTGTGTTCGGCTTTTCCGACACCTGGCAGCTGGTCATCAATACCGGCACGACCATCATCACATTCCTGATGGTGTTCCTGATCCAGAATACGCAGAACCGCGATGGCGCGGCGATGCAGGCCAAGCTCGACGAGCTTATCCGCGTCGGCAAGGCGCAGAACTATTTCATCGGCATCGAGCACCTGACCGAGACCGAGGTCGAGGACATCAGACGCAAATGCGAGGAAGCGGCCAAGCGGCACGACGCGAAAGCGGGGGCAAAAGCGTAAGTGGCGCCGCGGTCCAGCTTCTGGAAGGTTGACGCTGGGCGGCCTGGGGAACAAAATTGAAGCGGGTTGGGTTTTGTGGCGTGACTGATTGGTTGGACATCCTGAAAGAGCAGGCCAAAACTGGCGCGGAGATGGCGCGTGAGGTGCCCGCGACGCTTGCCAACCCCGACATCAGCCGCGACCAGGTGAAGAAGCTGTTTGCCGCGCTTGAGCAGCAGGCCGAATTCGTCGAGAAGCTGCGGCAGGTGCTTGAGGCCAATGATTTCGAGCCCGAAGTGCTGGTCGCCGCCGAAAAACTCGAAGACCGCTATGCCGAACTGGCGGCATCCGTTGCCGAGCGGCTGAAGGCGATGCGCGGCGGCAGCGCGCCGACCCGCCGGCAGTAAGGTTCCTCCTGCCTGAGAAGCAAGCCGGGTGCGCCTTGCGCGAACGTGCGGGCGATGTTCAGGCCGGTGCCGTGCCGCTGTGAATGACCTTCTTGATTTCTGCACGGAACCCCGGAGTGTCCTTTTCGCCATGGACCGCTACCGCGTGCTGGACGGCGGCGTTGATCAGCTCGTCCTCGGTATCGGCGGCGATCGCCACCGTACACTTCATTTCGCTCGGGAATTCACGGCAATCGATATATTGGCGCATCGTCTTCGCCTCCCTGCGATAAAAGTTAGCGCTTGCTAATTTTATGCCTGGGACGACCAAGCGGCAACCGATATGTGGGCCCGCCAAGCGGTTTGGGCCGGGGCCACGATGTAGGCGGGTGGCCGAGCGCGATCTCGCGGCTAAAGGCTCGGGCTGCGGAGGAGGGGATGCCCTACCAGACGCTGATCAACTCGATCCTGCATAAGTATGTGGAGGGGTGAGGGCCTCATACCGCGTTCACAAACCCGTCCAGCACCTTCTTCTGTCCGGCCTTGTCGAAGTCGATGGTCAGCTTGTTGCCGTCGATGGCCGAGATGTTGCCGTTGCCGAATTTTTGGTGGAACACGCGGTCCCCTACCTTGAAGCGCGACGGTTCTGACGCGACGGACTTGGCCACCAACTCGCCCTCGATGGTACGGCCCTTGACCGAGCCGCGGCCGGCGCCAAAGCCTGAATCGGTTTCGCCATAGCCGATGCGCTCGACCGAATGACCGGAGCGCGAGCCCCAGTTACGGTCGGTGGCTTCGGTGCGGTTCTGCTGCGCGCGCTGCCAACCCGGCGTGGCATAGGTGTTGGAGAAGGATTTCTGGCCGACGTCGTCGAAACGCGAGGCGCCGTAGGGGTTGCGGCCGCCGCCACCGTAGCCGCCGTATGAATTGCCGGCGTCGGCGACCTCGACATGCGCCTCGGGCAGTTCGTCGAGGAACCGCGAGGGGATTGTCGATTGCCACAGGCCGTGGATGCGGCGGTTGGAGACGAACCACAGATGCAGGTTCTTCTTGGCGCGGGTGAGGCCGACGTAAGCGAGGCGGCGTTCTTCCTCCAAGCCCGAGCGGCCGCCCTCGTCGAGGGCGCGCTGGTGCGGGAACAGGCCTTCCTCCCAGCCGGGCAGGAACACGGTCTCGAACTCCAGGCCCTTGGCCGAGTGCAGCGTCATGATGTTGACGGCGTCGAGGTCCTCGTTCTTGTCGGCATCCATGACGAGCGCGACATGCTCGAGGAACGAGCGCAGCGATTCGTATTCCTCCATCGAGCGGATGAGTTCTTTGAGGTTTTCGAGCCGTCCCGGCGCTTCGGCCGAGCGGTCGTTCTTCCACATGTCGGTGTAGCCGCTCTCTTCGAGGATGGTCTCGGCGAGTTCGTTGTGCGGCGTGTTGTCGAGCGCCTTTTGCCAGCGCTCGAAATTGGCCGCGACCTCGCGCAAGGCGGCACGCGGCTTAGGCTTGAGCTCGTCGCTTTCGGCCAGATTGCGCGCCGCTTCGAGCATCGGCACGCCAAGGGCGCGGGCGGTGTCGTGGACCTGGCGGATGGCGGCTTCGCCAAGGCCGCGCTTGGGGATGTTGACGATACGCTCGAAGGCGAGGTCGTCGGCGCCCTGGGCGACGACGCGGAAATAGGCCATGGCGTCGCGGATTTCCTGGCGCTCGTAAAAGCGCGGGCCGCCGACGACCCGGTAGTTGACGCCAAGGGTGACGAAGCGGTCTTCGAACTCGCGCATCTGGAACGAGGCGCGGACGAGAATCGCCATGTCGTTGAGGTTGTGCTTCTGGCGCTGCAGTTGCTCGATCGTCTCGCCGACGGCGCGGGCTTCCTCCTCGGAGTCCCAGGCGGCGTGGACATTGACCTTGCCGTCTTCGGGATCGTTGCGATCGGTGAACAGCGTCTTGCCGAAGCGGCCCTCATTATGGGCGATGAGATGGGAAGCGGCACCGAGGATATGAGCGGTGGAGCGGTAGTTACGCTCGAGCCGGATGACGACGGCACCCGGAAAATCCTTGTCGAAGCGCAGGATGTTGTCGACCTCGGCGCCGCGCCAGCCATAGATCGACTGGTCGTCGTCGCCGACGCAGCAGACGTTCTTCTGGCCCGGCGCGCCGGTCTCCTGCGCGAGCAGGCGCAGCCACATATATTGCGCGGTGTTGGTGTCCTGATACTCGTCGACGAGGATGTATTTGAAGCGCTTGTGGTATTCCTTCAATACGTCAGGATAGGCGCGGAAGATGCGGATCGGGTGGCACAAAAGGTCGCCGAAATCACAGGCGTTCAGCGTCTGCAGCCGGTCCTGATAGGCCTTGTAGAGTTCGCGGCCCTTGCCGTTGGCGAAGGCGCGCGCATCGCCCTCGGGGATCTCGGCCGGGCCGAGCCCCTTGTTCTTCCAGCCGTCGATCATCATGGCGAACTGGCGCGCCGGCCAGCGCTTGTCGTCGAGGCCTTCGGCCTGGATCAACTGCTTGATGAGGCGGATGACGTCGTCGGTATCGAGGATGGTGAAGTCGGAGCGCAGGCCGGCCAGTTCGGCATGGCGGCGCAGCATCTTGACGCCGATGGAGTGGAAGGTGCCGAGCCAGGGCATGCCCTCGACGGCTTCGCCGACAAGCAGGCCGATGCGCTGCTTCATCTCGCGCGCGGCCTTGTTGGTGAAGGTGACGGCGAGGATCTGGCTGGGGTAGGCGCGGCCCTGGCTGAGGATATGGGCGATGCGGGTGGTGAGCACACGCGTCTTGCCGGTGCCGGCGCCGGCGAGCACCAGAACCGGGCCTTCGGTGGTCTCGACAGCTTGGCGCTGCTCGGGGTTCAGGCCCTTGAGATAGTCGGCTGCGGCGGGCGCCTGGCGGGCGGCCATGGCGCGCGCGGCAATACCGCTCGGCGCAGGTGTGCTGCCGGGCCGGGGCGGCATTCCGCCGGGCTCGTCGAAAAACGGCATGTCGTCCGGAAAGTCTGACATTTGCCCCGAATGTAGTGATTCGGGGCGGAAAGGCCAGCCGCGTCTCTGTTTTGTTCTGGTTTAGGCGGGGAAAGTGGCGGCCTTGACCTGAATGCTCTGGCATGGCTAGCTTGCCACACGGCTGGATGTGGCCGGCAGCCCGCGCCCCGACAAGGGGTATGGCGAACACATCGGACGCTTCCGTCACCTGATCCCAAGGGATGGTGAGAGCATCGGCAATGCGGGCACTGATGGACATGCTCACCGGAACCTGAGGATCGGAAGATCATGCGAACCTATCGTGATGCAAAGGCGATGGCGAAGGCCATGCGCGAGGCGCTTGCCCAAAAGAACCTCGATGTCAGCCACAGCGAGGCGCTCGAAATCGTCGCCCGGCAGTTCGGTGTCGACAATTGGAATATCCTGTCGAGCAAGCTGGAGAAGGTGGAAGAGCCTGCCACCGGTGCGGTGAGCTTCACCCAGCCGGTGCCGATCTTCCGCATCTTCGACGAGGATAAGGCGAGGGGCTTCTACGAGGGCTTTCTCGACTGCAAGGTCGACTGGGAGCATCGCTTCCATCCCGGCGCGCCGCTCTACTGCCAGGTGTCGCGCGGTGGCTTGAGGCTGCACCTGTCGGAGCATTCCGGCGACGCCAGCCCCGGTGCGACCGCTGTCTGCTACATGCAGGGTGTGGAAGCATTCCAGAAGGGGCTGATCGCCAAGGGCTACAAATACAACCGTCCGGGCCTGCAGCATCAGGACTGGGGGCTGGAGTGCGAGGTGATCGACCCGTTCGGCAATCGCATCCGCTTCATGGAAAGCCAGGATTGATCAGCGTCTTAGCTGCGCCCGAGGCCCGGGCACCTCCACTGCACGGCGGTGCCCATTCACGCAACCGTGACACCACCTACATTTGCATACGCTAAACTCGCCGCCTGATGTCGAAGACAGGGAGCGAGCCATGACCAGACCTGCCATCACCCAGGCGATGATCGACGCCTACGACGAATACACCCACCTGACGCTCGACCGGCGCCACTTCATGGAGACGCTGACCAAGCTCACCGGATCGGCTGCCGCGGCGGCGGTGATTGCGCCGATGCTTTCGGCCAACCAGGCGCGGGCGGCCATCGTTGCCGAGGACGACACGCGGCTCAAGGCCGAGGAGATCACCTATCCCGGCGGTGCCGGCGAGATGAAGGGCTATCTCGTCCAACCGGCGGAAAATGCGGGCAAGCTGCCGACGATCATCGTCATCCACGAAAACCGGGGCCTCAATCCGCATATCCGCGACGTGGCGCGGCACATCGCGCTCGAAGGCTTCGTCGCGCTGGCGCCCGACTATCTGTCGCCGCTCGGCGGCACGCCGCCTGACGAGGAAAAGGCGCGCGAGATGTTCGGCCAATTAGATGCTGCGCAGACGGTGGCAAACGGCGTCGCGACGGTGGCTTTCCTGAAGGGGCACGAAAGCGGGAACGGCAAGGTCGGCGCGGTCGGCTTTTGCTGGGGCGGCGGCACTGTCAATCTGCTTGCCGTCAACGCGCCGGACCTCGGCGCCGGCGTCGCCTATTATGGCGCGCAGCCCAAGGACGAGGCGGCAATCGCCAACATCAAGGCGGCACTGCTCTTGCATTATGCCGGGATGGACGAGCGCATCAACGCCGGCATCGACGCCTACAAGGCGGCGCTGACGAAGGCTGGCAAGGATTTTGAGGTTCACGTCTATGACGGCGCCCAGCACGCCTTCAACAACGACACGTCCGAGGCGCGCTACAACAAGGAGGCGGCGGACCTGGCCTGGGGCCGGACAATTGCCTTCTTCAAGGAGAAGCTGGCCTGATCTGCCTTGTGGCAGGCGTGAGCCGTTCGCGCGCGCCTGCCTGGTTCAGGCCACGCCGCGCTTGGAGCGGGCCTGGCGCAGGATGACGCGCCAGCGCAGCATCTCGATCGGGATCGGCCCGTTGTTGTTGGCGATCTCGAAGATTTCGTTGTTGATGTTGCGCAGCGAACGCCAGAAATCGTAGTCGCTGATGCGCGGGTCGCAGGCAAGCTTGCTGGCTGTCGTTTCGATGTCTGTTTGCATGCCTTGCCTCAAGCCGTCCGGTGCCCGCCGCGACTCAACTTCGCTGCGTGGGATTGTCGGGGTGAGGGTGCAGCCGATCAACGAACCGGTGGCTGTGATGCAGGTTATGAACAGGTAAGGTTAATCGCCTGTGGCCCTTCAGCCACTATACCGGCTTGCGCCTGATGCCGATCGAGCGGCCGGCGCGTTCCGGCATCGGCAATGCGGCATGGGCGGCACCCATTGCCTGAAGGTTCGCCATGATGTCCTCCGGGAAGGGCGCGACCTTCGGGCCAGTCATATCGACATGCAAAGCGAGATATTCCGACGTCGCCGCCAGCCAGCCGTCGACGTGGCGCAGCTCCTGGTAGACACGCAGTCGCTTGTCGTCATGGTCGAGCAGCTGGAAGCTCGCGGTGACGCGGTGTTCGAGATGCAGTTCCTGCACATAGCAGACGTGGACTTCCGCCGTGTAGATGGTGAGCTTTCGGTCGCGGACGTAAGCAGCCCCCATTCCGAGCAGATCGAGCGCCTCGTCGCTGCAGCGGTCGAACAGGACGTTGTAATAGGCCATGTTGAGGTGGCCATTATAGTCGATCCAGCCTTTCTCAATCTCCATGACGCGTGACACGAACGGGGCTGGCATGGCGTAATCCTTTGGTCTTCTGTTGCGCTGGACAAACCGGACAGGGTGGCAGATTACCCGAGCATAGGGTGCCGGCAAGGCGGCATGCTGTTCCAATCGCGGAGGAAAACATGGCTTTGAGCGACCTGAAGGCGATGGCGCGGAACGAGGAAGGGATCGCCACCGCTCTCGGCATCCTCAAGCAGAAATTTGGCGAGCGCTTCCAGGCCGGCCAGGCGATCCGTGAGCAGCATGGCCATACAACGACCTATCTGCCCAACCAGGCGCCCGACGGCGTGGTGTTCGCCGAAAGCACGGCAGACGTGCAGGACGTCGTGCGGGTCTGTGCGGAACATCGCGTGCCGGTCATCGCCTTCGGCACGGGCACGTCGCTGGAAGGCCATGTCAACGCGCCGGCAGGCGGCATCTCGGTCGACACCTCGCGCATGGACAAGGTCGTCTCCGTCAATGCCGACGACCTCGACTGCACGGTCGAGGCGGGGGTGACGCGCGAGGCGCTGAACACCTACTTGCGCGACACCGGGCTGTTCTTCCCGATCGATCCCGGCGCCAACGCCAGCCTCGGCGGCATGGCGGCGACCCGCGCCTCGGGTACTAATGCGGTGCGCTACGGCACGATGCGCGAGAACGTGCTTGCGCTGCGGGCCGTGATGGCCGACGGCAGCGAGGTGGTGACCTCGCATCGTGCCAGGAAAAGCTCGGCCGGCTATGATCTGACGCGGCTGCTGGTGGGGTCGGAGGGCACGCTCGGCATCATCACCGAGGTGACGCTCAAGCTGCAGGGCATCCCGCAGGCGATCTCGGGCGGGGTCTGTCCGTTCCCGAGCGTCGAGGCTGCATGCCAGGCGGTGATCGCGACCATCCAGATGGGCATTTCGGTGGCGCGGATCGAACTGGTCAACGCGCTGCAGATGCGGGCGATGAAGATCTATTCCAAGCTCGATTATCCCGAAAGCCCATGCCTGTTCCTGGAATTCCACGGCTCGGACGCCGGTGTGGCGGAGCAGGCGGAAAACTTTGGCGAGATCGCTGCCGAATATGGCGGCGGGCCGTTCCTGTGGACCACGGTTGCCGAGGAGCGGGCGAAGCTGTGGAGGGCGCGACATGACGCCTATTGGGCGTCGCAGACGCTGCGCCCCGGCGCACGCGCGCTGTCGACCGATGCCTGCGTGCCGATTTCGCGGCTGGCCGAATGCATTGCCGAGACTGAGGCCGACATCGAGCGGCTGGGGCTGATCGCGCCGATCGTCGGACATGTCGGCGACGGCAATTTCCACACGCTGGTGCTGATGGACCCGAATGACCCAACAGACATCGGCCGCGCCGAGGAGTTCGTGAAGCGGCTGGCCGAGCGGGCGATATCAATGGACGGCACCTCGACCGGCGAGCACGGCATCGGCCAGGGCAAGATGGGGCTGATGGAGCGCGAGCACGGCCACGGCGTGGCCGTGATGCGGGCGATCAAGCAGGCACTCGACCCACAGAACATCCTCAATCCCGGCAAGATGCTGCCAGCGGCGGACTAGACAAACGTTGACCTGAGGTCGCCGGCTTGCTACTGCGCCGCCGTCCAACAAGGAATTTTATGCGCAGAGACTTCAATCGTTGAAGCGTCGGCCAGCGGGCCGATGACAGCCGAGAGGCTGAACGAGCGCTTGCGCCTTTCTCTGACACGTAAATTCCAAGGATAATTCCATGAAACACGCTCACGGCGCGACGGTTCGCGCCTATTCCGACACGGCTGATCGCATGCGACTGGCCGAAATCTGGCTGGACGCTTCGCGCATCGGCCATCCGTTCCTGACGGAGGAGGATCTTCTCGCCCAACAGGCCAAGGTGCGGGACGTCTACCTGCCGCAGGCGGAAAACTGGGTGGCCGAGATAGACTGCAAGCCGGCCGGCTTCATCGGCCTGATCGACAATTTCATCGGTGGGCTGTTCGTCGACCCGGCCGCCCATGGCCATGGCCTGGGCAAGGCGCTGGTGCTGCATGCAGCAAAGCTGAAAGGCGCGCTCGAGGTCGAGGTCTATGCCGACAATTTGTCGGCCGTTGCCTTCTACCAGCGCATGGGTTTCGTCGAACTGCTGCGGCACGCCCATGACGACGAAGGCAGGCCGCTCGAGGTGATCCGCATGAGGCGGGCGGCATAGCGACCAGCCGTCGCTTTTTGCGGGAGAGGCTACGCCGCGGCGTTGACGCGCCGCGGCGTACAGCCCAACATGCCACCAAATGACCACGCTCCTGCGCTTAGACGCTTGGGACGCATGAAAAGATTTGCCCCGAGGCAATGCTCGCTCGCCTGTTCGTAATATTTGGTGGACTGTTTGTACTGGCGCTGCTTGCGGCACTGGTGGGGCCGTATTTTATCGACTGGTCCGGCTACAAGGCCGAGTTCGAGCGCGAGGCGAGCGCCATTCTCGGCCGCAAGGTGGCTGTGCAGGGCGACGTGCGCGCGCGAATCCTGCCGTTTCCGTCGGTGACGTTTTCCGATGTGACGGTGGGCGGCGGGGCCGACGGCAAAGATGCCATGACTGTCGAGACGTTCTCGATGGATGCGGAACTGGCGCCGCTGCTGCGCGGCGAGTTCCTGATCTACGACATGCGGCTGGTGCGGCCGAAGGCGACGATCGATGTGGCTGCCGACGGCACCGTCGACTGGGCGATGCGGCCTTCGGCGCCCTTCGATGCCAAGCAGATCTCCATCGAGAAGCTGACCGTCACCGAGGGGCAGGTGAGGGTGCGGCATGGAACCAGCGGGCGCGACCAGCTTCTGTCGGAAATCAACACCGAGATTTCGGCCAAGTCGCTTGCCGGCCCATGGCGGATGGACGGCTCGCTCCGCATCAACGGGATGAAGACGCAACTGTCGGCTTCGACCGGCTCGGTCGACCCGACCGGCCAGATGCGGCTACGGCTGCGGGCCACACCCGAACGCCGTGGCTTCGTGCTGGAAAGCGACGGCAATGCGAGCATGGACAAGGGGCGCGGGCTTTATGCCGGCAATTTCAGCGTCATCGAGGCCCAAGCCGAGCCGCCGGCCGCCAAGGGCGACAAACCCAAGGCGCCAGCCAAGTCTGCGGGACCCGGCTTCAGGCTGAAGGGCAAGTTCGCACTCGACCACGCCAGGCTCGGGGTCGAGGAGTTCCGCTTCGAAAGCGGGCCGCTCGACAATCCCTACACCGCCGACGGCACGGCGGAGATCGACCTTGGAACCACGCCGCATTTCTCGATTGCCGCCAATGGTGCGCAGGTGCGCTTCGACGAGGCGGTGGGCGGAGAAGCCGCTGGAGCCGGATTTTCGATCACGCAACGGCTGACGGCGCTGGAGAGCGTGCTGGTCGACCTGCCGCGGCCGACGATACCAGGTACCATCGACGTCGACCTGCCGGCTATCGTCGCCGGAGACACCACGGTGCGGGATGTCAAACTGTCGGCCGAGCCTGGCGAGGGCGGCTGGAAGCTGAATTCGGTGGCTGCGACGCTGCCCGGGCGCACGCGGCTGGAGGCCGACGGTTTCCTGAAGACCGAAGACAGCCTGGGCTTCGATGGCCAGTTGCTGCTGGCGGTCGGACAGCCCTCGGGCTTTGCCGCCTGGGTGGCGCGGGATGTCGATGAGGCGGTGCGCCGGCTGCCGGCCGCGGGGTTCAAGGCCAAGGTGGCGCTGACGCGCGAACAGCAGAAGCTCGACGACATCGAGCTGATCCTGGGCAAGGCCAAGTTCACCGGCGAGCTGGACAGCCTGCAGCCAGGCGATGCGCGGGCTTCGGTGACCATGAAGCTCGACGGCGGCGAACTCGACCTCGAAGGTCTGCGCGCCTTCGCTTCGCTGTTCGTCACCGACCAGGGCGCCAATCGCTTTGCCGACAGCGATCTCGATCTTGCAGTGAAGGCTGGACCGGTGAACCTTGCCGGCCTGAGCGCCGAAAGCCTGGATACGGCCCTGCGCCTGCGCGAGGGCGTGCTGGAGATCGACAGGCTGTCGATAGGCGAGCTGGCTGGCGCTTCGTTGAGCGCAACCGGCCGTATCAAGGATTTTCCTGCCACGCCAACCGGCAACCTCGATGCGTCCGTGGTGGCGGTGGATCTCGCACCGCTGGTCGCGCTGGCGGCCGCACAGTCGCCAGACAACAGGCTGCTGGCGGGTCTTGCCGCGCGCGCGGCGGCCTATCCGGGCCTGCTCGCCGATGCCCGCATCGATTTCGTGGCCAGTGCCGTGGAGAACGGCAACGGTTCGACCGGCGTCGCGCTGAGCGCGCAGGGCAAGGCCGGTGGCTCCGACCTGCTGGCGACCCTTTCGGCGCCGGCCTTTGAAGGGTCGTTGCAGGGCGCACAGATCGCGCTCAATTTTTCCGCCCGCAACGAGGACGCAACCAGCCTGATGGCGCTCGCCGGCCTGCCGGCGCTGCCGCTTGGCGTGATCGGGCCGGGCGAAATGGAGGTGGCAGCGAAAGGTGCTGCGCAGAACGGACTCGAGGTCATCGCAAGCCTCAAGGGCGACGACGCCTCCGCAGGTTTTACCGGGACGGTCGCGCTGCGCGACGAGGGCCCGAGCCTGAAAGGCAGGGCGACGTTGCGCGCCGCCGATGTCGAGCCGTGGCTGATGACGGTGGGCGTGGCCCTGCCGGGCATGGGCACCGGCAAGGCGGTCGATCTTGCTGCGGACGCGAGCTATGCCGGCGGGCCGTTGTTGCTCGACAGGCTGGACGGCACCGTGAACGAGGGTGCGGTGGTCGGCAATCTCAAGGCGGAGCTGGTCGGCGGCGTGCCGCATCTCGGCGGGTCGCTGACACTCGACGAACTCGACCTCGCGCCTTTTGCCGAGATGATGCTTGGCGCTAGGGCGCTGGAGAGCGGCGACGGGGCCTGGCCGGCAGCGCCATTCGAGCAGAAACCGGTCGCGCCGTTCACTGCCGACCTCGAGATCGTCGCCGGTACACTAGCCGCCGAGCCGCTGGCGACCGCCAATGACGCGGTGCTGGCCCTGAAACTCGATGGCCAGTCGCTCAGGCTGTCCAACCTCAGGGCCAAGCTGTTCGGTGGCGCCCTGGAGGGGCTGATCGAACTCAAGAACAATGACGGCACGGCCCTGCTGAGCAGCCAGCTGAAACTCGGCTCCGCGGAAGTTGGCGGGATTCCGGGCGCGGGTTCGCTGGGCGGCAAGGGTGATTTTTCGGCGACCTTTTCTGGCAGCGGCAAGTCTATCGAGGGCTTGGTCGCTTCGTTGTCGGGCTCCGGCACCGCTGTTGTCGACGGGCTGACCGTGCCCGGATTGAACCCGGATGCGTTCGCTCCGCTGATCGCCAAGGCCGACGCGCTGGGCCGCGACATCAACGGCGCGCGTGTCGCCGAGTTCGCTCCCGGGATCGCTGGCGCCGGCAGCTTTGCCGCGGAAAAGGCAGACGTCGCCTTCACCATCGCTGGCGGCATCCTGCGCGCGCCACCGCTGACGCTGAAGAACCCGTCGGCGACACTTGCCGCAGACCTGCGTGCCGATCTCAACGACGGCGTCGTTGCGGCGAATGGCAACATCACCTACGCGCCGGGCAAGGAGGCCCTGGTGGGCTCGGAACCGGTGCTTGGCTTCCGCATCGAAGGCGAGCCGGGGGCGACCGCGCTGTTGTTCGACAGCGAGCCGATGGCGCAATTCCTGACCCAGCGTGCGCTGGAAAAGGAACAGGCGCGCGTCGAGGCGATGCAGGCGGTGTTGCTGGAAAAGCAACGGCTGCGGCGCGAGGTGCGCTATTTCGCCGGTCTCCAGGCCGAGCGCGAACGTATTGCGGAAGAAGCGCGGCTGGCCGAGGAAGCCCGCATTCGCGCCGAGCAAGAAGCGAAGGCCAGAGCCGAGGAAGCCCGGCTCAAGGCCGAAGAGGAAGTCCGCGCGGCGGAGGCCGCCGCCAAGGCGCAGGCCGAAGCCGTCAGGCAAAAGGCGCTCGAGGATGCCGGCAAGGCTCGTCGGGCGGCGGAAGAAAAGGCGCGGCTGGCGGCCGAGCAGAAGGCAAAACTAGAAGCTGAGGAAAAAGCCAGGCGCGAGGCCGAAGCGGCCAAGCCTGCGCCGGTTTCGGAAATCGAACGGGCGCCGCTGCCCGATGCCCGGCCAATGGCAATGCCGGATCTGGCGATCCCGGCAGAGCCTGCGCCCCCGCCGCCCGCCGAAGCACCCGTCAAGAAGAAGCTCGAACCGCTCAGTCTCGACGACTTCTTCAAGTCGCTGCAGAGCCAATAGGCAGGCGGGCAGCCCCAAGGGCGGTTTCAGCCGACCTTGGCCTTTTTCAGGACGTCGTTGATACGGCTTTGCCAGCCTTTGCCGGTGGCCTTGAACTTGGCGATGACATCGGGATCGAGCCGGATCGAGACGACCTGCTTGGGCGCCTCGACCGAGGGGCGGCCGCGCGCGCGGCGGATGCTTTCCGCCAATTCAGGAAACACCTCGGCGAACGGTTTTGCGGTCTTCAGTTCTTCCTCGGTCCATTCCGGATTATCGGAAACCTCGTCCCAATCCTCCTTGGTGTAGCCGCGTCCGGGCTCGAATTCTTTTCTTGTCGGTTTTCCGGTCATTTGAGCAGCCTCTGTTCCTGTGGGCTGGCGGGACGCATCGATATCACCGACACGCCTTCGCTACCTAGCCTTGCGAAAATCACGGCAATGGAACCATCGGCAAACCGGCCGATCGCCTTGAAACGATTGAATTTCGTCGGATGTACGATGGCGCTCATGAAAAAGTCCTCATCAAGCAGGGCGAAGTCGAAGCCATGCTTTTCGAGATTGGCCAGACGCTTTGGTTCGTCCCAGACGATCTTCATTAAATGTATTACGTTTAATGGGCGAGGTCAAGAACTAAGCGTATTACGAAAATTGTAACTGGCAAAGGGCCGCAACAACTGCAGCTAGTGACCGGACCGCTGGGCCGCGCCAAGCTTCGCCTGTTCCAGGACGAACAGCCTGAGTGCGGAGGACAGGTTTGCCTCGCGCGGGCGCTGGGCGTCGACTTCGGCAACGAGGGCGGCAAGGGGCATGCCGCGCGTGGCCGAGATGGCGACAAGGTCGTCGTAGAAGGGTTTTTCCAGCGAATAGCTGGTGCGGTGACCGCGAATCGTCACCGAGCGTTTTTCGACAAGGCTCACTGGCCGGATTTTTCCGGGTCGCTGTCGCGGCGATGGCCGTCGACGAATTTCTCGGCGCGATCGGCGGTCAGCCGGTCCCGTGCCTTTTCCGCCTTGGTGCGGCCGTGCAACGCGCGGTTCTGGTCGGCGACGGTCTCGCGCTCGGTCCGCGCCTTGTGCTTCCTGAACTGGCGGAGATTGACGACGTCGGCCATGGACGACCTCGTCCTGTTTTACTTCTTGCGGAAAGCGTCGAGCGAGACGACGTCGGCGCCCTTGCCGTGGGCCGGCTCTTCCGGTGGTTCCTTCTCGGCCGCTCCGGCCTTTTTCTTCGGCGCAGCCTTGCGCTCGGCTGGCTTTACCACCGCGATCGGCTCCGGCTTGGCCGCATCTTCTTCAGGCGCGGCCGCGGGCTCGGCCTTGACCTCGAACTCGAGCTCGAAATTGACCGAGGGATCGTAGAAGCCGCGCACGGCGGAGAAGGGGATCTCGAGCTTTTCAGGCACATCCGAGAAGGACAGACCAACTTCGAAGCCGGTATCGGTGACCTTCAGGTCCCAATACTGGAACTGGATGACGATGGTCATCTGCTCGGGATAACGCTCGTGCAGACGGCTGGAGATGCGCACGCCCGGCGCGCCGGTCATGAAGGTGATGAAGAAATGGTGGTTGCCCGGCAGGCCTGTGCGCGCGACTTCCGCCAGGACCTTGCGCATGACGCCGCGCAGTGCCTCCTGGGCGAGAATGTCGTAGCGGATCTGGTCTTCGGCCATATGTCGATGCGGGTCCGATTGAATCGTTCCCTTACCTGTAATCAAGCTTGAGCCCGGCGTAAACCGGATATAGCGCGGTATTGAAGATGATCAGATTGCAGCCGGGCGAGGCTTGCCATATGCGCGCAGAAAGCAGCGCACGGCATTGGTTGCAGCCGTCCTGAGCTGCTCCTCCGAGAGGTTGTCGCCGAAGATCATCGCCATCTGCAGATCGGCATTGACGAGGGCCAGGAACTGGCGGGCGGCGACGTCGGGATCGTCGATTTCGAGCCACCCGGCATGTGCCAGGCGGGCAAAACGCGCGGCAAGGGCGGCCCAGGTCTTTGCCGGACCATCCTCGCGCCAACCGGCGAAAAGTGCTGGGTAACGCTCGCCCTCCGTATGCAGGAGCTTGCGCAGGAACTTGCCGTCGCGATTGCAGATGCAATTCTGGTTGAGCCGTACCGCGAAGGCCACGAGGTCAGCTTCGAGATCGACCGGCTTGTCGGGGAAGGTGGCCAGTGTGTCGAAAACGCCGACATTGATCCGGTCAGTGATTTCTCGGACTACTGCGACCAGCAAATTCTCCTTATCACCGTGATGGTTGTAGACCGTCTGGCGCGAGACGCCGGCCTCGGCCGCGATGAGGTCGATATTGGCGCCGGCAAAGCCCTCGCGGCAAAAGACGCAAGCGGCTGCATCGATGATGGAGAGGCGCTTGGCGCTGTGGCTGCGGGCGACCGCAATGTCAGGAGCGTTGGCAGGTGTCATGGAATTTTTATATACAGGTGATTGACGATTTGGACAAGTGTGTCTAAAAATATGTACTCGCTTCGAGATGACCGGTTCGGGAAGAGTCGGAATTTCGGATTGCGGAACGTCCTTGGATTACACGTCGCCGTCTTCTCGCGGCGGAAACCAGATCCGAAAGAATCACGCCATGACACCCCAATTCCTCCGCGTAGCGGTCGTGCTCGGCCTTTTGTCGGCCATCGGTCCGTTTGCAATCGACATGTACCTACCGGCGCTGCCGACGATCGGCGCCGACCTCAATGCCGGCACTGCCGCTGTGCAGATGAGCTTGCTCGTGTTCTTCCTCGCCATGGGCCTGGCCCAGATCGTTGTCGGGCCGATCTCCGACATGATCGGCCGCAAGGCGCCGCTCTATATCGGGCTGGTGCTGTTTGCCATCGGCGGTGTGGGGGCTGCACTCGCGCCCAATATCGAGTGGCTGATCGCCTTCCGCGTGGTCCAGGGCCTCGGCGCCTCGGCCGGCATGGTGGTGCCGCGCGCCATCGTACGTGACCTGCACACCGGCACTGAGGCGGCACGGCTGATGTCGCTGCTGATGCTGGTCTTTTCCGTGTCGCCGATTCTGGCGCCGCTGACCGGTTCGTTGGTGATCGAGGGCTTTGGCTGGCGCGCCGTTTTCTGGGTCGTCACCGGTGCGGCGGTACTGGCCATCGTGCTCTTGTCGACCTCGCTCAAGGAAACGCGCCCTGCCGCGCATCGTGCCGAAAGCTCGGTGCGCAGCGCGCTGAGCGGCTATCGCTTCCTGCTCGGCGACCGCAACTTCCTTGGTCTGACGTTCATCGGTGGCTTCGGCATTGCCAGCTTCTTCGTCTATCTCGCCAACTCGTCGTTCATCCTGATCGACCATTACGGCCTGTCGCCATCGGTCTACAGCGTGTTCTTCTCGATCAATGCGGTGGCCTTCATAGGCATGTCGCAACTGACGGGCTACCTGACCGAACGATTCGGGTTGCGGCGCGTGGTGCGGGTCGCGGTGGTCGGTTATGCGACGATGATGGTGGTGCTGCTTGCCGTATTCGCCTCGGGCGTCGACCGGCTTGATGTCCTGGCTGCCCTGCTGTTCGTCGGCTACGGCTTCCTTGGCCTGGTCATCCCGACGACCTCGGTGCTGGCGATGGAAGAGCATGGCGAAATTGCCGGGACTGCGTCCGCCCTGATGGGGACGTTGCATTTTGCCACCGGCGCGGTCGCCATGGCGGTGGCGGGCCTGTTCTTCGACGGCACGCCCCTGCCAATGGTGGTGGGTATCACCATGTCGGCGGTCATCGCCTTCGCGCTCGCCCAACTGACGCTCGGCCGCAGCCGCGACGTGGCGGTGGAAGCGCCGGCCGAATGAATTAGGTGGGGCCGGCGATTGTCGTCCGGCCCCATAGTTGTCAGTGCCGATGGCCTTACGATGACTTCGGGAGCGAGCCGAAATGTCGCGGCCATCTTCGTGCAGCCTTGATATCGTCTTATTTACCTATGAGCCGGTAAGTCACCGCCAAGACCACCGGAAGTAGAGCGACGACGCCCGAGGCCATCGAAAATCTTGAAATTCATTCCCTCCGCTTTGCTGCTGTTGTTCGCAGCAACGTTCTTGTGCGTGTGGTTGCTTGAGCGCCGCCGGCGGCATCTGCTGTTTTTCTCGCTTGCATTTGCGGCTGTCGGCAGCGCCACCATCGTGCAGTTCGCCTTGTGGCCCCCTGATATCGGCTACAACACGATCGTTTCCGCCATGCTCTATGCCGCAGGGCCGCTGCTGTTGGTCGAAGGTGTGCTCGCGCGCTCACGCAGGTCGATGCCACTGGGACTGCACGCGGCCTGGTTCGCGGCCATTGTCGGCCTGCTGTGCTATTTCTACTACGTCGACAACAACCTCCAGGTCCGCGTCTATGTGCTCAATATCGGCATGGGCTGTATCATCTTGAGCGGTGCGTGGAAGCTGCGGGACCTTGTGCGCGGCAACGTCATCGACCGCGCCATGGTCTGGCTCCTGCTTGGTCTTGGCCTGACCTTCTTCGTGCGCGTGCTGCTCGACGGCAGTTCGGTTCCGCCCGACGACGTCGACGCATTCTTCGAATCCGCATTCTGGATCTGGGCGCAGTTCAGTATGTCCCTGCTTGGCGCTACCCTGGGACTTGGGCTGCTGGTCGTCGCCTGTGCCGACATCGTTCTGGGGCTGAAGGCAGAGCGCGACACCGATCCGCTTACCGGATTGCTGAACCGCCGCGGCCTGCAGGGACGGGAGGCGCGCCTGCTGTCTGTCGCCCGGGGCAAGCCGCTTGGCATCGTTGCCTGCGACATCGATTGCTTCAAGACGATCAACGATCGATTCGGCCATGCCGCTGGCGACGTGGTGCTGGCGACATTCGCCGGGATCATGAGGAAGAAACTGCGGGCCGGCGACATAGCTGCGCGGACGGGCGGCGAAGAATTCATCATGGTGCTGAATTGTCCCCTGGACCAGGCATACAGCCTGACCGAGAAGTTGCGCCGCGAGATCGCAAGCGCCCATTTTGCCGGGCTGCCTACGGATTTTGCCGTGACCTGCAGCTTCGGCATCGCCGAGTTTCATCCCGGCGAAGGGCTATGGGATGCGATCGGCCGCGCCGACAAGATCCTCTATGCCGCCAAGCGCGCCGGCCGCAACCGGACATTCGCGGAGGGGTTGCAATTGCCGAGCGCGGCGTAAGCCGGTTCAGGGTAGGCGCGAGCGTTCCCGGACGAAGGCCAGCCGTTCCTCAACCGGTGCCCTCGGCACCTCGACGAGATCATAGCCGCAAGCCGTATAGCTTGCGACCATCGCGGCATGGGTGCGCCGGGCCTCGTCCTCATCCTGCTTGCGCTCGCTGTCCTGGGTGAATATTTCGGGCCAGTGCGGCAGGATGAAAACGCGGCTGTTGTAGCGGAACTTCTGTGCCGCGCTCTCGAAGTGTGGCGGCACCGGCAGGCCGACGAGGCTGGCATAGCCAATGACGTCAGGCACGCCGCGGTCGAACCAGATCGGCCCGGATGCGGCCATGGCGATGGCGTGCGAACGCATTTCCCATGACAACATGAGTTCGGCAAAGAGCGAGGTATCGTGCCAGGGAAGGGCGGTTCCGCCGATCGCGGCCTGATCCCTGATGATGCCGCGGCCCGCCTCGACCGATGTGGCATGGCCGGCCTCGGCGAGTGCTGAAATCAGCGTGGTCTTGCCTGAGCCCGGGCCGCCGGTGAGCACGAAGAAACGATCGGAATTTGGGGTTGTCATTGAAAGGTCTCCGGACAAGCGGGACCGGCCATGCACAGGCAGGCTGACATTGCGGGATCAACCACGCAACGCCGAAATCAGCCAAGGCCGGCAGCTCATGTTTGGGGAAAGCAGATTTGGGGAGATAAGTGGAGGTTTCTGTTGCCAGGTACCTCCGAACCCCGCCTAGAAGTGCGAACCTCTAGGGCTTAATTTGAAGCTATCGCACAGCTTACGCTGCGAGACGTGCTTCCGCATAGTTGTCGTTTGCAACTACAAGTTTAGCCCGATAACGGTGGTACAATGCCGAGCAAAAGTCCGATCTTTACACCCTCGTCGATCCTATTTCGCCCCCAGCAAAAGCCGTCGCTCACTGCGCGGCGGCTTTTGGTGGAGGCGCCGGGTACCGCCCCCGGGTCCGAATGGCTTATTACATCGGCAGTTTATCGCCATAGTCAGTCAAGCTGACGGATCGAATATAGGGAGGCTCGGCGAAAAAGGAAAGGTCGAACGGCAAGTCGAGCGGGCCATATGCAACAGTTTTATCAGACCACGCGAAGACGCAGGGTTGACTCGCGCGTTGCGCGAACCGAAGCTTCCGGCGCTGGGGGGCCTGCGTTGCGTTTACCGGTCAAGGCCGGCCTTTCCCACGGCAAATGAGCCAATTCGTCGATGAGGGGAATCCAAATGGCCGACTATCTTGCAGACGTGAAGAAATACGATGCCGGCGCCAAGGAAGAGGTGGTGAGCAAGATCGTCAAGCACCTGGGCATCGCGCTCCGGAACCGCGATTCCTCGCTGGTCTCGTGCACCGATCCCAAGGAACTCGACAGGGTCAAGGCCGGCTGGATCGCCAAGAAGCTCGGCGTCGAGGACGCCAAGAAGGCTGACGGCGCGATCGAGAAGGTCTGCAAGGCGATGTCGGCCGACAACACCAAGAATCGCGTCACCTTCTACTATCTGGTCGCCAAGGAACTCGGAAAGCTCGGCGCGCTCTAAGCCGCGCTGCTTCCAGTTCGGTTATTTCCTGCGCCGGGCCTCGCAGTCCGGCGTCGGTTGTTTGACGCGTGCCGGCGACAGCATCCTTGCGCAGGAGGGGCTGCGCCCCAAATCGAGTGTTCGTTGCCTCAGGCCGGGCAGGTCCGCTATGATCGGACATTCTCCGAATCGAGCCGACCGATGCGCCCTAGTCCAGACTTTCCCGAACATAGCGCCGCGGACGGTTGTCAGTAGTTCTGCCCACAAGGCTTGTGGCTTTTCGCCGAATGCCTTAGCCGCTTCTAGCCCGAGCACGCGGGCCTAACTCCGCCCAAAGGAGCGAACTTGCGCCACCCGGAATTCCAGTATCTCGACCTGATGTTCCACATCCTCGAAAAGGGGGACAAGCGGATCGACCGCACGGGCGTCGGCACCCTGTCGACGTTCGGCGCGATGCTGCGCTTTGACCTGTCGGATGGGACGGTGCCGATCCTCACCACCAAGAAGGTCTACTGGAAGCTGGCGGTGAAGGAGATGCTCTGGTTCCTCACCGGGGAAACCAACATCCGGCCGCTGCTGCAGGAGAAAGTTCGCATCTGGACGGACTGGCCGCTGGCCAAATACCGCAAGGAGACAGGTGAGGACGTCTCCCAGCAGGAGTTCGAACGGCGGATCGTCGATGACGAGGCGTTCGCCCTGCAATGGGGCGATCTCGGCCCGGTCTACGGCAAGCAGTGGCGCCGCTGGCAAGACGCCAACGGGGTCGAGCATGACCAGATCGCCAGTGTCATCGAGACACTGAAGACGAACCCGTCGAGCCGGCGAATGCTCTTCCACGGATGGAACGTGCCCGAGATCGGGCAGATGGCACTGCCGCCCTGCCACATGGTCTACCAGTTCCACGTCACCAGTGCCGGGCGGCTGAACATGCTGATTTTCCAGAGGTCCTGCGACCTGCTGCTCGGCGCCCCGTTCAATTGCATCGGCGGAGCGGCGCTCCAGGCGATGGTCGCCCAACAGGTGGGGTTGGAACTCGGAGACCTGGTCTGGATGGGCGGCGACATTCACCTCTACCTCAACCACTTCGAGCAGGCGCGAGAGCAAATGTCCAGGGAGCCGCGGCCGTTCCCGACCCTGCGGTTGCTGCGGAAGCCGGATAGCATCGATGGCTACAGGATCGAAGACTTCGAGGTGAGCGGTTACGATCCATACCCTCCGATCGCCGCGGACGTGGCCGTCTGACGGCAACCCCAAGGCTGGGCATGCGCGCCCGGCGACACGTCGCCTGAACAAAGAAGCCATGGATCGCGTGAGCGTCCATGGCTTTGGTGGCGGCTTTGTCCGGCCGCCTGCGGCAGTCTGTTCCGAGATCCGAACTAGCGCAGGACGGTGGTGACCTTGTCGCCTTCGTCGTTGAGCTGGATCGAGACCTGTTCGCCGACCTGGACGGGCGGAAGGGCAACGTCGCGCGGGATGGTGAAGCTCTTGCCGCTCTCGAGGGTGATGACGCGAGCGGACGAATTGAACTTGGCGATCATGCCATTCTGCGAGGAGGCGAGTGCGGCGCCGGACATCATGGCGAGTGAGGCGGCGGCGAGAACCAGAGTCTTCATCGAGTATTCCTTTCTTGGGAGTGTCGCCAATATCGGCGACGTCCCAGTTCTAGCGGTCGCCTGTTGCGGGGCGTTTTCTGCCGCCGGAG
Source organism: Aminobacter niigataensis (assembly GCF_014200015.1). Lineage (GTDB taxonomy): Bacteria > Pseudomonadota > Alphaproteobacteria > Rhizobiales > Rhizobiaceae > Aminobacter > Aminobacter niigataensis. Next base: position 470,921 of record NZ_JACHOT010000001.1, read on the forward strand.
AGAAGTGTTTCGTTTGTTTCAGATCTGCGACGACTGCCGAAATATGGAGGGATCGGCCGTCACAGCGACCGCCTTTGGCATCGGCCACGCAAGAGGTTCGCCTGGCCATGCCTGGAACGGCACGCAGCAAGCGACTGATAAACAGCAGGGAATTGGGGCGCCCGCGCTGGCTTCGGCGGGCGGGGGCGAGAAGGGGGGAATTGGGCCGCCGATTCCTGAGGCAGCTTGTGGCGAAAAGCAAATCCCCACCTGCTAGGCAACAGGCGGGGATTGAACGTGTCAAAAGGCGGGAAAAGTCAGATCGCCGGCAAGCTGGTCGCCGGGCTGCGTGGGCTGGCTCTGTGCCAAGGTCGCCGTTTGGCTCTTGAACGATCCACTGCCTTCAAATGCGCGGCAATCATCGGGTCGACGATGTGGGGATCGGTCAGCGGTGCCATATGTCCTGCATCCGCAATCATGGCAAGGCGCGCACCGGGGATCATTTCGGCGACAATCTCGGTGGTGCGCAGGCTGACGCTTGGGCTTTCGAGCGCCATGGCCACAAGCGTCGGGCATCGAATTTGGGCACAGCCGCCGGCCGGCCAGGAGGGGACAAGAGAAGCGGTAAGATCCGCACCAGCCCGGGGCAGGTGGGAGGCAAGCGTCTGCCGCAGCCCAGGGCTGGTTCTCTGCCAGGCGCCGCGGCCATACCAGAAGTCGACATAGGCGCTCATGCCGCCTGCCGGGTCATGCGCTGGGAGCGCCGCCTTCATCCTGTCGGCCAGCCCGACAAGCTCGGCGAACAATGCCCGATCGGATGGTGCTCCGTCGCGCAGCAGATGAAAAGCCGTCGGCTCGATGAGCGTCAGGCTGCGCACCAGTTCAGGCCGCGCCATGGCGATCTCGAGCGCGAGTGCGGCGCCCTGCAGATGGCCGACGAGGTGCATCGGCTCGTCGATGATCGCCTCGATTGCGGCCTTTGCGGAATCGGAACTGGCGTATCTGGAAAGATCTGGCGCGACCACGCGATAGCTGCCTCTGAGATAGTCCGACAGGCCCTGCCATTGCTGGCCGCTGCTGGCTGAGCCATGCAACGCAAGCACTGGCAGTCGAGACTCCACCTCGGTGAAGTCTCGACTGCTCAACTCAGCCCATGTCGTGTTCATGGCCACGCTTTCGATCGGAAGAACCGTAGGCAAGCGAGTCGATTTCGCAGCGCGGAACGCCAATGTCCTTGAGCAGGTAGTCGTCCAGCTCGGACAGGTTCCGAACGGCGCGGTAGTGTGCCCGCCGGGCGAGATAGGCCTCGATGGTAAGGCGAATTCTTGTCCCCTGGGAGAGGACGAAAGCAACAGCGGGGGACCGAATGGCAAGGGCAGACATTTGGGAGGACTCCGTCAATTGGCGACGCCAAGGACCGGCGACACTTCAGGTTTAGTTCATTTTCATTTCAGCTCGTTTTCAGGGAGGCGATGGAAGTGTTTCGTTTGTTTCAATCTGGCCGCTTCCAGGCGCACCACGGCTGTCCCGCTCAGTCGACAGGCGGATGCAACGCTGGGCATGGAATGAGCCGATTGGCGCCTCGGGGTGCCATGACGTCAGGCGACAGACCGGGTGCTCCATGGATGGTGGAGCGCATCGGTGCGCTCTTGAACATGTAACGCAACCGACCCGGCACGAACGGAGCCCCGAGCGAGGCCATTGCCGAGGAGGCTGGCTCCGTGCCTTTCGAGCGTGGTGCTTGTTGGGGCTGATGCGATGCGATCCCCTGGAAGCTGGGAAACTGCATGATCGATGCGAGGTCGGTGGCATCGGCTGCGCCGCATGCCGGCAGAACGACAGACAACGCCAGTAGGGTCCGTCTCATCTCAATTCTCCTCTTGGGATGATGTTCGATTGACTTCGTTCGAGCCCTGGGGCCGACGGCATCAACAGCCTGCCGGTTTTTTGGTAGGCTGTTGGGGTCCGCTGCGCAGACCATTTCCAGCGAAGTCGATGCAATTGAGCGTAGCGCGCGCGTGTTTCAGTTCGTTCTCGGCGTCGGGAGAAAAAAGTTTCGTTTGTTCGTTCAGACGACCCGGAGCCCGGAAAGACTGAAACAAAACGGTTTGGTTCGACCTCAAGCCGAAACAAAGCGCGACTATTCAGCGATCGGCGATCACGCCGCCGTGAAGACGATGCCGGGCTTTCCGTCGAGGAGACGACCTATGCAAGCTGACTGCCGAGTTTCGGATGCGCGAACTGGCTACGCGCTGTTCGACATCGACGACGTGCTCGAGGACGCCAATGCCGCGATCTACGGCGACAGCAGCGCCAGCATTGCCGGCGATGACGGGCCGGCCGATGTCGGCAGCGTCGTCGGCAAGGTTCTCCGAAACTTGAAGAGCTTCGACGGCATCGAGGTTGAGCCGACGGACGATTTCGCGCGACACGCCGCAACACGCTGGCGCCAGGACAATGTGCCCCCGTTCGAAGCGCAGACGGTCGATGGCGGCTGGAGGCTCCTGACCAGCCACCCCAGGCCCAATGGCGGTGTCGCGCTGATCAGCACCGACATCACCGAGATGAAGCGTGTCCAGATCGCGCATCTCGACAGCGCCGAAATCTTCCGCTGCATCACCGACAGCCATCCGCTTCCGGTCTGGGTCGTCGACGAAGAAAGCAAGCAGATCGTCTACGAGAGCCTCGACGGTTCGCGCCTCCTGGGCCGCAAGTGGCGGCCGAACGAGCCGCAGTTCATCATCGACCATTTCGTCGACCCCGATGATTTCGAGAAGATCAGGGAACGGGTCGGCCACGACGACATCCTGCGCGACCATGAAATCGAGCTCAGGCGACCGAATGGGTCCAACGTCTGGTGTTCGACGAATTGCCGCCGGAGCCACTATCGCGGCCGGCCGTCGCTCGTCATCGGCGTGCTCGACATCACCGAACGCAAGAAGGCAGAGGCAATTGAGCGTGAAGCAACCGCACTGATGCAAATGGTGCTCGACGCCTGCCCGGTCCCTACGCGGATGTCGACGATCGAGGGAGAAACACTCTACCGCAACCCGGCCAGCAGGGAGCTCTATGGCGACCGCGCGCATATCGGGAGCTATTACGTCAATCCCGATGATCGCAAGACGCTGGTCGGCGTCCTTATGGACAAGGGCTGCATCGATGATTTCCGGGTGCGGCAGTACGATGCCAACGACAACATCTTCTGGGGTTCGATCTCGGCGCGGCTGATCGATTTTCAGGGGCGGCCGGTGATCGTTTCCAATGCGACCAACATCACCGACATCATCGACGCCCAGAACCAGACCCGACAGGCAAGCGAGCGGTTGATCGACGCCATCGAGTCCCTGGCCGAAGGTTTTGCGCTTTACGACAAGGACGACCGCCTGGTCCTGGCCAACAGCCAGTACCGCAAGATGCATGCCCTCAGTGCGGACGTGCTGGTTCCCGGTGTCAATTGGTTCGACTTCCTGCGCGTGACCGCCCAGCGCAACCAGTTCCCGGTTTCACAGGACAGGATCGACGACTGGCTGGACGAACGGGCCAAGGACAGGCGGGAGTTCCGGCAGCAGGAATTCCAGCATACCGATGGAGGCTGGTTCTTCGTTTCAAACTGTCCGACCCGCGAGGGCGGGTTCGTGGTCACTCGTGTCGACATCACGGAACGCAAGCGCGCCGAACTGGCTGCGAAGGAGGCCGACGAACTGGTCCGCAAGGTCCTGGAGGCCTGCCCGGCCAGCATCCAGATGACGAGGGCGGAGGATGGAAAACTGCTCTACCGGAGCCCGGCTTCGGATGAACTGCTCGGCGGCGTCGACAACGCCTTCGACAGCTACGTCCATCCTGCGCATCGGAAGCAGTTTGTCGAACGCCTGTTGCTGATGGGCGAAGTCGACGATTTCGAAACGCAACTGAAGCGCAAGAATGGAGAAGCATGCTGGTGTTCGCTCTCGGCAAGGCTGATCGACTTCCACGGCGACAAGGTCATTGTTTCCCACACCTATGACCTCTCCGACCGCATCGAGATGCAGCAGCAACTGGAGCGCCAGCGCGAAACGCTGCACCAGAACGAGAAGCTTTCCGCACTCGGCGGCCTGCTGGCAGGCGTCGCGCACGAGTTGAACAATCCGCTTTCGGTGGTGCTCGGCATGTCATTGACGCTGAAGGAGACGGCGTCCGACCCCAAGACCGTCGAACGGGCCGACAAGATCAGCAGGGCCGCGGAGCGCTGCGCGCGCATCGTCAGGACCTTCCTGGCGATGGCAAGGCAGCAACCGACAAGGACCTCGAATGTCGCAATCGACGACATTGTAACGGCAGCGGTCGAGGTCGTTGGCTATTCGATCAAGTCGTCCGACATATCGCTTTCGGTTCAGCGTGCACCTGATCTGCCCGCGATATGGGCCGATCCTGACCAGCTGACCCAGGTTCTGATCAACCTACTGGTCAACGCCGAACACGCGGTGCATGGCTGGGACGGCCCAAGAGACATCGTGATATCGACGGAACTGCAGCCGGAGAGCGGCAACATTCTCGTCAAGGTGGCGGACACCGGTCCGGGTATCCCGAACGAGATCCTGCCGCGCATCTTCGAGCCCTTCTTCACGACCAAGGAGGTCGGGGCCGGCACCGGGATCGGCCTGTCTTTCTGCTATCGCATCATTCAATCCCACGAGGGGACTATCCAGGTCGAGACGAAGGAGGGTGGAGGATCGACCTTCGTGGTCTCGCTGCCCGCTTCCGACCGGCTTGCCGAGCGGTCCGAGACCGAGGCCATTGAACTGCCGAAGTCGACGGGACGCGTCTGCCTGGTGGTGGATGATGAAAAGGACGTCGGCGATCTTATCGCCGAGATCCTCACCCAGGACGGCTTCACGGTGATCGTTGCCGGGTCCGGCGAGGAGGCGTTGAAACAGCTGAAATCGCGAACATTCGATGTTATTCTGAGCGATCTGAAAATGCCTGAAATGGATGGCCGCAGATTCTACAATCATGTCTGCGATTTGCATCCGGCGGAGGCTGACAGACTGGCCTTTCTAACCGGAGACACGATCAGTCCGGACGCACAGGTGTTTTTGCGCGCGACGAAGCGGCCTTACCTGGAGAAGCCGGTCAAGCCGTTCGAACTGCGGACCTTCGTCTCCAGGCTGGTCAACCGCGATGCTTGAAAGGCTGTATTTGCCTGCCACCGCGAACAGGGTTAATTTCAGCAAAGGTGAGGAAGCGTTGACCGCTAACCCGCATATCGTTGTCTGCGACGACGAGCCGGATCTACGCGACACTGTCGCGGAGTATCTGGAACGTAATGGCTACGCCGTCACGACAGCCGATGCCGGCCCGGCCCTGCGCGAGATCGTCGACACCCAGCCCGTCGATGTTGTCATTCTCGATATCCGGATGCCGGGCGAGGATGGCCTGTCACTGGCTCGCTACATGCGGGAGCATTCGAAGGTCGCCATCATCATGCTGACCGGCTCCGCCGAGATCATCGACCGGGTGGTCGGCCTGGAGATCGGCGCCGACGACTACATCGCCAAGCCCGTCGACCTCAGGGAGTTGCTTGCCCGGGTCAAGGCTGTGCTGCGCCGCACGTCCGGGCATGACCAAGTCATTGGACAAGGCGATCATCTCGGCCCGCATGTCGTCAGGTTCGGCAATTGCCGGCTCGACCTGGAAACGCACAAACTTTTCGATCCCGACGGTCTCGACATTGCCATCACGCCGATGGAGTTCCGGCTGCTCAAAGTGTTTGCCGACAATCGCGGCAAGACGCTCAATCGCGACCAGTTGCTGGAGCTTGCCCACGATCGCGGCTGGGATCCCTTCGACCGCAGCATCGACATCCGGATTTCCCGGTTGCGAAAGAAGATCGAGAACGATCCCTCAAAGCCGGAAGTGATCAAGACGATACGCGGCGTGGGATACCTCTACTCGTAGTAGCATCGGCCGTCTACGCACGCTGACGGCCTGGTATTTGCACAATCAAGGTGCGGACAACCTTGGCTGAATCTGGACTACGGCCGGAGGGCGACATACAGTTTGCCCGTCATGGCGAACCGCCTTCCATATTGAGGCGGAGCGGCGAAAATCGCCCTGACGCGGGTTCGAACGTGCCATGGCTGAGGCCGCAGGCAAGGGAGCGGCGGCTGATGGACGTAGCGATTTTTGTGGCGATTGCCGAAAACGGGGTGATCGGGCGCGACAACGGCCTGCCGTGGAAGCTGTCGAGCGACCTTAAGCGCTTCAAGGCCGACACGATGGGCAAGCCGATCATCATGGGCCGGAAGACCTATGAGAGCATCGGCAAGCCTCTGCCGGGCCGGCTTAACATCGTCGTAAGCCGCGATCCGGCCTACCGGGTCGACGGTGCCGAAACGGTACAATCGGTCGAAGACGCCATTACGCTCGCCACGGCCAAGGGCCGTTGCACGCCAGGCGTCAGCGAAATCTGCGTGATCGGCGGTGGCGAGATCTATCGCCAGGCGCTGCCACTGGCCGACCGGCTGCATGTCACGCATGTTCTGGCGAGCCCTGACGGCGACACGCGCTTCCCGACGATCGATCCGGCCCTCTGGTTGGCTGTTCGCTCCGAAGACTTGCCCGCCGGCGAAAAAGACAGCCATGCGACACGCTATACAGTTTACGAGAGGCGTCGCGGGGTGCATTGAGACGGTGGTTTCATACATATGTAGTGAAATCAGAAGCGCTTACGGGCCATTTCGTTGAAAGCGCTTGATCGCATGCCTATAGATGGTGGTAGGAAATCTTCGGCCGTTTCAGGCGCGGCCGCCAATAATACCTAGTGAAAGGACTTTCATGCCCTGGAACAATCAAAATGGAGGCGGCGGCGGCCCATGGGGCGGCGGCGGCAGCGGCGGCGGCGGTGGCCCCTGGGGGCAGGGACCGCGGCCTAGTGGGCCACAGGGCTCGCCTCCTGATCTCGAAGACATCATTCGCCGGGGCCAGGACAAGCTGAAACGCGCGCTTCCGGGCGGCGGCGGTTCGAGCGCCATGGTGCTTGGCCTGCTCGGTGCTGGCTTACTGGCGCTCTGGGCGTTCCAGGCGATCTACACCGTGCAGCCTGACGAACTGGCAGTCGAACTGCGCTTCGGCAAGCCGAAGCAGGAGCTGTCGCAGCCAGGTCTGCATTTCCATTGGTGGCCTGTCGAAACCGTCGAGAAGGTCAACACGGCTGAAAAGCTGGTCAATATCGGCGAAGTGCGCGGCAGCACGTCATCCGGCCTGATGCTTTCGGGCGACCAGAACATCGTCGACGTGAAATTCTCCGTCGCCTACCAGGTATCCGACCCGCAAGCCTATCTGTTCAAGGTTTCCGAACCCGACGTGATGGTTCGCCAGATCGCCGAAAGCGCGATGCGCGAAGTGGTCGGTCGGCGTCCGGCACAGGACATCTTCCGCGACGACCGCCAGGGCATTGCCACAGGCGTGCGCGACATCATCCAGGATACGCTCGACCAGTACGGTGCAGGTCTGGCCGTCAACGCGATCTCGATCGAGGATGCAGCACCGCCGCGCGAAGTGGCCGACGCATTCGACGAGGTGCAGCGTGCCGAACAGGACGAAGACCGCTTCGTCGAGGAATCCAACCAGTATTCCAACCAGAAGCTCGGCCAGGCGCGAGGCGAGGCGGCCCAGATCCGCGAAGACGCCGCTGCCTACAAGAACCGTGTCGTGCAGGAAGCCGAGGGTGAGGCGCAGCGCTTCATCTCTGTCTATGACGAATATGCCAAGGCGCCAGACGTGACCCGCAAGCGCCTCTATCTCGAAACGATGGAAAAGGTGCTTCAAGGCTCCGGCAAGGTGATCGTCGAGCAAGGCAATGGACAGGGCGTGGTGCCCTATCTGCCGTTGCCTGAACTGCAGAAGCGCGCTCCGGCGGCGGGAGGCAACTGATGTCCAATCGTCTTCCCATCATCGGCGTCTTCGCCGCGATCATCCTGTTCCTGATCTGGTCGTCGATCTTCGTGGTCAACGAGCGCCAGCAAGTCATCGTGCTGCGCTTCGGCGAGATCGTCGACGTCAAGACCGAGCCCGGCATCTATTTCAAGGCGCCGTTCTCGATGTTCGAGGCTGACAACGTGCAGGTCATCGAGGACCGCGTGCTGCGTCTGGACCTCGACGACATCCGCGTCCAGGTCTCGGGCGGCAAGTTCTATGACGTCGACGCCTTCATCGCCTATCGCATCAACGATGCCCGCAAGTTCCGCTCGACCGTTTCGGGTAGCGTGGAACTGGCCGAACAGCGCCTGCGCACCCGCTTCGACGCGGCCCTGCGCCGTGTCTACGGCGTGCGTGGCTTCGAAGCGGCGCTCTCGGAAGAGCGCGCGGCCATGATGCGCGAGGTTCGCGACCAGCTGCAGCCCGACGCGACGTCGCTGGGCCTCGAGATCCAGGATGTTCGCATTCGCCGCACCGATCTCACCCAGGAAGTGTCGCAGCAGACCTTCGACCGGATGAAGGCCGAGCGTTTGGCCGAGGCCGAAAGGCTGAGGGCACGCGGCCGCGAAGCAGCACAGCGCATCCGCGCCCGTGCCGACCGCGAAGTGGTCGAGACCGTCGCCGAAGCGCAGAAGGAATCGGAAATCCTGCGCGGTGAAGGCGAAGCCCAGCGCTCCGCGGTGTTCGCCAACGCCTTCAACCGCGATCCTGAGTTCTTCGACTTCTACCGGTCGATGAGCGCCTATGGTACCGCGCTGAATGCCGACGGCACGACAATGGTGCTGTCGCCGGAATCGGAGTTCTTCCGCTATTTCCGCAGCCCCGACAGCAACAAGGCAACGCCGGCGCCAGCCGCCGGCGCTGCTGCTCCCGCCGCCAGCAACTAAGCAGTGCGGGACTTTATCGTCGCCATGGGCCTGGTCCTCGTTTTCGAGGGCCTGGTCTATGGCGGCTTTCCTTCTGCGGCCAAGAAGTTGGCCGCACAGGTGACCGAAATGCCCGATGCGGTGCTCAGGACAGTCGGTCTTGCCGCCATCGTCATCGGCGTGGGCGTCGTCTGGCTCATCCGGGGATAACGGACGATTTATTCCGTACCGGTAGCAATGGCCGCAAACAGGCCTTATTTGTTTTCATCATGACGCTTCGCGTTCGGACGGCCCGCCGCGATCAATGCTTTGACAGCCTCGGGAGGCTTCCCTGATGATTTCCACGCCCCTTTTGCGCGCCATGCGAAAGGCCTCTCTGGCCGCCACGACGGCGCTGATGATCGGTGCGAGCGTCGCTCCGTCCTTCGTGACACCTGCTTTCGCGCAAGGGCCGGAATCGGTCGCCAATCTCGCCGAAGGCCTGCTGGGCGCGGTGGTCAACATCTCGACCTCGCAGACGGTGAAGGGCGGGGAAGGCGAGAACGCCGTCCCGATGCCGCAATTGCCCGAGGGATCGCCGTTCCAGGACTTCTTTGACGACTTCTTCAAGGACCGCGAAGGCCAGAACAATGGCGGCTCGCAGAAGGTGCAGTCGCTGGGTTCGGGTTTTGTCGTCGATGCCGAGCAAGGCATCGTGGTGACCAACAACCACGTCATTGCCGACGCCGACGAGATCGAGGTGAATTTCTCCGACGGCTCGAAGCTGAAGGCCGAACTGGTCGGAACCGACACCAAGACCGACATCGCCGTGCTCAAGATCGATCCCAAGGCCAAGAAGCTGACGGCGGTGAAGTTCGGCGATTCCAACAAGATGCGGATCGGCGACTGGGTGATGGCGATCGGCAATCCGTTCGGCCTCGGCGGCACGGTGACGGTGGGCATCATCTCAGCGCGCAACCGCGACATCAATTCCGGCCCCTATGATGACTTCATCCAGACCGACGCCGCGATCAACCGCGGCAACTCGGGCGGACCGCTGTTCAACATGGAAGGCGAGGTCATCGGCATCAATACGGCGATCATTTCGCCGTCGGGCGGCTCGATCGGCATCGGCTTCTCCATACCGGCCGAGATAGCAACCGGCGTGGTCGAGCAACTGACGCAGTTCGGCGAAACCCGTCGCGGCTGGCTAGGCGTCCGCATCCAGCCAGTGACCGACGACATCGCCGAGAGCCTGGGCATGGCAACTGCCAAGGGCGCGCTGGTGGCCGGCATCATCAAGGGCGGGCCTGTCGACAACGGCATCATCCAGCCGGGCGACGTGGTCATCAAGTTCGACGGCAAGGATGTCGTCGAAATGCGCGATCTGCCGCGCGTTGTTGCCGAGAGCCCGGTGGGCAAGGCGGTCGATGTGGTGATCGTGCGCAAGGGCGTCGAGCAGACGGTGAAGGTAACGCTCGGAAGGCTCGAGGACGGCGAGAAACTGGCCGAAGGCGAAGCTGCCAAGCCGGAAGAGGGCGCTGAAAAGGGGGCCGAAGTCGCAACAGCGAGCATGCTCGGCATGACCATCGGCGAGCTCAACGACGACACGCGCGCCAAATTCGGCATCGCGGCCGATGTGTCGGGCGTGGTGGTGACGGCGGTTGCCAAGGATTCGGCAGCTTCCGAGCGTGGCATCGCCGCCGGCGAGGTGATCACCGAGATCGCCCAGGAATCGGTGTCGACGCCGAAGGAGGTGATGGACCGCATCTCCGCGCTGAAGGAACAGGGCCGCAAGAACGCGCTGCTGATGCTGGCTTCCAAGACCGGTGAGCTGAGGTTCGTGACGATCCGCATGGATTGAGGCCGGAAGTACGGGCAACACGCTGATGCAAGAGAAAAAGGCGGCTAGTTGGCCGCCTTTTTCCGTTCCTGCCACTGGCTGCGGGACAGCCTGTAGAGCAGGTGCCGCTTCAGTTCCGGGTGCGTTTCGGGAACGCGCGGGTGGTCGAAATCGCCGGAGGGCTCGTGGCGCATGCCGAGCCGCTGCATGACAGCGGTGGAGCGAAGATTGTTCCACACGGCAAAGGAAACGACCTCGTCGTCGCCAACCACGTCGAAGGCAAAAGCGAGCCAGGCCTCGGCGGCTTCAGTGACGTAGCCCTTGCCCCAATATTCCGGTGCGAGGCGCCAGCCGATTTCCATGGTGCCTTTGGGAATGAAGGGCTCGAGGTCCGTGCGTACGATGCCAACGAAGCCGATACATTTGCCGGTGTCGGCAATCTCGGCGGCGGCAAAGCCGAAGCCGTAGCGGTCGATGCCGGCGGCCAGACGATCGAGCAACTCGTCGCTCTCGGCCCTATTGCGGCGCATCGGGAAGAATTCCATCACTGTTTCATCGGCGTTGATGCGATGAAACAGCTCGCGGTCGCGCTCTTCCCAGTTGCGCAGGATCAGGCGCTGGGTGCGGAGCGGTTCCATCAGGCGAAGTCGCCGCGGTTGTAGCCCTGGAGATAGAGCAGGGCGGTGAGGTCCGCGTGGTCGATGCGGATCCTGGCCTCCGCGGCGACGGACGGCTTGGCGTGTAGAGCGACGCCGCTGCCTGCCAGGCGGATCATGTCGAGGTCGTTGGCGCCGTCGCCGACGGCGATGGCATCGTCCACGGCGAGGCCGAGGCGCGCGGAAATCTCGTTCAGCGCGTCGGCCTTGGCGGCGCGGCCGAGGATAGGCTCGGAAACCTTACCGGTGAGGCGGCCGTCGGCTTCGATCAGGTGATTGGCGCGGTCTTCGTCGAAGCCGAGCTTGGCCGCGATGCGGGAGGTGAAGACGTCGAAGCCGCCGGAGACAAGTGCGGTGTAGGCGCCATGCGCCTTCATGGTGGCGACGAGCGCCTTGCCACCCGAGGCGAGGGTGAGGCGGGTGTCGATGATGCGGTCGATGACCGAAGCGTCGAGACCGGCGAGCAGTGCGACGCGTTCGCGCAAGGCCGGCTCGAAGGCGATTTCGCCATTCATCGAGCGCGCGGTGATGTCGGCGACGCGATCCTTGACGCCGATCTCGTCGGCGAGTTCGTCGATGCACTCCTGGTCGATCATGGTCGAATCCATGTCGGCGATGAGGATCTTTTTCCTACGCGTCGCGTTGTCCTGGACGGCGAAATCGATGGCTTCGCCGGCGAGCAAGGGAGCAAGGGCTGCATTCCCATCGTCGACCGAAAGCTCTGATGGCAAGGCGATGTCGCAGGCGATGTTGGCGTCGAGCCACACAATGGCGCTTGCACCAAGGGCGCGAGAGGCCTTATCGGCAAGGGACGGCAGCAGCAGAGCGCGGTCCGGATGGGAAATCAGCGTGGCGACGAGCGGCATCGAAAATTCCGATATAGGCGAGGGGCGCATCAAGAACGCGACCCTGATAGCCGGGCCGACCGCCAGCGGCAAGTCGGCGCTGGCGCTTAAGCTTGCCGAGCGCGACGGCGGCGTGATCGTCAATGCCGATTCGATGCAGGTCTACGACGTGCTCAGCGTGCTGACGGCCCGGCCGGGCGCCGACGACCTCCGCCGCGCGCGGCATTTCCTCTATGGCCACGTATCGCCGGCGACGGCCTATTCCACCGGTACTTGGCTGCGCGACGTGGCGGTGCTGGCAGACAGCGGCCTGTTCGCCGACAAGCCGCCGATCTTCGTCGGCGGGACCGGGCTCTATTTCCGGGCCCTGGCCGAGGGCATCTCGGAGATGCCCGAAATTCCGACAGAAATCCGCGACCGCTGGCGCTGGCGGCTCAACGAGGAAGGCGCGCCGAGACTGCACCGGTTGCTGATGCGGGTCGACAGCGAGGTTGCGATGAAGCTCAAGGCCAGCGATGGCCAGCGCATCGTGCGTGCGCTGGAAGTGCTCGAAGCTTCGGGACGTTCGATCCTGAAATGGCAGGCCGATCGCGGCCATCCGATGATCGACCTTGCCAGCGCACGCTTCCTCGTCATCGAGCCGGAGCGCGAACTGCTCATCAAGCGTATCGACCTGCGGTTCGACAAGATGCTCGAGCTTGGTGCGCTGGAAGAGGTGAAGGCGGTCACTGCGATGAGGCTCGCGCCTGAGCTGCCGGCGATGAAGGCGATCGGCCTGCGCGAACTGGCAGCCGCGATCGCCGGTGAAACAAGCTTCGAAGAGGCCATAGAACGGGCCAAGATCGCGACGCGGCAATATGCCAAGCGGCAGTCGACATGGTTCCGCAACCAGTTCGGACCGGAATGGCAAAGGATCGGCGGCGAGACCGGCGAAAAGAACGAAACCACAGCGACATAGCCATTTGCGCTGGGCGGATTAACCCTCCGTAAGTTGCGGCATGGCATAAGGCCTTGGGGATCAATCAGGGTAGCCATGCGCTTTCACAAGGCTGAAACCGCGTTTTTCGTTTTCATCGCGCTGATTTTGACCGCAGCGCTGGCGACCTTCTATGCCTGGACACTTGTCGAGGGGCCGGCCGACGCGCTGTACATGCCCGGGCGCGTCGAGAGCATCGAAATTCTCCAGAAATTGCTTTTGGCAATCGCTGTGCTTTTGGCCGGGACACTGGTCTATGGGCTGTTCTTCATCTTTCCCCAGATACGGACCCAGGTGAAGGAAGGCGGCAAGCTGCGCGAGATGACGGCTTCGCTGAGCGCGCGCTCGCGCAATCTGGAGCAGGCGGCCCTGACCGACGGTCTCACCGGCATGCAGAACAGGCGCTATTTCGACGACGCGCTCAGGGAATATCTCGGCGAGTTCGGCCGCATCGACAAGCCGGTCGGGCTGATGATCCTCGACCTCGACCATTTCAAGCAGGTCAACGACACCTACGGCCACGACGCCGGCGACGAGGTGCTGCGGTCCGTCGCCAAGTGCCTGCAGAGCATGACGCGCTACCACGACGTGGTGGCACGGCTCGGCGGCGAGGAATTCGCCATCGTCGCGCCCAACATGGATCTCGAGCTGTTGCAGCGGGTTGCCGAGCGCATGCGCAAGGCGATCGCTTCGCTTGCCATCGAGACAGGCGGTGCCCAGCTCAACGTGACGTCCAGCGTCGGCCTGGCCCTGTGGGACAAGGCAGAGACCGCCGAGGAATTCTACCGCCGCGCCGACAAGCAGCTCTACGAGGCCAAGCGGCAAGGCCGCAACCGCGTCTGCGCTTGAACTTGCCGAAGAGGCCGTGCCACGTCCGGACGTTGTCGAGTGGCCGGACAGTGCCCGATTTACGTTCGGTCCGATCGGCACCATGTGGTTGCAGCTGAGCGATTGCCGTGGCCGCCTGAGCATCCTTTCTCAATGCAATTTCACTGCAATTTCGTCCGAGGTTCCGGACTTACCGTCTGTGCGACGCAATGCTCCCGACAGTTGCCAAGCTGCAAAGAGGAGCAAGTCGTGGGCATTTCCTACGTTAAATCGCCGACGCGAAACCCTGGTGTGGATCACGCCGGCGACAGGGGGCTTTCGCTTATCGCATGGCTGGGCGCGATGATCGCCGAGGTGCGAAGAGAGACAGCGCTGGACGATCTCGGCGAAGGACAATTGGAAGATATCGGCATCAGGCGTCTTGCGCAGAGAGGGCGGTGGATTGATGGCCTCGAAACGTCACTTCCCTTCGACTTCGAATACTCCACCACTCCGCATTCCCCTGCGGCGGCCGAAGGGCACAAACAGCTTCTGAAGCCAATCGCAACCGACTGAGACCGAACGGGATCTCTGGCGCACACAATTTAGTGGCAGTTCCCGCATGAAGTGCCGGCGGCGTCGCCAGTAGAAATGCTGGCCATTGTTGGGCATGATCGCCAGTGCCGCGATGAGCAAAGCAAACAGCCCATGTCAGTTTTCGAGTTCGCAGGTCACACGCTGGATCTCAAGCAAGGCAGGTTGCGGAATGGAGCCGGCGACGTCACGTTGCGCCCGAAATCGCTGGCCTTGCTTACCTATCTGGTCAGGAATCCTGGCCGGGTGATCGACAAGCATGAACTGATCGAGGTTGTGTGGCCGGATGTCGTGGTTTCGGACGACTCGCTTAGCCAGTGCCTGAAAGACATTCGGGTTGCCCTCGGCCCCCGGGCGGAAGGTTTCATCCGGACAGTACCGCGGCGCGGCTACATCCTCGACGAGCAACGTTTGCGATCTTATGACGAGGGTTCCGACCGGCCTCCGCCGCGGAAACTGCAATCCACGGCCGACAGGCCATCGATTGCCGTTCTCCCATTTGAAACCGCAGAAGCTGACCAGGAATGGTTTTCCGACGGCATTGCCGAAGACATCACAACAGCGCTGACGAAGAGCCGGAGGCTGTTGGTCGTCTCGAAAAACTACAGTTTCGCGTTCAAGGGA
This sequence comes from Aminobacter niigataensis, assembly GCF_014200015.1. GTDB lineage: Bacteria > Pseudomonadota > Alphaproteobacteria > Rhizobiales > Rhizobiaceae > Aminobacter > Aminobacter niigataensis. The sequence goes on from NZ_JACHOT010000001.1 coordinate 486,046, forward strand.
CGCGCTGTCCGTGGAAACGACATCGCCCGCGAACTCCGTGTTCAGTATCTCCTGGAGGGCAGCGTGCGCCTGTCGGGACAACGCGTCCGTGTTTCCACTCGATTGCTGGAAGGCGCAACAGGAGAGTTGTTTTGGGCCGAGCGGTTCGACCGGGACCTTGCGGACATTTTCGCAATCCAGGACGAGATCACCGAAGCTGTCGTCAAGCACCTGGAACTCGAACTGCTACCCGAGGAGAAGCATGCCATCCAGCAGGCTCGAACCGGCAACATCGAAGCCTATCACTACGAACTGCAAGGCCGGCAGCTGGCGCTGGAATTGACCAAGTCATATCTCGTCCTGGCCCGGCGCCTGTTTGGCAAGGCGGTTGAGCTCGATCCCGGCTATGCACGTGCCTATGCCGGCATGGTGATCTGCGACTGCTACCTGCGCGACTGGCATGGGAAGGACAGCGCGCCGGATGAGATCCTGGCTATCGCAGACAAGGCACTGCATCTCGATCCCACCCTGCCGGAAGCTCATGTCGCACGCGGCTTTGCCCTGTTCTGCAATGAAAGATACGAGGAGGCCAGCGTTTCATACCAGAAGGCTCTCGCCATCGATCCCAATTCGTATGAGGCAAATTTCTTCTTTGCATCGACGATGGCGCGCTTCCTGAACGACCGGGCGAAGATGATCTCGATGTTCAAGCAAGCGTCGCGCTTGCGACCAGACGACTATCTCTCGCCGATGATGATCGCCGCCTTTCTTGCCAGAAACGATCCGGAAAGGCTGGATTGGGCGAGAATTTGCGTCGAACGCTCGGAGCGCGCGTCCGGCATTCACCCCGAGAACGCTGCACCGCTGCATCGTGGTGCCGTCGCGCTTGGCTATCTCGGCGACATGGAGAAGGCGCGTTCCTGGTTGGCCCGTGCGCTGGCGATCGATCCGGACGACTTCATTGCAAATGTCAACGCGGCGGCCCTCTACGCCCATCTGGGGGACGTGGAAGGAGCGCTGCAACACCTCAAAAAGGCCGCGCGGGACATCCCTCAGAACACGATAGACATGCTCCGGAACGATGCCGACTTCGATGTCATTCGCGATGATCCGCGCTTTTCGGCGATCCTGCACCCGCGTTATCCTGGAATGGCCTGAGGGTTGTTCCCGAGCACAGTTCGAAACCCAGTGTGGCTTGAACTTGCCACTGGACGTCCTTCTTCAAGCCAGCAACACTGGCTTGTCCGTTGCCGGTGAAGGCTGCGGGTGCCTGCGTGCAGAGGAGGAATGCGATGGACGAACCCGACCGGTGGCGAAACATGGCGAGCGCGCCAAAGGACGGCAGCCGGGTCCTGGTGACGGTACGTTCGTCGGAACAGGGGCCGGCGGAGGTCGATGTCGCCTATTGGGCAAGGCCCGACGCATTCGGCATCGAAGGCTGGCGCGCTGCCGACTCCTATCCCGGCTGCGTGATCGGCTATGCCGACCCGGAACTGAAGTGCTGGATGCCGTTGCCGAAGGCCAATCTGAGCAAGAATTCGCCGGAGATGCCAACGCCCTGGGAGGGCGAGGACGAGGAGCAACTGGACGGCTCGGGGATCTGAGATTCCAGGCCCGGCTTGGCCTGCTGCCATCGAGTGGGGCGCAGGCTTCCGAGGATCTCAGCTGTTCGGCGGGCGTCCGCCAAACGTCGACGGACGCAAGCCGAAGCGGGTGTCGAAATCGTCGTCGGGCTGCTGCTTGGCCGGAGGCTTTTGGTAATCGGTGTCGCCAGCCTGGCGCTGGCTGTCGACAACTTCGGTGAAACCCAGTGCTGCGGCCTGCGGCTTGGGCACATTGCGCAGGCGTTCAACCACGGCGACGAGATCGACGTCGTCGCCGCTGCCGGATGGGGCTTCCGCGGCCCGCTTGCCGGTGCCTGGGATGAGTTCGGGCGAAAGTTTTTCGAACTTCAGCCGCATAGTGGTGGCGACGCCTTCGCCGAAGGCGATGGCCTCGCGCTGGCCCATCGAGGACAGGAAGGAGAGGCTGGAGGCCGACGAATCGGCAATCGCCGAGCGGATGATCGCCTGGTCCTGCTCGTTGGCGAGCCGCATGGCGAATACTGTTGAGCACTGCGACAGGATCGTCGGGTCGAGTTCGCCCGGGCGCTGGGTCACGACGCCAAGATAGCAGCCATATTTGCGGCCTTCCTTGGCGATGCGCGACAGCGCGTGCCGGGTCGGGGCGAAGCCGAGGCGGTGGTCGGCGGGCATGTAGCGGTGGGCTTCCTCGCACAGCAGCAGCAGCTTGAGCCGCCCTTCGCTCCACAAAGCGAGGTCGAAGGCGAGGCGGGCCAGCACCGAACAAACCGAATTGACCACCTCCGAAGGCATGCCTGCCATTTCGAAGCAGGTGACCGGGCGGCCATGGGTGGGGACGCGGAAGATGTTGCCGATCGTTTCGTGGATGGTGTCTTCGATCAGCCTGGAATGGAACATGAAGCGGTAGCGCGGGTCGGCGAGCGCGGATTCGATGCGCGTCCTGAGCGATTTCAGGATCGGCCGTTCGTTCTTGGATTCGAGCAGGCCCATGCGCTCGTCGATCTGCTTGATGAGATCGGCCATGCGGTAGGGGACCGGCGTGTCGGCGGTCAGCGCATCGACGCCGCGACGCAGGAACGCGCCGCCCTGCGGGCTGCGATAGAGGTTCTTGGCCACCGGGATGAGGTCGCGCAGCACGTCGATCTCATCGGCGTCGGTCTCGCGCCCGCGAAACAGCACCTCGGCGAATTCCTCGAGGCGGAACAGCCAGAACGGCAGGTCGAGCGTGTTGCTGTCGACCTTGACGCAATATTCGGGCAGCGAGCCCGCGAACTCATTGTGCGGGTCCATGATCAGCACGCGCAGGTCGGGCCGCGCGACAATGGCCTTGCGCAGCAAGAGCGAGACGGCGGTCGACTTGCCGACGCCTGTAGTGCCGACGACGGCGAAGTGGCGGGCCAGCGTTTCATCGATGGCGATGCAGGCGTCGATGCTGTCGTCCTGCGACAATTGCCCGATGGTCACGGTGTGTCGGCCGGCAAGGTCGTAGACGGCCTGAAGGTCGCGACTGCGGATGCGGTGGGCGATGGCACCGATATAGGGATAGGCGGTGATGCCGCGGTCGAAGACCGGCTTCTTGTCCGCGCCCACATCACGCACTTCTCCGATCAGCTCGACATTGACCTCGATGGGGTTGTCGCCTTCGCTGCTCCAGGAACGGTCCGACTTGGCGATGGAATAGACCAGCCCGATCGTCCGGGTCTCGCCGAGATTGATGCAGATCATGCGCCCGACCGTCCAGAGGCCGACCATGCTTGCGCTGCCGGTCTCGGCATAGGCGCTGATGACCGCGCGAGCACCGTCGCACTGCACGACGTTGCCGAGGATGCGGGCGTCGTCCTGCTTCGGGTCGCGCCGCTCCTGCGAGGTGGTTTCGCCACCCGCGGCCTGACGTTCGGTGTACATTGATGCCACGTCCCTTATTCCCCAAGCCGCAAGGCTAGCGCAGCGCGGTTAAGGCCGGGTGATGGCGGATGGTGTAGCCCGGGTTAACCGGAACGCTCCAATTCGAACGTTGTGCGGGCAAACTGACGTTGCGGAAAATTTGCGCGGGTCAGGTTGACAGTTCGCCTTCCTGCGCATTAACGTCCGCGCCATGAATACAACACTCATTCTCGTAGTAGGATTGCGCATGGGCAAGGCGGTGTAACCGCCGGGCGAATTCCCCCATGCGCAAATGTGAAGGCTCCCTCGGGGGCCTTTTTTATTGCCCGAAACAGGACTAAACGAGCAGCAACCGCCGAGAACGGCGAAAAGGAAGACGGGACGGACCGATGAGCGGACATAGTGACAGCGGACGACGCGAAATGACCGGCGCCGAGATGGTGGTGCAGGCGCTGAAGGACAACGGCGTCCAGCACCTCTTCGGCTATCCCGGCGGCGCCGTCCTTCCGATCTATGACGAGCTGTTCCAGCAGGACGACGTCCAGCACATCCTGGTGCGCCACGAGCAGGGCGCGGGCCATGCTGCCGAGGGCTATGCGCGCTCGACCGGGAAGGCCGGCGTGATGCTGGTGACCTCGGGCCCCGGTGCCACCAATGCGGTGACGCCGCTGCAGGACGCCTTGATGGATTCGATCCCGCTGGTGTGCATTACCGGCCAGGTTCCGACCTCGCTGATCGGCTCCGACGCCTTCCAGGAGTGCGACACCGTGGGCATCACCAGGCCATGCACCAAGCACAACTGGCTGGTGAAGGACGTCAACGATCTGGCCGGCATCCTGCACGAGGCCTTCCATGTCGCCACCACCGGCCGTCCGGGCCCGGTCGTGGTCGACATTCCGAAGGACGTGCAGTTCGCCAAGGGCATCTACACGCCGCCGCAGACCGCACCGCGCACCTCCTATCAGCCCAAGGTCCAGGGCGACCTGGAAAAGATCAAGGAAGCCGTTGCGCTGATGGCGGATGCCAAGCGGCCGATCATCTATTCCGGCGGCGGCGTGGTGAACTCCGGTCCCGAGGCGAGCCATTTGCTGCGTGAACTGGTCGACCTCACCGGCTTCCCTATCACCTCGACGCTGATGGGCCTCGGTGCGTACCCCGCATCGGGCAAGAACTGGCTCGGCATGCTGGGAATGCACGGCAGCTACGAAGCCAATATGGCGATGCACGACTGCGACGTGATGATCTGCGTCGGCGCCCGCTTCGACGACCGTATCACCGGCCGCCTCAACGCGTTCTCGCCGAACTCGAAGAAGATTCACATCGACATCGACCCGTCGTCGATCAACAAGACCGTGCGCGCCGACGTGCCGATCCTGGGCGATGTCGGCCGCGTGCTGGAAGACATGGTCCGGCTGTGGCGGGCGACCGCCAAGGCGGACAAGAAGACGCTGTATCCGTGGTGGGAGCAGATCGCCAAGTGGCGCGCGCGCGACAGCTACGCCTACAAGCCCAACAGCGACGTGATCATGCCGCAATACGCGATCCAGCGGCTGTATGAGCTGACCAAGCACCTCGACACCTACATCACGACCGAGGTAGGCCAGCACCAGATGTGGGCGGCCCAGCATTACGGCTTCGAGAAGCCGAACCGCTGGATGACCTCCGGCGGCCTGGGCACGATGGGCTACGGCCTGCCGGCAGCACTTGGCGTGCAGATCGCGCATCCAGAATCGCTTGTCATCGACATCGCCGGCGACGCTTCGGTCCAGATGTGCATCCAGGAGATGAGCGCGGCGCTCCAGTACAATGCGCCGATCAAGGTCTTCATCCTCAACAACTCCTACATGGGCATGGTTCGCCAGTGGCAGCAGCTGCTGCACGGCAACCGCCTGTCGCATTCCTACACCGAGGCGATGCCCGACTTCGTCAAGCTGGCGGAAGCCTATGGCGGCCACGGCATCCGCTGCGACAAGCCGGATGAACTGGACGATGCGATCAAGGAGATGATTTCGGTGAAGAAGCCGGTGATCTTCGACTGCCGCGTGGCCACTCTCGCCAACTGCTTCCCGATGATCCCATCGGGCAAGGCGCATAACGAGATGCTGCTGCCCGACGAGGCAACCGACGAGGCCGTGGCCAACGCCATCGATGCCAAGGGCCGCGAACTGGTGTGACGGATCGCGTGCGGCCTTCCAGGGAAGGCCGCACAATCAACGAGTTGGCGCAACCGCCTGAGATCGAGAATCATCTTATGAACGCACAGCTACAACCCACCGGTTCGGCCTATTTCATCGCCAAGGAAACCGAGAAGCCGGAAAACCACACGCTATCGGTGCTGGTCGACAACGAACCGGGCGTGCTTGCCCGTGTCATCGGCCTGTTTTCCGGTCGTGGCTACAATATCGAGAGCCTGACCGTCTCGGAGACGGAACACGAGAAGCATTTGTCGCGCATCACCATCGTGACGCGCGGCACCCCGCATGTGCTCGAGCAGATCAAGCACCAGCTCGAACGTATCGTGCCGGTGCATCGCGTCGTCGACCTGACCGTCATGGCGCAGGAACTGGGCACCGGCGGCGCGCTTGAGCGCGAACTGGCGCTGGTCAAAGTTTCCGGCACCGGCGACGCCCGTGTCGAGGCGCTGCGCCTGGCCGATGCCTTCCGTGCCAAGGTGATCGACGCCAATACCGAACATTTCATCTTCGAGCTGACCGGCAAGGTGTCGAAGATCGAGCAGTTCATCGCCATCATGAAGCCGCTGGGCCTGGTCGAGGTCTGCCGCACCGGCGTGGCCGCGATGAACCGTGGCCGGCAGGGAATGTAACTGCCGCAGGCGCGAAGCCAAAAACAGAGGCCGCCGGTGCGCTACACCGGCGGCCTTTGACTTTTCCGGGGATCCGAGTCCGCCAGGACGCAACGCACGAGCGCTGGCCCAGTCATCAAGCCGATCTGGATTTTTTTGAAACGACAAATAAGGTCAATAATACTGACTTAAAAAGAGGGAAAACGAATGTCGTACGACGCATTCCTGGCACTGCTCGTCTATGCTTTCGTGACCTCGATCACGCCGGGGCCGAACAATTTCATGCTGCTGGCCTCGGGCGTGAATTTCGGCTTCGTGCGCACCATTCCGCACATGCTGGGCATCGGCATCGGTTTCCTGACGCTACTTCTCGGCGTCGGCTTCGGCCTCGGGGCCGTGCTGTCGGCCTTTCCGATGCTGCATGGCGGCCTGAAGATCGCCGGCGGCGCTTATCTGCTCTATCTCGCCTGGCGCATCGGCATGTCGCGCTCGCTCGGCAAGGACGGCGAGGCCAAAGCGCGGCCGATGACTTTTCTCGAGGCGGCGGCATTCCAGTGGGTCAATCCCAAGGCGTGGGTGATGGCGGTGACTGCCATGGCCGTCTATACCAGCCCGGAATCGCCATTCCTGTCGGTGCTGGTGATCTCCGGGGCCTTCGCCCTGGTCAACCTGCCGAGCGTTTCGAGCTGGGCCGGATTCGGCATGGTGTTGCGCGGTTTCCTCGCCGATCCGGTGCGGCTGAAATGGTTCAACATCGCCATGGGACTGCTGCTGGCGGCGACGTTGTGGCCGATGCTGAAGTGAGCCGCTGGACACTTGTGCCGCAGGAATTGCGGGCATAGCTTCCGTCCATGTCACACCATCACCATCACGACAACGAGCTCGACCCCATGGCTGCCCGGGTGCGGGCGCTGGAGACGATCCTGACCCGCAAGGGGCTGATCGATCCGGCGGCGATCGACGTCATCGTCGACACCTACGAGACCAAGGTGGGGCCGCGTAACGGTGCCGCCGTGGTGGCGAAGGCCTGGAGCGAGCCGGATTTCGCCGAATGGTTGAAGCGCGACGCGACAGCGGCGATCGCCTCGCTCGGCTTCACCGGCCGCCAGGGCGAGCACATGCAGGCGGTGTTCAACACCGACGAGACCCACAATCTCGTCGTCTGCACGCTGTGCTCCTGCTACCCTTGGTCGGTGCTCGGCTTGCCGCCGGTCTGGTACAAGGCGCCGCCATATCGCAGCAGAGCGGTCATCGATCCGCGCGGCGTGCTGGAAGAATTCGGACTTTCGCTGCCCAAGGACAAGAAGATCCGCGTCTGGGATTCGACCGCCGAGCTGCGCTATCTCGTCGTGCCGCAGCGGCCGGCGGGCACCGAAGGCTGGCGCGAAGAGCGGCTGGCCGACCTGGTGACGCGGGATTCGATGATCGGCACCGGCGTCGCGCGGGAGGCGGCATGAACGGCCCCCACGATCTCGGCGGGCAGATGGGTTTTGGCCCGGTGGCGCCTGAAAAGGACGAACCCTATTTCCATTCCGAATGGGAAAAGCGGGCGCTGGGCGTGACGCTGACGGCAGGCGCCATGGGCGCCTGGAACATCGACGAAAGCCGGCATGCGCGGGAATGCCTGCATCCAGCCGATTATTATGCGTCGAGTTATTACGAAATCTGGATCAAGGCGCTGGAACAACTGGTCAAACGGCACAACTTCGTGACAGCCAACGACCTCGCGGCGAGTGATGCCGTCGATACGGCAGCGAAACCCAAGCGGGTGCTGAAAGCGGAGAACGTACCGGCCGTTTTGGCGAAAGGCGGGCCTTGCGATCGACCGGTCGCCGTACCGGTGCGGTTTGCGGTCGGGCAACGCGTGCGGACCAGGAACTTTCACCCCACCGGCCATACCCGCCTGCCGCGTTATGCCCGCGGCAAGGAGGGGGTGATCGACGCGGTGCGCGAAGGTTTTGTCTTTCCCGATACCAACGCGCATGGCCGCGGCGAGAACCCGCAATGGCTCTATACGGTGGCTTTCACCGCAGGCGAATTGTGGGGCGAGGGGGCTGATCCGACGCTTGAGGTCAGCATAGACGCCTGGGAGAGCTATCTTGAACCAGCATGAGGTGCGGCTAGCGGTTGGGACCGAGGGGCTCGATGCACCGGTCTTTGCCGAGCCGTGGCAGGCCGAGGCTTTCGCAATGGTGGTGGCGTTGCATGAGCGCGGCCTGTTCACATGGAAGGAATGGGCCGAACGTCTTTCGGTTGAAGTGAAGAAGCCTGGCGCGGCTGCCGACGGCAGCGACTATTACGCACGTTGGCTTGCCGCCCTTGAGCGCCTGATGGCCGAGAAGGGCTTGGCAGGGCACGACGAGGTCGATGCGGTTGCCGCGGCCTGGCGACGTGCCGCGCACGCCACGCCGCATGGCCAGCCGATCCTGCTGGAGAACGATCCGGCAAAACGCTGAGGTTCCTGTCGGATACCTGAATTTGATAGGCTCGCCGCAATCCCTCCTTGTATTCAGCGATTTTTCGGTAAGATGCTGTCATAGTTTTGGAATATTCAGCGGTCTGCATTGCGTTCATCTGGGGCAGGTATTGGGTAGATTTTTTGGAGCTGTTGCCACCGTTTGGTTTTTTTGGGCCGCAGCCTCGCTCTGGAACTTCCAGTTTCTTGGTGGTTTTGCGTTCCCGCCGTTACTTTTTTTGCTGCCGGGATATTACTTCAAATACTGGGGCTTCGTTTGGCTGCCATTTCTGGCTGGCCTCTCTTGCGCGGTTGTTGCAGGAATTCTTGTGCATCGGGCGGAGCCTTTGGAATCGCTGTCGTGGAAATTGCTGGTGGCGAATTTCGCTTTTCTTTTTTTCTTCGTCCTATCGGCGGAAGTGAGAACAAGCCAGTTGATGAGCGCCGCCGTCGACGCCGCGAATGCCGACTGCTTCGACAGTCGATTTTTCTCTTCTTCGGTTGCAATCGCTGGAGAGGAATTTCAGTTCGATGTTCATGCAGTCTATCGCAAGGATGGCGATGTATTCATCTGGAGCTATCGGGACACAGCTTTCTTTAGGGTTCCAGAGACCATTTATCGCAATCTTGATCTGATGGGGTGTGCGGCAGGCCGGGCGTTGCAGGCCAGTTGATTTTCCCCGAACGGACTCGACTGAACCGGCAAATCCCTTGCCCTTCGCCGCCGAATCCTGTCAGTCAAACCCATGGAATTCTCTCCTCAGCAAGACGATGCGCTGCAGGCCGTGGCGCGCTGGCTCAAATCGGGAAAGCCGCAGGTTTTCCGGCTGTTCGGCTATGCCGGCACCGGCAAGACGACGCTGGCGCGCTATTTCGCCGAGCATGTCGACGGCCAGGTGCAGTTCGCTGCCTTCACCGGCAAGGCCGCCCAGGTACTGCGCTCGAAGGGCGCCACCAATGCGCGCACCATCCATTCGCTGATCTACCGGCCGAAGGGCGAGGAGGCGGTTGCCGACGAGGCGACCGGCAAGACCTCGATGTCGCCGACCTTCTCGCTCAATCGCCAAAGTCCGATCGCCAAGGCCAAGCTCGTGGTGATCGACGAATGCTCGATGGTCGACGAGCAGCTCGGCCGCGATCTTTTGACGTTCGGCACCCCGGTGCTGGTGCTGGGCGACCCTGCGCAGCTGCCGCCGATTTCGGGCGGCGGCTTCTTCACCGAGCACGAGCCGGACTTCCTGTTGACCGAAATCCACCGCCAGGCGCGCGACAACCCGATCATCCGGCTGGCGCTCGACGTGCGCGAGGGCCGCGAGTTCATGCGCGGCGACTACGGCACTGCCCAGGTGATCGGCAAGGAAGATGTGAACCAGGATCTGGTGCTGGGCGCCGACCAGGTTCTGGTCGGGACCAACCGCACGCGTCGGCGCTACAACCAGAGGCTGCGCGAGCTCAAGGGTTTTACAGCCGGCTACCCGCAAGCTGGTGACAAGCTGGTTTGCCTGCGCAACGACCCGGCCAAGGGCCTGCTCAACGGTTCGTTGTGGAAGGTGATGACCTCGTCGCGCGAAACGGTGAAGCCAGGCATCAATCTTCTAGTGTCGCCGGAGGAAGACGATCCCGATCGCGGCTTGGCCAAGATCAAGCTTTTGAAGCAGGTGTTCGAGAGCCCGGACGACGAAATCCCCTGGGGTACCAAGAAGCGCTACGACGACTTCGATTATGGCTACGCGCTGACGGTGCACAAGGCGCAGGGCTCGCAGTGGAACAATGTCGTGCTGTTCGACGAGAGCTGGGCCTTCAAGGACACGCGCCAGCGCTGGCTCTACACGGCGATTACCCGTGCGGCCGAACAGCTGACGATCGTTCGGTAGTGCTCGCCGTCAGGCAACGATCTCGAAAAATACGGCAGTCGCATCGTCGCTGACTTTGAAACGAGGGAACTGCTTGCCGTCGGGGTCTTCGGTCAGTTCGATGTGGCGCAATTCTGCAAGCAGCGGAGCAAGGCCAGCAGTGGTTGCGGCGCCGACGAATTCCGCAATGTCGTAGCGGCCATATTGGTCGACGAGCGCGGCGAAGCCGTCGCTGCAGAGCAGACCCCTGGCCGGCAGCGAGGGCTCGAGCCTTTCGGTGACAAGGTGCTCGGCGGCAGACGGCTCGATGCCGAGCGTCCAGACGGAGCCTCCGGTGCGGTTGTAGCCGGCGCGGTGGCGACGCAGTTCTTCGCGCACGCCCGGTGCATCGGCCAACGCCTGATGGGTGGCAAATCCGCCGGCATGAGCGATAGCCGCACGCGCGCCGTCGCGCTCCTGGGCGGAGGCACCCTTGATGGCGCTGGTGCTGAAGGTGCCGCCGTCGGTGCCGAGCAGGAACAGCCGGCAGTCGCCCAGGCCGTGGGTGACGATGTCGTCGCCTTCGATGCGGACCATCTGGAAGCTTGCCACCGGCAGGTTCCATGGCTCGATCGGCAGCGCAGGGGCCGCCTCGTGCACGACATTGGCAGCGCGTTGATTGAGCTCGCGCACGACATCGGTCATGGGGCGGCCGTTGCGGGCCAGCTCTTCGAACGTGCTCTGGGCAAACCGGGCCAGCCAGGCGGCGTCGGAGCCGTGCAGGCCGAGGAGGCTGTCTCCGCCGAGGCCGGTGGCGCCGTCGATGACGAAGGCGCATGTGGCGTTGCCGCCGGCGCTGTCCTCGTTCGGGCGGCTGATGGAGCCGGGTGCAGTGATCGAATCTATGATGCGGATGTTGGGCATGATGGAGGCTGTCTGGCGCGCGGCCGTGACTGGAGTATGACCGCAGGCTATTCGATCGGGCTTGCGCCAAGCCATTGCCACGCCTTGGCTTCGTCGGCGTCGGCGAAATGCCTGGTTTCGATCGAGGTGAGCGGCGCAAACAGGCCGACCACCGGTCCCATCCAGGCTGGGCCACCGACCAGCGCATAGCGCCTGATGTGATGCAGCGCCTTCATCTTGCCCTTGAAGGTAAGGGGATCGAAAAGCGCCGACCAGTCGAAGCCGTCATATCCTGTCGCGCGCAGCAGAACGTCGATCTTGTCGTGGCCTTCATAGGCCGCGTCCAGCAGGCCGTAGGCGTTTTCGATGTCGGCCTGGGTGAAATGGCCGACGATCTCGAAGGCAAAGACCTCGTTGTTGTCGGTGTCGATGCGCCGGAAAGGCGGCGGGGCATCCATGGATTTCATTGGTGTCCTCCTCGATGGCCGTCTGGCGGTTTTTGGCCGCAACGTCATTGGAACACATAAAAGCGCTCTCTGTTCCCGGCCAAGGCGTGTTACGTGCGTTCGTCTCAAGATTTGCCGTGAGTTGCCGATGCCCGCCAAGCTCTCCGTGAACGTCAATGCCATCGCCATGCTGCGCAACCGGCGCGACCTGCCATGGCCTAGTGTCACCGGCCTCGGCCGCCTGGCACTTGCCGCCGGTGCGCATGGGCTGACGGTGCATCCGCGTCCGGACCAGCGCCACATCCGCTTTTCCGACGTGCCCGAGATCCGGGCGCTGATCGACGACGAATTTCCAAAGGCAGAGTTCAACATCGAAGGCTACCCGAGCGAAGACTTCCTCCAACTGGTCGAGAAGCACCAGCCGGAACAGGTGACGCTGGTGCCGGACGATCCGTCGCAGGCGACCTCCGACCATGGCTGGGACTTTGCCACCCAGGCGGGTCTGCTCAAGCCGGTGGTGGCACGGCTCAAGAAGGGCGGCTTCCGCGTCTCCCTGTTTGCCGATGCCGACCCTTCCAGCGTCAACGCTGCCCGCGACACGGGCGCGGACCGGATCGAGCTGTTCACCGGGCCATACGGCGCGTGTCACGATGATCTAGCCGGGGCAGCGAAGCAACTGGAAATGCTTGCTAAAACCGCAGATGCGGCAATCGCTGCCGGCCTCGCGGTCAATGCCGGTCACGACCTCGTCGTCGACAACCTGCCGCAGCTGATGCGCAGCATCCCCAAGCTGGCCGAAGTGTCCATCGGCCATGGCCTGACGGCAGACGCGCTGGAATACGGCATGAGCGGCACGATCAAGCGATATCTGAACGCCTGCGGGTGGTAGAAGGCATATGCCGACTGCAAGGGCGGAACATTAGCTGTCGCAAAACAGCTGTTGCTTTTGCGCTGCAGCAAGCGTAGAGCCCCGCGGCTTCACGGAGAGTTGTCCATGATCGATGCCGGCCCTGACAAGGCGAACGCGAGCGGGCAGCCGGTCCAGACGGACGGTCATTCCCACGACATCAGGATTCTCGTGCTCGGCGCACTCGGCGTCGTCTTCGGCGATATCGGCACGAGCCCGATCTACGCGTTCCGCGAGGCACTGGTGGCGTCGGCGGGCGGCGAGGTCGCTTCCCGCGAAGACATTCTCGGCGTGCTGTCGCTCATCATCTGGGCGCTGACCATCATCGTCACCGTCAAATACGTGATGTTCGTGCTTCGGGCGCACAACCGGGGCGAGGGCGGCACGCTGTCGCTGATGGCGCTGGCAAGGCGCAGCCTGCCCAAGCGCTCGGGCATCATCCTGGCGCTCGGCATGGTCGGCGCCGCACTGTTCTACGGCGATGCGGTGATCACGCCGGCGATTTCGGTACTGTCGGCGGTCGAGGGCATGAATGTCGTCACGCCGGCGTTCCAGCCTTACGTCGTGCCGCTGACGCTGGTGATCCTGGCGGCGCTGTTTTCAGTCCAGCGCTTCGGCAGTGGCGGCGTGGCGATCGTGTTCGGGCCGATCACCCTGGTCTGGTTCCTGGCCATCGGCTATTCCGGCATTGTCCACATAGCCGACGATCCGGAAATCCTGCTGGCGGTCAACCCGATCTACATCGTGCAGTTCCTGGTCAACCAGCCCGAGGTGTCGTTCGTCACCATCGGCGCGATCTTCCTTGCCGTGACCGGTGCCGAGGCGCTTTATGCCGACCTCGGCCATTTCGGCCGCAGGCCGATCGTGCTGGCCTGGCTGTGCATCGTCTTTCCCTGCCTGCTGCTCAACTATGTCGGCCAGGGCGCCTTCGTGCTCTCGCATGACGGCACGGTGGGCCATCCGTTCTTTGAAATGAACGAGGGCTGGATGCTGGTGCCGATGGTGGTGCTGGCAACGGCCGCGACCGTCATCGCCAGCCAAGCGGTGATCACCGGCGCCTATTCGCTGACACGCCAGGCCGTGCAGCTCAACATGCTGCCCCGCCTGGTCATCCAGCACACGTCGGAGACGACGCAGGGCCAGATCTACATGCCGCGCGTCAACTTGCTTTTGGCTTTGGTGGTGATGCTGCTGGTCGTCGGATTCGGCGAATCGAGTGCGCTCGCCTCGGCCTACGGCATTTCGGTCACCGGCAACATGCTGGTGACGACGCTGCTGCTTTCGGTGGTGATGCTGCGCATCTGGCGCTGGCGGGTCGCCGCCGTCGTCGTGGCGATCTCGATATTCGGCCTGATCGACATCGGCTTCTTCGCTTCCAACATCGTCAAGGTGTTCGAGGGCGGCTGGGCATCGCTGGCGGTCGCTTTCACGATCATCCTGATCATGTGGACCTGGGTGCGCGGCAGCCGCTATCTCTTCGACAAGACGCGCAAGAACGAAATTCCGCTCGACTTCCTGGCTGGCAGCCTGATCAAGAAGAAGCCGCATCTGGTGCCCGGCACAGCGGTGTTCCTGACCAGCGATCCCGACAGCGCGCCGACCGCGCTGATGCACAGCCTCAAGCACTACAAGGTGCTGCACGAGCAGAACGTCATCCTGTCGGTGGTGACGGCGCAGCAGCCCATCGTCCCCGACAGCGAACGGGTGAAGATGGAGCAGGTCAACGAGCTGTTCATGCGCGTGAAGCTGAAATTCGGCTACATGGAGCAGCCGAACATCCCCAAGGCGCTGGCCATCTGCCGCAAGCAGGGCTGGAAGTTCGACATCATGACGACGTCGTTCTTCCTGTCGCGGCGGTCGCTCAAGGCGTCGCCCAATTCCGGCATGCCGGTGTGGCAGGACAGGCTGTTCATCGGGCTGGCTCGTACGGCAGCCGACGCGACCGAGTACTTCCAGATTCCGACCGGGCGTGTGGTCGAGGTCGGTACCCAGGTGTCGATCTGAGGCCTGGACTGAGCACCACTACGGCGAAGTGAAGCATTGCCAAGCACGGCCCATCCGTGAACCTTTGCTGCGGATGGGGTGGCGCATGAACGGTCGAAATCTTCACATTGCAATTGCCGGTGCCGGGCCCGCCGGGCTCGCTGCGGCCCTCTACCTGCAGCGCGACGGCCATCGCGTCACCGTTTTCGAACGCTTTGCCGAGCCGAGGCCGGTTGGGTCGGGTCTTATCGTGCAGCCGACAGGACTGACCGTGCTCGAGGATCTGGGCCTGCTCGGCGAAATCTCGACACTTGGCAGCCGCATCGACCGGCTGCACGGCACCGATGCCAAGAGCGGGCGCACTGTGCTCGACGTGCGCTACGACGCCCGGCCAGGTGGGCGTTTCGGCATCGCCGTCCATCGTGCGGCGCTGTTCGGCACACTCTATCGCGCGGCTCGACGCGCCGGCATCGAAATCATTACCGACGTCGAACTCGAGGCGGTGGAGCCTGGCGAGCAGCCGCGGCTGCTTGATGCGGCTGGGCGTGGCCTCGGATCGTTCGACCTCGTCGTGGACGCGACCGGCTCGCGCTCCAAGTTGCGCCGCAGCGCGGGCCTCGAAGGCGAGCCGAAACCGCTCGCCTATGGCGCGTTCTGGGCGTCGCTCGACTGGTGTGGCGAAGGATTCGACGAAAACGCACTGACGCAGCGCTATCGTCGCGCCAGCGTGATGATCGGTGTCTTGCCCATCGGCCGCGCGGAACCGGACGGGCGCAAGATGGCGGCGTTCTTCTGGAGCCTGAAGCCGGCTGAGTCCGAACGCGTGCAAGCCCAAGGACTGGCTGCCTGGAAGGCCGAGGTGGCAAGGCTGTGGCCTGAGTGCCAGGCCTATCTCGACCAGATCGAGGATTTCGATCAGCTGACGCTGGCCCGCTATGGCCACCACACGTTGGCACAACCTGCGGCACGCGGCTTTGCCGTCATTGGCGATGCCGCGCATTCGACCAGCCCGCAACTGGGGCAGGGCGCGAACATGGCTCTGCTCGATGCGGCGGCACTCGCCCATGCATTGAGGCAGGCAGGCGACATGGATGCGGCGCTTGCGTTCTATGTTCGGGCGCGACGCTGGCACGTCAGGCTGTTCCAGGCGCTGTCCTTGGCCTTCACGCCTTTCTACCAGTCGGACTTGCTGCTGTTGCCACTCCTGCGCGATCGGCTGGTGGCGACAGTTGCCAGGATCCCGCCGGCGCCGCAGCTTCTGGCTTCGATCGTTGCCGGCACGCTGATCGACCCGTTTGGCCCCGCCGGCCTCAAGGAGACGGATTGGATGAATAGCGGCGAAGAAAGAGCTGTCCGGATCCCGGCTTGAGCCGCGCTGCGGTTGTGGTTACGTTGCGTCACATTCAACCGAGGGGGCTGTGATGTCGGGACTCATGCTGCGTGGAATTCGAAAGGCGGTGGCGGCCATGGCTCTGCTCGCCCTGGGCTGCATGCCGGTGCTGGCGGATGCGACGGTTCCCACCGCCGACATCGAGGGAGCCGCCGACAATGCGCTTGCCAAACGCTATGAAGGCTCGTTCATCGTCTACCACCAGAAGCTCGACTATACGGATTTCAGCGTGCCGCTGGCGCCGCTGAAGGCGGACCCAGATCCGGAAAAGCGCGACAAGAACAACAACCGGGTGTTCAAGCCGGAGAAGGCGGAAGAGGTCGAGGGATCGCTCACCCGCCTGTTCTATGTGCTGCCGGACGGCCGTTCGCCGCTCGAGGTGCTGCGCAACTACCAAGACGTGGTGCAGGCCGCCGGCGGCGAGGTGGTGTTCGAATGCAAGAAGGAGGAATGCGGTGGCGACGCCTCGCGCTCGGCTTCCAGCGGCGGCGGCGACATGAGCCTGATGATGAACTTCTTCTACGACAGCGACCTCGGCGTCGACGCGTTCTCGAACGCCGCCTGTGTGGCGTCGTCAGGGGTCGCCGACCAGCGCTATTTCACCGCCAAGGTTCCGCGCGACGGCGGCGACGCTTATGTCACGGTGCAGACCTTCCAGCTGCTCGATGACCTCTACTGCAAGGAGCTGAATGCGCGAACGGTTGCCATTGTCCACGTGCTGGAGCCCAAGGCGCGCGACAAGAAGATGGTGCTGGTGGAAGCCGCCAAGATGGCGGACTCATTGTCGACCAGCGGCGGAATTGCGCTCTACGGCATCTTTTTCGACACCGACAAGGCCGACATCAAGCCCGAGTCGGAGCCGACGCTGAAGGAGATCGCCAAGCTGCTGGGCGACGATCCGGCACTTGCGGTGGCCGTGGTCGGCCACACCGACAACCAGGGCAAGTTCGACTACAACATCGACCTGTCCAATCGCCGCGCCGCTGCGGTGAAAGCGGCTCTTGTTTCGCAATTCGGCATCGACGGCGGACGTCTGACGGCGGCAGGCGCCGGCATGATGGCGCCGGTCGCCAGCAACGACAATGACGAAGGACGGGCCAAGAACCGCCGCGTGGCGCTGGTCAAGCTGAACTAGTTTTCGGCACTGCTGAGCAACGTCGGATAGAGGCTGGCGCATAAACGCAGCGTTGTGCGATTGCGCTGTCACCCGTCTTGCTGGTGGCGGACGGGTGTATCCAAATTTCGTGGCCGACGACAAAATTCGGACATGGGCGAACTTGCCCATTGCGAGGCCATGAAATTTACGGCATAAGCCGAACCGTAACGTACGGTACGGCTCTTGTGAGGATAGCCGGACCGAGATCCACGGCAGGCGAAGATGCTGCAGGCAGTCACCGAGATGATGGAAGGCGAGGGGCCGACGGCGCGTCAGCAGGACGTGCTCGATGCGGTGCTGCGCCTGCTCGTCGAAGAGGGTGACCGGCTGACCATGACCGCCGTTGCCCGGCGTGCCAGCTGCTCCAAGGAAACGCTCTACAAATGGTTCGGCGACCGTGACGGACTGCTGACGGCCACCGTGCAATGGCAGGCCTCGAAGGTGCGCGTGCCGCCGGTGGACCGCAAGGGCCTTGACCTCGTCTCACTGACCGCCAGCCTCGAGCGCTTTGCCTCCGATTGGCTTAGGGTGATTTCAAGCGACACGTCGGTCGCGCTCAATCGCGTTGCGGTCGTGCATGCGGGCTCGGACAAGCGCGACCTTGGCGCCATCGTGCTCGAGCGCGGCCGTTTTGCGCTTGGCCGCAGGCTCAAGCCGGTGTTGGAAGCCGGCCGCGAGGCGGGGCTTCTCGAATTCGACGACGCCGAAGAGGCGTTCCGGACCTTTTTCGGGCTGGTTGCGCGGGACGTGCAGATACGTCTGTTGCTCGGCGACCGGCTGGAATTGACTGATGCGGGGATCGACGGCGATGCCGCGCGCGCAACGCAGCAGTTTCTTGCTCTCCACGGAGCGAAAACCGGGCCCAAGGCCCTCTAATCTAAACCGGGAAGGAACCCACCCAATGCGTGTCTATTACGATCGTGATGCCGATCTCAATCTGATCAAGGGCAAGAAGGTCGCCATCATCGGCTATGGCAGCCAGGGCCGCGCGCACGCGCTGAACCTCAAGGATTCGGGCGCCAAGGAACTCGTCGTCGGCCTCAAGGCCGGCTCGGCGACCGCCAAGAAGGTCGAGGCCGACGGCCTCAAGGTGATGACGGTCGCGGAAGCCGCCAAGTGGGCCGACCTGATGATGATGGCGACGCCTGACGAACTGCAGGCCGACATCTATCGCGACGAGATCGCTCCGAACATCCGTGACGGCGCTGCGATCGCTTTCGCCCACGGCCTCAACGTGCATTTCGGCCTGATCGAGCCGAAGAAGACCGTCGACGTGCTGATGGTCGCGCCGAAGGGCCCGGGTCACACCGTGCGCGGCGAATACCAGAAGGGCGGCGGCGTGCCGTGCCTGGTTGCCGTTCACCAGGACGCTTCGGGCAATGCGCTCGACCTCGGCCTCAGCTACGCCTGCGGCGTCGGCGGCGGCCGCTCGGGCATCATCGAGACCAACTTCAAGGAAGAGTGCGAGACCGATCTGTTCGGTGAGCAGGTCGTGCTCTGCGGCGGCCTGGTCGAGCTGATCCGCGCCGGCTTCGAGACGCTGGTCGAGGGCGGCTATGCCCCCGAGATGGCCTATTTCGAGTGCCTGCACGAAGTGAAGCTGATCGTCGACCTGATCTATGAAGGCGGCATCGCCAACATGAACTACTCGATCTCGAACACCGCCGAGTGGGGCGAGTACGTGACCGGTCCGCGCATCATCACCGACGAGACCAAGGCCGAGATGAAGCGCGTCCTCAAGGACATCCAGACCGGCAAGTTCACCTCGGAGTGGATGCAGGAATACCGTTCGGGTGCTGCCCGCTTCAAGGGCATCCGCCGCAACAACGACAGCCACCAGATCGAGGAAGTCGGCGCCAAGCTGCGCGCGATGATGCCCTGGATCGCCAAGAACCAGCTGGTCGACAAGGCCAAGAACTAAGAAGCCCTGCAGCGACAGCTGCAAGGAAAAGGCCGGCGGAGCGATCCGCCGGCCTTTTTTTATTGCTGGTGCCCATGAATTGGTTGTTCAGCCGTAGTGCCAGGCCGGTTTCGGCTCGGTGCCCTCGAACTGCACGCCGACGCGGTCGTTCTTGCGCCAGCGCACGACGGCGCGGTAGCCGATGCCGTCCACCGGAACATAGAGCAGGAAGCGCTCGGGGACGCGTGCGTCGGCACTGATGCGCAACTCGGCGCCGTTCTGGTGCATGTTGCGCACCGTGACGCTGATTTCGGAATTGGCGACACCGGTAATGATGGTGGCGCCCTTGAGCACGCGATTGCGATGCTCGCGCCGGTTGTTGTTTTCTGCGTCGTCGCTCATTCGTCAGGTCCATGCGTGTGCGGTCAACGACCGCGCGCTGCGGACGCCGTAGCACGGACGTGTAAATATGAGGTTTGCCGCGGCGCCGATCTGGCTGGCGCCGCAGCCGAGTGCGTCAGCTGTAGGGCGACCAGCACTGCTGGCGTGGCCCGTTATAGGGCTGGAACGTGTTGTCCCAGGCGCGGTACGAGCGGTAGCGGTCGTAGCACCACCGGACATGCACCGAAGACAGTCCGCCGCGATAGACACGGCGCGGCTGGACATAACGTGGCTGGTAGTAGCGCGGCTCGTAGTAACGGTAGGCCGGAATGCCGAAATTCAGATAGATCCCGGTGCCGCCGCGCCAATGGCGCCTGTGCGGACGATTCCGCCAGCGCCAGTCATCACGCCAACGATCACCGCGCCAGTTGCCGTGGCGTCCCCTGTCTCCGCGCCAGCCGTCGCGGCGCGCGTAGCAGCCAGTGCCGGGCGGGCAGAAATGGCTCTGGGCGGGGATGACATTCGGCACGGCCTGCGGGGCGGTCGAATGCACCTGGCCGAAGTTGATGGGGCCGGCCGAAGCCGCCAAGGGCAGGCCGGTGACGAGCCCGAGTGCCACAAGCCCTGAACGTGCGAAGGATGAGAGTTTCATGGTGGTCTCCTGATATCCGAATCCCAAAGGCTCCATGCCCCCAAATTTCGATGGAGATAGGGCATTTTCTGCCTTTCAGCCTGAACGGGAAATGAACAATGCAGCTTCCCTGTGGGCTTGTGATTGGGCTCTTGTGTTTGACCCGACATGAAGGCAATGCTCGCGGTCATGTCGCTGCGCCTTGCCACCTTCAATGTCGAGAACCTGATGAACAGGTTCGATTATTCCGGCTACCGCAACCAGCTCAACGAGGATCGGACGCTCGCCCTGTTCGAGATACGCAGCGAGGCCGAGTACCGGCTGCTGGAGCAGGCGCGGGCCATCGCGCATGCCGACGACATGCGCCAGCTGACTGCGCTGGCGATCGCCGAGACCCGCGCCGATATCATCTGCCTGCAGGAGGTCGACAACATCGAAGCGCTGAAGGCGTTCGAATACGGCTATCTCTTCAAGATGGTGGGGCAGGGCTACCAGCACAAATACACGACCTCGGGCAATGATTCGCGCGGCATCGACGTGGCGGTGATGATGCGGGCGGAGACCGCGCATGGGCAGCCGATCGAATTCGTGCGCATGACCAGCCATGCCCATGTCACCTTCGAGGAATTCGGGCTGCACACGCCGGAACTGGCAAGCCTCGGCCAGGAGCCCTTCGAACGGATCTTCCGGCGCGACTGCCTGGAGATCGACGTCAAGATCGGCGGCAAGCCGCTGACCATCTACTCGGTGCATTTCAAGTCGATGGGCTCGCCGCGGAACGGGCTGAACGGCCGCGATGCGACGATGCCGATCCGCGTTGCCGAGGCCAAGGCGGTGCGGCGGATCATCGAGGACCGTTTCGGCAAGGACCATGTCGGCGAGCGACGCTGGGTGATCTGCGGCGACATGAACGACTATCGTGAGCGGCTGGTCATCGGCGGCGATGCCTATCAGGGCTACAGTTTCACGCCGGTCCACGAGACGGCCTCATGCCTCGACGTGTTCCTGGCCGACGGTTTTGCCGAGAACGTCGTCGAAAGGCGGCCCGAAATGGAGCGCTGGACGCTCTACCATACGCGCGGACCGCTGGAGCGGCACCTGTGCCAGCTCGACTACATCCTGTTGTCGCCGGCGCTGGCGAAGACAAACGCCCAAGTCGTGCCCGACATCGTCCGCCGCGGCCAGCCCTGGCGCACCATCTTCCCGCCCGGGCAGGAGGTGGAACGCTATCCGCGTGCCGGCTGGGACAGGCCGAAGGCCTCGGACCATTGCCCGGTGGCCGTGACCCTCGACATCACCTGAGAGGCCAAGCCTTGGCATTCGACATTCCGCGCAACCAAATCCTGCCGGTCGACGTGGTCGACGTGCGCCTCGATCCGGAGCCTCATCCGTTCGAGCGCGACAATGCCGAAGCCATCGTGGCAAACTGGGCAGAGGAGAAGGCAGCGCGGCCAGCCCTTTTCGACGGCACGGTGATGCTGTTGTCGGAACTCGCCTATGGCGACAACCGGCTGACCGGCCGCTGCCATGCCATCCGCTACTCGACCTTCATGCTGTGGCGCAAGCTGAAGCCGGTGACGAGCGCCGAGCACGCCTTCGCGCATGCCATGCTGATCTCGAGCGACAACGCGCTGGTGGCGATCCGCATGGGCGCGCACACGGCCAATGCCGGCAAGGTCTATTTCGCCGCTGGTTCCTTCGAGCCGGAGGATTTTCGCGACGGTCTGGTCGACCTCGACTACAACATGGCGCGCGAGGTGCGCGAGGAAACCGGACTCGACCTTGGCACGGCCAGCCGCGAGGCGCGCTGCCATGCGCTTTCGGTAGAAAGCGGCACGGCGATCGTGCGGTGCTACCGTGCCGCCGAGACAGCCGACGAACTGGCTGCTCAGATAACGAGGTTCGTCGCGGACGATCCCGATCCTGAGATCGAAGGTCCGGTGATCATTCGTGGCATGGACGACCTGCCCGAAGGCCTGATGCCGCATATGCGCCCGCTGGCGGAATGGCATTTCTCCAATGGCCAAGTCCGTCTCGCCTAGAACCCCTTGATGCCGGCTTGCCCCAGGCGCACTGTCGGCGCAATTTCAGGGGGAGATTTCATGATCAGATCTATTGTCCGCAATGGCCTGTTGGCGGCCGTTTGTACGGTCGTGCTGTTTTCAAGCAGCAGTTCGGAGGCGCTCGACAGCAGTCCTGCCGCCGCAAAGGTTGTGGTGACGCCCTTAGCGTCGGTTACCACCACGGCGAGCGGCCAACCGATCGTGCTGCCGCAGAAGAACGTGCAGGTGCTGGTCTCTTCCTTCGAGATACCGCCGGGCGCCACGCTGCCGGTGCACAAGCACCCGTCCGCGCGCTACGCCTATGTACTCGAAGGGCAATTGCAGGTGACCAATGTCGATACCGGCAAAGGCACCAGCTACAAGGCCGGCGACTTCATCGTCGAAATGATCGGCGAGTGGCACCAGGGCGCAAATGTCGGCGCGGAGCCGGTCAAGCTTC
Source organism: Aminobacter niigataensis (assembly GCF_014200015.1). Taxonomy (GTDB): domain Bacteria; phylum Pseudomonadota; class Alphaproteobacteria; order Rhizobiales; family Rhizobiaceae; genus Aminobacter; species Aminobacter niigataensis. The sequence goes on from NZ_JACHOT010000001.1 coordinate 508,781, forward strand.
TGGTCATCGACCAGGTGGAGGAAGGCACCTCAAACACCGTGCTGAAGGAATAGCCCTATTCGTGGCGCAGTGCCTCGATCGGATCGAGGCGGGCGCCACGCAGTGCCGGGAAGAAGCCGAACACCATGCCGATCAGTGCCGAGAAGCCGACTGCGAGCAGCACCACAGCCAGGCTGGGCACGAACGGAATGGACAGCGCCAGGGATGCAGCACCCGCCAGAGCCAAGCCGATGGCGATGCCGATCAGCCCGCCGAGCAGCGACAGTACCGTGGCTTCGACCAGGAACTGGATCAGGATATGCTTTTCATGCGCGCCGATGGCGAGGCGGATGCCGATCTCGCGAGTACGCTCGGTGACCGACACCAGCATGATGTTCATGATGCCGATGCCGCCGACAAGCAGGCTGACACCGGCGACGGCACCCAGCATGCCGGTCATGGTGGCGGTGGCGCTGGCCATGGCGTCGGCGATCTGGGTCATGTCACGGACCGAGAAATCGTCCTCCCGGTCGGCGGTGACGCGCCTGACGTCGCGCATGATGTCTTCGATGCGGGTCTGCACCACCTGGGTCGGCGTGGCGTCGTCGGCGGCGACATAGATCGTTTCGATGTCGCGATTGCCGGCGATGCGGCGCTGGAAGGCGGAAAGCGGCATCAATACGACATTGTCCTGGTCCTGGCCGAACCCGGAATAACCCTTGGGTTCGAGCAGGCCGACGACCTTGCAACTCATGCGGCCGATGCGGATGCTGGCGCCATCGGGATCGCCCGCACCGAAGAACTGGCGGCGCACGGTTTCACCGATCAGGCAGGCATTGATGCCGCCACGCACCTCTGATTCGCTGAACGATCGGCCCGAGGTCACCTTCCAGTCGCGTGCGTCGAGATAGGCATTGTCGGTGCCGGTGATCGAGGAGGTCAGGCTCTCCGTGCCGAACACGACGCGCACCTGCTTCTGCGACGCCGGCGAGACCGCGCGGACGCCTTCGAGATGGGCTGCGAGGGCCGCGACTTCTTTTTCGCCGAGCGGCCGGATTGTCTGCTGCGGTCCCGAGCCGGGGGCGGCGGGGCGGCCGGAGCGGACGATGAGCAGGTTGCTGCCGAGTTGCGAGATGTCCGCCTTGACCTTTTGCGTCGTACCGCTGCCGATGGTCAGCATGGCGATGACGGCGGCGACGCCGATGACGATGCCGAGCAGGGTCAGGAACGAACGCAGCGCGTTGCGGCGGACCGAACGAAGGGCGAGGCGGACGGTTTCCCAGATCATCGCCTATGCCGCCTCGAGCTTCTTGGTGTCGGAGGCGACATGGCCGTCGCGGAAGGAGATGGTGCGGCCGGCATAGGCGGCGATGTCGGCCTCGTGGGTGACCATGACGATGGTCAGCCCGTATTCCTCGTTGAGGCGGGTGAGCAATTGCATGATCTCGTGGCTGCGGGCGGTGTCAAGATTGCCGGTGGGTTCGTCGGCGACAAGCAGCGTCGGCCGCGTGACGATGGCGCGGGCGATCGCGACGCGCTGCTGCTGGCCGCCGGACAGTTCGGCCGGGGTGTGGTGTTCGCGGTCTTCGAGGCCGACTTCGGCAAGCGCCTTCATGGCCAGCGCGCGCCGGTCCTGGGCCGGCACACCACGATAGATCAGCGGCAGCTCGACATTTTCCACCGCTGTTGTGCGCGGCAACAGATTGTAGCCCTGGAAAACGAAGCCGATGTAGAGATTGCGCAGTTCCGCACGGCGGTTGCGGTCGAGCCGGCCGGCGTCGACGCCCATGAAGCCGTAGCGCCCGGAGGTCGGCGTATCGAGGCAGCCGACGATGTTCATTGCAGTTGACTTGCCTGAGCCGGACGGGCCCATGATGGCGACGAACTCGCCCTGGCCGATGGCAAGATCGATGCCGGCGAGCGCGCGCACCTCGGCCTCGCCCTGGCCGTAGGTCTTCCAGACCTTGTCGAAGACGATGAGCGGAGCCGGGCTCATATCAGTTCTCAGTTCGCCCGGGATGAGGTCGAGGCGGTGATGACCTTGTCGCCGGCGCTGAGCCCGGAGATGACCTCCGTGCGGTCGCCGTCAGTGGCTCCGGTCTTGACCCTGACTGCAACCGGGGCGCCGTCCTTGAGCACATAAAGCGTGCGCGAGCCGTCGGCAGGCGTCGAAGCAGGGCGGCTGCGATCGGTCGGCCCGCGCGAAGGCCGGCCCAGGAACACGTTCTGCAGGCTGAAGCCGGCGTTGCGCGCAGTCGGGGTCGGCCGGTAGCGGAATGCGGTCGCCGGAACGGTGAGTACACCCTTGGCCTCGCGCGTGACGATCGACACGGTGGCGGTCATGCCTGGACGCAGCAACAACTCGTCGTTGCCGACATCGAGCCACGCATTGTAGGTGACCACGCCGTCGGTGGTGACCGAGGCATAGGCGATGTCGCGGATCGAGGCATCGAAACTGCGGTTGGGGAAGGCATCGACGGTGAAGCGCGCGTGCTGGCCCTTGGCCACCGTGCCGATATCGGCCTCATCTACGGCCGCCTTGAGCTCCATCTTGGACAGGTCGGCGGCGAGCACGAACAGCACCGGCGCCTGCATGGAGGACGCGACCGTCTGGCCCGGGTTGACCGAGCGTGTCAGCACGACGCCGTCGATGGGGGCATAGATGCTGCTCTTGGCGAGGTCAGCCTGCTGCAGCTTGAGGTCGGCCTCGGCGATGGCAAGGTTGGCCTCTGCCATATCGAGCGCGCTCTGGGCGCGGTCGCGCTCGGCGGTGGCGGCTTCGAGCGCCTGGGTGGTGGCCATGCCGCGCCGTGTCAATTCCTGCGCCCGGGTCAACGCCTGCGTGTTCTGCGACAGTGTCGTGCGGGTGTCTTCGACCTTGGCGGCAGCGGCTTTTGCCGAAGCTTGGGCACGCTCGATCTGGGCGGAAAGCCGGGTAGTGTCGAGTGCGGCCAGCACGTCGCCTTTCTTGACCTGCTGGTTCTCGACGACGGCGACCGAACGGACGACGCCTGAAAGCTCGCTCGAGATGTCGACCTGGGTCAGGGGCTGCAGATTGCCTGTCGCCGAGACCTCGACGGTGATGTCGCCGACCTCGGCCGGCTGGCTGGTGTAGATGACGCGCTCGGAAGGTGCGCCGAGCCAGGAGTAGCCGGCATAGGCGCAGCCGGCGGCAATCAAAGCCAGAATCAGCCAAAGCCAGCCCTTGCGCCGGCGCGTGGTTCGGCCCTTGCCGTCGAGGCCGAGTGCCGTCTCGATGGATGGCGCGGTTGCCTGATCCTGACGATTTACCAACTGGTCCAAGCCAGACCCCTTTGATGGCTCGAGAAAACCCACTTAGAGCCTGTTGCTCGAGCACGATCTCTCCGAAACCGGTTCCCACCGTTCGGGGTCATGCTCTAGGATCACAGATCGGCCGTGTTGTCCCGGAATTCAAATTAAATTTCGCTCATGTTGCCGGCGCAGAAGGAGCAAACATGACGATCGGACGCAAGTATTTTATTTACGACGTCTTCACGCAGGACAGACTGGCAGGCAATCCGCTGGCGGTCGTTGTCGATTCGAAGGGGCTCGATTCCGCCGCGATGCAGGCGATAGCCCGGCAATTCAACCTGTCAGAGACGGCGTTCGTGCTGCCACCCGACAATCCCAAGCACAAGGCGCGGGTGCGCATCTTCACGCCCGACTACGAGATGCCCTTTGCCGGGCATCCGACGGTCGGTACGGCCATCGCCTTGTCGGAGATGGGGCAGAGCAGCGATCTGGCCGGCATTTTCGTGCTTGAAGAGAACATCGGCCTGGTGCGTTGCGCCGTCGACAAGGTCGGCAGCGGGCTGTTCGCCGAATTCGACCTGCCCAAGCTGCCACAACAACTGCCACTGTCGGCCGATGCCGAGGCGATCGGTGCAGCACTCGGGCTCGGGCCGCATGAAATCGGCTTCGAGAATCACCGCGTCTCGCTGTGGTCGGCTGGCGTGCCCTACATCACCGTGCCGGTCGCAGACATCAAGGCAGCATCAAGGGTACGGTTCAACAACGAGGCCTGGTTCGAGTTTTCGCCGAAGAAAAGCGAATCCGCGGTGGCCAGCGCCTATGTCTACTGCCGCGAGACGATCGACCATACCAGCGCCTTCCATGCCCGAATGATCGTGCCGGGCAGCCCGTCCTACGAGGATCCGGCTACGGGTTCGGCTGCGGCGGCCTTTGCCGGAGCGATCATGCTGTTCGACAAGCCGACCGACGGCGGGCAGCGATTCTGGATCGAACAGGGAATCGAAATGGGCCGACCGTCGAGAATCAGGCTCGAACTGGACGTATCGGGTGGAAATCTTGTCGCCGCGCGCATCGGCGGGCATGCCGTAAGGACCGCGGAAGGCGTTCTTCTGGTCTGAAGCGAAGGAATTTTTGCCGACTTGAAGAAAAAGCGACCGGTGGGGTGGACAGCGCAAAAGGGCTTGGCTATATGCCGGCCACGGTCGGTTCACCGGTCGTGTGGGTGCGTAGCTCAGTTGGTAGAGCAGCTGACTCTTAATCAGCGGGTCACAGGTTCGATCCCTGTCGCACCCACCAAGTCTTCTCAAAGACTTCCGCTGAATTCTTCATGCAAGACGAGGCGAAATCCTTATGCCGGTTCCCGGCAAGAGGCTGTTTCTTTCCCGAATGCCGTAAACGCAATTCCAGCCTTGTCCGCTGGCGCCGGCAAGCTTGTCTTGCTTTCGCGGAGCGCCGATTGTCGAACACGAGCGCGATTCGGGCCGGGAAGATTTCGGGATAAAAGATGCCTAGTTTGAGAGAGGTCCTCGACGAGATCGTCGCGGAGATGGCCGGACATCCGGACCGCGGCGAGGTCGCATCCTACATTCCGCAACTCGGCAAGGTCGATCCGAACAAGTTCGGCATAGCCGTCACCTTGACCGACGGCGAAGTGTTGGTGGCGGGTGACGCCGACGAGCCTTTCTCTGTCCAGAGCATTTCCAAGGTATTCACGCTGGCGCTGGCCCTGGGGCGTGTCGGCGACACCTTGTGGAAGCGCGTCGGAAGGGAGCCCTCCGGCACGCCCTTCAACTCCATCGTCCAGTTGGAGCGGGAGGAGGGCATTCCGCGCAACCCGTTCATAAATGCCGGGGCAATCGTCGTATCCGACGTGCTCCTGGCCGGGCATCAGCCGCGCGAGGCGATCGGCGAGATCGTGAGTTTCGTACGCTCGCTTGCCGACGACGATTCGATCGTGGTCGATGGCGATGTCGCCAGTTCCGAGCGTGCCACCGGCTACCGCAACTTTGCCCTGGCAAACTACCTCAAGGGTTTTGGCAACCTCAATCACGCGCCGGAATTGACCCTGGGCGTCTATTTCCACCACTGCGCCATCGCGATGAGCTGCCAGCAACTGGCGAATGCGGGCCGTTTCCTGGCAAATGCCGGCCGTATTCCCTCGTCGGGGCACACGGTCATTTCGAGCGAGCGCGCCAAGCGCATCAATGCCCTGATGCTGACCTGCGGCCATTATGACGGTTCTGGCGAATTCGCCTTCCGCGTCGGCATTCCGGGCAAGAGCGGCGTCGGCGGCGGCATCTTGGCGATCGTACCCGGCGTGGCGTCGATTGCTGTCTGGTCGCCGGGATTGAATGCACGCGGCAATTCGATGCTTGGCTCGATCGCCCTGGAGCAACTGACCAAAAGGATGAACTGGTCGATCTTTTCGCCTAAACCGGCCTGACCCACGGTTTGGCTGTTGCGGCGAGGCCTCCGACTAAGGGGTATCTGCGCCTCTGATAAGGGCGAACCTCCAAGGGTAGGTTTGCTGCCCATTGCAAAAGCCGCCGCTCTTCCGCGACTATGGGGTGCGCGTCGTCGGTACGCGGCAACTCAGGGCCAAGGAGATCGCAGGTGGTCGAGGCAATTCCGAAGGGCCGAAGCCTGAGTTCCCGAAACCAGGTTTCGCTGCAGCCCAATTCCCGGACGGCCCTGCCGACCTTTGCCGCGACGGCCGCCGTCGTCGCAATCCTCTACTTCGCCCGCGACGTGTTCCTGCCGCTGGCGATCGCCGTGCTGCTGACATTCGCCCTGGCGCCGATCGTCGCCTGGCTGAGGCGGATCGGCGTTCCCAGGCTGGTCTCGGTGATCGCCTGCGTCCTGGCCGCGTTCGGGCTGGTCGCCGTGTTCAGCTTCGTGGTGGTTTCCCAGGTCGGCGAGGTTGCCCGGAACGTTCCGACCTATCAGGCCAACATCCTGGAAAAGGTGCGCTCGCTCAAGGAAAGCGGCAGCGGGGGCGGGATCATCGACAGGCTGAGCGGCGTCATCGAGCGCGTCGGCCAGGAGCTCGACAAGCCGGAATCGGTGACAGTGCCAGCGGCGCAGCCATCGCGGCCGGACCCGTTGCTGGTCGAGATCTTCACGCCGCAGAGGCCGATCGAGACGCTGAAGAACCTGATCGGACCGCTGATCGGACCACTCGCCACGGCTGGCCTGGTCATCGTGGTCGTCATCTTCATGCTTCTCGAGCGCGAGGACCTGCGCGACCGGTTCATCCGCCTTGTCGGCTATGGCGACCTGCACCGAACGACCGAAGCACTGCAGGATGCCGGCCGAAGGGTGGGGCAGTACCTGTTGATGCAACTGGTGGTGAATGTCGCCTATGGCGTCCCCATCGGCATGGGCCTGTGGCTGCTGGGCATACCGAACGCGATCCTGTGGGGCCTGTTGGCCATCGTGCTGCGCTTTGTGCCCTATATCGGCCCGGCAATAGCGATGATCCTGCCGTTGTTCCTGGCGCTCGCCGTGGCGCCCGGCTGGTCGCTGGTGCTGTGGGCGGCAGCGCTGTTCATCGCGATGGAACTGGTCATCAACAACGTCATCGAGCCTTGGCTGTACGGCTCGCGGACCGGACTCTCGCCGCTCGCCATCATCGTTGCCGCGATCTTCTGGACCTGGCTGTGGGGGCCGGTGGGCCTGGTGCTGTCGACGCCGCTGACGGTGTGTCTTGTGGTACTCGGCAAACATGTACCGCAGTTCGAGTTCCTGGAGGTGCTGTTCGGCAACGAACCGGTGCTCGATCCCAAGGAGCGTCTGTACCAGCGCCTGCTGGCGGGCGACCCGGACGAGGCGACCGATCATGCCGAAGAGATGCTGGAGTCCGAATATCTGGTCGACTTCTACGGCAAGGTGGCAATCCCCGCTTTGCTGCTGGGCGAACTGGACCGGGCGCGAGGTGCCCTGACCGACGAACAGCGGACACGGGTTGCGGCAAGTGCCGTGACGCTGGTGGCCAATTTGAACGAGATCGCCGACGAAGAGGCCGATGAAGAGGACGACGCGACCGAAGACGCTGCGCAGGACGATGACGCGCAGGAGGAGGAACTGCCGGATGGAGCCGGCAAGACGGTTTTGTGCATTGGCGGTCGTGGCGACCTCGACAATGCGGCCGCGGCGATGCTGGCGCAGGTGCTGACGGTGCAGGGAGCAACTGCCTCGACGGCGAGCCACGCCGACGTGGAGCCGTCCAGCATCAGGAGCCTGCCACTGGAGGGCGTCCAGACAGCCGTGGTGGGGTTCCTGAATGCCGATTCCCTGAACCACGGCCGTTTCCTGGTGCGACGCCTGAAGCGCGCTAGGCCATCGCTCAGGGTGGGCGTCGTCTTGTGGACCGACACCGCCGCTGGGGATGCCGGGAAACTCGCAGGCGACCTGAATGCCGATTTCGCGGCCTTCGGCATGACCGGTGCCGCAATCGGCGCATTGACCGATGCGCCCGCAGTTCCCCTCAAGGCTGCCAAAAGAAAGGTTCGCCGTCCGTCGCAGGCCGGTCGGAAGAGCAAGGCTGCCTAGGTCGGCAGGTTCGATGAACCGGAACAGGCCGACGTCGAGGCCTTGGGTGGGTGGTTGGCTACGTCGCCCGATTGCTGCCGCAGTGCGTGTGCATCTCAGGAGTTGAAGGGATTCGAGCGATCCGCCGTCCAGAAGGCGATGGATCGATTCTGCTCGTTGCGCATTGTTAGATTCGGACGGGCGTTTAAACCTTTTTCGGAGTGATGTTGATGAAGAAACTGCTCTCGTGTCTGGCACTGCTGGTGACGCTGGCGGCATGCTCGCAGACGGAACAGGGTGCCGCGATCGGCGGTCTCGGCGGCGCGGCGATCGGCAGTGCGGTCGCCGCACCCGGAAATCGCGCGGAAGGCGCGCTTGTCGGCGGTGCCGTGGGTGCCGTCGCCGGTGCCCTGATCGGCCGGGCGAATGAGCCGAATCGTTGCCGCTATCGCGACCGCTATGGCCGCACCTATCTCGCAGCGTGCCCGCGCGGTTATTACTGAGCCGGCTATCTTGAATACGATGTCCTGAGGGTGCTGATGCGCCCTCGGGACATTCTTTCTTGCAGGAGTCGTGCGGCCCATTCGGGCGCGCAGGCAACGGCGTGGCGCTTCTATCCAATTGTAATTGTTTGTTTTTCCCCGAAGGATCGATGTCCTCGGGCTCCCTCGGTTGCCGGTCCGGAGAACTCCGAGGGGAAAATATGCTCTCTCCGGCGGAGTTGTCGGCAAAGCCGTTCCACAATCTTGCCAAAATTAGCAATCGACAAAGTCTATTAGTTTTATAGACTAAGGGCATGATGGAGATTGCGATGGCACAGACCCAGTATCTCTCGAACGGCCGCATTGCGCAGGCTGCGGCTTCGACCGTACGGCCTGGAGCATTGGCCAGGCTCGGCTCCTACCTCGTCTTTGCGGTTTCGTTCGGCTTCACCGCAGCCGTTGTGGTCGGCCTGGTCCACTAGGCCTTTCCCAAATGGGCGCCCGGGGGCGGTGCCATTTCCTTTCAACCCAGATGATGAAGGTTTTCCCGAGTAGCGCGTGAACCGGCGCGGGCGGCGCCAAAGACTGTTCCTGACAAGATGAAGGAGTTTGCAATGCAGATCGACTTCACCCATTGCCCGGGCGGCGTTGCCGACAAGGACGAACTTCACACTTCCTTCTTTTCCGACACGGCACTGGCCGTACAGAGGCTGCGGCAGCTTGAAAAGGCGAGCTTCAGCCGCGTGTTGATCGACGATGCCGGCGGGCTGCTCGCCAACATGGATCTGGCGTCGCTGACGTTGCGCAGCACGCAATCGATCGGCGTCCTGGTGTCCCACTGGCCGGGCATTGTCGCGCCTGTGGTGGCAGCACGGCAATTCGCGGCTCTCGATCAGCTTGGCGCTGGCCGACTGGCGCTACGCGTGCCGCCGAGCCGCGACCTGCGCGAGACGAATGACGATAGCGGCCTGGTCGCCACGCTGGGGCGGACGGACGAGTACCTGACGCTGCTCAAGCGACTCTGGAGCAATGCACAACCCTTCGAGCATGAGGGCTTGTTCTATCGCATCCATGGCGGCTTCGTGCCGATGAAAGCCGCCGACGGCGCCGATATTTCGCTGCAACTCGGCGGATTGTCGGGCACTGCGCTCAAGGTCGCTGGCCGGCATGCCAACCAGTTCGAGCTGCCGGTCGGCAGCTTCGACGATACGCGACGGCTGATCGAACGCGTCAAGGCGGCAGCGGAGCCATTCGGCCGGGCGCAGCGCATCCGCTTTTCTCTGCCGGTGCTTGTTGGAGAAGGCGAACAGGCCTGGCAACTCGGCGGTGCATCGGAAAGGGCCGTCGCTGCGCTGGCCGGCTTCGTCGAACTCGGCGTCACCGACTTCATCGTTCACGGCTTGGACGATGCCGACGCGATCGCAGCGTTCGGACGCGAGGTGATCGCCGTGGTGCGCAAGGCATTCAGACGGCATGAGCCGACGGTCGCGCAGCGACGGAACCAGAAGGTGGTGCTTCGCCAGGTCGTGTGAAGTCGTATGCATCACGCCTCAGGCGTGATGCATAGCCTCAGCCAGGATGTCGTCATTGGCGGCATCCCGGACCTGCGCGAGGCTGCGGTTGTCGAGCACGCCGGCAATGGCCTGGCGTACTTCGAGCATCATGTGCCTGATCTGGCAGGTCGCCTCGTCGCAGTCGTCGCAAGGCTGGTACTGGGTGCGGCTGGCGCAGGGGATGGGCGCCAAGGGCCCGTCGAGCACGCGCACGACATGGCCGATCTTGATCTCCGACGCCGGCTTGGCGAGCCGGTAGCCGCCGTCCTTGCCCTTGCGGCTCTGGACGAAGCCGGCATTGCGCAGCTCGCCCAGGATGGCGTCGAGGAACTTTTTCGGGATCTTGTTGGCGGTGGCTATGTCGCCGACGAAGGCGAGCTGGCCTGCGGGGAGTTGGGACAGATGGACGAGGGCCTTGAGCCCGTATTTGCCTTTTTTAGTCAGCATGGCGAACGCGTGTCATCGGCTTCCGCTGCCTGTCGCAGCATGAGGTTGCATGCCGAGGATAACGATTCGTCCCCATCGCATTCCGGCTCTCCTCAGAGATAAATTCCAGCGACTTGATATACAAGCCGAAACGCGTTGATTTTCCGTAAGTTTCGCGTGTTTTGGGCCAGAATCAGGCTGCGGCGTAGACCCTGGCCCGTTCGATGGTGATCACGCCCTTCTGCTGGGCACTGACCACCGTCTCCGGGGCGACGTCGAGCTCCACCGCTTCGCCTGTTGCCGTCAGCGCCAGGATGCGCCGTCCCGCCGGCCTGTCGATGACACGGGCGACGGTTGCCGCGATGCCTTCGCCCGCATGGCTCCAGCCGAGATCGCTGGGGCGCAGGAAGATCTCGACCGGCCCGTCGGCAAAACCGGGGGCAGGAATTTTAGCGTCGCCAAGGCGGGCGACGCCGCCGGAGACCGCGGCGGAGAAGCGGTTGGTGTCGCCCAGGAAGTTCATGACGAAGGCCGATGCCGGGTTGCGGCAGACCTCCTCGGGCGTGCCTTGCTGGACGATACGGCCCTTGTCGAGGATGACGACGCGGTCGGCGAGATCGAGCGCCTCTTCCTGGTCGTGAGTGACGAACAGCGTGGTGATGCCGAGTTCCTGGTGGATCTCGCGCAGCCAGCGGCGCAGGTCGCGGCGGACATTGGCATCGAGTGCGCCGAACGGCTCGTCGAGCAGCAGAACCTTGGGGTCTACGGCAAGCGCGCGGGCAAGCGCGACACGCTGGCGCTGGCCGCCGGAGATCTGGCCGGGGAAGCGCTGACCCAGGCCATCGAGCTGGACGAGGCGCAAAAGTTCGGTGACGCGCGTGTCGATGGCGGCCTTGTCGCGGCGGACCTTCGATACCTTCATGCCGAAAGCGATGTTTTCGGCCACCGTCATGTGCGGGAACAGCGCGTAGTGCTGGAAGACGAAACCGACGCTACGGTCGCGCACCGGAATGTCGGTGGCATCTTCCGCGCCGAAATAGATGTGGCCGGCATCGGCATATTCGAGGCCGGCGACCATGCGCAGGATGGTGGTCTTGCCCGAGCCGGACGGCCCGAGCAGGGCTACCAGTTCGCCGCTTTCGATCTCCAGCGACACGCCATGGACGGCACGGAAGGTCTCGAAGGTCTTCATGACATTGTCGAGGCGGATTTTCATGACGAAACCTCAGCGGAAGCGGTTTTGGGGGCGGCACGTGGTGCGGCGAGGGCCGGGCTGCGGCGCGCGCGCCCGGCACCCTGGCGTTCAAGCAGGACCTTCGCCACCAGCGTGACGACGGCAAGCAGCGCCAGAATGGAGGCGGCGGCAAAGGCGCCGGCGGTCTGGTAGTCGTGGTAGAGCAGTTCGATGTGCAGCGGCAGCGTGTTGGTCTGACCGCGGATGTTGCCCGAGACGACCGAGACAGCACCGAATTCGCCCATGACGCGGGCATTGCACAGCACCACGCCGTAGAGCAGCGCCCAGCGGATGTTGGGCAGAGTGACCGAGAAGAAGGTGCGCCAGCCCGAAGCGCCGAGCGAGGTGGCGGCCTCCTCGAGGTCGCGTCCCTGTGCCTGCATCAGCGGGATCAGTTCGCGGGCAACGAAGGGCGCGGTGACGAACATCGAGGCGAGCACGATGCCGGGCAGGGCGAACAGGATCTTGATGTCGGCCGATTCAAGCGCCGGGCCGAACAGGCCCTGCAGTCCGTAGACGAAGAGATAGGCGACGCCGGCGACGATGGGCGAGATCGAGAACGGGATCTCGATGACGACGAGCAGGAAGCGGCGGCCCCAGAAGTCGAATTTTGTGATCGCCCAGGCGGCAGCGACGCCGAAGGCTGTGTTGATCGGCACGGCGATGAGCGCGGTGACCACCGTCAGCCCGATGGCGTGCAGCGTATCGGGATGGGCGATCGCCGCGGCGTAGACCTGCAGTCCCTGCGAAAAGGCCTGGTAGCCGATGATGGCCAATGGCGCGATGATGACGATGGCCACCAGCGACAACACGATGCCGATCAGGGCACGGCGGAAGGCTGGAGCGTCGCCGACGCGGGGCGGGCGGCCATTGACATGAGCGCTCATCTCAGCCCCTCGCCGTGTAGCGCAGGGCGCGTGCCTGCAGGATGTTGGTGACGGCCAGCATCAGGAAGGCGGCGATGAGCAGCACCGAGGCTATGGCTGCCGCAGCCTGGTAGTCGTATTCCTCGAGCCGGATGAAGGTGAGCAGTGCGGTGATCTCGGTGGACATCGGCTGGTTGCCGGCAATGAAGATGATGGCGCCGAACTCGCCGAGGCTGCGGGCGAAGGACAACGACAGGCCGGCGAGCAAGGCGGGCGCCAGAAGCGGCAGGATGACACGCAGGAAGATCGAGCGGTCGCTGCCGCCAAGCGTCTGAGCGGCTTCCTCCAGGGCTGGGTCCAGGTCCTCCAGCACCGGCTGCACCGTGCGCACGATGAAGGGCAGGCTGGTGAAGGCCATGGCGACCATGATGCCGAGCGGCGTATAGGCGACCTTGATGCCGGCCTGGGCGAGCACCGAGCCGAACCAGCCGTTTTCGGCAAACAGAGTGGTCAGCGCGATACCGGCGACGGCTGTCGGCAATGCAAAGGGCAGGTCGACGAGCGCGTCGATGAAGCGGCGGCCGGGAAAGCGGTAGCGCACCAGCACCCAGGCGAGCGCCATGCCGAAGACGAGGTTGAAGACGGTTGCTGCAAGTGCCGAAAGTGCCGTGACGCGGTAACTGGCGACGGCGCGCGGCGAGGAGACGATGCGCCAATAGTCCTCGAAACCGAGGCTGGCCGCCTTGAAGACCAGCGCGCCGAGCGGCAGCACGACGATGATCGAGACGTAGACGAGGGTTATCCCCAGCGCCAGGGGGAACCCTGGCAGAATGCGGCGCGCCACTGAAATGCCTTCCTGGATACGTCAATGCGGAAAGCCGGCATCGACCGGCTTTCCAATTCTCAACAGCAATGGGGGCTTGCGGTCAACGCTCGCCGTAGATCTCTTCGAGAAGGCCGCCCGAACCGAAATGTTCCTTCTGGACCTTGTCCCAGCCGCCGAAGACGTCCTCGACGGTGACGAGGCGAACCTCGGGGAACTGTTCCTTGAATTCGGCAGCGACCGACGGCTCGTGGACGCGGTTGCCGTGCTCGGCGGCAATGCGCTGGCCTTCCGGTGTGTAGATGAAATCGAGATAGGACTTGGCGAGATCGCGCGAGCCGCGCTTGTCGACCACCTTGTCGACGATGGCGACCGGGAATTCGGCGAGCAGGCTGACCGAGGGGATGACGCTCTCGACCTTGTCTGCGCCGTATTCCCTGGCGATCGAGCGGGTTTCGGCTTCGAAAGTGATCAGAACGTCGCCGATGTTGCGCTCGACGAAGGTGGTGGTGGCGGCGCGGCCGCCGGTGTCGAACACCGGCACGTTGTCGAACAGTTTTGTCACGAACTCCTTCACCTTGGCCTCGTCGCCCTTGAAGACTTCCTTGGCATAGGCGGTTGCCGCGAGATAGGTGTAGCGCGCATTGCCAGAGGTCTTGGGGTTGGGGAAGATCACCTTGACGTCGTCGCGGACGAGATCGGACCAGTCCTTGATGCCCTTGGGGTTGCCGGCGCGGACGAGGAAGGACGGTAGCGAATAGAAGGGTGAGGCCTGGTTGGCGAAATCCTGCTTCCAGTCGTCGGAAACGAAGCCGTTCTTGACCAGGAATTCGATGTCGGTGACCTGGTTGAAGGTGACGATGTCGGCTTCAAGACCCTCGACGATGGCGCGCGCCTGCTTGGAGGTGCCGGCATGTGACTGGTCGACGGTGATACCGGCATTCTTGGCGATGAACGCAGCGTTCTCGGCGGCGAACAGTTCACGGGCGACGTCGTAGGAGGCGTTGAGCAGCTTGTCGGCGGCGGAAGCCTGCAGCGGGCCGGCGAGGATCGCGGCCAGCGCTGCACCGACGAGAAGGAAACGTTTCATGGGGCATTCTCCTGAGACAAGCGGCAAATTGCTGAAGTAGGCCGCAAGATAGTCGGGAGGCTGTGCCAGGAGGAGGCAGAGGCTGGTTGCCTCTGCGTGCGTGGTGAGAATTTTCTTCTATCTTGCACTCAATCGAAGAAATCGTTTTCCGAAGCCAAGTTTTTGAACCGTTGCTAGGGGAATGGCCGACTATTTGTCGGTGACGCCGGCCTCGGCGAAGCTCGCCATACGGGCATGGCATTCGAGGGCAGAGCGAACAATGTTGACGGCAAGGCAAGCGCCGGAGCCTTCACCCAACCGCATGCCGAGATCGAGCAGCGGTGCGAGCTTCAGCGCTTCGAGAAGCTGGCGGTGGCCCGCCTCAGCAGAGACATGGGCGGAGAGCGTGTGGGCGAGGCCTTCGGGGTGAAGTTTCGCCAATGGCGCAGCGGCGGCCGTGACGACAAAACCGTCGAGCAGCACCGGAACGTTGCGATGCCTTGCGGCGAGCGTGGCGCCGAGGATGGCGGCGAGTTCGCGGCCGCCGAGATTGGCGGCGACGGCCAGCGGATCTGCAAGGGTGGCTGCGTGACGGGCGAGGCCGGCATCGATGGCGGCAAATTTCCGCGACAGGCCCGAATCGTCGACGCCGGTGCCGCGGCCGGCCCAGTCGCGCCCGGTGCCGCCGAACAAGCCCGCGGCGATAGCTGCAGCCGGGGTGGTGTTGCCGATGCCCATCTCGCCGAAGCAGATCAGGTCGAGGTCCTCGTCGACCGATTCATAGCCCGTGGACACGGCGGCGAGGAACTCTGCTTCGTTCATCGCCACGGTCTGAGTGAAGTCGCCGGTGGGGTGGTTGAGGTCGAGCGGGATCACCGAAAGCTCTGCGCCGGCAAGGCGGGCGAGTTGGTTGATGGCAGCCCCGCCACCGGCGAAATTTGCCACCATCTGCACCGTAACCTCCGAGGGGTAGGCCGACACGCCTTGCGCGGTAACGCCGTGATTGCCGGCGAAGACGATGACCTTGACACGATCGAGCCTGGGCATGTCGCGGCCTTGCCAGCGCGCCAGCCAGGCGGCGATGGATTCGAGCTTGCCGAGGCTGCCGCGTGGCTTGGTCAA
The DNA here is from genome assembly GCF_014200015.1 of Aminobacter niigataensis. Lineage (GTDB taxonomy): Bacteria > Pseudomonadota > Alphaproteobacteria > Rhizobiales > Rhizobiaceae > Aminobacter > Aminobacter niigataensis. Next base: position 524,138 of record NZ_JACHOT010000001.1, read on the forward strand.
CGTGTCCTGGCGACGCGAGACGGCGTCGGCGGCGGGGTCGCTGCCGACCGGAAGATCGAGGCAGACTGCACGCAATTCATCAAGCGATTTGAAGGCCATGGCTGCGAATACTCCAGAACTGAATCATGCGAGGATGGCGGATGCGGCGAAGAGGAGTGTGATCTCGGCAAGTTGCTGCAGGGCGCCGATGGTGTCGCCGCTCTGGCCGCCGATCTGGGCGAGGCAGAGTTTCCGAAATGCGACAAACAGCAACACGAGGCAGAGCGCCGCAACGACGGCACCCTTGAGCCCGAGCAGCAGCAGCGCCACAGCGCCGATAGCGAGCGCCGTCAGGACAACGTTGTCGGACACGGTGCCGACACCGGCCGACAGGCCGTCGATGCGCGCTTGCGGCAACATCTGCATGAAAGCCGGGATCAGCGCTCGCGAAGCGATGTGGGCGACGACCAGGCCGACAAGCACGTGGCCGGGCGAAGCCAGATCGGCAATCGCGCTCCAGCGCGCGAGTATCGACAGTGCCAGGGCGCAGGCGCCATAGGTGCCGATGCGGCTGTCGCGCATGATCTCGAGTTTTTTCTCACGCGTTCGCCCGCCGCCGAAACCGTCGGCGGTATCCGACAGGCCGTCCTCATGCAGGCAACCCGTGACCAGCATAGCGGCCGCCAGGGCGAGGGCCGCGGCGAGGTTGGGCGAAAGTCCAAGCAACGTGGCTATGGCGTAGGCGGCCCAGGCAACAACAGCCACGACCAGCCCGACCAGTGGCGCCGTCCAGATGGCGTCGGCGAGCGACCGGTCCTTGACCTCGAAATGCCGCAGCGGCAGGCGCGTGAAAAAGACGAGGCCGAGGCGTATGTCGTCGAAGATGCGGCTCGACGCATTCATCGCTCAGCCCTTCGCAATGGCGTGGAAGAAGGTGCCGGTGACATGGCCGCGTCGGCCGCCGAAGCTGCCGAGCGGATTGCCCTGGCCATCTGATATCTCGCCCAGCGGCGTGTCGTCGCCACGCTCGATGGTCTGGGCGTAGTGGAACTCGTGGCCACGGATGACGCTGCCTTCGGCTCCAAGCGGGCAGGGAGCCGCAAGCCGTGCCTGGCGGTAACCGAGGTTCATCTTGCGCCTGGCGAAGCTGGTGGCATGGCCGAGCAGGCCGAGCATTTCGTGGGTGACGCCGTCGGCGTCCTCGATGGAGCGGCCGAGCACCATGAACCCGCCGCACTCGCCATGGACCGGCTTGGTTTCGCCGAAACGACGGGTGCCCGCAAGGAAGTTTGCGGCAGCCGCGAGGCGGCCGGGATGCAGCTCGGGATAGCCGCCCGGCAGCCAGCAGACATCGCAGGTGGTGTCGGGCGCCTGGTCGGCGAGCGGCGAGAACGGCACAAGCTCTGCCCCCTTGGTGCGCCAGTGGGCGGCGACATGCGGGTAGAGGAAGGTGAAGGCGGCGTCCCGGGCAAGGGCGATGCGCTGTCCCGGTGGCGGCAAGGCGGAGGATTGGTCGCCAGCCGTGGGCGCCAGCGGTGTCGCCAGCTCGATGATGGCGTCGAGGTCGAGCGATCGCTCGACCATGTCGGCGAGCCTGTTGATATGGGCGAAGAGGTCGGCGTGTTCCTCGGCCTGGACCAAGCCAAGATGGCGTTCGGGGATGGACAGCGTCGGGTCGCGCAGAATGCCCCCGACGACGGGCAGGCCGAGCGCTTCGATGGCGTCGCCGGCAAGCTTGCGGTGACGGTCACTGCCGAGCCTGTTGAGCACCACGCCGGCGATACGAACGTCGGGGTCATAGGTGGCAAAACCCTTGGCGATGGCCGCCGATGTCTGCGACTGGCCTGAAACGTCGAGCACCAGTAGCACCGGCAGGCCGTAGAGCCGGGCCAGGTCGGCGGCGGCGCCGGAGCGGCCTTTCTCGGCTGGGATGCCGTCAAACAGACCCATGGCGCTTTCGACGATGACCAGATCGGTGTCGCTTGCCGCGTCCGCTGCGAGGCGGTTGAGCAGCGACGGCGGCATCGCCCAGCTGTCGAGATTGACCCCGGGCAGGCCGGTGGCCGCTTTGTGGAAGCCGGGATCGATGTAATCAGGGCCGGATTTCGCGCCGCGAACGCGCAGGCCGCGGCGGGCAAGTGCGCGCAGCAGGCCGATGGTGACGCTGGTCTTGCCCGAGCCGGAGCGCGGCGCGCCGATGATTAGCCCACGCGCCGTCATTTTTGCCCCAAAAGTTCAGCGCGCAGCGAAACGATGCCGCCGACAACGATGAGGGCGGGCGAAATTACCTTTTCGCGCTCGGCGGTGGCAACCAGCGTGCCGAGCGTCGCGGTGATCGTGCGTTCCTCGGGCGTCGAGGCGTTCTCGACGAATGCGGCCGGCGTGTCCGCCAACAGTCCGCCGCGCAGAAGCTCGGCGACTGTTTCGGGCATGTGCGTCAGACCCATATAGATGACGATGGGCTGGCCAGTGCGGGCAAGGGCTGCCCAGTCGGGCCGGTCGTCGCTGACAGCCGCAAAGCCCGTGGCCAGGATGATCGCGCCGTTGACGCCGCGCATGGTCGCGGGAATGCCGGCCGAGGACAGGCCGCCGAAGGCCGAGGTGATGCCCGAGAGCACACGCCAGGGAATGTTCTCGCGGGTCAGAACCAGCGCTTCCTCGGCACCACGCCCGAAGACGAAGGGATGGCCGCCCTTGAGCCGCACGACCTTGCGGCCCTCGCGCGCCAGCTTCACAAGCAGCGCGTTGATGTCGCCCTGCGGGATCGACAGCCGGCCGCCGCGCTTGCCGACGAAGAACTTTTCGGCCTGCTCGGCAACCGCGACGATCTCGGGCGACACCAGCGCATCATGCACCAACGCATCGGCCTGCGCGAGCGCCGAGAGCACATCGAGCGTCAGCAGGCCCGGGTCTCCCGGCCCAGCGCCCGCAAGCCAGACTTGGCCGGGCTCAAGCACGCGCTGCTTGTAGTTCAAACGTGCGATAGCGTTTTCGAGTGTCATGCGTGTCGCTTTCGCCGATGACGCACAGGCTCGGCAAGCCTATAGATCGCGTCATGAATGAAGAAGATCGTCCGCTCAAGCGCGGCTGGACCACCGGCGCCTGCGCCACCGCCGCCACCAAGGCGGCGTGCCTGGCGTTGAAGACGGGGCAGTTTCCCGATCCGGTGGAAATCACCTTGCCGGGCGGCCTGAACGTGGCCTTTGCGCTCGCGAAAAGCGAGCGCGGCGACGGCTGGGCCATGGCTGGCATCGTCAAGGACGCCGGCGACGACCCTGACGTCACGCACGGCGCGCTCGTGATGAGCACGGTGCGGCCAAGCGCTGTCGGCAGCGGTATTGTCTTCAAGGCGGGCAAGGGCGTCGGCACGGTGACGCGGCCGGGCCTGCCGATCCCGCCGGGAGAAGCCTCGATCAACCCGGTGCCGCGCAAGATGATCGCCGGCGTCGTGACTGAAGTTCTCGGCGAGGGCGCCGATGTCGAGGTCGAGATTTCCGTCGCCGGCGGCGAGGAGATGGCGCTGAAGACGCTCAATCCGCGTCTCGGCATCCTCGGCGGCATCTCGATCCTGGGAACGACGGGGATCGTCATTCCCTATTCCTGCTCGGCCTGGATCCATTCCATCCATCGTGGCGTCGACGTGGCGCGCGCCATGGGCTTCGAGCATGTCGCGGGCTCCACCGGCAACGCCTCCGAGATTGCGGTCCAGAAATTCCATGGCCTGCACGAGGTGCAACTGATCGACATGGGTGACTTCGTCGGCGGCATGCTGAAATACGTCCGCGCCCATCCGGTGCCGAAGGTCACCATTGCCGGGGGCGTCGCCAAGATGACCAAGCTGGCGCAAGGTCTGCTCGACCTGCATTCGAGCCGTGGCTCGGCCGATCTCGACGGGTTGGCTGCGGTCGCTGTCGAGGCCGGGGCGGACGCCGCGCTCGAGGCTCGCATCAAAGGTGCCAACACCGTCGCGGAAGCCTTCATCGAGGCCAATAAGGCGGGCATCGCCATCGGTGACGCGGTGGGAAGCGCTGCCTGGCGCACGGCAGCGGCGGTATTCGACAATCCCGATATCGCCGTCGAGATCCTGGTCTTCAACCGTGAGGGTGAACTGATGGGGCATGCGCCCTTCGCCGCCTCTCATAGCCCGTCGCGGCCCCTGAAGCGGCGCTGATAATAGGCGTCGTAGAGCGAGCTTTCGCGAAAGTCCTCCGCCGCCAGCGACTGGCCGACGAAGATGATGGCGGTGCGCTCGATCGGGTCCTTGGCCAGTTCGGCCGCAATCGTCGACAGTGTGCCCCTGACGATGCGCTCGTCCGGCCAGGAGGCGCGGAAGACGACCGCGACCGGGCAATCCGGACCGTAATGTGGTGTCAGCTCCGTCACGACCTGGTCGATGGCGTGGATGGACAGATGGACGGCCAGCGTCGCGCCGGTGCGAGCAAAGCCCGAGAGGGTTTCGCCAGGCGGCATCTTCGAGGCGCGGCCGGACGTGCGGGTCAGCACCAGACTCTGGGCGATTTCCGGGATGGTCAGCTCGCGCTTCAGCGCTGCCGCGGCCGCGGCGAAGGAGGGAACGCCGGGGGTGAGCGTGTAGGGGATACCGTTTCTGTCCAGCCGGCGGATCTGCTCGGCGACTGCGCTCCATACCGAAAGATCGCCCGAATGCAGGCGCGCCACGTCATGGCCCGCCTTGTGGGCGGCGACATATTCGGCCTCGATCTCGTCGAGCGACATCGGCGCGGTGTCGACCAGCCGCGCTTCGGCGGGGCAATAAGTCAAAAGCTCCGGCGAGACGATGGAGCCGGCATAGAGGCAGACCGGGCAGGAGCCGAGCAGGCGGCTGCCGCGCACGGTGATGAGGTCTGCCGCGCCCGGGCCGGCGCCGATGAAATGGACGGTCAAGCAGGGGCTCCAGAGGTAGCGATGGCGCAGGTGGCGGGGCCGACGATTATGCGCGGGCCGAGCAGGCTCGAGCCTTCACCGGCGGCGGCGAGGGCTGACGCTTCCGAAACGGACGGCGTGCCTGCGGCCTGCTGCGAGGCCTGCGAATGGCTGAGCGTACGTGGCGCCGCGGAGCCGAGCGCCGCGTCGTCGATGACAAGCAGAGGAAGGTCGAGCCGCCGGGCGGCGGCCAAAATGCCCAGTTCGTCGCGCTTCAGTGTTGCGGTGGCGAGCGCAGTCAGTGCTGTAACCGCGAGGCCATGCGCTTCGAGCGCGGTTTCGATTGCCGAAAGGATGTCTTCGTGCGCCGCGCCTTTGCGGCAGCCGATGCCTGCGACCATCATGGCTTGACCCAGCTCCACTGCGTGACCGGCATCGCCGGCCGCCAGCCGGTCATCGTGCCAACAGGGGCGGCGCGGGAGACTTGAAGGCGCAGAAGCTCACCGCCGAGCGCGGCATGGCGGGCGAGCAGCAGCGTTTCCATTTCGAGCGTGACGGCGTTGGCGACGAGGCGGCCGCCGGAACGAAGGGCTGCGATGGCCGTATCGAAGACGCCTGCATTCGAACCGCCGCCGCCGATGAAGATGACGTCAGGCGTCGGCAGGCGGGTCAAGGCGTCCGGTGCAGCACCCCGGACAACCTTCAGGCCCGGCACGCCGCAGGCACTGGCGTTGCGCTCGATGCGGTCGGCGCGCTCGGCATTGTGCTCGATGGCGATGGCGCGCAGCGAGGGATGGCAAAGCATCCACTCGATGGAGATCGAGCCCGAGCCGGCGCCTATGTCCCACAACAGCTCGCCACGGCGCGGGGCGAGGGCCGACAGCGTCATGGCGCGGATATCGCGCTTGGTGATCTGGCCGTCATGCTCGAACAGATCGTCTGCAAGGCCCGAGGCCAACGGCAGGGTTCGTGCCTGCGGACTTGATTCAAGCTCCAGCGCCAGGACGTTGAGCGGGTTGATGTTTTCGAGATCGAAGCCACCGGCGGTCGTGACACGGATGCGCTCATTTTCACCGCCCAGCGCTTCGAGCACTGTCAGGCGCGATGCGCCGAAGCCGCTGTCGGCGATGAGTGCTGCGATCTGTGCGGGCGCTTCGCCGTCGGAGGTCAGCGCGATGACGCGCCCGCTCGGTTGCAGCAGCGGTCGGATCAGGTCGATAGCGTGGCCATGAAGCGACACCGTCTCGATGTCCTGCAGGGCCCAGCCAAGCCGCGACGCCGCCAGCGAGAAGGCCGACGGGGCGGGCAAGACACGCATCTCGGTTGATGGCACGACACGCGAGAGCGTGACGCCGACGCCATGGAGGAACGGATCACCCGAGGCCAGCACGCAGATTTTTTGGCCGCGCAGGGCAACGACATCGCGCATTTCGCTGTCGAAGGGCGTCGGCCAAAGCCGCGCTGCGCCGCGGATCAGTTCGGCGGCGAGCGTCAGATGGCGCTTGCCGCCGAAGACGTGGGCAGCGCCTGATATCGCGCGCTTGGCCTCGTCGCCGAGACCCGCTACACCGTCCTCGCCGATGCCGACGACGGTGAGCCATTTTTGCGTCGGTGCGTCGAACTCAGCAGGCATGATGACCCACCGCATTCTGATCCTGGGCGGAACCACCGAAGCGCGACAGCTGGCGGCGAAGCTTGCTATGCGTGGCGATCTCGACATCACCCTTTCGTTGGCGGGCCGGACTGAAAAGCCGGTCGAGCAACCTGTGCCCGTGCGCGTGGGCGGGTTTGGCGGCGCGCAGGGGCTGACAGACTGGCTGGCCGAGCACAAGACCGACCTTCTGATCGATGCCACGCATCCCTATGCGGCGCGCATCTCGGCCAATGCGGCGGAGGCGGCGCGGATTGCCAGTGTGCCGATTTTCGCCCTGCGCCGCGCGGGCTGGGAGCCCGTCGAAGGCGATCTCTGGACGCTGGTCGACAATGCCGAAGAGGCCGTAGGTGCGCTGGGCAACAAGCCGTGCCGGGTTTTCCTGGCGCTCGGCCGGCAGGAAGTCGCGGCCTTCGAGACCGCCCCCCAGCATGCCTATGTCATTCGCAGCGTCGATCCGATCGAGCCGCCGCTCGGCGTGCCTGAAGCGACCTATATCCTGGCGCGCGGGCCGTTTCGCGAAGCGGATGAAAGGGCACTGCTCGAGGCGCAAAAGATCGACGTCATCGTCGCCAAGAACAGCGGCGGGCAGGCGACCTACGGCAAGATCGCGGCGGCCAGGCAGCTCGGCATCGAGGTGATCCTGTTTTGCCGGCCGCAGCTGCCCGAGGTGCCGTCGGCTCCCAGCGTCTCTGCGATGGCCGAGATGGTCGATCATTTCGCTGCCCCGGCGGAAAAGCGCGGTGTGTAGACCAGCGGTGGCTTGCCGTCGCGCTCGATCAGGCGCGTCTCGGGCGAGCCGATGATGACGCAGGTCGCCATGTCGGCATTTTCCGCAGCGGCTTCGCCGAGCGTGAAAATCTGGATGCGCTCGTCGGGCCGGCCGGCGGCGCGGCCGAAGATGATGGGCGTCGCGGCTGGCAGGTGAGCGCGCAGCGTCTCCAACGCGCTACCGAGCTGCCAGGGACGAGCCTTGCTGATCGGGTTATAGAGCGAAATGACGAAGCCGGCCTGGGCGACCGCCGCCAGGCGGCGCTCTATCAGTTCCCACGGCTTCAGATTGTCCGACAGGTTGATGGCGCAGAAGTCGTGGCCGAGCGGCGCGCCGACACGAGCCGCGACGGCCAGCATCGCAGTGACGCCGGGAACGACCGCCAGATCGATGTCGCGCCATTCCCTGGGGCCGGCTTCAATCGCCTCGCAGACCGCAGCTGCCATGGCGAAAACGCCGGGGTCGCCGCCGGAGACGACAGCCACATTGTGACCGGCGGCGGCCATTTCGAGGGCGGCGTTGGAGCGGGAGATCTCCTCGCGGTTGTCGGAGGCGACGCGCGTATGGTCGGGGCGCAGGTCGAGCCGGTCGAGATAAGGCTTGTAGCCGAAGAAATGGCTGGCCTCTGATACCGCGCGGCTGGCTTCCGGCGTGACCTGGTCCGGATTGCCGGGGCCGAGGCCGATGACGACGAGGCGGCCGCTCAATTGTCCGCTCCCGGCTTGCCGGCCCAGCCGGGCACCAGCACGATGGCGAAGTAGGGCGCCTTGTCATCGGTCTTGTCGACCAGCTTCATGTGCTGCGTGTTCGGCATGGTGCCGCGCTCGACATAAAGGGCGCGGCCGAGCTTGCCGGTCGCTTCCAGGGCCTTGCGGATCTTGGGCAGGTTGCGGCCGACCTTCATGATGACGGCGGCGTCGGTGTCGGCGAGGCGGCGGGTGAGCTCGAACTCGCTCATCGTGCCCGGCAGCACCGACAGAACGTCGTCGCCCTGGACGATGGGCACGCCGGTCTGCGACCAGCAGCCGGACATGGCGGTGACGCCCGGGATGACCTCGGTCGGATAGAGATGCGACAGGCGCGCATGCAGATGCATGTAGGAGCCGTAGAACAAGGGGTCGCCCTCCGACAGGATCGCCACGGTGCGGCCTTCGTCGAGATGGGCGGCCACGGTCTGGGCCGACTCTTCGTAGAAGCCAGTGATCGCTGAGCGGTAGTCGTCGTGATCCTTGTCGATCTCGGTGGTAACGGGATAGACGAGCGGCAGCTCGATCACGCCGTCGCGGAAATGCGCATCGGTGATGGTGCGGGCGTTGCCGTTGGCGCCGCGCTTGGCGAAGTGCGCGATCACGTCGGCCTCGGCCAGCGCGCGCACGGCCTTGACCGTCAAAAGCTCGGGATCGCCGGGTCCGGTGCCGACGCCGATCAGGCGGCCCTTTGCAGTGGCAGCGCTCATACGCCCGGCCTCGCCAGGGAGTTGAGGGCTGCAGCCGTCATGGCGCTGCCGCCGAGGCGGCCGCGCACGATGGCATAAGGCACGCCATAAGAATTCTCGGCCAGCGCGTCCTTGGATTCGGCAGCACCTACGAAGCCGACCGGCATGCCGATGATGGCGGCGGGTTTTGGTGCGCCGTCGCGCAGCTTTTCGAGCAGGTAGAACAGGGCGGTCGGCGCGTTGCCGATGGCGACCACAGAACCAGCCATCCGGTCACCCCACAGGTCAATTGCCGCAGCCGAACGGGTGTTGCCGACCTTTTGTGCGATCTCGGCCGTCTGCGGGTCGCGCAAGGTGCAGATCACTTCGTTGTCGGCGGGCAGGCGGGTGCGGGTGACGCCGCGCGCTACCATCTCGGCGTCGCAGAAGATCGGCGCGCCGGCCTTCAGAGCGCTGCGTGCTGCGGAGACGAAGTCCTCCGAGAAGACGAAGTGCTCGGCGGCCTCGACCAGGCCGCAGGCATGGATCATGCGCACGGCGACATCGGCCTCGGCCTCGGAGAAGCGCGATAGGTTGGCCTCCGAGCGGATGATGGCGAAGGAGCGTTCGTAGATGGCCGTGCCATCATGGATGTAGTCGTAGGCGGCCATGTTCATTCCTGTGCCAGAGCTTGCGCGAGGCGCTTTGCGCCCAACCTTGCGAGGCAAGCGGCGGCATTTTCGTCCGGCTTGCGCGCTTGGGCGAGCAATTTCGTGAGGCGGCCCATGCCGCGCGCGGCTTCATATCCTGCGGTGTAGGCGGCCGGAAGGCCCTTCGCCGTTCCGCCGACGACAAATGCCGCGCCTTTTTCGTCACCGACGATGGTCAGCGCCGCTGGGCCGGGATGGGCGCAGCCCTTGGCGCAACCGGAGACGTGGAGCGAGAGTGTGGGGTCGAGGCCTGAGCCGAAGTCTGCTGCAATCTCGGCGGCGACGTCGCGGGCGGCGATCATGCCCGACGCGCAGGCCGGCGCGCCAGGACAGGCGGCAATGCGGATGCGGGGATCGGTGGGCGAGGTGACGAGGCCGAGGGTTTTGGCAGTGGCGGTGAGCGTGACGGCGGCGGCGCGGTCGAGGCCCATGATGAGAAGGGTTCGGCTCGGGGCAGGGCGGATGCCGGTGGCGCCGTGTTCGGTCGCGGCAATGCAGAAGTCGATCAGGGTGGCGGCGTCGATGCTGCCGAAGGGCAGGGCGATGCCGAGCGCGATTCGGCCATCGGTGAGCGGCAGGATTCCGATTGGGGATGAATCGGTTGCGCGGGAGTGTTCAGAATTTGAATCATTTGCGCTGACAGCATCTGACGAGAGGTTGCGTTTCTTCGCGCCCCCCTCTGTCCTGCCGGACATCTCCCCCACAAGGGGGGAGATTGGCAGCTTCGGCGCTTCCGTTCGTTCTGCAACCGTGTCGGTGGTCGAAAGTACGACGTTCCCAGGCGAGGCTTCGTGCTTCGCTTCCCCCGCGAGCGCAGGCGCCGATGCAGGCCTGATCTCCCCCCTTGTGGGGGAGATGTCCGGCAGGACAGAGGGGGGTGGGAAGGAATGAGAGGCTTCCGGTCCTTTGGTGGCGACACGCACCGTCTCAAGGTCACGTGCGCGGCCTTGCCGGCCGAGCGCCGCAATTGCGCGCAGGATGCCGAGCGTGGCCACGCAGGCAGCACCTGCATCAAACTCACCGACCAAGCGCGCTGTAGTCTCATCGCCAGCCGCCGACAGGCGCCAATGTTCGCCATCCACTGCGACAAGCCTGACGTCGCCCATGATGGCGCCAAGCTCGATCTGGCCACGGTCGTCAACGACGACAGATACCTTGGGGCCGAGGCGCCTGGCGAGGCCAGCCTCAGCTATGGCCAAACGTATGGCTGCGGCCAACGGTGCGGGATTGGCAATTTCCATCGGATCAATCCCGGCGAGCGGGCTTGTATCGACCGGCACGCCGCTACGCACCGCGATGCCGAGCGAATCGACTTCCTCGGCCAGCAAGCAGGCGCTCGCCGCCGTCAGGCCCCTGATCTGGATGCTGCCGCGCGCGGTGACCTCGACGATGCCGTTGCCATGGCGCTGGGCGGATTCACAGAGTCCGATCAAGGTGTTGGGCGCGAGTTCTCCAGCGAGCGGATTGATCCGGACCAAAAGGCCGTCGCCGGTCTGCATCGGCGCGGACAAAGCGGGGCAGGCGCCGCGACGGGAGAAACTCGTCATGCCGCGACCTCCCGGGCCTGCGCCTCGGCGATCAGGGCGGTGAGATCGTCGTCGATCGAGTTGCGCAACGGATGCCAAAGGCCGCGCCGGCGTGCGGTGGCAAAACGCTCGGCGATGAATTTTGCTGCCGCCGGATTCTCGCGCAGCATGAAGGCGCGAACCGCGTCGTCGCCGACATAGGCGTCGTGGACGGCCTCGATCAGTGCGCCCGGAATGGCGTTGGTGGTCTCGGCAAAGCCGATCAACCGGTCGACGGTCTCGGCGAATTCCGATGCGCCGCGCGGGCCGTGGCGCATCTGGCCGGCGATGAAGCGGGCGTTGGTGGCACGCGCGCGGACGACGCGGCCGACGGCTTCGGTGACCGAGCGCGTGCGCGGCTTGTGCGGGTCGGATGTGTCGAGCACGATGACGTCGGCGTTCCTGCCGAGCATTGCCAATGCTGCCGAAAAACCGCCGATGAAGGCGACATCGGCGGAGCCTTCGAGAATGTCGCGGCCGGGGTCGTCGCCGGTGTGGACGAGAAGATCGGCCTCGGCGATGCGGCCGGCAAAGGCGCCGGGTGCGGAGAAGCCTTCGCCGTCGCTGCCGCCATAGGCGTGCGAGGCGGCGTCGAGATAGGCGCGGCCGAGTTCGTCGCGCGTGGCCCAGTCACCCGTCGACAGAAGGTCTTCGAGGCCGGCGCCATAAGTGCCCGGCGATGAACCGAAGATGCGCGGCTCAACCTTTCCCGCCGCGCGGGTGCTGGCAGCAAGCGGGTTTTCCGAATCGTCCTCGTCGCGGGTGGCAACCGCGCGGGCAGCGGCGTCGATCAGCGCGATCTGGGTCGGGAACATGTCGCGGAACAGGCCCGAAATGCGCCAAGTGACGTCGACGCGCGGGCGGCCAAGGGCGGCTGGCGGCAACACCTCGATGCCGGTGACGCGGCCGGTTGCGGCATCCCATTGCGGTCGGCAGCCCATCAGCGCCAGGCCCTGCGCGATTTCCTCGCCGCCGGTGCGCAATGAAGCGCTGCCCCACAGGTCGATGACCAGCGCGCGCGGCCAGTCGCCATGGCTCTGGAGATAACTGCGCATCACCTCGTCGGCCGCAGCCTTGCCGAGATCGAAGGCGGTTGGCGTCGGCATGGTGCGCGGGTCGGAGGTGAACAGGTTGCGGCCGGTGGGCAGAACATCGGTACGGCCACGCGCCGGCGCGCCCGAAGGGCCAGCCTTGACGTGGTAACCATCGAGGGCGGCGATCAGGTTTTTTCGCTCGGCCTCGGCGCTTTCGCAGCGGACGCCATCCTGCTCGTTTTCGGCCGCGCGGCCGTAGATATGCAAGCCGTCCTTGATGGCGAAATCCTTGAGGTCGCAGAGCCAGGCGTCGATGCGGCGCAACGCTTCGTCCGGCGCGTCGGTGTTGGCGACGCCGGCCTCGGCGGCAAGGCCAGTCTGCGACGCCGTCTCGACGATCAGCTTGGCCAGCCGGTCGCGTCGGCGGCGGTCGAGACCATCGGCCTGAGCGTATTCGTCGACCAGACGCTCGAGCTTGTGCTGGTTCTCGTCGAGACCTGCGGCAGCAAGCGGCGGCGGCAGATGGCCGAGCGTGACCGCCGAAATGCGGCGCTTGGCCTGGGCTGCCTCGCCCGGATTGGAGACGATGAAGGGATAGACGACCGGCAGCGAGCCGGTGACGATCTCGGGGAAACAGGCTTGGCTCAGCGCGACCGTCTTGCCCGGCAGCCATTCGAGCGTGCCATGGGCGCCGACATGGACGATGGCATGGATGCCAAGCGACTTCTGCATCCACAGCCCAAAGGCAAGCAGCGCGTGGCGGGGCGGCAGCGTCGGGTCGTGATAGTCGGCTCGGCGATCGGCGGAGCGGCCACGGTCGGGGGCGAGGGCGACGGTGACATTGCCGAAGGTTGCGGCGCGGAAGGGGAAGGATTGCGTGCTGCGAGCAGAAGCGGATGTCTCTTGCTCTACGTTGGCCCCCTCTGTCCTGCCGGACATCTCCCCCACGAGGGGGGAGATCAGGCCGGCATCGCGACCTGCGTCAATCTTTGGCGTTGCCGGGTGGGCGAGGTCGACGAAGCTGCCAATCCCCCCCCTTGTGGGGCAGATGTCTGGCAGGACAGAGAGGGGCAACGTAGACCGCTGACGTTGTCTTGCGTCTGCCGCTTCGTCGTCCGGCGTTCCCCAGGCGGCGGCAACAGAATCGCGCGCTTCGGCCGGCAAACCGGCGGACAGTTCGACATACTCGGTCAGCGAGAGGCCCTGGCCGCCTTTTTTGATCAGGTCGAGCAGCGCGCGTGGCGATTCCGGAATCGATTCAACGCCGTAGCCCGCGTCCTTGAGGTCGTGCAGCATGGCGAGCACGCTGTTGGGTACGTCGAGGCCGACGGCATAGCCGGTGCGGCCGGGCGCACTGGGATAGTCGGGGACGAGGATCGCGAGCTTGCGTTTTTCGCGCGGCGTCTCGCGCAGCCTGAGGTGTGCTGAGATGCGGCGGGCGACCTGCTCGACGCGGTCGGGCTCGGGCCGGTTGGCGAAGGCGCGGAAGCCGAGTGCCGGGTCGACCTCGCTTTCTGCCTTGAAGGAGATGGCGCCGGCGAGGATGCGGCCGTCCAATTCTGGCATCACCACATGCATGGCGAGATCGGCAGGCGCCAGCCCGCGCAGGCTGCCTGCCCAGGCTTCGCGGCGTGTGGTGGCAACGATGACCTGGAACACCGGCACGCCGGCGCGGTCGAACAGCGTTTCCGTGCCCGGCTCGGCGCCGGCGGCGAAAGCGGTGGCGGTGACGATGGCTGCGGGGGTCAGCTGCGCCAAAGCCGTCTCGACGAAGGCAAGCGATTCCCTGTCCTTCAGGCTCGACACGAAGATCGGGGCGGGGTGCAGGCCCTTTGCCCTCAGTGCTTCGACCAGAGCGTCGACGGGCGCGACGTCGGCAGCCAGAAGCATCGAGCGGTAGAAGAGGATGGGCACAACTCGGGCGAGGTTGCGATCCTTCCCGCCCCCCTCTGTCCTGCCGGACATCTCCCCCTCAAGGGGGGAGATTGGCGGTTTGGCCGACAGCGCCTCTCTTGCAGCATTGGCGATTGGCGAAAGCCGTGCCTCAGCTGATCTCCCCCCCTGAGGGGGAGATGTCCGGTAGGACAGAGGGGGGCGCGACAGAGCGCTATCGTTTCTGGGTAAGTAGGCTTCCAAATCACCTACAATACCAAACTCCGGATAATAGACCCCCGCCTTCGGCACTGCGACCGGTGCTGCGACGGCACCTTTGCTGCCCGCCAGTCCGGCCAGCCGCGCCACCAGCGCCTTCATGTTTTCCGGTCCGCCCTCGCGGAAGTAGCCGAGCAGCGCGTCGAGTTCTGTTCGGGGCAGCGTCGACGCCTCGATCAGCCGCAAATCCTCGTCGTGGCTTTCGCCCGGCAGCAGCGCCAGCGCGATACCCCTTTCACGGGCCACCGCCGCAAGCCGGTCGCAGCCGTAGCGCCACCAGTCATGGCCGCCGAGGATGCGGACGAGGATGACCTTGGCGTGGCTTGCGACACTGTCGATCCAAAGGTCGACCGACATCGGGTGCCGGAGGTCGCGCAGGCTGGCGAGCCGCATCGACGGCAGGTTTGCCGCATCCGCCTTCCAGGCGTTGGCGAGGCCCGCCAGGTCGCTGTCGGTGAAGGACAGCGCCACCACATCCGCAGGCTTCTGCCTGAGGTCGACCGGCTCGATCAAATCGTCGAGCGAGGCGGATGTGGTGGTGAGGATGTGCATCCAGGCTGTCCGGTTCAGCCGACCAGGATACGCTCGATGGCCGGGCGGTCGAGGCCCTTGAGGCCGATCACGACCAGGCGCGAACGGCGGTCGTCGTCGGCGGTCCAGGCGCGGTCATAGTAGTGGTTGACGCGCGGGCCGACGGCCTGGACCAGCAGGCGCATCGGCTTGCCGCCGACGTCGACGAAGCCCTTTACGCGCAGCACGTTCTCTTCCTCGGCGGCGGTAGCCACGCGCTTCGCCAGCTCATCCGGATTGGCGATCGACGGAATCTCGATGACGAAGGTGTCGAAGTCGTCGTGCTCGTGGTCAAAGGCGCCATCGTGGTGGGTCTTGCGGTTTTCGATGTCGTCCTCGACGGCGAGGCCGAGGCCGAGCAGCACCGAGGGGTCGACCTTGCCGTGCGCCGACGGCACGATCTTGACGGCACGTGCCAGGTGCTCGCCGACGATGGCGGTGGCGCGGGCGTGGCCGGCTTCGTCGAGCAGGTCGCTCTTGGACAGGATGATGAGGTCGGCGCAGGCGACCTGATCTTCGAATACCTCCTCGACCGGGTCGTCGTGGTCGAGCGAATCATCGGCGCGGCGCTGGGCGGCGAGCGCCTCCATATCGGAGGCCACCTTGCCGGCGGCGAGAGCGGGGCCGTCGACCACCGCAATGACGCCGTCGACGGTGACGCGGCTTTTCACGCTCGGCCACTGGAAGGCTTGGACCAGCGGCTTGGGCAGCGCCAGGCCCGAGGTTTCGATCAGGATGTGGTCGACCTTCGGCGAAAGCGACAGGATCTGGTCGAGGGCGGGCACGAAGTCGTCGGCGACGGTGCAGCAGATGCAGCCATTGGCCAGTTCGACGATGTTTTCTTCGGGACAAGCTTCAACGCCGCAGCCCTTCAGGATCTCGCCGTCAATGCCGACATCGCCGAACTCGTTGACGATGATGGCGAGGCGCTTGCCCTTGGAGTTCTCGAGGATGTTGCGGAGCAGGGTGGTCTTGCCGGCGCCGAGAAAGCCGGTGACGACGGTGCAGGGAACGCGTTCGACGGAGGCGGTCATTTGTCTTCCTTGATAAGGGCGAGGGGAGGAATGCGCGCGACGAGGCCGCGCTTGAGGCTGTCGGGACGGCCGCGCCAGGGGATGAGGCCGTCGGTCGAGGTGGCGAAAAGCTTTGCGCCGGTGACGAGGTCTTCGCCCGACGTCGTGCTGAGGTCGCCGAAGATGTAACTCCATGCGCCGTCGCGGATCAGTGCTGCGCTCAGGCGTCGCTTGCAGTTGCCGAGGCATTCGACAGTGAGGACGTTGATGCCTTCGCTGGCCGCAGTTCGGCGGGCGGATTCGGCAAGTCTTTCTCCTGCGCGCGGATGGGCGTCCGACCCGGTTTCGTCGCGGCAGGAGGAGCAGACGAGGATGGTCACTTCCGCGGAGCGCGCGTCGTCGGCAGCATCGCAGGATGCGTCCAGAATTTCGACCGAGAGATTGCCGTCGAGTTCCAAAATACCAGGCTCCTTGCCTGGGACACCCGCCAGGCGATCGGATCAATGTTTGAGACGGCAGGTCTCCTGGCTCGCGAGTCGTCGCCTTCGCACCGCCTTCCCGGGAAGACATCCCAGTGGTTACCGGCCTTGGCTCGTCGCTTACAGTTGCGGGGACAGCCGCGGATTTGACGCCAAAGCGCCGCACCGCATTCCCTCTTAGCCTCCGCCGTTGCGGGCGAAGGACCGTCTGTCGGCGATTTAGGCTTTCGCGTGGGGTGGAGTCAACGCAATGGAACGACCAACAATGTCGCTCAGATCAGGTCCGAGGTCGCCGGCAGGTGTCACCTCGATGCGTTCGAGGCGGAGCCAGTCGCGCATCTGCTTCAGTTCTTCGTGGAGTTCGCTTGCCGTGTCCGCAGGCGCGCAAGGCTCGGCATAGGCGGCATGGACACGCAGCACGCCCGCCGGACGGTCGGCTTTGAGGTCGACGCGGGCGACGATGCGCTCGCCAAGCAGGAAGGGCAGAACGTAGTAGCCGTACTGGCGCTTCTCCGCCGGCGTGTAGATCTCGATGCGATAGCGGAAGTCGAAAAGCTGCTCGGCGCGCGTGCGCTCGAACACAAGCGGGTCGAAGGGGGCGAGGAGGGCGCGTGCGTGGACCTTGCGCGGGATGCGGGCCTCGGCATGGAGATAGGCCTGTCGATCCCAGCCCTCGACACGCACGGGAATCAGTTCGCCCATCTCGACCAGTTCTTCGAGGCGGCCCTTCATGTCGGCAGGCGACAGGCGGAAATAGTCGCGCAGGCAGATCGCGGTCGCCACGCCATGGGCGCGCGCCGAGATGCGCAGCAGTTCGCGATGCGCATCAGCCGGAGCCGGGACCGGAAGTGCGTGAATTTCCGAAGGCAGGACGCGTTCGGGCAGATCGTAAAGGCGCTCGAAGCCACGGCGCGAATGGGTGGTGATGCGGCCGGCCCAGAACAGCCATTCGAATGCATGCTTCTCCTGGCTCCAGCCCCACCAGCCGCCGGAACCCTTGGCGCCTTCGATGTCGGACGCGGCGATCGGACCGCGGTCGACAACCTGGCGAAAGATCTCTTCTATGTAGGGCCTGTTCGCACGGCCGAACTTGGAAAGCCCGCCATACATCCCGTCCTCGGCCCGCGCCATGCGCCAGCGCAAAAGCGGAAAGGTCTCCAACGGCAGCAGGGAGGCTTCATGCGCCCAGTACTCGAAAAGCATGCGCTTCTTTGGCTGCATAGCATCGTCGAGCAGCGCCATGGGGTAGGGGCCGAGGCGCGAATAGAGCGGCATGTAGTGGGCGCGCACGACGGCGCTGACCGAGTCGATCTGCAGCAGGCCGATGCGGCCGAGCACGCGTTGCAGGTGGCGCCGGGTGATCGTACCGGTGGGGCGCGGATCGGCAAATCCCTGGGCCGCGAGTGCAATGCGGCGGGCGGTAGGAAGCGAGAGTTTTTCCTTCATTGCGGCAAGCTATCGCAGTCTCCGGATGAGTGACGCAAGGGCATCAGAATCGGTCTTTGCTGCAAATGCTAGCAGAACCGCGGTTCCGGTCTTGTCAGGAGTGTAAACTTGAGTAAAAGACGAAGGAAATCAAACAGGAGCCACACGCGCAGGATTTTGGTCCAGTGGTGGGCTTTGCCCCGTTTTGGACAAGGTTGGGCTTGCTTCGCCCGACCGGCTGCGCTAACCGTCGCCGCATTGCAGCACGACCGTTTCGTCAGGGCAGGCGAGAATTCGTCGCGCTTCCGGAAACGGACACCGTGCTGTAAATCTGGTGGATAGGCCACCAACGGAATTCGCAGCATGAACGCTCTCTTGAGTTCGTATCTGCCCATCGTCATCTTCATCGGTGTGGCGCTACTCGTCGGCATCGCCCTTATCGTGGCGCCCTTCCTTGTCGCCTACCGAAATCCGGACCCGGAGAAGCTTTCTGCCTACGAGTGCGGCTTCAACTCGTTCGACGATGCGCGCATGAAGTTCGACATTCGCTTCTACCTGGTCTCCATCCTGTTCATCATCTTCGATCTCGAAGTGGCGTTCCTGTTCCCGTGGGCGGTGTCCTTCGGCGAGATCGGCATGCTCGGCTTCTGGTCGATGATGATCTTCCTGGCCGTGCTGACCATCGGCTTTGTCTATGAGTGGAAAAAGGGAGCGCTGGAATGGGATTGAACGAAGCCTCCGGCACCCTGATCGCGCCGAAGCCGAAAGGCATCATCGATCCCAACACCGGCAAGCTCATCGGTTCCGACGACGCCTTTTTCGGCGACCTGAACAACGAGCTTTCGGACAAGGGCTTCATCGTCACGTCGTCCGAAGCGCTGATCACCTGGGCGCGCACCGGCTCGCTGATGTGGATGACCTTCGGTCTGGCCTGCTGCGCCGTCGAGATGATGCACATCTCGATGCCGCGCTATGACGCTGAGCGCTTCGGCATCGCACCGCGCGCCTCGCCGCGCCAGTCCGATGTGATGATCGTCGCCGGCACACTGACCAACAAGATGGCGCCCGCCTTGCGCAAGGTCTACGACCAGATGCCGGAGCCGCGCTACGTCATCTCGATGGGCTCGTGCGCCAATGGCGGCGGCTACTATCACTATTCCTATTCGGTGGTGCGCGGCTGCGATCGCGTCGTGCCCGTCGACATCTACGTGCCCGGCTGTCCTCCGACCGCCGAAGCACTTCTCTACGGCATCCTTCTTCTCCAGAAGAAGATCCGCCGCACCGGCACGATCGAGCGGTGATCCCAGATGAGTGAAGCCCTGAACGACCTTGCCGCTTACATTGCGGAAAAGCTCGATGCGGACATCGAAGAAAGCGTTGTCGCCTATGGCGAGCTGACGCTGACGGTGAAGGCCGCCGACATCGTCGACGTGATGACCTTCCTGCGCAGCGACGTGCAGTGCCAGTTCGTCTCCTTCATCGATGCCGCAGGTGTCGACTATCCGCAGCGCCGCAAGCGTTTCGACGTCGTCTACCACCTGCTGTCGCCGCGCCAGAACCTGCGCATCCGCGTCAAGATCAGCACGGACGAGGACACGCCGGTGCCATCGATCACGTCGGTGTTTCCCGGCGCGGATTGGTTCGAGCGCGAAGCCTACGACATGTACGGCATCCTGTTTTCGGGCCACCCCGACCTGCGCCGCCTCCTGACCGACTACGGTTTCGAGGGCCATCCGCTGCGCAAGGACTTCCCGCTCACCGGCTTTGTCGAGGTTCGCTACGACGACGAGCAGAAGCGCGTCGTCTACGAGCCGGTCGAGCTCAAGCAGGAATTCCGCAATTTCGACTTTTTGTCTCCCTGGGAAGGCACCGAATACGTGCTGCCGGGCGACGAAAAAGCCAAGACGAATTGAGGCGCCGAAATGGCTGAAACCTCCGTCCGCAATTTCAACATCAACTTCGGCCCGCAGCATCCGGCGGCGCACGGCGTGCTGCGCCTGGTGCTCGAGCTCGACGGCGAAGTCGTCGACCGCGTCGATCCGCATATCGGCCTGCTGCATCGCGGCACCGAAAAGCTGATCGAGCAGAAGACCTATCTGCAGGCGATCCCATATTTCGACCGGCTCGACTATGTCGCGCCGATGAACCAGGAACATGCGTTCTCGCTGGCCGTCGAGCGCCTGCTCGGCATCGATGTGCCGAAGCGTGGCCAGATCATCCGCGTGCTCTATTCCGAGATCGGCCGTATCCTGTCGCACCTGCTCAACGTCACGACGCAGGCGATGGACGTCGGTGCGCTGACCCCGCCGCTGTGGGGCTTCGAAGAGCGCGAAAAGCTGATGGTGTTTTATGAACGCGCCTGCGGCGCGCGCATGCACGCGGCCTACTTCCGGCCGGGCGGCGTCCACCAGGACCTGCCGCAGAAGCTGGTCGAAGACATCGGCAAGTGGATCGATCCGTTCCTGCAGACGGTGAAGAACCTCGACGATCTGCTCACGCCGAACCGCATCTTCAAGCAGCGCAACGTCGACATCGGCGTGGTGTCGCTCGATGACGCCTGGGCCTGGGGTTTTTCGGGCGTGATGGTGCGCGGTTCGGGCGCTGCCTGGGACCTGCGCAAGAGCCAGCCCTACGAGTGCTATTCGGAGATGGAATTCGACATTCCGATCGGCAAGAACGGCGACTGCTACGACCGTTATCTCATCCGCATGGAAGAGATGCGCCAGTCGGCAAGCATCATGCGCCAGTGTGTCGATCTGCTGCTTGGCAAGGAAAGCGTCGGTCCTGTTTCGAACATGGACGGCAAGGTAGTTCCGCCGAAGCGCCAGGCGATGAAGCGCTCGATGGAATCCTTGATCCATCACTTCAAGCTCTACACCGAAGGCTACCGCGTGCCGGCCGGCGAGGTCTATGCGGCCGTCGAAGCGCCGAAGGGCGAGTTCGGTGTGTTCCTCGTCGCCGACGGCACCAACAAACCATACCGCTGCAAGCTGCGCGCGCCGGGCTTCGCCCATCTCCAGGCGATGGATTTCCTGTGCCGCGGCCACATGCTGGCGGATATCTCGGCCGTTCTCGGCTCCCTCGACATCGTGTTTGGTGAGGTCGACCGCTAATCATGGGACGGATGTTAACCACAGCGCTCATGTCGATGCTGGCGCCCTGTGCAGCCTCAGCAGGCGAGCCCGCGTCTTCATCTGTTGTGTCGTCGAAGGCCCTGCTCGTTGATGGTTTTCGCCCGATTGCCAATGGCGAGTTGTTGGTTGAGAGGTCCTTCGGTGTTGACCGGATGGAGACATCCCGGGTTTCCGTGATGGCGGAGGAGTTCGTCGCCCAGGTGCCGGGCATGCCCCGTCCTCGCGCCGAGGTCGTGCGCTGGCTCGGCGATCGCTACGAAAGCTACGTTCGCCTTGCTCTCGGCAAGGAAGAGTTTGTGTGTATTTTGGCGCAGTCCGAGCGGTGTTACCGCGCGGATAGCTCAAGAAACTAAGAGACAAGCAAAGCGAATATCATGTCAGTCCGCCGTCTCGCAGAAGCCAGCGTCCAGCCAGCGTCATTCGCCTTCAACAAGGCGTTTACGGCGCAGGCCAAGACCTGGATCAAGAAGTACCCAAAGGGCCGCGAACAGTCCGCCGTCATCCCGCTGCTCATGCTGGCGCAGGAGCAGGACGGCTGGGTGACGAAGGCTGCCATCGAGCATGTCGCTGACATGCTCGATATGCCATACATCCGCGCGCTGGAAGTCGCGACCTTCTATACGCAGTTCCAGCTCAAGCCGGTCGGCACGCGCGCCCATATCCAGGTCTGCGGCACCACACCGTGCATGCTGCGCGGCTCGGAAGAGCTGATGGAAGTGTGCCGTTCGAAGATCCATCACGACCAGTTCCACACCAATGAGGCGGGCACGCTGTCGTGGGAAGAGGTCGAGTGCCTTGGCGCCTGCGTCAATGCACCGATGGTCATGGTGTTCAAGGATACCTACGAGGACCTGACGCCGGAGCGTCTGGCCGAGATCATCGACCTGTTCGAAGCCGGCAAGGGCGACCAGGTCAAGACCGGTCCGCAGACCGGCCGCGTTTTCTCCGCGCCGTTGACCGGGTTCACCTCGCTCAGGGATGAGAAGGGCGTTCTCAAGACGACCCGCGACAAGGAAGCCAAGGCCGCTTCCAAGGCTAACAAGGCAGCTGCCGTCGAGGCCGTCGTTCCGCCGTCCAATGCGGCCAAGCCCAAGACCGACGCGATCGAGACCAGCCCGGCGGTGAAATCGCCGTCGAAGGTCAAGGCAGCACCTGCCGCCGAGAAGGCTGCAAGCGTCGCTGCGCCGACGGCTGCTGTCGTGGCCAAGCCGTTGCTGGAAGACAAGAACCGCCCGGCCGGCATCGCCAAGCCTGCTGCTGTCGACGACCTCAAGCTGATCTCGGGCGTCGGCCCGAAGATCGAGGGCACCCTGCACGAGCTCGGCATCTTCACCTTTGCCCAGGTGGCATCGTGGAAAAAGGCCGAGCGCGAGTGGGTCGACGGCTATCTGAATTTCAAGGGTCGCATCGAGCGTGACGACTGGGTCAAGCAGGCCAAGGCGTTCGCCAAGGGTGGCGTGGCCGAATACATCCGCGTCTTCGGCAAGAAGCCGGTCTGAGGAGCAAGAACATGCTTGAAGACAAGGATCGCATCTTTACCAACATCTACGGCCGCTTCGACCAGTCGCTGGCTGGGGCGATGTCGCGCGGCCATTGGGATGGCACCGCCGGCATCATCGAAAAGGGCCGCGAGTGGATCATCAACGAGATGAAGGCGTCGGGACTGCGCGGTCGCGGCGGCGCCGGATTCCCGACGGGTCTCAAGTGGTCGTTCATGCCCAAGAGCAACCCTGACGGCCGTCCGTCCTATCTCGTCATCAATGCCGACGAATCCGAGCCGGGCACCTGCAAGGACCGCGACATCCTGCGCCATGACCCGCATACGCTGGTCGAAGGTTGCCTGCTCGCCGGTTTCGCCATGGGTGCTGTTGCTGCCTACATCTATGTGCGTGGCGAATTCATCCGCGAGCGCGAAGCGTTGCAGCGCGCCATCGACGAGGCCTATGACGCCAAGCTGATCGGCAAGAACAACAAGAACGGCTACGATTTCGACATCTACGTCCATCACGGCGCAGGTGCGTATATCTGCGGCGAAGAAACCGCGCTGCTCGAAAGCCTCGAAGGCAAGAAGGGCCAGCCGCGTCTCAAGCCGCCGTTCCCGGCGAATGTCGGCCTGTATGGATGCCCGACGACGGTCAACAACGTCGAGTCGATCGCTGTAGCGCCGACAATCCTGCGCCGTGGCGCTGCCTGGTTCTCCGGCATCGGTCGTCCGAACAACGTAGGCACCAAGCTGTTCATGCTCGTCGGCCACGTCAACACGCCCTGCACGGTCGAAGAGGCCATGGGCATCAGCTTCCGCGAACTGGTCGAAAAGCACGGTGGCGGTATTCGCGGCGGCTGGGACAATCTGCTGGCCGTCATCCCCGGCGGTGCGTCGTGCCCGTTGGTCAAGGCCGAGGACATCATCGACTGCCCGATGGATTTCGACGGACTGCGCGAGCGCAAGTCGTCGTTCGGCACGGCCGCCGTGATCGTCATGGACAAGTCGACCGACATCGTGAAGGCGATCGCGCGGCTCAGCTACTTCTTCAAGCACGAGAGCTGCGGCCAGTGTACGCCGTGCCGTGAAGGCACCGGCTGGATGTGGCGCGTCATGGAACGCCTGGTGCGCGGCGAAGCGCACAAGCGCGAGATCGACATGCTGCTCGACGTCACCAAGCAGGTGGAAGGCCACACGATTTGCGCGCTGGGCGACGCGGCCGCATGGCCGATCCAGGGCCTGATCCGCAACTTCCGCCCGGAGATCGAGCGGCGCATCGACGAGTTCTCGCGCAATTCGCATCGCGCCGAGCCGGTGCTGGTGGCGGCTGAGTAGAGGTTAAGTCAGAAAGTGCGGGCCAAAGGTCCGAAATAGGAAACGACGAGGCAGAGGCGAACGGCGAAGGCGACAAGGAGCTACCAATGTCGACATTTCCCATTCCCGAAAGTGCAGTGCCTGAGATGGAACGTTTGGAGCAGATGAACAGGGACTTCGTGGCGATGCTGCCCAAGGAGTTTGCCGGTAAGGCAAACCTCATGGTGCACCCCGCCGCTGGAATCGCTGCTGCTTCGGCGCTGAGTGTAGGCCTCGCCAGTCACGCCATGGGCGTCTGGATCGGGGCCGTGACTGGTGCGTCAGAGGCTGCGCAGCGGCTGTTTTCGCCCGACTTCGGCGATTTCACCGGTGCGACGCGGGCCAAACCGGCTGGTGTGGCGGCCAAGCGGGCGGAAGCTGAGACTGCTTCGTTGATCGCCGAGGTGAAAACCCTGGCGCGCAAGCTGGAGAAAGCCGAGGCCGAGCCGGTGGCTGCTGCTGCGACCGATCCGGTGGTTGTCGAGGCTGCTGTTGTCGAAGAAGCGCCGGTGGGGCTTCAGCCTGAGGATTTCAGGCAGCCTGCATCGATCGAAAGGCCGGAAGCGCCTGACGATCTGAAGGCCATTTCGGGCATCGGTCCGAAGCTGGAGCAGGTGCTGAACGGCCTCGGCATCTGGACCTACGGCCAGATCGCCGGCTGGACGGCGGAAGAGGTGGCCTGGGCGGACGACTATCTCGGCTTCAAGGGCCGGATCGGCCGTGATGAGTGGATAGGGCAGGCGGCGACGCTTGCCGGCGGCAAGACCGCCGCGTGAATTGAGGATTTCGGGGCGCAGCGCAGGCCGCGCCCCTTGCAGGACGGAATGCGGATCATCCGCGGGATTTGAGGCGCTATGGCAAAGCTTAAGGTCGACGGGAAAGAGATTTCGGTACCCGACCACTATACGCTGCTGCAGGCTGCGGAAGAGGCGGGCGCGGAAGTGCCGCGCTTCTGCTTCCATGAGCGGCTGTCGATTGCCGGCAACTGCCGCATGTGCCTTGTCGAGGTAAAGGGCGGACCGCCCAAGCCGGCGGCTTCCTGCGCCATGGGCGTGCGCGACCTGCGCCCAGGCCCGAACGGCGAAACGCCCGAGATCTTCACCAACACGCCGATGGTCAAGAAGGCCCGCGAAGGCGTGATGGAGTTTTTGCTCATCAACCATCCGCTCGACTGCCCGATCTGCGACCAGGGCGGCGAGTGCGACCTGCAGGACCAGGCGATGGCCTTCGGCCTCGACGGTTCGCGCTACAACGAAAACAAGCGCGCTGTCGAAGACAAGTACATCGGCCCGCTGGTCAAGACGATCATGACGCGCTGCATCCACTGCACACGCTGCGTCCGCTTTACCACCGAGGTGGCCGGCATCTCCGAGCTCGGCCTGATCGGCCGTGGCGAGGACGCTGAGATCACCACCTATCTCGAGCAGGCGATGACCTCCGAGCTGCAGGGCAACGTCATCGACCTGTGCCCGGTCGGTGCGCTGACCTCGAAGCCCTACGCCTTCCAGGCGCGTCCGTGGGAACTGACCAAGACCGAATCCATCGACGTGATGGATGCCGTCGGATCGGCCATCCGCGTCGATACGCGTGGCCGCGAAGTGATGCGCATCATGCCGCGCATCAACGAGCAGGTGAACGAGGAGTGGATCTCCGACAAGACCCGCTTCATCTGGGACGGCCTGCGCACGCAGCGTCTCGACCGTCCTTATGTCCGCAAGAATGGCAAGCTCGCTCCGGCGACCTGGCCCGAGGCGTTCTCGGCGATCAAGGACGCTGTCTCCAAGACTTCGGCTGACCGTATCGGCGCGATTGCCGGCGATCTTGCGACCGTTGAGGAAATGTACGCGCTCAAGCAACTGGTCTCCTCGCTCGGCTCGAAGAACATCGATTGCCGCCAGGACGGTGCCGCGCTCGATCCGTCGCTCGGCCGCGCCAGCTACATCTTCAACCCGACCATCGAAGGCATCGAGCAGGCCGACGCCATCCTGATCATCGGCGCCAACCCGCGCTTCGAGGCTTCGGTGCTCAATGCCCGCATCCGCAAGCATTGGCGCGCAGCCAATGTGCCGGTTGCCGTCATCGGCGAGGTCGGCGACACGCGCTATGACTACGAGCAGCTCGGTTCCGGCCCGGATACGCTCAAGGACCTGGCCGAAGGCAATGGCAAGTTCTTCTCGGTCCTCAAGAAGGCTTCGCATCCGCTGATCATCGTCGGCCAGGGCGCAGTCGCCCGGTCCGATGGTGCCGCCGTGCTCGGCCAGGCCGCCAAGCTCGCGACCGCGGTCAAGGCGAGCCGCCCAGACTGGAACGGCTTTGCCGTGCTGCACACCGCAGCGGCCCGCGTCGGCGGCCTCGATGTCGGCTTCGTGCCGGGCGAGGGTGGCAAGAACGTTACCGGCATGCTCGGCGATAGCGACGTGCTGTTCCTGCTCGGCGCCGACGAGCTCGACCTGAGCAAGGCCGGCGACGCGTTCGTGGTCTATGTCGGCACCCATGGCGACGCCGGCGCGCACCGCGCCAACGTCATCCTGCCTGGCGCTGCCTACACCGAGAAGTCGGGCACCTATGTGAACACCGAAGGCCGCGTCCAGGTGACCGGTCGCGCCGGCTTCGCGCCGGGCGAGGCCAAGGAAGACTGGGCGATCCTCAGGGCGCTGTCCGATGTGCTCGGCCATAAGCTGCCTTTCGACTCGCTGCAGCAGCTGCGCGCCAAGCTCTATGCGGAGCTTCCGCATCTGGCGCGCATCGACCAGATCGATGCCGGCGACAATGACGACATCGCCAAGGTCGCCAAGCTCGGCGGCCGCCTGAACAAGGCAGCCTTCACCTCCGTCGTGAAGGACTTCTACCTCACCAACCCGATCGCACGCGCGTCGGCGGTGATGGCCGAGTGTTCGGCACTGGCCAAAAACGGCTTCAAGCAGGCGGCGGAGTAAAGGCTGTCATGGATACCTTTTTCTCCTTCTACGTCCTGCCGGCGTTGATCATCCTCCTGAAGTCGGTCGTGCTGATCGTCGTCCTGCTGATCTTCGTCGCCTACATCCTTTATGCCGACCGCAAGATCTGGGCGGCGGTGCAGCTGCGCCGCGGCCCGAACGTCGTCGGTCCCTGGGGCCTGCTGCAGGCCTTCGCCGATCTCCTGAAGTTTGTCTTCAAGGAGCCGGTGATCCCGTCAGGCGCCAACAAGGGCGTGTTCCTGCTTGCACCAGTCGTCTCGGCGGTGCTGGCGATCTCGGCATGGGCGGTGATCCCGGTCAGCGAAGGCTGGGCGATCGCCAACGTCAACGTCGGCATCCTCTATGTCTTCGCCATCTCCTCGCTCGAGGTCTATGGCGTGATCATGGGCGGCTGGGCCTCGAACTCCAAGTATCCCTTCCTCGGCGCGCTGCGTTCGGCGGCCCAGATGGTGTCCTATGAAGTCTCGATCGGCTTCGTCATCGTCTGCGTGCTGCTCACCGTCGGTTCGCTGAACCTCACCGACATCGTGCTGTCGCAGGGCGATGGCATCGGCACGCGCCTGGGCCTGCCGAACACCTTCCTCGACTGGAACTGGCTCGTGCTGTTCCCGATGTTCGTGATCTTCTTCATCTCGGCACTCGCAGAGACCAACCGTCCGCCCTTCGACCTTGTCGAAGCCGAGTCGGAACTCGTTGCCGGCCACATGATCGAATATTCGTCGACGCCGTTCCTGCTGTTCTTCCTCGGCGAGTACGTCGCCATCGTGCTGATGTGCGCGCTGACGACGATCCTGTTCCTTGGCGGATGGCTGCCGCCGTTCGACTTCGCACCCTTCACCTGGGTGCCCGGCGTGATCTGGTTCGTGCTCAAGGTCTGCATGGTGTTCTTCATGTTCGCCATGGTGAAGTCCTTCGTGCCGCGCTACCGCTACGACCAGCTGATGCGCCTGGGCTGGAAGGTGTTCTTGCCGATCTCGCTGGCAATGGTCGTGATCACCGCTGCTGTCCTCAAGCTTTCGGGAGCCGCATGATGTCCGCGCTAACCCAAGCCGCCAAATCGCTGCTGCTGCAGGACTTCGTCGGCGCGTTCTTCCTGTCGATGCGCCAGTTCTTCGCGCCCAAGGCGACGCTGAACTATCCGCATGAAAAGGGACCGGTCAGCCCGCGCTTCCGCGGCGAGCATGCGCTGCGCCGCTATCCCAACGGCGAAGAGCGCTGCATCGCCTGCAAGCTGTGCGAGGCGATCTGCCCGGCGCAGGCCATCACTATCGAGGCCGGCCCGCGCCGCAACGACGGTACGCGCCGTACGGTGCGCTACGACATCGACATGGTGAAGTGCATCTATTGCGGCTTCTGCCAGGAAGCCTGCCCGGTCGACGCCATCGTCGAGGGGCCGAATTTCGAATTCGCGACGGAAACGCGCGAGGAGCTTTACTACGACAAGGACAAGCTGCTTGCGAATGGCGACCGGTGGGAGCGCGAGATCGCGCGCAACATCGCGATGGATTCGCCGTATCGCTGAGGCTTGAACAATGGACGGGCCAAGTCGGCTCGTCTAAGGAACGCGCGACCTGCACCGGAGGCGGAGCAAGGACGTGAACAGGGCAGGGCGCAGGCGCGTTCGGCCCGAAAGGAAAACCGGGGGAACCCATGCTCAACGGACTTGAAGCGGTATTTTTCTACCTCTTCGCCTTCATCGCGGTGGCGTCGGCCTTCATGGTCATTTCGGCGCGCAACCCGGTTCACTCGGTGCTCTACCTGATCCTGACGTTCTTCAACGCTGCGGGTCTGTTCCTTTTGACCGGCGCCGAGTTCCTGGCGATGATCCTGCTTGTCGTCTATGTCGGCGCGGTGGCGGTGCTGTTCCTGTTCGTGGTCATGATGCTCGACGTCGATTTCGCCGAGCTCAAGTCAGGCGCGCTGCAATATGCGCCGATCGGCGCGCTGGTCGGCCTGATACTGGCGGCCGAGCTGATCGTGGTGACCGGTGGCTACGCGTTCTCGCCGAAGCTCGCGACGGCGGTTGCCCAGCCAACGCCTGACATCGCGGTGCGCCACAACACGGCAGCGCTCGGCGACATCCTCTACACGGATTACATCTACTTCTTCCAGATCGCCGGCCTTGTGCTTTTGGTCGCCATGATCGGCGCCATCGTGCTCACGCTGCGCCACAAGCCGAACGTCAAGCGCCAGAGCATCCCCGCTCAGGTCGCCCGCACGCCGGCCACCGCGATCGAGGTCAAGAAGGTCGAGACGGGCAAGGGAATCTGACCATGGTTGTCGGTATCGGACACTATCTCACCCTTTCGGCGGTGATGTTCACACTCGGCGTGTTCGGCATTTTCCTGAACCGCAAGAACGTCATCGTCATCCTGATGTCGGTCGAGCTGATCCTGCTCGCCGTCAACATCAATTTCGTGGCTTTCTCTGCCCATCTCGGCGATCTCGTCGGTCAGGTTTTTGCGATTTTCGTTCTGACGGTCGCCGCCGCTGAAGCGGCAATCGGGCTTGCCATTCTGGTCGTATTCTTCCGCAACCGCGGCTCCATCGCGGTCGAAGACGTGAACATGATGAAGGGCTGACGGGACAAAAATGTATCAGCTAATCGTCTTCCTTCCGCTTCTCGGCTTCCTGATCGCCGGCCTGTTCGGCCGTTCGATCGGCGCCAAGGCGTCCGAATACATCACCTCCGGCCTGCTGGTCGTGTCGGCTGTCCTGTCCTGGGTCGCCTTCATCACCGTGGGGCTCGGCGACGTCGAAGTGTTCACCGTGCCGGTGCTGCGCTTCATCGACTCCGGCGGGCTGCAGGCCAACTGGGCGCTGCGCATCGACACGCTGACGGTGGTCATGCTGGTCGTGGTCAACACGGTGTCGGCGCTCGTCCACATCTACTCGATCGGCTATATGCACCACGATCCGCATCGGCCGCGCTTCTTCGCCTACCTGTCGCTGTTCACCTTCGCCATGCTGATGCTGGTGACGTCGGACAACCTCGTTCAGATGTTCTTCGGCTGGGAAGGGGTGGGACTCGCGTCCTATCTGCTGATCGGCTTCTGGTACAAGAAGCCGTCGGCGAATGCCGCCGCCATCAAGGCGTTCGTGGTCAATCGTGTCGGCGACTTTGGCTTCCTGCTCGGCATCTTCGGCCTGTTCGTTCTGTTCGGCTCGGTCGAATTCAGCACGATCTTTGCCGGCGCCGCTTCCTATCTGCCGGCCGAAGGCGCTGCCGCAAGCAGTGAAACCGTCCTGACCTTCCTCGGCTATGCGCTCGACAAGCAGGGCGCGCTGACCATCGTCTGCCTGCTGCTGTTCATGGGTGCCATGGGCAAGTCGGCGCAGGTGCCCCTGCACACCTGGCTGCCGGACGCCATGGAAGGCCCGACGCCGGTGTCGGCGCTGATCCACGCGGCCACCATGGTGACCGCCGGCGTGTTCATGCTGGCGCGCATGTCGCCGGTGTTCGAACTGTCCGCCTCCGCGCTTACCGTCGTGACCTTCATCGGCGCCTTCACTGCCTTCTTCGCAGCGACCGTCGGCCTGGTGCAGAACGACATCAAGCGCGTCATCGCCTATTCGACCTGCTCGCAGCTCGGCTACATGTTCGTGGCGCTGGGCATGGGCTTCTACTCAGCCGCCATCTTCCACCTGTTCACGCACGCCTTCTTCAAGGCGCTGCTGTTCCTGGGCTCGGGCTCGGTGATCCATGCCGTTTCCGACGAGCAGGACATGCGCAAGATGGGTGGTCTCAGGAGGCTGATCCCGACTACCTACTGGATGATGGTCATCGGCACGCTGGCGCTGACCGGCGTCGGTATCCCGGCGACGATCATCGGCACGGCCGGCTTCTTCTCCAAGGACGCCATCATCGAAGGCGCGTTCGTCGGCCACAACGCGGTCGCCGGCCTTGCCTTTGCGATGCTCGTGGTCGCTGCCTGCTTCACCAGCTTCTATTCCTGGCGCCTGATTTTCATGACCTTCCACGGCAAGCCGCGCGCCACCGCCGACGTCATGCACCATGTGCATGAATCGCCGCCGGTGATGCTGGTGCCGCTGTTCGTGCTGGCTGTCGGCGCGCTGTTTGCGGGCGTGGTGTTCCACGACCAGTTCATCGGCGAGGCCTACAACGAGTTCTGGAAGGGCGCGATCTTCACGCTCGAGACCAATCACATCCTGCACGACTTCCACGGCGTGCCGATGTGGGTGAAGCTCGCGCCGTTCGCAGCGATGATCAGCGGCTTTCTGGTGGCCTACCTGTTCTACATCCGCTCGCCGGAGATGCCGAAGGTGCTGGCTGAACGCCATCGCGGGCTCTACGCCTTCCTGCTCAACAAGTGGTACTTCGACGAACTGTACGACTTCCTGTTCGTGCGCCCGGCCAAGTGGCTCGGCCGCTTCCTGTGGAAGAAGGGTGACGGCTGGCTGATCGACGGGTTCGGCGCCGACGGCATCTCGGCCCGCGTCGTCGACGTGACCAACCGTGTCGTCAAGCTGCAGACCGGTTACCTCTATCACTACGCCTTCGCCATGCTGATCGGCGTGGCGGCCCTCGTTACCTGGATGATGCTCGGGAGCTCCTTCTGATGTCTGGCGTTCCCATTTTGTCGCTAGTCACCTTTCTGCCGCTGGTCGGCGCGTTCCTGATCCTTCTGATCAGGGACGACGGTGATGCTGCGCGTCGCAATATCCGCAATGTCGCGCTCCTGACCACGGTCTTCACCTTTGCGGTGTCGCTGCTGATCTGGATCTATTTCGACAACGCCGAGACCGGCTTCCAGTTCGTCGAAAAGGCCGCGTGGCTCGATTCCGGCATTTCCTACCACATGGGCGTGGACGGCATCTCGATGCTGTTCGTCATCCTGACGACCTTCCTGATGCCGCTCTGCATCCTGGCCAGCTGGGAGTCGGTGGAAAAGCGCGTCAAGGAATACATGATCTCGTTCCTGGTCCTGGAAACGCTGATGATCGGCGTGTTCTGCGCGCTCGACATCGTGCTGTTCTACGTCTTCTTCGAAGCGGTGCTAATCCCGATGTTCATCATCATCGGCGTCTGGGGCGGCAAGCGTCGCGTCTATGCCAGCTTCAAGTTCTTCCTGTTCACGCTGCTCGGCTCGGTGCTGATGCTGCTGGCGGTTATGGCGATGTTCTGGCAGGCCGGCACGACCGACATTCCGACGCTGCTTTCGCATGGCTTCCCAGCCAACATGCAGACGTGGCTGTGGCTCGCCTTCTTCGCCTCGTTTGCGGTGAAGATGCCGATGTGGCCGGTCCACACCTGGTTGCCGGATGCGCACGTCGAGGCGCCGACGGCAGGTTCGGTCATTCTGGCCGGCATCCTGCTGAAGATGGGCGGCTACGGCTTCCTGCGTTTCTCGCTGCCGATGTTCCCGCTGGCATCCGAATTCTTCGCGCCGCTGGTTTTCGCACTGTCGGTCGTCGCCATCATCTACACCTCGCTGGTGGCGCTGATGCAGGAGGACATGAAGAAGCTGATCGCTTATTCATCGGTCGCCCACATGGGCTACGTCACCATGGGCATCTTCTCGATGAACCAGGAAGGCGTGCAGGGCGCGATCTTCCAGATGCTGAGCCATGGCCTCGTCTCCGGTGCGCTGTTCCTCTGCGTCGGCGTCGTCTACGACCGCATGCATACGCGTGACATCGCGGCCTATGGCGGCCTGGTCAACAACATGCCGAAATATGCGGTGGCGTTCCTGATCTTCACCATGGCCAATGTCGGATTGCCCGGCACCAGCGGTTTCGTCGGCGAGTTCCTGACGCTGTTCGGCATCTTCAAGGTCAACACCTGGGTGGCGCTGCTCGCCGCAACCGGCGTGATCCTGTCGGCGGCCTATGCGCTGTGGCTCTATCGCCGTGTCGTCTTCGGCGCGCTGACCAAGGAAAGCCTCAAGGGTCTGTTCGACCTGTCGGGCCGCGAGAAGGTGGTGCTCTACCCGCTCGTCATCCTGGTCATCTTCTACGGTGTCTACCCGGCACCGGTGTTCGACGCCACGGCGGCTTCCGTGAAGGCGTTGGTCAATAACGTAACCGTATCGATCGACGCCGCGCAGACCGCGGCGGCGAACTGACAGGGGTTTTGCGAACCATGACGCCCGAACTCCTTTCGAGCCTCTCGCTCTCCATGCCGGAGCTGATCATTGCTGTCGGCGCGCTGGTGCTGCTGATGGTGGGTGTGTTCTCCGGCGAGCGCGCCAACTCGACCGTGACCGGCCTGGCCGTCGCGTTGCTGATTGCGGCCGGTGCGTGGATGCTGGTGTTCGGCCATGACGGGCAGGGCTACGGCACGGCCTTCATCTCCGATCCGTTCGCCCGCTTCATGAAGTTTCTGACGCTGGTTGGCGCGGTCGTGACGCTGATCATGTCGGTCGGCTTTGCCAAGGCCGAGAAGTTCGACAAGTTCGAGTTTCCGGTGCTGGCCATGCTGGCCACCCTCGGCATGCTGCTGATGATCTCGGCCAACGACATGCTGGCACTCTATCTCGGGCTCGAGTTGCAGTCGCTGGCGCTCTATGTCATTGCGGCGATCAACCGCGACAACGTGCGTTCGACCGAAGCGGGCCTCAAGTATTTCGTTCTCGGCGCCTTGTCGTCGGGCATGTTGCTCTACGGCATCAGCCTCGTCTACGGCTACACCGGCCACACCTCGTTCGAAGCGATCGCCGCAGCGCTGACCGGTGGCGAGCGCCAACTCGGACTGGTCTTCGGCCTGGTGTTCGTGCTTGCCGGCCTGTGCTTCAAGATCTCGGCGGTGCCGTTCCACATGTGGACGCCTGACGTCTATGAAGGCGCGCCGACCCCGGTGACGGCATTCTTCGCCGCGGCCCCCAAGATGGCGGCGATGGCGCTGATCGTGCGCGTCACCATGGGTGCGTTCGAGCCGATCGGCCTCGACTGGCAGCAGATCATCGTCTTCGTCTCGATCGCCTCGATGGTTCTGGGCGCCTTCGCGGCGATCGGACAGAAGAACATCAAGCGCCTGATGGCCTATTCGTCGATCGGACACATGGGCTACGCGCTTGTCGGCCTCGCGGCCAACAGCGAAGCCGGCGTGCGCGGCGTGGTCATCTACATGCTGATCTACCTGGTGATGACGCTGGGCACCTTCGCCTTCATCCTCGCCATGCGCCGCAAGGACGGCAATGTCGAACAGATCAGCGATCTGGCCGGCCTGTCCTCGACCAATCCGATGATGGCGACGATCCTGACCATCCTTATGTTCTCGCTGGCCGGCATTCCGCCGCTCGCGGGTTTCTGGGGGAAGTGGTACGTCTTCCTCGCCGCAATCGATGCCAATCTCTACGCCCTTGCGGTGATCGGCATGCTGGCTTCGGTGGTCGGCGCCTATTACTACCTGCGCATCATCAAGATCATGTGGTTCGACGAGCCGGTCGGCGGTTTCCAGCCGATGGCGGGCGAGCTTCGCCTCGTGCTCGGCCTGTCCGGCGCGTTCGTGCTGTTCTACGTGCTGATCGGCGGCCCTGTCGGGCAGATGGCGGAAGCTGCTGCCAAGACCTTCTTCTGACGGGATGGGGTTCCAACTCGCACCGACTGCAAGTGCCGACGGCTTCCGCCTGGAAGCCCACGATGCGGTAGGGTCGACCAACGCACTGGCGTTGGAGCACGCGATGGCAGGCGATCCGGGCAAGCTCTGGGTCGTCTCCAAGAAACAGGACAGCGGTCGCGGCCGGCGCGGCCGCGTCTGGGCGACGCCGGAGGGCAACCTGGCGGCGACTCTGCTCAAGGTCCTCGATCACGATCTGCAATATGCCGCGACGCTCGGCTTCGTCGCTGGGCTCGCGCTTGCCGATGCGCTGGATGCGGTGGCGCCCAATGCCCGGTTTTCGGTCGGCGTCGATGGCGGCAGCGGGCAGGGCGTCAAGCGTTTCGAGCTGAAATGGCCGAACGACGTGCTGGCGTCGGGGGCCAAGCTTGCCGGCATCCTGCTTGAATCGACCCTGCTTGGGCATGGGCGGCTCGGCATCGCCATCGGCATCGGTGTCAATGTCGTGGCCCATCCGACCGACGTGCCTTATCCCGCGACGTCGCTTGCCAGCCTCGGAGCGGGCGTCGACGCCGAAACGCTGTTCCTGGCTCTTTCCGATGCCTGGAGCGAGAACGAACGCATCTGGGCCGAAGGCAGGGGCCTGGCCCAGATCCGCAAGCGCTGGCTGGCGCGCGCTGCTGGCCTGGGCAGCGAAGTGGCCGTGCGGGTCGAGGGAAATGTGGTGCGCGGCATCTTCGAGACCATCGACGAGGATTGCCGCTTCGTCATCCGTGACGCTAAAGGTGAAACGGTAAAGATCGCCGCTGGCGACGTGCATTTTGGCGCGGTCGCATCGGCCGGCGCGGCCTGACAGGCCTGAAAGGATTTCTGGTATGGCGAAAGCGGAAAACGCCGAGCTCGTATTCGTGCCGCTTGGCGGCGTCGGCGAGATCGGCATGAACTTCGCGCTCTACGGCTTCGGCCCGGCGAATGCGCGCGAGTGGATCATCATCGATGTCGGCGTGACTTTCCCCGATGCGACGCTGCCGGGTGTCGATCTGGTGCTGCCCGATACGCGCTTCATCGAGGAAGAGCTCAAGAACCTTCGAGGCATCATCATCACGCATGCGCACGAGGATCACTACGGCGCGCTGCACGATACCTGGCCGAAGCTCAAGGCGCCCGTTTGGATGACGCCTTTTGCTGCCGGGCTGCTGGAAGCCAAGCGCCAGTCGGAGCAGGGCGCGCCGAAAATCCCGGTAACTGTCTATCGCGCCGGCGAGAAGTTCACGGTGGGTCCGTTCGAGATCGAAGCGATCGCTGTCAGCCATTCGATTCCCGAGCCGGTTTCGCTGGCGATCACCAGTCCCGCCGGTACGGTGATCCACACTGGCGACTGGAAGATCGACCCGGCGCCGGAAATCGGCCCCATGACCGACGAGGCTCGGTTCCGCGCCTATGGCGACAAGGGCGTGCTGGCGCTGGTCTGCGATTCGACCAATGCGCTGCGCGAGGGCGATTCGCCGTCCGAGCAGCAGGTCGGACAGGGGCTGCGCAAGGTGATCGAAGAGGCCAAGGGCCGTGTTGCGGTGACGACCTTCTC
This sequence comes from Aminobacter niigataensis, assembly GCF_014200015.1. GTDB lineage: Bacteria > Pseudomonadota > Alphaproteobacteria > Rhizobiales > Rhizobiaceae > Aminobacter > Aminobacter niigataensis. The sequence continues at coordinate 559,813 of NZ_JACHOT010000001.1, forward strand.
GTCGAATGTCGGCCGTATCCGCTCGATCGCCGAGGCGGCGCGCGACGCCGGTCGGCAAGTTCTGGTCATGGGACGCTCGCTGAAGCGGGTTATCGATGTGTCGAGCGAACTCGGCTACATGGACGGGCTGCCGGAATTCGTTTCCGAAGAGGATTACGGTTACATTCCGCGCGAAAACCTCGTCGTCATCTGTACTGGCAGCCAGGGTGAGCCGCGGGCGGCGCTCGCCAAGCTGGCACGCGACGAAATGAAGTCGGTCGCCCTGTCGCCAGGCGACACGGTGGTGTTTTCCTCGCGGACCATTCCCGGCAACGAAAAGGCGATCCTCGAGATCAAGAACCAACTCATCGACCAGGGCATGAGGATCATCGAGGACGGTGACGCGCTGGTCCACGTCTCCGGTCACCCGCGCCGCAGCGAACTCAAGCGCATGTATGAATGGGTGCGTCCGCGCATCGGCGTGCCGGTGCATGGCGAGGCGGCTCATCTCGTCGGGCAGGGCTCGCTGATGGCGATGTCCGGCATTCCCGAAGTGGCGCAGATCCGCGACGGCGACATGCTCCGGCTGTGGCCGGGCGCTGCAGAAATCATCGACCAGGTGCCGTTCGGCCGGGTCTATAAGGACGGCAAGCTGATCGGTTCGGACGAGGCGATGGGTATCCGCGACCGGCGCAAGCTGTCTTTTGCCGGCCATGTCGCGGTCAATGTCGTGCTCGACGACAAGTATGAGCTGTCAGGCGACCCGGATCTGGTGGCCATCGGCGTAGCCGAAGTCGATGCCGGCGGCGAGGCTCTCGAGGAATTGATGCTCGATGCGGCAATAGGCGCCGTGGACTCCATACCCCGCGCGCGCCGAAAAGACCTCGACCTGGTGCAGGAAGCGGTGCGTCGCGCGGTGCGCGGTGCGGCCAACGAAGCCTGGGGCAAGAAACCGCTGGTGACGGTGTTCGTCACCCGCTGAAGGCAGGACTTGATATGCTCGGACGCCTCAACCACGTCGCCATCGCCGTGCCGGACCTGGCAGCGGCGAGCGCGGTCTACCGCGACACGCTGGGCGCCAGGGTGACCGAGCCGCAGGCCCTGCCTGAGCATGGTGTGACGGTCGTCTTCATAGATGTCGGCAATACCAAGATCGAACTCCTCGAGCCGCTGGGCGAGGGGTCGCCGATCGCGGCATTCCTGGCCAAGAGCCCTTCAGGCGGCATGCACCATGTCTGCTACGAGGTTGACGACATCCTGGCTGCGCGCGACCACCTCAAGGCGAGCGGCGCCCGCGTGCTCGGCGACGGCAGTCCGAGGATCGGCGCGCATGGCAAGCCGGTGCTGTTCCTGCACCCCAAGGATTTCCAGGGTACGCTCGTGGAGCTCGAACAGGCATGACCTGGATTTCCATCATCGCGATGTATTTCGTCTTCTGGTGGCTGACCCTGTTTGCCATCCTGCCGTTCGGCGTGAAGACCCAGGATGACGACAACAATGTCACGCACGGGACGGAGGCGAGCGCGCCGCGCGGCCCCCACATGCTGCGCGCCATGCTGTGGACAACGGTGGTCACGGCGGTGCTGATGGGCGCGTTCTATGGCGTGACCCTCGGCCTCGGCTACAGCTTCGACGATTTCCCCCAGTTCATCCCCGAGATCAACTGAGCGACAACGCCCGGCCGACTACCGCCGACGCGTCGGCGGGGGCGGGATGATCTGGTGTCATGCTGGGGCTTGCCGGGTGTCATGCCCGGTCATGTCGTTTGTCAACGACGCATCGTAAGCTGATGATTGCCCAAAAAAAATGCAAGGCGCGAAGCCTTGCAATTTAAACGCGTCCGATCTGCTTTCCGTTACCGGCGGCAGCGAGTTATCGCGCCTAGATCGCATCCTCCCAAGACTTTGACCGCGTAGGAGAGCGGATTTTTCTCCGCCCTCTCGGTTATCGGGGCACATTAGACCAAGCCGAAATGAAATGTCACGCAGAATTTTGCTTCGGCAGGGGCAATCCTGTGCTGCAATGCACAATTGTTTGGCAGAATTTGCCTGGCAACCAGACAGGGCATTCTGACGCTGCGTCGAAACGGCGTGCGCGGGTTTCCAATCGGCCATGAAATGGCTATGAAGCGCGTTCAAGCAAGCCTTTCCCGTGCCGATTCCGGCATCATCGTTTTCATGGAATCTTCGATGCGTCTGTCGCGCTATTTCCTGCCTATCCTGAAAGAAAATCCCCGCGAGGCGGACATCATTTCCCACCGGCTGATGCTGCGCGCGGGCATGATCAGGCAACAGGCGGCCGGCAGCTTCTCGTGGCTGCCGCTGGGCAAGCGCGTGCTGGACAAGATCTGCCGCATCGTGCGCGAAGAACAGGATCGGGCCGGCGCATTGGAAATCTTGATGCCGACGATCCAGTCGGCCGACCTGTGGCGCGAAAGCGGCCGCTACGACGACTACGGCAAAGAGATGCTGCGCATCAAGGACCGGCACGAGCGCGACATGCTGTTCGGACCGACCAACGAAGAGATGGTGACGGAAATCTTCCGGTCCTACGTCAAGTCGTACAAGGACCTGCCGCTCAACCTCTACCATATCCAGTGGAAGTTCCGCGACGAAGTGCGCCCGCGCTTCGGCGTCATGCGCAGCCGCGAATTCCTGATGAAGGATGCCTATTCCTTCGACCTCGACTTCGAGGGCGCAAAGGCTGCCTACAACAGGATGTTCGTCTCTTATCTCCGCACCTTCACGCGGATGGGCCTGCAGGCGATCCCGATGCGCGCCGATACCGGCCCGATCGGCGGCGACCTGAGCCACGAGTTCATCATCTTGGCCGAAACCGGCGAAAGCCAAGTGTTCTGCCATCGCGATTATCTCGGCCTGCCGGTGCCGGGCGCCGAAACCGACTTCGGCAATGACGGCGAGATCGACGGCATCGTCAAGCAGTGGACGACGCCGTATGCGGCGACCGAAGAAATGCATGACGAGGCGGCCTGGGATGCGGTGCCCGAGGCCGACAAGGTTTCGGCAAGGGGCATCGAGGTCGGCCACATCTTCCATTTCGGCGAGAAGTACTCGAAGCCGATGGGAGCCAAGGTGACCGGGCCCGATGGCAAGGAGCATTTCGTGTCGATGGGTTCCTACGGCATCGGCCCGTCGCGCCTGATCGCCGCGATCATCGAGGCGAGCCATGACGAGAACGGCATTATCTGGCCGGAGGCAGTGGCACCGTTCGACATCGGCCTGATCAACATGAAGGTTGGCGACGCCGAGTGCGACCGCATCTGCGACGAGTTCTACAAGGCCTTCGAAGCAGCCGGCAAGGACGTGCTCTACGACGACACCGACCAGCGCGCCGGCGGCAAGTTCGCCACTGCCGACCTGATCGGCCTGCCGTGGCAGGTGATCGTCGGTCCGCGCGGTGCTGCTGCCGGTGAGGTCGAAATCAAGAACCGCAAGACCGGCGAGCGCGAAACGCTGCCGGTGGCTGCCGCACTCGCCAAGCTGGGCGCCAAGGCATGAACCAAGTGGCGGCGGCGAAGCCGGCCGGGGCCGGGCCGTTCTCGGTGTTCGAGCGCATGGTGGCCTGGCGCTACCTTCGTTCGAAGCGCAAGGAGACGGTGATCTCGGTCATCGCCTCGATCTCGTTCCTCGGCATCATGCTGGGCGTTGCCACGTTGATCGTGGTGATGGCGGTGATGAACGGGTTTCGCGCCGAACTCCTGACCCGCATCCTCGGCGTCAACGGCCATCTGGTCGTCACCGCAGTGGACACCCCGCTTGAGGACTATTCGGCAGTCGCCGACCGCATCAACGGTGTTTCAGGCGTCAAATATGCCATTCCGCTGGTCGAGGGCCAGGTGCTGGCGCAGGGCAATGTCGGCGCTGGCGCCGGCGCTCTGGTGCGCGGCATCAGAGGCAGCGACCTCGGCAAGGTGACGCTGGTCGCCAACAACATCAAGCAAGGCTCGATCGTCGGCTTCGACGAAGGCGAGGGCGTGGTCATCGGCAAGCGCATGGCCGAGAACATGGGCCTGGTGCTGGGCGATTCCATCCGGCTGATTTCGCCCGACGGAGACGTCACGCCGATGGGCACGACGCCGCGGGCGAAAGCATATCCGATCTCCGGCATCTTCGAAGTCGGCATGTCGGAATATGACAGTTCGATCGTCTTCATGCCGCTCAACGAGGCGCAGCTCTACTTCAATTCCGAAGGCAAGGTCGGCTCGATCGAGATCTATGTCGACAATCCCGATGACGTCGATGCGCTGAAGACCAAGGTCGAGGAAGCGGCGCAGCGGCCGATCTTCCTGACCGACTGGCGCCAGCGCAACCAGACCTTCTTCTCGGCACTGCAGGTCGAGCGCAACGTCATGTTCATGATCCTGACGCTGATCGTGCTTGTGGCAGCATTGAACATTATCTCCGGCCTGATCATGCTGGTGAAGGACAAGGGCCACGACATCGCCATCCTGCGCACGATGGGTGCGACGCGTGGCGCCGTCATGCGCATCTTCCTGATGACGGGCGCCGCCATCGGTATGACCGGCACCATTGCCGGCGTGCTGCTCGGCGTCGTCATCTGCCTCAATGTCGAGCGCATCAGGCAGTTCTTCTCGTGGCTTTCCGGCACGGTGCTGTTCAATCCCGAGCTCTATTTCCTCAGCCAGCTGCCGGCCAAGATGGACGTCGGCGAGACTGTCTCGGTGGTGCTGATGGCCCTGGTGCTGTCGTTCCTGGCGACACTGTTTCCGGCATGGCGGGCGGCAACGCTCGATCCGGTCGAAGCGCTGAGGTACGAGTGATGGCCATCGAAGCCGTTATCGAACTCAAGAGCGTCGAACGCCATTATGAGCAGGGCTCGCGCAAGCTGACGATCCTGAACGATGCCAATTTCTCGCTCAAGCCGGGCGAGATGGTGGCTCTGGTGGCGCCGTCAGGCGCCGGCAAGTCGACGCTGCTGCATACCGCAGGCCTGCTCGAACGCCCCGACGCCGGCGACGTCTTCCTGAACGGGCGCGCCTGCGGGCGGCTTTCGGACGACGAGCGTACCGCGATCCGCCGCAACGACGTTGGTTTTGTCTATCAGTTCCATCACCTGCTGCCCGAATTCTCGGCGCTGGAGAATGTGATGATGCCGCAGTTGGTGAAGGGTCTCAGCCCGGCCAAGGCGAGCGAGCGTGCCGAGCAACTGCTCGACTACATGAAGATCGGCAAGCGCGCCGAACACAGGCCGTCAGAGCTTTCCGGCGGCGAGCAGCAGCGTGTGGCGATCGCACGCGCGGTTGCCAATGCGCCGCTGGTGCTTCTGGCCGACGAGCCGACCGGCAATCTCGATCCGGTGACGGCAGGCTATGTCTTCGACGCGCTTTCGGCGCTCGTCAGGCAGTCTGGCCTGGCGGCGCTGATTGCCACACACAACCACGAGCTTGCCGCGCGCATGGACCGCCGCGTGACGCTCGCCGAGGGCAAGATCGTTCCGCTGCGCTAGCCGCGGGCGATCGCTCCAGACGCCTGTTCGCACTGTCGGCGGGCCGCGCTCAAGTTGACTTTTAGTTCGATGCCGGTTCGGCTGACGCGCGATTGTTAACGCGCGGCGGTGACCGGTCGCGCGCATAAACCCTTCATTTACTGTCGAATCGCTTGCAACGAGCGCCTGCGCCCGAAAGCAATGGTGTGCGTTGACATTTGAACAAAAATAGAACAAATTGAGAACATATTAAAAACAGGAGCAACAGATGACCGAGCTGCTACAGGATGTCCTTTCGATGGTCTGCATGAGCACCTTCCTCGTCACCATGGCGATGTGGATCGGCGCACTGTGATTGAATGCCGGTTCGGCCTCTTCTCGATGGGGTTCTGGACCGATGAAGGCTGCGGCACCGGGACAGATCCCGATGCCTGAATGACGCGGGAATTGCGGCGCCGACGTCAAAGGGACCCGCCACGTTCGGGGCTGCAAACAGGCAGACCAGCGAAAGTTCCTAGGCGGTTTTTCGTACGGTCTCGGAGACTGTGCTAGCTGGCCCGAATATCGCTTCGAAAGCGGCCTTGAGCGCAACGTCGAGGTCGTTCATCGTCACCGGCAGGCCAAGGTCGACAAGGCTGGTGACGCCATGGTCGGTGACGCCGCAAGGCACGATGCCCGAGAAATGGCCGAGCTCAGGTTCGACATTGATGGCGATGCCGTGGAAACTCACCCAACGACGCAGGCGTATGCCGATGGCGGCAATCTTGTCTTCCGCCGGTGAACCGTCCGGCAGGGCCGGGCGGTCGGGTCTGACCACCCAGACGCCCACCCTGTCCTCGCGGCGTTCGCCCTTCACGTTGAAGGCGGCGAGCGCCGATATGATCCAGGCCTCGAGTGATGCCACGAAGGCACGCACGTCTTCGCGCCGACGCTTGAGGTCGAGCATGACGTAGGCCACGCGCTGGCCGGGGCCATGATAGGTGTATTCGCCGCCGCGGCCGGTCTTGAAGACGGGGAAACGGTCGGGCTCGACCAGGTCCTGCTCCTGGGCGCTGGTGCCTGCGGTGTAGATTGGCGGGTGCTCGACCAGCCAGACCATCTCGCCGGCGCTACCCTGGCGAATCGCGTCGGCGCGCTCTTCCATGAAGGCGAGTGCCTGATCGTAAGGGGTGAGGCCGGATTCGATTCGCCATTCGACCGGGGCTGAGCCCGGAAGGGCGAGAAACGACGTGGCGATCAGGCTGCGTTCGGTCATTTGGACGGTCCGTTCTTCGGCCTGATATGGCCGCTGGCGGCCAAAACGTCCAGTCCCCGCGCCTTGAAAGCCGGCTATTGTCGAAAGTGATGGCGGCTTCCCCTGGGGCAAGCAAGAATGATCGACGAATATCGCACAGGGCGCTTGTTTCCCCGGAAACGATTTGCTACATGCCGCGAGCCGGTTCGGACCGGCCCTTCGTGACAGTGCGGTCGTGGCGGAATTGGTAGACGCGCAGCGTTGAGGTCGCTGTGGGGCAACCCGTGGAAGTTCGAGTCTTCTCGACCGCACCATCACTTTTCAGGTGAGTACCAAATCATCTGAGCAAGCCGTTCCATCTGGGATGAAACAGCTTGAGCCTTTCCGGGGTTAACCGGTGTCTTTCAAGAATTACAGAGAGTTGCGCAGTCTTGCTGCCGTTGATCACCTAGTTGCGGGTGAACTCGATTGTCGCCGTCACGACCTTCTCTCCGGTCTGGGGATGCGGCTCGATCGTGACGATCCGCATATGCCCTGTACCGACGCTTGCCAGCCGCATGCTTGCGACGCGCGAACCGGAGCCCTTGTCCGGCCATAGGATCTGGAGGTTGAGCGTATCGCCGGTGCGTGTACCGACAAGTCGCGCGGCGCCACGTCTCGAACCGACATAGGAACCGGTATAGCGTCTGCCGTTGGCCTGCAGATCAACTCCTATGCGGCGGGAGAACACGACTTTTGCGCGGCAGGCGCCGTCAAGGTTGAGGGCTGCGCCATCTGCCTGGGAGTCGAGGCTGCAGGAGACGGCAAGCGGCACTGCACCGGGTTTCAGTCGGACCTGTCCCCCGCCATGCCAGCTGCCGGAAAGAGTTTCCAAAAAGGCCTTCTCGTCCGCAATCGCTGCGGAGACCGTGAACATTGCCAGAATCAGTGCCATGATTGCCGAGGTCATCTTGTTGCCGATCTTTTCGAAGGGCCTGCTCCATCTGGGAGCGGACGACTACTGGTTCTGGCGAACTTATGGGGTGCGGGCAAAGTTGTCAAAAGGCCCGGGAGTAGCCGTCCAAGTTGCCACTTGCGGCTGATCGTGGGGACGGGCGCAGGAAGGATGCCGGACTTCCGAGCCGGCACTGCAGTGCGGGCATGGCGCGTGAGTTGCCGCAAGTGGACGGTGACGAGCCAGGCCCGTCACCGTCGCTCAGTGCTACAAGTCGATGCCTGCAAGCTTGGTCATCAGCGCTTGCCGGTCGTCAGCGGACCTGAGGCGGATGGTCAAGCTCTCGCTCTTGACCGGAACCTGGGGCGGAAGGCTGACTTCGATGCCGGCCGCGTGTTCTGCGGCCCAGTTCTTGAAACGAGGCAGCTTATTGGCGCCGCTGATCGGGAACGTGAAACTGTATTTGAAGGTCATTTGAACATTCCAAACGGAGTGCCGCCGGCAGCAAGCGGCGCGCGCAACAGCGCAGCAGATCGCTCGGCCAGTACAGGCAGATTTCTGATGTCGTGAGTGTCAGTGTCCTGGTGCCGCTCTTGCTCTCGCAGGTAGTGGCACCAGGCTATCAGCCTATTTGAAGGCCGCCTTTGCAGATGACGAGGATGGCAAAGGAAACTTTTTGCATGGCCGGTATCTCGGCCAAATGATCACGATTGTCAAACGGGCCGCCCAAGGTCTGCCCGGGCGGCCCATAGACGATCAGTTCCTGGATTGCCTCAGCGGCCGCGCCAGGCGAGCAGCCGCATGGCGTTGGCGGTGACCAGCACCGTGGCGCCGGTGTCGGCGAGGATGGCGGGCCACAGACCAGTAATGCCGGCAATCGTCGTCACCAGGAACACCGCCTTGAGGCCAAGGGCGATGGTGATGTTCTGGGTGATGTTGCCCATCACCGTCTTCGACAGGGCGATCATGTCAGGAATGTCGGTGACGCGGCCATGCAGGATGGCAGCGTCGGCGGTTTCCAGCGCGACATCGGTGCCGCCGCCCATGGCGATGCCGAAATCGGCAGCGGCAAGGGCAGGGGCGTCGTTGATGCCGTCGCCGACCTTGGCGACGACCTGTCCCTGCTGTTGGAGTTCACGGACGATGCGCTGCTTGTCGTCGGGCATCAGGCCGGCGCGAACATTGATACCAAGCCCCTTGCCGATGGCTTTTGCAGTCGCCTCGTTGTCGCCGGTCAGCATGAGGGTGGCGATGCCGTCGGCCTTGAGCGTGGCCAGTGCCGCTATGGCGTCGGCACGCGGTTCGTCGCGCATGGCAAGCAGGCCCGCGACCTTGTTGTCGACCACCAGCACGGAAACTGTCTTGCCGTCGCCATTGAAGGCGGCGATCTGCGCTTTCAATTCGGCTGGCAATCCGGCCATCTCTTCGGCGGCGCTGGGCGACGCCAGGAACACGTCCTGGCCGCCGACCTTGGCCGAAACACCCTTGCCTGCCACCGCCTTGGCGAGACTTGCTGGGGGCACAGGTACGCCATCTGTCTTGGCGCGGCCGAGAATGGCGAGCGCCAGCGGATGGCTCGAGCCCGTCTCCAGGGCGGCAGCCAGCGACAGGACCTTGGCTTCGGGGTGCCCGACGCCGACGATGTCGGTGACCTTCGGCTTGCCTTCGGTGAGGGTTCCGGTCTTGTCGAGCGCGACCGTGGTGACGCGGCGCATGCCTTCCAGCACAGCACCTCCCTTGAGCAGCAGGCCGCGGCGGGCACCGGCGGACAGACCGGCTGCAATTGCAGCGGGCGTCGAGATGACAAGCGCGCAGGGGCAGCCGATCAGCAGGATGGCGAGGCCCTTGTAGACCCACTCCGACCACGAACCGCCGGCGACCAGCGGCGGCAGGATGGCGACGAGCGCTCCGACGACAAGGACGGCCGGCGTGTAGTAGCGCGAGAAGCGGTCGATGAAGCGCTCGGTCGGCGCCTTGCTCTCCTGCGCCTCCTCGACCAGCTTGATGACGCGGGCAATGGTGTTGTCGGCGGCCGCAGCGGTGACGCGGACCTTGAGCACCGCATCGGTGTTGATGGTGCCGGCGAACACGTCGTCGCCAGCGGTCTTCAACTTGGGAACGCTTTCGCCGGTGACAGGCGCTTCATCGAGCGTGCTCGCACCCTCGACGATGACACCGTCGGCGGCAACACGGTCGCCGGGCCGGACCAGCATGAGCGCACCGACCTGCAGCGCCTCGGCCGGCATCTCGCGGGTCGAGCCGCCTTCCTCGACCAAAGCGGTCTTGGGCACCAGGTCGGCAAGTCCGCGAATGCTGGCGCGGGCGCGGCGAGCGGCAACGCCTTCCAGCAATTCGCCGATGAGGAAGAGGAAGACGACCATCGTCGCTTCCTCGGTGGCGCCGATGAACACCGCGCCGACAGCAGCGATGGTCATCAGCGTTTCGATCGAGAACGGCGTGCCTGTCATCGCGGCGGCGAAGGCGCGCCGCGCCACGGGCACCAGCCCGACCGCCAATGCAGCCAGGAAGGCCCAGTGCCCCACCTGCGGCATGAACTGGCCGATGGCATAGGCTGCGACAAGGGCAGCACCGCAGGCGATGGTCAGCTTGGCTTTGCGGGATGTCCACCACGGGCCGTCGTCGAGATCGAAATGGGCGTGGCCGGCATCGGCAGAGGCCGCAGCCGGGGAGCCGTGTCCGGCATGATCACCATGGTCGTGCCTGGCATGGTCACCATGGCTATGGTCGTGTCCGCTGTGGTCGTGGTCATGGCTGCACGATGGGCCGTGCTTGTGCTGCTGGACCTCGGTCGCGCGCGCCACGCCAAGCTCGGCGACGGAGTAGCCGAGCGCCTTCACCTGCTTCGAAATCGCAGCCGATGGCGCTGGCCCCTGATGCGAAACCGTCATTGTGCCGGCCGAAACGGAAATGCCGACCTCGGTGATGCCGGGCAGGCGGCTGACGGCGTTCTCGATCTTGGTCGCGCAGGAGGCGCAATCCATACCGCCGACGCGGAAGCGCGTCTTGCCGTGGCTGGCGTCATTCATGATGGGTCCTTTCAATCCTATATGAAGCAATGCTAGAATCTCTAGCCACTAGAGGATCAAGAGGGTTTTTAGATGAATCTGCCGATTGGCGAACTGGCGCGGCGAACGGGCGTGAAAGTGCCGACGATCCGTTTTTATGAGCAGATCGGGCTGATTGCGGCGCCACCGCGCACGGAAGGCAACCAGCGCCGCTACGGCAAGGCGGAGATCGACCGGCTCAACTTCATCCGCCATGCCCGCGAACTCGGCTTCGAGGTCGACCATATCAGGGAATTGCTGGTGATGTCGCAGGAACCGCAGGCCTCGTGTCACCAGGCCGACAGCATCGCCAAGTCGCATCTTCGCGAAGTCGACAGGCGAATCGAGCGGCTCCAGGCGCTGCGCGGCGAGCTGTCGCGGATGATCGACGAGTGCGGCCATGGCCGCATCTGCGACTGCCGCATCATCGAGGTGCTGGCCGATCACCGCCAATGCTCAAGCGAGCATGTGGCCTGATTGAAACAGGGCGGAATTGGCTGATCCGCAGGACCGCCTGAGGCGGTATTTCATTTGATATTCCGACCCTTGGCGGGCTAGGGATAACCCACCTCGAATCCCGAAAATCCGCAAACGGGAAGCGCCGATGGAAGCCCGACACGACCATACGCACGGCGCCGACGCCGCTGACGCTGTCCGCGCCGAAATCTACGGCGAGGACGGGGCGATCCTTGCCTCGTTCCTCGCCCATATCGGCGCGGCGATCGCCGATCGCGATACGCTATCGCTGAAGCGCGACGTATCGGGGCTGCACCAATCCGAACTCGGCGACCTGCTGGAGGCATTGCTGCCCGAACAGCGGCTTGCACTGGTCGAGCTGATGGGCTCGGACTTCGACTTTTCGGCGCTGACCGAGGTCGACGAGGCGATCCGCCTGGACATCGTCGACAACCTGCCCAACGAGCAGATTGCCCAGGCCGTCCAGGAGCTCGATTCCGACGACGCGGTCTACATCCTCGAGGATCTCGACGCCGAAGACCAGAACGAGATTCTGGCCCAGCTGCCGTTCACCGAGCGCATCAGGCTGCGCCGTTCGCTCGACTACCCGGAAGAATCGGCCGGCCGGCGCATGCAGACGGAGTTCGTTGCGGTGCCACCGTTCTGGACCATTGGCCAGACCATCGACTATCTGCGCGACGACAAGGACCTGCCCGACCGCTTCAGCCAGGTTTTCGTCATCGACCCGACCTTCAAGCTGCTCGGCGCGGTCGACCTCGACCAGATCCTGCGCACCAAGCGTGCGGTCAAGATCGAAGAGGTGATGCACGAGACGCGTCACGCCATTCCCGCGACGATGGACCAGGAAGAGGCGGCGCGCGAGTTCGAGCAATACGATCTTTTGTCGGCCGCCGTCGTCGACGAGAACGAGCGTCTGGTCGGCGTGCTGACCATTGACGACGTGGTCGACGTCATCCAGCAGGAGGCCGAGGAAGATCTTCTGCGCATGGGCGGCGTCGGTGACGAAGAGCTGTCGGACACGGTGGCCGCCACTTCGCGCTCGCGCGTGCCATGGCTCCTGGTCAATCTCGGAACCGCCTTCATCTCGGCATCTGTCATCAGCCAGTTCGGCGCGACCATCGAGGAAATGGTGGCGCTGGCAGCCCTGATGCCGATCGTCGCCTCGCTTGGCGGCAATGCCGGCACCCAGACGATGACGGTGACGGTGCGGGCGCTCGCCACGCGCGACCTCGATATCTACAATGCCGGCCGCGTCATCCGCCGCGAGGTGATGGTCGGGCTGCTGAACGGTGCGATCATTGCGGCCATCCTCGGCCTGGTCGCCGGTCTGTGGTTCCACAATCCCGACCTGGGTTTCGTCATTGCCGCGGCGATGGTGCTCAACATGCTGGCGGCAGCGCTCGGCGGAATCCTGATTCCACTCCTGCTCGACAAGGTCGGCGCCGACCCGGCGATCTCGTCGTCGATCTTCACGACGATGATCACCGACGTGATCGGCTTCCTTGCCTTCCTCAGCCTCGCGACATGGTGGTTGCATCTCGGCGGCGGATGACGCCGAAGCTCGGTTTCGAGTTCCGCAAAGGCCCCCCCCGGGATCAACGCCACCGTATTTCTGCGCGCCAGATTGGGCGCGGAACAGTTGGTTGCATAGACGGCGAGTTCAATTGACTTTTACGTAAATCGCGTGCGAGACTCCAGGCGGATCACTATGGTCCTTGCCGCGCGATGCTTGCCGTCGCCCGGCCTATTCGCCTCGGCTAGTGCCCGGCATGATTTTGAGGCGGGGCGGTTTCGCTCGCGGGGTGGAGGAACGATGCGGGAATATTATTCGATAACCGAACTGACCCGCGAATTCGACATTTCGACGCGGACACTGCGCTTCTATGAAGACGAAGGCCTGGTGCAGCCGGTGCGTCGCGGCCGGACACGATTGTTCCGGCCATCGGACCGGCATCTCATTCGCCAGATCATGCGTGGCAAGCGCCTCGGCTTTTCGATCAACGAGATCCGCGAGATCATCCAGATGTATCGCGCGCCGCCCGGCGAGGTCGGCCAGCTCAAGCTGATGATCAAGCGCATCGAAGAGAAGCGCGAGGATCTGCGCCAGAAGCGCCGCGATCTGGAGGAGACGCTCGCCGAACTGGACCAGGCCGAGGAATCCTGCGTCGAACGGCTGGTCGAGCTCGGCGTCAACACCTGACAGCAGAAAGCCGGCCGGGTCATCCGGCGCGGCGACGGCTCGGACTCACCCACAGCATTGTGCTAAGTTTGGCTACCCCTCGGGAGTAGCTCCCATGTCGATGCTCATCAGGACGGTTCGCGACTGGCCGGTCACGAGCTTCGTGGTGCTGGCATTCGTCATCACCTGGATTGGCTTCATTCCGTTCTACCGGGCAGGTGGCGAAGACATCGCCTGGTTTACCTTTGGTCCATTCGTCTCGGCCGTCGTCATCTCCGCACTCCTGGGTGGCTGGCCGAAAGTCCGTGCGCTGCTGGCTTCAGTGGTGAAATGGCGCGTGCCTCCAGGTTGGTACCTGGTGGCGATCGGGCTGCCGGTGGCAGCGCAACTGCTGGCAATCTGGCTCAACCCATTGTTGGGTTCCGCTGCGCCCAACTGGGGGAACGTGCCGGCCATTCCGGAAATCGCGGTCATGGTCCCGCTGTTTCTGGTCTTCAGCGGTCCGCTTGGCGAGGAGCCCGGCTGGCGGGGATTCGCGCTGCCGGCGCTTCTGCGCGAGCACGGAGCGCTGAATGCAAGCCTGCTGCTCGGGGTGATCTGGGCCGCCTGGCACCTGCCGCTGGTGCTTCTGAACGACTACAGCATATCCAGCGCCATCAACGTCATGGTTGCGGCGGTGGTGTTCACGTGGCTGTACCAGAATTCGGCGGGCAGCGTGCTGCCGGCGATTCTCATGCACGCATCGCACCAGAACAGCGTGCGTTACCTCGGCCGGGTGTTCGAAGGTGGCGATGCGACCCAGCACCAGTGGATCGGCCTGATGCTATGGCTGGCGATTGCCTTGGCGATCGTGGCCATCTACGGAACCCACAGCTTCCGAAACGGTGGCGCGACCGCCGCCGTCAGCTAGATCCAGCGCCTGACCTTCTTCGCATAGTCGATGTATTTCTTGCCGAAACGCGCCTGCAAGTGCTTTTCCTCACGTTCGATGGCGAGCTTGTTCGTGGCGAAGACTGCGACCAGCGCCAGGATGATGAACCAGAGGCTGCCGCTGACCAAGCCGATGCCGATCATCAGCAGCGTATTGCCGAAGTAGATCGGGTTGCGGGTGAAGGAAAAGGGGCCGTTCGTCACCAGATGATCCGCGGCCTTGTCAGGCCTGATGGTGGTGTTGCCGCGCTTCAGGGCGCGCATTGCCGAAATTTCGATGGCGGCAAAACCTGCTATCGCCAGCCAGCCGGCGGCAAACAACAGATCCGATATCGGTTCGGTGATCCAGGGCAATGGATAGAGCAGGCCGAGCACGATGGCGATGGCAATGGCCGCGAGGTAGATGATCGGCGGCCACGGCACCCGGTTGGGGGCTGCCTTGATGTCGGTCATTGCGCTCCTCCAGTTGGTATTTCGCTGTCCGTCCTGGCCGTGCACATCGCGGCGGTGTCGCCGATCCGTGCCTTGAGTTCAGGGCTCTTGTCGCTGGCATAGAGGCGGTCGAGCGAATCGTCTTTCTGCAGCTCGTCGAGCATGCAGACACAGTAGCGCGCGCAGAAATCGGTGTCGCGGCTTTGCTCGCAGGAGATCTGGCAGGACTTCAGGAAGCCGACTTCGCGGGTTTCGACCGGCGCGGGGAAGAACTGCGCCCAGGCCCAGACCAGCGAGATCAGCACCGGCTGGTGGATGAGGTAGAAGGCCAGGCTGTGGCGGCCGAAGAAGTCGAGCGGTTTCGACCAGGCGCCGGGTTTCAAGCGCGCCAGGGCGTCGAACAGGCCGGATTTCAGCGCCAGCCCGGCAAGTCCCATGCCTGCCAGCACCGCCCCGAAGAAGGGGAAGACTGGCACGAAATCGTTGGAGCGCGGGGCAACGGTGTTGAGGCCGACCCAAAGCAGCGCCGGATGGTTGAAGGCCTCGTTGCGCAGGTAACTGGGAGCCACGATTACCAGGGCAGCCACGACGAGCGTCAGCAGCGGCGGCAGGCGCAGGAAGGCAAGGCCGACGACGCTGGCAAAGGCGATCTGGTGGAGGATGCCGAAGAAGATGAAGGTGTCGGGCATGGCGAACCATGTCGCCACGGAGATTGCCGCGGCGGCGGCAACGACCATTGCCAGCCGTTTTCGAAAGCCGCGCCAGCGAATGCCCTTGGCGTGGGCAAGGACGAGGCTTACGCCGACAAGAAACAGGAAGCTCGACGCGATCGAGCGGGCGAACAGTTTCCAGCCGCCGAAGGCGGTCATACCCGGGTCGGCATAGCCGAAGAACTCGAGATCCCAGGCGAAATGATAGATGGCCATGGCGACGAGTGCTGTGCCGCGGGCGATGTCGATGACCTGGACGCGTGGGGTTCGGGCTTGAACTTGGTCGGTGGTCGGTTGCATCGTCATGGCCATTCGCTTCGGCTTTCGGGTGTTTCGCCGCTCCTGCAGCACTATCATGGTTGAACCGGGGCAAGAGAGGGACTAGCCAACGTCATGCACAGGGTTCGGGGATGTCAGCAATGAACGGTCGCGTGATGTCGTTGACCGAAGATCTGGTGGCGCGCTGCCATCGCGAAGTGGCCGACGCCGGCCCCGACCCGGACGCGCAGCATCTCGACGATGCCGACTACGAGCGCATGATCGACGAGACGCTGGCGGACAATGCCGATGAGGGGCCGCTGTGGCTGTTTGCCTATGGCTCGCTGATCTGGAAGCCGGAGGTCGACCATACGGAGGAGAAGGTGGCGGTGGCACGCGGCTGGCATCGCTCGTTCTGCATCAACATGACCCGCTGGCGCGCCACCAAGGCAGAGCCGGGGCTGATGATGGGCATGGATCGCGGCGGCCAGTGCAAGGGTGTGGCGCTGCGGCTGATGGATGGCGACCGGCGTGAACAGCTCGACAAGCTGTTTCGCCGGGAGATGACGCTGAAGCCTTCGACCTACAAGCCGCGCTGGCTGAGCCTTGCCACTTCGGACGGTCCGTTGACCGCTCTTGCCTTCGTCATCAACCGCGAAGGCCATGCCTATGCCGGGGCACTCGGCGAGGACGAAGTCGTGAAGCGGCTGGCCACGACCTGCGGCCATTGGGGCTCGGCCGCCGATTATCTCTACAATGTGGTCAAGAATCTCGAGGATCGGGCCATCCACGATCGGCATCTTTGGCGGCTCCAGCACCTGGTGGCCGAGCGAATAGCTGCACGCTGCTGACGCATTCGAGCGCTGCGGCGTCGGAATTTGGTTTGCCGCCCAAGCCATTTGTTTCTATAGTTGCGGGGTCGTCGGTTCCGTTACGGAATCAAGAGGGAATGCGGTAAGGGCCCTTTGAGGGTCCGAAGCCGTGGCTGCCCCCGCAACTGTATGCGGTTAGCTCTCCCCAAATGCCACTGAAGCTTGCTTCGGGAAGGCGGGGAAGGGTGTCGATCCGCAAGCCAGGAGACCTGCCGGCGACAGGCACTTATCTCGGTGCCCTCGGGTGGAGGGCGAAAGGACTTCAAGATGAATACTGTTTCTGCAATCGGCGCTGACGTTTCCTCGCAGTCGCGCACCATGCAGCTCGCGCTTGCGGCGCTGCTCGGCCTTTTCGTTGTTGGCTTCCTCGGGTTCTCGCATATGGAAGTGGTGCACAACGCTGCCCACGACTATCGCCACTCGATGGCTTTCCCCTGCCACTAACGAAAGCACTCTAGCCATGTCTGTTTTTCGCAACGTCGTGTTCATCGCGGCGATCAGCGGCCTATTGGCCGGCGTGATCCTTGCCGCGCTCCAGACCTATGCAACCGTTCCGCTGATTCTCAAGGCGGAGACCTATGAAAATGCGGGCGGCCACGAGCATGCCGCGGCACCAGCCGCAGGCACTGAAGCCACCGCACCGACTGCCGGCACCGAAGCGACCGCTCCTGCGGCGCAGGTTGCGGCTCCTGCCGAAGAAGAGGTCGAAGCCTGGGCGCCCGCCGACGGGTTCGAACGCTTCGCCTATTCGGCACTCGCCAACATCGTCAGCGGCGTTGCTTTCGCGCTGATCCTGGTCGCAGCTTCCGAATTCGCCGGCGGTATCGCCAACTGGCGCCAGGGCGTGTTCTGGGGTTTTGCCGGCTTCGCCGTCTTCACACTGGCGCCCGGTCTTGGCCTGCCACCCGAGTTGCCGGCCATGCCCGCCGCCGATCTCGGCGCGCGCCAGGTCTGGTGGACCTTCACGGTCGTTGCCACCGCCGCCGGCCTCGCGCTCATCGCTTTCCGCCAGTCGCTGCCGTTGGCGATCCTCGGCGTGGCGCTGATCGTCGCGCCGCACATCATCGGCGCGCCGCAGCCCGCAAGCCACGACTCGCCGATCCCGGCCGACTTGCATCACAACTTCGTCGTCGCCGTCACCATCACCAACCTGGTGTTCTGGGTCGTGCTGGGTGCCTTTGCCGGCTTCATGCGCAACCGCTTCATGGGCGAGCAGGCGCCGGCGCTGCACGGCCGCCTTGCCTGAGAAGCTGACCTTCCTGCTCGGCGGTGCGCGCTCCGGCAAGAGCGCGCATGCTGAGCGGCTGATCACGCAGTTTCCTGCGCCGTGGACCTACATCGCCACGGCGCAGGCCTATGACGACGAGATGCGCGAGCGCATCTCGATTCACCGCGGCCGCCGTGGCGATGGCTGGCTGACCCTCGACGCACCGCTCGATCTTGTGGGTGCGCTCGGCAGCGTGCTCGATGGCACGCCGGTGCTGGTCGATTGCCTGACGCTCTGGCTCACCAATCACATGCTGGCGGATCATGACGTCGAGGCGGAAAGTGCCCGGCTTGCCGACGTGCTGTCGCGGCCGCGCGGACCTTGGTTCGTGGTTTCCAACGAGGTCGGGCTCGGCATCGTGCCCGACAATGCGCTCGCCCGCCGCTTCCGCGACGATACCGGCAGGCTCAATCAGAAAGTGGCGGCGGCAGCCGACGAAGTGCTGTTCATGGTTTCCGGCCTGCCGATGAAGGTGAAATGATGAAGACGATCGACGAACAGGAAGCCGAACGGCACCGTAGCAAGATGGCCAAGCGCAAGGCGGTGCAGGATGCCGAAGTGGCGGGAAAGACCATCGTCGAGAAGGGCCTGCTGATCGTCAACACCGGCCCCGGCAAGGGCAAGTCGACGGCGGCCTTCGGGCTGGCGCTGCGCATGCTCGGCTACGGCCAGCGCGTTGGCGTCGTGCAGTTCATCAAGGGCGCCTGGCATTCGGGCGAGCAGGACGCGTTTGCTGCCTTCGGCGACCGCGTCGTCTGGCACACGATGGGCGAAGGCTTCACCTGGGAGACGCAGGACATCAAGCGCGACATCGCGGCGGCCGAGGCCGCTTGGGCCAAGGCGCAGGAATTGCTGGCCGATCCGAGCATTGCTCTCGTCGTGCTCGACGAACTCAACATCGCGCTGCGCTATGACTATCTCGACCTCGACGCGGTGGTCGCCGCGCTCAAAGGCAGGCGCGAGGGGCTGCATGTCGTGGTCACGGGCCGCAACGCCAAGCCGGCTTTGGTCGAGGCTGCCGACCTTGTGACCGAGATGGGCGCCACCAAGCACCATTTCTCGGCTGGCGTGAAGGCGCAGAAGGGCATCGAGTTCTGAGCGCCCGAGGCGGTCAGAGCCAGAAGATCGCGGCGATCAGCCCCAGTGCGCCGACCATCAACGCATCGGCCGTCCAGTAGAGCCGGAGTGCGGCGCGTATATCCTGGGCATTGGCTTCGCGCCGGCCGCCATCGCCCATCAAGGCATCGTCGACCATGACGCCGCCATAAGCACGCGGACCGGCAAGCGCGAGGCCGAGAGCGCCGGCCATGGCGGATTCAGGCCAGCCGGCATTGGGCGAGCGATGTTTTTGGGCGTCGCGCCACACAGCCTGCCAGGCGCCCCTTGGGTCGGTGCCGGGCACCAGGAATGCGGCGAGCACGATCAAAAGGGCAGTCAGCCGCGACGCCGGCAGGTTGATCAGGTCGTCGAAACGGGCGGCGGCCCAGCCGAAGGCTTCGTGGCGGCTGGTGCGGTGGCCGATCATCGAATCGGCGGTGTTGGCGGCCTTGTACGCGGCTCCGCCGGCAAAGCCGAAAACAGCGAGCCAGAGTGCCGGAGCGGTGATGCCGTCGGAAAAATTCTCGGCCAGGCTTTCGATGGCGGCGCGGCTGACGCCGGCCTCGTCGAGGCGTTCGGGGTCACGGCCGACGATTTGCGACACTGCCTTGCGGCCGGCGACGATGCCGCCGCTGTCGAGCGCATCGGCGACTGCCTTCACATGGCTGCCGAGGCTGCGCTGGGCGACGAGGCTGGAAGCGGCGATTGCAGTGAGAAGGATGCCGAAGGGGACAAGCCCGAACAGGCGCTCGACGGCAAATGCGCATGCGGCTGGTACGGCAACGATGACGACGAGGGCAACCACGCCCAGAAAACGGCGCCTGGCGTCGGTATCGGTGGCGCGGTTGAGGCTGGTGTCGAGAAAGGATATCAGCTTGCCGATCCAGATCACCGGGTGGCCGATGGCGTGCACCAGCCGGTCCGGGTAACCCAGACCGAGTTCGAACAGAAGCGACAGGAAGGCAAGCGGAACAAACATGACGCTTCTTGCAGGACGTAGGACCGGGACTGTGGACCACGGCGGCAGCCTGGAGCGGGCGAGGGCGCTGTTTCCGGGAGCGCCCGAGCCGTTCGTCGACCTTTCGACCGGGATCAATCCGAACTCCTATCCGCTTTTCGAGCTGCCTGCCACAGCCTTGTCGCGCCTGCCGGAGCCGGGCAGGGCCCGTGATCTCGCCGCTGTCGCCGCGACCGCCTATGGCGCGACGTCGGCGGCTAATGTGGTGCCGGCTCCGGGCACGCAGATCCTCTTGCCGCGCATCGCCTCGCTGGTGCGCCCGGGCCGCGCCTTCGTGCTTGGGCCGACTTATCAGGAGCACGCGCGAGCCGCGGCGATTGCCGGACACCATGTTGCCGAGACACGCACGTTCGAGGAGCTTTTCGAGGCCGAGCTCGCCGTCGTCGTCAATCCGAACAATCCCGATGGCCGCGTCGTCCTGCGCTCGGACTTGCTCGAACTGGCAGCCCGGCTGCGCTCGCGCGGCGGATTGCTGGTCGTCGACGAGGCGTTCATGGATGTCGGCCCGCAGGCGCAGAGCCTTGCCGGCGATGTCGAGCAGGGCGGCATCGTCGTCCTGCGCTCGTTCGGCAAGTTTTATGGCCTTGCCGGCATTCGGCTCGGATTTGCGCTGGCGCACCCCGATATCGCCGCGCGGCTGGAGGAGGAACTGGGCCCGTGGTCGGTGGCGGTGCCTTCGCTCGAATATGGCATCAAGGCGTTATCGGACACCGATTGGCAGCGCGAGATGCGGACCACGCTGGCGCACGCCGCCCACCGGCTCGACCAGACATTTGCCCGTGCCGGCGTGATTGTTACCGGTGGCACGTCGCTGTTCCGCCACGTCGATATCCCCGACGCGGCCGGGCTGTTCAAGGCGCTGGGGCGGGAGGGAATATTGGTGCGCAGTTTTGCCGACCGGCCGACGCAGCTGCGCTGCGGCTTGCCCGGGCACGAGGTTGAATGGCGGCGGCTTGACGTTGCCTTGGGCGACTGGGCGCAGGACCGGCAGCCCGTAGGCGAAGGAGCTGTCTCTTGATCTATGTCAGCCCGCTTTCCAGGATCGAAGAGACGGTTGTGCGCGTCGGCGCCGAGCGGCTGATCTCGCTGCTCTCCGCCGGCACGGAGATGTCGCGGCCGGCAATCATTCGCGCCGAAAACCACCTGTTGATGAACATGCACGATATCGCCGCCGAGCAGGAAGGCATGACGATGCCCGGCGAGGTACATGTGCGCCGTCTGCTCGATTTTGCTCGCGCCTGGGACCGGTCGCGTCCATTGGCGATCAATTGCTGGGCGGGTGTCAGCCGCTCGACCGCTTCCGCCTACATCATTGCGGCAGCTCTCGATCCCTCCCGAGACGAGGCGGAATTGGCGGCTCTGTTGCGGAAACTCTCGCCGACGGCGACGCCCAATCCGCGCCTGATCGCGGTGGCGGACCAGATCCTGGGTCGGGACGGGCGGATGGTAGCGGCCATCGCTAGCATCGGCCGGGGCGCTGACTGCTTCGAGGGCGTGCCCTTCGGGTTGGAAATCTAGGCGATCCAGTCGCCGAGCTTGGCCTTGCGGATATCCTGCAGCAACCGGATGAAACCGTCAGCCTGATGCGCAGCCGTGAGCCGGCCTTTTTCAGCGGTCGCCACAGCGGCATTGCCGACGACACCATGCGGGTTGAGATCGCTGGCAATCCATGAAAAGCCGTGCGGCCCGTGCGAGCGCAGCAGGTCGAACGCACTTTCGGCGCGCTCGAAGCTGGACGTGAAATCCTGTGCCTTGGCCATGTCGACCAGCTCGGGCCGGAAATGCAGCATCAGCGAGGTCTCGACATCGCCGCCATGGATGCCAAGCTGGATTTCGCGCGCAGGGTAGAGGTCGTCGGGCGTGCCGAAACGGCCCCAGCTCGAACGCACAGACATCGCGCCGAAGCGCACGCGCAACTCGCGCGAGACGATTCCCATCACCTCCTCGTTGCCGCCATGCGAGGTGACGAAGACGAACTTGCGGATGCCCGCGCGCGCAATCGAAGCGCCAAGCTCAGTCCAGGCGTCGACCAGCATGTTGGCAGGCAGGCTGAGCGTGCCCGGTGCATGGATGTGCTCGTCGGATTTGCCGACGGCCTGGATGGGCAGGAAGCGGGCGTCGAGATTTTCGGGCAGTTGGGCGAAGACCTCGGTCAGCATGCCTTCCATGATGGTCAGATCGGTCGACACAGGCAGATGCGGGCCGTGCTGCTCAATGGCGGCAACGGGGATGACGGCGATCGTCGCCACGGGGTCGATCAACGCGAAATCGGCCGCCTTGAAGTCACCCCACCACACGCGTCGCTGCTTGTTCGTCACCACCGGCCTCACTGCGCTCAATTCTCATCCGACTGAATATGTCAGCGCGGGCGATTTTGTAAGGGGCGGCTACATGCGCACGCGTTCGGCCTTCGGGTCGTACATCGGCTTGAGCGAGGCTTCGGCAGCGAAACGCTCGCCGGCGATCTCGATCTCGTAGCGCGAGCCGAGCACATCGGCCTCTGTTTCGTTGGCGCAGGGCACGTAGCCGAGGCCAACGGCGCCGCCGAGGTGGTGGCCGTAGTTTCCGCTCGTGATTGTTCCGACAATCTTGCCGTTGCGGACGATGGCCTCGTTGTGGAAGAGTAGCGGTTCCGGGTTCGCCAGCCGGAACTGGACCAGCCGGCGGGTGAGGCCGGCGTCACGCTTGCGCAGCACCGCGTCGCGGCCGATGAACTCGCCCTTGCCGGATTTCACGGCAAAACCGAGGCCGGCTTCCAGCACATGGTCCTCGTCGGTAATGTCGTGGCCGAAATGGCGGAACGCCTTTTCGATGCGGCAGGAATCGAGCGTGTGCAGGCCGCAGAGTTTCAGCCCGAGATCGGCCCCGGCTTCCTCGATTGCCTCGAACACATGCGCCGCCTGGTCGGTCGACACATAAAGCTCCCAGCCGAGCTCGCCGACATAGGTGACGCGATGGGCGCGGGCGAGACCCATGCCGATCTCGATTTCCTGCCAGCTGCCGAAGGGGTTCTTTTCATTGGAGAAATCGTTGGGACTGACTTTCTCGATCAGTTTCCGCGCGCTCGGCCCCATCAGGCAGAGCACCGATTCAGCCGCGGTTACGTCGGTGATGATGACGAACTCGTCGGCCAAATGCTTGCGGAACCAGGCGAGATCGCGCTGCAGTGTTGCGCCCGGCACAACTGTCAGGAAGGCTGTTGGCGAAAGGCGCGTCACCGTCAGGTCGCTCTCGATGCCGCCGCGCTGGTTGAGCATCTGGGTGTAGACGATCCGGCCGGGTTCGACGTCCATGTCGTTGGCGCAGAGGCGCTGCAGATAGGCCAGCGCATCGCGGCCTTCGATCCTGATCTTGCCGAAGGAGGTCATGTCGAACAGGCCGACGCTATTGCGGACCGCCAGATGCTCTTCCCGCTGGTTGTCGAACCAGTTCTGACGCTTCCAGGAGTAGCGGTATTCTCGCTCCTCGCCGTCGCGGGCGAACCAGTTGGCGCGCTCCCAGCCGGCGACTTCGCCAAACACGGCACCGCGTGCCTTCAGGTGTTCGTGCAGCGGGGAGCGGCGCACGTTCCTCGAGGTCGCCATCTGGCGATAGGGGAAATGATCGGCATAGAGCAGGCCGAGCGTCTCCGAGACGCGCTCCTTGAGATAGCGCCGGTTCTTCTGGAACGGCTGGGCGCGGCGGATGTCGACTTCCCAAAGATCGAACGGCGCCTCGCCGTCGTGGATCCACTGCGCCAGCGCCATGCCGGCACCGCCCGAAGAGACAATTCCAATCGAGTTGTAGCCGGCGGCGACCCAGTAGCCGCCAAGTTCCGGCGCTTCCCCGAGATAGTAGCGGTCGTCGGGGGTGAAACTCTCGGGACCGTTGAAGAAGGTGTGGATGCCGGCGGTTTCCAGCATCGGCATGCGGTTCACGCCCATTTCGAGGATCGGCGCGAAATGATCCATGTCCTCGGGCAGCTGGTCGAAACAGAAATCCTCGCGGATGCCGTCCATGCCCCAGGGTTTTGCGACCGGCTCGAAGGCGCCGAGCATCATCTTGCCGGCGTCTTCCTTGTAGTAGGCACATTCGTCCGGCATGCGCAGCACCGGCAGTCGGCCGAGGCCGGGAATAGCTTCGGTGACGAGATAGAAGTGCTCGCAGGCGTGCAGCGGGATGGTGACGCCGTTCTGCGCGCCCATCTCGCGCGCCCACATGCCGGCGCAGTTGACAACGACGTCCGTCTCGATGGTTCCCTGTTCGCCGCCTTGTGCCCACGACACACCCGAGACGCGTCCGTTCTTCGAATGGACCTTGGTGACCTTGACGTTCTCGACGATCTTCGCGCCACGCTGCCTGGCACCCTTGGCCAAGGCCATGGCGATGTTGGCGGGATCGCACTGGCCGTCGAGCGGCAGGTGCACCGCGCCGACCACGTCGGCGACATTGAGATGGGGGTACATCTCCTTGACTTCGCTGGGAGAAATCTCGCGTACGTCGACATTGAAGGCACGGGCTAGCGAGGCCTGGCGATAGATCTCGTGCTTACGCTCCTCGGTCAGTGCGACCGTGATGGAACCGACCTGGCGCATGCCGGTTGCGACGCCGGTCTCTTCCTCGAGCCTGACGTAGAGATCGGCCGAATATTTCGCCAGCCGCGTCATGTTCTGCGAGGCGCGCAGCTGCCCGATCAACCCCGCCGCATGCCATGTCGTGCCTGATGTGAGCTGCTTGCGCTCCAGAAGCACGATGTCGGTCCAGCCGAGCTTCGCCAGATGGTAGGCGACGGAGCAGCCGGACACGCCGCCACCGATGATGACGGCGCGGGCACGGGCGGGGATTTCTGTCATGCGGCTGATCTCTCGTAGCTGTTGGCGAAGCGCCTCAGGCGGCCGGCGGCCTCCTGGAGAACGTCGTCGGGCTGGCACAGACTGATACGGATGTGACCGGCCGCGGCATCGCCGAAGCTGACGCCCGGCATGACCGCGACCTTCTCGGCTTCGAGCAGGTCCCAGGCGAATTTCTCGCAATCGCGCTCGATGGCGCTGACGTCGAGCATCACATACATGCCGCCCTCGGAGCCGCGCACGGTGACGTTGTTCAGCCCGCGCATCTGGTCGATGAACAGCTTGCGGCGCCCGGCATAGGTTGCCGCGATCTGCTCGACGCCAAAATCGTTCTCCAGCGCCTCGATCGCCGCGCGGCTGACGAAATCGGTCAAGCCGTAGGTGGTGACGAGGTTGAGGTTGATGACCAGCGAGACGAGGTCGGCGGGGGCGGTGAGCCAGCCGATGCGCCAGCCGGTCATGCCGTGGCTCTTCGACATCGAATTGATGACCAGAGTGCGTTCAGCCATGCCGGGCAGGGTCCGTGGCGACACGTGTTCGCCGCCACCGAGGGTCCAGTAGACCTCGTCCGACAGCAGCCAGAGATCGCGCCGGACGCAGAGTTCGGCGATGTCTTCCAGGCACTTCCGGGAATAGACCGCACCGGTCGGGTTGTTCGGCGTGTTGATGAGGATCGAGCGCGTGTTCGGCTTCAGAGCCTTCTCGATCTCCGCCGCACGCGGCTGGAAGCCGTCTGCAGCGTGGGCCTCGACCACGGTGTAGCTGGCGCCTGCGGCGCGGAACGTGCCGGGGTAGGTGGCATAATAGGGCGCCACGACCACTGCGTGGTCGCCTGGGTCATGCGTTGCCTGCACCGCGGCATAGAGCGAGGCCTGGCCGCCGGGTGTGGCAATGATCTCGGAAAGGGCAGTGTCGAGGCCGGTGCAACGAGTCGAAATCTTGGCCATGGCTGCGCGCAGGCGCGGCAGGCCGGGTAGCTGGGTATAATGGTGGAAGCCGGCGCGGACGGCATCCACGCAGGCCTCGACAGTCTCCGACGGCGTGTCGAAGTCGTGGTCGCCGACTGACAGCATGATGATGTCTTCGCCGGCCTGCTTGCGCGTCATGGCGGCGAAGTGCACTTCCCAGCCGTCCTTGCCGGAGGGAACGATGCCGGAGATGCGGGAGGATGGTTTCGGCATCTCAGGCTCCTGCATCCTGCAAGGCCGCCAGGCGGGCGAGCGTCAGCCTGCTGGCGCTGTCGAGCCGGGGCGTCAGCGCGCCGTAGCCAGGGACCGAAGGGTGCGGGGTGCCGCCGGCATGATTGTGCGTGGCGGTGATGACCAGCACTTGCGCGCCCGCGGCCTCGGCTGCGCGGATGCCGGCCGGTGCGTCCTCGAACACCAGGCAATCCTGAGGCTTGTGGCCAAGCCGCTGAGCGCCGAGCAGGAAGCAGTCGGGGGCGGGCTTACCGTTGGCGACGTCTTCGCCGGTGACCATTATTTGCGGAATTGGCAGGCCAGCTGCTTCAAGCCTGCGCATCGCCAGCCTGCGCGGTGCCGACGTCACGATCGCCCAGCGTTCGGGAGGCAAGGCGTTGAGGAAAGTGACGGCACCATGGATGGATTCGATACCTTCGATGTCGTCGAATTCGGCTTGGGTCAGCTCCTCGATCTCGGTCATCAGATCAATATCCGGAAGGTTCAGCCGGGAGATGGTCTCGTACGCGCGAACGCCGTGGATGGTTGGCAGGAAGGTTTCCACGTCGAGCCCGTGCTTGATCGCCCAGGCGGTCCAGACTCTTTCGGTGGAGGCGATCGAGCTCAGGATGGTGCCGTCCATGTCGAACATGAAGGCGCCAAAGGCGCGATCGGGGAAGGGAAGGGACATTAGGAGCGTAACCTTTCGTTTTTGGGATCCCACAAGGGCTTGTCCTGCTGGACCGTGGCGCCGAAGCGCTCCCCGAAAATCTCGACTTCGATGGTAACGCCCGGCACGGCCAGATCGGCTCGCAGCATGCCCAGCGCGATCGATTTGTCCACCCTGTGGCCCCAGCCTCCTGACGTGGTCTCACCGACAATTGCGCCATTGTGCCAGAGTGTCGACATATAGGGCGCGTCGCAGTCGCCGGGCTTGTCGATGACAAGCGTGACGAAGCGCTTCTTCACGCCCTGCTGTTTTTCGCTGAGCAAGGCAGCCTTGCCGCGGAAGTCGGGCTTGTCCCATTTGACGAAGCGTTCGAGCCCGCCCTGAAGGATGGTGTAGTCGGTCGAGAGGTCCTGCTTCCAGGCTCGATAGCCCTTTTCCAGACGCAGCGCTTCGAGCGCGAACATGCCGAAGGGTTTCAGCCCGTGCTTCTGGCCGGCCGTCCAGACGGCGTCGAAGACGGCTGATGTGTCGGCGACCTTGGTATGGATCTCCCAGCCGAACTCGCCGGCGAAGGAGACACGCACGAGCTTGGCCCAGCGCCCGGCGATGGTGGTTTCCTGATGCGTCAGCCAAGGTGCCGAGAGGTCAGCCCCGCAGATTTCGGCCAGGATTTTCCGCGAATTGGGTCCGGCGAGGATTTGCGTCGAGTATTCCTCGGTGCGGTCGATGAGCTTGAAATCCGCATCTTCAGGCATGTGCGACTTCAGCCATTCGAAATCGTGCCACTGGGCGACGGCGGCGGTGATCAGCGTCATCAGGTTTTCGGAATGGCGCACCACCGACATCTCGGTGACGATGCGGCCGTGATCGTCGGCGAAATAGCAGAGCCCGATACGGCCGACCTTGGGAACGGCGCCGGTGACCTGGGTCTCAAGCCATGCGGCAGCGCCCGGGCCGTCGAGATTGAAGCGGCTGAAGCCGGGCAAGTCGAGGATGCCGGCCGCATCGCGCACGGCGAGGCACTCCTCACGGATTCGGTTCTCCCAGGGGCCGGAGCGGGCGAAGGTCTGCGTCGACTCCTCCGAGACGTCGTCGCCCGGCTGGGCATACCAGGTGGCGCGTTCCCAGCCATTGTAGGCGTTGAACTGCGCGCCAAGGGCCGCGATCCGGTCGTGGATCGGCGAAAGCTTGCGGTTGCGCGCCGCCGGCCAGGCATGCCTGGGGAAATGAATGGCATATTCGTGGCCGTAGACCTCCATGCCCTTGGCAACCGCATAGTCGGGAGCGGACGCAAAGGAGGTGAAGCGGCGCGGGTCGCAGGACCACATGTCCCATTCGGTCTCGCCCCGGGTTACCCATTCGGCCAGCACCTTGCCCGCGCCGCCCGCCTGGGCGATGCCGAAGGTGAAGACGCAGGCCTCGAAGGCGTCGGGCACGCCGGGCATCGGGCCGATCAGCGGGTTGCCGTCGGGCGCATAGGGGATGGGGCCGTTGATGATCTTGGACAGGCCGGCGGTGCCGAGGATCGGCACGCGGAGGACGGCGTCGTCGAGATACCATTCCAGCCGCTCGAGGTCGTCGGGATAGAGCTGGAAGGAGAAATCCGCAGGCATCTGGTCGTCGGGCGTTGCCCAATGGGCGCGGCAGTTGCGCTCATAGGGGCCGAGATTCATGCCGTTCTTCTCCTGGCGGAGGTAGTAGGAGGTGTCGACGTCGCGCAGCAGCGGCAGCTTGTGGCCGGCCTCACGCGACCAGGCGGCGAGCTCGGGGATTTCGTCGAACAGGATGTACTGGTGGCTGATGACCATCATCGGCACGTCGCGGCCGAACATTTTTCCGACCTCGGCCGCGCGATAGCCTGATGCGTTCACCACCTTCTCGCAGCGGATTTCGCCCTTGTCGGTCGAGACCACCCATTCGTCCTTGTCGCGACGCACCGAAATCACCGGGCAGAAGCGGACGATCTTCGCGCCCATGTCGCGCGCGCCCTTGGCCAGTGCCTGGGTCAGCTGGGCCGGGTCGATGTCGCCGTCGTTGGGATCGTAGAGCGCGCCCTTGAGGTCGTGTGTCTCGACGAAGGGATAGCGGCGCCTTATCTCGTCGAGGCCGATGACGTCGATATCCATGCCCTGGTAGCGGCCCATGCCCTTGGCACGCTGGAATTCCTGCATGCGCTCCCTGGTGTGGGCCAGCCGGATCGAGCCGGTGACGTGATAGTTCATCGGGTAGTCGACCTCGGCCGCCAGCCCGCGATAGAGCTCGGTCGAATAGCGCTGCATGTTCATCAGCGACCAGGACGACGAGAAGGTCGGCACGTTGCCGGCGGCATGCCAGGTCGAGCCCGAGGTAAGCTCGTTCTTTTCGAGCAGCACGCAGTCGGTCCAGCCCGCCTTGGCGAGATGATAGAGCGAGGAAACGCCGACCGCGCCTCCGCCGATGATCACCACCCGCGCCGTGCTCGGCAATTCGACCATGATTTCCTCCCTCAGCGTGCGATCAATAGACCGGTGGCGATACGACCCAGATGACCACCGCCGGCACCGTTTCCGTGTTCCTCCACCGGAACGGCTTGTGGTCGAAGCGGAAACTGTCGCCTTCGCCCAGGCTGTGCCAGGTGCCGTCGATCTCGATGTCGAAACCGCCAGAGACGACGTAGCCGGCCTCTTCGGTGGGGCGCGTCACCGGTTTGGCCATGCCGGCACCTGGTGCGAAGATCGAGCGCAGCATTTCGAAGCTGCCGCCGAGGTCGGGCGACAGCAACTCTTCCACCAGGCCGGATTCGCTGCTGCCGAGCGTGCGCCGCCGGCCGGAGCGGACAACGACGCCGCGCTCGGCCTCCACCGGGGCCTCGTGAGCGAAGAACAGGCTGATGGGGACGCCGAACAACTCGGCAAATTCCCGGAGGTCACCGATCGAAGGCGTCGACAATCCGCGCTCGACCTGGCTTACCCAGCCCACCGAGCGTCCGAGTTTCAGCGCGATCTCACTCAGCGTCAGTCCGCGCGACTTGCGCAGCGCGCGCAGATCGTTGGCGAGCAGGCCGCCTGCGACGTCGCTTTCCTTGCGAAGGGAGGCTGTTGCGGTGGGACTCAAATCGGGCCTCGTGAAAATTTACTGCAGAATTTCATGAGATGGCATCTCTGTGAAAAATTCAAGCTCATTTTCATGGTCCAGCAAGTTTCTCTTGCGAGACTCCGGGAGAGAGTGCAAAGGCTCGATTTCGGACGGGCGGTGAGGGGCGATCCGACACTATCGATGCCATAGGGACAGCCGATGCTGGCACCGGACCAAAAACCGCTGGAACTGGATGACACCGAAATCGTCGACGAAGCGATCGTTTCGCGGCGCTCGGTGCGCTCCTTCCTGCCGACGCCCGTCGACGAGGCGGTGATCCGCGACATCCTCGATGTGTCGGCGCGAGCGCCTTCGGGCACCAACATGCAGCCTTGGAAGGTTTACGTCACCGCTGGCGAGATCAAGCAGCGGCTGAGCGACGCCATCCTCAATTCGGGCGTGCGCGCCGAAAAGGCGGTCTGGGACGAGTACAAGTATTATCCCGACCAGTTTTTCGAGCCCTATCTCGGCCGCCGCCGCGCCAACGGCTTCGGGCTCTACAGCACGCTCGGCATCGGCCGCCGCGACGTCGACCGCATGCGGGCCCAGCATGACCGCAACTTCGTCTTCTTCGACGCCCCGGTCGGCATGATCTTCACCATCGACCGCCGGCTCAACCAGGGCTCGTGGATCGACTACGGCATGTTCTTGCAGAACATCATGATTGCGGCACGGGCGAGGGGCCTGCACACCTGCCCGCAGGCGGCGTTCGCACCCTATCACCGCCAGATCCGGCCGGTGCTCGGCATTCCGGAAGAAGAGGTGGTGGTCTGCGGCATGGCGCTCGGTCACGAGGACACGTCGAAGCCGGAAAGCACCTTCCGCACCGACCGCGCGCCGCTCGACGAGTGGGTGCAGTTCCTGAAATAGGTCAGGCCGCGGGCCGGGTGCCTATGCAGGCGCAGCACTCCAGTTCGACCAGCGCCCCGAGCGCCAGGCCGTTGGCGCCGAATGCGGATCGCGCCGGCAGGCGGTCGGGGTCGAAATAGCCGACATAAACCTTGTTGAACTCGGCCCATCTCGACATGTCGGCCAGCATGACGGTGCATTTGAAGATGTCGGCCATGCCGAGGCCATTCTCCTCGAGCACCGCCTTGATGTTCTCCATCGTCTGACGCGCTTCGGCCTCCATGCCGCCGGGAACGAGTTCCAGCGTTCCGGGGCGATTGCCCAGGGCGCCGGAGAGATAAAGCACGTCGCCCACGCGCACCGCCTGGCTGAACGGCAGCCTGAGCGCCTTGGCTTCGGCAGAATTGATGAATTGCATGGTCGTCCCCCTCAAAGGGGGCATATTGCCCGCAACGCGATTGGCTTGCTAGCCGGCAGCCTTGTGGCGCTTGGCGAGATAACGGCGCAGGCCGGCTTCGCCGCGCGGCGTGGTCCAGCGATGGTTCCAGGCGAATGCCGGGCGCAGCAGGGGCGAAAGCAGGCGGAGGATCGGCCGCTCGACCAGCACCTGCCAGGTCAAGGCCACATGTGTGCCTCTGCCTGAAGGCGTCAGCACGGCGCGCCAGTGGCCGTCGAAATCGCCTGACGTTGTCACCGCAACGATCTTGCCCGGCTCGAGTTCGACCGCTTCGAGAATGAAATTCAGTTCGTAAGGCAGGAAGCCGCGGGCGCGTGCGCGGGCCTTGGCGCCAACCGTCGGCCGCTCGTAGGAGGTCAGCTTTTCCACCTCCTTGTAGACGTCGCCCCACCAGAGCGGCAGCAGGCCCGGGTCGGCCAGCACCTCCCACACCTCCTGCGGGGTGGCATCGGGAATTTCCCAAACCTCATCGAAGCGGAACGAATTGCTCGCCATGGCGCGAACCTTCGGACACCGAGATGGCCTCGCCAATGAGCGGCGGGCGACAGCGATTTTAGTCCTTTGAAGGGCGGGTGGCCACCGCTACCTCACTTCGTAGCCGACCTCGTCGGAGGCGTGGCACAGCATCTTCCAGAACGATCGGGCGAACGAGCGGAAGACGTAGAGGTCGAAGCGGTCGGGGCTGCTGCGCTGGATCTGGGCGAAGATGTCGTGATGGGCGGTCGAGATGCCGGAGCCTTGCGGGAAGGCGACGAGCGAGAAATCGACAGCGAACAGTTTTGCCAACACCCATTCGGACTTCTGGCCTGCAACGCGAATGGCGGTGCGGCCATGGGACAGGTCGGTGACGCTGCCCGTGGCTGGGGTGACGGCGCTGGCCAGCGTGGAAGCAAGTCCTTCCGCCGTGTCGGTGACGAGGAATTTGCCGGGCGCGAAGCCGAAAACGGTGTGGCGTTCGGAGACGGCACCGGCACCGGCGCCATCGGCAAGCTTGAGGCCGGTGATGGAGGAGATGGCAGCGATCAGCTTCTTCTCCTCGCCCGGCCACGCGGCAACCTGGACGATGGAGCCAGGTGCCATCTCGGAAAGGGTCACGCCGACGCCGTCGACGAAGTTGCCGTGCGATCCGGGCCGGAATGCTGCTGCAAGCGGTGAAAGCTGCTCAACCATGCATGCGCTTCCCTTCGGGGTCGAAGAAGTGGTGGCTTACGATCTCGACCGGGCCGAACCGGTCGCGCAGCGGGTCGGAGACATGGGCACGCGTGCCGTGCCGGGACTTGCCGTCTGCGACGAGCGCCAAGGCGATGTACTTTTCGAGCGCCGGCGAGAAGCAGGCGGCGGTGATGTGGCCGAGCGAGCCATGCGGGTTGTCTGTGTCGACTTCCTCGACGATGTGAGCGCCGCCGCTGAGCGGGCGGTTGTCGAGCGAAACCAGGCCGACAAGTTCGAGCCTGCCCGAGGCGACCAAGCCTTCGCGGTCCATCATGGCCGAGCCGATGAAGGGCTTTTTCTTGGACAGCATCCAGCCGAGATGCAGGTCGCGGGCCGAGGTGCGGCCGTCGATTTCGGCGCCGGTGACATGGCCCTTTTCGATGCGCATCGTGCCCAGCGCCTCAAGCCCGTACGGCACCATGCCGAAAGGTTTGCCGGCCTCGATCAGCGCTTCCCAGACATGCGTGCCGTGGCCGGCACCGCTATAGACCTCGAAGGCCATTTCGCCGGAGAAGGACAGCCGGCAGATCATGACAGGCGCGCCTGATATCTCGCCGTGGACGATGCCCATGAAGGGCAGGGCCTCGTTGTCGACCCTGGTGCCTGTGACGCAGGCCGCCAGGATTTCCCTGGCCTTCGGTCCGCCGATCGCCGCTCCCGCCCACTGGTCGGTGACCGATGTCAGGTGCACCTTGAGGTCCGGCCAGACGACATCGAGGAAGTATTCGAGGTGCTGCATGACCTTGCCGGCATTGGCCGTGGTCGTTGTCATCAGGAAATCGTTGTCGCCAAGCCTCCAGGTGGTGCCGTCGTCGAAGACGAGCCCATCCTCGCGCAGCATCAGGCCGTAGCGTGCCTTGCCGACCGGCAGGGTCGAAAAGACGTTGGAATAGACGCGGTCGAGAAATTCCGCTGCGTCCGGACCCTGCACGGCGATCTTGCCCAAAGTCGAGACGTCGACGATGCCGGCTGTTTCGCGGGTCGCCTGCGCTTCCCTGACATAGGCCTGCTCGATAGTTTCGCCTGGCCCGCCATAGATCATCGGGCGAAACCAAAGGCCGGCCGAATACATGGTGGCGTCGTTGTCGAGGTGCCAGTCGTGCATCGGCGTCAGCCGTTCGGGCTTGAGGTCGCCGAAGCGCTCGGCGGCAAGTGCTCCGACCGAAACCGGCGTGTAGGGTGGCCGGAATCGCGTGGTGCCAACCTCAGGGATCGGCTTGCCCAAGGCTTCGGCCATGATGGCCAGTCCGGGAACGTTCGAGCCCTTGCCCTGGTCGGTTGCCATGCCGAGTGTGGTGTAGCGCTTGAGGTGCTCGACCGAGACGAAGCCTTCGAGATGGGCAAGGCGCACGTCGTCCGATGTCACGTCGTGCTGGAAGTCGACGAAGGACTTGCCCTTAGCCCTGATTTCGAAAACCGGCGCGGGATGCGGGTCGAGCGCGGCGGGCTCGACGTCGGGAAGCGTGCCCGTCTCAATGGGGGGCAGGCCCGCCGCAATACGGCCGGCTGCAAAACCCTCGGCGATGGCTTCCGCTGTCGAGAAGGTGCCGTTGAATGCGCCGGCACCGACCCAACCCTTGCCGGCTTCGGGCGGCAGGAAGGCCTGCAAGTCGTCACCCCAGACCGGTCGCGCGCCGGCTTGGCTGGCGAGATGAATTGTCGGCGACCAGCCGCCCGACATCAGCAGGCAGTCGGCCTCGATGCTGCGGGCGGCTGACGGCAGAGGGCCGGTCGCCACGGTGAATGGCGCGAGCTTGATGCCGGTCAGTTTCTTGCCACCTTCGGTGCCAATGACGGCATGGCCGACCAACAGTTCGGCGCCGCATCGGTGGGCGAGCGCCCGGCACTCCTCTGATATTTCGGGGCGCACGTCGACGATGGCTGCGACGGTCGCGCCGGTGTCATTGAGGGCGGCGGCGGACCGATACGCGCTATCGTTGTTGGTGAAAACCGCGATCCTGTCGCCCGGCAGCACACCAAACTCGTTGGCGTAGCGCTGCGCCGCACTCGCCATCGTGACGCCAGGGCGGTCGTTGCCGGGAAACACCAGCGGCCGCTCGAAGGCGCCGGTGGCGAGCACCACCCTGCCAGCGCGGATGGTCCAATGGCGGTGACGTGGCGCACCCTTGGCAGGGGAAGCCTTGTGATCGCTGACGCGCTCGACGGCGGCAAGCGTATTGCCGTCGTAATAGCCCCAGACCGTGGTGCGCTTGAGCAGGCGCACGTTTTTCTGGTCCCTGAGTTCGCCGACGATGTCGGACGCCCATGCGGCTGCCGGTTCGCCGTCGATGGTTTCACCGGACCAGTTGGCCGAGCCGCCGAACTGCGGATCGAGCTCGGCAAGGATGACGCGTGCGCCGGATGCTGCGGCCTCGCGCGCAGCCGAGAGGCCGGCCGGGCCCGAGCCGACGACGAGCACGTCGCAGAAGGAATTCATGCGCTCGTAGCGGGATGGATCGGGCGCGTGGCCGGCGCGGCCCAGGCCGGCGGCGCGGCGGATGATCTTTTCGCAGAGCATCCAGAAGCGGGTGCCCTTCAGCGGGCCTATCACCGGACCCATGAAGGTCTTGTAGTAGAAGCCGGCCGAGAGGATCTTGCCGCCGAGCTGGTTGA
This sequence comes from Aminobacter niigataensis, assembly GCF_014200015.1. GTDB lineage: Bacteria > Pseudomonadota > Alphaproteobacteria > Rhizobiales > Rhizobiaceae > Aminobacter > Aminobacter niigataensis. The sequence continues at coordinate 594,654 of NZ_JACHOT010000001.1, forward strand.
CGGCGCTGACGTCGTAGGCGAGCGAGGGAAAGCGGTTCTGGCTGACGGCAACGAGGCCGTCGTGGATCTCGACCATCGTCGCTGGAATGTTGGGCTCGCGGACATCGCCGCGCAAAACCGTCACCAGCGCGTTGGGTTCGTCGACGCCTGCGGTCAGCACGCCGCGCGGGCGATGATACTTGAACGAACGCCCAAACAGCGAAACGCCATTGGCGAGCAGCGCGGACGCCAGCGTGTCGCCTTGATGGCCGGTATAGGCCGTGCCGTCGAAGGTGAAGCGGATGGTGCGGAGCCGGTCGATCCGGCCGCCCGAGGGTGTGCGGCGCGGGCTCATGCCTTGGCTCCCGACTTGCGGCGGCCATGGGCGGGCGCGCCCTTTTCGCGGGCAAAGCGCACGCTTAAGATCTCGTGGGTCAGCGTATCGCGCACCACGGCGAGATGAGCGCGGCAGCCGCCGGCATGCTGCCAGATCTCGTTATGCGCGCCGGCTGGGTTGAGCCGGTCATAGACATAGGCGTTCCAGGCGACGAGGTCGGTCGAGGCCGGGTCCGGTCGGTTGCGGTTGCCGTCGCCCTGGTAGGCGAATTCGGAGACGTCCCGGGGGCCGCAATAGGGGCAGGTGATCAGCATGCGTTCGAAACCTTAGAGCCCGTTCCATTCCGATTGCATCGGAATGGGGTTCTAACTATTTGTTGGAGCATGATCTTTCCGAAAACCAGTTTCCACTTTTCGGGATCATGCTCTAATGCATCCGCGGTGTCGGGCCCTGGCCCTTGTCGTCGATGACGGTGCCACGGCTGAAACGGTCGAGCGTGAAGGGCGCGTTCAGGTCGTGCGGCGCGTCCCTGGCGATGGTGTGGGCAAAGCAGAAGCCGGAGGCCGGCGTCGCCTTGAAGCCGCCATAGCACCAGCCGCAATTGAGATACATGCCGGGCAGGGGCCCCGTCGTGATGATCGGCGAGCCGTCCATCGACATGTCGCAGACCCCACCCCATGAACGCAGTACGCGGACGGTCGCGAGCGACGGAAACAGCGCCAGCATTTCGCTCATCACTTCCTCGACGATCGGCAGGCTGCCGCGCTGGGCGTATGAATTGTACCCGTCGAGGTCGCCGCCATAGATCAGGCCGCCCTTGTCGGACTGGCCGACGTAGAAATGGCCCATGCCGAAGGTCACCACCGTATCCAGGAACGGCTTCAGCGATTCCGACACGAAGGCCTGGAGTACGTGGCTCTCGATCGGCATGCGCTCGATGCCGGCAAGCTGCATGACGCGTCCGGTGCTGCCGGCAACCGCGACGGCCACCTTCCTGGCACGGATCTCGCCGCGGCTGGTGGTGACGCCGGTGACCCGGTCACCGTCGCGCAGGAAGCCGGTGACTTCGCAGTTCTCGATAATGTCGACGCCGCGTCGGTCGGCACCGCGGGCATAGCCCCAGGCAACCGCGTCGTGCCGTGCGGTGCCGGCGCTCTCCTGGATCAGTCCGCCATAGACGGGGAAACGCGCCGACTGCGACATGTCGAGCCCGGGCACGCGGCGGCCGATCTGGGCGGGCGTCATCAACTCCGCATCGACGCCGAGATGGCGCATGGCGTTGCCCTTGCGTGCCAGGTCGTCGAGCTGTCCCGGCGTGTGCGCGAGATTGAGGACGCCGCGCTGCGAGAACATGACGTTGTAGTTCAGTTCGTGGGAGAGGTTCTCCCACATCTTCATCGAATGTTCGTAGAAGCGGGTGTTCTGCGGCAGCAGGTAGTTGGAGCGGACAGCTGTTGTGTTGCGGCCGACATTGCCGGAACCAAGATAGCCTTTCTCCAGCACCGCCACATTGGTGATGCCGTGTTCCTTGGCGAGATAGTAGGCTGTCGACAGCCCGTGCCCGCCGCCGCCGATGATCACCACATCATAGGATGCCTTGGGGCTTGGCTTGCGCCATGCCGGCTTCCAGTCGCGGTTTCCGCTGAGCGCGTTCCTGAGAAGCGAAAAGGCCGAATATTCCGCCATCCTGCAAATCATCCTATGGGCTGTGTGCGGACACTACAGGCAGCTTCCAGAATTCAAAGCCAATATTCCGCCATTGCTTTTCGCTAGGCCGACTTTCCCACCAGCCCATCCGGCCGGCTTGCCCGGCAGGTTGGCCATCTTTATCAATGGCACGCCGTGAACTTGGCAAACAGACCGTGAGTCGCTGACAAACCATGCTTTTCTCCGCAGTCCGGCGCATCGGCGCCACCCTGTTCATTCTCGCAGCGGTGCTGCTGTCGCAGGCTGTCGCGCAGGATCTCGGCAAAGCGCCGGCCGGTGTCATTGCAGACCAGCAGGAAGTCATCACCAGCCTGTCGGCCAAGGTCGATGCGCTGCAGAAGAAGATGGAGGCCAGCGCCGAGGACGATGCCGGCCTTGTCGATATCCGACTTCAACTCGAGCAGCTGTCGCGCGAATTGCTGCAAAGCGGCGTCGCATTCCGTCCGCGCCTGACCGAAATCAACACGCGGCTGGAGCAGCTTGGCAAGCCGCCGGCGGAAGGCCAGCCGCCTGAACCTGCGGTGGTGACAAGCGAGCGGGAAAGTCTGACCGCGGAGAAGACCGAGATCAACGCCGTGCTCGGCGTCGCCGAAAATCTCTCGATCCGTATCGACAAGCTGATCAGCCAGATCACCGAGGTACGGCGCGACCTATTCCAGAACCTTTTGACCAAGCGCTACCAGATCAATTTCGCGCTGGCCTTCGAGGTCATCGACGCCTTCAAGACCGAGATGAGCGACCTCTACCGCACGGTCTCGTCCTGGGTTCGTTTTGTCGCCAGCTTCAAGCTCAAATCGATGCTTGCTGCGACCTTCTTTGCACTGGCCGCCGCGGCTGTCATCATCGTCGGTGGCCGTCGCATGTTCGGCCGGATGTTCGAGCCCGACGGCAGGGTCGAGGAGCCGTCCTATCTCAGCAGGCTGTCGGTCGCCTTCTGGTCGACCTTGATGCAGTCGGCGGCCCTCGTCGCGTTCCTTGGCGTCACCTACTACCTGTTCGACTATTTTGAAGTGCTGCGCGGCGACATCGGCGCAATGCTGTGGTCGCTGTTTTACGTCATCGCCATCGTCTTCTTCGTCTCGCGCCTGGGCATGGCCGTGCTTTCGCCCCGGCTGCCCAAATGGCGGCTGATTCCGGTCGAAAGCGGCGCGGCGCGCTGGCTGATGCTGCTGATCACCGCCACCGCCTTCTTCACCGGCCTCGATTATTTCCTGAGCTCGGTCTACCAGGTGCTCGGTTCACCGGTGGCTTTGACGGTGGGCGAGGCGCTGACGTCGACCGTGGTGATCGGCGTACTGGTCATCCTCATCGGGCTGGTCAGACCGTTCGTCGATGAGGACGGCCGTCCGAAGCCATGGCCGCGCCTCTTCCGCTATATCGTGCTTGCCCTGGGCGGCGTCACCATTGCCGCGGCGTTGCTGGGCTACATCGGCCTGGCTCGCTTCGTTTCGCAGCAGATCGTCGTGACCGGCACCATCCTTGCGACGATGTATATCGGCTTCCTGTCGTCCCAGGCGATCAACGAGGAAGACGCGTTCATCAAGACGACGGTAGGACGCCGCATCAAGCGGATGTTCACGCTCGACGATGCGACGCTCGATCAGCTCGGCCTCGTCACCAGCATGGTCATCAATCTGCTGGTGCTGATCGTCGGCGTGCCGCTGATCCTGTTTACATGGGGATTCCAGCCCGGCGACATGGTCACCTGGCTCTATCGCATCGGCTCCGGTTTTCAGATCGGCAGTTTCACGTTCTCGCCCGCCGGCCTCCTTTCGGGCGTCCTGGTCTTTGCCATCGGCTATTTCGTCACGCGCTGGTTCCAGGGCTGGCTGGATGGCTCGGTGATGGCGCGCGGCAAGGTCGATGCCGGCGTGCGCAACTCGATCCGGCTTGCCGTCGGCTATGCCGGCGTGGCGATTGCCGGGCTGATCGCCGTGTCGGCGGCAGGTATCGACCTTTCCAATCTCGCGCTCGTTGCCGGTGCACTTTCCCTCGGTATCGGCTTTGGCCTGCAGAACGTGGTGTCCAACTTCGTCTCGGGCCTGATCCTGCTTGCCGAGCGGCCGTTCAAGGTCGGCGACTGGATCGTTGCCGGCCAGGTCTCGGGCACGGTCAAGAAGATCAGCGTGCGTGCCACCGAGATCGAGACGTTCCAGCGCCAGTCGGTCATCCTGCCGAATTCGGACCTGATCAACAGTGCCGTCGGCAACTGGACCCATCGCAACAAGCTCGGCCGCGTCGATATCAAGGTTGGCGTCGCCTACGACTCGGACGTCAAGCGCGCCCATGATGTCCTGCTCGACATCGTGCGGGCGCATCCGATGATCCTGAAGAATCCGGAACCCTTCGTGCTGTTTGCCAATTTCGGCACGGCGGCGCTGGAGTTCGAGATACGCTTCTTCCTCGCGGATGTCACAGGCAGCAATGCTGTCCAGAACGACATTCGCTTCGCCATCCTGGAGGCATTCGAACGCGAGCATATCGATATCCCGTCGACGCCGCGCGCACACGACATCAAGCCCGCCGAGAAATGGCCGGCCGATGACGAACAGGCCGAAGCGCTGGTCGCGGAGGTGGAAGAAGCGCGCAACAAACGGGCTGACGAAGCTGCCGCCAGGCGCAAGCCGGGAAGGAAAAAAACCGATCCGGAATGAAACGGTGGGGCTGCGATAACCAATTGTGGCATGAACAAGGCATTCAGTTGCCGTTCAGCTTCGAACTCATATAAGCTCCCTTGCAAACGGCGAGAATGCCTTGCGAAAATGAACAGAGGCGGTGGAAACACCGATGATGAGAATGAATAGGTTTCTTGTCGCCGCAGGCGCGCTCTTCCTGGCCATGTCGGGCGCGGCGCATGCCGCGAGCGCGGTAAACCTCGATGCCGAGCCGCGCACGCTGATCGTGACGGAGGGCGGTTCCAAGACGGAACTCGCTCTTGCCGCAGGCGAGACGGTCGAATTCTGCTCGAATGGCTGCTTCGTGACGATGCCCAATGGCGACCGCGAAGCGCTGACCGGTGCGGAAACGGTGGAGATCTCGGGCGGCGTCGCCCGCATCAAGTAAGATCGCGTGCCATCGCTGGTGAATTGATCGAAGGCCGGGCGGATGCTCGGCCTTTTCCGTATTTCGCTAATGTCTGTTTAAGCATGACCGAGGAAATGACTGGCGCGCCTCCAGCATTCGGCTGCCACCTTAACCATCCCGAATCCGGCTGCCCGCTATAGCGTACTGGTGGGGGTCCGGAGGGTTGATGCCGTCCGGCAAGGGCAGGGCAGGCATATCGATGGACGCGCGATCAGAAAACAGCGCAATACCGCTCGCGGTCGATCTCGACGGTACGCTGATTGCGACCGATTTGCTTTGGGAAGGCTTGTTTGCCCTTCTCAAGAAGAACCCCCTCAGCATCTTTCTGGTGCCGTTCTGGCTGCTTTCGGGGCCAGCCCGGCTGAAGCAGGCGATTGCATCGGCCGTCAACATCGATCCGGCAACGCTGCCTTACAGACCCGAAGTCCTGAAACGGCTCCGCGACGAGCAGGCCAACGGCCGCAAGATCGTGCTCGCCACCGGCACGCCGCGCAAGTTTGCCGACGCGATTGCCAGGCATCTCGGTTTGTTCGATGCGGTGCTTGCCAGCGACGGGGCCGAGAACCTGACCTCCGAGCGCAAGCGCAACGCTCTGGTGGCGGCTTATGGCGACGGCGGTTTCGACTATGCCGGCAACAGCCGCCACGATCTCAAGGTATTCGAAGCCGCGCGCGAGGCGATCGTCGTCGCACCCGACCGCGCCGCCGCGCGCTGGCAGGCAAGCCACGGTTCCGAACTTGTCGCCGTGCCGAAGCCGGACGTGCGCACGATCCTCAAGATGCTGCGTGTCCACCAGTGGCTCAAGAATTCACTGATTGCGGTGCCGCTGGTGCTGGCGCACAAATATTTCAACGTCGACATGCTGGTGCCGGCCTTGCTGGCGTTCATGTCGTTCTGTGCGGCTGCATCGGCCATCTACATCATCAACGACTTTTTCGACCTGACACTCGACCGGTCGCACCCGACCAAGCGCGATAGGCCATTCGCCAGCGGAAAGCTGTCGATACCATTCGGGCTCGCCTCGGCGACTATCCTGCTCGTCGTAAGCCTGGTGACGGCTGCCTTCACGTCGATCGAATTCGTCGCCGTGTTGCTCATCTACCTGATCGCCACGACCGCCTATTCCCTGTCGGTCAAGCGCATGCTGCTGCTCGACGTGTTGACGCTGGCGGGGCTCTATACCCTGCGCATCCTGGCGGGTGCGGCAGCGACCGGCGTCGACGTGTCGTTCTGGCTGCTTGCCTTTTCGATCTTCTTCTTCCTCTCGCTGGCACTGGTGAAGCGCTACGTCGAACTGCGCTCGTCGACGCTGAACGTCGGCGAACGCATTGCCGGGCGCGGCTACCGCATCGAGGATCAGGAGATCGTTGCGCAGGCGGGGATGGCGTCGGCGTTTTCGTCGGTGCTGGTTCTGGCGCTCTACATCGACAGCAGCGCCGTGCGCGAGCTTTACCGCCAGCCCTGGCTGATGTGGCCGCTGGCGCCCATCGTGCTTTACCTCACAATGCGCGTATGGATCCTCGCCCGCCGCGACGAACTGCACGACGATCCTGTCGTCTTCATCATTCGCGACTGGCGCAGCCAGATCGTGGTTCTTATCGGCGCTGCCTTGCTTCTGGTCGCGGGGTGGTGAGCATGGCGGCTTGCGACTATCAAAGTTTCGGCCGCGCCAACCCAGGCGCACGCAGTGCAATCGACGTGGCCGAGGCGATGCAGATGCTGACCAGCGGATCGGTGCGCGCCGCGTCACTGCTCGCCTATGGCAACGGCCGAAGCTATGGCGACAGCTGCCAGAACAGCGGCGGCGCCGTCGTCGACATGCGGCCGCACCATCGGATCCTTTCCTTCAACGCCGAGACCGGCGTGCTCGAGGTCGAGGCAGGGGCGCTGCTCGCCGACATTATCGCGGCCGGGGCACCGCACGGCTTTTTCCCCGCCGTGGTGCCCGGCACCCAGTTCGTCACCCTCGGCGGCGCCATCGCCAACGACGTCCACGGCAAGAACCATCACCGCCGCGGCAGCTTCGGCTGTCATGTCGAGCGTCTGACGCTGCTGCGCTCCGATGGCCGCACCTATGCCTGTTCACCTACGGAGAATGCACGGCTGTTTTGGGCGACGATCGGCGGGATGGGGCTGACCGGCATCATTCTTTCCGCCGCCATCCGTCTGATGCGCGTGCCGTCGCTCGACATCGCCGAGACGGTCAAGCCGTTCGGCAGCCTGGATGAATATTTCGATTTGGCGGAAGCTGCCGACCGCGACAACGAATATGCTGTCGCCTGGATCGACCAGCTGGCGGGCGGCAAAAGCGCCGGGCGTGGCCTTTTGCTCGCCGGCAACCACGCGCCCCATGGCGCGCGCGCGGCCGAGCTGGGAGCGGCAAGATTGTCGGTGCCATTCCAGCCGCCGCTGACCCTGCTCAACCGGCCGTTCCTGAAGCTGTTCAACGCCGCCTATGGCTGGCGGCGCGGTCGGGTCTCTGCAAGCCAGGCAGGTTACAAGAAATTCTTCTTTCCACTCGACAGCGTGGCCGGCTGGAACCGGCTCTACGGTCCCAATGGGCTTTACCAGCACCAGAGCGTGGTGCCTGTCGAGGCCGCGCGCGAGACCATAGCGGCATTGCTGGCGGCGACGAGGCAGGCCGGGCAGGGCTCGTTCCTGACCGTGCTCAAGCGTTTCGGGGCACAGCGCTCGCCGGCTCTGATGTCGTTTGCCCGGCCCGGCTATACGCTGACGCTGGATTTTCCCAACCATGGCCAGCGCACGCTCAAGCTTCTGGCCGAACTCGACCGGATAACGATCGGCGCCGGCGGGGCAGTCAATCCGTACAAGGACGCGCGCATGTCGGCTGCGACCTTCGCCGCCTCCTTTCCGGATTGGCAGCGGCTGGAGACGATGCGCGATCCCGCCTTCATGTCGGATTTCTGGGCCCGTACGGCGGGCCGACTGGGTGCGCGCAACAGTGAGGCGGCGCAAGCGGCCGAGTAGGTCTCAGGCGATCGCCAAGGAAACGCGCAGGTGTTTCAAATTGTACGGAAAGTTTCACGGAATATTCGCGGCTTGCCGCTAGCTTGCGAAGAGAACGGATAAAGCAATGAAATACCTGCCCTTCATTCTTTTTACGGTGATGACCAACGCGGCTGCGCAGCTGATGCTCAAGCAGGGCATGATGTCGCTTGGAGCGATTTCGTTCGAGGGTACAAACCCCTTGATAAAGCTGCTTCAGATCGTCTTCAGCCCGTGGGTCTTTGCTGGGCTTCTGACCTTCGTCATCTCGATGGCATCGCACCTCTATGTCCTGTCGAAGGTCGAGCTCAGCTTCGCCTACCCGTTCCTCAGTCTGGCCTATGTCGCCGTCGCGGTGTTTGCATATTTCGTCTTCCGCGAAGACCTGAATGCCTGGCGGATCGCCGGCATCGCCTTCATCTGCGTCGGCACCGTGCTGATCGCCCAGAGCGGCCGTGACCACGACGAAACGGTCGTCACCGCTTCTACAGAATCCACCAAGACAAGCGAGCTCATGCGATGAGACACGTCATTTTCGGAGGCGACGGCTTCGTCGGTCGCCATCTTGCGCCCAGGCTGATCGCCGACGGCGAGGAAGTCATCGTCGCCGACATCGTCAAGAGCGAACTCGCGCACTATCGCAATGCACGTTTCGTGACCTGTGATGTCACCGAACCGGCGTCGATCGCTGCGCTCGGCCTCAAGGTCGACGACATGGTCTACAACCTGTCGGCCAAGATGCTTTCGCCGATCCAGGTGAGGGCAAAGCGGCACGAGTTCTTTTTCCCGGTCAACTATTTCGGCACCGAGAACATCATCAAGGCGATGGACCATGCGGGTGCGTCGAAGCTGGTGCACTACACGACCGACATGATCTACGGCCACACGGTTACCTACCCGATGACCGAGGAGCATCCGGTGGCGCCGCTTGGCGAATACGGCTGGTCGAAGCAGAAGACCGAGGAACTGGCCGTGGTCTGGCGTGATCGCGGCATGAACATTTCGGTGTTCCGGCCGCGCCTGATCATCGGCCCCGGCCGCCTCGGCATCCTGGAAAAGCTGTTCAAGCTGATCGACTGGAACCTTCCCGTGCCGATGATCGGCTCAGGCCGGAACCCGTATCAATTCATCTCGGTGTTCGATTGCGCGGAGGCGGCACGCCTCGCCTGGAAGGTAGGCGTTCCCAACGAGGCCTACAATCTCGGCTCGCTCAACCCGCCGCCGGTGCGCAAGCTTCTCGGCGATCTGGTCAAGCATGCCGGGTCGAAGTCGATCCTGCTGCCGACTCCGGCCTGGGCGGTCAAGCGCACGCTCGACCTGCTCGACCTCATGAACATGCCGATCATGGACCCCGAGCAGTACCTGATCGCCGACGAGGAATGCGTGCTCGACGTCACCAAGGGCGGGCGCCAGCTCGGCTGGGTGCCGAAATACCGCGACGAGGACATGCTGATCGCCGCCTACAAGGAATATCGCGCCAAGAAGGCCGGCGTCGCGGCCGGCGCGCAACACGCCCCGGCCGAATGAAGGATATGACCATGACGCTCGTTACCAAGCCGGATGCAGCCAACTCCCGCGCCATTGCCGGTGCTCCCGCGATGGCGGCCACGGCGGTCGCCAAGCCGAAGCTGATGACCGTCGAGCAGGCCAAGGCGCTCGACGTCGCCAGGATGACCGACCTGTTCAAGGCGCATCTCAACCCGGGCCAGCTGCATTTCATGAAGCTGCTGGGCTTCCACAAGATCAAGATCGAGCGTGCCGAAGGCATGCACTACATCGACCAGAACGGCCGCAAGATCCTCGATTTCTTCGGCGGCTTCGGCTCGCTGGCGCTTGGCCACAACCACCCACGCGTGGTCGAGGCACGCAAGAGATTCCAGGACGAGAAGCGCCACGAGATCGGCATCGCCTTCATGTCGCAATACGCTTCGGCGCTGGCCTACAATCTGGCGCAGATTTCGCCAGGCGACCTCGACATGGTGTTCTTCGGCTCGTCCGGCTCGGAAGCGATGGAAGCGGCGGTCAAGCTCGCCGAGCGCGCGGCGGGCCCGGCGCGTCCCAAGATCGTCTATGCCGAGAACTCGTTCCACGGCAAGACAAAGGGCGTGCTCTCGATCACCGACGGTGCACTCTATCGCGGCGAGTTCCGGCTCACCGACAACACCGCACGCGTCCCCTTCGGCGACATCGACGCGGTCGAGAATGCCTTCCGCTCCGATCCGGCAATCGGCGCCATCGTGCTCGAAACCATCCAGGGCGGCGGCGGCATCAACCAGGCGCCGGCGGAATACTGGCAGAAGCTGCGCGCGCTCTGCGACAAGTATGGCGTGATCTGGGTTGCCGACGAAGTGCAGTGCGGCGTCGGCCGCTCGGGCCGGTTTTACGCATTCGAGCACTACGATGTCGTGCCCGACATCACCGCCGTCGCCAAATCGCTCGGCGGCGGCAAGGCGGCAATGGCTGCGATGATCGCGCGCCGCGACGTCTACATGAAGGCCTATGGCACGCCCAAGACGGCGATGATCCACGCGATGGCGACCTTCGGCGGCATCGGCGAAGGCTGCATCACGGCGATCGAGACGCTCAACGTGCTCTACGACGAGGGGCTGATCGAGAATTCGGCCGCGACCGGCGCCTACCTGCTGGAGCGGCTGGAAGAGCTCAAGGCGAAATATCCCAAGATCATCAAGGACGTGCGCGGCAAGGGCCTGATGGTCGGGCTTGAGTTCCACGACTTTTCGCAGACGCTTCCGATGGTGCTGCGCCCGGTCGTCAGCGTGCTCGACGACAAGCTCAAGGGGTCGCTTTCCGGTTTCGTGGGCGCGCTATTGCTGCGTGACTACGACGTGTTGGTGGCCTTCACCGAATACAACCGCAACGTCGTCCGCCTGCTGCCGCCGCTGACCTGCAGCCGCGGCGATGTCGACGTGCTGATCCAGTCGCTCGACAGCCTTCTCGGTCGCGGCATCGTCGCCATCGTCAAGGATTTCGTGAAGAGCCAGGTCAGTTGACGAGATGATGGCTGGCGACGGCACGGTCATGGGGTGGGCCCTAAGGACGGGCATCGTCCGGTCGTTCACCCAGGCGGCGGGCAGCAAGCGGCTGCTCGACCGTTTGGCCGTGACATTCTTTGCCGTCGTCTGCCTCACTATCTCGGCCTACGCGCTGGTCCGGCCCGACTACAATTGGGACATGGTTGCCTATGTCGCGACGGCGCTGGAGGATCGCCACAGCGATCCGGTCGAGCTGCATGCCGAAACCTGGAGGTTGATTTCCGAGCGCGCAAGCGAATCCCAGCTCTATGCACTGCAACAGGGCAACACGTACAACCTCAACCAATGGCAGAACCCTGCCGACTTCCAGTCGCAGCTTTCGATGTACCGGGTGAAGGTGGGTTACATCGCGATGTTGCGTACGCTCGAGCCCGTCGTCGGGCTTGTCAATGCCGCCATGTTGCTGAGCATCCTGCCGTCGCTGGCGCTCGGCGCGTTCTGCCTCTTCTGGCTGGCGAGGGAAGATGCCCTGCAAGGGGCATTCGTGCTCGCACCGCTGCTGGTGCTCGCCGACTATGCCCACATGACCACGGCGGTCGTCCCTGACATGCTGGTGTCGCTGGTCTCGTTCGTTGCGGTCTATCTGCTGCTCAGGAGACGCGATCTCACAGCCTGCTTGCTGCTGTTCGCGTCGGTGTTCCTGCGGCCTGACAACATCATCCTGGTCTTTGCGCTGCTGCTGACGGCCATTGCATTTGGTTGGCGCGTTTTTCCACTTCTCGTCACCTTCGTGGCCGCGTTGGCCGGTGGCATGATCGCCGCCAAGGTCGGCGGCCATCCTGGCTGGTGGGCGCATTTCTATTTCTCATGCGTCCAGATCCAAAATTCGATGGCGAACTTCCATCCGGATTTTTCGCTGGTCGATTTTGCCCGGGGTTATATCAGGGGTGCGGTCGTCGCCGTGATGGACAATGAATGGCCGGCGATCTTTGCCTTGCTGCTGGCCGGATGGGCGCTGCTCGGTCGCGCTGGACGGACGGGAGGCGGCCGTGAAAACGCGCTCCTCTTCGCCTTGGCAATCGGCACGCTCGGCAAGTTTGTCAGCTTTCCGCTGCCCGACGACCGTTTCTATTTCGTCTTCATCGGTGCGATGAGCATGGTGCTGGTGACGATGTGGAGGCCGCGCTTCGATATCATGCCGGCGCGCGCCTAGACCGCTCAGGCTCGCTCTTTTGCGCGAAGTCGCGCGGCTCTTTGGCAATGTCGCAAACAGGCTGCAATCGCGCTGCACCGCCCTATAGTCTGCCGGCAAAAATATCATCTCGGAGTCGAGGGCAATGGCAGAGTTTCCGAAACATGCGAAGGTCGTCATCATCGGGCTTGGCGGTATCGTGGGCGCATCCATTGCCCATCACCTGATCGAGCGTGGCTGGGACGACATCGTCGGCATCGACAAGTCCGGCGTGCCGACCGACATCGGCTCGACGGCGCATGCTTCCGACTTCTGCTACACCACCAGCCACGACTATCTCTCGGTCTGGACGACGCAATACTCGATCGATTTCTACGAGAAGATGGGCCACTACGCCCGCATCGGCGGGCTCGAAGTCGCCCGCACCGGCGACGACACCTGGATGGAAGAGATCAAGCGCAAGCTTTCCTCCGCCAAGGCGTTCGGCACGCGCGCGCACTATGTCTCGCCCTCCGAGATCAAGGCGATGTTCCCGCTGATCGAGGAAGATCAGGTGATGGGCGGCATGTTCGATCCCGACGCCGGCCTCGTCATTCCGCGCTCGCAGACCGTTGCCGGCAAGCTTGTCGATGCCGCCGAAAAATCCGGCAAGCTCCAGGTCTTCGGCAACACGCCAGCCACCTCGCTGATCGTCGAGAAGGGCCGCATCAAGGGCGTCGTCACCCATCGCGGCACGATCATGGCCGACCATGTCGTCGTCTGCGCCGGCATCTGGGGCCGACTGATCGCCGAAATGGTCGGCGAAGACCTGCCGGTCATGCCGGTCGACCATCCGCTCACCTTCTTCGGCCCGTACAACGAGTTCGAGGGCACGGGCAAGGAAATCGGTTTCCCGCTGCTGCGCGACCAGGGCAACTCCGCCTACATGCGCGACACCGGCGACCCCAAGACCACCGAAGGCGGCCAGATCGAGTGGGGTTATTACGAGACCACCAATCCGCGCCTCTGCCATCCGCGCGAAATCCTCGAAAAGCACGAGGCGCGCCTTTCGCCCTCGCAGCGCGACCTCGACATGGAGCAGATCATGGCGCCGCTGGAGCGCGCCATGGAGTTGACGCCGATCCTCGGCGAGATCGGCTACAATGAAAGCCATTCCTTCAACGGCCTGCTTCAGGTGTCGGCAGCCGGCGGCGCCTCCTGCGGCGAGAGCCAGAAGGTGCGCGGCCTCTGGTACTGCGTCGCCATCTGGGTGAAGGACGGTCCCGGCTACGGCAAGCTGATCGCCGACTGGATGACCGACGGCCGCACCGAGATCGACCACAATTCGATCGACTATGCGCGCTTCTACCCGCATCAGCTGGAAGAGAAGTTCATCGAAGGACGCACCTTCGAAGCCGCCCAGAAGATCTACTTCCCGGCCGTGCACACCCGTGAGCCCTACGGCACCGGCCGCAACGTCAAGCGTTCGCCTTTCTACGAGCGCGAGGTCGAGCTCGGCGGCCACTTCATGGAGCTGGGCGGTTGGGAGCGTGCGCACGGCTACAAGGCCAACGAGCACCTTCTGGAGAAATACGGCAACCGCGTGCCGGTGCGCGAGAACGAATGGGACAGCCGCCACTTCTGGCGTGTCTCCAACGCCGAGCACCTGGCGATGAGCGAGGATTGCGGCATCGTCAACCTCTCGCATTTCCACATGGTGGATATCGAGGGTCCTGATCATGTCGAGCTGCTGGAATGGCTCTGCGCGGCCAAGATCGGTGGTGACGGCAATATCGGCAAGGGCGTTTACACCCACTTCCTCGACGACGAGGGCATGGTGCGCGCCGACTTCACCGTCTTCCGCATGGCCGACCGCTGCCGCCTCGTGAACGGCGCCGATGCCGGCCCGCGCGACTTCCACTACATGAAGCGCGTCGCCGAGGACCGCGGCCTCGACGTCACGATTGCCGACGTTTCGGAGAAGTTCATCACGATCGGCATCTGGGGGCCGAATGCCCGCGAGACGCTGAAGAAGGTGGTCGCCGATCCCGCTGGGCTCGACCAGGAAAACTTTGCCTTTGCGGCGATCAAGCAGATCGAGATCGCCGGCAGGCCGGTCACCGCCTTCCGTATCTCTTATGTCGGCGAGCAGGGCTGGGAACTGCACATGAGGTACGAGGACGGTCTTGCCGTCTGGGATGCGCTGCGCGCGACCGGCGTCATGGCCTTCGGTGTCGAGACCTATGCCAACTCGCGCCGCATGGAAAAGAGCCTGCGCCTGCAGAATGCGGATCTGCTGACCCAGTACAACCTCATCGAGGCCGATCTTGCCCGTCCGAAGGTCAAGGACGCCGACTTCCGCGGCAAGGCCAAGCATATGGAATACAAGGCGCGCGACCACCAGCCGGCCATGCTCTGTACGCTGGTCATGACCGAAAACACCGACAGGAACGGCGTGAAGCGCTATCCGGTCGGCACGCTGCCGGTCATGGACCCGGTAACCGGCGAGGTGCTGGTCGATGAACTCGGCCGCCGTTCCTACACGACCTCCATCGCCTTCGGCCCGACCATCGGTAGGAACATCGCGCTGGCCTACCTGCCGCACGCTTATGCCCAGGAAGGCCGCAAGCTGAATGTGGAGTATTTCGGCGAGACCTATCCGGTTGAGGTCGCGGGCGTCGGCTACAAGCCGCTCTATGACCCGGAGAACCTCAAGCCACGGAGCTGAACACTGGCTTGTTGGGCCGGTGACAGGCCTTGCTTGGACAGCACTTCGCAACAATGTGAATGAAAAGCCCGGCATTCTTGCCGGGCTTTTCTTTTGAAGTGGAGGATTATCGCTTACCCTCAAAGAATGTCTGCTGTGGTCAAAGCTCTTCTCGCAGGCGGTGCCGCAGTGGCGCTGATGCTTGGCCTTGCATCCCAATCCCTTGCAGTCGAACAGGTCGATGTCGAACTGGTGCTTGCCGTCGACGTTTCGCTGTCGATGTCGCCCGACGAACTCGAGATCCAGCGCCACGGCTATGCCGCCGCCCTGACGCATGAACGCGTCCTTCAGGCCATCGCCGAGGGTGCCCATGGCAAGATCGCCGTCACCTATGTCGAATGGGCAGGATCGACCTCCCAGATCGTCATCGTGCCTTGGACGGTCATTGCCAATCGCGCCGATGCCGAGCGCGTCATACGCCAGCTCACGGCCAAGCCACCCAACAGCGCACGCCGGACCTCGATATCCAGCGCGCTCGAATTCGGCAGCGATCTTTTCGCCGAAAGCGCCTTTCGCGGCATGAAGCGGGTGATCGACATCTCGGGCGACGGGCCGAACAACCAGGGGCCGCCGGTCGACCTCATTCGTGACGGGGTGGTGGCCCAGGGGATCACCATCAACGGGCTGCCGCTGATGACCAATGGCGGCTTCAGCAATGCCTATGACGTCGAGGATCTCGATCGCTACTACGCCGATTGCGTCATTGGCGGGCCGGGCGCTTTCATGATCCCGGTCAACGAATGGTCGCAGTTCCCCGAAGCGATACGGCGCAAGCTGGTGATGGAACTGGCCGGGCCGGCTTCGCCGCAATGGGCCGCCGAAGAGGCTGCATACCCGCCCGTCGTGCTTGCCCAGGCGCGGCCGAGATACGATTGCCTGGTCGGCGAGAAGCTCTGGCGCGACCGCTCCTGGCTGTGGGACAGCCGCTAGAATCTCGAGTGTCGCCACACAAGCGTCAAGGTTGAGGGGCGGAACGTCCCCTGAACCACGGACGTTTGGGAGGATACTCGAATGGTGAAACGCCAAGCAGCAATTGCAGCCATCGCCTCGGTGTTGATGGTGGGCACCGCCAGCGCTCAAGACTATGAGGACGAAACGGCCTGCGAGATGTACGAGCACGTCTCGTTTCGCGGGCGCGTCGTGCCAATGGCGTCAGGGCAGTCCGTCAGTTTCCGCAACGGCCAATTCTGGAACGACAGGGTGTCCTCGGTGCGTGTTGCCCCGGGCTGTTCGCTCGTCGTCTACCAGCACACCCGGATGCGCGGCGCATCGCAGGAGTTTTTCCGCAATGTGCGTTCGGTCGGCGGCTGGAACGACCAGATATCG
Organism: Aminobacter niigataensis; assembly: GCF_014200015.1. GTDB lineage: Bacteria > Pseudomonadota > Alphaproteobacteria > Rhizobiales > Rhizobiaceae > Aminobacter > Aminobacter niigataensis. The sequence goes on from NZ_JACHOT010000001.1 coordinate 611,024, forward strand.
TCGGCCGAGTGCATCTGCGACGACCAAGGCTACGACGACTACCAGGACGGCGGTTACGACGACCAGTAGGCTCCGCTCACGCCGCGATCAGTTGCTTGCGGTCGAGGCGCTCCTGCTGCGGCGAGCGGGCATAGAGCTCGCGGTAGCATTTGGAGAAATGCGAGGCCGAGACGAAGCCGCAGGCGACTGCGACCTCGACCACCGGCATCGATGACTGGATCAACAGGTGCCGGGCACGGTCGAGCCTGATCTCGAGATAGTAGCGGGCAGGGGATCTGCCCATCTCTGTCCGGAACAGGCGTTCGATCTGCCGGCGCGACAGGCCGACATGGTCGGCGATCTCGATCAGCGACAGCGGCTCCGACAGGTTCGCCTCCATCAGTTCGATGATGGTCAGCACCTTGGAGTTCTGCACGCCGAGGCGCGCACGCAGCGGCAGGCGCTGGCGGTCGGTGGGGCTGCGCACGCGGTCGGTCAGCACCTGTTCGCAGATGCGGTTGACGAGATTGTCGTCGAAGTCGTCGCCGATCAGCTTCAGCATCATGTCGAGCGCGGCGGTGCCGCCGGCGCAGGTGTAGATGTTCTGGTCGACCTCGAAGAGGTCGGCATAGACATTGGCCTTGGGGAATGCCTCGGAGAAACCGGGCAGGTTTTCCCAATGGATGGCGCAGCGCTTGTTGGAGAGCAGGCCGGCATTGGCCAGGACATAGGCCCCGGTGCACAGGCCGCCGACGGCGACGCCGCGATTGTATTCCTCGCGCAGCCAGGCGAAGACCGACTTGTTGGTGTAGGTCTCGACATTGATGCCGGTGCAGACGATGACCATCGAGGGGCGCTCGGGCCCGGCCATCTTCTTGCGTTCCTCTTCGAGCGAGGTGTCGACGGCGCATTCGACGCTGTTGGAAGCGCGCACCGCCTTGCCGTCTATGCTGGCAAGCCGCCATTTGTAGGCTTCGTAGCCGAGCATGCGATTGGCGATGCGTAGCGGGTCGAGGGCGGTTGCAAAGGCAACCATGGTGAAATCGGGTACGAGGAAGAACACAAGCGATCGTTTGATCGGATGTCTGATGGCGTTCAAAGGAACCCTCACGCTGACCGGAAACGGCGCGAACCTGATGTCGCGAATAGCATAGCGACAACAGCAAATTCCCTTGCTGTCAATGGGGTTGGGGCTGTCGCTAAAATTAAATCTGCGACATGCATACCCCGCGTCGACTGATTTTCGGCAGTGTGGCGCTTGTGAGGCGACAAGCTACGAAAAAACCGCCGCTCCGGACTTGGGCCGGAGGGCGGTCAGGCCTCGATCCGCGGGAGGGAGCGGATCGGTTCGAATTCAGCCGACGAGCATGCCAAGGCGATTGGCGGCCAAGGCTCCGGTCTGGCCGGGCATGGTCTTGGCAAGGCGCTGGCGCTCGATCGCCGTCGAAAGCGTTGCGTTGCGGCTGATGCCGAACAGGCGGGCGAAAATCTTCATGACACGTCTCCATGCATCGAGGTTACACGGGGTGCCTTCGCGCTCTGGAGTGGGGCAGCTCGTTTGATGATGCGCATATAGGGCTTGGACTGGGCCCGGTATGCTGCAAAAGCGAAGCGGCGAGCGACAAAAGCGACATCGTTTCCGAAGGGTTCGATCTCAGGTGTCAGCCGTCGGAAAATATTCAATGTTTACAGTGGTTTGGGTCGTTGGTTGGTGGCCATGCATACAGGTCGCATTTGGTGTGCAGCGATTGCATGGCTGGTTGGAAAGCGGCTGCGCTATCGGACCTGCCGATTCGGGTGCGGCAGGCCCACTTCAGTCGCGCTCAGTGCACCTGGCCGCTGTTGCCCCGACGATAGCCGGTTTCGGAATCGAAGGCCTCGGGCCAGCCGATGTCCTTCTGCAATTCGAGCGGAAGAGAGCGGACCGACCGTGCGGTGTGGTAGCGGGCGCGGGCTGCGTTGAATTCGCTGGCGATACGACCGATCGATGAAAGAATGGACATTGCGGTAACCTTTCCTCTTGGGCCGGTTCAAGGCCGGCTTTAGGTGCTCGCCCGGTGGGCACCGCTGCTTTTGACCGTCTCGCGCACTCTTGCGCTTCTTCTTCCGGGCAATCTCGAAGCTGGGCTCATGTCCCATGCCTCGATGGAGTTGACTATCGCTCGAACATGAGGTTCAATCAAACGAAATGAAATGATGTGTTCGATCAGAAATATTGAAGGACGTCGGTCATGAACGCACCACTCAATCATCCTCTGCCACTGCTCGACCTCGATGTGCTGCGCACCTTCGTGGCGATCGCCGAAACCGGCAGCTTCACGACGGCCGCCAATGCGGTGTTCCGCACGCCGTCGGCCGTTTCGATGCAGATCAAGAAGCTCGAGGACATTCTCGGTCGCTCGGTGTTCCTCCGCGACGCCCGTTCGGTAGCGCTGACCACCGATGGCGAGATGCTGCTCGGCTATGCCCGTCGCATGCTGGCGATCAATCGCGAGGCGGTGTCGAAATTCATCATCCCCGACATCGTCGGCGTGGTGCGGCTGGGATCGCCCGACGATTTCGGCGAGCGCGTGCTGCCATTCGTGCTCAAGCGCTTCGCGCAGACGCATCCTGCGATCGCCGTCGACGTCATCATCGACCAGAGCAGCAATCTGCGTCGGCGCATGGACGACCGCGCACTCGACATCACGCTGCTCACCAACGCCTGCAAGGCCAATGCTTCCGGCGCCGAAGTGCTGCTGACCGAGCCGATCGTGTGGGCCGGCACCAAGGGCGGCTGCGCGCATATGCGCGAGCCGTTGCCGGTGTCGCTGTGGGAAGAGGGCTGTGCCTGGCGGGCAGGGGCGCTGGAGGCGCTGGGCCGCGAGGGACGCAACTACCGTGTCGCCTACATGAGCGCGCATACTGCAGGCCAGCGCGCGGCGATCCTTTCAGACCTCGCGGTTGCGCCGCTGCCGAAATCCTTCCTCGGTGATGAACTCGTCGAACTCGGCCCCAAGGATGGCATGCCGGAGATCGGCAACTACAGCCTGGCGATGATCGTGGCGCCGGAAGCCAGCGCGCCGGTGAAGGCTGCCGCCGACCACATCCGCGCGGCATTCGAAACCTTCAATCTTACCGGCAAGTTTTGAAGTTCAGCGCCTGACCGATACCACCGCCCAGCGATAAACCTTCGCCATCGTTGATGGCGGCGGGTTCCAGTCGAGGTCGCGCTGGATCTCGGGCGGCAGCGCATTCATGATGCGTGCGGTCCTGCGCTCGCTGCGCGCCTGCTTGTAGCGGGCACCGAGGCGGCCGAGGTCGTCGAAAAGAGGCATGTGCCTGTCCGTCGATTTGCCTGGTGTTCTGAGGATCAGCCAGCGCGACGCGTCGCCATGAGCGCCCATTGCAAGCGCCGGTCGGCCGCGGCAGGCCGGCCGGCGCTGCGACTGCGGAAGGCCAGCAGGTGGACCTTTTCGGCGAAGGTCACGCGCAACGTGCTTTCCGCCCGTCGAAGGCGATCACGTTCGACATCGAAGCCAGCGGACCGACCGGCCAGCCAAGCTCGATCTGGATGTCGAGCGGCAGCTTGTTCATCAGCAGTGCCACGCGACCATATTTGTGGAGCTGGCCTGCGGTGCCCGTGCCATGGCGAGACGGCCCCTCGATCCAGCCGAGTTCGACCTGCAATTCGCGCGGCAGGCCGTTCATCATCTTTTCGACGCGCCCGTCGCGACTGGCATGCCTGAGCACGGCGCCAAATTGATGGAACTCACCGATGATGGACATGGAGCGTCTCCTGGAACTACGGGTCGGCGGCGCTACGCGAGACTTGATACGCCTCCGACCGGGCAGAAGTTTATGTTCGCTTATGTTTCACTTTGATATCGCGTAGGCGCATTTCTGTTTCAGGATGGGAGGATTCTGAAACAAAGCGGAATGCCGGACAGGCTCAACGTCGCGCCAAGAAGGCCGAATGGAGCGCCCTGATCTGCTCATCGCTGCCTGCCGGCCAGCCGATGTCCTTCTGGATCTCAGGCGGCAGGCTGTTCAGCCGGCGCAGCGATCTTGCTTCCCGCCGCGCCCTTCGGATGTCGGCTCCGTAGCGACTTATCGAACCAATTATCGACATAGGTGTCTCCTTTTCATCGTGAGTGCCGATGCAGGGACGTCCGCAGGCGGCAATTGACGAGCGGAAACTAGTTCGTATTTGTTTCGAGTCGATTTCGTTTCAACGCAAGATTGTGCCGGAATGGTTGCGCAATGGAAACATGCCCGATACAGGCATGCTAACATAAAAGCGCTTCGGCGAGGCATCAAATCCCCGCCGAAACCGCTGGCCACTGCAATGACAGTTCGCTTAATCGCGGGCCCGGCGAGCCGCGCGTTCCTCGCGAGAACGGCGCCGTGGAGAGGCGTCCGCGGCCTCGCCCTCCGCACCGGCCGCCTTGCGTGGCGGCAGCTTGACCTGCTCGGCGAGCCGCGGGAACGGATCGACCTTGTTGGGCAGGGCCATGGCGTTGATGAACAACTGCTGGAAATGCGGTTCGAGGGCGGTCTCGATCTTCTCGATCTGGCCGACTTCCTTTTCGATCTCGCGGCGATGGTCGCGGTTGAGCAGCGCCATCAAGGCGCCGGTGCCAGCGGCGTTGCCGACTGCCTTGACCTCGTCGAGGACGCAGTCGGGGATCAGTCCAAGCACCATGGCATATTTCGGATCGATGAAGGACCCGAAGGCGCCGGCGAAACGGATGGTGTCGACGGTCTCAATGCCCTGCTTTTCCATCAGCAGCTTCACGCCGGCATAAAGTGCTGCCTTGGCCAATTGAATGGCGCGGATGTCGTTCTGCGTCACGGTGATGCGCGGTTCGCCCTGGCGGCCTTCGCGCAGCAGGTAGGAGAAGGTTCGGCCGTTCGGGATGATGCGCGGGCTTTTGGCTGCTAGCGTACCGTCGACGACGCCGTCCTCGGAGATGATACCGGACAGGTACATCTCGGCCACGACCTCGATGATGGCCGAGCCGCAGATGCCGGTGACGCCGGTGGTCCACGACTCTTCCTCGAAGCCCTCTTCGTCGGACCACTTGTCGGTGCCGATGACGCGGTATTTCGGTTCCAGCGTCTCGGGATCGATGCGCACGCGCTCGATGGCGCCGGGTGCCGCGCGCTGGCCGGAGGAGATTTCGGCGCCTTCGAATGCCGGGCCGGTAGGCGAGGATGCGGCAACGACCCGGTTCCTGTTGCCAAGGATGATCTCGGCATTGGTGCCGACATCGACCAGCAGCATCATCTTGTCCTGGCGGTAGGGTCCTTCGGCGAGTGTCGCGCCGGCGGCGTCGGCGCCGACATGGCCGGCGATGCAGGGCAAGGTGTAAAGGCGTGCGCCGCGATTGACCTCGATGTCGATTTCATGCGCCCAGAATTGCAGCGCGCCCGAGACGGCGAGCGCGAACGGCGCCTGGCCGAGTTCGGTCGGGTCGATGCCGAGGAACAGGTGGTGCATGATCGGGTTGGCGACGAAGACGCAGTCGAAGATGTCTTCGCGGTTGGCTTGGCCCTCTTCACAGACCTTGCCGATCAGCGAATTGACCGCCTCGCGCACGGCCTTGGTCATGGCCTCGCGGCCATCCGGGTTCATCATGACGTAGGAGACGCGGCTCATCAGATCCTCGCCGAAGCGGATCTGCGGGTTCGACGTGCCCGAAGAGGCTGCAATGCGGCCTGACAGCAGCGACACCAGGTGCATGGCGATGGTGGTCGAGCCGATATCGCAGGCGATGCCGTAGGCCTCGTTCTTGAGGCCGGGGAAAAGGCCGATGATGAAAGGCCGCGACGAATCCATGTCGCGGTGGACCACGGCAGTCACGCCCCATTTGCCCGGGCTGACTTCCGGCTGGTCGGGCAGCTTGGTACGCAGGATCTTCTGGACCTGGGGGATGAGGTGGGGCGCGACCAGCAGGTCTTTCCAGCCCCAGTCCTTTTCGAGCGCCAGCTTGAGGCGGTCGAGGTCGCCGAGCGGCTTGTGCATGTCGGGCTCTTCCAACTCGACATAGCAGAGCTGGACGGCGGCATTGCGTTCGATGACGCGGTCGGTGGCGGCCTTGCGCACGACCTGGGCGTTGATGACGGTGTCCTGCGGCACGTCGATGACGAGGTCGCCGACGATCATGGCCGAGCAGGACAGGCGACGCCCCTCGGGCAGGCCGCGCACGCGCTCGTAGCGCTCTTCTTTCGGACCCTTCGGCGAGATGTGGTCGTTGGACGAGACGATCTTGTGCTTGGCGAAGTTGCCTTCCTGGACCTCGATCTGGCAGCGGCCGCAGGTGGCGCGCCCGCCGCACACGCTCTCGACATAGACGCCGAGCTGGCGTGCGGCATCGAGGATGGGCGTTCCCACCGGAAACCGTCCACGCTTGCCCGATGGCATGAAGAGCACCAGCGGATCGGTGATGTTGGCGGGCGAGTTCATGGCAATGCTCCAATCTGCACCGGCCAGGCGATCGAGCTGTCTGCGATCCGCAAGCCGGCATCTTCTCCCCGCAACCGGGGAGAAGATAAATTCCGAGACGCCGCGGCCTGTGGCTCCCCTGCAGTGGGAGCGCGACCAGGATCAAGTGCGGCGTTTCTGTTCACGATCGGCTGGTTACCCCCTGGCCATCCGGGCCTCGCGGCCGCCACGGCGGCGGCCACCGGCGGCGTCGCCTGGCGCATTGACCGCAACCGGTGCGGCCACGGCGTGTCCGCCTTCGGCCGGCTTGTAGTCCTTGTAGGTCTTGATCCAGTTGGTGCAGTGCTCGTCGGTGCCGTTGAGCACATTGGCGCCGCGGACCGCTTCCATTTCCTGCGGGCGCACCGGGTTCATGATCGCCGAAGTCATGCCGGCGCCGATGACCATCGGAATGAACGCGGCGTTGATGCCATGGCGGTGCGGCAGGCCGAACGAGATGTTGGACAGGCCGCAGGTGGTGTTGACCTTGAGCTCCTCACGCAGGCGGCGGAGCAGCGCAAAGACCTGGCGGCCGGCATCGCCGAGCGCGCCGATCGGCATGACCAGCGGGTCGACGACGACATCATGGGCGGGGATGCCAAAGTCGGCGCAACGCTCGACGATCTTCTTGGCGACCGCGAAGCGGACATCCGGATCCATCGAAATGCCGGTCTCGTCGTTGGAGATGGCAACGACGGGCACGTTGTATTTCTTGACCAGCGGCAGGATCGCCTCGAGCTTTTCTTCCTCACCGGTGACGGAGTTGACCAGCGGGCGGCCCTTGGCGACTGTGAGCGCCGCTTCGATGGCTGCCGATACCGAGCTGTCGATCGCCAGCGGCAGGTCAACGAGGTTCTGTACGATCTCCAACGTCTGCACCAGCAGGCCCGGTTCGGTCTCGTTCGGGTTGACCGAAGTGACACCGGCGTTGATGTCGAGCATGGTCGCGCCGCAGGCAGCCTGCTCCAGCGCGTCCCTGATGACGGTCTCGAAATTGCCGGCGATCATCTCGGCGGCCAGCTTCTTGCGGCCGGTCGGGTTGATGCGTTCGCCGATCACGCAGAAGGGCTGGTCGAAACCGATGACGATTTCGCGGGTCGCCGAGGCGACGATGGTGCGGGTCATGAATCCTCTCCGTGGGATATAAAGATTTCTTTATATCGTTGTCTGTTTTCGTTCAAGCGCGGCGGTCGCGCCCTTGTCTCAGTGCGCGGTCTTCACCATGTCGACCTGTGATTCGGTAACGTCGTCATGCAGGAGGTGCTCAAGTCGGTCGGCGACCAGTTGGTCATCGGCGCGGGCTTCGCGTTTCCACGGCCGGCGGCCCTTCAGCACACCCGATTCATCAACGATCTCGGCAACATACTCCTCCTGCCTGTAGGCCATCACATGGATGCCCGACACGCCGGCGATCTCCTTCACCTCGTTGATGATGTCGATGCAGATCTGCTTGCCTTCCTTCTTCTGGTCCTGGGCACCTTCCAGGCGAGCGATGATCGAGTCCGGGATATGGATGCCCGGCACGTTTGATCGAATCCACTTGGCGGTCTTGGCCGAAGCAAGCGGGCCCACGCCGACCAGGATGAAACATTTTTCGTCGTAGCCGCGATCGCGCACCTGTTGCATGAAGGTGCGGAACATCGGCACGTCGAAGCAATATTGGCTCTGCACGAATTGCGCGCCCGCGGCGATCTTCTTGCCCAGGTGAACGGGCCTGAAGTCATAGGGCGGGGCGAAGGGGTTCACAGCCGCGCCGAGGAACAGCTGCGGCGGGGTCGTCAGCTTGCGGCCCGACAGGAACTTGCCGTTGTCGCGCATGATGCGGACGGTTTCGAGCAGCGACATCGAATCGAGGTCGAATACCGGCTTTGCGCCGGGCTGGTCGCCGGCCTGCACGCCGTCGCCGGTGAGGCAGAGGATGTTGGCGACGCCCATGGCGGCCGCGCCCAGCACGTCGCCCTGTATGGCAATGCGGTTCTTGTCGCGGCAGGCGATCTGCATGATCGGTGCGTAGCCCATGCGGGTCAGCAGGGCGCAGATGCCGACCGACGACATGTGGCAGTTGGCACCCGACGCGTCGACCGCATTGATGCCGTCGACCCAGCCGTCAAAAATCCTGGCACGGTTGTAGACGTCTTCGGGGTCGGCGCTGTCGGGCGGGTTCAACTCGGTGGTGACGGCGAACTCGCCCCGGCGCAGTACGCGCTCCAGGCGGCCACGCGACGAATGGCCGGGCAGGCGATCAAGCGGCAGGTCGATGCCGTCGGGGTGCTCGTCGGGCTGGCGCGGGCGCGGCGGGTTCATGCGACTTCCTTGCTGGCGGTTTCACGCGTGGCTGCCGCTTGCGCCGTAACCCGGAGCCAGGCCGAGGTTTCGCGCAGCGACTGGTCGACCGGTTTCTGGACGTTGAGGATGGCGTCGCCCTTGACCATGTTGCGCGAACCTTCCCAGGCCTTGACCCAGACGCAGGGCATGTCGGGCTCGACCTCGCAATTGCCGTTGGCGCGCACACCGCCACAAGGGCCGTTGCGCAGTTGCTTGGGGCAGTTCATCGGGCACGACATGCCGGTCGACGACAGCACGCACTGGCCGCACATGCGGCAGTCGAACATCAGGCCTTTGACCCGCTTCTCGACAAACTTGATCGGAGCCTCGACGCGGCCATAGCCGATCTTCTTCCACAGCGGATGAAGCAGCAGGAACATGTCGGCGAAGCGGCTGTAGAACCATTCGAGCAGGCGCGAATGGCGGATGGACCACAGCCTTATCGTGTAGCTGCGCTGGACGCGGCGCTGTGGCGACACATCGGCGGGCTTGTAGTCGCTCTTGGGCGCGGCCTTCTTGACCAAAGTCGCCTGGGTTACTGTCGGCTGGGTATCAACCATCGTCCTTGCCGCCTGCCTTGACGAGAGCGACCAGCCGCTCGCGTGTGAAATTCGCATCGATCTCGGCCATCGCCTTGTCGGCTTCCGCTTCGAGGTCGTCGCTGACCGGAACCGGATCGGCCTTGCGCCACTCTGCCAGATAAGCGTCGGTGTCGCCGGCACCCGTGCGCATGGCGCACATGTCGATCGCTTCGGTGAACCGCAGCGGCAATTCGCGCTTGGCGTTCTGCCGGCCCTTCTTGACGATGACCTGGGCAGGGATGTCGCGCCAGTAGACGATGATCAGGTCGGCCATTTCGATCTCGCTTTCAGTGACGTTGAGCTTTGCCGCAACCACGGGGGTGCTGCTTGTTATGGGACGACGCGCGCGCATTCAAAAGCGACGCGGCGTCGTGCCGTAATAGATAGAGGTGGGATAGTTGCTTTGGCGCTACCAGACGCCGCGGCGGATGCCGGTCCAAAGGTAGCCCCAGACGGTCGGGTGGTACCATTGCCTGGAGGGCAGGCCGGTGTCGATCGGCGCAAGAGTTCCGCTCAAGGCATCTTCGATGGCCTTGGCGCAAATGTCGCGGGAGAACGCGGCTTGGCGCATGGCGTAGCTGGCGATGGTGTCGCCTTTTCCAGGTGTCCCCCGGGACTGGTAGAGCACTGCACCGGTGTCGACCCCGGCATCGACCAGATGCACGGTCGAGCCGAAATTCTCGCGATCGCCCGTGGCAAGCGCCCAGTATCCGCCATTCATGCCGCGATATTTCGGGTTGATGCCGGAATGGTAATTGACGACCGGGCAGGGGATGCCTGCGAGGGTGCTTGCCGAAAGCAGCCTGCAGCCGGCGAGGAACACCACCGCCGGCTCGAGCCGGCGTACCGTCTTGGCCAGTTCGGGGCCGTCGGCAGATGAAACCGATACGATTTCCTGACCGGCACGCGGCCTGGTTTCGAGCTTCTCCTCGGCAATGATGCGTTCGATGCTGCCGTTGAGGAGCCTTTTTCCGATGCGGATTAGGACCATCGTGCCCAATTGGCCGATGACGGAGAACCAGCCGAGCTTCCTGGCCCGGCGGATCAGCAGTTCACGCTTCGCGTAGGGCGTTTCGAGAACGACGGTGAATGGCCCGAAGCGGTCCGTCAAACTGTTGATGATAGCCCAGATATGTTCGCCGCCTTCGGTGACGAAGACGATAGGCCCGCGACCCATTCAAAGCTACCCCAGCCAGGCAATGAAGGCATGCGTGGCAAAGCCGGCGCCGCCCACCACGACACCGACAACGGCCAGCGAGGCCACGCCAACGGCGCTGCCTACGGCAAAAAGAATGCCGTCGCGCTCCGACAGCGCCAGTCCGAGGAGGGCCGTGGCAAATGCCGGCAGCCAATTGCCGAGCGGGATCGGTAGCGTGATCGACACCGACAGAATGAGTGCAATGATGCCGATCACCCGGTCGCCCTGCTTGCGCCAGAACGGCCAGTAGCGCGGTCGCACGACCTCTTCGAGGCGGATCAACCTGGGAATGACCCAGTCGGTGACGGTGCGGAACTGGTCGGCCGAAAGCGAGCGCCGCGTGATGAAGTTCGGCAGCCAGGCGCGGTTGCTGCCAAAGGCCATCTGTGCCGCCACGATCAGCAAGGGCAGGCCAAGCACGGCCGAAGCGCCTGGCGGCAATGGCAAGAGATTGAAGGCGGCGAACAGAACCAGGAGCGGCGCGAAGCTGCGCTTGCCCAATGTGTCCCTGATGTCGCCGATCGAGATGTTGCCGTTGGCGTCGCGGGCGAGTTGGGCAAAGATCGCGGAGAGCCTGCGTCCGCGACGCCGCTGCGGCGCAGCAGCGATTTCGCCCGCGTCAGATTCGTCGTTTTGCCTATTCATGCAGTCTTCAGCCCACTTGCGGCAGCATCTTCATGCGCCGATCCCCATCGCAGTGTGCGACGGCCAGGTTAATCCTTGATGACACCGGAAGGCTGCATGTGATGCCGCGCCGCCCCGAATGCAATGTCAGCGCCGGAATTCGATGATGTCCAGCTTGGATTCGTATCTCGGCGCCGGAAACTCGATGCGCCATTCCGTCGGGCCCGAGCGGAAAGCATAGCCGACCTGGTCCGTTTCCGGGCCGCTGGCATAGGCTTTCGGACTATCGCCGGCGATAAAGCCCGAGCCGAGATAGATCGAACGCTTCTCGCCGTCATCGTAGAAGCGGCCCTTGGTGCGCTGCGAGCCGCTCAGCTTTTCCAGCTGCCAGCCCGAGCCATCGTCGCTGACCCTGCACTTGAACCAGCCGTAGATCACGAGTGGCACGTCGCCACCGGCCTTGATGGTGCGGCACTGCCAGTTGCCGGCCATGTCGAAATCGGGAACGGACAGCAGCGGTTTGGCGAGCATCTGGTCGAGCACGGCCACATCTGCCGGCGCGCCGGTCTTGGCGCCCTGCAATGCCTCTTTCCGGGTGTCGTCGTATTTTTCGAGCCGCGCCTTGTCGGCAGGCGTCATCAGCTTCTGCACCACGCCGTCAGCATGGGCAAAGCCGGCGGATGCCGTCAGGACGGCAGCGAGCATCAGTTTGCGATAAGCCATGAAAACCCTTCCCCTTGTGGCTGAACCTCAAGGGAGGAATCAGGCGCTTTAATGATCTGCCGCGGCTGACGCAGCGTTGGCAAGAGCCTGGGGCAGGTCGCCATAACCGGTAGAGCGCCGCTCGTAGACCAGTCCCAGCATCTTGGCTGCGTCCTCGGCCACCTTGTCGAGCGCCGGGTCATCGGTCTGGGCGAGGTAGATCAGCTTCTCGTAGTTGCCGAAGTAGTCGGTCACCAGTTCCGGGTGCCGGTCGAGCCCGAGCGGCTTGATGAAGAAGGCGTCGAACTGCCGGCACAGGAAGTCGGTCATGTAGAACGACATCATGTCGGCGTCGCCGACTTTGGCGTAGGCTTCAGCGCCCTGGTAGAAGGCAAAGCAGTGCGGGCCAACGATGCGCTCGACGCTATGCTTTTCGCAGACCCGGTCGAGCAGCCCGCCCGTGCCGCAATCGGCGTAGCCGACATAGATGTGCCGGTAGCCTTCCGCCTTGGCTTCGGTGATCGCCTTGTCCATGGCGGGTGCGATGCGGTCGGGGCGAAAATGGAAGTCGGCCGGCAGGCAGGTCAGTTCGAGATGATCGAGCCCCAGCCGCTCCTTGACCGCCAACACCTCGCGCGCAATCATGCCGCAGCCTATGACCAGCAGCCGGTCCTCGATTTCGGGTTTCGTTTTTTGCTTTGTGGCCATGGAACCAGTCGAAGCCGCCTTCGTTGCGTTAGGGCGAATTTACAGAGAGAGGGAATCCAGTCCATGAAACTGTCACGTCTGGCACCGATCGCCATCATCGCCTGCGCGCTCGCACTGGCCTCTTGCGCCAACACCATTCGCGGCGTCGGCAAGGACGTCAAGGGGACGGCAAACGCCATCGAGGACACAGTCCAATAAGGGACTGAATCCCATCAATCTTACACATCGGCACGAAGAGGCCGCACCGCAAGGTGCGGCCTTGTTTGCATCAGGCGGAAGCGAGCAAATTGTGCTTGCGCTTCATGTAGTCCTTGGCTGTCTCGACGGCCACCGCCGCGTCGCGGCAGTAAGCATCGGCACCGACGGCCTTGCCGAATTCCTCGTTGAGCGGGGCGCCGCCGACGAGCACGACGAAGTCGTCGCGGATGCCCTTTTCCTTCATCGTATCGATGACGACTTTCATGTAGGGCATGGTCGTGGTCAAAAGCGCCGACATGCCGATGATGTCGGGCTGATGTTCCTCGATGGCGTTAAGATAGTTCTCGACCGGGTTGTTGATGCCGAGGTCGATGACGTCGAAGCCGGCGCCTTCCATCATCATGCCGACAAGGTTCTTGCCGATGTCGTGGATGTCGCCCTTGACCGTGCCGATGACCATCTTGCCCTGCTTGGGGGCGCCAGTGGCGGCTAGCAGCGGGCGCAGGATGAACATGCCGGCCTTCATGGCGTTTGCCGAAAGCAGCACCTCGGGAACGAACAGGATGCCGTCGCGGAAATCCTCGCCGACGATGCGCATGCCTTCAACGAGCGCCTCGGTGAGTACCTTGTAGGGCACCCAGCCGCGTTCGAGCAGGATGTTGGTGCCTTCCTCGATCTCTTCCTTGAGCCCGTCATAGAGATCGTCGTGCATCTGCTGCACGAGCTCGTCGTCGGAAAGCTCGGACAGGATGATTTCTTCGTCGGACATGTCAGGAGGCTCCCTCGGGGCGGCGCCAAATTGCGGCGGGCGGCTACTGCGCTAATACGTAGCTTGCCAGTGCCGCAAATCCATAGCTGATTTGCGACCTCCTGCAAAACGAAAGCGACTGATAACTTGCCGACTTGCTTGTCGATTTTGCGACAGGCGTTGGCGCTGGCAAGCCGTTTCGCCTAGGGTGCATGGCTACGATCCGGCGAGGTGCTGCGACAGGCGGCCAAACGTGTTTCAAGGATGACGGCGATGACAGAAAACCTCGTGACCGATCAGGAAGCGTCGAACGCGCGGCGCGGGCGCGGCGCAAGCGGTGGGGCAGCGGCCCGGCGTGCGGCCCGCTCCGGCGGCGGCCCTGGCACCCAGCTCACCTATATCAAGCGTCAGATCAACGTTTATGAGGTACTCAACGAGGAGGGGCTGGCGCTCATCGAGAAGAACGCCGACACGGTACTCGAGGAGATTGGCATTGAGTTCCGCGACGACGCCGAAGCGCTCCAGCTGTGGAAAGAGGCCGGCTGCGACGTCAAGGGCGAGCGCGTCCACTTTCCCAAGGGCCTGTGCCGCTCGCTGTTGAAGACCGCTCCGTCCGTCTACACCCAGCACGCGCGCAATTCGGAGCGTTCGGTGCAGATCGGCGGCAACGCCACCGTCTTCGCGCCCGTCTACGGCCCACCCTTCGTCCGCGATCTCGACGGCAACCGCCGCTATGCGACGATCGAGGATTTCCGCAATTTCGTGAAGCTCGCCTATATGGCGCCGTCGATCCACCACTCGGGCGGCACGGTGTGCGAGCCGGTCGACGTGCCGGTGAACAAGCGCCACCTCGACATGATCTACAGCCACATCAAATATTCCGACAAGCCGTTCATGGGCTCGGTCACGGCACCGGAACGTGCGGAAGACACAATCGCCATGGCCAAGATCGTGTTTGGCGACGACTTCGTCGAAAACAACACGGTGCTGACCAGCCTGATCAACGCTAATTCGCCGATGGTCTTCGACGAAACCATGCTGGGTGCGCTGAAGGTCTACGCGCGCCACAACCAGGCCTGCATCGTCACGCCGTTCATCCTGGCCGGCGCGATGAGCCCGGTGACAGTTGCCGGTACGCTGACCCAGGTCCTGGCCGAGGTGCTGGCCGGCGCATCCTTCACCCAGCTGATCCGTCCGGGCGCACCGGTGCTGTTTGGCACCTTCGCCTCGTCGATCTCGATGCAGTCGGGTGCGCCGACCTTCGGCACGCCTGAGCCGTCGCTGGTGTCTTACGGTGCGGCGCAGCTCGCCCGCCGTCTCGGTCTGCCGTTCCGTACCGGCGGCTCGCTTTGCGCCTCCAAGGTGCCGGATGCACAGGCGGCGTATGAAAGCGCGAACACGCTGAATTCGACCATCCTCGCAGGTACGAATTTCGTGCTGCACTCGGCCGGCTGGCTCGAAGGCGGTCTCGCCTCCTGCTACGAGAAGTTCATGATGGACATCGACCAGCTCGGCATGACGCAGAGATTGTCCGAAGGCGTCGACCTCTCGGAAAACGGCCAGGCGATGGACGCCATCCGCCAGGTCGGCCCCGGCAGCCACTATCTCGGCTGCGACCATACCCAGGCCAATTTCCAGACGGCGTTCTACCGCTCCAGCATCGCCGACAACAATTCCTACGAACAGTGGCTCGCAGAAGGGCAGAAGACCGCGCCACAGCGCGCCAACGACCTCGCCCGCCGCTGGCTGGAAAGCTACGAGGCGCCGTATCTCGACCCAAGCATCGATGACGGCCTGAAGGACTTCATCGGTGCCAAGAAGGCGTCGATGCCCGACGCCTTCACGTGAAAGGAGCCCGTTTCAGGCGGGGCTAAAGTCGCCAGCATCATTCACAAGGAAGTCTGGCGGAGCGCGTTCTCCGATCCGGGCAAGAAAGGATGACGCTTGTCTCCCCGTGTGGTTGACGACATTTCCGCCGCGCTGGCTGAGCATGGTCTCATTCCGCGCGGCGGTTTTGTTTTCGGCGAGGGCGATGCCACGCCGGCCGGACCAGCGGGCAGGCCCGCACGGTCGGTGTTGCTGGTGGGACAGGCGGGCGCTGCGCCGTGGCTGCATTTCCAGAGGTGGCTCAAACGGCAGCCAACAGATCTTGAGGAACCGCTGGATACATGGTCGCGCGAGATCGTCGGCGGGGTAGCAGCAGAGTTCGGGGCGCGGGCGGCGTCGCCGTCGGACAAGCCTTATCTGCCTTTCCAGCAATGGGCGATGCGTGCCGAGGGGCTGAAGCCATCGCCGCTCGGGATACTCATGCATCCCGCATATGGGCTTTGGCATGCCTATCGCGGCGCCTTGCTGTTCGATGTCGAGATCGAGATGCAGGGGCCTCCCGAACAGATTCATCTTTGCGATCTATGCATCGGAAAACCCTGCCTTAAATCCTGTCCTGTCGATGCCTATTCCGAGGCCGGTTTCGCGCATCAAGCTTGCCTCGCGCATGTGCGCGGCCCGATGGGCGCACCGTGCCGAACCGGCGGCTGCCTCGACCGCAATGCCTGCCCGCAGGGCTTGGCCTTTAGATATCCCAGTCAGGTCCAGGCCTTTCATATGAAGAGCTTCGGCGGCTTCTGAGGCAGCTCGGCCTGGTACAAGCGCCGCCGAGCGTTGTCTAATTGACCCAAAAGGGCTTCCGGCCTATTCATCAAGTCATCCGATGACTTGATGAATAGGCGCCAACCATGCAGCCAGCCAGCCGGACCAATCTGACCGACAGTGCGGGCGAAAGCCTGCGCAGCGAAATCGTAGGCGGACGCTGGAACGTCGGTGACCGTATCCCCAATGAGGCTGCACTTGCTGAACTGCTGACGGTCAGCCGTGGCACGGTGCGCGAGGCGGTGAGGGCGCTGGTCTCGCAAGGTCTCCTGGAGACGCGACAGGGCTCCGGTACTTATGTTCGCTCGACCGTCGACCCGTCAGCCGCACTCCGTCGCATGAAGCGCGCTGGGCTGCGAGATCAATGGGAGGCACGGGCGGCTCTGGACGTCGAGGCCGCCCGGCTTGCCGCGCTACGCCATACGCCGGCGGACGTCGTGAAAATGCGGCGCCTGCTGCAAGCGAGGGGCACGGCGACCGATGGCGGGCACGAGGCCTTCATCCGCCGCGACATCGCCTTCCACAAATCCGTGGTCGAAGCCTCCGGCAACACGGCGATGATCGAACTCTACGACTTCTTCACCGGTGCCATCGCCGAGACCATCCAGGCGACGCTTGGCGGCGATTTGCCGGAGCCCGACGGTCCCGCGCACGAGGCCATCGTCGACGCGGTTGCCTCAGGCGACCCGGAACGGGCAGCCGCTGCCATCCGTGCCTTCGTCGCACCGGTGCTTCTCGAACTCGACAGGCTGCTTGCGCAATGAACCAGAATTTCCGCCCCGGCGATCCGCATGACAAGCGGATCGAAACGATCAACGGCCTCGATGACCAGCTTGTCGACGCCGAGATCGACAGCCTGCCCAAGCCGCAACCGCCTGTCCTGCGCAGCCGCACAGGCCAGATCGTGCTTGGTGCCAGCCTCGTGCTGATTGCCTTCAACCTCAGGTCGCTGTTTTCGAGCCTGTCGGTCCTGTTGCCCGAAGTGATGCAGGAAACCGGACTTTCGACGACCGGTGCAAGTCTGCTGACGACGCTGCCCGTATTGTGCCTCGGACTGTTTGCGCCCTTTGCGCCCAAATTGGCCCAGCGCTACGGGGCCGAACGCACGCTGCTTGGTGCGCTCGCGGTGTTGGCGTTCGGCACCGGCTTGCGATGGTTCGGCTCCGTTCCGCTGCTTTTCCTTGCCACCTTCCTCGCCGGCAGTGCCATTGCCATCGGCAATGTGTTGCTGCCGGGGCTGGTGAAACGCGACTTCGCCAACAAGGCCGCAATGATGACCGGGCTCTATACCATGGCCTTGTGTGCCGGTTCGGCCGCAGCTGCCGGCCTCACGCTGCCGATCGAGCGCCTGATCACCGGTTCATGGTCGGGTGCGCTTGCCGCCTGGGCCGTGCCGGCGTTGGTCGTGCTGGCGATCTGGGCACCGCAGGCGCTCAGCGCCGGCAAGCAGTCCAGCCACAGCGGGTATCGCGTCGTCGGATTGTGGCGCGATCGCCTGGCCTGGCAGGTCACGCTGTTCATGGGGCTGCAGTCGGCTCTCGCCTACTGCGTCTTTGGCTGGCTGGCGCCGATCCTGCGCGAGCGCGGCTTCGACGCCACGACCGCCGGAGCGATCGTCTCGGTCTCGGTGATGGCGCAGGTCGTCACCTGCCTTGCCGTTCCGTCCTTTGCCGTGCGGCGGAGAGACCAGCGCGGCGTCAACGTGGTGCTCGTTATTGCTGCCGTAGTCGCGCTGCTGGGCATCCTGTTCGCACCGACGTCGACCGTGCTGTTCTGGGCGATCCTGCAGGGCATCGGCCAAGGCGGCCTGATCGCGGCGGCGATGACGCTGATCGTGCTGCGCTCGCCGGATTCGCATGTCGCGGCACATCTTTCCGGCATGGCGCAGGGCGTCGGCTATGTGCTGGCGGCAGTCGGGCCGTTGCTGGTCGGCCTGATCCGCGGGTGGACCGGCAGCTTTTCTGCGTCGGCGTTTCTGTTCGTGGCGCTGGGCGTCGGCGCTGCCGCGATGGGGCTCGGTGCCGGCCGCACGCTGCATGTTCGCGCAAGGACGGTCCGCATCGAGGGGCAGGGCTGATCCAGCCCGCGCTGGAACGTTGCCGCGTGCAGCCAACCCCTTAGCGATTGGCTGCAAAGGCAACGCCCGCATGAACTTCCAACTTTGCCATCCCGGCGGGTTCGGCTATCAGGCACGGGATACAGCTTTCGCGGTCAGTTTGGTCGCGCGCCGATCGATCTGGAAAGTCCGAAATGCAATTCTTTGATGTCGTGGTGATCGGCGCCGGCGCCGCGGGCATGATGTGCGCGCTCGAAGCGGGCAAGCGTGGCCGCTCGGTGTTGATCCTCGACCATGCTCGAGCACCAGGCGAAAAGATCCGCATTTCGGGTGGCGGGCGCTGCAACTTCACCAATATCCACGCCAGCCCGAAGAATTTCCTGTCGCAGAACCCGTACTTCTGCATCTCTGCGCTCAGCCGCTACACCCAGCGCAATTTCATTGCGCTGGTCGAGCGCCATGGCATCGGCTATCACGAAAAGACGCTGGGACAGCTGTTCTGCGACGGCTCGGCGCGCCAGATCATCGACATGCTGGTCTGGGAAATGCGGGAAAACGGCGTCGAACTGCGCCTGTCGACCGTTGTCGAGGACGTTGGCAAGACTGCTGGCGGCTTCGAACTGGCTCTTTCCGGCGGCCGCGTCGGTTGCAGTTCGCTTGTCGTGGCCTGCGGCGGCAAGTCGATCCCCAAGATGGGGGCGACTGGCTTCGGCTATGAGCTTGCGGCGCAATTTGGCTTGCCGGTGGTCGAGACGCGGCCGGCATTGGTGCCGCTGACCTTCGACGCCAACACGCTGGAAAAGCTGGCGCCACTGTCCGGCATTGCCGTCGATGCGGATGTCGGTTGCGGCAAGACCAGCTTTTCCGAAGCCATGCTCTTCACCCATCGCGGCATCAGCGGGCCGTCGATCCTGCAGATTTCGTCCTATTGGCGCGAGGGCGACGAGATTGCGATCTCGATGCTGCCGGGAACCGATGTCGCCGGCCTGCTGCGCGAGGCCAAACGCAGCAACGGCCGGCAGGCGGTCCAGACCGTGCTTGCGGCCCATCTGCCCAAGAAACTGGCGCAGGCAATTGCCGAACGCACCGGTCTTGACGGCAATCTCGCCGATTTCAACGATGCGCAGCTCAAGACGGTCGACGCTGCCGTCAACGCCTGGCGCATCAAGCCGGCCGGCTCGGAAGGCTATCGCACGGCGGAAGTGACGCTGGGCGGCGTTGACACCAACGCCCTCGACCAGAAAACGATGCAGGTGAAATCCGTGCCGGGGCTGTTCTTCATCGGCGAGGTCGTCGACGTCACCGGTTGGCTCGGCGGCTACAATTTCCAGTGGGCCTGGTCGTCCGGCTGGGCCGCCGGGCAGGCCGCCTAGAATTATTTTCGCGCCACCCCAAGGATTGCCCCAAAGCTTTCGTCCAACAGGCAAATGATGGCGATGATGCTGGACGAAAGCGAAGCCTCCGATAGCGACCTGATCGGACGAGCGCGCGGCGGCGACAGGGCAGCTTTCGGCGAACTCGTCGAGAGGCACTACGGCTTTGTCCATCGCGTTGCCTGGCGCTGGTGCGGCAGCAGGACCGACGCTGAGGACATCGCACAGGAAGTTTGCGCACGGCTTGGCCGTGCCATTCGCGACTATCGCGGCGGCAGTGCTTTCACGACGTGGCTTTACGCCATGACGCTGAATGCCGCCCGCGACATGCAACGCAAGTCCGCGCGGGAGACGGCGAAGACCGCCGCCTACGGAACCCATGCGCTGGTGGCGGTGGACATCGAGCCAGCCGCCGAGGACCCTGCCGACAGGTTGTGGGCTGCCGTGCGCCAATTGCCCGACAAGCAACGAGATGCCGTCCTGTTGGTCTATGGCGAAGGGCTGTCACATGGTGCCGCCGCCGAAGCGATGGCAATCGCCGAAACCACGGTGTCCTGGCACATCCATGAAGCGAAGAAACGGCTGAAGCAACTCATGCGCTCGGCCGGGGAAGAGTGACCATGGTCGACGACAACGAACTCGACATGCTCCGCAACATTCCGACGCCTGTGCCGAGCGGGGAAGCCAAGGCGCGCGCGCTTGCCGCGGCCATGGTTGCCTACGACCTGGAAAAAAATCCAACTGCCACCCAAGGATCGGCCAAGACTGAGCGTCTCACCGAACGAGCACGAAAGCTCTGGAGAGACGTCATGCAAAAGAAGCTGATTGCAGCGCCGGCCTTGGCCGGTCTCGTTGCCCTGCCGATCGCCGGCTACGCCACGTTCTATCTGATGGAGGGATCGCCGTTCAATTTCGGCGCCGACCAGGAGGTCGCGCAGGCGCCCGTCGTGCGCTCGAAAGAGGCACCCGCATCAACGCTCAAGAAGGCTGATGCTGAACGGCGTGAGGCCACGACCGAACTCCTTGCAGCGGCGCCGCCGAAGCCTGAGGCGAAAGCGGCGAGCGAAGAGGCCGTCATGAACGAGGCGGAACCGGTCGGCGGCAGCGCGCCCGCGCCGATGGCCGACGCTGTTGCGTCCAGCCGCATGCCGACATTGATGGCACAGCCCCAGATCGCGCCGTCCGATATGCCGATGCCGCCGCAGGTGGAAAACCACGACCGCGTGCAGGAGTTCAAGACCAATCCGGTTCGCTCCGCCCTCGAAGATCCGGTTTCGACCTTCTCGATCGATGTCGACACCGCTTCCTATTCGTTCGTTCGCCGCTCGCTGAAGGAAGGCCTGCTGCCGCAGGCCGATACGGTGCGTGTCGAGGAAATGATCAATTATTTCCCCTACGACTGGAAGGGGCCCAATGCGGCGACAACGCCGTTCAACACCACCGTCAGCGTCACGCCGACGCCGTGGAACCAGCATACCAAGCTGATGCATGTCGCCATCAAGGGCTATGACGTCAAGCTCGCCGAGCAGCGCAAGGCGAACCTGGTGTTCCTGATCGACGTGTCCGGTTCGATGGACGAGCCGGACAAGCTGCCGCTGCTGCGTTCGGCGTTCCGGCTGTTGGTGGGCAAGCTCAACCCCGACGACACCGTCTCGATCGTCACCTATGCGGGCAATGCAGGTACTGTTCTCGAGCCGACCAAGGCGTCGGAGCGTGCCAAAATCCTGCAGGCGATTGACACTTTGACGCCAGGCGGCTCGACGGCCGGCGAGGCGGGCATCCGCGAGGCCTATCGGCTGGCGCAGAGCTCCTTCGTCAAGGATGGGGTGAACCGCGTGATGCTGGCCACCGACGGCGACTTCAATGTCGGCCAGAGCGATGACGACGATCTCAAGCGCCTGATCGAGGAGAAGCGCCAGTCGGGCGTGTTCCTGTCGGTGTTCGGCTTCGGCCGAGGCAATCTCAACGACCAGATGATGCAGACCATCGCCCAGAACGGCAACGGCACGGCGGCCTATATCGACACGCTGGCCGAGGCCGAGAAGGTGCTGGTGCAGGATGCATCGTCGACGCTGTTCCCGATCGCCAAGGACGTGAAGATCCAGGTCGAGTTCAACCCGTCCGCGGTCGCGGAGTACCGGCTGATCGGCTACGAGACCCGGGCGTTGAACCGCGAAGACTTCAACAACGACCGCGTCGATGCGGGCGAAATCGGCTCCGGCCATTCGGTCACGGCGATCTACGAGATCACACCCAAGGACAGCCCGGCGTTGGCGATGGACCCGCTGCGCTACGGTCAGGCCGCGACGGGCAGTGGCGGCGTTGTCAACGCCGACGAATATGCCTTCGTCAAGATACGCTACAAGGCGCCCGGCGGCGACGTGAGCAAGCTGATCACCACGCCGGTGACCAAGGCGAACGAGGTTTCGAGCTTCGATGCTGCAGGTGCAGACCAGCGCTTCTCGGTGGCAGTTGCGGCCTTCGGGCAGAAGCTGCGCGACGAAGACGCAACGGACAAGCTCGGCTTCGACAGGATCGCCGAGATCGCCTCGGCGGCGCGCGGTGCCGACCCCTATGGCTATCGCGCCGAGTTCCTGTCGCTGGTGCGGCTGGCGTCGTCGCTCCAGGGCAGCAAGCCTTAAGGCATCAGGCAAGGGCAGGTGGGCCGGCCGGCGGAATGGGGGCTTTCCGCCGGCCGTTCTTTTGTGATCTCTAGGCGTCCACCCGAAACGCTCAGGTGGTGCATCGGGAGACGACGGATGGCCGACCGGGAACTGGACGAATGGGATATCGCGCATGGCGGCCTGCGGTCGCTGTCGTCGCGCGAGATCAAGGTTTTCTGGGATGGCTATCTGGCCCACCGCAACGATCCCAGGATACGCCATGGCAGCCTCTATTCGCGCTGGCGGCACGTCTCCGACGACCTTGTTGTTTCGCTCTACCTGACCAACCGAAGCGTCGGTCTGTTCGTCAGGGGGCAACGCGGCGAGGGTTACGCCACCACGGCGAGCCGGCTTTCGGCATTCGAGCCTAGGTTGGGTCGAGCGCTCGGCGTCAGTCTGCGCGGCGAATACGCTCTCTGTTACCTGACCAACCATCCGGTCGTGATGATCGATCCGGCCAACTGGCAACTGGCCTATGCCTGGCTGGAAGGGCAGGAAGAGCACTACGTCAGCGTCCTCGGCGACATGGTTGTTGGCCCTTAGGTGCCATCGGCGCCGAATTCTGTTCGGCAGCAGGCGTCGTCGCCGGAACAGCAGGCGCGAGCCGTAAGCGACTGAAAATAATTTAAAAATCGACTTCATGATGACCCGGTGAGCGAGCACCTCGCTGGCCATTTTCGTACGTTCGCCCATGTCGGTTTCTGAAAAATCATTACGTTCTATCTTGCAAAAGATATATCTTTGAATAGATATGGCGACATGAAGCAAACTTCCTGGAGAGGTACTCACATGTTCAACCACCCGAATTTCAATCATCGTTGCCGCGGAGAATGGTCCATGTCGGGCCAGAATGAAGGCGGCAGGGGCGGTGGCCGCCATGGCCGCGGCGGTCCCTTCGGTCGTCATCGCGGCGGCCCGTTCGGCGGCCGCGGCCCGCGCATGTTCGATCCCGGTGCCCTGCGCCTGGTCGTGCTAGGCCTGATCGCCGAGGAGCCGCGCCACGGCTATGACATCATCAAGGCGCTGGAGGCCAAGTTCCAGGGCGCCTACAGCCCGAGCCCGGGCGCGATCTATCCGATGCTGCAGATGCTGGAAGAGGCCGACCTCGTCGTCTCCGTCGCCAACGGCAACAAGAAGCTCTATTCGATCACCGAGCAGGGCAAGGCATATCTTGAGGAGAACGCCGCCGAGTTGGCCAAGATCAATGCCCAGATCGACGAAACGTCGACGCAGGTCAGCGGCGTTGCGCTGGGCGACGAGGTCAAGGCGCTGAACTTCGCCGTATTCAGCCGGCTGCGCAGCGGCTCGTTGACGGCGGCACAGGCCGAGAAGGCGCGCGAGATTCTCAAGAAGGCGCGCCGCGATCTCGAAGACCTCTGAGTCCCGCGAATCCCCGATATGTCATAACTCCCGCCGCAAAGGCGGGAGTTTCTTTATGCAAAACCCGTCGACAGGCCAGATTTGCGGGCCGTTTCGAACAGTTTTAGTCAAAAGCCAATTTGCGCCGGAACCCGATCGCAACGGTCGCCGGCTAATACAGGTGCGGGTGAGCAAGGGGTGGCTTGAGAATGCTTGTTGGTCGTGCGATGTCGGGTGCGGTTTCGAATGTTCGCACCGCCGATCCATTGGCGACACCGGCCCGCCCCGAAGCTGCCAACCGCAATAGCGACGTCGCGTCGGACGTCATGGCACAGGCCGCATTGCCTGCCACCAACAGCCACATCTATGTGCCCGCCAAGCCTGTTCAGCAGGCGACGCCAGTCGCTATGCAAGAGCCGTCGCGTGCCCGCATGAGCGAAGTCGACGACGCCCACCGCACGGCATGGTCGGCGCTCAACAATGAGCGCTTTCGGCTCGCCATGGAAAAGCTGGGTGACGTGCGCACGTCTGATGCGGTGATGTTGATGCGTGCGGTCGAAGGCGCGGGCACCGACATCAAGTCGGCACTCGCGCGCTACGAAGAAAACAGCTGACGATCGAAGGGAATTTTAGCCGCGGCGGCGACGCTCGCGGCGGCCTTCGCTCGTCTCGGCAGTGTTCGGCGCGGCCAGCTTGTTGCGCATCGGGCCGATGCGCTCGACGATGACTTCTACGGTCGGACGGACGTCCTTCTTGTGGGCGTCGAGCGCCTTGCGCATCGCTGCCAGGTGTTCGAACGAGGTGCCGCAGCAGCCGCCGATGATCCTGGCGCCGCCATCGACCGCAAGGCGGACATAGTCGGACATCAGTTCCGGCGTGCCCGAATAGTGGATCTCGGTGCCGCGGAATTCCGGGATGCCGCAATTGCCCTTGACGATGATGGTGGCATCCGGCTTGGCCTCGCTCATGTCGAGCAGCGAGGCAAGGATGTCGGATGCGCCAACGCCGCAATTGGCGCCAACGCCAAGCGGCGTCTCTGCCAGACCGTCGACGACGCCATGGATGTCCTTGGGCAGCAGGCCCATCATGGTGCGGCCGGCGGTGTCGAACGAGCCGGTATAGGTGTAGGGCAGGCCGACGCGGATGGCCGCCTCGGCGGCAGCACGGATCTCGTCCGGGGCCGACATCGTCTCGATCCAGGCGACTTCGGCGCCGCCGGCCTTGAGGCCTTCGATCTGTTCGGCGAAGGCGTCGACGGCCTGGTCATAGGTGAGGGCGCCAAGCGGTACCAGCAACTCGCCGGTCGGGCCGACCGAGCCCGCGACGATGACCTTGCGGCCAGCCTTGTCGGCGACGGCACGTGCGATCTCGGCCGCGCGCTTGTTGAGTTCGAAGACGCGGTCTTGGGCGTGGTGCAGCTTCAGGCGATGGCGGGTTCCACCGAAGGAGTTGGTGAGGATGATGTCGGCGCCGGCATCGACGAACTTTTGATGCAGCGTCTCGATCTTCTCGGGCGCGCTCTCGTTCCACAGCTCGGGTGCTTCGCCGGCCTCGAGGCCCATGGCGAACAGGTTTGTGCCGGTCGCGCCATCGGCGAGCAGCACGCCCTTTTCGGCCAGCAGGGCATCGATCGGATTGGTCGTCATCGCAGCGACTTTCATATTGGGAGAGTGGATAACGATATAAAGAAGTCTTTATGTCCAGTCAACGTTTGCGTTCGACAAACCGCACTACCACGCGGCCGTGACTTCGACTTCGATCTCCGTGCAAATGCCGCCGTTGGTGGGATAGTGGTCGACCGAACAGGCGGTAACCACGAGCAGCAGGTCGCGCTCGGCGCGCAAGGTGACGTTGCCGCCGGGCGGGTTGATCGAGGCAAATACATCGATCCGGCCGTCGGGCTGCGGCAGCGAGTTCTGGAACAGGTCGACCGGGTCCGGCGTGAAGGGCAGGGTGATACCTTCATAGGCCAATGCTTTGTGCAGGTTGTCCTGGCAATTGGGATGATCGGCAAACCCGGCACGCACGTAAAGCGGGTGGTTGCAGGCGGGATAGAGCATGTCGTGCGGGCCGGGCGATGCGTCCTCGACCAGCGTCAGCAACGGCTCACCCGTCGTGCCGTAGAAGTGTTCGCCAACCTTGGGAAACAGCCGCTCGCCGATGTCGCGGGTATTCGACGTGCTCAGCCAGTCCTTCATGTCTGATGTGAACGCCCAGAGGTCCGCCACCTGCTGGCCCTTGGGGTCGATGATGCGGACAAGGTCGCCGCGCGACACGCGGATGGAACGGCCCGACTGGGCGGGCACGACGATACGATTCTGATCTGGCATGGGCTCCTCGAAATGAGCCTGCACGCTGCCGCAACGAAGCGCGAATTTCAACCAGGGCGCCGGTCAGGCCCAACCGGCGGGAAAAGACGCGACCGCGAGCCGCCTGGCGAATGCCGCCGTTTCGTGCGCGTTGATGTCGGCCGCGCGGATCAGGTTGTCAAAATGGCGGGTGAGCGTGCGGATCGGATCTGTCGCATACAGCACCAGGTACATGTCGCCGACATAGATCGCCGCCCGGGAATGGCCGAAGATCGTATAGGGCACGGAATAGCGCATGCGTCCGTCATAGAGAAACAGGCGGAACGTGGGGTAGAGGTCGTCGAGCAGGTCGGCCATGTGGCGAAGCTGCTGCTTGCGGTCGGTCTCGGGGAAGCCGGACCATACGCCCAGCCCGCGGGCAAAGATCTCGAGCGTGTGGCGCGGCATGCAGACCTCCATGTCGGTCTCTGGCCGGCGGTTGTAGTCGATCCGGTACTGGGTTTCTCCGGCCTGGACCTCACGGTTCTTGTTGGAGATGTCGGCCTCGTAGTCGACCAACGCTTCCGTTCTCAGCAGGTCGGGGATGCCGGCGGGCACATATCGGATCTTGGTGCCGGCCGCTTCGGCGTGCCACTTGGCGATCAAGGTGCGTTCAAAGCCGCCGGAGGCTTCCTCGATCTCCAGGCTTTCACGGATCTCGCCGGTGACGCCTTCGTCCTGGCTGAGGCCGAGCAGCCAGTCCAGCGACACCCTGTGCGCCGAGGCGATCGTCAGCAGCGTCTCGGCGCGGGGCAGGCGGATGGTCGCTCCTGAAAGCAGTTGCGACAGTGCGGAACGGTCTATGCCTACCGACGCGGCAAATGCCGACTGGTTGAGGCCGGAGCGCTGGACCAGCGACTTGAGGCGGTCGCGGAAGACGCCGGATAGATCGCGTTTGTCCATGGCTGGCAATCTCCGGATTCAATTTGCCCCAGCGGCAATGCCGGCCGCCGAAATTAGATTCATCTTTCAGTTTGTTTACTAAGTGTAACATTTGCGGCTTAAGCAGCGCAATGTAAACATTCTGTGCGCATTGTCGCGTTGAAGCGATGCATGATTACTGACAACATTATGTCAGGAATCAACGAGTTCCAGGCTTCACAAGGCAGTAGGCATCAGCATGGCAAAGCGGAAACACAAGCGCGGCACGACCACCACGGTCGAATGGCCGACGGTGTTTCTGATCGCTGCCTGCTACGGCGCCTGGCTGGTCGCCGGCTTCGCGATCTGGCCGAGCTATCCGGTCGCGGCCCTTGCGGTGATGGCGCTGGCGGTGGCACTGCAGTCGTCGCTGGTGCACGAAGTCCTGCACGGCCACCCGACACGCAACGCGCGCCTCAACGAGGCGCTGGTTTCCTTGCCGATCGGCGTTGTCTGGCCGTACCGCCGGTTCAAGACCATCCATCTGCGTCACCATGCCGACGAGCGCCTGACCGACCCGTTCGACGATCCCGAAAGCTACTACCGCGCGCTGTGGCAACATGACGACCTGCCGGAGGCGATGAAGCTTCTGCTCAGGATCAACAACACGATGGCCGGACGTTTCGTGCTTGGGCCGCTGCTCGCCTGCATCGGTTTCTTCATCGACGACGCCAAGCAGATCGTTGCCGGCGACAAGGTGATCCGCAAGGCATGGCTGCTGCATGCGGCGGGCCTGGCGATTGTCTTGCCCGTGGTGCAATTCAACTTCGGCGTGCCGATGTGGCTCTATGTGCTGGTCCCCGTATGGCTCGGCCAGTCGATCATCTCGATCCGCACCTTTGCCGAGCACCAGTGGTCGGAGCATCCCGAAGGGCGCACGATCATCGTCGAGCGCTCGCCGTTGTCGCTGCTGTTCCTCAACAACAACCTGCACTTCGTCCATCACAAGAGCCCGACCATTGCCTGGTACAAGCTGCCGGAACTGTTCCGCACCCGCCGCGAAGAATGGCTTAGGATGAACAAGGGTTATGCCTATCCGAATTACCTTTCCTTGGTCCGGGCCTATGCCTTCCGTGCCAAGGAGCCGGTCGTGCATCCGGCCTTGCGCAGGGCGCCGGAGCCGGGCCGGGCGTTCGCGCCGCGCGTCAGGGC
Organism: Aminobacter niigataensis; assembly: GCF_014200015.1. Taxonomy (GTDB): domain Bacteria; phylum Pseudomonadota; class Alphaproteobacteria; order Rhizobiales; family Rhizobiaceae; genus Aminobacter; species Aminobacter niigataensis. Next base: position 639,074 of record NZ_JACHOT010000001.1, read on the forward strand.
GCGCAGCGTCCATGGATTGGGCACGGCACCCGTGCCTGCCGAGCCGCCGAAGGAATAACACTCCTGCAGCTTGCCAATTCCCGCATTCGAGCCTGAAATGATGCAATGAGCGACTTCATCGCCGCACTGCCCATGTATGACTGGCCCGAGATGGGCGACGAGGTCGATGCGCAATGGGCCAGGTTGCGGACGGCGATCCGCCAGCTTGGCATCGATGCACCGGAAACGCTGGCCCGGCGCAACGCCGACCTGCCGCCGGTTCCGGGCGGCATTCGCAATGCCGAGGGTGATACCATCGCGCCCGATCCGGTCACGCTGCCGCCTGAAGAACTCGACCTGCCGACGCTGTGGCGGCATCCGAAGTTGCTGTTTGGCCAAACCTGCTGGGGGCCGATGGAAACCACAGGCCTCGATTCAGCGGTGCGGGTGATCGGCCAGCCGAATTATGACGGCATCGAAGGCGGACGCGGCGAACTCTATTCCAGCGCCATCGTCGTGCGGCGCGGATCGGTGACAGCCGACCATGCGCATGCGCCCGATGGCGATGTGCCGCTCATCCCTCTCGACCTGATCCGCGACAAGCGCTTTGCCTTCAACAGCCACGACTCCATGTCGGGTTTCATCGGCATTTCACGCGATCTGGCCGGTTTGGGCGAAGGCTTGCGGATCTTCTCCGATCGGATCGAAAGCGGCGGGCATCGCAACTCGATCGTCGCGGTCGCCGAAGGCCGGGCAGATGTCGCGGCCATCGACTGCCAGAGCTGGGCCCTGGCACAGCGCTTCGAGCCGGCAGCAGGGGACGTGATGGTCCTCGGCTGGACCGCCAAGCGCAAGGGCCTGCCGTTCATCACCTCGAGATCGACGCCGGAGGGCGTGGCCATGCTGCTCGGACAGATTGTGGCAGCACGCGGTTAGCTCAGCCTGCGAGCAGCCGCTGATCGAGCGGATAGCTCGAAAGCTGCTCGTATCCACTCTCGGTGATCAGGATCTGCTCCTCGATCTTGACGCCCTCGTGTCCACCAAGGCGGCCGATGTAGCTTTCGACGCAGATCACCATTCCCGGTTCCAGCACGCCGTCGGGCGTATCCGCCGTCCAGTCCGAGGCGTGAGGCAGGGTTGGATACTCGTCGGCCAGTCCGACGCCATGGAACAGCACGCCGTAGCGCGCCGGGAAACAGTCTGCCGGCGGTACGGCTGCACGTTCAACCAGTTCGCGGAAGCCGACGCCGGGCTTCAGGAGCGCGGTGTTGTGGGCGATCTGGTCGGCGGCGATCCTGTAGAGGTCGCGCTGCTCGTTCGTGGGCTGCCCATCGCCACACAGCCAGGTGCGCGACAGGTCGGCGCAGAAGCCATAGGGACCGATCAGGTCTGTGTCGAAAGCGATGAGATCGCCTGCCTCGACAATGCGCGACGAACACTCCTGGAACCAGGGATTGGTGCGCGGGCCCGACGACAAGAGCCGGGTCTCGATCCATTCGCCACCGCGGGCGATGTTGCCGCGGTGCAGTTCGGCCCAGAGCTCATTTTCTGAAATGCCGGGGCGGAGCGCGGCTTGCATCTCGGCCATCGCTGCCTCGCAGGCGACGATCGAGCGGCGCATGCACAGGATTTCGTCGGGCGACTTGATCAGGCGCGCGCTCTCCATCACCGCCTCGCCATTGCCGACCGATATGCCCAGCCGGGCAAGTGCGTCGACGCCCTCATGGTCGAGATGGTCGACAGCGATGCGGCTGTTGCCGCCACCATGTTCGCGAACGATATCGGCGATGCCCTGCGCCCAGCGTCCGACCTTCATCTCGGTCAGTTCGCCGGCGTAGAGGTACATCCACGACACGGCCGGGCGGACCTCGTCGACGACGCCGGAGTGATCGGACAGGTGCTCGCAGGAAAAATAGTCGAACAGGACCACCGGTCCTTCGGCCGCCACGAAACAGTGGCGGGTCGGATTGTGCGCGACCCACAGCTGCATGTTGGTGCTGTCGGTGGCATAGCGGATGTTGACCGGATCGTAGAGCAGGGCGCCAGCGTAGCCGCGCCGCTTGAGTTCGGCGCGGAGGCGCTCGAGCCGGTACTTGCGCATGGCCGGCAGGTCGGGTGCCGCGATGCCGGCTGCCGCCCATTCGGCTTCCGCGACAGCGCCGTAGCCAAGCACATGGCTGTTCAGGCCCGCTGCCTTGGTGCGGGCCTGGTCGCGCAACTCTTCCGTCGAGCCCGAGCCGGGCTCGAACGGCATGATCTTGCGGTGGCGGCCGAAGCTGCCTTTTGCTGGGGTGTCCATCAGCGGCGACCTGCAGATGGCCGAGGTTGACGTTTCTTCGCGCCCCCCTCTGTCCTGCAGGACATCTCCCCCTCAAGGGGGGAGATCAGCCGCGGAGACCTTGGCGCTTGTGTGGGAAGGGTAGAGATTGGGCGAGGCCGTTGTGACAGCCAATCTCTACCCTTGAGGGGGAGATGTCCGGCAGGACAAAGGGGGGCAACGTAGAGCATTTGCGGTCCCAGTCTCTTGCTTGGAGCGAAACCTAACCCCGCATCTTGTCGCCCGAGGGATCAAAGGGCGGTTCGACATTGATGCGGGCAGGGCGGCGGTGGCCGAGGATTTCGATCTCGAACAGGCCTTCCGCCTCGTTTTCGGCAAGTGCTGCCGGCACATAGCCCTGAGCCATCGACTTCTGGACATAGTGGGCATAGCCACCCGACGTGACCCAGCCGACGACGCGCCATTCGCCGTCGACGATGCCGCGCACGGCGGAGGCGCCGGTGGCGGCGTCCGAGCCGCGTACTTCCTTGCCGGTTTCGTCGAAGCGCGGCGCGCCGTAGCCATGCGGCTTCTCGACGGTGCCGAAATCCTTGGCGCCGACCTTGGCCCAGATTGGCTCGTCGCCCATCACATCGGCATCGTGGGCGTCGACATAAAAGGAAACGCGGCGAAGTTTCGGCCCTTCGGCGTGCTCCTTGGCGGCTGCCTCGCGACCGATGAAGTCGTTCTTCTCGAGCTTGATGAAGCGCTCCATCGAACCTTCGAACGGGCCGTAGATCGGGCGAAGCTCACGGAACCAGGTCGGAAAGTTCTTTTCGAGGCGCATCGACAGAAGCGCGCGCATGCCGAAGTCGACGATGCCGAACTCCTCGCCGGCGTCCTTGATCGCCTCGTAGACCAGGCGCTGGTAGGCGGGTGCCATCCAGATCTCATAGCCGAGATCGCCGGTGTAGGTGATGCGGTTGACCATGCAGGGCGCGCCGCCGACGGCCATCTCGCGGAAGTCCATGAAGCGGAAGGCCTTGCTGGAGACGTCGACGTCGACCAGCTTGGCCAGCAGCTCCTGCGACCTGGGACCGGCTATGGAAAGGCCGACGAGCGTCTGGTCGAAACGGTGGATGCGCACCGAACCGTCCTTGGGCAAGTGCTTTTCGAACCAGCGCAAGTGGTACTTCTGTGCGGCCGACGAGCCCCAGATCATGAACTTGTCGTCGCCCGTCTTGGCGATGGTGAAGTCGCCGATCAGCCTGCCCAACTCGTTCAGCATCGGCGTCAGCACGATGCGGCCCTTCTTCGGCATGCGGTTGGTCATCAGCCGGTTGAGGAAATCCTCGGCCGCCGGGCCTGACACCTCGTACTTCGCGAAGTTGGCGATTTCGGTCACGCCGACGCGGTCGCGCGTCGCCCGCACTTCGTTGCCGATATGCTCGAAGTCGTTGGAGCGGTGGAACGAGACGATGTCCTTGGGTTCTTTGCCCTTCGGCGCGAACCACAGCGGCGTCTCCAGGCCCCAGCTGTCGCCCATCACGGCGTTGTTGGCCACCATGGTGTCGTAGAGCGGAGTCGTCTGTGCCGGCCTGGCGGCCGGGAGCTCTTCATTGGGGAAGCGAATCGAGAAGCGGCGCGAATAGTTCTCGCGTACCTTGGCGTTGGTGTAGCGCAGGCTTGCCCATTCGCCCCAGCGCGCGACATCCATGCCCCAGACGTCGAAGCCCGGATCGCCATCGACCATCCAGTTCGACAGCGCGAGACCGACGCCGCCGCCCTGGCTGAAGCCGGCCATGACGCCGCAGGCGACCCAGAAATTGGTCAGCCCCTGAACCGGGCCGACGAGCGGGTTTCCGTCGGGGGCGAAGGTGAAGGGGCCGTTGATGACCTGCTTGATGCCGGCGTTGGCGATGCCGGGGAAATGCTGGAAGCCTATCTCAAGCGAGGGCGCGATACGGTCCAGGTCGGGCGCAAGCAGTTCGTGGCCGAAATCCCATGGCGTGTTGACCGGCGACCACGGCTTGCAGGCCTTCTCGTAGGTGCCGAGCAGGATGCCGTTGCGCTCCTGGCGGGTGTAGATCTCGCCCTTGAAATCGAGCACGCCGATCATCTCGCGGCCGGTTTCCTTGTTGAACGCCTCGACCTCGGGCATCGGCTCGGTCAGCAGGTACATGTGCTCCATGGCGAGCACCGGCAGCTCGACGCCGACCATGCGGCCGACCTCGCGCGCCCACAGGCCGCCGCAGTTGACGACGTGCTCAGCTTTCACCGTGCCCTGCTCGGTAACGACGTTCCAGGTGCCGTCGGGCTCCTGCGTCAGTTCCTTGACCGGGTTGCGTAGCACGATCTCGGCGCCGAGTTTCTTCGCCGCCTTGGCGTAGGCATGGGTCGTGCCCGATGGGTCGAGATGGCCCTCGACAGGATCCCACATGGCGCCGACGAAGTGCTTTTCGTCCATCAGCGGGAACATCTTCTTGGCTTCGGACGGGGTGATCAGCTCGGTGTCCATGCCGAGATAGCGGCCCTTGGCATGGGCGAGGCGCAGGAAGTCCATGCGCTCGGGGCTGTCGGCCAGCATGACGCCGCCGGTCAGGTGCAACGAGCAGGACTGTCCGGAAATCTCCTCCAGTTCCTTGTAGAGCTGCACCGTATAGGCCTGCAGCTTGGCGACGTTGGGATCGCCGTTGAGCGTGTGGAAGCCGCCGGCGGCATGCCAGGACGAACCCGACGTAAGCTCCGAACGCTCGATCAGCATGACGTCGGTCCAGCCGGCGCGGGCGAGATGGTAAAGCACCGAGCAGCCCACCACGCCGCCGCCGATGACAACTGCTTTCACATGGGATTTCATATGGTTATGTCCGATTGTGCGTAAGATGAATCAGGAAGTGGCGATGGATCAGGCGGCGCCGACGGCCTCGATCTCCAACAGCCAGGATTCGTCGAAGATGCCCGTGATGATGACGGTCAGCGCGATCTTGCGCTCGCCGATCACCTCGTTGCGAATGCGCCGGTTGTCGAGGCTGTAGGCGCGGTCAGACAGGAAGATCGTCACCTTGACCAGATTGTCGAGGTTCATGCCGGCAGCATGCAGCTGGGCCTCGACATTGCTCCACGCCAGCCGGCACTGGCTTTCGAAATCGGTGGGGACAGTTCCGTCCTTGGCCACCGGAATCTGGCCGCTGATGAACAGCGTCCGGGAGTGATTGGTCACCTCGATCGCTTGCGCGTATCCGGTGACGACGGCCGGTGCATCGGTCGAGTTGATTTCGCGCTTGTGCATCGAGACTTTCCTCAAAAATCGGTCGGTGCGCCGCCTTCGGCCCTGCGTTTGTCGACAAAAGCGTTGAGTTCTTCGCGGATGGCTGGGTCCATCCAGGGCTCCTCGTAGGAGGCCAGGCGCTCCTTCCAGACGCGGTTTGCCCGCTCCACAGCCGTTGGGCTGCCTGCCTCGGCCCAGGTCTCGAAATTGCGCCAGTCGGAAATGATTGGCGAGTAGAAGGCGGTCTTGTAGCGGTCCTGGGTGTGCTGGGTGCCGAAGAAGTGGCCGCCGGGGCCGACATCACGAATGGCGTCGATGGCGAGCGCATCCTCCGACAGGTCGAGCGGTGTCAGGAATTCGGCCACCATCTGCAACAGGTCGATGTCGAGGATCATCTTTTCGTAGGAGCAGCGCAGCCCGCCCTCCAGCCATCCGGCCCCATGCAGCATGAAATTGGCGCCGCTCTGGATCGCGCCCCACAGCGAAAAGACGCTTTCATAGGCAGCCTGCGCATCGACCGCGTTGGCGGCGCATACGTTGGACGTGCGGTAGGGGATGTTGTAACGGCGGGCCAGCTGGCCGCCGACAAGCTGTGCCTTCATGTATTCGGGCGTGCCGAAGGCGGGCGCGCCGGATTTCATGTCGACGTTGGAGGTGAAGCCGCCATAGCCGACGGGCGCGCCCTTGCGGACCATCTGGGTGAAGGCGAGACCCGACAGCGCCTCGGCGTTCTGCTGCACCAGCGCTCCGGCTATGGTCACGGGCGCCATGGCGCCCGACAGGGTGAAGGGGGTGACGATTACCACCTGGCCCATCGACGACATTTGGATGATGCCTTCCATCATCGGCACGTCGAGCTTCAGCGGCGAGTTGGTGTTGATGATGGTGTAGACCGAGGGCTCTTCCATCATCTGTTCGCGTGAGATGCCGCGGGCGATCCGGGTGATCTCGATGCCGTCGACATTGCGCTCCTTGCCGAGCGAATAGATGTGGAACACCTTGTCGGTCAGCGTCGCCAGATCGCGGATGCACTCGAGATGGCGCACCGAGGGATGGATGTCCACCGGCTCGACCGGATAGCCCCCGGTTGTCTGCAGGATGTTGTGCATCTGGGCGAGCTTGAGGAAGTTGCGGAAGTCGGCCTGGTTGCCGGGGCGGCGACCACGGTCGAGATCGGAACAGTTGGGCGCCGACGCCATCTGCGACAGCACAAGATTGTTGCCGCCAAAGCGCACATTGTGGGCCGGGTTGCGGGCGTGCAGCGTGAACTCGGCCGGCGCATGCGAGATCAGCTCGAGGATCATGTCGGAATCGAAGCGGACGCGCTCGGAGCCGTCACGCACGTCGGCGCCATGCGCCTTCATGATGCGGCGCGCCTCGTCGTGCAGAACATCGACGCCGATTTCCTTCAGCACCCGCAGCGAAGCGAGATGGATCGATTCCAGCTCGTCGTCGGAGATCAGCTTGGTCGGTGTGAAGGGTATCTTGAGCTGGCGGAACGGCGGCTGCTCGAAGGCCTGGGAACCGCCGGCGCGCTTGCCGGCACGGCCACCACGACGAGCGCGATCGGAGGCAGGAGCCGGTTCGGCTGTTTGCAGGGCGACGGTCATGGAGTCCTCACGGGCAAGCTTCAGTATCGCGGGGCATAATGGACTGGGCCGGAAAGCCTTATTGCGGAGGCGGCGACCAATAGCGCGAGGGAAACGACATCGCCGATGGGACTGGACCGACGTTCTCCGATGTGGTGATGCAACCCGCATGTGGCGGTTCGTCGATAGGATCGCGGCCATTCGATTCTCCTGGTGATCTGTTTTGACAACTTCGACCTCCACCGCAGCCGAAGCGCCATTGAATTGGGCGGCACTGGGCGGCGTTACCGCCGCATTGGCAATGTTCGGCGCGGCGCAAGGGCTGAGCTACCCGCTGTTTTCGCTGCTGATGCAGAAGCAGGGCATGTCACCGGCGATGATCGGGCTGTCGGCTGCGATGATGCCGCTGGGCCTGATCGCGTCAGCGGCCTTCGTGCCGGCGGCCGTGCGCCTGGTCGGGGCACGAAACCTCGCCATCGCATGCTCTCTCGCCGGTGCTCTTTGTTTCCTGCTCATCGGCTACCTGCAGGACTGGGTCGCCTGGTTCGTCGTCCGCTTCATGATCGGCGTCGTCATCAACCCGCTCTACATTCTCGGCGAGGTCTGGGCGCTGTCGATGGCTCCGCCGTCGCGTCGCGGGCGGGTGATGGGGGTGTTCAACACCCTGATGGGGATGGGCTATGCCACCGGGCCGCTGGTGCTGACCATCGTCGGCACCTCGGGCTGGACGCCCTTCGCCGTGGCGATCGTGGGTTTCATCGCCTGCGCGATCATCCTGCGCATGATGTCAAATCTTTCGGGCTTCGAGGAGGATGGCCAATCGGTCGGCGGGGTGATGGGGTTTGCCGCGCTAGCGCCGGCACTGCTGTTTGCCGTGCTGGTGTCGGCGGCCAACCAGCAGAGCACCTATTCGCTGCTGCCGATCTTCGGCGCGAGCCACGGCCTGCCTGAAGCGGTGCTCGCGGCAATGCTGACGGCACTGTCGATGGGAAATATCCTGTTGCAGATCCCGCTCGGCCTCTTGGCGGAGCGTGTGGGCGGCCGCACCATGATTTTGTTCTGTGCCGGGGCCACGGCTGCCTGCGCGGTGCTGTTGCCGATGCTGATCGAGACGCGGCTCATCTGGCTGGTGCTGGTGGTGATGGGGGCGGTCGGCTACGGCGTCTACACCATGGCGCTGGTCGAGCTCGGCAGTCGCTTCAACGGCAGCGCGCTGATCGCCGGCAATGCCGCCTTTGCGCTCATGTGGGGGCTGGGCGGCATCGTCGGGCCGCCAAGTTCGGGGCTGGTGATGCAGGCGGCCGGGCCGATCGGGCTGCCGGTCGTGCTGGCCAGCTTGAACGTCATCCTGCTTGCCTTCGCCTTCTATCGCATGGTGCTGCGCAAGCGGACTGCGGGCTAGTGAGGGCTGCGGGCAAGATGCGCGACGGCGACAGGCACCGTCGCGCCGGAAATGGTCAGTCGGCCTTGGCGACGTGCCAGACGCCGCCCTTGCCGTCGCCGCTTACGTCGCCTGCCTTCTTGTCCTGGACGAACGTATAGAGTGGCTTGCCCTCATAGGCCCACATCTTCGAACCGTCGTCGCGGGCGACAACCGTCCACTCGCCTTCGTCCTTGGCGTCGGCCGCAGCCATCAGCGGCGGCCAGTTGACCGCGCAGTCGCCATTGCAGGCCGATTTGCCGGCGCTGTCCTTGTCATAGGTGTAGAGCGTCATGCCGTTTGCGTCGGTGTACATCTTGCCACCGGCGCCTTCCGCGACCTTGGCGGGCTCGGCGGCGAAGGCGGCCACGCCGGTCAGGAACAGAACGGCGAGTGCTGTGGAAATTGTCTTCATGATGATCGCTCCCAGGAGTTCAGCCGACATGCCGGCTACACACGCAGACAACGCCTTTCCAGGGCGCTGTATTCCCGAAACCTTTTCACCGGTTGCGGATTTTCCGGCGCTTGTCGATTTGCAGAGTGCCGGGTTAGAGTGTCCACCATGTGCGCTCTCAACGCCCATATTCCGCTGCGGGAGGCAGCATCGAAGCCGTCGCCGCGGACCCGGCATACGGAGCTCCTGCGCCTTTGCGCGCGCATTGGCTATTCGCCGCCGCTTGGCCTCTGAATCCGCCCCGGCAGTTGCCGAATTGATTCAAGAGGAAGGCACAAGCCCATGACCTATCAGAACTATTCGCTGAAGCAGCTTCAGCAGATCGATGCCGCGCACCATCTGCATCCGTTCACCGACCACAAGGAACTGCGCGACATCGGCTCGCGCATGATCACCCGCGCCGAAGGGCCGTTCATCTACGATTCGGAAGGGACGGAACTGCTCGACGGCATGGCCGGCCTGTGGTGCGTCAATGTCGGCTACGGCCGCACCGAACTGGCCGAGGCAGCCTATGAGCAGATGAAGGAGCTGCCCTACTACAACTCCTTCTTCAAGTGCTCGACGCCGACGCCGGTGCTGCTGTCCAAGAAACTCGCGGAACTGGCGCCAAAGAACATCAACCAGGTGTTCTATGGCTCGTCGGGCTCCGAATCCAACGACACCGCGCTGCGGCTGGTCCGCCACTACTGGGCGATCGAGGGCAAGCCCGAGAAGAACCGCATCATCTCGCGCAAGATGGCCTATCACGGTTCGACGGTTGCCGGCACCTCGCTGGGCGGGATGGACGGAATGCACCAGCAGCTCGGCGGCGCTGTGCCGAACATCGTGCATGTGATGATGCCCTATGCCTACGAGTTGGCCCTGCCGGGCGAAAGCGACCACGATTTCGGCCTGCGTGCCGCCAAGTCGGTAGAGGATGCAATCCTGGAGGCTGGCGCCGAAAACGTCGCGGCCTTCATCGGCGAGCCGATCATGGGCGCCGGCGGCGTCAAGATCCCGCCGGCCAGCTATTGGCCGGAGGTCCAGCGCATCTGCCGTAAGTACGACGTGCTGTTGATGCTCGACGAGGTCATCACCGGCTATGGCCGCACCGGCGAGTGGTTCGCTGCCCAGACTTTCGGTATCGAAGCGGACACCATCACCACTGCCAAGGCGCTGACTTCGGGCTATCAGCCGCTTTCGGCGCTGCTGGTCGGCGACCGGATCGCCGCGACGCTGGTCGACAAGGGCGGCGAGTTCTACCACGGTTACACCTATTCCGGTCACCCGGTGGCCTGTGCCGTGGCGCTCAAGAACCTCGAGATCATCGAACGTGAAGGACTGGTCGAACGCGTCAAGACGGACACGGGTCCGTATTTCGCCCAGATGCTCAAGGAACGCATTTCCGGTCACGGCCTGGTTGGCGAGGTTCGTTCGGTCGGCCTGATGGGTGCCATCGAGATCGTCAAGGACAAGGCGACCAAGGAGCGCTTTTCGCCGGTCGGCAGTGCCGCGGTCGCCGTCCGCGATCATGCCATCGCCAACGGCATGATGATGCGCGCGACTGGCGACTCGATGATCCTGTCGCCACCGCTGATCTGGACCCGCGCCACCATCGACATGGCCTGCGACCGTATTCTCAAGGCGCTCGATCTCGCCGAGCGCGACCTGAGAAAGGCCTGATCACAAGACCGGGCAGGACATGCGCCTGCCCGGCCAAACTCAGTGAATGCATGGCGACGTCGGCGACGCCTCGCTGGCCGATATGCTCGTTCGCATGTCGTTTGTGCCGAGGTGTTTTCTTAGAATATGAAAATAAGCTTCTGAAAACATTACATATATGTAATGATGGCATTCATATTGGGTTCAGCTGGCGGCCGCTACTTCTCGACCTATCAACGAGAAGGAGCCTCCCAAATGAAACGCATCGTTCTTGCCGCCGTCGCCTTGTCGATGTTCGCAGCCCCGATGGCTCAGGCCCAGCAGCGCTACGAGGCACCGCGCCACGGCAGCCACTACAGCCAGCAGCAGAAATGGCAGGATTATCGCAAGAAGCCGTCAAAGCGGCACTACTGGTCAAGGGGCAAGCGCGTGCCCGACTGGCAGCGCAAGCAGGCCCTTCGCGACTATCACCGCTATGGCCTCAAGCGCCCCGGTTACGGCCAGCGCTGGGTGAAGGTCGACAATGATTTCCTGTTGATCAGCGTGGCGTCGGGCATCATCGCCGCGGTGGTGGCCTCGCGCTGACGCGGGGCAACCCAGTCCCAACTCGGAAAGGGCGGTTCGTCGGGCCGCCCTTTCTCGTTCCAGCTTCGGGGAGGGCGCAGGCTATTTCGCCTTCATTGCCGGATAGACCCGACAGATATTGGCATGTCGGTCCGTATTCCGAGGGCGCCAGTCGCCCAGGCGCGCATCTCTGGTGAAGCATCGCCGGACTTGAGTATCGATATGGCCAGCGTCGAGATATCCGCCGGTGGCTCTTTGTTGTTGGTTACGTAGGTGATGTAGCCGACCACGATCGCACATCCCACCGAGACGATCGGGGGCGCGAATAACATAGTTGCCCGCGCAATTGATCGGCAGCGTTGAAACAGGGTGGACTTCGGAAACTCGTCCTCATCAATTTGATCAGTCATTCCACTCCTCCTGGGAGACCGCAGAACACCAAGGTAGGATATTGATCTATATTAGTTAAAATGCGGATAATGGCTTTCTCGCGCTTCCGCGCCGGTGCTCGGCTGCACTGAGCGATCCGTTCGCGCAGAGAGGCTGAGCCGTTTCGGCTTGTTCATGACAGGGTGAGTGCTTATGTTGTGCACTGCACAATAGCCTGTGCCTGCCGATTGTCGGATGGGCCAGCGTGGTTCTTGAAACCGGAGCGCATCGCATGAAGAGCAGACGGTTGACGAGGGCCTCGCGCCAATCCACGACCATTGCCGGCAATCTGATGCTGGCGCCAATGGTCATGGCCATGCGGCTGCCGATGATGGCGAGTGAAGCGCAAAGTGGTGGGTTACTGCGTGGCGAGAGCCTTGCTGCCGTCACCGAGAAAACGAACGCCATGGCCGAGGGCATGGTCGCTGCGCAGATGTCCTTTTTCCACTCGGCGATGCAGTTCTGGCCAGAAGTGCTGTCAGGGCGCACGCCTTCGGTGCTGAACGGCGTGGCTGCCCAGCGTTCGGTTGCCGCGGCTCTGGGGCCGGCGAGCAAGCGCGTCAGGGCCAACTTCCGCCGGCTGGCGACCAAATCGTAGGCTGAAGCTGAACGCAAAAACCGCGCCCCGAAACGGGAACGCGGCTTTGCCACTTGAACGCATGGCCCTTCGCGACGCTTGACCCAGCGAAGGTTACTGCTCCGGTACGCAAGACCTGATCCGGAGCCCGGGGCGGCTGCGATGACCGCCCTTGCAAACCGTTTTACCCGGACATCGTTACCGCGTGGTTAGCGAGAGCTTAAGCAAACCTAAATTTTGAACTTTTTTGTCCTGGGTTGACCAGATCATGCGGAATCGCCGCGCAGGAACTTGATGATCCCCGAGAAATCTGTGCCGCCATGGCCGAGGGCGGCAAAGAGCGCGTAGAGCTGAGTTGCTTCGGCACCAAGCGGTGTCACGGCGCCAGCCTGCTGGGCGGCTTCCTGCGACAATTTGAGATCCTTGAGCATCAGGGCTGCGGCAAAGCCCGGCTGGTAGTCGCGATTGGCCGGCGAGTTGGGCACCGGACCCGGTACCGGGCAATAGGATGTCAGCGACCAGCACTGGCCGGACGACGTCGATGCGACGTCGAACAGTGCCTGGTGGGACAGACCGAGCTTTTCGGCGAGCACGAACGCCTCGGCGACACCGATCATCGAGATGCCGAGGATCATGTTGTTGCAGATCTTGGCCGCTTGTCCCGCACCGGCGTCGCCGCAATGGACGATACGCCCGGCCATCGGCTTGAGCACCGGTTCGGCCTTATCGAAGGCGGCTTGCGCGCCGCCGGCCATGAAAGTCAGCGTGCCGGCAGCCGCACCGCCGGTGCCGCCGGATACGGGCGCATCGACCGAGAGCAGGTCGTGCCTGGCTGCAATCGCATGGGCCTTGCGCGCGGAATCGACATCGATGGTCGAGGAATCGATGAGCAGCGCGCCCTTCTTCAGTTTGGGCGCGATGTCTTCGTAGACCGACAGCACATGCTTGCCGGCCGGCAGCATGGTGATCACCACATCGGCGTCCTTGGCGGCCGCGACCGCATTGGCCATGACGGTGACGCCGTTGCCGCGCGCGGTTTCAAGGTGCTCCGGCATCAGGTCGAAGCCATGGACGGCGTGTCCGGCCTTGACGAGGTTGGCGGCCATGGGATTGCCCATGTTGCCCAAGCCGATGAAAGCGACTGTGGTCATAGAGTGGTTCCTTCCAAGCAGCGAATGGCGAGTAGTGAGTAGCGAATAGGGAAGGCGGCGCGGGTTAGCGATCTATTCGCTACTCACATTCCCTATCTCCCAATCAAATGCCGCGCGATGATGACGCGCATGATCTCGTTGGTGCCTTCGAGGATCTGGTGGACGCGCAGGTCGCGCACCAGCTTTTCGATGCCGTAGTCGTGCAGGTAGCCGTAGCCGCCAAGCAGCTGAAGGGCATCGTTGGCAATGTTGAAGCCCGTGTCGGTGACGAGCCGCTTGGCCATGGCCGACCATTTCGACGCGTCATGCGCCTTGCGGTCTAGCTTCGACGCGGCAGCGTAGAGGAACAGGCGGGCCGCCTGGAGTTCGGTCTCCATGTCGGCGAGGCGGAACTGCAGCGCCTGGAAGCGGTCGAGGGTCTGGCCGAACGCCTTGCGTTCGGCGGTATAGGCGAGCGCCTTGTCGAGCGCGGACTGGGCGCCGCCGACCGAGCAGGCGGCAATGTTGAGCCGTCCGCCGTCGAGACCGGCCATGGCGATGCCGAAGCCGGCGCCTTCGCCGGAAAGCAGGTTTTCCGCCGGAACCTTGCAGTCGTCGAAGATCACCTGGCGCGTCGACTGCATGTGCCAGCCCATCTTGTGTTCGTTGGCGCCGAAGGAGAGACCGGGCGCATCCTTAGGCACGACAAGCGTCGAGATGCCCTTCGGGCCGTCGGCGCCGGTGCGCACCATGGCGACGTAGACGTCGCTGTCGCCGGCGCCCGAGATGAACTGCTTGGTGCCGTTCAGCACGTAGTCGCTGCCATTGCCGCCGCTGCGCACGGCCTTTGTCTTCAGGGCGGCGGCATCCGAACCGGAGCCCGGCTCGGTCAGGCAGTAGCTGGCCAGCCATTCCATCGAGGTCAGCTTCGGCAGCAAGCGCTGGCGCTGCTCCTCGTTGCCGAACCGGTCGATCATCGCCGCCGCCATGTTGTGGATCGAGATGAAGGATGAAAAGCCCGGGCAGGCATGCGCCAACTGCTCGAAAACGAGCACGGCGTCGAGGCGGGTGAGGGCCGAGCCGCCGACATCTTCCTTGACATACAGGCCGCCGAAGCCGAGCTGGCCGGTCTCGCGGATGACATCTTCGGGGAAGTGCTTGGCCTTGTCCCATTCGAGGGCAAAGGGCGCGACTTTTTCGGCGGCAAAACTGCCCGCCATTTCGCGGATGGCCAGCTGATCTTCGTTGAGTTCGAATTGACCGGCAGTCGCATCGATTGCGGCGTCCATGTCGGCCTCCCTGTCGTTTTTTGGCTATGCGCGACGTTCAATCTAGACCAATGATGCCGCCGCGCAACCCGACGAATACCGCGAAGCGGCTGTGCGGAATTTCGACAGCGAGGGCACTTGTGGCGACTTTTTTGAAGGATGGATCCGTCACTTTCAGCATCCTGCGCGGGCGAGCCTGACCATGGCCAAGGCGATCATGCTCCAGGGCACCGGCTCCGATGTCGGCAAGACCGTTCTGGTTGCCGGCCTGTGCCGCGCGGCACGCAATCGCGGGCTCAGCGTCCGGCCGTTCAAGCCGCAGAACATGTCCAACAATGCTGCCGTCGCCGACATTCCGGGCGAGGCGGGCGGCGGCGAGATCGGCCGCGCCCAATGGCTGCAGGCGATCGCCTGCGGGGTCAAGCCGTCGATCCACATGAACCCGGTGCTGCTCAAGCCGCAAAGCGATATCGGCAGCCAGGTGGTGGTGCAGGGCAAGGTTTTCGGGCACGCCAAGGCGCGCGACTATCAGGAACTGAAGCCGAAGCTGATGGGCGCCGTTCTCGATTCGTGGGCCAAGCTGGGCGAGGGGGCGGATCTGGTCATCGTCGAGGGTGCCGGCTCGCCTGCCGAGATCAACCTGCGCCCGCGCGACATTGCCAATATGGGATTCGCCACGCGCGCCAACGTGCCGGTGATCCTCGTCGGCGACATCGACCGCGGCGGCGTGATCGCATCGGTCGCCGGCACGCATCTCATCCTGCCGGAAGAAGACCGACGCATGATCGTCGGCTACCTGATCAACAAGTTCCGTGGCGACGCCAGCCTGTTCGACGACGGCATCACGGCGATCGAAGGTTTCACCGGCTGGCGCTGTTTCGGCGTCGTGCCGTGGCTCAAGGCGGCGGCACTCTTGCCGTCGGAGGACTCGGTCATCCTCGAACGGTTGGCCGGCGGCGAAAAGCGGGCGCTCAAGGTTGCCGTGCCGATGCTCGGGCGCATCGCCAATTTCGACGACCTCGACCCGCTGCGCGCCGAGCCGCAGGTAGAGGTGGTGTTCGTGCCGCCCGGCCAGCGCTTGCCCGAAGATGCCGGACTGGTTGTCATACCCGGTTCGAAGTCGACCATCGGCGATCTGCTGCTGTTCCGCGAAAACGGCTGGGATCGCGATCTCGAGGCGCATCACAGGCGTGGCGGCCATGTCGTCGGCATTTGCGGCGGTTACCAGATGCTGGGCCGTGTCGTGTACGACCCCTCGGGAATCGAGGGCAGTGTCACGGAAGCGCAGGGCCTGGGCCTGCTCGACGTCGAGACGGTGATGGAGCCGGAGAAGACAGTACGCAATGTCGAGGCGTATTCGGTGCGCTACGGTGAGCCGCTTTCGGGTTACGAAATCCATCTCGGGCGAACGACGGGTCCCGATTGCGTCAGGCCCACCGCCGTCATCAGCGGCGTCGACGACGGCGCGACCTCGGCCGACGGCAAGGTGTTCGGCACCTATCTGCATGGCCTGTTCGGCGCCGACGGCTTTCGCGGGCGTTTCCTGGAAAGCCTTGGCATCAGGGGCGGTGGTATCGACTATCGCGCCGAGGTCGAACGCGCTTTGGACGAGATTGCCGAACATCTCGAACGGCATCTCGACTGCGATGCCATCTTCGCCGCCGCGCGCTGACTGGCGCTATTCGACCCGGACGTCAACCTTCGGCCAATAGGTGCCGAAGCACCACACATTGCCTTCGGGGTCGCGGCAGATGAATTCGCGGCTGCCGTAGTCGCGGTTGGTCATCTCCTGGACGATGACCGCACCTGCGGTCTTTGCCCTGATGTAGACCGCGTCGGCGTCTTCGGTCGCGACATAGACGGACTTGCCGCCGTTCTGACCA
Organism: Aminobacter niigataensis; assembly: GCF_014200015.1. GTDB lineage: Bacteria > Pseudomonadota > Alphaproteobacteria > Rhizobiales > Rhizobiaceae > Aminobacter > Aminobacter niigataensis. The sequence goes on from NZ_JACHOT010000001.1 coordinate 655,533, forward strand.
GGTTCGCCAACGATGGTGCCGTAGTCGTCCGGGCGCGACGAGCCGATCATGACCATCGACGAACCGAGGGCGAGTTCGGCATGGCCGACGTCTTCGCCGCTCATGTATCTGGCATGGACGGCGAAACCGAAGGCCTCGCTTAGCCAGCCGATCATCCCGGCGGCGTCCTTGTAGCGGAGAGTGGGGAAGATCCTTTGAGCTTCGGGAGTGGGCATTTTGCGCCTCCTGCGTGGCGGATTGAACGACAACCCACTCTGGCGAAGACCAGTTCCACCGTATTGAACAAATGTTACCGGGCTCAGTTGAGCTTTTGGAGCAGCGCTGTTGGTGTTGTTCCTGACAGCTCGCGGAATTCGCGCACCAGATGCGCCTGGTCGGCATAGCCGCATTCGACAGCCAGGTCGGCCCAGTCGATTTCGTCCGCATTGCGCGCCAGGCGTGCCGTGCGATCAAATCTGACGATGCGTGCGACCGCCTTCGGGCCGATGCCGACTTGGTCGGCAAATCGCGCTGCCAGATGTTTGCGGCTGCATCCGATCTCGCTGGCGATGGCTGCAATGCGGATACGTCCGCCGCTCGACGTGATTTTCGCCATGGCCCAGGCAATCTCGGCCGCTGGCGAAGCCGTGATCGCCAAACGCTCGACTATGTAGCTCTCGACAAGGTCCAGACGCCGATGCCAGCCCGTTTCCTGGCCGAGCCTTTCGCGTAGTGCATTGCCGTCCGGGCCGAGCACCTCATCGAGCGTCACCATGCGGTCGGCGAGTTCGTGCATCGGGATGCCGAAGAAGCGACGGGCGCCGAGCGGGGTGAAATTGACCTGGACGCAGCACGACCGGCCAAAGGAATCGATGACCACCGGACCGGCGTGAAGACCCGAGGCAAAGCTGGCATAGCGGTCATTGTCTCCAGGCGCCCGGCTCAGGCCGATAGCGAACGGCTCGCCGAAGCTGATGACAAGCGGCACCGTCAGCGAGGCTGCCTCGCTCTGCCTGACATAGGCAGGAACGAGTTCGCGAAAGCCGACGAGATCGGTGACGACGCCCGCAAGCGATCGTGACGGAGTGCGCCGCACCATCTCGAACTGCCCGGTGGAGTGATCCGCCGATGCATTCGTCGGCGCTTGGCTGTTTGCCATGGCTCCTGGCTCCGCTGAGGCGAAGCAACGTACTCCAGCGGCAGGTGGCGGTCAAAACGGGTCAGAATCCTACCATCACCCGCAGAGGGTTGGTTGGGTCGATGAGCAGGCGGATGGCGAGTGCAACGCAGGTGCAGACCAGGAGTGGCTTGATCAGCTTGGCGCCGCTACGCATCGCCATGTGGGCGCCGAGCCGTGCGCCGAGAAACTGCGCTGCGCCCATCATCAGCCCGATCTTCCAGTACACGGCACCGACAATGGCAAAGGCGAACAGGCCGCCGATGTTGGAGGCGAAATTCAACAGTTTGGTGTGGGCAGTGGCCTTGAGTATGCCGTAGCCGGCAAGCGACACGAAAGCGAGCATGAAGAACGAGCCGGTGCCGGGGCCGAAAACGCCGTCATAGAAACCGATTGCCGGCACCACCGTCACGCCGAACAGGAACGGCGTCATGCGCTCGGTGCGGTCGACGTCGCCCATGTTCGGCTTGAAGGCGAAGTAGAGCGCGATAGCCACCAGCAGGACCGGCATGAAAGCGCGCAGGATGTCGCCGGGAAGTATCGTTGCCAGCAATGCGCCGAATATCGAACCGATGCAGGACATGGCAGCGGCGGGCAATTGCTTGCGGATGTCGACATGGCCCTTGGCGGCGTAGGAGATGGTCGCAGAGCCCGATCCGAACAGCGATTGCAGCTTGTTGGTGCCGAGCGCCGTGACGGGCGGGAGGCCGGCCAGCAGCAGCGCCGGAATGGTGATCAGGCCGCCGCCGCCGGCAATGGAATCGATGAAGCCGGCAATGAACGCTGCGACCGTCAGGAGCAGGATCGTTTCGGTGGCTATTTCGAACATCGGCGCGGGCTCTGCCTGGAGGGAGCCGCCTTCGACCACAGCGAACCCGCTTGCGCAATAGCGGCCCAGAATCAGCCGCAGCTTGGCTGTTGGGCCACGTGTTTTTCGCCGCCATTTGTTCTATATCGGACACAGCAACTGCCTCGACGGAAGGGATTCGCATGGCGACGGGATTGCTGACCCAGATTCGTACGCTGTTCGAAGGCGACCCGGGGGTGCGCAAGGTCGCCGATGATCCGGTGCTTTCGGCCGAACTGCTTTTGCTTTTCCGCATGATCTTGGCGGACGGCGTAGCCAGCGACAGCGAGATGGTCGCATTTCGCCGGATTTGTACCCAGGCTTTCGGCATCGCCGAACAGAGCATCGACGCTGTCATCGAGTATCTCAACGAATTCGGCTACGAGACCAACGGCTCGCAGGCGATTGCGATGTTCCGCGATCTCGATGTCGAGCGGCGCAGGCAACTGGCACGGCACATGGCCGATATCGCCAAGGCTGACGCCCACCTGGCGGAAAACGAGGTCAAGCTCTTGCGCCGTACGCTCGATCTGCTTGGCATCAGCCCTGTCGACGTGGTGAAGCCGGCGACATAATGCCTGCCAACCGGCGGCTCACCCCTGTTCTTGCAGGCGCCGTGCAATCGCCCTGTGCAGATCGGGCGCTGCGGAAACTAGCGCTTGCGCCGCTTCCGATGCGGGGTGGCTGAGCACATCCGAAGTCTTGCCGCGCTCGACGATCCGGCCCTCATGCATGACCAACACGTCGTCGGTAATGGCGCGGGCCACCGTCAGGTCGTGGGTGATGAACAGATAGGCGACGCCGAGCTTCTGGTTGAGTTCTGCAAACAGGTCGAGGATCTGGGCGCGGATCGATACGTCGAGCGCCGATACCGGCTCGTCGGCGACGACCAGCTTCGGCCGGGTGATGATGGCGCGCGCGATGGACAGGCGTTGGCGCTGGCCGCCGGAAAATTCGTGCGGGTATTTCTCCATGTCGGACCGGTTGAGGCCGACCTCGTGCAGCGCGCGGGCCACCATGTCGCGGCGCTCCTTGCGGTCGGGACGACGTTCCAGAAGGTGCAGGGGCTCGGCGACCAGCCGTTCGACGGTATGGCGCGGATCGAAGGAACCGTAGGGATCCTGGAACACCACCTGCATGTTGCGCCGCGGCCGTCGCAGTTCCGCCTCGCTGCGCCCGGCGATGTCCATGCCGCGAAACTTGATGGCGCCCGAGGTCGGCGTGTCGAGCGCCAGGATCATGCGGGCAAGGGTGGACTTGCCACAGCCCGAGCGCCCGACAAGCGCCACCGACGCGCCGGGCTTCATCGTCAGCGAGACATTGTCCACCGCGCGTACCGGTTCCGACCTTGAAAACAGCGACCGGCGCGTGCCGGGATAGTCGCGCGTCACATTTGCGACGTCGAGCAGGTTTTCAGTGCCGGTCTCGTCCCCATGCGGCCTGACCCGAGCCGGAACATGGGTGGAAGCAAGAGCGAGTTGGCGCGTGTAGGGATGAGTGGCCTCCGAAAGCGTTCGGGCGGTGTCGCCACTTTCCATTACCGCGCCCTGGCGCAGGATGGTGATCCGGTCGGCCATCTCGGTGACAACCGCAAGGTCGTGCGAGATGAACAGCAGGCTCATCTTGCTTTCGCTGACCAATTCCTTGAGCAGATCGAGGATCTGGGCTTGCAAAACCACGTCGAGCGCGGTCGTCGGCTCGTCGGCGATCAGCAGCTTCGGCTTCAGCGCGCAGGCAATCGCGATCGCCACGCGCTGACGCTGGCCGCCGGACAGTTCGTGCGGATAGCGCGACAACGCAAATTTCTGCTCGGGCAGGCCGACGCGGTCGAGGATTTTCCTGGCGCGCTCTTCAGCCTCGGCGCGGCTGGCCCTGGTGTGCCAGCGGATACCTTCGGCGACCTGTTCGCCGATGGTCTTGACCGGGTTGAGCGCGGTCATCGGCTCCTGGAACACCATGCCGATGTCATCGCCGCGTAGGGCGCACATCTGAGGTTCGGTCGCGCCGAGGATGTCGATGCCGTTGAAGGTGATGCGCCCCTTCATCTGGGCATAGTCGGGCGTGAGCCGCATGACGGCAAGCGCCGTCATCGACTTGCCCGAACCGGATTCCCCGACGAGCCCCAGTACCTCGCCGGGGGCAATGGACAGGTCGATGTCCTTCAGCACTGACTGGCTGCCGATCTTCAGCGACAGTTTTTCGATCTCGAGCAGGCTCATGGCCGGCGCCTCGCGCGCGGATCGAATATGTCGGAAATGCCGTCGCCGAGCAGGTTGAGCCCGAGAACGGTAAGCAGGATGGCGCAGCCGGGGAACAGGGCGAGCCAAGGCGCCACGATCATCACCGTCTGGGCGTCGAACAGCATGCGGCCCCAACTCGGCATCGGTGGCTGCGTGCCGAGCCCGACATAGGACAGGGCGGCCTCGGCAAGGATGCCGAGCGCGAACTGGATGGTGCCCTGGACCAGCAGCAGATTGGCGATGTTGGGAATGATGTGCTCGACGGTGATGCGCGCCTTGCCCTTGCCGGCAGCACGGGCGGCAAGAATGTACTCGCGAGGCCAGATCGAGAGCGCACCGGCGCGGGCGACGCGGGCAAAAACCGGGATGTTGAAGATGCCGATGGCGATGATGGCGTTGATGGCGCTGGGGCCGAAGACAGCCGTGATCATGATCGCAGACAAAAGGGCAGGGAAGGCAAAGATGAGGTCGTTGAAGCGCATCAGCGCCTCGTCGATCCAGCCGCCGCGGGCCGCGGCCCAGCAGCCGAGCGGAACGCCGACGCCCATGCCGATGCCGACGGCGACGAGGGCGACGGCGATCGAATTGCGCGCGCCGATCATGATCATCGACAGCACGTCGCGGCCGAAGTGGTCGGTGCCGAACCAGTGGGCGGAGGAAGGCGGCTGCATGCGGTCGGCGACGATCAGCCTGGTGACGTCGAAGGGCGTCCAGAAGAACGAGACGAGCGCCATGGCCGCGACGACCAAGGTGATGAACAGGCCGATGATGAACGAGCGGTTGGTAAGGGCCCTGCCGGCGAGGGCGCCAAGGGTCGATGGGTTGCCGGGAACCGTGCCGCTCATTGCCGGGTCCTCAGGCGGGGGTCGACCAGCGCGTAAGAGAGGTCGACGAGCAGGTTCACGACGATCACGGCGGCGACGAGCAGCATGACCACGCTTTCGACCACGATCAGGTCGCGCTGGGTGATCGCCTGGAACACGAGGCGCCCAAGGCCGGGCAAATAGAAGACGTTCTCGATGATGATGGTGCCGGCAAGCAGGAAGGCAAATTGCAGGCCCATGATGGTCAGCACGGGAATCAGCGCGTTTCGCAAGGCATGCCGCCACATCACCGCGCGCATCGGCATGCCCTTGGCGCGGGCCGTGCGGATGTAGTCCTCGCCGAGCACCTCGACCAGGGCTGCACGGGTGACACGGGCAAGGATCGCTGCCTGCGGCAATGCGAGCGCCACCGCGGGCAGGACCAGCGCCTTGAGCGCAGGCCAGGCACCGGCTCCCCAGCCGGGAAAGCCGCCTGCCGGAACCAGCCGCAACCAGACGGCGAAGACATAGACCAACAGCAGCGCGAACCAGAAATTCGGCATCGCGACGCCGATCTGCGCCACCGCCATGGCTGCGGTGTCGCCGGCTCGACCACGACGCGCGGCGGCAAACAGCCCAATGGGAATGGCAATGAGCGTCGACAGCGCGAGTGCGATGATCGCCAGCGGAAAGGAGACGACGAAGCGCTCCTTGACCAGGTCGATGACGGGAACCGAATAGGTGTAGGATTTGCCGAAGTCCAGCGACAGCAGGCCCCGGGCCCAATCGAGATAGCGTACGATCAGCGGCTGGTTGAGCCCCATCTGGTCGCGCAGCAACTCGACCTGCGCTTCGCTGGCATTCATGCCAAGCATCACGCGAGCCGGGTCGCCCGGAACCACCTCCAGCATCAGGAACACCACGACCGAGGCGACCACGAGGGTCGCAGCACCGATCAGCAGGCGTTTGAGCAGATAGGCGGTCATGGGCTCAAACTGCCCGAGAAAACGCCGCTCCGAAAGCTCGCAAAGGTTGCGGAGCGGCTGAGTTCACAGGGTTCTTGTCAGTCGGCCCACTTGACCTTGGTCAGGTCGTTGGCCTGGATGGGGGAGTTCTCCCAAAGGCCTTCGACCTTGGCGTCCCAGATGCCGACCTTCGGCAATTCGAATAGGAAGCCGTTGACCGCATCGTCGGCGAGGATCTTCTGCGCCTGCTTGTAAAGCTCGGCGCGCTTGGCCTCGTCAGAAGTCAGGTTGAGCTCGTCGATGACCTTGTTGAACGCAGGGTTGTCGTAATTGAAGTAGTAGTCCTTGCGGGCGTAGATATCGATGTCGTTGGGCTCGGTATGCGAGACGATCGACAAGTCGTAATCCTTGTCGGTGAACACCTGCTTGAGCCAGTCGGCCCATTCGACCGGGATGATCTGCAGGTCGATGCCGATCTCGCGCAGCTGCGAGGCGACGATCTCGCCGCCCTGGCGGGCATAGCCGACCGGCGGCAGCTTGAGCGTTGCCTTGAAGCCATCGGGAAGTCCGGCCTCCTTGAGCAGTTCCTTGGCCTTGGCGACATCGTGCGGATAGGTGCCGGTGAGGTCGACATAGGCCGGGTTGTGCGGCGCAAAGTGCGAACCGATCGGCGTGCCGAGGCCGCCCGTGGCACCGTCGATCAACGCCTTGCGGTCGAGCGCATGGGCAATAGCCTGGCGCACCTTGAGATTGTCGAAGGGTGGCCGCTTGTTGTTGGTCGACAGCACCGTTTCGCCCTCGGTGGTGCCGATGACGACCTTGAAGCGCGGGTCGGCCTTGACCTGGGCGAGCGCGTCGCCGAGCGCGAAATTGGGCAGCGCCTGCACGTCGCCGGAAAGCAGGGCAGGGATCGCCGCGGCGGCATCGGGGATGATGCGGAACTCGGCCTTGTCCAGCGCGACCGGATCACCCCAGTAGCCGTCGGCCTTGACGAGCGTGATCGACGAGCCCTTGGCCCAGTTCTGGAACTTGAACGGCCCGGTGCCGACAGGCTTTTCCTTGTTGGTCTCGGCTGTCTCCGGCGCCACGATGACCGCGTCGCCCCAGCCGAGATTGTAGAGGAACGAGCCGAGCGGGTTCTTCAGCGTCACCTTGACGGTCGCGGGGTCGACCACTTCGACACTGTCGATTGGCGCGAACAGGCCCTTCTGGGCGTTGACCGAGGTCTCGCCACGGGCGCGGTCGAGTGAGAATTTCACGTCGGAGGCGTCAAAGTCGCTGCCGTCGTGGAACTTCACCCCCGAGCGCAGCTTGAACGTGTAGGTCTTGCCGTCGTCGGAAATCGTCCAGCTTTCGGCAAGGTCGGGCAGCACTTCACCACGCGAACCGATCCGGGTCAGGCCTTCGAAGACGTTGGCGTAAAGCACTTCGTCGATGGCTGCGGCGGCACCGGCGGTCGGGTCGAGGTGAGGCGGCTCCAGCGGCATGCCAAGCACAAGATCCGTGCGCGCGGCCATTGCGGCGGTGCTGGACGCCAGCGCCAGCGCTGCAGCTGCCAGGATGGTTTTCCACTGCTTCATGCTCAGATCTCCCCGCTTCATTTCGACCCGCCGGATAGAAGCGCGATTTTCCGGCCGAGTAAATCAAGTTTGTTGCAATTGCAGCGGCGCTGCCGAATTGAATTTTTCCCGGCGGCGTGCCCGAGCGTTGCTTGCTCGTTCAGCCGTTGAACTGGCCACGCAGCAAGACGTCGAGCCCGATTGCCATCACCTTTGCCGATTGCACCATGTCATCTATGCCGACCCACTCGTCGGGCCGGTGCGCGAGGTCGAGAATACCGGGGCCATAGGCGATGCAATCGTACAGGTGGCCGATACGGGCGACGTGCTTCTGATCGTAGGTGCCGGGCGAGATGACGTATTCCGGCTCCTTGTCGAAGATCTCGCGGATGCCTTTGGCGATGGCCGAGGCAACCGGCGCATCGCGCTCGGTCATCAGCGGCTGGACCTCCATGATGTCGCGGATCTCGTAGTCGAATTTTTTCCGCTCGCGCTTCAGGCGATCGAGAATGCTTGTGACTTCGCCCTTCACGTCGATGATGTTCTCCTCGAGCAGGAAACGCCGGTCGATGGTCAGCCGGCAGGAATCGGGCACGTTGGGCGAAGGCAGGCCGGGGCGGAAATCGTCGGTCTGGCCGCCATGGATGGAGTTGATGTTCATCGTCGAGCGCCGCGCACCCTCCGGCACCACCGGCATGCGCGTGGTCTTGCGATCAAGCGCAGGGAATAGCTCCTGCTCGAAGGCTTCGAGCACGGCGCCCATGTGGCGAACGGCACAATCACCCAGGAACGGCATCGAGCCGTGCGCGATCTCGCCCTTGGTCTCGATCTCGGCCCACCAAACGCCGCGATGGCCGAGGCAGATCCGATCCTTGTTGAGCGGTTCGGGGATGATGACGTGGTCGACCTTGGGCTGCGAGAAATAGCCCTTGCCGGCGAGATAGGCGACGCCGCCGAAACCGCCCGATTCCTCGTCGACAGTGCCTGATATCTCGATGGCGCCGGGGAAATCCGGGTTCACGTCCATGAACGCTTCCGCCGCGATTATCGAGGCGGCGAGCCCGCCCTTCATGTCGCAGGCACCGCGGCCATAGACGCGACCGTCACGGATGACCCCTGCGAAAGGATCGACGGTCCAGCCTTCGCCGGCTTCGACGACGTCGATATGCGAGTTGAAATGAACCGTCTGGCCACGCGAACGGCCGTCGAAGCGGGCGACGACATTAATGCGGGGATAGCGGTCGGTATCGCCGGGTGTGCCCTCGGCACGGATGTACTCGATACCAAAACCGCGCTTGGCGAGACGCGCGCCGAGAAACTCGGCACAGGGACGATAAGCGTCGCCGGGCGGATTGATGGTGGGAAAGCGGATCAATTCGGCCGTGAGCGCGGCCAGTTCGTCGCGGCGGTCGTCTATGATCTTGAAAAGCTTGTCATACATGCGTTCGACACGAACCCGATTTGCCTGTCGATTACAGTCTTGCGCATCCGCGCAAACGTGTCGAGCGCGCCGACTGCCCGGAAACCGGGCAGCCGGACTTGGGAGGGGCGCTAGGGACGAACGGCCGTGACTTCGATTTCGACCAGCCAGCCGGGAGCGACGAGGCCGGCGACCTGCATCACCGAGCGAGCCGGCAGGTTGGGCTGTTCCTTGGTGCCGAAGAACTGGACGTAGCCTTCCATGAAGCCGCCGAAATCCATCTTGCCGCCCTTGTCGGGGTCGCCGACCAGGAAAACCTGCATCTTGACCACGTCGCCCATCTTCAGGCCGAGGCTGTCGAGCGTCTTTTCGATCGACTTCAGGACCGATTCGGTCTGGGTCTTGGTGTTGCCATAGGCGGCGAGGCTGCCTTTTTCGGCCTTTTCGTCGACGACGGACGGCACCGCGCCGCTGACATAGACGGTCGTCTTGCCCGCCGGCACCTCGACTGCCTGGGCGATCGGGAAGTCCGAATTCGGGTTTTTGTGGCGCAAGACATTCTGGGCCATCGCGCTTCCGCCGAGGAAAAGGCCAGCCGCAAGCGCAGCGGCGCCGATCCGCATCTTTGTCATCTCTTTCTCCTTTTGCCGCATGGAAACGGAGCAGTCGGCAGGATCACCGGCTGCCTTGGACGGGTCAGAGAATCGCTCCAACCTGTTGAACAGGCATCTTCAAGGGTCGATTCTGGCGATGATGTGTCAGCGCGAGCCGGCAACGTCCTCGGCCGTCACCGCATCCTTGTAGTCATTGCCGAAATTGGTTCGGACATAGTTGACCACCGCGGCGACCTGGTCGTCGCTCATCATCTTGCCGACCGGAGGCATGCCTTTGAGGCCATGCAGGATGACGAAGACCGGGTAGCCGCCGGCCTCCAGGTTCACGTTCTTGGCGAGGGCCGGGTACTTGCCGGCGCCGACCGCGCCCTGGCCCTGGTCCATGTGACAGGCCTGGCAGACATTGGCGTACAGTTCCTGGCCGGTCTTTTCGGAGAAATTGTCGCCGTCGCTGAATGTGGCGCCGGCCGAATCGGCCAGTGCCACCGTGGCAGAGAAAGCCGTGACGAGGGCGGTTGCGGCCACCAGGCCGAGTGAGTGCTTGGGTTGCTGGGTCATATTGGCATGCCTTGCGAGAACGAGGGGTGAGGGACAAACGGCATGGCCGTCATCCCGCGACGACACGTTGATGCAGCCTGGTGATGGCATCGAGCGACGACAGGATCGCGCCCTCCATCCACGCAGGGATGTAGGAGGCATGCTCGCCGGCCAACACGATGCGCCCGTCGATCTGGCACAGGTTGTCGTAGTGCTCCTTGCGCGCTTCCTCCGTCCAGTCGCCGGCGCAGCCGAGGGTGAAGGGCGAACGATGCCAGGCCATCGAGATGCCGTTCTCGAACTCATCCTTGTATTGCGGGTGGATCATCGTGCCGTATTCGACGGCACGCTTGACGCGCTCCTCGGGCGCCATCGAAGTGAACTCGTAGGAGTGCGGCCCATTCCAGGTGTAGGCGCCGAGCAGCACGCCCTTGCCATTGGTGTTGAAGCTGGTGCTCGGATAGGAGATCTGGGTGATCGGCAGGTCGGTATAGCTGACGCCGCCGAAGATCAGTTCGTCCTGTTCCCAGAAGCGGCGCTTGAACTGCAGGCCGACCTTGACCGACGAGGCATAGGGCACCGCCTCGATGGCTGCCTGCATCGGTGCGCCGACATTGATCTCGATCTGGGCGAGGATAGTCAGCGGAATGGTGCAGATGCACCAGTCAGCCTTTTCCTCGGCCGTCGTGCCGGGTTTTTGGACGTCCTCATAGGTGACGGTCACGCCCTTTTCGTCCTGATGGATCTTGGAGACCTTGGCGTTGTAGGTGATGAGATCGCCGACCTCCTTGGTGAAGGCCTTGCCGATCATGTCGATGCCGCCGACCGGCTGGAACATGGTCGTCTGGAATTCGTAGAGCGCGAAGTTGGCCAGGCTGCCCCACAGGCCCGAGCTCAGAATGTCGGTCAGCGCAATGGGATCGCTCGGCACAGGTGCCGCGCCGAGGCCGCCGCCGGGATCCTTGGCAAAGCCGCGGAATTCGGAAGTAGCAACGCTCTTGGTATAGGCATAGTCCTTGTCGAGCGCCCCCCACGAGCGCAGCGCCTCGACCAGCATCTCCTGGTCTTCCTTGGTGACGCCGCCTTCGAGCTTGCCGGTATGGGCGACCTTGGCCAGCAATTCCGAAACGTGGCCCTGGAAGTCGATCTTGATGTCGCGCACGCGCTGCGGCTTTCCGCCGAATGCCTTGGACGAATGCAGGAAGGCGTTGTGATTGAGCTGCTGGAACGGCTCGAGCGTGACGCCGAGGCGCCGGCAATAGGCTAGAAGCCCGTTGTGGTGATACGGAATGCGCCACGGGCCGGGATTGATGTAGAGGCCTTCGTCGAATTCGCATTTCTGCGTCGCGCCACCGAGTTCGGTGTAGCTGTCGCCGCCACGCAGCGTCCAGTTTCGGCCGCCCGACCTGTTGTTGTATTCGAGGATCTTGACCTTGTATCCGGCCTGGCGAAGCTCGAGCGCGGCCGTCATGCCGGCAAGGCCGGCGCCCAGGATGAGCACGGTGGCGCCCTTCGGATCGCCTTCCAGCTTGACCGGTCCCTTGTAGCCGGATTCAACGGCCAGCCCGAGGCTGGTCATGGCCTGATACATGGCCGCCGAGCCTGCTGTCAGGCCGATCAACGACAGCAGGTTGCGCCTGCTCATACCGCTAAAATATTGGGATGATTGCATTTTCGAGATCCTCCGGGCGACGGTCCGATGTCGGCCGCACGTTGTCCGGCTGGAGCACGATGGAACCTCGCTCCAGCTGCAGGGGCGAGCCTATGCCCATGCATGGGCGTGTCAACTGGGCCAGACCAGGGTGGCGATAGGGGCTGGCGGGATGCCATGGGAAGTCGGCGAAGAGCGTTTTTGTCGCCCCTGGCAATGCCCGTTTCGGGCGCCACTCGCTCCCATGTTGTATATTTACCAACCGTACAACTTTTCATGCTCCCATCTTCGTCAGGGCAGAAAAACTGCCGGACAGGGGAGTGTACGACAGATGTACAAGGCGCTCTTCGTTGCCGCCGCTTTGGCTCTTGCTGGACTTCCGGCCCAGGCACTGGCCGATGTTCTTGTCGCCAGGGTCAACGTCTCGAGCCAGACCATGACGGTCAGCATGGGCGGGCGGGTGATCCACCAATGGCCGGTGTCGACGGCGCGCAGGGGGTATGTCACGCCGCGCGGCAGTTGGCGGCCCAAGCGCCTGCACCGGATCTGGTACTCACAGAAATATGACAACTCGCCGATGCCCTATTCGGTCTTCTACAATGGCGGCTATGCCATCCACGGCACGGGCGCTGTACGCCAACTCGGCCGGCCGGCATCGCATGGCTGCGTCCGGTTGCAGACAGCCAACGCCGCCAGGTTCTATGCCTTGGTCAAGGAAGTTGGCGCGCGCAATACGAGAATCGTCGTCACCAATTAGGATGCTGTCGTTTCAAGCAGCCTGTAGCTTATGTTGCGGATTTGCCGCACAGGAGGCCCAAATGTGCTTTGCAAGTCGGCAAGATCATACTCATTTTCTCGACTGCCTGCTAATGTGACTGCAACTCAGGCTGGAATTTCTTTCGAGGGGATTTCATGAAACGGGTTCTGGCGGCAGCTTTCCTGGCGCTCACTTCTTCCGCAGCATTCGCAGCAGACGTCGTCCAGCCGATCGTAGAGGAGCCAGTTGTTGCTGGCCCACGCGTCTCCGGACATATCGAAGCCTATCTCGGCGGGATTTGGCTCGACGCTGACGGCGGCAACCTGGATGGTTGGGTTGCCGGCGGTGCCGCAAGATTGAATTATCCGATCGATGCGCGCTGGAACATCCAGGGCGACCTCTTTGCCGACGGGCTGTGGATCGATGAAGGCGACGCGAACAGCTATGGCGGCGCGTTGCATGCCTACTGGCGCGATCCCAGCCGCTTCGCGGTAGGCGCCTTTGCCACTATCAATGGCTATGGTGGCGATACCGGACCAACAGATCTCTATAGTTTCACGGTCGGCCCGGAAGCTCAGGTCTATTTCGACAACGTGACCCTGTATGGACAGGCTTATTATGGCCAGTTGCGCCAATCCGGCTTCTCCGAGCACGCCGACATCTGGGGCGTTCGCGGTGTGGCGCGCTACTTTGCGCAGCCAAATCTGCGGTTTGATGGCGAAATCGGCTATCGGTCGGTCGATCTTCCGGGTGCGGAAGGTGACACGGTAACACTTGCCCTGCAGGGCAACTACCGCTTTGACAACACCCCCTGGACAGTGTTTGGCCGTTACCAGTTCGATCACCTCAGCACGTCCAGTGATGTCAATATTCACAAGCTGGTTCTTGGCATCCGCGCCACATTCGGTGCCGATACGCTGCTGGACGAGGACCGCAATGGCGCGACGATGGATACGCAGCGGTCGAGCTATCTGTTCTTCTAGACCCCATTTCGCAGAGACGGGCCTGCGACGGCCGGGGAGTGGGGGCTCCCCGGCCTTTTCATTTGCAGCACGACATGAGGCGCTCGAACTAAGTTGCTATCAGTAAATAGACAAATTTTGCCGTAGAGAGCCGTTTTCAAGCATTTCCTTTCGGTGTTGGCCTCGCTAGGACTCTTGCCTAGGGAGCCCGCCGAATGAAATCAGAACCGCATGTAGCGCTTTCGGAGCCCGTCTCCGATGAGGTCCGCAAGACCACATGCTACATGTGCGCCTGCCGCTGCGGCATCGACGTCCATCTCAAGGACGGCAAGGTCCGCTACATCGAAGGCAACCGCGACCATCCGGTCAATCGCGGCGTGCTCTGCGCCAAGGGCTCGGCCGGAATCATGCAGCACTACGCGCCGGCGCGGCTGCGCGCACCGCTGCTCAGGACCGGGCCGCGCGGCTCGGGTCAGTTCAAGGAAATCTCCTGGGACGAGGCCCTGGCTCTGGCCACCGACTGGCTGGACGGCGTCCGGCAGGACGATCCGAAGAAGCTCGCCTTCTTTACCGGGCGCGACCAGTCGCAGTCGCTGACCGGGTTCTGGGCGCAGCAGTTCGGCACGCCGAATTATGCCGCCCATGGCGGATTCTGCTCGGTCAACATGGCGGCGGCCGGCATCATGACCATTGGCGGGGCGTTTTGGGAATTCGGTGCGCCCGACTGGGACCGGACCAAGCTCTTCGTCATGTTCGGTGTCGCCGAGGACCACGATTCCAATCCGATCAAGATCGGCATCTCGAAGCTCAAGAAGCGCGGCGCGCGTTTCGTCTCGGTCAATCCGGTGCGAACCGGCTATTCCGCCGTCGCCGACAACTGGATCGGTATCCGGCCCGGCACCGATGGCCTGCTGATCCTTGCGGTGGTGCACGAACTGCTCAAGGCGCGGAAGATCGATGTCGACTACATCGTGCGTTATTCCAACGCGACCTGGCTGGTACTCGACGCGCCGGGAACCGCCGAACACGGGCTTTTCGTCCGCGACGACAACGGCAAGCCGCAGGTCTTCGAAACGGTGACCGAGCACGTCGTGCCACTGGGCACCAGGGGCGCGCGGGCGGCCTTGTCGGGCCGGGTAGAGCTACCGGATGGCCGCTTCGCCGTGCCGTCATTCCAGCTCCTCGCCGAAAAATACCTCGATCCACAATATGCGCCGGAAGCGGTCGCCAAGGAGACCGGCATTGCTGCCGATGTCATCCGCGGACTGGCGGCCGAGATCGCGCGCGTCGCCTTCGATGAGGCGATCAGCATCGACCAGCCCTGGACCGACATGAATGACGAGCGCCACGAGGCGTTTGTCGGCCGGCCGGTGTCGTTCCATGCCATGCGCGGGCTTTCGGCCCACTCCAATGGCTTCCAGACGGCGCGCGCGCTGCACATGCTGCAGGTGCTGATCGGCGCCGTCGACTGCCCGGGCGCATTCCGTTTCGAGCCGCCTTATCCCAAGCCGATCGAAGCGCATCCGACGCCGCACGGCAAGGCCGAGCATTTCGGCTCCAACAAGCCGCTTTCGGGCCCGCATCTCGGCTTTCCCCGGGGGCCGGAAGATCTGTTGCTCGACGCCGAAGGCAAGCCGATGCGCATCGACAAGGCGTTTTCATGGGACGCGCCGATCTCGGCTCACGGGCTGATGCACATGGTGATCGCCAATGCGCATGCCGGCGATCCGTACCCGATCGACCTGATGTTCCTCTACATGGCCAACATGGCCTGGAACTCGTCGATGAACACGGCCGGCGTCATCAAGATGCTCGAGGACAAGGATCCTGATACCGGCGAGTACCGCATCCCGAAGATCATCTATTCGGATGCCTATTCCTCCGAGATGGTGGCTTACGCCGACCTCGTGCTGCCCGACACGACCTATCTCGAACGACATGACTGCATTTCGCTGCTCGACCGGCCGATTTCCGAACCGGATGCCGTGCAGGACGCGATCCGCTGGCCGGTGGTCGAGCCAGATCGCGACGTGCGCGGTTTCCAGTCGGTGCTGATCGACCTCGGCGCGCGGCTCAGGCTGCCCGGCTTCGTCGATAGCCGCGGCAAGGCGCTCTACAAAGACTACGCCGACTATATCGTGCGCCACGAGCGGCGGCCTGGCATAGGCCCGCTGGCGGGCTTCCGCGGCAGCAATGGCGACCGCACCGGGCGAGGGGCGATCAATCCGGAGCAGCTCAATCGCTATATCGAGAACGGCTCGTTCTTCTCAGTGCACATCCCGCTCGAAGCCCAGTTCTTCAAGCATGCCAACAAGGCCTACCAGGATTTCGCCGTCCGTATGGGCTTCTTCGACGAGCCGAAGCCGGTAACCTTCCAGCTCTACCAGGAAACGCTGCAGAAATTCCGGCTCTCGGCAGAGTGCCTGCGCGAGCCGGTGGCACCTGAGACGCATCGCGAACGCATCCTCGCCACCTTCGATCCGTTGCCGGTGTGGTACCGGCCGTTCGAGGAGGCCGCCGTCAGCCGCGAGGAGTATCCCTACCACGCCATTACCCAGCGTCCGGCGGCGATGTATCATTCCTGGGGCTCGATGAACGCCTGGCTGCGCCAGATTCATACGAAAAACCCGCTCTACGTGCCGGGTTCAATCTGCGACGAGATCGGGCTGGTCGACGGCGACTGGGTCTGGGTGATTTCGCATCACGGCCGCATCAAGGTCGAGATAGCGCGGATGGAGGCGGTCAACTCAAGTACGATCTGGACCTGGAATGCCATCGGCAAGCGGGAAGGCGCATGGGCCCTCGACAAGGACGCGCCGGAAGCCAAAAAAGGCTTCCTGATGAACCACTTGATCCATGAACTTCTACCGCCGAAGGGCGACGGAATGCGCTGGTCG
The DNA here is from genome assembly GCF_014200015.1 of Aminobacter niigataensis. Classification (GTDB taxonomy): domain Bacteria; phylum Pseudomonadota; class Alphaproteobacteria; order Rhizobiales; family Rhizobiaceae; genus Aminobacter; species Aminobacter niigataensis. Next base: position 671,941 of record NZ_JACHOT010000001.1, read on the forward strand.
AACTCCGATCCGATCACCGGCCAGGCGGCTTGGTACGACCTCAGGGTTCGGATCGAGAAGGCCGAGCGAGCCGAGGTCAGCGAACCGCATTTTGGTGCGGTAGCACCGGAGCGCGCGCAAGCGGAAGAACTCCGCTACGGCCAGGAGTGGGCGAAATGACCCTGCTGCCGTCGTCGCCAACGCCTAGGAAACTCGGGCTCGTCATCGACCTCGATGTCTGTGTCGGCTGCCATGCCTGCGTCATCAGCTGCAAGGAATGGAATACCGGCGGCTATGGCGCCGCATTGTCGGATCAGGACCCCTATGGTGCTGATGTCTCCGGTACCTTCCTCAACCGCATCCACACCTTCGAGGTCCTGCCGGAGGGCGGGCAGGTGATCGGCGAGGCGGGCGAAGCGCGCATCGTGCATTTCCCAAAATCCTGCCTGCACTGCGAGGACGCGCCTTGCGTCACCGTGTGCCCGACGGGCGCCTCCTACAAGCGCGCCGAAGACGGCATCGTTCTGGTCGACGAGAGCAAATGCATCGGCTGTGGGCTGTGTGCCTGGTCCTGCGCCTATGGCGCGCGCGAAATGGACCTCGCCGCAGGGGTGATGAAGAAGTGCACGCTGTGCGTCGACCGCGTCTACAACGAGACGCTGAAGGAGGTCGACCGCATTCCGTCCTGCGTGCGTACATGCCCGGCCAATGCCCGGCACTACGGCGATCTCGGCGATCCGGGCTCGGATGTCTCCCGCATGGTGGCCGAACGCGGCGGCTACGACCTGATGCCGGAACAGGGGACACGCCCGACCAACAAATATCTGCCGCCGCGTGCGCGCAAGCCACTCGCCGCAAGTGCCGGTTCGGCGGTGCTCGCTGAAAACACCGACGGCGCCAAGGGTTTTTTTGCCTGGCTCGACGGCATGCTGGACCGAATCTGAAACATGCATCCCGCACCTTCCATCATCCTGTTCACGACGCTTTCCGGGCTCGGCTACGGCCTGGCGGCGGTGCTGGGTCTCGGCCTGCTCGACGCTTCAACCTTGTCGGTGAAAATTGCGCATCTGGCTGCGCCGGTGATGATTGCCGGCGGGCTGCTGTCGTCGACTTTGCACCTCGGCAACCCGCAGCGCGCCTGGCGGGCGCTGTCGCAATGGCGGTCAAGCTGGCTGTCGCGCGAAGGCGTGATGGCAATACTGACCTTCGTGCCACTGATGATTTCCGCCTGGTTTTCGGTAATCGAGGGGCGGTACCTTCCGGCTGCCGGTCTGATCGGCACGGCCATGTGTGGCATCACGGTCTTTTGCACAGCGATGATCTATGCCTCGCTGCGCTCGCTCCAGGCCTGGAACACCGGGTTTACGCCACTTTGCTACCTGTTGTTCGCCGCCGCAGGCGGCTTCCTGCTTGCAGCCGTCGCCGGGTACTCATCCGGCACGGGCGGCACGGTTTGCGCCGCAATCGCGGCTCTGTTTGTCGTGGCGGCGTGGATTGCCAAGCACCAATGGTGGACACGCTTGCGGACACTCGTGCCCCTGTCGACGCCCGAGAGTGCCACCGGGCTCGGCAATATCGGCCACGTTCGGCTGTTCGAGCGGCCGCACATCAACGATAACTACCTGACCCGTGAGATGGGCTTCAAGGTCGCCCGCAAGCACGCACTGAAGCTGTCGAAGATTGCGGTGATTGCCGGCGGCGCCGTGCCAGTGTTGCTGCTGGTGGTCGCGATGCTCTCAGGCGTGGGCGCCGTGACCATCGTCGCATCGGTACTTGCCGTTGGGTTCTATGCGCTTGGCCTGGTCGTTGAACGCTGGCTTTTCTTCGCCGAGGCTCGTCACGCCGTCATGAACTATTACGGCGGGTAGCGCGTCGGCGAGGCTCAGGAATCGGCAGCCAGCTTGTCGGTCTTGTTGGCCTTCCGGCGCTTTCCCTTGGAAAGCGTCCAGCGCTTGTGGAACCACATCCACTGCCCCGGATCCTCGCGAATCCAGCGTTCGACGGCATCGTTGAGCATCTGGGTGGTCGCTTGGACGTCGACCGCGCCGTCGGCGCGGCGCGGCAGCGTCAGCTTTTCCTCGACGGACAGGCGGTAGCGGTTGCCTGGAAGCCGGACGCAATGGGCGGGATAGACGTCGCACTCATAGTGGCGCGCCAGCATGGCGAGCACCGGATTGGTTTCGCATTCGCGACCAAAGAAGGTCGTCCGCAGGCCGCGGTTGAATTTCTGGTCGACAAGAACCCCAACGTTGCCGCCGCGGTCGAGGATGCCTGCCAGTGCAAATGATGCGCCGCGCTGCGAGGCCAGCAGGTCGCCCATGTTCGACGTGCGCGTCGAGAGGATGTACTCGGCGAGATAGGGATTGTTCGGAGGCCTGAACAGCGCCGTGATCTTCATGCCGAAGGTCGCGGCGGCAATCGGCAAGAGCTCGAAATTGCCGAGATGTGCGGTGAAGAGGATATGCGGCTTTTCCTCGCCGGCGATCTCGGCGAAATGCTCGTCGCCCGCCACTTCGATGCGGCCGGGCGTGCTTGCCTTGGGATCGAAATCGAAGATTTGCTCGAGGAAGATGTACTCCGCGCCTAGCCGGCCCATATTGCCCCACATGTCGAGGGCGATGGCTTCGATCTCGGCTTCGCTCTTTTCCGGGTAGGCATTGCGCAGGTTGGAGAGGGCAACCCGATGGCGGCCGAACCACGGGCCGACGGTACGTGCCGCGCGGTCGGCGAAGTTCAGCGCCTTGTCGACCGGAAAGAGGCGAAGCAGCTTGAGCACCACGAGAGCCACCTGTGCGACCAGCCAGTAGTTCAGCATGCGCAGCCGCCCCATGATCCGAACGACCGTGGGGTTGGGTATCTTGCTGGCCTTCTTGCGGGGCAACTCCGGCAAACCCTCAGTCGATACGGAGGATGATCTTGCCGAACACGTCACGACCTTCCATCCGCTTCAGTGCGGTGTCGATGGAGGTGAAGTCCACCTCGGTGTCGATGATCGGCTTGACGAGACCGGCGGCCATCTTCTGCATGGCGTCGGCCATGTTTTCCATGCGGCAGCCGAAGGAGCCGAGGATCTTCAGCTGCTGCTGGAACAGCATCATCAGGTTCATGTCGGTGGAAACGCCTGATGTCGAGCCGCAAGTCACGAGGCGGCCGCCACGCTTCAGGCTGAACATAGAGCCAGCCCAGGTGTCCTTGCCGACGTGCTCGAAGACGACGTCGACGCCCTTCTTCCTGGTCAGCTTGCGCACCACGCCTTCGAAACGGTCTTCGCGGTAGTTTATGACATGATCGGCGCCGAGAGCCTTGGCCTTCTCGATCTTGTCGTTCGAGCCGACAGTGGTGATGACGGTGCAGCCCATCTTCTTGGCTAGCTGGATCGCTGCCGAGCCGATGCCCGAACCGCCGGCGTGGATCAGGATCGTCTCGCCCGGTTCAAGCTTGGCGTTGTCGAACAGCATGTGCTCGACGGTACCAAAGGTGACCGGGGCGACTGCAGCACCAATGGCGTCGACGCCGGGAGGGGCGGGGACGAGCAGTCGTGCCGGCAGGTTGATTTTTTCCTGGGCAAAGCCGTCGAGGTGGAAGCCGTGCACGCCCGAGACGTGCTCGCAGAGATTGTCACGACCCTCGCGGCACGGGCGGCACAGGCCACAGGTGCGGGCACCGTAGATCGAGACCAACTGACCGGGTTTGAGACCGGTGACGCCGGGGCCGACCTCATCGACCTCGCCCGAGGCTTCGGCGCCGATGACCAGCGGCATCTTGCGCTTGGCAAAGGCCATGCCGCGCCAGCCCCATACGTCGATGTGGTTGAGCGCCACGGCCTTGATGCGGAGCGTGACTTCGCCGAGGCCGGGTGGCGGCGGCGGAGCGATGTCCACCTGCTCGAGCCGGCGGTCCTCGACGAGCTGCAATGCGCGCATGATGTCGCTAAATCCTTGTCTCTGGAACGTTGAGACGGTCGCTTAGACCGGTTCCCGCGCCATGACAAGGCAGGTGTTCTGGCCGCCGAAGCCGAAGGAGTTGGAAAGCACGGTGCGAACTTCGGCCTTCCGCTTCACATTCGGCACCACGTCGAGCTCGATCGAAGGATCGGGATTGTCGTAGTTGATGGTCGGTGGAATGACGCCCTCGCGCATGGTCATCAGCGAGAATGCCGCTTCGATGGCCCCTGCTGCCGACAGCGTGTGACCGATCATCGACTTGTTGGAAGAGACGGGAATCTTGCGGATGCGTTCGCCGAACACAGTCGACAGCGACAGGTGTTCCATCTTGTCGTTTTCAGGCGTCGACGTGCCATGGGCGTTGACGTAGTCGATCTCGTCTTCGCGGAGGCCTGCGTCGGCGAGGGCGGCCTTGACCGCGCCGATGGCGGGCGAACCGTCCGGCTTGGAGCGGGTACGGTGGAAGTCGTCCGACTTTTCGCCGCAGCCGCGCAGGATGCCGAGGACTTCCGCTCCGCGGGCGAGCGCGCTTTCGAGCGATTCCAGCACCAGCGCTGCGGAGCCTTCCGCCAGCACGAAGCCGTCGCGGTCCTTGGAGAATGGCTTGGAGGCCTTTGCCGGCACCGCGTTGTTGGTTGAAAGCGCCGAAAGCAGCGAAAAGCGGATCAGCGCCTCGGCGGTAGCTGAGCCGTCGGCGCCGATTGACAGCGCGCGGTCGCATTCGCCGCGGCGGATGGCCTCGACGCCAAGCTGGATCGCGGTGGCACCCGACGCGCAGGCGGTCGAGAGCGTGATCGGCAGGCCACGCGTGCCGAACAGGTCGGCAAGACGGTCGGCGATGGAGCCGAACTGCGCCGTTTCGAACATGTCGAGCGAGTTCTGGCTGCGCGCCACCTTAAGCAGGCGCTCGTAGCCGGAGCCTTCCTTGTCGCCGGCATAGAGCGCGAGGCGGTCGGCCCAGTCGAGCTCGACCGGCGGCGAGGCAAGGAACAGCGGGCCATCGAAATCCCCGGTGTCCAGCCCAGCCTCGGCCACGGCTTCCTTGGCGGCCGTCTCCGCCAGTTCGTATGTGAGGGCGCTGGAACCCTTGGTGCTCGACGGCAGGAAATCGATCATGCCCGAAATTTGGGTGTTGAGGAGAGCGACCGGGAAGCGGGTGATCGGGTGAATGCCCGACTTGCCCGATGTCAGCGCCGCCCAGTTTTCGGCCTTGCCGACGCCAAGCGAGGTGACGACACCGATGCCGGTGACGGCGACGACGGGTCTGCCGAGATGATCCTTCAGATTGGCCATGTTTTGTCCTGACACCCTTCAGCGCGGCGCGGAAACGAGCGCCATGCCTTCGAATTGGTGATAGCCGACCGCAGTTGCCAGCACTGATGCGGGCTTTCCGGCGAATGCCTTCTCGCCGGCCTCGAAGGCCGGATAGCCGGCGCCGCGGCTGACGGCGAGCGCGGCAAGCGCCACCGCGAACGGGAACTGCGCTTCCTTCATGTGTCCGGTGAGCGACGAAAGGGCGCGGGCTGCAATCGCCGGGTTGGCTTCCAATGCCGCCTTTTCGGCGGCTGTGGCGGCATGCGCGCCCGAGGCGCCAGAAATTGCCAGCAGCTCGCCGCCGGGCAGTTCAGTCCTGGAAATCAGCTCAGCAATGCCTGCTTCGAGCCCGCCATTGCGACGCCTGGTACGACCCGAAACGACTGGGCCGAGCTGGGCGTAGATATTCTGGCCGCGGGCTTCGGCATGTTCGCGCGCTTCCAGCACGAGGAAAGCGCCGCCGGAGCCGGTGACCACGCCGCCACCTTCCGAGCCCTGCCTTTGCCAGACGGGCTTCCAGGGCCCGCGGTGCAGATAGCGCCCGAGTTCGTAGCCGAGCAGCATGTCGGGGTGCTCGGTCTGGAACGAGCCGCCGACCAGCACATGCGTCGACTGTCCCGACCGGATGCGGGCCGCTGCGGTCTCGATGGCGGCAACGCCTGCGCCTTCTTCGCCCATGAAAGTGCGGGAAGAGCCCGTGACCTTGTGGACGATCGAGATGTTGCCGGCGAGCAGATTGGAAAGCTGTGCCAGGAAAAGCGTAGGCCTGAGTTCCGTGGTCAGCTTCTCATTGAGCAGCACGTCGCGGTCGGTGCGGTTTTCGGATGCCGCCAGCACGCCGGCGTCGACCGCTTCGTCGCGCTCGCCGCCGCCGGCGGCCACAACCATGTCCATGGTCGCGGTGAGGTCATCATTGCCCTTGATGCCGGCATCGTCGAGCGCCATGCCCGCCGTATAGGTGCCAAGCCGCTGCCAGGTTTCCATCTGCCGCTGGTCGCCGCGCTTGGCGATCTGCAGGCCCCAATCGATCTCGGGCAGGGGATGCACGACATAGGGATGAAAGCGCTCGGCGTCGGTGACCGGTGCCACGCCGGGCGCGGTCATCTTGTCCCAATGGGCATCGCCGCCTTCTCCGAGCGAGGAGACAAGGCCGATGCCTGATATGACGACGTCGCGGTTGACCATGGGTGGCTTCAGCGTGCTCAGGCGTTCTTGGCGGCGACGAGTGCGTCGATCTTGGCGCAGAGGTTCTTCATGACGAAGTACTCGTCGGTCGAAGCCTTGCCGTCGTTGACTTCCTGCGTCCACTTCTCGAGCGGCACCTTGATGCCGAATTCCTTGTCGATGGCAAAGACGATGTCGAGGAAGTCGAGGCTGTCGATGCCCAGATCGTCAATGGTGTGGCTCTCGGGCGTGATGGTGTCGATGTCGATCTCGCTGGTTTCGGCAATGATCTTGGCGACTTTCTCGAATGTCGTGGACACGTTTTTTCCTTTGATGAGGGCGGTCATGAATCCGGGACAGATTCTGCGCGCATAGTTTTGAGGGGCTGTCTAATCGGTTTTTCCGGGCAGGAAAAGGCCCAATCCTGCGGCTTGGTTGACGCAACCGGCTGGGCAGGTCGGGGCAAGCAAGGGCAGCGCGCCACTAAAAGACGATGCGGCCGAGCACATGCAGCCTTTCTCCTTGCAGGCCGACGATCAGCGCTTCGCCCTCGCGCGCCGCCGCTCCGGTCAGCGCCTGGATGTTCTCCAGGTGGGTCACAAGCACGAGATTGTCCGAGCCGGAATAGTTGCGGATTATCTCCAGGATTGCGGCGACATCGACCTCCGCGGTTGCCTCGGTGGGTTTGTCGAGCGCGGCCAGCGGTTCAACCACCTGGTCATTAAAGGCGAGGCGGGCGGTTTCCAGCGTCCGGCAGAACCGGCTGGCCAACACCTTTTCGACGGGGGCTGCGCGGGCGGCGAACAATGCGCCGATCTTGCGCGCCTGCTGGCGACCGCGGTCGGACAGATTGAGCTGGGTCGCACATTTTTCGATGTCGAAGTTTGGCGGTTCGACAGTGCCGGTGGTCATCGCGTTGCGCAGCAGCACGACATGGCCGCCGTTGCGCAGCAATGCCCAGCCGGCTTCGGTGGCGTGGGCAGGCAGCGCGCCGAACAAAAACATGACCGCAATGGCAATTCTAAGCATGAATGATCCCGAACAGGCGACGCGGATATAGGGATGCCAAAGCCGAATGAAAGGCAAGGCGATGCCAAATGCTGGTGAGAGCTTCAACTCGCCGCATGGGAGCTTGATCGGAGCCGGTCAGGGAGCAATGCTTTGACAAGCCGATTCCCGAATTCGCCAGAGTGCCGATGTCACCGCTTGCTGAAACAGTACTCTTCGTCTTCGGCCTCGTGGCCTTGGGATATATCTCAGGCGTTACCGGCTACCTGCGAACTGAAACCGGCGATGCGCTTTCAGAGTTCGCCATCGGCGTGGCTCTGCCGCTCTTGCTGTTCCGCACCATGATCGGGGCTAACTTCCATGGCTCGGCGCCGTGGGCGCTGTGGGCGACCTATTTCATTGCCGTTGCCGTGGCCTGGACCGCCGGCCATCTGGCGACAACCCGTTTGTTCGGCCGCGACGGACAGGCGGGCGTGGTCGGCGGCGTCTCATCGGCCTTTTCCAACCTGGTGTTGCTCGGCATTCCGTTCATGCTTGGCGTCTTCGGCCAGCAGGGGTTCGAGATCCTTTCGCTGATCGTCTCGGTGCATTTGCCGACGATGATGATGGCCTCGATCATTCTTTTCGAGATGTTCGGTCCCAGGCGCAACGAGCCGGTGCATCCGCTCGCCATCGTCCGCGATTTCCTGCGCAAGATGTTTACCAACCCGTTGATTATCGGCATTCTGGCAGGCCTTGCCTGGCGTGCGACCGGTTTCCCGCTGCCCTCGCTCGCGATCCGCTTCGTCGATGCACTGGCCAATATCGCAGGCCCGGTCGCGCTGTTTGCGATGGGGCTGGGGCTTAGGAAGTTCGGCATTTCCGGCAACATCAAGCCGGCACTGGCACTGTCGGTGCTCAAGTTGATGCTGATGCCGGCGGTTGCGCTCGCCTTTGCATGGCTGTTCGGGCTGCCGCCATTGTCGGCCAAGGTGGCGGTCGCGGCGGCGAGCCTGCCCTCGGGCGTCAATTCCTATCTCATCGCCACGCAGTTCGGCACCGGCCAGGCACTCGCATCCAACCAGATGACCATCGCGACCGCCTGCGCCGTGGTGACGACCGCTTTCTGGCTGACGATTGCAACGATGGTGTTCGGCTGAGGGCGGGACATTCGATTGAGGCTGGACCAGCATGTCCATGCCATAATGTGGTTGATCGCCTGGCTTTCGGCGCGCTACTAATTTTCGCACAAGCGCGCCGGGCATTGGCCGATCCGAAGGCGGACGCTTCCCGCGTCCCGCCGGCGCCATATCAGGAGGTGAGCCATGCTCCAGAAAGCCAGTCAGTTCATGCGGCAGGCCAATCTCATCAATGGCGAATGGGTGCAGGCCGATTCCGGCAAGACCATTGACGTCATCAACCCGGCAACGGGGCTGAAGATCGGCACCGTGCCGAGATCCGGGGCTGCGGAAACCCGTCGCGCCATCGAGGCGGCCAACGAAGCCTTCAAAACCTATCGCAAGACCTCGGCGCTCGAGCGCTCGAAGCTGCTGCGCAAGCTGCACGACGCCATCATGGACAATCAGGATTCGCTCGCCGAACTGCTGACCATCGAGCAGGGCAAATCGCTGACCGAATCCCGCGGCGAGGTTGGCTCGTCGGCGGCCTATGTGCTGTGGTTCGCGGAGGAGGCGCGCCGGACCTATGGCGACGTGGTGCCGTCGCCCTGGGCCGACCGGCGCATCCTCGTCACCAAGGAGCCGGTGGGCGTCATCGCGGCGATCACGCCGTGGAACTTCCCGTCGTCGATGCTGTCGCGCAAGCTCGGACCGGCGCTTGCCGCCGGTTGCACGGCAGTCGTCAAGCCGGCGTCGCAGACGCCCTATTCGGGTCTTGCCTGGGGCGCGCTGTGCGAGGAGGTCGGCTTTCCCAAGGGCGTGGTCAACGTTCTGACCGGCTCGGCTGGCGAGATAGGCGACGAGATATGCGCCAATCCGCTGGTCAAGAAGATCACCTTCACCGGCTCGACCGAGGTCGGCAAGTTGCTGATCGAAAAGTCGGCCGCGACGGTCAAGAAGGTGTCGATGGAACTCGGCGGCAATGCGCCGTTCCTCGTCTTCGACGACGCCGACCTCGACCGTGCGGTCGAGGGCTCAATCACGGCAAAATACCGTAATTCGGGCCAGACCTGCGTCTGCACCAACCGCTTCTTCGTGCAGGCCGGCATCTATGACAAGTTCGTCGAGAAGTTCGCAGCGGCTTCCAGCAAGCTGAAGGTCGGCTCGGGCCTCGACGAAGGCGTGCAGCAGGGCCCGCTGATCGACGTAAAGGCGGTCGAAAAGGTCGAGGAATTCATCTCCGACGCCACCGCCAAGGGCGGCAAGGTGGTTGCCGGCGGCAAGCGACATGCGCTCGGTGGCTCGTTCTTCGAGCCGACGGTGATTGCCAATGCGACGACCGAGATGAAGTTCATGAAGGAGGAGATTTTCGGCCCCGTGGCGCCCGTCTTCCGCTTCGAGACCGAGGAGGAGGCCATCGAACTCGCCAACAACACAGAGTTCGGCCTGGCAAGCTACTTCTATACCGGCAATCTCGGCCGCGCCTTCAGGGTGATGGAAGGGCTGAAATACGGCATGGTCGGCGTCAACGAGGGCCTGATCACCACGCCCGAGGCGCCGTTCGGCGGCGTCAAGGAATCGGGCCTGGGCCGCGAAGGTGGACATCAGGGCATCGAGGACTATCTCGATACCAAATATGTCTGCATCGGCGGCCTCGGGCTTTAAGGCTTGATCCAGCTTCATCGAAAACGCGCGGCATGTCCGCGCGTTTTCTTTGCCAAGATTTCTGAGGAATTGAGTCGGGAAAGACAAACAAGCCATTGTTTCAGTTGCGTTTTGTTGGGTGTAGGCCGCAGCTGTCTCTCCGTCGCTTCCTGAATGGTATTCCGCCCGCGACTGCGCCATGTTGCGGCCTGTGAATCGGCGGCCTGGGACGGATCGGCTGACCGCAATCGTTGACAGCAAAGGTGCGGAGGGCAGATGGGTTCGACAGGGCGCATGGTAGTCGGGGCATTCGGCCTTGTGGCGCTGGCCGTTGGGTTTCTGGCGGTCGTCTTCCTGACCGCGCCGGCGGCACCGGGGCCGGACCTTGCACGGGCGAAGACCTCCGTTAAGGGGCTCTATTCGGTCGCGATCGCCCCGGAAACCAGTGAACCGAGGCAGGGCGACCTGCATTCATGGATCGTAACGGTGACGACGCGGCAGGGCACTCCGGTCGACAATGCCAGCTTCACCATCGGCGGCGGCATGCCCGAACATGCCCATGGCCTGCCGACCAGCCCCGAGGCGACAGCCTATCTCGGCGATGGCCGCTACCGCATCGAGGGCATGAAGTTTTCTATGACCGGCTGGTGGCAGCTGAAGTTCGGCATCACGGCGCCAGTTGGGGCCGACGAAGCCACGTTCAACCTTGTGCTGTGAGGCGATGAAGGGCCGGCTGCTCACCAAACTCATTGCGGCAGCAGCGCTTGCTGCTGCGATGGCGGGCTGCAGCGATGCCGATTTCACCGACGCGGAAAAGCGCACGATAGCGTCGATGGCGCTTTCGGCTTTGGCGCCTCTGCCCGCGGACCCCACCAACCGTTTTGCCGACAATCCCGGAGCCGCGGCCCTTGGCGCCACGCTGTTCTTCGACACCGGGATGAGCCGCGACGGCAATGTGGCCTGCGGCACCTGCCACAAGATCGACCGCCAGTTCCAGGACGATCTGCCGCGCGGCATCGGCGTGGCGCAGACCAATCGGCGCACGATGCCGCTGGCGGGCGTGGCGCGCGATCCATTCTTCTTCTGGGACGGCCGCCGCGACAGCCTGTGGTCGCAGGCGTTGGTGCCGCTCGAGAATCCGTTGGAGCACGCCGGTACACGCACCTCTTATGCGCATTACATCAAGCGTCGCTTTGGCGAGCGTTACGAGCGGATCTTTCGGCCTTTGCCTGACCTCGACGGGCTGCCCACAAGCGCCGGGCCGTTCGGCACGCCGGCGGAGCAGGCGGCGTGGAGGGCGATGACGGTTCAGCAGCGCGATGGCGTCGATCTTGTCTTCGCCGACATCGGCAAAGCGATGGCGGCATTCGAACGCTCGCTGGTCCATGCGCCGACGCGCTTCGACCGGTTCGCCGATGCTCTTGCCAAGGGCACCGCACCGGCAGGCGATGCAGTGCTCTCCGAGGAAGAGGAGGCCGGCCTGCGACTGTTCATCGGCAAGGCCAATTGCTCGACATGCCACACCGGGCCGCGTTTCACCGACAACCACTTCCACAATACGGGCGTTCCTCCCGTCGCGGGCCTGCCCGTCGACCGGGGCCGCATCGCGGTCGTCGACGAGGTGCGGGCCGATCCCTTCAATTGCCTTGGAAAATTCCGCGACGGCGGCGAGGAGGCGTGCGGCGAACTGCGCTTCATGCAGAAGAGCTCGCCGGAACTGGTCCGAGCCTACAAGACGCCTTCGCTGCGCGGCGTGGCGGATCGGCCGCCCTACATGCATGCCGGCCAGTTCGCTACGCTCGAGCAGGTGGTCGACCACTACGTTAGGGCTCAAGCGAGCGTGGAAGGCGAGACGGAAATCCACCCGCTCCAGCTCTCCGACCGTGAGCGCGCCGCCTTGGTGGCGTTTCTCAAGACACTGTCGGACTGATCAGCGGTCCTTGACCGTTTCCATCGCCACAAACGTCGACGTCTGGGCAACATGGGGCAGGGCGGAGATGCGTTCGCCGAGCACGCGCCGGTAGGCGGCGATGTCTTTGGTGCGCACCTTGAGCAGGTAGTCGAAGCTTGCCGCCATCATGTGGCACTGCTCGATTTCGCGCACGGCGTGCACCGCGCGGTTGAAATCGTCGAGCGCGGCCGAACGCGTATCCGACAACTTGACCTGGACGAAGGCAACGTGGCCTTCGCCCATGCGCTCGCTGTCGATCACCGCCTGATAGCCCTTGATGTAGCCATCTTTCTCCAGCCGCTTGACCCTTGCCTGCACCGGGGTCTTGGAAAGTCCGACTTTTGTGGCAAGCTCTGCCATCGACAGGCGGCCGTCGCGCGATAGTGCGAACATGATGTTGCGGTCGATGCGGTCCAAATGGTCTTCAATCATCGAAATGGCAGCTTTGATGAATGGTGGGCTGGCAAATCCGTAGACGATTTGAGCTGCAAAGTCGAATTGTTTGGACCGGCTATATCTTGGGTGTTGTGCTAGTTTTCGACAAAAGGCTCGGCAGCGAGTTTCCCGCCGGGCATAGCCTCAACCGCTCGACAGGAACACCATGCTCGCGCTCGACGCCATCCGCCAGGAAATCCGCGCCAACTATCTCCCCGACGAAGCCGAGGCGCTGAAAAGACTTTCGGCAAGCGCCAATCTTTCGGTTGAAGACCGCAAGGCGATTTCCGCCCGCGCCGCCGACCTTGTGCGTGCAGTACGCGGCTCGACCGACCCGCGGCTGATGGAGGTTTTCCTCTCCGCCTACGGCCTTTCGACCAAGGAAGGCGTGGCGCTAATGTGCCTGGCCGAAGCGCTGTTGCGCGTGCCCGATACCGAAACCATGGACGACCTGATCAAGGACAAGATCGCGCCGCACGACTGGTCGTCGCATTCGGGTGGTTCGAGCTCGATTTTCGTCAACGCGTCGACCTGGGCGCTGATGCTCACCGGCCGCGTGCTCGACGAGGGCGAGGGGTCGATCGAACGTACGCTGCGTTCGATGGTCCGCCGCCTCGGCGAGCCGGTCATCCGCACGGCGGTCGCGGCGGCAATGCGCGAAATGGGCGAGCAGTTCGTGCTGGGCCGCACCATCACCGAGGCGGTCAAGCGTGGCCGCTCGATGATCCAGAAGGGCTATCTCTATTCGTTCGACATGCTGGGCGAGGCCGCCCGTACCGAAGCCGACGCGCTGCGCTATCATCGCGCCTATGCCGAAGCGATCTCGTCGCTCGACAACGGCACCAACGGCCCCGACATCCGCTACAACCACGGCATCTCGGTCAAGCTTTCGGCGCTGCACCCGCGCTACGAGGTCTCGCACCGGGACGAGATGCTGCCGGTGATGGCCGATCGGCTTTTGTCGCTGTGCCTTGCCGCCAAGCATGCCCGCATGGGCCTCAACATCGACGCCGAGGAGGCCGATCGCCTGGATCTGTCGCTCGACGTGATCGAGCGCGTTCTGGCCGATCCGCAACTCGAAGGCTGGAACGGGTTCGGCGTCGTCGTGCAGGCCTACGGGCCGCGCACGGCCTTCGCCATCGACTGGCTCTACGCGCTTGCCAACAAGCTCGACCGCAACATCATGGTGCGCCTGGTCAAGGGCGCCTATTGGGACACCGAGATCAAGCGCGCCCAGGCGCTTGGCCTGCCGGGCTATCCGGTGTTTACCCGCAAGGCCAACACCGACGTCTCCTACATGGCCTGCGCCCGCAAGCTGCTGTCGATGACGGACCGCATCTATCCGCAGTTCGCCACCCACAATGCGCATACGGTGGCTGCCATCCTGTCGATGGCTAACGACCGCACGTCGTTCGAATTCCAGCGCCTGCACGGCATGGGCGAGGCGCTGCACGAGACGGTGCGCAAGGCCGAGGGCACGCGCTGCCGCATCTACGCGCCGGTCGGCGCGCATTCCGACCTGCTCGCCTATCTCGTCCGCCGCCTGCTCGAAAACGGCGCCAATTCATCCTTTGTGCATCAGCTGACCGATGAGGACGTGGCGCCGGAGGACATCGCCCGCGATCCCCTCGACACCGTGGAGATGCAAGGGCCGGCCTCCAACCCGTCGATCCCGGTTCCTGCCGCGATCTTCGGCGCCGGCCGCAAGAACGCCAAGGGCTGGGACATCACCGACACGGTGACCCTGGCCGCACTCGACAAGGCCAAGGACAGCTTCAAGGGCCCCGACAGGTGGACGGCAAAGCCCGTCACGCGCGCCGCCGGCTATGGCGCGTCGCGCAAGGTGATCAACCCGGCCAAGCCGGGCGACATCGTTGGCACAGTGACCGAGGCCGCGGCCAAGCAGGTGCCTACAGCCGTGCGCTTCGCCATCGAGGCGCAGCCGGCCTGGGCCAAGAAGCCGGTGGCCGAACGCGCTGCGATCCTGCGCCGCACCGCTGATCTCTACGAGGCGAATGCCGCCGAGTTCTTTGCCCTTGCCACTCGCGAGGCCGGCAAGTCGCTGGCCGATGGCGTGGCCGAGGTGCGCGAGGCCGTCGACTTCCTGCGCTACTACGCCGCCGAAGGTGAGAAAGCCGAGGCCGGCACCGAGGCGCGCGGCGCCATCGTCTGCATTTCACCGTGGAATTTCCCGCTCGCCATCTTCACCGGCCAGATCGCGGCGGCACTCGTCACCGGCAATTCGGTCATCGCCAAGCCCGCCGAACAGACGCCGCTGATCGCCGCCCGCGCGGTCGCCTTGATGCGCGAAGCCGGCGTGCCGGAAGACGTGATCCAGCTTTTGCCCGGCGACGGCCCCAATGTCGGCGCGCCGCTGACCGCCGATCCGCGCATTGCGGGTGTCTGCTTCACTGGCTCGACCGAGGTTGCCAAGCTGATCGAGAAGCAGTTGGCCGAGACCGCGGCCCCCGATGCGATGCTGATCGCCGAGACCGGCGGCCTCAACGCGATGATCGTCGATTCCACCGCATTGCCCGAGCAGGCGATCCGCGACGTGCTGGCCTCGTCGTTCCAGAGTGCCGGCCAGCGCTGCTCAGCGCTGCGCGTGCTTTATGTCCAGACCGACGTCGAAAAGAAGATGGTCGAGATGCTGAAGGGCGCGATGGATGCGCTGACCGTCGGCGATCCATGGCAGCTGTCGACCGATGTCGGTCCCGTCATCGACGAGGAAGCGCAGACATCGATCCGCGATTACTGCGCGAAGATGGAAGCCAAGGGCAAGCTCATCGCCAAGCTGGATGCGCCTGCCGACGGCCGCTTCGTCGCACCGCATGTCTTCCGCGTGAAGGGCATCGAGGAAATGGAGCGCGAGGTGTTCGGCCCGGTGCTGCATGTCGCGACCTTCGAGGCCGATGAACTCGACAGCGTCATCTCGGCGATCAACCGCAAGGGTTACGGCCTGACCTTCGGCCTGCACACGCGTATCGAGGGCCGCGTCCAGCACATGGTCGACCGCATCCACGCCGGCAACATCTACGTCAACCGAAACCAGATCGGCGCCGTCGTCGGCTCGCAGCCCTTTGGCGGCGAGGGGCTGTCGGGCACCGGCCCCAAGGCGGGCGGGCCGCACTATCTCAGGCGCTTCCGCAAGGCGCCGGAAGCAGGCACTGCACTGCCGGAAGGGCACAAGGTCACGGCGACGGAACTGGTCGACAACCTTGTCGACGCCGGCGAATGGGCAACGCGGCCGGACCGCATCGCCATCCTGCGCAAGCATCTGCGCGGCAAGGGCGCGGCTGCGATTGCCGCCGCGGCGAGCATCGACTTCGGCCAGGTCGACCTGCCCGGACCGACGGGAGAGGCGAATACCTTGTCGCTCAACCCGCGCGGCCGCGTTCTCTGCCTCGGGCCTGACGCCGATACGCTTCTGGCCCAGGCGATCCAGGCGCTTGCTGCCGGCAATGCGGTTCTGGCGGTTGCTCCCGGCGCGCCGGCGGCGCTCCAGCCGCTGCTCGGCAAGGGCTTGCCGATCGCGGCGATCGATGGCCGGCCCGATCCGGTCGAGACCCGTGCGCTGGCTGTCGATGTCGTCGCCTATTCGGGTACGGAAGAGAGCATGCGCATCGTCCGCAAGGTGATCGCGGAGCGCAAGGGGCCGATCGTGCCGCTGGTGAGCGAGGTGATCTACCCCGCCGCCTATGCCCATGAACGCGCCGTTTGCGTCGACACCACCGCGGCAGGCGGCAATGCCAGCCTGCTGGCGTCCGCCTGAAACGAAAAGGGGCAGGCCTAGGCCTGCCCCTCGATCTCTTCCGGCGCGCAGCCGAAACGCAAAAGATTGCCGTGCGGATCGTGGATGTGGAATTCCTTCATGTTCCACGGCCGAACGGCAAAATCGCTGAGCTTCTGGATCCCGCGGGCCAGGAATTCCGCGTGGAGCGCCGGCACTTCGCCGCCCCTTATGTAGCAGGACGACACCTCCGGCAGCTTGCGGTCGTCCGATCTCCAGAAATGGATCTCGATCTCGCCGCGACGGACGATCAGGTAGTCGTTCATTTCAGGCCCGACGATCTCGAAACCGAGCCTGTCGCGATAGAAGTCGCGGCTCTCGCCGATGTCGGGCGAGGGCATGACAGGAATGCTGCGGGCGAGGTCGGTCATGTTCAGGCGCCTTCGACGACCGAAAAACCTTCGAACTGCGGGTGGCCGACATAGGACGCCTTGGAGGAACCGGCGTTCTTGTGGGCGGCGCGGAAGTTTTCCGACTTGGTCCAGGCGACGAAGTCGTCCTGGCTGGCCCATACCGTATGCGAAGCGTAGAGCGTGTAGCCCTCAGCCTCGTTGACCGGACCGCGCAGCAGATGGAATTCGCGGAAACCCTTCATCTCGCTGAGCGAAGAATCGCGGTTCTTCCAGACGTCCTCGAAGGCCGTCTCGGAGCCGTTCTGCACCTTGAAGCGGTTCATTGCGATGTACATGGCATTTCCTTTCAACGGGTCTTTCGTTGCGTTTGTAACTTGTATTGAACGCTGCGTAGCGACACGACATTGGGAGCGGACCTTTCCGCGGCCACAGCCGGGTTTGGCCCGGACTGACTTCTCGACTGATCGCGATAGTCTGCCAGTTCGGTGACGTTGGCGCTTGCCCTGATGCTCGCCAGCCGTTCGAAAAGCTCGCGCATTTCCGGCAGCAGGCCGTCGCCCGGGCGTTTCACCATCTGATCGAATTTGTTCAGTCCGAGCATGCGCCTGTGCCTTTCGATGCGTCTTGCGCCAGATGACGGGAGTTTCGGCAAGGCTGTCCTCAGATTCCGAAGGCGATGCCGGATTTGGATTCGGTGCGCAGTGACTTGAGGCAGGCCGCGCTGGCAATGCCGGGACCGGTGCAATCGGTCGCCTGGTTGATCAGTACGCGGCTGACCTTGGCGCAGTCGGTGCCCGACAGGTCGAAGCGCGTGACCTTGGTCTTGCCGGCCGGCAGTTCCTTGAAGTCGAGCACGGTCAAACGGTCGACCACGCCTGAATCGTTGAACAGCGCGATCTCGAACGCCGCCTTAGACAATTCGGCGCCGAGGTTGTTGGTCACCACGAAGGTGAAGCGGCAGCCCTTGTCGGAAGGCTGCGCCGCGTTGAGTTCGAGCACTAGGGCAGGGGCCGGCGGAGCGCTTTGCGCGCCCGCCGAGCCCGCTGCCGCGAGCAGAACAACCATAGCCGCGGTCAGAGGACGGCCGTTCCTTGCTCGTCTGGTCATAGCCTCACCAATCCAGCTGCTTGGCGAGCGTGAGCTTGAAGGTGCGGCCCTTGCCGGCCGTGCCCGAGAGGAACTCGCGGTACTGTTCGTTGAAGATGTTGTCGACGCGGAAGTTGGTCTCGAAGCCCTTCAGCACTCCATCCTGCGGCTTCCAGGTCAGGAAGATGTCGTGCGTGGAAAAGGATGGCGTGGGCAGGCGCATGTTGGGCAGTTCGCTGACCCGATCCTGCCCGGCCACGAAGCGGCTCGTCCAGCCGAAGGACAGATGGCGATCGGGCATGCGACCGCCGACTGTGAAGGCAAATTCGTGCGGCGCCACGGTGTTCAGCGCCGTGTCGTTGAGCAGGTCTTCGCCGATCACATAGGAGTAGGCGGCATTGCCGAACACATAGTCCGAATCGTAGCCCAGCTCGACCTCGGCGCCGTAGATGCGGGCATGGCCGATGTTGGTGAAGCGCGGATTGGCAAGACGGCCGTTGTCGGTGATCAGGTCGGTGATGTCATTGTAGAAGCCCGTGGTCTTCAACTGCAGGGCATCGCCCTGCTGGGCCAGGTCGTAGAGCGAGACAGCGACGCCCGCTTCATAGTTGTTCGACAGCTCCTTCTTGAGGTCGGGTCTTCCGATCTGCGCCGTATCGAAAACTTCGTCGATGGTCGGCACGCGTTCCGTGTGGGCGATCGAACCGAACACCGCGAACGTGTCGTTGAGCTTGTAGTGCGCTGCGATTTTGGGCGAGAAGGCCGTGTGATCCTTGGCCGTGGCAGCTGCGATGTCGGTCGGCTCTAGCCTTTGCCAATCAAGGCGCGCACCAGCGATGAGCGTCAGGCGCTCGTCCCAGATGAACTCGTTCTGCACAAAGGCGCCTGTGCCGGTGCGCTCGCCCTGCGGGTGCGTGCCGGACAGCGACTTCAGCGTGGTGCGCTCCTGGTAGTTGCTCTGCGAGCCGACCGTCAGGTGGTTGACGAAATTGTCGCCTTCATAGTCGAAGGTGTTCTGGATGTTGAACTGATAGGTCTTGTAGCCGAACGTGCGATTGAGCGAGGCCAGGGTCGCATCCGACTGGTCGTTGACCGTGTCGGAGAAGGAGGCCTGTACCTTGAGGTCGAGCCAGGGATTGTCCGAGGCCGGGTTCTCATAGGAGATGATCGCCGTCTTGTCGGTGACCTTGCGGTCGACAGTGCCGAAGCCGGGCGGAACGTCGATGCCCGTCTGGTTGTAGTACTGGTCGTCCTCGTCGGTCTGCCAATGCATGTAGGAGGCGCGCAGCGCCTGCTCGTTGTTGTCGCCGAAGCGGTAGGTTCCCTTGAGCAGGCCTGACGGCGCGCCGATCTCCGAACCGGGGATTTCGGTGCCATCGCCTGAGGTATACGCATTGGCGTAGCGGTAGTTGCCCGCAGCCAGGACCTCGAAATTGTCGTTCAGCCGGGTCGCCAGGATGGCCGAGCCCAAGGCGCCTTCTGAATTCGAATCGAATGCGGTCTTGAGCCGCAGTGCGGCCTTCTGGCCGTCGGCCAGGAAGTCGGATGCATCCTTGGTGGTGAAGTTGATCACGCCACCCAGCGCGCCGGAGCCATAGAGCGTCGATGACGCCGGCCCGCGCAGCACTTCGACGCGCTTGTAGAGTTCCGTGTCGGTGAACAGGCCGCCCATGCGGTACTGCTCGTAGAACTTGGTCGCGCCATCGACATTGACGATGATGCGGCCTTCTTCGCCACCGCTTTCGGGGCCGCCGATGCCGCGGATGTTGAAGGTCTGGCCAAGCGTACGGTCCGAGCCGGATACGTTGACGCCGGGGATGGTCTTGACCAGTTCGCCGATGGTTTCGGCCTGCTTCTGGTCGATGTCTTCCTGGTTGATGACGGAAACCGACTGGGGCGTGTCGATTGCCACCTTTTCAGCGCCCGCACCAAAGATCAGCCGCTGCAAGATCGTTACGCGGCCCTTCTTATCCTGTTCATTCGTTTGCGCTTCCTGCGCATTGGCGGCGTGCAGTCCCACCAGCAACGCCATCGCCGCTCCGCCCAAAAGAGCGGCCTTGTTCCGAGCAACCAGCCCCATGTCCCAACTCCAAAAATGTCCCGTGCTGGCTCGCGTCGCGCTCGCTTGCATTTTTCGCCTGCCCGGTGCGTCTTAAATCTTGACTAAGTCACTCCGGTATTGCACTGACTAGTAAACATGAATGTGTGAGTCAACTAATAGATTTGCACATCATGGCCTCGACGGGCTGGTCCGGCGCGGCGAACGGACAAAGGAGTGCAATGAGATGAATTCGCACAATCCGAACCATTTCCGTTCCGGGCAATTTCGCCACGGATACCGCCGGCCGGAAGGCCAGGTTGCGGCACGTCCCATCGCCGGTTCGCTGGCGGTCAGGACGCTGACCAGCGATTCGCTGTTTCTCGGCGATTTCGAGATCGGCATCGACCATGGCGGTTCGCTCTACCGCCTGAAGATTACCCGACAGGGCAAACTCATTCTCAACAAGTAGGTGTTTCAAATGGACCAGCGCGTAAGGCCCAACCCAACCGAAATCAGGCGGGCGCGAACCGACAACCCGAAGATGCGCGAGCGCGACCTCGCCAGCCAGCTCGGCGTTTCCGAAGCTGAACTGGTGGCCGCGCATTGCGGCGAGGGTGTCGTTCGCATCGAACCGCGCGTCGCGGATTTTCTTGCAGGCCTCGAGGCAGTCGGCGAAGTCATGGCGCTGACCCGCAACGAAAGCGCCGTGCACGAGAAGATCGGCATCTACGACAAGGTCGTGCCGGGCAAGCAGGCATCAATGGTGCTGAGCGAAAACATCGACCTGCGCATTTTCCCGAACGCGTGGGCCCATGGCTTTGCCGTGGAGAAACGCGACGGCGATGAAATCCGCCGCAGCCTGCAGTTCTTCGATGCGGCGGGCACGGCTGTGCACAAGGTGCATCTGCGCCCCACGTCCAATCTCGGCGCCTATCAGAAGCTGGTGGAGACGCTGGGCACCGACAACCAGGATCCGGCGATCGCCATCGTTCCTTCTGTCGCCGAAAAGCCGGCCAATGACAGCTCGGCGAGCGTTGACGAATTGCGGCAGCGCTGGAGCACGATGACCGACGTGCATCAGTTCTTCGGCATCCTGCGCTCGCTCAAGCTTGGACGCCAGCAGGCCATGCGCATGGTCGGTCGCGACTATGCCTGGACGCTCGACAGGGAAGCGCTGCCGACCATGTTCAATCAGGCCGCGGCAAGCGAGCAGCCGATTATGTGCTTCGTCGGCAATCATGGCTGCATCCAGATACACTCGGGGCCGGTGAAGAACATCAAGCCGATGGGGCCGTGGATCAACGTGCTCGACGAGACCTTCCACCTGCACCTCAGGCTCGATCACGTCCAGGAGCTCTGGGCGGTGCGCAAGCCAAACACGGATGGGCACGTCACCTCGATCGAGGCCTATGATGCCAATGGCGAGATGATCATCCAGTTCTTCGGCAAGCGGAAGGAAGGCCAGGGCGAGCGCGAGGATTGGCGCAACCTTGTCCAGCAATTGCCCAGCGCCCCGCAGCAGAGCGCGGCGTAAGGAGGATGGCGATGTCGATTACCCACTCGCTGGCGCGTGCGGCAGCGTTAGGCATTTTGGTCCTGCTTGCGACGACTGTCGCAGGCATGTCTGCCGAAGGAGCAGGCGTGCTGCCAGATCGCTCGCGGGTCGCCGCGGTCGGCGGCTCGATCACCGAGATCGTCTATGCGCTCGGCGAGCAGGGCGCATTGGTCGCGCGCGACTCAACGAGCGTCTATCCCGAAGCGGCATTGAAGCTTCCCGACGTCGGCTACATGCGCCAGCTGTCGCCTGAAGGCGTCCTGTCGGTCAATCCGTCGGGTATCCTGGCGCTTGAGGGCAGCGGGCCGAAGGAGGCGCTCGATGTCCTGAAGAAGGCGAGCGTTCCCTTCATTTCCGTTCCCGAAGGCTTCACGCACCAGGGCATCGTCGACAAGATCCGTATCGTCGGCAAGGCGCTCGGCGCCGATGCCAAGGCTGAAACGCTTGCGACCGATGTCGACAAGCAGCTCAGCGATGCCGAAGCGCTGACCAAGGCCATTCCGCAGGGCGAGCGCAAGCGCGTGCTGTTCATCCTGAGCCTGCAGGGCGGCAAGATCCTTGCGTCGGGCAACAGCACCGCGGCCGACGGCATCATCGCCCTGGCTGGCGGGGTCAATGCTGTGGAAGGCTTCTCCGGCTACAAGCAGCTGACCGACGAAGCAGCGATCACGGCCAAGCCCGACATCATCCTGATGATGGACCGCGAAGGTGAGCTCGCCATCGACAATGCCGACCTTTATGCCCATCCGGCGATCGCATCGACGCCGGCCGGCCAGAACAAGCAAGTCATTCGCATGGACGGCGCCTACCTGCTCGGCTTCGGCCCGCGCACTGCCGGCGCCGTGAAGGATCTGGCCGTTGCGCTCTATGGCGACGCGGTCAAGAAATAAGGTCGACGCTGTGGTGGATGAAACGATCGCCGGCGTGGCCGGCGTGAACCAGGGCGACCGCTACGTCAGTGGCGACCGCTCGGGCAGGGCGTTGTTCGTCATTGGCGCTTTGACGGTGGCCCTGGTGGTGACGGCGCTGGTCAGCCTGACCTGGGGCGCGTCCGACGCTTCGGCACTGGGTCTCGTCGGCAACTGGCTGTTCGGTGCTGTGCCCGGCCAGGAGGCCTTGTCGGCGCGCGACAGCATCATCGTCTATGACATTCGCCTGCCGCGGGTCATTCTGGGCATGCTGGTGGGCGCGGCGCTCGCCGTTTCCGGAGCGGTGATGCAAGGCCTGTTCCGCAACCCGCTCGCCGATCCCGGCCTGGTCGGCGTGTCCGCAGGTGCGGGCCTCGGCGCGGTGTCGGTGATCGTGCTGGGCGGAACATTTCTTGCGCCGTTCACGGCGCTGCTGGGCAGCTACGCGCTGCCGCTCGCCGCGTTTGCCGGTGGCCTTGTTACGACGATTATCCTCTATAACGTCGCGACGCGGCAGGGCCGCACGTCGATCGCCACCATGCTGCTGGCCGGCATTGCACTTGGTGCGATGGCGATCGCGCTGACCGGCATCCTCGTCTACATGGCCGACGACCGGCAGCTGCGCGACCTGACCTTCTGGCAGCTTGGCTCGCTCGCCGGAGCGACGTGGCTGAAGATCGCCGCCGCAGGGCCGATCATCGCGCTTGCGCTTGCGGCAACGCCGTTCATGGCCAAGGGCCTCAACGCCCTGGCGCTGGGCGAGGCGACGGCTAGCCATCTCGGTGTTCCGGTACAACGGCTGAAATATGTGGCGATCGTAGCCGTCTCGGCGGCCATCGGCGCCTCGGTGGCGGTCAGCGGCGGCATCGGCTTCATCGGCATCGTCGTGCCGCATCTGCTGCGCCTGGCGATCGGCCCGGACAACCGCTACCTACTGCCGGCTTCCGCGCTTCTGGGCGCCTGCCTGCTGCTGCTCGCGGATGCCGTCAGCCGCACCATCGTGGCACCCGCTGAACTGCCGATCGGCATCGTCACGGCTGCCGTCGGCGGCCCGTTCTTCCTGTGGATACTGCTGCGCAAGCGCGGCATCGTCGATCTTTGACGGCGTCGCCGCAGAGGCATTGTAAGGGTAATAAGATGATCGAAGCGCGCCAGGTTTCAGTGTCCATCGGCAGCAAGCGCATCGTCAGCGATGTCGATTTCACCGTCCGCCCAGGCGAACTGGCGGCGATCGTCGGACCCAACGGCTCCGGCAAGACGACCTTCCTGAAGGCGCTGACGGGCGAACTCGCCTATACCGGCGACGTTTCGCTCAACGGCCGTAACGCGGTCTCGCTCAAGCCATGGGAGGCAGCTGGCATACGCGCCGTGCTGCCGCAGTCGACTGCGCTTTCCTTCCCCTTCACCGTCCGCGAGATCGTCAAGCTCGGCGTGACCAGCGGCAGGTCGGGCGTGTTGCGCGGCGAGGACGGCCGGCTTCCCGAGCGGGCGCTGGCGCGTGTCGATCTCGAGGGTTTTGCCGGCCGGTATTACCAGGAGCTCTCCGGCGGCGAGCAGCAGCGCGTGCAACTCGCCCGCGTTTTGTGCCAGGTGTGGGCACCCGTGCTGGACGGTCAGGCACGCTACCTGTTCCTCGACGAGCCGGTATCCAGCCTCGACATCAAGCACCAGCTGATCATCATGAACATCGCCCGCGATTTCGCGCGGCGTGGCGGCGGGGTGGTCGCCATCCTGCACGACCTCAATCTGACGGCTATGTATGCCGATCAGATTTGCGTCATGCATCGGGGCAGGTTGGCCGCAGCAGGTTCGCCGCAAGAGGTGCTGAGCGACGATCTGATCGAGAAGGTTTTCGGCTGCCGCCTGCGTGTCGGTGCCGTGCCTGCAGCCAATGTACCTTTCGTGCTGCCACAGTCGGCTGCCGCCTGAACTTCACATACCTCGTCAGCGCAGCCGATGCCGGCTTGATGGCCGCCGGTCAGGGCAACAATCGGGCTATTCTGGACGCTTGATATCGAATCGGTGAACGCCGTGTTCGGTCTTTGCCGTCTTGTGTGAACGCTGGTTCCGGCCGATCTATCCAAAATCGCAACAGCCGTGTTGGCCGGAGAATGGATTTTGGAACTGACACGTCGCAAACTGGTGGGTAGCGCTGCACTCCTTGCACTGGGAGCAACCGCAGGCGTTGGCCGCACGGAGCCCAAGATGAGCAACATTCCCTTTGCCGCGACGACGCCGATCAGCGTTTCCCGCGTCGGCCTGAAGGCGCGCGACGCCGTGGCGCTGGCGAATTTCTATCGCGACGTCGTCGGCCTGCAGGAGCTTGGCCGCGACGGCGAGACAATCACGCTTGGTGCCGGTAGCAGGGCGCTGCTCGACATCGAGGCCGACAAGGCGGCGCAGCCGGACGACCCGCGCAGCGCGGGCCTGTTCCACACTGCGTTCCTGCTGCCGACACGCGCGGACCTCGGGCGCTGGATCAAGCATGCCATCGACAAGCGCATCCCGGTCGACGGCGCATCCGACCACCTTGTCAGCGAGGCGCTTTATCTCACCGATCCCGAGGGCAACGGCATCGAGATCTATTCCGACAGGCCGCATGAGCGCTGGAAATGGACCGGCTCGCAGGTCGACATGGCAACCGAGCAACTGGACATCGCTTCGATCGTGGCCGATGCCGGCGACGCCGGCTGGCAGGGGGCGCCCGACAACAGCATCGTCGGCCACGTCCATCTGCGGGTGGGCGATCCGGCGCTTGCAGCGGAATGGTGGAACAAGGAGTTCGGCTTCGACACGGTGGCAAAATACGGCAGCAGCGCCGTGTTCCTGTCGTCCGGCGGCTACCACCACCATATCGGCGCCAACTCCTGGCAGAGCCCGCGCGCAGGCAAGCGCGACTTGTCGCGCACCGGGCTTGCCTGGGTTGAAATGCGCTCGGCCGACGCCACGACGGAAACCAGCCGCGAGGATGCCTGGGGCACCGTCATTCGTACCGTTCCCGGACTGCCGGGCTGATCGACGATCCGACTCGAGAAATAGTGTGAACAGCGAGAGCAGCCGGCAACGGCCGCTCTTGTCGCATAGACGCTGCTGGCAGTGCGTCTTGCGCCCCAGCTGTTTTTACGAAATATCCCCCTTCAATGGCGTGTGCCACAATGACTGCACCGCACTAGAATTGAAGGACGAACCCCGATGGGCATTCACGAACAGGACGCGCTGTCCGAGCCGGAAGGGATTTCCTTTCCGCTCTACCGTGATGCGCCGTCTTCGGTGGAGTTCAACAAGCTGCGCAAGCGGCTGCTCAGACTGACCCGCCAGGCGATCGAGGACTATGCCATGGCAAAGCCCGGCGAACGCTGGCTGGTGGCGCTGTCGGGCGGCAAGGATTCCTACGGGCTGCTGGCGGTCCTGCTCGATCTCAAATGGCGCGGCCTGCTGCCGGTCGACCTGCTCGCCTGCAACCTCGACCAGGGCCAGCCGAACTTCCCCAAGAACGTGCTGCCGGACTATCTCAACGCCAACGGCATCGCCCACCGCATCGAGTACCGCGACACCTACTCGGTGGTCACCGACAAGATCGCCGAGGGCAACACCTATTGTTCGCTGTGCTCGCGGCTCAGGCGTGGCCATCTTTACCGCATCGCGCGGGAGGAGGGCTGTTCGTCGCTGGTGCTCGGCCACCACCGCGAGGATATCCTCGAGACCTTCTTCATGAACATGTTCCATGGCGGCCGGCTCGCCGCCATGCCGCCCAAGCTGATGAACGACGACGGTGACGTCATGGTGCTGAGGCCGCTGGCCTTGTGCGCCGAGGCCGACATGGCCAAGTTCGCCGACGGCATGAAGTTCCCGATCATCCCGTGCGACCTGTGCGGCAGCCAGGAAGGGCTTCAGCGCAACGCCATGAAGGCGATGCTCGACGACATCGAAAAGCGCATGCCGGGCCGCAAGGACACGATGCTGCGGGCGCTTGCCAACACGCGCCCGTCGCACCTGCTCGACCGCAAGCTGTTCGACTTTGCGAGCCTGTCGCCGGCTCAGTGAACGTCGGTCACGACCGGCTTGACGTCATGCTGGCCGCGGAACAGCTTGCCGCGTTCGGCAATAAGCACCATCACGAGGCCAAATGCAGCCACACCGCAAAACCCGGCCGCCAGGGGCGTGGTCGTGCCGTCGAACGACTGGCCGATCGCGGCGCCGATCAGCCCGCCGCCCATCGTTTGCATGAAGCCCTGGACCGACGAGGCCGTACCGGCGATGTGGCCGAGCGGTTCCATGGCGATGGAGTTGAAGTTCGAGCCGATCCAGCCGAACTGGAACATTGCCAGCGCAAACAGCACGATGAAGGCTGCAAACGGCACCGGTCCCGTCAGCGACCAGGCGAACCAGACGGCGCTTACCAACAAGAAGCCGATCAGCGCACCATGCGACAGCCGCCGCATGCCGAGACGCACCACCAGCCGCGAATTGAGGAACGACGACAGCGACATCATGCCGGCAATTGCCGCGAAGACGACCGGGAACCAGACACCCAGGCCGTAGATGCCGACATAGACCTGCTGTGCCGAATTGATGAAGCCGAACAGCGAGCCGAAGACGACCATCGAGGCGAGCGTGTACCATAGTGACATGCGCGTGGTCAGCACGGTACGGAAGGCTTGTGCCACCGACAGCAAGGACAGCGGCCGCCGGTCTTCAGGGTGCATCGTCTCCGGCAGGCGGATTGCCGCCCACAGCATGATGGCCATTGCCGAAAGCGCCATGACGATGAAGATCATGTGCCATTCCGCAAACAGCATGATGATCTGGCCAATGCCCGGCGCCACGACCGGCACGATCATGAACACCATGAAGACAAGAGACATGATCTCGGCCATCTGCCGCCCACCGAAGCGGTCGCGGATGATCGAAACGGCGATTACCCGGGTCGATGCCGCACCGACACCCTGGACGAAGCGCAGGGCCAGCAAGGTCTCGAAGGTTGGGGCGAAGGCCGCAGCGAAGGCCGTGAGCACATAGACGCCCAGGCCGAACATCAGCGGCGCACGCCGGCCGAAGCGGTCGGAGATCGGGCCGTAGCCGAGCAGCGCGAGCGCGAGGCCGGCGAAATAGGCGGTGACCACATACTGCCGGTGGTTTTCGTTCTCGACACCGAGGCTGGCGCCGATCTCCTGAAGGCCGGGTAGCATGATGTCGATTGCCAGCGCATTCACGGCCATCAGGGCTGCGGCGAGTGCGATGAATTCCCAACGCGGAATCGGGAATACGCCCTGCTGGGCGCTCGGGGAGACTTTCTGTTCCATTGAGGAATCCAATTCAAACGGAAATGCGCCGGCAAGCCGGCGCATTTGCCACAAATGGGACCCCGGAACAGGCCGGAGCCGGTACTTTTTAGGTCAGGCGGCGCCCTTGACGCTGACGCCCTTCTCCTGAAGGAACGACTGCAATTCGCCGGCCTGGAACATCTCGCGGATGATGTCGCAGCCGCCCACGAACTCGCCCTTGACGTAAAGCTGCGGGATCGTCGGCCAGTTGGAATAGTCCTTGATGCCCTGGCGAAGTTCGTTCGAGGTCAGGACGTTGACGCCCTTATAGTCGACACCGAGATAGTCGAGAATCTGCGCGACCTGGCCGGAAAAGCCGCATTGCGGAAAACCGGGCGTGCCCTTCATGAAAACCACGACATCCTGGCTCTTCACTTCGCTATCGATGTATTCGTTGATTCCGCTCATGGCGACCTAAACCTCAAATCTGGCCGGAGTGACGTTCCGGCAATGTTCGTTAGACTGCTAGCACTTGCTACTATGTGGTTCAAGAGTCGAGCTTTCCAAGCGGCTTGTCGACCCGAAAACCAGGATGTGGGGACTCGGGCAATTACGCCGCTGTTCTGCAAGCTAGGCGCGGCGCCGAACCTTCGATCTCGACCGTACCGTGCGCTTGCGGCTCGTTTGCTTCTTGGCTGGCCTCAAAAGCTTCTCGATCTGGCGCAGCGTCGCCGAGCTGGTCGACGTCGTGCGCTTGCGCCTGCGGGTCCGCTTCGACGTGCCTGTGGTCTTTTTCAGGATGTCCTTCAGCGCACCGTCGACGACGCCTTCGACAAGATCGGAAATGAAGGACATGGGCTGGCTCGCAGGTTCTCGGGTCGGACTGGCCGATGAATAAAAGACTGCCCGGCCGATGTCGAGACGGCTACTTGATTGCCCGCACGCAGATGAAGGCGGGCGAGAAGTTCAATTCTTCGAAATGCTCGGGGTCTGCCGCTTCCATTTCCGCGACGGGCAGTGGTTCGACAAAGCGATCGAGCCGCCAGCCGGCATCGGCCAAGCCATTCAATATGTCCTGCAAAGGGCGTCGGTAGGACTCGACATACGGGTTGGGAAGGCCGAAGCCGCCCCAATGCAGGCCCCAGAGATTGGTGGCGAAGTAGTTGGCGTCACCGCGTGCGCGGAGATCGGCCCAATCGCGCATCGGATGGCCCATCGAAAAGACAAGGTGGCCTCCCGGTCGTACAATCCGGTGGAACTCGGCGAATACCGGCTTGAGGTCCTCGACATAGTCCAGCGCCAGCGAGCACAGGATCGCGTCGGCGCTGTCGCTGGAAAGCCAGTCGAGCGGCTT
This sequence comes from Aminobacter niigataensis, assembly GCF_014200015.1. Taxonomy (GTDB): domain Bacteria; phylum Pseudomonadota; class Alphaproteobacteria; order Rhizobiales; family Rhizobiaceae; genus Aminobacter; species Aminobacter niigataensis. The sequence goes on from NZ_JACHOT010000001.1 coordinate 700,828, forward strand.
GCCCAGGTCGCCTTCGCGGATATCGACGTCGAGACCGGCGCAACGCTTCCGTGCCAAATCGAGCATTTCGGGCGTGACGTCGAAGGCGCGGACGCGAGCACCGCTGCGGGCCAGCTTCTCCGTGCAGATTCCGGAGCCACAGCCGGCGTCGACCACGTCGAGTCCGGCAACATCGCCCAACAGCGAAAGCGAGGCCGGCCGCTCGTAGAGCGCATTATGCGGCTTGGTCGGCGCGGCAGCGTCATACCGCTCGGCGAAGGAGCCATAGGCGCGCCGCGCAATCTGCTCGCTTTCGGGAGAGGCTGGGCGGCGCGACATTGTTGGCAAGGCCCGGCGACCTTACTCCGGAATGCTTGTCTGCAGGGCGAGCGCATGCAGCACACCGCCCATATTGCCCTTCAGCGCATCGTAGACCATCTGGTGCTGCTGCACGCGGGTCTTGCCGCGGAAGCTTTCAGACACGACCTCGGCGGCATAGTGGTCGCCGTCGCCGGCGAGGTCGCGAATGGTCACCTTGGCGTCCGGAATGCCTTCCTTGATCAGTTTTTCGATGTCGTGGGCATCCATTGCCATGTCGGTATTCCTACTCAGTTATTCATGAACCGAGGGAACCAGGATTCGTGAGCCGAGGTCAACTCGTCCACGCTCACGGCCCGTGCCTCGCCCAACTTCAGTTCCTTGCCGCCGGTCGTCCCGATCCACGGAGCGTGGATGCCGAGCGCCTTGGCTTCATTCCACAACTCCTGCATGTCGGCCGACTTCGGGTCAAGCTTGACGGTGACAAGGTAACGGCCCTGGTCTTCGCCGAAGAACACCGGGATCGGATTGGTGCCGCTGAGGCCGGGAATGGTGGCGCCGATGCCCGAAGCCATCGCCATTTCGGCCAGAGCCACCGCCAGGCCGCCGTCGGACAGGTCGTGGACCGCCGTCGCCGTGCCGTTGCGGATCAGCTTGCGGACGAAATCGCCGGCCTTCTTCTCGTGCTCGAGGTCGACTGCCGGCGGTGGGCCGTCGGTGCGGCCGTGCACGTCGCGCATGTAGATCGACTGCGCGAGGTGGCTGCCCCACTGGGCCGGGCCGCCGACCAGCAGGATCACTTCGCCTTCACGGGCAAAACAGGCCTTGGCCATCTTCGACCAGTCGTCGATGAGGCCGACACCGCCGATGGTCGGCGTAGGCAGGATGCCCTGGCCATTGGTCTCGTTGTACAGCGACACGTTGCCCGAAACGATCGGGAAGCCGAGCGCGCGGCAGGCATCGCCGATACCAGACACTGCCTTGACGAACTGGCCCATGATTTCGGGGCGTTCGGGATTGCCGAAGTTGAGATTGTCTGTTGCAGCCAGCGGCAGGGCACCGGTCGCCGTCAGGTTGCGCCAGCATTCGGCCACCGCCTGCTTGCCGCCCTCGTAAGGATCGGCCTCGCAATAGCGCGGCGTCACGTCCGACGAGAACGCCAGCGCCTTGGTGGCATGGCCCTCGACGCGCACCACGCCGGCGTCACCGCCCGGGCGCTGTAGCGAGTTGCCCTGGATCATCGTGTCATACTGCTCATAGACCCAGCGGCGCGACGACAGGTCGGGCCCGTCCAGCATCTTCAGCAGCGCATCGGCGACATCGGCCTGCGGCACATCTTCTGCGGCCAGCGGCGCGCGCGCTGTCGGCTCGACCCACGGGCGGTCGTATTCGGGCGCTTCGTCGCCAAGTTCCTTGATCGGCAGGTTGGCGACTTCCTTGCCCTGGTGGAGGACGCGGAAGCGCAGGTCGTCGGTGGTCTTGCCGACGATGGCGAAGTCGAGGCCCCACTTGACGAAGATCGCCTCGGCTTCTTCTTCCTTTTCGGGCCGCAGCACCATGAGCATGCGCTCCTGGCTTTCCGACAGCATCATCTCGTAGGCGCTCATGCGCTCTTCGCGCACCGGCACCTTGTCGAGGTCGAGCTCGATTCCGAGATCGCCCTTGGCGCCCATCTCGACGGCAGAGCAGGTGAGACCAGCTGCGCCCATGTCCTGGATGGCGATGACGGCGCCCGAGGCCATCAGCTCGAGGCAGGCTTCGAGCAGGCACTTTTCGGTGAACGGGTCGCCGACCTGAACGGTCGGGCGCTTCTCGTCGATCTTGTCGTCGAACTCGGCCGAAGCCATGGTCGCGCCGCCGACGCCGTCACGTCCGGTCTTGGCGCCGAGATAGACCACGGGTAAGCCGACGCCCTTGGCCTGCGACAGGAAGATGCCATCGGTCCTGGCGAGCCCCGCGGCAAAGGCATTGACCAGGATGTTGCCGTTGTAGCGGGCATCGAAATTGACTTCGCCGCCGACGGTCGGCACACCGAAGGCATTGCCGTAGCCGCCGACGCCGGCGACCACGCCCGACACCAGGTGGCGGGTCTTGGGGTGGTCCGGCGCGCCGAAGCGCAGCGCGTTCATGGAGGCCACCGGCCGCGCGCCCATGGTGAAGACGTCGCGCAAGATCCCGCCCACGCCGGTCGCAGCACCCTGGTAGGGCTCGATGTATGAGGGGTGGTTGTGGCTCTCCATCTTGAAGACCACGCAGTCGCCGTCGCCGATGTCGACCACGCCGGCGTTTTCGCCCGGGCCCTGGATGACGACGTCGCCCTTGGTGGGCAGCGTGCGCAGCCACTTCTTCGAGGATTTGTACGAGCAATGCTCGTTCCACATCGCCGAAAAGATGCCGAGCTCGGTGAAGCTCGGCTCGCGCCCGACAAGGTCGAGTATGCGCTGATACTCGTCCGGCTTGAGCCCGTGCGAGGCGATGAGTTCGCCGGTGATCTTCACGTCGTTCTGAATGGTCATCGGTTTTCCCGTCAGTTCGGCCTTGCGGCCTTCCTAAAGCTTGAAATGCCGTGGTCCGCAACAACCGCGATGACGCACAGCACAAGAAACAGCAGGGTCATCATCAGCGACGTCAGCGCGACGCTCGTTGCACCCTTGGTGGCGATGTCGAGGAACGGGTAGGGGACCTCGCCCGCAATCGGCGCCCGTGCCAGAGCATAGATAAGATAGAGCACCGGATAGACAACCCAATAGGGGATGTCGCTCCATCTGGTCGAGCCGTCCGCACCGGCGGCCAACCACCAGGCGAGATAGAGGATCGGGGTGACGTAGTGCAGCAGCACGTCGCAGAGCAGGAACAGGCCCTCAGGCTGCCAGAGCGGCGCCAGGATCGTGACGTAGACGATCATCACCAGCGCAATGGCGACGGCCACGCCGCCACGCGCGCGCGCGCCGGCAAACAGGCCGAGCAGCCCGGATTTCGCGTCGCGCAGCGCCGCCAGATACACCAGAACAGCGCCGATATTGGTCAGGATGGTGAAGAAGCTGAAATAGAACACGGCCGAGCCGAGCACGGTGCGGCCAGCGGCAATCGACGCCGGCATGGTGATCGCAAACTGCAGCATCAGGCCGACCAGACCGATCGCCAGACCCGCAAATTGCAGGAACCGTGCCATGCCTCAGGCGGCTCCGCCGCAGGAGGCGTCGCCGGTGCGCCAGCGGTTGATGTCGGAGCCGATACGCGCGCCGAGCGCCTCGTCCATCAGCGGGCCGAACACCTCGACCTGGCTGGAGGCGCCACGGGCCTGCACCACCAGCAGCGGGCGGGCGCCATATTGCTTGGCTGGTACCAGCAAGAAGCGCGGCGTGCCGCCAAAGTTGTTGAGTTCATTGGCCATCTGGTACTTCTTGAAGGCCGGGTCCTTGCTGGCAAACCAGCATCTGTGCGCGGCGATGGCCACCTGTTCCATCGAGCGCAGCGACGCGCTCTTGCCCGAGCCCGAGGGGGCTGGTGTCTTCGGGCCGGAGTTGCAGGCGGCGAGGCCGATGACAGCGGCTGTTGCCGCCAGAATCCGGAGTGACTTCATTCGCCGATGCCCGCCTTTTGCGATGGATGACTGGAGAGAATGCCGGACGTTTGCCGCTCAGGCCGCCTTGGAAAGGCCGAGCGCACTTTCGAACAAGGCGCGGCCGTCTTCGCCGCCATGTGCTGCCTCGATCAGGTTTTCCGGATGTGGCATCAAGCCGAGCACGTTGCCCTTGTCATTGATGATGCCGGCGATGTCGTTGACCGAACCGTTCGGGTTGGTGCCCTCGGCGTAGCGGAAAACCACCTGGCCTTCGCCTTCGATGCGCTTCAGCGTATCCGGATCGGCGAAATAGTTGCCGTCGTGGTGCGCCACCGGGCAGCGGATGACCTGGCCGGCCGAATAGTTGCGGGTGAAGGCCGTGTTGGCGTTGGCGATCTCGAGCTTGACCTCGCGGCAGACGAACTTGAGCGACGTGTTGCGCATCAAGGCGCCGGGCAGCAGGCCGGCCTCGACCAGGATCTGGAAGCCGTTGCAGACGCCCACGACCTGCACGCCCTTGGCGGCCTTCTCGGCCACCGCGCGCAGCACCGGCATGCGAGCAGCAATCGCCCCGCAGCGCAGGTAGTCGCCGAAGGAGAAGCCACCGGGAATGGCGATCAGGTCGACTTCGGGAATCTCGGTGTCCGTCTGCCAGACGGTGACGGGCGCCTTGCCCGAAATCTTGGTCAGCGCCGCAATCATGTCGCGGTCGCGGTTGAGGCCAGGGAGGAGGACGACAGCTGATTTCATCTCGGTTCGTAAGGCCTCTGGGGTTCGGCAAGTTCACGCAATTCTGGGCGACGCTCGATGCGCTCGAGCCGCTCGTCGTGGCGCGCGAGAACACCGTAGATATTGTGGATGTCACTCTGAATCCCGACCATGTGGCCGCGAATGACATTAAGTTCCCTTTTGACCTCGGACACATCCTGGCGAAGTTCGGACAGGTCGTGATTCATCCGCTTCAGCAGTTCGTACACCAGGTCGTTGGTGACTTCTGCCACTACACCCTCCGATGCAACCTCAGATAAGCGTCACACTATAATTCTCAATCACCGTGTTCGCCAGAAGCTTCTCGCACATGGCATTGAGGTCAGCTTCCGCTTTGGCCTTGTCTGCGCCTTCTATCTCGACGTCGAAGACCTTGCCCTGGCGCACCGAGCCGACACCGCCGAAGCCGAGGCCGTCGAGCGCATGTTCGATCGCCTTGCCTTGCGGGTCGAGCACGCCGTTCTTGAGGGTGACGGTGACGCGGGCCTTGATCACGGGCATTTCACTCCGGGGTCGAAATTGGAAAACTTTCGGGCGCGAAGTTACTCGCGCCCGTGGTTGATGCTTCAGTGCTTGACGAGGACCGGGCCGGTCGGGCGCGGGGTCTCGTTTTCGTTCATGATGCCGAGGCGGCGTGCCACTTCCTGGTAAGCCTCGACCAGTCCGCCCATATCGCGGCGGAAACGGTCCTTGTCGAGCTTGTCCTGGGTGGCGACGTCCCACAGGCGGCAGCTGTCCGGCGAAATCTCGTCGGCAACCACGATGCGCATCATGTCGCCCTCGAACAGGCGGCCGCATTCGATCTTGAAATCGACGAGCTGGATGCCGACGCCCATGAACAGGCCGGAGAGGAAGTCGTTGACGCGGATGGCGAGTGCCATGATGTCATCGATTTCCTGCGGGCTTGCCCAGCCGAACGCGGTGATATGCTCTTCCGAGACCATCGGGTCGTCGAGCGCGTCGGCCTTGTAGTAGAACTCGATGATCGAGCGCGGCAGCACCGTGCCTTCTTCGATGCCGAGGCGCTTGGCTAGCGAGCCGGCGGCGACGTTGCGCACCACGACCTCGAGCGGGATGATCTCGACTTCCTTGATCAGCTGCTCGCGCATGTTGAGCCGGCGGATGAAGTGGGTCGGAATGCCCATCCGGTTCAGATGGTTGAAGATGTGCTCGGAGATGCGGTTGTTGAGCACACCCTTGCCGTCGACGACCTCATGCTTCTTCTTGTTGAAGGCGGTGGCGTCGTCCTTGAAAAACTGGATCAGGGTGCCCGGCTCGGGGCCTTCATAAAGGATCTTGGCCTTGCCTTCGTAAATGCGGCGGCGATTCTTCATTTGAATGATTCTCTGGTTGGAAGGGTGGACGGCAAGCTACCGGTCCCTTTCTCACGCCGCAAAGCCGCGGCGGCTGTGGGTTTCAAGGCCGGTCTCTATCTTAATCGGACCCATTGCTCAATCATCATTTCCCGCCAATCAACTCCTTTTGGTACGGAAATGCCGCACCGCACACGCAAACAGAGCAAAAGAGAGATATTGACCGGGCGGCGGGCTTTTGGTTTGAGGAAGTCGATATCATATGCACCGGAAGTCGAATCGATTTCCCACTCCCTGGAGGATTGCCATGAGCAACATGAAGGACCGCGAAGAAGGTTTTGAGCGCAAATTCGTCTTTGACGAAGAGCTGCGTTTCAAGGCGAATGCGCGGCGCAACAAGGCGCTCGGTCTCTGGGCGGCTGAAAAGCTTGGCAAATCGGGCGCCGATGCAGAGGCCTATGCGAAGGAAGTCGTCGTTTCCGACATTGAGGAAGCCGGCGATCATGACGTGTTCCGCAAGGTCCGTGCCGACTTCGATGCTGCTGGCGTTGACCAGTCCGACCATCAGATCCGCCGCACCATGGACGAACTGATGGCCCAGGCGATCGAGCAGATCAAGAATACCTGATTTTCCCAGTGTCGCTGGGCCAACGAACCGCCCGGATTCCGGGCGGTTTTTGTTTGCGACTTCGGTCGCTTCCGGGTGAAATGACGCCCGATCAGGAGAGAAAAAATGTCGCTTGCCGAGAGACTGAACGCCAACGAGACCATCATCACTGCCTGGTCGGGCGTGCCCGATGCGTTGACCGTCGAAATACTTGCCGGGCAAGGGTTTGATGCCGTCACCCTCGACATGCAACATGGCGGCCACAACGAAGACAGCGTGTTGCGCTCGTTGGCTCCGGTCCTGCGCGCAAACAAGCATGCAATCGTCCGGGTTCCGGTCGGTCGCTTCGATATGGCTAGCCGTGCGCTCGACTTCGGCGCAGAGGCCGTCATCGCGCCGATGGTCAATTCGGTGGAGGACGCGCAACGCTTCGCTGCCGCGATGAAGTATCCGCCGTTGGGCGAGCGTTCCTGGGGGCCGACCTTCGCTGCGCCCCGCCAGGGCAGCAAGGACCCTGCCAAGTGGCTCAGGGAGAACAACGCCCGCACCGTCTCTTTTGCGATGGTCGAGACGCATGCCGCGGTCGCAGCTCTCGATGACATCCTGTCGACTCCCGGTATCGACGGCATTTTTGTCGGGCCCGGCGACTTTTCCATCGCCTGGACCAACGGCGAGACGATCAACGGGACGCTCGAAGGCATGATGGAAACGGTGGCTGAAGTCGCCAAGCGCACGCGGGCCGCCGGCAAGCATGCCGGCATCTATGTCACCGATCCGAAGATCGCCGGGCGCTTTGTCGAGATGGGCTTCCAGCTACTCGCCACCGGCTCGGAGCACCAGCTGATCTCGGCCGGCGCCGCCGGCCTGCTGGCCGATCTCAGGAAATCGCTCGGCTGACGAGTCCTCGTCAGCCCTCCAGGCGCGACAGGAACTGGGCGAATACCATCGATCCTTCCGGCCACGGCCCGTGGCCGGAATCCGAATTGATGTGACCGGATTCGCCGGCATCGACGAACATCGACCCCCAGGCGGCCGCGATGTCTTCCGCGACATCGAGTGCACAGTAGGGATCGTTGCGGCTGGCGATCACCACCGAGGGAAACGGCAGCGGATCGCGCGGGTAGGGGCCGAAGGTCATCATGTGTTTCGGCTTGATGGCTGGGTTGGAAACATCGGGCGGGGCAACAAAGAACCCGCCGGCAACACGTTTCGTGAACCCCGGAATGGCGTGGATCGCAGTCGGTATGCCGAGCGAGTGGGCAATCAGCACCACCGGCCGCTCGGCCGCGTTCACGGCCTCGATGACCTTTGCCGTCCAGTCCTCACGTAGCGGCTTCGACCACTCGTCCTGCTCGACGCGGCGCGCGGTCGATAGTTTTTCTTCCCAACGGCTCTGCCAGTGGGTGGGCCCGGAATTGGTGTATCCGGGGACGATGATGATTTCGGCGTCCTTGACTTTCATGCCGCGCATGTAGCGATCCGGCTGCGCCGGTGCAACCACTCCGAACCACCTTCGCGGCCGGAAGATTGCGATACCGGTCTCGCGCTAGCCGGCCAGCGCGTGCGGCTCGGGAAAATGGATGCCGAGCAGATCGCGCATGTTGGGACGTGCGGCGACCAGATCGGCGATCGTGTAGCGGGCCAGGACCTCGAAAAACGCATTCAGCGCCTCACGAAGCGCAGAATTGAGCCCGCAGCTGTCGACCAGCGGGCATTCGGCCGCGTCGGTCTCGAAGCATTCCGCCATGGCAAAGCTCTCTTCGGTGACACGTACCACGTCGAACAGCGAAATCTGATCGGCAGGCTTCGCCAGTCGCACGCCGCCATTGCGGCCACGGACGGTTTGCACCAGCTTGGCCTCGACCAGCGGCTGCAGGATCTTGAACAGGAACAGCTCCGACACCGTGTAGGCAGCGGCGATCTCGGGAACCCGGCTCAGTCGGCCCTCATTGGCCGCGCAATACATCAGGATGCGCATGGCGTAGTTGGTTTGGCGGGTAAGGCGCATTGGTGATTCCTCGCTGTGGCGCGGACGGGCTTCTTATATGGCCTACACCTTAGAACAATTCCAGACAAGCGATCTCAAGAATCTGGACAAGATATATCAAGAAACCGCGCTGCGGTCCCGCATCTGGCGCAAGCCAGCCCTGCATTCCTGATCGGGCTCACGGGTTGAAGTTGTTGCTGCGTTGCACAATATTGGTGGCGTCGGGAGTCGAAGACTCTGGGGAGGAACCCAAGAGGACTACGACATGGAACAGATCAAACATGCCCAACGGCCGCTGACGGGGATCATCCGCCAGCTCAGGCCATCCGATCTGCCCCGCTTTGCCGAACATCTCCTGAGACTGGACGCCCAGAGCCGGCGCGACCGCTTCAATGGCCTGACCGACGACGGTTTTCTCCGGTCATATGCCGAGCGCAGTTTCCACGACGGCGTGACTGTCATTGCCTATGTCGAGGGCGACAAGGTTCTGGGCGCTGCCGAACTGCATGAACGCCCCGAGGAGCGCGAGCCGACGGCGGAGATCGCCTTCAGTGTCGAGCGCCAGTTGCAGCACAGAGGAATCGGCGGCCGCCTGTTCCGGCGGATCATCGCCCAGGCGAAGGGGCTCGCCTATACGCGGCTGCAGGTGACCACGCACGCCAACAATTCGGCGATGAAGGCCCTGGCCCGGCGCTTCAACGCCAAGCTGAGCTTCGCACAGGGCGAGACCAACGGCATCATAGAACTCGACGCGGACGGAGCGGCCGATCATGATTTGGGATTTTTCGCCCCGGCCGATTTCGGACGGCGCAACGTCGGCAAGGCCATCGCCGCCTAATTCAGCTTTTCGAATTGAAGCGGCGAAAGCCGTCGCCGATATAGTTCCTGTGATGAACAGGGAAGGCGACCGATGTCCTCACCGCAAAGCCAGGCCTTTCCGGCCGGCATGACACCTTCCGCCAATGCCGTCGATGCCGAAAAGCTGGCAGCGCTGCGCAGGACCAAATTTCTGGCGACTGCCGCCCTGGTCGTGTGTGTTTGCGTGTTCGCGATCGCAAAATCGCTGCAAGGACGCTGGCTCTGGCTTGGCTTTGTCGCCGCCTTCGCCGAGGCCGCCACCATAGGCGGCCTGGCGGACTGGTACGCCGTCGTCGCCCTGTTCAAGCGACCGCTCGGACTGCCGATACCGCACACGGCCATTATTCCCTCCAACCAGAACCGGATCGCCGAAAATCTCGGCCGCTTCATCGAGATCAACTTTCTGGCGCCCGAGCCGGTGCGGCAGAAGCTGAAGGAAGTAGATTTTGCTGCGCTCGTCGCCGACTGGCTGTCGGACCGCAGCCGAGCGGAAGGGTTGTCGCGCTTCGTCGGCCGGCTGGTGCCGCAGATGCTGCAGGCGATCGAAGGGTCGGGCCTGCGCGAGTTCGCCACGCGCCGCATGCTCGATCGCCTCGGCAAGATCGAGGTGGCGCCGTTGGCGGCGGAACTGCTGTCCGCTTTCACGGACGATCGCCGGCATCAGCGGCTGCTGGACGAGTTCACCAAGATAATCGGCAATTTCTTGAGCGACGAGCAGGCGCTGGCCGTGCTGCGCGAAAAGATCAGGGAGGAACTGCCGTCCGTCTTCAACCTGTTCCGCGCCGATGCCTATCTGCTCAAGCGCATCGTCTCGTCCGCGGCCACACTGCTGGAAGAGGTCCGGGCCGATCCCGACCATCCGCTGCGCGGCGAGTTCGACCGCTTTGTCCACGGCTTCATCGATCAACTTCGCCATTCGCCCGACTATGCCAAGCGCGCCGAACAGGTGAAGCGCAATTTCCTCGCCCGTCCCGAACTGCGCGGGCTGGCCCACGACGTCTGGAAGAGCATGCGCGGATTTATCGAGCAGGATGTCGCATCGCCGGATTCGATGACGCGAAAGCACCTGACCAACCTGTTCGTCGAGGTTGGGCAGAATCTGGCGCGCGATCCGCAGATCCGTGCCGACATGAATGCCGGTTTCGTGGTCGCGCTTGCCTCCTTCGTAGAGAGCCAGAAGAGCGGCGTCTCCAGTTTCATTGCCGAACAGGTCAAGCGCTGGGACCTTGGCCAGCTGACCCGGCTGATGGAGATCAACATCGGCCGGGACCTGCAGTATATCCGTTTCAACGGCATGCTGATCGGCGGCCTTGCGGGCCTTGTGCTCTATTGTGCTGAACTGCTCCTGGTGGCGAATTGACCATGCCCCTGGCTTCTCTATTCTGACACTTGCGACCTCCGGGAAGGCCCGGAGCCAAAAGGGAGCGAGCCATGGCCAAGAAACCAGAACCGGAATCCTTCATGGACATGTTTTCGAAGTTCGGCCGCGATCTGAAGATGCCCGCGGTCGATGTCGACGACATCGTCAGCCATCACCGCAAGAATCTCGAGGCGCTGGAAAAATCGGTGAAGGCGAGTGCCTCGGGGGCTTCGTCGCTGGTAGCCAAGCAGCGCGAAATGATCCAGAGCGCGTTGCAGGAGGTGACCGAGGCCGCGCAGGGATTGCGTATGCCGGGCAATCCGCAGGAGATGCTCAGCAAGCAGGCCGATTTCGCCAGGCGATCGTTCGAGGCAGCGCTCAAGAATGCCGGCGAGGTTGCCGATATCGTGCGCAAGTCGGGGTCGGAATCGGTCGAGGTCCTGCGCGAGCGCATCCGCGAATCGATGCAGGAAATCCGCGACAGCTACGACAAGAAGAAGTAGCTTTTCCAGGCTGACGCATCGGCAGCCCACCTCTGTTGTGGGTTTCGCAAGACGGGCCGCGCATTGCCAGGCCTCGGATGCTAAGGAAGGCAGATCACCATTGGAACGCAGTGCGTCCGTCTGGATGCACAATTGCGTCTTAACGCATTGAATCTGCGTATTGTGCCTGCCGGGAATCAGATTTGATGCCCGGGCTGGTGCGTCAGGATTCGACCGGGGAAAAGGATGAAGGTAGGCATCGAGATGGGGGCGGCGTCCGGCGGGACGAAGGCTCAACTTGATCTCGAAGAGCTGCTGGCGACCCGATTGCTGGTTCAAGGCAATTCGGGCTCGGGAAAGTCGCATCTCCTGCGCCGCCTGCTCGAGCAGAGCGCGCCTTGGGTGCAACAATGCGTCATCGATCCCGAAGGCGATTTCGTAACCCTTGCCGATCGCTTCGGCCATGTCGTCGTCGATGCCCAGCGCACCGAGGCTGAACTGACTCGCATCGCCGGCCGCATCCGCCAGCATCGCGTTTCCGTCGTGCTCAATCTGGAGGGCCTCGACGTCGAGCAGCAGATGCGCGGCGCGGCCGCGTTCCTGAACGGCATGTTCGATGCCGAGCGCGACTTCTGGTACCCCGTGCTCGTGGTCGTCGACGAGGCGCAACTGTTCGCGCCGGCGGTGGCTGGCGAGGTGTCGGACGAGGCGCGCAAGATCTCGCTCGGCGCGATGACCAACCTGATGTGCCGCGGCCGCAAGCGCGGGCTCGCCGGTGTCATCGCCACCCAGCGCCTGGCAAAGCTCGCCAAGAACGTTGCTGCCGAAGCGTCCAACTTCCTGATGGGCCGCACCTTCCTCGACATTGACATGGCGCGCGCCGCCGATCTGCTCGGCATGGAACGGCGTCAAGCGGAGATGTTCCGCGACCTGGCGCGGGGCAATTTCGTTGCGCTCGGACCGGCGATGTCGCGCCGGCCGCTGCCGGTAGCCATCGGTCCCGTCGAAACGTCGGCGCGTTCGGTCAGCCCCAAGTTGATGCCGCTGCCGGATGCCAGCGATGATACCCGCGAGCTCATTTTCGCACCCGCTCCGCTGGAGGCGCGTCACCCGGTGCGGCGTCCGGTGCCGCCAACGCCGACACCGACGGCCGACATCATCGCCCAGCTTTCCCAGGTGCGCGCCGAGGCATCGGCGCCGGTGGCCGAGCCGATATTCCCGCTGTTCGACGAAGCCGAGCGTGAGGCGCTGATCGACACCATCGTGCGCGAGATGGTGGAGGACCCGGATGCGGCTTTCCGCACCGACGCCGTGCTCTACCAGGACTTCCTGGTTCGCTGCCGCATCAAGCGCATGCAGGGGGAGGCACCCGCATTGTCGATCTTCCGTCGCCGCTATGCGGTGGCGCGCTCTGGCATCGACGACGAGACGGCCTCGAGCGACACCTGGCAGCAGGCGCTCGGCATGTCCGCCGCACTGCCGGAGGACCTGCAGGCGGTATTCCTAATCGTCGCGCAGGCGGCGGTGAAAGGCGCGCCTTGCCCATCGGATGCGGCAATCGCACACGCCTATGGCAGCCATTCGGCGCGCAGGGCGCGGCGCCTGCTTACCTATTTCGAGGAGCAGGGGCTGGTTGTCGTGCGCACCGATTTCCATGGCAAGCGCTCGGTGGCTTTTCCCGAGCTTGGCTGCGAAACCGCCCTGGGCGATCCCGAGAGGACGGACGACGTCGCCGAACGCGAGGCAGCCGAATAGCACTCAGGGCGCCTGCCAGAGGTTGACAAGAGCGCTCCCTTCATGGTCCCCACGGGCAAAGTGTTGCCTGACACGGGGGAGAAAACGTGTCGGAACCAATCGAAACCTATGAGGAGTTGCGCGAGAAGATCGGGCAGGAACTCGGCGTTTCCGACTGGATGGTCGTCGATCAGGGACGTATCGACGGCTTTGCGGAATCCACGGGCGATCGACAGTGGATCCACGTCGACCCCGAGCGCGCCCGGCGCCAGAGCCCCTTTCGCACGACGATAGCCCATGGCTTCCTGACGCTGTCCATGATCGGGGCGTTCATCCAGGACATGGGCGTCATTCCGGTAAACACCCAGGCTGCCTTCAACTACGGCCTAGACAGGGTCCGCTTCGTGACACCGGTGAAGGTCGGCTCGCGGGTGCGCATGCGCTCGGTGCTGATATCGATGGAAGACAAGGGGCCCGGGCAATATCTGCTCAAGGGCGAGAACACCATCGAGATCGAGGGCGAAGCCAAGCCGGCGCTTGTCGCCGAGACGCTGATCATGCTCTACGAGCGGCGCAAGAAGGCCACGGCCTGAGCCCCTGCCTATCGGGCGGCGATTGAAATCGCGATCTGGCCGACACCATCGACGCCGCCGGTGATGCGGTCGCCGGGCCCAACAGCGCCGACGCCTGCCGGCGTACCAGTGAAGATCAGGTCGCCTGCCTTCAGTTCCATCGACTGGCTGCAGATGGCAACGATCTCGGGAACCGACCAGATCATGTCGGCGAGGTCGCCCTGCTGTTTGGCCTCGCCATTGACGGCGAGCCAGATGCGCCCCTTCGCGGGGTGCCCGATCTCGGATGCACGGACAAGCGGTCCGCAAGGCGCCGAGCGGTCGAAACCCTTGGCCCAGTCCCAGGGGCGGCTGAGCTTCTTGGCCGTGTCCTGCAGGTCGCGGCGGGTGAAATCGATGCCAGTGCCGTAGCCCCAGACGTGATCCAACGCCTCAGCTGCATTGATGTTGGAGGCGCCGCGACCGACGGCGACCACCAGTTCGATCTCATGGTGCAGGTCGTTGGTGAGCGGCGGATAGGGGATCGTGACGCCGGAATCAACCACGGCGTCGGCGGGCTTGCCGAAGAAGAAGGGCGGCTCGCGATCCGGGTCGTTGCCCATTTCGCGCGCGTGCGCTGCGTAGTTGCGACCGACGCAGAAGATGCGCCGGACCGGAAAGCGCTCGGACGATCCGGAGATCGCAACCGAAGCTGGCGCGGACGGAGCGAATGCGAAAGTGGCCACGGGCAGCCTCCTATCAATGTGATGCAGGCTTTTGGCATGATCCAACCGTGCATTCCACTTCCAATCGACATCCGCGACGCCTGCCGTTGCTGGTTTGCGCAAGACGCCGCAAGTCATGCCGGTGCCAAACAATCTTCATTTTCTTCGCTGGCCTGCACGCATTGCGTGTCTGGACCCAAAAAGTCGCTTGCAGCCTTGATTTGCGGGGATAGGATTTGCTCACCTGACAGGGCGGGGTCTGCCTGGCCGGTCGCGGCAACAGTGGGAGGTTTCATGTCGGAGGTATCTTTGGTCGTCAATGGCCGAAAGGTCAGCGGCGCGGTGGAGGACCGCACGCTTCTTGTCCATTTCCTGCGCGAGCATCTGGGTCTGACCGGCACCCATGTCGGGTGCGACACGTCGCAATGCGGCGCCTGCGTCGTCCATGTCGACGGCAAGGCAATGAAATCCTGCACCATGCTTGCAGCGCAGGCCTCCGGGTCGACCGTCACAACCATCGAAGGGCTCGCCAACGGCGCTGACCTGCATCCTGTCCAGGCCGCTTTCAAGGAACATCATGGCCTGCAATGCGGCTTCTGCACGCCGGGCATGATCATGACCGCGACCGACATGATCCGCCGGCATCCCGAAGGGCTCGACGAAGCCACCGTGCGTGCGGAACTCGAAGGCAACATCTGCCGCTGCACCGGCTACCACAACATCGTCAAGGCGATCCTCGCCGCTTCGAAGACGATGTCGAAGGCATCGAAGAGCAAGGCGAAGAAGGCTGCGTGAGGAAGGGGGGCGAATAGGGAGTAGCGAATAGCGAATAGGGATATCCCGCCGCTTAAGCGCACTGCTCAAATCGCCAACCACTACATTCGCTATTCGCTTTTTGAAATTCGGGAGGAATTCAGATGGGAATCGAAGGCATTGGCGCGCGTGTCGCGCGCAAGGAAGACAAAAGGTTCATCACCGGCGCGGGGCGCTACGTCGACGACATGGTCGTGCCCGGCATGAAGCACGCGGCGTTCGTGCGCAGCCCGCACGCCCATGCAGACATCAAGAAGATCGACGTCAAGGCGGCCGAAGCCATGCCGGGCGTCATCGGCGTGCTGACCGGCAAGCAGCTCAAGGCTGACGGCATCGGCAACCTGATCTGCGGCTGGATGATCCACTCAAAGGACGGCTCGCCAATGAAAATGGGCGCATGGTCGCCTCTCGCGGTCGACCGGGTGCGCTATGTCGGCGACGCGGTCGTCGTCGTCGTTGCCGAGACCAAGGGCCAGGCGCGCGACGCGGCGGAAGCTGTCGAGATCACCTACAAGGAGCGCAAGTCGGTGTCGGACGCCGTCGAGGCGCTGGGCAAGGGCGCACCACAGCTCCATCCCGAGGCGGACGGCAACCTGATCTTCGACTGGGGCATCGGCGACGCCGCGGCAACTGACGCCGCGCTCAAGACGGCGGCGCATATCACGCGCGTCAATATCGTCAACAATCGCCTAGTTCCCAACGCGATGGAGCCGCGTGCAGCCCTTGGCCACTACGACAAGGCCGAGGACCACTACACATGCTGGACGACGTCGCAGAACCCGCATGTCGCTCGCCTGGTGATGAGCGCGTTCTACAATGTCGCTCCGGAAAACAAGCTGCGCGTCATCGCACCTGATGTCGGCGGCGGTTTCGGCTCCAAGATCTACATCTATCCCGAGGAAATCGTCTGCCTGTGGGCCTCCAAGAAGACCGGTGTGCCGGTCAAATGGGTGGCCGACCGCACCGAAAGCTTCCTCACCGACGCCCATGGCCGCGACCATCACACCACGGTTGAGATGGGCTTCGACAAGAACAACAAGATCGTCGGGCTCAAGGTCGACACGATCGCCAATCTCGGCGCCTACATGTCGCTGTTCTCCTCGGCGACGCCAACCTATCTCTACGCGACGCTGCTGTCTGGCCAGTACAACATCCCTGCGATCTACGGCAATGTGCGCACGGTCTACACCAACACCGCACCGGTCGATGCCTATCGCGGGGCAGGGCGGCCCGAGGCTACTTTCGTGCTCGAACGCACGATGGAGATCGCCGCGCGTGAGTTGGGTGTCTCACCGGCCGAGCTCCGGCGCTCGAACTTCGTCACGGCCTTCCCGCACCAGACGCCCGTCATCATGTGCTATGACGCGGGCGACTACGGCACCTCGCTCGATGCGGCGATGAAGCAGGCCGACTATGCCGGCTTTGCCAAGCGCAAGGCGGCGGCAGCCAAGAAGGGCAAGCTGCGCGGCATCGGCATGAGCTGCTACATCGAGGCTTGCGGCATCGCGCCTTCGGCTGCGGTGGGTTCGCTCGGCGCCGGTGTCGGCCTGTGGGAATCGGCCGAGGTGCGCGTCAACGCTGTCGGCACCATCGAGGTGCTGACCGGCTCGCACAGCCACGGCCAGGGCCACGAGACGACCTTCGCCCAACTGGTCAACTCGCGCTTTGGCGTGCCGCTCGACAGCGTGTCGATCGTGCACGGCGACACCGACAAGGTGCAGATGGGTATGGGCACCTATGGCTCGCGCTCGGGTGCTGTCGGCATGTCGGCGATCGTCAAGGCGCTCGACAAGGTCGAGGCCAAGGCCAAGAAGATCGCCGCACACCTGCTCGAGGCCGACGAGGGCGACATCGTCATCGAAAACGGCCAGCTCAAGGTCGCCGGCACCGACAAGAACGTGCCGTGGTTCCAGATGGCGCTCGCTGCGTATACCGCGCACAACCTGCCGCAAGGCATGGAGCCGGGACTGAAGGAAACGGCGTTCTACGATCCGTCGAACTTCACCTTCCCCGCCGGCTGCTACATCTGCGAGGTCGAGATCGATCCGGAGACCGGAAAGACCGACATTGTGCAGTTCGTGGCAGCCGACGACTTCGGCAACATCATCAACCCGATGATCGTCGAGGGCCAGGTGCATGGCGGCATCGCGCAGGGCGTCGGCCAGGCGCTGCTCGAAGGGGCCATCTATGACGGCAGCGGGCAGCTTTTGACGGCAAGCTACATGGATTACACCATGCCGCGCGCCGACGACCTGCCGTCGTTCCAGATCTCGACGTCGAACACGCCTTGTCCGGGCAATCCGCTTGGCATCAAGGGCTGCGGCGAGGCCGGCGCCATTGGTTCGCCGCCGGCGGTCATCAACGCCATCACCGACGCGCTCGGCCACGAAAACCTGACCATGCCGGCGACGCCCCAGAAAGTCTGGGCGGCGTTGCGCAGTGGTTCGAAGCACTGAGACAAGCGAATAGGGAATAGGGAGTAGCGAATAGGGAAGAGAGAGCGACAGCGCCGGGAAAGAAACCTACTCGCTATTCGCTACTCCCTGTTCGCTCTTTCCCCGAAGGGAGAAAGATAAATGTATTCCGTCAACTATCATCGCGCCACCTCGGTCGTGGACGCTGTCAAGAAGATCAAGACCGGTGACGCCAAGTACCTATCGGGCGGCATGACGCTGATCCCGGCGATGAAGACCCGCCTCGCGGCCCCGTCCGACCTGGTCGACCTGAACCACATTGCCGACCTCAAGGGTATCAAGGTCTCGGGCAAGACCGTCACCATAGGTGCTGCAACGACGCATTTCGACGTCGCCAATGACGAGAAGCTGATGAAGGTCTGTCCGGCGCTGTGCGCGCTTGCCAGCCACATCGGCGATCCGGCGGTGAGGCACCGCGGCACGATCGGCGGTTCTGTCGCCAACAACGATCCGGCGGCCGACTATCCCTCGGCTCTCCTGGCGCTTGGGGCGACTATCGTCACCAACAAGCGCCAGCTTGCGGCCGACAAGTTCTTCAAGGGCTTGTTCGAAACCGCGCTCAAGGATGACGAAATTGTCACCGCCGTCACCTTCTCCGCACCGGCCAAGGCCGGCTACGCCAAGTTCCCGAACCCTGCGTCACGTTACGCCATGACCGGTGTGTTCGTGACCAAGGGCAAGGAGGGCGTGCGGGCTGCGGTAACCGGGGCAGGCGATGACGGCGTGTTCCGCTCCAAGGAGGTCGAGGCGGCGCTGACCAAGAAGTTCGAGGCTTCCGCGCTCGAGGGCGTTTCGGTGCCGTCGAAGAACCTGATGGCCGACTTGCATGCTTCTCCGGAATACCGCGCCAATCTGGTGGTGGTGATGGCCAAGCGTGCGGTCATGGCGGCCAATGCCTGAACGAGCTGCATGATTATGGGAAGGGGCCTTCGGGCCCCTTTTCCATATGCTGCCAGAGAGGAGCCGACGTGACCGTTCGACGTATTGTCGCAAATCTGTACGCATCCGACCCCAATGCGGCTCGGGCATTTTATGGCGATCTGCTGGGCCTTGATGTTGTCATGGATCACGGCTGGATGCTGACATTCGCGACGGACGGTGCGATGTCGCCACAGCTCAGCGTTGCCAGCGAGGGCGGTTCGGGGACGCCGGTGCCGGCCTTGTCAATCGAGGTCGACGATGTGGATGCGGTCTATCGGCGGGCCAAGGCGGCGGGCTGCGAGATCATTTATGAGCTCGTCGACGAGCCCTGGGGCGTGCGGCGCTTTTACATGCGTGACCCATTCGGCAATGTGATCAATATCCTTTCCCACTGAGCCTTCGGCGAAAGTCTGTGGGCGCTTGAGGCAGATAGAGGTTAGAAGCATGCGCGCCGCGCTGCAACCTCTTGGCATCCGCAGCGAAGGCGGCTTACATGCCGCGCGCAGGCTTGGAACATCAACAGAATTTGGAGCTTACACGAATGGCGCGTCCGATAACTTCGATTGCCGATCTTCGCGCAATCGCCAAGCGCCGCGTGCCCCGCATGTTCTACGATTATTGCGATTCCGGTGCCTGGACCGAAAGCACCTATCGCGAGAACGAGAGCGACTTCGTGCCGATCAAGCTGCGCCAGCGCGTCGCCGTCGACCTGCGCAACCGCACGCTCGAAACCACGATGATCGGCGAGAAAATCTCGATGCCGGTGGCGATCGCGCCGACCGGCCTGACCGGCATGCAGCATGCCGATGGCGAGATCCACGCCGCGCGTGCGGCCGAGAAAGCGGGCATCCCTTTCACGCTTTCGACCATGAGCATCTGCTCGATCGAGGACGTCGCCGAAAACACCTCCAAGCCGTTCTGGTTCCAGCTCTATGTCATGAGGGACCGCGATTTCGTCTCGCGGCTGATCCAGCGCGCCAAGGCGGCCAAGTGTTCGGCGCTGGTGCTGACGCTCGACCTGCAGATCCTCGGCCAGCGCCACAAGGACATCGTCAACGGCCTGTCGACGCCGCCGCGCATGACGATCCCCAACATCATCAACCTGGCGACCAAGCCGCGCTGGTGCCTGAACATGCTGCGCACCAACCGCCGCACGTTCCGCAACATCGCCGGCCACGCCAAGGGCGTCACCGACCTGCGCTCGCTGTCGTCGTGGACAGCCGAACAGTTCGACCCGGCGCTGAGCTGGGACGATGTGAAGTGGATCAAGGACCAGTGGGGCGGCAAGCTCATCCTCAAGGGCATCCTCGATCCCGAGGATGCCGAAAAGGCTGCGGCAAGCGGAGCGGACGCACTCATCGTCTCCAATCATGGCGGCCGCCAGCTCGACGGGGCGATATCATCGATCTCGGCGCTGCCGGCCATCGTCGACGCCGTCGGCGACCGCATCGAAGTGCTGATGGATGGCGGCATCCGCTCCGGCCAGGACGTCCTCAAGGCTGTGGCCCTGGGCGCCAAGGGCGTGTTCATCGGCCGCTCGTTCCTCTATGGCCTTGGCGCTGGCGGGGAGGCGGGCGTGACCACCTGCCTCGACATCATCCGCAAGGAGCTCGACATCACCATGGCCTTCTGCGGCCTGCGCGACATCCAGGACGTCGACAGCCGCATCATCGCGCGTCGCTGAGTCTGGAAGCACGACCGCGCGCGCGGCGAAGAGTCCAAAGGATCGAATCTCGGCGCGGCTTTCTTTTGAAGGAGGCGGCCAAGCTTGGGCTTTCCCAAACCTTCGGTGCAAGGCATCTTGCGCCGGCGCCTGGAGGCGCGGTTTGCACGGGCGTACGTTCAAGGCCGCACTCGATGCGCTGCAACTGAGCGACGAAGAGGAAGACCGCGTCGTCGCCGGGGCAGAGTCCGCATTTCGCCGCGTGCATGGGCCGGTAAGGGAGACTTTCGGATGAAGGCTATCGTGAGGGCATGTCTGGCAGGATGACGTCGTTGTTTCGCCGCGTGGCCAACGGCGCGGCCTTCAATGCGCGACGGGCGGGCTTGATTGCGCTGGGCATCCTGATGCTTGCCCTCGGCATCATCGGCGCGTTCTTGCCGGTCATGCCGACGACCATCTTCCTGATCCTGGCGGCATGGTGTTTCGGTCGTTCGTCGCCACGGATCGAGGCATGGATGCTCGATCATCCGCGATTCGGTCCAGCTTTGCGGGCCTGGCGCGAGGAGGGTGCCATCCCGCGCAGGGCCAAGATCATGGCCTGGCTCGGCATGGCGCTTGGTTACGGACTGTTCCTGCTTGGAAGACCTGACGTGCTGGTCGCCACGGCAGTCGCGATTTTCGTCGCCTGCGGTGCCTTCTATGTGGCGACACGGCCGGATCCAAAGCCGAAGCCGGAATTCGCGACCCTTCGCAGGGACGATGACTGATGTCGGGAAGTTCGGCGACGAGAGAAAACCTGGCATGACCAGAGCGATTTGGCGTCGACAGTGGCAGGTACTTGCAGGCCAGCCGTAGAAACCGACTCTTCCCACCGACGTCATGTAGTCCGGGACAGGCTCACTCCGATCTCGTCGCGTTCGTTCTGGCCGACGTGAGCGGTAGCCTACGCTGGGGCCCTTTCCGCCACGAGAGAGGCCGGTGCTGCTTTCATTTTACCCAGCACCATCCGAAAACGCAGCCACGCACCACGACTTTCTGGGAAACAGCGAATGGATTCGCATGGGGCAATGCAATGCGGATCAGCCTGGAACGATCCCTTGGTCGCAGCATATTTTGAAACTCTGCCGGTAGGGCATCAGCAATCTGGAGCACTTTTTCGACGGTGCCTTCGCTGCGATCGCTCCCAGCACTGACGTCGACTTTCAATCCTTCGGTGACGGGGAACAAGTACTCATCCGGGAGGTAGGCCAAAATATAGGACCGCCCGCCATTGATCTGAAGAAGTTCGTCGCCAGGCCGTACGAACTGACCGGGAACCGGCACGCGGGAACCAACCACTCCAGCAGTCAGGGCCTCGATTTTTCCGTCATCATATATTTCCTTCAGCCTGGTGACAGCGTTCTCAGCGACTTGTCGTGACGCCTGAACCATCCGGACCTGTGCGTGATTGTCCAGGCTTTTTGCTGTCAGTTCAGCCAGCCTTTGTGTCGCCTGGAAGCTTGTGCTCACGGCGTCATCGCGCGTCCGCATCGGGATCAGCCCCTGCCTGGCTATCTGGTCGAGTCTGGATACCGTCTCGCCGCTTTCGCGCGATGCCCGCTCCGCCAGTGGAAGGAGGGTGGATATCGTCGTCGACTGTCCTTGCAACTCGGTCTCTTTCACCACCATTTCGCTGGAGCGCACCGAGAGGTCGGCGATTTCCTTGACCATTTCGAAGGACTCGAGCTCGACGAGCAGGGCGCCTTTGTCGACAACGTCGCCTTCGCTGACGAGAACCTTGACGATGGTGGCGGGATAGCTCGCCGCCACAACGCGCTTCTCGTTGAGCACGATCCCGTCAGCGGACAGTATGACTAGCGAGCCGGCGAGGTAATACGCAACCAGCAGGAAAAAGCCCGCCAGCAACAGGAGGTAGATCGTCCTGCCCAGGCGCCCCGAGTGCGATCTTTGCTGCTTGTCGATATTATCCAGCAGCGTCCTTTTGCGGATGTGTTGCATCAATGCGTGCTCACCATGGTCTAAGCAGACGCACTTTCGCCGGCACATAGTTGTCGCGATGCGAGCCTGAAGCAAACCATTCGTCGACATAAGCGGTCAGCCGCACAAAGCGCATCACATACGACATGAACAGCGAATAGGCCGGCAGGAAAGGCAAGTTTCGTCCAAAGGCAGCCCGGCGGGTTATCTGGTTTGCCAGGGCGAGCATTCCGGCGTCGAGCAGTAGCAAAGCCAATTGGAGGGATATCAGGATCGGGATGGCTTCGGGCCCGAAATGGGTGGCAAGCCAGAGAAGGTAGATGGGGAATGCGACCGTGCTTGCGACGCTGAAAAGAGCAAAGTCCCATTGGTGAAACGCCTCGGCGGGGCGGAATTTGGTCCCAAAGGGATTGAGCAGCCGACGATGCTTTCTGAATCTGAGCCAGAAAGCGTCCCGTTCCCATCGCAAACGCTGTCGAATGTAGGCGTAGACCGTCTCCGGCACGTCAGTGTAGCACAGCGCATCCGGTACAAACGCAATCCGCCAGCCGGCCTGGCGCATGCGAATGGTGACATCGAGATCTTCGCCGCCGCCGACGTCGAGACCGCCAACCTGAGCCAACGCTTCACGGCGAAAGGCTCCGAATGCTCCCGAGCAACAGGTTACTTGGTCCATCGATCCGCTGAAACGTTTGCCCACGGAGATGGATTGCAAATATTCGATTTCTTGGATCTGCGTCATCAGCGTTGCGTCGGCATTTCGCGGGGCGATGTCACCACAGGCCGCTCCGACGCGAGGGTCGTCAAAAGCGCGCATCAGCGCTTGGATGGCAAAGCGATCGAACGAGCAGTCGCAATCGACGTTGATGATGATGTCG
This sequence comes from Aminobacter niigataensis, assembly GCF_014200015.1. GTDB lineage: Bacteria > Pseudomonadota > Alphaproteobacteria > Rhizobiales > Rhizobiaceae > Aminobacter > Aminobacter niigataensis. The sequence goes on from NZ_JACHOT010000001.1 coordinate 723,801, forward strand.
CCTTTGGCGATCTCGCAGGCGAGGTTTACGCCGCTTGACTTGCCGCCCCTGACATCGGTCGAGAGGACACAGGTCGCGTCGCCGGAACCCACAATCTCACACGCCACTTTGCTCATCCGGTCGGTTGAGCCATCACTGACAATCACGATCTCGAAGTCGGAAAAAGACTGTTCCCTAAGCGAGCGGACGCAAGCCCGAATAGAATCGGCCTCATTATGGCCAATCAGGACAACACTCACTTTGAAGGGCTTGCGATGGGGCTGCGTGATTGGGTCGGACTGGGCTGCTTGTCTTCTTTGGCTTAGCGCCACCGCAGCAAAGGGCAGGGCGTAGCGCGGCAGATCGAACACCAGCGTGTACCAGAAGATCACAACTACGCTCGACAGGGTCTGCGAATACAGGAACGAGAGGCCGAATTCGATATCGGTCACGCAATTGCCCCGTCCGAACCGCCCCACAAGATGCGCAGCCTCGGCTGCAGGTGGTCCGATAGAACGGCTTCGCACATGTTGAGTATGACCTGTGCATCAGTGTCCCTGTCGGATTGCGTCAGATGGAAAAAAAGCACGAAATCGCGCTCGGTTGACGGATGTACAGTGGCCATGCCCGCCAGATGGCCTTGGAGGTTTTCGGCGAACAATCTGCGGAGGGCAGCAAAGGTCGCTTCCCCGCGCCGACGTACGATCTCGTCGCGGGCTTCATAGATCAACTCGGCAACGACGCAATCGTGCAGGACCGGCAGGTCATTCGTGAACGAGCGAAGCTCTTTCTGCAGCCCGTCCGGGCAGTCCCTTAGTTGTGGTGGCGAATGCAGTGCCTGCCGCGCGGCGTCGGTCAATTGGTAGGTGGCGTAATCGGTCAAGGCATAGGAGTGCAGATCGACTGTCGCTACCCTTTGACCATCGATTCCCGCTCCGCAGTCCTGGCACACAAACCCGATTGCCGGCTCAGAAGTCGTGTGGCGGCACTCGCCACATATTTGCACGCTTCCCGGCTTGTCGTAGTCCTTCCCGTAGTTTCGCAGCTGCTTGCTACATTTCGGGCAGATAAGAGCGTTGTCGCGTTGAAAATCGACCTCCGGGCCAATCTGGGCGCAACTGTAGTGATGGATCAGCTTTGCTTCATCGAGGTTGGCCGACCGGCAGGTTGGACATTCTTCCCTCACCACAAGCCGGTGCGAGCCGCATTTGTCACATTGATGATGCCGGTCGACGAAATGCCTCTCCAACCAGCCCCGGTTTGCAAGAGCTTCCGCGACCAGCACCGTCGAGTTGGTGTCATGGAATCCTTTCATGGCGAAAAAATACTTGGACTCCGGGACGCGAACTGGCGTGAGGGTTTCGCCTGATAGAAACAGGTGCGCCAGCAGTCTTGAGGCCGGCGAGTCCGCCAGCATGAACTTGGGTGACAGTCGGGATCTTCTTTCGGCGAACTTGCTGATGACGCCTGCCGTCTTGATGATCGATTGAGGGTCCGCGACATCAAAATCGACGTCAGTGACATGGCTGGATCGGCCCGTCGCATTGACGACTGGCACAAAGCAGAGGCCCCTGGCGCTTCGGAAATCATCGAGTGCCAGAACGTGTCGCTCGTCCGTCAGTACGATGGCATCGGCATCCCCGCTGTCGACGACTTCGAAAATCTTGCGAAGATTACCGAATTGTCTGCTCGCCTGAGGGAGCAAGGCTACACGCGGAGCGGGTATGTCGAATTGCTCCCAGATGGACTTGCAATATTCGGCTGAAGTGTAGTTCGGCAGCTGAAAATGATGCTCGGAAATTTCGAGCTTTTCGATTGAGGAGAAGTTTCGACTCAACACGAAGCGACTCCGCTGCAAATGGAAGAGCAAGACATATGTCGAAGTCGGCTAAATTCCGACAAGAATGACTGAAAATTAACCTTCATTCTATGCAGGTCAATCGCATATAAGAGCTACAATGCCGCTAGCTATTTCGATCTACGGTCGGCCATCTCCACACGCGAATGCAACCGGCGAATCCGCCCCGCCCATATAGCCAGGCGCCGCTTTCCGCGGGTCCTTCACCCGATCCCGTATCGAAGGCCAGCCGACGACGCATCATTCTCGCAGGCGACCCGCCTAGCCCAAGCGCACCACCAAAAAGACTGCCGGTTCAACACGCGATGTCCCGTCGCAATCGACGGAGAGCACGTCAGGCGAGCGATTTGGCCTTGCGGCCTTGATGTGCTAGGGAGCCGTCATATCTCCAGGCGTTCGCTGCTCCATATTTCGAAGAAGCCATGACGAAACTCTATGCCGACGGTGCGCAGATTGTCGCCGTTGCCCCCATGATGGACTGGACTGACAGGTGCTGCCGTTACTTTCACCGGCAAATCACCCAGGACTCCCTGCTGTACACCGAGATGGTGGTGGCCGATGCCGTGATCCACGGCGCGCGCGAACGGCTTTTGGGTTTCGATGAGTGTGAGCATCCCGTAGCCCTTCAACTTGGCGGTTCCGACCCGGCGAAACTCGCCGAGGCGGCGCGTGTCGGCGAAGCGTTCGGCTATGACGAGATCAACCTCAATGTCGGTTGCCCCTCCGACCGGGTGCAGTCAGGTACCTTTGGCGCCTGCCTGATGAAGACGCCAGGGCTCGTTGCCGAAGGCGTCGCGGCGATGAAGGGTGCGGTCAAGATCCCGGTCACGGTGAAATGCCGCATCGGCGTCGACGACCAGGATCCCGAGCCGGCCCTGGACAGGCTCGCCGATGGTGTGTTTGAGGCCGGTGCGGATGCGTTGTGGGTGCACGCGCGCAAGGCCTGGCTTGAAGGGCTCAGCCCCAAGGAAAACCGCGATATCCCGCCGCTCGACTACAGTCGCGTCTATCGGCTCAAGGCCAGAATGCCTCACCGATTCATAGGCATAAACGGCGGTATTCAGACACTCGATGAAACCCGAACGCACCTCGATCATGTCGATGGCGTCATGCTCGGCCGCGCTGCCTATCACACGCCGAGCGTTCTGGCTGGTGTCGACGCCATGCTGCGCGGCGAGGCCGCCGAAGACATCGATTTCGCAGCCCTTGTCGATACCATGGCCGACTATGCCGCTCGTCACATTGCAGCCGGCGGTCGGCTCGGCCATGTCACGCGCCATATGGTCGGGCTGTTCCACGGCCTTGCCGGCGCACGGCGCTTCCGCCAGATACTGTCGACGGACGCAACCAGGCCCGGTGCTGGTCCCGAGGTGTTGCGACAAGCGTTTGCGGCGGTCGAGCTCAATCGCGCAAGCGAGGCGGCGTAGCGCGTGAGGCCTCAGTCGCGGAGGATCATCCGGTCGCCGCGCACGTCGAAACCCGACAGCGAGCCGATGAAATTCATGCCCAGCAAGCTCTGCTCAAGGCCCTGATCGGCGACGAGCATGGGCATGTTCTTGCGCTCGATCGTGCCGAGCTGGATGCTGCCGGCGGTTATGCGGGCGGCATGGGCGACGCCGTTGGCGGTCGACACGGGAACTGAAAAGTTCAGGCTCTCGGGATCGAAACCCGCGCGCCGGGCGTCGGCCACGGTGAGCACGGTGCTGGTGGCGCCGGTGTCGACCATCGCCTGGATGGTCGCGCCATTGATCTGCAGGCGTGCGCCGAAATGCCCGTTCGGCAGCTTGTCGAGCGTCACCGTCGCGCGGCCGTCGCCGTCAAGCGCCGACATCGGGCTGCCCGGCACCAGGCCAGCCGTCACGCGGCTGGCAATATCCTGTAGCTCGTAGCGATACTGATAGCCGGCGACCAGCACGAGCACGATCACCACCCACAGCGCCAGGCTTCTCAGCGTATCGCCCAGCCGTGTTCCCCGAGCCAGGACGCCGGCACCGATGACCATGACGAGCGCGCCGAGATAGATCAGCTGGCCAAAGCTGTCATTGTCGAGGCCAAGGGTCTGGCCGGACGAGTCGTTGAACAGCAAAAGCAGCAATCCGCCGCCGAGCACCGCAATGGCAATCCAGTAAAGCCGGCTCATGTCTTGTGCGAATCCTCAGACGGCGCCGCGTTCGCGGGCCATGCGCGTGCGACGGGTTTCCCGGCGCGGCTTGCGCTCGACGGTCTCAAGCCGGGCGGGAAGCGCGGCCATCACGGCGCGGCGCGTTTCCGGCGTCATGTCGAGCCAGGCGCCGATCTCTTCGCGCGTGCGTCCGCAACCGAAGCAGTAGCCGGTGACCATGTCGATGGAGCAGACGAGGATGCAGGGCGATTCGATGGCCATCATGGAATCCGGTGGCAGTGGCGCAGACTATGCCGGGAGCCGTAGGCCACCGCAACATGCAAGCTGCCGCCACCAGATGGTGCAACCGCCAAGGGAATGCAAGTCCGAAGGCCAGCGCAGGGTGGCATCCTGTCCATGGTGCAGGCCTGCCGGACGCCATGCCGCGATTGTTTTCGTTGCGCGAGGGGGCTATTGCGCAGGCGACCATTTCGAACGGCAGGCCCGCTATCATGACCACCGCTTCCCCATTTGACGATTTCCGCAACTTGTTTGCCCATCTGCCTGAAGGCGACGTGGCTCAAGCCGGCAAGGTGTGGGCACTGTTTGCCAAGGCCGACAAGCCGAAAGGCTCGCTCGGGCGCATCGAGGATATTGCTGCCTGGCTGGCGCGCTGGACCGGCCGCGCGCCGCCCACGGTGCTCAAGCCCCTTGTTGCCATCTTTGCCGGCAACCATGGCGTGGTTGCCCAGGGCGTTTCGCCACGGCCCATGGAAGCGACGGCCCAGCGCGTCGAGCTCTGCGCTGCCGGCGGGGCGGCGATCAACCAGATCTGCGTCGCCCATGATCTCGGGCTCAAGGTGTTCGACCTGGCGCTGCACCTGCCGACGGCAGACATCACCGTCGAGCCGGCGCTCGACGAACGCGGTTGCGCTGCCACCATGGCGTTCGGCATGGAGGCGATCGCCGGCGGCACCGACCTGTTCTGCATCGGCGATCTGGGTGTCGCCAACACGACGGTCGCGGCCGCACTTTCGGCGGCGCTGTTTGGTGGCAAGGGCGCCGACTGGGTTGGACCTGGCTCCGGTGCCGATGCCGCGATGCAGGCACGCAAGGCCGCATTGGTCGATCGCGCGCTGGCTCTGCATTCCGATCATCTCAAGGACCCGCTTGAGGTGCTGCGCCGCCTCGGCGGGCGTGAGTTTGCCGCGATCGCGGGCGCAATCCTTGCCGCACGCATGGAGAAAATACCGGTGCTGCTCGACGGCTTCGCAACGTCGGCCGCGGCTGCCGTGCTCTACGCCGTCAATCCCGCGGCACTCGACCATTGCATGTTCTCGCATGTCTCGACCGAGCCGGGCCATGCCCGCCTGCTGGCAAAGCTAGGCGCGAGGCCATTGCTTGGCCTGGACATCGATCATGGCGAGGCGGTGGGGGCGGGCCTTGCCGCCGGTCTGGTCAAGACGGCAGCACAGATCAGCTCCGGTATGGCTGCGGCCGTCAAATAGCTAGCGGCTACCGGAAGCACTGCGCGGCTGCAACGTGGTGGGCAGACCGTCGATCACCCGCGCTGCCGGGAAGATGGCGATCGCCTCGGTGCCCTCGCGCAGCTTCGAACGCAGATCGAACTCGCCGCCATGGAGCGCGAGCAGTCCCTGCACGATCGGCAGGCCGAGGCCGGTGCCCTGTTCCGCGCTCTTGATGGCGATCGAGCCCTGGCCGAATGCCGACAGCACGACCGGGATCTCCTCGGCCGGAATGCCTGGGCCGTTGTCCTTGACGGAGATGTATTGACCGCCGCCGGCGGTCCAGCCCACCCGCACGCGGATATCGCTGCCTGTAGGCGAGAACTTGATGGCATTGGACAGGAGGTTGAGCGTGATCTGGCGGATGGCGCGCTCGTCGCCGAGCAGGCGCGGCAGCGCGGGCTCGAATTGCTCGATGATCCGCAAATCCTTGTTGCGCGCCTTGAGTTCCATCATGTGGCAGCAGTCCTCGACGATCGAGAGCAACTGCTGGGGTTCTTCGTTGAGCTGGTAGCGGCCGGCCTCGATGCGCGACAGGTCGAGGATCTCGTTGATGAGATCGAGCAGGTGCTGGCCGGAATCGTGGATGTCGCGGGAGTATTCGCGATAGGTCGGGCTGTTGATCGGGCCCAGGACCTCGCCGGCCATGACCTCGGAAAAGCCGAGGATGGCGTTGAGCGGCGTGCGCAGTTCGTGGCTCATCGTGGCGAGAAAGCGCGACTTGGCAAGGTTGGCGTCTTCGGCACGGCGGCGCGCCTCGTCGGACATCGCCTTTGCCGTCTCCAGTTCGGCGATGAGCGCGTCCATTTCCGAGCGGAACGACATCAGCATCAGCGCCGACCGGTTCATGATCTTGGCGACATAGGAAAAGAAGGGCAGGGCAGCGACCAGTAGTACCGCCATGATCGCGCCGAGCGGCTCGGTCAGCTTGACACCGAAGGCGGCATAGGCCGCGACAGGTACGACGAACGTCACTGCCAGTGCGCCGCGCAGCGACGACGCAACGATTGCGGTCACGGCCATGGCGACAAGCAGGAAGACGCCCTTGACGATCGCGAGCAGGTTGGGGTCGCAGGCAGCGCACGATATCGCCGCCAGATAGGCCCAGGCCAGGCCGGTGACAAAATGGCCGACGAGGAAATTACGGCGGATCGCCGCCGGGGTCATCGCGGCTGCTGTCGCCTCATCGGCACGGCGGGCAAGAATGGCCAGACTGATGTAGCCGAGGACGGCAACCAGAGCCCATGTCAGGATGCCGGAATCGGCGCCAATCATCATTCCGCAGCCGGTAAAAACGACAACCAGCAGCGGAAGCGTGGCAGAATTGGCGACGATCGAATTGGCGTGGAGCTTCAGGAGTTCGCGGTCGAAGACCAGCCCGCCGGGCTGCTGTGACAGGCGATCGCGTGTCTTGCGCACAGCACGCGCGACATCGCTGTTGCGATGGCGTTTCCTGCGGTCCACAATGATCTTGTCCGCCGTGTTAGAGCGTTGCAACGGCATGTGATATTTCGATTTTCGCGCGCGCCTAGATTACACCCGCACGCTACGTCCGAATGATTAAGGGATTGTTTGCCATATGAGCCGTTCGTGGTCGGGCAGGCCGCGGCAGCGGTATTTCAGGCGTCCGCGCAGCCGCTGGCGCAAGCTCGCCGACTATGCGCTCGCAGCCTTGGTGATGGGACTTCTGCTTCTTGTCTCGGCGCGGATCGATCGGTTCGAAACGCGCACGACCCAGGGCGCCGCGGTCATCAATGATGGCGATTCGATCACGCTTGGTAGCGAACGCATCCGCCTGCGCGGCATCGATGCGCCGGAATTCTCGCAGATCTGCAGCAAGGATGGCGGCGAATATCCGTGCGGCCGACGCTCGCGCGAAGCACTGTCGAAACTCGTCGCAGGGCGCCAGGTGACCTGCGCCGGCTGGGAGCGGGATAAGTACGGACGGCTGCTGGGGGCGTGCAGCGTCGGCAACATCGAACTCAATCGCGCCCAGGTGGAAGCCGGATGGGCAATCGCCTATGGCGGCTACGAGGCCGAAGAAGCGGCGGCGCGCCGCGACCGCAAGGGGCTTTGGGCAGGCGAGTTCGACCGACCGCGCGACTGGCGCAGCATGCATGGCGACATGGTCGAGATCGAACACGGCAGCTACGGACGCATCCTCAACTGGCTGCGTGAAATCTTTCGTTTCTCGTGACTTGAGGCCTATAGTTGCGGGGGCGCAGCAACTTGGAGGCAGAGCTGGTGAAGCTGTTTGATGGAGGGCGCGCGCCGAATCCGAGGCGCGTTCGCGTGTTTCTCGCGGAGAAGGGCATTGAGGTGCCCATGGTCAGCGTCGACATGGGCGCGATGGGGCACAAGAAGGAGGATGTTTCCTCGCGCAATCCGCTGCAGCGCCTACCTGTGCTCGAACTCGACGACGGCACCATCCTCACTGAATCGGTCGCGATCTGCCGCTACTTCGAAGAACTGAATCCAGAGCCTGCCCTGTTCGGCCGCGGCGCGGTGGGCAAGGCGCTGGTCGAGATGTGGCAACGGCGCATCGAGTTCAACCTGTTCCTTGCGGTGGGGTTTGCGTTCCGGCACATCCATCCGGCGATGAAGGAATGGGAGGTGCCGCAGGTTCCTGAATGGGGCGAGGCCAACAAGCCCAAGGTGCTTGCGTTCCTGGCCCTGCTCGACAAGGAACTCGCCGGGCGCGAATTCGCTGCCGGCGACGCCTATTCCATCGCCGATATCACCGGACTGATCGCCATCGATTTCATGAAGCCTGCACGGATCGTTATCCCGGATGAGCTCGCCAACGTCTGGCGCTGGTATCGGGCACTCGCAGCGCGGCCGAGCGCCGGCGCCTGATCATGTCGCTGGAACTCGACCGTCTCGTCACCGAGATCAAGGCCTGCCGCATCTGCGTCGAGCGCCCCGTGGGCAAGCCCATGCCGCACGAGCCGAGGCCGGTGGTGATGCCGTCTTCCACGGCACGGATACTCATCGCCGGCCAGGCGCCCGGCACCAAGGTGCACCTGAGCGGCGCACCCTTCACCGACGCTTCCGGCGACAGGCTGCGGGAATGGCTGGGCGTAACATCCGAGACCTTCTACGATCCGAATGCCTTTGCCATCGTGCCGATGGGCTTTTGCTTTCCCGGCCAGGATGCCAAGGGCGGCGACCTGCCGCCGCGGCGGGAGTGCGCGCCGGCGTGGCGGGCCCCGCTGATGGCGCTGATGCCGCAGGTCGACCTCGTTCTGGCTGTCGGTCAGTATGCGCAGCGATGGCACCTGGGGACCACGCGTGCCGGTACGCTCACCGAAACCGTGGCCGGATGGCGAGGCATCTGGGAGCGTTCGTCATCGCCGCATTTGCTGCCCTTGCCGCATCCATCCTGGCGCACCTTTGCCTGGGCCAAGCGGAATCCCTGGTTCGAAATGGAATTGCTGCCTTTTCTCAAGGCAGAAATCCGAAATCGTCTTGGTCAGTCGAAATAGAAATCAATACCGAAGATGCAGGGTGCGCGGAGAATTCCTTTCTTGTATGATGGGGGAAATGACGGGATTATGGCGAACCTTTTCTAACGGAGCCCGCATATGGACCGCCTCGACAGGAAAATTCTTCGCCTCCTTCAGGAGGACGCGACACTGGCCGTCGCCGACGTCGCCAAGAAAGTCGGCCTGTCCACCACGCCGTGCTGGCGCCGCATCCAGAAGCTGGAGGAAGAGGGCGTCATCAAGCGGCGCGTGGCGCTGCTCGACCCCGAGAAGATCAATGCGCGCGTCACTGTTTTCGTGGCGATCCGGACCAATTCGCACAGCCACGAATGGCTGCGCCGCTTCTCGGAAGTGATCCAGGAATTCCCCGAAGTGATCGAGTTTTACCGCATGAGCGGCGACGTCGATTATCTTCTGCGGGTCGTCGTGCCCGACATCGCCGCCTATGACGCGTTCTACAAGCGGCTGATCGCCAAGATCGAGATCCGCGATGTGTCGTCTTCCTTCGCCATGGAGCAGATCAAGTATACGACCGAAATGCCACTCGACTACATGATGCTCGACAAGGAAAGCGGCGCGTCGGCCGCCTGATCAGCGCGTCTTCGCCTTCAATCGTTCGAGCGTCTTGGGATCGGTGAGTTCGCGTACTGCGTCCTTGCCGATCCATTGCGCCGTCTTGGCGGATGACGCCGCCAGTTTTTCCGCCACTGCCAGTGCCGGGGCGTGGAGAGTGAGCGAGCGTTTGCCCACCTGCCTGAGCGCCCAATTGGCCGCCTTCTTGACGAAATTCCTGCTGTCGCCGGCGTGCGCCTCGACCAGCCCGAGCCAGGCGACGAATGTGTCGTCGGGCTCTTTCTTCAGGTGCATGGCGGCCGTGGCAATGGTCGAGAAGGCGGTGCGGCGGACGAATTCGCGCTCATCGGCGGCATAGGCCGGGATGATTTCATGGGCCAGCCTGGCCTCGCAAACGAGGTGGGCGGTATGGTCGACGATTTCCCAGCTGTCGAACTCCGCCGCCATGGCGTCGATCTGGGTCCGCTTCACCTGTGAAGGCTCGTCGGTCAGGATCGCCAGCAGGCGCGCCTCGCGGATAACAGTGGCCCATAGAGCCGCCGCGCGGACATGATCGCGCTTCACCTGCCTTGCGATCGGGTTGAGCACGGCATTCGGAATGCCGAGCGCCCGGTCGGTGGCAATCCCGAAGCGCGCCATGCCGGCCCGGTTCTCCTCCGAAGCGAGCGTGCGCAGATGCGCCACGACTTCATCGGCGGTCGATGCCCGCGACAGGGCCATCTTGCGGCACTATTTCTCGAGGCGGGCGAGCAGCGACGAGGTGTCCCAGCGCTTGCCACCCATGCCCTGCACGTCCTTGTAGAACTGGTCGACGAGGGCGGTCACCGGCAGCTTGGCGCCGTTGCGGTCGGCCTCCTCGAGGCAGATGCCGAGGTCCTTGCGCATCCAGTCGACGGCGAAGCCAAAATCGTAGTTGCCGGCATTCATGGTCTTGTGGCGGTTCTCCATCTGCCAGGAGCCGGCGGCCCCCTTGGAGATGACATCGACCACCTTCTCGATGTCGAGGCCGGCCTTCTTGCCGAAATGGATGCCTTCGGCGAGACCCTGGACGAGGCCCGCGATACAGATCTGGTTGATCATCTTGGTCAACTGGCCGGCTCCCGCCGTCCCCATCAGGCCGACCATGCGGGCGAAGGAATCGATGACCGGCCTGGCGCGGTCGAATGCGTCCTGTTCGCCGCCGACCATGACGGTGAGAATGCCGTTTTCGGCTCCGGCCTGGCCGCCGGATACCGGCGCGTCGAGGAAGTGGAAGCCGCCGGCCTTGGCTGCGGCATCGAGCTCGCGGGCGACTTCGGCCGAGGCCGTGGTGTTGTCGATGAACACGGCGCCCTTCTTCATCGACTGGAACGCACCCTGGGCGCCGATGGTGACCTCGCGCAGGTCGTCGTCATTGCCGACGCAGGCGAAGACGAAATCTTTGCCGATGGCTGCTTCGGCCGGCGTCGGCGCAAAAGCACCGCCATGCTGGGTGGCCCACCTCTCGGCCTTCGCCAGCGTGCGGTTGTAGACGGTGACGTCATGCCCGCCCTTGTTCTTGAGATGGCCCGCCATGGGATAGCCCATAACTCCAAGACCAAGGAACGCGACCGATGCCATGGCTCACCCTTTCGAAGTGCAAATGTTCTGGTGCCCGTGGTCTATGCCATGGGACGAATTCGTCAAGACGATCGTGGTTGGGCCAGCAGCTTCGGCCGCCAGCTCAGCGATGCAGGTGACGGGTAATGCGCCGTTCGATCCAGTCCACCAGATGGCGCAAGGCCTCGACCAGCGACAGATAGAGCAGGGCGGCCCAGAGATAGGTCTGGAAGTCGAAGGTGCGCGAAAATGCGCGGCGGGTCTCGCCCATCAGATCGTAGACGGTGATGATGGCGACGATGGCAGAGCCCTTGATCATCAGGATGATTTCGTTGCCGTAAGGCCGCAGAGCAACAATCAGCGCCTGCGGCAGCACGATCTTATAGAGCGTCTGCAGCTTCGACAGGCCGAGGGCCGAAGCTGCCTCCCACTGGCCTTTTCCGACGCTTTCGATGGCGCCGCGCAGGATTTCAGCCTGGTAGGCTGCGGTATTGAGCGCGAAGGCGAAGACGGCGCAATACCAGGCCTCGCGGAAGAAGCTCCACAGGCCGACCGCCTCGAGTTGCGGCCGGAACGAGCCGAAGCCGTAATAGATCAGGAAGGTCTGCGCGAGCAGCGGCGTGCCGCGGAAGAAATAGACATAGCCGTAGGAAACTGCGTTCAGCACGCGGTTCTTCGACATGCGGGCGTAGCAGATCGGCAGCGACAGGATGGCGCCCAGCACGATAGAAACCGCGACGAGCGTCAGCGTGACGCGCAGGCCGGAAAGATAGGAGGGCGCGTATTTGGCGAAGAGCTCGGGATTCCATGCGCTGAACAGATAGGTGACAAGGCTTATGCCTAGCGCGGCCCAAAGGCCGACAAAGGCCCAGCCCATGATGCGTTCGCGCGACCAGCCGCGCGGCGGCGCCGGCGGGCGTTGGACCTTGACTGCGGTCTCGCTGGAGGCGCTCATCGCTGCGCCTCCCGCTTGCCGACCCAGCGTTCGATGGCGCCGATGCCGAAGGATGAGATGATGGCGAGCGCCAGGTAGATGAGGCAGGCGACGCCGAAGAACATGAAGGCGTGCTTGGTGACGCGGGCGGCGATGCTGCTCTGGCGCACGATGTCGGTCAGTCCTATCGCCGAGACGAGCGCCGTGTCCTTGAGCAGGATGAGCCAGAGATTGGACAAGCCGGGCAGGGCGATACGGACCAGCTGCGGCAGGATCACCAGCCGCATGGTCTGGCGCGACGACAAGCCGACGGAATAGCCGCCCTCGTATTGGCCGCGGGGAATGGCGCGAAAGGCGGAGAGGAAAACCTCGCTGGCGTAGGACGAGAAGACCACGCCAAGCGCGAGCATGCCGGCAACGAAACTGTTGATCTCGACGACGGCCTCGGGCCGCACCAGCCGCACCACCTGCTGGATGCCGATCTGGGCGCCATAGAAGACCAGGAACAGCGTCAGCAGTTCCGGCAGGCCGCGGAAGATCGTGGTGTAGATATTGCCGGCCAGCCTCATGGACGCTTCGCTCGATTGCTTGGCGAGCGCCACCAGGAAGCCGATCAGAAGCCCGAGCGGCAGTGTGACTAGGGCGAGCGAAACAGTGACGAGCACGCCATAGGCAAGATCGTCACCCCACCCGTCGGGTCCGAAACTCAGAAGCGCCCAGACGCTTTGCATCGGTCGGCTGTCCCCTTTGGCCTCCGGTGGCCGGAGTGCCGCCGCCTTTGATGGCGGCTTGTTGTTATGTTAGCCAAACGGCGGGAACTTGTCCCGCCGCCTGTTGAGTTTTCAAGCCATTGACGGCTCAATCGCCATAAACGTCGAACTTGAAGTACTTGTCGTTGATTTCCTTGTACTTTCCGTTGGCGCGAATGGCCGCGATCGCTGCAGTGAACTGGTCGGCCAGCGCGGTATCGCCCTTGCGGACGCCGACGCCGGCGCCATCGCCGTGAATTTCAGGCATGTTCGGGATCGTACCGACGATCTTGCAGCAGGCGCCATCAGCCGTTTCCAGCCAGTTCCCCATGGTCACAGCGTCGTCGCTGACCGCATCGAGACGGCCATTGGCCATGTCGAGCTTGTACTCCTCGGCGGTCGGGTACGACTTGATCTCGCTGTCGGTGAAGACCTTCTCGGCGTAGTTGTAGTGGATGGTCGAGCCCTGGACGCCGATCGTCTTGCCGGCGAGGTCTTCCTTGGTCACGCCTTTGATGTCGCTGTCCTTGGCGGCGGCGATCACGGCAGGCGTGTTGATGTATTTCTTGGAGAAATCGATCTTCTCCTTGCGCTCAGGCGTGATCGACATCTGGGCGATGATGGCGTCGAACTTGCCGGCCTGGAGGGCAGGGATCATGCCGTCCCACTCTTGGGCGACGATCTCGCACTTGGCCTTCATCTCGTCGCAGAGCGCGTTGGCGATGTCGACATCGAAGCCGACGAGCTTACCGTCCGAGGTGAGGTTGTTGTAGGGAGGGTATGCGCCTTCGGTGGCAATCTTGATCGTCTTTTCCTGCGCCTGAGCCATGCCGACGGTCAGTGCAAGTGCAGCCGATGCTGCCAGGGCGATACGCATGGAAATACCCATAGTGTTCCTCTCTTTTTCGCTTTCGGCCGGTTCCTGTCCATTCGACCGTTGAGCGGAAAATTTCCGCCGATGGGGCGGATACTCCCACTCTTTTCAGTTGAAAATCAATGGCAAAAAGGGTTGTTGCAGCACCGGTTGTGAACATCTCGGATGACGCTGCGTCAGTGTTTGGTAAGGCCCGATCTTGCTTCGACGAAGTCGGCGATCGACTTGATGTCGTCGATGCCGAACACCGGCACCTGTTCGCCCTCGACCGGATGATCCGAGGCTATGGCAACGATCGCGGGGTCCTTGGCGGTCAGCGGCGAGCGGTCCTTCGCCTCTAGTCGCCGCGCCTCGATCTTGAGATGGTTTTCGCGCTTGTAGCCCTCGATCAACACCAGGTCGCAAGGCCCTAGCCTCGCCAGAACCTCGTCGAGCGTGGGCTCGTCCTCGCCGCGCAACTCGTGCATCAAGGCCCAGCGTCGGCCTGATACGATGGCGACCTCCGTCGAGCCGGCCTCGCGATGGCGGAAGCTGTCGGCCCCGGGCTTGTCGATGTCGAAATCATGGTGCGCGTGCTTGATGGTCGAAACCTTCCAGCCGCGCCCGGCCAGTTCGCTCACCAGCCGCTCGGTCAAGGTCGTCTTACCGGAATTCTTCCATCCGGTGATGCCGAATACGCGATGCGCCATCAGTTGGCTCCGTCCAGAATCCGTTCGGCCTCGGTGAGGTCCTCAGGCGTATTGATGTTGAAGAACGGATCGACGGTCCTTGCGCCGAACTGCTCGTTTGGAAAATCCACCACTTGCAGGCCTGCCTGTTCGATGAACGTCATCACCCTACGGGTATCGCCACTTTCCAGAAACGCCGCAAGCGCATCGCGCAGCGACAGTGGCCACAGCGCGAAAGTGGGGTGTACACGCCCATTCGAGGCGGCCACAGCACCTCGGCTTCCGCCGGATGCCAATTGCTTGGCAAGATCGGCTGGAAAAAACGGTGTATCGCCGGCCACGCTGAGGACGTGGCTGCTGCCGGGCTTCTGCGCTGCCCATTCCATCCCTGCGAGAATTCCCGCCAAGGGGCCCTGATAGCCGGCGATCGTGTCGGCGATGATTTCCACGCCGAAGCTGGTGAAAAGCGTGGGGTCGGCGTTCGTGTTGATGGCGACCGGAGAAGCCTGGGGCCGAAGACGATCGAGCACATGGCCGATCATCGGACGTCCGCCGAGCGGCAGCAGTGTCTTGTCGGTGCCGCCCATCCGGCTCGAACGGCCGCCGGCGAGGATGAGGCCTGCGATCTGCCCTGCCATGCTGTTAGATCCCGTCGGGCGCCATGGAGGCGCTGGTGCTCTCGGCGGCCGGCCGGCTGTGGCCGACGACGCGCTCGCGGTAGAGTGAATAAAGGCCCGAGGCGACGATGACGGCCGCTCCCGCCATCATCGCGAGATCGGGGATGTCGCCGAAGACCACGACGCTGAGCGTGATCGCCCAGATCAGCGCGGTGTAGCGGAACGGCGCGATGAAGGAGATCTCGCCTTCGCGCATGGCCATGATCACGAACTGGTAGCCGAACAGGACCAGGACTGCGGCGCCGGCGAGAAAGAGGACGAGCTCGAACGTCATCGGCACCCAGCCGCCGAAGGGCACGATCGTCAGCGCCCCGGTGACGGTGATGACAATGGTGGTGACCGTCGAGACGAACAGGGAGGGGACGTGATCGGGAATCTTGCGCGTCGCCAGGTCGCGCACCGCGCAGAAGGCGACCGAAAGCAGCGCCAGCAGCGAAAAGGCGTTGAAGCCGTCGAAGCCCGGTCGCACGATGATCAGCACGCCGCCGAAACCGGCGATGATGGCCAGCCAGCGGCGCCAGCCCACGCCTTCGCCGAGAAACAATGCCGCTCCCATGGTGACAGCCAGTGGTAGCGCCTGGAGCACGGCCGAGATGTTGGCCAGCGGCAGATGCGGCAGGGCTGCAAGGAAGCAGATGGTGCCGCCGACCTCGCCGACAAGGCGCAAGAACACCATCGGATGCCAAAACTGGCCCGCTCCCCTCAGCGCACCCTGCTGCCAGGCCAGCAGGCTGATCAGCGTCGTGGCGAACAGCCCGCGCACGAGCATGAGCTGACCCGGATTGATCGTCTCGGCGGCGAGCTTGCTCAGCGTGTCGTTGAAGGTGAAGGCGGCCATTGCGACCACCATGAACATGGAGCCGCGGATATTCGAGGAAAGTGGCACTTGGGCTTTCCATTGCTGCTGTTGCCTACGGCTTTAGCATTGGTGCGCGAAACAGCAATGGCAAACGCATGGACCAGCGGCCGCTACGTCGTCACGGCCCGACGAGGCTGTCGGCGATCGCACGGACGAGCGGGTCGTATTTCGACTTGGCGGCGGCGGGGTACTTGAGCATGAATGCATGGATGACGCCGTCGCGGCCAAACTCCAGGCGATGGTAGAAGATATCCGTTCCGTCGTGCCCGGAGAGCGCGACCCAGTCCTTGCCGACCTTGCGGTAGGTGACCTCCATCCCTTCGGAGCTGAAATCGGCCAACTGCTCCGGTGTCTGGTCGAGGGCATTGTTTGAGCCATAGACGGCAAGGCTCGCGCCATCCGGGGCCACGAAGGTCATGCCGTCGCCGTTGGCCGGCTCCCCGGCGCGATCGGTGAAGACATCGAGCGGGAACGTCACCGACGTGCCGAAGCGGGCGTTGGTGTAGATGAAAGGCTTGGCCATTGCGGGTGGTGCGGACGAAATTGCGAGCAAGATCGCGGACAGCGCCGCTGCGAGCCGGTAAGCCATGCCACCAGTACCCCTTCGAGCTGCCTTGCCTCTGCGATGGATGCCGCTCCGCTCAGCCGCCGGTCACGCTCATATGGCGCGAGACGGACGGCCGGTTGGTGCGGCGATCGATGACGAAGTCGTGGCCCTTGGGCTTGCGTCCGATTGCCTCGTCGATGGCGTCCGACAAAAGCTCGTTGCCCTCGGATGCGCGCAGCGGTGCCCTGAGATCGGCGTCGTCGTTCTGGCCGAGGCACATATAGAGCGTCCCGGTGCAGGTCAGCCTGACCCGGTTGCAGCTCTCGCAGAAATTATGCGTCATCGGCGTGATGAAGCCGAGCCGGCCGCCGGTCTCGGCGACCTGGACATAGCGTGCCGGGCCGCCGGTCTTGAACGGGATGTCGGTCAGCGTGAACTGGCGCTCGAGATTGGCCCGGAGCAACGACAGCGGCAGGTACTGGTCGGTGCGGTCGCCATCGATCTCGCCCATCGGCATGGTCTCGATGACGGTCAGATCCATGCCGCGGCCGTTGGCCCAGCGCAGCATCTCGGGGATTTCGAGATCGTTGAAGCCCTTGAGCGCCACGGCATTGAGCTTGATGTGCAGGCCGGCGGCCTGGGCAGCGTCGATGCCTTCCATCACCTTGGCGAGGTTGCCCCAGCGCGTGATGGCATGGAACTTGTCGGCGTCGAGCGTGTCCAGCGAAACATTGATGCGCTTGACGCCGCAATCGGCGAGTTCCCGGGCGAAGCGTGACAGTTGCGAGCCGTTGGTGGTCAGCGTCAACTCTTCGAGCGCACCGCTGTCGAGGTGACGCGACAGCTGGCGGACGAGATACATGATGTTCTTGCGCACCAGCGGTTCGCCGCCGGTCAGGCGCAGCTTCTTGACGCCCTTTTCGATGAATACGGTGCACAGCCTGTCGATCTCTTCGAGCGACAGCAGATCCTTCTTGGGCAGGAAGGCCATGTCTTCGGCCATGCAATAGGTGCAACGGAAGTCGCAGCGGTCCGTAACCGACACGCGGAGGTAGCTGATCGAGCGACCGAAAGGATCGATCATGTCCATGCGCTGCGCTTCCGTTCCCAGTTCTGTGGCGTCTTCTGTGGCGCCTGCATATTACGGCTATGTTGTACGCATGCGGCTGTCAATCAAGATGAAAGTTTCTTTCCCTGGGGTGGCGTCGCGTTCCTCGTCGAGCTTGCATGGTGTTAGTGCTTTTCGCGGCGTTCGAAGCGCAGTAGTGAAGGGCAGTTCAAATTGGCAGGATGGATCATGACGGCACCGAAAGAATTGAGGGTCTCCAAGGACCGCAAGCTGTTGACGGTGACCTTCCCGGATCATCGTCCGTCCGAACTGTCCGCCGAGTTGCTGCGGGTGCTTTCGCCCTCAGCTGAGGTGCAGGGGCACTCGCCGGAGCAGCGCGTGACCGTGCCCGGCAAGAAGGATATCACCATCCTCAAGATCGAACCGGTGGGCAACTACGCGGTGCGCATCACCTTTGACGATTTCCACGACACCGGCATCTTCACCTGGAACTACCTGCACACGCTTAGCCATGAGAAGGACAAGCACTGGCAGGAATATCTCGACGAACTGGCCCAGAAGGGCATGAGCCGCGAGCGATAGAACCTGTCGCCGGCCGTTCACATTGGCCGGCTAAGAGGAGCGGAAACGAAAGGCAGGGCTATGTCGGTGATCTCGACGATTGAGCAACTTGAAGCGCTGTACGGGCTTCCCGGCGAAACGTCGCTGGTCAAGGAACTCGACCACATCATCCCCGAATATGCCGCCTTCATCGAGGCCTCGCCCTTCGTCTCCCTGGCGACCAGCGGACCGGAGGGGCTCGATTGCTCGCCGCGCGGCGATCTTGCCGGCTTCGTGCGCATCCACGACCCACGCACGCTGATGATGCCTGACCGGCGCGGCAACAACCGTGCGGATTCGCTGAAGAACATCATCCGCGACCCGCGCGTGGCGCTGCTGTTTCTGGTGCCGGGCTCGGGTACGACGCTGCGCGTCAACGGCCGTGCCCGCATCAGCATCGATGCCGAGCTGTGTGCGTCCTTCACCGTCGAAGGCAAGCCGGCGCGTTCGGTGACGGTGATCGAGGTCGATGCCGTCTATTTCCAGTGCGCGCGAGCGATCGTCCGGTCCGATTTGTGGAACCCGGAACGGCATGTCGACGCGAAGTCGCTGCCGACGCCTGGACAGATCCTCGCCGTGACCAGCCGGGCCAGCATCGACGGTGAAACATATGATCGCGAATGGCCGGAGCGTGCGAAGACGTCGATGTGGTAGGGCCTGTCGGCTCGAGGGCGACAGCCCGGCGGCTCAACACAACGTGATCGTGCTAAGGTAACTTTTGCGGCTTTCGCGACGTATACCCGGCAAAGCTGCTGGAGCCATTTTCGCATGAAGCCTTGGACCGACCGCGCCGGAAAATTGTCGCCACTGAAGGCTGCGGCCTTCGTCGGCACGCTCGTGCCGGCGCTGCTTCTGGCCTATTACGCCGCGACAGGGTTTCCGTCGGCTGCTCCAACGGGAGGCCTGCTTGGCCCGCGACCCTTCACGGCCGCCATCCACCACACCGGCGACTGGGCGATCCGCTTCCTGCTCCTGTCGCTGGCGGTCACGCCGCTGCGGCGCATCGGCCAATGGCCGAAGCTCATCCTCATTCGCCGCATGCTCGGCATTGCGGCGCTGTGCTACGCGCTCGGCCACCTCGTTCTGTATTTCTTCGACCAGAACTGGAACGTTGCGCGCGTTGTCAGCGAAATCGCGCTGCGCATCTACCTGACGATCGGCTTTGTAGCGCTGCTTGGCCTTGTTGCACTCGGTGCGACCTCGACCGATGCTGCGATCAAGAAACTGGGGAGCAACTGGAACCGCCTGCACAAGATCGTCTACGGCATCGGCATTCTGGCGGCGCTGCATTTCTTCATGCAGTCGAAGGCCGACGTCTACGAGCCGACCCTGATGGCCGGCTTCTTCATGCTGCTGATGGTCTACCGGCTGGCGCAGTGGCGCGGCCTCAGCCTGACATCGCCATGGGTGCTGATTGCAATTGCGATTGCGGCGGCGCTGGCGACCGTCGTCGTCGAGGCCGCATGGTATGGGCTGGCGACCGGCGTGCCGCCCGGCCGCGTGCTTGCGGCCAACCTGCAGTTTTCCTATTCGATCCGGCCGGCGTGGTGGATCCTGGCGACCGGACTCGGCGTCGCCGTGCTCGGCTATGTCAGGTCGATGGGAAAGGCCGATGCGCCGCGAGGCAGGCGGGTAGCCCGGGCCGGTGCCTGAACCCTCTAGTCCTTCAGGGCATCGGCGACACGCAGCATGTGCGCGCCGATGAGATCGCATTGCTCGGGCGTCGAGGCGCTCATCGCCTTTTCGATCAGCGCGCCATAAGCCTTCAGCGCCCGCATCAGCAGGGCTTCGCCATCCGCCGTCAGCGTCAGCCGCATGATGCGCCTGTCCTTGGCGTCGGCCTCGCGGCTGACCAGCGAGCGCTTCTCAAGCTGCGGCAGCAGCATGGTGATGTTGGAACGACCGACCAGCAGTTTGCGCGCGAGATCGTGCTGCGACATGCCCGGATGCCGGTAGAGGTTCATCAGCACATCCAGCTGCGCCGGCTTGAGGTCGTGGGGCTGCAAAGCGGTCGCCAGGGCGCGCTCCATCGAATGGCACGCCTTCGCCACCGCGACCCAGTTGCGGAACCGTGGGTTGTCCCACGGCAAATCTTGCTTATTGTTCATGATTGAACTATTATGTTCATGATTGAACTTATGGATGGGCGCGCACTATGGCATCAATCGGGCTGAAGGTCATCCGGCGGCTGTTTGGGGCTGCCGAGTTCGTTTCGCCACGGCTTGCCGGCCGCGCCGCATTCGAGCTTTTCCGGCGCACGCCAGGCGAAAAGTCGCTGTCGGAGGCCGAAAAGCGGGCCATCGCCCGGGCCGCCGACTTCATGGCCGAGGCGCGCCATCACCGAATCATGACGCGGAAAGGGTGTGTCGCCATCCATGAATTCCGCCCGGCCCAGGGACGAGCACAGGCCGGAACGGTGCTGGTCATCCATGGCTGGCGTTCGCGCACCGAATACATGCGGGCGCTGATCGAAGGTTACCTCAGTGCCGGCTATCGGGTGGTCTCGCTCGACCTGCCAGGCCATGGCGGCTCGCTTGGTCGCGCGCTCGACATGGCAAAGGCGGTCGAGGCGGCCACGTTGGCCGGCCAGTGGTTCGGGCCGTTCGAGGCGATCGTCGGCCATTCCTTCGGTGGTGCTGTTGCGGTCAATGCCGCTGCGGGAACGGTCAAGGGATTTGCGCCGCTTTCAACCAACCGGCTGGTGCTCATTGCCGCGCCCGATTCGATGCCCCGGCTGTTCGAGGATTTCGGGCGCTACGTCAATCTCGGTGCCCGCACGCAGCACGCCATCGCAGGCCAGGTCGAACGCGTGACCGGAACCCCGATCCATCAGTTCGTCAGTTCGAGGCTGCTGATGCGCCTGAGCATTCCGACGCTGATCATCCATGCCCCCGACGACAGGGAGGTCTCGGCCAAGGACGCACGCGCGATGGCAGGTGCCGGACGCCATGTCAGGCTGTTCTGGGCCGAAGGCCTCGGCCATCGGCGCATCCTTTCCGACGCCCGCGTCGTGGACGAGGGCGTCGGCTTTGTCAGGAACTCGCTGGTGCTCGAAACGGTACTGGAACGCCACGAGAGCGCTGCGTAGTTGATCGCGATCAGCCCTTCTTCTCGCCCGGTTCGGTTGGCAGGCCGGCATCGCGCCAGGCGGTGAAGCCGCCGAGGATATGCCGCACTGGCTCCAGTCCCATCTCCTGCGCCGTCTTGGCCGCGAGCGCCGAACGCCAGCCGCCTGCGCAGAAGAACACGAAGCTCTTGCCGCTTGAGAAGAACGCCTTGTGGTACGGGCTCTCAGGGTCGATCCAGAATTCGAGCATGCCGCGCGGGCAGTGCTGGGCACCCGGTATCCGGCCTTCGCGCTGCACCTCGCGGGGGTCGCGAAGGTCGACGAAGACGGTGTCCGGGTCGTCGAGCAAGGTCGCCGCCTCTTCGGGCGAGACCACCTCGACCACCGCGTTGGCTTCGTCGAGCAGTTCGCGATAACCCTTCTTCACCTTGACCTCACGTCAACTTGTCTTGGAGTGCGAAGTTCTCGCATGAAGACGGGCCGCCTGTCATTGGCATCGGATTGTGCCAGCCGCCCGACTGCCTCACGATGATGTGAAACTGTTCGGCAACAGCTGCCGGGAAATTTATGAAAGCTTAACGTTATCGGTATGAATCGATGCAGGAGCGCCTTACATCCGACATGGGGTGACAAGAAATCTTCCATCGGTGCGCAGGGCGATTCCGGCAGGGGATGGGTAATTAATGACGCTTTCTTTCCTGAAAAAGCCGATCTCTCTTCCTCTTGCGGCCTTGGCAGCGACGCTCGCCATGGGTGCGCCGCAGGCCGGTGCGCAGAATTTCTTCGACATTCTGTTTGGCGGCGGCAACAACCGTAACTACAGGCAGCCGCAGGGCGAATTCCCGCCACCACCGCGCAAGACGCCGCCGAAGCGGGCTGCGCCGGCAAAGATCAGCGCGCCCTCCTATTACACCTACAAGACCGACCAGATGGTGCCGGTCGACTTCTCCAAGCTGGTGCCGACCACGCAGTCGGTGTCGCTGGAGCCCTCGCTCGCCGGCACCGCGTTTCGCGAGGCGCTTGCCGGCCTGAGTGATTTCAACCTCGTTGCCGAAAAAGAGATCGCCAAGGCGCTGCTCGACTACTATTCGGCCAATCCCGATTTCATCTGGGTCACCGGCCAGGTAGCCAACAGCCGTGCCGAAGACGCCATCCGCAGCTTGAGCGATGCGGCAGGCCACGGGCTGATGCCGGCGGATTATTCCGTCGCTGTGCCGCAAGCTGCCTTCGCAACTGATGACACCGCCGGTCGGCTGAAGACGCTGATCCGATTCGAGATGGCGATGTCGGCGCGCGCGCTGCGCTACGTTCACGACGCGCAGGGCGGCCGCATCGACCCGAACCGCATCTCCGGCTACTACGATTTCGCGGCCAAGCCGCTCGACATGGTCGGCGTGCTGAAGAGCCTGAGCCAGTCGCAGGACGCGCGCGCCCTGCTGGAGGGCTATCACCCGAAGAACCCGGAATATCAGGCGCTACGCGTCGAACTGGAAGCACTTCGCGCGAGCGAGGAAAACGACATCGTCGTCGACGCCAAGCTGCTGCTGAAGCCGGGCGAGACGAGCCCGGAATTGCCCAAGCTGCTGCATCTGATCGCACGCGGCCTCGACGACGAGATGGGCGGCGAGTATGGCGAGACGCTGGCAAGGCTGGGCGCGAGCGAGATCTATGTGCCTGAGCTGGTGCCGGTGATCGAAGCCGTGCAGAAGCGGGCAGGGCTGAAACCCGATGGCGTGGTCGGCCCACGCACGGTGGCAACGCTTGCCGGCACGTCCAAGGCCGACAGGCTGGACAAGGTGCTGGTGGCGCTCGAACAGTTGCGCTGGCTGCCTTCAGACCTCGGCAGTCCGCGGGTGTTCATCAACCAGCCCGCCTATACCGCTAGCTACATCGACGGCGGTGTCGAAAAGCTCAAGATGAAGACGGTGATCGGCAAGACCACCAACCAGACCAGTTTCTTCCAGGATGAGATCGAACAGGTCGACTACAATCCCTATTGGGGCGTGCCGCAGTCGATCATCGTCAACGAGATGCTGCCGCGCCTGCGCAACGATCCGAGCTATCTCGACCGTGCCGGCTACGAGGTCACCGATTCGCGCGGCAAGCGCATTCCATCGTCGGCGATCGACTGGGGTCAGTATGGCGCCAAGGTGCCGTTCAGCGTGCGCCAGGCGCCGAGCGAGGCGAATGCGCTTGGTGAACTCAAGATCCTGTTCCCCAACAAGCATGCGATCTACATGCACGACACGCCGCAAAAGGCGCTGTTCGATCGTGACAGCCGCGCCTTCAGCCACGGCTGCATCAGGTTGTCGGATCCGCGCGGCATGGCGGCGGCAGTGCTCGGCACCGACGTCGATCATATCGCGGCCAAGCTGAAGCAGGGCCATTCCTTTGAGAAGGTGACGCGCAAGATCCCGGTCTATGTCGCCTATTTCACGGCCTGGCCGGACCTCGACGGCAAGGTCGAATATTTCGGCGACGTCTACGACCGCGATGCCAAGCTCAGGGACGCGATGAGCCGGACCGAAGCGGCACGAGCGCCGAGCATCTGATTTTCCGGGGGTGATCTAGGGCAAGCGCTTTTTGATCGATCGGTTCATGCGGCGAATGAATCTCATCGGAGCAGATTCCGGGATGGCAAGCAGTTCCGTGATGAGGACAGGGTTGACGGTGGGGATGGTTTCGCCGCTCGACAGGGTGGCATTGTAATAGGCCGTTTCGCGGTCGAATGCGAATACGTCGACGTGCGAGAGATAGGTGCAAATGGCGCCAAGCATGGCTTGCGATGTCGGAAAATCATTGTGAACGCACATCTCGGTGCGCCGCATTTTTCTATCGTGAAAAAGGTACGTAAATATAATTTGGCGACCCGGAGCGTGCAGCGCCATCTGTCGAAAGAAGGCTGGAACGTCGTCCAAGTATTCGAGAAATCCGGCGCAGACGACGACGTCGAAGTTGACGCCTGGCAATTGGAAGTCCTGATTAAAATCAACGACGAATGTTCCGGGAAGGTCGGCAACGCAATCGACCGGAGTATATTCGCACGTTTTTGGAATAAACCGAGAAAGTTTCCTGTTTCCTGCGCCGATGTCCAGTACAGAGTCTGTAGCGCGAATAAGTTTGGCGATGATCTGAGCTCTGCTCTCCCAAAAGGGTTGGGAGCCGTTCGCTACGCCACTCCATTCATCGAATGCTGTGAGCATGGTAGGCCCCAAGAAGGACGCTTGGGAAAATAATCTACATTGTTTGAATTCGTAAGCAATGGCTTGAAGTGCATGGCGGCAAATCAGGCTGAGCGTCTGCTCCAGGACTGCCGCTGCTCGCTGCTGCGTCTCCCCAGCCGGTACCGAGAAGGGCAGGGCCTGCTACATTAAGCATTTGAACTTACTGGGAAGAATGGTGGGCGATATAGGGATTGAACCTATGACCCCACCCGTGTGAAGGGTGTGCTCTCCCGCTGAGCTAATCGCCCGTCCGAGGCCCGAGGGCCGAACGTCCGGGCGATATAGGGGAGGGGCGGGAGTGGTGTCAAGGCGGCTTTAGCGACTTGCCGCGTCTATCAGCTTCTGAGCCATGCCAATCGTCAGTTCGTCATAGTGCGAGATGACCACCGAGGGTTCGTATTCGCTGACGTGGCGGTCGGTATAGCCGAAATCGACGGCAACGACCGGAATGCCGGCTGCCTTGGCGGTGTCGATGTCGGTGACCGAATCGCCGACCATGACCGCCCGCGCCACATCGCCGCCGGCCTTGGCGATGGTTTCAGTCAGGTGCCGCGGGTCGGGCTTGCGGATGCCGAAGGTCTCGGGCCCGGTGATCGCCGCGAAGCGGTCCGACAGGCCCAGCGCCCGGATGAGGTTGGTGGCGAGGGACTCGTATTTGTTGGTGCAGACGGCGAGCAGGTAGCCTGCCGCGGCAAAGCGGTCCATGGCGGCAACGACACCGGGATAGGGCTGCGAACGGCCGGGAATGTTGACCGTGTAGTGATCGAGGAAGATGTCGTGCAGGCGGTCGTGCTCGAGGGCCGCCAACTGCTGCTTGCGCTGGGCGGTGTAGGCGCGCTCGATCATCACGCGTCCGCCCTGGCCGACAAAGCGCCGGAAGGCGGTGTCGTCGACCTGGGACAGGCCGCCGGCAACAAGCGTATGGTTCAGGCTGTCGAGAAGGTCGGGCGCCGTGTCGACGAGGGTGCCGTCGAGGTCGAAAACAATGATCGGTTTGGACATGGCGCCGCTTTCGTAGGTTTATGCGTTGCCAGAGCCGATAGCCCCGGGCCCGGCATGACGCAAGCCACGGGTCATAAAGCCTTTGACCCAACGGGCAAAAATGCTAGGAGCCAAGCCTGAATTCGAGGATTTTGCGAACAAATCATGGATGCCAAGGCTTTGAAGATCGAGGCGGCACGCGCCGCCTTGGGCTATGTCGAGAGCGGAATGCGCCTCGGCATCGGTACGGGTTCGACGGCCGAAGAGTTCGTCAGGCTGCTTGCCGAAAAGGTTGCAGCCGGCATGAAGGTGATCGGCGTGCCGACCTCCGAGCGCACTGCCGCCCTGTGCCGCGAATTGTCGGTGCCGCTGTCGACGCTCGACGAAACGCCTGAACTCGACCTCACCATCGACGGTGCCGACGAGATCGACCCGGCGCTTTCGCTGGTCAAGGGCGGTGGCGGCGCGTTGCTGCGCGAGAAGATCGTGGCCGCCGCTTCGGCGCGCATGGTGGTCATCGCCGACCAGACCAAGCTGGTCGACGCCCTTGGGCGCTTCCCTCTGCCGATCGAAGTCAATCCGTTCGGCCTCAAGGCCACCGAAATCGCCATCGCCAAGGCTGCGGCAAAACTCGGGCTCTCCGGGCCGCTGGTGCTGCGAAAGACAGGCGGCGAGACCTTCGTAACCGACGGTGGACATTTCATTATCGATGCATCTTTTGGCCGCATTCCCGATACAAGAGCGCTTTCTGATGCCCTGCACGCCATCCCCGGCGTCGTGGAGCATGGCCTCTTTCTCGGCTTGGCCACCGTTGCCGTCATCGCCGGCACAGACGGTGTCAAGACCGTCCATCCGACCCGCTAAACAGGAGTTCTACTCATCATGATTTTGACAAACCGGCTTCGCGGCTTCTCCGTCATGGTGGCGGCTTCGGCATTCGCGGCGATCGCGGCCTCGGCCCAGGCCCAGGAGATCGGCGAATCCCATCTCAAGGCGGCCCATGCCGCCATCGCGGCGATCCACGCCACGGATTCCTTCGACGGGATCCTGCCGCAGGCGGCTGCAGCTCTGAAGCAGCAGCTGATCCAGCAGAACCCGGACATGCAGGAACTGATCACCCAGACGGTGGACGAGAACACGCTGGCGCTCGCTTCGCGCCGCGCTGATCTCGAAAAGGAATCGGCGCTTGCCTATGCCAAGGCCTTCTCCGAGCAGAACCTCAACGACATCGCTGCCTTCTACAATTCCGAAGCCGGCAAAAAGCTGATCGAGAGCGGCCCGATCGCTTCGCGCGAATTGGTCAAGGCTGCCGATATCTGGCAGAACGGCATCGCTCGCGATCTCGCCCAGCAGGTCGGCGAGAAGCTCAAGGCCGTTGCCGGCACGAAGGCTCCGGCAGCCGAGGGCGCAGCCCCGGAAGCGCCCAAGAAGTAATCCTCCGCGACCAACGGTCACGATCCAAAAGCCCGGCAGTTGCCGGGCTTTTCTTTTGGTGCCTCTGCCACTACCTGTGACGCACCAAATCGCAGCGCTTCAGCCGGCAATCGAAAAAACGGTTTCGGCGCCCGGAATACGCTGCTCAAACGACATCGGAGACACCCGCGCTCCGACCGCTGGAAGGACCATCATGGCTCAGTATGACTACGACCTCTTCGTCATCGGTGGTGGCTCCGGTGGGGTGCGGGCGGCGCGGGTTGCGGCGGCACTTGGCAAACGTGTCGCGCTGGCCGAGGAGTTCCGCTTCGGCGGTACCTGCGTGATCCGCGGCTGCGTACCCAAGAAGCTCTATGTCTACGCCTCGCAGTTTCCCGAACATTTCGAGGATGCGGCCGGCTATGGCTGGACTGTCGGCGAAGCCAAGTTCGACTGGTCGAAACTGGTTGCCAACAAGGAGCGCGAGATTTCGCGGCTCGAGGCGATCTACAAACGCAATGTCGAAGGTTCGGGCGGTGAGACGTTTCATTCTCGGGCCGTGCTCGTAGATAGCCATACCATCAGGATCGAGGCGGAAGGCCGGACCGTTACCGCCGACCAGATCCTGATTGGCACGGGCGGGCGGGCTGCCGCGCATCCGGCGCTGCCCGGCCACGAGCACTGCATCTATTCGAACGAAGTCTTTGACCTTCCCGAATTGCCCAAGGCGATCATGATCGAGGGCGGCGGATACATCGCCGTCGAATTCGCCAACATCTTCCATGGCCTCGGCGTCGAGACGACGCTGGTCTATCGCGGCAAGGAAATCCTCAGCCGCTTCGACATGGATCTCCGGCGCACACTGCACGACACGATGGTCTCCAAGGGCATCCGCATTCTTTGCCCGGCGGTCTCGGAGGAGGTCGTCAAGCGGGCCGACGGGCGCCTCGATGCGCGTCTCAACACCGGCGAGGTGCTGACCGTCGATCAGGTCATGCTGGCCATCGGCCGCACGCCCAATACCGAAAATCTTGGCCTCGAAGCCGCTGGCGTCGAGATGGACAAACAGGGCGCCATCGTCGTCGACCGTTTTTCGCGGACCAATGTGCAGAACATCTGGGCCGTTGGCGACGTCACCAACCGCGTTCAGTTGACGCCGGTCGCGATTCACGAGGCGATGTGCTTCGTCGAGACGGCGTTCAAGAACAACCCGACCGAGCCCGATCACGATTGCGTGGCCACGGCTGTATTTTCGCAGCCCGAGATCGGTACCGTTGGCCTCTCCGAGGACGAGGCGGCCAAAAGGTTCAAGCACCTCGAGATCTACCGCACCAGCTTCCGCCCGATGCGCCATACGCTGTCGGGCAGGCAGGAAAAGATGCTGATGAAGCTGGTTGTCGACGGCGACACTCGTCTGGTGCTGGGGGCTCACGTGCTGGGCCCCGATGCCGGCGAGATGGCGCAGCTGCTCGGCATCACGCTCAAGGCGGGACTCACCAAGGACGATTTCGACCGCACGATGGCGGTTCATCCGACTGCGGCGGAAGAGCTTGTGACCATGTACAAGCCTACCTATCTCGTGAAGGACGGTGTTCGGATCGACGGTTGAGCGCGCGTGCCAGACGGCACGCAACCTTGGGTTCGATCTCACGCCGGATACGGGGTAGTATAGCGGCTCCTCATCGTGTAAAGAGCCGCGTTCCCGCAATGGCGGGCTATGGCGCGGGTGAGGTGCCCGTTAGCGAACTTTTTAGGTGCGAACATGACGAAATGGTCACCGAATTCCTGGAGAAGCATGCCGATCCAGCAGGTCCCGGCTTATCCGGATGCTGCGGCGCTCGCGGAAACGGAAGCTCGTCTCGCAACCTTTCCCCCCTTGGTTTTTGCAGGTGAAGCGCGAAAGCTGAAAAAGCAGCTCGCCGCCGTCGCCAATGGCCAAGCCTTCCTGCTTCAGGGCGGCGATTGCGCCGAAAGCTTCGTCGAACATGGGGCGGACAACATCCGCGACTTCTTCCGCGTCTTCCTGCAGATGTCGGTCGTGCTGACCTTCGCCGGCGCGCAGCCGGTGGTGAAGGTCGGCCGTATTGCCGGCCAGTTCGCCAAGCCGCGTTCGTCCGACAACGAGACCAAGGGCGACGTGACGCTGCCGAGCTATCGCGGCGACATCATCAACGGCCCGGGCTTCGACGAGAAGTCACGCGTGCCCGATCCGGCACGCCAGGAGATGGCTTACCGCCAGTCGGCGGCGACGCTTAACCTTCTGCGCGCCTTCGCTCAGGGCGGCTACGCCAGCCTTGAGAACGTGCACCAGTGGATGCTCGGCTTCGTCTCCAACAGCCCGCAGGGCGAGCGTTACGAGGCGCTGGCCAACCGCATCACCGAGACGATGGACTTCATGAAGGCCGTCGGCATCACCTCGGAGACCAACTACGCGCTGCGCGAGACCGACTTCTACACCAGCCATGAAGCCCTTCTGCTTGGCTTCGAGCAGGCGCTGACGCGCGTCGACTCGACCTCGGGCGACTGGTACGCAACATCGGGCCACATGCTGTGGATCGGAGACCGCACCCGCCAGGTCGACCACGCCCATGTCGAGTACTGCCGTGGGGTGAAGAACCCGCTCGGTCTCAAGTGCGGCCCGTCGATCACCCCGGACAACCTGCTCAAGCTGATCGACCAATTGAACCCGGACAACGAGGCCGGCCGCCTGACGCTGATCGCTCGCTTCGGCAACGACAAGGTCGGCGATCACCTGCCGAAACTGATCCGCGCCGTCGAGAAAGAAGGCCGCAAGGTCGTCTGGTCGTGCGATCCGATGCATGGCAACACGATCACGGCTGCCGGCTACAAGACGCGCCCGTTCGACCGCATCCTCAGCGAAGTGCAGAGCTTCTTCGACATCCACTGCTCCGAGGGCACGCACCCAGGCGGTATCCATGTCGAGATGACCGGCAAGAACGTCACCGAATGCACGGGTGGCGCGCGCGCCATCACGGCAGACGAACTGCAGGATCGCTACCACACTCATTGCGATCCGCGCCTCAACGCCGACCAGGCGATCGAACTCGCCTTCCTGGTTTCGGAACAGCTCAGGAAGAGCGCGCCGACCCCGGAGAAAAAGGCCGTCAACGCCTGATCCGTAGACGCGTTCAATCGATCAAGAAGGCGCCGGTTTCGACCGGCGCCTTTTTCATTTGCGGACCCAGCGCATGTCCTTGAGACGCGGATCGCCAGCGAAGCTTTCGCGATCAAAACCGATGCGCCGCTCCGGGAATTCGCAGATTGCCTGGACGCCCGACGGCCCCAAGCGGATGCGCCATGTCTGCCGCTCGACGGGGGCCGGTTTGGAAAATGTGCGACAGGTGAGCAAGGCGAGGTTGGCGCCACCTTGGGGATCACGCACCGAGCGATAGCGGATGGCCTCGATGCCGGCCTCGCGCGCGGCGTCGGCCAGTTGCTGGCAAGCGGCATAGTCGGTCGGATGCGTCCAGGCAGGCGCATCACTTAGCAGTGGCGGCAAGGTGAGGTCGGTCACGCCGGCGGCTTTGATGCTCGCCGAGAAGGCGGTGTACTCGGCCGCGTCGCTGGGCCAGGGCGTGTCGGGCGATTCCGAAAAGAACAGCAGGCGATAGAAAGCCATTTCGGCGACGGCAGTCTGCACCTTCTCGGCGGCGTAGTAGACACCGAGCGACTTGCCGGCGCGGCGGAAGCGCGATCCGGTGGGATAGTTCGAGCCGTAGCGAAACGGCGTTGCCAGCAGATAGTGCAGCTTGCGGCATTCGACCGGCACGATCGGCTTGGTCGCCTCGACGAGTTCCTCGAGCAGTGCCTGCTCGTCGAGGTCGTCGACGAGCTTCAAGGTGGAGACGCGATGCTGGGCCTCGACCAGCCGCCAGCAGCGGCCTTCGAGCGCACGCGCCTCAGACGAGAGCGCGGCGGGCGTCCAGGTAGGCAATGACATCGACGAGCCCGGATATGGTTGCGATCTTCTCGCTTGGCGTGGCGCCGAGCGCCGTGTTGTCGTTGCGTAGCCAGGCCCGAGCGACCGACTCGTCGCCACCGACTATGGCGTCGAGCGAGCGGAACAGGCGGACGAACAGGACGGCGAGTTCGAACGGCTTGCTACCGGCTTCCAGGGCGAATTCCTGCTTGCGCATCCTTGAAACCGTGGCCTCTGAGACGCCGATGACGGCGGAGAGGGCCTTGGCGGTGATGCCCAGCATGTCGGCGGCGCGCAACGTCGCCTTGGTGATGACGGTGCCTTGTGTGGCCGATGGCGCCGGATTTTGATGGCTTAGCATTGGTCTTTCCATTTCTCTGGAAAATATAGTCCATCAAAATTCATATGGAAAGGCCTTTGCCGAGGCGATCAATCCTTCTTGTACAGCATCCAGTTCTTGCCCTGGCGCTCGGCGATCGTCGAATAACGGGTGACGCGATTGCGGCCGATCAGCTTGGAACGGTAGAGCGCGCGGTCTGCCTTGGCGTAGAGGTCTTCCGCGCTTTCGGCATCAGAGGCCATGCAAACGCCCATTGAAACCGTCACCTGGCCGCAGTTGACGCCGGGCTGGATTTCCTTGAGTTGCGTCTGCGCAACCAGCAGGCGAACCCGATCGGCGATCTCGAAGGTGGCTTCCTCGGTGGTGCCCTCGACGATCAGCGCGAACTCCTCGCCGCCGGTGCGGGCAACGAACATGTCGCGATGGACGCTCGACTGGAAGATGTCGGCGATGATCCGCAGGATCTTGTCGCCGACGGGATGGCCGTGCCGGTCATTGATGTCCTTGAAACGATCGATGTCGGCGAGGATCAGGGCACTGAACAGGATGCCCTTGTTGTCGTTGTAGATCCTGGCGATCCTTCGGTCGAAGGCGCGGCGATTCCAGATATGGGTAAGAGGGTCGGTGTCCGCGAGCTTCTTGTACTCTTCGAGCTTCGACTTGACGCTCTCGAGTTCGCTCGACTTGTCGCCGAGCGTGCTCGCCACCTGCTTGCCGTGATCTATGGTCGAGGCGGTGGCGACGGACATGACGCCGACGATCTTCTGCAGCAGTTCCTGCGACATCGCCGTGCGGCTGTTCAACCCGCTGGACGTTTCGTCGAGCACCTTGCCGTAGCGTTCCAGATGGCTTCGCTCGTTCCGGAGCAGGCTGGCGACGCCTTCAAGCTCACGCGCCAGAATATCGCGTGCGTGTTCGACGATGCCCTGGCCATGATTCTGGGCGAAGAACTTCCGGCCGATGAGGTCCAATTGGTCCTGGGTCGGACGATTGCCGAGTGCGATGACTTCGAGGCTGAGCGCCGGGTTGGTGCCGGTCAGCGCTTCATAGAATATCTCGTAGTTGCGCGGCAGGCCGATGACTCCCATCTGGGCCATCGTCGCCACGACACTGCTCGCAATATCATTGCCTCGGTCTGTCGGGGCGGCTGCAGAATGCATGTATGTCCCGTTTCAGTTGGCCAAACGGTCGCTTCCATGCCGGCAAAGCGCTGGCGGGCGACCGGTCGGGGGGCGAGCGGCGAGATGAGAGTGCTTGCAACGACGCAGGTCCCCTCTGCGCTCATCACTTCTATCGACCTCTAATTTAGGCTGGCTAAGGTTTCCTTAATTTGCAGCGATGTCGCGTTCATTTTTCTACCACAGGGTGTATTTTCCTGCTGGCGATACCGCCAAGACCTCGGCAGCATGTTCGATGTCGCAAACTCTCACGCATCGCCTCTTGTTCAGGAACAATCTGGATGTGGCTATGGAGGAGCAGGAAATGGACAAGTCGAACAAAGGGTCATGCCTGTGCGGGGCCGTGCGGTTTACTACGACGGGCCTGCTGCGCGGCGTGGTCTATTGCCATTGCAGCCAATGCCGGAAGCAGAGCGGGCATTTTTATGCAGCGACCAGCGTTGCCGATGGTGAACTGGAGGTACAGGGCAGCGAGCACATCACCTGGTATGCGGCCTCGGATTTCGCCCGGCGCGGCTTCTGTAGCCGTTGCGGGTCGCTGCTGTTCTGGAAGGCGCATAGCGAGCCGGACATCTCGATCATGGCGGGCTTGTTCGACGCCGCCGACGGGCTTGTCGGTTCCTGCCACATCTTCGTCGGCCAGAAGGCCGGCTATTACGAGATCAATGATGGCTTGCCCCGATATGAGCGATCATCTCCGGAGGTTGCGGTCGCAGCTGATTGAACAGTCGCGCCCCTGCCGTTCACAATCGGTGAACGCTTCGTCGCTCGGCGGAGGTCTGCTCGAAGCGGCCTGCGAGGCGTATATCTGGAGCAAGGAGAAAGAAAATGAACTCGTTGCCCACACTCTTCATCTCGCATGGCGGCCCGGACATCGTTTTGGCCGACACGCCGGCGCGCCATTATCTCGAAACCGTCTCGGACCTGATGCCGAAGCCGAAGGCGATCGTCGTCGTTTCGGCGCATTTCGAGACCGACGGTGTCGCGGTGGTGACCGATCCCAAGCCCGGCATGATCTATGACTTCGGCGGCTTTGCCCCGGAACTCTACAAGATGGTCTATCCCGCCGCGGGCGAACCGGCACTGGCGACGAAGGTTTTCGGCATGCTCGAGGCTGCCGGTCTGAAACCGCACACCTATGAGAAGCGCGGCTATGACCACGGCACCTGGACGCCGATGAAACTTGCCTTCCCCGATGCCGACATTCCGATCGTGCAGGTGTCAATCGATCCGAACCGTGACGCAGCCTGGCACTATGCCATCGGCAAGGCGCTGGCGCCGTTGCGTGAAGAAGGTGTGCTGCTGATTGGCTCGGGTCACGTCACCCACAATCTGCGCGCCTATTTCTCGACGCTGAGGCACGGTGCTGAGGCCGACCCCGTGCTGGCCGGCAAGGTGAAGGCCTTCACCGATTGGTTCGCCGAAAAGCTTGTGTCGGGCGACACCGATGCGATCCTCCATTGGAAGCAAAAGGCACCGTATCCGTCGGAGAACCATCCCACCGACGAGCATCTGATGCCGATCTTCTTTGCCTATGGGGCGGCAGGCGAGGGCGCAAAAGGGCGTCGCGTGCACGATTCGGTCGATCATGGCTTCTTTGCCAACGATTCCTATCTGTTCGACTGATCGCCGAGCGGCTAAATGATGCCCCTTCGATTGAGCTGAAAGGGCATTTCATGGATCGGCTGGTCAAGGCTTTCCAGAATTCGGTGCGGGCGTTCTCGCGGTTGATCCGCACCGAAGCGGCATTCCAGCAGGAGATCATGCTGCTGGTTGCAGCACTGCCGCTCGGCTGGTTCGTGGCCGCGACCTGGAGTGGCTATGCGCTGTTGATAGGCTCGATCCTGTTCCTGATCACCGTCGAGGTGCTCAACACCGGCATCGAAGCCGCTTGCGATGCGGTCAGCCGCGAGTTCAACATCGACATCCAACTCGCCAAGGACTGCGGTTCGCTCGCCGTGCTGATCTCGATCGTGATCGTGCTCGGCGTCTGGAGCTTCGCGATTGTCGAGCGTCTGCTCGGCCTTCCGATCTGAGGGGCGCATACCCATATGTCGGTTACCAAAGGAGACCGACATGTCCGACCAAGCCGATATACATCATCTCGAAACGCGCGCAGGCTTGCCGGATGATCTGCGCTGGCTGGTCGAAAAGTACCCGCGGGAGGATTGGCAGGTCCACGACAACGTGCACGGCATGGCGTCGATGTGGCTACAGCGCCACGACATGTTCCGCGAACTGGGCGGTACGCTGACCGGCGGCATCGGCGACTATCGCGAGGGCAGGCTGGATGCGCAGGGCTTTGCGCGCTGGTTCGCACCACGCCTCAACTACTTTCTCGGCAATCTCGACGGGCACCACAATGTCGAGGATCACCACTATTTCCCTGTTTTCGCCAATGCCGAGAAACGCCTGAAGCGCGGCTTCGAGATCCTCGACGCCGACCATCACCTGATCCATGAGGCGCTGGAACGCAATGCCGAGACGGCAAGCGCCTTTCTTCGTGCGCTCAAGGAAAGCGAAGACAGGCAGCGCTTTGCAGCGGATGCTTATGCCGAGGAGAATGCGCGGTTGGTGGCCATGCTGACCCGGCATCTCGACGATGAGGAAGACCTGATCATTCCGCTCATCCTGGATCGCGGCGACCGCGAACTCGGCATCGGCTGAAGCCTATTCGCGCGGCTCCTTTTTCGCGACATGACGGGCGAGCAGCCAGGCGGCGACGGCCACTGCCACGCCGATGGCGAGCCCGATCAGCAGGCGCTGATGGTCTTTCAATGCATCGCCGATGATGTGTTCGGCACCGAGGCCGAAGACATATCCCAGACTGACGAACAGCGCTGCCCAGACCAGCGCGGACAGCGCGTTCAACGCAAGGAAGATGACAACGGGAATGCGCGACAGTCCGGCGGCGATGCCGCCGGCCAGCCGCATGCCGTAGATATAGCGGTTGGCCAGAACAAAGAGATTCGGATGGGACTGCACCATCCGGTAGGCGTGGCTGAAGCCCGGCCGTCGCCGCAGCAATCGTACCCACTTGTGGTTTGAAAAACGGCGCCCCAGCACGAAAAACAGCGTGTCGCCGAAAAAGGCACCTGCCGCCGCCGTGGCAAAGGCCTGCCAAGGTGCGAATACCTGCTGATGGGCAAAGAAGCCGCCGAGGATGGCCACGCTTTCGCCCTCGGCCATACAGCCGATGAACACTGCCAACAGCCCGAAGCGCTCGACGAGGTTATGGATCGTGTCGATCATGGAGCAGGCGACTCGCCGGTGGCGGAAGCAGCGAAGCGCCGGACTGGATCGGTGAGTTCATGCATCCGGACGCTCAGCATAATGATCTCCTGGAAACGGATCTCGTCGAGCTTTTCGTCCGGAGCCATGATTTCGATTTCGGCCTTGTGGGTGACGGCACGGTGAAGGCGCCTGCTTGGCAGCCGCAAATCCATATAAGAAGATATTCGCAGGCGGCGCCAGAATCCGGGCGAGGAGGAAACAACGATGAACTTTGCCAAGATCATGGCGCGGGCTGCCGAACGCAAGGGCGGCGAGGCGGTGCTCAAATCATTGCTTGGCCCGGCCGCCGACAATGCAGCACTCGCCAAAATCACTGACGACCGCATCCTCGCCACCATGGCCGAGCGGGTCTTCGCCGCCGGTTTCGTGTGGCGGGTCATCGAACAGAAATGGCCCGGATTCGAGGAAGCCTTCCTGGGCTTCGAGCCGAAGCGGCTGTTGTTCCAGCCCGACGATTTCTGGCACGATCTGGCTTTGGACAAGCGCATCGTGCGCAATCCACAGAAAATCCGTTCGGTGCGCGACAATGCGGCCTTCGTCGAGCACGTATCGAAGGAGCATGGCGGTTTCGGCAAGTTCCTGGCTGCCTGGCCTGCCGACGACCAGGTCGGGCTCACCGCCTATCTTGGCAAGCACGGCAGCCGTCTCGGCGGCAACACCGGGCGGTACCTGTTGCGCTGGCTGGGCTGGGACACGTTCATCCTGTCGCAGGATATGATCCTGGCGCTGCGGGATGCGGGTCTCGATATCGGCGAAGCGGCGACGTCGAAGAAGGATTTGGCCAAGGTGCAGGCCCAGATCAACGAATGGGCGGCGGCGACCAAGCTGCCGCGAGCGCATATCTCGCGCATCCTGTCGATGTCGATCGGGGTCAACCACTCGGCCGACGAACTCCGCTCCTATATGGGCGAATGATGGTCCAATCGATCGCCATTGCCCCCCACCGATACGCAGGCTAAATCGCTGACATGACGAAAAAATCGATCCCCGACGTCCTCCGCATCGCTGTTGCCCAGCTCAACCCGACGGTAGGCGACATCGCAGGCAATCTCGCCAAGGCGCGCGAGGCACGCGCCGATGCGGCGCGCCAGGGTGCCGATCTCGTGCTGTTCACCGAACTGTTCCTGGCTGGTTATCCGCCGGAAGACCTGGTGCTCAAGCCGGCCTTCCTCGCGGCTTGCGAGCGTGCGGCCGAGGATTTCGCCAAGGACACCGCCGACAACGGCCCCGGAGTCATCATCGGGGTGCCGCTCAAGCGCAAGAGCGGCGTGCATAATGCGATCATCGTCGCAGATGGCGGCAAGGTCATTGCCGAGCGTTTCAAGGTGGATCTGCCCAACTACGGCGAATTCGACGAGAAGCGCGTTTTCCAGGCCGGTCCCGACATGCCCGGGCCGGTCAATTTCCGCGGCGTGCGCCTGGGCATCCCGATCTGCGAGGACATCTGGGGCGAACTCGGTGTCTGCGAGACGCTGGCCGAAAGCGGTGCCGAGATCCTGCTCGTGCCGAACGGCTCGCCCTACTACCGCGCCAAGATGGATGTGCGCCACCAGGTGGCGATCCGCCAGGTGATCGAGAGCGGCCTGCCGCTGCTCTACGCCAATCAACTCGGGGGCCAGGACGAGCTGGTGTTCGACGGCGCTTCCTTTGCCATCAATGCCGACCATTCGCTGGCGTTCCAGATGAGCCAGTTCGAAGAGACGGTGGCTATGACGCTGTGGCGGCGTGGCGACGAAGGCTGGGCCTGCGTCGAAGGCCCGATGTCGAAGATCCCCGAACGGGAAGAGGCCGACTACCGGGCCTGCATGCTGGGGCTTCGCGACTACGTCAACAAGAACGGGTTCAAGAACGTCGTGCTAGGCCTGTCGGGCGGCATCGATTCGGCGATCTGTGCCGCGCTCGCCGTCGACGCACTCGGCGAAGAGCGGCTGCGGGCGATCATGATGCCTTACCGCTACACCTCGAGCGATTCGCTGAAGGACGCCGAGGACTGCGCGCGGGCGCTCGGCTGCCGTTATGACATCGTGCCGATCCACGAGCCTGTCGACGGGTTTTCGCACGCGCTGACGCAGCTTTTCGAAGGCACCAAGGAAGGTATCACCGAGGAAAACCTGCAGAGCCGCGCCCGCGGTACCATCCTGATGGCCGTGTCCAACAAGTTCGGCTCGATGGTGGTGACGACTGGCAACAAGAGCGAGATGTCGGTCGGCTATGCCACGCTGTATGGCGACATGAACGGCGGTTTCAACCCGATCAAGGACCTCTACAAGATGCAGGTCTATGCGCTGTCGCGCTGGCGCAACAGCCAGGTGCCGCCGGGCGCGTTCGGGCCTTCGGGCATCGTCATCCCTGAGAATATCATCGACAAGGCGCCTTCCGCCGAACTGCGTCCCAACCAGACCGACCAGGATTCGCTGCCGCCCTATCCAGTGCTCGACGACATCCTGGAGTGCCTGGTCGAGAACGAGATGGGGGTCGACGAGATCGTGGTGCGCGGCCACGACCGCGACACTGTCCATCGCATCGAGCACCTGCTCTACATCGCCGAATACAAGCGGCGGCAGGCGGCACCCGGCGTGAAGATCACCAAGAAGAACTTTGGCCGCGACCGGCGCTACCCGATCACAAATCGATTCAGGGATCGCGGGTAAGCCACTGAACGTGAATTGAAAACCACCAGAAGACCGGAGGGGTTCATGGCCGAGGTCGAGATCAGTTTCGATGCGTCGCGCATCGACTTCGACAAGACCTCCGAGGTCATCAAGGCGAGTTATTGGGGCGAGGGCCGAACCGACGAGATTCATCGCCGGGCCTTTGCCAACTCGCTCTGCCTGGGCGCCTATGTCGATGGCGAGCAGGTGGGGTTCGCGCGCGTCGTCACCGATTATGCCTGCTTCGCCTATGTCGCCGACGTCATCGTCTGGCCCGGCCGGCGGGGGCTTGGCATCGGCAAGAAGCTGATCCAGGCTCTTCTCGATCATCCCGAACTTGCCAGCGTGACCGGGTTTTCGCTGCGGACTTCAGACGCGCACAGCCTTTACAAAAAATTCGGCTTCGTAACCTCGACAGACGGCATGTATATGCGCCTGGCGCGGCAGCCGGCCACTCACGAATAGACTGAGCACGTGACTTACATAGCCTTCGTCCGAGACAACCCGCGCTGGCTGGCCGGCGGTTTTTTGCTCACCTTCTTTTCGACCTTCGGCATGACATCGTTCGTCGCGCTGTCGGCCGGCGACATCCGCCGCGACTACGGGCTGTCGCATGGCGAATTCGGCACGCTCTACATGTTCGCCACACTGACCAGCGCCTTGAGCCTGCCGTATCTCGGCCAGATC
Source organism: Aminobacter niigataensis (assembly GCF_014200015.1). Lineage (GTDB taxonomy): Bacteria > Pseudomonadota > Alphaproteobacteria > Rhizobiales > Rhizobiaceae > Aminobacter > Aminobacter niigataensis. The sequence goes on from NZ_JACHOT010000001.1 coordinate 762,653, forward strand.
GTCGACCGCCACAGCGTGCGGAACGTGGCGCTGTTCATCGTACCGATGCTGGCGCTCGCGAGCGCGTCGATGGCGCTGTCGCAGCACCTCGTGATGTTGTTCGTGGCGATCTATCTGCTGCGCCTGTTTGGCCAAGGCATGATGGTGCATGCCGCCTACACGGCGACCGCGCGCTGGTTTTCGGCGCAAAGGGGACGAGCGCTTTCGACCGTCATTCTCGGCCACAACGCCGGCGACGCCTTCCTGCCGATGGGTTTTGTCCTGATCTCCGCTGCGGTTGGTTGGCGCAACGGCTGGCTGCTTTCGGCAGCGGTGCTGGCGCTCGTCGCCGTGCCGGCAGTTGCCTTTCTGGTTGCCACGGACCGCAAGCCGCGCTCATCGGACCCCGTGGCGCGCCGGGTCGATGCGCGCGACTGGACGCGCGCCGAGGTCGTCCGCGATCCGATCTTCTACGTGTTGCTGCTTGGCGTCATGGCGCCGGGCCTGATCGTGACGACCCTGTTCTTCCACCAGGTCTATCTGGTGGAGTTGCGGGGCTGGTCGCTCGAGGTCTTCGCTTCGTCCTATCTGGTGACGGCGGTGGTCAATACCGCATTCACGCTGGTGGTCGGCCAACTCATCGACCGCTTTTCCGGCGTGTCGCTGCTGCCTTTCGTGTTGCTGCCGCTGGGGTTCGCCTGCCTGTTTCTGGGCCTCGTCGACGCGCAGTGGAGTGCCTTCGGCTTCATGGCGCTGCTCGGCGTTTCGAACGGCTTGTCGACGACGCTGTTCGGCGCCGTGTGGCCCGAGGTCTACGGCCTGAAGCACCTCGGTTCGATCAGGGCACTGATCGTGGCCGCTGGGGTGCTCGCCTCTGCAATCGGACCGGGTTTGACCGGATTCCTGATCGACGGCGGCGTGAGCTACCCCGGCCAGATCTTGGCGATGGGTTTTTACTGCTTCGCCGTTTCATTCGTCCTGTTGCTGGCTTCGCGCCGAGTTCGCGCGCGGAGCCATGTCCAGGCTGCGCCTGCTGCGGCCTCAGTGTAACCAGCTACTTCCCGGAAATGCCTTCCACGATTTCGCGGCGGTCATAGACGTGGTCGACGATGCCCCAATCCCTGGCTTCCTCCGCCGTGAAGAAAAAGTCGCGGTCGAGCACGCGTGTCACTTCCTCCTCCGTGCGTCCGCAATGTTCGGCGTAGAGCCTGGTCATGCGCCGCTTGAGCTTGAGAATGTCCTCGGCATGGCGTTCGATGTCGGAGGCCTGGCCGCGGAAGCCGCCGGAGGGCTGGTGCAGGATCACGCTTGCATTGGGAAGCGCGATGCGCCGGCCGGGTGCGCCGGCCATCAGCAGGAACGAGCCCATCGAGCCGGCCGTGCCCATGCAGAGCGTTGAAACAGGGCATCGGATGAACTGCATCGTGTCGTAGATGGCAAAGCCGCTGGTCACCACGCCGCCCGGCGAGTTGATGTAGAACGAGATTTCGCGGTTCGGGTTTTCCGACTCGAGGAACAGCAACTGCGCGCAGATGAGCGACGCCGAATTATCGTCGACCTCGCCGTTGAGGAAAACGATCCGCTCGCGCAGCAGTCGGGAAAAGATGTCGAAGGAGCGTTCGCCGCGGGGCGACTGTTCGACGACCATAGGGACGAGTTGCATCGTGTCGCGCATGCGCGAAATTCCTTTCATCGATGGAGTTTTTTGAACTTAGGCGGCTGCGCGCATCAGGGGCGGGCTGTTTGAATTCGCCGGCGCAGCGATGGTTCTCACGGGGTCGACGCTATGGGTGAGCCGGAACCGTGTGCCGCCGTCCGGTTGTGCTTCGAGATCGAAGGTGACGTAGGTCTCGGGCTCGCTCACCGTGGCATCGTTCCAGGCGTAACGTACGCGCGAGAAGGGTAGGGCCTCGATGATGCGATAGGCGGGGCCGGTCGTGTCCGCGGTGACCTTGTCCGCCGCCGGCACGTCGAGCCAGGTTGCGACGAATTCCGGCACCGTCAGCGCGCGCCAGACCTTTTCCGGCGTGGCTTCCAACTCGCATTCGACGACGATGGTGTCCTCGTTCGATTCCTGCCTCTGGGTGTCCGTCATTGGTCCATCTCCTTGAGCAGCGTCTTCAGTCGCTCGACGCGATCCGGCCAGAAGCCGCGATAGCGGGTGAGCCAGTCGAAGAGCGGCCGCAGACCGTCGGGGTTGACGCTGTAGTTCACATGCCTGCCGGCACGCGCTTCCTTGATCAGCCCGGCGCCGCGCAGCACGGCGATGTGCTGCGAAATCGCCGGCTGCGAAATCTCCAGCCCTTCGCGCAACTCCGTCGCGTTTTTCTCTCCCGCGGTCAGCCGATCGAGAACGGCACGGCGGGTGGGATCGGACAGGGCGCGGAATACGTCAGATTCGTTCATGGATTTGAGATAAGCATGTACTTATCTCTTGCGCAAGTGGGGACCGATTTCAGCCCCTGTTCTGGCACAACAGGCTTCGGTCCAGACCGGGACTTGGCGAAGCAACGATGCTCGGCTATAAGCAACTCCTTCGCGGCCACTAACAGGGAGGTCTGAATGCCAGAACATGACATGTCCTCCCGAGGTTCGAACCGAGGTCGTTGACCTCGCGAACCGCCCTCGGCGTCTTTTGTTCCCGACGCCGCCGTACCGCGACTTCCTGATTCCATAAGAATTATTCGTCGCGCCTTTTGCACTTCATTCTATTGGGATGGCGTCGGTTTTCGGCGCCTCGATGACATCATGGCTCGTTTTCGTATCGACCTGCGCGGCGGCGCCTTCCGCAGCGTTCTGGGATTCACTTTCAGGCACTGGAAGCACCAACCGGTGCGGCTTGTCCTCATCTCGGCTGCCGTGCTCGTTTCGACGATGGCCGACGTGCTGACGCCGCTCTATTCGGGTCGGCTGATCGACGCCGTTGCCAGCGGTGCCGCGACCGACGCGGTGGCGTGGGATGCGGCCTTGGCGGCGTTCTTCACGCTGCTGGCGCTGGCCTCGGGTTCGCTGGTATTCCGCCACATCGCGTTTGCCGGCATCATCGAGCTGACGCTCAAGATGATGTCGGACATCGCTCACGACGCATTCCACCGCGTCCAGCGCTTTTCGACTGACTGGCATGCCAACAGCTTCGCCGGCTCAACGGTGCGCAAGGTGACGCGCGGCATGTGGGCGCTCGACCTGCTCAACGACACGCTGCTGGTGGCACTGCTGCCGTCCATCGTGATGCTACTGGGATCGACCATCCTGCTGGGTTGGCACTGGCCGATGATGGGCCTGATCATCGCCGCAGGCTCGCTGATCTTCATCGCGCAGACGGTAGTGATGTCGCTCGGCTTCGTCGCTCCTGCCGCAAGCCTTGCCAACAGCTGGGACACGCGGCTTGGCGGCTCGCTCGCCGATGCCGTCAGCTGCAACTCGGTGGTCAAGGCGTTCGGCGCAGAAGAGCGCGAGGAAGGCCGGCTCGCCAAGGTGATCGCCAAGTGGCGCCACCGCACGGCGAGGACCTGGATGCGCGGCACGATCAACGGCACGTCGCAGAACGTCACCCTGGTTCTGCTGCGCGCCGCGATCATCGGCTTTGCGTTGATGCTGTGGGCCGGCGGGCAGGCCAGTGCTGGCGACATCGCCTTCGTGCTGACCTCGTTCTTCCTGCTGCAGGGCTATCTGCGCGACGTCGGCATGCACATCCGCAACCTGCAGCGCTCGGTCAACGACATGGAGGAACTGGTCGACATCCAGGGTCAGCCGCTCGGCGTCGCCGACCGGCCCGGCGCCAGGCCGATCCAGATCCGCGACGGCGGCATCGAGTTCGAGAACGTGACGTTCCACTACGGCACCCACGCGCTGCCGCTCTACCGGGACTTCTCGGTGTCGATCAAACCGGGCGAACGTGTCGGCCTTGTCGGTCACTCAGGTTCGGGCAAGACGACGTTCGTCAAGCTGATCCAACGGCTGTACGACGTCGGCAGCGGCCGGATCGTGATCGACGGGCAGGATATCGCCAATACGACGCAGTCCTCGCTGCGGTCGCAACTGGCGATCGTCCAGCAGGAGCCGATCCTGTTCCACCGGTCGCTGGCCGAGAACATTGCCTATGCCCGGCCCGGCGCGACGCAGGCTGAGATCGAACACGCGGCGAAACTCGCCAGCGCGCATGATTTCATCCAGCGCCTGCCCAAGGGCTATGGCACGCTGGTCGGCGAACGCGGCGTCAAGCTGTCGGGCGGCGAACGCCAGCGTGTTGCAATCGCACGGGCATTCCTGGCGGATGCACCGGTCCTGATTCTCGATGAGGCGACGTCCAGCCTCGATTCGGAGTCGGAGGTGCTGATCCAGGAGGCGATGGAGCGGTTGATGGTCGGACGCACGACGCTGGTCATCGCGCATCGGCTGTCGACGGTGCGGGCGCTTGACCGGCTGCTCGTCTTCGATCGGGGCGAGGTCGTCGAGGAGGGCAGGCACGAGGCACTGGTTCGCCTCGACGGCGGCATCTACCGCCGGCTGTTCGAGCGCCAGGCGCTGGAGCTGACGAAAGGCCTGGTCTGATCTTGAAAGGGCCGCGAGATGATCGCGGCCCTTACTTCGTTGGCAAACAGATGTAGCCCCATTGGTCAGCTTCCATTCGGGGCAATCTTGCATTATCTCTGAAACAGAGGTGCGGGGGCGCCGTCTTGTCAACGCAAAAGCCTTCCGCTACGCCCCGATCATGACAGTTACAGTTCGCTTCGCACCTTCGCCCACCGGACGCATCCACATCGGCAATGCGCGCACGGCTCTGTTCAATTGGCTGTTCGCGCTCAAGCACAAGGGGCGTTTCGTCCAGCGCTTCGACGATACCGATGTCGAGCGCTCGCGCCAGGAATTCGCAGATTCGATCCTCTACGATTTGCACTGGCTCGGCATCTTTCCCGACCAGACCGAATACCAGTCGCGCCGTTTCGCCAGCTATGATGCGGCTGTCGACAGGCTCAAGGCGGCCGGCGTGCTCTATCCCTGCTACGAAACGACGGAAGAACTCGATCTGCGCCGCAAGGTACGGCGCACGCGCGGTTTGCCGCCGGTTTACGGGCGCGAGGCGCTGAAACTTACCGATGCCGAACGCGCATCCTATGAGCATGACGGGCGCAAGCCGCACTGGCGCTTCCTGCTGCCCAACTTTGCCTCCGACCCGTTCGAGACCGAGCGCACCGAAATCCACTGGAACGATATCGTGCGCGGAGAGGAGACCGTCGACCTGGCGTCCCTCTCCGATCCGGTCCTGGTGCGCGAGGACGGCACTTATCTCTACACGCTGCCGTCGGTGGTCGACGACATCGAAATGGAGATCACCCACGTCATTCGCGGTGACGATCACGTCACCAACACCGGCGTTCAGATCGCACTCTTCCGCGCGCTGGGTGCCGAGCCGCCGGCATTCGGCCACCACAACCTGCTGACCACGGCGTCGGGCGAGGGGCTGTCCAAGCGCACCGGTGCGCTGTCGATCGAAAGCCTGCGCGACAGCGGCATCGAGCCGATGTCGGTTGCCTCGCTCGCCGTGCTTGTCGGCACGTCGGAGAATGTCACGGCGGTGCCGAGTCTTGCCGAACTCGCCGAGAAATTCGATCCGGCCGCGACCTCCAAGTCGGCTTCCAAGTTCGATCCCGATGAGTTGCTCGTGCTCAACCGGTCGCTCCTGCACCACATGTCGTTCGACGAGGTGCGCGACCGCCTGATGGTGCTCGGCGTCAGCGGCCAACATGCCGAAGCGTTCTGGATGGCCGTGCGCGGCAATCTCGACCGGCTGTCTGATGCTGTCTCCTGGTGGAAGATCCTGCGCGAGGGGCCGCAGCCGGCAGCTGAGATCGCCGACGAGGATCGCGAGTTCGTCGGACAGGCATTCGACCTGCTGCCGGAAGAGCCATGGGACGGCAATGTCTGGAAGGACTGGACGGCCAAGGTGAAGAAGGCGACCGGCCGCAAGGGCAAGGCGCTCTTCATGCCACTGCGGCTTGCCCTTACCGGGCTGGAGTCGGGCCCGGAACTCGCAGATCTGTTGCCGCTGGTGGGGCGGGAAGGAACGCTGGCCCGACGGCCCTGACCTTTCGGTCCGGGTCAGGCGGCGCTCTGGGCGTGATCGGGAGCGGCGCCTCGTCTTCTTGGGCGGGTTTGGTGGCCTTGGGCACGGCGCGTCCTTCGCCGGCGACGACGGAAAAGTTGCTGTTCAGGCTGACATTGCAGCCGCACGCCGGCACGCGTGGCAAATCCACCCGCTTGTAGCGATAGGCGGTCTCCAGATTGTCGTAAGGCTGGCCGGAGCGTGCGGAAACCATGCTTTGCCCAGGCTGGCTGGTATTGAGGTGATAGAACAGCTCGATGTCGGTGCCCGGGCAGCTTGCTTCGCAGTTCTTCTCGTCGCGCTGGAAATCCGACAATTCGGCAGCATTCGACATCGGGAAGAAGTAGCCGTCGCAGGTCCGCACGCAGAGCGTACGGTATTCACCCGTTCCTTGTTGCTGGTTGCGGCCGATCACGATGCGCTGCGGGTAGCGCTCGTCGGCATCAAGGCTTTCGGAACTGTCGCCGCGAATGATCGTGACCCCGGCCTCGTCCTCGCCTGGTTCGGCGCTGAGGGTCGAGTCTTCCTCTTCGCCGGGCTGGTCGTAGCAACGAGCCCGTTCGAGTGCGTCGAGGATGCGGATCCGCTCGGCGCGGGCATTCCGGTTGGGGCGCATCGCCGGCCTGCTTTCCAGCTTGCCGAGATTGTCTTCCATCCTGGCGATCCGGGCATTGAGGTCGGCGCAAGCAGCCACCATGTCGGGTGCAATGGCCCGTCCGCAGCCGAGGTCGGCTGCTCTGATACGGGCCAGATCGATCTGGTCGCGCTGGGTGTTTGCGGCGACGGCGAATTCGTCCGACTGGACGAAGCTGTCGCTCGTCTGGGCGGGCAGGCCGGCCAGTTCCGCCTCGAGCAGAAGACATTGTGGCGAAGCGGCCAAGGCGGCTGAGGTAACGATCATCGACAAGGCGGCAGCCAGCGCATTCGCCGGCCACCTGATCATCCTTGTCGTTGTGCCGCGCCCGAACATGCCGCTCCCTGGAAGGATCGACTCAACCTAGCGCCAGCGAGGTTAACCGTTTGTTTGGAAACGGCGAACCTTCAGCTGGCGGCATGCGCCCGCTGCGAGGCCTCGACCACCGCCAATGCCGTCATGTTGACGATGCCGCGCGAGGTGACGGACGGCGTCAAAATGTGGGCCGGCTGGGCGGTGCCGAGCAGGATCGGGCCGACATGCAGTGCGTCCAGCATCGTCTTGACCGTGGTCAGCGCGATGTTGGCGGCGTCGAGATTGGGGAAGACCAAAAGGTTGGCTTCGCCCTTGAGCGTCGAGTGCGGGTAGACGCGCTGGCGCAGCACTTCCGACAGCGCGGAATCGCCGTGCATTTCGCCGTCGCTGGCGAGTTCCGGTGCGATGCGCTTCAGGATCGCGGCTGCCTGCCGCATCTTCTGCGCACTTTGCGAATCGCGTGAGCCGAAATTCGAATGCGAAAGCAGTGCCGCCTTTGGCTCGATGCCGAAGCGGCGGATCTCGTCGGCTGCAAGCATCGTCATCTCGGCGATCTCTTCGGCGCTCGGGTCGACCGTCACATAGGTGTCGGTGAAGAACAGGACGCCGCGCTGCGAGATCAGCATCGAAAGCGCCGACAGGTCGCGATCCTTGACGCCGTCCCGGGCGCCGACGATCAGCGTGACGTTGCGCAGGTGACGTTCGAAACGGCCTTCCAGCCCGCAGATCATGGCGTCGGCATCGCCACGCTTCAGCGCAATGGATGCAATGACCGTATTGTTGGTTCGCACCATGGTGCGTGCTGCCTCCGGCGTGATGCCCTGGCGGCCGCCAAGATCGATCAGGTGGTCGACATAGTGGCGATAGCGCGGATCGTCCTCGGGATTGATGACCTCGAAGTCGATGCCGGGACGAATGCGAAGGCCATAGCGCTTGAGGCGGACCTCGATGACATGCGGACGGCCGATCAGGATCGGCTTGGCAAGGCTTTCCTCCAGCACCACCTGGGCGGCGCGCAGCACGCGCTCGTCCTCGCCGTCGGCATAGATCACCCGATTGGCCGTTGCCTGCTTGGCGTTGGAGAAGATCGGCTTCATCACCAGCCCGGAGCGGAAGACGAAGCGGCTGAGTTTTTCGACATAGGCGGTGAAATCGGTGATCGGGCGGGTGGCCACGCCGGTGTCGCAGGCGGCCTTGGCGACGGCAGGCGCAATGCGCAGGATCAGCCGTGGATCGAAGGGCGAGGGGATCAGGAAGTCGGGGCCGAAGGTCGGCGTCTCGCCGGAATAGGCGCGCGCGGCGACATCCGACGGCTCCTCGCGTGCAAGGGCGGCGATCGCGCGCACCGCCGCCATCTTCATCTCTTCATTGATCGCGCTTGCGCCGCAGTCGAGCGCGCCGCGGAAGATGTAGGGGAAGCACAGCACGTTGTTGACCTGGTTCGGGAAGTCCGAACGGCCGGTGCAGATCATGGCGTCCGGCCGTGCGGCACGTGCCTCCTCAGGCATGATTTCGGGCTTGGGGTTGGCAAGCGCAAGGATCAGCGGCTTTTCGGCCATCTGGCTGAGCAATTCCGGCTTCAGCACGCCGGCGGCGGACAGGCCCAGGAACACGTCGGCGCCGCCGATGACGTCGGCCAGCACGCGGGCATTGGTGTCCTTGACGTAAGGATCCTTCCAGCGGTCCATTTCCTCGGTGCGGCCCTTGTGGGCGACGCCGAAGCGGTCGGTGACCCAGATGTTCTCGACCAGGGCGCCGAGCGACACCAGCAGGTTGAGACAGGCGAGGGCGGCTGCACCTGCGCCTGACGTCACGATCTTGACGTCCTCGATCTTCTTGCCGGCGAGTTCCAGGCCGTTGAGCACCGCTGCTGCGACGATGATTGCCGTGCCGTGCTGGTCGTCGTGGAAGACCGGAATGCGCATCTTCGCTTTCAGGCGTTCCTCGACGTCGAAGCATTCGGGTGCCTTGATGTCTTCGAGGTTGATGCCGCCGAAGGTCGGCTCGAGCGCCGAGATGGTGTTGACCATCTGGTCGATCTCGGGAGCGTCGATCTCGATGTCGAAGACGTCGATGCCGGCAAATTTCTTGAACAGGACGGCCTTGCCCTCCATCACCGGCTTCGACGCCAGCGGGCCGATATTGCCAAGGCCGAGGACCGCCGTGCCGTTGGAGATGACGGCCACCAGATTGGCGCGGCCGGTGTAGTCGGCGGCGGTCTCAGGGTCGTCCCTGATGGCAAGGCACGGGGCTGCGACGCCAGGGGAATAGGCAAGCGCCAGATCGCGCTGGTTGCCGAGCGGCTTGGTCGCCTGGATTTCGAGCTTTCCCGGGACGGGGTGCTTGTGGAAAAAGAGCGCGGCCTGATCGAGATCGGAGAGCGCTTCCTTCTTCTTGTTGTCCCCGGCCATCTCTAACTCCTTTAGAATCCGCATCAAAGGCCGTTCTTAGCACGACGGCCGCATATTTCGAGGTGTCAATGCCAAAACGGCGTTGAAGCACTTTCAAGCGCTGGAACGGAAATCATTCCAGCGGCTTGGCGCCAGGTGTTGAGATGCTGAGTCAGCTTCTCCGGGGGTCAGAACGAGCTGACATACAGTCCGCCGTCGACGGGAATGTTCTGGCCGGTCATGTATCCGGCGTGAACCGAGCACAGGAAGGCGCAAATCTGGCCGAATTCTTCTGGCGTGCCAAGCCTGCCGGCCGGCACTTCGGCGCTCAGCCGGGCGCGGCGCGCAGCCCCCTGAACAGGATCCTCGACGCTGCCCGGTTCGTGCGGGCCGCGCAGGCGGTCGGTGTCGAGCTTGCCCGGCAACATGTTGTTGATGGTGACGTTGCGGTTCGCCACGGTGCGCGCCACGCCCGCCAGGAATGCCGTGAGGCCGGCGCGTGCGCCCGAGGAAAGATCGAGGCCGGGAATCGGCGTGTAGACCGACAGCGAGGTGATGTTGATGATCCGGCCGAAACCGCGTTCAGCCATGCCGTCGATCACCGCTTTGATCAGTTCGATCGGCGTGACCATGTTGTTGGTCACGCCTTCGAGGATCTTTGCGCGGTCGAGTTCGCGAAAATCGCGATAGGGCGGGCCGCCATTGTTGTTGACCAGGATGTCGGGCGACGGACAGGCGGCGAGCAGCGCCTTCTGCACCTCGGGATCGGACACGTCGCCGGCGATTTCGGTGACGGTCACGCCGAAGCGCTGGCGGATTTCCGTCGCGGTGCGGCTGAGCGCGCCTGCATCGCGGCCGTTGAGGAAGAGTTCGCATCCGGCTTCGGCCAATGCGATGGCGCATCCCTTGCCGAGTCCGCGGCTTGACGCGCAGACGATAGCCTTCTTGCCCCGTATGCCGAGATCCATGAGTCCGTCTCCTGTAGGTGATGCGCCACCCTAGGACTGCCGGCAGGCGACTGCAACCGTCATACGTCTGTTGCATGAATCTGGGCATAGCCAGCGCGACAGCAACGGGTGAAATGCCATGTCAGGCACCAGCACACGCAGTTTCCGAACGCTCTTCATCTCCGATGTCCATCTGGGGTCGAAGGGCGCAAAGGCCGACTATCTGATCGATTTCCTGCGACATCACGAAGCGGAGTCCATCTTCCTGGTCGGCGACATCGTCGATGGCTGGCGCCTGCGCCGCTCCTGGCATTGGCCGCAGACCCACAACGACGTGGTGCAGAAACTGCTGCGCCAGGCACGCAAGGGCACTGCCATCACCTACATCGCCGGCAACCATGACGAGTTCGCCCGCATGTTCCAGGGCGTGCATTTCGGTGGCATCGTCGTCGCCGACCGCGCCATCCATGAAGCCGCCGATGGCAAGCGCTTCCTGGTGATCCATGGTGACCAGTTCGATGCCGTGGTGCAGAATGCGCGCTGGCTCGCCTATCTCGGCGACTTCGCCTACGACGCGGCCATGGCGACGAACCGGCTCGTGGCGCGCTTCCGCCGCACCTTCGGCATGCCCTACTGGTCGTTCTCGTCCTGGGCCAAGGTCAAGGTCAAGAAGGCGGTGAACTTCATCGGCGCCTTCCAGGACGTGCTGACCGAAGAGGCCAGGCGTTCCGAGGTCGATGGCGTCATCTGCGGCCACATCCATCACCCGGCGATCGAGAATTTCGACGGCATCCAGTACATCAACACTGGCGACTGGGTGGAAAACTGCACGGCCGTTGCCGAGAATTTCGACGGCACCTTCGTCATCCTGCGCTGGCCGCATGTGCTGGCAGGGCAGTTGGTGAACGAGCCCTTCGTGCCGATGGTCGTCGACCAGCGCGTCGACAAAGCTGCCTGAACGGAACAACACACATGTGTCATTCAAGACATGCTTCCCGCAACCGGCGGGAAGGGCCAGGCCATGCGCCCATGATCGAGCCAACGCAACCGGTCCACGAGCGGGCGTGGCGTCTCGGCGTCCATGATCGCCCTGCGGATGCCCGAACGACAACGCGGCTTGGCCGACAAGGACCAATCGGCGTGGCCCAACCCCAGGGCGGCATGGCGAACCGGGCCGCTTTCGCCTCCCGGATAGCCATGGTATTGGATCAGGCAAATCGGTGAGGCTTGCTAGGTTCGGGTCTGCACCCGGACCGCATACCTGCCATGACACTTCCGCCTCTCACGCCAGAACAGCAGGTCAAGCCGCAGCGCTTCGAGCTGCGCATATCGCTGCTTTTCGCGGCCCTGTTCGTGCCGATGGGCGTGCACCTGCCGTATTTCCCGCTCTGGCTCGAAGCCAAGGGGTTCGATCCCGAACAGATCGCCATCATCCTTTCGGCGCCGATGTTCCTGCGCGTCATCACCACCCCGTTGATCGCGGCGATGGCCGACCGGGCCAAGGACCGCGCCAACGTCTTCATCTTCCTTGCCGCTTCAGCGCTGTTGCTTTCGCTCGGCTATTTCCTCGAACCGGCCTATCTCATCGTCCTGGCCGTCTCGCTGGCGCTTGCGGTGGTCTGGACGCCACATTCGCCGATCGCCGATTCGCTGGCGCTGTCTGGCGTTCGCCGCTACGGCTCCGATTATGCGGCGATGCGTATCTGGGGCTCGATCGCCTTTCTCGCCGGCAGCCTGGGCGCAGGGTTCATCCTGTCATGGACAGGCGCCGATGCGGTTCCGGCAATCATTTCGATCGGACTGCTCGGCTGCTTCCTGATGTCGTTCATCACGCCTCGCCTGGGCAGGCCGAGGCGGGCTTCCCCGCTATCGGCAACCGACATGCAGCAGGCGCCGAAGCTCTTAAACCGCTATTTCCTGCTGATGGCCGGCGGCACCGGCGTCATCATCGGCAGTCACGGCTTTCTCTACGGTTTCGTGTCGATCTACTGGAAGTCCCTCGGTATCAACGAAACCATCGTCGGATTGCTGTGGAGCTGGGGAGTGGCGGCAGAGATCGTCATGTTCATGTTCTTCACCCGGCTGTTCGGTTCCAGATCGACGGCGCTGGTGCTCGTGCTTGCCGGCGCCGGCGCGATCGTCCGCTGGGTTGCGTATCCCCTGATCTGGCCGCTGGGGCTTGGCGTGCCGGGCTTCTTTGCAGTCCAGACCTTGCACGCCGTATCGACCGCCCTGGTGCTGATCGGTGTGCAGAAGCTGATCGCCGAAACGGTTCCCGAAGAGCGCACCGGTGCGGCACAAGGCGTCGCCTACTTCACCAACGGCATGTCGATGGCGATCGTGACGCTGCTTTCCGGTCCGCTCTACGAGCGCTTTGGCGTCAATGGCTTCTTTTTCATGGCCGGCGTAGCGGCTTGCGCCATCGTCCTAGTGGTGCTGGCTTCGCGCTCAGCCCCAGAGCGCGGACCGGGGCGGAGACACCATTGAGCCCTCGTAGATAAGCCCCGGCGAGCGGTCGCGCGCCAGCAGCAGCGCGCCATCGAGATCGACGAAATCGGCATCCTGGGCAAGCAGCACGGCTGGCGCCATGGCGAGCGAGGTGCCGACCATGCAGCCGACCATCACCTGGAAACCGAGCGCGCGGGCCCGGTCGCGCAGTTCGATCGCCGCCGTCAGGCCCCCCGATTTGTCGAGCTTGATGTTGACGGCGTCATAGAGGCCCTCGAGCCGGTCGAGATCTCCAGCACTATGGACGCTTTCGTCGGCGCAGATCGGTACCGGATGCGCAATTCGGGCTAGGATCTGGTCAGCACCGGCGGGCAGTGGCTGTTCGATCAGTGCGATGCCCAGTTCCGCGGCTGCAGCCAAGTTTTCGGAGATATTGGCGTCCGTCCAGCCTTCGTTGGCGTCGAGGATGATGCGGCTTTGAGGTGCGGCTTCGGTCACCGCGCGGATGCGGGCAATGTCGCCGTCGCCGCCGATCTTGACCTTGAGCAACGGGCGCATGGCGTTGGCTCGTGCCTGCGCCGCCATCGCGTCGGGCTCGCCGAGGGAAAGCGTGTACGCGGTCTCAAGCGCGCGGGGCGAGGCCAGGCCGAGCCTTGAGGCAACACCGATGCCGCTCGTCTTTGCCTCGAGGTCCCATAGGGCACAGTCGATGGCGTTGCGGGCGGCACCTGCCTCCATCAGGCCGAGCAGATCGGTGCGGGAGGCGCCTTCCTCGACCGCCCGCCGCGCCTGCTCGATTGCCTCGCGGACGCTTGCCATGGTCTCGCCATAGCGCTTGTAGGGTACGCATTCGCCCCGGCCGATGAAGCCTGATTCGGCGATTGTGCAGGTGATGACCTCGGCTTCGGTCTTGGAACCACGCGAGATCGTGAACGTTCCGGCGATGGGGAAGCGCTCATCTTCGACCGAAAGGACACGCACCATGAAAATCTGCTCCGTTCAACTGCTTGTCAGGGTTACGAAAATCGACAGGCAGCAGCCGACACGTTAAGTAGGGTGCCATGTTGACCATCGGCAAACGGGAAGCAAGCGGCGGGGCAGCCGACGGCCGAGATCACCGACCGCAGGTTGCTGTGGCGGAGCGCGAAGGCGTGCTCGCTTGCGTCTTCACCGGCATCTGGACCACCCGCACCGTAGCCCTTGTCGACGCCGAAATGCGCACGCTCGAAGCCCGCAAGGGATTTGTAGCATTGGCGCTCGATCTGTCCGGCATCGAAAAGATGGACACCGCCGGCGCCTGGGTCATCGACAGGCTGGTTTTCGCCAACGAGAAAAGAGGTGTCGAGGTCAAGATGGAAGGCCGCAGCGAAGCGGCCAACGTCCTGCTCGATGCCGTTGGCGAGGCCGTGCGGCGCGACGGCGATTCGGCTGCTGAGGTCCAGCCCAACATTCTTATCCGCATGCTCGAGGCGATGGGCCGGCGTGTCTACGAGATGCGCGACGATTTCCTGTCCTCGATGAACATCCTGGGCGCGACCATCCGCGGCGCCCAGATGAAGCTCGGGCGCGGTCATGCCGTCAACCCTGCGGCCATCTTCAGCCAGATCGACCGCATGGGCGTCGGCGCGATCCCGGTCGTGCTGCTGATGTCGGGCATCGTCGGCGCCATCGTCGCCCAGCAGGGGGCGTTCCAGCTCAGCTATTTTGGCGCCGATATCTTCGTCGTCGACCTGATAGGGGTGCTGGTGCTGCGCGAACTCGGCGTGCTGATGACGGCGATCATGATCGCCGGCCGCTCGGGCAGCGCGATCACTGCGGAAATCGGCTCGATGAAGATGCGCGAGGAGGTCGATGCGCTGACCGTCATCGGCCTCAACCCAATCGGCGTGCTGGTGTTTCCGCGACTGGTGGCGCTGGTGATTGCGCTGCCGTGCTTGTCGATCCTCGCCAATTTCGCAGCCCTTGGCGGCGGCATGGCCACCGCATGGTTCTATTCGGACATTCCGCCGGCAGCCTTCATCGACCGCCTGCGGGTGGCGATCGACCTCAGCACTATTTTTGCCGGCCTGATCAAGGCGCCGTTCATGGCCATCATCATCGGCACCATCGCTTCCGTCGAAGGCATGAAAGTCGGCGGCAGTGCGGAATCGCTCGGGCGCCACGTCACCGCGTCGGTGGTCAAGGCCATCTTCGTCGTCATCATCCTCGATGGCCTGTTCGCCATGTTCTACGCAGCGATCAATTTCTGACATGGCCAGCCGGACAAAGACCATTCAATCGGAAGGCCAGAGCCTGAATGGCCGGGGCGAGGTCTTGCTGTCGGTGCGGGACCTGACGGTTGCCTTCGAAGAGAAGGTGATCCTCGACAAGCTCGACCTGGACATCAAACGCGGCGAAATCCTCGGCTTCGTCGGTGCGTCCGGTTCGGGCAAATCGGTGCTGTTGCGGACCATACTCGGCCTGATCCGCAAGCGCTCCGGCACGATCAATCTGTTCGGCGTCGATCTCGAGACCGCGAGCGAGGAAGAACGGCTCAGGATCGACATGCGTCTCGGCGTGTTGTTCCAGCACGGCGCGCTGTTTTCGGCGCTGACTGTGCTTGAGAACGTCCAGGTGCCGATGCGCGAGTATCTCGACCTGCCGAGAAAGCTGATGAATGAGCTTGCCATGCTGAAGGTCGAACTGGTCGGCCTGCCGCCGGATGCCGCGAGCAAATATCCGTCCGAGCTTTCCGGCGGCATGATCAAACGCGCCGCACTGGCGCGGGCACTGGCACTGGACCCCGATATCGTCTTCCTCGACGAGCCGACATCCGGTCTCGATCCCATCGGTGCCGCCGAGTTCGACGAGCTGGTCGCCAAGATGCGCGATACGATGGGCCTGACCGTCTACATGGTGACGCACGATCTCGACAGCCTGTTTTCGGTTTGCGACCGGGTCGCCGTGCTCGGCAACAAGAAGGTGCTGGTCGAAGGCACGATCGCGGACATGCTGAAGAGCGAAGAACCATGGGTACGGTCGTATTTCCGCGGAAAACGCGCGCGGCAACTTGATCTTGCCGCAAGGGCATAGAATGGAATGATGTGATGGAGACCAGGGCCAACTACGTCATCGTCGGTATCTTCACGCTGTTTGCGATCCTGGCCGCTTTTGCTTTCGTCTATTGGACGGCTGCGATCGGCGAGCGTGGCGAGACCGCAACGCTGCGCGTGCGCATACCCGGCTCGGCCTCGGGTCTCGCCAGGGGCAGCTTCGTGCTGTTCAACGGAGTCAAGGTCGGCGACGTCCGCCGCGTCTATCTAGACGTCAGCAATCCCCAGGTGGCGATTGCCGACGCGGAGATCGACAGGCTGACGCCGATCACGCAGTCGACGCAGGCGGATATCGGCCTTGCCGGCCTGACCGGGCAGGCCAACATCGAGCTCAAGGGCGCCAACATCAAGGAACCCAATCTGCTCGACAAGGCCGAAGCTGATGGCACTGTTGCCGAGATCGTCGCCAATCCGTCCGCTGTCACCAACCTGCTGCAAACGGCGCAGGACATTTTCAAGCGCGCCGACACCGTGCTGAACAATCTCGAAGGCTTCACCAACGACGTCCGCGGCCCGCTTACCGCAACCGTCGGCAATGCCCAGAAGTTTTCGGAGTCTCTGGCTCGGAATGCCGACGGCGTCGACAAGTTCCTGGCCAGCGTGAGCGCGCTCTCGGAACAGCTTTCCACCGTTTCTGGCAAGCTTGACGGCACCATCGAGGCGGCGGAAGGGCTGCTCAAGTCGGTCGACCGCGACAAGGTGAAGAACATTGTCGCCAGTGTCGACACTTTCACCAAGAACCTCAGCGCCCAGAGCGACCAGATCGACGACATCGTCAAGGGCGTCAACACCACCGTCGCCTCGATCAACGACTTCGCCCAAAAGACACAGCAGACCCTGAGCAAGGTCGACGGCGTGCTCGAAGGGGTGGATGCCGCGAGCGTCAAGGAGTCCCTCGACAACATTCGCAAGGCCAGCGAGAACGCCAACAAGGCAGCGGCCGATGTCGCCAAGGTCACTGACAAATTCGGCGATCGCGCCGACGACATCGATCAGATCGTCTCGGACGCCAAGCAACTGGCGTCGCGCCTCAACCAGGCCTCCGTCCGCGTCGACGGCGTGCTTGCCAAGGTCGACAAGCTGCTGGGCTCGGGCGAGGCCGAAGGCGTGATGTCCGATGCAAGTGCGACGCTGAAGGCGTTCAAGCAGGTTGCCGATACACTCAATGCGCGTCTCGGCACGATCACGGACGGGCTCGCCCGCTTTTCGGGACAGGGCCTGCGCGACGTCGAATCGCTTGTCCAGGACAGCCGCCGCTCGATCACCCGCATCGAGCAGGCGATCTCCGACCTGGAGCGCAATCCGCAGCGCATCATCACCGGAGGCGAGGGCACCGTGCGTGAATTCGACGGACGGGTGCGTCGTTGACATCGTTTGCCTGCCGCACCATGAAGTTGCTTGAGGGTGGTTCGCGCAAGGTGCGAGTGAGTCGTATCCGGGGACAGCATGTGAAGTCTGCTAGATCTACATTGCTGCTTGCTGCAGCGGCGCTAACGCTGTCCGGCTGCGCCTCGCTGTTCGTCAGCACACCGCCGCCGCTGGACACCTACGAACTGACGGCGCCTTCGGTGACGGGCCGCAGCGGTTCGAGCCGCCGCCAGATCCTGATTGCCGAACCCTCGGCGCTCAAGTCGCTCGACGGACAGAGCATCGTCATCAAGCCGTCGCCCGGCTCGATCCAGTTCCTCAAGGGCGCGCAGTGGTCCGACCGGCTGCCGCGCATCTTGCAGGCGAGGCTTGCCGAGACCTTCCAGCGTGCCGGCGGCTATGTCGGAATAGGCAAGCCGGGCGAGGGGCTGGCGATCGACTATCAGGTCATCGTCGAGGTCCGCAGCTTCGAGATCAAGGTCGGTGGCGCTGCCCAGGCCGAGGTCGAGCTGTTCGTCAGGTTGCTGAACGACCGCAACGGCCAGGTCCGTGCCTCGCGCGTCTTCAACGCCACAGCACCGGTTTCCGGCGCCGGCAACGACGACTATGTCGCCGCCCTCGACGCTGCCTTCGGCCAAGCGGCCGCCGACATCGTCAAGTGGACCGAAGGCCTGATCTGAAAAGGTAGTAAGGGAATAGGTTAGCAGGGCCGTAAGGACCTGGCTGATGCGATTCCGTTCGCCGACTTTCGCAACGTCAGACGCTTGTGCAGTCGCTCGCTTGCGCTTCAACCGCCGCGCGACCGCTGGAAGCGCGGCGCATTGCCCGCATCAATCTCCGCAAGTCTTCAGGCCCAGACAGCAAAAGGGCAGCAGGTGCGTACCTGCTGCCCTTTTTGCTCCATGGCCTTGTCGCCCTGCGGACAGCCTTACTTCAGCCGGCCCGCCGCGTGCGCCAGCATGGTGTAGACCTTGCCGGTATCCGAGGTCAGATAGGTCTTGGTCATGATGCTGTCGCGGTCGCTGCGCGAGACATCCTTGAGCAGCTTCTCGAAGTCGTCGCAGTAACGGTCGACGGCCGTGCGGAACTCACCGTCTGACTGATACTTGCGGCGGATTTCGTCGAAGGTCTGCTGGCCCTTCAGCGTGTAGAGCCGGCGGGTGAAGACGTCGCGTTCACCGCGGCGATAGCGATCCCAAAGCTCGATCGAGGCCTCGTGGTCGATGGCGCGGGCGATGTCGACGGACAGCGAGTTGAGCGATTCCACCACATGCATCGGCGAACGCTGTGCAGGCACGGCGCGCGGCTCGGGCTGGGCTGCCGGGCGGGCAGGCTGCTCCTCACGCGAGGCACCGGTCAACAGGTCGCGCACCCATCCACCCTGCTGGCCACGGCCGGCAGGCTCGCGAACCGGTGGCTGCGGCTGGGCAGCCGGACGCTCGATGTCGAGCGTGCCGCGCAGGCCGGTGTTACCGGCCAGCGGTGCCGGCGGCTCGCGACGTTCGGGCTGAGGGGCCGGACGGCGAGGCTGCTGCGCCGGCTGCGTGTTGCGCAGGGTGGCGTCGGAAACGTCCACGCCGCGGCCGGACTTGGCGACGATCGCCGACAGTTCCTTGAGCGCGTTGATCTGCTCGGACACGGCACGACGGATGGCCGTGGTCGATTCCCTGGCCTCTTCCGGCATGTCGAGCACGCCCTTCTTGAGCTCGGCGCGGGTGCTTTCGAGCTCGGTCTTGATGGAGCCGGCGGTGCGGCGCATGTCCTCGGTGGCGTCGGCGAAGCGCTTGGTGGCGGTCTCGACGACATCGGAGATGGCGGCGCGGATCTTTTCTGCCGACTCCATGGTCTTGCCTTCGGCGCTTTCCAGCGTCTGGCCAACGAGGCGCTCGAACGACTGCATGACGCGCTCGAGGTCTTCCGACTTCTTGACCAGCCCAACGGCAAGGTCTTCCAGCGACGACTGGCGCTCAAGCGTGTGCTCGAGGTTGCTCTGCGCCGAGGAAAGCAGGTTGGAAGCGCTCGACAGCAGGCGGCTGTGCTCATCGAACTTGGTGGCGATGGAGGCCACCTCGCGCAGCGTGCTGGACGACAGGTCGGTGAGGCGGTTGGTGTTCGAGTCCACCAGGCGCGCAGCGCTGGCAAAGGTCTGCGCCGCCTTCTCGGTGGTGGCCGAGAAGTTCGTCGTGCTGCCGGTGAGGCGATCGTCGACGGTGGCGAGGTTCTGCGCCGCGCGTTCGATCAATTCGCCGAGCTGGGAGCTCGAAGTCGTCATCCGGCCGATGAGATCGGCCACGCTGTCGGCAAGCGTCGAGCGTGCGCCCTCGACCGCGGACAGCGTCTCGGCGGTGCGGCTGGCGAGCGCGTCGACCAGGGTCGCGTTTTCGGTGCGCAGCTTTTCGGTCGCGCGGGCGGTTGCCTCCTCCATCGAGCGGTGCAGGTCGTTGCCGCTTTCGGCGAAGCGATCGACCAGCGGGCGCGCCGTCTCGTCGAGGATCTTGGCGATCTCGTTCGAGCGTTCAGCCAGCATGGCGTTGAGTTCGCGCGTGTTGGTGCCGATGGTGCGGGCGGCCTCGTTGGTGCTCTGGCCGATATGCTGGCCAACGGCGGTGAAGGTCTCGGCGATCACATTGGCGCGGGCGACGAGTTGCGCTTCAGCCTGGGCAACCTGCTCGTTGAGCTTCTGGCCCATCGATTCCGCGCCATAGGCGAGGCGGTTCTCGGCGCTCGATAGGTGCTCGCCGATGCGGGTCGCCACACCTTCGGCGCCAGCAGCCAGGCGCTCGTCGACGTTGGCCAGCGTTTCTTCGATGGCGCGGGCGCGGGCGTCGAGGTCGGCCGCCGTGCGCTGGGCACGGGCAACGACGCGCTGCTCGGTTTCGGTGAAGGCGCTGGCGATCAACGCTGCATGCTCGCCAATGCCCGAGGTACTCTCGGTGACGCGGGCGGCAAGCTGCTGGCCGGCTTCGTCAAAAGCCTGGCCGATTTCCGAGGCGCGGCCGAGCAGCGACTGCGACGTGAGGTCGACGCGGGCGGTGATCCTGCCGTCGGCTTCCTCGAAGGCGCGGCTGATTTCGGCAGCACGGCCAAGCAGCGATTCCGCCGTCTGGTCGACGCGTGCCGCGATCCGGCTGTCGGCTTCCTCGAAGGCGCGGCCGATTTCGGCGGCACGGCCAGACAGGGTGTCGGCCGTCTGCGCTGCGCGCGCCGCAAGACGTTCGTCGGCTTCCTCGAAGTTGCGGACGATTTCGCCGGCACGGCTGCCGAGCGTGGCCGAACTGTCGGCGACGCGGGCGGCAATGCGCTCGTCGGCGGCGTCGAAGATGCGGCTGAGTTCGCCGGCACGGTCGCCGAGCGAGTCTGCGCCTTCGGCAATGCGCGTGGCGAGCTTCTCGTCGGCAGTGTCGAAGATGCGGCCGAGTTCGGCAGCACGGGCTGCCAGTGCGTCGGCCGATTCGCCGATGCGCAGGCCGAGCCGTTCGTCGGCTGTGTCGAAGTTGCGCAGGATGTCGCCGGCACGGGCCGACAGCGATTCCGCGGTCTCGATGGCACGGGCAATGAGCGAGCGATCGGCTGCGTCGAAGGTCTGGGCGATCTCGCCAGCCTTGGCCGACAGTGTGTCGGCTGTTTCTTCGGCGCGGGCCAGCAACGAACTCGAAGTCTCGTGTGCCCTGGCGGCGAGACGGCCGTCGGCCTCCTCGAACGCACGGGCAATGTCTTCGGCCCGGGCGAGCAGGGCACTCGACGTCTGTTCGGCACGCTCGGCGATGACGCGGTCGGCATCGCTGAAGGCCTGGCCGGCCTGCTCGTGCAGAGCGGCTGTGACTTCCATGACCTTGTCGCGCAGGGCGCCGGCGACAAAGACGGCACTCTTTTCGAGCACGCCGCGGACATTGTCGACGCCGAGCGACAGCGCGCGCTCCATGGTGCCGGTACGCTCTTCGATGACGCCGGTCTGGCGGCGGAAGGCGTCTTCGATCTTTTCGATATCGCCGGCGATCGCGTCGGAGATGTCGACACGGCGGGCGGCGATCTGGTCGATGTGGCCGGAAATGGCGAGGTCGATCTCGCGGCGGGCGTCGCCCAGCTTGCCGAGATCCGCATCCAGCGCGCGGGCAAAGGTGTCGCGGCCTTCGGCGAGCTTGCCGACGTGACCGACCACCATGCCGTCGATGTTGGTACGGCTGTCGTTCAGCAGGGCGAGGTCAGCTTCGAGCGCCCTGGTCAGGGCGTCGCGCCCGGCGGCCAGCTTGTCGACCTGGCCGGCAACGATGCCGTCGAAGTTGGCGCGGCTTTCGTTGAGCATGGCGAGGTCGGCCTCCAGCGCCTTGGTCAGCGCATCGCGGCCGGCGGCCAGCTTGTCGACCTGGCCGAGCATCATGCCGTCGATCTTGGAGAGGTCGGCTTCCAGTGCGCGGCGGAGGATGTCGCGGCCTTCGGCCAGCTTCTCGACCTGGCCGGCAACGAGCCCGTCGATGCCCGAGCGGCTTTCCGCCAGCTTGGCGAGGTCGTCCTCGAGCGCCCTGGACAGGGTGCCACGTTCTGCGACCAGGCGCTCGGCATGGCTCGACACCAGGCCCTTGACGCCGTCGAGGTCGGCTTCGAGCGAACGGGCGAGCATCGCGCGGTCTTCTGCAAGCTTCTCCGACTGGGAGGCGACGGTGCTGCGGATGGTGTTCAGGTCCGATTCGAGCGCACGCTTGAGGATGTCGCGGCCTTCAGCGAGCTTCTCGACCTGGCCTGCGACCAGCCCGTCGATGCCCGAGCGGCTTTCAGCCAGCTTGGCAAGATCGTCTTCCAGTGCCTTGGACAGTGCGCCGCGTTCGGCGACGAGACGTTCGGCATGGCTGGAGACCAGGCCCTTGACGCTGTCGAGATCGGCCTCGAGCGAGCGAGACAGCAAGGAGCGGTCTTCGGCAAGCTTGTCCGACTGCGCAGCGATGGTGCTGCGGATCGCGTTGAGGTCGGTTTCGAGCGCACGCTTGAGGATGTCGCGGCCTTCGGCGAGCTTCTCCACCTGGCCGGCGACCAGACCGTCGATGCCGGCGCGGCTGTCGGCCAGCTTGGCGAGGTCGGATTCCAGCGTCTTCGAGAGCACGGCGCGTTCTTCGGCAAGCTTGCCGGCATGGCCTTCAATCAGGCCGTGGATGTTCGAGATGTCGGACTCGAGGCTGCGCGACAGTTCGGCGCGGTCGATCGCGATCTTCGACGCATGTCCGTCGACAAGCGCCTTGATGCCGTCGAGATCGGTTTCGAGTGCCTTGGCCAGGATGGCGCGGCCTTCGGCGATCTTCTCGACCTGACCGGCGACCAGTCCGTCGATGCTGCTGCGGCTGTCGGAGAGCTTGTTGAGGTCGGCTTCCAGCGCGCGCGTCAGGATACCGCGGCCTTCGGCCAGCTTGCCGACATGACCGGCAACCATTTCGTCAATGTTCGTACGGGCTTGGACAAGTCTCTCAGAGTCTTCGACGAGCGCCTGGGCGAGCTGCTCGCGGCCCTGGGCGAGCTGGCGGAACTGGCCGGTGAGGGTTTCGTCGATTGCCTGGCGCGACTGGTCCAGCTTGCGCATGTCGTCGTCGAGGGCCCGGGTGATCAGGCTGCGGCCTTCGGCGAGCTTCTGCACCTGGAAGCCGACGGCGGCCTCGATGCTGGCGCGGCCTTCGGCGAACTTGCTGAGGTCGTCCTTGAGGGCCGCGGCCATGCGGTCGCGGGCGTCGGAGAGCTTGCGGGTATGGTCTTCGACCGCCTGCTCGATGCCGACGCGGGCGTCCGAAAGGCGCTGGATGTCGCCGTCGAAGGCACGAGACACCTGGTGACGGGCAGCCTCCATGCGGCCGGCGAAATCGGTCGCGCGGGCTTCGAGCATGGTCGAGGTCGAGGTGATGATATCGGCGAGGTCGGTGCCGATCTGGGTCTTGCCCTGGTCGATCATCGCCGACAGCGAATCGCGGCCCTCGACGAAGGTCGTGGCGATCTCGCGGGCACGTTCGACCAGCGTCTCGTTGATCTGGCGGGCGCGGGCTTCGAGCGCGGCGTTGAGCTTTGCCGTGCCGGTGTCGAGTGCTTCGGCGCGCGTCTGGAACTCACCGATGAGCGCCTGGCCGCGTTCGGCCAGAGTGCGTTCGATGCCATGCAGGCTCGCCTCGAACTCGGAATTGATCGTCTTGGCGGCGCCGCCAAGCAGCGAGACCATGCCCGAGGTGCGGTCGTCGAGCATGTCGGTCAGCGACCGGGTAACCTCGTCGGTGCTCTGGGTCAGCTTGGCGATGCGCGTGTCGAGCAGGCTGGCGAATGCCTCGCCCGAGGTGGACAGGCGGTCGCTGATCGAATCCATGCGGTTGTCGATCGCTTCGAACAGGCCCATGCCGCCTTCGTTGATGCGGTCGATCAGCGTGTCGCCGGAATTGGTGATCGTCATCGACAGCTTGGTCGATGCGTTGAGGATGCTGTCGCGGATGATGTCGCTTGCCGAGCCGAGCTCGTCGCGCAGCGTCTCATGCGCTCCGGCAATGGAGGCACGGACGCGTTCGGCGTGCGACACCACGGCTTCGCGCTCGCTGCCGAGACCATCGACCAGCGAACGGATGCGGGCGGAGTTTTCCGAATAGGAGCGCTCGATCTGGTTGACTTCGGTGTGAACGAGCGTTTCGAGCTCGACGGCACGAGCCAGAGTGCGCTCGATGCCTTCGCCCATGGCGGCCACTTCGCGGCGCACGGCCTGGCCGACCATCATGACGCGATCCTGTGCCATGTTTTCGGGTTCGGCGAGGCGGAAGGCCACTTCGGTCATCGATTGGGCTGCAATGCGCATTTCCTGGGCGCGGCGGATCATCGCGGCAAAGGCCCAGAACAGGGCGATAGGCACAATGGTGGCGACCAGCAGCATCAGCAGGCCTGGACGCGCGAAGGCGTCGTCGATCGAGCGGATGGTCCAGATGCTGGGGCTGACGACTCGATCGGCGAGGGCTACGGCGCCGGCGACCCAGGCGACCGAGACAAGGCCGACCATCCAGTAGATGGTGCTGGATGCACGGCGGTTGAGGCTGTGAAGCAGCGACTTGTAGTCTTTCTGGCGATCGTCATTGGCCGGCTTGAAGCCTTCGGGCTGCAGCGGGCGGGTTTCGACAGGGCGCAACTGGGTCGGCGGCTCGGCCGCGGCACGTGCCGCCGGCGCAGGTTCCGGCTTAGGCGCTGCCGGCTTCTTGTTGCCGCTTTCACGCGCCAGTTCCTCGGCCGCCTTGGAAATCTGTGCTTCGAGATCGTCCATCGATGCGGCCATGTCGAGGCCGCCGTCATCGGCGCTGCTCAAGTCCAGATCGAGCGCCTGCTCGAGCTCCTTGGCTACGTCGAGATCGAGGTTTTTGGTCGGAGTGGATTTCTTCGCCATGCCTTCGCTACCCTGTACTAAAGACGCGGAATCTCTGGACTTTTTGTCCTATTTTTGACCGCGTCCGAGGCTCAATATGGACCGCCCGTATCGTAGTGACACAATCGGGTAAAGAAAACATGCATTCGCCCCGATACGTAAAAGTTTAAATATAAGGTTAACACTGGAGTGATTATTGGCCGCGGCGCCATGGGTTTGCTGGGGTTGCCGGGTTAACGGGTTATCCACATGGTCGCCCTAGGTTACCAACCCATGGGCGAGTGGCGAGGCAGGGGTTGAATGGTAATGCGCGAAACCGGTTCGGTGGCCTTCGGCATGCCGGGGGGCGAATCTTCTGGCGCCTCACATGGCCGTCCCATCGACCTCGAACACCTGTCGCGCCAGACCATCGGCGACCGCGACGTCGAGCGCGAAGTGCTCGACATGTTCGTCCATCAGGCGCTTTCCGTTCGCGATTCTATGTCCTCGGCTGACCTGGCCGAGCGCCTTAGGCTGTCCCATGCCCTCAAGGGGGCGGCGCGTGGCGTCGGTGCGTTTCCAATCGCCGATTGCGTCGCCGAGCTGGAGGCGCGTCCGGACGATGCCAGGCTGGTCAAGCGCCTTGCCGGACTGATCGACGAAGTGCGCGACTTCATCGCCGCGATCAGCCGCTAGGGCTCCCATCTCGATCCCGACACGATGCGGCGCGTTCGCGCCGCAGTTGACTTGCTCGGTGGAGTGATTATCTGCCGGGTGATCTTTCTTAGGAACGAGCATGACCAAGCTTACCTACATCGCCCATGACGGCACGCGTTTCGAAGTCGAAGCCGAAAACGGCTCGACGGTGATGGAAAATGCCATCCGCAATGCGGTTCCCGGCATCGAGGCCGAATGTGGCGGTGCCTGCGCCTGCGCGACCTGCCATGTCTATGTCGATGATGCTTGGACTGCTCTCGTCGGCGAGCCCGAGGCAATGGAAGAAGACATGCTCGACTTCGCCTACGAAGTGCAGCCGAATTCGCGCCTGTCGTGCCAGATCAAGGTCAGGGACGAACTCGACGGCCTGGTCGTCACCGTTCCCGAGCGCCAGGGCTAAGCCTCCCGATCCGTGCCTCGCTTGGCATGGCACTCCATCTCATGCACATTCCTTATATGTGCATGCGTGAGCGGCGAGGGCGGCTTTGAGCGACATTACCCATACTGACGTCCTGATCATCGGTGCCGGTCCCATCGGGCTGTTCGCCGTATTCGAGCTCGGCCTGTTCGACATGCGCTGCCACCTGATCGACATCCTCGACCGGCCGGGTGGGCAATGCGCCGAGCTTTATCCGGAAAAGCCGATCTACGATATTCCGGGCTATCCCGTCGTCGGAGCGCAGGAGCTGGTCGACAAGCTGCTGCAGCAGATTGCGCCGTTCAAGCCGGGCTTCACCTTCAACCGCATGGTGACGGCACTGGAGCGCCTGGAAGGCGGTGGTTTTCGCGTCACCACCGACGAGAACGAGGTATTCGAGGCCAAGGTGGTGGTGATTGCTGCGGGTGGCGGTTCGTTCCAGCCCAAGCGCCCGCCGATCCCCGGTATCGAAGCCTATGAAGGATCGAGCGTCAGCTATTCGGTCCGCTGCATGGAAGAGTTCCGCGGCCACGACGTCGTCGTGGTCGGCGGTGGGGATTCGGCACTCGACTGGAGCCTCAATCTCCAGCCCATCGCAAGACGGGTCACCCTTGTCCACCGCCGGCCGGAATTCCGTGCGGCGCCCGACAATGTCAACAAGATGCATGCGCTCCAGGAAGCTGGTGCGCTCGATCTGGTGATCGGCCAAGTATCGGCGCTTTCCGGCGAAGGCGGTAAACTCAGTTCGATCACCGTCAAGGGGCCGGAAAGCGAAGTCGTCGTTCCCTGCACGCGTCTGTTGCCGTTCTTCGGCCTTACGATGAAGCTCGGGCCGGTAGCCGAATGGGGCCTTCACCTCCACGAAAACCAGATCCCGGTCGATACCGAAAAATTCGAGACCTCGGAGCCGGGTATCTTCGCCATCGGCGACATCAACTGGTACCCCGGCAAGCTGAAGCTGATCCTGTCGGGCTTTCACGAGGCGGCGCTGATGGCCCAGGCGGCCAAGCACGTCATCAGCCCCAAGGAGCGGATCGTGTTCCAGTACACGACGTCGTCGACGAGCCTGCACAAGAAACTTGGCGTCCCGGACTAGGGCGCCGCTCAGCCCTTGATCTTGCCGGCGTCGATGCGCTCCAGGCGATAGCGCAGCAGCCTGATGATCCGGCTCTCGAAATTGATGCCCTCGATGCGATCGAACTCTTCCTGCGCACGGTCATGGGCGCCGAGGATGCGATCGCTGGTGGCCTTGGCCTTGGCAGCGGCGAGCTCGCACGTCTTCTGCTTGCCGACCGCCTTCAGCGCCTGTTCCAGCTCACGGGCGTGGTTCTTGGCGATCACGACATGGCTTTCTTCGTGCCGCTTGATGTCGGAGGAAAGCGTATTCCAGATCAGCTTGACGTCCTGGGCCGTCTTGCCGTTCTGTCGCCAGCGCGGCAGGATCACCTTGGCCTTGACGGTGACCTGGGCCGAGACGATGGCGCAGCCGCCCTTGACCTCGGCGTAGCCGATGCGGCTGGTGAACTCCATTTGCGTCGCACCGGGATGCCTGCCGCCGGTGCTCTTGACCTCGGGGCCGCGCGTCATCAGCTGCTGTTCGATTTCGTCGAGCGTTTTGCCGGTGATGGTGAAATAGCTGTAGGATTTCGACACGGTTGCCGCCTGAACGGGTAGGCAAATGCCTCCAGCGAGCAGGGCGGCGAGGAAGAGTTGCTTCATTAGTTGCCTCTTGGCCTACCTTGCGTTAGGGGCGTTGGCGGCGCAATGGAAATCGGTGCCGCAAGAAGTGGCCGCACGGCGAGTTGATGCTGCAAGCGTTGATATTTCGTGACGCGGTCTGTGCTCTGGAGTTCTTTTGTGGCGACGGCATGACCGGCAAACGATGGCAACTGGCGCATGGACGCCACGTCGATCTTGGCGACAGGGCGCTTGTCATGGGCATCCTTAACGTCACGCCTGACAGTTTTTCCGATGGCGGCGCCTTCGACGCGCCCGCGCGGGCGATCGAACAGGCCAGGCGCATGGTGGCGGAAGGCGCCGTCATCGTCGATGTCGGCGGTGAATCGACGCGGCCAGGGGCTGCGCCGGTTTCGCCCGCCGAGGAACAGGACCGTGTCCTTCCCGTCATTTCCCAGCTTGCCAGTTCAGGCGACGTGTTGATTTCGGTCGATACCTATCGCGAGGAGACGGCGCGCCTTGCCGTGGCCGCCGGCGCTCATGTCGTCAACGACGTATGGGGCGTGCAGCGCGAGCCCGGCATCGCAAGGGTCGCCGCCGAGACCGGAGCAGGGCTCGTCATCATGCATACAGGCCGTGGCCGCGCCAAGCTGGCCGACGTGATCGACGATCAGTTTGCCTTCTTGCGCCGCTCGCTGGAGATCGCGCGCGAGGCCGGCGTGCGCGACGAGCAGATCATGCTCGATCCGGGCTTCGGCTTTGCAAAGGACGAAAACGAGAATCTCGAGCTGATGGCGCGCTTTTCGGAGCTTTGCGAGCTTGGATATCCGCTGCTTGCCGGCACGTCGCGCAAGCGTTTCGTCGGCCATGTGACCGGACGCGAAGCTGCCGACCGCGATGCGGGAACGGCGGCGACAAGCGTCATTCTCCGCATGAAGGGCGCGCAGATCTTCCGCGTCCACAATGTCGCAATCAACGTGGACGCACTGGCATTCGCGGATGCTATGCTGGCGCGCCAGACCAACCTGCCGGGACACTGACCTCGATGTACCTCATCCGAATGAAAAACTGCGCCTTCTTTGCCCGGCACGGCCTGTTCGACGAAGAAGAGACCCTTGGCCAGCGCTTCTATGTCGATGCCGAGCTGACGGTCGATCCCTCGCTTCCGTTGGAGGACGATTCGATGGAGAGCACCGTCGACTACGGCGTTGCCTTCCAGGTCATCGAAGCGATCATCACCGGCGAACGGCGTTTCCTCATCGAAGCGCTGGCGCAGGAATGCGGCAGGGCCTTGGCTGAGCGTTTCCCGCAGATCAAGAAGGCGGAGATCACCGTTCGCAAGCCGAATGCGCCGGTGCCTGGCGTCCTGGACTATGTAGAGGTGACCGTTGTCTGGCCAGGCTGAGGAGCGGGCGTTTCTCAGTCTCGGCGGCAACCTTGGCGATCCGGCGAAATCTATGGCCGCGGCGCTGCACATGCTGGATGCCAGCGGCCAGACGCGCGTGGTGACGGTTTCGTCGCTGCACCGCACGCCGCCCTGGGGCAAGGTCGACCAACCCGATTTTCTCAACGTCACCGCCGAGGTTGCGACGTCGCTGTCGCCGCTCGACCTCCTGGAGCTTTGCCTGGAGGTGGAGCGCAGGCTCAAGCGGGTGCGCGTCGAGCGCTGGGGCCCACGGCTGATCGACATTGACGTGCTTTTGCACGGAGAAAGCAATGTCAGCGACGTCGGGTTGGAAATTCCGCATCCGCGCATGCTCGACCGGGCTTTCGTCATGGTGCCGCTGGCGGAAATCGCGCCGGAACTCGTTCTGGCGGGCAAGTCGTCGGCCGAATGGGCGACAGCACTCGACAGCGCCGGCATCGAAAGGCTCGATTCAGGGCGCGATTGGTGGCGCAATCTGGAGGATTAGCCTGAAAGGCTAGAGGCCCAGGGCCGCGGCGATCTTCGGCGCGGCCTCGGCCCAGTCATCCGCCACCACGATGCCGTCCGGCATGGGTGGCATCAGCAAGCGCATTTCGCGGTAGGACATCAGGTTGAACAGATACGCGTCGGAGACGGAGTCGCGTACCGAAACCAGATTGTAGGGAATGTCGTCGACAAAGGCGACCGGGCGGGCGCTTTCGCCTCTCAGTTGCCTGAGGGCCGGTCCCTTTGCCGCTTCCGTGGTCAGCAGTGGGTAGGGAAAGCCGAGCGCGTCGAGATGCAGCCGCCTGACGTCGCGATGCCGGTGCGGCATGGCCGTCAGCATGACCACTTCGGCTCCGCCGGCGAGGTTTGCCACGGCGTCCGCCGCCCCTTGTGCCGCGGTCTGCCATTCGCGCTGCGCAAAGAAGAAACCGTCGAGCAGCCCTGATACCGCAGCCTGGTCCAGCGGGGTTTGCGTTTTCCGGTCGACGATGTTGCCAGTCAGCCTGAACGACTTGGCCAGGAACACCAGCCCCTGCGCGTCGAGGAAGCGCATGAAGGGCACCATGAATTCCAGCAGCACCTCGTCGACGTCGAGCACCAGCAGCGGGCGGGTGTCGCGGGCAAGCTCCGCGATCTGGCGCGCGGTCTCCGGGTCTTCGCTCATGACGAACGTTCGTGGTCGTCATTGCCCAATGGCAGGGCGGCGATGCCGACTTCTCCCGGCGCTATGCCTGCTTCTTGCGAAAACCGCAGCAGTGTCGGCTCGTGGGCGAGGATGAAGTGCAGCACGCCTGCCAGGAATCCCGGCTCCTGGGCCGCGCGGCGAATTTGTTGCGCTTCGATGCCGGTAATGGCGAGAAAGCGCGGCAGAAGCTCCGGATCGGATGCGACGAAAGCCAGCGCCTGGACCGCCAGCGCCTCGGCGCTTTCCTGATTTTTCTGGCTCTTTTGCATCGACATTTCCGTTCGTTCCGGCTTGCCAAGGGAGTAGCTGCAAGCGCGCCTTGCGGCAACCGCTAAAGCGGTGGCGGCCGATCCGTGACTTGGCAGGGGTGTTTTACGTTTCGTAATGTTCTTGAGTTAAGGTTGGATTCGGGGTTGGTGTGCGCATCCGGCGCGCATGATGATTGCCGCCGACATCTGGTGTGCAATCGGGGCGGAAAATTCGATGGCTAAGAAGGTGATGATCGTCGAGGACAACGAGCTCAACATGAAGCTCTTTCGCGACCTCATCGAGGCGAGCGGATACGAGACCGTGCGCACGCGCAACGGCCTCGAGGCGCTTGATCTTGCCCGCAAGCACCGGCCGGACCTCATTCTGATGGACATCCAACTGCCTGAGGTCTCGGGCCTCGAAGTCACCAAATGGCTGAAGGAGGACGATGACCTCCACACGATCCCGGTCATTGCCGTTACCGCCTTTGCCATGAAGGGCGACGAGGAGCGGATCAGGCAGGGCGGCTGCGAAGCCTACATCTCCAAGCCGATCTCGGTGCCACGGTTCATCGAGACGATCAAATCCTACCTCGGTGATGCCTGATGCGCTCGCCGGGTTCGCACGAGGTACTGGCATGACCGCGCGCATCCTTGTCGTCGACGACATCCCGGCCAATGTGAAGCTGCTCGAAGTCAGGCTGCTCGCCGAATATTTCGAAGTACAGACCGCCTACAATGGGCCGGACGCCATCGCTGCCTGCGAGGACGGCAAGGTCGACGTCGTGCTGCTCGACATCATGATGCCTGGCATGGACGGCTTCGAGGTCTGCCGTCGGCTGAAGGCCGATCCCGCGACCGCCCACATCCCCGTCGTCATGGTCACTGCCCTCGACCACGTCACCGATCGCGTGCGCGGGCTCGAGGTGGGAGCCGACGACTTCCTCACCAAGCCGGTCAACGACCTGCAACTGATCACGCGCGTGAAGAGCTTGGTTCGGCTCAAGGTCCTGACCGACGAGCTCAGGCTGCGCGCCTCGACCACGCACAGCATTGGCCTGGACGAGCTATTGTCGCGATCCGAGTTGCTGCAGGAAACGATGCCGAAGGTGCTGCTGATCGACGAGCAGACGTCGTCGGCGGCCCATATCTGTGCGCTGCTGGACGGCGCTGCAGACGTGCAGATCGCCGCCGACCCGCAGTCGGGGCTCTTCAATGCCGCCGAAGGCAGCTATGAATGCGTCATCGTGTCGACCGGATTTTCCGAGTTCGATCCGTTGCGGTTGTGCTCGCAACTGCGATCGCTCGACCGCACGCGGTCGCTGCCGATCGTGCTTCTGGTCCGCAAGGAAGAGGACGACCGCATCATTCGCGGGCTCGAACTCGGCATCAACGATTATCTGGTGCGGCCGCTCGACCGTGAAGAGCTGATTGCACGGCTGCGCACACAGGTGCGCCGCAAGCGCTACAATGACGAACTGCGGCAGAGCGTCAGCCAGACCATCGAGATGGCCGTGACGGACGGCCTGACGGGCCTGCACAACCGCCGCTACCTCGACAGTCACCTGCCGCGCCTGTTCGACCGCGCCGTCGCCCGGCACAGGCCGCTTTCGCTGATGATCACCGACCTAGACCGCTTCAAGCGGATCAACGACACGTTTGGTCATGATGGCGGCGACGAGGTGCTGCGCGAGTTTGCGCGGCGCGTGAAGAAGAGCGTTCGCGGCATTGACCTCGCTTGCCGATTCGGCGGCGAGGAGTTCGTCGTGGTGATGCCCGATACCGACGCGGCGCTGGCCGAGATGGTCGCCGAGCGCATTCGCGCGGAGGTCGCCCAGACGCCATTTGCAATCAGCGGAGCGGGCAAGGGCGTATCGGTTACGGTCAGCGTCGGCGTGTCGTCGCTGCTCGCCAAAGGCGACACGGTTGCCGGCCTGATGAAGCGTGCAGACCTCGCGCTCTACGATGCCAAGACCCGCGGCCGCAACCGCGTGGTCGCGCGTGCGGCCTGACGCCGACAAGGGTCGGATAGTCAAGCGCGTTAAGCTCAATCGTTTACCTTAACCCAAGCGATTCGCGAGCCGTGGTTAAGAAAGTGTTGATTTTCAAGTAATCTTGCGCGACTGTGGAGTGGAGAAGAAGGACGGGCGTCGGCACGAGGAGCACAGGCCGGAAGCCCAATTGATACCCCATGATGCTCAGGTCCGCCGCATCT
This sequence comes from Aminobacter niigataensis, assembly GCF_014200015.1. GTDB lineage: Bacteria > Pseudomonadota > Alphaproteobacteria > Rhizobiales > Rhizobiaceae > Aminobacter > Aminobacter niigataensis. The sequence continues at coordinate 795,143 of NZ_JACHOT010000001.1, forward strand.
CCTGGGTCCGTGGGGTCGGCCGGCCGGCACTGGCACATAGTGGCCTCCTCGTACCGCTGCCAGCAGCCGACCGGCCCCCTGTTTTCCTTTTCGAAAGCACTTCGGTTTGTCTGTCCGTTGCGTCGGCTTGAGCCGGGCCGGGCATTCGGACTAGTGTTTTCGATGCGTATTCTTGCTGCTCTTTTGTTCATGACATTTTCGACCGCGGCATCTGCGCGGGAATGCGTCGTGATGCTCCATGGCCTGGCGCGCACGGACGCATCCCTGATGCTGATGGAAGAGACGCTCGGCTCGTTCGACTACGCTGTCGTCAACGACGCCTATCCGTCGACCGATGTTCCCATCGACCAGTTGATCGCATATGTCGATGCGTCGGTGGCCAAGTGCGGCGAGGCCGGCCCGGTTCACTTCGTGACCCATTCCATGGGCGGCATCCTGGTACGGGCTTGGCTCACGCAGAACCGCCCCGAAAATCTCGGTCGCGTCGTCATGCTCGCGCCACCCAATCATGGTTCCGAACTGGTCGACACCTTGGGTGGTCTCAAGCTGTTCGAAATCGTCAATGGCCCGGCCGGCGGTCAGCTGGGTACGGGGCCGGACAGCGTTCCCAATGAACTCGGGCCTGCTCGGTTCGAGCTAGGCATCATCGCCGGCGACCGGTCGCTCAACCCGTTCTTGTCCGGCATGTTCAAGGGCCCGAACGACGGCAAGGTCTCGGTGGAAAGCACCAAGCTTGAAGGCATGAAGGACCACATCGTCCTGCCTGCGACGCATACCTTCATGATGAACAATCCGCTTGTCATCGCGCAGACGCTGAATTTTCTGCGCGACGGGCACTTCGATCACGAACTGACGTTCCGTGAACTGATGCGGCGTGCTTTCGGGAACTGATCTAACCCCCAAAACAAAAACGCCGCCCACTGGGCGGCGTTTCGGAATTCCGGGCGAAAACCAGATTACTTGATCTTGGTTTCCTTGAATTCAACGTGCTTCTTGGCAACCGGGTCGTACTTGCGGAACGACAGCTTCTCAGTCTTCGTGCGGCTGTTCTTGCTCGTCACGTAGAAGAAACCGGTGTCGGCGGTCGACAGAAGCTTGATCTTGATGTTTGCAGCCTTGGCCATGATTCTCGTCCGTTAATTGTCTGGAGTTGCACCCGCCTCAGGACGGGAAAACAACCCGGACGCGGAAAACCTGGCGGGACACATAAAGATCGTGCCTGGAAAGTCAAGCCTCGGAGCGCGAAAGCCCGGATTTCGCGGCAATTCGGCCCAGGCCGATGGCCATATATCCGCCGAAGAACAGCGCCAGCGCCCAGCCGAATCCATTTGGCCCGAAGATATCCATGAAGATGCCGATCACCTGCGGGCCGAGAATCATGCCGATGCCGTAGCAGAAGATGAAGGCCGCATTGGCCGAGGCGAGGTCGCGGCCGGAAAGCTGTGCGCCAAGATGGGCGAGGCCGATGGTGTAGAGGGCCGCCACCACGCCGCCCCAGACGAACAGCAGGCCGGCCATGACGTGCCAGTTGCCGGCGAGGACAGGCATGGCGAGGGTGCCTATCAAGCCGGTAGCAGCGCAAATCAGCAGCAGCCAGCGCCGGTCGGCGATGCGGTCGCTGATCATGCCGAACGGGATCTGAAGCATGACGTTGCCGAGGCCGATCATGGTGAGCAGCAGCGCCGCGTCGGCCTCGGAATAGCCGATCCGCTGGCCATAGATCGGGAACAGGGCGAAGCCGCCCGTCTCGACGGCACCGAAGACAAGCACGGCTGCCGTCGCAGTCGGAACCATCCAGATGTAGCGGAAGAAGCCACCCTTGCCGCCTTCGGAGACGATCTTGGGGCTCTCGCTGCGCGCCAGAACGACGGGAATCGCGGCGATCATGACGAGACAGAAGGTGAGGCCGAACGGCAGCAGGCCGGTGCTGCCGATCTGGGAGAACAGCCACGGGCCGGCAGCGAAGCCGAGCGACAGTACCGTGGCGTAGATGCCAAGCACCAGGCCGCGCCGATGCGGCGGCGCGCAGGTGCTGATCCAGAATTCCGACAGGATGAACAGCACCGTCAGGGCGAAATGCAATACCGCCCGCAGCGGAAACCACATCCAGAACGACGGCGCGAAATAGAACCCGACGAAAGCCACCGCACCGGCGATGATCATTGCGAACATCGTCCAGACGACGCCGAACCGCATCGCGATCGGGGTTGCCAGCGGTGCCGCGCAAATCGATGCAATGCCGGCCACTGCCGTATTGAGCCCGATCATCGAGGGTGAGTAGCCGCGCGATTCAAGGATCACGCTGAGCAGCGGTATGCCCAGACCGATGGCGATGCCGACAACGCTGATCGAGGCGATCGCGGCGGAAATCGAGCGCCAGTGCACGCGTTCGACGGTTTCGGCTTCCTGGATGGTCTCGTGCATATGTGAGGCCTAAAGGATGTCGCGCCGAAAGCGTTGGTTGAACATGCGGTAGAACGGCACTTCGCCGCCTGGCCTGAGCCCGGGATCGCTTGCCAGCCGTTGCCGGAGGTCGCCGAGAACTGATTTCGTGATGGCCGGAATGTCGGCCTCCACGGCGTCGGCCAGCGGCAGCCAGACAAGTTCCTCGAGCTCGTTTGTCGGTCCGCCGTCGGGCAGCTCGACGGCCACGTCGCTGCGCCAGGCCGACAAGAATCGGGTGTCGAAGCGGCGAACGCGTCCCGGAGGTGTTATGGCGCGCGCAATGAAGCGCAGCGAGGCAAGGCTGGGCTCCACGCCATGTTCGGCGAATCCCTGCCAATCGGCCTTGGTGGTCGAGAACGCCCCGCGTCGACCGATCAACAGGCCTGCTTCTTCGTAGGTCTCGCGAACCGCCGACAGCGCGATCGCGCGGGCGCGAGCGATGCTGACGCTGCCCGTGCCGGCACGCAGCTTGGTCTCTTCGTCCGGATGAAGTTCGTCGGCAACCTTGATGCGGCTGTCGGCCGGGTCGGTGCGGCCGCCCGGGAAGACGAATTTGCCGGGCATGAAGGCATGCTTCATGTGCCGCCGGCCCATCAGCACCAGCACATCGTCGCCGCTTCGGTCGAGCAGGATCAGCGTCGCCGCGTCGCGCGGACGCAAGGGGGCGGCGTTTTTCACCAGTTCCCTGGCTTCGAGCCTGTCGAGTTCTGTCTTGCTGATGCCATCCATCGCGGCTGTCCTAACGGAATGTCGGGGTGGAAGGAAGCGCTTGGATGCGACTTGGCATTGCGCCAGCGTCCGGTCAGGCCCCCGGGGGCGCGTCGACAGCGTCTTCTTCGCCGCCGAAGCCATGCATGTAGAGCGCCCATTGCATGCCGACCACGCCACCCTTCATGGGGCGAAGCAGCGCAAGAGCGGACACGATCGTCAGCGGCACCCAGATCAGCAGGTGCTGCCACAGTGCAAGCGTGACGTTGGCTTCGACGGCCATGAAGGCGCCGACGACGATATGGCCGACGAGGACGACGACGAGATAGGCGGGCAGGTCGTCAGCGCGGTGATGGAATATCTCTTCGTGGCAGACGCTGCAGCGGTCGACAGTCTTGACGAAGGACGCAAAGAGCTTGCCTTCGCCGCATTTCGGGCATTTGCAGAACAGGCCGCGCTTGATCGCCGGCCAGACGGGCCGTGCCTCGCGGGCGACCTGCTGGTGGCCGTCACCGAATACCTGTTCTTCCATCGTCATCTCCTGCCGCGCGGACCTCGCCGCGGTTGGGAGGCACGGGCACGCGTTCTTTGCCCCTTGGTCTTGTGGAACGACCGTTTCGAACCGGGCAGGGGCTTCGGTTCGGTCAGCATTTCGAAGCGCATGGCGCCAGCCAGCGGGGCGATCTCGACAAGCCGCACTTCAACGCGGTCAGCGAGTTGGTAGCCCTTGCCGCTGCGCTCCCCGAAGAGGGCGCGGGCGGCTTCGTCGAAGTGGTAATAATCGTCACCCAAGGATGACACGGGGATGAAACCATCCGCGCCATATTGCGGCAATTGGACAAATAGTCCCGCCTTGACCACGCCCGAGATGCGGGCCTCGAAAGTCTCGTCGAGCCGTTCGGACAGGAAGCCGGCGACCAGCCGATCGACGGTCTCCCTTTCGGCTGCCATGGCGCGGCGTTCGGTCTGCGAAATGAGGCCGGCGATTTCTTCCAGGCGTGCTTCTTCCGACGGCGTCAGGCCACCGGCGCCCAAGCCCAGCGAGGCGATCAGGGCACGATGGACGATGAGGTCGGCATAGCGGCGGATCGGCGAGGTGAAATGGGCGTAGCGGCGCAGATTGAGGCCGAAGTGCCCGATATTGTCGGGATTGTACTCGGCCTGGCTCTGCGAGCGCAGCACCACCTCGTTGACAAGTTGCTCGTTGTCCTCGCCGCGCACACGCTCGAGGATTCCGTTGAACTGGGCTGGCCGCATCTCGGCGCCACGCGCCAATGACAGACCGATCGTTTGCAGGAACTCGCGCAGCGATTCCTGCTTGGCAAGCGAGGGGCCGTCATGGATGCGGTAGACGAGTTTCTGCTTTTTGTTTTCCAGGGTTTCGGCCGCCGCGACGTTGGCCTGGATCATGAACTCCTCGATCAGCTTGTGGGCGTCGAGGCGATCGGGAACGATGACGCGGTCAACCGTGCCGTCGGGCTTGAGCAGGATCTTTCTTTCGGGGAGGTCGAGTTCGAGCGGCTGGCGGCTGTCGCGGCCGCGCTTGAGCACGTCGTAGGCCGCCCACAGTGGCTTGAGGATGGTCTCCAGGATCGGCCCGGTCTTGTCGTCGGGCACGCCGTCGATGGCGGCCTGCGCCTGCGGATAGGCGAGGCGGGCCGACGAGCGCATCATGATGCGGTGGAAGGAGTGCCTGACCTTGCGGCCTTCGGCCGAAAACGTCATGCGCACGGCAAGTGCCGGCCGGTCGACGCCTTCGCGCAGCGAGCACAAATCGTTGGAGATGCGTTCGGGCAGCATCGGCACGACGCGGTCGGGGAAATAGACCGAGTTGCCGCGCTTCAGTGCCTCTTGGTCCAGAGCGGTGCCGGGGCGGACATAGGCCGCGACGTCGGCGATGGCGACGGTGGCGATAAAGCCGCCCGGGTTTTTTTCATCCGTATCCGGCTCGGCATAGACGGCGTCGTCATGGTCCTTGGCGTCCGCCGGATCGATGGTGACCAGCGGCAGCTCGCGCCAGTCCTCGCGCTTGCCGTCGAGCGTCGCCGGTTTGACTGCTTCAGCCTCGGCGATCACCTCGGCAGGGAAGATGTGCGGAATCTCGTGGGCATGGATGGCGATCATCGAGACAGCCTTCTCATTGGTCAGCGAGCCAAGCACCGAGACCACCTTGGCGCGCGGCAGCCCATATCGGCTGGCGCGCTCTGGCACCACTTCCACAAGGTCGCCATCCTTGGCGCCGTTCTGGGAGTCCTTGTCGACCACCAGTTCGGGCTGGCGGCGCTCGACCGGCTCGATGCGGAACGTGCCGTCCTTGAGGATGCGGAAGATGCCGAGCGCGGTATCGCTGCGCTTTTCGAACACCTTCATGATACGGGCGGTATAAGCCGGCACGTTTTCGTCGCCGAGATACCCCTCGACCGGGAAGGTCTTCGCCAGCACACGGTCGCCGACGCCGGGCGTCGGTCCGTTGCTCGTGCGTGATGTCTTGACGGCAACGATGGGACCGTCCGGCTGCTCGGAAGCACGCGCCAGGAGCGTGCCCTCGGTGTCGCGGCCGAAGATGTCGAGCACGGCGACATGGGGCAGGGCGCCGACCCGGCTCAGGCGCTTGCGGCTCTTCTCAAGCAGGCCCTCGTCCTGGAGTTCGCGCAACAGCTCTTTCAGCCAGATGCGGTCTTCGTTCTTGAGCGCAAAGGCCTTGGCAATGTCCCGCTTGCCGCTGCGATCGGGATTCTCCGCGATGTAGCGCAGAATCTCGTCACGCGAGGGGCGATAGACGTCCTTGCCGCGGACCTCGTCGCTTGCGGCGCGTCTGGTGCCGGCGTTTCGTCCGGAAATCTTTCGCGCCAAGGTCGGTCAGTCCTTCTTTTTGGCCTTGCTGGCGGCTGGCTTCTTGGTCGCGCTGCCGGCTGCCTTCTTGGCCCCGCCGCGGGCCGGCTTCTTGCCGCCTCCGCCTTTCGCTTCCTTTTCAGCGATCAGCGCAAGCGCGTCCTCGACGGTCACGGTGGCGGGGTCCTTGCCCTTCGGCAGGGTAGCATTGACCTTGCCGAAATTGACATAGGGACCGTACTTGCCGTCGCGCACGGTGATGTTGCCGCCGCCGGCGGGGTGCTCGCCAAGATCCTTGAGTGCGGCCGGCGTGCTGCCGCGTCCACCCTTGCCCTTGGCCTGCTTCTCGGCAAGCACGGTGACAGCGCGGTTGAGGCCGATCGAGAACACGTCCTCGATGCTTTCGAGATTGGCGTAGGTACCTTCGTGCAGCACGAACGGGCCGTAGCGACCAAGACCTGCCGAGATCATCTTGCCCGATTCCGGGTGCTGGCCGACATCGCGTGGCAGTGCCAGCAGGGCAAGCGCCTTTTCGTGGTCGATGGATGCCGCCGACCAGCCCTTGGGCAGGCTGGAGCGCTTGGCTTCCTTGCCGTCACCGCGCTGGATGTAGGGGCCGAAGCGGCCGCTGCGCAGGGTGATCTCCTCATTGGTGTAGGGATCGGTGCCCAGCACCTTGGTGCCGTCTTCCAGGCCGCCATTCTCGCCATTGCCGCCGGGGCCGTCGAGCTGGCGGGTAAAGCCGCATTCGGGATAGTTCGAACAGCCGACGAAGGCACCGTATTTCCCGAGCTTGAGCGACAGGTTGCCGGTGCCGCATTTCGGGCAGATGCGCGGGTTCGAGCCGTCCTCGCGCTCGGGGAAGACGAGCGGGGCGAGTTCCTCGTTCAGCGCATCGAGCACTTCGGTGACGCGCAGTTCCTTGATGTCATCAACGGCGCCGGAAAAGTCCTTCCAGAAATCGCGCAGCACGTCGCGCCAGGCGAGCTTGCCGTCGGAAACCTCGTCGAGCTTCTCTTCCAGCGAGGCGGTGAAGTCGTACTCCACATAATGCTGGAAGAAGCTCTCCATGAAGGCGGTCACGAGCCGCCCCTTGGGCTCCGGAATGAGCTTTCTGTTCTCGATCTTTACATAGTCGCGCTCTTCGAGCGTCTTCAGCGTCGCGACATAAGTCGAGGGACGGCCAATGCCAAGCTCTTCCATCTTCTTGATGAAGCTCGCCTCGGAATAGCGGGGCGGAGGCTCGGTGGTGTGGTGGCTGGCGTTGACGGATTCGCGCTTGAGCGTCTCGTCGGCACGGATCTCGGGCAGGCGACGGCTTTCCTCGTCTTCCGAATCCTCGTCCTTCTGCTCAGTGTAGGCGGCGATGAAGCCGTCGAACCGGGTGACGGAGCCCACGGCGCGCAGGCCGGCCGTCTTGGCGCCATTGCGCGCCTCGATCTCGACGGTGGTGCGCTCGATCTCGGCCGGCTGCATCTGGCTGGCAATCGCCCGCTTCCAGATGATCTCATAGAGACGGGCCTGGTCCGCATCGAGGAACTTGCGCATTTCGGTCGGCGTGCGCGAGAAATCGGTCGGCCGGATGGCTTCGTGCGCTTCCTGGGCGTTCTTGGCCTTGGTCGTATACTGGCGCGGTTTCTCGGGCAGGTATTTTGTACCGAACTCCTTGCCGATCGCTTCGCGCGCGGCCTCGATCGCCTCGGGTGCCATCTGCACGCCGTCGGTACGCATATAGGTGATCAGGCCGGCCGTCTCGCCACCGATCTCCATGCCTTCGTAGAGGCGCTGGGCGACCTGCATGGTGCGGCTCGCGGAAAAGCCGAGGCTCGAGGATGCCGCCTGCTGCAAGGTCGAGGTGGTGAAAGGGGCGCTCGGATTGCGCCTGGTCGGCTTGGCTTCGACCGACAGTGCCTTGAAGGTTGCCCCCTCCAGCATCGCCTTGATGTCATCGGCCATCGCCTGCGAAGAGATGTCGAGCTTCTGCAGCTTCTTGCCGTCATAGACGGTGAGCCTTGCCTCGAAATTTTCCGCGCGCGGCGTGCCGAGAATAGCTGCGATCTGCCAGTACTCTTCGCGCACGAAACGCTCGATCTCGGCCTCGCGGTCGCAGACGAAGCGCAGCGCCACCGACTGGACGCGACCGGCCGAGCGGGCGCCCGGCAGCTTGCGCCAGAGCACGGGAGAAAGAGTGAAGCCGACGAGATAGTCGAGCGCCCGGCGTGCCAGATAGGCGTCCACCAGCGGCGGGTCGATCTCGCGCGGATTGGCGATTGCCTCGAGAACCGCCTGCTTGGTGATCGAGTTGAAGGCGACGCGCTTGATGGTCTTGTCCTTGAGGACGCGCTTCTGCTTCAGCACTTCGAGCACGTGCCAGGCGATGGCTTCTCCCTCGCGATCCGGATCGGTTGCGAGGATCAGGCCATCGGCTTCCTTGACCGCCTTGGCGATTTCGGTGAGCCGCTTCGCCGACGCGGTGTCGACAGCCCAGGACATGGCGAAATCGTCATCCGGCTTGACCGAGCCATCCTTGGCCGGCAGATCGCGGACATGGCCGAACGAGGCCAGAACCTTGTAGTTCTTGCCCAGATACTTGTTGATGCTTTTCACCTTGTTCGGTGACTCGACGACAACGACGTCCATATGTGGCTGATTTTCCAGTGAAGCGCCAAAACAACGGCAACGGCGCGTGGCGAAGAATTTTCAATTCGCACGTCACATGGCCGCCCTTTTCAGTCTGGTCAAGGGGACGGGGCCAAAAACGCCGGCTGACATCGGCAATACAACCTAAGGTATATTAATCGGCGCTATTGCAATTGTTAGTAGATTTGCTACGCTTCTGCCATTGCCGGTTGGGCCTGTTTCTCGCGTGGAGATAGGCACCGAATCCTGTGCTCAACACCGGGCGGCAAGACAAAAGGAAAGCCAATTCTATGCACAAGCCGCCGCCAACACGTAGGCGAGCCGAAACGCTGGACTATATCCAGTCGATGCTGGGGCAACTCCGCATCATGGCGGAAGCCGAGCGCTGCGGCATGCTCGCCTATCTGATCGAGATGGCCTATGTCGAGGCTGGAGATGTGATACGCGGTGATCGGCCGTCAAACATCGGGATCAACAAGCGAAACACGTCCGCCTGAGTGGCGCTCGAGCCGTCCGGCAAGATCCAGTTCCAGCAGGATCATGAAGATTTGCGCCGGGTGAAGTCCGGTATGACGGATCAGTTCATCGACTTCGACCGGTACCGGCCCCAAAACTTCGATCACCCGGGCGCGGTCGCTGTCGGCGGGCGGTGGCGTGGCGCTGAAATCCGGCGGCTCTTCCATGCTGGCTGCGATGTAGGACTGGCCCCCGACCAATGGCGCCAATGCCTCGAGTATGTCGCCGACCTCGGTCACCAGCGTCGCACCGTCCTTCAGCAGGCCATTGGTGCCGGCGGCGCGCGGGTCGAGCGGCGAGCCGGGCACGGCGAAAACCAGCCGTCCCATATCGCCGGCCAGCCGCGCGCTGATCAGCGAACCCGAGCGTTTTGCCGCTTCGACGACCACCAGTCCGAGGACAAGGCCTGCGACGATGCGGTTGCGACGCGGAAAGTCCTGCGCGCGGGGCTCCCAGCCGAACGGCATTTCCGATACGACCGCGCCGCGCTCGGCGATCTCGTCGCAAAGGCCGATATTCTCGGACGGGTAGGGACGGTCGAGCCCGCCCGCCAGCACTCCTACCGTTCCGGTATCCAGGCTGCCCTGGTGGGCGGCGGTGTCGATTCCGCGCGCCAGGCCTGAAATCACCGCATAGCCGTTGCGGCCGAGTTCCGCGGCCAGCGTCCGCGCCATCTTGATGCCGGCGAGTGAGGCGTTGCGCGCGCCCACGATCGCCACCGGCGGCAGGGCGAAGACCGCGCCAGTGCCCTTGACGGCGAGCAGCGGCGGGGGATGGTCCATGCGTTTGAGGATCTGGGGGTAGTCCGGCTCGCCAAGCGCCACGAAACGCGCCCCGCATTGGCGCGCTGCCTGCATTTCCGCTTCAGCCTCAGCGACGGAAGGAACCTTGACCAGCCGGTTGGCGCCGCCCGCCATCATGATCTCGGGCAGCATCTCGATCGCGGTTTCGGCCGAGCCGAAGCGGTTGATCAGGTCGCGAAAACTGGCCGGGCCGACATTCGGGGTGCGGATTAGGCGCAGCCAGTGGAGCCGCTGCCGGTCGCTGAGATGCGGCCCGGCGGCGGGTTGGTTCATCCCTTGGATCCGATCCGCGATTCGGTGCCGGCGAGCAGGCGCGAGATGTTGGCGCGGTGGCGGATGAAGACGATGACGCTCATCAGCGCAAGCAGGCCGGCTGCCTTGGGCATGTCAGTCATATAAAGTGCGATCGGTACCACAACCGCAGCCGTCAGCGCTGCAAGCGACGAATAGCGGCTGACGAAGGCGACGAGCAGCCAGGTGACGGCAAAGGCCAGGGCGCCGAGCCCCGAAAGGCCGAACAGGACGCCGAGATAGGTCGCCACACCCTTGCCACCCTTGAAGCCGAGCCAGATCGGGTAGAGGTGGCCGATGAAGGCGCCGAGGCCGGCGGCAAGCGCTGCGTCATGGCTCCAGCGCGCTGCGATGACCACGGCCACGGTGCCCTTGAGCGCATCGAGCAGCAGCGTTGCTGCCGCCAGTTTCTTGTTGCCCGTGCGCAGCACATTGGTGGCGCCGATGTTGCCCGAGCCGATCTTGCGCACGTCGCCCAGGCCGGCCGCACGCGTGAGCAGCAGCCCGAATGGAATCGAGCCCAGGAGATAGCCGAATACGGCGGCTGCAACGAGCACGTGTAGAGCCGTCGGAAAAATGTCATCCGGCATCAAGGTATTTCTTCTCCCCCGTGGCCGTCAGGCCGAGAACACTGTGCGTCCGGCGACCAAGGTTTTCAAGACCTTGCCCTGAAGGCGCGCGCCTTCGAAGCAGGTGTTCTTGGAGCGCGAGCGGATGTCGGCCTCGCGCACCACCCACGGCTCGCCGAGGTCGACGAGCGCCAGATCCGCAACCGCACCCGGCTTCAGCGTGCCGCCTGGCAGGCCGAACAGTCGTGCCGGAGCGGTCGAAAGCGTATCGATGATACGCAGCAGCGGGACATCGTCGTTGTGATGCAGGCGCAATGCGACGGCGAGCAGCGTCTCCAGCCCGATCGCGCCCGCGGCGGCATCTGCGAAGGGCAGGCGCTTGGTGTCGACGTCCTGCGGGTCATGCGACGACACGATCACGTCGATGGTGCCGTCCTTCAGGGCCTCGACCATGGCGAGGCGGTCTTCCTCGGCGCGCAGCGGTGGCGCCAGCCGGAAGAAGGTGCGGTACTCGCCGACGTCGTTTTCGTTGAGCGACAGGCTGTTGATCGAAACACCCGCCGTCACCTTGGCGCCGTCCGCCTTGGCGCGCGAAACGGCGCTGGCTGCCATGGCCGTCGAGATCTTGGCAGCGTGATAGCGGCCGCGTGTCAGGCGCGCGAGCGCGAGGTCGCGTTCGAGCGGGATGGTCTCGGCTTCGCGCGGAATGCCCGAAAGCCCCAGCCAGCTGGCGTAGAGCCCTTCGTTCATCACCCCCGACGAGGCGAGGTCGGCATCCTGCGTCTCATGCGCGATCACGGCATCGAAATCGCGGGCATAGGTCAGCGCCCGGCGCATCATCAGCGAATTGGCAATGGTGTGGCGTCCATCGGTGAAGGCAACAGCACCCGCTTCGCGCAGCAGGCCGAACTCGGTCATCTCGTGGCCTTCGAGGCCCTTGGTGATGGCTGCGGCAGGGAAGACGTTGACCGATGCGGTTTCCTTGGCGGTCCGCAGCACGAATTCGACGAGGGCCACGTTATCGATCACCGGATCGGTGTCGGGCATCATGACGATCGAGGTGACGCCGCCGGCAGCAGCGGCAACGCTTGCCGAGGCGATCGTTTCACGATGCTCGCCGCCGGGTTCGCCGATGAAGACGCGGCCGTCGACCAGGCCGGGGATGATCGTCTTGCCGGCGCAATCAATGACTTCGGCGCCGCCGGGAATGCCCTGGTTGAGCGCGTCGGCACCTGCTGCGACGATTTTCTTGCCGTCGACGATGACCGAACCGGTCGCATCGACGCCGCGCGAGGGGTCGACGATGCGGGCGCGCTGGAAAACCGTGATGCTCATGCGTTCTGTCCATCGCGATTGCGGCGCGGGTCGAGCAGCGCTTCCATCACCGCCATGCGCACGGCGACGCCCATTTCCACCTGTTCCTGGATGACGCTTTGCGGCCCATCGGCGATCTCGGAGGCGATTTCGACCCCACGGTTCATCGGGCCGGGATGCATCACCAGCGCGTCGGGCTTGGCCGCCTTCAGTTTTTCGGCGTCGAGGCCGTAGTAGCGGAAATATTCGCGCACCGAAGGCACGAAGGCGCCGGCCATGCGCTCGCGCTGCAGGCGCAGCATCATGACGACGTCGGCGTCCTTGAGGCCATCGGCCATCGACTGCGTTACCTCGACTCCCATCTGGTCGATGCCCGATGGAAGTAGTGTCGAAGGCGCCACGACACGGACGCGCGCGCCGAGCGCGTTGAGCAACAGGATATTGGAGCGCGCAACGCGCGAATGTAGGATGTCGCCGCAGATCGCCACCGTCAGCCGGGCGATGCTGCCCTTGGCGCGGCGGATCGTCAGGGCGTCGAGCAGCGCCTGCGTTGGGTGTTCATGTGCGCCGTCGCCGGCATTGACCACCGAGCAGCCGACCTTCTGTGCAAGCAGGGCGGCGGCACCGGCCGACTGATGGCGGATGATGAGGATGTCGGGCCGCATCGCATTCAGCGTCATCGCCGTATCGATCAGCGTTTCGCCCTTCTTCACCGAAGAGCTTGCCACCGACATGTTCATGACGTCGGCGCCGAGGCGCTTTCCGGCGAGCTCGAACGACGACTGCGTGCGCGTCGAGGCTTCGTAGAACAGGTTGATCTGGGTGCGCCCGCGCAGCGTCGAGGTCTTTTTCTCCGACTGACGCGAAATCGACACCGCGGCATCGGCCCGGTCGAGCAGCAATTCGATGTCGAATGGAGAAAGGTCGCGGATGCCAAGAAGATGGCGGTGCGGGTAGGGCGGCAGGGACGAAAGGTCTGTCATCTCAAGGCGCTGCTATAGGCTGTGCTTAAGTGACCCGCAAGCCGGCATTTCGATGATGAAAGTTCTCCCACGGGATTTTCGTCGCGGGCAAGCTGCGCCATAAGCTATCGCTAAGCATTTCGGCTATAAAGCCGGCCATGGCTGCGGATTCGTGCCCGTCGCCCACACCGATGAAGGACAAGGCGTGACGCAGGACGTGCCGAACCAGCCCCCTCCGCTGACGGGCAGCAATGCCTGGCGCGGAGATCCGCTGCTGATCCAGATTGCAGAGAGCTTTTCCGAGCCGGTCCGTCGCGACCTCGACGGCCTCGGCCGCTTCGTGCTGAACCAGGAAGCGCAGGACCTGGCGCGGCTCGCCAACAGCGAGGTACCGAAGCTCAGGACACACGACCGACAGGGCCGACGCATCGACCAAGTCGAGTTTCATCCGGCCTATCATGCGCTGATGCGCCGTTCGGTCGCCGGCGGGCTGCATTCTTCCGTCTGGGAAAATGGCGGCACGGAAACCGGCCGGCGGCACCAGGTGCGAGCCGCACGCTTTTATCTTACCGCGCAACTCGAATGCGGGCATCTGTGCCCGATCACCATGACCAACGCTTCGCTGGCAGCCCTGATGGCGAGCCCGAAGCTGTTCCGCGAATGGGCACCGCGCGTCACCACCCGCAAATACGATCAGGCGCAGAAGCCGCCGGTCGAGAAGGCCGGCCTGACGCTCGGCATGGGGATGACCGAGAGGCAGGGCGGCACCGACGTGCGTGCCAACACCACCAGGGCCGAACGTGCCGGTGGCAGCTTCTATCGGCTCAACGGCCACAAGTGGTTCATGTCGGCGCCGATGTCGGACGCCTTCCTGATGCTGGCGCAGGCGCCGGAGGGGCTGTCCTGTTTCCTGGTTCCGCGCATCCTGAGCGACGGTTCGGCCAACGGGCTGCAGTTCCAGCGCCTCAAGGACAAGCTCGGCAACCGTTCCAATGCCTCGTCCGAGGTCGAGATCCAGGGCGCCATCGGCGACCTGGTCGGCGAGCCCGGCGGCGGCGTCAAGACGATCATGGACATGGTGACGCTGACGCGCCTCGATTGTGCCGTGGCGTCCTCGGCAATCATGCGGGCGGGGTTGGCGGAAGCCGTGCACCACACCCGCCACCGCCAGGTTTTCGGCGCCAATCTCGTCGACCAGCCGCTGATGCAGCGCGTGCTGGCCGACATGGCGCTTGATGTCGCCGGTGCTACCGCACTCGCCTTCCGCCTGGCGCGCTCCTTCGACGAAGCGGCATCGGACCGCGGCGAGGCGGCCTTTGCGCGTGCCATGACCCCGGTCGTCAAATACTGGGTCTGCAAGATCGCACCGCCGCTCCTCTACGAGGCAATGGAATGCCTCGGCGGCAATGGCTATGTCGAGGAAGCGCCGCTCGCGCGCTACTATCGCGAGGCGCCGGTCAACGCGATCTGGGAAGGCTCCGGCAACGTCATGGCGCTGGACGTGCTGCGCGTGCTGGGCCGGGCACCGGGACTGTTTGATGACGTGCTTGCGAGCATCGAGCGCGATCTGGGCCCGGGCGGACGCAGCATCCTGGGGGTACTCAGGGCGGCGATGCAGGTCGCGAGCTCCGACGAAGGCTCCGCACGCATCCTGACCGAGCAACTGGCGATTTCGGCTGCAGCAGCGGAGTTGCGCCGGATGGGGGCAGGGCGCATCGCCGATGCCTTCATCGAGACCCGGCTCGCCGGACAATGGCGCGGTACCTACGGCATGCTCGACGCACGACACGATTCGCGGCTGATCATCGATACTCTCTATCCGCAGGCCGGCTGAACCGCGGCGCTGCCGGGTTTGCGGTGGCTCCGGGCCACGTCAGCCCGCCGGTCGTTAACCTTAATGAATGGTTTACGTTGCACGGCGCATCCGCCGGGCCCACTGTATTCTGCAAAGAAGCGGGATTCCCGATGCGGGCCTTTTTGAACCAGTTGCCAGACATTGACGCCGCCGGGCCATGTGCGCGGGGGCACGCCTGATGCGCTACATCTTTGCCATATGGGCCGCGCCGCTGGTGCTTTTCTGGGGCTGGTACCTCCTGTCGATCTACGACATGCATTTCGGCTACTGGATGCTGTCGCGCCGGTTCAACCTTGCCATCTTCGAGCTCTATGGCGAAATACTCGGTATCGATCCCGCGACGATCCCGTGGTTGATGGCCAAGGCCTTCTTCTTCGATACGTTGGTCATTCTGGCGATCTGGGCGTTCCGTCGCCGCAAGCAGATCGCTGAAAGAGTGAGAGTGCTGCGGGCGCGCTATTCTTCCGCGGAATCGGCGCCCAGCGTCTGAAGCCTGTCCAATACGCCTTGCAGGATAAAGGCAGCGGCGGCCGAATCGATGCGTCCTTCGCGCTTCTTGCGCGACACGTCCATCTCGATCAGTGCGCGTTCCGCTGCCACCGTCGACAGCCGCTCGTCCCAGAAAATGAAGGGCAATTCGGTCAGGTTGGCCGCATTGCGCACGAAGGCACGCGATTTCTGGGCGCGCGGGCCCTCGGAACCGTCCATGTTGATGGGTAGGCCAATCACGATCGCGCCGGTATTTTCCTTGGCCAGCATGGCAAGCAGGGCTGCGAGATCGAGCGTGAACTTCTTGCGGATGATCACCGGGCGCGGATGCGAGAACGACAGGCCGCGATCGGACACGGCAACGCCGATCGTCTTGTCGCCGAGATCGAGGCCGGCCAGCGTCTTGCCACCGGCCAGCAGCTCAGGCAGTTGTTCAATCGTAGCGATGGCCAAGCGGCTTTCCTTATGACTTGAGGTGCGCATCCGGTGGAAGTGCTAACACCTTGAATTTGCGTATCGGCCCCTTTGAAAGGAGCTTGGTGCGTTCTATCCTTTGGCCAACGAAATTGCGAGGAATGCCGAAACGATGAAACTGACCTGGTATGGACATTCGGCATTCCGCATCGAAGTGGCAGGCGCCACGATCCTGATCGACCCGTTCCTGAGCGGCAATCCCTCCTGGGGCAAGTCGTGGGAAGCGGCGGCGGAAGGCGTCACCCATGTGCTCCTGACCCATGGGCATGACGATCATATCGGCGACGCCGCCGCCATCCTGAAAAAGACGGGCGCCATGCTCGTCGCCAATTTCGAGATCTGCATGTTTCTGGTGGGCCAGGGCGTCAGCGACAAGGTGATCAATCCCGGCAACATCGGCGGTACCGTCGATTGCGGCGGCTTTACCACCACCTTCGTTACTGCGCTGCATTCGTCTTCCGCGGGC
Source organism: Aminobacter niigataensis (assembly GCF_014200015.1). GTDB lineage: Bacteria > Pseudomonadota > Alphaproteobacteria > Rhizobiales > Rhizobiaceae > Aminobacter > Aminobacter niigataensis. The sequence continues at coordinate 811,507 of NZ_JACHOT010000001.1, forward strand.
GGGCCTGGCGGCACCAATACCTATCTCGGCAATCCCGGCGGGCTGGTGTTGCATTTCGCCGACGAGCGTACGCTCTACCACATGGGCGATACCGACATCTTCTCCGACATGGCCTTGATCAACGAGCTGCACGAGCCGGCTATCGGCTTGGTGCCTGTCGGCGACCGCTTCACCATGGGCGGTGCGGTGGCGGCTCTCGCCTGCCGGCGCTTCTTCAAGTTCGAGACGGTGGTGCCATGCCACTTCGCTACCTTCCCGATCATCGACCAGACGGCAGAAAGCTTCGTCGATGGCCTCGAAGGCTCGGGCGTCGAAGTGATGCTGCCGAAAGTGGGCGTAGCCATAGACATTTGATCGGGTGCGATCTGTGCGATTGGGGTGAGCGATGATGAACTGGAGAAATTTGGCGACGGTTTCCCTGCTCTGGCTCGGCGTTTGCGAGGCATCGGCTGAGGACTTTATCAAGGGCGTCTATCTCCAGTCCGAAGAACTCTGCGCCCAGGCCAAGAAGGATACGCTTCAGACGGTGGTCGACGCCGGAGGCCTGGTCCTGTCCGCGAGCGGAATCGAAAGCGTCGAGTACAATTGCGAATTCCTCAACGTCACGCGGGCTACGCGTGCGCCGGCATGGGCCGTGACGGCTCTCTGCCAGGAGCCCGGCCACCTGTTCCCCGACACGCTTTCCATCCTCGAATTGAGCCCGACGCAACTCGATCTCGTCTCTGTCCGCACAGTCGATGCCGAGGGCGGCCAGACCAACAATGCCGGCACCTACTATCTGTGCGACGGCGTCACCATGCCGTGAGCCCGATCATCGATGTTGCGCCGCGCGCGCGGCGCCGTTATAGCCCGACCTGACCATTTTCCCGGCTTTCCGGAGTTTTTTCGATGTCCGTTGATCTCAAGACAGTCAAGCGCGTCGCGCATCTCGCCCGCATCGCGGTGAGCGAAGACGACGCCCAGCGCATGACCGGCGAATTGAACGCAATCCTCGGCTTTGTCGAGCAACTCAACGAGGTCGATGTCTCGGGCGTGGAGCCGATGACGTCGGTCACGCCGATGGAGATGAAGAAGCGCGTCGACGCCGTCACCGACGGCGGCAAGGCAGCCGACATCGTCGCTAATGCGCCGGCCACCGACGAGAATTTCTTCCTCGTGCCGAAAGTGGTGGAATAGGCCTTGGCCGCCCGTTCCGCATTCCATCAAAAGCAGCTTTCGGCTGCCTGACCCGAAGTGATTTCGCCATGACCGACCTGACCCGACTGACGATTGCCGAAGCGCGCGAAAAGCTGCGCGGCAAGGAGATCACCGCCTCCGAGCTGACCAACGCCTATGTCTCGGCCATCGAGCAAGCCAATCCGACCTTCAACGCCTATGTCGCCACCACGCCCGACAAGGCGCGCGAGATGGCCAAGGCTTCCGACGCAAAGCTCGCCAAGGGCGAGGGCGGGGCGCTCGAAGGCATTCCACTTGGCATCAAGGACCTGTTCGCTACCGAAGGCGTGCACACCCAGGCCTGCAGCCATGTGCTCGACGGTTTCGAGCCACGCTACGAATCGACCGTGACGGCCAATCTCTGGGCCGATGGCGCGGTGATGCTCGGCAAGCTCAACATGGACGAATTCGCCATGGGCTCGTCGAACGAGACGTCCTATTACGGCCCGGTGGTCAACCCGTGGCGGCGCTCGCGCGTGCAGACCACGGTCAAGCCGACCTTCCATGACGGCGGCAGCGGTTTCGTGCGGCCCGGCGGCGTCGAGGAGAGCCGCAGCTACGACAACATGCAGCTGGTGCCTGGCGGTTCTTCAGGCGGTTCAGCCGCGGCCGTCTCGGCCTTCCTGTGTGCCGGCGCAACTGCCACCGACACCGGCGGTTCGATCCGCCAGCCTGCCGCCTTCACCGGCACAGTCGGCATCAAGCCGACCTATGGCCGCGTTTCGCGCTGGGGCACGGTTGCCTTCGCTTCGTCGCTCGACCAGGCCGGCCCGATCGCCCGTGACGTGCGCGATGCCGCGATCCTGCTCAAGTCGATGGCGTCGGTCGATGCCAAGGACACCACCTCCGTCGATCTGCCGGTGCCGGACTACGAGGCGGCGATCGGCAAGTCGGTCAAGGGCATGAAGATCGGCATTCCCAGGGAATACCGCGTCGACGGCATGCCCGACGACATCGAGGCGCTGTGGCAGAAGGGTATTGCCTGGCTCAAGGACGCGGGCGCCGAGATCGTCGACATCTCGCTGCCGCACACCAAATACGCACTGCCTGCCTATTACATCGTGGCACCCGCCGAGGCGTCTTCGAATCTCGCCCGCTACGACGGCGTCCGCTACGGCTTGCGCGTGCCGGGCAAGGACATCATCGAGATGTACGAAAACACCCGCGCCGCCGGTTTCGGTCGTGAGGTCAAGCGCCGCATCATGATCGGTACCTACGTGCTGTCGGCCGGCTACTACGACGCCTATTACCTGCAGGCGCAGAAGGTGCGCACGCTGATCAAGCGCGACTTCGAGCTGGCCTTCGCCGCCGGCGTCGACGTCATCCTGACGCCGGCAACGCCTTCGGCCGCCTTCGGTATCGCCGACCAGGACATGGCCGCAGATCCGGTCAAGATGTACCTCAACGACATCTTCACGGTGACGGTCAACATGGCCGGCCTGCCGGGCATCGCCGTACCTGCCGGGCTTGACGGCCATGGCCTGCCGCTCGGACTGCAACTCATCGGCCGGCCGTTCGACGAGGAAACGCTGTTCCAGACCGCGCATGTCATCGAGCAGGCGGCGGGCCGCTTCCAGCCGGAAAAGTGGTGGTAGGCACATAGGGACGGTCGAAACGACCGTCCCTATGGCAATTCAACCGAAAGTAGATCGTTGAATTTTGCACAACTTCCGATATGCTGATGGCATTTCGGGAGGGTGGCGATGCTCTTCAGTTTGGTCATTGCGATGCTCGCGTCCGGCTGGCTGGGATGCTGCGCCCGGTACGCCGTCAATTTCGAGACGGCGAAGGAAACTGAAGTCCCTGCGCGACCCTGGGATCTCAACACCGTCTGGTCCGTGCTGGTCCTCGGGGCGGCGGCAGCGCTCGTAGTTCCGCTGTTCCTGTCGATCGCCAACAACAACATCATGACCGACATCCTGGCGGCGCAGTCGTTTTCATCGGTCGCCAGCAAGATTCTCATCGTCGCCGGCTTTTGCGTCCTGGCCGGAGCAACTGCCCCCAATTTCATCGAGAGCCTGGCGCAAAAGGCGCTGAACCTCGCCAAGAAGAATGAATCGAAGATCGAGAAGGTCAACGAAAAGGCCGATAGCAATCTGGAACTGATCTCCGAGCAGATCGAGGCCGGCGACCAGGGCGTGCCGGGTGCGAAGATCCAGGCCGTCAAGCCGCCGGCGGACCTGCCGCCGATGTCCGCGGACGAAAAGCAGGTCGTGGTGTCCCTCAACAACATGGCCTACCGGCGCCGCACGATCACCGGAATCTCCAAGGAGACCGGCATGAGCAAGGTGAGGGTAAGGGAACTGCTTGCGGCCCTGGCGCAGGCAGGACACGTGACGCAGTTGAAGTCGTCCAGGACCGGGGTCGTGCTTTACGAACTCGCGATGTAATAAATTTGCCGTCGAGACTCACAACACAGGCGGCAATCCGGTTTGTTTTTCTATCTTTCCAAGGTCTTCTGGTTCTTCGCCCAACCGCTCAATTTTGCGATTCTTCTGCTGTTGGCCGGGCTGGTCGCTAGCTTCTTCGGGCGGCGGCGCCTGTTCCGCGCTGCGGCGCTGCTGGCCACGCTGGTCCTTGCGACAGCTGCCTGGACGTCGTTTGGCGCGCTGATGCTCAACCCGCTCGAAGAGAGATTTCCGCACCCGCCGGCACCCGGAAAGGTTGACGGTATCGTCGTGCTCGGCGGTGGTTTCGAGGGGGCGATCAACCTGGCGCGCGGCGGCTACGAACTCAACAGCGGCGGTGACCGCTTCGTCGAGACCGCCATACTGGCCCGTCGCTATCCCGACGCCAGGGTTGTTGTATCCGGTGGCAGCGGCGCGCTGATGCTGGAGGGCGAGGGCGACGCTGACACGGCACCGCGCCTACTCGAGGCGCTCGGTGTATCGCTCGATCGGCTGATCCTGGAGAACCGTTCGCGCAACACTTACGAGAATGCGCTGTTCTCGAAAGAACTGGTCACGCCCAAACCTGGCGAAACCTGGCTGCTGGTTACATCGGCATTCCACATGCCGCGGTCGATGGCGCTGTTTGCCAAGGCGGGATTTGCTGTCGTTGCATGGCCGGTCGACTATCGCACGTCGGGCGAGGAGGGCATCGGCCTGTTTACCGACAATCCCGCCGATTCGTTGCAGAACACGACGATGGCCGTGCGCGAGTGGGTCGGGCTTGTGGCCTATTGGCTGTCCGGCCGGATCGACAGCCCGTTGCCCGGCCCGGAGTCTTGAACCAGCACCGCCTTGCGCGCCTCTGAGAAGAACTGGCGCCGTATCAGCACGCCCAGCAGGATGACCGTGGTGAGGAAAAAGACGCGCGGGTCGATGAACCAGCCGAGATAGCCGATCGAGAAGAAAACCCCGCGCAGGCCGGCGTTGAAATGCTTGCCGGCCAGCTGGTTCATGCGCGTCGCCCGCAATACCGCGGTTTCGATGGCGGCATCAGGCTCGCTGCGGGAGCCGAGTTGGGGCACCGCGCCAATCAGAATCGAGCAGTAGTTGAACAGCCTGTAAGCCCAGCCGAACTTGAAGAACGAATAGGCCAGGATGATGATCAGGCCGATGACCTTGATCTCGAACAGCGGACGCGCGGTGGCGCCTGCCAGGGGCACGTCGCTCAATATGGCCAGCACGCGGTCGGAGGCGCCGAGCAGGGCGAAGCAGCCGCCGACGGCGATCAGCGAGCTCGAGGCAAAAAAGGCGGTGCCCTGCTGCAACCCGTTCATGATCGAGGTGTCGACGATCCTGACCTCGCGCCGGGCCATCGTCGCCATCCAGGCGGCGCGCTGCGCGTTCATCGCCCGCGTCAGCGACAGGCGCCTGACGATATGCCCCTCGGCGCCAAGCGCATGGAAGATCCAGCCGGCGAGGAAGAACGCCAGTGCCGCAATGTCGAGACCGCTCAGAGGGCCGGTCATGGAGAAGGAATCGCCGATCATTGGTCTCAAACTAGCATGGCCGTTAGCCGGAATTCGAGTGCGCCCGTTCGCCGTGGTGTCGTCACAGGTGTTTAAGATCCGTGAACGGCCAATTTGGCATAAGTAACTGATTTAATTAAAATTGGATTGATATGTGCATGGCTGCCATGCACATATCGCCACGCTTTGGCCATTTTTTGCAGTTGCGAACATGCCGGCAAAGTCGTATCCAGCAGTCCCACTCGGGACGAGCTGGAATGGCGGGAAGCACCGCCTGCTCGCCGAACGAAAAGGGTCTTGCGATACATCATGGATGACGGCGTTCAGAAATCCTGCTGGGGCCTTACGGCCAAGGCAGTGGTTGGCTTTGCGGTTTTTCTCCTTCTTGCCTGGCTTGTCAGCGGCGGCGCCGAAAAGGCGGCAGTCGTGGCAGGCGGCTGATCTCTTACCCTCAGGATTGGATACAAAAAGCGCGGCCTGGCCGCGCTTTTTGCGTTAGGGCCTTGCGTAAAGCTCATCGATTTTCCAAATGTCGCGCGCTGAGCACGCAGCGTCGGATCGCGCCTAGCTCAGCACGTGAAAAGGGCGGAATGATCGTATACATATGCGACTGAAGCCGCCGTCGCAGGGAGTGAGATTTGTTTCTTTCGGTATTCGACCTGTTCAAGATCGGCATTGGTCCGTCGAGTTCGCACACGATGGGGCCGATGACGGCCGCAGCGCGCTTCCTTGATGAGATTTTGAGTGGCGACTGGCCGCGCCCGGCAGGCGCCAAGGTCGACCGCGTCGGTGCGAGCCTGCATGGCTCGCTGGCCTATACCGGCGTCGGCCATGGCACCGACCGCGCCGTCATGCTGGGCCTTTTCGGCCTGACGCCCGTCACGGTGGATCCCGATCAGACCGACGCCATCGTCGAGCAGATTACTGGCGACAAGCGGGTCTCGCCGCCCGGACATCCGTCCTATCGCTTCGACCCGGCCGTCGACCTCGTGCTCGACAAGAAGACGCCGCTGCTCGGCCATGCCAACGGAATGGCCTTCTATGCCTATGATGGCGGCGACCGGCTGCTGCTCAAGCGCATCTACTACTCGATCGGCGGCGGCTTCGTCGTCTCCGAGGAAGAACTGCAGCGCATGAAGGCCAAGACCGCGGCTCCCGCTGCGGGCAAGCGCGTGCCTTATCCATTTGCCAATGCCGTCGACATGCTGGCCATGGCGTCGCGCAGCGGGCTTTCCATCGCCGAGATGAAGCGGGCCAATGAAGAAACCCATATGGCGCGCGCCGACCTTGACGCCGGCCTGGATGCGGTCTGGGACGCGATGAGCCGCTGCATCGACCGGGGCCTGTCGCAGGACGGCATCATGCCCGGCGGGCTGAAAGTCCGCCGCCGCGCCCGCCAGCTACACGAGAAGCTGCAGGAGCAGTGGAGCCAGAACCGGCCCAATCCGCTGCTCGCCAACGACTGGCTGTCGATCTACGCCATGGCCGTCAACGAGGAGAACGCCGCCGGTGGTCGCGTCGTCACGGCACCTACCAATGGTGCTGCAGGCACCTTGCCCGCCGTGCTGCGCTACTGGCTGCATTTCCATGTCGAGGCCGACAAGGATAGCATCCGCGACTTCCTGCTGACTGCGGCTGCCGTCGGCGGCATCATCAAGACCAATGCTTCGATCTCCGGCGCCGAAGTCGGATGCCAGGGCGAGGTGGGCTCGGCTTCGGCGATGGCCGCGGCAGGTCTGTGCGCCGTCATGGGTGGAACACCGGAGCAAGTGGAGAACGCTGCCGAAATCGCGCTCGAGCACCATCTTGGCATGACCTGCGACCCGGTTGGCGGCCTCGTCCAGGTACCGTGCATCGAGCGCAACGCGCTTGGCGCGGTCAAGGCGGTCACGGCAGCGTCGCTCGCCATCAAGGGCGACGGCAAGCACTTCGTGCCGCTGGATGCTGCCATCGAGACGATGCGCCAGACCGGCATGGACATGAGCGAAAAGTACAAGGAAACCAGCCTCGGCGGTCTCGCAGTCAACGTCGTCGAGTGCTGACCGCCAACTAGTACCAAAATTTGCATCCGGTACTGGTTTTTGGTACTATTCGCCATGGCGTTGAAGCGGCGGCATCAAGCAACGTTGGAGCAGGTATTTGCACGGCCCGTCAGCGGGTCGGTGAGGTGGTCCGACGTCGAAGCGCTCTTTGTCGCCCTTGGTGCCGAAGTAAGTGAACGAGAAGGTTCGCGCGTCGGCGTTTTCCTGTTTGGCGAGGTGCGAGTATTTCACCGCCCGCACCCGACGCCCGACACGGATAAGGGTGCTCTCGCCAGTATCAGGAAATGGCTTGAGAGCCATGGAGTGAAGCCATGAAGAATGTCCTGGAGATCGACGGTCACAAGGCCGTGCTGTCGTTCGATCCCGAGATCGGCATGATCCGGGGGGAGTTTCTGGGGTTGTCAGGTGGCGCCGACTTCTATGCCGGCAGCGTTGAACAGCTTGAATTGGAGGGACGGAAGTCTCTGGAGGTGTTCCTGGAGATGTGCCGCGAGAAAGGTATAGAGCCATTCCGCGAGTTTTCGGGCCGGTTCAATGTCCGTCTCGACCCCAAGATGCATGAGGCAGCAGTGGTGGCGGCTGCCGCAGAGAACAAGAGCTTGAACGAGTGGGTTGCCGAGGCAATTGAACGTGCCGCTGACGCCGCCTGACGGTTCCGCCTGTGCAAAACCGTAGCCGGCGTTGAATGCGCCGGCTGGAGCCGCTAGTTTTCGAGCCATGTCACTGAACCTGATCAAGCTCTGCGTCGGCTGCGACAGCGTCGAGGACCTCGAAGAATGGATCGCCTTCCGCCTCGATGAGCGCCGCCGCGCCGGCGAACCGGTCGAGCAGTTCCACACCACCCGCATGGTGCCGACGCGCGCCGCCGAACTCACCCAAGGCGGATCGCTGTACTGGGTCATCAAGGGCAACGTACAGTGCCGCCAGCGCCTGCTCGAGATCCGCCCCTTCACCGATTCCGAGGGCATTGGCCGCTGCCACCTCATCCTTGAGCCGACCGTCGTGCGTACCGACTGGCAGCCGCGCCGCGCGTTCCAGGGCTGGCGCTACCTCAAGCTAGCCGATGCGCCGGTGGATCTTGGCCAGGGCAATGCCGCGCTCGCCGAAATGCCGCCAAAGCTGCGCCTGGAGCTGGCGGAACTCGGCCTGCTTTAGCTCAGGCACGGCATCTCGCAACGACGGGCTTGCAAGCAATCGCGCGCCGCCACATCTTCTTTGCAAATGAGCGACGAAAACAAGCCCCCGGTTACGTCCGCCAATCGTCCACCGGCAGAGCGCCGTTCGGATGCTGCAGCCATCGACGCGTTTGTTCGCCAGGCGCGCGCGCTTGCTCCGGGCAAGGCTGGCGGCCGGCTTATCCTGGCGCTCGACGCGACGATGAGCCGGCAACCGACCTGGGACCTCGCCTGCGAGCTTCAGGGCCAGATGTTCGATGCCGTCGGCAAGACCGGCAGGCTGAACGTGCAGCTGGTCTACTTTCGCGGGTTGGGTGAATGCCGGGCGTCGAAATTCGTGGCGGAGACGGGCTCCCTCAAGAACCTCATGACCTCGATCCAGTGCCGCAGCGGCCAGACACAGGTGGGCAAGGTGCTTGCCCATGCGCTCAAGGAAACCTCCACCGTCAAGGTCGATGCGCTGGTCTATATCGGCGATGCGATGGAAGAAAACATCGACGAACTGGCCGAGAAGGCCGGACGGCTGGGCCTGCACGGTGTGCCGGCCTTTGTCTTCCAGGAGGGGCACGACGCCGAGGCTGAGCGCGCCTTCAAGGAGATTGCCCGGCTTTCCAAGGGGGCGTGGTTCCGATTCGACAGCAAGGCGGCTGCGACCTTGTTGAAACTGCTGTCGGCCGTGGCTGTCTTTGCTACCGGTGGAATCAAGGCGCTCGAGGCGAGGGGGCGCCCCGAGGACATACTGATGATCGAGCATTTGAGGAGCGGCAAGGCACCATGACAGTCTTTGCCGTAATCGCAGCCATCCTGATTTTTGCCGGCCTTGTGACCACTGCTTTCCTGCGTGCCGACGCCAGCCAACTCGCGCGGGTGCTGAAGCTGGCAGGGCCGCTCGTGCTGGGGCTCGTCGGCGTGGTGCTGCTGCTGCTCGGGCGAGCGGCTATCGGTGGCGGGCTGATCTCGGCGGCCCTGGCCTGGTATGCAGCGGGGGGCCGGGGGCGTTCAGCCGGCAAGACGCCGGGGCGGCGCTCGACCGTGCGTACGGCAGCTCTCGAAATGGAGCTGGACCACGACACCGGCGGCTTGCAGGGCGTCGTGTTGGCCGGCCGCGAAGAGGGCAAATCGCTGTCTTCGCTAGGCCTCGTCGAACTCAAGGCGCTTTGCAGGGAGCTTTCCGGGGATCCGGAAAGCCTCCAGCTACTTGAGACCTACCTTGACGGCAGGTTTCCCGCCTGGCGCGAAGACGCGAAGCCTGACGGTGACGACGGGCTGCGTGTTCCGCCAGGTTCTGGCGCCATGACTAAGGAGGAGGCCTACAAGGTCCTTGGTCTTGAAGCGGGGGCCGCCGCGGCGGATGTCCGCAAGGCGCATCGACGACTGATTCAGCGCTTGCATCCCGACCTGGGTGGCTCGTCGTTCCTCGCGGCGAGGATCAACGAAGCCAAGGACGTCCTTCTCTCCGATCATCACTAACTCTCCTTCGACACACAACTTTTCCAGGAGGTTGGCAGGGCGCCTACTGCGCGACGGCGTAGCAGGCGATCTTCTTCTTCTTCAGCGCGTTGCAGGCGTTCCAGGCGGAATCCTTGGATTCGAAGCCGGCAAAGCGGGCACGGAAGTAGGTCACGCCGCCCTTTTCGAAGGGCACGGTATAGGCGGATGCGTCGGCGAGAACCTGCGGCACCCGCTTGGCGGTCTTGTCGAGGATTGCGCGCGCTTCGCCGTCGCTCGGGGAGGAGGCAACCTGGATGGCCCAGCCGGATGGAATCGACGCGGTCTTCATCTGGTCCAGTGCCGCCACGGCAGGGGCCGGCTCGGCATAGGCCTGCTCGACAGCTTCCGCTGCCGGGGCGCGGTCCTTCGGCTTGCGGATCTGGAAAGGAATGTTGGCGCCGAAGCGCTCGGCCGAGGCCATGGCGATCTTGGGCTTGCTGGCGAGTCCGATGGTCGGCTTGGGGGCAGGCACCGCGGCTGTCACGACTTCTTCCTCGACTGCCATTTCATCGTCGGAGATGGCTTCCGCGACTTCGACCTGTTCGGCCATGGGACGGGTATCGGGCGTCGGTACGTTGCGCTTGGGCAATGCGACACTGGCCGTCTTCACTTCCGGCATTGGAGTGTCGGTCTTGGCGATCAGGTCGCCACCGCCGCGCCTGGAGGCCTGCGGCATGTAGGTCTTGATCAGTTCCGCCATCTTGTTGTCGCGGCTGGCACCGCTGGTGCCGCCGAGAACCACGGCCACCAGGCTGCGATTGCCGTCCTGGACCGACGAAACGAGGTTGAAGCCGGACGCGCGGGTGTAGCCTGTCTTGATGCCATCGACGCCCTTCACGCGGCCGAGAAGCCGATTGTGGTTGGCAATGCGCTGGCGACCGAAGGCGAAGCTGCGGGTCGAGAAGTAGCCGTAGTACTGCGGATAATGCTCGCGCAGCGCGATGCCGAGCTTGGCCATGTCGCGCGCGGTGGTGAACTGCGCGGTGTTTGGCAAGCCGTTGGCGTTGCGGAAAACGGTGCCCTTCATGCCGAGGCTGCGTGCCTTGGCGGTCATCATCCGCGCGAAATTCTCCTCGGAGCCGCCGATCATCTCGCCAAGCGCGGTCGAGGCGTCATTGGCCGAGCGCGTGATCAGCGACAGGATGGCCGCTTCGACGGTAATGGAACCGCCTGCCTTGACGCCGATCTTGGTCGGCGGCTCGGCTGCGGCGTTCTTTGAGAACACGACCTTGCTGTCCTTCTTGATACGGCCTTTCGAAAGGGCCTCGAAGGTCAGGTAGAGCGTCATCATCTTGGTCAGCGACGCAGGATAACGGCGCGAATCCGCGCTCGACGAGTGGAGCGTCTCGCCGGTGTTCGCATCGATGACGATCGCCGCGTAGCGACTGTCTTTTGCAGCGGAGGCTGGCGCCGCCGAACTCAGGCCGATGGCCGCCGCGATGGTGAAAACCACGAATGATTTTAAGGAGAAGGCTGTCTTTTTGACTTTGCCCGGCAACGCTTGACGCACTGTTACACCCTTGAATTATTGTTGCATTAGGGCGGCAAAGGTTCCTCCCCGTATCGACGCAACGTAGGGCTACAGCGTTACCAATCCGTTTATGGTAACCGGCTCGTTCACACTTTTGATCGGGCTTTAGTCTAGTTTTAGGAAATCAGGTCGGTGCAGCGCGCCGTAGAAATGACGTCGGGTCAGTTGACATATTGTGCGCTGCACAATATCTAGGCTGCATCGCACAATCGCATAGCGCAGCGCTCCCAACCCGAAAGGATGTAGCGATGACCCAGACCTATGAAGATTTCAGCAAATACGGCAAGGAATTCGTCGACACCGGCCTGAAGAGCTTTGCTTCGCTCTCCAAGGGCGCGCAGGCGATCGCCACCGAGTCGACCGACTACACTAAGAAGAGCTTCGAGGCCGGTGCGGCTACCTTCGAAAAGCTGCTCGGCGTGAAGTCGATCGAGAAGGCCGTCGAGATCCAGACCGACTATGCCAAGCAGGCCTATGAAGGCTTCGTGGCTGAAGCGACCAAGCTTGGCGAGCTCTATGCCGAGCTGGCCAAGGACGCCTACAAGCCGTTTGAGTCGCTCGTCGCCAAGGCGAAGTGACAGGCTGACACCTGATTTCAGGTAGGCAGGTCGAAAGATCCGCCCGACTAGACCCGGTTGCGTCCGCGCAGCCGGGTTTTTTGTTTGTCTTTTGTGCCGGCAATTCACGTTTCTGGCAATTCGGGCCCGCTAGCCGCTGTCGCCATATTGTCAGCACGTCAGAAGGGCTTAAAATCCTCGCCGTGACACCTACATGACGAAGTGTGTCGGAATTGATGAAGGGCAGGATCAGATTGACGATTGGCTTGGATGCCACGAAGCTCGACGTGGCGCGGATGCAGAACGGTGACGAGGGAGGCAACGGTCCAGGCCGAGGCACGGCTGTCATCACCCGTACGAAGACCAAGACCAAACGGCCGAGCCTCTATCGCGTGCTTATCCTCAACGACGACTACACCCCGATGGAATTCGTCGTGCATGTGCTCGAACGCTTTTTCCAGAAGGACAGGGAGGCCGCTACCCGTATCATGTTGCATGTCCATAACCATGGCGTCGGCGAATGCGGGATCTACACGTTCGAAGTGGCCGAGACCAAAGTGTCCCAGGTCATGGACTTCGCCAGACAGAATCAGCATCCGCTGCAATGCGTGATGGAGAAGAAGTGAGGTATTGAATGCCGGCTTTCTCCCAAGGCCTCGAAAAGGCGCTGCACCAGGCGCTAACGCTCGCCAATGAGCGGCACCACGAATATGCAACGCTCGAGCATCTGCTGCTCGCACTTATCGACGACGCCGAAGCAGCCGCCGTCATGCGCGCCTGCAACGTCGACCTCGACGAGCTCAAGCAGACCGTACTTACCTATATCGATACCGAGCTGGACAATCTCGTCACCGGCTACGACGAGGATTCCAAGCCGACCGCCGGCTTCCAGCGCGTCATCCAGCGCGCGGTGATCCACGTGCAGTCGTCCGGCCGCGAAGAGGTGTCCGGCGCCAACGTGCTCGTCGCGATCTTCGCCGAGCGCGAGAGCCATGCCGCCTATTTCCTGCAGGAACAGCAGATGACCCGTTACGACGCGGTCAACTACATCTCGCACGGTATCGCCAAGCGTCCCGGCGCCACCGAAACCCGCGCGCCGCGCGGAGCGGACGAGGAGCAGCATGGCTCGAACGGCGAGGCAGGCGAGGAGACCGGCAAGGGCAAGAAGCAGCAGGACGCCTTGACGGCCTATTGCGTCAACCTCAACACCAAGGCACGCGCCGGTAAGATCGATCCGCTGATCGGCCGCGAGTCGGAAATCAACCGCACCATCCAGGTGCTGTGCCGCCGTTCGAAGAACAATCCGCTCTATGTCGGCGACCCTGGCGTAGGCAAGACGGCGATCGCAGAGGGCCTGGCCAAGCGCATCGTCGAAGGCGATGTGCCCGAGGTCCTCGAGGATGCCACCATCTTCGCGCTCGACATGGGCACGCTTTTGGCCGGAACGCGCTATCGCGGCGACTTCGAGGAACGGCTGAAGCAGGTCGTCAAGGAGCTCGAGGAATATCCTGGTGCGGTGCTGTTCATCGACGAGATCCACACGGTGATCGGCGCTGGCGCGACTTCCGGCGGTGCGATGGACGCCTCCAACCTGCTCAAGCCGGCGCTGTCGTCGGGTGCGATCCGCTGCATCGGCTCGACCACCTACAAGGAGTTCCGCCAGTTCTTCGAGAAGGACCGGGCGCTCGTCCGTCGCTTCCAGAAGATCGACGTCAACGAGCCGACGGTCGACGACGCCATCGAGATCATGAAGGGCCTCAAGCCCTATTATGAGGACTTCCACAAGGTGAAGTTCACCAACGAGGCGATCAAGGCCGCGGTGGAGCTCTCGGCGCGCTACATCAACGACCGCAAGCTGCCGGACAAGGCGATCGACGTGATCGACGAGACCGGCGCTTCGCAGATGCTGCTGCCCGAAAACAAGCGCAAGAAGACCATCGGCATCAGGGAGATCGAGGCGACGATCGCCACTATGGCGCGCATCCCGCCGAAGACGGTGTCGGCCGACGACGAGAAGGTGCTGGCCGGCCTCGAGATCGAGCTCAAGCGTGTCGTTTATGGCCAGGATACGGCGATCACGGCACTCGCCTCGGCGATCAAGCTGGCGCGTGCCGGCCTGCGCGAACCGGAGAAGCCGATCGGCTCCTACCTGTTCTCCGGCCCGACCGGCGTCGGCAAGACCGAGGTGGCAAAGCAGCTCGCGTTGTCGCTCGGCGTCGAGCTGATCCGCTTCGACATGTCGGAATACATGGAGCGCCACACGGTCAGCCGCCTGATCGGCGCGCCTCCCGGATATGTCGGCTTCGACCAGGGCGGCCTCCTGACCGACGGTGTCGATCAGCATCCGCACTGCGTGCTGCTGCTCGACGAGGTCGAGAAGGCCCATCCGGACCTGTTCAACATCCTGTTGCAGGTCATGGACCACGGCAAGCTGACCGACCACAACGGCAAGCAGATCGACTTCCGCAACGTGATCCTGATCATGACCACGAATGCGGGTGCCTCCGACATGGCAAGGGCGGCCATCGGCTTCGGCTCGTCCAAGCGCGAAGGCGACGACATGGAAGCGATCAATCGGCTGTTCTCGCCGGAGTTCCGCAACCGTCTCGATGCCATCATCCCATTCGGCTCGCTGCCGGTGCCGGTGGTGCATCAGGTCGTGCAGAAGTTCGTCATGCAGCTGGAAACCCAGCTCTCCGAGCGTGGCGTCACCTTCGACCTGTCGGAAGAAGCGGTCGCCTGGCTTGCCGAGAAGGGTTACGACGAGCGCATGGGCGCGCGTCCGCTCGGCCGTGTCATCCAGGAGCACATCAAGAAGCCGCTGGCCGACGAGGTTCTGTTCGGCAAGCTTCGCAAGGGTGGCACGGTGCGCGTCACCGTCGAGAAGAAGGATACCGGCGAGACCGGCCTGAAGCTCGAGACGCTGGCCGATGAACTGCCGGTCAAACCCAAGAAGGAAGAGCCGGCCGATCGTCCGAAGCTCAAGAAGGCGGCGGCCAAGAAGCCGGTGGCCAAGAAGGCCCTGGCGGCAAAGACGAAGTCCGACCCCAAGGGCAAGGATGGCGGCAAGCGCAGCCTGGTTCCACAACTGCCCCGAAAGGGTTGATTACAAACGAAGAAGCCCCGGAAACGGGGCTTCTTTCTTATCAGGCGACAGGCGCGCTTTCCACGCGGTTTCGTCCCAGTCTCTTGGCGCTGTAGAGGCGCGCGTCGGCATCCCTGATCATCTGCTCCGTCGAAACCGGTCCGGCATCTGCTGTGGTTACGCCGATGCTGACGGTGGCGCGCACGCCAGGCTCGACAAAGGTGGTGGCCTCGACATTAGCGCGCAGGCGCTCGGCGAGGGTTGCCGCATCAGCTCTGTCCAGATCGTGGCAGATGGCGACGAATTCCTCGCCGCCGTAGCGGAACAGCCTGTCGCCGCTGCGCAGCGAGCTTCCCAGCGAGCGGGCGACATCCTTCAGCACGTTGTCGCCCGTCACATGCCCGTGCTGGTCGTTGATGTTCTTGAAATGATCGATGTCGATCATCAAAAGGCTGACAGGCTTGCGGTCGGCCAGGGCCTGATCGATCAGCGACTGGGCGACGGCTTCGAACTGCCCACGGTCGCTGGTGCCGGTCAGCATGTCCTTGCCGGTCTTCTGCAGCAGGTCCTCGTAGCGGTGGCGGAATGTAAGCCGGTCGAAGACCTGGAGCAGGGGTTCGGGCCCGGCCAATGTGGGCTTGTTGGTCTCGACATAGCGGAGATAGCCGACGAGCAGCGCGCTGTAGAGTGCTGCAGCTGCCATCTTGGCGATCCAGCCGCCATACAGCGCGCTGATCGGCACGCCGGAGACCAGGTGCAGCCCAATGAAGAACATCAGCTGGTCGAAGGTGAGCACGATCGCTGCGCTGAGGAAGATACGCTTGAGCAGCGTGTTGGCGATGCGCTGGCCGAGCTTTTCGTAGATCAGGATGAGGGCGATGCTGTCGAAGAACAGCAGCGCCGTGCCCCAGATCATCAGGATCCCCATGTCGTCGAGGAAGGTGAGGTTGGGCCGGTACCCCGGAAGCTCGGCGACGCTGCTGTAGAGCCGCAGGATCAGCGCCAGGACCACCATCAGACAGTTGCCGACGAGCAGCCCATAGATGGGTTGCCGTACGGTTTCTGCGTCCTCCTTGATGTAGAGCAGCAGGAAAATCATCAGCTTGCCGGAAAACATCACCGTGGAGCCCGGCGAAATCAGCCCGAACGGCAGTTGGACGAAAAAGACTGCAGCGAGATAGGTCTCGAGGAAGTGCATCACCCCCAGAACGCAGACAAAGATGCCGATGCCGAATTGGTGCCGGGAACGGAACACCGCGGCCATGGTGACGAAGTAAATGACCGCCTGCAGTATGAGCAGAAGTGCACCCGTCATGGTCCGGCAATTCCCCACGCCTGTATGGAGGTTAGCTACACATTCGCCGGTGGCTAAATGGTTAAGGAGCATGCGCGCGTCCGCCGGATCGCTATCCCGGTCCGGCGGCTCCAGAGATGCATCTGGTCGCCGCGGGGACTGACTTGGCCGGATTGCCATGCTATCCGCATCGTCAATGCCCACTGACGATGCATCCCCCGATCCGGATTTTTCGATACGCCGCCTCTGGTACCTGCGTGGTGTCCGGGCCGCATTCTCCGTTCCCGGGCTTATTCTCGCCAGCGCCTTCATCGGCTTTGCCGGCCTTGCCAAGGAGGCGGGGCTGACGCTGGTGCAGACGGTATTCATGGTCGGAATGGTCTGGGCATTGCCGGCCAAGGTGGTGCTCGTCGGCGCCATCCTGTCGGGGACATCGCTGCCGGCTGCCGCCTTTGCCGTGGCACTGTCGTCCATCCGGCTGGCGCCGATGGTGGTGGCGCTGGTGCCGGAAATGCGCGGGACTAGAACACCGCGCTGGGTGCTCTATTTCCTGTCGCATTTTGTGGCGGTCACCTCCTGGGTGCTCGCCATGGAGCGGCTGCGCGGTATCCCGCGCGACCTGCGCACCAGCTATTATGCCGGGCTCGGCTCGACGCTGGTGCTCGTCAATATGGTCGTCGTGGGCGTTGTCTATGTCCTGGCCGACAGCCTGCCGCCGGTGGTTTCGGCAGCCCTTTTCCTGCTCACGCCGATGTATTTCCTCACTTCATTGTGGGGATCGGCACGCGAGCGGGCAGGGCATGTGGCGATGGCGATCGGCCTCGTCCTTGGACCCTTGCTGCATCTCGTCGTCCCCGGTTTCGACCTGCTCGGCGCCGGCCTGATCGGCGGTGGCATCGCGTTTGCTTTCCACCTGCTGTCGCGCCGGAGAGTGAAGTCATGACCTTCGATGCGCTCGACACCTGGTGGTGGCCGTTCCTGTTTATCCTGGTCGGTGGCTGGCTTGCCACCGACGCCTGGCGCTTCCTCGGCGTCTATCTCGGCGATCGCATTTCCGACGATTCCGACCTACTGGTGCTGGTCCGTGCCCTGGCCACGGCGTTGGTCGCCGCCGTCATCGGCAATCTGATCGTCTTCCCGAGCGGGGCGCTGGCCGACACGTCGCTTGCACTGCGCCTCGGCGCTGCCGCCGGCGGCTTCCTTGCCTACCTCTGCCTTGGTCGAAAGGTGCTGGTGGGGATCGTTGCGGCGGAGGTGATCCTGTTGCTCGGGTTGTGGCTTGCAAGCTGAAAGTCTCCGTCCGCGACTGCAGCGCGATGCGCGGTCGTCGACTGCGACGGATTGTGGATTCACGTCAACTTAACTGCTGTTTCCTAACCTGCCGGCTTGCCGTTTCAGGGGTGAGGGCATGGCTGAAGTTCACGCGACATCGACACATATGCCATCGCTGGCTGCGGGGCTTGATAGGCAGCTCGCAATGAAGGCCGCAATCATCGTTGCGATCTTGGTCATCGATTTCGCGTGGATTGCCGGGACCGACTTTGAGTTTGACGTGGCCAGCGCCGCCAAGGCTGCCATCGTCACCGTGGTGCTTGTTGCGGTCGGATGGTTCTACCGGGTCAAGCGCCCGATGAAGCGGTTCGAGGTGCTCTGTTCTGAAACCGCTGTCTTGTTGGTGTTTTCGACCTCGGCCGCTGTCCTCAGCACGTTGATGACGTCGACAAACCTGCCGATGATCGACGATCGATTGATCGCCTTCGATACCGCCGTCGGTTTTGACTGGCTGTCCTATGTCGGCTTTGTCAATGAGCGGCCGTGGCTCGGTACACTGTCGTCGATCGTCTACATCACGACGTTGACCCAGGTCGCGCTGACGGTGGTTGCCCTTGGCCTGATGGGCGAGGTTGTGCGTGTTCAGCGGTTCGTCCTCGCCGTGATGCTGGGCGCGCTGACCTGCATCGTGATTTCTGCGATCCTGCCGGCGGCCGGTGCGCTTGGCACCATTCGTCCACCGGTCGAATTCACGATGATGAACAATCCGATCGTGGACCTCGAATACAAGCAGGCGTTTTTCGATCTCCGAAATGGCCTGGCGCGCTTTATCTCTCTTGATGAGCCGCGTGGTCTGATCGCCTTCCCGTCCTACCATGGCACGCTTTCGGTACTGATCATCCTGGCTTTTGCCCGAGCCCGATTCTGGTTCTGGCCCGTATTTGTCCTCAACATTGCGGTGATCCTGTCGACCCCTGTCGACGGCGGCCACCACCTCGCCGACATCATCGGCGGGATTGTCGTGGCCTTTGTTGCCTGGTGGGCTGCCGACAAACTGCTGGACCTCGCCGGTGCGCGGCGTGTTGTTGCCGAGCCCCTCTCATGAGCGAGAAACCCCGCACTCTGGATGTGTTGCCCGAAGGCGGCGCCTTGGCTGCTCCTGCGATCCGCACCGGGGCAGGCATCGACCGGCTGGCCGACTTCCTGAAGGCGAACTGGCGCGCTCAAGGGGTGTTTCTTCTGGCCGCGGCACTGGTTGTTGTAGCTCGCTTCGAACTGCTGCCGGATCCGGCGACGGTGATCGCCATGACTTGGTTCCAGAGCCTGGCCACGTTCGTCGCATCATGGGCCATAGCGCTGAGCTGCTATCTTGTTTTCGAAACCGTTCGGACCAGATCGCTCTCCGCGAGCTTCAGCTATCTCTGGTCCGAAATATTCACCTGGAAAAATGCTGCTGTCGCGGTTCCCGCCGCCGTTGCCATGAGCATGGTGATGAACTCATACAGCGATTTCAAATCGAACATCGCTGTGTTTCATCCATATCAACTGGATGTCGTTTTTCAGGAAGTCGATCGCCTGTTGCATTTCGGCGTGCAGCCGTGGGTCTTGATCGAGAGAGTTATCGGCTATGGCAGCGCCACGGCGATCCTCGACAAGATTTACTATCTCTGGTTTTTCGCTGTTTTCGTGCCGACAGCCGTTCTCATCGGCATGCCCGACCGCTTCGGCATTCGCCATCAGTTCCTGCTGAGCTACGTTTTTGTCTGGGGCATCCTCGGCATCGTCTGCGCGACTGCCCTGTCTTCTGTCGGGCCGATCTACTATGACAGGGTCTATGGCGGCCCGTCGCGCTTCACCGATCTGGTGCAAAAGCTGGAGCAGGCCGACAGCGCCTGGGGCCTGACCACGATGCAGGTACGGGAGGGGCTCTGGGGCGCCTATGTCAACGATGCCGCGACGATCGTTTCCGGCATTTCTGCGATGCCATCCATCCACAATGCCATGTGCGTGCTGCTGTTTCTGGCAGCACGTCACGTCAACCGCTGGCTGGCCGCGGCGGCCGCGGTGTTTGGATTGACCATTTTTGTCGGATCGATCCATCTGGGCTGGCACTACGCCATCGACGCATATGTCTCGGCGATCGGCGTTGTCTTGCTCTGGAAACTTGCAGGCTATCTGACCGGAAGCAAGGCTATGCGGCGCACCAAAGGGCCCGCGACGGCGAGCACCTTGTCGTAGCAAGTCTCATCCAGCCAGCGCAGCCCTGACCTTCTCCGCGTTCGCCGCCAGCACTTCCGGCTTCTCCATTACGCCGCTGTGCGGCTTGAGGGCCACGCCCTCGAAGCGCGGGACGATGTGGACGTGCAGGTGGAAGACGGTCTGCCCGGCTACCTCCTCGTTGAACTGGGTCACGATCACGCCGTCGGCGGCAAACGCCGACATGACTGCCCGCGCAACCTTCTGGACGGCGGCCATGAGCTTGCCGAGCGTCGCCGGGTCAGCGTCAAGCAGGTTGCGCGACGGCGATTTCGGCACCACCAGCGTATGGCCGGTGCCTTGCGGCATCACGTCCATGAAGGCGATGACGTCGTCGTCTTCGTAGACACGGTGCGAAGGGATTTCGCCGCGCAGTATCTTGGCAAAGATGTTGTTTGGATCGTATTCGACGCTCGACATGGCCTATCCCGTTTGATGCGGTTTCGTGGTGGATGTTTCGGCGCTGGTGTCGCGAACGTCAAGCCGCGAGCGACCGAGAGGAGTTGAGTTGACCTACATCTATCTGATTGTTGCGGTGGCCTTCGAGGTCGTCGCCACCACCGCACTCAAGGAAACAAACGGGTTTACCAGGCTGCTGCCATCGCTCGTCACGGTCGCAGGCTATGCCGCCGCGTTCTATTTCCTGTCCCTGGTGCTGCGCACGGTGCCTGTCGGTGTCGTCTATGCGCTGTGGTGCGGCGCCGGCATCGTCTTCATCACCGCGATCGCCTGGGTCTGGTTTCGCCAGGCGCTCGACCTGCCGGCGCTGCTGGGCATCGGCCTGATCATGGCCGGGGTGGTCGTCATCAACCTGTTTTCGAAGTCAGTGGTGCATTGACCCGCGGCTAGCCGCGACGGAACGGGCCGTGCTCGTCGAGGAATTCGCCGATCTCTGCCACTTCCCGCCGTTCACGGCCGAGATAGTCGGCAATCGCCCGCCGGAGACCTGGGTGGACGATGTAGTGGGCCGACTGCGTCGTGACAGGACGATAGCCGCGTGCCAGCTTGTGCTCGCCCTGGGCGCCAGCCTCGACGACCGTCAGCTTGCGTTCGATGGCGAAGTCGATGGCCTGGTGGTAGCAAACCTCGAAATGCAGGAAGGGGTGGTCCTCGATGCAGCCCCAGTTGCGCCCATAAAGCGTATCCGAGCCGATGAAATTGATGGCGCCGGCGATGTAGCGGCCGCCGCGCCTGGCCATGACCAGCAGCACGTCGTCGGCCATGCGCTCTCCGACCAGCGAGAAGAACTTGCGGTTAAGATAGGGACGACCCCACTTGCGGCCGCCCGTGTCCATGTAGAAGGCGAAGAAATCGTCCCAATGCGCCTCGGTGATGTCCCTGCCGGTCAGGCGCTCGATGGTAATGTCCTCAGCCAGCGCCTCGCGCCGCTCCTTCTTCAGCGCCTTGCGCTTGCGCGAGGCCAGGGTGGCCAGGAAATCGTCGTAACCCGCGAAGCCTTCATTGATGAAGTGGAACTGTTGGTCGGTGCGACGGAGAAAGCCGGTGGCTTCGAGGATGTCGACCTCGTCCGCCTCGGCGAAGGTGACATGCGCCGATGACACGCCCACACCTTCGGCAACGCTTCTCAGCGCCGTGGCCAAGGCCGATTTGGCCTGGGTCGCATCGGCGCCGCCGACGGTCAGCAGGCGAGGGCCCGTCGCGGGGGTAAAAGGCACCGAGGCCTGGAGCTTGGGATAGTAGCGGCCGCCGGCGCGTTCGAAGGCATCGGCCCAGCCGTGGTCGAAGACGTATTCGCCCTGGCTGTGCGACTTGGCGTAGCAGGGCAGTGCGCCAAGGAACTTGCCGTCTGCGGACTCCAGACGGAGGTGATGGCCCTGCCAGCCGGTTCTCGTGACGGCGCAGCCGGACTCTTCGACTATCGTCAGAAAATCGTATGAAACGAACGGATTGTAGCCGAGACCTGTGACCCTGGAAGCGCCGGCAAGGCTGTTCCACTCGTCGCGGCTGAACTCGCCGATGCTGGAAACGACGCGGACGGCGTAGCCGCCATCCGCTATCTTCGCCCCGGCATCGTTCGCAGTGCTCATGCGCTTTTACTTACGTTCGAAAGCCGCCGATGCAAGGGCGTTCACGCAACCGAAGCTGCATCCGGCTCGAATCCCTCGAATGTCATCTGGTCGGCCCGCGAGAAGGTTGTCCTCACAGCTTCTTCGTCGCGCACCGTCCAGGTGATGACCGGCATTGCGAGCTTTTCGCGGACGAAGCTGACAAAGCGGTTGGGCAGGTGCGTCACGCTGTAGGAGACAAACGAGATGCCATGCGCCAGCATCGAGAAATGCGCCTCCAGTTCATGATCCACGTCGCCCCAGGCGGTCAGGCCGCCGGGGATGCCGGGCGCATGCCTTGTGAAGTCACGGATCAGCCAGTGGTCGAAGGACATGATCGCCACCTTGCCGTTGTAGTGGCGCAGGGCTTCGCCGACCTTGGCGACAAGGCCGTCGTCGTGGCCGGGAATGCCCTTGAGCTCGATGACCAGCGGCACGCGGCCGTCGACGAGGCGGAGCAATTCGCCAAGCGTCGGCACGTGATCGGCAGTGCCGCCGATACGCAGTGCGGCCAGTTCGCCCGCGGTTCGCTGCCAGATGTAGCCGTTGGTGCCGGTCAGGCGGTCCAGAGAGTTGTCGTGGAACACGACGACATCGCCGTCGGCGCTCAGATGCACGTCGCATTCGATGGCGTAGCCGCGGGCGGCTGCGCGTTCGAACGCCGAAAGCGTGTTCTCCCAGCAGGTCTTGTTGAGGTCGTGCAGGCCGCGATGGGCAATCGGGCGGGCGGTCAGCCAGGAAAGTTCGCTCATGGATCTGTTCACTCGGTCTCGATGATGGCTTCGATCTCGACTGCGGCATTGAGCGGCAGGGAGGCGACGCCGACCGCCGAACGCGCATGCTTGCCGCGCTCGCCAAGTGCCGCGACCAGGAAATCCGAGGCGCCGTTGGCGACGAGATGCTGGTCCGTGAAATCGGACGACGAGGCGACGAAGACGGTGATCTTGACCAGCCGGCGGATCTTTTCGAGGTCGCCGAGTGCCGCCTTGGCCTGGGCCAGGATGTTGACGGCGCATTGCTTGGCCGCTTGCTTGGCCGCCTCGGTGTCGACGTCGCGGCCGACGAGGCCGGAGGCCAGCAGCTTGCCATCCTTGAGCGGCAACTGGCCGGCGGTGAAGACGAAATTGCCTGATGTCATGAACGGTACGTAGTTGGCGGCTGGCGCGGCTGCCGCGGGCAAGGTGACCCCGAGATCGCCCAGCCGCTTTTCGATTGTTTCGCCCATCGTCTTTCCTTATCTCTGTGTCTCTGGTGGCAGGTGAGGCCGCGCTGAAAGTGCTATGTTTGCCTCGCTTCCGCCACGACTTTTTTTAAGGTGGACCATCATTCAAGGCGGCCTGACATGGCCGCGCCGATCGGAGCCAGTGTATGCGCGCAACGCGCCTTGTTTTTCTCGCCAGCCTGTCCACCTCTGCGCTTTCGTTGGCGCCGGCCTTTGCCGCGCCGGTGCTCGCACCCCATCGCGCGGTCTATGATCTGGTGCTCGACCAGGCCTCGGACCGGTCGGGAATCACCGGCCTTTCCGGCCGCATGGTCTACGAGTTCAACGGCTCCGCTTGCGAGGGCTATACGGTCAAGTTCCGTTTCGTCACCCAGATCGCGACCAACGACAACACGCGGCTGACAGACCAGCAGACGACCACCTTCGAGGATGGCGAGGGCAAGAATTTCTCCTTCGTGACCAAATCCTTCGTCGACCAGAACCTCGACAAGGAGGTCAAGGGTACGGCGACGCTCGACGCGACCGGCCTCAAGGTCGCGCTGGAAAAGCCGGAGGCCGGTTCCGTCGATCTTGCCAAGACCCAGTTCCCGACCCAGCATCTGGTCGAACTGATCGAAAAGGCCGAGAAGGGCGAGACCTTCTACGAGACCAGCCTGTTCGACGGCTCCGAGGATGCCGACAAGGTCATGACGACAACCGTGATCGTCGGCAAGAAGAGCGCGGCGCCGGAAGCCGATCCGGAGCGTCCCGCGCTCGCCAGCCTCGCCAAGGACAAATATTGGCCCGTCGACATTGCCTATTTCGATGAAAGCAAGGGCGGCGGTGAGGAGGTGCCCGAGTACCGCATCAGCTTCAAGCTGCATGAGAACGGCCTGACGCGCGATCTGGTGATGGATTACGGCGACTTCTCGATGACCGGCAAGCTGGTCAATCTCTCGCTGTTTCCTGTGCCGCAAGCCGAATGCAAGCCGTAAGCGGGTATTCGTGGCGGTCTATGTCGATGCAGCAATCTGGAAGTGGGTGGGCCATCGCTGGTGCCACCTGCTTGCCGACGACACCGACGAACTGCATCGCTTTGCCGCCCAGCTTGCGCTGAAACGCTCCTCCTATCAGGGGCCGCCCAAGACGTCGGCCCCGCACTACGACATCACCGGCTTTGAGCGTGATCGCGCCGTGCGCCTGGGGGCTGTCGAATGCAGCCGCGAGGAGATCGTGGCCGTGTTCCGCCGTGTTCGGGTGCGCAACTTCAAGCGGCGGCAACCGCAGCCGGTGAAACAAGAGGCGAGGCAGGACGAGCCGGGCGTCTCCCGCTGGGCAGCCGGCAGCTGAATGGGTTGACCAAGACGCCGCGAGAATCGGCCTCACTTTTCAAGCGTGATGCTTGGCGTGCAGTTCCCAGGGGGCTGATGCAGGCTCCAGCAGCACGCCAAGCCTCGATTTGCGCAGCTTTCGAGCAGCTCTCGGGGTTGCGCTCGCCAGCCAATACGTCTATATGCCGCCGCATTCCACACACGGACTCTGGTTTCTGCCCGGGAGAAATCCGGCTGAGACCCCCCGGTGGCGTTTCGAGCAATCAAGCGAAAAGCGTCATGGTCCGTGGAGGCTAACCGGAAAAGGAAATGACGAATGGCACTGCCTGATTTCAGCATGCGCCAGCTTCTTGAAGCTGGTTCTCACTTCGGCCACCAGACCCACCGCTGGAACCCGAAGATGGCGCCCTACATCTATGGCGCCCGCAACAACATCCACATCATCGACCTCAGCCAGACCGTGCCGCTGCTGCACCAGGCGCTGAAGCAGATCTCGGACACCGTTTCGCGCGGCGGTCGCGTGCTGTTCGTCGGCACCAAGCGTCAGGCTTCGGACATCGTCGCTGACGCCGCACAGCGTTCTGCCCAGTACTACGTCAACTCGCGCTGGCTCGGCGGCATGCTGACCAACTGGAAGACGATCTCGAATTCGATCCAGCGCCTGCGCAAGCTCGACGAACTCCTGGCCGGCGAAGCCCAGGGCTTCACCAAGAAGGAGCGCCTGAACCTCGAGCGCGAGCGCGAGAAGCTGGACAAGGCCCTCGGCGGCATCAAGGACATGGGCTCGACGCCGGACCTGATGTTCGTCATCGACACCAACAAGGAAGCCATCGCCATCCAGGAAGCCAAGCGTCTTGGCATTCCGGTCGTCGCGATCATCGATTCCAACTGCGATCCGGACAAGATCGACTTCCCGATCCCGGGCAATGACGACGCTGCCCGCGCGATCCAGCTCTACTGCGACCTGGTCGCCAAGGCTGCGATCGACGGCATCGCCCGCCAGCAGGGCTCGCTCGGCGTCGACATCGGCGCATCGGCTGAAGTTCCGGTTGAGCCTGCGCTCGATGCGGCTCCGACGACCGAAACGCCCCAGGCGTAATCGCGAAGGCCGGGAAACCGGCCTTCCTTTTCAGGATTGGGCGCAGCTCGCGCCGGCGTTCGGCGCATCATCGAACCCTCGGTGGTGCGCTCGCGCATTTTGAAGCAAAGAGGCCACCACAATGAGCATTTCGGCAGCACAGGTTAAAGAACTCCGCGAACTGACGGGCGCGGGCATGATGGATTGCAAGGCGGCTCTCAACGAGACCGGCGGCGACATGGAAGCTGCGGTCGACTGGCTGCGCAAGAAGGGTATCTCGAAGGCTGACAAGAAGGCCGGCCGCACGGCCGCCGAAGGCCTGATCGGCGTCGACGCCGGCGTCCGCGAAGCCGTCGTCGTCGAAGTCAACTCCGAGACCGACTTCGTTGCACGCAACGCAGCCTTCCAGGAAATCGTCGCCGACGTCGCCAAGGTTGCTCTTGCCTATGGCGCCACCGAGGCGGTTGCTGCTGCGAAGTATCCGGGTTCCGACAAGTCGGTTGCCGACACCATCAAGGATGCGGTCGGCACCATCGGCGAGAACATGAGCTTCCGCCGCTCGGCCAAGCTTTCGGTTGCAGAAGGCGTCGTCGCGACCTACGTGCACAATGCTGTCGCCGACAACCTCGGCAAGCTCGGTGTTCTGGTTGCCATCGAGACGACCGGCAACCACGATGCGGCCCGTGCGTTCGCACGCCAGGTCGCCATGCACGTCGCGGCGACCAACCCGCTCGCCCTGACCCCCGACGAAGTCGACGCGACGCATGTCGAGCGCGAAAAGGCGATCTTCGCCGACCAAGCCCGCCAGTCGGGCAAGCCCGAGAACATCATCGAGAAGATGGTCGAAGGCCGCATGCGCAAGTTCTACGAGGAAGTCGTGCTGCTCAAGCAGGCCTTCGTGCTCAACCCTGACCTGACGGTCGAGGCAGCGCTCAAGGACGCCGAGAAGCAGATCGGCGCGCCGGCCAAGATCACGGGCTATGTCCGCTTCGCACTCGGTGAAGGCATCGAGAAGGAAGAGAGCGACTTCGCAGCCGAAGTTGCCGCGGCCGTTAAGGGCTAAAAAGTAGCGCTGCATCAAGCGCTTCCTGAGGATAGCCGAAGGGCGCCGCGTGACATCGCGGCGCCCTTCGTGTATCGGAACTCCCGATCTTTCAATCGCCGCGAGGAACTCATGACCGACAAGCCGCTCTACCGGCGCGTACTGCTTAAGGCGTCGGGCGAGGCCCTGATGGGCGAGCAGCATTTCGGCATCGACGTGTCGGTGGTCGACCGCATCGCTTCCGACATCGCCGAGGCGAGGGCGCTCGGCGTCGAGGTTGGCGTGGTCATCGGCGGCGGCAACATCTTCCGCGGCGTGGCCGTGGCCTCCAAGGGCGGCGACCGGGTCACCGGCGACCACATGGGCATGCTCGCCACCGTCATCAATTCGCTGGCGCTGCGTACATCACTCCACAAGCTCGGGGTCGATGCCGTCGTGCTGTCGGCGATCGCCATGCCCGAGCTCTGCGAAAGCTTTTCTCAGCGTCAGGCAACCGCCTACATGGATGCCGGCAAGGTCGTCATCTTCGCCGGCGGCACGGGCAATCCGTTCTTCACCACCGATTCGGCGGCAGCGTTGCGCGCGGCCGAGATCGGCGCCGATGCGCTGTTCAAGGGCACCCAGGTCGACGGCGTCTACTCGGCCGATCCCAAGAAGGACCCGGCCGCGACGCGTTTCGAGCGCATCACGCATAAGGAAGTCATTGCCCAGGGGCTGTCGATCATGGATACGGCGGCAATTGCCCTTGCGCGTGAAAACAACATCCCGATAATCGTCTATTCGATCCATGAAAAAGGCGGTTTCGGCGAAATATTGAAGGGTGGCGGTCGCTGCACGGTTGTAGCGGACGCCTGACGATTGAACGATGGCCCCGGAACCGGGACCAAGGAGACTGCGATGAGCACCGACTACAACGATCTTCAGCGCCGCATGGAAGGCGCCATTAACGCGTTCAAGCATGATCTTGCTTCTCTGCGCACTGGCCGCGCCTCGAGCAACCTGCTCGATCCGATCCAGGTCCAGGCCTATGGATCGGCCATGCCGCTCAACCAGGTGGCGACGGTGTCGGTGCCCGAGCCGCGCATGATCTCGGTCTCGGTGTGGGACAAGTCCATGGTCGGTGCGGTCGATCGCGCCATCCGCGAATCGAACCTTGGCTTCAATCCGATCGTCGACGGCACCAATCTGCGCATTCCACTGCCGGAGCTCAACGAGCAGCGCCGCAAGGAACTGGTCAAGATCGCCCACACCTATGCCGAAAACGCCAAGGTTGCGACGCGCCATGTGCGCCGTGACGGCATGGAAGCGTTGAAAAAGGCCGAGAAGGACGGCGACATCAGCCAGGACGACCAGCGCGTCCAGTCCGAGAAGGTGCAGAAGCTGACCGACGACACGATCAACCAGGTCGATAGCCTGCTTGCGGGCAAAGAAGCCGAGATCATGCAAGTCTAAGCCAACCAGAGGCTGGCCGAAAGCGAACGGATGACTACGCCCGCGCATGTCGCGATCATCATGGATGGCAATGGCCGTTGGGCGAAGGCCCGGGGCCTGCCGCGCGTTGCCGGGCACAGGGCTGGCGTCGAGGCGCTGCGCCGTACCGTTCGTGCCGCCGCCGACCTTGGCATCTCCTGGCTGACGGTCTACGCGTTTTCTTCGGAGAACTGGTCGCGGCCCAAGTCCGAGGTCACCGATCTCATGGGCTTGCTCAAGATCTTCATTCGCCGCGACCTGGCCGAACTGCACAACAGCGGCGTGCGGGTGCGCATCATCGGCGACCGGGCGACGCTGCAGCCGGACATTCGCTGCCTTCTGGAGGAAGCCGAAACGCTGACCGCCGGAAACGATTCGCTGACGCTGGTGATTGCCTTCAATTATGGCGGGCGCGACGAGATCGCGCGCGCCGCGAGCCGGCTGGCGGAAGCGGTCAAGCGTGGCGAGATCTCGAGCGAAGAAATCACGCCGGAGCTGTTTGCCGAAAACCTCGATACCGCGGGGATACCCGATCCCGACCTGGTGATCCGCACCAGCGGCGAGATCAGGCTTTCCAATTTCCTGCCCTGGCAGTCGGCCTATAGCGAACTGGTGTTCCAGCCCTGCTACTGGCCGGATTTCAATCGCGAGCATCTGGCCGACGCCTTGCGCGAATATACCGGCCGCGAGCGCCGCTTCGGCGGGCTTGCCACTCGCGACGTCGCTTTGTGACGGCGGAACGCATGAGCAACCTCCAGCTTCGGACAATCTCGGCGATCGTGCTGGCGACGGCGGTGCTCGCCCTGACCTGGGGCGGCGGCCTGCCGTTTCGCTTGCTGTCGGCGGCGATCGTCCTGGCCATTTTCTACGAATGGTCGACCATGTCGCGCGCCAAGACCGGTGCTGTCTGGGCCGCTGGCGATCTTGGCATCCTGCCTGAAGTGGCGATCCTGCTGTTTGCCGGGGCGCTGGTCGCCGGCGTGCCCGCGCTTGCCCTGATCGGCTTGGTCGCCGCATTCACGTTGATTCTCTGGATCGTGGGGCGGTTGCGCGGGGTGGCGGCATGGGAAGCCGCCGGATTCGGCTACGCAGCGCTCTCCGGCCTGTCTTTGGCCCTCCTGCGCGGCAATGACGCATCCGGGCTGGTCGCCATCCTGTTTCTGTTCGCGGTCGTCTGGGCGACCGACATCTTCGCCTATTTCGTCGGCCGAAAGGTCGGTGGGCCAAAGCTTGCGCCTGCAATCTCACCCGGCAAGACCCGCAGCGGCGCACTTGGTGGAGCCGTTGGCGGCGTCGTGGCCGGGCTATTGCTCGCAAGTACCGCTGGTAGCGGCAATCTTGCGCTGCTGGCTGTTGTCGCGCTGCTGCTGTCGGTGATTTCCCAGGCCGGCGACCTGTTCGAATCCTGGGTCAAGCGCCGGCATGGCTACAAGGACTCGGGCTCGCTGATTCCCGGTCATGGCGGCGTGATGGACCGGGTGGACGGGCTTGTCGCGGCGGCATTTGCCCTATACGTCATCGGCTGGATGTCCGGTTCGGCCGATCATCCGGCGCAGGGGCTGTTTCCAGCCTGAGCCACTGCAGCGCGGCGCAAGCGTCGGGCAAGGCAAGTTGGCCCAGATGGGGCTCGATGGTACTGGTTGAGGACTTGATTTGAACGAGTATCTTCCCGCCTTCCTGAGCACGGACGGCCTTTTGATCGGCACCATCGTGCCGTTCCTGTTCGTTCTGACCATCGTCGTTTTCGTACACGAGATGGGCCACTACCTCGTCGGCCGCTGGTGCGGCATCGGCGTGAAGGCCTTCTCGATCGGTTTTGGGCCGGAGCTGCTCGGCTTCAACGACCGTCGCGGCACGCGCTGGAAGCTCTGTGCGATACCGCTGGGTGGCTATGTCAAGTTTGTCGGCGACATGAGCGTCACCAGCAAGCCGGCAGGCGCCGAGGACGACAATCTCAGCCCGGCGGAGCATAAGATAGCCTTCCACACCCAGCCGGTCTGGAAGCGCGCTGCGACTGTCGTTGCAGGTCCTCTGTTCAATTTCCTTCTCACGATCGCGGTCTTTACCGTGCTGTTTTCGGCCTATGGCCGCTACGTCATGGAGCCGACCGTGGCGGAGGTGAGGGCGGCAAGCCCGGCCGCCAACGCCGGCATCCTGCCGGGCGACCGATTCGTCAGCGTCGATGGCAAGCCGGTGGAAACCTTCTCCGACGTCCAGCGGCTGGTCTCAGGCCGGGGCGGCGATGCGATTGCCTTCGTCATGATGCGCGACGGCAAGGAGATCGCGCTTACGGCCACGCCGGAGATGATGGAGCAGAAGGATGCGCTCGGCAATTCGGTCAAGGTGGCCGTCATCGGGGTGGTCAACAACGAGGAACTGGGCCAGCCGCGGCTGATCAGCTACAGCCCGGGCGGGGCCTTCGTTCAGGCGGTGTCCGAGACGGGCCACATCATCCAGCGAACCGGCCAGTTCCTGAAGCGATTCGTGGTCGGGCGCGAAGACAAGTGCCAGCTTGGCGGACCGGTCAAGATTGCGGACATGGCAGGAAAGGCAGCCCAGTTGGGCTTCATGTGGCTGGTTCAACTGGTGGCGTTGTTGTCGGTCGGCATCGGCTTTCTTAACTTATTGCCGATTCCTCCGCTGGACGGCGGCCATCTCGCGTTCTATGCCGTCGAGGCAGTGATCCGCCGTCCCGTTTCGGAACGGGCAATGGAGGCGGTCTATCGTGTGGGGATGATTCTGGTTCTTGCCTTCATGGGTTTCGTTTTCTGGAACGACCTGTTTGGCTGCTGAAATCATTAAGAAATTCGGAACGGGCAGGGGGCCCGTTGAGGGAGCGTTTACCATCCGGGGCGATATGAGTGACGCGAAAGTCACGCTCGCAGGGTAAGTAAATACAAATTAACTAGAAGCCTTGCGTGTAGGGAAAATCCGGTTATTACGGTATGGGAAATTTACCGCGACGTCCGGTTTTCTCGCCGTGGGGACTTCGAGAAAAAGGTTATATAGCCCGATGAAGGCAGCATTGAAGTTTGCGAGCGCCGCGTCCGCGGTGGCTCTGTCCGCCGCACTGGCCATTCCTGGCGCAGTGGCGGTCCAGTTTGTTGCCGTGTCCGCCGCAGAGGCGGCGGTGGTCAACCGGGTCGAGGTGCGCGGCAACCAGCGCGTCGATGCGGACACCGTTCGCAACTACATTTCCATCAAGCCGGGCAAGTCGTTCTCGAATGCCGATATCGACGAGGCCGTGAAGGCGCTGTTCGGCAGCGGCCTGTTCTCCGATGTCCGTATCAACCAGGTCGGTTCGACCCTGGTGATTCAGGTTTCCGAATACCAGGTCGTCAACAACGTGCTGTTCCAGGGCAACAAGAAGCTCAAGGACGCGGCACTCGGCGGGGCCGTTCAGCTCAAGCCGCGTGGCGCGTTCTCGCAGGCAGCGCTCGAAGCTGACGCCCAGGCGATCAAGGAAGCCTACAAGCGCGTCGGCCGCGACGATGTCACCGTTGGCACCAATGTCATGGACCTTGGCGAAAACCGCGTGAACGTGGTGTTCGAGATCAACGAAGGCGGCCGCACCAAGATCGCCGCGGTCAATTTCGTCGGCAACGACGCCTATGGCGACCGCCGCCTTGCGGATGTGATTTCGACCAAGCGTTCGTCGTTCCTGTCGTTCATGCTGCGTGACGATATCTATGACGAGGATCGTCTGCGCGCCGACGAAGAGGCGCTGCGCCGCTTCTACTTCAATCACGGCTACGCCGACTTCCAGGTCGTTTCCGCCTTTGGCGAGCTCGACGAAGCGACCAACCAGTACACCATCACGATCACCGTCGACGAAGGCCAGCGCTATACGTTCGGCGACGTCACGGTCGAAAGCACGATCCCCGAGATCGACGGCGCGACGCTGCAGTCGCTGGTCGAGACGCGCAAGGGCGACACCTACAACGCCAAGGACGTCGAGGATTCGATCATCGGAATCACCGAAAACGTTGCCGGCAAGGGCTATGCCTTCGCCAAGGTGACGCCGCGCGGTGACCGCAACTTCGAAAACCGCACGATCTCGGTCGTCTACACGGTCGATCAGGGCGCCAAGGCTTATGTCGAGCGCATCGAAATCCGCGGCAACGAGCGCACCCGCGACTTCGTGATCCGTCGCGAATTCGACGTCAGCGAGGGCGATGCCTTCAATCAGGTGCTCATCCAGCGCGCGAAGAAGCGCCTCGAGGCACTGAACTTCTTCGAACGTGTCGAAGTCTCCACCGCTCCCGGTTCGCAGCCCGACCAGGTCGTGCTGGTTGTCGACCTGGTTGAGAAGTCGACCGGCGAGTTCTCGATCGGCGCCGGCTATTCGACCGGTGGCGACAATGCCGGCCCGTCGGTGGAAGGCTCGATCACCGAGCGCAACTTCCTCGGCCGCGGCCAGTTCATCAAGTTCTCCGCCGGTGGCGGCAAGAATTCGCGTGACTACAGCTTCTCGTTCACCGAGCCGTACTTCCTCGGCCGCCGTATCGCTGCCGGATTCGACGTGTTCCGCCAGACGCGCAAGTACGACGAATATGAAAGTGACATCACGGGGGGCACCATCCGCTTCGGCCTGCCGATCACCGACAATATCTCGACGCAGCTCGCCTACAATATTTCGCAGGAAAAGTATGCTCTCGACGAGGATTGCTTGGACGCTGGTGGCGCCTACGACCCTGCCAAATGCGATATTTCGAAGGCAATCCTGGACGGTGTTGAAGATAGCCCTTGGATCAAGTCGTCGGTCAGCGGCACGCTGGTGTACAACACCATCGACGACATGAAGAACCCGCATGGCGGCATCTATGCCAACTTCACGACCGAAGTGGCAGGCCTCGGTGGTGACGCCAAGTTCGTCAAGGTCACCGGTCGTGCCAGCTACTACCAGACGCTGTCGGAAGAGCTTGATATCGTTGGCCTCGTCTCGGCGGGCGGCGGTCACATTCAGGGCTTCGGCGACGATGGCCTGCGTGTGTTCGATCACTTCAAGAACAACGACCGCATGATCCGTGGTTTCAAATACAACGGCATTGGTCCAATCGACACGGATGGCGACGACCACTTGGGTGGTACGACCTACTTCAATGCTTCGGCCGAGGCCCAGTTCCCGATCCCGGTGGTGCCGGAGAGCTTCGGCCTGCGCGGTGCGGTCTTTGCCGACGCGGCGACGCTCTACGGCAGCAAGGTTGAGGGCGTTCCGACGATCGTTGGCACCGACATGCAGTGGCGCGCTTCGGTGGGTATCGGCCTGCTCTGGGCGTCGCCCTTCGGTCCGCTTCGCATCGACTACGCGGTGCCGGTCCAGAAGGAAGACACGGACGACACGCAGGAATTCAACTTCGGCATCTCGACCCGCTTCTAATTTGGCGGAACGACGCTTCCGGGCCATCATGGCCCGGAAGGCCCCGGCCTAGCTGGAACAGCATTTCATGACGGATCCGGTGTTTTTTGTGCCGTCGCGCCGCTATTCGGTTGGCGAGGTGGCCGGGCTTACCGGGGCCGTGCTCGCCGATCCCGGCCATTCCCACATTGAGATTTCAACCATCGCGTCTGCTTCTGCTGGCGGCGAAGGTGCCTTGGTGTTCGTCGATGGCAAGCGCAACGGCGCGTCGTTGCCGACGCTTCATGCGGCAGCCGTGCTTTGCACGCCTGATGTTGTCGGCCTTGTGCCCGATGGTATTGCCGTCCTGGTGACGCCACGTCCGCAGCAGGCTTTCGCACGCATCGGCCGACTGCTTTATCCCGACGCCGAGCGCCCGGTCGGTGCGACCGGTGAAGCAGGCATTTCGCCCTTTGCGCATATCGATCCCACCGCCCATGTCGAGACGGGCGCGATCATCGAGGCCGGTGCGGTCATCGGACCCAAGGCAGGTGTCGGCGCCGGCACGGTCGTCGCAGCCAACGCCGTGATCGGCCGTTCCTCGCAGGTGGGGCGCGATTGCTACATCGGCCCGCATAGTTCAATCCAGTATGCGCTGATCGGCAACGGGGTCATCATCCATGCCGGCGCCCGTATCGGCCAGGACGGTTTTGGTTTCGCCGGCGGCGCGCGCGGACCGGAACGCATTCCGCAGATCGGCCGGGTCATCATCCAGGACAATGTCGAGATCGGCGCCAATTCGACGGTCGACCGCGGCGCCATGGCAGATACGATCATCGGCGAAAACACCAAGATCGACAATCTCGTCCAGATCGCCCACAACGTGCGCATTGGCCGCAATTGCGTCATCGCCGGTCTAACGGGTATTTCGGGCTCGGTCACCGTTGGCGACAATGTCATGATGGGCGGCGGCGTCGGGCTTGCAGACCATCTGACGGTCGGCGCAGGGGCCAGGCTGGCGGCGCGCAGCGGCTTCATGCATGACGTGCCTGCAGGCGAGATCTGGGCCGGTTTTCCGGCCAAGCCGATGAAGGATGCGATGCGCGAGTTCGCATGGCTCAAGAAGATGGCCAAGACAAAGAAGGACGGTGGGGGCAATGACTGACCAGACGACCAAGACGCTCGAATCCGTCGACATTCTCGGCCTGTTCAAGCTTTTGCCACATCGCTATCCGTTCCTGCTGATCGACCGTATCGTCGACATCGACGGCGACGATTCAGCTGTCGGCATCAAGAACGTCACTTTCAACGAGCCGCATTTCCAGGGCCATTTCCCCGGCCAGCCGGTGATGCCGGGCGTGCTGATCATCGAAGCGATGGCGCAGACCGCCGGCGCGATCTGCCTGCGCCTGGTGGTCGACGAAAGCCCGTCGCTGGTCTACCTGATGACTGTCGATGCGGCCAAGTTCCGTAAGCCGGTCGTGCCTGGCGACCAGCTCAGAATTCACGTCAAGAAGATCAAGAAACGCGGCAATATCCTCAAATTCGCCTGCGATGCGCAGGTCGATGGCGTCACCGTGGCCGAGGCCGAGGTGGCGGCGATGATGGTGCCGAAGGAATAGCAAGACCTTTCATGCACACCGAAACTTTCATCCATCCCGCCGCCGTCGTCGAAACTGGCGCAAAGCTGGGCGCGGGCGTCCGCATCGGGCCGTTCTGCCATGTCAGCGCCGATGCCGTCATCGGCGATCGCGTCGAACTGATGAGCCACGTCGCCATCATGGGCGCAACCACCCTTGGTGAAGGCTGCAAGGTCTTCCCGCAGGCGACGCTCGGCGCAGCACCGCAGAACAACAAGCATAAGGGCGGCCGCACGACGCTTGTCGTCGGCAAGAACTGCACGATCCGCGAAGGCGTGACCATGCATCTTGGCACCGACACCAGCCGTGGCGCCACCACTGTCGGCGACAACGGGCTGTTTCTCGCCTATGCGCACATCGCTCATGACTGCATCGTCGGCGACAATGTCACCATGGCCAATGTCGCGACGCTTGGCGGCCATGTCGAGGTCGGCAACAACGTGACGCTTGGCGGGTTGTGTGCGGTCCACCAGATGACGCGTATCGGCCATCATGCCTTCGCTGGCGGCGCTGCCATCATCGACGGCGACATCATTCCCTATGGCATGGTAATGGGCAACCGCGCCCGGCTGCGCGGGCTCAATGTCATCGGCATGAAGCGCTCAGGCCTGCCGCGCGCCGAAATCTTTGCGCTGCGCAAGGCCTACAAGATGATCTTCGACCCCGCACGCGCAGTGGCCGAGAACATTCCGGCTGTCGAACGCGAGTTCCAGGGGTCGGCCATCGTGCGCGACATGCTCGATTTCATCCAGGCACGGGGCAAGCGCCATTTCACGGTGCCGCCGCTCCGAACCGCCGTCTCCGACGACGCCGCCGATGACGAAAGCTGAGGGCGGAAAGAAGATAGTCCTTTCCGCGGCCGACCGGGTCGCTGTCGTTGCCGGCAGCGGCCGCCTTCCCGTCAATGTGGCCGAGAGCCTGGCCGAGACGGGACACGCGCCATTCATCGTACTGATCGAAGGCGAGACCGATCCCGGCACCAGCCTGTGGAGCTATGACGGCAAGGTGCTGGCGATCGAGCAGTTCGCAGCGCTTGTTCCGCTGCTCAAGCGCGAGCGCATCACCCATCTCGTGCTCGCCGGTGGCATCAGCCGCCGTCCGGCTTGGCGCGCCATCCGTCCAAGCGTTTCGCTTCTTCGCATCCTGCCGCGGGCGCTGGCCGGTTTTGCGCGCGGCGACGACGGTCTGCTCCGCATATTGGTCGACCTGATCGAGAACAACGGCATCAAGGTCGTGGGTGCGCATCAGGTCGTGCCGGACTTGCTTGCCATAGAAGGCAGGATCGGCGGGCTTGCGCCCAAGGACGGTGACTGGGCCGACCTCCGGGCCGGGCTGGAGGCCGCAAGCGCCATCGGGGCGCTCGACATCGGCCAGGCCGCCGTCGCCATAGGCGGACGGGCCATCGCCCTTGAAGGCATCGAGGGAACCGATCTTCTGCTCGAACGTGTCCGTGACCTGCGCAACAACGGTCGTATCTCCGGCCGCAAGCGCGGCGTCCTGGTCAAATGTGCCAAGCCCGGCCAGGAAATGCGCGCCGACCTGCCGACCATCGGTCCCGCAACGGTGGATGCGGCACACGCTGCGGGCCTGGCCGGAATTGGTGTCGAAGCTGGACGCTCCTTCGTGCTCGATGTTGGCGAGGTCGTGGAACGTGCCGATCGGCTCGGCCTCTTCGTTGTTGGTCTGACGAGTGAGAGGGGCAAATGACTCAGCCGCCGCTCAAGATCGCCATCGTCGCCGGCGAAGAGTCGGGCGACCTCCTGGGCGCCGACCTGGTGCGGGCGCTGCAGCGACTGACCGGCCGCGAGGTCAGGCTGGTCGGCACCGGCGGCCGGCATTTGCAGCAACTGGGGCTTTCGCCGCTGTTCGATGCCAGCGAGATCGCGCTGATGGGACTGACGGCGATCGTCCGCGACCTGCCGCGCCTGATGCGGCGGATCGGCCAGACGGCGCGCCTCGTAGCTGCCGAAAAGCCGGATTGCCTCATCACTATCGACAGCCCGGATTTTTCGCTGCGCGTGGCCAGGAATGTTCGCGCGCTCGCGCCTGGGATTCCGATCGTCCACTACATCTGCCCGAGCGTGTGGGCGTGGCGGCCGAGCCGGGCCAAGGCGATGGAGCCGCATGTCGATGAAGTGCTTTGCATCCTGCCCTTCGAACCCGCCGAGCTTGCCCGGCTGGGCGGCCCGCACGGCACTTTCGTCGGCCACCGGCTGGTCAGCGATCCCGGTATCGCCGTCGCAGCCGCCATGCAGGAAGGCAAGGGCACTCTTTCGCCCGACCGCGAAAAGACACTTCTGCTGCTTCCGGGCTCGCGCCGCAGCGAAGTGCGCGGCCTGATCGGCCCGTTTGGCGAGACCGTTTCGATCCTGCGCGCACGCGGTCACCGCTTGCGCCTGCTACTGCCGACGGTGCCGCATGTGGCCAGCCTGGTCGAAGATGCTGTCTCTAGCTGGCCGGAAAAACCCGAGATCATCCTCGACCCGCAGCGCAAATGGCAGGCCTTCGGCGAGGCCGATGCGGCGCTGATAGCGTCGGGAACGGTGTCGCTGGAGCTTGCGCTCGCCGGCGTACCGATGATGTCGAACTACAAGCTCGACACCTTCATGCGCGTGGTGCAGGGGCTGATCACCGTCTGGAGCGCGTCGCTGCCCAACCTGATCGCCGACAGGCCGGTGGTGTTCGAAGCCTACAACCAGTATGTGCGCCCGCAGTGGATGGCGCGTCACATCGAGGGCCTGTTCGCCGACAGCGGCATCAGGCGCTGGCAGAAGGACGGCTTTGCCGAGATCCTCCGGCGCATGACGACCGATCGCCCCTCCGGCGAACTTGCCGCCGAAGCTGTGCTCAAACACATCGCAAAATGAAAAAACGCCCGCCAGGCAAGAGCTTGGCGGGCGTTGTTCAATTCGTTTCGCTTGGCGCTTAGCGCTTGGCGATCGGCAGATAGTCGCGCTCGGCAGCACCGGTGTAGAGCTGGCGCGGACGGCCGATCTTCTGGCGTGGATCCTCGATCATTTCCTTCCACTGCGCGATCCAGCCGACGGTGCGGGCGAGCGCGAACAGCACGGTGAACATGGTGGTGGGGAATCCCAGCGCCTTCAGCGTGATGCCCGAGTAGAAGTCGATGTTCGGGTAGAGCTTCTTTTCGATGAAGTATTCGTCGGTCAGCGCGATGCGCTCGAGCTCCATCGCGACGTCGAGCATCGGATCGTCCTTGATGCCAAGTTCGCCGAGCACTTCATGCGTGGTCTTCTGCATGATCTTGGCGCGGGGATCGTAGTTCTTGTAGACGCGGTGGCCGAAGCCCATCAGGCGGAACGGATCGTTCTTGTCCTTGGCGCGGGCGACGAATTCCGGAATGCGGTCGACATGGCCGATTTCGCTCAGCATGTTGAGCGCCGCTTCATTGGCGCCGCCATGGGCCGGACCCCAAAGGCAGGCAATGCCGGCGGCGATGCAGGCGAACGGGTTGGCGCCCGAGGAACCGGCGAGGCGCACGGTCGAGGTCGAGGCGTTCTGCTCGTGGTCGGCATGGAGGATGAAGATGCGCTCCATGGCGCGGGCGAGCACCGGATTGACCTTGTACTCCTCGCACGGCACGGCAAAGCACATGTGCAGGAAGTTGGCGGCAAAGTTCAGCTCGTTCTTGGGGTAAACGAAGGGCTGGCCGATATGGTACTTGTAGGCCATCGCCGCGATCGTCGGCATCTTGGCGATCAGGCGGATCGAAGCGACCATGCGCTGGTGCGGATCCGAGATATCGGTCGAGTCGTGATAGAAGGCCGACAGGGCGCCGACCACGCCGCACATGACAGCCATCGGGTGCGCGTCGCGGCGGAAACCGGTGAAGAAGCGCGACATCTGCTCATGCACCATGGTGTGGCGCGTGACGCGATGGTCGAAGTCGTCCTTCTGGGACTTGGTCGGCAGTTCGCCATAGAGCAGGAGGTAGCAGACCTCGAGGAAGTCGCCGTGCTCGGCCAACTGGTCGATCGGATAGCCGCGGTGCAGCAGGATGCCGGCATCGCCATCGATGAAGGTGATCTCCGACTCGCAGCTCGCCGTCGAGGTGAAGCCGGGGTCGTAGGTGAAAGCGCCGGTGGTGGCGTAGAGCGATGCGATGTCGATCACATCTGGTCCGACCGTTCCGGCGCGCACCTTGAACTCGTGGGTCTGGCCGCGGAACTCCAGTTTGGCGGTCGAATCAGTCATCGCATACTCCTTAGTGCTGAGTTGCCGCCCTGGGCGGCGCAATCTTCATAACAAGGCAACCCGTTAGGCCCGGAATGCCCGAGCCCCCAGCTTCCCCGCTGCTTTCAAATTGACCTGTTGCCGCAATGTTGCACCGCAATAGCCTCATTTCAATGCAAAACTAGGAAAGCACTGCTGACCTAATCGATTTGATCGGAAATGCGGGCTAGACTTTCGTCGCGCCCCAGGACGGCCAACACATCGAACACGCCGGGAGACGTGCTTTTACCCGTCAGGGCTGCACGCAAGGGCTGTGCGACGGCTCCCAACTTGACGTTCTCGCGCCCGGCAAATTCGCGGATCGCTGCCTCCGCCGAAGCGGCGTTCCAGTCTTCGTTGACGCCGGCCAGCGCCGCGTGCGCGCCCTTGAGCACATCCTTGGCCGGACCGGCCAGAAGCGCTGCCGCCTTTTCGTCGAGAGGCAAGGGACGCTCGGCAAACAGGAAGCCCGCGCCATCCGCAAGCTCGATCAGCGTCTTGGCGCGCTCCTTGAGACCGGGCATGGCGGCCAGCAGCTGCGCCTTGCGCTTGTCGTCGAGCCTGGCGAGGATCGCATCGCCGCCGGGCAGGTAGGGCAAGGTTGCCAAAAAGATGTCGAACAGCTTCCTGTCGTCCATCTGGCGCATGTGGACGCCGTTCAGCGCCTCGAGCTTGGCGAAGTCGAAGCGCGCCGCACCCTTGTTGACGTCCTCGATCTCGAACCAGGCGATCATGTCCTCGATGCTCATCACCTCGTCGTCGCCATGGCTCCAGCCGAGGCGGGCGAGATAGTTGAGCAATGCCTCGGGCAGGTAGCCCATGGCGCGATAGGCATCGACGCCAAGCGCGCCATGGCGCTTGGACAGCTTTGCGCCGTCGGCACCATGGATCAGCGGGATGTGGGCCATGACAGGCACATCCCAGCCCATGGCGACATAGATGATCGTCTGGCGCGCGGCGTTGGTCAGGTGGTCGTCGCCGCGGATGATGTGGGTGACGCCCATGTCATGGTCGTCGACGACGACGGCATGCATGTAGGTCGGCACGCCATCCGAGCGCAGGATGATGAAATCGTCGAGATCCTTGTTGGGAAAGCGCACGTCGCCCTGCACGCGGTCACGCACCAGCGTCTCGCCCTCTGTCGGCGCCTTGATGCGGATCACCGGCTTCACGCCTGCCGGGGCTTCCGCCGGATCGCGGTCGCGCCAGCGCCCATCGTAGCGCGGCGGACGGCCTTCGGCGCGGGCCTTCTCGCGCATTTCGGTCAGCTCGTCCTGCGAAGCGTAGCAGTAATAAGCCTTGCCCATGCGGACGAGCTCCTCGGCGACCTCGCGGTGGCGCGGCGCGCGCTCGAATTGCGAGGTCGGCTCGCCCTCCCAGGTCAGGCCGAGCCAGGTGAGGCCCTCGAGAATTGCCGCGGTGGCAGCATCGGTCGAGCGCTCGCGGTCGGTGTCCTCGATGCGCAGCAGCATGGTGCCGCCGGTGTGGCGGGCATAGAGCCAG
Source organism: Aminobacter niigataensis (assembly GCF_014200015.1). Lineage (GTDB taxonomy): Bacteria > Pseudomonadota > Alphaproteobacteria > Rhizobiales > Rhizobiaceae > Aminobacter > Aminobacter niigataensis. The sequence goes on from NZ_JACHOT010000001.1 coordinate 852,243, forward strand.
TTGAAGAGAGCCGTGCGCGCACCACCGATGTGCAGGTAGCCGGTGGGCGAGGGGGCGAAGCGGGTGACGACGGACATGGCGATTTCCAAGGGAGGCATAGCGCGCTTGGCCGAAGACCGGCGGCGCATGGCGTTTCGGTGGCGTTGATGTAGCATAGAAGGTCTGGGGCGCAAGAGGCAGGCCCGATGGGCGACCGCGTGCGGGAGGGGGAATCCGGTAACATTCCGGTGGTCGAGACCAGCGAGCGCGCGTTGCTGGGCGGCCCCGTTGCGCCCGCCGTGGCATGGGCACGGCCGAGCGCGCTTGAGGTTGATGCCCCGGGCGACGCCTCGCCGCGGGCGCCACGGCACTATTTTCCCCGGTCGTCGCCATGGTCGGACCAAGGTGCCGCTCTCCGCTCGTCCATGCGAGCCACTCGCGTGGCTATCGAAACCGAACTCGATCGTGGCGCCGCATTCCTGCTCGTGCCGGTCTTTCTGGCGATCGGGGCGCTTGCCTATTTCAGCTTTCGTGCCGAACCGCCCCTTGTACCGCTGGCCGCAGCCTTCGCGCTATTGGCTGTGCTCGCATTTCTGACGCGTACGAACAGGCTGGCTTATTACGCGCTTGCTGCTGCGGCCATCTGCCTGCTCGGCATGGCCATTGCCACGATTGAAACGGAACGGATGGCAACCAAGATGCTCGGCGCGGCGATATCGGCCGGCATCACAGGGCGGGTAGTCGAGATAGATACCCTCGACAACGGCCGTCTGCGCCTGACCCTCGATATCCTGGCGACCGAACGGCCGGTGTTGCGCTATGCGCCGGATCGCGTGCGGCTCATCGCCCGCAAGGTCCCCGAAGGCGTGAGGGCCGGTTCGCAAGTGACAGGCTACGCCAGGCTGATGCCGCCGTCAGGCCCGGTGCGCCCGGGAAGCTACGACTTCTCCTTCGAAAGCTATTTCGATGGCATCGGCGCCAGCGGCTTTTTCATGAAGGGTCCGGAGCTTGCCGCTGCTGCTAAGCCGCCATCGGCCGTGGGCCAGGCATCAGCCTGGGTGGAAAACGCGCGCGACCGCATCGCCCAGCGCATTCGCGATCGCATCGGTGGTGCTGAAGGGGAAATTGCTGCGGCGCTGGTCGTCGGCGTGCGTGGCGGCATCCCGGAAGACGTCAACGAGGCGCTGCGGCGCACCGGCCTCTACCACATCATTTCGATCTCGGGCCTGCACATGGCGATGGTCGCCGGCACGGTGATGTTGCTGATGCGGCTGGGCTTCGCCGCCTTTCCAGCCTTCTCCTCGCATCGTCCGGTGAAGAAATACGCGGCAAGCGCCGCCTTGGCCGCGACAGCGGGCTATCTGTTCGTTTCCGGGGCGGAGGTCGCAGCGCAACGCAGCTTCATCATGCTGGCTGTGATGCTGACGGCGGTGCTGTTCGACAGGGCCTCCTTGACCATGCGCAATCTGGCGATCTCGGCCATCGTGGTCATCGTCATCTCGCCGCACGAGGTGGTCGGCCCGAGCTTCCAGATGTCGTTTGCCGCGACTGCAGCACTTGTCGGCGCCTATGCTTGGTGGTCCGATCGGCGTGAGCAGCAAGCTCAACCGGCCATCCAGCGGTCGATGCCCTCAAAGCTGTGGCGCTGGTTGGCTACGATGGCGGTCGGGCTTGCCGCGACCTCGGTGATCGCAGGTCTTGCCACTGCTGTCTTCGGCGCCTGGCATTTCCAGCGCGTCTCGCCGCTCAGTCTTGTCGCCAATCTGGCAGTGATGCCGATCGTCTCGGTACTGGTCATGCCGTTTGCCGTGCTTGCCGGCCTCTTCATGCCGTTCCGCCTCGATGGCATCTTCCTCGATACGATGGGTGCCGGCCTGACGGCCATGATCGCGCTGGCCAAATGGTTTTCCGAGCACTCGCCCGTCGACGCGGTCGGGTTGGTTTCGACGCATTCGGTCGTCCTTGTCACGGTGGCGCTGATCATCGCATCGATGGCCACGACCTGGTTGCGCGTTGCCGCTCTGCCGCTTGCGGCCTTCGCGCTGCTGGCATTGATGAAAGCGGAAGCGCCTGACGTGCTGGTCTCGGAGGACGCGCGCCTGATGGGCGTACCGGTTGGTGCAGGCAGGCTTGCAGTCAATCGTGCTCGGCCAAACCAGTTCACAATCGACAATTGGAAACGTGCCGTGGTGACCGAGGACGTGGTCGGCCCCACGCGCCTGGGGCCGGCGAACCAGAGCAAGCGGAACAATGCGACCAGCCCAGGCGTCGCAAGCCCTTCCGGCAGTGGCACTGCCTTTTCCTGCGCCGACGGCTTGTGTCTCGTCGAGCACCCCTCGGGCGTGCAGGTGGCTCATGCAGAAAACGCGGAAGCCGCCAGGCGCGCCTGTGCCTCCGCTGACCTTGTTGTCGTCAACGACGCCACCGCAGGCAACGTTTGCGGAAACTCAGCCGTGGTCGTGCTCACCAGCCGTGAATTGGCACGCCTGGGAAGTGCGGCGATATTCCTGACGCCTGGCGGGGGAGGCGTTCCTCAACAGGTCGACATCCGCCACGCTGTGGCCACGCCATACCGCCCTTGGCATGCGCAACGAGAATTCTCCCGCGAGGCGAGGGGACTGCCGCCCTATCGGCGGGAAAGTAAACGTCAGGGCGCACCGGAGCCGGCAACGCCAGCTCAGTAGGTCGCGCGCAGTGCGCTCCCGACATGCATGCAAGGATCAGTAGCGGCGGATCAGCCCGACGAGCTTGCCCTGCACCTTGACCCGGTCAGGCCCGAAGATACGGGTTTCGTAGGCCGGATTGGCGGCTTCCAAGGCGATCGAGGCGCCCTTGCGGCGGAAGCGCTTGAGGGTTGCTTCCTCGTCATCGACCAATGCGACGATGATCTCGCCGGGATTGGCGGTGTTGGAACTGCGGATGACGACCGTGTCGCCGTCGAAGATGCCGGCCTCGATCATCGAGTCGCCCTTGACCTCGAGCGCATAATGCTCGCCGCCCATGATCATGTCCGGCGGCACCGATATCGAATGGGTCTTGTGCTGGATCGCGTCGATCGGCACACCGGCGGCGATGCGCCCCATGACCGGTATGGTGACCGCCGCGCCGATGTCGTCGTCATTGCCGTGCGAGAACGATCGCGATGGCTCCGGTTTACGGCCAAGGCTGCCCTCGATGACGCTCGGCGAGAACTTTCGTGCCGCATTGAGGCCGGGCGCGATCGAATCGGGCAGGCGCAGCACTTCAAGCGCACGTGCCCGGTTGGGCAGGCGGCGGATGAAACCACGCTCCTCGAGCGCCGTGATCAGCCGATGGATGCCGGATTTGGAGGCGAGGTCCAACGCCTCCTTCATTTCGTCGAAGGATGGCGGGATGCCTGCCTCCTTCAGCCGCTCGTGAATGAACAGCAGAAGCTCGTGTTGTTTGCGCGTCAGCATGGCCACCCCTGAGGAATCAAAAGAAAAACAAACCCGGAACAAACGCTATCTGTTCCAGTTGTGTTCTGCAACTGTTTATATTTCCTGAAGGGGCCGACGCCGGCGGCGAAGCCCTGCGTCGCGTGCAGGCTGAATTTTCCGTATTGGTGGAACGGCCTTTGGGCTCGGAGGCGGTCGGGGCGCCGCGACGACGCCCGCCAGAATTGCTTGTCGAAGACGGGGAGCAGTTGCTCCCCGTCCTCTGTTTAGAATGAGGCCTGGAGGCGCAGGAACCCGCTCACAGAGCCGTCGCCGGCATCGTCCAGATCGTCCGCATAGACGAGTTCGGGAGTGACGACGAAGTTCTCGACCAGGGTGTAGGCCACATTGGCGACCGCCACGAGATTGCTGTCGTCGTCGTAGGCGAGTTGTGCGTTGAAGCGTGTCTTTTCGCCAAACTTGGCCGAACCGCCGCCCCAGACGGCCCAGGAACCGCCCCAGTTGCCGTAGTAGTTGCGGGTGTCTGCCTCCGACTTGTAGCCGACCATGCCAAACAGCGAAATGGTGTCCGTCACATCGACGTCGACCCGCGCCTTGCCTGCCCACACATCGTTGCGGCTGTCATAGGCGGCAACCGTGGCGACCTTGCCCCAGCCCTGGGTGAGCGAGCCGCCGGCGACGACGTTCGGGACGTAATCTTCGACAGCATTCGTTCCGGACCCCGTTTCGAGTGCGATCGTGGCGGCGAACCCGAGTGGGCCGGTATAGGTGTAGGAAATCTGCTGGGTGCGGAATGGACCGAAGCCCAGCAGCCAATCGTTGATGACGTCTCCAGCGTAGTCGGTGAACGTCGAGAAAACCGAATCCGTCATGCCTGCCCGGAAGCCGCCAAGCTCGAGATAGGCATGGTTGATGTACATGGCACTGCCAGTTCCGGAAATATCTTCGTAATTCCAGATTGCGCCGCCCCTGTCGTAGTCGAAGTTGACCTGCATATAGGCCCGCAGAGTGCCGAACTCGGTCTGCGAACGGGCGTCGGTCTGCAGAGCAGCACGCGCGCGCTTGTAGTAGGTGTCGCCGTTTCCATCGCCATCGACATCGGAACCGAGAAGCTCGCCGACACCGATGTCATAACGGACATAGCCCGAGACACGCAGGCAGGTCTCGGTGCCGGGCAAGTAGAAGAAGCCCGGACCATAGACATCGCAAACGCGCACATATTCGGCCTGTTCCGGGTCTGCCACAGCGACAGCGTCGGCAGCATATGCCTGGCCTTGCAATAGAGTCGGGACCGCGACGGTGGCAAGCAGCAAAGATCTAATCATTTCGTCCTCTCAATTCTGTTGGCAAGTCGCATGCAAGCGACCGAAATGATCAGGAAGGCACCTGCTTTACGTCGAGCCGATGCCAACCTTAAATTTCTGTAAGAAATACATCCCGTTGTTTTGACGTCATTCATGTGTTGCAGTTTTGTCGCAATTCTCCGGTGGGAAAGCCCAAGGAACGTGGTTCTTGTTTCGATGCGACTGTCAAAAGAGCAGACTGAAACCGGTGTCGGACCGTCAAGGCCCGTGGCGAATCTGAAAGGATCGATTCGAATGCAATTCCGTTGCGATGCCAAGATCAGTTGTTTGGACGGTCATCCTGCGACAATACAATTTTGTAAAGTTAGGAACAGGTCTGCTCAAGATTAGTATTGCAATATCTCTTTGTTCAGGCAGATACCTGCTGCTCGTTCAAACAGCGTGAATAATTATCCGCCCGTGTGACTGACCTCCACGGGCGGAGATTTTTTTCTGTATTATGCTTGCGAGAATTTTATCTCGACCACGAGGCCAGGCGCGTTGTCGGCCAGCGAAATCGAGGCGTCGTGGAAATCGGATATCGCCTTCACGAGGCTGAGACCCAAGCCGGTTCCCTCGGTCGTTCTGCTTTTCTCGAGCCGATAGAAGCGCTTGAACACCTTGTGTCGCTCTTCCGCTGGAATTCCCGGACCGGTGTCCGCAATCAGGATGGAGCAGGAGCGGTGGCCATAGCTGACGCCGAGCCGTATCGAGGCTCCTTCATGGGTGTGCCTAATGGCATTTACCACCAGGTTGACGCACATCTGCCTCAGTAGATCGCGATCGGCGCTGATTGCAAACCTGCTGGCTCGATCTTCAGGCTCCAGATTCATGGAGCGCCCGGCATCCTCGGCTATTGGCTGATAGATTTCGTATATGTCCTTTATGATCTCGTATGGATCCAGGCTGACAAACCTCGATGTCCGCGCACCGGATGAAATATGCGAAATTCGAAGGAGAGCCTCGAAGGTATTGGCAATCTGCGTGACTTCGTCCATTGCCGTTGCAATATGCGTCTCGGCCGACGCCTGATCGGGGCTATCCAAAGCGGCTTCAAGCAAAAGCAGCAGCCGACCAATCGGGGTCTTTAGATCGTGCGCGATGTCGGTCGTAACCTGCTTCATCGCAGCAATGCTCGACTCCAATTGCACCAGCGTGGAGTTGATCTCGCGTGCCAGTGTGTCGATGTCGTCATTTTGCGGGGAGACCGGCAGACGCGTTGTGAGTTCTCCCGCTCCGAAGGCCTTCATCGTGTCTGACAAAGCAGCAATGCGACGACGCGTTCGAAATGCAAGCACTGCGCCGCTTCCCAGGCCCAGGGCAAGGACTATCGCTGTTGCGCAGCCAAAGCTGAAGAGAGCGATCTTTCTCAGCCGGTAGGTGTCGTCGTAGCTCAAGCCGGCGACAAGATTGTAGCCGTCGCCCAGTTCTTCGCGAAACAGCCGGTAGTTTGCGAGCGACTCGTTGTGATAGGTTGGCGTCCGCGTAGACAAGCCCAACGGGACGTCGGCAAAGCCCGCGTTTCCAGCGAGCACATCGCCGTCTTTCGACAGGAGCGTGTAGACACTGTGTTCTGCAGTAAGCGTCAAGCCATGGCTGGCGATCATCGCCGTCGCGCCGGAAAGGCCTCTGGCTTCATAGGCCATCGATATTTCTTGGAAACGCTCCCGGACGCTCGAGTCGAGCCGTTCGTAGAGATAGGCCGAGATCATATTGTATGAAGTAATGTTTGCTCCGATCAGTGAGAGCAAAAATATTGTTATGTACAGTGCTGCTATGCGGATTGAAGTGCTCCGCGTTATACTAGCGCGGGCCATGCATGCTGTATCCGGTGTTTCGGATCGTGTGCAGGAGCTGTACTTCGAATGGTTTGTCGATTTTCGCCCGCAGGCGGCTGATGTGAGTTTCCACGACCGTGCTCAGCGGATCGAAATTGAAGTTCCATATGCGCTCGAGCAACATTGTCTTGGTGAGCACACGTCCCTCATTGCGCATCAGCAGTTCAAGCAGCGCGAACTCCCTCGGCAGGAGTTCGATCGTCGTCTCGCCTCGCTTTGCCAGCCTGCGAAAGAGATCGAGATCGAGATCGGCTACCTTGAGTTTGGATTTCTCCTGGGTGATCGGCGGCCGTCGTCCCAGTGCATTGACCCGGGCGAGGAGTTCCGAAAAGGCAAAAGGCTTCGCCAGATAGTCGTCTGCCCCCGCGTCCAGACCTTCAACCCGGTCGTCGACACCGCTCATGGACGTCAGAAAGATGATCGGCGTCTTTGTGCCGGCTGCGCGCAGTCCACGGACGAGGGACAGGCCGTCTAGGCCAGGTAGCATACGATCGACGATCGCCACGTCATAAACTTCGCGTACACCGAGTGACAACGCATCGCGCCCATCATTGAGAACATCTGCGGTATGTCCAGATGATATCAGTCCATTTGATATATATTTGCTTGTACGGTCATCATCTTCAACAAGAAGTATCCTCATTTTTCTTCTTCCATGTAGCCATTGTGGTTTCCTCACTAACGGCTCATTCCAATCGACAGAAAGTGGAAAATTGTTTTCTAACTGTGTTGAAACAATAATGACAATCCATTGTCTTTGATGAAATATACTTCTATAATTATTTTTGTTTTTATAGTGATTGTGGTGCAAATCGGATGTCGTAGCGACGTCGTGCTTCACGCCCTACTGTGTTGGTTTCGTGACTTTCATTTGTCGATTCGGAGCTTGGCCATAACGACTTGGTGATGGCTTCGTGAGGGTGAGGGGAATCGTGTGCTCCCTCACCGCAGGGCGGTGAGGGAGCATCAGATGCAATTCTGGCAGCAGGGCCCGCTTAGTATAGACCGCGGCTCTCGCGCTCGCGGGTCGTCATCCCGAACCACCAGTTCGGCCGGACAACTTCGGCGGTTCCGTAGCGGCTGTTGGTCTTTACCAGCTTGCCGTCCTCACGAACCCGATAGGAAATATCCGGGTTCGACACAGACGTTGCAGCTTCTCCCGGCGTCCCGTGACCCTGGAGAAGCCGGTCCAACGTGGACCTTTCCTGCGTAAATCCACTGTTGGCAAAGCTGGAGGAGGACATTGCCGCAAGGATAACCAGGGCGTAGCCAAGTGTTGTTTTCATTTGTTTTCCTTTCTATTCCAACGAATGGAGCCAGACTCAGTGGAACCACTCGATGGAACAGGGATATCTGCCCATCTTGGCAGCCTGTTTTCTGAGGACTTACATTTTTGTGATTCTTCCGACGCCACAGGCATTCGGCCTGCGTCGCAGCTTTGGGTGCGCCTGATCTGGCGTTCGCCATAGCCCAGGCAGGCCTGCTGCCTGCAAGCATGGCTACAAGCGTTGCCCTTTTGGTGTGGTGGCCGGATGCGCCGCCGCCCGTCATGCGCGATCCTCATTCGGCGACGCATTACGCTGGCGAAAGTCAAATGGACATTAGAATTCATGTCCGTGTGCAAAGCGCGTCTTTGTAAATGAACATTACAAAAATGTATAAATTTAATTGTTGAGGCCTTTTGCGAATACGCTTAGCTATGTCAATAGAGTTTTGGACAAAGAGTATAGATTATCAATGCTTCTGTAAGTAAGTATTGTTGGTAGTTTCAAAATACACTTTAAAGCTCAAAACAATATCTGGCTAAATTGAACCTCCTGTCGCGGTCGACGGTGAATCGCCTTCCGCTTGCTGCCCCTGGACCTAGTCTCGAGGAACCTGATGAAATTCTTGGCCTTAGCGGCTGCGGCCGCCTTCCTTTCCGCCTGTTATGCGTATCCCGACATCGAGCCGGGATACGCGCCAGCAGATGCCGATGCACCGCTGGGGTCGGCGCGTTACATGTCGGTTTTTGCCGGTTCGGCGAATTATGTTCCGGTAAAACCTAGGCCGTGGGCCGAGATCAACGAGCGTGTCGCGCCAAAGCCTGAGGTGCAGTGATGCCGTTCATGTCATTGCCCGGCAGCGCCCGCGGTTGCGCTTCTTCCTTCCGACGCCTGGCTTCGGTCAGCGTCATCGCGCTTTCGCTTGCCGGTTGCGCCACGTTCACTCCAGACGCAGGCATGGCGCCGGTGTCGACAGAGGTCTCTTCGGCGCTTGGTGCGAAGACGGTCAAGATCGCTTCGAAGGCTGATGCTGCCAAGGCCGCCAAGGATGTGAAGGCCATATTGTCCAAGCCTCTTACGGCCGACAGCGCCGTCCAACTGGCGCTCTACAACAATCGGGGCTTGCAGGCCGAATACAACGCGCTGGGCATTTCCGAAGCGTCGTTCGTAGAGGCAAGCCTGCTGCCTAACCCGGTGGTGTCGGTTGGTCAGACACTTGCCGAAGGCGATCTGCAGATCGAGCGGCGTGTTGCGGCAAGCATTCTTTCGCTGCTGACCCTGCCCGCGCGGCGCGATGCGGCCGAGCGCGAGTTCCAGGCCGCCCGATACCGCGCCATGGCGGCGACGTTCAAGCTCGCAGCCGACACGCGCAAAGCCTATTACGAGGCTGTGGCGGCAAGGCAGCACGTCGGCTTCCTCGAGCAAGCTCGCGGCTCTGCAGACGCTGCCGCAGACCTTACACGCAGTCTTGGGGAAACGGGCGCCGCCACCAAGCTCGACCAGGCGAGGGCCAGCGCTTTTTATGCCGAGGTTTCCAATCGGCTGGCCGCCGCCAGACTGCAAGCGGCGACCGCGCGCGAGGAACTGACCCGTGAGATGGGCGTATGGGGACCTGATCTAAGCTACAAGATCCCGGCTCAATTGCCGAAAGCCCTGCCTCGCATCGAGGCCACCGAAAAAGTCGAAGCTGAAGCGATCCGCAAGCGGGTCGATCTGATCGCGGCCCGGCTGGAGCTCGACGCACTCGCCCGCTCGCTCAAACTCGACGGGGCTACCCGCTATGTCTCTGCCTTCGAATTGGCAGGCTTTTCGGACTTTGCCCGCACCAAAGACAGCGGGATCGTGACCAAGGAAACCGTCAGCGGCCAGGCCCTGGAGCTTGCGCTCGAGATACCGATCTTCGATCTCGGCGAGACAACCCGCCGCCGCTCGACAGAGACATACATGCAGGCGGTCAATCGCTTCGCCCAGCAGGCGGTGAACATCCGTTCCGAGGCGCGAACGGCGCAGCTGGCCTACCGCGCATCCTATGACATTTCCAATCAGTACAGGACCCAGATCCTGCCGCTCCGCAAGACGGTGAACGAGGAGTCGCTGCTCCAGTACAACGGCATGCTGATCGATGTCTTCGAACTGCTGACGACATTCCAGGAAAGCATCGAAAGCAACATCAACGCGATCTCGGCCAAGCGCGATGTCTTCATTGCGAGCGTCGACTTCAAAAGCGCCATCATAGGCGGAGGCTCCGGCGGCGGCACAACTGTGGCTGCGGCGGGCGCTGGTGCCGGTGATTGATCGAGGAGCCAAGAGCATGACCTTTTCACGTCGCAATTTCCTCGGAGCGTCCGGCACAATGGCCCTGATCGGCGCAAGTGTCGTATCGGGGCGTACCCAGGCAGCTTCGATCCCAGAGGCGGCAACCATGAAAGAGGCGGTGATGCAACCGCCGCTGGTCCCGGCCACTGGACCTGACTACAATCCTGTCGTTACCCTCAACGGTTGGACGCTACCTTGGCGCATGAACGGCGATTGGAAGGAGTTCCATCTCGTCGCTGAACCGGTCGTGCGTGAGCTTGCCCCAGGCATGGTGAGCCATTTGTGGGGCTACAACGGCCAGTCGCCTGGTCCGACGATTGAAGCGGTCGAAGGCGACAAAGTCCGCATCTTCGTCACCAACAAGCTACCTGAGCACACCACCATCCACTGGCACGGACAGCTGCTGCCATCGGGCATGGATGGCGTGGGCGGGCTAACGCAGCCACACATCCCGGTCGGCAAGACCTTCGTCTACGAGTTCCTGCTCCAGAAGAGCGGGACCTTCATGTACCACCCGCATTCGGACGAAATGCTGCAAATGGCGATGGGCATGATGGGCTTCTTTGTGGTGCATCCAAAGGATCCTGCCTTCCGCCGCGTCGATCGCGACTTCGTTTTCCTGATGGCGGCCTACGATATCGAGCCGGGCGCTTATGTGCCGCGTGTCGCGGAAATGACCAACTTCAACATGTGGACCTGGAACAGCCGCGTCTTTCCCGGCATCGACCCCCTGGTGGTCGCAAAAGGGGACAAGGTCCGCATCCGCTTCGGCAACCTGACCATGACCAACCATCCGATCCATATGCATGGCTACGACTTCAAGGTTTCGTGCACGGATGGCGGATGGGTACCGGAGAACGCAGCCTGGCCTGAGGTAACGATCGACTGCGCGGTCGGGCAGATGCGGGCCTTTGACTTCGTCGCTGACAATCCCGGCGACTGGGCATTCCATTGCCACAAGTCGCACCACACGATGAATGCCATGGGCCATGACATCAAGACGTTCATCGGCGTGGACAAGAAAGAGGCGGCCAAAAAAATCAGGCAGTTGGTCCCCGACTACATGCCGATGGGTACGGCTGGGATGGCCGACATGGGGGCGATGGAGATGCCGCTCCCCGAAAACACGCTGCCGATGATGACGGGCTGGGGACAATTCGGCTCCATCGAGATGGGCGGAATGTTCTCGGTGGTGAAGGTTCGCGAGGGCCTCGCCGCCGGAGACTACAAGGATCCGGGCTGGTTCCAGCATCCCGAAGGAACCGTATCGTTCGAGTGGACCGGCGAAGTCCAGAAGGCCGAGCGCGCTCCGGCCGATCTGCTCGAAACATCGCAGAACGCAAACCTCGTCGTCGTCAAGCCCGGCTCGAAGCCGCGCAACGTCAATCACCAATGGAGAAACAAATGAGTCTTCGAATATGCATCGCTGCGCTCGGAGTGCTGATGCTGTCGGCACCGTCCTTTGCCGATCCCGGTCACTCCAGCGAGAAACGCGCCTATGGCGAGCCTGGCGATCCCAGAAAGCCGGCTCGAGTCGTTCAGGTGACCATGCGCGAGACGGATGGCAAGATGCTGTTCCTCCCAGACCTGGTGCAAGTCCGCAAGGGCGAACAGATCAAGTTCGTTCTCCGCAACAACGGGGAAATCGACCACGAGCTCGTCATCGGCACGCTTGAGGAAAACCTCAAGCACGGCGAGCAGATGCGCAGGAATCCGGACATGGAACATGAGGATCCTAACGCAAAGCGCTTGGCGCCCAAGAAGACCGGCGAAGTCCTCTGGAGCTTCTCGGAAGCCGGAGAGTTCGATTTCTCGTGCCTGATCCCAGGTCATCGGGAAGCCGGGATGACCGGCAAGATCATCGTCAAGTAACAGCTTTGGAAAGGGATTATGTCGTGAAGAAACTGCTTGCCGTGGCCCTGGTTGCATTCGCAACCAATGGAGCGTTCGCACAAACCGTGCCGGTCAACGGGACGATCACCAAGATCGACGGGACCCAGAACAAGATCACCCTCAAGCACGGCCCGATCACAAACCTCGACATGGACGCGATGACCATGGTGTTTGCACTGGCCGATCCCGCTGTCATCAAGGAAATCAAGGTGGGGGACAGCGTGAAGTTCGAGGCTGATCGGGTCAACGGCCGTCTGACCGTCACCAAGATCGAGAAGGCCAAATAGAGTGTTTTCTATCCCGGCGCGTTCAGGACGCGCCGGGATAGACTCAGCCAGTCGCGCACGTCAGCAAGCCTTGCAAGCGGTGCTGCGGCACGCCGCAAGCCCGGCGATTTTCTCCGCGCGTCGGCACGCTTGAGCAGCCTTCGCGGTCGCGTCCAAAATCGCTGGAAATTGTTCAGCGCAGCATCAGCACGCGGCAGGGACTGCCAATTTCGGCGGCCGGTGCGAAGGGGTCGCGCATGACCGCGCAGTTGGCATCGGCCAGCGTGCGAAGCATCGACGAATCCTGGACGGTGTATGGCGTCACTACAAGGCCGTCGGCCGTTTCGCGCGCGACGGCGCGGACGTAATCCTGGCGCAGCTCGTTGGCGGCCATCGCCGTGTCGAGAATGCCGTTTCTAATGTCGGCTGAATAAGGCCGGCCTCCTAGCTTCGCCAGCAGGGGTTTCAGGAAGATGTGCGCGCAGATCAGGCTGGCGACAGGATTTCCGGGCAGGCCGATGCAGCGCGTCTTGCCGAGCCGACCGAACATCAGCGGCTTGCCCGGGCGCATGGCGATCTTCCAGAAATCGAGGTCCATGCCGAGCCCGGTCAGCACGCCATGGACCAGGTCGTGGTCGCCGACGGACGCGCCGCCAAGCGTGACGATGACGTCCGCCTTGGCGTCCAGCGCCTTTTGGACACGTGCCGAGATCGCTTCCGTTCGGTCAGGCGCGATGCCCAGGTCGAGCACGCGCGCGCCGACGGACTCGGCGATAGCAGCGACGCCATAGGCGTTGGAGGCGATGATCTGGCCGGGACCGGGGTTGCTGCCGGGCGGCAAAAGTTCGTCGCCGGTGGCGATGATGGCAACCAGCGGCGCCTTGGCCACCTCCACCTCGGGATGATTGGCGGCAGCAACGAGCGACAGAGCAGCGGGATCAAGCACCCGGCCGGTGTCGAGGATCAGGTCACCCTGCCGGAAGTCCAGGCCCTTGGCGCGGATGTTGCGGCCGGGCGTGGTCGGCTCCACCACCTCGATTTCGCCATTGCCGAGGTCGCGCACATTTTCCTGGATGACGACCGTGTCGGCGCCTTCGGGCACGGGAGCGCCGGTGAAGATGCGCACAGCATGGCCATGCGACAGCGTTCCGGTGAATTGTTTGCCTGCCGGAGCTTCGCCGATGACAGACAATAGTGCCGGCAGCGATGCGATGTCATCGGCGCGAACGGCATAGCCGTCCATCGCCGAGGCAGCGAAGGGCGGCTGCGTGCGCAGTGCGTGCAAGGGTGCGGCAAGGACACGTCCTGATGCCTGTCGGAGGCTTACCGTTTCTGAATCGCTCGGTTCAGCTCCGTCGAGAAGACGCGCCAGCGCTTCGGAGACCGGCAGCAGCGCCATATCTATTCGCCCGCCTTGTAGTCGCCCGACTTGCCGCCGGTCTTCTCGACCAGACGTATGCCGGAAATCACCATGCCGCGGTCGGCGGCCTTGGCCATGTCGTAGATGGTCAGGCAAGCCACGGAAGCGGCCGTCAGCGCCTCCATCTCGACGCCGGTCTTGCCAGTGACGCGGGCAAGTGCCGTGATGCGAAGGCCGGGCAGGGCTTCGTCCGGCTCGATCTCGACCGAAACCTTGGTCAGGAGGAGCGGGTGGCAGAGCGGAATGAGCTCATGCGTGCGCTTGGCCGCCATGATGCCGGCGATGCGCGCAGTGCCCAGCACATCGCCTTTCTTGGCATTGCCGGAGAGGATCAGCGCGAGCGTTTCGGGACGCATCGCCACCGTACCTTCGGCGATCGCGGTCCGTGTCGTCTCGGCCTTGTCGCCGACGTCGACCATATTGGCTTCGCCGGAAGCGCCGATATGGGTGAGGGTAGCCGCCATGTCAGGCGCTCGCGGCCTGAGGCGCGCCTTCGAGCAGTGCGCGCGTGGCGGCCGCCACGTCGGCCTGCCGCATCAGGCTCTCGCCAACAAGGAAGCTGCCAATGCCCGATCTCTCCAGGCGCAGGCAGTCTTCATGCGTGAAGATGCCGCTTTCGCCGACAAGCAGCCGATCCGCCGGCACCATCGGAGCCAGCCGTTCGGATGTTTCGAGGTTGAGCTCGAAGGTGCGCAAATTGCGATTGTTGATGCCGAGCAGGCGCGACTGAAGCTTCAGGGCTCGCTCCGTCTCTGGTTCGTCGTGAACCTCGATCAGCGCGTCCATGCCGAGTTCGAAGGCCGTATCTTCGAGCCGGCGGGCGTCGTCGTCGGACAGGCTTGCCATGATGATGAGGATGGCGTCGGCGCCCCAGGCGCGGGCTTCATAGACCTGATAGGGCTCGAACATGAAGTCCTTGCGCAGGGCAGGCAGGGCACAGGCCTCGCGTGCAGCCATCAGGAATTCGGGCGCGCCCTGGAAGGAAGGCGTGTCGGTCAGCACAGACAGGCAGGCGGCGCCGCCTTCGGCATAGGCCTGGGCCAATGATGGCGGGTCGAAATCGGCGCGGATCAGCCCCTTGGACGGGCTGGCCTTCTTGATCTCGGCGATGAGAGCGAAGCGGTTGTCGCGGCGTTTTGCTTCGAGTGCCGCCATAAAGCCACGCGGCTTGGCAACGTCGCGCGCCCTGGCCTTGACCTCGGCGAGCGGCAGCAATGCCTTGGCGGCGGCGATCTCGTCGCGCTTGTAGGCTTCGATGCGGCGCAGGATGTCGGCCATGACTTTATCCGTTCGAGACGCCGACGAGGCGCTGCAGCACGGCCAGGGCGCGACCGCTGTCGATCGCATCCGCCGCGAGCTTCACGCCTTCGCCGATGGTCGCCACCTTGTCGGCGACAACCAGTCCGGCACCGGCATTCATCAGCACCGTGTCGCGATACGCGCCGGCAGTGCCTTCGAGCACGCCGCGCAAAGCCGCTGCATTGTAGGCGGAATCGCCGCCGCGCAGCTCTTCGCGCGTATGGCGCGCCAGGCCGACCTGTTCGGGGGTCAGTGTGAAAGTGCTGATGGCGCCATTGGCGAGTGCTGCGACACGGGTTTCGCCTGTCGTGGTGATCTCGTCATAGCCGTCGCCATGGACGACCCAGACGTGCTGGGCGCCGAGTTCCTTTAGCGTTTCGGCGACCGGCTCGACCCATTCGGGCGAGAACACGCCGACCAGCTGGCGGTTGACGCCGGCCGGATTGGAGAGGGGCCCGAGAAGATTGAAGATGGTGCGGGTGCCGAGTTCGACGCGTGTCGCGCCGACATGCTTCATCGCCGGATGGTGCGCCGGCGCGAACATGAAGCCGACGCCGGCCTCATGGATGCAGCGGCCGATCGCTTCGGGCGCCAGGTCGATGTTGACGCCGAGTGCGGTCAGAACGTCAGCGGCACCTGTCAGCGAAGACAGGCCGCGGTTGCCGTGCTTGGCAACGGGAACGCCGGCGCCGGCGATGACGAAGGCCGAGGCGGTCGAGATGTTGACGCTGTGCGAGCCATCGCCGCCAGTGCCGACGATGTCGATGGCGTCAGCCGGCGCTTCGACGCGAAGCATCTTGTCGCGCATGGTGGCGACGGCGCCGGAGATTTCGCTGACCGTTTCGCCGCGCACGCGCAGCGCCATCAGGAAGCCGCCGATCTGCCCCGGCGTCGCTTCGCCCGACATGATGATGTCGAAGGCCTCGCGCGCTTCCTCGAAGGTGAGAGGGGTGCCAGCGGCGACCTTGGCGATGTGAGGCTTGAGTGCGCTCATTGTGGCGTCACAGCGATCGCGCGGGCGATCGCAGCCTGGTCGATGGTGGCCTTGTACTCGCCCTGGAGCTGCGCCACCAACTGGTCGAGCAGATCGTCGGACATGCCCGACGCGAAGGTTTTCTGGGCGTCTTCAGGCACGGCGCTTGCGTCGGCACCGGCGGGCTCGAACACCTCGACAACCTTGAACAGGATCTGCGCATCGCCGGCAGGCGCGGGGATGATGCCAGTGCCACCTTCGCCCATGGCAAACATGGAAGCAGCCCCCTCGCGGCCGAAATCGGCGTCGTCGGCTTCGCGCTTGAGACCACGCTTGGTCTGCTTCTCGAGTTTGAGTTCGCCCGCGATCACGTCCATTGCCGCGCCATCCTTGAGGCGCTTTTCAAGTTCCGTCGCCTTGTCCCTGAGGCGCTTGGTCGCTTCGGCGGCGGTCCAGTCCGCGACGACCTTTTCCCGGACTTCGTCGAGGGTGCGGTCGCGAGCCGGCGTGATGCCGTCCACTTCGTAGAAAATGAAACCATTGGTGCCGATGTTGAGCGGCGGGTTCTCGATGCCGGCCTCTGCCTCGAAGGTCGCCTGGATCAGGTTGCGCGAGTCCGGAAGCGTGTTGACGACTGTGCCGTCGGGCAACTGGCCTGCGCGGTCGATGGCATCGATCGTCACCACCTTCAGCTTCAGCTTGTCGGCAGTGGCGCGCATCGATTCGCCGCCGGCGCGGGCGTCCTCATAGGAATCGTGCACGTCGAGCAGGATGCGGTTGGCTTCGGCAAGGGCGAGATCCTTGCGAATCTGATCCTTGACCTCGTCGAACGTCTTCACCGCCTCAGGCGAGATCTCGCTGACGCGGACCAGCACCGGTCCGAACGAGCCCTGGACCACGTCGCTGACCTGGTTTGCCTGCAGCGCGAAGGCGGCCTCGGCAACGGACTTGTCGGCAACTGTGTCCTTGGTCAGCGTGCCGAGAGCGACGTCGGCAGCCGTCTTGCCCTGGTCGGCGACGATCTTGTCGAATGCGGTGCCGGCCTTGATCGCGTCGGACGCAGCCTTGGCGGCGTCGGCGCTGGGGAACACCAGCTGGTCGATCTTGCGCGTTTCGGCGGTGGTGAAATGAGACTTGTTCTTGTCGTAGTCCTGGCGCACCTGCTCGTCAGTGATCGAGCCGAGATCCATGATATCCTCTGGCTCGAGCTTGACGTAGCTCAGCTTGCGGAATTCGGGTGCTGCGTAGTTCTTCTTGTTTTCCTCGAACCATGCCTTGAGGACGTCGTCGGCAGGTGCTGCGATCGGCTCGACGAGCGATTTCGGCAGCGGCAGGTAGTCGACCGTGCGATCTTCGCCGCGGTAGAGCGCGACGGCACGCAGGAAGGTGTCGGGCGCCTTCATGCCGTCGGAAATTGCCTCGACGATCTGCTGGCGGACAGCCACCTGGGCACGGTTCTTCAGATAGTCTTCGGGACGCATGCCGATCTGGCGCAGGATGTATTCGAAAGACTGGCGGTCGAACTGCCCGCTGGCATTCTGGAAGGCAGGATCCTCCCAGGTCAGCTGGGCAAGGCTATCCTTGGACAGGCCGAGGCCGAGCTTGCGCGCCTGTTCGTCGAGCACTGCGCCGGCCACGAGTTGAGACGCGACCTGGTTGTCGATACCGAGGGCAGTGGCCTGCTCGCGGGTCAGACGCTGACCGAACTGCTGCGACATGACGTTGACCTGGCGGTCATAGGCGAGGCGGTACTCGACCCCGGAGACGGAGGTTCCTCCAGCGGTGACGACCTTGTCGCCGCCGACGCCACCGAGCATCGAGCCGGAAATGCCCCACGCGGCGAAGCTCACGACGAGCAGCAGAAGCAGAAGCTTAGCTACCCAGGTTCCCGCAGCACTTCGCATCGTGTCGAGCATGTATCAGATCCTGTATACGCGCATTTTCACATGCGCCTGCATGAACGAAGCGCAATAGCGCCCTTCGCCGCCAGTGTCGATTGCTTTGTGGCTTGTTTTTGGTAGTGAGGTTGCCCGAGCGAACATCGATTTCGAGGAAAAGCACATGACGCCAGGAATTCGCCCACTCGTTGCAGGCAACTGGAAAATGAATGGCACCAGCGCCTCGCTCAACGAATTGCGCAGCATCGCCGGCGGCTTCATGAGTGGCCTCGATGCCGAGACCGAAGCACTTCTGTGCGTGCCGGCCACGCTTTTGTCGCGGGCTGCTGAAATCCTTCACCGCACGCCGGTCAAAGCCGGCGGGCAGGATTGCCACGCCAAGGAAAGCGGCGCTCACACCGGCGACGTCTCGGCCGAGATGTTGAAGGACGCCGGCGCCAGTCACGTTATCGTCGGCCATTCGGAACGGCGCACCGACCACGGCGAAACCGATGCAGTTGTCCACGCCAAGGCGGATGCGGCATGGCGGGCGGGGCTCGTGGCCGTCATCTGCATCGGCGAGACACATGCCGAACGTGAAGCAGGCGCCACGCTTTCAGTATTGTCGCGCCAAATCGAGGGTTCGGTGCCGGGGACGGCCACGCCGGCCAATACCGTCATTGCCTATGAACCCGTCTGGGCTATCGGTACCGGCCTGACGCCGACCGTTGCCGATGTCGCCGAAGCCCATGCGCATATCCGCGCTCGGCTCGCCGACAAGCTCGGTGAATCGGCCGGCAAGATGCGCATTCTTTATGGCGGCTCGGTCAAGCCGTCCAATGCCGGCGAACTCCTCGCAGTCGCCAATGTCGACGGCGCGCTGGTGGGCGGCGCCAGCCTCAAGGCGGCAGACTTCCTCGGCATCGCCGAGGCGTACCGCAAGCTCTGATTAGCCTCGGGTGGCCGTTGCAAAGGCAACGTGTCACCCCATATTCGGCCGGCGGGCTTGGAAATGCCTAGAAAGCATTGTATTGAGCCGCCTCCGGAATGTCGGGCGCTTCGGCGCGCGGCCAATCCCCGTCAGAAGAATCCCAGGAAGCGCAATGGAAACCGTCGTTATCGTCATTCACCTGATGGTCGTGCTCGCCCTTGTCGGCGTTGTGCTCCTGCAGCGCTCGGAAGGTGGCGGCCTCGGCATCGGCGGCGGTTCGGGCTTCATGACGGCGCGTGGTGCTGCCAATGCCCTGACCCGGGCCACGGCCATTCTGGCGACGGTGTTTTTCGTCACGTCGCTGACGCTGTCGATCATCGCACGCTACGGCGAGAAGCCGATCGATATTCTCGACCGCGCTCCGGCCACCCAGAATGGCGCTCCGAGCGGCAGCGGCCAGGGCATTCTCGACCAGCTCGGCGGCTCCTCCGCCCCGGCACCGGCTGCACCGGCGTCGGGCACGACCGCTCCTGCGGCACCGGCCACCGAGCAACCGGCAGCGCCGGCTGCACCGGCAGCTTCGGGCACCATCGAGCAGCCCGCTGCGGGCGGTGCCGCGGCGCCGGCTACACCCCAGGTTCCGAACTAAATCTGGCCTGCTTGCCGCAACCTGTTGTTGTTTGAACACAGTTGCGGCAAATGCAGCAATGATCACCTGAATTCGTACATCTAGCCGGGGGCGCCTCACTTGAGGCGTCTCCGGCTAATCGATTATAGCTTGGGCTGCGGCATATCGGCGGGGGCGCCTTGGGGCACTGCGCGTTGCCGCGCGAAAATTTGCTGTGAACGTTCGGGATCCTTCGCCATGCAGCTCCGCCGCATCCTACTTGCTGGAATTTGCGCCTCTCTCATGAGCTCGACCGCCTTTGCCGCCACTTCGGTCGGCACGGCTGCGCCGCCGCAGCCCGGGGCAACGAGCGGCGTGATCGCGGTTGCCGCCAAGAGCGATGCCGCCGAGCTTAAGCTGTTGAAGAAAAAGAAGAAGCCGACCGACGAGGACCTGGTCCGGATCAAGGACCTCGAAGCCAAGATCAAGGCCGACCGGGAAGTCGCGCGCCTGAAGATGCTCGAAGCCAAGAAAATGGCGATGCGGGCGGCGGCCAAGGAAAAGGCCGAGAACGCACGTGAAGTCGCTCGCCTCAAGAAGGCCGAGAAGGCGACGACCCAGGTTGCCGCAGCAGCACCGGCGCCGAAGCGCAATCTTCAGCCGCTCGAGGTCACCAAGCCGATCGAGCCGTTGGCGCCTGACGTCATGGAAATCGCCGCCACCGGCAACAACGGTGAGTTGCGCAGCGAAAGCAAGGATCGTCCGCGCCAGACCGGTCTTCTCGCCGGCATCTTCGGCGGCAGCGCCCCGCAGCAGTCGATGCTGCCGCAGACGCGTGCGCTCGACGCCGTACTGCAATCCAAGCAGGCCAAGAAGCAGTTCAAGGTCAAGTCCGATTTCGAGCCGCAGGAGGTGTCGTTCACGGGCTATGAGCGTGGCCAGATCGTGGTCGATACCGGCGCTCGCTATCTCTACCTGATCGAATCATCCTCGACCGCGCGCCGCTACGCCATTGCGGTCGGCCGCGAGGGCCTGGAATTCAAGGGCAAGGCCACCATCGGCGACAAGCAGGAATGGCCGCGCTGGATTCCGACCAAGGATATGCAGGAGCGCGAGCCCAAGAAGTACGGCCAGTATAAGGACGGCATGAACGGCGGGCCGGAGAATCCGCTCGGCGCGCGCGCCATCTACCTTTACCAGGGCAAGAAGGATACCCATATCCGTATCCATGGTACCAACCAGCCGCAGACGATCGGCACGAATTCTTCGAACGGTTGCTTCCGCATGGTCAACGACCATGTCATGGACCTCTACAATCGCGTGAAGATGGGCTCTGAAGTCATCGTCATGTAAGGCGTCTTCAGACGCTGATACCCGGGCCGGCCTGACCGCCGGCCTTTTTGTTTGCGTGGCCTACCCGGCAGCAAGACTGAACAGCCAGATAGGGAAAAGTCCGACGCGGCGGATTTTTCTCTGGCGGAATCGATTTGGCCGCGTTAAGCGATGAATCCCATGGCGCGATATGTTTTTATTACCGGCGGCGTGGTCTCTTCCCTTGGAAAAGGCATAGCCGCAGCGGCCCTCGGGGCTCTTCTGCAGGCACGCGGATATCGCGTGCGCATCCGTAAACTCGATCCGTACCTCAACGTCGACCCGGGAACGATGTCGCCTTACCAGCATGGTGAGGTGTTCGTGACCGACGACGGTGCGGAAACCGACCTCGATCTTGGTCACTACGAACGGTTCACCGGACGCTCGGCGAACCAGAGCGACAACATCACCACCGGCCGCATCTACAAGAACATCATCGAACGCGAGCGGCGCGGCGACTATCTTGGCGCAACCGTGCAGGTCATTCCGCACGTCACCGACGAGATCAAGAACTTCATCCTCGACGGCAATGACGAGTACGATTTCGTGCTCTGCGAGATCGGCGGCACAGTCGGCGACATCGAAGCCATGCCGTTCCTCGAGGCGATCCGCCAGCTCGGCAACGACCTGCCGCGCAACAACGCGGTCTACGTTCACCTGACGCTGATGCCCTACATTCCGACGGCGGGCGAGCTCAAGACCAAGCCGACCCAGCATTCGGTCAAGGAATTGCGTTCGATCGGCATTGCGCCGGATATCCTGCTGGTCCGCGCGGACCGTGACATCCCCAAGGAAGAGCGCCGCAAGCTGTCGCTGTTCTGCAACGTGCGCGAATCGGCGGTCATCCAGGCGCTCGACGTCGGCCACATCTACGACGTGCCGCTGGCCTACCATAAGGAAGGCCTGGATTCGGAAGTTCTGGCCGCCTTCGGCATCGATCCGGCGCCCAAGCCGCGCCTCGACGCCTGGCAGAACGTCTCGCAGCTGATCCACAATCCGGAAGGCGAGGTCACCATCGCCGTGGTCGGCAAGTATACCGGCCTCAAGGATGCCTATAAGTCGCTGATCGAGGCGCTGTCGCATGGCGGCCTTGCCAACAACGTCAAGGTCAAGCTTGACTGGATCGAGAGCGAGGTCTTCGAGAAGGAAGACCCGGTACCGTTCCTGGAGAAGGTCCACGGCATCCTGGTGCCCGGCGGCTTCGGCGAACGCGGCTCGGAAGGCAAGATCCTCGCTGCCAAGTTCGCCCGCGAGCGCAAGGTGCCGTATTTCGGCATCTGCTTCGGCATGCAGATGGCTTGCATCGAGGCGGCCCGTTCGCTGGCTGGCATCGAAAATGCCTCGTCGACCGAGTTCGGCGCGACCAAGGAGCCGGTCGTCGGCCTGATGACCGAGTGGCTCAAGGGTAACATGCTTGAGAAGCGCAAGGCCGCAGGCGACCTTGGCGGCACGATGCGCCTCGGCGCGTTCGAGGCGCGACTGTCCGAGGGATCGAAAATCGCCGAGATCTACGGCGATACCGACATCTCCGAACGCCATCGCCACCGCTACGAGGTCAACATCGACTACAAGGACCGCCTCGAAGAGTGTGGCCTGGTCTTCGCCGGCATGTCACCGGACGGCGTGCTGCCCGAGACGGTCGAATACCCCGACCATCCCTGGTTCATCGGCGTCCAGTACCATCCGGAGCTGAAGAGCCGTCCGCTGGAGCCGCATCCGCTATTTGCAAGCTTCATCGAAGCTGCGGTCGAACAGAGCCGGCTCGTCTGATAGCCATGCGCGCCGCCGTGAACGCGCCGGCGCGCATTTTTTTCCCCAGGTGGCATCCCGCATGACCACCTACGTCGCGCTCCTCTACAGCATCGTCCTGGGCCCTGGCCGTCGCGTCATCATGTCCGACCTGCGCGACATGGCAGTCGATCTCGGCCTTGCCAATCCACGCACGCTGGTCGCGACCGGAAATCTTGTCTTCGAAGCCGAAGGCAAGTCGGTTGCCACGCTGGAGCGTGAACTCGAAGCAGCCTTCGCCCAAAAGTTCGGCAAGCATGTCGACATCATCGTCCGCGATGCTGCTGCCTGGCTTAAGCTTGTCGCCGCCAATCCGTTTCCCGAGGAGTCCGAACGCGAACCCGATCAGGTCGGCGTGCGCGTGATGCGTGAGCCGGTGACACCTGACGTCATCGAAAGGCTCCTCCCTTATGTCGCTGCCGATGAAAGGCTCACGTCGGTCGACGGCGATATCTGGATCTATTTTTCCCGCAGCGCCGGTTCGTCGCGGCTGCTCGGCGCGCTGACGCCCAAGCGGGCCGGCGGCATAGGGACCTCGCGCAACTGGAACACCGTGCGGCGCCTCGGCGACATGGTGGCATCGTAGGTGGCCTAGGCGCAGTCTTGCGCCTTTGGCGGAATTCAGGCACAGCGCAGCGATGACCAAAAGCCCTTCCGACAGCCCGCGTCCGCTCGACCATGTCGTGCTGCCGACCGCCGATCTCGCCATCGCGCGGCAGAGGCTGACGGCCCTCGGTTTCACCGTTTCGCCCGTCGGCATCCATCCCTTCGGCACGGTCAATTGTTGCGTCTATCTCGGTGACGGTACGTTCCTGGAGCCGCTGGCGATCGGCGATAGCGCCGCCGCCGGCGAGGCGGTCGCCGCAGGCAACGTCTTTGTCGGTCGCGACAGCGCGTTCCGCAACGCACATGGCGACGAAGGCTTTTCGGCAGTCGTATTCGGCACAAACGATGCCGATGCCGACCATTCCGAGTTCGTTGCCGCTGGCGTGTCGGCCGGCCCCAGGCTCGATTTTTCACGTCCCTTCGTCGATGCGTCAGGCAAGTCCGACGTGGCGTCGTTCCGGCTTGCCTTTGCCGCCGAACCAGGCTCGCAAGGGGATGCATTCTTGTTCACCTGCGAGCGCGTGAATGCGCCCGATGTCGACCGCTCGGCGCTGCAGGCGCATGCAAATGGGGCACGCCGGGTGCTTGCCGTTGAGGCAAGCGTCGCGGAGCCGGCTGCGGCGGCTGACTTGTTGGCGACAGTGGCGCGCAGCAGCGTCGACGCCGTGTCCGAAATCCCACTCTCTAATGCGCGACTTGCCGTCCGCGCGATGGCCGGTTCCAGTGGGCTTCGCCTCGACGCGATGGTGTTTGCCGTCGACGATCTCGCTGTGGCAAGAGAGCTTCTTGCACGAAACGGCATCGCGCACGATCTAAGCGGGCAACGGCTGGTGATTCCGCCAGCGCCGGGGCAGGGTGCCGCCTTCATTTTCGAGGAAAAGTCATGACCAAGCCGAATGCAAATGTGACGGTCGGCAAGACCCTTTTCGCCAACAACGCGCCGCTGTCGCTGATCGCCGGCCCGTGCCAGTTCGAATCGCGCCAGCACGCCTTCGACATGGCCGGCAAGCTCAAGGAACTGACGCAGAAGCTCGGCATTGGCTTCGTCTACAAGTCGAGCTTCGACAAGGCCAACCGTAGCTCGCTGTCGAGTACCCGCGGTGCCGGGCTCGATGCGGCACTGCCGGTCTTCGCCGACCTGCGCAAGGAGCTCGGCGTTTCCGTCCTCACGGACGTGCACACCGAAGAGCAGTGCGCCATCGTCGGCGAGGTGGTCGATGTGCTGCAGATCCCGGCCTTCCTCAGCCGCCAGACCGATCTTCTGATCGCTGCCGCCAAGACCGGCAAGGTGGTCAACGTCAAGAAGGGCCAGTTCCTGGCGCCCTGGGACATGAAGAACGTCGTCGCCAAGGTGACCGGTTCGGGCAACGCCAACGTGCTCGTCACCGAGCGCGGTGCTTCCTTCGGCTACAACACGCTCGTCTCCGACATGCGTGCGTTGCCGATCATGGCCGACATCGGCGCCCCCGTGATCTTCGATGCCACCCATTCGGTGCAGCAGCCGGGCGGGCAGGGCGCAACCTCCGGCGGCGAGCGCCGTTTCGTCGAGACCCTGGCGCGTGCGGCCGTCGCCGTCGGTGTTGCCGGCGTGTTCATCGAAACGCATGAAGACCCCGACAACTCGACCTCGTCGGACGGCCCCAACATGGTACCGTTCAAGGACATGCCGGCTCTGCTCGAAAGGCTGATGGCTTTCGACCGGGTCGCCAAGGGCTGACACAACTCCTGCTTGAGCCGGGCTTCCGCCCGGCGTAGGCTTTCCTCCGTGACTGAGCGTATCGGCCGGAGGAATCCCATGTCTGTTGCCCGCGTTACGGAAATCACTTCATCGTCGACCAAGAGCTTTCAGGATGCGATCGAACAGGGCATCGCCCGTGCGTCGATGACGCTGAAGAACGTCGAAGGCGCCTGGATCCAGGACCAGAAGATCGTCGTCGAGAACGGCAAGATTACCGCCTACCGGGTCAACATGAAGGTGACTTTCATTCTCACCGACTGAATGGGATCAGCAGCAGCCGCGGAAAGTTTGGAACCTCCGCACCGGGGGACCGTTAGTCCTGCATCCACCAACCAACGAGGAGCAGGATCATGACGACTGTCACTGGTCACACCGAAGCCATTCCCGCATCGCGGGTCATCGGCACCAATGTCTACAACACTGCCGGCGAGAGCATCGGCTCGATCGAGGATGTCATGCTCGACAAGACATCCAACGGCATCATGTTCGCCGTCATCGGCTTCGGAGGCTTTCTCGGCATCGGCGAGCGCTATCACGCCATCCCATGGTCCACGCTGGACTACGACAAGAGCCGTGGCGGCTACGTCGTTCCGTTCTCCAAGGAGCAATTGAAGGGCGCTCCGTCCTACTCGGTCAACGAGCTGACCGAGGACGATGGCCGTGCCGTGCGGGATGCCTCGTTCGAGCACTATCGCGTCGAGCCGTATTGGCACTGATCCGCAGCACAAAAACAGCCCCGCATGAGCGGGGCTTTTTCGTTGTGCCGTAATCTACCTTGCCGTCGGAATGATCCGCACCTGCGACGTGCCCTGAGGGGGCGGTTGACTGTCGCATGAGGTCAGGAATGCTGCGGCGATGAAGAACAAACTCAGGATACCACTTAACTCGGACATGGCGAAACTCCCTCTGTTTCGCCCCGCGCGGGGATAGTTTACCCGAAAGTTTGGACGATGCCTGCCCGATGGGATGAATTATCATGACAGCGCTTTGCCGAAAGTGAATCAGGGGCCTGACGCAGCGTGATATTTGGCCGAGCGCGATTGCGTTTTCCGGAGCTTTGGCTAAGACGGGCCCGGAAATCCAACCGATCCTTCTTTGCGATCAGCTCCCGGGGATGCCTCACATGACAGCAATCATCGATATCGTCGGCCGCGAGATTCTCGACAGCCGCGGCAATCCCACCGTCGAGGTGGATGTGGTTCTCGAAGACGGCTCGATGGGCCGTGCGGCCGTTCCGTCCGGTGCGTCGACCGGCGCCCACGAGGCGATGGAACTGCGCGACGGCGGCCCGCGCTATCTCGGCAAGGGCGTCGAGCGCGCCGTCGAAGCCATCAATGGCGAGCTGTTCGAGGCGATCGGCGGCATGGAAGCCGAGAACCAGATCCATATCGACCAGACGATGATCGAGCTGGACGGTACCCCGAACAAGAGCCGCCTCGGCGCCAACGCCATCCTCGGCGTGTCGCTCGCCGTCGCCAAGGCCGCGGCCGAGGCGTCCGGCCTGCCGCTCTACCGCTACGTCGGCGGCCCGAACGCCCGCGTCCTGCCGGTGCCGATGATGAACATCATCAATGGCGGCGCGCATGCCGACAATCCGATCGACTTCCAGGAATTCATGATCATGCCGATCGGCGCGCCTTCGCTGCGCGACGCCGTGCGCTGGGGTTCGGAAATCTTCCACACCCTGAAGAAGGGCCTGAAGGACGCCGGCCACAACACCAATGTCGGCGACGAGGGCGGTTTCGCACCGAACCTCAAGAGCGCCCAGGCGGCCCTCGACTTCGTCATGGCCTCGATCGAAAAGGCCGGCTTCAAGCCGGGCGAAGACGTGGCGCTGGCGCTCGACTGCGCTGCAACCGAGTTCTTCAAGGGCGGCAACTACGTCTATGAAGGCGAGAAGAAGACCCGCGATCCCAAGGCCCAGGCCAAGTACCTCGCTAAGCTCGCCGCCGACTACCCGATCATCTCGATCGAGGACGGCATGTCGGAAGACGACTGGGAAGGCTGGAAGTACCTGACCGAACTGTGCGGCGACAAGGTGCAGTTGGTCGGCGACGATCTGTTCGTCACCAACTCGGCGCGCCTGCGCGACGGCATCAAGATGGGCGTCGCCAACTCGATCCTGGTCAAGGTCAACCAGATCGGCTCGCTCACCGAGACGCTCGACGCCGTCGAGACCGCGCACAAGGCAGCCTACACCGCCGTCATGTCGCACCGTTCGGGCGAGACCGAGGATTCAACCATTGCCGATCTCGCGGTCGCCACCAACTGCGGCCAGATCAAGACCGGCTCGCTGGCCCGTTCGGACCGTACCGCCAAGTACAACCAGCTGATCCGCATCGAGGAAGAACTCGGCACGCAGGCGCGTTTTGCCGGCAGGTCCATCCTGCGCGGCTGAGCGCTTCACCATTGACGAACTGGAAAAGGCGGGATGTTTCCCGCCTTTTTTGCTTTGACGAAGCTCCGACCGCCGACTGTAACCGTCCATTAAGCACAATCGAGCGACAAGAACCTGAGAGAGGTTCGGACCATGTGGACACGCCAGCACAAGCAGACAAAATCCGGGCGCCTGATCGTTCCGGCGCTGGCGGTGATGTTCCTGTCCTATTTCGGCTTTCACGCCTATCACGGCGAGTTCGGCATCTATTCCAAGTACCGGCTCGAGGCCCAGGCCGTCGAGCTCCAGGCTCGGCTCGACACGGTCCGGGCGCAGCGGATGGATGTCGAGCGCCGCGTGCAGATGCTGCATGACGGCTCGCTGGAGAAGGACATGCTTGACGAGCAGGCGCGCAACGCGCTCAATATGTCCCATGCAGACGAGCTGACCATCATGCGCCCATCCGCGCAGACGATTAACTGAGTCTCGGTTAATCAAGAAGAAATTCAACGTTTTTCGACGCTTAACCGCATGCCTGCTATGCATTTTTCCGCATGGCGCAGCGTCACTCCCCATGCTAGCGTTTTAGTCATGGAGAGGAGAGACAATGCATGATCTCCTCAATGTCCGCAAAGAGACGCCACTAGGGAGTGATGCATGGCCACCGCCGCCAAAAAAGCGCCTGCCAAAGCCAAATCCGATTCAAAATCCCCATCAGCGCCGGTAACGCCCAAACCGGTTGAGTTTACCAAGGACCAGGATCTCAACGCCTATCGCGAGATGCTGCTCATCCGCCGTTTCGAGGAAAAGGCCGGCCAGCTCTACGGCATGGGCTTCATCGGCGGCTTCTGCCACCTCTATATCGGCCAGGAAGCCGTCGTCACCGGCCTGCAGATGTCGCTAATCGAAGGCGACCAGATGATCACCGCCTACCGCGATCACGGCCACATGCTGGCCATGGGCCTTTCGGCGCGCGGCGTGATGGCCGAATTGACCGGGCGCCGGGGCGGCTTGTCGAAAGGCAAGGGCGGCTCGATGCACATGTTCTCCAAGGAAAAGCATTTCTACGGCGGCCACGGCATCGTCGGCGCCCAGGTGTCGCTTGGCACCGGGTTGGCCTTCGCCAATCGCTACCGCGAGAACCCGAATGTCTCGGTGACCTATTTCGGCGACGGCGCTGCCAACCAGGGCCAGGTCTACGAGAGCTTCAACATGGCCTCGCTGTGGAAGCTGCCGGTGATCTACGTCATCGAAAACAACCGCTACGCCATGGGCACCGCGGTGTCGCGCGCTTCGGCCGAAACCGATTTTTCGCAGCGCGGCCTGTCGTTCAAGATCCCCGGTATCCAGGTCGACGGCATGGACGTGCGCGCCGTCAAGGCAGCCGGCGACCTGGCCACCGAATGGTGCCGCTCGGGCAACGGCCCGATCATCCTCGAGATGCAGACCTACCGCTATCGCGGTCACTCGATGTCCGATCCGGCGAAGTACCGCTCCAAGGACGAAGTGCAGAAGATGCGCTCCGAGCATGACCCGATCGAACAGGTCAAGGCGCGTCTGATCGCCAAGAAGTGGGCGAGCGAGGACGACCTCAAGGCGGTCGACAAGGATGTTCGCGACATTGTGGCTGACGCCGCAGACTTTGCTCAGACCGATCCCGAGCCGGATGTTGCCGAGCTCTGGACCGACATCTTGATCTAAGGGAGGGCGCGAACATGCCGATCGAAATTCTCATGCCTGCGCTCTCGCCGACGATGGAAGAGGGTAATCTGTCCAAGTGGTTGAAGAATGAAGGCGACAAGGTTGTCGCCGGCGACGTCATCGCCGAAATCGAAACCGACAAGGCGACGATGGAAGTCGAAGCCGTTGACGAAGGCGTTCTGGGCAAGCAGCTGATCGCTGCCGGCACCGAAGGCGTCAAGGTCAACACGCCGATCGCCGTGCTGCTGCAGGACGGCGAAAGCGCTGCCGACATCGGCAAGGGCGCAGCTCCTGCCAAGGTTGAGGCACCTGCTGCCGCCGCAGCACCCGCCGCTGCTCCGGCTGCCGCCGCACCCGTCGCCGCCGCCCCGAAGACGGAAGTTGCTGCCGATCCGGACATTCCGGCTGGCACCGAGATGGTGTCAATGACGGTCCGCGAGGCGCTGCGCGATGCCATGGCCGAAGAGATGCGCCGCGACGGCGACGTCTTCGTCATGGGCGAGGAAGTTGCCGAGTACCAGGGCGCCTACAAGATCACGCAAGGCCTTCTGCAGGAATTCGGCCCGCGCCGCGTCGTCGACACGCCGATCACCGAGCATGGTTTTGCTGGCGTTGGCGTCGGTGCGGCGATGGCCGGCCTCAAGCCGATCGTCGAATTCATGACCTTCAACTTCGCCATGCAGGCGATCGACCAGATCGTCAACTCGGCCGCCAAGACGCTCTACATGTCCGGTGGCCAGATGGGCGCGCCGATCGTCTTCCGCGGACCCAGCGGTGCGGCCGCCCGCGTCGCTGCCCAGCACTCGCAGTGCTATGCGGCGTGGTACAGCCACATTCCGGGCCTCAAGGTGGTGATGCCGTACTCGGCAGCCGACGCCAAGGGCCTGCTCAAGGCTGCGATCCGCGACCCCAATCCGGTCATCTTCCTCGAGAACGAAATCCTCTACGGCCACCATTTCGACGTGCCGAAGCTCGACGATTTCGTCCTGCCGATCGGCAAGGCGCGCATCCACAAGCCGGGCAAGGACGTCACCATCGTCTCCTTCGGCATCGGCATGACCTATGCGATCAAGGCCGAGGCGGAACTCGCCGCCATGGGCATCGACGTCGAGATCATCGATCTCCGGACCATCCGTCCGCTCGACTTCGACACCATCATCGCGTCGGTCAAGAAGACCAATCGCCTGGTGGTTGTGGAAGAAGGCTTCCCGCAGTCCTCGGTCGGCGATCATATTGCCAACCAGGTGTCGCAGCGCGCCTTCGACCATCTCGATGCGCCCGTCATCACCATCGCCGGCAAGGATGTGCCGATGCCCTACGCCGCCAATCTCGAAAAGCTCGCTCTGCCGAATGTCGGCGAAGTGATCGAGGCGGTCAAAGCAGTCACGTATCGCTGACACGGGCGGGAGGTCATCATGCCGATCAATATCACCATGCCTGCCCTTTCGCCGACGATGGAAGAGGGCAATCTGGCCAAGTGGCTGGTCAAGGAAGGCGACAAGGTTGCCCCGGGCGACGTGATCGCCGAGATCGAAACCGACAAGGCGACGATGGAAGTCGAAGCCGTCGATGAAGGCACCGTTGCCAAGCTCGTCGTCCCTGCCGGCACCGAAGGCGTCAAGGTCAATTCGCTGATCGCCATTCTCGCTGCTGAAGGCGAGGATGTCGGTGCTGCGGCCAAGGGCGGCAATGGCGCGCCTGCCGCGGCCCCCAAGGCCGAGGCACCGAAAGCCGAGGCTGCTCCAGCCGCGGCGCCGGCTCCGGCCGCTCGCGCAGCGACCCCAGTCGCCGCTGCACCGGCTGCAACCAACGGCGCCGCTGTCTCCAGCGACGGCCGCACCATCGCATCGCCGCTCGCCCGCCGCATTGCCAAGGATTCCGGCATCGACCTTTCGGCCGTTACCGGCACCGGCCCGCATGGCCGTGTCGTCAAGGCCGACGTCGAGGCGGCGATCGCCGGCGGCGGTGCCAAAGCTGCACCTGCAGCGAAGGCTCCTGCCGGCGCTCCGGCTGCGGCCCCCGCTGCCAAGGGCATGTCGGACGACCAGGTGCTCAAGCTGTTCGAAGAAGGCAGCTACGAGCTCATCCCGCACGACAACATGCGCAAGACCATCGCGCGCCGCCTTGTCGAGGCCAAGAGCACGATCCCGCATTTCTACCTGACGCTCGACTGCGAGATCGATGCGCTGCTGGCCCTGCGGGCCCAGCTCAACGCGGCGGCGCCGGTGCGCAAGACCGACAAAGGCGACGTGCCGGCCTACAAGCTGTCGGTCAACGACATGATCATCAAGGCGATGGCCTTGGCGCTGACGGCCGTGCCCGATGCCAACGTGTCGTGGACGGACCAGGCCATGGTCAAGCACAAGCACGCCGATGTCGGCGTCGCCGTATCGATCCCGGGCGGTCTGATCACCCCGATCATCCGGAAGGCCGATATCAAGACGCTGTCGGTCATCTCCAACGAGATGAAGGACATGGCTGGCCGGGCGCGCAACCGCAAGCTCAAGCCCGAGGAATATCAGGGCGGCTCCAGTGCCGTGTCCAATCTCGGCATGTTCGGCATCAAGGACTTTGCCGCCGTCATCAACCCGCCGCACGCCACCATCCTGGCTGTCGGCGCGGGCGAGGAGCGGGCCGTGGTCAAGAACGGCGAGATCAAGATCGCTAACGTGATGTCGGTGACGCTGTCGACCGATCATCGTGCCGTCGATGGTGCGCTCGGTGCCGAGCTGCTCTCGGCCTTCAAGCGCTTCATCGAAAACCCGATGGGCATGCTGGTGTAGTTCCCCAAGTTCCCCTCCCCAAAAGGGAGGGGATTCGAGGACTCCGATCATGAAGACTGTGCTTTGCTACGGCGACTCGCTGACCTGGGGCTACGACGCGGCCGGTCCCGGCCGCCATGTGTTCGAAGACCGCTGGCCGAGCGTGCTGCAGGCTGAACTGGGCGAAGGCGTGTACGTCATCGCCGAAGGGCTGAACGGCCGCACCACCGCATTCGACGATCATCTCGCCGGCACCGACCGTAACGGCGCGCGCACCTTGCCGACCATCCTCGGCACGCATGCGCCGCTCGATCTCGTCGTCATCATGCTCGGCGCCAATGACATGAAGCCGTGGATCCACGGCAATCCACTGGCTGCCAAGCAGGGCATGGCGCGGCTGGTGTCGATCGTCAGGGGCTACGACCACGGCATGGACTATCCTGTACCAAACATCCTGCTGGTTTCGCCGCCGGCCGTCAGCCGCACCGACAATGCCGAGTTCAAGGACATGTTCGCCGGTGGCGACAAGGCGTCCCAACAGCTTGCGCCCCTTTACGCGGCACTGGCCGACGAGGCTGGCTGCGGCTTCTTCGACGCCGGATCGGTGGCGCTGACCACGCCGCTCGACGGCGTCCATCTCGATGCCGAGAACACGCGGAAGATCGGCCTTGCACTCGCGCCTGTCGTGCGCGTGATGCTGGAGCTCTGATTTGGCCGGCGCTGTCACCATCCGCAGGGCCGAACGGCGCGATGCCGCCGAGATGGCGATCCTTGTCGATTTGTCGTCGCATGGCTTGGCCTCGTGGCTCTGGTACGGCGCGGTGCTCGAGGGCGCAACGCAGACGGCGCTCGAACACGGGCGCAACCAGATGCGCCGCGATAACGAGCGCGCCGGCTGGAAAGATGCGAGCCTGGCCGAAGTGGAAGGCGAGATTGCAGGCTTGGTGATCGGCCACTTGGTTGACCCGTCATTCGCCGACGAAGTGGCGCCGCATCCGGTTTTTGAGCCGATCCTCGGCCTCCAGAAGCAGGCCATCGGCAACTGGTTCATCGACAGCGTCGGTGTGTACCGGCACCATCGAGGGCGCGGCATCGGCCGCAGACTGGTCGACCACGAGCTCGCACGTGCTGCGGGGCATGCGGTCAGCCTGATCACCGAAGGCGACAACGACGTGGCGCTCGGCCTCTACAAATCCAGCGGATTTGAGGAAGTGACGCGGCTTCCGTCCATACCGCTCGACGACAACGGCAAGAAACACGACTGGGTGCTGCTCACGCGCAGCGCGACCTGAACAAGAGGCACACTCATGGCTGAGAATTACGACGTCATCATCATCGGCTCCGGTCCCGGCGGCTACATCGCGGCGATCCGTGCTGCGCAGCTCGGTCTCAAGACGGCCGTCGTCGAGCGCGAGCACCTGGCCGGCATCTGCTCCAACTGGGGCTGTATCCCGACCAAGGCGCTGCTGCGCTCGGCCGAGGTGCTGCACCTCGCCGAACATGCCAAGAACTACGGGCTCAAGCTCGAAGGCTCGATCTCGCCGGACCTGAAGGCCATTGTCGATCGTTCGCGCGGCATTGCCCAGCGCATGAATGGCGGCGTCGGCTTCCTGATGAAGAAGAACAAGGTCGACGTCATCTGGGGCGAGGCAAAGCTCACCAAGCCCGGCCAGATCGTCGTTTCCAAGTCGTCGAAGAAGCCGATGGAGCCGCAGGCACCGCTGCCCAAGAACACGCTTGGCGAGGGCACCTACAACGCCAAGCACATCATCGTCGCCACCGGTGCCAGGCCGCGCGCGCTGCCCGGCATCGAGCCGGACGGCAAGCTGATCTGGACTTATTTCGAGGCGATGGTGCCGCCGGAAATGCCGAAGTCGCTGCTGGTCATGGGCTCGGGCGCGATCGGCATCGAGTTCGCCTCGTTCTACCGCACGATGGGCGTCGAGGTGACCGTCGTCGAGGTGATGCCGGCCGTCATGCCGGTCGAGGATGCCGAAATCTCGGCCTTCGCCAAGAAGCAGTTCGACAAGCAGGGCATGAAGATCCATCTCGAGGCCAAGGTGACCAAGGTCGAGAAGAGCGCCAACTCGATCACCGCCCATGTCGAGATGAAGGACGGCAAGGTCGAAAAGATCACCGCAGATCGCATGATCTCGGCCGTCGGCGTCCAGGGCAACATCGAAAACATCGGCCTGGAAGCGCTTGGCGTGAAGACCGATCGTGGCTGCATCGTCATCGACGGCTACGGCAAGACCAACGTGCCGGGCATCTACGCCATCGGCGATGTCGCCGGTCCGCCTATGCTGGCGCACAAGGCCGAGCACGAGGCGGTCATCTGCGTCGAAAAGATCGCCGGCCTGCCCAACGTCCACCCGATGGACAAGCTGAAGATCCCAGGCTGCACCTACTGCAACCCGCAGGTCGCATCCGTCGGCCTGACCGAAGCCAAGGCCAAGGCCGAAGGCAAGGACATCCGCGTCGGCCGCTTCCCCTTCGTCGCCAACGGCAAGGCCATTGCGCTGGGCGAAGACCAGGGCATGGTCAAGACCATCTTCGACAAGAAGACCGGCCAGTTGCTTGGCGCGCATCTTGTCGGCGCCGAGGTCACCGAGCTGATCCAGGGTTTTGTCGTCGCCATGAACCTCGAAACCACCGAGGAAGAACTGATGCACACCATCTTCCCGCATCCGACGATCTCGGAGACCATGAAGGAAAGTGTGCTTGATGCCTATGGGCGTGCGCTCAACGCATGACGTGTGTGCGTCGGCGCGCCTGTTGCGGCGCGCCAGATGCCACTATATCAGCTGAAGCCAAGGACTGGCCGGAGAGGAGCGATGGAGCAGAGTTACGGAATTCTCGGCATGCCCGGTGTCGGCTTCTTCGGCATGTTGCTCATCGGTTTCCTTGCCGGCTACGTTGCCGAGCGGACGATGAACCGCGATCACGGCTTCCTGACGAATATCCTCGTCGGCATCGCCGGTTCCTTTGTCGGCGGCACTCTGGCGGGGTTGCTCGGCATCAATTATTACGGGTTCCTGGGCAACCTCATCGTCGCCATCGCAGGCGCCCTGATCTTGCTCTGGATTTTCGGCCGCTCGCAGGCGCGGCAGCCTTGATAGGATGAACTGATGGTCACTGTTCTCGATCTCAACGACCGTCCGCGCGCACGGCACCCCGAAAAGGCCCATCGGCCCGACCAGGAGGTTCTGCGCAAGCCGGACTGGATCCGCGTCAAGGCGCCGGTTTCGCGTGGCTACCAGGAAACGCGCGACATCGTGAAGTCGCACAAGCTGGTCACCGTCTGCGAAGAGGCCGGCTGCCCCAATATTGGCGAGTGCTGGGAAAAGAAGCACGCCACCTTCATGATCCTGGGCGAGATCTGCACGCGCGCCTGCGCCTTCTGCAATGTCGCGACGGGCATCCCGACCGCCGTCGATCCGAACGAGCCGGAAAGCGTTGCCAAGGCTGTCGCCCAGATGGGCCTGACCCACGTCGTCATCACCTCGGTCGACCGTGACGATCTTGCCGACGGCGGCGCCCAGCATTTTGCCGACGTCATCCATGCCATCCGCCGGCTGACGCCGTTGACGACCATCGAAATCCTGACGCCCGACTTCCTGCGCAAGGAAGGCGCGCTCGAGATCGTCGTCGCTGCCCGTCCCGACGTCTTCAACCACAATCTCGAAACTGTGCCGTCGAATTACCTGACCGTGCGCCCCGGCGCGCGTTACTTCCACTCGATCCGGTTGTTGCAGCGGGTCAAGGAACTCGACCCGTCGATCTTCACCAAGTCGGGCATCATGGTCGGCCTCGGCGAGGAGCGCCACGAGGTGCTTCAGTTGATGGATGACCTGCGCACGGCCAATGTCGACTTCATGACCATCGGCCAGTACCTCCAGCCGACGAAGAAGCATCACCCGGTCAAGAAGTTCGTGACGCCGGACGAGTTCGAGTCCTACGCCACAGTCGGCAAGTCGAAGGGCTTCCTGCTCGTGGCGTCGAGCCCGCTGACGCGTTCGTCGCACCATGCCGGCGACGATTTCGCCAAGCTGCGCGCGGCCCGCGAAGCGCGTCTCGCCAAGTCGGCCTGACGCGCGCCCCAGGCCAACATGCCGAAGTTCGAAACCACGCGCCGGGTCAGCCACTCGCCGGAAGAGATGTACGCGCTTGTGGCCGACGTGGAAAAATATCCGGAATTCCTGCCGCTGTGCGAAGCGCTGAACGTGCGCTCGCGGCGCGAGCGCGACGGTCGCGAAATCCTCGTGGCCGACATGACTGTGGGCTACAAGGCGATCCGCGAGACATTCACCACCCAGGTCCTGCTCACGCCCGCGGAGAACACCATCGACGTCAAATACCTCGACGGGCCGTTCCGCTACCTGACCAACGAGTGGAAATTCGTGGCAGCAGTTGGCGGCGGTTCGGATGTCGAGTTCTTCATCGACTATGAGTTTAAGAGCCGCATCCTGGGTGCGCTGATGGGCACGATGTTCGACCGCGCCTTCCGCATGTTCGCCGAAGCGTTCGAAAAGCGGGCGGACGCGATCTATGGGCCGGCAAAAGCGGTCTGATCGACGGCCCGCAGTCCAAGGCCAAGCGCTGTCCGAACCGTCTCACGGCGGATGAAGTCGCGGCCCTTGTCCTCGAACAGGCGGAACTCCGCCTCTACTGGCATGCCTTTCCTGGCGACGCCGAACCAGACCAGCCCGACGGGTTTTTCAGCCGAGCCGCCGCCGGGGCCGGCAACACCGGTCACCGCTAGTGCAAGGCCGGCACGCGAATGGGCAAGGGCGCCAGCGGCCATTTCAAGCGCCGTTTCGCGGGAGACTGCGCCATGCGCCTTGAGTGTCGCTTCGGAGACGCCGAGCATCTCCATCTTGGCTTCGTTGGAATAGGTGATGAAGCCGCGGTCGACGACCGCCGACGAGCCGGCGATGTCGGTGAGAGCCGCGATGATCATGCCGCCGGTGCAGCTTTCGGCGGTGGCTATCATCGTGCCATGTGCCTCGCAGGCTTCGAGCAAGGCCGAGGCGAGGGCGCCGATGTCGCTCATTCCGGCAGTTCCCCGGGATAGACCACGCTTGCGGTTGCGATCGCGGCGATGCCTTCCTCGCGGCCGACGAAACCCAGCTTCTCATTGGTGGTGGCCTTGATCGAGACACGCTCCGGCGAGATGCGTAGCATGTCGGCCAGTTCCGCCGTCATCGCCTCGCGATGCGGGCCGACGCGCGGGGCCTCGCAGATCAGGGTGATATCGGCGTTGGCGATCCGCCCGCCGCGCGCGCGCACGATTTTTGCGGCATGCTCGACAAACTGGCGCGATGCGGCGCCCTTCCATTGCGGGTCCGATGGTGGGAAATGGGTGCCGATGTCACCGGCGCCGCAGGTGGCCAACAGCGCGTCGGTCAGCGCGTGCAGGCCGACATCGGCGTCGGAATGGCCGTTCAGCTTCTTCGAATGCGGGATTTTCACACCGCACAGCCAGACATGGTCGCCGGTTTCGAAGGAATGCACGTCGTAGCCGTTGCCGGTGCGCACGTCGGGAAAGCTTGGTGAGTGGCCGGAAAGGCGCTGGTCGGCCATGGCGATATCCTTTGCCCAGGTCAGTTTGATGTTGTCGGGCGAGCCGAGCACCAGCCGGACCGGGATGCCGGCCCATTCGGCGATCGCTGAATCGTCGGTGAAGTCGCTACGCCCGGCCTCGAAGGCGCGCTGGTGTGCGGCGAAGATCGGCCCGAACGGGAAACCCTGCGGCGTCTGCGCCGCATGCAGGCCCGCGCGCGGCACGGTCTCAGCCACCGTGCTGTCGGATGCTTCCCGCTTCAGCGTATCGGAGACCGGCAGCGACGGCAGCGACCCATGCTCGTCGTCGATGCCTCCAATCGTGCGATCGATGACATCGGCGCCGATGAAGGGTCGAACGCCGTCATGGATGAGCACCGCGGCCGGCTTCGTATCCTGCAAGGCGAGCAGGGCAAGCCGCGTCGAATCCTGCCGCGTGGCGCCGCCAATGACTGCCGTGACACGGTCGGCGAACTCGTCCGCTGCGGCTGCGAAAAGCTCGGCGTCGTCGGCATGGATCGCTACCGCCACCGGGCCGATGCTTGGGTGGTCGAGGAACGCCTTCAGCGTGTGCCAGATGACGGCCTTGCCGCCGATCCTGCGATACTGCTTGGGGCCTTCGGCCTGGCCGGCGCGTTCGCCGCGCCCGGCCGCCACGATGACGACCGCGACCTTCGAATTGGGATGGTTGGAGGGGGCTTCTGAACTCATGCGCAGAGGCTTAGCCGCGAGGTCTGCCGAAGGCCAGAAGAATCCAGAAAGCGCCGCATTCCCCTGTCATTTCGCAGTTGCACAATGAACGGATCATGGCTACTCATTGTGCAGAGGCGAATGGTGCTTTGTTTTTGTGCATGAATAAGCTTTCAAAACTCGGCGAGCCGCTTTCGGTCGGCGGCGTCACGATCCGCAACCGGGTGTTTCTCGCCCCGATGTCTGGCGTCACCGACGAGGCATTCCGCACGCGCGCCTATGCCCATGGCGCTGGCCTGGTGGTTTCCGAGATGGTCGCCAGCGGCGAACTCGCCAAGGGGCGCGGCTCCAGCGGCTTTCGGATCCGCCATTCGGGCCTGCCGGTGCACATGGTGCAACTGGCCGGCCGCGAAGCTGCTCACATGGCCGAAGCCGCCCGCATCGCCGTCGGCGAGGGCGCCGATGTAATCGATATCAATATGGGTTGCCCGGCCAAGAAGGTGACCGGCGGCTACGCCGGTTCGGCGCTGATGCGCGACCTCGACTTCGCGCTGACCCTGATCGACGCGGTCGTCGAGGCGGTTGATGTGCCGGTGACGCTGAAGATGCGGCTGGGTTGGGACGACGATGTGCTCAACGCGCCGGAACTGGCGCGCCGCGCCGAGCAGGCCGGCGTCAGCATGGTCACCGTTCACGGCCGCACGCGCTGCCAGTTCTACAAGGGCAAGGCCGACTGGCAGGCGATTGCCCGCGTCAAGCAGGCGGTGAGCATTCCCGTGGTCGCCAATGGCGATGTGGCTACGCCAGAGGACGCAGCCGAGATTCTGGAGCAATCCGGTGCCGATGCCGTCATGGCCGGGCGCTCGCACTACGGCGCTCCCTGGACGGCAGGCATGATCGCAGCGGCGGCGAGCGGCGCAAGTGCTGCCGGCGTGCCGAGTTCGGCGTCGGCGTTGGCCGACTATGCGATTGCCCATTACGAGGACATGCTGGCGCTTTACGGCACCGAGAGCGGCCTGCGCCAGGCGCGCAAGCATCTCGGCTGGTATCTCGACCGTCACGCCGCTGAGATGCCTGACGAATTGCGCCGTGGCGTGCTCACCTCATTCGATCCTGCCCAGGTGATTTCGTCGCTGCGCGAAGCGCTCACGTCGTTTGGCGAACCCGAAAGGAATGCGGCATGAAGTTCAACCCGGCACCGGCAGCAGATCCGGCGGATGCCGCGCAGATCGTCCTCAATACGATCCGGCGTCCGGTCATCATGATCGGGCCCGACAACTTCATCACCTTCGCGAATGCCGACGCCGAGGATTTTTTCCGCTCCAGCGCCACCGTGCTGGCGCGCAGCGATCTTTCGCGCTTCGTTCCTTTCGGCAGCCCGATCCTGACCCTGGTCGAGCAGGTGCGCGAGCGTCTCACGCCGGTCAACGAATACCGCGTCGATGTGTCCTCGCCGCGTCTTGGCGTCGAGAAGATGGTCGACCTCTACGTCGCCCCGGTGTCGGAGCTGCCGGGATCGGTGGTGGTGATGTTCCAGGAACGCTCTATGGCCGATAAGATCGACCGCCAGATGACGCATCGTGGCGCGGCGCGCTCGGTCACCGGGCTTGCCGCCATGCTCGCCCACGAGATCAAGAACCCGCTCTCCGGCATCAGGGGCGCAGCCCAGCTTCTGGAACTGTCTGCCTCCGACGAGGACCGCTCGCTGACGCGGCTGATCACCGACGAAACCGACCGGATCGTCAAGCTTGTCGACCGCATGGAGGTGTTCTCAGACGAGCGACCCATCGACCGCTATCCGGTCAATATCCATGTCGTGCTCGATCATGTGAAGGCGATCGCCAAGAACGGTTTTGCCAATGGTATCAAGATCCTGGAGGATTATGATCCATCGTTGCCTCCGGTCTATGCCAACCGCGATCAACTGGTCCAGATCTTCCTCAACCTGGTCAAGAACGCCGCCGAGGCGATCGGCCATCACCCGCGCGGCGAAATCACCCTGTCGACCGCCTTCCGGCCCGGTATCCGCATGTCGATCCCCGGCACCCAGGACCGGGTCTCGCTGCCACTGGAATTCTGCGTCCACGACAACGGAGCGGGCGTGTCCGAAGACATCCTGCCGATCCTGTTCGACCCGTTCATCACCACCAAGCCGAACGGTTCGGGGCTCGGCTTGGCTTTGGTCGCCAAGATCGTCGGCGACCATGGCGGGGTGATCGAATGCGATTCGACGCCGCGTGGCACCACCTTCCGCATCCTGATGCCTGCCTGGAAGGAACTGCCGGGGCATTCGACCGACGTCAGTGAAGGAGACCATCGATGAGCGTGCGCGGAAACATTCTCGTCGCCGACGACGATGCGGCCATCCGCACCGTGCTCAACCAGGCGCTGTCGCGCATGGGGCATGAGGTGCGCGTCACCTCCAATGCCGCGACGCTGTGGCGCTGGGTGGCGGCCGGCGAGGGCGACCTGGTCATCACCGACGTCGTCATGCCCGACGAGAACGCCTTCGACATGCTGCCGCGCATCAAGAAGGCGCGACCGGAGCTGCCGGTCATCGTCATGAGCGCCCAGAACACCTTCATGACGGCGATCCGCGCCTCCGAGACCGGCGCCTACGAATACCTGCCCAAGCCCTTCGACCTCACCGAACTGCTCAGCATCGTCAACCGGGCGCTGGCCGAGCCTCGGCGACCAAAGATCGAGCAGCGCCATGACGACCAGCCCGATTCGATGCCGCTGGTCGGCCGCTCGGCGGCGATGCAGGACATCTACCGCATGCTGGCGCGCATGATGCAGACGGACCTTACCGTCATGATCTCGGGCGAATCGGGTACCGGCAAGGAGCTGGTGGCGCGTGCGCTCCATGAATATGGCCGCCGCCGCAACGGACCGTTCGTCGCCATCAATATGGCCGCGATTCCCCGCGACCTGATCGAGTCCGAACTATTCGGGCACGAAAAGGGTGCCTTCACCGGCGCGCAGAACCGCTCGACCGGCCGCTTCGAGCAGGCCGAGGGCGGCACGCTGTTCCTCGATGAGATCGGCGACATGCCGATGGAGGCGCAGACAAGGCTGCTGCGCGTGCTCCAGCAGGGCGAATACACCACTGTCGGCGGGCGCACGCCGATCAAGACCGACGTGCGCATCGTCGCCGCCACCAACAAGGATCTCAGGTCACTGATCAACCAGGGCCTGTTCCGCGAAGACCTGTTCTACCGCCTCAA
The DNA here is from genome assembly GCF_014200015.1 of Aminobacter niigataensis. Taxonomy (GTDB): domain Bacteria; phylum Pseudomonadota; class Alphaproteobacteria; order Rhizobiales; family Rhizobiaceae; genus Aminobacter; species Aminobacter niigataensis. The sequence goes on from NZ_JACHOT010000001.1 coordinate 893,488, forward strand.
CGTCGTGCCGCTTCGACTGCCGGCGCTACGCGAAAGATCCGAGGATATTCCCGATCTTGTCCGGCATTTCTTCAAGCAGGGCGTGAGCGAGGGGCTGCAGGCCAAGCGCATCTCCGCCGGCGGCGTCGAGTTGATGAAGCGCTACCCCTGGCCGGGCAATGTGCGCGAACTCGAAAACCTGGTGCGCCGGCTGGCCGCGCTCTATCCACAAGACGAGATTTCGGCCGAGATCATCGAATCGGAACTGAAGACCGGCGAGCAGCCGGTGGTTCCCGGCGGCAATCTCATCCCCGACGACCTGTCGGTCGGGCAGGCGGTCGAGCATTTCCTGCAGCGCTATTTTGCCATGTTCGCCGACGACCTGCCGCCGCCCGGTCTCTACCAGCGCATTTTGGCGGAGGTCGAATATCCGCTGGTCCTGGCGTCGATGACGGCAACGCGCGGAAACCAGATCAAGGCCGCTGAATTGCTGGGCCTGAACCGCAATACATTGCGCAAGAAGATCCGCGAGCTCGGCGTCAACGTCTACAAGTCGGCGCGTCCAGGCTGACCAGGCGAAGGCAAAACGCTTAGCTGTCGAAAGCCTGCCGAAACATTTTCGCTTGCGGACAAAATGTTGCATAATCGCCACAATGCGTTGCATAGATGCGACGCATTCAATGGCTCTACACGGCAGCATGGCGAACCGGGCAACACCAGCAACAGAAGCAAGCCGACCCGTAAAGGGAACGCAGGACGGCAGACGCCTTCTTGCGCTCCCGGGCGTGGTGGCGATCGCTGCGGCGCTGGTCACGGCCGCGGTCTCCTTCGCCATTCTGGTCGGCGTCACGCCGATCACGCCGGATTCGACGACGACGCTGACCCTTATCGGCATCAACGCCGTTTTCATCCTGATCCTCGTCGGCCTGATCTTGATCGAGGTGCAGCGCATCATCATGGCGCGCCGACGCGGCAAGGCTGCGTCCCGCCTGCATGTGCGCATCGTCACCATGTTCGCACTGGTGGCGGCATTGCCGGCATTGCTGGTTGCGATCGTCGCGTCGATCACGCTGGATATCGGGCTCGACCGCTGGTTCGAGATCAGGACGAAGACCATCGTCAATTCGTCGCTGTCGATCGCCGAAGCCTATGTCCAGGAGAATGCGCGCAACCTGCAGGGCACCACCCTGTCGATGGCCAACGACCTCGACAATGCGCGCTCGCTCTATGGCCTCGACCGGAGCGGCTTCCTCGACTTCATGGGCCGGCAGGCGCAATTGCGTGCGCTCGCACATGCCGCGCTGATCAGACCCGACGGTTCTTTCGTCATGAGCGCAAAGACCGGCGCCGACTTTGCCATGCCCGAACCTCCTGCCACGGCAGTGCAGGCTGCGGCCGACGGCAAGCCGGTGCTGATCGAGCCGAAGACGCGCAACATCGTCGGCGCCATCATCAAGTTGCGCGAGATCGAAGGGCTCTATCTCTATACCATCCGCCTGGTCGATCCCGAGGTGATCAAGGCACGCCAGATCGTCACCGCAAACACCGAAGAGTACCGCGACCTTGGCGCGAGTCGGCGCACGACGCAGATTGCCTTCGCTCTGCTCTATCTCGGCTTGACGCTCATTGTCGTGCTGTCGGCGATCTGGACCGGCATTGCCGTCGCCGACCGGCTGGTGCGGCCGATCCGGCAGCTCATCGGCGCTGCCGACGAGGTTGCCACCGGCAATCTCGATGTGTCGGTGCCGGTGCGGCTGTCCGACGGCGATGTCGGCGCATTGAGCGGCACGTTCAACAACATGCTGCTCGAACTCAAGTCGCAGCGCAACGAGATCCTGACCGCCAAGGACGTCATCGACGAACGCCGCCGCTTTTCGGAGGCGGTGCTTGCCGGCGTCACTGCCGGCGTCATCGGCGTCGATCCCTATGGCAGCATCACCATCGTCAATCCGTCGGCGGAGTCGATGCTGGCGATCTCCGCTGCGGATTCGCTCGGCCAGAACCTGTCGATCCTGTTGCCGCATGTCGGCCGCGTTTTCGAGATCGGGCGCAAGTCGGGACGGGCGGTCTATCGCGAGCAGGTGACGTTCTACCGTGCCGGCGCCGAGCGCACCTTCAACGTTCAGGTGACGGTGGAGGAGGGCGACAAGGAAGCGATGGACGCCGATGACACGTCGTATGTGGTGACCATCGACGACATCACCGACCTCGTTACCGCCCAGCGCACGTCGGCCTGGGCCGATGTGGCTCGGCGCATCGCCCACGAGATCAAGAATCCGCTGACACCGATCCAGCTTTCGGCCGAACGCATCCGCCGCCGCTACGGCAAGGTCATCACCGAGGACCGCGAGGTCTTCGACCAGTGCACCGAAACGATCATCCGCCAGGTTGGCGATATCGGCCGCATGGTCGACGAGTTCTCGGCATTCGCACGCATGCCCAAGCCGGAAATGAAGGTGATCGACATTCGCGAACCGCTGCGCGAGGCGTCGTTCCTGGTCGAGGTCAGCCGTGCCGACATCGCCTTCGAGCGTGAAATCACCCCGGGCCCCCTCAAGGGCACCTTTGACAGCCGCCTGATGGCCCAGGCGTTTGGCAATGTTATCAAGAACGCCGCGGAGGCCATCGAGGCGGCGGAACGCCAGACCGGCGAGCCCGGTGTCATCAAGATCCGGGCACGGCGTGACGGCAATTCGATCCGGATCGACGTCATCGACAATGGCAAGGGCCTGCCGCGCGAGCATCGCCAGCGGCTGCTCGAGCCCTATATGACGACGCGCGAGAAGGGCACGGGCCTTGGCCTCGCTATCGTCAAGAAGATTGTCGAGGACCACGGCGGAAGATTGGAACTCCACGACGCTCCAGCCGATTTCCATGGCGGGCGCGGCGCGATGATCAGCATGGTCCTGCCTGCGGCGGCCGAAGAGGCCGCGGCACCCAAGAGTGCCGACGAGGCAGCGCAGGCCCAAGAAATCGAGAAGGTCGGAAATGGCGTCTGATATTCTTATCGTTGACGATGAGGAAGACATCCGTGAACTGGTCGCGGGCATCCTGAGCGACGAAGGTCACGAAACCCGCACGGCGTTCGACGCCGACAGCGCGCTTGCCGCCATAGCGGATCGTGCGCCGCGCCTGGTTTTCCTCGACATCTGGCTCCAGGGTTCGCGGCTCGACGGGCTGGCCCTGCTCGACGCGATCAAGACCCTGCATCCCAACCTGCCCGTGGTGATGATCTCGGGCCACGGCAACATCGAAACTGCTGTCTCGGCGATCCGTCGTGGCGCCTATGATTTCATCGAAAAGCCGTTCAAGGCCGACCGGCTGATCCTGATCGCCGAGCGCGCGCTCGAAACCTCGAAGCTCAAGCGCGAGGTCTCTGACCTCAAGATGCGCAGCGGCGAGACCCACGACCTGATCGGCATGTCGTCGGCGATGAGCCAGTTGCGCCAGACCATCGACCGGGTTGCGCCGACCAATAGTCGCGTCATGATCATCGGTCCGTCCGGCTCGGGCAAGGAGATGGCCGCGCGGGCCATCCACGCGCTCTCCGCTCGCAAGACCGGCCCGTTCGTCACGCTGAATGCCGCCACGATCACGCCCGAACGCATGGAGATCGAGCTGTTCGGCACCGAATCGAACGGCGGCGAACGCAAGGTCGGCGCCCTCGAGGAGGCCCATCAGGGTATCCTCTATCTCGACGAAATCGCCGACATGCCACGCGAGACCCAGAACAAGATCCTGCGCGTGCTGGTCGACCAGCAGTTCGAGCGCGTCGGCGGCACCAAGCGCGTCAAGGTCGACGTGCGCATCATTTCGTCGACCGCCCAGAACCTGGAGGCGATGATCGCCGAAGGCCGGTTCCGCGAAGACCTTTACCACCGCCTGGCGGTCGTGCCGGTCATGGTGCCGGGGCTTGCCGAGCGTAGGGAGGACATTCCCTATCTCGTCGACAATTTCATGAAGCAGATGGCCAAGCAGGCCGGCATCAAGCCGCGACGCATCGGTGACGACGCGCTTGCCGTGCTCCAGGCCCACAACTGGCCCGGCAACGTGCGCCAGTTGCGCAACAACGTCGAACGCCTGCTGATCCTTGCCCGCAGCGACAATCCCGAAGCGCCGATTACTGCCGACCTTCTGCCATCGGAGATCGGCGACGTCATGCCGCGCGCGCCGAACCAGTCCGATCAGCACATCATGGCGCTGCCGCTGCGCGAAGCGCGCGAGATGTTCGAGAAGGAATATCTCATTGCACAGATCAATCGCTTCGGCGGCAACATCTCCAAGACGGCCGAGTTCATAGGCATGGAGCGCTCGGCGCTGCACCGCAAACTCAAGTCGCTGGGCGTGTAAGCTGTGGCTGGCAGTCAGGATAGAGATCCAGCATGCGCGTAATCATCTGCGGGGCCGGGCAGGTCGGTTACGGCATCGCCGAACGGTTGGCGGCGGAAAAGAACGACGTCTCGATCATCGATACGGCGCCTGAGCTGATCCATTCGGTCCGCGACCAGCTCGACGTGCGTGGCTTCGTCGGCCACGGATCGCATCCGGAAGTGCTGGAGGCCGCCGGCGCGCAGAACGCCGACATGATCATCGCCGTGACCCTCTTCGACGAGGTCAACATCGTTGCCTGCGAGGTGGCGCACGCGCTGTTCAACGTGCCCATGAAGGTCGCGCGCATTCGGTCGCAAGCCTATCTCCAGCCGCACTATCAGGACCTGTTTTCGCGCGAGCATCTACCGATCGACGTGATCATCTCGCCCGAGCTCGAAGTCGGCGAGATGGTGCTGCGGCGCATTACGCTGCCGGGCGCGACCGACGTCGTCCGCTTTGCCGACAACCACATCATCATGGTGGCGATCGAGTGCCTGGAGGACTGCCCGGTCATCAACACGCCGCTGGCCCAGCTCAGCGAACTGTTCCCCGATCTGCCCTCGACGGTGGTTGGCGTCAGCCGCAACGACCGCCTGTTCATCCCGCATTCGGCCGATCAGCTGGTGGCCGGCGATCTCGCCTATGTCGTGACGACCAAGGAACAGGTGCGCCGGACGCTCGGCCTGTTCGGGCATGACGAGCAGGAGGCAACGCGCATCGTCATCGCCGGCGGCGGCAATATCGGCCTTTATGTCGCCCGCACCATCGAGAAGCGCCAGAGCCGCACCAAGATCAAGATCATCGAGGCGAACCGGGACAGGGCCGTCAAGGTCGCGGACGAATTGCGCCGGACCGTGGTGCTCAACGGCAGCGCTCTCGACCAGAAGCTGCTGATGGAAGCCGACATCCAGGATGCCGACCTGATGGTGGCGCTGACCAACAACGACCAGGTCAACATCCTGTCCTCCGTCATGGCCAAGCGGCTGGGCTGCAAGGGCAATCTCGCCCTCATCAACAACCCGGCCTATCACGATCTCACCAAGCCGCTCGGCATCGACGCGCATGTCAATCCGAGTGCGGTGACCATCTCGCGCGTGCTCCAGCACGTCCGGCGCGGGCGCATCCGCCAGGTCCACTCGATCCAGCGGGGAGCCGCCGAAATCATCGAAGCCGAGGCGCTGGAAACGTCGCCGCTGGTCGGCACGTTGCTGCGCGACCTCGAATTGCCCGATGGCATGCGCATCGGCGCGATCTATCGCGACGGCAAGATCGTCAAGCCGAGCGGTTCGGTGCAGATAAAGCCCAAGGACCGCGTCGTCATTTTCGCGCTCGACAAGGCGGTCAAGCAGGTCGAGCAGATGTTCCGGGTCAGTCTCGAATTCTTCTGACCTAGTCCAGCCAATTGACCGTTGCCGCCCGTCGCAGATCGACTAGAACTCCGTAAAATTCCGAGGGTCACGAAAACCATGCCGCGCATCGCTTACGTCAACGGCCGCTACGTCGCCCATTCAGATGCCTCCGTGCATATCGAGGACCGCGGCTACCAGTTCGCCGACGGCGTCTACGAGGTTTGCGAGGTGGCGCGCGGCTTCATCGTCGACAGCGTAGGCCACCTCGACCGGCTCGGCCGCTCGCTGTCGGAACTCAGGATCGACTGGCCGCTCAACCGCGCCGTGCTCGTGCATGTCATGCGTGAGGTCATCCGCCGCAACCGCGTCCACAATGGCATGGTCTACCTCCAGGTGACGCGCGGCGTGGCGCCGCGCGATCACGTCTTTCCGGCAAACGGCACGCGTCCCGCACTGGTGGTAACCGCCAAGCGCACCGACCCCGTGGCCGCGGCCAAGAAGGCCGGGGCAGGGCTCAAGGTCATCACCGTGCCGGAAAACCGCTGGGAGCGCGTCGACATCAAGACTGTCGGTCTCCTGCCCAACGTCCTGGCGCGCCAGCAGGCCAAGGAGGCCGGCGCCCAGGAGGCGTGGTTCGTCGATCCGGACGGCACGGTCAAGGAAGGGGCAGCCACCAACGCCTGGATCGTCACCAGGGACGGTGTGCTCGTTACGCGCCCGGCCGACCACGGCATCCTGCGCGGCATCACCCGGACCACGCTGTTCAAGGTCGCCGAGAAGCTCGGGCTGACGGTCGAGGAACGCGGTTTTACCGTCGAGGAAGCCAAGGCAGCGCGCGAAGCGTTCATCACGGCCGCGACCACACTCGTCATGCCGATTGTTGCCATCGACGGCCAGCCCGTCGCCAATGGACACCCCGGATCGGTGGCGCTTTCCCTGCGCGAAGCCTTTTTTGACGTTGCGGAAAAAATCCAAGCCTGATAACCGCTTGGGCGTAAATGGTTAAATTCATCTCGTTCAGCTTGCCGCGCGATGTGGCAAGGGGTGTTTGCTCGCTTGACATGAGCCCGGTAATTTGGCGCATTGGCAGCAGACAGGGATCGGCGAAAGAAAAAAACAATGGCGGAACGATCGCAGAATCTTCAGGACCTTTTCCTGAATTCAGTTCGCAAGAGCAAAAACCCACTCACCATTTTCCTCATTAACGGCGTGAAATTGACCGGAGTCGTTACTTCCTTCGACAATTTCTGTGTTTTGTTGCGCCGTGACGGGCATTCCCAGCTCGTCTACAAGCATGCCATCTCCACGATCATGCCGAGCCAGCCGGTTCAGATGTTCGATGGCGAGGAAAGCCAGGGCGGCTGATTGGCACGCGACAGGAACGCCGGCGCCAAGGCCGGTGCCAGCAATGGACCCGAATCGATAGGGGGCGACAAAGCCCCCACGCGCGCGGTCGTCATCGTGCCGGTGCTGACGCGCCAGCCCAAGAGTGACGACGACAGCGCACGTCCGCGCCTGCAGCGTTCGGCCGACGCCCGCCACGACGAAGCCGTGGGGCTCGCCCGCGCCATCGATCTCGAACCCGTTCATACCGCGATCGTCACGCTCAACGACCCGCGCCCGGCGACATTGCTGGGCACCGGCAAGGTCGAGGAGTTCGCTGAGATCGTGAAGGAGCGCGGCGCGGAACTGGTCATCGTCGACCATCCGCTGACGCCGGTGCAGCAGCGCAACCTCGAAAAAGAGATGAACGCCAAGGTGCTAGACCGCACCGGGCTGATCCTCGAAATCTTCGGGCGCCGGGCGCGCACCAAGGAAGGCACGCTGCAGGTCGAGCTTGCCCATCTCAACTACCAGAAGGGCAGGCTGGTTCGCAGCTGGACCCACCTCGAGCGCCAGCGCGGCGGTGCGGGCTTCCTCGGCGGTCCGGGTGAAACGCAGATCGAATCCGACAGGCGCGCGCTCCAGGAAAAGATCATCAAGCTCAAGCGCGAGCTGGAGACGGTGGTCCGCACGCGTGACCTGCACCGCGCCAAGCGCCGCAAGGTGCCGTTCCCGGTCGTCGCCATCGTCGGCTACACCAACGCCGGTAAGTCAACGCTGTTCAACCGGCTGACCGGCGCCAGCGTGCTGGCCGAGGACATGCTGTTTGCCACGCTTGATCCGACGTTGCGCCGGGTGCGGCTGCCGCACGGCACGCCGATCATCCTGTCCGACACCGTCGGTTTCATCTCCGACCTGCCGACGCACCTGATCGCCGCCTTCCGGGCGACGCTGGAAGAAGTGGTCGAAGCCGACCTCGTCATTCATCTCAGGGATATTTCCGATCCGGATACCGCGGCCCAGGCCGAGGATGTCGAACGCATCCTTGCCGATCTTGGCGTCGATGCGGCGGATACCGACCGGGTGGTCGAAGTCTGGAACAAGATCGACCAGCTCGACGAGGGCAATCGCGAGCGCCTGCTTTCCGACGGCTCCGATGGCCGCAAGCTGCCGCCGATCGCGATCTCGGCAATCACCGGCGAGGGCATCCCTGCACTTGCCGGCTTGATCGAGCAGCGCGTCTCGGGCGAGCTCGAATCGATCGACGTCACGCTGGAACCCAGCCAGCTTGGCCAGATCGATTGGCTCTATCGCAATGGCGACGTGGTTTCGCGCACCGACAATGACGATGGCAGCGTGTCGATGACGCTCAAGGCAACCGCTTCGGCGCGCGACGAGATCGCGGCGAGAATACTACGCAAAAACAAAGGCTAGGGCGCGTTATTTCGCGCTCTTTGCCTGTTGCCACAAGGCTTCCATCTCGTCGAGCGTTGCCGCCTCCAGGCTGTGGCCAGCATCGTTGAGCGACTTTTCGACGTAGTGGAACCGCTTGCGGAACTTGTCGTTGGTTCCTGACAGCGCAGCCTCGGAATCGAGCTGCAGGTGGCGGCCGAGATTGACCAGCGCAAACAGCATGTCGCCGAACTCGTCCTTGACCGCGGCCTGATCGCCGTTGGCCATGGCCTCGCGCAACTCGCCGATCTCTTCTTCGATCTTGTTGAGGATGGGTGCTGCCTCGCCCCAGTCGAAGCCGACGCGCGCCGCCTTCTCCTGCAGTTTGAGTGCACGGGTAAGTGCTGGCAGCGCCACCGGCACCCCGTCCAGAAAACCCTTGCCGTGATCTTCAGGGTCAAGCCCGCGGGCGATGCGCGCCGCGCGCCGCTCGGCCTTCTCTTCGGCCTTGATCTTCTCCCACATGCCCTTCGCCGAACGCGCCTCGCGCGCCTTGGCGTCGCCAAAGACATGCGGATGCCTGCGGATCATCTTGGTGGTAATGGCTTCGACCACGTCGCCGAAGGCAAACTCGCCCGCTTCCTCGGCCATCTGGGCGTGATAGACGACCTGCAGGAGCAGATCGCCGAGTTCCTCGCGCAGATGGTCGATGTCATTGCGCGAGATCGCGTCGGCGACCTCATAGGCTTCCTCGATCGTGTAGGGCGCAATCGTCGCGAAATTCTGCTCGATGTCCCAGGGACAGCCGGTTTCCGGCTCGCGCAGGGCGGCCATGATCTCGATCAGGCGGGAGATGTCTTTGGAAGGTTGCATGGCGCGATGCTATAGCCCGCCTTACCTTATCCCAACAATGGCGTGCCGCACGCCGGCCTTGTCCACAGCCTAATCCCTTGCCCCGGCGGCCATCGTGCCTGTGGCGCTCGGGAGCTGTGCTAATGACCAGAAATCCGGACGCAGGCAGGACATGCCCATGCTTCATCTATCGCTCGTTGCAGTCGGCGGCGCCATCGGCGCATCGCTGCGCCATCTGGCCAATCTCGTAGCACTCAGGCTGGCGGGGCCGAACTTTCCCTGGGGCACGTTGGCGATCAACATTGTGGGTTCGTTTGCCATGGGCCTGTTCATCGGCTGGCTCGCCCGCCGCACCGGGACATCGAACGAACTGCGCTTGTTCGTTGCCACGGGTATTTTGGGCGGCTTCACCACCTTTTCGGCGTTCTCGCTGGATTTTGCCACCTTGTGGGAGCGCGGATCGACTTTGCCGGCCTTCGGCTATGCCTTTGCCAGCGTCATATGCGCCATCCTGGCCCTGTTCCTGGGAATGTGGCTCGCAAGAAGCATCGGCTGATGCTATTGGGCCGCTTCGAAAAGGACAATTGAACAATGGCAGGCGTTGAACAGATCACGGTGGAAGCCGGCGAAACGGGCATGAGGCTCGACCGCTGGTTCAAGTCCCACTATCCGGGGCTCGGCTTCGGCCACCTGCAGAAACTGCTGCGCTCGGGCCAGATCCGGGTCGACGGCGGCCGCGTCAAGGCCGACACGCGCGTCGAGCCAGGCCAGGTGATCCGCATCCCGCCGCTCGAGGTCGACAAGAAGAACGACGGCCCGCTGACCGCCCGGACCATGCGCGATCAGGACGATGGCGACGTGCTGGCCAAGATGCTGATCTACGAAGACTCCAAGGTCTTCGTCTTCAACAAGCCGGCCGGCCTCGCCGTTCAGGGCGGTTCGGGCATCGTGCGCCATCTCGACGACATGCTCGAGGCCTGGCGCAACAAGAAGGGCGAAAAGCCGCGCCTGGTGCACCGGCTCGACCGCGACACCTCGGGCGTGCTGGTCGTGGCGCGCACGCGCCTGGCGGCAATGAAGCTCGCCGAGGCCTTCCGTGCCCGCGAAACCAAGAAGACTTACTGGGCCCTGGTCAAGGGCGCGCCGCCCAAGCGCGAAGACAAGATCTCGACCTGGCTGATCAAGGAACAAACGCCAGACGGCGACCGCATGCGCGTCGCCAAGCATGGCGAAAAGGGCGCCGATCATGCGGTTTCCTACTACCGCGTGCTGGAGCAGGCCGCCCAGACCATGACCTGGCTGGAGATGGAGCCCTATACCGGCCGCACGCACCAGCTGCGCGTGCACGCTGCCTTTATCGGCTGCCCGATCATCGGCGATCCGAAATATTTCGAACACGACACCAACTGGGAATTTCCCGGCGGCCTGCAGAACAAGCTGCATCTGCATGCGCGCCGCATCGTCATTCCGCACCCAGACCATGGCGTGATCGACGTCACCGCGCCGATGCCGCCGCATATGCGCCAGAGCTGGAACCTCATCGGCTTCGATGATGAAAGCGGGGAGCCGGCGTGACGGCAGCCTCGTCGCGCGACAGCACCGCGGGCGCGTTGAAGCTGGTGCTGTTCGATTGCGACGGCACGCTGGTCGACAGCGCCGACCTCATCCATGCCACGATGGTCGCGACGTTTCGCGAGGCCGGCCTTGCGGCGCCGCCGCTGGAAGCTACCAAGGGCATCATCGGCCTGACGCTCGATCTTGCCATCGCGAGGTTGCTAGACCGTCCGCTCGATGCCGAGTGCGGCCGTCTGGCCGAGCGCTACAAGGCGCATTTCACCGCCTCGCGCGCGCCGGCGAATTTCCATGAGCCGCTCTATGACGGCATCGCCGAACTGATCGACGTGCTCGCCAGGCGCGACGACGTGCTGATCGGCATGGTCACCGGCAAGTCGCGCCGCGGCGTGCAGCGTGTGCTGGAAACCTATGGTTTAGGGCGCCATTTCGTGACCATCCGCACCGCCGACGACTGCCCCTCCAAGCCGCATCCCGCCATGGTGCTGGAATGTTGCGCCGAAACCGGCATCGAACCGGCCTCGACTTTCGTGGTCGGCGACGCCATTTATGACATGCAGATGGCCAGAAGTGCCGGTGCACGCGCGATAGGTGTGTCCTGGGGCTACCATGACCGCGAAGGCTTGCTGGCTACCGGTGCCGAGACTGTGCTGGCCAAGCCCGGCGATTTGCTCGCCCTCATCGACTGATTGCCCTTTGCGACTGATAGGAAGAACTCATGCGTGACATCCTGAGCGACCTTGAAACCGGCGACTTGCTGTCCGATCCCGATCCGATCCGCCGCGCGCAAAGCACGATGCGCCGGCAACTGCCCAAGCGGTTCTACGAAACGGCATCGGTTGCCGCCGTCGAGGGTGGTTATGCGGTCCAGCTCGACGGCAAGCCGGTGCGCACGCCGGGCAGGGCGCTGCTTGCACTGCCGACGGAGGCAGCCGCGCAACTGGTCGCCGACGAATTTGCTGCCCAGGTCGAGAGCATAAACCCATTCACCATGCCGGTGCTGCGCCTGGTCAACACGGCGATCGACGGTGTTGCTACCGACCCGCAGGCCGTGCTCGAGGACATCCTGCGCTTTTCGTCGTCGGATCTGCTTTGCTACCGCGCCGACAGCCCGGAAAAACTCGTCGAGCGCCAGTCCGAGGCGTGGGATCCGGTGCTGGACTGGGCGCGTGCGTCGCTGAGCGCGCATTTCGTTCTGGCCGAGGGCGTCATGCATGTCGAGCAGCCGCGCGCGGCCATTGCCGCCCTTGGCGTCCACCTGTCGCAGCGCGCCGAGCCGATGCGGCTGGCCGCACTCCATCTGATGACCACGTTGACCGGCTCGGCGCTTCTTGCGCTGGCCGTCGAAACCGGCGAACTGGATGTCGAGGCGGCCTGGGCCGCCGCCCATGTCGACGAAGACTGGCAGGTCGAGCATTGGGGCCAGGATTCCGAGGCCATTGCCCGCCGCGCCAATCGCAAGCGCGACATGGTTTCGGCGGTGGCGCTGCTTGAGGCGCTGAAGGCCGGCTGACCCCGTCTTGGCCAGCTGGGCGGGCTGCGCCCGAGTCTTGGGCAGAATGTCAGTGTGGCTGCCCTGGTTTGCCTGTTTTTTGAGCATCGGCTTTTTCCTCGACCTCCGGGACCAGCGCGGATCCTGCTTTTTTCGAGTTGGCACGAGGCTTGCTTCTTCTCTTGCGACACGCTGGCCGCCAATGGCTGGCAGGCACGACACCGAGAGGATAGCATGACGAAGTACAAGCTCGAGTACATCTGGCTGGATGGTTACACGCCGGCGGCCAATCTCCGCGGCAAGACCCAGGTCAAGGAATTCGCGGAGTTCCCCAAGCTCGAGCAGCTTCCGCTCTGGGGTTTCGACGGCAGCTCGACCAAGCAGGCCGAAGGCAAGAGCTCCGACTGCGTGCTCAAGCCGGTCGCCGTTTATCCCGATCCGGCCCGCAAGAACGGCGCGCTCGTCATGTGCGAGGTCATGATGCCGGATGGCGTCACGCCGCATCCGTCGAACACCCGTGCGACCGTCCTCGACGACGATGGTGCCTGGTTCGGCTTCGAGCAGGAATATTTCTTCTATAAGAACGGCCGTCCGCTCGGTTTCCCCGAAACCGGCTTCCCGGCACCGCAGGGCCCGTACTACACCGGCGTCGGCTACCAGGCCGTCGGCGATATCGCCCGCCAGATCGTCGAAGAGCATCTCGACCTTTGCCTCGACGCCGGCATCAACCACGAGGGCATCAACGCCGAAGTGGCCAAGGGCCAGTGGGAATTCCAGATCTTCGGCAAGGGCTCGAAGAAGGCGGCCGACGAGATGTGGCTCGCTCGCTACCTGCTGCAGCGCCTGACCGAAAAATACGGCATCGACATCGAGTATCACTGCAAGCCGTTGGGCGATACCGACTGGAACGGCTCGGGCATGCACGCAAACTTCTCGACCGCCCACCTGCGCGAAGTCGGCGGCAAGGCCTATTTCGAGGCGCTGATGGATGCGTTCGGCGAAGCCCGCGAAGATCACATCGCTGTCTATGGCCCGGACAACCACCTGCGCCTGACCGGCAAGCACGAGACGGCGTCGATCGACGTGTTCACCTGGGGTGTTGCCGACCGCGGCGCTTCGGTGCGCGTGCCGCACAGCTTTGTCCGTGACGGCTATCGCGGCTATCTCGAAGACCGCCGTCCGAACTCGCAGGGCGACCCCTACCAGATCGCCTCGCAGATCCTGAAGACCATTAGCTCGGTGCCGACCAGTGTCGAGACCAAGGCTGCTGCTTAAACATTAGGCAGCGTCGAAAAGAAAAACCCCGGGTTTCAGCCCGGGGTTTTTCTTTTCGTGATCAGGTCAGCCAAGCGGCTGGGTGTCGGTCTATGCAGCGTAGCGCTTCAGGGCCTCGATCTCGTCGGCGCCGGGCTTGTGGCCGCGCAGATAGAGCGCGCATGTGGTGCGCAGCATGGATGCGAAGTTCGGGATCGCTCCGTTGATCTCGATCGCCTCGTCATAGAGCTTCGAGATGAATTTCGGCGTCGTCAGCCCCTGAGAGGACGCGATTTCGTCGAGAAGGTCCCAGAAGGTGGCCTCAAGCTGGATGCTGGTCGAATGGCCGGCGATCCGGATCGACCGGTTGATCTGGTGATAGCCCTTCGGATCCTGTCCGGCAAATACCCTGCACATATCAATCCTCCCGATGGCTTGCCCCGGCGTGCGGCACCGGCGCTGGCTGTCGGACGCCATCATCGGCCCAACAGCACGTCATCGCAACCATGCTTTCGTCCCTGCGTAGCAAACTATGCTCCAGCACGCGTGGTAACGGGCTGCCACCACTTGGGGCTGCGCGGATTTCATAATCCTCCTGCTTCTAACTGCCAGGAGGACGAATGGCGAAGGCAATACATTCCATGGTGCGCGTGCTCGATGAGACGCGTTCCGTATCGTTCTATCGCACGGCCTTCGGCCTCGAAATTGCCGACCGGCTCGATTTCGAGACGTTCACCCTGATCTATCTCAGCAACCCTGAAACCGAATTCGAGGTCGAGCTGACCGTCAACAAGGGCCGGACCGAGCCCTACGTCTTGGGTGACGGTTACGGCCATTTGGCCGTGTCGGTGGACGACCTGGAAGCCACGCACCGGCGGTTTGTTGCGGCCGGCCTGGCCCCCAAGGACATCGTCGACTTCGCGCCGGGCGGCAAGCCGCTCGCCCGCTTCTTCTTCATCGAAGACCCCGACGGCTACAAGATCGAGGTTTTGCAGCGGGGAGGCCGGTTCAAGTGAAGCATACGCGGCGAGGGAGAGCGCCGCGCCAGCCAAGCGCCGACGGCGCATAGCAAGCAAGGGAGGAAAATCATGGTGACGATCTATCAAGGCAAGTCCGGCCTGTCGCGGCGCGAACTGCTCAAGCGCGGTAGTGCTGCTGGCGCGCTGCTTATCATCAGCGGCTCAGCCGTCCTCAGCGCGGGCGAAGCATGGGGGCTCGAGAGCACGGCATTGAAGCCGGAAACGCTGGCCACGCTGATCCAGATGGCGCGCGACGTCTATCCCCACGATCAGGTGCCGGACAAGTTCTACGCCATCGCCATCAAGAGCCACGACGAGCAGGCGGGCAAGGATGCGGCGCACAAGGACCTCATCGAGAAGGGCATTGCCGACCTCGACCAGAAATCGGGCGCGGGCGGATATACCGGCCTTGGCTGGGAGGACGAGCGAGTGGCCATCCTCCGGCAGATCGAGGACACGCCATTTTTCCAGGCGATCCGCGGCGGACTTGTCGTCGGCCTCTACAACCAGAAGGAGGTGTGGCCGATCTTCGGTTACGAGGGCGAGTCCTACTCCAAGGGCGGATACATCGCGCGCGGCTTCGACGACATCGAGTGGCTCTGATCGGGCCCCTGTCGCGAATCCAGCCTTTTCAGCATTCCCCGGGAGGAAAACATGCCTGCACCTTACGGTCTCAACGACGATAGCGTCGTCGTCATCATCGGCTCCGGAGCCGGTGGCGGCACGCTCGGCAACGAACTCGCCCAGAAGGGCATCGACGTCGTCATTCTCGAAGCCGGCCCGCGCATCGAATATGAGGACTTCATCAACGACGAGTGGGACTCCTTCGGCCAGCTTGCCTGGCTGGACAACCGCACGACCGGCGGCGGCTGGCGGGTCCACAAGGACTTTCCCAATCTGCCTGCCTGGATCGTCAAGGCGGTCGGCGGAACGACCACGCACTGGGCCGGCGCATCTCTGCGCATCCAGGAGCATGAGTTCAAGACGTTGACCAACTACGGCAAGGTCGAAGGGGCGAACCTGCTCGACTGGCCGATCACGCTCGCAGACCTCGAGCCGTATTACGCCAAGGCCGAGGACAAGATGGGTGTGACCCGCACCAACGACATTGAGGGCCTGCCCGGCAACAACAATTTCAAGGTGTTCAAGGCCGGTGCCGACAAGCTCGGCTACAAGGAATGCCACACCGGCAACATGGCGATCAACTCGGCGGATCGCGACGGCCGCATGGGCTGCCAGCAGACCGGGTTCTGCTTCCAGGGCTGCAAATGGGGCGCAAAATGGTCGACCCTCTACACTGAAATCCCCAAGGGCGAGGCGACCGGCAAGCTGGAGGTCCGGCCCAGCAGCCATGTGCTGAAGATCGAGCACGACGACAGCGGCAAGGTGACAAGCGTCGTCTACGCTGACAAGGACGGCAAGATGCAGAGCCAGAAGGCGCGCATCGTCTGCGTCGCCGGCAACTCCATCGAAAGCCCGCGGCTGCTACTCAACTCCGCCTCGTCGAAGTTCCCGGATGGGCTGGCCAATTCGTCGGGGCAGGTGGGCAAGAACTACATGCGCCATACCACCGGGTCGGTCTACGCGATCTTCGACAAGCCGGTGCACTTCTGGCGCGGCACCACCATGGCCGGCATCGTCCGGGACGAAGCCAAGCACGATCCGTCACGCGGTTTCGTCGGCGGCTACGAGCTGGAGACGCTGGCGCTCGGGCTGCCGTTCATGGCTGCATTCCTCGATCCTGGCGGCTGGGGCCGTTCGTTCACCACCGCGCTGGACCACTACGACAAGATGGCAGGCATGTGGATCGTCGGCGAGGACATGCCTCAGGAGCAGAACGCGGTGAAGCTGCACGGCGAGCTGAAGGACAAGTACGGCATGCCGATACCTGATGTCTGGTTCACCGACCATCCCAACGACGTCGCCATGCGCAACCACGCCTACAAGCAGGGCATGGCGATGTACGATGCCGTCGGTGCCACCCGCTCGTTCCCGACGCCGCCATATCCGTCGACGCACAATCTCGGCACCAACCGCATGAGCGAAAAGGCATCCGACGGCGTGGTCAACAAATGGGGCCAGACGCACGACATCAAGAACCTGTTCGTGTCCGACGGCAGCCAGTTTACCACCGGTGCGGCGGAGAACCCGACGCTCACCATCGTGTCGCTCGCCATCCGCCAGGCCGACTACATCGCCGAACAGATGGGCGCCAAGAGCATCTGACGCATCGTTTGGCCGAGCATCCTCCACAGTGGTCGGGCATTTGCCAGATTGCTGCACCGCCAAACAAAAAGCCCCGGATCGCTCCGGGGCTTTTTTCTTTGTTTTTCGGGTCTTAGACCGAGTAGTACATGTCGTACTCGACCGGGTGCGGGGTCATTTCGAAGCGCATGACCTCGGCCATCTTCAGCTCGATGAAGCTGTCGATCTGGTCGTCGTCGAAGACGCCGCCGGCCTTGAGGAAGCCGCGGTCCTTGTCGAGGCTCTGGAGCGCTTCGCGCAGGCTGCCGCAGACGGTCGGGATCTTCTTGAGTTCCTTCGCCGGCAGGTCATAGAGATCCTTGTCCATCGGCTGGCCGGGGTGGATCTTGTTCTTGATGCCGTCGAGGCCGGCCATCAGCAGCGCCGCGAAGCAGAGGTAGGGGTTCGCGCCCGGATCGGGGAAGCGGACCTCGACGCGCTTGGACTTCGGCGAGTTGCCGAACGGGATGCGGCAGGAAGCCGAGCGGTTGCGCGCGGAGTAGGCGAGCAGGACCGGGGCCTCATAGCCCGGGACCAGGCGCTTGTAGGAGTTGGTCAGCGGATTGGTGAAGGCATTGATCGCCTTGGCGTGCTTGATGACGCCGCCGATGAAATAGAGGCAGTTTTCCGACAGGCCTGCATATTCGTTGCCCGCGAAGGTCGGCTTGCCACCCTTCCAGATCGACAGGTGGACGTGCATGCCCGAGCCGTTGTCGCCGAAGATCGGCTTCGGCATGAAGGTGGCCGTCTTGCCGTAGGCGTTGGCGACCTGGTGCACGACATACTTGTAGATCAGCATCTTGTCGGCGTTGCGGACCAGCGTGTCGAACTTGATGCCGAGCTCGTGCTGGGCGGCAGCCACCTCGTGGTGGTGCTTTTCAACTCGCACGCCCATCTCGGACAGCACGGTCAGCATCTCGGAGCGCATGTCCTGGCAGCTGTCGATCGGCGGGACCGGGAAATAGCCGCCCTTGACGCGCGGACGGTGGCCGAGGTTGCCGGTCTCATAGTCGGTGTCATCGTTGGACGGCAGTTCGGTCGAATCGAGCTTGAATCCGGTGTTGTAGGGATCGGCCTTGTACTTGACGTCGTCGAAGACGAAGAATTCGGCTTCCGGGCCGACATAGACGGTGTCGCCGATGCCTTCGGCCTTGAGGTAAGCCTCGGCCTTCTTGGCAATGCCGCGCGGGTCGCGGTTGTAGGCCTCGCCCGAAACCGGGTCGAGAATGTCGCAGAGGATGACCATGGTCGACTGGGCGAAGAACGGGTCCATGTGGACCGTGTCCATGTCGGGCATCAGCACCATGTCGGATTCGTTGATGGCCTTCCAGCCGGCGATGGAGGAGCCGTCGAACATGACGCCGTCGGCGAACATGTCTTCCTCGACCTCGGCGATGTCCATGGTGACGTGGTGGAGCTTGCCCTTGGGGTCGGTGAAGCGCAGGTCAACGAACTTAACGTCGTTGTCCTTGATCTGCTTCATGATGTCTTTGGCTGTCGTCATGTGATGGTTCCCTGTCTGATGACGTTAGGACGAGAAGAAATTTCGAAGGGTCAGATGGCGTCGACGCCGGTCTCGCCGGTGCGGATGCGGACGACTTCCTCGATATTGGAGACAAAGATCTTGCCGTCGCCGATGCGTCCGGTCTGGGCCGCCTTGCGGATCGCCTCGATGGCGGCCTCGACGGATTCGTCGCCGAGCACGACCTCGATCTTCACCTTGGGCAGGAAGTCGACGACATATTCGGCGCCGCGGTAGAGCTCGGTGTGGCCCTTCTGGCGGCCGAAACCCTTGGCCTCGGTGACCGTGATGCCTTGCAGGCCGGCCTCCTGGAGCGCCTCCTTCACTTCGTCGAGCTTGAACGGCTTGATGATCGCTTCGATCTTTTTCATGCGAATACTGGCCTCCACTGCCGTAAGTCAGGGTGATGCACCCACTCGCGCCTATCTCAAGCACGAAGCGTGCCAAGTCTAGTGGCTGCGACAAGTTTGACCACTTTGCCTTGATGGCAACCGCAGAACGCTGGTTCCGGTACCGGTTTGGACCTGCCGCACGAAGATCGCCCAAAATTTCAGCGTCCTCCACCGCAAATCTATGCACAAAAAATCGGCATGGTGCTCATAATTTGCACCTGATGTGGCCAGGTGCATCTTTGTTTCGGTCAAGGGTGGCGGCGTGCTAACTCTCAAGGACGGTGCTGGAATTTTGCGGATACCGCCATGGCGTTTGAACTGCTGACACCCGACGAAATGACCGAGGCCGACAGGCTGACAATCGGCGCGGGGCCGGTCGACGGCATCGGGCTGATGCGGCGGGCAGGCGGTGCTGTCGCCGATCTGGTCCTGTCGCGGTTTGCGTCGGCACATCCCGTCCATGTGCTGTGCGGACCGGGCAACAATGGCGGCGACGGTTATGTCGTGGCGCGCCTGCTGGTGGAAAGCGGCGTCGCTGTCAGGCTTTTTGCAACAGGCGTCCCGCGTGCCGGCAGCGATGCCGCGCTCGCGGCGGCGGAGTGCCCGGTCGCGGTGGAGCCGTTGTCGGCATTCGCGCCCGAACCGGGCTCCCTGGTGGTCGACGCGCTTTATGGCGCCGGGCTTTCCAAGCCTCTTGCCGGCGAAGTCCTGGCAGCGGTCGCGCGGACTGTCGAGGCCGGTGTGCCAGTCGTCGCAGTCGACCTGCCGTCGGGTGTGTCCGGCGCAACGGGCGAGGTGTTGGGCGGCGCCTTCAAGGCGGCGGTGACAGTGACTTTCGCCCGCAAGAAGCCAGGGCACCTGCTGTTTCCCGGCCGGGCGCATTGCGGCGAAGTCATCGTCGCCGATATCGGCATTTCCGATGCGACTGTCGTTGCCACAGGGACGCGATGCCTCGAAAACGATCCGGCATGGTGGCGCCCGCTCTTCCCCTCGCCAGCCAACGACGCCCACAAATACAGCCGCGGCCATGTCGGCGTCTTTTCGGGCGGTGTGGCGGCCACCGGGGCGGCACGCCTGTCGGCGATGGCGGCGGCACGGGCAGGGGCGGGCGCGGTGACGGTCCTGTCGCCGGGGGCTGCGCTGGCGGCCAATGCGGCGCATCTCACCTCGATCATCCTCAGGCGTTCGGATAGCCTCGAAGACGCGATCGCCTTCCTCGACGCCCGCAAGCCGGCTGTCCTGGTCTACGGTCCGGGCCTGAGCCCGGAGCCCGAGGTGGGGCGCTTCGCGCTGGGGCTGATGTCGCACGCTTCCGGGCGCTTTGGTGCGCTGGTGCTTGATGCCGATGGCATCACATCGCTTTCGCACCAGAGGGCCGCCTTCTTCGAGGCCGCCAAGCGACCGATGGCGCCGGCTCTGGTGCTGACGCCGCATCATGGCGAGTTCGGCCGGCTGTTTCCCGACATCGCCGGCGACCCGTCATTGTCCAAGCTCGAGCGCGCGCGGGCTGCTGCCGCCAAGGCAAATGCCGTCATCGTCTACAAGGGTCCCGACACGGTGATCGCCGCGCCCGACGGACGGGCGGCGATCAACAGCAACGGCACGCCGCTTCTGGCGACGGCCGGTTCGGGTGACGTGCTGTCCGGCATCGTCGCAGCACTGGTGGCGCAAGCCATGCCGGCGTTCGAGGCGGCCTGCGCTGCCGTCTGGATGCATGCCGAGGCGGCGCGGCGGTTCGGGCCGGGGCTGATTGCCGAGGACCTGCCGCTGGCGCTGCGCGAGGTGGTGGCTAGGTTGAGTGTGTGAGCGGCGCCTTGCCTTCTCCCTTGCGGGAAAAGTGCCCCGCCCCTCGATAGGCTCGGGAGGGCGGATGAGGGGTGCAGGACGGATCGGGACGTTTCAGATTGCTTAGCAACCAGAGCCTTCTTCTGTAACCTCTCGTTTCTTCCAACACCACTCATCCGTCGCCTTCGGCGACACCTTCTCCCGCAAGGGGAGAAGGCAGGTCGCGCGCGTCGTCCCGGCTCTCGCTGCGCTCGGCCGGTATGACGACGTCGGCGCACGGGTGCCAAGCTTGTTCACCGCCACGCTCGCTTTCGCGCCTGGCCATTGTCAAAGAGCGGGAAGCGGGGCGCGAGGCCGTGCCTTCCGATAGTAATTATGTGGCGCGACGTTCGCGCCCCGCCCGGTTGCTTGCCCCGCTCAGTCGCCTCGGCTTTCACCGCCAGCCGCCGCAAGGCCCGGACTTGGGGGCTCATCACCCAGCAGGAGATCCGACCTCCTGCCAGCCCGGCACCGGCGCTTCCCCCCGCTGCCCGGTGCGCACCGGGGTCCCGTGGAAGATCGCAAGGATGAGGATACGGGAGGTGGAGATAGGGTGGATAAACGTGGCCGGCTATCCACGCGGGATGCTGACAGATGGTGACAGCCGCTCTTGCCTTACGAAGCAAATCTTCCGCGTCGCGATCCTTCGCCCCCCACAAGGAGGGAGATCACGCCTTCATCGGCGCCGCAGTTAATCGCCAATATCGCAAGGCTTATCCTTTACGACGTTGCAGAATGGGCGCCGCCGGCGACGAGACTAATCTCCCTCTTTGTGGGGGAGATGGCCGGCAGGCTAGAGGGGGGTGCGAAGGATCGCGACTGAGGAGACCTTTGCGTGGCGATTGCCGTTCAGAAGAACGCGAAGCGTGCAAAACCTTTTCACGCCCTGAGGGCGCAAGGGATCCGTTCGCCCGCCATCAGCCGCCACCCAGCCGCTTCATCAGCGCCATGGCGCCGAAGGGGGCGCGGACCTTGCCTTCGGTGATGAAGTAGACGAACACGTCGCGTGTCTTGGCTGGTGCGTCGGTGGAGGGGTCGGCGCGCGGCAGATCGGCCGGCATGCCACCATCGGCCCAGACCTTGGCACGCGCGGCCCATTTATCCAGGGCCTTGGGCGTGTAGCAGTCGTGGTTGTCGTCACTGCCGGTCTGCAGCCTCGCATAGACGAAATCGCCAGTGACGTCGGCAATCGCCGGATATTTGGCATGGTCGGCATAGACGATGGCGACATCATGCTTCCTGGCCAGGGCGGCGAACTCGGGGACGACGAAGGAATCGTGCCGCACCTCGACCGCGTGGCGCAGTTTCACGCCATCCTGCTTTTCCGGCAAAAGCTTGAGGAAGGCCTCGAAGTCGTCGGCATCGAACTTCTTGGTCGGCGCGAACTGCCACAGGATCGGCCCGAGCTTGTCGCCAAGCGCCGCCACACCCGAGCCGAGGAAGCGCATCATCGACTCGCCGGCCTCGCCAAGCACGCGGCGGTTGGTGACAAAACGGTTGCCCTTGAGCGCATAGACGAAACCGTCGGGGGCCTCGCTCGCCCATTTGAGGAATGTCGGTTCTTTGAAGCTGGAATAATAGGTGCCGTTGACCTCGATGGTCGGCACCTGGGCGGTGGCGAACTGAAGCTGTTTGGCCTTGGACAGCTTGTCAGGGTAGAAGGTGCCTTCCCAGGGCTCGAACGTCCAGCCGCCCATGCCGGCACGGATTTTTCCTGACTTGGTCATTCGTTCCTCCCTCGTAGTCAAGCACTTCGCAGTAGCGAGCCGCGCTTTGTGCGTGGGTCAGCCAAAATCTCGCGATTATGTCTATATTTTTCGACAGTTCTCCGAAGCCTGCGCTTTTGCTCTTGGCGGCCCACATCCCCTATTCGAGGAAACATTGTTCGATACGGAGTTGGGTCAGCTTCTGGACTCATTTTGTCTTCGTTGGTCGCGTACCACCACACTTGGAAAACTTGCACCTCTACAGGTAGGCATTTGGTCAGCAACATATAATCCAGCCACCCCATAAACAGAGGTGCATCGTTTGCGGCGTCGGAAAATTCTGCCATCAGCGCATCGTCGTCGCGAGCGCCTGCACCATCAAGCCGGTAGTAATGCTTTATTGCGTTCCAATACTGATTTCGTAGTGCCTTTATCTTGCGCATGTCGACATTTGGAAATGTCGCAAGGATATGCGTTGAAAGTGTAGGTATCTGCGCTTCTGAGGCCAATCCCTCGATGATTTCGCTGCCTCCGCACGCCAATGCCTGTACGGAAAATGGATCCTTATTTCGAATGAACAAATCCAGCGCCGCTCCGAGTGATTGCGCGCAATTTGCAGCTTGATCGACAAGTTACCTCCAGCGCCTCTCACTTCCGAGCTATTCAGCTGCCTCTCGCTTGCCGCCCGGCCGGCGCTCCAGCAGTTCCTTGAGGAACTGGCCGGTGTAGCTGCGCGGCACCGCGACGATGTCCTCGGGGCGGCCGGAAGCGACCAGTTCGCCGCCGCCGTCGCCGCCTTCGGGGCCGAGGTCGAGCACCCAGTCGGCGGTCTTGATGACCTCGAGATTGTGCTCGATGACGACGACGGTGTTGCCCTGGTCGACCAGTTCGTGCAGCACCTCGAGCAGCTTGGCGACGTCGTGGAAATGCAGGCCGGTGGTCGGCTCGTCGAGGATGTAGAGCGTCTTGCCGGTGGCCTTGCGCGACAGTTCCTTGGCGAGCTTGATGCGCTGGGCCTCGCCGCCGGACAACGTGTTGGCCTGCTGGCCGATATGGATGTAGCCGAGGCCGACCTGGTTGAGCGTCATCAGCTTGTCGCGCACCACGGGCACGGCGGCGAAGAACTCGACGCCTTCCTCGACCGTCATGTCGAGCACGTCGGCGATAGACTTGCCCTTGAACAGCACGTCGAGTGTTTCGCGGTTGTAGCGCTTGCCGTGGCAGACGTCGCAGGTGACGTAGACGTCGGGCAGGAAGTGCATCTCGATCTTGATGACGCCGTCGCCCTGGCAGGCCTCGCAGCGGCCGCCCTTGACGTTGAAGGAGAAGCGCCCGGGCTGGTAGCCGCGGGCCTTTGCTTCTGGCAGGCCCGCGAACCAGTCGCGGATCGGGGTGAACGCACCGGTGTAGGTGGCCGGGTTGGACCTCGGCGTGCGGCCGATGGGCGACTGGTCGATGTCGATGACCTTGTCAAGGAATTCGAGGCCCTCGATGCGGTCGTGCTCGGCCGGGTGCTCGCGCGAGCCCATGATGCGGCGCGAGGCCGCCTTGAACAAAGTCTCGATCAGGAAGGTCGACTTGCCGCCGCCCGACACGCCGGTGACGGCGGTGAAGGTGCCCAATGGGATTTCGGCGGTGACGTCCTTCAGATTGTTGCCGCGCGCGCCCACGACCTTGATGCGGCGGTTCTTCTTCAGCTCGCGACGCTGGGCCGGCGTGGCGATCTCGAGCTCGCCCGACAGGTATTTGCCGGTGATCGAGTTGGGGTTGGCCATGACCTGCTGCGGCGTGCCCTCGGCGATGATGTTGCCGCCATGGATGCCGGCGGCCGGGCCGATGTCGACGACATAGTCGGCGGTCAGGATGGCGTCCTCGTCATGCTCGACGACGATGACGGTGTTGCCGATGTCCCTGAGGTGGCGCAGCGTGTCGAGCAGGCGGGCATTGTCGCGCTGGTGCAGACCGATCGACGGCTCGTCGAGCACGTAGAGCACGCCGGTCAGGCCCGAGCCGATCTGGGACGCCAGCCGGATACGCTGGCTTTCGCCGCCCGACAGCGTGCCGGAATTGCGCGACAGGGTCAGATATTCGAGGCCAACGTCGTTGAGGAAGCGCAGGCGCTCGCGGATTTCCTTGAGGATGCGGACGGCGATCTCGTTCTGCTTGTCATTGAGCGCGCCGGGCAGGGCCTCGAACCAGGCATTGGCCTTGCGGATCGACTGCTCGGTGACCTCGCCGATGTGCTTGCCGGCGATCTTGACGGCGAGCGATTCCGGCTTGAGGCGATAGCCGGCGCAGGTCGGGCAGGGCGTCGCCGACATGAAGCGCTCGATCTCTTCGCGCATCCAGGCGGATTCCGTCTCTTTCCAGCGGCGCTGGAGATTGGGGATGACGCCTTCGAAGGTCTTGGTCGTCTTGTAGGAGCGCAGGCCGTCGTCATAGTTGAAGGTGATTTCCTTCGTGCCGGTACCGTGCAGGATGGCTTCCTGCGCCTCGGGCGAAAGGTCGCGCCAGCGGTCGCCGATCTTGAAGCCGTAGACCTTGCCGAGCGCTTCCAGCGTCTGGGTGTAATAGGGCGAGGTCGACTTGGCCCAGGGCGCAACCGCACCCTCGCGCAGCGAGACATGGTCTTCCGGTACGATCAGCAGGGGATCGATGGCGCGCTGGTTGCCGAGGCCGTCGCAGGCCGGGCAGGCACCGAACGGGTTGTTGAAGGAGAACAGCCGGGGCTCGATCTCGGGAATGGTGAAACCCGACACCGGACAGGCGAATTTCTCGGAGAAAAGAATGCGCTCGTGGGTTTCGTTCGCGGACTTGTTGACGGAGTCCGCGCCGGTCTGGCTGGCGTCGAGCGGCTTGTCGGCGAATTCGGCGACGGCCAGGCCTTCGGCCAGCTTGAGCGCGGTTTCCATCGAATCCGCAAGACGCGTGGCAAGGTCCGGGCGAACGACGATGCGGTCGACGACGACGTCGATGTCGTGCTTGTACTTCTTGTCGAGCACCGGTGCTTCGCCGATCTCGTAGAAGGCGCCATCGATCTTGACGCGCTGGAAGCCCTTCTTCTGGAGCTCGGCGAGTTCCTTCTTGTACTCGCCCTTGCGGCCCCGGACGATGGGCGCAAGGATGAACAGGCGCGTGCCTTCGTCGACCGCAAGCACGCGGTCGACCATCTGCGAAACCGTCTGGCTCTCGATCGGCAGGCCGGTCGCCGGCGAATAGGGCACGCCGACACGCGCGAATAGCAGGCGCATGTAGTCGTAGATTTCGGTGACGGTGCCGACCGTCGAGCGCGGATTGCGCGAGGTCGTCTTCTGCTCGATCGAGATCGCCGGCGACAGGCCGTCGATCTGGTCGACGTCGGGCTTCTGCATCATCTCGAGGAACTGGCGGGCATAGGCCGACAGGCTCTCGACATAACGGCGCTGGCCTTCGGCATAGATGGTGTCGAAGGCGAGCGACGACTTGCCCGAGCCGGACAGGCCGGTCATCACGATCAGCCGGTCGCGCGGCAGGTCGAGATCGACGTTCTTGAGATTGTGCTCGCGCGCACCGCGAATGGAAATGTACTTGTGATCGGCCATTGCCGCGCCGCCGCCTCAAATCTGGAATTGCTCGGAGTGGCGGGTTTGCCCGACCATTCCCTCATGTAGGTATTTTCGCCGCCCGGTCGAGAGGCAGCGCAATACACCCCGCACTGCGTTTAAGCGCCTTTGGCGGGCAGGGGCAAGGGAAAAGAACAAAGGCCGAACGGGCTCCTGACAACGTTATGGCAGGAGCCCGGCAGGGCGAGAGCCAGGCTTCGATCACATTTTTCGCCTCTAACAACGTTGTGGTTGACGTAGCGGAATCAGGGATGCAAACTCCTGACGTCGCCTGAAGCCGAGCCTCTCTTGAGGGCTCCTCACCATGCTACGGTCGGTCTGCGAGACGCCGCAGACACGCGAGTTGAGCAGCAGGCGTACAATTGGCGCAACTGACGTAGGAGCTAGGCATGACTCCACCGGACAGTCCCTTAAGGTTCCGCTAGCGAGACGGAACCGCAGCAGGCAGAGGTGCCGGCATTTCTGTTAGGAAAAGCCCTGCAAACCGTGACCTACTGATCCCCTACAATTTGAGACCATGGTCGGATCTGTGGCCGAGAGCCACTATGAATCCGAGAGAGCAAAGCCGGTAAACCACTCCCGGCAGTCAAGGGTATAACCCGACAAAAGGCCCCGTGCGCTCCTGGGAGCGGCGGGGCCATATTTTTTGGGCTGTTTCTTGGGTCGGGAGACTTGCCCGTCGACGGCAAGGGCTGCCTGCAGCATCCCATGGGCGATGATCTTTCTAGCGACGTGGCGAATGCGTCTCGGCGGCCATTTGGCATACTCCTAGCTTTGATCCGTCAGGGGGGACGCGACGAAACTGGTGCCGGGCCATTAAGATCGGCTGTCGGCCGGTGAGGCTTGCCAGCGGTTCAGGATGCCAAGGGCAGAGGTGGCCGCGTGATGAATGCCTCCCCCTATTCTATACTGCACTATTGCCGCGATCCGACATCAGCCCTGCACTATTGCCGCGGTCCGACATCAGCAGGACGCAAGGCCCGTTATTCCAGCCGGTTGGAGGCTGAAGGCAGAATTCAGTGAAGTGACGTTTTCCGAATACATCAAGATAATCGGCATAGCCAAAGAAGAACAGCTTGCCTTTGGACATACCCTTCAACTCGTCCTGCAATCTCGCCCAAGTACGCGCTGTTATTTCGGTTTCGAGTTCGCGCAGATGTGTCGGACCGAGCGACTCTTCAGCGGAGTCGCGGGTCATATTTCGCCAATTTTCCACGTCAGGCTCTTCGGCGGCGAAAATGTTGGTTGCAGCCGTCAAGCGCTGAGCCGGCGTCTGTCCAACGTTTTCAAGCCTAATCAGGTAAACGAGGACTGGCGTACTAGACTTTGGTTTTGGTGGAGAGAACCTGGTTATCCTTCCGTCCTTAATGGCAACGTAGGCCCGACTTTGTGTCTCGGAAGAGACACGCAGCTGTTTCAGCGTTTGCCACAAGACAAGCAAGGACAAGGCGGCGAGCCCGAACGCTGCAAATTCGACCACGTCACAATTGTTGTCACACCAATTCACTTGGCGCGCCTCTCCTGTTGACCAAGAATAACATGTTTACGATGGGAGAGCAGCATGAACGCACCGGGGCTCCTTTCGCCAAGCAGTTCCTGAAGCAGTCGAAGCAGAACAGGCGCGATCTGCGCCATGCTCACATCGATTGACGTCTACCGGCGCGTTGCCAGTTTCCTCAGTACTGAAATAGAGTACGTCGTTCGAACCATCGGGGAGGACAATGACTGTTCGTCAGACGCAGCTTATCGGCCTGCTCGGGGGCATGAGCTGGGAATCCAGCGCGCTCTATTATCGCCTAATCAACGAGGCGACGCATCGCCGGCTGGGCGGACACCACAATGCGCGCTCGCTGATGTTCACGCTCGATTTCGACGAGCTGAACGATCTAGCCGCCAGGGGCGAGTGGGAGCGTGTCGCCGAAGTGATCACCAAGGCTGCGCGGCATCTCGAGGCCGGCGGCGCGGCTTTCGCCATGATGACCGCGGTGACGGCGCACTACGTCGCCGACAAGGTTGCCGAGGCGATCAAGATCCCACTGCTGCACATCGCCGATCCGACCGGCAAGTCGCTGCAGGCTGCCGGACACCAGCGGGTCGGGCTGCTGGGCACGCGCTACACGATGGAGCTGGGCTTCCTGGCCGAGCGGCTGCAACGGCAATTCGGCATCGAAGTGCTGGTTCCGCCGGAAGAGGAGCGAACAGCCTTGCATCGCATCATCATCGATGAGCTGACGCTCGGCATCGTGAAGCCGGAGTCCAGGGCGGAGCTGTTGCAACTGGCCAATGGGCTGGAGGCGCGCGGAGCCGACGCAATCGTGGTCGCCTGCACGGAGCTGCCGTTGCTGGTGGCCATGGAGGACTATCCGATGCCCGGTTATGACGTGGTCAGGCTCCACGCCGAGGCGGCAGTGGAGCTGGCGCTTGCCGGCGCGCCATCGCAAGACGAACGGGGCTGAAGCAGCAACATGGCGCCACCACCCGTGCCGAGGACGATCATGGAGGCGCTGTCGCGCCATCCGGAGGCGGTGCGGGCGCGGCTGCTCGATATCCGCAGCCTGATCTTCGAGGTCGCGGCGGAAAGCGAAGGCGTCGGGCCGCTGACCGAAACGCTCAAATGGGGCGAGCCTGCCTATCTGACCGAGGCCAGCGGCAGCGGCTCGACCGTGAGGCTGGGCGCGCCAAGGTCTTTTCCCGACAAATGCGCGGTGTTCTTCAACTGCAATACGACGCTTCTGGAGACCTTCCGTTCGCATCTCGGCGGCGAGCTGGAATTCGAAGGCAACAGGGCCGTCATCGTGCCGGCCGAGGCGGCCGTTCCGGAAGCGGCTCTGGCATTCTGCCTGCACGCGGCGCTGACATATCACCAGCGGAAAGCCGGCCAGCGACCATGACGTGGGCAGGCGGTTGAGCGAGGCGGCGCTGCCGTGGGAAGTACCCGTCCGTACCGAAGCCGCTCGCAATCGTCAGATGCCGAGCCTTTGGCGCAATTCCTGCTGATAGGCGCGGGAAACCGACCATGGCTTGGACAGTGTCCGCAATCGAACATCCCATCTGACGCCGCTGGGTGGCCGGTCGAGTTCGACGACGTGTTGCAGATTGACGATGGCGGTGCGGTGGATGCGCATGAATCCTGCCTTCGGCACCAGGCCAGCCCAGATCTTGAGCGGACGCTGGTCGAGCACCACCGATCCATCGCCAAGCCAGACCTCGGTGTAGTTCTGGGCGGAGCGCAGCCCCAGAATTTCGTCCAGGCCAACGCCGCGCGCACCGCTTTGGCGCAACAGAAAGATCAGAGGCGCGGGCGTGGCGGCAGCGTCGGCGAGGGGCTGTCCGACGGGAGCGGGGCAGCCATAACGGGCCGTAGCGATGAGCGCGGCACACCTGGAGAGTTCGTTGGCCTCCTCGAGGCGCCAGCGGCGCTTATGCCTGGTCATGTCGAAGCCGAGGCAGGCGCGCAGGCTGCCGTCATGCATGACCGGAACGCATAAGACGCTCTTGTCGTTTTGCCGGAGCATTTCGATCTGAAGCGAACGGGCGACGCGCGGCAGGTTGTCCACATCATGGATCATCAGAGCCTCACCCTTGACCAGAGATTGATGCAACCAGGCGATCAGGGTGACCGGCGTATCCTGCAATTCCTTGAGGAAGGATCGGACGCCGCAGCGGCACCATTCATACGCATTGCGAAAACGCAGGTGGTGCAGGTCGTATTCCAGCATGAACACGCGGTCGACATCGGCTGCCTTGCCGATGTCCGCAAACAGCATCGAAATGGCCTCGTCGACCGGGTTGGACAGAAGCCGCTTCGACGCCTGATAGGCCCAATCCAATTCAGGTTCCGATGAGCAGCAATCGATTGCTTCGAACGGTCTCCGTCCCGGCATGTCCAACCGCGTCCTAGGGCAAGACGCGCAGCAGGAGCCTCGGTCGGTCTAGCGTTGCTTTGGGCAACAGGGCGCAACGTCCGCATTCAAGCATCGGTAATGTGTCCATGGAAAATTCAAATATATAAAATAGCTTTCAATAGCACTTCACCAAAGTTGTTGAAACATAAAACTCGACCGTTCATCCGACCGGCGTGGTGATTGGTCATCTCGTTGTTGTCGCCCTCCCAATTCGCTGTCACCGACGATTTTGTCGGGGTCGATTCCGACTTGGGGGGAGTTTCGATGAATAGAATTCGCTTTTCGCCAGCTGCGAAATGACTGCTTTTCAGTCAACACCTGCATTTGGCAGTCGGAGGCTGGGTCGTTTTGGAGTCTGGAGCGACCCGGCATTCGCCGTCGGCCTGGTGGTCCTGTGGGTCGCCCTGGCATTTTTCTTCAACCGTTTGCCACAAATCGACAAGGCCGTGTCGTCGCTGTTCTTTGCCGCGACCAATTGCGCGACGGGGGATGCCACCCGTATCTGCGGAGAATTTCCCGCGGCGGACATGAATGGCTACAAGTTGCTGCGGAGCGCTTTCATGGCTTTGCCAATCGTCGCTGCCCTGGTGGTTGCGGCCATTCTCTCGCGTGATCTTGTTGCCGGCCGCAGATGGCATCACGAGCGGGTTCGCGCATCCGCGGTGGCGCTTGCTGCGCTCGCGGTGGGGCCGGGCCTGCTGGTGAACGCCTTCCTGAAGGAATACATCGGGCGGGCGCGGCCGCAGAGCACATCGTTGTTTGGCGGCGAGCAACCTTTTGTGGCGGCAGCGGAATGGTCGGATGCCTGCCAGCACAACTGTTCTTTCGTTTCGGGGGAGGCGGCGGCCATTGCCTGGCTCGCCTGTCTCTTGCCCCTGTGCTCAAGGCAGGTGAGGCGCATGCTGATCCTGCCAATGGGGCTCATCATCGTCACGGCCGGTATGCTGCGCGTCGCATTTGGACGCCATTTCCTTTCCGACGTTGTTCTTGGCTCCCTTTCCACACTGGTTGTCTTCTGCCTTCTGGCCTGGGCCTGCGAATATCTGGCACGCGGCAGCCGGGTGTTGGCTCCGAGATAGCTCTAGCAACTCGCAAGCTTGCCGGCTGGCCAGGCGTGTGCGTCGGGCCGGCGATCGCGACATCGAAGGCGGCGAGTCCGCTTTCCCAAAGGCCTTGCCAACACCCGCCAAAAGCCTTAGAACAAAATAAGAACAAAAATGACTTGTGGACTGCACAAGGATTTCAGCCTGCAGGGGGCGCGGGCGGACGGTGCAATGGGCTAGGGTGCGCCTTCATATTTTCTTGGAATTCGGTTTCGGACGAGCGCGGAGCGGTGTCATGGCAGGTAGCGTCAACAAGGTCATTCTGGTCGGCAATCTGGGGGCGGACCCTGAAATCCGCCGGCTCAATTCGGGCGAGCCGGTCGTCAACCTGCGCATCGCGACCTCGGAAAGCTGGCGCGACAAGAACTCGGGCGAGCGCAAGGAAAAGACCGAGTGGCACCAGGTCGTCATCTTCAACGACAACCTCGCCAAGGTCGCCGAGCAGTACCTGAAGAAGGGCATGAAGGTTTACATCGAAGGCCAGCTCCAGACCCGCAAGTGGGAGAAGGACGGCATCGAGCGCTACACCACCGAAATCGTGCTGCAGAAATTCCGCGGCGAGCTGCAGATGCTCGACGCGCGCGGCCAGGGCGGTGACGCAGGTTATGGCGGCGGCCAGGTCGGCTATGGCGGCGGGCAGGGTGGCGGCTATGGCGGCGGCGGTGGTGGACGCGGATCCGATTTCGGCCAGTCGAGCCCGACCGACAGCTATGGCGGCGGACGTGGCGGTTCAGGCGGCGGCGGTGGTGGCCGTAGCGGCGGCCAGGGTGGCGGCGGAATGGGCGGTGGCGGCTCGCGCGACCTCGACGACGAAATCCCGTTCTGATCCAGCTAGGCGCGGGTGGGTGATGGATTTCAAAGTCCTAAGCCCGCACGCTGCCTCGGACCATGGCAATCCCGCAGAACAAAGCTGAACTGCTCGAGGCCATCAATGCCAGCTATGACAGGCTGGCGCGTGATTTGGCGACCATACCGGAACATCTGGCCGATGAAGCCAGCCTCGATGGGCATGCCAAGGGAACTCTGATGAGTGTCCGCGACCTGGTCTCCTACCTCGTAGGCTGGAACGAACTGGTGCTTAAATGGCATGCGGGCCGTACTGCCGGGGCGGCTGTCGACTTTCCGGAAACCGGCTTCAAGTGGAGCGAACTCGGCCGCCTGGCGCAGAAGTTCTATGGCGACTATCGATCGCTTGCCTTTCCCGAACTGTTGCAGCGTCTTGGCGAAGCCAAGGCACGGATTGTCGCGCTGGTGGAAAGCCTGGGCGATGGCGAGCTCTACGGTGCGCCATGGTACGAGAAATACACGCTGGGCCGGATGACCCAGTTCAACACGTCTTCGCCCTACGCCAATGCGCGAGGCCGCCTGCACAGGTGGAAGAAGGCGAAGGGGCTGGATTGATTTGCCCCTAACTCCGGGGTGTTGAACGGACGACTCTGCGGCAATCCGACTTTCGTTACCAGAAGTTGTAGCATCAATCGCGCGCGCAAAGAACTTTCGCGACGGGGCGCGATCTCGCAGCCTCGCGAATCTTTCAGGTTCGCGTTAGTAAACGCAAATGGGATTCGGGGTCTTTATTCACAGGTCGGATTCGATCTACGACGACAATCCAGCTGAGCGGTATCAGTTTCCGCCGCAATACCTGCGCAGGGTCCAAGCGTGCATCGGCGATTGGATCATCTACTATGAACCTCGCAAGGTTCCGGGCACGCGAGGATACTTCGCTGTCGCCAAGGTGCAGCAGGTTATTCCAGACCCCGGTGCGCAGGGCATGTTTCTCGCTCTGATCGAGTCGGGCACTTACCTCGATTTCGCGATGCCCGTTCCGTTCAGCGGCACCGCGGGATTGGTCGAAAGGGGTGTTCTCAACAATGACGGGCGCATCTCCGGCCGCGCCCAGGCGGCAGTGCGACCGCTTTCGCCCAGCGATTTCAGCCGGATCGTCGCGCTCGGGTTGGATCAAGCGGAGCCTCTACTTCCGAGGGTCGATCCGGCATTTCCTGGTACAGGCTTGTCCGAAGAGCAGACGCCGTTCGTTTTCGAGGAGAGCCGAGAGCGGGTCCAGCACCTGACGTCAAGGATCGTGCGCGACCGCGTCTTCCGAAAGATCGTCCTGCGCGCCTATGACGAGCGCTGCGCGGTGACTGGACTGAAGCTCATCAACGGCGGCGGACGTGCGGAGGTGGAAGCCGCTCACATCCGGCCTGTGGAGGCAAGCGGACCTGACGTTGTGAGCAATGGCATCGCCCTTTCAGGTACGGCTCACTGGATGTTCGACAGGGGCCTAATCGGCTTGTCGGATGATCTCGATATCCTGATTTCTCGGCATGCAAATGATCCCGATGGCATAAGGGAATTGTCAATCGCACCGGGCGTGCGATCGTTCCACTGCGCTGCTCCGAGCAGCCGCACCGACATTTCCTGCATTGGCATCGCAATCACTGCTTCAAGCAGTAGGCTGGTCTCGTCACCGCGCGCTGTAGCGCAATTCACATCGCGATCAATGCCTTGATGCCGTCGGCGACGAACTGGACGGCGAGTGCGGCGAGGATTACGCCGAGCAGGCGGGTGAGGATCGAGCGGCCGGTCTGGCCGAGAAACTGGTCAATGCGTTCGGCGAGAATGAACACCAGATAGGTCAGCGCCAAGCAGGCCAGGATGATCAGCACCAGCGCGAGCTGGCCGGCCCAACCCTGGAACGAACCCGACAACAGAACCGTGGCCGAGATGGCGCCGGGGCCGGCGATCAGTGGGATGGCGAGCGGGAAGGCGGCGATGTTGTGGATGTGGTCGCGGGTGATGGCGACATCCGAGATCTTCTCCTTGCGGTCCTGCCGCTTCTCGAAAACCATCTCGAAGGCGATGAAGAACAGCAGGAAGCCGCCGGCGACGCGGAAGGCCGGCAGCGTGATGCCGAAGACCGTCAGGATGGCAGCGCCCGCAATGGCAAAGACGGCCAGCACGATGAAGGCGATGATGCTGGCACGCATCGAAACCTGGAGGCGCTGCTCGCGGTTCATGCCGCGGGTGACTGCCAGGAACAGGGGTGCCAGGCCGGGCGGGTCGATGGTCACGAGAATGGTGACGAAGGCATTGAAAACACTGTCGAAAAACGGCATCCGATGTCTCCCCCGGCGGACTCAGGCTAACCCGGGGCGGCCGGCAATGCCAGAGCCCTTGCGCATGATTGCAGCGCTGTGCGCGGGCAAAGCCCAACAGAGCTGCCGGACAGACTGTCGCGGATCAGGTCGCAGTGCCTATCCTTTTGATTTCTAGTGTAAAATCAGCGTTGGAAAAGCGCGGCCAAAATTGGTCAATTGCAGGCCGTTCCTATATAAGGAGCAAATGATTCCCAACATGCGTGATCAGAGTTGACCGACCAGAAATCACCGCGCGGACCTGACGGTCCCTCCGGCATCGAGCCGATTTCCATCATCGAGGAGATGCAGCGCTCCTATCTCGACTACGCGATGAGCGTGATCGTGAGCCGCGCGCTGCCCGACGTGCGCGACGGCATGAAGCCGGTGCATCGCCGCATTCTCTACGCCTCGCATGAGAGCGGCTATCACTGGAACCGCAAATATGTGAAGTCGGCGCGCCCCGTCGCCGACGTGATGGGTAAATATCACCCGCACGGCGACGCCTCGATCTATGACGCCCTGGTGCGCATGGCGCAGGACTGGTCGATGAGCGTTCCGCTTATCGACGGTCAGGGCAATTTCGGCTCGATCGACGGCGATCCGCCTGCGGCGATGCGCTACACCGAAGCGCGCCTGACCAAGGTCGCACACGAACTGCTCGAGGACATCGACAAGGATACCGTCGATTTCCAGGACACCTACGACGCGTCGGGCCGCGAGCCGCGCGTGCTGCCGGCGCGCTTTCCGGCACTTCTGGTCAATGGCGCCGGCGGCATCGCCGTCGGCATGGCGACGAACATTCCGCCGCACAACCTGGTCGAAATCTGCAACGGCACCATCGCCGTCATGGAAAACCCTGGCATCGACCTGCCTGACCTGATGGAGATCATCCCAGGCCCCGATTTCCCGACCGGCGGCCTGATCCTCGGCCGCTCGGGCATCTACAATGCCTATTCGACCGGGCGCGGCTCGGTCATCATGCGCGGCAAGGTCAACATCGAGCAGCGGGCGGGCGATCGCGAGTCGATCATCATCACCGAAGTTCCCTTCCAGGTGAACAAGGCGACGATGATCGAGAAGATGGCCGAGCTGGTGCGCGACAAGCGCATCGAGGGCATCTCCGATATCCGCGACGAGTCCGACCGCCAGGGCTACCGCGTCGTCATCGAGCTCAAGCGCGACGCCAATGCCGAGGTGATCCTCAACCAGCTCTATCGCTTCACCCCGCTGCAGACGTCGTTCGGCGCCAACATGGTGGCGCTCAACGGCGGCAAGCCGGAAGTGCTGACGCTGCTCGACATGCTGAAGGCGTTCGTCGCCTTCCGCGAAGATGTGATCAGCCGGCGCACCAAATTCCTGCTCAGGAAGGTGCGCGACCGCGCGCACGTCTTGGTCGGCCTGGCGATCGCCGTTGCCAATATCGACGAAGTCATCAAGCTCATCCGTACCGCGCCCGATCCGCAGACCGCGCGCGAGCAGTTGATGACGCGCCGCTGGCCGGCAGCCGACGTCGAGTCGCTGATCCAACTGATCGACGATCCGCGCCACCGCATCAACGACGACGGCACCTACAACCTGTCGGAAGAACAGGCGCGCGCCATCCTCGAACTGCGCCTGCAGCGCCTGACGGCACTTGGCCGCGACGAAATCGCCGACGAACTCAACAAGATCGGCGCCGAGATCACCGATTACCTCGACATCCTGTCGTCGCGGGCGCGTATCCAGCAGATCGTCAAGGACGAGCTGCTGGCGGTGCGCGACGAATTCGGGGTGCCGCGCCGGACCGAGATCACCGACGCCGGCGCCGACATGGAAGACGAGGACCTGATCCCGCGCGAGGACATGGTCGTTACCGTCAGCCATTCCGGCTACATCAAGCGCGTGCCGCTTTCGCTCTACCGGGCGCAGCGCCGTGGCGGCAAGGGCCGCTCGGGTATGTCGACCAAGAACGAGGATTTCGTCACCCGCCTGTTCGTGGCCAACACGCACACGCCGGTGCTGTTCTTCTCGTCGCGTGGCATCGTCTACAAGGAAAAGGTCTGGCGCCTGCCTATCGGCAATCCGCAGTCGCGCGGCAAGGCACTGATCAACATGCTGCCGCTCGAACAGGGCGAACGCATCACCACCATCATGCCGCTGCCCGAGGACGAGACGAGCTGGGGCGAGCTCGACGTGATGTTCGCGACGACACGCGGCACCGTGCGCCGCAACAAGCTCAGCGATTTCGTCCAGGTCAACCGCAACGGCAAGATCGCCATGAAGCTGGAGGAAGAAGGCGACGAGATCCTCGGCGTCGAGACCTGCACCGACAATGACGACGTGCTTCTGACCGCCGATTCCGGCCAGTGCATCCGCTTCCGCGTCGACGACGTGCGCGTGTTCCAGAGCCGCAATTCGGTCGGCGTGCGCGGCATCAGCATGGCCGATGGCGACCGCGTCATCTCGATGGCGATCATCGAGCATGTCGAGGCGAGCCCGGCCGAGCGTGCCGCGTATCTCAAGCGTTCTGTCGCCGAGCGGAGGCTGGCAGCTGGTATTGCAGCGGGCGAAGACGAGGACATCGCGCTGACCAACGAGGAGATCGGTGAGGAAGCCGACATCTCCGAAGACCGCTACCAGTTCCTGGGCCAGCACGAGCAGTTCGTGCTGACAGTGACCGACTACGGCTACGGCAAGCGCTCGTCGTCCTACGACTTCCGCCTGACCAATCGCGGCGGCAAGGGCATCCGCGCCACCGACGTGTCGAAGACGGCCGAGATCGGCAAGCTGGTGGCGACGTTCCCGGTCGGCAACGACGACCAGATCATGCTGGTCTCCGATGGCGGGCAGGTGATCCGCGTGCCGGTTGACGGCATCCGCTTCGCCAGCCGCGCCACCAAGGGCGTGACCATCTTCAATACAGCCGAAGGCGAGAAGGTGGTTTCGGTGGAGCGCATTTCCGAGCCGTCGGGCGACGAAGATGGCGACGAGGCGCCAAACGGCGATGCCGTTGTGAGCGAGGAAGGCTGACCTACCCTCAGATGCGCTGAAGGGCGTGTCAAATCAAAGGGGTAGAGGGAAAAATTAAAGAGAAGAAAGCGGCGCCGAAGCGCCGCTTTTGCCTGGAGGGGCAGAAACTGTTCAGCGCGGGACGCGCGGATTACGCCAGCCGGGAAGCTGGACGCGGGCCGTCTGCACCTTGGTGCGGACGCGATGCGCCTCGTGATGGAGGCTGAAGGCAGTGGCAACAAGCATGGCCAGAGTCATGGCCGCGGCGAGCATGTAGATCATCATGGCGCTGTTCTCCTGCTTGAAACAACGGACGAACCGGCATTTGGTTTCATCTGATATACACAGGGTTTATTCACATCCGCTTGAACCGATCCTGAGATTGCCGTTCATCGTGCATTCATCTCGTAAACCATTGGCCGAAGGTACCGGGTGCCGCCAAAGTGCGCTTCCACCTTTGGCGCCGATGTTCTAGAAGCAGCGCATGACTGATCGCATCGCCATCTATGCCGGGTCGTTCGACCCGCTCACCAACGGCCACCTCGACGTGCTCAAGGCGTCGCTGGCCGTCGCCGACGTCGTCTACGCCGCCATCGGCATCCATCCCGGCAAGAAGCCGCTGTTCGCGTTCGAGGAGCGGGTGGCGCTGATCGAGGAAGCGACGAAGGTCGAGTTCGGCAAGGACGGCGCCCGCATCAAGGTGGTGGCCTTCGACGGGCTGGTGATCGACGCGGCGCGCAAGCAAGGCGCCTCGATCATGATCCGTGGCCTGCGCGACGGCACCGATCTCGACTACGAGATGCAGATGGCGGGCATGAACGAGACCATGGCGCCGGAACTGCAGACGGTTTTCCTGCCGGCAAGCCCTTCGGTCCGCACGATTACCGCCACACTTGTCCGCCAGATAGCCTCGATGGGCGGCGACATCCGCCCGTTCGTACCGGCGGCGGTCGCCGGCGCGCTCACGGCAAAATTCGCGAAATAATTTCGGAGTATCGAACCATGCAGCTCAGAAAGCTTGCCTCGTCCTTCGTCGTCCTCACCGGCCTGCTCGCAGGATCGGCTGCTGCACTGGCCGCCGAGCCGGAGAACACGATGATCATCACGCTGAAGGGCGGCGACGTGACGGTGGCGCTGCGTCCCGACCTCGCACCCAAGCATGTCGAGCAGATCAAGGCGCTGGTGCGCGAAGGTGCTTACGACAATGTCGCGTTCCACCGCGTCATCGAGGGCTTCATGGCGCAGACCGGCGACGTCGAGTTCGGCGACACGAAGGATGGCTACAGCGGCGACCGCGCCGGCACCGGCGGCTCGAAGCTGCCCGACCTGCCGGCCGAATTCTCCAAGGAGACCTTCAAGCGCGGCGTCGTCGGCATGGCACGTGCCCAGGATCCGAATTCGGCGAATTCGCAGTTTTTCATCATGTTCGATACCGCATCCTCGCTTGACGGCCAGTACACCATCGTCGGCGATGTCGAGAGCGGCATGGAACTGGTCGACGGCATCAAGAAGGGCGATGCGGCCGCAAATGGCGTCGTCAGCGACCCCGACAGCATGATCAAGGTCCGCATCGCCGCGGACGCCAAGTAATCCAAAACGCAAAGAAGGAATTTCACCATGGCCGAGATCAAGGATCGCGAAAACGCGCTGATCATGGAAACCACCAAGGGCAACGTGATCATTGAACTGCTCCCTGACCTGGCCCCCGGCCATGTCGGGCGGATCAAGGAGCTGGCACGCGAAGGCGCCTATGACGGCGTCGTGTTCCACCGCGTCATCGACGGCTTCATGGCCCAGACCGGCGACGTCAAGTTCGGCAAGTCGGGCGGCAAGGACTTCAATCCCGGCCGCGCCGGCATGGGCGGTTCGGACAAGCCGGACCTGAAGGCCGAATTCTCCAACATGAACCACGGCCGTGGCACCTGCTCGATGGCGCGTTCGCAGAACCCGAATTCGGCCAATTCGCAGTTCTTCATCTGCTTCGACGACGCCGGCTTCCTCAACCGCCAGTACACGGTGTGGGGCCAGGTCATCGAAGGCATGGAAAATGTCGACAAGATCAAGCGCGGCGAGCCGGTGCAGGATCCCGACAAGATCGTGTCGCTGAAGGTCGCCGCCGATATCGCGGAATAACAGGCAATGGCTGGCGTTCTCTGGTCGCTTCTCGGCGTTCTGGCGGGCGCCTTCGTTGCCATTCAGGCACCAGTGAATGCGCAGCTGGCGCGCGGGCTGGGAATGCCCGTCGCGGCGGCTGCGGTCTCATTCCTGGCTGGTGCCATCGTGCTCGGCATCATCGCCTACTTCACCGCACGCGCCCAGGGCGTCAGCGTCGACTGGCGCGCCCCGGCGCCGTGGTTGTTCGTGGCCGGCGGTTGCCTTGGCGCTGTCTATGTAACGAGTTCAGTGCTGCTCACGCCGCGCATTGGCGCGGCTGCCCTGGTCGCGTTCCTGGTCACCGGCCAATTGCTGGCCAGCGTGATTGTCGACCGTGCCGGCTATTTTGGCGTTGCCGTGCGCGAACTCTCGATGGGCCGCATCGTCGGTGCCATGCTGTTGCTCGCCGGGGCAATGATGATCCGTATCTACTGATGCGCGTCGATCTTTTCGATTTCGAGCTGCCCGAAGAGCGGATTGCGCTTCGCCCCGCTGAACCGCGCGATTCTGCTCGCATGCTTCTCGTCAGGCCAGGCGAGGAATTCGCCGACCTCAAGGTGGGCGACCTGCCGTCGTTGCTCGAACCCGGCGATGTGCTGGTGCTCAACGACACGCGCGTCATCCCGGCGCAACTCAAGGGCCGCCGCGTGCGCGGCGAGGCTGTCGCGCATGTCGATGCGACGCTCCACATGCGTGTCGGCCCCGACCGCTGGCTCGCCTTCATGCGGCCGGGCAAGCGCGTTGCCGTCGGCGACCGCATCCAGTTTGGCCACAGCGCCGAGGCCTGCATGCTGGGCCAACTCGACGCGACTGTGATCGAAAAGGGCGAGGCGGGCGAAGCGTTGCTGGCGTTCGACGTATCTGGCCCGGTGCTGGACGAGGCGCTGCATGCCGTCGGCCATATTCCGCTGCCGCCCTATATTGCCTCCAAGCGTGCCGACGACGAACGCGACCGGCGCGACTACCAGACCGTCTATGCCAAGGAGGAGGGCGCGGTTGCGGCCCCTACCGCCGGACTGCATTTCACGCCGGAGCTGTTTGCCGCACTCGAGGCCAAGGGCATCGAACAGCATTTCGTGACACTGCATGTCGGCGCTGGCACCTTTTTGCCGGTGAAGGCAGACGACACCGCCGAGCACAAGATGCATTCGGAGATCGGACATGTGTCGGCCGAGACCGCGGCGGCGCTGAATGCCGCCAAGGCGCGCGGCAGCCGCATCGTTGCCGTCGGCACCACCTCGCTTCGCCTGATGGAAAGTGCGGCGCGCGCGGACGGTACCATCGCCGCCTGGTCCGGGCCGACCGACATCTTCATCACGCCCGGCTACCGCTTCAAGTTCGTCGACGCGCTGATGACCAATTTCCATCTGCCGCGCTCGACCTTGTTCATGCTGGTTTCGGCCTTTTGCGGACTTGAAAGGATGCAGGGCGTCTACGCCCATGCGATCGCGGACGGCTACCGCTTCTATTCCTATGGCGATGCCAGCCTGCTGTTCAGGAACGACCGATGAGTGAAGAATTCAAGTTCAACGTGCTTGCCACCGACGGCAAGGCGCGCCGCGGCGAGATCACCATGCCGCGCGGCACGATCCGCACGCCGGCCTTCATGCCGGTGGGCACCGGCGGCACGGTCAAGGCGATGTACATGGACCAGGTGCGCGGCGTCGGCGCCGACATCATCCTGGGCAACACCTATCATCTGATGCTGAGGCCCGGTGCCGAGCGCGTGGCGCGGCTCGGCGGCCTGCACGAATTCGCCCGCTGGCCACATCCGATCCTGACCGATTCTGGTGGTTTCCAGGTGATGTCGCTGTCCAAGCTGCGCAAGCTTAGCGAAAAGGGTGTGACCTTCCGCTCGCATATCGACGGTGCTGCCTACGAAATGTCGCCGGAACGCTCGATCGAGATCCAAGGCCTGCTCGATTCCGACATCCAGATGCAACTCGACGAATGCACCGCACTTCCGGCGACGCCGAAGGAAATCCAGCGCGCCATGGAGCTGTCGCTGCGCTGGGCCGAACGCTGCAAGGCGGCTTTTGGCGACCAGCCGGGCAAGGCGATGTTCGGCATCGTGCAGGGCGGCGACATTCCCGATATGCGCGTGCGCTCGGCGCAGGCGCTGAAGGGGCTCGATCTCAAGGGTTACGCAGTGGGCGGACTGGCCGTCGGCGAGCCGCAGGAGGTGATGCTCGACATGCTCGACATCACCTGTCCCGAGCTGCCGGAGGAGAAGCCGCGCTACCTGATGGGCGTCGGCACGCCCGACGACATCATCAAGTCGGTGGCGCGCGGCATCGACATGTTCGACTGCGTGATGCCGACCCGCGCCGGCCGCCACGGCCTTGCTTACACCCGCCGCGGCAAGGTCAACCTGCGCAATGCCCGCCACGCCGACGACCCGCGGCCGCTGGACGAGGAAAGCGATTGCCCGGCCGCACGTGACTACAGCCGCGCCTATCTGCACCACCTGATCAAGTCGGGGGAGTCGCTGGGCGCGATGCTTTTGACCTGGAACAACCTGTCCTACTACCAGCACCTGATGAGCGATATCCGCGCCTCGATCGAGGCCGGCCGCTTTGCCGACCGCACCGCCGAGATCGGCGAAGGCTGGGCGCGGGGCGATCTGCCGGTACACCCGGGGCAGTGACGCCGGCCGTCTGGCTGATTCAGGCGGCGAACGGATCCATCAGGATGAAGGTCGGATCCTGCCGCTGATGCTGGTTGATCAAGGGCACCAGCCGGACAAAGTGCTCCGACCGGCAATGTGCGTCGAGGGCGGCACGATCGGGCCATTCCTCGACGAAGATGAAATGCCCGGGGTCCTTCTGGTCGATGAAAAGATCGTAGGCGATGCACAGCTCCTCCTGCCGAGTTTTCTCCACCAGCTCGGCATAGAGCGGCATGACGGTGTCGATGAATTCCGCCTTGATGAAATCCTGGGCGATGACCTTGAGCATGGATGAAGCCTGATCCGATTCTGTTGGTGCCGAGGCCCGGTTTCCATACTTCGGTCGCTGGCGGCAAGACACGTCTGGTCGCGAACTGACAATCACTCCGCCTTTGACGCGCCGGACTTATGCGCGCGCCCGTGACAAGCTATGTTTTGAATGCCTGCCACGGAGATGCATATGGCCAGTCCTTCGCTGCGAATCCCCACATTCGACGATGTCAAACTAGCCCAAGCGCGCCTTGCGGGGGCTGCGCACAAGACGCCAATCCTGACGTCGCGGACGGCAGATGCGCAAACTGGCGCAACGCTCTATTTCAAGGCGGAAAACCTGCAGAGGGCTGGCGCGTTCAAGTTTCGCGGGGCCTACAACGCGATCGCCGTGCTGGACCAAGCAATGCGGGCCGACGGCGTTGTCGCCTATTCCTCGGGCAACCACGCCCAGGCCCTCGCTTATGCCGCCAGCCTCCTGGGTGTTTCGGCAACGATCATCATGCCCAAGGATGCGCCTGCCATAAAAGTGGCCGCGACCAGGGGGTATGGCGCCGAGATCGTCCTTTATGACCGCTACACCGAAGACCGCGAGAAGATCGCCCAGGGCATCGCGGCCGAGCGCGGCGCGGCGCTCATCCCGCCCTATGACCATGCTGACGTCATCGCCGGGCAGGGCACTGCGGCGCTGGAACTTATCGAGGACACTGGAGACCTCGATCTGCTTGTGGTGCCGCTGGGCGGCGGGGGTCTGCTTGCCGGTTGTGCGTTGAGCGCGCGAGCGCTGTCGCCCGCATGCAGGATTGTCGGTGTCGAGCCTAAGGCCGGCAATGACGGCCAGCAGTCGCTGCGCAAGGGGGAGGTGGTTCACATCGCACCGCCGAAATCCATCGCCGACGGGGCGATCGTCACCCATGTCGGTTACCACAACTTTCCGATCCTGAAAGACAAGGTCGATGACATCGTGACCGTCACGGACGCGCAACTGGTCGATACTGTCAGGTTCTTTGCCGAACGCATGAAGATCATCGTCGAACCGACCGGCTGCCTGGCTGCGGCTGCCGTCCTGCATGGCGCACTTGGTTGTGCGGGCAAGCGGGTCGGCATCGTTCTGAGTGGCGGCAATGTGGATCTGAAGGTGCTGAGCACGCTGCTGGCCTAAGGTGTTCTGGGGTTCAGGCGATGCGGCCTGACCGCAGGCCTGGAGTATCGGGTATTGGCGCACAAGCTGACTTGTCTTATTGCGAAGGCATGGAAGTAAGCGCATCGGGAATTGCATGAACAATCGCTACGGAACCCTGGCGTCTTGGGTCTACAACTTGGACAAGCCTGTCGGCAGGTCATTTGGGGACATCGAGTATTATCGCCAGCGCCTGGAAACCTGCACCGGCCCGGTGCTCGAACCGGCTGTCGGCAACGGCCGATTCTACGTGCCGCTGTTGCAATCAGGCATTTCGGTGGAAGGTTTCGACCCATCCGAGGAGATGTTGGGGTACTGCCTGAGCGCATGCCGGGAGCGGTCGCTTGATCCGAAGCTGACGCAGC
Organism: Aminobacter niigataensis; assembly: GCF_014200015.1. GTDB lineage: Bacteria > Pseudomonadota > Alphaproteobacteria > Rhizobiales > Rhizobiaceae > Aminobacter > Aminobacter niigataensis. The sequence goes on from NZ_JACHOT010000001.1 coordinate 937,154, forward strand.
AGAGCTTTGAAACCTTTGCCTACGATCGGCAATTTGAGGCGATCGTCGTGCCGCTCGGCTCGTTCCAGCTGATCACCGAATTGGCGTCGGCCAAGGCTCTGCTGAGCCGGTTTTTCGACCATCTGGCGCCGAATGGCAGGCTTATGGTCGACCTGGATCCGATCGGCAGCTTCCTGGGGACGAGCGGTTCCGTTCGCAGCTGGAACACCGAAGACGGCGACCTGCTGACGTTGACCGACACCAGGGTCGAGACCGACTTTGTTGCGCAGAAAACGGTCTCGCAGCTTCGCTACGAGCATTGGCGCCATACAAAGCTGGTCGATACCGAACTCGAACTGTTCAGCCTGCGCTGGTGGGGCGTCAACGAGTTTGCCCTTTCACTGGCAGAAGCCGGCTTTGTCGACGTCGTCGCGTCCGGGAACTACCAACATGGCCGTGCACCGCAAAAGGACGACGAGTCGATCAGCTTCGAGGCACGCCGGCCGGCGTGACGAGCCTGAGCACATGGCGTGACGGCAAACGCCTTGTCGGCGCGCCATCACGTGCTCAGCGAGTTCGAGGCCCGGAGGCTGACGCCGGTGATGCGCCAGATGCCGTCGGGCTGCAGTTCGAGCGTGTAGACGGCCTCGTAGTCCTTGCCGTCGGGCCCGACGATGAGCACTTGCTGGGCGATTGCGGTCGGGCCCATCTCCCGGGATTTGCCGAAATCGAAGCTCTGCGGGTGATGCACCGGCTTGTAGCCACCCGACACCATGCCCATGAAGGTCTCGAGCGTCGGGAAGATGCGCTTCACATTCGGCGCGGCATAACCGTAGGCAGTGGCGTTGTCGCCGGCGCGGAAGGCCTGGAGCTGGCCCGATATGCTGCCCTGCGCCGCCTTGATCTCCGCATCGCCGGCAAGGGCCGGAAAGGCGCAAAGCAAGGTGGCGAAGACGATGGCGGCACGGCGCATGTTGGCGTCTCCCGTTCCATGGCGGGCATTGGCCGGCGCCACGATGACATTGTAACATACGCAGGCGAGCCGTTTGCGGTTTCATGCTACCGGCTCATTGGCCAGCGGCAGTGCGCCCAAGCATTGGCTTGAAAGCGCAGGCTGGTTCTGCGACAAGACCGGCAGCGATGGCAGGGCCGGAACGGACGGTGCGATGAAGACCTTTTTCGTGCAGATCAAATGCGAACTCGGCAAGGCCTATGAGGTGGCGAGCGCACTGGCCGATGCGGAGATCGCCTCGGAGATCTATTCGACCGCCGGCAACTACGACCTGCTCGCCAAGTTTTATGTCGATGACGAGGAAGACATCGGGCACTTCGTCAACGAGCGAGTCCACTCGATCGGCAACATCAAGGACACCTTCACGACGGTGACCTTCCGCGCCTTCTGAGCGCGGCGAGGGCAGGGATAGGCCCAAATCCCCGGCTTTCTGCCAAAATGATGGGCAAATTCCCTGTAATGAAGCCGGCTACGCCTGAAACAGGCGATTGCGCTTGATTTTCTCCCCCGAGGTCATTTCACTGATCTCAGAGGGGAGTTTGCCATTGGTCGCCTTCGACGAAATGCTCCCGGCAGAAGCCGGATTGAGACGGCCCTACGAAGCCTATGACGGCTGGCTCAAGAACCAGGATGCTGCCCGCCTTACCGAAAAGATGCGCGATGCCGAGCGGGTTTTCCGCAAGACCGGCATCACCTTCGCCGTCTATGGCGAGCAGGAGGCCTCCGAACGGCTGATCCCGTTCGACATCGTGCCGCGGATCATCTCCGGCAACGAATGGCGCAGGCTGACGCAAGGCATCGAGCAGCGCGTCCAGGCGCTGAACGCCTTTCTCGACGACATCTACCATCGCCAGGAGATCCTGCGCGCAGGCCGCGTGCCACGCGATCTGATCGCCACCAACGAGGCGTTCCTGCCGGAGATGATAGGGGTCAGACCGCCGGCGGGGGTCTACACCCACATCATCGGCGTCGACGTCGTGCGCATCTCCGAGAACGAGTTCTACGTGCTCGAGGACAATGCGCGCACGCCGTCCGGAGTCTCCTACATGCTGGAGAACCGCGAGACGATGCTGCAGCTCTTTCCCGAGCTGTTCCAGCGCATCAAGGTGCATCCGGTCGAGAACTATCCCCAGTTGCTCAGGCAGTCGCTGGCGGCGGTGCGGCCGAACGGGGTCAGCGGCGCGCCGACGATTGCGGTGCTGACGCCGGGCAGCTTCAACTCGGCCTATTTCGAACATGCGTTTCTGGCCGACCAGATGGGCGTGCAGCTTGTCGAGGGACAGGATCTTCGCGTCGTCGACGGGCGCGTGGCGATGCGCACCACCGAGGGCTACAAGCAGATCGACGTGCTTTATCGCCGCGTCGACGACGCCTATCTCGATCCGCTGACCTTCAAGCCGGACTCGGCGCTCGGCGTGCCCGGCATCATGGACGTCTACCGCGCCGGCAACATCACCATCGCCAACGCGCCAGGCACCGGCATCGCCGACGACAAGGCGATCTATTCCTACATGCCCGAGATCATCGAGTTCTATACCGGCCGCAAGCCGATCCTCGGCAATATCCCGACATGGCGCTGCTCGGAGCCTGACAGCCTGAAATACGTCCAGGAGCATCTCGCCGAGCTGGTGGTCAAGGAAGTGCACGGTTCTGGCGGCTACGGCATGCTGGTCGGGCCGGCGGCGAGCAAGAAGGAGCGCGAGGAGTTTTCCAAGAAGCTCGCAGCCAGGCCGTCGAACTACATCGCCCAGCCGACACTGTCGCTGTCGACCTGCCCGATCCTGACCGAGAAGGGCCTGGCGCCACGCCATGTCGACCTCAGGCCGTTCGTGCTGGTTTCGGACCGTATACGCATCGTGCCGGGTGGCTTGACGCGCGTCGCCCTGAAGGAGGGCTCGCTTGTCGTCAACTCATCGCAGGGCGGGGGAACGAAGGATACGTGGGTGCTGGATGACTAAGAGGGCGAATAGCGAATAGTGAGTAGCGAATAGGGAGGAAATACTGCCGTCGACGATCAACTCATACAGGGATCTGGTGGTTTGGAGAGCCTCGGTCGAGCTGGCAGTGGACTGCTATTCTGCCACCAAGGTGTTTCCGACAAGCGAAGCTTACGGAATGACGTCGCAGATCAGACGATCAGCCACGTCCATCGCAGCGAACATCGCGGAGGGACATGGTCGAGAGAGCACAGGTTCGTTCGTCCTGTTCCTAAGAGTAGCCCAAGGCTCACTTAAAGAGCTGGAAACACATCTGATCTTGAGCAGCCGAGTTGGACTGATGCGGGATTCTGAGACCAGGAAGTTACTCGAACAAGCTGACGAGATTGGCAGGATGGTTCGTTCCATGATCAGGAGCCTGCAGCAAAAATCATGACGAATATTTCCTATTCGCTATTCGCTATTCGCTATTCGCTCACCTGCAGGGCCCTCTGACATGCTCCTCGGTCGCACCGCCAACGGCCTCTACTGGATGAACCGCTACATCGAGCGGACCGAAAACATGGCGAGGCTGATCGATGCCGGTCTGCGCATCGCGCTGACCCGCAGCCAGGACGCCTCGGAGGAATGGAAATCGGTGCTGCTTTCGGCGGGAGCCGCAACCTCCTTTGCCGACAAGCACAGCGACTATACATCCGAAAACGTTGCCGACTTCCTGTTGCGCGACATGTCGAACCCGTCGAGCGCGGTGGCGGCGATCGAGACCGCGCGCAACAATGCCCGCATGGTGCGCACCGCGCTGACCCGGGAAACCTGGGAGAGCATCAACGAAGCCTGGATGTCGCTGAAGCGCGTGCTGGCCAGCCCGATCGACCAGCGCGAATTGCCCGGCGTGCTCGACGCCATCAAGCGCGAAACAGCGCTGATCCGCGGCTCGTTCTACGGGACCATGCTGCGTAACGAGATTTTCGATTTTGCCCAGCTCGGCACCTATGTTGAACGCGCCGACAACACGGCGCGCATCCTCGACGTCAAATATTACGTGCTTCTGCCGTCGGTCTCCTGGGTGGGGTCGTCGCTCGACAACTACCAGTGGGAGTCGATCCTGCGGTCGGTGGCGGCACACCGGTCCTACCGCTGGGTCTACGAGGCCGAATACAAGCCGACCAATATCGCCGAGTACCTGATCCTCAACGTGCGCATGCCGCGTTCGCTGACCTTCAGCTATCGCTTCCTGGCCGAACATCTCAAATTTCTCGGCGAGGATTATGGCGCTCGGCACCCGGCGCAGGAGATCGCAGAGCGGACCTATGCCAAGCTGCGCGGCACCGAGATCAAGGACATCTTCGAAGCCGGCCTGCACGAATTCCTGGCTGATTTCATCACCGACAATAACCGGTTGGGCGACCAGGTCGCCCAGGATTTCGGCTTCTACTGAGGCGACAATCATATGCGGCTCAAGGTTACACACCGCACGGAATACAACTATGACGAGCCGATCCGCTATGGCTTGCAGCGGTTGCGGCTGTGGCCGGTCAGCGGGCCGGCGCAGACCGTGCTGACCTGGTCGCTGCGCGTCGAGGGTGCGCGCGAGGAGGTGCGCTTCCTCGACCAGTTCGGCAACGACACGCGGCTTCTCAGCATTGACAGCGACCCACATACGATCAGCGTGGTGGCCGAAGGCGAGGTCGAGACCAACGATGTGGCGGGCGTGTCCGGGCCGCACCGCGGTTTCGCGCCGCTGTGGCTTTTCCAGCATGAGACGCCGCTGACGGCGCCGGGCGCGTCTATCCGCCAACTCGTCGCCGGCATGGGCGAGGGCGGCGGACTGGAGCGGCTGCACGCGCTGATGGCGACGATCCGGGACCGCATCGCCTACGTGACCGGTACCACCGATACCCGAACGACCGCCGAACAGGCGCTGGAAAAAGGCACCGGCGTCTGCCAGGACCATGCCCATGTGTTTGCCGCCTGCGCCCGGCTGACGGGTTTCCCGGCACGCTATGTCAGCGGCTACCTGATGATGGACGACACGGTGGAGCAGGTGGCGAGCCACGCCTGGGCGGAAGCCTTTGTCGAGGGGCTCGGCTGGGTCGGCTTCGACGCCGCCAACGGCATTTCGCCCGACGAGCGCTATGTGCGCGTCGCGGTGGGCCGGGATTATCGCGAGGCGATGCCGATTTCGGGCATCCTGATCGGTCGGGCGCAGGAACGGCTTGCAGTCCACATCACTGTAGAGCAGTAATCCGGCGAGCAAGCGGACCGGAATCGATGACTTACTGCGTTGGCCTGAAGATTGATCGCGGACTGGTGTTCATGTCGGACACGCGCACCAATGCCGGGGTCGACAGTATTTCGACCTTTCGCAAGATGCGTATCTGGGAGCAGCCGGGCGAGCGCGTGGTCGTGCTGATGTCGGCCGGCAACCTCGCCACGACGCAAGCCGTGGTCAGCCTCCTCGACGAGCGGACCAAGGCTGTGGCCGATCGGGCGCCTACGCTGCTCGAAGCACCTTCGATGTTCCAGATCGCGCGGCTGGTCGGCGACACGGTCAAGGAAGTGATCTCGCAGTCGGCTCCCGCCGGACAGACGGCGGATTCGGCGTTCAACGCCTCGTTCATCCTCGGTGGCCAGATCAAGGGCAGCGAACCCAGGCTGTTCATGATCTATCCGGAAGGCAATTTCATCGAATGCAGCGACGACACGCCGTTCTTCCAGATCGGCGAGACCAAATATGGCAAGCCGATCATCGTGCGCGCCTATGACCGCAAGATGAGCTTTGCCGAAACGGTGAAGCTTTTGATGGTGTCGTTCGATTCGACGCTGAAATCGAACCTTTCGGTCGGCCTGCCGCTTGATCTCGCCTTTTATGAAAAGGACAGCCTGAAGATCGGCCTGAAAAGGCGGATCGGCGCTGACGATCCCTATTACAGGAGTGTTTCCGAAGGCTGGTCGGATGCGCTGAAAACAGCGTTCCAGAGCCTGCCTGATTTCATCGAGTAGTCGGCCAGGGCCCTAATTCACGTCGGAGGACGACCATGGACAACAACGCGTTTCGCCATTGGTCGGTGAAGGCGGCCGAATGGGGCGTTGACTACCGCACCGGGCTACGTGACCGACCGGTGCGGCCGGATATCAAACCGGGCAGCATTTTCGGCGCGGTCGCGGCCAGTGCGCCCGAACAAGCCGAGCCGATGGAGGATATCTTCGCCGATTTCGAGGCGACCATCGTGCCCGGCATGACGCACTGGCAGCATCCGCGCTTCTTCGCCTATTTCCCGGCCAACGCTGCGCCCGTGTCGGTGGTGGCGGAATATCTGGTCAGCGCCATGGCAGCCCAGTGCATGCTCTGGCAAACCTCGCCGGCAGCGACCGAGCTCGAGACCCGCGTGGTGGACTGGATGCGCCAGGCGCTTGGCCTGCCTGACGGTTTCACCGGCGTGATCCAGGATTCCGCGTCGCAGGCCACGCTCGCCGCCGTGCTGACGATGCGCGAACGCGCGCTGGCCTGGCAGGGCAACAAGGCAGGGCTTTCCGGCCAGCCCAGGCTGCGTATCTACAGTTCCGATCAGGTGCACACGTCGATCGATCGCGCCATTTGGGTCTCGGGCGTCGGCGAGGACAATCTCGTGCGCATTCCGACGGCAGGGCCCAACCGCGCCATGGCGACGGAGGCACTCGAACGGGCGATTGTCGAAGACCGCGCCGCTGGCTTTCTGCCGGCTGGCATCATTGCCTGCGTTGGTGGCACCAGTGTCGGCGGCACCGACGACATTGCCGCCGTCGCCAGGATTGCCGAGCGTGAAGGCCTCTACCTGCATGTCGACGCCGCCTGGGCCGGCTCGGCAATGATCTGCCCCGAGTTCCGCCACTATTGGACCGGGGTGGAGGGCGCCGATTCGATCGTCTTCAATCCGCATAAATGGCTGGGGGCACAGTTCGACTGCTCGATCCAGTTCATCCGCGACCCTGAAAGCCTGGTCAGGACGCTCGCCATTCGCCCCGATTATCTCAAGACGCACGGCCACGACGGCATCATCAACTATTCCGAATGGTCGGTGCCGCTCGGCCGGCGGTTCCGGGCGCTGAAGCTGTGGTTCCTGCTGCGTGCGCATGGGCTTGAAGGCCTGCGGACGATGATCCGCAACCATGTCGCGTGGAGCGAGAAGCTGGCCGAACGGCTGCGGCGCGAGCCCGGTTTCGAGATCAGCAGCGAGCCGATGCTGTCGCTGTTTTCGTTCCGCCACGTTGCAGCCGGTGTAGCCGATCTCGACCGGCACAATCTCGACCTTGTCGAGCGCATCAACCGCGACGGCCGCATCTACCTGACGCAGACACGCCTCGACGGACGCGCGGTGATCCGCTTCCAGGCAGGGCAATTCGAGGCGACGGAGGCCGACGTCGACCACGCATTCGAAGTGATCACCGAGATCGCCCGCGCCGGCTGAGGGCGGCCGGCGATCGGGGAAGGTGCTTCGCCTTTGCTTTCGAAGCGCCTTTTCAGTGCTTTCGTTTTCCCCTATCGTCCGTCAAAACGAAATGAGGGGAATGCCGAAATGTATCTTTCGCCGCGCCAGTCGGAAATCATCCAGCTTGCCAAGGACAATGGGCGCGTGCTGGTCGACGACCTGGCGGCACATTTCCAGGTCACGCCGCAGACCATCCGCAAGGATCTCAACGACCTCTGCGACCAGCGCCTGCTGAGCCGGATTCATGGCGGGGCGCTGTTCCCCTCGGGCATCGAGAACCTGGAATACGAGGCGCGGCGCAAGATCGCGGCCGACGAGAAGGATGCCATCGGCCAGGCGGCGGCGCGCATCATTCCCGACAACGCCTCGCTGTTCGTCAATATCGGCACCACCACCGAAGCCGTCGGAAAGGCGCTGCTCGACCATAAGGGACTGATGGTCATCACCAATAACATCAATGTTGCCAACAGGATGCGGGTATATCCTGACATGGAGGTGGTGATCGCTGGCGGGGTGGTGCGCGGCTCGGACGGCGGCATCGTCGGCGAGGCGGCGGTCGATTTCATTCGCCAGTTCAAGGTCGACTATGCGGTCATCGGCGCCTCGGCGATCGACCATGACGGCGCGCTTTTGGACTTCGATTTTCGCGAGGTGAAGGTGGCGCAGGCGATCATCGCCAATGCCCGTCATGTCATCCTGGTGTCGGACCGGACGAAGTTCGAGCGCACGGCGCCGGTGCGTATTGCGCACCTGTCGCAAATGGACACTTTCATCACCGACCACTGCGACATTCCGAGCATTCGCAAGATTTGCGCGGAATCCGATGTCCAGCTCGTCGAAACGAAAAAACCCGCGCCCTTGTGAGCGCGGGTTCCGTTATGATGCTACGCCTCGGTCAGTAAGGCGAATAGCATTGCTGGCGCGGCCCGTTGTAGGGCTGGAACGTGTTGTCCGAGGCCCGGTAGGACCGGTAACGGTCGTAGCACCACTGCACATGCGAATTGCCGTAGCGGCTCGGCTGGACGTAGCGCGGCTGCGGCTGGTTGGCGATCGCGCCGCCGATGATCGCACCGGCGATGAATGCGCCGGCCGGGAACCAGAAGTCGTTGTGACGACGATAGCCGGGGCGGTAGTCACGGTAGCCGCGATGGCCGTTGAAATAGACCGCGTCGCCACGGTCCCTGTAGAAACCGCGACGCGGCGTGCGGAAATGGCTGGCACTGTCGCTGCGTTCGACGCGCATGGCGCGACGCTTCTTCCAGTAGTTGTCATACTGGACCTGCTGGATGGCAGTGTCGGCCTGCGGCGCCTTGGGATAGTAGGCGGGTGCGGCGGCAACCGGCACGATTGACGCAATCGCAAACGATGCGGCAATGGCCGTTGCCATCAAGCCTGACATAACTTTCTTCATGATGGTCTCCTCGTAGTGTGGCGTCCGCTTGTAGAGGTAAACGGCGCCAACGGGCAAATGTTCCTCGGCCGACACTTGGCAGCCAATAGTGCGAGCTGTCAGCCTTTCACGTGGAAATAATGGCCGGCGGTTCGTTTTGTGCCGCGACTGGCGAATATCGGCGCGGAATCATGCTTGCCGGCCTGCAATCGCTCTGTAGCCATCCGGGTGTGTGTGGTACCTTGCCTGTGCGGCTTTGAGGAGGCGCGGAGAGCGAGAGGGGGTCCGGCATGATGCTGGACAACCGCATTGAGCGCGACATAGACGCTTGTTACGAAGCGGTGTTTGACCCTGCGAGGTGGACGGACACGCTGCACGGACTTGCGCGCTCATTGAACGCCGCCTGCATGATGTTCTACCCCAGCAATCCGGACGCACGCGCCAACGACCCTCGCAACCCGGCCCGCGATTTCACGGAAATGCCGAGTTCCCGCGACTATGGCGACTTGCTGTCCGAATACATCAAGAACCGCTGGTATCTCGGGCATTACCGGGCCGAGCGCGGCATGCCGCTGCTGCGTGCAGGACGCACTGTCGTTACGGAACACGACCTTGCCACGGACGACGAACGTCGACGACTGCGCCACTACAACGAACTCTACATGGCGTTCGGCCTGCCGGGCTTCGCAATGGTGGGGCTCAAGGTGCACGGCGAGCTTTGGGCAGTGCCGATGCTACGTGCCAAGGGGCAGGGGCATTTTACGACGGAGGATTCAAGGATCCTTGCCAGGATCGCTCCGCATTTTCGCCGGATGATATCGCTGTCGGAAACCCTGGCCCTGGCGCAGGGGCGAACGGCGCTGGCGACCCTGGAAGCGCTGTCATGCGCAGCCTTCCTGCTGGATTGCGTCGGCAATGTGCTCAGCCACAACAGCATCGCCGAGCGGGTTCTCGGTGACGGCTTGTATCTTTCCGGGCGCCGGCTCAGGGCGGCCAATCATGCAAGCGAGCTGGAATTGCGCAAGCTGGTTCACCAGGCGATCACCCATCGCCGTCCTTCGAGCCTTGATGCAAGCCACGCCGTGGCAATCCGGCGGGATCCGAAACGGCCGTTGCTCGTGGAGGCGTTGCCGACGGCGGGGATCATCGGGGATGTGTTCCAGTCGACCAGCGCCATCGTCATCGTCAAGAATTTCGAGGATCGCCCGCGGACGACGTCGGATCAGCTTCGGGGCGCATTCAGCCTGACCCCGGCAGAGACGAGGATCGCGGTGCTGCTGGCTACTGGTGCCGGGCCAGGAACGATCGCTGAAAGCCTCCATCTCTCCAAGGAGACAGTGCGCGCGCACATGAAGATGATCTTCGCCAAGACCGGAACGCACCGGCAGGGGGAACTGGTGGCGCTGACGGCCAACATGGCAGGTACCTTGCCGATGACGTAACCCATTTGGGTGTTTCGGGTCCCGTCAAGGTGACGGATTCTCATGAGCCTTCACAGGAGGATCCCATGAGCAAGAGCATCATCGGACTGTCTGCCTTGGTGGTTGCGCTGATCCCTCTCGTTGGCTGGGCGGAGGAGCTCCCCAAGGATGCCGTGCCGCTGACCGCTTCGGAGGTCCGCGAACTCTATTCGGGCAAGTCGGCCAACTGGAGCAGGAGCCGTGCCTACTTCGCGCCGGACAGCACCTTTCTCATGCATGGCAAGGACAAGAGCTGGTTTGGAGAGGGCAAATGGACCGTCAACGGCAACGAGGTATGCGGCAAACTCAAGCGGACATCGGTCAAGGACGGAAAGTCCAATACTGGTGGGGACTGCTGGGCCTGGTATCGGGTCGGCAAGAAATACATGACATTCTGGAGCGGCGAAAAAGACAAGAAATACGGCTATTATGACTCCGAGCTCAAGAAGATGAGCGCCGGCGACAAGGTCTCCAGGACCGTTGCCGAACTGAAGAAAAAATCCGGAAGCTGACGCGCAACCGACATCACCGAGGATCGCCTCTTGGGCCAGGCCGGCCCGAGAGGCCGTTCCATGTGCTGCGTAGGAGTGGAGCCTGTGGGCGCGTTTCTTGCCAGATTGTCTGCGGTTCTCGCCGTCTCGACGAGCCCCGCACATGCCACCAATGTGGACACAGCCATCGTTTTCGCCGTCGACGTGTCCGCGTCCATCGACGCAGCGACGGCGGACATGCAGCGCCAGGGCCATGCAGACGCCCTGATGGCGCCCGAGGTCATTGCGGCGATCGCAAGAGGCACCTTCGGGTGCATCGCCATCACCTATTTCGAATGGGCCGGGCCGGGACACGTCCGCACCGTGCTTCCGTGGACGTCGATCTGCAACCCCGGTGATGCACAGGCTGCCGCGACAATCATCAGTCGCGACGGCGACAGCGGCCGAGGCTGCCTCAGGAATTGCAGCACCTCGATTTCGTTTGCCATCGACCTAAGCCGCATGCTTTTCGAGCAGTATTCCGGGCATGCCGGGAGAAGGGTCATAGACATCTCCGCCAACGGCACCAACAATGACGGCCTTCCTGTTGCACTCAGCAGGTTGCGGGCGATCAGGAATGGCTACACGATCAATGCCATCGCCATGCCCGCCTTCACGCGTGGCGTGGCAAGGGACCTCACCGACTATTTTGCGGAAAATGTCATCGGCGGGCCCGGCGCCTTCGTGGTCAGCCCCGACTCCGTCGGTGACTACGCCGACGCCCTTCGGCGCAAACTCGTGGTCGAGATCAGTTGGTCGATGCCCGACAGATCAACACGCTGAGGTGCGAGGCAGAGCCCAACAACGAGGCGGAACCGCACAGGCGGTGCATGCTTCGATCAAGCGGGCGGAGGGCTACAGCAATGCCAGGTCGAAGATTGGTGAGCGCGCAGGGATTCGAACCCTGGACCTACTGATTAAAAGTTCGTCGGCGTTTATGTAAAAACAATGGGTTACGGGTCGTCTTTGAACAATTTTGGGTATTTCTCGCACGAATTGAACGCCCGAAATACAGCGGCAGGACGATGGACTTAAGTATCCCCGTGCTCCGAAATGTAGCCGTGACCGACCAGCCAATCGCGGATGATCCGGCGGACCGCTTCTGGCCTGCCAGGCTTGTCCGATTGTGCTAAGGCGAAGGCGTCAATGCCATCGATATCTTGCCGCTCGATACGGACTTTTACCGCCTCCGTATCGACAGGCGGTCGGCCGCGCTTCCTATTTGTTGGGACCATCAATTGACACCATGAATTAATGGGTCCATTTATAGGCGAGCCGAGAAGAGGCGGCAACCTCAATCTCGGCCCTAACCGAAACCATGATCTAGGGGATCAAGGCATGGCTGCCGCGCACAATAGCAAAGACGACCGCCCGAGCAACGTTATCCCGCTGCCGCTCACCAATATCGACCAGCAGCTATCCGAGGCGACCGCGCTTGTGGAGACATTGATTTCCATCGGCGAAAACGCAGAGGATGCAGAATTCCTGCGCTTGCGCAGCTCAACTGTCGCGCTGCTCTATATCCTCACCGACAAACTGAAGTCGGCCGACCGCAGCATTCCAGCCCTATATCCCAGGCGGAGCATGCAATAATGCCGAAGAAGTCACCGCACCCGCACGTCAACTGGCGCGACGGCAAGCCGCGATTCAGCCCTGGACAAGCACTCCGCGTGGCTGGGCACAAAGGCCTCGATTTGCGCCATCCTGATGGACGCTGGTATTCCTTCGGCGAGGCTATCGACTGGTCAAACAACTTCACCAAGACGATCGACAAGCCAAGCCCCTTAGCTAAGTCGGGTGAGCATCCCGCTACCAAGGGCTATGTCTATTTTCTGGGGGTTCGGGATCGGGTCAAGATTGGCTATTCGGCCAATCCAGGACAGCGCCTTATGTCGTTGAAAACTTCTGCCGCTGACCCGGTTCACTTCTTCTTCTCCGTACCCGGTACACGATACGATGAGCGGCGCCTGCACACTGAGCTCGAGTCGCATCGGTCATCTGGCGAATGGTTCAAGCGGTCGCTGACAGTAATTCGCGCGATGCAGCGTCACCTTTCCTCGCACATCGACCGATTGAACTTCGACAGGGATTAACGGACGTCGCTAGGTCGTGTCTCCACCGATCGCAGGATCCTTTGCAGCATGTCGGTCTGCCCGACGAGCTTTTCCTCGATACGGATGACACGTGTGTTCAGGTCGTCGCGGGCGGCCTCTATCCGGTCGACGCGCGTTTCGAGGCGCTTGGCGTCGACCAGCGCCTGTTCCTGCGCCGCCTGGACGCTCGCGGCCCACCAGATGCCGGCGGCGGTCTGCAGGGCGATGGTGACGATCAGCGCCACCGGCACCCGCTTATCAATGTGGAAAGTGCCGCTGGCCGGGTCGATGGCGCTCATTTCCGTTCCGTCCATGTCTTGAGGCCGGCCTTGATGGTATGGCCGCCCATGTAGAAGCCGGCAAACAGCGTCGTCAGCCAGGCCAGCGTGGCCAGGTCGATCGCCGCCGCCATGGTCGAGCCGATCGCGGCATCGGTCGCCGGCACGATGACCAGGCGCCAGCACCACAGGAAGCCGAGGAACCACATCCACGCCGGCCGCCAGGCCCATGACCAGGTCTGTTCCTTGGCCATTTCGGCAAGCTGGATTTCGTTCGAAAGCTGCTGGCTCTTGACGTGCGCGAGCAGCAGCTCGGCCGTCTCGGGCTCGGCCGCCATGATCGCCTCTTCCAGCCGATCCGGTTCCTGCTCGGCAATCTCGGGGATCCGCTCGGCCGGCGCGCCCAGCTTCTCGGCCACGATGTCGATCGCCTTGTCGGCGAGATCTCCGCCGGCGCCGCCGAGCTTGTCCTTGAGCAGCTTCTTGAGGAAGGGCACGGCGAGCTGCGCCGCGCCTTCGAGGATGACGGCCGCGATCGCGCTCATTTCGAAAGCCCCAAGGCGCCGGCCACTGCGGCCAGGGCAAGCACGACGATAGCCGCGAGCACCTTGCCGGCGGTGCCGTTCTTGGGCGCATCCTCATACTTACCGGGTATGGCAATGCTCGGCTGGTGGGTTTTCGGCGCCTGCGGGGTCGCTGGAGCGGTTTTGACGGGATCGACGGGCACCGGAGCCGGCGAGGGCGCTTCCTGCGCGCCGGCGGGCTTGCTCTTGGCTTCGTACCAGGCTTCGAGGGCGAGCGATGCCCACTGGTTGCGGCTGACGTAATGTTTCGCGCCGGCGCGCTCAAAGGCAACCTCGAAGGCTTTCACCTTTGCCGCCAGCCCGATCGCGCCGCGCAAGGCCGGGATCGCGTGCCTTTCCGGGCCTTTGAGCTCGACAAACACATAGGCATAGTTTGCTTCGTCGCTAGCCGGGTCGAGCTTGTTGCGCGCGCAGTAGGCCTCGTAGGCGCGCCGGCGCGGGCCGGTCCACATCGCCCAGCCATAGCCGCCGCGCGAGCCCTTCACAGTCGGGCTGATCTCCTGCAGCTTGGTGAAGCCGTAGCATTCGTGGCCGAAATTGCCGAGGATCGCCGCCACGTCGTCGAGCTGCAGCGGAAAATCCGCCATCAGCTTTGCCATGATGCCGGGCGCCTTGGCCCGAAAGGTGTTCTGTGCCTTGCCCTTGCTCATGTCGATGCCCCTTTGTTGGATTGGGGCCATCGTAGGGTCAGGCAGGAATCGTCAATTGCTAAGGGGTGCTGCCATCGCAATGACGCATGGGCTGTTGAACCAGTGGTTGGAACGATACACTTGGTGTTCCCAGAAGCCGCATTTGGTCAGGAGTTTATAGCCGATACGGTTCTTGTGCCACTTGATGAGGTCTTCTTCCTCAAAGGGGCAGGCAACGATAGCAGCCTTTTTCGCCAGCCTGCGAAGCATGAGGAGAAATTCCTCCGGCTCGTCGACGTGCTCCACGGTGTGGCTACTCATCACGACATCCCATCGCCGAGGGCCGCTGTACGCCTCGGCTTCCCCATGAATCGCGGTGATGTCTGGGAACCCCGTCTCGGCGACTGCTTTGAACATCGGGTCGATGTCAACCCCGACGACAGGATCGAATTTCACCCCCGCGTAGGACTTAGGGTGGTGCATGATTCTGAGCATAGCCAGCCCAGCGCCGGTTCGAGGACCAATGTCCAGCAAAGAATAGACGCCAACTCCCAGGTGCTTGACTGCAAAAGCTGACACGTCTGCGTAAAACGCGACCGACTGAGCGTCCATATGGACCGAATCATTTGTTTCCGCGTCCCGTCTGCGGAATAGATCATGCGGGGCCGGATTGGTCATCTTCGCTCGATTGCCTTTGGTCACACGACGCGGTAGGCGTAGCGTTCAAACCTCATTTTTACAAGGGAATTACTGATGTCGGGTCAGGCAGAGTTGAACGAAATTGAGCAGGTGATGCAGGGCGTTGCCGTTCTTTTTAGCGCCTTCGTTCGAGCTGCCGGGGCAACAGACCCGGAATTTGGCCTGCGCCTTCAGAGGGAAATCAATACGGCCGTTGATCAATTCGATAAGGCCAACCCAGGCAACACTACGGCACTTCAAACCGTGGAATGGGCTCAAACCTTGGCTAAGGTTTCAGACCCATTCTTTGACCAGATGCATCGGCCTCGGAACTAGGCCTTCTTGGTCACAGTTTCTTTCTGAGTGTCGTTGGCGGACTGCGGTGCTGTTGCCGCCGTGAGTGCTTTGCTTAGGGCCACGTTCTCTGCTCGCAGGGCGTCGATTTCAGTCTGAAACGTTGCAATCTGAAACACCATATCGGCGACAATCGCCTTGAGTTTAGCGGTCAAATCCATTGTTAGCTCTCCTATGCTGCAGTGGTGACGGCGGTCCATGCGGTGTTGCCGTCGGTGTTAACGTACATGCGAGTACTCGTGCTGGTGCCGTCGGAGCGGAGGTAGAGCGAGCCCTTGGCTGCAGCCAGTGTCGGCACGCCCGATCCGAAGAACACGCCGAAGTTCGCGGTTGACGAGAGGACGAGGCCCTTGCCGGCCGCGCCGCCAGCAGGGATTGCAGTTTGCCCATGAACTCGGGCGGAACCAACGAGATCGAGCAGGCCGTAAGAACGGAGCGCCATCCAAGTTGCAGGCGTTGCCGTACCATCTGCTGTCGTTCCGAACAGCAGATCGGTTGGCATGTCGTTTGCCCCCGGAGTGAGGGAAATGGCCGCAGTAATGAACGCGCCGGGGATGAAGTTCGTCCCATCGTCGCCGTTGAAGATTATCGAACCCAGGACATCGCCATTTACGACCGCGCCACGGGTGCCGATTGCTGCGCCACGGCTTTTGGCTATGACAAAGCGTCCCTGATTTGCATCGGCCGACCACCGGGTAATGCCGGCAGTGGCGGCAGCCCCCGCACCATGGATTTGGACAGCAGGCGTAAAAGCGCTACCAGCCTCCGAATTGACCTGATATTGCGTCTTGCTTCCGAACACCGCGAGGCCGCTCGCCCCGAGGCGCAAGTTGGCCGTGCGGAGAATATCAGTCGCGATGGTCGCGCTCTCGAAATCGAAAACATCCGTAAGATATCCGCCGAGCTTGGTGTGCGCGAGCACTGCGTTGCCGACGACAGAGCCGCCGTTCTCGCGGTTGATGTAGCCGCCCGGCACGATGGCGTCGGTACGTACGAAATTGCCTGTCCACCACTTGTGCCCATGGATAGACGCAGACAAGACGACACCGAAAGTGCCGGGGTATATCGACGCCGTTGCGCCGTCTTCCGCAGGCAGAACGTCAGGCACAACCTGCAGGCCGACAGAGTACCGCGTGCCACCGACGTCTGACTGAAGGCCGAAATCGCCCCATCGGTTGCCGGCATTGATTTCCTGGCCGATGACCGCGCCAGATGAAAACGTCTGACCGAGCGCGCTGGACGGGCTGTTCGCACCAGACCACATGCCGAACACGGAGCCGCCCGCCAAATTTTGGTGCGTGGCCCATGAAGTGATGCCCGTATCGAATTCGGTCGCGACGGTCGGGGCCGAAATCGTGTACTGGCTCAGCCAGTTGCCATACTGGCCCTTGCCGCCCGTGCGCTTCACATCGGTGTAGATCGGCCCACGTCCGACTGAACCTGTAATTCCCGACTGTCCTGCCGGCTGGTGGGTGCGAAGGATTGCGCCCAGGTACGGCAGCGGCTGGTCAGTGTTCGGTTGAACGGGTGACGCGACAGACTGAATGAAGCGGAAAACGCCAGAGACCTTGACGCGTCCAGGTCCATAGAGCTTTTCGCGGTTAGTGGCAGAGAGGGCGGTTAAGCTGTAGAAGGCCGCCGTCTCCGGCACGTAGATCGTTTTTCCGGCAGCGAAGGCCGCATTAAAAGATGCCGTATCGTCCGCCACGCCGTCTCCGACAGCGCCGAAATCCTTGACGTTGAGGTGATCGGCAAACCGGTTCGAGAGCGATCGGGGTGTCACCGAGCCTGTCGCGATGACCTCATTGACGACGCTGGAATCTACATAGGCCTTGACGCTCTGCTGGCTCGGAACAGAAGTCGGGCTGTCGGATGCCATGTCGTCTTCGTCGAGGACAACAACGAGGCCGAGTTGCGCAGCGGACCTGTTGACCAGCTTTTTCGCGGCAAGGTCCCAGCCGAGCAGTTTTTCGGCTTCGGGTGTCGGAAGCCTGACGTCGCCGTCGAAATCTGGCTGGAACGCCAGGGAACGGTCGGCATCACGCCGCAGCTCTTCGATCACGGTTCCCTGTTTCGACAGCTCTTTTTCCAGTTCGTTGGAGCTGAGAGCGCCGCCCTTGGTCACGGCCGTTTGTCGCTCATGCACCCGCTTGGACTGCAGGACGAAGTTGGTGGTGGCGGGAATGGTCGCGTCGAAGGTCACGGAAAATGTGTCGAAGGCGGCCCCGGTCGACTTCGTGACGGTTGCGTCGAGCGTGACGTCGGAAAAGCGATCCTCGCCGACGGCGCGGGCCAGCACGACAACGTCGGCAACATCGAAGATCTTGAAATCGGACGGGCCGTAAGGGCCGGGCGTCCCGTTGCCGACCAGGAGCGTGGATTCGCGGGTTTCGCGCGGGTAGGGATAGGGGGTCGCAGTCATGCCGGGCCTCTATGGGTTGAGGCTGCCAGCATGACGCGCGCGCGAAAGCGTCAATTGGCGGTTCACTGACCCCGTAGCGGCTCTATGCCGACGGCCTCGTTCACCCCAGCTTCAAGCTTGTCGAGCAGAGTACGGATATAGAACAGGTTCTGGCCGATCAGCATGCGGCGCATGCGCCGCGTGTCGCCGGCCGACCAGTCCAGATTTGCCGTATTTCTCCCAGACTTGATCAAGGCTTCGATCTTGCCCGCGGTTGGACCCAGCGCGGCCGTCAAGGACTCGCGGCTGATATAACGCGAATCCGGCCGCTTTGCCCCGACCGCCGAGAATGCGTCGAGCGAAAACCACTTTTCCGACAAAGCGTTCGCCTCCTGATACCAGCCGAGCATGCCAGATCGCGTCATGCCGGCCTTTATGAGGTCGCCGGGCTCCTTCGGCATGTCCCGGCCGACAATGGCCGAATAGGCGTATTCAGCCAGGATGCCGAGGCCGATGGCCGACACGGCGCCGTGCAGCACGTTGATGTCGCGCGTCTGCAGGCTGCGCACCAGCAATCGTTCATGAGCTGCCGTCACAAAGCTCTTGTACTGCAGGATCAGCGCGGCGATCGGGTTGGACATCATCAGCGGCTTTTCGGCGCCGGGCGTGATGATCATGACATCGACGTCACGTGCAAGTGCGCCTTCGAATGCCTCGCGCGCGCCGGCATCGGTCCAGTTGCCGGTGTTCGGGATCCGCATGCCATCGATAACGTCCGAGCCGCCGTCTGCCTTCAAGGCGGCCTCGATGCGACCGGCCATCGCCGCGTCGATGCCGTTTTCGGCCAGGTCGCGGATCTGTTTGGCAGTGGCCTTGCCGACGGACAGCGCCTCGGCCGCACGTGTCAACTCGGTGCCGGCCACCATGCCGGCTGCAAGCTTGGAAAAATCGGTCCATTGCGCCAGGCCAGACACATTTTGGAAGACATCGGCGCCGACCTTGACACCGCGCTCGACCCGTGATGTCGGGCGGTAGATGTCGAGAACGTCGTGCAGGCTGGCAGCGCGGCTGTTGAGATAAGTCTCTGCCGCAATGCCCAACGCCTGCAGCTGGCCTTTCCATGCCACCACCGCCTTTCGCGTCTCGGGGTTCGCGAGAGACTTGGCAAACGGCAGCCATGCCCCCCTGAATGTGCGCGTCAGGCCATAGCGCCATTGTACGCCGGCGATATCCGCCACCGAGGACAGCGCCGCGCCGCCCAGGTTGGTCATGACGTCGTATCGAGCCGCAGCCATTGCCATCCGTCCCATGAAGCGCTGGCGAGGATCAGAGGAATATCCATAGGTATGGCGCACGCGGTCGCGCATGGCCGCGAGATCGGCGACGGTGCTGTCGTAGCCAGTCTTGATCTTTTCCCGCTCGGCCGGCGTCTTGGCGCCCATCTGCAGCGCCGCCGCTTCATCCTTGATCTGTCGGAATGCCTCCGTCATGTCGGCGTCGCCGAACCGCTCGGTCAACAAAACGTCCGGCACCATGGTGTTCAAGTAGATCTCGGCGGTGTTTTGCGCGTCGGTGTCCAGAAACTCGCGCACCAGATTGTCGGGGATCATGAAATCACGCGCAGCCAGCGGCCCGCGCGCTTCCTTGACCGGGCCGGATTCGCGGGGCGCGGTGTGGGCGTCATACGGCAGCCGACCGTCAGGGTTGCCGACGATGCGGTCGACGATCTCGTTGGCGACACCTTCGATTTCCTGCCGGGTGCGCAGCCGTTCCTTCGACAGGATATGTTGCACGGCCGAGGCAATTTCCGTGTCTGCGCTCTGCAATCGATCCGGTTTGCCGTTGAAGGTTTTACCAGCATAGGTACCGGCAGCGATCTTTTCGGCCCTTGCCGTCTCGTCTGTCGCCCGGCCTTTCAGGGCAGCCTTGACCGCCTTGGCCGATTTGCCCTGCCACTGACCCAGGGTCTCTTCGACCTTGGCCAGTAGCCGATCGCGCATTCCGGCAAGATCAATCAGCTCGGCGTCGTGCCCCAGTTTTTTCACCTTGGCCTTTTCGAGTTTGACAATGTTGGCCCCGACTGTGTCGAGCTTACCTTGCAAATCCCGCAATTGGTCTTGCAAGGCGGCCTTTTTGGCTTCTTCACCTTCCAGCCAGTCAGAAAAGACCTGTACAGCTCGGGGCCGCTCGCCGATCAGCCTCTGTTTGTTCCAGACGCGGATCATGTAGCTGTCGGCGGTTGCGACATCGACATCCTCGGGTAACAGGCCGGCCTTGATCGCGCGGTCGCGCCACGGGTTGAGGATCGTGTTGCGAAGGAATTTCGCCACTTCGGCGGCTTCCTGCACAGGATGCTGGTCGCCGTTGCGGAGCGCTTCGTCCACCATTGCCCGGAACTCGGGCTGCGACACCTTTTCGCTTGGCCGGCCAGTATGGTCCATGAGCCGTGCGCCGCGCTGCGACAGCGACTGCCGCCAGTTTTCGGCCTCGCCACCGAAACGGTAACGGGCGTAAGCCGAATCTATCATGCGCGCCAGACCAACGCGGGCCTTGTTGACTTCGTTTTTCGCCAGCCTGTCGAGAGCCGGGCCTTGCGTCGTTGCCACGCCCTCCCGGTTTTCCTTGAATAGATACGGCGTCTCCACCAGGTCGACCGTGGCGCGGCGGGCTGCGATGAAGGGGGAATTGAGCACGCGGCGGGGAGGTGAAATCTTCGCGGTCGGGTCTGGCAGCTTGTCGAGCAAGGGCGCACTGTCGAGCTCGAGCTGGCGGGTGTCGGCGGCGGCCGCGCCAACCGCCTGTGGTGAAGAAGGTATTTCGACACGATCGGCATCTAGCGCCTTTACGATCGTGTTGCGCTCGGCCCGGCTCAGGAGGGCGCCGGCGCCGGCTCCCAGGAAACCGCCCAGAATGGTCGCTGTGCCAATTCCCACGGCCACATCGTCCGCGCCGTAGTGCGGCGTGGTCACTGCCATGGCGGTTTCGCCGATCGCCGCGCTGGCGCCACTGGCCAGCGCCACGTCGGCGCCGATGCGCAAAGCGCGGTAGCCCGCAGCCGCGCCGGTGAAAACCTTGGCGATGGGCAGGAAAATGGTCGGGTCGACCAGACCCATGCCGACGGCGGCGACCATCCCTTTCCGGCCGGATCGCCCAAGTACGTCGGCCGCCTGCTCGTCATCATCCCATTCCTGCATGATCGAGCGTGTTTCCTGCTCGTTGCGGGCATAGGCGAAGCGCTCAGGATCAGCCTCGTATTTGGTGCCCCTGATCATTTCCAGCGGATTATGCCCAGGATCCGTGACGGCGCCTTCCCGGTTTTCGAGATATCGCCAGGAGCGGTACGGATAATTTGCCAGAGTTCCGGCGGCACGCACGGTTTCCATCGTCGCGGGCGCTTCCGGTGCCGCAGCGGCCGGCTTAGCGACTGGAACCTGCCACGGCACATACTCGTCTGGAACGGTCGGCATCAGCGTTCTCCGGGCAAGCCATTTTGGCGCAGCTGTTCGCGAACGCGCCGGTGCTCTTCATGGCGCTGCTCGGTTTCGTCGAGGATTTCCCGCACACGCTCGGCGCGCATTTGCATGTCCGCGGGTGTGGCCGGACGCCAGGGCGGATAGAACGGTCCGATCGTTGTGCCCTCATTGATCACGATCCAAGGATCATGCTGGGTCTTGCGCGCTACTGCCGCTCGTTCCATTGCCTGCTTTTGGGCGGCAAGCGGATCGAAGAAATAGCGCAGCGGCCGGCCTTTTTCGTCCGATAGCAACTCATCAAGCCCGGTTTCCGGATCCGTCACTGCAATCAGATAGCCAGGTGCTTGCCCGCTGTCGGCTGCGGTCTTCGTCTTGCCATCGGGGACCAGCGCGGTGTTGGCGACATCGAGATTCCGAGACGATGTAAATTCCCGCCACTCTTCGGCCAACCATGCTTTGTCGGCGCCGACGGTCGGATAGTATTGTTCAGGCGGGTACGCCATGAGCCTGCCGCCCCGAGATCCATTTACGGAAGTTGTGCCCCAGATGCGGCGCATCTGTTCGATTGCCTGCTCACGCGCCGTGCCGGCGTCACCAGTCACCGCATAGCGCTGTCCTGCCAATCCGACGAAATCGGTCACCAGCATTCGCCGGGTGTCGGCATCGATCGGCGCTTCGGTGTCGAAGATCCAGTTTGCATCAAGGTCGGCAACGATCTGTTCGAAGGTGCGCTTACGAGCCTCGGTCTCGCCCTTGCTGACCAAGGGTTTGATGTTTTCCTGCCATTTCGGGTTCGCGCGATCTTTCAGCCAGGATTGGACTTCCTCGGGCGTGGAGTAGCGGAGACGGCCCTGCCAATCCTGCAGCTTTTCGATGCCATCGTTTCCGAACTGCGCCGCCACCTCTGCGAAGCCGCCACTGGTAGCGATAAAGTCGAGCTGTTTCATGGCATTGCCGTATCGCTTCGGATCCAGCGAGGCCATGTCGGCAGTCAGCAGCTTTTTTTCTTCAGGTCGATAGAGTGAAGGCACGGCGATGCCGTGATGGGCAGCCGCGCGTTGCGCTTGCTCGCGCCGCTGGGTCAACGTTGCGGCTAGGGCGTCGTCACTCGTCGCATCGATGGGGGTCAGGCTGATCGTACCGTCCCGGTTCGCTTCGCCGAGCGGGTCAACCTCGATCGCCTTCTTTCTGGCGGCAATCGACTTTTCGGCGTAGTTCAAGACGCTGATCTGTTCATCGGTCGGGTTGCGGCCGATCTCCGTCCGAAGTTTTGCCACATATGCCTCACCGTCGGGAACAGGGAGGCCACGGATCGCCCGAGCTGCAGTGATCTTTGCCAGGCTTTCCTGCATCGCCGTCTTGCCTTCGGGCGTACGGCCAGCGTCGAGCATGAATTTCGAGAGTTCAGCAGGATCAAGGTCATATCCGGCAGCGATGCGTTCGGCCAGCTGATCGCCCCGCTTCCTATAAGAACCGGTAGTGCGCTCGGCTTCATTCCGCTTGAAGGTCTCCAACTTCTGCAAGTCTAGATCGAGCGTCTGCCAGCCGTCGCCATCCATCCCCTCGACCTGGCCGGCGGCGAAGTCGGCGGCCATTTCCTTGCGCATGGCGGCCACGCCGTCGGCATCGAGTGTGTCGGCCTGCTTGCCGTAGAAGCCGAGTGCCGCCTCCCTCCGGCTGGCGATCTTGGCGCGGGCGGCGTCGTCGGGGTCGAGCACGCCGCGCGTCACTGCCGAATCGTAATGGTCATCGATGGCGGCCTGGCTCGCCGCGATGGCGTCGGCCGCGTCGGGGCTCGATGGATCGAAGTCGGCAAGGCGCTTTTTCTGTTCGGTTTCCAGCGTGCCGGTGCGCTCGATGAAATCGGCGCGATCCTGTGCCTCGGCCTTCTTGGCGAGATTGTCGCGGGCCTGGCCGACATAGCGTTCCGCCATGTTGCCGAAGCCGATCTCGTAATCCGACATGATCTCCGGAAACACATGGTCCTTGGCGATCGCGCCCTTCAGGTCGTTGAAGGCCTCGGCCAGCTTGACCGGATCGTCCTTGTAGCGGTCGAACAGCTGCGAGCTGGTCGAGCGCATTTCGGTTTCCAGCATCTGCACATAGGTGCGGGTGCCGGCTTCGTCATAGGCGCGGCCAAAGATCGTGTCGCGCCCCGAAGGCCGATAGGTGCCGCCGGTCAACGTGACGCCTGGCGAAATCTGGTCGGGCTCGGACGGCAGTACATAGCCGTTTTCGGCCTTGTTGATCCAAAGGCGGGCGAACTGGCCAGCCGTCATGCCGGCGCGGCCACCATTCAGGCGAACCGCGTCGGCGCCGACCACGCTTGATGCCTTGGCATC
The DNA here is from genome assembly GCF_014200015.1 of Aminobacter niigataensis. GTDB lineage: Bacteria > Pseudomonadota > Alphaproteobacteria > Rhizobiales > Rhizobiaceae > Aminobacter > Aminobacter niigataensis. The sequence continues at coordinate 960,763 of NZ_JACHOT010000001.1, forward strand.
GGGGTTTGCGAGCAGCTTTGCAGCGCCGCCGGCGCCTTGCTGGTGCGCCAGGTACAATTCGCCGGGTGTCGGATCCCGGCCGAGCACTTTGCGCAGATGACCGGCATTGCCTTTCATCAGCCGAGCCGCTGCGTCGGATGCCTGGTCAACGTCGTAGCGGTCGGCCAGGCCCATCGCCTTGGCCGTCGAATCGATGAACTGGAACGGCCCGCCTGCGCTGGAACGAGGGTTCTTGGCTCGGGGATTACCGCCGCTCTCGATCTGGGCGATGATCTTCATGGTGGGCGCGTCGACACCGTGTTTTGCCGCGGCTGCCTCTATCGCCTGGTTGAGCGGCCCCGAGAAGCTGGCACCGCGTGCATTGCCATTGCCGCCGATCGGCGGCAGTTCGCCGGCTTGCGGCCTCCCGTCAAGTGCCGCCTGCTGGCCCGCACGACGGCCGGCAGCTTCGGCCCGGCGATCGGCGACGCCGCCGGCTTCCTCGGCCAGCCGAAACATCGCGCTTGCCACGCGCTCCATGAACTCGCCGCCAGGGCGAGCAACGGGCAACAGCCCCTCGGACAGCAACGCCCGGGTGCGGAAGGGCTGGTAGGAAACGGGTTCCCGACGCTGGTTTGCCATCAGTAACGCTCCGCCATCGATGCAAGGCCTTTGGCGCCGCCGACCAGGCCGTTGAGAAGTCCGGCGCGTTTCGCCTGTTTGGCACTCGCTCGATAGCCAGCGGCGCGTTCCGAGAGCCGGGCAACGCGCGTCTGCTGCGTGCCGGCATCCGTGGTCAACGCCAGATCCGCTTCGCGATAGGCATCCGTGCGGGCGGCGCGGGCGGTGCCGAAGGACAGGTCGACGCCCGACGCGGCATAGGCCACGTCCCCGGCGCCAAGCGCATCGGCCATTGCCCGCTTGATCGACGCGCGCCGCTCGATGCCCTGCAGGTTCTCCAGCGGCTTTTCGCGCTCGGCGTCCTGGGCCTGCAGCTCCAGCGCGTCGGCCTCGGCATTCCCGGCCGAGATCGATGAAAGCACGCCGAGCACCGTGGCCGTGCCCTGCAGCACCGTCGCCAGGGAAAAGCCAGAGGCTACCGGTGCAGCAGCAGCGGCCGCCGTACCAGCTGCCGCTGCGCCGCCACCGCCGAAGAGCGAAGTTATGCCGCCGATCAGGATTTCCATCAGAGTTTTGCCCCTATCGCATAGTCGCGCACCCGGAACTTGCCCGGCCGCGTTTGGGTGATGACGAGGGTCGGGCTCTCCATGAAGCCCATCAGCCCGCCCACCGTGATCAGCTTGGTTTTTGGCGGCGGCGGCGCGTCGACGGGGTCGGACGTCTGCAGCAGTGGCACGTCCTGTGGCGGCTGACCGTTGGCGCCGATCGCGATCGACGTCGTGTCGACGATGTTGACATGCGCGGTATGGATCCGACCCGGACGCATGATCACGTCGTCGCCGGGCGTCACATAGACCTGCGGCATGCTCTCGAAGCGGGGCGGCTGCCAGCGCCCGACTATGGCACTGGCATAGGCATCCTGCAGATTGATCGAGCCGCCCGAGACAGTGAAGGGCCCGATATCGAAGCCATCGGCAACGGCATAAAGCACGGTGCCGTCGACATAGGGCAGGGCAGTGACGACGCCGGCCAGGTCAGGCACGACAGCAACGGCGTCGTGCAGATAGATCAAGTCGTCATACAACTCGATCGAGCGTTCGGCGCCACGCTCCACGGCCACCCACAGGCGATTCTTGCCGTCGATGATGATCTCGCGCACCAGGCCGTTGCTGGCCGCGATCCACTCGCAGAAGCCGGTGATTTCCTGGTTGCGGATGAACTGACCCGCCACCAGTCGCCCATCCGAACGCATGAGCCAGCCCTTGGAGGCGTCGAGGTCGGAGCGCGACCGCTGACGCGCCGACCTGGTCAGCTTGGTCACCAGGTGAGAAGCAAGCAGGCTGACGGGCGTGGCAGTGTAGGAAGTCGACACGTCGTCATAGATGATCGACAGCAGTTGATTGCCGCCGGCCGCATAGTTGACCAGCCCTTGCGGGTTGATCGCCACATAGTGGACCTCGCCTTCCAGATCGAAGGGCTTGCAATTGGGCTGGGCCCCGATCTCGCTGGCCAGCACGAAATTCAGCGGCGTGTTGCGCTCGATCGTGCGGTTGTTGGCGAAGTAGGCGCCGCGATCGGTGAAGGCCAGCGTATACTTCGACTCTTTCAGGTGCAGCACGGTTTCGGAGGTTTGAGAGCGCAGCTTGTCCAGCCGCGCGGCGGCGTCGGACACCGCCTCGATGTTGAGGTCGAAATATTCGCCGGTACGGCTGAATGCCATGGCGCCGGTGACGGCCGGTGCGCGGGCATAGCCCATGCGGTCCTGCACGAGCGAAATCGTGCCCGGCCAGCCACGCGTGTTCGAAAACATGGCCTCGTAATCGGTCTCGCCGATCTGCGAGTGAGTTGCCAGCGCCGACGCTTCCGACGTGTTCGAGATCAGCGACGAGACCTGGTATTCTTCACCCGACAGGCTCCCGCCAAAGGTGATGACCAGGCGCCGCGATCGGGATGCGGCATTGGCCTGGGTAACGGTCACGCCATTGTTGAGGGTCGGCAATGCCCTCAGGGCAGTCTGTAGGTTGGTCGCGAACAGCGCCCAATCGGGCGTTCCGCTGGAGAGGTTGACCGGGTCGCCAAGCGCGTCGGGCACAGGAACGCCGGGCGTCTGCTCGCCATTGACTGTAACGACGATATAGACCTGGTCGGTGGGCGCCAGCCAGTTGAGGTAGATCTCCCACTTGTCGTCGGTCTTGGCGTAGACACCGCCGAGGTCGGCCGTGGGCAGGATATCGTAGGGCCACAGCGACCGCCGCCAGTCTTGCAACTGGCCCACGGTCGCGAGAAACAGGCGCTCGCTTTCCAGATCGCCATGAAACAGGCCGATCGTTCGACCTTCCGTGTAGAAGTCGAGATCGGGCAGCATGGCGGCGGTCACCGCTGCCACGCGGGCGCTGCCGACATAGCCGGCATCGGTGAAGAAATCGGCGATTCCGGCCGTCACGACGCAGACAAATGCGTCCATGTCATCGGTCGTGAGTTCGGCGAACCGCGGCACATGGCCCGTGCCATCCTCGAAGAACGCCGATACCACGCCGATCGTCACTGTCGCGGAGGTCGAGAAGGTCGCGCGGATGCGCAGCCCTGTGGCCACCTTCTGCGCACCAGGTGCGAAGGCGCCAAGTCGCGTCTCTGGCGTTCCGCTGGCAACGGCGAAGGGGCCGGCGATCTTGGTCCAGACACCGCCAATTTCCGCCTGCATCTCGAATGTCGCGGTGCCAGCGTTGATCGCAAGGTTCTGCACGAAGACAGCGGCGACAGTGCCGGCCACGGTGCCGGTCCAGATCGTCTGCGTTCCGGTATGCGGGCCGGCTGCCGTGGAAGGGCTGGTAATCGCTCGATCGACCAGCGGCTTGCGCCAGACGCCCTTGCGCCATGTGCCGCCCATCTGGCGAAAGCCGGATTGCGGAACGGGCTCGATGTTCTTGTAGGCCAGGCCGCCGGAATAATACTGCTTGATGTCGACGCGGCCTTTCGCGTCCGACGACAGCTCGGCGGCGTTGGCCGATCGGAACGGAGAGGCCGGGCGCGCGACCATTACCAGCGCCCGTGCCAGTCGCCGGTGAAGCGACCGGAAGTCAGAGGCTCATTGGCGAGCAGGTTGGACCCGACGGGACCGGACGCGCGGTCCTGGGCGATCAGGCGGCCGAACACACCGCCGGTGCCACCCTCTGATCGGGTACCGAAGGCTTCGGCCCTCTTTTCGGCGGCTAGCTCTATGTCCTGCAGCAGAGGCACCGCGAGCCAGCTGGAAAACGCCGTGGCGAAAGCGCCGGCCCACTGCCAATCCCAGATCTGCGGATCGACCGCCACCTTGCAAACAGCATAAACGGTCTCTTCGTCGGCGAAGAGGGTGCGGCCCTCGATGCGGCTGTCGCGGATAGGCGTTTCCCGGCGCGGATCGGAAAGCAGCTTCATGGGCTGGCCGATCTTGTCACCGGGCAGATCGAAACCGTAGCGATAGCCAGTGACCGGCTTGGCCGCCTGGCGCGTCAGTTGGGAGGTGCGGCGGCAGAAGGTCCAGTCGTGCAGGCCGAAGCAATGGCCGATCGCGCGCGGCCAGAACATATCGACCACGCCGCCGAGCGTCGTCTCCTGGTCGATCGAAAAGGAGGGCGCCAGCCCAATTTCGGCCAGCGCCCAATTGACGATCATCGCCTTGGTCAGTTCTGCTTCTTCCGTCATGTCGACCCTCGGCCGCGTCAGGTGTCAGGCTGCGGGCGATTAGGCGCCCGAAGCGTCGGTGTTGACGGCGACGGTGACGTTGCCGGATGCGGGAACGGCGGTGACGATCAGCGACACGCGATCGCCGACGCCATCGGCGAGGCATACGGCATCGATGATGGTGTTGACCTTGAGCTTGGCGCGAGCACCGTTGAAGTAGCCAGCGGCGATGACGGTCGCGACAGCATCACCAGTGGCGTAGCTCATGAAGTCGACGCTCTTGCCAGCCGTGCCAAAAGGCACGGAGTTGAAGAGCGACAAGGAGCGAGGTTCGAAACCGGCCATGGTGGAAATCTCCTCTTATGGCGAACGGGTTGTGGAAGTGCCCGCCGGCCGGATCGCCGGCGGGCCGTGCCAGTCAGGCGGCGGTTATGTCGGGCGCACGGGTGCTGCGATCTTGAGGAAGTCGAGGCGCTTGACGCCTTTGCCCTGGATGCCGATCGCGGCGCCGGAAACGGCGTTCTTCACCAGATACGGCGTTCCCTGCAGCAGCGGCTGCGGCGTGATCGACGGCGCTTCCTGGTTGATGGGGGTTTCCGCGCCCATCGCGTTCTTGGCCCACATGTAGGCATAGAGCGAGGTGCCGTCCTTGCCGGTGAAGTATTCGTCCGGCAGCTCGATGTAGTTGACGCTGCGGACGGTCTTCATCTTCATGCGCTGGACCTTGGAGAACGGCGCATTGTCGAGACCGACCCAGTGCGCGTCGGCGAACTCCTTGTAGAAGCACAGCTGCGACATCCACATTGCCGGCAGACCGCAATAGACTTCGTCGTCGACGGCAGCGCCCGCCATCTCGGCGCGAGCCCGTTCAAGGTCGAGAATGTCGATCTTGACGGTACCGTTGCCGATCGTGGCGACATCGCCACCCAACGCCGCGAAGGCAGCCAGCGAGTCGAGTTTGATCGTATCGCGCTTGCGGCGGACGGCACTCGTCAGGATGGAAACCAGTGCAGCCTGTTCGTTGGGACCGGCCTTGTAGACGTCCTGGGTGCGCCAGAAGTCCGATGCTTCGAAATCTTCGAACTGCATCGAGACGGTCGACAGGCCGGGGCCTGCAGACGGAACGCGCTCGATGGCGCCGGTCAGCTTGTAGACTTCGGTGCGGCCGATGATGGGAAACTTGACCGTGTTAGCGAGCACGTCGCCGCGCATCATCGTGTTGTCGAGCATGCCGCCATGCGCCTGGTAGGCGATGGTGACCTGGTCTTTGATCTTTTCGGTGTACCAGGCAGCGATATTCTGTGTCATGGGAAGCCCCTTGAAGGTTGCTGTTCAAGCAGCCGTGGGGCCGATAGAGCCGGTTCTTTCGGGGTCCGGTGAAGGATAGCCCGCTGCCGCCGGGTCGCTCCCTTGGTTGCGCAGGCCGAGCATCGCCCGGCCGCGCACGCGTCAATTGCGGCTTGGCCTAGTTGCCGATCAACCGTTGGTATTGCTGGTCGAGCGCATCAAATTTCGCCCGGTCGAAGTTGGGGTGCTGCGGGTTCATTTCCGGTGCGGCCAGCTGCGCGCGCAATGCTTCGCGCTGGCCCTGACCGGCACCACCGGCGCCACCGTCGCCATTCAACGGCTGGGCGCGATCGCTGCCAGTGGCCATCTTCGCGACCGCCTCGAGGAACTGATTTCCGTGTGCGCTGTCCATCAGCATCAGCAGCGTATGATCGGCCGCCTTCTGGTCGAGCTTGCCGTTGCTGACCATCAGCTTGACGAAATCTTCATTCGCCAGCATGCGCGCGTCGATGGCCTTGTCCTGGTCGGCCTGCGACATGTTCTTGGCAGTCTCAGGCAGCAGGGCGGCGCGCTCGGCCGCCACGTCGAGCGGGGCTTCGAGAATGCCCGCCTGGGCGCCTGCCTCATACAGCGCCATGGTCATCTTCTGCATGGCGCCGACGGGGATTTTCTCTTCGATCGCCACCTTGGCGGCGGCGGCGTAGAGCGGATCGTTTGAAAGCTGGGCGATGAATGGCTTGATCGCCTCGGGCGCCTTGTCCACGTCGAAGCTGTTATAGGCTTCGACCTTGTCGGGCACGCTGGCGTCGCGCTGGCGGTAGCCGTTCAACGCCGTGTGCATCTTGTCGATCGTCTCGCGATCGTCCTTGCCGAACATCGTGTCGGGCAGGCCGTTGGGACGGTAGGGGCCGGCCCCGGCTGCGGCCGCAGCTGCTGCGGCGGCAGCCGCGTCGTCGGAGCCGCCGCCCGCGCCTGCCGCCGCCCCAGCACCGGCACCCCCTGCCGATGCCGGAACTCCACCACCTGCAGCTGCGGCAGCTGCAGCGCCGCCACCACCACCGCCACCACCATCGGTATTGCGAACAGGAAGGTATCGTTCAAGAAGGTTTTTCATGGGCTTGGCTCCGCTTGTTGTTGAGGATTTTCTCGCCGTCGGCGATCGCTTGCATCACGGCCAGCCCCACGGCCGACCGCGCTTCGTGCGCCTTGGCAGCCAGCCAGGCGCTATCCCTGGTGTTGCCGACATGAGGGTAGGGCGCACGAAAGGTCAGGTCCGCGATCCACTCAAACAACTGCCGGCCCTCGGCAGTCTGCGAGAACGCGAACATCATGATTTTTAACTGATCGTCCGGTTCGAACCGGTCGGACACCTTGGCAGGCGCATTCTGCTGTTTCAGCCCGTCCCAGCCCAGCCCGCCGATGCTTTCCAGCATCTTGTCGAGATCCATGGCATCGGTCGGAAACGCAAAGGGCCCGCTCATGCTGCCTCCGAGACCTTCGAGAGATCGATTTTCAGGCCGTCCGATGTCACGCGAACCCGGCGCCGGTTGAGGTAGAACTCGACCAGGCCCGCCTCGGCGAGCTTCGACCAGGTGCTTCGCATTACCGGCGCACGCTCTCCGCCAGCGACAAGAACACTGTGGTTTTTCTCAAAGACGCCGTCGCCGTGCCGCGACCGCAGCCACTTCAAAGCCGAAAGCATGGATGGTGACGCGCTCATGCGGCCTCCGCCTGGGCAACCGCGTTGACCATGTTCGGCGCCGCCTTGACCGCAGCTTCCGCTAGCATGGCTTGTTCCTGGCGCTTGGTGTTGTCCGCTACTGCCTGCTGTTCCTCTTCCGGCGTCGTAGCGAGATCGGGCGGCACCAGGAGCACCTGGCGGGCATGGTCAAGGAAGCGGTCGACCGACACTTTTTCGTTGGCCCGGTCCGGCCCCAACAGCGTGGCCGCCAGGTTGTAGTAGTTCTGGGCGGCCATCAGCTGATCGGCCTTGAGCGCGGCGGCCATCGGCGAGTTGATGTGCATCGAAACGAGCAGTTCGTTAAAGCTCATCAGGTTCGGCAGGATTCCCCATTCATTGAGGATTTCCATGGCGCGCGGTACGATCACGGCGACGGTTTCGCGGTTGAGGCGGCCATAGGCGCCCAGATGCACTTTCGCGTTTTGCTGCGCGATCAGAGCCATTTCTGATGCCGACGCCGGCGTGCCGCCATCGTCGAACACGCGGGTATCCAGCAGGGCTTCGCGGATCTGCGACTGCTGGTTGGAAATCACCATGCGCGCGATGTCGAGGCGCCCGGATGCAGGGTCGAGCCGTTGCACGTCGGGGCCCAGCACGCCGCCGGTCGACTGCATCGGCCAGAATTCGCCGGGTCCGACACGCACGGTGTCGGGGTTGAACGTGCCGCCGGCCCTGAAGCCCCAGATGCCGAGCAGCTGGATAGCGGCCGCCTTCAACGCCAGCTCTTGCGCCTTGTTGGCCGTTTTGATGGTCGGCAGGGCAAACAGCACCGGGCCGCGCCCGTAAGCCTCGCCGGGCCAGCGGTAGAAACGGGCAACGGCGATGGGCTGTGTCCGATAGGTTTCCTGGACGATGAAGCCGCCGTCTTTTTCGAGGTAGGCGCAAAAACGCCACCGGCCATCCGGCAGGCGGTAGAAATCCTGATAAACGGTGATTTCTTCATAGGGCTTGGCTACAGCCGCCTTGCGGAAACTGTCGCTGAACTCGCCCTTAGGCCAGGCCTCGATAATCGCCTCGCGCCCGAGATTCATGCGCTTCCACGACACGTAATTGATGCGGGCCCAGGCATCCTGCGCGATTGCCACCTCGTCCTGCGAAATGCAGACGAAGCGCAGCGGGTCGTTGATGGACGGGCCTTTCAGCGGCAGCAGCACGCCGGTGCCGATAGTCAGGTCGGTGCACATTTCGTGCATCGACGTGTCGAAATCGCCGGTCTTGAAAAACGGATAGACGAAGCTGGCCACGCCGTTCAGCGCCCGATCGAGCACCTTTTTCTGATCGGCCGGCAGCCGTTGGGCGAGCAGAGGTCCGGTTTCGCAGATGAAGGGCGAGGATACGGGGAAAACTTGGCGCTGGATCTCGCCAGCGCAATGCATGGCCGAGCTGGGCCCGGTCATGTCGAAGATCATCTGTGCCGGGTGCTTGCTCTTGCCCTGGCCGCCTGGCCGCCGGTTGGGCAGCACGTAGTCGTAGGCGTCCTGGTAGAGCGCGTCCCAGCCGGATCGATTGTTCCAGACCTGTTTCGAACGCTGCCGCTGCTTGGCGACCGGCGTCCCGTCGGTCGCGGTAGTGCCGGCTTCGGCCATCTGATCAGCTCAACGTGCTTTTGCTGTCGTCGGAAAACAGGCGACGGCCGCGCGGATTTCGGCGCATGGCGCCGGATCGCTGTTCGTTGGCGCGCAGCTCGGCAAGCTGCCGGTCGTTGGCTATTGCCTGCTGCGCCCGGCTAGCCGCCGCCGCTTTCTTGGCTTCGCTGTTTCCACCGCCGAGTATCGCGCCCATGTTAGTCCTTTCGCAGAACCCAGACGCCAAGCTGCTTGAGCTGAGAGCGCCGGAAGCCAACCAGCATCGCCATCCGCTCGCCGGCGCTGTTGCCGGGTCGGATGTTGGCGACGATGAGGTGAGTTTCGGCCATGCGAAAAAGCGTCAATTGCGCCATGCGCACCAGGCGGCGCATATGTCGGTGCGCATCGTGGGCCAGTGACAGGGCCAATTCGGTCCGGCGCCAGCCGTGTCGGCCGAACATGACGACGGCCACGACCTGGTCGCCGCGATAAACCGCCACCGAATCGACATTGCGGATCTGCGCCAGAACCATGCGCCTCACACGCGGGCGCGCGCCCGCGAGGGAGAGCCCGGCCGACCTCGGCGCCGGCGACACGATGCGCCAGGCGGTATCAGAACTTGAAGACATCGAAATCGGACTTTGCCGTGATCGAGCGCATGGGCACGACATTCGAAGCGCGGCCGAGCTGGGCGGCCTGTTTCTTCACGGTTGCTGGCCCGCGATAGCCGTAGAACAGGTACTGCCAGCCCTCCATGATGTGGGAATACTGGTTTTTCTCCACCTCGAGACTGTCGGTCTTGGCTTTGGTCGCCTCTTTGGTCAGCTGGTACTGCGAGACGAAGCCTCGGATGGTGAACTTGCAGTTCGGGTCAACGAGCAGCCGCGGCGTCACGCCATCGATGTCACCGAGGTACCAGTCTACCGCCTCGAAACGGGAACCGAGGTCGTTGGTGGCGGTCGGCAGGATTGGGATCTGCAGCGCGAGCTGCACCGTCTCGACCCAGGCAAGTTCGCCCCGCACCTTGTCGGCACCATACCAGGACGACGGATCGGCCCAGGCGCCTGCGCAACGCATGCCCCGATAGTCGCGCAGCAGCACTTCCATGATGTTTTCGGCAAAGCGGGCAGGGCCGGTGACGGTGTCGGGCAGCGAGACGATTTCCCTTTGCGCCCGAAACTGGCCGTTCGGCATGAACTGGCCGATGCCGCAAGCCGGCCGGCCGCCGGCGTCCATGCCCATGCAAAACGGCAGCTCTGGCACGATCGGCAATGGCTGGTCGGCACGGTTTTTCAAGATGTTGAAGCGCGAAAAGATAACGGTGCCAGCTGCCTTCGGTGCATACATGCCATGCACGTTGCGCCGAGAGTTAGGTGCGTCAGGCCCGCCAAATGAGCGCTCCTCCTCCTCATACTTATGCCGGGCTTTGCCGGCGCGATTTTCGGCCTGTGGCGACAGGCCGGAGGGTTGGGCATAGAAATTGTAGCCCTTTGCCTTCCACTTTCCGGCCTCCTCGATCTCGCGTTCGTAGGTCCAGTTGGCTTCGTCCGGAGGGTTGAAGTCGCCGCAGATGATGCGCGGCACGTTGATGCTCTCCCGGCCGCTGTCGGTATCGACGCGCACGCCGAGGCGTTCGCGCTCCCATTCCATCATTTCCGCTTCGGGGGGATAGCGGCCGGTTCGACCATAGAGCAGCCCAGGCACATCCCCGTTGATCAGGTCGCATTCGTTAAGCCACCCGCCCGAGATCTCGTAACCCTTGAAAAAGCTTTCCAGATTTTGGTCGCCGATCGCACCAAACTGCATTTCCATGCGGATCTTCGTCGGACGGTTTTCCCACTCGCCTCGCCGGACATACCACCTGCGAACGACGTCCCATTCGAGCATGTGAGAGACTGGCCGGTCCTGGCCGCCTGAAAATGCATCCTTGTCGGACGCTGTGTAGGGGCCGCCTTTCGGGAAGGCCTCAAGCCAGGAGGCCAGCGCCGTCTTGGCCATTTCGCGGTAGGTATCGCGCACCGCCACCCAGCGGACATGCACGACACCGTCGCGGCAGATCGGGAAGTCTACCGCCGAGTGTCGGACCATTTTGAAGATGCTGGCAACGGTTTTGCCACTGCCCCAAGGTCCACGGATCAGATCGATCGGACCCAACGACATGATGTAGCGCGCCGCCACCGGCCCCGGCGGTTGATAGTTGCGGACCAAATTGAAGCCCAGACCCATGACCCTGCACCCCTCGCGTGCGCGTGCCCGTGAGCCCGCATCCCGATTCAATGCTGCGAATTTATTTCCGCCGGCTGCGAGTCCAGTGGCAGGCATGCTTTCGAAAAGGGCGGTGTGTGTGAGGCACCACCCCCGTGGGGGGGCGGGGGGGCCGCGCGGTTTTGAAATTCGGGCGCGCCGGATCTCGGCCAGGTCGTGGGAGGGGGGCGGGGTCGAGGCACCACGCCGGCGGCGCGCGGCACCCCAACGGCTCGGGCTGGACATGCCCTCGCACTGCCGGTTTTCAAGCGCCCTACTGATTTGCGATCAGTAGGAAACAGGCGGATTGCGAAGCGTATTCAATCACTTAGGTTCATCGTGCGAGATAACCTTTCCATCTCGCACGGCCTCGCCTTCGCTAAGTCCTTGATTTCCTTGCATGTCCGCACCGGGCGCAATGCCCGCGCTCATGATGCCGTAATCGTTGGCGATCGCCACGTTCATCTCGCCGATGACCATGACCGGGCGCTTGTCGCCCAGGTCGCCCAGGTCGAGCTGCTGCGGCTTCTTCGCGTGGTGGTAGGGCATCAGCGCGTCTGCCGCGCGCATCTGCAGCGCCAGGACGTCCATCGGGCTGGGCGTGTTGAATAGCGGCGTTCCGGCCTTGCTCACCAGCTGCTTGCCGTTCTTCATGACCGGCGAGCGCAGCGCCAGGGCGAGTTTCATCGTGTCGGCCGACTGGACTGTCGACAGCGTCACCCATGGGTCGCGATGGCCGAGGGCCTTGAGATAGGCGATCATGTCGGCGTTCTTGCGGTTGAGCGCGCCTTGCGGCCTCCCCCGAGCCCGGCGCTGCGACAGAGCAGGTTCCGCCGCCAGCGCCAAGAGGTCCAACGCATCGAGGTCAGGCGAGCCGTCCAACAGGTCGAGCGGATCGGCACCAGGCAGCGCCGAGCTGGGCGCTTCGGCGCCAGGCGCGGCGGGTGTGTGTGCCTCTTCCTGCCCCTTATTCGTCATCGCACCGCTCCAAGGCCAATATTTTAATCCGGTAACCGTTCAAAGCGCCCGGTAACGGCGCGGTAACCGGATTTTCGATAGCAAAATCAAATCGATACATGTGTGATGTTACCGGTTACATGGTTACTTCATAACGCATGCGGGCGCGCGCGCGCGTACAAGGAACTCTACTAGGCGGTAACCAGTAACAATTATGCATATGGTGTTGATTTCCTTGATGATTTTCAGTTACCGCGCCGGTAACTGACTGGTAACCCGGTAACCTCTCCCGGCCCCGCAAGTCACGGCCTCAACCCTCGCTGATCGGCGCTAACGTCAACTGCCAGCAAGGATAAAAGCGCGGCGAATCTCGCTTTGCTGCTGGTCGGGCGGGGGCGCGGGGCGTCAATTGCGGGGCTCAATGGGCGGGGGAAATCAGGGCAAATGGGCTCCAAAAATCGCGCGAATGCAGGTTGATGACGCGCGGGCGTTGGGCGCGGGCGATGGGATTACGCAAGTTTTCTGCGCCTTTTTCCGGGGGCGCGGACGCCCCAAACGTCGAAATTGCGCAATGACGAAAAAGCGGCCGGATTTCTTGCACATAGCGGGGCTGGGAGAGATGAAAGCGGCGTGGCCCTGCCGGGCCACAAGTTGTTTCTGACGCGACGCACGGCACCACCACGCGCGCCAGGTCGCGGCAATGGATAGGGTGGCGCTGGGGCGCGCTCACAGTCTCTCAGTTGATGGGGGTGGGCTGCAGGCGGCGCGCTGGTCGCGCGCCGTGCGCTCTATTCTACCGCGCTCGCGTATTCCTCGAAGGCGTCCAGATCGATCAGCAGGCATGTCTTGACGCTGTCGTTGATCCTGACCTTCTGGCCGTTGCCCAGCCCACGGATGACGATGTCGGTGGGCGCGCCCTTGAGCGCCGAATACCAGACACTCTGCTGAAATTTGGTGTCGGCGAAGATGCGCTTCAGCATCGGGCCGTCAAGCGGCACCGCCAGGCACGCACCAATGTGCGGCGCGCCCCTGACCTTGCCCTTGTCGACGGCGCCGAGGTTGACCAGTTGCAGGCGTTCGCGCGCGCCGGCGGCGTCCCAGCCGCCTTGCGACGGTCCTTGCCGCAGCTTCTCGCACACCTGGCCGATCGTCGGCTTGACGCCGTCGCGCCAGGCGTCGATCGGGCTCTGGAACAGATGGTCGAGGCATTCGTGCCAGTTATCCAGCGTCTCCGATCGCTCGATCGACGTCGCGGCCGCCACCATCTCGCCAAGCCGGCCCACCGATGCCACCGGCAGGCCGCAATCTTCCAGCGCCTCGGGCCCGACCAGCAGCTCGGCGGCCGCCAAAAGCGTGCCGAAGGTGTCGATCGCGCGGCTGTCGAGGCCGTGCGGCTTAAGTTCATCATAATAGTTGGACAGCAGCCGGCCCTGAAAATCCGTCCATCCATCCATGATCTGGCGCAGCATCATGCGGCCGTCCGTCTCGGGCTTGAGCGTCAGTTTCAGGGCGTTCTGGCTGTTGAGCCGGGCGAGATTGACCAGGGCCATGCGGCTCTTGTCCTGCGGGCCCATGGGCGGGGGATTGATGGCGAAGAAGCCGAAGCTGTTGCGCGCCGTGAAGGTCGTCGCCTCATGGTCCTGGCCGCCGCGGCTGATGTCGCCGCCGGTATAGGCCACGCGCGCCAGCTCGATCACGTTGTCGGCGCGGGTCGAGCCGGCCTTGCTTTCGAGCTCGTCGACCAGGAATGGCAGCGAGTCGAGCTTGGCGCGCTGGTAGATGCCGGCGGCCGTGGTGTTGACGGTGGTGATGACGGCGCCTTCGAGCGCGCTGCGCATCAGCTCCAGCAGCGTCGATTTGCCGACGCCGGCGCCACCGCTGGTGAACAGGATAGGGCGGGCCTTGAGCGCGCCGCCCATCAGAGCCGTGCCCAGCCAGCCCAGCACAAGGATTGGATCGAGGTAAGGCCGCTGCCAGTTCCACGTGCGCAGATCGTTGAGGATCCGGCGCGCCGGGCTTTCCTCCGGGCGCACCGCCTCGCGCCATGGCTCGATCGTCGCCGCCTGGCGCGTATAGAGAAAGCCGTCATGCTCGGCCGGGCGCGATCGCTCAAGCTTCGAGCCGTTCGCCGCCCACAGCCAGCCGCCGGAATGCCACAGGAATCGCCCCTGGCTGTCCTGCCAGCCGCCACGGCCGCGATGCTGGGAGTAGGGATCGAAGTCGGGCTTCCGCGCCGCTTCGTTCATCAGGCAGTCGAAAGCCTGGTCGCGCTCGACGCGCTTGACCACCAGCTTTTCCACCTCCTGGCCTTGTTCCTGGTCCCATACCTTCTTCTTGCCGAAGGCCGGCCAGCACCATTTCAGGGTGTCCGACAACGGCGCATAGAGATCCGCGAGCGTGCGGCCGTCGAATTTGCTGATCGTGCGAAAATGCCCGGTCGCGGTCAGGAAGTAATATTCGCTGCCGGCGGCGTTGCGGCCGATCACCTTGACCGGGTGTTCCGGCGGCATGGCGCTGTCGGGCCAGCCTGGCCATTGCCCGGGCTTGATGCCGTTGCGGGGTTCGTTCGGATCGAGGTCGACAATCGGCTTTTCATCCTCGGCGATGCTCTGGGCATCCCCGAAAATGGCGCGGATCGCGCGGTTGCCGGTCTGTGTCTGCGCCTTCTTGGCCATGTCGATCCGCTGCACTGGAGATAAAAAAGCCCGCCGACCGTGTGCCGGCGGGCAATGGCGCTGGCTTGGGAGGTCTCAGCGCCTGGGAGAGAAGCCGGCCGCGTCGAAGGCCGAGGGCTGGGGTTGCATGGCGAGGTCGCCCGGCCAGATAGTCGCTGCGCCTGCCGGCAACGTTTCCACGGCCGCGCGCTCGGCCTCGACGATCGCGTCATGCACGAGCAGGAACACGGTCTTGAAGACGGTCCACAGCGTCTTTTCCAGCGGCTCGGGCTGGGTCGAGCCCCCGATCCGTTTCAGCGCCAGGTGGATCGGGATCGCCTCGGCCGGGGCATCGCGATTGGCGGCAATGAAATCTGCCGCCGGCCGCCACAGCGTGTAGTTGCTGTTTAGGCGCTCAAGACGCGGATCATCCAATGCAGCCGGGCCGAAGCCGACCAACGCCCAGAAGGCTTCGTTCATAGATGCGGCCGCTGTCATGCCGGCCTTTTGAACCCTCGTGTACGGCTGCCAGGCTTGGGCGGATGGCACGGGTTCTGGCTGCACATCTGGCAAGGGAGGAGGCAGAATTGCACCAAGCATGCCAGCGAAGGCTTGAGCTGCTCGCTCGCCGGATAACACCTGCTCGTATGTCTTGGCGAAGATGTCGGGCTTACAAGGGTAGATTTCACCGTTGACGCCGGTAATCAGCATGTCGCCACGATCGAAGCGCATGGTCCCTTCCAAAGTCGGGATCAGATAGCAGTTGTCGTTCTCGTGGGTGATCGGATGGCCCTTGTAGCTAAACGACCAAGGCATCCCGCCCGTAAGCGGTGCACCTGATGACACGCCATGCGCGACTAGGTCATCGAAGGTGATAGCTTCGATGACAACAGGCTTTTTCCGCCACAGGTTCACCCCGTCGCCTTCGGCTTGCCCAGCAACGCCGCCGGCAAGCACATCGCCTGGTGCATCTTTTCCCGGATCCTGTGCTGCGTTTCCAGCAGCTGCAGCAGGCTCGGCGACGGTGCCAGAGGCGTCAGCACCACCGTTCCCCGATGCGGCGGGATCTTCGCCACCATTGCCCTGCGCTTCCTGCGATTGCCCATCGCTCATTTCCTCCGCTTGTTCCTCGGCCGGGCGTCCAGCCTGTCCCACAGCCGATACTGGATCCGTCGCTGCAGCCTGGTCGCCGCTGTCGATCCCACCGGCGCCGAGTAGGTCAGCAGCATCCGCCGAACCATCGCCCGCGTCGGTGGATGGCTGCGCGGGCTCCAGAGCAGCTGATCCAGTCGATCGATTTTCGTCTCCCGGCACATTGGCGGTCCCGGCTGTGGCTCCGATGTCAGTGCTGAATTGCCCATGACGCACCCTGTTTTTCTTGCTCATGGGCGCTTCTCCTCAACCCATTCTTCCTGTGCGATCCATTCCTTGACGATCGGTGCGATCGTCTCGGCCATGATCACCCATTCCGAAACGATCACCCCGACCAGGATCGGGATGACTACAAACCAGCGGTCCAGAAACGGCGTCAGCAGATAAACGAGTATGCCGAGCGTCACGAACAGGATCGTATTGAAAATGCACCAGGCCATTACGGCGCGGAGCATGTAGCCGGGCTTTTTAACCCTCTCTTTCATGTCACTCTTCTCCTTGAGCCAGGTCGTTGAAATCGTCGCCGACGTGGCTGGCTTCCACGACGACGCGCTTGCCGCTCGCCTCAAGCCGGCCGAGTGCCTGCTCGAATTGCTTCTGGGCCTGGGGATTGCCGACGTTGTTGTCGCGGGCGAACAGCACCCACGACACGCACGGCAGGTTGACCGGGGCGTTGCCGATGCCGGCCAGGCTGCCGCCGGCCCATACGCGGGCTTCGGGCAGGGTGACGGCAAAGGAAAGCGCGGTCTCGATGCCCTCGGCGATGATCAGCGGCACGGCTTCTTCAGCGCGCCAGAAAGGCTGCCCGGTCGGCCCGGTCGAGATCTCGATGACCGCGCCCAGCGCCTCGCCGAACATCAGCTTCGCCGGTTCGACAGGCGCTTTCTTGGGCTTGAGCAGATCGAGAAAGGTCACGTGGCAGGCGGTGATTTCGCCGTTCCAGACGCGCATGGCGCTATGGATCGCGGGGAAGGCGGGCCCGGGCTCGCTCTTGAACTTGCGGTTCCCCTCATTCGACCACTTGGCGCCCTTCCACCATTCCGTTGCCGCAGCAAACCGGAACGTCTCGAGGTTGAGGTTGACGACCTGGTCGAGCGGCGCGCAACGTGCCGCGAAATAGGCCCGCGCGCGGTGCTCTGCCGGCGAGCCGGCGCCGATCGGCGCCGTGTGCTCGACGTAAAGCCGGTTGGCGGCTTTCAGCTTGCGGATCCGCGCCGCCTGGTCATCGCGCTCGCGCTTCTCTTTTCGCTGCGCCTCGACGCGCCGCATGTTCTCGCGGTCGGCGCGCGTCATGGTGCGCAGGCCGAGGAAGTCGCGGGCCCACACCAGGGCGCCGGTCGTGTCGGTGCGGTTGAGGTAGGACACGAGCTTGATGACGTCGCCGGACTCGCCGCAGCGCCAATCCTTCCAGGCGCCGACGACGCCGCCGCGCATGCGGATCTTCAGCGCGGGCAGGCGGCCGGGCAGGTAATCGCCCTCGATCGGGTTGAAGCTGACCCACTGGCCGCTTTCTTCCTTGCCGTCGGGCAACAGCCGCTCGCAAACCTCGCGCACGCGGTCCTGCAGCTGGCCCTTGATCAGGTCGAGGTCGCCTTTCATAGCAGCGTTCCCTGCGGATCGGCGGTCGGCGCCGGGCGTGGCAACATCCATTTTGCGGGCACAGGCGCGTCGGCGATCTGGTCGGGGTGCCATTGGAAGAAGCCGAGCTGTCCGCCGCAGCGAACGAACGCGACCGGCTCGGCCTCGACGATCACCAGCCCGCGCGGGCCGCAGAACCATGGGCTGTCTGAGGTCTTGACGATGTCGGCAACCGTGGCGACACCGACGATGCCGCCGCGCAGCAGATCGGCCGGGGCAGGGCAGGCATAGCCGAGATGTGCAAACGTTTCGGCGGCGTCCTCATATTCGTAGCGCGTCATGCCGAGCGAGGCGTGGATTGCGAAGCGCCCGCGAAACTTCAGGCCGGGGTTAGGCTGCCGCCAGCTGCGGTTTTCGATGTCCTTCCAGCCCATGGCGAGTGCATGAGCCCACGGCTGGCGGACAGAAAGAGCGAGACGGGGCAGGATCACAGCAGCGCCCCCTGCATCTCCGCCCGCACCTCGGCCAGCGTCAGCGCTGGCGCGAGATAGCGACGGTCCTGCAGCTGCAGCGCCTTGTGCTCTTTCGGCAGATCCCAGCAGCCGCCGAAGCGCAGCCAGTCGTCATGCCGCGACCACGTGCGCCGGCTCTTCGGGATCCACATGAAGCGGGTGCCGACCTCGATGTCGCGATGCGCCGGGTGCTTGAACCAGATGAGCCACTGATAAGCCGTCGCCGAGGTGCCATTCACCACCCAGCGGCCGCGATGCATCGGCACCCGCTCGACATGCTGGGCGATCCACTGCGGCGGCCGCCGCGAAAACAGCCGCTCGAAGCGCTCTTCGCCTTCCTGGAATTGCGTCCGCACCAGCATCGCCACGCCACGGCGGGCAAAGGTCAGCGCCTTTTCGACGAAGTCGAGCGCCAGGTTGAAAGGCGGATTGGTGATGAACCAGTCGACGCCGGTCGGCCGATGATCGGGGTGCAGGAAGTCCTGCACGGCGCCATAGCCATAGCCAAAAATGTCGCTGGCCCGCGCCTCGGTGAAATACTCGGCCAGCGCCAGCGCCATGTGGCCTTCGCCGCAAGCGGGATCCTCGACGGTACAGTCGAAGGGCGTCGGCCCGAACCAGATGCGCTGCAACACGTGCTCGCAAAACGCCCGTGTCGCCCATGGCGGCGTCGGAAAGAAATCGAGGCTGTCGGCGGGCTCGACCCGCCGCGCCATGACGGCCGTCGAGTGCGTGCGGGCGTTCATGCGCGCTGCTCACCGATGTAGATGAGATTGGTGCGCTTGCCCTTGTTGTAGAGTTCGGTGATGGCCTTGGAAAGCGCCGTCTCGGCCGAGCCGCCTGAGAGCTTCCGAAACGCCTCAGCATGGGCGGTCAGCTTGGCGATGCTTTGCGGCCTGATGGCCGCGACCAGCTCGGACTCCGCAATGGTCTTTTCGTTTGACCGGATGATCCGGGCCAATGCCGTGATGAGCGTGCCACGGAGGGCCTTTGCATCATCCGGCCAGGCCGCGCGGATAACCATCAGAGCGCGACGGGTTGCGCCAGCACCATAGCGTTTTAGGCAACGGTCGATCGCACTGATCGAATTGGTCAGATTTGGCCGGTAATGGCCTTGCGCCGGCACGACATCGCAGCCGGAAGCTTGCAGGACGTTGGAAATCGCAATGGCGGTGTCATCGCCTGCGGTCAATCCCGCCCAGTATTGTTCAACGGAGGTGACCGCCATGCGGTCGCGGTTGATGGCCAGAAAGCTTTCCGCCTCGCTTTTCGTCCCGTCATGCGTGACGATTACGGCTGGCACGTCGGTTACGGACGGATGCATGCACGCGGCTTTCCACCGATGCTGGCCTTCGACCACGGCGAAGCGACCGCCTTCCTGTCGCGAGAGGACAATTGCGCCGAACTTAGACCAGGAGAAGCCGCGCAGGATCTTGTCGACCAGATGCGGCTTGATCTCGCGCTGGTAGTTCCCGTCGACGTCGATCAAGCCAACGTCGACCCACTCCAAGACCGGCTTTTGTCCAATGTCCTTGTTAATCATGCTCATGCTGCCTCCTTTTGGGAGGCAACCGGCAACAGGCGGTAGCCGCGCCCCCACACCGTTTCAATCTTGACGCCGAGCGGCAGCAGCTTCTTGCGTAGCTTGCAGATCCACACGTCGATGATCTTGATTTCGGGGTCTTCGTTTTCGAGCCAATAGACGTCGGCAAGCAGCTGGCCGGCGGCCACCGTCTGGCTGGTTTCCGAGATCTCGTCCTGGCTGCTGTGCTTGGTCATCTGAAATCCTCTTCCAGCTTGGAAAGCAGCCGATCGAGCTGCCCGTTGTTGCCTCCCTCGCGGTCGCGCTCCCATTCGAGTTCGCGAACGGCCGTGGAAACGGCCTGTTTCGTCACGCCGGCGGCGCGGGCGAGGTCGGAGATCTTGAAGCCGAGAAACTGGTTGGCGATGAAATAGCCGACGCGGCGAACCTCGGCGGCGCGCTGCCATTCCGGGTTTGCCGTTGCCCGCCGGCCGGGATCGGCATCGAGGGCGGCTGTGGCATTGGCCTGCATGTAGGACGCAGCCACTACCATGCAGGACTTGTAGACGGCATGCGGCGCCAGGCCGTAGGCCTCGCCACCCACGCCGCGCCGCAAGCGGTCGAGCGCGGTTTGCAGGCGGCCAAGTGTTGCCGCCTGCGGCGCGGTCGTGCCGTTGTGCATGTAGTCGTAAGTGCGGCGGCCGACGCCGGCGACGGCGCAAAGCCTAGTCTTGGGAATGTTCATCGCCCGTCTCTTGGCCTCGATCGCCGCGATATTCAGCGTCTCCATCAAACCCCTCGATTGTCTGGAAGGCCCCGGCGGCATGCGAGACGCGGAACAAAAGCGCGGCCGTGGCTGAAAGTGTCCGGGCAAGGCCCGGCTGGGTCATCGCTCGCCGGTCGCCGGCAAGCACTGCCTCGGCGAGGCGCAAGCCATCGTCGAGCCGGAACGAAAGTTCGTGTTCGGCCACTGCCTGGCCGGAAACCATCGTGGCGATCGCCACCGTCTGCCGATCGTCGAGCAGGCCGACAACGCGGCGGAAATGGCCGCGCGGGCCGGCTCCCGCCGCGAGATTGGCCACGTCGACGGCGACGGTGATCGATTTCATGCCCGCTGCGCCCCGTGAGCACCCGACAGCGAGCGCAGGCGGTTCACGCGAAATGGCGCTCCGGTGAATAGGCGCGTGCTGGTGCGGTGGCAGTTCATCGCCAGGTGCGAAACGCTGCTCATCAACGCGTCATGGCCGGCGGCCAGCTTCCAGTGTACGGGTAGGGCGCTGGCCTCGGCCCGCAGTATGTCCTGCATGGCTTCCGCCACCCTGGCCGCGGCAAACCGTGCCGCCCGGGCGTGTTCAATTGGACTTTCCATCGCTTGCCCCTTCGCTGATGAGCGCCTGCACCCGCTCGCCGATCAGTTCGTCGAGCGCGGATTTCAGTTTCTTGAGGGTGCGCGTGGTTGCTCCGAGGCTCCCCGGCCTGTTCTTGAGGCGGGAGTAGGTCTGCAGATGAACACCGGCGCGCTCGCAGAGTTCTTTTTGCTCGATGCGCGCGGCGTCTCGCCGAAGCTCGATGTCTTCAAATCCCAACACGCGAATCACCTTGCCGTTATCTTGCTTACCGTGATAAGCGAGTACGCTGATTATGCAAGGCGTGTTTGCGTGCGAGTAGTAGCGAGTTCACATCCTATCGTGCGCGTCATGAGCGAGCAGCACGATACTAAGGAATGGATCCGGGCCGTTGCCCGGTACATGAACCTGTCCTTGTCGGATCTGGCGTTGAACTCGAAGCTCGCCGCTTCGACGGTCACGCGCTACATCAATGACAGGTCCGGCAAGCTCACGATCACCGATCGCTCGCTTGACGCGATCTCGGCCTATACCGGCATTCCCAAGAATGTTTTTCCCGGCCAGCGCCGGCTGCCTGGCTTCGGCCAGAGCGAGGCCGTTCCTTATGATGCCAACCAGGATGAGCGCCTGCCGGATTGGGTGATTGCCGCCATCGATGCGCATCGTGGCAACCGCAATGGCGTCGAGCCATGGCTGATGAAGAGCTGGGCGCTCGACCTGCTCGGCATCCTCCCTGGCGATGTGGTTTTGGTCGACCAGAACCTGCGTCCCAAGGCTGGCGACGTTGTCATTGCCCAGCTCACGGATCTGGCCACCGGCAAGACCGAGGCCGTTATGCGGCGGTTCGACCCGCCGTTCATCATGACCCATTCCGCCAAGATCGGCGCCTCGAAGCCCGAGCAGGTCGATGACGAACGTGTCGTCATCCTCGGCGTGGAATGCGGCGTCATTCGTCCGCGCCACTAACTCCCCGAAACCTCCCTTTACAAATTGCGCGCAACGCGTCGTGGCGGCTTGCTTGACAGATTGCGCGCAACGCCTACCGCGTGCGCGGTTGACGAATTGCGCGCAACGCCTTGCCGCATCGCGGCGGACAAATTGCGCGCAATGGAGCGCCGCCACAGGGCGACAGATTGCGCGCAACGATCAGACGGCAAAGCTCGAATCGCGCATAGGACATTTTCCCTCGTACCGAGCATCATTCAGCGCGCGCACACTCCTCTAAGCGTGCTACTTGCAAAATAAGCGTACTTGCTTATTGTGATCCGCAAATCACAACGCGGGTCGCAACATGCTCAGCAACGAGACAGCAGGCATTGAAGAGGTCGCCGCCGCCCTTGGGCGCACGGTCGGCTGGGTCATGCGCAACTGGCTGCGCCAGCATCAGCTCTACGGCTTCCCGCGCCGTATCCCCGGCACGTGGACGTTCCCGCGCCGGGCTGTCGAGTCGTGGCTGCGTTCCGGCGGGCAGATGCCCATGCCGATGCCCGCCAACCAGAACGAGGGAGCGTTGCCCGACATGGTCGCGGCCGCCAACGCCTCGCTTCGCAACCGTTACGGAGCAAAGCCGTGAGCATGATCCTTCCACAGCAGCTGTCGCCGCAGCAAAAGCGCGGCCTGCGCCTCATCCACGATCACCGCCTTTACCGCCGCCTCAACGGCTACGGCAAGGCGCCGGCGGGCGTCAGTCTCGACGTCGTCAACTCGCTGCGGGGCCTCGGCCTGATCCGCATCGACATCACCGGCCGCCAGCCATGCCCGGTGCTGACCGGGCAGGGCAAGAACCTGCACATCGTCATGCAGGCCCGCGCCGAAAGGAGGCGGGCATGACGCCGAAGATGGTGGCAGCACTCAAGGCGGCCGCTGCCGCCGACGACCAGGGCGGCCTCTGCTGGACCGCCGCCGGCTGGATCAATCCCGGCAGGTGCTGGGATTACCACGGCGGGGCCATCGTCTCCCGATTGGTCTGGAACCATGGCTTTCTCGCGGAAGCAGGCCGCAAAACGCGTGGCGGTCAGCGCCGGGTCATTACGCAAGCCGGGCGCAACAAGCTGGCCGAGCTAGAACGGGAAGGGAAAGCCGCATGACCTGGCTGCCGATCCTTCTTCACGCCGGCGTCATGCTGGCCTTTCTCGCCCTGGCGGTGCGCTCATGAGCTGGCCGCTTGTCCTGATGCTCTGCGCCGCCGGCAGCATTGCGTTCCTGATCGGGATCGCCGTCGGCACCGTCATTTATGCCCTGCCGCGCCCGCGGCTGTTCGGTTTCGAGGTCCGCAATGACGATTGAGGGTTGGCTTGTGCTCGGCGCGGAGCTGCGCCGGCTCGTCCATGACGAAAAGGAAGCGCGAGATCTCGCGACTGGTTTCGGCGGTGCGGTGTTCCCGCTTGTGCGGGCGGATTCGGCTGTCGACGCTTACCTCGCCACCACTTCAGCAGGAGTGACGGAGGAGCAGACACAGCGCGTGACGGAGGAGATGGCGAGTGCTTTTGCGCTGGGCGCCAGTATGGGCGACGGCAAGTTCACGTCTGATAGCCCGCACCTGCAGGCCGCTCTAGATTCCTCGAAGGCGCGCATCATGGCCGGCTTGCGCGCCGCTCTCGCCGCCCCTAGCGGCGCGCAAGGGGGTGAGCTTTGAGCGCGCTACCTTTGTCGCAGCACGCCGGCCTCGATCGCCGCTGCCTCGAATGTCTTGCGGGCGTCGGCGGCCGTGGCCATGCCTTCGAGCGCATCGAAACAGGTCTTGTAGGCCTTGCGCCACTTGGCCGTGCGCTTCGGCCAGGTCTCCAGCTGCTCGATGCAGACCTCGACAGCCTTGACGTCATAGGTGTGGCCCGGGTTCGCGAGCACTTTCACCGGCACGGGCGGCCAAAACCACATCATGCCGCATCATCGCCGGCAGCACCGGCGGTGGCAAGCGTGCCCTTCGACTACGACTTCGACGAGATCGACGCCAACGACGATCCCGACGACTTCTTCTTCTGACCCTTCAGGCCGCATCACCCCCCCGGATGCGGCCCAGCCGGCGGGCGGTTCCCCTCCAATTCCGCCCGCCGGCGTCCATTCTCCCCGCCTGTACTGGTTGTGTGGGGAGCAAGCTGGCCCGGCAGGATGAGCGATCCCCCGCTCGTGTACCTGCCGGGTCTCTTTTTGACAGCCGGCCGCTTTCGATTCACCTTGGCCGCCGACAGGGAGCCACCCATGCCGAAGATCTCGCCGCATCCTCACGTTGCCTTTCGTGACGGCCGCCCGCGCTTCAAGCCGGGGCCCGAGCTGCGCGCCGCCGGCTACAAGGACACCGATCTGCGCTGGCCGGATCCGGCGCCGGCGAAGTGGCGTGCCACCGATCTTGTGCCTGGCGATCGCAACGCCGGCCGCTGGTTCAGCCGCGGTGAGACGGTCGACTGGTCGGAAGCCTTCGTCAAAAGCCATAAGCAGGCCGCGAAAGAGGCCGAGGCCGAGAAGCCGGCCGCCATGCGCGCAGCACCTGCCGGGCGCAAGGCGGCCGTTTATAGCCTGGGCGATCTGTTCGAAGACTGGAAACGCTCGCCCAAGTTCAACCAGCCCAAGGACGAGGCCGAGCAGCGCCGACAGCGCGCCGCCAAGGTCATCTATGCGCCCAAGTCGATCGTCGACTTCAAGCAGAAGCTCGGCATCATCGAGCGTCACGACCCCTCGCTATGGGCTTCGCCGGTCGACGCGCTCGACCAGCCGATCCTGTTCGGGCTCTATGAGGAGCTGGTTTCAGCCTACGGCCTGTCGCAGGCGCGCGGATCGATCGCAACGCTGTCGATCGCGCTCAGCTGGGGCCGCAAGCGCGGCAAGTTCAGCTTCGCTTCCAACCAGGGCGTCAACCCGGCCAAGGGGCTGGGCATGGTCACGCCGCCGCCGCGCGTGCGCTTCGGCCGCCGCATCGAGATCGAAACGCTGGTCGCCGTGGCCGATCATCTGAAATGGCCCGAAATGGCCGACATGGTGATCCTCGGCGTCTGGACCGGCCAGCGCCAAGGCGACCGCCTGCAGATGGTCGACAAGGGCCTGCTCAACAAGCGGCGTATCTTCCGCCAGGCCAAGACCGGCGCCATCGTTTCCGTCATGCAGGCGCCCGAACTCGAGCAGCGCATGGAAGCCAGCCAGAAGCGGCGCCAGGGGGCCGGCATCGTCAATCCGCGCGTCATCCTCGACGAACAGCTGTGGCAGCCTTTCCCCGACGACGGCGACCGCTACCGCAAGCGTTATGCCGAGCTGCGCGCGATCGCCGCCAAGGGCATCATGGACGAGGCGGCCACCGAGAAGCTGCAGGCCAGGTGGCGGGCCGAAGGCCGCAACAGCGAGCCGCCGGTTGTCTGGATCGTCAAGCCGTGCCCGTCGCTGCTGGGCGACCCCGAAACCGGCCTGCAGCCGCTGCAGGAAGGTGACTTCCGCGACACCGCCGTGACGTGGATGGCGCTTTCTGGCGCCACCATACCGGAGATCATTTCCATCACCGGCCACACGCCCGAAAGCGCGACGCGGATCCTCAAGCACTATCTGGCGCGCCACCCCGAAATGGCCGACTCGGCGATCAAGAAGATGGTCGACTGGTACGACGCTGACGGCGAAACGGAGTTCGGGCTATGAGCCGCTTCCTGATCCGCGCTTGCCGACACTGCAAGGGTGACGGCTTCTATCGGTGTTGTCGCGACCAGGTGCATCCGTTGACCAACATTGCTAGCGCCAAGGTGATCCTTTCGCCGGCCGGCCCTGCCAGTCCGCACGGCGCGCTTTACGACTATGCCAGCCGCATATGGGGCTACGAGTTCAAATGCCATGTCTGTCGCGGCAATGGTGAAGTCTTCTGGACGCGGGGGCGCAGCCTCACACCTTGACCGCCGGCGCAGTGAGAACATACTAGGAACATGGTCCTATATGTTGTCGCGCCGGGCAAAGCCTATTACGCCATCCGCT
The DNA here is from genome assembly GCF_014200015.1 of Aminobacter niigataensis. GTDB lineage: Bacteria > Pseudomonadota > Alphaproteobacteria > Rhizobiales > Rhizobiaceae > Aminobacter > Aminobacter niigataensis. The sequence goes on from NZ_JACHOT010000001.1 coordinate 986,528, forward strand.
TTTCCGACATCCCGCCCGAATACATCCTGGGCGGCCGCTGCTTTCTGTGCCGGCGCACCGGGCCGATCGACCGCATGCGGGTGCAGGCGCGTTGGGGTGAGGAACGCTTCCTGCGCTTCGTCGACAACAAGCTGCGCTGCCTCGGCTGCGGCAACTGGCAGGAAAATCGCTTCATCGTCTATGGCCGCCGGATCCGCGAACAGGCCAAAGAGGGCGCCGATGGCGCCAAGGTGCCGGCCGAGGCGTTGAAATCGCGTTAGCGATTGTATGGAACTGCCTGCTTTCCACAGCGCTGCCCGTACAAATTTCAGACATCGCCAATCCATGTTGACGCAACGGCAACCTGCGGGTGACGCTCCAACCAGGCCGCAGAAGACGGCTGCCATTGGGAAAGCGCCACACCATGAGGGATCGGGATTATGCATCGCATCGAGCCCATTGCGGGCCGCATAGACCAGCAGCTTGCCGAGGTCGATCACCTGATTTCGGCATTGATCTTCATCAGTGAGAACGTCGAGGACCACCAGCACGAGCTGTTGCGGCACGCCGCCGTGACGATCGGCTACTGCCTGCACGACAAGATCTCGGCCGCCGGCAAGGACGTGTCGCAGCTCTTCAGACTACTCGCCAGGTGAACAGGCCGGAAACGCCGTGCGAGAAAATTATCTCGCACGGGTTCTCGCTTTTCTCGCACGTTCCGCCTCTGTTCACGTTGGGCGAAAACGCTGAAAGCCTTGTGCTGTAAGGGTTTGGCGATGGTGAGCGCGCAGGGATTCGAACCCTGGACCTACTGATTAAAAGTCAGTTGCTCTACCGGCTGAGCTACGCGCTCCCGAAGGCCGCGAGGCGACCCGGAAATTGCGGCGGAACATAGGGAGAGTGCCGGGTCGGGTCAACCGGAAAAACACCGCTGCAAACAGCCTGTTAAATGTTCCGTCCAGGACAGGCTCCGGCGGTCGCCCTGGCGACGGAATATTGCCCGGCGACGATATTGCTGGGCGCATATGCCGCTGCTAGAGCATGGCGCCCAATACCGGGCTGCCCATCGATATGGACATACATTTATGCATAGCCTTTTAAAACTTGCCGTTGCCTCCGTTCTCGCCGTATCGGCTCTTCCCGCCATGGCCCAGGCCGAAGATCTGGTGTTTTCGCTCAAGAACGGCACGTCGTCGGTGCTGACGAATTTCTATGCCTCGCCGGTGGGCGTCGACCAGTGGGAAGACGACATTTTCGGCCGTGACACGCTTGCCCCGGGCGAGAGCATGAGCATCACCATCGCCGATGGCCGCCGCACCTGCGAGTACGACATGCGCTTCGAGTTCGAGGAAAGTTCCGACCTCGACACCACCGAAGACACCCAGAATCTCTGCGAGCTGGGCGAATACACCATCCACGAATGATCGATTGACCGATGCGATGCGTCGCCGGAGGGTTCTTGCCGCTCGGCGACGACTTGCCACGGAATGGTGATTGGTGCGGAGCACGACGGCCCGCTATATGCGGCGCCGGAAGATCCGCGGAGCAGCATGGCATGGTACTGGACATCGGTTATCTCAGCGCATTGGGGGCAGGCGCCCTGTCGTTCCTGTCGCCCTGCGTCTTGCCGCTAGTGCCGCCCTATCTCTGCTACATGGCCGGCGTTTCGGTCGACGATTTCAAGGCCGATGGCGGCGTGGCAACGGTTTCGCGGGCGCGCGGCGCACTGCTTGCGGCGTCAGGTTCCTTCGTCCTCGGCTTCACGACGGTGTTCGTGGCGCTTGGCGCCGGCGCCTCGACCATCGGGCAGTTGCTGCGCACCTGGCAGGAGCCGCTTGCCATGGCGGCGGGCGTGCTGATCATCCTGATGGGTCTCAATTTCCTCGGCATATTGCGCATCCCATTCATGTCGCGCGAGGCGCGCTTCCAGTCGCGGGGCAAGCCGGCGAGCAATTTGGCCGCCTATCTCATGGGCCTCGCCTTCGCTTTCGGCTGGACTCCCTGCATCGGGCCGGTGCTGGGGCCGATCCTGACGCTGGCCGGCGGCCGCGAAACGGTGGGCGAGGGCGCGGCTCTGCTCGCCGTCTACTCGCTCGGCCTGGGCATTCCGTTCCTGATCGCGGCGATGTTCTCGGGTGCCTTCATGCGCTTCCTCAGCAAATTCCGTGTGCATCTCGGCAAGGTCGAAAAGGTGATCGGCGGGCTTCTGGTCGTGGCCGGCGTGCTGTTCCTGACCGGCGGCATCCAGACGGCATCCTACTGGCTTCTGGAACGCTTTCCGGTGCTTGGCCAGCTCGGCTGATCCTTCAAACCGTCGAAATCGGTGTGCATTGGAGGCGATTGCCAGCAATGCTAGAAAGGTGGCCGATTCCAGCCGCCTTCTTCCAATCCGGACGCCGCCATGACCTCGAGAACCTGCCTGTCGATCATCCTTGCCGCCGGCGAGGGCACCCGGATGAAGAGCACTAGCCCCAAGGTGCTGCACCAGATCGCCGGGCTGCCGATGGTGGCGCATGTCGCGCGGACGGCCGAGGCCGCAGGTGCCGACGGGTTGGCGCTGGTCGTTGGCCATGGCGGCGACGAGGTGAAGGCGGCGGCAGAGAGATTTGCGCCAGGGGCCGAGGTTTTCGTCCAGACCGAACGCCTGGGCACCGCGCATGCGGTGCTGGCGGCTCGCGCTGCGATCGCACGCGGCCATGACGATGTGCTGGTGATGTTCGGCGATACGCCGCTGGTCGAGGCCGAATCGCTGGCGACAGCGCGGCAAAAGCTCGCCGATGGTGCCGCGGTCGTGGTCATCGGCTTCCGTCCGCCGAACCCGGCAGGCTATGGCCGCCTGCTCGAAAAGGACGGCAGGCTGGTGGCGATCCGCGAGGACAAGGACTGCAGCGAGGAAGAACGCAAGATCGGGTTCTGCAATGCCGGACTGATGGCCGTTGCCGGCGCGCATGCGCTGAAGCTGCTCGACCAGGTCGGCAACGCCAACGCCAAGGGCGAATTCTACCTCACCGACATCGTCGAGATCGCCGACAAGGCAGGGCTCAAGGTCGTGGCCACCGAGGCGAGCTTCGACAGCGTGCTCGGTATCAACAACCGCGCCGAACTGGCCGAGGCCGAAGCTATCTGGCAGAAGCGGCGCCGCCGGCAGGCAATGCTGGAAGGTGCGACACTGATCGCGCCCGAAACCGTCTATTTTTCGCACGACACGGAGATCGGCTCCGATGTGCTGGTCGAGCCGAACGTCTGGTTCGGCCCCGGCGTGAAGATCGCTGGCGGGGCCACCATCCACGCCTTCAGCCATCTTGAAGGCAGCAACGTCGGCCCGCGCGCCGAGGTCGGGCCTTTCGCGCGGCTGAGGCCGGGCGCAGACCTGCATGAAAAGGCCAAGGTCGGCAATTTCTGCGAGGTCAAGAAGGCGACGGTGGAAAAGGGCGCCAAGGTCAACCATCTGACCTATATCGGCGATGCGCGGGTCGGCGCCGGCGCCAACATCGGTGCGGGCACGATCACCTGCAACTATGACGGCTACTCCAAGTTCTTCACCGACATCGGCGCGGGCGCCTTCATCGGCTCGAATTCTTCGCTGGTCGCCCCAATCGTAATCGGCGCCGGCGCCTATGTCGCGTCGGGCAGCGTCATTACGGAAGAAGTCCCCGGAGATGCACTGGCCTTCGGACGCGCGCGCCAGAAGACGCTGCCGGGCAAGGGCAAGGAATTGCGCGAGCGCTTTGCTTCGGCGGCGGCCGCGAAGAAGGCGGGCGTGAAGTAACCGCATTTCAATCCTACCGTGCGACGATTGCCCATCCTGAAGGGCTGGATGGCTGATACGTTGCGAAACGGAATGTGACTTCCGCTTGGCAGTTGCGCTGCCTAAAAGGCCGACAGGGTTTTGAGGGATTGGACGGGGCAAAATCATGTGCGGAATCGTTGGAATCGTCGGCCAGACGCCGGTTGCGCCGCTGATCGTCGATGCGCTGAAGCGGCTCGAGTATCGCGGCTATGACTCGGCCGGCGTCGCCACGATCGAGAATGGCGAACTCGCGCGTCGTCGCGCCGAGGGCAAGCTCATCAATCTCGAGCGCCGGCTGAAGGCCGAGCCGCTGGGCGGCAACATCGGCATCGGCCATACGCGCTGGGCCACCCACGGCGTGCCCAACGAGACCAATGCGCACCCGCATTTCTCCAACGGCGTGGCGATCGTCCACAACGGCATCATCGAGAATTTTGCCGAACTGCGCCAGGAGCTTACGGCCGACGGCTACGAATTCACCTCGCAGACCGACACCGAGGTGGTGGCACACCTGATCGCGCGCGAATTGGCGCGCGGCACCCAGCCGATCGAAGCCGCCCACGCCTCGCTCAAGCGTCTTCACGGCGCCTTCGCACTGGCCATCATGTTCCAGGGCGACGAAGACCTGATCGTCGGCGCCCGTAATGGCCCGCCGCTGGCAATCGGCCATGGCGAGGGCGAGATGTTCCTGGGGTCGGACGCGATTGCGCTGGCGCCCTTCACCAACTCGGTGACCTATCTCGAGGACGGCGACTGGGCGGTGGTGCGCCGCAGCCAGTTCCAGATCTACGACATGGACGGGACCCCGGTTGAGCGCCAGCGGCGCCAGTCGGTCGGCTCGAGCTATCTCGTCGACAAGGGCAACCACCGCCACTTCATGGAAAAGGAAATCCATGAGCAGCCCGAGGTGATCTCGCACACGCTGGCGCATTATCTCGACTTCACGCAAGGGACGTCGAAGCCGCTCGACCTGCCGTTCAGTTTCGCCGACATCGACCGCCTGGCTGTATCGGCTTGCGGTACGGCCTATCTCGCCGGCTTGGTCGGCAAATACTGGTTCGAGCGCCACGCGCGGCTGCCGGTCGACATCGATGTCGCCTCGGAATTCCGCTATCGCGAGATGCCGATCTCGAAGAAAAGTGCGGCGTTCTTCGTGTCGCAGTCGGGCGAAACCGCCGATACGCTGGCTTCGCTGCGCTACTGCCGCAAGGCGGGCGTGCCGATAGGCGCCATCGTCAATGTGCGCGAATCAACGATCGCGCGCGAATCCGACGTGACGCTGCCGACGCTGGCCGGGCCGGAGATCGGTGTCGCCTCGACCAAGGCCTTCACCTGCCAGCTTTCGGTGCTGGCGGCGCTGACCATTCGGGCGGCCTCGCAGCGCGGCACGATCACCGCGGATGAAGAAAAGGCGCTGGTGCGCAGCCTTTCGGAGACGCCGCGCTATGCCGCCCAGGTGCTCAAGCTCGACAAGCAGATCGAGAAGGTGGCGCGCGAGCTGTCGTCATACAAGCACGTGCTTTACCTCGGCCGCGACACCAATTTCCCGCTCGCCATGGAAGGCGCGCTGAAGCTCAAGGAAATCTCCTACATTCACGCCGAGGGTTATGCCGCCGGCGAACTGAAGCACGGCCCGATCGCGCTGATCGACGAGAACATGCCGGTCATCGTCATTGCGCCGCATGACCGCATCTTCGAGAAGACGGTTTCGAACATGCAGGAAGTGGCGGCGCGCGGCGGCAAGATCATCCTGATCACCGACAAGAAGGGTGCGGCGCAGGCGACGGTGAAGACGCTTGAAACCATCGTGCTGCCCGACGTGCCTGAATTCATCGCACCGATCATCTACGCGCTGCCGATCCAGATGCTGGCCTATTTCACCGCCGTGTTCATGGGGACCGACGTCGACCAGCCGCGCAACCTGGCGAAATCGGTGACTGTGGAGTAGGCGGGGCCGGCAAGGTATCTGTATCAATCAATGATACGCGTCGCTTGCTCTACGTTCCGTATCAGTATATGATACAGAACGTAGGGCGGGCATATGATCGTTTCGTTCAAAGGCAAGGCCGTCGAAGCGGTTGCCGCCGGCGAGGCGCCGAAAGGTTTTCCGGCGGATCTTGTCGCCAGAGGTGAGCGACGTTTGCGCGCCGTGGCCAATGCCGTCGAGTTGAGCGATCTTCGGTCGCCGCCCGGAAATCACCTGGAGGCGTTGAAGGGCAACCGAGCCGGCCAGCACTCAATTCGGATCAACGATCAGTGGCGCATTTGCTTCCGATGGACGAAAGCTGGCGCTGAAGATGTCGAGATTGTCGATTACCATTGAATACGGAGGCAGACATGGCGTTGAAATTTGCACGTCCCGTCCATCCCGGTGAGTTTCTGCGCGAGGAATATCTGCTGCCTTTGGGCATGAGGGCCGGCACGCTGGCGACGAAGCTCAATCTGCCACGCACGCGCATCGAACGCATCGCCAAGGAGGAGATCGGGATCACGCCCGATACGGCGCTTCGCCTTGCCCGGTATTTCAACACGACACCCGAATTCTGGATGAACTTCCAGCAATCCTATGAGCTCGAGACGGAAGCGCTCAAACTGGCCCCCGAGCTTGAAAAGATCGAGCCGATGGAAGCTGCGGCCTAGGCTTACGCCCCCTACGAAGATCGCTGTTCCAATGCACCGCGTGGTTGACTAATGTTGCGCTGCAAAGAGGGCGGCGCTGCGGAATGTCAGATACCCACAAGACCTCGGGCATGACCCGGCTAAGGAACTATTTCCTCACCGGCTTCGTCGTTTGCGCGCCGCTGGTGCTGACCATCTATATCGTCTGGTCGTTCATCGGCTGGGTCGATTCCTGGGTCAAGCCGTACATTCCGGCGAAGTACAATCCGGACAACTACCTGACAATCCAGGTGCCGGGCTTTGGCCTGATCGTCGCCCTCGTGCTGATCACGCTGATCGGCTTCCTGACCGCCAATTTCATCGGCCGTGCGATCGTTGCCTTCGGCGAGCGGCTGCTGAATAGGATGCCGCTGGTACGCGGGCTCTACAAGGCGCTGAAGCAGCTGTTCGAGACCGCACTTTCCGACAAGAACGAGATGTTCCGCACCGTCGGCATGGTCGAATATCCGCGCAAGGGCGTGTGGTCCATCGTCTTCATCGCCGCCGACAAACGCAGCGAGATCAACGAAAAGCTGGACCAGGAGGGCGATCCGCTGATGGCGGTGTTCATGCCGTGCACGCCGAACCCGACGACCGGGTTCCTGATGTATGTGCCGCGATCTGAGGTCGTGCTGCTCGACATGAGCATCGAGGACGGCGCCAAGCTGATCGTTTCGGCGGGGCTGGTGGCGCCGGAGACGAAGAGCAGAATCACGGCGAATGGCGTGCCGATCGAAGGACCGATGGGCAACCCGCCTGTCGGCGTACTGCCTCAGCCTGCCCTCAGCAGCCTGACTGCCTCGTCGCGGCCGAACAAATAGAGCAGCAGCCGCAGCGCCTCGCCCCGCGGCGACATCAGTTCGGGGTCACGCGCAAGGATCAACCGGGCGTCGTCGCGGGCAATTTCCAGAAGGTCGGCGTGGGCCTCGATACGGGCGACCTGGAAGCCCGGCGTGCCGGACTGGCGTGTGCCGAGCAATTCGCCTTCGCCGCGCAGCTTGAGGTCTTCCTCGGCGATGAGGAAGCCGTCCTCGGTGTCGCGCATGACCGACAGGCGGCGCTTGGCGGTCTCGCCGAGCGGGTCCTTGTAGAGCAGCACGCAGGATGACGGCTTCGAGCCGCGACCGACGCGCCCGCGCAACTGATGGAGCTGGGCGAGACCAAAGCGCTCGGCATGCTCGATGACAATGATGGTGGCGTCGGGCACGTCGACCCCGACCTCGATGACGGTGGTGGCGATCAGCACGCGTGTTTCGCCTTCCTTGAAAGCGCGCATCGCCTCGTCCTTCTCGGCACCCTTCATGCGGCCGTGAACGAGGCCGATGCGGTCGCCGAAGACCGGCTGCAGCGAGGCGAAACGATCTTCCGCCGACATCAGCTTGATCTCTTCGGATTCCTCGACCAACGGGCATATCCAGTAAATCTTCTGGCCCTCGGCGACCGCGTCGCGGATGCGACCGACGAGTTCGTCGATACGCTCGAGTGGCAGGGTAACTGTCTTGATCGGCTGGCGGCCGGCCGGTTTTTCGGTCAGGCGCGAAACATCCATGTCGCCGAAGGCGGTGAGCACCAGGGTGCGCGGGATGGGGGTGGCGGTCATCACCAGCATGTCGGGCGCCTGGCCCTTGGCGTTCATGGCAAGCCGCTGGTGCACGCCGAAGCGGTGCTGTTCGTCGATGACGGCGAGCGCCATGTCACGGAACACCACGGTCTCCTGGAACAGCGCGTGCGTGCCGATGACGATGTCGATCTCGCCGCTTTCGAGGCCGGCGAGGATCTGGCTGCGTTCGCGGCCCTTTTCGCGGCCGGTGAGCACGGCCACGGTCATGCCGACGCGCTCTGCAAGCGGCGCGATGGTGGCGAGATGCTGGCGCGCGAGGATTTCGGTCGGCGCCATCAGTGCTGCCTGGCCGCCGGCCTCGACGGCGCGGGCCATGGCGAGCAGGGCCACGACTGTCTTGCCTGAGCCGACATCGCCCTGGAGCAGGCGAAGCATGCGTTCCGGCCTGGCGAGGTCGGCGTCGATCTCCGCAAGTGCCACCTGCTGCGAGCCGGTCAACTGATAAGGCAAGGCTTCGCGGAGCGCATCCATAATGCGGCCGTCGCCGGTGAGCGGCCGACCGTGCAGCTTGCGCACCCGGGCGCGGACGAGGGCCAGTGACACCTGGCCGGCGAGGAATTCGTCATAGGCGAGCCGGCGCCAGGCCGCATTTTCGGGCGAGGCGTCTATCGGATCGGCGGGGTTGTGGACGCGATGGAGCGCTGCCGCGAAGGGCGGGAAGCTCTGCTTGCGCATGACATCTGCGTCGAGCCATTCCGGGAAGACAGGCACCCGCTCCAGCGACTGGCCGATGGCGCGGCGCAGCACCTTCGACGACAGCCCCGCGGTGAGCGGATAAACCGGTTCGACCAGCGGCAGCTTGTCGGCCTCGCTGGCAAGGGCGATATGGTCGGGGTGGACCATCGACGGGCGGCCGTTGAACCACTCCATGCGGCCCGAGACGATGACCTTCTCGCCTTCGGGCATCGCCTTCTCTAGGTAAGCGGCGTGGGCATGGAAGAAAGTCAGCGCGATCTCGCCAGTGTCGTCATGGGCAAAGACCCGGTAAGGCGCAGCGCGGTTGCCGCGCGGCGCCGGCTGGTGACGATCGATGCGTACGTCGAGCGTGACGATGGCGCCTTCGGCGGCAAGTGCTATGCCGGGCCGGTTGCGGCGGTCGATGACGCTGTTGGGCAGGACGAACAGCAGGTCGCCGGTACGGGCGGCGCGATCACCCAGATCGGCCGGCACGACCTTTTCGATCAGCACGGCGACCTTGGGCCCGATGCCGGCAAGCGAGGTGATGGGTGAGAACAGGGGATCGAGCAGTGATGGGCGCATGATGTCAGCTTATGCGCTGGAGTTGCCGGGGCAAAGGCTGACAGGGGCAGCTATCCACGCTATATGCGCCCGGCATAAGAGGATTTTGGACATGACCGGAACGACACGCTCGAGCGAAGGGCTGGATACGCGCAGGCGCAAGCTGCTGTTTCGTTCGTGGCATCGCGGCATGCGCGAGATGGACCTGATCCTCGGCAATTTCGCCGATGCCCATATCGACAGGCTGAACGACGAACAGCTCGACCTCTACGAGGCGCTGCTCGACATCACCGACAGGGACCTGCTGTCATGGATCGTCGGCGAGGTGCAGGTGCCCGAGGCCGTCGACCATGACGTCTACCGCCAGATCGTGGCATCGCGCAGCGCCTTCACAATCTGAGTCAAATCATGAGCTTGCTGAAACCAATCGGCCTGCCCAAGGGCCGCGCCGGACAGTTCATCGTCGATGGCGTGGCCGACGGTTACGAGGCTTTCGCGATTGCGGTGGCGGCTGCCGAGATGGCGCCCGACCGGCCGATGCTGTTTGTCGCGCGTGACGGCCAGCGGCTGCCGCAGATCGTCGAGGCGCTGGCATTCGTGGCACCTGATATACCGGTGCTCGAGCTGCCGGCCTGGGACTGCCTGCCATACGACCGCGTTTCGCCCGGCTCGGATGCGGCGGCGCGCCGGCTCGACGCGCTGGCGGCGATGATTGCGCTCCGGAAGGAGCCGCATCGCGCCATCGTGCTGACGACGGCCAACGCGCTGCTGCAACGGGTGCCGCCTTCGGCTGCCATCGAAGCGCAGGAATTCCGCGCCAAGCCGGGCAACCAGGTCGAGATGAACGGGCTGGTGGCGCGGCTCGAGCGGGCCGGCTTCGAGCGCGTGCCGACGGTGCGCGGCGTCGGCGAGTTCGCCGTGCGCGGCGGCATCCTCGACCTTTATGCCCCAGGTGCGGCAGACGCGCTGCGGCTCGACTTCTTTGGCGACACGCTGGAAACGATCCGGGCCTTCGACGTGGCCAGCCAGCGCACGACAGGCAGCCGCAACTCGTTGACGCTTCAGGCGATGAGCGAAGTGGCGCTGACGCCGGAGACGATCAGCAAGTTCCGCCGCAGCTATATCGAGGCCTTCGGCGCGCCGTCGCGCGACGATGCGCTCTACGCAGCGGTCAGCGAGGGCCGGCGATTTGCCGGCATGGAGCACTGGCTGCCGTTCTTCTATTCGCATCTTGAAACGATGTTCGACTATCTGCCCGATGCGCCCGTGGTGTTCGACCATCTGGCACGCGAGGCGCTGGGCGAGCGCCACGCCCTGATCCTCGACCACTACGATGCCCGCCGCAAGCAGGGCGAGGGCAAAGGCCTGAAGGACGCGGTGCCCTACAAGCCGGTGGCGCCGGAGCAGATGTACCTGTCGCCGGATGAGGTGGCTTCGGCGCTCGCCGACCAGGCCAATGCCGAACTGACCCCCTTCGACACGCCCTTTTCGAGCGGACGCAAGGTGCTGCATGCCGGCTCGCATGCAGGGCGCAGCTTTGCCGAGGAACGCGCCGACCCGAACGCCAATGTCTTCGACGTGGTGGCCAAGCACATCGCCGACCAACGGGCGGCAAAGCGGCGCGTCGTCGTTGCCGGCTGGACCGAAGGCTCGCTCGACCGGCTGACACAGATCCTCGACGAGCACGATCTCGGCAACCTCAAGCGCGTGGCAAACCTTGCCGAGATCGAGGCGCTGAAGGCCGGCGAAGCGGGCCTTGCCGTACTTCCGATCGAAGCGGGCTTCGAGGCGGGCGACCTGGTGTTCGTCGCCGAGCAGGACATCCTGGGCGACCGGCTGATCCGGCGTTCGAAGAAACGCAAGCGCGCCGCCGATTTCATCGCCGAAGCCTCGGCGCTGTCATCCGGTGACATCGTCGTACACGCCGACCACGGCATCGGCCGCTTCGTCGGGCTGAAGACCATCGAGGCATTGGGCGCGCCGCACGACTGCCTGGAAATCCACTATGCCTCGGACGGCCGGCTATTCCTGCCGGTCGAAAACATCGAGCTTCTGTCGCGCTATGGCTCGGACTCGGCCGAAGCCCAGCTCGACAAGCTCGGTGGCGGCGCATGGCAGTCGCGCAAGGCAAAGCTCAAGCGACGCCTGCTCGAAATGGCCGGGCAGCTGATCAAGCTCGCCGCCGAACGGCACATGCGCGAAGCGCCGGCGATGAACCCGCCCGACGGTATCTATGGCGAGTTCGCGGCGCGGTTCCCCTACGAGGAGACCGACGACCAGCAGAGCGCCATCGACGCGGTGATGGAAGACCTTGGCGCCGGCAAGCCGATGGACCGCCTGATCTGCGGCGACGTCGGCTTCGGCAAGACGGAAGTGGCGCTGCGCGCGGCCTTCATCGCTGCCATGGAGGGTTTCCAGGTGGCGGTGGTGGTGCCGACGACGCTTCTGTCGCGCCAGCACTTCAAGACGTTTTCGCAACGCTTCGCCGGCCTGCCGGTGAAGGTGCGCCAGGCGTCGCGGCTGGTCGGTACCAAGGAACTGGCCGAGACCAAGCAAGGCATCACCGAAGGCACGGTGGATATCGTCGTCGGCACGCATGCATTGCTCGGCTCGTCGATCTCGTTCAAGAATCTCGGCCTTCTGATCATCGACGAAGAGCAGCATTTCGGCGTCAAGCACAAGGAACGGCTGAAGGAACTGAAGAGCGACGTGCACGTGCTGACGCTGTCGGCGACGCCGATCCCGCGCACGCTGCAGTTGGCGCTGACCGGCGTGCGCGAGCTGTCGCTGATCGCGACACCGCCAGTCGACCGCATGGCGGTGCGCAGCTTCATCTCGCCCTACGATCCGCTTGTGATCCGCGAAACGCTGCTGCGCGAGCGCTATCGCGGCGGCCACAGCTTCTATGTCGTGCCGCGCATTGCAGACCTTGCGGAAGTGCATCAATTCCTTCAGGAATCGGTGCCGGAGCTGAAGGTCGCAGTGGCGCACGGCCAGATGGCGGCAGGCCAGCTCGACGATATCATGAACGCCTTCTACGACGGCCAGTACGACGTCTTGCTGTCGACGACGATCGTCGAATCCGGCCTCGACATCCCGACCGCCAACACGCTGATCGTGCACCGCGCCGACATGTTCGGCCTGGCACAGCTCTATCAGCTGCGCGGTCGTGTCGGCCGCTCCAAGGTGCGCGCCTATGCGCTGTTCACGCTGCCGGCCAACAGGACGCTGACCACCACTGCCGACCGGCGGCTCAAGGTGCTGCAGTCGCTCGACACGCTGGGGGCCGGCTTCCAACTCGCCAGCCACGATCTCGACATTCGCGGCGCCGGCAATCTGCTGGGTGAGGAACAGTCGGGCCACATCAAGGAAGTCGGCTTCGAGCTCTACCAGCAGATGCTCGAGGAGGCGGTGGCCGAGCTGCGCGGCAGCGGCGAAGCGATCGATACCGGCTGGTCGCCGCTGATCGCGGTCGGCACGGCGGTGATGATCCCGGAAGCCTATGTGCCCGACCTGCAACTGAGGCTTGCGCTCTACCGCCGTCTTGGCGACCTGGAGAACACCGAGGAGATCGACGGCTTCGGCGCCGAACTCATCGACCGCTTCGGGCCGTTGCCGGAAGAGGTCAAGCACCTGCTCAAGATCGTCTTCATCAAGGCGCTGTGCCGCAAGGCCAATGTCGAGAAGCTGGATGCCGGGCCGAAGGGCGTGGTGGTGCAGTTCCGCAAGCGCGAATTCGCCAACCCGGCCGGGCTGGTGCGCTATATCGCCGAGCAGGGTTCGCTGGCCAAGATCAGGCCCGACCACAGCGTGGTGTTCGCGCGCGACTGGCCAAACCCGGAGAAGAGGCTGGCCGGCTCGGCTGTGATCATGACGCAGCTGGCAAAGCTCGCCGAACAGGCGGCCTGAGGCGACTTGTGGGTAGATGGGAACCGGCATCGCCACGGCGCGATGCCGGAGCAGCCTCTGGATTGGCCGATCAGGTCTCGGTGAGGCCCAACGTCATGTCCCAGCGGTCCAATCCTGGCGCGAAGCCATCTGGCGTCACTTTCGTGACGGTGAAGCCGAACTTCTCATAAAAGCCGTGGGTGTGCTGGCTTGTATCCATGATCAGCTCGGCGATATCAGGGATAGCGCGCGCCAGCTCCAATCTGGCCAACGTCAGACTGGTTCCAAGTCCCTGTCCATGAGAGGCCCTGTCGACCATTCCCCACGCCAAACTGGCGCGCTTCCGTTCTGGTTCGACACCCAGCCCTCCACAGGCGATCACCGAGCCATTGCGAACAAGCACCAGATAAAGCCGGTCCTCGGTATTGATGCTTTTCAGAAACTGGCAAAAGTCTGCGCGCTCTTCTGGTGCAAAGAAGGTCGGCACGTTGCTGTCGAAGATCGCCAGGCAGGCGTGAAGATCGTCGGCTGCGTAGGGGCGGGATGCTATGTCTTTCATTGCCGAAATTGTCTCGAAGGATCGAGGTTACTTGCGTAGCCTAATTGCTGTTTCGGGCCAAGAGTGGCCAGAGCAGGCGAGGGATGTTGCGCACTCGGGCGTCGTCGCGAGTTCGCTGCAAGGCTCTGCCGTTCTAGTGTATGGCGCACCTCGTTGAGGTGGACGGCATGGATCCCCGGGTCTCCGCAGTTCGCTTCGCTCCTGCTCCGCCCGAGGATGACGAAGGCACGAAGGCTCGTGGCTAATCGTCAACGCCGGTGACTGGCAGCGGGCATCCGTTTCTTGAGCAGTGAATGGCAGAAAAGCTCCCGTTGCCGGGGCGATGACTGGCAGAAAGCGGCAGTTGCTTGTTCCTGCATTGCTCTGCGGTCTGCCGAGAGCTCCTATAGGCAGTTTGCAGAGAGAACCTTGCCGGGTGCCAGTTTCGAATCCCGACAGGCATCCTGAAGCTGCCAAGTGCCAACTTTGGCGATTAGCCGCGGGCCTCATGCCTTCGTCATCCTCGGGCGGAGCAGGAGCGTAGCGACGTCACGGAGACCCGGGGATCCATGCCGTGACGTGGATGAAGCCAATTAAGGCCCAATGCTGGCGCCCAACCGGCACTGGCGCCGACACCGCTCATCGTCGACATGAAAAAAAGCCCCGATCGCCGAAGCGAAAGGGGCTTTGGATGTCTCGCATAACCGTCGGGCGCAGTCGCCCGGCGAGTTCAGTTGAGGACGGGCTCGCCCGCTGCCTTTTCGGCTGCGACCTGGCGGATGGCGTCGGCGAGCGTTGCCGAATCCTGCGCGCCCATGACCGCATATTTGCCGTCGAGCAGGAAGCAGGGCACGCCCGTGATGCCCATGCGCGAGGCGGTGACGATCTCGTTGGTCACTTCGTCGCGGTCGGAATCGGTAGCCAGCAGCGCTTCGACCACGGCAGCGTCCATGCCTGCCTGGCGGGCGGCTTCGACGAGCACGGCGTGGTCGCCGACATTCTTGCCTTGTTCGAAATAGAGGCTGAACAGCGCGCGTGCGAGCTTGTCCTGGACGCCTTCGCCTGAAGCTGCGGCCCACCGGATGACGCGATGGGCGTCGAGCGTGTTGGGTGCAACGGTAATCGCATCGAAATCGAACGAGATGCCCTCGACCGCGCCAAGCGACACGAGGTTGGCATGGGCCTGCTTGAGCTTCGTCTCGTCATTGAACTTCGACAGCATGTAGGCCTTGCGTTCCTTGCCCTCGGGCGGAATCGTCGGGTCGAGCTGGAACGGACGCCAGCGGACCTCGGCTTCGATGTCGGGCAGGCTGGCAAGCGCGTTTTCGAGGCGCTTCATGCCGAGGAAGCACCACGGGCAGACCACGTCCGAGACGACGTCGATGGTGAGCTTGTTCTGTTCTGTCATGGAAAAGTCCTTGATTGACGCTGACTAGCCGCCCTGACTCCACCAGACCGGCAACTGATAGCCAAATATGGGTGTCTTTTCCGGATGTTTGAGTCTTTTGGCAAAAGCGATCCACTGTTCGGAGTTGTGCTGCATGGGCACCATGTAGCTGCCGGAGATCAGCAGGCGGTCGAGCGCACGCACGGCAGCGACAAAATCCTCTTTCTCGCGGGCCTTCAGCATGGCGTCGATCATGGCGTCGACCGCCGGGCTGGAGACGCCGGCAAGGTTGAACGATCCCTGCTTTTGCGCCGCGGACGAACCCCAGCGGCCGATCTGCTCGATACCCGGGGACAAAGTACCGGAGAAGCCGGTGACGCCGATCAGGGCGTCGAATTCGAATGCCTGCTTGCGCGACTGGATCTGGTCGGCCTCGAGCGCGCGGATGGTGACCGCGATGCCGAGCTTTTCCAGCGTGCGCTGGTAGATGGCTGCCAGCCGCTGCTCGGCTTCCGACGAGGTCAGGATCTCGAATGCGAAGGGCTTGCCTTCGCTGTCCTGCATCTTGCCGCCTTGCAGCGTGTAGCCGGCGCTCTTGAACAGGTCGAATGCGGCCTTCAGGATCTTTCGGTCCTGGCCAGAGCCGTCGGTGACCGGCGGACGCCAGGTGCCGTCCATGATTTCGGAGCGGACGGCATCGGGGAAGGGCGCCAGCAGCGCCTTTTCCTTGTCGCTGGCCGGCACGCCATAGGCCGAAAGCTCCGTGCCCTGCCAATAGCTGACCGTGCGCTCATACTTGCCGCTGAACAGGTTCCGGTTGGCCCATTCGAAGTCGTAGAGCATGCCGAGCGCCTGGCGCACGACCGGATTGGCGAACTTCGGCAGCCGGGTGTTGAACATGAAGCCGGTGACGACAGGCGGAAGCCCGCTCTTGAAGGTTTCGGCTACGATGTCGCCGTTCTTGTAGGCGGGGAAGTCGAAGCCGCGCTCGCGCTTGACGGGGTCAGCCTCGGTGAAGGTGTCGCAAAGACCCTTCTTGAAGGCTTCGAACTGGGCCGCGGCGTTGAGGAAATACTCGATGGTGATCTGGTCGTAATTGTCGAAGCCGCGCTTCGAGGGGATGCCACGGGCCCAATATTCGGGGTTGCGTTTGAACACGATGCGCTCGCCGGGCTTCACCTCGGCTACCGTATAGGGGCCGCTGCCGATGATCGGCTTGAGGGTGGTCTGGTCGAACGTTTCCTTTGAGAAGGCGTGCTTTGGCACGATTGGCGTCAATGCGACGATCAGCGGAAACTCGCGGTCTGCCTTGTCGTTGAAGGTGAAGCGGACGCTGCGGTCGCCGGTCTTTTCGATCTTCTCGATCTTGGACATGCGGTCGGAGTAGGGCGGGCGGCCCTTTTCGGTGAAGACTTCATAGGTGAAGATGACGTCGTCGGGCGTGATCTCCTTGCCATCCGACCATTTGGCGTCCGGGTCGAGGTTGAACTCGATCCACTTGCGCTCCGGGTCGATGTCGACCGACTTCGCGGTGAGGCCGTAGATGCTGAAGGCCTCGTCGGCACTGCGCTGCATCAGCGATTCGAAGACGAGGTTGCCGTAAATGACGTCGACCATGCCGCGCGCGGTGGTGCGCAGGCTCTTGATGATGAACGGGTTGAGGTTGTCGAAGCTGCCGATGACGCAATAGGTGATCTTGCCGCCCTTGGGCGCGTCGGGATTGGCGTAGGGAAAGCTGTTGAAGTCAGCCGGCAAAGCGGGCGTGCCGTGCATCGAGAGGCCGTGAACCGGCTCGGCAAGGGCCGCCTGCGGGCCGACAAAAGCGATGGCGGCGGTGGCGGCCAGCAGCGAAAGAGTGCGTCTCACGACGATTCTCCACGAATTCGGGGAAGCTTTGATGATTCGAAGGGTAGCGCAGGCGAATGCGGCCCGTCTATTGCCGCCTCTAGGCACAAGAAATGCGCGGAAACAGGCTGGATTCGCGGCTCGCGGCAGTGTAACACGCGCGGCGAAGTCATGCTGTTGCCTCATTTGCCCAACAGGTAGCGTCGACACACGGCTTGGGCCGGTTCCGGGATTGTTTGAGAGGAATTCATGAAGATGACGAGCCAGAAATTCGACGGTCTCCGTCTGTCGGCCTTGGCGGCTGGCGTTGCCGGTGTGCTGGCTTCGGGCCTGTCGCCTGCTGCCGCACAGCAGCAGCAGATCCCGCAGGGCTGGTTCAAGGCCTGTTCCAAGCAGGCTGACGTGGACATCTGCAACGTGCAGAACATCCTGACCGCCAGCAACGGCCAGCTGGTTACCGGCATCTCGATGATCGAGCTCAAGGGCAAGGTCAACCGCAAGGTCTTCCAGGTCACCGTTCCGAGCGGCCGCCTCGTGCCTCCCGGCATCGGCCTGCAGGTCGACGGCGGCAAGGCGCAGAAGCTCGAATACGTGATCTGCTTCCCCGACCGTTGCGTTGCTGAGACCGCACTTTCCGACCAGCTCGTGGCGTCCTTCAAGAAGGGCACCGAACTGACGCTGACTTCGGTCAACTTCCAGAACCAGCCGAACCCGATCAAGGTTTCGCTGTCGGGCTTCACCGGCGCCTTTGACGGCGAGCCGATGAAGCAGTCGGACCTTGAGGACCGCCAGAAGAAGCTCCAGGAATTCGTATCGAAGAACAACCAGGACTTCGCCAAGAAGCTCAAGGAAGAGCAGGACAAGGCCAAGACGGCCAACTGATCGATCTTCCGATCCGGATATGAAAAAAGCGGGGCCGATTGCCCCGCTTTTTTGTTTTAGATCAATGATTTGAATTCAGTGGCTGATGCGGGCCTTGGGGGCGTAGCGTCCGTCCGACGTCTTGTCGAAATATTCGCCGACCTGCGGGTGGCGGACGGGTTCGCCGGAACTGTCTTCGAGCAGGTTCTGCTCGGAGACATAGGCGACGTATTCAGTCTCGGCGTTTTCAGCCAGCAGATGATAGAAAGGCTGGTCGCGCCTGGGGCGCACGGCTGCGGGGATCGCGTCGTACCATTCCTCGGTATTGGCGAATTCGGGGTCGACATCGAAGATGACACCTCGGAACGGGAACACCCGGTGGCGCACCACCTGTCCGATCGAGAACTTTGCCGTCTTCATGCCGATCACCGTACGCTACGCAATGCCAGTCGAATCACTTTTGTTTTCAAACGCTTAGAGCCAAGTTCCTGCTGAGGGCACCGTGCTGTCGCGGAGAGTGTACCATCATTCATCCTTATTTGGCGCGGCAAGGCAGCCATTTCAATGGCATAGCGGCTTGACGGACGGCAAAGCCGCACGATACCGGCACGCTGACAATGCTCCGTTGCGTACCCTGACCGACAGGCAAGGGCGCGTGTTTTCCAGCCCTGCGAAGCGGGAACGTGCCCATGTCTGACGTGATCGGTCTGGTCCTGCCGTTCTTCGGCCTGATCTTCATGGGCTTCCTGGTGGCGCGGATCACGAGGCAGCCGCTCGAAGCGCTCGGCTGGATGACGACCTTCATCGTCTATGTCGCGCTGCCGGCGCTGTTTTTCCAGCTGCTTGCCAAGACGCCGTTCGAGCAGTTGACGGAATGGGGCTACATATCAGGCGCGGTGTTCTCGACCTTCGTCATCTTCGCGCTGATGTTTGCGGCGTCCTACATCAAGGGGCGGGGCGAGATCGCCGAATCGACGATCAAGGGGCTGGCCTCGGCCTACGGCAATATCGGCTATATGGGGCCAGGGCTTGCGTTGCTGGCCTTCGGCGAGGAGGCGGCGGTGCCGGTGGCGCTGATCTTCTGCTTCGAGAACATCATGCATTTCACCATTGCGCCGATGATGATGGCACTGGCCGGCGACGAGCCGCGCGCGCCGATGAGCGTGGCGCTGGACGTGGTCAAGAAGATCGCCTTCCACCCGTTCATCATCGCCACGGCGGTCGGGGTGCTTGCGGCCTATGTCGAGTTCCGGCCGCCGCTGCCGGTCGAGAGATTCCTCGAATATCTGTCGCGGGCGGCAGCCCCTTGCGCGCTGTTTGCGATGGGCGTGACGCTGGCGCTCCGGCCGCTCAAGCGGGTACCGCACGAGATGGTACCGATCGCTCTGCTCAAGCTGATCGTTCACCCGCTGCTGTGCTACGTCGTGCTGAGCTGGATCGGCAATTTCTCGCCGGTATGGCTGTTTTCGGCGGTGCTGCTGGCAGCCCTGCCGACTGCGACCAACGTCTTCGTCATCGCCCAGCAATATGGCGTGTGGGTCGAGCGGGCGTCGGCCAGCGTGCTGGTGACGACATGCGCTTCGGTGCTGACGGTCACCGGCCTGCTCTACATGATCCAGCACGGCATACTTCCGCCGGATCTTTTTCCTTAAAGACGCTATTCCGTCGAGATGTCGCGCGGGCGGCGCGGCGAACGCAGGCTGGATGCGATCGACGAAAAGCCGCTGCCCGGGCGAAGGCCCTCGCGCATGAAGAAGGCGCGCAGCGGCGAGAACCCGCCGAGAAAATTGAGCCCCGCGCTGCGGGCGAGCTGCGCCGGCAACATGTCCGACAGCAGCGACCTGTTGAGCAGGTTGACCGCGCTGGTGCGGGCAAGAATGTCGGGCCGGCGTGCCGAGTCGTAGGCGGCGAGCGCTGCCTGCGCGCC
Source organism: Aminobacter niigataensis (assembly GCF_014200015.1). GTDB lineage: Bacteria > Pseudomonadota > Alphaproteobacteria > Rhizobiales > Rhizobiaceae > Aminobacter > Aminobacter niigataensis. Next base: position 1,006,261 of record NZ_JACHOT010000001.1, read on the forward strand.
CGGGTCAGCGGCATGTTTCAACGCCATTTCAACAAGTTGGTCGACATCCCTGATGCCGAGATTGAGGCCCTGGGCGCCGATCGGCGGAAACACGTGCGCGGCCTCGCCGACGAGGGCGATGCGGTTCTGGGCAAAGCGCTGGGGCAACGAGGTCGAGAGCGGGTAGATCTGGCGGCCACCCTCGACGGTGACGCGGCCGAGCATCGATTGCATCTGGTGTTCGACACGCAGCGACAGTGCCGCGTCGTCGAGATCGGCGAACTGCTTTGCCGTCTCGGGCCGCAGCACCCAGACGAGGCTGGAGCGACGGCCGGGCAGCGGTACCTGGGTGAACGGACCGGTTTCGGTGTGGAATTCGGTCGAAGTGAAGGCATGGTCGCGGCTGTGGGTGAAGTTCAGCACCAGGGCTGCCTGCGGCAGCGTGCGGGCGGTTGCCGAAATGCCTGCCGCCTGGCGCGCCGGTGAGTTTCGTCCGTCTGCGGCGACCGCCAGCGGTGCAACCACCGTCGTGCCATCCGAAAGCGCTGCCGTGACCTGGTGCGGTTCGGTCGTCCAGTTCTCGACCAGGGCCCGGCGCCATTCGATGCCTGGATGTGCCTCGACCGACTGCTGCAGAACGGCATTGAGGACGCGGTTCTGGAAGTTGAAGCCGAAATGCTCTTCGTCGATCTCGCCGGCGCGGAACGTGACGATCGGGCTGCGGACCAGCCGCGAGGTGCCATCGATGATGCGCATGACCTTGAGCGGTGCGGCGTCCGCTTCCAGGGCATCGAGAACGCCGAGGCGGGTGAGGAACTTGAGCGCGGGGACCATCAGGGCCGTGGTACGTCCGTCGTCGGCGCGCGCCGGCGGTCCGGCAAGCACGACGCCGAAACCGGCTTCGGCAAAAGCGAGCGCCGATATCAGGCCAACCGGGCCGGTGCCAGCCACCAGAATGCGGGTTTTCGTGTCGACGCTCATCTGCCGCCGTCCATGCTTGCGAGGTGCCGAATGCGCACCTTCATCATTCCGGTATAAGGCAGGCACAAGCCATTGATCAACGCGGCGTTTCATCCCATTCGACCGGGCGCGCGGCTTTCCGTTGCGTCACTATGGCCTGATTATTGTTCATCTTTTCATGAAGTTGTGCCGAACTTCCCCGTGCACGCCATCAACTCTGCTTTCGGCTTGTCTGGGGAGCGGCGCTGCTATTAAGTGCCGGATGAAAGGGAGTTTGCCGATGCCAAGCAGGATTGCGCCATGAAGGAAGAATTCATGTCCTCCTGCCGCAGCAGTTCTCCCGCACATGCTTGTCTTGCGGCTTCGTTCATCCGGCCCATTTCTGCAAACTCGATTGGCGGCAACCGTGAAGCCTAAGAAAGTCACCTGGCCGCAAGCGCGCGCCTTTTCGGTACATCTGCTCACCGCATCGGGCTCTTTCCTGGCCTTCCTGTCGCTGGTCGCGGCAAGCGAGGAGCGCTGGACGGCGATGTTCTGGTGGCTGGGGCTGGCGCTGTTCGTCGACGGCATCGACGGGCCGATCGCGCGCAAGCTCGAGGTCAAGGAAATCCTGCCGACATGGTCGGGCGAATTGCTCGACAACATCATCGACTACGTGACCTACGTGCTCATTCCGGCCTTCGCGCTGTACCAGAGCGGCTTCATGGGCGAGGGCCTGTCGTTCCTGTCGGGCGCGATCATCGTCGTATCGAGCGCGATCTACTATGCCGACACAGGCATGAAGACGAAGGAGAACTTCTTCAAGGGCTTCCCCGTCGTCTGGAACATGGTGGTGTTCACCTTGTTCGTCATCGAACCGGGGCAGTGGGTCTCGTTCGCGGTCGTCGTCATCGCCGGAATCCTGACCTTCGTGCCGATGAACTTCCTGCATCCGGTGCGCGTCGTGCGGCTGAGGAACATCAACCTGCCGATCACCCTGATCTGGTGCGCCTTCGGGGCCATCGCCCTGGCGCAGGCGATGCATGCCAGCGACTGGGTCAAGATCGGCATTGCCGTCAGCGGCATCTACCTGTTCTTCATCGGCGGCGTGATGCAGTTCTTCCCCAACCTCGGCGCCAAGCCGGGTTTCGACAGCGAGAAGGACTGACGCCATGCCGAAAGCCCTGCGAGTCCATGCCCATGGCGGCCCCGAGGCGCTGGTCTACGAAGAGGCCGAGGCCGGCCGCCCCGGTGCGGGCCAGGTCCTGATCCGGCACACCGCGATCGGCCTCAATTTCATCGACGTCTATTTCCGCACCGGGCTCTATCCGGCGCCGAACGGCATGCCGGTGATCCCAGGTGGCGAGGCGGCCGGCGTCGTGCTGGAACTCGGCGAGGGCGTCGAAGGTCTCGAGGTCGGCGATCGTGTCGCCTATGCCGTGCCGACCGGAGCCTATTGCGAAGAACGGGTGATTGCCGCCGACAGGCTGGTCAAGGTGCCCGACGGCATCAGCGACGAGCAGGCCGCGGCGATGATGCTGAAAGGCATGACGGCGGAATACCTGTTGCTGCGCACCTTCAGGGTGAAGGCAGGCGACACGGTGCTCTATCACGCCGCCGCCGGCGGTGTCGGGCTGATCCTCGGGCAATGGGCCAGGCATCTCGGCGCAACGGTGATCGGCACGGTAGGCTCGGACGAAAAAGGCGAGCTCGCCAGGGCGCATGGCTTCGACCACGTGATCAACTATCGCGACCAGGATTTTGTCGCCGAAGTGGCCAGGATCACCGGCGGCCAGAAATGCGATGTGGTTTATGACTCCGTCGGCAACGACACTTTTCCCGGTTCGCTCGACTGCCTGCGGCCGCTGGGAACCTTCGTCAGCTTCGGCCAGTCGTCGGGACCGATCCCGCCATTCAGCATTTCGCTGCTGGCGCAGAAGGGCTCGCTCTATGCAACGCGCCCGACCCTTTTCGCCTATAATGCGAAGCGCGAAGATCTGGTCCGCTCGGCCGAGGCGCTGTTCGATGTGGTGCTCAACGGAGCGGTCGAAATCAGGATCAACCAGCGTTATGCGCTACGCGACGCCGCCCAGGCACATGCCGATCTCGAAGGCCGGAAGACCACCGGAACAACGGTACTTATTCCTTGAATTGTTGCTGGAATCCTTGAAGCTCTTTCAACTTGTGACATGCTTTGCGCCGGGAGCAGGACGCGCCTACCATGCTCCCGGGAACATAAAAAAGAACTGACAATGGGAGGCGTTGTGGACACAACCCCTTTAGCCAATGGTCGGAACCTACTTGAGGTTCGCGGCCTGACGAAGATATTCGGCACGCTGAAGGCGTGCGACCAGGTTGACCTGACCATCGCCAAGGGCGAAATCCATGCCCTGCTCGGTGAAAACGGCGCCGGCAAGTCGACCCTGGTGAAGATGCTGTTCGGCTCGCTGGAGCCCAATGCGGGCGAAATCCACTGGAACGGCCAGCCCGCCAGGATCACCAGCCCGGGCGTTGCCAAGAAGCTCGGCATCGGCATGGTCTTCCAGCATTTTTCGCTGTTCGAAGCGCTGACGGCTGCCGAAAACATCGCCCTTTCGCTGGCCGACGACACGCCGATCAGCACGATTGCCGCCAAGGCGAGGGCACTGTCCTACAGCTACGGCCTGCCGCTCGATCCGGAATCGCTGGTCGGCGACCTGTCGGTCGGCGAACGCCAGCGCATCGAGATCATTCGCTGCCTGCTGCAGACGCCGGATCTGATCATCCTCGACGAGCCAACCTCGGTGCTGACGCCACAGGAAGCCGACAAGCTGTTCGAGACCCTTGAGAGACTGCGCGCAGAAGGCAAATCCATCCTCTACATCTCGCACCGGCTGGACGAGGTGAGGCGGCTTTGCGACAGCGCGACGATCATGCGCCACGGCAAGGTGGTGGGACATTGCAACCCACGGCTGGAGACGCCGTCCTCGCTGGCGCGGATGATGGTCGGCACAGAGGTGAAGAACGCCGAGCGCACCACGGCTGCGGTTCGCGGCGAAGAGCTGCTCAGCATCTGCGGCATGAGCCGCAAGCCGGCCGGGCCGTTCTCGATGCCGCTCAAGAACATCTGGCTGAGCGTCGCCGGCGGCGAGGTCATCGGCATTGCCGGCGTTGCCGGCAACGGCCAGGGCGAATTGTTCGAAGCGATTTCGGGCGAGGCACTGCAGGAAAGCGCGGACGCGATCCGCATCCGCGGCAAGTCGGCCGGGCGCATGGGTATATCGGCGCGGCGCCTGCTGGGTGCTGCCTTCGTGCCTGAAGAGCGCCTGGGCCACGGAGCGGCACCGCGCATGCGGCTGTCGGAAAACCTCCTGCTGTCGCGCCACACCACCGACGGCAAGGTTTTTGTCGGCACCGGCGGCATGGTCAAGTCGGGCGCGATCCAGAAGGCGGCGCAGCGCATCATCACGGCGATGGACGTGCGCAAGAGCGCGCCCGATCCAGAGGCTGCGGCACTGTCCGGTGGCAATCTGCAGAAATTCATCATCGGCCGCGAGCTCGACCGCAACCCTGCCGTGATGGTGGTGAACCAGCCGACCTGGGGCGTCGATGCCGGTGCTGCGGCGCGCATCCGCCAGGCGCTGATCGAACTTGCGCGCGCCGGATCGGCGGTGCTGGTCATCAGCCAGGATCTCGACGAGCTGTTCGAGATCTCCGACTCCATCGCGGTCATGCACAATGGCGAGTTGTCGAAGCCGATACCGATCGCCGAAGCCACCCTCGAACGCATCGGCCTGCTGATGGGGGGCGCCGAACCCGGCCATCTCGATCCTGCGAAAGAGGTGGCGTGATGCGCATCGAACTCGTCAAACGCCCCGAACGCTCGCAGCTGTTTGCCGCCTTTTCGCCCTTCATCGCGCTTGGACTGACGCTGATTGCCGGCGCGATCATGTTCACGGTGCTCGGCAAGGACCCCGTCGAGGCGCTGTATTACTATTTCATCGACCCGCTGCGCGAGGTCTGGTCGCTGCACGAACTGGCGGTCAAGGCAGCACCGCTGATCCTGATCGCTGTCGGGCTGTCGATCTGTTTCCTGTCCAACAACTGGAACATCGGCGCCGAGGGCCAGTTCATCATGGGCGCCATAGCCGGCTCGATCCTGCCGGTCATGTTTCCGGAGTTCCAGTCGTGGATCGTCCTGCCGCTAATGCTGCTCATGGGCATCGCAGGTGGCGCGGCCTATGGCGCCATTCCGGCCTATCTCAAGGTCCGCTTCAACACCAACGAGATCCTGACCAGCCTGATGCTGGTCTACGTCGCGCAACTGTTCCTCGACTGGATGGTGCGCGGTCCCTGGCGCAATCCTGAGGGCATGAACTTTCCCGAGACGCGAACTTTCAGCCCGAGTGCGGTCCTGCCCGAGATCTGGTCGGCGTCCGGCCGCGCGAACTGGGGTTTCGTCTTCGCCATCGTTGCAGCTGTCGCGCTGTGGTTCATGCTGTCGCGCACACTGAGGGGCTTCGAAGTGCAAGTGCTCGGGCAGAGCCCGCGCGCCGGCAAGTTCGCAGGATTCTCCCAGTCGCGCATGGTGTTCTTCGCTTTCCTGGTTGCCGGTGGCCTTGCCGGCCTGGCCGGCATTTCGGAAGTATCCGGTGCGATCGGCCAGCTCAGGCCGACGATCTCGCCCGGTTACGGCTTTGCCGCGATCATCGTCGCCTTCCTCGGACGCCTGAACCCGCTCGGCATCATCGCCGCGGGGCTGGTGCTGGCACTGTCCTATCTCGGCGGCGAAGCGGCGCAGATCTCGATCGGCGTATCGGACAAGGTGGTGCGCGCTTTCCAGGGCATGCTGCTGTTCTTCGTGCTCGCCTGCGACACACTCATCCTTTATCGCGTCCGCTTTGTCGGCTCCTCCGCTGCAAAGACCGTGGAGGCCACCCAAAATGTTTGAAGGTATCCTGATTACGATTGCGACAGCGGCGACCCCGCTGCTGATCGCCTCCGTCGGCGAACTGGTGGTCGAACGCTCCGGCGTGCTCAACCTCGGCGTCGAAGGCATGATGGTGATGGGCGCCGTGACCGGTTTCGGCGTGGCGCTGGCCACTGGCTCGCCATGGCTCGGCGTGCTCGCCGCGATCATCGTCGGCGCGCTGTTTTCGCTGCTGTTCGGCTTCCTGACACTGACGCTGGTGACCAACCAGGTGGCGACCGGCCTTGCGCTGACGCTCCTCGGCCTCGGTCTTTCCGGCATGCTTGGCGAGAGTTTTGTCGGCCAGCCGGGCGTGAAGATGGACTACATCTACATCCCCGTGCTGACCGATCTGCCGCTGGTCGGCAAGCTGTTCTTCGGCCAGGACCCGCTGTTCTACGTTTCGCTGCTGCTCACCGCCGGCGTCGCGTACTTCCTGTTCCGCACGCGGGCAGGGCTTACGCTGCGCTCGATCGGCGACAACCACACCTCGGCACATGCGCTCGGCATCAACGTCATCGGTATCCGCTACCTCGCGGTGATGTTCGGCGGCGCGTGCGCGGGTTTGGCCGGTGCCTATCTGTCGCTCGTCTACACGCCGCAATGGATCGAGAACATGACGGCAGGCCGCGGCTGGATCGCGCTGGCGCTGGTCGTGTTCGCCTCATGGCGGCCGTGGCGGGTGCTGGCCGGCGCCTATCTGTTCGGAGCAGTATCGATCGGCCAGTTGCATGCCCAGGCCCTGGGCATCGGCGTACCTTCGCAACTACTTTCTTCGCTACCCTATCTGGCTACTATCGTTGTACTTGTTCTAATCTCGCGCAACAGGCGACTGACGATGGTAAACACTCCGGCTTCATTGGGGCGGCCGTTTGTGCCAGATCGCTAAGGACATGATGTCGACTCGCGACCGCCCAGCGGTGCTCGAGGGAAGATCATGTCTCTGGGACTATAAAAAGGATGGGATAGTGCCCCGGGCAACCAGTAAGAGGAACAACAGTATGAAGAAGACAATTCTGTCATTGGCCGCGGCCGCTGCCGTGATGTCGTTCGGCACAATGGCGGCTGAAGCCAAGGTCAAGGCCTGCTGGGTCTATGTCGGCCCGATCGGCGACTTCGGCTATTCCTACCAGCACCACCAGGGCCTGCTGCAGGCCAAGGAGAAGTTCGGCGACGAGCTCGAGACAGCATATCTCGAAAGCGTGCCGGAAGGTGCGGACGCCGAGCGCGCCATCGAACGCTTCGCACGTTCCGGCTGCAACATCATCTTTGCAACCTCCTTCGGCTTCATGGACCCGACCAACAAGGTCGCCGGCAAGTTCCCGGACGTGAAGTTCGAGCATGCCACCGGCTACAAGCGCGAGCATCCGAACGTTGCGACCTACAACTCGAAGTTCCATGAAGGCCGCTACGTGCAGGGCGTGATCGCCGCCAAGGAATCGAAGGCCGGTGTCGCCGGCTACATCGCTTCCTTCCCGATCCCGGAAGTGGTGATGGGCATCAATGCCTTCATGCTCGGCGCGCAGTCGGTCAATCCGGACTTCAAGGTCAAGGTCGTGTGGGCCAACACCTGGTTCGACGCCGGCAAGGAAGCAGACGCCGCCAAGGCGCTGATCGACCAGGGCGTCGACATCATCACCCAGCACACCGACTCGACCGCCCCGATGCAGGTTGCGACCGAGCGCGGCATCAAGGCGTTCGGCCAGGCATCGGACATGATCAAGTTCGGCCCGACCACCCAGCTGACCTCGATCGTCGACGATTGGGGCCCGTACTACATCGAGCGCATCCAGGAGGTCGTCGACGGCACCTGGAAGCAGAGCGACATCTGGGGCGGCATGAAGGAAGGGCACGTCGTGATGGCGGCCTACGCCAACATGTCCGATGAAGCGAAGAAGCTGGCCGAGGAAACCGAAGCCAAGATCAAGTCGGGCGCTTTCAACCCGTTCACCGGTCCTGTGACCAAGCAGGACGGAACCGAGTGGCTGAAGGCCGGCGAAGTGGCTGAGGATGGCGTGCTGCTCGGCATGAACTTCTACGTCAAGGGCGTCGACGACAAGCTGCCGCAGTAAGCAGATCGATCGTTGCGGGGGCGCCTGTGGCGTCTCCAAAAAAGAACCCCCGGTCTTGCCGGGGGTTTTTTGTTGGGTTGGCGATGGGGCATTGCCGCCTTGCCGGATGTTCGCGGATCAGACGGCCGAGCCGTAGAGGTCATAGGCGTCGGCACGGTCGATCTTGACGGTGACGATGTCGCCAACGCGCAGCGGGCGGCGCGACTGGATATGCACCGAGCCGTCGATCTCGGGCGCGTCGTATTTGGTGCGGCCCTTGGCCGAAGTACCGTTCGCCTCGTCGATGATGACGGGCAGGCGCTTGCCGACTTTCCTTGCCTGCTGGGCGGCTGAAACCTTCTGCTGGCGCTGCATGAAGCGATGCCAGCGGGCTTCCTTGACCTCTTCCGGCACCTGTTCGAGGCCGAGGTCGTTGGAACGCGCGCCGCTGACCGGCTCGTATTTGAAGCAGCCGGCGCGATCGATCTTGGCCTCGTCGATCCAGTCGAGCAGCATTTCGAAGTCTTCCTCGGTCTCGCCGGGGAAACCGACGATGAAGGTCGAGCGGATGGCAAGATCGGGGCAGACATCGCGCCAGCCGCGGATGCGCTCCAGCGCCTTCTCGCCATGGGCGGGGCGGCGCATGTTCTTCAGTACCTGCGGCGAGGCGTGCTGGAAGGGAATGTCGAGGTAGGGCAGGATCTTGCCCTCGGCCATCAGCGGAATGACGTCGGCGACATGCGGGTAGGGATAGACGTAATGCATGCGCACCCAGATGCCGAGCTCGCCGAGTTCCTGCGACAGGTCGAGGAATTTCGCGCGAACCTCACGGTCCTTCCAAGGGCTGGTCGCATATTTGATGTCGATGCCGTAGGCGCTGGTGTCCTGGGAGATGACCAGCAGTTCCTTGACGCCCGCGTTGGCGAGCTTTTCCGCCTCGCGGAGCACGTCGCCGGCCGGGCGCGAGACCAGGTCGCCGCGCAGGTCTGGAATGATGCAGAAGGTGCAGCGGTTGTTGCAACCCTCTGAAATCTTGAGATAGGCGTAGTGGCGCGGGGTGAGCTTGACGCCCTGCGGCGGCAGCAGGTCGGTGAACGGGTCGTGCGCGGGCGGCGCTGCCTCGTGGACGGCCGTCATGACGCTCTCATAGGCCTGCGGGCCGGTGATGGCGAACACGTTGGGGTGCTTTTCGCGGATCAGTTCCGGCGTCGCGCCCATGCAGCCGGTGACGATGACCTTGCCGTTCTCCTTCATCGCCGTGCCGATGGCGTCCAGAGACTCGGTGCGCGCGGAATCGAGGAAGCCGCAGGTGTTGACCACGACGAGGTCGGCGCCGTCATGCTTGCGGGCGATTTCGTAGCCTTCGGCGCGGAGCTGCGTGAGGATGCGTTCGGAATCGACAAGCGCCTTTGGGCAACCGAGGCTGACAAAGCTGACGCGGGGTGCTGCGGTCATAAACGGGTTCCAATGGATACGGGCCGCAACCCTTGAGGGCCGGCCCGGAAGTCTTGAATTTTCTCGATCTGTCGGCTCTGAAAAGAGCTCAATTCGGGCGGCGCAATAGCACAAATCGGCGCCCAAGCAAACTGGCTGATGGCCACATGCAAGAAAGGGCCGGATTGTTCCGGCCCTTTTTCGTCATTCGTGTCAGCCTCAGTGGGCAGGGGCGCTATGTCCGCCGAACCATTGGCTCAGGAAGCCAAACTGCTCCGGGAACTGGTCGACAGCACCGTCGAGCAGCATCTTCAATGCGACGTAGAGGATGATGACCAGGCCGATATAGGCGATCCAGCGATATTTGTGCAGCAGGCGGGCGACGAAGGAGGCGGCAAAGCCCATCAGCGCGATCGACAGGGCGAGGCCGATGATCAGGACGGTCGGATGGTCCATGGCAGCACCGGCAACGGCAAGGACGTTGTCGAGCGACATCGACACGTCGGCGATGACGATCTGCCAGGCGGCCTGGGCGAAGGTCTTGCGCGGACCCTTGCCGGCGATCTTGCCGTCCCTATCGTAGTCGGCATCCGACAGCGCTTCGGTGGCTTCATGTTCCTGTTCGTGGCTGACGCTCAGTTCGCGCCACATCTTCCAGCAGACCCACAGCAACAGCAGGCCGCCGGCGATGAGCAACATCGGGCCGATGGCCAGGAGCCATTGGGTGATGAGCGCGAAACCGATGCGGAGCACGGTCGCAGCGGCGATGCCGACGAGGATGGCCTTCTTGCGCTGATCGGCGGGCAGTCCCGCGGCGGCAAGGCCGATGACGATGGCATTGTCGCCAGCGAGCACGAGGTCGATAGCAATGACCTGCAGAAGGGCCGTGAAGCCTGCAGCAGTGAATATCTCCATCGGGCGGGACCTTCTCCATTCAGTTCCAGCGACTGGAGGTGGGCTATAACGGTCGATGCTTGCTCGTCAACCGGCTATGGCGGTGTTTGCGCGAAATACGCAAAAACCGGGGCTTTGCTGACACCAGCCTGACGAAAAGGGGGTGTAAATCATCGGTTCAGCGGACTGAGCGCGGACATGGCCGGCCCGTGAAAGCGGTTATTCGCAGGCGTATCTGACACGCCCGGTCGGACCGGTGATGGCACGGCAAGACATCGGCTTGGAGCTGCCCGCGGCACTCTCGGAAGCGCGGCGCGGCGCACGTGTCACCGGGCGCGGGCCAGGCTGCTGGGTAACGAAGCGGATTTCCGGACCCGCCGGGAAGGACGCGGCTTGAGAGCTTTCGCTGGCAGCGCGCCTGGCGTCGTCGTCCTGCCAGAAGCGCCTGGAGTCCATCGGCTTGGGAATGATGACGGTTCCGTCGGACGAGCGGCTGCAGCCGCCGACCGTCGTGGCCGAAAGACATAGGGCAAGCGCGGGCGCCAATTTCCAACTTAAACTCATGCGAGTTCTATATCGCGGTCGGCGGCGGCGATAAAGTACTTGCAATCAAGCCGTTGTGCTAATTCGCAAAATTCTTCTGCGACAGCAAAGTGGGCATGTGAAAGCAGGCGAGGGGCTGTTCTTCATTGGTAACCACCAGCAACTCGCCCAAAGCGTCGATATCGAGCCCTTTCGGGCCGCCTTCTTCTGGATTGTGGCGCCCTTTCTGAAAGGTTTGGTCGTCAATGACCCTGAAAGAAAGCACAGGCGCATGTTCGCCGGACCAGCCGTTACCGGCACGGCGGTAGACATGTACATAAGGCGAGCCAGCGTCGGCGACATAGATCATGGTGCCGTCCGGCGAAAATCTGAGGCCATGGGGGTAGCCGACGCCGGAAAGCGTAGCGACATGAGCCGACCGGCGATCGAGCCGCTTTCGGTTGTCGAACAGAAGCACCGAATGCGTCATGTGGTTGCTGATGGCGATCCATGCCTTGTCAGGGCTGATTGCGATGCCATCGGGGACATCAAGCCCTTGCTCCAGAAGGATGGAGTTTCGCGGTAGCGACCAGCCACTACCGAGCCTGACGACGTGTCTCGTGACCCGGTGCTTGTAGTTGTTGCATACGAGAAGTTCGCATCGTCCATTGTTCATGGCCGACACGCATACGGAGCCGGGCGTGGAAATACGTCGGCTGAGGCCAGCGCGACGGACGACACGCGACGGCGATAAATCGTGGACGCGTTGCGACCGTGAACCGGCAGGCAGATCGAAAACGGTGACTGCACCACCGCGGTTGGCCACCACCAGTGTCCGATTGTCGATGAAATCGAAACCATGCGGATCCTTGAGGTCGGGCGAATGCAGCTCGAAATAGTCCCTGACGTGCAGGATCGGCTTGCCGGCAGAGCGGACGATCTCGATGTCGAACAGCAGGCACATGCTCCTGCCGAAGCCAGCGAGCGCGAGGCGCCGGAAATCAGGTGAAAAACGCAGGTCTTCCGTTCGGCCGAGGCGCGCGATGACCTGCCTGACATGCTCCGCCACCACGAATTCAAGGTCGGCAGGCCTGTCGTCAACGATGATCGTGCGGTTGGGGACGGCGATGTTCATGTGCGGCGGTCCAAAGCCGGTCCTTGCCACGATGATGGCGGACGGCGCGATTGCTCGGCGCTACAAATCATGACTGCGGGAGTCGTGACAAGGTGTGTCGCATCAGCAATTGCTGAAATGCGAGCCGCAGCGATCACAGCGTGGTTTCCACCGACGTCAGGGTCTTGGCGATCGCCTGCTTGTACCTCTCGAATTCGGGGGACGTCTGCTTCACTTCTCGTGTGGTCGTAGGCGCAGACGGCTGCGTCGCGATCGCCGGTGCACGTCCGGTCATCTTCTTTTCGGCCCAGGCAACGACATAGCTGGCGTTCTTGCCGGTCAGGAACGGATTGGCCTTGATGACGACGGCTCCAAGGACGTCGGCAATCATTGCGTCGCCAGACGCCGACAGGATCTGATGCGCGCCTTCCATACCAAGGAAGTGGCACAGGTAGAGCCGCCCGGCGGTGATCTGGTGGCCCCGCTGCTTGAGATAGGATTCGCCCTCGCGGGCGAGGTTGCGCACCATTTCGCGCGAGATCGTCGGGTCGAAGCGCAATTCGAGCAGTTCGGCAGTCGACAAGGTACTGGCCAGGTCGGGCCGGTAAGTGTTCATCATCCTGATCCAGGTCTTGGAGATGAATTGCCCCAGGCCTGTCGCCGACGACAGCGGGTTCTTGGCGCGGGCGCTGCCGCCGCTTTCGACGTGGATGATGCGGTTGGTCAAAACCTCGATGGCTGAATCGTCCGAGGAAGCCGTCACGACGGTGGTCGCGGCCACGGTGACCGTGACCGTGCCGAGCGGATCGATGGCCTGGCCGTCCTGGTAGAGCTCGAAATGCAGATGCGGGCCGGTCGACAGGCCCGTGGTGCCGATATAGCCGATGACATCACCTGCCTTGACGGTGGTTCCGACGCTGATGCCGTCGGCGAAACGCTGCATGTGGGCATATCGGGTTTCGCGATTGTTCGCGTGGGTGATGCGGATGAGATTGCCGTAACCCTTGCCATCGCCCTCGAACGCCACCTGGCCGTCGAAAGCTGCGGCGATCGGCGTGCCTATGGGCGCTGCCCAGTCGACGCCTTTGTGGATGCGGACCGTCTTCAGGATCGGATGCTTGCGCGGCCCGAAGGTCGACGTCATGACGCCATTGACCGGCGTGACCATGCCATTCGTCGTCGCCAGCGAACGAACCTGGTCGTCACCGCTAACACACGAGAACTGTCCGTCGCTTTGCTGGAAGACGAAACACTCGAGTTTCTTGTCCGTGCCATGAACGCCGACATAGAGCACGCGGCCGGCCACGCCATCCTTGCCGCGCGCCGTTTCCGAATAGAGCAGGACCAGCCGCTGATCTTCCGTGGCAAAAGCGTTCAGATCCTGGCCGCGCGACAGATACATGATCGCTTCACCGAGCACCCCCGTGGGGACGTTGTTGCGGGCGGCTGTCGAATAGATTGCGTCGAGCAGGCGGTACTGGCGCTTCTGCGCTCCTGCCTGCGGCGCACCGGAATAGTTGAACAGGTCGTCGCGCACCCACGGGTCGACACCGGAGGCGAACTGACCGGCGGCATTGCGGGCAAGCGTGCCTATGAATCTGTTCATGGCGTAGACCGAAACCTGCATCAGCGCCATTGCGGGCGCGCCACGTCGTGGCCTGAAGCCGCGCAGGGCGACGACATAGCCGGGTTCGAGGTTGTCCAGCTTGAAGAGCGCCTTCAGGGTGTCGCTTGCCAGCCTGGCTTCGGCTGCGGGGAAGCGTGCTTCAAGGGCCACGCTTTCGAGAGTGCGGTTGGTGAGTATCTTGACGAAGATGTCTTCTGTCGCCTCGAACCGCTCGGGCTCCGGTGTCACGGTTGCCACGCTGGTGTTGTTTTCGACGGCGGTCTTCTCGAATGCGGGCAGGGCAGCTTCGCCCTGGTCGATGGTTTCGCCCCAGCCCGCGCCGAGATCGGCTGCGTCATCGTCCTCTGGCTCGATCTCATCGAGATCGGTCGCCGAAGGTGGTGCAGGCTGGATATCCACTTGCTGCCCTGCAGCAGGCTCGACCACCGCGCGCTGCGCCTGGAAGAAGGCAAAGTCCTCCTGCGTTGATGGGATGGCAGTCATGAAGCGTTCGCTGGAACTCAGCATGGTGTCGGAAAGATATTCGATACTGGGCGAGATACCGTCCTCGACGAGGTCGAGGGGACGGGTCATGGAACGGCGCTTGGTTTCGCCTCCGGCCTCGTGCGCCAGGTTGATCCACATCGGATCGCCGGCGAGGTCGACAATGGCTGGCACATAGATGGCGGCGTCCGGCGGGACTGTGTCCACGTCCTCGGTCGGCGCGAGATCGCCCTCATATTCGCCTGGCAGCCAGTAGCTGGAGGTGAAGTAGGCGGCCGAAGCAATGGCGAGCAACAAGACGATTCCCCCCGCGACCACGACCTTGAACTGGCGTTCACGCTTGCGCCGCGCCAAACGCTCCTGCTTCTGCAGCTTGAAGCTGGCATCGATGCCGTGCGTCATGGCGAGCGCCCGGTGAGAAAGAAGGTCCAGCGCGCCTGGTCGAGCGTGTCGACCTCAAAGAACCGTGCGGCGATGTGGCCGCGCTGCCAGCATTCCTCGATGCCGCGCACGGTGAAGCGCTTGCGCTCGACACACATGTCGGTCGAGCCGCTCAGGATCGCGTTGCCGAAGACATCCGTGGCGTAGATGTAGACGTAGCGGTTGGAGAGTTCGTCGCGGATGACATTGACGCACTGGTTGGCACCGATGGTCCACCAGCCGTCGGTCTGGAAGGCCCTCTCTACCTCCTGGCCGACGGCAAGATTGACGACGTCGAGGGTCTGATTGCAGACGGTGAACTCAGCGCGGGCGACAGTGGGGGAGAAAGGCAGCGAAAGTACCGCCAGGCATGCGACGACCAGCCCCGCAGACGCCGCTGCTGCGGCGCGCTCGAACATGGTCGCGTCGTGTCGCTGGCCTCTATCGGCCTCCCGCCAAAGCTTCAGAAGATGCACCGTCGGTCGCGCCCCGAATCCGCACTAGCACAATGGTGACGTTGTCCGTTCCGCCGCGCGACAGCACCTTCGCGAGCAGGTCCTCGCAGGCGGCCTGCGGCTTCGCCGACGCCACCGAAGCCTCGATCTCGGCATCGGTGACGTGCGCGGTGAGACCGTCGGTGCCCAGCACGAAGACATCGCCGGGGCGGATTTCGCCCTGGCGGAAATCGACCGCGATATCATCGCTGACGCCGATGGCGCGGGTGATGACATTGCGCCGCGGCCAGGTGCGCGCCTCGGCTTCGGTTATCGCGCCGCGGTCGAGCAGTTCCTGCACCTCGGTATGATCGCGCGAAACCTGGGAGAGCTTGCCGTCACGCACCAGGTAGACGCGGCTGTCGCCCAGCCACAGGCAGGCGAACTTGCCGTCCATGACCAACAGGGCGGCGACGGTGGAGCCGATGGTCGCGCCACGCTGGTCGGAAATGTCGCGGATGTCGGAATGCGCCTTGCGCAGACGGTCCTCGAAACGCGCGCGCAGATCAGGCGCGGAACTGGCGATGCCGATCGTTGCGAGATGCTCGATGATACTGGCCGAGGCGACTTCGCCGGCATCGTGGCCGCCCATGCCGTCGGCGACGACCCACAGGCCGCTGCGCGGCTCCATCAGGTAGCTGTCTTCATTGATCTGGCGGACGCAGCCCTTGTGGCTTACGCCAAAGCTTTCGAAGGGGAGGGCAACATTGCTCAATGGCCTCAAGCGCTTCTCGAGCGCCCCTCTGCGTTGCGTGGAAACGCTCGCGTCCGCCAGTCTGCCACAGGGCCGGGCATTAGAGTATCGAAATCAACATGGCGGCGTGCCGTTGCGCCGGGTCAAAGGCCTTTCGGACAGGTGAAGTCGGAGAAAGCAGGGAGCGCAAATGGATTGCCCGGCGGATTGACCTGGACCGTGTAGGCGACGTCGCGGCCGCCGATGACGAAACGCAGCTCAAGCTTGTCGCCGTTGAGGGTGGAGGTGCCGGCATCGAGCAGACGCTTGAGGGCCCATGGCCCCTCGAACCTGAGGGCGGAGTCACGCCCGGGCAGTTCCGGCGTCAGGCTGAGATTGGCGGAGCCGGCGGTCTGGCTGCCGGGCCAGGTGACGGTGCCGGGGCTGCTGCCGTTCTGATAGCTCTGCACGACCTGGCCATTGACGTCGAGCAACGCCATGTCGGCGTCGCCATGCAGTGAAAATGGGGTGAAGGTGATATTCACCGCCGGCGTCGATCCGCCAAGCGGGAAGAACGCGTCGCGGATCTCTGCGGCCAGCTGGAACTGCTTCAATGTCGATTTCGACAGGCCACGGCCGAGGCGGGACTCCTGCTTCCATTGCCATTCCTGCCCCGACATGTCGGCGAACGAGGCCAGATTCTGCGCGAAGAAGCGGTCGAGGACGCCGCTGGGCGCGAAAAGGCGGGAAAAATCGGCGATGGGCACATCCTGCGCACCGCCACCGCCGAACGGATAGCGGTTCGCGATCGCTTCCTCGCACGGACCGCTGACCGTCTGCTCGAGCATTTGGCCGAGTTGCGCCAGCGAGGTTTCGGCAACATCGCCTTCGAAATCGTCGGCTGCGGCGTGCACCATGCGCGCCAGCGTTTTCGGCAGGCGGGAGGCGTTTGCGCGGAGGTTGGAGATCTGCAGCTGGAGGTTGGCATTGACGCGATCGCCACGGGCAGGGGCGGCGGCCGATACCGTGAGGTTCTGGTAGATGGCGTGGAAATTCTGGATCAGCGCATCGATGGGGCGTTGACCGGGACGACCGTCGACCAGAAGCTGGAACGGACGGAACTGGGCCTCGATATTGGCGCCCGGCACCAGCGTCGGCGTGTTGGCAAAGGCGGCTCCGGCCCGGCTGCTCGATTTGCGGCCAGCGAGTTCGATGCCGATGCGGGCGAGCCCGTCGGCGCGTTCGTCGACGTCCGCCACAACGGCGCCGGTGGCGCGGGTCAGGGCGGTTTCCCTGGCAATCCCTTCGAACAGCTGTGAAAGCGGCGAACTGGGCGACCCGGCTGCGGAAAGAGCCAGATATTCGGGTTTGTCCCCCGACATGGGCTTGAACTTCAGCCTGTCGAGCGCCTCGTTCCATGTTCGCGCGAAGTCGTTGCTGTAGCGTTCGAGCAATTCGGGACCGAGCCTGAGCAGTTCCTGCTCGACATCGCCTTGTTCGGCGCCTGCCCCAAGCACCCACTGGTCATCGGCCAGTTTTTGCGCGATGCCGGCCAGTTGGTCGAGGTAGAAATCGTTGAACCCGGCGTAGCCGTAGAGACCAGGGATGCGAAGCGTGGACAGATCACTGCCGTCGATGGTTTCGAAGATCAGTTTCGCTTCCGGTCCGCCTCTCGCGGCTACGGAAAAATCGGTGAGCGCGGCAGCCGAAATGGCCGACGAAATCAAGGCTGAAGCGCGGTCGGCAACCGTCATGCGGCCAAGCGCGCGCTGGGCTGCCTCGACAACGGAGCGGTTGAGCTCAATCGATGGGTCGAACTCGTCGTCGAGCACCAGCATGGCGCGCAAGTGCTTTTCGAGGATGAGGCGGCCCTCGCGATTTTGCGGCCCCGGATAGCGGTTGCGCTCCCAGTCGGCTTTCATCCATGCAACGATCTGGTCGTCGTCGGTCCCGGGTGCCTTGCCGCCGAGCATGAGGTAGATCTTGAGCGCTTCATAGAGCGCCGTCGGATCGCTCATCCGCGCTTCCAGCACTTGTTCCAGGCGCAGCAGCAGCCGTGGCCGAAGCATCCTTTCCAACGCCAACCGATAGGCAGCGGCAGTTGCCGAATGGAGACGCGGGCGCTGGCTCATGCCCAACATTTCCGGTGCCGGCGTCGGCTCGTCGCGGCTTTCGTAGCCGGCAGGCAGGTTGCGGACCTCCTCCAGGGCATCGATGACATTTTCAAGATCGGTGTCGGCGACCTCGTCGGCCGTCAGCAGCGCGCTGGCCGATGTACGATAGTTTTCGGAGGCTTGGTCGGTGGCTGCGATCAGGGTCTTGTTGGCGGTGTAGCTGACCGCCATGGCCGCGAGCCCAGCGGTTGCGAGCAAGGCAATGGCGCCGAAGCCGGCATAGCGCGAGAACCTGGCGCGCCGGTCGGCGGCATCGTCGTGGGAGACCCATCCGGCTTCGGCGAAAATGACCTTGGCAAGCAGATCGTGCAGGAAGAAGCTCTTGCCCGTGCCCGACATTTGGCTGGTCGAGGCGGTGCCGAAGCTGCGGCCAATGGCGCCGAGCACACGATCGATAGGCGTGCCCTCCTGGGTGCCGGAGGAAAAATAGAAGCCGCGCAGCACGGCATTCGACTGCCGTGCCGCCGGATCGAAAACGCGTCCGAGAAAATCCGTGATGCGTTGCCGCAGCGAGCCGAACTGCGCGACAAAACCGGCCGTTGAAATGCGCGCGAGCGGATCCGGTTGTTCCTGGAGCCGGTCCGGGAGCTCTTCCGACAGGCGCTGCACGAGCGCGTCGAATTCGGCCGGCGCTTCGCCGACCATCGGTTTGCGATAATCCTGGGCCTGGAACGTGGCGCCCCAGACGATGCGCCGCCGGTCTTCATCGAAAGCGCCGAAATACTCCATGAAGCCGGCGACCAGATCGGCCTTGGTGAACAGGACGTAGATCGGATACCTGATCTTCAGCACCTCGCTGATTTCCTGCAGGCGGTTGCCGATCTCGATGGCGTGCGCGCCGGCCTCCTGATCGCCAGGCGCCAGCAGATCGGAGAGGCTGATGGCCACGATCACGCCGTTGATCGGCTGCCGGCCACGGTGCTTCTTGAGCAGGGACAGGAATGCCAGCCAGTCCTTCCGGTCGCCTTCGGCATCCGAGTCCTGCGTCGTATAACGCCCGGCGGTGTCGATCAGGACCGCCTCGTCGGTGAACCACCAGTCGCAGTTTCGGGTGCCGCCGACGCCGGGGACCGGCTGCGCCGTTCCCGAGACGGCCAGCGGGAACTTGAGGCCGGAGTTGACCAGTGCGGTGGTCTTGCCCGCACCTGGCGGGCCGATGATGACATACCATGGCACTTCGTAGAGGAAGTTGCGCCTGCCGCTGGCACGCTTGAGCGTGGCGATGGCCTTGAGCATCCCGGTTTCGAGCAGCCCGGCATCGCCGCCGAAAGCGCCACCGCCCACAGCCGCCGCTTCGAGCGCCCGTTGGGCCCTGCGCGCATGCAGCGCGCGCAGCAGGTAGATGCCAGTAATCGCGACTACGATCACGCCGATGACGACCAGCCGCAGCCAGTCAGCAGAAAACGGCCGGCTGCCGCCGAGGACAATCAGCGGTCCGCCAAACCACACGGCCGCGCAGAGGCCCGCCAGCGCCAGCAGGCCGATGATCCGCCACAGCCCGGCCGTCATGGGCTCCACCGGAAATAGCCGCCGCCGTTCATGGCGTCTCCTCGCGCCGGAGCATGATGTCGACGCGGCGGTTCATTGCCCGTCCGTCCGGGGTGGCGTTGTCGGCGATTGGCTGATCTTCGCCCTTGCCCTCGGGGGTGAGCCGGGATGCATCGCCAAGTCCTGGCGCCAGCGCTTTGGCCACCGCCTCGGCACGAGCAACCGAAAGGTCGTAGTTGGACTTGAACGTGCCCGACTGGCGCGGCTTGACGTTGTCGGTGTGGCCGACGACCCTGATGGCGCCTGGTTCGGCCGCCAGCACAGCCGCAATGCGGCCCGCCAGCGGAGTGAATTCCGGCTTCGTTTCGGCCTTGCCGGTGTCGAAGAGCAGCGCACTGTTGATCTCGACGGCAATGTACACGCCCTTGACCTCGACGCTGAGGACGCCGCTCTGCATGTCTTGTGCAAGCGCCGAACGGATGCGTTCGATCTGCGCACCCGTCGCCACCGGCGCTACGGGGGCCACCGGCGCGGCTGGCGCGACTGGTTGCGGCTCTACGGCCATCGGCACGAAATCCGTGCGCTGGATCGCGATCTGCGTCGTAGGCGTAAGAGCCAGGAGCTTGGCGGCGAGCGCCTCGCCTTGGCTGGTGATGTCGCCGCGCATCCAGAAGAACGCGCCGGTGACCAACGCGATGCCGGCAGCAGCAACCACCCAAAGCGGGAGCCGGGTCGGACGTTTTCCCGCCATGGCAGCCATGCCTTGCCACTGCGGAGAAATATCGTCGTCGGAGCGCGGCCTGAAGTAGCGCAATGCGGCGTAGACGTCCTGGCGGACGGTCTCCAGGCCGTCGGCTTCGCCTGCGGCGCTGCGGAAAGGTCCCTGGAAGCCGAGCGACAGGCAGGCGTGCATGAGCTCGAGCAGGTCGCAGCGCTCCGCCGGGTCGGCCAGAACCGAATTGAGAGCCTCGAAGAAACCGTTTCCCGGAGCCTCAATGCCATAATATTGCTTCAACAGGCTGTGTGGTGCCCAGCCTTCCTGGCCGATCCCGGGCAGGTTGGCGATGACATCGTCGGCGGTTTCGCAAAGCGCGTATCTGGCGATGTGGACGTCCTCTTCGGCGACGCCTGCATCAGTTGCTTTCCATTCGAACTCGTCGATGCATGTTGCGACATGCTGGGCCAACGCAACCGCATCGACCTCGATGCTCGTCGATCGGAGATGGCCGAGCAACATCAGCAGCGGTGCCGCAGCCGCCATGATGGGGTTCGAAGCGACAAACCGGAGATTGTCCACGGCATCGATCAGCGCGTCCTGGGAGATGCCCGATCGTGCCGGCGGCTTCTCCTGCCTTGCGTCATGTCGCGCCGTGTCCGGTTTCTGATCGCCGAACGGCACGCCCTGATAGATCACCGTACCGGCAGGGGGGGCGGCGTCGGCAGTGTAGATGATCGTCGGGTTAGGAACAGAGCCGGGCTGATCCGGCCTTGGCGCGCGGCGCGGCGATCCGCGAATAACGGTTCTGCCGTCGGAGCCGGAAGGATCGTCCTTCGAACTCATCGCCGATCACCCGTGGTTCGCGCGGCGCCCGCCCGCATGCCGGCAGGCGCCTCCTGTCAAGCAGCATCGCTTGACTGGCCAACTCTCGGAGGCATGGTAGTGCAAGGGCCCGCCGATTGGAACCGGGCGCCGGGAGCAAGGTCAACGGCGGCTGAATGCCGGACGCCTACTTCTTGCCGGCGGACTTGGCATAGGCCTCGCTGAAATAGGCGAGGAACACGTCGAGCATGCCGTTCTCGTGCGCCTGCTCCCTGGCTTCCCACGTGGCGACGAACAAATCCCAGGCGCGGCTCTTCTTAGACACGAATGACGAGCCGGGGACCTTCCGCTCGATCGCATCGGGAGACAGCTCGGAAAGCAGGCGGGCGAGGGCTGCCTGCATCGCCGCATAGGTGGCGAGTTCATGGGTCTTGAGGTCGCGAAATGCCTCCTCGACGCTGTGCTTGGCGTCGAGGTAGCCGGAGCGGCGCTGGGCGAACATGATCTCGAGGATTTCTTCCGAGCGCGGGACGAACTTCAGCGGATTGTTGTCGACGCCGCCGATCATGGTGCGCTGGCTGCTCTTGGCTAGGGCCTTCGCGGCGGCGCGTGCCTTGAGCAGCAGGGCAAGTTCGTCGACCACGGCACGCAGCACCGCGCCGACCTCGGCGGCGACATCCTTCGCGTCGCGCTGCAGGAAGACCTCGGGCGAGACGCCGGCGCCGGCGGCAATCAGCCGAAGCAGTTCACTGGCGTCGATCTGGGGAGCATGGACAGGCGGCTGGACGACCTGCTGGACAGGTGCTCGGGACTGGGACCGCGGCTGCCGGGCGGGCTGGACGGCGATGCCAGCCGCTCCCTGACCATTGGCCGTGTCGGCGAAAAACGGGTCGCCGGACTGTGAAGGCTGCCGGGCGGGATAGCCGGGATCTTCCCGCTGGGGCGGCGGAGCGCCCCAGTCGCCCCATTCGTTGCCGCTAGCGCGTGCGACGCCTTCCTCGATGGATACGGCGACGATGTAACGGCCGATCCAGATGCGGTCGCCGTGGCTGAGCGGATGAGGATCGGAAAGGCGCTGGTCCGATCCGTTGACGAAGGTTCCGTTGCGCGACACGTCGTAGAGCCAGAACGTGCCCCTGTCGTAGCGGACCTCGCAATGCAGGCCGGAAATGAAAAGATTGGGATCGGGCAGGTTCCAGTCGCGATTTTCACGGCCGATCGCGAAGCTGCGACCATCGGAGCTATAGCTCAGCGGTCCGCCGTTGGGCAGCCTGTCGACATTCTCGATGGTCAGACTGATGAACATCCGAAATTGCCCGCCAACTCGACTGTTTCCTGCAGCCTCGTTCCAATTCACCCTTTTATTCTAGCAGTTTGCGGCGACAACGGCACAGGGGCATTTCGAAGCCATCGGCCGCGCCCGTTCCATGTGCCCGCTTTGGCCGGCCGAAAAACTTGTGCTAAGCTTCAAAGCTGAAGTCCGGCCGTCCCCGGAGAGGCACGACGCCATGGCAAACGATCGCGCGACAGTGGTCCGGACTCCCCTTGGCGGCGATACGCTGACTTTCACCCATCTCGTCGGTCGCGACGAGGTCAGCCGCTGTTTTTCCTATGGTGTGGGCTTCGTCAGCAGCGACGCGGAGATCGATCCGCTGAAGATGCTCGGTGGCGCCGTGTCGATCGAAGGCGAGTCCGATCCGAAACGCTGGTTCAGCGGGCTGGTTTCGGATTTCCGCCTGACACGGATCGAGGACCGGCTCGCCTATTACGAGGCGACCATCCGTCCGTGGCTGTGGTTTCTCGGCAATACAACCGACTGCCGCATCTTCCAGAACATGAGCATCATCGAGATCGTCGAGAAGATCTTCTCGAAGTATGGCGCGGCCAAATTCGACAAGCGGCTGCAGGGATCGTATCCGCCACGCGACTATTGCGTGCAATATGACGAAACCGATCTCGATTTCGTGCAGCGACTGCTCGAGCACGAAGGCGTCATGTATTTCTTCGAGCACGACGACGGCGAGCACAAGCTGATTCTTGCCGACGCCATGAACAAGCTCAAGCCGCCCAAGGGCTATGAGAAGGTGCCGTATCATTTCGAAGGTCAGGGCACCCGGCGCGACGTCGAATACATCACCGAATGGATTCCCGGGAGTTCGGTGCGTCCCGGCGCCTACGCCCACACCGACTACGATTTCAAGAAACCCGGCGCCGACCTGATGGCGAAGTCCGAACAGGCCTTCGGGCACAAACTCGCGGACGGCGAGAACTATCGCCAGCCGGGCACGCATCTGGATGTCGGGCGCGGCGACAGCATTGCTGCGGTGCGCCGCGAGGAATTGCAGGCGGTGCACCAGCGCATCGCAGCTGCGGGCACGGTGCGAGGTCTCTTCTCGGGCTGCACCTTCAAGCTCGACGGCTTTCCGCGCGAGGACCAGAACCAGGAATATCTGGTGCTGAGCGTCGAGTACCGGATCTTCGACCCGAGCTATCACACCGGGATCAAGACGGAAGGCGACAACTTCACGGTGGTTCTGGGCGTAGCGCCGACAAGCCTGCCCTACCGGCCACCGCGCATCACGCCGCGGCCGATCATGCGCGGGCCGCAGACGGCAACGGTGGTCGGGCCGTCGGGCGAGGAAATCTTCACCGACGAATATGCCCGGGTGAAGGTGCAGTTCCACTGGGACCGCCTGGGCAAGAAGGACCAGAACAGCTCCTGCTTCGTGCGGGTGTCGCAGACCTGGGCCGGCAGCGGATGGGGGTTCATCCAGATCCCGCGCATCGGCCAGGAGGTGATCATCGATTTCATCGAGGGTGATCCCGACCTGCCGATCATCACCGGACGGGTCTACAACGCCTCCCAGATGCCGCCCTACGGATTGCCCGGCAATGCGACGCAATCGGGCTGGAAATCGGACTCTTCAAAGGGCGGCGGCGGCTACAACGAGCTGATGTTCGAGGACAAGGCCGGCTCCGAGCTGGTCAATTTCCAGGCGCAGAAGGACCACAACCTTCTGATCAAGAACGATCGAACGAAGCTCGTGCAGCACGACCAGTCCGACCGCATCGATCACGACGCCAAGCATTCCGTCGGCCACAATCTGGATGAGGACGTCGGCAACAACAAAACGGTCAAGGTCGGCGTCGACCAGAAGACCGACATCGGATCGAACGACACCGAGACGGTGGGTTCCAATCGATCGCTGACGGTGGGATCCAACGAGACCATCGGCATCGGCTTGAATTCGACCGAGACAATCGGCGCCAATCATGCGCAGACGGTGGCCATCGCGCAGGCGATCACGGTCGGGGCTGCGCGCGTCGACACAGTCGGGGCCAGCGAGACGCGCACGGTCGGAGCAGCCCAATCGAACACGATAGGCGCCAGCCGCTCGGTGAGCGTGGGTGCTGCCCAGAGCCACAGTATCGGTGCCGACGACAGCTGGCAGGTCGCCGCAAATCAGACCGTGCAGATCAGTGCCGACCAGACATTCGAGGTCGGCGGCGCGAAGTCGACGACCATCGGCAAGGCGCGCAGCACCAAGATTGCCGATGGCGACACCACCGAGGTCGGCGGCGATCGTGCGCTGAAAATTGCCAAGGGCAGCCTGGTTCAGGTCGCCGAAGGAGCTGCCATCAAGGTCGGCAAGGACCTTCTGATCGAGGCCGGCGACTCCATTCTCATCAAATGCGGCTCGGCTGCCATCTCGATGAAAAAGGACGGCACCATCAACATCGAAGGCAAGGACATCACCGTCCTGGGCTCGGGCAAGATCAACGTCAAGGCATCGAGCGACATCACCATGAAGGGTTCGCAGATCAAGCAGAACTGAGGGCGGGTTGGATGACAAGGATCGCGAAGCGCATCGACGGGGTTGTGATCGGCATGTTCCTCGGCTTCGACGGGGAGGCGCCGCTCGTCGTGTTCCCGGGCAATGCCAAGGAAACGGCGGTGCGGGCGCGCAGCCTGACGGCGATGAGTTCGGACATGATCGGTGCCGAAGTGGCGCTTTTGTTCGAGGACGGGAATGTCGGCCGGCCGCTCATCGTCGGGCGCATCATCGACCCGGCCCGCAAGGCACAGGCGCCGCAGGTCATCCGCGACGGCGAACTGGTCAGGATCGTCGCTGAGGAACGCCTGGAACTGCGCTGCGGCAAGGCCACGATCATCATGGAGAAGGATGGCCACATCACCATTCGTGGCACCTATGTCACCAGCCACGCCAGCGCCGCCAACCGCATCCGCGGCGGCTCGGTCAATCTGAACTGATGCCAGCGCCGGTGCTGCGAGAGATCGTAAGACAGCACGCCGAAATGGCGGCGTTCCTGTGGACCGTCTACGATCATCACCTGCTGCATCCGGACGAAAATCCCGACATGGACGAGGTTCGCCTGGCGCGGCTTGTCGAACGCCTGGAAGCGCATCTCGACGGGTTGCGCGTGGCTGGGGAGGTCGGGCGCGAAATAGCGCAGGAACGTTACGCGGAATATCCCGAGGCGGGGGAACTGTTCGTCGTCAGGATGCTCGACACGAAACGACCGATCCGCGTGGGAGAACTGGAACTGGAAAAGGTCAGGGAATACCTCGCGGCGAACGGGGCAGTACGTCAGAGATAGCGTTTGGTCATGTCGATCGCCTGGATATAGAGATGGCCATCATAGCCGAATTCGAACCCCGACCAGGTGCTGCCGTCAAAAACAAAGACCTCCTTCCATCCGGTGACGACGAGCAGTTCGTCCGACGGTTGCATCGCATAGGCAAACCCTAGAGCCCGGAACTTCTTCAACTTTCGGTCGTCCTGAACGAAAAGCCCGAAATCGTTGTCGCCCCAGTAGCGAGCGCCCTGGAAGTCGCAGATCGACATGAAGTCGCTGTCGGGAGCCTTTATCTGCTTCAATTCGCTGTCGCGGTACTCGAAGCAAAAGCCGTCTTCGCAGCCGATGCTGACCGTGCCGTCGCCGGACACATGGATGGCCTGAATGGAACGATTGAAATCGAGCGGGATCTGGCGCCAGCTGTCGCCCACCAAGCGCAATAGCGTGCCGTGGTCACCCGCGACGTGAAGCTGCGAGGCGGATGGCCCGTGCATCGTCCTCAGGAACGCTGACACCAGAGGCTTGATCGGATGCCACTCGCCTGCCTCGAACCGACAGACGCAACCGTCCTCGCCATAGGTGAACAAAGGTCCGCCCGGCGGCAGGAACAATTTGTGGAAGAACGGTTCCGGCGCCCGCGCGGTGGTGTGCGCCGTGCCGCGCAGGAAGTGGGTGAGGCCGCCCACCTCCAGCAGAACATGATCCCGTGGCGAGGTGCTGATATGCGACAGCATCTGGTTTTCCAGCTGCAGCACGATGTCGAACCGCGCCTGGCTGCCATTGAAATCGACCAGCAGCAGGTAAGAGCGTCCACGCTCCCTGTACTCGTCGCTCAACTCGACAGACACTCCAAACTGTGTGCCGCCGACGTGGAACGCCCGCATCGCCTCAAGGTAGATTTGATCAGGCGGGATCTGTTCGATGTCCTTTTGCCCCGTCATTTGACCGTCCTATGCCGCATGGTCCGCATTTCATTCAGTTCCTCCATGGTCTTCTCAGGAGGCGGTGGGCCGACGACACTCTGCATATAGGCCATGAAGACCATCGACAGGCACTTGGCGACCTTATCTTGCGTGGCGGGACTTGCGTCCCTGCACTCCTTGTGTTGCTCGGCGATCGACTTGGTGCCCTTGGCGACGGCGCCGCGCAGCTTGGGTGATCTGCCCGTCTGAGCCATGCGCTTTTCGTTGTAGTCGTTGACAGCCTTGGTCTTGGTGTCGTGCGGGGTGTCCTTTCGGCTGCCCTTGCCGGTTTCCTGGAACCCGCCACCCTTCTTGTGCTTCATCGAGCGGATGCAGACGCAGGGCGCCCTGTGTACGCTGTATTCCTTCCACTGATCATAGGATGTATTGCTCGCGCGGTCGGCCTGGAAATATTCATTTCCGACATAGTGCTCCGACTGATAGCCCTTCGGGCATTTCTTCTTGTTGTGAGGATGCAGTCGCAGGTTCATCTTCTTGAGAAGCTTGCCGCAGGTTATCCCGCCGACATTCATCTTGAGCACGTGAACCCAAGGCGGTGTCCCCGCCTGTGGCGAGGCATGATCGTTGGTCGCCATGTCGGTGAAGCGGATGACCGGCTCGCCGTCGAACTTCACGTCGCTCGACCAGGAATGGAAATACTCCTTCCCGGTGTTTTTCGACGTGATGATGTTCTTTTTCGGGGCACAACCGGCCTCAGTACCGGTCGTCTTCGACAGGTAGGACTTGTTTTTGATGTTGACGGTCTTGCCGGCGATCTTGACCGTGCCAGTGCCCTCGTCGGTATCGCCCGACATGCCGAAGCTGGGGTAGGGGATGGGTACGCCCGGCGGCGTCGCCGGCGTCTGGGGAGGGGTGAAGCAGGTGTCGGGGAACGCAGCTATGGTCTTTCCGTCGCTGCCCTTGCCGGAAATCTCCAACCCGTTGGCGTAAACGTTCGCCATCACTGCACACGCGCCGAGAAGACCGCTGCGCCACAGGCGCCGCTGTCGCTGGAGGCCTCGACCAGCACCGGGGTGCCGCCCGAATATCCCTTGGCGGCGGCCGTCATTGCCATGGCGATCATGACCGGCACGACGGCCGCTCCGACATTGCCGAGCGACTCGGCCGGGGACCAGATGTCCTGGAAGCCATGTGCGCCGCGAACCAGCCGGATCGAGGCGAGTGCCGATTGCTTGAACCAGTACTGCTCTCCGATCAGGTCGGCGATCCTGTAGCCGAGCCCAGCCATCTCGATTCCGCATTCCGACAGTGCGTCCCGATATGCGGCCGTCATGCCGTCGCCGCGCAAGGGGAGGTGCGCGCCCTCTTCGTCGAGGCCATTGTAGATGAAGGCCGGTTCGCGGCTGAGACCGAGCCCGGCGAGCTGAAAGGCGCCACGCTTCGCCGCGCCACAGAGGATGGCTGCCGCTGCCTCTCCGGGGATGAAGCCATTGGCGTTGTCCGGCGTCAGCAGACGGTTCTCTCCCAGGAAATGCGTGATCGTCCCAGAGGTGAGGTAGCTGTCCACGCCTGCAATGACGACGTACTCGGCCTCTCCATTCGCCAGCAACCGGGCCGCGGTTCGCAATGCTGCGTGCCCCGAGGGCCTTCCCTCACTGATGACGCGCGTGGGGCCGTTGGCTGGCCTAGCCAGCAGGGCGCCAATTCGCTGCACGAGCCGCGCATTGTCTCCTACGGGGCTGCCTGGGCGGTCCGTTTCGGCGACGCAAAGGATCAGGTGTGTTGCCGCAGCGCGTGCCTCAGGCAGGGCATCCAGGCATTCGCGTATCGCTGCCGCCGCCATATAGGCCATGCGCCTTTCGCCCAGCATTTCGTGGGTGATGGGAACCGGAGCGCCGACCACTGCCTCGTCGGGTCCGGATTGGAAGCGCGTCTCCTGGAATCCGTCAAGACGTGCGCGCATCGCAGCGCAGGCGGAAGGGGCATCGAGGCCGACGGCCGTGACCATTCCGCAGGCGAGAATGGCGAGCTCGGCTGTCATGCGGCATCCTGTTCGTCGTCCATGAATTCCTTCTGCGTCGCCACGTCTCGAACATACTCCTTGCCCTGCTTCCGGGCCCTGAGCATCGTTTCGGTTGGCGGGCCTATCCAGGCCTCCTCGAACTCCGTGATGATCTTCAGTATCCGCACATCTGCCCGCCACACCATCGACAGGCGCCGGTTCTCGGGATCGAACAGCAATGTGTCGGGCAAGATCGCGCGTTCAAGCACCTTGTCGCCGTCGCGGAAGATCGTCATCGGCAGGGCAGTCTGTGGAAGAGTGAACCAGGTCTTGCCCTCGGGCGTCAGGTTGACGAGCACCACCTCCTCGCCGCCTTTCGGCGCATCGACCTGCTGGTCGGGGGGAGCCATCTGGAAGTAGCGTTCGTCGAAATCCGGTGGCAGGAACGGGAAGATGTTCTTTGCCCAGTTGTCGTCGTAAGTGCCGCCATATTCGATGCGGCCC
Source organism: Aminobacter niigataensis (assembly GCF_014200015.1). Lineage (GTDB taxonomy): Bacteria > Pseudomonadota > Alphaproteobacteria > Rhizobiales > Rhizobiaceae > Aminobacter > Aminobacter niigataensis. The sequence goes on from NZ_JACHOT010000001.1 coordinate 1,035,069, forward strand.
GGCCAGCCGCGCCCCATCGGGCCGAAGCTCATCGGCTTGTATTCGCCGAACGGCGAAGCGATGTCTTCGCCGATGGCTTGCGTGTTCGGCAGCCTGAGGCCGGGGATCAGATTCTGGTTACGGGTGCGCGCCCAGCCGGCGCCTACGGGATTGTGCGTGTAGCTCGCAGGCAGCTTGTCCTCGGGGTCGAGGCGGTCGGTACCGCCCCAGGCGGTGTCATAGGAAAAGTGCTGGCGGAGAAATGGCTGCGGCGCGGTTGCCATGAACAGCGGCCCGCGCGCGCGCCATTCGCGGGTGCCGACCACCTCGAAGAGCTTTTGCCAGGCGCCGAGCTTGATGCCTACCGGTACACGTTCGGCCGGGCGGCCGCCGGGCGCGTAGGCGCAGCCATTGGCGATCACGTCGCAGCGCGGCTTGCGGAAGGCGAAGTCGGTTTCCCACAGCGTGGCCGAATAGCCGGGTGCGCCGGTGAGGATGTCGGCCATGACAAGCGGCACCTGCTCGGCCGACTTGCGCACCGGCCCGCCTGGGGTGTCCGGAAAATCGAACGTGCCCTTGACCACCACGACGATGTATTCGCGGGCGTCCTTGTCCATGCCCATGGTGAATTCGTGCACGAAGCCGGTCTGGTTCCAGATCTGCATCAGTTGGTCTCCCAACTGGCCGCGAGCAGCCGGTCCAATGCCGCGCGCGGCTCTGCCGGATCGACCTCCATCGGCACGCAAATTCTCGTCCAGAGCAGCATGCCGAGAACGACCTCGCTGTCGGGTTCGGTCGGTGGGAAGGGCAGCCCGGCGAGTTCGCGGGCAAACTCGTCGGCACCGACTGCGCCATGGCGCGCTGCCTCGGCCACAGCTTCGACATCGTCGAACCAGTCCGACGCAGAGATGGCCAAGCCGGCCAGGGCAGAAGAAGGCGGAGCCGCGACAGTCAGCGGAAAACTGCGGCCGGCGCGGTCGCCACTTGGCACGACGATGCCGGCCATCGGACCGTTGGCATTGCTGCCGAGCAGGAAGCGGAGGGCAACTTCGTCGGGCCAGAGACCTGACGATTGCAGTGGCGCCAGATGGCTTGCGACCCAGCGGTCCCATGCGCGCACGAAGTCGACCGGAAGGCCCCGGCCGACAAAGTCGCCGGTCGCCGGGATCTTGCCGTAGAAGCCGGTGCCTAGATGTTCAACGGGCACGTGAACCTCTTGAACATCTGGAGGTTGTAGGGGTTCTCCACGCTTGCCGCCTTGAGCTCGAAGTCGGCGTAGAAGTTCTTGGCGCCCAGGCGCAGGTTGTAGACATCGGAGAGGGCGGTGCCGGTGAAGCGGCCCTTGGTGAGCAGCCTGAGCCAGGCCCAGCTGCCGGTTTCGTTGACGATGACCTCGGGCGAGCCGTCGATCGGCTGGAAGGCAAGCGAAATCGTTCCGGTGCCATCCTTGCCCGGCCAGGTCATGGGCTGCGGGCGGGTGGCGTTGTTGAAGTAGACAAGGCTCTGGCCATCGAGGTTGAGCGTCACCCGGGTGACGGTGGGCGACAGATCCTTGGGCTCGAGCGTGAAGCTCATCAGCGGTCCCGTGCCACCGGGGAACAGGTCATCGCGGATGCGCCGCGCCTGTTCGAAGGCGGCGAGCGCAGAGGCGTCGAGGCCGAAATCGGCCCGCCAGGTCCAGGGCTGCTTGGCGGTGTCGACATAACTGATCAGATGATCGTTGGTGAAGGCGTCGATCAGCCCGCCGGGACCGAACAGCCGGGCGAAATCGCGGACATTGACGTCGACGGCACTTGCCGGACTGAAAGGATAGCGATCGGTCAGCGCCGCCTGGCAGAACGGCAGGATGTCGGCACGCCAGATGGCGTTGAGCTCGGAGGTGACCGCCTTTTCGGTCAGGCCGCTGGTGTCGCCGGCGATGCCGCCGAGCCAGTCGTCGATGGGATCGGGCAGGATCTGCGCCTGGCGCGCGACGGCACCCGTCAGTTCGGCGAGGCCGCCCTGTTTCTTGATGGCATCCTGCGGGTCGGGATTGGCGGTGACGGTCTGCAGCACGTTGGAAAGCGCGGTAAGCGCGACGACGGCCGCATCGAGCATAGGCGGCTGGCCGTCCACCTCGGCGACGGCGCCCTTGAGCGGCTTGAAATGCTCGGCGACGAGCGTGCCGGTCATGTCGACTTCGGCAGCCGAGCCGGCACGCGGCAATAGCTTGGCACCTGCCTTGGCGAGCTTGCCGACCTTGCCGAGCTTGCTGAGCAGCTTGTTGGCGCCCTTGGCCGCGGCCTTGTTGTCGCCCGCAGGCTCCTCGTCCGATCGCACGAGGTCGGTTTCGTGGACCACCGCCGTGACGAGGCGCTTCAGCGCTGAATCGGCGCTGGAGAGATCCTTGAGGTTTTCGCTGGCAACGTTGAGGTCGGTGAGGGGCGCCAGACGGATATCGCGCAGCAGGCTGTCCCACTGGGCGATGAAATCCTCGTAGTAGAGCTTGAGGATGTCCTCCGACAGTGCCGACACTGAGGTTTCGGAATTCTCCGCGCAGCCGCCGGCAAAGACAGCACGATCGAGCGCCGCCTGGGCGGCGACCTCTTCCAGCCGGTCGAGGATGACGTCGTGGAAGCCGGCATAGGTGAATGCACCCGAAATGCCGATACGCATCGTCTTGTCCGAACGCCGGGCAAATACCTTGGAGCCGTTCGGGCCGGCGAAATTTGCCGGAATCCACTCTTTCAGTTCGGAGACTGCGGGGTCGGCCAGCAGTTGCTTGTAGGCGCGCGCCGGCAGGGAGATTGTGCAGACGCTCTTAAGCGCTTCCGCGACCAGCGCCGGATCGGGCGCGACGTAGCTCGCATCGACCGTCATGCGGCGGATGGCGGCGAGCTGGTGCTCTTCGGCATCCGGTGTCGGGAAGGGCGCCACAGGCGCGAATTCGGGGAGGTCGTTCACCCACCAGGCTTGCACAAAGTCGGGGTCCATCTGCGACAGCCCGGTCATCATGCGGTAGGTCTTGAGCGCACCCAGCATGAATTCGGGATCGCGGACCTGCCGCCACATCGTCGTTTCGAGCAATGCCACCATGCGCGGTTCGAGGATGTTGCGCAGGGCGTGGTTGTATGTGTCGGCCTGCGCCCGCAGCAGCTCAGGCGATGCCGTCGGCCCGAGCAGATCGCGCACACCGCTCGGCGGTGCTGTACGGGCATTCGCCACTTCCGTGACCGCGGCGAGCGCGATGTCGATGTCTGGCGCGTCAACGGGCGCCGGCCTGGCAGCCAAGGGTGCGAGCGGCGCCTGCAAAGCCTCGAGCTGACCCGCCTGTGCCGCGATGGCGTTGCGGTTGTCGTAGTAGGACAGGCCGAAGAGCGCGCCTGCCAAGAGCACGGCTGCTCCTGACGCAGCGGCCGCCGCGCGCCAGATCCAGGTGCGGCGACGTTGCGCCACCGGATCGAACATGCCGAGGCCGGCTTCCTTGAATACCACTTCGGTGAGCAGGTTCTTGAGGAAGAAGCTGCGCTTTTCCACCCGCGGCGAGGCCATGGCCCGCCGTGGCGGCAAGCCGAACGACGAGGACAGTGCAGCGGTCAGCCGGTCGATCGGCGCGCCTTCCTGCGTTGCAGATGTCAGGTAGACGCCGCGCAGCCAGGCGCTGTCTTCGTAGCGGCTCTCGCCGAAGATATGTTCGACCAGCAGCCGGACGGGCTCGGACAGGCTTTCGACCTGCGCCGGGAAGCGGAAGATCTCGGCCCGGGCGGCGAGGGCGTCTTCATCTTCGAGGCGCGGAACAAGCCGTTTCTCGAGTTCGGTCGCCAAAAGCGAGATCTCGCTGGCCACCATCTTGCCGTCCACGCGCGCATCAGGTGCGAATGTCGCGCCCCAGACCTGTTCGCGGGCGGAGGTGGAGAGACCGCCGAAGAACGGCTCGAAGCCCTTGATCAGGTCCGCCTTGGTCAACATCAGATAGACCGGCAAGCGGATTTCCAGGCGTTCGTTGAGTTCGGCGAGGCGGCGGCGGATCTTGCGGCCATGCGCCTTGATGGCTTCGTCGCCCTCGGAAAGCGCATCGATCGAAAGCGCGACGATGACGCCGTTGAGCGCCCGCCTCCCACGATGTCGTTTCAACAGGTCGAGGAAGCCCAGCCATTCGGCGGCATCAACGTCGGGCTGGCTTTCCTGCTGGACGTAGCGGCCGGCGGTATCGATGAGCACAGCGTGTTCGGAGAAGAACCAGTCGCAGTTGCGGGTGCCGCCGACGCCCTGGATGTCGTCGGTCAGGTCGATCGGGAAGTTAAGGCCAGACTGGCGCAGCGCCGTCGTCTTGCCGGTCGCAGGCGGCCCGACGATGACGTACCACGGCATCTCGCGCAGGAACTTGCGCCCGCCGAGCTTGCGGCGCTTCAACTCGTCCATCAGCCCCTGGAACTTGGCGCCGACCGCCGCAACGCTTTGCTCGCCCGGGGTGAGCGGCTTTTCGATCGCCGGGGCGGCGATCTCGGCGACAAACACCCGGTTGGCGCGGATGGCCCTGCGCTGGGCCAGGATCAGCCAGATGAGCCAGAGGATGACCAGGCCGGCGATCATCGCCATGCGCACGGTCTCGGACGCAAAGGGCGTGCTCTGGCCGACCGCCACGATCGGGCCGAAAACCCAGATGATCAGCGACAGCAGCGTCAGGCCGATCAAGGTCCAGAGCCACCGCGATGTCAGTACTGCCCAGAGGAAGCGCAGGATGAACATCTGTCACAGCCTCTTTTCGACCAGCACTTCGACACGGCGATTGAGCGCGCGCCCTTCGCGGGTGCCGTCGTCGGCGACCGGGTCGGTGGCGGCGCGGCCTTCCGAGCGCACGCGCTCGCGCGGCACGCCGTTCTGGACGAGGATATCGGCGATCGTCGCAGCGCGGGCCTCCGACAGGCGCTGGTTGGTCGACAACGGGTTGGTACGCTGCAGCGGAATGCCGTCGGTGTGGCCGACCACGGTGATGTTGCCGATCAGCTCCTGGTTTTCGAGGATGACCTTGGCGATCGATACGATGAGGGGCTGGAAGCCGTCGGTCAGTTCCGCACGCGACGACTGGAACAGTTCCGGATTGCTGGCCTGGATGACGAGGCGGGCCAGCGACACGCTTTCGGCGCCCTTCAGTGCCGGGCGCAGCCCTTCCGGTGCGGCGGCGGCAAATTCCGGCAACAGCGCGAAGTCGACGGTCTCGACCGGTGGGGCCTCGGCTTGCGGTGCGGTGCGCAACAGCTCGGCGCGATCGGCCGGCGGAAGGGCGCGAACTAGCGTGGTCAGTTGCGTCGCCTGGTTGCTCAATGACATCGATAGACCGACATAGATGGCCGTCGCCAGCACGGCGGCGATGACCGCCATCACCCACAGTGGAACAGTGAAGCGCGGCGGCTCGTCGGACGCGACGACGCCGCGCCAGTTGGGCGACAGCGAGGCATCCTCGGCATCGGCATTGCGAAGGAAGCGGGCAGCGGCGACGCGCACGGCGTTCAGCGAGCGGTCGCCGGCGCGTCCGGGCACGCGATATTTGCCCCGGAAGCCGAGTGCCATGCAGTAATACTGCAGCTCCAGCATTTCTTGGTCGCGATTGGGATGGCGCTCGAGATCCTCCAGGCGCGAGAAGAACTGCGCGCCGGCATCGACATCGCCGCGTAACATGACGACGAGCGGCTGGCGCGGCCAGATGCTGGCGCCACCCCAAGGTGTGTTCAGGGCCAGGTCGTCGAGCAAGGCAGCGACAGACCAGGCAGCCTGATCGGCCCGTTCGAGCGACGATCCGCTGGCAACGGCTGTGTCGCGTGCGCGGACCAGCTCTTCCAGAAGCCGCGTGCGCAGCACTTCGGGGTTTTCCGGCGGCAGGGCGTTTTCGAGTTCGGGCGCGAATTCCAGCAGGGCCGAAAACGCGTTGACCAGCTTGTTGGGGTGGGCGCGGGCCCGCTGCAGGGGCGCTACGGTAAAAGGCATCGGCGCGCGTGGCATCGGCGTACCGACCATGCGTATCCGGGTACGCTCACGATCCTCCGACAAGCCGAAAGGATCGTCCTGGCTCATCGCATCACCTGTTCACCGAATAGCAGTCGACCTGCGGCTCGCTCGGCAGCACGCCCGAAACGCCAATGACGAATCCGGGGGCGTCGAGGAGGGAGGCCCAATGCTCGCTTCTCTGATCTAGCTCAAGGCAAAGACGGTCGCCGTCATAGGGGATCTCGCGCGGCTGCGAGTGCAGCGGCTTGAGCGGAATGCCGGGCAGGCGCGACTTCCACAGGCCTTCGAATTCGCCGGCGGCACCGACGGTCGCCTGGTTGACGAAGATCTTGCGCAAGGCGTCTTCGGAGAGTTCGGAGCCGACGCGGATGACGATGCGGCTCGCCACCAAAAGCTTTGGATTGTCGATGCGCACCTTCCAGACATTGGTCGAGTGCCGCATGACGGGCAGCGCCCGCGACTTGGGTTCGACATAGCGGAGGCTGAGGATCAGCGAACGCAACGTGTCGGCGAGCGCCGAATAGGCCGGCCCCGGCGCCATGTGATCGTAGATCGGCAGTTCGGCCAAGCGGCGCGAGTTCGATCCGTAGGTCGCCATCGACCCGGCGAGGCCGGCAAGCTCGAGATAAAGATCGGCCGGGTGGAAGATGTCCTGCGCCAGCATGTGCGCCAGGCGCGGGCGCGCCGCGTTGGCGAGATTGAGCATCAGCAGATCTTCGACGCTGCGTCCGGGGCCGCCGAGCACCATCTTGGCGTGTGCCTCGGCAATCTGGTCGAGGCCGGTGATCACCTCCTGCAGCAGTTGGGCGTACCAAGGTACGGCACCGGTCGCCAATGTCGGCGGCAGGAAGCTGGGGTCGACGGCAACGCCGCCATCGGCGCGAACGCCGGTTATCTCGGTGATCGGCAGCGCAGTGTAGCCGCCAATCGACTTGCCGGGGGCGAGAAGCAGCGCTTGCGGCCGTGCGATCTCGATCTCCTCGGGATCCGATCCGCCATGTACGGCGTCGCGAACGGTGACGATGCGGCCGCGATAACGCGCACCGCTGGTCTCGGCATGGGCAGGATCGAAGCCGACGCCGCCCGGCGGCTCCAAGGGTACGGCAATCAGCACCGGACCGCCGCCCATGTCGGCAGTGATGGCCAGCGGCTTCGGCGCATCCATGGTTTCGGGGATGGCGAAGGGCGTTCCATCGGGAAAGATACCACGGGCCGACAGGACTGCCACCTGTCCGGCCTCCAGCAAGGCGGGGTCGAGCGTCAATGCGCGAAAGCCGAACGTATGCAACTGCCCGGCCTGCAGGGAACCGCGCACTGTCGCTTCGAAGAACCGGTCCTGTTGCTGGAAGTGCTGGGTCCGAAGGAACAGCCCTTCGGACCAGAGCACCCTGTTTGTATCTGTCATGCGGCAACTCTCTGCATCGCGAACTCCGTTCTGGGCCGAGTCAGGCCGAAATGCCTCCGCTGCCGAGGGTCACAGCGATCGTCAGCGTCGACCCCGGCGAGACCGACTTCGTCGTTCGCCAGGTGCGGCCCGTCGGTTCGCGGACCAGGGCGACGAAGCCGAGCGCGGTTGCTTCCGGCTCGACGGTGATCGTCTTCGATGCGCCTTGGCCGGGGCCGACCGAGAGTGTGTCCGAGCCGAGCAGGTCGCCGGCAAGAGCGGAACCTGCGTCGCCCTGCAAGGCGAAATAGTCCGCCGAGTTGAACTTGCCCGTGCTCTTCAATCGCATGACGAGAACGGTCACCGGCCTGTCGCCGCCGTCAGGTCCGGGGTTCATGCCGGCTTGACCGCTCACATTGACGGTGACTGTGGACGGTTTCGGCGGCCCGCTCTGGCAGGCGGTAACCAGTCCTGTAGCGCCGAGAGCAAGTATGAAGTCGCGCCGGTCTATCATGCGTCACTCCTCTTCATAGGCGTTGCGGAAATCGGCCCCGATCTCACCCATGAAGCGCGTCTCGGCGCTCACGGCGATTTCGCGATGGCGTTTTTTGTAGAGATCCCAGAGCTTCGCGCCGCGGCCGCCGGCCAGCAGCGTCTCGATCGACGAACTCGATTTCAGCTCCTCTTCGAGTGCGACAGGATCGAAGCGATCAATCATACGGCGCAGCGCACCCTGCAGGCCGCGCCAGGCACGAACATGATGGTGGGCGAGGTCGCGGATGGCGTCGGCAATTGCCGGCTCGCCGGCGAGGAAGCCGGGGCTGCGCTCGGCGAGGATGGTTGCCAGAACATCGTCCACGGTGGGCAGGAACTTGAGCGGGTTCACTTCCGAAGAGCCGACCACGGTCTGCTCGATGCGGGCATTGCCTTTTTCCTCGGCCCGCTTGCGCAGCAGCTGCATCAGGCCTTCGAGCATCAAGCGGTATTCACGACCGAACTTCTCCATCTCGGCAATCGGGTCCCGGCCTGAAGCATCGCCCTGATCGAGACCGATGCCGCGAAGGAACGCGGCGCGAAGGGCGCTGTCGGATGGCAGGGCAGCCTGTGGCGGGGCTGCGTGCAATCTCTCGCGGGCACGAAGCGACGGAGGCGGCGGCGGTGGCGCGTCGACCCGACGTGGCGGCACATCCCGGGGGGCGGGAGCGGAAGCCCTGTGTTCTTGCGCGTTCTCTTTCGCCCTGTCCGGCTTCTCGCTGACCGGCAACTCATGCGCAGCCTTTATCGGCGGAGAGGGAAGATCGAATCCGGCATCGAACGTTTGCTCTGCTTGGCGCGCCGGCTCCTTTGCTGCAGGTGGAGCTTCGACGGATGCAAAGCCGAACGGGTCGGCGAAGGCGGAGGTGCCGTTCCTGGCTTCGTCCGGATGCCCGTTCGCCACCGGGGTGGACACCGGATCGAGGCTGAAGGGGTCGTCGAATGCCGGCGAACTGCGTTCGGATTTGTCGCCACGTTCGTAGGCGCGGAAGGCTCCGGCTTGGGGCTGCTCGAACGGATTGGGCAGTTCGGCGGGGCGCGGCCGTTGCGGCTCCTCGTCGGTCTTGAGCGAAAAGAAATCGTCGCTGCCCATGCTGGCCGGTACACGCGACGCCGCTGGTTGCGGCGGTTGCGGTGTCGACGTCCTTGAGGGCGATTTTTGCGCCGATGGCTGGGCTGAAGGCTGCAGTTCGACAGCAACGACATAATCGCCCAGCCGGAGCCGCATGCCGTGTCGGAGGCGCGCCGTATTGCCTGATCCGAGCGGGCTGCCGGCATCGTCGATGAACAGGCCGCTGCTCGACGTGTCGATGACGAAATAGCCGTCTTCTTCGGCTGTTATGCGGCAGTGGGCGCGTGAGACGAACATGTCGGGGTCGTCGATCTGCCAGCCCGCCTCAGGACTGCGACCGATCACCAGTTCACCCTTGTCCAGCCGGGACTGGCGCACCGCTTGTGCGCGCGGTCCCTGCTCAAGCGTGAGGAGCAAGCTCATGCCCCGACTCCCGCCATTTCTGGCCGCCAGCCGACGATTGTCCGCAGGCGCATGTCTTCAGCATCGTCTCTTTCCGCAGGGGGCGCAAGCCACGCCGTTCGGCCGAGCTGCGCGGAGCCCAGGCGCGCCGGCGGAACCTCCTTGCGCGCCAAAACGATGCGGAGATCGACGTCCAGCAACTCGCCCAGGAGGTCGCGGATGGCGCGCTTCAGCACCACCAGCCTTTTGCTGCCGGGCAGAAATGCCCGGTAGGTTTCGAAGTCGAGCGGTCCGATGCGCAATTCGACCCGGTTCTGGCGGCTGAAGCTGCGCGGCCCGATGGTCGCGCTCCTGCCCAGTGCTGCGCTGGCCTGGCCGATCCTGGTCTGCAACGCGGCCGGGATCTCCAGCCATGACGCAACGAACTCCTTCAGCCGGACAGGTACATTGAAGGCTTCGGCGACGAACAGGGTGAGCCGCTCCGGCCCGTCGACCTGGCTGGCAAGGGCCGCGGCCTGCCGCAGCTTGACCGCATCCAGATCCGGATCGGCGGCATTGTGGGTGTCGGGAAGGCCGATGCCGGCCATGGCTTCCATCATCGAGCGAACACGGCCGCCGACGGCGCGCTCGACCTGCACGCCGGGATGGGCGTCCGCCCAGGCGCGATAGAAAAGGGCAATCATCCGATGCTGCAGGATGTTGACGAAATCGACGAATGTCGTGTCGCTGGTCTGATGCGCGTCGGCGCCGACAAACCAGCGTTGCGACAGCCGGTCGAGCACCCAGCGGGTCACGTGCAGCGGCAGCGGTCCTTCAGGTCCGAGCAGACCGAGATTGGCGACGGTGACGCGCGCCGGGGACTTGTCAGTGGCCGGCTGGAACTTGACCACGTCCTGGGTGGAAAAGCCGAGGCGCACGTGCTGGCCGAGCCGTGCCGGCTCCCGATCGAGACGCCCGGAGTGGCCGAAAAGCCGGTTGTCGCGTTCGAGCTGCCGCAGCAGCTCGAAGAAATCGTAGCTGTCGGCCGGCACGCCGGAGGCCTCTAGATCAGGAAGCGGTTGCCGGGCGTCATCGGCCATGGCACGTCCTCCTGTCTCTGGAGCAGTCGGGTGCGGGTGCGTACGAAACCGTTGATGCCGGCGTGGCGGGCAAACAGCCGGGCCAGCAAGGCCGACAGCAATAGCGAGCTCTGCCCTGATAAGACGGACTGGTCGACGTGGAGCATGACCTCGGTGCCGCGGCCGAAACACATCGGCCCCGGTATCGCCAGCCGCTCGACCACCGGCTGCGAGTCTATGCGGACGATGGAGCGCACATGGCGGCCAAGGACCGGATCGCCACGGTCGGCATAAAGGTCGAGCAGCGCATGCAATGGATCGACGCCACGCCCGTCCTTGGCAAGGCTCAGGAAGTTGAGCGACAGCTGGGCGACGAGCCGCCAGGCCAGTTCGTCGGCACGGGATTCTGCGTCCGCGCCGGCGGGCAGGGCGGCAGGAATGGAATTCTGCGGGGGACGCAGGGCGCCGAGCAACCTGATCGTCTCGACCGGGTCACCGCTTTCCAGCGACAGTGACGGATTGTCATCCAGGATAGGCAGATCCCTGTTGGTGCAAAGCGCGGTGATTTCGATACGCTTGAGCGTCCGGCCCGTAGGCATGCCCACTGGCCGCGAAATGGCGAGAAAGACGTCATCGCCAGTGTAGGTCGTGCGCGTCATCCCCTCGCGCCGCTCATCCTCCGTCGCGCGGCGAGGCCGGCGCTCGGTCGAGTAGACCCAGCCATTGCCCCTGTTCTGGCCGAGGCTGAACAGGGCCGGGATTTCAGCATCGGCACCTTCGGCTTCGGCATCCTCGACATGCGTGATGCGATAGATCTCGAAATCGCGCGGCCGGGTGCGATCGGCGTAGAGCACCTGCCGGGTCCGCCGCGCGTCGAGTTCGATGACGTTGCACTCGCGTTCGAACAGGTTGATCAGCGGGGTGGCGAAGAGCTCGAAATCGGCAGGCGCGAGATCGGCGAGTTCCGGCGCCGCCCGCCGCAGCAGGAAAATGATGTCGAGGCCGGCGTCACAGCTGCGAATGACGGGCTGGAGTCCAGCGACACGGACATAATGGAAACGCTCCGGCATCATGAAATATTCGCGGAGGAGGCGATAACCCTCGAATGTCGGACGCGTCCGGGGCATCAGCGCCTCGGCGTCGCCTATGCCGACCATTTGCGGCTCGGGCAGAGGTGCGAGCCTGCCCTGCTTGCCTGACTGGCGCGCACCGACGGCAGTGCAGACGCCGAAGATCGTGTCGAACAAGAGGGCTGCCTTGGTGCGGCCGGCAAAATGCAGGTCTAGCCGATCGAGCGCCAGTTCGCTGAGCTTGCCCTTGCCGGTGCGGGCAATGGTGATGCGGAGCGCGGCTTCGCTGGCGACACCGGCGGGCGCCGTTATGCCGGCGGCTGCAAGGGCACTGCGGTCCTGGTAGTAGCCGACCGAAGCGATTTCCAACGGCCACAACGTGACGTCCTGCGCCGTGGTGAAGGTCATGCGCGTGGAAAGGCCCGGCTGCAGGCTCGATACGAGGCGGGTGCCGCGCTTGACGAGGTGACCGGCATTCATCGTCTGGACCTGCTGCCCCGGCTTCAGCACCGCCATGGCCGTTGCCGGCGTTGGCGACAGCAGGTCGGGATAGAGGACCTCGAGCACGCTGCGCGCGAACCTGGAGCGCTCGGCATCGACCTTCAGCCTGGTGCGCGCCGCCAGAAACGCGACGCCGTCCAGCAGGCGCTCGACATAGGGGTCCGGGCAAGGTGCGGTGTCGAGCGAGAGATTGCGCGCGACCGCCGGGTGCATGTCGGCAAATTCCGCTGCAAGCGTGCGGATGTGGGTCAGCTCCTCCTCGTAATACTCCAGGAAGATCCGATCCATTCTATGCCTCGCCGTATTCGGTCCGCGCCAAGCCGTTGTCGAGGTTGATCGTGGTCCTAAGCCGCAGCCGTTCCGGCGTCGGCGTCATGATCAGGACCCCGTCGATTTCGATCTTGATACCCATGCTTTTGTCGTTGAGGGTGACGGTGACCTTGGTCGCGCTTTCCTTCAGGCGCGGCTCGAAATTGCCAAGAACCGTCTTGATTTCGCGGGCCAGTGCATCGCGATCAAAATCGCGCGACGAGCGGCCGGAGAAAGACGGCACGCCATAGTTGACCACGCTGCGCCGCACTTCCGGAAAGTCTTCGAGGTTCAAGCGGATATCGGAGACCTGCTCCTCCTCGAGGTCGGACAGCAGTGGAAGGGCTTCGAAGCGCTCGGTGTTGAAGAGCGCTTCGATGTCGCGACGCACCGCCTCGCGCAGCACGCGTGCGGAGACGACGATCCCCCGGCTTTCAAGTTCGACCCTGTTGCGATTCTGGAAGACCAGCCTATGCAGGCGCTGCTTGTGATCCGGGGTCAGGTCAAGGTCTGAATCGATCAGGCGCGCGGTCCCGGCGAGCAGGGCATCTACCCGCTCGCCGCCGAGTTCGTTGTCCAACGACTGACGCAGCCCCTCGATTTCCGAGCTCAGTCCCGGCAGGTCGTTTACCAGCCGGTCCCATAGCGACGGCTGCGACGCCTCTCGCCTTGCTTGCTGAACTCCACTGGCCTTCATCATGCAGCACCAAGGCGTCTATGCGGGGCCTCACAAGCCGGTTGCAACGCTCATCTCTTGCGTATGGTCTGTATCGTAGACCAGCTCGATCGTCTTGTAGGCGAACTGCACGAAGTCCTCGAGCGTGTCGCTGTTGGTCGTGCTGGCACCGAAGCCGTAGGAAACGACGGAGGCCTCCTTCATCGTGACGACGAAATAGTCGCTCGTCTCGCCGTCGATGGTCCGGCGGCAAGAGATCACGACTTCGTCGAACTGCTTGTTCTCATGGCATGCCTTGGCAAGGTAGGGCGACGACATGTCGACGTCCTTGGAGCAGCTTACGGTGCCCAGGGCGACGCGGCCCTTGCGCGAAAGCGAATTGGGATCGAATGGCGCAACCATGTTGAAGGCGACGTTGAATATCTCGATCTCTTCGTCGTGGCCGTCGCGGGTGCTCGGGCCCTTGATGTCTGGAACCTTCAGGAAGCCGTCGATCTTCGTTGCTTTTCTGAGATCGTCATCCGATGCCATTGTCTCTCTCCGTTACTGAACAGTTCAGGACTTGACCGAAGGCAGCTCCGACACGAGCCGGAGCGATGCGTTAATTCCTTCCAATTGGTAGTGCGGGCGCAGGTAGAAACGCGCGTTGTAGTAGCCGGGCCGGCCCTCGACGCTGTCGACCTGGACCTCGGCCGCTGCCAGCGGACGCTTGGCACGGGCCTTGTCGTCGGCGAAGGCCGGATTGGCGAGCACGTAGCGGTTGATCCACTCCGTCAGCCATATCTGCATGTCGGAACGTTCCTTGAACGAGCCGACCTTGTCGCGCGCGATCGCCTTGAGATAATGGGCAAAACGCGACACCGGGAACAGGTAGGGCAGGTTGGCGCTCAGCCGTTCGTTGGACTGCGCATCCGGATCGACCAGCCGTCCTGCCCGTGTCTCGTCGTCCTGCAGCGAGTGGGCGCCGATGAAGGCGGCAAGATCGGTGTTCTTGCGATGCAGGATCGGCATCAGGCCGAGCTTGGCGAGTTCGGCCTCGCGCCGGTCGTCGATGGCAACCTCGGTCGGGCACTTCATCGCCACCGAGCCGTCGTCGGTCGGGAAGCTGTGCACCGGCAGGTTGATCACCGTGCCGCCGTTCTCGACGCCACGGATCTGGGTGCCCCAGCCGAACAGTTTGTGGCTGCGGTTGATGTTGACGCCCATCGGGAAGGCGGCGTTCATCCAGACGTATTTGTGGTGGTCGCCCTGGACCTCCTCCTCGAAGGCGAAACCCTTGACCGGCACCGTGTCGGCGCCATAGGGCAGCCGGGCCAGGACGCGCGGCATGGCAAGGCCGATATAGCGGGCGTCCTCGCTCTCGCGCAGCGATTGCCACGAGGCATAGGCCGGATTGGAGACGATCTGCTGCAGGTCCTGCGGGTTAGGCAGTTCCTGCCAGCTGTCCATGCGGAACAGGCGTGGCGAGGCCGCAGCGATGAAAGGCGTGTGCGCGGAGGCGCAGACGCCGGAGAGGTTGCGCAGCAGACCGACGTCGCGCGGGTGATTGGAGAACTCGTAGGCCCCGATCAGGCAGCCGAACGGTTCGCCGCCGAACATCGAATATTCGTCGGTGTAGACCTTCTTGAAGACCGGGCTCTGGTCCCACATCTGGCCTTCATAGTCTTCCAGCGTATCGGCCAGCTGCTCCTTGGAGATGTTCATCACCCGGATCTTGAGCTTCTGGTCGGTCTCGGTGTTGTTGACGAGGTACCAGAGGCCGCGCCAGGTGCCTTCCATTTCGCGCACTTCGGGTGCGTGCAGAATCTCGTTGAGCTGGACGGTCAGCATCTTATCGATGCCCGAGATCAGCGACTTGATCGACTTGATCGCGTTCGACGAGATGGTGGTCGTGTCTGAGCGCGACTGCGCGGCGAGTGCGAGATTGCGGACGAGCTGTTGCAGCTTCTCGCTGTCGTCCTTCTTGACCTTGAAGTCCTTCTCCAGGAGATCGCTGAATTCACCGAGGTCGATGGCCTCTGCCTCGGCGACCGTTGGGCTCTTTTGCTGCTCGGCCATGGCTCTACTCCTCGACCTTGTCGCTGTCGGAGAGCGCCTGGCTGGCGATCTGGCCGAGCAGAGGCTCGTTGTTCAGCAGTTGGGCGATGCGCTTTTCGGCGTCGGCGCGACCGTCCATGAAGCCCAGCAACTCCTCCAACTGACGGCGCATCTTGAGGATCTCGGCCAGTTGCGGAACCTGCTCGGCAATCTTGTCGGGCGCAAAGTCGCCCATCTTGGAGAAGGTGAGGTCGACCGCCATTTCTTCCTCGCGCTCGGCGCCTTCGGCCTGGGGCAGGGTGTTCTTGACCCGCGCCTTCACCCGTGGGCCAAGCGCTTCCATGAAGCGCGGGAAACGGTTGGCGTCGGTCTCGACGAAGGTGCGGTCGAGCACCGTCTTCTGCGCCTCCTTGGTCTGCGACGAGCCGGCGAGATCGGCCATCACGCCCATCACGAAAGGCAGTTCGATGGTCGTCGGGCTGCCGTAGGTCTCGACGTCATAGGCGATCTGCACGCGCGGTGCGCGATTTCGCTCGATGACCTTAGCTTTGCTTTCGGCTGGCATGCTTGGCTACCTTTCATCCTTCTGAGGCGTCTTCTTGTCGGTTACGCCGGCGAGGAGCCGGAACTCCTTGAGCCCCGAGGGGGCGAGATCTTCCATCAGCTCGACGAAATCCATGTGCACCATGCGACGCACGCGGCGGGCGAGATGCGGGATCGGGCTCGACGGTTCGGTGCGGTCGTAGAAGGCAACAACAAGGTCGAGGCATTTGACGACGTCGTCGCGCGAAGTGAGGCGGTCGGGGAGGGCCATGGTCGGTTCCGCATGGTTGGCCACCGGCTCCGGCGCGTGACCATTGGGCTGCACTGCAACTGGTGTTGCCTGGGTGAGTTCGGGCTTCGCCGCGCCGTTGGGCGTCGGGCGCGCGGCCGACCCACGCTCGAGCGTGGCCAGCATCCTGTCGAGAAACTTCTTGAGGTCGGGAACGGTCGGCCCCGTGCTTTCCAGGCGCTTGTTGAGTGCGGTGTCGATGGCAGCAAGTGCTGCGCCCGCCGCGCGGGCATCGGCGACCAGTTGCTCCATGGCGGCGCCCGCCTGATCGGCTTGCGCGGCACAGGCGCTGCGCAGCCTGGTCAACAATTGCTCGTGCGCAGTGGAGAGCGCTGCCCGCTCGGTGTTGTTCAGTCCCTGGGCCGCTTCCTGCAGCATGACGCGATCGTCAAGCGCACCTTGCTCAAGTTCCCGGCCGGAGATCGGGCCGAAGCCGCGCGGGGCGAAAAACACCGTCTTCCTGAGATCGGCAAGCAGGCCCTCCTGGCCGTTCTGCAGGTCGAGCACGGCGTTGATGCGGCGCAGGGCTGCGTCGCGCGGCGGCGCGTTGGGCCGCAAGGCGGGGTGCATCGTTTCCCAATGGGCGTCGAAGGTCCGCGCGATCAGCATCAGGCCTTCGGCCAGCCCGGCGAGCCCGCGGGAATTGGCCAGGGCGCGGGTGACCAGCGTCAGAAGGCGCAGGTCGCGTCCCTGGTTGCGCAGTTCGTCGGCCTTTTCGAGAACGACGTCCCAGTCGACGGGAATGCTGACTTCCGCCGAGGGCCTGTTGCGCTCGTCGTGGACGACATCGGATTGCGGCACGGCGAGGCGCTCGAGCTCGTGAAAGCGCGGATCGTTGCGCAAATCTTCCCCCGACGGGTTTTCACCGTTCAAAGGGTTGAGCCAGAGAGCAAGATCAACCACGCACCCCCCCACGCCAAACTGAAGGACGGAAGTCGCCGGTATTTCACTCCACTCTGGTTTAGCACAATTCAGGCAGCGCTCAAAGTTGGACGAAGCTAGCCCTTAAGCGTTAGTGACCACGGTCGCGCGAATTGTTACGGTCGTTCCAGGCGCATGGGCTGACGCCCGCCAGCCGAGGCCGCGCACGGCTTTGTCAAGTCGCGGTTTGTGTGGCAAGTTATCGGGAACGCAGTCCGGGCATTGGAGACACTCCATGGAACCCAAGGGCATGCAGCAGCGCAGGTCGTCCCAGGGCTTCAAGCGCAAGGAACTGGTCGGCAAGCTCAATCCCACCTGCCTGCGCGCCTTCAAGGCGGCGGCCGACGCGGCAAAGCTGCGTGGTAACCCTTACGTCGAACTTGTTCATTTCATTGAACAATTGGTGCTTTCGGAACGCTCGGACGTGCAGATGATCCTGGCCGACGCCGGCGCCGATGCGGCGCGTGTGGCGGGCGACATGACACGCGCCGTCGACAAGCTGCCCTATGGCGCGACTTCCATCGAGGAGTTCTCCGACCATATCTTCCACGCCATCCAGGAAGCCTGGAACCTGGCGACGCTGGAATTCGGCAGCGAGGAAGTGCGCAGCGCCCATGTCATTCTGGCCTGCCTGAAGGTGCCGGTGCTGGAAGGCCTGGTGTCTAAGATCAGCACGGAATTCGACAAGATCGATGCCGATGGGGTGATCTCGCGTTTCGCCGACGTGGTCGACGGCTCGCTGGAGGGCTCGGGCACGGCAGCAACGGCACCCTCAGCCGAGACGCCGCGGCGCATGGCACCGGGCGGGGAGTCGGCGCTGGCGAAATACGCCACCGACCTGACCCAGCGGGCGCGCGACGGCAAGATCGATGCCGTCGTCGGCCGCGACCCGGAAATCCGCCAGATCGTCGACATACTGATGCGTCGGCGGCAGAACAATCCGATCCTGACCGGTGAAGCCGGCGTCGGCAAGACGGCGGTGGTCGAGGGCTTTGCGCTGCGCATCGCCGAAGGCGACGTGCCGCCGATGCTGGAAGGCGTCAGCGTGCGCATGCTCGATGTCGGGCTGATGCAGGCCGGCGCCAGCGTCAAGGGCGAGTTCGAAAAGCGGCTGAAGGCCGTCATCGACGAGGTGCAATCCTCCGAAACACCGGTAATCCTGTTCATCGACGAGGCGCACACGCTGATCGGGGCGGGCGGTGCTGCCGGCACGGGCGACGCGGCCAACCTGCTCAAGCCGGCGCTGGCGCGCGGCGAGTTGCGTACCATCGCCGCCACCACCTGGGCCGAATACAAGCAGCATATCGAAAAGGACCCGGCGCTGACCCGGCGCTTCCAGGTGGTCAAGATCGACGAGCCCGACGAGGCAGCCGCCATCCTGATGCTGCGCGGCATCGCCGGCGTGCTCGAAAAGCACCATCAGGTGCAGATCCTCGACGAGGCGATCGAGACGGCGGTGAAGCTGTCGCATCGCTACATCCCGGCTCGGCAGTTGCCCGACAAGGCGGTCAGCCTGCTCGACACCTCTTGTGCGCGCGTCGCGATCTCCCAGCACTCGCGGCCGGGCGAGGTCGAGGACCTGATGCGCCGCCGGCAGGCGCTGGAGGTCGAGCAAGGCATCATCGGCCGTGAAGCGGCGATCGGCATCGATGTCGAGGAGCGCAAGGCACGCGTCGAGACGGGCCTGGCCGAGACCGATACGGCGCTGGCTGCCGCGCAGGCGCGCTGGGACAAGGAAAAGCAGGTCGTCGCGGAGATTCTCGAGTTGCGCGCCAGGCTACGGGGCCAGGGCGTGGCGCTCGATCCGGTTGCCGCGAAGGCGGCTGTGGAGGAACAGCCCGCCGCCGACGCCGAGCCGGTTGCGGCCAATGACGATGCGGTTCAGGCCGAGCCTGCGGAGCCCGAAGCGGTAGCCGAAGAGCCGACCGATCCTGCCGCCGACTTGGCGCGGCTCAAGGAATTGATGGCGGTGCTGGCCGAGGCGCAGGGCGAGACGCCCCTGATCCTGCTGTCGGTCGACCGCAACGCGGTGGCGGCGGTGGTGCAAGACTGGACCGGCATTCCCACCGGACGCATGCTGTCCAGCCAGACGGAAAAGGCCTTGCGGCTGGCGCAGACGCTGGCCGAGCGCGTCGTCGGCCAGGACCACGCCATGGAGATGATCGCCAAGCGCGTGCAGACCAGCCGGGCGGGCCTGGGCGCTCCGGAAAAGCCGGTCGGCGTGTTCCTGCTCTGCGGTCCTTCGGGCGTCGGCAAGACAGAGACCGCGCTGGCGCTGGCCGAAACGCTCTATGGCGGCGAGCAGAACCTGATCTCTATCAACATGTCGGAGTTCCAGGAGGCGCATACCGTCTCGACGCTGAAGGGCGCACCGCCCGGATATGTCGGCTATGGCAAGGGCGGCATCCTGACCGAGGCGGTTCGGCGCCGGCCCTATTCGGTGATCTTGCTCGACGAGGTCGAGAAGGCGCACCCGGATGTGCACGAGATCTTCTTCCAGGTCTTCGACAAGGGCATGATGGACGACAGCGAGGGCAGGCGGATCGACTTCAAGAACACGCTGATCCTGCTCACCTCCAATGTCGGCTCGGAAGTCATCATGGCCAAGACCAACGGTGGCGAGTTGCGCGAGAAGGTCGAGAACCTCGACGCGGCCCTGCGCGCGCCGCTGCTCAAGGTGTTCCCCGCAGCCTTCATCGGCCGCGTCGTGACCATCCCGTACTATCCGCTGTCGGGCGACATGATCGAGGCGATCACCCGCCACCAGTTCGGCAAGATCGCGCGCCGGCTGCAGACGAGCCACGGCGCGGAGCTGGTGATCGGCGACGGCGTGATGGAACTGATCAAGGCGCGCTGCACCGAGATCGAATCCGGCGGCCGCATGATCGATGCGATCCTGACCAACACGTTGCTGCCGGAATTGAGCCGTGGCGTGCTCAACCGCTCGCTCGACGGCGAGAAACTGACACGCGTCACCGTCGGCGCGTCAGGCGAGGGGTTCAGCTACGAATTTGGGTAGGTGAGCTAAATAGCCAAGCACTTGCTGTGCCCATAGGTCCTACCAAGGGTCGCTGCCACCATCGCTCTTGTCACTTCGATCACTGCTTGGCGTCGCCGCCACGATCGGCTTCTTGACAACCTTCGGCTGGACCGGAGCCGCGACCGCGACCTTCTTCGCAGGGGCCGCCTTCTTGACCTGCACGGGCTGAACCACCGCGGCCTGCTCTTCAACCTTCATCAAAGAACCACAACCGCTGAGTGGTAGCAGCACGGCCGCCATAAGAAGACTGATGGTATGCGATCGCATGTGGCATCTCCCTTTATGAGCCCAGCATGTCCAGTCGTGGTCTTGAATCGATCCATTCCTTGCGGAGCAGTGCAATCAGCAAATCCCGCGGGGCGCGGGGCGCGTCTGATCCCAATACCGAGTTGGCTGCCTCGCGAGTACGGCTCCCCAGTTTGCCATCAATATCGCCAATATCCTGCCCTGCACGTTGAAGTGCCAACTGCACTTCTTTTCCGACGACTGTATTACCCACCTTGCCGAGATCCGACTTGGCGTCAGCGGAAACATCCTTCGTGTTGTGCGATGCAGAGAGAGCGAGCAGGCGAGCCACTTCGCCGTCGTCGCGCCTCAATGTCGGATTTTCCTGCAGCAATCCTGCTGCGAAATATGCCGCCCACGCGTCACCACGCTCAGCGCTCTCTCGATACCAGCCGGCAACGGTTTGTATGTCCGCGCTTTTGTCGCGCAAAGCCATACGACCTAACAGCCTGCCTGCATAAGGATGCCCATTCGCGCGTGCCTTCTCGAACAACTCTGCCGCCCTCGCAGGGTCCTTTTGAACGCCAGCGCCATCGCGATAGAGCACACCAAGCAGGACCATGCCGAACACGTCTTCGCGGTCAGCTGACTCAGTAATGAATTTCAGCGCGCGAGCGTCATCCTTTTTGACATGTTCACCATAGAAATACTCACCGCCGAGCATGTTCATCGCATAGGTATGGCCGGATTCAGCGGCACTGGTAACCATAGCCATGCCGCGCTCGACATCGACCTTGGTTCCGAGACCTGTCACCAGGGCCCGGCCTAAAGCGTACTGCGAGTAGGGATCGCCGCGCTTGGCGCCGGCCTCAAATAGCGGAATAGCCCGTGACGGATCGCGCTCCACCGCCGCGCCAAACTGATAAAGCCTGCCGAGCAGGTAGCTGGCCCGCACATGGCCGGCGTCGCTGGCGGCATTGAGTTCGGTCAGGGCCTCCTTGAAGTTGCCTTCGGCATAGAGTGCGCGGGCATATTGATACTTGAACCGCGCCACCTCGGGATGCTGGTCGACTGCTGCCTTGCAGGCGGCCAGTGCCTTGGGCACGTCGATGTCGTTGGGCAGCTTGCCGTCGGCCACCGCCTGCACGTCGAGCGGTTCGGCGGCGAGGGTGTCGCATTCGTTGACCGAGACGGCGACGTTGATGGTGATCGGCGCCGGCGCAACCGTCTTGACCGCAGGCATCAGCACGACGGTGCGCACCGATGGCTTGGCTGGCGCCTTGTCGGCGGGCAGTGGTATCGGCTTGACCTCCAGGCCGTCGGTGCTGGTGTCGGCCTTGCCGGTGTTCGTCTGGGGCGCCATGGCGACTGTCTCGGCCACCGGCGCTTCGGTGTCGGACGCACTCACGACCTTCAGGGACGGGCGTATGCGCAGCTTGGTGATGTCCTCGGCCTTGATCAGGTCGCCTTCGGAAACGATCTGCCCATCGACCGCCACCTGGGTCTCGGGATCGCGCTTCTCCAGGCGGAGCCAGCCGGTCGGGGCGCTGGAGCGCACGACCTCTTCGGGCATGGCGGCGAAGCCGGTGCCGATGTCGGAGGCCATGGCGACGAGGATCGGCTTTGCCTGTTCGGGCTGCGCCGGCTTCGGCTCTTCGCCCGGCTGGATGGCCAGGGCCGGCTTGACCGGTGCCTCGGCGACCGCCTGGGCATCGACGACGACGCGGACGATGCCGCTGGCGCTGCGGCCACTGTCGGTGGTGACGGTATAGCGCACTTCGTCCCCGGTCATCTCGGCGGAGGCCGGCTTGAGCATGACCTCCTCGATGCGGTCGGCTGAAATCTTGCTGTCGAGACTGAGCTGCTGGTCGCCGAGCCAGAGTGTGCCCTGGTCGGGCAGCTTGGTGAAGCTGATCGTCAGCTCGGCATTGCCGCTGGTGATCGGCGGCGAGATTCGCAGGGCCACTTCCTTGGGAGCAGGTGGCACGCGGACCTCGCGCATATCCTCGATAATCAAGAGGTTCTGCCGGGTTACGAAGAAGAAAGATGAGGTGAGGCTCGAAGCGTCCCACGGCGTCTGGCGTCCGTCGGTGCGCTTGATGACCTCGGCGCGGATGTCGCTGAGCAGCTTCCTGACCTCGACATTGGGCTTGAGCGCGTATTCGGCGAAAGTGCCGGTGAACGGGCTGAGGCCGTCATTGCCGTCGAGCGCCACACGGTCGGGAGCCGTCGAATAGACGATCAGCGTGCCGTCCTGGGGCGCGACCGAGGCAAGCCCCTTCTTGCCCTCGACGGCGACCTTGGCCTGGCCGACATAATAGGAATTGTTGGCGAAGGGATTGTCGCGGCAGGCGTCGAGGATCGCGATCTGTAGCGACGACGTCTCGCGCATGTATTCTAGAAGGCTCGACATGTTGTAGGCCTGGACCTCGAGATCGTAGGAGGTCGCCAGGGTGGCATCGACCGGCAGCATGAAGTTGTGACCGCCAACCTGGACGGCATGGCCGCTGTAGTAGAACAGCGCGACGTCGCCGTCGTTGAGCGTCCTGAGGAAGCCGAGGATGGTTTCCTCCAGGCCCTTCTTGTCGAGATCCTTGCCGAGCGTGACCTCGAAATTGGCGCGCTCCAGCACGTCGCGGATACGGTCGGCATCGTTCGTCGCGTTCGGAAGTTTTGCCAGATGCTCATAGGCCGTATTGCCGATGACCAGTGCTGCGCGGCGGCCCGAGACGCCGTCGGCAGCCAGTGCGGAACCGAGGGCCAGCAGCAGAACGAGGCCGCAAGCGACCATCGCGCCAGCCAATCGCGCGGCAATGCCAGAATTGCGAGCAGGCAAGCAGCCCTCGCATACCATTGACTGCCTCCCTTTAGGATTGCAGCATTTACAGGCTTGGCAAGGCTTGCAGTCTTAGAAAGGCAAGCATCCTCCTCGCAGGCATCGGTGTCAACGCTGATCAAAAAGGCTATTCGTCGGTCTTCGCCGGAGCAGGGCTTGAGCAAGAGCCCATCACGAAAATCCGTGTTATTGTCGCGGCAAGATCCAGCACCGCAGGTGTGAAGCAATGGCCGGCAGGCGCTCACGCAGGGATGGAACCAGGTCATGACTCCGGACGACGCGAGCCCGGAGGACAAGACACGCATCGCGCCCGATACCGGCGTGCACAAGGGCGTCCAACTCAACGGCATCTACGAGATCGACGAGCACATCGCCACCGGCGGCATGGGCGAGGTCTATCGCGGCCACAACATCCAGACCGGCGATCCGGTGGCAATCAAGGTGGTGCTGCGCGAGTTTGCCCGCGACCAGGGCATCCTGGCGTTGTTCCGCAAGGAAGCCTCGATCCTCAACCATCTCTCCAACGACGCCATCGTGCGCTACCACGTCTTCACGATCGATCCGACGATCGGCAGACCCTACCTGGCCATGGAGTTCGTCGACGGCCAGTCGCTGGGCGAGCGCATCCGCAGCGGCCCGCTCGATGCGCAGCAGGCGCGCAAGATGCTGGCCCGCGTGGCGTCGGGCCTTTCGGTGGCGCATGAGGCCGGCGTCATCCACCGCGACCTCTCGCCCGACAACATCGTGCTGCCGGGCGGCCGGGTCGAAAAGACCAAGATCATCGATTTCGGCATTGCCCGCTCCGCCAATGTCGGTGGCGGCACCCTGCTCGGCGGCAGCTTTGCCGGCAAATACAGCTTTGTCTCGCCCGAGCAACTGGGCCTCTTCGGCGGCGACGTCACCGAGCAATCCGATCTCTACAGCCTCGGGCTGGTGCTGGCCGCGGCCTTGCGCGGCAAGCAGCTCGAGATGGGCGGATCGCCGGTCGAGGTGATCGAAAAGCGTCGAAGCGTACCCGACCTTTCCGGCATCGACCCGGAATTGCTGCCGCTGCTCAACGCCATGCTCCAGCCGGACCCCAGGGATCGCCCGGAAAGTGCCGCGGCAATCGTCGAATGGCTGCGCGAGACCAGCGGCGTGACCGCAAGTTCGGGCACCCATCCCGGCATCGCCGGCCAGCTCGATCAGGGAAAACCCGCCGAACGTACCTGGCGCCCGCCGGGGTCGCCGGCCAGCGGGCAGAAACCACCGCCGTCCGAGTCGCTTTTGCCGCGCGACGCACCCTGGCGCAACGCCGGGGCAGCGGGCAGGCCTGTACCGGACCGTCAGCAGAAGCCGGCGACGAAGGCCCCACCTGCCGCGGAGAAGCCGAAATCGGGACGTGGCGCCCTGATCGGCATCTTGTTGCTGGTTGCGGCAGCGGCGGCCGGAGGCGGGGTCTATTATTCCGGGCTTGTGGATGGCCTGCTGCCGGGCGGAACAACACCCGCCCCCAGCAACCAGACAGCTGGCGGCAAGCTGACACCGGCAAGCCCCGAACCGCTGCCGGAACCGGTGGCAAAAGCTCCGCCTGCGACCGAGACCGTGGCGAAGGCGCCTGTGCCCACCGAAATCGCCAAGCCGAAGCCGGCGGAGCCGATCAAGCCGATCGCCGTCGAGCCGCCCAAGGCTGCTGTCAGCGCGGCGGAGTGGTTCAAGTCGTTCGACGGCGGCTCCTGCTTCTATGCTTCGGTGGCCAACCCGTCTGCGCCGAGCCCCCAGGTCGATGGGCTGGCGACCTCGAAGGCGCCATTCGACAAGCTGGCGCGCGATTTTTCGTCGGCCTTCGGCGCCAAACCGGCCGTCAACCCGCGGATGATCGAACGCGACCAATGCCCCGTCGCCGACTTCCTGAAGGCGCTGCCGCCGCGCGAGGCGAGCGGGCCTAAGCTGGTGCTGAACAAGGACAATCTCAAGGTGGGCGACTCGCTCCAGGGCACGCTGAGCGGGACCGGCAGCCGTGATGTCAACCTGCTGCTGATCGGCAAGGATGGCGTGGTCTACAATTTTGCCAGCCTGCTCAAGAAGTCGGGGGCAGGCGAAGCCACGTTCAGCATGAAGCTGTTTCCGCTCAACGACCAGGAGGCGGCGGCGCCGGAACCGCACCTGATCGTCGCACTGGCCAGCGAAGGCGGCATCAAGGCTGCCGACATCAGCGACCCCGAACTGGCGTCCGACCTGTTCCCGAAGATACGGTCGGAGATCGAAACACAGCCCAACGGGGCAGGCGTCGCCTTCGGCTATTTCCTGTTCGACCGCTGAGGCAGGGTTCAAGCGTCGGAACGCTGCAATGCCTCGTTCCCGGCGAGTTGGAGCCCCATTTCGACAAAAGCGGCCAGCACATCGTGGCGGTCTTCCAGTGCCACCCGTGCCAGCCCGGCCAGAATGCCAGCATTGACGGCGCGTGCGGCCGGCAGCTCGGCCGACCTGGCCGTCGCGAGCGCGATCCAGACGGCGGGCGTGCGCTGGTCCGGCGTCGTCATCACATCCAACAGCGGCGGGCCGTTGCCGCCGGCGCCGACCCAGTCGCCGACCTGCGCCAGAAGGCGGCGGTCCGGCTCGTCGAAAAGCTCACCGAGATTGTCGAGGCATTCGTGCGCCCACCAGATCGCGGCCGGCATGGGCAGCAGCCAGGCGCAGAAGGTGATTGCTTCTTCGGGCGTCCTTCCGCCAAGCAGCGCCAGGCAGAAGTCGGCTGGCGGCTCGTCGGTGGGCGACGCCAGCATATCCCGCGCGGCGTCGGGATATGCCTCGAACAGGTTTCGCGCTGTCCTGAACCGGAGCCCCTCGGCCATTTGCCGGGACCTTTCCCGCCATCCATCCTGGCTGAGACAATAACAGGCTTTTGCGCCGTGCTCGACCACCGCGACAAAACATTGCTTCGACCAGGCCGTGGCAGGTTTCAGTCGCCCGACAAGGGAGCCTGGGGCCAGCGCTGCAGCGCCTCGCGCCCGGCATCGGTGAGGTCGTAGACGCCGCGCTCGACCCGGACGAACCAGCCGTAGACGTTGTCGAGCAGGATGTTGGCAGCCCGCGATACCGTCGGCGCGAGATCGCGCGGCCGCCTGGCGCCATCGGCAAGCGCGACTGCGCATTTCAGCGCGTCCTGGCGGTAGGCGGTCATGATCGGCGCGCGCGAACCGCCGCCGGCCACCGGGTCGCCCTGCCGTCGCTTGTGCTCTGCTACCAGCCGGGAGCGGCGCTTGGGGTCCCTGTGCGGGGCAGGCGCGTCGGGGCTGAGCAGCACCTCGACGCGCTCGTCGTCGAAGATGCCAAGCAGGCCAAAGCCCAGCCGCCGGCACAGATTGCGAAAGCGCTTGTCGCCCTCGCGGCCCTTGCCGCGCGGCGACATGCGCGCCGCAAGCCAGACCTCGTCCGCCGCCGCAGCCCGGTCGACGCCCTGCAGGACCAGTTCGAGATTGAATTGCAGCTTGAGTTCGCACACCACCACGATCGGCGGCGCGTCGGCACTCAAGGCCAGCAGGTCGCAGCCGCCGATCTCGCCCTTGACCTCGAAGCCCAGGTTTTCGAGGAAACGCTTGACCGGGATGTAAAGAGCCGTCTCGAGCATTCAGCTGCGTCCCAGGCTGCCGGGTGCGGGCGAGCGGGCCGGATTCTGGCGAGTGCCAGGTTGACGGTCGGCTCCTGTAGGTCGGGTTTTCGGCATCACCTCGGGCCTGCGCTCAGCTGGCGCGCCAGTCGAACTTCAGTTCCTCGCGGAAGGCGAAGCGCACGATATGGTCGACGACCACCTGCTCGAGTTGAGGCAGGTTCGCGGCTTCCACTTCGACCGTCAGCGACGTGTCGTCGGCCGAAAGGTCGACCACCCGTCCTTCGCCCAGGTCTATGCGCCCCGTGGTGGGCGAGAACTCGACGGCGAACTTGTGGCTCCAGTGCTTGCACAGCTGCTGCAGGTAGCGGCTTGCATGTTCCGTTGCGACGACTGCGGTTGATTTCGGCATGATTGTCCTCGGAGTAATCGCGGCCTTGTGCGCCAACATGCGCAATTAGTCACCCGATTCGCTTGGAAAAGGCACCCACGCAGAGTTCACGAACCCGTTCGCGCAGCCAGCGATGTGCCGGGTCGGCATCGAGCCGCGGGTGCCAGAGCATTGAAACGGTGACCTCGGGAACGGCGACCGGAAGCGCAAAACTGTGCATTCCCGTCCGGAGATTGCCGGTGTGGCGCTCGGGAACGCTGGCGATCAGCTCGGTAGAGCGCGCCAGGGTCAGTGCTGCCGAAAATCCGCTGACGATCGTGACGATCTCGCGGCGCAGCCCGGCCGAGCCCAGGACCTCGTCGATGAGCCCGGTGTCGCGGCCTTGGCGCGAAACGTAGACGTGCCGTCCCGCAGCATATCGCGCAGGCGTGACTTCGCCCTGTGCCAGCGGATGATCCATGCGCACGACACCGATAAAACGGTCCCGGAACAGCGCCTGAACCCGCACTTCCGGACTTGTCGTTTCTTCGACAACGCCGGTTTCCAGATCGACGCTTCCGTCGCGAAGGGGCTCGCTGTTCTTGTCCGGCTTGTGGATGAAACGCAGCCGCACGCCGGGCGCGTCACGGCCGAGCAGAGAAAGGAGGCCCGGCCCGAAGTTTTCGACGAAGCCATCACTGGTGCGCAGCGTGAAGGTTCGCTCCAGCTTCCTGGGATCGAGTTTGTCGGCGGGACGCAACACTGCCTCCGCCTCCTGCACCAGGCGACCGACCTGCTCGCGAAGCTCAACGGCCCGGGGCGTGGGGACCAGCCCACGCCCGGCCCGCACCAGCAGCGGGTCGCCAGTGGTGTCGCGCAGCCGTGCCAGCGCCCGGCTCATCGCCGATGGACTGAGCCGCAGCCGCCGGGCGGCGCGGGCAACGCTGCCTTCCGCAAGCAGCACATCGAGGGTGACGAGAAGGTTGAGATCGGGTGTCGACATGTCTCGACCTTATAGTGACATGGCGCCAAACGCACGAATGAAGTGCAATCGGTGCGCGTTCCGCCACACCACAACAAGGGTTACGTCTCTCCAGGCTCCATGCCGGGAGCAGGGAAACGGAGGTCGTGTTGAACAACCGCGCTACAGAACAGGATGAGGCAGTGGTCGGAAGGACCGGCCCCGGATCGTCGGCTCGATGGGCACTCGCCAGCCTTGCACTGTCGATGCTGCTGTCGTCGCTTGGCACCAGCATCGCCAATGTCGGCCTGCCTGTATTGGAACAGTCGTTCAACGCCTCCTTCCAGGAGGTGCAGTGGGTCGTACTGGCCTATCTGCTGGCCATCACCACCCTCGTAGTGAGCGCCGGACGGCTCGGTGACATCACAGGTCGCCGACGGCTGCTGCTGGCCGGCATCATGCTTTTCACACTGGCATCGGGCTTGTGCGCCGCGGCGCCGACACTTTGGCTTCTTGTTGTGGGACGGGCAGTGCAGGGTGCCGGAGCAGCCGTCATGCTGGCCCTCACCATGGCCATCGTCGGCGAGACGGTGCCGCAGACAAGGATCGGCAGTGCCATGGGCCTGCTCGGGACGATGTCGGCGGCCGGCACCGCTCTCGGCCCATCGCTCGGCGGCTTGTTGATCGCCATGTTCGGCTGGCAGTCGATCTTCCTCGTCAATGTGCCGCTGGGTTTGCTGGCCTTCTGGCTCGCGCTTCGCTACCTGCCTGTTGGCACCACAAGAGCGGGGCCCGCCCGTCAGGGCTTCGACGTGACGGGGACGCTGGTGCTTGCCGCCACCCTCGGAGCCTACGCGCTGGCAATGACGATCGGGCGCGGCAATTTCGGGTACCTCAACATTCTCCTGCTCTTGGCTACGGCTTTTGGGGGAGGGCTGTTCGTCCTGGTCGAGGCCAGGACAGCATCGCCATTGATCCATTTGCAGAGGCTCCGCGATCCGGTGCTGGGTCCAAGCCTGACGATGAACGCGCTTGTCGCCACAGTGATGATGGCGACACTCATCGTAGGGCCGTTCTACCTCTCCCGCGGGTTAGGGCTTGATGCAGCTACAGTCGGCATCGTCATGTCGATCGGGCCAGTCATTTCCATACTGAGCGGCGTGCCCGCTGGCCGCATCGTCGATCGTTTCGGCGCGCCGCAAATCGTCATGGTCGGGCTGGTCGCGATGGCGGCGGGCGCCATGGCGCTGGCATTGCTACCTGCAATCTACGGAATCGTCGGTTACACTTTCGCCATTGCGGTGCTGACACCGGGCTACCAGTTGTTTCAGGCGGCAAACACCACATCCGTCATGACGAACGTCAAGCCTGGCGAGCGGGGCGTTCTGTCAGGGATGCTCAACCTTGCACGCAATGTCGGGCTGATCACTGGTGCATCCGTGATGGGTGCGGTGTTCGCGTTCGCCTCGAAGGCGGACATCGCTGCGGCAGGTCCGGACGCCGTGGCGACGGGCATGCAGGCGACGTTCGCCGCAGCGGCAGGCTTGATTGTCGTCTCGCTGGCCATTGCGCTTGCCGCCTATCGCCGGCTGTCGGGACCCGAATTGAACGCAGGCAAGGCGTCTCCCGAGTAACCTTCGGGCGATGCCTTTTGCGCGCTGATAACTTGCATCGAACACGTTGACGCGGCGATGGCACGAGCCGTGTTGCGGCTCTTCTCGGCAGTCGCTGCAGCTGGCTTGGCTGGCATTGGCCGTCTCTTCCTTAAACCACCAGAACGAGCAAATCAAAGACGCTCAACAGAAGCAGCGAGTTTTGCCGAAGGGACGCCGTGGTTCCTGTATGTGCCTCCATCGGTTGCCTGGAAGAAGCGGTGTGCTCTAGTATCGCGGCGCTGGCAGCGTCTGCCCTTGTCCCTCGGCGATTTCTTGGCACGTTCCGGGCTGGCGTGCGCGTGATCTATCGTCGGCCCCGCGGGTAGGCTGGCGGAGGCCCGAAGGCAGCTGAAGATCGGTCAGGCCTGCGCGAAATCGGCCCCACTCGCGGCGACGGGCGGAGGCGACGAGACGTCAGGAGTAAGCTTATGGCATTGATCAACAATACCCACCGTTTTGTTTTCGTTCATATTCCGAAGTGCGCGGGAACCGCGGCAACCCTTGATCTGTCATCGCTTACTCGGGCTTGCGATATCGAATTAGGCGGCACGGAATTTGGCGAGGCGCTATTGCCCGCCTATTCCAACCGCTTTCGGGTAAGCAAGCATTCAACGGCACAGGAGCTCGCTGAGGCGATTGGAAAAGATCGGTGGCGCACCTACTTCACATTTGCTTTCGTCAGACATCCATTCGACCGCGCGGTTTCAACTTTTCGCTTTCTGAAGCGGTGGCGCGAATGGAATGGAAGCGAGATCATGGACGAGTTCCAAAACGTCAACGAATTCATCGCGCATTCCTACTGGGATGGCCCGGGCATCGACAGAATTCTGGAGCCGCAGACGACCTTTACAGCCCACGGCACATCTCATGAGGTCGACCGTACCTTCAAGATCGAGGCGTATGACGAGGCAATGCGGGAACTTTTCACCCGCGTGGGGACAGTTTGGACCGGCCCCGAAGAAGGCTTCCGAAACATCTCTCCAGAGGTCGCATCACAAGAGGCAACACTAGCCCTTAACCCGACTTCCTGCCAAAAGATCATTTCGCGCTATCAATGTGACTTTCTTGCATTCAACTACAAGACAGATCTGGCACTCGCGGGCACTCGAGGCGGCTGAATACTATTCTGCTGGCGCCGGCATTCTTCGGCGAAACCAGCTATCCAGGCACCTAGGAATGCTGTCTAGGGCCCTCAACTTTTTCAGCCACAGACGGTCAAAAGCCGAAAGCGGGATTGCGGCAGCGAAAGACGCCACGACCGCAGCCAGGAATGCCGAGGGGGCAGCAATAGAGCCTGGTACGGACAGATAGACGAGACACCCAACATGGGCGATCATCGCGACGTGGATTACGTATAGAGCGAACGAAATCCTTCCCAGCCAGGCAAAGAAGCCGGAGCTCATTGCGCGAATGAATGGCTCGCAAGCAGCAAACGCCAACACCAAAGCCGTGGCCGCGGCGATCCAGAGATAGGGTCCAACGGTTCCACCCATCTTGACGAGAGGCCCAGGGCCAAGCCACCCGGATGGATGAAAACCAAGAGCAACTACCGCGAACGCAACGAGAGCAACACCAACGGAGGTTGGCAAAACCACCGGCCTTCTTGCCAATACGTAACTGAGTGATGCTCCGATGACGAACGCGCCGATATATGGGGACCAAAAGAATGCTAAGGCCGATGCGATCATCATTGCTGCAGCGGCTGTCGCCCCCGCCCGAACTTTTGCCAGTAGCAGCGCAAATGCAAAGACAATGAAACTGCCCACGAACTCCCACCACATAGTCCAGAGGCTGGTGTTGTAGTAAGAATCCCCTCTAACGAATGTCAGCAGAGCTCCCTGCATGAAGGCATCCACGAAACTCAGCTCAAGTCTACCCTGCATGCCGCCGAAAGCCGCGCCGTAGAGCCACGCTGATCCGGAAATCTCCGCCACTAGAATCGTGCGATCCGGCAAGGTAATCAGTAGCGTTACAGACGTAATCGTGGACACCAGGACCAGACCCATGAGCCTAGGCCACCGCTTTATGGCTGAAGCTAAGAGAACGCTGGCGTCACCTGTCAGGAAATACCGCCTCGACAGGACAAAGCCCGACAGAACGAAGAAGATGAGAACCGCGGCCGCGCCATTGAAAAGTATGAGCCATGGGCCAGCGTAAACCTGAAATGCCGATGGCGTCATTCCGTTGTACAACGAAGCGACGAATTGCGGATAGAAAGCCAAGGTGCAGTGGGTGATCACGACAACGCAGGCCGCAATCCCTCGCAACGACTCCAGTGCCACTAGCTTGTTCGAGTGACTTGCCCCCATGCCGAGGCTGTATCATCGTTCGTTTCTCCGCAAAAGTCTGCCTGAGGAATTATGCGCGGTTCGTCCGGTCTTTCTCCGGCTTCTTCCCAGCCGCGCATCCGCTTGGACGAGTTGGACCCATGCCTCGCAGATGCTGGCGGTCGATGTCCAACCGAAGGTTACCAGCGAACGGCTTGCATGCCTCGATCAGCATGACGCTCGGTCTCTACAGCCATGTGATACGGGGCATGCAAGCGGATGCCTCAGAACAGGTTGACGCCGCGATCAGGAGCGCGGTAAAGGCGAAGCCGTAAGGCTCTCGGTAGCAAATGGTAGCAAGGACCTGATCTGAGGTCGCCAGCAATCCAAAAAAGCTAGCGTTTTCCAGCCTTGGAGGGATGGCCGAGCGGTTTAAGGCACCGGTCTTGAAAACCGGCGTGGGCGCGAGTTCACCGTGGGTTCGAATCCCACTCCCTCCGCCACATCGGTGGCCACGCTAGAGAGCGACCAGTACCGCTATTCCAACATGACGATGGCTTCGACCTCGAAGAGCATGGGGTCGATGGCAAGCTTGGGGACGGGAACCAGGGTCTGCGCCGGCAGTGTCTCGCCGAACATATCCTTGACGTTCCTGGTCAGCACCTCGAGCTTGGACATGTCGTGATCGACCACGAAGACCGTGAGCTTGGCAACCTGATCCGGCCTGGCACCGAGGGCATCGATGGCACTGCGCAAATTCGCGTAGGCCTGCTTCACCTGGACAGCGAAGTCGGGCGACAAGGCTCCCCTGCTGTCCTGGCCGCCCTGTCCTGAGATGTAAGCCATCTTGGCTCCGCCCGGCACGATCACCGCCGTGCTGTAGCCGTTTGGCGACGGGTCGTAGAGATTTCTTGGATTGACGATGGACAGCTTGAACTCATTCGCTGTCGTGGCGGTGGGAACTCCTGCGGGCATGATAATTGGGCCTCCGATAAGCAGATGCTTGATTGTTCGTGACATGGTTCTTTTCTCTTGGCTCTGCTGGCTGCGGGCAACGTACCTGCGCAGCCGGCATGATCGAACTTTCGTCGTCGCCATGGGATGACTCGTACACTGTGCGATTCATCGTGTGGTACAACGTACGAGTCAACCACTCAGGATCGACATTCCTGACGTCGCCTGCCAAAATTGCGGTTCCGACAGTGAGGAATACGAATGGCAGCCAAGCGTAGCGGCGCCCAGAGCAAACGGTCTCAACGGCCAAGCGCGGGACTCCAGCCCGCGCAGGAGCCACACAGCGAACCGCCCCTCTCCAGAGAACGGATCGTGGCCACCGCTGTAGAACTGCTGGACGCGGAAGGAATCGGCGGATTGTCGATGCGTCGGCTGGCTGATCGCCTCGGCTCGGGCGCGATGAGCCTGTATTGGCACGTCGACAACAAAGAGAAGGTCTTCGATCTGGCGCTCGACTCGGTGCTCGAATATCGCGAACCGCCGCAAACCGGAGAGCCTCGAAACTGGCGCGGCGAAGTCGTCCACATGCTCGAAGACTGGCGCGCCAGCATGCTGCGCCATCCCTGGTCGGCATCGCTGTTGCCGCGCCGGGCGCTCGGCCCGAACATCCTTGGTCGCCTGGAACTGCTGAGCAAGATCTTGTCCCGAGCCGGCGTAGCGGATGCAGATTTGAACGTCGCGATATGGTCGCTCTGGAACTATGTGATGGGCGCCACCGTCACCCGGGCGAGCTTCGAGCTCTCGGATGATGACAGGGCCGTCGCGCAGCAGCGCCTTACACGCCTCAGCGAAAGCTACCCGACAATAGAACGTTCCCGTCTGCTGTTGGACAGTGATTGGGATGGCGCCTTCAGCAGAGGCCTCGACTTCATGCTTGACGGCTTCGCCGCGAGACAATGAACATTCTTCATCTCTCCGACGAGACAGTGTCCTTCAAGCCAACAGGCTCGCCACAATAACGCCGCAATCTCGCCCGTTTCGAACCACAGTCGATTAATACGCTGGCAAGAATTACCTGCGCACAAGTGGACGGGGATAACGTGCGCGAACTGTTTTTACATTTTTAGCGCAGCGGTGTTGCGATTCGACGAGCGGCGCTCGCTTGGTACTGGCAGGGGACCTGAGTAAAATGCAGAATTCGACGCGCACGCGTCTTGGTCGCGCAACCGCGATCAGCATTCTCGCGGCGACCGCTGTCTTCATTGCCGGCTGCGCATCGCAGCAGCCCAAGTCCGTGGCCAGCAAGAAGCGTTCGAAAGAATATTTCGCCGAATCCGAGTACGGCGTCAAAGCGAGCCCACGCGTCACGACCAAGTTGTCGGGCCTGCAGCGCGGCGGCGGCCGCGACCAGACCGGCAAGCCCTACAAGGTACGGGGCAAGTGGTATTATCCCAAGGAAGACAAGGACTACGCCGCCGTTGGTGCCGCCTCGTGGTATGGCGACGCGTTCCACGGCCGGCTGACCGCCAATGGCGAAGTCTACGACATGACGAATTTGACGGCGGCGCATCCGACGATGCCACTGCCGAGCTATGCCCGCGTCACCAACTCCAAGAACGGCAGTTCGGTGATCGTGCGCGTCAATGACCGGGGCCCGTATTCCAATGGCCGCGTCATCGACCTTTCCAAGCGTGCGGCAGAGATGCTCGATTACGCCCACAGCGGCACGGCCAATGTGAAGGTCGAGTATGTCGGCCGGGCACCGCTCGACGGACAGGACGACCAGTATCTGCTCGCCTCCTACCGTCCGGGCAAAGGCATGGGCGATCCGATCAATGACGGCCTGCCGACCGGCGTGATGATTGCCATGAACGGCCCGACGCCAAGCGCGGCCGTGGGGCAGGCGACTGCCTTCCCTGGCGCCATGACGGATGCAGCACCCGCGGTGACCCTTGCCAGTGCGTCTGGCAACACGCTCGCTGCGCAAGCGGCACAATTCGACCAGCCGGTCATGACGGCACAGGGGCAGGGCATCATCGATGTGGTGCTTCCCGATTTCGGGCCGATCGCTCCCGAGCGTCCAGATGCGACGATGCCGATTCCGCAGACCCGCATGGCAATCGCCACCACGGGTTATGCCAGCGAGCGCGTCGGCGGTGCGGCAAAAGCCTTCGACGCACTCGAAGGCAAGGCCATGTCCTCAAGCGACATCGTCGATTCCTGGAAGCGCCTCAATCCTGGCCCACGTGCCGAACAGGACTCGGAAACCTACGTTGCCGCCGGAACTTTCGAAA
Source organism: Aminobacter niigataensis (assembly GCF_014200015.1). Classification (GTDB taxonomy): domain Bacteria; phylum Pseudomonadota; class Alphaproteobacteria; order Rhizobiales; family Rhizobiaceae; genus Aminobacter; species Aminobacter niigataensis. Next base: position 1,070,020 of record NZ_JACHOT010000001.1, read on the forward strand.
ATGGCGAGGAAGCACGCCGCGTTGCCAAGGCGCTGTCGGCCTATGGTCGCACCTTGGTCGAACAATCCGATTTCGAAGGCAAGACCTGGTATTCGGTCGACCTCTATCCGGATGGCAAGACATCGCTCGACGCAGCGCTCAAGGCGGCCTGGTCGCATGGTGCGCCCGACGCGTTCGCCGTCCACGATTGACCGGATCTTCGGTGCGAGGAACTGTGGCTATCTGCCCGGCCACGGTTGATCCCATCGATTGAAGACTGATAGGTTCAAGGCGCTCGACCGGAATACGGGGCCGAACGGGGCAGTATCTTTCATGACCTTCAGACTATCCGCGCCGCTCACCTTGATGATCGGCCTTCTTGCGGCGCTTGCCTTCATCGGTAAGGCCCAGGCGCAGCTGTTCGAGACCAAGGCCGCGCAGGCCTACATGATCGATGCCGAAACCGGCACGGTGCTGTTCTCGAAAGAGCCGGACAAGCCGATGGCGCCGGCCTCGCTGGCCAAGCTGATGACGATGGAGGTGGTGTTCAACGCCCTCAAGACCGGCCGCTACAAGCTCGACGACACATTTGCCGTCAGCGAGAACGCCTGGCGAACCGGCGGTGCGGCATCGCGGGCCTCGACCATGTTTGCCGCCGTCAGGTCGCAGATCCGCATCGAGGACCTGATCCAGGGCGTGACGGTGCAGCTCGCCAATGACGGCTGCATCATCCTGGCTGAAGGCATGGCTGGCTCAGAGGCCAATTTCGCCCTGCAAATGACGGAGCGTGCCCGCGAGATCGGCTTGGCGAAATCGACATTCGTCAATTCGACCGGCCTGCCGATGCCGGGCCAGACCACCAGCGTACGCGAGTTGGCGCAACTCGGCCTGCACATCTGGCGCACCTATCCGGAATACTACCGTTACTACGGCCTGCCGGAATTCACCTGGAACAAGATCCTGCAGCGCAACCGCAACCCGCTGATCGCGATGGACATCGGCGCCGACGGCCTGGCCGCCGGCTTCACCGAAGGCGAGGGGTTCGCCATCGTAGGCTCGGTCAACCGCGAGGGACGGCGGCTGTTTGCGGCCCTTGGCGGGCTCGCCAGCGACCGCGAGCGCTCGGAAGAAGCACGCAAGCTGCTTGATTGGGGCATGCGCGCCTTCGAGAAAAGCGAGATATTCGCGGCCAACGAAACCGTCGGCGAAGCCCAGGTGTTCGGTGGCGTGAAATCGCATGTGAAGCTGGTGGCACAGAAGCCGATCTCGCTGTTCCTGCCGATCACCAATCGCGAGCGGCTTGTCGCCCGCATCGTCTACAACGGCCCCGTCGCGGCACCGGTGGCGCAGGGGACGCCCATCGGCGCGCTCAAGGTCTGGATCGGCGACACGCTGAGCCAGGAGACGCCGCTATATGCCGCCGAATCCGTCGAGGTCGGCTCGCTGCAGAGCCGCGCCCTGGACGCGGTCAAGGAACTTGCCATCGGCTGGCTGCGATAGTCGGGTGGACCTTTGCCACTCTCGACGCTAGAGCTTCGACACCTACATATGCCGTGAGGCCGTTCGTTCGGTTGAACTTGCGATACGGCGAACAGAAAGGCTTTGGAGTGGCGCGCGGCTTCTTCATCACATTCGAAGGCGGCGAGGGCGCGGGCAAGTCGACGCAGATCGAGCGCCTGGCCACCAAGCTGCGCGACAAGCGCTACGACATCATCGTCACGCGGGAACCCGGCGGCTCGCCAGGTGCGGAGGCGGTGCGACACGTGCTGCTGTCGGGTGCAGCCGAGCCCTTCGGGCCGGAGATGGAGGCGTTGCTGTTTGCAGCAGCCCGTTCCGACCATGTCGAGCAGGTGATCCGTCCGGCGGTCGAGCGCGGCGCCATCGTGCTCTGCGATCGCTTTCTCGATTCCTCGCGCGTCTACCAGGGCGTGACCGGCAACCTCGACCCAGACTTCATGACGGCCGTCGAGCGCGTTGCGATCAACGGCATGATGCCTGACATGACGCTCATCCTCGACCTCGACCCGGTGGAAGGGCTGCGGCGGGCCACTGCGCGGCGCGGCCAGGATGTCGCCGACCGCTTCGAGAAGGAGACGGTCGACATCCACCAGCGCCGGCGCAACGCCTATCTGGCGATCGCCGAGAACGAACCGGACCGCTGCGTGGTGATCGATGCCGCGAAGGACCAGGAAGAGGTCGAACACGCGATCACCGATGCGGTGTTTGCAGCGCTCGAGGCGCGTGCATCGGCCGGCAGCCGGGCGAGGGCGGACGCCTGATGTTCGAGCGCATCGCTCCCGAGCAGCACGACACGCTGGACGGCATTCCGGAGCCGGCGGAGAATCCGCATCTGTTCGGGCACGAGCAGGCGATCGCGATGCTCACCGCAGCCTACCGCTCCGGCAAGCTGCCGCACGCGCTGATCCTCGCCGGCCCCGTCGGCATCGGCAAGGCGACACTTGCATTTCACCTTGCCCATCATCTGCTGCGACACCCCGACTACCTAAGCGCACCGGAAACGCTGGCCGATCCCGATCCGCGGTCGGGATCGTTCCGGCAGGTGGCAACCGGGGCGCATCCCGCGGTGCTGCACCTGACGCGGCCACAGAACGACAAGACCAAGGGTTTCAAGTCGGTCGTCACCGTCGACGAGATCCGCAAGGTGTCGCGCTTCCTGTCGATGACCTCTCATGACGGCGCCTACCGGGTCGTCATCGTCGATCCGGCCGACGACATGAACACCAATGCTGCCAATGCGTTGCTGAAGAATCTTGAAGAGCCGCCTGCACGCACGCTGTTCATCCTGATCGTGCATGCGCCGGGCAGCCTGTTGCCAACCATCCGTTCGCGCTGCCAGACCATTCGGTTGACGCCACTGGATGACCAAAGCCTGCTCTCGGCACTTGCCGCCACCGACCAGCCGGCACCTGACGAGCCGGAAGCGCGCGCGGCATTGGTCTTGCGGGCAGGGGGCAGCGCCCGCGCTGCGATCCTGCTCACCCAGTATGGCGGGCTGGAGATTGCCGAAGCACTGGACAAGATCGTGCAGTCGGGGCGCAACGACATCGGTGCCGCCCACCGGCTGGCCGATGCCGTGGCCGGCCGCGACAGCGCCATCCAGTTCGAGATGTTCAATCGCCGTGCGCTGGACCTTCTGTCCGACACGGCGTCGCAGGCCGCGCGCGCCTCCGACCTTTCCCGGGCCAACCTTTTGTCCGATGCTTGGCACGATGCGCAAAACGCGATATCCGAGACTGAAACCTACAACCTCGACAAGAAACAGCACGTCCTGGCCATGATCGACCGCCTGAATGCCGCGATGCGAATGTGACGCTCGTCCGAGCCGGGATGGCAATCGCCATGCCGATGCGTTATCTCACCGCGACCCTTTCATTCGACATTCATGACGGCCATCCATGTCCCGCGAAAAATTCTACATCACGACCGCGATCTCCTATCCCAACGGCAAGCCGCATATCGGCCATGCCTATGAGTTGATTGCCACCGACGCACTTGCCCGCTTCCAGCGCCATGACGGCAAGGACGTGTTCTTCCTTACCGGCACCGACGAGCACGGCATCAAGATGCTGCAGACGGCCAACCGGGAAGGCATCTCGGCGCGCGAGTTGGCAGATCGTAATTCGAATGAATTCAAGAAGATGGCGACTCTTCTGAATGCGTCGAACGATGATTTTATCCGCACCACCGAAGAGCGCCACTATGCCGCCTCGCAAGCGATCTGGAAGGCGATGGCCGACCGCGGCGACATCTACAAGAGCAGCTATGCCGGCTGGTATTCGGTGCGCGACGAAGCCTATTACGGCGAGGAAGAGACCGAGGTCCGTCCAGACAACATCCGCTACGGCCCGCAGGGCACGCCGGTCGAATGGGTCGAGGAAGAGAGCTACTTTTTCCGGCTGTCGGCCTATCAGGACAAGCTGCTGGCGCTCTACGACAACCAGCCCGACTTCATCGGCCCCAACGAACGCCGCAACGAGGTTGCGAGCTTCGTACGCTCGGGCCTGAAGGACCTGTCGATCTCGCGCACGACCTTCGACTGGGGCGTGCCGGTGCCGGGCGACGACAAGCACGTGATGTATGTCTGGGTCGATGCGCTGACCAACTATATCACCGCCCTTGGCTATCCCGACACCAACGCCGAGAAGTGGGCCTACTGGCCTGCCGTGCACATCATCGGCAAGGACATCGTGCGTTTCCATGCCGTGTACTGGCCGGCGTTCCTGATGTCTGCCGGCATCGAATTGCCCAAGCGCGTGTTCGGCCACGGCTTCCTGTTCAACCGCGGCGAGAAGATGTCAAAGTCGCTCGGCAACGTCGTAGACCCGTTCACCATGGTCGAGCACTACGGCCTCGACCAGGTGCGCTATTTCCTGCTGCGCGAAGTGCCGTTCGGCCAGGATGGCAGCTACAGCCATGAGGCGATCGTCAACCGCACCAATGCCGATCTTGCCAACGACCTCGGCAATCTGGCGCAGCGCTCGCTGTCGATGATCGCCAAGAACTGCAATGGCGTGGTGCCACAGCGCGGCGAACTGGCAGACGCCGACAATGCCATCCTCGACCAGGCAACCGCAGCACTGGCCACGGCACGCAAGGCAATGGCGGAGCAGGGGATCCACCACGCGCTTGCGGCGATCTTCGCCGTGGTCGCGGAAGCCAACCGCTATTTTGCGGCACAGGAGCCGTGGGCGCTGAAGAAGACCGATCCGGCGCGCATGGAAACGGTGCTGTGGACGACGGCCGAGGTGATCCGCCGCGTCGGCATCATGTGCCAGCCCTTCATTCCCGAGTCGGCATCGAAGCTGCTCGACCTGCTTGCCGTGACCGACCGGGATTTTGTTCACGTCGATGCCGCGCATGCGCTGGTCTCGGGTGCGCCCTTGCCGGCACCCCAGCCGGTATTCCCGCGCTATGTCGAGCAGGCAACGGAAAACTGAGGCTGTCGAAAAATGCTGGTCGACAGTCACTGCCATCTCGACTTTCCTGATTTCGCCGAGGAGCGCGCGGATATCATCGCGCGCGCCAAGGCGGCCGGCGTCGAGCGCATGGTCACCATCTCGACACGCGTGAAGCGTTTCGAGCAAGTGCTTGCGATTGCTGAGGAATATGACGAGGTCTATTGCTCGGCGGGGACCCATCCGCATAATGCCGATGAGGAACTCGACGTGACCGTGGCCGATCTCGTCAGGCTGTCGGCGCATCCAAAGGTCGTAGCCATCGGCGAGGCGGGTCTCGACTATCACTACGACAAGTCGCCACGCGACGCACAGGCACAGGGTCTGCGGGTCCATATCGCGGCTGCGCGCGAGACCGGATTGCCGCTGGTCATCCACGCCCGCAGCGCCGACGAGGACATGGCGGCGATCCTCAGGGAAGAAACCGGGAAGGGCGCGTTCCCCTTCATCCTGCACTGCTTTTCCTCAGGCGCGGAGCTTGCACGCGTGGGTGTCGAGCTTGGCGGCTACGTCTCGTTCTCGGGCATCGTGACCTTCAAGAATTCCGGCGAGCTGCGCGACATCGCCAAGGACGTGCCGCGTGACCGTCTTCTGGTCGAAACCGACGCACCGTACCTTGCGCCTATCCCGCATCGCGGCAAGCGCAACGAGCCGGCCTACGTCGCCAACACTGCCTCCGTGCTCGCCGAGACCATTGGCGTAAGCACTGACGAGATGGCCGAGATCACGACGACCAACTTCTTCAGGCTGTTCACCAAGATGCCAAGGCCGGCCTGATGCCGGATACGCTGCGCCTCACCATTTTGGGCTGCGGCTCGTCGCCAGGCACGCCGCGCATCACCGGCGACTGGGGCGCCTGCGATCCCACCAATCCGAAGAATCGGCGCACACGCGCGGCCGCGATGGTCGAGCGCATTTCGGCTTCCGGCACGACGCGCGTGATCATCGACACCGGACCGGATTTCCGCACCCAGATGCTGGCCGCCGGCGTCAGCCACATCGACGCCGTGGTCTACACGCATCCGCATGCCGACCATATCCACGGTATCGACGATCTCCGGGGCTATGTGCTCGAGCGCCGCAGCCTGGTCGACATTTTTGCCGACGATTTTACGCTCGAGCGGCTGAAACTGGCTTTCGGCTACTGCATCGAAACGCCGCCAGGAAGCTCGTATCCGCCGATCGTGCGGCCAACCGTGATCGAGCACGACAAGCCGTTCGCCATAGTGGGAGAGGGGGGTCCCCTCACCTTTTTGCCGCTGCCGCAGACCCATGGCGACATCGTTTCGCTCGGTTTCCGCGTTGGGCCGATCGCCTATTGCTCGGATGTCAGCGACTTCCCGGATGCCACTGCGGCCTTGATGAAGGGACTTGATCTCCTGGTGGTCGACGCGCTGCAGCACAAGCCCCATGTCAGCCATCTTTCGCTATCGGAGGCGCTCGACTGGATCGAGCGGCTGAAGCCCAAGCGCGCGGTGCTGACCCACATGCACGTGCCGCTGGACTACGCGGCGGTAATGTCGGCCACGCCGGCGCATGTCGAACCGGCCTATGACGGTATGACAATAGAAGTGCCATATATTTCAATGTGATATCGATGACAGATAAGGTCGTTCAGAAGAGAGTCGTGAGTGGTATTTTCGTCGCCATCCCATTTCTGCTGGTTCTTACCTTCGACCATGTCTGGAACCAACCCGACGCGGCATTCGTCGCCGGATGGCTGATGTTGGCGTTGCTGCCGCTGCTGGCGGTTGCGTACCAGTGCGCTCTCAGTCTTGCGCGCTCACTACGCTTGAGCACGGCAGATAGGAGCCTCGATACAGTCTTCTGGATCGTCTTCCTCGTGCTTCCTTCGGTTCTGTGGGGCACCATCTGGGTATGCTCGTATTTGTGGTACCTCCTGACCGCGCCGCATCTCTTAGTTCCATAATATCTCTTATGCGACTATCGCAATGTAGGTGGGGCTGCCCTGATCTGCAGCACCCAGAGATCAAAAAGCCGCGTCGTAGTCTACAACCACACCACCAGTCCCCGGTCTCGACTGGCAAGTGAGCACCAAGCCCGCCTCCCGTTCCCAAGGCTCGAGAACAGCGTCAGGGACAGTGTCGGCCGATCCATCAACTATCTTTGCGACGCAGGAACCGCACGTGCCACCGCCGCAGGAGTATGGCACCTTGACGCCGGTCCGGCGGGCAGCGTCGACAATGGTTTCCGCCGGGCGCGCGCTGATGACGAAGCTGCGCCCACCTAGTCGGATCTCGATTTGCCGGGATGAATCCCCGGCCTCCGGTGAGGCATCCGGCGAAGCCTTCACTGGAGCGGCCGCGGCATGGAAGGATTCAGCGTGGATCTTGCTCGGCGCAAGGCCAGCCGCATGTAGCGATGCGCTCAGATGCGCAACCATTTCGGGCGGCCCACATAGCAGCGCGTGATCTATGGCTGAAATCGGCACGGCGCATTCGCCAAGGATGGCGGCAAGCTTGCCGACATCAATTCTACCCTGCAGCAGCCCTGCCCGATCCGGCTCGCGCGAGAGAACATGGCGCACCAAGAGCCGGGGTGCGAAGTCCTTGGCAAGCTTGTCTATCTGGCTTCGAAAGAGGATGTCCCGCTGTTTCCGGTTACCGCAGACGAGGACAAACTGACTGTCGGGCTCGCGGGCAAGCACCGTCCTGGCTATCGACAGAACCGGGGTGATGCCGGACCCGACGACGGCGGCAAGGAAGACACGACCCTTTTTCCGCGCCGGCGGCACAATGAAGCGGCCTCTGGGCTCCATCACGCCAAGGATGCCGCCAGCGGTCAGGCTGCGATTGGCGAAAGACGAGAAACGTCCGCCCTCGACCTGTTTCACCGCCACCCGGATCTCGCCGTCGTCCAACCCCGAACAGATCGAATAGGAGCGCCTTACCCGCTCCCCTTCAATCTCGGCTTCCAAGGTGAGGTATTGGCCGGGGGTAAAGACGAAACGCCCCGCCAGTGCGTTGGGAATGTCGAAGACGAGAGAAACCGCATCCGCCGTTTCACGGCGGACTTGGCTCAGGGTCAATCTGTGCAGCATGTTGGCAACCATTGCTGTCGAGGTGAAGCGGCCATAGGCTGCCCTCGCCCCGAGCATCCAGCACTCTCTCAGGCAGTTTCTTTGGACGCGAGCCTCGCATATCCCCTGCTCGGCCGCTGCCACTGCGGGGCTACGGCTGGACGTTCGCCGGTAATAAGGTGCCGCATATTGGCCAGATATACCCCCACGAACGCGGCTGTTTGGGTCTCCAAGGCCGTATAGGGTCCGGGCCTGTAGGCCCTGGAGGTAACGCCCTCGGCATTGTGTTCGGTGATCGTCTTGTCTTGCGCGGTCGTCACGTCCCACATCCACGTAATGGCATCGGTGTCGATGTCGGCATCTGCATCCTTGTCGACCAGCCAAGTCAGGACGACGTCGGTTTCCGTGGCACTGCGCGGTATCATCTGGAACAGGGTGACGTAATCGTTCGCCGAACTTACGAATGACAGCCGGCCAAGCAGGAACCCGGTTTCGCCACCATCATAGGAGGTGCGTCCCCCCATCAGGCACGAGACGGGCTGGCCGTCGTCGGAAAGAGTCATGCGGCCAGGACCAATTGGCTTGCGGTACATGCCGAACGGCGCTGTGTCGATATCTCCGGATTCCCATGCGCCCTTGTTGAATTCGGTGTCACCAATGACGCTATGCCAGGCTTCGAGTTCTTCCTGCCATTGCACTGCCTTGTCTTCGTCCCGCATGGCCGTGACCTTCACATGGGCGTTGACCCTGAAGTATTCCGGATGCGCAGGCCGGCAGTGATAGCATTCGGTGAAGTTCTCGAGCACCAGCTTCCAATTGGCCTTGGTGGGATACGTCTTGCGGGCTGCAATGCGCGCCCGGTCGATGCCGTTCTGGCGCAATCCGTCTATCAGCGCATCGGCGACAGGCTGGACATCCGGCAGGCTGGTTTCGTCAAGCCCGCACAGCACGAGGCCGCCGATACATTTCGTCGGGACGCGATGCAGGCCGAGCGCTTCGGGGTCGACATCCGCCGGAACATCCTGCCGGGTCTGCAATTCCCCGGTCAGCCTGAAGGACCAGGCGTGATACGGGCAGACCAGCAGCCTGCTGCGACCATCCTCAGTGCACAGGCGTGAGCCACGATGGGTGCAGACATTGTAGTAGGCCGCGATGTCTTCTTCGCCGTCGCCGAAACGAACGACGATGATTTCCTCGTCGAAGAGCTTTCGCACGATGTAGCGCCCCTTCTCCGGCACCTCGCTGGCATGAGCCACCAGCGACCATTCCCGTGGGAACAACAATTCGCGCTCCAGCTCGAAGATGGCAGGGTCGACATAAAACGGCTGCTCCAGCGACCAGTTGGGGCGGCTGCGATCGATCAACCCGACGATCTTGGCGCGGTCAGGGTGAAGTCCGTTTGTTGTTGCACCTGACACCAGGGAACTCCTTCGATCTGAGCTAATCATGACTATTAGTCAGGAAATTGCGATACAAGGCCCTGGATTGCAAATATGTAAGTGGCATTCTATCATAACAAAAAGATATTGAGCGCGAGACGAGCCGGCAGCCAACCATGAAGACACTGAAGACCTCGCTGCCGCTTCTCAATGCAATGGTCGTGTTTGAATCGGCCGCACGAAATGGCGGGCTCACAACGGCAGCGGAAGAGCTCAACATCGCGCAGTCAGCGGTCAGTCGGCATGTCGCCAACCTCGAGCGCCAATTGTCGGTCACCCTTTTCACACGCAAGGGAAACCGGGTCTTCCTGACCGATGCCGGCAGCACGCTCGCCGAGGCGATCCGCGACGGGCTGGGCACCATACGTGAGGCGGTGGAGCGACTGCAGGCCCCGGATCGGGACACATTTGTGGTCGGCAGCAGCTTTGACATAGCGCAAATGTGGCTCATGCCCCGGTTCGATCTGGTCGCTTCGCGTATCCCCAACGGCCAGGTGATGTTGTTGACATCCAACGACTACAAGGACTTCGACCAACCCGACGTGGCACTGTCGATACGCTTTGGAACGCCTGAGGAATGGCCGGGACTGGTTGCCAGGAAACTGTTCGACGGCGAGTGGTTTCCGGTCTGCTCGCCGGCCTTTCTTGAGCGACATCCGCTGGCGTCGGAGTTTCCGCAAGCGTTCCTCGATATCCCGCTTTTGCACCTGATCACCCAACCGGGAGCCGTCGACAGCTGGCAGTCGTGGATTGGCACCGAACGGCCCCTCGATGGCCCGCGGTTCACCAGCTATCTGTCGATGATGCATGAGACCATCGCCGGTCGGGGTGCTGCCCTTGCGTGGGCGGGCTTCGTCGAAGAACACCTGCGGCTTGGTCAGTTGGTGCGCCTGACCAGCACGTCGCGGCGGCACCACGGTTCATTCTACATAGTGACGCGCACGAAAACGAGCCCGGCCATTCAGGCCGTCGTACAAGCGCTCATCGGTTCCGTGGCAGACCAAACACTGCAAGGCTGAGGTCTGCTCACGCCGCCAGCCGAGGCCGAATGAGTTGCGCAGCAACGTTTGCTGCGCAACTGGGGTCAGGCGGCGTCTGTCGGGTTATGCCTCCAGCCAGGCGCGCGATGCGACGTAGCCGTTCGACAGGTCGTTGCCGACATCGTGGACATAGCCCTTGAGCTCCTTCGTCGCGGCAAGAAGGTGGTCGTTGAAGACCGGGGTGATCGAGCCGCCTTCATCGCGCACCATCACTGCCGCGGCATGATAAAGCTCTTTGCGCTTGGCCTCGTCGGCCTCGACGCGCGCTTGCTTGATCAGCTTGTCGAAGTCAGGCCGCTTGAAGTTGGTCTCGTTGGCAGGCGAGTCCGAAGTGTGCTCGGTCGAATACATCAGATCCTGGGACAGGCGGCTGCCGTAGTAGGACATGCAGAACGGTGCTGCGCGCCAGACATTGGTCCAGTAGCCGTCTGCAGGTTCGCGCTTCACTTCGATGGCAATGCCGGCCTTCTTGGCGCTTTCCTGATACAACAACGCTCCATCGACCGCGCCGGCATAGACCCCATCCGAGGTTCTGAGCACGATCGGCCCGTCATGACCGGACTTCTTGAAATGGAACGCAGCCTTGTCCGGATCGTAGCTGCGCTGCTCGATCTCGGCGGGGAAATACGGGTAGGTGGAATTGATCGGAAAATCGTTGCCGATCGTGCCGTAGCCGCCAAGGACGGTCTGCAGCATGGCCTCGCGGTCGATGGCATATTTGAGGGCAAGCCGCAGGTCGTTGTTGTCGAACGGTGCCTTGTCGACCTGCATCGGAAAGGTGTAGTGGCCGCGGCTCGGCGTGTTCAGGATCTGCACTCCCGGGGCTCGCTTGAGCAACGGAACGGTCTTGGCACTGACGCTGTTGATGAGGTGGACGCGCCCGGCTGAAACCGCCGCGATACGGGCGGTTGGGTCATTCATCGCGATGATCTCGAAGCTGTCGACATGGCCGCGCTCGCGCCAGTCGTTCTTGTTCTTCTCAAACAGCGCCCGCACGCCCGGCTCGAAACTGACCAGCTTGTATGGCCCGGTGCCGACGCCCTCGCCCGGGTTGTCGTAGCCGCCGTTCGGCTGGATCACCAGGTGATAGGCCGTGAAGATCAGCGGCAAGTCGACATTGCTCTCGGAGAGCTTGACGACAAGATCGTTGCCGCTACCCTCGATCGAGGTGATCGCCCGCAGAAAGCCGAGCGCGCCCGAACGCGACTTCTCATCGCTGTGGCGCTGCAGCGTTTTGACGACATCGTCGACAGTCAGCTTCTTGCCGTTGTGGAACTGGACGTCGTTGCGGATCTTGAAGGTCCAGGTCTTGGAATTGTCCGAGGATTCCCAGCTCTCGGCGATGGAAGGTATAGCCTTGCCGGTCACCGGATCGCTTTCGACCAGATGGTCGCCGAAGCTGCGGGCAAGGCAGAAGGCGATGGCACTGATGTAGGCGGCTGGGTCAAGCGAATCCGTCGATGACCCGCCATCGAGCCCAAGCTTGAGATGTCCGCCCTTGACCGGCGTGCCTGCCTGCTCGGTTTGTGCCCATGCCGTACCCATTCCACTGCCCAGCAGCAGGCCCGCACCGATCGATCCCTTGAGGAAGTCGCGACGGCTGGCCGCGAGGTCCATTCCGAAAAGTCCTGATTTCTTCATTGCTCTCCCCTATTTGATCTGTCGAAATTCAACTGGATAGGTTCAGCGCGGGCCCTGCAGCGGGCACGCGGCTTTGACCCGCGAACTGGTCTGCCTATTTCCAGACCTGCCGCGCCAAGCGCAGGAAATTCCCGCCCAGGACACCGCGCACGGTCTCGTCGGCATGTCCGCGCCGGAGAAGGATCTCGGTCATCTCGGCAAGCTGCGCAGGCTCGGCATAGACGGTGGGTGTCGTGCCGTATCCCTCGCTCAGCGGCCAGAACTGAGGATTTGCCGCCAGAATCTCCTGGATACCCGCCATGTCCACCGGGAAAGCGTAGTCGAGGCCTATGCCGACATGAGCCGGTCCGGCGACGTCGAGCAGATATTCGACGTGGTCGGCCAGGCTGTCGGAACTGGCCTTGTCGTCGCCCAGGAATTTGCTGAGACCGACGATGCCGACGATGCCGCCCGTCTTGGCGCATGCCCTGATCTGGTCGTCGGTGATATTGCGGCCGTGGCCACACAGCGCCTTGGGATTGGAATGCGAAAAGATGACCGGTCGGTCGGAATACTCCATCACGTCCATGGTGGTGCGGTGGCCGCAGTGGGTCACATCGACGAACATGCCGAGACGGTTCATCTCGTCGATCACCTGCCGGCCGAAAGCTGTCAGGCCACTGTCGTCGTCGTGGCAGCCACCGCCGGCCAGATTGTTGCGATTGTAGGCGAACAGCATCTGGCGGACACCGAGGTGATGGTAGAACTCGACCATCTCGATGCGGCCGTCGAGTGCGTTCATGCCCTCGAGGTCGAAGGTGATGGCGAGCTTGCCCTGCGCCTTGGCCTGCAGTGCCTCGTCGGCGCTTGTCACCAGCGTGTAGTACTCGGGATGGGCGTTGATCCAACGACGGAAAGCAGCCAGCGTCCTGACCGTGTCCTGCCACGACATCAGGTCGAAGCCGACATCGATGGACAGATAGTTGACGCCGGCGTCGCGCCATATCTGGAGATTGTTCAGGTCAGCAACCGGGTCGGGCATGAAGCCGGAATGGGTGTCCCAGACAAGGGCGTCGGCATAGAGCTTCCTGGCCCGTTCGCTGATGGTTATCTCAGTCATGATCTCTCCAATTCCATGGCCGCGCCGGGCACCTGGGTGACGACGCGGCGTCCGTCCAAAACACGTTCCAACCAGCCTATTTCCATTTCGGGCACCGACCTGAGCAGCAGGTCGGTGTAGTCGTCGAAGGGGGGCGACAGCACCGCAGACTTGACGCCTTCGCGCACCACCTTGCCGCGATGCATGACCGCGACACGGTCGGCAATGGCGCGAACGATGGCGATGTCGTGGGTGATGAACAGGTAAGAAACCGCCGTCTCCTCCTGCAGGCGCAGCAGGAGCTTCAAGATGCCCTCGGCCACCAGCGGATCGAGCGCCGAGGTCGGCTCGTCGCACAGGATCAGCTCAGGCTTGGCGGCAAGCGCGCGCGCTATGGCGATGCGCTGTTTCTGGCCGCCCGACAGCTCGGCTGGAAAGCGATCGAGGAACTGCGGTCCCATCTCGATCTGGTCGAGCAGTTCCTTGACCCGCTCGGTCTTGGCCTTGCCACGCATGCCGAAATAAAGCGTCAGCGGACGACCGACGATGTCGCGGATCTTCTGCCGCGGGTTCATCGCCGTATCCGCCATCTGGTAAATCATCTGGATGCGCCGCAACTGCTCACGTGAGCGGTCCTTGCGTGCGGGCGGCAACGCTGCACCGTTGAACGAGACCGCCCCTGCCTTCGGTTGCAGGAGGCCTGTTATGACGCGGGCAAGCGTGGATTTGCCCGAACCGGATTCGCCGACGACGGCAAGCGTCTGCCCCTTGGGCAGGATCAGGGAAACATCGTGCAGGACATCCATCGCCGAGTAGCCGGCGGTCATCCCCGCGACGCGCAGCTGTGCGTCGTCCGAGGGTAGCGCCTCCTGCCGCATGGTCTGGCGGATGCTGACCAAGGCTTTGGTGTAGTCTTCACGCGGCGCTTCGATGATCTGCCGCGTCGAGCCGTATTCCACCGTCTTGCCATGGCGCAGCACCATGATGTCGTCGGAAATCTGCGCCACCACGGCAAGATCATGCGTGATGTAGAGCGCTGCCGTCTGCGTCTCGACAATGGCATGCTTGATCGCGGCGAGAACCTCGATCTGGGTGGTGACATCAAGTGCCGTGGTCGGCTCGTCGAAAACGATGAGCTCCGGGTTCGCGCACAGCGCCATGGCGGTCATGGCCCGCTGGAGTTGGCCACCGGAGACCTGGTGCGGGAAACGTTCGCCGAAGGTATCTGGGTCGGGCAGCCCGAGAATGCCGAAGAGGTAGGCCGCCCGCTTCGTCGCCTCCGCCCGCGTCATGATGCCGTGGCGGATGCTCGCCTCGATCACCTGGCGCCCGAGCTTGTGGGCAGGATTGAATGCGGCGGCCGCCGACTGCGCGACATAGGCAACGCGCGCGCCGCGAACGGCACGGATGCCGCGCAAGCCAAGCTTGGCGATGTCCTGTCCGTCGAGCAGGATCTGCCCGCCCTCTATGCGCACCCCGCCCCTGCCATAAGCCAGGGCCGACAGCCCGATCGTCGACTTGCCGGCACCCGACTCGCCAATGAGACCGAGTACCCTGCCCTTGCCGACGTCGAAGGAAACATCATCGACCAGCACCAGATTGGTCGCAGTGCCATCGGGCTGGCGCGCGGTGACCTCGATACGCAAGTTCTTGACGGACAGCATCTCAGGCATTGTCGCGCGCGCCCTTCAGGCTGGACGTGGTGTTGATCAGCCAGTCGACGACGAGGTTCACGCAGACGACCAGGAAGGCGATCGCGGCACCCGGCGTGAGCGACGCCGAAACACCGAAGATGATGCCGTCCTTGTTGTCCTTGACCATGCCGCCCCAGTCGGCAATCGGCGGCTGGATGCCGAGCCCCAGGAACGAGAGCGTCGACAAGAACAGGATCGAGAAGGCGAAACGCAGACCGAACTCGCCAAGCAGCGGCGCCAGCGTGTTGGGCAGGATCTCGCGGAAGATGATCCAGAGCTTGCCCTCGCCGCGCAGCCATGCGGCCTCGACGAAATCCATGACGCTGACATCGAGGGCGACGGCGCGGCCGACACGGTAGACCCGCGTCGAGTCGATGACGGCCATGACGACGATCAGGATCCAGATGTTCTGTGGCAGCACCGCAAGCACGACCAGCGCCAGGATGAGCGCGGGGACGGACATCAGGAGATCGTTCAGCCGCGACAGCAGCTGGTCGACCACGCCGCCGGAGACCACCGCGGTGAAGCTCAGGAACATGCCTATGGAAAACGAGATCACCGTTGCCGACAGTGCCACAAAAAGCGTTGCCCGCGCGCCGTAGATCAGCCGCGACAGCAGATCGCGTCCAAGGTTATCGGTGCCGAGCAAGAAGTCGCCGCCCATCGGCGCCCAGACTTCGCCGACAATGGCGCTTTCATCATAGGGCGCGATGACAGGAGCGAAGATCGCGCAGGCGAAGACAAGCAATATGCCCGCAAGGCCGATCCGCGCGCTCATTGGCATTGATCGCAATGTCATCGTGGATGCCTCAGTCGCGGATTGGCCAGGATCGAGACGATGTCGGCGACCATGTTCAACACGATGTACAAGGCAGCGAAGATCAGCCCGCAGCCCTGGACGACAGGCATGTCGCGCATCGTCACGGCGTCCACCATGTATTGGCCGATGCCGGGGTAGACGAACACCACCTCGACGACGACCACACCGACGACGAGCGCGGCAAGATTGAGCGCAATCACCGTGACGACCGGCGCTATCGCATTGGGCGCGGCGTGCTCGGCAATGATGCGCAACGCCGAAAGCCCCTTGAGTTCGGCGGTCTCGACATAGGGCGAAGACATGACGTTCATGATCGCCGAGCGGGTCATGCGCATCATGTGCGCCAGCACCACGATCACAAGTGTCATCACCGGAAGGGCTATCGTCGCAAGCCGCTCGCCAAGACCCATGCCGTCATAGACGGTGGCCGGAAAGGAAGCGACGCCCAGCTGGACGGTGAAGAACTGGATCAGCAGGTAGCCGATGAAGAATTCGGGCAGCGAGATCGCGGCCAAAGACAGGATGCTGATGACCTTGTCGGGGATGCGATTGCGGTAGAGCACCGCGACCATGCCAAGTGCCAGTGCCAACGGGATCGCGATGAGTGCTGCAACGCCGGCAAGCAGTAGCGAATTGCCAAGCCGCTTCCATATCTGGTCGCCGACCGAGTTGCGATTGGACCAGGAGGTACCGAAGTCGCCCTGGGCGATGCCGCCGAGCCAACTGAGATAGCGCTCGGTCATCGGGCGATCGAGATCGAGCTCCTCGCGGATGTTGGCGATGGCCTGCGGGGTGGCATCCTGCCCGAGATAGGTCGATGCGAAATCGCCCGGCAAGGCCTCGACGCCGCCGAAGATCAGCATCGATGCCGCGATCAGCAAGCCGAAGCCAAGGAGAATGCGGCGCACGACCATTTGGCCGAGCGAATTGCGCAGTAGCGTCTGCCGGGCAGACGCTAATGGCTTGCTTGATACCGGCTCTTCGAGCGACGATGTCATCGTGCGCCCATGCCCTGCGGGCACGCAATCGATGTCGTATCCCTATCGACACAGAAGTCTCTCAAGCCACCCTCCCCGTCTCGGCCGCGAAGTTACAGGCGCAAGCCCGACCCTCGTCATTGGCGGTTTCGTTGTTCCCAGAAACCGAAAGCTAGCGGCACTGTTCACACATGTCTAGTACGATCAGCGCCAAACACGCCGCTTTGTGCAATTGGGGAAGTTGCGCCTACTGCAGCTGCGAAACCGAGCGTGCCTCGTGCACTCCATTCCAGGCTGGCAGGGCTGCCGCAATCTCGGCCTCGCTAGCGTAGGAATCGCGCGCAAAGCGGTCGAGGCGGAACCGCGTCGTGTCAACAAAAGGCTTCTGGCCGAGCACCAGTTCGGCGGAAAGACGGCCAAGGCCGGGGCCGTGGCTGACCCCCGTTTCGTTGTCGCCGCCGACCGCCACGACGTTCGTCGTGCCCGGCACGTGACCGACGATCAAGCCACTGTCCGGGGTGTAGCAGGGCACGCCCTGGGCCCAGCTCGATACCTTCGAACCGCGGAGTGGCGGGAAGATTTTCTGCAGCCTTGCCAACTCGTCGTCGTCCATCGCCTGCATCAGATCGACATTGCGCGGCTGGCCGGGTTCGATCCAGTCGTCGCCCGACTTGTAGTAGGGCTGGTAGTGGCGACCGGTGCCCCACATGACCGCGCCAAAGCTCTCGCGCAACCAAAGGCGCAGTTCGCGGCATTGCACCGTCGGCAGCGTGGACGGAAGCCCTCGCCCGTCAGTGACGATGCGCGTGGCCATGACCCTGAGCAGCGGCAGACGCCAACCGAGCCCCTTGAGCACTTCGTTGTTCCAGGCACCGGCGGCGACGACGACGCCATCGGCTTCGAACTCGCCCTTGTCGGTCTCGATCTTCACATGACTCCCGGCATCGTGAATGCCGGTGACTGCCGTTCCATTGCGGAACACGCCGCCCATCCTGACGATCTCGTCGACCATGACGCCGGTCGCAAGCCTGGTGTCGAGTTGAATGCCATGCGGATTGAAGGCGCCGGAATGCACCTGGGTCGCGTCGATCAGGCCCCTGGTCTTCTCGCCGATCTGCTTGGCGCTCAGATCCTGCATTTCCGCTGGCGCGTAAGGCGAATCCAGGACGGGGCGAACGAAGCGCTCTCGCCCCGCCTCGGTCAGCGCCATCATCAACGTGCCGTTCGGGCGATAGCCGATCTCGACGCCGAGATCATGGATCGCGCGATAGAAGTCGAGACCGTATTGCTGAAGCTGCAGGCCCTCCTCGCCAAGCGGGAACATGCCCGCGGACCAATGGGAGACAAACCCGGCACCCGCACCCGTTGTTGCCGCGGCCGGTTCGCGCGCTTCGATGACGGTCACCTGCCGCGCTCCCGCCTTCAGCAGGTGGAAGGCTGTCGAGCAGCCGATGATGCCGGCGCCAATGACGGCGATGCGCTTGCCTGCGAACCCCACTTCGGCTGAACCTGTCGTTGTAGCCAATGCTTTTCCTCCTCTGTCGCTGCGCCTAGCTAGTTGGTCGGACGCACATATTTGCCAAGCCACCACAGGATGCGGGCGGCACTATCGAGATATTCCGGGTAGCTGCGGATGCTGTGACCGGCATTCGGATAGATGATGAGCGAACTTGGCGCGCCGGACCTGATTGCCGCAAAATGGCACTCCTCGGCCTGGCCGACCGGCGTGCTCCTGTCGAGCGCGCCCGCCATGACCAGTGTCGGAACCGTCGCCTTGTGCTTGAAGAAGGCAGGGCTACGCGAAAAATAGGCACCGTCGGCTGCCCACGGCGACGACTCGAGCATGATCTCGTCGAATTCGGGGATCTGCGACGTCCGATGCTGGCTATACCAGTCGCCCACGGGCGAAATCGGTATCGCGGCAGCGAAGCGATCGCTTTGCGATGGCAGCCAGGCGGACATGAAGCCGCCATAGCTGGTGCCGGTAACGGCGATCCGCTTGTCGTCAGCCCAGCCCTTGGCGACAAGCGCCTCGATGCCGCTGGTAATGTCGAGCGCGTCGGCACCACCCATGTCGCCCTTGACCGCGCGGGCAAAGGCATCGCCCCTGCCCGTGCTTCCCCTGGGGTTGGGTAAGAAGACCGTCCATCCTTGGCTGACCAGGATGGGAGCGGCGCGCATCCTTGCCATCCAGCGGTTGCGGTGCGCCGAGATCGGTCCGCCATGGATGTCGACCAGAAGCGGCGTAGGGCTTGTCGCGCCATGGGGCCGCACGACCCACCCCTGGATTTCCAACCCGTCCGGCGCGCTCCAACTGACAGGTTCGATCAGCCCGCAGCGCGACATCGCCTCTTGTGCCTGGGGCGCTGCGAACGATGCCACCTCGCGAATGGCGCCAGAGACCACTTCGGCAAGGAACGGCGGGCGCGAATAGGACTCGGCAACGAACAGGCTGCCGCTCGCTCCGATCGGATATGAACTCGGGACCCATTCGCCATTGGTAAGGTCGCTGGACGACCAGCTTTCGGTGGCGACGGATTGTTCGAGGTCGTAGTCGCCTGTCGCGGTTTGGTGGCCGCGCGCACCCGTGAAATGGATGACTGTCGGCGAGCGCCATTCGATGGACGTCACGTCGATGCCCAGCGTATCAGGTGTTTCGACCTTGCCGGTTTTCAGATCGAAGATGGACAACAGGCCGGAAACCAAGCCCCGGTCGCTGCAAAATGCCTCGATGAAGGCCACGCTGCCACCGTCCGCAGCGCCCCTGACACAGCCAAGCTGGTCGGCAGGTGTATGGACTGTCGTCACGGCTCCCGAACTCGCATCGACAAGCGAAAGACGCGCCTCGTACCAACTGCCTTCGCTATGACGATCACTTGATATGGCGGCAATCATACCACTGCCGCACCAGCTGGCTTCCCACACATTCAGCGGCGGCGTGGTGAGACGCTGCGGCCCGTCGTTGCCGTCCCACGTCCAGATGGTGCGCCAGAGTTCGTCACCGTGTTCAGAGCGCACCTCTGGAAGCCATGCCGGGCCGTTGGATTGCACCTTCTGGCTATAGCCGCCGTGGATGCCGGCAAGGTCTGCAGCCGCTCCAGCAACGACCACAAGCAAAGACGCGCCATCCGGCGACCAGTCGATCTGCTCGATACGTCCCGGCACTGCTTGCGCATTTGAACAGCCGTCGCCCGACCATAGCTCGATACGGTCGGCCGCGGGTTCGTCGCCAGCGCATGCCACTGCCAAGGTTTGACCGTCGGGAGAAAGTCTGATCTGCCGTGTTTCGCGCTCATTGAGGCATTCGAGGTCGCCGCCGTCGCGACCCGTCCGGCAAAGCCTGCTGGTGACGCCCTCTTCCAGGGATTTCGCGAAGCTCTGTCCGATAAAATAGAAATGCATTGCATCCTCGTGGCCACACAAGGAACGCGCGCCGAATACGTGCCCGCCCGGCGCCAGCAGCGCGCCGTAGAATGTCTGTGTCGCCACATGTTCAGGCGACGAGCGAAAATCGCGGTCCATCAGGCTCCTCCACCAACGGCATCATTACCTTGGCAAGGGGCTCCTCCCCCTCGCCCGCAGAGGCTTTCGCTGCGTCAGCGTGGGCAACATTGCAGCCAATTCGCCGCCTGTCTAGACATATGTGTACTTTCGCGCCATGTCTGTGCGGAGAGGTCTCTGCAGCGACGTGGTGAGCGAACGCGCCTTGGTCCATGCGCCGGGCGGCGGCCCTGCTCAAAATAGTCGATGCGAAGAGCCGACAGTTGCTCGTATAACGATGAAAATAATAGGGGGATCGCCAGTGCCACCATCGCAAAGCAAGGGGCCGGAACAGATAGCGGCTCATCAGGTCGACAGCGTTGGCGACAGCTCGTCGAGGACCAGCAAGAACGACTGGCTCAATCTGGCTATCAATACGCTGATCGATGACGGGATCGACGAGGTCAAGATCCAGGTGATGGCCAAGAAACTCGACGTCTCGCGCTCGAGTTTCTACTGGTTCTTCAAGAGCCTGCAGGACCTTCACGACCAGCTCCTGCAGAACTGGCTGCAAAACAACACGACCCCGATCATCGAACACGCAATGCGCCCTGCCCCCACCATCAACCGGGCCATTCTGAACGTCTTCGAGTGCTGGGTGGACGAGCGCCTATTCGACCCAAAACTGGATATCGCCGTGCGATTGTGGGCGCGACGCGAACCGGCTGTCCGTACGGTGGTCCATGAAGCGGACAGGCGGCGCGTCGATGCCATCAAGGCGATGTATCTGCGCTACGGTTATGATGACGAGAACGCGTTTATCCGCGCCCGCGTGCTCTACTACATGCAGATCGGCCACTTCACGCTCGATTTGGGCGAAACCCTGGACGCCAGGGTCTCGCATGTTCCGGCCTACCTGCTCGCCTTCAGCGGGCAAGAACCGGAGCCGGAGGACGTGCGGTTGTTCGACGCTTTCGCGGCACGCTTCGCCGTTTCCGACCCAAGTGCGGAAGTGCCCTGAGGGTCAGGCTTCCGCGCTTGCGATATTGCCGCCGACCGTTGCCACCCAGCTCCAGAAATAGGCGGCAAGGCTACGATCGACATGAATGCGAATCCTCTCGCCGTGGCGGTAGACGACGGCATTGATACCCGCAAACGAGATGGCCGCCGAAGCGCTCCCCTTGCCTGGATCAAGCGTGGTTGCACGCGCGACAAGTTCGGCTGCGGCAGCGCCTTCGATCTCGAATATCAGCATCCCAGCGCTCACCGTGCTCACGGCGAAACCTTGTTCGTGCCAGCCCTGAGCGACGGTGGACGGAAGGGCAGACACGACCAGCAGCCGGTCGCGCGCGACCTGAACCGTGTAGGTATCGCCCATTGCCTGCCCGAATGCGCCCACCGGCTGCAGGGCTATGCCCCATGCCTTGCTCCAGGTCGCGAGATCGCCGCTGACGAGAAACTGGTTCAGGCCGGACACCGAACGGATCGCAAAGCTGGGCGTATCGATCACAGCCGTCTGCCAATCCGGCATGGCTGTCCATTTTTCGGCGAGATTACGCATTGAGCCGTTCTCCTGAAGGATCGAAGGCGCAAGGGCCGGTGATCGTCGCGCGCCTCACCATGCCGAGATGCTGGATGTCGATCGTCTCGCCATGGCGCGCGGCTCCGCGTTCGATCAGGCCAAGTGCTACCGGCCGCGCCAGCGTCGGGCTGTGATAGCTCGAGGTCACGAAACCCTGGCTCCGGAGCTTGCCGCCCTCGCGCGAGATACCATGCGCGCCGGTCGCCAGCGGCTCTTCGCCTCGGGCAACAGCAAGGCCAACCAGCTGTTGCCGGCTGTCAGGCATGGCCACCTCGGTGAACAGCGAGCGGCGGCCGACATATTCGCTCTTGCGTTTGGCACGCGGCCCATCGACGCCGAGGTCGTGCGGCAAGGTGGTGCCGTCGGTGTCCTTGCCGATAACGATGTACCCCTTTTCTGCCCGCAGGATCATCAAGGCCTCAAGCCCGATGGTGACCGCATCGAATGCCTTGCCGGCCTCGTGCATCCGCGCCCACAGGCGCTCCGCCCGGTCGGCGCGTATCGACACCTCGTAGCTGCGGTCGCCGGTGAAGCTGACGCGGGCGACACGAACCGGTTCGGTCTCGAACATGCCCTCGCCTATCGCCATGTGCGGAAGGTCCGTATCGTCCAGCGACAGGCCGAGATTCAGTGCCACGAGCAAATTCTTGGCGTTCGGCCCGGAAACGGTCAGCGTCGCCATCTCGGAGGTGGCATTGTGAATGTAGACCGCATCGCGGCCGAAGCGGTCCTGTCGCCATTCCTCCAGCCGGGCATGAACAGCTGCGACATGCGAACTCGAGCAGGAGACGACAAAGCGGTGCTCGTCCAGCCGCACCAGAATGCCGTCGTCGAAGACAACGCCATTTTCCGACAGCATGAAACCGTAGCGGCAGCGGCCGGGCTTCAGCGTCGACATGGTATTGTAGTAGATGAAATCGACAAATTCCGCAGCCTTCGGGCCCATCACCTCGATCTTGCCGAGCGTCGAGCCATCGAACAGCGCCACCGACTGGCGGGCACGCCGCGCCTCGTCCTGGATCGCCCGGTCGGCATCCGCGCCTCCATAATGGGCGGGCCGCAGCCAGCCGCCATATTCCTGGAAGACAGCGCCTTGGGCGCGATGGACATTTTCAAGCGGCAAACGGCGCACCGGCGACATCAGCTCGCCGCCACGCGCGCCGGCAAAGCTTGCCAGCGGCACCGGCGTGAAAGGCGGGCGGTAGGTGGTGGTGCCGACCTCGGGGACGGTTCGCCCGGTGGCGGCGCCCATCAATGCCAGTCCAGCTAGGTTCGACGTCTTGCCCTGGTCGGTCGCCATGCCAAGCGTGGTGTAGCGCTTGAGGTGCTCGACCGAGATGAAGTTTTCGCGGGCAGCGAGTTCTACGTCCTTGGCGGTGACGTCGTTCTGATAGTCGATCCAGACGCGGCCCCTGGCACCGGGGATCGGCCAGGCAGCAAGGATGCCACCCGTCGCTTCCACGCCCGTGCTGCGCGGCGCGGGCGACGTGGTCGCGCCCGGCATTGCCTTGGCGGCACCTTCGAATACGCCAGACAGGGAAACTGCACCTGCCGCCGCGCCGACGACAGCCATGCCCTCGACAGGATCGCCCGGCAGGAAGGCAGCTTGCGCCTCGCTCCAGACGAGTTTGCCCCTAGCCTGGCAGAACAGATGGATGGTCGGCGTCCAGCCGCCGGAAACCGCAACGCAATCTGCTTCAAGCACCGTGCCGTCGTCCAGCACGGCGCCCTCGACGCGCACTTTTCCGCGCGCCGCAGCGACGAGGCGACCGGCCATCCGGCTCACACCCTCAGGCGCTGCAGGAGCCCCGTCCTTCCGGCTATCGACCAGGGTTACATCGGCACCGGCTTCAGCCAGGGCGCCGGCGACCTCGTAGGCGCTGTCGTTGTTGGTGGCGACGATGATGCGCCGGCCGACGAGCACGGCAAAGCGCCTGAGATAGATCAACGCCGCATCAGCCGACATGATGCCCGGCAAATCGTTGTTGGCGAAAGGCAATGGGCGCTCGATGGCGCCGGTCGCCAGCACGATCCGGCGCGGCCTGACCCGCCAAAGCGTATCGGGCCTGCCGTCGACGTGACGCTGGTTCAGCCCGACGAGATTGTGGTCGTAAATACCGAAGGCAGTGGTCGACGGCAGGACAATGTGCCCAGCGGCGGAAAGTTCGGCGATCGTCTCGGCGACCCAGGCAGCGTCCGGCTTGCCGTCGATTTCGCCGGTGCGATGGTTGAGCGATCCGCCAGGCTCGCGCTGGCCATCAACCAGAATGACGGACTGCCCCGCGCCAGCTGCGAGCTTTGCCGCTGCCAAGCCTGCAGGCCCGGCACCGACCACAAGCACGTCGCAATGACGGTTGATCTGGTCGGCCGGACCGGACGATTGCCATCCCGTATCGACCTCGCCCAACCCCGCGACCGCGCGGATGCGCGGCTCGAACAGATGCCAATCCGGCCACATGAAGGTCTTGTAGTAGAAGGCGGCGGGAATGAAGCGCGAGAAGCGGTCGATGAAGGCATTGCGGTCGGCAGCAGCGTTCGGCGACGCATTGACGCTCTTGGCGATCATGCCTTCGAGCACGAACTCGGTGGTGGCGCGGGTGTTTGGTGTGGTGGCGACACTGCCGCTGATGTCGACCAGCGCGTTCGGCTCTTCGACGCCGGCGCCCCAGATGCCACGCGGACGGTGGTACTTGAAGCTGCGGCCGACCACGGCAACGTCGCTGGCAAGCAGGGCGGAGGCGATGGTGTCGCCTTCAAAGCCCTGCAGCTTGCGTCCGTCGAAGCTGAACGAGACCGGGCGGGAGCGGTCGATGGCGCTGCCGCCGGAAGACAGGCGCGTGGCGGTCATTGGGCGTGCCCCGCGCCGTCAAGCGATGTCGAGGACAGGACCTGATGGCTGACACTGTCGCGCTCCATGACAAAGAATTCGCCGCAGTTCATGTGCACCCAGACCTCGCGGACCGCGCCCTTGGGATTGTCGCGCATGTAGAGATAATTTGCCCAGCGATCGGCGGGGGCGTCAGCGCCGTCGGGCCGCAGGTTTCCGGCTTCGCCGCCGAAATGGAATTCGGTCTCGTCGCGAGCGCCGCAGAACGGGCAGTGAAAAAGCTGCATGGTTTACTCCAGGTCGACGACCTAATGCGCGATGCCGGAACCGGCAGCCTCGTCCAGCAAGCGGCCGGTGACGAAGCGATCCAGATCGAAGGGGCGGCTGATATCGTGATGCTTGCCGGTCGCCAGCAGATGCGCGAGCAAAGTGCCGCCGGCCGGAATGGCCTTGAAGCCGCCTGTGCCCCATCCGCAATTGAGGAACAGACCAGGCAACGGCGACTCGCCGATGATCGGCGAAGAGTCCGGCACGACATCGACGATGCCGGCCCATTGCCGCATCAGCTTGAGCTGGCCGAAGGCCGGAAACATTTCGAGCAGGCCTGAAATGACACCCTCGAGCGTCGGCAGATTGCCGCGCTGGCCATAGGATGGAACCCGGTCGAGCGCGCCGCCGATGACGATCTCGCCCTTGTCGGACTGGCTGACGTAAACGCCGGTGCCTGGCGACAGAACAACCGTATCGAGGATCGGCTTGATCGGTTCGGAGACGCAGGCCTGAAGGGCATAAGAATTGATCGGCAGGCGTAAACCCGCCTTGGCAGAAAGCACCGAGGAATGGCCTGCCACCGCCATACCGATGCGGTCGGTGCGAATGGTACCGCGCGAGGTCTGCACGCCGCGACAGCGGCCGCCCTCGACGATGAAGTCGGTGACCTCGCAGTTCTGGATGATGTCGACGCCGAGCGCGCTTGCAGCACGCGCATATCCCCAGGCCACTGCGTCGTGACGAGCCGTGCCCGCCCTACCCTGCCAGACGCCGCCGAACACCGGAAAACGTGCGTCTGGCGCAAAGTTGAGAACGGGCGCGACGCGGCGCACATCGTCCACTGAAAACATCTCGGCATCGACGCCGTTGATCTGCATCGCATTGACGGTGCGCGCGCCGATCTCCATCTCGCCGGTACTGTGGCACAGGAACACCATGCCGCGCTTCGAGAGCATGACGTTGTAGTTCAGTTCCTTCGACAGCCCCTCATAGAGCCGGTGCGCCAGGCCGTAGATCGCCACGCTCTCGGGATAATAATAGTTGGAGCGCACGACCGTCGTGTTGCGGCCGGTGTTGCCGCCGCCGATCCAGCCCTTTTCAAGCACGGCAACGTTGGTGACGCCGTGGCTCCTGGCGAGATAATAGGCCGTCGCGAGCCCATGTCCGCCGCCCCCGATGACCACCGCGTCATAGATCTTCTTCGGTTCGGGCGAGCGCCAGGCGGGCTGCCAGCCCTTCTGGCCGGCCAAACCTTCCTTGATCAGCGATAGCGCGGAGTAGCGGCGGGTCATTGAACCATTCCTGGAAACTTCCGTCTTGTGCCCGATGTGGATGATGCGAAGCTTACATCCGCATCCGGAGGCCCTGCGGATCATAGACAGAGGGCTGGACAACGCGGGCTGTACGCTCGACGCCGACAATATGGACCCTCAGCTCGGTGCCGACCTCGGCCAGTTCCCTGTCGACCAGCGCCAAAGCGAGGCTCTTACCGACGGTGTGGCCATATCCGCCAGAGGTGACGAAGCCAACCAGCCTGCCATCGTGCCAGACAGGCTCATAGCCGCTGGCATCGGCATCCATTGCATCCACTTCCAGTGTCGCCAACGCGCGTCCAGCGGTCGCCACCCTTTCAGCCAGTGCCGCCTGTCTGCCGATGAAATCCTTGTCGAAATCGATCCAGCGATCCATGCCGGTTTCGCCAGGCGTGTAGTCCTGCGTGAATTCGCGCGACCAGATGCCAAAACCTTTTTCCAGGCGCAGCGCGTTGACGGCGTTGAAGCCGTATTCGGTGATGCCGAGATCCCGGCCTGCCTCAAGCAGTGTGCGCCGCAGCGTGGCGTGTTCGTTGGCCCTGCAGTGGATTTCGAAACCGAGCTCGCCGACGACCGAGAGGCGCCCGACCTTGGCACGGATGAGGCCGACATCCAGGCTGCGGCAGCCGAGGAACCCGAAGGCCCCGTGCGACACGTCCTCATGCGTGACGCGCTCCAGCACCTTGCGTGCATTCGGACCGGCAAGCGAAAAGCCAACGACATCGTCGGAAATGTCACGCACCGCGATGCCTTCAGCGAGGTGCTGTTCAAACCAGCGCATATGCCACTGGCGCAGATAGTAAGACCCCATGATCCACCAGGTGCCATCGCCCCAGTTGAACACGGTAAGGTCGCCCTTGAGCTTGCCGTTTTCACCCAGCATCGGCGCCAGCCTAGCGCGACCGGGTGCAGGCAGCTTGCACGCGAGCAGGCGATCGAGCCAGGCTTCGGCGCTCGGCCCCTTTACCTCGTAGCGGGAGAAGGCTGAGATATCGAGCAGGCCGACGCCGGCACGCACCTTGCGGCATTCCTCGCCGATGAGATCAAAGGCATTGGAACGCTTCAGCGTCGGCGTTTCGACAAAAGCCTCTGGCGCGAAATAGAGCGGCACCTCCATGCCCCACGAACTGCCCCAGTGCGCACCCGCAGCGGTCATTGCGTCATGTGCGCCTGAGGTCTTGAGCTTGCGCCCCGCCGGCAGTTGTTCGTTGGGATAGCTCATGACGAAGCGGCGCGAATAGAACTGGCCGGTGGTCTGCTTGATGTATTCGCGGTTGGAGGCGAAGTCGCCGTAGCGGGCGATGTCCATGCCGAACACGTCGGCCTGCGGTTCGCCATGGATCATCCACTCGGCCAGGGACTTGCCGACGCCGCCGCCCTGCAGGAAGCCCGCCATCACGCCGCATGCGACCCAGTAGTTCGGCACGCCGCGAACCGGACCGACCAGAGGATTGCCGTCAGGCGAGAAGGTGAAGGCGCCGTTGACCCAGCGCTTGATGCCGGCTGTATCGAGACACGGATAGCGGCTGAAGCCGAGCGTCAGTTCGTCTGATATGCGGTCAGTGTCTTCCTGGATCAGTTCGATGCCGTAGTCCCACGGCGCGCCGTCCATGTTCCAGTGCTTGTGGTCGATCTCGTAGATGCCGAGCAGCAGCCCCTTTTGCTCCTGGCGCATATAGGTGAAGCCTTCGAGGTCGACGATGAGCGGCAGCTCCTTGTCGAGCGCCTGGATTTCGGGGATCGCCTCGGTGACCAGATAATGATGCTCCATCGGCGAGACCGGCAGGTCGATGCCGACCATGCGACCCACCTGCTTGGCCCACAGGCCGGCGGCATTCACGACATGCTCGGCGACAATGGTGCCTTTCTCGGTAACCACGTCCCATTGGCCGTCGGCGCGGCGGTTGAGCTCGAGCACGCGGTTGTGCTCGACAATCTCGGCGCCGCGCAGCTTTGCCGCCTTGGCATAGGCATGGACCGTTCCGGACGGATCGATATGGCCTTCGCGGGCCGCGTAAAGACCACCGAGCATGCCGTCCGTGTTGAGGATGGGGCACTGCTTCTTGATCTCGTCGACACCGATCAGGTGGACATCGTCGATGCCCATGGTCTGGAAGACGCGGTAGGACGCCTGCAGCCATTCCCAACGATCGGGGGCGGACGCCACCGAAATACCGCCGGTCATATGCATGCCGATGTTCTGGCCGGATTCCTTCTCGATCTCGGAGAGAAGGTCGATCGTATAGGACTGCAGGGCTGCGATATTGGGATCTGCGTTGAGCGCATGGAAGCCGCCTGCGGCATGCCAGCTCGACCCGGCCGTCAGCACGTCGCGCTCGATCAGCACGACGTCGGTCCAGCCGTATTTCGCCAGGTGATAAAGCACCGAGGCACCGACCACGCCTCCGCCAATCACGACTGCCCTGTAGTTGGATTTCATCGGTATCCTCCCCCTGTTGCGAGAAGGATTACCGACTATGGACACATATGTCTAGACCCTCGATGCGGCGGGAATGGAACGATATTGCCAACCTTGTTCGCGGGGTGGCACATGCTGCATGGGATCGCGCTGCACGAAGCGCAGATCGCCACATAGCCGCGCTCTGCTGGCAACGTCACATATCGGCGAGGATCATCTCCGACGCCTTTTCGGCGATCATGATGACGGGCGAGTTGGTGTTACCCGAAACGATCGCCGGCATGATCGACGCGTCGACGACGCGCAGGCCGGCAAGGCCGTGGACCCTCAGCCGCGCATCGACGACCGACATGGCGTCACTGCCCATCCTGCAAGTTCCGACGGGGTGGAAGATCGTCGTGGCGATGTCGCCGACCTTTGTCAGCAAGTCGGCGTCGCTGGCCACCGCTGGGCCGGGCAAGATCTCCTCCGGCGCAAAACGCTCGATCGCCTTGGCCGACATCAGCCGGCGGACGTGGCGGATGGAGGCTATGGCAACCGCGCGGTCGTTGTCGGTCGACAGGTAGTTGGGGCGGATGGCTGCCGGCGTCCGAGGATCGGCCGAAAGGGCATGCACCGTGCCCCGGCTTTCCGGCCTGAGGTTGCACACAGAAACCGTGACCGCCGGGAAGCGGTGCAGCGGCTCACCGAGCCTGTCGGTGCTGAGCGGCTGGACGTGGTATTCGAGGTCGGGCGTTGCGAGCCGCGGGTCGCTGCGGGCGAAGATGCCGAGTTGGCTCGGCGCCATCGACAGCGGGCCGGAGCGCTTGAGCGCATATTCGATGCCCATGCCGGCCCGGCTGAAAAGGTTGTGGTAGCGCTGGTTCAGCGTCGCGGCGTTCCTGACCTTGAATACGGTGCGGATCTGCAGGTGGTCCTGGAGGTTTTCGCCTACGCCGTCGAGCCGGTGGGCGACATCGATGCCGAGCCCGAAGAGCACATCCGGCCGGCCGATGCCCGACAGCTCCAGGATCTTGGGCGAGTTGATCGCGCCGGCGGCCAGGATTGTCTCCCCCGCCCCTGCCTCATGCAATTTACCGTCCAGCCGGAAGACGACGCCACGCACCTGCCGCCCCTCGATCACCAGCCGCTCTGTCTCGGCACCAGTGACGACACGCAGGTTCGGCCGCTTGAGGATAGGCCGCAGGAAAGCCTTGGAAGTGTTCCAGCGCACGCCCTTCCGCTGGTTGACTTCGAAATAGCCCGAGCCCTCGTTGGTGCCCTGGTTGAAGTCGTCTGTGCGCGGGACGCCGATCTCTTCGGCCGCATCGCGGAAGGCGTCCAGGATCGGCCAGGACAGCCGCTGGCGCTCGACCCGCCATTCGCCGCCGGCGCCATGCCCGGCGGAGGCACCACCATGATAGTCCTCCGACTTGAGGAAATAGGGCAGCACGTCGTCCCAGCCCCAGCCGACATTGCCGGCCTGGCGCCAGCCGTCATAGTCGGCAGCCTGGCCGCGCATGTAGATCATGCCATTGATCGACGAGCAGCCGCCCAACACCTTGCCTCTGGGATAGTTGAGCACGCGCCCGTTCAGGCCCGGCTCGGCCTCGGTCTTCATCAGCCAGTCGGTGCGCGGATTGCCCATGCAGTAGAGGTAGCCGATCGGGATATCGATCCAGTGATAGCGGTCGCTGCCGCCGGCCTCGAGCAGCAACACCCGGTTTTTCGGATTGGCGGACAGGCGGTTGGCCAGCACGCAGCCGGCCGAGCCGGCGCCGACCACGACGAAGTCATACGTCCCGAAATCGCTTGCCGTCGTCATGCCTCGACCTGTTCGCTCGCCATGCTTTGCCACAACGGGCCCATCGCCTTGTTGATCTCGCCATAGAGCCGGTAGCGCCGTCCATAGGCCAGCGCGACCTCGCAATTGGGCGTATATCGGCGCGCCGCAGCTGTCATCGCGGACGCCCCTTCGGCAAAATCCTTGAAAAGGCCGACACCCGTGGCGGCAGCAATCGCAGCACCCAACGCCCCGGTCTCGCGGCTGCGCGCCACCGTTACCGGGAGGGAGAGCACGTCAGCGAAGATCTGCGGCCAGATGGCGCTGCGCGAACCGCCGCCCGACAGCACGACCTCATCGACGACAGCACCGGCATCACGCAGCGTCTCGACATGGCGCCGGTGCTCGAACACCACGCCCTCGAACAGCGCCCGCAACAGATGGGCGCGGCCGTGCCAGCCGGCGATGCCGTAGAAGCCGGCACGCGACTGGCCGTTGGTCTGGGCACCGTAGAGATAGGGATGATAGATCGGCACATCGCCTGTCGGATCGACCGAGGCGACCAGATCGCCACAGAGTTCGAAGGGCGAGCGGCCGGACTCGGGCGCATGCTCGAAGAACTCGCGCACTATCCATTCGAGATTAGCGGCGGAAGTAGCGCTGGATTCGATCGCCAGATAGCGCTCGGGATCGTAGGTCGAGACCATGAAGATCTTGGGATCGCGGATCGGCTCGTCTGTGATGACCTGGTTGATGCTCCAGGTGCCAGCGATGATCGAGGCGGCTCCCGTGCGGGTGACGCCCGAGCCAATGGCGCTGGCGACGACGTCGAACAGGCCGGCGATGACCGGCGTGCCCGCAGCCAGGCCGGTCAGGCCGGCAACATCCGACGAAATGCGGCCTGCGATTTCGGCGGATTCCAGAACCGGCGGCAGCAACTGTGCAGCGTCCCCGAGGCCGTAGGCTGCGAGAAGACCGCCGTCATAACGACGGGCCGGCATGGTGAGCAGGCCGCAACCGGACATGTCCGACGTGTCGGTCGAGCGCGCGCCGGTCAGCCGGTTGACGACAAAATCCTTGCACAGGAACACCGTGCCTATGCGTCCATGGAGAGCCGGATCATGGCGCTTCAGCCAGGCCAGCAGCGTCGGCGTCTGCGCTGCCCACGGCTTCTGCAGGCAAAGGGGATAGGTGCGATCACCGACGCCTTGCTTCTGCCATTCGTCGACCAGCCCGCTTGCACGCGTATCGAGCGACTGGATGCCGATCAGCGGTTCGCCGTCACGGTCTAGCGCGTAAAGCCCGTTGCCATGGCCGGCGCAGCCGACGGCCAGGACGTCACCGGCATCGACGCCGGCACGTTCGATGCACTGACCGATGACCTCGACGGCATTGCGCCACAGTTCACCCAGGTCACGTTCGACATGGCCAGGCTTCGGCATGGACGACCGGCCATCCTTGGCGGCGAGCGCTAACTCGCGGCCTTCGAGGTCGAAGAGTACGGCCTTGATGACGGTGTTGCCGGCATCGAGGCCAAGAATGTATTCTCCCATAAGCCCCTCCCAAGGCGCTGGAGCCTATCCCATTCCGATTGAATCGGAACGGGTCTCTGTCCGTTTGGCTGGAATGTCTTCAGCCGCTTGCGAGCGGCTGGCTAATTCGCCCCGGTGTACCGGTCCCAGGCGGCGGCGCCGTCAGCGCCCTCGTGGATGATCGCCATGAGCCCGGCCACCACAGCGCGCGGATTGGCGTGCTGGTAGATGTTGCGGCCATAGACCATGCCATGCGCGCCCTGCGCCATAAGCGCCGCCGACTTGTCGAACACCGTGCGCAAATCCTCCTTGCCGCCACCACGCACCAGCACCGGGCAGCGCGCAGCCTCGACGACGCGGTGGAAATCGGCAGCCTCGGTCGTCGGATCGGCCTTGACGATGTCGGCGCCCATCTCGCGGGCAAGCCGGGTCAGCGTCACGATCTTCTCGGCATCGCCGTCGACCATGTAGCCGCCGCGCTCGGAGTTCGCCAGCATCGCCAGCGGTTCGATCATCAGCGGCATGCCATATTTGTCGCAGTCGGCGCGGACGCGCGCAATGTTCTGCACGCACTGGCGGAACAGGTCGGGTTCGTCGGGCAGCATGAACAGGTTGACCACCACGCAGGCGGCGTCCATCGCCAATGCGCCGGTCAGCGGCTCATGCTCGTTCTGTAGCACAGCCCACATGTGGCGGTGGCGGGTCTTGTTGTAGGGATTGCCCATGTCGATGCGCATGACCAGCGCCGGCTTGTCCTTGCCCGGGCGCTCCTGCAGCAGGTCGGCCTGGCCGAAATTCATCTGGATCGCGTCGGGACGGGCCGTGACCAATTGGTCGACCACGCCGGCAATGTCTTCCAGTCCGTCGAGGAAGGACGGCTCGTTGCAGACACCATGATCGATGGCGACGTCGAGGCACCGGCCGTTGGCGAACAGACGGTTCATGCGGACTTTAGGGCTGATGCGCATTCGGCGCTCCTTTCGGATCTTGCTGAGAGTTTCGTGGCGTCGAGCCCGTGCCGGCTTTCCAGCAGGGCGAGAAATTCCTGGCGCTCGCGCGCGCTGCGCTGCTCACCCCAACCCTTTGCTTCGGCGAGGATGCCGAGCGCCTGCTCGATGAGTCCCCACGAGAGCTTGCCGGTCACGCCGATGGTCGTGCGCCGCAGCAGCAGATCGTCGAGCTTTTCGACATGCTCATGCGCGATCAGGTGCGCGAGTTCGCGGTCCGAATAGGTGGAGCCCGGCAACATGGCGTCGTCGCCGAGGCCGTCGGCAACCGTCGCAGCATCCGTGCCGTAGCGTTCGAACAGCTCGCGCATGCGGGCACGCGGAACACCTGAAATGGCGGCCTGTTCGGAAATCCACCGCTCGGCATCGCTAGGAAAATCACGGCCACCGCCAATGGCCAGTTCCTCGGTATCCCTAGTCCGCTTCGTGCCAAGACGTTCCAGTGCCATGTCGGCCGCCAGCGCCCCGAACGAGCGGAAGGTGGTCCACTTGCCCCCGATCATGCACAGCATCTCAGGCAGCGCGCCGCTGGCCTCGACCACCTCGCAGAAGTGGTCGCGCGGGATGCGGCCGGTGAAGCTGTCGTCGCTGGCCGGCAGCGGGCGCACGCCGGCAAACTGGAAGACGATCTCCTCAGGCGCGATGCGGAGGTGCGGAAAGACGAAGGCGAGCGACTGCAGGATGTAGTCGCGCTCATCGGTCTCGCAGCGCACCTGGTCGGGATCGTCGACACGTATGTCGGTCGAGCCCACCAGCACGTTGCCGAGATAGGGAAACAGGATGCAGATGCGCCCGTCCTCGTTCTCGTAATAGATCATGTGACCTGATAGCGCGTCGTGCAGTTCGCGGTTGGCGACGACCAGATGCGAGCCCTTGGTGCCGCCTATCATCGTCGGCGCCGAGGCGCCGAGGCCAGCGTTGGTCAGGTCGATCCAGCCGCCGGTGGCGTTGACGATCAGCCGAGGATTGAGGCGTACCGCCTCGCCGGTCAGAATGTCGGTCAGCACCACGCCGTCGCCATCGCCGCCGACCTGGGCATGGTTCAGCGCCCGCGCCGCCGGATTGGTCGCCAGCGCGTCGTTCAGCATTTCGACGCCCAGCCGCTCGGGCCGGCTCACCCAGGCGTCATAGTAGGTCGCCGAGTTGCGGATATCAGGGTTGATCGCCGGCCAGGTCCTCAGCGTCTCGGCGCGGCTGCGGAAGACATGCTTTGGCATCAGCCGGCGCGTGGCGGTGAGGATGTCGTAGACCGCCAGGCCCGCCTTGATGACCACCGCACCGCGGCGGTTCGGCCTGCGGGTCAGGCCGAGAAAGCGGAAAGCGCCGTTGGCGATGCCCGAGAAGAAGTCGAAGATCGGCACCGTCGTCGGCAATGGTGCTACGAAATGCGGGGCGTTCCTGAGAAGCCTGTCGCGCTCCAGAAGCGACTCCCGCACCAGCTTGAACTCGCCGTTCTCGAGATAACGCAAGCCCCCATGCACCATGCGCGACAGGGCCGCGCTCGCCCCCGAGCAATAGTCGCCCTTCTCGGCCAGGAGCACGTCGACACCTTGCAGCGCCAGCTCGCGGAAGACGCTGATGCCGTTGATGCCGCCGCCGATCACAAGCACGGCGGGGCCGTTCCGGCCCTCGAGGCCGGCTATGGTTTCGCTGCGATTCATGGTGCGGAGGGTTTCCTTCGGTCAGGCGTCCATGGCGACGAGATGCCTGGAAATGGCGGTATCGAGGGCGAGCAGATCGTCGGCATCGAGCCTGATCTTGCCGGCCCGCGCATTGTCGAGAGCCTGCGCCGGATTGCGCGCGCCACAGAGTGCAAAGGTGATGCCGGGCTGGGCCAGCGTCCAGGCGATCACCACCTGCGCCATGCTCGCCTTGTGCCGCTCGATGACAGGCTCAATGGCCGCCTTGAGCTCTGCGACCTTCTGCCGGTTGGCCGCGGAGAAGCGCGGATTGTCCTTGCGCTGGTCGTCGCCACTGAATTGACGGCTCGGATCAATAGCGCCGGAGAGCAGGCCGAGCGCCAGCGACGAATAGCTGAGGGTCGCGACATCGTTGCCCTGCGTGATCGGCAGCAGCGTGTCTTCGATCTCGCGATCAAGCATCGAGTAGCGCTCCTGGATAGCATCGATCTGACCGGCTTCGATATAGGTCTTCAACTCGTCAGCATTCACGTTGCTCGCGCCGATGGCGCCGATCTTGCCCTGCTGCTTGAGCCGCAAGAGCGTGTCCATCGTCTCGGCGACCGGCGTGGTCGGATCCTGCCAGTGGGTGATGTAGAGGTCGATATGGTCGGTGCCGAGGCGGCGCAGGCTCTGCTCAACCTCGTAGACGATGCCGTCGGCGCCGAGATAGCGATGTACCGGCAGCCCGTCCTGGTCGAAGAAGTGATTGCCCTTGCCGGAGTGCCAGTTGAGCCCGCACTTTGTGGCGACCACCACCTTGTCGCGGCGTCCGCGGATCGCCTTGCCGACGATCTCCTCACTACGTCCGAGACCATAGGCGGGCGCTGTGTCGATCAGCGACACGCCGGCATCGATCGATGCCTGGATCGCCGCAATGGAGGCGTCCTCGTCGGTGCCGCCCCACATCCAGCCGCCGATCGCCCAGGTGCCGAGGCCGACGCCCGAGGCCGATATCCCCGATCGGCCGATGTTGCGAACAAGCTGGCTCATGGTCTTTTTCCTTCGGCGAGTTCCAAGACCTGGAGGGCCGTGGCTTCGTCGGTGACGATGGTTTCGAGGTGGTTGCCGCGCATGGCGCTGAGGATCGGCGCGGCCTTGCTGGCGCCGCTGGCGACGCCGATGGTGCGCGGGACGGTGGCGAATTCTTCCAGTGTCAGCGACACCAGGCAGCGATTGAGGCTGTAGTCGCAGACCCTGCCTTGGGCATCGACAAGGTGGGCCAGCAGCTCGCCCGCCGCCCCCGACCGCTCGATGGCCTGGCGGTCTGTGCTCGACGAGGGATGCAGGTCGTAATAGCTGGAGTCGTCGGTCAGGATCGAGCCGATGCCGACCACCGCGACATTGGCCTCGCGCGCCTTGCGGAACACGTCGGAGACGGAGCTTACGCCCATCAGCATGTCGCGCTGCTCGGGGCTGTCGGCAAATAGCGGCGCATGCACCTGGTAGGCACGGCCGCCGAGCTTGTCGGCCATCAGCGAGGCGACGTGGTTGACGTCTGTGTAGTGCTTGCCCTGGACAAGCCCGGTCGCCGGGATGACCTCGACCTTGAACTGACGGTCGCCATTCAAGCCCGCAACCACGGCCGAGACACCCTTGCCGCCGGTGATAGAGATCGTGTCGCCGTCCTTGATCGTGTCCTGCAGTAGCGTTGCCGCGGCTTCGCCGACGCGCTGTAGCGCTGTCTGCGGATTGTCGCCGAGAGACGGCACGACAACGGCGCGCTTGAGCCCGCCGAGTGCCACCAGCCGGGCCTCGAGGTCAACGAGGTGTTCGATCGGCGATTTGATCCTGATCTCGACCAGCCCCATCTGGTGGCCGCGCTTGATCAGGCGGTTGACGGTGGCGTGCGAGATGCCGAGCTCGTGGGCGATCTCCACCTGGGTCTTGCCTTCCATGTAGTGGAGCACGAGCGCCTGATGCATCTGCCGCGCGTTGGCGATTTCGTCGCGTGAATTGCCGTTGGCCATCATTCGTCTCCGCTCATGCCTTCCTGCGATGAAGCAGGTGGTCGATGGAGACTGCGGCGAGAAGGATGCAGCCCTTGATCATGTCCTGCCAGTAAACCGAGATGTCGAGCAGGATCAGCGAGCTGGTGACCACCGAAAGCAGCGCCATGCCCAGGATCGCGCCGAAGATGGTGCCTGAACCGCCGTTGAGCGAAGCCCCGCCGATGACGGCCGCGGCGATGATGTTGAGTTCCATGCCGGCGCCGAATGTGGGCGTCGCCGCTCCGAAGCGGGACATGTAGATGACACCTGCAAAGCCTGCGAGCGTCGAACTCAGCACCGTCACCCAGAACTTCACCTGCTTGGTACGAATGCCGGAATACTGCGCCGCCTTCTCGTTGGAGCCGGTGTAGAAAACCTTGCGGAAAGCCGTCGCCCGGCGGAGCAGGAAGTCGAAGACGGCAACCACCACCACGAAGATGATGATGACATAGGGGACGCCGTGGAAGCTGCCCTGGCCGATGGCCTTGAAGGCCGGCGGCAGGGTGAACAGCGAGAGCGGCGTGCCCTTGGTGACGATCAGGCACAGGCCACGCACGATCACCATCGCCGCCAGCGAGGTGATGAAGTGGTTGAGCCCGACCACGGTGACGAAGAAGCCCATGACGGCTCCGATGAGCGCGCTGACGGCGATGCCGATCAGGCTCGCCGTCCACGGGTCGAGCCCGGCAAGAAACAGCGCGCCAGACACCACCATCGAGAAGGCGACGACCGAGCCGACCGACAGGTCGATACCGCCGACGATCAAGAGGATGGTCATGCCGACAACGACGATGCCCTCGATGGAGAAGCTCATCAGCATGGCGCGGAAATTGCCCCATGTGAGGAAATGCGGCGAGGCAAACGACATGGCGATGCACAGCGCCAGGATGATGACGATCAGGCCCGCCTCACGCATGGAACCCAGCCGCGCAAGGTTCCAGCGCGCGCCTTGGCTTTCCGATTTCATCTGAGCCGTCATGATCGGTGCTTCCGCTTCCCTAGGCGACATTTTGAGCCCTGGCATTGTGTGAATTTGACTGCACGCCGGAGGCGAGCATGATGATGGCTTCTTCGCCGAGCTCGTCGGCCGCAAGTTCGCCGGCGACCCTGCCCTCGCGCACGACGAGCACCCGGTCGCACAGCCCAATCAGCTCGGGCATCTCCGAGGAGATGACGACGATGCCGACGCCGCGACTGGCAAGCTCACGCAGCAGGCGATGAATTTCGGCCTTGGCGCCGACGTCGATGCCGCGCGTCGGCTCGTCCATCACCATCACCCTGGGGTCGACCGACAGTTGCTTGGCAATGGCCACCTTCTGCTGGTTGCCGCCGCTGAGCGTCGAGACGGCAGCGCCGACGCCACCCATGCGCACGCCGAGCCGCTTCGCCAGCTCTGTCGCCTGCGCTGTCTCGGCGCGGCGGTCAAGCAGGCCGAGTTTTCCTGTGAGCTTGCCGAGGTCCAGCGCCGACACATTGGCTGCGATCGACATGTCGAGGAACACGCCGGAGCCCTTGCGGTCCTCGGAGAGATAGACCAGGCCGGCCTTCACCGCGTCGGCATAGCAGGAAATCCTGATAGGCTGGCCGTCGATCTCGACCTCGCCAGCGGCCACGGATCTCAGGCCGCACATCGTTTGCGCCATTTCGCTGCGGCCCGACCCGATGAGCCCGCCGATGCCGAGGATTTCGCCGGCGCGAAGCTCGAGGCTGACACCGAAGCAGCGCTCGCCGTCCGACAGCCCTGACACCTTGAGCAAGGTGCGTCCAGGCGCCTCGTTCAGCTTGTCGGGGTAGAGCTGGGCAATCTCGCGGCCGACCATCTTGCGCACCACCTCGTCAGGGGTGGTCGAGACAATCTCGTCGGTGGCGACATAGCGCCCGTCGCGGAAAACCGTCACCCGGTCGCAGAGCGAGAAGATCTCGGCCATGCGGTGGCTGATGTAGATGATGGAAATGCCGCGCGACCTGAGTTCGCGGACGATAGCGAACAAGCGCTGCGCTTCCGGTTCGGTCAATGCCGCCGTCGGCTCGTCGAGGATCAGCACGCGACAGTCGAGCGTCAGCGCCTTGGCGATCTCGACCAGTTGCTGGTTGGAAATAGAGAGGTCGCCGACCTTGGTGCGCACCGGAATCGGGGCCAGAAGGTCCATCACCTTTTGCGCTTCGGCATGGAGCCGCCGGAAATTCATCAGCGGCGCGCGGCGGCTGTTGATCGCCGGCATGAAGATGTTCTCGGCAACCGTCGCATCGGGACAGAGTGCGATCTCCTGGTGGACGAGCGCGATGCCTAGCCGCTGGGCCGCGGCCGGATTGGCAATCACGGTGCGCTCGCCTGCGATGCGGATCTCGCCTTTGTCGGGCTGAAGCACGCCGGCAATAATGTTCATCAGCGTCGACTTGCCGGCACCGTTCTCGCCGCAGAGTGCATGGATCTCGCCGGGCGCGAGCGAGAAATCGATACCGGTCAGGGCCTTGATGGCGCCGAACGACTTCGAAACTCCTGAGATCTCGAGAATGGGCGTCGACATGAGTCAACCTTCACGGAGTGTGATCTTTGCGGTGCCGGGGCAGGACGCCCCGGCCGTCTTTCAGCAAGGCATGAAAGGGAGCGGAAATCTATTCCTCGATGCCCTTGGTGCCGCGGCGCTTGAGGTACTTGTCCCAGTAGAAGTCGTCGGCGTTGTCGGCGGTGACGATGGAGAAGCCGTTGTCTACGAAGGGCACGCTCATCGGGTTGAAGCCCGAGCGCTTGGCGTCGTTCATCGGGTCGATCAGTTCGGGATGCTTGGCCATCCACAGCAGCATGAAGCCCATGTAGCCCTGCATGCCCTGGTTGGGGTTGACCGAGCCGAAGATCTCGCCGGCCTTGATCATGTCCAGGATCTTGGCATTGACGTCGGCCAGCATCACCTTGATCTTGCCGCCGCCTTCCTTGGCTGCCTGCGCAGCACCGATGGCCGAATTGGCTTCCGGCATGAACACGGCGCCGAGGTCGGGATGGGCCTGCGCCAAGCTGAGTACGGCCTGGTAGGCCTTGGTCGGGTCCTGGTTCGAGGCGGCGCGGCCGACCAGCTTCATGTCGGGCCACTTGGCCTCCATGCGGGCGACGAAGGCATTGACGCGCTTGTCGTGATTGTCCTGGCCGGGGTTTTCGAGCACGGCGTATTCGCCCTTGCCGTCCATCGACTTGGCGACCGCGTCGGCGGCATAAGTGCCTTCGGCGACATTGTCGGAGGTGATGTAGGAGACGCGCTTGGAATTGGGCGAGTCGGCGGCGAAGGTGACGACGGCCGTGCCCTGCTCGATGGCGCGGTTGATCGGCTCGATGAACGGGTCGGAGTTCATCGGGTGCACCAGGATGCCGGCCGGCTTCTGGGCGAGCGCCTGGTCGAAGGTGGCGATCTGCTTGTTGACGTCATATTCCGGCGTGCCGGTGTAGGCGGTCTCGCAGCCGAACTGCTGGCCGGCCTGCTTGAACATCTCGTAGACCGGGAACCAGTATTCGACGCCCGACACCATGACGTTCATGACGTATTTTTCGCCGGGCGCGCATTTGAACGGGTTTTCGGCCGACTGGGCATGGCCGGCACCGAGAATGGTCGAGAGCGCGGCCGCGGCCGCGAAAGTGCTCAGAAATTTACGCAAGTTCCCTCCCTTGGCCGAAGCCAGATCAATAACCTTCGCCAGCACCTGACATGCCGTGCGGTATGGATTGATTGTCCGAACTTCCTCCCGAAGCCCGGTGACAGTGAGAATTGCAGCCTCGCGGCGCAATGTCAATAAAATTCATCATCTGAAATATATTTCACGCCAACACCAAGGTCAAGACTGTTTTAGCCGTCACCGCAAGCCCGAGAGCTTGGCCGCTCCCCCATCCGCGGATAGGCTGCCACTATCGTTAAGTGGAGCCTCATGCCTTGACCGACGATCGCAAGTCCCACTGGGACACCATCTACGGCACCAAGGCGGAAGACGACGTCAGCTGGTTCCAGAAAATGCCGGAGCCGTCCATGACGCTGCTCTCGCTCGCAGGCGCTACGCCTGGACAGGCAATCATCGATATCGGCGGCGGCGCCTCGCATCTGGTGGACGCGCTGCTCGATCAGGGTTTCGGCGATGTGTCCGTCCTCGATATCTCGCAGGCCGCACTTGAGGCCGACAAGGCTCGGCTAGGCGCAGCAGCGCACGAAGTCCACTGGATCTGCTCCGACGCGACCGCATGGCGGCCGGCGCGGCATTACGATATCTGGCACGACCGCGCCGCCTTCCACTTCCTGACCGATCCGGCCGACCAGGCGGGCTACATGTCAGCCCTCAAGCAGGCGCTGGTGCCTGGCGGCCACGCGATCATCGGCACCTTTGCGCCCGACGGACCGGAGAAATGCAGCGGCCTGCCGATCGTCCGACACGATGCCCAAAGCATCGGCAGGCTTCTGGGCAGCGGCTTCGAGCTCGTCGACAGCCGCCGCCACGAGCACAAGACGCCATGGGACAGCGTGCAGCATTTTCAGTTCGGCACCTTCCGCAAGCGGGCCTGACACACCTGCCCGATATATTAGCACGCGCGGATTTCGCGAAGATCAGGCCGCTGCAACAGGTCGTGCCGTGGCCATTCGCGCCAGCCACATGCCAAGAAACATCATCGGCAGAAACGCATACGTACCGGCCGCGCCCAACGCTATTGCTGTCAGTGCCGGACCCGGGCAGAAACCACCAAGCCCCCAGCCGATGCCGAAGATTGCCGGGCCGACTATGATCCTGCGGTCGATGGCAGAACTGTTCGGCACGTGAAACGAGGCGCCCGCCAGCGGCTTGGGCCGCCTGAAGACGATTCGATAGCCTGCAAAGGCCGTGATCACCGCCCCGCCCATGACGAAGGCAAGCGATGGATCCCACGTGCCGAACAGGTCGAGGAAGTTCAGCACCTTGGCTGGGTCCGACATTCCCGAAACCACAAGACCTATGCCGAAAAGCAGGCCGAGCGCGAGATTGACCATGAAGGACATGTTAGGCTCCCAGCACGTGGCGAACGGCAAAGACTGTGGCAAAGGCAGTAGCCATGAAGGTGAGCGTCGCCACCAGCGAACGCAGCGAAAGGCGCGACAGCCCACAGACGCCATGGCCGCTGGTGCAGCCATTGCCATAGACCGAGCCGAAGCCGACGAGCAGTCCGGCCAGGGCCATCAGCGGCAGGTTTGACGAGACGGTCTGGACGACGTCGGTGCCGCTTATTGCGGCATAGGCCAGCGGTGCAGCAACCAGTCCGAGAACAAAGCCGAGCCGGGAAAGCAAGGCGCCGTCGAGGTATGGCGGCAGCAGGCGGGCGGCAATGCCGCTGATGCCGGCAATGCGCCCTTCCCAGGCCATCAGCAGCACAGCCGAAAGCCCGATCAGGACGCCGCCGATGGTGGAGGCTATGGGGGTGAAGTCAGTCATATCCTTGCCTTTTGATGGGGTCTGCCGCCTGTCGCGGCTTGCTCTCGC
Organism: Aminobacter niigataensis; assembly: GCF_014200015.1. GTDB lineage: Bacteria > Pseudomonadota > Alphaproteobacteria > Rhizobiales > Rhizobiaceae > Aminobacter > Aminobacter niigataensis. The sequence continues at coordinate 1,112,050 of NZ_JACHOT010000001.1, forward strand.
CGTCCGGATCGCAGAACAGCGTGTAGAGCAGCGAGACGACAGCCCTCACCCGCTCGTCGGAGAGCCGGTAGAAAACGGATTTCGATTGCTTGCGGCCGACGATCAGGCCGGCATCGCGCAACTCGGCGATCTGTTGCGACAGTCCCGGCTGCCTGATGCCGAGGCCATCTTCGAGTTCACGCACCGAGCGCTCGCCTTCAACGAGTGCGCAGGCGATCATCAGCCGGTTCGGATTGGCGAGCTTCTTCAGGAATTCCGATGCCTCCGCTGCGCGGTCGAGCAGATCGGAAACCGGCCGATGCGGTTCCTGGGCCATGTCCTACCCCCAGTTTGCGCCCTGCAGGGCGTCGAGCGGGAACTTCAGGTAACGCTTGCCGTTGGCTTCGGGCTCAGGCAGGCGCCCGCCATTAATGTTGACCTGCAGCGCGTGCAGGATGAGCTTGGGCATCGGCAGCGTCCTGTCGCGGGTTTCGCGAAGCGCGACGAATTCCGCCTCTGTCGCCAGCCTGGAGATGTGCGTATTGCGCGCCTTTTGCTCAGCGACGGTGCTTTCCCATTGCGGCTGGCGCCCGCCCGGCTGGTAGTCGTGTCCCGTAAAAAGCCTGGTTTCGTCGGGCAACGACAGGATCTCCTGGATCGACTGCCAGAGGCGCTTGGCGCTGCCACCGGGAAAATCGGCCCGTGCCGTGCCGCTGTCGGGCATGAACAGCGTGTCGTGGATGAAAGCGGCATCGCCGACCACATAGGTGATCGAGGCCAGCGTGTGGCCGGGCGAGAACAGCACCTTTGCCGGGAGCTCGCCGATGAAGAAGGTCTCGCCCTCGGCAAACAGTTTGTCCCACTGCGACCCGTCGGCGGCGAGGTCCGTCCAGTTGTAGATGGCCTTCCAGAGTTTCTGCACCTCGATGACGCGTTCGCCGATAGCTGTCCGTGCACCGGTCCTCGACTTGAGATAGCGGGCCGCGGAAAAATGGTCGGCGTGGGGATGGGTGTCGAGGACCCACTCGACGGTCAGCCCCTGCTCCTCGACGAAATCGAGGATACGGTCAGCATTGCCGGTGGCCGTGGCGCCTGATTTCTCGTCGAAATCGAGTACCGGGTCGATGATCGCGCATTTCCTGGTCGCCGGATCGGCAACGACATACTGGACGGAAAAGGGTGCGCGGATCGAAGAAGGCGGAGACTTCGGGTTTCTGTACCATCATCTGCCCCACAAGGTTGTCGTGCATTTGCAAAGCATCAGGAGTTGGTGCGCAGCCAATCCTTGGCGCCGGCCAGATTGGTGCCCAGCCGTTCGCCGAGCGCATCGATATCCGTCAGTTTCATCCGGCCATCGAGTACCTCGCCGATCGCCCAAAGCGTCAGCGAGCGCGTGCCGCCCTTGCAATGGGCGAGAACCGGGCCCTGGGCCTCGTCGACAGCCTTCTGGAAGGCCCGTACGGCTTCCAGCGTGTAGCGCCCAGACAACACCGGGACATTGACGAAGTCCATGCCCAACTGCCCTGCCAACGCGGCGGCTTCGGCCATGCCGGGTTGGGTCGGCTCCTCGTTTTCGGGGCGGTTGTTGATGATCCTGCGAATGCCCGCTTGGGCAGCAACAGCCAGATCAGCGTCCGTTGGCTGGCCGGAAATCCAGAGCTTGTCGGTAACCTGCTTCATCACACATCCTATCAAAAGCGCTTGCGTAGGCCGCTACACGATTTAATATGAATGATTGCGTTTTCTTGCAATAGATTTTTTGTAACTAAAGATTGATGCCGCCTCGCCCGCGGCCTCTGCCTTTGCTAGCCGCCGCGATCCTGGCGGCGCTTGCCCCAGTAGTCGAGTCGCTTCTTGACGTCGCGTTCGAAGCCGCGCTCGTTGGGCACGTAGAATTCGGGCCGGTTCGGGCCGGCCAGTTCGTCGGGCATGAATTCCTGCCCGGAAAAGGCGTCGGGATAGTCGTGGTCGTAGCGGTAGCCTTCGTGGTAGCCGAGTTCCTTCATCAGCTTGGTCGGCGCATTCAGGATGTGCTTCGGCGGCGCCAGCGACCCGGTCTGCTGGGCGAGTGCAATCGCCTGGTTGAAGCCCATGTAGGAAGCGTTCGACTTGGGCGCGGTCGCCACATAGGTGATCGCCTGCGCCATGAACAGCCGCCCTTCCGGCCAGCCGACGCGCTCGAAAGCGCTCCAGGCCGCCACCACCTGCGGCATCGCCTGCGGATCCGCCATGCCGACATCTTCGGACGCAGCGCATGCCAGACGGCGAAAGATGGTACCGGGGTCCTCGCCGCCGATGACCATGCGGGCTGCCCAATAGAGCGCTGCCTGCACATCGCTGCCGCGCAGGCTCTTATGGAAACAACTGAGCAGATTGTAGTGCTCTTCCTGGCCCTTGTCGTAGACAGGCGCCCGCTTCTGGACGGCTTCGGCAAGGGCTGCCACATCCAGCATCGTGCCATCGGGCAGCGCCAGCAATTCCTCGCAGAGGCCGATCAGGTAGCGCCCGTCGCCATCCGCCATGGTCAGCAGCGTGTCGCGTGCGGCCGGTTCGAGGGGGAGTTTCCTGCCCGTGTGCGCTTCCGCACGCTCGGCCAGAATGGCGAGGTCTTCCTTTTCGAAGCGCCTGAGCGTGTAGACCTTGGCGCGCGACAGCAGAGCCGCCACCAGGCTGAAACTCGGGTTCTCGGTCGTAGCCCCGATCAGCACGATCGTGCCGTCTTCGACATGCGGCAGCAGGGCATCCTGTGTGGTGCGGTTGAACCGGTGCAACTCGTCGACGAACACCACCGTCTGCCGCCCTGCCCCGCTGCGCAGCTGCTTGGCGGCGTCGATGACCTTGCGCAGGTCGGCGACACCCGAAAGGACCGCCGACAGCTGCACGAAATCGAGGCCGACTTCCTTGGCGACCAGCCGCGCGATGGTCGTCTTGCCGACGCCGGGCGGGCCCCAGAGGATGAACGAGGATACCTTTCGCGCCTTGATCATGCGGCCGATGGGGCCGTCGGGACCAAGCAGATGATCCTGTCCGATGACCTCACCGATGCGTTGCGGACGCAGCGTCTCGGCCAGTGGTCGGGGTACGGCCTCGTCGAAAAGGGAACTCAAGACGTCAGCCTCCCGGCGGTCCGGCTGCCACGCCTAATAGCGCAGCATCTGCCGCATGATGCGGCCGTCGCGCTCGACGGTGAAGCGCCACCAACGGGTGTCTTCCTCGGCAAGCTGCTTCAGCTTGGCAGCGGTGTCGACGGTCTCGCCATTGACCTCGCGGACGATGTCGCCCAGTTGGAAGCCGAAACCTGCCGCCGGCGAGCCACCGTCGATGCCGACGATCGCCACGCCCTTGGTGTCGGTCGCGACACGCAGGCGCTGGGCCAGCCGCGGCGACAATTCGGCAACCTTGGCGCCGGCAAACGGGCTGCGGCCGCGCAGTAGCACCTCGTTCGAACTGGTGCCCTCAGGTGCACGCTCAAGCGCAACTTCGATCGACTTCTCCTCGCCCTTGGTCAGCACCGAAAGGGTCGCCTTGCCGCCGACCGGCTGCGTGGCCAGGCGGTAGTCAAGCGCTTCCATGTGTTCGATGGCAGCGCCATTGAATGCCAACACCACATCTCCAGGCTTCAGCCCGGCGCGCGCTGCGGGGCCGTTCTCGTCGACCGACGAGATCAGCGCGCCGGAAGGATGATCCATGCCAAGGGATTCTGCGATCTGCGGCGTCACCGGTTCGAACGAAGCGCCGATGAACGGCCGCTCGAAGAACTCGGCGCCGCCCTTGGCCGCTTCGGTGAAGGCACGCACCATGTTCGACGGGATGGCAAAACCAATGCCGATCGAGCCGCCGGTGCGGCTGAAGATCGCCGTGTTGATGCCGATGAGTTGGCCGCCCATGTTGATCAGCGCACCGCCCGAATTGCCCGGGTTGATCGCCGCATCGGTCTGGATGAAGAAGCCGGAGTCCGACACGCCGATATGCGTGCGGGCAAGGGCCGAGACGATGCCGCTTGTCGTGGTCTGGCCAACGCCGAACGGATTGCCGATGGCCAGCACCAGATCGCCAACCTGCAGCGCGTCGGAATCGCCAATGGCGACGGTCGGGAACGGCTTGTCAGAATCGATCTTGAGCACGGCAAGGTCAAGGGTCTCGTCCTTGAGCAGCACCTTGCTGGTGAATTCACGGCCGTCAGAGAGCGCGACCTTCACCTGGTCGGCATCCTGGACGACATGGTTGTTGGTGACGACGATGCCGCTTGGGTCGACCAGAACGCCCGAACCGAGCGACGAACGGTTGCGCGGACCCGACCGACCGAAGAACTGTTCGAAGAACGGATCGCCCTCGAATGGCGACCGCACCTTCACCTGCTTGGAGGCGTAGACATTGACAACCGCTGCCGCCGTGTCCTTGACCAGCGGCGCAAACGACAGCTGCATCTCTTCCCGTCCGAATGGCACACGCCGATCGGGACCGGGCGTTGCGGCCCCGCCGCCCTTGCCGCCATTCAGCAGATCCGTCAGCACATCCGACAGGCCCGGATCCCCGGTGGTCGGCGCCTCCTGGGCCGTCGCACCGCTGGCAAGCGTCATCCAGGTGCACAGCGCAAGCGACAGATATCGTTTCGCACGCATGGCGAATCCTCCAATGCATAGTTGGCGCCATTGTCGCGACGATTGTGCAAATTGAAAGGCTAGAGGGGCCCGAAAAGCGGTTATTTCCGCTTGGTTGGCCCCGGTTACGGAAGGACCGCTGAAACCTCTACGCGCCGTGCGCCCGCATCGCCCGGCAAACCACGTCACAGCGATCTGACCGACACACCACCCAAAACAAAAGGGGCCACAAGGGCCCCTTCGGTTCATAACACGATGCGGAAAGCTTATGCAGCTTCAGCTTCGTTGACAGCTTCGGCTTCGAGACGAACGCGGTCGCCTGCGCCCTTGGCCGAGGTGTCGCGATCGACGAACTCGATGACGGCCATCGCGGCGTTGTCACCGCGGCGGAAGCCAGCCTTCATGATGCGCAGGTAGCCGCCGTTGCGGGTGGCGTAACGCGGCGCGACGACGTCGAACAGACGCTTCACGACGTTCTCGTTGCCGATCTGGGCGATCACCTGGCGGCGGGCATGCAGGTCGCCGCGCTTGCCGAGCGTCACCAGCTTCTCGACGATCGGACGCAGGTCCTTCGCCTTTTCGAGCGTGGTCACGATCTGCTCGTGCTCGATCAGCGAGACCGAGAGGTTGGCGAACATGGACTTGCGGTGGCTTACGCTGCGGGCGAAGCGACGGCCTTTAAAACCGTGACGCATGGCTCTTTTCCTTCTTCAGTTGTTCAAGAGGCCACGGCCTCTGATGGTTTTCCGCAAGGCCGTCGGACCGGATATCCGGGCCTCGGAACCATGCTCGACTAGGTCTTCTTAGTACTGGTCTTCGTATCGCTTGGCGAGGTCTTCGATGTTTTCCGGCGGCCAGTCCTGCACTTCCATACCGAGGTGCAGGCCCATTGCGGCCAGAACTTCCTTGATCTCGTTGAGCGACTTGCGGCCGAAGTTCGGCGTACGCAGCATCTCGGCTTCCGTCTTCTGGATCAGGTCGCCGATGTAAACGATGTTGTCGTTCTTGAGGCAGTTGGCCGAACGGACCGAAAGCTCCAGTTCGTCGACCTTCTTGAGCAGCGCCGGGTTGAAGGCGAGCTCGGTAACGGCCTCGGCTGCAACTTCCTTCTGCGGCTCGTCGAAGTTGACGAACAGTGCAAGCTGGTCCTGCAGGATGCGAGCAGCGAAAGCCACTGCGTCCTCGCCGGTGATCGAACCGTCTGTCTCGATGGTCATGGTCAGCTTGTCGTAGTCCAGAACCTGGCCCTCGCGGGTGTTCTCGACCTTGTACGAAACCTTCTTGACCGGCGAGTAGAGGCTGTCGACCGGGATGAGACCGATCGGAGCGTCTTCAGCGCGGTTGCGTTCGGCCGGCACATAACCCTTGCCGGTGTCGACGGTAAACTCCATGCGGATCTCGGCGCCCTCGTCGAGGGTGCAGATAACGTGGTCCGGGTTCAGGATCTCGACGTCGCCGACCGTCTGGATATCGCCGGCGAGCACGGCACCAGGGCCCTGCTTGCGAACGACCATGCGCTTCGGGCCGTCGCCTTCCATGCGGATGGCGATTTCCTTGATGTTGAGCACGATGTCGGTGACGTCTTCACGAACGCCGCCGATGGAAGAGAACTCATGCAGCACGCCGTCGATCTGCACCGCAGTGACGGCAGCGCCACGAAGCGACGACAAAAGCACGCGACGGAGCGCATTGCCGAGCGTCAGGCCGAAGCCACGCTCAAGCGGCTCGGCGACGAGCGTGGTCTGCGTCTTCTTCTTGGACGAGAACTCGATCTTGTTCGGCTTGATCAGTTCCTGCCAGTTTTTCTGGATCATATTCGCTTCCTTCCGTTAGCCCGACACCATCCAATCGTGACGGGCGACCTGGAAACCGCAAACGAGCGCACAAGGCGCTCGCGCGGGGGTGAAATATTAGACGCGACGCTTCTTGCGCGGGCGGCAACCATTGTGCGGAATCGGCGTCACGTCGCGGATCGACGTGATGGTGAAACCCGCTGCCTGGAGCGCGCGCAGAGCCGACTCACGACCCGAACCCGGACCGCAGACTTCCACTTCCAGCATGCGCATGCCGTGTTCCTGTGCCTTCTTGGCAACGTCTTCAGCAGCCATCTGGGCCGCGAACGGGGTCGACTTGCGCGAACCCTTGAAGCCCTGCGCACCAGCCGAGGACCAGGCAATCGTGTTGCCCTGTGCATCGGAGATGGTGATCATGGTGTTGTTGAAGGTCGAATTGACGTGGGCGACGCCCGACGAGATGTTCTTGCGTTCGCGACGGCGAACGCGTGCGGCTTCCTTAGCCATAGCAGTCCTTTCAGTTGATCTCTTCACCGCCGTAATACCAGCGGCTACACCAGCCTGCGTTTAAGGTGTCAGGCCGAACACCCGCCCAAATAAGGCGAAACCGGCGAGCCGAAACCCGCCGGAGATACGAAATTACTTCTTCTTGCCGGCAATTGCCTTCGCCGGGCCCTTGCGGGTGCGCGCATTGGTATGCGTGCGCTGGCCACGGACCGGAAGCGAACGACGGTGACGCAGGCCGCGGTAGCAGCCGAGGTCCATCAGACGCTTGATGTTGATCGAAACTTCGCGGCGCAGATCGCCTTCGACCTGATAGTCGCGGTCAATCGTCTCGCGGATCGCCAGGACTTCGGCATCGGTCAGCTGGTTGACGCGACGCTCAGCCGGGATACCGACCTTCTCGACGATCTCCTGGGCGAACTTCTTGCCAATCCCGTGAATGTACTGAAGCGAGATCACAACGCGCTTGTTGGTCGGAATATTAACGCCGGCTATACGAGCCATCTTTTCACTCCATTTGGGCCGGACCATGCCGGCGCTTCAAGTTGCCCCGCGTCCGGTGGAGGCCGGCCCTTGCGGGTTTTCCGTTTCAATATGACTTTGCGCCCTTACGGGCAAACAGCATCATGCCTGAATGGAAGACGGGCCGCCATACTCCGGATCGGCCCGTCCGTCAAGTCTGTGTGCGACGATTAGCTGGCGACAGTCGCCAGAACCGCTTCGATCTGTGCCGTCACTTCGTCCATCGGGGCCATGCCGTCGACCTGCTTGAGCAGGTCATTGGCGTAGTAATAGCCGATCAGCGGAGCGGTCTTCTTGTAGTACTCGCGCAGCCGTTCGTCGAAGACCTCGGCATTGTCGTCCTTGCGCACCGGCTGGCCGGCCGCCTTGGCCTCCTCGGCGCGCTTCAGGATACGGCCGACAAGCGCCTTGTCGTCGACAACGAGTTCTACGACCACGTCGAGGAACATGCCGCGTTCGGCCAGCATGTCGGCAACGGCGTCGGCCTGTGCCAGCGTGCGCGGATAACCGTCGAGGATGAAGCCCTGGGCGCAGTCGTCCTGGTCGATCCGTTCGGCGACAATCGCATTGACGATTTCGTCCGAGACCAGTTCGCCGGCGTCCATCACCGCCTTGGCGCGCTTGCCGACTTCCGTTTCCGCCTTGACCGCTGCGCGCAGCATGTCGCCGGTGGAAAGTTGAGGAATGCCGTGCTTGTCGACCAACCTCTGAGCTTGCGTCCCCTTGCCCGCTCCCGGCGGTCCAAGCAATATCAGCCTCATCTTCCCCTCTTACCTCCACGGAGCTTCGACTTCTTGATCAGCCCCTCATACTGATGGGCGATCAGGTGACCCTGAATCTGCGCCACCGTATCAAGGGTTACATTGACCACGATCAGAAGCGAAGTACCACCAAGGTAGAAGGGAACGCCGGTCGCCGAGATCAGGAACTCCGGCAGCAAGCAGATGATGACGAGATAGGCGGCGCCGACCACCGTGACGCGGGTCAGCACGTAGTCGATGTATTCCGCGGTGCGCTCGCCAGGACGATAGCCGGGAATGAAGCCCGAATGCTTCTTCAGCTGATCGGCCGTGTCCTTCGGATTGAAGACGATAGCCGTGTAGAAGAAGGCGAAGAAGATGATCATCGCCGCGTAGAGCGCCATGTAGAGCGGCTGGCCGTGGCCGAGCGCGGCCATGATCGTGCTCACCCAGCCAGGCAGCGTGGCAGTGTTCGAGAAGCCCGCGACGGTCGCCGGCAGCAGCAGAAGCGACGAAGCGAAGATCGGAGGAATGACGCCGGCGGTGTTGAGCTTCAGCGGCAGGTGCGACGTATCGCCTTGGAACATGCGGTTGCCGACCTGGCGCTTCGGATACTGGATCAGAAGGCGGCGCTGGGCACGCTCGAAAAACACGATCACGGCGATGACGACGATCGCCAGGACGATGATCGCGAGAATCAGGCCGGTCGACAGCGCACCTGTGCGGCCGAGTTCCAGAGTGCCACTGATAGCGCTCGGAAGCCCGGCGACGATGCCGGCGAAGATGATCAGCGAGATACCGTTGCCGATGCCGCGGGCGGTGATCTGCTCGCCGAGCCACATCAGGAACATCGTGCCGCCGACGAGCGTGATGACCGTCGAAGCACGGAAGAACATGCCCGGATCCGAGACGATTCCGTTACCGCTCTCAAGCCCGACCGAAATGCCGTAAGCCTGAACAAGCGCCAGAAGCACGGTGCCATAGCGGGTGTACTGATTGATGACCTTGCGGCCCTGCTCACCTTCCTTCTTCAGCGCTTCGAGCGACGGGACGACCGACGTCATGAGCTGCATGATGATGGAAGCGGAGATGTAGGGCATGATGCCGAGTGCAAACAGCGCCATGCGCTCGACTGCACCACCGGCAAACATGTTGAAAATGCCGAGAACGCCGCGGCTCTGCTGGGTGAAAGCCTGCGCGAATGCATCGGGGTTGATGCCGGGGAGCGGAATATAGGTGCCGAGGCGGTAGACCAGCAGCGCGCCGAGGGTGAACCAGATACGTTTCTTGAGATCTTCGGCCTTGGCGAAGGCTGCGAAATTCAGATTGGATGCCAGTTGTTCAGCAGCCGATGCCATTCAGGGTACTCCGCTTGGTCACGCCGCAATGCCGCAGATGGGCGCGGCGCGTATCACCGAAGCCACGAGATAGGCTCCGGACGGCAAACATGCAAGCGGCGGTATCTCTACCGCCGCTTACTTTGCAAAGCCTTTTATTCGGCCGCTGCCACTTCAGGCAGCTTCACCGATCCTCCAGCCTTTTCGATCTTCTCGATCGCAGGCTTGGAAGCGCCGGCGACGTCGAAGGCCACCTTGGTCTTGAGTTCGCCGTCGCTGAGGATGCGGACGCCGTCCTTGACGCGGCGAATCACGCCGGCCTTGACGAGGGCTTCCGCCGTCACGGTCTCTTTCGCATCGAGCTTCTTGGCATCGATCGCGACCTGGATACGGGCCAGCGAAACGGTGTTGTAGCTCTTGGCGAAGATGTTGGTGAAGCCGCGCTTCGGCAGGCGACGATAGAGCGGCATCTGGCCACCCTCGAAGCCGTTGATCGCGACGCCCGAACGGGCCTTCTGACCCTTGACGCCGCGGCCGCCGGTCTTGCCGGAGCCGGAGCCGATGCCGCGGCCAAGGCGCTTCTTGGAGTGCGTCGCGCCGGTGTTGTCACGCAGATCGTTGAGTTTCATGTTCTATCTCCTGCGATCGGCCTACGCCTCGTCCACAACGCGGACGAGGTGCTGGACAGCTGCGATCATGCCGCGCACGGAAGGAGTATCCTCCAGGGTGCGCTTGCGATGCATCTTGTTGAGGCCGAGGCCGACCAGCGTGGCACGCTGCTCCTTCGGCCGGCGGATCGGGCTACCGATCTGCTCGACGGTGATGGTCTTGGTTGCTTTCTTGGCCATGGTCATTGTCCCTGGTCAGCTCGAGCGACTATTCTTCAGCCGCAACGGCGGTGCCGCGGCGGGCCTGAAGGGTCGAGTACTTGATGCCGCGCTGAGCAGCCACATCCTTCGGATGCAACTGGTTCTTCAGCGCATCGAAGGTCGCACGAACCATGTTGTAGGGGTTCGACGAACCCATCGACTTGGCGACGACGTCGTGCATGCCGAGCGTCTCGAAGACAGCGCGCATCGGGCCGCCTGCGATGATGCCGGTACCCTGCTTGGCAGAGCGCAGCAGAACACGGCCAGCGCCCCAACGACCTTCAACGTCGTGGTGCAGCGTACGGCCCGAACGGAGCGGCACAAAGATCATGTCGCGCTTGGCCGATTCGGTTGCCTTGCGGATCGCTTCCGGCACTTCGCGCGCCTTGCCGTGACCAAAGCCAACGCGGCCCTTCTGGTCGCCGACGACGACGAGTGCTGCAAAACCGAAACGCCGGCCGCCCTTGACGACCTTGGCAACGCGGTTGATGTGTACGAGCTTATCGACGAATTCGCTGTCGCGCTCTTCACGGTCACGGCTACGCTCGCGACCGCCTTCCCTACGTTCTTGTGCCATATTCCTATCCTTATTTTTTTCCGGAAGCACGGGGGTTAAAAACCAAATCCGGCGTCTATAGCGTCGCCGGATTTATTGCAACTGGTCAGTGATGCGGCGCAGCGCCACGCGCTACGCCGGTTCCTGCATCAGAAGTTCAGGCCACCTTCGCGGGCAGCTTCGGCAAGCGCCTTGATGCGGCCGTGATAGATATAGGCGCCACGGTCGAAAACGACCTCCTTGACGCCGGCCTTCGAAGCGCGCTCGGCGATCAGCTTGCCAACCGCAGTCGCGGCAGCCGTGTCGGCACCGGTCTTCAGCGTGCCCTTGAGGTCCTTCTCGAGGGTGGAAGCGGCAGCGAGCGTACGGCCATTGGCATCGTCGATGACCTGGACGTAGATGTTCTTCGACGTGCGGTGAACCGACAGGCGCGGACGGCCGTTGGCGACCTTCTTGAGCTGGCGGCGGATGCGCGACGAGCGACGCAGAGTGGTTTCTTTCGAAGCCATAGTAGTGGTTCCTTGCCTTCTGAAACGGGCGCGGCCATCTGCGGTAAGCTGAAACGCTTCCCGCGACCGCGCACCGCGGCGTTGCTATTACTTCTTCTTGCCTTCTTTGCGGACGATCTTCTCGCCTGCATAGCGGACGCCCTTGCCCTTGTAGGGCTCCGGACCACGATATTCGCGGATCTCGGCGGCGACCTGGCCTACCTGCTGCTTGTCGATACCCGTGACGACGATTTCAGTAGGCTTCGGCACCGTGATGGTGATGCCTTCCGGCGTCTGATAAACGACGTCATGGCTGAAGCCAAGGGCCAGCTGCAGGTTCTTGCCCTGGAGTGCGGCACGATAGCCGACGCCGGTGATCTCGAGCTTCTTTTCGAAGCCGTCCTTAACACCGGTCAGGATGTTGACGATCTGGGTCCGCGACATGCCCCACTTGGAGCGGGCGTCCTTCGACTGGTCGCGCGGCTGAACGGCGATCTCGCCTTCTTCCATCTTGACCAGAACTTCGTCGTTGACCACGAACTTCAGCTCACCCTTGGGGCCCTTCGCCGTCACGGTCTGGCCGGTGACGGTCGCGGATACGCCCTGCGGAAGCTGAACGGGTTTCTTGCCAATACGAGACATTGTCTTGTCCTCGCCTTTCTTGTTTCAGCCTACGCAGATCAGAAGATCTGGCAGAGGATTTCCCCGCCGACGTTCTGTTCGCGCGCTTCGTGGTCGGCCATCACGCCCTTCGGGGTCGAAAGGATCGAGATGCCCAGGCCGTTGGCGACCGGCGGAATCGACTTGGACGAGACGTAGACACGGCGGCCCGGCTTGGAGACACGCGCAATTTCGCGGATCACCGGCTGGCCGTCGAAGTACTTCAGCTCGATTTCGATCTCGGACTTGCCGTTTTCGAAGTCGGTCTGGCTGTAGTCGCGGATGTAGCCTTCCGACTTCAGCACGTCGAGAACACGGGCGCGCAGCCTGGACGCAGGCGTCGACACCGTCGACTTCTTGCGGCCATAGGCATTGCGGATACGGGTCAGCATATCGCCGAGAGGATCACTCAAAGACATATCAAATGCTCCTTACCAGCTCGACTTGACCAGGCCCGGGATTGCTCCCGTCGAGCCCAGATCACGAAGCGCGATACGCGACATCTTAAGCTTGCGATAGTAGGCACGCGGACGACCGGTGACTTCGCAGCGATTACGGATACGGATCTTGGCCGAGTTGCGCGGCAGCGCGGCGAGCTTGAGCTGCGCGCGGAAGCGTTCCTCGATCGGCTTGGACTGATCCATGATGACGTCCTTGAGGGCCTTACGCTTGGCAGCGTACTGGTCCACAAGCTTGCGGCGCCGGTTGTTCTTCTCGACTGAGCTGGTCTTTGCCATTTCAGATTTTTCCTTTGCTCGCTGCCGTTACTGCCGGAAGGGGAAGTTGAAAGCCTTGAGCAGAGCCCGGGCTTCGTCGTCCGTCTTGGCGGTCGTGCAAACGATGATGTCCATACCCCACATCTGATCAACCTTGTCGTAGTTGATCTCGGGGAACACGATATGCTCCTTGAGGCCCATAGCGTAATTTCCGCGGCCGTCAAAGCTTTTCGGGTTCAGGCCGCGAAAGTCGCGAACGCGCGGGAGGGCGATGTTCACGAGACGGTCCAAAAACTCGTACATGCGCTCCTGGCGAAGCGTCACCTTGGCACCGATCGGCATCTGCTCACGCACCTTGAAGCCGGCAATCGACTTACGGGCGCGAGTGATGACCGGCTTCTGGCCGGCGATCATCGCCAGGTCCTCGGCGGCAACCGTGGGCTTCTTCGAATCCGCGGTGGCTTCGCCGACACCCATGTTGAGCACGATCTTGTCAATGCGCGGGATCTGCATGACGTTGGCGTACTTGAACTGTTCCTGCATCGCCGTGCGGATGGTCTCCTTGTAGACCGTCTTCAGGCGTGGCTCGATGGTTGCATTAGCCATTGATGACTTCTCCCGAGCGCTTGGCGACACGCACCTTCGTGCCGTCCTTCTGGATCTGGAAACCGACGCGGGTCGGCTTGCCATCCTTGGGGTCGACGAGCGCGAGGTTCGACAGGTGGATCGGCGCTTCCTTGGTGATGATCCCGCCCTCTTGGGTCTGGGACTGCTTCTGGTGGCGGCGGATCATGTTCACGCCGCGGACAAGTGCCTTGTCTTCCTTCGGCTGAACAGACAGCACCTCGCCGGTGCGGCCCTTGTCCTTGCCGGCCAGAACGACAACCTTGTCGCCTTTACGGATCTTCTGCATTGTTCCGGCTCCTTACAGCACTTCGGGCGCGAGCGAGATGATCTTCATGTGGTTCTTGGCGCGGAGTTCGCGCGGAACCGGCCCGAAGATACGCGTGCCGATCGGTTCTTTCTTGTTATCGACAAGAACGGCCGCGTTCTTGTCGAAACGGATCACGCTGCCGTCCGGACGACGGATGTCCTTGGCCGTGCGAACCACGACCGCCTTCATCACGTCACCCTTCTTTACGCGGCCGCGCGGAATGGCTTCCTTGATCGACACCACGATGATGTCGCCAACGGAGGCATACTTCCGCTTCGAGCCGCCCAGCACCTTGATGCACATGACACGACGAGCGCCGGAATTATCCGCGACGTCGAGGTTTGTTTGCATCTGAATCATGACTGGCCGCCTTCTTCTTTTCTAACGGGACGGGCTACCGCCCTCCCCGGCTTGTCCAAAATTCGTTGTTACGCCTGGTCCGAAGTCACGACGACCCAGCGCTTGTCCTTGGAAATCGGCTTCGATTCCTGGATAAGCACAATGTCGCCGACCTTGTGGGCGTTGTTTTCGTCGTGCGCCTTGTAGTTCTTCGACATACGCACGGTCTTCTTCATCACCGGGTGCGTGAAGCGACGCTCGACCTTGACGACGACCGTCTTCTCGTTCTTGTCGCTGACGACGGTACCCTGCAGGATGCGCTTTGGCATGGTTCTCGTCCTTACGCCTTCTTACCGGCCGATTTTTCGGCCGCGATGGTCTTGATGCGCGCAATGTCCTTACGGACCTGCTTCACGCGCGCCGTCTTTTCCAGCTGTCCCGTCGCCTTCTGGAAGCGCAGGTTGAACTGCTCCTTCTTGAGGCTGCCGAGCTCGTCAGTGAGCTGGTCCTGGGTCTTCGTCCTGATGTCCGAGGCTTTCATGATTCAGCCCTTCCTTATTCTGCGATGCGCTGAACGAAACGCGTCCTGACCGAGAGCTTGGCGGCGCCGAGACGGAGCGCTTCACGCGCCACTTCCTCGGAAACACCATCGATCTCGAACATCACGCGGCCCGGCTTGATGCGGCATGCCCAGTAGTCGACGGCGCCCTTGCCCTTACCCATGCGGACTTCGGTCGGCTTCGACGTGACGGGAACGTCCGGAAAAATACGGATCCAGACGCGGCCCTGACGTTTCATTTCGCGGGTGATCGCGCGGCGAGCCGCCTCGATCTCACGCGCGGTGACGCGGTTTGGCTCAAGCGCCTTCAGTCCGAAGCCGCCGAAATCCAGGTTGGTGCCACCCTTCGCGGTACCGTGGATGCGGCCCTTGAACTGCTTACGGAACTTTGTGCGCTTTGGCTGCAGCATCGTTCTAACTCCAAATTCCTATGCGTGTCAGGCGTTTTCGCGACGGCGGCGCTCGGGGCGCTCGCCAGCATGCGAATGATCGCCTTCGGTTGCGCGACGCTCGGAAGCCATCGGATCGTGCTCGAGGATCTCGCCCTTGAACACCCACACCTTGACGCCGCAGATGCCATAGGCGGTCTGTGCCTCGGCCGTGCCGTAGTCGACGTCAGCGCGCAGGGTGTGCAGCGGAACGCGACCTTCGCGGTACCACTCCATACGAGCGATTTCAGCGCCGCCGAGGCGGCCCGAGCAATTGATGCGGATGCCCTCTGCGCCGAGACGCATGGCCGACTGCACCGCGCGCTTCATGGCGCGACGGAAGGCAATGCGGCGCTCGAGCTGCTGCGCGATCGACTGAGCGACCAGCGTAGCGTCGGTCTCGGGCTTGCGAACCTCAACGATGTTGAGGTGCGTCTCGGACTTCGTCATCTCCATCAGCTTCTTGCGAAGCTTTTCGATGTCGGCGCCCTTCTTGCCGATGATCAGGCCCGGACGTGCGGCGTGAATGGTCACGCGGCACTTCTTGTGCGGACGCTCGATCACCACCTTGGAAATCGCGGCCTGCTTCAGCTCGGACTCAAGATACTTGCGGATCTTGATGTCTTCGTGGAGCAGTTGGCCGTACTCGCCGGTGTTTGCGTACCAGCGCGAGTCCCAGGTGCGGTTGATGCCGAGGCGGAGACCAATAGGATTGATTTTCTGGCCCATTATGCGGCCTCCCCTTTCTCTTCGACTTCACGAACGACGATCGTGAGGTGCGAAAACGGCTTCTCGATGCGGCTGGCGCGACCACGGCCACGAGCGTGGAAACGCTTCATGACGATCGACTTGCCAACAAAGGCTTCCGCCACCACCAGCGCGTCGACATCGAGGTCGTGATTGTTTTCCGCGTTAGCGATAGCCGATTCGAGGGTCTTCTTGACCGTACCGGCGATGCGCTTGCGCGAAAATTCCAGATCGGAAAGCGCGGTCGCTACCTTCTTGCCGCGGATCAGCGCGGCAACGAGGTTGAGCTTCTGCGGGCTGACCCGGATCGTGCGGAGGACCGCACGTGCCTCATTGTCAGCAAGCCTGCGCGGAGCTTTGGCCTTGCCCATGTTACTTCCTCTTTGCCTTCTTGTCCGCGCCGTGACCGTAGTAGGTCCTGGTGGGAGCAAACTCACCGAACTTGTGGCCGACCATGTCCTCGTTCACCGAGACCGGGACGTGCTTCTGGCCGTTGTAGACACCGAAGGTGAGGCCGACGAACTGCGGCAAGACAGTGGAGCGACGGCTCCACATCTTGATCACCTCATTGCGACCGCCTTCACGAACCTTCTCTGCCTTCTTGAGCAGATAGCCGTCAATGAACGGGCCTTTCCAGACTGAACGAGTCACTGGCGTTACCTCTTCTTAGCTCTTGCGCTGATGGCGCGAGCGCAGGATGAACTTGTCGGTCGCCTTGTTGGACCGCGTCTTCTTGCCCTTGGTGGGCTTGCCCCACGGCGACACCGGATGGCGTCCGCCCGAGGTGCGGCCTTCACCACCGCCGTGCGGATGGTCGACCGGGTTCATGGTCACGCCGCGGTTGTGCGGACGCTTGCCACGCCAGACCGTGCGGCCTGCCTTGCCGTCGTTGATGTTGCCATGGTCCGGGTTGGACACGGCACCGACGGTGGCGATGCACAGACCGCTGACGACGCGCTGTTCACCCGAGTTGAGGCGAAGGATCGCCATGCCCTGGTCACGACCGACGAGCTGGGCGTAAGCGCCAGCCGAACGAGCGACCTGGCCGCCCTTGCCGGGCTTCAGCTCGATGTTGTGCACGATCGTGCCGACAGGCATCGAAGCAAGCGGCATTGCGTTGCCCGGCTTCACGTCGACCTGCTCACCAGCGATGATCTTGTCGCCGGCCTGCAGACGCTGCGGGGCAATGATGTAGCTCAGCTCGCCGTCGTCATACTTGATCAGCGCGATGAACGCAGTGCGGTTCGGATCGTACTCGAGACGCTCGACCGTGCCGACGACGTCGAACTTGCGACGCTTGAAGTCGATGATGCGGTACGTACGCTTGTGACCGCCGCCGATGAAGCGAGCCGTGATGCGACCGTAGTTGTTGCGGCCGCCCGACTTCGTCAGGCCCTCGGTCAGACCCTTGACGGGCTTGCCCTTGTGGAGGCCCGAGCGGTCGACGATGACCAGCTGGCGGGTGCTCGGCGTTACTGGCTTGAATTTCTTAAGTGCCATTGTCCTGTCCTCGCGGTCTAGCTCAGAGGCCCGTCGCGACGTCGATCGACTGGCCGTCGGCCAGCGTCACTACCGCCTTCTTGACGTCGCTCTGGCGGCCGATCGTGCCGCGGAAGCGCTTCACCTTGCCCTTGCGGACCAGGGTGTTCACAGCAGTCACCTTCACGCCGAACAGCGCTTCGACGGCAGCCTTGATCTCAGGCTTGCTCGCCTTCTTGGCGACGTTGAAGACGACCTGGTTGTATTCAGAAGCCATGGTCGACTTTTCGGTGATCGCCGGGCTGACGATCACGTCATAGTGGCGGAGATCCGTCATTTGAAGCGCTCCTCGAGAGCCTCGACGGCGGCCTTCGAAAGGACCAGCGTGCCGCGGCGCAGAATGTCGTAAACGTTGATGCCCTGGATCGGCAGGACATCGATGTTCGGGATGTTGGTCGCTGCGCGCTTGAAGTTGAGGTCAAGCTCGGCGCCGCCGATCACCAGGGCATTGGTCAGGCCCAGCGACGCGAAATTCGCGATCAGTGCCTTGGTCTTGCCCTCGGCGAGCGTCAGCTCGTCGACGATGATCAGGTTCGATGCCTTGGCCTTGGCCGACAGGGCGTGCTTCAGACCGAGAGCGCGGACCTTCTTGGGAAGGTCGTGCTCGTGGCTGCGGACGACCGGGCCGTGGGCCTTGCCGCCGCCGCGGAACTGCGGAGCGCGTGCCGAATGGTGACGAGCGCGGCCCGTACCCTTCTGCTTGTACATCTTGGCGCCGGTGCGCGCGATTTCCGCGCGACCCTTGGCCTTGTGCGTGCCCTGCTGCTTCTTGGCGAGCTGCCAACGCACGACGCGCTGGAGCACGTCTTCGCGCGGGTCGAGGCCGAAGATCTCTTCCGAGAGCTCAACCTTGCCGGCATCCTTGCCTGCGAGGGTTGTAATCTTGAGGTCCATTATTCCGCTCCCTCGTTGGCCGGAGCCTGTTTGCTGACGGCGCGGATCGCGGCCGGCTTCGGCGCATTCTCGGGCAGCGCGATCTTGGCCGCATCGCGAACCAGGATCCATGCACCCTTCGAGCCCGGAACCGCACCGCGGATCAGGATCAGACCACGGTCGGCGTCGGTCGAGACGACCTCGACGTTCTGGGTGGTGACGCGAACGTCGCCCATGTGGCCGGCCATTTTCTTGCCCTTGAACACCTTGCCCGGGTCCTGGCGCTGGCCAGTCGAACCATGGGTACGGTGCGACACCGAGTTACCGTGGGTAGCGCGGCCGCCACCGAAGTTGTGCCGCTTGATGACGCCCTGGAAACCCTTACCGATCGAGGTGCCCGTCACATCGACCTTCTGGCCGGGGACGAAATGCTCGACGGTGATCTCGGAGCCGACATCGAGCATGTTGTCGGCGGAGACGCGGAATTCGGCGACCTTCGACTTCGGCTCGACGGAGGCGGCAGCGAAATGACCGCGCATCGCCTTCGACGTATTCTTCACCTTGGCGAGGCCGACGCCGAGCTGAACGGCGGTGTAGCCATTCTTCTCCTGCGTGCGCTGCGCCACGACCTGGCAGTTCTCCATGCGGAGAACGGTGACGGGAACGTGCTCGCCAGCGTCATTATAGACGCGGGTCATTCCCACCTTCTGTGCAATTACACCTGAACGCATCGGTTCGTTTTCCTTCAGAGGAGCCGTTTGGATCTGCTCGCGCGGCTCATGTTAGCTCTTAGAGCTTGATTTCGACGTCGACACCTGCGGCGAGGTCGAGCTTCATCAGAGCATCGACGGTCTGCGGGGTCGGATCGACGATGTCCAGCAGACGCTTGTGCGTGCGCATCTCGAACTGCTCGCGGCTCTTCTTGTCGACGTGCGGCGAGCGGTTCACCGTGAACTTCTCGATCCGCGTCGGCAGCGGGATCGGGCCGCGAACGTTGGCGCCGGTGCGCTTTGCGGTCGACACGATCTCGCGGGTCGAAGCGTCGAGAACCCGGTGGTCAAACGCCTTGAGGCGGATGCGGATATTCTGTCCGTTCATGGTCACTTCCTTGTTCTGGCGCGGCGCGGGCGTATTCCCGCCCGCGACAGATCGTTATTCGGATTATTCTTTGATCGAAGCGACGATGCCGGCGCCGACGGTGCGGCCGCCTTCACGGATAGCGAAGCGGAGCTTCTCTTCCATGGCGATCGGCACGATCAGCTCGACGTCAACGGTGATGTTGTCGCCGGGCATGACCATCTCGGTGCCTTCCGGCAGCGACACGATGCCGGTCACGTCGGTCGTGCGGAAATAGAACTGCGGACGGTAGTTGGTGAAGAACGGCGTGTGACGGCCACCCTCTTCCTTGGTCAGGATGTAGGCTTCAGCCACGAACTTCTTGTGCGGCTTGACCGAACCCGGCTTGCACAGCACCTGGCCGCGCTCGACGTCTTCACGGCCAACGCCGCGGATCAGCGCGCCGATGTTGTCGCCGGCCTGGCCCTGGTCGAGCAGCTTGCGGAACATCTCGACGCCGGTAACCGTCGTCTTCGAGGTCGCCTTGATGCCGACGATCTCGACTTCTTCGCCAACCTTGACGATGCCGCGCTCGACGCGACCGGTGACAACCGTGCCGCGGCCCGAGATCGAGAACACGTCTTCGATCGGCATCAGGAACGGACGGTCGATCGGACGCTCAGGCGTCGGGATGTAGGCGTCGACCGCAGCCATCAGCTCGCGGATCGCGTCTTCGCCGATCTTCTTGTCCGAATCGTTGAGGGCAGCAACAGCCGAACCCTTGATCATCGGAATGTCGTCGCCGGGGAACTCGTACTTCGACAGCAGCTCGCGCACTTCGAGCTCGACCAGCTCGAGCAGCTCGGCGTCGTCGACCAGGTCGACCTTGTTGAGGAACACCACCAGGGCCGGAACGCCGACCTGACGGGCGAGCAGGATGTGCTCGCGGGTCTGCGGCATCGGGCCGTCGGCAGCCGAGACGACCAGGATCGCGCCGTCCATCTGGGCAGCACCGGTGATCATGTTCTTGACATAGTCGGCGTGGCCGGGGCAGTCGACGTGAGCGTAGTGGCGGGCCGGCGTCTCGTATTCGACGTGTGCCGTCGAAATGGTGATGCCGCGGGCCTTCTCTTCAGGCGCTGCGTCGATCTGGTCGTAGGCCTTGAACTCGCCGAAATACTTCGTGATCGCCGCCGTCAGCGACGTCTTGCCGTGGTCGACGTGACCAATCGTGCCAATGTTCACATGAGGCTTATTACGCTCGAATTTACCTTTTGCCATGTGAGGTCTCCATTCCTGCTAGCCCGATAAGGGCGTTGAATTAATAAAACGCTGCAATTCCTTGGAATTACGCGTATTTCTTCTGAACTTCCTGAGCGACCGCGGTCGGAACCGGCTCGTAGTGGTCGAACTGCATCGTGTACTGGGCACGGCCCTGCGACATCGAGCGCAAGCTGTCCACGTACTTGAACATGTTGGCCAGCGGAACCATCGCGTTGACGACGACGGCAACACCGCGGCTTTCCTGGCCCTGAATCTGGCCACGACGGCTGTTCAGGTCGCCGATGACGTTGCCGACATAGTCTTCCGGCGTCACGACTTCGACCTTCATGATCGGCTCGAGCAGCTGGACGCCCAGCTTGGGAGCTGCTTCGCGAAGGCAGGCGCGACCGGCGATCTCGAAGGCCAGCACCGAGGAGTCGACGTCGTGGTAGGCACCGTCGATAAGCGTCGCCTTGACGCCGATCATCGGGAAGCCCGCGAACGGACCCGAAGACAGGACGCTGCGGAGACCCTTGTCGACGCCCGGGATGTATTCCTTCGGAACTGCACCGCCGACGATCTTCGATTCGAAGACGAAATCCTCGCCTTCGGGGTTCGGTTCGAACACGATCTTGACGCGAGCGAACTGGCCCGTACCACCCGACTGCTTCTTGTGGGTGTAGTCCTGTTCGTGCGTGCGGCTGATCGTCTCGCGATAGGCAACCTGCGGTGCACCGACGTTGGCCTCGACCTTGAACTCGCGACGCATGCGGTCGACGATGATGTCGAGGTGGAGTTCGCCCATGCCGGCGATGATGGTCTGGCCGGATTCTTCGTCCGACTTGACGCGGAAAGAAGGATCTTCGGCAGCCAGGCGGTTGAGCGCGAGGCCCATCTTTTCCTGGTCGCCCTTGGTCTTCGGCTCGATCGCGATCTGAATGACCGGCTCGGGGAATTCCATGCGCTCGAGAATGACCGGGTGCAGCGGATCGCAGAGCGTGTCGCCGGTGGTCGTTTCCTTGAGGCCGGCCAGAGCGACGATGTCGCCGGCGAAAGCCTCTTCGATGTCAGAGCGCGAGTTCGAGTGCATCTGCAGCATACGGCCGAGACGCTCTTTCTTGCCCTTGACGGTGTTTTCGAGCGAAGCGCCCTTGGTCACCTTGCCCGAATAGATGCGGCAAAAGGTGAGCGAGCCGACGAACGGATCATTCATGATCTTGAAGGCCAGCATCGAGAGCGGCTCTTCGTCCGACGAATGACGCTCCATCTCGCCTTCCGTCTTCGGGTCGATACCCTTGATGGCAGGCACGTCGAGGGGCGACGGGAGGAAGTCACCGACGCCGTCGAGCAGCGGCTGAACGCCCTTGTTCTTGAAGGCCGAGCCGCAGAACATCGGGAAGAACTTGACCGCGATGGTGCCCTTGCGGATCAGCGCGCGCAGTTCGTCGTTCGACGGCATCTTGCCTTCGAGGTAGTTCTCGAGAGCCGTCTCGTCCATTTCGACGGCGGTCTCGATCATCTTGTCACGGAACTCTTCGGCCTTGGCCTGGAGGTCGGCAGGGATCTCGACGATGTCCCAGGCAGCGCCCAGGCTTTCGTCGCGCCAGACCAGCGCCTTCATCTCGATCAGATCGACGACGCCCTTGAAATCGGCTTCAGCGCCGATCGGAAGCTGGACGGCGACGGCCGTCGCACCGAGGCGCGACTTGATCATCTCGTAGGAGCGGTAGAAGTCCGCGCCGATCTTGTCCATCTTGTTGCAGAAGATCATACGCGGGACGTTGTACTTGTCCGCCTGGCGCCACACGGTCTCGGTCTGCGGTTCGACACCGGCGTTGGCATCGAGCAGCGCAATGGCGCCGTCGAGAACGCGCAGCGAACGCTCGACTTCAATGGTGAAGTCGACGTGGCCGGGGGTGTCGATGATGTTGAAGCGACGCTGCTTGCCGTCGCGACCCTTCCAGAAGGTCGTGGTGGCAGCGGACGTGATCGTGATGCCGCGTTCCTGCTCCTGCTCCATCCAATCCATGGTGGCAGCGCCGTCATGGACTTCGCCGATCTTGTGCGACTTGCCCGTGTAGTAAAGGATGCGCTCGGTCGTCGTGGTCTTGCCGGCGTCGATATGCGCCATGATACCGAAATTGCGGTAGTCTTCGATCTTGTATTCGCGGGCCATGGGAGGTGCCTCTCAGTCGTTCGTTCGCGCCGTTACCAGCGGTAGTGCGCGAAGGCGCGGTTGGCTTCCGCCATTTTGTGGGTGTCTTCACGCTTCTTCACGGCGGTGCCGCGGTTATTGGCCGCGTCCATCAGTTCGCCGGAGAGACGATCGACCATGGTGGTCTCGTTGCGGTTGCGGGCGGCAGTGATCAGCCAACGAATGGCGAGTGCCTGGCGACGCTCGGGACGCACATCGACCGGAACCTGGTAGGTGGCACCGCCGACGCGGCGCGAACGCACTTCCACATGCGGCGCGACATTGTCGAGCGCCTGATGGAAGACCGTTACCGGCTCCTGCTTGGTCTTGGCCTGAACCTGGTCGAGCGCACCGTAAACGATCGTTTCAGCGATCGACTTCTTGCCATCATACATGACGGCATTCATGAACTTGGTGACGACCAGATCGCCGAACTTGGGATCCGGGTTGACTTCGCGCTTATCTGCACTGTGACGACGGGACATAGCTCTTGTCTCTCAATCTCGTGGCCACGACGCAAAAGGAAAGGCGTCGAAGCCGGAAAACCTTACTTCGGACGCTTCGCACCGTACTTCGAACGGCGCTGCTTGCGGTTCTTCACGCCCTGCGTGTCGAGCACGCCGCGGATGATGTGATAGCGCACGCCCGGAAGATCCTTCACGCGGCCGCCGCGGATCATGACCACGGAGTGCTCCTGAAGGTTGTGGCCTTCGCCGGGGATGTAGCCGATCACTTCAAAACCATTGGTCAGGCGGATCTTTGCGACCTTACGCAGAGCCGAGTTCGGCTTCTTCGGCGTCGTCGTATAGACGCGCGTGCAAACGCCCCGCTTCTGCGGGTTGGCCTGCATGGCCGGAACCTTGTTGCGCTTCACCGGCGCAATGCGCGGCTTGCGGATCAGCTGGTTGACGGTAGGCATTAAACCCTCTTGTCTCTCAATTCCGTGTCTCAAGCCCGTTCAGGGCGGCTTCAAGCGCAAAATCCATACGCGAATTCGGGCCACAAACCGCGACTTACGGTCTTGCCCGAACAAAGGCAGAGGAAGCGAAACCGCTTCATGCACGCCGGAAATGTCTTCTCGCTCGTAAAAACGAACCCTGTTTGAGGTGAACTCCAGGGCATGTCGCCCCGGAAAAGCCAACCTCACATCGGCTCAGACGACGCGGTATCTACTCGCATGACCGCTGACCGTCAAGCCCGTCCCACCAAAAACCTTAACGAAACCGGGGCTTCGGGGGGCTCAGCGGGCCCAGAGCAACTTTATTGCGCTGCAACATGGGCTATTTGCCGGTTTGTAACGGGCTTTGGCCTGTCGTGCATCAGTTCTTCGTGCGAAAATCGCCAAAACTGGGGCGAATCCCCAACTTGCGAATCTAAAACTAGGGAATCACCGATGAACGACAACGACGAAAAGCCGGTGACCATCATCACGGGCCGAGTCTGGCGCAAAAAGGGCGCGAAGCCCGAAGGCGTGCATATCATGCTGGTCGCGCCCGACGACGATTCCGCCGTGCGCTCCGCACTAGAGGCGTTGGCGAAGGAAGGTTACGCCGAAGCCGAGCTCGACCAGATCGGCGACATGCAGGGCGAGCCCGACGACGAACCGCATATCTCCGCATATCAGGGCGCGCTCGAAGGCGAGGTCTCGATCGTCACCTTCAACGAACCGCTTTGATCGCAGCGCATCCTTCCGGATGCGCCCGGGTCAGTTGACCGGCCCTGCCCCGCCGATATCTGCCATTTCCGGCTCGGCGGGTCTCTGCCCAGTGGCACGGTTGACTAGGACCGTCACGAACCAGAGAACCACCCCGATACCGATCAGGATGCCCGCGATCTTGTATTGAACCAGATCACGCCCGGTCCACGGTCCGGCGAAGAACGCGCAAGCCACCGCGCCCAGGATCGGCAGCGGTGTCGGCGTCCGGAAATGATCGTGCCCGACCCTGTCCTTGCGCAGCACCAGCACGGCAATGTTGACGACGGTGAAGACGCACAGCAGCAGCAATGCCGTGGTTCCACCGAGAGCCGGAACTTCCCCGACAAAGGTAATGAGCGCGAAGGCCAGCAAGGTGGTGAAGCCAATGGCTATGTAAGGCGTGCGGCGCGTCGCATGGACCTTGCCGAGCACCTGCGGCAGGACGTGTTCGCGGCTCATGCCATAGACGAGGCGGCTCGCCATCAGCATGTTGATCAAGGCGCTGTTGGCGACCGCAAACATGGTGATGAAGCCGAATACCTCGACGGGAAAGTTAGGCGCACCGGCCTGAACCACCTTGAGCAGCGGCGTCTCGCCCTCGCCGAGTTGTTCCGGCGGTACCAGGGTGATCGCCGAGATGGAGACCAGCACATAGATCACCCCGGTGATCAGCAGGCCGGTCAGCAGGACCTTTGGGAAGATCCGGGTCGGATCCTTGCATTCCTCGGCCATGTTGACCGAGTCCTCGAAGCCGACCATGGCAAAGAAGGCAAGCGTGGTCGCGGCGATCACCGACCAGAAGGCGCTGCGGTCGGGCGCGGAGTGGAACTGGGTGATGCGGGAGACGTCGCCTTCACCTGCTCCGATCGCCCAGAGGCCGATGACGATGATGATCAACAGGCCGGTGAACTCGACGCATGTCAGCACGACATTGGCTTTGACGCTCTCGCCGACGCCGCGGAAGTTCACGGCGGCGACGATCGCCATGAATGCCAGGCCGATGAGCGTGATGCCGTAGGTACCGGTGAGGCCAAGATCAAAGGCGCCCGACAGGTTGGCGGCAAAGGCGCGCGAGGCCGTCGAGGCTGAGGTGATGCCCGAGCACATCACCGCGAAAGCGACGATGAAGGTGATGAAATGGATGCCGAACGCCTTGTGGGCGTAAAGAGCGGCTCCTGCCGCCTTGGGGTATTTGGTCACCAGTTCGAGATAGCTGAAGGCCGTGATGAGGGCGACGACAAAGGCAACCAGGAACGGCAGCCAGACCACGCCGCCGACCTGCTTGGCCACTTGTCCGGTCAGGGCGTAAATGCCAGTGCCCAGGATATCGCCGACAATGAAGAGAAGAAGCAGCCAAGGGCCCATGACCCGATGGAGACTTGGCTCGACCGATACCGCCTGTCCTGTCGCGTTGCCTTGGACGTCGGTCATCGGGCACTCCTCTCAGGGCTGATGGCACTGTGAGGACGAGGCTATTTTCGTGGGCTCGGGATGTCAAACGCCCTGAATATATGAGCTTAACGTCGCGGAGCACACCTGCCCCGGGCGCAGGCTCCGTGGGGCCGGCGTCGAAGCGCCGCGGCAATGAAAAAGGGGGCCGAAGCCCCCTTTCCTATTCATATCGGACGGCGCTCTTACTGAGCGGCGTTGACCATGTCGGTCAGGATCGGCTCGGCGACTTCCACGCCCGAAAGCTTGCGGCGTTCGTCGAGGATCAGTTCGTCGCGCGAGGTGGCGATGCGCCGGATCTGGCTCATCATGCCGCCCGTGCCGGCCGGGATGAGACGGCCGACGATGACGTTTTCCTTGAGACCCTGCAGCATGTCGGTCTTGCCGGCGACCGCAGCTTCCGTCAGCACCCTGGTCGTCTCCTGGAAGGAGGCGGCCGAGATGAAGGACGGCGTCTGCAGCGATGCCTTGGTGATACCGAGCAGAACCGGCTGACCTTCGGCAGGCTTCTTGCCCTCCTCGATCAGACGATCGTTGACCTCGTCGAACTCGATGACGTCGACATGATCGCCCGGGATGTAGATCGAGTCGCCCTGTACGGTGATCTCGACCTTCTGCAGCATCTGACGGACGATGACCTCGATGTGCTTGTCGTTGATCGACACGCCCTGCAACCGGTAGACTTCCTGGATTTCATTGACGAGGTAGGAAGCAAGCGCTTCCACGCCCTTGATCGCCAGGATGTCGTGCGGCGCCGGATTGCCGTCGAGGATGTAGTCGCCCTTCTCGATGGCGTCGCCGTCCTGGAGATGGAACGGCTTGCCCTTCGGGATCAGGTATTCGACCGGCTCAAGCGTCGAGTCATGCGGCTCAATGATGATGCGGCGCTTGTTCTTGTAGTCGCGGCCGAAGCGGACCGTACCATCGATCTCGGCGATGATGGCGTGATCCTTCGGACGGCGGGCTTCGAAGAGTTCGGCAACACGCGGCAGACCGCCGGTGATGTCCTTGGTCTTCGCGCTTTCCATCGGGATACGCGCCAGCACGTCGCCAGGGCGAACCTGCGCACCCGGCTCGACCGAAAGAATGGCCTCGACCGAGAGCAGGAAGCGGGCGTCGCCGCCCTTCGACAGCTTGCCGACCTTGCCCTTGGAGTCCTGAACGACCATCGCGGGCTTCAGATCGTTGCCACGCGGGGTCGAACGCCAATCGATGACCTCACGCTTGGTGATGCCGGTCGACTCGTCGGCCGTTTCCTGAACGGAAATGCCGTCGACCAGATCTTCGAAGGCCACGCGGCCTTCGATTTCGGTGAGGATCGGACGGGTGTAGGGATCCCACTCTGCAACACGCTGGCCGCGCTTCACCTTGTCGCCATCGTCCACGAAGATACGCGAACCATAGGTGACGCGGTGCGTCGCACGCTCCTTGCCGGCCTCATCGAGGATCAGGATCGCCATGTTGCGGCCCATCACGACGAGGTTGCCGTCAGAGTTGCGGACGACGTTGCGGTTGCGGATCTCGACCTTGCCTTCATACGAAGCTTCGAGGAACGAGCTGTCGACCACCTGCGCGGTACCGCCCATGTGGAAGGTACGCATGGTGAGCTGCGTGCCAGGCTCGCCGATCGACTGTGCGGCGATGACACCGACAGCTTCACCCTGGTTGACAGGAGTACCGCGTGCCAGGTCGCGACCGTAGCAGACCGCGCAGACGCCGACCTTGACTTCGCAGGTCAGTGCCGAACGGATGCGGACCGACTGCACGCCAGCCTTCTCGATCACCTCGATGTCGCGTTCGTCCATCAGCGTTCCGCCCTTGACCAGCAGATCGCCGGTGACCGGGTGGTTGATGTCGTCGAGCGAAGTACGGCCGAGGATACGCAGACCGAGCGAAGCGACCACCTGACCGGCATCGACGATCGGCTGCATGGTGAGGCCCTTGTCGGTGCCGCAATCAACCGAGTTGACGATGCAGTCCTGCGCCACGTCAACGAGACGACGGGTCAGGTAGCCGGAGTTAGCCGTCTTCAGAGCGGTATCCGCGAGACCCTTGCGGGCGCCGTGGGTCGAGTTGAAGTATTCAAGAACGGTCAGGCCTTCCTTGAAGTTCGAGATGATCGGCGTCTCGATGATTTCACCCGACGGCTTGGCCATCAGGCCGCGCATGCCGGCCAGCTGACGCATCTGGGTGGGCGAACCACGCGCACCGGAGTGCGACATCATGTAGATGGAGTTCATCGGCTTCTGACGGCCGTTGTCCTCGAACTCCACCGCCTTGATGCGGGCCATCATTTCGTCGGCGACCTTTTCCGAGCACTTGGCCCAGGCGTCGACGACCTTGTTGTACTTCTCGCCCTGGGTGATCAGGCCGTCGTTGTACTGCTGCTCATATTCCTTGGCGAGCGCTTCGGTCTGTTCGACTAGGCCGTGCTTCGTGTCAGGGATGAGCATGTCGTCCTTGCCGAACGAGATGCCGGCGCGGCAGGCGTGAGCGAAGCCGAGAGCCATGATGCGATCGCAGAAGATGACCGTCTCTTTCTGACCGCAGTGGCGGTAGACGGTATCGATCATCTTGGAGATGTTCTTCTTGGTCATCTCCTGGTTTGCGGTCTCGTACGGCACGTTGACGTTCTTCGGCAGAAGTTCGCCAATGATCATGCGCCCCGGGGTCGTGTCGTGGATCTTGGACACGACATTGCCTTCGGCGTCGACAGTGCGGAAGCGACCCTTGATCTTGGCGTGCAGGGTGACTGCCTTGGTCTCAAGCGCGTGCTGGAGTTCGCCCATGTCGGCAAACGCCATGCCCTCGCCCGGCTCGTTCTGGTTGACGATCGAAAGATAGTAGAGACCGAGAACCATGTCCTGCGACGGCACGATGATCGGCGCGCCGGAAGCCGGGTGCAGGATGTTGTTGGTCGACATCATCAGCACGCGTGCTTCGAGCTGAGCCTCGAGCGACAGCGGAACGTGGACAGCCATCTGGTCGCCGTCGAAGTCGGCGTTGAAGGCCGTGCAGACGAGCGGATGCAGCTGGATGGCCTTGCCTTCGATCAGAGTGGGTTCGAAGGCCTGGATGCCCAAGCGGTGCAGCGTCGGCGCGCGGTTGAGCAGAACCGGATGCTCGCGGATGACCTCGTCGAGGATATCCCAGACTTCCGGCTTTTCCTTCTCGACCAGCTTCTTGGCCTGCTTGACGGTCGAGGAATAACCCTTGGCGTCGAGGCGGGCGTAGATGAACGGCTTGAACAGTTCGAGCGCCATCTTCTTCGGCAGGCCGCACTGGTGCAGCTTCAGTTCCGGACCGGTCACGATGACCGAACGGCCGGAATAGTCGACGCGCTTGCCGAGCAGGTTCTGGCGGAAGCGACCCTGCTTGCCCTTGAGCATGTCGGACAGCGACTTCAGCGGGCGCTTGTTGGCACCGGTGATGACGCGACCGCGGCGGCCGTTGTCGAACAGTGCGTCGACAGCCTCCTGCAGCATGCGCTTTTCATTGCGGATGATGATGCCAGGCGCACGCAGTTCGATCAGCCGCTTCAAGCGGTTGTTGCGGTTGATCACGCGGCGATAGAGATCGTTCAGGTCGGAAGTCGCAAAGCGGCCGCCATCCAGCGGGACCAGCGGGCGCAGGTCCGG
This sequence comes from Aminobacter niigataensis, assembly GCF_014200015.1. Taxonomy (GTDB): domain Bacteria; phylum Pseudomonadota; class Alphaproteobacteria; order Rhizobiales; family Rhizobiaceae; genus Aminobacter; species Aminobacter niigataensis. The sequence continues at coordinate 1,141,530 of NZ_JACHOT010000001.1, forward strand.
CGGGATCACCGGCACGACCTTCATGATCATCCACTCGGGACGGTTGCCCGATTCCATGAAGTTCTCAACGACCTTGAGGCGCTTGAGGTACTTCTTCTGCTTGAGTTCCGACGTCGTCGTGGCGAGTTCGGAACGCAGATCGCCCGCGATCTTCTCCAGGTCCATGCTGGCGAGCAGGTCGTGGATGGCCTCGGCGCCGATCATGGCGGTGAAGCTGTCCTCGCCATACTCGTCAACCGCAAGCATGTACTCTTCCTCGCTCAGGAGCTGGTGCTCCTTGAGCGCGGTCAGGCCAGGCTCGGTAACGATGTAGTTCTCGAAATACAGGACGCGCTCGATATCCTTGAGCGTCATGTCGAGCAGCGTGCCGATGCGGCTCGGCAGCGACTTCAGGAACCAGATGTGGGCGACGGGCGCTGCGAGCTCGATGTGGCCCATGCGCTCGCGACGAACGCGCGACAGCGTGACTTCCACGCCGCACTTTTCGCAGATGACGCCCTTGTACTTCATGCGCTTGTACTTGCCGCACAAGCATTCGTAGTCCTTGATCGGGCCGAAGATGCGCGCGCAGAACAGGCCGTCGCGCTCCGGCTTGAAGGTACGATAGTTGATCGTCTCCGGCTTCTTGATCTCGCCGAACGACCAGGACAGAATCTTCTCAGGGCTGGCGAGCGAAATCCGGATGGAATCGAACACCTGCGCAGGCGCCTGAGGGTTGAAGAGATTCATGACCTCTTGGTTCATGCCGTTCTCCTTTTCGGGGCCCTCGAAAGCCCCTTGTCATCGTGTGCGGACCAGAGCGCCCGCCAGCTGTGTCGGCCCATAGCCGAAGAATTCTCAACAAATGAGCATGATCTTGACCGAAACCGGCACCCAAATTTGGGGATCATGCTCTGCGGCGACGCCGCGGGAAAAATCCCGCGGCGCGCCTTTGATGCTTACTCTGCCGCGTCGGGCAGGCGATGCGCGGTCTCGTCGATCTTGGTGTTCTCCAATTCGACATTGAGGCCCAGCGAACGCATTTCCTTGACGAGAACGTTGAAGCTCTCGGGGATGCCCGCTTCGAACGTGTCGTCGCCGCGCACGATCGCCTCGTAGACCTTGGTACGGCCGGCCACGTCGTCCGACTTCACCGTCAGCATTTCCTGCAGCGTATAGGCGGCACCATAGGCTTCGAGTGCCCAGACCTCCATTTCGCCGAAGCGCTGACCGCCGAACTGCGCCTTGCCGCCCAGCGGCTGCTGGGTAACGAGCGAGTAAGGTCCGATCGAACGAGCGTGGATCTTGTCGTCGACCAGGTGGTGAAGCTTGAGCATGTAGATGTAGCCCATCGTCACCTTGCGGTCGAACGGCTCGCCCGTACGTCCGTCATAGAGCTGCGACTGACCCGATGTGTGCAGGCCCGCCTGCTCCAGCATCTCGTTGATGTCAGCCTCGTGCGCACCGTCGAACACCGGGGTCGCAATCGAGACGCCGCGACGCATCTGCTCGCCGAGGCGAACGACACTCTCGTCGTCGTAATTGCGAACCGGCTCGTTCCGGTCGTTGGCCGGAATGATGCTCTCGATGGTGTCGCGCAGCGGTTTGATGTCGCCGGCAGCCTTATACGCATCGATCATCTCGCCGATCTTCCTGCCCATGCCGGCGCAAGCCCAGCCGAGATGGGTTTCGAGGATCTGGCCGACGTTCATGCGCGAAGGCACGCCGAGGGGGTTCAGCACGATGTCGGCATGCGTACCATCTTCGAGGAACGGCATGTCCTCGACCGGAACGATGCGCGACACGACACCCTTGTTGCCGTGACGGCCGGCCATCTTGTCGCCGGGCTGCATCTTGCGCTTCACCGCGACGAAGACCTTGACCATCTTCATGACGCCGGGCGGCATCTCGTCGCCGCGCTGCACCTTCTCGACCTTGTCCATGAAGCGCTGCTCGAGCTGCTTCTTGGAGTCGTCGTACTGGCCGCGCAGAGCCTCAAGCTCACCCTGCATCTTCTCGTCTTCGACGGCGAACTGCCACCACTGCGAACGCGGATAGTCGTCCAGGGTCTCCTTGGCGAGCGTAGAGCCCTTCTTGAAGCCCTTCGGCCCGGCAATCGCGTCCTTGCCGATGAGCATGTCGCTCAGGCGGCTGTAGACGTTGCGGTCGAGGATCGCCTGCTCGTCGTCACGGTCCTTGGCGAGACGCTCGATTTCCTCGCGCTCGATTGCCATGGCGCGTTCGTCCTTCTCCACCCCGTGGCGGTTGAAGACGCGAACTTCGACGATGGTGCCGTAGGTTCCGGGCGGCATGCGCATGGAGGTGTCCCGGACGTCGGACGCCTTTTCACCGAAGATGGCACGCAGAAGCTTCTCTTCCGGCGTCATCGGGCTTTCACCCTTCGGCGTGATCTTGCCGACCAGGATGTCGCCCGGCTGCACTTCCGCACCGATGTAGACGATACCGGCTTCGTCGAGGTTCTTCAGCGCTTCTTCCGAGACGTTCGGAATGTCGCGGGTGATTTCCTCAGGCCCGAGCTTCGTATCACGGGCCATGACCTCGAACTCCTCGATGTGGATCGAGGTGAAGACGTCGTCGGCCACGATACGCTCGGAGAGCAGGATCGAGTCCTCGTAGTTGTAGCCGTTCCACGGCATGAACGCGACGAGCACGTTGCGGCCGAGCGCCAGATCGCCGAGCTCGGTCGACGGACCGTCGGCAATGATGTCGCCCTTGTTGACCCGGTCGCCCATGCGAACCAGCGGACGCTGGTTGATGCAGGTGTTCTGGTTCGAACGCTGGAACTTCATCAGGCGGTAGATGTCGACGCCGGACTTGCCCGGATCGAGATCTTCCGTCGCACGGACAACGATACGGGTCGCGTCAACCTGGTCGACGATGCCGCCGCGGCGGGCGCCGATGGCGGCGCCTGAGTCACGGGCAACGATCGGCTCCATGCCGGTGCCGACGAACGGAGCCTCGGCGCGCACCAGCGGCACGGCCTGACGCTGCATGTTCGAGCCCATCAGAGCGCGGTTGGCGTCGTCGTTTTCCAGGAATGGGATCAGCGCAGCTGCGACCGAAACCATCTGCTTCGGCGAAACGTCCATAAGGTCGACGTTTTCGCGTGGCGCCATCATCACTTCGCCGGCGTTACGGCAAATGACGAACTCGTCGACGAAGTGGCCGTTCTTGTCGAGCTCGGCGTTGGCCTGAGCAACGAAGTGCTTGGCCTCTTCCATAGCCGAGAGATAGACGACCTCGTTGGTCAGCTTGCCATCGACGATCTTGCGATACGGGCTCTCGATGAAGCCGTACTTGTTGACGCGGGCAAAGGTGGCCAGCGAGTTGATCAGACCGATGTTCGGGCCTTCCGGCGTTTCAATCGGGCAGATACGGCCATAGTGGGTCGGATGCACGTCGCGGACTTCGAAGCCGGCGCGCTCGCGGGTCAGACCGCCAGGTCCAAGCGCCGAAAGACGACGCTTGTGGGTGATCTCCGACAGCGGGTTGGTCTGGTCCATGAACTGCGACAGCTGCGAGGAACCGAAGAACTCGCGCACGGCAGCTGCGGCCGGCTTGGCGTTGATCAGGTCCTGCGGCATGACGGTGTCGATCTCGATCGACGACATGCGCTCCTTGATCGCGCGCTCCATACGCAGCAGACCGACGCGGTACTGGTTCTCCATCAGCTCGCCGACCGAACGGACGCGGCGGTTGCCGAGGTTGTCGATGTCGTCGATCTCGCCCTTGCCGTCGCGCAGTTCGACAAGCGTCCTGACCACGGCAAGGATGTCTTCCTTGCGCAGGACACGGACGGTGTCTTCAGCGTCGAGCTCGAGACGCATGTTCATCTTGACGCGGCCGACGGCCGAAAGGTCGTAGCGCTCGCTATCGAAGAACAGCGAGTTGAACATCGCTTCGGCAGTGTCGATGGTGGGCGGCTCGCCCGGGCGCATGACACGATAGATGTCGAACAGCGCGTCCTGGCGGCTTTCGTTCTTGTCGACCGTCAGCGTGTTGCGGATGTATCCGCCCACGTTGATGTGGTCGATGTCGAGGATCTTGATCTCTTCCTCGCCGGCCGAAAGCAGAACCTTGAGGGTCTTCTCGTCGATCTCGTCGCCGGCTTCGAGGAAGATCTCGCCAGTCGCGTAGTTGACGATATCCTCGGCAAGATAGCTGCCGAAGAGGTCGTCTTCGGTCGCCTTGATGGCCTTGAGGCCCTTCTCGGCAAGCTGCTTGGCCTGGCGCGCGGTGATCTTCTTGCCGCCTTCGACGACGATCTCGCCGGTATCGGCGTCAACCAGGTCGCCGACAGCCTTCAAGCCCTTGAAGCGATCGACCGAGAACGGGATGCGCCAATGGTCGCCCGACTTCTTGTAGGTGATCTTGTTGTAGAAGGTCGACAGGATCTCCTCGCCGTCCATGCCGAGCGCCATCAGCAGCGACGACACCGGGATCTTGCGGCGGCGGTCGATACGGGCGTGGACGATGTCCTTGGAGTCGAACTCGATGTCGAGCCAGGAACCGCGATAAGGGATGACGCGGGCAGCGAACAACAGCTTGCCCGATGAGTGCGACTTGCCCTTGTCGTGATCGAAGAAGACGCCCGGCGAACGGTGCATCTGCGAAACGATGACGCGCTCGGTGCCGTTGACGATGAAGGTGCCGTTGGACGTCATGAGCGGCATGTCGCCCATGTAGACGTCCTGCTCCTTGATGTCCTTGATCGACTTCGCGCCGGTATCCTCGTCGATATCGAACACGATGAGGCGCAGCGTCACCTTGAGCGGCGCGGCAAACGTCAGGTCGCGCTGACGGCACTCATCGACGTCGAACTTCGGTGCTTCGAACTCGTACTTGACAAACTCCAGCATCGAAGCGCCGGAGAAGTCTGAGATCGGGAAGACCGACTTGAAAACGGCCTGCAGTCCTTCGTCGGGACGACCGCCCTTGGGCTCGTCCACCATCAGGAACTGGTCATAGGATGCCTTCTGAACCTCGATCAGGTTCGGCATCTCCGCAACTTCAGGGATCTTTCCGAAGAACTTGCGTACGCGTCTGCGGCCATTGAAAGTCTGGGTCTGGGCCATCGTCGCTCCTTGCTGCCTTTCTTGGGGTGAGAGTCGCTAAGGCTCACCTTGCATTCTCGCCGCCTCGGCGGCGGCCTGTCCAAAACGGGCGAAAACCCGTTTCCTGAAAGCCGCTTGCGGCCCTCAGGAAATAGGTTCCCCACAATCCCCCGGGTCACGGGAGCCGGTGGGCGGCACTGAGCCGCCCACCGAAACCGTGCTTACTTAAGCTCGACCTTGGCGCCAGCTGCTTCCAGCTGAGCCTTGAGCTTCTCGGCGTCAGCCTTCGAGACGCCTTCCTTGATCGGCTTCGGAGCGCCTTCGACGAGGTCCTTGGCTTCCTTGAGGCCCAGGCCGGTGATGGCGCGGACTTCCTTGATGACTTCGATCTTCTTGTCGCCGGCAGCTGCCAGGATGACATCGAACTCGGTCTTCTCTTCAGCCGGAGCAGCAGCAGCGCCGCCAGCAGCAGCGACTGCAACCGGAGCAGCAGCCGAAACGCCCCACTTCTCTTCGAGGAGCTTCGACAGCTCAGCCGCCTCGAGGACGGTCAGGGCCGACAGGTCGTCAACGATCTTTGCGAGATCAGCCATTTATCTATTCCTTCAATCAGTTCGAACGTGTGTTGATGATAGCGAGGAACGGCCTCATGCCGCCTCGTCCTTCCGGGCATATGCGCCAATGACGCGCGCGACCGAAGCCGCCGGCGCATTGACGATCTGGGCGATCCGGGTAGCCGGGGTGGCGATCATGCCAACCAGCTTTGCACGCAGCTCGTCGAGCGACGGGAGCGCGGCCAAAGCCTTGACTCCGTCGGCGTTGAGCGAGGTCGTGCCCATCGAACCACCAAGGATGACAAGCTTGTCATTGGTCTTGGCGAAGTCGGACGCGACCTTCGGCGCTGCAATCGGATCCTCCGAATAGGCAACCAGCGTCTGTCCCTTGAACAGATCGATGATGCTTTCGGATTCCGTGCCCTGAAGAGCGATTTTGGCGAGACGGTTCTTCGCGACTTTGACGGTGCCGCCGGCCTGACGCATCTTCACGCGAAGATCGTTCATTTGCGCGACGGTGATACCGGCATAGTGGGCCACGACGACTGAACCTGCGTTCGAGAACGCGTCATTCAGGCCCGTGACGAGTTCGCGTTTTTCCGCTCTGTCCACTGCCTATCTCCAGTTGACCGCCTCCCATTTGCGGGGTGAGCGGTCGGGTTGCCTTTTGCCGGGCGGCCAATCCAGAAATTCCAGATCACCCGAACGGCGCTCGAGGATCCTGCCCCCTTTCGCCACACCTGACGGGCTTGCGGCCCGGCGCGATGCGCAGACAAAAGGCAAACACGGTTCGAACCTTTCATTGGAGCCAAAGCTCCTTTGTCTGGTCTTCACCCGTCTCATGCAGGCCCATTCGAATTAAGGACCAAGGGTCGCCTGGACCGCCTGCAATCTCGGACAGGATTTTCGAAAGCTGTTTCCAACTTCCGAAAATCCGGGCTCGGAAGCCCGGAATTCTTATTCGGGATCAGGCCTTTAGTGGCCGATCCAAATTCAACTTATCAGGACGCTGCGAGCGTGCCGAGATCGAGCTTCAGGCCCGGGCCCATCGTCGAGGTGACGGACACCTTCTTGACGTAGACGCCCTTGGCACCGGCCGGCTTGGCCTTGTTGACCGCATCCGCGAAGGCGCGGACGTTTTCTTCCAGCGCCTTGACGTCGAACGAAACCTTGCCGACGCCGGCGTGGATGATACCGGCCTTCTCGACACGGAACTCAACGGCGCCGCCCTTCGAAGCCTTGACGGCTGCTGCGACGTCGGTGGTCACGGTGCCGACCTTCGGGTTCGGCATCATGCCGCGCGGGCCGAGCACCTTACCGAGACGGCCGACCAGCGGCATCATGTCGGGGGTGGCGATGCAGCGGTCGAAGTCGATCTGGCCCTTCTGGACGATGTCGACGAGATCTTCCGCACCAACGATGTCGGCGCCGGCTGCGCGGGCTTCGTCAGCCTTCGCATCGCGTGCGAACACCGCAACGCGGACCGTACGGCCCGTGCCGTTCGGCAGGTTGACCACGCCGCGGACCATCTGGTCAGCATGGCGCGGGTCGACGCCGAGGTTCATGGCGACTTCGATGGTCTCGTCGAACTTGACCGACGAGCGAGCCTTCAAAAGCTCGAGTGCTTCACCAAGGCCGTAAGCCTTGTTTGCATCGATGCCTTCGCGGGACTTGGAAACGCGCTTTGCAATCTTAGCCATGATCTCAGCCCACCACTTCCAGGCCCATCGAACGAGCCGAGCCTTCGACCATCTTGATGGCGGCTTCGATGTCGTTCGCGTTGAGGTCCTTCATCTTGACTTCGGCGATCTCGCGCACCTTGGCGCTGCTGATCTCGCCAGCCTTGATCTTGCCCGGCTCCTTCGAGCCAGACTTGAGGTTGGCCGCCTTCTTCAGGAAATAGGCCACCGGAGGCGTCTTCATGACGAAGGTGAACGACTTGTCCTGGTAATAGGTGATCACGACCGGGATCGGCGACCCCTTCTCGAGCTCCTGGGTCTGCGCGTTGAACGCCTTGCAGAACTCCATGATGTTGATGCCACGCTGACCAAGCGCCGGTCCGATCGGGGGCGACGGCGTCGCCGAACCCGCGGAAACCTGAAGCTTGAGCTGGCCCGCAACTTTCTTAGCCATCTCTTTTCTGCCTTTGTTTCATGCCGGCTGGGCCGGCGGTTGCAGTTCGGTGGTGCGAAGAAGACGACCGGCTAAGCCGCCTCATCTCCCACCATGCTTGCGCCAGGCATGCGCCTGACACTGCCCACCACCGAAACCGGTGACGGGCGCTTCGATCAGCCCTTTTCGACCTGACCGAATTCGAGATCGACAGGCACGGCGCGCCCGAAGATCGAAACTTCCACCTTGAGGCGCGCACGCTCCTCGTCCACTTCCTGGACGAAACCGTTGAACGAGGCGAACGGACCATCGGAAACGCGCACCGCCTCGCCGATCTCGAAGGTGACCGAAGGCTTCGGACGCTCGACGCCTTCCTGAACCTGGTTCAGGATGCGCTGGGCCTCGGCTTCCGTAATCGGCACCGGCTTCGAATCGCCAAGGAAACCAGTAACCTTCGGGGTGTTCTTGACGAGACTGAACACGGCATCCGTGAGGTTGGCCTTGAGCAGGACATAGCCCGGGAAGAACTTGCGCTCGGCATCGACCTTGCGGCCGCGGCGAATCTCGACAACCTTTTCGGTCGGAACGACGATCTGCTCGATCTGGTCGCTCAGGCCCTTCTGCTTGGCCTTGTGCTCAATGTCCTCGGCGACCTTCTTTTCGAAGTTCGAATAGGCGTGGACGATGTACCAGCGCGCGGTCATTTCAGGGAATTCTCCGTATTCGCAGCCTTAGCGGCCAATGCCCAGGATCTGCTCGACAGCGAATGCCATCAGCTGGTCAGCGGCAAAAAAGAAAATCATCGCGATGACGGCAAATCCGAGCACCATGACGGTGGAGATCATCGTCTCGCGCCGTGAGGGCCACGTAACCTTCGCCGTTTCCGACCGCACCTGCTGCAGAAAGGTGAAGGGGTTCGTGGTTTTCGCCATGTGCCGCTCTGCTTTCAACGTCCGTTGACCGGACTTCTGGATGATCCCGTGACCGGGAGATGCCGCTGCATGGCAGGCAATCCGCGCGAATCAGCGCAAACATTCCGCCCATGCAATTCGGACGCGTAAAGCCGGATCCCCAGCTCCACGCGCCGCGTGTCTGTTTCGCCTACATAGAGCCGATTCTCTTTCCACGCAAGTGGCAGGAACCCGTACTACGTTTGAGCGCCGCATCGGGACCATCCAGTCGTCCCGTTCCGGCTATAGAAGTCTTTATGCCCGAATTAGCGAATTCTGGCAAGACTGGCACGGGCAGCAGGGCTCGAACCTACGACCTGCGGTTTTGGAGACCGCCGCTCTACCAACTGAGCTATGCCCGTACTTGTCGCCGCGCATCATCTGCGCAGCACGGGCTTCCTAAGGATTTCCGAGGCGTCTGTAAAGAGTGGAGTGCGCGATGCTTCCAACATTCACAGGCGGAATTGCACGAGGCGCTGCACAAGCGCCCTCGCCCGCCCGGCTTGGGCAGGTCCAGGCTTCCGATCACGATTTGGCGGGCGGTACGTAAGGTCCGCCTGGTACGCCCCAGCCCCAGCGTGGCATCGGTTCGTGGAGTGCGGGCGCGGCACCGTCCTGTGAGTTCAGCTTGGCCAGCCGCGTGCCCCATTCGAGATAGGCGACGAACGCCGAACGGAACTCCGGATCGTCGGGCAGCTCCACCTCGTCGGCAGCATCGAGCAACAGCGCAATCCATTGACGGCGCTGCGCCTCGGTCAGGTGCCTGTTGAGGTGATGGCTGATCATGGCGGAATGGCCACCATGGCTCTCGCTGTAGTCCTTCGGCCCTCCAAACACCTCGCCGATAAAGGCAGCGACATGCGCGGGATGGTCACCGGACATGTTGCGGAACACCGGTTCGAGCAGCGGATCACTGCGCACCTTGTCATAGAATACGCTCGTCAGCCGGTTGAGCGCTGCGGCTCCACCAACCCACTCGAACAATGTCGGCACGTCTTTTTGCATCGCCTTCATCCTATAGCGTTGAAGGCATATGGGGAGCGCGATCGCGGGTGGGAAGCCTGCAGCTGTCAGTGCGTGGATGTCTTACCGCTTATGACTGGCAGTGAGGCTAACGTTGGGTGCGGGACGCCTTACTGTTTCCGCGCAAACTCACCTTGACTGGCAAGCCTGCAATTGGCGGGGATAGGGATCAGCCGGCAAACACTGCCATCGATCAGCAGATCCACTGAGCCATTCCGGGTCAGGAGCCCCGCCGCCTTGAGCCTCGTCTGGTCAGTATAGACGACCTTGATGGGCGCAACGTCGTCGAACGATTGAGCCCGCACCCCCATTTCGTCAAGATACGACGCAAGCACGGATGTGGACGGCTTAGCTCTCAGATACCATCCTAGTCGAGCACCATAGCCAACCAGCCTCGTCTTACCCGCGGCCAGCAGGAGGGTGCAATCGCTTAGGCACAGCCCTTCGTATGAAACCGCATTGCTAAAGAACGGCGACTTGGCTGGTACCTTGCAGCCCTCATCGCGCGGCCGGCAGCCGCCAAATATCGTGCCCCCAACCGCAACGTCCAAGCCGTGCTTGCGGATCATCTTGCCCATTGCCATCGACGTATCCACGTCGCCACCTCTGGATGACACCACCAAAGGAAGCTTCCGCCCGCCCAGCGCCTTGAGCGTCGCCTCGAGCCGCGGCAACGCCTTGGCATCGATGTCGCCTTCAGCAGAAATCCATTCGGGGCAAGTCGGTTCGCAACCAGCCTCGCCGGAGCGAACAACCACAAACCACATACCACCGTCTTCCGGCACAACGGGATTGGGGTATGTGCCGGGTTGTGGTTTGACACCAGGCGCGAGGGTGCAATTTCCGGCGGGAACAGCGCGCTTGCAGATCTCGATGCTCACCAGCGCGTCGGTGGCATCCATGCTCGTGACAAGGTTCATGTCGAGCATCTCCACCAGGGCAAGCTGGCGCATGTCGGCGGCGGGTGTGCTTTGCCCCGCATCGAACATGGCCTGCTTGACCCCCATCTCCTTGAAATAGGCCAACATCTTGGACTTGAACGCCTTGCCCATCTTGGTCGTGGTGTAGCTGCCCACTGTCTTGCGGCCAACGACCTTGCGCTTGATGCCCTTCTTCTTGCCGTTCACGATCCGGTAGGTCTCGCGATAGGTGATCTTCTGCTGCGTCACATAAGACGTCACTTGATGGACGCCCATGTAGGCCCACTGCCCCACATGCCTGCGCACGCCGCCCGCGAACATCATCGAGCAAGCGGAGGCGCAGTAAGCGCCGGCCGCGTACAAGGCGCCTGAGTAGATACCCTTCCTGGCCGGATCGAGCTTGCAGCCCTTCTGACCAGGCGCACATTCGACAAACCTGGTAAGCCCAACGCCAATGTCGAGCTTGCGCGCCCGCAGCATCCGGCCCAGCTCCCATGCCGCCTCGACGTGGCCGCCGGGCGAAGTCACGATGACTGGCAGTCGCTTGTCGCCCAGCTTCTTGAGCAGCTTCTTGAACTCGGCAGGCGTCGAACGCGTGATCGTGCCCTCGGCCGAAATCCATTCAGGGCAAAGCGGCTCGCAACCCGGCGAGGCGCTGCGCACGACGGCGAAACGCATGGGCGGCCCGTCATTGTCCGGAGGCTTGTGCTTGGCGGCCTCCGCCGAGGCCGGAAACGACAGTGCGACTACGATAGCCAAGGCAAAAGACAGGACAAGCTCCTGCCAGACTGCGCGCGAGCCCTTGCCCATGGCGGATTCCCCCAAACCAGCCGCTACCCAAAGCGATAGTAATTCCGGAACCGGGACTTGCAATGTATCGGCCAAACAAAAAGGGCGGCCCGGAGGCCGCCCTTCATGCTTTCGACAGTGAACCGTCGATTATTCTTTGATCGAAGCGACGATGCCGGCGCCGACGGTGCGGCCGCCTTCACGGATAGCGAAGCGGAGCTTCTCTTCCATGGCGATCGGCACGATCAGCTCGACGTCAACGGTGATGTTGTCGCCGGGCATGACCATCTCGGTGCCTTCCGGCAGCGACACGATGCCGGTCACGTCGGTCGTGCGGAAATAGAACTGCGGACGGTAGTTGGTGAAGAACGGCGTGTGACGGCCACCCTCTTCCTTGGTCAGGATGTAGGCTTCAGCCACGAACTTCTTGTGCGGCTTGACCGAACCCGGCTTGCACAGCACCTGGCCGCGCTCGACGTCTTCACGGCCAACGCCGCGGATCAGCGCGCCGATGTTGTCGCCGGCCTGGCCCTGGTCGAGCAGCTTGCGGAACATCTCGACGCCGGTAACCGTCGTCTTCGAGGTCGCCTTGATGCCGACGATCTCGACTTCTTCGCCAACCTTGACGATGCCGCGCTCGACGCGACCGGTGACAACCGTGCCGCGGCCCGAGATCGAGAACACGTCTTCGATCGGCATCAGGAACGGACGGTCGATCGGACGCTCAGGCGTCGGGATGTAGGCGTCGACCGCAGCCATCAGCTCGCGGATCGCGTCTTCGCCGATCTTCTTGTCCGAATCGTTGAGGGCAGCAACAGCCGAACCCTTGATCATCGGAATGTCGTCGCCGGGGAACTCGTACTTCGACAGCAGCTCGCGCACTTCGAGCTCGACCAGCTCGAGCAGCTCGGCGTCGTCGACCAGGTCGACCTTGTTGAGGAACACCACCAGGGCCGGAACGCCGACCTGACGGGCGAGCAGGATGTGCTCGCGGGTCTGCGGCATCGGGCCGTCGGCAGCCGAGACGACCAGGATCGCGCCGTCCATCTGGGCAGCACCGGTGATCATGTTCTTGACATAGTCGGCGTGGCCGGGGCAGTCGACGTGAGCGTAGTGGCGGGCCGGCGTCTCGTATTCGACGTGTGCCGTCGAAATGGTGATGCCGCGGGCCTTCTCTTCAGGCGCTGCGTCGATCTGGTCGTAGGCCTTGAACTCGCCGAAATACTTCGTGATCGCCGCCGTCAGCGACGTCTTGCCGTGGTCGACGTGACCAATCGTGCCAATGTTCACATGAGGCTTATTACGCTCGAATTTACCTTTTGCCATTGTCTCTTTCCTTGGGCATCGGGACCTTGGTTCCGGTCGGATGCGGGGCGATTACCGATAAAGGCCGAAAAAGACAAGCGCCTTTTGCCCAAACGCCAAGGTCAGGCCCAAAAGCAGCGCTACTCTTTCAGTGCTGGACGCACATATGGGAGCAAGCGGATAAAAATAAAAGGCTTCTCGCTTCGGCGAAATGCGCTGGAGCGGGTAGCGGGAATCGAACCCGCGTATTCAGCTTGGAAGGCTGCTGCTCTACCATTGAGCTATACCCGCGCCCTGAGCGCCGCGCGCCTGTTCAGGAGCGAAGGACGCTCTTGGCATATACCTTGGCGCATGTTCCTTGCCGAAAGATGAACTCACCTTTCGAGGCCATGCGCTTTATGGCTTCCGGGCCGGCAGTGGTGGAGGAGGTTGGATTCGAACCAACGTAAGCTGAGCTAACGGATTTACAGTCCGTCCCCTTTAACCACTCGGGCACTCCTCCAACTGCTTTGCCGGAGCCATGCTACGAGGCTTTTCGATCACGGTGCCGAGCGAAGCGCCCTGCCCCGAAATCTGCGTGGGCTTATGGCGACAAGGATTTGGCCTGTCAACCGGACAGCGCGCCTTTTCATGCGGAATATTCGAAGCGCCGACTAACGGGCCGTATCCAAAGCCTGGAGCTGCCGCTATAGCAGGCGCATGAACGATACAAAAAAGCCCGGAACCCCCAAGGACAGCCACTACGCAAAGCTGCGCCGCACCTTTCGCGACCAGAAAAGCGGCGCGCCTGAATTTCGGCCCAAGCGCCATGTGCCACCGGGCGAGAACGCTGCCGACGGCCTGGTGCGGCTTTACGGCCTGCACACCGTGCGCGCAGCGCTCGACAATCCGCGCCGCAAGATCAGGCGCATGCTGATCACCCGCAATGCCGCCGAAAGGCTGGAGATTGCCGACCTTGGTGCCCTGCCCTTCGCCACCGAGCTGGTCGAGCCGAAGGAGATCGACAAGGTCACGGGCACGGACGCCGTTCACCAGGGCGTGCTGATCGAGGCTGAACCGCTGAAATCCAAGGCGCTGTCGGCGCTGGGCGATTCGCCGCTGATTCTGGTGCTCGACCAGGTTACCGACCCGCACAATGTCGGCGCCATCATGCGTTCGGCAGTGGCTTTCGGCGCAGGTGCGCTGATCACCACGCAGCGCCACAGCCCGCACGAAAGCGGCGTGCTCGCCAAATCGGCGTCTGGCGCGCTCGAACACATCGACCTGATCGAAGTGCGCAACCTGTCCGAAGCACTCGGCGAACTGCATGAGGCCGGCTTCCAGACCATCGGGCTCGATTCGGAAGGCCCGGCGGAGCTCGAAAAGAGTTTTTCCGGAGACAAGCTGGCGCTGGTACTCGGCGCCGAAGGCAAGGGACTGCGCCAGAAGACACGTGAGACGGTCACGGCACTGGCGCGTCTCGACATGCCGGGTGCAATCCATTCGCTCAATGTGTCGAATGCCGCGGCCGTGTCGCTCTACGCGGCGCGGAAATTCCTCGGCTGACACCTCTGGCTGGCCTGCAAGCCAGCCAGTGCGGCAGCGCAGCGAATTCAACGCCGACGCCCCTTGACCTTCCACCTGGCGGAGGCCGTAGCCTCTGGGCACAACGGAGTCTTGTCATGCGTCGCCTCGGATTTTTCACCCTCTTGTCAGCCGGTATCGCGCTCGGCGCTGTCTCCCCTGCAATCGCCCAGGGAATCACTGTGGCCGAACTCGCCGGCAAGACGCATATCCACGGACTGGCCTTCGACCGTGCCGATCCTTCCACCGTGCTGGTCGCCACCCACCACGGGCTGATGAAGACTGCACCGAACGGCACGGTGACGCCGGTTTCGGACAGCCGCGACGACTTCATGGGTTTTGTGCCGCACCCGACCGATGCCACCATCATGTTCGCCAGCGGCCACCCGCAAGGCGGTGGCAATCTCGGTTTCATCAAGTCGACGGATTCAGGAAAGAGCTGGCAGCAGATCGCACCCGGCGTCGACGGTCCGGTCGACTTCCACCAGCTTGCGGCGAGCCCCGGCAATCCCGACGTGCTCTATGGCTCGTATGGGTCAATCCAGACCAGCCGCGACGGCGGCAAGACCTGGGCGATTGCAGGCGACGCACCAGCCAAGCTGATCGACCTGGCGGTCTCGTCGGCAAGCCCCGATACGGTCTATGCCGCGACCGAAGAAGGACTAAAGGTGAGCCGCGACGCCGCCCGAAGCTGGCAGACCATTCTCTCCGGCGTTCCGGTGACCACGGTGGAATTGACCGCCGACGGCTCGATCTACGCCTTCGTGCCCGGGCGCGGGCTGATGCGGGCCACCGAGACGGCGCCGGACTTCGCGGTGCTGGGCGAAGGGCCAGATCCGGCAGGCTACATACTGCACCTGGCGGTCGACCCGCAGACGCCTGCGCGCATGGTCGCCGTGACCGGTACAAGCGCCATCGTCGTTTCCAGCGATGCCGGTGCGAAGTGGGCCGTGCTCGGCAATTGAGTCCCACCGAGGCCAGAAAAACGCTGAACGGGCCCGCTGCGATGCCGCAGGGACCCGTCCATCGACAGTGATGAGAAAGCTGCGGCGTTGGGAACTTCCGCCGCGCCCTTCCCTGCCTATGCCGCCTTGCCCTTTGCATCGGCCACGTCGGCGCCGATCTCGAAATTGGCCATGCGCTCCAGTGCGCGCACCAGCGCCGAGTGATCCTCCTTCGCCCCGCCATTGGCAGCGCAGGAGTTGAACAGTTCCTGCGTCATCGAGGTGTTGGGCAAAGACACGCCAAGCGCCTTGGCGCCCTGCAGCGCGAGATTGAGGTCCTTCTGGTGCAGCTCGATGCGGAAGCCAGGCGCGAAGGTGCGCTTGTACATCCGCTCGCCATGCACCTCGAGGATGCGCGAAGCCGCAAGGCCACCCATCAGCGCCTGACGGACCTTGGCTGGGTCGGCGCCGGCCTTGGAGGCGAACAGCAATGCCTCGGCGACCGCCTCGATGGTCAGCGCAACGACGATCTGGTTAGCAACCTTGGTCGTCTGGCCGACGCCGTTGGTTCCGACGAGGGTGATGTTCTTGCCCATCTTCTCGAACACCGGGCGAGCACGCTCGAAGGGTTTCTCCTCGCCGCCGACCATGATGGTCAGCGACGCGGCCTTGGCGCCGACCTCGCCGCCGGAAACCGGCGCATCGAGATAGTCGCAGCCGAGTTCATTGATCTTCCTGGCAAACTCCTTGGTCTCGATCGGCGAGATCGAGCTCATGTCAATCACGAGCTTTCCCTTGGAAAGTCCTGATGCAACACTATTTTCTCCAAACAGCACATCGGCGACCTGTGGCGTATCGGGCACCATCAGGATGATGACATCGGCAGCCTTGGCCAGGGCCTGATACCCGGAGACCGACTTCAGCCCCTTGCCAACCAGTTCGGCTGGCAGGGCGCCTCGATGGTCGCTGGCAACCACCTCAAAACCCGCGTCCAGCAGGTGACCCGCCATCGGCGCGCCCATGATGCCCAGCCCAACAAATCCGATCTTTTCCATTTCCATATTCCTTCAATTCCGGTGGCAGGCGCGCTGTCAGGCTGCGGCGCTGCCCTTGTTGGCAAAGCCCTCGAACCAGCCCAGGCCTTCGACCGTTCCGGCCTTCGGCTTGTATTCGGCCCCGACCCAGCCGGCGTAGCCGATGCGGTCGAGGTGTTCGTAGAGGAACGGGTAGTTGATCTCGCCCGTTCCCGGCTCGTGACGTCCGGGATTGTCGGCGAGTTGCACGTGCGCGATGCGGCCGAGATTGGCCTCGATGGTGCGGGCGAGATCGCCCTCCATGATCTGCATGTGGTAGATGTCATACTGCAGATAGAGGTTGTCGGAACCGACCCGGTCGATGATACCAAGCGCCTGACTGGTGTTGGTCAGGAAGAAGCCCGGGATGTCCCTGGTGTTGATCGGCTCGATCAGCAGCCGGATACCCGCCGCCTTCAGTTTCTCCGCCGCAAAGGCGAGATTCTCGACGAAGACATTTTCCAGCACGTCACGGGCGTTTCCAGCAGGCGCGATGCCGGCCAGGCAATTCACCTGTTCGCAGCCGAGCGCATGGGCATAGGTGATCGCCTTGGCCACACCCTGGCGGAATTCGTGGATGCGGTCGGGCAACACGGCGATGCCGCGCTCGCCGGCCGCCCAGTCACCCGGCGGCAGGTTGAACAGCGCCTGGGTGAGGCCGTTCTTCTTGAGGCGCGCCGCCACGACGTCGGGAGCGTGATCGTAGGGCGCGATATATTCCACGGCCTGGAAGCCGGCACGTGCCGCGGCATCGAAACGATCGAGAAAGTCATGCTCGCCAAAGAGCATCGAAAGGTTGGCTGAAAACTTAGGCATTGGTCTTCCCTCGGATGATCAGTCGAGCAGCATGATCGCGGTCGGCGCGTCTTCGTTGCTCTCGGCAAGCTCTTCGAACTCGACGATGTTGTCGATCTCGACGCCCATGGAGATGTTGGTGACGCGTTCGAGAATGAACTCGAGGACGACGGGCACCTGGTGTTCCTTCATCAACTGCCTGGCCTGCTTGAAGGCCGAGGCAAATTCTTCCGGCTTGCGAACCCGGACAGCCTTGCAGCCCATGGCTTCGGCAACTGCGACGTGATCGACACCATAACCTGCTTCGGGATCGCCTGAACGGTTGATGTTTTCGAACGCCAGGCTGACTTCGAAATCCATCGTGAAGCCGCGCTGCGCCTGGCGGATGAGGCCGAGATAGGCGTTGTTCACGACGACATGGATGTAGGGCAGCTTGTGCTGGGCGCCGACCGCCAGTTCCTCGATCATGAACTGGAAGTCATAGTCGCCCGAAAGTGCCACGATATCACGATCCGGATCGGCGGCGCGAACGCCGAGGGCTGCCGGCAATGTCCAGCCGAGCGGCCCGGCCTGGCCGCAGTTGATCCAGTTGCGCGGCTTGTAGACGTGCAGGAACTGTGCGCCGGCAATCTGCGACAGGCCGATGGTGGTGACATAGGTGGTGTCGCGGCCGAACGCCTTGTTCATTTCCTCGTAGACGCGCTGCGGCTTGAGCGGCACCTGCTCGAAATGGGTCTTGCGCTTCATCGTCTTCTTGCGGTCCTGGCACTCCCTGGCCCAGCCGGACCAGTCACGCAGCTTGCCCGCCGTCTTCCATTCGGTGGCGACATCGAGAAGCATCTTCAGGGCAGCGCCGGCATCCGAGGTGACGCCCAGGTCGGGCGCAAAGACACGGCCGATCTGGGTCGGCTCGATGTCGATATGAATGAACTTGCGGCCGGCCGTGTACTTGTCGACCGAACCGGTATGGCGGTTGGCCCAGCGGTTGCCGATGCCGAGAATGAAATCGGATGCGAGCATCGTCGCGTTGCCGTAGCGGTGCGAGGTCTGCAGGCCGCACATACCGGCCATCAGGCGGTGGTCGTCGGGGATCGCGCCCCAGCCCATCAGAGTGGGCACGACGGGAATACCCGATATCTCGGCGAACTCGATCAGCAGGTCCGATGCGTCGGCGTTGATGATGCCGCCGCCGGCGACGATCAGCGGCTTCTCCGCCTCGTTGAGCATCGATAGCGCCTTCTCGGCCTGAGCGCGCGTCATCGCCGGCTTGTGGACCGCGAGCGGCTCGTAGGCGTCGATGTCGAATTCGATTTCGGCCAGCTGAACGTCGACCGGCAGATCGACAAGGACCGGCCCGGGCCGACCGCTGCGCATCAGGTGGAATGCCTTCTGCAGCGTCATCGGAACCAGATACGGCTCCATGACGGTGACGGCCCACTTGGTGACCGGGCCCGCGATCGCGGCGATATCGACGGCCTGGAAATCCTCCTTGGTGAGGCGGGCGCGCGGCGCCTGGCCGGTGATGCAGAGGATCGGGATCGAGTCGGCGGATGCCGAATAGAGACCGGTGATCATGTCGGTGCCGGCCGGCCCCGAAGTGCCGATGCAGAGGCCGATATTGCCGGCCTTGGTGCGGGTGTAGCCCTCCGCCATGTGCGAAGCGCCTTCGACGTGTCGGGCAAGCACGTGGCGGATCGAACCGCGCGCCTTCAGGGCCGAATAGAGCGGATTGATGGCGGCACCCGGCACGCCGAAGGCACAAGAGATGCCTTCCTTCTCGAGAACGAGGACCGCTGCATCGACAGCGCGCATCCTGGCCATGGTCTTACCTCCAACGATCGAAACTGATTGTTGGCTGATCGTGTCACCGCAGTTCGTATTTTGCAATTTTTTCAAAATATTTTTTCATTTCTAGTTGACGGTGCTTACTATCTGATTTTGCGTTGGTTTTCATTTTTCGTTGCAATGCCCGCCATCTTGGATGAAAAAGTTTTTTAAAGACATCGCGGAGCAAACGTCATGGCAACGATGGAAAAACGGCAACGCGGACGGCCTCGGGCCTTCCAGCCCGCGCCAGACGCGGGTTCCGTGCAGTCGCTCGATCGGGCACTGCGCATCCTGGCGATCGTCGCGCACAGCGACGGGCTGTCGCTGAGCGAAATCTCCGCCGCATCCGAGCTTGCCGCGGCGACCGCCTACCGCATGCTGACGACGCTGCAGAACCACGGCATGGTCGAGTTCGACAGCGACGGCCAGCTGTGGTCAATCGGGGTCGAGACCTATCGCATGGGAGCTGCCTTCCTGCGCCGGCGCAAGCTCGTCGACCGTGCCCGCACCGTCATGCAGGAACTGATGGAGAAAACCGGCGAAACGGCCAACCTGGGTGTCGCCGAAGACGATTGTGTCGTCTTCGTCAGCCAGGTCGAGACGCACCAGGCGATCCGTGCCTTCTTCCGGCCAGGAACCCGCAGCCCGTTCCATGCATCGGGCATCGGCAAGGCGGTTCTTGCCCATCTCGACCGCGACCGCGTCAACGCCATCGTGCGCAAGGCCGGCCTCGACGCCTATACCGAAAGGACGCTCTCGGAGCCGGCATCGCTTGCCCGCGATCTCGAACAGATCCGCGCGCGCGGCTGGTCGGTTGACGATGAGGAGCGTTACCCCGGCATGCGCTGCATCGCAGCGGCTGTGTTCAACGAGTTCGGCGAACCCATTGGCGGCGTTTCGGTTTCGGGGCCGACTGTGCGCGTGACACCGGAACGGCTCGGCGAGATCGGCCCGATCGTCCGTGACGCGGCGGCAGAGCTGACCCGGATGATCGGGGGATCGCCCGACGGCACCGTGCCGGGCCTCTGAAAGCGCAATCGGGAGAAAGGTTGCCCCTTCTCCCGATTGCAGGGTCGTTCCGGCTACAGGCGGCAATAGCGCAGCCGGCCATCGTAGCCGACATAGGTGTCGGTACGCGGATCGTAGCTGCGATAGCGGGCCAGGCAGCGCTGGACATGGCTGCCATAAGGATCCACCGGATAATAGGCGTCATAATAAGGCGCCGGAGCCGGACGGTGGCCGCCGGCGATGATGGCGCCGGCAATGAAGCCGCCTGCGCCGGCGAGTGCAGCGGCCTCGGCCCGGGTCAAACCGCCCGCGGAAGACTGCTGGACGGTGCCGGCGAGGCCGGTTGCGACGACGGCAGCAGCGATAAGACCCGAAATCATCTTGCTCTTGAACGACATGGTGCTCTCCTTCGGTTGATCTGGGAGGCGTTCCATCCGCCTCATGCCAGTCAGTGGCGGCGGGCGGGCAAAAGGTTCACGCAGCTGAGAGATTTTTTCTGCAGGGGTTCCGCGCGGATCGATGCGCGGTGGGCCAAGGTCATGTGCTTGACAGCCGGGCGGCGGCGGACGAAGTCAGAAGCTCAATGCAATGAACATTGCCGGGAAAGACCATGAGCCTGCACTCAGTCAAAGCCTTCTTCGCCGAGCGTGCCCCCGACATCGAGGTCATCGTGACGCCGACCAGTTCGGCGACGGTGACCTTGGCAGCCGAAGCGCACGGGGTCGAACCCGCGCAGATCGCCAAGACGATCTGCCTGCGCGTCGGCGATCGCGCGCTGCTGGTCGTCGCCCGGGGTGACGCGCGCATCGACAATCGCAAGTCCCGCGATGCATTCGGCGGCAAGCCGCGCATGCTCGATGCCGAACAGGTGGCCGAACTCACCGGTCACCCGGTGGGCGGCGTGTGCCCGTTCGGCCTGGCAACGCCCCTGCCCGTCTACTGCGACGTCTCGCTGCGCGCCTATGACGAAGTCGTGCCGGCCGCAGGGGCGACGAATGCGGCAGTGCGCATCGGCGTCGAACGCATGGCACAGCTTGTCGGCGCAGAATGGTGCGACATCTGCCAGGATGTCGTCGACAGGCAAGAAGCGGAAGCTGCTGAGTAGCTGGCTGGTGCCCCCGGCAGGAATCGAACCCGCGACCTTCGGTTTACAAAACCGCTGCTCTACCAGCTGAGCTACAAGGGCATTTCGCCCCGTTAGCATATTCTGTGCGCCAGTAAAGACAATTTCGGTCGAGCTGCGACGCTTCCCCAAGGCGCATCGCGGCTAGCGCCCTAAAACTCGCACTCGAGCTTCCCTACATCTTGACCAAGGGCATCGGCCCTCGCGTCGGAGATGATGGATGATCAGGTTTGTCATCGTGGCTGTGGCGATCGTGATCGCCTGGCTTTTGCTGCTCAGGATTTTCCGCCTGGCCAAGAAGGCGCAGGTCGACTGGACCGGCATCGCCGCGATCGTCGGCTTCATCGCCCTTGCCTTTTACCTCCGCCACGTCACTGGCATGGGCTGAACCGGGGCCGAACTGGCTCCCCTCCCTTTGCTTCGCCAAGCCTGCATGCTAACCCGTTGCCGGCGGCCGGCATCGGCGTTCGGACCGCCTGCAGGGAGCATATGGACGCCAAGTCGCTGACATTTTCGTTCGCATCATCGGGCACGCCCGAGGCGGACGCCGCCGCAAAGCGGCTTTCGCGGCGCTATGGCCAGATGCCTTTCGGTCAGGCCGACATCGTCGTGGCGCTGGGCGGCGACGGTTTCCTGCTGCAGACGCTGCGCGAGACGATGAGCACCGGCAAGCGCGTCTACGGCATGAACCGGGGCACAGTCGGGTTTCTGATGAACGAATACAGCGAGGACGCCCTGCCCGGGCGCCTTGCCGCGGCCGTTGCCGAAACCATCCGTCCGCTCGAGATGGAAACCATCGACGACACAGGCGCCGCGACGCAAGCGCTGGCCATCAACGAAGTGTCGCTGCTGCGGCAGTCCTACCAGGCCGCACGGCTGCGCATATCTGTCGACGGCAAGGTGCGGCTCGAGGACCTGATCTGCGACGGCGTGATGGTGGCGACACCCGCCGGTTCGACCGCCTACAATCTGTCGGCGCACGGCCCGATCCTGCCGCTCGACGCGCCGCTGCTGGCGCTCACGCCGGTCAGCCCGTTCCGGCCACGGCGCTGGCGCGGCGCGCTGTTGCCGAAGACCGCAGTCGTCCGCTTCGAAATACTGGAGGAACGGAAGCGCCCGGTAAACGCGGTTGCCGACCACACGGAAGTCAAATCCGTGGTCTCGGTCGAGGTCAAGGAATCGGCATCGCATACCGCGACCCTGCTGTTCGATGCCGGCCATTCCTGGAGCGAGCGCATCCTGGCCGAGCAGTTCAAATACTGAGCATTGGGCCACAGCCGGAAGTAAAGGGCTGCAAACGCGGGTTGCGTGCCAGTTTGAGTTGACAAATCGCACACTTACGCCTATCGCGTTGCGGCATATTGCAGGCGAGTTGCGCCTGTCGTGGCGAATGCGCCGCGCCCTTGAACGAGCAAAGACAGCCAACACACTTGTCCGAAGACACTCAGACCGCTCCAGAAGCGTTGACCTTCGCAGACCTCGGCCTCTCGCCGAAGGTCCTTTCCGCAGTCACCGACGCCGGCTACACGCAGCCCACGCCGATCCAGGCAGGCGCGATCCCGCACGCCTTGCAAGGCAAGGATGTGCTTGGCATCGCCCAGACGGGTACCGGCAAGACAGCATCCTTCGTGCTGCCGATGCTGACGCGCCTTGAAAAGGGGCGCGCCCGGGCACGCATGCCACGCACGCTGATCCTTGAACCGACGCGCGAGCTCGCCGCACAGGTCGAAGAGAACTTCGTCAAGTACGGCAAGAATCATCGCCTCAACATCGCCCTGCTGATCGGCGGTGTGTCGTTCGACGAGCAGGAAAAGAAGCTCGAGCGCGGCGCTGACGTATTGATCGCCACGCCCGGCCGCATGCTTGATCATTTCGAGCGCGGCAAGCTTTTGCTCACCGGCGTCGAAATCCTCGTCATCGATGAGGCAGATCGCATGCTCGACATGGGCTTCATTCCCGACATCGAGCGCATCTGCAAGCTGATCCCATTCACCAGGCAGACGCTGTTCTTCTCGGCGACGATGCCGCCAGAGATCACCAAGCTGACCGAGCAGTTCCTGCACGCGCCTGTTCGCGTCGAGGTCTCCAAGGCGGCATCGACCAGCACCAACATCACCCAGCGCCTCGTCAAGTCCGGCCCCAAGCCCTGGGACAAGCGCGAAACGCTGCGCAAGCTCATCAATGCCGAAGGCGATGAGATCAAGAACGCCATCATCTTCTGCAACCGCAAGGTCGACGTGTCGGAACTTTTCCGCTCGCTGGTGAAGCACGATTTCGACGCCGGCGCGCTGCATGGCGACATGGATCAGCGGGCCCGCATGGCGATGCTGGCCGGTTTCCGTGACGGCAAGTTGAAGCTGCTCGTCGCCTCCGACGTCGCCGCGCGTGGCCTCGACATTCCCGAGGTCAGCCACGTCTTCAACTACGACGTGCCTATCCACGCGGAAGACTATGTCCACCGCATTGGCCGTACCGGTCGTGCCGGACGTCTCGGCAAGGCCTTCACCATCGTCACCAAGTCCGACACCAAATATGTCGACGCCATCCACCGGCTGACTGGCCTGGAAGTGGAATGGCACGACGGCGACCTGTCGACGGTCGTTGCCAGCGAAGGCGACGACGAGGTGGCTCCGCGCCGCGGTCGTGGAGCGCCGCGCCGGGCCGGCAAGGATCGGCACGGCCGCGAACGCGACCACAAGCCCCGTGCCGAAGCACCCGTCGTCCAGGCAGCCGCCGCCCCTGAAGCTCCCGTCGACAATGTCGTGTCCGACATCGACGAGCGCCGCGAGCGCAAGGAAGCGATCAGGAATGGCAATGCCGAACGCAAGCCACGCGCCGAACACGACAAGCAGCGTCGCGACGACCGCGGCAACCGTCGCAGCAACCGCGAGCGCGAGGAAGACGACGACCGCACGGTTGGCTTCGGCGACGACATGCCGGCGTTCATGCTGATCGCGACCAACGTCTGAGCGCGCCTGCGCCTCAACGAAAAATGGCCCCTTTCGGGGCCATTTTCATTTGTGCCTGAGCGGAACCTGGCTTTCGCAGAGGGCGGCGGTTTCATAGCGGCGCATCACAGTCCAAATGAAAAACGGCCCGCAAGGGGCCGTTTTGTTGCTTGCTTGGCTGCTCGCCGCTCAGGTGAGCGGCGACAGCTGGATTTCCACGCGGCGGTTCTGAGCGCGGCCTTCGGACGTAGCATTGGACGCAATCGGTCGCGTCGCGCCGAAGCCGGTGACGGCAAAGCGGCGCGAATCGACTCCCTGGGCACCGAGGTAGTTGGCGACCGACAGCGCGCGACGCTGCGACAGGTCGAAATTGTGCTGGTCGCCACCGGTCGAGTCGGTGTGGCCGAACACGTCGACAGTGGTCTGGTTGAACTTCTTCAGCACCAGGGCAACCGAGTTGAGGGTGCCGTAGAAGCCTGCCTTCACGGCATCCTGGTCCGTGGCGAAGGTAATGTTCGACGGCATGTTCAGGATGATCTGGTCGCCGGCGCGGGTAACGCTGACGCCCGTGCCCTGAAGCTGGGCGCGGAGCTCCGATTCCTGCCTGTCCATGTAGCCACCGGCAAGACCGCCAGCGAGTGCGCCGACACCGGCGCCGATCAGCGCGTTGCGGCGATCATTGCCGCCAGCCAGCAGGCCGAGGCCGGCACCGGCCAACGCACCAAGGCCAGCACCCGCAGCCGCGTTGGAAACCTTCTGATCACCCGTATAGGGGTCGGTGGTGCAGGCGCCGACGAACATGCTGCCTGCCAGCACCAAAATCACTGTCTTTTTCATAAGGATGTCCCTCTCCGTACCGCGAAACCCAATGGCGTTTCGCGCAAAGCCCTTCACCGGCCTTGTAGCATGAAATACGGCGAAAAACGGATCAGCGGAGCAACCGAGGCGCAAAGTCACAGACTATCGCCAGATCACCAGAGGTTCTTTCCGTCGATGACCACTACCTCGAGCTTATCGAGATCGAAGTCGTCGAACAGGCGAGCATTGACGCTGACCTTGGGGTTGTCGAAATCAGGCTC
Source organism: Aminobacter niigataensis (assembly GCF_014200015.1). Taxonomy (GTDB): domain Bacteria; phylum Pseudomonadota; class Alphaproteobacteria; order Rhizobiales; family Rhizobiaceae; genus Aminobacter; species Aminobacter niigataensis. The sequence goes on from NZ_JACHOT010000001.1 coordinate 1,166,597, forward strand.
GCCGGTCGACCAGTCAGGTGTCTTGGTGAAGGTGCCGCAGCCGCAGATGGCGCAGAAGCCGTGCTTCACCGTCTTTGATCCCCACTCATAGACCGATACGTTTTCCGGTGGGCTGGTGAGCGTGAATTGCGCCGGCGTGTAGTAGGCCCACAACGAGCCGCGCTTGGAACAGAACGAACAGGTACAGGCGGTGACAGTCTCCGGCGCCTCCGTCACTTCGAACGTTGTTGCCTTGCAATGGCAGCTTGCCTTGATGACCATGTCCATCTCCTCGCAGGTCAGCGTCGCGCCGCTTGGCGACGGCATACATTAGCCAGGTGCTCCTGACAGGCTAGCGTCAGGAGCAGGTGCGCTGGCGCCTCAATATGACCTCGACGGGACGAACAGGCATATGGTCCGGCTGTCATCGGCTCCGGCGACCGAACACCAATGGTATTGGCCATCCGGCGAATCGTGGATACGCGCATCCTGATAGGTGACAACCTCGCCGGTGCCTTCGATGACATAGCCTTGCGGGCGCTCGCTGATGGCCTTTTTCGGCACCTCGCGGCAGTCGTAGCCGGAGCAGCAGGCAAAAGGATAGGTCCAGCCTTTTGGAGCGTCATGCGATGAGGCTGGTGGCGTGCTGAGCGAGATCAGCGCCAGCGCCGAAACAGCAAGCGCGCGCGGGCGGGGCTTTCCTGGGCACAACATGGCGTCTTCCCCTGAGATCACCTCCCAAGCGAAATCCTGCGCCCGCATGCTTAACGAAATGTTAGCCGGAATGTTCCGGGCATCGGCGCCCGGCCGCACTGCGGCCGGGCTTGACGATGTCGGCTTTGCCGATCAGTCGAGGTCAGCGACAGCCTGCCCTGCCCCGCCTTCGATACGCTGCGACAGAGAGGCTTCCATGAAGTCATCGAGATCGCCATCCAGCACATCGGAAGGGCTGGTGCTTTCGACCCCGGTGCGCAGATCCTTCACCAGCTGATAGGGCTGGAGAACGTAGGAGCGGATCTGGTGACCCCAGCCGATGTCGGTCTTGGCGGACTCTGTCGCGTTGGCGACGGCTTCGCGCTTTTTCAGCTCTTCCTCGTAGAGGCGTGAGCGCAGCATCTCCCAGGCCTTGGCCTTGTTCTTGTGCTGCGAACGCTCGGCCTGGCAGGCAACCGCGATGCCTGTCGCGATGTGCGTGATGCGCACCGCAGAGTCGGTCGTGTTGACGTGCTGGCCGCCGGCGCCCGAGGACCGGTAAGTGTCGATGCGGACGTCGGATTCCGAGACGTCGATCTCGATCGAATCATCAACCACCGGATAGACCCAGACGCTGGAGAACGAGGTGTGCCGCCGGGCATTGCTGTCATAGGGCGAGATGCGGACCAGGCGATGGACACCCGATTCCGTCTTCAACCATCCGTAGGCATTGTGGCCCTTGATGAGCAGCGTGGCCGACTTGATGCCGGCTTCTTCGCCGTCATGGACTTCCAGGACCTCGACCTTGAAGCGGCGACGCTCGGCCCAGCGCGTATACATGCGCAGCAGCATGTTCGCCCAGTCCTGGCTTTCGGTGCCGCCGGCGCCGGCGTGAACTTCGAGATAGGTGTCGTTCTGGTCGGCTTCGCCCGACAACAGCGACTCGATCTGTCGTGCCCGGATTTCGCCCGACAGCGAACGGATAGCGGTCTCGGCCTCGCTGATGATATCAGCGTCGCCTTCTTCCTCGCCCATCTCAATCAGGCCGATATTGTCGTCGAGCGCCTGGCTCAGGCCCTTGATGGACTTGATGCTGTCGTCGAGCGACTGGCGCTCGCGCATCAGCTTCTGCGCTTCCTGAGGGTCGTTCCAGAGAGCAGCGTCTTCAGCCCTCATGTTCAGGTAATCAAGCCGCTTTACCGCCTGATCCCAGTCAAAGATGCCTCCTCAGCAGGCTTATGGCCTGCCTGATTTCGTCGACGATGTTCTGCGTTTCCGCGCGCATGGCAGTGTGCTTCTTCTTGTTGTTGGCGGCCTGGAAAGACCCTTGAATCGGCGCGGAACATAGGGTCGGGGCCTCCGCCTGTAAAGGGAAATGGGCGGACGCCGCGGCTCCCGCCCATCACGATCAGGGCCAGAGGCACCATCACCTATCCCGCGTAAGCCTTTTCCAGCTTGGCGACCTCGATCCTGGTCATCTGCAACATTGCCTGCATCACCCTGCCCGCTTTGGCCGGATCGGGGTCTCCAAGCAGCCGCGGCAAGGCTTCGGGAACGATCTGCCAAGACAAGCCGAACCTGTCCTTCAACCAACCGCACTGGCCAGGCTGCCCGCCTTCCGACAACCTGTCCCAGAAATGATCGACCTCGGCCTGATCCTTGCAGTCGACAACCATCGAGATCGCTTCGGTGAACTTGAACATGGGACCGCCATTGAGTGCGGTGAAACGGATCCCCTCAAGCTCGAACTCCGCAACCATGACACTGCCCACCGGACCGGGTCCAGCTTCGCCATAGCGTATCACCTTGCCGACCTTGGCGTTCCTGAACACCGAGATGTAGAAACTGACCGCCTCTTCCGCCTGGTTGTCGAACCACAGGAACGGCGTGATCTTCTGCATCATTCTCTCCTCCTTTTTCAGAATTCGGATTGCCGTGGCAGTTTCCGTTGCAAGGACGTTCGAGCGGGCAAGTTTCCGACATGTGCGCAAAGCTCTAGCCACTCGGCTCTCCAATAACCAATAAGCTATATAACTGATAGGATATACGCAAGACGATAGAGCCTCCTGCGCGCAAACAAAAATGCGCGCGGCCGAGCCGCGCGCATCCTGAAAACTTGCTTTGGAGGCCGGCTTTCGCCGACGTGGCTGTCCGGATTAATAGAGGCCGCCGCCACCTTCGCTGATGGCCTTGCTGGCCTGCGGCGAAAGCGCTTCGCCATAGCCGTTGCTGCCATCTTCGCCCATGCCGATGACCCAGTAGCTGTCGGCCGGGCCGGTGCCGGGCTTGAAGGCTTCCATGATGGTGCCGGGCGCGCCTTGGGCTGCCTGCATGCCGGTCTTGCGATCGATGGAGATCAGGGCCATGCCCTCGGGAACGACGAAGTCGACCTTGGGCGTGCCGTCGAGCGCCACCTTCATGAACTCCTTGAAGATAGGGGCCGCAAGGCCGCCGCCAGTGGTGCCCTTGCCCAGCGTCTGCGGCTTGTCGAAGCCGAGATAGAGCCCGACGACGAGGTTCGGCGTATAGCCGACAAACCAGGCATCCTTCTCGTCATTGGTGGTGCCGGTCTTGCCGGCCATCGGGCGGCCGAGTTCGAGCAGGGTCGTTGCCGTGCCGCGCAGGACGACGCCTTCCATCATCGAGGTGATCTGGTAGGCGGTCATTGGGTCGAGCACCTGCTCGGAATTGTCGACCAGTTCCGGCTCCGGCTGGTTGGCCCAGTCGGCGGCAACGCAACCTTCGCAGCCGCGCTCGTCGTGCTTGAACACGGTCTTGCCGTAGCGATCCTGGATGCGGTCGATCAGCGACGGCTTGATCTGCCGGCCGCCATTGGCCATCACGGCGTAGGCGGAGACCATGCGCATGACAGTGGTTTCGCCGGAACCCAGCGACATGGCCAGCACGGGCAGCATCTTGTCATAGACGCCAAAGCGCTCGGCATATTCGGCCACCGTCTTCATGCCCATGTCGTTGGCGAGACGGACGGTCATCAGGTTGCGCGAGCGCTCGATGCCGGCGCGCAGCGTCGACGGACCAGCCGCCTTGCCGTCATAGTTTTTGGGCGACCAACTCGTGCTGCCGGTCTGGATGGTGATCGGACCGTCCATGATCACGGATGCGGGGGTATAGCCATTGTCGAGTGCTGCCGCATAGACGAACGGCTTGAACGCAGAACCGGGCTGGCGCATCGCCTGGGTGGCGCGGTTGAACTCGGACTGCGCATAAGAGAAGCCACCGACCATGGCGAGCACGCGGCCGGTATGCGGGTCCATCGCGACGAGACCACCCGATACCTCTGGCACCTGGCGCAGCGCATAACTGTCACTGCCTTGGTTCTTTTCGACATAGACGACGTCGCCGGGCTTGAGCACGTCGGCGGGCGAATTGGCCTTCACGCGCTTGCCGTCGACGACGTGGCGCATGGCGAAGCTCATATCTTCCGCGGACACGGTGCTGCGCTCGCGGTCCTTGGAGAGTGCGCCGGAAACCTCGCGCTTGGGCTGCAGGCCGATGCCGAGCCCCGCCTTCGAGCTGTCTAGTACGACTGCAAGGCGCCATTCGGGGACGTCGTCGAGGCTCTTGACCTCGCCCAGCGCCGTGCCCCAATCGCTGGAAATGTCGATGCTCTTGACCGGGCCGCGGTAGCCGCGCAGGCGATCGTATTTTTCCAGGCCCGACTGCATGGCCCTGCGCGCCATCACCTGAAGCTTCGGATCAAGCGTGGTGCGCACCGACAGGCCGCCCTCGTAGAGCGCGTCCTGGCCATAGCGGGCGATCAGTTCGCGGCGCACTTCCTCGGTGAAGTACTCGCCAGCGAAAACATAGGTGCCGACGCGGCGCGGCGTGACGCCAAGCGGCGACGCTTTCGCCTTTTCACCCTCTTCGCGCGACACGTAGCCATTGCCGACCATCTGGTCGATGACCCAGTTGCGGCGCTCGATCGCCCGGTCGGTGAACCTGAACGGATGATAGTTGGACGGGCCCTTGGGAAGCGACGCCAGATAGGCCGCTTCTGCGACCGTCAGCTCGTTGACCGACTTGTCGTAGTAAGTCAGCGCTGCACCGGCGATGCCATAAGCACCAAGGCCGAAGAAAATCTCGTTGAGATAAAGCTCGAGAATGCGATCCTTCGAGTAGGCCTGCTCGATGCGGAAGGCCAGGATCATTTCCTTGATCTTGCGCTCGTATGTCTGATCGGAGCTCAGCAGGAAGTTCTTGGCGACCTGCTGGGTAATCGTCGAGGCGCCGACCTGGCGGCGGCCGGAGCCCAAATTCTGGAAATTTGTCAGCACGGCGCGGCCCAAACCGGTCACATCGATGCCGGGATGGTTGTAGAAATTCTTGTCCTCTGCCGACAGGAATGCCGCCTTGACGCGGTCGGGCACAGCCTGGATCGGCAGATAGAGCCGGCGCTCGCGCGCGAACTCGCCCATCAGCGCGCCATCGGAGGCGTGGATGCGGGTGGTCACCGGCGGCTCGTATTTGGCGAGCACCTCGTAGTCCGGCAGTTCCTTATTGACCTGGCCAAGATAGATCGCCACACCCGCCGCAACGACGAGCGCAAGCGTCGTGCCGATGCCGAAGAAATAGCCGATAAGACGAATCATGCCCGCTCCAGTACAAGGTTCGGGGGTTCCCTAAACCAACCCGCCATCACCGCAAGCCGCAGGTACTGTCCCGATCCGTAATCGGCCACCCATGTCGCGCGGTTGTGGGCAAAATACGGCAACAGCCAGCATGCGCCAAAGATTTCGGCCAGAACGGCCATAATTGCCTCGGTAGTTGCCGCTCCGCAACGCCAAATTGCGGGCCGTCAGCCGCCGGTGCTGCTTCCACGCCCGGCAACGAAAGCAGCGACAGCCTTCGAAATACTGCTTGCGGCCTTCTCGCGCCAATCTGCGCTGCGCAGTTGCTCCTCGTCCTCGGGATTCGAGAGATAGCCGAGTTCGACCAGCACCGACGGCACGTCGGGGGCCTTGAGCACCCTGAAGCCTGCAGAACGATGCGGGTTGTTGATCATGCCGACCGTCGGCGACAGCTCGCCGACCAGCGAGCGGGCAAATCGTGTCGAAAAGCCATGCGTTTCGCGCCGGATGAGATCGACAAGAATGTCGGAGACTTCGTGATTTTCTTCAGCAACGTCGACGCCGGCCAGTTGATCAGAGAGGTTTTCGCGATCGGCGAGTGCCTGGGCGTCGGCATCGGACGCCTTGTCCGAGACGGTATAGACGGTCGCGCCGCGAATGCCCTTCAGGCGGATGGTGTCGGCGTGGATCGAAATGAACAGGTCCGCCTCGGCCTGGCGAGCGATGCGAACGCGATCGTCGAGCCGCAGGAAGTCGTCACCCTCGCGCGTCAGCACCACTTTGTAGGCACCGTTCGCCGCCAGCTTGGCCTTCAATTCCTGGGCGAAAGCGAGCGTGACCGATTTTTCGACCGTCCCGTTCAGGCCTTCCGCACCACCGTCGATACCGCCGTGTCCGGGGTCGAGGACGATGGTGAACGGCCGGTCGCCGCGGTGGGCGATCTTGCCGACGCGGTCGCTCTTGGGCGTGGACACCGTCGAGCCTGTCGTTTCGGCCTGGGCAGCAAGTGCTGCGTCGAACTCCCGTTCGGAGGCAGCGCCGATATCCGCGACCATACGGTAGCCAGAGCCATCCTCATTCCTGAGGATGTCGACTTTTTCGACGTTGAACGGCCCCTTCGACGTTACGATCAGCCGCGAGGCGCCCTCGCCCGACGTGCCATAGCGTACGCCCTTGATCAGGCCGCGGGGCTTGAGTTCCTTTGCATCCAGCGCCAGTGACGTATCTGGGAGATCGACGACCAGACGATGCGGCCCCCGCAACAAGAACCACCTCGGCTCCGGCTCGCGGTCGAAATTCATCACGATGCGCATATGAGTCGCGTCGCCTGCCATCTTGTAGTCGAGCGTCTTGATCGCATCGGCGGCAGAAGCCGGCTGGGATTGAAAGCCCACGACAGCCGAAAATAACGCCAGCACCAAAAGCAGCGCACGGCAAATTGCGCCCCTGGGCTGACTGCCCCCGATCGGGAAGCTCGTGCCGGTCAATGCCGCAGGCCCCATCTCTCGTCTTGCCGCTCCAAAAGCAGGCGCGCAAAGGCTGCACGCCGAAGCCAGTCGCGGGGCAAAATAGGCCGCCCCTTCGATTAACGACTGGTAACCAGAGAAGGTTAACCGAGTCTTTGCGGAAATGCTCCCCTGCTGGCTGTCGCACCCGCCTTTGCCGGCGTCGGAAATCAGGGTTGCGCTCAACCTCGCCAAATCATAAAAGCGACATTGGATCACTGCAATCCTGGGCCCGCGCCCTCAGCGCCTTCCGCTAGGGAACCACGCGACGAGCGATGGCTCAACTCGCAAAAGAGAAACGATTTCAGTGATCGCGACGAGATTCGCAGGCGCGGCCCGTGGCGGGGTAGCGACTGCGTGAGAAAAACGGCCGGACATTCATCCCGCGCCGGCTCTGTAAGAGCAAAGTAGCTGGTCCGGATTCCCCGGGCTTAGGTTTGAAACAAGGTTCCGCAAGGTCACGCATTGGCCACAGACGCAATCATGGACAGGTCCGCAAATAACCGCGCCATCACGGCTGCGGGCGGCACCGTCATGGCGTTTTGGCTGCGACCGGCGGGCGCAAAATTATCCGGCACCCCTTCATCAGCAAACTCACGGCGGCGGACGAGTTCCCGCAAGCCGCGGCTGACGGCTGCCGGGAGGACAAATAATGCCCAACAAGATGCTGATAGACGCCTCCCACCCGGAGGAAACACGGGTTGTCGTAGTTCGCGGTAACCGCATTGAAGAATTTGATTTCGAATCACAGGACAAAAAGCAGCTCAAAGGAAATATCTACCTCGCCCGCGTAACGCGGGTTGAACCGTCCCTTCAGGCTGCCTTTGTCGAATATGGCGGGAACCGTCACGGTTTCCTCGCCTTCAGCGAAATCCATCCCGACTATTACCAGATTCCGGTTGCCGATCGGCAGGCGCTGCTGCGCGCCGAGGCGGAAGAAGCCGAGGACGAGGAAGACGAAGAGAACGAAGGCGACGAGAGCAAGGGCCAGGACCGCAACCGCGGACGCCGCCGCCGCCGCGGTGGCAAGAACCGTGGCCGCAATGGCGACGAGCAGAAGCCCGAAGGAGCCGGCGACGACGAGGGCTCCCATTCGGAGGACGACGGCGAGCCTATCGCTGCCGCATCCGACGACGACGGCGATTCGATTGCCACAAGCGAATCTGCGGAGACGCACAGCGACGAATCGGAAACGGCAGCCGACGATTCGGACGAGCGTGAGCCGACATCGATCGCCGCGTCGTTCGACGCCGATGTGGTATCCGAACGGGTGCCTGAACCGACCGTCACCGAAAACGAAAACGGCGGCGTGATCGAGGAAGTTCATTCGTCCCATCACGACGACCATGAAGTCGAGTCGGTCGGCGCGGAAGACGCCCTCGAAGAGGTGCGCAATCGCCGCAAGCCGGTTCGCCGCCACTACAAGATCCAGGAAGTCATCAAGCGCCGCCAGATTCTTCTGGTCCAGGTGGTCAAGGAAGAGCGCGGCAACAAGGGTGCTGCGCTCACGACCTATCTGTCGCTGGCGGGCCGCTATTCGGTGCTGATGCCCAATACGGCGCGCGGCGGTGGCATTTCGCGCAAGATCACCAACGCCCAGGACCGCAAGCGCCTCAAGGAAGTGGTTGCCGATCTGGAAGTGCCGAAGGGCATGGGCGTCATCCTGCGCACCGCAGGTGAAAGCCGCACCAAGGCCGAGATCAAGCGCGACTACGAATATCTGATGCGCCTGTGGGAGAACGTCCGCAGCCTGACGCTGCAGTCGACGGCACCCGCACTGGTCTATGAGGAAGGCAGCCTGATCAAGCGATCGGTGCGCGACCTCTACAACAAGGACATCGACGAGGTTCTCGTCGCCGGCGAAGACGGCTACCGCGAGGCCAAGGACTTCATGCGCATGCTGATGCCCAGCCATGCCAAGGTCGTCCAGCCTTACCGCGACATCACGCCGATCTTCGTGCGCAGCGGCATCGAATCGCAGCTCGAACGGATGGTCCAGCCACAGGTGACGCTGAAGTCGGGTGGCTACATCATCATCAACCAGACCGAGGCGCTGGTTGCCATCGACGTCAACTCCGGGCGCTCCACCAAGGAACACTCGATCGAGGAGACGGCACTTCACACCAACCTTGAAGCCGCCGAGGAAGTCGCGCGCCAGCTCAGGCTGCGAGACCTTGCCGGCCTGATCGTCATCGACTTCATCGACATGGAGGAGAACCGCAACAACCGTGCGGTCGAGAAGAAGCTCAAGGATTGCCTGAAGAACGACCGCGCCCGCATCCAGGTCGGCCGGATCTCGCATTTCGGCCTGATGGAGATGTCGCGCCAGCGCATCCGCGCCAGCGTGCTGGAATCGACGATGAAGCCCTGCCCGCATTGCGGCGGCACCGGCCATGTGCGTTCGGACTCCTCGGTGGCACTCCAGGTCGTGCGCGCCATCGAAGAATTCCTGCTCAAGGATTCGCGCAGCCACATCACCGTCAAGACGCCTGCGGCGACCGCACTCTACGTGCTCAACCACAAGCGCTCCACGCTGGTGGACCTCGAAGCCCGCTTCGGCGTGACGATCACGCTCGAGGCCGACGACAGCGTCGGCTCGCAGAACCATGCCATCTTCCGCGGCGCCATCGCCGAGAAGCCGGCGAGCTTCAGCTTGCCAGTGATCGCGCCGGCCTATGAAGAGCCGGAAGAGGTCGAAGACGAGATCGTCGCCGAAGAGGAAGAAGAGGCAACAGCCGTCGCCGCCGCCGAAGTGCAGCCGGCCCGCGCAGCCCAGCCAGCAGGCGAAGGCGATCAGCACGACCGCAAGCGGCGCAAGCGCCGGCGTCGTCGCGGCGGCCGCGACCGCGAGCATGGCGCACCGCACGACGCAACCGCCGTCGCCTCGGAAGCCGATGCCTCCGAGGATGAGGAGGCCGGTTCCGATGCCGAGATCGAGAGCGGTGCGGAAGTCGAAGTCGCTTCTGAAGCAACAAGCGCGGACGCTGCCGCGACCGATGAGGCCGCGGCCAAGAAGCGCCGGCGCGGCAAGCGCGGCGGCAAGCGCAACCGCAAGGAGGACGACGAGCTCTCGGCAGAAGGCGACGAACAGCCAGCATCCGAAGATGCGGTCGTCGAGCCCAGCGTAAGCGAAGCGCCGGTCGCCGAAGCCGCAGCAGTCGTAGCTGCGGCTGAAGAACCGGAAGCCGCCGCCGAAGCCAAGCCGAAAAAGGCACCGCGCCGTTCGGCCAAGGCCAAGAAGGCGGAGGCGGAGGCCGAGGCAATCGAGGCGCCGGCAACTGAGCCCGTTGCAGAAGCTGTCGCGGCTGAAATTGCCGTAGATGCGGCAGCTCCCGAGCCTGAAGCCAAGCCGGCGAAGAAACCAGCGAAGCCCCGTACGCCGCGCCGCAAGGCTGCCGCTGCGCCAGCCGAGCAAGAGGTGATTGCCGCTGAAGCCGAGCAAGAGGCGGTTGCCGCTCCGGCCGAGCAGGAGGTTGCTGCCAAGGCAGTTGCAGCACGTCCGACGAAGGCGCCGGCCACACCGGTAGTCACTTCGGCAGTCGATGCCGAGGACGACGCTTCGAGCGAAGCCAAGCCGAAAAAAGGTGGCTGGTGGCAGCGCAAAGGTTTCTTTTGATCGGCTAATATAAAAACCCCGACCAGCACATCGTTGGTCGGGGTCACTATTTATTTAGATTATTTTGCTTGCCGTCCGACACTGTTTGCACCGATATACAACCCAGCGTTCGAATAGACTCATACTTTGCTTTAATACTGCCCGGAGAGACGGCCGATGACGAGTGACAGCAAGATCGACATCCTAGGACTGACTGCGCATATCGTCAGCGCTTATGTAGAGAACAACAAGGTTCCCGCCACCGGATTGCCGGAACTGATCGCCAGCGTCAACGCATCGATCCTGGCGCTCAACCAGCCTGTCGAAGCGCCGGTCGAGGTGCAACAGCCTGCCGTGAACCCCAAGCGTTCGGTCCTCCCCGACTACATCGTCTGCCTGGAGGACGGGAAGAAGTTCAAGTCGTTGAAGCGCCATCTTGCAGTCCACTTCGGACTGACGCCGGAGGAATATCGCGCCAAGTGGGGCTTGCCTGCCGACTATCCGATGGTGGCGCCGAACTATGCTGCCGCGCGTTCGGCACTGGCAAAGTCCCTTGGTCTTGGACGCAAGGCAGCCGCAGTTCCGGCCAAGGCACGCGGCCGCGCCAAAAAGGCTTGATTTCCGAAGTCTGAAAAGCGCTCCGGGCAGCACCGGAGCGCTTTGATCACGACGCGGCGACCACGTCCGCCGAATAGCGCAGCTCGCGCATCGGGCGCACACGCTGCGTGGTCCTGTCGTAGAGCGGATGCGCCTTGTAGGCTGCAAGTGCCGCCTGATCGGCGAACTCTGCATAAACGACGATGTCGATCTCGTCACAAAGCGGATCGACCTTCGTATTGACCGTCACTTCGAAAACGGTGGAATGCGGAATTCCGCCGAGCGCCGACAGCTCCTCGCGGATCGTCTCGACGTCCTGTTTCTGCCGCGCACTGAAGAACACGATGTGCCGGATCAAGCGACAATTCCTTCTGCTGCTTTGCTGGCGCCTTTTGGGTCGGCTTTCGACCGGCGTCAATCCGGCAAAGTGTTGCGGGCCGCAAAACAACGCAGACTGACAGGCGCCTCATGGCGATTCGCGCAGCGATGCTCAGCCGGTGACCATCCGCACCACGCGATGTACCTCCGTCACAGTCGTGCCGATCGCGTTGCCGTGGTTGTAGAAAACGTCCCAGACCAGGAACAAGGCGCCGCACATTATCACGATCACATAGCGCATCGTGTGCCCTCCCCGAGGCTCAGCAGCCTCCGGAATGATGATAGTTCGCCCTCAATCGGTCGTGAAGCGTTAGGCTGCGCTAATACGCAAGTTTCCGGCAGCACCTAGGCCTGCAGTCCTCGTCGGACGTCTTCCTCCCCTGGCACATAAGCGCTTGCCAGATGTCACTTGAAGTTCGCGCTTTTGGCGGTGAAGATCACGGCGGGAATTTACCGTGGCGCGCGAAAGTCTTGGCGGAAGCAGGTCAAGTCTACCGCAATGCCAAGCGGGCGGCGCGACCGGCAACGCGTCATCCGTCAGACAGCGCGTCCAACGGACACGCCTGGACACGAGCCCGAAGGCGCCGGCACGGGCAGCAGAGCTTGGGACGTCGAGATGGCCCAGAGGATACCGGACGAATCAATCGAGCGTGGAGTAACGCGGCTCCACGAAGGCAATATCAGGGATGTAGCGCGTGGCCTGCCGGCGCGGGTACGCATGGCACTGTCGGCCGCACTGCATCTGCCACGCGGCACGCTCACGGTTAGGATGCCTGACGGCCGTGCCATCCTGATTGGCGGCAAGGCACCCGGACCGGAAGCCGAGATCGTGCTGCATAACTGGAACCTGCCGGCACGGGCCTTCAGCGGCGGCACGATCGGCGTGGCCGAATCCTACATGGACGGTGATTGGGAGAGCCCGGACGTTACCAGCTTCCTGGAATTGTTCGTGGTCAACACAGAGGCGGGAGAAGGTGTAGCCGGCGGCACCAACTGGCTGCTCACGACCATCCAGCGGATTCGGCACTGGCTCAACGAGAACACCCGCACCGGCTCGAAACGCAACATTTCCGCCCACTACGACCTCGGCAATGCCTTCTACAGCCAGTGGCTCGACCCGACGATGACCTATTCCTCGGGCCTCTATGCCACAGGTGCCAACGATCTGGCCGGCGCGCAGACCGAAAAATATCGGGCACTGGCACGCGACACGGGCATCGGCCCCAACGACCACGTGCTCGAGATCGGCAGCGGCTGGGGCGGCTTCGCCGAGTTTGCAGCGCGCGAAATCGGCTGCAAGGTGACAGGCCTGACGATCAGCAGCGAGCAATTCGACTTCGCCAGCAAGCGCATCCACGATGCCGGATTGGCCGAAAAAGTCGACTTCAAGCTGCAGGACTATCGCGACGAAACCGGCGCCTACGACCGTATCGCCTCGATCGAGATGTTCGAGGCGGTCGGCGAAAAATACTGGCCTGCCTTCTTCGCCAAGATGAAGCAGTGCCTGCCATCGGGCGGCACCGCTGGGCTGCAGATCATCACCATCAACGAGGCGGCTTATCCGCTTTACCGCAAGCGGCCCGATTTCATCCAGCGCTACGTCTTTCCCGGTGGCATGCTGCCGACACCTACGCTGTTGAAGTCGCTGGGGGCCGAGCACGGGCTCGACTATCTGCGCGAGCGCGTCTTTCCGCAGGATTATGCCAGGACACTTGCCGAATGGCGGGGCCGCTTCTGGTCGTCCTGGGAGCGCATCGTGCCTCTCGGCTTCGACGAGCGGTTCAAGAAGCTTTGGGAGTTTTATCTCCATTATTGCGAGGCCGGATTCCGTGCCGAGTACATCGACGTCAGGCAGGTGGTCTACAAGGCGTAGGCGCGCTACCGCCTCGGACAAGCAAAGCGGCGACCTGTGCTGTTCGCCCTTCCCTGGGCCTCGATTCGTCAGGGGTTGCTTTGCTTATCCGGCGCAAGAATCCGCGATACTTTTCCTGCTGCTTGTCTTCGCTCTCGGTATATCCGAGACCTCTGATTAATTCTTGAAATAGTCTTCAATTCGCGCATTTCCGCCGTGAAAATGCCTGTTCGCTCCTCAGTATCATTGCCTCGGTCGGGGCAACGGAGGGACTTCCTGGCATGCGCAAGCGAAATATTTTTTTGCTCCTGGCCGTAACGGCCACTGGAGCCATCTACCTCAACAACACGTCGCTGCTCTCGGGCCGAGCAGCCGGAAAGCCTGTAGTGCTGCCCCATCGCGGTTTGTCACAAGAGTTCGACAGTGCCGGGCTGGAGCACGGCACGTGCACCGCCGAGCGCATCCGTCCGGCTTCTCGGAAGGCATGAACGACCCCGAGTTGATCGACGCACTACCCGCGGGCTATTCCGGCGGCATCTCGACCGACGCGCTCGACATGATCGCTCCGGCCCTCCAACGGCGGGCGCTCTGAATTCACAAAAACAAGGGCAGCTGGATCGCTCCAGCCGCCCTCCCGATCCGCCAAATCTCAAAGCGTGATGCGGTACTTGGCAAAGCCGTCCGCGCCCTCGCCTGCCGGCTCGATCTTGACCGCCTTGACCTCTGCGAGGTGATCCTTGGCCTTGGGTCCGGTCTCGAAGATTACCGATGCCCCCTCGACAGGCGCGAACGACCAGTTGGAATCGGCCGAGGGGTTGATCGTGCCCTGCTCGACAATGTAGCGCACGATCACGTCGCGATTGGTGTCGGGCGCCTCGAACACCAGCTTCGACGCATTGATCCCAGGGAAATTGCCGCCGCCGCCGGCCCGGTAATTGTTCGAGGCGACGACAAATTTTGCAGCCGGATCAATCGGCTTGCCGTCAAACATCAGGTCGACGATGCGGTTCGAAGCGGCATTCAGGACAGCCCCCTTGGGGTCGTATTTGGGCGGCTGCGCCAGGTCGATCTTGTAAGTCACACCGTCGATGACGTCGAAATTGTAGGACGGGAAGTCGAGATTGATCAGTACCTGGTCGGCCTTGCCTGGCGTGACCTGATTGAAGATACCGGCCGACATCTCCAGCCATTCCTTGACCTGGGCGCCGTTGATCGACACCGCCTGCACGGTGTTGGGGTAGAGATAGAGGTCGGCGACGTTCTTGATCGCCACGTCGCCCACCGGCACGTCGGTGTAATAATCCGGCCCGCCTCGCCCGCCCGATTTGAAGGGTGCCGCCGCCGACAGCACCGGCAGGTCCTTGTGCTCGGTCTCCTTCAGCATGTCCTTGATGTACCAGACTTGCGCCTGGCTCACGATCTGCACCGAAGGATCGTCGGCAACGAGGGCAAAATACGAATAGAGCGGCGCCGATGTCTTGCCTACCGGTGTGCGCACATAGGCGAGCGTCGCTTCGTGCTCTTGCTTGGCCGCGGCCTCCACCTCGGCCTTGCTCTCGACGGTCGGCACCATCTTCTTGTCGACGCGCTTGGCGATCGGGCGCGCCTCGCTGGTCGAGCTCACGACCTTCCAGGCGTTGCCATCGCGCTCGATCAGCAGGTCGATCAGGCCGAGATGCGAGCCCCAGAAGCCGCCCATGACGCCGGGCTTGCCGTTGATCGTACCCTTGGCATTGTCGAGCCCCTCGACGCCGTCGAACTTCGGCCCGGGGAAATCGAGGTGGCTATGGCCGGTGACGATGGCATCGATACCATCGACGCCGGCGAGCAGGATCGAGGCATTTTCGAGGTTTTCCGCGGCTTGCGGCGTGCCCATGCCGGAATGCGAAAGCGCCACGATGATCTCGGCCCCTTCCTCTTTCATCTGCGGCACCCAGGCCTCGGCCGCCTTGACGATGTCGCGGGTCATCGCCTTGCCGTTGAGATGCCGGGAATCCCAGGTCATCACCTGCGGCGGCACGAAGCCGATCAGGCCGATGCGTATCGGGTACTCGGCGCCGGCGCCGTCCTTCACCTTCTTGTCCAGGATCACGTAAGGCTTGAGGAACAGCTCGTCCTTGGCGGCATCGGCGGCGAGTTGGCCCTTGGTCAGGTTGGCGCAGACGACGGGGAAGTTCGCTCCGGCCAGCACCTTGAACATGTAGTCGAGGCCGTAGTTGAACTCGTGATTGCCGAGTGTCGAGCAATCATAGCCCAGCGTATTCATCGCCTTGATGATGGGATGAACGTCGCCATCCTTCATGCCGCGCTGATAGGCCATGTAGTCGCCCATCGGATTGCCCTGCAGGAAATCGCCATTGTCGACCAGGATCGAGTTGCTGGCTTCGGCGCGGATGGCATCGATGATCGATGCGGTGCGGGCGACGCCCATCGTGTCGTTCGGCTTGTCGGCGTAGTAGTCGTAGGGAAACACGTGGACGTGCAGATCGGTGGTTTCCATGATGCGCAAATGCGCCTGGCTGGCCTGGGCGCGCGCCGAGAACGGGTGCAACATCACAAGCGCGCTCGCCGCGGCGGAACCCGCGAGAAAGGAACGGCGAGATATGGGGTGAAGCATGTTGGACATTTTCATTCTCCAGGGAAATGAACTGACAGTATTTAGCCGGCGTCCGAAAGATCAAATCTTGCGCCAAAATTCGCCCGAGTCCAGCCGAGTCGCGTGACAGCCCCGCGACAAGCTTCGGGAAATGGATTGAGCCAGCGGATGCCAGCGCTTCGGCCGACTGCCGCTCCAACCCGTCAGGCCAGGTCCGGCCGGATGCCCATGACGGTGCGGTCGACGATCTCGCGCAGGGCGAAGGACGAGTTGATCTTGGTGACGTGCGGCATCGCCGAGAGCCATTCCTTGTGAATACGTTCATAGTCCGGCAGGTCGCGGGCAGCGATGCGCAGGATGTAGTCGTATTCGCCCGACATCAGATGGCAGGACAGGATATTGGGGCAGCGCTTCACCGCCACCTCGAAGTCGGACAGCGTCTTTTCGAACTGCCCGGACAGCGAGATATGCACGATCACCGTCATCTGGTGACCGAGGGCCGTGTTGGAAAGCCGCGCGTGATAACCAGCGATGACGCCCGACTTTTCGAGGTTATCGAGGCGACGGGAACAGGCGGATTGCGAGAGGCCGACCTTCTCGGCAAGCGCAGCATTGGGCAGGCGCCCATCCTTCTGCAAGGCATCCAGAATGGCGATATCGATCCTGTCCAACGGCATTTTTCGAATTTCCTTCGAGAATGATGCCTATTTATGCAAGGATTATCGATCTCAACCTTTACGCGCAACTCATTTCGCAAACATATTCGGAACGATTCGTGATTGACTTCGTCAATAAAGAACAATGGCCGAAACGGCTGCGGAGGAGCATAAAATGCGCGTAGGTTGTCCGAAGGAAATCAAAAACCACGAGTACCGCGTCGGGCTCACTCCCGGCTCGGTACGTGAGTATGTCGCTCACGGCCAAGAAGTGCTGGTCGAGACCGGCGCCGGTGCAGGCATCGGCGCCGACGACAATGCCTACCGCGCCGCAGGCGCCCAGATCGCCAAGACCGCCGAGGAAGTGTTCACGCGCTCCGACATGATCGTCAAGGTCAAGGAGCCGCAGCCGCATGAATGGGTGCAACTGCGCGACAGCCAGATCCTCTACACCTATCTCCACCTCGCGCCGGATCCGGATCAGACCAAAGGCCTGATGGCCTCCGGCGTGACTGCGGTTGCCTATGAAACGGTCACCGACGAGCGCGGCGGCCTGCCGCTGCTGGCGCCGATGTCGGAAGTCGCCGGGCGACTGGCGATCCAGGCGGGAGCGACAGCGCTGCAAAAAGCCTATGGCGGTCGCGGCGTGCTGCTCGGAGGCGTGCCCGGTGTGCTTCCGGGCAAGGTCGCGGTCATCGGCGGGGGCGTGGTCGGCCTTCATGCCGCGCGCATGGCCGCCGGTCTCGGCGCCGACGTCAGCATCATCGACCGATCGATCCCGCGCCTGCGCCAGCTCGACGACATTTTCGGCGGACGTGTCCACACGCGCTATTCGACGGTCGAAGCGCTCGAGGAAGAGTGCTTCTCGGCCGATCTCATCATTGGTGCGGTGCTCATTCCCGGTGCCGCCGCGCCAAAGCTGGTCAGCCGCGAGATGCTGTCGGGCATGAAGAAGGGTGCTGTCCTCGTCGATGTCGCCATCGACCAGGGTGGCTGCTTCGAGACCTCGCATGCGACCACCCATGCCGACCCGACCTACGAGGTCGACGGCATCATCCATTACTGCGTCGCCAACATGCCGGGGGCGGTGCCCGTGACTTCGGCCCACGCGCTCAACAACGCCACGCTGCACTATGGCCTGGCGCTCGCCGACCGCGGGCTCAAGGCCATTGCCGACGAGCCGCATCTGCGCAACGGGTTGAACATCCACCGCGGCCGGATCACCAACCGCGCGGTCGCCGAAGCGCTCGGCTACGAGGTGACTGAAGCAAAGTCGGCACTGGCCGCGTGATTCGCCTGGAGTAGTCCGTCGGGCCCGCTCTATTGGTGCGGCGGGCTCAACTTGCTTTCGAGTTCGCCTATCTTCGCTCGACTTTGCCTATTCAATGCGAATTCTCGGGTGCACCACTCGCTAATCTCTCAGTGTGACAAATTAGTTGCAGCATAGACAGCCCCAACGTGCCATATAGCCGATTATTGGTAGTGGGGTAATGTAATGCACTTTGGAAAGACTTTCGCAGCACTCCTGCTGGGGGCCGCTTCGGCTGCTGCAATCAACTCGGCATCGCATGCTGCGGATGCAGTGTCGGCAGAATCGCCGGCGGCCTTCAACTGGAGCGGCATCTATGTCGGCTTCGGCGGCGGTGTCGGGGCGGTCAAGCATGGCCTGGAAATTTCTGGAGCTCCGTTCAGCTTGCCTGATGTTGGAGGCGGTGGCGTCTTTGGCGAAGTGACCGTCGGCTACGACTACATGCTCTCAGAGCGCGTCCTGATCGGCGCCTTCGCGGACGCACGATTCGGCAACATCGGTCTTTCGATGGAGCAAGGCGGGGACGAAGCCAAGATCACCAACAACTATGGCTTCGACATCGGCGCGCGAGCAGGTTACCTGCTGACGCCCACCACGCTGGGCTATGTGCTTGGCGGCTATAGCTGGCAGCATATCGACGCGGATCTCCCCGGCGCCCCGGCAGGCTTCGACCTTGACAGCGACCGTGACGGATATGTCCTCGGTTTGGGTGTGGAGACGGCGATTGCCGCCAACTGGACCCTGAAGAGCGAGTACCGCTACGCCAACTACGGCACCGAACCGTTCATTGGGGTCGGAGGCCTTGATGCCGAGACATCCACTCACACTTTCAGCATCGGCGCCAACTACCGCCTCGGCGCCCACAATGGTGGCAGCGCCTCGTTCTC
The DNA here is from genome assembly GCF_014200015.1 of Aminobacter niigataensis. Taxonomy (GTDB): domain Bacteria; phylum Pseudomonadota; class Alphaproteobacteria; order Rhizobiales; family Rhizobiaceae; genus Aminobacter; species Aminobacter niigataensis. The sequence goes on from NZ_JACHOT010000001.1 coordinate 1,185,233, forward strand.
CGCACCGGCCTATAGTTGGACCGGATTCTATGTCGGTGGTGCCCTGGGCGCAGGCGCCATTGCTGACGAGATCCACATCGGCGGCGGCGAGTTCAACGGCTTCGGCGGCGACGGCATCTTCGGCGAACTCAGCGTCGGCTACGACCACGAGTTCAACGACACCTGGGTCGCAGGTATCCAGATCGGTGGCCGCTACTCCGGCATGACCACGGTCCTGCAAGAGGATCCATCCGGAAGCTACAAGGGCAAGGCGGACTATGGGTTCGACGTGCTCGCACGCGTCGGTACGAAACTCAACGAATCGACCCTCGCTTATGTGCTCGGCGGCTACAGCCGGCAGCATGTGAAGGAAGAGATGTCCGGCGGTGGCCTCACCGACAGCTTCGATTGGAGCGTCGACGGCTTCTCAGTCGGTGGCGGTCTCGAAACCGCAGTGTCCAGCAACGTCGCCGTGAACCTGGAGTACCGCTACTCCAAGTTTGAGGGCCAGGACTACGGCAGCGGCGGCGTCTACGAGACGGTGCCAGTTTTCCACACTGTCCGCGTCGGCGCCAAGTACAAGTTCAACTAAGCGCGTTCGCCATCATGATCCGAAGCCCGTCGCAGCAATGCGGCGGGCTTTTTTTCATGGCACTCGGTCAGGCATCTGCGTCGAATGTGCCTACCAACTCGATCCGGCATTGATAACAATTGTTGCGTGCCGAGCGCATGTGGACATAGGCGACGTCCGGCCGCGCAAGCAATTCTGCGGCCTTGCCGACGATCTCGGGCGTCGGCGTCACCGCGCCGGTGCCGTAGACGATGCGGTCGTCACTGCTGTAGCCGCGCAGGATGTAGTCCCGCGTCCGGGTGAAAAGCTCCGGCAGTTCGTCGGTCTCTTCCGCCCGCGTACACGCCTCGGCATGCAGGAAGATCGGGCCGGTTTCGGCATAGGGCTGCAACCCGGGGAACGGCCGGTAGGCAAGCACGAGATAGGCCTCGCCCTCGCCCACATTGCTGAGGCAATGGCGGCACGGCACGCCGTCGCCGTCCGAAATCTTGCGTTCGGGTTTCATGCCATATGCATCGGGCGCGCCACGCTGAAGCGCGCGCACCGCATCGGTAGGAAGAGCCTGGAAACGGATGGTCACGGCGGCAATCCTCATTGGACATCGGCCGCAACCTATGGTGCCTAAACCGTCGTGCCCACCCGATTTACGCTGCCAACGCGCCAACAGTCCGAGAACGAAAAAGCCCGGCTCTCGCGAACCGGGCTCATCGAACTGTCCTAGCAAGTGCTAGCGGATGAAGGCGTCGTAGCGGCGCAGCGTGACGCGGCGGTTGCGCCAGTTCTCGTTCTGGGTCGGCACCAGCAGGAACTCCTCGCCATACCCCACCGTCTCCAGGGCATAGCGCGGAATGCCGAACTCACGCACCAGCGTCTGCTTCAGAGATGCGGCGCGACGCTCGGACAGCGCCTGGTTCGACGCAAACGAACCGACGGCATCGGTGTGCCCCTCGATCAGCACGCGGGCACCGGGGTCGCGGCGCAGAATGCGCTCGAGCGCATTGGCGATGTTTTCCACCTTGCCATATTGCGAGTATGGGACCTCGGCCGAGCCGAAGGCGAAGTTGATCGACTGGATGTCGATCGACGGGGCCATGCGGCGCAGATCGGGGCGGCGCTTGAATTCGCGCACGGTCACGCGCTGGTTGGGCCTGAGCTTCGTGGTCGGCGCTGCCTGAAGCTGGCGCTCGATCTGCGACGCCGAAGGCGTCGTCGCCTGCGCGGCAGCGAGAGAAGGCGCGGCAAGCACGGCGATCAGCGCGGCAGCAAGCGTACGGCGGTTCAACATCTTCAATTCTCCTTGCACGTCGACCAGATGGTCAGATCCGATGGGCTGGAAAATGCCAGAAGCAACCTGAAGAAGCGATGAACGGACGGTTCAGCCTGGGTTGTATGCGTTCACGGCCGCATGACGCTCGCCGAACGTTCGGCAAAGGTCATGGTCCGCACCGTCTCGGTCTTCTGCGCGACCGGCGAAAAACCCATCTTCTGGTAGAGCGGAAGAGCTGCCGGATGGTCGAGCGTGCAGGTCTGCACCGTCACCTTGTTCGGGCGATATGACCACGCGGCAGCGATCGCGGCACCAAGGAACCAGCGTCCGATGCCCTGCCCCATGGCATGGTCCATCATGCCGAAATAGGCGAGTTCGACCTCGTCGGGCAGATGCGGCTTGAGATCGAGGAAGCCGGCCGGCGCGCCATCGAGATAGAGCACGCGAATGTCGCGGTCCTCGCGATGCAGCCCGGCGGCAAGTTCTTCGTCATCGAGCCGGAGGATGTTGACCCAATGCCATTTGCGGCCGACCCGATCGGCGAGATAGCGGTAGTAATGCAGCGGTATGTTTCGGGTCCTGAGCAGCGCTATCTGGCGATTGACCGGCAGCGGCGGCGTGTAGGCCGGCGGCACGTGCATCTCCAGAAACGTGACCGTGACCTCGATATTCTCGCTGCGGTCCGCGGCCATGTTCATGCTTTTCCCGTCACCACAGGCGTGTCGGACATGCCGCCCCACTCGGTCCACGAGCCGTCGTAAAGCCTGACGTCGCCATGGCCGAGCGATTGCAGCGCAAGCGCGATGACGGCAGCCGTGACGCCAGAACCGCAGGACGTGACCACCGGCTTGGACAGGTCGATGCCAGCCGCTTCGAGCGTCGCCTGCAGGCGGTCGAGCGGCAACAGTTCGCCGTTCTCGGACAGCGTCCCCGAAGGTACGCTGCGAGCGCCCGGCATATGGCCCGAGCGCAGGCCAGCCCGCGGCTCCGGGTCGGTGCCCTCGAAACGTCCCGCGGAACGCGCATCGGCGACCTGGGCGCTGCCGGTGTCGACGATCTTGCGCATCTCGGCGAGCGAAACGACCTTGGACGCGTCATAGTCGACGTGGAAGACGCCCGGAGCGGTCTTGGTCGGCTCGGCGGTCACCGGCCGGCCTGCAGCCTTCCAGCGCTCGAAACCGCCGTCCAGGATATAGACCTGGAACACGCCCATGATGCGGAACATCCACCAGACGCGCGGCGCGGCCATGAAACCGGGTCCGTCGTAGACCACGATGGTGTCGTCAGCCGAAATGCCCATCGAACCGGCAAAGCGGGCGAAAAGGGATGGCGATGGCAGCGTATGCGGCAAGGTCGAATCCGGATCGACGACCAGGTCCTGGTCGAAGAACACCGCCCCCGGGATGTGGACGGCATCGTATTCGGCCCGCGCATCGCGTTTCTGCGCCGGCATGTACCAGGAGGCGTCGACGATCGACAGTCCGGGCGTGCCCAGCCGCTTTTCCAGCCAATCCGCATCGATGACGAAAGCGCTTTTGTCGCTCATGGCAGTCTCCGGTTCAGTTGGAAGGCATCGCGCCGAAGCGGATGCGGAAGCGGCGGTTCTCGCGCCCCTTCTTTTCGATCTTGCCGATATGGATCTCGCCGATTTCGGCCGTGCCGGCAACATGGGTTCCGCCGCAGGGCTGGCTGTCGATCGAGGCGTTGTCACCGATGCAGACCAGCCTGATCTTGCCGGTGCCGGAAGGCGGCCGAACGTTCTTCGACTTCACCAGCGTCGGATTTGCCGCGAGTTCGTCATCGGAGATCCACCTGTTGTAGATCGGGTGGTTGGCGCGGACGAGTTCCATCATCTGGGATGTAACGTCTTCCTTGGTGAAGCCGGCGTCGGGAATGTCGAAGTCGACGCGCGAGTCCTCCTCGCTGACCGACGCCCCGGTTATCGGATATGGGCACACCACGGTCAGCAGATGGCAGGCGGCGTGCATGCGCATCAAAAGGTGCCGGCGCGGCCAGTCGATCGAAAGCTTCAGGCGTTCGCCGATTTCCGGCACGGCCTGCTCCAGCCCCGGAACATGGATGATCTCGTCCTTGGTCTCGCCGGTAATCGTGGCAGCAACCGAGATGTTGCTGCCGTCGCCGCGCGTCAAAAGACCGGTATCGCCGGGCTGGCCGCCCGACGTGGCATAAAAGATGGTCCGGTCGAGAATGATGCCGCCACGGTCGTTGACGCCGACCACGGTCGCCTCGGTCTCGCGCAGATATGCATCGTCGCGAAAGACCGCCTGGGTCGAAAATGCCATCATGCCACCTCGAACGGAACCGCGATGTTGGGCTCGCTCTCCATCCAATCGGGCACGGGCAGGTTCTTGCTGCGCAGGAAATCCGGATTGAACAGCTTGGATTGATAACGCGTGCCGAAATCCGCAAGTACGGTCACGATGGTATGGCCGGGTCCGAGTTCCCGCGCCAGGCGCATCGCGCCGGCGATGTTGATGCCTGTGGAGCCGCCGACGCAGATGCCCTCTTCCTGGATCAGGTTGAAAACGATGGGCAGCGCCTCTTCGTCGGGGATCTGGAAGGAGAAGTCCGGCGAGAAGCCGTCGAGATTGGCGGTGATGCGCCCCTGGCCGATGCCTTCGGTGATCGAACTGCCCTCGGCCTTCAGTTCGCCTGTCGTGTAGTAGCTGTACAGGGATGCGCCCAGCGGATCGGCGAGCGCGATCTTAACCGCATCGCGCTTGGCCTTGAGGCCGATAGCCACGCCGGCCAACGTGCCGCCGGTGCCGACTGCCGAAACGAACCCGTCAACCTTGCCGCCGGTCTGCTGCCAGATCTCTTCCGCCGTCGTGCGGATGTGGCCTTCACGGTTGGCGACATTGTCGAACTGGTTGGCCCAGATCGCCCCATTGGGATCGGACCTGGCCAATTGTTCGGCAAGCCGGCCGGAAACCTTCACGTAGTTGTTCGGGTTCTTGTAGGGAACGGCAGGAACCTCGATCAGTTCGGCGCCGAGCAAGCGAAGGGCGTCCTTTTTTTCCTGGCTCTGGGTGTCGGGAATGACGATCACCGTGCGGTAGCCGAGTGCCTTGGCGACGACGGTCAGACCGATGCCGGTATTGCCAGCAGTACCTTCGACGATCACCCCGCCGGGCCGGAGCAGGCCGCGCTGCTCGGCGTCACGGATGATGAACAGACCGGCGCGATCCTTGACCGACTGGCCGGGGTTCATGAACTCGGCCTTGCCGAGGATTTCGCAACCCGTTTCCTCCGAGGCCCGCTTGAGCCGGATCAAAGGCGTGTTGCCGATGGCATCGATCACCGAGCGCATGAAGATTCCTTCCTAATTCGCCGACGAACCCTAGAAATGTGAGGCCGCGCTTTCAAGGGATGAAATTCTCTGGCCCATTGCATCTTGGCGTCAAACGGGACGCAACCCTGCAATATGACGGCAATTGGCATAGGAGGGCGGCTCAGGGCAAAACGGACTTCCCATCGACGCGCCGCCTCGCTAGAGCATCAGCAGGCAGTTTCTAGGGGGATGGGGTGAGCACATATCGGGCGGACCCGCGCGATGGGGTCGCATGGATCACCGGTGGCAGCACCGGAATCGGTCGTTCGGTCGCGCGCCTGCTGGCCAAGGAGGGCTACACGGTCGCCGTGACCGTACGCCCCAACGATCCGATCGACACGCTGATCGAAGAGACCCAGGGCATGACCGGCCGGGTCCTGTCCTTTCCGTCCGACGTAACCGACGAGGCCGGCATGGCCGCCGCCGTGGCAGCGATCGAGGCACAGGCAGGACCGATCGTGCTGGCCATCTTCAACGCCGGCGCCTACATGCCGGTGACCGGCGACAATCTTCGATTGGAGACCTTCCGCCAGAGCTTTGCGGTCAACGTCTTTGGCGTCCTCAACGGCCTGGTGCCGGTTGTTGAGCGCATGCGCAACCGCGGTCGCGGGCACGTCGTGATCATGGGATCGATCAGCGCCTATTTCGGCTGGCCAACCACGGCTGCCTATGGCGCCACCAAGGCTGCGGTGAACATCATCGCCGAGGCGCTGAAGTTCGACTTCGACAAGATGAACATCCGCACGCAGGTGATGAACCCGGGTTTCGTCGCCACGCCGCTGACGGAGAAAAGCGCGTTCTCCATGCCGGCGATGATGGCAGTCGACGCTGCAGCCGAGCGGATCTGCAAGGCAATGCGCAAGAGCGGCTTCGAGGTTACGTTCCCGCGGCGCCTGACATGGGGCATGAAGCTGCTTTTCCTGCTGCCGCGGCCTTTTCGCGAGATGGCGCTGCGTGCCTCCACGCGATGGAAGAGAGTGCCTCTCATCTATCTCAGACGATCAAGCTACGACTGAAGCTCAGCTTCGGCGGCAGCTTCGGGTTTGGCGTCACGCGCCCAGAGGTAGACGACAATCGCAGCCCCGAGCATCACAACGTAGAACCAGAACAGCGCCTGATATGACGCCGTCGGATCGCCCGGCACGGCACTTGCCGTGACCACGGCACCGGTTGCAAACTGCATTGCGCCCACGCCGCCAATGGAGAAGAAGTTCATCAGTGTCACGCCGCGTCCGATCAGATGCGGCGGCAGGAAGGCGCGCGCGTGCGCCATCAGCAGGCCATAGCTGCCGCCGGTCAGGCCGATGATGACGAAGACGACCGTAACGGTGGTCAGATCGGATACGACATTGAGCGCGAGATAGAGGATCGCCGCGAGGCCAATGGTATTTCCAACCACCGCAACCCACTTCCTGGTACGGAACATCGTGTCGAGGGGACCATAGACGAAGGCGCCAGCGACCATGGCCAAGGCCATGAAAAACGTCACCTGCCCGATCATCAAAGCATCCGCGCCATAGACATCGACGAGATAGGGCCCTGACCACAGGCCCCTGATGCCGGTTGTCGGCGCATAATTGATCGCGGTGAGCGGGATGATCGGCCACAGGACCCGCATGCGCAACAGTGCGAGATAGCCGCCAAAGCCAGTGGCATCGCCGTCCACGCCATCAGGCGATTTCGGGTCCCGTACCAGCGCCAGCACCGCGAGGGCAGCCAACATGGTGATGACCCCGAGCCCGGCCATGACTGGCCGCCAGCCGAATGCCTCGGCGGCCTGGGCCAGCGGCGCGGCACCGATGACGTTGCCGGCAGTGCCGAATGCGACCATCCACGAGGCAAGCACGGCAAAACGCGCGATCGAAAATGTGCGGGCGAAGATGAACAGCGACGACATCAACACCGGGGCGCAGCCGATGCCGATCATCGCCATCGCGGCAATCACCATCCAGGGCGCAGTGGCCGAGGCAAAAAACAGCGCGCCGCCCCCGCCACCGAACAAAAGCAGCGTCGAGGCCGTGCGCCGCGGACCAAAGCGATCGAGCGAAACGCCGATGGCAAATTGCGCCAGGGCGAAAGCGATGAAGAAGGCTCCCGAGGCGAAGGACAATTGCGCCTTGGTGGCGCCGAGATCGGCGGTGAGCGCCGGCGTCAGCACGGCCATGAACGAGCGGTAGAACTGCGACAGCACATAGGCGATTGCGAGCGTCGCTATCCCGGCCATGCAGACCCCTCAAACGAAAGGGCGGCCGAAGCACCGCCCCGACCGCCCTAACCTATTCATGCCACATCAGCAAATGGACCAGGCAGGCCCGATCTGCTGCACAGCTTATGCTGCGCGCGTGTTCGGCTTGCGCGCGCCGAAGCGGCGCTTGCCACCCTTGGGTGCATTTCCATTCGGACGATCGCCCTTCGGCTTGCCGCCATTGTTTCCGCGCGGGCGCTGACCGCTGGGCCGGCGTTCCTCGCGATCACCGCGGTCGTTGGCCGGCACGAAGCTGCGCGGCTCGCCGGCCGGACGTGCCGGATCCGGTTCGCCAAGATGGTCGGCATCAATCGTCAGCTTCATGCGGATGATGCGCTCGACCTGCCTCAGCTTCGAGTTTTCCGAGGGATCGACCAACGTGACCGCAACGCCGTTGGCGCCATTACGGCCGGTACGGCCGATACGGTGGACGTAGCTTTCGGCTTCGTCAGGCAGGTCGAAGTTCACGACGTGGCTGATGCCGGGTACGTCGATGCCGCGTGCTGCGATATCGGTGGCAACGAGGATGCGGACCTTGCCGGCGCGGAAGCCGTTGAGCGCGGCCTGTCGCGCATTCTGCGACTTGTTGCCGTGGATGACGGCGGCGGGAAAGCCGTCGCGATCCAGATCCTTCACGACACGGTCGGCGCCATGCTTGGTGCGGGCGAAGACCAGGACCGAGGTCATGGCGTCATCGGCCAGCATCTTGGCCAGGATCTGACGCTTCTGCTTGGTGCGCGCAAGGATGATGCTCTGGCGGATTTCGGCCGCGGTCGTGCTCTGCGGCGCAACTTCGACGCGAATCGGATCCTTGAGCAGGCCCTGCGCCAATTCAGCGATCTCAGCCGGCATGGTTGCCGAAAACAGGGCGGTCTGACGGTTGCGCGCGGTCGCCTTGGCGATGCGCTTGACGTCGTTGATGAAGCCCATGTCGAGCATGCGGTCGGCCTCGTCGAGGACCAGCCACTGGGTGTCGGCCAACACGAGGTCGCCTTCACGGACGAGGTCGGTCAGGCGGCCGGGCGTGGCAATCAGCACGTCGACGCCCGGAGCGATCTTCTTGACCTGCGAGAAACGCGACACGCCGCCGAGGACCAGCGCGGTCGAAACATGCGCACCCTTGGCGAGGATCTTGATGGTGTCTTCGATCTGCACGGCGAGCTCGCGCGTCGGCGCCAGGATCAGCGCACGCGCCGTCTTGGGCCGGCGCTTGGTGCCGAGCGCCATGATCTTATGCAGGATCGGCAGCGAGAAGGCTGCGGTCTTGCCGGAACCGGTCTGGGCGATGCCGAGGATGTCGCGGCCGGCCAGTTGCGCCGGGATCGACTCGATCTGGATCGGCTTGGGCTCAGTGAATCCGGCCATCTGGGTGGCCTTGAGCAGCGCGCCGGTAATGCCGAGTTTGGCGAAGCCGTTCAGCTCCGCATTGATTTCATTCGTCAATATCTTCTTCTTTCGTGCGACGGCTTTCCCGTCACAAACAACAATGGCGGCAGGGCGCAATCTGCCGGCCCGAATCTCGTGTGAAACGACAAGGCGGCGGACGCGTGTCCGCTCGGCTGCGCTGTCGTGCCCGCTGGCCTCATGCCGCGGGTCTATTCCGCCGCCTTCCGTTGCCGGAAAGGGAGAAAACAGACGCAACCAGTCTCTCTGGGGAGAAAGCCGTAAGCCCGGCCCAAGCGCCTATGACGCCGCATATGGATCATTTGGCTCGAAATAGCAAGCCCACCATGCTGCGGTGCAACATCGCGGCACTTATTTTCCCGCCGCTTGATCTGCTTCAGGCGGCGCCGACCACCTCGTTGTAAGTGTCAAGATCGACGTAGAATATCCTGGTGATCGCTAGGACCAGTTCGTCCCCCCAATAGCCGTGCGATTTCAGGATGCTGACTGCGGTGAGTATGTCGACCGGCTCGGTCAGACGCCTCTTCATGCTTTCCTCGACAAACTGTTCCATCGGCTGTCCCTTCGTCCGATTGCACACACGCAATGAACTCAGACCAGAACTCCCCATCAGGGTATGGAACATCGCTTGCGCGGAACTTGCCAGCGCGCCGGCGGCTCCATTCATAGATCGGGATGACGCGGGAAAGTTGGCCGACTCACAAGGCCGGAGCCATGCTACCACAGGCCGGTGGCATCGCTACCGCTGGGGCGTACCCGGCTCCGCCGGGATAGCAACGTCGAGGGCAAGCTTCACCATGTCGGTGAAGAGCTCCTGCCGCTCGGACGTGTCCGTCTGCTCGTCGGTAACGAGGCTGTCCACCACGGTGCAGATCGACAGGGCCTTGGCATGGAAGCGGGCGGCGACCGTGTAGAGCAGGCTGGTCTCCATATCGACCGCCAATGCGCCATGGGCGCGGACCCCGGCAAAGCGTCCAAGCACATCGGGGTGGTAGAAAACATCGCTCGAAGCGGTCTGGCCGACATGATGGTCCAGACCCAGCTCGGTGGCGCGCTGTGCCGCGCGGCGCAAAAGATCGAAGTCGGCGCTCGGCGCGTAGCTGTAGAAGCCGAACAGCTGCCGGTTGACGGCGCCGTCATTGCTCGACGATTGCGAGATGACCAGGCTGCGCAGCCTGACGTGCTCGGCCAACCCGCCGCATGTGCCGACGCGGATCAAAGTCCTGGCGCCATAGGTCTCCAGAAGTTCGTGCGCATAGATGGCCATCGATGGCGCGCCGATGCCGGTGGTCTGGACGCTTATCGGAACGCCACGGAACCTGCCGGTGTAGCCGAGGGCGCCGCGCACCCGGTTCACGCACCTGACGTCTTCTAGGAAAGTTGCGGCAATCCACTCCGACCGCTGCGGATCGCCGGCCAATAGCACCGTTTCAGCGTAGTCACCGCGCCTTGCTTCGTTGTGCGGCGTAGTCTGCATTGGTCACCCCCGACGACGCGCTTGCCGGCATGATGGCATGAACACCACATACGGGAAAGCTAATAGAAGTTCGGGCAGAACTGAACTGGATACGCGGTGCCTAGCTCTCGAGCACCTCTTTGACGACCGTCGCCAGTTGCTTGAGCGAGAACGGCTTGGGCAAGAATCCGAACTGCGCATCGGCTGGAAGGTTCTTGGCGAAAGCGTCCTCGGCATAGCCGGAAACGAAGACGAACTTGATATCGGGCTGGCGTTTGCGCAACTCGCCGAGCAGCGTCGGGCCGTCCATCTCGGGCATGACGACGTCGGATACCACGATGTCGATCTGGCCCTTGAGTTCGTCGAATATCTCGAGAGCCTCGACGCCCGACGATGCCTCGTGGACGGTGTAGCCACGCGAGGTGAGCGCCCTCACCCCACCCATGCGCACCGCATCCTCGTCCTCGACCAGCAGAACCGTGGCCGAGCCGGACAGGTCCTTGGCGACGTTGCCCGCCCCGGCTTCCTGTGACTTGGCCGTTGCAGCAACCGATGCCTCCGGCCTCACTTCATCCGCCGGCTGCGCCTTGGCCACGTGCCGCGGCAGGAAGATGCGGAACACAGTCCCCTTGCCGACCTCGGAGTCGCAATAGATGAAGCCGCCGGTCTGCTTGATGATGCCATAGACCATCGACAAGCCGAGACCCGTGCCCTTGCCGACCTCCTTGGTGGTGAAGAACGGCTCGAAGATCTTCTTCAGCACCTCGGGCGCGATGCCGCTACCGGTATCCTCGACCTCGACCAGCACGTAGTCGGCCGGAACCAGTTCGCGGTAGCCATAGGCCTTGCAATCTTCGACCGGAACATTCTTGGTCCGTACCATCAGGTCGCCGCCATCAGGCATGGCGTCGCGCGCGTTGACCGCGAGATTGACCACGACCTGCTCCAATTGGCCGATGTCGGCCCGGATGGGCCAGAGGTCGCGGCCATGGTCGATCTTGAGTTTGATGCCGTTGCCGACCAGGCGGGCAAGCAGCGTGCGCAGGTCGGCAAGCACGTCGGTAAGGTTGAGCACTTCCGGACGCAGCGTCTGCTTGCGCGAGAATGCAAGAAGCTGCCTGACCAGAGAGGCGGCGCGGTTGGCGTTCTGCTTGATGTTCATGATGTCGGGGAAGGACGGATCCGACGGCCGATGATTGGTCAAAAGCAGGTCCGACGCCATGATGATGGCGGTAAGCACGTTATTGAAGTCGTGGGCGATACCGCCGGCGAGTTGGCCCACCGCCTGCATCTTCTGGCTCTGCGCCATCTGGCTCTCGAGCGCCTTCTGCTCGGTCGTCTCGACGGCATAGACGATCGCCGCTTCCTCAGCACCCTCCGCGTCCGAACCGTCGGCGACAGCGTTGACGTAGAAGCGCATGTGGCGCTCCTCGTTGTCGGGCATCACGGTGTCGATCGGCGCGATGTCGGCCTGGCGCTGATGCGCGCGCTCGAGCGCCGCAGCAAATGCCGCGCGGTCGCGCTCGTGGATGACGGTGTCGAGGCGCACGCGCCGGTCGACCGCATCCCTGTCGACGACCGACGAGAACAGCGACAGGAACGGCGCATTGGTGCGCAGGATGCGTCCAGCCTGGTCGACGCCTGCAATGGCCATGGGCGTCGAATTGAAGAAGCGGGTGAAGCGTACTTCCGACGCGCGCAACTGGGCGGAGGAGTCCTCTCCCTGGGTACGGTTGAGAACGATGGTGCGCGTCGGCCCGTTGACGCCCTCGCGGCTCGCCGAGACGCGGTGCATGAAACGAACCGGCAAGGCTTCGCCGTTCACCGTAGCGAGGTCGAGGTCGATCACCGCATTGCGCGTCGTCCCCGGGTCGGCCTTGACGGAGCGGACAAGCGCCATCCCGTCGCCGGCGACAACTTCGTCGAGGCTGATGGCGCCGGGCGTGAAGCTCGCCAGATCGATGCCGAGCCAGTCGGCCAGCGTCGCATTGACATAGGTGATGCGGCCATCCTGGTCCGCCGAGAAGAAACCCGCCGGCGCGTGGTCGAGGTGATCGATGGCCTGCTGGAGATCGAGGAAGAAGCGTTCCTGCTCCGCCCGCTCCGGCGAAATATCGGCAAGCTGCCAGGCATTCAGCGGCTGGCGTTGGCCTGGAATGCTGAAGGCACGCGCCCGCACGCGATACCAGCGCGCGCCCGGTGCAGCGCCTGGACGAACGGATTGACCAAGCCGAAATTCGCCGTCGCCCGCCTGGCCGTCGCGCAGGCCCGACGCCAACTCGGAAATGGTCGACGACGCCTCTGGCACATCCGACAACAGGCCATCGACCGTTTTCAAGTCCGATGCGGTGGTGGCTCCAGTCATGTCGGCATAGGCGCGGTTGGCATAGACCACGCGACCCTTGGTGTCAGTCACCACCAGCCCTTGCGACATCGAATCGACGAAGGCCTTGGACAGGCCGTCGGCAGGCGAGCGCGGGGAAATCTGGATGAAGCCGATGGCGGTGGCGAAGAGATAGCCGACGCCGATCATCGCAAGCACGCCAAGCATGCCAAGCAGGAACGGATCGCCCAGGCGTTCGCGGAACACACCGAATACGATGGCCGCGCCGGTCAGCACGACGATAAAGATGATCAGCCGCGTGATGGCGTCGGGGCGCGCTGCCTGATCCACGATCGGAACCGGATAAAAGTCGTTGCGCGTTTCCTTGGCCATGCCCCTGCGAGTCTCTCCAGCTCCCTCGTACGGAAGCGGTTGAATCACATTCTCCTTACCGGGAAAAGGCCCAGCCCCAAAAAGGCGGTGCAAGCCTGAGGCAAGATCATGCGCTTAGCTTCAAACGTGGCTGTAATACGCGAATGGCAACTTGCCGGGCGCGGCGGCAAGGCGTTAGTGTCGCCCCGGCGCGGCGACGGGGAAAAGATATGTTCGAATGGCTGGATAGCGTGGCGGGACCCGGATATGCGGCAGCAGTGCTGTGGACGTTCGCTGCGCTGGTACTGCTTGTCATCGTGCTGGTCATCGTCAAGCTGATCCGCAGCCTGACTTTCGGTACCTTCGTTGCCGGTGGCAGGAACAGGAAGACGCGCCTTGCCGTCATGGACGCGACTGCCGTCGACAGCCAGAGGCGGCTTGTCCTGGTGCGCCGCGACGACATCGAACATCTGCTCCTGATCGGCGGACCGACAGATGTCGTTATCGAAACAGATATCCGGATGACCGCACCGCGCCGCCCGGCGCTGACCGGCACCGAAGCCGGACAGCAAGCTGCCCAACCGGCCCGCCAAGCAGCAGCGCAACCAACTGTCCAGCGGCCGGCACAGGCACCGGCTGCCAGACCGCAGCAGCCCACGCCGCCAGTTCCCGTCAAGCAGGCACCGCCCAGGCTACCGCTCTCACCGACTGCACCGGCTGCTCCCAGTCCGGCGCCGAGGCCCGCCATTCCTGCGGGCTACGCCCCTCCAGTTCGATCGTCACCTGCCCCGGCAGTCGCGCCAATGCGCGGCGAAGAAATCGACGAGACGCTGATGAAAGAGCTGGAAGTCTCGCTTGACGACAAACCGCAGGCCAAGCCGGCAAAGGCCGCCGATCCATCGCTTGACGACGAGATGGCGAAGCTGCTCGGCGAGCTGACCAGCCACAAACGATAACACGGCCGGCATCAGACAAGAAAAAAGGCGGCCGAAGCCGCCTTTTTCTTGTTCTGGTATCCCGCGATCAGTCGTCGCGATAAACCTTTTCGCGGCGCTCGTGGCGCTCCTGCGCTTCGATCGACAGCGTGGCGATCGGACGTGCGTCCAGTCGCTTCAGCGAGATCGGCTCGCCGGTCTCCTCGCAATAGCCGTAGGTACCCTCGTCAATCCTCTGCAGCGCCGAGTCGATCTTGGAGATCAACTTGCGTTGACGGTCGCGCGCCCTGAGTTCGATGGCACGGTCCGTCTCGGATGATGCACGATCGGCAAGATCCGGATGGTTGGCGTTTTCCTGCTGGAGTATTTCGAGGGTTTCGCGAGCTTCGCGGAGGATGTCGTTCTTCCAGGCAACCAACTTTGCTCTGAAGTAAGACTTCTGCCGTTCGTTCATGAACGGCTCCTCTTCGGAGGGCACGTAGCCAAGTGTAACGGTATCGTTCATTCGACTCACCCAACAACCCCGTTTTGGCGCCTATATATTCGCGGGCCAACCCTCGCACAAGCGTAATCCGCGAAAAGTTGGCACCTACATGTAACTGGCGATTCGGCGTGGCAACGGCGCAACGCTCCCCCCAAGAAACGCAGACCGGCATCGTCCGGTTGCAAGGCGCCCGGCGCTTGGCTACATCCTGAAGGGATAATTGGCGCAGGCTCGTCAGGAGCTTGAGGCTCCGGGAGCAACATTTGAGCAAGCTCTACCTTCTCAGACACGCCAAGGCCGGCTGGGCACTTCCCGGCGTCAGGGATTTCGATCGACCGCTCGACGCCACGGGTATCGCCGACGCTGAAGCCACCGGAACGGCGATGCGGGCCAGCGGCTACGTGCCCGAACTGACGCTCTGCTCCAACGCCCGGCGCGCCCGGGAAACGCTGGAAGGCCTGGCCGGCCATGCCGATACCGGACGCGTGGTCTTCACCGACGACCTCTACAGTGCCGATGCCGCCGGCTATCTCGACAAAATCCGCGAAAACGGCCGGCACGGCTCGATCCTCGTCATCGGGCATAATCCGATGATGGAAGATCTGGCCATCGCCGTGTCGGGCGACGGCGAGGAGACCGCGCTGCATACGCTGCACACCGGATTTCCGACCTCCGGCCTCGCCGTAATCCGGCTCGAAGGCGCGCTGACCGGCGCCGAACTGGGCCGAGGCTACCTCGAAGCTTTCCTGACGCCGGCCGATCTTTGAAGCCGGACGCCATTTCAAATCCCGGAGGTGGCACCTATATCCGGCGCGACCGCATGGGGGATGACGATTGGCGTCACTGACCACCTTTACCGACGAGGCGCGCATCGCGCTGGACACGCTCTCCGGCCGCGCTACGGGGCTGTTTTCGCCTTCCTTGCGCCTTGGCGTCACAGGGCTTTCACGTGCCGGCAAGACGGTGTTCATCACCGCCTTCGTGCACAATCTGATCCATGGTGGCCGCCTGCCCCTGTTCGAGGCGCAGAAATCAGGGCGCATCTCGCGCGCTTTCCTCGAGCAGCAGCCCGACGACGCCGTGCCGCGCTTCCAGTACGAGGATCATGTCGCGGCCCTCGTTGACCAGCGCATCTGGCCAGATTCCACCCGCGCCATCTCGGAGCTCAGGCTGACCATAGAATTCGAGTCAGCTTCCGGCTGGAACCGCATGTTTTCAGCTGGAAAATTGTCTGTCGACCTGGTCGACTATCCCGGCGAATGGCTGCTCGACCTGCCGCTGCTCGGCAAGAGTTACGACGATTTTTCCCGCGAGGCATTCGAACTCGCCCGGCTGCCTGTCAGGGCCGACCTGTCGGAAGCCTGGCGCGGGCTTGCGGCCACGGTGAAGCCGGAAGCCGACGCCGACGAGATGACGGCCCGGCGGCTGGCCGAGACGTTTTCCGCTTACCTCAAGGCATGCAAGGACGACGAGCGCGCGCTGTCGACGCTGCCGCCCGGGCGCTTCCTGATGCCGGGCGACCTCGAGGGTTCGCCGGCGCTGACCTTTGCGCCGCTGCCCGGCCTTGGCCAGCGGGCGCGCCCCGGCTCGCTGCATGCGATGATGGAGCGGCGCTACGAGGCGTACAAGACGCATGTGGTGAAGCCGTTCTTCCGCGAACATATCGCCCGGCTCGACAGGCAGATCGTGCTGATCGACGCCATGCAGGCCCTGAACGCCGGCCCTGGCGCCATCGCCGACCTGGAGCGCGCGGTGACCGAGATCCTTGCCTGCTTTCGACCCGGCCGCGGCAATCTCTTGACCGACCTGTTTTCACGACGCATCGACCGCATCCTGGTCGCTGCGACCAAGGCCGACCACCTGCATCATGAGAGCCACGACCGGCTGCAATCGATCGTGCGGCGGCTGACAGACCGCGCCGTGGCGCGGGCGAACCTTTCAGGTGCCGAAGTCGACGTCCTGGCATTGGCTGCGGTGCGCGCCACGCGCGAAGGCACGGTCAAGCAAGGCCGCGAGACGCTGCCCGTCATCATTGGAACACCCATCGAGGGCGAGGCGATCGGCAAGGAGCGTTTCGACGGTAGCACGGAAACAGCTATATTTCCCGGAGACTTGCCGGAGAAAGCCGATGTCGTGTTTCAGGATTTCGGCACCAATCATCGCCAGGACGCAAACGATCCGACGATCCGCTTCGTGCGTTTCCGTCCGCCCAGGCTGGAACGGACCGCCGAAGGCGTGACGCTGTCCCTGCCGCACATCCGGCTCGATCGCGCCTTGCAGTTCCTGATTGGAGACCACCTCGCATGAGCACGCCTCGCAAGCCTGCCGCGTTCCGCATCGAGCCCGAAGCCGATGCACGGGACAGCGCTGCGGCCAGGACGCCGCAGGCCGCCGAGCGCAAACCTCGTGCGCTGGCCAAGGAGTCGGTCGTCGTCACGCCGGCCGAATTCGACGTCTTTGACGAGGCCGACATTGCCGTGGCCGAACCGCCGCCTGCCACTGCACCCAGGCGCCAATCACGCATCGGCGCAATCTTTCTCGCGGCGGCGGGCATCCTGGTCTCGCTCGGCATCGGATTGTGGACCGACAGGCTGATCCGCGACCTGTTTTCCAGGGCCGACTGGCTCGGCTGGCTGGCGGTAGGTGCAGCCGCAATTGCCGCGGTTGCGCTGCTCGTCATAGTCGTTCGCGAGCTTTTGTCGGTTTTCCGGCTCGCCTCGGTTGAGCGCCTGCGCAACCGCGCGACTGATGCCATCGAACGCAATGACCCCGGCGCAGCGCGCGGCGTCGTCGACGAATTGTCGAGCCTGCTGGCATCGAAGCCCGAAACGGCTGCGGGCAGGCGTGCCCTGGCGGATCTGCGCGGCGAAGTGATCGACGGCCGCGATCTGGTGGGCCTTGCCGAGACCGAAATCCTGACGCCGCTCGACGCACAGGCAAAGATCCTCATCCTGGATGCGGCCAAGCGCGTGTCGCTTGTCACGGCTGTCAGCCCGCGCGCGCTGGTCGACATCGCCTATGTGGTGTTCGAAGCCGGCCGGCTGATCCGCCGGCTGGCGGAGCTCTATGGCGGCCGCCCGGGCACGCTCGGCTTCTTCAGACTGGCGCGCGCAGCACTTGCCCATCTGGCCGTTACCGGCTCGATCGCCGTCGGCGACAGTTTCGTTCAGCAGCTTGTGGGCCATGGACTTGCCGCCAAGCTGTCGGCAAAGCTCGGCGAAGGCATCGTCAACGGCATGATGACCGCGCGCATCGGCATTGCCGCAATGGAGACGGCGCGCCCTCTGCCCTTTGCTGCGGTCAAGCGACCCGGCATGGGCGATTTCCTTGCCGCACTCACCACATTCGCAACCAAGGACAAGGGTGCCGACAAGGCCAAATAGACGAAGCATTAACCATTTTTCGCCATGGTCCCGGCAGCTAGTCGTTCCAGTTTCCTGCTGTCGGGTGTGCCCATGAAGCGCTTGTTTTTGTCCGCCGTTTTGCCCGCCATGGCGGTTTCGCTCTCAGGCATCGCACATGCCGAACCCGCCAAGGCACCCGAACGCGATAAGAAATTCTTCAAATCGGTCGAGGGCGAATGGGTCGGACCCGGCGAAATCGTCGCCGGCAAATACAAGGGCACCAAGTTCACCTGCAGCTTCACCGGTTCGACGCCGGACGGGAAAGTCGGGATGTCGCTCGACGGCGGCTGCCGCGTCGGCGTGTTTACCCAGAAGATGTCGGCAACCATCGAACAGAAGGGACGCAGTTATCGCGGAACCTTCCTCGACGGCTCCGCGGGCAAGGGCCTGGACATCGTTTCCGGCAACGTCGTCGATGGCAGAAAAGTCGTGCTGTCGCTCAACCGTAACCAGCTCAACGGCGTGATGCAGGCCCGCGTGCCTGACGAGAACTCGATGCATGTCACAGTTTCGGTGCGTGTCGACAAGCAACTGGTGCCGGTGATCGGCATGAAGCTGTCGCGCGTCGACGACACCGCCGTCGGCGCCATCGCCAAGAACTGATTCCCCTGCCCCAACGAAAAGGGCGGCGCCATCGGCGCCGCCCTTTTGATTCTCGCCGCGAGAATCAGCCCTTGATGGCTGTCAGCAGTTCGTCATAGGCCTTGCAGGCCTCTTCCGAAGTGGTGGCGCCAGTGTACTTGGACGCAACTTCCTGCACCTTGGCCGACAGTTCGGCAGCCTTGGCCGGATCCTTGGTCACCGCTTCCTGAAGCGCCGTTCCCACTTCCTGGCTCTTCTTGGCCATGACTTCGGCGGTGCACTCCGGCGCCGCCTTCGAGCAGGCCGAAAGGCCAAGCGCAGCAACACCAATCACGGCAAACAGAATCTTGTTCATGTCAGTCCTCTCCTCGTAACCGGCAGGAAATGCCGGCGGCAATTCAACCACCCGCTGGTCGAAACCGGACCCGCCTTAGCGTCAAGCCATGTCACACGCAATGACAGGTTGTGAGGCCAGCGCGCGCACCCTGCCCGACTGCAAATCCCTACAGCAAATTTCGGTCCGTCAGGCGGGCTGTTCGGCGGCGTGCGAACCACCTATCTTGAGCTTCCCCTCAAGCGGCCGGCAGCCGCAAACAAAGGATCGACAGAGCGCATGGCGGCAGAGACTACGGGCGTCGACCTGATTCCGGTTGTGGCGTTGCTGGCTGCGGGCGTCGTGGCCGTTCCGATATTCAAGCGCCTCGGCCTTGGCTCGATACTCGGCTATCTCAGTGCCGGCGTCATCATCGGCCCTTTCGGCATCGGCGTGTTCTCCGAGGCAGAAACCATCCTGCATGTCGCCGAGCTCGGCGTGGTGATGTTCCTGTTCATCATCGGGCTCGAGATGCAGCCGTCGCGGCTTTGGGGCCTGCGGCGAGAGATCTTCGGCCTCGGCGCATTCCAGGTGGGCCTTTGCGCGTTACTTTTGACCTCCATCGGACTGGCGACAGGATTTTCGGTTGCGCAGTCCTTCGTCGCCGGCGCCGGCTTCGTTCTGACCTCCACGGCAATCGTCATGCAATTGCTCGAAGAGCGCGGCGAGATGTCGACGCCCAAGGGCCAGCGGATGGTGTCGATCCTGCTGCTGGAAGACCTCGCCATCGTTCCGCTGCTGGCGCTCGTTGCCTTCCTTGCGCCGGTTTCGGGCAATGAAGTCGACACCGGGTGGGCCGGCCGGCTGAGCGAGATCGGCATCGGCATCGCCTCCATCACCGGCCTGGTGATCGCCGGCCGATATCTGCTCAATCCGCTGTTCCGCATCCTTGCCGATTCGCGCGCCCGCGAGGTGATGACCGCCGCCGCCCTGCTGGTGGTGCTCGGCTCGGCGCTCGCCATGCAGCTTGGCGGGCTCTCCATGGCGATGGGTGCCTTCCTCGCAGGCGTGCTGCTTTCCGAATCGACCTTCCGCCACCAGCTCGAGGCCGACGTCGAGCCCTTCCGCGGCATCCTGCTCGGCATGTTCTTCATCGCCGTCGGCATGTCGCTCGACCTCCTGGTGGTCGCAGCCAACTGGCAGATGATCGCCTTCTACGTCGTCGTCTACATGCTGGCGAAAGGCATTGGCATCTACGTCGTCGCGCGCTGCCTGCGCTCGGGGCATCGCGAGGCGCTCGAGCGCGCGGTGATCATGGCGCAAGGCGGCGAGTTCGCTTTCGTGCTCTATTCGTCGGCGCTCGCCGTAGGCATCATCGACGGCGAGTCCAACGCTATCCTCACCGCCATCATCATCATCTCCATGGTGCTGACGCCCCTGGCGATCATGGTGCTGCGCCGCCTCACGCCACAGGACGAACAGTCGCTCGAAGATGTCGACGTGGCTGCCGAACTGAGCGGCACGGTGCTGGTCATCGGCTTCGGACGCTTCGGCCAGATCGCCAGCCAGCCGCTCCTGCTGCGCGGAGTCGATGTCTCGATCATCGACAACGACGTCGAGATGATCCAGGCGGCGGCCGATTTCGGCTTCAAGGTCTATTACGGCGACGGCACGAGGCTCGACATCCTGCATGCTGCCGGTGCCGGACGTGCACGTGCGGTGTTGATCTGTGTCGACAAGGCGGATGTTGCTGTCCGCATCGCCGAACATCTCAGGGCCGAATTCCCGCTGATACCGGTACTGGCACGGGCTTATGATCGGGGCACCGCGATCGAGCTCATTCGCGCCGGCGTCGATTTCCAGCTGCGCGAGACATTCGAATCGGCGCTGCTTTTCGGCGGTTCCACGCTCGAAAAGCTCGGCGAGGATCCCGACGAAGTCGCCGAGGTGATCGAAGAAGTGCGCCGTCGCGATGCGGCGCGACTGGAGATGCAGTTCGCAGGTGACATCCAGTCCGGCCGCAACTATCTGCAGGGCAACATTCCCGGTCCGGTGCCGACGCCGCTGACGCCACCGCGCCGCGCCGCCAAGGCACTCAACGAGGAAGCGGCGAGCGTCATCGCCAGGAAGACGACCGAACAAACGGAAAGGAATTGATCATGGTGGACAGGCAGCGCGCAACCGAAGTCGTCGCCTATTGGCGTGAGGCCGGCCCCGAAGGCTGGTTCCGCAAGGACGAGATGTTCGACGACCGGTTCCGCAGCCGTTTCGGCGACCTGCACATGGCCGCGGCCAAGCGCCAATGCGATCACTGGGCGAGCGACCCCGAAGGCGCACTGGCGCTGATGATCCTGCTCGACCAGTTTCCGCGCAACTGTTTCCGCGGCAGCGGCCATATGTATGCCACCGATCCGCTCGCCCGCCATTTCGCGCGCAATGCGGTAGCCGACGGCCACGACCTCGCCACAGAAGGGCCGATCCGGGTGTTCTTCTACCTGCCGTTCTCACATTCCGAGACGTTGGCCGACCACGACATCCCGCTCGAACGGTCGACCGCCCTTGGTGGCGACTACCTGAAGCACGCCATCGGCCATCGCGACATCGTCGCTCGTTTCGGCCGCTTCCCGCACCGCAACTCCATCCTCGGGCGCGAATCGAGCGAGCAGGAACTGGCGTTCCTCGAAAGCGGCGGCTTTTCCGGCTGAGCGGCTCAGAGCTCCAGGCGCATAAGGGGTCGGCCGGGCTTGCGCTCGGCCGCTCGCGAAAACCCGGCTTTCTCGAATACCCGCGTCGAGCCGACAAAAAGACCGACCGAGCGCGAATCCTTCGACTGGTCCATCGGGCACGCCTCCAGCAGCCGCGCACCCGACTGGCGCGCAAAATCGATGCCGGCGTCGACCAGTTGGTGAGTCAGTCCCTGGCCGCGCGCATTGTTGCGGATGAAGAAGCACGAGATCGCCCAGACACGTGGGTCGCCGGCATCATCGGGATCCAGCGGCGTGGATCCCCTGCCGGCATTGTTGAATTCGGGCACATCGGCGCGCGGGCCGATCTGCATCCAGCCAACTGCTTGGCCGGCATCGAAGGCAAGCACGCCCGGCGGAGGCCCCGCCTCGATGCGCGCCTTGATGTGATCCTTGTTGCGTTCGCGACTGCTTTGCCGCCGTGCCGCCGGCGGCAGCCTGAAATAGGTGCACCAGCAGCCGTAGCAAGCGCCCTGCTTGCCGAACAGGTCTTCGAATTGCGGCCACAGATCGGGCGTCAGCGGCAAGATGGCATCGGACATGGATAGCTCCGTCGCACAGCCTTGTCGCGGCACTGCGGCTGGCATAAAATCGCGTTCGTTCTCTTTATGTTCGCAGTGAAGGCAATGCCTGTCAACGATCCCAGCCACGGTTTCTGCCGCGACTGCCTTGCCCTTCAGCGCGGCGCGGGCCCGCGCTGCCATGCCTGCGGCAGCCCTCGCCTGTTGCGCCATGCGGAGCTCTACGAACTGCATCTCGCCCATATCGACTGCGACGCGTTCTATGCGGCAGTGGAAAAACGCGACAACCCCGACCTGAAGAACAAGCCCGTCATCATCGGCGGCGGCAAGCGCGGGGTGGTTTCGACCGCATGCTACATCGCCCGCATCCATGGGGTGCGCTCGGCGATGCCGATGTTCAAGGCGCTGGAGGCCTGCCCCGAGGCGGTGGTGGTCAAGCCCGACATGGAGAAATACGTCCGCGTCGGCCGCGAGGTGCGGGCGATGATGCAGGCACTGACGCCGCTGGTCGAGCCGATCTCCATCGACGAGGCGTTTCTCGATCTCGACGGCACCGAGCGACTGCACGGGCTTCCCCCCGCTCTGGTCCTCGCTCGATTCGCAGCGGCCGTGGAAAAGGAAATCGGCATCACCGTCTCGGCCGGGCTGTCCTACTGCAAGTTCCTGGCCAAGATCGCCTCCGACTTCCGCAAGCCGCGCGGCTTTGCGGTCATCGGCGCGGCAGAGGCCCTGGGTTTCCTCGCGCAACAGCCGGTGACGATGATCTGGGGCGTCGGCAAGGCCTTTGCCGCGACGCTCGAACGCGATGGCATCCGCAGCATCGGCCAACTCCAGCGCATGGATCGTGGCGACTTGATGCGGCGCTACGGCACGATGGGCAGCCGGCTCTACCATCTGTCGCGTGGCCAGGACGACCGGCAGGTGTCGCCCGATCACGAAGCCAAGAGCGTCTCGGCGGAGACGACCTTCGACACCGATCTCGCGACGCCGGCCGACCTCGTGCCGGTGCTGCGCGCCCTGTCGGAGAAGGTGTCGGCGCGGCTGAAAAAGGCAGGTATCGCGGGCCGGACGGTGGTGCTGAAGCTCAAGACGCAGGATTTCAAGCTCAGGACGCGCAACCGGCAGCTTGCCGATCCGACAAGGCTCGCCGACCGCATCTTCCAGACCGGCATGCAATTGCTGGCCAGGGAAACCGACGGCACCAAATACCGCCTTCTCGGCATCGGCGTCAGCGACCTGTCGGACGACGAGCGCGCCGATCCGCCTGATCTGGTCGATGTCCAGTCACGCAAGCGCGCACTGGCGGAAGGTGCCATCGACGTGTTGCGCGGCAAGTTCGGCAGGCAAGCGGTCGAGACCGGCTACACCTTCGGCAAGGGCCGCAACACCCGCCCGCCGGAACCGCTGGACGACTAGCTTCCGCAGTGCGCCTTTGGCGTCTGAAGCGCCTTTCAGGCCGCCTTCTGCACCGACGTCACCGTGCCCATATTGTCGACGACGCAGGTATAGCGCTGGCCGGACGCATTGAGTTCGACCTGGTACCTGGTCGCGTCCAGTTGCGACGAGCCGACCGGCAACACCTTGTCGGCGTCGACGCCAGCCGAGGTTGCGGCAGCACTGGCGCAGGTGAGTTGCAGGTCGGCGGGTGCTGTCTGCACGGTGGTTCGCGCCATGTCCTGCGGTTCTGGCGCGGTGGAACTGCAACCGGCAGCAGCAAGTCCGGTCAGCAAGGCAGTGGCGGCAAGATGGATCGTTCGCATTTCGTCCCCTCGTTCCATGCGTCTGGTCGTTGAGAGGGATCACACCCCCTTGTAGAGCGCAGCCCCTTGCATCAGCACCACGACCTTGGCGCCCACCCGCACCTGCGCATGCAGGTCGACAATGTCGTCATTGTTCATGCGGATACAACCAGACGACACGTCGAGGCCGATCGTCCACGGTTCCGGCGTTCCATGGATGCGGTAGATGGTGTCCTGGTCGCCCTGGTAGAGGTAGAGCGCACGTGCGCCGAGCGGATTGTCGGGACCGCCCGGCATGCCGCCGGCAAACTTGGCGGCGTTCGGATCGCGCGCAACCATCTCGGCCGGCGGCGTCCAGGTTGGCCATTCGGCGGTGCGGCCGACGCGCACGATGCCGGCCCAGCCAAAGCCGTCGCGACCGACACCGATGCCGTAGCGCACGGCCTTGAGACCGGGCAGCACGAGATAGAGGAAGTGCTGGTTGCCATCTATGATGATCGTTCCCGGCTTCTCCGCCGTGCGGAACGTCACGATCTGTCGGCGAAACGCATCAGGCACCTGGCCGTGGGCGGCGTAATACTGCCGCGCCTTCTTGCGGTCGTAGTTGATCCATTTGTGCGTCTTCGGGTCGAATATCTGCGTCGTCGGGCCTACCTGCGCCAATGCCGCTCCGAGCCCCACAGCCATGAACAGGGCCGCGACCCAACCCAGCCTTCCGCGCAGACGCGACATCCCTGCCATGCACCTCACCCTTGTTTAGGTTTCGACCGGCATCACTGCAGCCATCCCTTGACGCGTTCTTCGTGGGTCGCCACCCATTGCTCGGCAAACTTCGCCGGATCCTGCCGCTCGACTTCCAGCGCGTAGCCCATGGCAGTCACTTCGTCGGCGTTGAAATCGACCTTGTCGAGGAACCTGGCCACCGCAGGCAGGCGCTTGGACAGCGAGGAAGCATAAGCCAGGCTGAAGCTCGACGGCTTCCAGGCCACCGGCGCGTCCGACTTCGACAGCCAGAGCGGATCGTCGGCCTGCAAAACCACCTTCCATTTCGCTGGATCGAATGCCGGCTCGCTCAGCTGCTTGATCTGGTGAAGCTGAAAGACATGGTGTGGACTGTAGCAATAGAAGACGATCGGCTTGTCGGTCGCGACAGCCGCATCAACCGCCGACATGCCGACTTCTTCTGGCATTTCCAGCAGCGTCATGGTTTCGGCATAGCCGTAGCTCTTGGCACGGATGCGTTCGACATCGGTCGACAGCCAGCCGCGCGCGCCGATCCACATCTCGCCCTTGCCGTCGCCGTCGGTATCGAAGAGCCTGGCCTTGGCAGGGTCCTTCAGATCCACAACGTCGCGTACGCCATGCTCGTCATAGGTCTTCTGCGTGACGCACAAACCCTGCGTCGCCGATACATCGTGGCTGCTGAGATGGATGGTGCCGCGGTCGGTGGCGTATTTCTGGATCAAGGGATCGAAATTCGGGCGCCAGACTTCCGGGTAGACATCGACCGTGCCCGCATCCATTCCGGAGAACGCGATCAACGTCCCCATCTCGGCGACGTCGACCTCGAGACCGAGCGATTTCTCCAGCGCTGCCTTGATGATATTCGCAGCCGCCTGTCCGGAAGGCCAATTCGGCATTGCCACGACAAGATCGGCGGCATGTGCCTGGAGAATGCCTCCCACAAGCACAGCCGTAGCGCAGACACCTCCCAACAGGGTCTTCATCTTGACCGCTAGCCTCGTTTCCGCTGGCAGCAGGCTCTATTCATCGGGCGTTGAAGTCAAGCGAAGTTACTCGCCCGGACGACCTTCAAGTTAGACAGGGATATTAGACGGGTTCACCCTCGATGAGGCTGATGCGTGGGCCGGCGTCGAAGACATTCGTCAAACGGAAACCAGAGGCGACGTAGAGACTTGCGAACTCGTCCCGGGTTCGCTCCTGCCCGCCGGGCACCGCCAGCATGTTAAGATCGGCTAACTTGGCCCTCGCACCTTCATTTGGCGGGGCCAGCACCGCGTCCAGCACGAGCAGCTTGCCGTCAGGCCGGATCGCCCTGCGGCAGCATTTCAGGACGGCAATCGAGCGTTCGTCGTCCCAATCGTGCAGGATCCATTTCATCACATGGGCGTCCGCCCCCTCGGGCACTGCGAGGAAAAAGTCGCCGCCGACCACCTGGCAGCGTTCGGCCACGGACGCCGTCTGCAGCACAGCTCTCGCGCCTTCCACCACCTGTGGTTGATCGAACAGGATTCCGCGCTGCAATGGGTTGCGTAACAGTATGGCGGCAAGCAGCGCGCCCTGCCCGCCGCCGACATCCATGACGACCTCGAACCTGCTGAAATCATATGCCGCCAGCACCGCCGCAGCGACAGCGGGCACGAAGGACGACATCGCCCGGTCGAAGATCAGGGATTCCTCGGGATGGTCGATGCGATACTGCCAGACGCCTGTCCCATGGGCATGGGCGAAGGCATTTTCGCCGGTGCGCACGCTGTGCAGGAGTTCGCTCCAGGCGTCGCGGTAGTAGGATCGCCCGACCATGCGCGCCCAAGGCGCGACGGAATGCTCGACATCGGAACGCAGGCCCGCTCCAAGACTGGTGAGTGAAAACCGGCGTGCGTCGCCTTCATGCAGCACGCCAACGGAGGCCAGCGCGCGCAGAAGCCGGTAGAGGGATTGTGGATGTGCAGAGGTGGCTTCGGCCAGGTCGTCGCTGGACCGGACGCCCGACGCCAGATGATCGGCAATGCCAAGCGTTGCCGCAACGCAGATCGCCTGGGACACCTGGTACCCGTTCACCATCTGCATAAGCTGTGATGCGGCGGCCTTCTCGTCCATGACGAAGCCTCAAGTGCCTGGTGCTTCCCCGATGCAATCGTTCAAAGCGGTTCTGGCTGGTTTGCACAGCCCAGCAAGCGGCATGCACTGCAGGTGAGAGGCGCCTAGAATACCAGCAGGGATTGTTCGCCGCAACGCGCTACAATCTTGCGCACCAGTAGGCAGCAGGCGTGACCTAGACCAGTTCGACCTCGACCACGCCAGGCACCGCCCGCATGGCCGATGCGATCGAAGGCGTGATGCGGTAGCGGTTGGGCAGTTCGATCTCGATCTCGCCCTGGGCGTCGCCTTTCAGCACGATGAAACTGACCTCGCCTTCGCCGCGGGTCGTAAGCTGATTGGAGAGCATATTCAGCGGTGCTGCGTCGCGCACGAAGATGCGCAATGTCTTCTGCACGCGGCTGGCCTCATCTTCCAGCGACTGCACCGTCTGGATGCGCAGGTTGACGCCCTCGGGCCGATCTTCGGCGGCAACGGTGATGACCACCGACTTGCCCGGTTCGAGCAGGTCGCGGTACTGCGCCAGCGCCTCCGAAAACAGCACCGACTCATATTGGCCGGAGACGTCGGAGAACTGGACGACGCCCATCTTGTTGCCGGTCTTGGTCTTGCGCTCCTGCTTGGTCGTTACCGTGCCGGCAAGCCGGCCAGCTGTGGCGCCACGCTTCACCGCTGCGGCGAAATCGGTCCAGTTCTGCACGCGCATCTTTTCGAGCGCCGATTTGTATTCGTCGAGCGGATGCGCCGAGAGATAGAAACCAACGACCTGGAACTCTCGGTGCAAACGGTCGGCCGGCAACCATGCATCGGCCTGCGGCAGGTGCAGCACGGGCGCCTGACCCGAAAAGGCGCTGCCGAAAATATCCGATTGGCCAAGCGTGGCGTTTTCGTGCGCCAGCGAGGCGAGGCCCATCATGCGCTCAATGCCGGCCATCAAGGCCGCGCGATCGTGGCCGAAGCAATCGAACGCACCGGCCATGATCAGGCTTTCGAAAACACGCTTGCCGACGGTCTTCGGATCGATGCGCTCGCAGAAATCGGCGAGGCTGGCGAAAGGCTTTTCCATCCGCTTGGCAACGATATGTTGGACCGCCGCTTCGCCGACGCCCTTGATGGCGGCCAGCGAATAGAAGATTTTCTTTTCGCCGACCTCGAAGTCGCGGAAACTGGTCATGACGGACGGCGGCACGACATCGATGCCGAGGCGCATGGCGTCCTGGCGGAAGTCGTTGAGCTTGTCGGTGTTCGACATATCGTAGGTCATCGAGGCCGCGAGGAACTCGACCGGATAGTGCGCCTTCAGATACGCCGTCTGGTAGGAAACAATGGCGTAGGCTGCGGCGTGCGACTTGTTGAAGCCGTAGTCGGCGAACTTGGCAAGCAGATCGAAGATCGCATTGGACTGGGGCTTGGAGACGCCCTTTTCCATCGAACCGGTGACGAAGCGCTCGCGCTGCTTGTCCATCTCGGCGCGGATCTTCTTGCCCATGGCGCGGCGCAGAAGGTCGGCTTCACCGAGCGAATAGCCCGACAGCTCCTGGGCGATCTGCATCACCTGTTCCTGGTAGACGATGACCCCTTGGGTCTCCTTCACCAGATGGTCGATCATCGGATGGATCGAGGCGATCTCCTCGTCGCCGTGCTTGCGGGCGTTGTAGGTCGGGATGTTCTCCATCGGGCCCGGGCGATAGAGCGCCACCAAGGCGATGATGTCCTCGACGCGATCGGGCTTCATGCCGATCAGCGCCTTGCGCATGCCGGCACTTTCAACCTGGAAGATGCCGACCGTCTCGCCGCGCGACAGCATGGCATAGGTCAGCGGATCGTCGAGCGGGATCAGCGCGAGGTCGATGTCGACGCCGCGCCGGCTGATGAACTGCAGCGCCTTCTGCAACACCGTCAGCGTCTTCAGGCCGAGGAAGTCGAACTTCACCAGGCCGGCCTGCTCGACATATTTCATGTTGAACTGGGTGACCGGCATGTCCGAACGCGGGTCGCGGTACATCGGCACCAGTTCGGACAGCGGGCGGTCGCCGATGACGATGCCGGCGGCGTGCGTCGAGGCGTGGCGGTAGAGCCCTTCGAGCTTCTGCGCCATGTCGAGCAGCGTCTGGACGATCGGCTCGCGCTCGGCCTCTTCGGCAAAGCGCGGCTCGCCCTCGATGGCCTGGCCGAGCGTCACCGGGTTGGCTGGGTTCTGCGGCACCATCTTGCACAGCTTGTCGACCTGGCCGTAGGGCATCTGCAGCACCCGTCCGACGTCGCGCAGCACGGCGCGCGCCTGCAGCGTTCCGAAGGTGATGATCTGGCCAACCTGGTCGCGGCCGTATTTGGCCTGGACATAGCGGATGACCTCTTCGCGCCGGTCCTGGCAGAAGTCGATGTCGAAGTCCGGCATCGAGACGCGGTCGGGGTTGAGGAAGCGCTCGAACAGCAGCGAAAAACGCAGCGGATCGACGTCGGTGATGGTGAGCGCATAGGCGACGAGCGAGCCCGCGCCCGAGCCGCGGCCCGGGCCGACCGGAATGCCCTGCACCTTCGCCCACTTGATGAAGTCCGCAACGATCAGGAAGTAGCCGGGGAATTTCATGCGCTCGATGATGCCGAGCTCGTATTCCAGGCGTTCCTTGTACTGCTCCGGCGTATAGCCCTCGGCCAGGCCGCGCGATTCAAGCCGCATGGCAAGGCCGTCATGGGCCTGCCGGGTCAGTTCGGCCGCTTCGGCTGCAACGGCGGCGTCGGCGTCGGCAATGTCGCCCCCGGTGAAGCGCGGCAGGATCGGATTGCGGTTCTTGGGATAATACGAGCAGCGCCGGGCAATCTCGACCGTATTGTCGATCGCTTCGGGCAGATCGGCAAAAAGCTCCGACATCTCCTTCTGGGACTTGAGGAAATTGTCAGGGGTCAGCCTGCGCCTGTTGTCTTCGGCAACCACCGAACCCTCGGCGATGGCGATCAGCGCGTCGTGCGCCTCATAGTCGGCGCGGGTCGGGAAGAAAGCCTCGTTTGTCGCCACCAGCGGCAGGCGGTGACGGTAGGCCAGCTCGATGGTCGCTGCCTCGACACCCCGATCGTAGCCGGCCACGCGTTCCAGCTCGACATAAAGCCGGTCGCCGAACATTGCCTGCAAGCCCAGAAGCCGGGCTTCGGCGAGGACCTGGTGATCGCTCCTGATCGCCGTGCCGATCGGCCCCCGCGGCCCGCCGGTCAGACAGATGATGCCGTCCGCCAGCCCGGCGACCCAGTCGAGCTTGGCATGCACCGGTTCGCCATTGGGCGTTTCGAGATAGAGCCGGCTGACAAGCCGCACGAGGTTGGCATACCCTGCCTCGGTGGCGGCGATCAGTACGATCGGGAGAAGGTCCAGCGCCTGCTTGAACACGGGTCCGCGCTGGCTGGAATCGGCAGTCTCGGCGAAGTCGACGTCGACTTGGCAACCGACCAGCGGCTGCACGCCGTCCTTGGTTGCCTTCTGAGCAAATTCCAGCGCGCCGAACAAATTGTTGCTGTCGGCCACTGCGATTGCCGGCGCGGCATCCTTCACGGCATGTCCGACGACCTTGCCGAGCGGCAACGCGCCTTCGAGCAGAGAATAGGCGGAATGAACGCGCAGGTGAATGAACGTCCTTGCGGAAGCCTCTGGCTTTGCTTCTGCTTTTAGCGCTTCACGCTTTAGGGGATCGCGCGGGAGCCGTTCACTCGACATCGAATCGTTTGCCTTGCAAGGAAGATTTCAGCCGGCATGTTCGGCCAGGGGCGCCATCGTGTCCATCCCGCATGGGGTCACGCCGGAAACGCCTTGTGGAGGACGATGCCGAACGCCGCTTTAGCACGGTTCGGCGTCACCTTCCCGGTTGATCGCCCGGCCAAAACCTGAAACGCTGCCGCCGGATTTTTGCCCCCGAAATTACATGAAGGAACATCGCCATGAAAACCCGCGCCGCAGTTGCCGTCGGAGCCGGAAAGCCGCTCGAGATCATGGAGGTGGACCTCGAAGGGCCGCGCGAGGGCGAGGTGCTGGTCGAGATCAAGGCGACCGGCATCTGCCACACCGACGAATTCACGCTGTCGGGCGCCGATCCGGAAGGCATCTTTCCGGCGATCCTCGGCCATGAGGGTGCTGGCGTCGTCGTCGATGTCGGCAAGGGTGTGACCTCGCTCAAGAAGGGCGATCACGTCATCCCGCTCTACACGCCCGAATGCCGCTCCTGCCCGTCCTGCCTGTCGCGGAAAACCAATCTGTGCACCGCGATCCGCTCGACGCAAGGCCAGGGCCTGATGCCGGACGGTTCGTCGCGCTTTTCGATCGGCAAGGACAAGATCTTCCACTACATGGGCTGCTCGACGTTCTCGAATTTCACCGTGCTGCCCGAGATCGCGCTGGCCAAGGTCAACCCCGACGCGCCGTTCGACAAGATCTGCTACATCGGCTGCGGCGTAACCACCGGCATCGGTGCGGTCATCAACACCGCCAAGGTCGAGATCGGCGCGACGGCCATCGTTTTCGGTCTCGGCGGCATCGGCCTCAACGTGCTGCAGGGCCTGCGCCTGGCGGGTGCCGACATGATCATCGGCGTCGACCTCAACAATGAGCGCAAGGCCTGGGGTGAAAAGTTCGGCATGACGCACTTCGTCAATCCGAAGGAGGTCGAGGGCGACATCGTTCCCTATCTCGTCAACATGACCAAGCGGGGTGCCGACCAGATCGGCGGCGCCGACTACACCTTCGACTGCACCGGCAACGTCAAGGTGATGCGCCAGGCGCTCGAGGCCAGCCATCGCGGCTGGGGCGAATCGATCGTCATCGGCGTCGCCGGTGCCGGCCAGGAGATCGCGACGCGGCCGTTCCAGTTGGTCACCGGCCGGACCTGGAAGGGCACCGCCTTCGGCGGCGCGCGCGGCCGCACCGACGTGCCGAAGATCGTCGACTGGTACATGGAGGGCAAGATCCAGATCGACCCGATGATCACGCATACGCTGAAGCTCGAGGACATCAACAAGGGTTTTGACCTGATGCATGCCGGCGAGAGCATCCGGAGCGTCGTGGTTTATTGATGAGCGGTGTCGCATACGAGGTCGACGTCAGGGGCCTGGACGACCTGTCTCCGCGCGACCTCTATGCGATGCTGAAAATGCGCATCGACGTCTTCGTCGTCGAGCAGAAATGCGCGTTTCCCGAACTGGACGGCAAGGACCCCGAGGCACTGCACCTCAGGCTGCTTGCCGGCAAGGAATTGCTGGCAAGCACGCGGATCATCGCCCCCACCAACAGCGACGGCCCGGCCTATATCGGCCGGGTCGTGGTTTCGCCCGACCATCGCGGCAAGCAATTGGGCGGCATGTTGATGCGCGAGTCCATCGCCGCCTGTGGGCGGCTGTTTCCCGGGCGCCCGATCGCGCTTTCGGCGCAGAGCCACCTCCAGAGGTTCTACGCGTCCTTCGGCTTCGAGACCGTGTCGGAGGAATATCTGGAAGACGATATCCCCCATATCGACATGCTCCGGCCCTTGCCTGCCTGAGCCTTGCGCATGCAAGGTGGTGCGATGGACAGCAAGCCTATCATCTACGTCGATGCCGACGCCTGCCCGGTCAAGGACGAGGTGGTGAAGGTCGCCGAACGGCTCGACCTCATCGTCACCTTCGTCTCCAATGGCGGCCTCAGGCCGTCGCGCGATCCGATGATCCGCAACGTGGTGGTGTCAAAAGGCGCGGATGCTGCCGACGACTGGATCGTCGACAATACCCATGCCAACGACATCGTCGTCACCGCCGACATCCCGCTGGCCGCCAGGGCGGTAGCGCTGGGCGCCCATGTGCTGGGACCGACCGGCAGGCCCTTTACGCCGGAGACCATCGGCATGGCGGTGGCCATGCGCGACCTCAAGCAGCATCTGCGCGAGACCGGCGAGAGCAAGGGTTACAACGCATCCTTTGCGCCGCAGGACCGTTCACGTTTCCTTGGCGCTCTGGACCAGATGGCGCGACGCGCGCTGAAGGCGGCTCCGCCGTCATGAAGCCATTCAAGCGCCATGTCGTGTTCCTGATCAGCGCTGCCCTGGGCGTTGCTGCTTTGGTTGCCGCACTGTTGTTCGGCCAGCCATTGGCTTTCGCCATCGGCGCAAACGTCTTCTTCGTCGCCTACATCGCGCTGATCCTGCGGCAGATGCCGGCACTGGATGCCGCCTATCTCAGCCACCGCGCCCAGGACGCGGACGAGCCGGTGGGCATCATCTTCCTGGTCACCATCGGCATCGTCGCGGTGGCGGTCGGCTCGCTGTTCATGCTGATCAACGCCAAGGAAGCGACCAATCCGATTGCCTTGGTCTTCTCGCTGCTTTCGCTGCCGTTCGGGTGGTTCACCATCCACGCCATGGCTGCATTGCACTATGCTCACCTGTTCTGGAAGGGTGATGACACGTCAGACACGGCATCAACGCATGGACGTAAGCACATAGGTGGATTGGGTTTTCCTGAAACAGACCGACCGGTCGGCTGGGACTTTCTCTACTTTGCCGTTGTCATCGGCATGACCGCACAGACCGCGGACACCGACATCTCCACCACGGACATGCGCCGCGCCGTGATGCTGCATTCGATCCTGTCGTTCTTCTTCAACACCATCATCGTCGCCGCGGCGGTCAACCTGGTGGTCTCCTTGGCCAACTGAGCCCGGCTCACGCGAATATCATCGCGGCCCCGAAACCTATCTCCGACCGGACGCGTAGTTTGACCAACACCAGCGCGCTTCCGCCAAGGCCGCGTGCGCCATTGGAGGTCAGGCCAGATGGAAAGCCAATCGCGTATCGTGCAGCAATCGGACGGGCACCCGGTGCCGACGTCCAATCGCCCGGAGAGCGAACTGGTCTATCGGCAAACGCGCTGGACGCGGCTGACCCACTGGGTCTGGGCGCTGTCGCTGTTCTTCCTGCTGCTCAGCGGACTGCAGATCTTCAACGCCCATCCTGCGCTCTACATCGGCAAGCAATCGGGTTTCCAGTTCGACAACGACGTTCTGGTCATTGGCTCCGACTATAGCTCAAATGGACCAATAGGTTACACCGAACTCCTCGGCAAACGATTCAACACCACCGGCATCCTTGGCCTTTCAGGCCCCATTGATAATCTGGACGCCCGCGCCTTTCCGGCATGGGCGACGATCCCGTCCGGACAGGACCTCGCGACCGGCCGCGTCGTGCACTTCTTCTTCGCCTGGGCCCTGTCGGCAACGCTGCTGGCCTGGCTTGTCGCCAGCGCGCTCAGCGGCCACCTGCGCCGCGATCTTGTGCCTCGCGCGGACGACATACGTCGCCTGCCCAGAGACATTGCCGACCACGCCAGACTGAAGTTCCACCACAGCCGCGACTACAACACGCTGCAGAAACTTGCCTATGGCGGCGTGCTGTTCGTGCTGCTGCCGCTGATGATCCTGACCGGCCTCGCCATGTCGCCGAGCATGAACGCGGCGATTCCTTTCCTCGCCGACATGCTTGGCGGGCGCCAGACAGCCCGCACCATCCACTTCGTTGCGATGGCGCTGCTCGTCGGCTTCTTCATTGTCCACATGCTGATGATCCTGGCTGCAGGCCCAATCAACGAACTGCGCTCGATCATCACCGGGTGGTACCGTACGGATCCATCCGAGCGCGGCAATTCCGACAAAGGGAGTGCCTGAGATGCCAAAGTTTCAGATAAGCCGCCGACGCTTCCTGACCGCCGCATCCCTCGGAATTTCGGGGGCAGCGCTTTCCGGCTGCGATGCCTTCGACTTCCTGCAAGACCGCGACAACGGCGTGCGCAATGCGCTCGAAGGCGCCAATGGACTGACCTATCGCGCGCAAAGGCTAATCGCGGGCCGCGCCTCACTTGCCCAGGAATTCTCCGAGGCGGACATTCGCCAGCCGCAGCGTCCGAACGGCGTGACGGCGCCCGACGACGATGTCTACAAGGGCCTGCTGTCCAATCAGTTCGCCGACTGGCGGCTCGACGTTGTCGGGCTCGTCGAAAGGCCGCTGTCGCTGTCGCGGGAGCAACTGATGGCGATGCCCTCGCGCACCCAGATCACCCGGCATGACTGCGTCGAAGGCTGGAGCTGCATCGCCAAATGGACCGGCGTGCCGATGGCGCTGGTTCTGGACCAGGCGGTGGTGAAGCCTGAAGCACGTTATGTCGTTTTCCACTGCCTCGACACGATCGAGCGAAGCCTGTCGGGCGAGGTCAAATATTACGGCTCGATCGACCTGGTCGACGCACGGCATCCCCAGACGATTCTCGCCTATGGCATGAACGGGAAAGCGTTGCCGGTCGAGAAC
Source organism: Aminobacter niigataensis (assembly GCF_014200015.1). GTDB lineage: Bacteria > Pseudomonadota > Alphaproteobacteria > Rhizobiales > Rhizobiaceae > Aminobacter > Aminobacter niigataensis. The sequence continues at coordinate 1,220,074 of NZ_JACHOT010000001.1, forward strand.
GGCGCGCCACTGCGCGTCCGGGTCGAACGCCAGCTCGGCTACAAGATGCCGAAATACGTGCACCGAATCGAACTTGTCGACGGCCTCAATTCGATGGGCCTCGGCAAGGGCGGATATTGGGAAGACCGCGGCTACGACTGGTACGGCGGCATCTGAAGGCAGTGGCGCTGGTTGCCGCGGATAGGAAACTGCCACCCGAAAGTATTGGGCTGGACTATCTACTTTGCAAATAAGGCTTGGCCGATAGGTGACAAAGTGTCGGCCTTGGGATATTGACGAGTCGTCTGGGGCCTTTGCGGGCTCCACCTGTTTGCGGGAGAGAGCAGCGAAAGCTGACGCCGAAGGGGAAATCGCCCGAAATCTCTCAGGCAAAAGAACCGTAAACAGGAAGGACACTCTGGAAAGTCGGGACTTGGATCCCGCGCCGAAGGTGTAAGCGCTGCCGACAGAGATCCGGAGCGCGAGTCTCTCAGGCTTCAGACAGAGGGGCACGGAATAGCTGCCAAAAGCGGCTGGCAACGTGCGACTCTGGAGAAGACATGACGGGCGACCATACTAATCAATTGCCACTCGAAGACCTGCATTCCGCAGCCGGTGCGCGCTTCGGCGCCTTTGCCGGCTGGAACATGCCGCTCACCTACCCTGCCGGCGTGATGAAGGAGCACCTTCACACCCGCGAGCATGTCGGCTTGTTCGACATCTCCCACATGAAGCTGTTCGTGGTCAGCGGACCGGGTGCGGCGGACCTCATCAACCGCGCTTGCCCGCTCGATGCAAAGACACTCGAGTTCAAGCAATCCAAGTATACTTTCTTCCTCACCGAAGCCGCAGGCATCGTCGACGACCTGATCATCACCAGGCTCGGCGAAGACCGTTTCATGGTCGTCGCCAACGCCGGCAACGCGGCCACCGACGAGGCGCATCTGCGTGAAATCGGCAAGAGTTTCGACGCCAACATCGAGCCGCTGGATCGCGTCTTCATCGCCATCCAGGGACCGGAAGCGGCAGCCGTGCTCGAAAGTGCCGGCGTCGACACCGACACCCTGTTCTTCATGCAGGGCTTCGAACCGCGCACCAACTGGTTCATGAGCCGGTCGGGCTATACCGGCGAAGACGGTTTCGAGATCGGCTTGCCGGAAGCAGACGCCCGCGAACTGCTCGCCAAGCTGCTCGGCGACGAACGTGTCATGTGGATCGGCCTTGCCGCCCGCGACAGCCTGCGGCTCGAAGCCGGCCTCTGCCTGCACGGCAACGACATCACGCCCGACACCGACCCGGCAAGTGCCGGCCTGATGTGGGCCATCCCCAAGGACCTGCGTACCGACGGCAAATTCATCGGTGCGGCAGCGCTTTCGAAAATTCTCGCCGACGGCGCCAAGGAAAAGCGCGTCGGGCTGAAGCCCGAAGGCCGCCAGCCGGTGCGTTCGGGCACGCAACTGTTCGACGCCGACGGCAATCCCGCCGGCCGTGTCACCTCGGGCGGCTTCGGTCCCTCGGCCGGGTTCCCGGTCGCCATGGGCTATGTCTCGGCACCGCTTGCCAAGGCCGGCACCCGTGTCTTCGCCGATGTTCGCGGCACCAAGGTGCCCGTCGACGTCCACTCCCTTCCCTTCACGCAGCATCGCTATCGCAAAGGATAATTTCCATGACCAAGACCTATTACACTGAAGACCACGAGTGGCTGCGCGTTGAGGGCGACATCGCAACGGTCGGCATCACCGACTACGCCCAGGAACAGCTTGGCGACCTCGTTTTCGTCGAACTGCCTGAAGCCGGCCGCAAGCTCGCCAAGGGCGACGTCGCCGTCGTCGTCGAATCCGTCAAGGCGGCCTCGGACGTCTACGCGCCGCTCGACGGCGAAATCACCGACTCCAATGCTGCGCTCTCCTCTGATCCGGCGCTGATCAATTCGGCAGCCACCGGCGACGGCTGGCTTTGGAAGATGAAGATCGCCAATACGGGCCAGCTTGAGGGCCTGATGGACGAAGCGGGCTACAACGCCCATATCGGTTGACAGGATTGCCTGACATGACCACTGCACCATATCCTTTTTCGGCCCGTCACATCGGGCCCGGCGCGACCGAAACCCGCGCCATGCTTGCCGCGATCGGCGTGCCTTCGGTGGAAACGCTGATCTCGCAGGCGGTTCCGAAGTCGATCCGGCTGGACCGGCCGCTGGCGCTGCCGGCACCTGCGAGCGAACATCAAGCGCTTGCCGAACTCGGCGAGAAGATGGGCCGCAACAAGGTGCTGAAGAGCTTCATCGGCGCCGGCTATCACGGCGTCAACGTACCGCCGGTGATCCAGCGCAACCTGTTCGAAAACCCGGCCTGGTACACGGCCTACACGCCCTACCAGGCTGAGATCAGCCAGGGCCGCCTGGAACTGCTGTTCCACTTCCAGACGCTGGTTGCCGAACTGACCGGCCTGCCGGTCGCTTCCGCATCGCTGCTCGATGAAGCCACCGCCGTGGCCGAGGCCGTCGGCATCGCGCTTCGCCATCACCGCGACAAGCGCAGCCGCGTCGCCCTCGCAGGTGCCGCTCACCCGCAGATCCTTGACGTCATCCGCACTCGGGCCGAACCGCTCGGCACCGAAATCGACGGCGAGACCATCGACGACAACACGGCAGCCCTCATCGTTTCCTGGCCCGACACCCATGGTGTCTATGGCAACCACAAGGCGGCGATCGAGAAAGCCAAGGCAGTCGGCGCGATCGTCATCTTCGTTTCCGACCCGCTCAGCCTGACCGTCACCGATACCCCTGCCAGCCTCGGCGCCGACATCGCCACCGGTTCGATGCAGCGCTTTGGCGTGCCGATGGGCTTCGGCGGTCCGCACGCTGCCTATTGCGCCGTTTCCGACAAGCTGACCCGCCTGATGCCGGGCCGCCTCGTCGGCCAGTCGGTCGACAGCAAGGGCCGCCCCGGCTATCGCCTGGCGCTCCAGACCCGCGAGCAGCATATCCGCCGCGACAAGGCGACGTCGAACATCTGCACGGCCCAGGCCCTGCTCGCCAACATGGCGGCGTCCTATGCCATCTGGCACGGCCCGTCCGGCCTGCAGGCGATCTCGGAACACATCCACGCGCTGGCTAGCCGCCTTGCAGAAGGCCTCAAGGCTGCCGGCGTCGCCGTGCTCGGCGACAAGCGCTTCGACACCGTCACCGTCGAAGCCAAGGGCAAGGCCGAGGCGATCGCCGCCGAAGGCGAGAAGGTTGGCCGTCTGCTGCGTGTCATCGACGCCGACCATGTTTCGGTCGCCTTCGACGAAACCTCCACCGGCGCGGATCTCGAAGCGATTGCTGCGCTGTTCGGTGCCAAGGCACCGGCGGAAGCCAAGCGCGCCCTGCCTGGAAAACCGCGCGGCAAGGAGTTCCTGACCCAACCGGTATTCCACGCAAACCGTTCGGAAACCGACATGATGCGCTTCCTGCGCAGGCTCGCCGACAAGGATCTGGCGCTCGACCGCGCCATGATCCCGCTCGGCTCCTGCACCATGAAGCTCAATGCGGCGGCAGAGATGATGCCGGTCAGCTGGCCGTCGGTCGCCAACCTGCACCCGTTTGCGCCGACCAGCCATTCGCTCGGTTATCGCGCGATGACCGACGATCTCGAAGCCTGGCTCTGCGAGATCACCGGCTTCGACGCCGTCAGCCTGCAGCCGAACGCCGGCAGCCAGGGCGAATATGCCGGCCTGCTGTCGATCCGCCGCTATCACCATTCGCGTGGTGAGACCCAGCGCAACATCTGCCTGATCCCGTCTTCGGCGCACGGCACCAACCCGGCAAGTGCGGCCATGGCCGGCATGGAAGTGGTGGTCGTGCACTGCCTCGACGACGGCGACATCGACGTCACCGATCTCAAGGTCAAGGCCGAACAGCACGCCGACAAGCTTGCGGCGCTGATGTTCACCTATCCCTCGACGCACGGCGTGTTCGAGGAAGGTGCGCGCGACATCTGCGAGATCGTGCATGCGCATGGCGGACAGGTCTATTTCGACGGCGCCAACCTGAACGCAATGGTGGCACTTTCGCGTCCAGCCGACATCGGCGCCGACGTCTGCCACATGAACCTGCACAAGACCTTCTGCATCCCGCATGGCGGCGGCGGCCCCGGCATCGGCCCGATCGGCGTCAAGTCGCATCTTGCGCCGTTCCTGCCCGGCCATGTCGAGGCGGGCAGCGCGCATGCGGTTTCGGCGGCTCCGTTCGGCAGCGCCTCGATCCTGCCGATCACCTGGATGTACATCCGGATGATGGGCGCTTCGGGCCTGAAGCAGGCGACGGAGCAGGCTATCCTCAACGCCAACTACATCGCCACCAAGCTCGAGCCGTACTATCCGGTGCTGTTCAAGGGCCGCAACGGTCGCGTCGCGCATGAGTGCATCCTCGACACCCGCGTGCTCAAGGAGACTGCAGGCATCAGCGTCGAGGACATTGCCAAGCGCCTGATCGACTATGGCTTCCATGCACCGACCATGTCCTGGCCGGTCTCCGGTACGCTGATGGTCGAACCGACCGAGTCCGAGCCGAAGCACGAGATCGATCGTTTCTGCGAAGCGATGATCGCGATCGCTGCCGAGGCGGCCAAGGTCGAAAAGGGCGTGTGGCCGAAGGACGACAATCCGCTGGCCAATGCGCCGCACACGGCGACCGAAACGCTGGCAGGCGAGTGGAAGCACCCCTACTCGCGCCTCGAGGCGGCCTATCCCGGCGGGGATCCCGACACCGCGGCCAAGTACTGGCCGCCGGTGTCGCGCATCGACAACGTGGCCGGCGACCGCAACCTGGTCTGCGCCTGCCCGCCGCTGTCGGAATATCTCGGCGCCGCCGAGTAAGCGGATCTGAAACCAGACGAATCGGCCGGACACCTAGTCCGGCCGTATCCTTTTGCGGGCGGCTTCTCGACGGCTGTGCCTAATGGCGCAGCCGAGCCTAGGCAAACAACCGTGCCGGCTCGTAGGTTGTCGCACCACCCGTCATATCGGCTGTAACTGCCCGGTTTCGGCCGGCGCGTTTGGCGGCGTAGAGCGCCGCGTCGGCGGCGGTCAGCATCTCATCGAGCGTCATTGCGCCATCGTCCCCGAAACAGATGCCGACGCTGACGGTGCTGCGCAGTGGCCCGAGCCTGGTGACGACGATCTCGGCGCCAAAGGAACCTCCGATAGACCGCAATATGCCGTGCGCCTCATCAGGGGCGACGCCTGACATGATGACGGCAAACTCCTCACCGCCCAGCCGAAAACATTCGACGCCGTCCTGGGCATGATTCCTGACAACGTCGGCGAAGCGTTGCAGAACCGTATCGCCCGCAGCGTGACCGAAGACGTCGTTGGTGCGCTTGAAATGGTCGAGGTCGAACATGGCCAGCGCCGTCGTCGATCCGAACCGCGTGTCGCCATGGAACATCGTCAACGCCCTGCGGTTCAACAAGCCGGTCAGAGGGTCGGTCAGCGTCTGGACGGTCAATTCTCGCTGGGTGCGCAGGTGATGCAGCGAAATGGTCAGCGCCCCCAGTGCCGTCATGCAGGCGACGACGACGGCGGTGTTGAGGTCTTCGGCCCAATTCTTGGGGACGGTCCCCAGAGACCACTGCCCGTCCAGAACCAGCACCAACGCACAGAGCGTGAAGGAGACGGCGGCGCTGCCAGCGAGCAGGGTGACCGCGGCCAGGATACGCCGGTCATATTCCCCGGCAGCCCAAAACATCACTGTGATTACGATCAGCAGGGCCGTGACGGTGGAATAGGCGAGGACGAAACCCAAGCCGTCGTAGCCGGAGGCGGTCACGGCCGTGATCAACACCACCGCCGCGAGCACGGGCGCCGCGGCGATCCTGTGCCAACCCTTATCAAGGTACTGAGCCGTCGAGCACAGGATGACGAAGAAGCCGGCCACCAGCAGTGTCAGGGTCAGTTGGCCAAGCCACGGCGAGGCGTTGCGGCCATATTGCCAAAAGCCGATGACATGAACGACAAGAAGTAGTATTCCGGCCGCCATCGTAAAGACGAAACGCGCTTGGCGCGCCGTCAGCCAGATGGCGAGCAGCGTCCCGCTCAGACAGGCGCCGGACAAAGCCGTCGCGAGCAAAAGGGAACCGAAGTCAAGCACGAGGCCCCCGCCTTGTTGATTGTCCGATCGATTGGGAAGCACTTATGGACTTAGCGGTCGCCCAGCAACCGCCTAAGGCCAGATCGTCGCCACTCATCAACCGGCGATTTCGGTTTGCGTTTACGAATAGTTGCACGGTTCCGTCGCGTTTGACAACATGACGCACGAACATAACCGGAACTTCTATTGCGATGACGGCAAAACTGGCACACTTGGCAAACTGATTCGCAGCATCGGAAAACTGTATTGAGCATGGACGATAGCAACGATCTTTTCGGCAGCCTCGACAAGCAGCCGCCCCGCCCCGTGTCGCGTCCGGCGGACCCGCTGGTGCAGGCGGCAGCGGTGGCAAAGCGCCCGGTCCCGGCCGCCAAGGATGGCAGCGAGGGCTATAGTGCAGCCGATATCGAAGTGCTCGAAGGCCTTGAGCCCGTGCGCCGCCGCCCCGGCATGTATATCGGCGGCACCGACGAGAAGGCGCTGCACCATCTCTTTGCCGAAGTCATCGACAACTCGATGGACGAGGCGGTGGCCGGCCATGCCACCTTCATCGAAGTGGAGCTCGACGCAGAGGGTTTTCTGACCGTTACCGACAACGGCCGCGGCATCCCTGTCGATCCGCATCCCAAGTTCAAGAACAAGTCGGCGCTCGAAGTCATCATGACGACGCTGCATGCCGGCGGCAAGTTCGACTCGAAGGTCTATGAAACCTCCGGCGGCCTGCATGGCGTGGGCGTTTCGGTGGTCAACGCGTTGTCGGACCTGCTCGAAGTCGAGGTGGCGCGCGGCCGCCAGCTCTATCGCCAGCGCTTTTCGCGCGGCGTGCCGCAAGGCGGCCTCGAAAGCCTCGGCGACGTCCACAATCGGCGCGGCACCAAGGTGCGTTTCCATCCCGACCCCGACATCTTCGGCAAGGGCGCCCATTTCCTGCCGGCCCGCATCTACAAGATGGCGCGGTCGAAGGCCTACCTGTTCGGCGGCGTCGAGATCCGATGGAGTTGCGACCCGGCACTGCTGAAGGAGAAGGACGAGACCCCGGCCAAGGCGGTCTTCCACTTCCCCGGCGGCCTCGGTGACTATCTCAAGGCCTCGCTCGGCGACGAGATGCAGGTGACCCGCGAAATCTTCTCGGGCAAGAGTGACAAGCAGAGCGGTCACGGCTCGATCGAATGGGCCGTCACCTGGTTCGGCGGCGACGGCTTCATCAATTCCTACTGCAACACCATCCCGACAGGCGATGGCGGCACCCACGAGATGGGCTTCCGCAACGTACTGACGCGCGGCCTGCGCGCCTATGCCGACCTCGTCGGCAACAAGCGTGCTGCGATCGTCACCAGCGAAGACGTGATGATCTCGGCTGCGGGCATGCTGTCGGTGTTCATCCGCGAGCCCGAATTCGTCGGCCAGACCAAGGACAAGCTGGCAACTGTCGAAGCCATGCGCATCGTCGAGACGGCGATCCGCGATCCGTTCGACCACTGGCTCGCCGACAACCCGCAGGAAGCCTCCAAGCTGCTCGACTGGGTCATTGCGCGCGCCGACGAGCGCGTGCGCCGGCGCCAGGAAAAGGAAGTGTCGCGCAAGAGCGCGGTGCGCAAGCTGCGCCTGCCAGGCAAGCTGGCCGACTGCACGCAGAATGCCGCCGCAGGGGCCGAATTGTTCATCGTCGAAGGCGACTCGGCAGGTGGCTCGGCCAAGCAGGCGCGCGACCGGAAGATGCAGGCGATCCTGCCGCTGCGCGGCAAGATCCTCAACGTCGCCAGCGCCGGCAACGACAAGCTGGCGTCGAACCAGCTGATCGGCGACCTGATCCAGGCGCTGGGCTGCGGTACGCGATCCAAGTATCGCGAAGAAGACCTGCGCTACGACCGCGTCATCATCATGACCGACGCCGACGTCGACGGTGCCCACATCGCTTCGCTGCTGATCACCTTCTTCTACCAGGAGATGCCGCAGCTCGTCCGCGGCGGCCACCTCTACATGGCCGTCCCGCCGCTCTACTCGATCCGCCAGGGCGGCAAGGTGGCCTATGCCCGCGACGACGCCCACAAGGAAGAGTTGATGCGTACCGAGTTCAGCGGACGCGGCAAGGTCGAGATCGGCCGCTTCAAGGGCCTTGGCGAGATGATGGCAAGCCAGCTCAAGGAAACGACGATGGACCCCAGGAAGCGCACGCTGCTGCGCATCGAGGTCCTCGACGACGCCGACGAGACCAAGAGCGCGGTCGATGCGCTGATGGGCACCAAGCCGGAGTTGCGCTTCCGCTTCATCCAGGACCGCGCCGAATTCGCTGCAGCGGACGCGCTGGATATCTGAGGCTAACGGCGGATCAGGCAGCCGCGATTGCCAATGCGTGGCCGCGGGCGTTCTCGCGCAGGGCCTCGAGATGGATCGACTTGACCAATCCGGCCAATTCGCCTTCGGCTGCTTGGCCGCCCAGTTCCCTTAGCATCAGCCAGCTGACTTCCTGTGCTCCGGCGACGCGGCGCCCATTGGCAACCTCGCGCCAGATCTTCAGCGCCCGCAGGATGATTGCATGCGTCGCATCGGCAAGGCCGGCCGAACGGAACAAGGCCGTCAGCGCCACATCCTGCCCGGCAGACAACAGCGCCCTCACCCGTGGTTCGTCTCGGCCGGTCAACACGACCAGGGCTGCCCCAAAGAAGTCGACCTTGCCGTGGGCGAGGATGCGGATGATGAAACTGGCTGTCAGGTCGCCGCGCAGTCGCAGATGCTCGACAAGTGCCGCATGCTCTTGGGCACGCGTGCCTTCGATCAGCGTCATCGAGGCTTTCACGCAGGCGTCGCGCGTCACGCGTTCGGCGCGCGCGGCACCCATCAGGGCCAAGACGAAGGGCGATGCCTTCAGGGCTTCGCCGAGCTTGACAAGAAGCAGGTGCCGGCAATCCGAAGGCAGCCGCTGATCGGCCACCAACGCCTCGCGCACACGTGCGTCGCCACCAAAGCGCTCGGCAATGCGACGGAAGCTCAGCGAGGCGATATCGGCGCCATAATTCTGCAGCAGCGTGACGCAAGCCTCAGCCTCGCCCACCTCAGCAATGGCCGCCGAGAGCGACATGGAGACAGCTGGCCGGTCGGCGATGAGTTTCTGGATGGCGCACGAGCCTGAGGCGACCCGGTCGATGAGGTCGGCGTCGGTCAAAAGCGGCGAGCGCGCCAGAACCAGCGTTGCGACGTCAGGCTGATCGGATGCGAGGGCTGCGATGATCTGCAGCGGCGCGTGTGCGCTCATCGACAGCGCCTCTGCCAGCGACTGGCGCACCTTCGACGAGGGATCGTCGAGCAACAGCGTCAGGGCCGCCTCTGCGGCGCATCGGTCCTCGAACGGCAGTTCGCGATTGACGTAGGCATTGGCCAAGGCGGCTGCTGCGGCTGCGCGCTCGGCCACCTTCGCGGTGTCGATCCATCTCAGGAAATGCGAGACCACCATTCGCTTTTCTTCGCCCCCGGCAAGCCATGCCAAACCCTGAAACCATCCTAGGAACAAATGGTTTACGAACGGTTCACCATATCCGTTAACCCGCTTGCCGCCCGCCGTGGCAGCGCCTATCAAAACGGGGCAACAGGAGAAAATGCGGATGGCCGGTCTTTTTCTTGAGGAGTTCGTAGTCGGCCAGGTGATCCGGCATCAACTCACCAAGACCGTCACCGAGAGCGACAACATGATGTTCTCGACGATGACGCTGAACCCACAGCCGCTTCACATCGACTTCGACTTTGCCGCCAAGAGCGAATGGGGCAAGCCGCTGGTCAATTCGCTCTTCACGCTCGGCCTGATGATCGGCATTTCGGTGCACGACACCACGCTGGGCACCACCATCGGCAATCTCGGCATGACCGAAACCACCTTCCCGCACCCTGTCTTCCACGGCGACACCATTCGCGTCGAAACCGAAGTGCTTTCGGTGCGCGAATCGAAGTCGAAAACCGACCGTGGCATCGTCGAATTCCTGCATTGCGCCTATAATCAGCACGGCGCACTGGTCGCCAAATGCCAGCGCCAGGCAATGATGAAGAAGAAGGCCGCCTGATGCGTTCGTTGCTGTTCGTTCCCGGAGATTCGGAAAAGAAGCTCGAACGCGGGTTCTCGTCCGGCGCCGACGTCGTCATCGTCGACCTCGAGGATTCGGTGGCGCCCGACAACAAAGGCCATGCGCGCGGCGTCGCCGCCGATTTCATCGCGAGCAGAAGGCGCACGACGCGGTCCTCGATCTATGTCCGCGTCAACGACCTGTCGACCGGAATGACCGACGACGACCTGCGCGCGATCGTACCCATCGCACCGGATGGCATCATGCTGCCGAAGTCGAATTCCGGCGCCGACGTCCAGCATCTTTCGACCAAGCTCAGGGTGCACGAGGCCGAAAACGGCTTGCCGGACGGCGCGATCCGCATCATCCCGATCATCACCGAAACCGCTGCCGGCACCCTCGCAACGGCGAGCTATGCGGGTGCCAGCGCGCGCGTGGCCGGCCTGACCTGGGGCGCGGAAGACCTCTCGGCGGCGATCGGCGCGCGCGCCACGCGCGATGGCCAAGGCCGCTACACCGACGTTTTCAGACTCGCGCGTGCCTTGACCGTCCTCGCCGCCTCGGCAGCCGAGGTCGCCGCCGTCGACACGGTGTTCGTCAATTTCCGCGACCACGAGGGCCTTCGCACCGAGTCCCTGGAGGCCGAGCGCGACGGTTTCACCGCCAAGATGGCCATCCATCCCGACCAGGTCGCGATCATCAACGAGGCGTTCACACCCGCGAAGGAAGCCGTCGAACATGCGCAAGCGGTGGTCGCTGCGTTCAGGCAGGCCGGGAATCCGGGCGTCGTCGGAATTGGCGGGCAGATGTACGACCGGCCGCACCTGCGCCGGGCCGAGCGCCTGCTGGCGCGCGCCGAGGCCGCTGCCGGAGCCTAGTCTTCTTCCCAGCGCGGACGGCGCATCGCGAAGACTTCGCTGATGCTGGAATAGTCCATGTAGCCGAGGCGCGAGACATTGCCGGCCTTGACGACGTCGAACAGGCCGTCGGTCAGGTATGCCTCGTCGATATGGACACCGACCACCTCGCCGACGACGACGAATACACCGGCGTCGGCACCGTCCAGGCCCTTCGGGCGGAAGATCTCGGTGACCTTGCATTCCAGCGCTGCGGGTGCTTCGGCAACACGCGGCGGCGCCACCAGCCGCGAGGGTGCTGCCGTCAGCCCGGCATAGCCGAACTCGCTCGTGCCCCTGGGGGCATTGACCGAGGTTCGGTTCATCTTCTCGGCGAGTTCGCGCCCGACGACATTGGCAACGAACTCGCGGGTCTCGCCGGCGAAGGTGGAGCTGTCCTTCGGCCCCTCGGAGGAAAACCAGACCAGCGGCGGCTTGCCCGTCAGGGCATTGAAGAACGAATAGGGCGCAAGGTTCAGCGCGCCATCCTTGCCGATGGTCGAGATCCAGCCGATCGGCCTGGGCGAGACGAGCGCCTTGAACGGATCGTGCGGCAGGCCGTGGCCCCGCGACGGCTCGTAGAACATCGCGCCTAGCCCTCCCAGGGGCCAGTATAGTCGCTATGGAGCTTCGCCACATCAGGACGTGGCCGCTCGGGTGCAGTGCCGTCATAGCTGCCGATGTGGATGAAGCCGACGACCCGCTCATGCGGTGCCAGGCCCAGCAGCGCGCGCCCTTCCTCTACATCGGAATACCAGTTGGTGATCATGTTGGTGCCATAGCCGAGCGCGTTGGCGGCGGTCATCAGGTTCATCGCCGCCATGCCACCCGACAGGAACATTTCCCATTGCGGGATCTTCGGGTTCTCCTTGGGGCTCGACACAACGCCGATCACCAGCGGCGCGCGCGAAAAGCGGGCGAGCTCCTGGTTGCGCCGCCCGTCGGGCAACGGCCCTTCGCGGCGCTCGGCCAGTTCAGCCAGCTTCTTGCCGATTTCGATGCGCGCATCGCCGCGATAGAGGATGAAGCGCCAGGGCTCGAGACGGCCGTGGTCGGGCACGCGCGTCGCTGCCCGCAGCATCGTCTCGATCTCGCTATCGGAAGGCGCCGGCGCGCGCAGTTCCGGGATCGGTGCGGAATTGCGGGTCAGCAAAAAGTCGATGATCGGCGATGGCACGGCGCTGGCGCTCCTAGGGTTTTGGGCTGAAGCGCCGACCGAAATGGCAGCTGCTTTGGCGGCGGGGCTCATTGGTTGGAATCCATGGCGCCCGAATAGCCTTGAAATTGCCACCGCCTTGCGCTTCAAACAAGGGATGTCGAGGGGATGCTTCCGCTTTTTCGCACCGATTCTGGGTGCCGCACTGTTCGCGATGCCGTCTTCGGTCGCGTTTGCCCAGGATGGCGCCTCGGCAATAGAAGGCCTGAGCCTTCCCGGCATCTCAAGCTTTGCCGCGCCGCGCGGCGACGAATCCCTGGCAATCAGCGCACTCGGCGAGATCACGCTCACCGCCCAGCTCACAGACAAGGGCGACGACATCGGCCGCGGGCTGGTCTGGCGCGTGTTCCGTCCCGAAGCCGGCCCCGATGGAAAATTGCCGCTGGTGGCATCCGCCCAAGGCGGCACCAGCATGTTCCAGTTGCCTCCAGGCAGCTATCTCGTCCATGCCTCCTACGGCCGCGCCGGCGCCACCAAGCGCATCACCGTCGGCAAGGAAGGCAAGCGCGAAAGCCTGGTGCTCGATGCGGGCGGCCTCAAGCTTGACGCGGTGCTTTCGGGCGGCGTCCGGATTCCACCGGCCAAGCTCAAATTCTCGATCTATGAGGCGGACGAAGGCAGCGATGGCGAACGCGCCCTGATCATTCCCGATGTCGAGCCCAATTCGGTGGTGCGGCTCAATTCAGGCACCTACCATGTCGTCTCGACCTATGGCGCGGTCAATGCAGTGATCCGCTCCGACATCCGCGTCGAGGCCGGCAAGCTGACCGAGGCGACGGTCGAACACCGTGCCGCCGACCTGACCTTCAAGCTGGTGCGCGAAGCCGGCGGTGAAGCCATCGCCGATACATCTTGGTCGGTTCTGACAGAGTCCGGCGACCCGTTGCGCGAAGCGGTCGGCGCCTTTGCCTCGATGGTCCTGTCGGAAGGCGACTACACCATCATCGCCAAGAACCGCGACCGCATCTACCAGCGCGATTTCACCGTCGTTGCCGGCCGCAACCAGGACGTCGAGGTTGTCGCTTCCGAGGCTGCGGCAATCGACCCCAACGAAGGCGCCGACTGACCAGGCGCGGGTTGCTCCGTCCGAGCTTTTTGAATCCAGGCAGATGAAAAAAGGGGCGACATCTCTGCCGCCCCTTTTTTGTGTCTGGTTGGCCGCTCAGCCCTGCGCGGCGCGGCGGCGATCTGGTGTCGTCGCTTCTTCCCGAAGTGAGGCAATGGCCTCGTCAAGGCCCATTGACTGCTGGTCGCGCGAGCCGAGGCGACGGACGTTGACGCTTGCCTCTTCCGCCTCGCGCTTGCCGCAGACGAGGATGACCGGAACCTTGGCCAGCGAGTGCTCGCGGACCTTGTAGTTGATCTTCTCGTTGCGCAGGTCGGCCTCGGCCGACAGGCCGGCGGCCTTAAGCTTGGCCACCACCTCGCGGGCATAGTCGTCGGCGTCCGAGGTGATCGTCGCCACCACCACCTGCTGCGGCGCAAACCAAAGCGGGAAATGGCCCGAATAGTTCTCGATCAGGATGCCAAGGAAGCGCTCCATCGAGCCGCAGATGGCACGGTGGATCATGACCGGCTGCTTCTTCTCGGAGTCCGAGCCGATATAGAAGGCGCCGAAACGCTCAGGCAGGTTGAAGTCGACCTGGGTTGTTCCGCACTGCCATTCGCGGCCGATGGCATCACGCAGGACGTATTCGAACTTGGGGCCGTAGAAGGCGCCCTCGCCCGGATTGATCGACGTCTTGATGCGATTGCCCGACTGCGCCTCGATGGTCTTGAGCACGTTGCCCATGATCTCTTCGGCATGATCCCACGCCTCGTCCGAGCCGACGCGCTTGTCCGGCCTGGTCGACAGCTTCACCGAGATCTCTTCGAAGCCGAAGTCGGCATAGGTCGTCAGAATCAGGTCATTGATGCGCAGGCACTCGGCGGCGAGCTGTTCCTCGGTGCAGAAGATGTGCGCGTCGTCCTGAGTGAAGCCGCGCACGCGCATCAGGCCATGCAGCGCGCCCGACGGCTCATAGCGATGGACATTGCCGAATTCGGCAAGCTTTACCGGGAGATCGCGATACGACTTCAAGCCATGCTTGAAGATCTGCACGTGGCCGGGGCAGTTCATCGGCTTGAGCGCGAAGACGCGGTCGTCGTCGGTGTCGTCGCCGGCAACGGTAACCTTGAACATCGCGTCGCGATACCAGCCCCAGTGGCCCGACGTCTCCCACAGGCTCTTGTCGAGCACCTGCGGGGCGTTGACCTCCTGATAGCCTTGCGTATCAAGGCGGCGGCGCATGTAGCTGACGAGGTTCTGGAACATCTTCCAGCCCTTGGCGTGCCAGAACACGACGCCCGGTCCCTCTTCCTGGAAATGGAACAGGTCCATCTCGCGGCCGAGGCGACGGTGGTCGCGCTTCTCGGCCTCTTCCAGCATATGGAGGTACTGGTCGAGTTGCACCTGGTCGGCCCAGGCGGTGCCGTAGATGCGCGTCAGCATCGGGTTGTTGCTGTCGCCGCGCCAATAGGCACCGGCGACCTTCATCAGCTTGAAGGCGCTGCCGATCTGGCCGGTCGAAGCCATATGCGGTCCCCGGCACAGGTCGAACCACTCACCTTGCGCATAGATGTTGAGGTTCTGGTCCTCGGGGATCGCGTCGATCAGCTCGAGCTTGTAGGCCTCGCCCTTGTCGCGGAACACCTGCTTGGCCTTGTCGCGCGACCAGACCTGCTTGGTGAACGGCTTGTTGCGGCCGATGATCTCGCGCATCTTCTTTTCGATCGCCGGAAAATCTTCGGGCGTGAAAGGCTCGTTGCGAGCGAAGTCATAATAGAAGCCGTTGTCGATCACGGGGCCGATGGTCACCTGGGTCCCTGGCCACAATTCCTGCACCGCCTCGGCGAGCACGTGGGCAGCGTCGTGGCGGATCAGTTCCAGCGCGCGCGGATCTTCACGGGTGACGATCTCGACCTTGCCGGACTTGCCAAGCGGATCGGACAGATCGCGCACGGTGCCGTCGATGGCATAGGCCACCGCCTTCTTGGCCAGCGACTTCGAGATCGACTCGGCCAGACCAGCACCGGTCAGCGCCGCGTCATATTCGCGGACGGAACCATCGGGAAATGTCAGGGAAACGGAATTCGACAAAGCTCTTCTCCTATCCAGTCCCGCAAACGAGCGCGGGTGGGCAATAAACCGGATGCGTCCGGCAGCGAGCGATCTTTTAGGGGGAGAATGCGCTGCCGTAAAGCCGGGCGGCGTGCCCGCCGCCGCCCCGCCAACGGCGGCGGAGCCCGCTACTTGGCCGACTTCATCAGGTCAGGAAGGCTTGCCAGGAAGATGTCGCGTACCTTGGGGCCGAGAAACACCGGACTCTTGCCGTCATTGACCAGCAGCCGGGCGAACACGATGCGGCGCTCGCCCTTGTCGGCCCAGCCGACAAACCAGCCGAAGGGCTTGTTGCGGTCGATCTTGCCCGACTTTCCGGTCAGCCAGCCTGTACCTGTCTTGCCCTTGACCTGCCATTCGCCGGCCTGGAATGGCGGCAACACCGCCGCCGTGAGATCGACCGCTCGCGCGGAGACCGGCAGGCTGCGGTCAAGCATGCGACCGATGAAGCCGACCTGCTCGTCCGGCGAGATCTTCAGCGAAGAACTCAGCCAGCTGCGGGTAAGCCCGTCCTCCTTGCCGGGATTGCCCGATAGGTCGCCGTTGCCATAGGCGAAGCCACCGACATAGCCGGCAAATCGCTTGCCGCCGAGCTTGCGCGTGATCTCCTGGGAGAACCACAGCACGGAGTCCTTTTCCCAGATCGTCGGGTCGACCGGCTTGTGGTCGCGCTTCACCGCGTTGAACTCAGGCTTGTAGTCCCAGCGCGGCGAATGCTCGTCGGCGAGAATGCCCGAATCATAGCCGATCAGCGCCAACGGCACCTTGAAAGTGGATGCCGGGCTCACCCGGCGATCGCAGGCGCCGTCGCGACGCAGCTTCGCGCCGCTGCCGGCATCGACGATGAGCGTGCATTCGAGAAACGGTTTCAGGGCTGTCGTTTCGGCCGCCGAAGACGCCGGCAGCAGAGGCAGCGAGACAAGAAGCGCAGTGCCTGCGCAGATGGCATAGTGACGAATCGAAGCAAACACGTGTGACACCCTCTGTCGTTGGCCGCCGACACCTAGGGTGAGCGCTTGGTTCGAATATGACTTAACCTGGATTGTTTCCGATAGGCTGACCAAACGGTAAATCACGCAGCCGACTGATTAACGGTTCCGGCGGCCGACACAATGTCAGGCACCGGTCGGCTTGCTGCCGATCTTCCAGTAGCGCCAGGGCGTGAACCAGCGATAGCGCGACGCCAGCTGTTCCGGCACACGATCGATCCCATGAGTGCCCCACGGCCCGCAGCGAGACACCCTGAAAAGGCCCATCCAGCCGCCGGCCCACAGGCCATGGCGGGCAATCGCCTCGTGTGCGTATTCCGAGCAGGTCGGCATGTGCCGACACGCATTGCCGATGAAGCCCGAAAGCGTCAGCTGATAGAGCCGAACGAGCGACGTGCCGAGCACACGACCCGGCGTCTTGCGCCAGGGGCCGGGCCAATTGCGGCCCCGCGCCGCCGGTTCGCCATGGCTATGGTCGTGGCCGCGGCTCATCGCCAGCATCGCTCGGAACTATTCATCCGCCATAGATGTCAATTCCGACATGCAGACGCAATGTCCGGCGCATAGGACCGCGCAGTTGCGGCGCCGTGTCACGCAAGCCAGCTGAGTTTCGCCGGTCGGTGGGGGCACCGATGCTGTGGGGCCTCGAGCTGTTGCCGACCGGCGCCGCAGCGTCCTGTGAAGCGAGGCGAATGGTCGGCCTGGAAAGTCGCGATGCGGAACATCTCGGCATAGGCGTTGAAGAGCGTCGGCATGGTCTTGCCTCCTTGATGAGGAGGATTTGACCGCCTCTGGTCGTTTCCTTCAAACGAGTATAACGTCCACCATGGATAACTTGAGATTATGCGAATGAAGCGCGGGCAGTTGCCGCTGACAGCACTCAGGAGTTTCGAAGCTGCCGGGCGGCACCTGAGTTTCAGCCGCGCGGCGGAAGAGCTGTTTGTCACCCAGGCCGCCATCAGCCGCCAGATACGCGAACTGGAAACATTCCTGCAGCAGCCGCTGTTCGTGCGCTACCATCGACGTGTCGAGCTTACGGACGCCGGACAGAAGCTGCTTGGGCAATTGATCAAGAGTTTCGACGACATCGACAAGCGACTGTCGGAGCTGGCTGCAAAGCCCGCGCAGTCCGTGGTCAGCGTCAGTGTCGAGCCGTCGCTCGCCGCCTCCTGGCTGGTGCCTCGGCTCAACCGGTTTCGCCTGTTACGTCCGGACATCGACGTTTCGCTCGACGTGGACCCGCGCCTGATCGATTTCCGCAGCGACCAGGCAGAGCTTGCATTGCGCTTCAGCGCGCACAGCACGTCGTGGCCGCGCAGCGAGGCCGAACGCCTGGCACCGGTCATCGATTCGCCGGTCGTGTCGCCTGCCCTGCTTGCCTCGGGCCCTGCCCTGGAGTGCCCGGCAGATCTCCGGCGCTACACGCTCCTGCATGAGGAAAACCGCCAGGGCTGGGCGCGTTGGTTCGAAGCCGCCGGCGCAGCGGAAGATGTGGCGGCAGCGCGTGGCCCGTTGTTGGCTGACGCCGCACTGTCGAAACAGGCGGCGATGCTCGGCCACGGGGTTGCGCTTGGCGATCTCTTGCTGGTGCGCGAGGAACTGGTGTCGGGAACGCTGGTCAAGCCGTTCGAGACCAACGTTGTCTGCGGCGCGTACTGGCTGGTCGCCAAAAGCCTGCGCAAGCTGTCGGAGCCTGCGGAAGCCTTTGCCGACTGGATCAGGGCAGAGTTCGAGGAAAGCCGGCGCTATCTGGAGAAATGCTAGGCCGCGGCCTGCTTGCGCTCGATCTGGCCGATGGCATCTACCACGGCGTCGAAGGTCAGCATGGTCGAGGCATGGCGCGCCTTGTAGTCGCGCACCGGCTCCAGGTATTTGAGGTCGTCGAAGCGGCCCTCGGGCGGCGTGCCGCCCTCCTTGAGCATGCGCAGCATAGCCTCGCGCACGGCGCGAAGCTCGACGGCGCTGGCGCCAACGACGTGCTCGGCCATGATCGACGACGACGCCTGGCCCAGCGCACAGGCCTTCACTTCATGGGCGAAGTCGGTGACGACGCCGTTTTCCATCTTGAGATCAATGGTGACGGTCGAGCCACACAGCTTGGAATGCGCGGTGGCCGACGCATCAGGATGATCGAGGCGTCCAAGCCGGCCGATATTTCCGGCAAAGCCAAGAATTTTCGTGTTGTAGATGTCGTCAATCAACTTTTTTCACTCTGAGTGCGTGTTATGAGCAACTCTTGTCGCTGTCGCATCTTTCAATCGTCGTCTCCACCTATATATAATGGTGGCGCTCGCTTCCCGGCAAGGCAACAGGACTGACATCGGGAGGAGGGGCGAAAATGAGCAGCTTTAGGTACGGCACTCAATCGGTGGTCCCTGAAGTGGCTGTGTCCGTTCAACTCGTCCCTGCTCAGACAGGGACTACTGGAGACGCCTGATATGGATGCCGTTGCCAAGAAGCTGATGCCGCAATCAGCCTATATGGAGAAGCCTGCAACCGACCGGCCCACCGAGGCCGAGGTCGAAGCTGCAGTGAGTGTTCTTTTGCGCTGGACTGGCGACAATCCGGCGCGCGAAGGCCTTATCGACACGCCGAAGCGCGTGACCAAGGCTTTCCGCGAGATGTTCAACGGCTACGACATGTGCCCGGCCGAAGAACTCGGCCGCACCTTCGAGGAAGTGGCCGGGTATGACGACCTCGTCATCGTCCGCGATATTAAATTCCATTCGCATTGCGAGCACCACATGGTGCCGATCATCGGCAAGGCCCATGTCGGCTATTTGCCGGACGGCAAGGTCGTCGGCCTGTCCAAGATCGCCCGCGTGGTCGACATCTTCGCCCACCGGCTGCAGACCCAGGAAGCAATGACGGCGCAGATTGCCGGTGTCATCCAGGACGTGCTAAATCCGCGCGGCGTCGCCGTGATGATCGAGGCCGAGCACATGTGCATGGCCATGCGCGGCATCCGCAAGCAAGGGTCGTCGACCCTGACCTCGACCTTCACCGGCGTTTTCCGGGACACCCCCGAAGAACAGGTCCGGTTTGTCACCATGATACGAGCCGGCGGGCTCTAATCCCCCCTCGCCGGTTCCCGAAACCCAGGATCCGGCGATGTCTGTTCTGAAATTCTCCGAAGCTACCAGCGACAAGCGCGCGCTAGAAGATGGCGAGGTGTTCACGCCGCGCTTCGACGCGAACGGCTTGGTCACCGCCGTCGTCACCGATGCCACCGACGGCATGCTGCTGATGGTCGCGCATATGAATGCCGAGGCGTTGGCGCTTTCGATCGAGACCGGCATCGCGCACTACTGGTCGCGGTCCCGCGGCTCGCTCTGGAAGAAGGGCGAGACCTCGGGCAATTTCCAGCACATCGAGGAGATGCGGACCGACTGCGATCAGGACGCGGTCTGGCTGCGCGTAAAAGTTTCCGGCCACGACGCAACCTGTCACACCGGCAGGCGTTCCTGTTTCTATCGGACGGTGGGGCAAAAAGACGGCTTCGCGACGCTTAGCGCGGACGGCAGCGCCTCGCTGTTCGATGCAGACGAGACCTACCGCAAGAAATCGTGAACCGGCTTCCCGTCCTGCAACACAAAGATTCACGATTTTAATACGTGTCCAGTGTACTCTGTACGCGGGACAAGGGAGATCGTGATGCTCGAATGGGCGTCGTTCCATGCGCGTCAGAACGTCCGGGAAGCAAACGGCTTTTCCTCGGGCACGGGCGCCGACGATCCGAAGCTAGCCAAAGAAACCGGAATCTCCCTCGCGCTCGGCGGCGGTGCCGCGCGTGGCTGGGCACATATCGGCGTCCTGCGTGCGCTTGACGAGGCAGGCATCCGCATCAACATGATCGCCGGCACCTCCATCGGCGCACTGGTCGGCGGCTGCTATCTCGCCGGCAAACTCGACCAGCTCGAGGAGTTCGCCCGCAGCCTGACCAAGCGCCGCATCTTCGGCCTGTTCGACCTGCAGATCGTCGGCAATGGCCTGTTCGGCGGCATGAAGCTCGACTCGCGCATGCAGCAGCACATGGCGGGCGTCACCTTCGAGGACCTGCCAAAGCCGTTCGTCTGCGTTGCTGCCGAAATCCGCACCGGCCACGAAATCTGGCTGTCGAGCGGTTCGCTGATCAAGGCGATGCGCGCGTCCTATGCCCTGCCCGGTGTTTTCGAGCCGGTGACCTGCAATGGCCGCGTCCTGGTAGACGGAGCGCTGGTCAATCCGGTGCCGGTCTCGGTCTGCCGTGCCAACGAGCAGCCGCTCGTCGTTGCCGTCAACCTGCACTATGACCTGTTCGGCCGCGCGGCCGTCATCAAGCACAGCGCCGGCGAACTGATGGTCGAGCGCGACGCCAAGCCGGCCGACCAGTACGACGCCAACCGCAGCGCGCGTGAATCGCGGCTGGGCATCAGCGGGGTAATGGTCGAGGCCTTCAACATCATCCAGGACCGCATCTCGCGGGCACGCCTCGCCGGCGACCCGCCCGACCTGTCGCTGCAGCCCAAGCTCGGCCACATCGGCCTGTCGGAGTTCCATCGCGCCGACGAAGCGATCCGGCTCGGCTACGAGGCCACCAAGGCACAGATGGACGAGATCGTCAGGCTGCAGGCCGTCCTGGGCTAAGGCCCGGCAAGTGACGCGTCGATGACGCGCAGTTGGACCGTGCGGTTGCCATTCCAGTGATTGACCGACAGCGACCCGGCGACATGGACCGTGCGCCCGCTGTTCCTCAGCAGGAACTCGCCAAGCGGCGCTTCGGCGGACCGGAACGAGATGCCCTGGATGCGGCCGCCACTTTCAGACCTGAGGTCGATGCGCACGTGGCCTGTGCCGATCACCCTGACATCGGCCAGCTTGTGCCTCGGCAGGACGAAGGTTGGGGCTACGTGGCCCTGTCCGAACGGACCCGCCTTTTCCAATGACTCGACGAGTGCCAGCGTCGCACCTTCGGCGGCGAGCGCGCCGTCGACAAGCAGGCTTTCCTCGTCCTGCAGGCGGAACACGTCTGCGGCCGCGCGTGCCTCGAAGAAGGCGCGCACCTCACCGAGCTTCGCGCGCTCGACGGTGATGCCGGCCGCCATGGCATGACCGCCACCCTTGACCAACAGCCCAGCCTCGACGGCCTCCCGAACCAGACGACCGAGATCGAAGCCCGAGACGGACCGCCCTGAGCCGGTGCCGACACCATTGCCGTTGAAGGCAATGGCGAAAGCCGGGCGACGGGCATGGTCCTTGAGCCGCGACGCCAGCAACCCGACAATGCCGGGATGCCAGGTCGTGTTGGCCGTCACCAGCACCGCTGGTCCAGGCCCGGCACCGATCTCCGCATCGGCCTCGGCGCGCGCCTCGGCCAGCATTACCGTCTCCATCGCCTGACGCTCCTGGTTCAGGCGATCGAGCGTTTCGGCGATCGTGCCTGCCTCGACCGGATCGTCGGTCACCAGCAGCTTGCTGCCGAGCGCCGCGTCGCCGATGCGCCCGCCGGCATTGATGCGCGGCCCGAGCAGGAACGACAGATGGAACGTATTCAGCGGCTCGCCGATGCGGGCGACGCGGGCGAGCGCGGTGAGACCGGGATTGTTCTGCTGGCGCATCGCCTGCAGGCCCTTGACGACAAAGGCCCTGTTGACGCCGGTCAGCGGCACCACGTCGGCCACGGTCGCAAGAGCCACGAGGTCGAGCAGCTTGAGAAGATCGGGACGCTGCGCGTCAGGCAGCCGTTCGCGCAGCACCTTGGCGGTCTGCACCAGCGTCAGGAAGGTCACGCCGGCGGCGCAAAGATGGCCCTGGCCCGATAGATCGTCGTCGCGGTTCGGATTGACCACGGCAACCGCGTTCGGCAACGCACCGCCGACTT
Organism: Aminobacter niigataensis; assembly: GCF_014200015.1. Taxonomy (GTDB): domain Bacteria; phylum Pseudomonadota; class Alphaproteobacteria; order Rhizobiales; family Rhizobiaceae; genus Aminobacter; species Aminobacter niigataensis. Next base: position 1,242,359 of record NZ_JACHOT010000001.1, read on the forward strand.
GATGGTGGTCGAGCACGACGACATCGGCACCGGCCTCGTTGGCCGCCTCGATCGAAGCCGCGCTGTTGGTGCCGCAGTCCACGGTGACGATCAGGCGGGCGCCACGGCCGATCAATTCGCGCATCGCATCGGGATTGGGGCCGTAGCCTTCGAAGATGCGGTCGGGGATGTAGATTTCGGCCTCGACGCCGAAGTGGCCGAGAAAACGTTTCATCAGCGCCGACGAGCAGGCGCCATCGACATCATAGTCGCCGAAGATGGCGACGCGCTCGCCGCGCAGCACCGCATCGGCGATGCGGCCGGCGGCCTTGTTCATGTCGGTTAGCGTCGCCGGATCCGGCAACAGGTCGCGGATGGTGGGGTCGAGGAAGCGTTCCGCATCCTCCGGCAGCACACCGCGCCCGGCCAGCACGCGAGCGACGATGTCGGGCACACCATGGCCCTGTGCGATGGCGAGCGCCAGCATATCCTGGCGCTCGGTCAGCCGGTGCTCCCATGAAACACCGGTGGCCGAACGCCGTACGCCGAGGAAATTGCGCTTTTCAATCGCCATTCAGAGGAGGTCCACCCGCTTCGGATCGACCATAGGCGACCGCGACAAGCGCGTAATCAGAATTTTTCCAGATCCTGATGGCGCGCCTTGATTTCACGAACAGTCTTGGACGAGGAGCGCAGCACGATGGTGTGCGTGGTGATCGAGTCGCGTCCGAACTTCACGCCGGCAAGCAGGTTGCCGTCGGTGACGCCGGTTGCCGCAAACAGCACGTCGCCACGCGCCATTTCCTCGATCCGGTAGACCTTTTTAGGGTCTTCAATGCCCATGGTGGCGGCACGGGCGATCTTCTCCGGGCTGTCGAGCAGCAGCCTGCCTTGCATCTGGCCGCCAGTGCAACGCAATGCTGCGGCTGCCAGCACGCCCTCGGGCGCGCCGCCTGTGCCGAGATAGATGTCGATGCCGGTTTCTTCCGGGTCGGTGGTGTGAATCACGCCGGCAACATCGCCGTCGCCGATCAGGCGGATGGCGGCACCGGTGGCACGCACGGCATCGATCAGCTTGGCATGGCGCGGGCGGTCGAGGATGCAAGCGGTGATCTCTCCGACCGGCACGCCCTTGGCCTTGGCGACGCTGGCAATGTTTTCTGCCGGCGACGCATCGATGTCGATGACGCCATCGGGGTAGCCCGGGCCGACCGCGATCTTGTCCATATAGACGTCGGGCGCAAACAGCAGGCTGCCCTTTTCAGCAATGGCGATGACCGCCAGCGCGTTGGGCAGGTTCTTGGCGCAGATGGTGGTGCCTTCGAGCGGGTCGAGCGCGATGTCGACCTCGGGGCCACCAGCGCCGACTTCCTCGCCGATATAGAGCATCGGCGCTTCGTCGCGCTCGCCCTCGCCGATGACGACGGTGCCATCGATGGCGAGGCGGTTCAATTCCTGGCGCATGGCGTCGACGGCCACCTGGTCGGCAGCCTTCTCGTCGCCGCGTCCGCGCAGCCGGGCGGCAGCGACAGCCGCGCGTTCGGTGACGCGCACGAGTTCCATGGTGAGTATCCGGTCGAGGCCGGCAACAACGCTTTTCGCCATATCAGGGTCCTGGAGTCGATGAATTCGGAGCGCCCGAACCGGGCCGGCTCTTATTGTCAAACCCTTGTGACAACGGCAAGACCTGTAGCCCGCTTTATCGAAAGCGAAACAATATCAATCGATTGAAAGGGAGTTGAGGCTTGACTGCCCCGGCGAAGGCGCATTTCCGCCCTCGCCTGCGTCGCCAGCCTCAGCCGGCGCGCTCGATGCGGATGACCTGTGGCTTGTCGGTCAGGTGGCCGTCCTTGGTCACGCCGTCGACGGCCTTGCGCACGGCAGCTTCGGTGGTCTCGTGGGTCACCAGGATGACGGTCTTCTCCGATACGCCATCGGAACCGTTGGCGTGCTGGACGATCGATTCCAGTGAGATGTCGTTGTCGGCCATGCGCTTGGCGATCGCCGCGAAGACGCCTGTGCGGTCGTGCACGGTCAGGCGGATGAAATAACCGCCGGCGTGGCTGCGCATCTGCGCCTTCTTGTAGGGGCGCAGTTCCTTGGCCGGGCGGCCGAAGACCGGGCCGTGCTGGAAGCCGGGGCGGCTCTTGGCAATGTCGGCGATGTCGCCAACGACCGCTGAAGCCGTGGCATTGCCGCCGGCGCCGGGGCCGGAAAGCAGCAGTTCGCCCAGAATATCGGTCTCGATGGCAACCGCATTGGTCACGCCATGCACCTGGGCGATGACCGAAGCCGTCGGCACCATGGTCGGGTGCACGCGCTGCTCGATGCCGCTTTCGGTGCGCTGGGCAACGCCAAGCAGCTTGATGCGGTAGCCGAGTTCGCCTGCGGCGCGAATGTCTGCCTGGGTGATGTTCGAGATGCCCTCGAGATAGATGTCGTCGGAGGCAATCCGGGTGCCGAAAGCCAGGCTGGTCAGGATTGCCAGCTTGTGCGCCGTGTCGTTGCCCTCGATGTCGAAGGTCGGGTCGGCTTCGGCATAGCCCAGACGCTGCGCGTCCTTGAGGCACGCCTCGAAGGTCAGGCCTTCTGCTTCCATGCGGGTCAGGATGTAGTTGCAGGTGCCGTTCAGGATGCCGAAAACGCGGTTGACGCTGTTGCCGGCCATCGCCTCGCGCATCGTCTTGATGACCGGGATGCCGCCGGCCACCGCCGCCTCGTAGTTGAGCAGCACGCCCTTCTTTTCGGCGACCTCGGCGAGCGCCACACCATGCTTGGCGAGCAACGCCTTGTTGGCGGTCACGACGTGCCGGCCAGCGGCGAGCGCGGCAGACACGCAGGAACGCGCCGCACCTTCGTCGCCACCAATCAGTTCGACAAAGACATCGATGTCGGCCTTCTCGGCCAGTTCGATCGGATCGTCGAACCACTTGGCGCCACTCAGGTCGACGCCACGATCGCGCGAACGGTCACGCGCGGAGACAGCGGTGACGACGATTTCGCGGCCGCACTGGCGGGTGAGTTCGGCCGCCTTGTCGCGCAGCACGCGCGCCACCGAAGCACCGACCGTGCCGAGACCGGCAATTCCAACACGCAATGCTTCAGCCATGGTCGACGGCGCCTCTTACTTCAGTCGTTCTGGGAATGTTGTTCGTGGCGCCGCTCAGCGATGGGCTGCGAGCGGAACCACGTTGTTTGGATGCTTGGCGGTGGTTTGCAGGAAGCGCTTGATGCTTCGTGCCGCCTGGCGGATGCGGTGTTCGTTTTCGACCAGCGCAAGACGGACATAATCGTCGCCGTGCTCGCCGAAACCGACGCCCGGAGCCACGGCCACGTCGGCGTGCTCGATGAGCAGCTTGGAGAACTCTAGCGAACCGAGATGCTTGAACGGCTCGGGGATCGGCGCCCAGGCAAACATCGTCGCTGCCGGCGCCGGGATTTCCCAGCCGGCGCGGGCGAAGGAATCAACCATGACGTCGCGGCGCTTGTGATAGACCTCGCGCACCTCGGCAATGTCGGTGCCGTCGCCGTTGAGGGCCGCGGTCGCCGCCACTTGGATGGGCGTGAACGCACCATAATCGAGATAGGACTTCACGCGCGTCAGCGCCGCGATCAAGCGCTCGTTGCCGACGGCAAAGCCCATGCGCCAGCCCGGCATCGAGAAGGTCTTCGACATCGAGGTGAATTCGACCGTGACGTCGATCGCGCCCGGAACCTCAAGCACTGAAGGCGGCGGATTGCCGTCGAAATAGATCTCGGAATAGGCGAGGTCCGACAGGATGATGATGTCGTTCTTCTTGGCGAACGCGACCACGTCCTTGTAGAAATCGAGCGTCGCGACCTGTGCCGTCGGGTTCGAAGGGTAATTGAGGATCAGCGCCAGCGGCTTGGGGATCGAGTGACGCACGCCGCGCTCGAGCGCGGGAATGAAGCCGTCATCGGGCTTCGCCTGCAGCGAGCGGATGACGCCGCCCGACATGATGAAGCCGAAGGCATGGATCGGATAGGTCGGATCCGGGCACAGGACCACGTCGCCGGGGGCCGTGATCGCCTGCGCCATGTTGGCGAAGCCTTCCTTCGAGCCGAGCGTCGCCACGACCTGCGTGTCGGGGTTCAGCTTCACGCCGAAACGGCGGGCGTAATAATTGGCCTGGGCACGGCGCAGGCCGGGAATGCCGCGCGACGAAGAGTAGCGATGGGTGCGCGGGTCGCGGACCACTTCGCACAGCTTGTCGACGATCGCGGTCGGCGTCGGCAGGTCGGGATTGCCCATGCCAAGGTCGATGATGTCGGCGCCGCGCGATCGGGCGCTGGCCTTCAGCCGGTTGACCTGCTCGAAGACATAAGGCGGAAGGCGGCGGACCTTGTGAAATTCTTCCATGTCAGTTCCAGGTAAACGGGGGCTCGGCGATGCGTGCGCGATATACACTCAATTGCAGGCGGGGTCGATAGTCTCGCACTTGCCTTCGATGGCCTTCAGCGTGTCGTCGCCGTGCTTTCGGGCAAGCGTGGTCATCGCCGCCGAATTGCCGCTGCCGGCACCGGCCTTGGCACCTTGCCGCCGCTGCGCGGCGTGAAGTTGGGCGAGTTTTGCCGCCTTCTGCTCCTCGGTGAACTGGGGTGCCGCGGCCGTCGGCCGGATGTTGAGATTAGGATAAGTGCCGGTGTCCTGCGCACCGCGACCACCTGCAAGGGCGGGACCAGTGTCGGCGCTCGTCGTGCTGGTGCAGCCGCTGGCGACCACGGGCAAGGCCAGCAATCCCGCCGATACGACTAGGCGGGCGCAGAAAAAAATATGCCGACCAACACGATGTGTCATAAAGTTTCCCCGACAGGCGCGGTAGAGCGCGTTGGACCCGGTAAGACGTCGCATGATAGTATGTCAATAAAAGGCCCTTTGGGAGGACCTCGAAAGACCATGGCGAAGGTAGACGATTCGGACAAGCCGAGTGGCGATTCCCCCTCCTCCGTCGAGCAATACCTCGTCAAAGATCCCGAGCGCTTCGCGCTCAACATGGCCCGCATGATTGAACAGGCCGGCAAGGCCGCGTCCGCATGGGCCGAGCCGCGCGAGAAGGGCGAACTGCGCGACACCGTCGCCGAACCCATGACCGACATGGTCAAGACTTTCTCCAAGCTCACCGAATACTGGCTGTCGGACCCGCAACGCGCGCTCGAAGCGCAGACCAGGCTGTTCTCCGGCTATCTCGATGTCTGGAGCAAGTCGGTCCAGCGCATGGGCGGCGACGAGGTCGAAGATGCGGTCAAGCCGGAGCGCACCGACAAGCGCTTCCTCGACCCCGAATGGGGCCGCAACGCCTTCTTCGACTTCCTCAAGCAGGCCTATCTGGTCACTGCCCGCTGGGCAGGCGACCTTGTCGACCACGCCGACGGCCTCGACGAGCACACCCGCCACAAGGCCGGCTTCTATGTGAAGCAGGTCGCCAACGCGATTTCGCCGTCCAATTTCATCCTCACCAATCCGGAACTGTTCCGCGAGACGGTCGCCAGCAACGGCGAAAACCTGGTGCGCGGCATGAAGATGTTCGCCGAGGACATCGTGGCCGGCAAGGGCGACCTCAAGCTCAGGCAGGCCGACTATTCCGGCTTCGAGATCGGCAAGAACATCGCCACCACACCGGGCAAGGTGGTCGGCCGCAGCGACGTCGCCGAAATCATCCAGTATGCGCCGACAACCGACAAGGTGCTGAAGCGTCCGCTGCTGATCTGCCCGCCCTGGATCAACAAATTCTACATCCTCGATCTCAACCCGCAGAAATCCTTCATCCGCTGGGCCGTCGAGCAGGGCCACACCGTCTTCGTCATCTCCTGGATCAATCCCGACCAGCGCCACGGCCTGAAGGACTGGGAGGCCTATATCCGCGAGGGGCTGCAATACGGCCTCGACACGGTCGAACAGGCGACCGGCGAGCGCGAGGTCAACGCCATCGGCTATTGCGTCGGCGGCACGCTGCTGGCCGCGGCCCTGGCGCTTCTGGCGCAGGAGGGCGACCACCGCATCCGCTCGGTCACCTTCTTCACGACGCAGGTCGATTTCACCTACGCCGGCGACCTCAAGGTCTTCGTCGACGAAGACCAGATCGCCGCCCTCGAACGCGCGATGAAGGACAAGGGTTTTCTCGACGGCACCAAGATGGCGACCGCCTTCAACATGCTGCGTTCCGGCGACCTTATCTGGCCCTACGTCGTCAACAACTACATGCGCGGCAAGGACCCGCTGCCGTTCGACCTGCTCTACTGGAACGCGGATTCGACGCGCATGGCGGCAGCCAACCACTCCTTCTACCTGCGCAACTGCTATCTCGAGAACAACCTGTCGCAGGGCCGGATGGAGCTTGCCGGCCGAACCATCTCGCTCGCCGACATCACCATTCCCGTCTACAATCTGGCGGCCCGCGAGGATCACATCGCCCCTGCCCGCTCGGTCTTCCTCGGTTGCCAGTATTTCGGCGGCGATGTCGACTATGTCGTCGGCGGCTCGGGTCACATCGCCGGCGTGGTCAATCCCCCGGCCGCCGGCAAGTATCAATTCTGGTCGAGCGGCAAGCCAACGGGCGACTTCGACACATGGCTCAAGGGCGCCACCGAGACGCCCGGCTCGTGGTGGCCGCACTGGCACCGCTGGATCGAGGCCAAGGACGACAGGCGCGTCGACCCCCGCAAGCCCGGGATAAGCGGCCCGGTGCTGGAAGACGCGCCCGGCAGCTATGTGAAGGTCCGCGTGTAACCTGCTGTAATGCGTGGTGAGTTGACGCCCTTAACAAAGGGGGCGAGAACATGGCGCCTATCATGATCTCGCCTTAATTGGCGCATAGCCCGACACTGGGGAGATCATTGCAAGTGATCGGGTGCCGTTTCTTGTTCAGAAACGTGGTTGCGTAAACGTACGATTTTCATCGCCAAACGTGATCTTTGGCCTGCAGTGCATGAGAGGGGACCAGCTTGAGGTCAGGACGACTGCGATTCGCAGACCGGCGATGCGGCGTTGCGCTGACCGTCCTGGTTTCGCTGCTGGCCGTATCCTGCTCCTCGACGGGCGAGCCCAATCTCGAGCTCGCAAACCCCGCACTCACCGCTGATGCAACCGGCCAGGCTGCCGGGACCGACGCGGCCGCGACGCCTGGTACGGCGCCCGCCACCGCCAATCTGGCCATGAACGCCGAGGGCAACGCCGCCCTGCCCGACCAGGTCGGTTATGTTCCCCTTGCCAAGCCAGGCGGAGAAACGCCGGCCGAAGCTGCCCTTGCCAGCGAAGAAGCTGCGCAGGCGCCCGTCGCGGCAGCGGCGGCCGCCCAGCAACCGGCGACCGAGCAACAGCCGGTTCAAGCTGCCGAAGCCCATGCCGCCAAGCCGCCGGCGCAACAAGACACCGGCTTCTATCTGACCAACGGCCCTGCCCCCCAGCAGGCCGAGCAGCCCAAGAAGAAGGGCTTCCTTGCCTCCCTCTTTGGCTCTTCGCCGGCGAAGGCCGCGCCGGCCGAGCAAAAGGCAAAGCCGTTGATCGCGACGGCCGCCACCGCTCCGTCGCCGGAACCCGTGGAAGCCAAGGCCAAGCCGATCATCACGCTTGCCTCGGCAAAGTCGGATGCCAAGCCGGTCGAACTGGCCTCGCTCGGTGGCGGCGGCGATTCGAACTGGGCGCTGCCCGGCGTGCGCCAGACCGACCTATTCGAGATCAAGCGCAAGTCGGGCATCGACGACGACAGCGACGTCGACCTGCACGAGGACGAGGACCCCGGCCTGGAAGTGGCATCCGCCGCCGGCATGGCGCGTCTTGCTCCCAACGGATTGCTCAAGCAGACCGAGAGCGTCGACGTCGCCTGTCTGAAGCCGTCGCTTGTGCGCATCCTCAAGGCGGCCGAGCAGCACTACGGCAAGAAGATGATTGTGACGTCTGGCTACCGCAACGCCGAGCGCAATCGCCGCGCACGCGGCGCCAAGAACTCGCAGCACATGTATTGCGCTGCCGCCGACATCCAGATCCCAGGCGTCGGCAAGTGGGAACTGGCCACTTTCCTGCGGGCGATGCCCGGTCGCGGCGGCGTCGGCACCTACTGCCACACCAATTCCGTGCACATCGATGTCGGACCGGAACGCGAATGGAACTGGCGCTGCGGCCGCCGCCGTGGATAAGCCAAAAAAATTTCGCGACGCAGCAAAAAGACGGGTTGCCTGTCGCGAACAAGCCAACTATACACCGCCTCACCTGAGCGCGCCCATCGTCTAGCGGTTAGGACACCGCCCTTTCACGGCGGTAACAGGGGTTCGATTCCCCTTGGGCGTACCAGGTTTTCCAACCACTTAGCTGATCCATTCGACGCCGTTCAGATGACGGTCACATGAGCATTTCATGGGACCGATTTCCGGCCAGCCTTTGGCTGTCTGTCACTTCGCAGACTGTCGGGGACGACTCGTAGAGAACGCTACTCGATGCTCTTGCGTCGAGCGGCAATGGCGCGTTCGGTGAAAGAAGGCTCAGCGGGCGCGTCAGTATCTGTGCTTGATCGTACTTGTGACCACGGGGTCCAGGTTTCGGTCACCGTTGCCGGATAGCGCCACCAGCACACCAAGACCGATGGCAATAGGCGCAAAGAGCAGCGTCACATTTGCCAGGCACTTCAGTGGAGCCCACCGGTCGGAGGTGATTTTCCGTTCGTCATCCATCGGGCAATCCTGAGTCGGCTGTTTCACTCCCGTCGGTAGTTGCCCCATTTGGCGCGATTAAGCCCCATCCACCGGGTCTTCCGGACATGGTTAAGGATGCGCTAAGCGCCCTCGGGCGCCGCTCCCGTTCGCGACAGACGAGAGATGAACAGCCTCGACCTTGCCGTTGTCCTTTCACGGCTAGGCGCTTGGTGCGCTTGCGCCTACAGTCTCAACCACCTCCGTGAGGCTCCGGCATCTGACCGGAGCAATGTCCGCAAGTGGAAGCGCGAATCGATGCCTGCCATGAAAGCCACTGTCGTTCTTGTTGCCTGCCTGGCCGTGTCCTCATGCGGCATGGCGAAAGCCGCAAGGCAAACCGGTCAGACGTTCGACAAATACGGCTGCCTGGCGCGGGATTTCAAAGGCCAACCCTCGTGCGACGCGGCTGACAGCGCAACACCCAAGCCATGACGGAACCTGACGGCCGGCCTACCAGCACAGCGCGCTCTACTTCGCGGCGCGGCGCCTGGTTGCCTTGCCCGTGGCGGCGGTTGTCGAGGCGTCTTTCAGACCAGCTTCGATAAGCTCTCCCGTGCGGCGATAGTGTTCGGCAAGGAGCTTGACCGCGCCCTCGCCGTCCCGCTGCAACGCGGCTTTCATGAGCGCCGAGTGCTCTTCCATCAGATTGCGCGGCCGCGCCCGCAACTCATCCGACAGCACCGGCCGGCGATATCGCTCCGTCCTAGTGTAGAGCTGCGCCGCTATGTCGAGCAATGCCGCCGAGCCGCAGGCCGAGATCAGCGCGTGGTGGAAGCTCTGATGCCGATCCTCCAGGGCCTGGTCGAAGGCGCCGTCGACTTGCGTCGGCTGCGATTCGTGCCTGGCGACGGCCTTGCCGAAAGCATGAAACGAGGCCACCACCCGCGCCTCCCAGTCGTCGGTGCCCAGGCTGACGGCCCGCCGCAGCGCCTCCGATTCGACCAGGATGCGGATGCCGATCACATCCCACATCTCGTCCAGCGACACCCCCGCGACGCGAAATCCGCGCAGCGAAGCCAACTCGGCTAGCCGATCGCTGCTCAGCCGCGTCAGCGCCTCGCGCAAAGGAGAAAAGCTGAGGCCATAGCGGTCGCGTAGCACGGCAAGGCGCAGCGGCGCGCCGGCGGGGAAAACGCCGTTGAGAATATCGTCGCGGATCAGCCGATAGGCGCGATCGGCAAGCGATCCTTCGGGGACGGCGAACTCTGACTCGGACACGGGGCTTTGTCTCGAATAGCGATAGACATGGCAGACCTCGGCCAATCTACCGGCTTACAGATTTTGTGCAATGTGCAAGATTTTATAAAATATGTTGACGCAGGCCGACGGCCATCTATGTTGCGGGCGAACGAAATCGGGACGGAGGGCGCCATGTCGGCGACCGCTTCGTCGCCAACAAACAGAGGTGAAAACATGCGTTTGGTTACCTATCGCAGCAGTGTGACTGCGGCAGCGCGTCTCGGCGCGCTCGTCAACGACCTGGTCGTCGACCTGCAGGCGCTTGCGGCCTACTACGACCTGGAACTGCCAAGCGACATGCTGGAATTCATCGACCTTGGCCCCGCTGCGCTCGATACCGCGCGCAAGATCATCGAGGATTCGACCGATGACTGGCCGGTCGGCACCGTCTTCTACGCCGCCAACGTCAAGCTGCTGGCCCCGATCCCGCGCCCGCGCAAGAACATCTTCGGCATCGGCCTGAACTATGTCGAGCACATCGCCGAATCGGCGCACATGCTCGAAAACGCCGCAAACCTGCCAAACGAGCCAGTCATCTTCTCGAAGCCCCCGACCACGGTGTGTGGCCCCGGCGACGCCATCGAGCACAATGCCAAGCTCACCCAGCAGCTTGACTGGGAAGTGGAACTGGCCGTGGTCATCGGCCAGCGCGCCAAGCGCGTTTCGGAAGAAGACGCGCTGGACCACGTCTTCGGCTACAGCGTCATGATCGACGTGTCCGCCCGCGACTGCCGCCGCGCCGGCCAGTGGATCGTCTCCAAGGGCCAGGACACCTACGCTCCCTTCGGCCCCTGCATCGTCACCGCCGACGAGATCGCCGATCCGCACGCGCTCGATCTCTGGCTCACCGTCAACGGCGTCACCAAGCAGAAGTCGAACACGCAGCACATGCTGTTCAAGGTTCCCTACCTGATCTCTGACATCAGCCAGGGCATCGCGCTCGAACCCGGCGACATCATCGCCACCGGCACCCCGGAAGGCGTTGGCGCGGGGCGCACGCCCAAGGAATGGCTGTGGCCGGGCGACGTCGTCGAAGCAGGCGTCGATGGCATCGGGCGCCTGCGTTGCCCGGTCGTCGCCGTCTAAACGTCCAGATGCGCGGAGCCGCCTCGTCGAGAGGCGGCTTCCATCATCGTCCCCAGCTTTTCTCCAAGAGCATGCTCAGCATCGACCGCAGATCGCGATGCGTCGAAAGCAAGAACCTTTGTCGTCTGATGGAGCAGGAAAGATTGCAAAGGCCGCAGGCGTGAGTTTGCGGGGGCGAGCACAGGCAATGTGCCGCTTAACTCGCCTTCCCTGGCATCCGGCGATTGCGCCGACGCCTAGGACTTGATCGCCGACAGGCGGTTCCTCAGGTCGAGAAGATCGAGCGTGCAGGCACCGTTGCGGATGGCCTCGCGCAATGCCACCTCCTTGGCTTCGCGCTGACGCGCCGCAGCAATCGCGTCGGCGACATCTGCCCGACGCACGACGACGAGACCGTCCTCGTCGCCCAGGATGGCGTCTCCCGGTGCGACGGGCTCTCCGGCAAGGCTGATCGGCCGGCCAATGCTGCCCGGCTTGTTCTTCGTCGTGCCCTTGATGCACAGGCCGCGCGCAAAAACCGGGAAATTCATCTGCCTGATGGTCGTTGCGTCCCGGACGCAGCCGTCGATGACCAAGCCACGGATACCCCTGGCAAGGCACGCTTCCGCAAGCAGGTCGCCGAAGGGACCATCGTCAAGCGCCCCCTGGTGATCCACGACCAGCACATCGCCGGGCCGCGCCACGGCGATCGCAGCATGGATCATCAGGTTGTCGCCGGCCGGACAATGCACGGTCAGGGCGGAGCCACAGATGCGCATTGCCGGATCAAGCGGTTTCAGGGCGCCGGACACCGCGCCGCGCTGCCCGTTTGCCTCGTGGATCGTCGCCGAAGAGAACGCGGCGAGTTCTTCCAGGAGGGATGGAACGGGCCGCTCGTAGTCAGCATCCATGATCGCGCCCTCGTCGCGTTTGTTACGCCGCGGCCGAGCCGATGCGGATCGTCAGCGGTTCCAGTCCGGCAATGGTGCCGACCAGTTCGTCACCGGGTCCGACGGGCCCAACGCCGTGGGGCGTGCCGGTCAGGATGACGTCGCCGGCGTGGAGCTCGAAATAGGTCGAGAGGTTGGCGATGATTTCCGGCACCTTCCAGATCAGCAGGCTGATGTCGGAGTCCTGCCTGGCCTCGCCATTGACGGTGAGCTTGATGTTGCCCGAGGAGACGTGCCCCACCTTCTCCACCGGCGTGATCGGGCCGCAGGGGCAGGACTGGTCGAACGACTTGGCGATTTCCCATGGCCTGCCGCTGCCCTGGATGTCGCGGCGCGTCATGTCGAACCCGACGCCATAGCCATAGACATGATCGAGCGCTTCGGATTCGGGAATGTTGTAGCCGCCCGATTTCAACACGACCGCCAGTTCCATCTCGTGGTGGAAGTCCTTGGTCATGGTGGCGTAATGGATCGTCGCCCCATCCTGGACGATTGCGTCGGTCGGCTTCTGGAAAAAGATCGGCGGATCGCGATCCTCGTTGCCACCCATCTCGCGCACGTGGGCAACGTAGTTGCGTCCGACGCAATAGATGCGGCGAACCGGAAACCGCTCCGCCTTGCCCACAACCGGCAGCGATACCTGCTGCGGTGCCTCGACTACGTACCCATTGGCCATATTGGCTCCTCCCTGTTGAACGACTTACGTAGAGCACACAAACGCGCGCCTCGCAGCAAAAATGTATGATTTTTTCCTGCTGGCATTTTTATGCATTCAAAATTCGAACAGCGCTAGACTATGGAGTTTCTGAAATTGCATCAGACCCTGCGAATTCTTGGTGCAACATCACGCGAGATTAGGTCAATCCCCGCGAAAATACCCATCAAAGGCTGGAGAAGGTCCGTCGACGCCCCCTTCAACCCGGACCTTTCATACAGGCGCAGAAATCTAGGAAATATGTTTTTGACAGATATTCCGAAAAATGTAGATTGTTGGAAGGCGTTGTTGACGGAACAAATCCGCGCAGCCGCCACGGGAGGAATAGCTTATGAAAATGGGTCCGGAACTACACCGTAGCGCCACGGTGGCGTTGACTTTGGTTTTCGCCTCGGTCGCTGGCGCAACCGGAAGCGCGTATGCCCAGGAGACCAAGGTCACGATCGTCGTGCCCAATCCCTCGGCCATCAACAATTTCCCGCTGCATGTCGCGATCGGAGAAGGCTACTTCAAGGAACAGGGCCTTGACGTCACTGTGGAGGCGGTGAACGGCTCGGCTTCGGTGCTTCAGTCAATGGCGGCTGGCCAGGCCCAGATCGGCAATCCAGGCCCCGGCCCGCTGCTCGGCGCCCGCGCCCGCGGCGAAGACGTCGTCTTCATCTACAACCAGTTCCCGAAGTCGATCTTCGGCCTCGTCGTCAAAGAGGAATCGGCGATCAAGACGCCAACCGACCTCAAGGGCACGACGGTCGGCGTCGGCACGGCCGATGGCGCTGAAGTCGGCTTCAGCCGGGCCATCCTGTCCAAGGTCGGCCTGGCAGAAGGCAATGACTACAAGTTCCTCGCCGTCGGCGACGGCGGCACGGCGGCTGCGGCATTCCTGAACAACGAAGTCGAATCCTACGCGGCGGCCGTGAGCGACGCGGCGATCATCGGTGCGCGCGGCATCCCGTTGCGCGAGATCACGCCTGAGGAATTCCTCTCCTTCTTCGGCAATGGCTGGGCCGTCACCCGCAGCTATCTCGATACCAATCCGAAGGTCATCGAAGGTTTCGGCAAGGCGCTGGTCAAGGCAACGAAGTTCGGGCTGGACCCGGCCAACAAGGACGCCGTGCTCGCCCATGCCGCGGTCGGCAATCCGCAGGAAGCCGAGGATCCGAAGTTTGCGGCGGCACTTCTGACCGCCATCCAGGATCGCGTCACGCCACTCGATGTCTCCACCGGCTACGGCTACCAGCCGCCGGAGCACTGGAAGATGTGGCATGAAAGCCAGGTGGCAACGGGCGCCCTGTCCAAGCCCCTGGACGACCTGAACGCGGCCTACACGAATGATTTCGTGAAGGCCTGGAACGAATGAACGCACCTCAGCGATCCGCATTCGATGGGGCCGGCCTGGCAGGCCGGCCCGTATACGAGCTCAGGGGCGTCGCAAAAAGCTATGCGCGGCGCTCGATCCACGCGCTCGACCGGGTCGACCTGACCTTGACCGAGGGGAGCTTTTCCTCGGTCATCGGCCCCTCCGGCTGCGGCAAGTCCACGTTGCTCAAGATCATGGCGGGCGTGCTGCCGCCGACCGAAGGCAGCGTCTATCTCGAGGGCACACCGGTCACCGGCACGCGCCGGGACATCGGCATGATGTTCCAGCAGGCGACATTGTTCCCGTGGCGCACGACGCTCGAGAACATCGTCCTGCCGATCGAGATCCGCGACGGCAAGAAGGCGGCGCGAGCCATGCACGACGAGGCGCGGGCCTTGCTCGACCTTGTCGGACTGAAGGGGTTCGATGCCGTGCGGCCGAACGAACTGTCCGGCGGCATGGCCCAGCGCGCGGCAATCTGCCGGATGCTGATCACCAAGCCCGCAGTGCTGTTGCTCGACGAGCCATTCAGTGCGCTCGACGAACTGTCCCGCGACTTCATGAACATGGAGTTGCAGCGTATCTGCATGGAACGCAACGCCACCGCGTTCCTGGTCACCCACTCCATTCCCGAAGCGGTGATCCTGTCCGACACCGTCTATGTCATGTCGCCGCGGCCCGGAAGCTTCGTCGAGGCGATCAAGATCGACCTGCCGCGGCCAAGGACGCTCGACATGATGACCGATCCGAAATTCGGCGAGTATGTGCGCCGCATTCGCGCTCGGCTCGACAAGGGAGCATTCCTGTAATGACCGCTATCGACAATACGGATCAGCGCCCGGAAACGATCTGGAGCGAACATGTCTCCTTCATGGACAGAATCCCGCGCACGATCGCCATGGCCGGACTGCTGGTCGGCTTCGTCGCCCTGTGGCAGCTGATCTATACGATCGGGGTCGTCTCGCCGATCATCCTTCCCGGGCCGTGGGAGACCGGTGCCGACATCGTCTTCGTCGGCAAGAACCTGCTCTCGGGCGGCTATATGCTGACGGCGTTGTGGATCACCATCAAGGAGGTGATCTTCGGATTCGCCATTGCCATCACGATCGGCTTCCTGCTTGGCGTTCTTGTCGGCGAGACGACGTTCGGCGAACGTGCCGTGCTGCCTTACCTAGTTGCCATCGACACGATGCCGAAGGTTGCCTTCGCGCCGCTGTTTCTTGCCTGGCTTGGCTTTGGCATTGCCTCGAAAGTGGCGCTTGCCGCGTTCATCGCAACGTTCCCGATCGTGGTCGGAACGGCAGCGGGGCTCTACGTGGCCGACGAAAACGCGCGCATGCTGTTCAAGACCATGGGAGCCAGCCGCTTCCAGACGCTGTTCAAGATGAAATTGCCGCTGGGCCTGCCGCAGATATTCACCGGACTGAAGATCGCCGCGGTCGGCGTGATGGCAGGCGCCATCACGGGCGAGTTTCTTGGCGGCGGCAAGGGTTTTGGCGAACTCATCCGCGTCGCCTCCTCCCAGCTCAACACGCCGAGGGTGTTTTCGCTGATCATTTTCCTCAGTCTCCTGGGACTGACACTGTTTTGGTCGGTGGTGTGGCTGGAGAAGAAGCTGGTTTTCTGGCACAAATCCAGCGTGAGCGGAGGCATCGGCACGTGAGGCTTGGCGATAGATTGGGCAACCCATGACACTGGTCGATCAGGCTCTCGCCGAGTCGAAGACTGGCGAAGGCAGCCGTGCCGAAAAAGTGACGACGGCGACCTTCGTCTACCAGCACCTGCGCCGGGACATCCTCAAGGGCGAGTTGAAGCCCGGCCAGAAGCTGCAGATCGACCAGGTCGCGGCACGTTATTCGGCCGGCACCAATCCGGTGCGCGAGGCGCTCAACCGGCTGTCGTCCGAGCGCCTCGTCGATCGCCACGAGCAGCGCGGCTTCTCGGTGCCGCAGCTGTCGCTCGAAAGCCTACGCGAACTGGTCAAGACGCGCTGCTGGCTTGAAGCGAAGGCGCTGGAGGAGTCCATCGCCAACCGGACGCAGGCGTGGGAGGACAATGTCATCCTCACCTATCACCGCCTGTCACGCACCAAGGTCCGGCTGCCGGAGGACGGCGGCGACAACTCCGAATGGGAAATCAAGCATCGCGCCTTCCACAACGCGCTGATTGCCGCCTGCGGCTCCTCGCTGCTGATCAACTACTGCAACGAGATGATGGATCACGCCGAGCGGTACAGGTACATTTCCATGATCATCGCGACGACGCCGCGTCGCGATTCCAACGAAGAACATCGCCTCATCATGGAGGCGACGATCGACGGCAATGTCGAGCTGGCGAAAGAGCATCTGGTCAGCCAGTACCAGACGACGCTGCGGCTTCTGGAAGAACAGCTCGAAATAGTCGGGGCGGCGTAGCGCGCGACGACCGCAATGGCGAGATCGCTGTCCAGGCACTTTACGAGCCTCGCCTGAGCCCCTACTCCGACTGCAACATTGCCCGGCAGCGGAAGGAAGAATCATGTCCGACGACGTCATCGTGAAAGACAGCAACGGCGCCCAGCTCAACGACGGCGACTCCGTTACCCTGATCAAGGACCTGAAGGTCAAGGGAACCTCCGAGACCATCAAGCGCGGCACTTTGGTCAAGAACATCCGCCTGACCGGGAACTCCGGCGAGGTCGAATGCAACACCAAGCAGGTCAAAGGACTGGTGTTGAAAACCGAGTTCCTCAAGAAGGCTTGACCCGCCCGCGCAACAGGCGCGTCAACGCGGTTTTAAGCTCTCGGGTCCAGACTCGGCGCATGGGTGGATTCGCGCTTCCAAAACTGAGATGGCTGGTGCTTGGCGCGCTTGCGGCGGGCGGCTGGGCCATGACCCAGGACATGCCCAGCAAGGCGCGGATCGACGACCGCCCCGCGAGGGCGGCAAGCCGGCCCAAGAACGACGCCACCCCCCGCAGGGAAACGGCCACAGTACGACCCAAGGCGAGTGTTGGCTCAGCTTCCGAAACCAATGTCGTGCGGCCGAAAGCCGATGTCGCAAGGCGCGAAGCCAAGGCCGCGCCCAAGCCAAGCCAGCAGAAGCTGGCCGCGGCACAGCGCCCGAAGGTCGAACCATCTGCTGGCAAGCCCGCTGCCCTGAAGAAGCCGGCGCAATCCGAATCCACCCTGCGGCCGCCTGCCGACCTCAAGACCGGCTCGATCTCGCGGGCCCCGACGCCCATGCCACGCCCCAGGCCCTCGCCTGAGGCAACGGCCGCGAAAGCTGTGGCGGCCAAACCGAAGGCCGAGGCCGCACCCCAGCTCAACGTGCTCTACACCAGTACGACGGTCTATCTGCGCCAGCGCCCGCATGTCTCGGCGCCCGTCACCTCCAGCCTGAAGCAGGGCGAAAGCGTCCGCGTCTTTGCCCGCGACGGCAAATGGACGCTTGTCTCATCCTCCGGCCGCAAGGGCTGGGTCCACGGCGAAAACCTGCGGCCGGCCGATCCAGGCGCGCCACGGCCCAAGCAACAACTCGCGCAACCGGGATAGACGGTCCTACCCGGCTGACAAGGCAATTTTCGCCGCCCAAATGGCGCATATCGCTGCGGTTTGGGCTTTGCGGGTTGAAACCGAACGCATCCGGTGCCAAATCTGCGGAAATGGCTCGCACGCGCTGCGGGCAGCCCAGACATACCCGGCAGAGGTCAATGGTCAGCTATCTCGACGCCGCCACGGCGCCCCTCAGGAATACAGGCCAGATCCGCCTCTACGGCGCGGACGCCTTCGAAGGCATGCGCAAGGCCTGCGCGCTCACCGCCCGATGCCTGGACGAACTGGTCGACCGCGTGGCGCCCGGCGTCACCACCGAAGCCATCGACCGTTTCGTCTTCGAATTCGGCATGGACCATGGCGCAATGCCCGCCACGCTCAACTACCGCGGCTACACCAAGTCGAGTTGCACCTCGATCAACCACGTCGTCTGCCACGGCATTCCCGACAACAAGCCGCTCAAGGATGGCGACATCGTCAATATCGACGTGACCTACATCCTCGACGGCTGGCACGGTGATTCAAGCCGCATGTACCCGGTGGGCACCGTCAAGCGCGCCGCCGAGCGCCTGCTCGAAGTCACGCATGAATGCCTGATGCGCGGCATTGCCGCCGTACGCCCCGGCGCGCGCACCGGTGCCATCGGCGCCGCCATCCAGACCTATGCCGAGGCCGAGCGCTGCTCTGTGGTGCGCGACTTCTGCGGCCATGGCGTGGGCGCCCTTTTCCATGATGCGCCGAACATCCTGCACTACGGCAACGTCAACGAAGGCGTCGAGATGCGGGAAGGCATGATCTTCACCATCGAGCCGATGATCAATCTCGGCCGGCCGCATGTGAAGGTGCTGTCCGACGGCTGGACGGCAGTCACCCGCGACCGCTCCTTGTCGGCGCAATACGAGCACACCATCGGCGTGACGGCCAACGGCTGCGAGATCTTCACGCTGTCGCCCAAGGGGCTCGACCGGCCGGGCCTGCCCGCATAATATCGCATCGCCGGAGACACTCCGGCGGGGGCGACATCGGCGGCATGGCGAGCGACGAGCACGACGAGCGCGGTTTCTTCGGCGAGCGGCCTCTGCCGACGATCAAGCGCGCGGCCGCTCAGGAAAAGCCCCACTATCTCGGCCATCGCGACAGGCTGCGCGAGCGGTTTTCAGCCACGGGCGGCGAGGCGCTTGCAGACTACGAACTGCTCGAGCTGCTTCTGTTCAGGCTGATCCCGCGCTCGGATACCAAGCCGGTGGCCAAGGCCTTGCTCACCCGTTTCGGTACCCTTGCCGAAGTTCTCGGCGCCCCCGCCAATCTCTTGCAGGAAGTCAAAGGCATCGGGCCGTCGGTCGCGCTCGACCTCAAGGTGGTGGCGGCCGCGGCCAGGCGCCTGGCACGCGGCGAGATCAGCGGCCGCGAAGTGCTGTCATCATGGAACCAGGTGCTCGACTATTGCCGGGCGGCGATGGCCTTCGAGGCGCGCGAGCACTTCCGCATCCTGTTCCTCGACAAGAAGAACGTCCTGATCGCCGACGAGGTGCAGCAGACCGGCACCGTCGACCACACACCCGTCTATCCGCGTGAAGTGATCAAGCGCGCGCTGGAGCTTTCGGCAACCGCGCTCATTCTCGTCCACAACCATCCTTCCGGCGACCCGACGCCGTCGCGTGCCGACATCGACATGACCAGGACCATCATCGACACCGCCAAGCCACTCGGCATCGCGGTGCATGACCACATCATCATCGGCAAGAACGGTTTTGCCAGCATGAAGGGGTTGCTGCTCATCTGACCCGATGGCCGGTCGCCCAGGCGGCGCCCTGCACCATCAGGAATCAAAAAGGCCGCCGGATCGCTCCAGCGGCATTTTCGTTTCGTCTAAGGGACGGCGCCTTATTCGGCGTCGGCTTCCTTGGCCTTCTTCTTCGGAGCGGCCTTCTTCTTGGGCTCTTCGCCCTCAGCCTTGTCGGCCTTCTTGGCCGAAGCCTTCTTCGCCGGCTTTTCCGATGCCTCGTCCTCGTCGTCGGCGAGCAGCTCTTCCTTGCTCACCTTCTTGTCGGTGACGGTGATCTGCGACAGCAGGTGATCGACGACCTTCTCCTCGAACAGCGGCGCGCGCAGGTTGACCAGCGCCGACGGGTTGTTGCGGTAGAAGTCGAACACTTCCTGCTGCTGGCTGCCCGGGTAGCGGCGAACCGTGTCGAACAGGCCGCGCTGCAGCTCTTCGTCGTTGACCGTCACGCCAGCCTTTTCGCCGATCTCGGCCAGAACCAGGCCGAGGCGCACGCGACGCTCGGCAAGACGCTGATATTCGGCGCGGGCTTCTTCTTCAGTCGTCTCTTCGTCGGCGAAGGTACGGCCGGCGATCTCGAGATCGCGGGTCACCTGGCTCCAGATGTTGCCGAATTCGGCTTCGACGAGCTTGGAGGGCGCCTCGAACTGATACGAACCGTCGAGCTGGTCGAGCAGCTGGCGCTTGACCTTCTGGCGCGTCATGGCGCCGAACTGGTTCTCGATCTGGCCGCGAACGATGTCACGCAGCTTCTCCAGCGATTCCAGGCCGAGGTTCTTGGCAGTCTCGTCATTGACCTCGAGCTTGCCGGGAGCCGCGACTTCCTTGACGGTGACGTCGAAGGTCGCTTCCTTGCCGGCCAGATGGCTGGCCTGATAGTTTTCCGGGAAAGTCACGGTGACGAGCTTCTCGTCGCCGGCCTTGGCACCGACCAGCTGGTCCTCGAAGCCGGGGATGAATTCCTTGGAACCGAGCACCAGCGGCTGGTCGCCACCCGTGCCGCCATCGAAGGCAACGCCGTCGATCTTGCCGACGTAGTCGATGGTGACGCGGTCGCCTTCGGCCGCCTTGCCGGTCTTCGGCTCATAGGAACGCGCCGATTCGGCTACGCGGTTGACCTGCTCGTCGATTTCGCTTTCCGGGACGTCATAGACCGGGCGCGACACCTTGATGTCGGAGAAGTCCTTGATCTCGATCGCCGGGATGACTTCGTAGCTCAGCGAGAACTCGAAATCGGCGCCGCCCTCGAGGATCTTCTCGGCTTCCTTCTCGTCCTCGGTCATCACCACGTCCGGCTGCATCGCAGCCTTTTCGCCGCGGTCGGAAATGATCGTGCGGGTCGAGTCGGTCAGGATCTCATTGACAACCTCGGCCATGAAGGACTTGCCGTAAACCTTGCGCAGGTGCTGCATCGGCACCTTGCCCGGACGGAAGCCGTTGATGCGGACCTTGTCCTTGGCAGCCGAAAGCCGCTTCACGAGACGGGCTTCCATGTCGCCGGCAGGAACCGAGACCTTGATCTCGCGCTTGAGGCCGGAGTTGAGCGTTTCGGTGACCTGCATCATCAAACCTTTGTTTTACGTATGGCGCGGCTTGGACGGCTCCCTGCCGTTCCGCCTGCCGGAATTCGTTTGCCGGGGGTGGCTTCAAGTTCGCAAATCGGCATCCAAGGTCCGCCATATGCGGTCCGTTCGTTCCGCCGTCGTCCGAAGATTACGATAAGCTGTTGTTTTTCTGACTTCTTATCGCATCCTGCAGAGACGGGCCTTTGCGTCCCATCTTATTCGACAGGCCTTTTGTCACAGGCGGGGCCAATTTTCAACTATCTTCGCGGTTTCTCCCGGTCGAGGTGATTTCCGCTCCGAGATTGACAGAATGATGGCAGCATGGGATTGGCGTTCGCATGCGGATGTGGCGGAACTGGTAGACGCCCTGGATTTAGGTTCCAGTGCCGAGAGGCGTGTAGGTTCGACTCCTATCATCCGCACCACATCCCCTCCTGTAAGCTGTTTTTATTACACAATTTTCCGAGCTTGTGGCACCGTTTGGGGCGCATTCTGTGGCACAAAGCGCGCAATAAATAACAACCTACGGCTTGTCGTGGAACAGCCTTGCCGGATCGGGATGGCTCTCAAGGATTTGCAGGTAGGCGTCTTCGAGAGCCATCATTGCCGCTAGCCGGCTTTCGCAGCGATCAGCACCGCGTGCCCCGCCCCACGCCGGGAACCATCGCCAGTACCTTTCGCCCTTGATGCTGTCCGCATAGATGCGCCCTACCCGGCGTTCTCCGTCGAAAGCGCTGTAGTCCTCGCGCTCGGGATCATCGTCCCATGTACGACGCCACTGTGCGCTCGGACGATTGCTTCCGTCTGCCATCACTCTTCTTTCCAGATCGGAACGCGCTTGATCTGAATGGCGACAAGCCGGCGGATCTTCCTGCCGACCATCTCCCGCGAGCCCGAAAAGATACGCTCGACATGGAGGAGCCCGTGGCCGCCTGTAACACTCTCGCAGGTCATCCGGCCAGCAAGGGAATCGACGTCGACATCGCCGAAAAGCTGCATAAGGTCTGTCGCGTAATAGACATGGGCACGCTTGCAATAGGCGCACCGGACCTCGACGAGCTCGCGGGCATCGTTCAGCTTGGACAGCGGATAGGGCTTCGACTTGTTGGGCGCGGGCATGAGAACGAAATAGGAACAAACTCCTTGCGGAGTCAATTCACATCACGCTAACCTATGGGCATGAGCGACGAACAATCCACCGCCCCGTACAAGGCGCCATCAGGCCTCTACGTGCATTGGTGCGAGCACCCGGGCTGCAAAAAGGATGGCAGCCGGGGTTTTGCCGTCGGCAAGCAGGCGCCGCACTGGTTTTGCTATGAGCACAAGGCCGAGGGCGAGAGGTACATTTCCTAGGAGGCTTCGATGCGCCTTTTTCTCGACATTCCCGGCGCCGCGCCGGCGGACCTTGCCCGTGGCGTAGCGGCGGCCCAGGCGATCCTCGACATGTACGGAGTAACGCCTGAACAGGGCGCAAGCTCAAGATGGAAGGTAGAACACGCGCACGAACCCTACTACTCCCTGGAGGACGGCGAGAGCTTGGAACCCACCATGGAAGACGAGAAGGTCGCCGCAATCTGGTACAGAGCGGAGGCAGCGGCGGTAAAGGCATGCGGCAAAGACCCGGCTCCATATGACCCCGATGATCATCCCGGTCCACTAGGGTGCAGCCGCGATTGACGTCACCCGCACGCCACGGCAGTCTCGAAACCCATGTGCAACCTCTAC
The DNA here is from genome assembly GCF_014200015.1 of Aminobacter niigataensis. Taxonomy (GTDB): domain Bacteria; phylum Pseudomonadota; class Alphaproteobacteria; order Rhizobiales; family Rhizobiaceae; genus Aminobacter; species Aminobacter niigataensis. Next base: position 1,264,976 of record NZ_JACHOT010000001.1, read on the forward strand.
AATTTCTCCTCATCGCAAGATGAATTGCGTGCCCTGACCAAGGTGCTCGACGACATCGCCGGCAACCTTGAACCGTCGATTGACGTCTATCCCGGCCGCAATGGGCCTGTAGTGCGCAACTTCGAAGGGCGCCGGCAGCTCGCCATGCTCAACTGGGGTATGCCGACGGCTTCTAACGTACAATTCCAGGCGACCAAGGCCCGTGCGGCAAAGCTTGAGGCGAAAGGGCAGGCTGTCGATTTCAAGGCGCTGCTGGGAAAGGAGCCCGACAAGGGTGTGACCAACATCCGGCGGACGGACAGCAAGCACTGGGCTCCCCATCTCGGCGTCGAGAGCAGGTGCGTGGTGCCGTTCACCAGCTTCGCAGAGCCAAGCCCAGTCGAAGGCGATAAGGACCCCCTCACGGGCCGGCATCGCAATTTCTGGTTTGCGCTCAACGAAAGCCAGCCGCTCGCCGTTTTCGCCGGGTTATGGACGCATTGGCGCGGCGCACGCACCATTCGTGATGGCGTCCTCGACTGGGAAGTCTACGCCTTCCTGACCACGAGCCCGAACACTGTCGTCGCCCCTATCCACGAAAAGGCGATGCCCGTCATCCTGACGACGACGGACGAAATTGAAACATGGCTGGCGGCGCCTTGGTCAGAGGCGAGCAAGCTGCAGCGTCCGCTGCCTGACGATATGCTGACGATTGTGGATCTGCCACCGAGCCAACTCATTTCACCTCAGTCCCAGGCCTCGTTGATCTAGGAGACAGCTCGAATGTCGAATACCGGTCACGTCGTCCCTCAGCAGAAGATGCCGAAGCTGATCGTCGTCGCAGCATTCAATCGCGACGACGAAGGTGACCTGAAGCCCGCATTCGATCCTCGTCAGATGCAAAGTGAGGACGCTGCCGTTCGCCTGGCCAAAATGATCGAGAGCCAGCACGCCGGCGTCATCGCATGGTCACGAGAAGCAAATCCCGCCATTGGCGAGTACGGCGAACCGACGATACTCTACCGGGCAGGCGAAGTGCCCGACATGGAGTGAGGACAAAATCACATTGGTAGCTGGGCTGTCCGGCGAGATGATCGAACATGATGTGGTTCTGGCCGGCTGTAAGTATAAGAGAGATCGCGAGCGGTCACACTTACAACGTGAAGACGGTCGAGGTCGCTGTCGAGCAGATGGAAACCTGGCCACTGCCAGAGAACGGCAAGCGCGGCCCAAAATGGCGGAAAGCCTACAAGGTCTGTTTCGACGCTCTGGAAGGCATGGCCGAGGCCAACACTGCCGGGAAGGCTTTCGAAGCTGCGGCGAAGGAGGCCGGAGTGCTGCGGAACAACTCCCCTTGAAATCCGCCATCTCCTGAATACGCTACAACCATGAGCACCCGCATCGACTTCGCCGACGAGCTGGAAAGCGCATCGAACCGGATAGCGGACATCAGCCGGGCCGATCTGCAGATCATGTTGCGCCGGGCAGCGCTCAGGCTACGCAACGTCGAAGGCATTGTGCTTGAGCCCGATGTCAACGAGGCAATCGACGCGCTCGCATACGATCTCAAGATGAACAGGAAAGACCTGATCCGCGTCATCATCCGCGAATGGCTGGAGAAAGGCGCATATCTGCCGGTGCGTATTGAGGACGACGAGCCATGAGCCCCGTCCTTTTCTCGATTGCCGCGATTGCCATCTCGGCTTTCGCAATCTGGCATCGGTCAGTGGTCGGCTGGATCGTCGCGGCCGGCGCCAATGTCGCGGCGATGTGGCTCATGTGGCCGACGCTCTGAGACGCTCGCGGAATAGCCCGCCCGCGCAAACCCGCGCACCAATGAAAAAAAGCCGGCCACCGGTCCGCCGACAGGCCTAGAGGTTGAGATCTGTAGCCGGAAAGGTCAAAAACGGCCACGGGTTGTGCGTTGTCAGACCTCGGAAAGAGCACCGAGCTTCCATTGATCGTGCCGATCGCTAAATCGGGCGATAGCGAACCTCAAACTGGCGTATTGCGCCCTAGCCGCGCTGGCCACCAGCAGGGTAGAGAATGGACCTAAACGTCCATTCTCTCGCTGTCACAAAGCTTGGCTCAGCGGGCTTTGACAGAAGGTTCTCGGCTCCACATTCGTAGTTTGCCCAATGTTTTGACGAAAGCTGGCATATCCTGGGGCGTCGAAAGCCGAACGACACCCTCGTCCAGCACCTCGCTTCCGCAGACCTGGTCGAGCAGCACCTTGGCCGCCGTAACATGCCCGATGAATTTGCAGTGCACGAAGGCGTCGGAAACAAAATCGCGGACATCCGGATTGTCGATCACGGCCGCCATTGCCTTCTCGGCCGGCAAGAGTGCGACTGCGTCATAGAGCACGGAAGGCGCGCCTCCGATCATCTGGTCCGCCGCAGCGATACTGCCATCGCTCAGCTTGGCCCCACCGACTTTTGGCGCGATGATCTCGAAGCTGGCCCCGGCCTTGGCGAGCGCATCCTTCAGGGCGGAAAGCAGCCCTGCATCGGTTCCATCGGTGACAAGAATACCGAGTTTTCGTCCTTCAAACCGCTCCGGTCCCTTGGCCAGGATACTCAGTGAAGCTGCCGGCTCGAGATCCTGGCGCGTGGGCACAGCGGCATCAGCTGCCTTGGGCATGGCCTTCAGCCCAAGATCGGCGGCCACAGCATTTGCCAAACCCATATCGATGTTGAGCAGGTGCGACACCAAACGCTCGCGAATGACCGGCGTCTTGACCTTGGAGAGCTCGAACGTCAGCGCTGCTGCTATATGCGACTGCTCGGTCGGTGTCTGGCTCACATAGAACTGCCGCGCCTGGCTGTAGTGATCGGCGAAGCTTTCGGCGCGTATGCGTTGCTTCGGCCCCTCCTCGACGTCAGCAAACGAGCGGAACCCCAATTGCGGTGACTCCCGCGGGCCTTCGCCCCAGGAATTTGGCTGGTAGTTCGCGCGGCCTACCGGGTTTCGCACGGCCATATGGCCGTCCTGCTGGAAGTGGTTGAACGGGCATTTCGGCGCATTGATCGGAAGGTGCGTGAAGTTGGTGCTGCCTAGCCTTTTGATCTGGGTATCGAGATAGGAAAAGTTCCGGCCCTGAAGCAGCGGGTCGTTGGAAAAATCGATGCCCGGCGGCACGTTCTGGGTCATGAAAGCGACCTGCTCGGTCTCGGCAAAGAAATTGTCCGGCATGCGATCGAGGACCAGGCGACCGACCGGGATCGGAGGCAACAGCTCTTCGGGAATGAGCTTGGTGGCGTCGAGGATGTCGAAGTCGAAACTATCAGCGAAATCCTGGTCGAACAGTTGGACCTGAAGTTCCCATTCCGGAAAATTGCCAGCCTTGATCGCGTCCCACAAATCGCGGCGATGGAAATCGGGATCCGCACCGTTGATCTTCACCGCCTCGTTCCAGACCACGGACTGGAGGCCAAGCTTCGGCTTCCAGTGGAACTTCACGAAGGTCGATTCATCCTTGGCGTTGACCAGTCGGAAGGTATGGACGCCGAAGCCTTCCATGAACCTGAACGACCGCGGGATCGCTCGATCGGACATCACCCACATGATCATGTGCATGCTTTCCGGCGTCAGCGAAATGAAGTCCCAGAAATTGTCGTGGGCCGACTGCGCCTGTGGAAAGCCGCTATCGGGCTCAGGCTTCACCGCGTGGATGATGTCGGGAAACTTGATCGCATCCTGGATGAAGAACACCGGGATGTTGTTGCCCACGATGTCCCAGTTGCCTTCCTGGGTATAGAGCTTGACCGCGAAACCGCGAACGTCTCGAGCCAGATCGACTGAACCCTTGCTGCCTGCGACGGTTGAAAACCGAACGAACGCCGGCGTCTTTTCGCCGGCACGCTGGAATATGTCGGCGCGGGTATATTTTGCCAGCGACTTGTAGGTTTCGAAATAGCCGTGAGCCCCATAACCACGCGCGTGCACCACGCGCTCGGGAATGCGCTCATGATCGAAGTGGAAAATCTTCTCGCGAAAATGGAAATCCTCAAGCGCCGTCGGGCCTCTTGTTCCGATCTTCAGCGAGTTCTGATCGTCGGCAACCGGGCCTCCCTGCGCGGTAGTGAGTACCGGGGTATTGCCTTCGGCTAACTGGTGCAGCTCGCCCCCTTGGCCACGCTGGAGCTTCTGGTCATGGATCGTGGCGACTTTGCCCAGCGAGCGGTTCGATGACTTGGCCATGGTTGGTTCCTTGGAGAGGGGGTGCGGCTCCGCACATCCTCCTCAATGCCGCCGCGCCGGTGCGGTTCCATTGTCGATTTGGGTTGAAGCATTGAGATATCCACCGGGCCTGGGTCACGCACCAAATCCGGCCGTCTGTGGAACTTTTCCTTCTCTCGACGGTTCTTCTGTCGGCAATACCAAGGAGAAAAATAATGAAATTTCTGATACTTAGCGCAGCGCTTCTCGCTGCCACGGGGTTGCATGCGCAAGCGCAGACCCAGCCATCAACCGATCCTCAGACCCCGGCCATTGCTACCCCGGACACAGTCAATCCGACTGCTCCTGTAGCTGGCGCGAATAGCTTCACCGAAGCGCAAGCCAAGGCCAAAATCGAAGAAGCCGGCTTTCAGAACGTGACGGCGCTGGTCAAGGCCGACAGCGGAATTTGGCAGGGCAAAGCCACCAAGGACGGCAAGGAAGCAGCCGTTTCGCTCGACTACCAGGGCAACGTCGTCGTCCAGTAATCGCGCCCAATAACCTCACCCAATCATTTCACGAAGAAGGAAGATCACAATGGTAAGTGTGACAGGGTTGTTCGACAATTATTCCGACGCACAGACAGCGGTTGAAGAACTGCAGCAAGCCGGAATTTCGCACGACGACGTCAGTGTCGTTGCGAGCAATGCAGATGGCTCATATGACGCCCCCTCGTCAGAGACAGCCGAAGCAGCGGGCACCGGAGCGGGCATCGGCGCCCTGGTTGGCGGAACGGGCGGCCTGCTCACCGGCCTCGGCGTGATGGCGATCCCTGGGGTTGGTCCGGTGGTGGCAGCCGGATGGCTGGCGGCGACTGCCGCAGGCGCAGCGGCCGGTGCATTGGCGGGTGGTGCGACAGGCGGTCTCATCGGGGCATTGACCGATTCCGGCATCCCCTCCGAAGACGCCCATGTTTACGCCGAAGGCGTCCGACGGGGTGGTACGCTCGTGACCGCACGCGTCACCGAAGGCGCTGACGAAGACACCGCAAGGTCCATTCTGCACAACGCCAATCGGGTCGATCTCGGCCAGCGTCGAGCAGCATATGCCGACGACGGTTGGACGGCCTTCGACGAAACAGCGGACCCGTTCTCGCCTGAGGCGGTTGAGGAAGAACGCAGGCGTTATGCCTCACGCATCCCTCCGGTGAGGTGAACAGTCAATCGCCGCAGCCTATGACGTTTTCTTCGGACGCGGCGCCAAAACCCGTTGAAACGTAAGCTTAGGCACTCTGAGAGCAAGGCCTGTTGAGTAACCCTCAGCAGGCCTTGCTTGTACCGGCGGCACCCACACTTTGCGGCAGCTTTAATTGTGCACTGCAGCAACAATATGATCGCCCCCGCGTTGTGTACGGCGCTGTCCCATCCGGGCCGCGGAAAAAGGGACAGCCACATGCGAAGCTTGTCGGATACGATTTCACGTCTGGTAGCCCATCGGGCGCAGCGACGGGCCGAACCCTCCACAAGCGACGCCTACTCGCTCGTGGAGTTGACGAATTTCGGATCAAATCCTGGCGCGCTGCGAGCCAAAACCTACATTCCCGAAAATCTCACAGCTCATTCGCCGCTGGTCGTTGTGCTTCATGGCTGCACCCAGACCGCAGCCGGCTACAATTTCGGCGCCGGGTGGTCCGACCTTGCCGACGCTGAGGGCTTTGCCCTGCTGTTTCCAGAGCAGCAGCGCACCAACAACGCCAATCTTTGCTTCAACTGGTTCGACACTGGCGACATGAGACGCAATGCTGGTGAGCCTCTTTCGATCCGGCAGATGATCGAGACAATGGTCACGACCCATCGGCTTGATCGCAAGCGGATTTTCATCACTGGGCTTTCAGCAGGCGGCGCGATGACCTCGGTGATGCTTGCGACCTACCCAGACGTGTTCGCCGGTGGGGCGATCATTGCCGGATTGCCGTATGGAAGTGCCAATTCCATTCCCGAAGCCTTTGATCGCATGCGCGGGCACGGCGGGCCTTCGAAGGCACGGCTTCAGCAGATGCTGCGTGCCGCCTCACCACATACGGGGCCGTGGCCCACGATCTCTGTGTGGCATGGGTCCTCCGACCTGACCGTCGTTTCTTCAAACGCCGACGATATCGTACAGCAATGGCGGACCACCCAAGGAATTGACGACCAGTCGATCCCGTCGGAGACGGTTGTTGACGGCCATACCCGGCGCGTTTGGAAAGACGGCTCAGGTCGGGACGTGATCGAGCAATACGACATTGCCGGGATGGGGCATGGCACGCCTCTGGCCACTGCAAAAGAAGCCGGCCGTGACGGACTGGGGACAGCCGGCCCTTTCATGATCGACGTAGGTATCTCGTCGACCCACCACATTGCGCATTTCTGGGGGATCGCAAAGTTGGCGGAGTTCGAGCCGAAGAGAGAACCTAGAGGCATACGTCCACAGGACAAGGCGATGGCCCCCTCCAGGGCGGCTCCGGCAGATGGGATAAGGAAAACGATCGAAGATGCGCTCAGGTCAGCGGGCCTAATGCGCTGAGCCAAATCAAAAAACCGAGCTTTGACCACGCGGTTTGAATGCCACGCTGGAGCTGGTCGACCTAAAAACGAAAAGCCCCGCCACCTTGCGGCAGCGGGGCTCAAGTTCATGCCGGCAAGACCTCACGCGCTTGCCGCCTCTTGATACTGTCTGCCTTCTTGGCCCGGTTGAGGTTTCGTTGCGCCTCGCTGCGAGCCATCCCGATCAGGTAGGTGAGAAACGGGTCTTTCGCGAAGCGCGACAAGTCCAATGCACTTTTCAGATGTGTGACTATCTGTTTTTGAGGCATATTGGCACTCCCCCGTGTAAGTGCAAACAGATGCTACCACCACAGGAGCTGAACTGCTTGTCCCGCCGGGCCACGCCCCTGTGATTCATGGTGACAACTGACCTCAATTTGATGCTTAATTGGCCATCTACATCCCTTGTTTGATCAATATTGTTCGCATGCAAACGAATATCAGATTGGTCAGGGCAGTTTGAAGCCTCCGCCCATCATGAAGGCGACGATGGCCAGGATGATGCCGCTGATGACCAGCTTGGCAATCCAGTTGAGGGTGCCGCTCACACCGTCGATCTTGGCGTCCAGCGTCGAGAACCGCATGTCCATGTGCTTGAACTGCTCGTCCTTGCGCGCGTCGGCGATGTCGCTCTGACGCTGCCAAGCTTCGAGGTTCGACAGCCGCCTGTCGCTGGCCGCCGTCTGATGCTCTAATGACACCACACGAGAACGCAGATCGCCGTCCATCTCCGTTGTCCGTTCGCTCATTTCACCGCCCTTGCAGTCAGCCAGCCCATGAACAGGCCGAAGCCGATCAGCAGGACATCGTTGATTGGTATGATGAGAACCGTGGCCGTCATCGCTTCCACCCGCACAGCTTTTCGCCGGTGTTGAGATAGGCCAGGTGCCGCGCGGCCTCGGCGTCTGACATGGCATCGTACACCTGCTGCGAATATCGGAGATCCGGCGCGATCTCGCAGAAGCTGCCCTTGGCCGTCGTGCAGGCTGCCAGCCCGGTCAGGACGACGATCAGCAGCAGGATGCGGGGGATGATGTCGGCGAGCCGGCGCTTCATTTGCTGGCCCTCTTGGCGAGTTCGGCGCGCACCTGATCGGCCGGCATGGCACCGACGTCGTTCTGCACCTCGTCGCGGATGTCGCGGGCCTTGCCTTCCTCGGCGGCGTGCTTGGCCCGCTCCTTCTGCGCGCCGCGGCTGTTGCCCTTCAGGAACGCCACCAGTGCCGCAATCACGCCGCCCATGATCGCGAGTAGCGTCGGGTTGGAGAGGAACGAGAGGAGCAGCGTCGTCATTTGATCCTCGACACAAGAAGAAGGCCGAAGACGCCGAATGCCGCCATGATGGCGATGGCCTGCCATAGTGTGATCGGAAGCCAGATTGACCACAAAGCCAGCCCAATCCCGGCGGCGAGAGCCATGACCCCAAATGCTGCCACGTACGCCAGAAACAAAATCGCGCCGCCGATTGCTTGCCCGAGACCTTCCATGGTCATTCTCCTGCCGGCTGGTTGGGGATCTGATAGACGCCGCCGGCAACCAGAGCACCGACGATCAGGTCACGCACGACCGCATCGAGACCGGGGATGTCGACCTCGAAGTGCCGCAGACCGATCAAGGCACCGATGCCGAACGCCGCGACGAAGAATTTCGAATACTTCCGCATGGTCAGTGTCCTTTCTTCGAGAAGAGCGCGGCAATCGCCTTGCCGATGAGTTGCAGCCAGAAGGCCAAGCCCTTGGCGAGTTCGGTTGTTTGCGGTTTCTGCAAAGAAGGTTCGGCGGGCGCTGGAGCAGACATGACCGGCTTCGTGGGCTCGGGCTGGACAGGTTGGCCGACAGCCACCCTCACCCGGTCGAGCAGCGCCTCGACGGTCTCCGGCTTGACTAGCGACTTGTTGAGGCCGTCGCCGGCATAGAAGGACTGGCCACGCGAAACCTTGCGACTTCCCCCCTGTGTCGGCGCCAGCACAGGCAGCGAGGCCCATTCCTTCGCCAGTCGCTTGCCGAACTCGCTGCGGCTGATCTTGCCGGCCATGAAGGCTTCGTAGCCACGACGCTTGAGCAGGTGATAGCCAAGCCGGTCTTGAAAATCGGCGTTGAAGACCGGGGCACCGGACAGGTGAAGCTCCTTCGACAGGTCTATCAGCGTCGCCCGCATGAACTGGTAGCGGCCGGAGGCTGACGACCTGAAGCGCCTGGTCCAATTCTTCTGCTCGTTGATGATGTCGCCGAGCATCATCGTGGTCAGCGGCTTCGGGAGTTTGCCCTGGTTGTTGCCATAGATCGTGTCGTAGCCGCGAGGCGCTTCAATGCCGCCGATGAAGTCGAGCAGAAGCGCCGCTCCGGTGGGAACGGTTATGTCCATGGTGGTTCCTTTTCAGATTGTAGGGAGTGTGTTACCCGACCCAAGGAACTTACTTGGGGGGACTCATGAGAAATCTACTGCTTGCAGCAGGTGTGCTTGCACTCAACGTCGGAACGGCCGCAGGACAAGATCAGGTCTATGACTGGGCGGGCGCTTACATCGGCCTGCAGGCGGGCCACGGTTGGGGGGATGCGGACCACGTCACACACTCCGCGACACTGTTCCCGTTCACCCACAATGATATCGATGGTTTTGTGGGTGGTGCCTATGTCGGCTTTAACCATCAGTTCCCCAATAAGATCATCGTAAGCGTGGAAGGGGATATCGCTTGGACTAACTTGCAGGGTGGACCAGATCTGTCAGTCAACGCTGCTGGCATCCCGGATGGAGCTGCAACCGCAGAAACCGACGTGGAATGGACCGGTGCTGTTCGTGCCCGGCTGGGGTACTCTGTCGGCCGCGTCCTACCTTACATCGCGGGTGGGTTAGCTATCGCGAAGGCAGATACGAATAGCTCCCGCGGCATGTATAATGGTCAGGTACGTGATGTGTTGGCCGGCTGGACGTTGGGTGGCGGTGCTGAGTACGCGGCGACTGATCAGCTAGTGATGCGCCTTGAGTATCGTTACAGCGATTTCGGACGCGCGAGCGCGACCACATATCCTCCCGTAAATGCACTCCAATCACTCGACCTCAAAACCCACGATGTACGCTTTGGCATCGCCTACAAGTTCTGACCTCCGAACGATCGGCCACGCAATGCTCCATTGAGATGTCAGCCGCAAGTGGGCGGCTTCAGTGGCAGGTCAGAGTTGTTGAGGCTTGGCTCAATGAAGCGGATGCGCCGGATCTGCGTCAGCATGCGCGCGAAAGCGCTCGACGACCTGAAGAACGTCTGCGCAAGAGTTGCCCGCCTGAGATTGAACTGATCGGATAGCGATATCTGGCGATATCTGGTATCCCGCCCGCAGGTTGGTTGACTTGATGGGAATTCTGACGTGCGCTTTAAAGAAGCTTTTGAGAACCATTACGACAGCCAGATTCAGCTATCACCGTTTCAGGCACAGTTAATTGGGTCAGCGATAAAGTCGCGGTCGCCTGGTTGCCGTCTTCTGGTTTTCGGCGTGGGCTACGACACCCCGTTGTGGCTGTCCCTCAACGATGACGGTGAGACTCATTTTCTCGAAAGTTCATCCGAGTGGATAGACGTAGCTAGGGCGAAGACGCCCGAGATATCCGTCAGCCTTCTGCCGACATTTGACTTGACGGTTGAGAAAACTGCTAGCCTCTCGGGGTCTGACCTTTCAAAGTTCCCCCCGCCGAGAGAACTTACGCAGCAACAATGGGATGTGATTGTTGTCGACGGCCCGCCCGGTTTCTCCCCGGGCGACCCGGGGCGCGCCATCGCAATCTATTGGGCATCGGTCCTTGCTTCGCCAAGCTCGCACGTTTTCTGCGATGACTATGAGCGCCCACTAGAGGCGCGCTTTGCGAACGAACTACTTCGCGGACGTCCTGGCTCGTCATCCTATGTGTTTCCCGCCAGCGACAATATTCCGTACCGTAAGCTCTTTTGGTCGGCTGGCTCACCTCTGCCTACGGCGCCTTCTGCCAACAGACCCGTGGTGCTTTCAATCGCTACACCGGACTATGCCATTCGCTGGCGTTTTTGCATCGACAGTCATTATTCCTATTGTCGCCGACTTGGGTACGAATATCAGATGGTCGACCCAAGTCATTATGCGCTCCATCCGAAATGGGCAAAGCTCGAAGCCGCCGTGTCATGTCTGGAGGGCGGGCATGACGTGCTCCTTATTGATGCCGATGCGGAGATTGACAAACGCTGCCCGCGGTTCGCCGATTTGTTTGAGCAATCTCCAAGCGTCGATATTCTTTCAGTGAAAGGTATTTCGGGCCGCCCGAATTCCGGAGTGCTCGCACTGCGCGGCGGTCAATCTAGCGTCGCTGCGACATTTCTGAGGGAATGCCTGGCCCGAAGAGAGGAGCCTGTTCCAACCGAAGACTTTGTGACCGAAGAGGGAGAAAACGGTCACGTCATATGGCTGTTGAAGCAGGCTCGATTTGCAGAACGCTCCGGAGATTTGCCCCGATTTTGGAATTGCTCGGACCCGGAATCAGCTGAGCAGGCGTATGTCCGCCACTATACAAATCATCTTAGAGATCATCTCGAACATATTCAGTTGCTCGGCGTCTCTAACGCGGCCAATCGAGATTCGTGATCTTTCAGCTTAAGCCACATGGCATTGCAGACGACGGCAACCATCTCCATGGCGAGCCACTTCCGGGACGCCAGCTCGCCGATCGAGAGGCCATTGTGTTCCCAATCAGCCTGCGTCGGCATGCCGGGCAACGCTTCTTCGGCTCGCATTTTCGCGAAATACTGCTCCGGGTCGCGCGGATCAAAACCCGCATCGCACATGGCCTTGAAGATGCGCGCAGTGCCGTGGATACGGGGTACGATAGTTGCAGGCGTCACGACTTCTTCGAATAGCGGGTGCTCCACCACGCTGATGCCATTGCCATTCTCATCCCAAACCGGGATCAGATCGGCGGCCTGGACCGTAACGGTCTCGTATGTCTCGATAAAGCGTCGAACGAGACCACCATCTTCTGCCACTTCGTCGAGAGCGCGAACAACTGGCACCAGCCGATCCACCATCACAGGGACATCTTCGCGACTTTCGGGCACTTGAATGTCCGGGACCATGGCGTCCCACTTCGCGATATCGATCTCGCCATTCTCGATAAACTCCTTCGACATCGCCATGCAGGTGAGCAAGCTGTTGTCGTCGTATACGGCGCCGAAATTTATGGTGTTGTCGCCCTTGTCTCCGCCTGTCGCTGAAGGGTGAAACAGGCCCAACAGTATCCGGAGCCGCTCAACCCTGGAATTACCTACGGTGGTAGCAGTCTCAAACCGAAGCGACGTTCCAGCGCCCGCACCGGCGCTCCAATCGTGCGAAGAAAATGCAGCAACGGCGGCCCCATAATTATAGGCGCTGCTCTTCTGGCCCCCAAAAAAGAAGATGCCAAGGCGCTGATCAGCAGCGTTGATGTTGCCCGCCGCAACCAGCCCTACCCCACCACCTGAGCTAGAACCCAACGCCGTTGTGCCAACGAACCGGCCATTCGACGCGGCGACGCTGGACGTGCACTCAAACTTGGCGTCCACCGGTGCGGCACCAATACCAATCTTGCCGTCGAAATACAGACCATCAGTGTTCAACAGCGGCACTACGTCACCGCTGGTTCCGACATTCTTCGCGGCAGCAGTTCCAAGGGACGATGAGTTGGCCTTCTCTCCGTCGAGCTCCTGAATAGCAGTCTGGACGTTCGTGGCCGAAACGTTGCCGGCGGGTGTAAATACGATCGAAGCAGCCGTCCCGCCACCAGATGAAGAAATGACGGGGTGGGCCGGGTCGCTGCTGTCGACCGTTACATTGGAGCCGGCGACTACCGACTGCACCACACCCGGCGCGCCTGGCGCGCCATCTGCCCCCTTGGCCGCGGTCACTTCCCAAACCGTAGCCCAATTGGCGCCGACGCCCGGCTCTGTTGATGCAGCAGAGGTGTGCGGCACAAAGCAGCGGTAAGACGTACCGTCGTGCACCAATCCGTCGTTATATTCGTAGGCAGTCGCGGCAGCCCAGCCAGCGTCAACCCAGTGCAGCGTCCCCCCCGGACCTGCGGGGCCAGTAAGACTAAAAGGCCCATCCCAGCCGCTGCCTGTGCGCTTGTAGATGTCTAGCCCATAGCCGATCTCCACGCGCAGCCACAGGAAGCCTGCAGCAGGCACAGGCGACAGTGCATCGCGCTCTGCCAACGTGCCAGCGCCATCGGGGTGGATGCCGGCCAGCGACAGTTTGGTCAGGATCTGCGCCAGCCGGTCGTTGATCCATGCAGCGCGCACCGCTTCCGAAGTCTCGCGGGCAATGGCGTAGGCGCCGGCTGCCGAAGCGTCGGGCCACGGATAGGCGAGCGTGAGCGACGTGTCGCTCTCGACGCTGGCGATCGGCACCGACATGCCAGCGAACGAGAACATGCCGCCGGTAACCAGCGCCACACTCCAAGCCGTGCCCGTGCCGGTCACAATCGCCGAGCCGTTCGACACGGAGACCGTGCCGGCCGAATAAACCGAAGATGTCATGATTTGCCCTTAGAGGCTGAGGGGGATGGCGAGGACGTAGTAGCGGATACCAACCAGCGATGGGCCGTTTTGCGGGCTCGCCGTGTACGGATCTCCGAGGGTTGCATCCTCCAATTCGATGCGCCACGGCTGTCCACTGGACTGATAGACGTGCAGAGCGTCGTCGAAGATCTTGCAGTTGATCGAGCAGCCGGCGGGCTTGTTGTTGTAGAGAAACGCGTTGTTGACGCTGCCGAAAATCCGGTGCGTTCTGTTGAACACCGACCGGTTGGAACCGTCTGACCACCGCGCAATCATCTTCGGAAAAGGTAGGAAATCGCCGTTGGGGTTATCGACAGCGATTACTGCCTTCTTCGCCCCCAAGAAGGCGTCGTCCGTCGTGCCGAAATCTGCAGCTGCAAGCCAGCCTTCCGCGACAATAGGGATCGCAGGCAACCGGCTGTCGAGGATGATCTCGTTCAGCCCCGGCGCGCTGTCCGACGAGCCTGGCGTCTTCAGCTGGATGTAATCGACCGATCCGTCATTGCTCTTGTGAAAGACCTTCGATCCGCCTGTCGTCGGCGCGGAATTGTCGTCGGCGTAGACGACATAGCGCATGTTGAAGTTCTGATCGCCGATGTTGTTGACGGTGATCCTGTTCTCCCCAATGACAGGGACGTAGTTGAGCTGAATCCTGTTTGTCCTGGACGTGCCAGACGGCAGAAATGGCGGGTGGTAGAACTGCGCCTCCGACGTGCGCTTGACTATGAAGTCGACATAGGTGCCGAATGTTACCGGCATCTTGGTCGGAATGTCCGCCGAGGCGCCCGAGTTGATGGTGATCTGGCCGGCGCCGATGACCTTGGCCGGTACACGCTCGCTGCTGAAGATGAAGGCGTCGTGATCACCCTCGGCAACGTCATGCCCGGGATAGGCCATCTTCACCGCATCCGGCGCGATGCGCAAAACCTTCTGACCCTCCACGGGTGTTCCCGCATAGGAGGGCAACGGCACGTTATCGATGGGCAACTCGAAGACAGAGTGCAACTGGCGAAACCGGTCGCCGCCGCCGCCGAGAGCATGTGGTGAAAGGGTAGTGGCAAAGTTGTTGAATTCGTTGATGCTGTAGCCGAACAGGCTGTAGTTCCGCCTGTTCAGTGTGATCACGGACGACATGCTGACTCTCGCGTCGTCTCGGAACCACGTCACACCCGTTAGCCTGCCGCCGACATATCCCGACTCGTAGGCGCCGCTGCTTCTGACGTTCACCGGCGAGTACGAATTGCTGACGCCGTCGAATCGGTTTTCAGCAATAGTGAACCTCCGCGTCTCGATGAGGGGTGTGTATGCAAAACCGAGATTTTCAGGGAAGATTATCTGCGCCTGCATTCCGTCGGTGATGCTGCCATTGTTGCGCAAGGCGTAGACCACAAGGAGCGCGTTGACCGATGTGCTCCCCGAAGGCTCGTAATATGTGGCGGTCGCGCCGTCGGCGGCCGGCTTCGGCCACTTCGTCAGATCAAAGCTGATCTCCATCACGTCGAAGACGTAGCCGAGCTTGTGCGCCCATTCGCTGTCGAAGATGTATTTATGCCAGTCGGTCGACGGCGTCGTCAGCGGATCGTCGCCGTCGTTTTTCATCACCTTCAGCACCGGGCCGACGCCGGGCTTCAGCCCCATGAACCAGCGCGTCATGCGAAAGTTTCGATGCTGGCGTTGGTGCCGGCACCCTTGATCTGGAGCTTGTTGTTGGCCGAACGCAGTTCCTCGACAATCGCCAAACCGATGCGCGCTACCTGCAGCTTCAACTCCCCACCCTCGAACACCAGCGGCTGCCCTTCGGTCGTTCCGTCCGTGACGACAAACTGGTCGGCTTTGACCACGAACCGTGAGAACGGCTGCATCGGATCACCTCCGACAAAACCGGCTTCCCACATGGTCGCCGCCGACACCCAGTCGTCACCGACCGTTGCGCGTACCTGCATGACGATCTGTGCGACGACATCACCGCTGCCCGCTTGTGCCGTCATGCGCCAGAGACCGCCGGCGGATAGGTCGCCGACAGAAGCTTCGACTGCAGTCACGGCACCCGCCAAAGCCAGAAGCTCACCGTCGATCTCTTCGACCGAGGCCGACAGGCTGGACATCGCCGTTGCCGTCGCATTGCGGAACCGGACGGCAACCGAATTCTCCTCGGCCACCACGCCAGCCGCGTCGGATGCGGCAAGCGCGATCTGCTCAAGGCGAGCCCGGATATCGTCGGCATCCTGCGCCATTTGCAAAAGGCGCTGATAGATGTCGGCCTTGACCTGGCCAAGCCCGACCGAAACCGACGGCAAGGCCGCTTCGGGCGTCGACACGGTCGCCCATGCCGTCCAGAACGTGGTGCGCACCGGCGAGGTCACCAGACGGTGGCGATACTCATAGTCAGCATTGGCCAGCACGCCGTCGCCTGTCACCAGAACCTGCACAGGCACGTCCGCCCGCTTCACGATGCTTTCCGCGGCACCATCAGGCCGATACTCGATCTCGACGGCCACAACCGTGATGTCGTCGAAGGCATCCCACGTGAAGCGGATCCCCGGAATACGCTCGGGTGAACCGGCATTGAGCACCTGCACGCCCGAGGCGAGGAAGTTGCTGGCAGCAGTGGCATAGCTGCCCTCGCCCGGTGCAGTCGGTAGCACTGGCGTGGTGGTGTATTCGGTCGGATCGAAGATGCCGGCGCCGACTTCCTGCAGTTCCAGATAGATGTTGCGGGCGCCCTGCTGGCCGAGCGCGCCAAGCCGCTTTTGCCCGATCTGGAACCTGCGGTCGCCATGCTTCGCCGAATTCCAGCGAACCCAGCGGCCGGGAGGCGTGCGATCGAGGAACCTCGGGTGCAGGCAGATGGCCGCATTGGCTTGGAACCGGCTCGCCTTGATGGCGATGTCGGCCAGGCGGTCGGCCACCTTCGCGTCATTGACCGCGCCATAGGGGATCGACGCAGCCAGCCGCTCACGATCCTCGGCAAGGGCGGCCTCGTCGATGCGCGTGGCGAAGGGCACGGTCTCGTAGAAGCTTTCGGGGTCGCGCCAGGTGCCCGCAACGGTGTTCACCAGCTCCGACCGCGTGCGGTATTTCGAGAACCGGAAGGGCTCGTCGATCATGATGTCGTCGTCGGTGAAGGTCGCCACCACCGCCTGTTCGGCACCAACGAGCGGATACTCGCCCGAGGCGTCTTCCACCCATGTCGCGGCGCACGCCTCGAGCAGCGGCTGCATGTTGGCGTCGTGGCTGACGCCATTGCCGGCTGCCGCGATGATACCGGCCTTGTAGCGGCGACCGCTGCCGATGAACTCGTCGCAGATGTTGGCCGCGACCGTCCACGGGCCAAGCGGCAGGCGTGAAGCCGGCACGCCCTTGCCGACCATCAGTTCGGTGCCGTTGTAGAAGCCCCGCTCCAGCGCATACATCATCAGCACCGGGTTTTCGGAGAACTCCCAGGTCGACTGATCACTCCACCGGTGCGAGCCGTCCCCGCCGACGCTGGTATCTTTGCGCCAGTCATAGAGCGGGGCGCCCTGGATCTCGTAGAAGCCCTGCCAGGGCTGCTGCATCTTCTCGCGGTCGAGCGTCTGGGTGGCCACAGCATAGGCGACGCCGGCGCCGCGATGTGCAGCGGTCCAGCGCGTCGGCGGGTTGGCGTTGGCGATCAGCCCGGCATCCGCGGCCTGGTCCATGGTGCCGATTTGCACCTTCTGCCAGATCGTCCCGTTGATGCCCTGCACGCGCAGCCCACGCAGAGCATCAGGTGCGCCGCCGAGAAGCCGCCATTCCCCCTCCGCCCGAACCCGTGTCACGCCTGTGATGCGAAAATGCGAAAGGACATAGACGTCCTGGATGCGGCGGTTTCCTTCGCCATAGGCGTTGCGATAAATGTGGTGCCCGGCAGTGCCGACCTTGCCGAGCGCGACGGAGCGCGGCATGTCCTCGCCATAGCTGGTCTGCAGCTGGACGGCCTGCGCCTGCTGCTTTGGCTGGAAGATGGCACCGAGTGCGTACTTCAGTGCAATGCCAAGCCCGAGGCGTGCAACGCCGGCAAGAATCGTCGAGCCGCCCAACCAGCTGAACGCGCCGGTGACAGCGCCGCCGATCGCGGTGAAGATCGGTGCGAGAAAGCCCATGCGTCAGCCGACCTTGAATGCGGTTTTGATTTCGGTCTGGGGATAGAAGGCCAGCCCGGCTTCGACCTTCACAGCCAGCCCGCGCTCGGTGATGAAGCCAGCGGCCAGCACGCCTTCGCGCTCGACAACGCCGACATCGCCACGCTGTGCCATCAGCCGGCCGACAGGCGGGAAGAGCTTGGCGAGCACCGCTTCGACATCAGCGCACTTGCGCCGGCGCATCAGCTTGGCCGCGCCCAGCTCGCTCGAATACGCCCCGCGGATCCTCGTGGCAGGATCGACGCCAGTGACGGCCTCGACAGCATCGGCCACCGTCAGCAGGCAGTCGGCGACGCCCCATTCGCCAGGCGTCTCGAGGTGATGCTCGACGACAAGCGCGAGCCGTCGCTCCCAGTCCGGGAGACGCTGCAGTTTCAGCATGATGATGCTAGCGCAAGTTGAGGCTGCGAAGTTGTCGGCAGCGATAGAAACTGCTCTGCGTCAATGATCAAAACGGGCTTCGCGTTGCGCTCAACATAGGCCATTCCGCTACCGAGCAGCATTTCGTTGGCGGTTTTCATGTCCATCGCGAACCTCAGAGCTTGATGTCGAAATATTCGGACTTCACGCGGCTGGCGAACTCGAAGAACTTGTCGCCAGGCAAAACCAGTTGCTGGTCTTCGTGGCTGGCAGAGCGGTAGCCGTCGCGGTGGTTGTCGATCGCGCCCGAAATCACATTACCGACGAGCTTTAACTCGCCGCCCTCTGTGACGTGGTCGATCGTATCGCAATAGCCGTAGACCATCGGCTCGACATGCAGCATCACCCGCGTGTCGGGATCGAAATAGGCGTCGTAGACCGTCAGCGGACGGCCCTTGTAATCTTCGCTCTCGATCAGCAGCAGCTTGTCCGGCTCCAGCCCGAAATCGCGCTTGGCCGTCAGTTCCACCGAAAACGTCGCCGCCGCAGTGCCAACGCCATAGACCGGCTCGGAAATCGATATCAGCGTCGACGGCCAATATGTCAGGCCACTCCACACAAGATCGGCGTTGCCGTTCCAGAAGCCATAGGTGCCAGTGCCGCATTCGATCTTCATCAGCGAGCGGATCACCGCCCGCCCCTCGTCCAGAACCTGTTGCAGGCGTGTCGGAAAGGTCATTTCGGCACCTCGACCAGCGTGAAGGATGCAGCTGGTAGATAGTCGTCAGGCATTGAGCCAGAACCCGAGAGCATGCGGGTATTGAGTTCGAGGTCACGGAACTTCACTTCGGCGCCTGGCACGATGTATTCCGGAATGGCAGGCTCGACGGTCAGGCTGATCGCTCCAGCCGATGCCACCGCCCCAACCATGACCCGATGGAGCGATCGATAGTCGCCGCTCTTCAGGCTGATCAGATCGCCGCGGCGCAGGTCCAAGCCGTTGGTGACGCTGCCGACGGCGATGATGAAGCCATCGGTGACCGACACCAGAGAGCCTGTGTTGCTCAAGGCGGGGTTGGCTTCATCGCCCACATAAGCCTGTGGCACCTTGAGGTACTTCGGCGCAAAGAGGACAGTCTCCATGCCGGTGCCGGCTTCTTCGAGGAAAGCCCGAAAAGCAGGCGCGTGCTCAGCGACGAGCGGCCCGGTCTCAACTTCAATCCGCCAGAACGGGTCAGCGTACTCGACAAACGCCACTGCCCGCTGACCGGCCCGCGAGACCGAGGTCGACCGAGCTATCTGAGGCAAACCTTTCACATAGGGGACGGCAGGAAAGCCGATCATGCCAATCCCCTTGTTTTGATCTCGCGAAGGGCTTTCACGACACGTGGCGTGAAATCCTTGTCCGCGAACTGCTCCAATGCCTTGGTCACTTCTTCTGAAGTGTCTCCACCACCGCCCTGGATGCTCACAACCGGCGCGAAGTTGAAGTTGGCCTCGACGGGCTGGTTATTGTTGGCAGCGCGGCCAAGCATATGGTTCGGCACCACCTGTTCGCCGCCGCGGAACCGCACCAGTTCCGGCCCACGTTCGCCGACCATTGCCACACCTGCCCGCGCCGAGGCCGTGCCATCGGCATAGCCCCGAAGACCAGCCCACGGATCGGAGCCGCCGCCACCAAGCCCAAGGAGCGAACTGAGGAGGCCATAGCCACCGGTCGACCCACCGCCGAACAGCATGTCGAGCC
Source organism: Aminobacter niigataensis (assembly GCF_014200015.1). Lineage (GTDB taxonomy): Bacteria > Pseudomonadota > Alphaproteobacteria > Rhizobiales > Rhizobiaceae > Aminobacter > Aminobacter niigataensis. Next base: position 1,284,523 of record NZ_JACHOT010000001.1, read on the forward strand.
CACTGTCGAGCAGCTTGGATGCGATCTTGCCGAGCGCATTGACGGCAGCATCAGCGAAGGACTTCCACAGGCCCTCGCCGTTCCGTAGACCGTCGGCAAAGTCGGTGAAGAACCCTCGCGAAGCATCCTGCGCAAAGTCCAATGCGTCCTGCGCATTCACCGTCGCCGCTTCGATGGAAGCCATAGAGGCCGCTAGGGTGGACAGTTCGCTACGCTGGGCGGCGGTAAGCTCGATGCCCTTACGCTGGGCCTCGTTCAGCAGGTCCGTTTCGTAGGCCAGCTTTGCAGCAGCCTCCCCTGTCAAGCCAAGGGCGGCCTGTTCTGCCATGAGGCTGGCTATACGGAGGTTTGCGCCATCGACGATGTCGGAGTACTTCTCTGCCTCCGTCTTGCCGCCGCTCTTCTTCTTGCCCTTCTCGTCGACGGTCGTCATCCAACCGGCGAGTTCCTTGAGCTTGCCGGATGCAGCAGAGGCGCCGTCGCTAATCGCGGCCCCGAACTGACCAAGGCGATCTTGACCCATGATGCGATCGTACTCGGCAAGCTGGCCCTTGTTAGCCTTGGACAAGGCATCGGCATACGGATTGGCGAGTTCCTTCATGGGAGAGACAGGCCCGATCGACGCCATCGGCTCCATGCCAAGTGCCTCTGCCGCAGTGTTGGCTTTTGCAATCAGCCAATCAATCATGGCGGCCGCATTCTGGATCATCAGGTTCATCCCCTTGATCACCAGATTTGCGGCACCGAATGCGGCGGCCCCAACGATCGAAGGTAGATTGGCCCACATGAACTTGATGTCGGAAAAGACCATCTCGAATGAGTTGATGATGAAATTGCCGGCAGTTTTCATGATGCCGACAACGTCGACGCCGATCGCGGCTTTGATCTCATCGCGGAGCAAGTAGGCCGCCGTACCTACTGCGGAAATTCCAGCGATCAACCAACCGATCGGGCCTAGTGCCGCCAGCCAGGCAGTGGTGAATGACCCCGCAGTAGCGAGCGCTGCTACGCTGATGCGCGCCAAGAGAGCGATTATGCTCACCATCCCGGTCACCATCGCGGGGGCATAGATCAAGGCCAGAGCGGCGGCCGCCATCGTGGCATATGGGGCAACGGTCTCAAGCGAAGCGGCCAAGGCACGAATTACAGTGGCGCCAAGCTTTGCCCAATCAACCATTTGAATTCCAGCCGCGATCAGCGTGATGGTGGCGATGACAAGCAAACTGACCGGCGAAATGACTGAGAGCAGGGCGGCGCCGATGCCCTGAAGCGGCTTCTCCATCTGGGCAACAACCGCCGCGACCTGGGTGCCCTGCTGCAATCCGATCTGGAGCGCGCCCATACCCATTTGAGCGGATACGGCGATGTCTTGCCACTGTGCAGCAAGATTGCCGACGTTGGCCGCACCGGAGCCCATCACCCTGAAATTCTGGTTGGCTGCAGTGGTGTGGAGACGGGCGGCATTGGCTGCTCTAGTTGAAGCAGCGGCTTCCGCATCCATAGCCGCTGCTGCCTTCAATGCTGCCGACGCATCACGAGAAGCCGCTACAGCGGCGGCATGGGACGCGCTGGCTCGTGCATGGTCAGCCTTTGTCACCTCAAGCGCTGCCTTCGCCAGACGCTGGGAGGCCATCGCCGCCTGTACGTCAGCCCGCGTTGCATTTTCCGACGCACGCGCGGCCGCCGTCCTCGCTACTGATTCCTGATATGCTGCTCGGGCCGCCGCCACCGCTGCGGCACTCGCGTTCTTGGTCGCCGCGGCAACGCCATTGGCGGCAGCCTGCGCGCGCCTGGCCGAGTTTGAAAGCTGATCGAGGGAGATCTTTCCCTTGTCGACCTGGCTGGAATCAACGGCCAAGCCGAGTGCGGCCACATCGGTCATGCTTTACCTCTTGATCGCCATCTGTCTATCGTCGCCGCCCGTTGAACGAGGAGGTTCGAATGCGAATACTGTTCTTGCTGGCTGTACTGATGAGTAGTTCGGCGCTCGCGGAGAGCACTGACGAAGCGGTCAAGAAGACCGTGTTCAGACTCACAACTGCTTTTCAGTGCGCCCCAATTATCAAGGACCAGGGACCATACGAATGGGCCAAGAAGAACGCAGCCGAACTCGTGGGAAGCACCAAGGCAGCCGAACTGGCCGCGCACGTCGAAGGCCAAAGCCTCGACGGTAGCCCGCTAAACGAGAAGTTCTGTCGCAAGATGCTGGAGAACTTCAAGTAGCGCCTGGCCGAGACCGCTCGGCTGCTTCTGACTGCTCCTTGGCAATCGCTGACATAAACGCTCCGTCCATGGCGCGGAGGATCGAAATCTCCTCCCGCCTGATGACGGTGCCACTGAGCGCTGACCAGTTCGCGATCTCGGTCATGGAGAGCGGGTTAGGCCCGCTGAAACCATGGGATCGGCCGGCGCTGATGTCCCAGAACCATTCGAGCAAATACTCGAAGTCGGGCTGGATGGGATCGAGGTCAACCGCCGGCAGTCCAAACCGCTCGTTCCTCTGCCGGCGTGTCTCGCCATTCTCGTCTGGGGTGTTGAGCCGGACGTGCTGGGCTATGTGCTCGGCGAGGATTGGCCCGAGTTCGAGAAAAAAGCGGCTTCGTCTCCGAGCGCCTGGTCGACCTGCTTGGCGATCCAGACGACGGCCAGCAGCTTGCCAACGTTGATCTTGGATAGCTGCGGATTCTTGAGATCGCCCAAAGTGAGCCCGTCTGCCCACTTCCAACCGACGATGGCCGCCGACAGAAGCTCGACGGTGTTGTCCTCGATCTTTTCGGCGGTGACCGTATTGCGGCCGCCGCGTAGGGCACGGTTCTTGATGGCGCGTTCAACGGCCTTGACCGCATCTGCCTCCAAGGACGTGCATTCGATCTGGAGACCAATCGGTGCGCCAGTGGCCGGGTGCTTGATGTCGACCGAGATAGTCGACGGCTGGATAGCCAGAATGTCCATGCGTGATTTCCTTGATTACGCGCCGACGAGACCGACGGGCAGCGAATAGGCCACCGAGGATGCCCCGGCAGGGTTGACGGCGACGACGCCCACGCGCACGGCATCGCCGGACTGGCCGGCCGCAAGCGCATGGGGTTTCGAGGTTGCGCCGCCGATGTTGGTGAACGTGCCATTGCCCGACGTATCCGCCTGCCACTGATAGGTGAAACTGGTCGGGTTGCCGGTCCAGATGCCTTCCTGTGCGGTGAGGATCGCGCCCTGCGCCAGGCTGGCGCCGGTGATCGAGGGCAGCGCTGCGTTGGTGGGAACGACGAGCGACTGGGGATCAACGACTATCTCTCGCTGATTGAGCGCAAGAGTGAACACTTCGAGGATGAAGTCTTCGTTCCGGCCGTTCGGGCGGGTCGGGCCGGTCACCAGGCCACGGTTGTAGTAGACCGAATTGGTGTGGTTGGCCGTCGGCGCGTCCTTGTCCTCGAACTTCACCGCGTAGTTGAAGTTGGTCTTTGCCGCGGCACGGAGGGCGAGTTGACCCGGATCGGTCGGGTTGCGGGCGCACTCGATGGTCGGGTCACCCGCGTTCGCGATTCCCTTGCCCTTTTGGGTAACGTCGGTCGACAGTTCGTCATAGCTGACGATGTTGGTGTTCGTGCCGGCCTCGCCGACAGCCCCGACGTTGCTGACCTCGATCCAGGTCAGGGCTTCATACGCGGCCTGGTTGAGATCGATGGGCTGGGGCGTTGCGCAGATGTAGACCTTACGGTCCTTGTTGGTCCGTGCCATCGTGGTTTCTCCTTTTCAATGGCTGGCATGAAAAAGGCGGCCCGAAAGCCGCCTGATGACCCGGATGGCCGGGAATGACAGTGCCGGTTCCAATCCCGGCCCGGCCTTGTTAGGCTGCCCAGATGCAGACGAAAGCACTCGGCCTTGCACTTGCTCTTGCCCTGATCTCAGGGTGTGCGACGCAGACAGGCAGCGGGCCGGTTGACCCGTCGAAGTACAACGCGCTGTCGTGCAATGAACTCAACAACGAGATCGGCGACACCGCGCAGAGCATTTCGGCGACAGCCATCAATAGAGGCCGGGTCGCGAGCTGGAACGTACCGCTATGGGCACCTGGTGGCGCCAAGGCCGTCAACCTGATCAAGGAAAAGCAAACGACGAGGATCGAGGGGCTACAAGCCGAACAGGCCGCGATTGATACCGCCCGCAGACGCAACTGCAGCTAGGCAAAGCACTCGTAGGCGATGGTCACCGGCACTTGGATGTGCGTATCGCCATCGATCGGTTGGCCGACGTCGGGGGCTTTGGTGACGCTGACCCGACGGCCCTCGCTCCACATCTCCGTGCCACACGCGAAGTGCGCGGCCACATTACCGGCAATCTCGCCAGCGACCGCAACGTTTTCGTTCTTCCGCCCGAACACGTCGATCTGCAGGAGCCCAAGGCGCTGGTGAGGATCGGTGGAGCCGAGAAACAGCCGGCGGTTCACATTGGGAATGTGAGTGACCCGGAGATACCCGCCTGTTGGCTTGGCGAAGCTCTCGTTTGGCCAGGCAATCGGCAAGACAGGCGACAAGACTAGCCCCTGTGCCCTCGCCTTCAGGGCGAGCCAGATCGATGTTTCGACTGATGGCATAGATCACCTTTCGTGATAGGCTTCCAAGTGCCGGCGCCTATCCGGCTCCGGGCAAGCCAGCGGAAAGGCCCCCGGCAGTATCCCCTGAGTGGTTGAAACACCGGCGGGGATCCGGGTGGGTGCCGCATACTTTTACTCGATGCCCTTACAGTCCTAGCCGGCGCTTCACTTCGCCAGCCTTCTCGGCGACGATCGTTTCCCACCGCTGGGCAACCATTGTCACCCAAGGTCGCGGTGACCTTCCCTGCGCGCCGAAATGCACGAAAGCGGCATAGTCCGCGGTGTAGCCGAGGTAGATCGTGTCACCCAGATCAGCGCTGTTGATGACCAATAGGATGTCTCCGAGATCGCCCGGCACTGAAATGCCTGGATTGGCTCGGGTCAATGATGGCATGGCCGTTGTCGAGGCCATCAGTGAGGACCGGAGAAACCCCGTCTCGCCGACAGGTACGAGTTGGTTCAGTTGCGACACCAACTCCTGGGCGGCTTCTTTGAACACCGCCTCAAGCGCACCGTCCACCTTCTGCGCCCACTGACCGACGGTTGCGGCGAAGCTGCCCATCAGCGCAACAACTGAGCGACGAAATCGATCTTGTATTCGGTGAAGCACTTGCAGCCGACGGTGTGGCGCGTTGGCGTGCCGGGAGCATGCGGATATCGGATCTGCGTCCCGTCAGAGGCTATGAACGGCTGATCATACGGGACGGTCTGCCCGTGCATGCGAACATGTTGCTGGCGCGGATGCTCCTGCGACGTGTGGCGCCAAGTCTTGGTGATATGCTGAGCTTGCACCCTGCCGGCCTCGATCTGCTGGCGAAAGGCGATGTCTCGGGATGCACCCAGCGCCGAGAACGTCTCATGCAGCGCAATCGTGTCACCACGCAGCTTTAGCAGGTTGTCGGAATAGCGCCCGACGATCCGTTGAACCGCTTCATTAGAGATTGCTTTACCATCTCGCAGGGCAGCTATGACCGCACGGTCGAAGCGCCTGTCCCTGCGCGCCCGCGTCAGATAGTTGCGAAGTTGGTCGGGCTCACCGGAAAGCAGCTCTTGGCGGGCTCGGGCAACGTAGTCGCCTTGAGTTGTGGTGAGTCCGATCAGCCCGCCCTCACGCTTGCCTGTGATGCGATTGACCCGTCCCATGATGTTGAGCGCGCTCCTGGTCGGATTGTCGCCTCGAGCAAGCCCCTCAGACAGCGCTGCGCGAATAGCGGCCTGCTGATCCGCGATGATGTTGCTGACCAGTGTCGCACTATGCTCGCGCAGCCACTCCTCGGCGGCTAGGTTCCTTGCATCCCACCGGATGACGATCTGATGGCCGTTCGGATCACGTAGCGTCGGCATCTGCTCGATGGTGGCTACACCGCCGCCGTTGAATGCCTGCCGGATAGCCTCGTCCAGGGGCCGGAACGCTGCTTGGTCGAGGTGCATGGCAGAGATGGCGCCGTTGATGTCGCCGCGCTCCAGACGCTCCACGATCCGGCGGAGAACGATGTTCGACTTGATGTCGTCGATCGCTTCCATGAAAGCGGCCCGCAGAACAGGCGTGAGGTCCGCGACAAGCTGTTCCAGCCGTTCGCGAGGTGATAGGCGTTTGAGCATGGGGAGACAGCCAAATGTCAGACAGGATCGATGAGGTTTTTGAGCGGCGGTTGGCTAAAGTACGGCCGATCAACGAGATCGTCGGCATTGCCACAACCGCTACAGCTTGGGTGGGATTGTCTGCTTTTTCGGTTACGTTTATTTGGTTCACCACTGAATTTGACCATATCGCAGCGTTCGCTGTTTTGCGGTACCCGGTGACGGTGGTGGCGTGTCTTACGTCGATCTTCGCGGCATACGGTCTTTTTTGGCCGCTTTTGAAGGCGTGTCGCGATCTCTGGAATCAGCCTGGTTCTTCAGGCTATCTTTTCGTCTGGGTTGGCACCTGGGGTCTCTTTTTCGCTTCTATGGTCTGGCTTCTTGGCATAGGCATTACTTTCGCCGGTCTAGCGGCAAGTTTGATGCCAGCGGCGCCCCACTAAGCCGCGCACCAAGCCTTATATGCCACGACAGACCCTGCAGGCGGTATCGGCGTCAGGTTGGTGATGACACGCTCGGCGCCGTCGATAACGAGCATGTCGGTGATCTGTGGCTCAACCTCGGGCACAGCGAACGTCACCATGTCGCCGGTCTCGACGATCAGCACGCCGTTCTCATAGCGCTGGTGAAGCCTCTTGACGGTAGCAGCTAGTGGCCACGTCTCGACTGTCTCAGGCGGGGGCGTCCATTCATTCGGCGGGGTGCCGAGCGTAACGCGCTTCAACTGGACAGCACCTTGCTTGAACTCATCCAACAGTTCGGCCGCAACACCCTGCATCTCGTTGTAAAAGCCGGTCATTTGCACACCAACGTTTTTTCTTTCGCCGATTGACGGACCCAAGTGGTCGCTGCCCTCCGACTACCCATGGTGGCCCCTGCCTATTCCGCGCGAGGCGTTCTGAACTCGCCAAGAGCCTCGGCCTTGGTCACAAGCCCGCAGCCAAGCAACCCGCTAAGCGTGTTCCTCGGAAGGCTAAGGCCTAGTCAATCATCGGCCCTCTGGGCTCAGCGACGAAGCTCATGCCCTGAGCACCTTGCCGAACAGCGCGGGGCTACGCGAAATACTCAATATCGACGACAGGACGTCATCGATCACAGTTAAGACCGGCCGCTGATCGGTGACGCCCGACCCGACTGCATATTCCACAGCAATTTCGCCGACCTTGGCCGACTTCTTGATCTTGCCGGGTGTCACGTCGGGTGAGAGCGAGCCAGGCGCCGCCAATTCACGGACGGCGGCTTCAATAGTCGCGTTGACGATCTCGACCGGGATCTCGTTTTTGTCGATGTATTCTGGCGGGCAGGAACGGTCATAGGCATTGATGCGCGGCCATTCCAGCGCCTGCTCACGCCGATTGGTGCGAGAGCCTGGGAAGCTGCCTCGATAGCGCCCGTCGAGCCAGGTTGTAGCCCGCCGCAATGCCTGTTCGGCTGCTGCTTCAGGCGTTGTTGGAAAGGTCAGCCCGCGCGCCGTGGCATAAGCAGCAGCGTCCGCAACTGAAACATAGCTCTCTGCCGTCGGGGAGCCCGAGCCTGTCTCTACAATCAGAGGCATGAGTCAGTCCTTGTGTCGGATACTCTGGACGGGGCCAAACGCGCCAGATGCATGTTCCTTGGCCGCCTCGATCGCTTGCTCGGCGGTTGCCCCGGCAAACATGGCGCCGTATGCCGTTGCCGACCCGGCTCCGATCGAAAAGTACGGAGCCTCATAGACTTCATCGCCTTTGGCGGTGCGAAGCCGCAGTGCCCCTTCTGGCGGGACAATCAAGACGATGAACGACGAGCGGTTGTCTGGTTCGGCGTCAGCCCTCGGCTCATCACCGCGATAGCCGCCCTTGACCCATCCGAGATAAGCACAGCATTCGGCTGCATTGCCGGCGACGCCGTGCAGCGCGCCGTCGATGCCCTTCGCCAGCTTCACCGCCCACCCGTGGGAGGCATCGCCGATCCATGAGCCGCTGTCGGACGCCATGACGCCCGCACGATAGGCGATTGTTGTCACACGCCGGCCTCAACCATGCGGCGGCGGAGTTCATCCACGTCCCATCCGGGGAACGGCTTCTTGCCGAGCTTGGCCAGATAGTCAGCCCGCAACGCGGAAAGATCGCCTTCGTTGACGCCGGCGGTGTCATCCAAGTCGCGGAGCTCGCCTCCGATCACCCAGCCGTTTCGCTCATGGTCTTCAACGCAGGTCGAATGGACGCCGAGCGTCTCGCCATTCTTGGTCATTGCAATAAGTTCGGACATGGTTGTCTCGCTTCGGTTGGAGAGGAGCCGAGGGCGCGCGAACGCCCCCGACAATCAGATCGGGCTATCAGCCGGCGAGAAGCGCGATGTGTTCGCTCTTGATGGCGCGGAAGCCCCAGGCGAGGCGAACGTGGTAGACGGTCTGCAGGAACTGACGGTAGACCGCGACCTCGAAGGCGAGGCCGGTACGCGGATCCACGATCTGGGTCACGTCATCGGCGCTGTCACCACCCTTCGGCATGGCCGGCGCGCGGGTGGCGAGGACGATTGCCGAGCGAGCGAAGGCGACGTTCGGCGTGTAGCTGTTGCCGATCGTGAGCGCGTTGGCGGTGGGGATGGTCATCAGCGCGCCCGGCTTATTGAGCGCGATCGTGCCAGGTGCAGCAACACCGGCGCCCACCACGTACTTGTTGGCAGCATCGGCAGCAAAGGAGACCACGTCGCCGGCAAGCACTGTGCCCGTGCCGGTGACGAGCGCGATGTTGCTGACGCCGGGCGCAGTGGCACCTGACGTCACGTAGGCCGCGCCGGAACCCTTGGCGTGCATGCCAACAGCATGGGAGTGACGGATCGCCATGTTCATCACGCGATCGGTCATGCCGTTGCGCAGCATGTCCGAGGAACCGGCCTCGTTGACCTTGAACAAGCCCGACTGCTTGCCACGAAGATTGCCCATGGCTGCATGGCCAAGCGCAAGCTGAATGTCCGTCGTTGGGGTGCCGTTCTCTTCGAGGATGCGTAGGACACCCGCAAAATCCGTCAGGTCGGCGGCGGTGCCGAATGGCGTCGTGCCGACCGTGCCATAGGCGCGCGAGGCGCGCTTGTAGGCTTCGAGCCAAAGGTCGGCCTCGATCTCGTTCACCAGCGTCCGCATCGCCTGGTAGAAGCGATCGGCCTGGACCGACGAAAACGTACCGGCATTCTCGAGACCTTTGGTTTCTTCGCCATTCCAGCGGACCGGAACGTGCTTGGACTTGGAGATGGTCACCGGCACGTTGTCGACGGTGCTATCGCCGGTGTCCGGTGCGTTGACACCGGGGGTGTTGTTCGCCGAGGCCGCCGCGGTCGTCACAGGGACGAGGACGTTCTCGTTTAGCGCGGCGCGCGCAATGCTCGAGCTACGCGACACGGCCGGGATAAAGCCAGTCAGTTCGCGCGAGATGACGTCCAGAGCTTCGTAAAGGTCCGGAATGAGGTCAGTCAGGGTGTTTGCCATGGGATGGCCCTTTCAGGTTTCGAGTTTGGGGAGGTGTTGGGCCATCCGACCCGGGGCGCCGTCCCTCATCCAAGGTCCGGCGATCTGCTTGGACACGCGCGTCAGTCGATGACCTTCACGCCTTCCTTGATCTTGGCTGCGCGATCCGCGTGCGGCAGCCCTTCGAATTCCGTTCGGGAGATGGTCTTGCCGCCCTGCCCGCCGCCGTTTCCCGGCTTGGCGCCAGAGCCACCGCCGGTGCCCTTCAGGATGCTGTCTTTGTATGGGTACTGGTCGACCAGAATCTCCATCGCTTCGTCGAACTCAGCGATCTCGCCTGGCTTGGCGCGAGAGAACAACTTGTTGCCGGCGGCGTCGAAGGCCACGACCTTGCCGTCCTCGATTTTGAAGTGCTCGCCGAATACCTTCTGAGCAGCTGGGCCCGGCAAGGTGGTCTTGTCCGTGACGAACTTCGATCGCGCGAAACGCCCGCCGATCATCTCGCCGTTGAGGGCTGCCTCTAGTTTGTCGCCTCGGGTCTTTTCGGCGGCAAGCGCCTCGGCATTTGCCTTGTTCGCTGCGGCGACGGACTCCTCGGCGGCCTTCTTGATTCCGGCCTTCAACTCCTCGACCTTGCCGGCCTCCATGAGCTTGCCGGCGTCGAGGTTCTTGAAGGTCTCCAGCGCCTTCTTGGCCGCGTCGGCGTCCTCGATGCCCTCGAAGGCCTTCAGTTTCCCTTCGGCCGCCTCCTTGGCCTCGCGGTGGCCCTTTGCCTCACCGTTCAACCTGGTGATGGTGGCAACGGTGCCCGGCGCATCGAACGCGACCTCCTTGCCGTCGTCATGAACAAACACGGGCTTGCCGTCCTGGACCTCGGCATAGGTCTTGCCGTCGACGGTTACGATCTTCAGCTTCACGGTCGTCTCTTTCCGGGCATCCGCCCTTGGCTATGGCGCATCCGCGCCGAAACACCCGCCGGACATCCGCCGGCAGGCCAATTCGTCAGTGATATTGGGTGATGGTTAGTCCTCGTTCGTCGGCGGCAGCGCGCCCGTCAGGGCGTCTTCGTCGTCATCCCCCGGCACTTCGGCCAGGATCAGATCCATATCGACATCGGCATCGTATTCCGGTGCCAGCCAGTCGCGCCGTTTGGCCTCGTTGATCAGCGCTTCGCGGCTGATGTCCTTGGCCTCGCGCATCTTCAGGAGGACATCGGCCGCCTTATCGGTCTCGACGTCGATCGCGAAGTCGGTGTGCACCGTCACTTCTGGCTCGCTGCTGTCGCCAAGCCACTTGCAGGTCAGGGCAAGAGCCTGCTCGAGCGCATCTTTCAGGTTCAATGCCCACGCTTGGATTGCCGTGTTGCCCTTCTGTGCCGCGAACGCCGTGGTGACGACAGTCAGGTTACCGGTCTGCGCAGTCAGCGGCTGGCGGCCGAGCTCGCGCAACTGCTGTTCCGTCACCTTCACCTGATCGGCCAGGAACTTCAGCGAAGCCGCCGTCGGTTCAATGAAAGCCCACTCCCCATGCTGCCCCTCGCCGTTTGGTGGGGCGTACAGAACCCGCTTCGGACCAACTGGTGCCGGCTGCACCTTGCCGGCGGCATCAACGGGGGGCGAAACACCATTGCCGGCCAGCATCGGGAACGCGGTGTTCTCCGATGCGTACTTGAGGCCACTTTCCTGCTGGTAGTGCTCAATCTGCAGGTAAGCTGCGTCCTGCATCGGCGGGACGAACTGCCACGATCCTTCCTTGCGCCGTCCGGTGATGAACGGGACGATTGCGATGACACCGATAGCGATAGGCCCGCCACCGAGCGACACCCATTCCTTTTCGTCGCTATTGGACTTTTTCTGTTCCTCGAATAGTTCCCATGTCGCAGGACCGTAGGCCCCGCCGTCCCGCTGCTCCCGATTGAGCACGCGGACACGGCTGACCATCTTCTCGCCATATCCATCCCGGACCGTCTCGGGCTCATGGATACGGGCATGGATGAACTCTTCCTTGCCACCAATCACCGCCGAGTAGACGGCGAGCATTCGGGTTGCCGGCACATGCACCCAATAGGGCCGGGCGCCGAGTTCCTTCTCCGCCTGCCGTGTGGCACCTTCCGGCACTGGGGTCTTATCGACGAAGATCCAGTCCACCGCGGCATTGATTCCGTCGAAGAACCGATTGGCCGCGAAGACATGCAAGTGATTGCCCTGCCCGTCGATATCCTCGATCAGGTCGATGACGGCCGTCGATGCGCTCTTGTCAACAATCCCGACCTCGCGTGAGAACGGTTTGGCGGCCAGGTTCTCAACGATATCGCGATAGATGTTGGTGAACTTGGCATTCCGCCTGCGGAACTCGTAGTCTTCCCTGTCCTCGCCCGAGAACTTCGGCAGGTACTTCTCGCCCGCAGCACGCATAGCGGTAGCGCCCCCCAAAATGGTCTTCACCATCTGCCAGTAGGGCAGCATTGCCGAATAGTCCGACGACGGCGTGTCGGGCGTCGTATCGTCAGCCATTGGCATAGGTTCCAAAGATTGCTGTTGCCGGCTTCGGAGCCAGCGCCAATTCGTTCAGCGCGTCGGCGAAAGCGTCGACCTGGTCGTCATGCTGTGCGTTTGGGAAAGAACACACCTCATCGAGGAACGTTTCGTTCCAAGGCCCGCGTACCAGCTTCACGTTGCCGGCTTCCGCCTGGGCAGAGGCAGGCTTAGCACGCACTGATTTCTCACCCGTCGGCCGGACAGCAATCACGTCGTACCCGGCCAGCAGCTTGATCTTAGTCGCGGCATCAGCCTTACCAGCGGCGCCTGGGTCTTCGGGCATTCTGATGCGAACCGGCAACCCATCCTGGCTGGCCGTGTTCTTCAGATTCCTCTCGACGTCGGCTGGCGACCAGCGATCGCGCTTGACATCCTCGACGTAGAAGACGCCGCCAACCCACGCCATCCGAAGGCCGACGGTCCAGTCAGGCTGCTTGCCAGCCTTCTGCTGTGTGGCAGCAAAGTCCCAAGCTCTGCAGCGAACCGCACCGGCAGGAACCGCATCGACGATCTCGAAGTCGCCGCGCTGGAACATACCGCCCGAACGAGGCGCCGGCCGCTGCTGGAACTGACCCGCAACGGCGTAGGAGCCCATCGGCACTTTGTCGCGTTCAACCACCTCTCGGGGGAAGCGCTCGGGGAACAGTAGCTCCCCGTCTTCGGTGCGTGGATCCTCAAACCCTATCGAGGTGAAGCACTTCCGATCCGGCTCGAACTCCATCGGAAGCATCAGGTGCTCATATCCGAGCGCGAGCTTCTTGATCTGCCCTGAAACATCATCCTCGTGCAGACGCTGCATGATGACGACGATCGCCGACCGGATCGGGTCGTTCAGACGGGTTGGGACCGACTCGCGGAAGATGCGAGATGTGTTGATCCGCTCGGCCTCGCTTTCGGCCGTCTCAGTCGAGTGCGGATCATCGATGATAACGCGATCGCCGCGACCACCGGTGAGGCTTGCAAAGGGGACACCCTCGCGATTGCCTGTCTTGGTGTTGGCGAAGGACGCCTCGCCTGCCCTGACAAGCTCCACCTCAGGCCACAGCGCCCGATACCACTCCGACTGCACCAGATCGCGCATGCGGCGACTGTCGCGCTTGACGTACTTCTCCGCGTAACTCGTGGTCAGATACCGAAGTGACGGGCGCGCAACTGGCCCCCATTCCCACGCCGGCCATAGTACTGAGGTCAGCAGCGACTTCATCGTGCCAGGCGGCACATTGATCAACAGGCGGTTGATGCGACCGTCGGTCACCGCCTCCAGGTGGTCGGAGATCGCGTCAAGGTGCCAGCCATGCACAAAGGTCGAGTTGGGCTCAACGACATGCCAGGCCTCACGGACGAACCCGGAGAGCGTCTGGCACCGTGCCCGGATACGCTCGGCGTCCCGAGCAACTCGCTCTCGCTCTGCCTCAGCTGCCCTACGCGCCCTCTCCTGCCTGATCTGGCGCATCATCGTCGCCGGGTCCGGCAAGCGGGCCGAAGATGCTTTCGAGCTGATCGAGTTCATCACCACTCAGTTTCGTCAGATCGACTGTCTGGATTGGGCCGCCGCGGGGGCCGGAGTGCTGCACAGCTGCCAGCTTGGGATGCACATAAGGCGCTGCAGCTTTCGCCATGTCATCGCGCCTGCCTGCATCGGCCTTCGGGTTGCGCATGACCTTCAGCATGTATTCGAGAGGTGTATCGCCAGTAGCCGCGACCTTCGCCTGGCGCGCTGCTGATGCTTTGTTCGGTGCACCGAGCTTGCGACCAGCCCCTGGCCTATTGCCGCCACGAGACATCTTTGATTTCCTGCATCGGGTCTTGATTGTTTTTCAAAGGGGGCCACGTGGCCAAGGCAAACTGGCCATTTGGCAAGCTGGCGACTATCCTGCTGATTGCATGGCTATTGCTCGGCCTCTTGCCGGTGTTTAGCCTGATGTTCGGCCCGTCATTCCTACCTTCGAGCAAATGGGCATCCAAAACAAACACCCTTGGTCTGATAGCAGGCTTTGGATTTGCTATGTTGGCTGTCTGGCTGTTGTCTAAGGCAGCGGGTCAGGATTCGGACAGTCATTTAACTAAATTTGGCACATTCATTGGCGCTCTGATCTTCGGCTTCATGCTCGGGAAGAACGTCGTCGTCATCACCGGTCCGATGGCGATTGCTCTGATCGCAGGCGACGAGATTGAACTCCACTACACTGTAAAACGCGCAAATAGCATCGGTACCAAATGGTGCCGTTCGTCCGTCGATCTTGATCTGCCCATGCCTTTCAACAGTGTTTGCCGTATTTCCAGCGAATTCAGGGATACCCTCACCCAGGGGACACGCGTAGTAGTCTCTGGCCGCGGAACCAGTTTAGGCGTCTATGCACAGGATCTGCGCCGAGCTGATTGATAGGTGGAGATGAAGCCGACGAAGCGCTGCTGCTTGTCGGTCAGCGCCATTGGTGCTTACCTGTGGTTGCGTTCAAGCATGGGGGTTTTCAATGGGATCACTGGTGAAGAGAGGTGCCGGCAAGGCACCGCGACGCAAGACTGCCAAGGAATTGACCCGAGACGCAATCAAACGTGGGAACAAGGGCAATTCGAACAATAAGAAGTACGGCAAGAAGAAATAGCCGCCGTATCCCCCAAAAAAGGCCCCGGTGTTTGACGCCGGAGCCTTGGGGTCTTTTCAATCTGGGTCAGACCGCCCGAATGTGCGGGTCGATGTGCGAATAGCTGTCGACGGCGATGCGCCAGGTGGTCAGCGGCTGGTTGGCAACGGCGTAGGCCACGGCGTGGGCGTCACGACTTCGCATCTCGTGCTGGCGCTCAGCAACGAGGATCGCATCGACCGGGGCCACATCGGGCAGCACGTAGACGTAGGCAGCGGCGGTCGGAGTATTGAGACCGTATTCGCGCTCCAGCGCCGAGGCTGGCATGCTCAGGAAGATGGCAGCCGCGAGCATGGCGAGGCCGCCGAAGAAGAGACTTCGGAACGTTCGAACCATCTGGGGTTTCTTTCGGGGTTGATTACCGGGGATCACCCGCCCGGCCGGGAACTCATCTCGACAGGTGCCGAGAGTGATGGGAGGATGCGCGCCTCAACGGGAGGGGAAGATGCGCGAACACTATGAGAGACAGATCGCCATAATTGAGGACCGTATCGCCCTCATGGAGGCTGGCAGGTTCACCACCCGATCTATGACTGCAGAACACCCTGTCTGGGTTGACACCACAGCTGGCAACCTCGCGCACGACAGGCAAACTGTCGAAATGCTCAAAGGCGTCATCGCACGCTTCTACCCAGATGAAGAGTGACGGCCTATGCCCCGACTGACCAACACGGCACCAAACAGGGTGCTTCAGGTCGATACCCAGGTGGTCAACGAAGAGCCGCTACTGGCCTTGCTCAACCTTGAAACCGACGACGGGGCAATCGAGCTTGCCATCAACCGCTCAGTGGCCGAGCTGATGATTGATCAGTTGATGACCTTGCTGGGCTATGACGAAGACGAAGAGTGATCAGGCCGGCGGGAAAGCGCGTGAACCTTGCCGCCCACACCGATTGCTCGGCGGAGCCAGACGCTACATGGCTCACTTACGTGGTCGTGTCCGTCCTTATGGTTAAAGCCGGCTTGCACCGCTGTCGTCCTGAACTGGGGCTATCGTAGCCCGCTCGGAACCGCCCCGGTCTCGTGATAAATCACCCCGCCCGTTTGACGGGTGCCCTTTGTTTTAGAAGAGAGGTGACTCAAGGCTTGCAGTGAGCTTCAGTCACGCCAGGGTCTGTCGCAAATATACCTGCCCACAGATCAGGCTTTACTGCTCCCGTCCATAATGTTGACACCCTAGCTTGAAAATACACATTAGCCAGATCAGAAGGATACTCAGGAAACTCGATACCAAATGACTTTGACTCGCCGCCCTCTAGGAATTCTATGTTGAAATAGTCACCGAAAGGGTCGCTGACAACTTCTTTGGCGTGCGCGATCGTGAAGCCTTCAGTGGGAAGATGGGGATCAAACGTGCAGAAACGGACCCGCCATTCAAGTGTGATAAGATCACTAGCGACAGGTCCCGAGTTCACAACCGTGACAACTGCGCGTTCTTTGGTAAGACTAACTCCAACTGGCGTGCGATTCAAAAATTCTGATCGATGAGAGCGACCATAAGTTCTTCCGGTGTCGGCCTCATACAAAGGAATATAGACATGGGCTACAATTTCCTGCTCGCCCTCGTCCCGCATGTGAATGCCGGCCATCATCCTTGAACTCCTATACGTAGTATTCACCCGGAGGAGTCTCTTCCCAACCCTTGTAACCAGACCCCCTATCTCCATCTAAATCAAAGTCAAACAGTGGCAAGGATCCGTCGAGCAGTGCAATGCTGAAGTCAACAGCGTTGCCAAAAACACTACTTCCGCCATATCTGTTCGCAATACGAGCGCCTTCGTCAGGAGTAGTGGCGTAGCCCAATTCGAGAATTGCCTGGATGTTCATGGTGTTCCCAGGAGCTACCATCCAATCCGGTCGCTTCCCCCCAATATTGGGGTTCATCGGAATTGTAGCGTCCGGTTCGTGTAAACTACCTATCCATCGAGGCGGAACCAGCCAATAGAATGGCGGTTTCACATGAGTTGAGGTTGCAAGAGGGTATTGGTTTCCCTCGTATCCTCTTGAGACTATCATATCCTTCAAGAATCCAAAATTTTTGAAATCCTCGTTGCTGCAATATCCCCACCCCGTAAGGCAAAGCATTGTACGCATTGCACTCACAATATAGAAAAGTGCAAGATTAATTATATAAATGATCCAACGCGGGACTGCGGCCACGAACCTAAACAATACAGCCCACGGCAATGTTGCTATCATTAATAAAAGGGTGAGACCCTTTCCGATCCAATTGAAAAGAGCTGAAAGGAAATCCATTATATTACCATTCCATCCTGGAAGCGGCCCCGGATCATTCCTTCTCAGCAAGTCCTTTAGCTCCTCTATGACTTCATTTGCATTACCCGGAGGCGCTTTCGGCCTCCCAACCGTGCCGTCGGTCGACATGCGTAAGTAATTCCGCATGAAGCGGTAGGCAAAAAGAAAATCATCAGTAGAAGGGTATCCACCCTCTAGGAGGCTTGGAACCATTGGAGGGGTATACACCTCTCGCATGCACCGCACGACGAGTTCTGCAACTTGCTCAGAATCCACGGTGTTCAAATAAATGAGTTTATCTAGCCGTGACTTGAGTATGTCTCGTCGCTTGACATTGTTCCACAGCCACGTGTCCGAAATAGTTTCCAGCACAAGGTGGCGATAGGCGTGGTTGCGGAACGGGCCTTCGACAAGGCTATTGATGAACGGATGGCCACAAATATCACCCGCATAGTGGGTCAAATAACCCTTCGCATAAGAGGTCTGAACTGGCCCCCTTGCATTAGCTAGAAGGCTAGAGGCAAATGCTCCGCTTCGCCTGTAATGGAGAATGTCCATCCACCACCATTCGTCATATAGTCCTGGCGGAAGCCTATCTTTCCAAGGCGGATCGTTAGTGTATGGGTGCCCGAACATACGAAATGGGAAACCAACAGTATCTGTCGATTGAACAACCCAATCGCGAGAAAGGTATTCTGGATTTTTAATGAAACCCGCCGGTAATTTGGCGACGATGTCAAGAAGTGGGTTCTTGATAGATATCGCATTTGGCGCTAGCGCAATTCCGAGTTTGACAGTTAGAAAGAATGCGTCAATCACTGTATTGACAGTATAACGTAGATCAGTAGAAAGACCACCTGTAAGCCAGTCGGCGATATCATCGACTGGCTTGGTAAGTTCATCAGTTATTTTCTTAATATCCTCTTTGGTACGATTTATCACGCTTAGAATTTCTAAGACCGCAGCCATTCCCTTTCTTAGCTCTGGTTTTTTTATTGCTGGGTCGAACATAAACAGGGTCGTATCTGGCCCTATCGAGCCAAATCTATATGCGTTTTCATGATGATCTGGAAAAAGGTCTGGCCGCTTCGAATGGGCCAATTCGGCAAAAATGATGTGGCTTCCGAATTTCGGCATTTCACACCTCTTTTCCAAAGCATGTGATTTACGCACGGAACGATGGATTACGCAACGTCAGGCTGCACCACGGCAGGCGCACAGCTTCTAACACCCAGTCGATTGGGATAGGGTCAGCAAGTGCTGAATGACCGCCCCCTCGCCCACCACCCGGCATGCGTAATCCGCACCGGGCGGCTGGAAATTAGATCGGGCAAGCGTTCGAAGTCTAAGCTGCCTTCTGCCGCTGGGCATCGCCTTCAACGGGCTCAAGAAGGTCAGGTCTGATCGTCGGTTTTGCGCCGTCTGCCATCCAGTGTGTACCTGTGGCGACGATATGCAAATCACTACCCTGATTTGGCATCATTGGCACCACCCTCGACCAGTTAGGTGCCTGTAACGATTGAGCATTTTTGAGGATAAGCCTCGCAACGTGTTCAAATGCATCGTTGAGGCGGCGCTCTGCCGTACTACGCGAACGGCCAGACTTCTTGCAGAAATGCCGGAATGACCCGGCGACGCGGGGAGCTGCAAGGCACATCGACCACTTGCCGACCAGGATGCGGTTTTCGTCGCCGTCGACATAGTCGAGCAGCCAACCGTACATCACTTCCTCAGCCCTCGATATGGCCTTGCTGGACGGACGATAGGGCACGTGGTTGCCGTTGATACTGTAGCCTGGATGGTGACCGCCGATAGCCTCGACCTGCACTGCAGGCCACAGCGAACGCACCGCCGCCGGCCGAAGGTTTCGCACGTCCATGTGCGCCATGGTGTCGGCCGCCTCGATGAAACGAGCGCGCACGATGGTAATCAGATCGGCTATTGCGGCCTTCTCGGAATAGTCAAACTGCAAGGCGCTGCTCTGGCTCATCGAGAATCGTCTCCAGTTGCTTGTAGATGAGGATGCGAAGGGAGGCGCGGACTGGCCACGGCCGGCGGGCGACAGCCTCACCGCGCAAAGGACCAAGCGGGATGCGGTCCAATGCGTCGAGCACGTCCCCTGCGCGTTCCATTGCCCAATCCTGGCGTTGCACGAGGATGTCGGAGATTGCGCCGATCGTTTCCGACCAAAGCTCGTCGCGGTTGTTCCGCGTCTGCTTGATGCAGCGAAGGACGAAAATCAGGTGCCCATCGCCGTACTGGTTGCGGATCTCATGCATGGTGCCGCGGGCATGGCTCTGGGCAGCTGCGCGCCGACGGTAGACCGGGACCAACTTGATCCCGAGCCCGTCTAGCAGCGCGTCAAGCTTGCCCTTTGGTCGCGTCATGTGCTCACCGGTGCCGGAAACTTGGCCTGCAGCCTGCCAAACATGGGGTCGCCGCTGGTTGTGAGGCAGTCGGCTGGGACCTCCACCGCTCCGGTGAAACGGTCTTCCTCGCCCTTCGGCACCGTCGGCTTGCCGTCGTGATAGACCACCGGGCACCAACGCCCGGCATGACGCTCGTATCGGAACCAGGCGCTCATATCTTTGGGCTCCTTCTCTCGACCTTGACCTGCCGCCCTTTGACGATGATAGCGCCCAATGTGGCTTCCTGATCCTCAGCAGCTCGCGCAGCGCGCTCCTCATGCCATGCGGCCACGCCGAGGACATCTGCAGCGACTGCTGCCCGCTCTGCATAGATTGCCGGGTTCAGGATCCGCCTGACGCACGCCTTGGCCGCTTCGATGGCCTGGCTGGCCGTATCGCACTCCACCGGGGCGCCATCCTTGCGGACATAGCGCCAGCGCTCCGCGGCAAAGAGTTTGAACAGCGGCCGATAGCGCCCGTTCCACGGCATATGCGAATAATCGGGGAGGAATTCGCCGCTCATGCTGTCTCCTTGATCGGCTGGCCCTTGGTGTCGCTGATGACCTCGATGGTGCTGAACAGCGTCGCGCACTTGTGGCATTTGCGGCGCCTGACGATGGTGTCTCGCTTCGGCCGGCTGTCGATGACAAGCAGCATGTGCGAGGTGCAGACCGGGCATTTCAGGCCGTCTCGATTGCTCATCAAAGGCCCTCCCCGAACAGCGTCTCCGGCATCTCTTCAGACAGCGACTTGAACAGTGTGAACTCGGCATCGAAGCCTATCAGCGGGGACCGCCCTGGCTCGCCGCGCCGGCGCTTGTGGTTGATGATCGCCGCCTGCCCGCGCGCCTCCTCCATCTTCTGGATCATGATCTGCTTCTTGGTCAGCTCGCCGTCTTTGACCCGCTCTGGCGGCATGGTCGGGATCATTTCGCGGAACAAAGGCTCAGGCCGGTACAGGCTGAACCAGACATCGAGGGACTGCTTGATCGACCCGCCACCGTAGGCATCGCCCATGACTGGCCGGAATGCGGTAGAGGACCCACTGGACTGCCACCGGCGCTTCCAGTCGTCGTTGCGCTGGATCAGGATGACAACGGCGACGTTGAGCGTCTTGGCGAGAGCCTTGAGGCCTCGATAGAGCGCGTTGATGCGTTCGGCGAACATATCCTTGGGGTTCGGCAGCGCGATCATCTTCGCATGGTCGATGACGATCAGGTCGAGCCCCTGGCTCTTCACCATCGCCTCGGCCTTGATGCGGACATCGGTCAGGGTGCACTCACCGAACCCGACGATGTAGAAGGGCAGATCAGTCGAGGCCATCATCTCGCGCTCGAGGTCGCCGGCTTCCTTGGTGTTCAAGGTGTAGGCGTCGATCCGGCCAAGGCTGATGTGGCTCTGCTGTGCCGCTGCCTGAAGCGCAGCTTCCTCGTCTGTCACCTCGATCGAGAAGAAGGCCGACTTGAACCCACGGGACGCGGCAAACCGGCACTGCTGCAAGCTGAACGACGTCTTGCCGCCGCCACTGTCCGACATCAGGCCGATCAGGTTGCCGCGGCGGATATCGCCGAGGGCCGAGGTGATCTCCGGCAGAAACCAGGGAATGCGGGAGGATACGTCGCCGCTGGACTTGGCCGCCTTGTCGACGGCGTTGGGCAGGATCACGCCATACTGGGCCGATGCGGCTCGTTCGTTGCCTTCCTGTGCGATCTGGGTGAGCCGGTTGGCAGTCTCACCGATAATCTTCTCGGGCGTCATATCGATCGGCATGTTCTGGGCAAGCGTTTCCAGATCCCGCGCCGCGCCGATCAACTGATGCCGCGACCACATCTCGATGATCGCCCGGCCATAGTCGTAGGCGCCCGAGACCGTGACCGCACTGGCGGCAAGCTGGACGACATAGGCGAACAGGGTCATCTCGCCGACCATCACGCTCGCCGGGATATAAGGTTTGATCGTGATCGGGTTGGCGCCCCTGCCCTCGGCGATCATGGTGCCCATGATCTCGAACAGCTGGGCGTGAATGTGCTCGGCGAAGTGCTGGGGTTTCAGAAAGCCGGCAACGCGCCAGTAGGCGTCATTTGAGGTGAGGATAGCGCCTAGCAGCGCCTGTTCCGCCTCAAGGGCATCGGGGAGAGCTTCGCGGAAAGAGCCAGGGTGTGCGTTCATGCGGCCCTCGCCAAGTTCAACTCCGATGTGCTATTCGGGAAAGTATGCGGGGGCAGCACTACTGGATTCAATTTGGCGCGATCAGCGGGGCCGTAGCAGTCGGCACGTTTATTGCCATTGTCGTGTCTGACGTTGCTACGTTGAAATCTGCTGCCTGCGACGCTCGACCGGCCTGCCTGCGAGATTGGGTGGGCGCATTGAGCGGATGGGTTGCCGCTCTTGGAGCGTTCTTGGCAGCAATTATCACGCTGCCGGAGCTCAAAAGGCAAGCAAGCGAAGCACGACGTCAAACAGACTTCGCTGTTGGCGATGCCGAGCCCGACTTCGTTCTGCAGCGGAATGTCCCCAAGAAGCGATTGGCGTTGGAGGTAACAAATCTCAACAGGCGAGCGATTCTTATCGAAAGCTGGGAGCCAGATGGCGGTAGCGATTTTTCGATCTACAACATCGAACCCTTCGTAGGCGGAGTCGCGCCATCCATTGCTAAGCGGCACAGGTATCGGCCTCGAATACCGAACTACCGAATAGCTGGCTGGCAAGTCCGGAGCGACGCTTCGCCGAAAAGGAAATTTGCTGTCGTTTTGTCCAAAGATGGCAAAATAGTCGACGACCCGGCAGCTTTCCGCGATCGGATATCGCTCCGCATTAGATTTCGCATCGTTGGGCAAAAGCACGAGCGCCGAGAAGCAATCACTACAGCGATTGAAATTGACGAGTAGATACGATCGGCCAACACAATTGAGATTGGTCATGCTGCCGTCCTCTCCCGCAGCATCTTGAACCGCTGGCAAGCCTCGCCAGCGATTGCGATGCCAACCGCCTCGGCGGCATCCGCGTTCTTCACGTCGATCTTGAATGCCCGGCACCTGTCGACCGCGGCACGCTTCCACGCCGCACGGTCGAAGCCGGGTGAGCGCCCCATACCGAGGAAGTGCTTCCGCCACGTCGCAGACGGGATCGTTTCCCATGGGATGCGATAGGCGGCGATGATGGCCACGGCCGCACACACCAGCCCTTCGAGCTGCAGCGCATTCGGGTTGATGGTCTGCTCGTCGACCGGGCCGGCGAGCGTCTGCTTGGTCTTCTTGAACGAGACCACGTTGCGCATGGGCTGCTCGATTGACACGAAGTCGGGCCGACCGGCCTTGAACATCGCAACGAGCTGTTGAGCGAGCGATGCGGCCTTTTCCTCCGCGTTGTCGCCCACGGCCTTGATGAGACCGGTCTTGACCGATGAAAGGGATGATCCTGGCTCATACCAGGCAAAGCCGGTCGTCGTCGCGATGTCGAGCCCGAGGATCAGCATGGTTTCCCCCTTGCCTGTTCCTCGGCTGTCACTAGGATCGCCGCCGATTGGCGGGGAATTCTATGAAGAACTCTGAGAACCATCTGTGGTTCGCTGTGCTTGTGTCCGGCGCGCTCGGAATTATCCTTGGCGTCGCGTGGATGGACTTGGATCACCAAGCCAAATGGCTCTACGACTATCAGACGCTGATCACTGGTATCGCCGCTGTTGGTGCCGCCTTCATAACCGTTAGCGCGATGAGCCGGTCGGAGGAGAGGCAGCAGCAGAGACACGATGAGCTGATGAAGCTGAACCTCCGCGCCGACCGCCTCAGGGCAAGGCGCGCGGCATACCCTCATTCGGAACAGCTTGAGCAGTCGACAAGAAGGCTCGAAAAGGCCATCGCTGCCTATGGGCAGGATCAAGGCCAAGCCAACGACGCTCGCCGACAAAAAATTCGCAAGATGCTCTCGCTCAGATCCCTTATCATTTCGATCCTTCACCGCGAGAGCATCGTCGAAGCCAAAGACCTCTTTGGAAGCGCTATGGCTTTCACCCTTCAACGGATAGAAGCGGACTTTTGCGCTGACGCCGAAATATTTCGGATGGCTGGCGACTACACCACATCGACGGGGGGGGCTTCCGACTACACGATCAGCCTTTGCGACATGTCCGTGGAAAGGATGTCGGACAACATCGCGGACCTTCAAGCCTTTGCTGGTCATCTCAACCAATTGGCAGGGTACTACGGCGAGTAGCATCCGGGACCTACTCCGCTGCTTCGGCAAACGGGTCGCCGCCACCCCGGATGATAAGCTCGTCGCCTGACGCCGCTTCTTCCTTCTTCTTGATACCGGCGAAGAGAGAGCCCTGCCCGTCATGCCAGCCGCGGGCGTATTCCTGCCCTTCGGCCGAACCTTCGTTGTAGGGATTGGACAGGCTGTCGCCGCGGAGACCGGCTTCCTCGCCGTCGCGATAGGCGCGCTCGGTCAGCGGCGCCCGGTCGGTGAAGATGTCGAGTTGGGTGTTGATCGGCACGCCGGCGAACGCCATGGCCTGACGCTCGGCCTCTTGCTTCGCCTTGAGCTTCGCTTGGCCTTCGGGCGTCTGGGCCTTCTCGTAGGTCTTGATCTGATCGAGGCCGTACTCGCCGAGATCGGCCTTGATGACCTTGCCCACCTGCTTCATCCGTGCAGTGGCGGCCTTCTGTGCCGCCTGTGCTTCGAGGTAATTCTTGCGGTTGATGAAGAACAGAACCTTGCGGTCCTTGTCGCTCACGTCGCCTGAGTTGTGGCCTGCTGTGGTCATGTCGTTCTCCTCCTCACCACACAGTGGCGCGCTGGGTTGTTGGTCGTTGCGTGATCGCCATTCCGTTGGCGTCCATGGCCCAGATCGTCACCAGGATCGCCGCCGCTGCGCCTGCCGCCACGAAGACGAAGCCTCGCGAGGGCTGGTGCCGCATCCGTTCAATTTCGAGCATCAAAGTCGCTCGTGCCCACTTGCGCAGGCCTTTGATCAACCGCATTTCGGATTGCCTTCAGTTCGAGCCGCTCCGCGTCTTTGCGGTCGGCATCGGCCTCGATCCACGAGCAGAGATGCCCGTACTTGTTACGTAGCAGCCGATAGACGTCCCCATTCGGGAACTTCATGGTCTTCCAGTTCTTCCAAAGCCGCTCCGCCTGAGCCGGCGTGACGCCAGCCTCTTTCGCAGCCCGGTCACGTGCTGCGGTCTTGGTGTCGCCGTCGAACTTGAATTCCTTTTTGGCTCCGGCTTTTAGAAGCTGGAAAGCCTCCCAGGCCGCCACACTCGTAGTCATGACTTCGCCCCGTTTTGGTACGGATTCGCACCGTCTTGGTTCGGACATGCTCTTTCCTTTCGCCCTATGGTGTGTCCGTCACCAAGCGCGACTGAGCCGGGAACCCCGGCGGATACTGAGCCCCACGGCACGATGTCGAAGGGCAGGAAGGGAATGGAAAATGCACGCTCATCAGAACCGCCAAGCTCGTCGGAGTGTGCAATTGCGACTGCCGTTCTCATGGGCGCCAACCCCTGCGAACGAACGTGAAAAGACCCAGGCCAAGAGCGGCGCCAACCGCCAGAGGCCAGCAAATGATGACGACGTATTCGCGCAGGCCCGTGGGTACATACCGCCCATCGGGTCCCCGGCTTACGGCCGAGGCAGCGCCAACAACGCCGAGCGCATAAAGGGTTGAGGCCAGCCAGGTCATGACGCCCTCGACATGAGTGCGTGGGCGACCCAGCCGAAACATGCGGCGACTGCCAGCGATAGCCACCAGGCGATGAAAAGCGTCATGCCGCCACCTTGACGGAACCGGTGACAACGGAGCCGGCGGCGCCCTGGTTCAGGCCCACAGTCGACTTCTGGTCGCGGATCATCTCACCGAGACGGCGCTCCGCCCGGATCCTGATCTCGGCGGCGTCCACTTCGAGCTGCTTGTTCCTCGCCTGCTTGGCATAGGCCCGCATAGCTTCGGCACTGTCGCGGATATCTTTGACGTCGTCGACGGACTTCGCCTCGGCCAGTGCGCGACAAGCCGCGTCGTATCGGATCAGCGAAGAAGCAGCCTGCTCGCCAGTCGGCATGATCTGGTGCGCCAGGCTCATACTGCGGACTCCGAAGCCGGGCCGAAAATGTCCGGACGCAGAAGATGTCGCGAAACACCCGTGATGCGCTCAACATCCAGCACTCGCTCCGGTGGACACTTGCGCCATTGCGAAACGGCTTGCGGCGTCAAGCCCCCGATGGAACGGGCCAAGGCAGCGGGGCCGCCGGCCATTTCAACTGCTGTTTCGATCGCATCACACATGCACAAACTGAAAGCATATCTTTCACTTAATAGCAAGCATCTCTTTCAGTGAAAGCGTGGCTTTCGTCTGACATTGTCCGATCATGAGAAAAGAGCCAAAACCAGAAGACATCGAACTCGGGAAGCGCATCAAATGGGTGCGCGAGCAGCATGTTAAGGTGAAGCCGGCTGAGTTTGCCCACCTGCTGAATGTAACAAGGCAAGCCGTAGTCAATTGGGAACGCGGTCACGGCGCCGACCGAAAGCGCCTGGAGAAAATTGCGCTTGTCTATGGAGTGAGCTTCGACTGGCTAGCGACAAACCGCGGCGAACCGATAGTGGGGGCTGCAACTCAGCCCTCCAGCACCTTGCCTCCTGCGGTGGCCGAACGCTCGGCCGATGCCAAGATTGAAAAGGACGAACCGCTCCGCGCCAGTGATGTCGGCGAACCTATTGAGGGTATTCGCGCTATTGAATCCGCCCTCAATCGAGTTGTTGGGCTCAAGCGGAAAAACGTTCGTCAGCTGCTCAATGAGATCAGCGATATGCTGGCGTCTAACGCTGCCGAATCGACACAAAGTACACCTCATGGTCGATCTGAACCCGCCAATCCCCGCCGTGCAAAAGCGCCATCATAGTCGCAATCTCGGCCGCCTTTCGCTTGACGACTGTCTTCGGATCTAGCGGAGCTACCGCACCTGCAGCCTTTCGAAGGTCAGCGACAATCTCCTCATTCCGCGTTGCAAAGCGCCGCCCGTATTCGATCATGATGCCCGCGCTGCCTCGCTAAACACGCTGCATTTCGTTCATCTCCTCTGGCAGTTCGCCGAACGCGGCGATCAACTTTGGATCCTCGAAATCTCCGGTTATGGCGTCACCCTCTCGGACGAAGGCAACAACCAGGGGCTTTCTGCTGGCGAGCCTCTCAGCCAGTTGCTTGGCGTGAACGACATCACGAGCCTCCACTGGGGTATCTGCCACCATCTTGCCGCGCTTACCGGACTGATAGCTCTGGACTACGTACATTGTACTCATACTCGCCTCCCACGGCGTTCCTGTTGATGCCCAATAGGAACGCTGTCCTATCGACAGAGTCAAGAACGAATAAGGAACAAATTCCTCTCTTGCACGAATCCAGTGAACAGAGATGATGGGCTAAGCTTTGGGGAGGGCTTGGGGATGGAAATCAGCTTACGCCGCTACATCTTGCTGTTCGGAGCGCTTACAGCGGCCACGCCGTTTGTGGCATGGGCACTGATCACTGCGCTTCCTCAATACCAAGAGACTATCACCGACATCTTTGGCATCCCGGTCGCCTTCGCGATCACACAATCCACGGCGTACTACTTCTTCTTCCGGAATAGGCGTCTACCATCGTCCAGGGAATATTGGCGACTGGTAGGCTATTGCACTGCTATTGGCGTTGGGTTGGCACTTGCCTCGGCCTTTCTGTCCGGCGCCTTTGACGGTGTTTCAGTGGGCTTCATCGTTTTCATGTTGGCCATGATGGCCGGCATTCAATTCGTGGTGCTGGCTATCGCCTTCTCAAGCTTCATGGGGCGAACCATGGTGAAAAGCCTGGAAAAGGCTGGCGCAAAACGATCGGCCGGTAAATGATCCTGCCTCGAGGAATGCTCGGGATACTGCTGTGCGTGGCGCTTGTTGGCACTGCAGTCACGGGGTGCGCGAATAGGTCGTGCAGAGATTGGCCGGGGACATGCATCATCCAGTGAAGCCGAAGGGGCTCAAGGGGAAGCGGTTTAGGGGGTAGGGGTATGGCAGACGAACACACATCTGGGCAGCGCGAGCACATGCGCCGGCTGGTCGCCAAACTAGGGCGCAATCAGGATGCTGTGTGCGCTGCTTACGCTGATGCCGAGCGGAGTGGCCTAGTCATGCGAGCGAAGAACACCACCGGTCACAGTCCCGAGGAATACGCGCTTGCGCTCTGGCGTGACGGCGAGCGGAAAGGCTGGCTTTGACTGCTCGGATGGCAGCAATTGCTGCGGCGATGGGTGTCAATGTCAGCAAGAAGAAATAATCTGCTTGGGAACGGTATTTTTACCGCATCAAGGCGCTACAATAGCCAGATGACAGAGGCGAGAGAAAATATTATCGCGCTGTTCACCGTCGATCAGGCTTCGCGCCTGACTGGGGTGAGCAGGCGTCAGCTCGCCTCGTGGGACCGTGAGGGGTTTTTCTCGCCAAGTGTCGTTGACGGGCTCGGGGGAGCGTATACGCGCCTCTATTCGTTCCGGGACCTGCTGTCTCTCAAAGTCCTGAACCAGCTCAGAAACGACACTCGCGTTAGCATGGACCATCTGCGAGAGGTCAAAGGAGACCTGTCGCACCTCGGCGAAGATATGTGGGTGAGAAGCACGCTCTACCTGCTTGGGAAGCACGTAGTTATCCAACGCGATGATGAAACGAGGCATGAAGCTGGGTCGGGTCAAGAAGTGCTTCAGATCCCGCTCAAGATCATTGTCGGGGGCATGCGTGAACGCATTCGGGAGATGAACAAGCGCGGCGGCGATGAGATCGGCCACATCGAGCGGCACCGCGGAATAGTTGGAAACAAGCCGGTAATCGCCGGCACTCGAATTCCAGTATCCGCGATCAAGGAGTTCGCTGAGGCAGGCTACTCGGTTCAGCAAATCATGAAGGAATACCCGTCCCTCGAAAGAGAGGATGTGGAGGCTGCGATAGCATTTGAGGACAAGCGCAACGCTGCATGAAATTTCTACTGGATGAGGGGGTTCCGGTATCTGTTGGCAGCGTTCTCGAGAACGCCGGTCACGAAGTCATTCTATTCGATAACAGTGGCCTCGCTAAAGGAACTCCTGACCCGGTCGTATGTGCGGCCGCGCAATCCCACGATGCCGTCCTTGTGGCGGCTGATCACGATATGAAAAGGCTCGCCAAAGGCCACGGGATAACCAAAGCCAGGTTCAAATCGATGGGCCTCGTTCGATTTGAGTGCAGAAAGCCCGACTGTAGCACTCGGATCAATGCCGCGCTGTCACTAATCGAGCACGAATGGGGGATGGTCACCAGCGGCCATTGCACAAGACTTTTCGTCGTCATCGGCGAAGCGACGATCCGAACTCATAGATAGCTTACCCCCGGCCCAGCGCCGGGGTTTTCGTTTCAGCCAGCACCCAGTCAATCCGCTTCGGCCAACGTGTCCGTTAGTGTGGGCGCATTTCGTTTATCGACCAGTAACCAAATCTCTGGACTCAACCTTAAGGCATCTCCCGCAACATCAGGTTGTTGTCGGTGGGGGATGTCATGGCTTTCATGGATCGCATTTCGCCTGTGGTCGACGAGACAATCTCGGCGCTCGCCAAGACGAGATTTATCGAGGATCCTATTGCCGGGGTTAAATACTCTCGGGCGACCAGCATCATCAGCTCAGCGTACAAGCGCCACGGACGAATCCTGGAAGCCGCAATTCGCGAAGGCCTTCGGGAAAGCAACCGTCACCAGGTCTGGCAAGAAGACATCTTCCGTGTGTCGCGCGCTGCGGATGCATTGGCGAGTTCGCAATCGCCAGACGAATGCGCTAAGAGTTCGTTGCCGTATGGAGAGGCAGTACGTGCGTTGCAGGTCGACATGATCGCCTACGACAGCGCCGACAAGACGATCCGTGCCTATGAGATCAAGCGCGGCAATGGTCAATTCGACGCCGGCAAGATCCGCTCGATCCGTCGTGACCTGATGTGCGTCCAGGTGCTTCTGAAAAGCTACGGCGACCTCGCGTCTGTGGCCCCGGTCGCCGCTGAATCACGGATCATATTTTACTACGGAACCCGGTCGCTGCCGCGGCCTTGGTCCCTGATCAAGAACGAGCTCGACATCCACTTCGACTACGCGATCACCGAAAAGGTCGAGCAGGCGAACGCCTATTTCAAGGAACGACTTCACGCCCTACTCGATGCTGCATAGTCATCCGCTCGCTCTAGGATCTTGCGGCACGGTGGCACCCACATCAGTCTCGGGACGGCGGAACCCGATGCCTCCCAAACAAACCAAGCATAGCCGGTTGCGGTAGACGCCTTAGCATCAACGCGCCCTTTGACCATTGGAACGCGCTCGGTGAACTGCGCGAATTTGGTCGGTGGCCTGTCGCGGAAGATGCCCTCATATCTGCCCACACTTTCGAGAAAGACTGTGCGAGCCAGGATCGCAACCCCTTTGCGGGCAACAGTCAGCGCTCTTTCGACGAATTCCTCGGCTAAGCGGAAAGGCGGGTTGGTGATAACCCAGTCGTGCGACTTGGCTTCGAATGGATAGCTCAGGAAATCACGGTGCGTCCCGAAGCCGTACCGGAAGGCGTCTGACGCCTCCACGGATGCAAAATACTCGCCTAAAGGCCTAGCCATGTAACCACGGCCGCACGCCGGCTCGAGAACAGTCAGCTCCCGAACCTGGCCGGCGCCAATCACGTGTTCAATCAACGCCCTGGTAGCCCATGGCGGCGTCGGAAAATCGTCCGCGCTATCTGCCGCTTCGAACCGCTGAGCCATAACTGCGTGAGAGGTGTTCTGCATTCGAATCTCCCTACTTCCATCATGATCTCAGAACCTTGATCAATCGTTTCTGAAGGTTGGTGAGGGAGGGTTCCGGCCACAGCTTCCCCCTACCCCATGGGCTGAACCCAAGGAGCGGGAGAGCTATGGCCAAGTCCTGAAGGCCGGAGCCGGGATGGGACACGTGCCAGGACGCCTCTCGGCAATCCGTCCTCACTTTCAGGCAGCACGGTAGGACTTTCGCTTCCCGCGCCTGCGGCTTCACCTGCACGGGACTTGCACCCGGTCGCCGCTGATCGACCTTGTAAGCGCGCACCAATGTGAAAGCAATGCTTTCTTTCTGCTTGCGGCAAAGTGAAAGATATGCTTTCATCTCCCTATACCCACTACGAAGACGCCCGCCGGGCCGATCTGGTGGCGAAGAGGGAACGAGACCGATGACCGAAGACGATCTCAAGGATTTCCTGGAAACGAACAAAGCCGAGATCCAGGCGGCGGTTAAGACGCGGATGATCGAAAACCTGCTCGCCCAAAACCGCTGGGAGATCAGTGGGCAGGTTGCGAAGGCGGTCGAGGAATTCGTTGCCGCCGAGATCGTCCCCGAAGTGAAGGCTTACCTCGCCGACCAGAAGGGGCCGATCCTTGAAGCTGCCATCGCTGGCGCTGCTGAGATTGGTGACACACTGGCCAAGGCGATTGTCACTCGCACGGCAAAGCGTCTCCAGCCCGACAACTACGAGTTTCGTCAGGTCATGGAGGCTCTGTTCAAATGAGCACCCGCATCAACCCGCTCCTGACCGACACCGAGCATTTCATCTTCGCTGGTGAGGACATCGACGCCCGTGTGACGTACTCGCGCCGCGAGGCCGACGGCTACGCCAAGGACCTGAACAGCGACCGCACCGATTTCAGCGTGATCCGCTTCAACGTGGTCGAGGGCACATGCCGGGACGTCACCGATGAGTTCCTGGCCGACGAGGCCGAAGACGCATTCGGCATTCCCTCGCCTGCCGGCCTTCGCCGCTGGCATGAAGGGCGGGTGCTGTGATGGCCTCGATCGAAATCAGTCCCGTCGAAGTGCTCGCGCTCAAGAAGCTCGCTCTGATCAACGGCGCACTGGCGCAGAGCTTGGCCAATCAAACGGCCAAGCGTGAACAAACCGCCTTGCTCCGCGTGCTGATGGACGTAGTGGGCCGCGCCGACGTCGCCGACCAGACGAAGGAACCGGCGTGATGGACGCTCAAGCCGACACCGACGCCCGCATCATCCGCGACCAACTGACCGCCCTCAGGGGCTGGATAGGTCACTGGAAGGACGATGCCGAGTGCAAGCAGATCTGCACCCTGTCGAGCCTGATCCTCGCCCAGTCCCACGTCGACAACGCCTTGGCGGTACTTGACCGCATGCAGGCCGAACAGAGGGCCGCGGCATGACCCGCCTCATCAACAATCTCGACCCCATGAACCTCGTCTGGCTCTCTTTGGCCTTCGCGATCCTCATGGGCCACGTCGCAGAGGTATTGCCATGAACAGCTTTGAAACTCTTGGCGACGCGGCAAAGCGCGTCCTCACCGGCTTGCTCGGCGAGCGTCATTGGGACGGCCAGCCCATCATCGCCCCCGGCGTCTATGCCGGCGTGCCGATCGACACCTATCACCGTGAACCGGAACTGTTCGGCGGCGGCTTCTCGATCTCGTCGAGCGGTCTACGCACCCTGCTCCGTCGGCCGGCCGAATACTGGTGGACCTCGCCGTACAATCCCAACGCCGAGGAACCGGAGACCAAGCAGGCCCTCGACTTCGGCAAGGCGGCTCACATGCTGCTCCTCGGCGAACACGGCTTCGCTGAACAGTACGCGCTCCGCCCGGAGAAGTACGAAGACGACAAGGGCACCTGGAAGGCTTGGAATGCGAATTCCAACGCCTGCAAGGAATGGCTGCAGAAGCAGGCCGAGGCCGGTAAGACGGTCATCACCGAAACCGAGATCGGCCATATCCGCCACATGGCGGCGGCGCTTCAGACCAAGGAGCCGGTTCGGCTCGGCATCCTGAAGGGGCGGATCGAGCGGTCGATCTTCTGCCAGGACAACGGCATCTGGTTGAAGGCGCGGCCCGACGTGGTGCCGAATGCCAGCGGCGACTTCGTGGATCTCAAGACTGCCGCGTCGGTCGATGACGAAAGCCTGTCACGGGCGATCTATGCCAACGGCTACCACGTCCAAGCCGGCTTGCTCCGCATGATCGTGCGGGAAGTCCTCGGCGCCGACGCGTTCGCATCGTTCACCTTCGTTTTCGTCGAGAAGGCCCCGCCCTACGACGTCCGTGTCATGCAGCTGAAGGACAGCGACATCGACCTCGGCGAGCGGCAGGCGCGTTACGGGCTCAAGGTTCTGCGGGACTGCCTGAAGCACAAGGCGTGGCCCGGCTACGACGGCTTCGACCGTGACATCTCCTACATCGAAATGCCGCCCTGGGCTCGGACCCGGATCGATGCGGCTCTCAACGCCGAGGCTGCATGATGGAGAAGCGAGCCCGCTACTGGATGGTGTGGAACGCTGGCCACCCGATTTCATCGGCTCGGCACCGGCATGCATCGCGAGCTTCGGCCGAAAGCGAGGCTGAACGCTTGGCCGCGCAGAACCCCGGACAAGAGTTCGTCGTGCTCAAGGCTGTCTCAGGCGTCAGCGCAACCCGACCTGATCCCAAATTCCGCTGGGCCGTCTTCAAGACAAGCCACGAGCTCGACGACGGCATCCCCTTTTGAGAGCTATGACCATGAACCAGATTGTTCCATCCGATCAGACATCCACCAAAGAGATCGGCATCGTCACCGGTGCCGGCGGCTCATCAATCGCACCGCAGAACCTGGGCGAAGTCGTTCGGTTCGCCGAAGTCATGGCCCGTGCCGACATTGCACTGCCGAAGCATCTCCGCGGCAACGCTGGCGCCTGCATGGCCGTGGCGCTCCAGGCTCTCGAATGGCAGATGTCGCCCTTCGCCGTGGCGTCCAAGTCCTATTCGGTCAATGGTATGATTGCCTACGAGGCTCAGTTGATCGCGGCAGTGGTCAACACCCGCTCGGGCATCAAGGGCCGGCTGCAGTACGAGTTCACCGGCACGGGCAACGAACTGGCCTGTAAGGTGACGGGCACGCTCAACGGGTCGGAATGCTCGTACGAGACGCCGCCCTATGCCGCGATCCAGCCGAAGAACTCGCCGTTGTGGAAAACCGATCCCAGGCAACAGCTCGGCTACTATGCCGCCCGCTCTTGGGCGCGCCGGCATTGCCCGGAGGTGATCCTTGGCGTCTACGACCGCGAAGAGGCCGAGCACTTCGGCCCTGACAACGCGAAGGACGTCACGCCGTCCGTCATGCAGCGCCTTCAAGCGCAGCAGCAGCCACAGGACGCCGCACAGCCAGGTGAAGGCTTCGACGTTGACTTCGTGACCCGCGAGACGGCCGCGCTGTCTGGCGAGGCTTCAACCGATCAAGAACCGTCCGACACAGTTCCCTCGTCGGACGACGGCAGCGGGGAGCCAGCCCAGGCGTCCCCCATCCCCGCTGCCGACCCTTCCGCCGAAGATGGCGGCCCGGAGGCCGGTGGCATTGGAGCGCAGGCAGAACCTGACGTGTTGCCGGCCTCCGATCTCACTCAGGAGGACCGGGACTGGCTAAAGCAGACCGCCAAGATGCTGTGGGCCGCCACCGGACCCGGCGAAGGCGAGGTGCTGAAGAACCAGTTCGCCGGTATCCGTGACAGCCTCACCCCGCCGACGGTCACCAAGGCCGCGCGCGACAAGGGCATGTCGATACTGCGCAACTGCTCGGCAGTCTGCGACGGCACCCAGGACATGGCCGATACCCTCGAACTGATCGCCGGCATTGCCGGGGTCGAAGCGCGGGAGATCGTGTGATGGCCATGCAGTTCGTCAAACCCGCCACGGCCTTTTCTCTCGACAAGTCGTCCAAGGCCACCAAGCGCATGGAAGACCAGGCGCATCTTGCCTTCATCAGGAAGTTGCCGAGCGTACTGTCAGGCGAGTTCGGCTGCGAGGCCTGCCACATCAGGATCGGCAGCGCTGTGCACCGGAAGAAGCACACCGGCATGCAGCAGAAGCCCGACGACTGCTGGACACTGCCCCTGACCTCGACAGAGCACAAGCAGCAGCACTCGGAGAACGAACTTCTGTTCTGGCGCTCGCACGGGATCGACCCGTTCGAACTGGCAATCAAGCTCTACGAAATCACAGGCGACATCGAGGCGGGGCAGCGTGTCATCGCAGCCGCTCGCCCGATGTTCGCGCAGATAGCGAGGACAGAGGCATGACGAGGCCATCCGGAGTTTTCAAACAGGACCGCGCCGCTCGCATGGCGTGGGGCAACGCGTATGACGCCATCCCCAAGAGTGTGTTCGCTCTCGCGGCCTGGCATCTCGCAAACGTGGCAAGCGGCCAAGCAGATACGGTTGGGGCTGCCGAGAGCAGGATGATCGAAGAACTGGAGGCACTTCGCTACGGCCATTTGCCTCAAACACAGGCAGACCGGGCGATCAAGGCCATCCACGCCACCGCCGCCCGTTCCGCAGCCAGGAGCGCTTAGCTATGGCTGGAACGAAACAAGCGGCAGCAACACCGGGGCCGTGGGTAGCTGAGCCCGGCACGACTACCGGGCGCCAGGTCGTCGCTCCCAATGCACCAAAGGTGAAGCGAGTGATCGCCCGGCTGGGCGGCCCGGATCGCGAGGCCAACGCCCACCTGATCGCGGCGGCGCCTGATCTGCTGGGCGAGCTTAAGCGCATGGTCGAGCACTTCAGCGCGTGGGCCAACGATCACTCCGACGAGGCGACAACCGAAACATGGGCAGCGCTGTATTGCGCCCGCGCCGCCCTCGCCAAAGCGGAGGGCTCCTCCCATGACTGAACTCGACAAGACGGGACTGGAAGCGGCTTGGGACGCGAATGCGGAGCGCGTCGCGTTCAATCTATGTTCGGAATTCGGGTCCGATTTCGTCGCGGACAATCAGGCGTTCGCCAAGGCTGTGGTTCGCGAATATCTGGCCGCACCAGCCACCACTTCAAAAGGAGTGACGGAGGAGCAGACACCCGCGCGTGAATGGCGGTGCTTCCACTGTGACGAGGTTTTTACCGAAGAGCAGGCTGCACGCGACCACTTCGGCGCTCTGACCGTCATCGGCATCCCAATCACTGACCCGGCCTGTTGCGTCGACATCGGTAAGTTCCGAGACATGGAACATCAGCTTCAACGCTACGGGATGGAGGACAGCGACAAGGATCGCGAAATCGCAGCCATGCACTCCAAGCACGCTAGGGCACTCATGGACGAAGAGGAAAAGGGCTACGCTCGTGGCTTGCGAGACGCACGCCTCGAAGCCTCTCGGGTAGCGCCAGTCAGCCAGAAAGAGGCGGTGGCGCGCGACGAAGACGACATGCCCGAGCGGATTTGGGCGGGTGATTTCGACGCCAGCGGTTTCGGCCATTGCGTGGCTGGTCCCCAGGGCGGCCTTTACGCCGAATACGTCCGCGCCGATCTCGCATCACCCTCCCCAGCACCTGCAGGAGAGCCGGGGATCAAGGCCGTGATGCCTGAAGAGCCCAATGACGCGATGTTGCGCGTTCTTTTCGAACTCAACTCGGGACAGCCACGAAACACCGCCGAAGCTATCGCGGCCTACAAACTGTTGCGCAATCTCGTCGAGCGTAGCCACCCCACTCCTACGCCAGTCTCAGCGCCTGTGGGGGAGAGCCAGACTGTATCCCTCAACGGAAGGACCGTCGAGCTGACCGGGCTTGCGCTTGAGGTTATGCGGGCGATGGACAAGTCCGAAGCCACCGCCGTTCGGGAGACGTTCAAGCGAGGTTTCGACGGCGGTTCCCGCTCCGCTGCGGAGGACAACCAATGAACCTCCGACAGATCGAATTGGGTGAGAGGAACAGGGCGGCTGTCCGCGCTTTGATGGTCACCCATCTCGGCATCTCGCGGGTGGAAATCGCGGCCAAGCTAAGTCTGAGCCCCATGGCGGTCACGCGTCACGTCACCGCGATCCGCAGCGAATGGGGTGGTGAAGCGTTGCCAACGCGCCGCGCCGACCGCTCCCCGGCTGTGGAGGGCAAGTAGCATGGCGATCAGAGTCCGAAAAGACGGCACGATGTGGTGCGCGGCCCACACTGAACCTCTTGTTGGCGACACCTACATCGGTGATGGACTGCATTATGAGATGTCGGTCGAGCAGGGCGTGATCGTCGCGCTGCCGATGCCCGAGCATCTTGGGCATTGCCAGTGGTGGTGGGCCAACTCTGCGCCGGAAGCGGCCGACCGCACATTCGCCGCCCCTAGTGCCGGCGCGCAAGGGGGTGAGATGTGAAGAACAAACTCATCGACTTGAACAACCATCTATTCGCGCAGCTTGAGCGGCTCAGCGACGAGGATCTGACGAAAGAGCAGATCGAGCAGGAGGTTCGGCGCACCGAGGCCGTTGTCTCGGTCAGCCAGCAGATCGTCCAGAATGCCGATCTTGCCTTGAAGGCCGCAAAGCTGGTGGCCGAGCACGGCGCCTACGTCGGCAAATATCTGCCGATGATAGAAGCCAGGACGAGCAAGGAAGATGACGAATGAAGGGGCAACCGATCCCATATAGCTGCTCAGAGATGGCGTGGCTTGAGGCCAATCGCGTCTTGGTCATCGGCGACTATCATCGCGCCTTCTGCGAGGTGTTTGGACGCACCGACGTATCCGCAGGCAATCTGCACGCCCTGCGAAAGCGCAGGGGCTGGAAGACCGGCAGGACGGGTTGTTTCGAAAAGGGCCAGATCGCGTTCAACAAAGGCATCCCCTGTGAGCCAGGCAAGGGCGGGCGGCATCCCAATGCCCGCAAGACGCAGTTCAGCAAGGGCAACCGCAGCGGCGTAGCCGAGGCAATTTACAAGCCTATCGGCTCCGAGCGTGTCAGCAAGGACGGCTACATCGAGCGCAAGGTGCATGATGGCCTGCCGAGGCAATCGCGCTGGCAGACTGTCCAAAAAATCGAGTGGGAGGCCGTCAACGGCCCACTGCCGGACGGGATGTTCCTCAAGTGCCGGGACGGGAACAGGGCGAACACCGAACCGTCGAATTGGGAACCGCTCCCGCGCGCAACGCTGCCATATCTGAACGGTCATCGCGGCTTCGACTACGGGGCTGCTGAGCCGGAAGTTAGACCTGCGATCATTGCCCTGGCGAAGGTCAGGCACGCGGCCAAGACCGCCAAGACCAAAGCGAGGTCCGCAGCATGACCGACAACCTGCGCGCGCCCGTGCAAGGCTACAGTGCTGGCATCCCCTGGTCCCTGCATCTCCGTGCTTGGGACGTCTATGCCAAGAAATATGGCAGGTCGCAAACCGCCGAGCGATTGGCCGAACGTGGCGGCTTCGGAACCCAAGAACTGGACATCTTCGTTCCAGGCTGGCGCGACGAGGTGTCAGAGATCACCCGCCTCCAAGAGGCTCTTGCAGCAGCAGAGGCGGAAGTCGAGCGGCTGTTGCCTATCGAAGCCGAAGCAGCAGAAGGCCGGGAGATCAACGGCGAACTGCGCACTAAGCTTGTTGAGGCCGAAGCTCGCCTCACCGCTCTGCGATGGGCCGGCGCTGGTCTGGCGAACATCGCCCATAACATCCATCAACTCGGCGCTGCCGACCCGAGCGCGCTTCAGTCGCTGAAGTCGTCTCAGATCGAATGGGACGCCGCCATTCGTTCTCTCTCCAATGATGAGGCACCGAAATGAGCCATGCTGATCTGATCGAAAAGCTTGAAGCTCTGGCCGGGCCAGATGGTACGGTTAACGTTGATATCCACCGTGCCTGCGGCCAGACATTTGTCATGGAATACTGGTCGGAAAGCGACACGACCCCACGCGAAAATCTGAGCATGGTCCCTCGCTACACCGCCTCGCTCGACGCAGCCGTTGCTCTGGTAGAGCGCGTGCTGCCGAGTTGGGAATGGCAGGTTGGTGACGACGCCCACTTCGGCAAGTACGGGGCGGTCTACCAGAGCCTATCGGAAGGCGGCGCAGGCCTGAGCGAAGAAGACATGGTGTCAGCAGCCACTCCCGCCATTGCCCTCCTGATCGCCACCCTGAAAGCCCTCCAGGAGAACAGCAATGGCTGAGATCGCCGCGCGCCTGCGCGAGTTCCCCGATTACACCACTGTCAACATCGGCAAGCACCGGACCACCTTCAATAAATGGGTGCTCGAAGCAGCCGACGCCCTCGACGCCAAGGATAAGCAAATAGCGGAATTGACGGCGGCGCTGTCCGAGATTGCAGCAGGACCACACCTTCTGTCCTGTGACAAAGCCAAGTGGGCCGATTGGGCTGCTGATCGAGCCGCCTCCAGCCTCCCCAATAAGGAAGATCGAAATGGCTAAGACGCGCGCAGGCGACTGGATGCAAACCTTTACCGGGCGCCAGTTTTGGCCGCTCGACCCTAGGCCGAATGAGATGTTCATCGAGGACATTGCTCATGCGCTGTCATTGCAGTGCCGGTTCGGTGGGCACTGCATCAAGTTCTATTCGGTTGCCGAACATTGCGTGCATTTGGCTCGCCATGTCTCGTCTGAAAATAGGCTGTGGGCGCTGCTGCATGACGCCAGCGAAGCCTACATTGTGGACGTTCCTAGGCCGCTGAAACGCTTCCTGGCTGGCTACAAGCCGGCAGAAGACGCGGTAATGGAGGCCGTCTGCGAGCGCTTCGGCCTTCCACCGGAAATGCCCGCAGAAGTCCACGAAGCAGACATGCGCATCATCCAAGACGAGCGCGTCAACCTGTCGGATTGCGTCACTGAGTGGGGCTACCTGTCGCCCCCTCTGGGCATTCAGATCGAGTGCTGGCCGCCTGAACGAGCCAAGGCCGAGTTTCTAGACACATTCGCGCGGGTCTTCTCCCGCCCCTCTCCCGAGGGTGAAGCAAATGGCTAGAAGGGTGCAACTCTCCCGCAAGAAGGGCTGGAAGATGCCCGAGAACACCGTGAAGGTTGATCGATCGACAAGGTGGGGCAACCCGTTCA
The DNA here is from genome assembly GCF_014200015.1 of Aminobacter niigataensis. GTDB lineage: Bacteria > Pseudomonadota > Alphaproteobacteria > Rhizobiales > Rhizobiaceae > Aminobacter > Aminobacter niigataensis. The sequence goes on from NZ_JACHOT010000001.1 coordinate 1,323,829, forward strand.
AGGTGACGCCGGAACATGCTGCCGCCGAAGCCGTAAGCGACTTCCGAGACTATGTCATTGGCAGGCTGGTCAATGGCGTTGGATATCCACTTGCAGAGCTTCGCGGCAAGAACCTCGCATGCTGGTGCCGGCTCGATCAGCCCTGCCATGCCGATGTCCTACTCGATCTGGCGAATGCCCCCGCCCCCGCACATAAGGAACAGGCGGAATGACGAGGGCGCGGGTCGCACAATCGCGTCCCGACGACGCCCCGATCACGCTGGAGCGGATCGAGAAGTGCCTTGATCGCCTGGCGGTGATCATGATGCAGGACCGCGAGCATGCGCCAAGGATGCTGCCGATCTTCAGAAGGCTTGAGAGGGAGGCGGAGGCGCTTCGTCAGTCTCACGACGAGTTGGCCGACGTGTTTGAGCGTGCTCAACGATCGCTGGGCCAAAAGCATGTTTTGTAGAGAAGCCTACGACTGCGTTGTCTCTTCAGCAGGAAGAAGCACCATCCGTATGTCTGCGAACATATCCGCTAAGTCCGCGTCGCAGTCGCAAATATGAGACTTAGGGTCCGTAAGACTTGCTCGAAGGTGCGCTATGATCCGCGTACGTTCGAAGCTAACTTCTGACTTTCGAGCCTCTTCGGCCGTTCTGCGAAGTATGATGTCGCAGTGCTCGTCGAGCCCGTCCAGTGGAGAAGACTCCACCGCTATCGACAAAAGGCGCGCTGGGGCGGCTAAGACATCTCCAACGCTAAGCTTGAACGAGCCCAAATAGTGCACGGTCTCTCCGGGCCTGTCGAGAGGCGCGCCTTTCGCCTGCTCTTTCTTCTGGTTGGCAGCCACCGCAGTCCGACAACCAAAGTCGTCGACGTCATCTTGATTGGGAAGCAAAATCCCCCTGCCCACCGACAAGGTGTAAGTGCGCTCGCCGGCCTCATCGTATCCGTTGTGAAAATCGGCAACGGCCTTGTCTGGACCTATGACCCCGGACAACACCATCCTGGGATAAAGCGCGGCGCGATAAACCGACTCATCAGCGGCGAGCATTCTTGACGGCGCCGGAGTTGTTAGCACTGAGCATGTCTACCCATCGGCCGATCGCAGGCGTATCCAATGCTACGATCTGCGACGGACACTGAATTTTGCTATCCTTATGGACAGCGAGGAAAGCAGCATCACCTCCGCTAATCGTCAAATATCTACGGATCGACGAAATATCCCAAGAGAAAACAACGGCATCGCCGCCGTGCGAAAATATCTTGGGGGCCGGCACGCCCGATGCCTCGATAAACCCGAGGACACGGTTTGCGTCGCCAGCGGTCTCGACATCTATGGCATCGGCAAAACCTTCAGGTAAATCGGCCATTTCATCGAGAACGTAAAACAGATTTGCGAACTGCAAGTCACTTGCTAATTCTCGCTGGACAGAACTGACACATGTTTCAACGGCCCGGAAAGAGGGTGTCACGCTCCAGGTCAGGACTGGGACATCGTCAATGGAGCTTCCTTCGACAACCTGCGCCGGTTTTGGAATACCAGCCGATGAGTCCTCCGGAGCCGAGTCTAGCCATGCTCGGCGATATGATGCTCTTGGCTTCGTTGCCGCAATCGCGCTCATTGCCAAAGCCCTTTCAATTCACCGCTTGCCCGAAGGCTCAGCGCTTCGCTGGCGATTTCCTGCCAAAGCTGATGTTGAGCTGAAGGGGTGATCGGTGGGAACATCGGAACAGTATTGACATCGACAGAAAGACTGGCGCCGAAATTGTTCACTGATCCAGACGAAATCACCTGCGATGTAGCGTCGATCATCAGCGACTGAAAGCTAGCAACCCCAAATTTGAGCAGCCGATTCAAAGTAATCTCGCTGGCCAATTTCTTGCGAACATTTAGCTGGAAAGACAAATCAGTAACATCGAAATCTCGCAGCGAAAGATCAAATTTTGGTGCGATCAACTGGTTCGCGTGCCGATGGCTGTCCGCGGGCTTAATAAGGTTGAGAACCAATGCCAACCTGTTCACTTCGTGCAATTGATCGCTAACAACCCCAACTTGCTGAGAAATGCGCTCAACTACCCCGGTAGTGTCGCCAATTAGGGGCGGCCGGCCCTCATCTTCTTCCGAATGAGCCTGGACAACCAGATCGATCCGACTGGCTTGCACCAACAGCTGGCAAGCCAGTCCATCGAAAACTCCGGAGGCCGCCGACAAATGAGGAGCCGCAACGGTTGGATTTCGATTGACCTGAAATGAGTCAGCCTCACGCCCAAAAATAGATGAAAATACATCTTGAGCCTGCAGTCGACGAGCATCACTCGCAAACCACACAAATTGGACGCCCATAGCATCCCAATTACTCATGGAATTTCACCGACCCAACCCCCGTGACACAGGAGGAATGACGCAAAGCGCCACAGTTTTCAACAATCATTTTACGCAACGAATATAGGTCAGAGTTTGTCCCTTACAAATGGCTACCATCAATATCCCGATCTCTTGGTTCGCTGGCGGCTCGTAGCCGACGTGTTTGCGCGCGCGCGACGATCTCTGGGTCAAAAGGCAGCGCAATCTTTGTAAGTTCGTCGCGCTGCCAGGCCAGCGAACCGCCGCTCCCATATCTCGGCCGCTGAATGGTGTGACCCATCAGGCCGCGGCGCAGTTCCTCGTCGAGCCCGCCCTCCTTCATCCGATCCTCGAACGAATGCCTGAGGCTGTAGAAGGTGTGCTTGTCGGAGGGCAGCAGCTTGTTGTCGCGCAGATACTTGTTGATCGCCGTCGTCAGGCTGTTTTCTTTGTCACGGTAGCGCGGGAAGCCATTCGGGTGGGCTTGGAATACGGCAAGCGCCACGCCTACCAGCGGGATCGATCGCACGGACGACTCCGTCTTGATCTCACGGGGATTGTCGTGATCTTCCCGCGGCTCAATGCGAATATAGGGCACCTCGGCCTTCATGAAGATCTCGGTCTTCTGTAGATTGCACAGCTCGCTCGGTCGCGCGCCGGTCTCTATCATGGCAAGTAGCACGCCGCGTGCTTGGGGGTTCAACCCAGTCAGGGCATCACCGGTCAGCAGTTTGGTCTTTATCCACTCTGTCGGTATAGGCGGTCTCGACCGTTTCGTCTTCTCCGCGAAGCCGAGCCCATCGAATGGGTTCTGCTTGATCTCGATGCCCTGGTGCTTGTGGTAGCTCTCATAGAGCCCCCGCAGATTGCCCAGGTCTCGATTGCCTGACGTGGGCTTATGCGTGGATCGAGCGCCTTTCTTCTTAGGCGCAATCCTTTCAAGCCACAGATTGTATAGTTTGAGCGCATCGCTGCGAGTGATCTCTGAAATCGGCAGGTCGCCGCAGACATCGACTAAATTGTTGACGGCCCTCTGCTTCACCTTCCGCCAGGATCGCTTCTGGCTCTCACTTTTGCCGCGGAGCTCGTCGTGAACGATCTCATCGGTGTAGACCTTGAACGCTGCTGTGAGGGTAACTGACGGGGCTGGAATGGTTCCCATGACAGCCCGATTGGTGGCTGGCAACGTGCGCTCGTCCATCACCGCCTCCAGGCGGGAAACCACGTCGCGCAAGTCCCCTGAAGCAATATCCTCGGATGACTGATAGCGGAACCCCATCGCCTCGACGCGCTTCACCGCTGCCTTGTAGCGGGCCTGAGCAACGGCGCTCGGCTCGTCGGTGATCATGGAAGCCCAAAGCTGGTCGTCAGCCGTTTCTAAGGCGTCCCTCTTGCTGCGAGCCAGCGCCAGGTCCGACGTCTTCAACGACGTTCGAACATGCGGTGCCCGCGCGTCCTTGTCGGCCACGACAGCCGGCACGCGTCGCTTGTAATGGTAAATCCCCCGGCGCAGGATCAGGTGACGATCCTGGTCGTTTCTGTTATTACGCATTTACGGCGCCTAAAGATGTGGCACAAATTGTGGCACAATCTGTGGCACCAAAATGCGGTTCGGCGCAATACGAGAATTACAACCTCAGAAAAGATATTGATTTTTCAATATCTTACGGATAGGCACGCCCGCTAAGTGCGGGGCGTATCATCCGCACCAAAATCACCCTGCTGGCGGACTAGAAACCTCTTGGTAGAGAGTACCAGCCGGGCACGGCCCGACACCATTCACAATGGCGCCGTGCCGCCTCGCAATGCCGACGCATAGACGTCCAGCACGGCGTCCACCTTGCGCTCCCAATCAAATTCGGCGCGGACACGAAGCTGCGCCGCCTGCCCCATTGACGCCCTGAGATCCGGCGAACTGGCGAGCTTCCGCAATGCCTCCGCCAGACCTTCGATCAACGCATCAGGCGAAAGCGGCGGCACGAGTATGCCGCATTCCGTGTTGAGGTAATCCAGCGGCCCTCCCCAGGCAGTGGCGATCACCGGCTTGGAAAGCGCCATAGCCTCAAGGACGACAGCGCCTCCGCATTCATACAGGCTGGGAAGTACCAGGGCGTCTCGAGCGGCCAGGGCCTCGGCGCATTCCTTCTGGCTCAGCCATCCCGCAAAGCGCACCTTGCCCGCAGCCTCGTCCGAGGAAAGAAGGCCCAGTTCGCGGGCAAGCTTTTCCAGCCGCTCGCGAGCGTCCCCGTCCCCCATGATCAACAGGCTCATGGGCGCAAGGTCCCTGGCCCGGGCAAACGCACGCAACAGCAGATCGACGCCCTTCCAGTCGACAAGACGCCCGGTGAAAACGAAGCGCGTATGCGAAGGTCCCGACTGCGGGTCTTGTGCGGCGGTTCCGCTCCACAGGGAAAAGTCCACGCCATTCTCGCAGATCTCGATGACCTTGCCACCCAGGCCACCAGGCAAGGCCATGCGACTACGCTGGTTGGCGACCATGACCACGCTCGCCAGGCGCTTGCCGGGGATGAGCCGGTTCATCACATTGGTCATCGCCCGGGCAGCGGCAACGGCATAATCCTCGAGCACGGAACTCCGATCGCGGAACCCCGGCGGAAACTCCATACCGCCATTCAGGGGGCCAACCACAACCGGCGCCCCAAGGCGAAAAAGCATCGACGGTTCACGAGGCGAGACAGGAATCGGCTGGTGGACGATTTGCACACCTTCTTCCACGACGAGACGGCGTGCTTCTTTGACCTGTCGTCGCTGCGTCAAAATCCGCATCAGATAGCCGGTCGAAAAATTCGCCACACGCTGCGGAAGAAATGCCCCAAGGCGCCAGAGAAGACGAATTAACGGCGTGTCGGGTGTGAATATCACCCGCGGGTCATTACCGAAGAGACCTTCGAGTTCTTCCCGCGTCCGTTCATGCACGATAAGCCAAACATCGTAATTTCTGTCACGCAGGATGCGGAAGTACTGCAACGGCAGAATGGCCTCACCGCCAAGACGGGCCGAAGCGTGCTCTGCAACAATGGCAATCTTCATTTCATGCAGACTTCTTTTGCAAAATTGACAGAGACATAATTCGTCTCGTTATTTCACACATTCCTGGCCTCTGGAAGCGAACGTCTCAATAAAGCGGTTCCTCGAACAGCATGGTCTCGCCGTCCATCAAAGCCTTGATCTGGCCGCTGCCGTCCCTGGCCACCGCTACCTTGATGCCAAAGCTGCGTAATTCGGGTTCCGCGCCGGAGTTGCGCTTGCGCATCTCCTCCTCGATCGCCAGCCCCTCGCCTTCCGGCACGTAGAAGCGCTCGATGCCGTAGTCGACGCCGATGGTCGAGCCCGGGGGCAGGCTCCAGCCATCGGTAACGTGCCCGACCATGTCGACTTCGTCTGCGCCGGCGGGCGTTGCAGCAGCAGCGCCCAGCCAGGCGGACGTCGCGCGCCAGTAGCCGTCAGCATCCTTCTTCAGCCGCACGACGACGGGCCCCGCCGTCGCCAGCTCGCCCTGGGCCAGGTTGGCGATCTTCTCCACCTCTATGCGCGAAATGTCGTAGCCCAGCCGAACATAGTCGCCGCGCAACAGGTCGCGCGGGTCGACGGGCTCGACCTTGAGCAGCACTTCCTTGCCGTCGCGCAAGATCGCCGCACGTCCGGCGATCATCCAACCGAGGAAACCGATCTGCGCGAGCGCCAGCACGATGGCGGCAATGACGAGCTTGTAACGGGACATCATGCTGCTCCTCGGGCCGGTTCGGGCTTCATCCGTCGTTCGATGCGGATGATCGCATAAGCGAGCCCCGCCAGGATTATTGCCGCTGCGAAGAAGAAGCCGGCCGTGCCGAGCATCGAGCCGACTGTCACGAGATAGACAATCGCCAGTTCGAAGGCGAAGCCGACATAGGCGATCCAGCGCAAGCCGCGACTCTCGCGGCCAAGGAAGACGATGGTCGCGGCAATGACCGCCAGCGCGACGGCGGCGGCAATGACAAAACCCTGCTCGTCGAACCTGTCGAGCTGAACCATGCCCATACCAGAAAGGAAGCCGATCAGCGCATGCAGGGGCAGTCGCCCACCGAGTTGGACAAGGCGTTCCGCAGCGACAGGCGCCAGGGCCGCAACGGCGAGAAGCACCGCCGAGACCAGCGCAAGCACCAGGCCAACCTCCAGCGACTCATAGTGAAAGCCGAGCAGCACCGCATAGAGAATGACCGACAGCGCAATCAGATGCCGGGCAGCGCGGCTCTGCGTCCAGAACGACAGCGCCCAGAACGCCGCCATGAAGACGACGAAGAAATGCGGGAATTCCGAGCGACGGAAGATATCGAAGCCCTTCAGCACCAGCCAGGCGTCGGCGATGCCGACAGCTGCGACGGTCAGCGCGTTGGAGCGCAGCGCGGCAGCGGCAATCGCCGTGCCGATGCACCAAGTGACCACGGCCGCGCTTTCGTCGCCGGCGAAGTGGTACATCTGGCCGATCAGCGCGATCGAGCCGCCGAAAGCCGCGGCAGCGACCAGCCACAGCGCTTCGGCGATACCACCGTGGCCACGCTGCTTGAGCAAGGCGCCACCGACATAGCCTGCGAAGATGACGGCGAACAAGGCGCCGACGCGGGCAATGCGCGGGATCGCTTCCCAGTTGGCGGCGACGAGGATGAGGATGGCGGCAGCAAACAAAAGAGCCGCCATGATCGCCAGGATCGAACCGAAATTGAGCCCGTTGCGCTCGCTGGCCTCGACGTCACGAACAAGCGCGTCACCGGTTGCCCGGTCAAGCAGCCCGGTTTCGACCCATCGGCCGATGTCGTTCTTCACCTTGGTGGCATAGCTCGCCATAAGTCGCGTCCCCCTGCCCGGCTGCCTGTTGTGGCCAAACCGTTGTGATCATGGCGAATTTCAGATTCGGTCGCAATTATGACCGAAGGCTTAATGCCCATTAATGCTGCAATGCACAAAACGCATTGCTGCCATGCGAGCATAGCGCTTCAATTTTGGGCAAGGCCATCCTATCTACGCCTCGTACACAGAAGAGAAAAGAAGACGAACGGAAAACGAAGATGAACCTGATCCGCAATTACCGTAACTGGCGCCGCTACCGTGACACCGTCTCCGAGCTGAGCCGCCTGTCGAACCGTGAACTGACCGACCTCGGCATCACCCGCAGCGACATCCACTTCGTCGCGCGTAAAGCCATCTAACCGAAACCGGGTCCACTGGACCCACCTGTCCGAACCGAAAAGAGAACTAAAATGAACTTGCTCCGCACTTACCGTAACTGGCGCGCTTATCGCGAGACGGTGAACGAGCTTGGCCGTCTGTCGAACCGCCAGCTTGCCGATCTCGGCATCAATCGTGGCGAGATCCAGTCGATCGCCCGCCGCGCAATCTAATTCAAGCTTTCCGTCAGCGCCGACCTCCTCCCCGGCAATGGCGGATCCGGTCAGCTTCTTCCTCCCGATAAGCTGACCACCTTAACACACCCGCCCGACCTCCTCCCCGGGCGGGTGTCGTTACCCGAGAGCTTCGCCCTCTTCGAACTGGCGACAAGAATTCTGCCTGCGCCGACCTCCTCCCCGGCAAAGGCGAATAGGTCAGCTTCCTCCTCCCAGAAGGCTGACCACTCAAAACGACACCTGCCGGATCCTCCTCCCCCGGCAGGTGTTGTTACCCCGAGAGCATCGCCCTCTTCGAACTGGCGACAAGAATTCTGCCTGCGCCGACCTCCTCCCCGGCAAAGGCGAATAGGTCAGCTTCCTCCTCCCAGAAGGCTGACCACCCAAAACGACACCCGCCGGATCTCCTCCCCCGGCGGGTGTTGTTGTTTTGGCCCGCGAAAGTTCCAATTCGGTCCGATGTGCTGCTGTCTAGTTCAGCGCGCCGCTTTCGAGCACGCCACGCTGCTTCCAGTCGCGTAGCGGGATGATGTCGGGGGCGCCGCCCATCGGGGCATACCAGGAATCAACGACCCATTTCACGCCATCGGGCGCGCGGACCACGGCTGTCCAGTGCGGATAGCGGCCGTCGAGCAGGAAGCCACGCGAGGTTCTCGCCTCGACCTTGTGGTACCTGAACAGGCCACGCCCCTGGAGATAGCGCAGCAGCGCGTCAGTGTTGGTCGATTCGTCGACGCAATCCATCTGACCCTTGATCTTCGAGGCGCCGAACTCCGACTGGGGTGCGTCGCGTACGCCGGTCACCTGCTGCGCCCGCTTCTCGAAATAGCCCACTGCCCTTGCAATCGCCGCGCGCTCGGCTTTCGGCGAGGATCGGCCCGCAGCAAGGATCGAGGCAAATCTCGCAGCATCGCCTGGCCCGATGTCGAGGCGCGAACGGAAGGCGCAACTATAGCCATGGCAGATGTCGATGCGCTTCGTGCCCGGCGCGGCGTGGCTCGGCTTGGGGACAGCACCGACGGTCGAGACGGATAGCAGGCCCGCCAGCAGCACATGAGAGATTGAAAGCCTCGTCATGGCAGCATCTTAAAAGTTGCCGCGCAGCGCCCGCAACCCCCTATCACCCGGCGCAATCGTTGCATTCGCCCGCCCAAGGGATTATTCCCGCGACCATGAGCACAAAACCCATTCACATCGTCGGCGGCGGCCTCGCCGGATCGGAAGCAGCATGGCAGGCGGCCTCGGCTGGCGTGCCGGTGATCCTGCATGAGATGCGCCCCGTGCGCGGCACCGACGCACACAAAACCGAGGGCCTGGCCGAACTGGTCTGTTCCAACTCGTTCCGGTCAGACGACGCCGAAACCAACGCGGTTGGCCTGCTGCACGCCGAGATGCGGCTTGCCGGTTCGCTGATCATGAGTGCCGGCGACGCCAACCAGGTTCCCGCCGGCGGCGCGCTCGCCGTCGACCGCGACGGCTTTTCCAACGCCGTCACCGCCCGGCTCGAAGCCCATCCGCTGATCACCATCATGCGCGAGGAAGTCACCGGCCTGCCGCCCGCCGACTGGGACCAGGCGATCATCGCCACCGGCCCGCTGACTGCTCCCTCGCTCGCCGAAGCGATCGCCGCCAGCACCGGCGCCGACGCGCTCGCCTTCTTCGACGCCATCGCGCCGATCATCCATTTCGACAGCATCGACATGAATGTCTGCTGGTTCCAGTCGCGCTACGACAAGGTCGGCCCCGGCGGCACCGGCAAGGACTACATCAACTGCCCGATGGACAAGGAGCAGTACGAGGCCTTCGTCCAGGCACTGCTCGACGGCCAGAAAACCGAGTTCAAGGAGTGGGAAGGCACGCCCTATTTCGACGGCTGCCTGCCGATCGAGATCATGGCCGAGCGCGGTCCCGAGACGTTGCGCCATGGCCCGATGAAGCCGATGGGGCTGACCAACGCCCACAACCCGACAGTCAAGGCCTATGCCGTCGTCCAACTGCGCCAGGACAATGCCCTGGGCACGCTCTACAACATGGTCGGTTTCCAGACCAAGCTGAAGCATGGCGAGCAGGTCGATGTGCTGCGGATGATTCCGGGCCTGGAAAACGCCGAATTCGCCCGCCTCGGCGGCCTGCACCGCAACACCTACCTCAATTCGCCGACGCTGCTCGACCCGACGCTGCAGCTCAAGTCGCGGCCCGGCCTGCGTTTCGCCGGCCAGATCACCGGCTGCGAGGGTTATGTCGAAAGTGCCGCCATCGGCCTGCTCGCCGGGCGCTTCGCCGCAGCCGAACGCCTCGGCCAACAAATGCCGCCGCCGCCTGCCACCACAGCCTTCGGCGCGCTGCTCAACCATATCACCGGCGGCCATATCGTTTCCGACGATGAGCCGGGCAAGCGCTCGTTCCAGCCTATGAACGTCAATTTCGGGCTGTTCCCGGTGATGGAAGCGCCCAAGGTCGAAGGCAAGCGCCTGCGCGGCAAGGAAAAGACCATCGCCAAGAAGAAGGCGATGACGGCGCGCGCGCTTGTCGATTGCCGCGCCTGGCTTGGCATTGCCGAAGCGGCACAGGCGGCGGAATAAGCGGGGCAAGACGATGGCTCCCCCCGAGACCAAGCGCCTGATCCTGAGGGAGATGGTGCCTGGCGATCAGGCGGCCATCCTGGCGGTCTTTGCCGACGACTATGCGCGCCGGTTCTATCCGGAGATGACGACCGAAAACGCTGCCATCGAATGGATCGGCAGAAACCGGGATCGCTACCGGCAGGACGGTTTCGGGCTGTGGGCGATCGTCGACAAGGCCAGCGGCGCGCTGATCGGCGATTGCGGGCCGAGCTGGCAGGACGCCGGTGGCGTTCGCATCCTCGAGATCGGCTATCATGTCGCCCCCGCTTGGCGCGGCCGCGGCATCGCGCTCGAGGCAGCCCGCGCCGCAATGGCATACGGCTTCGCAACCAGGGACGAAATGGAGATCGGCTCGATCGTCGCCACGGACAATACGGCCTCGGCAAGCGTCGCCCGACGCCTGCATCGCGACGTCCGGTCCTACGTGAACTCACGTGGCCTCGACCGCTTCTTGTTCTTCACCAGACGCGACGACCACGACGCGACCGCCTGAGGTCGTTACCAGCCGCGCGAAGCCGTCTTCAACATCAGCAGATGCTTGCGCAGCACTGAGATGCCGTCCTTGCCGCGCTCCAGCCGGTCGAGATAGGCGCCCGTCAGGGACAGCGGCAGGAATGCCGGCCGCAAGCTTACCGGCAAGGTCTTGGCGCCGCGTTCGAAGGCGCGGAGATGTTCCCGCGCGAGCGCAGCCATCGCCTGGACGGCATGCCTCGATGAAGGCGTCTTGCCGCCGGCGACAAATTCGTCCGGCGTCGTGCCGGCCGCAGCCAGGATGTCGCGTGGCACATAACATTGGCCGCGGGTGCTGTGGGCCGGCAGCAGCCGCAACAGCCCGGTGATCGCCTGCGCGCAGCCGGCGTGGCCGGCAAGCTCGGCATGTTTCGGCGCCTCGTCGGCATCGAGAACCAGTGCCGCAAGCTGGATCATCGCCGAGGCGGTCTCGCCGCAATAGCCCTCCAGATCGGTGCGCGAAGGCATCGGGTCGTCGTAGAGGTCGAAGATGCGTGCTTCGAGGTAGTTGTCGAAGGCGGCGACCGGCAGCCGATGGGTCGCAATCGCCGACATCAGGGCCGAGGCCACGGGATGGCCCGCCCCCAGCTCGCTTTGGCCCGACGCGATGACGTCGCGCCACCATTGCAGCCTGATCTCGCCCGGCATGGGCTCGCTGACGCGGTCGCGGATGGCTGCGATCTCGGCATTGAAGGCGTAAAGCGCGAGAAGCGCCGGGCGCTTTTGCTCGGGCGCATAGAGTACGGAGAGATAACGGTCGTGGTCGGAAACGCGCACCGCGTCCAACAGAGACCCTGTCGCGTCGTTCGCCTTGCTCACGTCAGTCGACGGCGATGAAGGCGGCAGCCACGGCGCGGTCTTCGGCAAGCAGCACGTTGTAGGTGCGCACGGCAGCGCCCGTCGACATCGGGTCGGCGGAGATCTTCGCTTGCTTGAGGGCCGCCCTGAGGCGCTCGGGCAAACGGCGCAACTCCTTGCCCATGCCGACGAGCAGGATTTCCACGTCGGCGGCTTCTGCAAACAGCTTTTCGAAATCCGCCGGCGTCAGCGCCAGCGGATCAGTGGGCTGCCATCCGTAGATGCCGGACGGCAGGCACAGGATCGATCCGCGGTGCGACATGTCCGCGAAGCGGAAGCCGCCGTCGCCATAGGCGTCGACGGGTGCTCGCCCGGGAAAATGCGCCTCGCGGATGATCAGTCCAGCCATGGCCTGCTACGACTTGGTCGGCTGGGCGCCGGCCGGCACCGCCGGCTTGTCCTTATCGTCGGCCTCGACGCTTTCGGGCCGCAGCCTGAACAGGATGAGCAGCGGACCAGCGACGAAGATCGACGAGTAGGTACCGACCACGATGCCGAAGATCATCGCCAGCGTGAACGACCGGATGACCTCGCCACCGAACAGGTAGAGCGAAATCAGCGCCAGAAGCGTGGTCACGCCGGTGAGCACCGTACGCGACAGCGTCTGGTTCATCGACAGGTCGAGCAATTGCTCGATCGGCATCTTCTTGTATTTTCGCAGATTTTCACGCACGCGGTCGTAGACCACGACTGTGTCGTTGATCGAATAACCGACAATAGTCAGGATCGCCGCGATACTGGTCAGGTTGAACTCGATGCCAGTCAGCACGTACAGACCGATCATCATGGTCACGTCGTGGATGGTGGCCAGGATCGCGCCCATGCCGAACTGCCACTCGAAGCGGAACCAGATGTAGATCAGCATCGCCAGCATCGCCGTCACCACGCCGATCGTACCCGACCAGGCAAGTTCGCTCGACACGGTCGGTCCGACCGATTCCACGCGGCGGAATTCGTAGTCGTTGGCAAGTTCGCCACGCACCTTTTCGACCACGCTCTGTTCGGCGTTGTCGCCGGCCTTCTGGCCCTCGACGCGGATCAACAGGGTGCTTTCGGAGCCGAATTCCTGGACCTGGACGTCACCGATGTTGAGTTCGCCCAGCCTTGCGCGGACCTCAGACGAATTGGCCGTGCCGCTCTTTGACTGCACCTCGATACTGGTGCCGCCGCGGAAGTCGATGCCGTAGTTCATCTCCATGGTGAAGAACAGGGTCATCGCTGCCAGCGATGCCAGCGCCGAAAGCGTGAAGGCATAGCGGCGCAGGGACATGAACGAATATTTGGTATTGTCCGGAACGAAGCGCACGAGGCCCTTCGGCAGTTCCTTGGGCTTTACCCGGCGCAGCCAGATCGAAACCAGCCAGCGGGTCAGGGTGAAGGCGGTGAACACCGTCGTCACGATACCAATGGCCAGGGTGACGGCGAAGCCACGCACCGGACCCGAGCCGAGATAGAACAGGATGAGCGCGGCGATGAAGGTGGTGAAGTTGGCATCGACGATGGTCGCCAGCGCTCGCGCAAAGCCTGAATCGAGCGATTGGACCAGAGATCGACCCAATTGTCGTTCTTCACGCACGCGTTCGTAGATGATGACGTTGGAGTCCACCGCCATGCCGACGGTCAGGACGATACCGGCGATGCCGGGCATCGTCAGCGTCGCCCCCAGAATGGACAGGATGGCGATGATCAGCGCCACGTTGGCGGCGAGCGCGATGTTGGCGATGATGCCGAGCGTGCCGTAGGCCACCAGCATGAAGCCGACGACGAGGGTGCCGGCGATGACCGAGGCAAACTTGCCGGCCGAGATCGAGTCGGCGCCGAGGCTCGGGCCAACCGTGCGTTCTTCCACAATCGTCAGGTCGGCAGGCAGCGCGCCAGCGCGCAGCAGCACGGCAAGGTCGTTGGCACTCTCAGCCGTGAAGCTGCCAGAGATCTGGCCCGAACCGCCGAGGATCGGCTCGTTGATACGCGGAGCCGAGATCACCTGGTTGTCGAGGATGATGGCAAACAGACGGCCGACATTCTGCTGGGTCGCCTGACCGAAGCGCGAGGCGCCCTTGCCGTCGAAGCGGAACGAGACGACGGCCTCGCTGGTACGCTGATCGAACGTCGCCTGCGCATCGACGAGGTTTTCACCCGACACGATGACCCGGTTCTCGATCAGATAGGGAATGGGCGGATCATCCTGCGAATACATCACCGTCGAGCCTGCCGGCGGACGGCCCTGCAGGGCCTCCTGCGGCGACATCGACTGGTCGACCATCTGGAAGGTCAGCTTGGCGGTCTTGCCGAGGATTTCCTTGAGGCGGGTCGGATCCTGCAGGCCCGGCACCTGGACGAGGATGCGGTCTGCGCCGGCACGCTGGATGATCGGCTCGGTCGTGCCGAGTTCGTTGACGCGGCGGCCGACGACCTCGATCGACTGCGTGACGGCGTTGGCCACGCGATATTCGATGCCGGCATCGGTCAGCGTATAGCGCAACAGGCCGGCTTCTGGCTCTTCGAGCGCAAGCTCGGTCACCGAGCCGGCGCCGAACATGCTTGCCGACACCGGCGCCACCAGCGTGGCCAGTGCGGTCTTGGCCGCCTCGACCTCGCTCGCGTCGGTGATACGCACCTGGATGGTCCTGCCGGTGCCGGTCAGGCCGGTATAGCCGATCTTGGCATCGCGCAGCATCGTGCGGATATCGTCGCGGGTCGTCTGCAGCCGCTCATCGATCAGGTCCTGCCTATCGATGGCGAGCAGCATGTGCGAACCGCCCTGAAGGTCGAGTCCGAGCGTCAACGCGCGCTTGGGAAACCATCCCGGAAGGGAATCGAGCTGAGATTGAGTCAGCATGTTCGGGAGGGTGAAGAGTACCCCGAGGAGCACGACTGCCCAGATCGAGATCGTCTTCCAGCGCGAAAAATAGAGCATATGGCCTCGTCCGTCAGGCGTGAAAGCGGTGCGTGCCGCCTCGAATACGGTTATTTCTTGGCGTTCTGGTTGGCGATCGGCTCGCCCTTGACCCGAACGTCGGAGATGGTCGCACGCAGCGCCGTCACCTTGAGGCCGTTGCCCAGATCGACCTCGAGTTCATTGTCGTCGATGACCTTGGTCACCTTGCCGACGAAACCACCACCCGTGACGACCGTGTCGCCGCGGCGGATCGACGAAAGCATCTCGCCACGCTTCTTGAGCTGGGTGCGCTGCGGGCGGATGATAAGAAAATACATGATCACGAAGATCAGCACAAACGGCAGAATGCTTACGAGAACGTCGGGCGTTCCCCCGGTGGCCTGTGCGTATGCCGGCGTGACGAACATGAATGTCTCCTGAGAAAGTATCGGGATACCGCACACCGGGACCCCGCAAATGTGCGCGGAATATAGTCGCTAAAGCGACCAATGCAACTGCGCTTGGCCCAAGCAGCGGCGCTTTTCCGCGCAATTTGAGCGTGTTACAGCGTCGCGCATTGATGAAATGTAGAGATGGACAGGATTGGTCATGGAAAAGGCGATCGAAGCACTCAACGACAAACTCGACCGTCTGATTGCCGCCGTGGCGACGTTGGCGCCGCCGGCAGCTCCGGAAACCGACATCGACAGCGCCGACTGTTTCGTTTGGGCTGCCGATCCCGGCTATCTCGAACCCGTCCACCGCGTCAACCGGGTCGACATCGGGCTGATCAAGGGCGTTGACCGGGTGCGCGACATCCTTGTCGACAACACCGAGCGCTTCGCCGCCGGCCTGCCCGCCAACAACGTGCTGTTGTGGGGCGCGCGCGGCATGGGCAAGTCGTCCCTGGTCAAGGCGGCGCACGCCAGCATCAACGCCTCGGGCAAGAGCGTCGCTCCGCTCAAGCTGATCGAAATCCACCGTGAGGACATCGACACGCTGCCCAAGCTGATGAACCTGCTCAAGGCGGCGCCCCATCGCTTCATCCTGTTCTGCGACGACCTGTCGTTCGACCACGACGATACGTCCTACAAGTCGCTCAAGGCAGCGCTCGAAGGCGGCGTCGAGGGCCGGCCGGGCAATGTGATCTTCTATGCGACGTCGAATCGCCGGCATCTTCTGCCACGCGACATGATCGACAATGAGCGCTCGACGGCGATCAACCCGTCCGAAGCAGTCGAGGAAAAGGTGTCGCTGTCGGATCGCTTCGGCCTGTGGCTCGGTTTCCACAAGTGCTCGCAGGACGAATATCTCGACATGGTCAACGGCTATGCCCGCTACCACGGTTTCGACGGGGATGCCGAAACGCTGCGCGCCGAAGCGCTGGAATGGGCAACGACCCGCGGCAGCCGCTCGGGCCGCGTTGCCTGGCAGTTCATCCAGGATCTCGCCGGCCGGCTGGGCAAGTCGCTGAAGGATTAAGCCGACCTTCCAACGAAAACGCCCGCCCCTGGTCGGGACGGGCGAAGCTGGCGGGCGAATTGGAGGTCAGGGTACCCGCTATTCCAGGAAGCCGTTCGGATCGACCGGCGTAGAGTTCTTGCGCACTTCGAAATGCAACTTCGGCGCATCGGTGGAACCGCTCATGCCGGAAAGCGCAATCTCGTCGCCACGCTTGACCTTCTGGCCGCGCTGCACCTTGAGCTGACTCGCGTGACCATAGACAGTCACGAGGCCGTTCTCGTGGCGCACCAGCACCGTGTTGCCGAATTCCTTGAGCCCGTCGCCGGCATAGATGACGACGCCGTTTTCGGCTGCCTTGACCGGCGTACCTTCCGGCACCGAGATGTCGATGCCGTCATTCGACTTGCCGCCGCCCTTGCCGTAGCTGGAAACGACCCGACCACGCACCGGCCAGCGCATGCGGTCGATACCGGTGGCATTCGGTGCTGCTTCGGCCGATTCCTCGGCCTGCTGCACCAGCTTGTCCTTCTTCGGCGGCGTGTAGGCTGCGACCGTCGGCGCTTCGGTGGGCTTGGCTGCCGCAACGGCCGGCTTGGCCGGAGCAGGCGTGCTGGTCACCACCGGATCGACGGCGGCCGGCGCTGCCTTGGCAACGGTCGTGGTGGCGGAACCGGGCACCTTCAGCGACTGACCGATACGGATGCGGCCATCCTGCAGGCCGTTGGCCTGCTTGAGAGCTGCCGTGGTGACGCCGAGCTTGTTGGCAATGCGGTTGAGCGTGTCGCCTTCGGCCACCTTGTAGCTGCTGCCAGTGCCCGTGGGCTTGGCATTCTTGTCAGCCGAAGAGTCGACCTGAGCGAGCGCGCCATTTTCCTTGGTCTTGGGCTGCTGCGGCAACACCGCAACCTTGTCCGTGGACAGTGGCTGCTGGTTGGCCGGCAGGGGCTTCTTGCCAGGCACCTTGAGCACGTTGTCCTGGGCGGGGGCCTGGGCAACCGTCGACGTCGTCGTACGATCGACGGCCGGTGCCAAGGCGGGAGCCTGGGCCGTGCGGACCGGAGCCGGAGCCATTGCCGGAGCCTGGGCAACTGCGGGAGCAGGCAGCGGCTGCGAAGAGACAGGCTCCAGGCTGCCGCGGCTCACCGAACCTGAATTGCTGGCCGCGAGCGGCGCTGCCTGGGCCTCACCCGGATAGGGCTGCTGTTGCTGGCTGATGATCGAACGCTGATTGGGCGTCGATGCCGTAAAGATGTCGTCGACGCCACCGCCGCCGAATCGCGACACTCCGGAACTGCAGCCTGCCGCCATGCCGGCAACCAGCAGAACGGCGCCACTGCGCGCCATAGAGCGTCTATTCGCCTTCAAAATACTGAAACGCATCGCACTGACCCGCGCTTTACCCGATACCAACTAGGCTTGATTAAAGCGCGTTAATGTTACCGGCCGGTTAAGGGGATCAAATAAATCAAAAGCTTCGCAAGCCACGTCGCGATAGCAGTCAAGCCGGGGGTGGCCGGGTTTCAATCGGACAGATGCGGGAGGCTCATGGGATAGGCTGGGGCGTGCCGAGGCTCAGGTCAGGCCAGCGTTGCCTGACGCTCAATACCTAGATTACGGCAGCGACGCCACGCGCCAGGGGCTGGAGCCGAACGACGCCCAGGTCTTCGCGTTCGAATCGGCTGCCGATCTTGGTCAGCTTGCAGAGCACCTGCTCGCCCTCTTCAGGACCGATCGGCGCGATCATCGTGCCGCCGCTCGACAGTTGGTCGACAAACATGCGTGGATGGCTGTCGAAGGCGGCCCATACCACGATGCGGTCGAACGGCCCCTCGCCTTGCAGCCCGTTCGAGCCGTCGGCCTGGCGCACCAGCGCGTTGTTGATGCCGAGCAATTCGAAGCGCTGGCGCGCTTGCTCGGCTAGTGTCTTGAAGCGGTCGACAGTGATGACGCGCCCGGCCAGCCGCGCCATCACGGCAGCGGTGTAGCCCGTACCGGTGCCGACCTCGAGCACGCGGTTGCCCGGCTCGATGTTGAGGGCGGCAATCACCGCGGCCTGAAGGTCGGCGCCCTCGATCGCTTCGCCACATTCGATCGGCAGCATGCGATCCGACCAGGCCATGGAATGGAATTGCCCGGCGATGAAATCCCGCCTTGGCGTTGCCTCGAAAGCGGCGATGAGATTTTTCGGAACGATGCCGCGCCCACGCAGGCGAAGAAGAAAGGCGGCGAAGCCTTCACGATCGTCCGGCATCATGTTCATGCAATTGCCTTGGCCAGTTGATCGCGCAGTTCATGCGCCGTCATGTCGAGCTTGAGCGGTGTGACCGAAATCTGCTTGTTGCGTACGGCATGCAAATCGGTGCCCGGCTTGACCTCCGGCTCGTCGCGGCCGAATCGCAGCCAGTAATATGGCAGGCTGCGGCCGTCGCGGCGCTCCTCGACCCAGATGCCGTAAGACAGCTTGCCCTGGCTCGCCACAACAGGACCCGTCACCTCTTCCGGCGGGCAGTTCGGGAAATTGACATTGAGCAGCACGCCGATAGGCAGCTCGGTGGCGATCAGCTTCCTGAGTAGCGCCGGCGCCAGCGCTTCCGCCGTCTCGTAAGGCACGATGCGCTCTTCGTTCTCGTAGACATAGGCCTGGCTCAGCGCGATCGAGCGGATGCCGATCAGCGCGCCTTCCATGGCACCGGCGACCGTGCCCGAATAGGTCACGTCGTCGGCAACGTTGAGGCCCGAATTGATGCCCGACAGGATCAGATCCGGCGGCTCAGGCAGGATCTTCCGCGCGCCCATGATGACGCAGTCGGTCGGCGTGCCATTCACCGCGTAGTGCTTGTCGCTGATCTTGCGCAACCGCAGTGGTTCCGAGATCGACAGCGAATGGGCGTAGCCCGACTGGTCGGTCTCGGGCGCCACCACCCAAACGTCGTCCGACAGCTGGTTGGCGATGCGCTCCAGGACAGCAAGCCCTTCGGCATGGATGCCGTCGTCGTTGGTCAGCAGAATGCGCATGTCACTTCGCTTCGATCTTGGTCAGGCCACCCATGTAAGGCAGCAGCACTTCAGGAATGGTTACGCTACCGTCCTCGTTCTGGTAATTCTCGATGACGGCGATCAGCGCACGACCAACGGCGACACCCGAGCCATTGAGGGTGTGCACGAAGCGCGTGCCCTTCTCTTCCTTCGGACGATAGCGGGCATCCATGCGCCGCGCCTGGAAGTCACCGCACACCGAACAGGAAGAAATCTCGCGGTAGGTATTCTGACCCGGCAGCCAGACCTCGATGTCATGGGTCTTCCGTGCGCCGAAGCCCATGTCGCCGGTGCACAGCACGACAGTGCGGAACGGCAGGCCAAGCATCTTGAGCACGTTCTCGGCGCAGTCGGTCATGCGGTCATGCTCGGCAAGCGCGCTTTCGGCATCAACGATCGAGACCAGCTCGACCTTGTAGAACTGGTGCTGGCGCAGCATGCC
Source organism: Aminobacter niigataensis (assembly GCF_014200015.1). Taxonomy (GTDB): domain Bacteria; phylum Pseudomonadota; class Alphaproteobacteria; order Rhizobiales; family Rhizobiaceae; genus Aminobacter; species Aminobacter niigataensis. The sequence continues at coordinate 1,343,372 of NZ_JACHOT010000001.1, forward strand.
GCGCGTGTCGCGGCCCGCCGAGCCAGCTTCCGAGCGGAAGCAGGGCGTCAGCGCCGTCAAGCGCATCGGCAGCTGCTCGCTGGCAAGGATTTCCTCGCGCACGAGATTGGTCAGCGGCACTTCGGCGGTGGGGATCAGGCCGAGGCGGCTGTCGCCATGCGGCACGAAGAACAGGTCTTCCTCGAATTTCGGCAGCTGGTTGGTGCCAAACAGCACCTCGTCGCGCACCAGAAGCGGCGGCTGCACTTCGGTGTAGCCGTGTTCGGTCGTATGCAGGTCCAGCATGAACTGGCCGAGCGCGCGTTCGAGCCGGGCAAGCTGGCCTTTCAGCACGGTGAAACGCGCGCCCGAAAGCTTGGCGGCACGCTCGAAGTCCATCAGGCCGAGCGCCTCGCCGATCTCGAAATGCTCCTTCACCCAGTTCGGGCGCGGCATGACCTTGCCGACCTTGCGCAGTTCGACATTGTCGTTCTCGTCCTTGCCGACGGGAACGTCCTGCAGCGGAACGTTGGGAATAATCGCAAGAGCCGAATCGAGTGCCTTGTCGAGTTCGCGTTCGAGGCCCTCGCCATCCTGGATGAAGCCCTTGATCTCGGCGACTTCGGCCTTCAGCTTCTCTGCCAGGGCGGAATCACCATTGCGCATGGCGTTGCCGATTTCTTTAGACGCGGCATTGCGGCGCTCCTGCGCCTCCTGCAGCTTCGAAACGTGGGCTCGCCGCGCCTCATCCTTGGCGATCAGGTCGTCCACCGTCGAGCTCGCGACCGAAGCCGGCTGCCCACGCTTGGTCAGCGCTTCGACTAAAGCTTCAGGGTTCTCGCGAATCCATTTGATATCAAGCATTTAAAAATTTTCCGGTCGCGGCGGTTGTCGAAACGACCGCGACGGCGGATCGGGCTGTCAGCCGGCTTTCGTGCCGCTGCCTGTGCCTTCGAGCGAGGTCGGTGCTGCTTGCGTCTGCTCGGCGGGGTTGTCGCCCTCGCTCTGCGTCTCGCTCGCCACGCGCTCCTGCTCGCGCTTCTTTTCGATCATCCGGGCGGTCCAGATGGAAATCTCGTAAAGAAGGATCGTGGGAAGGGCAAGGCCGATCTGGCTGACCGGATCGGGTGGCGTCAGCACGGCGGCAACCACGAAGGCGATCACGATCGCCCATTTGCGCTTGTCGGCCAATCCCTGCGACGTCACCATACCGACGCGGGCCATCAACGTCGTCACCACCGGCAGCTGGAACACCAGGCCGAAGGAGAAGATCAGCGTCATGATCAGGCTGAGATATTCCGACACCTTGGGCAGCAGCGAAATCTGTACCTCGCCTTCGCCGCCGGTCTGCTGCATGGCGAGGAAGAACCACATCACCATCGGGGTGAAGAAGAAGTAGACCAGCGACGCCCCCATCAGGAACAGCACCGGCGAAGCGACCAGGAACGGCAGGAAAGCGGCGCGCTCGTTCTTGTAGAGGCCGGGGGCGACGAACTTGTAGATCTGCGAGGCGATCACCGGGAACGCGATCACAAGGCCGCCGAACATGGCGAGCTTGATCTGGGTGAAGAAGAATTCCTGCGGCGCCGTGTAGATGAGCTCGACCTTTTCCGGGTCGAGACCGGCCCAGCCGGTCGCCCATTTGAACGGGATGACCAGCAGATTGAACAGCTGCTTGGCAAAGAAGAAGCAGACCAGGAAGGCGACGAAAAAGCCGCCGATGGACCACATCAGCCGCGTGCGCAGCTCGATGAGATGCTCCATCAGCGGGGCCGAGGACTTTTCGATCTCGTCGTCTTCGGCGCTCACGAGGCTTTTCCTGCTTTGGTCGTCGTCTTGGCGACGGTCTTCTTGGGCGCAGCAGCCTTTGCCGGCGCTGCCTTGGCGGCGGCCGGCTTGGCTGGACTTGCCTTGGCCTTGGCTTGCGCCGCAGCCTTGGGCTTCGCGGCCGCTTTCGGCTTTGTTGCCGCCTTGGCAGCCTTGGCAGGCGCTTCGGCAACCGGCACCGGCGTAGCCTTGATTTCGGCGGCCGGGACAACCGGCGCTGCCGGCATTGCCTCCGGTCCGGCCACGCCCGGCATGACGGTTGCGCCGTTCTTCAACGGCTCGGCCGAATGCACGGAACTAGACGCCGGGTCAGCGGGTGCTGCCGGCTGCGACGGCTTCATCGCAGAATCGAGCCCGGCGCGCACGTCGGCAGCCGCCTTTTCGAACGGATTGAGCTGCTTCCTGATCTCATTGGCCGGATTGAGGCCCTTGAGATCGTCGAGCGACTTCTTGACGTCGTCGAGTTCGGCTTCTTTCAGCGCCTCGTTGAACTGGCGCTGAAAATCGCCCGCCATGGACCGTGCCTTGGTGGTCATCCGCCCTATGGTGCGGAGCATCTTGGGCAAATCCTTCGGGCCGACGACCACGATCATGACGACCGCAATCACCAGCATTTCGGTCCAGCCGATTTCAAACATGTCGGTGCGATCCGGCTAGCAAGAGACTATGGTCAGCTCTTGCTGGCCTTTTCCTTGGTCGAGTTTACGGCCTCGTCGTTGCGATGCTCGACCGTCTTGGCATCGTCGGCTTCCTCGTCCGACATGCCCTTCTTGAAGCTCTTGATGCCCTTGGCCATGTCGCCCATCAGTTCGGGGATCTTGCCACGGCCAAACAGCAGCAGCACGACGACCAGAACGATCAGCCAGTGCCAGATTGAAAACGAACCCATTGAACTCTCTCTTGAACAGTTTCCCTGCGATTGATCTAGGCTCTTTCGCTTCCAGATTCAAACACTAGAACATCCGCTTTCCGAAGCGACAGCCATATATCACGAGCTTTTACGGACAAAGCGCCGCAGCGCACACGCGCCCTGACCGGCGTCTCCGCTCCCGGCACCGCAAGCTCCAGCAATTCGACGACGCCGAGATAGCGGCGCGAAATGATGCGAGCCTGAGTCTCGCCGGTGTCTTCGCTGACGTCGATGCCGGTCAGGCGCACGGCTACCGATACCTGGGTACCGTCGGCGACCGACGTTTCGACCTCGCCGACCGGTGTATCTGCATAACCATCGACAACCCTGGCCGAAAAGACATTCAACTCCGAGAAGAAGCCGGCGGCGAACAGATTTGCCGGCCTGAGGTAGAGGTCGTCCGCCCTGCCCGTCTGCACCAGTTGGCCGTCCTTCAGCAGGGCGATGCGGTCGCCCATGCGCATCGCCTCCTCGGCGTCGTGGGTGACGACGATCGCGGTTGCCCGGCTTTCGCGCAGAATTGCCAGCGTCTCGGCGCGCACCGTATCCTTTAGCCGCGAATCTAGGCCGGAAAACGGCTCGTCCATCAACAGCACTGCCGGCCGCGGCGCGAGCGCACGGGCAAGGGCGACGCGCTGCTGCTCGCCGCCGGACAGCGCGTGCGGGTAGTTGTCGGCATAGTGCTCAAGGCCGACGCGGTTGAGCGCGATCAAGGCCTCGCGCTTGCCCTCGTCCCGCGACAGGGCGGTCAGGCCAAAACGGACATTGTCCAGGATGGTCAAATGCGGAAACAGGGCGAAATCCTGGAAGACCAGGCCGATCGAGCGCTGTTCCGGCGGCAGGAATACCGAGGGGCCGGCAATCTCCTTGCCGTTGAGCATCACCTGGCCGGATGTCTGGGCCTCAATGCCGGCGGCGATCCTCAGCAGCGTCGTCTTGCCCGAACCGGAGGGGCCAAGCAGACACAGAACCTCACCCGGTTCAGCGGCAAGGCTGACGCCGCGCAGCGTCTCGGCGCCATTGGCGAAGGAATGTCGGATATTTTCGAAAGCCAGGCGTGCGGCAAAAGTCACGCCCGCGGTGACGCGGGAAACCGTCTGGGCTTGATTGGTCGTCACAGAATGGACCTCGCAGGGCCGGTTCCACACCGGCGCCGGTCAATCATCTGTGACGCGGGGTGTCAACAGGCCAAGCTCCTCAAGATCGATGTCCGTCAGCGGATCCTCATCTTCGGTGAGCAGATCCGGGTCGGACGGCGGCAACGGCACCGAGAAGCCGGGCGGCATGCGCGTGGAGAGCAGCCCTGCTCCCTTCAGCTCTTCCATGCCGGGCAGGTCGCGTATTTCCTCCAGGCCGAAATGGTCGAGGAACTTGTCGGTGGTGCCATAGGTGACCGGTCGGCCCGGTGTCTTGCGGCGGCCGCGCATGCGCACCCACTCGGTTTCCATCAGCGTGTCGAGCGTACCCTTGGAGGTTTCGACGCCGCGGATGTCCTCGATCTCGGCGCGTGTCACCGGCTGGTGGTAGGCAATCACCGAAAGCACTTCGAGTGCCGCGCGCGACAGCTTCTTTTGCTGGACCGTGTCGCGGCTCATCAGGAAAGCGAGGTCGCCGGCGGTGCGGAAGGCCCATGAATCCGCGACCTTGACCAGATTGACGCCGCGGCGCTCGTAGATGCGCTGCAGTTCGGCCATCGCCGCAGGCACGTCGATGCCTTCGGGCAGTCGCGAAACAAGCTGCCGCTCGCTCACCGGCTCGGCGCTGGCGAAGACGATCGCCTCGGCCATGCGTACGGCCTCGGCGAGATGCAGCCGTACCGCGGGGTTGCGTTCGACGGCATCGCCATCCTCGTCGTCGAGGGAGAACGGAACGACGTTTGATCCTTCGGTCATGAAGCACCTTCGGTCTGCCGGGGGGCGGATTGGCGTTCGCGCAGATAGATCGGCGCGAATGGCTCGTGTTGGCGGATTTCGACGCTGCCGTCGCGAACCATTTCGAGGCTCGCGGCGAAGGAACTGGCAAGCGCTGTTGCGCGCTCCTCCGGGCCGGTCATGTAGCGGATGAGAAAATGGTCGAGCGCGGTCCAGTCCTTCAATTCACCGACCATGCGGGCCAGGATGTCGCGCGCCTGCTTGAGCGACCAGACGCCGCGCTTGGCGATCTGCACGTTGGTGATGGCCTGGCGCTGCCGCTGGCCGGCATAGGCGCTCAACAGGTCGTAGAGCGAGGCCGAGTATTCGTTGCGCTTGTCGATGATGACGAGTTCCGGCGCGCCGCGCTGGAAGACGTCGCGTCCAAGCCGGTTGCGGTTGACCAGCCGCGAGGCGGCATCGCGCATGGCTTCAAGCCGCTTGAGCCTGAACTGCAGCACGGCTGCCAGTTCCTCGCCGCTTTCGCCTTCATCGCCCGGCAGCTTGGGGATCAAGAGCTTCGACTTGAGGAAGGCGAGCCACGCCGCCATGACCAGATAGTCGGCGGCAAGCTCCAGCCGCAAGGCCCGCGCCTGCGAGACGAAGATGAGGTACTGCTCGACAAGCGCCAGGATCGAAATGCGCGACAGGTCCACCCGCTGGCTGCGCGCCAGGTGCAGCAGGAGGTCGAGCGGGCCTTCGAAGCCGGCGACGTCGACGACCAGCGACGGATCGTCCGTCATGCGCTCGTCGGCGTTCTCCGCCCACAGGCGGTCCATCGGTGCTGGCTTTTGGGCCTTGCTTTCCAATGCGTCCGCCAAATCCGTGCCTTCTCCTTGAGAGGCTATGCAACTGCCTCGAAATATTGTCCGAATTCCGCCCGAAGCGACGCTTCATCGTGGCCGTCGCCCGCCTTGACCGCGGCAAGGGCCTTTTCAGCGCGCTCAAGCGACTTCCCGGAAAGTGCCGTCGCCCGCGAGGCGATGCCCTCCATCTCCTCCATCACCCCGTTGCAATGAAGGACAAGATCGACGCCCGCCGCAAGGATCGCCGCCGACTTTGAAGGGAAATCCCCAGAAAGTGCCTTCATCGAGGTGTCGTCGCTGACCAGGAGACCGTCGAAGCCGATCTCGCCGCGCACGATCTCCTCGATGACCTTGCGCGACGTCGTCGCAGGTGCTGACGGATCGACGGCGCTGAAGATCACATGCGCGGTCATGGCGATCGGCAGGTGGTTCAGCGCCTTGAACGGCGCGAAGTCGTGCGCGCGCAGCTGGTCGAGCGGCGTGTCCACCGTCGGCAATTCGAAATGGGTATCGGCAAAGGCGCGGCCATGGCCTGGAATGTGCTTCATGACCGGCAGGATGCCGCCTGAAAGCAGCCCCTCGGCAGCGGCGCGGCCGAGTGCCGTAACGCTATCGGGGTCCTTGCCGTAGGCACGCGCGCCGATGACGTCGCTGGCGCCCTCGACTGGAACATCCAGCACCGGGAGGCAGTCGGCAGTGATGCCGTAGCGGGCGAGATCGAAGGCATGCAGGCGGGCGAGCAACCACGTCGCCCTCAGGCCCGCCTCGCGGTCGCTGCGATAGAGCGCGCCGAGCGCGCCGCCTGCGGGATAGTTCGGCGCCAGCGGCGGGCGCAGGCGCTGCACGCGCCCGCCCTCCTGGTCGATGAAGACAGGGGCGTCCGGCCGACCGACACTGTCACGCATGGCTGCGACGAGATCGCGGATCTGCTCCGGCTCCTTGACGTTGCGGGCAAAGAGGATGAAGCCCCACGGCCGCTCCCGGCGATAAAAGGCAATCTCTTCAGCGGTGAGCGACAGGCCTGCACAGCCAAGGATGATGGACTTTGATTCGGTCATGTCAGGAGCTTAGCGCCTTTTTGGGTGAGATAGAATCGGCTGCAATCTGCGGGCGAGCCGGAAACGAAAAACGGCACAGCAGATGCCGCGCCGTTTGCCGGTTGGAAAGTCGCAAGCCTACTTCGAGACGAAGCAGTTGCCGCCTGCAGCCTTGTAGCTCTCGCACAGGCTAACCGCGTCGTTGCGGGTGCCGGCCGGCACGCGGACGCGCCAGAAGGTGCCCTTGCCGGCGATCTCGGCCTTGACGATGCTGACCTCGCGGCCGTTGAGCACGCTACCGTAGCGGCGCGCCAGATCGGCGTAAGTCGACTTGGCCGCGGCTTCGCTCGGCTGCGAGGCGATCTGCATCGCCCATGCGCCCGAGGCTGCTGCGGTCGGGGCCGACGGTGCAAGGGCTGCGACCTGGTCCGGCTTGACCTCGCCGACGACGTTGACGGGCTGTTCAGAAGGACGCTGCGGCGCGATCGGAGCCGAAGCAGGCGTATTTGCCGACTGGGCAGCCGCCTGGGTGTTGGCAACCGGCGCAAGCGCGGGCTGCGAAGGCACCGTGCCGGTGGCCTCGCTGGCAGGCTCGGCAACGCGCTGCGGCGCCGGATCGTTGGGCTCGGCTGCGGCCACGGCAGCAGGTGCCGGATCTTCGCGCGGCACGAGGGTGCCGTCGGGCCTCACCACCATGGTACGGACCTTGCGCGGTGCGACAGCGGCAGTCTCGGTGCTGGCGTCGGGCTGGTCGGCCTGAGCCGCCTGCGCGACGCGATCCTCTGCCTTCGGCAGCGGCGCATCGGCAGTCTCGTCCGCATCCAGCGGCAGCGTGTCATTGGCGCGTGCCTCGGCGTCCTGCGCCACCACGTCGATCGGCTCTTCGGTGTTGGTGACCAGCTTTTCCTGCGCCGGCGCACCGTTGGCGGCACCGCCTGCGACACGGTCGTAGACCTTGTTGTCCTGGTTCGGCACGGTCATGCCGCCCGGATTTTCCGGCTTGACCTTGATCGGCGTCCCGTCAGCCTTGACGATGACAGGCGCCCCAGCGTCTTCGCTGCCGCCGAAGGACAGTCCCCAGGCGCCGATGCCGCCGACAACGGCGACCGCACCGACGATGGCGGCGATCATCAGGCCGCGACGGGCCGGACGGGCTGCGGCCGGCGAGCCGGGCAGCGCTTCCATGGCTTCGTCAAAATCCGGGTCGTAGTCGAAGTCGTCAACCGGTGCCTGCTCGCGCGGCGCGGAACCGCGTCCCTGGTGCATGCCACCAAGATCAAATCCGGTCAGTCGATCGTCGCCCTGCTGCGCCTGGGACTGGCGCCCGGCATACATGGCGGCCGCGCCGGCGGTAGCAGCAGCTGCAATTGCCTCCGAGGGAAATTCGATCGGCTGCGACGCATCGCCATCGCGCAGCGTCTTGCGATCGAACCCGCTGGCATAAGGATTGGGCTCGTAGCTCGACGAAACCGACGGCTTGCTTGCCTCGGGAGCGTTCATCTCGTTCATGAGATTCGTGAATTCGCTGTCGAGATCATCGTAGGGCGGCGCCGGCGGCGCATCGTCTTCGAAGGACAGCTCGGGAATGTCGAGATCGTCGGCAAGCGCGACGGCCTTCTCCGGCACGTCCACTGTCTCCACGTCTGGCGCATCGTCAAAGGACGAAACGGCGGCGAACAATTCGGCTTCGAGATCGTCGGCAACGTCGGCGACAGGCTCGGCCTGCTGCACGTAGGGCTCGGGCTCGGCCTCCTGCTCGTAATGCTCAGGCTCGGCCGTCGGCACATAAGCTTCGGCAGGCGCAGCATAGGTCTCGGGCTGATAGCTCGGCTGCGTCTCGGCGACAGGCGTCGATGCACGCGGAGCCACTGGTGTGCCCAGACCCCAACTGCGGGCCTGCTCGTAGCGCGAAGCAGCAAGCGGCCGATCTGCTGCCGCAGCGATAGCTGCAGGCGCGACGGCTTCGGTCGCGGCCGTTGCCACGCTGCGTTCGAAAGCCATGTCGAAGGCGTCGTCGTCGAAATTGACATCGACGTCGGCCTGCTGGTCATAGCTGGGCTCGGTGTAGCCGGCATGGGATGCGACAGCAGCCGCATCATCCGTGGCTGCGAAATCCTCGATCTGCTGAGTGTCATCGGCGTAGGACGTCGCATAGTCGGCGTCTTCAACCGACTGCGGCTCGATTTCAGCGGGCTGCTCGGGCGCCCAGAATGAGCTGGTGAACGCCGGCTCCGGTTCGACGGCAACTGGCTCTTCGACGCGAAGCGGTGCAGGCTCGGAAAGAGCCTTGGCCTGGCTGCTCATGGTTCCGAGCAGCGCGTTGAGCTCGTCCTCGAGGCTGGTGTCTTCTGCAACGGCGGCTGCGGCTGCCGGTGTAACCTCGGGTTCATAGGCCGGCTCCTGAGCAACAGCAGGCTCGTAGGCAGGCTCTTCGTCGCGCAGGGCGTCCTGCAAGCGACGCTCGAACCCGTCGTAGTCCTGGGCCTGGGCGACGGGGGCCGCCACTGCTTGCTGTTCTTCGACCAGGTCCTCGTGGGAGAAAGCAATTTCAGCCTCTGCCGGCTGATATTCGCCAAGCGTCAGCTGATCGTCGGCCTCGCTCCCGGCGGCATAGTCCGCACCATCAGCAACATAGTCCGCACCATCATGGGCAGCGAAATCCATGTCGACATCGGCAAGGGCGACATGGAATTCGGCATCGAGATCGGTTTCAAGGGGAGCCTGGTAGGCAATCGGCGCCTCGACCTGGGCGGCAGTCTCCTCGATCGGCAGCTCTTCGAGCGTGAAATGTTCGTCGAGGGAGGCGGCGACGGCATCGTCGAACGCCGCTTCGGCCGCGACATCGGCCACGGGCGCATAGGCTGCGAAAGTCGGCTCGGCGGCGAAAGCGGGCTCAACGGCATAGGCCGGCTCGACCGCATAGGCCTGGTCTTCAGGGCGCAGCAATTCGTCCTCGAGCGAAAACTCCTGCTCGAAGGATGCGGCAACGGCATCGTCGAACGAAGCATCGGAGACGAATTCCGGTTCCTGCGCGCGGCCATAGCCAGATTGTTCGAAACCAGCCTCGACGGGCGCGTAGGCGGACGGCGCGTCAGCCTGAACATAGGCCGCGGGCGCGTCACGCTCCGGTGCTGCCACCAGATCGTCGCCGGCCAGTTCGCCAAGCAATTCCTTCTCCAGGTCGATGCCGAAATCGTCGTCCATCGCCGGCTCGACACGAGCAGCGGGCGCACCAACATCCTGGCGCACCACAGGCTGGCGCGGATCGAAGCCCATGATCCTCGTCAGCTCGGCGAACGGATCTTCGTCGGCGAAATCGTTCTTATCGGCGATCTTCAGCTGGGGTCTGTCTGCCATTCTTTTTCCCGAACTCTCGCACTTTTTTCGGACGCCATGAACGTCGCGTAAGGTTGGCCCTTACCAGCGCAATGTGGGCAAAAGGTGACAGAAAGCCTCTGTTAACCTAGCGCATTTCGGTCGGCGCATCCGCCCCGATCAACGCCAGGCCCGACGTCAAGACGTCCGAAACAGCCTGCACCAGCCCGAGTCTGGCATGGGTCAATTCTGGATCGTTAACCTTAACAAACCGTAAGTCGGGGTTGTCCGTGCCGCGATTCCAGTGTCCGTGGAAGGTGCTGGCGAGATCGTAGAGGTAGAATGCCAGCCTGTGCGGCTCCATCGACTGGGCAGCGGATTCGATCAGGCGCGGATACTCGGCAAGCTTCTTGACGAGCGCGATCTCGCCTTCGTCGGCAAGCCGTTCGACTGGGCCGATCAGGCCTGCACGTGCGAACTCTGCTACGCCGAGCTGTTCCTTCGCCTGCCGGAACACCGAATGGCAGCGCGCCGAAGCATACTGCACATAGAACACCGGGTTGTCTTTCGACTGCTCGGTGACCTTGGCGAAATCGAAATCGAGCGGCGCATCGCTCTTGCGATAGAGCATCATGAAGCGGATTGCGTCGCGGCCGACTTCCTCGACCACTTCGCGCAAGGTGATGAACTCCCCTGCCCGCTTGGACATGCGCACTGGCTCGCCGTCGCGGAACAGCTTGACCAGCTGGCAGAGCAGCACGTCGAGCTTCACGGCACCGTCGGTAACCGCGCGCGCCAGCGCTTCCATGCGCTTGACGTAGCCGCCATGGTCGGCGCCGAGCACGAACACCAGTTCCTCGAAACCGCGATCGACCTTGTCCTTCAGGTAGGCGACGTCGGCGGCGAAATAGGTGAATGCACCGTCCGACTTGACCAGCGGCCGGTCCATGTCGTCGCCAACCTCGGTCGAGCGGAACAAGGTCTGCTCGCGGTCTTCCCAGTCATCCGGCTTCTCGCCCTTGGGCGGCGGCAGCTTGCCCTTGTAGATGTGGCCCTTCAGCGTCAGGTCGCTGATCGCCGAGCGGATCGCCTTGGCGTTGTCGGCGTGCAGCGTGCGCTCGGAGAAGAACACCTCGTGGCGGACGTTGAGCAGCGCCAGGTCTTCGCGGATCATCACCATCATGGCGTCGATGGTCCGGTCCTTGACGATGGCAAGCGCCTCGTCCTCGGGCTTCTGCAGGAGGTCGCGGCCAAACTCCTTGGCGAGGTCCTGGCCGACCGGCACGAGATAGTCGCCTGGGTAAAGCCCGGCCGGAATCTCGCCGATCTCGTCGCCCAATGCCTCGCGATAACGCAGCATCACCGAGCGACCGAGCACGTCGATCTGCACGCCGGCGTCGTTGATGTAGTATTCCTTGGTTACGTCATAGCCGGCAAAGCCGAGGATGTTGGCAAGCGCATCACCGACCACCGCGCCGCGGCAGTGGCCGACATGCATCGGCCCGGTCGGATTGGCCGAAACGTATTCGACGTTGACCCGCTTGTTGTTGCCGAAGCCCGAGCGGCCGTATTCGGCGCCGCGCGACAGCAGATCGGCCAGATGCTTGTGCCAGAACGCGTCCTTGAGCTTGAGGTTGACGAAACCCGGGCCGGCAACCTCGGCATTGACCACATCGGCGTCCTTGGCGAGTTCGGCGACCAACCGCTCGGCCAGCGCGCGCGGGTTCTGGCCCGTCGGCTTGGCCAGAACCATCGCCGCATTGGTCGCCAGATCGCCATGGGTGGCGTCGCGCGGCGGCTCGACGGCGATGCGCGTCAGATCGAGCGCGCCGCCATCTTTGGGAGTCAATTCAAGCGCTTCGACGGCTTTGGTGATCCGCTCGCTGAAATCGGCGAAAATATTCATGTGCTCGGCTCTGGGTGGCATTGCGTGGCAACCGGCAAAATAGCCGGAAATTGCGCCCGGCCTAAACCAAATCGGGCGTATGGTCAAACAAACGCCGGTGTTCCTTGACCGCGTAGGTGTCAGTCATGCCGGCCAGGAAATCGGCGACAGCGCGGGCCTTGATGCGGTCCTCGGCCCGGTCGAGCCCCTCACGCCAGCCCTCCGGCATGGCACGCGGATCGGCGTAGTAGGCGTCAAACAGCTCCTTGACGATCCGGTCGGCATTGGCCCGCACCCGCATCACCTCCGAATGCCGGTACATGTAGCGGTAGAGAAAGGCCTTGAGCTCCTTCTCGGACGCCGCCATCTCGTCGGAAAAGGTCACCATCGCCGCGCCGGCTGACCTGACCTCGTCGGCGCTTTGCGGTGCCACAAGCGTGATCTTTGCGGAAGCTGTCGAAATGACGTCCTCGACAAACATGGTGATCTGGCGGCGCATCAGTTCGTGGCCGGTGCGCACCGCATCGAGTGCAGGATAGCGCTCGCGCACACCGCGCAGGATCGAAGCCGGCAGGCCCACCTCGTCGAGCATGTCGAGCGTCAACAAGCCCGCACGCAGGCCATCGTCGATGTCATGGGTGTTGTAGGCGATGTCGTCGGCGATCGCCGCGCATTGCGCTTCGAGGCTGGCGAAGCGGTCGAGTTCGAGGTCGTGCAACTCGGAATAGTCGCGGATCGCTTGAGGCACCGGCCCTTTCAGGCCCTTGCCGGTGGCGTCGGTCAGCGGACCGTTGTGCTTGACCAGCCCCTCCAGCGTCTCCCAGGTCAGGTTGAGCCCGTCGAACTCGGCATAGCGGCTCTCGAGCCGCGTCACCACGCGCAGCGACTGGGCGTTGTGATCGAAGCCGCCCCAGGTCGCCATCTTCTCGTTCAGCGCGTCCTCGCCGGTGTGGCCGAATGGCGTATGCCCGAAATCATGGACCAGGGCGATCGCCTCGGCGAGATCCTCGTCGCAGCGCAGGGCACGAGCCAAAGCGCGGGCGATCTGCGCCACTTCGATCGTGTGGGTCAGCCGGGTGCGGTAATGATCGCCCTCATGGGCGACGAACACTTGTGTCTTGTGCTTGAGGCGGCGGAAGGCGGTCGAGTGGATGATACGGTCGCGGTCACGCTGGAACGGCGTGCGCGTCGGGCTCTCGACCTCGTCGAACAGGCGTCCGCGCGAACGCGCGGGATCGCAGGCATAGGCCGCGCGCGGCCGGTAGCCGAAGCCGATATCGCCAAGTTGCCGCTCGCCTGCCATACTCCCCACCTGTTGACTTGCCCCAGGTGGCTTCATACCTATCATAAGAAACCGAAAGCAAGGTGACGCCGATGGGCGCTGATGCCAAGACTGCCATGAAGGTCGACATGACCGAAGCCGCTGCGAAGCGGATTGCCAAGATCGTCGCCAGCGATCCGGGCAAGATCGCGCTGCGCATCTCGGTCGAAGGTGGCGGCTGCTCCGGCTTTTCCTACAAGTTCGATCTCGTCGACGGCCGCAACGACGACGACGTCGCCATCGAACGCGATGGCGCGACGCTGCTCGTCGACGACCTGTCGCTGGTCTATATGGGCGGCTCGGTGGTCGACTTTGTCGACGACCTGATGGGCCAGTCGTTCCAGATCAAGAATCCCAACGCGGTCGCCGGCTGCGGCTGCGGCACCAGCTTCTCCATCTAGCCATGCGCCGGGTCGGAGCGCTCCGCCAGGTTGCGCTCTCCGCCGGCCGCGACATCGACGACACGCTCGGCTTCTGGCTCGACGTTTTCGGCCTGCCCGTGCATGCCCGCTACGACCCGCCCGGCATCGCCTTCATCATCGCCGGCAACGTCAGGCTGTTCTTCACCGGTGGCGTGCCGCAGGCAACTGTCTATCTCGACATCGCCGACTTGGACTCCTTCTACGAAACCGCATCCGACAACGGCGTCGCCTTCACCACGGCGCCGACGCTGGTCCATCGCGATGCCGCGGGCGAATTTGGCCCGGCCGGCGAGTGCGAATGGATGGCTTTCCTGAAGGACCCAGCCGGCAATACGATTGGACTGGTGGAAAGGCGGACGTAAACAACCAAAAATTGACCGTTGCTTGCTAGTATCTTCGAGCTTCGCGGAAGCATTGATCGGAGACCTGGTAGATGGCCTTGTTCACATTTGGCAAACGCAAGCAACCGCCTTCGGGCAATCCGCCGATGCCAGTCATCTTGCCGGCCTCTGCTTTTGAACAGTCCAAATATCGCGACGACGACATCGTTCAAGCGGTCGTCAACTACGTCAACAGCCTTTTCGACCATGGCCTGTACCATCGCCACGAACTGCCCCACGTCGCTTTGCAGGCCTACCACGCAGATTTCTATCTGGCCCAGGTCAACAATGGCGGGCACAGCCAGTTCATTCACAACAGCGGCCGGAAAGCACCGCACATCTTCGCCGACGCGCTTTCGGGGCTGCTTGCGATGGGCGCGACCATACAGGCAGCACTGCTGCAGGAGATGATTGACTGGTTCGAGGCCAACCCGGCTGCTGCTAGCGCGCAGACCGGATTTTCCGGCGGCCGCGCACCCGCCTTGGACAAGCTCGACGACCGGCTTTACGCCGCCGAGAAAGCAGACCCGATCTCCCGGCGCGCTGCCGAGTGGGTTTCGCGATGGCCCGAATTGCGAAAGGTCGACGACGGATTCTATGAAGCCGAGATGCAAGCTCTCATCCTTGCCAACCCAAGGCGAGACAAACGCCTTTCTGCCGCCCGTATCGCGCGCTTCCACCACTCGGTGACGGATCCGCTGCACGCAGCCGTGGCGCTTGCTGCGGCAGCCGTCGGGACGCCGGAGGCGCTGACCGGGATTCGTGGCGGATACCTAACAGATATCCATGGCAGACAAGAGAAAGCCTGGGTCGTCGACACCGATGGCGGCATGCGCTTTGCCGTGGTGGACGACGCTGGAGCGCGGCTCTACGAATACGTGGAGGGACATGGCGACCCGCTCGGAAACTATCGGCCGCCCGCTGCCGGCGCGTTGCTGGGAACCGTGCAAGGCCCTGCTGTCGAGGCTGTGATCCGATATGCGACGAGGATGCCGGTAGCCGCCGCGGGTGACCTTCTGCTGCGGCGTGCCCGGCCTCTTGTCGACGATGCGGTCATGTCTGTGCAGGGCGCGACAGCCGACATTCCAAATCCGGTCTTCTGGATCGTCATCGCCGAGGAGAGTTTTGCTCTCGTCGAGTCGCCGCGGGGATTCGTCCTTGCCGGCAGCGCCAGTGGCGAAAGGTACGGCCCGCTGCCGCTGCGTGAAGCCGCAAGCCATGCCGAGGCGTTGCAGGAGCGCTGACCCGCTTGCCGCGGCCCGCGGCAAGACGGAAATGTCGGCGGGTCTGAGCTTGCACGATCAGACCCGCCGCGATTGCCCTTGTGTTACGCCTCCGAAGCCATCGCCGCCTCGCGGATTTCGGCTTCATTTTCCTTGGTGCCGTTGAAGAAGGCGTTGAGCACCACCGCCGAAACCGAGGCGAGCAGGATGCCCGACTCGATCAGCGGGTGGATGCCATGCGGCATCCACATCTTGAAGTCGGGCGCCACCAGCGGGATCATGCCGAAGCCGACAGAGACGGCCACCACGAACAGGTTGTTGCGGTTGGTCTTGAAGTCGACATTGGCAAGGATGCGGATACCCGTCGCCGCCACCATGCCGAACATCACCAGCCCAGCCCCGCCGAGCACGAAGGTCGGCAGCGCCTCGACCAGGGCGCCCATCTTCGGCACCAGGCCGAGGATGATCAGGATCACGCCGCCGGCCACGCAGACGAAGCGGCTCTTGACGCCGGTAACGCCGACAAGACCGACATTCTGCGAGAAGCTCGTATACGGGAACGTGTTGAACAGGCCGCCGATGATGGTGCCGAGACCGTCGGTACGCAGGCCGGCCGAGAGCATCGGCTGGGTCACCTTCTTGCCGGTCATGTCGCCAAGCGCGAGGAACATGCCGGTCGATTCGATCATCACCACGATCATCACCAGCACCATGGTGATGATCAGGATCGGCTCGAAGATCGGCATGCCGAAGCGCAGCGGCGTGACCAACTCGAACCAGCCGGCGGACGCCACCTTGTCGAAACTCATCATGCCGAGCGCCGCCGTGATGACGCCGCCGATGACGATGCCGAGCAGCACGGCGATGTTGGCCATGAAGCCCTTGCCGAACCTGGCGATCGCCAGGATCGACAAAAGGACAACTGCCGAGATGCCGACATTGGTCAGCGGCGCATAGGCCGGGTTAGACACCGACGCTGCAAGCCCGAGCTTTTCGGGCAGCGGCGGAATGGTCGAGCCGGTGGCGGCGGCCATCTCGGTCACCGTCTTCAGCCATTCGGCATGTTCGGGCGACACCAGCTTTGGTGCGGTCGGGCCGAACGGATTGCCGAAGATCCAGTTGATGCCGATGCGCATCAGCGATGCGCCGATCACCACGATGATCGTGCCGGTCACGACAGGCGGAAAGAAGCGCAGCATGCGGCTGACAAGCGGTGCAATGAGAAGTGCGACAATACCGGCGCCAATGATCGCGCCGAAAATCATGCGGGCACCATCGGGCCCCTGGTTGGCGTTGGCCATGGCAACCATCGGGCCGACGGCGGCAAAGGTGACGCCCATCATGACCGGCAGCTTGATGCCGAACCACTGGGTCGCGCCGAAGGACTGGATAATGGTGACGACGCCGCAGACGAACAGATCGGCCGAGATCAGGAAGGCGACCTGCTCCGGGTCGAGCTTGAGTGCACGCCCGATGATGAGCGGGACTGCGATTGCACCGGCATACATGACCAGCACATGCTGGATGCCAAGCGCGGTTAGACGAGGCGCCGGTAGCACCTCGTCCACAGGATGCGGACTGTTGGACATGGCATTTGTTCCCCTTTTGCCAGCCGGTCCGAAGAATGCCGAAGAGGACCGGTTCCCTTCTCCCGAGGGATGGTGCAGGATCGTCTGTATCGAGCCATTCGGCTATCAAGATTTATTTGAAATAATCGCGTGAAATTCATGAAGATCGTGACCTGGAATATCAACGGCGTCAGAGCCCGCATCGACAACCTGCTGCATTGGCTCAAGGAAAGCGCACCCGACATCGTCTGCCTCCAGGAAATAAAGACTGTCGACGAGGGATTTCCCCGCTTCGAGATCGAGGCACTCGGCTATAACGTCGAAACACATGGCCAGAAGGGCTTCAATGGCGTCGCTATACTTTCGAAGCTGCCGTTCGACGAAGTCAATCGCGGCCTGCCGGGAGATGATTCCGACGAGCAGGCGCGCTTCATCGAGGGTGTGTTCTCGACCGACAAGGGCGCCTTGCGCGTGGTTTCGCTCTATCTGCCCAACGGCAATCCCGTCGGCACCGAAAAATTCCCCTACAAGCTGTCATGGATGGCAAGGCTGGAGCGCTGGGCGGCCGAGCGGCTGGCGCTCGAAGAGGCGCTGGTGCTTGCCGGCGACTACAACGTCATTCCCGAGGCGATCGACGCCCGCAACATCGAGCTGTGGCTGGGCGACGCGCTGTATCAGCCCGAGACGCGGCAGGCCTTCCGGCGGCTCGAAAACCTCGGCTTCACCGAGGCGGTGCGCTCGGTCACCGACCAGCCCGACGTCTATACCTTCTGGGATTACCAGGCCGGCGCCTGGCAGAAGAACAACGGCATCCGCATCGACCACCTGCTGTTGTCGCCGGAGGCAGCCAACCGCTTCACTTCCGCGTCGATCGAAAAGCATGTGCGTGCGTGGGAAAAGCCGTCGGACCACGTGCCGGTGGCGATCGACCTCAATCTCGTAGCCGCCTGAGGCAAGCCCGCCAGAGACGGCAGGTGTTCGGCAGCGGGAGCATCGTCAGTTCAATGCTGGGAGACGAAACGTGGGAGGCCTGGCTTTCCACGTGCTCGGCGCGCCTGGCAGCTAGGCCTACTGGTTGCCCTTGGTCAGGATGTCTTCGGCCAGCGAAATCGCGGTGCGGCGGTCGGATTCGTCGGCGAGCGCGAAAGCCTCTTCCTGCATGCCCCTGATCCAGGGCTGGTCGGCAGGCTGGGCGCGCTCGAGGGCTGCGGTCATCATGGCGAGGCCGCGGACCACCTTGCCGCTTTCGAAGAGCAGATTGCCGAGCGTCGCCTGAGCACCCGCATGGCCCTTCTCAGCGGCAAGCTGCAGCCAGCGGCCGGCCTGCCTGACGCTGGCCTTCACGCCGCCGTCGCCCTTGAGGAACATCTTGCCCATTTCGAACTGGGCATTGGGATTGCGGTAGTTGGCCGCGGCGCGCATGTAGTATTCCTGCGCTGCGACCGGATTGGCCGACACCGGGCTGCCGGGGATGCCATGCTTCATGTAGCCGCCGAGCGCCACCAGCGCGTCGGAGACATAGCTCTCCTCGGGCGAGCCAGGCTCGACGTCCTGCTCGGCGATCTCACTGAAGAACTTAAAGGCTTCGTAGTCGTTCTGGGCCACGCCATCGCCTTCGGCATACATGCGGGCAAGCTTCCAGGTGGCGCCGATCTGGCCGTTTTCGGCAGCGTAGCGATAGGCCTCGACAGCCTGGTCCTTGTGGCCGCTCTTGTAGGCGGAGAAACCGAACTGGAACACCGCCCACGGGCTCGACTCCGGCTTCACGCCGGTCTTGTCGTCGAAGACCTTGTCGTCGAACGCCTGCGCCTCGCCGGCGGCGCCCAACAGGGAAGCCGCGACAAGCGCAGAATAGGCTGATGCTCTTACCAACTCAGATATGCGCATAGCAGTGCGTTTCTTCCGCCCACCTGGGTGGGTGACCGTGCCATTGCTGCCCGACGGGGCGGTTTCGGCACAATTCGAGATCGTTCCCGACCGCTGAGCAGTCGGGCACGGCTTCCATTCTTTCGCCCTCTCCGCGAGTTCGACACCGGACTGCGTCATGCCGATCCGTTCGGCCGGGCGCGCCATGTCCTGAACATCGATAACGTGAAGATGCGCGCTGTTTTCGACTAAAGTACGGCCAAATCCCTGCAAGCAACCGCGATCGCGCACATGCTGTGCAGGCTTGGTCCGGGCGCCGACGACATCAAGACTACTTCCACGCACGGCGCGAAATCTCGCGGGCAAAGAACAGGCAGGCGCATGCGCCGACGCTGCCGTCGTCTGACGGCTGGGCAGCTTGGCCTTGAAGATCGCCTTGGCGTTCATTCCTGTTCCTGCCGCAGAATTGCGGCCCCTTGCACATGTCGTCCGATGTCCCGTCACGGGCATCCCGGGTTCTGGTCCGAAGACCTATCCGGGGTGCGCCGGGTTTATGGCGGGAAATGGGCAATTGCCCCGCTTGGTTTCTTAGCCGAAAGCTTGATGCAAAAGTGTTGCCGAATCGTCACAACTGTTGCCGACTTGCCGCGCCATGGTTTCCGAAACGCAAACGGACAAAGGACAACAAAAAAAAGCCGGGCACGAGGCCCGGCTTTTGGAGGTTTAGGAGGTGGTTGTTACCACTTAACGCTGTAGCCGCCGGAAAAGGCGAAGGCCCAATCGTTACCGACAGCGCGGTTTGCAGGTCCATACTGAGTTTCTTCGCCCGCCGTGAGGTAACTCACGCCCGCGCCCGCGCGCAGTTCACCGCCAAACTTGTCTTTGAGCGAGATGCCAGTGCCGACGGTGTAGGTATCGGTGTGAAGATCCCAGCCAGTGCTGACGCCGCGATCCCAGGTAGCAAAGACGGTACCGGCTATAGAGTCACTAAACGAGTGACCAATACCACCGGTGACGGTCCACCCGTCCTGCCAGTTATAGGTATCAACTCTGGTTGCCGCACCGGGGGGAGCAAGCTTGTTCAAAACAAGGACCAACCGCTCGTTGACCGACCAGTCGGTCCATTTGATGCTGCCGTAGGCCAGCCAACCCGGCGCTATGCCACTCTGAACCTTAAGCTCAACACTCTGGGGTAGTTCGGCGAAGCCCTGCGCAACCGGGCTTCCATTTGTGGTGCCTTCAGCCGCGACATTCGTGCTAGAGCGATACATCAATTGGGCACGAAGCGCGATTTCAGGAATCTCATACGCAATTCCTGCACGCCAACCAAAATCCTGATCCTGCAAATCGACCGTTACGAACCCGTTCTGACCTACGAGATTGTAGTCGACGCTTTCAATGAAAGCACCGCCCAGCACCGAAATGCGTCCCTTGCCAAGCTCATACTGGAACGCACAGGTCGCCCCGTACTCCATGACGGTGAAGTCTTCCTCGCGCTTGAACAGCGTTCCATTGCCTCCGAGGCCATACGTAACACCGCCACCATAGGGCATACTCACTGTGCCTGCGCATGAAAGCTCGTCGAATATCTTGAACTTCACCGCCGCCGAAGGAACAACGTATGTGTCGGAGTAATCATAACCCGTCCCATCCGGGGAGGTATTCACTGTAAACTTACGCTCCGGGCTAACCACCGTCATGCTCGTGCGCAGGTTGAAATTGCCCTGCTCATACAGAATATCAGTATCGGCCGTACCACGCGAAAAACCGCCCGCCTGAGCTGCGCCTGCCGCTACGATCGTCAGCGCCGTTGCCCCCAGCAGCGCTTTTGTGAGACGCGAAATGTTCATTTGTGTCCTCTCCCGAATGCTCGCGATGAGAATTGACCGATTTCATTCTGATCACGCAACATTGATTTTTTGCAAACGCGGCAGCGCTACGGCCAAGCTCGGCCATCGCCGCTGACCTTCCGCTTACGCAAACGTCAATTTTGGTGATTTCGCTCTTCCACCGGAAAGATTTCCAGGAAAATCCGGAGAGCCCGATCCGGAAATCGGCGTTTTTGCGGGTATATCAGCGCCTTGTTACATTATGGCAACAATCAGGCGCAAAACGGTTACATCGACCACAATTTACGCTGCGGCACGCCTGTTCCGGCAGCCAAAGACGCCCCTGCCGCAGCGTCATTCCGCGGCAGGATTTCAGCCTCGAATCGTCAGCCAGCGTCGCGAACCCGCGACAGCGCGGTGTCGAGCTTTTCCTGCGTCTGGCGATAGTCCTCGAGCTTTTCGCGCTCGGCTGCGACAATCTCCTCGGGCGCGGAAGCGACGAATTTTTCGTTCGACAGCTTCTTGTGCAGCCGGGCGATCTCCTCGGTGGTCTTGGCCAATTCCTTCTGCAGGCGCGCGGCTTCAGCCGTCAGGTCGATCAGGCTGCCGAGCGGCAGGCAGGCGGTGGCCTCGCCGGCGACGATCTGGGCCGCGCCCTTGGGCGCTGCCGCCTCATGGGTGATCTCGCCGACACGGGCCAGGCGCGCGATCGCCGACTGGTGACGCTTCAGGCGCTCAAGCGTCTCGTCATTGGCGCCGACAAAGACCAGCGGCGCGATCGCCGCCGGCGGCACGTTCATCTCCGAGCGCACCGAGCGGATGCCGCTGACCAGGTCGACCAGCCAGTTGATCTCGGCCGCAGAGGCTCCGTCCTCGAAGTCGGGCGAGGGCCAGGCAGCATGGCACAGCAGCGACGGCCGCTCCTTGCCCTCGCCCGCCGTGTGCGCCCACAGCTCCTCGGTCATGAACGGCATCATCGGATGCAGCATCTTATAGATCTCGTCCAGCACGAACGCCGCGACTGCCTGACTTTCGGCCTTGGCCGCCTCGTCCTCGCCCATGAAGATCGGCTTCAGCAGCTCCAGATACCAGTCGCAGAAGGTGTTCCAGACAAAGCGATAGGCCGCGCCCGCCGCCTCGTTGAAGCGATAGCTGGTGATCGACGCCGTCACCTCGCGCGTGGCGCGGGTGAGCTCGGTCAGGATCCAGCGGTTGACGGTGAGCTTGGCATCGTTGAGCCAGAACTCGTCGTTGCGCGCCACGCCGTTCATCTCGGCAAAACGCGTGGCGTTCCAGAGCTTGGTGCCGAAGTTGCGGTAGCCGGCAATGCGGGCCGGGTCGAGCTTCACGTCGCGGCCCTGGGCAGCCATGATCGCAAGCGTGAAACGCAAGGCATCGGCGCCGTATTCGTCGACCAGCTCGATCGGATCGATGACGTTGCCCTTCGACTTCGACATCTTCTGGCCGCTCTTGTCGCGAACCAGCGCATGGACATAGACCGTGTGGAACGGCTCCTCGTCCATGAAATGCAGGCCCATCATCATCATCCGGGCGACCCAGAAGAAGATGATGTCGAAGCCGGTCACCAGCACGTCGGTCTGGTAGTAGGTGTCGAGTTCGGGCGTCTTGTCGGGCCAGCCGAGCGTCGAGAACGGCCACAGCGCCGACGAGAACCATGTGTCGAGCACGTCCTCGTCGCGGGTCAGGATCTTGCCGGGCTCGAAATTCTCAAGCTGCTCCTCAACCCAGGCCTTCCACGGCCCGTCAAGGGCGAGATAGTGCTGGACCGCCGCATCGAGCGCCTCTTCTTCGGTGCGCTCGACGAAGACGTGGCCGTCCGGGCCATACCAGGCCGGGATCTGGTGTCCCCACCACAGCTGGCGCGACACGCACCAGGGCTGGATGTTCTCCATCCAGTCAAAATAGGTCTTTTCCCAGTTCTTGGGCACGAAGTTGGTACGGCCCTCGCGCACGCTGCGTATGGCGGGCTTCGCCATCTCGGCAGCGTTGACCCACCACTGGTCGGTCAGATACGGCTCGATCGGCACGCCGCCACGGTCGCCATGTGGCACCATGTGCTTGTGCGGCTCGATCTTGTCGAGGAACCCGCCCTCCTCCATGATCTGGACCACCAGCTTGCGCGCAGCGAAGCGGTCGAGGCCGTGCAACTGCGCCCAGACACCATCGCGCATGTCGTTGCGCTCGAGGCCTTCGAGGAACTCGTCATTGTCGACGATGTTGATGCTGGCCTCGACGGTCAGGATGTTGATCGCCGGCAGATTGTTCCGCTTGCCGACCTCGAAGTCGTTGAAGTCGTGCGCAGGCGTGATCTTGACCGCGCCCGAACCCTTTTCCGGATCGGAGTATTCGTCGGCGACAACGGGAATCTTGCGGCCGACGATCGGCAGCACGACATTCCTGCCGACGAGATGCGCATAACGCTTGTCGTCGGGATGAACGGCGACAGCCGTATCGCCCAGCATCGTCTCGGGCCTTGTGGTCGCAACCGTGATGTAGGTGCTCGGGTTCTCCGGATCGTAGACCTCGCCCTCGACCGGATAGCGGAAGTGCCAGAGGTTGCCGTTGACCTCATGCTGCTCGACCTCGAGGTCGGAGATCGCCGTCAGCAGCTTGGGGTCCCAGTTCACAAGGCGCTTGTCCTTGTAGATCAGGCCCTGCTTGTGCAGCGTGACGAACACCTCGATGACGGCCTTGGACAGGCCCTCGTCCATGGTGAAGCGCTCGCGCGACCAATCGCAGGAGGCACCCAGCCGCTTCAGCTGGTTGAAGATCATGCCGCCGGATTCGTCCTTCCACTCCCAGACCTTGTCGACGAACTGCTCGCGCGTCAGGTCGCGGCGATGGATCTGCTTTTCCATCAGTTTGCGCTCGACCACCATCTGGGTGGCGATGCCGGCATGGTCCATGCCCGGCTGCCACAGCACGTTCTTGCCGCGCATGCGCTCGAAGCGCACGAGGATGTCCTGCAGGGTATTGTTGAGCGCGTGGCCCATGTGCAGCGAGCCGGTGACGTTGGGCGGCGGGATGACGATGGTGAACGGCTCCGCGCCCTCGGCAGCACCCGCGCCGGCCTTGAAGGCATCGGCGTCTTCCCAGGCCTTGGCAATCTTGGGTTCGACTGATTTGGCGTCGTAGGTCTTCTCAAGCATCGGAATTGGTTCCGTTTGGTCCGGATTTTGCTGGTCCGGTGTAAATCGGATGGGTGGGGGCAAGTCAACAGCATGGCCTGCCGCAACCAGAAACGAAAACGCCGCCCGAAGGCGGCGCTTTCATGTCGGCAAGGCCGAAAACACTACACGCCGCGGGCCACGCGCTCGATCTCTTCGCGTACCAGCCGTTCGACCAGCGTCGGCAAGTTGTTGTCGAGCCAATCCTGCAGCATCGGCCGCATCATTTCGGCAGCAATATCGTCGAACGACTTGCGGCTGCGCGCCGCATAGGCGTCGTTGAGCTCGCCGAAGGCGGCCGAAACCTGGCGGCCAGCCTGCTCGGAGATAATCGCGGGCTTCACAGCGAAGGGCTCTTCGGCAGTTGCCGGCTCGATCGGGGAAGCTGCAGGTTCGATCGGGGCCGCAGCAGCTTCGCCCCTCGCTGCTGAGACAGGAGCTTCGACCTCGGGCTCGCGCGCAGGGCCTGCCAGACGCTCCATCTGCTCTACCGCCAGGGTGGACTTTGGCGCCCAGCTCGCCGTCGGCGTGCGCGGCAATGCAGCGGCCTCTGCCATGACTGCTTCAGCCGGCTTCGGATCTGCCGTCGGCCACGTCACGGCGCGAGGCTCGGCTACCTTGGCTTCGGGTGCTGTCGGAGCCTGCACGGCTTCAACGGGCTTGACCTCGACCGGCGCCGGCTTGGCAGCCTGGAGTTCAGCCCTGAATGCCTCGACCTCGATGATATTGCGGTCACCGCGATCGTCTTCCGGCTCCGGGCGCATCTGCTCGAAGTCGACGGCCGGGCGTCGTCCGGTGTCGTTGTCCTCGATGATCCTGCGAATGGAAGCGAGTATCTCTTCCATCGAGGGTTCGCGCTGAGCGCTGCTAGCCTGGGCCATCGTCACATCCGCCGCCTTTGTGACAGGTTACAAAACCCGCCCGTCGAAACGAGCTTCGAATCAGTGCTTTAGCGTAGCCGACTGATTCCTCTTCGAGAATCCCCAATCGGACAGCCCCGGCGATTTCAACAGATTACCTCACAAGGGGGGTCGCAAACGACAACGGGCGCCCGCTCCAAAAGAGCAGGCGCCCGCCTCAAATCCCGCACGCGGGGTGCTGAAGGTCAGCGACCGTCCGGCGTCCGCAGCCCGATCCACTTATCCTTGACGGCATTGAAGTGTTCTTCCGGCCGGTACTTCGTGACGTTCAGCCCAAGTCGTTCGACCGACAGATTGCCGGCAGCAGACAGGATGGCATAGCTCGCAACCACGACATCGCGCTCGGCGGTCGCCAGGTTGATCTGGGCGTCGATGACGTCCTGCTGGGCATTCAGCACGTCGAGCGTCGTGCGCTGGCCGACATTGCGCTCCTCGACAACGCCGCTAAGTGCAAGCTGAGCAGCCGAAATCACTTCGCGATTGGCTGCCACGGCCTCGCGGGCCGCGGTGTACTGCGTCCAGGCGGAGGTCACCGCGGCGCGCACCTGATCACGGCTGACATCGACTTCGATGCGGGCCTGGCCAAGCGATTCCTTGGACTGGCGCACGGTCGCCGAGGCCCGGCCACCCTGGTAGATCGGCACGG
Organism: Aminobacter niigataensis; assembly: GCF_014200015.1. Taxonomy (GTDB): domain Bacteria; phylum Pseudomonadota; class Alphaproteobacteria; order Rhizobiales; family Rhizobiaceae; genus Aminobacter; species Aminobacter niigataensis. Next base: position 1,368,404 of record NZ_JACHOT010000001.1, read on the forward strand.
TCAGCGTCGCGCCGATATTGGCCGACGTCGACCAGCCATCCTGCGTGCCAGGAGTCGCTCCGGCAGTATCCCGATTGATCTGGGAAACGCCTGCCGAAGCCGACAGCTGCGGCAGCAGCGCGCCTTCCGCGGATTTGACGGCAAAGCCGGCCGCGTCGACCAGGTGCCCGGTAGCAAGGATCGCCGGATGCTGATCGGCTGCGATGGAGGCAGCGCCCTCAAGGCTCCTGGGCAGGAGCTTGGCAAGCGGCGATGCCGCCTTCAGGTTCTTCGGTTCGTCGCCGACGATCTGGCGATAGATGGCTGCGCTCGACAGCGCCTGGGCCCGGGCAGCGCTGAGCTGGGCGAGTGCCGCCGAGCGGGATGCGTCAGCCTGGGCGACGTCGGTGCGGGTGCCCTCGCCCACGTCGAAGCGCGAACGCGCGGCCCGTACCTGCTCGCCCAGGAACTGCAGGTTGCGCTCGGTCAGCGCCGCCACCTGGCGGTCGCGGATCACATCCATGTAGGCGCTTGCCGCGTTGAACAGAATGTTCTGCTCGGTGTTGCGCAGGCTCTCATTGGAGGCCCGAACACGTGCCTCTGCGGCAGCCACATTGTTCTTGGTCTGGAAGCCGTCGAACAGCGACTGGCGAATCTCGACGCCGAACGAACCGGTCGTCAGATGGCTCGTCGATGAATTCCTACGGGTCGTAGAATAGTCGATGCTGGCGGAGCCATTGATCGTCGGACGCCAGCCTGACTTGGCGATCGCGACGTTTTCGTCGGTGACGCGCACACCGGCGCGGGCCGAATTGAGCTGGGAGTTGTTCTGATAGGCCTTTGCCAAAGCTCCGAGGATCGTTTCCGCGGAGGCCGACAACGGCGACAGCGCCGTGGCAGAGACCAGAGCTACAGCAAACACACTTTTACGGAAAAACGACACGCGCGTCCCTCATTCATTCTGCGGCGAGCTGCCCGAAAGCAGCCTGAAGTGCCCCTCGCCGAAACCGGCCTAATGCGCTGATTCCAGACTGAAACAGTCCAGAATCAAATCACCCTCGTCCGGTCTTAGAACATCACGACGCGTTGCGCACAGCAAGAAAAAGGCGCTCAGAACTCAAATTCGCGTGTGCGATTGAAGCCAGGTAGTGGCTTAACTGCCGCATTGAACGCCCTGCGGGCCGTCACATTGCCGTCTGCCTTGAGGTAAACGCTGGCCACGCCGGCGTTGCCGCGCCCTTCGACGGCGACCAGGCGGCCGCCTTCCTTGAGCTGGGCAAGCAGCGCATCGGGCACCTGCTCGACGCTGCCGCCGACGAAAATAACGTCATAGGGAGCCTGCGAGGCATAACCTGCGGCAAGCGGCCCGGAGACCACCACCACGTTGTCGCAGCCAAGCGAGGAAAGGGTCGAGGTCGCGGTTGCCGCGAGCGTCGGATCGCTTTCGAGCGCGATCACCGAGATGGCGAGCTTCGACAGCACGGCTGCGGAATAGCCGGTGCCGCTGCCGACATCGAGCACGAAGTCACGCGGACCGATCTCGGCCAGTTGCGCGAGCTTGGCGAAGGGCGACGGCTCCATCAGGTAGCGCGGCTGGTCGCTGTCGGCGGTCACACCGTAGCGCAGATCCTCGTCGATATAGGCAAGCTCGCGCTGGGCGCTGTCGACGAATGCCTCGCGCGGCACCGAAAGCATGGCGGAAAGGATGGCAGCGTCAGTCACGTCGGTGGTGCGGACCTGGCCGTCCACCATCTTCACGCGACGTTCGGAAAAATCAGCGTTCATTTTCAAACAGGCCCGCCTTCGGCGCATGAAGCGCAAATGTGACTGTGCCCGAACTCGGTCCTCGGCGGCGGTTGCCGAGAAAGCTGGAGGCCTCGCCCGGAATCGAACCGGGATGCAAGGATTTGCAGTCCTCTGCGTAACCACTCCGCCACGAGGCCTCGCCGCTTCGGGCGTCTACACGGCTCCAATAGGTTGCCAGGAATCCGGCGTCAAGCGGGGAAGCTTCTTTCCCCATCGGTTTTGGACACGGCACGCTCAAGCAATGCCGTTGGCAAGTCCGATCGCGCATCCCGCTTCGGCCTGCCTCATCGATCAGCCGGACGCCGGCGCCGCTCCCACCAGACGATCAGTCGACGACGCACGCGCCGCACGACGTGGAACTCGTGCGAAAGAATCAGCAGGCCGAGCGGAATCATCCAGAAGCCGAGCACCGGCAGGAACCCAAGCAGCCCGAGGAAGCAAAGCGCCACGCCGAGTCCGATGCGGACGCCACGCGATTGCGGCATGGCAAACTCGCGCCCCAGCACCGAAATCTTCCGTCTGGGCGGCTGCTGAGGTTTGTAGCTGGTCATAAGTCCTGCATTTGTGGCGATCCGTATGCGCCCGAATGCCGCGCCAAGCCGGCAAAAATGCGGGCGAAGCCGTCATATGAGGCCGCGCGGCGGCGATTACCAGAAAGGCTGCTGGGAAAAACTCGCAAAAAGTTCGATTAGCGCTTTGCAAATCGCGAAACCGTTTGCTATACGCCGCCTCGTTCACATGAGCCCTGTTCCCCGGTAGCTCAGTGGTAGAGCAACCGGCTGTTAACCGGTTGGTCGCTGGTTCGAATCCGGCCCGGGGAGCCACTTTTTCCGCAAAGTGCAATTGTTGGCATCAGGGCACAAACGTGCCTGGCATGGCCACGACGTTTATGGCTCGGCCGGCCGGAGACGGCAATTAAGCTGCCCGCCGCAGGCGCGGATGCCAAGCTCCACATGCAATGCAGCGACGCTTGTGAAGATCTTCCGGTTCCAGCACCCCTGCCCCGCAGTAGTCCAGAAGATTTGCCGATTGGGCCAATCGTTGACCTTGAGTTGAACAGCCGCCGCCGCGGCATTCTGTTTCCGACACATATATTAGCCTGCGAAAATACAACAGACCATAAGACTGGCGATTCACAGCACATATTTTCCTAAATTCCAGTGACTGGAAGAATATTCTTGCCGTCACTCCCAACCCGACGTCATCATTCCGGTTGCCGTTGCGTCAGGCTCTGCAGATTGCAGCTCGTGGCCAGCGGCGAGTTGTCGATCAATGGGAGATTTTCATGAAGCGGATGCGGATTTCACGAATAGCCCTGGCTGCCTTCCTGGCAGCGTCCACCTCGACATATGCATTGGCAAACGAACAGAAGCCGATGAGCGCCGAGCAGGTCGCGGACCTCAAGAAACGTGCGATCGAGGGCATCGAGTCGCGCGCCAAGCTCGCCCAGGAGATGACGGATTCGATCTTCAGCTTCGGCGAACTGGCATTCCAGGAAGTCGAAACCTCGAAATACATCACCGACATCCTCGAAGAAGGCGGCTTCACGGTCGAACGCGGCGTCGCCGGCCTGCCCACCGGCTGGGTCGCCAAATGGGGATCGGGCGAACCGGTGATCGCCCTTGGCAGCGACATCGACGGCCTGCCCAAGACCTCGCAGAAGCCGGGCGTCGCCTATCACGACCCGATGATCGCAGGCGCGCCGGGGCATGGCGAAGGCCACAATTCCGGGCAGGCGGTGAATGTCGTCGCAGCGCTCGCGCTCAAGGACATCATGGAGAAGGACAAGATCCCGGGCACCATCATGCTGTGGCCTGGCGTTGCCGAGGAGTTGCTGGCCGGCAAGGCCTACATGGTGCGCGACGGCGTCTTCAAGGAAGTCGACGCGGTGCTGTTCACCCATGTCGGCAACAATCTGCAGACCACATGGGGCCAGCCCAACGGCACCGGCATGGTTTCGGTCGAATACACCTTCAGCGGCGAATCGGCCCATTCGGCCGGGGCGCCGTGGCGCGGCCGCAGCGCGCTTGACGGCGTCGAACTGATGAACATCGCCTGGAACATGAAGCGCGAGCACCTGCGTCCCGAACAGCGGTCGCACTACGTCATCCCGGATGGCGGCGACCAGCCCAACGTCGTGCCTTCCGCGGCAACGGTCTGGTACTTCATCCGCGAGCAGGACTTCGACAACATTTCCAAGAATTTCGAAACCGCCAACACCATCGCCGAAGCCGCGGCGAAAATGTCGAACACCACCGTGTCGCGGCAGATCGTCGGCACGGCGGCACCGCGCCACTTCAACAAGCCGATGGCCGAGGCTGCCTACGCCAACATCCAGCAGGTCGGCCTGCCGAGCTGGAACGACGACGAGCAGGCCTTCGCCAAGGCCGTGCAGAAGACGGTGAAAGCCAAAGAGGAAGGGCTGGCCGTCAAGCTCAAGGAACTGCAGCCGCCGCTGGAGAAACCCGAGAGCGGCGGGTCGGACGACATCGGCGACATCTCCTGGGTGGTGCCGACGATCACCGTGAACTACCCGTCGAACATCCCCGGTTTGCCTGGCCACCATTGGTCGAACGCCATGGCGATGGCGACGCCGATCGCCCACAAGGGCGTGGTCGCCGGCTCGAAAGTCGTCGCCATGACGTCGATCGACCTCCTGACCAATCCGGAACTGTTGGCCAAGGCGACCGACTATTTCCAGAACGAACAGCAGAAAGGTCAGAAATATGTCCCGATGCTGAGCGCCGACGACAAGCCGCAGATCCAGAAGAACGTGGAGATCATGGCGACCTTCCGGCCGGAAATGCAGAAATTCTACTACGACCCGTCGAAGTATCCGACCTATCTCGAACAGCTGGGGATCAAGTTCCCGGTCCTCGAGAAGAAGTAGGCTGGCACTGCGCCACCAGCCTGGTGGCGCAATCGAACGGCTGCAGCGGCGAGGCCCCGCTGCAGCCGAACTTTTTTCCAGAGCCAACTGCCCGGCCCCGCGTCGCAAAATTCGCGCTCGACGCGAAACTTTTCACAACCCGATTCACGTATCCATCACGTTGCGTGCAACATGGGGCTGTTACAAGCGGTCGCTAATATTCACCAACCACCGGCCAGGAGAGGCGACCATGCGTTTTTCGGATGTACGTGAGACCCTTCGCTCCATCGGAGTGGTCATGAGCAAGCGAGGCGAGACCATCCGCCTCAACCATTTCGGCGGGCTCGAAGACACGGCGAAATACACCACCGACCTCCAGGACGCGCTGGCGCTGGGCAGGCAGATTGCCGGCCCGCGACGTGCCAGCGCCAGCAGGTAACATAAGTAGCTGATCACCTGCGGCGACCGGTCGTGACCGTTCGCCGAGTCGCCGCCAGTTGCAGCTCTGCGGACCTGACCACATCGGCGCGTGCCCTGTCGGCAGCCCCGCTTTTTGACGAACCCGCGCCGAAATCCCTCCCCAACGGCGCGGCATTCCGGTCGGACCACCGGTTTTCCGCCCCTCTCCCGATACTTGTGAACCGCCACGCAACCAAGCGGTCGGCATGTCCGCACCTGTGTGCGCCACATGACGATTCAGCCAGGACGACCTGAGATTTTCGGCTGCTTTGACGTTTCGCTCACGCAGCAATCACCCCACCCCACTATCGTCTTCCAAAACAGGCTGGAATCGCCTCCGGCAAACATTGGTGAGGGACGCTGGAATGCTTCAGGTTTTGTCCGGTTGCGAAGGCACACAAATAGGCGCGCTGGCTGGGTTGTCGTTGTATGATTCCAACCTAAGGTATCCACGCCCAAGGCGAGTCGAGTTGTGCTACCCTCGTCGCGGGCAGGAACGACCTGCTGCAAAGGTCCGCGCGATGACTGGTGAAGACGCCAGTACCCTGGGTCATATCTATCTGTTCGGGACGCTGGCCGTCACCGACGCAGATGGCGTGTCGTGCACGCCGAAAGCCCAGAAATCCCGCGCCTTGGTCGCCATGCTGGCGCTGGCCCCGCGCGGCGCCCGGTCACGCATCTGGCTTCGCGACAAGCTGTGGAGCGACCGCGGCGAAGAACAGGCGGCGGCAAGCCTGAGGCAGGCGCTTGTCGACGTGCGCAAGTCGCTCGGCCCGATGGCCGAACGCATCATCATTTCCGACAACCATACGATCTCGCTCGACCTCAACCGTGTTTCGGTCGATGCGCTGCAGCTTCTCGACCCGGCCCGCCAGTCCTCGCCCGACGACGTGCAACTCGAATCCTGGCCGGAACTGCTCGAAGGGCTCGACATAGGCGACCCCGAATTCGAGGAATGGCTGATGCTCGAGCGCCAGGTCTGGCATGGCCGGCTCGAAACCGCGCTCGGCCAGCGCGACCTCAGCCCGAAAGACCGTCGAGCCAACGGCTTCATCCCGGCAGAGAACAAGCGGTCCGGCCCGGATTCGCCCGATGGCGGGGAGCGCAGAACGACGCCGCAACGCGGCAGCCTCACCGGCTGGTCTGTCGCCCTGCTGCCGCCCTCGATATCAGGCGACGCATTCAATGCGGCATCGCTGCCGGACATGTTCACGGCATCACTGGTCCGTTCGTTGCTGGAAGATGGCGAACTGGCCGTCTGCGACCTTTCGAGGCCAGACCTTTCAGCGGCCACGCAAGCCGGGGCCGAATTCGACGCCGTGGCCCTGGCCATCCAGGTCGGCTACCGGTTTTCGGCCCACCAGGCCCATATCAGCGTCAGCGTCCATCGCACCGCGGACCGCAGCCTGCTGTGGATGGGCGGCGCCACGCTGGAACGCCGCGCCATCGAGACGGGCGACACCTCGGCCTCGCACCAGCTCATCAACGAGGCGATGGACGAACTGCGCCGTTACTTCATCGCGCGCTCCGAACAATCCGACGACGCGGCGGAAGGCGAGAGCCTCTTTGCTGCCGTCAACGCCATGTTCCGCCTGTCGCGCAACGACCTTGTGATGTCGGAGGCCTCGCTTCGGCGCATCATCGCCCAGCGGCCATCCTCGCAGGCCTATGCCTGGCTCGCCTTCTTGATGACCTTCCAGGTCGGCCAGCGCTTTTCCGATTCGGCCAATGTGACCGAGCAGGCGCAGCAATACGCACGCAAGGCGCTGGAACTCGACCCCGGCAACTCGGTCACCCTGGCGCTGGTCGGCCACGTCCATTCGTTCCTGTTCGGCGAATACGACTACGCATCGGGTCTGTTCGAACGGGCAATCCGGGCCAACCCGACCCAGGTTCTGGGCTGGGACCTCTACTCGATGCTGCATGCCTATGCCGGACAGCCGGAAAAGGGCTTGGGCCTCGCCAACTGGGCGCGCCACCTCGGCGCCCACAGCCCCTACCGCTACTATTTCGACACCTCGCGGCTGATCAACGCCACACTCGCCGGCAATCACCGCGTCGCCATCGAGGCCGGCGAACAGGCGCTGCGCGAACGGCCGGATTTCAATTCGCTGCTGCGCTATCTCGTGGCGAGCCACGCACAGCTGGGCGACATCCGCGCCGCGCGCTCGCTTCTCGACCGCCTCAATACGGTGGAACCCAATTTCTCGATCAGTTCGCTGATCGATGCGCGCTACCCGATCATGCGAACCGAAGGCGGCGCCAATCTGATTTCGGGCCTCATCAAGGCCGGCGTCAAGAAATAAGCCTGACCGGCGCACTGAGCGCCGCAACATTCGATCAAATCAATGGGGTTTAAAGTGGCTGGCAACGACAGTTTTGCGCCGCATGAAGGCGGCTTATCGCACTTCCTGGATCAGTACCGCTTCAAGATCGCCGGCGACGACGTGCTGCCTTGTGCGGCTTCCGACCGGCCGCAGGTTGCGCTGGAGACGAAATCGCTCGCAGCCGGCCCGCAGATGGTGATGGCCGCAAGGGTGGCCAGCGCGGTGATGAGTGCTGGCGTGCAGAACAAGGCTTCGCTCAACAAGAACAAGAATAAGAACAAAAACAAAAATAAGAACAAGAACAAGGGCAGCGCTCTGCAATCCGGATCCGGAGGCGGTTCACAGAGCAACCTCATCCCCGCCTTCGAGCTTCGGCGCCTCCACACCTCGCCCTCGCCGCATGCATTCACCGCGGCGCGCAAATTCACCTGGGAGCAGCTCGACATCCCGCTGCCGCCAGGGCCCGACGTCACGCGGCTGGAAACCGCGGTCATGCTGTCGCTCCAAGCGCGCGACCGCGAACGGACACGGCGCAAGGAAGACATCGAGCGCGAAGCCAGCCTCGACGTCTCGGATTTCACCAAGCCACTGGGCATCGACGGCATCAGCGGCTTCGATCAGACCGAGGGCCTGTTCCAGGCGATTCTCACGGCCTGCGAATATGTCGGGCTGATCTACAAGGCCAAGTTCAACCGCACGCGGCCGAACCAGATCGAGCCAAGGCTGCGGCTGATGCTGCCCAACCCGGCGCACCAGGCCTATCCCAGCAACCACTCGTTCCAGTGCCATACGATCGCTTTCGCCTTCAACTCGATCCTGCCCGAGCACCCGGCGACGGAGGAGCTGTCACGCATCGCTCGCAAGGTCGCCGAGAACCGCGAATGGGCGGGCCTTCACTATCCCAGCGACACCAATGGCGGACGCGCTTTGGCACAGCGTTTCCAGCCCTATCTTAGGGATGCCTTCATGGCGAACTATCTCGCCGCCCAGCGCGAATGGCTTTGAGGGAGAGACGAAGATGGCAAACGGCAACCAATTCTCCTTCCAGGCACCGCAGTCCTATTATTATCTCTGGCACCTCGCCGCCCTCGGCGTGATCGATGCGACTTTCGGGCCGCTTAGCCCGGGCGGCGAGATCGACTATTCATCGCCGGACATACAAGGCACGATCTGGGATACGATCACCCAGGCCTTTCCGGCGGCCAACACGCCGGCGACGATCGCCCTCATCGACGTCGGCGTCAGCCGCAGCCACCCAAACCTCAAGAGCCGGCTCGACACCGTCAAGTCGATCGATCTCGTCAGCCATCCCCATGGCGCGAAATATGTGGCCGCGCCTGCAGCCAGCCCCTACGACCCGGAGGTCAAAGCCGCGTTTTTTGCCGGTCTTTCCACCGCCGGCCTGGGCGCGCTGAACCTGACCGGACCTGAAACGGGCTATTTCAACAGCCTGATTGCCGAGCTCGTGGCCTCCGAGGGCGTCGTCCATACGCTGATCGAGGGCGACGAGACCTTCGGCAGCCACGGCACCGCCGTCGCCGGCCTGGCAGTTGGCGAACCGGCCGCCACCGTTGCCCCCGATCCCGCCATCGTGCTTCCAGATGTGCTGAACGGCGACGACGGCAGCGTCGTCCCCAACCCGAACCGCAACACGCTGCCCTACTTCGGCGTCGATCCGTTCTCGCGGCTGATCTCGATTCGCACCGGCTTCGAACAACAGCCCGACCAGTTCATCACGGCTTTCCTCTATGCCTTCGCCAGCGGTGCCGACGTGATCCTGCTGCCCCGCGGCCTCCCCGATCCGAACCGCGGTGCCCTGAATCCCAAGCCCGAACTGTCGCAGGACCTCGACGAGCGCCAGAACTGGGAGCGGGCCGATCTGTTTGCCCGGCTCGAGGAGGCGACGCCGCCGGCCAGCGAAATCCGTCCCAATGCGGTCGGCAAGACGGCAAATCGCGAGTTGGCCTGGAACATCCTCGCCAAGCTGATCGTCGCGATCAGCCGCAAGGTGCCCGTCGTGTGCGCGGCAGGAAACGACGGTGAAAGCCAGCTCATCTACCCGGCCAACCTCGCCGCGGCCAACAATGGCATTGTGGCCGTGGGCGCGGTGACGCCCAACGGCTATCGCTCCGGCTATAGCAACTACGGAACGAAGCTGACGCTGGTCGCACCGTCCGACGATTTCGAGATCTACACGCGGCACCAGTTGCGCGTGGACCGAACCGACCCGATGGTCGAGCAGCATTTCTACCATCCCGGCACCGGCAAGGTCATTCCGCACAGCCATTTCTCGCTGCTGACGACCGACCTGCCCGGCACGTTCGGCTATGCCGGCGGCTCGGATCCCTATTCGTCGATCCTGCCGCCGCACGACAATCCCGGCATAGGCGGCGGCTACTACACGACGTTCGGCGGAACCTCGGGTGCCGCAGCCCTTGTCGCGGGCGTGGCAGCCCTGCTGGCGCGCGCCAACAAGGCCAAGCAGGGCCCGGCGGCAAAACTCGACGGCCTGTCGTCAAAGGCGATCCTGGTGGCCGCCTGCGACCAGAACGCCACCGTCAAGCCGGGCACGACACCGCTGACGCCCGATCCGATGAATGCCGACAACGAGCCTGCGAAGGGCAAGGGCTATTTCTTTGGCGCCGGACTGCTCGATGCGGGCAAGGCGGTCGCCGCGGTGCTTGGCCCCTGACGGGCCACGGAAGAAGGCAGCGATAACGAAGGTCTGAGGTGGATGGCGTGAGCGCAGCCCATCCGCCGGCGGGAAACCTTTGTCGAAAATCATGGTTTGTCAGGATGCTGTCCGCGGGGGTTGTAGCATCCTGGCAATCAGGGGCCGAGATGATCCTCCCCTTGCCCCTGCCCCGCCCCGTCGGCTCGACGACGGGGCGGTTGGATTTGAAGGAGACCGGCGCTCAGCGCAACCAGCGCTCGATGCGGTCCATCGCCTCGATCATTTCGTCGTGGCTGCCGGCATAGGAGAACCGCATATAGCGATGGCCGGCAAGCGGATCGAAATCCCTGCCGGGCGTTGCTGCGACATGGGCTTCGGCCAGCATGCGACGTGCGAACTCCATGCTGTCGTTGGTCAGGCGCGAGACGTCGCAAAAGGCGTAGAAGGCGCCATCCATGGGCGCTGCGAAGCTGAACTCCAGTTCCGGCAGCCGCTTGGCCAGTAGCTCGCGGTTCCAGGCATAGCGCGCCTTGATGACCTCGAGCTCGTCGGTGACGTTGAACGCCTCGATGGCAGCGACCTGCGACAGCTCGGGCGCCGAGATGTAGAGCGATTGCGCGATGCGCTCCACCGGCCGCACCAGCCGTTCCGGCAATACCATCCAGCCGATGCGCCAGCCGGTCATGCAGTAATATTTCGAGAACGAGTTGATGACGGTGACGTCGTCGTCATAGGCGAGCGCGGTCACGTCGGGCGCGCCATAGGCAAGCCGGTGGTAGATCTCGTCTGAGATGACGGCGATGCCGAGTTCGCGTGCCGTGTCGACCAGCGCCTTGAGGTCGCCCGGCGGCACGACCGCGCCGGTCGGATTGGCGGGGCTCGCAAACAGCACGCCCTTCAGCGGCTTCTGGCGATGCGCCTCGCGCAGATGCTCGGCGTGGAGATAGGCGGCGCCATCAAGCTCGATCTCGACCACGTCGAGCCCGAGCGCGCCCATGATGTTGCGATAGGCGGGATAGCCGGGTGCGGCGATCGCCACCCGGTCGCCCGGATCGAACATGGCAAGGAAGGCGAGATTGAAGGCCGCCGACGACCCGGTGGTGACGGCGATTCGCGAAACCGGCACCTCGATGCGGTAATGTTCGGCGTAGTAGGCCGAAATCGCCTTGCGCAGTTCGGCAAGGCCGAGCGCGTCGGTATAGCCGATACGCCCGATCTTGAGTGCTGCGGCCGCCGCATCGCGCACCCGTTGCGGTGCCGGATCGGAGGGCTGGCCGACCGCCATCGAAATGACGGGCGTTCCCAAGGCCTTGAGCCTGTTGGCTTCGGCCAGGATGTCCATCGCGTGGAAGGGCTCAACCTCGCCGCGCCGTGAAATCGCTACCGCCATGTTCGTCCACTTTCCCTTGCCGTCCGTCGGGCAATGCGCCGCACAAATGCCTGATTGATATGGGGATCACAAGTTGATGAGTTTCTTGGACCAGCCTTTTCACAGCCCAACGGCTCGTTTACGAGTGTTTCCCGCCATGCAGAGCAACAATAGTCTTTCGCGTTTCCTCGCAAGATCAACGCGCGCCTTTGCCGCGTTTGCATTGTCGGCCGGCGTTGCGCTGGGTTCGACGGGTGCAGCGCATGCGCAGCGGGTGCCCATAGTACGCGACGCAGAGATCGAGGCGCTGGTCCGCGACTACGCCCGGCCGATCCTCAAGGCTGCGGGGCTTGCCAATTCGAACATCAATATCGTGCTCGTCAACGATCCGGCTTTCAATGCCTTCGTTGCCGGCCGGCGCATTTTCATCAACACCGGCACTTTGATGACGTCGGAGACGCCGAACGAGGTCATCGGCGTGCTGGCCCATGAGGCCGGCCATATCGCCGGCGGTCACCAGGAACGCTTGCGCGACCAGCTGGCACGCGCCCAGACCATGGCGATCGTGGCCGCACTGCTCGGCGCAGGCGCGATGGTGGCAGGGGCAGCATCCGACACCAACGGCCTCGGCGCCGCGGGCGCCGGCATCATGACCGGCGGTTCGGAAATGGCACGGCGCAGCCTGCTCGGCTACCAGCGCTCGGAAGAGGCCACCGCCGACCGTTCGGCGATCACCTATCTCAATGCCACGGGCCAGTCGGCACAGGGAATGCTGAAGACCTTCCAGCGCTTCCAGAGTGCGTTGTCGCTGTCAGGCGCCCGGGTCGACCCTTATCAGGTCAGCCATCCGATGCCGCGCGAACGCATCGCCAATCTCGAAACGCTGGCGCATCAGAGCCCCAATTTCGGCAAGACCGACTCTGAAGCGCTCCAGCTGCGTCATGACATGATGCGGGTGAAGATCGCCGTCTACACTCAGGGCCAGGCCGCCGCCTCGCGGCTGCTTCGCAACAATGCGGGTGGCCTTGCCGCGCGCTATGGCGACGCCCAGGCGACCTATCTGTTCGGCGATCTGCGCTCTGCGCTCAGCAAGACCGACGCGCTGATCAAGTCGCAGCCCAAGAACGCCTATTTCCATGAATTGCGCGGCGACATCCTGATGAAGTCGAACAAGGCAGCGGCTGCAGCCGAATCCTACGCCACCGCCGTCCGGCTCGACCCGGCCAAGTCGGGCATCCTGCCGATCCAGCTTGGCCAGGCCTATCTCGCCGTCGGCACCCCGGACGCATTGAAGAAAGCCGTCATCGAGGTGCGCAAGGGCCTCGATCGCGATCGCGAGAACGCCGCCGGCTACCGCTACCTTGCCCAGGCCTACGGCATGCTCGGCGACGTCGCCGACGCCGACCTTGCCACCGCCGACGGACACTACTACAGCGGTGCCTACCAGGACGCCAAGATCTTTGCGATGCGCGCGCAGATGAAGATGCCGCGCGGCTCGCCGGGCTGGGTGCGCGCCCAGGACATCATCAATTACAAGGCGCCGAGCAAGAAAAAGAAGTGAACCTTCTTTCGGCGGGTAGCGACATAGCCGAAACGGCTGGAGACTCAGGGATCATGAAAAAAGCACTTCTTCTCGGCACGACCGGCATCGCAGTCGCCTTCGCCATGCTGGCTTTCGGCCTGGCCGGCAATCCCGGCACCGCGCATGCCCAAAGCGCATCGCAACCGGCAGCAACCGGCAGCCTCGACAAGAAGCAGGTCGAGACGATCGTGCGCGAATACCTGCTCGACAATCCCGAGCTGCTGCTCGAAATGCAGGGCGCGCTCGAAGCCAAGCAGAAGGAAGAGCAGCGCATCGCCAGCCTCGAGGTGATCAAGCAGAGCAAGGACGAGATCTTCAACTCGGCCTTCGACGGCATCGTCGGCAATCCCGACGGCAAGACCACCATCGTCGAGTTCTACGACTACAATTGCGGCTACTGCAAACGCGCGCAGGCCGACATGCATGCGCTGACCAAGGCCAATCCCGACCTGCGCTTCGTCCTCAAGGAGTTCCCGATCCTCGGACCGGACTCCCAGAAGGCCCACGTCGTTTCGATGGCCTTCCGTAAGCTGATGCCCGAGAAGTACGGCGAATTCCACGACAAGCTGCTCGGCGGCGAAGGCCGCGCCGGCGAGGACAATGCCATCAAGCTCGCTCTGGAGCTCGGCGCCGACGAAGCCAAGCTGCGCGAGGCGATGAAGGATCCGGCCATAGGCGAAGCCTTCAACCGCACCTACGAGCTCGCCAACAAGCTGCAGATCAGCGGCACGCCGTCCTATGTCGTCGGCAACGAGGTCGTCTTCGGCGCGCTCGGCCAGGACGTGCTGGCCGAGAAGATCGCCGCGGCCGCCGCCTGCCAGGCCGATTCCACCTGCTGAGCCCGTCATTTGGACATGAGCCGTTGTGGACAGCGCAAGAAGTTGCTTGCGCTCTTTCCGCGACGGCTTATGCCGATTATAGAGGGTCCGCCGCGCCAGAGAGGATCTGGCGGGTGGAAAGGTCTGTAGATTGAAAACGGTTTTCGTCCTCAACGGTCCGAACCTTAACATGCTCGGCAAACGCGAGCCCGGCATCTATGGCGGCAAGACCCTGGCCGACATCGAGGCCGACTGCCATGCGGCAGCCGCTTCGCTTGGGCTTGCGGTCGACTTCCGGCAATCGAACCACGAGGGCGATCTGGTCGACTGGATCCACGAGGCGGGCGAAAACGCCGCCGGCATCGTGCTCAACGCCGGCGCCTATACCCACACCTCAATCGCGCTGCAGGACGCCATCCGTGCCGTCTCGCCGCTGCCGCTCGCCGAGGTGCACCTTTCCAACATCCACGCCCGCGAACCGTTCCGCCATAAATCGATGGTGGCACCGGTGGCCGTGGGCATGATCTGCGGCTTCGGGCCGCTCGGATATACGCTGGCGCTTCAGGCGCTGGCCGCCCGGCTCTGACCGGAAACAGACAGAAAAGGTTTGAACATGGCGACGAAGAAGACCGATGGAGTTGACCAGCAGCTCGTCCGCGACCTCGCAGGGATCCTGAACGACACCAACCTGACCGAGATCGAAGTCGAACTCGGCGACCTCAAGGTGCGCGTCTCGCGCCAGACGCAGGCCGTGCATGCGGTGGCGGCCCCGGTCATGGCAGCGCCGGCAGCTGTGAATTCGACGCCGGTCGCGGTCGCCGCACCCGCGGTCGTCGACATCTCCAAGAACGCCGTGCCCTCGCCGATGGTCGGCACTGCCTATCTGGCACCTTCGCCGGATGCCAAGCCGTTCATCGAGGTTGGCTCGGTGGTCAAGGAAGGCCAGACGCTGCTGATCATCGAAGCCATGAAGACGATGAACCAGATTCCCGCGCCGCGCTCCGGCACCGTCACAGCGATCCTGATTGAAGACGCGCAGCCTGTCGAATACGGCATGCCGCTCGTCGTCGTCGAGTAAGCCGGAAGGCTGCGCGCAATGTTCCAGAAAATCCTGATCGCCAACCGCGGCGAAATCGCGCTGAGAGTGCTCCGCGCGGCCAAGGAGCTCGGCATCCAGACGGTTGCTGTTCACTCCACCGCAGATGCCGACGCCATGCATGTGCGGCTTGCCGACGAAAGCGTCTGCATCGGCCCGCCGCCTTCGCGCGACAGCTATCTCAACATCCATCAGATCGTCGCGGCATGCGAGATCACCGGGGCGGACGCCGTCCATCCTGGCTACGGCTTCCTGTCGGAAAACGCCAAGTTCGCCGACATCCTGGCCGCCCACAACATCACCTTCATCGGGCCCTCGGGCGACCATATCCGCATCATGGGCGACAAGATCGAGGCCAAGCGCACCGCCAAGCGCCTGGGCATTCCGGTCGTTCCCGGCTCGGAAGGCGCTGTCAGCGACGAGAAGGAAGCCAAGCGGGTGGCCGCCGAGATCGGCTATCCGGTCATCATCAAGGCCTCCGCCGGCGGCGGCGGTCGCGGGATGAAGGTTGCCCTCACCGAGGCGGACCTCGAGGTCGCGCTGCAGACTGCACGCACCGAAGCGGGCGCAGCCTTCGGCGACGACGCCGTCTACATCGAGAAGTACCTGCAGAAGCCGCGCCATATCGAAGTCCAGATCTTCGGCGACGGCGCCGGCAAGGGCGTCCATCTCGGCGAGCGCGACTGCTCGCTGCAACGCCGCCACCAGAAGGTCTGGGAAGAAGCCAATTCGCCCGCCCTCAACGCCGAGGAGCGCTCGCGCATCGGGGACATCTGCGCCAATGCGGTAGCTAACCTCGGCTATTCCGGCGCAGGTACGATCGAGTTCCTCTACGAGAACGGCGAGTTCTATTTCATCGAAATGAACACCCGCCTCCAGGTCGAGCATACGATCACCGAAGCGATCACCGGTATCGACCTCGTGCACGAGCAGATCCGCGTCGCTTCCGGCGGCGGCCTGTCTGTCACGCAGGACGACATCCGCTTCCACGGCCATGCTATCGAATGCCGGATCAACGCCGAGGATCCGCGCACGTTCGTGCCCTCGCCCGGCACGATCACGCATTTCCACACCCCGGGCGGCCTCGGCATCCGCGTCGATTCGGGCGTCTATTCCGGCTATCGCATCCCGCCCTACTATGACAGCCTGATCGGCAAGCTCATCGTGCACGGCCGCAATCGCGTCGAATGCATGATGCGTCTGCGGCGCGCGCTCGACGAATTCGTGGTAGATGGTATCAAGACGACGTTGCCGCTGTTCCGTGAGCTCGTTGGCAACCCTGACATTGCAAATGGCGACTACGACATCCACTGGCTGGAAAAACATCTCGCCAAAGGCGAGTAGGCTGGGGGGCGCATGACCCGCCCTTATGCGCCCGGCTACAGCATTCCCACGGACCTTCTGTTGAAGGCCTATGCGTCGGGCGTCTTTCCCATGGCCGAAAGCGCGTCGGATCCGGAGGTCTTCTGGGTCCGGCCCGAGACGCGCGGCATCATCCCCTTCGACAGCTTCCACGTACCGCACAGCCTTGCCAAGACCATCCGGCAGGGGCATTTCGAAGTCCGTTTCGACAGCGACTTCGAAGCGACGATCGATGCCTGCGCCGAACGGCGCGCCGGGCGCCTGTCGACCTGGATCAACGCACCGATCCGCGAAGCCTACACCCATCTCCACCGCATCGGCCATGCGCACTCGGTTGAGGCATGGCGCGACGGGCAGTTGGCCGGCGGTCTCTATGGCGTGTCGCTGGGTCGCGCCTTCTTCGGCGAAAGCATGTTCTCGCGCGAGAAAGATGCATCGAAGGTCTGCCTCGTCCGCCTGGTCGAACGGCTCCAGCAACGCGGCTTCCTGCTGCTCGACACGCAGTTCACCACCGACCATCTCAAGCGCTTCGGCGCGGTCGACGTGCCGCGCGACAAATACGAGAAGCTGCTGGCCAAGGCGCTGGTCGGCGAAGCCAATTTCGCTCCCTGAAGCGCTAGTTCCTGGCCTTGCTGCCTTCCGGCTGGAGCGGCGCATGGGCGTGGAACATCATTTTCCAGCCTTGCAGGCGATGGACGTAGCCGGTGCTGACAAGCGCCGAATACGGCTCCCCGTTCTCGCGGACGGCCTTGGCCTCATAGGTCAGCACGACGATGTCGCTGCCCGGCTCGACGATGCCTTGCAGCTTGATCTCGAGGTTTCGCCAGCGATTGGGTTTCTTGGCGGTGGCGGCCAGATCGGCATTGCTCATCACGCAAGCCATCTCGGGAAATGCGACGAGGCACTCCCGGTCGGCGTTTTCGGCAAAGAACTGCTCATCGCCGGTCCAGAATTCCCGCTCGAGTTCGAGGAGTTCGTCACGGTTAACGGTCATCACAGCATGATCCTCCGCTGGCGTTGCTCGTGACGACAAACGCCGGGCGGTGGATGCGGTTCCGATAGAGATCAGTTGGTCTTGGCGGCTTCCGGCGCCGGCACGTCCGACTTGCGCTTGCAGGCCTTCAGCCAGACGTCATAGACGGCGTGCTCGACGGCGTTCAGGCCAGGGCTTTCGGCGAACATCCAGCCGGTGAAGATGCGCCTGATCTTGCGGTCGAGCGTGATCTCGTCGACTTCGACGAACGAGTCCGTCTTCGGCTCCTCGTTCTCCGGCCTGGAATAGCAGACGCGCGGCGTCACCTGCAGCGCGCCGAACTGCACGGTCTCGTTGACATAGACGTCGAAAGTGATGATGCGGCCGGTGATCTTGTCGATGCCGGCGAACTCGGCGATCGGATTCTTGATGCGCTGCGGTTGGGCTGCGGCCTGCGGCGCCGGCTGAGGATCGCTCGGGGCAGGCTGGGCTTCGCCGGGCAAAGGCTCGAGATCGATGGCCGGGAGATCGTCGCCCTGCTGGACCTGCTCTTCGAGCGGCAGGCGCTGGATGCTGTCCTGGGCCGTCGCCTGGCCAAGGCCGGCGCACAGCGCGACAGCAGCAAGCAGGGCTTTCGCCTTCGATCGTCCGCTCGACGGAACCCGGCCAGGAAGTGTCATACAGTCGTTACCGCCGTTGCGCCCGGAGTGTTCTGCACTCGGTGATTCCCATGCGCCAAGGCTAAACGCCTGACACCAATGGGCAAGCAGTTAGCCGCCAATTGTGGCGACAAATGTCCGCGCCGAAGAGCTGTCGTCTTACGAGCCGGGCGTCCAGGCGTCGTAGTCGCCGGTAACCTGCGGGCGATGCGTGTTGCCGAGCACCGAACCCTTGGGACGGTATGCGCCGGAGGTGCCGGTAAGATTGGGCTGATGCCCCTTCTGCCACTCGCGCGGAATGTAGTTGTCGCTCGGCGGCGCCACGTCGACGCGGTGATGCATCCAGCCGTGCCAGCCGGGCGGAATCATCGACGCTTCCGACACGCCGTTGTAGATCACCCAGCGGCGCGTGCGGCCCTCGGAATCCTTGCCGCCTTCATAGTAGACGTTGCCGAATTCGTCCTGGCCCACCTTGGTGCCTTTGCGCCAGGTGTGGAAGCGGGTGCCAAGGGTCTGGCCGTTCCACCAAGTGAAAAACTGGACAAGGAATTTCTTCATCGGATCCTCGCGGCAGGCGCGTCGAAAGTCTCCTGCTTATGGCGTCAGGCTGGCGCGAAGGCAAGAGTTTAGAACACCCAACTTGCCTCCTGCGACGATTGGCAGGCGATCAATCACAACCTACTGTTCGTCCCAGGCGTCGGATGGGATGCGACAAATGCCCTTCATGCAAATCCTTGAAATGCTGAGCATGCTGGTGACGATCTTCGGCCTGCCACTGGCTATCTTCATCTTCGTCTTCGAACAGCGCAAGGAAAGGGTCAATGAGGAGGAAGAGATCTACCAGATGCTCTCCGACGGCTACACCAACTTCCTCAAGCTGTCGCTCCAGCACTCCGACCTTCGGCTGCAGTCCGAAAAGGCTACCGTCGGCCTGAACGACGAGCAGCGCGACCGGCTCCTGGCGATGTTCGCCATCCTCATCGCGTTGTTCGAGCGTGCCTATCTCGTGGCCTACGAGCCAGACATGCCGGAGCGCCGGCAGCGGCGTTGGGCATCCTGGGAGGATTTCATGCGCGAATGGTGCCGGCGCGAGGATTTCCGTAACGCCCTACCCCAGTTGCTGCCCGGCGAAGACCCCGAATTCGCCGTCTACATCCGCAGGTTGGCGCAGGAGGAAGCCGCTCGCAACCTGGCGTGACGACGGCCTCATCTCGCACTTGCTCACGGCTTGATCTCGCACTTGCAAAAATATTAGCCGGTCCGTAATGGACTCTGGCCCAATGCGGGCTCACGGACTGGCTTAGGCCGGCACCGGTCGAGGGAGGAAAAGACATGGCTTCTGACGCGCCTGTGGCTGCCAGCCGCATCACGCCTGCCGAGCTGTCGGCCCGCAAGGGCGGCGAACCCATCGTCTGCCTCACCGCCTACACCTATCCGATCGCCCGCCTGCTCGACCCGCATGTCGACCTGCAACTCGTCGGCGACAGTGTCGCCATGGTGTTGCACGGCCACCCGACGACACTCGGCGCGACGATGGACATGATGATCGCCCACGGCCAGGCGGTCATGCGCGGTTCAAGCCGCGCCTGTGTCGTCGTCGACATGCCCGTCGGCAGCTACGAGGACACGGTCGAAAACGCCGTCGCCTGTGCCCAGCGCATCGTGCGCGAGACCGGCTGCCATGCAGTCAAGCTCGAAGGCGGCGTAGCCATCGCAGCGCAGATCGCCGCCATCGTCGTCGCCGGCATCCCCGTCATGGGCCATATCGGCCTGTTGCCGCAGTCGGTCGAGAAGGAAGGCGGCTACAAGATCAAGGGCCGCTCCGAAGCCAATGCCGAGTTGCTCTACACCGACGCCAAGGCAGTCGAGGCCGCCGGCGCATTCTCGGTCGTCATAGAGGGCACTGTAGAGCCCGTGGCCGCCGAAATCACGCGACGCATCGCCATCCCCACCATAGGCATCGGTGCCAGCGCTCAATGCGACGGCCAGATCCTGGTCATCGACGACGCCATCGGCCTCACCGTCGACAGGGTACCGAAATTCGTCAAGGAATATGCGCTGCTGCGGGACACGGTCTCCAAGGCCGCCGAGGACTACGCGCGGGACGTCCGAAGCCGCGCCTTCCCCGGACCCGAGCACCTGTTTTCACTGAGCAAGGACAAGGCATGACCGTTGTCGTCGAAACCATTGCCGCCCTGCGCGCGCAAGTGCAGGCGTGGCGTGCCGAGGGCCTGAAAGTCGCGCTGGTGCCGACCATGGGCGCGCTGCATGACGGCCACGTCTCGCTGATGCGCGCGGCCCTTGAGCGCGCCGACCGCTGCGTCGTCTCGATCTTCGTCAATCCGCGCCAGTTCGCACCGACCGAAGACCTCGACAAGTACCCGCGCCAGCTGGTGCTCGACCTCGACAAGCTGAAGCAGGCAGGCGTCCACCTCGCCTTCACGCCCGGCGTCGACGAAGTCTACCCGCAAGGCTTTGCCACTTCGATCTCGGTCGCTGGCCCGTCGGCCGGTCTTGAAACGGCCTTCCGCCCGGCCTTTTTCGACGGCGTGGCCACAGTCGTCGCCAAGCTGTTCATCCAGGCGGCACCCGACCTCGCCGTGTTTGGCGAGAAGGACTATCAGCAACTCTGCGTGGTCAAGAAGCTGTGCCGCGACCTCGACCTGCCGGTGGAGGTCCTGGGCTCGCCGACGATCCGCGACGCCGAAGGCCTCGCCATGTCGTCACGCAATGCCTATCTCGACGCGGCGGAACTCGACATCGCGCGCAAGCTCAACAAGGTGCTGCGCAAGGCAGCGTCGCTGCTTCGGTCAGGCGCCAACGAGCAGGCGACCATGGCTGCCGCGCGCCAGCAGATCCTCGATGCCGGCTTCGACGTCGTCGACTATGTCGAGGCGCGGGAAAGCGTGATGCTGGCGCCATGGCGGAAGGACCGCGACGGCCGCGTTTTGGTCGCTGCCCGCCTCGGCAAGACACGCCTCATCGACAATATCGAGATATCGGCCAGCTAAACCTGGCCTGCCTCAGCCCAGCGTCTTCTCGAAGATCAGCGCCGGAATGCCGGACTGGTCGGCACCGCAATTGGCGGTCGCGCCCGCATGCACGAAACCATTTGCCCCGTAGAAGGCAATGGCGCCGGCATTCGCCTCCTCCACTTCGAGACGCAAAGTCCGCGCCTCGGGAAAGCTCTGCTCGATCTCTTCGAGCAAGCTGCGGCCAATGCCGGCGCCCTGATTTGCCGGGCGCACATATAGCTGATGGAGCACCACCACCTTTGGATCGCTGGTCGCCGCAGCATATGCCATGCCACCGATCTGCTTGCCGTCGTCCGCAACCAGGAACTCGGAATGCGGCCTTGTCAGCCGCGCCTTGAGCGAAGCCAGCGAATGCCACTCGCCGGTGATCTCGTTGACCCGATCGACGCCGTAGATGGCATCGTAGGTCGCGTGCCACGTCTCGGCGAGCAGCGCCTTGACCGTCTCGAGGTCGCGCTCGCTCGCCGTGCGTACGAACATCTCTATTCCTCGATGCCGAGCTTGGCCTTGACCAGGTCGTTGACGGCCTGCGGGTTGGCCTTGCCACCCGTCGCCTTCATCACCTGGCCGACGAACCAGCCGGCCATGGTCGGCTTGGCGCGGGCCTGGTCGGCCTTGTCGGGGTTGGCGGCAATGACGTCGTCGACGGCCTTTTCGATGGCGCCGGTGTCGGTGACCTGCTTCATGCCGCGGCTTTCGACCAGTTCGCGCGGGTCGCCACCCTCGTTCCAGACGATCTCGAAGAGGTCCTTGGCGATCTTGCCGGAGATAGTGCCTTCCTTGATCAGGTCGATGACCGCACCGAGCTGGTCGGGCGTCACAGGGGCATTTTCAATGTCCTTGCCGGCCTTGTTCAGCGCGCCGAGCAGATCGTTGATGACCCAGTTGGCGGCAAGCTTGCCGTCGCGGCCGGTCGCGACCTTCTCGAAATAGTCGGCGATCGACTTTTCCGAGACCAGGATCGAGGCGTCGTAGACCGACAGGCCGAGCGACTTGACCAGCCGATCCTTCTTGTCGTCGGGCAGTTCGACGATTTCCTTGGCGAGCGCATCGACATAGGCTTGGTCGAATTCGAGCGGCAGAAGGTCCGGATCGGGGAAGTAGCGGTAGTCGTGCGCCTCTTCCTTGGAGCGCATCGAGCGCGTCTCGCCCTTGTTAGGATCGAACAGGCGGGTTTCCTGGTCGATCTTGCCGCCGTCTTCGAGAATGGCGATCTGGCGCCGCGCCTCGTATTCGATGGCCTGGCCGACGAAACGGATCGAGTTGACGTTCTTGATCTCACAGCGGGTACCGAACTCGCCGCCGGGACGACGCACCGAGACGTTGACGTCGGCGCGCATCGAGCCTTCGTCCATGTTGCCGTCGCAGGTGCCGAGATAACGCACGATGGTGCGCAG
Source organism: Aminobacter niigataensis (assembly GCF_014200015.1). Taxonomy (GTDB): domain Bacteria; phylum Pseudomonadota; class Alphaproteobacteria; order Rhizobiales; family Rhizobiaceae; genus Aminobacter; species Aminobacter niigataensis. The sequence goes on from NZ_JACHOT010000001.1 coordinate 1,390,809, forward strand.
CTTGGTGACATAGGCCTTGGCCTCGTCGGCCGAGCGCATGTCGGGCTTGGAGACGATCTCCATCAGCGCCACGCCCGAGCGGTTTAGATCGACATAAGACATCGTCGGGTGCTGGTCGTGGATCGACTTGCCCGCGTCCTGCTCGAGATGCAGGCGCTCGATGCCGATCTCGATGTCCTCGAACTCGCCCTTGCGGTCGGGGCCGACCGAGATGGTCATCGTGCCCTCACCGACGATCGGCTGCTTGAACTGCGAGATCTGGTAGCCCTGCGGGAGGTCCGGATAGAAATAGTTCTTCCGGTCGAAGACCGACTTCAGGTTGATTTGCGCCTTCAGGCCGAGGCCGGTGCGGATCGCCTGGCGCACGCATTCCTCGTTGATGACGGGCAGCATGCCGGGCATCGCCGCGTCGACGAGGCTGACATTGGCGTTGGGCTCGGCGCCGAACGCCGTCGAGGCGCCGGAAAAGAGTTTCGCTTCCGACGTCACCTGGGCATGGACCTCCAGGCCGATGATGACTTCCCAGTCACCGGTGGCACCGGGGATGAAGCGCTTGGCGTCGGGCGTGCGGGTGTCGATGAGGGTCATGGTAATCCGAATACGTCCGTGTCTGTTTTGTCGCCTGTCGGCGAACGACAAATCGTCCCGTTTCGCTAGATCAATCGTTGCCGCGTTGCAACTGTCGCCTGCCCATTAGGCGACAAAGCCGCGCCCTGGCTGGCATCCTGAGGACGGTCTGGCTATATAGCTCCTATCCCGATGGAGTGTGGATGTTTAACTCGTCTGAGTCCCGTTAAGGCCCCGACCTTCAGCTGAAGGCGGGGCGTGAAAACCAGAAACCCCGTGCCGTGAGTATTCGCGGCGGCGGCTTTTTGTTTTGGCTGTGCGGCCCACGGGCTGTCCGGCCAGGTTTTCCGGGACTCATCCACACATGGACATATCGCGCATAGAGCAGCGCATCCTGCACCTGCTCGCCCAGGGCGGGCGGATCGAAATCGAGAAAGACGACAACAGGAAGATCGAGGCCGTGATCTGCCTCACCCGCGACGGCTGGCGCTATCCGGGCTTTGATCTCGAACTTTTCAGGAAGCTGAAGCGGAAACGGGCGGTCGCGTCGTCGCAAGGCGGGCCTTACCGCATCACCAAGCGAGGGCTCAAACTCGTCCGCTCCGAACTCGACAACAGGTAGTGCCAGCGACGCCGGGTCCGCACTTTGCGGGTCCGGCGCATCGCCCAGCCGCGTCAGGCGGTGGCGATATAGGCCTTGATCTCCTCCGCCTCACGCTCGACATCCTCGATGCGGCGCTTGACGACGTCGCCGATCGAGACGATGCCGTAGAGATAGCCGTCGCGCTCGACGGGCAGATGGCGGAAGCGGCCGACGGTCATGATCTCCATGACCTGGTTGACGGTGTGGTTTTCGTTGCAGATCTTGACCTTGGGGGTCATCACCTCGCGCACCGTCTTTTCAAGGGCGGCGCCACCTTCCTTGCCGATGATACGGACCACGTCGCGCTCCGACAGGATGCCGACGATCTTGCGGTCGCCGTTGGTCACGACAAGGGCGCCGATGCGATGCTCGGCCAGGATGCTGACTGCCTCCGACAACTGCACGTTGGGCCCAATGGTAAAAACGTCGTGGCCCTTCCGTTCCAGAATAGCCTTCACTGTCATCGGGTCCTCCTGCTGCTGTCGGTCTGCGCAAACACTCCATGCGGCCCACGGAGCCAAGTGCATGGTGCTCTGCATTAGTCAGCATTTCAAGTACAACGCGCTCAGGCGTATTTTGGTCTGCGGTCGAAAAACCGGATGCCGAGGAACCCCGCCAGGAACCCGCCGATATGGGCCTCCCAGGCAATCTGGCTGTTGTCGCCGGGGGCAAGACCGACCAGCCCGGTGACCAGGTTGACCACCATCCAGACCGCCAGGAACGTCACCGTCGCGCGCGAACGGAACACATCGCGGATCGGCAGCGGCGCCCCGGCGAAGGCGGGCTTGCCATGTGAACGGTCGATCTGGAAGCTGAAGCGGGCTGCCGCACCCATCATGCCCGAAATGGCACCGGACGCACCGACCAGCGGCGCCTGATCGAGAGGGTGAAGCACGTAGTGCAACGCCACGGCAGCGAGCGTGGTCGCTGCAAAGAAGAGACAGAACCGCAAGACGCCGAGCCGGTTCGCCAAGGGCGAGCCGAAAGCCGCCAGCCACACCATGTTGATGATCAGATGGGCAAAGCCGCCATGCAGGAATGCGTAGGTCAGCGGCGTCGTAAAAGCATAGATATCGATATCAAACTGCCCCGAATAGCGGATCGGGATGAAAGCTGCGCGGACCAGCAGCCACAGGTCCTGGTCGAGGCTGAGCAGATAGACACGCACCAGGTGAATGGCGACGCAGGCGCCGATGACGGCAACGACGATGGCCGGCAGGTTGAACACCGGTTCGCGCTGCGGCGGCAGCGGCTCGTCCGTGTCGCGGGCATTGTCGATGGGATTGGGCTGTTCGCTCATGCGCCTCTGGTCCGGTGTCGTCGGGCCGATGGCGCCCGGTCCCCATCTAGAACAGCCGGACTGAAAGCGCAAAAAAGAAAGCCGCCCAAGGTTTCCCCTGGACGGCTGGTCGAGCCCCCCTGCCCGTCCCCAATAAACTTTGACTGAAGTGCTGCTGGCCGCGCCTGAGCGGCCACTTCATGGAGTGACTTGAACATCTCACGGATGGCCCGACCCGGCAACGTAAACCCTTTGTTAACCTTACCGACCCCCAAGCGTTAACAACTGTTACTGTGACTGGCACGCGTCCTGCTCCGCGCCTCATGTAGTCCTCAAGATTGAAGCGATTCTGTCCTCGGATGGCACATCAGGCACAGAAGCGCTCGGAGCGGAGCAATATGAAACAGAAAGGATCGCTGGCACTGTTCCAATACTGGAACCGCCTTCGCGACGGCAGACCCGCACCCAAACGCACGGAGGTCGAACCGGCCGACATCAAGGGCCTGCTTGCCGACACTTTCATCCTCGAACGCGACGCCCGCGGCGAAGCCGTCTTCCGCCTCGCCGGCACCCGGCTCTGCGCCACCTTCGGCCGCGAGCTCAAGGGCTTTTCCTTCCCCTCGCTGTGGCGCCAGAAGGACCAGCGGCTGATGGCCCGGCTCGCCTATGGCGTGTTCCAGCAAAAGTCGGTGGTCGTCATCACTTTCGAGGGCTTCACGTCCAGCCGGCGCGCCACGACCTTCGAGATGCTGCTCTTGCCGCTCGACGGCGGCATAGAGAACCCACGCAGCCTGGGCGTCCTGTCGAGCGTCGAGCGGCCGTTCTGGCTCGGTTCCGACCCGCTCACCGACGCCTCGATCGAAAGCGTGCGCGTCGTCGATCCCGACCTCGAGCCGATGTTCCTCAAGAACCGCCCGGCCGTCACCGTGCCGTCGCTCGCGCCGAGCGCCTCGGCGCTGGAGGGCGAGCCGAACCCGCTCGACGGCGCCCGCCGCATCCGCCATCTGTTCGTTCTCGAAGGCGGACGCGAGGAATAGCGCCCGCAACCTGACGCAAGGGTAGAAAACTACGCGTTTTGTTAACCTCTCCGGCGGTATTTTTCCGAGATAGCTCTCCGATGCTGTTCGATGGGAGCCTGCGGATATGAGGTTAGCATGAGGCCAGCGGCGATGGACTACGCGCCGTCACGGGCGGAGCGGCGGAATTTCCAGCGCGTCCGCGTGAAGATCTATGGCCGTTTCATGCTCGAGGATCGCACCGAGCATGCCGGCCAGGTGGTCGACATGTCGCCCGGCAACGTCGCCTTCCGCTCCGACCGTTCGGGTATGCCTGGCGAAAAGGTCATCGCCTATATCGATCACATCGGCCGCGTCGAAGGCGTCGTCACCCGCACCTTGCCGGATGGCTTTGCCATGACGGTCATTGCCTCGGACCGCAAGAAGGACAAGCTGGCAGCCCAGCTCACCTGGCTCGCCAACAAGCATGAGCTCGACCTGCCCGAGGACCGCCGCCACGAACGCGTGGCGCCGCGCAACCCGGTCAGCGTGCTGCAGCTCATCGACGGCCGCCAGTATCCCTGCCGCATCATCGACCTGTCGCTTTCAGGCGCGGCCATCGAGATCGAGGTCAAGCCGGCGATCGGCGTCCAGGTAACGCTGGGAACGATGCGCGGCCAGATCGTCCGCCATTTCGAGGACGGCGTCGCCATCGAATTCGCCGTCGTCCAGCGCCCCGAATCGCTCGACACCGAGTTCAACCGGCCGCGCACCTGACGGCCGACTGCCGCCTTTCCAGACAATAGGATTTTGCCTGACCTGGTCGGAGGTCAGGCTATTTACGTTCGGCCCCGACTAAAGCCGTACTGCACCCTCCGGCGCCGGCATGGCAGCTCGGTGAGCAAGCACTTCCACAAAAGCCAAAACGTGAGCACATCCGCGCACCAGAACGCGGCTGCGCAACCCCGCCAGCCGCTGTTTCATCCTCGGGTCCCTCCAGCCCCCCGAACGGCCAAACAATTGTGCGGCAAACCAACAGCCATGCCACATCGATAAAATTATAATCAAATTTTCTGCAAATTTTATTCTTATTCTCTTCTTTGTTTATAAGAGTTCTCTCCTGTTTTTACTCAACATCTACTTCGTTGCTTTGCGTGAAATAAATCCGACCCTGTCATTGTCCCCTCAAACGGGGAGACTAAAAAATGATCAAGCGTCGGGGATGGCTTCTGCTTCTGGCTGCGACACTTCAAGCCAGCGCCATCGGTAGCGCGCTTGCCGCACCGGTGGCCATGCAGACCAACGGCCGTACCACGCAGCCTGTCGGACACTATGAGCTGTGCAAGCGCTCGCCGATCGAGTGCAATGAAAAGACCGCCAGCAAGGCCCCCGTCGAGCTGACGCGCAGCCTGTGGAAAGAAATCGTCGCGATCAACGACGAGGTCAACACTGCGGTCGCTCCGCGCACCGACATGGAAATGTGGGGCCAGGAAGAGGTCTGGTCATACCCGACCACCGGCGCTGGCGACTGCGAAGACTATGTCCTGGAGAAGCGCCGCCGCCTGATGGCCTTGGGCGTGCCGGCCGGCAACCTGCTGGTCACCGTCGTGCGCCAGCCGAATGGCGAGGGCCACGCCGTGCTGACCGTGCGTACCAGCCTCGGCGAGTTCGTCCTCGACAATCTCGACACCCAGGTCATGGCCTGGAACGAGACGCCATACACCTATCTGAAGCGCCAGTCCGAGCGAAATTCGGGCGTCTGGATTGCCATCAACGATGGCCGCGCCGACGCTGTCGCGTCGGTTCGCTAGGCTTCGGCGAGAAACCCGGTCGCGTCCCCACCCTCCCCGTCCCCAACGACCGGGTCTAGGAGCCGGCCCAAGTCCCCGGGCCGGCTCCGCCTTTTTGCTGTAACCGGATAGTCAAGATGTCTCGGGGCACCGCCGTAGAGCTGAAAAAGCGGCTCAGATCACCCGATGAATTCCGAGCCGAGGATCGGATTGGCTATATCCCCCGCAGTCGCAAACCATGGAAGTTTGCGCTTTCGGTAGCTGTGCTGCTCGTAGTGTCCTTCGCCGCTGGCTACCTAGCCTAGTCCGCGATCTTCTTGAGGCCGGCGTCGAAGCGACGCTGGTTGGCGACATAGTCGTCCGCAGACTTTCGCAGCCGCTGGGCCGCGGCATCGTCGAGCGTGCGGATCACCTTGGCCGGCGAGCCGACGATCAGCGAATTATCCGGAAATTCCTTGCCCTCGGTGACCAGCGCGCCGGCGCCGACCAGGCAGTTGCTGCCGATCTTCGCGCCATTGAGCACGATCGCGCCCATGCCGATCAAAGAATTGTCGCCAATGATGCACCCATGCAGGATGGCGCGGTGACCGACGGTGCATCCCTCGCCGATGGTCAGCGGAAAGCCCGGATCGGTGTGCATCACAGTATGCTCCTGGACATTGGAGCGCGCGCCGATGGTTATCGTCTCGCGGTCGCCGCGAATGGCCGCGCCGAACCAGATGCCGACATCGCGCCCGATCCTGACATCGCCGACCACCGCAGCATCCGGCGCGATCCAATTGCTGGCGCGATCCTCGAACTGCGGCTCGACCCCGTCGAGTGCGTAAAGCGGCATCGTCACAATCCTCATTCGTTGGTGGCGCGCAAACTATTTAGGGAGCGGCTGCAAGGCAAGCGCGCGAAGCCGCTTAACGCGTCGTTAACCATGCTCGCGCAATGTCGGATGGATATAGGCCCATGGATGGCAAGACTTGCGACCCGGTCGCGGCGGCATCCAACCGGACAGATCCGGACGGCCGGCACCCTGGAGACGACGAATGAAACAAGAGGCAGCTGAAAGCTCCGGTTTCGAAATCGTCGATTCGGCGTTGATGATGAAGGTCTTCTGTGGCTTCGCCGTGCTGGCCGCGCTGTCGCTGGCGATCAGCTTCGGCGGCCGCTGGTTCGGCCACACCATCGCCATGGCCGGCTACACCGACGACACGACGACGCGCGAGGTCGTCATCGGCAACGACGTCGTCGCAGCCCCCGCCAACACGATCCGCTTCGAAAAGGCCCGGCGCGACGGCGTTGCCGGCCGCCTGGACCTTTATCTGCGTTGGCCCGAACTGGACGGCTACAGCGAGGCCGCGCGCCTAGCCTTCAACAATCTCGACGGCAACAAGCACATCATCTTCATGAGCCTCGAGCCGCGCGTGATGACGCGCGACATGAGCGGTCGTCTCGCACCGATCTACAACGCACTCACCGTCAAGCCCGGCGTGCCCGGCCCCGAGGGCATGACGCTGTTCGGTTTCAGCGAAACTTCAGGTTATCTCAACGAGGTGCTGGCGGTTGCCGCGCGCAGCGGCGAACCGGCCTTTGTCGCCCGCTGCCTCAATGGTACCGAAGCCGACGAATCCCTGGCACCCTGCGAGCGCGACGTCTTCGTCGGCAACGGCCTGAGCATGACCTACAGGTTTCCGCGGGAGCTTTTGGGAGACTGGCGTGCGCTGGATGCGGCGGTCGTCGCCAAGGCCAATGCCATGCTGCACGTGGAATGACGCCACGCGCGGAGCGCGCGGCGTCAGGCTTGATCAATAATCAGGCCAGGTCGATGTCGAGGATCGCCATCGAGAAATTGTAATCGCCATCGTCTTCGTCCTTGAAGACGATGCCAAGGAACTCGTCACCGATATAGACTTCGGCCGAGTCGTCCTTGCGCGGACGCGCCTTGACCTGAAGCGTGGGGTTCTGGAACTGGCGCTTGAAATAGGCGTCGAGTTTTCGGATTTCTTCCGGCTTCAACTGGCTTCTCCGGCTTGTCGTTAAGAGACGCGCTTCTGACACGCAAAGCATGGCCCTGTAAAGGCAAGGCTTGGCTTACCCCCGCGCAAATCGCGCGCGGCGCCCGTCAAGGGCGCCGGCGTCCAGCCTCAGATATCGAAGCTGACGACGTGATCCATGGTCTGCGACGGCAGGAGCTGGTCCATCTGGCTCGACGGACGGTCGCAGCCGGTTTCGCCGACAACGCGCGCGGGCACACCGGCGACCGTCTTGTTGTGCGGAACGGGCGACAGCACCACCGAGCCAGCCGCGATCTTCGAGCAATGGCCGACCTCGATGTTGCCGAGAATCTTGGCGCCGGCGCCGATCAGCACGCCGTAGCGGATCTTGGGATGGCGGTCGCCGCCGGCCTTGCCGGTGCCGCCGAGCGTCACGCCATGCAGGATCGAGACGTCGTCCTCGATGACAGCGGTTTCGCCGACGACGAGGCCGGTGGCATGGTCGATGAAGATGCCCTTGCCCATGCGCGCGGCCGGATTGATGTCGGTCTGGAAGACCGAGGACGAGCGGCTCTGCAAATAGAGCGCAAAATCCTTGCGGCCACGGTTCCACAGCCAGTGCGCCAAGCGATGCGTCTGGATGGCGTGGAATCCCTTGAAGTACAGCACCGGCATCAGGTAGCGGTCGCAGGCCGGGTCGCGATCGTAATAGGCCTGGATGTCGGTGCGAACGGTGTCGCTCCAGTCAGGGCTGTCCTCAAGCATGGCATAGAATGTCTGGCGGATGAGGTCGGCGCCGAGATCCTGATGCGCCAGCCGCTCGGCCAGGCGATGGATCACCGCCTCCTCAAGCGTGTCCTGGTTGAGGATCGTGGCATACAGGAAAGCCGCCAGCAGCGGGTCGCCCGCGACAGCGTCAGCCGCCTCGTCGCGCACCGACTGCCAAATCGGATCGACCGGCTTCAGCGCGCCGTGGCGCGCTGCGGATATGGTGTTCATCGACGTCTCCGTTCACTGCCGGCTTGTGCAATGCCGCGTCGGACATATAAGCCACATGCTAGCACGATTGAACTCAATTTTCCTTAGTGCTCGTTCAGATGGATTTGGTTCACGGATATTCAAGGCGCCATGGAAACTGAACCCTTGCTGCTCTCAACGAGCGATGGCGTGGCGACCGTCGTCATCAACCGCCCGGCGCGCAAGAACGCCGTCACACAGGCGATGTGGGTCGATCTGGCCGCGCGCGCGAACATCCTTTCGGCCGATCCCGACGTCAGGGTCATCGTCCTGCGCGGCATGGGCGACGATTTTTCCGCCGGCGCCGACATCGGCGAGTTCGACACCCTGCGCGGCGACGCGACAAGCGCGCGCGCCTATGAGGCGACCAACTCTGCGGCCTTCGCCGCCCTGCGCAACTGCACCGTTCCGGTCATCGCGGCGATCCGCGGCATCTGCTTCGGCGGCGGGTTCGGCCTTGCCGCCGCCTGCGACCTGCGCATCGCCACGGCTGATGCACAGTTCGCCGTGCCTGCCGCGCGCCTCGGCCTCGCCTATCCGCAGGACGCCATGGGAGACATCGTCTGGGCCGCCGGGCCGCAGATGGCGCGCTATCTCACCTACACCGCCGGGCGCATCGACGCACGGGCAGCGCTTTCGGCGGGTTTCCTGCTCGAAATCGTCGAAGCCGAACGTTTCGACGCGCGCATCGGCGAGATCGCCCGCACCATTGCCGAAAACGCGCCGCTTTCGGTCCGCGCCTCGAGGGCCGCCATCCGCGCGGCACTGAGCCACGATGCAGAGGAGGCCGCCCTTGCCCAGGCCGCTGGCGATGCCACCTTCCTGAGCGACGACTATGCCGAGGGCCGGGCCGCCTTCGCCGCGCGGCGCACACCGATGTTCAAGGGGCGCTGACGCCATGTCTCTCGTTGACGTTGCAACCAGGGCAGAACTGACCGAACTCTACCAGGCGACAGACCGCCATTATCACGGCATACGCCACATCGAGGCGTTGCTCGCCCTGCTTGAAGAGCATCGCACCACGTTCGCCGACCCCGAGGCGGTCGAGGCCGCCATCTGGTTCCACGATGCGATCTACGACAGCCGCCGCAAGGACAACGAGGCGCTGAGCGGCGCCCTTGCCGCCGACAAGCTCAAAGGTCAGATCGACGCCCGGCGCCTCGCCCGCATCGTCGCAATGATCGAGGCAACGGCGACACATGAGGTGCCGGTCTTCGATGATGCGCCAGCAAGGAACGATGCCGCCCTGCTGCTGGACATGGATCTGTCGATCCTAGGCGCCCCGGATGAGGCGTTCGACGCCTACGAGGCGGCCGTCAGGCGCGAATATGGCTGGGTCAGCGATGCCGACTGGCGCGCCGGCCGCGGAGCTGTGCTGCGCAATTTCCTGGCACGTCCACGCATATTCCACACCGACATTTTCGTGGCGCGCTTCGAGGCGCAGGCGCGCGCGAACATGGAACGGTCGCTGGCTGCGTTGGCCGGCTAGGCTAGCCAATCAGAGCGGGTTTTCTTCCAGGAACTCCAGCACGCGCTTCTTGAACGCCTTGTCGCCGACGGCGAGCATGTGGTCGCGGCCTTCGATGTCGAACGCGACCGCCTTGGGCATCAGCGCGGCCAGTTCCGCCGCCGAGCCGCCGATGTCGTCGGTGGTGCCCACCGCCACCAGCGTCGGCTGGGTGATGCGGGACATGTCGGCTTCCGTCAGCAGTTCGCGCGAGGTTGCAATGCAGGCGGCCAGCGCCAGCTTGTCGCTGCGCGTCTGGTCGGCGAATGCGCGGAACGACTTGCCGCGGCGATGGGTGATCGTCTCCGGATCCTCGGCCAGCAGCGCCGAGGCGATCGGATCCCAGTCGCCGACACCGTCGACCATGCCGATGCCGAGCCCGCCGAACACCAGCGTCGCCACCCGCTCCGGCGCTTCGAGCGCCAGGAAGGCCGAGATGCGCGCGCCCATCGAATAGCCCATGACATGGGCGCGCTCGATGCCGAGATGGTCGAGCAGCGCCAGCGCGTCGCCTGCCATCTTGCTCGGCGTGTAGTCGGCCTCGTCATAGCTCTTCGACGAGCCGCCATGGCCGCGATTGTCGAAGGCGATGGCGCGGTAACCGGCCTCGGTCAGCGTCTTGAACCAACCCGGGGACACCCAGTTGACGAAGTGGCTTGACGCAAAGCCATGAATCATCAGCACCGGGTCGCCGCGACCGCTCGCCGGCGGCAGGTCGAGAAACGCCAGGCCGAAGCCTTCGTGGGAAAAATGATCGATTGCCATCGTCGCTCCGAATGGTCTTTGGCCGAGGTCTCGCCTCAGCCGGGATTGCCGGCCGCGGCGGTGATCGCCCGATGCTTCAGCATGACGCCGTCGGCAATGCCGGTCTTCGCCGCCGTGCCGGCGTTGAGTTCGAGCACGAAGCGAGCCGGTTCGTCAGGCGCGATGACGGCTTCCGAAAACGGTGTGCCCTGCTGGATGTCGAGCACCTTGCCGTCCGGGCCGACGAAGACGAGGTCGAGCGGCAGCGGCGTGTTCTTCATCCAGAAGCCTACCGGCTGCGTCTGCTCGAAGACGAACAGCATGCCCTGGTCGTCGGCAAGGTCCTTGCGGTGCATCAGCCCCATGGCGCGTTCGCCCGGCTCGTCGGCAACCTCGATGCGGAAGGAAACCTCGCCCTTGGCAGTGACTGCGACCAGCGGTTCGGGATCGGCCGGAAGGGCCATCGCCTGCTGGGCATGAACTGGCGAGGCCGAGGAGAGCGAAACGGCAAAGACGGCTGCCGCAAACCATGCGGCGCCGGTCGTGCCAGCCAATAGCGATTTAAGTCTGGTCATAAATTCCCCTGCGGCGGTCTCAGCCTAGTGCGAGACCGGCAAGGTTCCTAGATCGGGGTGAATTTCGGCAGCCATAAGGCCTTTGTCGCCCTTGCCGAAACGGACCAGCACAACCTGCCCCGGACGAAGCTCAGTAACGCCAAAGCGGCGCAGCGTCTCCATGTGGACGAAGATGTCCTCGGTGCCTTCGCCGCGCGTCAGGAAACCAAAGCCCTTGGTGCGGTTGAACCACTTGACCAGCGCCCGCTCCAGCCCGCTTTCGGCAGTCACGGCGACATGGGTGCGCTGCTCCTGCATCTCGGCAGGGTGCACGGCGGTCGAGTTGTCGATGGACAGCACGCGGAAGGCCTGCAGGCCGCGATCGCCCTGCTTGACCAGGCAGACCACGCGGGCGCCTTCGAGGGCGGTCTGGAAACCGTCGCGGCGCAGGCAGGTGACGTGCAGGAGCACGTCGGTGGCACCACCGCCGTCGGGAAGAATGAAGCCGTAGCCCTTGGCTACGTCGAACCATTTTATGGCGCCGGAAAGCTCGACAAGGCCAGCGCTGTCAGCGATGTCATCATGTTCGAAAGCTTCGCGGCCTACGCCGCTCTGCACCAAGAGAGAGGCCTTTTCCCCCATCAGAACGCCCCCTTTCCTTGCAAACGCCACTACTGATTCTTGACATAAGATTAACACTTCCACTTTGGACTTACGCAAGGGCCGTTCTGCCCTTTTTCGACTTGCCCACCAGATAGACACAAGCTTCGCGCCAGTTCCGCAGAAAAGTCACAGCTACGGTTGCCGAGGGCGCGGCACGCGCCCTATGTATCGGCCCGACATCCCCTGAACTTTCTGAGGAACCGAGATGCGCTATCTGCACACCATGGTCCGCGTCAAAGACATCGACGCATCGCTGGACTTCTATTGCAACAAGTTCGGCATGAAGGAGATCCGGCGTTCGACAAACGAGAAGGGCCGCTTTACGCTGATCTTCCTCGCCGCCGCCGAAGACGAAGGCGCCGGCGCCTCCCGGCAGGCCCCGCTTTTGGAGCTCACCTACAACTGGGACCCGGAAGACTATCAGGGCGGCCGCAACTTCGGCCACCTCGCCTACGAGGTCGACGACGTCTACGCCACCTGCCAGGACCTGATGAACAAGGGCGTCACCATCAATCGCCCGCCGCGCGACGGCAACATGGCTTTCATCAAGTCGCCAGACGGCATCTCGATCGAACTGCTGCAGAAGGGTGAGCGGAAGGCGCCGGCAGAGCCCTGGCTATCGATGCCGAACACCGGCACCTGGTAGAGTTTCAGGCGCCGCGCGCCATCTCATGCAATGTCAGCACGGTGCGCCAGTTGCGCGCCGTGCCTGGCACCTTGAGAACCCGCGGCAGGACTTCCGCAAACTTCGACTTTCCGAGACCGTCGGGCGCGTGCAGATAAAGCACGTCGTCCTTGACCACGAAGCGCTCCGGCCCGGTGCAGCGTTCGGTCAGCGGCGCAATTTCCTCAGGCAGCGGCGCGCGCTCCAGCACGTAGGCGTGCAGCTTGGTGTGGTCTTCCGCCACCTCCGGATATGGGTTCCCCGCCACCAGCCTCTCATACCAGGCTGCATCGCGCACCATGATACGCGAGCGAAAGCCCCAGCGTCCTTCAAAAGCCTTTTCCAGCCGCTCGGTCAGTACGGCCCCGTCGCCGTCCCCGGTCCTGAAGACGACATTGCCGCTCTGGATGTAGGTGGCAACACCGGTGAAACCGAGCCCCTCGAAGAATGCCCTCAGTTCAGCCATCTTGACGATGCGATTGCCACCGACATTGATGCCGGAGAACAGCGCAACGAACATGCTCATATGATGAAGCCGCCGAGCGTCTCGTTGTCGGTGATGTCCTGGTACTGCACGCCCTCGACGTCGAAGCGCGCGCGAAGCAGGTCGAAATTGCGCCGGTCCTTGGTCTCGATGCCGATCAGCACCGAGCCGAAATTGCGCGCCGACTTCTTGAGATACTCGAAGCGGGTGATGTCGTCCTCGGGACCCATGATCTCGAGAAAGTCGCGCAGGGCGCCGGGGCGCTGGGGGAAGCGGATGATGAAGTATTTCTTCAGCCCCTCGAAGCGCAAAGCGCGCTCCTTGACGTCGGGCAGGCGCTCGAAGTCGAAATTGCCACCCGACACCACCGCCACCACGGTCTTGCCCTTTAGTTCCTTCTTCGAAAAATCCTTGAGCACATCGATCGCCAGGGCACCCGCCGGCTCCAGAACCACGCCCTCGACATTCAGCATCTCGATCATCGTGGCGCAGAGCCGGTTTTCCGGCACCAGCTTGACCGCATCGGCCGGAAACTCCTTGAGCAGGCGCAGCGGCTCGCGGCCGATCTCGGCGACGGCAGCGCCATCGACGAAATTGTCGACCTTGGCGAGCTTCACGCGCTTGCCGGTGGCCAAGCTGTCGCGCAGGCTCGGTGCTCCGGCCGGTTCGCAGAAGACGAAGCGCGGTGTGCTGCCCGTCTCGGCAAAATAGCGTGTCACGCCGGCCGACAATCCACCGCCGCCGACCGGCAGCAGCACGATGTCGGGAAGCTTGCCGCCCGGCATCTGGGCGGCGATCTCAAGTGCCACCGTTGCCTGGCCCTCGATGATGTCCTTGTGGTCGAAGGGCGGCACCATGTGGCCGCCCGAGCCCTCGGCGAATTCGATGGCGGCGCGGTAGCACTCGTCGAAGAAGTCGCCGACCAGCCTGATCTCGACGAATTCGCCGCCGAACAGCTTTGTCTTGTCGATCTTCTGCTGCGGCGTCGTCACCGGCATGAAGACCACGCCCTTCTTGCCGAAATGCCGGCAGACGAAGGCAAAACCCTGGGCGTGATTGCCAGCCGAGGCGCAGACGAACAGCTCGGCCTGGTTGCCGGCGGCAAGCGCCTTGCGGAAGAAGTTGAACGCGCCGCGTATCTTGTAGGACCGAACCGGCGTCAGGTCTTCGCGCTTGAGCAGCACGCGCGCGCCAGTCTTGCGCGAGAGATAGTCGTTCTCCTGCAGCGGTGTTTCTGGGAAGAGCTGCCTCACCCCCTCCGCCGCCAGCGAAACCCTTTCGGCAAAACTGGTCATGGCAACGGCACTCCTGAAATCGACCGGGCAAATGCTGTGGCCCGCGCCCCCGCGCTATTGCATATTCGGCGCGGCGAAGCCACTGTCCGGCTTCTGCCGTCAGTTCCAAACCGGCTCATTGGCTCGCCGCGATACATTTGGGGATACGTCTCGGTGAACAGAATTGCCGTCCGCGCCGCGATCCACATCGCGGCGGTCTTTGCCATCTACTTATCCGTCGCAATGCTGATCCCGGCGGCCGTCGACCTCTATTACGACAATGATGACTGGCGGTCCTTTGCCTTCACCGCCATGTTCATGGGCGGCCTGGCGCTGGCGGTCGCGCTCGCCACCCAGGGGCGCACCCCACCCGCCAACACCCGTTTCGGCTTCCTTCTGGTCAATTTCCTCTGGATCACGCTGGCGATCGCCGGGGCGGTGCCGTTCATGACCTCGTCGCTGGATCTCAGCGTCACCGATGCGTTCTTCGAGTCGGTCTCGGGGGTCACCACCACCGGCTCAACCGTCATCAACGGCTTGGACAGCGCCCCGCCCGGCATCCTGATCTGGCGCTCGCTGCTGAGCTTCATGGGCGGCCTCGGCGTCATCGCGCTCGGCCTGTTTTTACTGCCGTTCCTCAACATCGGCGGCGTGTCCTACTTCAAGATCGAATCCTCCGACATCGAAGACCGGCCGTTCGAACGCTTCCAGACCTTCACCGTCAGCCTGATCGGCATCTACACGGTGCTGGTGGTGGCCTGCACGATCTCATACGTGGCTGCCGGCATGGACGGCTTCCATGCCATCAACCATGCCATGTCGACGGTGGCGACGGGTGGCTTCTCCACCCACGACACCTCTTTCCTTCGTTACGCCGACAACCCCGCGATCCTGTGGACCGGCATCGTCTTTATGTTCATCGGCGGCCTGCCGTTCTCGATCATGATCCTGTTTGCGGTGCGCGGCCGGCTCGACGCGCTGCGCGATCCGCAGATCCGGGTCTATGCCGGCTACTGCGTCGTCTTCGCGGTTGCGGTCGCGATCTACCTGCGCGTCAGCATGGGCATGCCGTTCTTCACCGCACTGACCCATTCGACATTCAACCTGATGTCGATCATCACCACGGCCGGTTTTGCCAGCGACGACTACAGCCTGTGGGGGCCGTTCGCCATCGGCTGCATCTTCGTCGCAACCTTCCTCGGCGGCTGCTCCGGCTCGACCACCGGCGGCATCAAGGCCTATCGCTTCCTGATCCTGTTCGAACTGCTGTCGAACGGCTTGCGCCGCCTGATCTATCCCAACACGGTCACGCCGGTGCGTTATGGCGACCGCACCGTCGCCCCAGAGATGCAGAGCGCGGTGGTACTGTTCATCGCCTCTTTCATGGTGCTCTGGGCCATCACCATCGTGTTGCTCAGCGCCACCGGGCTCGACTTCATCACGGCGGTCACCGGTTCGCTGACCTCGCTGACCAATGTCGGCCCCGGCCTCGGCCCGGTCATCGGCCCGATGGGCAACTTCTCCTCGCTGCCGGACGCAGCCAAGTGGATCTGCTCGGCGGCGATGCTGCTCGGGCGTCTCGAAATCCTCGCCGTTCTGGTCATTTTCACGCCGACATTCTGGGGTCGCTAGTTCGCTAGCTCAGCCGCCGAAGTACTTGTTTCCGCCACAATTTCGGCAATCGGGCAACAGTCGGCGAGCGACTTCCCCCCGGCTGGTCCTTTTCGGCTGGACCCGACTTACTTCCGCCACTATCAGACGGTCCCGAGGAAGGTACGCTGCACGCCTTGCCCGTCAGAGAGATCATCAAAAGTGTCACCGTCGAAGTACTGCATAGCCCTTGCCGCCCTCCTTTTGTCCGGCTGCATCAACCAGCCCTCGGGCGAGCTTTTGACGGGCGCTGTCGTCAACGTCCCGGTTTCGGAGATCGCCGGCAACCATGCGATTTTCGTGGCGTCCACCCGCGAGCACGCCGCCGATGACAAGCAGGTCTTCGATCGCGGCCGCTCGGCGACGCTGAATTTCGCGCGGGTCAACGTCACCGTGCCGAAGATCCACCAGACCGGCCAGATCGAGCGCCGCAAGAGCGGCAAGGAAGCCGACCCGACCAAGTTCTTCACCGCCACCGACGCAGTCGGCTACGAGACACAGCCGGAATTCTCCAAGGCTCTGACCGCCGACATCGCCGCGCGCGGCGGCCGCGCCATGCTGTTCGTGCATGGCTACAACACCTCGTTCGACGCCGGCGTCTACCGCGCCACGCAGATTGCGCATGATAGCGGCTACACCGGCACGCCGGTGCTGTTCTCCTGGGCTTCTGGCGGCAACACGACCGACTATGTCTACGACAAGGAGAGCGCGGCTGCGGCCCGCGACCAGCTCGAAGTGACGCTGCGCATGCTTGCCCAATCGGGTGCCCGCCGCATCGACATCGTGGCGCATTCGATGGGCACCTGGGTGACCATGGAAGCCTTGCGCCAGCTGGCGTTGACCGGGGATCGCGACCTCGGCGGCAAGCTCGGCGACGTGGTGCTGGCCTCGCCCGACATCGACGTCGACGTGTTCAAGTCCCAGATGCGCCGCTACGGCAAGCCGACCAAGCCGTTCTTCCTGATGACGTCGGGCGACGACCGCGCACTCAAGCTTTCGGGCCTGCTCGCCGGCTCCAAGCCGCGCCTCGGCGACTACAAAAATGCCGGCGACCTTGCCGAGTACGGCGTGATCGTCGTCGACCTGTCCGACGCCAAGGGTGGCGATTCCTTCAACCACACCAAGTTCGCCGACAATCCGCAGATGGTGAAGCTGCTTGGCCAGCGCCTGCGCGCCGACGACGGCTTTGCCAGCGACCGCGAGGTCACCGACCGCATCAACATGCTCAGCGGCGGGCTGCAGTAGACCGACGGGTACACGAACAAAAAGGGGGCGCTTCTGGCGCCCCTTTTTTCATTTCGCAGTCCAACGCCAACCCAGACTGTAGTCGTTTAGCTTATTGAAAAGACTTCCTGAAGCATCCTGCCCGTCTACAGTCGTAGAGCACCGAGATTCAGGGGTATCATGGTCTATTTTCTCAGTCACAAGAGCGAAGAGATTTACGGCTATATCGCTCGCGCCCGGGATGGAGACGTCGACAAGATCCAGCCAGTTGATCTCACGCGGGATGTCGGCGTTCGAATTCGGCCCAACTACGTGTATTGTGGCCGACTGATCGAGGCGACACACCTCCCCCACCAAAATCGAACTCTCAGGGCCGAAGCGCCAGATTCCGGATCTCTACGACGCCTACGCTTTGTTTATCAGCGCGAAGGTCAAGGACGTCATCGAAAGTTTCGAACCTGATGTCCATCAGTTCTTTCCGATCGAGTTTGTATGGGAGGATGGTAGCCATGCCGCCGACCGGTTCTGGTTCGTTCCCTGCAATCGCCTGGACACCGTCGATCGCGCCAAGACGACATTCGAATTTCGCAATCTCAAGAAGGAACTGGTCTTCAACCGGTCGCAGATCGGCAGCCACCACGTCTGGATCGACAAGTTCATCGTGATGCCTACGCCGGCAATCAGCGAGGCATTGAAAGCGGCCCTGGATGCGGCCGGCATCACCGGCGCGCACTATCAGCATTTTCCAGAAACGGACTGACTCAAAGGCAAGCCAGGGCCTGGCTTCAGGCCCCTTGCTCTTCATCTTTTGGCCCGGTCAGAGAAACAGATCGACCTTCTCGAAGGTCGTGACATCGACCAGCCCGACGTCGGAAATCCTGAGTTCGGGGATGACCACCAGCGCCAGCAGCGAATGCTGCATGTAGGCGTTGTTGAGGCTGCAGCCCATGTCGCGCATCGCCTGGACCAGCTTGTCGGCCTTGGCCGCGACGATCTCGGCGCGCTCATCCGACATCAGGCCGGCGATCGGCATCTCGACCAGCGCAAGTTCCTTGCCTTCGGAGAACAGCACCACGCCGCCGCCGACCTGGCCGAGCCGGTTGGCGGCCAGCGCCATGTCGGTCTTGTTGGTGCCGACGACGATCATGTGGTGGCTGTCATGCGCGACCGTCGAGGCAAGCGCGCAGTCCTTCATGTAGCCGAAGCCAGAAACGAAAGCATTGGTCACCGCGCCGGTGGCGCGATGACGCTCGACAAGCGCGATCTGGCAGACGTCGTTGCGGCGGTCCATGGCGACCAGCCCGTCCTCGACGCCGAGATCGGCCTCCAGAGCGCGCGTCGGCGCCTGGTTCTCGATCACGCCGATCACCCGCACCCTGACCTCGTTTGCGCCTTCCGGTGCCTTGATGTCGAAATCGGCCGCCTTCAGCTTCTTGCCGAGCTTCACCGTCTGCTTGGCGTCGGCCGGGTAAGCATAGGCCGGAATGTCGATGTCGAGCTTGCCGGCCTTGGCCACCCGCACGCCGCGGGCATAGACCTCGTCGATCTTGAGTTCGGCCAGGTCGGAGACGATCAGAAGGTCGGCGAGCCTGCCCGGCGTGATCGAGCCGAGTTCGCGCTCGAGGCGGAAATGCTGGGCGGTGTTGATCGTCGCCATCTGGATCGCTGTCACCGGCTTCAGTCCCTGCTGGATGGCATGGCGGACGACGCGGTCCATATGCCCCTCATGAACCAGCGTGCCGGAATGGCTGTCGTCGGTGCACAGGATGAAGCTGCGCGGGTCGATGCCCTGCTCCGTCACCGCCTTGATCTGGCTTGCGACATCGTACCAGGCCGAGCCGAGTCGCAGCATGGCCTTCATGCCCTGGCGGACGCGCGCAATCGCATCCTCGGCCCGCGTGCCTTCATGGTCGTCCTCCGGTCCGCCGGCGACATAGCCGTGGAACGGCAGGCCGAGGTCACGCGAGGCGTAATGCCCGCCCACCGTCTTGCCGGCCTTCACCGTCTCGGCGATCTCGCCCGACATGACAGGGTTGTTGGCGGCGACGCCGGGGAAATTCATCACCTCGCCGAGGCCGATGATGTTTTCCCAGGTCATCGCTTCGGCAACATCGGCAACCGTCAACGCGGCACCGGCATTCTCCAGCCCCGGTGCCGAGGGCACGCAGGACGGCATCTGCACATGCACGTTGATCGGCATGGCAAGTGCCTCGTCGTGCATCAGCCTGACGCCGGGCAGTCCGAGCACATTGGCAATCTCGTGCGGATCGATGAACATCGAGGTCGTGCCATGCGGGATGACCGCGCGGCAGAACTCGGTCACGGTCACCATGCCGCTCTCGACATGCATGTGCGCGTCGCACAGTCCCGGCACGAGATAGCGCCCACCGGCGTCGACCACCTTTGTGCCCTGGCCGATGGCGTGGCTGGCGTTAGGTCCGCAATAGGCGAAGCGCCCTGCAACGATGGCGACATCCGTGCCCGCAATGATCTCACCCGAATGCACATTCACCCAGCGGCCGTTGCGGATGACGAGATCGGCCGGCCGGCGGCCCATGGCGACATCGACCAGCACCGGTGCGGTCTCGGTCCAGGGGCGAGGCTTGGCGAAGGTGGTCTTGCTGGGCATTGCTGGGATTCCTGACTGCTTTGACGCGACTGTAGCGAAAGCGGCGGAGGAAAACAGGGCCTTGGTTGTTTGGCCGCGCCCGCCCGCTATACTCGTCATGCCAAACAGGTCCGGTCCGCTTCGATGCCGCCATTTCTCAAAACACGCCGCTGGTTGTGGCCGGGGCTCGCTGCGGCGGCACTAGCGGCGGCAATCGTGTTTTTCGGCGGTGCCTTCGCCAACCGGATCTATCTCGACGAGGCGGCGTCACGCGGCCAGACCACGCTGCGCCTGGCGGTTGCGGCCCTCTCCGGCCAGATGAACCGCTTCGAGCCATTGCCTGAACTGATCGCCGACAACGACGACATCAAGGAACTGGTCAGCGACCCGGACAACCCGGTCCTGCGCACGCGTGCCAATGAATACCTGAAAGAAATCAACGGACTGCTGAAGTCCTCTGACATCTATGTTCTGATCCCCGGTGGCGACACGATCGCGGCCTCCAACCACGACCTGCCGCTCAGCTTCGTCGGCGAGAATTTTTCCTACCGGCCCTACTACCAGGATGCCATTCGCGGCAATCTCGGCCGCTTCTTCGCGCTCGGCACCACCTCGCTCAAGCGCGGCTACTATTTCTCCTCGCCTGTCCGCATCGGCATGGAGATCCGCGGCGTGGTCGTCTTCAAGGTCGACATCGACGCCATCGAAGCGTCGTGGAAGGGCGGCGACCACGAGATCATCGTCACCGACCCCGAAGGCATCATCTTCATGAGCGGGCGGCCCGACTGGCTCTATGCCAGCCTCAACCCGCTGACCGCCGAACGGCTAGCCCGCACCGAAGCGTCGCGCCGCTATGCTGATGCCATGCTGCGCGAACTGCCGGTGACGAGAAGTGCCGCGGATGACGGCCAGCCATTGCTGCGCATCACGGAGGACGGCAAGTCGCGCGAGTTCCTCGAACTGGCCGAGGAGATGCCCGAGGCACGCTGGACGGTGCGTGTGCTGGCGGACACCGCCTCCGCCCATGCGCAAGCGCTGACGGCCGTGGTCTCGGCGCTGCTCGCGCTCAGCCTTGCCGGCCTCGGTGGCGCCGTCATCCTGCAGCGCCGCGCCCGTCTCGCCGAGCGCATGCAGCTCCAGCAGAGTGCGCAGGTCGAACTGGAACGACGGGTCGAGGAGCGCACCGCCGACCTCGCCCAGGTCAACAGCCGGCTGGAGACCGAGGTCGCGGAGCGCCGCACCGCCGAACAGCAGCTCAGGCAGACGCAGGCGGACCTGATCCAGGCCGGCAAGCTCGCTGCGCTTGGCCAGATGTCGGCCGCACTGTCGCACGAGTTCAACCAGCCGCTGGCAGCGGTGAAGACCTATGCCGACAACGCCGCCACGCTGATCGATCGCGCTCGCATCGACGAGGCGCGCGACAACGTCTCGCGCATTTCGAGCCTCGCCGACCGCATGGCTTCGATCAGCCGGCACCTCAGGAATTTCGCCCGCAAGCCCAACCAGAAGCTTGGCCCGGTGGCGCTCGACGAGGTGGTCCGCGACACTGGGGAGATCGTGGCATGGCGCCTCAAGGCTGCCGATGCGGCGTTGTCGGTCGACCTCGGACCGGCGCCGCTCGCCGTCAAGGCGGGCTCGGTCCGGCTGCAGCAGGTGCTGGTCAACATCATCACCAATGCCGCCGATGCCGTCGAAGGCCTTGCCGACCGGCGCATCGAGCTCGCCGCGCAGCGCAAGGGTTCCAGGGTCACCATCACCATCCGCGACCACGGTCCGGGCGTGCCGGCGGCGATTGCCGAGCGCATCTTCGACCCGTTCTTCTCGACCAAAGGCGTGGGCAAGGGTCTCGGCCTGGGGCTTTCCATTTCCTACAACATAGTCAAAGACTTCGGCGGAACCCTTGCGGTTTTGAATCATCCTGAAGGGGGCGCCTTGTTCACCATCGAACTCGACGCGGCGCGCGCAGCGGTGCGCGAGGCGGCCGAATGAAACCGCCCATCGTGCTCCTTGTCGACGACGAAGACGAGTTGCGGCGCTCCACAGCCCAGTCGCTCGACCTTGCCGGCTTCACTGTCCAGGACGTCTCGTCGGCCGAACGTGCGCTCGACTTCATCACGCAAGGGTTCAACGGCGTCGTCATCACCGACGTGCGCATGCCCGCCATGGACGGCATGACGCTGATGGGCCGCATCCGCGAGATCGACGCCGACATCCCGGTGATCCTGGTCACCGGCCACGGCGACGTGCAGCTCGCTGTCCGCGCCATGCGCGAAGGCGCCTATGATTTTGTCGAAAAGCCCTTTGTCACCCAGCATCTCACCGAGATGGCGGCGCGTGCCATCGACCGGCGCAGCCTGGTGCTGGAAAACCGCGAGCTGCGCGCCGTCGCCGGCAAGCGCGACGACATTGAAGCGCGCCTGCCGGGCCGCAGCCAGGCGATGGTCGACCTGCGCTACAGGCTTCGCGCCATTGCCGCGACCGACGCCGACGTCCTGCTCATCGGCGACACCGGCACCGGCAAGGAGGTGACGGCGCGCGCCCTGCACGACATCAGCGGCCGCGCGACAAAACCGTTCGTCGCCATCAATTGCGCCGCCCTGCCCGAAACGCTGATCGAGAGCGAATTGTTCGGCCACGAGGCCGGCGCCTTTGCCGGTGCCCTGCGCCCCCGCTTCGGCAAGTTCGAGCATGCGCGCGGCGGCACGGTGCTGCTCGACGAGATCGGCTCGATGCCGGCCGACCTCCAGGTCAAGCTGCTGCGCGTCATCCAGGAGCGCGTCATCACCCGCCTCGGCTCCAACGAGCCGATCGCGCTCGATGTCCGCTTCATCGCCACCAGCAAGGTCGACCTCGACGCCGAAGTCGCTGCCGGGCGTTTCCGCGCCGACCTGCTTTATCGGCTCAATGTCGTGACGCTGCGCATGCCCGCCTTGTCGTCGCGGCGCGAGGACGTGCCGCTGCTGTTCCTGCAATTGGCCCGCGAGGCGGCGGCGCGCTACCGCCGCGACGACGTCGACGTGCCGCCCCGGGCCATCGCCGAAGTCGCCCGCCGCGACTGGCCGGGCAACGTGCGCGAACTGCGCAACGCCGCCGACCGCTTCGTGCTGGGGCTCGGGCTGCAGCTGCCCGACGCCGCGACCGAGGCCAACGGCAGCGGCGACCGCCTTGCCGACCGTGTCGCCGACTTCGAGAAGAACGCGATTTCAGCCGCCCTAACCGCCCATGGCGGCAGCCTCAAGCCCGTCTACGAGCAGCTCGGAATCTCGCGCAAGACGCTCTACGAGAAGATGCAGCGCTACGGGCTCGACAAGAATCGCCTGGGTGCGGTGGACGGTGCAGATGACTGACCGCCACGCCGATGTGTGGAAACGCACACACGCCGGAAGGGCGATGTTACCTTTTCCACCCATTCGCCCCGTGTTCGATGATTTTTACCGGCCTGAGGCCACGGCAAGCATTGCAGTGCGCCCGCGCCAACGGTCCTAATCGCCCATCCACCGCCGGCGCAGGGAGGCACCAGGCGCGGGTGGAACCACAGACCAGAATATCCCGGGAGGATTTCATGAAGAGACTGCTCGCCTCGCTCACGGCCGCCGCAACGCTTGCCGTGTTCCCGCTCGCCGCCAATGCGCAGACTTATCCCGAGCGCACCATCACCGTCGTTGTGCCGTTCTCGGCCGGCGGCCCGACCGACACGGTCACGCGCCTCGTCGCCGAATCGATGTCCAAGGATCTCGGCCAGCAGGTCATCGTCGAAAACGTCGGCGGTGCCGGCGGCACGCTCGGTGCCGGCCGCGTCGCTTCCGCCGATCCGGACGGCTACACGCTGCTGCTCCACCACATCGGCATGGCCACCAGCGCCACGCTCTACCGCAAGCTCGCCTACGACACGCTCAATGCCTTCGAATATGTCGGCCTGGTCACCGAAGTGCCGATGACCATCGTCGCCAAGAAGGATCTTGCGCCGACCGACCTCAAGGGCCTCGTCGAATACGCCAAGGCCAACAAGGACACGGTGACCGTCGCCAACGCCGGCATCGGTGCCGCCTCGCATCTGTGCGGCATGCTGTTCATGAGCGCCATCGGCACGCCGCTGGTCACCGTTCCCTACAAGGGCACCGGCCCTGCCATGACCGACCTGCTCGGCGGCCAGGTCGACATCATGTGCGACCAGACCACCAACACCACCAAGCAGATCCAGGGCGGCACCATCAAGGCCTACGCCGTGACCTCGCCAGCGCGCCTCGACGTCCTGAAGGACGTTCCGACCACCAAGGAAGGCGGCCTCGACGGCATGGAAGTCGGCATCTGGCACGGCCTCTATGCGCCCAAGGGCACCCCGGCTGAGGTGACCGAGCGCCTGTCAAAGTCGCTGCAGGCGGCACTCAAGGACCCCAACGTCGTTGCCCGCTTCGCAGAACTCGGCACCGTGCCGTCGCCGGAAGCCGACGCCACGCCGGCAGCGCTGAAGGCCAAGCTCGAAGGCGAGATCGCGCGCTGGAAGCCGATCATCGAGGCTGCCGGCCAGTTCGCCGACTAAGCCTGAGCAACTCGGCCTAGGGGTTGGCCTAGCCAGCCCCCTCACCGGCCTCCGCTTCGCTCGGCCGCCCTCTCCCCGACGGGGAGAGGAGATCGGCAACACCTCAGCCTTCCTCTTCTCCCCAGCGGGGAGAAGGTGGCCCGCAGGGCCGGATGAGGGGCGGCGCCAGGTGAACCCCAAGAGGGAAACCATGAACAAGCTTTCCATCGATCCCACCAACGGCGCCTGCGGAGCGATCTTCGTCGCCACCGGCGCCTTCTTCGCCATCCAGTCGCTGGGTCTCGACCTCGGCACCACCTTCCGCATGGGACCGGGCTATTTCCCCCTCGTCCTGGCCAGCGTGCTGATCGTGCTCGGCCTAGTCGTCATCGTCCAGGCGACCCGCGTCGCCGGCGAGCCGATCGGCCCGATCGCCTGGCGCGGCATGGCCTTCATCCTGCCGGCGCCGATCTTCTTCGGCCTCACCGTGCGCGGACTCGGCTTCGTGCCGTCGATCTTCGTGACCTGCCTGATCGCCGCCTTCGCCTCGACGCGCATGAAACCGCTCGCCGCCGTCGTCCTCGCCGCCGGGGTCACCCTGTTCTCGGTCGTCGTGTTCAGCTACGCGCTCGGCCTGCCGTTCCAGCGCTTCGGCCCCTGGCTGCCGTTCTGAGGGGGAAAAGATGGAACTCTTCGACAATCTCGCGCTCGGTTTCTCGACCGCCTCGACGCTCGCCAATCTCGGCTTTTGCCTGATCGGCGTTCTGCTCGGCACGCTCATCGGTGTGCTCCCCGGCATCGGCGCTACCGCCACCATCGCCATGCTGTTGCCGATCACCTTCCAGATCGGCGATCCTGTCTCGTCGCTGATCATGCTCGCCGGCATCTATTACGGCGCGCAATATGGCGGCTCGACCACCGCCATCCTGATCAACATGCCGGGCGAATCCTCGTCCGCCGTCACCGCCATCGACGGCTACCAGATGGCGCGCAAGGGCCGCGCCGGAGCGGCACTCGCCATCGCGGCCATCGGCTCGTTCTTCGCCGGCACGGTCTCGACCTTCCTGGTCGCGATCTTCGCCCCGCCGCTGACGGCAATCGCCTTGCAGTTCGGCGCGGCCGAATATTTCTCGCTGATGGTCGTCGGCCTCGTCTCGTCGATCGCACTTGCCCATGGCTCGGTCATCAAGGCGCTGGCCATGGTGGTACTGGGCCTGCTGCTCGGCCTCGTCGGCACAGACATCTACACCGGCACGCCACGCTTCACCCTGGGAATCCGCGAATATGCCGACGGGCTCAACTTCGTCGCAGTCGCGGTCGGCGTGTTCGGCGTCGCCGAAATCCTGCGCAACCTCGAAAGCGAAAAGACCCGCGAAGTGCTGATGGCCAAGGTTTCGGGCTTGATGCCGACGCGGCAGGATTTCCGCGAGATGGCAGCGCCCATCCTGCGCGGCACAGCCATCGGCTCGGCGCTCGGCATCCTGCCGGGCGGCGGCGCCATCCTCGCGGCCTTCGCCTCCTACACGGTGGAAAAGCGCGTTTCCAAGCACCCCGAAGAGTTCGGCAAGGGTGCTGTAGCCGGCGTCGCCGGTCCGGAATCGGCCAACAATGCCGGCGCGCAGACCTCGTTCATCCCGATGCTGACGCTCGGCATTCCGGCCAACCCTGTCATGGCGCTGATGATCGGCGCGATGATCATCCAGGGCATCGTGCCTGGCCCCAATGTCGCGACCGAACAGCCGGCCTTGTTCTGGGGCATCATCGCCTCGATGTGGATCGGCAATTTGATGCTGATCGTGCTCAACCTGCCGCTGATCGGGCTGTGGGTGAAGCTCTTGACCGTGCCCTACTACGTGCTGTTCCCGATCATCATGGCGTTCTGTGCCATCGGCGTCTACAGCGTCAACTCCAACGTCTTCGACCTCTATGCCGTCGCCTTCTTCGGCCTGATCGGCTACGCGCTGGTCAAGCTGCGCTGCGAACCAGCGCCGCTGCTGCTCGGCTTCGTGCTCGGGCCGCTGCTGGAGGAAAACCTGCGCCGCGCCATGATCCTGTCGCGCGGCGATCCGACCACCTTCGTCACCCGCCCGATCAGCGCGCTGCTGCTTGGGTTGGCTGCCTGCGTGCTGATCGTCGTGCTGTTGCCGGCGGTGCGCAAGAAGCGCGACGAGGTTTTTGTCGAAGAGGAATAGGCAGGCCAGAACTTCTAAACACGGCAACGGGCGGAATTTCCGCCCGTTGGCATTTTCGGCGGGGCCGATCGAAATTCCGCCTTCGTGGCTCAAACGGTTGTTCACGCAATTAGCCGCGCCTCCCCGCCCCTCAGCCGTCAAATCATGTATGGAGAACCAAAGCCGCCGACTCGCGCGCGGCCGTGAAAATGGCGGATCCTCATCATGGCAATCAAATTCACCGAAAAGGCGACCAGCGCCGCGGCAAAGCCTGCGGCTGCCAAGGCAGTGTCACCAGCGCCCGCTGTTACGCAGGAAGCGGCGAAAGCCGCGACTGAAGCTACCAAGAAACCCGCCAGGAAAACGGCCCGCAAGAAACCAGATGCGGCGATGCAATCCCCATTGCTTGATTTCAGCGAGACGAAGTAGCGGCAGGCAGTTGCAGGGGCTTGCAATATCGCCCGGCTGCCTTGCCGGCTGCGCGCAATTGGACAACTCGGGTGGACAGTTGAACTGACGCCAATGCAGTGGCTATCTGGCTGATGTGGCCTTTGAGCCGCAAGCTGCAGAAAATTCGACCTTACAGATGTTTTGGTATTTCTAACCCGAACGGGTGATGTTGCTGCTTGGCTACACCAACATCGACTTAAATTGCCTGCATGTGCACGGACTATTATTGCCACCTCTAATCTGCGTATTACCTCGGACTGATTTGAGGACAGGGCATTGAAACAGATTCTGCTTGTATCGGCTGTTTATTTCGCGTTCGCCGGCGCCGCGCTTGCCGCTGACGCGGTTGTGACAGAGCCAACGTCTGATCTCGCTCCGGCCGGGTTTGTCTGGGCCGGCGGATATGTTGGCCTTCATGTTGGCTACGGTCGCGGCAACGGCAATGCGGTTGATCTCGACGACAGCTTCTTTGACGAGAGCATTGGCCAGACCCATGACGTCGATACCGAGGGTTTTGTCGGCGGCGTTCAGGCCGGCCACAATTGGCAAACCGGCTCGTTCGTCTATGGCCTGGAGGCGGATATAGGCTATTTGGGTTTGGATGGTGTCAACGAAATTCTCGACGAACCCGACAATTACGGTTCCGCGAAACTGGGCCTTTACGGTGATTTGACCGCCCGGCTGGGCTTTGCAGCTGATCGACTGCTGATCTATGTCAAGGGTGGTGTCGCGGCCACACGTTACGACGTTACTTTCGGCGACATCAACGACATCAACGGCACTCTGGACGGAAACAGTAGTGAATCTCGAAGCGGCGGTCGCGTCGGCTACACGATCGGCGGTGGCGTCGAATTGGCCCTGTCCGAAAAATGGACCACTAAGCTTGAGTACCAGTATTTCGACTTTGGCACGGTTGGCTTGACCGACATTCAGGGTGACAAGGCCGAAGTCGACATCGACGCCCACACGATAAAGGTCGGGCTGAATTACCGATTCTGATCGCCCTCAAGCCCCGGCCTCGTGTCGGGACTTTTTGTTTCCGGCTAGGCATCCAGCGCCAATCTCCGGCGAACGGCTCGGCGAAGGAAAACCGAACACGATTTGCACAATGGATTTTTCGACCTGCACAACGCCAGTTGACGAAATCGCCTAACTAGTTGAAACGACAAGCAAGCGGACGTGGCGGAACTGGTAGACGCAAGGGACTTAAAATCCCTCAGCCTCGGCTATGCGGGTTCGATCCCCGCCGTCCGCACCAGGCAAGAATCTCCCGATCCTGATGCCAGAACAGTGGCAACCGTGCGTTCGCGCCACCAGCGGCAAGCTTTCCGTGACATAATTGCCACTCCCGCGTGCTTTCGTAGCGTCAATACCACACCGGAAAATTGCAGAATATTTCACACTGAAATACAACTTCACCGGGTGGGGTGAGTGGGGAGTTGCGTATGCAGTACAATTGGGAACGCGCGCCATACTTTTGGGAAAAGCATCGTAACGCCTGTTTCGGCCTTTGCGCGGCCATCTGCGGCGCCTGGGTGATACTGGCTATCGTGCCGCTCTGACAGCAAAAGTCGCCGGACGGAGCCACCGGCCGCGAAGCGTCATGCAACCAAATGCGGTCGTCAACGTTTGAGCCGGCATGGCCGCCTCGACATCCTTTGCGCGCCCGGTCATCGTTGAACTCGGCCGCGCCGGAAACTACCGCCGCATCGCAAGTGCGGGCGACGCCGCCGAATGCCTGGCGACGACCTGGCCGCTGAGCCGCGGCCCTCGTCACCGCAACGCCGTCCAGACATGCCTGAAGGTGCTCGAGGGGCAACGCCCTTCCGAGGATGCGCGGCGCGCCTTCGTCGAGGCAGCGATGGAAGCCGAGGTGCCGATAGCGGCATCGTCATCCAGCGAGGAAAAATAATGGCAAAGCTCGTCTATGAAGTCGTCCAGCACGACGGTGGCTGGGCCTACAAGGTCGGCGACACCTTCTCCGAGACCTTCCCCACGCACGAACACGCCCTTCGCGCCGCAGAGACGGCGGCGGCAGAGCAGCGTGTCTCCGGCTCTACCGACGGCATCCAGTACGAGGACAAGGAAGGCCGTTGGCATGACGAACTCGCCAAGGGCGACGACAGGCCCGATACCGAGGTTTCCGACTAGCGGCCATCGCCCCGGCGCGAACAGGATCGCCGGACGAGCAGTTCCCGCCTCTACCTGGCCGCCTTGTCGACCGGTTGGGCAAATGTCTTTGCCGCAATGCGCCGGACCAGCTCTGCGACCCGCTTCGGCTCGACGAATTGCGGCATATGCCCCATGCCCTCGACCAGATCGAGTTCCAGGTCTTTGATCCTGTCGGCCAGAGGCTCGCCATGCAGTCGGTAGTCGAGCACACGGTCGGCGGTGCCGAACATCATCCCTACCGGCAGCTTCAGTTCCTCGTACCTGGCCTCGACCGCGCCAAGATCGCTCTCGATCGCCACCATGTCGGCCGATGTCGCGTAGAAATGGCTCGGCCGCAGTCCGGCGAAACCGCCGCCTGCCGTACCGTAGTCCTTTGGCGCTTCCTGCGGCGAAAACAGGAAGGCCAGGGTCTGCGGCGCATATTTCAGGCTGGTCGGTATCGCCACCGTCTCGGCCATCAGGCGGCGGCGTAGCGGCGACTTGATATAGAGCGACCTGAATTCGGGCCGCAACTCGTCCTCCAGATGCGTCAGCGGCGACAGCAGCACCAAACCGGAAACCGCCTCCGGGTGGTTTTCCGCCAGCGCCAGCGCCACGGCGCCGCCGAGCGAATGGCCGACGACCAGCGGCCGCTCCAGCCCGAGTTCGGCGATGAAGCGCGCGATCAGATCTGCCTGTTCGGTCAGGCTGCCCGAAAACCCGGGCGGACGCGTGGAATAGCCCGAGCCGGGCCGGTCGAGCGCGATCAGCCGGAAATCGGCAAGTTCCGGAAACAGCGGGTGGCGGAAATGGTGCAGTTGCGCGCCGAGACCGTGGACGAACAGGATCGGACGGCCCTCGCCCTGCTCGACATAGTGGATGCGATGCCGGCCAAGTGCTGCAAACTTGCCGATTGCAGGCACTGCGCGTGCGGCCTGGGTCGAGATCTTGCGCGTCGCCAGCACGAAATAGCCGCCGACGAGAACCACGGCCAGGAAGATGATGCTGGCGATCCAGCCAAAAATCGTTGTCGCGGTCGCCATCGAACCTCCTGCAGGCAATGCCCGCAACTTAGCGGCACGAGACGCAGGCTCAAGCCCGTGACATGCAAAACGGGCGGCCTTGCGACCGCCCGTTCACTAAAATCATAGCAATTCGAAGCTGTTATGCAACTTCCTTGACAGCGTTCGAGCCCTTGCCGTGCAGGCGGATGGCGATCTCGGCCACGCGCTTGCCCTGGAAGTGGGCGCCTTCGAGTTCCTGCGCCGAAGGCTGGCGCGAGCCGTCGCCGTCGGAGGTGGTGGTCATGCCGTAAGGCGCGCCGCCGCGAACCACGTCGTTGCCCATCTGGCCCTGGTAGGCATAGGACAGCGGCACAATGACCATGCCGTGGTGCTGCAGGTGGATCTGCGCGTTGATCAGCGCGAGCTCGGCGCCGCCGTGCTGGGTCGCGGTCGAAACCATCACCGAACCGACCTTGTCGAGCAGTGCGCCCTTGGCCCAGAGCGGGCCGGTCTGGTCGAGGAAGTTCTTCATCTGCGAAGCCATGGTGCCGTAACGGGTGGCCGTGCCGATGATGATGCCGTCATAGTCGGCCAGTTCGAGCGGATCGGCGATCTGCGCTTCCTGGTCGAGCTTGTAATAGGCAGCCTTGGCGACAGCCTCGGGAACCAGCTCGGGAACGCGCTTGATGGTCACGTCGGCACCGGCTGCGCGGGCGCCTTCGGCAGCGGCCTTGGCCATCTGCTCCATGTGACCCCAGCTCGAATAGTAGAGAACAAGAATCTTAGCCATATCAAACTCCAGCGGGGGGAAAATCTCGCGACACCATCTTGGGTTGGCGTCTGGGAGAGATGTAATGCAAAGCCCGTTCAATGAAAGCAGGCCAATACGTGACGCATCGTTCACAAAACGGCGACTATTGCTCGCCTGCCCCGGCGGCTGTATCTGACCTTGGTCTAAAAGGAGCTTCTGAAATGGCCGACATCGTCACCGCAGCTATGGTCGTCATCGGCGACGAGATTCTGTCCGGCCGCACCAAGGACAAGAACATCGGCCACCTCGCCGACATGATGACGGCCTCAGGCATCGACCTCAGGGAAGTGCGCATCGTGCCCGACGACGAGGACGAGATCGTCGCCGCCGTCAACGCCGTGCGCGCACGCTACGATTATGTCTTCACGACAGGCGGCATCGGCCCGACGCATGACGACATCACCGCCGACTCGATCTCCAAGGCCTTTGGCGTGCCGTGCGAATACGAGCCGCGCGCCTATGCCATTCTGGAGGCCAACTATGCCACGCGCGGCCTGGAATTCTCCGAAGCACGCAAGCGCATGGCGCGCATGCCGCGCGGCGCCGGGCTGATCGAAAACCCGGTCTCGGTGGCGCCGGGCTTCCGCATCGGCAACGTCCATGTCATGGCCGGCGTGCCGTCGATCTTCCAGGCCATGCTCGACAACGTCATGCCGACGCTGAAGACCGGCGCCAAGCTTCTGTCGACCACGGTCCAGTGTCCCTATGGCGAAGGCACCATCGGCGGCCCGCTGGGCGAGATCCAGAAGGCGCATCCCGACACCATCATCGGTTCCTACCCGAAATATCTCGACGGCAAGTTCTGGACCGAACTCGTCGTCCGCTCGCGCTCGCAAGAAGCGATGGATCGCGCCCGCGACGCGATCGAGGCAATGCTTGGGGGCATAACAAAAGCCGCCTGAACGACTTGATGCCAAACACTTGATCCCAAACACTTGATCCAGGTCACATGGGAACAAGTACGGGCATGATAGTGTTTCTTTGCTGAGCAGATTTCTGTCCGTGCAAAGGAGGGTGCCATGCCGTTCAAGACAATCGTTGCCATCATCCAGAGCGAGCGCGACGCCGCCCGCGTCCTCGATGTGGCCATCCCGTTTGCCGACCGGCACGAAAGCCATCTGATCGGCGTTCATGCCGAAGCCCTGGCGATGCCCTACACCACGGCCGTCGGCTTTCCCGACACCGAGTTCATCCAGGCCAATTCCGATCTCTGCAAGGAGCGCGCCGAAAAGGTGCAGAAGGCGTTCCTCGCCCGCATCGAGACCGCCGGCGTGTCGTTCGAATGGCGCAGCTTCGAGAGCTTTTCCGGCGACAGCGCCCTTTCGGGGGTCGAAAGCGCGCGTTGCGCCGACCTAGTCATCGTTTCGCAGGGATCGCAAGAGGCCAAGGACTCGATTGCCGCCGACGTCGACTCCCTGATCTACGAGGCCGGCCGCCCGGTGCTGGTGGTGCCGCATGCGGCACCGTTGATCTCGACCTTCCGCCGCGTCCTGGTCGCCTGGAACGGCAGCCGCGAAGCCGCCCGCGCCGCCTTCGATGCCCTGCCCTTCATCCTCGAGGCCGACCAGACCGAAATCCTGGTCATCGACCCCATCGAGACGGCAGCCCAGAGCGCCGACGCCGCCGGCGCCGAGATCGCCTCTGCCTTTGCCCGCCACGGCGCCAAGGTATCGGTCAGCGTCGAGGCGTCGCGCGGCCACACCGTCGATGCCGTCATCCACAACAAGGTGGTTGAAACAGGCGCCGACCTGCTGGTGATGGGCGCCTACAGCCATTCCTGGCTGCGCGAGTTCCTGTTCGGCGGCGTCACGCGCAGCGTCCTGCAGGCCGGCGACACCGCGATCCTGCTGTCGCGGTAAGATTACCGCACAACTGTGCAGCCCCGCCCTTGCCAAGAGCGGGGCTTTCCGGCTAATTCCGCCTGCATTCCCCTATTTTCGCGCCATCTGGCGCGCCGAGCCGGAGTGCGCGTCGAATGTCCCTTCCCGAAAAAGCCTTTCCCGTATCCTGGGATCAGTTCCACCGCGACGCCCGGGCGCTCGCCTGGCGTCTCGCCGGCGTCAATCCGCAGTGGAAGGCGATCGTCTGCATCACCCGCGGCGGCCTAGTGCCTGCCGCCATCATTTCGCGCGAACTCGGCATCCGCCTGATCGAGACGATCTGCATCGCCTCCTATCACGACTACACCTCGCAGGGTCAGTTGCAGGTGCTGAAGGAGATCACGCCGTCGCTGCTCGAGGGCGAAGGCGCAAACGTGCTGATCGTCGACGACCTGACCGACACCGGCAAGACCGCAGCCATCGTGCGCGCCATGATGCCGAAGGCGCATTTCGCCACGGTCTATGCCAAGCCCAAGGGCCGTCCGCTGGTCGACACCTTCGTCACCGAGGTGTCGCAGGACACCTGGATCTATTTCCCCTGGGACCTCGGCTTCACATACCAAAAGCCGATCGCGGAAGATCACATGGGTTGATCGCAGCGCCCTCCGGCCCAACCCGACCTGTTCGACGCCCGGCCTCTGCGCCGGGCGCTTTCATTATCAATCTATTTACTTTTGTTACGGAGGATTAACCGTACAATTCGTAACACGGCAACTGAGTCTGCTTCTGGGTAGGACTGCCGATGCTGATGAAGCCTGTCTATCACAGCCACCTCGTCGAGCGCATACGCCGGCTGTTCGGCGCTCCCGCCTGCAGGCTGCAGGTCGCCGCCCTGCCCTGGCAGCGCACCGCCTCCGGCGCCATCGAGATCATGCTGATCACCAGCCGCGACACCGGGCGCTGGGTCCTGCCCAAGGGCTGGCCGGAAGAATCCGAACGGCTGTGCGAGACTGCCGCTCGCGAGGCGAGCGAAGAAGCCGGCCTGAGCGGCTCGGTCGATATCCATGAGGCGGGCCGCTATTTCTACTCCAAGGAACTGGCGAGCGGCGAACAGGTCGCCTGCGAGGTGCTGGTCTATCCGCTCGAAGTGCGCAAGGTCGCCGAGAAGTGGAAGGAGCGGCGCCAGCGCACGCGCAAGTGGGTGTCGCCTGCCGAGGCCGCGCGCATGGTCAACGAACCAGACCTTTGCCGGCTGATCTCGTCCTTCGGCGCAGCCCACGGAAAAGTCGCCGCCTGAAGCGCGAGACGCCGCCAAGCGGGTATCTTGCCGGCTTCGTTCACGGAGCCGGTTCTCCCCGTTATCCACACAAGTGACACACAAGATGTTGGGGTCACAAAATCTGCATAAACGACTTCTTGACGTTACCCCCCGAGTCGCTTTTTATGACTCAAGCGCGCTTGTTGAGTGCGTGACCGGAAAGTTCAGAGCCCGGTCCTTTCTCCAGATCTAGTGAGTTGCCGCTCGCATTTGCACCCGCACAGGCGGGGCGCCGTCGCGCGTGGTTTCGGTGTGTCCGAGGGGTTGACGGGTAAAAATTGGGGACTGGCAGAAATCTTCTGTTAACACTATATTTAGTGTTTGCAGGCAGCCTGGACGCTAGATAGTGTGAGTTCTCCCTCAGCGAGGGAATCGCAACAAAGTTTCAGTTTCAAGGACCCGAAGCGGTCCGCAGGCTGACGGGAAGGCGCTCCGCAAGGAGGATTTCCGGTCTGGCGGCGGCTTCTTCGGCAATGGTGACCGGTCGTTCGGGCGGCCGGCAAGATCGGCATTGCGTCTTTCGTTTCAGCAATGGGAAATTTCCCGCGAAAGACGCTATATATAGACAAAAGGAAATCGACCGATGCGCATCGAGCGGCGTTTCACCAAGGATGGACAATCGGCCTATGCGGAGATCGAGTTCCGCAAGGCGCTCTCCGAGATCAAGAATCCGGACGGCTCGGTGGTCTTCCGGCTCGACAACATCGATGTGCCGGCGCAGTTCTCCCAGGTCGCGGCCGACATCCTGGCGCAGAAGTATTTCCGCAAGGCCGGCGTGCCCGCCCGCCTGAAGAAGGTCGAGGAGAACGACGTCCCCTCCTTCCTGTGGCGTTCGGTTCCCGACGAGGCCGAACTTGCCAAGCTGCCCGAAAACGAACGCTACGGCTCCGAGATCGACGCCCGCCAGGTCTTCGACCGTCTCGCCGGCACCTGGACCTATTGGGGCTGGAAGGGCGGCTACTTCAAGAGCGAAGACGACGCCCGCGCCTTCAAGGACGAGCTGTCCTACATGCTCGCCACCCAGCGCGTGGCGCCGAACTCGCCGCAGTGGTTCAACACCGGCCTGCACTGGGCCTATGGCATCGACGGTCCTGGCCAGGGCCACTTTTATGTCGACCCCTTCACCGGCAAGCTGACCAAGTCGAAGTCGGCTTACGAACACCCGCAGCCGCATGCCTGCTTCATCCAGTCGGTCGCCGACGACCTCGTCAACGAGGGCGGCATCATGGACCTGTGGGTGCGCGAGGCGCGCCTGTTCAAATACGGCTCGGGCACCGGCTCGAACTTCAGCCACCTGCGCGGCGAAGGCGAAAAGCTGTCCGGCGGCGGCCGTTCGTCCGGCCTGATGAGCTTCCTCAAGATCGGCGACCGTGCTGCGGGCGCCATCAAGTCGGGCGGCACCACCCGCCGTGCGGCCAAGATGGTGGTGGTCGACGCCGACCATCCCGATATCGAGGCCTATATCGACTGGAAGGTGAAGGAAGAGCAGAAGGTGGCGGCCCTCGTCACCGGTTCCAAGATCGTGCGCCAGCACCTCAGCAAGATCATGGCGGCCTGCGTCAACTGCGAAGGCCAGGATGACGACTGCTTCGACCCGGCCGTCAACACCGCGCTCAAGCGCGAGATCAAGGCCGCCAAGAAGAACGCGGTGCCGGAGAACTAC
This sequence comes from Aminobacter niigataensis, assembly GCF_014200015.1. Classification (GTDB taxonomy): domain Bacteria; phylum Pseudomonadota; class Alphaproteobacteria; order Rhizobiales; family Rhizobiaceae; genus Aminobacter; species Aminobacter niigataensis. The sequence continues at coordinate 1,426,364 of NZ_JACHOT010000001.1, forward strand.
ATCTACCGCGTCATCCAGTTCGCCAAGCAGGGCTACAGCTCGATCGAGTTCAAGACCTACGACACCGACTGGGATTCGGAGGCCTACCTCACCGTTTCGGGGCAGAACTCCAACAATTCGGTCTCGCTCAAGGACGACTTCCTGCGCGCTGTCGAGGGCGACGGCGAATGGCACCTGACCGCCCGCAAGGACGGCAAGGTGCTCAAGACGCTCAAGGCGCGCGATCTGTGGGAAAAGATCGGCTACGCCGCCTGGGCCTCGGCAGATCCCGGCCTGCACTTCAACACCACGATGAACGACTGGCACACCTGCGCCTCCGCAGGCGCCATCCGTGCGTCGAACCCGTGCTCGGAATACATGTTCCTCGACGACACGGCCTGCAACCTCGCCTCGATCAACCTGCTGCCCTACCGCAACACCGACGGCACCATCGACATCGCGGCCTACGAGCACACCGTGCGCCTGTGGACCGTCGTGCTCGAAATCTCGGTGATGATGGCGCAGTTCCCGTCCAAGGAAATCGCCAAGCTCTCCTACGAGTACCGCACGCTCGGCCTCGGCTATGCCAATATCGGCGGCCTGCTGATGACGTCCGGCATTCCCTATGACTCCGACGAGGGCCGCGCCATCGGCGGCGCGCTGACGGCGATCATGACCGGCGTGGCTTACGCCACCTCGGCCGAGATGGCCTCCGAACTCGGCGCCTTCCCCGACTATGACCGCAACGCCGCAAACATGCTGCGCGTCATGCGCAACCATCGCCGCGCCGCCTATGGCGACAAGGACGGCTACGAGAAGCTGTCGGTGCATCCGGTGCCGCTGGTCGCTTCCGACCTCAAGCAGCAGGAACTGGTGACCCATGCCCGCGCCGCCTGGGACCGCGCCATCGAGCTCGGCGAGGAACATGGCTACCGCAACGCCCAGGCAACCGTGATCGCGCCCACCGGCACGATCGGCCTTGTCATGGATTGCGACACCACTGGCATCGAGCCGGACTTTGCGCTGGTCAAGTTCAAGAAGCTCGCCGGCGGCGGCTACTTCAAGATCATCAACCGTGCAGTGCCCGAGGCGCTGCGTACCCTCGGCTATAGCGAAGCCCAGATCGCCGAGATCGAGGCCTATGCCGTCGGCCACGGCAATCTCAACCAGGCGCCCGGCATCAACCCCGGTTCGCTGCGCTCCAAGGGCTTCAGCGACGAGAAGATCGAGGCACTGAACGCCGCCCTCAAGAGCGCCTTCGACATCAAGTTCGTATTCAACAAGTGGACGCTGGGCGAAGACTTCTGCAAGGACGTGCTCGGCCTGACCGAGGCGCAGCTCAACGACTTCTCGTTCGAGATGCTGCCGGCGCTCGGCTTTTCCAAGCGCGACATCGAAGCCGCCAACATCCATGTCTGCGGTGCAATGACGCTGGAAGGCACGCCGTTCCTCAAGGACGAGCACCTGCCCGTGTTCGACTGCGCCAATCCCTGCGGCAAGATCGGCAAGCGCTATCTTAGCGTCGAGAGCCACATCCGCATGATGGCGGCGGCCCAGCCCTTCATCTCGGGCGCCATCTCCAAGACCATCAACATGCCCAACGAGGCGACGGTCGAGGACTGCAAGAGCGCCTACATGCTGTCGTGGAAGCTGGCGCTCAAGGCCAACGCGCTCTACCGCGACGGCTCCAAGCTGTCGCAGCCGCTGAACGCCTCGCTGATCGCCGACGAGGACGAGGACGAAGACGATGCCGTCGAGGCGCTGATCGCGGCACCCGCCGCCGCCAAGGCGGTGCAGGTCACCGAAAAGATCGTCGAGCGCGTCATCGAGCGGCTCTACCGCGAGCGGGAAAAGCTGCCGAACCGCCGCAAGGGCTACACCCAGAAGGCCGTCGTCGGCGGCCACAAGGTCTACCTGCGCACCGGCGAATTCGACGACGGCCGCCTCGGCGAGATTTTCATCGACATGCACAAGGAAGGCGCTGCCTTCCGCGCGATGATGAACAATTTCGCCATCTCGATCTCGCTCGGCCTGCAGTACGGCGTGCCGCTCGACGAATATGTCGAGGCCTTCACCTTCACCAAGTTCGAGCCGGCCGGCATGGTCGTCGGCAACGACGCCATCAAGAACGCCACCTCGATCCTCGACTATGTCTTCCGCGAGCTCGCCGTCAGCTATCTCGGCCGCCACGACCTCGCTCATGTCGACCAGTCGGATTTCGACAAGACGGCGCTCGGCAAAGGCATCACCGAAGGCAAGGCCCTGCCCTTTTCCAAGGGCCTGACCCGCGGCGCCTCCCCGCTCAAGGTCGTCTCCGGTGTCGCCGGCAACGACCCCAAGGGCTCGGCGGCTACCGCAAGTCCAGCGCGCGTGACGCCTGTGACCGCCTTCTCCGGCTCCAACGTGCTGGCGCTCGCCCCCAAGGCGGCGATCTCGGCGGAGGAATCGACCGCCTACAAGCGCGACTACGAGGAGCGGGCCAAGGAACTGGTCGAAGAAGTCACGACCGAAGAGACCGTCGAGGAAACATCGGTCACGACGTCGCTGTTCACCGACGCCGCAGCCCAGGAAGCAGCAGAGGCCAAGAAACTCGCCGCCGACCGCCGCGCCAAGTCGATGCTGCAGGGCTACACCGGCAATTCCTGCTCGGAGTGCCAGAACTTCACCATGGTGCGAAACGGCACCTGCGAGAAGTGCGACACCTGCGGCGCGACGAGCGGGTGCAGCTGAGGCGTGGTCCCACTGGTAAAGTAATAGCGAAAAGACAGTAGGCCGCCACAGTGCGGCCTACTCTTTTAGTAACTGGGCAGGCAACGACTCGCTTCCGCGACTACTCGCACTGGATGACGCGCGGATGTCGATATGCTCCTCGTACCAAACGAGCCGATGCACACCATATCGCGCGGTGAAGCCTGTACCCTCACCCGACTTGTGCTCCGGCAAACGACGGGCCAGGTCATTGGTCACGCCGATATAGATCGTGCCATCCTTCTGGCTAGCAGTCATGTGACGTAGCCGCTCATGACCTGCGCAAGTCCTCCCCGACGATTGGCGCGAACGCCCCCTCCCTTCGTCGTCCTAGGGCGGAGCAGGAGCGAAGCGACGTCGCGGAGACCCTAGGATCAATGCCGTGACCTTGCGGCAACCCCCAAACGGTTCAGAACGCTCGCCTTTTCTTGCCCCGCTCCGCATTCCTCACGCTCACGGCATGGATCCTCGGGTCAAGCCCGAGGATGACGAAACGGAAGAGACCGCTCCCACCAATTCCCCTCACCATCCAAGTCCGCGAAACAGCTCGTGCCACTCGGGATTGCTCGTCTCGATCAACTCGATCTTCCATTGGCGCGGCCAGCGCTTCAGCGATTTCTCGCGCTGGATGGCGTCGCGGATATCGAAATGCTCCTCGTACCAAACGAGGCGATGCACGCCATATCGCGCGGTGAAGCCTGTACCCTCACCCGACTTGTGCTCCGGCAAACGACGCGCCAGGTCATTGGTCACGCCGATATAGATCGTGCCACCCTTCTGGCTGGCGGTCATGTAGACGTAGCCGGTCATGACCAGAGACTAGTCGCGGCAAAGTTGTGTGCAAGCCCTCCACACCTGCCGATGCCTTAATGCATGTAGTCTTGTGTGAGGAGCGGCCACCGCTTCGTCATCCTAGGGCGGAGCAGGAGCGCAGCGACGTCGCGGAGACCCTAGGATCCATGCCGTGACCTTGCGGCAACGCCAAGCGGTCCAGAACGCCCACCTTTCATCTCCCGTTCCGCATTCCTCACCCTCACGGCATGGATCCTCGGGTCAAGCCCGAGGATGACGAAGGCAGGGAGGCCAGCGGCCATTTTCGAAGGCCGTCGATTTGCGGACAAGCGGGGGCAACTGGCCGCTCGATCCAGCGAACGATGAGCCGACATAACGAGTGGTAAGTCCGTGCCAAGTAAAGCGCCCGCCGTTTGAGTTCCGTTTCCAGCTACCCCTCATCCGCATTGGCTGCGGCCCGGAATCTCGCCTCGAACTCCCGCCGCAGTTCGCGGCGCAGCTCGGCGGCGCGGTGGCGGCGGCGGTCGATCTCGGTCGCCGGCACGAAAGCCGGAATCTCGGTCGGGCGGCCGTCTTCGTCCACCGCCACCATGGTGAAATAGCAGGAATTGGTGTGGCGCCGCTGGCCGGAGCGGATGTTTTCGGCTTCGACATGGATGCCGATTTCCATCGAGGTGCGGCCGGCATAGTTGACCGACGCCCGGAAGGTGACCAGTTCGCCGACATTGATCGGCTCCCTGAACACCACCTGGTCGACCGACAGCGTGACCGCGTATTTGTTGGAATAGCGCGAGGCGCATGAAAAGGCGACGCGGTCGAGCAGGTTGAGCAAGGCACCGCCATGCACCTTGCCGCTGAAATTCGCCATCTCGGGCGTCATCAGCACGACCATCTCGAGCCGACGCGTGTCCCTGTCTTCCACCTATGGACCCTTCCCCTGACGATGTCGGCACAGCATTCGATGTGATGCGACGCTATCCGGGATGCGGTTGGAACGCCAGTTTCAGCCGGTGCCGCATGACGGAAACCCAGCGCTCCCGTCAGCGCATGAAGATCAACGCCATGCCGGCGACGACCAGTGCCGCCCCGGCCCAGGCGCCGCCGGCGGGGCGTTCGCCGGTCCGCGCCCACAGCATGGGCAGGATGATCACCGGCGAGGTTGCCGACAGCGTCGAGACGATGCCCACCTTGCCGCCGGAAAGCGCAAATAACAGCAGCGTCATGCCGATGCCGAGCGCGATGATGCCGGTCAACGCCGTCAGTGCCGCGACCTTGAATGTCAGCGGCGCCCGCGGTTTTACGGCCGGTATCGGCAGTTGGATCAGCACGCTGAGGCAAAAAGCGGCGATGCCGACACGCAGCATCGACGCCACGAACGGGTCGATGCCCGTCGCCATCACCGGCCTTGCTATGATCGAGCCGATCGCCTGGCCGGCCGCCGCCCCCAGTCCGAGCGTCACGCCGACCCACAACGGCCCCTTCACCGTCTCCCAGGCGTGCAGCTGGTCGCGACGCTTGCCGAACAGGATCGCCAGCAACACGCCGGCGACCGTCAGGCCGATACCCGCGGCAGCTTTCGGCGCGAGGTCTTCGCCCAGCATCAGCCAGCCGAGAACGGCGGCCATCGGGGCGTTCAGCGCAAACAGGATGCCCGATCGCCGGGGCCCGAGCCGGTTCAGCGCCGCAAACAGCAGCGTGTCGCCGGCGAAGATGCCGACCAGGCCGGACAGCAGCAGGGGCCCGGCACTGCCGGCGTCGAGTTCGCGCCAGGTGCCGGTGAACAGCACGTAGAGCGCCAGCAGCCCGGTGACGAAGACCTGCCGCAAGCGGTTGAATGCCGGCGCGCCGAGATAGCCGGCGGGTCCGGCCGAGATCAATCCCGTGACGGCCCAGCATGTCGCGGCCCCGATTGCTGCGATCTCGTGAACAGGCATCTTCGTTCCGGTTGGCAAGAGGACTGAAAAGACGAAGGACACGACCGCGTCATCCGGCGCACCGCTATAGACGCGCTGGATATTTCGTCCAGTGGCACGGCATGGGCTGAACAGGGCCACCGGAAAACCAATCGATTCATTCGAACGATTCAAGCATTATTACGCGTTGGATCGATCAGACGGGCAACAATAGCTTGTACCTGAAAAGGACCAAGCCATGAACGCCCACACCCGAGCCGAAGCCCAAGACGCCGTCGCCATCAGCCCGCGTCAGGCGCGCCATGAAAGCCGCTGCAACCTGCTGCCCGGCGTTGCGCTGACCGTGGCCATCGCCGGCATCGCCTTCGCGCTCCGGCTTATTCCCGGCCTCTCGGCCTTCAGCCCGATGATCATCGCCATCGTCCTCGGCATGGCGGTCCACAATCTCTGGGGCACGCCGGCCGCGGCCAAGGCCGGGGTGACTTTCGCCATGCGCCGGCTGCTGCGTTTCGCCATCATCCTGCTCGGCCTGCAACTCACTGCGAGCCAGGTTGCGGAGGTGGGTGCTGCGGGCATCGCCATCATCGCCACGACGCTCGTCGCCACCTTCGCCTTCACGCTTTGGCTGGGAAAGGCGATCGGTGTCGACCGCAAGCTTGCAGAGCTGATCGCCGCCGGCACCTCGATCTGCGGCGCCTCGGCGGTCATCGCCACCAACACGGTGACCAGGGCGCCCGACGAGGACGTCGCCTATGCGGTCGCGTGTGTCACCGTCTTCGGCTCGGTGGCGATGTTTGCCTATCCACTGCTGCCCGGCCTGTTCCACCTCGACGCTCACGCCTATGGCCTGTGGGCCGGCGCCTCGATCCACGAGATCGCCCAGGTGGTCGCGGCAAGCTTCCAGGACGGCCAGCAGGCCGGCGAGTTCGGCACGGTGTCCAAGCTCACCCGTGTCATGATGCTGGCGCCGGTGGTGATCGCGCTCGGTGTTGCTGCCAGGCAGCGCGCCAGGTCGGCGGGAAGGTCCCGGGACGGTGCCCCTGCCCCGATGCCCTGGTTCGTGCTCGGCTTCGTCGCCATGGTCGGCCTCAACAGCCTGATCGACATTCCGTCCGAGGCAAAGGCGTGGATCGTCACGCTGACCACCTTCCTTCTGGCCACCGCGCTCGCCGCCATGGGGCTCGACACCGACATCGCCAGGCTCTGGGCCCGTGGCGCCCGTCCACTGCTGCTTGGCCTCGGCGCATTCCTTTTCATTGCGGTTTTCAGTCTGATACTGGTCAAGCTTGCGGGCTGACGACTGAAAGGAACACCGTGACCCTCGAACAGCTCAGGATCTTCGTCGCGGTGGCCGAGCGCGAACACGTCACCCGCGCCGCCGAAGCACTCAACCTGACGCAATCGGCGACGAGTGCCGCCGTGTCGGTGCTCGAAGCGCACTACCAGACCCAGCTCTTCGACCGTGTCGGTCGCCGCATCGTGCTGACCGATGCAGGGCGGATCTTCCTATCCGAGGCGCGCGCGGTGCTCGCCCGCGCCCGCTCCGCCGAGATCGTGCTTGCAGATCTTGCCGGCCTCAAGCGCGGCACGCTCAAGCTCGCCGGCAGCCAGACGGTCGCCAACTACTGGCTGCCCGGCATCGCCCACCGTTTCCGGTCCAGCTATCCCGGCATCGAGCTCGACGTGACCATCGGCAACACCGAAACGGTCGCGGCCCAGGTCCGAGACGGCATTGCCGATCTCGGCTTCGTCGAGGGCGAAGTCGACGACCCGGCCCTTGCCATCGAGCCGGTCGCCGACGACGAACTGGTTCTCGTCGCTGCGCCCGGCCATCCCTGGACCAGCAACGCCGCCTTCACCCCGCGCGATCTCCAGGCAGCGCGGTGGGTCCTGCGCGAGCCGGGTTCGGGCACGCGGGCGCATTTCGAGGCCGTGCGCGCCGCCCGCGGCATCGAGCCCGGCAGCCTCGACATCGCGCTGGAACTGCCGTCGAACGAGGCTGTCCGGGCCGCGGTAGAGGCCGGCGCCGGCGTCGCCGTGATGTCGCGACTCGTCGCCGAAGCCTCGCTCAAGGCCGGCACGCTGGCCGCCATCGATTTCGACCTGCCCAAGCGCCGCTTCTTCTCGCTCCGCCACAAGGAGCGTCATGCGACGCGGGCAACCCGCGAATTCCTTGCCCTTGTGGCGCGGCCGGCAATCGGCGCCTGACGATAGCGGCTCAGTTACCGAACTTCAGCACGGCGCTGGCGCGGTTCATTTCGCCCGCTAACAACGCGCGAATACTTTCCCCAATATCCGCGGCCAAGGCCCATGGCCGCGGATGCTGTTCGATGCCTAGAAGCTGACCGCCAGCTTGGCATCGACACCGTGGTCGGAAGCACCGTTGCTCACCCGCCCGGCATAGCTGATGCCGAGCCTCGTCTTCGGCGCGACGGCGAAGTCGATGCCGGCACCCAGCACCGCCGCGTCCCTGGCGATCGCTGAACCGGTGATGTCGAAGCCGCCGCTGCCGTCGAAGGCGAAGGACGAGGTCGCAGCGACGTCGCCGAAGGCGTGGCGCCAGCCGAGCGTGCCGTGCAGCGTGGCGTCGACTGCGCCCAGCGCCACCTCGGTCGAGCCGCGCACGCCGAGCGTGGTGAAGGTCACGTCGCTGCTCGACGCTTCGCTGGACAGCGCTGCCGCCCCGCCCGCTTCGGTGAAGGCATCGATGCGCAGGTTGACATAGGTCAGGTTGGAGAAGCCCTCGACGGTGAAGCGCCCGGCATCGACCTTGTAGCTCGCCTCGCCGAACACCTGCGCTGTGCCGCCATCATATTTGGCCGACAGCGCGTCCGCGAAGCCCGCGAAAGCGACCTGGCGCGCCGTGTCGAAGCGGTGCCAGGTGTAGCCGGCGCCGACGGTCAGCCCAAAGGGACCGGCCCGCGTGCCGGCATTGACGCCGACATGATAGTTGTCGGCGCTGCCGCTCGAGCTGCCATTGGCGCTATTGAATGACGAACGGCTGTAGCCCGCGATCACGCCGGCGCGCCAGCTGTCGCCGACCATGGCATCGCCACCCGCCAGCAGCCCGCCCGTGCTGCGGTCGAAGCCGACATTGGTCGCATCGGCCTTGCTGTCGCCCCATGAGCCGAAGGCCCGCGTCCACAGCGCGAAGCGGTCGGTGTCGGCAGGCACAAGTTCCAGCCCGTCGTCGCCATAGGACATGACAGGCATGCTGGCCGCTGCGTTGTCGCCAAAAGCCTGGTCGATGCGGCTGGTGGCAGCGTCCAGCATGACGCCGCCATCCTGCATCATCATGCCCCTGGCCGAGGCATGGACTTCGCCCGAAAGCTGCTCGAACGCCTGCTGTGCGCCGGCCTCATCAAGATTGGCCACGGCGGCGTAAGCGGCGTTGTCGAAGCCCAGGCTTTCCAGGGCTGCGGCGGTCGCCTTCTGGTTGCCGTTGGCGCCGACCTCGGCAAAGCTGATGTCGTTGCGGCTGAGCGTCAGCGTCACGTCGTTGGCGCCATAGGCCAGTGTCGGGTCGAGGAAGGCAAGGTTCGAGCTGACGTCGGCAAAGGTGCCGGACACGCCGCCGCCTGCCGTGAGGATCTTGTAGCTGGTCTGCGGCGCATAATTGTTGCCACTGGCCAACGTCAGCACCGAGCCGCCCTTGAGCATGGCCTCGCCTGATGCCGCGACCTTGTCGCTCTCGCCCTTGTCGTTGGCCTCGACCTCGAACTTCGAGCCGGCCTCGAAGGTGATGTCGCCGGCGACATTGATGGTGCCGATCGAATTGCCCGGCGCCAGCACGCCACCCGAGGCGACTACCGTATTGCCGAGCGTGCCGATGCCGCCAAGCGTGCCGCCGGCGCCGATCGTCGTCAGCGTCGAGGAGGCGATCGAGCCCTGGAGGGAGAGCACGCCGGCCCCGACGACGGTCTCGCCGGTGTAGCTGTGGGTGCCGTCGAGCACCAGCGCACCGAGGCCGAGCTTGGTCAGGTTGCCGGTGCCCGAGATCTCCTTGTTGATGCCGACGATATTGGTTGCATCGGCGATGTCGATCGAGCCGCCGCCTGCCTCCAGCACGACGTTGCGGCCCAGCACATGCATGTCGGTGCCGGCAATCCTGAGGCTGCCGCCATCGAGGCGGAGCTTCGCCTGTTCGGTGCCGAGGGCCGCGTCCTCCTCTACGACGACGGTACCGCCGTCGGCGACCTTGAGTTCGCCGATGAAAGTATGGTCGTCGATGCAGTAGTCGACAATCGCCTGCTGGAAGCGCGCATCGGTGCTCTTGCAGTCGAGCAGCGTCTTCTTCTCGGCCTCCGTCAGTCCGGCCAGGATCGGCAGGCCGTTGGCGTCGGAGATCTGGCCGAGATAGACGTCGTCGCGCATGTTGTTGCGCGAGAGGAAAAACTCCTTGCCGCGCTCGGCGAAGGTCGAGGCGTCCTTGCCCCAGACGACGCGCGTCCTGGCGGTGCCGCCGTCGTCATAGGTTTCAAGCTGCGGCCCGACCCAGCGCACATTGTGCGCCACCGGCTCGTGGTCGGAGAGCGGCGTCTTCGAACCATTGGCGTTTGTCACGTAGCTGACATCGGTGATGACGCCGAGATAGGAGTCGTTCTGGTCGTCGTCGATCTGCCACCACTTGCCGAATGGCCGCGACGCCAGGAAATGGTCGATCTTGACGCGGTGCCAGCTCCCCCAGGTGTTGGTCGCGTCCTCGCCATGCGAGGGCCAGGTCACCGAACCGTCGTTCAGCGCATGCGGCGAGAACTGCTCGCGCTCGTTGGGCAGTTGCAGGACCTGGTACTGCTTCTTCAGGATGTTCATGGTCTGCGGCAGGTTGCCGGCGACCGGATACATCTCGTCGGCGAACAGGCCCGCAGGGATCGGCGCACCGTCGATCGCCGCATTTCCCTTGCCCTTCCACTGGGCGATGAAGGCGTCGAGCTGCGGCTGATCCTTGGCATACTGCTTCAGCAGGTCGAGATAGAACGCGTTGGTTGGGTTCTTGGTGTAGATCCTGAGCAGCCGCTCCTGCTGGCTGATCGAGTGCAGGCCGCGTTCCGAGACGTCGCCGGCGTTGAAATCTCCGGTCATGATGATCGGGGCCGTCGCCGAGGCCGCCCACTGGTTCAGCCCCTTGGCTTCATTGATGCGGTTGGTGGAGGGGTCGTAGTAGTTGAGATGAGTCGTCGCGACGTAGCTCTGCGGCCGGCTCGAAGTGGCGTCGAGCAAGGTGTAGGTGGCGGTGTCGCCAATCTTGTTGGCGCCGTATGTGCCCGGCAGGCGCGAGAACACACCGACGTCGCCGTCCTGGCGCTTGCCGAAGGCGCCAAGCCCCGCTCCGCTCAGAATCCCGGGAATGTCGCGCACATAGGTACTGTTGGCCTGCAGTTCCTGGAAGGTCAGGACATCGTAATTGCCCTTGACGAAGAATTCCGACATCACGCTCGGATTGGCCTTGAACCTGTCGAGCCAGGTGTTGAGCGTCAGGATCCGGATCGAATCCTCGGCCGCCTGTGCGGCAACCGCCGAGACGGCCAGCGCTGTGCCGCACAGCAGCGCGGCTGCTGCGGCGCGCAGGCGCCTGTCGGGGCGGGTTTGGGCAGGCGCATCCTCGGCGCCATGTTGGAAAGTCGTCATCGCGTAACTCCTGTGTGCGACGCGACCGCGCATTGTCACAAAACCGCCAGGGCTGGCGTGCGAATGACATGTTGCGGTCACTGAAAAGTACGGATTCGGACATTAGTTGCGGTAGATGTCACTTTTACAACATTCCTGGATACAGTCCCAAAACCCCGCGCACGTCACCGAGTTGCTGGATGAACCCGGCATACGAATTTGCTAGCTAGGATTGTGGAGACCGGATCGCAGATGGCCAGAACGAACGGACCCGGCATGGACAAGGACGACAAGAAATCGAGGCGCCAGGCCCAGATCTTGAGCTATCTGGAGAAAAACCACTACGTCTCGATCGAGGAGATCACCACGCTTTACGGGGTAACGACACAGACCGCGCGTCGCGACATCATGGCTCTCGAACAGGACGGCAAGGTGCGCCGCCTGCACGGCGGAGCTACCATTTCGACACCGGTCGAGCCGTCGGTGCTGCGCCAGCGTCGGGTCGACAATGCCGCGCAGAAGGAAAAGATCGGCCGCCTCGCCGCCGAACTCATCCCGGACGGCGCTGCCGTGTTCATCGACACCGGCACCACCTGCGAGGCGGTGGCACGGGCGCTGATCGGCCGCCGCGACCTGCGCGTCGTCACCTACTCGCTGCGGGTAGCCACGACGCTCAGCGAAAGCACCAATTTCGCCATAGCCGTCCCCGGCGGCTTCGTCCGCCAGGTCGACGGCGGCGTGTTCCGCGAGGAGACATCAGACTATATCAGGAGGTTCAAGTTCGACGTCGCCGTCATTTCGGTCAGCGGTGTCGACCATGACGGCGACATCGGCGACGACGACCATGCCGAGGTCGCCGCGGTCTCCGCCGCCATGGGCCAAGCCGGACGCACCATCATGGCCGTCGACAGCTCAAAATTCGGGCGCCGCGCGCTCGTTCGGCTCGGTTCGTTGTGCGACATCCACACGCTCGTTACCGATACGCTGCCCGAAGAGCGCTTGCTCAACAAGCTGCGCGACAGTGGCGTCGAAATCCGCGTCTAGGCGTTGCGATAGAGCGGCGTCCTTTCGGAAATGGCCTGGTCTAGGGCCTGAATGGCCCTAGGGGCACAGCGGCAGCGTCGCGCAGGCCGAAGGCATCGGACGAAACAGCCTGCTCTTCCGGCGGGCGCTTGCACTGGACGACACGCTTTCCCATCCCTGGGTACCTGCCACGGCATGGCGCGCGAGCATGCGGATGTCGTCGGCGCTGTATCCATCACGCTCCATGAGCTTCAGGATGATCGGGTCGTGCAACAGTTCCTCAAGCGTCAGTTCCGGCTGATCGCCCATAGTCGCCTCCGTTCGTGACCAATAGACTAGACACAACATAATCCCGAACCGTGACCGGCAAATGGCGGTTGCGTGACACGAAACGGGCTTTTCGTCGGCTGGCGGCCATTGGAGGTGGCCGCCTCGCTGGATTTGCGTATTGCGCTTGCTACCAGCTGATGCGGGCCTGCGGCATGCCATACATCAGGCGCGAAAACTCGTCGCCGGAGACATGCACCAGCGTGCGGTGGTCGCCGCCCTCGAAATAGACATCGCTGCCGCGGCGCAGCTGCTCGTCGACCACGCAAGCCACCCTGTAGGGCACGCCGAGGATCGGGACAGCCCCCTCGTCGCAGTCGGGAAACAGCGAGCTCGCCTCCTCTTCGGTGGCGAGCCGCACCTTGTCGCCGATGATCTCGCGCATCCTGGCGAGGTCGACATGGCGCGAGGCCGGCAGCACGGCGAGCACATAGCCGTCCTCCCATCTCAGCACCACACCCTTGGCAAGGGCATTGCCGGGCACGTGGCTCGCCTCGGCAGTCATCATCGAGCAGCCGGTCCGCGCATGTTTGGCGGCGTCGTAGCGGATGTGATTGTCCTCTAGATATTCTTGCATCGTCAATGAGATAGCCATGACCGTTCCTCCGGTGGGCGTACATCGGACGCTATGGACCGGAACAGGCGGAGCAGGCGGCTGGCACCCAAGCGATGGTATCGGACAGTCCGATCCCGCCATGGCCAACTCATTGCCGGTTTGCCGGTATGCCGAAGTTTCGAGGCCCCAACTGGGGTATTTCGAACGCGCGGGAAAGATACACTGCGCGGCCGCCGACAGCAACAAAAGAGACCGCCGCGCGCCCCATTTCGAAGCGCGCGGCGACTGTGTCGGCCAGGCTTGCGGCGCCCTCGCCTACTGCGCTGCCTTGACCTGCTCGTCCCAGGTTTTCACCTTGGTCTCGCCGTTGAGGAAGGGCAGCGCCATCGCTGCCAGTTCGGGCGCGAAGAAGACATCGTAGTGGGTCCGGTTGGGGATGATCGCCAGGCGGTTCTGCGACATGGTCTCGCGCATCCAGCCGGCATCCTTCAAGCCGCCGCCGAGGAGCTGGTAGAATTTCACGATGTGCTCGGGCCGGTACATGTCGCTGTCGCCATAGACCAGCATGACCGGCATCTTCAGTGTCTTGACGTCGTCGGCCCAGTCATAGGGCGTGCGCATCATCTCGCCCATTCTGTTGAGCAGCTTGGGGAAATCCTCGACCTTCGGCGCCACCGCCGCATAGGCCTGGTACATCGGCGTCGGCTTCATCATCTCGGCCATGCCGGCGCCGACCTGGGCCTGCATCGGCAGCATCTCGGGATAGAAGCCGTCCTGGGCAAAGCCCGCCGATACCAGCACAAGCCTGCGAACCGCGTCTGGATGCTGCACGGCAAGGCGGAAGGCCACACCGGCGCCCATCGAATAGCCCATGGCGTCGGTCTTGCCGTAGCCGAGCGTCTTCAGCAGGCCGGCCATGTCGTCGCCCATGTCGACAAGGCTCATCTTGCGCTCGGTAAGTGCGGTTCGGCCATGGCCGTAGAGGTCGACCGCGATCACCTGCCGGCCCTTCGACAACGCCGGCAGCACCGGTCCGAACATGTCGATCGAGCCTAGTCCGCCATGGAGCAGCAGTAACGGCTCGCCCTCGCCGCGGATCTCGTAATAGTATTTCACGCCGTTGATCTCGGCATGTCCGGTCTTGGCGCCGGCAGCCGTAGATTTAGTCGTCTCAGCCATGGCCGACCCTCCGGTTACAACCGCGAGTGCCGCCGCCGCCAGCATGGTGATGAAACTGCGCTTGTTCATGTCCTCGTCCCTTCTCCCGCCAGGTCTTGCGACCCGTTGCTCCTAGGACGAACGGGATGACGGGACGCCGACATTGGTAGAGAAATTCTCCACGGATGAGGACGCGCCTGACTTACCTGCCTTCCCCCTTGCGGGAGAAGGTGGCCGAGCGAAGCGAGGTCGGACGAGGGGTGTTGGAAGGAATGAGAGGCAGAAGGAAACTCTGGATGGTGAAAAATCTGAAACGCTGCACTCCGTCCAGAACCCCTCATCCGCCCCTTAGGGGCACCTTCTCCCACAGGGGAGAAGGAAAGGCACCTCTCAGAGCGTCTTCGCCAAAGCCTCGAGCTGGTCGGCGCACTGGCCCCAGCCCTCGTGAAAGCCCATCTTTTCATGAGCCTCGCGATCCTCGACCGTCCAATGCCTGGCAATGGCGGTGTATTTTGTCTTGCCGCTGCCGGCATCCTCGAAGGTCACGGTCGCCGCCATGAACGGCTTTTCCGACGGCAGCCAGGCTTCGGTGAAGGCATCGGTGAAGACCAGCTTCTCGTTCGGCACGACTTCGAGATAGACGCCGGAGCTGGGATAATCGACGCCCTCGGGGCTGCGCATGGTGATGGCGCTGGTGCCGCCGGCGCGCACGTCTAGCCTGGCACTGGCCGTCGTCCAGGGCAGCGGCGCAAACCATTTCGGCAGCAATTCGGCATCGGTCCAGCAGCGATAGAGCTTTTCGCGAGGGGCATCGATGATGCGGGTGAGCACCAGCTCGCGGTCGTTGGCACTAGCATTCATGTCGTCGTCTCCTGATGAATTTGGCTTTCGAAGCAAGGACGAAGCACAGCGGGCCGCACCGACAGTTCGATGCAAAAATTCGGCGGCTAGTGTTTGCGCGCCTGGACCAGATAGGAATCGATCGACGTCTCGCCCAGCCAGCGCGCCGCTTCGAGCCGGTGCAGGCCTTCGACCAGCACGTAACGCTTGCCGTCGTGGCGCACCTGTATCGGCGTCTTCATGCCGTTCTCGACGATGTCCTCGGCGAGATGCCGCACGGTTTCGGGATGCAGCGTCTTCTTGCGCGCGGCAGGCACATAGATGTCGTTGAGCGGTATCTTCTGGACTCTGAGCATGGTGGCTTCCGGCTGTGGAAGTACAGCTCCTCGTAGATAGGGTGTTTTGCTGAGCCGGCCAAGGCAGCCGCCGGCGGCCTCAAGCCGATCGCCCTGCGGCGTCAGCTCCTTTTCTTGGCGGTACGCCGCTTGGCGTCATCGATCATCATGTTGGCCAGTTGCATGCGCACCATGGCGCGCTGGCGCAGGTGCGGCGCCACCCGGTCGGGATGGTTGGCCAGCGCAAAGATGCGGCGCATCTTGGCGAGATCGGCGGGCTTGGCATCGGCCAGCCCCAATTCGGCGGCAATCACTTCTGGGTCGATCGACGGCGCCTCGGGCTCCTCGACCGCAACCGCCTTGGCCTTGACCATGTCGAGCAGCGACACGAACTCGTCTTCCAGCGCGGCCCCTGCTTCGCGGTACTCGGCGGCAACCGTCTCGCCGGCGACGCGGATGCGGCCCGAATGCAGCTCGTCGGCAACCGCAAGATAGTCGAAAGGGATCGTCGGCGCGGGCGCAATGTCGCCTGGCTCGGACGCAACAAACAGATCATCGAGCAACGAAGCAAAGTCCCGATTGATCCCGGTGCCCATGCAAGGCCCTCCGCACGAAAACAAATGATACGCAATATCCGGCAGAACCATAGGGGTGGCCGGTTAAAAATCGCTTCGATGCTTCGTCCGCATCTTAGGAATCGAACTGGAAAAAGCCGGGCCGCACGAGGACGACGGCCCGGAAACGCCCTACGGCGAGGAAAACCGGCAATCGCCGGCAATGCAGCTACGCTGGCGATGGGATTTTTGTTTCATCGCGACGAGATGAAAACGCCGGCACCCCGCATGGCAGCCATGTTTATGCTGCACTGCACAATCACAATGGAATCACCTATATGTGCAATGGGAGGACCAACAGGAGCCTGAAACATGGGTTTCTACACTGAACTGTTCGCCCGCCCGCGCCCCAAGGAACAGGCACGCTATCGCGCAGCGCTCGCGCTGCTCAATGCGATGAGCAATGCCGACCGCTCCGACATCGGCGTCAAGCCGGCCGATTTCCCGCGCATTGCCCGGGAAATGTCGACACGCCAGGCGTGATGGTCCCGCGCGTCACTGCGCTGCCGCAATCGATCATGCATCATTGCGGCAGGCAGGAGATTCGCGATGAAGATTTTTTCGACGCCCGCGGCCGCCACGCTGGCCCTTTCGGCACTATGGCCCGTCCAGGCATTCGCGGCCGAACTGCCTTATCTCGATGACCGATCCGACGCGGCCGCCGTCGTCCGCTCGCTCTATAATGCGGTGAGCCGCAAGGAATATGCCCGGGCCTGGGATTATTTCGGCGAAGCCAAGCCGGCCAAGGATTTCGAAACCTTCGCCAAGGGCTACGAGGCGACCGAGCGCGTCGACGTCGAAACCGGCGCGGTCAGCTCGGAAGGCGCTGCCGGCAGCATCTTCTACAACATCCCGGTCGCGATCCGCGCCGTCGACAAGGACGGCACCGAGAAGGTTTTCGCCGGCTGCTATACCGCTCGCCAGGTCAATGGCTCGATCCAGGAGCCGCCGTTCACTCCGATCCAACTCGACAAGGGCGCACTCAAGCCCGCCGAAGGCGAATTGGCCGGCGCGCTGCCCAAGCAATGCGGCGACGCCCCGCCCACCGAAACCGATGCCGTGCTCGACCAAGCAAAGAAGCTGTTTGCCAGTGACTACCAAGGCTCGTGCGACACCCGCTCGGAACGCGACGATGCCGCGCTGAGCTACACGATTTCCTATCACAACAAGACAGACGCGGCGGACGCCAAGCCGAGCGAGGCCAGGCTGTTCCGCTTCTACTGCACGATGGGCGCCTACAACGAGACCCACGTCTACTATTTCTGGAGCGAGCTTGCCGGGCTGAGGCAGCAACACTTCGCCACGCCCGAACTCGATATCCGCTACGAGAACGACGACAGCGAGGGCAAGGTCGAGAGCGTCAGCACCATCGGCTACCGCTCGGAAGGCGAGCTGGTCAATTCGTTCTACGACGTGAACACCAGGACAATCGCCTCGCACGCCAAATGGCGCGGCGTCGGCGACGCCTCGTCGGACGGCATCTGGATCTTCCGCGACGGCGCGTTCTCGCTGGTGAAATACGACGTTGATGCATCCTATGACGGCGAGATCAACCCGGAGACAGTGCTCGACTACAACACCGGGCCGTGACCGCTATCTTGCTGCCAGCATCCAGTTGAGCGTCTCGCGCCAGTCGGTCATGCGGATCGGCGTACCGTGGGTGCCGGTCTCGAAACGCACGAAACGCACGGGGTAACCCGGCTTCTTGGCAAGGATCGAGCGGAAGAACGCCTCCTGCTTTTCCACCGGGAAGACCGGGTCCTTGCTGCCCTGGGCGAAAAACACCGGCACCTTGGCCGCAAAAGCCGGAGACTTGAGAAAACCGTCCTCCCACAGCGAGCCAAGCAGCATCAGCCCGCTCAACTGCTTGGCCGCCCCGGCGTCACGGGCCAGTCCCCAGCACAGCGCCCCACCCATCGAGCCGCAGGCGACAACGACCTTTGCGCCAGGGGATTGGGCTGCGTAGTGCTCGATCAGGGCAGCTACCTCTGAAACACCCTTGTCGCCGAAGTCGGAAAAGTCAGGTGACAGATAGAGCCCGCCATTGGCGACCATCAGGTTCTTGATACGGTTGAAGTTGCCGCCGAAGGTGAAGTCGTCGACGCCCTGCTTGCGGCTGCCGCCCTGGCCGTGGAGGTAGAGCACGATGACCGACGCGCCCTCGGTCTTGCCCACTGCGACATGCCTGATTTCGCCGGCGTCGGTCCTTAACACCAGGTCCTGCTGCACCTTGCGCACGCCGGTCGAGACATACTTGCCCTGGACCCTGCGCTCAGGCACCTGGTCGCGCTCGTTGATGTCGCGCATCTCCTGGTAATCGACGACGCGGTAGGTATCGCCCTCGGAGGACAGGATCGCCGGATAGGCAAAGAGGTCGTCCTTGTAGGGCGCGAGGGTTTGGGCATGGGCGGGAGAGGCAACTGATGCGGCGAGAACAAGCGGCAGAACGAAGTGGCGTATGCTGACTTGCAGCCAAGCGCTACACGTTGCCCCCCTCTGTCCTGCCGGACTGTCCGGCAGGACAGAGGGGGGCGCGAAGGAATGCGACTTCGATTTGAAAGCGTTGAGAACCATCACCAAGGGTTGGCTGGCCAACAGGCCCTTTGTCAACACGCTCAATCCTGCAGCACCCCGCCCGCTCCTTCGAGCGCCTCGGGCGTGTCGACATCGACAGCCGCCCCTGCGCCGATCTCGACGTCGATCACATCGACACCCTCGGCCTCGACCAGATGCCGGGCGCCGGTGTCGCCTTCGAGGTGGGCGACCGCAGGGAACAAAGACCGGGGCAGGATGACCGGGTTGCCGCGCTTGCCGTCGTGGGTGGCGCGAACCACGGCGCGGCCCTCGGCGCGTTCGAAAGCCTCGATCAGCCGGTCGAGGTCGGCTGGCAGCACCTCGGGCATGTCGCCAAGCACGATCAGCGCGCCGGCGGCATCCTCGGGAAGTACCGCGACGCCCGCCTTGAGCGAACTGGCGAGACCGGAAACGAAATCGGCATTGTGCGCAACCGGAATGTCGAGGCCTGTAAGTGCCTCACGGATACGAGCCGCCTGATGGCCGGTCACCACGACAGTGCTTTCGGCCTTCGATGCGAGCACCCGCTCGGCCGTGCGGCGCACCAGCGGCTTGCCCTGGAACAGCGCCAGCAGCTTGTTGGGTCCGCCCATGCGATTGGAGCGGCCGGCAGCGAGCAGCACCGCATGGACTCTCCGCACCGGCGGAATGGCAGACAGATCGCGCGGCTGCGGACGCGTCTGGATTTCCATCAGCAAACCTCCGACGCCCATGCCGCCGATGTCGGCCGCAGTCACCTCAAGTCCTGAAATCAGCCGGTCAAGCACCCAGTCGAAGCCGTTTTCCTTGGGGCTGCGGGCGCAGCCGGGCGCGCCGATGACCGCCGTTGCTCCGATATGACCCAGCACCAGAAGATTGCCGGGATCGACCGGCATGCCGGAACGGACAACTGTGCCGCCGGCTGCCCGGATCGCAGCCGGGATGACATCATCGAAATCGCTCAGCGCCGAAGCGCCGAAGATCACGACCATGTCGTGCTCACGGGCCAGCGCCCTCGCCGCCTCGGCCACGGCCGAGGCTTCGTGGGGGGTACGGCGCTCGGCGGTCAGCCGGCTGCCCGAACGTGCCAGCCGCTGTTCGGTCAGGCGCGCGGTCTTGTCGAGCACGCTTGCCTTGACGCTCGGCAGCACCGTCTGGATGACGCCGACACGCTTCGGCACGAACGGATTGACGGCGAAGATCTCGCTTCGCTCGCAAAGCGCGGTTGCCTGCCGCACGAGATAACCGGCGACAGCGAAGGGAATGATCTTCACCGTCGCGACCATCTGGCCCTTTTCGACGGTGGCGTGCCGGGCGAGCGTGGCAACGGTGATCGACGGATCGATGGCGTTGATGGCGTCGACGAGGCCAGCGTCCACCGTGAAAACACCGGCTTCCCGCGCATGCAGATTGACCCGGCCCGTCGCCGCCGGCTTCACCTCGACATGACGATGCCGCATGCTTGCCGCGATAGTCTCGGCTGCAGCGTCCTCGCCGAGGTCGCCGGGCTCCAGCACCGCGACGACGATCTCGGTCAGGCCCGCAGCCGCCAGGATGGCGATGTCTGCGGCACCGAGCACATGAGCCTTGCGGTAGCGACGGTCCCCTGCACTGGTTGAATGAGCCAGGACCGCGCCCTCTGCCTGTTCGACTGAGATGGAGCCGAATTTCACGCCGCCTCGCTTTTTGCCTTGGCGCCAAGCCCGCGCGAACGGAATGCGGCGATGACCTGCGCCAGGACCGCGACAGCAATCTCGGCCGGGTTGGCCGCACCGATATCGATACCGATCGGCGCATTGATGCTTTCGATCTGGGTAGGTGTCGCCCCCATGCCGAGAAGGCGCTCGACGCGCTTGGCGTGGGTCTTGCGGCTGCCCAGGGCGCCAACATAGAAGCACTCGGCATCAAGGGCTGCCTTGAGCGCGAAATCGTCGATCTTGGGATCATGCGTCACCGCCGCCAGCGCGGCATAGCGGTCGAGCGGGCAATGTTTCAAGACGTCCTCGGGCCATTCGGCATGGAGGGTGACGTCGGGAAAGCGATCGTCGCTGGCAAAGGCCGTGCGCGGATCGATGATCTCCAACGGAAAACCAGCAATCTTGGCCATCGGCGCCAGCGCCTGGCTGATGTGCACGGCGCCGACGACCACCAGCCGCGGCTGCGGCAGATGCACGTTGAGGAAGAATTGGCGACCCTCGGCCTCGGCCGTGCCGGAAAGGCCGGTGCGGAAGGCCCTGGAGATCGCCTCGCCGAGATCGCCCGCGACGACATCGCCCTCCTTGACGACACGGTCGCGGCCGTCGCCCATGTCGGTGACCAGGATGGCCGCACGTCGCGCGCGGCGCTCGGCATTCAACGTCTTCAGTGCAAACGGATCCATCGCTCTCAGCCCAGCCGCTCGACATAGACCCGGATACGGCCGCCACAGGACAGGCCGACCTGCCATGCCGTCTCGTCGGCAACGCCGAATTCGAGCATCTTCGGCTGGCCGCTGCCGATCACGTCGAGCGCTTCGGAAATCACGGCACCCTCGACACAGCCGCCTGAGACCGAGCCGTGAAAGGTGCCTTCGGCGTCGATGACGAGATGGCTGCCAACGGGACGCGGCGCCGAACCCCAGGTCTCGACCACGGTGGCAATGGCGACGTCCTTGCCGTCCTTCATCCAGCCTTCGGCGATGATTAGAGGATCGCGGGCCTCATCGAGAAACTTGCTTGGCATGGAACCTCCTTCACGACCTTACGCCGCCCGGCGCTGGCCGTCGATGATCCACAATCTGGGGTCGCTTTGGCGCGATGCGGGCGCGCCGAGCGACGCGCAGAGATCGCCCAGTGCGTTCAGATTATGCACCGGACGGAACTCGTCGACATAAGGCAGCATGGCACGAACGCCGCGAGCGCGCGCCTCGAAACCATCGAAACGCAGCAGCGGATTGAGCCAGATCAGCCGGCGGCAGGATTTTTTCAGCCGCTCCATCTCTTCGGAGAGGCCCGCAACATCGTCGCGCTCGAGCCCGTCGGTGATGAGCAGGACGACCGCGCCCTGCCCGAGCACGCGACGCGACCACAGCCGGTTGAACTCGCCGAGCGTGTCGCCGATGCGGGTGCCGCCCGACCAGTCCTTGACCGCAGCGGAACAGTCGGCGAGCGCAGCATCGGGGTCGCGGTGGCGCATCTGGCGGGTCAGGTTGGTGAGCCTCGTGCCGAAGACGAAGGTGTGAACCCGCCGCCGCTTCTCCGTCAGCGCATGCAGGAAATGCAGGAAGATGCGCGTGTACTGGCTCATCGAACCGGAAATGTCGGCAAGCACCACCAAGGGCGGATGCACTTCGCGGACGGAACGGAATTTGGGCAGGATCAACTGGCCGCCGGTTCGAGCAGCCGCGCGCATCATGGCGCGCGGATCGACTTTGGCACCATGCGGGTCGGGCTTGAAGCGGCGGGTGCGCACGGTGTCGAAAGGCAGCCGAAGTGCTGCGATCTCGCGCCGCGCCTCTGACACCTCGCGGGCCGTCATCTGGGCGAAATCCTTGGCCCGTAGCATCTCGTTGCCCGACACGGTGAAACGGGCATCGACCTCGATCTCGGGAATTTCGCGCGGCGGCTGGTTTTTCTGGTGGCCTTCGAACATCGCCTGGCTGACGCGGTTTTCGGCGGCACGCGGCTTCTGCTTCTCGCGATTGTCGGGCGCGACGGGCGAAAACATCGCCAGCATCTTCTCGATCAGCTCACGCGATTTCCAGAACAGCCGGAAAGCCTCGTCGAAGGTCGGGTGATCCTCGTGGCGGGTGACCAGCACGGCATGCAGCGTCCAGTAGAAGTCGTCGCGCGAGCCGATGCCTGCGGCGAGCACGGCCTCGATGGCGTCCTTGACCGAGGCGGGGCCGACCCGCATGCCGGCCTTGCGCAGGGCGCGGGCGAAATAGACGATGTTGTCGGCGATGCGGCCGTCGGGCTTGGCGGTGTCGATCACGGACACGTCCATCACTGCACCCTACTCCGCCGCCGCCAGCTCCGCCTTCACCTCGTTGAGGATACGGCGGCCTTCGCCCTGCTCGATCCGGGCAATGTCGTCCTGGTACTTCAAGAGCACGCCTATCGTGTCCGAAATCGTCTCGGGATCGAGCGCGACCTTGTCGAGTTCGGTCAACGCACTTGCCCAGTCGATGGTTTCGGCGACGCCGGGCACCTTGAACAGCTCGATCTCGCGCAGCCGCTGGATGAAACGCACAACCTCGTGGGAAAGCCGCTGGTTGGCCTGGGGCACCTTGCGGCGGACGATCTCGAGCTCGCGCTCGGCATTGGGATAATCGACCCAATGGTAGAGGCAGCGGCGCTTGAGAGCGTCGTGGATCTCGCGGGTGCGGTTCGTGGTGATGATGACGATCGGCGGCTCTTCCGCCTTGATCGTGCCGAGCTCGGGCACCGTCACCTGGTAGTCGGAGAGGATTTCGAGCAGGAAGGCTTCGAAAGCCTCGTCGGTACGGTCGAGCTCGTCGATGAGGAACACCGGGGCAGCACCGGCCTTGCCGGTCAGCGCATCGAGCACCGGTCGGCGGATCAGATATTTCTCGGAAAAGACGTTCTTCTCCATGTCGGAGCGATCGACCTTGCCGACAGCCTCCTCCATGCGGATCTCGATCATCTGCGCCGCATAGTTCCACTCGTAGACGGCGGACGAGACGTCGAGCCCTTCATAGCATTGCAGCCGGATCAGCCGGCGGCCGAGCGCGCTCGCCAGCACCTTGGCGATCTCGGTCTTGCCGACACCCGCCTCGCCCTCGAGAAAGAGCGGCCGATTCATGCGCAGCGCCAGGAACAGCACCGTCGCCAAGGCCCGGTCGGCGACGTAGTCGGCGCCGGTCAACAGCTCGAGCGTCTCGTCGATCGTTTGCGGGATGGGACGAGGCGTACGGTCGGTCATGGCGCTTCCGGGGAGACGGCCTACAGCACGTGGTAGCTGCGGCCGTGATAGACGAGTGGGCGGAGGTTATCGCCGATGCGCAGGCCTGTCACCTTGCCAAACATGACGCGATGGGTGGCCAGTTCCTTGGTGTCGACCAGTTCGCAGTCGAACACCGCGACCGCGCCGATCAATGCAGGTGCCCCGGAGGCCAGGACCTCCCATTCGCCAAGCGCGAATCGCTGTTCCGGCGGCAGGCCGGTGACGCCGGAAAAGGCGACGGCGAGCGGCTCGTGCTTCGCGGCAAGCGTGTTGAGGGCAAAATTGCCGTTCTCGATGAAAGCATCGTTCTTGGGATTTTCGCGATTGACGCAGACCAGCACCATCGGCGGAGCGTCCGAAACCGAGCAGGCGGCGATGACGGTTGCGCCACGCTTGCCGGCCACACCATCGGTTGTCACCAGATGAACGGCGCCGGCAAAGTGGCTCATGGCGTCGCGGTAGGCCTGAGGCCCGACTTCAAACTTCTTCAGCAAGGCGTTTTCCTGCAATGATCCCTGAGGGCTATATATGCCCGCATCATTGGGCTCACAAGCAAGTGGGCACAAGCACATTGCGCTTATACGGGCCAGGCAGTAGGTCAAAGACATCGCGTAAACTTGCGCGCGCAGAGGATTTTATTGGACCGAATGCGATCCGCAACTGCCATCGCCACTGCCCTGGCCGCATCGTTGGTGACGCTGGCTGCCCAGGCCGAGCCGTTGAAGATCGGCGTGGCGGCGCCGCTTTCCGGCCCGTCGGGCATTCTCGGCGAGCAGATCAAGATCGGCGCGTCGCTCGCGGCCGCGCATGACGGGTTATCGCTCGAGATCGCCGACGACCAGTGCACGGCAGAAGGCGGGGCCAAGACGGCAAAGCGCTTTGTCGACGCCAAGGTGACCGTGGTCACGGGGTTTCTGTGCACCGAAGCGATAGAAGCAGCACTGCCGGTCCTCAAGGATGCGCAGATACCTGTCATCACCGTCGGCGTGCGCACCGACAGCCTGACCGACCGGCATGACAAGACCGGCTGGCAGGTGTTCCGGCTTGGACCGCGCGGCGACGGCGAGCGCGAGGCGGCGGCTTCGCTTCTGACGCGGCTGTGGACCGACGAACTGTTCGCCATCGTCGACGACGGCACCATCTATGGCCGCGAACTTGCCGAGAGCTTTCGGGCGAGTGCCGAACAGGCGGGGCTGAAACCGGTGTTCCTGGACACCTTCAGGCCGCAGCTCGACAACCAGGTCGCGCTGATCGGCCGGCTGCGCAAGGCGGGTGCGACGCATGTGTTCGTCGGCGGCGACGGTGAAGATGTCGCCGTGATGGGCCGCGATGCGGCATCGCTGGGCGCCGAAATCGTGTTTGCCGGCGGCGATACCCTGCGCGTGGCGGATCGGACAGTCCGTCCGGCCGAAGGCACGCTGATGATCGCGGCTCCGGAATGGTCCGACATGGCGAGCCCCGACGTGCTGGCGGCGTTCGAGACTGCAAAGGCGGTGACGGACGGCTACGCCCTGCCTGCCTATGCAGCGGTGGAAATCGCACGTGCGGCTGCAGATCTAGCCACGTCGTCGGGAAAACCGGTCGCGGGCGTGTTGGCCGGTACAGACTTCGATACGGCCATCGGAAAAATCCGGTTCGACGCCAAGGGCGACCTGAGCGAAAACCCGTTCCGCCTGTTCCGCTTCGACGGGACAAGCTACGTGCCTGCAGAGACCGAATGATGCTGAAAGCGGGACCGCTCAACCTGATCACCGACGTCGCTGGCCTGCGGGTCGGCAATACCGCCGATGAAAAGGCGAAGTCGGGCGTGACCGTGGTTTTGTGCGACACGCCGGCAACGGCGGCCGTGCAGGTGCTGGGCGGCGCACCGGGAACGCGCGAGACCGACCTTCTCGAGGCGCACAACACTGTCGAGACCGTCAATGCGATAACGCTTGCCGGCGGCTCCGCCTTCGGCCTCGACGCGGCATCGGGCGTGCAGGCTGCCCTTCGCGAAAAAGGCATCGGCTTTGCCATACGCGACCAGATCATCCCGATCGTGCCGGCGGCGATCCTGTTCGACATGCTGAACGGCGGCGACAAGGACTGGGGCCGCTACCCGCCCTATCGCGAGCTCGGCTATGACGCCGCGCAGTCCGCCGGCCGCGAATTCGCGCTCGGCACCACGGGCGCCGGCACCGGCGCGCTGACGGCGGGGCTCAAGGGCGGGCTGGGTTCTGCCTCGACCGTGCTGCCCAACGGCGTGACGGTCGGCGCGCTGGTTGCCGTGAACGCCACCGGCTCAGTGACGGTCGGACGCTCCAGGCACTTCTGGGCCGCACCTTTCGAACTGGACGGCGAGTTCGGCGGTCTGGGCTACCCCTCGCCGATGCCGGCGGACGCCGCCCGCGTGTTCAAGAAATACGAGAACGAAAACAGTGCCGTGGCCAACACCACCATCGCTGTGATCGCCACCGACGCGGTGCTGACCAAGGCCGCCGCCAAGCGGCTGGCGATTGCGGCGCATGACGGCTTCACCCGCGCCATCTGGCCGGTGCACACACCGTTCGACGGCGATCTGGTGTTTGCGCTGGCGACGGGCGCGAGCGGGATCGAGGTCGGGCAGGCCGACGTCGTCGACTTTTTCGCCGCAGCAGCCTCGACCATGGCGCGGGCGATCGCGCGCGGCGTGCATGCCGCATCCGCCGCGCCCGGCGACATAATGCCTGTGTGGTCGGCACGCACTGGATGACCTGAAGTCCTTTATTGACGGTATCTTAGCGCTTTCGCCTGAAAAATTGATTCAATCGGAAAGAGGGGCACGGCGATGAAAATGATGAAGCTTCTTTGCCTCGCAGGCCTGTCGTTGCTGGCCGCTTCACAGGCCGCGCACGCCGGCGACGCTGCCGAGCTCAACGTGCTTGGCTTCAGCGCCGATGGCAAGGTGTTCGCCTTCGAGGAATACGGCATCCAGGACGGCTCGGGCTTTGCCTACGCCCACCGCTTCTACATCGACACGGTAACCGACACGTTCCTGCCCAACACGCCGGTGCGGGTGCAGATGGAAGACGAGAGCGTCGGCCTGCAGGTGGCACGCGACGAGGCGCGCAAGCGTGGCGACAAGGTCATCGCCGAAGACGTGCTGGCCGCCAACCGTGGCCGTCTCGCCGGCTTCAACGCGGTGACAGAGACCAGTGCCGATCCGCTGCGCATGGTGGTCAATCCGCGGCCGGTGTTCCCGCCGATCGACGCGCCGCTCGAATTCCGCCTTGAAGAGATTTCGCTCGGCGAGATCGAACGCTGCCCCGGCATCGGTCCGGTCAAGGGCTTCAAGCTGGTGCAGGTCGGCGACGGCGGCAAGACGACAGTCATGCAAGAAGACAAGGACGTGCCGCTGAGCCGGGGCTGCCCGACCGGCTATCGCATCGGCGGCGTGCAGACCTTCTTCGGTGAAGGCGGCGCGATGACCTATGCGGTGCTGATCACCGTCATCCGTCATGGGTTCGAGGGCCCTGACCACCGCTGGATCGCGGTTACGGGACGGATGTGAGCGACACCACCACCATGGAAACCGGCGCCCAGATCGAGGGATCGCACGCCATACGTGCCGGCAGGAAACTGCGCCAAGCCCTGCCCTCGCTGCGCCTTGCGCTCGCCGGTTCTGCGCTGTGGGGCTTTGCGATGGGTGCCTCGGCGTTTTACTCGCTGCTTCTCGACCATTGGGAAACACCCCTTCGGGTCCGTGCCGTGGTCGTGCTTTTCGCGATCGGCGGGGCTGCGGCCTTCCCCATAGGCTGGATGCTGGCAAGATTGCTTTCGCATGGCCGTCGCGCCGAGACGGCCTTCGCCGCGGCTTTCGTTGCGCTGGCCGTGACGACGATCGGCCTGACCGCGCTGTTCTATGCGCTGCAGTATCGCAGCTATTATGCCGAGTGGCATGCCGAGCCCTTCACCGTGACCTGGGCGTTCCAGTTCGTCTTCACCGGGCTGGTGGCGCTCTACCAATTTGCGGTATTGGGCATCAGGCTGTATTTTCCGGGTGGATTTGCCGCCCTTTTCACTGCTGCAGCGTGGTTTGCCTACCGTTCGCGTTGAGCATTGGGCTCACCTCTGTTAGGGAGCGGCGACGAAACCTCAGCTGGACAAGCCCCACCATGATCCCTCGCTATTCCCGGCCCGAGATGGTCGACATCTGGTCTCCCGAAACCCGGTTCCGCATCTGGTTCGAGATCGAGGCCCATGCCTGCGACGCGCTGGCCGAAATCGGCGTCATCCCCAAGGAAGCAGCGAAGACGATCTGGGAAAAGGGCGGCGCTGCGAAGTTCGACGTCGAACGCATCGACGAGATCGAGCGCGTCACCAAGCATGACGTCATCGCGTTCCTGACGCACCTCGCCGAATTCGTGGGCCCGGATTCGCGCTTCATCCACCAGGGCATGACCTCTTCCGACGTGCTCGACACCTGCCTCAGCGTGCAGCTGGTGCGGGCGACCGACATCCTGCTCGCCGATCTCGACGCGCTGCTGGCCGCCCTCAAGCGCCGTGCCTTCGAGCACAAGGACACCGTCACCATCGGCCGTAGCCACGGCATCCATGCCGAGCCCACGACCTTCGGCGTCAAGCTGGCACTGGCATTTGCCGAGTTCACCCGCTGCCGCGAACGCCTGGTGCATGCCCGCGAGGACATCGCCACCTGCGCGATCTCGGGTGCTGTCGGCACCTTCGCCAACATCGACCCGCGCGTCGAGGAGCATGTCGCGGCCAAGCTCGGCCTCAAGCCCGAGCCGGTGTCGACGCAGGTCATCCCCCGCGACCGCCACGCCATGTTCTTCGCCACCCTCGGCGTCATCGCCTCGTCGATCGAGCGCGTGGCCACCGAAATCCGCCACCTGCAGCGCACCGAGGTGCTCGAGGCGGAAGAATACTTCTCGCCGGGCCAGAAGGGCTCGTCGGCGATGCCGCACAAGCGCAACCCGGTGCTGACCGAGAACCTGACCGGCCTCGCCCGCATGGTCCGCTCCTATGCGGCGCCTGCGATGGAAAACGTGGCGCTGTGGCATGAGCGCGATATCTCGCACTCGTCGGTCGAGCGCATGATCGGCCCGGATGCGACCGTCACCCTCGACTTCGCACTGGCGCGCCTGACCAACGTGATCGACAAGCTCGTCGTCTATCCCGACAACATGCTGAAGAACATGAACAAGTTCCGTGGGCTGGTTCATTCGCAACGCGTGCTGCTGGCACTGACCCAGGCAGGTGTTTCCCGCGAGGACGCCTACCGCCTGGTCCAGCGCAACGCCATGAAGGTGTGGGAAGAAGGCAAGGACTTCCTCGAGGAATTGCTCGCCGACAAGGAAGTGACGGCAGCCCTGCCCGAGAGCGAGATCCGCGAGAAGTTCGACCTCGGCTATCACACCAAGCATGTCGACACGATCTTCGCCCGCGTGTTCGGCGCAAGCTGAGCCTTAAGGCCTGAAACAGAAAGGCCCGCATTATCGCGGGCCTTCGGACTGCAGAAGCCCCGGCGCAAGCCGGGGTTTTTTCATGGGCGATGTCGCGAAATCGCTCGCGCCATCGTGACCAACACAAAACAACAAAAAACCCCGCCGAAAATCGACGGGGTCTTTGCATGCTTTGACAGCCGTTGCCGGCCGGCGCTCATCCGAAGGGATTAGCGCGAATAGAATTCGACGACGAGGTTCGGTTCCATCTGGACGGCGAACGGAACGTCCGACAGGCCAGGAACGCGAGCAAAGGTCGCAACCATCTTGTTGTGGTCGACTTCGATGTAGTCCGGCACGTCGCGCTCGGCGAGGGCAACAGCCTCAAGCACGATCACCAGCTGCTTCGACTTCTCGCGGACCTCGATGACGTCGCCGGCCTTGCAGCGATACGACGAGATGTTGGTACGCTTGCCGTTGACGTTGACGTGGCCGTGGTTGACGAACTGACGGGCAGCGAAAATGGTCGGCACGAACTTGGCGCGGTAGACGACCGCGTCGAGACGCGATTCGAGCAGACCGATCAGGTTCTCCGGCGTATCGCCCCTGCGGCGGTTGGCCTCTTCGTAGGTCTTGCGGAACTGCTTTTCCGAGATGTCGCCGTAGTGACCCTTCAGCTTCTGCTTGGCGCGCAGCTGCAGACCGAAGTCCGAGAGCTTGCCCTTGCGACGCTGGCCGTGCTGGCCGGGGCCGTATTCACGCTTGTTGACCGGGGACTTCGGACGGCCCCAGATGTTCTCGCCAAGACGGCGATCGATTTTGTATTTCGCGGATTCGCGCTTGCTCATCGCATTCCCTTTCAAAACGATACACCCGAAACCTCGTGTTTCGAGTGAAGGAAACGCGCCCTCCTCTGGCCCCCGTTTTCGGAGCCTGACAGGATCTTCCACGCACGCTTTGCGGAAAAGACCCACGGGACACGTCAAATGAAACACCGGGCGTTTCGGCCCGGCGTTGGCGGCTAACTAGGCGAAACGGGCTGCAATGTCAACGCGTCGCAGGGCGCCGGCTCACTTCGCATCATGGAAGATGATGCCGAGGGTGAGGCGCTCGCCGGAGCGGATGCGGCTGACGCCGTGGCGCATCTTTACCCGGTAATCGCCGCGCGAGCCAGCCTTCGGGCGGTCGTTGACGGCGAACAGCGCGCCATCGCCGATGCCGAGCGAAACAACCTCGGCCCGCGACTGCATGCGCGGACGCTGCTCGGTCATGACAAACTCGCCACCCTCGAACTCCGTTTTCGATTCGCTGAGCAAAATCACCAACTGCACTGGAAAGAGATGGGCGCCATAGACATCCTGATGCAGGCAGTTGTAGTCGCCCGCGCCGTACTTCAACAGAAGCGGCGTCGGCTTCGTCTGTCCGTCTCCGTGGCACTCGGCCAGGAAGGAGTCTAATTCTGGCGGATAACGCCGGTCGAGCCCCATGCGCTCGTTCCAGCCATTGGCGAAAGGAGCAAGGCGTTCGTAAAAGCCTTGGCGAAAGCCGGCGATCACATCGGGAAGCGGGTTGGAGAAATATTTGTATTCACCCGACCCGAAGCCGTGCCGCTGCATGACGATCCGGCTGCGGAAATGGGCGTCTTGATCGTAGAGCTTTCGCAACTCGAGACAGGTCTGGCTGTCGAGCAATTGGCCCACCGGTGCCACGCCAAACTCGTCGAGATCGCGGAGAACGACCTCCCAGTTCACTCTCGAAACAACATCCTGGACATTCATCACGGCGCTCCTTGTCGGGTTCGGCGCCGAATCTAGGCTGTCATGAAGAGTGCCGCATTCCGATTCCTGCGCTTGTCACGCCTGGGCGTCGAAACTGTCGCGTGAACAGCGCATGCGGTCGCGATTGGCCGCAGCCCAGTCGCCCAGGGCCGCGATCGGCACGGCAATAGACTGGCCGAGTTCCGTCAGCCCGTACTCGACCTCCGGCGGCGTGGTCGGTCGCACGGTGCGCGTGACCAGCCCATCGCGCTCAAGCGAACGCAAGGTGACCGTCAGCATGCGCTGGGAAATGCCTTCGATGGAGCGCTTCAGCGCGTTGAAGCGCACCGGCTGCTCCTGAAGGTTGATGACGACCAGGATGCTCCAGGTGTCGCCGACACGGTCGAGCACCTCGCGGATGGGACAGGTATCACGGCCGTCGGTCTCGAAGCCGGGGGTCGTGTGCAGCAGCGGTGCCGCTGCCGCTGCCTTCGCTGACGCGTTCATGCAGTTCTCCCGAGGTAACCTGGGCACGAAATCATGCGTTCTTTTCGCGTCCGGCCGGCCAAGCTATATGGTTATCGTTGGTAACCTGATTACAGATCATACCTGCTTTCGCCTGAATAGGCAAAACAGGCCGAACAAGGAGAACAGTCATGAAAATCGCTCTCATCGGCGCGTCCGGCTTCGTCGGCGGCGCAGTGCTCAAAGAAGCAACCTCTCGCGGCCACGAAGTTTCGGCCATCGTGCGCTCCCCCGAAAAGGTGGCTACTCACGACGGCGTCAACGCGGTCAAGGCCGACGTGACCGACGCCGGCGCACTGAAGGCCGCGATCTCGGACAGCGACATCGTCATCTCCGCCTTCAATGGCGGCTGGGGCGACCCCGACATCTACGCCAAGCACCTCGCCGGCTCCAAGGCGATCGCGGCCGCCGCCAAGGCGGCGGGCAAACGCGTGATCATCGTCGGCGGCGCCGGCAGCCTGGAGATCGACGGCAAGCAGCTCGTCGACGGCCCCGACTTCCCCGCAGCCTACAGGGACGGCGCCTTGGCTGCGCGCGACGCGCTCAGCGCGCTGCGCAACGAAAGCGGGCTCGACTGGTCGTTCGTATCGCCCGCGATTCACCTCGCACCGGGCGAGCGCACCGGCAAGTTCCGTGTCGGCGGCGACCAGCCGGTGTTCGACGCCAATGGCGAAAGCCGCATCTCGGTGGAAGACCTGGCTGTTGCCATCGTCGACGAAGCCGTTTCGCCCAAGCATATCGGCAAGCGCTTCACCGCCGGGTACTGATCGAGCCGCCTGTCCGGGGCTCAATGCTTTGTCTTGTGCTCCGGCAGGCCCTCATGTTTGGTCTCGGCAAACTCTTCGAGTTCCTTCTCGGTCATCGATTCGTACATTTCCTTCGATGCGCCGAAAAGTTCGCTCTTCTTGATCTCGCCGCGCTTGGCAGCCAGGGCCGCGCCGGCGGCCTTCTGCTGGGCTCTTGATGTGGCTGGCATATCGTTTCTCCTAACCGTTGCGGGTTTGGGAAACGCCTGCTGCCCTGTGATGTTCCCTCAAACCGTCAGCCCGAAGCCCTGCATCAGCCGGCGCGTGGCGAAATCCGACCGTTGCGAAGTGAAAACAGCAAGATCGGGCCCGGCCATGTCGCGCGTACCACGCGAGCCATTGAGCAGCGACAGCGCCCGGCGCGCGATGGCCTCGGCCGGATCGATCCAGTCGACCGGCCAGGGCGCCGTCTTGCGCATGCGATTGACCAGGAACGGATAATGCGTGCAGGCGAGAACGACGATATCGGTGCGGTGGCCATCCTGCTCGATGAAGCAAGGCGCGATCTCGTCCTTCACCGCCTGCTCGTCGACGAAGCCGTCGCGCATGTAGGTTTCGGCCATCTGAGCCAGCCTGTCGCTGCCGACCAGCCGGACATGGCATTTCGTCGCCCACTGGGTGATCAGGTCGCGGGTGTATTGCCGCTTGACCGTGCCTGGCGTGGCCAGCACCGACACCAGGCCGGAGCGGGTGCGTTCGGCTGCCGGCTTGATCGCCGGCACGGTGCCGACGAAAGGATGGCCGGGGAATGCATCGCGCAGGGCATCTATGACCAGCGTCGAGGCGGTGTTGCACGGGATGACCGAGATCTCGGGATCGAAACGCTCCAGCAGGCCGCCGAACAGGTCGAGGATGCGCGCCTTGAGCGCCGGCTCTTCCCAGGCGCCATAGGGAAAAGCGGCATCGTCGGCGACATAGACGAAGCGGCGCTCGGGCATCAGCACGCGTGCCTCGCGCAGCACGGTAAGTCCCCCGATGCCCGAATCGAACATCAGGATCGGACGGTCAGTCATTGTCGAGCCCCCGGCCGCCTATCGGCGGCATGTCGTCCTCATCGGCACTCCCGCTGCCTGAATGGGCGGCGTGATCGACCTTGGCCTTGCGGTCGGGGTAGCCGGCGCCACGCGGCTCCTTGGGCGAGAAATAGTCGAGCGAGGCGACGACGCCACGCAGAACCTTGAGCTCGGGGGCGAAGAAGCCGGGCCGCGTCAGCACCGAACGCAGATTGTCGACCATCTTGGGTTTCTTGGCGGCGGGGCGGAAATAGCCGCGCGCGTCGAGCGCTGCTTCCAGATGATTGAGCAGCCCGTGCAACTGATCCTTGGTCGCAGGCGCCATTTCGGGGCCGGTGAAATTGGTCTGGGTCTCGTCTTCCAGGCCGGACTTCATCCACTCATAGGACATCAACAGCACAGCCTGGGCGATGTTGAGCGAGGCGAACCTTGGATCGACCGGAAAGGTGACGATCTCGTCGGCAAGGCTCACTTCCTCGTTGTAGAGACCGAAGCGCTCGCGCCCGAACAGGATGCCGGTGCGAAGCCCCGAAACGGCGTGCCCCCGCAGCGTCCGCCCGGCTTCGACCGGACCGCGCACTTCCTTGAAGCCGTCACGCGCGCGCGCGGTGGTGGCAAAGACGAAATTGAGATCGGCAACGGCGGATGCGAGATCGGGGTAGACCACCACGCCGTCGATGACGTGATCGGCGTTGCTGGCCGCGGCCCTCGCCTTCTCGCTCGGCCAGCCGTCGCGCGGATTGACTAGGCGCAATTCGGCGAGGCCGAAATTGGCCATGGCGCGCGCCACCATGCCGATGTTCTCGCCGAGCTGAGGCTCGACAAGGACGATGACGGGTGCGGCGGACTGTGTGGAGCTTGGGCTGACTGACATTGCTGCGATTGAACCGAGAATTGCGCCTTTTGCGCGTCCCTGACATATTTGCGCGCGAAAATGAAGTTCCGGTAAGTGACAGCCATGGCGGACGTCCTCACGGAGCAGGAAGCCGCCGCCGAAGACACCTGCCGGCAAGAAGAAATGAGCCTGACATCTGCGACCGCTGAAGTCGCATGCGGGGTAGTTCATACAATGTCAGCAAACAAGCTGAAGGTCGCAATCGCAATCATTTGCGCCGTCCGATTCGCTTTGGTATAGGGGCCGCACTCCCAATCGTGAACCCTCCGGGACCGGCTGGTTCCAGGCAAGAAGAGGCATTTTCCAAATGGCGAAGATCAAGGTGGCAAAGCCCGTCGTCGAACTCGACGGCGACGAGATGACCCGCATCATCTGGCAGTTCATCAAGGACAAGCTGATCCACCCCTATCTCGATCTCGACCTGGAATATTACGACCTCGGCATCGAGCACCGCGACGCCACCAACGACCAGGTGACGATCGACGCCGCCAACGCCATCAACAAGCACGGCGTCGGCGTGAAGTGCGCCACCATCACCCCCGACGAGCAGCGCGTCGAAGAGTTCAAGCTCAAGAAGATGTGGAAGTCGCCCAACGGCACGATCCGCAACATCCTGGGCGGCACCATCTTCCGCGAGCCGATCATCATGAAGAACGTGCCGCGCCTGGTGCCGGGCTGGACCAAGCCGATCATCGTCGGCCGCCACGCCTTCGGCGACCAGTACAAGGCGACCGATTTCAAGTTCCCCGGCAAGGGCAAGCTCACGATCAAATTCGTCGGCGACGACGGCCAGGTGATCGAGCACGACGTGTTCGACGCGCCGGGCGCCGGCGTGGCGATGGCCATGTACAATCTCGACGAGTCGATCCGCGAATTCGCCCGCGCCTCGCTCAACTACGGCCTGCTGCGCAACTATCCGGTCTATCTGTCGACCAAGAACACCATCCTCAAGGCCTATGACGGCCGCTTCAAGGACATATTCCAGGACGTCTACGAGAAGGAATTCGAGGCCGAGTTCAAGGCACGCAAGCTCTGGTACGAACACCGCCTGATCGACGACATGGTGGCTTCGAGCCTGAAATGGTCGGGCGGTTATGTCTGGGCCTGCAAGAACTATGACGGCGACGTGCAGTCCGATACGGTCGCGCAGGGCTTCGGCTCGCTCGGCCTGATGACCTCGGTGCTGATGACGCCGGATGGCAAGACGGTGGAAGCGGAAGCCGCCCACGGCACCGTGACCCGCCACTATCGCCAGCACCAGAAGGGCGAGGAAACCTCGACCAACTCGATCGCCTCGATCTTCGCCTGGACCCGCGGCCTGGCGCACCGCGCCAAGCTCGACGACAACGCCGAGCTCAAGAAGTTCGCCGAGACGCTGGAGCGCGTCTGCATCCAGACCGTCGAGAGCGGCTACATGACCAAGGACCTGTCGCTGCTGATCGGTCCGGACCAGCCGTGGCTGTCGACCACCGGCTTCCTCGACAAGATCGACGAGAACCTGCAGAAGGCCGTGGGCTAAGCTCCTGGCCAAACGAAAAGCCCCGGATCGCTCCGGGGCTTTTTTCTTTTCAGAGCGCGCTATGCCAATGCGTCCTTCGAGGCCCGCTGCGCGGGCACCTAAGGATGAGGGAGGCTGGCGCGCCCGTGCTTCGAAGAAACCGGCGAGCCTATAGCAAAGCGGTAAGTCGAAGCGGCCTCAGACCAAAGGCAAGTGGATATCGGTCAGAAGCTCCGGCGGGGCCACGTCGCGCGGGTTGTTGACGTATTCCTCGAACATCACCGTGTCGCGCAACTCACGGCCCGATTTAGGCAACCACTCGGCATAGAGCCACTGGTAGGCCTTGTGCATCTCGGCATAAGGACCCTTGTGGCGCAGCACGGCATAGTCACCGCCGTCGACCGTCCGGCGTTCGAGCGGCGCCTCCGCAGGCGTTGTGGCATCGGCTGTGACGCAGGCATAGGAACGCAGCTTGTCGGCCGCGACGATGTCGGGATCGTCGAGATAGACACCGATCATGCGCATTTCGGGCCGGGCGCGGCCCCGGGCATAGAGCGTGCCGAACAGTTCCTCGAACGCCTTGCCGATCTGCATGTAGGAGCCGGTGTGAGCGACACCGACCAGGTGCACCTCGGGGATATTGCGAATTGCCACATCGAACATATGGGAAGCCTTTCCGTTTGATTGCGGGTCAAAGAGCGTGTGGCTTCCCTGTTTCCGATAGCGCGCCGGCGGCATGCCGTAGGCGGCTTTGAAGATGCGGTTGAACGACTGGACATTGGGATAGCCAGACCGCTTTGCAATTTCACCGACAGGCAGATCGCTACCGACGATGTCGCCGGCGGCACGGTGCAGCCGCAGTCTCTTGACCGTGGCGGCAAGCGTTTCGCCGTAGATGGCGCGATAGATCCGATGCCAGTGATAGCTCGACAGGCAGGCGATCTCGGCAAGCCGCTCCATATCCAGCTCCTCGTCGAGGTGCGCGTAGATATGGTTCGATACCCTTTTCAGGCGGGCTTCATAGACCGCCCATGCCGTCTCACCGTTCATGCCTAGCCTCATGCAAATCGATCGGTTGGAAAAAACCATAGATGGATTTGACAAATCCTGCTGACTTGCGACGGCGCGGCTGCAACAAAAAAGGCCCGCCGAAGCGGGCCTTTTTCATATCTTCTTTCGGCGGGCGGTCAGGCAGCGGCCATCGCCGCCTTGACCGCGGCGACGGCATCGGCTGCCTTGGTGGCGTCGGGGCCGCCGGCCTGGGCCATGTCGGCACGGCCGCCGCCACCCTGGCCGCCAAGGGCCGCGGAGGCGACGCGCACCAGCTCGACCGCGCTGAAACGCTTGGTCAGGTCGTCGGTGACCGCGACAACGACGCTTGCCTTGCCGTCGTCGCCCGCACCGACGAACACCACCACACCCGAACCGAGCGAGGCCTTGCCGGAATCGGCCAGCGGCTTGAGGTCCTTCGGCGACACGCCCGACACCACCTTGCCGAGGAAATTGACGCCGGCGACGCTCTCGCCTTCATCGGCGGCACCGCCACCATTGGAGCCGCCGAGCGCCAGTTTCTTGCGCGCCTCGGTAAGTTCGCGCTCCAGCTTCTTGCGTTCTTCGACAAGTGCTTCGACCCGCGCCAGCACGTCGGCGGGCGCAACCTTGAGCGATGCTGCAACAGCCTTCAGACGGCGATCCTGCTCGTCGAGATGGCGGCGGGCGGCTTCGCCGGTGAGTGCTTCGATGCGGCGGACGCCGGCAGCCACCGCGCTGTCGGAGACGATGCGCACGAGGCCTATGTCGCCGGTGGCGGACACATGCGTGCCGCCGCAGAGCTCGACCGAATAGGGCCGGTTGGCCTTGGCACCGTGCAGGCCGGTGCCCATCGAGACCACACGAACCTCGTCGCCGTACTTCTCGCCGAACAGCGCCATCGCGCCCTCGGCGATGGCGTCGTCGACACTCATCAGGCGGGTCGTAACCGGGCTGTTCTGGACAACGATCTCGTTCGACATGCGCTCGACCTGTTCGAGCTCTTCCGCCGAAATCGGCTTGTTGTGCGAGATGTCGAAGCGCAGGCGCTCCGGCGCGACCAGCGATCCCTTCTGCGCCACATGGGTGCCAAGCACCTCGCGCAGGGCCTCGTGGATGAGGTGGGTTGCCGAGTGGTTCGAGCGCAGGCGCGTGCGGCGCGCATGGTCAACCTTCAGCTCGACGACAGCACCTGACTTGAGCTTGCCGCTGGTCACCTTGCCGTAATGGACGAAGAGGCCGTCCGCCTTCTTCTGCGTGTCGGTCACCTCAATGACGAAACCTTCGCCCGACATCGTGCCGGTGTCGCCCATCTGGCCGCCAGATTCGCCATAGAAGGGCGTCTGGTTGACGATGATGGCGACGGTGTCCCCTGCCGCGGCATTTGCGACTTCGGCGCCGTCCTTGATGAGCGTCAGGACCACGCCTTCGGCCTGCTCTGTCTCGTAGCCGAGGAACTCGGTGGCGCCATTCCTGTCCTTGACGCCGAACCAGACCGTCTCGGTCGCAGCTTCGCCGGAACCGGCCCAATTGGCACGGGCCTCGGCCTTCTGGCGGGCCATGGCCGCGTTGAAGGCTTCGAGGTCGACCGAAATGTGGCGTTGGCGCAACGCGTCCTGGGTCAGGTCGAGCGGGAAGCCGTAGGTGTCGTAGAGCTTGAATGCGGTCTCGCCGTCGAGCATGTCACCGGAGCCGAGTGTCTCGGTGGCGTCAGCCAGCAAGCCGAGGCCGCGCGCCAGCGTCTTGCGGAAGCGGGTTTCCTCGAGCTTCAGAGTCTCGGTGATGAGCGCTTCGCCGCGTCCGAGCTCGGGATAGGCCTGGGCCATCTCGCGCACCAGCGCAGGCACCAGCTTCCACATCAGCGGTTCGTTGGCGCCGAGCAATTGCGCATGGCGCATGGCGCGGCGCATGATGCGGCGCAGCACATAGCCGCGTCCTTCGTTCGACGGCAGCACGCCGTCGGCCACGAGGAAGCAGGATGAGCGCAGGTGATCCGCGATCACGCGGTACGAGCCTACATTGCTCGCATCCGGCCCGCGACCGATCGCCGACGACGCCGCATCGATGAGATGGCGGAACAGGTCCGTCTCAAAGACCGTCTCGACACCCTGCAGGATCGAGGCCATGCGCTCAAGGCCCATGCCGGTGTCGATGGACGGCCGCGGCAGGTCGATGCGCTCCTCCTTCGTCACCTGCTCGTATTGCATGAAGACGAGGTTCCAGAATTCGAGGAAACGGTCGCCATCCTCCTCGGGGCTGCCGGGAGGTCCGCCCCAGATGTGGTCGCCGCGATCGATGAATATCTCGGAGCACGGTCCGCAAGGACCGGTATCGCCCATGGCCCAGAAATTGTCCGACGTGGCGATGCGGATGATGCGGTCATCGGAGAAGCCGGCGATCTTCTTCCAGTAGCCGGCCGCCTCGTCGTCGGTGTGATAGACAGTGACGAGCAGCTTGTCCTTGTTCAGCCCGTATTCCTTGGTGATCAGATTCCAGGCGAGCTCGATGGCGCGCTCCTTGAAATAGTCGCCAAACGAGAAATTGCCGAGCATTTCGAAGAAGGTGAGATGGCGGGCGGTGTAGCCGACATTGTCGAGATCGTTGTGCTTGCCGCCGGCGCGTACGCTCTTCTGGGCGGTCGCGGCACGCGAATAGGAACGCGTCTCGAGGCCCGTGAAGACGTTCTTGAACTGCACCATACCGGCATTGGTGAACATCAAGGTCGGGTCGTTGCGCGGAACGAGCGGACTTGAGGCCACCACCTCGTGCCCGTTCTTCTTGAAGTAGTCGAGAAATGTCGACCGGATCTCGTTCACGCCACTCATATTGCCGCCTTTGATCGCCGCCCTGGACAGATGCTTCCCACCCTTGCAGGCGGAAATTGGAACTGGCCTTTTAGCGGCCCACCTTAACACTGTCCAGAAACACCCGACCGGCAAAAGCCCGCAATTCCGCCGCCCGGATGGTCAAAGCCGGCTGCACAAACGCAAACCGCCGGCACAATGGCCGGCGGTCGCATGGATTGACTGTCCTGGACCTTATCGATCCAGCCCTGGGCGCTGTTACATCGCCCCGGCTTCGTCCTCGCCGTCATCCTCTTCGCGCGAGCCGTTCTCGAGGAACTTCTCGGCGATCAGCCCGGCATTCTGCCTGAGCAGCTGTTCGATTTCGCGCGCCGCGTCGGGATTGTTGCGCAGGAATAGCTTGGCGTTCTCACGTCCCTGCCCCAGACGCTGCGAATTGTAGGAGAACCAGGCGCCCGACTTCTCGACAACACCCGCCTTGACGCCGAGATCGACGAGTTCGCCGGTCTTGGAAACGCCCTCGCCGTACATGATATCGAACTCGACCTGCTTGAAGGGCGGCGCCAGCTTGTTCTTGACGACCTTGACGCGGGTCTGGTTGCCGACGACCTCGTCGCGGTCCTTGACCGAGCCGATGCGGCGGATGTCGAGACGGACGGAGGCGTAGAACTTGAGCGCGTTGCCGCCGGTCGTCGTCTCGGGAGAGCCATACATGACGCCGATCTTCATGCGGATCTGGTTGATGAAGATGACCATAGTGTTGGAACGCGAGATCGAAGCGGTCAGCTTGCGCAGCGCCTGGCTCATCAGGCGGGCCTGCAGGCCGGGCAAAGACTCGCCCATCTCGCCTTCGATTTCGGCGCGCGGCGTCAATGCCGCCACCGAGTCGACGACCAGCACGTCGATGGCGCCGGAGCGCACCAGCGTGTCGCAGATTTCCAGCGCCTGCTCGCCGGTGTCGGGCTGCGAGATCAGCAGGTTTTCCAGATCGACGCCAAGCTTGCGGGCATAGACCGGATCGAGCGCGTGCTCGGCATCGACAAAAGCGCAGATGCCGCCCTTTTTCTGGGCTTCAGCAACGGTGTGGAGAGCAAGCGTCGTCTTGCCCGAGCTTTCTGGACCATAGATTTCAACGATGCGTCCGCGCGGCAGGCCGCCGACACCGAGCGCGATGTCGAGACCGAGCGAGCCGGTGGAGACTGTAGCAATCTCGACAACCTGCTCATTGGCACCGAGACGCATGATCGAGCCCTTGCCGAAGGCGCGTTCGATCTGCGACAGCGCCGCGTCCAGAGCCTTGGATTTGTCCACCGAATTTTCCTCTACAAGCCGCAATGAATTCTGAGCCATGATACATCACCCCGTAGTCGTCAATGAAGGCCGGACTGTCCGATACCGATATAAATTTGTACCGGTTTTGTTCACATTTGGCAAGAGCGGCCAACCTGTTGAAATAAAATGACATTCATTGCCATGTTCTTTTTTTGTTTTTAAACTGTGTATAATCATATGCCGCATGGGCCAAACAGCCCGTTGCCCGGCAAAACCCGTCTTGGCGAATCGCGGACGGTTGCCGCCTCTCGCATGGAACACTAAGTTCGCCGCGTTAAACGCCCACCGGACAGCCAAGCATGAAGTCACCCAGAATCCTCGCCATCGGCGGCGCCCATGTCGACCGTCGCGGGCGGATGTCCGCTCCCTTCGTGCCGGGGGCCTCGATCCCCGGGGCGATGAGCGAGGAGGTCGGCGGCGGAGCCTTCAACGCGCTGCGCGGTGCGGTCCGGCGCGGCGCGGCTGGTTCGTTGATGTCGGTGCGCGGCGGCGATGCCGCCGGCGAGGCGGTGGCAGCGGAAATCGGGGCCAATGGCATCTCGGACCTGTCGTCGGTCTTTCTCGACCGCGCGACGCCGAGCTACACGGCATTGCTCGACCGTAACGGCGATGTCGTGGCAGCGCTTGCCGACATGGGACTGTACGAACTGGCCTTCCCCAAGCAGATGCGGCGCGCCAAGGTGCGGGAGGCCATCGCCGCCACCGATGCCGTGCTCTGCGACGCCAACCTGCCAGAGGCGGCACTTTGGCGCCTGGCAGAAGCGGCCGGCGCGGTGCCACTGTTTGCCATCGCCATATCGCCGGCGAAGGCGGTGCGGATGGTGCCGATCCTCGACAGGCTGTCGTGCCTGTTCATGAACCGGCGCGAGGCGGCGGTGCTTGCGGGAACCGATGCGGCTGCCGACGCAACCGAGATCGTTGAAGGGCTGCGCGCCGCGGGTCTCGGGCGCGGCGTCGTCACTGCCGGCGGCAGCGCGGTCTTTGCCTATGACGCCGAAGGGCTTTCGATGATCGCCCCGCCGGCGCCGCGCCAGGTCGTCGACGTCACCGGCGCCGGTGACGCGCTGGCGGGTACGACTACGGTCGCCTTGCTGCGCGGCGAAGGGCTGGCAAGCGCATTGAGACAAGGCATCGCCGCCGCCATACTGGCGATCGAGAGCCCATCTGCCGTACCGGAACTCGGCCAAGCAGCCTTCGACGAGGTGCTGGCCCTTGTGCCGCAAGCCCGGGAAATGGCATGACGCGGACCAAGGAGATCACCATGACGCCAGAAACCGCCCGCCCCTTCATCGATATCCACGTCCCCGTTGCAGCCGCGCTCGCCGCAGGCAAGCCGGTCGTGGCGCTCGAAAGCACCATCATCACCCACGGCATGCCCTATCCCGACAACAGCGCGATGGCGGCGAATGTAGAGAAGATCATCACCGACGAAGGTGCGGTGCCGGCAACCATCGCGGTGGTCAACGGCCGCATCAAGATCGGCCTGTCCGACGGCGAGCGCGAGTCGTTGGCGATGACCGGCGGCGCCATGAAGCTGTCGCGCGCCGACATGGCCTATGCGGTCGCCGAAGGCCGGACCGGCGGCACGACGGTGGCAGCGACGATGATTGCGGCGCATCTCGTCGGCATCAAGGTGTTCGCCACCGGCGGCATCGGCGGCGTGCACAAGGGCGCCGAAAAGAGCTTTGACATCTCCGCCGACCTCGACGAGTTGGCGCGCACGCCCGTCATAGTGGTCTCGGCCGGCGCCAAGGCCATCCTCGATATCGAAAAGACGCTTGAGGTGCTGGAGACGCGCGGCGTGCCGGTCGTCGCCTACGGTTCCGACATCGTGCCGGCGTTCTGGTCGCGCAAGTCGCCCTATGCGGCACCGCTGAGGCTCGACGCGGCGGAAAAGATCGCGCGCCTCTACCAGACGCGCGCAGCACTTGGCCTCGATGGTGGCCTGCTGGTCGCAAATCCCGTGCCCGAGAGCGACGAGATCCCGACCGAAAGGATGGCCGGCTATATCAAGGCCGCGCAAAAGGCGGCCGAGGCCCAGAACATCTCGGGCAAGGCGGTGACGCCGTTCCTGCTCGCCAAGATCCTGGAGCTGACCAACGGCGCCAGCCTCAAGACCAATATCGCGCTGGTGGAAAACAACGCGCGGCTGGCGGCCAAGATCGCGATTTCGCTGTCCCGCTAGGAGCAGACGGCCAGTACCACGCCTCCATCTAATTAGTATTAGCTAATATAAAAGCCGCGGCAGCCGTCATAGAATTGGTCGACCCGCAGAGACGGGTCGACTGATGGGGGGCGCGATGCCTTTCGGTCCCCACGCTTGCAGGCAGCGGGATCCGCCGCGATGGCGGTGCCAGAGATGCGCTTTGCTGATAATCGCCACTGTCGCCGGCACACTGCAGTCGGGCGCGCATCAAACAGCCTCGGGCTGGACCTACCCGCCGGCCTGCTGCCAAGGCGATGCCGTCGACGGCGACTGCCAGAGCATACCGGGAAGCGCCGTTCTGGAACGCGGCGGCGGCTGGACGGTCGTGCTCGATCCCGGCGATCATCGCAAGGTTACGCACCGAAACCGCTATTTCGTGCCCTACGGCTCGGAAATTCCGTCTCGGGACGGCCAGTTCCACATTTGCCTGCATCCGACGGAAGAGCATGAGAACTGCTTCTTCGTGCCGCCCGATGCGATGTAGCACTACTTCCTGGTACGGAGCGCCGCCTCATAGGCCTTGCGCGTCCAGGCGGCCAGTTCGTCGGGATCGTCGACAGCGCTGTCGGGAATGGTCCAGTAAGGCATGTTCACCGGCCTGCCGCCGGCATCGGTCCAGCGCTTCGCGCCGGCAGCCTCGAAGTCCGGCGCACTCACCGCGTCGGCCTTGAGCATTATCTCGCCGCGCACGTCGACGCCGACGATCAGACCGTCGCAATAGATGCCCTTGCCGCCGAACATTTTGCGGATCGTGAGGTCGCCAAGCCCTGCGAAAACCT
This sequence comes from Aminobacter niigataensis, assembly GCF_014200015.1. Taxonomy (GTDB): domain Bacteria; phylum Pseudomonadota; class Alphaproteobacteria; order Rhizobiales; family Rhizobiaceae; genus Aminobacter; species Aminobacter niigataensis. Next base: position 1,469,817 of record NZ_JACHOT010000001.1, read on the forward strand.
CGCGAATGGCATCGTCGCTGATTGGTGAGCTCGTCTGTCAGACCTGCGCGCGCGCTTCGGCGAGCGCCTTGAGGTCGGCGGGCTTGAGTTCGACGGATTCGCCGCAGCCGCAGGCCGAGCTCTGGTTCGGATTGGAGAAGGTGAAGCCGGTGCGCAGCGTGGTGATCTCGAAATCCATCTCGGTGCCAAACAGGAACAATGCCGCCTCAGGCGCGACATAGACATGGGCGCCGTCGCGCTCGATGTGGTCGTCCTTGGGGTTCGGCTCGGTCACCAGGTCGACCGTGTATTCCATGCCGGCGCAGCCGCCCTTCTTGATGCCGAGGCGGATGCCCTGCGCGTTTTCGCGCGTGGCCATGATCTCGCGCACGCGGTCGGCGGCCCGGTCGGTCATTGAGATGACGGCGAAGCGTCCCATTCCAGTCTCCATTCGTCGCCGGGTTCAAGGCCCGGGGAATGACTCATTCCAGAGCTAAGATGGTGAAGATTGCATGTCCATGCAAGCACCACCGTCGCTTGGCTCAATACCACCCCACCGCGACCTGGGCCTCTTCCGACATACGGTCGGGGGTCCAGGGCGGGTCGAAGGTCATGGTGACCTCGACGCCGGATACGCCTTCGACGGCGCCGACGGCGTTCTGCACCCAGCCAGGCATTTCACCGGCCACTGGGCAGCCCGGGGCTGTCAGCGTCATGTCGATCTTGACCGTGCGATCGTCCTCGATGTCGATCTTGTAGATCAGGCCGAGTTCGTAGATGTCGGCCGGGATTTCCGGGTCGTAGACCGTCTTCAGCGCCGAAACGATGTCGTCGGTCAGCCGCGCCAGCTCGTCGGCTGGGATGGCCGAGGCCGAAACGATTCCCTTGCCCGCCGTTTCCGGCGCGGTGTCGTCAACTGTGGCGGCGATAGCGTCTTCCATGGTGCTCACCCGAAGAATTTACGCGCTTTTTCAAGCGCTTCGGCCAGGACGTCGATCTCGGCCTTCGTATTGTACATGGCGAAGGACGCCCTGCATGTGGAGGTTACGCCGAAGCGTTTCAACAGCGGCTGGGCGCAGTGCGTGCCGGCACGCACGGCGACGCCCTGGCGGTCGATGACCATCGACACGTCGTGGGCGTGGATGCCCTGCAGCTCGAAGGAGACGATGGCGCCCTTGCCGGGCGCATCGCCGAAGATGCGCAGCGAATTGATGGCGCGCAGCCGCTCATGGGCGTAGTCGCGCAGCATCGCCTCGTGCGCCGCGATGCGCTCGCGGCCGATACTGTCCATGTAGTCGAGCGCAGCGCCCAGGCCGATGGCCTGGACGATCGGCGGCGTGCCGGCCTCGAAGCGGTGCGGCGGCTCGTTGTAGGTGACGACGTCCTCTGTGACCTCGACGATCATCTCGCCGCCGCCCTGGAAGGGACGCATGCGCTCAAGCAGCTCGCGCTTGCCGTAGAGCACACCTATGCCTGAGGGACCGTAGAGCTTGTGGCCGGTCATGACGAAGAAGTCGCAGTCGAGATCCTGGACGTCGACCGGCATGTGCACCGCGCTCTGGCTGCCGTCGACCAGCACGGGGATGCCGCGCGCGTGCGCAATGCGGCAGATCTCCTTGATCGGCGTCACGGTGCCGAGCGCATTCGACATGTGCGTGACGGCGATCAGCCTGGTGCGGTCGGTCAGGCGCTTTTCGAATTCCTCGATGTGGAAGGCGCCGAGATCGTCGACCGGCACCCAGACCAGCTTGGCGCCCTGGCGCTCGCGGATGAAATGCCACGGCACGATGTTGGAGTGATGCTCCATGATCGACAGCACGATCTCGTCGCCTTCGCCGATATTGGGCATGCCGTAGCCATAGGCGACGGTGTTGATCGCCGAGGTGGCATTGGAGGTGAAGACGATCTGGTCGACGTTCGGCGCGTTGAGGAAGCGGCGAACGCTCTCGCGCGCCTTTTCGTAGGCGTCGGTCGCGGCATTGGACAGGAAATGCAGGCCGCGGTGGACGTTGGCGTATTCGTTGGAATAGGCGTTGGCGATGGTGTCGATCACCACCTGCGGCTTCTGGGCCGAGGCGCCGTTGTCGAGATAGACGAGCGGCTTGCCGTAGACCTCGCGCGACAGGATCGGGAAATCGCGGCGGATCGCCTCGACGTCGTAGGTGCTGTCTTCGACTTTCTTGTCCATCGCGTCTTCTCTTTCCAACGCCCCCTCACCCAGCCTCCGCTTCGCTTGGCCGACCTCTCCCCGAAGGGAGAGGAGATTGGAGACGTTTGCGCCAGTCAAAGGCGGTACTTCCGAGGTCTTGGCTCCCTCTTCTCCCCGGCGGGGAGAAGGTGGCCGCGTAAGCGGCCGGATGAGGGCCAATTGCCACTACTTACCCATGCGTCGCAAACCAGTTGCTCAGCAGCTCTTCCAGTGGCTCGACGACCGTTTCGTCTTCGAGTTCCTCGATGACCTCGGCCAGGAACGCCCGCACCAGAAGGCCGCGGGCGGTCTTTTCGTCGACACCGCGCGCCATCAGATAGAACAGGTGGTTGCGGTCGATCTCGGTGACGGTCGCGCCGTGGCCGCAGGCGACGTCGTCGGCGAAGATTTCGAGCTCGGGCTTGGTCGAGAACTCGCCGTCGTCGGAGAGCAGCAGCGTGTTGCAGGCCATGCGCGCGTCGGTCTTCTGGGCGATCTGGTGGACGTTGATGCGGCCCTGGAACACGCCCTTGGCCCGACCGGTGACGACATTGCGCACCACCTCGGTCGAACTTGTGTGCGGCACCGTGTGGTCGAGCACCATGGTCACGTCGACATGGCTTTCGCCGGAAAGCAGGTTGACGCCGCGCAACTTGAAATCGGCGCCCTCGCCGGCCGCCTTGACGATTACCTCCTGGCGAACCAGCTTGCCGCCGGCGTTCATGACGAACAGGGTGAGCTTGGCATTCTTGCCGAGCTCGGCCTTGAACTGGGCGAGATGAGTCGCCGTCTCCGGCTGGTCCTGGACGATCAGCCACAGCACCTCGGCGTCGTCGCCCAGCAGCAACTGGCTGACCGAACTGGCCAACCCTGCGCCCTCGCCAGTCTGGCGCTCGACGATGGTCGCCTTGGCGCCCGCGCCGACACGCACCGGCAGGCGCACATGGCTCTGGCCACCGGCCTGGACGTTCTGCAGCTCGATCGGCTTCTCAAGCTGAGTGCCCGCTTCGATGTCGACGAAATAGCCGTCGGCAACGAAGGCCGTGTTGAGTGCGCCGACAGCGTCGTCGCTGCCATAGGTCACCAGCGCCGGCGCGTAGCTGCCGTCGACGAGCTTGTCGCCGAGCCGCTGGAACGTGACACCATCAACGGAAGGCGTAGCCGCCGACACGCCGTTGACGATCGAAAGCAGTGTCGAACCTTCGAGCAGGGCCGCAATCGGCTTGGCTTCCGCGCTGGCGTCGAAGGCCGGCACGGAGGCCAGAAGACGACGCAGGTCGGTGTAGTGCCAGGATTCGACGCGGCGGGTCGGCAGGCCGGCCTTGATCTGCTCAATCGCATCGTCGCGCTTGACCATGACCGCGCCGTCGCCGGGCAGGAGCGAGAGCCGCTCGCCGAAGGCGTCGACGATCGCCGCCTCCGCCGGGGTACGCTGTATTTCAGCACGCATGTTCATCGTCGACACCTCAAGCCGCCTCTTCGATGATCCCGGCGTAGCCGTTCTCTTCGAGCTCGAGCGCCAGCGACTTGTCGCCCGACTTGATGACCTGGCCCTTGTAGAGCACGTGGACGGTATCCGGGACGATATGGTCGAGCAGGCGCTGGTAGTGGGTGATGACGATGATGGCGCGGTCAGGCGAACGCAGTGCGTTGACGCCGTCGGAGACGATCTTGAGCGCGTCGATGTCGAGGCCGGAATCGGTCTCGTCGAGGACGCAGAGCTTCGGCTCGAGCAACTTCATCTGCAGGATCTCGGCGCGCTTCTTTTCGCCGCCGGAAAAGCCGACATTGACCGGACGCTTGAGCATGTTGAAGTCCATCTCAAGCGTGCCCGCTGCTTCCTTCACGCGCTTGATGAAATCAGGAACCTTGAGCGGCTCCTCGCCGCGCGCCTTGCGCTGCGAGTTCATCGCGACCTTGAGGAACTCCATGGTGGCGACGCCGGGTATCTCCATCGGATACTGGAACGCCAGGAACAGGCCCTTGGCGGCGCGCTCGGCAGGATCCATCTCGAGGATCGACTCGCCGTTGTAAAGGATGTCGCCCTCGGTCACCTCGTAGTCGTCGCGACCGGCGAGGATGTAGGACAGCGTCGACTTGCCGGAGCCGTTGGGGCCCATGATGGCGGCGACTTCGCCTGCCTTCACGGTCAGGTTCAAGCCGCGGATGATCTCGGTGCCGCTCTCGGCGATACGGGCATGCAGGTTCTTGATCTCAAGCATTCTCTTCAGCTTTCTTCACATCTGGCGCCGAGGCGGGCGGCGCAATTCCTGTCAATGACGTTGCCGGCGCGGCGCGGGATTTTCAGATCCCGAACACACGGCGCAGCAGCGGCAAAAGGCTTGCGGCAACGATGCCGGTGATGGTTCCCACGACAAGCCGTGCGGCACGCGACTGAAACGACGGCGCCGCCGCCGCAAGTCCGCCGCAGACGACGGCGTAGAAGGCCATCGTGACCGGATCCATCAGCCGACGCTCCCCTCAAGGCTGATGCCGATGAGCTTCTGCGCCTCGACGGCGAATTCCATCGGCAGTTCCTGGATGACTTCCTTGACGAAGCCGTTGACGATCAGCGCGATCGCTTCCTCTTCGGGAATGCCGCGCTGCATGACGTAGAACTTCTGGTCGTCGGAAATCTTCGACGTCGTCGCCTCGTGCTCGAACTGGGCCGTTGCGTTCTTGGCCTCGATGTAGGGCACGGTATGCGCCCCGCACTGGTTGCCGATCAGCAAGCTGTCGCACTGGGTGAAGTTGCGCGCGTTGGTGGCCTTGCGATGGGCCGAGACCTGGCCGCGATAGGTGTTCTGCGAGAAGCCGGCGGCGATGCCCTTGGAGATGATGCGGCTCGACGTGTTCTTGCCGAGATGGATCATCTTGGTGCCGCTGTCGATCTGCTGGTAGCCGTTGGAAACGGCGATCGAGTAGAACTCGCCGCGAGAATCGTCGCCGCGGAGGATGCAGCTCGGATACTTCCAGGTGATCGCCGAACCGGTTTCGACCTGGGTCCACGAGATCTTCGAACGGTCGCCACGGCAGTCGCCGCGCTTGGTGACGAAGTTGTAGATGCCGCCCTTGCCCTGGGCGTCGCCCGGGTACCAGTTCTGAACGGTCGAGTACTTGATCTCGGCATCGTCGAGCGCGACCAGTTCGACCACGGCGGCGTGAAGCTGGTTCTCGTCGCGCTGGGGTGCGGTGCAGCCCTCGAGGTAGGAGACGTAGGCCCCCTCCTCGGCGATGATCAGCGTGCGCTCGAACTGACCGGTGTTCTTCTCGTTGATGCGGAAGTAGGTCGACAATTCCATCGGGCAGCGAACGCCCTTGGGCACGAAGACGAACGACCCGTCGGTGAAGACGGCCGAATTCAGCGTCGCGTAGTAGTTGTCGGTCGTCGGCACCACGGTGCCGAGATACTTCTTCACCAACTCGGGGTGCTCGCGGATGGCTTCCGAGATCGAACAGAAGATGACGCCGGCCTTGGCCAGCTCTTCCTTGAAGGTGGTGACCACCGACACAGAATCGAACACGGCATCGACGGCGACGCGGCCCGACTTGTAGACATTGTCGCCAACCTCTTCGAGGTCCGGATCAACGGTCTTTTCGACGCCGGCAAGGATTTCCTGCTCGCGGAGTGGAATGCCTAGCTTTTCATAGACCTTCAGGATCTCGGGATCGACTTCGTCGAGCGAGGTCGGTCCGGGCGTGCTCTTGGGAGCGGCGTAGTAGTAGATGTCCTGGAAGTCGATCTTGGGGTAGTCGACGCGCGCCCAGTTCGGCTCGTCAAGCGTCAGCCAGCGGCGATAGGCGCCGAGACGCCATTCGAGCATCCATTCCGGTTCGCCCTTCTTGGCCGAGATGAAGCGGACAATGTCTTCGCTCAAGCCCTTGGGGGCCTTGTCCATCTCGATGAACGATTCGAAGCCGTACTTGTATTGGTCCACGTCGATCTTGCGGACCTGCTCGATCGTTTCCTGCACAGCAGGCATAAGCGTTCTCCATCCACGCCGGGGTCAAGGCCCGACAGTTTTCAAACTATGGCACCGCTGGAGCGGCGTAAGTTCCATATAGTGCATTCTCTCCGGGAATTCACCCGGAAGGCCGCCTTGCGGCGACCCTGATACACCCGTTCACTGGCCCTTGGGCCAAATCTGCCGCCTAGGCGGCTTTCGTACGGTCCGTGCGGCGCGCCAGGAGCGCGGCAAGGGCCGTTTCGAATTTCTCCACGTCGGCCTCCGTCGTATCCCGGCCAATCGAGACACGCAGGGCACCGAGGTTGTCGGCATAACCCATCGCCTTCAGCACATGGCTGGGACCGACTTTGCCCGACGAACAGGCGGAACCGGCCGAGAGTGCGACGCCAGCGAGATCGAAGGCGATCTGCGCCGTCTCCGCCTTGACGCCCGGAATAGCGAAGAATGTCGTATTGGCAACCCGTTCGACGGCCTTTCCGAAGATTTCGGCATCGGGGGCAAGCCTGACGACCGTTGCCTCGACGCGATCGCGGAGAGCCCGTACCCGCTCCATCTCGGCGAGGCCCGCCAGGGCGTCGCGCGCAGCGGCACCAAATCCAGCGATCGCCTGCAGGTTCTCGGTGCCACCGCGATGGCCCTTTTCCTGGCCGCCGCCCGATACAAGCGGCGCGGGCATCATCAGGTCGGCAATGGCGACGATGGCGCCGGCGCCCTTGGGGCCGCCGATCTTGTGCGATGATAGAATCAGGTAATCGGCGCAACCCGCTGATATGTCGAGAGGAATGCGCCCGGCAGCCTGGACCGCGTCAAGCACGAGCACGCCGCCCGCCGCCTTGACCAGTTCGGCGATGGATGGGAAGGGCTGAATGACGCCGGTCTCATTGTTTGCGGCGTGAATCGCAACAAGCGGCAGGCCTTCAGACTTGTCGTGGGCGCCGAGTGCGGCCTGCAAGGCAATGAGATCGATGATGCCGTTGCTGTCGACGCCGAGCCGGGTGATCCGCTCGGCGGAGAAGCGCCCGCCGTTCAGCACGCAAGGGTGGTCGGCCTCGGTGATATAAAGCCGAGACATGCGGACCGCTGCGCTGCCCATGCGCCAGTCCGGCGAAAGCAGGGTGGTTGCGGCTTCCGTCGCGCCCGAGGTGAAGATGACGTGCTCGGCCTTTGCACCGACGAGGGCGGCGACATCACGCCTAGCATCCTCGACGATCTTGCGGGCAGCCCTGCCCTCGCTATGCACGGACGACGGATTGGCAGCGACATCCAGCGCGGCAACCACGGCCGCACGCGCTGCGGGCAGCAGCGGCGCACTGGCGTTGTGGTCGAGATAGGCGCGCGGTCCGGCCATTTCCGTTCAATCTGCCCTGTCAAATCACGTTTGGGTGTGGGGACGCGCAATTTCCTTGAAATTCCAAGGCGAGCCGTCCTATCTACCCGCTTTGCCAAACAGGTGGTCTCGCCACCCAGTTTTGAACAGTTCTAAACTAGCTTCTAAGAAGACGCGTCCCTCGCGTCAAGGCTGGCAACAGGATTGTTTCATCGGCTTTGCGTCAAGTGGAGTATTCTATGCCAGAGGTCATTTTCACCGGTCCGGCGGGTCGCCTGGAAGGTCGTTACCAGCCGTCCAAGGAAAAGAACGCGCCGATCGCCATCATCCTGCATCCGCACCCCCAGTTCGGCGGCACGATGAACAACAAGATCGTGTACGACCTCTTCTACATGTTCCAGAAGCGCGACTTTACCACGCTGCGCTTCAATTTCCGCGGCATCGGCCGCAGCCAGGGCGAATTCGACCATGGCACGGGCGAGCTTTCGGATGCGGCCGCAGCACTCGACTGGGTGCAGTCGCTGCATCCCGATTCCAAGAGCTGCTGGGTCGCGGGCTATTCCTTCGGCGCGTGGATCGGCATGCAGCTCTTGATGCGCCGGCCGGAGATCGAAGGTTTCATCTCGGTCGCGCCGCAGCCGAACACCTACGACTTCTCGTTCCTGGCGCCCTGCCCGTCGTCGGGCCTGATCATCCATGGTGACGCCGACAAAGTGGCCCCGCCCAAAGACGTGCAGGGCCTGGTCGACAAGCTGCACACGCAAAAGGGCATCACCATCACGCAGAAGACGCTGACGGGTGCCAACCACTTCTTCGGCAACGATCCGGAGATGGTGATCGACGAATGCGCCGAGTATCTCGACCGGCGTCTCGCCGGCGAGCTTTCGGACCCGCGTCCGAAGCGCCTGCGCTAGGAGGAGTTTCGCGCATGTATCAACCTCCGCTGTTTCGCGAGACACGGCTGGACGTTCTGCATGCGCTGATCCGCAGCCATCCGCTCGGCCTTCTGATCTGCAATGGAGCAGAAGGCCCGGTGGCCAATCCGCTGCCGTTCCTGCTCGACGCCGATGTCGGGCCGAACGGCAGGCTGCAGGTGCACCTGGCGCGCGCCAACCCGCAATGGCGGCTGTTGGCCGAAATGCCCGACGTGCCTGTGCTGGTGGTGTTCCAGGGCGTCGAAAGCTACATCACGCCATCCTGGTACGAGACCAAGCGCGAAACCGGCAAGGTGGTTCCTACCTGGAACTACGCAATGGTCCAGGTGCGCGGTACGGTCCGGGTGATCGAGGACAAGGACTGGCTCGCCGGCCAGGTCGCCAGGCTCACGGCTACGCACGAAGCCGGCCGGTCGGAACCGTGGCAGGTGACCGATGCACCCCAGGCCTACATCGACGCCCAGATCAAGGGCATTGTCGGGCTTGAGATCGACATTGCCAGCATCGACGGCAAATGGAAGGTCAGCCAGAACAGGCCGCTCGGCGACCGCGTCGGCGTTGCGGAAGGGATCGAGGCCGACCAGGGCGCCGTCGACGAGATGGCACAACTGGTCAGGCAATATGGCGGGCTGACGGACAGCTAAGCCCGGCGTCCGTTCGTCAGAGGCGCCAGAAGGCGCCAGTCAGGCCATGGCCGGAACCTGTGCCATCCGCTTCTTTTCATAAGTCTTGTACGCCAACACCAATGAGAAGAAGAACACGGATACGATTGCCGCGCCGAAGGGCAGTTGCGGGACGAATTCCGCCGGAAAGACAAATGGCAGGAACGGGAAGGCGTAGGCTGCAGGGATGCGCGCCTTGAAGAGATGCAGCAAGCCGTAGATCAGCGCCAGATCGATGGCGGCGACCACAAACCAGTTTTGAAGCGCCAGAAACAGCACCGTGCCGATCAATGCAGACAGTGTGAGCACAGCCACCTGCTTGAGCGCCATCTTGCGCATATACATCGGCATCTGCAGGGACTCGTAGACCACAACGGTGATCGGCGGAATGATGGCCATGTGCGGATAGCCGGCCAGAACGGTGATGGCGATCCACACCAGATGTATCGCCAGATAGACCAGCATGTATTGGTATTTCACCGGCGCTTCGCGGGGCACACCGCGATTGAGCTTGAACAGCATGACGCCCAGCATCAATGCGAAGGTGGTGACGAAGATGGCGATCAGGAAGGAGTAGTGCGTGGCGTTGGTGACGACAGGCAGGAACCCGGTCGCAAGTGCCGGCGCCAGATTGGTGCGGATGGCCCGCATGGCAACCAGCATCAGGCACAACACCAGCAGGATCTTCACGACGAAGGACTGATCCAGCAGGTTGACTGCAAATCCGATAGTTGCAGTGACGGACGGCACGATGAAGATCTTTTCGGGCTGCCTCAGCCACCCCTTCTCGCGCCAGGCCCAGAGCGCCACCGCCATTGCGGCGATTTCCGGCAGCACGATTTCGGAATCGCCGAAAAAGACAGCAGCAAGCACCATCAGCAGTATGAAACCGAACGCGGCGGCATAGGCGGCCAGCGGCTTGTTATCGTCAGTCATGGGCATGCTTCAGTCACTTCCAGCGCGTTGGTGATCTGCTCGCCTTCGCAAGCCAGATTGGCGCTATACGACCAGCACGCCCTGGAAGGTCAAAGGCGCGTTTTGTCGCTGCCCGCATAAATGTTTTCACCCGCATCCAAGAAAGGCTCCGGCCAAGCCGAAACCTTTCCCCTTGCCTCGATCGCGGACGGCCGGCGGCCGCCCTTCATTTCGATAGGCGCCTTACTTGGCCTTCAGGAACTCGCCGACCTCGAGCAGCACGAACTCGTTGTCGTCCGCCTTGTCGAGGGCGCGGCCGGCCGAGAACGGCAGGTTGTTGTCGTCGCCGACGACGATGTGGGTGTCATCGACCAGATCGACGTTCTCGATGGTGTTGAAAGGCATGTCGTAGAAACCCTCGCCGCCGCCCTGACGCTTCTTGTTGTCGGGATCGGCGATGTTCATCAGGTCGATATAGCCGATCTTGCGCACTGCGCCGCCGACATTGGCGTCCGACATCTCGATCTTGTAGATGCGCTTGAACAAAGCCGGATTGGCGAAGCAGTCCGGTTGCGGGTTCTTGGCGTCAGTGCAAGCCTTGGCGGCTGTGCCGGCACCCTGGTCGCGCTCGATGACGAGAGCGGTGGTGGCGTCGATCATGTTGAAGTCGCCAATGGCATCGCCGCCGGCGGAGAGCGGGTAGAGCCAGCTGCGGCCGGTCCATTCCTTCTTGGCAACGTCGAATTCGATGACGCGAAGCGCGCGGTTGCCTTCCGCCTGCTCCATGGTGCCGTCGTCCTTGAACAGCGCACCTTCCAGCAGGCCGTAGAGCTTGGAGCCGTCCTTCGACTGGGCAAGGCCCTCATAGCCGCCCGAGCGCTTGAGATTGAAGGCCGGCATCGGCAGCGTCGGGTTGGCCTGGACGGTCAGCGTCGGATGATCGGGCGACTTGACCGGCTTGCCATCGACCACGGTGCCGACGACGTCGGTCAGCTTGCCGTCGAGATCGAACTTGAGCAGGTAGGGGCCGAACTCCTCGCCGACCCAGAAGCCGTCGGCAACGGGCTGGATCGACTCGACGTCGAAGTCGCCACCGGTGAGGAAGCGCGTGTCGGAGCCTTCGAGCACGATCGGGAACGGCGCCTTGCGGTCGGGGTCGGTGAGGAACAGCGTCTTGATGCGGTTCATGGTGCCCTTGTCCCAGTCGAACGAGATGTGGTGCAGCATAAGCGCCGCGTCGGTCGAGTTGAGCTTGTTGCCGAAGCCATTATCCGACAGCGACCAGAACGTGCCGTCGCCGACCGCCTTGATGCCCGAGAAGCCCTGGACGGGCTGGCCGTCGAAGGGCAGCGATAGCCCGGTCAGGCGGACGCCATCCTTGCCGGGAACGGTGCCCAGGCCTTCGGCGCGCTGGCGGTCGGGGGTCGTGAACTTGCCCGAGGTGCGCAGGTGCTCGGGTGCATTTTCGGGCGCGGCGATGATGGTGTTGGCTGGCAGGATCGCGTGACCGGCGAGCGTCGCCTTGAATTCCGTCTCATCCGCGAAGGCGGAAGCGGTGGAGAGCGCGAGAACGGCCGCAGCAAGATAGAGAGAGCGTCGCATGGTGGACCCCGATTGGTTGAAGGAACGCCCTCCAGCTAGGTCCGTGCCATGTCGGGCGGGTGACGCCCCGATGAAACTTTGATGAAGTCTCCCGATCAGGGCTCGGCGCGCTGGCCGCCGGTCACAGGCTCGCGACATCCGGTCGTCGTCGGGAAGGTCAGCGGCTGGCCGAGCGCCGACCTGACCGCAAGATAGGCCCAGGCCTCGGCCTCGGTGGCGTCGCCATTGAGACCGGCGTCCTCGGCGACGATGACCTCTGCGCCCGCCTTTTCCGCGCCTGCCCTGAGGTCGCCGACGATGTGCGGGTTCTTGCGGCCGCCGCCACAGACGATCCAAAGTTTTGGCGGCGCGGGCAAATGCGCGACGGATTTCAGGATCGCCTCGGCCGAGACATGAGCCAGCGTGCGGGCGCCGTCGGACAGTTCGAGGCCTTCGGCGAGAGCAAGCGTGAAGTCGTTGCGGTCGAGGGATTTGGGCCCGGATTTTCCAAAGAACGGGTTGTCGAGATAGCGCGTGGCCACCTCGGTCACCACGCCGCCCTCGCTGGCGATGGTGCCGCCAGCATCGTAGGGAACGCCGCCCTCGCGGCTGACCCACTGGTCGATCAGCGTGTTTCCCGGGCCGGTGTCGAAGGCGACCGGGGCGCCTGCGTCCGGCACGTAGGTGATGTTGGAGATGCCGCCGACATTGACGAACACCGCGGGCTTCATTGCGGCATAGGGTTCGGACAGCGAGCGGGCGAGTGCGGCGTGGTAGGCCGGCACCAGCGGGGCGCCCTGCCCGCCATGCGCCATGTCATTGGCACGCATGTCGTAGATCACGGGAATGCCGGTTTCGTGGGCGAGCAGCGCGCCCGCGCCAAGCTGGACCGTCACGCCGAGATGTGGCCGGTGCAGCACCGTCTGGCCGTGGAAGCCGATCAGATCGGGCTTTTGCCACTCGGCCGGCAGGGAAAGCAGGAAGTCTGAGACCGCTCGTGCGTGGCGCATCGTGATCTCGCGCTCCATCTCGGCAAGGTCGCCGGGGCGGTCCTCGCGGCGGACGATCGCCTTTGCTGTTTCGAGCGAGGCCTCGATGCGGCGGCGAAACGCGGCATCATAGGCCACCGCCATCGACGGGCCGAATTCGATGACATTGGCGCCGTCGCTGCGCAGGATGGCGAGGTCGATGCCATCCATCGAGGTGCCGCTCATTAGTCCGATGGCTGTCAGAAACGCCATGAAGTCCGCCGTCCTTGTGATTCCAAGGCTTCAGATGCTAAAGCCCCAGCTTCGCCGATCCAATGCCGGATCGTCCGATCCAATCGTCCGCCAAGAGAAAGAACCATGTCCGGCTTCAAATCCGATTTCCTGCGCACCCTTTCCGAGCGCGGCTTCATCCACCAGACCTCCGATGACGCCGGCCTCGACGACCTCTTTTGCAAGGAAACCGTGTCTGCCTATATCGGCTTCGATCCGACCGCATCGAGCCTGCATGCCGGCGGCCTGATCCAGATCATGATGCTGTACTGGATGCAGAAAACCGGCCATCGCCCCGTCCCTCTGATGGGCGGCGGCACCGGCATGGTCGGCGACCCGTCCTTCAAGGACGAGGCACGCAAGCTGATGACGCCAGAAATGATCCAGTCGAACATCGACGGCATCAAGCAGGTGTTTTCCAACTACCTGACCTTCGGCGACGGCCCGCGCGATGCGATGATGGTCAACAATGCCGAGTGGCTGTTACCGCTCAACTACCTCGAATTCCTGCGCGACGTCGGCCAGCATTTCTCGGTCAACCGGATGCTGAGCTTCGATTCCGTCAAGCAGCGCCTCGACCGCGAGCAGTCGCTGTCGTTCCTCGAATTCAACTACATGATCCTGCAGGCCTACGACTTCGTCGAGCTCAACAAGCGCTACGGCCTGCGCCTGCAGATGGGCGGCTCCGACCAGTGGGGCAACATCGTCAACGGCATCGACCTCGGTCACCGCCTGGGCACGCCGCAGCTGTACGCGCTGACCTCGCCGCTGCTGACCACCTCGTCGGGCGCCAAGATGGGCAAGTCGATGAACGGTGCGGTGTGGCTCAACGCCGACATGCTGAGCCCATATGACTTCTGGCAGTACTGGCGCAACACCGAGGACGCCGATGTCGAGCGCTTCCTGAAGCTCTACACGGCGATGCCGCTCGACGAGATCGCACGGCTCGCTGCCCTCGGCGGTTCCGAGATCAACGACGCCAAGAAGGTGCTGGCGACCGAAGTGACGGCGATGCTGCATGGCCGCGCCGCCGCCGAGCAATCGGCTGAAACGGCGCGGAAAACCTTCGAGGAAGGCGCACTGGCCGAGACGCTGCCGTCGGTGGACGTTGCCGGTGACGAACTGAAGGCCGGCATCGGCCTGCTTGCGCTCGTCGTGCGCGCCGGGCTTGCCACCTCGAACGGCGAAGCGCGCCGACACGTCCAGGGCGGTGCCGTCAGGATCAACGACCAGGCGATCAATGACGAACGCCGCGCCGTTACCACGGCGGACCTGACGCCGGAAGGCGTGGTCAAGCTGTCACTCGGCAAGAAGAAGCATATCCTGGTGCGCCCGGCCTGATCGGGCCGCCCCGCTAGGATACAAAATGGCCGGCATTGCCGGCCATTTTCGTTTGTGGGATTGAAATGCCCGCGGCTCAGTACTCGAAAATGGCGCGGAAGATGCCGGGCGCGATCACCGACAATGGATTGACGTGCAGCTTGGGCGCATTGGCGTCGCCCGACAATTTGTAGGTCACGCCGATCAAGCCGCGGTCGCGGCCATTGCCCAGGATGACGCCGACCAGCGGCAGCTCGCCGAACAGGCGATTGAGGCCGTAGGCCGGCATGAAAGTGCCGGTCATGTTCATTTGCCCCTGCTGGTCATAGAGCACGCCCTGGAAGGTGGTGCCGATCAGCGGCCCGCGCAGCACGCCATTCTCCAGCGCCAGATATTTCTCCCGCTTGTCGATCTGGGCGAAGCCGCGCTCGAACTTGACGCGCGAGGTATCGATGTCCTTGCGCACCGCCTGGTTGAGGCTGCGATTGTCGCCGACAGGCTTGCTGGAAACGATGGAGGCGAGACGCGGTTCGTCAACGACCCAGAACTCGCGCACGTCAACCTGGCCCTTGAGCGGGCCATCGCCGGCCGATTCAAGCGCCAGTGCCAGGCTGCCGCCTTGCATGCGCGGATAGACATCGAGGAAGCGCAGGATGGCACCGGCATCGGCCGAGCGGACATCGAGCCGCCTGCCCTCGCCCTGCAGGACGTTGCTGACGGTTATCAGTCCGCCCGAGTTCGCCGTCGCATTGACCTTGAGCCCACCGACCTTCGACCCTGAACCGGAATATTCGAGCGTGACATTGGAAAGCTTCTCGCCGCTGAAACCGACAAGCGTCCCGACGTTGGCGGTGACCGACACGGCACCCGTCCCCGCTGATTTGGTAGCAGTGTCGACGTCGGACATGAACTGCTTGATCAGCGCCCGGGCGTCGAGCGAATTGCCCTTAACCTGAACCGCAAAACCCTTGCCGGATCGCTTGATGTTGACGTCGACGTCGTCGCCGCGGTTGAGCTGCACCTGGCCGAAGCGCGCGCTGGTCAGGCTGCCTTTGGCGAGCGAGACATCGCCGCTGATGTTGAAGGTCTTTCCCGTCAAACGGAAGTCGGACAGCGTCGAGCGCTCGCCGTCGACATCCATCGTGAACGAGACCTTGGCTGGAATGCCCGGCCCCTTGCTCCAGCCGACCCAGGGGAGATCGAGCCGCGCAGCGGTGAGGTCGGCATCGATGTTACGCCTGCCCTGTTCCAGTTGTTCGACGTCTACCTTGATGGTGCCCGAAAGCATGTCCGACAGGCCGGGAACGAGGGCATTGCGTGCCTTGTCGTCGAGCACGAACTGGACGTTGCGCTCCTTGGCGATATCCTTGTCGCGCAGGGGCTCGACGAGGTTCAGTTCGGCAGGAACGCCATTGAGCTTGCCGTTGGCGGCGATGACCGCCTTGTCGGGAGTGACAGTGATCGTGCCTTTCGCGTCCGACAGTTTTTGCCCGTCGAGCGGCTTGGCGACAGACAGGCCGTCATAATTCAACGCCACGGTCCAATCGAGGGTGTCCGTATCGATGCCGCGGGTCAGCGGTATGTCGGCCTTGACGTTGCCGATGACGTCGCCCGTCAATTCCTCCGGCAGGATGCCGACATGACGCATGGCGTTGATCGGCTCGTAGGAGGCAAGTTCGGCAACGGCGTCCGCGCTGCCGGTGACATCGATGTCGAGCGCGCCGAT
Organism: Aminobacter niigataensis; assembly: GCF_014200015.1. Classification (GTDB taxonomy): domain Bacteria; phylum Pseudomonadota; class Alphaproteobacteria; order Rhizobiales; family Rhizobiaceae; genus Aminobacter; species Aminobacter niigataensis. The sequence goes on from NZ_JACHOT010000001.1 coordinate 1,485,677, forward strand.
CACCGGCATGACGTTGGCCTTGGCGACCTTCAATTTGCCGTTGCTCGCCGCCACGGTGCGGCCGCTGGGCATGAAGACCGTGCCGGACGACAGCGCGACATCAACGTCGTTGCCATGAAACTCAACGATGCCCCTGGCGTCGCGGATGGGCGGAATGAGGCCAGCGGTATCGAAACGCGCACCGTCGATCTCGAAGCGGCCGAATACTTCCTGCGCGGTGAGCGGCACGCCGTTGCCGAGGCGGTCGGGCTTGACGTCGAACTGCACGTTGCCGTCGACCACACGTCCGCCGAACAGGTTCTGGAGCACCCAAAGCCGAGCGTTACGTGCCGAGAACCACGGCCAAAGCTGCTTCACATGCGCAACCGACATGTCGTGGACATTGAATGCCAGGAAGATCCCCGGCGCCTTGCCCTCGACGAACTGGACCGAAGCCTTGCCGAGCGCTTCACCGCCAGGGCCGGACTTGACGCCGATCTGCTCGGCAGCCAGCGTCCTGGTCACGATGTCATAGGTGCCGGCAACGCGGGCTAGAAAAGTCAAAGCCGGTTCCGGGGATTCCCCGGGCGCCAGGCGCGATTCGCGGCTCATCAGCTCAAAGCGATAGGCAGGGTTGTCGCCGGCGACGCCCGTGGCCGGCCGCGGGCCCAAGCCGCCGCTGAAATCGAACGTCGAACGGCCGGTGGTGACGAGCAATCGGCGGATATCGAGCTTCTCCAGACCGTCGGCCAGGCGCAGGTCGATGGCAATGTCGCCGACAAGCTGGCCGCGCTGTTCGAGATCGAGCGTCGACTGACCGATCGAGCCTTTGGCGATCAGTTCGGAACCTTCGCCGTTTGTTCCCTCGCGGCCGGTGATGACGAGGTCGGCAGAACCGATCCGGCTGGCCTTGGCGGCAGGTATGTCGGTCTTTCCCGCATAGGGATCGCTCATCGATACGGTGGCATCCAGCACAGCGATGCGATCGGTGCCGGCGGCGCGGGCGGCCGAGGCCGAAAGCGCGACACCGCGACCGTCGACGTCGAAATTGGCACCGATTCTCAGTTCGCCGGTTCGCGTCTTGGCCAGCGAGGCATCGACGACGCGAACGACATTGACCTCGCCACCCGACGGTAGCACGAAATCGACATTGGCCAGCACGATCTCGCGCATCGCGTCGTATTGAACCGCCTCGAAGCCGCGGTGAACGCCCCGGAACGTCTCGTTCAGCAGTTTCTGTGGATCGATCAGCCCGTCCGGATTGCGCAGCACCGCGCTCCAGTCGGTACCGCCGCCCTCCGGCATGGCGTCGACGACGATACGGGCCTCGGAAATCTTGGCGCCACCGAGGCGCACGTCGCCCGACAGCAACGGCAAGAGCCGGATGCCAAATCGCATCATACCGGCTTCAGCCATGGCCTTGCCGTCGGCTCGCTTCAGCCGAACATCGGGAACCTCGACGGCAATCAGCCTGAGCCCGTCGAGCGCCAGCCGTACCTGGCCCATCGAAACGTCGACATCGACACCGGCCAGGCCTTCGATCGCCCGTTCCGCCTCGGCCCGCATCCGGTCCTGGCCGACGCCGGAATAGCTGAGGGCTTCAATCGCAATGATGACGAGCAGGACCAGCGAACCAAGCACGGCGACGGCGGCAAGCACGCAATGGCCGGCGCGACGCCGCAACGAAGGGCGCTCGCGGACCAGCTCCTGGCCGGCAGCCGAAGGCATTGCGCCGAGATCGGTGATCTCGTCGCGCCTGAACCGGATTTTCTCGTGCCGGGGCACTTCCTGAACCACGCGATGTCCCGTAGTCGTTTCGGTCGTGGACGAATCCAAGTCCAGCATTATTAACCTGACATCCTTGCGAGCTCACTCGTAACTTCAAACAAGGGTATCGATATGTCTGATCTCGAGACCGGCCAAACCGCCCCGCAATTTGCTCTGCCGCGCGACGGTGGCGGTATTCTGACGCTTTCCGACTTCGCCGGCAAACCGGTTGTCCTCTATTTCTATCCCAAGGACGATACGAGCGGCTGCACGGCGCAGGCGATCGATTTCACCCAGCTCAAGCCGCAGTTCGAGAAGGCTGGAGCGGTGGTCATCGGCATGTCGCCCGACAGCGCCAAGAAACACGACAAATTCAAGGCCAAGTATGAAATTGGCATCGACCTTGTCGCCGACGAGGAGCGAAAGGCGCTCGAAGCCTATGGCGTGTGGACCGAAAAGAGCATGTATGGCCGCAAATATATGGGTGTCGAGCGTTCGACCTTCCTGATCGGCGCCGACGGCAAGATCGCGCGCATCTGGCGCAAGGTGAAGGTGCCGGGCCATGCCGCAGAGGTTCTCGAGGCTGTGAAGGCGCTGTAGCGAAAATCGCCGGCTGCGGAACCGATCCCTTCTCCCTGCGTTGCAGACAGGACGTAATCGACGGGAGAAACAAGATGTTCCGCAGCATCATTCTTTGGATGATCGGTATTCCGATCCCAATCATCATCCTGCTTTGGCTCTTCCTGCGCTGAAGTAAGTAATTCTCAGGCGCCAATGTTTTGCAAGCCTTTAGAAGGCCAGCATCACGGCATCTGAACCTACCTACTGTATTTTCAAATCTGACAATAAGCCCGCCCTGCTCATGCAGGCGGGCTTTCGTTTTCTTGAGCCGAAAACCCGGCCGGCCCGGCATCAGGCGCGCAAAGCTTTGTTAACCCTAATAATGTGTAATCGGATGGTCGCTGTCTCGTTATGAGAGTTCGGTCCGGTGAAACCAGAAAATCAGGCGGCCGTTTTCGGCAGGCGCAAAGAACCCCACACGGTCATCATCGCGCGCGGCAACGAGATCCGGCATTTTACCGTGCGCCCATGGGTCGCTGCCGCCGCAGGCTCGGCTTTGGCCGCTGTCGCGATCGGCTACCTCCTTGCGACCTCCTATCTTGTGCTGCGCGACGACCTCATCGGCGCCGCCACGGCCCGCCAGGCGCGCATGCAGCACGCCTATGAAGACAGGATCTCGGCGCTCCGCGCCCAGGTCGACCGCATCACCAGCCGGCAGTTGCTCGACCAGCAACTGATGGAGACGAAGGTCAGCGAGTTGCTGGCGCGGCAGTCGCAGCTCAGCGAACGAAACGGGCGCCTGGGGCCAGTCCTGGAACGGGCCACGGCAGTGGCGGAGCCAGCAGCGCCGGCCAAGACACCGGACAAACGCGCCAGCCTGACCGGCAAGACGATCGAAGCAGCCGGCGCGGTGACCCTTGCCGCCAGCAGCGACGCGATGCGTCCCTTCTCCTTCTGGTCGACCAGATCGATCACACCCGACAGCGAAAGCCGCGCCGACCGCGCAGACAAGCTGTTTGTCGCCATCAACAAGTCGCTACGCAGCATCGAGGACGAGCAAGTCGCGCGCATCGGTACGCTGGCAGAAAATGCCTATCAGACGGCCGACGCCATTTCCGAAGCGCTGGAGGGAGCCGGGCTGCCGGTCGATGCCGGTCTTGGACAGTCGGGCGTTGGCGGCCCGCTCGTCGCGCTCGACAATCCGATGGCATTCGACAGCAAGGTCAAGGAACTCGACGAAGCGCTCGATACGCTCGACCGAATCAAGACGCAGGCGCGCAAACTGCCACTCGCCAACCCTGCCCCCGGCCATTCGATCTCGAGCAGATTCGGCGTCCGCAAGGATCCACTGATCGGCATGCCGGCGCTGCATTCGGGCATGGACTTCCGCGCACCCTTCGGCTCTCCGGCGCGTGCAACGGCCGCCGGCGTCGTTACCAAGGCCGGCTGGAACGGCGGCTATGGCCGCATGGTCGAGATCGACCATGGCGGCGGCTTCGTTACGCGCTATGCACATCTGAGTAAGGTGCTGGTGGCACCCGACCAGAAGGTCGTGGCGGGCGACGAGGTCGGAGAGGTCGGCAGCAGCGGCCGCTCGACCGGGCCGCACCTGCACTACGAAGTACGCCGCGGCGGCGATGCCATCGATCCGCTACGCTTCATCAAGGCGGGCAAGAAGCTCGGCCAGTATCTCTGACGCGAGCGCGCGAATCAGAAGCGATTCTCGAAGCAGGCTAACCGTAGGGACAGCAAAGCTGCATCGTGCACGGCCCAGATTGGCGGCGCCCTCCCCCGACCAGATCGATGGTTTTTGGCAGCAGTGATTCGCAGTTGAAGCGCGAAAAGGCAGCAGCACATAGGCTTGCGTGCAACATCGACCCAGCACCACCGCAAAAAGGTCGGCCAGGAACACAACGAATACAGAAATTTGAAACGTGGCTGGGAGAAAGACTTGAAACTGGAGCAGTCTACAAGAGCTAAGCCCTTGAAAAACTGGCGCGAGTGACGGGGCTCGAACCCGCGACCTCCGGCGTGACAGGCCGGCACTCTAACCGACTGAGCTACACCCGCGCTCTGGACGTTGGCGCTGGGCGCCGCGTCGTTGGCGGTGAATTACGGCGTTCGTTGTTAGGTGTCAAGCGACATCGGAGAGATAATCGACAATCTTCGCCGTCTATTTTTCAAGGCACCGGAAACCCGGCTTCGGCGCACACTTGCCTGCCGTTGCGGCATGCATTTCAACTTGCAGATCAACAATGAACCGCTTATTGCTCCGCGCGGTTGGGGCGATTAGCTCAGTTGGTAGAGCGCTTCGTTTACACCGAAGATGTCGGCGGTTCGAGCCCGTCATCGCCCACCACTCCTCCTCTGAAATTGTCAGGCGTTTCGGCTCGTTCGGTCCGAATTGCGAAGTTCGCCAAGGTCCAGACCTGGATGGACGGCCGGATCATCGGCAAAAACCACACATGGCACGATCGGGGGCGGATCGGCTCGCATTCTATGCGGTCACGTCAAGGAAGCATGAATTCAATTTGCAGCCGCTGCTGCAGCAGCGCTGCATCTGGCGCCCACCGCCATACGTCCGCGGGAGATGCGACAGCAGGCCGACAAGAATCGGCCTGCTGGTTGCGCCCTAGCCAGCGCTGCCGTCGCCCGACGGCATTTTCGCGATATACGGGCCGATCCTAGTTCACCAGCCTGCCGCGATAGACGGTGCCTTCGGCCTGGCCGTCCGCGCCGCGCGCGACGGCAACACGATCGAGCTGCGGGAAGTGATCCTCCATCTGCTCCCAGATCCAGCGCGCTATGTTCTCGATCGACGGAACGGAAAGGCCCTCGATGTCGTTGAGATACGTGTGATCGAGAGTTTTGCGAACGATTTCGATTCGCTTCTCTACCTCGTAGAGGTTGGCCGGCCAGCCGAAAACGGGATCGGGAGCGCCAACCAAATGGACGCTGACCCGAAACGAATGACCGTGGAGCCCGGAAAATGGCGGCAATTGATGCGCTGCCTCGAAAGTAAACTCCTTGAACGTCTCAACCATTTGCAGTCGTATCCATCTGAATTCTATTTAAAGCTCGTGCGCAATCTGCCATCGGACGTCCAACGGGTCAAACCGGATAAAGCGCATGCGTCGACTTCCGGGCCGTGGCACATTAGGAAATTCGCATTCTATTAATACGTTGTTCAGCGAGCTCAGGCACCATCTGAAACAGCGCGACAGCACCAGGAGAGCACGCCAATGTACCACGTTCCGTCTTCAATCTTTCGCGCCCTGGCGGTGGCGTCGTCGATAGTGCTGATTGCGCTCTCCGCCGCCAATGCCGAAGAGGGAAAACTCGGGACTCCCAAGGGTACTCCGATCCTGACAATCGAAGGCAAAATTGGTGTCACCAATGCCGACGGTAAGGCGCAGTTCGATCGCGACATGCTCGAGGAGCTTGGCGTCACGTCATTCGAGACGATGACGCCGTGGTTTACCGGCAAGGTAAAATTCGAAGGCGTCCCGCTAGATAAGATCATGAAGCTCGTTGGCGCCGACGGCGACGAGGTCGTCGCGGTAGCGCTCAACGACTACAGCACGACGCTCCCGCTCAAGGATTTCGCAGAACATGGCGTGCTCCTGGCTCTCAAGCGTGACGGTCAGTACATGCCAGTCAGCGACAAAGGCCCGCTCTTCATCGTCTATCCCTACGACAGCGATCCCGCGCTACAGAGCCAACAGTTCTATTCGCGCTCGGTATGGCAGCTTGCCCGTCTGATCGTGCGGTAGGGAACCCATGTCATGGGTTCCTTGTTTGCGCCTGGTTCCCGCCGCGCGTTCGCATTCCACCTGCTCAAGACACTCCTGATCGGAACCATCGCCGCTTTCGCCGTTGCTGCAGCGTATCTGTCGTTCGTGATCTATGAGCGCCAGGCATCGATCGGCAAGATCTCCAGATATGACGTGGCGTGGAGCGCCAGCCAGGGCATGAACGAATATCTGCGGCTGTCGCAGCGCGTCACCGCGCTTGCGGCCTCCGGGAGCGAACCTCTCAAAGCCGAGGTGCAACTTCGATTCGACATCCTGAAAGGCCGGCTCAGCCTGTTCACAAGCGGTCAGTTCCAGACCTTCGTGAGCGAGGCGGCAGAGCGGGAGGAGACGATCCGCCGGCTGTCCGAGCTCATCGCGGAACTGGACGGCGTGATGAGCCGCATCGGCGAACCTGAAGTCGCCCGATCGGCGGTGCTATCGATGGCACCGCTGGAAACGGACCTCATCGGCCTCGCCTCGGAAGCCAATCAGTACAGCGCCATTCAGATGGCGAAGGTCGACAACGAGTTGCTGCGGCTGCACAGCAATTTCTCCGCCGTTGCGGTTGGTTTCTTCCTTTGCAGCCTGGCCTTTATCGGCTTGCTCGGATGGCACAATCGCCTGCTGACCCATACCTACGATGCGCTGAACACCGTGAACGCAGACCTGCGGCGCACCTCAAAAGATCTGGAGGGTGCGAACGCTGCCGTGCTTGAAGCCAATCATGCCCTGGCAACCCAGAACGGCCTTTTCGACGCGGCCTTGAGCAACATGTCGCATGGGCTTTGCATGTTCGATGCCGACGAGCGGCTGATCGTCAGCAATGGCAAGTTCGCCACCATGTACGGGGTCCCGCCGGAAAGCCTGCCGCCCGGGACAACGCCAGAACAGGTCAAGTTGAGCTCGATCAAGGCAGGGACTTCGACGCAGCAGAGCGCCGAGCTCGCCTATTGGAAACAGCAACAGCTGATCGACCACCGCAAGCCCGGCATCCTGCTGCAGAAGCTGACCGATGGCCGCATCATCTCCGTGAGCCACCAGCCGATGGAGCGAGGGGGCTGGGTCGCGACCTACGAGGACATCACCGAACGTCACCAGGCGGAAGAACGCATCGCCCATATGGCGCGGCATGACCCGCTGACCGGGCTTCCCAACCGCCTGCTGCTGCGCGAGCGCCTGGAACAAATTCTCATGCAAGGTCATGGCCACCAGAAGGACACTGCGGTCCTTTGCCTCGACCTGGACAATTTCAAGAACGTCAACGATACGCTCGGCCACCCTATCGGCGACGCATTGCTGCGCGAGGTCGCGTCCCGCATTTCAAGCCTCGTGCGCGATGACGACGTGGTGGCCCGACTTGGCGGTGATGAATTCCTCATCGTCCAGCCGGCAGTCGGACGCGACGAGGCGGGCCGCGTGGCGCGGCGCCTCATCGAAGCCCTCGAACAGCCGTATCAGCTTGATGGGCATCTGGTGGTCGTCGGCGCCAGCATCGGCATTGCGCTTGAATCGGAAACCAAGACCGGCCCCGACGACCTAGTGAAGAATGCGGATCTTGCGCTCTATCGGGCCAAAAGCGACGGGCGCGGGACCTATCAATTCTACAAGCCGGAAATGGATGACCGGCTGCAGCGTCGCCGCATGCTTGAACTCGACCTGAGAGCGGCCGATTTCGACAAGGAGTTCCAACTCGCCTTCCAGCCGATCATCAATCTTCAAAGCAAGGCAGTCACGACGGTGGAAGCCCTGCTGCGATGGCCCGGCTGCCAGCGTGGCCACGTTTCACCAGACGAGTTCATCCCCATCGCCGAAAGCACGGGCCTGATCGTGCAGTTAGGCGCCTGGGTCCTGGAAGGTGCCTGCCGAGAAGCCATGAGCCTGCCGGGCAATGTCAATGTCGCCGTCAATCTGTCGCCGAGCCAGTTCCGGAGAGGTAATATCGTCGAAACCGTTTCCGCCGTGCTGGCGATGACAGGCCTGCCAGCCGAGCGCCTCGAACTCGAGATCACGGAATCCCTCCTGCTCGACGACAGCAAGGAGACCTTGCATGCCCTGAACCGGCTCCATTCGCTGGGAGTCCTGATCTCGCTCGATGATTTTGGGACGGGCTATTCGTCGCTCAGCTACCTCAGGAACTTTCCGGTCGACAAGGTCAAGATCGACCGCTCGTTCATCGCGGAGATCGCCGGCAACAGGGATCACATGGCCATCGTCAGTGCGATCGTGAACCTGGCCCATGCACTGGAAATAACCACGATCGCCGAGGGCGTCGAAACCGAAGAACAGCTCCTGATCGTTCGGGCCACCGGATGTGATGCGGTTCAAGGACACTTCTTCAGTGCGCCGAAACCGGCTGCTCAACTCCGCAAATATCTCGAAAAGCCACACGACAGGCTGACCCTGGCCTAGACGTTGCGCATGCAGCGGGCGGTGGATGCTGCGCGTGGGACGGGTTCCCGGGAACCACCCTGCTGCCTCGATCATGGGGCTTGCTACGGCGATGCCAGAGGTTGAGAATTCAGCAATCGTTAACCTTACCGCTTCTTAGCTGTGATGCATGATCGATGCGCCTGTCTCTCAGTTGCCAGGTCGGATAAGCCGAAATGATCGGGCAGCAGAAGCTTGAGTCGCGGGGACGGATGTTCAGCAAGCTCAGTGCATTTTCAAACCGCAAGTGGTTTCAGGTTACACTCCTGACGGTAGCCGGCACTCTCGCATACATAGCTATTTCGTGGGCCCTGCAGGCCCTCGTTTTCGGCGGCGCCGACGCCGTTCGTCCGGGCCTCCTGACCGCCTTCATTCTCCCGGTCCTGTTCATCGCGCCGCTGCTTGCCTTCCTCGGCCTGAAACTGCACGAGAATGCGTCACTGAAGCAGCAATACGCGCAAGAGCTTGCGCATGACAGCCTGACCTCCTGTCTCAACGGAACGCTTTTCTCGGCAGCAATCGACGTTTTCGCGACGGGAACCGGCCGGCGAAAGGGCGCGCTCCTGATGGTCGACATCGACCATCTGAAGAGGATCAACGAGCACATCGGCTACAGCGCGGGAAACCAGGCGATCAGTGTCATTGCGGGCATCATCCGCAGCACGGTCCGGAGCGGCGATCTGGTCGGCCGCATCGGCGGCGACGAATTCGGCGTATACCTGCCCGGCGCCAGCAAGGAAAACGCCGAAAAGGTCGCGGAACGCATTCGTCATGCCGTGTCCGAAGTGCGCTTCGAACCCAGCGGGTCGAACTGGCCGCTGACGGTCAGCGTCGGCGCGGTGCTGTTCGAGACGGAGGCTACTGCCGACGACCTGCTTGTTGCTGCCGACCACCAGATCCGGATTGCCAAGGAAAAAGGCCGCAATCGCATCGAATCGACCCGCCTGCCGGACAGCCGTTCGTCGTCCCGGCCTTCGCTTCACTGACCATCTCCCCAAGGGGACGGATCCCTCCGCTGAGACACGAAGCGTATGCTCAGCGCGAAGGCCCCGGGAGCCGATGCCTCCGACGGTTCCGCAAAGCTGCGACGGCAAAGCATCCCTGCCCCAGCGTCATTCGCAAATCTCGTAGGTAGTGTGGATTTTCTTGCTCCTGCAGGCCAATAGCTGAGCATGACATTGCCTGCTGCAGGCGATTGGGTGTTGACCTTTGATCCATCTGGCCATCCGATCACGGCCAGCAGAATCCAACCAGGGCGAAATGCGGGATACTTCAGGGGTGACCAGGGAAAGTGCAGCAGAGCGTCACGCGATCAGTGCGGACCTGATCGCGGTGCTCGTCGCAGCCCCCAACGGCAACCCGGTGGTGCTGACCGTCAAGGATGGCTCCGCCCTGCCCTCCGGTCCGTTCGAACTTATCCACCGCTCGCTGCAATCGGGCCTGCGCAACTGGGTGGAGCAGCAGACCGGCCATCCGGTCGGCTATATCGAACAGCTCTATACCTTTGCCGACCGTGACCGCAGCAGCGACGAACCGGCCGGCCGGGTTATCTCGATCAGCTATCTTGGCCTGACGCGCGAAGAACCCTCGCACCGCACCCCGCCAGGAAGCTGGCGCAACTGGTACGAGTTCTTTCCATGGGAAGACCATCGTGAAGGCGCACCTGAAATCATCGGCGACATCATCGTGCCGCGCCTGCGCCAGTGGGCCGACGAGGCCGAGCAGCAGGACGAGCGGCAGAACCGCCTGCGTCGCGCCGCAGGCGCCTTCGGGTTCGACGATCGCCACTGGAACGAAGAAATGGTGCTGCAGCGCTACGAATTGCTCTACGAGGCAGGGTTGGTCGAAGAGGCGGTTCGCGCACGGGGCGCCAAGGTTGCAGCGACCGTTCCCGGCCGGGCCATGACCGGCGACCACAGGCGTATCCTGGCAACCGGGATCGGGCGCCTCAGGACCAAGATCAAATACCGTCCCGTGGTGTTCGAGCTGATGCAGCCATCCTTCACGCTGCTGCAACTGCAGCGCGCGGTCGAAGCGCTGGCCGGCGTGACGGTCCACAAGCAGAATTTCCGCCGTCTCATCGAACAGCAGGACCTCGTCGAGGAGACCGGCGAAATGAGCGCCGACACTGGCGGACGCCCGGCGAAACTGTTCCGCTTCCGTCACTCCGTGCTCGACGATCGCCCGGCCGCCGGAACCAAATAAGCAAATCACCGCTTGACAGGACTTATGCTCATGCTAAGCATATGTCCTTATTATACTCAACTAGAGCATAATAAGGATGACGATGTCTGGCATGACCCTTTCCGCCGCCTCGCTCTATGACCGCGTCCAGCGCGTCATTCCCGCCATCGAATGGCCGGTGTTTTCCGACGACATCGACGCCATTCTGAAGCTGAAGCGCGAGCGCAACGCCGTCATCCTGGCGCATAACTACCAGACGCCGGAAATCTTCCATTGCGTCGCCGACATCGTCGGCGACAGTCTGGCGCTCGCCCGCAAGGCGATGGAGGTCGAGGCCGACGTGATCGTGCTCGCCGGCGTTCATTTCATGGCCGAGACGGCAAAGCTGCTGAACCCGTCCAAGACGGTGCTGATCCCTGACATGCGCGCGGGCTGCTCGCTGGCCGATTCGATCACGCCCCAAGACATCCGTCTGCTGCGCCAGCGCTACCCCGGCGTGCCTGTCGTGACCTACGTCAACACCTCGGCCGCGGTGAAGGCCGAGTCGGACATCTGCTGCACCTCGGGCAATGCCAAGGCGGTCGTCGAGTCGCTGGGCGTGCCGCGCGTACTGATGCTGCCCGACGAGTACCTGGCGCAGAACATCGCAAAGCAGACCGATGTCGAGATCATCGCCTGGAAGGGCCATTGCGAGGTGCATGAGCGCTTCACCCCCGAAGACATCCGCGAGATGCGTGCCGCCCATCCCGGCGTCACCGTGCTGGCACACCCGGAATGCCCGCCGGAGGTTGTCGCCGAGGCCGATTTCGCCGGCTCGACCGCTGCGATGTCGGACTATGTCGGCAGGGAGAAGCCGGCAAGCGTCGTGCTGGTGACAGAATGCTCGATGAGCGACAACGTCGCGGTCGAGCACCCCGATGTCGAATTCATCCGGCCCTGCAATCTCTGCCCGCACATGAAGCGGATCACGCTCGGCAACATCCGCTCGGCATTGGAGCGCAACGAACATGCCGTGACCATAGACCCCACAGTTGCCGCCCGCGCCCGCCTGGCGGTCGAGCGGATGCTCGCCGTATGAGCTTCGATTTCCGCGCGCTTTCCGGTCGTCCCGTCATCATCGGCGGCGGTCTGGCCGGGCTGGTGACGGCGCTGGAGATGGCACCGGAGCCGGTCGTGCTGTTGTCAGCGGCACCGCTCGGCTACGAAGCGTCGAGCGCGCTGGCCCAAGGCGGGCTCGCCGCCAGCATCGGCAGCGACGACAGCCCTGCCTTGCATCTCGCCGACACACTGGCAGCCGGCGACGGGCTTTGCGACGAAGTCGTGGTCAGGCGCGTCGTCGAGGCGGCGCCTGCCGCAATCGCGAAGCTGGAACATTTCGGCGTCGCTTTCGACCGGGCAACGGGTCGTGGGCTGCATCTTGGGCTGGAGGCCGCGCATAGCCGCCGGCGTATCGTGCATGCAGCCGGCGCGGCGACCGGCAGCGAGTTGATGCGGGCGCTTGTCGCAGCCGTCAGGCGAACTGTATCAATCACGGTTGTCGAAGGTTTCGAAGCCCGGCAGCTGCTGGTCGAGGACGGCACAATCGCAGGCGTGAACGCTGCGGGCGCATTGGGCGACCTAGTGCTTGCAACCAGTCGCGTGGTGCTCGCCACCGGCGGTGTCGGCGGCTTGTTCCGTGACACCACCAATCCGCTCGGCTGCTTCGGCCAGGGACTGGCGCTTGCGGCACGTGCGGGAGCCGAACTCGCCGATCTCGAATTCGTACAGTTCCACCCGACCGCGCTCGACGGACCGCAGCGCCCGATGCGGCTGATCAGCGAGGCGGTGCGCGGCGAAGGCGCCATACTGATCGACGAGACGGGCCGGCGTTTTCTTGCCGACCTGCCGGGCGCGGAACTTGGTACACGTGATACCGTGGCGCGCGGCGTGCACCGACATCTGGCTCGTGGGCACCGGGTGTTTCTCGATACGCGCGCCTGCCTGGGCGCAAGCTTTGCCGGCCGCTTCCCGACCATTGCCAGTTACTGCAGCGAGGCTGGCATCGACCCCGCGGTCGATCCGATCCCGGTACGGCCGGCGGCGCATTACCACATGGGCGGCGTCGCCGTGAACGCAGAAGGCCGCAGCTCGGTGGCGGGCTTGTGGGCCTGTGGCGAGGTCGCCTCGACCGGCCTGCATGGCGCCAACCGGCTAGCCAGCAATTCGCTGACCGAAGCGGTGGTGATGGCGGGTTGGGTGGCCGAAAGCGTGGCCGCCTCGTCGAGCATGGAACGGAAGACCATCGCAATTCCTGCAGCAGCACCTGCACGCGCCGATCCCGCGCTGGTTCGCAGCATCGTCTCGCCCGCGCTGGGCGTGTTGCGCGACGGCGAAAGCCTGCGCGATGCGGCGTCGACGCTGCTGCCTCTTGCCAGGGGAAGCACTTCAGCCGCAGAGCCGGCGGCGGTGGCGCTGATGATGGTTGTCGCCGCCCTTCGGCGCGAGGAAAGCCGTGGCGCGCATTGCCGGGCCGACTTCCCGCTTCGCAGTGCTGTCGCACGCCGCTCGAAGATCACGTTGGTCGAGGCACTGGAGACAGCTGCAGCAATCGACGCCACGCCGCTTGCACGGAGCGCCTGACAGATGAACCTCTCGCCCCTGCCCCAGATCATGCTCGAGCCGCTGGTCCGCGCAGCACTTCTGGAAGACCTCGGCCGCGCCGGCGACATCACCACCGAGGCCGTCGTGCCCGCCGACCACCGGGCGACAGTCGTGCTCGCGGCGCGCCAGCCGGGCGTGGTCGCCGGGCTCGATCTGGCGGCACTCGCCTTTCGGCTCATCGACCCAGCCATCGATATCAAGGTCGCCAGACCGGACGGCAGCGTGCTCGTGGCCGGCGATGTCATCGCCACGCTCAGCGGACCAGCGCGCGGACTTCTGACCGCCGAGCGCGTCGCGCTCAACTTCCTTTGCCATCTCAGCGGCATCGCCACCGCCACCGCAGGCATCGTCGAGGCCGTGCGCAGCCACAAGGCAAGCATCGTCTGCACCCGGAAAACCACGCCGGGCCTGCGCGCGCTGGAAAAATACGCGGTGCGAGCAGGCGGCGGCTCCAACCACCGCTTCGGCCTCGACGACGCCGTACTGATCAAGGACAACCACATCGCCATCGCAGGCGGGGTGAAGCAGGCGATCGAGCGGGCCAAGGCCAATGTCGGGCATCTGGTGAAGATCGAGGTCGAAGTCGACACGCTCGAACAGCTGGATGAAGTGCTGGCGCTCGGCGTCGACGCGGTCCTCCTCGACAACATGACGCCCGAGACACTTGCCCGCGCTGTGAAAATGGTCGGCGGCCAAGCGATCACCGAAGCGTCGGGGCGGGTGAACCCGACGACGGCGCCTGATATTGCGGCTAGTGGCGTCGACCTCATTTCGGTCGGCTGGGTGACGCACAGCGCGCCGATCCTCGATATTGGACTGGACACGGCCCCTTGACGGGGGCAATGGTCCCGCCCCGGGTGGGCATGGCAAAGACACATCTTGGCAATGGAGAGCGCATGAACGCCGATTTGCACCTCAATGCAGCCGCGACTGAGATCAACGGGGCGCATCCCCAGTGGAGCCGCGCGGAAGCGCAGGCGATCTACGACCTGCCCTTCAACGACCTGCTGTTTCGCGCGCAGACGGTGCATCGTCAGAATTTCGACCCCAACCGGGTGCAGCTTTCGCGCCTGCTGTCGATCAAGACCGGCGGCTGCCCCGAGGATTGCGGCTATTGCAGCCAATCGTCACGTCACGAATCCGGCCTCAAGGCCTCCAAGCTGATGGAAGTGCAGCGCGTTCTCGCCGAAGCCAAGAAGGCGAAGGACGCCGGCGCGACGCGCTACTGCATGGGCGCTGCCTGGCGCAGCCCCAAGGAGCGCGACATGGATGCCGTCGTTGCCATGATCGAGGGCGTCAAGGAACTCGGCATGGAGAGCTGCATGACGCTCGGCATGCTCGATCTCGGCCAGGCGCAGCGCTTGAAAGAGGCCGGCCTCGACTATTACAACCACAACATCGACACCTCCGAACGCTACTACAACGAGATCATCACCACCCGCACCTTCGCCGACCGTCTGGACACCCTCGCCAATGTCCGCGACAGCGGCATCAAGGTCTGCTGCGGCGGCATCGTCGGCATGGGCGAGGAGAAGGCCGACCGCGTCGACATGCTGGTGACGCTGGCCAACCTGCCCGAGCATCCCGACAGCGTGCCGATCAACATGCTGATCCCGATCGAAGGCACGCCGCTGGGCGAAGCCGAGCCGATCGAGCCGATCGAGTTCGTGCGCACTATCGCACTCGCGCGCATCATGATGCCCAAGTCGCATGTCCGCCTGTCCGCCGGGCGCACGGCGATGAGCGACGAGATGCAGGCGCTGTGCTTCTTTGCCGGCGCCAACTCGATCTTCGTCGGCGACACGCTGCTGACCGCCGAGAACCCCGGGGAAGACAAGGACACAGCGCTGTTCCGCCGTCTCGGCATCCAGCCGATGGAGCGCGGCGCCCAGTGAATGGACGAGCCTTGCTCGACCGCTACGAGGCCAGCCTGCGCGGGCTGGCCCGCAAGAGCCGGCTGCGGGCGCTCAGCGGCCGCGCCGGGCTCGATTTCGCTTCCAACGACTATCTCGGGCTTGCCGGCTCGAAGCGTTTGACCGACTCGGTTGCCACCGCACTCGCCAACGGCACGCCTGTCGGCGCCACCGGCTCGCGGCTGCTGCGCGGCAACGACCCCGAGCACGAGGCGCTTGAGGCCAAGGCAGCCCGCTTCTTCGGCGCCGAGCGGGCGCTGTTCTTCGGCGGCGGCTATGTCGCCAATTTCGCCGTGCTGACGACCCTGCCGCAGAAGGGCGACCTGATCGTGCTCGACGAGCTGATCCACGCCAGTGCCCATGAAGGCGCACGCGCCGGCCGCGCCGAAGTGGTGGAAGCCAGCCACAACGATGCCAATGCGGTCGCTGACGCTATCAGTGCCTGGCGTACCAAGGGCGGCACCGGCCGGCCGTGGATCGTGGCCGAAAGCCTCTACAGCATGGATGGCGACCGCGCCCCGCTGGACGAACTGATGGCTGTGGCCGACCGGCACGACGCCTTCCTGTTCGTCGACGAAGCGCATGCCACCGGCGTCCATGGCCCTGATGGGCGCGGGCTGGCGCATCATCTCGAAGGCCGCGACAACGTCGTGGTGCTGCACACCTGCGGCAAGGCGCTGGGTGGTTCCGGCGCACTGATCACGGCGCCGGCAGTGCTGTGTGACTACATCGTCAACCGTTGCCGGCCCTTCATCTATGCCACGGCGCCCTCGCCGCTGATGGCGGTGGCGGCCATGGAAGCGCTCGATATCCTCGCCGACGAACCCGAACGCCGGGAGCAACTGGCCGGGCTTGTCGCGCTGGCAGGAAAACGGGCACAGGCACTGGGTTTCAAGCCAAGCGGCTCGCAGATATTGCCCATCATCGTCGGCGACAACGGCCGCGCCGTGGCGCTGGCCGAAGGCCTGCAGGCCCGCGGCTTCGACGTGCGTGGCATCCGCCCGCCGACCGTGCCGGAAGGCACGGCCCGGCTCAGGATCTCGCTGACGCTGAACATCGGCGAGGACGACGTTTCGGCGTTGTTCAACGCCCTTGCCGAGGAATGGGACCGATGAGCCAGGCGATCGTCGTGACAGGCACCGACACCGGGATCGGCAAGACCGTGTTCGCCGCAGGCCTCACCGACCTGCTCGACGGCACATACTGGAAGCCGGTGCAGTCGGGTATCGAGAAAGAGACCGACAGCCAGGTCGTTGCCCGGCTCGCCCAGCTTTCTCCGGATCGTGTGTTGCCGGAAGCTTGGCGGCTGAAGGAACCGCTGTCGCCGCACCGCGCCGCCGAACTCGACGGCGTGGAGATCGATGCCGATGCGCTCATCTTGCCCACAACCAACCGGCCACTCGTTGTCGAAGGCGCGGGCGGGCTGATGGTGCCGGTCAACCGGCGCACGTTCTACATCGACGTCTTCGCGCGCTGGCGCGCACCGGTGGTGCTGTGCGCCCGCACCGGGCTCGGCACGATCAACCACACGCTGCTGTCCATCGAGGCGTTGCGCAGCCACGCGATTCCGCTACTGGGAATAGCCTTCATCGGCGACGAGATGGCCGACACACAGCGAACCATCGCCGAAATGGGAAAGGTGCGCGTGCTTGGCCGCCTGCCCCGGCTCGACCAGCTGACGCCCGAAACACTGGCTGAAGCCATGCGCGCGAATTTCAAGACAGCCGACTTCCTGGAGGCCAGTCGATGAGCCGTTCAGCCGTCTGGCATCCCTTCACCCAGCACGCCACGGAACCTGTGCCGCCGACGATTGTCCGCACCGAGGGCGCTTATGTCGAGACATCAGATGGCAAGCGCATCCTCGACGCGATCTCGTCCTGGTGGGTCGTCACCCACGGCCACAGGCATCCGAAAATCGTCAGTGCGATCCGCAACGCCACCGAAACGCTCGACCAGGTCATCTTCGCCGGCCTGACCCACGAACCGGCGGAGCAATTGGCCTCGGCACTGGCCGACATGACGCCTGCCGGGCTCGACTGGGTGTTCTATTCCGACAGCGGCTCTACAAGCGTCGAGGTGGCGCTGAAGATGGCGCTGGGCTTCCACCGCAACAACGGTGACGCACGCACGCGCATCGTCGTCATGGAGCACAGCTATCACGGCGACACCATCGGCACGATGAGCGTCGGCGCGCGCGGCGTGTTCAACGCCGCCTACGACCCGCTGCTGTTCGAGGTCGACACCATCCCCTTCCCGGAGGCGGGACGCGAGCAGGAGACGCTCGACAGCTTCGAGGCGCTGAGCCGTGACGGCAAGGCGGCTGCCCTCATTCTGGAGCCACTGGTGCTAGGTGCCGGCGGCATGCTGATGTACCCGGCCCGGGTGCTGACCGAACTCAAGCGCATCGCCGAACGTTCCGGGACTCTGCTCATCGCCGACGAGGTGATGACCGGCTGGGGCCGGACCGGGACGATGTTCGCCTGCGAGCGGGCCAGTGTTTCGCCGGACATCCTCTGCACCTCCAAAGGGCTGACCGGCGGCTCGGTGCCGCTGGCGGCGACACTGGCGACCGAGGCAGTCTTTCGCGCGCATTTCTCCATCGACCGCGCCAAGACCTTCTTCCATTCCAGCTCCTACACGGCAAACCCGATCGCCTGTGCTGCCGCGCTCGCCAATGTCGCGATCTGGCGCGACGAGCCGGTGGCTGAGCGCGTGGTGGCATTGACCCGGATGCAGTCGGAAAAGGTCGCACGGTTCATAGGCGACCCACGCTTCGAGAACATACGGACTACGGGAACCATCGCCGCGCTCGACCTGCGCGTCGGAAAGGCCGGCTATCTGGCCGAAGTGGGCCCGAAGCTGCGGGCGTTCTTCCTCGAGCGCGGCCTTTTGGTCAGGCCGCTCGGCAACGTCATCTACGTGCTGCCGCCCTATTGCGTGACGTCAGGCGAACTCGACCGCCTCTATGGCGCCGTGGACGAGGCCGCAGATCTCGCGGGCCGCGCCGCGTGAACCGCTCGGCCCGTATCCTCGGCTTGGGCCACCATGTACCTGGCCGCAAGGTAGGCAACGCCGAGATCGAGGCCAGCCTCGGTCTCGATGCCGGCTGGATTGAGGGCCGCACCGGCATCCGCTCGCGTTTCTGGGCGGAACCCGGGGACACGTTGTCGGGACTGGCAGCCAAGGCCGGAGACATGGCGCTCGAAGCTGCCGGCATCAACCGAAGTGAGATCGGGCTACTGTTGCTCGCCACCTCGACGCCTGACCACTTGCTGCCGCCGAGCGCACCGCTGGTGGCGCACCGGCTCGGCCTTGCCAATGCCGGTGGCGTCGACCTCGCCGGCGCCTGCGCCGGATTCATCTACGCCATGACATTCGCCGACGGCTTCGTGCGGCTGCACAACAAGCCTGCGGTGGTGATTGCCGCCAATATTCTCAGCCGTCGCATCAACCCGGCAGAACGTGCGAGTGCCGTGCTGTTCGCCGATGCTGCCGGTGCCGTGGTGCTCGGCCCATCCGACGACCCCGGCCACGGCATCCTGGGTGCGTCGTTGGCAGCCGACGGCTCCGGCTATGGCCTGATCCAGATTCCCGCCGGTGGTAGCAACCGACCCTTCGCCGACGAACTCGACATTGCCGAGACGCGCATGACCATCGCCGACGGGCGCGCGGTCTTCGCCAAGGCTGTCGAGATGATGAGCCGCTGCTCGACGGACGCGCTCACAGCTGCGGGGCTGGACACTGCCGCCGTCAGCCGCTTCGTGCCGCATCAGGCCAATGCCCGCATCTTCAACGCGGTGGGCAAGTCGCTTGGCATCGCCGATGACAGGATCGTCAAGACCATCGCCGACTACGGCAATTCGTCGGCCGCGACGATCCCGCTGTCGCTGTCGCTGGCGCACCAGGCAGCGCCGTTCCAGCGAGGCGAAAAGCTGCTGCTTTCGGCAGCCGGCGCGGGCCTGACCGGCGGTGCGCTGGTGGTGGGCATGTAAGAAGCGAACGCTGGCTTAGCAGGAGGAAGAATGCGCAAGATCGTCGCCGGCAAGCTGCACGGCATCCACGTCACCGAAGCCAACCTCAACTATCACGGCTCGATCACCCTCGACCCCGACCATTGCGAGGAAGCCGGCATCCTGCCGATGGAGTTCGTCGAAATCTGGAACAAGAGTTCCGGTGCGCGGATTTCGACCTACGTGATCCTCGGCGAGCGCGGCTCGCGCTGCTGCATCCTCAATGGCGCTGCCGCCCGCACCTGCCAGGCCGGCGACCAGATCATCATCTGCAACTCGGTCTATGTGACGGAGAATGAGATCACCACGCTCAAGCCACGCGTGCTGACCTTCGACAAGGACAACCGCATCGCCGACCGGCTGACCTATTCGGTCGAGCGAGACCAGTTCGGCCGCTACAGCTTCTCGATCCTGGACGAGACCAGCGCGAGGCTTTCGATACCCGCGCTGGTGAGCAGCCACTAGAGCTTGCAGCAGACGCCGAGGCTCCAGGAGGACCATCGCCCACGGCGAGACGTTCTATTGCCCCGCGGCTGAATTTCCCGCAAGGATGCAACCAACGGCATGTGCGGGCGGTCGTGGGAACAACTCGTGCCCGTGAAGGCCTTCCAGTTCGGCCAGCTTGACCCCGACCAGCAAATGCAAGGCACCATGGGCGAAACCGTCAATTTCATCTGGATCGGCGAGAAGCTCGGTCCATTGCATGCCGCATGCATCCGCTCTTTTCGGCGACATGGACATCGTACGGTGCTGCACGCGTTCGACGCGCCCAAGGACACGCCCGATGGCGTCGAGATCTTCGACGCATCGCAGTTGCTGTCGCAGAGCGAGATCGTGGCCTACAAGCACGAGAAGAGCCTGGCGCTGACCGCAAACATCTACCGCTACAGGCTGCTTGAGGCAGGGCTCGGCATCTACGCCGACTGCGACGTCTACTGCGTTCGGCCGTTTCCCGAGCAACAATGGCTTTTCGGGTGGGAGAAGAAGGATGTCATCAATTGTGCGGTGCTGAAAGCACCAGCCGACAGCGATCTCGTCAAGAGCCTCGTCCAGTGCACCTCCGGCCGACATTTCATCGCCCCGTGGTGGTCGCCAATTAAGAAAGCGGCCTACAATCGCCTCATGAAATTAGGGGTTGGGCGTGACATCAGGCGGACCCGATGGGGGACGACTGGCCCCCAACTGCTCACCTTTCTCATCAAGAAATACGGGTTGGCAGACAAGGCGCTCCCGATGGACGCCTTTTATCCTGTCCATCAAGCGATGACCGACTTGCTCTTCGACGCTGAGCTGTCGATCAAGGACGTCACGACGCCACGGACCTACGCGATCCACCTGTACAACAACTCGATTGCGCCGACGTTCAACCCGCCACCCGGCAGCCCGCTCGCAGAAATCCTCGCGGGACCCTAGAGAGGGCTGCTCCTAGATCCTCTCGTGAAGTAGGCTGCCGGCGCGGGGAAGCGCCGACAATACACCGCGGTCATGACGGCATCGGAGGACCTAGCGGCGTTCCAGATGCTCGACGGCGAGGAAGGCAGCCTTGGCGGCCAGGGACAGCTGCTTGGCGGCCTCGACGCGCTGGGGCGTGTAGTAGTGCTCCTCGTGCAGCATGTTGACGGTGCCGAGCATGGTGTCGCCGACAAAGACCGGCCAGTTGAGCACCGAGCCGCAGCCGAGCGACCAGATCGTCTCGTGGTCGGGGAAGACGTCGGCGATGTCCTTGATGGTGTTGGCGACGAAGGGCTTGCGCTGGACGTGGATCGTGTCGAACCAGTGGGTGCGGTTCATCGGCTTGGTGCCGGAGACCGGATAGGTGTCCGGGTGGCTGGTGTAGGTGCGGCTCGAAAGCTCGCTGGCCCAGTCGAGCTTCATCACCGTGAAGAGCTTGGCGCCGACGACGACATCGGCCAGCGCCTGCAGGGCCTTCCACACGCCCTCGACTTCGGTCGTGGTCGCAATGGCGGCATCGAAGGCGACGAGCGCCTCGGCGAGTTTGGTCTCTGTCATGATGTACCTCTATTTCAAGTCTTGGGATGAGACGCGCTGAACCTGGTCAGTTCACGCGAATAGGGGTCCTGCAGTTCGCCACGCTTGAGCTGGTCAACGCTGGCGACCTCCACGACCCGGCCGTGGCGCATGACGGCAAGGCGATCGCACAGGAACGAAACGACGGGAAGATTGTGGGTGACCATCAGATAGGTCAGCCCCTGCTCGCGGCGCAAGCGCTTGAGCAGGTTGAGGATTTCTGCCTGCACCGACACGTCGAGCGCCGAAGTCGGCTCGTCGAGCAACAGCAGTTTGGGCTTGAGGATCAGGGCGCGGGCAATAGCGACGCGCTGGCGCTGGCCGCCCGAAAGCTGGTGCGGGAAGCGGAAGCGGAAACGCCGGTCGAGGCCGACCGACTGCATCACCTCGTCGACGCGCGCACCGCTGTCACCGACGCCGTGGATGGCCAGCGGCTCGCTCAGCGTCGCATCGACAGTCTTGCGCGGGTGCAGCGAGCCGTATGGATCCTGGAACACCATCTGGCACTGCCTGGCGAAACCGCGGTCGATGCCCGGCGTGCGGGCGTGGCCGAAGGCGGTGATGGAGCCGGTCCAGCTCCTGGCCATGCCGGCGATGGCCTTGAGCACGGTGGTCTTGCCCGAGCCGCTTTCGCCAACGAGCGCGAAGCTCTCGCCCTCGGCAACGTCGAAGCCGATGCCGTGAGTGACCTTCGAATCGCCGTAGGAGATGTCGAGGTTTTCGATCTTCAGCGCGCTCATGTCGAAGCCTCGTCGCGTTGCAGGACAGGCAGCTCTTCGCGATCCTCGTCGAGACGCGGGATCGAGGCGAGCAGGCCGCGCGTGTAGGGATGCTTGGCATTGCGGAGTTCGCCCGCGACGCATTCCTCCACCACCTCGCCGCCGCGCATCACCAGGATGCGGTCGCAATAGGCCGAGACCAGGTCAAGGTCGTGGCTGATCAGGATCAGGCCCATGCCCTTACGCTTGACCAGGTCGTCGATGATCTCGAGCACCTGGGCCTGGACAGAGACGTCGAGGGCCGATGTCGGCTCGTCGGCGATGAGCAGGTCCGGCTCGGGGATGAGCATCATGGCAATCATGACGCGCTGGCCCATGCCGCCCGACACTTCGTGCGGGTAGAGGCCGAGCACGCGCTCGGGGTCGTTGATGCGCACGGCTTCCAGCATGGCGAGCGTGCGGCCCCTGATATCGGCACGGCCGAGCTTCTGGTGGGTCAGCAGCGCCTCGGCGATCTGGTCGCCGATGGTCATGACAGGGTTCAGCGAGAATTTCGGGTCCTGCATGACCATGGAAATGCGAGCGCCGCGGATAGAGCGCATCTGCCGTTCCGATTGGGCGAGCAGGTCAATGCCGTCGAAGCGCAGCTTGTCGGCGGTGACCTTGCCGGGCGCACGGATCAGCCGCAGGATCGAGCGGCCGGTCATGGACTTGCCGGAGCCGCTTTCGCCGACGATGCCGAGGCGTTCGCGGCCGAGCGTGAGCGACAGGCCCTTGACCACGTCGATCGGACCCCGCGCGGTCGGGAAGGTGACCCGCAGGTTCTCGATTTCAAGCAAGGCGCTCATTGGCGGTCTCCATGCTTGGGGTCGAGCACATCGCGCAGGCCGTCTCCGAGGAAGCAGAAGCCGAGGCTGACGATGACAATGGCAAAGCCGGGCATGGTCGCCACCCACCACTGGTCGAGGATGAAGGAACGGCCGCGCGAGATCATCGCACCCCATTCGGGCAACGGCGGCTGCGCGCCGAGGCCAATGAAGCCGAGGCCGGCGGCGGTCAGGATGATGCCTGCCATATCGAGCGTGACGCGAATGATCATCGACGAGGTGCACAGCGGCAGGATGTGGTTGACGATGACGCGCAAGGACGAGGCACCCTGCAGCTCGACCGCGGCGACGAATTCCGAGTTGCGAATGGTCAACGTCTCGGCACGGGCGATGCGGGCATAGCCGGGCCAGGTGGCGATCGCGATGGCGATGATGGCGTTCTGGATGCCAGGCCCGAGGGCCGCGACGAAGGCCAGCGCCAGGATCAGTTTCGGCATCGACAGGAAGATATCGGTGATGCCCATCAGGATGCGGTCGGTCCAGCCGCCGAAATAGCCGGCGACGGCGCCGATGACGAGGCCGACGGGCGCGGCAAGAACGGCCACCAGCGCCACGATCATCAGGGTGATGCGCGCGCCATAAACGACGCGGCTCCAGATGTCCCGGCCGAGCTCATCAGTGCCCATCCAGTTTTCGGCGCTCGGCGGTTTGAGCCGGTTGGCAAGATCCTGGCCGATGGGCGAATGCGTGGCGATCCACGGCGCGAACAGCGCGACCAGGATCAGCGTCAGCACGATGATCGCGCCGACCATCGCCAACGGGTTGCGCGCCAGCGCGCGGCTCAGCCGGTAGCTGCGGCCGAGACGCGCCTGCAGGCGCGAGGACGGCGAATCGTCGAGAAGCCAGTCACGTGTCGTCGCCATCAGCGTGCCCTCGGGTCGAGGACGCGGTAGAGCACGTCCGAAATCTTGTTGATGCCGATGAAGACCGCGCCGATGACCAGCGTCGAGCCGAGCACGGCGTTCATGTCGGCGTTGAGCAGCGCCGTGGTCAGGTAATTGCCGATGCCGGGCCAGGAAAAGACGGTCTCGATCATCACCGACCCTTCGAGCAGACCGGCATAGGACAGGCCGATGACGGTGATCAGCGGCACAAGGATCGGACGGAAGGCATGGCGCCACAGCACCAGCCGCTCCGACACGCCCTTGACGCGGGCGGTGGTGACATATTCCTGCGCCAGCTGGTCGAGCATGAAGGAACGCGTCATGCGGGCGATGTATGCCAGGCTGAAGAAGCCGAGCACGGCTGCCGGCAATGCGATGTGCGAGAGCGCATTGAAGAAGATATCGGTCTCACCGGCAATCAGGCTGTCGATGAGGATCAGGCCCGTCACCGGGTCGACCATGCCGTCATAGAAGATGTCGAGCCGGCCGGGGCCACCGACCCATTGCAACTTGGCATAGAACAGCGCGAGACCGACAAGGCCGAGCCAGAAGGCCGGCACCGAATAGCCGAGCAAGCCGACGACTCGGATGACCTGATCGACGAGGCTGCCCTGGCGGCTGGCGGCATAGACACCCATCGGCACGCCCAAAAGCACGCCGATGATGATGCCGAGCGTGGCCATCTCGAGGGTCGCCGGGAAGACGCGGGCCAGGTCCTCGGCCACGGGCTTGCCTGTCGACACCGAAATACCGAGGTCGCCCGTCAGGACATTGCCGACATAGTGGAAGAACTGCACGATCAGCGGCTTGTCGAGGCCCATCTCGATGCGCGCGGCCTCATAGACGGCGCGCGGGGCCCTATCGCCGACGACGGCGAGCACCGGATCGATCGGCACGACGCGGCCGATGAAGAAGGTGATGGCCAGGAGGCCGAGGAAGGTGAATGCGACGGCGACGAGGACGCCAAGCACGCTCTTCAGCGTTTTCCAGGCATGCCGCGCATTGCGCGACGAGCCGCCGGGCCCTGTTGGAAGCGCCTGAGCGGCGGAGTCGATTTCTGATGCCACGCGGTGTCTGTTCCTACCACATTGGCCGCGCTGCGAATGCGGCACGGATGTTGTCTGTCGAGCAAAATTCCACTTGGACTATACAAATAATTTTGCTTAGATCAAAAAAATTTTGATGGGAGCAAAATTCAGCGTGTCCTCCGAGGCCAGCAAGAACGCGACGGCGAGCCAGCCAAAGGTGGGTGCGCTGATCCGTGCACGCCGTCGCCAGCTGTCGCTGACACTGCAGGAATTGTGCGATGCGGCGGGCATTTCCGTCGGTTATCTCAGCCAGGTCGAACGCGATCATGCTACCCCGTCGCTGGGCACCCTCGCCCAGCTCGCCCGCAGCCTCGACGTGGCTGTGGATTATTTCATCGCCACCCCCTCGATGGAGGACGGGCTGACCCGCGCCGACCAGCGCAACCGCTTCTCGGTCGACGGATCGTCGATCGTCTACGAGCGTATCGCCGCCGACTTTACCGGCAATGTGTTGTCCTCCTTCATCCTCAATGTTCCGCCAGGCTATCGCTCCGAGACGGTCAGCCACGAGGGCGAGGAAATCCTGTTCATCCTCGAAGGCTCGATCACTCAGCGCCTCGAGGACGACGAGATGGTGCTTACGGCCGGCGACAGCCTGCATTTCCGCGGCAATCGTCCGCATTCATGGTCCAACGACACGGACAAATTCGCGCGCATGCTCTGGACCGGCACCTTGCCGATGTTCAGGTCACGCACGGAGCATCCGGCCCTGCGCGGTTCACGGGCCGAGACAAAGAAACCGGGAACCAAAAAGGAGAGAAAATGATGAAACTGTTCAAAGCCGCGCTGCTTGCGGCGGCGCTGGCCATGCCGATGACGCCGGCAATCAGTCTGGCCGCTACGCCGGCCGACATTCTCGTGGTGGCGCAGAACATCGACGACATCGTCAGCATCGACCCGGCAGAGGCCTACGAGTTCTCGTCGGGCGAATATGTCGCCCAGACCTATGACCGTCTCGTCCAGTACGACGCCGCCGACACCAAGACGCTGGCCGCCGGCCTCGCCAAG
The DNA here is from genome assembly GCF_014200015.1 of Aminobacter niigataensis. GTDB lineage: Bacteria > Pseudomonadota > Alphaproteobacteria > Rhizobiales > Rhizobiaceae > Aminobacter > Aminobacter niigataensis. The sequence continues at coordinate 1,511,566 of NZ_JACHOT010000001.1, forward strand.
GAATGGGCAGCCGACGACGCCTCCAAGACCATCACGTTCACGCTGCGCGACGGCGTCAAGTTCACCTCCGGCAATCCCCTGCGCGCCGAAGACGTGGTCTACTCGTGGAAGCGCGTCATCGTGCTCAACAAGGCGCCCGCCTTCATCCTGACCCAGCTCGGCTGGACGCCGGAAAACTTCGATTCCATGGTCAAGACCGACGGCAACAAGGTCGTGGTCAAGTATGAGGGCGATTTCGCATCGGCCTTCGTGCTCAACGTCCTCGCAGCCCGCCCCGCTTCGGTGGTCGACGCGGTCACGCTGCAGGCCAACGAGACCAATGGCGACATGGGCAATGGCTGGCTGAAGTCCAATTCGGCAGGATCTGGCCCGTTCGTGCTGAAGACCTTCCGTCCGGGCGAACTGATCAACTTGACGGCCAATGCCGAGTATTTCAACGGCGCACCCGCGATCAAGGGTGTCATCATCCGCCACGTCGCCGAAGCGGCGACCCAGCAGCTGCTGCTGGAATCGGGTGACGTAGACATGGCCAAGAACCTGACGTCGGACCAGATCGCGACAATCGCTGGCAAGGATACGCTGATCACCGAGACCTATCCGCAGGCGGCCGTGCACTTCCTGTCGTTCAACCAGAAGGACGAGGCCCTGCAGCCGGAAGCCGTGTGGGATGCCGCGCGCTACCTGGTCAACTACAAGGGCATGACCGATACCTTCCTGAAGGGCCAGATGCAGACCCACCAGGCCTTCTGGCCCTCGGGCTTCCCCGGCTCGCTCGACGAGACGCCCTACACCTACGATCCGGCCAAAGCCAAGCAGATCCTGGCCGATGCCGGCATCAAGACGCCGATCACCGTCACGCTCGACGTCATCAACTCGACGCCGTTTACCGACATGGCGCAGTCGCTGCAGGCAAGCTTCGCGGAAGCCGGCATCAACTTCGAGATCATCCCGGGCACCGGCTCGCAGGTGATCACCAAGTACCGCGCCCGCACCCACGAGGCGATGCTGCTGTACTGGGGCCCCGACTTCATGGACCCGCACTCCAACGCCAAGGCGTTCGCCTACAACGAGGACAACTCGGACGACCACTATCAGTCGACCACCACGTGGCGGAACGGCTGGGCTGTGCCGGAAGAGCTGAACAAGGCGACCAAGACAGCACTCGCCGAGCCTGACCAGGCCAAGCGCAGCGCGATGTATGTCGACTTGCAGAAGAAAGTGCAGGAGAAGTCGCCGATCGTCATCATGTTCCAGGCGGCGACCCAAGTGGCGCGTGCGAAGAACGTCGAAGGCTACGTCAACGGCGCAACCTCCGACTTCGTCTACTACCGCCTCGTCAAGAAGAACTGACCTGACGGCCTGAACTTCAGGGACCGCCCATCAAGGGCGGTCCCATCCCTCCCCCAATCCCAAAGGCAAAAGACAATGTACGAAGAGCGGATGGCGCGGTTGCGCGAACGCATGGCTGAAACCGGGACCGACCTTGTGATCGTCGGCCCCTCCTCGCACCTTGTCTGGCTCACCGGCATGTCGCCACATGGCGACGAACGCCCCGTGCTGCTGATCGTCTCCAGGGACCATGCTGGCTTCCTGATGCCGGCGCTCAATGTCGACAGCCAGCGCCCGTTCACCAAGCTGCCCTTCTATCCCTGGACCGATGCGGATGGTCCCGGTGCCGCGCTCGCCAAGCTTCTCAAGGATTGCGGCGCCAACCGCGACAGCCTCAAGATCGCACTCGACGAGACCATGCGCGCCGATTTCGCACTGCTGGTTATCGACGCCCTGCCCGGTGCTGCCCGCGGCTTCCTCACCGATACGGTAAGCTTCCTGCGCGGCCAGAAGGACGAGGCGGAATACGCGCTGCTGAAGATGAATGCCGTCCTCAATGACGGTGCCATGAAGGCCGGCTTCGCCGCGCTGAGAGAAGGCGTGACCGAGCTCGAAGTCGCCCGGGCGATCCGCGACTTCTACGCAGCAAACGGCGCCACGGGAGAATTCGTCAGCGTCTGCTTCGGCGAGAACGGCGCTTTCCCGCATCATCATACCGGCGATCGCAAGCTCAGGGCGAACGAGGCCGTGCTGATCGACATCGGCGGCCGCAAGGACGGATATCCCTCCGACATGACCCGCATCGGCGTGTTCGGCGACAAGCCCGAAGGTTTTGACGAAGTGCACGGCGTGCTCGAACGCGCAGTCCAGGCAGCGATCGCCGTCGCCAAGCCAGGCGTCGCCGCCAAGGAGGTCGACAAGGCCGCACGCGACGTCATTACCGCTGCCGGCTATGGCGATTTCTTCCTGCACCGGACCGGGCACGGCCTTGGCATCGACATTCACGAGCCGCCCTACATCACCGGCACGTCGGAAACGATCCTTCGCGAAGGCAACGTCTTCTCGATCGAACCCGGCATCTACCTGCAGGGCCGGTTCGGCCTTCGCCTCGAGGAGATCGTCATCCTGCGCGGCAATCGTGCCGAGGTGCTGTCCGACCTGCCGCGCGAGGCGTTCATGGTCAAGGCCTGAGCCTAACCTGCCTGGAGCATGACGAAAGGGCCGCTACAGCGGCCCTTTTTGTTGAGCTGCCCTGCCGCCCCCGCCAGCTTCAGACACCCGGCCGGCATACTTTTCAACCGCCGAGCGCGGATGATATCGTCTCAACCAGCAGCCTGAATTGGCGTTGGAGGGGACTGTGCGTTCTTTGCTCTTGGCGGTGGCCGCCTTGATCTCCGTCGATGCCAGTGCGGCGGAACAGTCTTTCCCGACCGATGGCGGAGTGATCTATTTCAACATGCCCTCAGGCAATGTCGGCTGCCAGTACACGCCGGCAGGCGGCTCAGACGTCTACATGCCCGAGGATGGCGGCCCCGAACTCGGCTGCGACCGCATTGAGCCGACCTATCAGCGTTTCATCCTCGGCAAGGCCGGCAAGGCCAAGCGCTACCAGAATGTCGGTGACACCGGCTGCTGCGACGGCTCGCACACGCTCGAATACGGCAACAGCTGGAAGAAGGGGCCATTCAGCTGCGAGGCGACCAAGGCCGGGCTGAGCTGCACCCGCAAGGACGGCCACGGCTTCTTCATCAGCCGGTCGAAGACCGAGATCTACTGATCGTCCGCACGCGCAGGCAAAAGAAAAGCCGGGCGAGCCCGGCTTTTCAGTCATTGCGTCGGCAAGAAAGCGATCAGTTGACCGCGTCCTTGAGGCCCTTGCCAGCCGAGAACTTCGGCACCGTACGGGCCGGAATCTTCACTTCCGCGCCGGTCTGCGGGTTGCGGCCGGTGGACTCCGCACGTTTTGACACGGTGAAATTTCCGAAACCGACAAGCCGGACATCGCCGCCACCCTTCAGTTCGCCGGTGATGACGGAGAACACTGCATCAACGGCGGACTGCGCATCGCCCTTGGACAGCTTGGCAGCCTCAGCGACGGCGGACACTAGTTCGTTCTTGTTCATTCAAATTCCCTTCCATGAGAAAACCGGGACATAGACTCAGCCGGTAGGACACGGACTTTAGAAAGAAGCTTTGGCACAACCAAGTCGAAAAGGCTCACAAAGCCCGGAATTCCGCGCTTTTTCACATGAAAAAGCCGGGCGCGAGCCCGGCTTTTTTGTTTTCTGTGCAACTTTAGATGCAGCTTAATGAGCAAAGCCCTTGCCGGCATCGTCGCCCGCATCCGTCTTGGCCGCGGGAACGTCGACTGGCTCGGTCCATTCGATCGGCTCCGGCTGGCGCACGAGGGCATGCTTGATCACCTCGCCCATGCGGCTGACCGGGATGATCTCCATGCCGCTCTTCACGTTTTCCGGAATGTCCGCCAAATCCTTGGCGTTCTCTTCCGGGATCAGCACCTTCTTGATGCCGCCGCGAAGCGCTGCAAGCAGCTTCTCCTTGAGGCCGCCGATCGGCAGCACGCGACCACGCAGCGTGATCTCACCAGTCATCGCCACATCCGCCTTGACCGGGATACCGGTCATTATCGACACGATAGCCGTCGCCATGCCAACGCCGGCCGAGGGGCCGTCCTTGGGCGTCGCACCTTCCGGCACGTGCACATGGATGTCGCGCTTGTCGAACAGCGGCGGCTCGATGCCGAAATCGATGGCCCGGCTGCGAACATAAGATGCCGCCGCCGAAATCGACTCCTTCATGACGTCGCGCAGATTGCCGGTAACGGTCATGCGCCCCTTGCCGGGCATCATCACGCCTTCGATCGTCAGCAATTCGCCACCGACCTCGGTCCAGGCCAGACCGGTGACGACGCCAACCTGATCGTCGGCCTCGACCTGTCCGAAGCGGTAGCGTGGCACGCCGAGATACTCGTCCAAGTTGGCGGCGGTGACCTTCACCGACTTCTTCTTGGTCTTGATGATCTCGGTAACCGCCTTGCGCCCGAGCTTCATCAGCTCGCGCTCGAGGCTGCGGACACCGGCTTCCCGCGTATAGGTCTGGATGATGCCGCGGATAGCATCCTCGGAAACCGAGAATTCCTTGGGCTGGAGCGCATGATCGCGAACCACCTTGGACATCAGGTGCCGCTTGGCGATCTCGACCTTCTCGTCCTCGGTGTAGCCGGCGATACGGATGATCTCCATGCGGTCCATCAGGGGCGCAGGAATGTTCAGCGTATTCGCCGTCGTCACGAACATCACACTCGAAAGGTCGTATTCGACCTCCAGATAATGGTCCATGAACGTTGCGTTCTGTTCCGGATCGAGGACCTCGAGCAGCGCCGACGAAGGATCGCCACGGAAGTCCTGGCCCATCTTGTCGATCTCGTCGAGCAGGAAGAGCGGGTTCGACTTCTTGGCCTTCTTCATCGACTGGATGACCTTGCCGGGCATCGAGCCGATATAGGTGCGGCGGTGACCGCGGATCTCGGCCTCGTCACGCACGCCGCCAAGCGCCATGCGCACGAACTCGCGGCCGGTCGCCTTGGCGATCGACTTGCCGAGCGAGGTCTTGCCGACGCCGGGAGGGCCGACGAGGCACAGGATCGGACCCTTCAGCTTCTTCTGGCGGCTCTGCACGGCGAGATACTCGACGATGCGGTCCTTGACCTTGTCGAGGCCGTAGTGGTCGGTGTCGAGCACCTCCTGGGAGAAGTTGAGGTCCTGTTTGACCTTGGAGTTCTTGCCCCACGGGATCGACAGGATCCAGTCGAGGTAGTTGCGCACGACGGTGGCTTCGGCCGACATCGGCGACATCGAACGCAGCTTCTTCAGCTCGGCCTCCGCCTTTTCGCGGGCCTCCTTGGTCAGCTTCGTCTTCTTGATGCGGGCCTCGATCTCGGCGGCCTCGTCGCGGCCGTCCTCGCCTTCGCCGAGTTCCTTCTGGATCGCCTTCATCTGCTCGTTGAGGTAGTACTCGCGCTGAGTCTTCTCCATCTGCCGCTTGACGCGGCTGCGGATGCGCTTCTCAACCTGCAGGACGGAGATCTCGGCTTCCATGAAGCCCATCGCCTTCTCGAGCCGCTCCTTGACGGACAGCGTGCCGAGCATTTCCTGCTTCTCGGTGATCTTGATGGCGAGATGCGAGGCCACCGTATCGGCGAGCTTGGAATAGTCCTCGATCTGGCTGGCAGCACCAACCACTTCGGGCGAAATCTTCTTGTTCAGCTTGACGTAGTTCTCGAAGTCGGAAACCACCGAGCGGGACAGCGCCTCGACCTCGACCTCTTCCTCTTCCGGCTCGCTCAGGATGAGAGCGTGGGCCTCGTGGAAATCGGGCTTGTCGGTGAAGGACTGGATCTTGGCGCGCGTCGTGCCTTCGACCAGCACCTTGACGGTGCCGTCCGGCAGCTTCAGCAGCTGCAGCACATTGGCGAGCGTGCCGATGTCGTAGATGGCATCAGGCTCGGGATCGTCGTCGGCGGCATTCATCTGGGTCGCAAGCAGGATCTGCTTTTCCTGACCCATTACCTCTTCCAGGGCCTTGATCGACTTTTCACGCCCCACGAAAAGCGGGACGATCATGTGCGGGAACACGACAATGTCGCGCAACGGCAGGACTGCGAAGGTTCCTTCGCTGGAAGAGCGGGAGATTTTGGCCATTGTCCAACCTTTCATATCGCGGCCGCGCAGGGCCAACCGCGAATCTCATATTAACGACCATGGACGGTTCCGCCTACCGCCGATTACCGCGCGGCATTACAGCACGAAAGCCAACCCATCGCCTCTTCTCCGTTAGTTGGAGTTTCGCCGGGTAAACATCAAGGCCAAACACGCTGCAGTGTAGGGGGCCGGGATCGGCGGAGTTCCAAATGCCGAACGGCGCCGCTGGGGCGCCGTTCGCTGGAGCGGTTGATAGGGAAACGGCCAAGCCTCAGGCGCTGACGTTGCCCTTCTTTTCCTTCTGCTCGGAATAGATGTAGAGCGGCCGGGCGCTGCCGGTCACCACCTCATCCGAAATCACCACTTCCTGGACGCCTTCGAGGGCCGGAAGTTCGAACATCGTGTCGAGCAGGATCGCTTCCATGATCGAACGCAGTCCGCGTGCGCCGGTCTTGCGCTCGATGGCGCGCTTGGCGATCGCCGACAGCGCGTTCTCGTGGAAGGTCAGGTCGACGTTTTCCATCTCGAACAGGCGCTGGTACTGCTTGACCAACGCGTTCTTCGGCTCGGTCAGGATCTGGATCAGCGCCGGCTCGTCGAGATCCTCAAGCGTCGCCAGAACCGGCAGACGGCCGACGAACTCGGGGATCAGGCCGAACTTCAGCAGATCCTCAGGCTCGACCTGGCGGAACAGGTCGCCGGTACGGCGATCTTCGGGCGAGGCAACCGTGGCGCTGAAGCCGATCGAGGTCTTGCGGCCACGATCCGAAATGATCCTGTCGAGGCCGGCAAAAGCGCCGCCGCAGATGAACAGGATGTTGGCGGTGTCGACCTGCAGGAACTCCTGCTGCGGGTGCTTGCGGCCACCTTGCGGCGGCACGGAAGCGACAGTGCCTTCCATGATCTTGAGCAGTGCCTGCTGCACGCCTTCGCCCGAGACGTCGCGGGTGATCGACGGGTTGTCGGACTTGCGCGAGATCTTGTCGATTTCGTCGATGTAGACGATGCCGCGCTGGGCGCGCTCAACATTGTAGTCGGCCGACTGCAGCAGCTTGAGGATGATGTTCTCGACGTCCTCGCCGACATAACCGGCCTCGGTCAGCGTCGTCGCATCGGCCATGGTGAACGGCACGTCGATGATGCGGGCCAGCGTCTGGGCGAGCAGGGTCTTGCCGCAGCCGGTCGGGCCGATCAGCAGGATGTTCGACTTCGCCAACTCGACGTCGTTGTTCTTGCCGGCATGCGCCAGGCGCTTGTAGTGGTTGTGGACGGCCACCGACAGCACGCGCTTGGCGTAGGGCTGACCGATGACGTAGTCGTCCAGAACCTTGAGGATTTCCTGCGGTGTCGGCACGCCCTCGCGCGACTTCACCATCGAGGTCTTGTTCTCCTCGCGGATGATGTCCATGCACAGTTCGACGCACTCGTCGCAGATGAAGACGGTCGGGCCGGCGATGAGTTTGCGTACCTCATGCTGGCTCTTGCCGCAGAACGAGCAATAGAGCGTGTTCTTGGAGTCGCCGCCGTTGCTGACCTTGCTCATCTTGTCCAAGTCCTTTCACTGCCGCCCGGCCGTTGGTCTGGCTGATGGGCGCATATGCAATCTAACGCCGGACACCGCCACCGCCAGTCCCTGGCCGCCGCAACGAGCTCCGTACAACTCACATTCCAGAAGTCGCTGCAACGAGTCGCGGCACCCTTGAACAACGCTAAGCCGTCGAAGCTCAACGCAGCCTTAACGTAGGCCGCCGCTTTCGCCGAGGGAACAGCAAAATGTGTCCGAAATGCCGCAGGGCATCTCAAAAATGCGAGATGTGACCTCGTAGGCAGGTCGCAGCGTCCAATCACGAAGCGGTGGCACCCTCAACGGCTTCACGGCTGTCGATGACCTTGTCGATCAGACCGAAGTCGCGTGCCTCGTCCGCAGTCATGAAATGGTCGCGGTCGAGCGTCTTTTCAATGGTCTCGTAGTCCTTGCCGGTGTGCTTGACATAGACCTCGTTGAGACGGCGCTTAAGCTTGATGATGTCCTGGGCGTGGCGCTCGATATCCGAGGCCTGGCCCTGGAAGCCACCCGAGGGCTGGTGCACCATGATGCGCGCGTTCGGTGTGGCAAAACGCATGTCCTTGTGGCCGGCGCAGAGCAGCAGCGAACCCATCGAGGCGGCCTGGCCGATGCACAGCGTCGAAACCGCGGGCCTGATGAACTGCATAGTGTCGTAGATCGCCATGCCCGAGGTCACCACACCGCCTGGCGAGTTGATGTAGAGACTGATCTCTTTCTTCGGGTTCTCGGCTTCGAGGAACAGCAACTGGGCGCAGACCAGCGTCGCCATGCCGTCTTCGACCGGGCCGGTGATGAAGATGATGCGCTCCTTGAGGAGCCGCGAGAAGATATCGTAGGCGCGCTCGCCCCGGTTGGTCTGCTCGACCACCATCGGAACGAGGTTCATGTATGTTTCGACGGGGTTCTTCATCGACTATCCCTTTATCGAGATGGGATTCCAGCGCCGGACGGGCAGAATCGGTTCAGAGGCTTTGCCCTGTAAATAGGATGCCGTGTCATCATTGCGCAAGGCCGGTGAAGGGGCTTGATTTCAGCTATCGCTAACTTTCGCTGCGACAGCTGGCTCAATGCTCGGCACTGGAACTTGCCGCAGCCACGGCGATATTGAAGCCACCAACCGATTTATGGCACTCGGTGCCCCTGCCCTGCGCCGGCGACATCAAGGCGCTGCACGCGTCTTGGAGAGCAACGCCCGTGACGGAAGCCAAGGACCACGAGACGATCAAGTTCTACGCGAACGAGGCGGAAGCTTATACGACGCGGGGCCAACCGGCGAGCGTGCACCACCTGCGCACCTTCATGGCGCGCCTGCCGAGGGGCGGCCGTGTGCTCGAACTCGGCTGCGGCGCTGGCCAGGACAGCGAAGCGATGCTGGGGGGCGGTTTCGACGTTGTACCGACCGACGGCACCCCCGAGATCGCCGCTGCTGCCGCGAAACGCCTCGGACGGCCGGTCAGAGTGCTGCTCTTCGAAGACATCGACGGCACTGAAAGCTACGATGGTATTTGGGCCGACGCCTGCCTGTTGCATGTGCCGCGCGCGCAATTGCCATCGATTGTTGGTCAAGTGCATGCCGCGCTCAAGCCGGGCGGCGTATTCTACGCCAGTTTCAAGGCCGGCGAAGCCGAAGGACGGGATCGCTTCGGCAGGTACTACAACTATCCGTCTGCCGAATGGCTGGAACAGGCCTATGGCGTCGACCACTGGAGCGCCCTGGAAATCGGCCAAGAAACCGGAGGCGGCTATGACGGCCTGCCGACGGACTGGCTTCATGTCACGGCCACGAAGGCCGGCTAATTCGAACCAAATGGAATGCACGCGATGAATGATCCCACCCAAACCAACAAACACTGGTCCAAGGTCGAGTACCTGCACGAGACCGTAAAGAATCCGAACATCCGCGTTCGCGGCACGCATAGCTATTACAGCAATGCCTGGACTGGATCGTTCGAAGAAAGCGTGGTGCGCTACCTCTATGGCGACGACTACAGCCTCAAGGCGTGGGAGCCTGCTTGGCCGATCGACCAGCTCGATATCGGCGACTATGTCTGCATCGGCGCAGAGGCGGTGATCCTGCTCGGCGGCAACCATACGCACCGGACGGACTGGTTCAGCCTCTATCCCTTCGCCGAATTCATTGTCGACGCCTATGCCGGAAAGGGTAACACCACCATCGGCGACGGCGCGTGGATCGGCATGCGTGCCATGATCATGCCCGGCATCACCATTGGCGAAGGCGCGATCGTCGCGTCAGGCGCCATCGTCACCAAGGACGTGGCGTCCTACACGATCGTCGCGGGCAATCCGGCTGTGCCTATCAAGACCCGTTTTCCGCAGGCCGTTGTCGACAGGCTGCTGGCACTGAAGGTCTACGCATGGCCGGCGGAGAAATTCGAGGCGTTGAAACCGCTGCTTTGCGCGAGCGAGATCGACGCACTCGCAAGTGCTTCGTCAAAGTTTGACGAAGGGCGGCCCTGACCGCTCAGACCCGGATCACATATTCCTTGCGAGTCGTTTCAAGCACTTCCCAGCTTCCCCTAAAGCCGGGCCTGAGCACGAAACTGTCGCCGGCGCGGACGGTGCGGGCCTCGCCGCCCTCCTCCGCGATCACCGAAACACCCGAAAGGATGTGGCAGAACTCCCATTCGTCATATTCGATGCGCCATTTTCCGGGGGTCGATTCCCAGATACCGGCGTAAAGGCCGCCTTCGGCCTCCTCGGCGTTCCAGGTACGGAATTTCGGGTCGCCAGCGATCAGCCGGCCCTCCGCCGGAGCACCGGCTTCCGGCTCGATGCCATCGGTCCCGATTTTCAGAAATCTCGGCAAGTCCACCCCCGAATGCAAAATGGCCCCGGCCTGAGGCCGGGGCCATTTTTGCACGGTCGATCAGGCCTTGGCCAGCGCCTGTTCGAGGTCGGCGATGATGTCGCTGACATCCTCGATGCCAACCGACAGGCGGACGACGTCAGGGCCGGCGCCCGCTGCCACCTTCTGCTCATCGGAGAGCTGACGGTGGGTGGTGGACGCCGGGTGGATGACCAGCGACTTGGTGTCGCCGATGTTGGCAAGGTGCGAGAACAGCTCGAGGCCCTCGACGAACTTGACGCCGGCCTCGTAGCCGCCCTTGAGGCCGAAAGTGAAGACGGCACCCGCGCCCTGCGGCGAGTACTTCTTCATCAGCGCGTGGTTCTTGTCGCTCTTGAGGCCGGGATAGGCCACCCACTCGACCTTGGGGTGGTCGGAGAGCCAGCCGGCGACCGTCAGCGCGTTGTCGCAATGGCGCTGCATGCGCAGCGGCAGGGTCTCGAGGCCGGTGAGGATCAGGAACGCGTTGAACGGCGAAATCGCCGGGCCGAGGTCTCGCAGGCCAAGCACGCGCGCGGCGATGGCGAAGGCGAAATTGCCGAAGGTCTCGTGCAGCACGACGCCGCCATATTCGGGGCGCGGCTCCGACAGCATCGGATACTTGCCCGACTTCGACCAGTCGAAGGTCCCGCCGTCGACGATGACGCCACCGATCGAATTGCCGTGGCCGCCGATGAACTTGGTCAGCGAATGCACGACGATGTCGGCGCCATGCTCGATCGGGCGGATCAGGTACGGGCTTGCCAGCGTGTTGTCGACGATCAGCGGCAAGCCGTGCTTGCGGGCAATATCCGCCACCTTCTCAATGTCGACGAAGGTGCCGCCGGGATTGGCAAGGCTCTCGATGAAGATCGCCTTGGTCTTGGCGTCGATCTGCTTCTCGAAGCCGGACAGATCATTGGTGTCGGCCCAACGGACTTCCCAGCCGAAATTCTTGAAGGCATGGCCGAACTGGTTGATCGAGCCGCCGTAAAGCTTGTTGGCAGCGACGAAATTGTCGCCCGGGCGCATCAGGTTGTGGAACACCAGCATCTGCGCCGCATGGCCCGAGGCGGTGGCGAGTGCGGCCGTGCCGCCCTCGAGAGCCGCGATACGCTCTTCGAGCACGGCCTGGGTCGGATTCATGATGCGGGTGTAGATGTTGCCGAAAGCCTTCAGGCCGAACAGCGAAGCGGCGTGGTCGGCATCATCGAAGACATAGGACGTGGTCTGGTAGATCGGCGTGGCGCGCGCGCCAGTGGCCGGATCGGGTTTCGCGCCGGCGTGGACGGCAAGCGTGTTGAAGCCCGGGGTACGCTGGGACATGGTTCTCTCCAAAGAATAGGTCCGTCAAATCGGCTGACATCTTTGGCGGAGCCGGCCACGGAATGCAAAGACGAAAATTTCCGACTAGCCGGCTGTCGCGGACGAAATTTCCAATCGGCGCTGCAAAGCAACGGCTTCGGCCATCTACTTTGCGCGGATGCCGAAACTCTGGAAGCCTTGCCGCATCACCGGCCGCTTGGACGAAATCACGCCGGAATTAACGCCGGTCCAGCCAATCTCGCCTGCCAGCCTGGCGTATTCGATCTTGGGGCAGCGGTTCATGACGATCTTGATGCCGGCAGCTTCGGCGCGCGCGGCGGCTTCGTCGTGGCGCACGGTCAATTGCATCCAGACAACCTTGGGCAGCGGATCGAGCTTGAGCACTTCGTCGACGATGGCAGGCACGGCGCTCGACGCCCGGAAGACGTCGACCATATCGACCGCAACGGGGATGTCGGCAAGGCTGGCATAGGTCATCCGACCGAGGATTTCCTTGCCGGCATGGCCCGGATTGACCGGGTAGACCTCGTAGCCCTTGGCGATAAGATATTTGGTGACGAAAAAGCTCGGTCGTACGTCGTTGGCCGAAGCACCGACGACGGCGATGGTCCTGACCGAATTCAGGATGCCGGCGATATAGGCATCATCGTAGGTGTCGTGGTTCATGGCCGTCCTCGTTCGACGGTTCCGGATACCGCCTTTCGGCAGTCGCCGCAAACCCGGTCGGCGATGTGGAGCCTCATGGCAGCGAGATGCTGCCATCCTCGGCGATGGGGAAGTCGGGATTGTGGGCGACTTCCCAGAGGTGGCCTTCGGTGTCGGCAAAATAGCCGTACCAGCCGCCCCAGAAGGCGCGTTGAGCCTGTTTGACGATGTGACCGCCGGCCCGCTCGGCAGCCGCGAGAATTTCATCCACTTCGGCTTCGGTGCGCGTGTTGTAGGCCAGCGAGACGCCGGAAAAGCCGCCCTTGCCGCCGGCAATGCCCGCATCGGACGAAAGGTGCTCGCGCCCCCAAAGGCCCAGCACCAGGCCACCCATCTGGAAGAAGGCGACGCCTTCGGTGATCGATTGATTGCGCTTGAGCCCCATCGCCTCATAGAAGCGCACGGCACGGTCGAGATCGTCGACCCCCAGGGTCACGAGAGAAATCCGCGGTTCCACGCCTATTCTCCCTTCCACTCCGGCTGGCGCTTGTCGAGGAACGCACCGATGCCCTCCTCGGCGTCGCTTGCCAGCATGTTCTCGACCATCACCCGTGCGGCATGATCATAGGCTTCGACCAGCCCCATCTCGGCCTGGGCGTAGAACGCCTCCTTGCCGATCTTCAGTGTCGAAGACGATTTCGAAACAATGGTTTGGGCGTACTTGCCGACAATATGATTCAGGTATTCGCGGGGCACGACGCGGTTGACCAGGCCGAAGTCGCGCGCGGTCGTGGCGTCGATCGTCTCGCCGGTCAGCAGCATCTCCATCGCCTGCTTGCGCGAGACGTTGCGCGACAGCGCCACCATCGGGGTGGAGCAGAACAGGCCGATATTGATGCCCGGCGTGCAGAAGGCAGCCTGATCGGTGGCGATAGCGAGGTCGCAGCTGGCGACCAGTTGCAGGCCGGCCGCGGTCGCCAGGCCATCGACTTCGGCGATGACAGGCTTGGGGTGGCGCACGATCGACTGCATCAGTGCCGAACAGCGCGACATGGTGAGCTCGAAGAAGGCACGGCCGCGGTCGGCATCGCTCCTGTGCGCCGTCATCTCCTTGAGGTCGTGACCAGCGCAGAAGACCTTGCCCTGCGCTGCAAGCAGAATGACGCGCACGGCCTTGTCGTCCCTCGCGCCGTCCAGTTGCGCCTGCAACGCGGCCATCGTCTCGATCGACAGGGCGTTGGCCGGCGGATTGGCGAGCACAATGCGCAGCACGCCTTTCTCGAGACTGGACCAAACCGGACCTTCCGGTGTGCTGCGCTTGATGGCGACGATTTCTGCCATAGTGTCCCCTGACTGATTCAATGCGGCGAAAGGAGAATCGCCAGCATCAAATTTGAGCCATATACGCTTGCACTCAAGTTTTAGTTCCCAACTATGTCTCGGTTTGGAACGCAAAGGTTCGCAAGTGGCGGATGATGCGGGGCACGGCTCCGGAAACCCAATGGGGAGAGTTAATGCCCGAGCAGCACGGATTGGCGCCGATCATGACGGCAAGCGAGGTCAACGGCCTGTTGAGACAGGTCTACCCGCAGCTGAACGAACACCACGATTTCTACCAGGTCACGGAGGTCTACCCAGGCGGTTGCACCGTGCGGCTCAACGCCGATGAGCGCCACCTCCGACCCGGTGGAACAGTGTCGGGGCCGTCGCTGTTCACGCTCGCCGACATCGGTGGCTATGTCTGCGTGCTCAGCCATGCCGGGCCGGACGCGCTGTCGGTAACGACCAATCTCAACATCAATTTCATGCGCAAGGCTGAAGCCGGCCCGATCGACGGCCACTGCCGCATCCTGAAGCTGGGCAAGAGCCTGATGGTGTTCGATATCGACATCGTCGCCGGCCCGGAACAGCACACCGTGGCGCACGCAACCGGCACCTATTCGATCCCGCCGAAGCGGCAAAATGGTGAGGTAAAATAATACCTCTACCTTATCTTATTGTTTTTGCTTCATTTTACAGGACAACACCCGGTCCGAAGCGCTTGACGGGCTAGCCGCCCTCGCCTATAAGCCCAACCAAAGCAGCGGCCCGCATCGGGTCGCCGTTTTGTTATTGGCGTCGGGCAGCGTCTCTCGCCAATGAAAGCAACAAGAAACGCCTTCTCCGGAAGGTCCCAAACGAAAGCATGTAACCATGGCAACCTTTTCGCAGAAGCCTGCGGACGTGGTGAAGAAGTGGGTGCTGATCGACGCCGAGGGTCTCGTCGTCGGCCGTCTCGCCACTATCGTCGCCAACATCCTCCGCGGCAAAAACAAGCCCACCTTCACGCCCCACGTCGACGACGGTGACAATGTCATCATCATCAACGCCGACAAGGTCGTGTTCACCGGCAAGAAGTTCACCGACAAGGTGTATTACTGGCACACCGGCCACCCCGGCGGCATCAAGGAGCGCACCGCGCGCCAGCTGCTCGAAGGCCGTTTCCCCGAGCGCGTTCTCGAGAAGGCAGTTGAGCGCATGATCCCGCGTGGTCCGCTCGGCCGTCGCCAGATGAAGAACCTTCGCGTCTATGCAGGCGCCGATCATCCGCATGTCGCTCAGCAGCCCGTGACGCTCGACGTCGGCGCGCTGAACGCCAAGAACAAGAAGGCGTCGTAATCATGGCTGATCTCAGCTCGCTCGCAGAACTCGGCACCGTCGCTGTCGCCGCACAGCCGGCAGCTCCGGTCCACGTCCAGAAGCTCGACAAGAGCGGCCGCGCCTATGCCACCGGCAAGCGCAAGGACGCCATCGCCCGCGTCTGGGTGAAGCCCGGCTCCGGCAAGATCGTCGTCAACGGCAAGGAATTCGCGGCCTACTTCGCCCGCCCCGTGCTGCAGATGATCCTGAACCAGCCGATCGTCGCGGCAAACCGCGTCGGTCAGTACGACATCATCGCCACCGTCGTCGGTGGCGGTCTGTCGGGCCAGGCCGGTGCCGTTCGTCACGGCATCTCCAAGGCGCTGACCTACTACGAGCCGACGCTGCGCGGCGTGCTCAAGAAGGGCGGCTTCCTGACCCGCGACAGCCGTATCGTCGAGCGTAAGAAGTACGGTAAGGCCAAGGCCCGTCGTAGCTTCCAGTTCTCGAAGCGCTAAGCGTCTCGAACCTGCAGTTTCGGAAAGGCCGCCTTCGGGCGGCCTTTTCTTTTTGCATGCCGTTGGGCCATTGCTGACGTATGATCCCTGCGTAGATGCCGACAGTCCGGCTGGAGAGATCTCAATGGTCCGCATGCTCGCATTGGCAATCGCAGTGACCTTCGCCGCCCCCGTCACAATGGTGGACGCCGCCACCAACAAGTTCCTGAAATGGTCGTCGCAGTTCGACACCTGCTGGATGCGGGCCAATGAAAAGGCGCTGGAGAAGGGCGCCGATGCAAGGAAGGCCGCCAAGAAGGCCGACAACCACTGCAAGAAGCTGGGCCGAAAGATGCTAAAGGAGGGCGGCTCGAAATATTCGCTCAAGGACCGGCGCAAGGCTCTCCGGAAGTCCAGCGAGTACTAGCTGGCGGTGCCCGTCGTCACCCATCGCTCCTATCAGTTGGTCGGCGCAGATACTTGCTCCTCGCCCATTGCAGCTGCCACCGATTCATCAGTATCGGCATAAGGCACGCGATAGCCGTTGGCCGACAGCCACTCGATCGCGGCACTTGGTTCGTCGGTCTGGATCATGGTGGCGCCGCGTTCGGCCCAGAAGCCGAACACCTCGTTGGGAAAACCTGCTGTCACAGCCAGTTCGTCACCGCGACCGCCGGAGAGAAAACCGCCGGGCTTGTTGACGATGGCATGGGTGTCGACCCAGATGTGCCAGTTGTCGCGGATGGCCGCGGCCTTCACCTTGGCCGAAAACAGCGGCCCGCCTGACGCTGTCATCTCTTCGGCTTCGCCGCGCCAGGTGATCATTTCCACCGCCCGCGCCGAGAATGCCCTCCCCGCCGCCGCGATGAAGCCGGCGTCGCGCACCGCATCGTCGGCGATGATCGGCATGAACTGGAACCCGCTGCCGACCTGACTCATGGTTTGCTTGACCGAAGTCACGCGTTCGGCGCTCCAGAGGTTTGCCTTGACCACGACCTGCTCTTCCATGCCCATGGCGCGCGCCAGCACCACCATATCGGCGAGGTCGGCAGTTTCCAGCTTGTTGTCGAGATTGACCAGGATCTTGCCCTTGGTCGCCGCAAGCATCTCCCGCAGTGTCGGCACCGGCTCGTCGGTCACAGTGCCAGTGCCTTCGACGACGAGCCGGCATTGGCTGAGTTCGTCCATCGTGCGGGCGATGACCTCGCCCTTGCAATTGGTGGTCCGGTCGAGCCAGCTGTCATGCATGACGATCAACTCGCCGTCCTTCGAACGGCGTATATCGATCTCGACCATTTCGGCGCCCGAGGAGATGACGCCGCGGATCGAAGCCATGGAGTTCTCGGGATAGCGCGTCTTGCCGGCCTCCAGCCCGCCGCCGCGATGGGCCACAACCATGACGTGGTCGCGCCAACGATTGGCGTTCTCGTAGCGTTCGAGGATCTGCTCGACGCGGGAGCCGGCATGACCCGCGGTGACAATGCCGAGTGTAACAAGCAGCGAGGCTGCGCCTGCCAGGACTGTCCGCATCGGAATCGCTCCAAGGCTAGAGGATGCGTGCAACGACCTACCCGGCTGCGATGACAGGGGCGTGTAAGGCAGATGACATTCAAATGACCCGAGAAAGCGCCGGCTGCGGCCCTGTCATACGCAGTGCGCTACGGGGCTGGCATCTTGCGCCCTGCTTCTGTAGTTCTTGCGCCTCGCATTCCGATAGACCGACTGAGGAGACTGCCCATGCCCGCTTCATCGATCGATCACGCCTTTACCGCGCGGACGAACACCGGCCGTTCGAGTGATCCGACCTATGCAGGGGCACTGTCTTTCATGCGCCGCAAATATTCGAAGAACGTCGCCGGCGCCGACGCTGTCGTCTGGGGTATTCCGTTCGATGCCGCCGTCACCAACCGGCCCGGCGCACGCTTCGGCCCGCAGGCGATTCGCCGCGCGTCGGCGATCTTCGACTGCGACCCGCAATATCCGTTCAACCGCGACCTGTTCGAGGATCTCTCGGTCGTCGACTATGGCGACTGCCTGCTCGACAGCGGCAATCACCAGAAGACGCCTGGGACGATCGAACGCGAGGCGGCCAAGATCCTCAAGTCCGGCGCCTTCCTGCTGACGCTCGGCGGTGACCATTACGTCACCTGGCCGGTGCTGAAGGCGCATGCCGCGATCCACGGTCCGATGGCGCTGGTGCAGTTCGATGCGCACCAGGACACCTGGCCAGACGACGGCAAGCGCATCGACCACGGCTCGTTCGTCGGGCGCGCGGTGCGTGACGGCATCATCGACCCCGACCGCTCGATCCAGATCGGCATACGGACGCACGCGCCGGAGGATTTTGGGATCAAGATCCTCTACGGCCACGAAGTGGAGGAAATGCGCGCCGCCGACATCGCCTATGCGATTGCCGAGCGTACCGGCGGCAAGAAGACCTATGTCACCTTCGACATCGACTGCCTCGACCCGGCCTATGCACCCGGAACGGGCACGCCTGTCGCAGGTGGCCCGTCATCGGCCAAGATCCTTTCGGTGCTGCGCCAGATGACCCAGATCGATATTGTCGGCGCCGATATCGTGGAGGTTGCACCGGCCTACGACCATGCCGATATTACGGCCATCGCCGGATCGACGGTCGCGATGCACTATCTCGGCCTGCTGGCTGAACGGAAGGCACGAGACAACGGCTGAGGCGATGATTCAACGGCTTGCCGGCTTGAGTCCGATTTTGGCCACAACCCACTGACACTGCTTAATTTTCGACGGAACGACAGACAATGAAACCGAAAATCTTCATCGACGGCGAGCACGGCACCACGGGCCTCCAGATCCGGACGCGACTTGCCGCCCGCGACGATCTTGCCGTCCTGTCGATTCCGGAGGCCGAGCGCCGCAACGTCGATCTCAGGGCCGAGCGGCTGCACGAGGCCGACGTCGCCATCCTGTGCCTGCCCGACGATGCATCCAAGGAGGCTGTGCGCATCCTTGAAGGCAACAATTCGACGCGCGTCATCGACACCTCGACGGCGCACCGCGTCCACCCCGACTGGGCCTATGGTTTCGCCGAAATGGACGCTGCCCAGCGCCAGCGCATCGCCGATGCACGGCTGGTCGCCAACCCGGGCTGCTATCCCACCGGCGCCATCTCGCTCATCCGCCCGCTGGTCGCGGCAGGCATCCTTCCCGCCGACTATCCGGTCAGCGTCAATGCCGTCTCCGGCTATACCGGCGGCGGCAAGCAGATGATCGCCCAAATGGAGGACCCCAGCCGGGAGGATCACATCGCCTCGCCGCATTTCCTCTACGGGCTGCCGCTGATGCACAAGCACGTTGCCGAGATGAAGCAGCACGGCCTGCTCGAGCGGCGGCCGATCTTTGCGCCGTCGGTTGGCCGCTTTGCCCAGGGCATGATCGTGCAAGTGCCGCTGCACCTCGCCGATCTCAACGGGGCGGTGTCGATCGCCGACATCCATGCGACGCTCGCTGCGCACTATGCCGGGCAGGACATCGTCGAAGTCGTGCCGCTGGCGACCAGCGCCAAGCTTGATCGCCTCGACCCGACCGAACTGGCCGACAGCGACCGCATGAAGCTCTACGCCTTCGGCACGGAAGGCCAGGGCCAGGTCAACCTGGTCGCCCTGCTCGACAATCTCGGCAAGGGCGCCTCGGGTGCAGCCGTGCAGAACATGGACCTGATGCTCGGGCTCAAGCACTAAGGTGGATCAGGCTGCCTTTCCAGCGCGCTGGAACGTCAGCGATCCGCAGCTCATCGCAGAGACATTCTCCAGCCGCATCTGGAAAGTGCGGCTGGCCGACGGCTATCCGGCCGTCATCAAAGCCCTCAAGCCGTTCGATGACGTCGCCGACGAGCTTCGCGGCGCGCATTATCTGTCGTGGCGCGATGGCGTGGGCGCGGTGCGGCTGCTTGGCTTCGAGGGGCACAGCATGCTTCTAGAATATGCCGGCGACCGGCTTCTGGCCGACGAGTTGAACGCGCATGGCGACCGCCACGCCACCGACATAGCCAACGAGGTGATGGCAAGGCTGTTGTCGCCGTCCGACATCCCTCCCCCCGCCGACCTGCAGCCGCTGAGAGAGCGGTTCGCCAGCCTGTTCAAGAAGGCCCGGATCGACCACCATGCCGGCGTGGAGAGCCCCTATGTCGAGACGGCCGCGGTTGCCGAGCGGCTACTGTCAAACCCGCACGAATTGCGCGTGCTGCATGGCGACCTGCATCACGACAACGTCCTGCTTGGCGAGCGTGGCTGGCTGGTGATCGATCCGAAGGGCATTCTTGGCGACCCCGGCTTCGACGCGGCGAATTTCTTCTACAATCCGCTGGACCGCCAGGGCGATCTTTGTCTCGATCCGGAGCGCATCGCGCATATGGCCGAGACCTTTGCCAGAACGCTTGGCCAGCGCCCAGACGCGATCCTCGACCATGCCATCGCCTGGGGCTGCCTGTCGGCTTCCTGGCACGCGGAAGACAACAACGACGAGGACGAACAGAGCGAACTCGGCGTGGTCGCTGCAATCCGCGACGTGCGCTCTAGCTTCTGACTTCCACGTCGTTCTCCAGGGCATAAGCGCCCTTGGTGCCGCGCCAATGGGCGGTGGCGAAGATCAGCACGACCAGCGCGAATCCCTGATGCAGCAGTGCCCAGTGCATATGCGCCTGCATAAGCAATGTGCCGACGCCGATCGCGCCCTGTCCCACGATCAGCAGCGCCAGCAGCCATGCCCGGCGCGCGTGCGTCGACCCGGGTGCTGCCCGCATGGTCGAAAATGCGTGCCACAGCGCCACCACCAGAACCGTATAAGCAAACATACGGTGGACGAACTGGACCGTCTTGGGGCTTTCGAAGAAGTTGCGCCATATCGGCTCGATGACGAGCAGATCACCGGGAACGATGGCGCCATCCATCAGCGGCCAGGTATTATAGGAGAGGCCGGCATGCAGGCCGGCGACCAGCGCGCCGAGATAGATCTGGAACATGACCAGCAGCACCATGATGCCCGAGAAGCGCTGGACGCGGCGATCGGCCGGTGTTTGCGAATAGGTCGCGAGGCCGCGCGCGATGTAGGTGACGGCCATGACGATGATGCAGGCGAAGGTCAGGTGGATCGCCAACCGGTACTGGCTGACCGAAACCCGCTCCGAAAGCCCCGAGGCGACCATCCACCAGCCGATGAAGCCCTGGAAGCCGCCGAGCGCCAAAAGTCCGACCAAGCGCGGCTTGAGGCGGCGTTCGAGGCGGCCGGAGAGCCAGAAGAAGGCAAGCGGAATTGCCACCAGGAAGCCGACGCCGCGGGCGAGCAGGCGATGCGCCCATTCCCACCAGAAGATGCCCTTGAACTCGTCAACGGTCATGCCCTTGTTGATCTGCTCGTATTGCGGGATCTGCTGGTATTTTTCGAACTCTTCCTGCCATTCGGCCTGATTGAGCGGCGGGATGACGCCGTGGATCGGTTTCCACTCGGTGATGGAAAGCCCCGAACCGGTCATGCGCGTGGCGCCGCCGACCATGACAAGAGCGAACAGGACCAGGAGCACGACATAGAGCCAGCCGCGCACGAGCGTGCGATTGCGCAGTTCGCGGTTTCGCTCGGCAAGCGGTGCGGCGGTGTTGGTCATGGCTGACATTGCAATCGTTCCCGGCTCGTTCGAAACCGCGGGACTGGTGGACCATAGCGGCCCCGCTGGCAAGTTCGGCCCACGCGACACGCAGTCGCGCCGCATGTCCTCACCGGTTGCGCCGGTTGGCCAGAGCGACTATGCGGAACCTGGACAAAGGATCAAGAAATGCCCGTGCGCGTCAAGAAGCTGATCGGAACCGTGCTGCTGGTGCTGCTGGTGATCGTCTACGCGCTGATCGCGACCATGGTGGCGGTGGCACAGCTGTCGCAGTCGGGCCCGGTCGTCCACCTCGCCTTCTTCTTCTTCAGCGGGCTGCTGTGGATCCTGCCGGCGATGTGGATCATCAAATGGATGCTCAAGCCGTCGAAGGCCGCCGGCCGCTAAACATCACACAGTGACGACCCGCCGGCCGCCGTTGGCCAGCAGCGTCGTCGTGCCCGACAGCATGGCCCGCACCGCCGCGAGATCCTGATACCTGCCGTTGACCGAAAGCCTGGGAAGGGCGTGCAGGTTACCAGCATGCTCGGGCCGCAGGATGCCGTGACGCGTGGTCACCGCCGAGAGATAGCCCGCCTCGCGCGCCAGTTCGGTCTCGCGCAAACCCGCCGCCGCCGGATAGCCGTAGGGATAGGCAAAATGGCGCGGTGCATAGCCAAGCTCGACTTCGATCATGCTGCGCGAGCGGTACATCTCGCGCAATGCGACTTCCCTGCTCAAACGCTTGAGGTTGTAGTGGTGCACGGTATGCGCGCCGATGGTGACCAGCGGGTTCGCGGCACAGCGCCTGATCTCGTCCCAGTTCATCAGCAGCTTGCGGTTGAGGGCCGAAGCGTCGACGCCGGCCATTTCGGCCCAACGGCGCAGAACAGCGCGCTGATCTTCCTCGCGCACGTCCGTGGTGATGTGGGCCGACAAGCGCCGGAACGCGTTCGATCGTCCTTCCGGCGTCGAGCAATCGAGATTCACCTCGCCCTCCGGCATGGCCACAGAAAGCGGCCTGCCTGCCTCGACGATGTCGTCGAGCACCTCCCACCAAAGATCGGCGTCGCCGCCAGTCAGGCCCGAGGCGACGTAGATGGTCATCGGGGCTGCGTGCTTTTCCAAAACAGGGAGCGCTTCGGTGAGGTTGTCGCGATAGGCATCGTCGGCAGTCAATGCTGCAAACCGGCCGCCCTTGTCGCCCAAGCGCAGGCGCGCCACGGCTTCGTCCATCGAGACGAAAGCATATCCCATGCGCTTCATCTCGCCGATCAGCGCGTCGAGGAAGTGCGGCGCGATGCTGAGATGGCGGTTGGGCCCGTCCGGTCGATCGAGGAAGGCAGTGACCCGATGCAGCATGAGAATAGCGCCGACGCTGCCGACGAGCGGCCTGGCCAGCGCACCCAGCCCTGCATATCCGATCAGCATGAGAGCCAGCTTACGGGCTGCGTCGATCATTCCTTCACCTTTGGTGCGTAGGCTTGGCCGCATCGAACACGCAGGGAAACGCGTTCCACATGCCGATGAATAGCCGGCAAGGATTGAAGTATGGTTGACGCTGCCGCCCCCCGCGAAAACAGCGCCTTGTTGCGCCAGGGCGCGAATGCTGGCGACATCCTGACCGCTGTCGCCATTCCAGCCACGCGCGAGGCAATCAAGGCCTATGGCAAATCGGCAGGAGTCTCGGCACCGGCACAGTGCCCGGGATGGGTGTCTACCTGGATCGAAACGAACAATGTCGATGCGGTGATTGCGACGCTGAACGCCAAGGGACGGCCGGTGCTGTCCGTTGCGCTTGAGGTCAGCCACGAAGGGCCGTTCCGCATTGCCCGATTTCTCAGCGGCAAGCACGCGAACGGCAATTTTCCTGCAGCTGACAGGAACTGGCTTGCAACGGCAAGCACTGCCGAGATTGAAAGCCTCATCGGCTCGATCCGCCGGGCACGTCCAGATATCGACGTGGTCGCGTTCGACCGCCTCATCACCGATCTCGACGGGCTGCCCAATCCGCTGCTCAAGCTCATTTCCACGCCTAGCCCCAACGTCGCCCTGGGGGTCGACCTGGTCGGCGGTTTCGAGGCTGTTCTGACGCGCACCAGCGGCAAGAAGAAACGCAAACGGCATCGCAGCCAGGAACGCAAGTACGACGCCGTGGGCGGTGCCCGCCGTATCGTTGCGACGACAGAAGCGGACGTCAACGCCATGCTGGACGCGTTCTTCGCGATGAAGGAACAGCGTTTTGGCGCTATGGGCATTACCGACGTCTTCGCCGATGCCGGCGTCCGTACATTCTTCCGCAAGCTGTTTGTCGATGCACTGCAGAAAGACCCGTCGCCCTTTATCCTTCACGGCCTGGACGTCGGCGGAAAATACCGCGCGGTCACCGGGTCGAGCCGCGCCGGCAACCGCATGGTCTGCGAATTCGGCGCCATCGCCGACGACGAACTGGGCTATGTCAGCCCGGGCGAATACCTGTTCTTCGACAACATCTCCGAGGCTTGCGACCAGGGCTTCGACATCTACGATTTCAGCGTCGGCGACGAGCCGTACAAACGGCAATGGTGCGATATCGAAATCCAGCACGCCGACGTTCTGGTGCCGATGACGGCAAAGGGCCGGCTCTATGCGCTCGGGCTGAAGTCGACCGCGCGGCTCAAGAGCGCGGTCAAAAACAACACCACGTTATGGGCCGTGGTAAAGCGTCTGCGTTCGGGCGTGCGCGGCAAGGCTTCGCCTGCAGGGGAAGACTAGGCCGCCGAGCGCGTCGGCTGTGGCGTCGTCGGCAAGTCATGGCCAACCGGAGTCACAAGGATGACATCCTCATAGCCGCCAGCACGCAGGCCATCGGCCACATCGGCGATCTCGTCGTCATGCTGAAGGAAGCTGACCAGCACCTCGGTACCGTCGCCGACCAGGCGCCTGATCTCGTCGGCATCGGCCGGGCCGCATTCGACGACCACCAGATCATAGGCCGTCGTCAACGATTCCATGATGATCGGCAACCGATCGGCGGCACGCATGGCGCGCGCCGGATCGGCGGTGCCCACCGGCATGACATCGCAGTCCGAATAGTGGTCGGCGCGGATGACATCGCTAAACTGGGCCTCCGAAGCCAGCAGGTTGGTGATGCCGGGATAGCGGCCACCATCGAGCATCGGCCGAGAGGCAGCACCTGAGGCGGTCAGATCGAGCAACAGCACGCGCAGGCCGGTGTCGGCCACTTCGCGGGCCACAAGTACCGCGGTCGCCGCCGCGTCATCACCTTCGGGCGAAATGAAGATTGCGCGCGCGGCACCGCCAGCGATGAGCTTTTCGGCTGCCGTCTCGATGCTGATGCCGGCATGGACGATCGGCGCGGCTGGCGTCGCGGCAACGAGCGGCTCTTCGTCGTCAAGCGGCTGAACTTCTGCCTGCGTGTCTTCGTATTCTACGGCGACGACCGGCTCTCCGGCATCATCCCACGACCGGGGCTCCGCTTCGTCGGGCAGGCTTGCCGCGCGGCGCACCGGCATGGGAACCTGTGTCACCGGTGACACGCGGGAACCGGCAGCCGGGCGCATCGCACGGCCGGAGAACAGCTCCCGCAGCAATGTGAAGATCGCCATCAACAGCAGCGAACCGACGAAAGCCGCACCGACGATCGGCATGACCTTGGGGAAATAGGATTCGGACGGCACGATGGCGCGCGAAAAGACGCGTGCGTCGACCGGAAGATAGTTGCGATCCTGACGCGAGGAGGCCTCGCGGTAGCGGGTCAGGTAGGATTCGAGAAGCGCGCGCTGGGCGGCTGCCTCGCGCTCGAGCGCCCGCAGCTCGACTTCTTCTTCCGACACGCGCCCGGATTCCACTTTCAGCCTGTTGAGGTCGGCAACCAGCTGCTTTTCGCGAAGATCGGCGCTCGCCGCCTCATTGACCAGGCCCGCAAGAACCTTTTCCGCCTGCGCACGTATCTGGACATCCAGGTCGGCAAGTTGGGAATTGAGCGCCTTGATGCGTGGATGATTGGGCAGCAGGGTCGTCGAAAGATCGGCAATGTCGGTCCGCAGTTGGATCTGCCGCTCGCGCAGGCGCTGGATAAGGCCCGAAGACAGAACCTCCGGCACCGCGTCGATCGAGCCGCCGTTCTTCAATGCCTGGCGCACGCTCTGGGCTGTCGCCTCGGCGGCCGAGCGGTTGGCACGAACGCGCGACAATTCGCTGGAGAGTTCGGAAAGCTGCTGGGTGGCAAGCGCAGAATTGTTCTGGCCGATCAACAGGTCGGACTGCGACCGGAAGCTGGCGACGCGCGCTTCGGCATCCTTGACGCGCTGGTTCAGGTCGGCGATTTCGGGCTTCAGCCAGTCGGTCGCCTCGGTGCTCGACTCGAGCTTGGACGTGCGCTGGAAGGCCAGATAGGCGTCGGCAATGGCGTTCGGCACTTCCGCGGCGAGCTTGGGATCCGATGACGAGAACTGGATGACGATGACGCGCGACTTCTCGACGCGATAGATGGTCAGCTGCTCGCGGAACGCCTTGAGTACACGTTCCTCCGGCGGCATTTCATTTGGATCGGCCTTGAGCCCGGCAATGACCAGAAAACGCGAAATCGTCGACATTTCTTCGGCCGCGTCGAATTCCGGCCGGCTTGCCAGATCGAGCTGCTTGGCAACCTGCTTGAGGATGTCGGTCGAACCGATGACCTCGACCTGACTGGTCACCCCCTCCTCGTCGAGCATGGGTCGTTCGTTCTCGCCGCTGCCGTCGGGTCGCGTGAAGACCGATTCCCGCGTTTCGATCAAAAGGCGCGTCTCGGCGCGGTAATGAGGCGTCGCCAGCGAAGCAAGCACAAAGGCCAGACCGGTGACGGCCAATGCAACCAACAGCAAGCGCAGCCAGTTTCTCGCAAGACTGGCGAAGAGATGGCCGAGATCAACATCGACATCACCGGCAGTGGATTGGACGCCAGACATGCATTCCTACTCCCGAGGCTAGGCAGGCTGCATGGTAAACAAACATGGTAACTCAGGCGTTAACATCGCCGAGCGGCATTCTCCTGCGCTCAATCAAGATCGGCCAGCCCTTTACCCGGCATTAACCCTAACAAGACGATAACGGACGCGAACCGATATCCCGCAGCGTGGCGGCAAGCAGTCGAAGGTGTGTCTGCCGAAATGAAAAGCTCCCTTCCCGTCAGCCACGCGCTTGTTGCCGTCATGCTCGCCCTCACCGGCTGCTCGAGCTACAAACCGGCACCGGCTGCTTTTCATGAGGTTCTCGACCAGCCCTACCGCCTCGGCGCAGGCGACCGCATCCGGGTCACCGTATTCGAGCAGGAAGGACTGACCAACACCTACAGCGTCGACCAGTCGGGCTACATCTCCTTCCCGCTCGTCGGCGGCGTTGCGGCGCGCGGCTACACCGCGCAGGAAGTCGAGAAGGCATTGGCAGCCAAGCTGCGCCAGGGTTATCTGCGCGATCCCGACGTTTCGGTCGAGGTCGACCGCTACCGGCCGATCTTCGTCATGGGCGAAGTCGGAGCCGCAGGCCAATATTCCTATGTTCCCGGGCTGACCGTGCAAAAGGCCGTGGCCATGGCCGGCGGCTACAGCGCCCGCGCCAACCAGGGCAATGTCGACATCACCCGCGACATCAACGGGAAGGTGATGACCGGTCGTGTATTGACCAGCGACCCGCTCCTGCCCGGTGATACGATCTACGTCCGCGAACGGCTGTTCTAAGTCGCCGTGCAGCAGACCGTGCCCCGCAAACTCCGGATCGTCCACTGCTTCAGGTCGCCGGTCGGCGGCATCTTCAGGCATGTGCGCGACCTGACCGAGGCGCAGGTGGCAGCCGGCCATCAGGTCGGCATCATCTGCGACTCGACGACCGGCGGCGAACACGAGGAGCGCCTGTTCGAGGCGATCCGGCCCATGCTCGCACTGGGCATCAAGCGCACATCAATGCAGCGCCACGTCGGCCCCGGCGACATTGCCGACGGCTGGCGCACCTACAAGATCATCAAGGAATTGCGGCCGGACGTGCTGCACGGGCACGGCGCCAAGGGTGGCGTCTATGCACGTGCGTTCGGCTCACTGTTGCGGGTTTCAAGGTATTGCGTGGCCCGCCTCTATTCGCCGCATGGCGGCAGTCTGCACTATGACGAGAGGACCGTCACCGGAAAGCTGTTCTTCGGCCTCGAACGCCTGATGGAACGCTTCACCGACCACCTCTTGTTCGTCTCCGACTACGAACGCCGCACCTTCATCCGCAAGGTCGGCGCGCCGCGCGTGCCGAACAGCCTGGTCTACAACGGGCTGAGAGACGAAGAATTCGAGCCAGTGCCCGCCGGCGGCGCCGACTTTCTCTATATCGGGATGATGCGCGACCTGAAGGGCCCAGACCTTTTCATCGATGCGCTGGGCAGACTGCGGCAAAATCTCGACCGCAAGGTCACTGCCGTGATGGTCGGCGACGGCGAGGATCTGCCGCGCTACCGTGCGCAGGTCGAAAGACTTGGCCTCGCCGACGACGTCCGCTTCATGCCGCCCATGCCGGCCCGGCAGGCATTCGCCCTTGCCGGCTGCGTCGTGGTGCCCTCGCGTGCCGAAGCCATGCCCTACATCGTGCTCGAGGCGTTGGCCGCGGGCAAGCCGATCATTGCGACTGCCGTCGGCGGCATTCCTGAAATCCTGGGAGCGAACTCCCCTGCCCTTGTCATGCCAAGTGCCGAGGAAATCAGCAAGAAGATGCGATTGGTGCTGGAAAGGCCCGATACATACGCAAAACTGATGCCTGGGGCTGTCGATCTGAAGTCCCGCTTCGGGGTGGCTGTGATGGCGAGCGATGTCGAGAAAGCATATTTCTCGGCCCTCTTGCCGCGCCGCGGCTGAATACCTTTAGAAGTCGCCCGACCCGCTCAAGAGTTTCTTAGCTCATCTTTGTTATGCCGATCTGGCAATCGGGCAGCCGACCAACAGATCGACGACAATGACCAACTCCGACCCCAAGCACCGCTTCAGCGCGGAAGCCGTCAAGGCGGCTAGCGGCGACGGCACGAAGTCCGATACCGCCAAGCTGAGCAGCGTCGCCCAGGAAGTGGCGGCCCAATACCGGCGCGACACCATGTCCCCGGTCATGGTCAGCGGCTGGCTGCGCCTCGCCGAGTTCGCTTTTCTTGTTGTGTCAGGACTGGCGCTCTATGCCTACCATGTCGGCTTCCTCAGCCATCTCAGCTGGCAATACCCGCTCGTCATCCTGGCTGGGTCCTTTGCAGCGGTCCTCTTCTTCGAAGTCATGGACTGCTACCAGTTGCAATCGCTGCTGCGGCCGAGCGGCTCGATCGGGCGGATCGCCCTGGGTTGGGCAACGACCTTTGCGCTGATGTCGCTTACGGCCTTCTTCATGAAGGTTTCGGCAGAATATTCCCGCCTGCTGTTCGGCAGCTGGTTCGTCCTTGGCCTGTCGTTGCTGATCGGGTTGCGCCTGGTCATGGCGCGCGTCATCCGCAAGTGGGCGCGCAACGGGCGGATGGAGCGGCGCGCCGTCATCGTCGGCGGCGGCAAGGCCGCCGAGGTGCTTATCCGATCGATCGAGCAGCAGCCCTACAACGACATCCGCATCTGCGGCATCTTCGACGACCGCGACGACAGGCGCTCGCCGCCGATCGTCGCCGGCTATCCGAAGCTGGGGACCGTCTCGGAACTGCTGGAGTTCGCGCGCATCGCCCGCATCGACATGCTGATCGTCTCGCTGCCGCTGACGGCGGAGACCAGGGTGCTGCAGCTGCTGAAGAAACTGTGGGTGCTTCCGGTCGACATCCGGCTGTCGGCGCATTCCAACCAGTTGCAGTTCCGGCCACGCGCCTATTCCTACATCGGCGCCGTGCCGATGCTCGACATCTTCGACAAGCCGATCAACGACTGGGATTCGGTTGCCAAACGCGCATTCGACATCGCATTCAGCCTGCTCGGCATCATCGTCTTTTCGCCTGTCATGATCGCCACCGCCATCGCCATCAAGCTCGACAGCAAGGGCCCGATTCTGTTCCAGCAGAAGCGCCACGGCTTCAACAACGAGGTGATCGAGGTCTACAAGTTCCGCTCGATGTATACGGACCAGTCGGACCCGTCGGCGCGCAAGAGCGTGACCAAGAACGACCCTCGCGTCACCCGTGTCGGCCGCTTCATCCGAAAGGCCTCGATCGACGAGCTGCCGCAGTTCTTCAATTCGCTGTTCGGAAGCCTGTCGCTCGTCGGTCCACGCCCGCACGCGATCGCGGCCCAATCGCACAACCTGCTCTATAATGAAGTGGTCGATGGCTACTTCGCCCGCCACAAGGTCAAACCCGGCGTCACCGGCTGGGCACAGATCAACGGCTGGCGCGGCGAGATGGACACCGATGAGAAGATCCGCAAGCGCACGGAATTCGATCTCTACTACATCGAGAACTGGTCTCTCTGGTTCGATATGAAGATCCTGTTCCTGACGCCGATCCGCCTGCTCGACACGGAAAACGCCTATTGAGCGCGATCACCTACGATCTGCCGCGGGCTGCGATCAATGCCAAGCTGATCGGGCTGATTTCCACCGGCGCCATTGCGCTGGGCGTGTTGCTGTCCGGGTTCGTCATCCGCGAGCCTGCCCCATACGAGCTCTACATGGCCGGGCTGATCGCCGTCTGGTCGCTCTTCGGGTTGCGCATCACGCGGGCCATCACGCCGCTGGTTGTCCTACTCGTGGTGTTCAACATCGGCGGCATGATTTCGATGACCCAGATGTCGAACCTGATGGGCACGCCGCTCTATCTCGCGGTGTCGCTGTTCCTGGCCTTCACCGCGATCTTCTTTGCCGCGGTGACCGAGACCGATCCGAAACTCTACCGGGTCATCTTCCTGTCCTGGGTGACGTCGGCCGTGGTCACCTCCGTGCTCGGCATTCTCGGATATTTCGGCGCCGTGCCAGGGGCCGAGATGTTCACAAAATTCGGCCGCGCCGCCGGCGCTTTCCAGGACCCCAACGTCTTCGGGCCGTTCCTGGCCCTGCCGGGCATCTACCTGCTCTACCGCGTCTTGACCGAACGTCCCGCCAGGATGGCGCTGCATGCGGTGCTGCTGCTGGTCGTCACCGGCGGAATCTTCCTGTCCTTCTCGCGCGGTGCCTGGGGCCTGTTTGGCGCGTCGGCAATCCTGCTCACCGGCTTCCTGTTCCTGCAGAGCAACAGCGGCCGTTTCCGGCTCAGGATCGCAGTCATGAGCATGGCCGTCGTGACATTGCTGGCTGCCGCACTGCTCGTTGCGCTCCAGATTCCCGGCATCGGCGAACTGTTCGCGACACGCGCCCAGCTCGTGCAGGATTATGATGGGGCGCGGCTCGGCCGCTTCGCCCGCTACGCCATCGGTTTCCTGCTGGCCACCGAAAAGCCGCTCGGCATCGGTCCGCTGGTCTTCGGCCAGATCTATGGCGAGGACACGCACAACATCTGGCTGAAGGCGCTGATGGACTATGGCTGGCTCGGCTTCGCCAGCTACCTGACGCTGATCGTGTGGACCGTAGCCGCTGGCTTCCGCATCCTCCTGCGCAACCGGCCGTGGCAGCCCTACCTGCTGTCTGCCTATGTCGTGTTCCTCGGCCACATCGCCCTTGGCACCGTCATCGACACCGACCACTGGCGCCATTTCTACCTGCTGCTCGGGCTGATCTGGGGCGCGATCGCGCTCGAGGCACGCCACCAGCGCGCCTTCGACGCCGCCAACTGACGCGGTCATTGCCGGCGATTGCGCCCATCATTCCGGCTTGGCGAACGTTGCGGCACCCATTTGCCGGCTCAAATTGCCGTGAGCGATTTGTGACACAGAGTTACCGCTCGGCCAGTGGCAATCAGACAGATAGGCGCCTATGTGTCTGTGGTAAGCGAAATGGCCGACAAAAAATTCCGGCCACGCTACCGAAAAGTGAAAGGAATAATACAATGAACAAGCTCATCCTCGCCGCTTCCGCATTTGCTCTTATGACCGGCGCTGCACTTGCTTCGTCCTCTGACGGTGTTGTTGCCAAGATCAATGCCGACGCTCGCGTCATTACTCTCGAGAGCGGCCAGAGCTACACCGTTCCGCGTGACGTTGCTCTGCCCGCGATCCAGGCCGGCGAAAAGATCTCGATCCAACTCAACGACGAAGGCGACCGCGTCCAGAGCGTTCTGCGCTAAGCCGCCACCAACGATGGCTTGATGCCCCAATCAAACTGTCGCGATTGCCAAAACAAAGCCATGGGTCCTCCCACCCATGGCTTTCTTTGCGTTTGGCGCCCGGGCAACCGGCAACATGCGATGGGCCAACAGCTAGAACCCAACGCATCCGCAAACGACTGCGCCTTGAGGCACCCGCATGCTCGGCGCCTCCCTTGCCTGGCTGGCTGAAGCCCCTCCTCCCTATCCCTCTCGTCCACGCCCCGCGACCGCAAGGCGACAAGGTCCAGCCATCCTCCACTGAGTGCGGCGGCCAGACCCCAATACTTGGTGCCCTGCATCAAGAGATAGCAGCCTGCGAAAGAAGGCCATCGGCCCTTCTTTGCGTTTGGACTTCCGGATAGCCACCGAGCAACCCGCTCTCTCGGCGCCCGCCGCACTCATCCGCCGGAAATCCCATCACCGCCTGCCGGCAGCCCCAAAGCCAGCGCCCCCGGCATCGCCTGCCCCTTTGTACCAGGCGCAGGCACCAATTCCGCACCGGCAGCGCCGGCCACCAGAGTTCGGGCATCCACCGCAACGAGTCACATCCGCAGCCGGCCATTGCACACACGGAGCCGCTTTTGTGAACAGTCCGGCACCATTTGCCGGCTCAACACGGCGTGACTGCTTTGTGAATCAGAGTGACCACCCGGCCCGTAGCAATCACAGAGATAGGCACCTATCTGATTGTGGTAAGCGAAATGACGAAATAAACGCCTCGTCCTCGCTACGAAAAAATGAAAGGAATACGAAAATGAGCAAGATCATCCTCGCCGCATCGGCACTTTCTATCATGGCAGGCGCTGCCTTTGCTTCGCCAGCTAACGGAATTGTTGGAAATATCAACACAGGCACCCGTGTCATTACTCTTGAAAGCGGCAAGAGCTTTACCATCCCGCACGACGTTGCCCTGCCTGCGATCCAGGCCGGCGACACCGTCTCGCTCCAACTGAACGATGAAGGCGACAAGGTCCA
The DNA here is from genome assembly GCF_014200015.1 of Aminobacter niigataensis. GTDB lineage: Bacteria > Pseudomonadota > Alphaproteobacteria > Rhizobiales > Rhizobiaceae > Aminobacter > Aminobacter niigataensis. The sequence continues at coordinate 1,543,914 of NZ_JACHOT010000001.1, forward strand.
GGCCGTCCTCCGCTAAGTGCGGCGACTCCGAGACTTGGTGACCTGCAACAAGAAATAGCAGCCCGACAAAGATTTCGGCCTCGCTACGGACCTATGAAAGGAATACGAAAATGAAGACGATCATCCTCGCCGCCTCTGCACTTTCGATCATGACCGGCGCCGCATTTGCCTCGACTGCAAGTGGTGTCGTTGGCAACATCAATGCGGACACGCGCGTCATTACCCTGGAGAGCGGCAAGAGCTACACCGTTCCGCGTGACGTCGCCCTGCCCGTGATCCAGGCCGGCGAAACCGTCTCGATCCATTTCAACGACGAAGGCGACAAGGTCCGGGCGGTTCTCCGCTAAGTGAGGCCGCATCGAGAGGCCGATTTCCGTCGGCCTGTCAGACTCAGAAAAGCCATGGGCCCCCACCCGTGGCTTTTTCTTTTTCCACGATCAGCGCCATTGCTTCAACGCCGGCCCAGGCGTCGCGCGTGAACGATGACTTTCCATTCCGGTTTCAGCGCGCAGGGCAAGATCGCGTGATCAAAACGTGTCCCGAGTTTACCGCGGCGGCAGCAACAAGCGGACGCTGCCGGTCGTAGTTGTAGATGTCACCCGAGGTGCCCCAGGGCCCCGGACCTCAACAACCACCATAGGGAGTTACGATCATGAACAAGCTCATTCTTGCCGCCGCCGCGATAGCCCTTTTTTCAGGCTCGGCCCTCGCATCCGACGCCAGCGGCATCGTCGCCCGGTTCAATGCCGGCGCTCGCGTCATCACCCTGGATCATGGCGGCAGCTATACGATTCCGCGCGACGTTGCCTTGCCGTCGATCAAGGTGGGCGAGAAGGTGACGATCCTGCTCAACGACGAAGGCGACGTCGTCCGCAACGTCTTTGTCAGCCCGCAGTCGATGATGTGACTGCCGGTGCCGTCAGCGGCACGCTACGATCAACGCCATGGGCGCAAGCGTCCATGGCGTTCTTGCGGAACACCGTTGCGAGCCGTTGTGCTCGCAATGCAAATGGAAATCAGGGGAAGGGATATAATGGTCGGAGTGGCCGGATTCGAACCGACGACCCCTTGACCCCCAGTCAAGTGCGCTACCGGGCTGCGCTACACTCCGGACCGAGGGGAGCCATATATATTCAGGGTTTGCGGCGCAAGGCCTAAAACGCTCGCCGAGAACAGAAGCCGATCATTTCCGGCAATGTGGGATCAAGCCAGACGAAAAGTCCCACGAAAAGTCCCACAGTGTTCGCGGCCCGTTCTGTGGATATCTGGCGACTGCGAATCGCCCCCTGCCCCCGCTGGCGCGGTCAAAGAGTTGGTGATGGCGACAGCCTTGGAGGCCTACCGTCCGTATTCCCGAAAGAACCGCGGCAATTGCAGCGGGCCGCATCGTTCGACCAGCTTCCATTCGTCGCTCCGCAGCCAGGCGCCGTTGACGCGGCCGCCCTCTCGGTCCTTGGCAGGATCGAAATGCGTGCCCTCGAACTCAGCCGCAAAGACGTCAGCGTCAGCCTTGGTCGCGAAGCAAAGCCGAAAGTCCTCTTGCTTGCCGTTCGGCCATATTGCCCGTGACCTGCTGGGTCTTGGGGCGGGGTTCGAAGCGCCGGCAATACCGCTCAAGGAGATCGTAGTTCTCCATGCAGCACAGGTCGTTCGGCAGCGCGACCTGATGCGGTAAGTTCTGGCGGATGTACCAGCGCTTTGAATTCTCGCGCTTCTTGGAGGACGTCATTCTTCTTTCCACACAGGGATGCGCCTGATCTTGATCGCCACGAGTTTGCGGATCTTCAACCCGACAGCCTCGCCAGCAGTCGGCACTAACCGCGAGACGTCGAGATTGCCGCGCGTCCCAGTCGGCGTGTTCTCGCAAACCATCCGAAGGGCAAGGGAATCGACGTCCACGTCGCCGCAAGCGGATATGGCTCGGATCTGTTCGACTGCGGCATGAGAACGAAATAGGAACAAATGCCTTGCGAAGTCAACAGCCGCTAATATACCGTCCTCGGACGGAGTGTTGCAGCGCTACAACTGTGCATATTTTCACAACCGGGAAGGGAGACCGCAGGTTGCGCACGCATTTGGCGAGCGCTATAGAACCGTCAAATAATGAGGTGGGGCATGAAATCGATTCTATTGACCGCGACCTTCCTGTGCGCTGTCTCGGGCGCTGCGTTTGCAGCCGATACTGTGGAAGTTGCTCCTGTTTCCGCCGGTTTCATCTGGACCGGGGGATATGTTGGCCTTCAGGCTGCTTACGGCTGGGGCGATACACGATTTGACGACGGCGCCACCTCCAACTGGTTTGATGTGGACGGCTTTGCCGGCGGTCTTACAGCCGGTTACAACGTGCAGTTCGCAGGCAACTGGGTCGCCGGCATCGAGGCCGACCTCTCAATTTCCGGCGTTGACGGAGCCTTTGGCCCGGGCAACTTGGGTCAGCCGGACGGTAGCAGCTGGGGCTGCGGTTCCGACGCCTGTACGACCGACGTAGATTGGTATGCTACCGCCCGCGCTCGACTAGGCTATGCTTTTGACAATCTGTTGGTTTACGGAACTGGCGGTCTCGCTATTGGCCGGGTCAAGTCGCAGATCGTCGATGACTCGGCTTTCTACGTCTCCGACACGAACATTGGATGGTCTGCCGGTGCTGGCGTTGAATATGCGCTAAACCAAAACTGGTCCGTCAAAGCCGAGTATCTCCACGTCGATCTGGGGTGGACCGAACTCGCAAACGACTTTTTTAAATCGGAAACCAAATTCGACACTGTTCGCCTCGGGGTGAATTACAGGTTCTAAGATAGCCGACACGCAATCAAACCCCGGCTCCGGCCGGGGTTTTTGTATTCGGAGATTGCCATTCACATAGCGCGGACCTGCGCTGTCGTCATGCATCCGGTCTATTCGCCGGGCAGACGAGATCAATCCTCAATCGGGTCGAGAATGTCGGGCGTGTCATTTCGCGGTGATCCGACCTTCCGGCCGATCTTCCACATCGTCATCCGGTCCGACGGGAACGGCTTCATCAGGTCGGCAGGGTCCAATTCTGGCCCGATCCACCGGGCATAGTCGGAAGGTGCCAGGATGACCGGCATCCTGTCATGGATCGTCGCCATCAGTTCGTTCGGCGGACAGGTGACGACGCAGAAGGTCTGTACCAATTCGCCTGTGGCAGGGTTGCGCCAGATGTCGAGATGCCGGCCAGCGCGAAGGGGCGAGCCGTCCTTCATGGCGATGGCGTAGGGTTGCTTGTCCTTGCCCGTGCCATGGATGTCCCGCCATTCGAAATAGCCGTCGATCGGTATCAGGCACCGCCTGGAGGCGTAGGCGCGCTTGAACATGCCACTGGTAGCGTTGGTCCCGGAACGAGCATTGATCGACGGTGGCCTCCTCGAGCCCGCTTCCTTCTGCCAGGATGGGATCAACCCCCATTTGGCCGAGACGAACATCGCGCTGCCCTTCACCGCGTCATCCTGCACGATGATGGGATAGGTCAGGCTGGGGCGCGCCGTTGTAGCGCGGAAAGGCATTGTCGAGGCCACCAACGGCTGTTGGATCGGCGAAGCGAAAGCTACGCAGCATTTCGGCGAGGGTCGATTTGACAAAGACGCGGCCGCACATGGGCCAGCATACCCATCAATTCCACCGGAGCAATCGAGACGACAGGACTAGGGCCATCTTGCAGTTGGTGCGCCAAGTATCGAGCAGGCGGCGTCGTATTTGACGGAACGAAGTCGAATCCATATCACTCTCAATAGAGTGAGAGCGACGCGGCAAATATGTCTAGCATCACGTTGGAAGACTTCAATAATCTCGTCCATTCGGTCTATCAAGCAGGTTTGGACCCTCGGGAATGGTCGCTGTTCGTCGAGAATTTGGCGGGCTTTCTGGGTGGAACGATAGTCTGCTTGCAAGCGCATGACGCTGTCGCCAGCGCTGGCCTTGGATTGGTGTCGTCCAAAACAGATCCCGATTTCCTGAGCGCTTATGACGCGTATTATGCGGCCAAGAATGTCTGGGCACCAGGCTTGGCCAAAGCATCGACCGGGAAGGTCGTTCAGTCGGAACAGCTTTACGACAGAGATGAATTCTTCAGGACCGAATTCTACAATGATTATTTCAGCACTCAGGGGCTTGTGGCGGCCAGTGCCATCGTCCTGCACAACGCTCCAGACAGACTTCTGTTTCTATCAGGCAACATACGATGCAAGGAAGCCGAATGGGTGCGAGCACCATTGAGCCGGTTGCTCGACCTTCTTGGACCTCACATCTCGCGTTCATTCGACTTGCTGCGCCATGTCCCTACCTTGGTGAATGGTGAAGACTATCGCGCCACTGCCCAGCTTGCGGACGATGCGATGTTCTTTATCGACCGGTCGGGGCGGATCACTTACTCCAACCGGGCTGGCGATGCACTGCGTCGGGAAAATACGATAATCCGCGTCGATCGTGCGGGGTACATGCATTTGCTAGACTTGGAGGCCGATGCGGCGCTGCAAGCTGCTTTGGGCGCAATGGCCAGGGCAAATTACGCGCAATTGCAGCGGGACTTCGTAGTTCGATGTGCAACCGGCTCGCCTCTGCAAGCGATCCTCGCCCCGGTTCGTCACAATGCCAAGTCATTGATGTTCGATTGTCTATTCGAAGACCATCCGGTCGCAATGTTGGTTTTCCACCGCCAAACGGAATGCGCAAATTCGGATGTTCCATCACTCGACAGATACGGGATGACGCCGGCGGAGCTGGCGCTGGCCAAGGCTATAGCGGAGGGCATCTCCCCCCGCGAGTATGCCGACATCCGGTCGATCAGCATCAATACGGTAAGGACGCAGTTGAAGTCCATTTATGCGAAAACCGAAACCAGCAGGCAAAGCCAGCTCGCAGTGTTGATTGCACGCGAACACCCACGCCTTTGACAAAGTTGCGGTCGATGGATCGAGGTTTGGCAACGCTTGGCTCGGGTATTTTGCCAACACATGTCTTCTGGCCGGCCCGATCTAATATGATCACGGCACACGTAACCCACCTAGGTGATGCGAAGACCTTGTCCAAGCGCATAGGTTAGCGCATCGCGCGTTCAGGCCGATGTGACTGCTGGGCTGGGGATTAGAATGGAATTGAAGAAATTGGCTCTCGCAGCGTCGGCTGCGTGGCTAACAGGAACCTTTGCGGCCAGCGCCCAAGACACACACTCGGATGACAAGCGGAAATCGGTCCGAATAACGATCGACGGGCAGGTGTCCAACGATGAGTTCCAAGAGCGGCTCAGTGCACGAATCGTTGCTGCATTTGCCGATCTCCCAATCGCGTTCGGTGCGACCGCGGAGAAGGGGAATGGCCTTGAACGATTGATGCTCGGCAGCGCTGCAAATCTGAGCGAGGCATTGGGTTTTAGCATCACCGGTCAATTCGTTCGCGAAGATGCAGACAATGTCTTCGGATTGGCCACCGATCAAAACGTAGACACCTGGAGCATCGCGAGTTCCCTTGATCTGCGTCTCAACGGCTCATCAAAAATTTCCCTTGGCGTCGACGGCTGGAACAGTCCCTCAGTCCTGCTGGCGGATACGCCAATCTTCCAAACACGCTTCGACGGCGCCAGTGGAGCCCGCATTTCGGCTGGCCTGGAAACGTACCTCGACCCGACACTGAGGGTAGATGCAAAGCTAGGCTATGAACTGGCCGTTGAAAACGGCGACGATGGAATCTTTGCGAAGATCGACTTCAGCAAGGCCTTTGGAAAGCTTTCGGTCGAAGGCTCCGCTTGGACTTCGCCAAATTTCGGCGACGGCGGACAGATTGGGCTGGGCTATCGTTTCGACTCCGACCTGATTGCATCCGTCTATGCCGGCTATCGTGATGGCGCAACCGAAGGGGCCTATGCCGGTGCAAGGCTCTCCATGGAGTTCGGACCGAGCACATCCGAGGCCGACGGCGCACTGGCCGACCGCCTCGACCGGCAGATGCAATATGCCCAACTGACGATGCCTGGCGTTCCCAAGACGGCCCGCACCTCGACGGTCACCAAGGTCACCTTCCCCTTCGTGACCGCCTACGGTGACGTGTGCCAGACTGTCGAAGCGACACCCGGCTGTACGTTCTTCGGTGCCGACGGCACGCGCATCACTGTTGCCGAAGATCCTGACTACAACAAATTCGGAAATGGCGCCGACGACCTCTGGTATGTCAGGTTTGATATTTCGGGGCGCGGAGCAGTTTACAATCAGCTGGGGCAATTTCAGCGATATGAAGACGTTAGTGCGTTTTCTGGATATATGGGCGGAACGACGATAGGCGTTGGAAACACTGGGTTTTACTGGGAAAACGTAGTCAATGGGACATATTGGCTGGGCAAAAATAGTGTTCTCTATTCAGCCAATATGAGCGGATCCAACTTCGGACAGGCAATCAACTAGGTAATGCTACAGACAACGCCGAAGCCGACATCGATGTCCACACGACAACGGTCAGGCTGAATTACCGGCTTTGAGGGGTACACACTCCCCTAGCCCCGGCCTCGCGGGTTTTTGCTTGCACCTGAAATGCAATAGCCTCGCCGGCCGGAGCCCGCGGGCGAATGAGCGTCAGGCGCGTCGCAACGTGCGTGCTGCGCAAGAGCGTCCAGGAGCTGCTGGGCCATCGCGACGTCGCGACCACCACCAAATATGCCATGCGATGAAAGAAGACGTGCGTGCTGCGCTGGAAGCAACCAGCCCCACGAAAAGTCCCACAACGAGTGCAGCGACAGATCAGAATGCATTGGATTCTTTGAATAAAGCGCGCTGAGAGACTATACCGCCCAGTCAAGTGCGCTACCCGGCTGCGCTACACTCCGGACCGGTCGCGATGTATCTTGATAATGGCGTCCTGGTCAACCCAATTCGGCGGCTTTCCCGCCAAACTTCTCCATCGCCAGGCAAGATATTGATGCCGCTGGCCAAAATCCCAGTGGAGCCGTTTCAGCGCACCTGATCGAGCAGCCGCTTGCACTCGAGAAGGTCGAACAAGGCCTCCTGCAGCAGGGCGCGATTGTCACGGGAAAGCTTGCCGCTGTCGGCGGCAACGGGCCCGTCATCGTCGCCCTTGCCAAGCCCGAAGAAACGGCGGCTCGGCTTGGCCCGAGCCTCGCCGACCAGCATCTCCTCGTCGGCGCCGCGCGGCTGAGCTGCGGGCGTCATCGGTGCTTCGGCCTGCTTGCGCTGTGCGATCGCCTCGACAGCCTTCATGTCGCCGCTGCCGACCGCGACGAGGAACTGGTTGCCGTTGTCGCGCAACAGCTTCTGCACGCCCTTGATGGTGTAGCCCTGCTCGTAGAGCATGTGCCGAATGCCCTTGATGAGCTCGACATCCTGCGGCCGGTAATAGCGGCGGCCACCACCGCGCTTCATCGGCTTGATCTGGGTGAAACGCGTCTCCCAGAAGCGCAGCACGTGCTGCGGCAGGTCGAGGTCTTCGGCCACTTCGCTTATGGTGCGGAAGGCGTCGGGGCTCTTGTCCATGGTCGCCACTTTCGCAAAAACGATTCGTGATTCATTTCAGCGGTTTGCGCGGCAACATTCAAGCCCGGTGCGAATCACGCACCAGGCTTTCAACCGTTTAGAGCGAGGTATTCGCTATTTGGCGGCTTTCGACTTGCCGTTCTGGTGAGCCCGCAGGATACGGCTCTTGAGCACGTTGGACGCCTTGAAGGTCATCACCCGGCGCGGCAGGATCGGCACTTCTTCGCCGGTCTTGGGGTTGCGGCCGACACGTTCGTTCTTGTCGCGGACATGAAATGTGGCGAAAGACGACAATTTGACTGTCTCGCCGCGCACGATCGCTTCGCAGATTTCGTCGAGAACCGTTTCGACCAGTTGCGCCGATTCGGTGCGCGAAAGGCCGACTTTCCGGTAGACGGATTCAGCGAGGTCGGCACGCGTAAGTGTCTTTCCCCCCATGCGACGGTCCAATCCTCAAAAATCTGAAATTCAGCAAACGCGGCGGAGGTTAAGTAATTGATCCGTCAAGGTCAAGGACCGATGCCATGACCTTGGGGCGGACGCCATACGGGCTTGCCGAGGCGCCGAAATCACCACCTGAGAAGGACGGCACCCCAGGTAAAGCCACCGCCCATGGCTTCAAGCATGACGAGATCGCCCTTCTTGATGCGGCCGTCGGCAACGGCGGTGGAAAGCGCCAGCGGCACCGAGGCGGCGGATGTGTTGCCATGGAGATGCACGGTGACCACGGCCTTGTCTTCGGCGATGCCGAGTTTCTTGGCCGAGGCATCGATGATGCGCTTGTTGGCCTGATGCGGCACGAACCAGTCGAGCGTGTCGGCAGAAACGCCGGTCTGGGCAAAAACGTCCTCGATCACGTCGGTGATCATGCCGACTGCGTGCTTGAAGACTTCGCGTCCTTCCATCTTGAGATGGCCGACCGTGCCGGTCGTCGACGGCCCGCCGTCGACATAGAGCTTGTCCTTGTGGGTACCGTCGGAGCGCAGGCTGGCCGCCAGAACGCCACGGTCGGCGATAGTGCCCTGCCCTTCCTCGGCCTCGAGCACCAGCGCACCGGCACCATCGCCGAACAGCACGCAGGTCGAGCGGTCGCTCCAGTCAAGGATGCGCGAGAAGGTCTCGGAACCAATGACCAGGACGCGCTTGGCAAGACCGCCCTTGATGTAGAGGTCGGCAGTCGTGACGGCATAGACGAAGCCGCTGCACACCGCCTGCATGTCGAAAGCGAAACCGTGGCGCATGCCGAGCCGGTTCTGGATCTCGACTGCGGTCGCCGGGAATGTGTTGTTGGGCGTCGAGGTCGCCAGCACGATCAGGTCGATGTCGTCAGGCGTCAAGCCGGCATTGGCAAGGGCGGCACGGGCGGCCGCCTCGCCCAGCGAGGCCGTCGTTTCGTCGTCGGCGGCGATATGGCGCTGACGGATGCCGGTGCGCTGGGCGATCCACTCGTCCGAGGTCTCGACCATGCCTTCGAAATCGGCGTTCTTCATGATGCGGCGGGGCAGCGCCGAACCGATGCCGCGCACAACTGATCTGATCACTTTGAAAAATCCTATTCCTGATCTTCGACCGCAGCAGCGGGGCGCCCCATCTGAGCATGTGGGTTGCGTGCATGAAACAAATCCAGATCGGCCTCGATGCGGTCGAGCAGCCGGTTCCGGACCATATCATAGGCCATTTCGATGGCGGCAGCGAAGCCGTCCGCGTCGGCCCCGCCATGGCTCTTCACCACGATCCCGTTGAGGCCGAGGAACACGCCGCCATTGGCGCGACGCACATCCATCTTCTCGCGCAGGCGGTCGAATGCGCCCTTGGCGAAGATGTAGCCGATCTTGGCCATCAGCGTGCGGCTCATCGCTTCGCGCAGATAGCCGCCAATCTGGCGCGCGGTGCCTTCGGCGGTCTTGAGCGCGATGTTGCCCGAAAAACCCTCCGTGACAACGACGTCGGTGACGCCCTTGCCGATATCGTCGCCCTCGACGAAGCCCTGGTAGGTCATCGATGCCATGTTGGCCTCGCGCAGCATGCGTCCGGCTTCCTTGACCTCCTCCTGGCCCTTGATCTCTTCGACGCCGACATTGAGCAGGCCGACGGTGGGCCGCTCGATGCCGAACAGCGCCCGCGCCATGCCGGTGCCGAGAATGGCGAAATCGATGAGCTGGTGGGCGTCGGCACCGATGGTCGCGCCGACATCGAGCACCACGCTCTCGCCACGCGTCGTCGGCCAAAGGGCGGCGATCGCCGGCCGATCGATGGTGGCCATGGTGCGCAGGCAGAATTTCGACATCGCCATCAGCGCGCCGGTATTGCCGGCGGACACGCAGGCATCGGCGGTGTCGGACTTGACCGCCTCGATGGCCTTCCACATCGAGGATTTCCAGCGGCCCTGGCGCAGCGCCTGGCTGGGCTTGTCGTCCATCCTCACCGCAACCTCGCAGTGAACGAACTCGCTGACGGCGGCCAGCCGCGGATGCTTGGCCAATTCGGGGCGAACCACTTCCTCGCGGCCGTAGATGATGAAGCGAATATCGGTGCGCCTGGTGGCGACCTTGGCCAAGGCGGGAATGATCACGGAAGGGCCGTGATCGCCACCCATGGCATCAATGGAAATCTTGATCACGCGTCGGTCATCTCACTGTTGGCGTCGCAGGGCAGGCAAAAGTCCGGCGAAAATAGCGGTTCTGGACGACCGCACAACCGGGATTACGCGAAACGGCGGGCGTTTTCAAAGTTTCTTGGATATGAGGCGGAGCTTTTTCTGGAATTCGCTCTCGATCGGCTCGATGTCGTCGTCGCCGGAACTGGCGACCGCAGCACCCGTCTTGCGCGGATAAGGATCGATGGCCAGACCGAAGAATTCCTCGGCAAGGGCGCCTGCGTCAATCGTGTCGCCGGTGAAGGTTTCCGGGCTGTCGGGACCATCGGCATCCAGCAGGATTTCGCCGGCAGAATTGAAGCCCTGCCTGGCAAGCTTGGAATCTTCGGGCAGATAGACGCCTTCGATATCCTCGTCGATGGTCGCTTCGACCGGGTCGAGCGTGACGATGCATGCCTGGGTGATCCGAGCCTGCACGCGGCCGCTGACCTTGACGCCGTTGCGCTTCCATTTGGTGATCAAGAGGTCCGCCTTGTAGCGTTCTACCGACACCAGGTCGTGGGCCTCGGCAAGAGCTGCGCGCTGCGCCGCATCTGCATCTACGACAACGGCCATGCCCTTTTGTGGCAGCCGCGCGATGTTGACCGGGAAGGAAACCGGGCTTCGGGTCTCATCAAATTTCATGGGTCGCCTCCTTCAGGCTGCCTGCGGCACCGGATATGTCAGTTTGCCGGCACATATATCCTGCGAAGGCAGCTCTGCCAGAGCGCGATTCGCCGCAAAGACATAATCCGCGAGTTCCGAGGCCTGGGGCCATTCCTTGGCATCCGGACGAACGTTGCGCATCAGCGCCGCAGCAAGGGCCGCATGATCGACTCGCTCGAGCGCGTCCTTGTAGGACTCAGTGCGGCCGTAGAACATCTTCGCCAGCTTCTTCATGCGCTTGGGCACGCCGACATCGCTGATGCCGAGCTCACGCAGGGAATGATCGACATCGAGGAAGAACTCGTCGATCAGCTGCTGGGCAATGTCGGCGGAAGCCCCGGTTTCGCCGCGCAGGCGATGCTGGAACAGGAACATGTGCAGGGAAAGCATCTCGAAACGGCCAAGCGGCGTATCGGGCACGTCCCAGGCGGAATAAAATGGCTCCTGCCGCGCCGCTGCCACGATTCGTGTATAGAGCGCGTCCGTGATGGCGCGGTTGGCTTGGCGTTCACGGCCAAACAGACGCTGGAACATTTGAGGGCGGTCTCCCGGGGACCCGTTTCGCTAAGTGGCCTTGTTGCATCGGCGCGCAAGCTGGTTTACCGGTTTTGCGGCTTCGCGCAAGCAGAGGCTCTGGCACGACAGGATGGAGTTGTTGTTGCACTCGCTGAAATTCAAGATGCCATTTTCGTTGCGTCCGGCTGGCGCAGTTTCGCTAATCGTGGCCGCAGCCGCGCTTTCGGCGTGCAACACCTCGAAGACCTTCGGTGACCTGACCCCCAGCGAGACGCTGACCCAGGGCTACGTCATCGACCAGCAGTCGATCGATTCCGTGCCCGTTGGTTCCAGCCGCGAGCAGGTCTTGCTTGCGCTGGGCACGCCGTCGACGACAGCAACCTTCGACAACGAGGTGTTTTATTACATCTCGCAGACGCGCAAGCGCGCCGTCGCCTTCGCCAAGCCCAAGCTTGTCGAACAGCGCGTGCTGGCCGTCTATTTCGGCGCCGACGGGCGCGTCACCAACATCGCCAACTACGGCATGCAGGATGGCAAGGTGTTCGACTTCATCTCGCGCACGACGCCGACCGGCGGCAAGGACCAGAACTTCCTCGGCCAGCTGCTTGCAGGCGCGGGCAAGATGGGCTCGAGCGCGGCCAGCAGCATTTTCGGCGGCAGCTAGGCCCGCACAAGACTTTTCAGAAATCTCAGGCAACAGGACCCGCGGGAGCAATCCCGCGGGTTTTTCTTTGCGCCCACCACCGGCACGCGAAAAAACCCCGCCCGCATGGTGCGCGGACGGGGCTGAATCGAGCAGACAGCATCGGCAGGCCAACCGCCTGCCGGGTTTGATCAGCTATGCGCCAGGACGGCGAGCAGCAGGAGCGCGACGATATTGGTGATCTTGATCGCCGGGTTCACGGCCGGACCGGCGGTGTCCTTGTAGGGATCGCCGACGGTATCGCCCGTCACCGATGCCTTGTGCGCCTCCGAGCCCTTCAGGTGCTTGACGCCGTCCTTGTCGGTGAAGCCGTCCTCGAACGACTTCTTGGCGTTGTCCCATGCGCCGCCGCCCGAGGTCATCGAGATGGCCACGAACAAGCCGTTGACGATGACGCCGAGAAGCGAAGCGCCGAGGGCCGCGAAAGCCGAGGCCTTGGAACCGGAGATCAGAAGCACGCCGAAATAGACGACCAGCGGCGCCAGAACCGGCAGCAGCGACGGGATGATCATTTCCTTGATCGCCGCCTTGGTCAGCAAATCGACCGCACGGGCATAGTTGGGCTTTGACGTTCCCTTCATGATGCCCGGATCCTCGCGGAACTGCTTGCGCACCTCCTCGACGATGGCGCCCGCGGCCCGGCCGACGGCGGTCATGGCGATGCCGCCGAACAGATAGGGGATGAGGCCGCCGAAGATCAGGCCGGCGACGACGTAAGGGTTGGAGAGGTCGAACGACACCGTGCCGATATCAGCAAAGTACGGGTACTGCGCACTGTTGGCGGCGAAGTACTGCAGATCGTAGCTGTAGGCGGCAAACAGCACCAGCGCGCCGAGACCGGCGGAGCCGATGGCGTAGCCCTTGGTGACAGCCTTGGTGGTGTTGCCGACCGCGTCGAGCGCGTCGGTGGAATGGCGCACTTCCTTGGGCAGGCCGGCCATTTCGGCAATGCCACCGGCATTGTCGGTGACAGGGCCGAAGGCATCGAGCGCAACGATCATGCCGGCAAGGCCGAGCATCGTGGTAACCGCGATCGCCGTACCGAACAGGCCGGCAAGCTGGAACGTCGAGATGATGCCGCCGACGATGACGATCGCCGGAAGTGCCGTCGATTCGAGCGACACCGCCAGGCCCTGGATGACGTTGGTGCCGTGACCGGTGACCGACGCCTGGGCGATCGAGTTGACCGGCCGCTTGTTGGTGCCGGTGTAATACTCGGTGATGACGACGATCAGGCCCGTTACCACGAGGCCGACGAGGCCGCAGATGAACAGGTTCTGGCCCGTAATCAGCACGCCGCCACCGGTGCCGATCTCGCCCCAGCCGACAGTCAGCGACGTCGCCGCCCCAAGACCGACGATGGACAACAGGCCGGTGACGATCAGCCCCTTGTAGAGGGCGCCCATGATCGAGCCGTTGGAACCGAGCTTGACGAAGAAAGTGCCGATGATCGAGGTGATGATGCAGGCGCCGCAGATGGCGAGCGGATAGAGCATGACATTGGAAAGCACTTCCGTGCCGCCGAAGAAGATGGCGCCCAGGACCATGGTGGCGACGACGGTCACCGCATAGGTCTCGAACAGGTCGGCGGCCATGCCGGCACAATCGCCGACATTGTCGCCGACGTTGTCGGCGATGGTGGCCGGGTTGCGCGGATCATCCTCGGGAATTCCAGCTTCGACCTTGCCGACGAGATCGCCACCAACATCGGCACCCTTGGTGAAGATACCGCCACCGAGACGGGCGAAGATCGAGATCAGCGAGGCGCCAAAGCCGAGCGCCACGAGCGAATCGATGACAACGCGATCAGCAGGCCCGTAGCCCATCGGGCCGGTGAGAATGAGGTAGTAGACCGAGACACCAAGCAAGGCGAGGCCGGCAACCAGCATGCCGGTGATGGCGCCCGACTTGAAGGCGATATCGAGGCCGGCGGCGAGGCTGTTGGAGGCGGCCTGGGCGGTACGAACATTCGCGCGAACCGAGACATGCATGCCGATGAAACCGGCGGCCCCCGAAAGCACTGCACCAATCAAAAAGCCAATCGCCGCGGATGCGGAAAGCAGCCACCAAGCGAGCAGGAACACGACGACGCCGACGATGGCGATGGTGGTGTATTGGCGCGCCAGATATGCCTGCGCACCTTCCCGGATGGCGGCGGAGATTTCCTGCATGCGCGCATTGCCCTGATCGGCTGCGAGAACCGACTGAGTCGCCCATATGGCGTAAAGGACAGATAGCAGGCCGCAGGCGATGACGACGTAAAGCATTGTCATTGCCAATTCTCTTCCCTGATTGTGCCCGGAATTCCCCTCCCCGGGCTAGTGAACGAGACCGGCAGCCTCTACGCGGTTTCCGGCCCCTGGCGAACAATCCGAAACAGGGCAGCGAACGTCAAGACATCGCCAAGCTTTTGTCCCGGCTTTCGCTGCCTGCCCCGAATAGGCTGAACTCAAACGACAAATTCAACTCAGGCGAGATCATGGTCCGGCTGGTTGACGAAGATCAGCACAGCCAGCATCGTCATGTAGAACTTGAATGCGGCCTCCTGGCCGTTCCAGGTGCTGGACTGCCACATGGCGAACCACTCACCGCCGACGACCATGAAGCCGAGGAACCAGACAAGGAAACCCATGGTGGCGCCGATGACGACAAAGCCCTTGGCATCGTTGAATTCCCTGCCGGAACCCTTGCGGGCTTGCCAGAGCTTGAAAGCTGCGACCAGGAACAGCACGCAGGTCAATGCTTCGCCGACAATGATCAGCCAATAACCGGCGGTCCACAAAGCAGGGCTGGTGATCGAGCGATACATCAGCGCATTGCCCGGAAATGTGGTGTCCATGCTGAGCACATGCTGAACGAAGGCGAAATTGGAGCCATAGTCAGTGATGTTGCCGAACGCTACAAGGAAGGCGAAGGCCGCGAGGCAAAGGGACATTACGATCTTTGAGAGACGCAAGGTCATGGCAAGAACTCCTGCAGGTCAAACATCGGGGCATCAACCAGATCAATTGCCGAGTCTCGGCAACGATGCAACCGGCCGCCCGGTCAGCATTTCGCTGACAGCGACGGCAAAAGCATATGTCGGGAAGGCCGGCATCGACGTTGAGCTGGAAGCAATGCGGCTGTCTGCCGACTGTCAGATCGGGGACGTAGTGTCGATATCTTCTGGCGGCACCTCGCATGACTTTGCAGTCATGCGCCGCCGTTGGATCGTCGACCGGTCGCGCAGCCGGCTCGAAGTGACACTCGACCACCCCGTTCGCGGGCGGTGAAACGTCAGGCGTTGCGGGCGCCCTGCCCCATGCGCCTGGCAGCCATGCGCTCCAGCGCCGACAGTGCGTCATAGATCAGCACCGCAAGTGCCGCGACGATCAAGCCGCCCTGCAGGACGAAAGCGAGGTTGTTGGATTGCAGCCCGGCGATGATGACCTCGCCGAGCGTCTTGGCGGCAACTGTCGAGCCGATGGTCGCCGTGGCAAGGCTGATGACAACGGAAAGCCTGATGCCGGCGAGAATCACCGGCACGCTGAGCGGCAGCTCGATCTTGAGCAGGCGCTGCCAGCCCGTCATGCCCGCACCTCGCGCCGCCTCGACGACATTGGCCGGAGTGGTGGTCAGCCCAGTCAGCGTGTTCTCGAAGATCGGCAGCAGACCGTAGAGAAACAGCGCGATCAGGGTTGGCTTCTCGCCAAAGCCGACGGCCGGCACAGCCAGTGCAAGCACCGCCACTGGCGGAAACGTCTGGCCGATATTCACCAGGCTGCGTGACAAAGGCAGGAATTCGACGCCGGCCGGCCGCGTGACCAGGATGGCGAGCGCAACCGCAACGACGATCGCGGCAGCGGTGGCGATGGCGACCGTGCGCAAATGCTGGAACGCCAGCGACGAAAGGCTGCCCTGATTGTAGATCGCAGGTGCGCCATTCTGCGTCAGCGGCTTGAGCAACGGCTCGAACCATAGCGGGTTGCTCAGGAACGCGACCAACAGGGCCAGCAGGCAAAGCCGCAACAGCAGCGGAATCCAGGCCTTCATTGTGGCCTCGCGGCGCGCTTGACTAGGCCTTGGACTGTCACGCGCCCGATGGCCGTGCCATCTTCCGATGTCACCGGCATGGCAGCGCGTCCCGACCAGAGGAGTTCGGCGAGCGCGTCGCGCTGGCTCGCCTCGGCAGCTATGCCCTCGCCATCGGCACTGCCCGGCTCGACCGCATCGCGGACCTCTCCGAGCGACAGGAGCTTGAAAGGACGGTCGCTGGCCCCGACCAGCGTCTCGACGAATCCCGTCGCCGGTTTTGCCAGGATTTCGGCCGGCGATGCGTACTGGATGAGCTTGCCGGCATCCATGACGGCAATGCGGTCGCCCAGATGGACGGCTTCTTCCATGTCGTGGGTGACGAGGATGATGGTGGTGCCGAAGCGCTTCTGGATCGCCAGCAAATCTTGCTGTGCCTTGGTGCGGATGATCGGATCAAGCGCACCGAAGGGTTCGTCCATCAAAAGCACGTTGGGTTCGGCAGCAAGCGCGCGGGCGACACCGACGCGCTGCTGCTGGCCGCCCGACAGCTCGTGCGGGTAGCGCGGACCGAAGGCTGCCGGGTCGAGCTGCAGCAGCGACATCAACTCATCGACCCGGGCCTTGATGCGCGCAGCATCCCAACCGAGAAGCAACGGAACGGTACCTATGTTCTGCGCCACCGTGCGGTGGGGGAACAGCCCGTTGCCCTGGATGGCGTAGCCGATGCTGCGGCGAAGTTCGTGGCCCGGGACGGAACGGTTGTCGACACCGTCGAGCTTGATCGTGCCCGACGTGGGCTCCACCAGGCGGTTGATCATGCGCAGAAGCGTAGTCTTGCCGGAGCCCGAAGTGCCGACGATGACCGTCAGCGTGTGCGGCTCGATGACCATCGAGACATCGTCAACGACCGCGGCGTCGCCATAGCGCTTGGTGATGTTTTCGATTTCGATCATGCGGCCACCGTCGTGGATCTGCGGGTCGCGACTTGTTCGACCACCGCGTCGAGGATGATGGCAGCGGCAAAGGCCAGCGCCACAGTGGGGACCGCACCGAGCAGCACGAGGTCCATTGCCGTCTGGCCAACGCCCTGGAAGACGAAGACGCCGAAGCCGCCACCGCCGATCAGGGCAGCGATGGTGGCAAGGCCGATGTTCTGGACCAGCACGATGCGTATGCCGGTGAGGATGACGGGAAACGCCAGCGGAAACTCGACGCCCGACAGGCGCTGCCAGCCGGTCATGCCCATGCCGCGCGCCGCATCATTGGCAATTCGGGGAACCCCAGCGAGCCCGACGACGGTGTTCGCCACCACGGGAAGCAGCGAATAGAGAAACAGCGCGACGAATGACGGCGCCGCGCCGATGCCGCGAATGCCGAGCGCTGAAGCGCCGGGAACATTGGCGGCGACCCAGCCAAGCGGCGCGATCAGGATGCCGAACAGCGCGATGGAAGGAATGGTCTGGACGATGTTGAGCACATTGAGCACGCCCGCGCGCAGCGCTTCGACGCGATGGCACAGGATGCCCAGCGGTATCCCGACCAGCACCGCAGCGGCCAGCGAGCCGAGCGCCAGCTGGACATGGCGCTTCGCCTCGTTCCAGAAACTGTCGGCACGGTTGGCGTATTCCTTGAGGATCGACAGGCTGTCCCACTGACCCGAGGCGAGCAGAAGCCAAACCGCAGCGGCGGCAATGCCAAGTACTGCGACGCGCCCGACGGGTGAAAGCTGCAGCCTTGTCAGGACATCAGCGAGCAAAAGGGTGAAGGCAAAGATCAAGAGCCAAAAACCAGAGGCCGGCGAGATGCGGGCGAAGGTGTTGCCCTCCGGCGTCAGATAGCTGCCGGCATTACCGATCAGCAGGGCAAGGGAAACCAGGGCAATGGCACTGGCGCCAAGACGCGCGGCCAGCGGCGTCTTGAACAGGGCAACGAGGCCGGCCGCAACCAGGATGACCAGCAGCACAAGCCCTGCCGGAGACGGCAGAGCCTCGAGAATCGAGCGCGGCTCACCGGCCACGATGCGGTTGGCGCGAAAGGTGGCAAATGGCGCCAAGAAGGCGCCATAGGCGGTGATCGCGGCGATCACCACGCCCAGCTTGTCGAACCTGATGCCCACTGTCGCGATGCGTCCCCGGTTCCGGCGGCGCGCCTCTGATGAGGCGCGCCGAGGAAGCTTACTTCAGAAAGCCGTTCTTCTTCAGGAAATCTTCGGCAACAGCCTTGGCCGGCTCGCCGCCAACCTGGACGCGGCCGTTGAGCTCCTGAAGCGTGACGAGGTCGAGCTTTTCGAACACCGGCTTGAGCAGGGTTTCGATCTGTGGGTGCTCCTTGAGAACTGCCTCGCGAATGATCGGGGCCGGCTGATAGACCGGCTGCACACCCTTGTCGTCGTCGAGCACGACCAGGCCCGATGGAGCGATGCCGCCATCGGTGCCATAGACCATGGCCGCATTGGCGCCGTTGGTCTGGTTGGCGGCAGCGCCGATGGTGGCGGCCGTGTCGCCGCCCGACAGCGTGATCAACTGCTCGGGCTTGAGCGTGAAGCCGTAAGTCGTCTGGAACGCCGGCAATGCGGCGGCCGAATTGACGAACTCGGACGATGCCGCCAGCACGACGGTGCCACCGCCGGCGACGTATTTGCCGAAATCGCTGAGGGTGGCGAGCTTGTTGGCGTCGGCGAGGTCCTTGCGCAGCGCGATCGCCCAGGTGTTATTGGCCGGCGACGGCGACAGCCAGACGATCTTGTTGGCGTCGTAGTCGAGCTTCTTGGCGGTTTCGAAGCCCTTGGCGGCATCTTTCCAGACCGGATCATCGGCCTTTTCGAAGAAGAAGCCGGCGTTGCCGGTATATTCGGGATAGATGTCGATCTCGCCTGCCGCGATTGCCTTGCGGACGACCGGCGTCGCGCCGAGCTGGATGCGGTCGGTGGTGGCGATGTCGTTGGCGTTGAGCACGGCCTGGATGATGTTGCCGAGCACGCCGCCTTCGGTGTCGATCTTGGAAGACACGACCACCTGTGCGCTTGCGGCGCTGGTGGCAAGGCCGAGTGCGATTGCCGCTGCGGCGATTGTTCTGGTCTGACGCATGGTGAAGCCCCTTCTCGTTGCCGGAATTCGGTGACCGCATATGAGCATGGCGATCCAGCTTCCGTCGGGGCATACGATTTCACAATGCGCAGGGGCTGCGCAATATTATTTTGTATTTTGAAGTAATCGCCGGCCTCGATTGCCGACATCCTCCTGTCAGGCAGTCCGGCTCCGGCGCGCGAACGACAGAGTCGCCAGCGCGGCCAAGCAAACCGCGCAGATGGGGAAGACGATCCAGGCGAGCATGTCCCAGCCATAGGCGTTGTAAACTGCGCCCGACATCAGCGATGCAAGGGCCACCGAGCTGAACAGGATGAAGTCGTGAAAGCCTTGGACCTTGCCCTTTTCCGACGGGCGATAGGCTGTGGACACAATGGCGGTCGCGCCAATGAAGCCAAAATTCCAGCCGAGTCCGAGCAGGATGAGTGACGTCCAGAACTGCCAAAGCGCGATGCCCGACAGTGCCACGATGGCGCAGCCGATCAGCAGCAAGACGCCCAGGCCGACGATGCGCTCAGGGCCAAAGCGCTGGATCAGGCGCCCGGTGAAGAAGCTCGGGCCGAACATTGCCATGACATGCCAGGAAATGCCGAGCGTCGCCTCGTCCGGCGAAAATCCGCAGCCGACCATGGCGAGGGGTGCACCGGTCATAACGAAGGTCATCAGGGAATAGGTACCGACAGCACAGACGAGGGCGGCGGCAAAGCGCGGTTGCGCCAATATCTCGAGCATCGGGCGCGCGTCCGCCTGCGAGGCTTCGGCATGAACGCCGGTCACTTCCTTCACCCTGAGGAAGGACAGGATGACAGCGCCAACCGCTGCGAGCCCGATAATCGCGGCAAAGGAGCCGGCGAACATCACCGGCGCGAACATTTCACGCGTGAAAATGACGATCTGTGGCCCGAGGATGGCGGTGACAATGCCGCCGGCCAGCACGAAGGAAATCGCGTTCGCCTTGAATTCGGGCGGCGCGTTGTCGGCGGCGGCAAAACGGAACTGCTGCACGAAGGCGCTGCCGACGCCGAGCATCAGAAGGCCGAAGACAAACAGCCAGAACTCCGAGCGGAACAGCGCCAGCGTGGCGATCGCGCCGCCAACGGCGGTGACGGCAGTACCGAACATGAAGCCGCCGCGCTGTCCGAGGCCGCGAATGATCGCGGCAGCGGGAAGCGCACCAAGCGCCATGCCGACGCTGAAGCCGGTGATCGGGGCGGTCGCCAGCGACTTGTCGGTGTCGAGGAGGTAGAAGCCGGCCAGGCCGCCAAGCGAGAAGGCGATCGGTGCGGCGGAGCCGATGATGGCTTGCGATGCGGCGAGGATATATGCTGTCCGCCGCGCTTCGCGTTCGCCACCGGTCATAATGCGTCCTTGCCCTTACCCTCGCCGCGCAGCTTGCGGGAGACACGGTCGAGTACGGCGTTGACGAGCTTGGGCTCGTCGTCGGCGTAGAAGGCCTTGGCGATGTCGACATATTCCGACACGATCACAGCCACGGGAACGTCCTGGCGCTTCATCAACTCGTAGACACCGGCGCGCAGGATGGCGCGCAGCGTCGAATCGAGGCGCGACAGCGGCCAATCCTCGGTCAGGGACTGGCGGATCACCGGATCGACGGTCTTCTGGTTCTCCACCACGCCAGCGAGAATGGCGCGGAACCACTGGGCGTCGGCCTCGCGGTAGAGCGCGCCGTCGACTTCCTTGCCGAGGCGGAAGGCCTCGTATTCCGCGGTGATTTCGAGCAGGCCGCTGCCTGCGACGTCCATCTGGTAGAGCGCCTGGACGGCCGCAAGACGGGCAGCCCCGCGCTTGTTGGCCTGGCGTGCGGGCGGCTGGGCTTTGTCTTCGGGAGACGTCACGACCGTGCAGCTCCGAGTTTTTCGCGAACTGCGATCATGGTCAGTGCGGCACGCGCGGCAAAGCCGCCCTTGTCGCCTTCATTGCGGCGCGCACGGGCCCAGGCCTGGTCGTCGTTTTCGACAGTCAGGATGCCGTTGCCGACGCAGATCGATTCCGAAACCGCAAGGTCCATCAAGGCGCGGCAGGACTCGTTGGCAACGATGTCGAAGTGGTAGGTCTCGCCGCGAATGACGGTGCCGAGGGCGACATAGCCGTCATAATGCGTGCCTTCGTCGTCGGCAGCGTCGAGCGCAAACGAGATAACGGCCGGAATTTCGAGCGCGCCGGGAACGGTCACCACGTCATAGGATGCACCGGCATCGGCCAAGGCAGACTTGGCGCCGTCCAGCAGCGCGTCTGCGAGGTCGTCGTAAAAGCGCGCCTCAACAATGAGGAGCTTCAGTTTCTTGTCGTTGGCCATGTCAAATCTCCGGCAGGAGCGGCTGACTTAGGCCGAACCGGATGAGTTCGCAAGCGAAGTGTTAAGCACTGTGGCAGGAAACCGCTGACCGGCCGACCGGTGGCACGCAGCGTGGCTCAGAGCCCTTCCCTGGCAGCGTCGGCAAGGCGTGCCGCATAGCGCGCCATGGTGTCGACCTCGAGGTTGACGCGGTCGCCGACGTTGCGCTCGCCCCATGTCGTGACCTGCAGCGAGTGATGAATCAACAGCACGTCGAAGCGCGTGCCCTCGACCTTGTTGACGGTCAGCGACGTGCCGTCGAGCGCGACCGAGCCCTTGGGAGCAATGAATTTCGCCAGCTCGCGCGGGGCTTCCAGGCGAAAGCGCACCGCCTCGCCCTCGTCCTCGCGCGCCACGATCTCGGCCATGCCATCCACATGGCCCGACACGATATGGCCGCCGAGTTCGTCACCGATCTTGAGTGCGCGTTCGAGATTGACCTTGCGACCGGCCGCCCAGTCGCTTGCCGTGGTCAGGCGAAGTGCTTCTTCCCAGGCCTCGACCTCGAACCAGCGGGCATTGGACGTGGCTTCGGGCAGCGCCACCACGGTCAGGCAGACGCCGGAGCAGGAAATCGAGGCCCCGATGTCGATTGTCTTCGGGTCGTAGGCGGTGTCGAAGCGTAAGCGGACGCCCTGGTCGAGCGGTTTTGCAGACGCGACTGTGGCCACGTCGGTGACGATCCCGGTGAACATCAGATTTCCCTTATCCATTCGGCGAAGGTGTCCTCGCCGAAGCGAGCTTCGCGCACAAGGCTGAACCCTGCCGGTATATGGTCGCGACCGATGGGGGCCGCAATACCATCCGCCCCGATCGCCTCCGGACCGGAAAACAGCGCGATCCGGTCGACCAGACCTTCGTCGAGGAAGGCCCGTGCGGTGTCGGCTCCGCCTTCGACGATGATCCGCGACATGCCCTGATTGGCGAGATCCTCAAGCAGTTCGGGAAGTGCCACGCGGCCGTCATAGGTCTCTGTCGCCAGGAATTTCACGCCCGCGCGCTCGAGTTCGGCCCGGTTCTTCGGATCGCCTTCCGGGCACGCAGCGACAAACACCGGCACATCATGCGCCGATCGCGCCAGCTTCGACGTCGCCGGCAACCGCGCGAGCCTGTCGAGCACGATGCGTGCCGGCGAACGGTTGCGGAGCCCGGGCAAACGCACGGTCAATTCGGGATCGTCGGCAAGTGCGGTGCCGATGCCGACCAGGATGGCATCGATTTCGGCGCGCATGACGTGGACCTGGCGGCGGGCGACCTGCCCGGTGATCTCGATCTGTCCCTGGCCGCGCCTGCCGATCATGCCATCGGCGGAAAGCGCAAGTTTCAGAATCACTTCAGGGCGCTTCCTCAAGGACCGATTCATGTATCCGGCAAGCTGATCGGCGGCCTCGCGGGCAAGCACGCCTTCCTTGACCTCGATACCGGCGCCGCGAAGAATGGCGTATCCCCTGCCCGATACGCGCGGATCGGGGTCGCTGGCAGCGCCGACAACACGGGTTATGCCGGCGTTGACGAGCGCATTGGCACAGGGCGGCGTGCGGCCGTGATGAGCACACGGTTCGAGCGTGACATAGGCGGTGGCGCCCCGCGCAAGGTCGCCGGCTTCGGCCAGAGCTTCGGCCTCGGCGTGCGGACGGCCGCCGATGGCAGTGACGCCGCGCCCGACGATAACCGGTCCGTTGCCGCCGTCGCGGACAATGAGCGTGCCTACTGCCGGATTGGTCGAGGTCAGGCCGAGATTCTTCCGCGAAAGCCTGAGAGCGGCCGCGATGTAGCGGCGGTCGATCCTGTCCTGCTCGGATGCACTCATGTCCCTGGCCATCGCTCAGCCGGCTTCCTCTTCGCCTTTCAACTCGCCCAATACCTCATGGAAGTCCTTGGCCTCGCGGAAATTGCGATAGACCGAAGCGAAGCGCACATAAGCGACATCGTCGAGCGTCTTCAGCGCTTCCATCACAAGGCGGCCGATCTCGCCCGAGGGAACTTCCGTTTCGCCGGAGCTTTCGAGCTGGCGAACGATACCGGTCACCGCGCGCTCGATGCGCTCGGGATCGACGTTGCGCTTGCGCACGGCGATCTCGACCGACCGAGCCAGCTTGTCGCGGTCGAACGGCACTTTGCGGCCGGTCTTCTTGAGCACGACGAGGTCGCGCAGCTGCACGCGCTCGAATGTGGTGAAGCGGCCGCCGCAGACCGGGCAGATGCGCCGCCGGCGGATCGCAGCACCGTCCTCGGCCGGACGGGAGTCCTTCACCTGCGTGTCTTCAGACTGGCAATATGGGCAACGCATCGTTCGGCCTTGTCATTCGAATCCCCGACCGGGAAAGGCTTAAAGCATGATCCGGAAAAGTGGAAACCGCTTTTGGCGGCAAGCCCGGCCGAAAAGCAGGAGCCCCGTCCCGGACATGCCGGAACGGGGCTCCAAAGTTCTCAAGGGTGGACCAAAGGCCCTCCCCGCATCGGCGACTTAGCCGAGATAAGGATAAAGCGGGAAGCGCTCGGTCATGTCGACCACCTTGCGCTTGACCGCCGCCTCGACGGCAGCGTTGCCCTCGTCGGAATTCGCCGCCTTGAGGCCGTCCAGGACTTCGGCGATCAACTGGCCGATCTCGCGGAACTCGGCCTCGCCGAAGCCGCGGGTCGTGCCGGCCGGGGTGCCGAGACGGACGCCCGAGGTGACGAAGGGCTTTTCCGGATCGAAGGGAATGCCGTTCTTGTTGCAGGTGATGTTGGCGCGGCCCAGCGCTGCCTCGGCGCGCTTGCCGGTGGCATTCTTGGGACGCAGATCGACCAGCATCAGATGGTTGTCGGTGCCGCCCGAAACGATGTCGAGGCCGGTGTCCTTGAGGCTGGCGGCGAGCGCCTTGGCGTTGGCAGCGACATTTGCCGCGTAGGTCTTGAACTCCGGCTTCAGCGCCTCGCCGAAGGCAACCGCCTTGGCAGCGATGACGTGCATCAGCGGGCCGCCCTGGAGGCCGGGGAACACGGCCGAGTTCATCTTCTTGGCGATATCCTCGTCATTGGTGAGGATCATGCCGCCGCGCGGACCGCGCAGCGACTTGTGCGTGGTGGTGGTGACGACATGGGCATGCGGCAGCGGCGACGGGTGCACGCCGCCGGCAACCAGGCCAGCGATGTGGGCCATGTCGACCATTAGGTAGGCGCCGACTTCGTCGGCGATCTCGCGGAAACGCTTCCAGTCCCAGATACGCGAATAGGCGGTGCCGCCGGCGAGGATCAGCTTCGGCTTGGTCTCGCGGGCGAGGCGCGCGACCTCGTCCATGTCGAGCAGATTGTCGTCCTTGCGAACGCCGTAGGACACGACCTTAAACCACTTGCCGGACATGTTGACCGGCGAACCATGGGTCAGGTGACCGCCTGAATTCAGGTCGAGGCCCATGAAGGTGTCGCCCGGCTGCAGCAGGGCCAGGAAGACTGCCTGGTTCATCTGGCTGCCGGAGTTCGGCTGGACGTTGGCGAACTTGCAGTCGAACAGCTTCTTGGCGCGCTCGATGGCGAGTTCCTCGGCGACGTCGACGAACTGGCAGCCGCCATAGTAGCGCTTGCCGGGATAACCCTCGGCGTATTTGTTGGTCATGATCGAACCCTGCGCCTCGAGGACGGCGCGGGAAACGATGTTTTCCGAGGCGATCAGCTCGATCTCATGGCGCTGGCGCCCGAGTTCGTTGCGGATCGAGCCGAAGATTTCGGGATCGGCCTCCGACAGCGGGGTTCCAAAGAAGGATTCGAGGTTTTTCGAGGCGGCCATGGCTGAAGATCCTTAGGTCCGGAGGGGGCATCGGAGAGGTTCGGCGCGCCATTAACACACTTGACCCTGCGTCGCCACGTTTGGAGCGCGAAATTTCGTGGTCGCTTTGCGCCACAACGTCGCGACAACGAAAAAGGCCGCCCCGAAGGACGGCCTTTTCAAAGTCATTGTCGACGTTTCAGAGCGCCGAGGTGATCTGCAGCTCGTCGACCCCGTCGCGGCCATAGATGTCGTCGCGGAACTGAACGACGCCATCACCCGTCGACCAGGCCGAGACATAGGTGAAATAAACCGGCACCGGATTGGAGACGGGGACCGGGGTGTTTTCGCCCGACTTGATGGTCTGCTCGAAATGCTGGCGGCTCCAGCCCGGCGTGTCGCGCAGGATCCAGGTGACGAGGTCGCGGACGTTCTGGACGCGCACGCAGCCCGAGGAATCGAAGCGCATGAGCTTGTTGAACAGGCTCTGCTGCGGCGTGTCGTGCATGTAGACGCCGTCCGGGCTCGGGAAGTTGATCTTCACCGACGCCATGGCGTTGATGGCACCCGGGTCCTGGCGGAACAGGTACTTGGCGGCCTCTTCGGTCGACCAGTCGACGGTCATCGGATCGACCTCGCTGCCATCGGGGGCAATGAGGCGGATCTTGTTGTCCGTCAGGTAATTGGGGTTCTTGCGCATCAGCGGGATGATGTCCTTGCGGACGATCGACACCGGGGCATTCCAGTAGGGATTGACGACGATCTCGTTGATCTTGGAATTGACGATCGGCGACTGACGATCGACCTTGCCGACGATCGCGGTGTGGCGCAGAACGACGCGGTCGTCCTCGACGGCCTCGACCTGGGCGGCCGGAATGTTGACGTTGACATAGCGCTGGCCGAGCGTGCCGGCCTGCGCCTGCAGGCGGCCGAGATTGGTCTCGAGCTGGCCAAGGCGGACCTGGGCGCTGATGTTCATCGCCGCATAGGTGTACTGGCCCATGACACCGTCGGCCGGCAGGCCGTGACGCGCCTGGAAGCGCTTCAGCGCGGCGTCGACATAGGTATCGAAGGAGCTGGAGAGGCCGGCGCGCGCCGACAGGTCGCCGGACACCATCAGGCGCTTGCGCAGGACCTCGACATCAGGGTCCTCGACGCCCAGCTTGAGCTTCTTGGTGGCCGGAACGACCGGCCAGCCGCCCTGGGCTGCTATGTTCTGATACTGGCCGATGGCCTGCTGGGTGTAGGCCACGGTCTGCTGCGAGAACACGGGAAGCGTGCTGGCGACCTTGGCCCCCTGGCTCACCTTGGCGTCGAATTCATCGTCCCAGTTGCCGCGCCGCGACGAACCGAGCACTTCGCCGATCACGTCCTGAGCGCTGGCTGCACCCGAGATGGCTGCCATGGCGATCGCGCCGGCACCGGTGAGAAAGAAACGGCGGCTAGTTTTCATGGACATCCCAGACATATTCGCGCAACTCAACCGGCAGGAGATTTCCCGCGACGATATGACGGCCATACTTAACAATTAGCCAACCATAACCCGGCATCACTACGCGTGAAACGCGACTTCATTGCACGGGTTGCTGACGGCCGAACAGGCAGATCTGGCGCATCACTGTTGTTCGATAGTCATCCGAATATGGCGGCAACATGGCTGGGCCGCCTTTGATCGCACCGGCGCGATCCGAAAAAGGAAGAGCCGGTGCATTTCTGCAACCGGCCCTGCGACTGGAGGTCGTTTCCTTTTGGGCGGACTTGCGGCGCCGCGCGAGCCGTCTTGCTTACATGCGATAAGCGATGGTGTCGTTCCAGAAGCGGTCGAGGCGCTGCAGGGCGCGGTTCATCTGCTTGAACTCGTCGGTGTTGATGCCGCCGACCTGCTCGATTGAGCCAACGTGACGGTCATAAAGGCCGGCCACGACCTCGGCCACGTCCTGGCCCTTGGGCGTCAGGCTGACGCGGACCGAGCGACGGTCGATGCGCGAGCGCTGGTGGTTGATGAAGCCGAGCTCGACCAGCTTCTTGAGGTTGTAGGAGACATTCGAGCCGAGATAGTAGCCGCGGGAGCGCAATTCGCCGGCGGTCAGTTCCGCATTGCCGATGTTGAACAACAGCAGAGCCTGGATCGCATTGATGTCGCTGCGGCCGTTGCGGTCGAACTCATCCTTGATAACGTCAAGAAGACGGCGATGAAGTCTTTCAACAAGCTGCAGCGATTCCATGTAAAGCGAACGGATCGCTTCGTTACGGTCCTCGGAAACCATGGCGGGCTTAGCCACCTGACGCGAATTGATCATTGTCTTTGCCTCTCTGTTGTCGCCTGGTGACTTTTTTGTTTGTTGTCACCTTGATCGCGAACTTATCGAATACCCATAAAATTCGACTTAAACGTCAGGCTTAACAAGGGCTTACCAGCCAGTGGTTTCGAAAGAGGGTTAATGAAAACCCTTCCGAGTAAGAATAATTAACCTTGTATTTTATGGAACGTCCGGCAACGCCCTGAAAGCGTTGGCTACTGCGCGGAGCGGCGCCGTTTCAGGTGCAGGACAATACGGAACGCCGCGTAAATCACAGCCACCGCAATGTGCGAGACGACAATCAGCGGCCGCGAGCCGAACAGATCGGGAAAGCCGGCATACATGACGATCTCGGTGGCCGCGCAAATGAACCAGATGACCGGCCCCCAGGATGACAGCATCCACAGGCCGATGGCGGCGAAGGGAAAAAAGACGGAAAGCGTGACAGCCGCAATCTGCCAGTGAATAGGCATCAGGTCGAAGCGCCAGAGCGGGCCATCGTAGACGCCGATCAGGCGGACCCAATAGAGAATGCCGAACAGCAGGCAGTAGGCCGCAACCACACGCAGGAACCAGGCGAAGGCGTTTTCCGTGGCCGATGGATGCATTTCGTGGAGACGCCCTGCACTGTCGGTCACAGCGCAAGCTCCCTGTCGCCCAGCGTCTGGAAATAGCGGTCGATTTCCGCCGGATCGACATCGGCCAGCCGCGCCGGTTGCCAGACCGGCGTCGAGCCCTTGTCGATGATCGCGGCCCGGATGCCTTCATAAAAGTCGCGACCGGCAAGCATGCGGTTCAGGATGCGGAACTCCATGCGCATGCAGTCGTCCATCGACATCGTCAGCCCGGCCCTGATCTGCCGGAAGGCGACAGCAAGGCTGGTGGGCGAGCGCAATCGCAGGGTTGCGAGAGTCTTTGCCGCGAACTCACTGGTGTCCGCCTCGAGGCTCTCGATGATCTCGGCAAGCGATTGCCTGGAGAAATGCAGGGCGATGGCTTCAAGCGTTTCGCGGTCGGTCTCACGCTTGGCCGGGTGGAAAAACCCACGCAGCACCGCCTCCGGCTCGCCTGTTTCGCAAAGGCGCTCCACGAGCCCGATCTGTCCATCGGCGGCAATGGTGTGCGTGGCCAGACCCGACCAGAGCGCATCGCCATAGCGGATTCGATTGCCGGTCAGCGCCAGATACATGCCGAAATAGCCGCCAAGGTCGGGCAGCAAATGGCTGCCGCCGACATCGGGAAAAAACCCGATGCCCACTTCAGGCATGGCGAACTGGGCATTCTCGGTCATCACCCGGTGGGAGCCGTGGAAAGAGATGCCGACGCCGCCACCCATGACGATGCCGTCGATCAGCGAGACATAGGGCTTGGGAAAGCGCGCGATCTGGGCGTTCAACCGGTACTCGTCGGCAAAGAAGTCGACCGGCGGGCTGCCGGCGCGGCCGGCCTCGTAGATGTGCAAGATGTCGCCGCCCGCGGAGAAGGCCCTGCCCTCGGCCTTGACGACGACAAGCGCAACGTCGCGGTCGGCCTGCCATGCCTCGAGCGCACGAGACAGCGCGCCGACCATTTTGTGGGTCACCGCATTGAGAGCCTTCGGCCGCGTCAGGGTGACGATGCCAGCACTGCCGGTCCGCTCGAAACGGATTTCATCGCCGCCGCCAAAATCCATGTCCAAGAGATTCCCTCACATCGAAACCGCCTGCAGAGCTAATGTGCTGCGCGTGGGTGCGTCAATGCCGCAGGTCCCATCCTGCACCTTGGTCTTGGGCAAATCGGCATGCTAAAAACTGCACAATCCGGAGACGAGCGATGAACAAGTTCACCCCAGCCAAGCCAGCCGGCGCACGCAGCGTCGACGAAATCACCGGCAGCCGGCGCCTGCGCCGCATGCGCAAGGCCGACTGGTCGCGCCGCCTCGTGCAGGAAAACCGCCTCAGCGTCGACGACCTGATCTGGCCGATCTTCATCATCGACGGCGAGAACCGGCGCGAGGCCATTCCGGCGATGCCCGGCGTGTTCCGCCTGTCAATCGATCTCGCGGTCAAGGAAGCGGAACGTGCGGCCAAGCTCGGCATTCCGGCCATCGCCACCTTCCCCAATGTCGAAATGGGCCTGCGCGACCAGACCGGCGCGCATATCCTCGAACCCGACAACCTGATCAACCGCGCCACCCGCGCATTCAAGGCGGCGGTGCCCGAGATCGGCATCATCACCGATGTGGCGCTCGATCCGTTCACCAGCCACGGCCATGACGGCATCCTGCGCGGCGGCACCATCGTCAACGACGAGACCGTCGCCCAGGTGGCTGCGGCCGCCGTACTGCAGGCGGCTGCAGGCTCCGACATCATCGCGCCTTCCGACATGATGGACGGCCGCATCGGCGCCATCCGCGACGCGCTCGACGACAACGGTTTCCAGGACGTGGCGATCATGTCCTATGCGACCAAGTTCGCCTCCGCCTTCTACGGCCCCTATCGCGAGGCGATTGGCACGCAGGGCCTGCTCAAAGGCGACAAGAAGACCTACTACATCGATCACGCCAACTCGGACGAGGCCGTGCGCGAGGCCGAACAAGACCTCGCCGAAGGCGCGGACATGCTGATGGTCAAGCCGGGCCTGCCCTATCTCGACATCATCCGCCGCCTGAAGGACGAGTTCCGCGTGCCGACCTTCGCCTACCAGGTGTCGGGCGAGTACTCGATGATCAAGGCGGCTGGCGCCAACGGCTGGATCGATGGCGAAAAGGCGATGCTGGAAAGCCTGCTCGCCTTCAAGCGCGCGGGCTGCGACGGCATCCTGACCTATTTCGCGCCCGAGGTGGCTGAGATGCTGAAGGGCTGAGGCGGACGCCTCAGCTACAACACGCGCTGAATTTCCTATATCCTGCCTACATGAACAGGTCCGAGGCGGTCAGGAAACTTCAACAGAACGCCGATGCTATCCGCAGCATGGGCGCGACGTCGCTTTACCTGTTTGGTTCGACCGCCCGGAACGAGCAGTCATCCGGCAGCGACCTTGACCTTTTCATCGACTACGAGCCGGGGCGTCGCTTCTCGCTGATCAATCTGGTCGGGATCAAGCAGTTGCTGGAAGAGACCATGGCCGTCGAAGTGGACGTGACCACCCGAGACAGCCTGCACCCGCAACTCAGGGACGACATCGAACGCTCAGCCATCCGCGTGTTCTGATGGTCCGGCGCAAGATCGGTCCCATCCTGGCAGAAATTCTCGATGCACTCGATGGCATCGAGGCTGCGACCGCCAACAAGACGCTTCAAGACTTCCAGGACAACTGGCTGCTGAAGCACGGCGTGCAACGCGGCATCGAAATCATCTCGGAAGCTGCACGGCATTTGCCCGACGAACTCTTCGAACGTGCCCCAGAAGTACCGTGGAAACAGATTCGCGGGATCGGAAACGTGCTCAGACATGAATATCACAAGATTGCGGATCCAATCGTTTGGGCGGTGGTTACCGACCACCTACCGAACTTGCGCAGCGCCGTTCAGCGTCTGATAGCCGACCTCGGCACCGACGAATCTTGAATTCGCGTGTCGATTTCCCCATTTGCAAAGCTGCGCGGGCAATCTTGCCCGCCTATCGAGGGCACAATGACCGCACGCGTTCTGGACGGCGAAATCATCACCAGCAGGCTGGAGGACTCGCGCGCCTATGACGGCGTGCGGACGCGCCGGGTGCTGGCGTTCCTGGTCGACTATCTGATCGTCGGCCTGCTGCTGATTCCGTTTGCCATCATCGTCTTCTTTCTCGGGATCCTGACGCTCGGCCTCGGCTGGGCGCTGTTCGGCATCCTCGGCCCGGCAGTGGCACTGCTCTATGTCTGGACGACCCTCGGCGGCCCGAACCAGGCGACTACCGGCATGCGAATCATGGGCATCCGACTCGACCGCCTCGACGGCAGGCCGGTGGACGGCCTCCTGGCCATCGTGCATTCGGTGCTTTTCTGGGCCGGCAACGTGGTTTTGACGCCACTTGTCCTGCTGGTTTCGCTGTTTTCCGACCGCAAGCGCACGCTGCACGACCTGCTGCTTGGCACCGTTGTCAGCCGCAGCGACAGCTGAAATTGCCATTCGCCGAGTCAAAACGGGCATTTGCGCCAAAATGTGAAGGCAAAGAATCCACTTACCTCCACATTCATGTTGAATTTTTCGCGGGTAGCGCCAAGCTAGGGAACATTGATTGGGAGTCTTCCTGACGCTCGATGACGCAGCATCCTACCCATTCCCCGCAATTCTTCCTGACGGCGCCTTCCCCATGCCCCTATCTTGAAGGGCAATTCGAGCGGAAGGTCTTCACCCATCTGGTCGGCGACAAGGCCCCGGAAATGAACGACCTGCTGACCCAGGGTGGTTTCCGGCGTTCGCAGAACATCGCCTATCGGCCAGCCTGCGAAACCTGCAGGGCGTGCGTCTCCGTCCGCATCCTGGCCCAGGAATTCAAGGCGACGCGCAACATGCGCCGCGTGATCGAGCGCAATTCCGACATTGTCGGCGCCATGCATGACGCCGAGCCCTCGACCGAACAATATTCGCTGTTCCGCAGCTATCTCGACGCCCGCCACCGCAGGGGCGGCATGTCCGACATGACCGTGCTCGACTACGCGATGATGGTCGAGGACACCCATGTCGACACCAAGGTGATCGAATATCGCCGCCGTGGCCCCGACACCTTCATTACCGGTCAGGGCCAGGGCGAACTGATGGCCGTGGCGCTGACCGACCAGATGGCCGACGGCCTGTCGATGGTCTATTCCTACTACAATCCTGAAATGGACGAACGGTCGCTTGGCACCTTCATGATCCTCGATCATATTGCCCGCGCCCGCACCATGGGCCTGCCCCACGTCTATCTTGGATACTGGGTCAATGGGTCGCGCAAGATGAACTATAAGGTACGCTTCACCCCTCAGGAGCATCTCGGCATGAAAGGCTGGGAGCGCTTCGAAGGCGACATCTGAGCACGTCCGGCCCGTTTTCCACGCTGCCGTAGACCATCTGGCAGGGAAAATCGTGGCAAGCACTCATTCCAATCATTCCAAGGGCCTGTTGCTGACTGCGATAGGCGGTATGGCGCTGACAGTCGACATTCCACTGATCAAGCTCGCCGACGGCAATCACTGGTCGATCCTGCTGATGCGGAGCGGCGTGACGTTCCTGGCTGCCATCGTCATCTGGTTGGTCTGGCGCTCGTTCAGCCGCAACGCGCCGCAACTCATCCCTGGCCGGGCCGGGCTGGTTGTCGCCGTCCTCTACGGCATCGGCTCGATCGCGTTCGTCACCGCCGTATACAACACCTCGACGGCCAACCTGGTGTTCATCCTGGCCTTCAACACCGTGTTTGCAGCTGTGTTGTCGTGGATTTTTCTCAGGGAGTGGCCGCGCCCGGTGACCATGCTCGCCATGCTGGCCATGGTCGGCGGCGTGCTGATCATCGTCGGCAGCTCGATCGGCACCGGCCACCTGTTCGGCGACCTGATGGCCGTTGTCTCGGCTTTCTGCATTGCCTCGGCCATTACCATTTCGCGTTCCAGCGGCAAGGACATGGGCTTCACGGCACTCGTCGGCGTTCTCCTGCCCTGCCTGCTCGCCGCCTACATGGTCTCGAGAACCGGCTTTCAGATTGAGGCGCCATGGTGGATCATCTTCAACGGCGCAGTGATCATGCCGATCTCGTTCTTCTGTCTCGCCAACGGCCCGAAATACATTTCCGGCCCGGAAGTGGCGATGTTCTACCTGCTCGAGACGGTGCTTGCGCCGATCTGGGTCTGGATGATCTTTGCCGAGGTGCCGACACACAACAGCCTGATCGGCGGAGCGATCCTGATCGTCACGCTCGTCGCCCACTCGGCCTGGCAGCTTTCGGAAAGCCGCAAGCGCAGGGCAAGCGCGGCAGTTCAGCAGGCAGCATGAAGCGCAGGCCTAGGGCCCCTAGCCTGCCTGCGTTCGCTTGGCCGGGGGCAGGCCCTCGCTGACGGCTTCAATGGTGCGCGGCGCCCCCGCTTCGGGCAGCACGTTGGCCGCAATCGCCGCCGCCTCGTCGTTCAGCTCGATCTCGCGAATCCATTCGCGCCAGATCGCGACCAGCAGCGCCATCAGCACCGGGCCGATGAACAGGCCGAGCAGGCCCATCGTCTTGACGCCGCCGATGAGACCGAAAAAGGTCGGCAAGAAGGGCAGCTTGATGGGCCCTCCGACCAGCCTTGGCCTCAGCGTCTTGTCAACGATGAAGAGTTCGATTGAGCCCCAGCAAAACAGCGCCACACCAGCGACTGGCGAGCCACTGGCAACCAGATAGACCGAGACCAGCGTGAACGACAAAGGCGCCCCGCCAGGAATGAGCGCCATGAACCCGGTGATGACGCCGAGCGTGACCGGCGAGGGAACACCGGCGACCCAGTAGGCCAAGCCAAGAACGACGCCCTCACCTATGGCGATCACCGTCATGCCCATGACGGTGGCGCTGATCGTCTTGGGAACGACGCGCGAGATGCGCTCCCAGCGCATCGGCAGGATACGCTCGCCCAGCCGGTCGAGCTGCGCGACGAAGGATTCGCCGTCGCGATAGGTGAAGAACAGGGCGATCAGCATGAACAGCAGCGTCAGCATGATACCGAAGGCGCTGCCACCGGCAGCAAG
Source organism: Aminobacter niigataensis (assembly GCF_014200015.1). Taxonomy (GTDB): domain Bacteria; phylum Pseudomonadota; class Alphaproteobacteria; order Rhizobiales; family Rhizobiaceae; genus Aminobacter; species Aminobacter niigataensis. The sequence goes on from NZ_JACHOT010000001.1 coordinate 1,578,089, forward strand.
CACGCCGCGGTAGATGCTGCCGATATTGGCGCCGCTGACGAGCTGGATCAGTTCACCGATGGAACCGGGATGACCAACATAGCGGGTCCATTGCTCGTTGAGCCATTCGCCGACGACCGGGAGATTGTTGATCCATTCCGGCGTCGCTGCGCCATGGCGGTTGGTCTCGAGCGCCCAGCCGAACCACTCGCGGATCTCATTGACCGCATAGGTCGCGGCAAAGGAGATCGGCACCACCAGGAAGGCAACGATGAACAGGAGCGCCAGCGTCGCACCGACAGTCCTGTTGCCGTCAACCGCCGCAAGAAGCCTTCGATAGAGCGGCCAGCTGGCGAATGCGATGACGAGTGCGGCCAGAACAGGGACCAGGAAGCCGTGAAAGAAATAGATGCCTGCGGCAACGATCAGCACCAGCAGCCAGCGCGCCGCCGACAAGGGCGGCACAAGGGCCGCGCGCATCGGCTGGGACGGGCCGAACAGCCTCGGCTCTCGCTCCGGTTTGCGGGATTCAGTCACTTTCAAGGGCCTTGATCTCCTCGGCCCTGAAGTGGACCCGATTGGACACCCGGCGCCGCTTTACGACGCCGATGGGAAGATCATAGAGGCTTATGCGAGGCAGCGCACGAAAACTTTGCCGCACTGCCGCATTCGAGACGCTAGCCAAAGCGGCCGGTGCGTGGGAAGCCTTTCGGCACCATGCGTCCGGCCGTGGCGCGCGTTCCGATCCACTCGACCAGTTCCTCTCGTGACCGGGTGAAGGTTCGGTCTGCGGAATCCAGCCAGCTCAAGCCGCTCTCCATCGTGAAGGTCTTCACGTCGAGCACGCCGCCATCCTTGTACTTCTGCAGCCTGACGCCCTTGCCGCGCGTCATCTCGGGGATCTGCTCGAGCGGGAACACCAGCATCTTCCGGTTCTCGCCGACGATGGCGAGATGATCACCCGCAAGCGCGATACAGCGCTTGGCTTCATCCGGCGTCTTGACGTTCATCACCTGCTTGCCCTTGCGGGTGTTGGCGACAACCTCTTCCTCGGGAACCGTGAAGCCATTGCCCTCGTGGCTGACCAGCAGCAGCTTGCGCTTGGGCTCATGGACGAAGGCGGTGACGATGTCCTGGTCGTTGTCCATGTCGACGATGATGCGGATCGGCTCGCCATGGCCACGGCCGCCCGGCAGGCGGTCAGCGCCAATGGTGTAGAACTTGCCGCCTGTCGTGAAGACCAGGATCTTGTCGGTCGTCTGGGCGTGGAGGGCCAGCTTGAGGCTGTCGCCTTCCTTGAAGGTGAGCTGCCCGAAGTCGGCCAGATGCCCCTTCATCGCTCGCAGCCAGCCCTTCTCCGAGACGACGACCGTGACCGGCTCCTTCTCGATCATCGCGTGCGCGATGTCGGTGAGGTCGTGGTCGGGGGCTTCGGCAAAGACGGTGCGGCGACGGCCGAGCTCGGTTTCGGGACCGTAGTGCTTGCGGACCTCGCTCACTTCCCACTTGATCGTCGACCACTGCTTGGCATCGGAAGCGAGCAGCGCTTCGATCTGCTTCTTCTCGGTGCTGAGCGCGTCGAACTCCTTGCGGATCTCGAATTCCTCGAGCTTGCGCAGGGCCCGCAGGCGCATGTTCAGGATGGCTTCGGCCTGGGTATCGGTCAGATCCCAGCGCGCCATCATCACCCGCTTGGGCTCATCCTCCTCACGGATGATGCGGATCACCTCGTCGATGTTGAGGTAGGCAATGAGATAGCCGCCGAGAATATCAAGGCGCTTCTCGATTTCGCCGAGGCGGAACTTCGATCGACGAACCAGCACCTCGCGGCGATGGTCCAGCCATTCGCGCAACACGCTCTTGAGCGACAGCACGTTCGGCACCTTGCCGCGTGACAGCACGTTCATGTTGAGCGGGAACCGGCTCTCGAGCTCGGTGAGCTTGAACAGCGATTCCATCAACAGGCCCGGGTCGACCGTACGGCTCTTGGGCACGAGTACGACACGAATGTCCTCGGCGCTTTCGTCGCGGATGTCTTCGAGCAGCGGCAGCTTGCGGGCGATCAAAAGCTCGGCGATCTTTTCGATCAAACGCGACTTCTGCACACCATAGGGGATTTCAGTGACAACGAGGTTCCAGGTGCCCCTGCCCTGATCCTCCTGCTGCCACATGGCGCGCATGCGGAAGCCGCCACGCCCGGTCTCGTAGGCGTTGACGATGGAAGCCCAGTCATCATCGACACTGCCGCCGGTGGGGAAATCGGGGCCGCGCACCTTGCAGTTCAGGCGCAGCTCTGGATCGTCCTTGATGCGATCCCATTCGCCCGGCGAGGTCATCAGGTCGGTAACTGAAGCGTCGGGATTGTCGATGAGGTAGAGGGCAGCGCTGCACAGCTCTGCGGCATTGTGCGGCGGGATCGAGGTCGCCATGCCGACGGCGATGCCGGACGAGCCGTTGGCAAGCAGATTGGGGAACGCGCCCGGCAGGACGACAGGTTCTTCGTCTTCCTCGTTGTAGGTCGGGCGATAATCGACGGCGTCCTCGGTGATGCCCTCGAGCAACGACACCGAGACCTCGGTCATGCGCGCTTCGGTGTAACGCATGGCCGCGGCGCTATCGCCGTCGATGTTACCGAAATTGCCCTGCCCGTCGACGAGGGGGTAGCGGACGGAGAAATCCTGCGCCAGACGCACCAGCGCGTCGTAGATCGACTGGTCGCCATGCGGGTGGAACTTGCCCATCACCTCGCCGACGATACGGGCGCATTTGGCGAAACCCTGGTCGGGATTGAGCCGCAGCAGCCGCATGGCATGCATGATGCGGCGATGGACCGGCTTCAGTCCGTCGCGCACATCCGGCAAGGCCCGGTGCATGATGGTCGACAGCGCATAGGCCAGATAGCGCTCTTCGAGCGCCTTCTTCAGGTCGACCGGTTCAATATTGTCGCCACCGTCATTTCCAGGCGGCAAAAGCCCTTTTCCCATGGGTTTGGACTAGCGGAACGGGTGATTCGCGACAAGCCTTATCGGCAAAAGCAAGGGGCGACACAGTCGCCCGGATGAGACAAATTTTTGCGCTCGCTAAAGTAGCAATTGCGCGATCATCTTGCCGTTCACCATTTTTGCGCGTGTTGCATTGCAGCGATTGCCTTTTGCGCCGAATTGCGGCCAATGTGGCGAGAATGCCTTTTTCCAGTCCAGTTCCTGACGGACAGGATATGGCGTGAACGATTCCTCACAAGTCTCAGGGAACCATGATGACGCAATACCGCTCTGCATTCAGCAAGCTCGCTCTATCGACCTTTCTCTTCACGCTTCCGCTCAATGCAGCACTGGCCCAGGACGCGACCGCGGTAGCCGAAAGGCTCAAGGCCGTCCTGGCAGCCCAGAACCTGACGCTCAGCTGGACCAGCGTGTCGGGCGACGCCTCCGAGACCGTGCTTGAAGGGACAAGCATCGCGATGGCCGGGGAAGACAAGCCGGTTTCCGTCGGCAAGGTCACGCTTGGCGGCATTACCGAGGAGAATGGCGGCTACAAGATCGAGACCCTCAGCACAGAGGCCTACAGCCTCACCGAAGGTACCACCAAGGTCGATGTCAGCCCGCTGACCATCGGCAATGTGTCGCTGCCGGCCGAAGGCTCGACCGATCCGCTGGCATCGTTCCTGATGTACGAGACCGCCAATCTCGACAACGTCAGCGTCAAGATCGGCGACAAGCAAGCCTTCCAGATGACCAACTTCGCGGCGGAGGTGACGCCTCCGGCCGACGGCAACGCCATGGAATTCACCGGTTCGGCAGAGAAATTCACCGCCGACCTCAGCCTCGTCGAAGACCCGCAGTCGAAGGCTGCGATCGACGCGCTCGGCTACCAGAACATCAGCGGCGACTTTCAGCTGGCTGGCACCTGGCAGCCGACCGACGGCCGCATGGCGCTGTCGAACTACGACATCACCGTCGACGACGCCGGTACACTCGGCATGACCTTCGACCTCGGCGGCTACACCGTCGATTTCCTCAAGTCGGTGCAGGACCTGCAGAAGAAGATGGCCGACCAGCCGGAAGGCACCGACAACTCGGCTCAGGGCCTCGCCATGCTCGGCCTGATGCAGCAGCTCACCTTCAACGGTGCGACCGTGCGCTTCGACGACGATTCGGTGACCAACAAGGTTCTCGAATATATCGGCAAGCAGCAGGGCATGTCAGCCAAGGACATCGCCAACCAGGCCAAGGCGATCGTGCCGTTCATGCTGATGGAACTCAACAATCCGGAACTGGCAGCGCAGGTGACGGCAGCCGTGACCGCCTATCTCGACAACCCCAAGTCGCTTGAGATCGCAGCCAAGCCCGCCTCGCCGGTTCCGTTCGCCCTGCTGGCGGCCAGCGGCATGTCCAACCCCAAGGAACTGCCCAAGACGCTCGGCCTGACGGTTACGGCCAACCAGGATTGATCCTTGGCAAGACGGCCAAACGGAAAAAGCCCGGCAGCGATGCCGGGCTTTTTTGTTGAATCGAAAGAGTCGCTTGCGCGGGCCTCTTAAGCTTCTTTCTTGGCCACGGCGACGCGCAGCGACAGCTCGCGCAGCTGCTGCGGCGAGGCTTCGGCAGGCGCATTCATCAGCAAGTCCTGCGCCTGCTGGTTCATCGGGAACAGCGTCACTTCACGCAGGTTCTTCGCACCGACAAGAAGCATGATCACGCGGTCGACGCCCGCAGCCATGCCGCCATGCGGCGGGGCGCCGTACTGGAAGGCGCGGTAGAGACCACCGAACTGCTCCTCGACCTCTTCACGCGACTTGCCGGTCAGCTCAAACGCCTTGACCATCAGCTCGGGCAACTGGTTTCGGATCGAACCGGATGCGATTTCGAAGCCGTTGCAGACCATGTCGTACTGATAGGCCTTGATGGTGAGCGGGTCCTGGTTGTTCAACGCATCCAGGCCGCCCTGCGGCATCGAGAACGGGTTGTGGGCGAAATCGATCTTCTTTTCGTCTTCCAGCCATTCGTAGAACGGGAAGTCGATGATCCAGCACAGCTCGAAACGCTCGCGGTCGACGAGGTTCAGCTCCTCGCCGGCGCGGGTGCGGGCAGCACCGGCAAACGAGACGAACTTCTTGGGATCGCCGGCAACGAAGAAAGCGGCGTCACCATCCGACAGGCCAAGCTGTTGGCGGATCGCCTCGGTGCGCTCTTCACCGATATTCTTGGCGATGGGACCAGCGCCTTCGAGCTTGTCGCCTTCCTTGCGCCAGAAGATGTAGCCGAGACCCGGCTGGCCCTCGCCCTGGGCCCAGGAGTTCATGCGGTCGCAGAATGCGCGCGAACCACCGGTCCTGGCCGGGATGGCCCAGACCTCGACCTTCGGGTTGGCGGCGATCATGCCTGCGAACACCTTGAAGCCCGAACCGTCGAAATGCTCTGTGACGGCCTGGATCTCGATCGGGTTGCGCAAGTCAGGCTTGTCGGTGCCATAGGTGCGCAGCGCGGTGTCGTAAGGAATGCGGCGGAACTGCTGCGTCACCGGCTTGCCGTCGGCAAACTTCTCGAACACGCCGCGCATCACCGGCTCCATCGTGTTCCAGACGTCTTCCTGGGTCACGAAGCTCATTTCGAGGTCGAGCTGGTAGAATTCGCCCGGCAGGCGGTCGGCGCGCGGGTCTTCGTCGCGGAAGCAAGGCGCGATCTGGAAATAGCGATCGAAGCCGGCGACCATCAGAAGCTGCTTGTACTGCTGCGGTGCCTGCGGCAGGGCGAAGAACTTGCCCGGATGGATGCGCGAAGGCACCAGGAAGTCGCGTGCACCTTCAGGCGACGATGCCGTCAGGATCGGCGTCGAATACTCGGTGAAACCCTCATCGGTCATGCGCGCGCGCATTTCGGCGATGATCTTGGTGCGGGCCACGATGTTCTTGTGCAGCGTCTCGCGGCGCAGGTCGAGGAAGCGATACTTGAGACGGATGTCCTCGGGGTATTCGGGTTCGCCGAACACCGGCAGCGGCAATTCCTTGGACTGCGACAAGACCTCGATCTCGCCGGCGAAAACCTCGATCTCACCGGTTGGCAGGTTGCCGTTGACGGCCTCGGCCATGCGCGCCTTGACCTCGCCATCGACGCGGATGACCCACTCGCCACGGACGGTCTCGGCGACCTTGAAGGCCGGCGAATCGGGATCGGCGACGATCTGGGTCAGGCCGTAGTGGTCGCGCATGTCGATGAACAGCAGGCCGCCGTGATCTCGCACGCGATGCACCCAGCCGGACAGGCGGACGGCGGAACCGACGTCGGATTTCCTCAATTGAGCGCAGGTGTGGCTGCGGTAACGGTGCATGGCAAATATTCCGGTTCGGGCTGTTGTCATACGGCGTCGAGGCGTCCGATGCGCCCGGGCCGAAATTTGGCGGGAAAAGCGCATGGGTGCCCGGTTTTGTCAAGGTAAAGCCACCGGTTCGGGCGGTTCCGCTACGCAGAACGCACCAGTTAAAGGCGCTTCTTCAGCCAGACGCGCGAATGGCCTGCCGGATAGTCATCGATACGGCCGAACTCCTCATAGCCCAGCCGCTTGTAAAACTCCGGCGCCTGAAAGGTGTACGAATCGAGATGAACGCCGACGCAACCCCTTTGCCTGGCGACCTCTTCGGCCCTGCCAAGCAACTGCACGCCGAGACCCCGGTTGCGATGTTTCGAGCTGATCCAGAGCCATTCCACGAAAAGCCACGAATATTCGGACGAGCCCTTCAATCCGCCAGCGAGCGAAGCGTCCTCGTCGCGCGCGACGATCCACAAATCCTGCTCATTGTGGGGCCCCGCCGTCTCGTAGTTGTAGGCGTTCAGGCCTTCGCCGATCAGCTGTGCTGTCTCCCGATCGATGCTCGTGCTGACCGTCAGTGTCGTCATCATCAGCTCCCGCTCTCGCCATCCGTCGGGACGACAGGCGCGCAAGCTAACCGTCTCGGCGCTCGACACGTTGGCGCAGCCGGCGGAATATGTCGCGCCAGTGGCCAACTGGCATTGACCGAATGGCCTAACTATAGCCAACTCACCTTTTCTCGCGTTGCCGAATGTCCTCCATACGTCCCCTCATCCCGCTTCTGATCACCGCCGGCATCCTGCTCGGCGGCAACGGCCTGCAAAGCACCTTGATTGCGTTGCGCGGGGCGCAGGAGGGCTTTTCGGCATCGACCATCGGGCTGATGGGCACCTTCTACTTCATGGGGTTCCTGCTCGGCTGTATCTTCATCACCCGCATCATGAAGGCCGTCGGCTATGTCCGGGCCTTCGCGGCGCTGGCAGCCATCGCTGCCGCCGCAACATTGATGCTGGTGCTGGTCATCGACCCGGTGATGTGGTCGCTCATCCGTTTCGCCACGGGCTTCTGCTTCGCCGGGCTGTTCACGGTGATGGAGAGCTGGCTCAACTCGGGCGTCTCCAACCATGACAGGGCCCGAGTGCTCGCCATCTACCGCATCATCGACATCGCTTCGGTGACCGGCGCGCAGTTCATGATCCCGGTGTTCGGCGCCGGCGGCTTCACCATCTTCGCCATCATGTCGATCATGATCACGCTGTCGCTGGTGCCGGTGTCGCTCGGCGACCGCTCCAACCCGACGCCGCCGGAGGACGTCAAGCTCGACTTGAAGCGCGCCTGGCGCATCTCGCCGCTCGGTAGCATCGGCTGCATCTTCGTCGGCGTCACCAACAGCGCGTTCCGGACGCTGAGCCCGATCTACGCCGAACAGATAGGCCTGTCGGTCACCGACGTCGTCACCTTCGTCAGTGTCGGCATCATCGGCGGCGCGCTGGTCCAGTACCCCCTCGGCTACATGTCCGACCTGTGGGATCGCCGCAAGGTGCTGCTTGTCACCACCGTCGGCGCGATGACCTCGGCGCTGATGCTGGTTTTCCTTGCAGGCAATTCGCCGCTGGCCAACTTCGTACTGATCTTCATCTTCGGCTCGTTCGCCATGCCGCTCTATTCGCTGTCGGCGGCGCACGCCAACGACCGGGCGGAAAAGGGCGAGTTCGTGCTGATCAACGCCGCACTGATGCTGTTCTACTCGGTCGGCGCGATCGCGGGTCCGTTAGTGGCCTCGATCGTCATGGAACAGTTTGGACCACATGCGCTTTTCAGTTTCAGCGCAGCCGTCTACGTCGCGTTCGTGGCGGTTATCGTTTATCGCATGGGATCGCGCTCGCCGGTGCCGGCCGGCCGGCGCGGCCGCTTCATCGCCTTGCTGCGGACGTCGCCGATTTTCGCCCGCCTAGCCGGGCGAAATGGCCCAACGAATGGTTCGGATGCCGACTAGACTTCCTCTCCGGATGCGGCAATCGCTTGACGAATGCCCGCTCGACTGAAATGGAAAGACAACGCGTTCTGATAAAAGCAATATTATGCATGTAATAACGACCCAGGACGAACTCGATACCGCCGTTGCCGCTCTCGAAAAATCCAACTTCGTCACGGTCGACACCGAGTTCATTCGCGAAACCACTTTCTGGCCCGAGCTCTGCCTGATCCAGATGGCAGCGCCTGGCGTTTCGGCGCTGGTCGATCCGCTGGCGCCTGGGCTCGACCTCAAGCCGTTCTTCGACCTGATGGCCAACGAGGCCGTGACCAAGGTCTTCCATGCCGCGCGGCAAGACATCGAAATCGTCTTCCATCTCGGCGGACTGATCCCTCACCCTGTTTTCGACACGCAGGTGGCGGCCATGGTCTGCGGCTTCGGCGACAGCGTCTCCTACGAGCAGATCGTCCAGAAGGTCACCGGCGGCCGCATCGACAAGTCATCGCGCTTCACCGACTGGCGCCACAGGCCGCTGTCGGAAAAGCAACTCGAATATGCGCTGGCCGACGTCACCCACCTGATCGATGTCTACCAACATCTCGTCACAGAGCTCGAGCGCGAAGGCCGCGCGCACTGGCTGAACGAAGAGATGGAAGTGCTGACCTCGCGGGCAACCTACGATCCGCACCCGGAAGACGCCTGGAAGCGGCTGAAGATGCGCCTGCGCAAACCGCAGGAACTGGCCATCGTGCAGGCCGTCGCCGCCTGGCGCGAGCGCGAGGCGCGCGAACGCAACGTGCCGCGCGGGCGCGTGCTCAAGGACGACGCGATCTACGAGATCGCCCAGCAGGCGCCGCGCGACACCACGGCGCTGTCGCGGCTGCGCACCACGCCCAAGGGCTGGGAGCGCTCCTCGTCGGCAACCGCCCTGCTAGCCGTTGTCAACGCGGCGCTCGAAATACCGCGCGACCAGATGCCCAAGCTGCCCAAGACCTTCCAGCCACCTGAGGGCTCGAGCGCGGCCGCCGAACTGCTCAAGGTGCTGCTGCGCCTGGTCTCGGAAAAAGAAGGCGTGGCGCCCAAGGTGCTTGCTTCGGGCGACGACATCGACCGTATCGCCGCCGAAGGTGAGGCCGCCGACGTCCCTGCCCTTCAGGGCTGGCGCCGCTCGGTGTTCGGCGAAACCGCTCTCAAGCTGGTGCGCGGCGAAATCGCCATCCGTTTCGACAAGCGCAAGATCGCAGTGTTCGAGATCGAAGCCTGAACGGCCTGATCGGCGCGGCTCAGACCGCGCCGGCAAGATGCAGCGCGAACCAGATCCACAGCAGCCCAAGTACCAGCCAGCCCAGAATGAAGGCCAGGCTGCGAAGCCTGACCCGGTTGGCGGTCAGGTGAACCCACGCGTGCGCATAACGTGTCGCCACGAACAGCCAGGCCAGCCCGACACTGACAAATGACGCGCCGTCGGTCACGTAGAGTGCCAGGCACGCTGTGTAGAATAGCACCGGCAGTTCGAACTGGTTGCTGGTGTTGTTGGCGGCGGTGACGCTCAACTCCGGCTCGGCGACGCGTGTCTTGAACTGGTTCACACGCGCCTCGCCGGCACGCACCGCCTGCCTGCGCCGCAGGCCCAGCACGACATAGACGATGTAGACCAAAAGAACCTGCGAGAGCATCGGCCAGAAAATAGCGGTCTGGTTCACAAGCATAACCTCAAGAAAAATGATCGACTAATCTGACCATCAATTGCTGCACTCCATTTCTGCTTAATGGAGAATTTACGGATCATGATCGAAACTGTGCTGCAGCAGTTCAATGGTCGACCGAAACATGATGCTCCCTGCAACCGCCAATCGCTACCAACCTGCTCTAGCAGTCATCCAAGCCGGAACCTATGCCCGTGAACGCGCAATGCGCGAGGATGCGCAGGCTGCGGGGGGCATGAAGCCGCTCGGCGACATGGCCCAGACTGCGCCGGCCCGCCCGAAAGACATGCAGGCCATCAACGAGTATTACTTCGGCATCAGCCTGACGCCGATGGAAGTGATGTTCTCGATGGTCGAGAGGGCCGTCGACTTTCTCAACGACAAGCTGGGTGTGGGCAGCGACGGCGACCCCAAAGCCGTCGAAGCCGGCAACAAGTGGCGTGAAGAAGCGCTGATCAAGAATGTCGGCGTCGGTTCGGGGGACGACTTCCGGATCCCGAAACCCGGCGAGAACGGCGTTACCTTCCGGGCTGTTGCCAAACTCGTCCTGGAGAAATTCAAGACCGAATTTCTGGCAGGCGACGGCGACCTCAGAAAGGCGCTGGAGGATGCGGCAGGCTTCCGTCTGGACGGGATGAGCGCAGTCGATCTGTTCAAGGCATTCGCGGAACCGGAAAGCGACGCCGCGCGGAGGGTGTATGACGCGGTGTCGGAAGGCCTTGCCGGCCAGGCCGGCAGCAAGGTTTCGCAGCGCTTGGAAGCGGCAACGTCCGGGGCCAAGTCGGTCGAAGAGACCCTCGCCGACCAAAAAGGGTCTTCAATCGACGTCGTCGACAAGGAAACGATTGCCGAGGACCTGAAGGCTGTCCGGACAGCCGAAGCGAAGGAAAAGCTCGACGAAGCAGCAGCCATTCCCGAGAAGATCAGAGACGCCCTCGAGGAAATTCAGGCCGGCAAGGACACGTCCGGCACGGACAGTTCGCAGGCGGCCTTGGCAATAGTCCAGGCCCTAAGCGGGATGAGCGAAACCGTGTCGTCCCCGGCAACTGGCCAGGATGCCCCCGAGATGGAACTGGACCTGTCCGGCATCGCCAGGGACGCTGCCAAGGAAGACCACGACGAGGGCACCAAGGGGGAAGCCCTGCGTGGGCTGCTTGCGCAATACCTCGAACTCATCGACGCATCGGACATCGACAAGAAACAGAAATTGTCCATTCGGCTATAGCCGATCAGCGTACCTTGCGGTCGCCGGTGGCTGGTGATCGCCTGACGCTTCGCAAGCCCGCAAGTACAAAGGTTGCGACGACCGCGACCGATACAGCCAGAAACGCAAACTTGGCGACGATCAGGCCGGAGGCGAGCGCCATCGACCTGGCTCCCGCCGATGGCGGGTCGGCGAGGATCCGCGCCACGACGATGTTCTGGGCATAGTCGGCAATCGTATAGGGCAGCACCAACGCTAGTGCTGCGACCGAGCGCATCGTCTCCGAAAGGCCAGCGAAACGCGGCAGCCTGTCGCCGGCCTTCAGGATCAGGCTGACCAGCGTCGCCGAAAGCAGCGCTGGGAAGACCAGGTCGAAGGTCAGGTAGTGCCAGACGAGAATGATCTCGGCGCCCGGCCGGCCGAGAGCCGCAATCCAGGCAAAGCCTTCGCTGTCGGAGAACCCCCAGAAACGCAGATCGAGCGACGGCAGGCCGCCGCTCAAGCTGCGGAAATAGAAGAACTCCAGCAGCGTCATTGCGGCGAATACTGCCGCAGTGACGACGCTTAGCGCAGCCGCGTGACGCCGCAGCCGCACGATCATTGGGCTCACATGCCGCCGGGGTAGTTCGGGCTTTCGCGCGTGATGGTCACGTCGTGGGCGTGGCTCTCGCGCAGGCCGGCATTGGAGATGCGCACGAAAGTGGCGCGCTCGCGGAAGTCGGCAAGATTACGCCCGCCGACATATCCCATCGCAGCCTTGAGGCCGCCGGCGAGCTGGTGCAGGACGCCGCCGACAGGGCCCTTGTAAGGCACCTGGCCCTCAATGCCTTCGGGAACCAGCTTGAGCGTGTCGCGAACCTCGGCCTGGAAGTAGCGGTCGGCCGAGCCGCGCGCCATGGCGCCCACCGAACCCATGCCGCGATATGCCTTGAACGAGCGGCCCTGGTGCAGGTAGACCTCGCCCGGGCTCTCTTCGGTACCGGCGAGAAGCGAGCCGATCATGGCCGCACCGGCGCCAGCGGCCAGAGCCTTGGCGAGATCGCCCGAATACTTGATGCCGCCGTCAGCGATGACGGTCACGCCGGCCTTCTGTGCCACCTCGACGGCCGACATAATGGCCGACAACTGCGGCACGCCGACACCGGCGACGATACGCGTGGTGCAGATCGAGCCCGGCCCGATGCCGACCTTGACGGCGTCGGCGCCCGCGTCGATCAGCGCCTGGGCGCCGTCGGCGGTGGCGATGTTGCCCGCCATGATGCGGATGGAGTTGGAAATCTTCTTGGCCCGCGCCACCGCATCGAGGACGCGCTGGGAATGGCCATGGGCGGTGTCGATGACGAGCAGGTCGACGCCGGCGTCGATCAGCCGCTCGGCACGCTCGAAGCCGTCATCGCCGACGCTGGTGGCAGCCGCGGCGCGCAGACGTCCCTGCGCATCCTTGGACGCGTTCGGGTTGAGCTGCGACTTCTCCATGTCCTTGACGGTGATGAGGCCGACGCAATTGCCGTGCTTGTCGACGACGAGCAGCTTTTCGATGCGGTGCTGGTGCAGCAGCCGCTTGGCCTCGTCCTGCTCGACCGTTTCCTTGACGGTGATCAGGTTCTCGCGCGTCATCAGCTCATAGACCTTCTGCGCCGGGTCGGAAGCGAAGCGCACATCGCGGTTGGTCAGGATGCCGACCAGGCGGCCGGTCTTCTGGCCACCGGCGCCGCCATTTTCGACGACCGGAATGCCCGAAATGCCGTGGGTTCGCATCAAGGTGAGTGCGTCGGCCAGCGTGGCGTCCGGGCCGATGGTGACCGGATTGACCACCATGCCCGATTCGAACTTCTTGACCTGGCGGACCTGCTCGGCCTGTTCGGCCGGGGTAAAGTTGCGATGGATCACACCGATGCCACCGGCCTGGGCCATGGCAATCGCCAGGCGGGCTTCAGTCACCGTGTCCATGGCCGCCGAAATGATCGGCACGTTGAGATCTATATCGCCGGCAATGCGGGTGCTGATGTCGGTTTCGCCGGGCATCACCTCGGAATGGCCGGGCTGCAACAGCACGTCGTCGAAGGTCAGCGCCAGAGCGCCGGTGGAGGATTCAATGATTTTTGCCATGGCCAACCTCGGAATACGTAAAAGGACGCTGGAACCAGTTGGTATGCAGCGCCGACTCGTCTTTTCCCTTTCAGGATTGGCGGTGGCTGGTACCACGTCTTCGAGCCGATGAAAAGCGCAGCTTGAGGCGCAATTGACACGGAGGCGATTTCATCGTGCCGACTGGACCGCACGGGCCGCATGTGTTGGCTGCGGACAGGCTGCCGCATCCATGTTAACGGTCGGATCGGACGGCGGCCTGGCTGCCGGCAGATGCAGACGCCACTGCGGAAAGTCCGTGAACAGAACCACCCCGCTCATCCTTGCCGTCGCCCTGTTCATGGAGAACATGGACTCGACCGTCATCGCCACCTCGCTGCCGGCGATCGCGACCGACATCGGCACGAGCCCGATCGCGCTCAAGCTGGCGCTGACGGCCTATCTCGTTTCGCTCGCCATATTCATCCCGATCAGCGCCTGGATGGCCGACCGTTTCGGCGCCAAGCTGGTCTTCCGCGTCGCCATCGGCGTTTTCATGCTGGGTTCGGTCGCCTGCGCCATCTCGGGGTCGCTCGGCGAATTCGTGCTCGCGCGCTTCCTGCAAGGCATGGGCGGTTCGATGATGACGCCGGTAGCGCGGCTGGTTCTGGTCCGCACCACCGAAAAGAGCGGCCTGGTGGCGGCAATGGCAACGCTAACCATCCCAGCACTCGTCGGTCCGCTCATCGGCCCGCCGGTCGGCGGCTTCATCACCACCTTCTTCGCCTGGCACTGGATTTTCCTGATCAACATTCCTATCGGCGCGCTGGGCATCTGGCTGTCGGGGCGCTTCCTGCCCGAGATTGCGCCGGAGGCAACGCGACCGATCGACGTGCCCGGCTTCTTCCTGTCGGCCATCGCTGCCTCAGGCGTGGTCTTCGGCCTGTCGGTGGTCAGCTTGCCGGCGCTGCCGCCTGTCGTCGGCGTCGTCACCATTGCCGTTGGCCTTACCGCAGCGCTGCTCTACATCCGCCACGCACGCCGGACGCCCTACCCGCTGCTTGAACTCAAACTCTTCGCCAATCCGGTCTTCCGCACGGCGATTGTCGGCGGCTCGCTGTTCCGCGTCGGTGTCGGCGCGGCGCCGTTCCTCTTGCCGCTGCTGTTCCAGCTCGGCTTCGGGCTGTCGCCATTCCAGTCGGGCATGATCACCTTCGCCACCGCAGCGGGAGCGCTGTCGATGAAGTTCGTCGCGCCGAAGATCCTGAAGAGCATGGGGTTCCGCACGGTGCTGACGGTCGCTTCGGTGGTTTCAGCCGGCCTGATGGCGGCCAATGCGCTGTTCACATCCCAGACGCCCTATCTCGTGATCCTTCTGGTGCTGTTCCTGTCAGGTTTCCTGCGGTCCTTGTTCTTCACCTCGTCGAACGCGCTGGTCTTTGCCGACATCGAGACCGCCCAGAGCGGCCAGGCAACCGCCATCTCGGCCGTTGCCCAGCAGACCTCGGTGGCGCTCGGCGTGGCAGTCGGCGGCGGCGCGCTCGAAATATGGTCGCTGGCCACCGGCCAGGCGATCGGCGGGGCCGGCTTCACCTTCGCGTTCCTGACAGTCGCACTGATTTCGGGACTGCCGGCTTTCATGTACGCACGCATGGCGGCCGATGCCGGCGGCTCGGTTTCCGGCCACCGCCTGCGTCAGCACGAGGCCGACGAGCCGCAGCAGCTATGAGGCGTCAGGCTCGGACCTGCCCTTGAAATCCTTGGCAAGCAAATAGAGCTCGGCCGATTCATCGCGCGAGGCCGGTGGCTTGACGTGATGGACGGTGCGGAAATTCTGCTTGAGCAGGGTCAGCAGCTCTGCCTCGGTGCCACCCTGGAAGGTCTTGGCCAGGAAATGGCCACCGGGCTTCAGTACCGAAATGGCGAAATCGGCAGCAACCTCGCAGAGATGCATGGTGCGGATGTGATCGGTGCGCCGGTGCCCCGTCGTCGGCGCCGCCATGTCGGACAGCACCAGATCAGGCGCGCCGCCGAGCGCCTCGGACAGGCGTGCCGGGGCGGCATCGTCGAGGAAATCCATCAGCAGCACGGGCGCTCCGGGCACCGCATCCATTTCGAGATAGTCGATGCCGACGACATGCGGCTTTTCCGCCGTCGAGTTGGTGCGGGCGGCCGCCACCTGGCACCAGCCACCGGGTGCGGCACCGAGGTCGATGACCTTCATGCCCGTCTTCAACAGATGATGTTTGTCGTCGATCTCGATCAGCTTATAGGCGGCGCGCGAGCGGTAGCCGTCGGCCTTCGAGCGCTGGACGTAGGGGTCGTTCATATGGCGCTCGAGCCAGCGGCGCGACGATTCCTTGAGGCCGTGCTTCTTCTTGATCTTGGTGCGCAGCACGCGCGTCGCGCCCGCTCCTACCGCTGGTTTTGGTTTCTTGGTCATGTACGCTGTCCGTTCCGCCAGTTGCGGCGCCACACGCCGTCGTCGGCCATCAATTCGCTCAAAATGCCCTCGCGCAAGCCACGATCGGCGACGCGCAGCCGTTCCGACGGCCAGACCGCCCGAATCGCTTCCAGGATGGCGCAGCCGGCCAGGACCAGGTCGGCGCGGTCGGCGCCGATGCAGGGATTGGCCACGCGCTGCTGGAAATCCCAGCCGAGCACTTTTTCGACCATGCGGTCGACGCTGGTTCCGTCCATCCACAGTCCGTCGACGCGGCGGCGGTCGTAGCGGTCGAGTTCGAGATGCACGCCGGCGAGCGTGGTGACCGTGCCCGAGGTGCCCAGCAGGTGGAATTTCGGGCTCGACACGACATGGGCCAGGCGGTCGCGCCCGTCGAACGAACGCAGGCGGGTGGCAACATCCTCGACCATCGCAGCAAAGATCTCGCGCGTCACCGTGCGGCCGCCGAAGCGCTCGGCGAGCGAAACCACCCCGACCGGCAGCGACGTCCACGAGACGATATGATTCGCCAGCCGCGGCGAGCGATGGCGCGAAACGTCGATCAGGGCGATCTCGGAGGAGCCACCGCCAATGTCGAACAACACGACCCCGTCGGTGTCGCGCTCGACCAGCGAGCCGCATCCCGAAACAGCCAGCCGCGCTTCCGTCTGGCGGTCGATGATCTCGAGCTTGAGGCCTGCCTCACGCTCGACGCGATCAATGAACTCCGCACCATTCGCGGCCGAACGGCAGGCCTCGGTGGCGATCAGGCGCGCTTTCTTGATCTTGCGGTTGCGCAGCTTGTCGCTGCAGACCTTGAGCGCCTCGACCGCCCTGTCCATGGCCGCCTGGCCGAGCCGACCGGACGCCGAGAGGCCCTCGCCCAGCCGCACGATGCGCGAGAAGGCGTCGATGACGCGAAACTGGCCCGGCCTTCCCGGCACAGCCACCAGCAGCCGGCAATTGTTGGTGCCAAGGTCGAGCGCCGCAAAGACCGGCAGGTCCGACACCGGCATGCGGCGCGGCTGTTCGGCCACCTCCGGCCTTGCGACCGGGTTGCTTGGCTTCAGAGAAACCGCTGGCCCGGCCACGGGTACTGTGGACTCCGCCGGCTTGCCGCCGGCCGCAAGCTGAACGCCGTCGCGCGCAAAAACCTTGCGGCCGCGGCGGCGCTTACGCCTTTTCCTGGTCTTGCCTTTTGGTTGCGCGGCGTCCCCATTGCCGTGACCGTTGACCGGTCGCACGGCGGCCTGACGGCCCGGTCGGGGAGCTTCCCCGCCATGACGCGACGGACCATCCCCGGAGACACCCGCATCCGACGCGCTGACGTCGGCTTCGCGGTCCTTCACCCTGCAATTTCCTTCTGGCGCCGCGCGAACCCTTCGGACGCTGCACGCGCATATCATCTTGTGTTGGCGCCAGACTATCAGTGCGGGACCCGATCACCAAGGCCCGCCGGCGCTGAAATTTGGCCGGCGCGTCCCGGCCTCGCCGCGTGGCCGGCTGCATCGCTATCGAAAATCACGGGTCGGGTTGAATAGCCGGCTTCGATGAGGCAAAGCTGAAGGACGAGCCGGTCATGCGAGCGGACGCATTGCCACAACGAGGAACTGAAACGCCAGACCGAAAGGAACGGGCAAGCGCTCCTGCATGAGAATCAAAGACTTCATCTGGCCCGTCATCGGGCTCGGCGCCGTCGCCGTTTCTGCCTGGCTGCTCTATCACGAATGGCGCGAAATCTCCCTCGACGATGTGTGGAGCGGCCTGACCGCCATCCCCTTCCACGGCTGGATACTCGCCGCGATCAGCTCCATCGTCGCCTATGGCGCGCTGGCCGGCTATGACCACATAGCGCTGCTGCATATCGGCAAGCGCGTGTCGTGGTTCTTCGTCACCGTCTGCTCCTTCACCACCTATGCCCTTTCGCACAATATCGGCGGCTCGGTATTCTCGGGCGCGGTGATCCGCTATCGCGCCTATGCCACCAAGGGGTTGACCGGCCAGGAGGTCGGCGTGCTCGTCGGCATCTGCTGGTTCACCTTCGTGCTTTCGAGCGTGTTCGTCGGCGGCGTGGTGATTCTGCTCGAGCCGAGCCTGCTCGACCGCTACACCGAGGGCAGCCACGAAGCATGGTGGATCGCGCTGGGCGTTGCCATGCTGCTTTCGGTCGGCGCCTATGTCTTCGGCAGCTGGCTGCATCTCAAGCCGCTCGCCATCCGCAGCTTCCGCCTGCACTATCCGGCACTGCCGATCGTGGCACGCCAGCTGATCATCGGCCCGCTGGAAATACTGGCGGCTGCGGCGATCATCTATTTCGTCCTGCCCGCCGAGCACAATCCGGGCTACCTGATCGTGCTGGGCATCTTCCTGTTCTCCTTCGCGGTGGCGCAGGCGTCGCACGCGCCGGGCGGACTGGGCGTGCTCGAAGTGGTGTTTCTCACCGGCCTGTCGGAAATGGACCCGGCGGCGGTGCTGGCAGCACTTCTGGTCTTCAGGCTGTTCTACCTCATCATCCCGCTCATTCTGGGGGTCATGGCGGTGCTTGCTTTCGAGCACTCGCAGTTCGGCCGGAGCGCCAACAAGGACGAGGCCTGAAAACCGAAATTGCCGCAACTGATGGGGTTGACTATTTTCCGCCGGCGGCTACAAGGCGCGCACAGGTGGCCGCGTCAAACGCGACCCGCCAGCGCCGGACAAGTTTCGGCCATGCTGGGGAATAGGTTAACGGTAGACCCACGGACTCTGACTCCGTTAGTCCTGGTTCGAATCCAGGTTCCCCAGCCAATAGTATTTTTTCTATATTTTTCAATTACTTGCTCAACCGAGCCCTACGGTAACCGGAACAGTTTTCCGCATCACTTTTCCGGATCACCGCCGACCTCTCGGAAAGGGACCCGGAGTGCTGCCACGCGGGCAGCCCCATATTTCATCGATAATGCTGTGACTGGAGAGGGCGTGCTTCCTTTCCAGCAAATAGAGGCGGCGCAGGCGATGGAATAGGACTGTTCAATGGCAGCAGCCTCAAGATACATAGCTGATAAGGGCGAGGGATGCGCGTGTCCGCGCGTCCCGGAGTCATTCGGGGCAGTATATGAGCGATACGCACGCAAATCTCTTGCTTAGTCTTTTTCAATGGCGCCCCTCCGACAAAAGGATCTCTGCGGAGAACTTTCTGACAGAAGCCTTTGTCTACTGCCTACGCGTGAACGTGGAGCTTCGCAAAAGCTGGCTCGATAATATTCTCGGCCAGGCAATAAGCGACGCCGACTTCGTCATCACTACGCGCGCTTCGCATCTCGACGACGAGCGGGCATCGACGATCTATCCTGATATCGACATCCGAGGGACTCTTGCATCCGGCGAGGGTTTCACGGTGCTTGTTGAGGTGAAGTGGGGAGCCCCATACAGCAAGGAGCAGATTGGCAAGTATGATCGGCTCCTAGCGAGCGCAGAAAACCCCCACCTCGTGTTCATAAGCCCGAGCGCAATGGATTGTCGTCGGGCGGAAGGCGACTCTGAGTCACTCACCTCGACATTTCGAGCGGTCCGATGGGATCAGCTATTTTCCTATCTGTCCGCCAGCTCCGACGGTTGCCGAGCGACGCGCGAATTGCTGGAATTCATGGACCAACAGGGTCTGAGCCCGCAGGAGCCGATTTCTCAAAGCTTGCTCGGTCAGTATCTAGCGACCAAACACTTCACGAAGCGGCTTTGGCGCTACTGCGAAAAGCTGATGAACGAATTCGATTGGGATTTCCTTCCGAAGTACTACCAAGCGCCGGAGGTGCAGTCGGTAAAGGAACAGTATGGACGTGTGGCGATTGTCTTCATGCGGTCCGGATGGAACGGGACAATAACGATTGGCTTTCTCTACTCGAACCATGACCACAAGGTGAAATTTGCCGACGGCAGTGACAACAGCGTCGACTTGATGATGCGCATCGAATCCTTTTCGAACGTCGACGGACGCGACGAGGTGGTTTCCATACTCCGTAGAAAGGTCGCAGAGGCCAGGAAGGCCGGTGGTGTCGTCCATGTTGCCAGTGGAAGCAGCAAAGAGAACGGACACACACTTTATATCTCGCAGAAAAGCCTCCAGGAATACCTGGCCGACGACAGTGAACTTAATCAGCTCGCGGCAATGCACCAACAAATCAAAGACTGGTCTAAAGCTTTGTTTCGGGATGGGGAGCTTGAAGTCGCCCTCAATCGCCTCGATGCGCAGCAACCACAGGAGTTGACCGCCACCCTGTCGGCACGAATCGACGGGCTGGCCGAGGCCCTCCCGGCGGATCGCTAGTGCCGCTGTGGAGCCCCCGCGAGGCAGCGGAGCTACTTGCGGCCGAAAATCGGCTTCCAGTCGGACCAAGTTGGAAGTATCCGAGACTCGCAAAAATGGACACAGCCTGGAGCGGGGATGGGGAACGGCAGCGATCCTAGGGATCGGCCGTCCACACCCACCAAAGGACTGAGAAGAGACTATGCGGAAGCCTGAGGCTTGGCCAATGCCCGCACAAGACGCCTGGCCGTCGCATTCGGCTCAGAGACATGGCCCTCAGCTGCTGACCGAATTTCATGGAGCCACTTCTGCTCCTCATTCGTCATGGACGCGCCGAACATGCGTTCGAACAGGCAAATCGCCTCCTCATCGTAGAACTGGCGCGCGGCCAAGCGGAAGAGCTGCCGTGCATCAACACCGAGAACCAAGGCAACCTCCTCCACCCGATCAAGGGGAAGCTTGACGTCTCCGCGGAGGATCATCTGGAAGAGAGAACCTGCCAAGAAACTTTCCGGAGGAACCGGCACTTCCGACATCCGACCGCTAAGGAAAGAAACGAGGCTAGAGGCACGGCTGGTCATTGATCACTCCTGCGCTTGTGTAGATGCATCATTTATAGCGCGCGAGAGTCGGGGCAGCTTAACTCCCATCGACCTGCCTCGAGGGTGTCGTGGCGCTGACAGCCCGTACCGATAGCCAACCTAAGGAAAAGCCCGCCCAATCACCCGCCATGATTGACATCGACACCTAAGCATCTGACCTTGTTATGGAAGTGGCTGGTGGCACGCAAAAAGGGCAACTCTGCGCGAAAAGGTGCCGGTCGGTTGCGCCCGGCTTGATCAGCGACATAGCGCTCATCAAGGTTCCGAGGCTGGCTTCCCTCTCTTCTGCGACCTCATATGCCTTTGAAACAAAGACATTATCTGACTGTCATGTTCCTGCGCGAGGCACATCATGAGGATCTGCCGCTCATCGAGTTGCAGGGCTTTTGCAACGCGCGGAACCTGCCAAAGATTTAGCTTTGAGAAGCCTGCCAAGTATGAACCGAATGACGACTTTGTAGTGAAGCCCGCAAGTTTCATGAACTCAGGCCTCTTGAGGCCTAGTTCAGCCATCCGATTGGCAATTAGCTATGCAAGGGCAATTCGAGCTTCCGGGTTAGACATCGCCTACCTCCTGCGCTTGCTTTGTCTTGACCGCTCCGGACCTTCTCCTCCAGACTCTCAGCATCACATCGATACGCGGTTGAACACGAGCGCGAGCCTCCAGTCGGTCCATACCCTGCAAGAGCAACGTGTCGTAGTCTGTCATCTCGTGACGGAGAAAATTCTGCATTGTTATGCCGACGGCCTTGCCCAGCCGTGCATCCCGCCACTCTTTCTGAGCAACTTCGAGGGCAAAATAAGCAACCGCGAAATCAGGGCAGCCGGGATGATTTTGACGAATATGCCGTTCTATGGCATCGACAGGGAAAGTGCGCACACCGTGCTCCTCATCGGCGAAGGAGCGCCCTTATAGTGCATCCAAAAATTTGAAGTAAAATAAGGTATTGCTTACTTTCGACAGTTATTCACAGCTCGTTCGAACGGGTATTCGCCACATCCAACTGCGCCCGGTTCGATCTCTGCGGAACTTTCGCCGCATGCTGATAATGCCCGCTTCCTGGGGAGTGGCCTTGAGTAGTTGCGAGCCTTGTTTGACTCGAGAAGCGAAGCCCTAGGGAAACTGGCGCTGCTGATAGGGATGCCTTTTGCACCCGAGGACTTCCGGCGAATGTATCCTCCTCAGCCAGTAGCATGCTTCGGAACTTCGCCTTCACCTTGAGAAGGGCGCGAGCCACCTTTTCCGAAAGCTACCTTTACATAATACCTTGACAGCCCCTGCCCTATGTAAAGGTCGGTCGCTGTTTCGGGCCAAAATGACAATTCTGCGCAAGGCAAATGTAAAGGTTGGCTACCCAGAAGCCCTGCATTTCCGGGCGGAACCTTGACAAAACTTTCCGTTTTCTTGACAAAAATGCCCGTTTTCAGAGTTTGCTGGAAAACGTAAAGGTTCGCATAGCCCTCTCGCAGAATGCATCACAAGAAAGGTCATGGATCGCGCCTCACCGACATGCTCCTGCATCAATAGTTGCGTGCAGACCTTGATCCGACACGCTCAACAATTGACCTAGACGAGCGGAAGCGCTGACGGATCAACTCGAAAACATATCCAGGCTGGGGCACGTCGAAGCGATAAATACTCATTCAAGGGCAGCTCTATTAGAAGCGCCCGCATGCCGAAGGGCTCTCAAATCGGCCAGAACTGAACGTTTGGCGGTGTGTAGCTGCGGAATGGAAGGAGGCTAAAAACAGAGAACCGCTGATGTCCGTGCAGTGACCTGGCCGTGAAGCCTCCTTTGGTAACAGGGCTGACCACCTGCATGGCCAGCCCTGTCTACATCAAATCGAAATTGCCGCAAGCTCGCGCCGGACACGGGTAACTTCATCGGCAACATCGTAGCTGTCGATCATCATTTCCAGCTCGTAGCGGATGCGATCGACATTCGCGATTGCGGCGTTGACGTTTCCGCGGAAGATCTTCTGCTTGTCCGTCAACTCGTCCCAATCATCTTCATCAGCGACGATGTTGGTCAGACTATCCCGGATGATGACATCACCGCCCGGATAGGTGTCAGGATAATGCCCTGCGGCCTTGCGCAAAAGCGCCGCCTCTACGGGATCGTTGTCGTCCGCTTCCCTTGCA
Organism: Aminobacter niigataensis; assembly: GCF_014200015.1. Lineage (GTDB taxonomy): Bacteria > Pseudomonadota > Alphaproteobacteria > Rhizobiales > Rhizobiaceae > Aminobacter > Aminobacter niigataensis. Next base: position 1,600,793 of record NZ_JACHOT010000001.1, read on the forward strand.
AGGAGCTCATAGAGCCGACGGATCGACATCACGAAGCCCGAGGCACCGAACTGCTTCGCGAGCTCATCCGGATACGGAAGGCTAAAGTTGGCCATATTCATCGACGGGACGGCGGGCGTGCTGCTCATGATAAAATCTCCTTCTTGAGCTTTAGGGATCGCCGGGCAATCGGCGTCCTAGTTTGCTCAAGGGAGATTGATGGCTCTTGCTCCGCTTCACCTTCTTATTTGCTGCTGCCAAGCATTGACCGCCCATCATGATCATCTCCCGCTTTATGCTTTGCTTCTGCGGAGAATTATAGCGTTCTGCCGTAGCAACCGCATCGACGTTGCGGCTTATCTGCAACAGACAGTGTTGTCTGAAGCATCCTCCGGGATGCGGACGCCGGTTCGACGGCCCAACGATCCTTTTTCGTCCAACCCGAATCTGCTTAGGCATGCTGGCCCTGGATGGATTGCGCTCGGCTCGTGTCACCGGTCTATCTGAAATGCCATGGCACACGGAGGTTGACCTGCAACACGACGTCATCTTGTATCGGAATAGAGAACTCACAGATCCGGTCACACTGACATATGCCGAGAAGACGCTCAGGCGCTCACAGGCGCGCTTCGTCAACCGCGCTGCACTGACCCCGCAGATTGATCTAGGAAGCTACCAGTGCAACGCTGTAATCGATTGGATAGATATCTATTTCGAACTCTCGCGACGCACTCAGTATTGGAAACTGAACGACCGCATCGAGAAGCTGACTGGCCGGAAGGAATTCCCAGAAGCCTTGGACCTCGGGGAAGGCAAAACGGCAACGTGCTACAAGCTGCGCGTCCAGGAGCCAGATCTTGGAGCCGTCCGGAAGGTGCTGGACGACCTCGAGAGCGTATATGGCCTTGCAAAGCCCGTGGGCATTCGCGGGATCGAAATCAGTCTCGACTTCTACCCGAAATCGCCGAGCGAGGATGCTCGAGCCAGGATGCATGGAGTTCTGGTCCGGCACTTCTTTCCTTCGACACGCATCTTGAAGAGCAGCAGGATGTGGCCGCGGTTCATGCCGGGGAGCGTCGAGAAAACTGACTATACGGTGAGCCGCAACGATAGCGATAGCAGCCTCGACATCGGAGGCCGCATGACACCCGGAATGGATCGCCAGGCACTTTACGGCTCAACCTATTATGTCGGTGAACGCGATGACCCGAGAGCCTTCTGGCGCATTCAGAACAAGGTGCTGGATAAGCAGAACAAGGCTGCAGGCACCTGGGATGAGCTGCCGGATGACAAGAAGCGGGCCCGGATTGAGGTGACGCTCGGACGTGAGGGCTGCCGAGAGATAGGGCTGGAACAATTCAGCGATCTTGAAACACTGAAGATCACGCGCCTCCAGAAAGGCTTCTTCCAATTCATGAAGCCGACTTTCGCGATCGTCCGGCCTGGAAGTGCGCGACCTGGATCAGCGGCAGTCAAACGAAAGGTCGAGGAATACCGGAAGGAAAGGTTCCTGAACGCAGGGGTACTCGGACTCCAGATCCGGGAAGATGCGAAAGAGGAGCTGCGTGCGTTGGAAATGCCAACCATCAGAAGATGGCACAGAATGAGCGGAACCAAGATGCCGCTCAAACTGAGAGCGGGCGCCGGCGCGTACGGAACGATGATCGCGTACGAAGAGCTGACGAGGATGGTGGAGCGAGCGCTGGCTGGGCTTCAGAGGGAAGTAAGAGGAGAGATGAGTGAGTAGGTCTGGTTAAACTTGGATAGGCTTTGGTATATCAAGTTATTAGGTCCGCCCGCGCTCCGCTCGTCAATGAGGCTCCTAACTCGGCGCTGCAACTGTTCGCCAGCGTTTAGCGACTCGACATTTCCTCGGGAAAAACTTGCTTCGTCCCGTTCGAAATTGGAGAGAAACGGCAGCCGATCTCCCAGCCGCGATCGATTATTCATCACTGAAGAAGTCCTCATCTAGCCGCTTGAACTCAACGGCCCGGTAGCCTCGTACCCCGACGTCGTGCTCGATCATAAGATCAGCTAGTTCCCGGCCATCTATCAGAATAATCCGCTGTGCGAGATGCTTGACGTAGTCGCGAGCTGGTTGGCTGAAGGTCGAGGTGGTGACGAAGACGCCTTTCGTGGCGCCGAGGCCGACGAGGCTGCCGACGAAACCGTTGACGTCCGGACGGCCAACCGGATTGCCTGGAACGTAGCGCTTTGCTTGAACGTAAATACGGTCGAGGCCGAGACGGTCCTCATTGACGATTCCGTCGACACCCCCATCACCGGAGCGGCCGAGCTGAGCGGCAGCATCTTTGTGGCTACCGCCGTAGCCCATAGCGACCAGGAGGTCGACGATCAATTGCTCGAAGAAGGTGGGACTGTTCGAAAGAATGCGTTCCAGAAGCTCGTCGCGCAGGGCTGCCGTTAGAGCGGCATGGGCAGCGTCGATCTGCTCCTCCGGTGTGGTGGTCCCAGGAGTGGCCTCGCTCGGTTTCGCGGATGCGACCTCGTCCTCAGTAAGAACTCCCTCATTGCGATAGAACTCGCGAAACACCGGCTCACGCATCAGCAGGCTGACGTCGATCCGCTCCGGTGCCGTGGCCAGAAGTGCCCTGCCCTTGTCCGTCGCGAAGAAGCGGCCACGCGCGGGCGAGGCGATGAGTCCAGCTTTGCTCATGTAGAACTTTGCCCAGTGGATGCGATTGTGCAGCAGGCGCTGGCGCCCGCTCGGCAAAAGCTGATCCCGCTCCTCCGGCTTCAAACCCAGTTCATCGGCAATGCGCTCGGCAACATCGGCCACTCGCGTTTCACCCTTGGCGGCGAGACGCAGGACCGGCAGCATGAGTGTCTGGTAATCGGGGATCATCGCTCATACTGCCAGCGCTAAGGATTGGCGGAGACGGCGAGCCGTAGGGTTCATGTGCTCCTCACCACATCCATAAGCCTCGAATAATCCGTGACAACGTCATACTTAACCTGATCTGATGTCACATTGCTGCCGATCTCTGTGAAGAACCGTCGCGCGCACTCGATCTTTGTAGTCTCGAATTCCCGCATCTTCAGCGACGACAGCGTGCCCTTGGTTTCAGCGACGAAGTAAATGTGGCTGACCGAGCCTTCCTTGAACGAAATCGCCCAGTCTGGATTATAGTCCCCAACCGGGGTCGGGATTGAGAAGCCCCGCGGCAGTTTGGCGTACACGACGATCTCGCTGCTCGTATCCAACTGCTCGACGAAGCGCCGCTCAGTGTCGGAGTCGAGAAGGGCGTAGTCGTAGACGTGCTTCTTCAGCTTTTCGCTAGCCCTGGAGAAATCCTGAACGGTCTGGCTCGCGGTGAAGATATCACTCTCGTATCGCTCTGAAACAGCATCATAGGTCAGGCGCTCGATCACCATCGAGGCCTTCTGCTCGATGATCAGGCGTGAGGCCTCGCTGATGAAGTGCTCGGGGTTCTGTCTGAACTGAGCAAACACACTCGGCTGGATCTTCGACAGGATTTCAGCGATCGTTTGCCGCGTAAGCTGCGTGGCATCGGCAAGCTTAGCAAGCAGATCGTACTTCACCAGCGATGTGACGGTTTCCGCCTGATAGGTTGCCTGCTCCTTTTCGCGGAAGCTATTGCCATCCCCGATCGTGTCATAGGTCAGGCCTTCCTGTTGGATCCCACTCGTGACGGTATATTGCAGCGGCGTCACACGAAGATGGCTGTCGAGCGCGCTGACACTTTTGCGGATCAGTTCACCCGGATCGAACTCAACCCGATAGACGGCCTTCTGGTTGATCCTGCCCCAGAGCTCCTGGAATTCCCTGCGGTGGAAGTTGTCGTTCAGGGGATTGCTCTTCGAGCGGCGGTCATCCTGCAGCTTCGGCAACTGAAGTTCATTGAACACGCCATCGACGAGCTCTAGTATCTGGTCGGTGTAGGGCTTCAGATCATCGGGCAGATCCTCAATGGTTCCGCTTTCACGAGCGCGCAGGTATTTTTCGGTGATGTTTTTCTGCCGATCGACATATCCGTTCTGAACCAGGAAGAACTCGATACCTGCCGCCATGTCTGGCGACACCTCGACAATTCCGCCCTCGGTGTGCAGCACCTTACCCTTGAAATACTCCTCATTCGCCTGGCGCGGACGTGCCGTGAGCGCCTCGACCATCTCCTTCTGAAGCGCGTCGACGAAGTTCCTGTAGCTCTCGCTGGCGACGACCGTCAGCACGTTGATGTCGTGCACCGTCGCAGGACTGTCCATCCGGTCGCCATTCTGGTCGACGCTTAAGCGCAATCCGCGGCCGACTTCCTGTCGACGGGAGATCGTGTTGTCGCTGTGCTTCAGCATGCACATGACGAAGACGTTCGGGTTGTCCCACCCTTCACGCAGGGCCGAGTGGGAGAAGATGAACCGTGTGGGCTCGCCGAACGAGAGCAGCCGTTCCTTGTCTTTCAGGATGAGGTCGTAGGCGTCCGGATCCTCGGACTGCCCTTTGTTGTCGCCGGTCCTGGAGACGTCGGGGTCCTTCAGGCGATTGGTCTTTTTGTCGATCGAGAAATAGCCATTGTGGGTTGTTGCAGCGTCGATGCCGGCCAGATACTTCCGGTAAGCCTCGTTGTCGATCGCCAGTTGTGACAGGTATTCCTCCTTCAGGAGCGCATACTCCTCCTCGAAGACGCGGGCATACTCGCCCTTCTCGTCCGCCTGGGCGTAATCGCGATACTTCGCCACCTCATCGATGAAGAAGAGCGATAGCACCTTGATGCCACGGGAGAAGAGCTGCTTCTCCTTGTCGAAATGTGCCTTGATGGTTTCGCGAATCTGGATGCGGCGAATATCGCGCTCCGACACGTCTCCATTGGCTTCGCCAGCCTTCAGGATAAAGCCATTCGTGAACTCGACTGTTTCGTTGACAGCATCGATCTGGCTGATCGTGAAACCGTGATACTGGTCCAGCTCGCCGGACAGCACGAACAGATCGTCGCGAAATTCCAGGCGCCTAAGCTGCCGCTTGATCTCCCCGGAGGCCAGTTTCACCTCAAGCTCGATGCGAGCGACCGGCGCCCTTTTCGAGATGTCGATGCCTTCGAGATAGAGGTAAGCATTGTTGCCTGCCAGCCCACGGGTGTGGATGCCGCGAACGGCGATCTTCTTCACCAGCTTCTGGTTATAGGCATCGAGTGCGTCGAGCCGGTGGATGCGGCTGTGCTGCGTCTTGTGGGTCGCCGAGTAGCGCAGGATCATCAGCGGCTTGAACTTTGGCAGCGCCTCCATCGTCGCTGCACCTTCCATCTTCTGCGGCTCGTCGAGGATGATGATCGGTCTGTTCGAGGCGATGACGTCGATCGGCCTTCGAGACTGGAAATCATCCAGCTCTTCGTAGATGCGGCGGTTATCAGCGCCGCGCGCATTGAACGCCTGGATGTTGATGATCATGACGTTGATGCTGGCGTCGGACGAAAAGCTCTCCAGCTCATGCAGACGCTTGGAACTGTAGATGAAGAACCGGGCCTTCTTGCCATAGCTTTCTGTGAAATGATCGGCCGTGATCTCCAGGGACTTTGCAACGCCTTCGCGGATGGCGATGGACGGCACCATGATGATGAATTTCGACCAGCCATACCGCTTGTTCATTTCGAAGATGGTCTTGATGTAGCAGTAGGTCTTGCCAGTCCCCGTCTCCATTTCGACGTCGAGATGGATGCGGGTCGCGGCGAGAGCGTCCTTCTTGTAAGCCGCAGCCACGGCAACGCGCTCACCACGGGTGTTAAAGGTGGTGAAATCGATTAGGGACTGCGACAGGGGCAGGTTCTGGCGACGCTGGACTGTCTGGATGTTCTCCAGGATCTGCGGCTCACTGAGAGCAGAGTCAGAATTCTTGAACCCCTCCTCGAACGCGCTTGTCTGTGCCTTGCGACCTGGATCGATCCGGTAGGACAGGCTATCGTTCTTCGGCTGGCCTGCGAAGCAGTCGACAACCGCATCGACGGCGTTGGTTTGATACGGCTGGACCTTGAACTTGAGCTTCATCGGACGTCGGCTTTCTTAAATTTCTTTCGTAGCTCTCTTGGGGCTTTCGTAGAATGCTCATGCTTCGTGCTGCCTTCAGCGCCATCCCATTCACAGCGGAGTGAGCACCAAGTCTGCAAGAGCGGCCTCAGATTGCTTTGACGTCGGTGGTTGGGGAAAGCTGGCGGAATATCTGCTCAACATTAATCTTCACAGCATCCGAGACAAAACCGCTGTCGCGGAATACGACCCGCAGCGGCTCGCGCTTTGCCAGATCCTTGACTAGATCCTCGGAAACACCCTTATCGAAGCAGGCAACCAAGGCATTTTCATCCACGAAGAGCACGGTCTTTCCCAGCACCGTCTCGCGGCGGATCGGCAGCGTCAGGTCCACACCCCAGTCAACTAGCACCTGGAACAGTAGGTCCTCGGCGGCGCGGCCTTCTTTGACGTTGTCGACCATGTCGAGCAAGTTGCCCTGTTTGAGTTCGTCGGCGCGGTAGTAGACGTCCTTCATGTTCGAAGTGTCGAGTTTTAACACCCGGAAGCCCGTGACTTCGTCGCCCTCAGCCTTGAATTCCTCAACAACGTTGCTTAGGCGAAGCCGTCCCATATCGAAGATAGTTTCCATCTTGGTTTCGGGGACAGGCAGGGGCTCAGCAATCTGAACACCAATAAAGCGCCGATTGCCGCCGTCCATACGGTTTTGTAGCATGACGGCATGGGCCGTCGGCGCGCTGCCGGAGAAGAAATCCAACACGATAGCGCCCTCTCCGGGCTTAGTGGCCAATTGAACGATGCGCTGAAGCAACTCCACAGGCTTTACCGAGTTCAAGACATTTTCGGTATGCTCGAAGGGAACGTATTTAAGAAGTGCTTTCTTGGCATCTTGGGTGTGACCTACGTCATTGTAGAACCAGAGGGTTTGAGGTGTTCGCCCTGACGAGACCTCAGAAAGAAATTTTTTCACTGCTGGGGAGTTGCTTCCATCTTTTCCCCACCAAATTCGATTGTCTGCATCGAGCTCCAAGAATTTCTCTTTGCTGATGCGCCAGTAGGTTCCAGTTGGCGGTCCGGCAATTACCCTGCCGGATGGTGTTGTAAGAGAATAGACGCCCGCATCGTAAGGGTTGCGCGCGGTCATGTTCTCGGCCTTCCACGGCCCGCGAGGGTCGTTGTCCAAGTTCTTGTAGCGCGCCTCCATCTCGTCCGTGCGAGGTAGAGGGTTGGGGAACCAAACCTCCTTATTCTTCGCGAACACCAGGATGAAATCATGATCTTCTGAGAACCACTTCGCGGAGTTCTTCGGTGCATAGACCTTCTGCCAGATGATTGTAGCGACAAAATTCGAGTCGCCAAAAATCTCGCTTCCCATCTTCCTCAAGCTATCGACCTCGTTGTCGTCGATCGAGACAAAGACGACGCCGTCGTCTGCGAGAAGGTTCTTGGCCAAGCGCAACCTAGGATACAGCATGGAAAGCCAATCCGAATGGAAACGACCGTTTGCCTCGGTGTTGGCCACGAGCCGCCTGCCGCCCTCATCCGCCTGCCCAGACAGATTCAGGTAATCCCCTGTTCCCTGTGAGTAATCATCGTCGTAGATGAAATCTCTGCCGGTGTTGTAGGGTGGGTCGATGTAGATCAATTTCACTCGACCAAGAAGCGACTCTTGAATGACCTTTAGAACCTCAAGGTTGTCGCCTTCGATCAGAAGGTTGTTCGACGCATCGAAGTCAATGCTCTGGTCTCGGACGGGCCGCAATGTCTTGGCAATCGGCGAATTAGCGGCCAACGCGGCTTCCCGCTTCCCCGGCCAATCCAGCCTGTATCGCTCCTGCGGTCCCTCCACGATGCTGTCGCTCAATTCCTGCCGAAGCTGATCGAAATCCACGGCCAGACGCAGCTTGCCGGTCACCTCGTCGCGTGCCTCGGTCACGCAGCCGGGAAACAGGTCGCGGATCTTGGCGATGTTCTCCTGGCTCAGGTCAGGGCTGTGCATCTTCAGCTTTTCCATAAATCAATTCTTCCCAAGTTCTACGACGTCGTACTTCCAGCCTAAATAGCTATAGAGAAAGTCACCCGATCCTTCACGGTCGGTCAGCTTCGCGTGTATCTTAAATACCGTTCCCACGGGATAATTGCGGCTCTTCGAACATTCAACATGCATCGTGGTTTGAAAACCCTGTCCGGGGCGAGGGCGGATGTGGACGTCTCCATGCAGACCAGACGAGCTTTGGGGCCTATAACTCTCGACCAGCGCCATCTGATAAGGTTCATTCGACTTCCCCGTCACCACCCCCCATCAACCTTCTCAACTCTTCCCTTGCAGCGCGCAGCTCAGCATTAATCCCCACGCGCTTGTTGAATTGCTTCTCGCGGAACAGCCGAACCTTGATCCGTTCGACCTCGCGGGTCGCTGTCTTGATTGCCTCCGCCTGGGCGATCCTTTCCTCCAGTGACAGCGGATGCACCACTGGCGCCGCTGCGAACGAAGCCTGCGGGGCTTCCCCAAAGCCGGCTATGGCACCGGGCACCAGCCGGACGGTCTGCTCCTCGACCAGGGGGCCGAGAAGCTGTTCGTACAGCGCGCCCATCGTTAGCGCCACGGGGAGCGCTACACGCGGCGCATCATCTTTCAGCCATTCGCTATCGAAATAATCGCCCAACACCCATTTCGTGCTATCGGCTTCGCTTGGCCGTTTATAGGCCGCGGCGAGCTTGACCTTGCCGTCATGCGCCAGTTCGAACAGCAATGGAAACGGGATAGCACGATCGATAGCGCGCAGCGCGTCAATGCTAAGGGATTTTCCCCGTTGGGTTATCCGGAACACCTGGATTTCGGTCACCGCCTTCGTCGCGGGCAGATTGATCGTCTCCGGCGCCAGCTTGTGAGACCAGACGATCTGATCGACCTCCCGCACGAACAGGTCCTTGAGCGCGGCATTGGCGCCCGCATGCTCATAGATCTTGTTCTTGGGGATAACCCGCCCGAAGGCGCTGGCGCGCGGCCAGTCGTAGAGGGTCACGAGGCACCTCCGTCAACGCGCGGGCCTCCTTCGACGCGCAGGAAGGCGATCAGCTCGAAATCATCCAGCCCCTTGATCGTGTGCGTCAGCGCGGTCGTGCGGCCGCCGCTGAACAGGCTGTCGATGTCCTTTTCTTCCTTGACCTCGATCATCGAACGGATCGCCTGGCTGAGCAGATCGGAATAGCGCCCCATCTGGCGGCCGTCTTCGGTCCGCTCGTTGAACAGGCGGCAGACATCCGGGATCGGCTCGGCGCGCCCCTTGCAACTGCTGCGGATCAGATCAAGCAGCCGCTTCACCTCGGTATGGTCTGCGACGATCTCGCCTTCGTCATCGATATAGACTAGGTAGAAGGGATGCAGGCGGTTCTGCTGATTGATGTTGACGCTATGGTGCACGTTCTTCAGCGCGAAGATTACGCCGGGCCGCAGTCCAAGCTCGTCGGCCGCCGGCACGACAGCGTGCATGCCAAACGGCGCGGTTTCCAGGTCACCATGTTCCTTGACGTAGTTGAGCAGGTCCATACGAAAATCGTTAAGGCCAAGGTCGGTGATCGAGATGCCGGCCTTCACGTCTTCCAGCTCGATCACCTCTTCCTGCATCCGCTTGAGCTGTTCCTTGCGATAGGCAATGTCGCTGGACTTGGCGGTCAGCACATTGTCGTCGCCGGTCGCCGTGACGTCGGCGATCACCATGCGGTTTTCAACACGCTCCTTGAGATTGATATATTCGTCCAGCGTGATGTCCGGCCAGTAGTTGACGAGCTGGATCTGGTCATTGGGCGAACCGATACGGTCGATACGCCCGAAACGCTGAATGATCCTCACTGGGTTCCAGTGGATGTCGTAGTTGACCAGAAAGTCGCAGTCCTGCAGGTTCTGGCCTTCTGAGATGCAATCCGTACCGATCAGGATATCCAGCTCGGCCGTCTCGTGGGCCAGAACGACAGCCTTTTCCTTCGAGCGTGGCGAAAACAGCGTCAGCACGCTCTGAAAGTCGTAAGCCTTTTTGAGCGTGGTTTTCGGAGCACTCGAGCCTGTGACCTGGCCCACATGCAGCCCAAGACCATGGGCAAATGGCACTAGGTTCTCGTAGAGGTAATTGGCAGTGTCGGCAAAGGCCGTGAACACGATGACCTTGCGATTACCGGGATTGAGCGGTTCCGCGACCTTCTGCTCAAGAAGCGAGATCAGGTGCTGAAGTTTGGCGTCGTCTCCCGGCGCCACCTTGTCCATCGACGCGATCAGGGCTTCGATCAGGGCATGGTCCGCTGCGAGATCGTGCTTCCAGGACGGCAGGTCCATGTCGCCAAGGCTGATCTGCACCTTCTTGCCAACGGTAAACTCATCGAGCCCGGAGAGGTCATCATCCTCCGGGTCGAAATCGCCCATATCCTCCAGGTGGTCACTGATGCTGCCACCACGCCCGGTTGTCTCATACTCGGCAATGGCATCGAGCGCCCGCGCTATGTTGCCGTCCAAAGCTCGCAAGGTGAGGCGGAAGGCTTCCACGGAGCTTTCGAGGCGCTTGAGGAGGTTCGTCGTCATCAGCGCCTGGAGGCTGCGCTCGCGGTCGGCCTGCCGGAGTTTGCCACGGCCGCCTTCGACCTGGGTGTCGTAGATCTCCTCGTACTTCCGGAGCCGGCTTGGCAGGATGTAGCTGATCGGCGCATAGACCGCGAGCTTCAACACCGATAACTGGCCGAAGATCTCATTCAGACCCATCACATCCGGTCGCTGTGTGATCGGGCAATGGAACGACAGTGGCTTGCGGCGCTGGGGAAACTTGCCGATGTCCCTCGTGTCGTAGAAGGTCTCGATATGCTTGCGCGACCGGGCAATAGTCACGGCATCCAGTAGTTCGAAGAAGTCGAAGTCCAGCGTCTTTAGGATTGTGGCAGCGGTTCGCTCGTCTGGCGGCAGCGCCGACCATTCGTTAAATGCCTTCTGGGCGCGCCGAAAGATCTCCTCAATGCTGGTCTGCGATTTCAGGCTCTTGCTGAGTGTGTCCGACTGCCCTTCATAGGCGAGAGCGAGCTGATTACGTAGATCGTTGAAGCGGTTGTTCACCGGCGTCGCCGAGAGCATCAGCACCTTGGTCTTCACGCCCGCGCGGATGACCTTGTTCATCAGCTTCTGGTAACGGGTCTCGCGATCCTTGAAGACGTCGTTGTTCCGGAAATTGTGGGATTCATCGATCACCACGAGATCGTAATTGCCCCAGTTAACCCGGTTCAGCGGAATTCCGAACGATTCACCCGACGTGCGCGACAAATCGGTATGGCAGAGCACGTCATAATTGAAGCGATCCTTGGCGAAGATGTTGGTGGTGAGATTGGTGTTGTAGTTCCGCCAGTTGTCGGCCAGCTTCTTCGGGCAAAGCACCAGCACCGACTTGTTGCGTAGTTCGTAATATTTGACGACGGCAAGGGCTGTGAACGTCTTTCCAAGACCTACCGAGTCCGCCAGGATGCAACCGTTATAGGTCTCCAACTTGTTGATGATCCCCGTCGCCGCGTCCCGCTGGTAGTTGAACAGCTTGTTCCAGACGATGCTCTCCTGATAGCCGGTCAGGTCGTTCGGCAGGACGTCCTCGCTGATGTCCTCGAGGAACTCGCGGAAGATATTGTAGAGCATCAGAAAATAGACGCGTTCCGGAGCATTTTCCTGGTAGACAGCCTCGATGTGGTCGCGGATGTCGTCCGTGACGTCCTTCAGCTTGTCGGCGTCATTCCAGATTTGATTGAAAAGCTGAAGATAGACCCCGGCATGGACCGGCTCATCCATCCGGGTCACAAAGTTTGAGACAGCGTTGCCTTTCTGATAGCCAAGGTCGACGGCCGTGAATCCGCTGATCGGCATATAGGCAACGGCCGCAGCGCCGTTGTCCACATGGGCAAACGGCTGCATAGCTGCCTGCGTCGCGTTAGACTTAAACCGCGCCTTCTTCCGGATCCATTCCGCGCACTCCCGCGCCACAGCACGCTGGGTCAGTTTGTTGCGGAGTTTGATCTCGAACTCGGTGCCATATAGGCTGCTCTCCAGGCTGGCCTTCGGGATGAAGAACTCACGTTTCTCCTTCCGCAGTCGATCCGTTGCATCCGTCGCGACAAAAGTGGGCGACGTAAAAATGAACTGCAGACTATCTATCTTCGAAAGTTCAGACTTCAGCGCCTCGAAAGCGTAAATCGAGAAGCAGGACGCGGCAATTTTGACGCGCGAGCCGCGAGTAAGCGTTTCCTTCAGGTCATCACCAAGCAGTCGCGAAGTGTTGTCGAGAATCTTCATAAGGACCCGTATGGACGCTGTTAAAGCTCAAAAGTAATCAGGTATCATTGCCTAACTGCATCGACGATTTGTGTCTACATTGCCAGCTGATTAAGGTCTCCCTAAAAGCACTCCCGACCAACTCCAGGCCCTAAAGAAGATCGTTAACGGTGATAAGCGATAAAGAAAAAGGCACACGTCAACCTGCTCCGATTTCGGTCCTTAAATGATCCAGCGTTAATCCGGGATAGGCAATCGAGTTGATGAGTTCGACCCTTTGATCAAGCATGCCCTGCGGCAACGTACCGTAACGCTGGGTCATCGTGCCTGCGGTATGTCCTAGAATGAAGCCAAACTGCTCGTCCAAGTAGCCCGCGCGTCGCAGGGCGTCTGCTGCCCCGTGCCGAAAACTGTATAGGGAAAGACCGCGGCCTTCCTTTAACCCGATCTTCGTCAGATAACGGGGAAAATCGCGACTGAAATCAGCGATCATCTGCCCGCGCTCGTTGCGCCCGGCACTTGGGAAAAGCCGCATTTCTCCACCTTGCTTCATTTCAGCCTGGTAACGCAGGAAACCAAGCTGCACGAGCTCGGGGTGGATAGGAACCACTCGCATAGATCCATCAGTCTTGACGCTTTTGTCCCCATCCCCTTCGGTAGTGATGTGCATGATCCAGTGCCCATGTTCCTGACGTACATCATCAATGGCGAGCTGAGCGACCTCCCCCGGCCGAGCCCCGGAGAAGAGCATAACAAGCGGCACCCAGTAACGATGGTCGCGGATTTGCATGTTTCCGGACTTGCTCCAAAAGCGAGGGGCCTCATGCGATTGACACCCAGTAAAGAACGGGGATCTAAAAAGCGCGTTCATCTCTTCGACGGTGAACGGCTTCGTTGTCTTATCCTTCGATTTCTTCAAAAACATGTCTGACGCTGGATTCTGATTCAGATAGCCGTGATTCGTCATCCACGTGCAAAACGCGCTGAAACCGGAGAGGTAGCGATTGACGGTCGTGGAGCTGATCACAGGCTTTTTGATCGTCTTGTTATGCTCGACGATCTGCATAATCGTCATCCCCTGAAACGCTTTCGTTTCCGTCGCCTTAACAGGATACTGCAGCAGAAGAGCTTTCCACTCCCGAGCTGCCTTCTTGTCGATCCGGTGAGCGGGGAATGTGGAGCCGACGTACTCGACAAACAATCCAACGTCGCGGCGAGCCTGCGCCAGTGTGTCCTGCTTGATCTGGTTCGGGTTCTCACGAGCGTAAGATTCGAAGAGTTCCATGATCGTTTCTCCAGGAGGAGCGGCTTCATGGACCGGGCGGCTGACAGGCTTGACGATAGGATCCTTTGGCGCCCCGGAAAAATCTCCCTTATCGTGCTCAAGAGTTCGCTGCAAACCTTCGATCTCAGCGCGAGCCATCGATGCACACAGATCGCGGTATTGATCGGAGTCCGGTTCAACGAGAAGGTTGTTTTGCTTAAGGAAGCTCCCAACCGCCGGCTCGACGAGCCGAATGTCTCCCGAACCGACAGCTGCCTTAAGGGCAGTCAGGCGACGCGACCGTAGGTTCGCGTCGTCGTCACGCGCCCGGAGCATCAGCTCGTAGTCGACATAAGCATTGATCATGGCATAAGGATTGTCGCCAGTGATCTTTCCCCGGTCGATCAAGTCGTAGAGCCTCCGCAACTCCGCCTCTGTCTGGGCGCGTGTTGGCATGCTCTGTTGCTTTCGATCATACCGTTCGATCGTCTTCTCGTAATGCTGCCAAACAGCAAGCCCGCTATCGTCGGCGGTGATCTCGCGGCGGGCGCGAACCTCGTCAAACTCAGCACGCCAGCTCTCGATGACGGGCCAGAGCCGCTTCTTCGCCTCGTTCTCGTCCTTGGTGCGCAGAGACTTCTTGCGCGTCGTCGTGCCGTAATGGCTTACCAGGTCAAGCGGGACATCCAGTCTCGCGTAGTAGGTAGCGCCACGTCGTTCGAGATATGTAACCCTTGCCAATTTCGCCCATCCGTAACACAATTCCGGAACATAAAACCGGAACAGCTCTAGAAAATAAGCCTTTTATTTGCAATAGGTTGTTACGCATCAATGGCTTGAACAAAGTTGGATTACTGTCCAGGTTCCCCAGCCAACTCGCCTCCCAGAAGCTTTGAAATCCGCGGGATCCATGGCCGTTGATCAGGTCATCGTTTCACGTCGAATCGGCCTTCCACAAGTGGTGCCCACAACTGATGTCCAGAGCTGGTGTCCATCCGGCCTGGACGAGCGGAGCACGGGTGGATGGGGATTGCGCAGGCATCAGATCGAAAACTTCGTTCTCAGGGTCCCGTCTTCTATTGGCGGGCCCGCATTCCCGTCGGATTCGCGTCGGCGACAGGCAACGGCAGGCTTTCAGTGAGCCTTAGGCTCTCGGACCGTAAGAAGGCGTCTGTGGTGGCGCGGCGGCTCAATGCCCTGCTGTTGCATCTCGAACTGATGCCGATTGCGAGGATGGCGACGAAAGAACAGCTGACCAAGATCTTTGCGCTCGAGATCGACGCCATGCGCGACGAGATCGATGCGCTGGACCGCTCTGCCAAACGTAGGGGCACACTCCGCGATCCAGTGCTTCGGGCAGCAGTCCGGGGGAATAAGCGTCGAGCAAGTGCTGCTGTTACGCGCTGGCGCGGAGATTGGCGGCTTGCTTGTCCAGCGCGTCGATGCCGCGCTTTGGTAACACGTCAGGCGTCAGCTAACGCCTGCGCGAGGTCGGCGACAAGGTCGTCGGGATGCTCGACGCCGATCGACAGCCTTATTGTCGAGTCAAGAACGCCTATCCGTTCCCGGACGTCTCTGGGCACACCGGAATGGGTCATAGCGGCTGGGTGGCTCGCCAGCGATTCTGTGCCGCCGAGGCTGACCGCAAGCTTGAAAATCTGCAAGGCGTTGAGAAAGGCGAATGCTGCGGCCTGACCACCGACAATGTCGAACGAGAACGTCGACCCGGCGCCTGTGCATTGCGTTCTGAAGGCATGTGCAGCCGGGGTGTCTTCGCCGAGGAACGGCAGATAGGCCACCCTTGCGACCTTGGGATGCTCGGCCAGGAATTCGGCGGCGATGCGGGCGTTGGCGTTGGCCTTCTCCATGCGAATGCTCAGAGTTTCCAGCGAGCGGCCGAGCATCCAGCAAGAATGGGGATCAAGTTGTGTACCAATCGCTCCTCTGAGTGCCTTGATCGGTTTGGTGATGGCCTTGCTGCCGAGGGCCGCGCCGGCGATCAGATCGGAATGGCCGCCGACATATTTGGTCAGGGAATAGACCGAAATGTCGACACCGTGGTCGAGTGGACGCTGGAACACCGGTCCGAGCAACGTGTTGTCGCACACGATGACCGGGCGATGGCCCTGTTTGGCGGCGATCTCATCGGCGATGCGGCCGACAGCCAGAAAATCGACCAACGTGTTGGTCGGATTCGAGGGCGTTTCGATAAAGATCACTGAGACGCGGCCTCGCTCGCAGCCTTCATCGGCAGCAGCGCGAATGGCGGTTTCATCAACACCGTCGGAGAAACCCACAGAGCCAATGCCGAAATTGGCCAGCGTCTTGGCAAACAACGTTTCGGTGCCGCCATAAAGCGGCTGTGAATGCACGACGGCATCACCCGGGCGCGCGAAGGCAAGCAAAGTGGTCGCAATAGCCGACATGCCGGACGAGAACAGGATACAGGCCTCCGCACCTTCATAGATTGCCAGGCGATCCTCGACGATTTCGCTGTTGGGATGATTGAAGCGCGAGTAGACGAGTCCGGCTCCGGTTCCGCTTGGCGGCTCCTTGCGGCCGGAGACGAAATCGAAGAAATCGCGCCCCTCTTCGGCTGATTTGAACACGAAGGTCGAGGTGAGAAACACCGGCGGCTTCACCGCTCCTTCCGACAGTTGCGGATCAAAGCCGTAGCTCAGCATTAACGTTTCCGGATGCAGCCGATGGTTTCCGATGTGTGTCTTGGACGGTCTGGGCGCAGTCATGATGATCCCCCGGTTTGAGAGGCAATGTGGGTTTGCCGTATCCTTCGCGTCGATTCTCTTCCGCAGTTGCGTCTAGCGCTGAACTAGCTTTGACTTGTATTCGCTGCGCTGGAGCGTGCCCCACGGCACCAGATCGACCTGCGCGGTGAAGACGAGCATATCGCGGAACCGCTTCTGAATTCTCGCTGCAAGTTCCGGATCGGCAGCGGAATCCTTCGCCAGTTCGACCACCACCGGCACAGGTGGTTCTTGCCGTACGCCCGGGTCCTGCGGCTTGACCAGGATCATGCCACTCACCTCCGGCATGAACTGATTGACCACCTCGCGAATGGCCGATGGGAAAACATTGACGCCGCGCACGAGAAGCATGTCGTCAGTGCGGCCGATGCAGCGGACCCGAGGCGCGGTGCGGCCGCACCGGCAGGGCGAACTCCAGACCTGGACATGATCGCGCGTCCGGAACCGCAGCAGCGGCGCAGCCTGATGGCGCAGATGGGTCAATACAAGTTCGCCGCGCGCACCGTCCTCCATTGCAATCGGTGCGCCGCTTTCCGGATCGACCAGCTCGGGATGGACGAAGCCGCGGCCGCCGAGATGCATGCCGCATTGCTCTTCGCATTCGCCCCACAGCGAAACCCCGATGTCGCCGATCCCCATGGCCTCCGTCACCTTGGCGCGCCATGCCTCTTCGAGGCGCGCGCGCAGGGCCGGTTCGCCGCCGCCGGGCTCGCCAGCGACCAGAACGCGCTTCACGCTGGACCCCTTGAGGTCGAAGCGCCGCTCTTCCGCCCATTCTGCGAGGTAGGCCGCGTAGGAGGGCGTCATCACCACCGCCGCCGGCTTCAGGAGGCGGATGGCGGTTATCAAGCGCTCGGTATTGCCCGTACCCACGGGAACGTGGGTCATGCCGAGCCGATCGAAGGCGCCGAGCGCCGCGCCCGCCACGAAAGGTCCGGCATTGTAGGTCGAGACGATCGCTTCGCCCGGACTGATGCCCGAAGCCGAATAGCTCCGGGCTGAGGTCACGACCCAGTTTTCGAGATCCTGCGCCGTGAGAGGAATGTAACTGGGAGTACCGGTTGTGCCGCTTGTAGAGAAGATGCGCACGATCTCTTCCCTGCGGACCGCCAGATGCGTGCCGATCGGATGATTCTCGCTGCATGACGCCCTGATCTCGTCCTTCTCGGTGAACGGCAGCTTCTCGATCGAATCCAGACCGCCGATCTCTTCCGCGGTGGCAAAGCCGGCCTGCTTCAGCTTGCTGTGGTAGAAGGCCGAGTGGGCGAGGAGATATCCGACCTGCCGGCGGTACTGAGCGTCGTCCTGCCTGACCTGATCGCGCCAGGGGTTGGTTTCCACCTCCGGGTCGAACATGGCTCAGGTCCTGTTATTGGCACCGTAGGAAACGGCCGCTTCCGCATGGCCGGCGAGGACAAAGCCGATGGGGTTTTGCTGTTCTTCCGCAAGATGAGCAAGGAGGCCGCCGGTGCGGGCAAGCAGCGGGATCGCCTTGAGAAATGCGGGAGGGAAGTCGAGATCGAGCAGGACTGCGGCAATCGGCATCGAGACGTTCAAGACGAGCTGCTTCCCCCATACCTGCGCCACCGCTTCGCGCATGCGCCGCGCCAGATCGACATGCGGGCCGCTGACGCCGCGCTGGTCGGCAAGTTCCAGGATGCGCTCGGCGCGCGGGTCGAGCGGCCGATGCACGGGATGCCCGAAGCCCGGCGCCTTTCCGCCCGCTTCACGGATTTCGCGAGCCAACTCCAGGACGACCTCGTCGGCATCCCCGCCCTCGGTCACCCGGGCACGCGCCTTTAGGAGAAGCGCGCCGCAGAGTTCGGAGGTACCAAGGATTACGGGGCCGCAGCCGAGAACACCCGCGGCCAACGCGCCCTGTAGTGCATTGGGATCGGAGGCGAGAGTCATCCGCGCCGCCTGGACAGTGGGCATCATCCCGTGTTCGGCGATCGCAACGAGCAAGAGGTCCAGGAAGTAGCGCTGATCTTCAGTCGGCTCGCGCCCGGTCAAGAGCAGATAGAAATACGCAGTGAAGCTCAGCCGACCCATAAGATCGCCGCAGAGATCCCTGCCTCGCACTTCGACTGCGTCTGCTACCGCAATACAGATTTCAGTAGTGGCTGTGCGCGCTTTACCGATCTGCATGGGCTGCGTTTCCGTCGGAACGGTTCAGTATCTGTGGCACTCGGATGCTAGACTGACGATGGAGATCACACAACAGCGGACGGCGCACAGGCAGTGACGGCGGCGATCTTCGGAAAAGCAAAGCCTTCCGAGCATGAGGCGAATGGACGCCAGTTGAGGAAGGCGAGCGCGTTATGTGAGAGGTTCTCGAAGTCCTTGGCCAGCCTGCGGCATCGAGAGGACTACTGAGCGCGCCGCTGGCATCATCCACCGGCCCCGGCGTGGTTGGTGGCGTGCTGGGTGCCGCATTGTTTTGCGATGGTGAAGCGTTTTGAATGCGGTCGGCATGGGCGATAGTGGCAAGCCGGTGGGCGATGACAAGCGTGGTCAGGCGTCTTCACAGGCACGAAGCGCATGGTCGGCCGGGTCACCGCCTCGCAGATGGCCATCCGCAGCACATAGGCTGCCCCCGGATGGCCTCAAGGTGTACATGTTCGCGCGGCTCATGATATCGGCATGTTGATTGATCCTGGATTCTGACAGAATGGTGGCGCCCAAGCGCATCTCTGAAGGTGAGGCCGATGCGCGCATGGCGCAGGTCAGGCGCGTCCGGACGCTGAGGCTGCTCGACGATGCCGGCGACCGGCGCCTGACGTTGGTCATAGCACCTGCCGGCTTCGGCAAGTCCTCGTTGATGAACCAGCGTTACGAGGATCTGCGCAAGCAAGGCCACCAGGCAGCCTGGGCCGCGCTGGATGGCGACGATCGCGACGGCACCCACTTCCTCCTCGGACTGCTCGGAGTTCTCACCGCAGCACACGTCTTTCCCGCTGCGGCGCAGGATTATTCCAGTCTGTCGCAGCAGCATGTTCTGGGCGTCATCCTGACCCAGTTGCAACGGCTGCGCCGCCCCCTGTACCTGTTCCTCGACGACTATCATTTCGCCCAGAGCGATGAAAACGACGCGACGCTGGCGCGGCTCCTGTTTTCGCCGCAGGCACGAAACCTCAGGCTGCTGATCATCTCCAGGTCGGAGCCGAGGTTGGCGATCTCGGCGATGCAGCTGAATGGCCAACTCACCTATCTGAAGGCCAGCGATCTGCGTTTCTCGCCCGGAGAGGCTCAGAACCTGCTCGCCATGGCCGGGGTAAAGCTCGATAAATCGCAGATCGAAGCCCTGGTCCAGAAGACCCAGGGCTGGGCCGTGGCGCTGCAGCTTGCTCGGGTGCTGTTGCGTGACGGGGCCGTGACCGACAGGGACCTGCTTGAATTCAGCGGCACCCAGTTGGATATGGCACGCTACCTGTCCGAACAGGTCTTTTCGTCGCTCTCGGTCCATATGCAGTCGGCGCTGGTCGGCGTTGCGGCCCTGCCCTATTTCAGCGCCGAGCTGGCGAGCGCGGTCGTCAGCCCTGCCGCCGCCGCCGAACTGACCTCCGACATCGCAATCGGAGGCTTGCCGATCGAGGCGTTCGATGATGGGCACAAGCAGTTCAAACTGCATGCGGTGTTCCAGGAATACCTGATGCAGGAAGCCCTCGCGCGCGGGCTGGACATCAACCAGATCAGGCGCAGTGCCGCACACTGGTATGCAGCCCGGCGCGACTGGGCGAGTGCCATCCGCCACGCCTTGCATGCGGAAGACTTCCGCCTTGCCGGGGAATTCTCCGAAAACGCGGGGGGATGGCGACAGGTCTATGCCGGCGCCCGCGGGCTGCTGCAGCAGTTTCATGCGCTGGCGGCGGTGCTGCCCGAACCGGAAGCCGCAAAGTTTCCACGCAGCTTTCTCGGACTGGCCGTCGCCGCGGCCAAGGGCGGGAACCTGGCACTGGCGACTCATTATTTCGAGTTGGTCGATCGGACCATCGACCGTTCCGACAATATCCTGGTCAACGAGGTCCGCCTGATCGGCGCGCTCATGGCGCTGTACCGGGACGATCGCATCGAAGCCCTCGACCTGTCGCTTCTCGAGCGCGATCTGACGCTGCTTGAGCTGGTGGAACCCGTGCAGCGCGCACTGACCTACAATCTGCTGTGCTTCCAGTATCTGGAGCGCAGCGAGTTCGAGCGCGCCGAGCGCCACGGCAACCTGGCGATCCAGTCCTTTACCCAGGCAGGAGCGCTTTTCGGGGCGATGCATCTCCATGTCCATGTCGGGCAGGCACAGTTCTTTCGCGGCGACATGGAAGGCGCGAGTGCGGCCTACGAGCGCCTGGCCAGCGACGCGCAGAATGCCATTGGCAAGGGTTGCGACCTCGACGCGATCGCCCAGGTCCTGCTGGCCGAGACGCTGTCGGAGCGTGGTCTTCATGATGGCGCCGAGCGCATCCTTGAATGGTCGCTGCCGCATCTGGAGAAGAACGACTGTTGGTTCGACCTGTTGGCCGCAGCCTATCTGTCCCGCATTCGCGCAAGAATGGTCAGGAACGATTTTGACGGCGTGGACGCCGTGCTCGAACAGGCAAGGCGCACCGCACAGCGCCGTGGCTTTCCTCGCCTGCAAAGGCTGGTAGCACGAGAGCAGATGCGCTCTCTCATCCACTTCGGCGACATCCAGGGCGCAAAGCGTTTCGCCGACCGTTTCGATCTCGGCGCGGAAACGGCGTTCGACATCGAGCGCAACCGGCTTTCGTTCCGGCTACGCGGCGAGGTACCCGCAACGCTGTGGGTACGGATCTGGATACAGGAAGGCCAGACGGAGCGCGCACTCGACATGCTGCAGCGCCTGGAGGTGGCCCAGGAACGTCCCTTCAGTGTGCCGAGAATGCTCCGGATGCGCCTGCTGGCGGTGCTGGCCGGCATGAAGACCGGCAAGGTAGAACGCACCGCTTCCGTGCTAGACGAAATCCTACTGACCCTGCCCAGCGCAACCTATCGCGCGGCCTTTTTCGAGGAGGGTCCCGACATGCTCGCCTTGCTGCGCCGGCGCGCGCAGGAAGCCGGCCCTGACAGCCTTATCGCCCGGCGCGTCGGCCAGATCTTTGCGCCGGCAGATGCGTCAGTTCCAGGAGAAGGTTCGGCAGAAACGGCGGCGGATTCCTCGAGCGCACCGCATACGCTGACCCAGCAGGAACTGAAGGTCATTTCATTGATCTGCGGCGGCTTCTCCAACAAGGAGATAGCGAGGCATATGGACGTCAGCGAAAACACCGTGAAGTTTCACGTCCGAAATGTCTTCTCAAAGCTCAATGTCCACTCGCGCACTGCGGCCATCTCGGTCGCGCGAGAGCTAGGACTATTAGCCTAACCGTCATTTTGGGTAGGTACGCAATCAGCCTGCCCACCCGATCGGTCGGGTATGCAAGTCCCCTCCTCGATGCAACCTTTCCGCATGGGCAGCAGATACACGCGCTGCAGTCATAAAGGTGCGGAATGGAGCAGCAGGTGCGAACCGTCGATCCCGTGACCCAGGAGATCATCCAGGGCAAGCTACTGTCGATGGTCGACGAGATGGGCATCGTGATGGCGCGGACCAGCATGAGCCCCGTCATCTACGAGGTTCTGGATTTCGCCTGCGGCATCTGCACCCGCGACTGCGACCTGATCGCCCAGACCAACGGCATCACGCTGTTCACCGGCACCTTCGCCACCCAGGTTCGCAGCCTCGTCGAGCGGTTCGCCGACGACATGGCGCCGGGCGACGTGCTGGTGACCAACGACCCCTATGCCGGCGGTACGCATTCCTGCGACCTGGCGATCATGCGTCCGATCTTTGCCGAAGGCCGCATCATCGCATTTGCCATCAATGTCGCCCACTGGCTGGACGTCGGCGGTGCGGTGCCCGGCAGCCTGCCGCCGGACGCCAATTCGGTTTTCCAGGAGGGCCTTCGCCTGCCCTGCGTCCGCATTGCCCGCGACGACAAGCTGCTGCCTGACATGGTCCGTATCATCAGCGAGAATGTCCGCCTTCCGGAAGTGGCGTTGGGCGACCTCAATGCGCAGCTTGCCACTGTGCGCATCGCCGAGCGCCGCATCCTGGAGATGGTCGAAAAGTACGGTGCGGCCACGATCCAGGACGCCTTCGACCACCTCCTCGACGTCAGCGAGCGGCGTAGCCAGGACGTCATAGCGGCACTGCCGGACGGCATCTACGAGGCAACCGACATCATCGATGGCGATGGCATTACCACCGACCCCATCGAAGTGAAGGTCGCCATCCGGATCGAGGGCGGCCGCATGGAGGTGGATTTCACCGGCTGCCCACCAGCCGCGGCAGGCCCGATCAACTGCGCGCGCGGGGCACTCAGCTCGGCAGTGAAGACCATCTTCAAGGCGCTGGTGGCGCCACAGGAGCCGTCCAACGAAGGGTGGTTCCGGCCGCTTTCGGTGATCGCTCCCGATGGAACGGTCTTCACGGCGCAGAAACCCTCGCCGACAGGCTGGTACTACGAAGGCTCCGTCCATGCCTCCGAACTGGTATGGAAGGCGCTTGCACCGCTGATGCCGGAACGTTTCTCCGCCGGCTCCTATTCCAGCCTGTGCGTGACATACATCAATGGCCGGACCGCCGACGGCGAAGAGTTCATCCACATCGAGCCGCAGCATGGCGGCTGGGGTGGAACGCCCGGTCGCGACGGCGCCAGTGCGGTGATCGCCCTGACCGACGGCGATACCTACAATTACTCGGTGGAGCTGATCGAAGCCAAATTTCCGCTCCACGTTCGGCGCTACGCGCTCAATGTCGAGGGCGGAGCCGGCGCAGGCCAGTGGCGCGGCGGCTTCGGGGTCGTGCGCGAATACGAGATCCTGTCCGGAGAGGCCGACATCCACAGCGGCTTCGGCCGCTCGAGGACGCCGCCCTGGGGCATGGACGGCGGCGGCGCGGGCAGTCTCAACCGGCTCGATGTCGTGGACAAGGAGGCGGCGAACACCACCTCCTATGGGCGCCTGTCTCACCGCCGCGTCGTCAAAGGCGACTTGCTGCGTATCGCCACTGGCGGCGGCGGCGGCTGGGGCGATCCAACCAAGAGAAACAAGGATGCGATCGCCGAGGACATCAGCGCCGGCTACATCAGCGCGGAACGCGCGGCATCGGAATACAACCACCGGGGCACGACGACGAAATGATCAGACTTGCAACCGATGTCGGCGGCACCTTCACCGATCTCGTCGGATATGACGAGAAGACGGGCAAGGTATTCACCTCGAAGAGCCTGACCACACCCCAGGACCAGTCCATCGGCGTGCTCGACGTGATCGACCGCGCAGAGAGTGCCGGCGGCCTGGACCCCGACAAGGTCCGGTTCTTTGCCCATGGCGGAACGACGGTGATCAACGCGATCACCGAACGCAAGGGCGTCAGGACCGCCCTGGTGACCACTGCCGGGTTTCGCGACGTCCTCGAGATCGGCCGCGGCAACCGCCCCGACCTCTACAATCTCCAGTTCCACAGCCCCGAACCGTTCATCCCCAGGAAGCTGCGTACAGAGGTCCGCGAACGGGTCGGCGCGGACGGAAGGATCATCGAACCGCTCAACGAGGACGATGTTCGCCAGGCCGCGCGCCTGTTTCAGGACGAGGGAGTTGAGGCCGTAGCGGTCATCTTCCTGCACAGCTACGCCCATCCGGATCACGAGAAGCGCTGCGCAGCGCTGCTGCGCGACCTGCTGCCGGGCGTCACCGTCTGCGCCAGCTACGAGATCTCGCGCCAATGGCGCGAATATGAGCGCACCAACACCGTTGCCCTCAACGCCTATGTACAGCCGATCATCCAACGTTATTTCGCCAATCTCGAAAAGGCGCTTGCCGCCAAGGGCGTGTACTCAGCCTATTATGCGATGCTTTCGAATGGCGGAGTCGCGACGTTCTCGCAAGCCGTCGCCAGTCCGCTGACCCTTGTGGAATCCGGCCCTTCGGGCGGTGCGGCTGGTGCCGCCAGGATCGGCGCGATCCTCGGCGAAAAGGATGTCCTTTATCTCGACGTTGGCGGCACGACGGCAAAATGCACGCTCATTCGCGACGGCAAGCCAAATCTCGACGCCGAATACAAGTTGGAATGGGCCCGCACCTTCCCCGGCTATCCGGTCCAGGTGCCGGTGGTCGACATCGTCGAGATCGGCTCGGGCGGAGGTTCGATCGCATGGATCGACGCCGCCGGCGGCCTGCGGGTGGGACCGAAAAGTGCCGGGTCTTCGCCCGGACCGGCCTGCTACGGGCTTGGCGGAACCGAACCGACGGTCACTGACGCCAAGGTGGCCATCGGACTGCTTGATCCTGCCGCATTTGCCGAAGGCGCGATGACCCTCGACGTCGAACTCGCGCGCCAGGCCATCACCAGGCTGGCCGGACCGCTCGGTCTGTCCGTCGACGACGCTGCCCAGGCCATCATCGACGTCGCCGAATCCAACATGATCAACGCCCTGAAACTGGTCACCGTCCAGCGCGGCCACGATCCGCGCGACCTTGCGCTGATCGTAAGCGGCGGCGCCGGGCCGATGCTGGGCGCCCGCCTCGGCCGCGAACTCAACGCCAAGTCGATCATCATCCCACCGCATTCGGGCATCTTCTCGGCCTGGGGCATGCTGGCAGCCCATCCGCGCGCGGACATTCGCAAAACCTGGTTCTCGCCGCTGGCCGCCTCGTCGCTTGGCGAACTGGCCGACCTGTTCAGCGGCATGGAAGATGAGGCACTGTCCTATTTCGATCTCGACGGCAAGGGCGACATCGCCTTCAGCTACACCGTCGAAATGCGCTATCGCGGACAGGAGCATAGCGTGTCGACGCGGTTCTCGCCGTCGATGCAACTCGTCGATTTCGCCGAGGCCTTCCATCTTGCTCACGAGACCGCCTACTCGTTCCGCCTGCCCGATGCACGCATCGAGGTGACGAACCTGCATCTTCAGGCCGAGATTGCCGGCAATGTCATCGACTGCCCTCTGATCGACGATAATGGTCGTACTGTCGCCAAGGCGCGCAAGGGCGAACGCAAAGTCTATTTCGGCAACGATGGCGGCTGGAAATTCTGCGCCGTCTATGATCGTAA
Organism: Aminobacter niigataensis; assembly: GCF_014200015.1. GTDB lineage: Bacteria > Pseudomonadota > Alphaproteobacteria > Rhizobiales > Rhizobiaceae > Aminobacter > Aminobacter niigataensis. Next base: position 1,626,199 of record NZ_JACHOT010000001.1, read on the forward strand.
CGGTCTGCCCTGCGGCGAGCGGCTAAGTGGCCCGCTGCTTGTCGAGGAGCCAACCACGACAACGCTTGTTCATGCAGGGCAAGTCCTGGAAATCACTGACCGGGGCATCATGGTAATCACGGAAGAGGTCCGCTAGCCCATGGCCATCGCGATTGGAATTGACAACGTAACCAGGACCTTTGGCACCGTCAAAGCCCTGGAGCGCGTGGGTATAAAGATCGGGGCCGGCGAATTCTTCACATTGCTCGGTTCGTCGGGCTCCGGAAAAAGTACGCTACTAAAGCTGATCGGCGGCTTTGACCGTCCCACCACCGGGCGGGTCCTGTTCGATGGCCAGGACGTCACCGACATGCCGGCAAACCGCCGCCCGTCAAACACCGTCTTCCAGGATCTCGCCCTGTTTCCTCACATGACAGTGGGAGAGAACGTCGCCTACGGACTGAAGGTGAAGGGCGTAGCCGCCTCTGAACGCAAGAAGCGCGTAGACAGCACGCTCGCTCTGGTCGATCTGGCAGGATTTGCCGAGCGCAACGTCAATGTTCTCTCTGGTGGACAGCGGCAACGGGTCGCCCTGGCGCGCGCACTTGTCATGGAGCCGGGCATCCTGCTTCTCGACGAGCCGTTGACCGGACTCGACGAAAGGCTGCGCCAGCAGATGCGCGACGAGTTCGGCAGGCTGCATCAGCGGACCGGGTCGACCTTCGTGCTGGTCACCCACAATCAGGACGAGGCGCTGAGCCTCAGCGACCGCATGGCCATCATGCACAAGGGCAGGATCGAGCAGGTGGGACGGCCGGCCGACTTCTTTGCCAATCCCGCCAATGATTTCGTCGCACGTTTCGTTGGCATGGAACGCGTCCTCAAGCCCGAAAGGCTGGAACGCAGCGGCGGCGACACGGTCGCCATCATAGCCGGTGAGCGGCTGGTTCTGCCAGGCGCTCGCGACGTTGGGGAAATGGGACTCCTGGCGGTTCGTCCCGACCGAATTTCGCTCGCGAACGGGCATGCAGCGCCCGGCAGTTCACTCAGAGCTACCGTGGCCGGGCGCCAGTTTCGAGGCCGGTTCTTCGACTTCTATCTCGAACTTGGCGACGGCCAGAAGCTCGACGCCGAGATCCCGGTCGAGTTCGCCGACGCCTGGCCCGAACCGGGCAATCCAGTGCGGCTCGAATTCGCCGGCGGCGCCTTGGTACCCGTGCCCGCATCGGGAACTGCGCCGAACCGTGACACCTGATCATCCTGAAGAAATCTCATAAAAAGAAGGGGTAACACGATGACAAATCACATTAATCCTTTGAACAATCCGATGGCGAGCAACTTCAACCGACGCCAGTTGCTCAAGACCCTCGGGGCCGGCGGTGCGGCACTGGCGGGCGGAACCCTGTTTCGGCCAATGGCGGCACTGGCTGCGAGCGATCTGGCATTCTGGGCGACCGGTACGCTCGACGTCGGCGATGCCTGGTCTCGGGCAGCCGACGACGCGGGCCTGAACGTTGCCTTCACCGACAATGGCAACGACCCGGGTCCGGCTGTCGCCCGCTTGGTCGCCGGCAACGCCAACGACCTCTTCGATATCGGTGGCCTGCAGGGCGGGGCCGAGAAGGAACTGGCGGTCCAGGGCGCAATCGTTCCCTGGGATATGTCGAAGATCCCCAACTACGAAAACGTCTGGCAATGGGCGAAGGATATTCCCTACCTGCACCATGACGGAAAGCAGTATGGCCTGCCGGCTGTCATCAACGCAGACTCGATCATCTATCGCCCCGACAAGCTGGGCAAGGTCGACAGCTATGGCGTCATCTTCGATCCGAAGCTGAAGGGCCAGGTGGCGATGGAAGACGCCTGGATCAACAGCGCGGTCTTTGCCGCCATGTATCTGAAGGAGTCGGAAAACCAGAAGATCGGCAATCCAGGCAACCTGACCGCGGACGAGCTTGGCCTGGTGATGGAGTTCCTCATCAAGCACAAGCGGGACGGCCAGTTCCGCACCTTCTGGAGCGGCTGGGAACAGGGCGTGCAGCTCGTCGGCGACGGCGAAGTGCTCGCGATGACTGGGTGGGAGCCCATCGTCTATGAAGGTCGCAAGCGCGGCCTGCAGGTCGAGTATGCTGCGCCTGTCGAAGGCTACGAAGGCTGGGGCAACAACCTGGTGCTGCTCAAGGGTGCGGTCGACCGTGGCCTAGGCGATGACGCCCACAAGTTCGCGAACTGGCTGTTCGACGGGTTCTATGGCTGTACGCTTGGCGAACAGCGCGGTTACGTCGTGCCTAGCGATCGCAATGTCGCCTACGCCGAGGCGCACGCAAGCGAATTCGACCCGGCGAAGGTCAAGGCGCTGGCAGAGCACGTCAAGGCCAAGTTCAGCGGCAAGGTCGCCTGGCAGAATACCCGGCCGGACAATTTCCAGCTCTACGAAGAATGGTGGCAGAAGCTGCGTAACGCCTGATTGCGACCAACAGCGGCGGGAGCGGTTCGCGCTCCCACCGCACTTTTTCTGGAAACCAGATGAAATCGCCCGGTCTTTTGCTTGCACTCCCGACCGCACTCATCGTGCTGTTGCTCGGGTTCGTTCCCCTGATCGTCATTCTGGTCTGGAGTTTCTGGACCTGGGACCCCGCGACCTATTGGATCAGGCCGGAGTTCAGCCTGGCCGGTTATGCAGCGATCCTCGAGGCCGGGCGATGGAGCGTCATCGTCGGATCGCTGGGCAAGGCATTCCTGACCGCCGCAATTTGCGTGGTCATCGGCTATCCCGCGGCAATGGCGGTGCATTTTCTGGCAAGCAGGCGAACGGCACTCCTGCTCATGGCGCTGTTCACCATCCCGTTCTTTACCTCGTACATGATCCGCGCCTTTTCCTGGCGGCTGGTGCTGGGCCGCAACGGCCTGATCAATGGCTGGCTGATGGATCTCGGGATCGTCGACCAGCCGCTCGACTGGCTCCTGTTTTCCAATTTTGCCGTCAATGTCGGCCTGGTCGCCTCCTACCTGCCATTCGTCATCTTTCCGCTGATCCTGTCGATGCAACGCGTCGAGCCGTCGCTGCTCGCCGCCAGCCAGGACCTTGGCGCGAGCTTCTGGCGCACCTTCCGCTCGGTTCTGCTGCCGCTCACGCAAGCCGGCATATTCGCCGGATTTCTCTTCGTCTTCGTCATGGCGGCAGGGTCGGCGACCGAAGTGCAGATGCTTGGCGGCGCAGCCGCATCGATGATCTCGGTGATGATCAACGACGTCATGCGGGTCGTGAACTTCCCGCTGGCCTTCGCAATCTCGACCGTGGTGCTGATCATCCTGTTCGGGCTGATATTCATCGGCAACCGTCTGTTCAAGCTGACCAGACTGTTCGAGGGTTTCACATGGTAGCCAGTTTCGAAAGCCGCCCGCTGAAGGCCGCCATCTGGTTGATGACAGCCATAGGTTTGGCAATCATCTACCTGCCGCCGCTTTATCTGGTTGCAGTGTCATTCAACCCGGCATTGCAGCCGGCCCTGCCGGCGCTCTCCGATGTCAGCCTGACCTGGTATTTCGCGCTCGCCAAGGAACGCACCCTCATCAGTGCATTGCAGGAATCCCTGCTGGTCGCGACCATTACCGCGCTGGTGGCAACCGGCCTCGCGCTATTGTCGGCGCTCGCTTACATGGACCTCGGCAAATGGCGCTCGCGCTGGTTCATGTTTGTGTTGCTGCCAATGTTCGTTCCCGGCATCATCCAGGGGCTGTCGCTTTCGGTGATCTTCGGACGCATCGGTCTCAAGCCATTTTGGGGCACAGTGGCGGCGAGCCACCTTTTGTGGGCGCTACCATTCGCCTTCACCGTCATCCTGACCAGCATGGCAGCCGTCAGGCGTTCCTACCTGCTTGCGGCGTCCGATCTCGGCGCCTCCTGGTGGCGCCAGCTGGTGGATGTGACATTGCCACTGATCAAGCCAGGCCTGGTGGCCGCTTTCATCTTCTCATTCCTGCTGTCGCTGAATGAATTCGGCCGAGCCTTCTATCTGGTCGGACGGCAAAACACGCTGCCACTGGCGATGTTCGGCAAGATGAACTCGGGCGCGTCGCCAACGATCTATGCCCTGTCAGGCTCGATTTTTCTGGCTTCAATACTGGCGGTATCGTTCGTGCTTCTGGCAGCACGGGCCAACAACCGAAAACTTCGTCGATAGGGAGCCTCTCACCTCATTTTTGTCCGGTTGGGACAGCACTCTTCGACGCTCCAGAAAATCACTGCCGCATCGAAGGTGGCCTCGGCGTCAGATACGATCAGTCGATACCACTCGCCTGCCCCGATCGGTTGATGTCGACGCAGCGGCAACCGCCTCCGCCATGATCGCCGACGCGACGACTGCTCGTTCCTGGCTGTCGATCGACTCGGCGTCCGCGCCGTCGGTCGTCGATGACGGCAATCTGGTGACTGGTTGATCTTGCGGGGGACAGTTCTCGCGGCCGCCGCTATCTTGAGCGAGTGTGTCAAGCACTTGGCAATGGATTCGACGAGTTGCGGCACAAAGGATCCCGCCTGATTGAGCGAAAAGCTAAGCGCCAGTAGATTCCGTCAAGCTATCGTCGACATCCTTCGGTGATGGAGTGACGCCGCCCGACAAACTTATGCCACCATGCCTTCCGGCAGGTTCCATAGGCCAACGTAGGACCCAAAACACTCAATCCTCCCCACCGCCAACGCCATATGAGATGACCGACAGGAAGCGGATGGGGAGTTTGATCAGTTCGTCTGGTCCGTGTGGCGCGTCGGCGTCGAAGAACAGGCTGTCGCCCGGCAGCAGCCGGTAGACTGATGTGCCATGGCGGTAGTTGACCTCGCCTTCGAGCAGGTAAAGCAATTCCATCCCGGAATGCTGAAACAACGGGAAGGTATCAGTGTCCTTGGTCAGCGTGATGAGATAGGGCTCGACGAAGATGCCACCCGTGTTGGAGCCGATGTAACCCAGAAGGTTGTATTGATGACCGGCCCGCGTGCCGCGCCGCCCGACCTCGACACCTGTTCCTGCCTTCACGAAGACGGCGGTGCGCTCCTGTTCGAAGCGCCTGAGCAAGGACGAGAGCGGCACGGCCAAAGCCTGGGCGAGCGCCTGCAACGTGGCCAGTGACGGCGAGATGTGCCCGTTTTCGATCTTGGACATCATGCCGAGCGACACGCTTGCGGCGTCGGCAAGCTCGGCGAGGGTCATGCCATGACGCTTTCGGCAGAAGCGTACTTCGCGCCCGATCGCGGTCTGCAGGCGGTTCTCGCCGCTGTCGCGCGTCGAATGCGGATTCTGGCAAAGGCTGGCGGGTTGCTCCACCAGATCGTTCTGCTGCTCGCGAGCGTCCGCCACGAGGGCGAAATGTGCTTCTTCCACTGTCTTTGACCTCCCGCTCAGAGTTGCTGGAAAAGGCTTCGCTCGAACTACACCCGCTGTCGCCCGCGTCACTCGCGCGAATACGGGAAACCGAGCATTGCCGGCTGGCCGGTCCGGAAGCGAACCCCCATCAACAGGATGATCGAAGCGAGATAAGGCAGCGCGAGCAACAGCTGGCGCGGCACGCCGACGCCGACAACCTGGGCATGAGTGGCGATAGCTTCCAGCAAGGCAAAGGCCACCACCGCCATCAGCACACCCTTGGGCTTCCAGTTTCCAGCGATGAGCGCGACAACCACGATCCAGCCGCGGCCGGCCGAGAAATCAGCGATGAAGCGATCAGAGAAAGCGAGCATCAGGAAACCACCGCCGAGCCCGGTCATGGCGCTGCCGAACATCACCGCGCCATATTGGCGGACAGGTACGCTCAGCCCCTTGACGTCGAGCGCCTTCGGATTCTCGCCAAGGCACCGCAGCTCCAGGCCATAACGCGTACGATAAAGCAGGAACCAGATCGCCGGAACGATGAAGAGCGCTGCGTAGGTCAACAGCCGCTGCGAGAACAGCACGGGGCCGATGAAGGGGATGTCCGACAGGAAGGGCAACGGCACGTCCTCGAAGCCGGCGAAGGAGGGTTGCGGGCCACCGCGAACGTAGCTTTGAAACCAGTACAGTGTGATACCGCCGGCAAACAGGTTGAGGCCGAGGCCGGTGACGAAGTGGTCGACGCGCATCGTCGCCGTCATGAAGGCGATGATCAGGCCCATGACGGCGCCAGCCAGGATCGCTGCGAGCACCGCCAGCCACAAGGAGCCGGTCGACGTCGCCACGAAATAGGCGATGAACGAGCCCATCAGCATCGTGCCCTCGACACCCATGTTCCAGATCCCGGCGCGCTGGGTCACGAGTTCGCCCATGGCCGAAAACAGCAGCGGCGTCATCGTCCGCAAAGTCGCTGCGAAAATGCTGATGAGGATGGCTTCCTGAAACAATCCGCTCATGACGCGGTACCCCTGACGATCTTGTAACGCGCCATCACGCTGGCACAGAGGACGAAAAGCAGGATGATGCCTTGCATGGCTGGCACGAGAGACGCCGGGATGTCGCTGACCACCCGCATCGACACGGCACCACTTGCCAGCCCGCCAAACAGCAGTCCCGCAAGCACAGTGCCCAGCGGCCGCAAGCCGCCGATCATGCCGACGATGATACCGGCGTAGCCAAGTCCGACCAGGTTGTCGGCCTTCAGCCGGTGCCCGACGCCGTAGAGTTCGATGACCCCGGCAAGGGCTGCGAGTCCACCGCTGATGCACATCACCGCAATGATGGTCCTGGCGATATTGGTGCCCTTGTGGCCAAGCGCGACAGGATTGGTTCCCAGTGCCTTTATCTCGTAGCCGAGTGCGGTCCGGTCGAGCATGACGGCACAGCAAATCGCAGCGACGAAGGGCAACAGCACGCCGATATGGAGCTTGGTTCCAAACAGCAGCGGCAATTGCTCCGCGGCCGGAAGCGGCACCGACTGCTGATAAGAAGCGCCATCGCCGATTTCGGCCCAGGGTCCTCCCGCCAGAAGGTAAGACAACAGGTAGATTGCAAGGTAGTTGGTCATCACAGTCGAAACGATCTCGTTGACGCCAAAGCGTGTCTTGAGGATCGCGCAGGCTCCGCCCAGCAGCAGCCCGCCGGCGACGCCGAACAGGATCACCCCGGGAAAGAACAGCAGCGGCGGCAGGCCAGCCAGGATCTGGCTGCCGAGATAGCCGGCCATCGCGCCGGCGAAGACCTGGCCTTCCTGGCCGATGCTCCATATCTGCGCGCGAAAGGCGATGACGGTTGCCAATCCCGTCAGGATCAGCGGCGTCGACTTGATGAGGGTGGTCATCACCGCTTTCTGCGAGCCAAAGGCACCGAAGAACAAAGTCCTGAACGCCTCGAAGGGATCAGCGCCGGCCGTCGCCACGATGAGTGCGGAGGCAAGCATGCCAGCGGCCAGTGCGGCCACCAGCGTGCCGGCTGTCCACCATGGATTGGCGTCGATGCGCCGTTCGATCCGGATCATCGTCCAGCCTCCATCCTGCGTCCGGCCATCAGCATGCCGACCTCTTCCACTGTCGCTGTCTTGGGATCTACGACACCGACGATCTCGCCCTTGAACATCACCGCTATGCGGTCGGCGAGATTGAACAGGTCGCTGAGCTCTTCGGAGGCGAGCAGGATCGCGAAACCCTCTTCGCGCTTCTGGAGCAATTGGGCGTAGACATATTCGATGACGCCGATGTCGAGGCCGCGCGTCGGCTGGTTGGCGAGCAGCAGCCCCGACGAATGCAGGAACTCGCGCGCCAGGATGACCTTCTGGGCGTTGCCACCGGAGAGGTTTTCGACCGGCACCTCGTCGTCGCGCGCGGCGATCTGGTAGCGGGCCATCATCGTCTTCGACAGCGCTGCGATCTTGCCGCGGTCCAGAAACAGGCCGCTGCGATACTTGGCGTTGCGCTGCCAGCCGAGGATGAGGTTTTCGGCGATGCTGAACGGCCCGACCAGACCCTCACGAAAACGGTCGTCGGGAATGTGTCCCACGCCCCTGTCCATCATCGCGCGCGGCGTGAGCCGGCTGACGTCCTCGCCGTTCAGCCTGATCGTGCCTTCGCGTGACCAGCGCACACCCGAAAGAACCTCGAAAAGCTCCTTCTGGCCATTGCCCGCGACACCGGCGATGCCGAGGATTTCGTGCCGCGCGATCGACAGCGACACCTGGTTCAGCACCGCCTCGTTCCAGTAGCCCCTGGCGCCGAGGCCGCTGACCTCGAGCACCGTATCACCGGGCGCAACTGTCGACTTGTTGACCGAAAACGACACCTCGCGGCCAACCATGAGCCGCGCCAGTTCCTCAGGCGAGGTGTCCTTGGTCTGAACGGTGGCGACTGCCTTGCCCTTGCGCAGAACGGTGACGCGGTTCGACTGCATCACTTCGGCGACCTTGTGGGTGATCAGGATGATCGACATGCCGTTGGCGCACATCTTGCGCATGATGGCGAACAGGCGCGCGGACTCATCAGGTGTCAGCACCGCCGTCGGTTCGTCGAGAATGAGGATCTGGACGTCGAGGTAGAGCGCCTTGAGAATCTCGACCCATTGCTGGCGCCCGACCGCCAGTTCCCAGACATAGGCGTCGAGATCGATCTCGATGCCGTAGGCGTCGCACAGGCTCTTCAGCTTTTGCCTGGCTGCTCTGTCGTCCAGCCGCCACCCGGATTTCTGGGTTCCGACAATGATATTTTCCAGCACGGTAAATTCGGGCACCAGCACGAAATGCTGATGCACCATGCCGATGCCGAGCTTGATCGCGTCCCTTGGCGAGTGCATCTCGACTGGTTGGCCGCGTACGACGATCTGCCCGGCGTCCGGCGTGCAGAAACCGAAGATGCAGGCCGACAAGGTCGACTTGCCCGCGCCATTTTCACCGAACAGGCAGTGGATCTCGCCGACCTCCAGCTCGAAGTCGACGCCGTCATTGGCCGTCACGCCGGCGAAGCGCTTGGTCAGACCTTCAACGCGCAGAGCCAGAGGTGTTTCCTCAGTACCCGCCTTTCTGGCATTCGCCGGCGTCGGTTCTTTGATGCTCGGTAAGAGCGACATGGTGGTTCCTTGATCAAGTTCACTCAAAAAACTGCGCAAGCAGCAGTGGAGGTGGCGCAGCGGCTAATCTGACTTCGGTTCCGATAGGTCGACTGGAATTTCGAGTTCACCTGAGGCGATCTTTGCCTTTAGCGTCTCAACTTCCGTCCGCACGTCCACTGGCAGGCTCGCTTCCAGATCATGGTAGGGAGCAAACGCGGCTCCGCCATCCTTCATGCCGAACCAATGCTCCTTGAGGTTGCCGCCGTAAGGCTTGCCTTCTGCCTTGTGGCTCCACCAGTTTTCGATGATCCACATCAAATCAGGGTCCCACACGGCTACGGTGCTGCTGAGGATCGTGGCCGGCGAAAAGTTGCTTTCATCCTGGAAACTGCCGAAGCACAGGATTTTCGCGGCCTCGCACGGCTTGAAATTGCCGGACAGCTGGAAAATCACATCGGCTCCGGCCGCAATCTGAGCGCCGGCATATTCAGCCGCCTTGGCAGGGTCATACCAGGATCCGACAAACGCTACTTTCCGGGCGATCGCCGGATTGACTGCCCGCGCACCGGCGAAAAATGCGTTGATCGAGTCATTGATGTCTTCGATGAAAAAGGGCGCGACTACGCCAAGCACATCGGATTTGGTCATCCGTCCTGCCAAAACGCCAAGCAGATAGGCAGGTTCGTGGAGACGCTTATAGACCCAATACTGATTGTCACCGAGACCTTCATTGCCGGCACCGACGACAACGAAGAGAATTTCCGGAAACTCGTCCTTCAGCTTCTTGACCTGGTCGGAATAGGTGCTATGGGCCCAGATGATGTCGTAGTCACCGCTTTCGGCGAACAGGCGCATCGCATCGCCGGCGTCGTCGCCCCAAAGCGGCTCGGTCGACTTCCACTCGATGTCGAGACCATGTGGCTTTGCTTGCTTGACGCGTTCGAGCGACTTGATCAGCGTTGCATCGAAGCCATGGTCCAGACCAGCCGACAAGATGACCGCGATGCGGAGCTTTTCGGGTGAGCCCGCGTACGTGCCGTTCGTGTGTCCGAAAACGACGAATAAAGTCAGCACCCAGATGGCTAGTAATCGTCTTGATAATTGACCTAACATTCCATTGCTCCCATTCGTTTTCCGACGGCGCTTCTGTTTTTTATTGCGCCGTCGCTGCCTTATGCAGACGTGAGTGCATCACTGTTTTCCGCATCCAGAAGAGCAATCTGCTCATCGATTTCGCGTGACCATGATGCGCGCCAGTCCCGCTTGACGGACTCGTCGAGCCACGACGCCTCGAGGGAATTGAGCGCAAGCGTCTTCAATGCTGCGGCATCGAGATTCATATTCGTGGCAAGCATCTGATACTCGTTTGCCAGATCGGTCTCGAACATTGGCGGATCATCCGCTGCCACAACGATCGTCAGTCCGGCTTCGATCATTTGCCGAATAGGATGATCCTTCGCGGCAAGATCGCGCCAGATCGTCACCCCAACGGTTGAACTCGGGCAGATGGTGAAGACGGTCCGGTCAGCGCGACAGCGGGCGACCAGATCGAGATCCTCCATCACACGATAACCGTGGTCGATGCGCTCGACCTTCAGCAAATCCAGCGAGTCCCGCACGTTGGACGCCGGGCCGCCCTCTCCGGCATGAGCAGTGCGATGAAGTCCCGCCTGGCGTGCCCGATCGAAAAGCGGCTTGAATTGTGCCGGCGGGAAAGGTGTTTCGTCAAAATCGAGACCGATGCCGATCACCTTGTCGGTTCGGTGGGCAAGCACCATGTCCAGAAACTCGAAACCCCGCTCGAGCCCAAGTTCGCGATTGTGCGCGGGTATCAGCCTCGAAATCAGCCCGAAGTCCGTCTCGATGTCATCCATCGCGCGGAACATGCCGGCAAGCATGGTCTGATAGGCCACGCCGCATTCCAGATGAACATGTGGACTGAAGAAGAACTCGACGTAACGGGCGCCGCTGTTGGCACAAGCTTGCAGCATCTCGTAGGTGATGAGATGGAAATCGTCGGCATCTATCACCGATCTGGATGCCATATTGTAAACCTTTAGGAAATCCAGAAGATTATCGTATTGATAAATTTCAGACACATTCTTATGATCTGGAACTTCTAGTTTATTTTTCCTAGATAATTTAAGAAATGTCTCTGGATTTATTGCGCCTTCCAAGTGAAGATGGATTTCTGTTTTCGGGATATTTCTTATGAACGCTTCCAGAGCCACCGATCTTCTCCATCTTTATCGCCGCTCAAGACCCCTGTCGCGCGAACGTCGCACGAGCGAGTACCGACCCCGTGCGATAGTCATTTTTGCCGACAATCACGGATGGATTTCCATCATCGATCAAGCCGAGCTGTCTATTCGCTGTGACCGGATTGTCGTGCATCGCGGCGCCAAGCGGAATATCGCCGCCGATCCGAAGCATGTCTTGAATTAAGATTACGCCGAGCTAATGTTTGGAATGCCCGAAGGGTGGAGGGAGCCAGTGGACAGTGTTGTAGATCCCGAACACGGCTTCTCGTTTGGGGAAGCCGACTACTCAACCGGAGGGGTCTACGGACCACTGACCAGACGCTACGTTACGTTGCTGATGATGCACGAAGGCAGCGCAAAGGTGACATGCGATGGGGAAGTCACCATCGTCGAAAACGGGCAATGCGGCTTCATCCTGTGCGAAGGCGTTTCGCTGTTCGAATATGAGAAAGGCCAGCGCGACAGGGTAAGCTGGTGTGAGGGATTTCCGGCCAGCCTGCCGGAGTCCGTTGTCTTGCGCCTGCGCGATGTGCCGTCTCAAATTCCCATTACCGACCGGCTGGCAACACTTGTGCGCCTGGGTCTGGAACTGGGCTCAGGGACCGGGGCCTACGTCAACATGCTCCGGAACAATTTGGGGCAGTCGCTGTTCACCGCCTATTTCCATGAAGCACAGGTCTCGGAGCTGGAGCGCCACATCCCCCGTTCGATTCATCAAGCCCGGCGCTATCTGGAGGACAATTTCGAAAAGGAGATGACTGTCGGCCATGTGGCGGATGTGGTGGCCGTCACGCCCCAACATCTGATCTCATCGTTCCGAAAACACATAGGAGTAACGCCTGTCCGCTATCTCTGGCAGATACGGGCGAACCGTGGCAAGCAACGCCTCTTGCATACCGGTTTGACGATCTCAGAAATCGCGTATCAATGCGGCTACAAGAATCCCTTTCATTTCTCGCGGCAGATCAAGCTGCATTTCGGCATGTCGCCTACGGAACTGCGTGCCAATATGGATTACCGCAAACCAAGTCGTGTCGCCGAAAACGCAGTGAACATGGTCTTTTGACTGACGACCGAGTCCCGCCTACTGCCGGACCGACTTCTCGGCCCGGCAGGAGCGTTGTCTCAATTGGGCTTGGGGGCTGATACATCGAGCGGTACCTGGAACTCGCCTGAGATGATCTTGGCCTTCAGCGCCTCGACCTCTGATATCACCGGTTGCGGCAGCGTTGCTTCGAAGCCGTGATAGGGAGCCATGCCGGCACCGCCATCCTTCATGCCGCGCCAAATCCGCTCCGTGCTGCCGGCAAAAGGCTTTCCCTCGACCTTATGCTGCCACCAGGCATCGACGACATGGGTGATGTCCGGATCCCAACGGATCACGGTGCTGCTGACGATGGTGGTCGGGGAGAAGCTGGACTGATCCTGATTGCTGCCGAAGCAGATGATCTTAGCAGCCTCGCATTCCTTGAAGTTGTCGGTCTGCTGGAAGATGACGTCGGCGCCGGTGGCGATCTGCGCATGGGTGTATTCGGCCGACTTGGCTGGGTCATACCAGGACTCGATGAAAACGACCCTTTCCTTGATCGACGGATTTACCGACCTCGCCCCGGCAAAGAAGGCGTTGATCGAGTCGTTCACGTCGTCGGCGGGAAATGTGCCCACCGTGCCAAGCACGTTGGTCTTGGTCATGCGGCCTGCGATGACACCAAGCAGGTAGGCAGGTTCGTGGACACGCTTGTAGAGCATGTACTGGTTGCCGCCCAAGCCTTCGTTCCCCGAACCCGTGACGACGAAGAGTACCTCGGGGAATTCGTCCTTCAGCTTCTTGACCTGGTCGGAATAGGTGCTGTGCGCCCAGATGACGTCATACTGGCCACTTTCGGCGAACAGCCGCATGGCGTCGCCCGCATCGTCGCCCCATAGCGGGTCGGTGTATTTCCAGCTCAGCTCAAGCCCATGCGGCTTCGCCGCCTTCACCCGCTCGAGCGATTCAATCAGTGTTCCGTCCCAGCCGCTTTCCACGCCGGAAGCCAGAATGACCGCGATGCGGAGCTTGTCCGGATTTTCGGCGCGCGACACCGACGAAAGCGCAACCAGCGCAAGCACAGCCATTGCCAAGGAGGCAACCAGCCTGCCGGTCAATCGTCCAATCATGATTTCTAACTCCCATTGGTTGTCTGGCCCAGTTTGGTCCGGCCCTGCTTTGCCCGGTGTTTGTCCACCGGTGCTTTCCCTCGTTCACAAATCCAGCACGACGATTTCCGACAGCGCCCGCGAACAGCACGGCGTCATTAGGTCATTGGCTGCATGTTCGGCATCGGTCAGATAGAGGTCGCGGTGGTCGGGCAGCCCGGCAAGCACGCGGGTTACGCAGGTTCCGCAGATGCCTTGCTCGCAAGATACCGGGATCTCGATACCGTTGGTGCCGAGCACCGAGACGACGCTTTCGCCTGCTGGAACGGCAAAGACCTGGCCCGTGCTGGCAATCTGGACGGCAAACGGCCTGTCATCGCTTGATCCGACATCAGCGATCTTGCCGAAATACTCGCGGTGAATGGTTTCCTTCGGCCACGACCGTTCGGCTTCGCCGATGACGGCGTCCATGAAACCGCGTGGTCCGCAAACATAGAGATGCGTGCCCTTTGGGCTCGACTGCAACAATTCCGCGATGCTCAATTTCTGCTCGGGTGGTCCGTCATCGAGGTGAAAATGAACCTGCGTCTTGAACGGACCCGTCTCTAGCTCGGCCCGGAAAGCCATCCGGTCGAGGTTTCTGGCGCAGTAATGCAGCGCGAAGTCCTGTCCCAGGGCCGATAGCCTGTGGGCCATCGACAGGATCGGCGTCACGCCAATCCCTCCGGCCAGCAGCAGTGACGATGACGCCTGTTCATTCAGCGGAAAGGCGTTGCGTGGGTGGCTGATCTCGATCACATCGCCTGACTTCAGCATATCGTGCATGAAGATCGAGCCGCCAGCGCCCTGCTGATCACGCAGCACACCCAGGCGGTAGCGGTGGCGCTCACTGGGATTGTTGCGAAGCGAATATTGGCGAACAAGCCCGTTGGCCATGAAGACATCGACATGCGACCCCGCCGTGAAAGCCGGCAGGTCCTCGCCACTCCAATCGACCAGTTCGAAGCCGGCAATATCCTGGGCTTCGGTGGTTTTGGCAGCGACCCGGACTTGCAGGCGCGCAGAACGGTTGACCTGGTGGATCATAGCATTTCCATGGGCAGACAGCGCGATGTTCATGCTCGGCTCCTTCCTGGCCTGTCAGGCAAAACGTGGAACTTTGCGGCTACGGTTCCGATTTCGCTGAATTGGCCGGCTCAACTCGCGATCGGCGCGCCGAGCCCGAATTTCTTGGCGAGCGCACGCCGGTATTCAAGCGACAGGCGATCGCAGGGAACGTGGATTTCTTCAGTCAGATCGAGTGGCAGGTCTTCCGGGCGCTGTTCTTCGACCATCGACTTGTCTTCGTCGTTGATCAGCATCTGGAACTTCTTCCAGTACTCGCCGTCCGGATTGCCGGTGGTGTCAGTGAGCAGCTGGAAAATGCGGGTTTCGCGGGCTGAAACCGGACACACCGTATCCGCCAGATATTGCACGTAATCCGAGCCTTCCGGATCGATGATGATGATCGTCGAAAACGGATAGGTCAGCTCATAGCTGTAGACGACGTTGCGCTCGGTGCCCTCGACGCCGTCAGGGTAATAGTTGGCGCCGTTCGGGTATGGATAAGAAAAACGCAGTCCGAACTCCGCATGATCGACCGTATATTGCGGAATAGGAACCGCTGTCGCCGAGCCAAAGCTTTCGGCATGAACCCATGGAAAATGGGCGACATCATTGAAGTTTTCGACATGGCGGCTCGCCGCCGCGTTCCACGTATCCTTGGGCAGATAGACCGTCTTCCAGTCCGCGTTGGAAAGTCCAGGCCATTGCGGGATCGGCCAGATCGGCTCGCCCTTGAGGCATACCCAGATTATGCCGTAGCGCTCCTCTGAAAGCACGGTCAGCAGCCTGAGCCTGGGCGGTATCTTTGCCGTCGGATCGGTCATCGACGGAATCTTGGTGCACTGTCCGCCATGGTCGAAATGCAAGCCATGCATCGGGCAGACGATCTGGCCGTCGGCCATCCAGCCGGAGCTGATCCTGGTGCCGCGGTGGGGACAGATGTCGCGGGCGACGGCCACGCCCTGCGACGTCCTGTAGAGCACAAGGTCGACATCCAGGAGGCGGGCCCGCACGGGCTTTTCGCCAACTTCGTGAGCATATTCCACGGGATGCCAGAACGAGGAGAGGATATGCCAGTCGCTTTCCGCGAATGTGCATCCGGGCGGCAGCTCGCTCTTCGTCTTCGAGTTGTCGACGGGCAAAAACATAAGTTCAGCTCCCTGGAGCCCGGCCCGATTTGCCATATCTGGTTCGTCGGATCGGCTTTGATTTTCGTAGCTGGATAGTCGGCGAACAGAGGTTTTTGAGGAATGTCCTTGCCGATCCAATGGATATCTTGAATGAAGATCGCGATGGACCGCCGCTTGAAATGCCGGGACAGCGAGGTACGTTACGTGCTCATCCACTGCCGGTTGGAGCCAGCCAATGCAGACAATCGTCGACCCGGAGCACGGCTTCACTTTCGGTGAGGCGCTGTACAATGTGGGAGGGGTTTATGGCCCACTTCGTAATCGTTACGTGACGCTGCTGCTGGTCCACGAAGGAACAGCCAAGGTGACCTGCGACGACGAAGTGACGATCGTGGAGAGTGGCGAATGCGGCGTCTTTCGCAACGAACAATACGTTTTGTTCGAATATGATCGCGGCCGGGTGAGCTGGTGCGAAGGCTCACCGGGAACCTTGACGGAGTCGATTGCGCAGCGTCTGCGCGAAGTGCCCGCCAAGATTCCGATATCCGAGCCGCTTGAAGCACTTCAGCGCCTTGGCGTCGAACTGGGCTCCGGATCCACGGCCAATCTCAACATGCTGCGCAACGCCCTGGGGCAGACACTCTACGCAGTCTATTTTCACGAAGCCCACGTTTCAGAGCGGGATCGGCATATTCCCCGACCCGTCCATCGCGCCAGAAACTACATCGAGGAAAATTCCGAGAAGGACGTCACGATCAACAGTCTGGCAGATCTGGTGGCGCGAACGCCGCAGCACCTCATTCTGTCGTTCCGCAAACATATCGGCGTCACACCGGCCCGCTATCTCTGGCAGGTACGCGGAAAACGGGCGCGTCATCTGCTCTTGCACAGCGGCCTGACGATAGCGGAAATCGCATATCAATGCGGCTACAAGAACCCCTACCATTTCTCGCGTCAGATCAAGCAGCTTTTCGGTATGTCGCCAACTGAAGTGCGCGCGAATATGGGCTACCACAAGCCAAGCGAAGTTGCCGAAGATACGGTCGATATCGCGTACTGAGCGGTGTGGAATTTTCGTGGTCTGTCAGCCGGGCCGCGACAAGGCAAGCCCGGCTGATCTTAAGTGATATGGCCGCAACCGGATCGCGCCGTTGTCGACCGCCCGAACGCCGTACCTAGTTGGGCGACAACGCCGTCATCAGCCCGTCGATCTCTTCCGACCATTCCTGCAGCCACCGACGCTTTGTCGTTGCATCAAGCCAGGAGCCGTCGATGCCGGCCAGGATGGCGTCCCGGATGTCGCGCGGCGTGAATTTCAGCTGGTCGACCGCCTTGACGTATTCGTTCTCGAGGTCGGTGAAAAACATCGGTGGATCGTCGCTGTGGATCGAAAGTGTCAGTCCGAAATCGAGCATCTGGCGAATGGCGTGATCTGGCGCCGACAGATCGTGCCACGCCGAAGTGACCGCTGCGGTTGAGGGGCATACGGTGAAGAGCACACCCTCATCCTTGCAGCGCTGCATTAGTTGTGGGTCATTGACGACATTATAGCCATGATCGATGCGCTCGACCTTCAAGGCGTCAAGCGAGCCTCTGATGTAGGCGGCCGGCCCCGTTTCGCCGGCATGTGCGGTCACATGCAGCCCGGACTTGCGCGCATGGGCAAAGACGTCGCCGAAGGGCTCGGGCGGAAATGGCGCCTCGTTGAAGTCCAGGCCGATACCGATCACTTCGTCGGTTCGATGCGCGAGGATCAGTTCGACCATCTCTTGTCCTGCCGCCGGCCCGCGTTCGCGGTTGATGCCGGGCACGATGCGGCTGACAACGCGAAAATCCGTCTCGGCGTCCTTCATGCCGCTCAGGATGCCCTTGAGCTGCGTTTCATACGCTACCCCGCAATCAAGATGTGCGTGCGGGCTGAAGAAGAACTCGACGTAGCGCGCGCCGCTGCGGGCACAGCGCTCGAGCATCTCGTAGGTGATGCGCCTGAAATCGTCGACGTCGACGACGCTTGCCGACACTGCGGAGTAGATGACGAGGAAATCCTCGAGGCTCTTGAAACGATAGAGGTCCTTCGCGTCGTCGACTGGTGGCAGATGCACGCCATTCTTCCTGGCCAGATCCAGTGCGGTTTGCGGGTAAATGGCTCCCTCCAGATGAAGGTGAAGCTCGGTTTTTGGGACTTTCCGGATGAATTCTTGGATATTCACTGGTCTTCTCCACTGCCAACGTAGCTCGCAACTTGTATTGCGCGGACGCCAGGTGGGCGATTTCTGGCCACATCGAGCTTCACAACGGCATTTGGCGGTTGTCGCCGGCTGCGCCTCATCGTCTCATCGCAATGGCCAAAGTGTCATGCATCAACGCAGCAAACGAAATATCGGCGACGCTCCGAAGCATATCGTGAATGAAGATAGCGATGAGCCAACGTTGCGGGCCTGAGGGCTATCACGCAGAATGCAGCGGCTATCGGGGCGAGTAGATGAAGATCGTCGTTGACCAGGAGGACGGTTTTTCCTTTGGCGAGGCCGTGTATCCCGTGGGGGGAGTGTACGGGCCGCTAACCGGCAACTATGTCGCGCTGCTGCTGGTGCATGAAGGCACCGCCAAGGCGACATGCGACGGCAAGATCACCATCGTCGAAGCCGGCGAGTGCGGCTTGTTTCTGGGTGAGCAGCTGTCCGTGTTTGAGTACGAGAAAGGCACACGCAACAAGGTAGGCTGGTGCGAGGCGTTTCCTGCGAACCTCCCGGACTCTGCCGCGCTAAGCTTGCGCAACGCGACCAGCAAGATCCCGATCTCCGCACGGATCGAGACTCTCCAGCGACTGGGTTTGGGGCTGACGCAGGGTTCTGACGCGGATACCAACATCCTTTGCGAAACATTGGGGCAGTCGCTGCTCGCCGCTTACTTCCATGAGGCGCAGATATCGGAGCGAGAACGGCACACGCCCCGCTCCATCCACCGCGCCCGTCGTTATCTCGAAGAAAACTTTGCAAAGGAACTGACGCTTGGCCAACTGGCCGACATGCTTGCGCTCACCCCCCAGCATCTGGTCTCGTCGTTCCGCAAGCATATTGGTGTCACGCCAGTTCGCTATCTCTGGCAGATACGGGCGAACCATGGCCGGCAACTGCTGCTTCACAGCGAACTACCGGTGATGGAAATAGCCGAACGGTGCGGCTACAAGAATCCCTATCACTTCTCGCGTCAGATCAGACTGCATTTTGGCATGTCGCCGACGGAGCTTCGCGCCCAGGCGGCTCATGGGATCTCCAGGGAGCCTACGGCATCATAGCCGCAAGCGGGATCGCTCACTCTCTGCTGTAGGGCACGCCGAGCGCTTCAGGCTGGTGCGTGCGCGACCTGAGCCCTGCCAGCAATACCAGCGAGGCGACATAGGGCAGGATCAGGAAGAAGTGGTGGGGGATGGAAACTCCGACCACCTGGGCATGGATCGCAACCGCCTCGAGCAGGGCGAAGATGAAGATCGCACCGACCACACGGAACGGCATCCAGTTGCCGGCAATGATGGCGACGACGACCAGCCAGCCACGACCGGCGATGAGATCGGGTACGAAGCGGTCGGAATAGCCAAGCATGAGGAAGGCGCCGCCGAAGCCCGACATCAGGCTGCCGAACATGATTGCCAGGCACTGGCGCCAGCCGACGCTCAAACCCTTGACGTCAAGCGCCTTGGGGTTCTCGCCGACGCAGCGGATCTCGAGGCCGTATTTGGTGCGGTAGAGAAAGAACCACACTGCGACCGGCAGCAAAAACGCGACATAGGTCAACAGGCGCTGCGAGAACAGGATCGAGCCGAGGAACGGAATATCCGACAGCAACGGAATGTCGACCTGATCGAAACCGGCGAACTTCGGCGGCTCGCGGCCGATGACATAGGTCTGGAACCAGAACAGGGTGAGGCCCGAAGCCAGGAGGTTCAGCGCCAGGCCGGCAACGAACTGTTCCGCCTTCAGGACGATCGTGACAAAGGACATGATCAGGCTGATCAGGGCACAAGCGAGCACGGCTGCAAGCAGCGCCAGCCACGGCGAGCCGGTGGTCGAAGCGACGACATAGGCGACCACCGCTCCCAGCAGCATCGTGCCTTCGACCGAGATGTTCCAGATGCCGGCGCGCTGGGTAACCAGCTCGCCCATGGCCGAGAACAAGAGCGGTGTCGCGATCCGGACCATGCCGGCCAGGATGCTGATCAGCAGCGGACCTTGCAGCAACTCAAGCATGGACTTTCTCCTCGACGCGCACCAACTGAAGCTTTGTCGCGACTGCGGCACAGAGGAAGAAAAGCAGCACCAGCCCTTCCATCGCCGAAACCAGGCCCGCCGGCGTTCCGCTTTTCAATCGCATGTAGATGGCACCGCTCTTCAGCGCGCCGAAGAAAAGTGCGGCCAGCATCACACCGCTCGGCCGCAGGCCGCCGACCATGGCAACAACAATGCCGGAGCTGCCGATGCCAAGCAGCGTCTCGGCGCGCAGGCGGTGCGAGGTGCCGAACAATTCGCCAGCACCGGCAAGACCGGCGAGCGCACCCGACAGCAGCATCACGACCAGCAACAGCCGCCGGATGTTGGTGCCGCGGAAACGCAGCGCGGTCGGGTTGGAGCCGAAGGCGCGAATCTCGTAGCCGAGCGACGTTTTCTCGAGGAGCACGGCGCAGAAGGCAGCAGCGGCAAGCGCCAGGATGAAGCCGATATGCATCTTGCCCGAGCCCTGGCCAAGCAGGATCGGCCATTCGAGCAGCGGGTTGACCGGCGACGACTGGTGATAGGCAACAGTCAGCCCACTCTCCATCCACGGGCCGCCATCGAGAAGATAGGCGAGGATGTAGATGACGATGTAGTTCAGCATCACGGTCGAGATGACCTCGCTGGTGCCGAAGCGGACCTTGAGATAGCCGGCAAGCAGGCCGAGCACGCCGCCGCCGACAAGCCCGGCAATGGCAATCAGCAGCCATGCCAGCCAGTACGGCAACGGCGCCACCCAAAGGCTCATCCAGTAGGCGGCCATCGCACCGGCGAAGACCTGGCCCTCCTGGCCGATGTTCCAGATCTTGGCGCGGAAGGCGATGACCGTGCCGAGCCCGACAAGCAAAAGCGGGGTCGCTTTTGCCAGCGAGCCATAGAGAGCGTTCTGGCTGCCGAAGGCGCCTGTCAGCAGCGCCGAGAACGCCTTCGCAGGGTCACCGCCCGAAAAGGCCAGCAAAGCTGCCGACGTCAGGAATGCACATATCATCGCTGCGGAGTAACAGGCGACATTCCAGCTCAGGCTGCTGCCCGAGCGTCGTTGAACTGAAATCATTGGACTGTCCGTTCAGGCTCTTTGGCGTCTCCCGCCATCATCATTCCGAGGTCGAGCAATGAGGTTTCTTCAGGACGTACGATGCCCATGATCCGCCCTTTGAAGATCACCGCGATGCGGTCGCAGAGGCGCAGCAAATCATCGAGTTCCTCCGAGGCCAGCAGCACGGCGAAACCGGCAGCGCGCTTCTCCAGGATCTTTTCGTAGACGAATTCGGAAGCCGCGACGTCGAGCCCGCGCGTCGGCTGGTTGGCGAGCAGCAGCCCGCGCGCATGTAGGAATTCACGCGCCAGGATGACGCGTTGCGCGTTGCCGCCGGACAGCCTTTCGACCGGCAGTTCGGCTGATGCCGTCACCACCTTGAATTCCTCGATCTTCTTGCGGGCGAGCACGCCGAGCTTGCGCCGGTCGAGGAACGGCCCACGGCGATATTCGGGCGCGCGCTGCCAGCCAAGCACGAGATTCTCGGCGGTGCCGAATTCCGGGATCAACCCTTCGCGAAAGCGGTCGTCGGGCACGAAGCCGACACCACGGTCCAGCATTTCGCGTGATGTCGGTGCGACGATTGCTTCGCCATCGAGCGAAAAGCCACCGGAGCTCGCCGCGCGCACGCCCATCAGGACTTCGAATAGCTCCTTCTGGCCGTTGCCGGCCACGCCTGCCAGGCCAAGGACTTCGTGTTTGGCGATGTCGAAGCTGACATCCTTGAGTACATCCTCGGCCCAGTCGCCCTTGGCGCAGACATTGCGCACGGAAAGGAAATCGCCAGCCGGCGTAACGGTCCGGTCGCGGACGTGCTTTGTCACCTTGTGGCCGACCATCAGCGCGGTGATCGCCTCCGCCGTGCTACCGGCCGTTTCGACGGTGGCCACGACCTTGCCCTTGCGCAGAATGGTGACGCGGTCAGATTGCATCACCTCGCGCAGCTTGTGGCTGATCAGGATGATCGACAGGCCGCGGCTACGCATGCCCGAGATGATCCTGAACAGCTGGTCCGACTGCTGCGGGGTCAAAACCGCGGTGGGCTCGTCGAGGATCAGCAATTCGGCGCCGAAATAGAGCGCCTTGAGGATTTCCACCCATTGCTGCTCGCCGACCGAAAGCTGCCAGATCTCGCGATCCAGGTCGATGTCGATGCCGCACTCCTGGCAAAGGGCAACCACCTTGCGGCGGGCTTCCGACTTGTTGAGGAAGACGCCGACGTCGGAGCTGCCGACGATGATGTTTTCAAGAACCGTGAAGTTGGAGACCAGCACGAAATGCTGGTGCACCATGCCGATGCCGAGGCGGAGCGCGTCGGCGGGCGAATTCAGTTCGGCGGTCTTGCCCTTGAACACGATCTCTCCGCTGTCGGCGCGGTAATAGCCGTACAGACAGGCCGAGAGCGTCGACTTGCCGGCACCGTTCTCGCCGAAGAGGCAGTGAATCTCGCCCTTGCGCACGTCGAGGCTAACGCCGTCATTGGCGGCGACCGCGCCAAAGCGCTTGGTGAGATTCTGGACCTTGAGCAGCTCTTCCACCACGACAGGCCGCACCATTTGCGCCGTGCAGTTCACTTCACTTCCGCCGTGTTCACTGCAACGACGAGTTCACGCGAAAGGATCTTCTGCCGGGTCGCGGCAATTTCCTGCTTCACAGCATCAGGCAACTTGGCTTCGAACTCATGGAAGGGCGCGATGTCGGTGCCGCCATCGGCCATGGAGAACCATTTCGGTTCCGCGTTGCCGCTAAACTGGCCACCGGCCTTGTGCTTCTGCCACTCGCCGACAAGCCATTTGAGGTCGGGCTCCCAGTTGATGACCGCGCTGGAAGCAAGCGCTGTCGGTGCATTCTTGCTCTGATCGCTGATGTTGGCGAAGCACATTATGTTGTGCTCTTCGCAAGGCTTGAAGTTGTCGGTCAGCATGAACACGACGTCTGCACCGGAAGCGATCTGTACATTGGCATGCTCGGCGGCCAGCGCATTGTCCGACCACGAGCCGATGAACGACACGCGATGCTGGATGTCGGAGCGGACCGAGCGCGCTCCCTCGAGATAAGCGTTGATCTGGTCGTTGACGTCGTCGGCGGCAAAGGTGCCGACCAGTCCGATGACACCGGACTTCGTCGTCCGTCCGGCGAGCATGCCAAGCAGATAGGACGGCTCATGCAGGCGCTTGTAGAGCCAGTACTGGTTGGCGCCGATCGGCGCATTGCCGGAGCCGGCCACCACGAACATGATGTCGGGGAATTCGGTGTTCAGCTTCTTGATCTGGTCGGAATAGCGGCCATGGCCCCAGATGATGTCGTATTCGCCGCTCTCGGCGTAGAGACGCATCGCATTCTCGGCGTCCTCGTTCCACAGCGGATCGGTGTATTCCCAGGAAAGGTCGACGGTCGGTGCGATCTCGCCCTTAATCTTGTTGAGCGAGTCGAGAAGCGTGCTGCACCAGCCGACATCGACGCGGCTCTCCATGATGATGGCAATCTTCAGTTTGGTCGGCTCGGCCGCGAATGTGCGGGCAAAGCCCGCCAGCAGGATTGCTCCCGCAGAGCCGAGAAGTGCCGCGCGACGGGTGATGTTCGGTGCCATGTAAGGTTCCTCCATTCCAGCTCGAAAACTGTCCCATTCCGCCTGACTGCTCGCGCTCAGCCTGCACAGGGCAGGCCGCGCAAAGCGGCGGAATTCCTGCACCAACGACGTTCCCCTTGGTCTTATCTGTCGTCGGTTTTCGGTCTTGCAACCATTAGCTCAAGCTTTCATGCCGGCTTGGGCGCAACAATGGCTGCTATTTCAGTCAGGCATATCCCTGGTTAAACACAACGGCTGCACTTCATGCGGCGCGGCTGGTGTTGCCCAAGATGACGCCGTAACGAAGCCCGCGGTCGCGAAGCCAGCGGCGATAGGCAGCAGAGGCCGCGTCCGCGCGGATCGGCACTTCTGCGCGCGTGTCGAGCGGCAACCGCTTCGGCACCTGGTTTTCAAGGATCGGCTTGTCCTGGCCGAGAATGGTCTGGTGGAAGCTGCGCATCGCAGCGAGGTTGGTTACATCGTCGACAAGGCAGATGACGATATGGACCAGCACGCATTCTTCGCTGACCGGCTGGCCAAACAAGGCAATGACGTCGCGGCGCTTGGCGTCCGTCGAGCCTGTCTTGTAGAGTACCGCGCAAAACGGATGCGGGATGCGGTAGACATATTCCGTATCCACGCCGCTATCAGAACCGGCATTGGCCTGCGGCTGGTAGAACTCGCATTCGGTGACCAGAATTTCCGGCGGCTCCGGATAGACGGTGACCTTATAGGGCTTGACCTCGGTGTGCGGCTCTTCGCCGAGGATGCCGGTGTGAACGAAGGGAAAATGCCCCATGTCGAGAAAGTTCTCGACGGCGCGCGGTGCCGACACGGCGACGCGCGTGACGCCCTGGACGATCACATTGCGGTCGGGTTCGTTGAACTCGACGATCTCGAACAGGTCGCGCGGAGGATTGCCCAGCGTCGTCCACAGATAGCCGAAGCGTTCGATCAAAGGCAGCATTTGATCGCCCCGCCATACGCCGAGCACGTCATCACGCCGCCCGACCTGGATCGCCTGGCCAAGCAGGATCGTCGAGATCGTCGCGTGAGCGGGCAACTCGTCGAGAGATGCCACGACATGCCACTCGTCGAGAGCGACCGGATCTATCGAAGCGAGGTTTCCCATACTGGCCATCCGCAATACTCGTTCAGCACATTGCAGCCTCGAAACAGGCCGCAGGCGATAGTCGTTCGGTTCAGCGATTTCGGAGCGATTGCGGGCGGCATTTGCCCGGCGCCATATCTGGCGAGCACCTGAGTGCCTTATGCAGTCGTTCCTCCGCTGCCGGTCTGGCTGGTGTCTTGGCCCAGTTCGGATCGGCAGGTGAAGAATTCCACGGATGACGCCCAATCCGCCATGCATGCGGTTGGCAATCGCATATCGCCAGTTCACCCCGCGGCAAGCATGCGTCGGCTTGCGACTAGGCGCTGCGCGCCTGCTCGCGCAGCTCCGTCGGGGAACAGTCGAACGCCAGCTTCACCTGGCGCGAGAAATGATAGGGATTCTTGTAGCCGACCTTGTAGGCAATCTCGCTGATCGACAGCCCGGTCCGCTGCAAAAGGTGGGCGCCATAGTCGACACGGCAGCGCCAGAGATAACGCGCCGGCGTCATGCCCATATGCTTCTTGAAAGCCGAGACCAGATACTGCGGGCTGACCCGCACCTGTTCTGCAACATGTTCGATGGTGAGGTCGCCGGCGAAGTGCTCGTCGAGGTAGCGCCTGGCGCGCAGGATCGTCTGCGGCACCGGCTTTTCCGCTGCCAGGACCCCTGCCTCGTAGATGTAAGCGTTGAGCAGCGCGTTTGTCAGCGCCTCGCGCAGTCCGCTGCGGCTGTCGCGGTCACCGATGCCAAGGTCGACGCCAAGTTGCATGAGCGCCTGGACTTGAGGCGTTGCGTCGATGAAAGGCGCGATCTTGCCGGCCTCCTGGTAGAGCCAGCCGGCGTTCTGCGGGCGGCCGTCGCACCAACTGACATGCGAGAAGACCCCCTCCTGCGCGATGTAGTTGTAACGGTCGTGCGTCAGCGAGAAAGCGCACTGCCCGGCCTCGAGCCGGGTGACCCTGTCATCAGCCTCGATCGTGGCGCTGCCGATATGGACGACGATGAAGGCGAGGTAATCGCCCATGATCGGCCCATACTGGCCGCCGGTCTCATAGGTCAGTTCCCCGAAGGTGTTTTCGCGGCTGAGATCGATCGGGGGCAGACGCATACTGATCTTTCGCAATGTTCACGGACGCGAGCCAGAGCTCACCCCTGCCCTGATGTACTGTGCGCATGATCATCGGGGCATTGCTCCGCCGGCGCAAGCCGACGGAGCCGCGTCTACTCGCAAGACGCGCTAGAACGATGCCTCCATGCGCACGAAGCCGCCGATCATATCGGCGCCGTCGACGGCAAAATTGTCGTAGAAGCCGATCTCCGGCGTGACCATCAGATCCGGCACGACCTGATATGCGACATTGGCAACCGCGGCAAAGTTCTCGTCTTCGTCATAGGACAGCTGGAAGTTCACCGAGGCTTTGTCGGAAGCCTTGATCGTGGCGCCGCCCCACACGGCCCACCGGCCGCCCCAGATACCGTAGAACTGGGAATAGGGTGCGCTGTCGTCGCTCTTGAGTCCTGCCATTGCGAATGCGGAAACTGTATCGCTGAAGGTGGCATCGAGGCGCAGCTTGCCTGACCACTCCTCCGAAACCGAGTCATAGGCAGCAACCAAGGCCACGGCACCCCAGGATTGCGCGTAGGACAGGCCTGCCACGACATGCGGCATGTAGCTGTCGACGACGAACGGGTCGTAGCCGGTTTCGAGCGAAACGGCCGCGGTGAAGCCGTTTTCGTTCTTGTAGGTGTAGGCGATCTGCGGCGTGGCGAATGGGCCGTAGCCGATCACGTCGTCCTTGGAGACATAACCTGCATAGTTGACGAAGGTGATGAACAGCGAGTCGTTCACGCCGATGCGCAAGCCACCCAGCTCGATGATGGCACTCTCGATTTCCATCGCTTCGTGACCGCCGTCAGAGTCGATGTCATGCTGGAAGTTGATGTGCATGTAGCGGCGCAACGTGCCGAGTTCAGTCTCCGAGCGGGCATCGATCTTCAACGCCGCGCGGGCACGCTTGAAATAGGTGTCGCCCCGGCCGTCGTCGTCACGGTCCGCGCCAAAAAGGTCGCCCACACCGATCTCGTAGCGAATGTAGCCGCCGACGCGCAGGCAGGTTTCAGTCCCCGGCAGATAGTAGAAGCCGGCACCGTAGGTATCGCAGACGCGGACATAGCCGATCGGCTCCGGTTCGGCGACGACCACGGCATCAGCGGCCTGGGCGCCATAGGGCGCACCGATTGCCAGCGCGCAGCCAAGCGCAGTTTTCCTGTAATTCATTGTCCCGGTTCCCTCCCGATTTGTAGCTGTTCTGGTTTTCATGCCGGGGTGGACATCCCGCATGCAGGCGGCAATCGTCGCGATCCAGGCGTTCCTCCCCGTCAGCGTCAGGCAGCATGCGTCGCCCCCCATCGCGTGACGGAGGTGCATGCTGCCTGCCGATCAACGACCGGCCTGGATGTTGGTGTGTGCGGCGATTGCGTTGCGACGTTAGGACAGGCGTGGCACCGTCCGAATGGCCGAGATACGCAAAACCATATCTGCAGGTAATGCGAAAAAGAGCCAATGCAGCAGCGGCCAAGCTGCTGCATTGGCGGTCAGCCGCCCAAGGTCAGATTGAACGGCCTTCGTAGATCGGGAATGCTGCGCACAGCCACTCCACCGTCGAATGAACTGCACGTTCCTGCTCAGTGGCACGATCGGTGCCGACGGCGTCGAGCACGTCGGCGATCAGCGTGCCGACCTGGGCGAACTCCGCCTCGCGAAAGCCACGCGTGGTGGCAGCCGGCGTGCCCAGCCGAATCCCTGAGGTAACCGCGGGTGGCGCTGGATCGAACGGGATGCCGTTCTTGTTGCAGGTCAGCCCGGCCCGGCCGAGTGCCTCTTCGGCGTCCTTGCCGGAGATACCCTTGCTGCGCAGGTCGACCAGCATCAGATGCGTGTCGGTGCCACCTGAAACGATATCGAAACCGCGCGCCGAAAGTGTCGTGGCAAGCGTGCGCGCATTGGCCACCATCTGCCTGGCATATTCCTTGAAGCCATCCTCAAGCGCCTCACCCAAGGCAACCGCCTTGGCGGCGATGACATGCATCAGCGGACCGCCTTGCAGGCCAGGAAAGACCGCCGAGTTCAGCTTCTTGGCGATGTCGGCATTGTTGGTGAGGATCATGCCGCCGCGCGGACCACGCAGCGTCTTGTGCGTGGTCGTAGTCACGATGTCGGCGACTTCCAGTGGGTTGGGATGCACGCCGCCGGCAACCAGTCCGGCGAAATGCGCCATGTCGACCATCATCAGCGCGCCGACGCTGTCGGCGATCGCCCGGATGCGCTTGAAATCGATGATGCGCGGATAGGCCGAGCCCCCGGCGATGATCAGCTTCGGCCGCGTTTCGAGCGCCTTGGCCTCCAGTTCGTCGTAGTCGATCAGGCTGTCACTCTGGCGCACACCATACTGCACCGCGTTGAACCACTTGCCCGACAGCGTCGGCCTAGCACCATGAGTCAGGTGCCCACCGGCGGCAAGCGACAAGCCCATGAAGGTGTCGCCGGGCTTCAGCATGGCAAGCATGACCGCGCCATTGGCTTGGGCGCCCGAGTGCGGCTGCACGTTGACATGGGCCGCGCCGAACAGCCGGCTCGCCCGCTCGATTGCTGCGGCTTCTGCCAGATCGACATACTGACAGCCACCATAATAGCGGTGGCCGGGGTAGCCCTCGGCATATTTGTTGGTCAGCACCGAGCCTTGCGCTTCAAGCACGGCGGGCGAGACGATGTTCTCGGAGGCGATCAGTTCGATCTCCGACCGCTGGCGGGCGGTTTCACGTGCGATCGCATCCGCGATCACCGGATCCTGGCGCTTCAAGTCGCGTTGAAAAAAGCCGGACATGCTTTGTTGTCTCCTGGCGGCAAGGGGCAGACGCCGTTTGGCGCCCGCCCTTGGCTTGGTGTTGGAAAATTGAAACGGGGACTAGCTGACGGCGTCGGGCGGTGATCGGCCTTCGAAAAAGGCGGTGAGGTTGTCGATCACCCGCATGCCCATGGCGATACGCGTCTCGTTGGTGGCGCTGCCGAGATGCGGCAACAGCACGACATCGTCGCGCTCCGTCAGCGAGCGCGGCACCACCGGCTCGGTTTCGAACACGTCGAGCCCGGCACCGGCAATGCGCCCTTCGTCGAGTGCATTGACCAGGGCGCGTTCGTCGACGACATCGCCACGCGCCGTGTTGATCAGGAAGGCAGATTTTTTCATGTTGCCGAGACGACGGCTGTTGATCAGATAGTGGTTCTCGCCACCGCCTGGACAATGCAGCGACACGAAATCGGCCACCGCCAGCACGTCGTCGACGGTCGTCAGCTGGCGCGCCGGCATGCCGGGGTCGGCAACCGGCTGGCTGTCGTAGAAGACGACGTCCATGCCGAAACCGTAATGGCAGCGCCGTGCCATGGCCTGGCCGATGCGACCCATGCCGACGATGCCGATGGTCTTGCCGGTGACGTGGGTGCCGCAGAGATGGGTCGGCCGCCAGCCGGTCCATTTTCCGGAGCGCAGTTCACGCTCGCCTTCCCGGGCGCGGCGGGCGCACATCAACAGCAGCGTCATGGCAAGATCGGCGGTAGCGTCGGTAAGCACCGCAGGCGTATTGGTGACCACGACGCCAGCTGTCTTCGCCGCCGCAACATCGATGTGGTTGTAGCCGACGCCAAAATTGCCGAGGATTTTTGCCTGGACACCATCCGTAAACAGCTCGGCGCCAAGCCTGTCCGACACAGTGGGCAGCACCGCATCGGCTTCCCGCAGCGCCAGGCGCAATTCACTTCGATTGTACGGGCGGTCGGTTTCGTTGAGCCTGACGTCGAACTGGCTGGCCAGCCGCTCCTCGACTTCGAGCGGCCAGCGACGGGTGACGATTACCTTCGGTCTGGTCATCCCATCCCCTCAAGCTGCGCGGTCTTGCTGCGGCTGCAGATTGCCGGTGACCTCGGCGCGGTACCATTCCTGGGCCGCGGCGACGCCGGAACCGGCTTCAACCTTGGCGCCGGCATCGCGCAACGACATTTCCGCCGAGGCCAAAGCGGCAAGGCACATCACCTCGTTGAGATCGCCGAGGTGGCCGATGCGGAAGACACGGCCCGCGACCCTGCTCAGCCCGGCGCCGAACGAGGTGCGATATCTCGAATAGCCGTTGGCGATGACATGCCGGGCATCGATGTCGTCAGGCACGACGATCGCCGAAACGGTGTTTGACCACCACTTCTCTTCCTTGGCGCAGAGCCTGAGACCCCAGGCATGCACGCCGCGGCGCACGCCCTCGGCGAGGCGATGGTGCCGCGCGATGATGTTGTCGAGCCCCTCGGCGAAGATCAGGTCGAGAGATGCACGCAGCCCATGCAGCAACTGGGTCGGCGGCGTGTAGGGGAAGAAGCCGGTCGACGATGACGCCTTCATGTCTTCGAAGCTGAAATAGCAGCGTTCCATGCGGGACTGCTTGTGCGCTTCGAGCGCCTTCTCGCTGACGGCAAGGATGCCGAGGCCGGCAGGCAGCATCAGCCCTTTCTGCGAGCCGGTGACGGCGAGGTCGACGCCCCATTCGTCCATGCGAAAATCGATCGAGCCGATCGAGCTGACGCCGTCGACGAACAGCAGCGCGCCATGGCCGGCTGCGTCGAGGGCCGTGCGTACACCGGCGACATCTGACGTGACGCCCGTGGCCGTTTCATTATGCGTGGCAAACACCGCCTTGATACGGCCGTGCTTGTCATCGCTCAGCCGCCGCTGGTATTCCTCGACCGGAATCCCCTCGCCCCACTCGACGTCGATGCAGTCAACCTTGAGGCCCAGCCTCTGGGCCATGTCGACCCACAGATGCGAGAACTGACCGAAGCGCGACATCAGCACGCGGTCGCCGCGGTTCAGCGTATTGGAGATGGCCGCTTCCCAGGCACCCGTGCCTGAGCCGGGATAGATGAAAACGGTACCCGCCTCGGTCTTGAACACCTTCTTGAGATCGGCAAACAGCGGCAGCGTCAATTCCGGATAGTCCGGTGCGCGCATGTCCTGCATCGAGACATTCATCGCCCGCCGAACGGCATCGGGGATGTTCGTCGGTCCAGGCACGAAAAGATGCGTGGTTCCATTCTTCATCGGATGTTCCTCCTGTTTGATGTCGGCGCGCGACGACCTGCGATCATCCCTCGCATCGGCGCCCGATTGGCGGGCTTGCCTGCACTGGTTCTGGTGGCTCCTCGCGCATAGGCGAACACGACCATCTGGCGTCCGTTCAACATGGCGAGGCACGCGCAAGCATGCGGCTTTGCTGTCGCGGCCAGAGGCCGCGAAGTCCTGCACGCTCATCACATGCGTCACACGCTCGGTTTCCTGTTCGATGGCCGGGTCAGGTGACATGGCGGGCCGTTACGGCCCGGCTCATCAGTCGCCGGGGCGCAGCCGACGGGCTCCCCGATGTTCGCTGTACCAGGCCAGCGTCTTTTCCCAGCCGCCGAAGGGGAAGAAGTGCAAATGCAGCGGTCCCACCGGTTGCGGATAGCTCGTTGACATTGCTTCAATCACATCGGCCGGATTGCGGTCGGCAATGACGTTGAACAGCCCGCTCGCCGAACGCTTCAGCGCCGCGATCGAAGGCCCTACCCCGCACATCATGGCGAACTTGACCAACTTGGCCAGGCTGGTCACGCCCGCAAGCCCGACATGCACGGGAAGTCCTGGATACTGTTCGTGCAAGCCTCGCGCCCAGGCACCCATGGCAGCACCGTCGAAAGCGAATTGCGAGACGACCCTGGCATCGATGGAGCGGTCATCGCAGATCTCGAGCTTGCGCCGAAGCGCGTCGGCAAGATCGGCATCGCCAATGTTCGGATGTCCCTCGGGGTAGCCCGCGACAAAGGCCGTACGAATGGTCGAGTCGCGAAGCACGGGATGTGCCAGCAGTTGCGCAGATTCACTCATCGGCCCCGGAAAAAGTGCCGGATTGCCGCCCAGAAACAGCGCTTCAGTAATGCCGTTGCGGCTGTGCGCAGCGACGAGATCGACAAAGTCCTTCTCGGTCTTGAAGTTGCGCGCGCCGAGATGCGGCACGGCGATGTAGCCCTTTTCCCTGATACGCAGAGCCGCTTCAACCTGCATCGCCTCGGGCTTGCCGGTGAGATGGGTCAGGAACACGCGCGAACCCAGCGGGAAGTGCGAGACCTCGGGCGCAAAGCTGCGCGCCTGCTCCGGCGCGAGCTCGATCGACATGGCAGGCCCGACAGCACGGGCAGATGGCCTATCGGCAACGGCTTCACTTGTTTCGGTCATGTCTGCCCTTGGTCGATTGCGACCAGCCTGCGGCGTTCGCCGCCATGGCTGGCGCCGCCGATTGTCCAGGGTTGCCGGGCGGAACATGCCGCCCGGCGGTTCTTCGGGGAGGATGCGACGCTTGCTGCGTCAGCCTTTGGCGCGCTTGAGCGACAGGAACGGCAGCTCGATGACGCGCGCATTGACGTCGATCGTCTCGCCGTCCTTGTTCCAGCGCAGTGTCAGCTGCGAGCCAATTTCGGCTGCCTTGCCGCGCAGATGACCGAAGCCGATCATCTTGCCGATCGACGGTGCCCAGGCGACGCTCGAGGCATGCCCCACTTCAGCCCCGTCATGGAAGGCCGGCACCGGGTACCAGCGCACGCGCCGGAGATTGCCCGGCGTGCCGCCGTCGAGGCCCTTGCCGCCGGCAGCCTGCGACCAGTCGATGTCGAGTCCGACGAGTTGGCGGTGGTCGCCCGCTTCCGACATGCGCTGCAGCGCGGCCTTGCCGACGAAGTCGCTCTTGCGCAGGTCGATCAGCCGGCCAAGACCCAGATCGTAAGGCGAAGCCCGGAACTTGCCGGCTGCCTGGATACCGGCGCCACCGTGATCGGGGCCGGCGCTGGTGTAGTCGTAACCGACGATCAGCAGGCCGGCTTCGAGCCGGGCCAAATCGAGCGCCCAGGCACCCGCGGGCAGGATGCCGAAAGGCTGGCCCGCTTCCTGTACCGCATCCCAGACGGCTGCGCCGTCGGCGGCCCTGACCCAGAGCTCATAACCATGCTCGCCGGTGAAGCCCTGGCGCAATATCTCGACCTGCCGGCCGGCGATGGTGACGAAACCTAGCCGCGAAAACGGCAGTTCATCGAAGGCATTGCCGGTCACAGCGCGTAGCACTTCCCGTGAGCGCGGCCCCTGCAGGGTGAGGATGCCATAGTCATCGGTGATGTCGGTCACCACGACGTCGAGGCCCTCGGCATGGCTCTTCCACCAGGTGAAGCCGGGATCGGCCGAGACACGAAAGGTGGTTTCGTCCATGCGGAAGACGAGGCCGTCGCCGACGACGTGGCCGTTCTCGTCACACCATGGCGCATAATATATCTGGCCGACCTTCAGCTTGGTAATGTCGCGCGGGATCAGGCTGTCCATCAGCCTTTCCGCATCAGGCCCAGTGATGACGTATTTCGACAGCGGCGACATGTCGCCCATGGCGACCCGATTGCGGATCGCAGCCAGTTCCTCGACCATGTCGGAATAGGCGTCGACGACCATGTTCCTGTCCCAGCGCATCCACAAGGCGTTCTGGTTCAGCGGCGCCGTACGCTCGACGAACGGTGTGCCGCGGAATGCAACCCGGGCATCGGCCGCGGCGCTCAGGCCGGTGATGAATTTGACGTCGTCCATAGAAGTCTTTCCTCCACGCGCCCCACGAGCGGGGCAGCAATTGCCGATGTCGATGCACCGGTTTCCCCGACACGATCAAATTCACCTCAGCCATGGAAGAATCGGAGCTGGCACATGCCCGGCACTATTCCATCGCTGCTTTGTTGAGGCCCTTCAACAGGCCTTTTCAATCGCATCTATTGCTGTCGAGATTTTCACGGAGGAACGAAATTCGGAATGCCCGGAGTTGCCGGACGCATACCTGAGGTTCAAGTGGCCGCACGAGTGGCCCAGCGTCCACGAAGATGGTTCGAGGCAGGACGCGGCGACCAAAGGCCAACCCTGCCCGGCCGGCGTCTGCCCGCGGGAGAAGTCAGAAAAGATGCCAGATGAGTAAGCGCCAAGGCAAATATTGCTTGCTGATGGGCGGCGCATACGTCAGCTCGCGTCAGAAGCATCCATTCTTCGCACCCGTCCCTAAAGTCGCATTTGGTGAAAGGTTTCGGGTGCCATAAGGCCTACGAAAGCCTCAGCGATTCCACAGCACGGGATGCAATGAATGCCTGGCGGGCGATCTGCATCAGTCCAGAAGCAATTGCCGCTTCGATTGCCTACGCCATCGGACAGCCGGAGGATGTGGACGTCGGCGAGATCATCGTGCGCCCGACTGCCAGCCCTCATTAAGGGGGCGCTTCTCCGGCGCTCCAAACATTGCATTTGCACCTGACCCGATGGTCGTTCTTTGCAGTCAATAAATTTCTGGGCGATTCTGTCGCGTTTGTGGAACATCACGACAACGAGGATCATTCGCTTCGGATGACCCGCGGTCGGCTTCCCCTCGTCATTCATCGTGCTCGACCGTGCACAACCGGGCGATAACCGTAAGGCACACAGATCATCGCGGCTGCCATGGCTTTGGCAATTGTCACGACAGCCATCGATGGTTAGTGAGGTAGGGAGCCGAGCGACAAAGGGAGCACCGAGATACTGATGCCGGACAACAGCTTGCTGACGTTACTTATTGTGCTGCCGTTCCTGGGAAGCCTGGTAACCGTCATGCTGGCATCGACGTCGCGAAACCTCGCCGGTGGCATTGCAGGTGCTGTGGCGCTTGCCTGCCATCTACTGGCCTGGCTCCTCTATGTCCCCGTCCGGGACAACCAAGTGGTCCACGCGGTGTACGAATGGGTGCCCAGCCTCGGCCTGACCGTGTCGCTGCGGCTGGACGGCTTCGCCTGGCTCTTTGCGCTGCTGGTCAGCGGAATCGGGGTGCTCGTCGTCCTCTACGCCCGCTACTACATGTCGGCGGAAGATCCGGTGCCGCGTTTCTTCTCTTTCTTCCAGGCCTTCATGGGAGCAATGCTCGGCATCGTCGTCTCCGGCAACCTGATCCTGCTGGTCGTGTTCTGGGAGCTGACCAGCATCACCTCCTTCCTGCTCATCGGCTACTGGCACCACAACCAGGCAGCGCGCGACGGCGCCCGCATGTCGCTGACCGTCACCGCGATCGGCGGGCTCGGCCTCCTGGCCGGCGTGATGGTGATCGGGCACATCGTCGGAAGCTACGACCTCGACCGGGTGCTGGCATCCGGCGACCTGATCCGCGCCCACCCGCTCTACGTTCCGGCCTTGCTGCTGGTTTTGCTCGGGGCGCTGACCAAGAGCGCCCAGTTTCCGTTCCACTTCTGGCTGCCGAACGCGATGGCCGCGCCAACGCCGGTCTCCGCCTACCTGCATTCGGCCACCATGGTGAAGGCCGGGGTGTTCCTGATGGCACGCCTCTGGCCGGTGCTTTCGGGCACGCCGGAATGGTTCATGATCGTCGGCCTGGCCGGCATGGCCTCGCTCGTCTTCGGCGCTTACGTCGCCATGTTCCAGCAGGACCTGAAGGGCCTGCTCGCCTATTCGACCATCAGCCACCTCGGCCTGATCACCCTGCTCCTCAGCCTCGGCAGCCCGCTCGCGCTGGTCGCAGCCATCTTCCACATGATGAACCATGCGACCTTCAAGGCGTCGCTGTTCATGGCGGCCGGCATCATCGACCACGAGACCGGCACGCGCGACCTCAGGAAACTGAGCGGGCTTTTCCGCTTCATGCCCATCACCGGAACGCTAGTGATGGTGGCAAGTGCCGCCATGGCCGGCGTCCCGCTGCTCAACGGCTTCCTGTCGAAGGAGATGTTCTTCGCCGAAGCCGTGGAGACGCATGCCGATTCCTGGCTCGACACAGTAGCGCCCTATGCCGCCGTGCTGGCCAGCGCGCTGGCGGTGACCTATTCGATGCGCCTGATCCACTCGATCTTCCTCGGCAAGCCGCCCGAGAGCTTTCCGCGCGAACCGCACGAGCCACCCTTCTTCATGCGCCTTCCGGTCACGCTGCTGGTATTCGCATGCCTGGTGGTCGGCATCGTTCCAGGGCTGACGATCGGACCGTATCTGCACATCGCGGTCACATCGGTGCTGGGGGCTGCGACGCCGGAATACAGCCTCGCTGTCTGGCACGGCTTCACGGTGCCCCTGATCATGAGCCTGGTCGCACTGGTCGGCGGCGCCCTGCTCTATCTCGTCATCGGCGACTATCTCGAGCGCGCCGAAGGGGTGTTCCTGCTGCGCCGCTTCCAGGCCCAGCGCATCTTCGAGCAGGTCATGGTCACCGTCTCATGGCGGTGGGCACGCTTCATCGAGACCAATCTCGGCACGCGACGCCTGCAACCGCAGTTGCGCCTGCTTGTGTTCGTTGCATTCGCCGCGGCCCTGCTTTCGCTGTTCGGCAGCGACATCGGGCTGGCGCCGGTGCAGTTGGCAGGCACGGACTGGGTTTTCACCGGCATGTGGGCCGTGGGCGTGACCTGTGCGATTGCGGCCGCCCACCAGGCCAAATTCCATCGCCTGGCAGCGCTTGCCCTGCTCGGCGGCACAGGCCTCGTCACCTGCATGACCTTCGTCTGGCTGTCGGCCCCCGACCTCGCGGTGACGCAGCTGGTCGTCGAGATCGTGACAACCATTCTCATCCTGCTCGGCCTGCGCTGGCTGCCGAAGCGCTCGCAGGCGCTCAGCGAACCGCTGGGGCCGATGGCGCGCCTGCGCCGCCTGCGCGACCTGACGATGGCCGTCGCCGCAGGCTTGGGCATGACCGTCATCGCCTATGCTGTGATGACACGCCCGGCTCCCGACACCATCGCCGATTTCTTCCTCGAGAAGGCCTACAGCGAGGGCGGCGGACGCAACGTGGTCAATGTGATCCTCGTCGATTTCCGCGGCTTCGACACGCTCGGCGAGATCACCGTGCTCGGCATCGTGGCGCTCACGGTGTTTGCGCTGCTGCGCCGGTTCCGGCCCGCACCCGACAGCGTCGAGCGGCCGGAACAGCAGCGCATCCAAGGCGCTTATGACGAGGCACAACCGGATCGCCAGGCGGGCGCAACCGCCGCCGACTACCTGTTCGTGCCGTCGGTGATCATGCAGTGGATGTTCCCTGTCATCATCATGTTCTCGGCCTATCTGTTCCTGCGCGGACACGATTCGCCGGGCGGCGGCTTCGCCGCCGGCGTGGCAATGGCTGCCGGCTTCATCCTGCAGTACATGGCGGCGGGAACCATCTGGGTGGAGGACAGGCTTCGCATCCTGCCGGTGACCTGGATCGGCGGCGGCCTGCTCCTGGCCCTTTCCACAGGAATCGGCGCCTGGGTGTTCGGCAAGCCCTTCCTGACCTCACACGCGCAGTATGTCGACCTGCCTCTCATCGGCAAGGTACCACTGGCGACGGCGGCACTGTTCGACCTCGGGGTGCTGACGCTGGTCGTTGGTGCGACCGTGCTGATGCTCATTGCGCTTGCCCACCAATCCGTCCGCAGGCTGCGGGCTTCGCGCATCGAGGAGCAACAGTGATGGAACTGACGCTCGCAATCGCCATCGGCTGCTTGACGGGATCGGGTGTGTGGCTGCTGCTGCGTCCGCGCACCTACCAGGTTGTCATCGGGCTTTCGCTGCTGTCCTATGCCGTGAACCTCTTCATCTTCAGCATGGGCAGGCTTCGCGTCGGGGCCGCGCCAGTGCTGGAAGGCAGCGGCGCCGTCAATCCGGCAGACTATGCCGATCCGATCCCGCAAGCCCTGGTGCTGACGGCCATCGTGATCGGCTTTGCCACCACGGCACTATTCCTCGTCGTGCTGCTCGCCGCGCGCGGCTTGACCGGCAGCGACCATGTCGACGGGCGGGAGCCATGATGGGTTTCTCGCAGCACCTGCTGATCCTGCCGATCCTACTGCCGATGGCCGCGGGAGCAATCCTGCTGTTGTTCGAAGAGCGGCGCCACAGTCTTAAGGCCGGCATCAACATCGCCGCCACGGCCCTACTCCTGGGCCTGGCTTTCGCACTACTCCGCCTCGCCGACACCGGAGATGCGGCAGGTGGTGCTGTGACACACACGTATCGGCTGGGCGACTGGACCCCGCCGTTCGGCATCGTGCTGGTCCTCGATCGGCTGTCGGCCCTGATGCTGGTGCTGGCTTCGGTGCTTGCCGCCGCAACGCTGGTCTTTTCCTTGGCGCGCTGGCACAAGGCGGGCCCGCATTTCCACACCCTGTTCCAGTTCCTGCTGATGGGCGTGAACGGTGCCTTCCTCACAGGCGACCTTTTTAATCTCTTCGTCTTCTTCGAGGTCCTGCTGGCTGCCTCCTACGGCCTGATGCTGCATGGTTCGGGCGCCTTCCGTGTACGCGCCGGCCTGCACTACATCGCCATCAACCTGGCTGCTTCGCTGCTGTTCCTGATCGGCGTCAGCCTGATCTACGGCGTGACCGGCACCCTCAACATGGCCGACCTTGCCATGCGCATCCCTGAGGTCGCGCCGGAAAACCAGGCCTTGCTCGCAGCAGGCGCCGCCGTTCTCGGGATCGCGTTCCTGGTCAAGGCCGGCATGTGGCCCCTGTGTTTCTGGCTGCCGTCGGCCTATATGGCGGCCTCGGCGCCGGCATCGGCGCTCTTTGCCATCCTGAGCAAGGTTGGCTTCTATGTGCTGCTGCGGCTCACCTTGCTGTTGTTCGGCGCAGATGCTGGCCCGCTCGCCGGCTTCGGCAGCCAGGTGCTGTTGATCGGTGGCATGGCGACGATCGCCTTCGGCGCGTTCGGCGTGCTTGCATCACAATCGCTTGGCCGGCTCGCCGGATACAGCATTCTGGTGTCGTCCGGCACTCTGCTCGCCGCCGTTGGACTTGGCGACCAGGCCGTGGTCTCCGGCGCGATGTTCTATGTCGTTAGTTCGACGATCACCGTCAGTGCGCTGTTCCTGATGATCGAGCTCGTAGAGCGGGCGCAGGAGCCTGCCGCAAACCTTCTGACTGTCACCATGGAAGCCTATGGAGACGATATCGAACCCGAAGAGGAGGACGAGGAAGAAGTCGGCGTGGTGATGCCGGGAGCGCTTGCGATCCTTGGCGTCTGCTTCGGCTGCCTTGGCCTGCTGCTCGCTGGCCTGCCGCCTCTGTCCGGCTTCATCGGCAAATTCGCGCTGATCAATGCCATCTTCAATCCCCAAGGTCTCGGCACTGCGGCCGGCGGTCCGGATAGCGTCGGATGGATCCTTACGGCGCTTCTGATCCTGTCGGGTCTTGCCGCCCTGCTCGCCATGATGCGAACCGGCATCCGCACCTTCTGGGCACCATTGGAGGTCATCGTGCCCAGGGTGCTGGTGGTCGAGATCGTGCCGATCATCCTGCTCATCGGGCTTTGCTTCCTGCTGACGGTCCAGGCCGGGGCTGTCATGCGCTACACCGATGCCGCAGCGCAGGCGCTGCACGAACCGCGTTCCTACATCGAAGGCGTTCTGCCCGGATCCGAGTCGGCAAGCGGGGTGTCGACACAATGAGACGCATCCTGCCGTATCCCGTTCTCACCGCATCGCTCGTCATCGTATGGATGCTGCTCAACGCATTTTCCCTGGGCCATTTCCTGCTCGGACTGGTCGTGGCGATCGGTGCCTCGCGTGCCATGATGCAGCTTGAGCCGTCCAAGCCGCGTCTGCGGCGCTGGCAGCTCATCCCGTATTTGTGCGGCATCGTCCTGCTGGACATCGCGCGCTCCAACATTGCCGTCGCCACCATCATCCTCCAGGGTGGCCGGCGCGGTCGCACTGCGGGTTTTGTTTCGATCCCGCTCGACCTTCGCGACCGTACCGGGCTTGCAGTACTTGCCTGCATCGTGACCAGCACGCCCGGCACCGCCTGGGTGGAATACAATTCCGCTTCGGGCGTCCTGCTCATCCATGTCCTCGACCTCGTCGACGAGCAGGAATGGATCGACCTGATCAAGACACGCTACGAAGCGACCCTGCGGGAGATTTTCGAATGACCTCCGCCATCCTCGCCTGGTCGGTGACCGCAGCCCAGCTCATGCTGGTCGCCGCCATGGCCTGCAACACCTACCGGCTCATTGTTGGGCCGCGCGCCCAGGATCGCGTGCTCTGCCTGGACGCGCTCTATGTCAACGCAATGCTGCTGGTTCTGACCTTCGGCATCCGCACCGGCAATGCGCTCTATTTCGAGGCGGCACTGGTGATCTCGCTGCTCGGCTTCATCTCGACGGTGGCTCTTGCCAAGTTCCTGATGCGTGGCGAGGTGATCGAATGACCCATGCCGAAAACCTGCCCGCATGGGCGGCACTTCTGGTGGCGTTGCTGGTGCTGGCCGGTGCCGGCCTGACCCTGATCGGGGCGATCGGCACGTTGCGTTTCCGCAGCTTCTTCGA
Source organism: Aminobacter niigataensis (assembly GCF_014200015.1). GTDB lineage: Bacteria > Pseudomonadota > Alphaproteobacteria > Rhizobiales > Rhizobiaceae > Aminobacter > Aminobacter niigataensis. The sequence continues at coordinate 1,666,211 of NZ_JACHOT010000001.1, forward strand.
ACGGGTCCACGCGCCGACCCTGGGCACGAGCTGGGGCACGGGCGCGATCGTGCTCGCATCGATGATCCTGTTCTCGGTGCTCGGTTCGCGACCGGTGCTGTACGAAATCCTCATCGGCGTCTTCATCAGCATCACCACGCCGGTGACGCTGATGCTGCTTGCACGCGCGGCACTCTATCGCGACCGTTCGGAAGGCGGTTCCGAGGAGCCGCCGGATCATCTCGCCGACACGCCGGATGGGCGATAACCATCGTTCACCGCGGGGCACTCGATCGAGGATTGGGTGTATCTGTAGCGTAAACGGAACTCCCGGGACTGTTGCCCGTTAAAGCTTACCGGAATTCGAAGCGGCGGGCGTTGATGACTACCAGTGAACATCTACTCGGCCCGCTGCCTGCCGCAGCCTACACGACCGATGCCAACGGTCGGATCACCTACTTCAATGATGCGGCAGCCGAGCTCTGGGGGCACACACCGGAAATCGGCAAAGATGAATGGTGCGGTTCCTGGCGACTAAGGACGGCCGACGGCGAGCCCCTTGCGCATAGCGACTGCCCGATGGCGCTGGCGCTCAGGGAAGGCCGCGCGATCCGCGGTGCCGAAGCGATCGCCGAGCGGCCCGACGGAACGCTCGTGCCGTTCCTGGCATTCCCCGCACCGCTGCGCGACGCATCGGGCAACGTCACGGGCGCCATCAACCTGCTGATCGACATCTCGGTGCAAAAGCAGGCGGAAGTGCAGACGATGCGCTTGGCGTCGATCGTCGAATCTTCGGACGACGCCATCATCAGCAAGAACCTGTGTGGCATCATCGAGAGCTGGAACGCCAGCGCGACCCGGCTTTTCGGCTACTCTGCGGACGAGGCCATCGGAAAGCACATCATGATGCTGATCCCTGCCGACCGGCGGGACGAAGAAGACCTCATCATCGGCAAAGTTCGGAAGGGCGAGCGCGTCGACCATTTCGACACGATCAGAAGGCGCAAGGACGGCCGGGAGGTGGCGATTTCGCTGACCGTCTCGCCCGTGCGCAGCCCTTCCGGCAAGGTCATCGGCGCCTCCAAGATCGCCAGGGACGTCACCGAGCGCAAGGAAAGCGAAAACCGCATCCGCATGCTGATGCGTGAGGTCAACCATCGCGTGAAGAACCAGTTCGCCGTGATCCTTTCGATGATCCGCGAGACGGGCAAACACACGACGACGATTGCCGAGTTCGAGAAGCAGATCCGCAACCGCATCATGGCACTGTCGCGGTCCCAAGACCTGCTCGTCGACGGCGACTGGCGCGGCGCGAACCTCGCCGACCTGGTCGATAACCAGATCCGGCCATTCGCGGCGGAGCATCGTGTCAAGATCTCGGGCGAGCCGATCATCCTGTCGACCGTCGCAGTCCAGAACCTCGGCATGGCGTTTCACGAACTCGCAACCAATTCGGCCAAGCATGGCGCGCTTTCGTCGCCCGGTGGAACCGTCGAGGTCGGCTGGACAACGTCCGGTCGCTTCCGCCTGACCTGGAAGGAAAGCAATGGGCCGACGGTCGAAAAGGCGTCACGAGCCGGTTTTGGCAAGATCGTGCTCGAGCGGATCGCGCCGCTGGCACTGAACGGCGTCGGTCATCTCAACTTTGAACCGAATGGCATCACCTGGACGCTGGACGCACCTGTCGACCTGATCCGGAACGCCGCCCCGTAGCCGCCCTACCCAACCAGACAAGCAGCCCCAACTGCTGCCTGGTTCAAATCTCGGGAACCGGATCGACGAGCAGCGGCCCGCTGTGCAGATAACGTGTCGTCTTGCGCTTCGATGCAATATCCGTCCACACCCGCCCGACCTGCTCCACAGTCAGGCCCGTAGCACGACCGACTTCTTCTGCCGGCACGCCATGATTGAGCCCGTAGAGGCACAGGTCCATGCGGTCATAGGGCAAGGAGAAATAGAACTCCTCCTGCGTCTGCTGCAGCGAATAGGTGTCGGTCGTCGGCGGCCGCCGACGGATTTCCTCCGGCACGCCGAGGTACTCCGCAAGCTGGTAGACCTGCGACTTGTAAAGATGCGCGATCGGCTTGACGTCGGCGGCGCCGTCGCCGTTCTTGACGAAGAAGCCCTGGTCGTATTCCAGCCGGTTCGGCGTGCCGATCACCGCGTAGTTGAGACGGTCGGCGTGGAAATACTCGACCTGCTTGCGCGTGCGCTGCTTCATGTTGGTGGACGCGACGATGCCGAGATAAACCTGTGGCGGCATGCGCAGCTTGGTCTGCTTGCCGTCGGGATCCTGCACCACCAGCGAGGAGATGTTGTAGCCCTCATTGGTCAGCGCATTGGCAATCACGATCTTGCAGGCCCAGCCGGGCCCGTATTCGGGTACAAGCTGGCGGATGAAGGCGTCGCGGCGCTCGTAGCAGCCCATCGCCTTCAGGGTAGGGCCAATATTCTCGACAACCGCCGCGATGCCGAAAGTTTCGGCGACGAGGCGTCCGAGTCGCAGGCTCTCCGGGTCGGAATCGTCTTCCGGCATGAACAGGGCGAACACGTTCTTGGCCCCGACCGCACGTACCGCCAGGGCAGCGCTGACACTGGAATCGACGCCACCGGACAGGCCCAGGACAAGCCCTCGCCGGCGCAGCGTGCCGGTCAACTGGTTGCGCAGGGCCGCCGCAATCCTTGCGGCTTCGGCCTCGGGATCGATCGCCAGCGTCGCTGCGCTGAAGCTTCCGGCTTGGGCCACAGTCATGTTCATCCCGTCGGTTCCATGGATTCGGCGGCCAGACGCCGGCTCACCTTGCCAGTATCGGTCCTCGGCAACTCGGATCGAAACTCGATGATTTTCGGTACCATGAAATCCTCGAGATGCGCCTGGCAGTGGCGCAGGATTTCACGCTGGGTCACGCCGGGATCGGACAGCACGACGAGCGCTCCGATGGCATGGCCGAGAATGGGGTCCGGCACGCCGATCACCACGGCCTCGGCAATGCCGGGACAGGCGTGCAGCACGGCCTCGACCTCCTTGGGCGCGACCTTTTCGCCGCGCGTCTTGATGATGTCGTCCTTGCGCCCGACGAAATAGAGGAAGCCCTCAGCATCACGGCTGAACAGGTCGCCGGTGTAGAGCAGCTTTTCCCACGGATTTTTCCCCGGGCGCAGCATGCGGTTCGTCGCCTCTGCGTTCTCCCAATAGCCCTGCATGACATGTGGCCCGCGGATGACCAGCTCGCCGGGCGTATCCGGCGACACCGGATTACCGTCGTCGTCGAGCACGAAGGCTTCCGTGTTGGGGATGGCGATGCCGACCGAGCCGGGGCGCCGGTCGAGTTCCGCCGGCGGCAGGTAGGTGCAGCGCTTGCACTCGGTCAGGCCATACATCGAGTAGAGCCTGACCCCGGTGAAGAGCTCGCGCAGCCTGGCTATATGCGCGGGCGGCAGCGCCGCCGCCGTGTTGGTGACATAGCGCAGGCTCGGCAAGAACCCCGGCTTGATGTCGCGCATCTGCAGGATCAGCGCGGCCATCGTCGGAACGAGCGGGAAGCCGGTGACGCTTTCGGCGCGAATGACATCGAAGATCGCCTGCGGGAACGAAAATGACTTCTCCAGCACCAGCGTCGCGCCCATCTTGACCGACATTATCAGTTGGTAGAGGCCATAGTCGAAGGCCAGCGGCAGGACGTTGAGAATGATGTCGTCGGGCGTGTTCTCAAGATAGGTGGTGATCGAGCCGGCCGCGGCCTCGATGTTGCGGTGGGTCATCATCACGCCCTTGGGCCGGCCCGTCGAACCCGAGGTGTAGATCAGCATGGCAAGGTCGACATCTATGCCGCCATGGTTGGCCGGCGGCGCGTCACTTGCGAGGCATTGCTCGAACGAGACAGCCCCCTTCGGTGCAACGCCCCCGGCTGCGGTCGAGACCACCAGCAAGTCGTTGTCGCCGGCGGCCAGCGCCTCGCTGACGACGGGCAAAAGCCTGGCCTGGGTCAGCACGGCACCCGCCCGGCAGTTGCCGATGATGAAGTCGAGCTTGTCAGCCTTGGTCGACGGGTTGATCGGGCTGAAGACCGCTCCCGCCTTGGCAATGGCGAAGACCGACACCGCGGCTTCCCAGCAATTGTCCATGAAGACCAGCACGCGGTCGCCGCGTCCGATGCCGCGATCGCCAAGCGCTGCGGCAAGCCGATCAGACAGGCTGTCGAGTTCAGCATAGGACAGGCGCGCGTCGCGCGCAATCAGAGCAATCTTGTCGCCCCGCAAGCGCGCGCTGTCGCGCAAGAATTGCTCCAGTCGCATTGCCCTCTCCCGACGCCCTCAGGCGGCGCCTGCTGCCTGCTCCGCGGGCTGCACCTTTGCCGTCTTGGTCTCGATAAAGGCCGCGATGCACGCCAGCGAGTCGAGATTGGCTGGAACGATATCGGAATCCGCCATCTCGAGCCCGAACTGGTCCTCGATGAAGGTGACAAGTTCAAGCACGCCGGTGGAATCGACCACGCCGCTTTCGATCAGCGAAACGTCATCGTCCAATGCATAGGAAGTATCCCCGAACAGGAAATTTTCGATGATGAAGGCTTTGACGGTGTCCTTGATCTGCTGCGTCATGCTCTCTTCCTCTGGTCCATCCTCAGGCAGCCTCGGTGGCGCCCGCCCTCTTCCCGGCAAATGACCGGTTCCACAACTGCGTCGACAGGATGCCGACGAAGGCGGCATTGTCCCGGAAACCGGTCACCGCCTGATGCCGGCACTTTTCCGTCAGCTTCCGTACCGTCGAAACGTCAAAGAATCCCGAATCCGCGATCGCTTCCGGGCTCATCGCCTCGCGCATCCACTCCTGTTCGCCTGCGCCGACGAAAGACTGCGAATCCGGGGCGCGGTAAGGCTGCTTGACCCGCCGGCCGATTGATGCCGGCAGGAGGTCCTTGGTCGCTTCCCGCAGGATGTGCTTTTCCACCAGCCCCTTGAGCTTCATCGAAGGCGGCAGCCGGCTGGCAAACTCCACCAGGCGATGATCGAGGAACGGGAAGCGCCCCTCGATGCCATGCGCCATCGCCATGCGGTCGCCCTGGCTCGACAGGATGTAGCCCGGCAGCAGGTAGCGGCTTTCGAGATATTGCGCCTGGTGCAACGGGTGCCAGCGGGAGAACCGCTCCGGCAGGGACGCAGCAAGTTCGGCGGCAGCATCGTATGGAGCAAGCCTGGCCCGCAGGTCGGCCGAGAAGAACAGCTTTGCCGCCGCGGTGTTGCGCATCCGGGGACGATGCGAATAGAGCGGGTCGTCGAGGCTGTCCTTGCCGGCGCCGAAGAACGCCGCGAGATAGGCCGCCGACTGTTTCTGCAGCCCGGGCAGATAGGGATAGAGCTTGCGGAAAAGATGCGGCCTGCCTGTCGAACCAGGCTGGCGGTCGCAGAACCGCCGCACCAGCGTCTCCTTGAAGATGTCGTAGCCGGCGAAGACCTCGTCGGCCCCTTCGCCCGTCAGCACGACCTTGATGCCCCTGGCGCGGACAAGGCCGGACAGCTGGTAGAGCGGCGCCGGCGCCGTGCGGATGACCGGCCTTTCAGTGGCATCGATCACCTTAGGGAACACCGACGCGATGTCGCCCGGTCCGACATTCACCGCGCTGTGATGCGAACCGATGGCAAGGGCCATTTCCTCCTGGAATTCGCTTTCGTCATGCTCGGCACTGTCGAACGTCACCGAAAAGGTGCGCAGCCCTCCTGCCGCCATCGGTGCGGCCAGCGCCGAGACGATCGAGGAATCCAGGCCGCCCGAGAGGTAGGAGCCGACCGTCACGTCGGCGCGCATGCGTATGCGCGTCGCATCGGTCAGCAGCGCCCTGAGTTCCTCCGCCGCGCGGACTTCGTCACGCGGTTCGCGGCTCGCTTCGGCGTCGGGGAAATCGAGCCGCCAGTACGGACGCGTGGCAAGCCCGCCCTTGTCGGCGATCATGATGTGCGCGGGCTCGAGCTCGTAGACGTTCTTGAACGCCGTACGCGGGGCGATCGGCGCCCAGAGCGTGAATATCTGGTCGAGCGCAATCTCGTCGAGCTCGGCCGCAAAGCCGGGAACCTGCAGCAACGCCTTTACTTCGGAGGCGAAATACAAGGTGCCGCGCACTTCGGTGTAGAAGAGCGGCCGCACGCCCATCCTGTCACGGGCAAAAAACATGCGCTGGCGCGGCCCGTCCCAGATGGCGAAGGCGAAGTCGCCGTTCATCACATCGACGCAATCGGGGCCCATCTCCTCATAGAGATGCAAGATCACCTCGGTGTCGCTTCCGGTTCGGAACCGGCGCCCTCGCGCCTTCAGTTCGTCGCGCAACTCGACATAGTTGAATATCTCGCCGTTGAAGGCGATGTGGAGATCGCCCGAGGCACTGGCCATCGGCTGCTGCCCGTCGCCAAGTCCGACGACCGACAGGCGCGCGTGGCCAAGCCCGGCCCCGGGTGAAACATACACGCCCTGCTCGTCAGGTCCCCGATGCGCGATGCTGTCGGTCATCCGGCGCAGCAACTTTTCAGCTGCAGCTGGCTCGACATCGCCAAGGTACCCAACAAACCCACACATACGCCAAACCCTGATCCGCTAGCGCGACGAACGCACTTGTTATAGCGCAGGTTAATCAATGATAGGAAAGCACACTTCGGTTCCCAAGACACATCACAATGGCGACAGTCTTGGCCTTCCGGGCGCTCGACATCCCAGGAACGAAGCCTCACCATGTAAGCAATTGTATGAACAAGTCATGTTGATGGTCATCCTTGCCGGCGAATGCATTGATCAGTTGACGATCTTGGCCGCAGCAGGTTGTGATGGACGTCGCGAAAGACTTGGCGAGGGCAACAATGCATATCGTTAAGGGCGACGGCGACAATATTCGCCTCCACCGCTTCATGGGGATCGAGCTGGAGCTTGGACCCGGCGTACTCGTGCCGCGCGAGGAGACCGAGATATTGGGCAATGCCGCGATCGCTATCCTGGGCGGACGCGCGGCAGGCGCGCGCGTGATCGACATGTGTTGCGGCTCAGGCAATTTGGGCCTGGCGGTCGCCACCAAGGTACCAAGCGCCGAGGTCTGGAGCGCCGATCTGACGGACGCAACCGTGGCAGTAGCCCGCCGTAATGTCGAGCGTCTCGGGCTGGCCGATCGGGTGACAATTGCACAAGGCGACCTGTTCGGTGCGTTTGACGGGCTGGACCTCGCCGGAACCGTGGATCTCGTCGTCTGCAATCCGCCCTACATTTCGTCTGCCCGACTGGAGGGCGAACGCAGAGAATTGCTCGCGTCCGAGCCGCGCGAAGCCTTCGATGGCGGCCCCTACGGCCTGTCGATCCACCAGCGGCTGATCCGCGATGCGGCAGCATTCCTCAAGCCGGGGGGATGGCTGGCGTTCGAATTCGGCGAAGGCCAGGACCGCCAGGTCGCGGCCCTAGTTGCCAGGGGGCGCGCCTACGCGCCGGTGGAGTTTGCCACCGACGCAGCACGGTTGCCGCGCGTCGCAATCGCCCGGAAGCTCGCCCCAGCGTGAACCGAATTCGAATTTCGAAACGCTTCCTAGATATTTCCACCCTAAGCCATTGCTGTCGCGAAATGACCGAGGCTTCGCCCGATGCCTGAAATTCGTCCATTGCAGGCTGACGACCTCCCAGTCGTCGCCGACATGTTCCAGCGCGTGCTGCGCAAACGACGCACGCCGACGCCTGCGTCGCTGGCCGGCTACCTGCAGCGCCTCTATCTCGATGCCACCGACGGCAACGCCGGATCGCCGTCGCTTGTCCACGTCGCCGACAACGGTCGCGTTTCAGGCTTCGTCGGCGTTACGTCGCTGCCCATGCGCTTTGCGGAAACCAAGCTGAACGCCTCGATCTGCGGGTCGCTGATGGTCGACGAGGACCAGCGCAACGACCTTTCCGGGGCCAGGCTTCTCAAGGCATTCCTTGCCGGGCCGCAGGACATTTCCTTCAGCGAGACGGCAAGCGATGTCACCGCCAACATGTGGACGACGCTGCGCGGCACGATCCTGCCGCAATACAGCCTCGACTGGATCAAGGTCATCAAACCCGCGAGCTTCACCGTCGCGGGGGCCAAAGCCCGCGTACCGATCGCCCGTTTTGCCGCACCAATTGCCCGTGCCGCGGACGCCGGCCTGCGGCTCCGTCGCAGCGGCGAGTTCTCGCGCTGGTTCGGTGCCCGCGACGCCGCGGCGACACTCGGTCGCTACACGGTCTCCGACATCGACCAGGACGGATTTTCAAGGCTGCTCGGCAAATTCACGTCAAGGTTCGCGGTCCATCCGGAATGGAACGATGCCTTGCTCTCGCGCATCATGGCGGACGCCTCGGCCAAGAAGGACTTCGGTGCGGCTATCCGATGCACCGTGTCGACCCGAACCGGTGCCGTCATCGGCGCCTTCATGTATTTTGGGCAGGCTGGCGAAATAGGCCACGTCCTCCAGGTCTTGGCCCTGCCCGGCCAGGCCGGAGCAGTGATCGATTGCCTGATTGCTCATGCGGCAACAGCGGGCCTCGCAGCCGTCAGGGGACGAACCCAGCCTGCATTGCTGGAAGCGATGCTCGGTCGACAAATAATCTTCATCAACGTCAATTCGACCGTGGTGCACGCCCGCGATCCGGAACTCGTCCGGCAGTTCCAGGCCGGCAACGGCTTCTTCAACGGGTTGGTGGGCGAACACTGGAGCCGGATATTCGGCGACAGGTTCGACTGAACCACCGGCCTAGAAAGCGTAGGACAGAATATCTCCGGCCTGGCTGCTCATCGGTCCGTAGCGGCAGGCGCCCCGCATCGATTTCGACACGCAAAACCGGTTGACCGCGCGCGTCGTGGTTCCACTGAGCACGCCGTTTACCGGACCATTGTAGAAACCGGCCTGCTTGAGCTGGTGCTGGGCCAGGTAGATGTAGGCATTGGGATGGGTGGTGCGCATCATGCGGATGAGCGATTGGCGCGACTCCGCCGAGAGCTCATGCATGCGCGCTGCGATCTGCTGGTAGTCCCCCCGCCCTGAAGCGTCAGCGGAGAACAACATTTCCTCGACAAGCCGGTCACCGCGCGACAGCCAAGGCGACAGCCCGGCGAACAACTGCCGGGCGCGCTTCGGATCGGCCTTGATGAAGGTCGTGCGTCCGTAACGACGGCCGTCACGATAATAGCTGATCAGGTGGCGCGCAGCCGCGATGTTGCCGCTGGCGGCTGCTCGCTCAAGAATAGCCACCGCAGCCTTGGCGTCGCGTTTCGTGCCCATGCCGTAGAGCATGGCGTCGGCTAGCGGGACGACCGCATCGTTCAGGCCCATCGTCTCGGCCTGGCGCAGCGCCGCAACGCCGTCGGCCGGTTTGCCGGCGTTGCGCAGCAGGCTTTCCGACACTGCGGAGCCGAGAATGAGCAGACCGTAGGCGTCGCCAGCCTCGGCCGCCTGGCGGTAATATCCCGCGGCACGCCGACCATTGCTCTGCAGCAGTTTGCCTTCGCGGTAGAGATCGCCGAGCCTTATCAGGCCCTGCGTCCAGCCGAGCGACGCGGCTTCAGCATATTCCCGCATCGCCGCCGATATATCGGGCGGGCCTCCATCGCCTCGGGTCAGCAAATCGCCCATGACGACATGCGCCTCGCCTTCGCCGCTTTCTGTGGCCTTCCTAACCATGGCGCGACCTGCCGCGACGTCCTGCGTGGTGCCCTGTCCTCGCGCCGTCATCGCGCCAGCCCGAACCGCGCCGACAACGTTGCTGCGCGCCGCAGCCTGGCGGTAATAATCGAGCGCCTTCGGCAGATCGACCGCCTCAGTCATGCCATCGCTGTAGAAGTCACCGAGCCGCACCAGTGCGTCCGCGTCGTCGAGATCGGCCGCGCGCTTGTAGGCTGCAACGGCGCCTTCGCCGTCGACATCGCCCGATTGCGGCTCCCGCAGCAGATCGCCCAGGCTTATCAGCGCCACCGGATTGCCTGCATCGGCGATCCGCCGAACGATGCTGCGCCCGCCCTCGACGTCGCGCGCCGTACCAAGTCCGTGCGCCGTCAGTTCGCCCACCCGCAGGGCGGCGCGGATGTTGCCGGCGTCGGCCGCCTGCTTGTAGTAGGCGAGTGCTGCGGGGAAGTCGGTTGCCGGCAGTCCCGGTGTCACAACGCTATAGATGTCGCCAAGCAATGACAGTGCCTCGGCATCGCCGGTACCGGCGATGGTCTTTATCGAGGACAATCCTCCCTCGACATCCCGTCTCGTGCCCAGCCCGCGGAACGTCAGCTCGGCGACACGCAGCTTGCCGAGTTGCTGTCCGGCCCTCGCCGCCTTGTCGTAAAATTCAAACGCCTTGGCAAAGTCCGGTTTGCCGGCGCGGCCACTGCCATAGAGGTCGCCGAGCCGCAGCGACGCATCGAGATGGCCAAGGGCAACCGCCTTGGTGTAGGCCGTCTCCGCCTCCTGAATGTCGAGCGGGCCGACATTGCTGTCGCTCATGATGTCGCCCAGCGAAACGAGCGCGTGCAAATTGCCGCGATCGGCAAGCGAACGCACCAGCGCGCGGCCGGCCGTGCTGTCCTTTTCAGGGCCCTGGCCGCGCGCCAGCATTTCGCCGCTGCGCAGAATGCCTGTTTCGTTCCCAGCCGCCGCGGCGCGGCGGAAATAGCCGTAGGCGCGCGTCAGATCGACTGAGAGTCCGTGGATGCCGGGACGGCTGTAAAGATCACCCAGCAAGGCAAGGGCAGCGCCATCGCCAGCGGAAGCGACCTCTTCGATGGCGGCAAGGCCTGCCTCGACATCGCTTTCAGTGCCTTCGCCAAGCACACGCATTTCCCCGACGCGAAGCCTGGCGGGGGTGCTGCCGGCCTCGGCAGCCTGACGATAGTAGTCGAATGCCTTTGATAGATCGCGATTCGTGTTTGCTGAATCACTGTAGAGATCGCCAAGGCGCAACAGCGCGTCGGCATTGACGATGCGGCCGGGCGTCGCGGCATCGCCCGAGCCTGCAGATCCGCCCGTCTCCGGTGCGATTTGTGCCGACGATGCGGTACCCGCCAGGAGGATCGCGACAACAGCCGATAACGCGACATGACTTATACGAGACAAAGCCAACTCCCCAGCCACAACACCCGTGCTGTTCAGTAACGGACGCCTTCACCCGGCGCCGTTGCCGTCGGATCTTCTGCGTCGACCGCCTTCAGATAGTACTCCGCCGCCTTTTTGCCGTCCGCCGGCACGCCCCTGCCGTCGCGATAGAGGTCGCCGAGCCGGAGCAAGGCATCCGCCCGCCCCTGCCGCGCGGCACTCTCGTAGGCCGCCACCGCGGCCGGACCATCGATGGACCCAATGGCCCCCGAAAGATGAAGGTCGCCGAGAACGACATAGGCGTAGGGGTCACCGGCGGCGCCGACCTGCCTGACAAGGTCGAGACCCGCCGCGATGTCCTGGGATGTACCTTCGCCGCGCGCGGTCATCTCGCCCTGCCGCAGTCGGCCGGTCTCATCTCCGGCCAGCCCGGCCCTGCGGTAGAACTCGAATGCCTTGCCCGGATCGACAGGGATAGGTCCGCCCACCCGATAGATGTCGCCGATGCGCACCAGCGCATCGGGTCGACCGAGAACTGCCGCCTTCTCATAGGCACGCACGGCCTCCGGCGCATCGAACGCGCCTGTCGACCCGTCCGCCATTAGTGTTCCCAACGACATCAGCGCTTCGCTGCTGCCGGCATCTGCCGCCGCCCGCACCAGCGCCAGGCCATCGACAACGTTCTTGGTTGTGCCCTGGCCGCGCACCATCATCTCACCGGCGCGCACGCTGCCGATCACGTTGCCGGCATCAGCCGACTTGCTGAAATAGCCGTATGCCCGGGCCGGGTCGGCCTGCAGAAGCCCCCCTATGCCATGCTGGTAAAGCGCCCCGAGCAGGTTCAGCGCTTCGGGGTCTCCGTCGTCTGCGAGCGCATTCATCTGAGCCAGCCCCGCGTCGACGTCGCGGTTCGTGCCGCGCCCGAGCAGGGTCATCTCACCGACCCGTAGCTTGCCGACGATATTTCCAGCCTGAGAAGCCCTGACGTAGTAGGAGAACGCCCTGGGCAGCTCCGACGCCACCGAGCCGTTGCGGCTGTAGAGATCGCCAAGCCTGACCAGTGCATCAGAATGGCCGAGCGAAGCCGCCTTGTCGTAGGAGGCTACAGCTGCAGGGAGGTCGACAGGCGCCACAGTCGGGTCGCTGAGCAGATCGCCAAGCGCGATCAGCGCGAAGGTATCGCCGTGGTCGGCAAGGCCGGCCAGCATTGCGCGCCCCGCCTGGTAGGACTGGCCAATGCCTCGTCCGCGAGCCAGCATCTCGCCGGTCCGCAGGATCCCGGTCTCGTCGCCGCTGTCGGCGGCGCGGCGGAAATAGCCGAACGCCTTGGCAAAATCGATCGAGATGACACCGCCGTCGGTTCGGCTGTAGAGCGAACCCAAAAGCACGAGCCCGGCAGGATTGCGGGTGCGGGCAACCACTTCCTCGATCATCGCGATCCCGGCGTTGACGTCCTTGGCGACGCCCTGGCCGATGGCCGTCATTTCGCCAATCCGAAGCTTGGCGGCATCGTAGCCAAGCGCAACGGCCTTTCGGTAGAAGTCGAACGCCTTGGCCGGATCCATGGCCACCATGCCCGGGCCGCCCGGTCTATATAGATCGCCCAGCAGCACCAGCGCCTCGGCGTTGCCGCTGTCGGCGAGCGCGGCGATGATGGCCAATCCCTTGCCGGTATCGCGGGACACGCCCTGCCCGCGGGCCAGCATCTCGCCAACCCGTAGCTTGGCATCGTCGCTGCCGGCCTTGGCTGCCTGGTCATAGAAGATGTAGGCGCGTTTCGGGTCGGCGGCCACCACCCTGCCCTCGCGGTAGAGATCGCCAAGCCGCATCAGCGCCTCGGCGCTGCCCATCGCCGCGGCCTGCAGGTAGAGTTCGGTCGCTGCGAATGGATCGGCCGGAGCATCCTCGGAGGTTCCCATCAGGTCGGATGGTGAAATGATCGCGTAGATGGCGTCGGGCCGGCCCGGGTTGGCCAGGCCGCGATAATAAGCGAGCGCCGCCTCGGCACCACCGACCGTCGTCTTGCCATCACGATAGAGGTCGCCGAGCGCCATGTAGGAGGAAGCAACGGCCTTGATGAAGCCGTCGGGCCGCGCCAACTGGCGGCTTTGCAGGACTGGCGGCTTGACTGCAGGTGACGACTGAGCCTGCGCGTCGGGGCTGGCTTCAGCCGCGATTCCCGACATCATGACGCTGGCAAGACATAACCAGCCGATACGCATGGGCCCAAGCTCCCGACAGCGCGATGGCTGCATTCAAGCAAATGCAGCAACGCTAATATGAAACAATCATTGCACTTTCCCGGCAAGAACAATTTCGACCTGCAGTGTCAGCCGCGCCTGTCCGCGCAGGCTGGCTTTCCAAGGTACGGCACCAAAGGCGGCACGGTCCTACTTGACCCATTCGCCCATCCTTATGCCTGCATCATCCGGAACGAAGACACTGGCGTCTGCTGTCGCCCTCACCAACCGGAACCGCGCCGAGGCCCGCAATGCTGTTTCGATGGCGTCAAGCGAGCCTTTCGGCATGACCCCGAGGTCGTCGATGTAGGCCTTCTGGCTTCGGGTGATGATGACGAAAGCCGTGCCCGGCGGCCGGCCGCGCAGCCAACCCGACAGCTCCGCCGCGGGGTCGGCGAGTACCGCGGCGATGGACTGCTTGCTCTCGGTCGAGATCGGCACATAGGTGAAATTCTCGTAATTCATGAACTGCTGGGGGTAGTTAGGCGCGCCCTCGACCAGGATAGAACCGGCCGGCGCATTGGCATAAAGCCATTGCGATGCCTCAACCTCGGCCTGGGTGAAGCTGTACTGCCTGTCCTTGCCGTTGTTGGCGAGGACGAAGGCCACCGACAGAACTGCGCCCAGCGTTCCCAGGGCATAGCGCGCGATCGCATCACGCTGCGTACCCGACCAAGGGAAAAACAAGGCCGCAGCGAAAAATGCGAGGAAAGGCAGGGCAAACAGGTAGACGCGGAAGGCGATCTCGCCGCCGTAAGACGTCGCGACCAAGAGGAAAGCAGGGGCAAGCGTCAGCACGACCGCCGGCCCGTCGCGGAAGCCCGCCACGAGCCGCCGCAAGCCGCCCATCATCGCGGCCAGCGCGATGATGCCCGTCAGCGCGCGCGACGCCCATGACACCACCACCTGTCCAGGGCTTACGATGGAGGTGTCGACCAGACGTTCGCCAATCTCGGTCGATGTATCGCCGAAGCGCTGGACCAGTTCCGGCAAGATCGTCGCCATGTAGCCGTCGGCGTAGAACAGCAGCCAGGCGGCCTCGACCAGAACGGCAAGAACCAGATAGCCCAAACTGAGCTGTCCCAGGAACCACAGGCCGCCTAGCGCCACCATGACCACCATCGGCGTCAGAGGGTGGGTCGCCACGATGGCGGCGATCAGCACCATGGCCAGCACCGAGGCCAGCACGCGCACATGCGGCGCGACGCCAAGCGTCATCAAGGGCTGGCCGCGCGAAACCAGGGTGAAATAGCGACCAGCGAGCCCGGCGAGACCACGCCCGTCAGGATCGCCCCAGCTATGCTCGATGCGAAGCGGGCCGACACACAGCGCGATGAGCATCAAGTAGAAAAGGAAGGCGACGCCCTGCGGCGAGTAGTAGTCCTGGCCGATCCAGTTTCCGACCGCGAAGAGCCAGACAGCACCCCAGACAAGCCTGGGGTCGGCCGTGAAGCGGCGATAGATGAGCGGCAACACGAGGATGTAGAGGAGATTGAGCACCGGCGGCGAAAACCGCGCTATGTTGGCGAGCTGGATCGGCTTGATGTCGAACAGGTTGGCGATTGCGGCGCTGACGACGAACAGCCCAGGCCAGTTGCTGTAGGCTGCCAGGAAGGGGGCCGTCGGATCGATCTGGCCATGCCGCTGCACGTAGTCGACGACCCCGACATGCTTCCAGGCCCAGGCATAACGCAAGGTATCGTAGACGATCGCGGGCGTGCCATGCAGCAGCAAGACCAGCATGGCGATGTGCAGCAGCGGAATGCGGGTCTCGCATACGCCACGCCTCAGACTGAGCGCGAAGCCGACGCCAACCGCAGCGTATGCCTCCCAGATGGTGGGGGGCATAACCGAAAACAGGCCATAGTCGTCCACACCTGCGGGGTCGGTGAGATACAGGCTGAACACCCAAAGCGCGAACGCCAGCCCGAGGCAACCTAGGGATAGAACGGCCGAGCGGCCCAAAGTCCGGTCGTCCCTTGCGGCAAGCGGCTGGCCGATTGCCGGCCTGGCAAGCGCGAGACGAGACTCGGTGACGATCACATTCATATCGAGCCTCCATTGGAGGATACGACACGCAGCACGCGATCGACATTGGAAGCCATCCAGAGCCGGCCGATGCCCTCCGGATCGGGGTGCCGCATCCGCTCGCTGACCTGGTGGAGCCACACCAGAGAGACCATTGCCCGGGTCGCACCGGCGTCGTCGCTCCAATGGGGGGCGTCGCCAGGGCCGGCGGCAAGCCAGGTCCGTTCATCCGCATGCCATTCCGACACCCACAGGAGATCTGAGACGACAGCGCCGAGTGGCTCCGCCGAAGCGGTCATGCGCATGGCGATTGCCAGCCCACACGCATCGAAGCCGTCCGGAGCATTGGATCGGGCATTGCCCCACTCCAGGATGCTCGCGAGGGAGACGATATCGCCGCCAGCCCTGGCAAAGCGGAGGTTGCGCAATTGCAGATCGCCGTGGCACCAGCCGAGACGCTCGTCTCGGCCCAACCAGTACCTGCGTTGCTCCGCCACGAACATGTCGAGCGCCTGCTTTCGCCTGGCGGACGACATCATCGAGCCCGGCAGATGCAGCAACTGTGCTGCGGGGCGCTCAACCCATTCCCGGAACCAGACCTCGTCAATGCTGCGTTGCGACGCCGTCCGACCATGCACGAGCGCTGCGGCGCGGCCAGCAGCCACCAGCCCGGATTGCAGTTGTGCCGGATTTCGCAGCAAGCCGCGCCCATCCTCGCCTTCAACCACTGTCTCAATGCAGTCGACAGCGCCTTCTGTCCGCCTGACCGCCAGCCGGGAGGGCAGTACCGTCGAGAGCCCTTCAAGCCGCGGGTCAGCCTGCAGCAGGTCGAGATTGTCGATCATCCGCTCGAGATAGGCAGCGGCAATGGGATCGTGTCCGCTGCGAAGAATGGCCTTGGTCTCTGTCTCGTGCACGACCGCTCCATCGGCCGCGTGATCGCCGAGGTAGATGACGCTCGTCCCTTCAGGCCCTGGCTCTGCAGCGAGAGCCCGCCAGTTCGACGCATCAGGCCTGGCGGTGAACGCCAGTATTGGACGAAGGTCCGCTTCGACGGGAAGCGCCGGTCCGGGGCGGCACCCGAAGGGCAGGAATTGCGACGACAGCCTCTTCAGCGATGCCGCCACTGCCATGCCCCAGTCGTGCACGCTGTGGCGGCGATTGGTGACAAGGGCGAGCACGCCAATGCCGCATGTGACCACAAGCATGGCCAGCAGCCACGCATGGGCCATACCGATCGGCCCCTGGAGGGGGACGAGGACGGCACCGGCGCCCAGCGCCAGCACCATCAACGAAACCTCGACGGCAGCCACCGACCGCATCCACCCCTTGGTGCGGGCGATCGAGAGGTAGATCGACAGTACGGCGGAGATGACGCTGGTGATCGTGAAGACACGCAGAATGGACGCACCTTCGGCGGCATAGGCAGCGCCGAACACCGACATGACCGGGTGCGCGAATACCAGCATCAATACCACGAGGCCGAGTAGCGGCAGCACCGACATGACGGCGGCATCCGCGGCGAGCGAGCGCAGCCGGCCGCTGTCGCTGGCCCCTTCGGCGAGCAGCGAAAGCCCCATCGAACTGCCAACGTAATAGAGGGACGTGAAGATCGTCCACGCGACGAAGAAGCTGGCGCTCTCGGCAGCACCGACAAAGTTGAGCACGATCAGGGGTGTCGCAGTCCAGGCCACCATCATCGACACGGAGCCGATATAGTCCCAGCCGAAGAAGCGGGCCATGGCGCGGCGGTCGAGCAGGTGCAGATCCCCTGGTCCGGCCTTTGGCAAAAGACGTCTGAAGATCAGCAGATTGACGGCCAGGACAAAGACCACGACCGGTACCGTCCAGGACAGCGCTATCGCCTCCCAACCCAGGCCGACGAGCGCGAGCGGCACCAGCATCGCGATCTTGACGACCTGATAGATCGTCTTGGAGACGGGAACCCATATCGACTGCCGCAGGCCCGACAGCGCGCTGTCCTGCAGCGCAAAGACCGACCATATGGCGACCGTCACCACGAACCATGCAATGACGCCGGCGCTGTCTGTCAGCACTCCAAGCTTCGGCATGAAGGCGCCGACGACCAAAAGGAAGCCTGCCGCCACGACCACCGAGGCAACCACCGATGTCGCATAGGCAAACAGGACCAGCCTTCCGGCACGCCCCCCTATCGTCGGAACGAAGCGGACGAGCAGGTTGCCGAAATTGAGCTGCGCGGCATTGGAGAGGTTGACGATGGTCGCCGTGATCGCACCACCGAGACCAATCGCCTCCTGCGAGCAATAGCGGGCCGCCAAAAACCAGAATGCCAAGCCCAGCACGGCGCTCAGCCCGCTGTTGGCGATGAGCGCGTAGCCGTTGCGCAGCAGCGACGACGCCATCAATCCCGACGGCACAAGCGATTTCCAGCCCCGCCGGCGCCTGCCGCTGACCGGCATGTGTGCCGGTCCGGGATGCCGCAGGCTGGGCGGGTGGGCGGTCATTCGCCCACCCGCCGCCAGACACGGACATAGTCGATCAGGAAATCGGCGGGGAACTCCGTCCTGGCATCGGGCGAGCCTGGCCAATTCCCGCCCACCGCCAGGTTGATGAGCAGGTACATCGGCTCCTGGGAAATGCCCTCCGGATTGGTGTAGCGCCACATCTCCTTGCCATCGAGATACCAAATGACGGCGTCCTTCCGCCACTCCAGGCCATAGACGTGCCAGTTGTCGGCAAGGTCGACCGTCCTGGCATTCTTGCCGGCGCTCTTCCAGTTCTTCTGCTTATCGAGGTAGTGCAGGTGCATCTCATAAGTGCTGGTCGCGTGGCCGAGCACTTCGAGAATGTCGATCTCAGGACGCGGTTCCTGCGTCGACGGCAGCAGCCAGATGGCCGGCCACAGGCCCTTGCCGCGCGGTACCTTGGCCCGGATTTCGAAGTAGCCGTATTTCGTGGCAAAACGGTCGGGCCGCGCCCGCTCGAGATAATCTCGTCCCGTCGTCACCATGCCAGAAGTGTAGTTGAAGGTTCGGCCCTCATGGCCGGCGACCTTCTCAGGCCGTGCCGTCAGGCGCAGGTGGCCGTTGGCAACACTGACGTTGTCGGGCATGTACCACTGCAGTTCCTTGTTGGCGAGGTTGGTGCAGCCGCCCTTGTCCCACCAATAGCAGCGGGTCCACTTGCTGCGGTCCAGCCTTGGCCGGTTGAACTCCTCGGTGAAGATTCGTTCCCATTGCCCCTTGATGAGCGGCGGCTCGAGCTCTTGAGCGAAAGCACCCGCCTGCGTGAACCACCCGACGCACGCCAGCCCTACCAGCGCCGCACCCCAAGATCCCATACCCATGCAACAACCCAATAGGTCCGATTACATTGGCCCGCCGTAGAACATACCAGACTGCGGTTACCTGCGTGGTTCCGCAAGATGGATCGCGCGCATTTGCCAACGGTGACAGGCAGTTCGACGCTTACGATCTGTTAACTAGGACCGACCGGGGTACGGTTCGTCAAGCAATTTCGCCTCCCGCGCTAAATGACACCGGCGTTCCGGCGCACATGCCAAGGTCACCGAAACCGAAAACGATCACGTCATTTTGAGCAACCGAACTATCTCTGTGCTCTCACAATAGATCGAATGATTTACTTACACGCTGAATTTACAGACTATAATCCATATCGTGGCGATCCAATAATAAGTTACTGATAGAAAATCTCTATCAACTCAGATTGTCGACGCTTCTTGATAAACACGAAACTGTGAAAGTAACTTTCACCCGCGCGATAGTGCAGTTTTGCAGAACCTGTGACATTGGCCGGCAAAACGGGAGGGGTTCACGGACCCGATTGATTTCACGATGACCGAGAACCCGCTCGCCGCGGCAGTCGCGCAATCGCGCGGGTTCGTCGTGCAAAGCCCTGCGCCGCGCGAAGTCTGGCGGCGCCTGATGCTGCTCGATCACGAAGCCCTTCCCTATCAATCGCCGGCCTGGCTCGACAGTCTTTGCGCACTCGGCAAGCACAAGGATGCGAGCCGCGCCTATCGCTTCGACGGCGGCCACCAATACATCCTGCCGATGGTCAGTCGCAGGGGATTGCCGGAACGGCTGTCGGTGGCAGAGTCGATGCCCTATGCCTGGGGCCGCGGCGGGGTCATCTCTTCGGCTCCACCTCGGGTAGAGCACCTGCGCGCCATTTTCGAAGATCTGGCCGGCCTGCCCTATCTCAGGATTGCAGTGCGACCCAACCCGCGCCACGCCCATCTGTGGTCGGCCGCGGCGCCCTCGTCTGTCACCGTCGTACCGGGCCTTGCCCACGTACTCGACCTGAGTGGCGGATTCGAGGAGGTATGGTCGAGGCGCTTCAAGAAGACGACACGTACACGCGTCCGCAAGGCCGAACGCACCAGCATCGTCGTCGAACGCGATACCACCGGAAGACTGGTGCCGGTGTTCCATCAGTTGCTTCGCTCATCCTTCAACCGATGGGCCGACAAGCAGCACGAGCCACGGCTACTCGCAAACCTGCGCGGCGGCCGACGCGACCCGATGATCAAGTTCAGCTCGATTGCTAGGCACTTCGGCGAGGCATGCCACGTCTGGATCGCGTGGGTGGAGGGTAAGCCGGCAGCTGCCGCATTCGTGCTTCAATACGGTAACGTCAACGACGCCCGCGGCGCCATAGACCGACAGGCGCTCGGCACGTCCGGCGCCAACGACCTGATCCAGAAACTGTCGATCGAGGAAGCCTGTCGCAGCGGATGCCGGTATTATCATTTCGGCGAGACCGGCGCTTCCACTTCTCTTGCACACTACAAGCAGCGCTTTGGCGCCACCCCCCACCCGCATGCGGAGTATTTCCTGGAGAAGCTGCCGATCACGGCTGCGGACGGTCACCTGCGAAGGGCGGCGAAATGGACGATCGGCTTCAAGGATACCTGAAGAAACGCATCATCCCGGCACCGCCAGCAACACCAGTCGCTGCGCGCCGAAAAAGAAGGCCGCTGCGAGCAGCACCATGGCTGCAGCCTCGAGCCACCAGGGCCAATGCGTGCGACCGGGCCGCAAGCTCGCGACCGATATCTGGCGAAAGGCCAGCACCGCGATGGCGGATGCCACGGCAAGGACACCATTGGGATAGCCGCCAGCACCATCACCAACTCGCAACTGTTCCTCGCCGATCTCGGCCTTGAGCTGCACTTGGCCGTTGCCGTCAACGCCGTCGGCGCTCAGTACCCTTGCGGTCCTGATCGAGGGATGAGCGATCAGCGCATCGCGAAAACGATCCAGCACCAGCGGATCATAGGCATCGCCGGGCTTGAATGGCTGCAGGCGGATCAAATCCTCTTCCTTGAGGCCAACGAGCCCGCTGTAGGTGACGGTACCAAATGTGGCCACCGCGCCGGGATCGACTGTCATGCGAACCATCGCCAGGTGCCTGCCCGGCATCGACTGCATTTGGCGATCGGCAATGTGGACAAAAGGATACGAAGCGCTGCGCACGCGCCAAAGTACCTCATCCTCCAGGGTCGCCAGGACCTCGCCACTGACCGGCTCGCCGGTGGCGGTGGCCAACTGCCGTGAAAGGTCGTCGCGGACCGCCTGCGAAAGGCCGCCGACACCATCGACCTCGATCATGCCGACACGGTAGAGCGGGCCGGGGTGCGGCTTGAACATGACCTTTGGCGGCGCGTCATCTTGCGAATAGCCGGAGACGTCGATGCGTGCGTCGCGATAGCCTCGGCCCCGCATCAGTTCTTCCAGACGGTGGCGCTCGGCTTCGACAAGCGGCTTCCAGGAGCCCTGCTGATCAGTGCCTGCCCTCGACCGCTCCAGTTCCGGCGCGTTCAGGCTCGCCCGCAAGGCCTTGTCTAGATCGGCATTCGAGGTCGACTCAAGCGCGATTGCCGGAAAGTCGGCAGCAAAACCAATTCCGGCCAGCCACGACAGAATTGCCGCGCAAGCCATCAGGACGATGGCCGGCAATGACCTTGCTCTTGGCATGTCTCTCGCTGTCACACCTCATTCATACACCCCACCTTCCTGGAGTGAAAATAGCCCCGAACAGATTCCATCTCGCAGGGAATGGCGCCATCCTCGAGCCACGCTGCATCCTGCCTCGCAATCGGGCGGCGAAGAGAGCGTCTCCTATCCGCCACACGGACCCCGCTGCGGCAAAAGCAGAGCCCGGCGGGAAGGAACTGTTAACCACTCGCTTCCTATTGCTCGGGGGTACGTTTCATCGGCGAGTCTTGAGTATGGCATACACGCGTTATCCTCGAACCAATCCTTCGAACCCAACCTCGCCCGACAGCTCCGAGCAGCCGGGGGACGCCGCCGGCTATTCCGGTCGCGTCGTCAATCTCTATGGCAACGAGCAGTCCTACATGAAGCCCAGGGGCAACACCCCGGCCGGCAATGCCTCTCCAAAACTCAGCGGAATGGAAGGCCCAGCCTGGCAGGATTATTTCTTCCTGGCACCTAATGTGCGCTTCACCCGTACGCCCGACTACGAGGCGGCGAAACGTTCGCCACGAGATAGCGAGAGCGATGTCGAAGGCACGACGGAGGACAAAAGCTCGGCGCAGCAGGCGGCAGTCGAAGCCGCTGCACCCATGGTCTCCCAGGCATCTTCAGCCAGCCAGTCACAGGTGAACAATCGGATCACCTCGCAGCCAACGTCCGGCAACAAGACACAGCCGTCGCGGGCCATGGCGCCCGGTCCGCTGCAGCGTGTCGTGGAAAAAGCGCAGGTTCTGCAATCGGCGGCTCCGGCTGCGGCCACTACGGGGAGCGCTGCTGCCCAGCAAGCAGTTTCCCGGCATACCGACGCGCCGAACGAGACAGCCAACCGTAAGGAGACCCGCTGGTCGTATCTTTCCGACCATGCCTTCTTCGAGTTCATGGCGCCCTACGTGGTCGAGAGCACGACGGGCGCCGTGCCTTCGCAGCCTGCCCCGGCTCGCGTGGCGCCGGCCGTGACGACCCCGGTTGCACCAGCTCCAATTGCCGTCAGGCGCGTAGACGTCCGCCCGGCGCCCTCGGTCGACGTCACCTCGCTGTTCCGCGTCATCGAGCGCCCGTCAAAGGCGCAGACAGCGGCCGCCCCGACTGCCGCAAGCGAGAAGGCCGCCGTAGCAACCGAGGCCCAGGCCAACGAGACTCCAACGGCCAAGCCGGTGCCGCAGGAACCAGCCATCGCACCACTCGTCGCAGCAAACGATGCGGTTCCGGCGCCGGCGGCCAAAAGCGTGGAAATCACCATGCCGGTTCCAGTGGCGCGACCGGCCTCGCCCCTGCCTCCGATCACTGCCCTCATTCATTCCGGGGCGGGCGAGGCTTACGAGCTTCCCTCCGAGGAGCTGTTGCAGCAGCCGCCAGAGGGCCAGGGCTTCTACATGTCGCAGGAGCGGCTGGAGCAGAATGCCGACCTTCTGGAAAGCGTGCTCGAGGATTTCGGCGTGCGCGGCGAGATCATCCATGTCCGCCCGGGGCCGGTCGTCACCCTCTACGAATTCGAGCCGGCGCCAGGCGTCAAATCCTCCCGCGTCATCGGCCTTGCCGACGACATCGCCCGCTCCATGTCGGCGATCTCGGCGCGCGTCGCCGTCGTGCCCGGCCGCAACGTCATCGGCATCGAGCTGCCCAACGAGACGCGCGAGACCGTCTATTTCCGCGAGTTGATCGAGTCCGGCGATTTCCGCAACACGAGCTGCAAGCTGGCGCTCTGCCTGGGCAAGACGATAGGCGGCGAGCCTGTGATCGCCGAACTCGCCAAGATGCCCCACCTGCTCGTCGCCGGCACCACCGGCTCGGGCAAGTCGGTCGCCATCAACACCATGATCCTGTCGCTGCTCTACCGGCTGAAGCCGGAGGAATGCCGCCTTATCATGGTCGACCCCAAGATGCTGGAGCTATCGGTCTATGACGGTATCCCGCACCTCCTGACCCCCGTCGTCACCGACCCCAAGAAAGCGGTCACCGCATTGAAATGGGCGGTGCGCGAGATGGAGGACCGCTATCGCAAGATGGCGCGGCTCGGCGTGCGCAACATCGACGGCTACAACCAGCGCGCGGCGATCGCCCGCGACAAGGGCGAGACTGTCGTGATGCAGGTGCAGACCGGCTTCGAGAAGGGCACCGGCGCTCCGTTGTTCGAGGAGCAGGAGATCGACCTCGCGCCGATGCCCTACATCGTCGTTATCGTCGACGAGATGGCCGACCTGATGATGGTCGCCGGCAAGGAGATCGAGGGCGCCATCCAGCGCCTCGCCCAGATGGCGCGCGCCGCCGGCATCCACCTGATCATGGCGACCCAGCGCCCATCGGTCGACGTCATCACCGGCACCATCAAGGCCAACTTCCCGACCCGCATCTCATTCCAGGTGACGTCGAAGATCGACAGCCGCACCATCCTTGGCGAACAGGGCGCCGAACAGCTGCTCGGCCAGGGCGACATGCTGCACATGGCCGGCGGCGGCCGTATCGCCCGCGTCCACGGCCCGTTCGTCTCCGACGCCGAGGTCGAGCAGGTCGTAGCCCACCTCAAGTCGCAGGGACGGCCCGAATATCTCGAGACCGTCACGGCGGACGAGGAAGACGAGGTGCCGGAAGCCGACGACAGCCCCGTCTTCGACAAGGGATCGGTCGCTGCCGAAGACGGCGACAATATCTACGACGAGGCGGTCAAGGTGGTGCTGCGCGACAAGAAGTGCTCGACCTCCTACATCCAGCGCCGGCTCGGCATCGGCTACAACCGCGCCGCCTCGCTGGTCGAGCGCATGGAAAAGGAAGGCATCGTCGGCGCGCCCAACCATGTCGGCAAGCGCGAGATCATGCTCGGCAGGCGCGAGCCGGTAAACGCGCCTGACGAGATGGATTGACAGCCGCCGCTAGGCGTGGAGCTTCAGGGCAAGATGCCCAAGGCGGTCCCCGCCATGGGCATTTCTTTTTGATTGGCAAGGCGGGAGTGTGCTCCCGATGATCTACCCTGCGCCGACCCGGTTCTTCAGGATCGCCGAAAAGCGCGGATCGAACGCCCGGCTGATCGGCTCCGAAGCGGCCCCGAGCGCGATCGACCACGGGTCGGTGATGCCTAGCTGCAGGCGCGGCAAGGTTCGATCCGGCCGGGCAGCGATCGACTGCAGCAGTGGATGCATTGCCTGCAAGATGAGGCGGGCCAGCGCCTCGGGCGCGCCACTGGTCAAGATGACCGTCTGCGGATCGAAAAGCGTTTCGATGAGTTGCACGCTCCAGCGCAGGTCCTGGGCGGCGGCATCGACCCAGGCCAGCAGCTCCGGGTCCCCGGCCATGGCCAGGGCGTCGACATGTTCGTAAATGCCGGCATCGGAGGGGTCGAGATCCAGATGCTGATAAAGCGAGGCGAGCGACGCCCGGTGTTCAAGCACCGTGCCGTCGGCGCCACGCGGCGACAGCAGTGCCATGCCGATCTCGCCGGCATTGCCATTGCCGCCGCGGTAGAGTTCGCCATTGAGGATGAGGCCGGCGCCGATACCATAGCCGACATAGAGGCAGACGGCGTGGTCGACGCCATGTGCCGCCCCCACTAGGCGCTCGGCCGTGGCGCAGGCGGCGGCGTCGTTCTGCAGGCCGACTTCCAGCCCCGTGCCGGCGGCAAGCGTCTCGAGTAGCGGAAATTTCTGCCAGGCCGGCATCATCCATTTGTTGTCGCCGAACTCTGCCAGCCCGAACGGGCCCGGCATGGCGACGCCGAGGCCGACCAGGCGCTTTTCCGACTGTGCCGAGATGCGCGAAAGCTCCGTCCGGATGCCTTCGATCAGGCCGAGAATGACCCTGACACCGCCCGCGGGATCGTCGGGTGGCAGGTTCGCCTCTGAACGGACCAGGACGGTGCCGACGAGGTCGACCGCAACCGCGCGGGTCAGGTGGCGGTCGATCTGGAGGCCGATGGCGAAGGCGCCTTCCGGCACCAGCCTGTAAGGCGTCGACGGCTGCCCCCTGCCCTTTCTCACCGCCTCCAGAGGCACCACGAAGCCGTCGCGCTCGAGCTCGTCGATGATGTTGGACACGGCCTGCTTGGTGAGTTGCGTCGCCCGAGCCAGGTCGGCACGCGACAGAGGTCCATTGAGCCGCAACGCGTCGATCATGACGCGGCGGTTGTGCGCGCTCGCGCCTTCCTGATTGGTGCCGCTGGTGGCTCGGATCGGCCTGATATCGTTCACCACTGTTTCCCCTCTTGACTCCAATAGATAATTGCAGAAGTAATAAGTCAAGTCAGTTGACTTAATAAGGAACCGTGAGAGTTCCGGGGAATGAAGACGGCTGGAGCCGTCGTGTTTTTCGACTGTGACACCGCCTGGGAAAGAACGCCGGGACCTTCGTGCGACGCCTTTCCGAAGCGAGATGGCGGCGCGTGGCGCCGGCATCACAGGATTTGCCAACGTCAGATAATGGAGGATGCAATGTTGAAATCGTTTAGCAGGGCGCTGCTGGGTGCCACTCTCATTGGCGCAGCTTTCGTGCCCCAGGCTTTCGCCGAAACGTCGATCAATGCGCTGTTCATGGCGCAGGCCGCCTACAGCGAGGCGGACGTGCGGGCCATGACCGAGGCCTTCACCAAGGCCAATCCCGACATCAAGGTCAACCTCGAATTCGTGCCCTACGAGGGTCTGCACGACAAGACCGTGCTCGCCCAGGGTTCGGGCGGCGGCTACGACGTGGTGCTGTTCGACGTCATCTGGCCGGCCGAATATGCCAGCAACAACGTGCTGGTCGACGTCTCCTCGCGCATTACCGACGACATGAAGAAGGGCGTCCTGCCCGGCGCCTGGACCACCGTCAACTATGACGGCAAGTCCTACGGCATGCCTTGGATTCTCGACACCAAGTATCTGTTCTACAACAAGGAAATCCTTGAGAAGGCCGGCATCAAGAACCCGCCCAAGACCTGGGACGAACTGGCCGAGCAGGCCAAGATCATCAAGGACAAGGGCCTTCTGGCAACACCGATCTCGTGGAGCTGGTCGCAGGCCGAAGCCGCGATCTGCGACTACACCACGCTGGTCAGTGCCTATGGCGGCGAGTTCCTCAAGGACGGCAAGCCGGCGTTCCAGAGCGGCGGCGGGCTCGACGCCCTGAACTACATGGTGACCAGCTACACCTCCGGCTTGACCAACCCGAACTCCAAGGAATTCCTCGAAGAGGACGTGCGCAAGGTCTTCCAGAACGGCGAAGCGGCCTTCGCACTCAACTGGACCTATATGTACAACATGGCCAACGACCCCAAGGACAGCAAGGTCGCGGGCAAGGTCGGTGTCGTTCCCGCCCCCGGCGTCGCCGGCAAGAGCGAGGTTTCAGCCGTCAACGGTTCGATGGGCCTCGGCATCACCTCTGCCAGCAAGAACCCCGACGAGGCATGGAAGTTCATCACCTTCATGACCTCGCAGGCGACGCAGAACCAGTATGCCAAGCTGAGCCTGCCGATCTGGGCTTCGTCCTACGAGGATCCGGCCGTCACCAAGGGACAGGAAGAGCTGATCGCCGCAGCCAAGATCGGCCTGGCCGCGATGTATCCGCGCCCGACGACGCCGAAATACCAGGAATTGTCGACGGCGCTGCAGCAGGCAATCCAGGAATCCCTGCTCGGCCAGGCCAAGCCGGAAGACGCCTTGAAGGGTGCCGCCGAAAACAGCGGCCTCTAGGTTTTACTGCCCCAACTCTCCGGGCGGCTTCGGCCGCCCGGCCCTTTCGGTTCCGGTGAAAGAGTCTCCTCATGTCGGGCTCATGGATGACGACCCGCGCATGGCTGCTGATGCTGCCCTTGCTCGTGGTCATGATATCAGTCATCGGCTGGCCCCTCGTCGACACCGTCCGCCTGTCGTTCACCGATGCCAAGCTCGTCGGCACCCAGGGCAATTTCGTCGGCTTCGACAACTACGCAAAGATGCTGTCAGGCTCGAATTTCCAGCGTACGCTAATAACCACGACGTGGTTCGCGGTCATCTCCGTCGCAGCGGAAATGGTACTGGGCGTCCTTGCCGCCCTCTTGCTGAACCAGCAGTTTCGTGGCCGCGCGCTTTTGCGCGCCCTGATGATCCTGCCCTGGGCACTGCCGACCGTGGTCAACGCCACGCTGTGGCGGCTGATCTACAATCCCGAATATGGCGCCTTGAACGCCGCACTGACGCAGATCGGCCTGCTTGAAGCCTACCGTTCCTGGCTCGGCGAACCCAATACCGCGCTCACAGCCCTGATCGTTGCCGACTGCTGGAAGAATTTCCCGCTCGTCGCACTCATCGCACTGGCTGCCCTGCAGGCCGTACCGCGCGACATCACCGCGGCATCGCTCGTCGATGGCGCCGGACCAATCAACCGCTTCCGCTTCGTCATCCTGCCCTATCTGGCCGGACCGCTGATGGTGGCACTGGTGCTGCGCACGATCGAGGCGTTCAAGGTCTTCGACATCATCTGGGTGATGACCCGCGGCGGGCCTGCCAATTCGACGCGGACGCTGTCGATCCTTGTCTACCAGGAGGCATTCTCGTTCCAGCGCGCCGGTTCCGGCGCATCGCTGGCGCTGATCGTCACCTTGCTGGTCACGGTCCTGGCCGTTGCCTATGCCGCTTTGGTCAGGAAAGTCGCGGGGAGCACCGCCTGATGGAACGCAAGGGCCTCGTTTTCACTGTCTTCATCTACGCGTCGGCACTTCTGCTGGCGGTGTTGATCCTGGCACCCGTGCTGTGGCTGTTCATCATGAGCATCTCGCCTGCCGCGGACCTGTCGGCCAAGCCGCTGCGCTGGTGGCCGCAGGAGGTCGACTTCTCGCGCTACCGGATGCTGCTGTCGACGGTCGAAAACAGCGCGGGGGCTGCCTTTGTCGCCTCGCTCTACAACAGCTTGAGGATCGCCGGCATGGCAACAGTCGCTGCGATCGCGCTGGCCATCCCCGCCGGCTGGGCGGTGTCACGCACGCCGACGGTGGGCTGGTCGCTTTCGATGGTGATCGCCACCTACATGCTGCCGCCGGTGGCGCTGGCCGTGCCGCTGTACATGGGCCTTGCCTGGCTCGGCCTGCTCAACAACATCTTCGGCCTGGCGCTCGTCTACCTGACCATCCTTGCGCCGTTCACGACGTGGCTGATGAAGTCGGGCTTCGATTCCATCCCGAGGGAAATCGAGTCCGCGGCGATGATCGACGGCGCCAGCCTGTTCCAGACACTACGCATCATCACCCTGCCGCTGGCAGCGCCGGTGGTGGCGACGTCAGCGCTGTTTGCGCTGCTGCTTGCGTGGGACGAATTCTTCTATGCACTGTTGTTCACGTCGGACCTGCGCGCCAAGACGCTGACGGTGGCCATTGCCGATCTCGCTGGCGGGCGCGTTTCCGACTACGGACTGATCGCCACCGCGGGCGTTCTCGCCGCACTTCCCCCGGTGCTGATCGGCCTCGTCATGCAACGCGCCCTGATTTCGGGGCTGACCAGCGGCGGCGTGAAAGGATGACCATGACGCAACAAGAGACCAGGCCTGCCGGGCTCGTGGCGATCGACCGCGAAATGGCGCGCCAGTACGGCGATGCACTGGCATCGTTCGCAGAATCCGCGGAAATGGCCGCCAGGGTTGCCGCCTCGCTGGCCAGCACGGGGCAGTTGCTGCTACTCGGCATGGGTGGTTCGCATGCTGTCGGACGCGCGGTCGAGCCGCTCTATCGCGCGCTCGGTATCGATGCCATCGCACTGCCATTATCGGAACAGCTCGGCCAGCCGCTGGCGCTCGATGGCCGCACGGTGCTGATGACCTCGCAATCGGGTGAAAGCGCCGAGGTCTTGCGCTGGTTCGCCGAGGCCGGCGGAAATTCCGAGACATTCGGGCTGACGCTGGAGGCCGGCTCATTCCTGGCTCGCACCGCGCCGTCGCTGGTCGGCATCGGCGGCACCGAGCTCGCCTTTGCGGCAACGCGAAGCCTGACCGTCACCCTGGCCTTGCATCTCGCCATCCTGGCCGCACTTGGCGAACACCCGAGCGGGGCGCTCGTCGCGCTCCAGGCACCCGAAGTCGTCGACATCCGCCCCGCACTCGCCGCATTGGAGAACGTCGCCACCGTCGTCACCTCGGGGCGTCGCCTGCAAGGCGTTGCCGAAGCCCTCGCCCTCGGTCTGACTGAGCTGTCGCGGCGTCCGTGCTTCTCGCTCGAAGGCGGGCAGCTTCGTCATGGACCGATGGAAATGCTCGGCCCCGACATCGGCGTCGTGCTGTTTCGCGGCGACGACCCGACAGCCTCTCTCGTCACGGCAATGGCGTTGTCGGCCATCGAGACAGGAGCACCGGTCGTCATCTTCGATTCGTCCGGCGTGGCACCCGTTGCCGGCGCCGTCACGCTTCGGTTCAAGCGGGCCACCGGCATGGCCGCCATCTTTGCGATGCTGCCGACGGCACAGCGCCTGATGATCGCCTTCGCCGATGCCCGCGTCGACAATGCCGGCACGCCGGTGCGCTCGACCAAGATTACCCGGAGCGAATGAATGCGGCCTCTAGCGGTGATCGGCAACGTCAATGTCGACCTCATTCTCGGACCGACGGCCCCCTGGCCCAAGGCCGGTACTGAGATCATCGTCGACCACGACGAGTTGCGCGTCGGCGGCCAGGCGGGCAACTCTGCCCTTGCCTGGGAGGCGCTCGGCGTCGATTTCGAGATCGCCGCCAATGTCGGCAACGACCAGTTCGGCTTATGGCTGCGCACAGCCTTTGGCCGCCGCGCGGCGAAGTGGGCCATTTCTTCGGAGCGCACGACGCTGTCGGTCGGCATCACCCACCCCGACGGCGAACGCACGTTCTTCACCACGCACGGCCACCTGCCCCGCTTCAGCCTTGCCGACACGCTTTCAGTACTCGACGGCAAACGGCTCGCCGGCGGCTATGCTCTGCTTTGTGGCTCGTTCCTGACCACTGACCTCGCCCGCGAATACGAGGCCTTCTTCGACTGGGCGCATGGCCACGACATCTCGGTCGTTCTCGATACGGGCTGGCCGCCGGACGGCTGGACCGCGGCGAACTGCGCAACGACCCGCGCCTGGCTTTCACGTTGCGATTGCGCGCTCTTGAACGAGGTCGAAACGACGACGCTGGCCGGCCGCGACGATCCCGCCGAGGCGGCACAGGCGATCTGGTCCAGCATGCGCAAGGGCGCCATCGTCGTGGTCAAGTGCGGACCGGATGGCGCCATCGCCATCGATGCCGATGCCAAGCTGGCATCGGCAACCGCCCCGCAAGTGAAGGTCGTCGACACGATCGGCGCCGGCGACGTCTTCAATTCGGCCTTTCTCGCGGCCCTTGCCAAGTACCAGCCCCTCGCCGCGTGCCTGGCTGCGGGAACGCAGGTGGCATCGCGCGCAATCTCCACCCTGCCCCGCAGCTACGGCAGCCTGCCGGATTTCAGGAACGGTATTGCATGAGTGCGCTTGAAATCCAGAACATCCGCAAGAGCTACGGGGCCATCGAAACACTGAAGGGTATCGATATCGCCCTGCAAAGCGGCGAGTTCCTGGTGCTGCTCGGCTCGTCGGGTTGTGGAAAGTCCACCCTGCTCAACATCATCGCCGGGCTGGCCGAGGCGACAAGCGGCGACATCAGGATCGGCGACCGCTCGATCCTCGGCGTCCACCCCAAGGACCGCGACATCGCCATGGTGTTCCAGTCCTACGCCCTCTACCCCAATCTCAGCGTCCGCCGGAACATCGGCTTCGGGCTCGAGATGCGCAAGGTGCCAGTCGCAGAGCGCGACAAGGCCGTGCAGGAAGCGGCCCGGCTGCTGCAGATCGAAGCGCTGCTCGACCGCAAGCCGAACCAGCTCTCCGGCGGCCAGCGCCAGCGCGTTGCCATCGGCCGGGCGCTGGTGCGCAAACCACAGGTGTTCCTGTTCGACGAACCGCTTTCCAACCTCGATGCCAAGCTGCGGCTGGAGATGCGCACCGAACTCAAGCGCCTGCACCAGATGCTGAGGACGACCGTGGTCTATGTCACGCACGACCAGATCGAAGCGATGACGCTGGCCACCCGGATCGCGGTGATGAAGGACGGCCGGATCGAGCAACTGGGAACCCCGGAAGAGATCTACAACCGCCCGGCCACGCTCTATGTCGCGGGCTTTGTCGGCGCGCCGCCGATGAACATCCTTGACGTCACCGTGCGCGGAGGCGCGCTCGAGGTGGCAGGATCTGATGTGGCGATCCCGCTGCCGGCGCGATACGCTGCGATCGGCGATGGGGCCAGGCTTTCGCTTGGCATACGCCCCGAGGCGCTACGGCTCGCAACCGAAAACGTCGCCGGGCTGTCGTTGCCGGCAACGGTCGAAGTCGTCGAACTGACCGGTCCGGAATTGATCACGACAGCGCGGATCGGCGGGCAGAAGCTGATTGCGTGCCTTGCGCCACGCGCGCGGATCAGCGAAGGGGAAAACCACAGATTTGCGTTCGATGAAGAAGCATTGCGTCTTTTCGATCCCAAGACCGGAAAGGCTTGCGAAGTATCGTCGTAAGACAAGTCACTGGGTATAAGTCGGCCGGCAATTCCTCCCCAAAAACGCGAAACTGCTTCTCACAGAATTAGCTGTGTGGCCTCTTGTGCCATCAATGCAACCAGCAGAAGTTAATCCGGTTTGCGCAGACAGCCATGTCTTGCGCTGGATTATGGGCCACAGTCGGCTGGGATGGACACGCTGGAACAGCGTCAAAGCCGACGGCGTGAGGAGCAGCAACGCTCGGCAAGGCCACGGGGTTCTTCGATCCGTTCGGGATCATGGACCATCGACGCCTT
Organism: Aminobacter niigataensis; assembly: GCF_014200015.1. Taxonomy (GTDB): domain Bacteria; phylum Pseudomonadota; class Alphaproteobacteria; order Rhizobiales; family Rhizobiaceae; genus Aminobacter; species Aminobacter niigataensis. The sequence continues at coordinate 1,698,288 of NZ_JACHOT010000001.1, forward strand.
GCGCGTGGCGGACGGCTGCTCCCCGCACCGCATGGGAGGAAGCAAAGAGTGCTCGAGAAGTATTTCAACCTGAAGGAACAAGGGACGACGGTTCGCACCGAAGTGATCGCCGGCGTCACGACCTTCCTGACGATGGCCTACATCATCTTCGTCAACCCAGAGATCCTGTCTTCGACGGGCATGGACCGCAACGCCGTGTTCGTGGCGACCTGTCTTGCCGCGGCACTCGGCTCGCTGATCATGGGCCTGGTGGCAAAATGGCCGATCGGCATGGCGCCGGGCATGGGCCTCAACGCCTTCTTCGCCTTCACCGTGGTCGGCGCCATGGGCTTTTCCTGGCAGCAGGCTCTGGGTGCCGTCTTCATTTCGGGCGTCATCTTCCTGTTGCTGACCGTCAGCGGCGTGCGCAGCTGGCTGATCGCCGGCATCCCGCAATCGATGCGCAGCGCGATCGCCGCCGGTATCGGCCTGTTCCTCGGCATCATCGCGCTGAAAAGCTCGGGCATCGTCGTTGCCAGCCCGGCAACCCTGGTGACGCTCGGCGACCTCAGCCAGACCGGAACGCTGCTGGCCATCGCCGGCTTCTTCATCATCGCGGCACTCGACGCGCTCAAGGTGCGCGGCGCGATCCTGATCGGTATCCTGGTGATCACCATCGCCTCCATGGCGCTCGGTGTCAGCCAGTTCAACGGCATCGTCTCGATGCCGCCATCCATCCTGCCGACCTTCCTGCAGCTCGACGTCGTTGGCGCGCTGCATGCAGGCCTGGTGCACGTCATCCTGGTGTTCGTCCTGGTCGAGGTGTTCGATGCAACCGGCACGCTGATCGGCGTCGCCAAGCGCGCCGGCCTGATCGAGCCGGGCAAGCCGAACCGCCTCGGACGCGCGCTTCTGGCCGACAGCACGGCAATCGTTGCCGGCTCGCTGCTCGGCACCAGCAGCACCACCGCCTATGTCGAAAGCGCCTCGGGCGTGCAGGCCGGCGGCCGCACCGGCCTCACCGCACTGGTCATAGCCGTGCTGTTCCTCGCAGCGCTTTTCTTCTCGCCGCTGGCCAGCTCGGTGCCGGCTTATGCGACGGCCCCTGCCCTGCTCTACGTCGCCTGCCTGATGATGCGCGAACTCGTTGAGGTCGAATGGGCCGACATCACCGAGGCAGCGCCTGCAGCGCTGACCGCGCTGATGATGCCGCTCACCTATTCGATCGCCAACGGCCTGGCCTTCGGCTTCGTCAGCTACGCAGCACTCAAGCTCCTGACCGGACGGCCCGGCGAGGTGCACATGGCAACGTGGCTGGTGGCAGCGCTGTTCATCATCCGCTTCGCTTTCTTCCCGCACTGAAGCTCCACAACAGCATCGCCGGAGGCTGTGTCAGCAGCCTCCGGCGATTTTCGTTTCAGCCCAGCCGTACGGACGACTGCCTCACTTGGGCGCCGCTGCCGCGGTCTCGCCCGGCGGCAAGATCCGGAACGTGAAGGTCGATACCTTTTCGCCCGGCTTGAACGGCCCCGGCACGGCATTGCTGACCGGCTTCACGCTCTGGAGAAAGGCAGCAATCGCGCCCACATCTTCGGGGGTGAGTTGGGCCAGGGCACGCCACGGCATGATCGGAGCCAATTCCCGCCCGTCCGGCCTTTGGCCGGTCTGGAGCGCGGTGACGATCTGCTCGGTCGTCCAGTTGCCGATGCCCGTCTCCTTGTCTGGCGTGATGTTGCGGCCAACGAAGACACCCAAACCCGGAATCTCAAAACCGACATCCGAGCCGCCGAGAAACTTTGAATCATCGGGTTTGCCCAAGAGATAGCCCGGCGTGTGGCAGTCGGTGCAGCCGCCCATCGTCACGAGATATTCGCCTCGTGCCACCTGCGCCTCGTCGGCAATAGCTGCCGAAGACATGGCAAATGTTGCGGCCCACAATGCAAGTCCAATCGGCGTTCGAAACATCGCTTCACCCCTGACGTTGCCTGTTTCTGCTCCCTCGCATTCCGCCGCCTGTTTCCCCCGCCCTGGCATAGACGCGGGTCACCCAATTCTCGCACCCTTGCGGGACGCTGACCAGCAACGATCACTCCATCGTGGCCGCGATCGGCGATGCAAATCGCGATGGCCGCGGCCTTTCGTTTTTGTACGGCATCGTGGAAAACGAACATCGCAACCGGCAATTGCCATGCAATCCCCACGCCGAATCCGGTTCGCGGGTTCAAGAACAGAAGATTCAACGCATCTCAGGCAAAAATCGTCGCAAATTTGGCGAAATCAGCCATGCTACGTTACGTAAAGTCGAGCGACCCGATCATCGGTATATTTCGTTTGACATTCATTTCCAGTTCGAAATAATCGAAATTGAGCTTCGAAATATCCTGAAATTGCTGCAGTGCGAAAAGGCGACGAAGGCGTGAGCATGCCCGAGATACACGACATCTTCGTCATCGGCGGCGGCATCAACGGCTGCGGGATCGCACGCGACGCAGCTGGCCGCGGCTACTCCGTCTACCTCGCCGAAATGAGTGATCTGGCCAGCGGCACGTCTTCTTATTCGACCAAGCTGATCCATGGCGGCCTGCGTTATCTCGAGCACTACGAGTTCAGGCTGGTTCGCGAAGCGCTGATGGAACGCGAAGTGCTGTGGCGCAATGCGCCGCACATCATCTGGCCGATGCGCTTCGTCCTGCCCTACGCCAAGGGCCTGCGTCCGGCCTGGTTGATCCGGCTCGGGCTGTTTCTCTACGACCATATCGGTGGCCGCAAGCTTCTGCCCGCAACCCGCACGCTCGACATGCGCAGCGACGCCGCCGGCAAGCCGCTCAAGCCGATGTTCTTGCGTGCCTTCGAATATTCGGACGGCTGGGTCAACGACGCCCGTCTTGTGGTGCTCAACGCCCGCGACGCGGCTGACCGCGGGGCCGTCATCCGCACCCGCACCAAGGTGACGAGCGCGCGACGTGACAACGGTCATTGGAACATCCTCGTCGAAGATCTCGGCAGCGGTCAGATCGAAGAGGTCAAGGCGCGGCTGATCGTCAACGCTGCCGGCCCGTGGATCGACCATGTCCTGACCGAGACCGTCGGGCAGAACAACGTCCACAATGTGCGCCTGGTCCAGGGCAGCCACATCGTGGTTGCGAAGAAGTTCGACGACCCGCGCGCCTATTTCTTCCAGAACAAGGACGGGCGGATCATCTTCGCCATTCCCTATGAGGAAGACTTCACTCTCATCGGCACCACCGACCAGGACTATGACGGCGACCCGCGCCAGGCAAAGATCAGCCAGGCCGAGATCGACTACCTCTGCAACGCGGCGAGTGAATACTTCGCTGAACCGGTCAGGCCCGAGCATATCGTCTGGACCTATTCCGGCGTCCGGCCGCTCTACGACGACGGCGCCAGCAAGGCCCAGGAAGCGACGCGCGACTACGTGCTGAAGTCCGATGGTCGCGACGGCCAGGCCCCGATCGTCAACATCTTCGGCGGCAAGATCACAACCTACCGGCGCCTGGCCGAGTCGATGCTGGAAATCATCGAAAAGCACCTGGGCAAGAAGGGCAAATCCTGGACCGCGACGGCTGCCCTGCCAGGTGGCGAGTTCGAGGCGACAGCCTTCGATACGGAAGTGGTGAAGCTCAAGGCCGCCTACCCGTTTCTCGACATGCGTCTGGCACGGCGCCTGACCCGTCTCTACGGCACGCGCGCCAAGGCGTTGCTTGGCCTTGCCAGATCGGAGACGGACCTCGGGCGCAATTTCGGTGCCGATCTTTACGAGGCAGAAGTTCGCTACCTCGCCGACAACGAATGGGCGGTGACGGCAGAGGATGTTCTTTGGCGACGCACCAAGCGCGGTCTCAAGCTTGGCAAGGAGCAGGCCGCGTCGCTTGACGAATTCATGCATGGAATACGCCCGGGCGTGCACAACGCCGCGGCGGAATAGGCGCCACCGCCTGACATCTGCCTCTGGGAGGAGGGGAAATGCTGGAATTACGCAATGTAACCAAGACCGTAGCCGGCGCGGATCATATCCGCGACGTCTCGCTCAAGCTGCAGCACGGCAGCCTGAACGTGCTGCTGGGGCCGACGCTGTCCGGCAAGACCAGCCTGATGCGGCTGATGGCCGGGCTCGACAAGCCGACCTCCGGCTCGGTCTGGTTCGATGGCGTGGATGTCACCGGCGTGCCGGTGCAAAAGCGCAACATCGCCATGGTCTACCAGCAGTTCATCAATTATCCGGCGATGACGGTGTACGAGAACATCGCCTCGCCGCTGCGCGTTGCCGGCGCCGACAAGGCCAGGATCGACCAGGAGGTCAAGCGCGCCGCCGAATTGCTCAAGCTGACGCCCTATCTCGACCGCACCCCGCTCAATCTCTCCGGCGGCCAGCAGCAGCGCACAGCACTTGCCCGCGCCATCGTCAAGAATGCCAGGCTGGTGCTGCTCGACGAGCCGCTGGCCAATCTCGACTACAAGCTGCGCGAGGAACTGCGCGCCGAACTTCCGAAGATCTTCGCCGAGACCGGCGCGATCTTCGTCTATGCGACGACCGAACCGCATGAGGCGCTGCTGCTCGGCGGCAATGTCGCGACGCTGTCGGAAGGCCACATCACGCAGTTCGGTCCGACGATCGAGGTGTTCCGCAAGCCGAACGACCTGGTCACGGCGCGGACCTTTGCCGACCCGCCGCTCAACACGATCGTGCTGAAGAAGAGCGGTCGCAGTTTCCAGCTTGATGGTGGGGTGGACCTCCCGGTGCCGGCAGACCTCGCCGGCATTGCCGACGCCAGCTATACGATCGGCTTCCAACCCCACCATCTTTCTTTCGAAAAGCGCACCGCAGATGCGGTTGGCGTGAAGGCCAAGGTGACGGTGACCGAGATTACCGGCTCTGAAAGCTTCGTTCATCTCAACTACGCAGATGCGCGATGGGTGATGCTCGCCCATGGCATCCGCCAGTTCGAGCCGGACGAGACCATCGAGGTCTTCATCGATCCGCGCCACGTCATGGTGTTCGACGCGAACGGCCGTTCGGCCGCCTCGCCATCGCAACTGGCAGCATAGGAGGGCGAGATGGCACGCATCGACCTGAACCACATCCGCCACGCCTACGGCGCCAACCCGAAATCCGACAAGGACTATGCGCTGAGGGAGGTGCATCACAGCTTCGACGATGGCGGCGCCTATGCGCTGCTCGGCCCGTCCGGCTGTGGCAAGACCACGCTGCTCAACATCATTTCGGGGCTGCTGCACGCCTCGCACGGGCAGCTTCTGTTCGACGGCAAGGACGTGACCCGGCTGTCGACGCAGGAGCGCAACATCGCCCAGGTGTTCCAGTTCCCGGTCATCTACGACACCATGACGGTCTACGACAATCTCGCCTTCCCGCTGCGCAACCGTGGCGTCGCCGAGGCCGATGTCGACCGAAAGGTGCGCGAGACGCTCGAGATGATCGACCTCGCCAGCTGGGCCAAGCGCAAGGCGCGCGGGCTGACCGCCGACCAGAAGCAGAAAATCTCGCTCGGCCGCGGACTGGTACGCTCGGACGTCAACGCCATCCTGTTCGACGAGCCGCTGACCGTCATCGACCCGCACATGAAGTGGGTACTGCGTTCGCAGCTCAAGCAGCTTCACCGCCGCTTTGGCTACACCATGATTTACGTCACCCACGACCAGACCGAAGCACTGACCTTCGCCGAAAAGGTGGTGGTGATGTATGACGGCGAGATCGTCCAGATCGGCACACCGGCCGAACTGTTCGAGCGCCCCAAGCACACCTTCGTCGGCTATTTCATCGGCTCGCCCGGCATGAACGTCATGCCGGTGGCAGTTGATGGCAGGCGCGCCCGGCTCGGCGAGCAAGTAATCGACCTGCCCGGCGCGCCCAAGGCCGAAGGCAACGGCATCGAACTCGGCATCCGCCCCGAATACGTACGGCTGGGCGCCAAGGGCATGCCCGTCACCGTGCGCAAGGTCGAGGATATCGGCCGGCACAAGGTGGTGCGCGCCAGCCTCGAAGGCCGCGAGATCGCGGCGATCCTGGGCGAAGACGACAACGTGCCAGCCGATCCGCACGTCACCTTCGATCCCGCCGGCATCAACCTCTACGACAAGTCCTGGCGCGTCGAGATGGGAGCGTAACCATGGAAAAGACCTGGAACAACAAAGCCTGGTTCATGGTGCTGCCGGTGCTCGTGCTGGTGGCGTTCTCGGCGGTCATCCCGCTGATGACGGTGGTCAACTATTCGGTGCAGGACACGTTCGGCGGCAACCAGTTCTTCTGGGCCGGCGCCGAATGGTTCGAGGAGATGCTGCACTCCGACCGCTTCTGGGCCGCGATGGGCCGCAACCTGATCTTCTCGGCGATCATCCTGTCGATCCAGATCCCGCTCGGCATCTTCATCGCGCTCAACATGCCCAGGAAAGGCTGGGGCGTGCCCGTATGCCTGGTGCTGATGGCGCTGCCGCTGCTCATTCCGTGGAATGTCGTCGGCACCATCTGGCAGGTTTTCGGGCGCATCGACATCGGCCTGCTCGGCTACACACTGCACGCGCTCGGCTTCGACTACAACTACGTCAACGACCCGTTCGACGCCTGGGTGACGGTCATCGTCATGGACGTCTGGCACTGGACCAGCCTCGTCGTGCTGCTCTGCTACGCCGGGCTGGTGTCGATCCCCGACGCGTTCTACCAGGCGGCCAAGATCGACGGCGCCTCGCGCTGGGCGGTGTTCCGCTACATCCAGCTGCCGAAAATGCAGCGCGTGCTTCTGATCGCCGTGCTGCTGCGCTTCATGGACAGTTTCATGATCTACACCGAACCCTTCGTCGTCACCGGCGGCGGGCCCGGCAATTCGACGACCTTCCTGTCGATCGACCTCGTCAAGATGGCGGTCGGCCAGTTCGACCTCGGCCCGGCGGCGGCGATGTCGATCATCTACTTCCTGATCGTACTGCTGCTGTCATGGGTCTTCTACACCGTCATGACCAACTACGACGTGGAGAAGTGAGATGGCGGGGACAAGGGACGCCGTCGTGAACGCCGACAAAGACCAGATGATGCGCAATGCGCCGGCTGCGGAACGCACCGCCCATGGCGGCCTTGCGGACGCGGCGCTCGCCAGACGGATGCGGCGGCGCGGCGAAGAATCGCGCTTCTGGTGGGTGGTGCCGACGATCTACATCATCTTCTTGATGCTGCCGATCTATTGGCTGATCAACATGAGCTTCAAGTCAAACCAGGAAATCCTGGGCGCCTTCTCGCTCTGGCCGCAAAACCCGACGCTGCGCAACTACAGCGTGATCTTCACCGATCCGTCGTGGTACAAGGGTTACATCAACTCGATCATCTACGTGGTCATGAACACGGTGATTTCGATCTCCGTCGCCCTGCCTGCGGCCTATGCCTTCTCGCGCTATCGCTTCTTGGGCGACAAGCACCTGTTCTTCTGGCTTCTGACCAACCGCATGGCCCCGCCGGCGGTGTTCGCCCTGCCCTTCTTCCAGCTCTATTCCGCCTTTGGCCTGATCGACACGCATATCGCCGTCGCGCTCGCCCATTGCCTGTTCAACGTGCCCCTGGCGGTGTGGATCCTCGAAGGTTTCATGTCGGGCGTACCCAAGGAGATCGACGAGACCGCCTACATCGACGGCTACTCGTTCCCGCGCTTTTTCGTGAAGATCTTCGTGCCGCTGATCGCAAGCGGCATCGGGGTCGCGGCGTTCTTCACCTTCATGTTCTCCTGGGTCGAACTGTTGATCGCCCGCACCCTGACTACCACCGACGCCAAGCCGATCGCCGCCATCATGACGCGCACGGTCTCGGCCTCGGGCATGGACTGGGGCGTGCTTGCCGCGGCGGGTGTCTTGACCATCATCCCGGGCGCGCTCGTCATCTGGTTTGTCCGCAACTACATCGCCAAGGGCTTTGCCCTGGGCCGCGTCTGAGGGAGCGTTTGTGATGGACTTTTCCTGGATGGCCTGGACGCTGCCGACGGCGGCGTTCTTCATCACCATCTTCCTCATGCTGGTTGGCATGGGCGTGTGGGAGTATTTTTCGCCCGGCGGCAATCCGCGCGTCGGCATCCTCAGGTTCGAGACGACCCGGGGAGACAGGCTTTTCGTTTCGCTGCTTGGCAGCGCCTTCATTCATCTCGCATGGCTGGGCCTGATCGGGCCCAACCTGTGGTGGGCTCTCGCTCTCGCAGTGGTCTACGCCATCGGCGTATTCCGCTTCGTCTAGAGGGGGAAATGTTGGGCCGCCGCAAGCCCGCGGCGGCGCCAAATGGCAATGCAACCTTGTTTGGGAGGAAATTAATGCGACGCCATATTCTAGCATCAACGAGTGTGATCGCCCTGCTTTTGGGCGCAGGCAATGCCTTTGCCGGCATGGAGGAAGCGAAAACCTTCCTCGATACCGAGATCAAGGACATGTCGGCGCTCGACCGCGCCGGCCAGGAAGCCGAAATGCAGTGGTTCATCGATGCGGCGAAACCTTTCGCCGGCATGGACATCAAGGTCGTTTCGGAAACCATCACCACGCACGAATATGAATCGAAGACGCTCGCCAAGGCGTTCTCGGACATCACCGGCATCAAGATCACGCACGACCTCATCGGCGAGGGCGACGTCATCGAAAAGCTGCAGACGCAGATGCAGTCGGGCGAAAACATCTATGACGCCTATGTCAACGATTCCGACCTGATCGGCACCCACTGGCGCTATCTGCAGGCGCGCAGCCTGACCGACTGGATGGCCAACGAAGGCAAGGACGTCACCAATCCGAACCTCGACATCGCCGACTTCATCGGCAGCAAGTTCACGACCGCCCCGGACGGCAAGCTCTACCAGCTTCCCGACCAGCAGTTCGCGAACCTGTACTGGTTCCGCTACGACTGGTTCAACGACGAGAAGAACAAGGCCGATTTCAAGGCAAAATACGGCTACGACCTCGGCGTTCCGGTCAACTGGTCAGCTTACGAGGATATCGCCGAGTTCTTCACCGGCCGCGATATCAACGGCCAGAAGGTCTATGGCCACATGGACTACGGCAAGAAGGACCCCTCGCTCGGCTGGCGCTTCACCGATGCCTGGCTGTCGATGGCCGGCAACGGCGACAAGGGCCTGCCAAACGGCCTGCCGGTCGACGAATGGGGCATCAAGGTCAACGAGAAGTCACAGCCGGTCGGCTCGTGCGTAGCCCGCGGCGGTGACACAAACGGCCCGGCCTCGGTCTACTCGATCGTCAAGTATCTCGACTGGCTCAAAGCCTACGCTCCGCCGGAAGCGCAGGGCATGACCTTCTCCGAATCCGGCCCGGTTCCGGCTCAGGGCGCGGTTGCCCAGCAGATCTTCTGGTACACCGCCTTCACCGCCGACATGGTCAAGCCAGGCCTGCCGGTGATGAACGAGGACGGCACGCCGAAATGGCGCATGGCGCCCTCGCCGCACGGTGTCTACTGGAAGGACGGCATGAAGCTCGGCTACCAGGACGTCGGCTCGTGGACGATCCTGAAATCCACGCCCGACGACCGTGCCAAGGCCGCCTGGCTCTACGCGCAGTTCGTGACGTCGAAGACCGTGGACGTGAAGAAGAGCCATGTCGGCCTGACCTTCATCCGCCAGTCGACCCTCGACCACAAGAGCTTCAGCGATCGTGCGCCGCAGCTCGGCGGCCTGGTCGAGTTCTACCGTTCGCCGGCCCGCGTCCAGTGGTCGCCGACCGGCACCAACGTGCCCGACTATCCGAAGCTGGCCCAGCTGTGGTGGCAGGCGATCGGCGATGCTTCGTCGGGTGCCAAGACGGCCCAGGAGGCCATGGACTCGCTTTGCGCCGAGCAGGAAAAGGTGATGGAACGCCTCGAGCGCGCCGGCATCCAGGGCGATATCGGTCCGAAGCTGGCGGAAGAGCATGATCTCGCCTACTGGAACGCGGAAGCGGTCAAGGCAGGTAATCTTGCACCTCAGCTGAAGATCGAGAACGAGAAGGAAAAGCCGATCACCGTCAATTACGACGAACTGGTGAAGAGTTGGAGCAAGTAAGGGTTCAGGCGGAATTTCCGCCTGGCAGGACCTGGGGAGACGGCACAATGCCGTCTCCCCTATTTTTGCAAGTGACTGCAGGAGACGGAAATGAGCGGTTTCGTTCTGGCGATCGATCAGGGCACCACGTCCAGCCGGGCGATCGTGTTCGATCAGGCAATGAGCGTTGTCGGCATCGGCCAGAAGGAATTCACCCAGCATTTCCCAGCGTCGGGCTGGGTCGAACATGATCCGGAAGAAATCTGGGACAGCGTGGTTTCGACCTGCAAGACTGCATTGAAGAAGGCCGGCAAGGACGCCGCCGACATCGCCGCGATCGGCATCACCAACCAGCGCGAAACCGTGGTCATCTGGGACAAAGCCACAGGCAAGCCGATCCACAACGCGATCGTCTGGCAGGACCGGCGCACCGCGCCGCTGTGCGCCAAGCTCAAGAAGCAAGGGCTGGAGCCGCGCTTCACCAAGAAGACCGGCCTGCTGCTGGACCCCTATTTCTCCGGCACCAAGATCGCCTGGCTGCTCGACAAGGTGACGGGCGCGCGCAAACGTGCAGAGCGCGGCGAACTGCTGACCGGGACCATCGACTCGTTCCTGATCTGGCGGCTTACCGGCGGCAAGATGCACGCGACGGACGCTACCAACGCCTCGCGCACGCTGGTCTACAACATCGAAAAGAATGCCTGGGACGCCGAACTGCTCGACATCCTGCGCATCCCGGCCGCGATGCTGCCCGAGGTCAAGGATTGCGCCGCAGACTTCGGCGTCACGGAGAAAGCGTTGTTCGGCGCCGAGATCCCGATCCTGGGCGTGGCCGGCGACCAGCAGGCGGCAACCATCGGCCAGGCCTGTTTCGAGCCAGGCATGATGAAATCCACCTACGGCACCGGCTGCTTTGCCATCCTCAATACCGGCAGCGATATCGTGCGTTCGAAGAACCGGCTGCTCACCACCATCGCCTACCGGCTCGACGGCAAGACGACCTATGCACTCGAAGGCTCGATCTTCATCGCAGGTGCTGCGGTGCAGTGGCTGCGCGACGGCATCAAGGTGATCGGCAAGGCCGAGCACAGTGGCGCGATGGCGGCCCAAGCCGACGACAGACAGAGCGTCTATCTCGTGCCTGCCTTCGTAGGCCTCGGCGCGCCGCACTGGGATGCCGAGGCACGCGGCGCCATTTACGGGCTGACCCGCAATACCGGCCCTGAAGAATTCGCCCGGGCGGCGCTGGAGTCCGTCGCCTACCAGACCCGCGATCTGCTCGACGCGATGAAGAAGGACTGGAAGACCAGGAACGGCAAGACGGTGCTGCGCGTCGACGGCGGCATGGTCGCCTCCGACTGGACGATGCAGCGCCTCGCCGACATCCTCGACGCGCCGGTCGACCGACCGACCGTGCTCGAAACAACAGCTCTCGGCGCTGCCTGGCTTGCCGGTTCGCGGGCGGGCGTGTGGCCAAAGGCCAAGGATTTCGCCAAGGCCTGGGCGCTCGACCGGCAGTTCAGGCCCGAGATGCAACCGGCCGTGCGCGCGGCCAAGCTGAAGGGCTGGCACGACGCGGTACGCCGGACGCTGACGCCAAAATAGCCTGTCGCTGCGATAATCCCCTACCTGGCAAATTTGGCCAGCAGCGCCTGCGCCTCTTCGGCGAGGGTTCGCGTCAGTTCACCCGCCGGCATTTCGCGGCCGAGGCGCGCGGCCTGTCCTGACCACAACGACATGAAGTCGCCCGAACCCTGCGGCTCGGACTTCGCCCGCAGCGGCGCCAGCGCGCCGCCGGCAAGCGGAAAAGCGGGCGCCAGGTCGGACAGCGGGCCGACTTCGCGCATGATGCGGTTGACGATGCCGCGCGCCGGCCGGCCGGTGAAGACATTGGTCAGAGCGGTATGATCGTCCTTGGCGGTGCGCAGCACTGCCTTGTGAGGGGCCGCCACCTTGGCTTCCGGGCAGAACAGATAGGCGGTGCCGATCTGCACCGCCGAGGCTCCAAGCACGAAGGCCGCAACGATACCGCGTGCATCGGCGATGCCGCCGGCTGCGATGACCGGCACCTTGACCGCGTCGACCACCTGCGGCACCAGCGCGAAGGTGCCTGCCTGATTGGCGACGTCGTCGGTGAGGAAAATGCCGCGATGGCCACCGGCCTCGGCCCCTTGCGCGATGATGGCATCGCAGCCGTGCTGCTCCAGCCACACCGCTTCGTCGGCTGTCGTCGCCGACGACAGCACCTTGGCGCCGGTCGCCTTGACCCGGTCGAGCAGGCCAGCGTCGGGCAGGCCGAAATGGAAGCTTACCACCTCGGGGCGGAACTCCTGGACGATCTCGCAGAACTCGGCATCGAAAGGCGCTCGCGCCGAGCGTGGTGTGGGTGCTGCAGGATCGAGTCCGAGTTCAAGGTAAAATGGTTCTAGGCGGCGTTTCCACGCGGATTCGCGGGCGAGGTCTTCCTCGGGCTGCCTGTGGCAGAAGAAATTGACGCTGATCGGCCGCGAGGTGCGCTGGCGGATGATGCCGAGTTCGGTGCGCGTCTTCTCAGGGGTCATCAGCGCACAGGGCAAGCCGCCCAGTCCGCCAACTTCGGAAACGGCAATCACCATCTCGGAATCGACAGGCCCGGCCATCGGCGCCTGCAAGATCGGAAGGTCGAGGCCCAGGAGATCAAGAGTTCGACGATCGGGCCACATGTTGGCTTCCTTCCTGGGTTTGGCCGCTCAGTGACGCTGGCGCTCGGCCTTCCGGGCAGCGATCTGGCGCATGGCCATCACACGGCGCCGCAATATCTCGGTGCGCATCGCCATTAGATGCAGAGTGAAGAACAGAAGGGTAAAGCCAAGCGCCATCACAAGCAGGGGCCAGAGCAGGCTGGGATGGATCGTCGGGCCATCGAGGCGGAACACCGAAGCCGGCTGGTGCAGCGTGTTCCACCATTCGACCGAAAACTTGATGATCGGGATATTGACGAAGCCGACCAGCGTGATGACCGCCGCGGCACGCGCCGAGCGCGCAGGGTCGTCGAGCGCGCGCGTCAGCGCGATGATGCCGAGATACATCAGGAAAAGCACGAAGACCGAGGTCAGCCGCGCGTCCCACACCCACCAGGTGCCCCACATCGGCTTGCCCCAGATCGAGCCTGTAAGCAGCGCCAGGGCGGTGAACACGGCACCAACCGGTGCTGCCGACTTCAGTGCCACGTCGGCGAGCGGGTGGCGCCAGACAAGCGTTCCCAGTGCCGCAATTGCCATCACGGAGTAGCACATCATGGCGAGCCAGGCGAAGGGCACGTGGATGTACATGATGCGGACGGTAATGCCCTGCTGGAAATCACCGGGCGCGGCAAAGCCGAGATACAGGCCTGCAGCGAGCACCAGCGCCGAAGCGCCGGCGAGCCAAGGGACAACCTTGTCCACCAGCGCGATGAAGCGGGTCGGGTTGGCCAGGTCGCTGAAACGCCAAGCCTGCGAACTCGTCTGTGTCATGGACGCTAAATAGCCGTGGCCGGCCTTCTTCGCAATCAGTTCCAACGTCGCGGCCCGCCAACGCAAACGGGGCGCCGAAGCGCCCCGCAGACAAAAACCAGATCGGCCTCAGGCCGCCGCCTCGAGGACAGCGTCAGGCCGCTGCCTCGACATGGGTGACGCGGCGGACCTCTTCGTCGTTGAGCAGGCCACCGGCGCGCAGCAGCGAGGCAAAGCGCCCGTTGCGAGCCGAAAGCTCGCCAAAGCCGCCCATCTCGACGACACGGCCGTGATCCATGAACACGACGAGGTCGGCGTCGCGAACAGTGCTCAGGCGGTGGGCGATGATGAACGTCGTGCGGCCATCGCGCAGCATGTCGATCGCGTCCTTGACGCGGTTCTCTGTCTCGACGTCGAGCGCGCTGGTCGCCTCGTCCAGCACCAGGATCGGCGCGCTCTTGAGGATGGCGCGGGCAATCGCGATGCGTTGGCGCTCGCCGCCGGACAACTGCCCACCGCGCTCGCCGACATTGGTGTCATAGCCTTCGCTCTTCGACAGGATGAAGTCCTGCGCTGCCGCGGCGCTGGCTGCGGCGTGCACTTCCTCATAGCTGGCGCTGGCGCGGCCGACGCGGATGTTGGCCTCGATCGAGCGGTTGAGCATGCCGGCATCCTGGAACACGGTGGCGATCGAATGGCGCAGCGACTTCTTGGTCACGCTGCGCGTATCGATACCGTCGATCAGGATACGGCCATGCTCCGGCGCATGAACGCGTTGCAGGAGGTTGATAAGCGTGGTCTTGCCCGCGCCGGTCGGGCCGACGATGGCAACGGTCTGGCCGGCGCTGACCTCGAAGGAAACGTCGCTCACGCCCTGCCCCGAATTCGGAAACTCGAAGCTGACATTTTCGAAGCGGACATGGCCGGTAACGTTTTCCAACTCACGCAGGCCCTCGGGCTCGCGATGGTCGGCGGCGGTATCCTCGAGACGATAGAACTCCTCCAGCTTCGAACGGGCGTCGAATATCTGGTTGGCGAAATTCGAAACCTGGTCGAGGCGGCTGATCAGCAAGGCGGCAAAGCCGGTGAAGGCAACGATATCGCCGATCCGCAACTGGCCCTGGGTGACGAGATAGGCACCGATGAGCAGCACCACCATCATCGAGATCGTCGAGGCGAGCCGATGCATGGCGGAAGCCAGCGCCCACCAATCGAGGACCGGGTTCTGCGTGGTGATCAGCGCCTTGACGTAATCGCGCAGCGATTCCGTCTCCTGGCCGATACGGTTGTAGCTCTGCAGCACCGCCACGTTGCTGACCGAGTCGGAGACGTGGGAGAAAACCTTGTGATAGTGGCGCTCGACCGAAGCCTGGCCTTCCTTGGTCTTGCGCATCACCAGCCGGCCGATCATCAGATAGAGCGCACCGAGGCCGATCAGCACCAGCGACATGCGGACGTCCATCGCGAAGGCCGTCGGGATGAGCAGCGTCAGCGCCACGGCGGTCGACAGGTGGGTGCGCATGAATTCGAGCCACAGGCTGAACAGCGCCTCTACCGCGCGCAGCAGCGTGTGCAGCGAGTGCGACGTGCCACGCTGCTGGTGCCAGGCCAGCGGCATGGTGATGACGCGTTCGAACGACTGGCAGAGAACTTCGCCGCGCCGCGCATGGGCCAGGCGGTCGGCGCCACGCGCCACCAGAACGAAAGCGACAATGTTGAACGCGCCGAAGCTGGCCCACAGCGCCATCGTGGGAACGACTTCCGTCTTTCCGGCAATGGCATCGATGATGCGTCCGAACAGAATCGGCTCGGCAATAGTGACGATGGCCAACACGACGTTGGCTGCGCAAATCAGCCCGACCTTCTTGCCGTCTGCGGCAAGATAGCGAAGGGCTCTCCAATAAACCTCAAGCAACGACACTTTGGTACCCCTTGAGTCCCGTTCGTCCCTTTATTGTGCACTGCACCATGGCCGACAAATAGCGACCTCGGGTCCGCAAGACAATGCGCAGATAACCTCTGAGTTCAAAAAAATCGAACAACACATAGCTACGCTCGGTAATCTCGTGTGATCCGATAAGGAATTGAGAACTAACGAAAAAAGGCATCGTTGCGGCGAAATGATGACGAAGATGACGGACAAGTTAACGCAGGGGCATTCCGGTCAGGCCGGAATGCGCACCACCACCTCGATCTCGCCACGATCGCGCATGGCAAAAGACGCATCCTTGCCCTTCACGCCATCGACATCGGCCTTCGCAGCCTTAGTGGTTTTGTCTCTCACCACCCGCAACCTATAGACAGCTCCACCCAAGCGCAGGGTCGCAGCGTAGCCCTCCCAATGCTTGGGGATGGCTGGCGAAACCACAAGGCGGTCGCCGCGCCGGCTGATGCCGAGGATGCTTTCGACCGCCGCGCGATAGAGCCAGCCGGCCGAACCTGTGTACCAGGTCCAGCCACCGCGCCCTGCCTTGGATGCGTCGGCATAGACATCGGCCGCCACGACATAGGGTTCGACCCGGTAGGTCTCCGCCGAATGCTCGTCGAGCGCATGGTTGACCGGGTTGAGCATGGAGAAGCAGCGGTAGGCCTCGTCGACCTGCCCCATTTCCGCCAGCGCGATGACAAACCACGTCGCCGCATGGGTGTACTGGCCACCGTTCTCGCGCACGCCTGGCGGATAGGACTTGATGTAGCCGGGTTCCTTCTCCGTCTCGGAGAACGGCGGCGTGAACAGCCTGATGAGCTGCATCTCGTCATCGACCAGCATCTTGGTCGCCTGCGCCATGGCGGTGCGCGAACGGGCAGGATCTCCCTCGCCCGAGATCACGCTCCACGACTGGGCGATCGAATCGATCTTGCATTCGTCGGAATTGCGCGAGCCGAGCGGCGTGCCATCGTCGAAACTGCCGCGACGATACCACTCGCCGTCCCAGGCGGCATTCTCCAGCGCCCGCTTCAGGGCATTGGCATGCTTATCCCAGGCATTGGCGCGCTTGGAGTCGCCCTCCGCCTTGGCCAGGGGCGCAAACTCGCCCAGCGTCTTCAGCAGGAACCAGCCGAGCCAGACGCTGTCGCCCTTGCCCTCCTCGCCGACGCGGTTCATGCCGTCGTTCCAGTCGCCACCGAGGATCAGCGGCAGTCCGTTCTTGGCGGTCCGCTTGATGGCGAGGTCGAGCGCGCGGGCGCAATGCTCGTAGAGCGAAGCCTTCTTCTTCGACGCCTCGGGCGTGAAGAAGGCATCATGCTCGCCAGGGTTGAGCTGCTGTCCTTCGATGAAGGGCAATTGCTCGGCCAGGATCGCGGCGTCGCCGGTCACGGTGACATAGCGCGCCGTGGCGCTGGCCAGCCAGACGACGTCGTCGGAGATCATCGTGCGCACGCCGGCACCGGTGCGCGGCAGCCACCAGTGCTGCACGTCGCCTTCGGCAAATTGCCGGCCAGCCGCATTCAATATCTGTGCACGGGCCAGGCTTGCGTCATGCATCAGCAACGCAAGCGTGTCCTGCAACTGGTCGCGGAAACCGAACGCCCCGCTCGCCTGATAGAAGGCCGAGCGCGCACGGATGCGGCAAGCAAGGCTTTGATAGGGCAGCCAGTGGTTGACCATCGCGTCGAGCGCCTTGTCCGGCGTGTCGACTTCGATCGTGCCGAGGAACGAGCGCCAGTCATCCGCATTGTCGGCAAGCCGCTTGTCGAAATCGACCTTGAGATGACGGGCAACAAGTGCGCTCGCCTCTTCGTCGGAGCCGGCATCGCCGAGCAGCCACAGCAGCGACACCGAGCCGCCAGCCGGCACCTCGACGTCCCGCGCAATCGCGGCACAAGGATCGACGCCGGCTTCCACGCGGCCGGTCAGTTCAACACCGAGCGTCACCGCGCGCGGCGCCTCGACCGTTCCTCCCGTGCCAATGAACTCGAGACGATCGGCGGTGACCGAACCGGCCTTGCCGTCCATCGCCATGAAGGCGACGCGCTCGCCGAAATCGAGACCATAGGTGTTGCGCGCCAACAGTGCGCCGGTCGCCGGATCGAGCGAGGGAACGATGTTCGGCGCGGTCTTGGCCCGCCCGGTGCCGAGCACCCACTC
This sequence comes from Aminobacter niigataensis, assembly GCF_014200015.1. Classification (GTDB taxonomy): domain Bacteria; phylum Pseudomonadota; class Alphaproteobacteria; order Rhizobiales; family Rhizobiaceae; genus Aminobacter; species Aminobacter niigataensis. Next base: position 1,715,853 of record NZ_JACHOT010000001.1, read on the forward strand.
GGCATAGGCATAGACCCTGAGCTTGGCCGCCACGGCGCCGGAATTCTCGATGCGCAGTCGCGAAACACGGACAGGATCCGCCGGGTCTACAAGGTGGGTCAACTCGGTCGTCAGCGTGCCGCGCTTGGAGCGGAAGGTCGAGAAGCCCTGACCGTGACGCGCCTCGTAGGAAGCGCTCGCATCACGCGCGACAGCGGCAATCGGCGAGTAGGTCCTGCCGCTGGTGCGGTCGAAGACGTAGATCGCCTCGCCCGGCCGGTTGGTGACCGGGTCGTTCGACCACGGCGTCAGCTGGTAATCGCGGCTGTTGCGGCTCCAAGTGAAGGAAGCGCCCTCGGCCGAACTGTGGAAGCCGAAGCCGGCATTGGCAACGACGTTGATCCAGGGCTGCGGCGTGGCACGCATGCCGTTGAGGCGCACGACATAGTCGCGGCCGCCAGCGTCGAAACCGCCAAATCCGTTCCAGTGGGAAAGTCCGTCGCCGGCGGCCTTGCGCGCGTTCCGCGAAGGCAAAGCTGCCGTTGCCGTCGATTCCGGGCGGTCCGTTGCCTGAGCCGTCGCCAGCGCGTCACGCGCCTGAAGAGCGGCGGCCTCGGCGCGCTCGATCTGGTCGAAGATGGTGCCGTTGCGGGTGTGCAGGCAGACCCGCGCGACAGCGAGCAGCGTGCGATAGGACGCTTCGTCCATCAGGTCGCGGCGCACGGCGAAGATGTGCTGGCGCGGGCCGAGTTCCTTGCCGCGCAGGCGGCTGTTCTCGCACAGATGCTCGATGGCCTGCTGCAGATCCTGCACATAGGACGAAGCCTGCTCGTTGACGATGACGAGATCGGCGACCAGGCCGCGAGCCCGCATGTACTCCTGGAACCTCAGCGCCTGGGCGACGATCTCGATATCGGCAATGTCGCCGATCCGGATCGCCAGGATCGGGAAATCGCCGGAAATCGCCATCGGCCACAGCGCCGACTGCCGGCCGAGGCCGGAGGCGATCGCGTCTGCCGAAAGGCGCAGGAACGGATCGGGATAGATCAGATAGCGCGCCAGCTTCTGCACATTGGCGGCATCGGCGAGATTGAGGCCGAGGTGGCGTGTCTGAACCTGCGAACGCGTCCAGGACAGCATGGCCTGGCGCGGGAAACCCTCGGGATGGTCGAGCCGGGCTACCGTCTCCTCGACTTCCTCGCGGGTCGAACCGACGACGGTCCAGAACGTCAGCGAGACCTTCTTGTTGGCCGGCACGCGGACGCGGCGGCGAAGTGCCGCTACAGGGTCGAGGGTGAAGCCGGCACTGCCCGAAAGCTTGGCGCCCGCGTCGAAGGCTGCCGGATCGGCGATCGTACGGCCGCGGCCGATGAAGGCGCGGCGGTCGGTCTCGGCTTCGGTATCGCGTGCAAAGCCAGACTGATCGGTGACGAAGTGCGCGGCCACGACCGAGGGCTCATTGGCCGCCCGCTTCTGCCGGGTCGCCAGGATCGCGCTGCCGTTGTGGGTGATCTCGGTTTCGACGAACATCTTCGAGAACGCCGGGTGGGCGTTGTCGTTGGCCTCGGGTGCAAGCACCAGCTCGGCAAAAGACGTCACCTCGATGTGACGATCGACGGCGGCATCGTTCCAGATGACGATGCGCCGGGCCTCACCATTGCCTTCGGAAACGACGATGCACTCGACCTCGCTGCGCAGCGTGCCGACAGTCTTGATGAAGCTCGCCTTATCGTCACAGAACAGCGTCTGGGTCTGCTCGCCGGTGGCGCGCTTGGGTTCGGCGGTCGCCGACCACCAGTCACCGGTATCGGTATCGCGCAGGAACAGGTAGGTGCCCAGCCGATCCTCGGTCGGGTCCGGCTGCCAGCGCGTGATCGCCATGTCGTTCCAGCGGCTGTAGCCGGAACCGGTGGCGGACACCATCACCGAATAGCGGCCGTTCGACATCAGGTTGGTCGAGCGCAACGCCCGCATCGGATTGAGCACCAGGCGCGTGTCGGCGCTGTGGTCAGTGGTCTCGTCCTTGGTGTGCTCGGCAACCTCCGTGCGAACGGTTGCGACTGGGATGTCGCGCGGCGCCTTCTCCTGCAACAGAAGCTCGGCAGCCTCGATCACCTGGTCGCTGTGGAACCGGTCGCGCATCCGGCCTTCGAAGATGGCGTTGGCAATCGATACGATCGACATGCCCTGGTGGTGGGCCATGTAGTTGTAGACGATGGCATGATCGGCGCCTTCCGGCACGCGCTGCGGCGTGTAGTCGACGGCGTCGTAGTAGCCGTAGCGACCGAGCGCGCCAATCTTGCGCAAACGTCGGAGGTTTGCGGTCGCCTCGCTCGGCATGAACTGGGCTGCCAGCACGGTCGCATAGGGCGCGATCACCGTATTCTGGCCAAGGCCACGCTTGAGGCCGAGTCCCGGCACGCCGAAATTGGTGTACTGGTAGGTCAGTTCGCGGTCGCGCCCATTGTAGGCCGCTTCCGAAATGCCCCACGGAATACCCTTCGAGCGGCCATACTGTATCTGCCGGCGAATGATGAGCTTGTTGGTCTGATTGAGAATGCCGCCCTGCGGCTCTTTCATGACCAGCGGCGGCATCAGGTATTCGAACATCGAGCCCGACCACGACATCAGCGCGCCCTGGAAACCGATCTCGACGATCGGCCGGCCGAGCCGGAACCAGTGCTCGGTCGGAATGTCGCCCTTGGCGATGCCGAACAGGCTGGTCAGACGTGCCTCCGAGGCCAGCAGGTCGTAGCAGCTTTCGTCGAGTTGATGTTCCTCGACTCGATAGCCGATGGACAGCAACTTGCGCTCATTGCGCATCAGGAACGAGAAATTCATCTCGAAAGCGAACTTGCGGGTGCGCTCGCGCAGTTCCATCAGCTTGGCTCGCAGGGCGGCGACGGCCTGGTCGTCGCTGTGCGCGTCATGGACATGCGCCTCGCAGGTGACCTCGAGCGTCCGCGCCCAATCGGACAGGACTTCGCTCTTGGTCGATACCGCCTCCGTATGGATGGCGCCCGCCAGCTTGCGGATCTCGCCCGACAAGACCGCCAGGTTGATGGTGCGAATCGAGGCCATTTCGGGCTGCGACTTGATCGTCTCCACCGCGCGGCGCATGCCGTCGATGCGGTCGATGAGCCGCTGGCGCAGCGGCCTCAACTGCCGGCGATCGTCCGGCAGGTCGGCTACGCTTTCCTCGATGATCGAGACTATATCGAGAATGCCTTCGAAATCGCCCTGCAGATGGACCGAGGGCGCTTCCGCCCATTCAGAACAGGCCGTGGCGACCGCCACGAGATGGCCGGCGAGATTGCCGCTGTCGACGCTTGAGACATAAAGCGGATAGAGCGGACGCAGGTTGGTGGTGTCGTACCAGTTGTAGAGATGCCCCCTGTAGCGCTCCATCTTCTCGATGGTCGAAACCGTGGCGTCGATGCGCGCAACCGCATCCGCAAGGCTGATCCAGCCGAAATCCCGGGCCGACACCACCGACAGCAGGTAGACGCCAATATTGGTCGGCGACGTACGTGTGGCGATGACGCCGGTCGGGTTTTCCTGGAAATTGTCCGGCGGCAGGTGGTTCTGCTCGGGCGTCACGAAAGTTTCGAAGTAGTGCCAGGTGCGGCGGGCCACCGTGCGCAGCGTATGCACATCCCAAGGCATGACGTGCAGCCGGTCCTCGGTCTCGGCCGAGCGGCTGATCAGCCAGGCGAAGGCGGGCGAGCCGGCCCAGAAGACGGCGAATGCGAAGGCAACGAACGCGCCGGTCGAATCCGCGAAAACCGGCACTGCCAGGCCGATGACGGCAATAATCACCGCGCCATACATCATCCTGTAGTAGGCAGCGAGGTCGTTGCCGCCTGATTTGTGCGCCTGCGAGGCGGTGCGCCACTCCAACAGGTCCTTGCGGCTTACGAACAGGCGGTAGAGCGTGCGGACGATGGCGTCGCCCATCATCCAGGCGAGATGCGCCATGAGCACGATCTTCAACGCCACCATCGCCGTGCCGAATGCCAGGTCGCGGCCAAGCGCGCTGAAATGGCCTCGCGGCGTGGCGTCGCGGTTCTTCGGCAGGATGGCGTCGATGATGTCGAAGGTCGGCGCCATGAACAGGCTGAGGATCAACAGCGCCTGCCATTGCGCGGCCTGGGTGAAGGGCAGCAGCGTCCAGCCGGCAATCGCCGCCAAGACCCAGAAGATGGGGGTCAGCGAGCGCCTGAGATTGTCGACCATCTTCCAGCGCGACAGCGCCGGAACGCCCGATTTCGGATCGAAGATGAAGCCGAGCAGTTGCCAGTCGCCACGCGCCCAGCGGTGCTGGCGCGAGGCGTCGACCGAATAACGGGTCGGGTAGTCCTCGACGACCTCGACATCGGTGACGAGCGCCGAGCGCGCGAGCGCACCTTCGAGCAGATCGTGGCTGAGCACGGTGTTTTCGGCGATACGGCCCTTGAGCGCAGCCTCTATCGCGTCGACATGATACAGCCCCTTACCGGTGAAGGTGCCTTCTCCGAACACGTCCTGGTAGAGATCGGAAACGGCAAAGACGTAAGGGTCGAGGCCGCGGTGGGCCGAGAAGACGCGCTGGAAGAAAGAGGCTTCATCGCCCGTCGTCAGTGACGGCGTCACGCGCGGCTGCAAGATTGCATAACCAGCCGTCACCAGGCGCTTTTCGGTGTCGAACTCCGGCCGGTTGAGCGGGTGGCACATCTTGCCCACCAGCTTGGTGACCACGCCGCGCGTCATGCGCGTATCGGCGTCGAGCGTCATGACGTGAACGATGTTGTCGGGCAGCGCCACGTCCGTCGGCATGAAGGTGGTGTCGCCGTCGCCGCGCAGCAAAAGGTTCAGTTCGTGCAGCTTGCCGCGCTTGCGCTCCCAGCCCATCCAACAGCCTTGCGCCGGATTGTAGAGCCGGCGGCGGTGCAGCAGATAGAACCGCGGCGCGCCCTCGCTCGGATAGCGCTGGTTGAGCTTGGCGATCTCGCGGCGGGCGTAATCGTAGATTTCGCGGTCGCCGGCCGAAATCTCGGCCTGGCTGTCGGGCCAGTCGGAGAGCACGGCGAAATGAAGTTCACCCGACATGTTGGCGAGATAATGCACCTCGATATTGCGGATGTTTTCCTCGACATCGTCGCGCGAGCCGATCAGCGACGGCACCACCACGAGCGTTCGGGCTTCAGCCGGCACGCCGTGCTTGAACTCGTAGCCGATGAGCCGGGTCGGCTCCAGGAACTTGAGCACGATGGTGTTGAAGAAAGCGAGTGCGCCTTCACTTGCCGGAACAGCAAACAGCGTCAGCATCAGCGCGATCGCTGCCGTCGGCAGGCCAAGGGCCGCGAGCGCGTTGCCGGCGAGCAAAAGCAGGACCACGGTCAGCGCAAAGACCGGAAGGGCTATGCCCAGCCAGTTGGTCTTGCGGAAGGCACGATTGATGACGCGGCCGATCGTCGGGCGATAGCCGATCGCCTGCTCCAGTTCCTGCCGGCGCGGGCCGACAAGGAAGAAACCGACGTCCGAACATTCCTTCTGCAGATCGTCCCGATCCGCAAGCGGCGCAGGCTTTTCCGTGTGGGCGAAATCGGTCGCACGCTCGGCGACCTGAAATTCGGAAAGCTTGGAGTGGCGGGCCAGATCCTCGATCGCGGTGCGATACTGGTCGCGCGAGGCGAAATCGAGCGCCGCAAAATTGGTGCGCTCGCGCAGCAGCGTGTCGACGCGGCTGACATCCTCGAACCAGACCGTCCAGTCCTGGTCGTTGATGAGGCGAAGGCCACGGATGATGTTGCCGGTTGTGACGTTGCCGCTCGACAGCGTGTGGTGCTCGCCGATGATGATCTCTTCGGCGTCGCTGCCGGACTTCTCAAGCTCGTTTTCAAGCCAGATCAATGCCTTGCCGGCATTTTGCGAGCCATCGCGCAAACGATAGAGCAGTTGTGTCGCAAAGGTCGTGTCACGGGCATGCGCCGCATAGGCCCTGAGCAAGGCCAGGCCGTCATCCTGTTCCTGCACACCCTGCAGGCGATCGGCGACGTCGTTGGCAATCGCTCGCATCTCGCGGGCGCGATTGACCCGCACGGCGATACGGCGAAGGTTCTCGACCAGCACGAAGCGCAGGAGTGAAGGCAGCGCCCAGAGTTCGCCGATGTGCAGCGGCTCGACGGACTGGTAGCCCTCGACTATCGACTTGAACATCTGCGCCGACACGGTGCTGTCGGAGTGGGCGACGTAGATCCAGGCGATGGCGAGCGCGCGCGGGACCTGCTGTCCTTCACCCAGTTCGATGGTCGGCAATTCGCGGTAGAAGCGGCGCGGCAGGTCGCGCTTGACCTGATAGATCGTCTCCTCGACAAGATAGTTATTGTCGAGCAGCCATTGCGCGGCGGGCGTGATCGGCTCGCCCCTGCCCTGCGCGGCGTTGGTGTCGCGATAGACCTGGAGAATCTTCTTGGCGCTCTCGCGAATGCGGGCGTGGAAGTCGAACGCTTCGAGACCGGCATAGGAGCGCAACTCCTTGCGGGCCAGACTTTCGCCCGTCGCCCTAAGCCGGTCCTCATGGAGCACCGTGGCCCTTATCGGCTGTTCTGCCACAGCCGGAAAACTAGGCACTACATCTTTGATCCGGCGCGGGTCGGTCTGAATATTCATCTACAGCATTTCCGTCTGACAGAAAGTCCGCCACGCCTTTCGGCGCCGCGGACCTGTCGCATAAACCGTTTCAAACAAGAATTGGTTGCATGGCAACACAACAGGTCGATTGATCGCTCTTGCACCGCGATTGAGTGAAAATATGGCGCCGTCATCACCCACGTCGCCAGGCGCCTCATAGCAGTGCCGGGTAGAGACCGGAACGGAAGGATTCAGGCTTTTTCGTGTTCGATGCTCGAATTTGGCCATATTTCAGGCAGTGCCCGTCAAAGGAACTCGCTTTGGCAATTGCGAGGCACGAATCGCCTTGCTCCGCGCCCGGATCCTTCTTGTGCCGGACGAATTTCCGCCCCGCCAAGTCGTCGGGCGAAGGTCATCCGCCGCGCGGCAATACGGTGTAGACCCTGACGACAAAGGCGTGGAATTCGGCCATGTAATTCCTGAGGAATTCGGCGGTATCCTCATTTGTCACCTCGCCTTCATCGGTGATCAGTCCCGGCTTGAACTGGATGTAGGCTTCCGGCGCATTCATTTGCGGCGAATTGCAAAAGCTCAGCACGCTGCGCAGGCTTTGTTGCGCGACCGCCGTGCCGATCGCACCCGGCGACGTTCCGATGACGGCCGAAGGCTTGCGGGTGAACGAATTGTTGCCATAGGGCCGGCTCGCCCAGTCGATGGCGTTCTTCAGGCCGCCGGGGATGGACCGGTTGTATTCGGGCGTAACGAACAGGATGGCGTCGACACCAGCAAGCGCCTGCTTGAACGCGCGGGCGGGCGGCGGAAAATCGGCGTCATAGTCGTAGCTGTAGAGCGGCAGGTCCCGAAACGAGATTTCCTCCATTTCGAGATGCTTGGGTGCGAGCCTGACAAGCGCCTTGGCGAGCTTGCGGTTGATCGAGCCTGCGGCAAGGCTGCCTATGAAATAACCGACCTTGTAGGTGTCCATGGCACATTCTCCATTTCGCCGTGCGATATCGGTCGCCGACCTGACCTACCCACCCCGATGGGATAGTTTGCCAGTTCCGGCCGGATGTCACGACGATTTTGGAGATTACGCGCTTATTGGCGGCGAATGGAGACGAGCAGGAGCGATACCGCTTCGCTAAGCTCTATTTCCAGCACAACTGGGCCAGCTTCGATATGCAGCGTGTCCAGCGCGGCGATTTTCTCATTGCCGATACGCGCCGAGCCCGAGGCGAAGAAAACCAGGCTGGTCCCCTCACCCACGCCAATCCTGGTCGGCTCTGAAATTTCCAGCCGCTGGACCGAGTGGCTGATGCGGCCCCGCCGGGTCATGACGTTGAAATCGAGAACCGGGCCGTCGATGAGCTTCGCCTCGGTGCTGACATCGCCCGGGAAAATGTAAGGCTCTGACCGTGGAGACAGTGCCACCGGCGCCGCATCGCCCGCCGCGAGCTCCATGCTGCCGGCCAGGACCGTCAGCGTCCGGTCGATGCCGGCGAAGACGGAAAACGGTCCGCCGCTTGCGACTTGCGCCATCGAGATGCGCCAGTCGAAGTCGTCGAGCCCGGCCGCGGGCGGCCAGGCCATGATTTCGGTCGTCACGCCGCCGCCGTTCTTCCACGGCATGGGGCGGCAGTCGGCGTGACGAATGATGCGCATGGTCAGCCCAGGATGCCCGGCAGGTTGAGGCCCTTGTCCCTGGCACAGTCGAGGGCGATGTCGTAGCCGGCATCGGCGTGGCGCATGACGCCGGTCGCGGGGTCGTTCCACAGCACGCGCTCCAGGCGGCGTGCTGCGTCCTCGGTGCCGTCGGCACAGATGACCACGCCCGAATGCTGCGAGAAGCCCATGCCGACGCCGCCGCCATGGTGCAGCGACACCCAAGTGGCGCCGGAGGCGGTGTTGAGCAGCGCGTTGAGCAGCGGCCAGTCGGACACAGCATCCGATCCGTCCTTCATCGCCTCGGTCTCGCGGTTCGGCGACGCGACCGAGCCCGAGTCCAGGTGATCGCGGCCAATGACGACAGGCGCCTTGAGCTCGCCCCTGGCGACCATCTCGTTGAAGGCGAGGCCGAGGCGGTGGCGGTCACCGAGGCCGACCCAGCAGATGCGCGCCGGCAAGCCCTGGAAGTGGATCCGCTTTGCCGCCATGTCGAGCCAGTTGTGCAGGTGCGTGTTGCCGGGGGTGAGTTCCTTCACCTTGGCGTCGGTCTTGTAGATATCCTCCGGGTCGCCAGACAGCGCCGCCCAGCGAAACGGGCCGATGCCGCGGCAGAACAGCGGACGGATATAGGCCGGGACGAAACCGGGGAAGTCGAACGCGTTCTCCACGCCCTCTTCCAGCGCCATCTGGCGGATGTTGTTGCCATAGTCGACGGTCGGAATGCCCATCTTGTGGAAGTCAAGCATCGCCTTGACGTGCACGGCCATTGAGGCGCGCGCGGCTTTCGCCACCGCCTTGGGATCCCGCTGGCGCTTGTCTTCCCACTCTGCGACCGTCCAGCCCTGAGGCAGGTAACCGTTGACGGGGTCATGCGCCGAGGTCTGGTCTGTCACCGCGTCCGGCTTGACGCCACGCTTGACGAGTTCGGGGAAGACGTCGGCGGCATTGCCGAGCAGGGCGACGGAAATCGCCTTCTTTTCCTTGCTTGCCTTGTCGATGATTGCCAAAGCGTCGTCGAGGTCCTTGGCCTGGACGTCGACATAGCCGGTCTTCAGCCGCATCTCGATGCGGCTCGGCTGACATTCGACGGCAAGACAGGAGGCTCCAGCCATGGTGGCGGCCAGCGGCTGCGCGCCGCCCATGCCGCCGAGGCCGGCCGTCAGGATCCATCGGCCAGCCAAGTCGCCGCCAAAATGCTGGCGGCCCATCTCGACGAAGGTCTCGTAGGTGCCCTGAACGATTCCCTGGCTGCCGATATAGATCCACGAGCCGGCAGTCATCTGGCCGTACATCATCAGGCCCTTCTTATCGAGGGCGTTAAAATGATCCCAGTTGGCCCAGTGCGGCACGAGGTTGGAGTTGGCGAGCAGGACGCGCGGCGCATCCTTGTGGGTGCGGAACACGCCGACCGGCTTGCCCGACTGGATGAGCAGCGTCTCGTCCGCCTCGAGCTTGCGCAAGGCGGCTACGATGCGGTCGAAGCTCTCCCAATCGCGCGCGGCGCGGCCGATGCCGCCATAGACCACGAGTTCGCTCGGCTTTTCGGCGACCATCGGGTCGAGATTGTTCATCAGCATGCGCAGCGGCGCTTCGGTGAGCCAGCTCTTTGCGGTGAGTTCCGTGCCGGTGGCGGCGCGGATGACGCGGTCATTGTCGATGCGGGAATGTTGGGTCATGCGTAAGCCTCCTAGGAGTGTCGGCTGCCCGCCCAAGCGAGCGCGGTTTCGAAAATCTTGGTCAGCGTCGCACGCATCGGCGCGGCGAAGGCGGGGTCGTAGCGGCTCGGCCAGTTGGACGGTTCGATCTTGCCCTCCGGCTCGAGCATGTAGCCGCGGCAGGAAAGCTCCATCTGCAGAGCATGGACACCCTGCTCCGGGCGGCCGTGGTGGCGGGTGATCCAGCCGCCCTTGAAACGGCCATTGACGACAGAAGGCCGGCCCGTCGCGGCCATCAGCGCGGCGACCTGTTCCTGCAAGGCAGGGTCGGCGCTGTTGCCGGAATTGGTGCCGAGATTGAACAGCGGCAGTTTGCCCTCGAAGAGCCTGGGGATGACCGACCGGATCGAATGGCAATCGTAAAGCACGACGTGGGGATGCAGCGCACGCAGGCGGGCAATCTCACCCTCCAGCGCCGCGTGGTATGGTTCGAAATAAGCCGCGCGGCGCCGGGCCACCTCGTCGGCGTCGGGCACCTGCCCTTCCCTGTACAACGCCTCGCCGTCAAAGGTCGTGGTCGGGCAAAGCTCCGTCGTCGCCTGGCCGGGATAAAGCGAGGCGCCCGAGGGATCGCGGTTGACGTCGATGATCGAGCGCGAAACCGAGGTGCGGACGACGGTCGCGCCCAGATCACCGGCAAAGTCGTAAAGCTGCTCGATCCACCAGTCGGTGTCACGCCGGGCCAGCCAGGGCGAAACGAAGCCGTCGTCGCGCCCAGCAAGATCGGTACCGGTGTGGGGGATACTGACAAGCAGCGGGGCGTCGCCCTGCTGGACCGTCAGCCAGGACCTATCGCTCATGCCTGAGCCCCTGAAATCTGCGGCAAGGAAACGGCGCCAGCCGCTTCGACGATCGCCCCGTTGCGGACCAAAGCGATGGCCTTTTCCATGTCGGGATGGAAATGGCGGTCGTCATCGAGATGCGGCACCTGCGCCCGGACCAGCTTGCGCACCGCTTCGAGCGCCCCACTCGATGCCAGCGGGGCATGGAAATCGCAGCCTTGGGCAGCAGCCAGCAGTTCGATGCCGATAACGCCATTGGCGTTTTCGATCATCGACAGCAGCCGGCGCGCGCCGTGGGCAGCCATCGAGACATGATCTTCCTGGTTGGCGGAAGTCGGGATGGAATCGACGGATGCCGGGTAGGCCCTCTGCTTGTTCTCGGAAACCAGTGCTGCAGCCGTGACCTGCGGGATCATGAAACCGGAATTGAGGCCCGGCTTCGGCGTCAGGAAAGCCGGCATGCCGGACAATGCGGGGTCGACCAGCATGGCGATGCGGCGCTCGGACAGCGAGCCGATCTCGCAAACCGCGAGCGCGATCATGTCGGCAGCAAAGGCAACCGGCTCGGCGTGGAAATTGCCGCCGGAAAGAGCCGTATCGTCCTCTGTGAAGATCAGCGGGTTGTCAGTGACACCATTGGCCTCGGTGCCAAGCGTGTCGGCCGCCTGGCGCAGCAAGGTCAGGGCTGCGCCCATCACCTGCGGCTGGCAGCGCAGGCAATACGGGTCCTGGACACGTTCGTCGCCGACACGGTGGCTCTCGCGGATGGCGCTGCCGGCCATCAGGTTGCGCAGCGCATCCGCCGTTTCCATCTGGCCGCGATGTTTTCTCAAGAGATGGATACGCGGATCGAACGGCGCGTCCGAACCCTTGGCCGCGTCGGTCGACAGCGCGCCGGTGACAAGCGCCGACTTGTACAGAACCTCGGCATCGAACAGGGCCGCAAGCGCATAGGCGGTCGAAAACTGGGTACCGTTGAGCAGCGCCAGGCCTTCCTTGGCGCCGAGGGTGATCTGCTCGAGTTCGTGGGTGACGAAGGCGACCTTGGCCGGCACGATGCCATGCGGCGTATGGCAATCACCGACGCCGATCATCGTCGCGGTCATGTGCGACAGCGGCGCCAGATCGCCCGATGCGCCGACCGAGCCCTGGGCCGGCACGACCGGAATGACACCCTTGGCAAGCATGGCCTGCAGCAGGTCGATGGTCTGTTCGCGCACGCCGGAGGCACCCTGTGCCAGGCTTGCAAGCTTCAGAGCCATCATCAGGCGAGTCACCGCGACCGGCATGGCCTCGCCGACGCCCGCGGCATGGGAAAGCACGATGTTGCGCTGCAGGGTTTCCAGGTCGTCCGCCGGGATGCGGACGCTGGCCAGCTTACCGAAGCCGGTGTTGATACCGTAGACCGGCTCGCCCTTGGCGACGATCCTTGCCACCGTTTCGGCGCTGGCCCTGATCCTGGGGCGGCAGGCCGGATCGAGTTCGGGCACGGCGCCGCGATAGATGGCGCGCCATTCGGCCAGCGTTGCGTTACCGGGCTTCAGAACGAGCGTAGTCATTTACCTCTCCAGATACGGGCATGGAGCGGATTGAACCCCATGCGATAGACAAGTTCGGCCGGGCTTTCGATGTCCCAGATGGCAAGGTCGGCCCATTTGCCGGCTTCGAGCGTGCCGGTCTCGGCCTGCAGGCCGAGCGCACGCGCCGCTTCGCGGGTGACGCCAGCAATGCATTCGTCGACGGTCATGGCAAACAGGGTGGCGGCCATGTTCATGGTCAGAAGCAGCGAGGTCAGCGGCGAGGTGCCGGGATTGTTGTCGGTGGCGACGGCCATCTTGACGCCGTGCTTGCGGAACAAGTCGAGCGGCGGCTTTTTGGTCTCGCGAATGAAGTAAAAGGCGCCCGGCAGGATGACCGCGACCGTACCGGCCTTTGCCATCGCGGCAGAGCCGGCCTCGTCAGTGTATTCGAGATGGTCGGCCGATAGCGCACCATAGCGCGCGGCCAATGCCGCGCCACCGAGATTGGACAACTGGTCGGCATGGAGCTTAACCGGCAGGCCGCGCTCTGTAGCCGCATCGAAAACACGTGCCATCTGATCGGGCGAGAAGGCGATACCCTCACAGAAGCCGTCGACTGCGTTGGCAAGGCCTTCATCAGCTATTTTCGCCAGCATCGGACCGGCAACGAGGTCGATATAGGCATCCTTGTCGCCGTTGGCTTCCGGCGGCAGCGCATGGGCGCCGAGGAAAGTCGTGCGCACTGTCACAGGCCGCAGCCCGGCCAGTTGCCGCGCTGCGCGCAGCGACTTGGCTTCATTGTCGAGGTCGAGCCCGTAGCCCGACTTGATCTCAACCGTGGTCACACCTTCGGCGATCAGTGCATCGAGGCGCGGCAAGGTCTGCGCCACGAGGTCTGCCTCGCTCGCCGCACGCAACGACTTGACCGACGAGACGATGCCGCCCCCTGCCCGTGCCACCTCTTCATAGGTGGCACCGGCCAGACGCATCTCAAACTCGTTGGCACGATTTCCGGCGTGAACAAGATGGGTGTGGCAGTCGATCAGGCCCGGCGTGATCCAGCGACCATGGCAATCCACAACCTCGGCACCCGACAGCAGCCCGGCCGGCATGTCAGCCTCAGCACCGGCATAGACGATGCGGCCGTCTCGTGTTGCGACCGCGCCTGCATCGACAATGCCAAGGCCGGCCTTGCTTTCAGCCAGCGTCGCCAGCCGCGCATTGCGCCAAACCCTTGCCGATCCTGTCGTTTGCGCTCCAGCCATGATCTTTTTCGTTTCCTCCACTTTCAATTATGTATATACATATCTAAGCACGATGCAAGTGCTATCGTGCGGTTCGCGACAGTGGTGAGGAGATTATGGTGGCAACAATCTTTGCGGAACAGGCGCTTCTGGCCGATGGCTGGCAACGAGATGTGAGGCTGACGCTGGCCGGCGGACGCATCGATCAGGTGGAAGCCGGAGCCGTCACCGCCTCGAACGACGAGCGCCACGCCATCGTGCTGCCGGGCATGCCAAACCTGCACAGTCACGCCTTCCAGCGCGGCATGGCCGGCCTCGCCGAAATCCGCGGCCCGTCGTCCGACAGCTTCTGGTCGTGGCGCGAGGTGATGTACCGTTTCGCCCTGTCGATGACGCCGGACCAGGTCGAGGGGGTGGCGGCGCAGCTTTATGTCGAAATGCTGGAGGCGGGATTTTCGCGCGTCGGCGAGTTCCACTATCTCCACCACGACCGCGACGGCAGCCCCTACGCCAACATCGCCGAGATGGCCGAACGCATCGCGTCAGCTTCGGTCGACACCGGCATCGGGCTCACCCTTCTACCGGTTTTCTACGCCCACTCCGGTTTCGGCGGCACTCCGGCAAATGAAGGTCAGCGGCGATTCATCAACGATACGAATCGCTTCGCACAGCTTTTTGAGAAGTGCGGCGAAGCGGTTGCCGGCATCGACGGCGCGGTGCTCGGACTTGCGCCCCACAGCCTGCGCGCGGCGACCCCGGATGAATTGCCGGTTGTCACAGCCATGACCACCGGGCCGATCCACATCCACATCGCCGAACAGGTGAAAGAAGTCGAAGACTGCGTCGCCTGGTCAGGGGCCCGGCCCGTCGAGTGGCTGTTGCGCAACGCTGATGTCGACAGGCGCTGGTGCCTGATCCACGCCACGCACATGACCGAGGCCGAGACGATCGCCATGGCTCGGTCGGGAGCGGTCGCCGGCCTGTGCCCGATCACCGAGGCCAATCTCGGCGACGGCGTCTTTTCTGCGCCGCTGTTCGTCGAACACGGCGGCAGATACGGCGTCGGCTCGGATTCGAATGTCGAGATCGGCGTCGGCGGCGAACTGCGCATGCTCGAGTACTCGCAGCGGCTGGCACACCGGGCCCGCAATGTGCTTGCGACATCAGGCCAATCGACCGGCCGCGCACTTTTCGACCGGGCACTCGAAGGCGGAGCACAAGCGCTCGGCGCAGGGAACGCCGCAATTTCCGCGGGTGCGCCGGCCGACTTCATCTCGCTCGACGCAGGCCACCCGACCCTCGCAGGGAAAACCGGCGACGCCATTCTCGACGCCTGGATCTTCGCGCGCGGCGGCAAGGTCGATTGTGCCTGGGTCCGGGGACGCAAAGTCGTGTCGGGCGGCCAACATTTCCGCCGCGATGCTATTGCGGCGCGGTTCCGGAGCGTGATGATGCAACTGACGGCGGCGTAAAGGCGAGGAAATCCTGGTGCCTGATTCGATAGCGGACCTAGTTGAAGCGCCGGAGAGCGGCGATGCATCGACATCGCTCTACCAGCGCATCCTCAACGACATCCGCGATCGCATCGTTTCGGGCGAATGGGAGCCGGGGTACCGAATCCCCTTCGAACACGAACTGACCGAAGAGTATGGCTGTTCGCGCATGACCGTGAACAAGGCGCTGTCGCAACTCGCCAAAGCCGGGCTGATCGAACGGCGTCGGCGCTCCGGCAGCTTCGTGCGCAGGCCGCAGTCGCAGGCAGCCGTGCTCGAAATCCACGACATCCGCATCGAGGTCGAAGCGCTCGGCCTGCCCTACCGCTACGAACTGATCTCGCAGCTCAAGCGGCGTGCAGGCGCGGCTGACCGTGACAGGCTGGGGGCCGGCGTTTCGGGCCAGCTTCTGGCGTTGAAATGCCGCCACTATGCCGGTGCGCGGCCGTTTTGCACGGAAGACCGGCTGATCAATCTCGCTGCCGTGCCCGAGGCTGCGGACGAGGAGTTCCTTGAAACTGCCCCCGGCCCCTGGCTGATCGGACAAGTGCCCTGGAGTGCGGCAGAACACGTCATACGCGCGGCGGCGGCCGATGCCGAGATCGCCGTGGACCTTGGCCTTGCCGCAGGGGCGCCCTGCCTTGTCATCGAAAGGCGGACATGGAGCGCCGAGCGCCCGGTCACGCATGTGCGCTTCACCTATCCGGCGAACGCCCATGCGGTGGTCGCCCGCTTCACGCCTTCCGACAGCTAGCCAAAAAGCAAAAACGCCGCGCATCCCGGGGACGCGCGGCGTTTCGTTGGACTTGAAGCCTAAGGCTATCGTCAGGCAGCAGCCGTGACGATGATCTCGACCTTGTATTCCGGACCGGCGAGCTTGGCTTCACCGGTTGCACGTGCAGGCGTGTTGCCCTGAGGCACCCAGCCATCCCAGACCGAGTTCATTTCGGCGAAGGTCGACATGTCGTCGAGCCAGATGATCGCCTGCAGGATCTTGGTCTTGTCGGTGCCGGCCTTGGCCAGCAGGGCGTCGATCTCGGCCAGGATGGCCTTGGTCTGCGCGGCAACGCTTTCGCCCGGGGCGCCAACCTGGCCAGCCAGGTAAACGGTGTTGTTGTGGATGACGATCTGGCTCATGCGAGGGCCGACATCGATACGACGAACGCTCATGGTGGTCTCCTTCCGTTATAGGTGGCGCCTTCTTAGATTTTGCTGCCCCATCGGCGCAAGGCCGCAATGGTCAAATTCCGTGGGCCAGTCCTGTCAGTTGCGGCCCTATGGGGAAAATGCACCGCTTTGTCGCACCGCCTCGTTGACTAATGTAATAACATCACATATCCAGAGTTCGAACGAGCGGCCGCCTGTGGACAGACCGATGACCGACGCCTGCCTGACATTCAAGGACCTGACGCTGGGCTACAGCAGCCATCCAGCGGTCCACCATCTCAACGGCTCGATCAAGGCCGGTTCGTTGACGGCGGTGGTCGGCGCCAATGGCTCGGGCAAATCCACCCTGATGAAGGGCATCGTCGGCGTGTTGAAGCCGATGGCCGGCTCCTGCACCGTCGCTCCGGGAAAACGCATCGCCTATCTGCCGCAGCAGTCGGAACTCGACCGCAGCTTTCCCGCCCGCGTGATCGATCTCGTTTCGCTCGGCCTGTGGCCTAGGCGTGGCCTGCTCGGCCGCTACACCAAAGAGGATCGCGAGGCCGTCAGCCACGCATTGATGGCCGTCGGGCTGGAGGGCTTCGAAAAGCGGCCTATCGACACCCTTTCGGGCGGACAGCTGCAGCGTGCGCTGTTTGCCCGCGTGCTGGTCCAGGACGCCGACATCATCCTGCTCGACGAGCCGTTCAACGCGGTCGACGCCAAGACGGTCGGCGACCTGATCCGGCTGATCAAGCGCTGGCACGGCGAAAACCGCACGGTGATGGTGGTCGCCCACGATCTCGAGCTGGTGCGCGCCCATTTTCCCAACACCCTGCTGCTCGCCCGCCAGCCGGTTGCGTGGGGCGAAACCATCGAGACGCTGCGCCCGGAAAACCTCCTGAGAGCCCGGCGCTTCGACGAAGCCTGGCATGACGATGCGCCATGGTGCGAACCGGAACCAGGCCATGTCCACGCGCACAGCCATGACGATCATCACCATCATGAGCACGGCGAGGTCCACGGCCATCCCGACCACGAATCCGGCCCGCGGGCAGCCTGAACATGTATGATTTCCTGATCGCTCCGTTCGTCGAATTCGGCTTCATGCAGCGCGCGCTTGCCGGCTCGCTGATGTTGGCCCTGGGCGCCTGCCCGGTCGGCGTGTTCCTGATGCTGAGGCGCATGAGCCTGACCGGCGACGCCATGGCGCATGCCATCCTGCCGGGTGCCGCCGCAGGCTTCCTGCTCTATGGGCTGCAGATCGTGCCGATGACCATCGGCGGGCTGATTGCCGGCGTCATCGTGGCGCTTGGCGCGGGTGCCGTGTCGCGCTTCACCGTCCAGCGCGAGGACGCGTCGATGGCGGCGTTCTACCTGATTTCGCTGGCGCTCGGCGTGCTCATCGTGTCGCTGCGCGGCTCGAGCGTCGATCTCATGCATGTGCTGTTCGGCACGGTGCTGGCGCTCAACAACGACGCGCTGACGCTGATCGCGCTGATTTCAGGATTCACGTTGCTGACGCTTGCCATCTTCTGGCGCGCATTGGTCGCCGAATGCCTCGACCCGCTGTTCCTGCGCTCGGTCAGCCGGCTCGGTACGCCGGTCCACTTCATCTTCCTCGGCCTCGTCGTGCTCAATCTCGTCGGCGGCTTCCAGGCGCTAGGCACCCTGCTCTCCGTCGGCCTGATGATGCTGCCGGCTGCAGCCGCCCGCTTCTGGACGGCGCGGGTCGAGCCGATGTGTGCGCTGGCCTTCGGTTTTGGCGCGATTTCCTGCGTCGCCGGGCTGCTGGTGTCCTACCACGCCTCCCTGCCCTCGGGCCCGGCCATCATCCTTTCGGCAGGGGCGATTTACCTCGCTTCCATTCTTTTCGGTACGCGCGGCGTCTTCAACACCAAGCTTCGCCGCCACCGCCACCGCACCGCCTGATCCGCTTCAACATGGAGAGACATATGCTCAGGACAATTGGCTTCGCCTCGCTTATGAGTGTTATAACATTAACCTCGCTCGGAACGACTTCGGCCTCTGCCGAACCGCTCAAGGTCGTGGCAAGCTTCTCGATCATCGGCGACTTCGCCCGGAATGTCGGCGGTGACCGCATCGAACTGACCACGCTGGTCGGACCGGACGGCGACGCCCATGTCTACGAGCCCTCGCCCGCCGACGCGGTGACCATGTCCAAGGCCAATGTCGTCCTGGTCAACGGCCTGCAGTTCGAAGGCTTCCTGCAACGCCTTGTCGAGGCCAGCGCCACCAAGGCTTCGGTGGTCGAACTGACCAAGGGCGTGTTGCCGATCAAGATGAAGCAAGGGCATGAGCACACTGCCGAGGCAGGCAGCGACGATCACAACCACGGCGACCTCGATCCGCACGCCTTCCAGTCGATCGCCAACGCCAGGATCTATGTGAAGAACATCGCCGACGCCTTCTGCGCCGCCGACGCCACCGGCTGCGACAGCTACAAGGCAAACGCCGAAGTCTATACCGCCAAACTCGACGCGGCCGATGCCGAGGTCAAGGTGGCGGTGGCGGCAATCCCCGAGGACAAGCGCATCGTCATCACCTCGCACGATGCCTTCGGCTATTTCGAGAACGCCTACGGCCTGACCTTCCTGGCGCCGGAGGGTATTTCGACCGAAGCGGAGGCCTCGGCGGCCGATGTCGCGGCGCTGATCTCGCAGGTGCGCGGCGACAAGGCATCGGCGATCTTTCTGGAAAACATCACAAATCCGCGCCTGATCGAGCAGATCTCCTCGGAAACCGGCGTCAAAGTCGGTGGAACGCTCTATTCCGACGCGCTGTCCAAGGCCGACGGCCCGGCCGCGACCTACATCGACATGATGAAGACCAACATCGCCACCATCAAGGGCGCGATCCTCGGCAGCTAACCAGATATCGCCAAGCGGCCAGCAGGCCGCCTTTTGGCCCCACAATCCGATCTGACTAACCAGCCGGCATGAGGCGGGGCCCAAAACCTCGCCTTTTTCTCAAACTCCACCTGTTATGTAATAACATTTTATGAGGAACGTATGAAACATCTGCTCGCCTCCACGCCTGCGCTTGCCGTTCTGCTCGGTTTCGCCACTGCTTCTGCCTTCGCGGAGGAACAAACCGCATGGCGGCTGTTCGTTTCCGATCACGCCCAACCGATCGTCCACGCCATCGACATGGAGACCGGCCAGAAGATCGACACGTTCAACGTCAGGGCACCGACCAGCCTCTACCGCTCCGCCAGCGGCCGCACCGTCTTTGCCGTGCAGGGCAAGGGCGATGTGATCTCGGTGCTTTCGAGCGGCATTTCTTTCGGCGACCATGGCGATCACGGCGACATCAGCATGGAGGCGCCAAAGCTTCTTGATGTCAGCTTCGAGGGCAAGAAGCCGTCGCATTTCGTCGACCATGAGGGCGACATCGCCCTGTTCTTCGACGGAGAGGGGAAGACGCGGGTCACACGAGAGGCTGACATTCTCGAGGGCAAGCCGGCCATTCGCGAAGTGACTACCGACGCGCCGCATCACGGCGTGGCCATCGCCCTGGGCGACCACGTGTTTGTGTCGGAGCCGAACCTGGAAAAACCCGATGAGTTGCCCATCGGCATTCGCGTGGTCGACCGTTCGGGAGCGTCCGTCGGGGGCCTGCACGATTGCCCGGACCTGCACGGCGAGGCGTCATCGGGCAACCTTGTTGCGGTTGCCTGCGCCAAAGGCCTACTCATCACTTCGACAGGCACAGGTGCCCCTGCGATCAACCTGCTGCCCTACGCCGACCTTCCCGAAGGCAAATCGACGACGCTGGTGGGCGGTCGCGGCCTGCAATACTTCCTCGGCAATTATGGTCCCAGCGCCGTCGTCCTGATCGATCCGAAGTCCGATGACGCCTTCAGGCTGATCGAACTGCCGACACGCCGCGTGCATTTCACCGTCGATCCTGTGCGGGCGAAGTTCGCCTATGTCTTCACCGAAGACGGCCAATTGCACCGGATCGACGTGGTGGCGGGCAAGGTGGATGCCTCGCTCAAGCTGACCGAGCCCTACAGCATGGACGGCCACTGGAGCGACCCGCGTCCGCGCATCGCCGTCGCCGGCGATCGCATCGTGGTCTCGGACCCGCTGAAAGGCGTCCTGCATACCGTCGATGCCACGACCTTTACGCCGACTGAGGAGATTTCCGTCGAAGGCAAGCCGTTCAACCTCGTTGCCGTCGGCGGATCCGGAGAAGCCCATTGAAATGACGGGGGAGCCGGACACACCGGCTCCCCCGTCCTGCATCTGCTACCTGCAGACGGTTGCCCCGGGGCGCCAGCAGTGGCAAGACTGGCGCCGACCGGCCGCGACTGCGGCCCACGAACCCTTGCGAGGACGAACATGGAAATTCGCCAGATCACCGACGATTACTCGGTTTCCGGCCAGATCACGCCGGACGAAGTTGCCGCCGTCAAGGCCGCTGGCTTCAAGAGCGTGATCTGCAACCGGCCCGACGACGAGCAGCCCGGCCAGCCTTCCGCAGGCAGCGTCAAGGCAGCAGTCGAGGCAGCCGGCCTTGCTTTCCGCCATATCCCCGTCATCAGCGGCCAGATGACCGGCGACAATGTTGCCGACATGGCCGATGCGCTCGACGAGATGGAAGGTCCGGTCTTCGCCTATTGCCGCTCGGGCGCCCGCTGCACCAACCTCTACATGGCAATCCAGCAGAGCAAGGGTTGATTGGAGCGGCAGCGGACGCGCTTCGATTTGCAGGACCACCAATTATGACCTAAATTATGGTCATAAGGATTGTGCCCATGAACGTTTCCGTCGCCGAGGCCAAAGCCAAGTTCTCCGAACTCATCAAGCGGGCTGAAGCCGGCGAGGAGATTGTCGTCACGCGCCACGGCAAGGCCGTGGCGCGCGTCATGCCGCCGGAGCCAGAACGGGAATTGCTTCCCCGGATCGGTGCGCTCAAGGGCAAGATCTGGATCGCTGAGGATTTTGACGCGCCGCTTGATGACTTCAAGGACTACATGAAGTGACCGGCGAGGCCTTTCTCGCCGACACGCATATCATCCTGTGGTCGATCAACGACGACCCACGACTGAGGCCAGCACACCGGAAGATTCTCGCCTCTTCGACGATTGTCTATGCCAGCGCGGCGAGCGTCTGGGAGATTGCGATCAAGCAGAACATCGGAAAGTTGGACGCGCCGATCAATCTCGACGTCCTCCTTCCTAGAATGCAGTTTACGCCGCTTGCCATCACCATCGAGCACGCACAGCGCGTGGCCGGATTGCCTCGCCATCACGGCGACCCGTTCGACCGTCTCCTGATCGCACAAGCGCAGACCGAGAACCTGTCGATCCTCACCGCCGATCCATTGTTCTCGCACTACGACGTCGCACTCGCCTGAAGCCCCAGCCGCTCGACCTCTTCGCTGCGGAACTGCAGATCGTAGTCGAGGAAGAACTCGTCGAGTTGCGGCGGGGCGGCGGAAGTGCCCGACAACATCGCATGCACCTGACCACGATGGTGGATCTGGTGGATGTAGAGATGCGCAAGCAGATCGCCGATGCGCTCGGGTATCTGCCCCGCCTCGCCGCGGTCGGAGAGCACCGGCCTGTCGAGATCGGCCTCCGTCAGCCGGTCGCAACAGCCGATCAGCCGGCGGTCGAACTCCGCTTGAGCTCTTGCCAACGCCACCGCGTCGTCGAAATCGACAAAACGGTCGAACACCCTTCGCCCCTCACCGCCCTCTTCGATCATGTCGAGATAATAGATATCGACTGACAGGATATGGTTGAGCGTCTCCTTGAGGGACGGAAAGAAACTGGTCCGCACAGCCTCGAATTCGCCCGGCCTCAAGGCCTGCACGGCGCGGTAGATGCGGTCGTTCGACCACAGATTGTTCCGCGCCATGCAGCGAAAGTGGCTCGTCAAGTCCATGGCGGCCTCAGGCCGGCTCGAAGCGGCCGACCTGGCGTTCGATCGCGCCGAAGATGGAGTGGCCGGACTTGTCCTTCATTTCGACGCGCAGCGTGTCGCCGAGCGAAACCGACAACGTCTCAACCGCGCCCCTGACAATGGCACCGGTGCCCAGCGGTCTGGTCGCCGCCGCATCGGCAATCAGCTTGGGAAAGCTGGTCCAGCCGACCGAGGCAATGCTTCGCGTGCCTGCCAGCAGCGGCAGATGCACCGCACCGTCCCAGGCATCGCCAAGTTCGTCCGGCGTCACCGCAACAGGCGACAGCGCCGACGTTCCGCTCTGCCCGGCATCGAGGTCCGTATCGGCCGAAAGCACGACAAGGGCAATGGCGTCCTTGGCGCTGTCTGCTGTCGCCGCCATCGCAACGTCCGCGACGATCACGGCGACGGCCGCCTCGATCTTGGCGTCGCGTGTCTTGCCGGCGAGTTCGATCGGGTCGCGCGGGCCAACAAAGGCATCGCCGCCGCCCAGGCGCTGGTAGGCGCGAGGCAGGGGCGAATGGGCGTCATGCTCATGGAAGCGCGACGAAGGCACCGAGCCTATTTCCAGCGAATCGGCCAATGCTGTGAGATGCGGGAAAATCCGGCGCCAGTCGTCCAGCGCCGCCTGCAAATTCGGCGCCAGGAAGGAGGCATCGGTGTATCGCGTCAGGTCGCGCGAGACGATGACCAGTTTCCCGTCACGCGAACCGTTCTTCAGCGTCGCCAGTTTCATGCAGGTCCTCCCGATTGCGGGCGTCATCGCCCTCGACCACCACAACAAGCCCGTCGCGGCCGATCGTCAAGGGACCATTCCATGTTTTCCTGACAGCCTCGATCCAGTCGGCTTCGCCGATCTCGGTATCATCGGCTGGAATGAGGTGGTTGAGCACCAGCCGTCCAACCCCGGCCCTGGCAGCAATGGTGCCAGCTTCCCCTGCCAGGCTATGGCTTGCCATCAGGTGCTGCCTCAGGCGGACGCCATTGCCGGTACGCGCCACCAGCCGTTCGACGCCCTCCTCCAGCATTGCTTCGTGGAGCAGTATTGCGGCGCCTCGAGCGAAATCGGCGAGCGGTGGAAAGAAGGCCGTGTCGGCAGAAAATACGATGCTCTTGCCCGCATGCTCGAAGCGAAGGGCGAAACACTCGGTCACTGGCGGGTGGTCAACACGCAGGGCGGTGACGCCAAGTGCACCGTCGCGCAGCACATCCCCTTCACTGAGCTCCACAACTTCGACCATCCTGCGCAGGTCGGGACGGCCCTCATCGTCGATCCGGGTTTCGATGTCGAATTCAAGCGCTTGCACGAAACTTTGCCAGTATCGATTCAACCCGATGGGGCCAAACAGCCGGACCGGTGTCGCGAGCCCGGCCGTCCACGCGGTATGGATCAACGCTCCCAGTTCAAGCACATGGTCGGAATGAAGATGGGTAATGAAGATGAGATCGAGCGCTTTCAGGCTCAGGCCCGCGTCGGTCAGGCCGCGCGTCACGCCGAGCCCGCAATCGACGACGATGGTGCGGCCGCCGAGTTCGAGAAGTGTGGAAGTCGGCCAGGGCCCACCGGGTCGGATCGCCGGACCACCCTTGGTGCCGAGCAGAACGAGACGATCGCTCATGCGCTTCTGCCCCGCGCCGAGCCTGTCGCTCCGATATCCTGATTCATGCCACACCTCGCTGCAGGCGCCCAAGCTAAAGCGCCGTCAAGGTTCGTGGCAAGGCGAAAGCGTCAGTCGACGCGGCGTGGATATTGCGCCCGCGGCGGAATCCAGTGGTGAACCAATGCCAGCACCAGAAGGCTGACGCAACCGAGCAGAATGACAACGAAGAGCGTGCCGCCCTGATAGGGCGAAGCGGTTGCCACGAGCGGGATCGCGCCCGCCGGCGGATGCGTTACGCGGAACATCAGCATCAGCGCGATCGAAACGCCGACAGCGACCGCCGACACTTCCCACAGCCCCGGGAAAGTCATAGCCGCGGCCACGCCGATCAAGGTTGCGATGAAATAGCCGGCGAAAATATTGATCGGCTGTGCCAGTGGGCTCGCTGGCTGGCCAAACAGGAGAACCGCAGTCGCGCCCAACGGTGCAATCAGCATCGGCAAGCCAGTGACCGAGGCTAAACCACCCACGGTCGCCATGCCCACGACCGCCCCCGACCCCGACTTGAGGTGCGAAAGGAATTGCCCTTGCGGTTCGTGCCGGGCGGTAAGCGTGCGAATATGGCGGCGCATCGTCGGTTCCAGGCGAACGGTCTGCTCCAATAGCAAATCGCCTATTCGCTTGGCAACGCCGGTTTGTTCGAAAAATTCACCTTATAGTGAAAAAACTTTCCTGTGGCTCACCAATCCATGACCACCTTGCCGGAATTTCCG
This sequence comes from Aminobacter niigataensis, assembly GCF_014200015.1. GTDB lineage: Bacteria > Pseudomonadota > Alphaproteobacteria > Rhizobiales > Rhizobiaceae > Aminobacter > Aminobacter niigataensis. The sequence continues at coordinate 1,740,319 of NZ_JACHOT010000001.1, forward strand.
CTGCGCATGGCATCGAACCCGGCCTGGTAGTCGTCGATGCCGATGCGGTGGGTGATGAGACCCGTCACGTCGAGCGGCCCCTGCACCAACGCGATCATCTTGTACCAGGTCTCGAACATCTCGCGACCATAGATGCCCTTGAGGTGCAGCATCTTGAAGATGACCTTGTTCCAATCGATCTCGAAGCCGGTCGGCGCGATGCCGAGGATGGCGATCTTGCCTCCATTGTTCATGGTGTCGATCATGTCGCGGAAGGCGACCGCCGAGCCTGACATCTCAAGCCCGATATCGAACCCTTCGGTCATGCCCTCGTCGCGCATCACGTCGCGCAGCTTTTCCCGGGAGGCATCGACCACATGATGGACGCCCAGCTTTTTCGCCAGCGCCAGGCGGACAGGGTTGATGTCGGTGATGACGACCTTTCTCGCGCCAACACATTGCGCCACCAAAGCACCCATGATGCCGATCGGGCCGGCGCCCGTCACCAGCACATCCTCGCCGACCAGGTCGAAGGACAGGGCCGTATGCACGGCGTTGCCGAGCGGGTCGAAGATCGCGGCGATCTCGTCGGACACGTCGTCGGGGATCGGCACGACATTATGCTGGGGAATGGCGACATATTCAGCGAAGGAGCCCGGGCGATTGACGCCGACGCCCAGCGTGTTGCGGCAGAGATGCCCTCGCCCGGCGCGGCAATTGCGGCAATGGCCGCAAACGATATGGCCCTCGCCCGAGACCCGCTGGCCGACCTTGTAGTCCTTCACGCCGGCGCCGAAATCGGCAACCGTGCCGACGAACTCGTGTCCTGTGACCATCGGCACCGGCACGGTCTTCTGTGCCCACTGGTCCCAATTGTAGATGTGGACGTCAGTGCCGCAGATCGCCGACTTCCTAACCTTGATCAGCACGTCGTTGGGACCGACCTCGGGCACCGGCACCTCTTCCATCCAGATGCCGGGTTCGGCCTTGGCCTTCACCAGAGCGCGCATCATGTTCGACATTGTCTTCTCCTGCGAATCCCTTGATCCAGAATCGCTTTTGGCGCCGCTGGCAGCTTACGAAACGACGCCCAACTCTCGTCCGACTTCGCCGAAAGCGGCCACCGCCCGGTCAATGTCGGCAGCCGAATGTGCCGCCGACATCTGGGTGCGGATGCGCGCCTGCCCCTTGGGCACGACCGGGAATGAGAAACCGATGACGTAGATGCCGCGCTTGAGCATCCGTGCCGCCATCTCCTGGGCGAGGGCGGCGTCGCCCAGCATGACAGGAATGATGGGATGGTCGGCACCGGCAAGCGTGAAGCCAAGCTTGCCCATGCCCGAACGGAAGCGCTCGGCATTGGCATAGAGCTTTTCGAGCAAGGCGCCGCCTGAGGCGATCATGTCGAGCACCTTGATCGACGCTCCCGCGATCGAGGGCGCAAGCGTGTTGGAAAACAAGTAGGGGCGCGACCGCTGGCGTAGCCAGTCGACAACTTCGCGCTTACCTGCGGTATAGCCACCCGAGGCGCCGCCCAGCGCCTTGCCCAGCGTACCAGTGATGATGTCGACCCTGCCCTCGACGCCGCAATGTTCCGGCGTGCCGCGGCCGTGCTTGCCGACAAAGCCGACGGCATGGCTGTCGTCGACCATCACCATCGCCCCGTATTCTTCAGCCAGGTCGCAGACGCCGCCGAGATTGGCGATGATGCCATCCATCGAGAACACGCCGTCGGTAGCGATCAGCTTGAAGCGGCTGCCTTCGGCCTTCTTCAGTTCCTCCTCGAGCGCTGCCATGTCGTTGTTGGCGTAGCGGAAGCGCTTGGCCTTGGACAGCCGCACGCCGTCGATGATCGAGGCGTGGTTGAGCGCATCGGAAATGATGGCGTCGTCCTCAGAAAGCAATGTTTCGAACAGGCCGGCATTGGCGTCGAAACAGGAGGAATAGAGGATCGTGTCCTCCATGCCGAGGAACGCCGACAGCTTCGCCTCCAGTTGCTTGTGCTCTTCCTGGGTGCCGCAGATGAAGCGCACCGAGGCCATGCCATAGCCGTAGCGGTCGAGCGCCTTCTTGGCGGCGTCGCGCAACTCATGGCTATCGGCGAGGCCGAGATAGTTGTTTGCACAGAAGTTCAGCACCTTTTCGCCGCCGACCTCGATCTCGGCGCTCTGCGTGGAGGTGATGACGCGCTCGGACTTGTAGAGCCCTGCCGACTTCAGCCCCTCCAGTTCGGAGGAAAGATGGGACAAAAACGCGTTGCTCATGGCCAGCTTGCCGCCTCGAATTGGAGTGCATCTGGGCAAGTGTCGCGCCTGGCAAGGTGAAAATCCATCACAAAAGCGACGGCGGGACGAATGGACGCCATCCGCCCCGCCACCCCAGTCACGTCAGCTCAACGGCGCGCCGATGATGTCGATGCCGTTGCGGGCGCAAGCCTCGCTCAGCATGGCAATAACTTCGGGCGTCGGCGCTTCCTGCGGTGGGATCTCCGCCCTGGGAGCCGGAATGCTGACTTCGCGCACCATGCGCTCGAAGTCGCCGCCTGTGGTGATGGTCAGGCAGCGGGCGCCCTCGGCGGATTCGACGCGATAGCTGTGCGGAATGCCCTTCGGCGCCAGCAGGGTCTGGCCGGCGCGGCCGTAGAGATCCTTGCCACCGACGTTGAAACGCACCACGCCCTCGAGGATGTGGAAGACCTCGTCCTCGTTGTGGTGAATATGGAGCGGCGGCGACGATCCGTATGGCATCAGGTGTTCGATGACGCTGATGGTGTCGGCTCCCGCCTGACCCGAAACCCGGATGGTTGCAAGCGTGCCGTTGAACCACAGCAGTTCGCCGTCATTCTCGGTCTTTGCATGAATGGTCACTGTGTTTTCCTTTCGAACAAGCGCGGCGCCGGGCCGCGGTGGCCTTGATCTAAGGGGCGAGCGTATCCGTTCGAATTCAGCAAAACCGAAAGCTGTATCTGCAACCTGAAACATTTCGCGCCCGATATGAACCAAGACGCCGAGACAAGCCTGTCAGGAATACGACCCCCGCACGCGCCGCTTCCTTGACCGCAGCGGGGCGTCGGCCACGCTATCCTTGGCGCACATCAAGCCTGCGCCTTGGGGACAGCATGACCGACGCGACGATTTCGAGCATTCGCATCTTCCGGCAATGGCAGCCGTTTCGCGACGGCACCTATCGCTGCTCGGGCGGGCGCAGTGCGGAAGGCTTCGATTCGACCATCGTCGAGATCACCAGTCGCGACGGCACCACCGGATACGGAGAAATGGCGCCGCTGGGCAGCTTCTACGACCCGGCATTTGCCGCCGGCGCGCGCGAAGCGATGCGGGAACTGGCACCGCAAATGCTGGGCTGCGACGCATCGGGTATCGAGGCCCTGAACCGACGCATGGACCTGCTGCTCAAGGGCCATCCCTATGCGAAGTCGGCGCTCGACATGGCGCTGTGGGACCTTGCCGGCAAACGCTCGGGGCTGTCTCTAGCCGCGATGAGCGGCGGCGCGGAGGGATCGGCGCTGGCGCTTTATCGCTCCATCGCCCAACAGGCTCCCGACGCGATGGCCATGCGAGCGCAAAAGTACATCGACGAGGGCTACCGCCGCCTACAGGTCAAGGTCGGGCTTGACGTCAACGAGGATATTGCCCGGCTCGAGGCGGTACGGGCAAGCGTTCCGGCCGACACCGTTCTGTTTTGCGATGCAAATGCAAGCTGGGGTACGGCAGAGACACGCCGCTTCCTGTTGGCGACGCGCAATCTCGACTACACACTGGAGCAACCTTGCGCGAGCTACGAAGAGAACCTCGCCATCCGCCGCGCCACCGACCGGCCTCTTGTGCTCGACGAAACCATCGACGGTGTTGACGTGCTGGTCCGCGCCATATCCGACGGGCTGGTCGACGGCATCACCATCAAGCTGGCGCGTGTCGGCGGCCTGAGCAAGGCAAGACTTTTGCGCGACATCGCGATTGCCAAAAATCTCAAGGTCACCATCGAGGATACGGGCGGCGCCCAGATCGACACGGCCGCCTATTCCGGCCTGCTATTGTCGACACCGGAGCATCTCAGACAACACACCGTCGACTTCCACAACTGGGTGACGGTATCGAACGCACGCGGCGACTTTGCCATCGCCGACGGCATGATGCGCCTGCCCGGCGGCCCAGGGCTTGGCCTCGACGTCGGTGCTCACGCCTTTGGCGAGCCAATCTTCAGCTGCTCTACCTGAGGGGATGGCTGGACGGACACGCCCCCGCACCCGTCCAGCCCAGCATCGGCGCTATGGTAGCGGGGCGCCGACGACCTCGATGGAACTGTTCACGCGATTGTCCGGGAAAGATTCTCTCGAAACGGAAGGAGCCGGACGGCTCATCTGGCGAACCATCTGCTCAAACTCCCCACCCTGGGTGACGATGAGACAGGTCGCGCCATCGGCGGACAGTATCTGAAAATCGTGAGGAATCCCCTTCGGCGCCATGACGGTCTGCCCGACATGGGCGAGGAAAACCGTGTCGCCAACCTGGAAACGCATCATGCCTTCGAGAATATGGATGAGTTCGTCGCCGCTCAAGGTCACCTGCAGCGGCGACGAGCCGCCTGCGGGCATGCGGCATTCGATGATGCTGATCTGGTCGTTTTCGACGCTTGCGGCTGTGCGGATCGTCATGACGTTGTCGCCGAACCACAGGATCTGGCCGGCATTCTCGAACTTGGTCTGGGCGTTCATCGACAATATCCCCTCTGCCCGTCCGGCGAAAAACTGCCGGACGCCCTTGGGGATTATCGACGCCATGTATCCGCCTGACGTCGAGAAGCAGGCGGTGTGTTTCAAAGTCATGAAACAATTCGCGCTATAGGCGAACTGTAATCGCACCAGCTAAACTACAAAGCGAACCATGGACGCACCGTAGCGACTTGTGCCTGCCAACAAGAAAACGGCCGCATGGCGTGTCCATGCGGCCGTTGCGACCTTCAGCGTGTCAATCGAAGGCCTAGAAGAAAGCCTGCAGACCTGTCTGGGCGCGGCCCAAAATCAGCGCATGCACGTCATGAGTGCCTTCGTAGGTGTTCACGGTCTCGAGGTTCTGCGCGTGGCGCATGACGTGGTAACCGATCTGGATGCCGTTGCCGCCATGCATGTCGCGGGCCTGGCGGGCGATGTCGAGCGCCTTGCCGCAGTTGTTGCGCTTGACGAGGCTGATCATCTCGGGCGCGAACTTGTGCTCGTCCATCAGGCGGCCGACGCGCAACGAGCCCTGGAGGCCGAGCGCGATCTCGGTCTGCATGTCGGCCAGCTTCTTCTGGTAGAGCTGCATGCCGGCGAGCGGCTTGTTGAACTGCTTGCGGTCGAGGCCGTACTGACGGGCACGGTGCCAGCAATCCTCGGCGGCGCCCATGACGCCCCAGGAAATGCCGTAGCGGGCGCGGTTGAGGCAACCGAACGGACCCTTGAGGCCCGAAACGTTCGGCAGCAGCGCATCTTCGCCGACTTCCACGCCTTCCATGACGATCTCGCCGGTGATCGAGGCGCGCAGCGACAGCTTGCCGCCGATCTTCGGCGCCGACAGGCCCTTCATGCCCTTTTCGAGCACGAAACCGCGGATCTGGTTGTCGTGGGCCGCCGACTTGGCCCAGACGACGAAGACGTCGGCGATTGGCGCGTTGGAGATCCACATCTTCGAGCCGCTGATCTTGTAGCCATTCGCGGTCTTTTCAGCGCGGGTCTTCATGCCGCCGGGATCGGAACCTGCATCCGGCTCGGTCAGGCCGAAGCAGCCGATCCACTCGCCCGAGGCAAGCTTGGGCAGGTACTTCTTGCGCTGCTCCTCGGAGCCATAGGCATAGATCGGGTACATCACCAGCGACGACTGCACCGACATCATCGATCGGTAGCCCGAATCGACGCGTTCGACTTCGCGGGCGACAAGGCCGTAGGTGACGTAGCCGGCGCCCAGGCCACCATATTCCTCGGGAACTGTGATGCCGAGCAGCCCGGCTTCGCCCATCTCGCGGAAGATCGCCGGATCGGTCTTCTCGTCGAGATAGGCTTCCTCGATGCGCGGCGCGAGCTTGTCGGCAGCAAAGGCGGCCGCGCCGTCGCGTACCATGCGCTCGTCTTCGGACAGTTGGTCTTCGATCAGGAAAGGGTCGGCCCAGACAAAGCTGCCGCCGCCGGCCGGTGTGGATGCGCTCATGGTTCCTCCGGAGAATGGTGATTTTCCGTCATTCTAGACCGCTTCAGCACTTTTCGCTAACAAGTAATCTCGTAAGGTTTATGCGTAAATTCGATCAACTCAAGACCAGGCCCGACGATGCGCCGCAGCTATGTCCCCACGATTGCAGAGCTTGAGGCCTTCCGCGCCTGCGCCGGCCTCGGCACGACAATTCGCGCCGCCGATCACCTCGGCCTGACCCAGAGTTCGGTCAGCCGCTCGATCGGCCAGCTCGAAGACCGGCTGGGCGTGGCGCTGTTCCATCGGGTCCGCCAGCGGCTGGCGCTTTCCGATGCCGGCCGCCGCTTCGCTCGCGATGCCGAAACTATCCTCGACAGCCTGCATGAGGCGGCGGTGCGTACCATGGCCTTCGGCGGCCAGTCCGACGTGCTGAGCATCGCGGTGCTGCCGACATTGGCCGACCGCTGGCTGATCCCAAGACTCGCGGGCTTCCACGCCGCCCATCCGCATGTCGCCATCGACCTTGCGGTGCGGCTGGAGACCGTCGACCTAGAAACAGAAACTTTCGACGCCGCCATCCAGCGCGGTCCGGCAGAGCCGGGACAAACAGGTATCGTCAGATTGTTCGACGAGGAACTTGTGGTGGTGGCTTCACCGGCTTTGCTGGACGGGCGCGCCGCCCTCGACGACGCCGAGCTTGCCGCACTACCGCTGCTGCAGCAGTCGACCCGACCGACGCTCTGGCTGCGATGGTTCCAGGCCGCTGGCATCGATCCACGCACCACTTTGCGCGGCCACCGTTTCGAACAATTCTCCATGGTGGTCGAGGCGGCGGTCGCCGGGCTCGGCGTGGCCCTGGTGCCGGAAGTGTTGGCAGAGCGCGAACTCGCCGCCGGCAGACTGGTACTGGCCTCACCCAACCGCATTGCCGGAGAGGTGCCCTACCGGCTCGCTTTTCGCCCCGGCGGCGAGGATCGGCCGGGATTGCGCGAATTCGTCCGCTGGCTGACGGCCGAGGCGGCGGACCAGCCGGTCAGATCCTGAGTCCAAACCTGATGCCGTCATAGATGGCGGCGTGGATGTTGCGGGCCTGCACGGCATCACCGATGCGCAAGAGCAGGAAGCGGCCATCCGGGTTCTTGGCCGGGAAGATGTCGCCGCCATGGATCAGGCGCTCGTAGTCGATGGCGCCGCCATTTTTCGACAGCGGCTTGAGCTCGAGATAGAGCTCGTCGAGCGGCAACGTGCCATGCTCGACCACCACCTGGTCGACGCGGCGCTCCTCGTGCCAACCCTTGGCGTAGTCGGAAGAAAGGGTAGCAACCAACTGATTCCCTTCGCGCCTGACCGACTTCAGCCGCGTGTTGATGGTGATTTTCACGCCGGAGCGATGAAACGCCTCCATGTAGGGCACGTGGTTCATGCCGCCGATCTCAGGGGCAAAGAAGCGCTCCGGCGTCAGCAGTTCGAGCTTACTGCCTGCCTTGCCGATCAGTTCGGCAGCCGTCATGCCCTGGTGGCCGCCATTGTCGTCATAGAGCAGCACATTCTCGGCCGGCTTGACGCTGCCGGCGATGATATCCCAGCTCGACGTGACCACATCGTCGCCCGCATCGAGCGGCGGGCTCTGCGGCAGGCCGCCGGTGGCAATCACCACGGCATCCGGGTCGAGCGCCAGCACGTCGTCCACACCCGCCCAGATGTCGTAGCGGATCTCTACGCCGAGCCGCTCCAGCTCGGCCAGCCGCCAGTCGACGATGCCGATCAGCTCGCGCCTCCGCGGATTCTGCGCCGCAAGCCGCACCTGGCCGCCGGCCTGGCTCGATGCCTCCAGCACGATCACCTTGTGCCCGCGCTCGGCCAGCACGCGCGCAGCCTCGAGGCCGGCAGCACCGGCACCGACCACGGCGACACTGCGCAGCGGGCCGTCGGTGCGGGAAATGACATGGGGGATCGTCGCCTCGCGGCCGGTGGCGGCATTGTGGATGCAGAGCGCGCCGCCGCCCTCGTAAATGCGGTCGAGGCAGTAGGTTGCGCCGACGCACGGCCTGATCTGGTGCTCACGGCCTTCCATCACCTTCTTGACGATATGCGGCTCGGCGATGTGGGCGCGCGTCATGCCAACCATGTCGAGCTTGCCGGCGGCGATGGCGTGGCGGGCCGTGGCGACATCCGATATGCGCGCGGCGTGGAAGACCGGGAATTTGGTCGCCGCCCTGACCTCGCCGGCGAAATCGAGATGCGGCGACGACGGCATGCCGTGCAGCGGGATGACACCGGTCAGTGCTGCGTCCGTGTCGATATGGCCGCGGATGATGTTGAGGAAGTCGAATTTTCCCGACGACGCCAGGCGTCGCGCGATCTCGATGCCCTCCTCCTTCGACAGGCCCTTGTCGAAGTCCTCGTCGGCGACCATGCGGATGCCGACGACGAAATCGGGACCGACAGCAGCGCGCACGGCATCGATCACCCGCCAGGTGAAGCGCAGCCGGTTGTCGAGCGAGCCGCCATAATCGTCGTCGCGGTGGTTGGTCGCCTGAGACCAGAAGCCGTCCATCAAATGGCCGTAGGCCTCGAACTCGATGCCATCGAGCCCGGCCGCCTGCATGCGCTGGGCGGCCGAGGCATAGTCGGCGACGATACGCTCGATGTCCCAGTCTTCGATGGTCTTGGGGAAGGTGCGGTGGGCGGCTTCGCGCACCGGGGAAGCGCTGAGCACCGGCAGCCAGTCGGCCTTGTTCCAGTTGGTGCGGCGGCCAAGGTGGGTGATCTGGATCATCACCTTGCAGTCGTGCTCGTGACAGTCGTCGACGAGTTCGCGCAGCCAAGGCACGATCGCGTCGTCATAGGCGTGGAGATTGCCGAATGCGGCCGGGCTGTCGCGCGAGACGATGGCCGAGCCCGCCGTCATGGTCAGCGCCATGCCGCCCTTGGCCTTCTCGGCATGGTAGAGCCGGTAGCGCTCCTTGGGCATGCCGTCCTCGGAGTATGCCGGTTCGTGGCTCGTCGACATGACGCGGTTCTTCAGTGTCAGGTGCTTGAGCCGGTATAGCTGGAGAAGCGGGTCGTTGCTGGTCATTGCCTTCCTGCATTATCCGGCGCTAATACACGCCACTCGAAAACCGATGCCGGCGCGGCAACGCGACTTTTCGCGGACAATCGCGCCGATGCAATGAGCCAAGCCCAGCCCAAGAGCCGCCCAATGACCATCACCGATACCCTCACCCAGCTCGGCACCAAGGTCGAAACGCCGACCTCGCCGGAAACCGCAGTGCTCGAAACCGTGCCCTACACCCGCGTCGAAGGCCCGCCGGCCATCGTGCGCTTCACCTGCCCGGAATTCACTTCGCTCTGCCCGGTGACCGGCCAGCCCGACTTCGCGCACATCGTCATCGATTATGCGCCGGACAAGATGCTGGTCGAATCCAAGTCGCTGAAGCTGTTCATGGTGTCGTTCCGCAATCACGGCGCCTTCCACGAGGATTGCACGGTCATGATCGGCCGCCGCGTCGTCGAAGCGACAAAGCCGCTGTGGCTGCGCATCGCCGGCTACTGGTATCCGCGCGGCGGCATCCCGATCGACGTGTTCTGGCAGACCGGCACGCCGCCGGAGGGATCGTGGCTGCCCGAAACGGGTGTTGCGCCCTATCGCGGCCGCGGCTGAGCCGGGAATTTCGAGCACGTTGCTGGCAACGCGGCGGAGTGTCACGAACCGCCATATCCCTGCATGTCAGCTGGATCGCGTGCACCGTGGCGCACCGCGTGAATGACAACCTCGTCGCCTCCGTGTTCATAAAAGATCAAATATGGATAAGGTCTTGTGTTGATCCGCCGGATGCCGTCTTCGTCGGTCAACCGGCCGACCTCGGGATGACGCTGCAGCAATTCCGTAATCACCTTGATGCGCTTTGCCACCTTTTTGGCCGCAGACGGCGATTCAGCCGCGATGTGATCGAGTATCCCCTCAAGATCGGCAAGTGCCGGAAGGGTGTAGCGCAATCTCATGCGCCGTGCTTCGCCCAGACCGCCGCGACATTTTTCTCCGAAGCAAATTCACCACGAAGGGCAGCCGCGCGGGATCTTTCGATGGCAACTCGCTCGTCAGCCGTCAGCAGAACAGGCGCCACAGCACCAGCACCTACGAGCTCAAAGATCGCGCGGGCAATCTCGTCCTGGTCATCCCTGGAGAGCTTTCGAGCTGCCTCCAATGCCTGTTCGAGTAGCTTGGTCATGTCTCATCCTCGCATATGTGGAGACAATATTTCGCTCCCGCGAGTCCTCCGTCAATACCACGCGTCTTCCATCGACGTCTTCTTGCGCGTCATGAAGTCCTGCAGCGCCTCGTCGATGCCGGGGTCGAGCGGCGGCGCCTCGTATTCGGCGAGCATCGTCTTCCAGCGCTTGTTGGCGCGGGTGGCAGCGTCGACCGAGCCTGCCGCCTGCCACTTCTCATAAGGCTCGTTGTCGGCGATGGCCGAATCCCAGAAGGCCGTCTCGTAATTGGCCATGGTGTGGGCGCAGCCAAAGAAGTGGCTGCCGGGGCCGACCTCGCGGAAGGCGTCGAGCGCCAACTGGTTGTTGTCGATCCTGACGCCGTCGAGATAGGTGTGCAGCGCGCCGCAGAAATCGGCGTCCATGACGAACTTCTCGTAGGACATCGACAATAGCCCGTCGAGGAAGCCGGCGGAATGCAGGATGAAGTTGGCACCGCAATGCACGGCGGCCAGCATCGACATGGTGCCTTCGTTCATGGCGTGGGCGTCGGGCAGCTTCGATGTGGTGAAGTTGCCGGAGCATCTGAGGGGGAGATCAAGTCTCCGCGCAAGCTGCCCGATGACCATCGAGCCGATGGCCGGCTCGGGCGTGCCGAAAGTCGGCGAGCCCGAGCGGAGCGACATCGACGACAGGAAGTTGCCGAAGATGACAGGCGCGCCGGGCCGCTCGAGCTGGGTCAGCGCACAGCCGGCCATGGTCTCGGCCAGCGACTGGGCGATCGCGCCGGCATTGGTGACCGGGCCCATGGCACCGCCGAGGATGAAGGGCACCACAACCGCCGCCTGGTTGGCGCGGGCATAGGCGCGCAGGGCGGTGGTCATGGTCGCGTCCCAGACCAGCGGCGAATTGACGTTGACGTTGCCGAGAATGACGCAGTTCCGGTCGGTGAATTCCTCGCCGAAGACGATGCGCGCCATGTCGATGGAGTCTTCAGCCCGGCTCTCCGAGGTCACCGAGCCCATGAAGCCGCGGTCGGAATAGCGGATATGGCTGTAGACCATGTCGAGATGGCGCTTGTTGACCGGCACGTCGACCGGCTCGCAGATCGTGCCGCCGGAATGATGGAGCCAGGGCGAAGACTGCGCCAGTTTCACGAAGTTGCGGAAGTCCTCGATAGTGCCGTAGCGGCGGCCGTTGTCGAGATCCATGACAAAGGGCGAGCCGTAGGCCGGCGAAAACACCACGCTCTTGCCACCAATCTCGACCGAACGCTCGGGATTGCGGGCATGCTGGGTGAAGGTCGCGGGCGCCGTCTTGAGCACTTCGCGCAACAGGCCGGGCTCGAACTTGACCAACACGCCCTCGACCTTGGCCCCTGCCCGTTTCCAGTGATCGAGCGCTGCCGGATCGTCGCGGAACTCGATGCCGATCTCGGCGAGGATGCGGTCGGCCGTCTCCTCGATGCGGATCAGGTTCTCCTCGGACAGGATGTCGTAGGTCGGGATGTTGCGGAGGATGTAGGGTCGGCCATGCGCTTCGGGCCCGTGCGAGCGCTGTTCGCGACGGGCGTTGCGGCCGCCGCGCTCACGGCGTTTGGCAGGCTCTGCCTGGGTTTCGGGGGCAACGACGTTCATGCAGGGCTCCTGAACATTCCAGCATGAAGCTAGCCTTTGGCAGCGCGGCTGTAACGCTTGAAAATCCTGATTGTTTGCATAAGCTGTATTTATGCAAAGCCTGCGCCATCTGCTGCCATCCGCCGGCAGCCTCATCGTCTTCGAAGCGGCAGGACGGCTGGCGAGCTTCACCGCCGCCGGCCGCGAGCTCGGCATGACCCAAGCGGCGGTCTCCTATGCGATCCGCGGACTGGAGGACCAGTTCGGCGCCAAGCTGTTCCAGCGCCGCCACAGGCAGGTGCTGCTGACGGAGGCCGGCGAGCGTTTCCATGCCGACGTCACGCTCGGCCTGTCGCATATCCGCAAGTCGGCGGAGGAGCTCAGGGCACGGTCCGGCGGTATGCATGTCACGCTGTCGGCCTCGACCGCCTTCGCCTCGTTCTGGATGATGCCGCGGCTGCAGAAGTTCCGCGACGACCTTCCGGGCATCGACCTGCGCATCCAGACCGCCGACCGCGACCTTGATCTCGTCGCCGAGGGCATTCCCTTGGGCATCCGCGGCGGCGACGCCACCGACTGGCCGGACTATGAGCTGCTGCAGATCGCCGACGAGGAGGTCTATCCGGTCGCCGGCCCGTCCTATCTGGCGCGCGCCGGCACGCCAACGACACCGGCGGAGATGACCCTGCATCACCTGATCCATCTCGAAGAACCCTATCGCCCGGCCGCGACCTGGAACGAGTGGTTCCAGTCGGCCGGCCTGAATGGCGCCGTTGCCAAGCGCGGGCTGGTCATCAACGACTATGTGCTCGTCATCCAGGCTGTCATGGAAGGCCAGGGCATCGCGCTCGGCTGGCGCCATCTCACCGACCGGCTGATCGCGGCGGGGCTGCTGGTCCGGCTTTCCGACCACGTGATGACGACCGGCAAGGGTTTTCACGTTGCTTGGCCGAAGAACCGTCCGCTCAGCGAGAGCGCGGAGAAGGTGCGCGACTGGTTGGCCGCTCAGGCTTAAGGCTGGCTTCTTTTATTGACAGGTGTTTCCGCCAACTATGCAACTCGGCCTGTCCGTGCCGAACCGAATCCAGCTATGATACCAAGATGCCCATTCGCCAGCTTTCTGAAACGATGATCAACCAGATCGCCGCCGGCGAGGTCGTCGAGCGACCTGCCAGCGTGGTCAAGGAACTGGTCGAGAACGCGCTCGACGCGGGTGCCTCGCGCATCGAGGTCGCCACGGCAGGCGGCGGGCTCAACCTGATCCGCGTCGTCGACGACGGCTCGGGCATGCCGGAGGAGGAACTGGCACTGGCGATTTCGCGCCACTGCACTTCAAAGCTCGGCGACGACATCCTCGACATCCGCTCTCTCGGCTTCCGAGGCGAAGCGCTGCCTTCGATCGGCTCGGTATCGAAACTCGCCATCCGCTCGCGCACGCGCCAGGCCGACAGCGGCGCCGAGATTGCGGTCGAGGGCGGGCGCGTCTCATCCGTGCGGCCGGCACCGACCAACCGCGGTACATCGGTCGAGGTGCGCGACCTGTTCTTCGCCACTCCGGCCCGGCTCAAATTCATGAAGACCGAGCGCGCCGAGGCGACGGCCATCGCCGACGTCATCAAGCGCATCGCCATCGCCTTCCCGGCCGTGCGCTTCAGCCTGTCCGGCACGGACCGCTCGACGCTGGAGCTGTCCGCGACATCGGACGACGTCGAAGGCAGGCTCGCCCGCATCGCCCAGGTGATGGGCACCGACTTCCCCGACAATTCGATCGTCATCGATGCCGCGCGGGAGAGCGTTCGACTGGAAGGCCATGTCTCGATCCCGTCCTACACCCGCGGCAACGCGCTGCAGCAATATGCCTATGTCAACGGCCGGCCGGTGCGCGACAAGCTGATCGCCTCGGCGATACGCGGCGCCTATGCCGACGTCCTGCCGCGCGACCGCCATGCGGTGACGGTGCTGTTCCTGTCGCTCGACCCGGCCTTTGTCGACGTCAACGTACATCCGGCCAAGGCCGACGTGCGCTTCCGCGATCCGGGGCTAGTGCGCGGCCTGATCGTCGGCGCGATCCGCCAGGCGCTGGCCGGCGCGGGCATCCGCCCGGCAACAACAGGCACGCAGGCGATGATGGGGGCTTTCCGGCCGGGAACCACCAGCTACGGCCACCCCGGCCCGGCCAACGGCCATCGCGCCTACAATCCCGACTTCAGAGCGGCAACCTCGGCAGGATACGAGCCGCAACGCTCGCCGTTCCGGCCACTCGATGCCGGCTTCGCCGAGGCGGCACAGGCGAGCTTCGACACGGGTCCGCTGCACAGCGCCGATGCCCGCGCCGGGCTGACTGAAGTGGCGGAGGTGCTGCTGCAGACCGAACTAGGCGCCGCCCGGGCACAGGTGCACGAAAACTACATCGTCGCGCAAACGCGGGATTCCCTTGTCATCGTCGACCAGCACGCGGCTCACGAGCGGCTGGTCTATGAGGCGCTTAAGAACGCCCTGCATTCGCGCCCGGTGCCGGCACAGATGCTTTTGATGCCGGAGATCGTCGACCTGCCGGAAGAAGACGCCGAGCGGCTGGCGCTGCATGCGGAAACGCTGGCCCGCTTCGGCCTCGGCATCGAGCGCTTCGGTCCGGGCGCAGTCGCCGTGCGCGAGACGCCGGCCATGCTTGGCGAGACCGACGTCACCCAACTGGTGCGCGACCTCGCCGACGAGATCGCCGACAGCGACACGTCGGATACGCTCAAGGAGCGGCTCGACGCCATTGCCGCGACTATGGCCTGCCATGGCTCCGTGCGATCCGGACGGCGGTTGCGGCCTGAGGAGATGAACGCGCTGCTGCGCCAGATGGAAGCGACGCCGGGTTCCGGCACCTGCAACCACGGCCGGCCGACCTATATCGAACTCAAGCTCGCGGACATCGAAAAGCTGTTCGGCCGGCGCTGACGCATTTCGCCGCCCACCGCCCAAAGGCGGCAGCTTGACCTCGGGCATTTGGTAGCCTTAAAAGCCGAGCAAGGAAGTTGAGCACAAAGCGATGATGAACCGTTTCGAAGGCCCCGGCGCACGCGAAGCCCGCATCCGCTATCTCGACGGCGATTTCCAGGTGACGAGCCCCGGTTCCTTCGTGCGCTGTGCGGTGACGTCCGACTCGATCCCGCTCGACGAGCTCAAATACTGGAGCGTCGCCCGCCAGGAGCCCTATCGCGACGCGGCGGTCTCGCTGGCACGCGAGATCGATATGAACCCGGATCTGCGCAAGCGCCGCTAACGGCCCTCAGCCAGCAATCTTCCGCCGGCGCCAGGCATCGAGCGTTTCGTCGACGATGCGCTCGGCCGAAAGTTCGATGTCGAACACCGCATCGATCTCCAGCACGTTGAGGCGCTCGAGGAATTCCGGCGATGCCGCGCCGTGGCGCAGGCGTGCCGCGTCCTTGGACGTCGTGAGCAGTTCCAGTTCGCCGGCGTCGGCCGCTGCCACCAGATCGTCCAGTTCGTCCGGAAGATAGAAATGATGGTCGGCGAAGGCATGCGCCAGAACCACGGTGCCGCCGGCCTTGCCAACCGTGTCGAAGAATTTCTCAGGATGGCCGATGCCGGCAAAGGCAAGGAAGCGCCGCCCTGCGAAGGCCTTCTTGCCGCGCGGCCGAGCCGTCGCCGAAAAGACCGGTTTTCCGGCCCTCGCTGCCTGGCGCACGATGGGATCGGCCCTTTCACCCTCGCCCATCTTGAGGATGGCATCGGCAAACCGGAGCTGGTCGATCAGCCGGGCGCGCATCGGACCGCCTGGAATGACGTGGCCGTTGCCCAGCCCGAAACGCGCATCGACCACGATCAGCGCATAGTCGATATGGATGCGCGCGCTCTGAAAGCCGTCGTCCATGATCAGGAAATTGCAGCCCCGCTCGATGAGCAGGCGTGCGCCGGCCGCCCGGTTGGCGGAGACGGCAACCAGCGCGTGCTCGGCGAGCAGCAACGGCTCGTCGCCGACATGCTTGGCGCTGTCATGGTGGGTGTCGACGACATGCGGCTCGGCGAAGCTGCCGCCATGGCCACGCGACAGGAAGCCGGGCACCAGTTGCATGCGCTTGGCCTGCCTGGCGAGCGCGATCGCAATCGGGGTTTTGCCGGTACCGCCGACGGTGAAGTTGCCGACGCAAAGCACGGGAGCGTCCATCTTCTCCCGGCGGGCCGATTTCATGCGCCGGCCGGCAACGAAGGCATAGAGCGACGACACCGGGTAAAGCGCGTAGGCGCGCCAATCCGGTTTTTCCCACCAGAAAGGAGGCGCTTCGCTGGCCAGCTCTACCTCCCGCCCGCGCCCTTGAGGCGCGACTGAACGATCAGCGGATGGATGAATGGCTCCAGCGACTTCAGCGTGCGGGCAAGCGCGCCGCGCATTTCCTCGACCGTCAAGGCGCCAGCCGCCATCATGTCGTGCCGCGCGATCTCGTTGCCGAGGAGGAAGTTGACCGCGCCTGCGAGCATGTCGCGGTCGCGCACGATCTTGGCGCCGCCGCGGTCGATCAGCCGCTGATAGGTGTCGCGGAAGTTCTGCACATTGCGCCCGGCAAGCACCGCAGTGTCGAGCATTGCCGGCTCGAGCGGGTTCTGGCCGCCCTGCGAGGTCATGGAACGGCCGACAAAGGCGATCTCGGTCAGGCGCAGATACAGCCCCATCTCGCCGATCGTATCGCCGAGAAGGATGTCGGTGTCGGGCAGGATGTGGTCGCCGCTGCTGCGACGAGCGACCTTGAGGCCCATGCCCGTCAGTTCCGCCATCAAGGCGACGGCACGATCGGGGTGACGCGGCACGATGATGGTCAGCAGATTGCGGTGGCGGTTGCGCAGCATGGCGTGCACTTCCGCCGCCATGACCTCCTCGCCGTCATGGGTGGAGATGGCGGCCCAGGTCGGCCGGCGGCCGATCTGGCGCTGGACCGAATGCAGCGCGCGCTCATCCGCCGGCGGCGGCGACGTATCGACCTTGAGATTGCCGGAAACGGTAACGGGACGCGCGCCGAGAGCGCGAAAACGCTCGCCGTCGACCTCCGACTGGGCGACCACATGGGCCATGTTTTCGAACAGCGCCTCGGCGATGTTGGCGCGCCTCTTCCACGAAGCGAACGACCGGTCGGAAAGCCGTCCGTTGACCAGGATCTGCGGCACGCGCCGTGCGCCGAGTTCGAGGATGGTCATCGGCCAGATTTCAGATTCGGCGATGATCGCGAGGTCCGGATGCCAATGATCGAGGAAACGGCTGACCGCCGGCTTGAGGTCGAGCGGTACGTATTGATGGATGACGCGATCGCCCAGGCGCTCTTCCACGACCTGCGCGGAGGTAACCGTGCCGGTCGTCAGCACGACATGGATGCCGTAGCCCAGTATGGCCTCGATCAGCGGCACCACCGCGATCGTCTCGCCGACGCTCGCCGCGTGGAACCAGATCAGCGGACCCTCGGGCCTTTCGCGGCTCGGCACGCCATAGCGCTCGCGCCGGCGATTGCGGTCCTCCTTGCCCTTGGAGGCACGCCAGGCAACGTAACCGCCGACCATCGGATAGGCTGCGGCGCCCGCATAGCGATAGGCTCCCAGAAATGCGCGGGCCCAGCGTTCGCTCATCGGGGACCGTCCACAAGACCATAGGCCTTTTCTGTCGCCCGATTGAGCGCGGCGGTCACCTCGACGCGGATCCGTTCCATCTCGGCATCGTCGGCATCGGCAGGCACTTGGATCAACGGCTCGACGATCACCGCGCATCCGCCGAAAGGCAGGCTGATCGTGGTCTTGTCCCAGGTCTTCTCCAGCACCTTGCGCCGGCTCGTGGCAATCGCGATCGGCGCGATCGGCCGACCCGACAGGCGGGCCAAAAGGACGATGCCCATGCCCGATTCACGCGGAGTGCCATGCGGGATGTCTGCAATCATGGCAACGTTCTTGCCGGCATCAAGCGCCTTTTTCAGGGCAATCAGCGCGGTCGCGCCGCCCTTTTTGAGCCTGCTCTTGCTTTCCCGCCCGCCAGAGCCGCGCACGGCCTCGATGCCGAATTTCTCGACCACCTGAGCGTTGAGCTCGGCATCAGCGCTGCGCGAGACCATCGCCACCAGACCGCGCTTGTTTGGATAGATGGCCGGCGCCAGCAGGTGCTGGCCGTGCCACATTCCGAATACAAGCGGCTCGCTATCGGCGTAGGCATAGGAGGCGAGATCAACGGAGCCCTCGACCAGAGGGTTGGTCCGGCGAATGAAACTCAGGCCATAGGCAAACAGGTTGGTGATCGCGGCCTTGGCGAAACGCGACTGAGCGAGCGGTTCGCGAATGCGCCGCCAGAACGTCTTAGGTGCCTTTCTGGCACGCTTTTTCTTCGCCGCAGGCCTCGCGGCCGGCGGCGCCATGCCAGGTTGCTCCATCAGTTCTGACCGGTCGCCTTCGTATCCGGCTCCAGCAGCCGATGCAGGTGGACAACGAAGTAGCGCATATGGGCGTTGTCGACGCTCCCTTGCGCCTTCGCCTTCCAGGCAAGCTCGGCCGACTTGTAGTCGGGATAGACGCCAACGATGTCGAGCGCGTCGAGATCGCGGAACTCGGTTCCGCCGAGTTTCGTCAGCTCGCCGCCGAACACCAGATGCAAGAGCTGCTTTTTTCCGTCTTCTTCGGACATCTTCTTCCTTGATTCATCATCTCAGGGCCCGCCTGATCTAGACCAAACCGGGCCGTTTTGGAACAGTTTGCAGTTCGTCAGCCTTCTTGACCGGCAAGCACCCCTGCCATGACGTCGAGCATCGCCCCGCTGCCAGCCATCAGCGCGCCATGGACGATCTCCCTGCCAGCAAAGGCCGGCAGGCCGCCGTGGCTGTCGAGCAGCTTTCCGCCGGCCTCGGCCAATATCAATTCCGCTGCGGCAATGTCCCAGTCGTGTGCGTTCGGCTTGACGAAAGTTGCATCGAGCGCGCCGCTGGCGATCATCGCCAGACGATAGGCGAGCGAAGGAATATACGCCTCGCGATCCAGCCTGCCCTGCCATTCCTCCGGCATCCGGTCGATCATCGACTTAGGGCCGGCAATGCGCACGCGCTCGCCCGCATCACGCACCCTGATCGAGGCATCGTTGAGGAAAGCGCCCCCGCCCGCGACCGCCCAATAGGTCTCTTCGCGCGCCGGGCATTCGAGCACGCCGGCCAGCGAGCGGCCGTTTTCGACGACGGCAACGCTGACGCACCAGGCCGTGCGGCCTTCGACGAAGCCGCGTGTGCCGTCAATCGGGTCGACCACAAAGGTGCGGCGCGCGCCAAGCCGGTCGAGATTGTCTGCGGTTTCTTCCGACAGCCAGCCATAGTCCGGCCGCGCCGCCATCAGCGTTTCGCGTAAGTAGCGATCGGCGGCGTAGTCGGCCTCGCTGACCGGCGAATTGCCACCCTTGAACCAGACTTCCGGGCTTTGGCGGAAATAGCTCATGGCAATACGCCCGGCCTCGGTGGCTGCCGTACGCAGCAGCTCGAGTTCGGCTCGAAGCTCCGCCTGGTCTATGATCTCAGTCTCCGGCAAGGGTCATGCCTTCGATCAGCAGGGTCGGCGCGGCGGTGCCGAAATTGCGGTCGAGGTCGCTCGCCGGCACCATGCGCATGAACATGTCTTTAAGGTTCGAAGCGATCGTCACTTCCGACACTGCCCAGGCAAGCTCGCCATTCTCGATCCAGAAGCCCGAGGCGCCGCGGCTGTATTCGCCGGTGACCATGTCGACGCCCTGGCCGAACACTTCGGTGACGTAGAACCCGCGCTTCAGCGAGCGGATCAGCTCTTCGGGCGATTTCTCGCCGGGCTCGATGGCAAAATTGGTCGAGGATGGCGACACGGACGAGCCGCCACGCGCACCGCGACCGTTGGTGACCAGTCCCAGTTCTCGCGCCGCCGAAGTCGACAGGAACCAATGGTTGAGCACGCCCTTGTCGACCATCTTGAGCGTGGCACCTTCGATGCCCTCGCCGTCGAAGGGACGCGATGCCTGGCCGCGCCGCTTGAGCGGCTCGTCGATCGCGGTGATGGCGGCGGATGCCACCTGCTTGCCCATCATGTCACGCAGGAAGCTGGTCTTGCGGGCCACCGAAGCGCCGTTGATGGCGCCGGCAAGGTGCCCGGCAATGCCGCGCGCGACGCGAGGATCGAAGACGACATCGACCGGCCCTGTCGCCGCCTTGCGCGCATTGAGCCTCTTGACCGCGCGTTCGCCGGCATTGCGGCCGATGTCGGCCGCGGGATCGAGATCGACGAAATGCAGCCGCGAGGAATAGTCGTAATCGCGCTCCATCGACGTGCCCTCGCCGGCGATGACGCTGGCCGAGCGCGAGAAACGCGAACCGACATAGTGGCCGACGAAGCCATGCGACGTGGCGAGCACCAGGCCGCCAAGCCCCGCGGCAGCACCGGCGCCAGCCGAGTTGGTCACGCCCTTGACGGCAAGTGCGGCCTCTTCGGCGGCAAGCGCGTCTTCCCTCAGCCGCTCGGCCGACACCTCGGTGTCGTCGAAGAGATCGAGATCGCGCGGCGATTGGGCCAAAAGCGCCGCATCGGCGAGACCCTGATACGGATCTTCCGGCGACACCTTAGCCATTGCGACAGCGCGTTCTGCGAGGGTCTTGGGGTCGGACGCGGCGGTGGCCGATACGCTGGCAACCCGCTGGCCAACGAACACGCGAAGCGACATGTCCTCGCTCTCGGACGCCTCGGTGCCCTCGACCTTGCCCAGTCGCACCGAAACGCTGGTCGAACGCCCGCGCACGGCAACCGCATCGGCGGCATCGGCGCCAGCCCGTTTTGCCGCCTCGACGAGGCTCGCCACCCGGTCGGCCAGTTTCGCGGCGTCGTTGGTATCGTTCATTGGCATGTTCCGATTGCTTGCCGCATGGGTCACGGCCCGTCCCCTCCATCTATTGTCCCCGACCCGCTTGTGCAATGGGCGGGTGCATGGTCAAACGACCCTAGCCAGGCACATCGCCGCACAAATCTTCGGGAATTCGCATGTCCGCACAGGCCCAGGCACCGGCAAAATTCACCACCGGCTCGACCATGCGCCATGTCGTGGTCATGACCGGCACCGGGTCGATCGGGTTGATTGCGATCTTCATCGTCGACGCGCTCAACCTGTTCTACATTTCGTTGCTCGGCATCGAGGAACTGGCTGCAGCAATCGGCTTTGCCTCGACGCTGCTGTTCTTCACGCTTTCGATCTCGATCGGCTTCACCATCGCCTGCGGCGCACTGGTGGCCCGCTGCCTCGGGCGCGGCCAGCGCGAAGAGGCCGCGCGCATGGGTGGCGCCTCAATGGTCTTCATGGGGCTCGCCACGCTGGTGATGACACTGGCTGCAATGCCGTTCCTGCGACCCCTGGTTGCGCTTCTCGGAGCGACTGGCGAAACGCTCGAGCTGTCGACACGTTTCCTGCAGATCGTGCTGCCGTCGTTTCCGATCATGGCGCTCGGCATGTGCACGACGGGCATCCTGCGCGGCGTCGGCGACGCGCGGCGGGCAATGTATGTGACGCTGGGCAGCGGTATTGCTGCGGCGATCCTCGACCCGATCCTCATCTTCGGCTTCGATCTCGGCCTCGACGGCGCGGCGATCTCGACGGTGCTGACGCGCTTCGTGATGCTCGCCATCGGTTTGCACGGCGCCCATGTCGTGCACAGACTGATCCGGCTTCCAAACCTGAGCGGCTTGCGCGACGCGGTGCGGCCGTTCTTCGCGATCGGTGTTCCGGCGATGCTGACCCAGGTCGCCACACCCGTCGGCAATGCCTATGTCACGATCGAAATGGCCGCCTTCGGCGACCAGGCCGTCGCCGGCTGGGCGATCATCGGCCGCCTCGTGCCGGTCGCATTCGGCGTCATCTTCGCGCTCTCGGGAGCGGTCGGACCGATCCTTGGCCAGAATTACGGCGCCCGCAAATTCGACCGGCTGACGACGACGATGCGCGACAGCCTGCTGTTCACCATCGTCTACGTTCTGGCTGTATGGGCGCTGCTGGCAATCTTCGCCAATCCTATCGCCAGCGCGTTCGGCGCCGATGGCATTGCGCGCGACCTGATCGTGTTCTTCTGCCACTTCGCCGCCGGCAGCTTCCTGTTCAACGGCGCGATCTTCGTCTCCAGCGCCGCCTTCAACAATCTGGGCTATCCGACCTATTCGACCGTCTTCAACTGGGGCCGCTCAACCCTCGGCGTCATTCCCTTCGTCTGGGCCGGCGCGCATTACTGGGGCGCCATCGGCGTCATCGCCGGCTGGGGCCTCGGGGCGGTGGTGTTCGGCGTCGCGTCGATGATCGTCTGCTTCCGCGTCGTCAAGGCGATCGCCAACGAGCCGCAGCATCAGGACGAAGCCGTGCCGACACCGCCGCCGGCCGCACAATCGCCGTTCTCCACCGGCAAGGCATCGACGCTGCAATAGGTGTGTGCGCCGCAGCGAACTACTGCAGGATCTCGTCGACAGCGCGCTTGAGTTCGTCCTTGATCGCCACCGTCTCGGCCATGACCTGGTCGATCTTGAGGAAATCGAGCGCCCTGAAGCGCGACACGGGCGGTCGCAAGAAAATGTCGGGTGGGTTCTGGCTCAGCTTGTTGGCGATGATCGACTGCATCATCAGCTGGCTGGCACCGAACATCAGGTCGATCGAATTGGGCTGCTTGCGGCCGTTTTCAAACGGTGCGCCGACGACATCGATGGCGATGGTGAAATCGGCCACGCCATCGAGCAGATCGAACGGCACAGGGTTGTAGATGCCGCCGTCGATATAGAGCGTGTTGCCGCGCAATACCGGCTTGAAGACAGCCGGAATCGCCGCCGATGCGGCGAGCGCCGAGAACAGCTCGCCTTCCTCGAACACCGACAGGCAATGGCCGTAGTAGTCAGTCGCCGTCACCTTGAGCGGCAGCTTGAGTTCTTCGAACGTCGCCGGCACGCCCTCGGGCAGGAATGCCTTGAGAATGCGCTCGACATTGAACTGGGTCACCCTGATGCCGCTTTCGACCATTTCGGAAAGCGTGCCAGGCCGCGCCCGCCACATGCGGCTGGCGACTTCGGCAGGCCGGCCGAGCACGGCCCGAGAATGCTCGTGGATCTCGCGGCCGCTCAGGCCGGCAGCCATGCCTGCCCCCATGACGGCGCCGATGGACGAGCCGGCGATCGCCACCGGCTTGATGCCGAGTTCGTCGAGTGCCTCGATGACGTGGATATGGGCAAGCCCGCGTGCGCCGCCGCCGCCGAGCGCAAGGGCGAAGGTCGCGCTCATCCCTTGCTCGTTTCTGCAAATTTCGGGCCGAGGATCATCACTGCCGGCTCGACCGTCAGGAGCTTGCGCGCAGCAGCCTTCACCTGATCGAGCGTCACCGCATTGATCAGGTCGATCCGCCGCTGCATGTAGTCGATGCCGAGCTTGTCGGTCTGCAGGTCGACCAGCGTGCTGGCAATGGCGCCAGAGGAGTCGAGATTGTTGATCGCATAGGCGCCAAGCATGTACTTCTTGGCCGCCTCGAGTTCGGCCTCGGTGGGGCCTTCTTCCGCCATCTTGCCAATCACATCGCGAATGACGGCCAAGGTCTCCGCAGCCCTGTCGGAACGGGTTGCCGTGCCGATGATCAGCGACGAGGCGTGTTCCTGGTTGATCAGCGCGGAACTGACGCTATAGGCCAGCCCACGCTTCTCGCGCACTTCGTCGAACAGACGCGACGAGAAGGTGCCGCCGCCAAGGATGTGCTCCATCAGCGCGGCTGCAAGGAAGTCCGGCGCTTCGCGCGGCACGCCGGGGTAAATCAGTTGCAGCGAGGTCTGCGGCAACGGGTACTCGATATGCATCGTCTGGCGCAGCTTGGGCTCGACGCGCTCGACGGCGCGCAGCTCCGCCTTTTCCGGCAAGCCGCCGAAGACCTGGTCCAGCCGCTTCTTCAGCGTCTCGGCATCGATCGCGCCGACTACCGCGACATGAATGTTCTGGCGGGTGAAATTGGCCTTGTGGAAAGCGCGCAGGTCGTCGGCGGTGATTGTAGCGAGCGACTTTTCCGTGCCTTGGTCGGGCCGGGCATAGGGATGTTCGCCATAAACCGCCTCGGCCCATTTGCGCGCCGCCTGTGCTTCGGGATCGCGGGCGTTGGCGACGATGCCGGAAACGATCTGCGAGCGGATGCGGTCGATCGGGGCCTGGTCGAAACGCGGTTTCTCGACCGCCAGCTTGAGCAGTTCGAACGCCTCGTCCTGCCTGTCGGCCAACATGCGCATGCCGCCGCCGACCGCGTCGTTGCTTTCGTTGAAACCCATTTCGGCGCCGGCTTCGTCGAGCCTGATCTGGAAGGCATCGCTGTCGAGGTCGCCGGCGCCTTCGTCAAAGAGACCGGTCATCAGATTGGCAAGTCCCTCCTTGCCGACCGGATCCTGGGTGCTGCCGCCATCGAACAGGAACTTGATGGCGATGATCGGCACCGAATAATCCTCGACCAGCCAGGCGGTGATGCCTTTGTCCGACTTGACCTCCTGGATACGCACCTCGGCGCGCGCGGCAACCACCGCCGGCAGCACCAGAAACACCAGCGCCAGCATCAGCGTCAGCGCCGACATCGAAATCCTGAAACGCATTGCCGTAAGCGTGATCATCAAATCATTTCTCGACAGATTTCGCCGGCAGCAGATAGCCGGCAACCGAATGGTCGGGATTGAGGTATTTGGCGGCAACCGCCTTGATCTGGTCGGCGCTGACCGCCCGTATCCTGTCCGGCCACTGCCTGATGTCGTCGACGGTGCCGCCGGTGGCCAGCGTACTGCCATAGATATTGGCCATGCTCGCCTGGTTGTCGCGCGCAAAGATCATCGAGCGGACAAAACGGTCCTTGGCCTTTTCAAGCTCGTCCGATGTCACGCCATCCTTGATGATGCGGCGGATTTCGACGTCGACCGCGGATTCGACCTGCTGCAGTCCGGCCTCGCCACGCGGTGCGCCATAGACGGTGAAGCTGGTGTCGTCGACCATCGTCCCCTCGAAGAAGGCACCGGCGGACGAGGCAATGCCATCCTTGACGACCAGCGCCTGATAAAGCCGGCTGCGGTTGCCGCCGCCCAGTATCTCCGAAAGCAGGTCCAGCGCCTCGGCCTCGCCGGCTTCGGCGGTCTGGTAGGATGGCACCACCCAGGCCTTGGAGAAGCTGGGCACGCTCACCCGCTCGTCGGTAAGCTCGACCGTGCGCTTGGTGTTCTGCTCCGGCTCCGTCGGGCGGATACGCGGCGGAAGCTCGGGGCCACGCGCGACCTGGCCGTAGGTCTTCTCGGCAAGCGCCTTGACGTTTTCAGGCTCGACATCGCCGGCGACGATCAGGATCGCGTTGTTGGGCGCGTAATACCTGTCGTAGAAGGCGGTCGCATCGAGCCGGTTCAGCTTCTCGATCTCGTGCATCCAGCCGATGACCGGCGTGCGGTAGGGCTGGTTCTGGAACAGCGTCGCGTCGACTTCCTCGTTGAGCAGAGCGCCGGGATTGTTTTCGATGCGCGAGCGGCGTTCCTCGAGGATGACGTCTCGCTCGGGGCCGATCACCGCGTCGGTCAGGACCAGGTTGCGCATCCGGTCGGCCTCGAAGCCCATCATGGTTTCGAGCGCGCCGGGGGTCACCGTCTGGTGGTAGGCCGTGTAATCGTAGGTGGTGAAGGCGTTCTCGCTGCCGCCGATCTCGGCGACCTTTTGGCCAAACTCGCCAGCCTTGTGGTTGGTCGTGCCCTTGAACATCAGATGTTCGAAGAAGTGAGCGATGCCGGACTTTCCCGGCATCTCGTCCGCGCTGCCGACCTTGTACCAGACCATGTGGGTGACGATCGGCGCGCGATGATCGGGGATGACCACCACCTGCATGCCGTTGTCGAGCGTGAAGCTGGTGACGTCCCAGTCGCCGCGCGGCGCTTCGGCCAGAACCGGTCCTGCCCACGCCAGGCCCAAGGCGAGCGCGGCCGGCAGCGAGCCCTTCGACCGCAAGAATCCCAAAATCATCAACTGCCTCTGAATGTGAACGTGCTGCCTTATAGGCGTTGGCACAAAGCGGCGGGAAGTGAATTGTTCGTAATGAAGCCCGAACAAGGCCACACTCGGGCGGCAAGCGCGCCAATTTTGCGAAGTGGATCTGGCGGCCGACAACATTTTCGCCAGATCAGGACTGCCAAGTCATTGGAACAGTTGGTATTATAGCGACAGGGAACGGCGAACGCTGGTCCTCTTCGCAAGTCTCGTGAATGGAGAGCAAAAACAGGAGGAACGGCGATGACTGTAGTTGCGCATGCGGACCAACTGCGCGAAGAGTGGCGGGCGGGGGTCATCAGCCGGATGCAGATCTCGGCCCTCAACGGCGCAACTCAGCTTTGCATTTTCGAACAATGGCTGCAGCCAGAAGCCGGACCTCCCACGCATTGGCACCCTGTCGAGGAGGTGCTCACCGTACTCTCAGGCGAAGCCGAGATGTGGATCGACGAAAAACACGTTGTCCTCGCCGGCGGACAGTCGCTCATTGTTGCAGCCCGTCAAAAACACGGTTTCCGAAACGTCGGCTCTGGAACACTCCACGTGCATGCGGTGCTTGCAGCGCCAATCTTCGAGGCGACCTTTGACGGCTCCGCCGAGCCGGTGCGGCGCTGGATCCCGCGGCAGCCAGGCCCGAA
This sequence comes from Aminobacter niigataensis, assembly GCF_014200015.1. GTDB lineage: Bacteria > Pseudomonadota > Alphaproteobacteria > Rhizobiales > Rhizobiaceae > Aminobacter > Aminobacter niigataensis. The sequence continues at coordinate 1,766,981 of NZ_JACHOT010000001.1, forward strand.
TTAAGCGATTGGATCGATCAGGCAGCTTCGATGAAGCGGATCACGGTCTCGCCATAGGAGCGTTCGTCGACGACGGAAAAGCCGGGGCCTGGCTCGAATGGAGCCGATGCCACTTCTTCAACCACGCACAGCGCGCCCGGCGCGAGCCAACCGCCGGCTTGGGCGGAACGTAACGCGCCTTCGCCCAGTCCCTTGCCATAGGGCGGGTCGGCAAAGACCAGGCCAAACGGTCCCAGCGTGCCGGCATCGCCGAGACCGGTCGCGTCGCGACGGAAGATCTTCGTCCGTCCGGTCAGTCCGAAGCTTTCGACATTGGTGCGGATGAGCCCGCGGCCCTCCGCGGACTCCTCGATGAACACGCAATAGGAAGCACCGCGCGACAGCGCCTCGATGCCGAGCGCGCCGGTGCCGGCAAAAAGATCGAGCACGCGCGCGCCATCGAGCCTGCCGCCAAAGCGATGGGCGAGCATGTTGAACACCGCCTCGCGGGTGCGATCGGTGGTCGGGCGGATGGCGTTGTCACGCGGCGTGGCCAACGGCCTTCCGCGCAATTCGCCACCGACAACCCGCATCAGCCGCGATCCTTGCGCGGACCGCCCGGCCGGCCGCCACGCGGACCATCGCCCTTGGGCTTGTCGAAGCGGGGCTTGTCCGGGCGAGGCTTATCAAAGCGCGGCTTGTCGCGCGGCGGCCTCGCGGCTGCTTCGGCCTTGGCCTTTTCGCTCTGCGGACGCGCGCCCGGTGCCATCCAGACATTGGCCTTGCGCGCACCAGGGGTTTCGAACGGCTTCTTCTCGCGCTCGTCGCCCTTCCTGCCGCCAGACCGGGGCTTATCACCGAACTTCGGCTTGTCGCCAAACTTGGGCCGATCACCGAATTTCGGCTTGTCGCCAAACTTTGGCTTGTCACCAAAACTCGGTTTGTCGCCGAAGGTGGGGCGCTCGGTCGACAGGCGTCCCAGTACGTCTTCGCGGTGACGTTCATTGGAACGCTTGCGGTTCTTGATCAGGCCGCCCTCGCCGATACGGCCGCGTTCGCCGTCGCGCTGGAACTTCGGACGTGCCGGTTCTTCCTCGCGCGGCTCGCGGGCGCGCACCGTGGGCTTGTTGGAGAAGGGGTTGACGATGTCGGCATCGAAATTCGCACCGGCTTCCTCGATCAGCCGCTCGCCCAGCTGGTCGCGCAGCATCTTGCCCTTGATCTCCTGGACGTGCCCCTCGGGCAGTTCGCCAAGCTGGAACGGGCCGTAGGAGATGCGGATCAGCCGGTTCACTTCCAGGCCGAGCGCGCCGAGGATGTTTTTGACCTCGCGGTTCTTGCCTTCGCGAAGGCCGATGGTGATCCAGGCATTGGTGCCCTGCTCGCGGTCGAGGGTCGCCTCAATCGAGCCGTAGAACACGCCCTCGACGGCGATGCCATCCTTGAGGCCGTCGAGCGTCTTCTGCTCGACCTTGCCATGGACGCGCACGCGGTAGCGCCGCAGCCAGCCGGTCGCCGGCAGCTCGAGCACGCGCGACAGCCCGCCGTCATTGGTCAGCAGAAGCAGCCCTTCGGTGTTGATGTCGAGACGGCCGATGGTCATCAGCCGCGGCAATTCGGCCGGCAGAACGTCGAAGACGGTCTTGCGGCCTTCGGGATCGCGGTTGGTCGTCACCAAGCCGGCCGGCTTGTGGAACAGGAACAGTCGGGTGCGCTCGATCGGCGGAATCTCGGTGCCGTCGAGGAAGATGACGTCGTTCGGCATGACGTTGAACGCCGGCGACGACAGCACCTGGCCGTTGACCCTGACGCGGCCAGCAGCGATCAATTCCTCGGCGTCGCGACGCGAGGCGATGCCAGCGCGTGCAAGGCGCTTGGCGATGCGCTCGCCCGGCTCGACTGCCTCCTCGGGACCGCGTGGACGCGGCTTGAAGCCGTCGTCCTTAGGACGATGGTCGCCTTGCGGCCTTGGACGGAACGTCCTCGCCTCGCCGCCTTCGCGCTTCTCATAAGGCCTGCCGCCCTCGGGGCGCGGGCCTGAGCGGAACGGGCGGTCGCCACTTGCAGGACGCGCCTCGCCGTCGCGTGGACGGAATTCGCGGTGCGGACGCTCGCCGCCTTCAGCAGGACGCGCACGATACGGCTTGTCACCACCAAAGGAGCGGCCGCCCTCGCGCTTCTCGTAGGGCTTGCCCTCGGGGCGCGGGCCCTTGTGGAATGAGCGCTCGCCGCCGGCAGGACGCGCCTCGCCGTCGCGCGGACGGAATTCGCGGTGCGGACGATCGCCGCCTTCAGCAGGACGCGCACGATACGGCTTGTCACCACCAAAGGAGCGGCCGCCCTCGCGCTTTTCGTAGGGCTTGCCCTCGGGGCGCGGGCCCTTGTGGAAAGGACGTTCGCCGCTTGTCGGCCGCGCCTCGCCGTCGCGCGGACGGAATTCGCGCTTGGGACGTTCGCCGCCCTCTGCGCCCTCGGCGGGACGCGCACGATAAGGCTTGTCGCCGCCAAAGGAGCGGCCGCCTTCGCGCTTCTCGTAAGGCTTGCCCTCAGGGCGCGGGCCTTTGCGGAATGGCGTTGCCGAACGTTCGGGACGCGCAGCACCGTCGCGCGGAGCGAAGTCGCGCTTTGGACGCTCGCCGCCCTCGGCACCTTCAGCACGCTTCACAAAAGGTTTCTTGGCAAACGGCTTGGCGCCGCCTTCGGTGCGTGGCTTGCCGAATTTCTTCGCGCCGCCATCGCGGCCACCTGCGCCACCCGGCTTGGAGCCGCCCTTGCGCGGGAATTTCTTACGATCGTCGTCCATGGTGGCCTTTGCCCTTTTCGGCGGCTAGATAACAGGAAGCTCGGGGGTTAGCGAGGGGTAACAGGATGGTTGAGGCGTGAAACGGCCCGATTACATGGCATTGGCGTTCGCGGAAGCAGAAGCTGCCGCCAAACGCGGCGAGGTGCCGATCGGCGCAGTCATCGTCCGTGGCAGTGAAATCGTCGGCCGCGCAGGCAACCGCACGCGCGAACTGAACGACGCCACGGCCCATGCCGAGGTGCTGGCGATCCGCGAGGCGTCGGAGAAGTTCGGCTCCGAGCGGCTCACCGGCCACGACCTCTATGTCACGCTGGAACCCTGCACCATGTGCGCGGCCGCCATATCGTTTGCGCGGCTGAGGCGGCTCTACTTCGGCGCGGTCGACGACAAAGGCGGCGCTGTGGTCAGCGGCGTGCGCTTTTTCGCCGCGCCGACCTGCCACCACGCTCCTGACGTCTATCCGGGGATAGGCGAAACGCGGTCCGCCGAAATACTGAAAGGCTTCTTCAAGGACCGACGCGACCTATAGGTGGCCGCGACGCGTCAGCGATCGATCAGAACGGCCACCAGCTGCTGCCCTTCTTGGCAAGCTTCTTCTTGCGGCGTTCCTTCTTGATCTCGTCTTCGCCGAGTTCATCCTGCGCAGCACTTGCTGCGGCCTCGCGATACACCAGCGGCGGCTCGCTCAGATACTTGCGCGTGCTGGCACTGCCCTGCTTGTTCTCGCGCAGGCGGCGTTCGATCTCTACCTTGCGCTGCGCGGGCGTCCACTTGCTCATATCCGGGCCGTTCAGCGACGTCATGTCGTTGACGACCTGAGGCTCAAAGTTCGGATTGTCGCGATTCTTGGTCGCATCGTCGCGGATGCGGGCACGACGTGCCTCCGGCGATTCGGGCCAATCGGCGCTGGCCGTGCTGACGATGTTGTCCTGCGGCGCCGGAAGTGCTGCCTGCGCCCCGGTCTTGGGCTTCACCAGTTCAGGGCGCGGCTTGTAATCGATGCTGTTGGTCTTGGGCTTCATCGAGAACATGTTGGTGACGTCGCCAGCAAGCTGCTCGGTCGCTGTCTTGTCGGTGCCATAGGTGGGCGCGCTCATGCAGCCCGTCAGCGCCAGGCCGGAAACGGCGAGCGACGCAAGCAAAGCTCCACGCGCGCTGATGCGGTCCGTCATGCCAGTAATTTTCACTCGAACGCCTCTCGCTAGATGCCGGCCTTGAGCCGGGTCCCGATCCGTTTGCTCATCCGACGGAAATCCGGCGACAATTTGTCTGCCGAAGTTTCGCGCTTTTACCTTAATGGGCCGTCAAGGGCAACGACCGGCGGGAGATGTCCAACCGGTCGTTGCATTTCGGCAACCAGCCTAGAGCCGGCCCAGGGCCTGCAGTTCGTGCAGCGCAGCTGCGTCGCGGGCCGATACATCGGCAAATGCAGCGTCCGAGCCGACATCTCCGGTGTAGCGCCACGAACGTGCGCACTTGACCAGCCCGCGGCCATCCGCCTTCTCCACGACCACCGCCACGCCGGGAACCTCGCGCAAGGCGAAGGCATCAGCCGGAACGTCGCCGTGCGAGATGACGAGATCGCTGGTGATGCTGATCTCGGCCAGATCGATACCGGTCAGTGCCTCTTCGAGCACCGCATCGGTCATGTAGACGACCGGCACGGCCTCCAGGGACGAGCCGATGGTCTTCTTGGCACGCTCAAGCTCCAAAGCACCGGTCACCACGCTGCGAACCTGGCGGATCTTGCGCCATTTCTCGGCCAGCGCCTCGTCGCGCCAGGCAGCCGGCACGTCGGGGAACTGGTCGAGGTGCACCGACTCGGACTGCGGGTTGCGCTCGAGCCACGCCTCTTCGGTGGTGAAGGGAAGCATCGGCGCCAGCCACTTGACCAGGCAGTTGAACAGTTCGCGCACGACATGGACGGCGGCCTTGCGACGCACGCTCGATGGCGCGTCGCAATAAAGCACGTCCTTGCGGATGTCGAAGTAGAAGGCCGACAGCTCGACGACCATGAAGTCGATCAGCGCACGCGTGATGCGCTTGAACTCGAAGTCGTCATAGCCCTTGCGCACCAGTGCATCGAGTTCGGCAAGCCGGTGCAGCATCAGCCGCTCCAGTTCCGGCATTTCGGCAAGTGCGATCTCCTCGCCTTCGTCATGGGCGAGCGTGCCGAGCATCCAGCGGATGGTGTTGCGCAGCTTGCGGTAGGCGTCGATGTTGGTCTGCAGCACGTTCTTGCCGAGGCGCTGGTCTTCCCAATAGTCGGTCGTCATCACCCACAGGCGCAGAATATCGGCGCCCGACTGCTTCATGACATCCTGCGGCACGACCGTGTTGCCGAGCGACTTCGACATCTTGCGGCCTTCCTCGTCCATGGTGAAACCATGGGTGACGACCGCCTTGTAGGGCGCACGGCCGCGGGTGCCGCAGCTTTCGAGCAGCGACGAATGGAACCAGCCGCGATGCTGGTCGGAACCCTCGAGGTAGACGTCGGCCGGCCACTTCATGTCCGGACGGTCTTCCAGCGTAAACACATGCGTCGAGCCCGAATCGAACCAGACGTCGAGGATGTCCATCACCTGCTTCCACGGCTCATTGGCGCGCGAACCCAGGAAACGCTCGCGCGCTCCTTCGGCAAACCAGGCGTCGGCACCTTCCTTTTCGAAGGCCTCGACGATGCGGGCATTGACCGCCTCGTCCTTCAGCACCTTGCCGTCGGCGTCGGCGAAGATGGCGATCGGCACGCCCCAGGCGCGCTGGCGCGACAGCACCCAGTCGGGGCGATCCTCGATCATCGCGCGCAGGCGGGTCTGGCCGGCGGCGGGCACGAAGCGCGTGTCGTCGATGGCCTGAAGCGCGCGGCTGCGCAGCGTCGTGCCGTCGCCGAGCTGCTTGTCCATGTAGACAAACCACTGGGGCGTGTTGCGGAAGATGATGGGCTTCTTCGAACGCCAGCTATGCGGATAGCTGTGCTTGAGACGACCCCGCGCGAACAGTGCCTTGCGCTTGATCAGCTCTTCGATCACCGCCTTGTTGGCGTCGCCCTTCTTGCCGTGATCGTCGATGACGCGGACTGCACCACCCTCACGATCGGGCCCGAAGCCCGGGGCGTCCTTGGTCAGGAAGCCGGCATCGTCGACGGTGAAAGGGATCGCCGGGTCGATGCCGCGCTTCTCCAGCTCGGCAACCGCGTCCATCCACGCGTCGAAATCCTCGCGGCCGTGGCCGGGTGCGGTGTGCACGAAGCCGGTGCCGGCGTCGTCGGTAACGTGGTCGCCCGACAGCATCGGCACGGGGAATTCGTAGCCGCCGCCAAGACCTTCGAGCGGATGAGAAAGCACAAGCTTTCCAAACTCTTCACCAGAAACGCTGCGAAGCAGATTCAACGTCACCTTGGCCTTGGCCGCAGCTTCTTCGGCCAGCGCTTCGGCAAAGATGAGCTTCTCGCCCGGCTGGGGGCCGAAATCGTTCTCGGCAGCTGTGACCTCGTACAGGCCATAACCGATGCGCGGCGAGTAGTTCACCGCACGATTGCCGGGGATAGTCCAGGGCGTGGTCGTCCAGATGACGACGTGGGCGCCGGCCAAGGCATCCGAGCCGGAAGCCACCGGGAATTTCACCCAGATCGTGTCGCTCTCGTAGTCCTGGTATTCGACCTCGGCCTCGGCGAGCGCGGTACGCTCGACCACCGACCACATCACTGGCTTGGAGCCGCGATAGAGCTGGCCCGACATGGCGAACTTCAGGAGTTCACCGGCGATGCGCGCCTCGGCGTGGAAATTCATGGTCGTGTATGGATTGTCGAAATCGCCGATGACGCCGAGCCGCTGGAATTCCTCGCCCTGGACCTTGATCCAGCCTGCGGCGAACTCACGGCATTCCTTGCGGAACTCGTTGATCTCGACTTCGTCCTTATTCTTGCCGGCGGCGCGGTACTTCTCCTCGATCTTCCACTCGATCGGCAGGCCATGGCAGTCCCAGCCCGGCACGTAATTCGAGTCGTAGCCGCGCATCTGGAACGAGCGGGTGATGACGTCCTTGAGGATCTTGTTCAGCGCATGGCCGATGTGGATGTTGCCGTTGGCATAGGGCGGGCCGTCGTGGAGCACATACTTCTCGCGCCCGGCAGCGCTTTCGCGCAGGCGCTTGTAGAGGCCCATCTTCTGCCAGCGAGCGACCGTCACCGGCTCCTTCTCAGGCAGGCCGGCGCGCATCGGAAACTCCGTCTGCGGCAGGTAGAGGGTCTTGGAATAGTCGATCTTTTCGGACGTATCGGTCATCTGTCTTGCCATCTTGCCCGGCAAAGCTGCCACGGGCGTTCAACTGTCGTGATCTGGAAAAGGCGCCCTACGGCGCGCACGCAAAGTCGTCCCGGACTTGCGGACGCGTCAAAGCGTCCGGAAGGCCGGGCCCATAATTCGTATCGAAGTCGCGAAGATAGGCGCGAGAAATCTCATGGCCGCGCTTTTAGCGGAGGCGCGACGCGGAATAAAGCGTCTAATTCGCCCGAATTCAAAGGTTGAAGTCGAAGCGGTAGCTGGTCGAGACGCCAACCGTCAGCTGATCGCGCGAACCACGCTCCTTGACGATGGTCGAATCTGCCGCCGGCCCCATCAGTCGCGAATACTCGGTGAACAGGCTGGCGGTTATGTTGTCGGTCGCCTTCCAGGTGATCGCGCCGCCGACGCCCGCCGACTTCATGCCGCTGCCCGGATCATACTGGCTGATGCCTGATGCCACCGCTTCTTGCGCGCTGACCCCGTAGTAGGTGTCGAAATAGTCGTCAGTGGCAAAAGAAACGCGCGGCCCGCCGGAAACACGGATCGTCGGCGTCACATCGTGGAAGGCATCGACAGCAACGTCGGCGACAATGCCGCTATGAGCGCGGATGCCGTGGCGCACTTCGGCCCGGGCACGCACCCAGTCGGTCGGATAGAACTCGAAGAAGCCGCCGACTTCGCCGCCCCAGCGAACATCGTGGAGCCCCTGGAGCTCGTCCTCGGCATCGCGGCCGAAGATGATCTTGCCGTTGAGACCGGCACGCACGCCGCCGCCGTCGATCAAGGCCAGGGAAATATTGTCATTGCGCGAGGAAAAGCGCGTCTCGCTGCCAGCCTTGCCGAGCGAGATGATCGGCTGGGCGGAGAACATGTATTTCTTGGAGCCTTCGAAGCTGGGCGCGACCATGCCAGTGGCGCCGAGCGTCAGGTACCAGTCGCCGGAAAGGAAGCCGAAAGCGCCCTCGCCGGCCATCGCCGGTCCATTGACCAAGGCAAGAACGGAAACCGCTGCCGAAATACGACCGATAGACCTCATCACAACCCCGCGTACGCTACGAAACCAATCGCCAGGAACAATCGGTGTGACGCCAACAACGTAAAATTTGAATTAAGTTCGTTCGTTCGCACTGACGTTTATTTCCCTCCCAGGTTGCCCGCCACTGGACCGACTCGGTTGCCAAGACTAGCCTCCGAAACCGGCACGACGCCACCGTTGTTGAAAATTGTTCAATTCAAGGAGACGGGATCGATGGCAACTTCCGATCAAATGCCCCAGGGCAACCTCGCCGAAATGCGCTCGAAATGGGGCTGGTTCGTCGCGCTTGGCGTGCTCGTGCTGGCGCTCGGCATCATTGCGGCCGGCAACCTTCTGGTCGCCACCGTAGTGTCGGTATTCTTCGTCGGATCGCTGATGATCGTGGCGGGCGTGATCGAGATCATCCACGCGTTCGGCGTGAAGAGCTGGGGCAGCTTCTTCTGGTGGCTGCTTGGCGGCGTCCTCTATGTCGTCGCCGGCTGGCTCGCCTTCGTCAACCCGGTGCTGACCTCGGCCATCCTGACACTGCTGCTTGCCGCCAGCCTCGTCGCCTCGGGACTGATGCGAATCTGGATGGGCATCAAGGGCAAGTCGGCTCTGGCCAGTTGGGGCTGGATCGTCGCAGCCGGTGTCGTCACCGTGCTGGCAGGCCTTGTCATCGCCGCAGGCTGGCCGGTCAACAGCCTCATCATCCTCGGCATCTTCCTGGCCGTCGACCTGATGTTCCAGGGAATCACCTACATCGCCTTCGGCCTGGGGCTGAGGAAAGGCGCCTAGAAGGCGATCGCCCGATCAAGCTCCGAGAGAGGGCGCACGCCGGAGAGCAGCGCCCTCGCCTCGGCTTCGTCGCGCTTCATCTGGACAACCAGTGCGTCGAGGCCTTCGAATTTCACCTCGCCCCTGAGGTAGCCGAAGAACGACACCGAGGCGATCTCACCATAGAGATCGCCGGTGAAGTCGAAGACAAAGGTTTCCAGCAGCGGCGCGCCATGGTCATCGACAGTCGGGCGGCGGCCGAAGCTGGCAACGCCGTCATGTAGCGTGCCATCGGCACAGCGGAAGCGAACGGCATAGATGCCTTCCTTGAGCCCGGCCTCGGACGACAGCCGCATGTTGGCTGTCGGAAATCCCAGCGTGCGGCCCAATTTCGCGCCGCCCACGACCTCGGCCTCGACCGTGTAGCGATAGCCGAGCAAGCCGGCCGCCTCCGCCGCCTCGCCTTCGGCCAGCAGTTCGCGGATACGGCTTGACGATATGATCTCGGTGCCCTCGTCGCGAAAGGCGTCGACCAGCGTCACCCCAAAACCGTGGCGTTCGCCCGCTGCCATCAGGAAGGCCGGGCCGCCCTGGCGGTTCTTGCCGAAGTGGAAATCGAAGCCGGTCACCGCGTGGCTGATACCAAGCTGCTGCTCCAGTATGGCGATGACGAAGTCCTCGGCGGAGAGGCCGGAAAATTCGCGCGTGAAAGGCCGCTCGATGACCCCGGCGAAGCCAAGCGCCTCGATCAGCCGCGCCTTGACATGCGGCGGCGTCAGCACGAACAGCGGCACATCAGGCCGGAAGACCTTTCGCGGGTGCGGTTCGAAAGTCAGCACCAGTGCCGGCACGCCGCGCTGGCGCGCCTCTTCCAGCGCGCGTTCCAGCACCGCCTGGTGGCCGCGATGGATGCCGTCGAAATTGCCTATGGCAACGACGCCGCCGCGCAGCCAATCCGGCACTGCTTCCTCACCTGACACGCGAAGAAAGGCCTGTTCCATCGTTTCGCCTACCGAAGCCTTGGAATGGTGGCCACCGGTGCGTAACCATGCTTGTCGAGAAACGCTGCAAGCTTGTCGGCATCGGGTGCCAGTGGATCGCCATAGTCGCGGGCGTGAATGCCGCCCGAGACATAAAGAACGTCGACGCCGTTGTCGGCGGCACCCTTGACGTCGGTGAACATGCCGTCGCCGATGGCAAGCGCTTCGGATGCCTTGACCTCGCGGCCGAGTACTTCGCCGGCAGCGGCGAGTGCCGCCTCATAGATCGGCCGGTGCGGCTTGCCCGAAACCAGCGTACGACCGCCAAGCTGGCCATAGTCACGCGCCAGCGCTCCAGCGCACCAGATCAGTTCGTGACCACGCTCGACCACGATATCAGGGTTGGCGCAGATGAACGGCAGGTTGCGGGCCCGCAGGCGCCGCAGCATCTCGGCATAGTCGTCGGGCGTTTCGGTCTCGTCGTCGAAAAGCCCGGTGCAGACCACGACGGACGCCTCGAACTCCTCGACCAGATCGACATCGAGACCGTCATAGATCGGGAAGTCGCGCTCAGGCCCGATATGGAAGACGCGGCGCGGCCCGGAGCTGATCAGGTCGCGCGTCACGTCACCCGAGGTGACGACGCGATCCCAAGCGGAAGTCGGCACGCCGAGGTTCGCCAGTTGTACGATGACACCGTCGCGCGGGCGCGGTGCGTTGGTGATGAGCACGACGGCCACACCCTTCGCGCGTGCCGCCTCAAGCGCTGCCGCTGCTTCCGGGAAAGCGTGCACACCATTGTGGATGACGCCCCAGACGTCGCACAGCAGGGCCGAGTAGCGGCCCGTGAGGGCTTCGAGCGACGCGATTGATTGCGGCAAACCCGCCATTGTCTGTCCTTCGATCGTTCCCAAAGGGGGAGTTTTGGCCGAGCGGCCAGGAAGCCCGGAATTATCCGAACCAGCCCTGCCTGTCACCAGCTTTCGCGGCATGACGTCCCAACACCGACGAAACCGCAGTTCGCCCGCAGGCACATTGGTTATCGCTTTACTAAGCAATCACTCATATTTCTCGCGATTTCGAGAACCGCAAATTTAAGGATTTCATGAGATCGTCCCTAGGTTGAGCTTGGGGAAGCAATCCAATGATCCGCAAATTCCTGAAGGATACGCGCGGCAGCTATGCCATTCTGACGGTCGCAGCGATGGTGCCGATCATGGGCGCGCTGGCGCTTGCCATCGATTACGCGGAAGTGTCGCGACAGCGCGAGGTGGTGCGCAACGCACTCGATGCTGCCGGCATGGCGGTTGCGCGGCGAATTCTCGATGGCAAGCCGGGCGAACAGCCGACGGACGACCAATTGAAGGCTTATGCCACCGATTTCTTCAACAACAATCTCGGCTCGGTCAAACCTGCCAACGCCCCGCTGAAGGTGACGCTTCCGAACGCCGAATTCGGCGGCGGAACCTTGGAAATGGAGTCCACGCTCAAATATGAGCCATATTTCCTGCCTGCTGCAGCCGCGCTGATAGGCAAGTCCAGCAGTGACATTGACCTGAACTTTGTCGTCCGATCGGGCATCCGCCTGAAGAACACGCTGGAAGTAGCTCTGGTGCTCGATAACTCGGGATCGATGAGCTACCTCGGATCTGGCACCGGCCAGAAACGCATCGACTTGCTGAAAAACGCATCCAAGCAGCTTGTCGACACTCTGGCTATGCAAGCCCTGCAGATGAAACAGATCGACAAGCCGGTTCAATTTGGGCTTGTGCCCTTTGCGGCCTCGGTCAATGTCAGCCCCACCAATGCGAACCAGTCATGGATGGATGTCGACGGAATCTCGCCGGTCCATCACGAGAATTTCGACTGGTCTACATTGAACGCATCAAACAAGTACGCCGAAAAGACGGGCGATGTCTGGTACAAGCGGGGCAACGGCTGGGGTGAAACAGAGGACACCCCGCTGACACGGTTTTCGCTTTACATGGACACCGAGAAAGTCGTGGCGCGCGAGTTCGTCGAGACCAGCCGCGAATGGGTCTGCGTGAAGAAGAAAAACGGCAAATGCCAGACATATGACTGGAAGATCGAGGGATACAACGTCGATATTCCCGGGCCTTTCGCGACCTGGCAAGGCTGTGTCGAGGCGCGGCCAGCCCCCTACAACAACAACGATGTCACTCCCAGCACGAGCAATGCTGCGACACTCTTCGTGCCGATGTTCGCGACCGACGAGCCTGGCGACAATTGGGCAACCGAGACGGACAGCACCCCAGACGACCGCAACGCGGTCAACAATTGGTGGAACGATGGCATCGAGGGTTCCGACACACTGACCAACAATCGCTCCCGTCAAAAGAACATGACGAAGTACTTCGATATTCGTCCCTTCGATGCCGACCCTCCCAAGAAGGGCAACGGGCCAAATTACTCCTGCACGACAAACCCGATCACCCCGTTGCGGGATGTCAGCAAGGCGGACGAGAAGCAGCAGATCAAGGCCGCGATCGACGAGATGACGCCAAGCGGCAACACCAACGTGCCTGAAGGCACTGCTTGGGGCTGGCGTGTTGTCTCGAGCGGAGCCCCCTTCACCGAAGGCAGGGCGGACGGTGAGAGGGGAAATGACAAGGTCGTCATCGTGCTCACCGACGGCGCCAATACCTATGGCGACCTTGGAAGTGCCGATCCTGCCGGCAACAAATCGACATATGCGGCATATGGCTACACGGGCAAGGGCTACAATGGCAGCGGCACCAGCCGCATCTTCATGGACACCAGTTCCGCTGTCGGCAAGTCCACCTACACCAGCGAGAACTACCAAGCCGCGATGGACGAGCAGATGCAGCAGGTCTGCACCAAAGCCAAGGGAACAAGTGCCCGCAATGACCAAGGCGAAGGCAACGACAGCATTATCGTCATGACCGTCTCCCTGGATCTCACCGAAGCCAAGAGCGATGAGAAGAAGGCTATCGCCGCTCTCAAGAATTGTGCGTCCTATTCCCGCACGACGGTTGGGAAGAAGCTGTATTGGAATGCCACCGGCGACACCCTGATGCAGGTCTTCAAGGAAATCGCGGACGAGCTGTCCAACCTGCGCATCGTCAGCTGACGCAGACTGTCACCGACGGACAAAAGGCGCCCTCCCTCGCGGACGGGCGCCTTTTTCATGTCAGTCCATATGTGCAGCCGGTGCACCGGCGGCGGCCTGCGCCTTCGGCTTGCGTAGCAGCAACGCCAGGGGGATGGCGCAGAGCGAGACGATCATCATCAGCTTGAAATCGTCGATGTAGGAAATCATCAGCGACTGGATGTTGACTAGGCCGTCGACCTGCGACAAGGCGGCCGGGTTGCCGGCGGCAGCGCCCGGCGACAGCGCCATCAGGTTGGGGTTGAAGAGCGTGATGTTGGCCGACAGCTCGGCGTGGTTGATCTGAACGTTACGCGTCAACAGCACCGTGACAATCGAGATGCCGATCGAGGAGCCGATGTTGCGGACGAGGCTGAACAGGCTCGCGGCATCGGTCCGATGTCGCGGCTCCAGCGTCGCGAATGCCACCGTCGACAACGGCACGAACACCAGGCCCAGCCCAAGCCCCTGGATCACGCCGGTCGAGACGATCAGGAAGGCATCCATCTGCGGCGTGAAACCGGTCATGTAATAGAGCGAGATCGCCGTCAGCAGCAGGCCCGCGACAACCAGGTAGCGGTTGTCGACCAGCCGTACCAGCCGCCCGACGAGCAGCATCGCGACCATCGTACCGACGCCGCGCGGCGCCATGACCAGGCCGGTGGTGATGGTGGGATAGCCATAGATGCGCGTCAGCATCGGCGGCAAAAGCGCCAGGCTGGCGAGCAGGATGACACCAATGACAAAGATGAACACCAGCCCGGTCACGAAATTGCGGTCGGTGAATATCTTGGGGTCGAGGAACGTATTCTTGGACGTCGCCATGTGCACGGCGAAGACCCAGAAACCGGTGATGGCGAGCCCAAGCTCGATCCATATCTCGACAGCCGAGAACCAGTCGACTTCGCCGCCACGGTCGAGCATGAGCTGGAACGCGCCAACGCCGAGCGACAGCATGGCGAAGCCGAAGAAATCGAAACCGCGCAGGCGTTTGACCACTGCCGGCAGATAGGCGGCCGAGCCCATGAAGGCGACGATGCCCACCGGCAGGTTGATGAAGAACACCCAGCGCCAGTTGAAGCTCTCGGTCAGCCAGCCGCCAAGCGTCGGGCCGATGATCGGGCCGACCATGATGCCGGCGCCCCACATGGCCATTGCCTGGCCGTGGCGTTCCTTGGGGTTGATGTCGAGCAGGAAGGTCTGGCTGAGCGGCACGATCGCCGCGCCGAACACGCCCTGCAGGACGCGGAACAGCACCATCGACTCCAGGCTCCAGGCTACGCCGCAGAGCATCGACATGATGGTGAAGCCGACCACCGAAACGAGGAACAGTTCCTTGCGGCCGAAGCGATCCGACATCCAGCCGGTCAGCGGCGTCATGATGGCGGCGGCGACGATGTAGGACGTCAGCACCCAGTTGATCGTGTCCTGGGAGGCGCCGAGGTCGCCGACCATCGAGGGCAGCGCGACGTTGGCGATGGTGGTGTCGAGCACCTGCATCACCGTCGCAAGCATGATGGCGACGGTGATCAATCCGCGATGCGGCACATCGGTGAGAGACTTTGCGGCTGCCTGGCTCATTCGACCAACCTTTGGGACCTTGTGGTCGTCAAGCGGCGACCGGAAAACCGGAGGGCCGGCCGCATATGGCGGCCGGCTCGATCCTGGACTTTATGCGCACCCTTGGTGGGGTGTTATTCCGCTGCCACCGCGTGGCCGAAGATGCTGCCAAAGCCGCGCGAGACACCGGTGTCGATCGACACGGTTGCGCTCATGCCCGTGCGCATGGCCAGCCCGCCGTCGGCGGTATCGACCTTGACGCGCACCGGAATGCGCTGGGTCACCTTGACCCAGTTGCCGGTGGCGTTCTGTGCCGGCAGCAGCGAGAATTCCGCGCCGGTGCCCGCGCCGATCGCCTCGACCGTGCCCCGGAAGGTACGGTCCGGATAGGTGTCGAGCACGATCTCCGCCTCCTGGCCCGGCTTGATATGGGTCAGCTGCGTTTCCTTGAAATTGGCCTCTACCCAGGTGTCGCCGGTCTCGACCAGGCTGAACAGTGCGGTTCCGGCGCCGACATACTGGCCGATCTTGAAGGATGCTGCCTGCGAGACCACGCCATCCGCGGGAGCACGCACCGTCGTCTGGGCCAGATCGAAAGCTGCCTTGTCGCGTGCTGCCAGCGACGACAGCACCGTGGGATGCTGGTCGGCCTCGATGTCCGGGTTGCCGCCGAGCGCCGCCTTGGCGCTGACGATGCCCTGCACGGCAGCGCTGTGCTGTTCCTGGGCCTTGTCGAGGTCCATGCGGGCCTCGTCCAGGGACGACTTGGTGTTCACGCCCTTGGTGACGAGCCCGTTGCTGCGATCGAACTGCGCCTGGGCGTAATCGAGACCGCTGGCCGCTACACGCTCCTGTGCCACGGCCTGGCTATAGCCGGCACGAAGCTGCTCGACATTGAGCCGTGCAGCCGCAAGTGCGGCATCGGCCTGGGCCAGCGCGATCCGGTAAGGCTCGGGATCGACCTGGAACAGCTCGTCGCCAGCCTTCACGGCAGTATTGTCGGCGACGTCGACCTTGACGATCCGACCGGCCGCCTCCGAGGCAATGTTCACCCTGGCCTGGCGCAGATTGGCGTTTTCGGTTTCCTGATAGCGGCCGCCGGTCACCCAGAAATAGCCGCCACCGACCACCAAGGCCAATGGCAGTGCAGCCATCAGCATCAAGCGTCCACGCTTCTTCGGCGCCGGTGCGGGCGCTGCCGGCGGAAGCTGGCTTGCCGCCGCGAGTTCGACCTTTGCGCTGTCTTCGTTCACTTTCGCCACCGCGTTCATTTCGTCTTCTCTCTCAAACAATTCGCATCGGCGGGTTCGCCCGCGGAAAGGTTGTCGACTATGGTACGCAAGGCATGGACCGTGGCGAGGCGCTCTTCGTCGGAAAGTCCGCTCAGCGCTCGCTCGTAGACCTCACCCGCAACGGCCTTGACCTTGGAAAAGGCCTCAAGTGCCCTTTCGGTAGGGAAAATCATGCGCACACGCCTATCGGAGGCGCCTTGCCGGCGCTCGATCCAGCCGCCCGCCTCCATGCGGTCCAGCAGCCGCGACACGCTGATCGGCTCGATTTCGAGAAGTTCGGCAAGGCGCGCCTGCGCCACACCCTCATCCTTGACCAGCCTGACGAGCAGTCGCCATTGCGCTGCCGACAGCCCGAACTCACTGCCGCGCTGCTCGAAATTGCGCCGTATCAGGCGCGCCGCGTCATGGATGAGGAAACCCAGCCTTTCGGTACCGTCATTTTTCATGAGCGGCATATATTATAAGCATGCTTACCATTCAAGGACTAATGTTACGCCTGGCATAGGCGCCCGCGCGACGATTAGGCCCCTGTTAATCACGGCCGCACATCGTTTACGAAAAGGACCACACGCCACGGGACCGATTGCATGCAAAACCCGCCGCCGAACCGGCGCTATCTCCTGAAAGCCCTTGCCGGCATGGGCGTCTTGGCACCCTTGCCGCTCTGGGCCGCGCCTCTGCCGACGGTGGAGGAAGTCGCCTTCGACCCCGACATCCCTGCGCTGGGCAATCCGGATGGCAACGTCACCGTAGTCGAGTATACGGACTACCAGTGCCCCTACTGCAAGCTGAGTTACATCGAACTGTCGAAAGTAATGGCCGAGGACGGCAACATTCGACTCGTGCTCCGCGACTGGCCGATCTTCGGGCAGGTTTCCCGCAACGCAGCGCTCCTGACGCTGGCGTCGCACAGCCAGGGGCGTTACGCCGAGGCCGTGAAGACGCTGATGACGGCCAACGAGCGCCTGACCTTTCGCAGCACCGCCAATCTTCTCAGCGATGCCGGCATCGACGTCGAGTTGGCCCGGAACGAACTCGGCGCGCGACAGGATATCTTCGTCAGCCTGCTGACGCGAACCGAAGAGCAGGCCAAAGCCTTCCAGCTCAAGGGCACCCCTGGCTTCCTGATCGGCAAGTCGCTGTACAAGCGTGGCATGACGGCCGACGACTTCCGCAAGGCCATCGCCCAGGCACGCGCCTAATTCGCCGAAATCTGGCTGTCGTGAAGCTGTCGTTCCCTTGACAGTAAAAGGGCGACAGACTATCTCACCGTCACGTTAGCACTCGCCTGAAGTGAGTGCTAACCAAGTCCGGCCAGACCGGACCGAGGGTTCTCAACAGTCCACCGAGGAAGTTCAAATGGCAAAGTCGAAGTTCCGCCCGCTTCATGACCGCGTGGTCGTTCGCCGGGTCGAATCCGAATCCAAGACCGCCGGCGGGATCATCATCCCCGATACGGCCAAGGAAAAGCCGCAGGAAGGCGAAATCGTCGCCGTCGGCTCTGGCGCGCGCGATGAAGCCGGCAAGCTCGTTCCGCTGGACGTCAAGGCTGGCGACCGCGTGCTGTTCGGCAAGTGGTCGGGCACCGAAGTGAAGCTCAATGGCGAAGACCTTCTGATCATGAAGGAATCCGACATCATGGGCATCATCGGCTAATCGCCACCCATCCGCACCATCCAATCTGAAATTCGGGCCTCCAAGGCCCATCGAGGAGCTTAAAATGGCTGCCAAGGAAGTAAAATTCTCCCGCGACGCCCGCGAGCGCATGCTGCGCGGTGTCAACATCCTCGCCGACGCGGTCAAGGTGACCCTCGGCCCCAAGGGCCGCAACGTCGTCATCGACAAGTCGTTCGGCGCCCCGCGCATCACCAAGGACGGCGTCACCGTCGCCAAGGAAATCGAGCTTGAAGACAAGTTCGAGAACATGGGCGCGCAGATGGTCCGCGAAGTTGCTTCGAAGACCAACGACATTGCCGGCGACGGCACCACGACCGCGACCGTTCTGGCCCAGTCGATCGTTCAGGAAGGCCACAAGGCCGTTGCCGCCGGCATGAACCCGATGGACCTGAAGCGCGGCATCGACCTGGCCGTGGCTGAAGTCGTCACCCACCTCGTCAAGAGCTCGAAGAAGATCAAGACTTCGGAAGAAGTCGCGCAGGTCGGCACCATCTCGGCAAACGGCGAGAAGGAAATCGGCTCGATGATCGCGGAAGCGATGCAGAAGGTCGGCAACGAAGGCGTCATCACGGTTGAAGAAGCCAAGACCGCCGAGACCGAGCTTGAAGTCGTCGAAGGCATGCAGTTCGACCGCGGCTACCTCAGCCCCTACTTCGTCACCAACCCCGACAAGATGGTTGCTGACCTCGAAGACGCCTACATCCTCCTGCACGAGAAGAAGCTGTCGAACCTCCAGGCCATGCTGCCGGTCCTCGAGGCCGTCGTGCAGACCTCGAAGCCGCTGCTCATCATCTCGGAAGACGTCGAAGGCGAGGCTCTGGCCACGCTCGTCGTCAACAAGCTGCGTGGCGGCCTGAAGATCGCTGCCGTCAAGGCTCCGGGCTTCGGCGATCGCCGCAAGGCCATGCTGGAAGACATCGCCATCCTGACCGGTGGCCAGGTCATCTCCGAAGACCTCGGCATCAAGCTCGAGAACGTCGGCCTCAACATGCTCGGCCGCGCCAAGAAGGTGTCGATCTCCAAGGAGAACACCACCATCGTCGACGGCGCCGGCAAGAAGGCAGAGATCCAGGGCCGCGTCGCCCAGATCAAGCAGCAGATCGAAGAGACCACGTCGGACTACGACAAGGAGAAGCTGCAGGAACGTCTCGCCAAGCTGGCAGGCGGCGTTGCCGTCATCCGCGTCGGCGGTGCGACCGAGATCGAGGTCAAGGAGCGCAAGGACCGCGTCGACGACGCGCTGAACGCAACCCGCGCCGCTGTTGAAGAAGGCATCGTTCCTGGCGGTGGCGTGGCTCTGCTGCGCGCTTCGCTCGCCATCAAGGCGACCGGCGAGAACTCCGACCAGGCCGCCGGCATCAACATCGTCCGTCGCGCTCTGCAGGCTCCGGCCCGCCAGATCGCTTCGAACGCTGGTGCCGAGGCTTCGATCGTTGCCGGCAAGATCCTCGAGAACAAGACGGCTACCTTCGGCTACAACGCCCAGACCGGCGAATACGGCGACATGATCGCCTTCGGTATCGTCGATCCGGTCAAGGTCGTTCGTACCGCTCTGCAGGACGCAGCTTCGGTTGCCGGCCTGCTCGTCACCACCGAAGCCATGATCGCCGAAGCTCCGAAGAAGGACTCGGCTGGCGGCGGCATGCCTGGCGGCATGGGCGGCGGCGGCATGGGCGGCATGGGCGGCATGGATTTCTAATCCAGCCATCTGGCTCAAGCTTACGGAAAGGGCGCCTTCGGGCGCCCTTTTTCTTTGCGTCAAAGATTCCAGAAGAAATTTACAATCAGGCGGAACCTTTTCCGGATGTCGACGTTTTGAACCTGTCCGAGGCACGTCCGGATGGAGCAATCCTGAAGGAAAACCAAAGGACAAATAGGACGCCTCCAGCACTTCAACAGGTGCGGGAGGCGTTCTCTATTGTGCCTGTGAACGGCCAGCTTTGTGCCTGGAGCGATCAGCGCGTGCCAGATGCCATCGCCAGCGGTTCGCGAACACCCGCCGACATGCGGATCTCGGCGACAGCCCTTTGCAGCGGGCCATTGACCCGAAGTGCCTCGCGGCCGGCCGCGATCGTCAGGTCGACCTGATCGACCGGCAAGCTCAACCGTGTCGGCACGCGGTTGAGCTTGGCCTGCTGCGACGGGTCGAGATCGCCGAACGAAAGGTGCTCGACCACCAACTGCACATCCCTGCAATTCCAGCCGGCCAAGGTGCCGCGGTGACGCCGCACCGCTTCGGCAGACAGGCCGCATCGATAACGGATGAGTTCGCCACGCCATTCGCCGACAGCGAATGTGAGCGCGTCGAGCTGGTCGCGCACCAAGGCCGCCATGGTCGTCTCGGTGACCGCTTCGAGCAGATTGCCAAGCCTTGGGCCCCTGATCGTGTCGCCCCAGTTGACCTCTGCAGCGCGGCCGGCGTCCGCCACGATGAACAGCAGCTTGCGCAGCTTGACCGCGGCAGCCGGCGAAAGCGGGCCGTAGGGCGTGCCGGCGGCTGAACGCTCGATGGTAAAGCCGGTGATGCCGAGATTGTCGGTCAGCCCGCCGTCGAGCAGCTTGACGTAATCCAGGCTGTCGGTCTCGTGGTAGGACCGGATGGCGCCGGCATAGGCCTTGAGCCTGACCGATGCATCGGGATCGGCGAGCGCCCGGCTCAGCCATTCCGGCTGGCGGTAGCCGCAATCCGGCTTGAGGGCCGAAACAACGACCGGAGCGAAGACGACGGGTACGGCGGCCGAAGCCGCAACGGCGTCGGCAAGCCGGACCTTGTCCAGATCGCTGCACAGGGCGGCGAAGGTGTCATAGGTAAACAAGAACGGCGTGCGATTGTAGATGTCGGAAGCATTGATCCAGACGATCGGGCCATCCGGCCGCCTGAAATCCTCATAGGTCGCGCCGTTGAAGAGATTGTCGTCGAGCCATTTGGCAAAGCCATTGCGGTCGTTGACCCCGCCATTGAGCGCGCGGATCAGGTTTACCGGCGACAGAGTCGACTTCCTGAGATTGGCTTCGGCATTCTGGATGAGGAATTTTTCGCGGAAGTCGCGATAGTCGTCCCTGCCCTTGTAGCCGAAATAGGATGCGGCGACCGCGCCGCCCGAGGCACCCGAAATCATGCGTATGTCGTCGGCGAGGCTGCGCCTGACCGGGGTCTCGTCGATGACCATGTCGTCGAGTTCGCGCAGCACGCCATAAGCGAAGGCCGCAGCGCGCGTGCCGCCGCCGGAGAACGCCAGCCCGACCACAGTCGAGCCGTCGTCGCCGGGATCGGGGATGAACTCCGGCGATGCAAGCCCGACCTGCGAAGTGAGGACATTTATCGGGCCGACATCGTCCGCGACGCAGCCCGCGGACAACAGACCTGCAGCGATCGCAAGGACACGACCAAATGCCAATCGCATGCAACTCCCCCTTGGCACTCGATTTCCGCCTGAACCTAACCGGATCGATATGCCCTCGCAACGGATCGGCGGCCGGAACCCTTGGCGGTTCCGGGCGTTGAAGGTCGCACCAGCCACAGGAGATGCGAAATGGTGAACAAGGACCAGGTCAAGGGCGTTGCCAAGCAGGTTGCCGGCTCCGTCAAGGAAGCAGCAGGCAAAGCCAGCGGCAACAAGGAAACCCAGGCCAAGGGCACCGCCGAGAAGATCGTCGGCAAGGTGCAGAAGGCCTATGGCGATACCAAAGAGAAGATCAAGAAGGCGCTGTGAACCACGCGCACCGATAGGAAACGAGGCGGCTGGGCCGCCTTTTTTCATGCCCGGAGCGTTACAGCTGAAATGACTTCCAACTTGAACCGATTAGCTTTCCCGACCGGACCATTCTCCGCTTGATGCCTTGGGTGCAACGCGATAGGCCGTTGCCCGCAACGACATTTTCGGAGACCTGATCGTGACAGCCCAGAAGACCAGAACCGAGACCGACACCTTCGGACCGATCGAGGTCGCTTCCGACCGCTATTGGGGCGCGCAGGCGCAGCGCTCTCTGGGCAATTTCAAGATCGGCTGGGAAAAGCAGCCGCTCTCCGTCGTGCGCGCACTGGGCATCGTCAAGCGCGCCTGCGCCGAAGCGAACATGGCGCTTGGCCGCCTCGACCCCAAGGTCGGCAACACCGTGGTGGCAGCCGCCCAGGAAGTCATCGACGGCAAGCTCAACGACCATTTCCCGCTCGTCGTCTGGCAGACCGGCTCGGGCACGCAGTCGAACATGAACGCCAACGAGGTGATCTCCAACCGCGCCATCGAAATGCTGGGCGGCGAGATGGGCTCGAAGAAGCCGGTCCATCCCAATGACCACGTCAACATGAGCCAGTCGTCGAACGACACCTACCCGACGGCCATGCATATCGCCTGCGCCGAGCGCATCGTCCACGACCTCTTGCCGGCGCTGAAGCACCTGCATGCCGCCCTCGACAAGAAGGCACGCGAATTCGACCATATCATCAAGATCGGCCGCACCCACACCCAGGATGCAACGCCACTGACGCTGGGCCAGGAATTCGGCGGCTATGCCGCGCAGGTCGCCTCGTCGATCAAGCGCATCGAACTGACACTGCCGGGCCTGCAGGAACTGGCCCAGGGCGGCACCGCGGTCGGCACAGGCCTCAACGCGCCGATCGGCTTTGCCGAGAAGGTGGCCGAGCAAATCGCGGCCATCACCGGCCTGCCTTTCGTCACAGCGCCGAACAAGTTCGAAGCGCTTGCCGCACACGACTCGATGGTCTTCTCGCACGGCGCCATCAACGCGGCCGCCGCCTCCCTGTTCAAGATCGCCAACGACATCCGCTTCCTCGGCTCGGGCCCGCGTTCGGGCCTCGGCGAGCTGGCGCTGCCCGAAAACGAACCCGGCTCGTCGATCATGCCGGGCAAGGTCAACCCGACCCAGTGCGAGGCGCTGACCCAGGTCTGCGTCCAGGTCTTCGGCAACAACGCAGCACTTACCTTTGCCGGCAGCCAGGGCCATTTCGAACTCAACGTCTACAACCCCGTCATGGCCTACAACTTCCTGCAATCGGTGCAGTTGATGGCGGACGCTGCGGTCTCGTTCACCGACAACTGCGTCGTCGGCATCGAGGCGCGCGAGGACAACATCAAGGCTGCCCTCGACCGTTCGCTGATGCTGGTCACCGCCCTGGCGCCGACCATCGGCTACGACAACGCCGCCAAGATCGCCAAGACCGCGCACAAGAACGGCACCACGCTGCGCGAGGAGGCCCTCGCCACCGGCCTGGTCAGCGCCGAGGACTACGACCGCATCGTCCGTCCTGAGGACATGACCCGGCCGGGTTGAGGTACCCAGCGCAAATTCATTCCATTAGTGAACGATCTGTCGACACATTCGCACCTTTAGTGAACAGTCGAAATCCGTTAGGTGTGGGGCATCGAAATTCAACGGAGCCCCACCCCAATGTCCAACGCTTCCATCGCTTCTGAAAAGGCCGTCAGCGGCAACGCCTCGGCCCTTATCCTGGCAGGCCGCGTCCTGCTTTCGGTCATCTTCATCCTCGCCGGCTTTGCCAAGCTGACCGCCATTTCCGGCACCGCCGGCTGGTTTGCCAGCATCGGCCTGCCCGCTCCGACCGTAACGACGGTCGTTGTCGGCCTGGTTGAACTGGTCGGTGGCATCGCCGTCCTGGTCGGCTTCCAGACCCGCATCGCCGCCATCCTGCTCGGCGTGTTCACGCTGGCCGCTACTGCTATCGCCCACACCGACTTTGCCGATCAGGTCCAGATGATGTTCCTGCAGAAGAACCTGGCGATTGCCGGCGGCCTGTTCGTGCTCGCCGCCTTCGGCGCCGGCGCCCTGTCGATCGACGGCCGTCGCAGCTAAGTTTTAGAAATTCCTCCCAAGGAATGGCCCGGGCTTGTCCCGGGCTTTTTTGTGCGCCAATACCGCCGCGGCGCGATGTGGTGACTTTGCAAGAATGCGGGCGCATTCTCGGCGGACCATCGAGGGTGCGCCAATGCTCGGGAACGCGTCGTTGCTGCTTGCGAGATTGCTGATTGCGGCACTGTTCGTACCGGCCGGCATCAGCACCTTGTCCAATGTCGCCGGCGCCGCCAGCTACTTTGCCGGACTTGGCTTTCCGCTGCCGACATTGGTCGCGTTGGGTGTCGGCCTGTTCGAGCTGATTGGCGGCGTGCTGGTCCTGGTCGGCTTCCAGACCCGCATCGCCGCGCCACTGCTTGCAGCGTTCGCGCTGTCTGCGGGTTTCATCGGCCACTACGGTCAGGGTGGCGACGACCCGGCACTGCTTTTCATGCACCAGCAGGCGCTGATGAAGGACATCGCCACGGCAGGCGGCTTGCTGGCGCTATCAGTGGCAGGCGCCGGGGCGATCTCGCTCGATCGCATGCTCCGACGCCAGGCTATTTGACCGAGGTACTTGGCCCGTCCTCGACCGCCAGCACCAGCTTGCGGCCGGTAACCTTGGCGAGTTGTGCCAGCCGGCCCGCAGGACGCTCGCCATAGAGCTGGCCAAATTCAGCGGGGATGACCAGCGCCAGCACGCCCCCGCCCCTGTCTTCCCAGCGCAGCTTGGGCATGACGCCGGGCATCGAGGCAGAGAGCAGATAAACCACGCGCATCATCGCGCCGAGGATGCGCGCCCGTTCGAGATAGCGTGGCGTCGCCAGCTCCTTCAGTTCGGGTGCGAAGCTGTCGTTGAAGACACCGTCATGGCGGAAAAGGTTGGCCAGGGCCAGAAATGCACGGCCGGGATGGTCGACTCCGATGAACGAGGCGTGCGCGATGATGTTGAGCGACTGCCGGCCGCGATATTCGGGATGCGCGCGCC
The DNA here is from genome assembly GCF_014200015.1 of Aminobacter niigataensis. GTDB lineage: Bacteria > Pseudomonadota > Alphaproteobacteria > Rhizobiales > Rhizobiaceae > Aminobacter > Aminobacter niigataensis. The sequence goes on from NZ_JACHOT010000001.1 coordinate 1,791,276, forward strand.
AGCCGATGTCGGCAAGCAGGCAGGCGGCATGGCGATATCGCGCCTCCTCCTCGGTCTCATCGATGCCGAAGGCAGCGAATGCCTGCTTGGTCCACTCGGTCAATTCACGGGCATGGCGCACAGAACGTGCGCGCAGGACCGCCAGTTCCTCGGCCGCCGAGATCAGTGGATCGGATCGACGTACTTCCTCATCGAGCAGCGAAAACAGAAAGCCCTCGCGCACGCCCAGTGCCGACACGACAATCTTCGATGGCTCCATCGCGGCGATGATTTCCTGAAGCACCACAGCACCATAAGGGAGCAACGTGCGGCGGTTTTTCGACACGCCCTCGATGCCCTTGAGCTTTTCGACGTCGCCGCGTGCCACCTGCTTGAGAAACGGGATCATACTGGCAGGGTCGAGCTGGTAGTGATGCATCACCTCCAGCGGATAGTTGGTGACGCCCATGTGCAGCCGGGCGAGGTTTCGCCAGGTGCCGCCAACGGCATAGAAGGTCCTGCCTTGTCCGCCCTTGAGCAGTTTGGCACGCATCAGCTCGGTGCGGGCGATCTTGGCTGCCACGACGGGCGAACCTTTGGCCATGTCCTGGAGACGCAGTCCGCCCAGCGGAAGCGTGATGCCGTCGCCGATGTCCTCGCCCCTGACGTCGACCAGTTCGAGGCTGCCGCCGCCAAGATCCCCGGCGATGCCGTCGGCGGGGTGGAAGGCGGAGATCACGCCCAGCGCCGAGAAATGCGCTTCCTCGCGGCCAGTAAGCACCTGTATCTCGGTGCCGAGCACGCGCTCGGCGCGCTCGATGAAATCAGGACCGTTGATGGCCTCGCGGGCGGCAGCGGTCGCCAGCACATACATCTTCTCCGCGCCCGACTGCTCGGACAGCGCGCGAAAGCGCCGGAACTCTTCCATCGAGCGGGTCACGCCCTCCGGATCGAGCTTCCCAGTCGAGACGATGCCGCGGCCAAGGCCAGCCAGCATCTTTTCGTTGAACAGAAGGGTCGGCGAGCGCGCCAGGCCCTCATAGACGACGAGACGTATGGAGTTCGAGCCGATATCGATGATCGACAGCGGTCGGCGGTCCTTGAGCCGGCCCTGCGAAAGCTCGGCCATCAGCTGGCCGCCGCCTCCGCCTTCTTGCGACGTTTGAACTGGGCGATGCGTTTGGGTGCATGGGACTTCAGCGCGTCACCCCGTCCGGACAGGCTCGGATTGGTCATGAAATATTCCTGCGCGTTGAATGGCTCTTCGCCCTCGTCCAGCGTCACCCGGCGCGAGGTACCATCCGCCAATACTTCGAAACTTTGCTGGTTGTCCATGATGTTTCCCAGCATCACCTGGCCAAGCACCTGCTCGTGGACGGTCGAATGCGTGGCGATCGGGATCATGCATTCGACACGGCGATCAAGGTTGCGCGGCATCAGATCAGCCGAGCTGATATAGACCACGGCTTCGTCCGAAGGCAGGCCGTGGCCGTTGCCGAAGCAATAGATGCGGCTGTGCTCGAGGAAGCGGCCGACGATCGACCGGACGCGGATGTTCTCCGACAGTCCGGGCACCTGCGGCCTCAGGCAACAGATGCCGCGTACGACGAGGTCGATCTCGACGCCGCTGCGGCTCGCGTCATAAAGCGCGTCGATCACGTCAGGATCGACGAGCGAGTTCATCTTCATCCAGATCTGTGCCGGCCGGCCTGCGCGGGCATGTTCGACCTCGTCAGCGATGTGCTTGAGGATGCGGCTGCGCAGCGTATAGGGCGACAAGGCGATGCACATCTCGTCCGCCGGCTCGGCGTAGCCGGTAATGAAGTTGAAGATCTGCGCCACGTCGCGCGCGATCGCCGAATCGGTGGTGAAGAACGACAGGTCGGTGTAGATGCGCGCGGTGATCGGGTGGTAGTTGCCGGTGCCGAGATGGACGTAGTTGCGCAGGCGGCCGTCCTCGCGCCGAACCACCAGCGACATCTTGGCGTGCGTCTTGAGCTCCAGGAAGCCGAACACGACCTGCACGCCGGCGCGTTCGAGATCGCGCGCCCAGCGGATGTTGGCCTCCTCGTCGAAGCGAGCCTTGAGCTCGACCAGTGCGGTCACCGACTTGCCGGCCTCGGCGGCGTCGACAAGGGCGCGCACGATCGGGCTGTCGTTGGACGTGCGGTAGAGCGTCTGCTTGATCGCCACGACCTCGGGATCGATCGCTGCCTGGCGCAGGAACTGCACCACCACGTCGAACGATTCGTAGGGGTGGTGGACGACGAAGTCCTTCTCGCGGATCGCAGCGAAACAGTCGCCGCGATGCTCGCGGATGCGCTCGGGAAAACGCGGATTGAAGGGCGGGAACTTCAGGTCGTCGCGCGGCACGGCGACGATCTCGGAAATCTGGCTGATGGCCAGCGGGCCGCTGAGGACGCTGATGCGGCTCGCCGAAACGCCCAGTTCGCCGGCAACGAAATCGCGCAGTTGGGATGGCATCTGGCTGTCGAACTCGATGCGGATGACCGAGCCGCGCCGACGCCGCTTCAATGCGGTCTCGAACAGCCGCACAAGATCCTCGGATTCTTCCTCGACCTCGATATCGCTGTCCCGAATGATCTGGAACGTGCCCGATCCCTTGACCTCGTAGCCGGGGAAAAGCTTACCGATGAACAGGTTCACCGTCTCCTCGATCGGGATGAAACGCACCGAGCGCTTGCGGTCCGGCAGCCTGATGTAGCGCTTCAGCGCCACCGGCAGGCGCAGCAGCGCCGTCATCTCCTCGCCGCTCTTGCGATGACGCAACTGCAGCGCGATCGAGAAGCCAAGATTGGGAATGAACGGGAACGGATGTGCCGGATCGATCGACAGCGGCGTCAGTACCGGGAAGATCTGCTCCATGAAGTGGTCCTCGAGCCACTTCCTTTCGTCCTTGCCGAGATCGGCCGCCGCTATGCTCTCGATACCCTCGAGCTTGAGCAGTTCCATCAGGCTCGACAGGCTCTTCTGCTGGTCTTCCTGAAGCCGTTCGACCTCGAGCAACAGCTGATTGAGCTGCTGTTCGGGGGTGCGCCCGTCGGCACTGCGGACGGTGATGCCTTCGCGCACCTGGCCGGCAAGACCGGCGACGCGGACCATGAAGAACTCGTCGAGATTGCCGGCCGAAATCGACAGGAAGCGGACGCGCTCCAGCAACGGATGGTTCGGGTTCTGCGACTGTTCGAGCACGCGCCGGTTGAACTGCAACCAGGAGAACTCCCGATTGACGAAGCGGTCGGGGTTGCCGTCGATTGCGCCGGTCGGCGACTTGTCGTTGACGAAATCGGTATGGACCGGCTTCAACTGATTCATATGCAAACCTTCCCCACTGCCGCGTTCCGCCGCTTATCCGGCTCAACTTATCCTCTGACAGGCAATTGCGACAGTTTCATTTCAGCATCTTGCAAACCCGCTGCTTATGATACAAACGCTGTCGAATAACGGCGTCGCGCGCCCTGTGGACGCGCCGAAGACGCCATGGCATTCATGCGCGCAGTTCCTCAGAAGGGAAAAACACCATGGCCGGCGGCTCCATCCCCCACTTCCAGAACGATGCTGGACATGCCGTGATCGAAATCGGCGTGAAGGAATTCATGTGCGTGGGCGCCAACCCGCCCTTCGACCATCCGCATGTGTTCCTCGACATGGGTGCGGATGCCGAAAAGGTCTGCCCCTATTGCTCGACGCTCTATCGCTACTCGTCCAAGCTGAAGGCCACCGAGACGCTGCCGCAAGGCTGCCTCTACGTGGTCGACCGCGCAGCCTGACCCGCAAGCCGCGGTCATGCAATCGCGGCAGATAGTGGTTGCCGGAGCTGGCATTGCCGGGCTCACTGCAGCAATCGCCTTTGCAAGACACGGCTTTAGCGTTCGCGTTTTCGAACGCTCGCCGGCGCTTGAGGAAGTCGGCGCGGGGCTCCAGCTCTCCCCCAACGCAACCCGCATCCTCGACCGTCTTGGCGTGCTCGACCTGGTTAGCCCGTCGACCGTACGACCGGAGGCGGTGGTATTGCGCGATGCTGCAACCCTGAGCGAACGGGCGCGTGTGCCGCTGGGTGCTGCCGCAGAGCGCCGCTGGAAAGCCCCTTATCTGGTCGCCCACCGCGCCGACCTGCAGAGCGCGCTGCTCGCACGAGCGTCGGAAAGCCCATTGATCGAGATCGTGACGGACGCCACCGTCAGCGGGGTCGAGGCACAGGCAAGCGGCAACAGGATAACACTCACGCAAGCGGGCATCGTCTCCCACGAGCAGGCCGCGCTGCTGGTTGCAGCGGATGGCGTCTGGTCGTCGAGCCGGCGCCTTGTCGGCCCCAACGAAAAGAGCCGCTTCACCGGCGAACTGGCCTGGCGCACGACGCTTTCCGCCGATGGCGACGTCGGCCGGCATTTTGCCTCCCTGAGCTCCCCGGCCATGGTGACGACCTATCTTCACGCAGGCTTCCATCTCGTCGCCTACCCGATCCGGGCGGGGGCGGCGATCAACCTCGCCGCATTCACCCCGGGCAACTCGATAGCCGAGCAATGGTCGGGCGAGACCGATGCCAATGCGTTGAAACGCGCCATGCGCGGTACGGCTCCTGCTCTGTCCAGGCTGATCGACGAATCCGGGCCATGGACGGTCTGGCCCTTGCACGCCGTCGACCCGACCCGGCCCTGGACCGCGCCAAGCGGCATCGCCCTTATCGGCGACGCCGCACACGCGATGACGCCCTTCGCCGCCCAGGGCGCGGCTATGGCGATCGAGGATGCGTTCACCCTGGCCGACGCCGTTGCCTCTGGACCCAACACTGCCAACGCATTGTCGCAGTGGGAGATGCTGCGGAAGCCGCGCGTGCGGAAAGTGGCGCGGCGCGGCGCGCTCAACCGCCTTGCCTGGCATGCCGCCGGGCCGGTGGCGATGGCACGCAACCTGTTCCTGAAGCTCAAGTCGCCGGACAGCCTCGCAGCCGACATGGATTGGCTTTACGGCTGGACCCCGCCCGGCTGGAAAGACGACGGCCGGTTGTAGAGGCCAAGAGACCAGTTGAGCGTCGCAGGCAGCGGGTTCCACCAGCCGGTCGTCAGTCCGGCCTGGCGCAAGGCGGCGGCTGTCCAGGTGTTGCAACCGGCAAGCGCGTTGAACTTGCCGTTGGCGTCGAAGAAGCCGTCATAGGCACCGTACGCAACCCCGGGAATGCGTTGAACGCCCGCACTGCCCCGCTCGAAGCTGCCGTCGATGAAGTCGAGCAGGGAGGCAAAACCTGCCTCGCTGATGTCGAACCGGCTGACCGTGGGTTGCGGCAGCGCTATTTCGCCGGCCAGGTCGACATGCATCACCGAGTTGTCGAGCGTCAGCGCCGCAAGCACAGGCGCGGGCTTCAGCTCCGACCATGTCGGCGTGCCGATATAGAAGGCCTTGCTGCCCCAGCCGAACACCAGATAGCGCGCCGCCGGCAGGTCGGCCTGAATGCCGGCATCCAGCAGGAAGTCGAATTTTTCCAGCACGCCATCATCGATCGGCACAGCGATGTCAGTGTGGATCGGGTTGGTGAAGACGAGAATGTGGCGCGACGTTGCATCGCCTGCCGCAGCGCCGCCGAACAGCGGCCTCGGCACCAGGGTACCGAGCGCCACACCGGCGGCAACCAGCAGGGCAAGCATGCCTAGAAGACGTATTGCTCTTCGCAACGACTCTACATCCCTGCTGCTCTTTGCGGGTTCCAACAAAAAAGCCCGGCCGAAATACGACCGGGCTTCGCGGAATTTTCCAGCCGAGCCTAGTGCAGGATCTGGCTGAGGAAGAGCTTGGTGCGCTCGTGGCGCGGATTGTCGAAGAACTCGCCCGGCGTGTTCTCCTCGACGATCTGGCCCTGGTCCATGAAGATCACCCGGTTGGCGACCTTGCGGGCAAAACCCATCTCGTGGGTCACGCACAGCATGGTCATGCCCTCTTCGGCGAGGCCGACCATCGTCTCCAGCACTTCCTTGATCATTTCCGGATCGAGCGCCGAGGTCGGCTCGTCGAACAGCATGATGCGCGGGTTCATGCACAGCGACCGCGCAATCGCCACGCGCTGCTGCTGGCCGCCGGACAGCTGGCCCGGATACTTGTTGGCCTGCTCGGGGATCTTGACCCGGCGCAGGAAGTGCATCGCCTGCTCCTCGGCCTGCTTCTTCGGCGTCTTGCGCACCCAGATCGGCGCCAGCGTGCAGTTCTCGAGGATGGTCAGGTGCGGGAACAGGTTGAAGTGCTGGAACACCATGCCGACTTCGCGGCGGACCTCGTCGATCTTCTTGAGATCGTTGGTCAGTTCCTTGCCGTCGACGATGATCTTGCCCTTCTGATGCTCCTCCAGGCGGTTGATGCAGCGGATCATGGTCGACTTGCCTGAACCGGACGGACCGCAGATGACGATGCGCTCGCCGCGCATGACCCTGAGATTGATGTCCTTCAGCACGTTGAACTCGCCATACCATTTGTGCATGCCGACGATGTCGATGGCGACATCGGTGTCCGAGATATGCATCTTCGCCCGATCAACCTTGATCTCGTCGGCGCTGACTGCGTTTTCGATGGCCATGGGCCGTTCCCTTTTGTTGTTCGTTATCGCTTATGCCCGGTGTCGAGCCGGCGCTCCATGAAAATAGAATAGCGCGACATGCCGAAGCAGAATATCCAAAAGACAAGGGCTGCGAAGACAAGCCCCGAAGCCGGAGTCTGCGGCGAAGCCCAGGCCGCATCGGAGAAGTTCTGACGCACGACGCCGAGCAGGTCGAACATCGAGATGATGTAGACCAGACTGGTGTCCTTGAACATGCCGATGAAGGTATTGACGATGCCGGGAATGACCAGCTTCAACGCCTGCGGCAGCACGATCAGGCCCATCTTCTGCCAGTAGCTGAGACCGAGCGAGTCGGCGCCCTCGTACTGCCCTTTCGGTATGGCCTGCAGGCCGCCGCGCACGACTTCGGCCATGTAGGCCGACGCGAACAGCGACACCCCGATCAGCGCGCGCAGGAACTTGTCGAACGAGACGCCCGCCGGCAGGAACAGCGGCAGCATGACGCTTGCCATGAACAGCACCGTGATCAGCGGCACGCCACGCACCGTCTCGATGAAGATGACGCAGAGCATCTTCACAACCGGCATCTTGGAGCGCCGACCGAGCGCAAGCAGGATGCCGAAAGGCAGTGAGACCACGATGCCGACAAAAGACAGCGTAAGCGTCACCAGCAGACCGCCCCAGAGCGGGGTCTCGACATGCGGCAAGCCAAACACGCCACCGATCAGCAGGAAGTAGGAAACGACCGGAAGCACCAGGAAGAACAGGACAGAATTGAGCCCCTTGCGCGGGATGCGTGGAACCAGCAGCGGCACCAGCAGCGCCACGAACATGATCGCCACCAGGATGACGCGCCAGCGCTCGTCCAGGGGATAACGGCCAAACATGAACTGGCCGAACTTTGCCTTGACAAACGCCCAGCAGGCGCCCGACCAGCCGTCGGGCTGGATGCCGCCCTGCGCCACGGTGGCGCAGAACGTTCGATCGGTGCCGGTCCACTGGGCATTTACGATGGCCCAGTTGAACAGCGGCGGCACGATCATCGCCACGATGAAAAACCCCACGATCGACAACACCGAATCAAACGGGTTGGCAAACAGGTTCTTGCGCATCCAGGCCAGCGGCCCACGCTCGCGAAGCGGCGCCGGCTGTGGCAGCGCCATTTCGGTGCGGACGTATCCGATATCTTGCGACATGCCCGCCTCCTACCTTTCCACCAGCGCCATCTTGGCGTTGAACCAGTTCATGAAGGCTGACGTGATCAGGCTGAGACCGAGATAGACGACCATCCAGATGACGACGATCTCGATGGCCTGGCCCGTCTGGTTGAGCACCGTGCCGCCGACCGCAACCAGGTCCGGATAGCCGATGGCGATCGCCAGCGACGAGTTCTTGGTCAGGTTGAGGAACTGGCTGGTCAGCGGCGGAATGACAATGCGCAGAGCCTGCGGCACCACCACCAGCCTAAGCGCCTGCGCGGACCTGAGGCCAAGTGCTGCGGACGCCTCGCTCTGTCCGCTGCTGACGCCCCGGATGCCCGCGCGGACGATCTCGGCGATGAAGGCTGCGGTGTAAAACGACAAGGCAAGGTACAGCGACAGGAATTCCGGTTTGATTTGCAGGCCGCCGGTCAGGTTGAACGTCGACTTCTGCGGAAAGTCGAAGCTGAGCGGAAAGCCCGTCGCGACCAAGGCCAGGAACGGCAGGCCGACGATCAGCGCCAGCGACGTCCAAAACACGGGAAATGTCGCGCCCGTGGCCATTTGCCTTTGCTTGGCACGCCGGGCGACGAACCAGGACATGGCAAGGCCGAGCAGCAGCGCCACCGGGACCAGCATCGATCCGTCGCCCCAGACCAGCTTCGGAAAATAGAAGCCACGGCTGTTGAGGAAGGAGCCGAAGGGCAGTTCGATGCTCTCCTTCGGCAGCGGCAGCACAGAAAGCACGCCGAAATACCAGAAGAAGATGACGAGCAGCGGCGGAATGTTGCGGAACAGCTCGACATAGACCGTGCAGATCTTGCGGATCAGCCAGTTGTGCGACAGCCGGCCGATGCCGATCAGGAAGCCCAGAATCGAAGCGGTGACGATGCCGGCGGCAGCCACAACCAAGGTGTTGATGAAGCCGACAAGCAAAGCGCGCCTGTAGGTCGAATCCGAATCGAAGGCGATCAGCGTATCGCTGACGTCGAATCCGGCGCGGCCGTTGAGAAAGGCGAAACCCGAAGCAATATTGGCGCGCTTCAGGTTTTCGACGGTATTTCCAATGATCCAGTAGACGAACGCCACAAGCGCAACGATCACGAGGACCTGGAAGAAGATGCCGCGCACCTTCGGATCGTAGAAAAGCGACGCGCGGCCGCCCCCTACGTCTTGGGGTATGTCCTGCGTAGCCATCGGAAGTCCCTCTGAAAGAGTAACCGGAAGGCAGAAGATCTGCCTTCCGGACGAGACTTCGGATCAGCGGATGGGCGGCGCGTACTGCAGTCCACCCTTGGTCCAGAGCGCATTGATGCCGCGGGCGATCTTCAGCGGGCTGCCCTGGCCGACATTGCGTTCAAAGACTTCGCCGTAGTTACCCACGGCCTTTACGATGTTGACGACCCAGTCGTTGCCGAGGCCGAGATCGGTACCGATCTTGGTGTCCGCTTCAGTTCCGAGGACGCGCTTGATCTCGGGATTGCCCGATGCCTTCATCTCCTCGACATTGGCCTGGGTGATGCCCAGTTCCTCGGCGGTCAGCAGACCGAAATAGACCCACTTGACGATGTGGTACCACTTGTCGTCGCCCTGGCGCACGGCAGGTCCGAGCGGCTCCTTGGAGATGATCTCGGGCAGCACGACGTGATCGTCGGGCGAGCTGAGCTTCAGGCGGATACCATAGAGACCCGACTGGTCAGTGGTGTAGACGTCGCAACGGCCGGCGTCATAGGCAGCGTCGACTTCTTCCAGCTTCTCGAAGACGACCGGGCTGTACTCCATCTTGTTCGCCTTGAAGTAGTCGGCGAGGTTGAGTTCGGTCGTCGTGCCGGTCTGCACGCAGACGGCGGCGCCCGACAGCTGGAGAGCGGAATTCACGCCCGGCAGCTTCTTGGCGTTGATCATGAAGCCCTGGCCGTCATAATAGGTGACGCCGACGAAGTTCAGGCCAAGTGCCGTATCGCGATTGATGGTCCAGGTGGTGTTACGCGACAGCATGTCGATTTCGCCCGACTGAAGTGCCGTGAAGCGCTCCTTGGCCGAAAGTGGCGTGAACTTGACCTTGGTGCCGTCGCCAAAGATCGCAGCAGCCACGGCGCGGCAGAAATCGACGTCCAGACCCTGCCAGTCACCTTTGTCGTTCGGCGCCGAAAAACCGGCCAGGCCGGTGCTGACGCCGCATTGCAGAAACCCCTTAGCCTTGACGTCCTCGAGCGTGCCGGCCGAAGCGGCAGTCGCCATAAGGCCGAGCGCAGCAGCCCCGAGAATGCCTGAAATGATGTATTTCATGACCCACGAACCCTTTTCTGTTTTTTCCAGGCTGTTGCCTGTCTTTTTAATGTGTGAACTCAGCATCCCCTATCCGGCCCATATCCGGATTGCGCACCTTGCCGGTGCGCTTTGCTGCAGTCCGGTTCACAAATGCCATCGAAGGCGATAATTCTTGTTAGGTCAAGCAATAAAGGCCTGCCGCCGCCGGCTCCGCCTTTAGTATTAGTCCGGCCTTGTCGCGCAGCTTCAAAGCGCATTGAACAGTTGTTCAACGCTCAGGCGGCTGGCAGCCTTTTCTGCCGCATCCCGGTTGCTGCCGGCAGCATCTTTCCGGGCCTCGGCCGGAACCCGACACGGCGGGCAGCAAGAAAGCGCGCCATGACGACGGTCAGGACGAAGCCGAACAGGAAGCCCGCTACGACATCCGAGGGATAGTGGGCCGCGGCCGGCACGCGGAAGGCGGACAGCATCAGGCAGACGAGGCCGATCGGCAGCCATTGGCGCGGAAACCAGATCATCAGGACGGCGGCAACGGTGCCGAGCGTCGTCGAATGTCCGGAGGGAAAGCTCGAGAAATACTTGCTCACCACGAACGGGTCGAAATGGTAGGCACCGAGTTCGCCGAACATCGAGGGGCGCGCCCGCCCGATGACGATCTTTACCAGATTGACGGCAATGCCGGTGATGGCAATCGAGCCGAACAGGAACGCCGCCTGGCCGAACCACGAAACGAGTCTAGCCCTGACGCGATAGCCTGAGTTTCTCCAGTCTGCGGTGGCCGTCACCAGATAGACCAGCAGCGCCGGGACCAGGTACCACTCCGACTTGCCGGCCTGGCTCGCCTGTGCAAGCCAGCGTGTGAGCTGGTTGCGGTTGGACAGTATGAAGTCCATGACCCGCGCGTCGACCACGAACAGCAAGAGGGCAGCCACCGCACCGACTGACACCAGCCATGTCAGTTCGCGCGTCCATACCGGCTCGTTCAAGCCGACGGGATCCCGCCAGATCCGGCGCCAGGAAACCGACACCGTTTCAGCGAGGCGCCCGAAATGGCCAGCCGGCCAGATCTGGCCCAGCCGAACGGCGGGCCGCGGCGGTTGCGCCGGCCCAGTCGGCGCACTATGGCTGGCGTCTTCGCTGAAAGGGTGCGGATTCATGACTCGAGACAACGGCAGGATCAAAGGCGTCAACACGCGGCTCGCGCATTCCGGCCACGATCCACACGGCTTTCATGGCTTTGTCAATCCGCCGGTCGTCCACGCCTCGACGGTTCTCTATCCCAACGCTGCAACGATGGCGGCGCGTGCTCAAAAATACACATATGGCACCCGCGGAACGCCGACGACGGATGCCCTTTGCGCGGCCATCGACGAACTGGAAGGCTCGGCCGGCACCATCGCCGTGCCTTCGGGGCTTGCGGCCGTCACCATCCCCCTGCTTGGCTTCCTCTCGGCCGGCGACCACATCCTGATCACGGATTCCGTCTACCACCCGACGCGCCACTTCGCCGACACCATGCTCAAGCGTCTCGGTGTCGAGGTCGACTACTACGATCCGCATGTCGGCGCCGGCATCGCCGCCCTCATCAAGCCGAACACCAAGGTGGTGCTCACCGAATCGCCCGCCTCGAACACATTCGAGATCCAGGATATCCCCGCCATATCAAAGGCAGCCCATGCCGCCGGCGCGATCGTCATGATGGACAACACCTGGGCCACGCCGCTCTATTTCAAGGCGCTCGATTTCGGCGTCGACGTCACCATCCACGCGGCGACCAAATACCCCGCCGGCCATTCCGATGTGCTGAGCGGCACGGTTTCGGCAAACGCCGACTGCTGGCCCAGGCTTCGCGAGGCGTTCTTCACGCTTGGCTGCTGCGCCGGTCCCGACGACGTCTACCAGGTGCTGCGCGGCCTGCGCACCATGGGCGTCCGGCTCGCCCATCACGAAAAGAGCGCGCTGGACATCGCGCGCTGGCTCGAAGGCCAGCCGGGCGTGGCCCGCGTGCTGCACCCAGGGCTCGAAAGCCACCCCGACCATGAATTGTTCAAGCGCGACTTCGGCGGCTCCAGCGGCATCTTCTCCGTGGTGCTGTCCGGCGGCGGCCAGAACAAGGCACACGCTTTCCTGGACGCGCTCGAGATCTTCGGCCTGGGCTATTCCTGGGGTGGTTTCGAGAGCCTGGCTGTGCCGGTCAACCTCAGCGACCGCAAGGTGGTCACCCCTTATGAGGGCCCGATCATCCGCCTGCAGATCGGGCTTGAAGATGTCGCCGACCTCAAGGAAGATATTGCGGCCGGGCTGCAAGCCGCCAACGCGGCGGAGTGAAGCCATCAGGCTCTCGATGCCGAGCCAGCACCAGACGACAGCCTGAGGCATGACGCGACAAGGACAGATTGAAATTCCGCGAGGAAGAACATGACCACGTCCGACCGCCCCGCCGAGATCGCCCACTGGACCGAAGTCGAGCGCCCCGACGGCGAGACCTTTTCCGGTACTGACGAGTTGCGGGCCCTCGGCGCGCCGCTTGCCACTCATTTCGGCTTGCAGCGGCTTGGCATCCACCATGTCCGGCTGCCGCCGGGCCGGCGCACGTCGTTCCCTCACGCCGAAAGTCTGGAGGAGGAGTTCGTCCACGTGCTGGAGGGTGAGCCCGACGTCTGGCTCGATGGCCTCCTGCATCGCCTGAAGCCGGGCGATTCCGTCGGCTTTCCCGCGGGCACCGGACTGGCGCACAGCTTCCTTAACAACACAGATGCCGAGGTGCGGCTTCTGGTGGTCGGCGAGACCGCCAAGGCCGAAAACCGCATCGTCTATCCCGTCAATCCCGAGCGCAAGGCAATGCGCGACGACTGGTGGGACGACGCGCCTCAGCGGATCCTCGGCGACCATGACGGAGTGCCCGACCGGTGGCGGTCCAAGCGTTGAAAATTGGCCAGCGCCAAGAAAAGATGGGGGGCCAGGAACACGAACAGATCCGTACGATGCGAAGTGGCGCGCTCTATCTGTACGAAATTACGGACAGAAAACGGACCGGCAGCCGTCCCAACTGCTCCGGCCCATGTGGCGAATGGCCTGCGAAGTGCAGGCTGTCGCCGGGGCCCATGACATAACGCTTCGAGCCGATCCGGTAGGTCATCTCACCCTCCAACAGGTAGAGAAACTCCATTCCGAAATGCTCGAGCGATGGAAGGGTGTCCGTCTCCCGGTCCATGGTGAAGAGGTAGGTTTCTACCGTCAAGTTGTTCGGCTGGGAGTCAAAATAGCCAAGCAGCTTGTAGTGGTGGCCAGCACGGCTATCGCACTTTTCGACCGCAATTTCGTCCCCGGCAGGGACGAAGACGGCGTTCTCCTCGTACTCGCAACGGCGCAGAAACGTCGTGAGCGGGACATCAAGCGCCCGCGACAGCGCCTGGAGTGTGCCCAACGACGCGGAAATCACCCCGTTTTCGATTTTCGACATCATGCCGACGGAGATGCAAGCGACACCTGCGAGATCGGCTGCGGTCATGCCAAGACGCTTGCGGCAGGCGCGCACTTCCATTCCAATTGCTAGCTGCAGCCGATCCTCGCCGGGTTCATTGGCAACATCCAGGCTCTGGTCCGGCGAAACCGACGTAAACATCTTGGCATCTTTCGCTGTTGGCAATGCATAGCCTCTTTCCGCCGTGGCCTAGGCGGCCGGTCAAAAGGGTGAACTGAACCGCGAGCGCGCCGCCCGGCGGTAACGCACGCCGTTGGCGCGATACGCCCAGCAGACAATTCCGCTGGGCGTGTTTTGCTTCCTCAGACCGATTCGGGCGGCCGTCGCGGTTTGCCATCCGCCGAGATGCAGCGCGTGATGCCGTGACGGCGGTAATACTCCGCCGCTTCCCGCATTTCCCGGTCCTCATCGACGATGCAGCGATAGTGCCACCAGAGCCAGAAGCAGACGGCGGCTGCCACCAGCAGCCATTCGAACCCCTGGAAGGGGTAGAAGGCGCCGATGGTGTCGAGATTGGTCCAGTCAGTCAGTCCGGTTTCCATAGCTTGGGTCTCCTCCAATTGGTTGACAGTCAGAAACGCGCAGCTTCGTTGCGCTCAACCGCTTCGAATTCGGTGACCACGCCGGCGCCGTAGGGATAGATGTCCCGGTTATGCCAGGTGTCGGCGCCTGCCAGTTCCACTTCGAACGGTTCACGCAGGATGCCCATGCGCTGCAGCACCTTGGCCACGACCCAGGTGGCAAGAAAGCCAAACAGCCCGAAGGTCAGAATCGCACCGATGATCATGCCAATCGGATTGATCGCCGGATCTCCCGCCGGCGTCGTGCCCAGCCATCCAACCGAGCCTGCCCAGTTCTGCACATCGGGCGCGGCTGGTGCGGCGGGATAACCCCACAGGACGAAACCGCAGACAATGAGCCCCCAAACGCCCGCATAGCCGTGAACCGCAATAGCCCCGACCGGATCGTCGATGCGAAAACGGCGCTCGACATAATGATGAAGCTTGAACGCGATCGCCGCGCCCGACGCGCCGATGAACATTGCAATCAACGGATGGTAGAGATCATTGCCCGCCGAGGCAGCGATAATGCCGGCAAGACCCCCGGACAGCGTCCAGAACGGATCGCCACGGCTGACCACGTAAGCCGCCATCAGACCACCAGCCAGCGACATCAGGAAGTTGAAGGTGATGGCCGAGAGCGTCGTGGGCGTTCCATAGATCGTCGTCGCAGCGAAGCGGACAGTTTCGGCGTCGCGGCTCACATCGACGATCGGAATGTTGCACGCAGCATAGAAGCCCCAGAACCCCGTGTAGATGATGAAGAGGCCAAGGACCGACAGGAAGGAGTTGTGCGGCTTGATTTCCCGAACCTCGCCGTTTGGACCAAACTTGCCGATGCGGGGTCCCAGCACGATCGTCAAAGCCAGACAGGCACCGCCGGCGATGGCATGAATGACCCCCGATGCGTAAGCGTCGTGATAGCCGAGCAACTGCGTCGTCCAGCCCGTGGCGTTCCAGCCCCAGGACGCATGCCAGATCCAGGTGATCGATCCAACCAGGACGGACAGGATCATGAAGGCGCCGGTTCGTACCCGTTCAATCGCCACCCCGGAAAGGATGGCGCTCATCACCCACGAAAACAGCAGGAATGCCGCCCAGAAAACGCCCTGTATGTTGTCCTGGAAATTGGGGCCCATCTGCTCTGCCCAAGGCAGTGCCGCAGCCGTTGCCGCATTGGATATGACGCCGCCGAAAAGAAACGGCCCGTTGTTGAACGCCCAGTAGATCCACCAGGCAAACAGGAACCAGGTGACGGTCACAAGTGCCAGACTCATCGTGTGGCGGACCAGAGTCTGATTGAGATTCTTGGGGCGGGTCACGCCGAATTCATAGGCGAGCAGGCCGGCATGGATGAGAAACATCATGACGACCGTGACCCAATAGTAAAACTCGGTAAAAATTGTCGTTAGAGCAGTTAGTTCGTTGTTCATATGGTCCCCTGACATTTCTATTTCTATGGGCGACAGACAACAGTCGGCCCGTCGACCAAGCGCATGGCGCAATGGTCGAACAGCTCCTCCCCAGGGCGGCGGCGGACACCTGAAATGACTTATGGCTTGCTCGGCTCGATGACGCGGCCAGCCACAGCTCTATTCATGGTCATTTGACGGAAGTGATGGACGCTAGACTTCAGAAGAATGCCATCGCGAGCGAGGCATTGGACACGCACCCAAAGCGTCAGAACCGCTTCCGAACGATACGCGACGGCCTCCTTACGTCAGCGTAAGAGAAGGGCCGTCCCTTGGTGTGTATCGAGGCGCAGGTCGTCCTGCACGATAGGAAGTTTACTTTCCTATCAGTGGAAATCAACTGGTCAGTACTGATTATTTTGGAATTGGCAGGGGATGCCTACTTCGCACATCCAGAGGCAGACGGATCACGCCTTCGACGGGCTACAACACGAGCGCCAATTGCTGCTGCAGGATCGCCTCCAGGCCGGACTGCTGCCGCGCTTGAAGTGATCAACATTTTAACCTACCCGGAAATCAAGAGGCCGCCATGAAGGCGGCGATGGGCGGGCCGAAAACTTCCATGGAATCAACGGCTGAAAATAGATTGGCGATCCCGACAGGATTCGAACCTGTGACCATCGGCTTAGAAGGCCGGTGCTCTATCCAACTGAGCTACGGGACCGCTGGCCGGCCCGTGTCAGGCCGGCATGACCATGCCTCAGGTCGTCAGTGCGTCCAGGGCGTCCTGCGGTCATAGCGGAAATTGTCGGAGTAGGAAATCTGCCGGCGCTTGGCTTCCTTGGGCTCCTGCACGCGGAAGGCGATGCCTTCGCGCTCGGCGTAAGCCACCGCCTCTTCGCGGGTCTCGAAGGTCAGGCGGATCTGGCTCCTCATGTCGCCGGAGCTGGTGTAGCCCATCAGCGGATCGATCTTCTTCGGCTTCTCGGCGTCGAATTCGAGCACCCAGTGCCCGGTCTTGGCTTTGCCCGACTGCATGGCGGTCTTGGCGGGGCTGAAAATTCGCGCGGACATAATTCCCTCACTCGTGAGTCCGCAGCGTGCGCGGACATCCAGATGCGCCCGTCATTTACTGCGCAATCGTCATTGCTGCAAGGCGAAAGCCGGTTTCCGCTTTTTTGCCCTTGCCATGTCGAGCGGAAGCCACTAGGCACGGCGTCGAAATGTGATTTCGGAGTGTAGCGCAGTCTGGTAGCGCATCTGGTTTGGGACCAGAGGGTCGGGAGTTCGAATCTCTCCACTCCGACCATTCAAGACCTGCAATCCCCCCGCCATACATAGTCAACGCTCGACTGCCAGAAGGCACCGCGCGCAACAGCGCGACGCGGCTCGTCCCTAGCTCGTTGGCGATCAGCGCTGGATATGGACGGCTGCGAGTGGCGCAACGGCAGACGGGAAGGCCCAATGCGGCTCTCGCCAGCCTCAGGTCTTCGGGGACTTGAAATTGCGCTGATAGGTGTCCTGGATCAGCTTGCGCGAGGCTTCCTCCGCCCCCGCCTCATCCTTGGCCTCGATCGCGATGGCAATCGCCTCATGCATGGACAGCGAGTGGCCTATGCCACCGAAGGCGCGCATCGTCTTGGGGATACTCACGGTGAGTGCGGCGCGTATCACCGACGAAACCGGCAACAGGAAGCGGTTGTGGGCGGCCTGGATGATCTGAAGGTGAAAGGCAATGTCTGCCTCGACCGACTGCCGTTCGTCGTCATACTGGCGCGACATGGCTTCGAAAGCGCGGCGAATCCCGGCCCGGTCGGCAGCGGTCGAGCGACGCGCGGCCAAGCCGGCGGCCATCGGCTCGATGGACAGGCGAATCTCGAACAGTTCCTCGGCAAGTGTTCCGCTGCTTTCGGAATCGTCCTGCCATGACAGGACGGTGGGATCTAGCGTGTTCCACCGATCGGCCGGCAGTACTCGCGTGCCCATGCGCGGCTTGGCCTCGATGAATCCCTTGGTCGACAGGATCTTCAGCGCCTCGCGCAGCGTCGTGCGGCTGACCTGCAGGCTCGACAGCAGTTCCAGTTCCTTCGGCAGCATGTCGCCCGGCTTGAGATCGCCGCGCGTGATGCGGCGGCCGATCTCGGCGGCGATCTGCGCCGGCAAGCCGCGTTCCTGCATCAGCATTGGCTTGGTCATGGCACCCGGTCCCGACATGGATTTTCCGAAGTAACAGCCGGCACGGCACAGCGCGCCGGAAATCTCGGCGGCGCGCTGTCATAATTCACAGCATTGGCGGCAATTCAACCAGCGCTTACGCGATGGTCCTGCGTTGCAGAGGCCCGAGGTCGGCGGCGAAGCGATCGATCATCGCAAGCCCGGTCGGGTTCGGACGCAGCGCGGGGCCGCGATCGTGGACGGTCAATCCCGTGCGCAGGGCAAACAGACGCTTGCCGTAGCACAGCAGGTTCTCCAGCCCCTGCATGGTCGAGACGACAGCCGGAAGCATCCTGCGATAAGTCGCAAGCGCACCGTCTTCATCACCCGCGCGGAAGCTGTCATAGGCTGCGACCGCATAGTCGATGCAATCCGGCGCAAGGATCAGGCCACGGCAGCCGATGCGCAGATTGTCGAGCATCTCCAGCCCGGCCCGGCCGTTAAAGATCGGCAGCTTGCCGCCGGTCGCCTCGACCAGGCCGGCGATGTCGACCACCGGCCCCTCGCCTTTCACCAACTGGATGTTCGGATGCTGGCGCACGAGATCGCTGATTTCAGTCGAGCTCAGCCCGCGGCCCATGAAGGCCGGCGCATTCTGGATGGCGACGGGCAGATCGGTCGCCTCCGCCACACGGCCGAAGAAGCGGATGTATTCGGCCGCACCATATTGGCCGACCATCGGCGGCTGCAGGATCAGCCAGTCGGCACCGGCGCTTTCGGCGTGGCGGACCTGTGCGATCTGCTCGGCGACGGACGAGCCGAAGATGGTCAGCGCCAGCGGCACGCGGCCGCCGGTGTCTTCGGCGATCCAGTCCATGACGGTGCGGCGCTCGGCTTCGGTCAGCTTGGACACTTCGGTGGCAAGCCCGAGCGCCGCCATGCCGTGGACACCAGCCGACAGGCAAACCTCGACCTGACGACGCATCGCGGCACGGTCGAGCCGCTCCTGCTCATCGAACAACGCGTAGAGAATAGCGTGAATGCCGTGCATCTCGGCTACCGGAAAACGGGACATCGGCATCTCCCTCAATGACTTTCGCGCGGCACGTCGTGGCCGCGGCAGCCGACCAGGAAGTCGAGGTCCGCACCGCGGTCGGCCTGCATGACGCGCTCGACATAGAGGCTCTGATAGCCACCCTGCATGTCAGGCACCGGCGGGGTCCAGCGCTCACGGCGGCGGGCAAGTTCGTCGTCCGACACTTCGAGATGCAGACGGCGATTCTCGACGTCGAGCTCGATCATGTCGCCGTCCTCGATCAGCGCGAGCGGGCCACCGACAGCCGCTTCTGGCGCGGCGTGCAGCACGACGGTGCCGAAGGCAGTGCCCGACATGCGCGCGTCCGAAATGCGCACCATATCGCGCACGCCCTTTTCCAGTAGCTTCTGCGGCAGCGCCATGTTGCCGACCTCGGCCATGCCCGGATAACCCTTGGGGCCGCAATTCTTGAGCACCATCACACAGGTCTCGTCGATGTCGAGCGCCGGGTCGTCGACCCGTGCCTTGTAGTGCTCGATGCTCTCGAAGACGACGGCGCGGCCGCGGTGGCGCATCAATTCGGGCGACGCGGCGGAAGGCTTCAGGATCGCGCCATTGGGGGCAAGGTTGCCGCGCAGGACGGCGATGCCGCCCTGCGAAGTCAGCGCCTTGTCGCGCGGCAGGATGACCTCGTCGTTGAAATTCTCGGCGCCGGCGATGTTTTCGCCCACCGTCTTGCCGGTCACAGTCAGGGCGTCAAGATCGAGCAGGTCGGCGATTTCCTTCATCACAGCCGGCAGACCACCGGCGTAGCAAAATTCTTCCATCAGGAACTTGCCGGACGGCATCAGGTTGAGGATGGTCGGGATGTCGCGGCCGTAGCGATCCCAGTCGTCGAGCGAAAGCTCGGCACCGATGCGCCCGGCAATCGCCAGCAGGTGGACGACGGCATTGGTCGAGCCACCGATCGCACCGTTGATGCGGATCGCATTGGCGAAGGCCTTGAGCGTGAGGATCTTGGATAGGCGCAGGTCTTCCTTGACCATCTCGACGATGCGCCGCCCCGAAAGGCGGGCGAGCCGAGCGCGGTGCGCATCGACCGCCGGATAGGCGGCGTTGCCCGGCAGGGCCAGACCGAGCGATTCCACCATCGACGCCATGGTCGAGGCGGTGCCCATGGTCATGCAGTGGCCGGGCGAGCGCGACATGGCGCTCTCGGCGGCGGCGAATTCTTGCTCGGTCATGACGCCGGCGCGCACATCCTCGGAAAATTTCCAGACGTCGGTTCCAGAGCCGATGGCCTTGCCGCGGAAGCGGCCGTTGAGCATCGGCCCGCCGGAGACGACGATCGCCGGCACGTCGCAAGAAGCCGCGCCCATCACCAGCGACGGCGTGGTCTTGTCGCAGCCGGCCATCAGCACCACGCCGTCCATCGGGTTGCCGCGAATGGCTTCCTCGACATCCATCGAGGCGAGATTGCGGAACAGCATCGCGGTCGGGCGCAGGTTCGACTCACCGCAGGAGAAGACAGGGAACTCGAGCGGCAAGCCGCCGGCTTCCAGGATACCGGCCTTGACGTGCTCGACCAGCCCGCGGAAGTGGGCGTTGCAAGGCGTGAGTTCGGAGAAGGTGTTGCAGATGCCGATCACCGGGCGGCCGTCGAAGGCATCGTCCGGCAGGCCGTTGTTCTTCATCCAGCTGCGGTGGATGAAGGCATCCTTGCCGAAGCCTCCGAACCAGGCCTGAGAACGCAATTTCCGTGTCACGTCTTGTCTATCCCGTTGTTGATCGGTGCCGTGCGGCACCGATGGCTTGAACGCGCCTGCGGCCATTCTTGGCCCGCTCGCGCAGACGCCGGAACTGCGGGATGACGGCGATGGATGTCCCCGGCAAGCGTGCCGGCACTCCTCCTCGCGCTGCCCTCCCTTGAGCCGACGCATGCGACGCTCGATCCCACAAGCAGTCAAGCAATCAGTCTTGTTTTCTCTTATAATCGGAGTTATTGGGGCGTCAAGAGCATCCAGTTTGCCTGGGAGGGCGCGTGACCGAGTTCGTTTCGTGGAATGCCGGAGATGCGGCGGTCGCAGGCATTGCGGTCCGCGGCATCGGACTGTCGGCGCCCGCTGTTTCCGCCGGCCAGAATGAATACTCGACGGCTCGGGCGCGGCACACGGTCGCGCGCCGCAAGGCGCAATCGCCCAGGCCTATGAGTTGATCCAATCGGGGATGGCGCAATCCCGCCACCACCCCGGTCATCGCCCGAAATCAAAACCCAAGAGAGGAGTTAACATGCGTCTCAAAGCGCTCGCATTCACGCTGGCTGCAGCCGTCAGCCTCATCGGCCTCGCCGGCCAGGCATCGGCCGCCCGGCTCGGGCATGGCATGCCGGCAGAGCACCCGCAGGCCGTCGCCATGAAGAAGTTCGCCGAAGACGTCGCCAAGGCGACCGAAAACCGCGTCGAGATCCAGGTCTTCGACGGCGGTATCCTCGGCGGCGACGACAAGATGCTCCAGGCTGCACAGAGCGGCACGCTCGAACTCTACATCGGCGGCGTCGCGCCGCTTTCCGGCAAGATCAAGGAAGTCCAGATCTTCGACTTCCCGTTCATGTTCGCCAATCGCGAGGAAGCCGGCGCCGTGCTGAACGGCCCGATCGGCCGCAAAATGCTCGACCGCATGTCGGAAATCGGCCTGACCGGCCTCGCCTGGAGCGAATTCGGATTCCGCAACCTGACCAACGGCGAAAAGCCGATCAAGTCGGTCGAGGACATTTCGGGCCTGAAGCTGCGCGTCATGCAGAACCCGGTGGCACTCGATACCTGGAAGGCACTCGGCGCCAACGCCGTGACGATGTCGTTCTCGGAAGTCTTCTCGGCGCTCGAGACCAAGGCGCTTGACGGCCAGGAAAACCCGCTGGCCCACATCTACGCCAACCGCATCTACGAAGTGCAGAAGTACATCACGATGACCAACCACGTTTATTCGCCGGTGGCCATCGTCGCTTCCAAGACCTGGTTCGAAGGCCTGTCGGAAGCTGACCGCAAGGCTGTCATGACGGCTGCTGCCGACGCTTCGGCCTACCAGGCCAAGCTGATCGCCGAAAACGACGGCAAGATCACCGACCAGCTCAAGGCAACCGGTGTCGAGATCGATGCCATGCCGGAAGCCGAACTCGCCAAGATGCGCGAAATCGTCAAGCCGGTGGTCGACAAATACACCGCCTCGGTCGGCGCCGACTTCGTGACGGAGTTCACGGCCGCCGTCGAAGCCGCGCGCAAGGGCGCAGCCAACTGACGCACAAGCCAGGTGATGCCGCAGGCGGGAACGCCTGCGGCATCACTGCATGCGTCCCTGATCCATTCGGGAGGTCCGAACAATGCCGCGTCTGGTAGACAGATTTTTTCACCTGCTTGAAGCCGTCATGGTGGTCTGCATGGCCGGCATGTTCGTGATGGTGCTCGGCAACGTCATCTTGCGCGCCGGGTTCAACACCGGCATCGACATCTCCGAAGAGCTTCCCCGCTTCCTGTTCATCTGGCTGACCTTCATCGGGGCTGTGGTAGCGATGCGGGAGAACCGGCACCTCGGCGTCGACACCGTCGTTCTGGCGCTGCCTGTAAGGTGGAGGCGGCTATGCTGGATGATCTCCCAGATCCTGATCTTCGTCTGCAGCGTCTACATCTTCGTCGGCACCTTCATGCAGCACGAGATCAACGCCAGCACCATTTCCACCGTCATGCAGTTACCCATGAGCTGGGTCTACGACGTAACGCTCGTGACCGGCGCCCTGATGGCTGCGCTCTGCATCCACAATCTGGTTCGTTTCGCGCGCGGCCAAGTCCGCGACGACGAACTCATTCAGGTCGAGGAAGAAGGCATGCATGACGTCGATTCCAGCGTTGAGGCGGCGCGCAAGTCATGACCATCCTTATCTTCGTCGTTTCCCTGCTCGCCGCGATGGCGATCGGCATGCCGGTCGCGTTGGCCCTCATCGTCTCGGGCCTGGCCCTGATGTTCCACATGGGCATGACCGACCCCCAGATCATCGTGCAGAACATGTGGGACGGCGCCAACAGCTTCCCGCTTCTCGCCGTGCCGTTCTTCATGCTGGCGGGCGAATTCATGAACGCCGGCGGCATCACCCGGCGCATCATCCACATGGCAATGGCCTGGGTGGGACACCTGCGCGGTGGCCTGGGCTTCGTGGCGATCGGCGCTGCCGTCGTCATGGCATCGCTCTCCGGTTCGGCCGTTGCCGATACCGCAGCTCTGGCCGCGGTGCTGCTGCCGATGATGCGGCAGGCCGGCTACGATCCCTACCGTTCCGGCGGCCTGATCGCTGCCGGCGGCATCATCGCCCCCGTCATCCCGCCGTCGATCGGCATGATCCTCTACGGCGTGGCGGCCCAGGTTTCGATCTCCAAGCTGTTCCTCGCCGGCATCGTGCCTGGCATCCTGATGGGTACGTCGCTGCTGCTGACGTGGATGTACGTCGCGCGCAAGGACAAGATCGAGGTGGCTCCCAAGCCGCCACTAAGGGAGCGGCTTAGCCTCACGCTCGAGAGCTTCTGGGGCCTGATGTTGCCGGTCATCATCATCGGCGGCCTCAAGTTCGGCTTCTTCACGCCGACCGAAGCTGCAGTCGTGGCGGCCGTGTACGCCCTGATCATCGGCCTGTTCGTCAATCGCGAACTGAAGTTCGGCCAGCTCTACGGCCTCATGCTCAACGCCGCGAAAACCACCTCGGTGGTGATGTTCCTCGTGGCTGCGGCTTCGGTCTCGGCTTGGCTGATCGCGGCGGCCAACATGCCAGCCCAGATGGTCGCGCTGCTGGAGCCGATCATGGACAACCAGATGCTGCTCATCCTGGTGCTGATGGTGCTGGTGCTGATCGTCGGCAGCGCGCTCGACTTCGCGCCTACCATCCTGATCCTGACCCCGGTTCTGGTGCCGGTTCTGAAGCAGGCCGGCATCGACCCGGTCTATTTCGGCGTGCTGTTCATCATGAACAACGCGATCGGGCTGATCACCCCGCCCGTCGGCACCGTGCTCAACGTCGTGTGCGGCGTCGGCAACATGCGGATGGGCAAGCTGATGAAGGGCATCTGGCCGTTCCTGCTGGCCGAGACCGTGGTTCTGTTCCTGCTCGTGCTGTTCCCTGAACTTGTGATGGCGCCGATGCGCTGGATGAGCCAGTGACGCCGGCCGCGCTTCTTCCGAAAACATGCCGAGGGTTCCCAGCATGAGCAATGCACAAGACACAGCCATCTCATCGCCCGCGCAGCAGAAGGATGCCTTCTGCGTGGCGGTCGACTGGGGCACCAGCAGCTTCCGCGCCTGGCTTCTGGACCGGGTCGGCAGCGTGCTGGCTGAAAGCCGCGGGCCCGAAGGCATGACGCACTGCGTGACGTCGGGCTTCGAGCCGGTCCTGCAGGCGCACCTTGGCAAGTTGGCGGCACCCGCGTCCCTGCCGATCCTGATCTGCGGCATGGCCGGGGCGCGCCAAGGCTGGGTCGAGGCGCCTTATGTCGACGCGCCGACGCGGCTCAACGACTTCGCAGCCAGGGCCGTCAGCGTGCCGAACAGCTTTGCCGACATCCGCATCCTGCCTGGCGTCGCCCAGCGCGACCCGCTGGCACCGGAGGTGATGCGCGGCGAAGAGACCCAGCTTCTCGGGCTCGGCGACGGTGTCGCGCGCCAGCTCGTCTGCATGCCGGGCACCCACAGCAAATGGGTGGTGCTCGAGGATGGCTGGCTGAGACGATTTGCGACCCTGATGACAGGCGAACTCTTCGGCCTGCTCAACAAGCACTCCACCCTCGCCTTCGCGATCGATGCCGACGTCAAGTTCGGCGCCGACGCGCCGGCTTTCCTCAACGCACTCGACAAGGGTGTCGCAGATCCCTGCCTGGCTTTGAGCCGGCTTTTCGGCGTCCGCGCCGCTCAACTGCTCGGCTTCGAGGCCAAGAGCGATGGCGCAGCACACCTCTCCGGCCTGCTGATCGGAGCCGAGGTGCTGGCCGCCAGGCAGAACTTTCCCGACCACACCGATGTCACCCTGGTGGCCTCGGGGTCCGTGGCCGATCTCTATCGGGTGGCGCTCCATCGCGTCGGTCTCAACGTCAAGCACGTCGACGCCGACCACGCCGTTCGCCAGGGCCTCTATCTGGCCGCGCATTCAATCTGGGCATAAGGAAACAAAGACATGGCCTCAATCATCGCCTGGCCGCAGCTGCAGCGCTCGCTCGTCGCCATCCTGCGCGGCATCAAGCCGGAGGAAGCCGAATCGATCGTCGGCACGCTGGTCGAGGAAGGGTTCGAACTGATCGAGATCCCGCTCAATTCGCCAGATCCCTACACCTCGATCCGCAGGGCGGTTGACGCGTTCGGCAGTAAGTGCGTGATCGGCGCCGGCACCGTACTTTCCGCCGAACAGGTCGATCGGCTGGCCGATGCGGGCGGCCGCCTGGTGGTCAGCCCGAACATCGAACCGTCGGTGATTGCGCGTGCGTCGGAGCACAAGATGCTGACCATGCCCGGCGTCTTCACGCCGACCGAGGCGCTGCTTGCGGTCAAGTGCGGCTCGTCGGCGCTCAAGTTCTTCCCCGGCAGCGTGCTCGGCACAAGCGGGATCGCGGCGATCAAGACCATCCTGCCGGCCGACACCATCGTCGGTGTCGTCGGCGGCGTCTCCGAAGCGTCCTTCGCAGAGTTCTGGAAGATCGGCGTGTCGACCTTCGGCATGGGGTCGAACCTCTATGCCCCGGGTGACGGCGCAACGACTGTGCGTAACAAGGCCCGCCGGCTGATCGCGGCCTACGACCAGGCAGCAGCCAGCAACTAAGGGCCATGCACTGACGGGCGGCCGGGCATCCCGGCCCGCCTTGCTGCAACTCTCCGGCACGCGACCGTATGGCGGATGTAATCCGCAGAAATCGCGTGCCGTGCTCCCGCAAAATCCGCCGATCAAATCCGCGAATACCGGGCTTGCGACATTTGGGCACCTGTCACTGAGTTTGCCGCCAGCAAGCCTGATGCTATCGTTCTACTTGGGTGGGAGTAGTGAACGATTGCCGGAACTTTCCGAGAAATTCATCGACCAGATCTACGAGGCTTCCTTCGTACCGGAGAAATGGCCGACATTGCTCGACGGCCTCGCGCATGCCGTCGAGGGCATGGGCGGCTATCTGTTCACCATCAGCCAAGGCGCTTCGGCCTTTACCGCCTCGGAAGCGGTCGCAGCGCATGTCGAAGCGTTCATGCGCGAAGGCTGGATGGCCGTCAACGCGCGCGCCGCACGAGCGTCGGCCCTCGCCTACCCCGGTTTCATCACCGACCTCGATGCCTTTACCGAGGAGGAACTGGAGAGCGAGCCCATCTACCGCGACTTCCTGCGTCCGAGAGGCATGGGCTGGGCCGCAGGTACCCACATCCCGCTTCCAACGGGGGATGTGCTGTCCTTCAACCTGGAGCGGCGGACGGTTCGAGGTCCCTTCGAGCGGCGTTATGTCGATTCGCTCGACCGGATGCGGCCGCACCTCGCACGCGCCGCCATGGTCAGCGCCCGCATGGGTCTCGAAAAAGCACATGCCGGTGCCGACGCGCTTGAGGCCCTGGGCCTGCCGGCGGCGGTACTGGGCGCGCACGGACAACTGCTGGCCTGCAACGGACTGATGCACGAGCTGATACCGGCCACCATCCAGGACGGCACCGACCGCGCCCGGATCACGGACAAGAAGGCCGACGCGCTGCTTGAGACGGCGCTGACAGCATTGTCCGCCGGCACCCGGCGCGGCATCGTTCAGTCGTTTCCGATCACCGGCCGCGACGGCAAGCCTTCCAGCGTCGCCCATCTCCTGCCGGTGCGCGGTTCGGCGCACGATCTGTTCAGCCGCATCCACAGCATCCTCGTCATCATGCCCTTGCCCGGCCCCGGCGCGCCGCCGGCCAATGTGCTGCAAGCACTGTTCGACCTGACGCCGAGCGAGGCGCGAATCGCGTCGGCGCTCGCCGATGGCCGGTCGATCGATGCCATCAGCAACGACTTCGGCATCGCGAGGGAGACCGTGCGTTCGCATCTGCGCTCGATCTTCGCCAAATCCGGCGTTTCCAAGCAATCGGCCCTGGTCCGCCTGCTGCTCGGGGTGACGCTGCCTTGCGGCTCCGTGAAGGACGGCTAGACCATAGGCTTACTCGACAGCTGGTCGCTGACCTGCGCATCTAGTTCGGGGAGGAACAAAAGTGCCGTATCTCGACATCTATCTCGCGCAGCTCATCGACCCGTTCCGCATCGGCCTGCTGATCGCACTGGTGCTGACCGCCGCAAACACCGCGCAAACGCTAAACCGCTGGATTCCGATCGCCTTGGGCATCGTCTTCGTTGCCGTGCTGATCCCTTTCAGCATCGGTGCGAACAGCGCAGTAGATACTCCGACATCAATACTCGTCGGCCTCGCCTCAAATGCGACGATCCTCGCCGTTCTGCTCGGCGCAAAGGCGCTCTACTCGCGATTGGCCTGACGGTCAGACTTCCAGTTCGCCCTGCCCGGCATCGAACGCACCGACCGTCTCGGCGGCAAGCGTGCGCGTGATGCGGGTCTTCTGCTCCAGCGCTGCACGGTCAAGGCGGTCGACCACGCGAATGGCCGTCGACAGCGACCGCTCGATGCGCCGCACCAGGAACTGGACGACATGCGGGTCGACCTCGACCTGGCGGTCGGCGAACAGCTTGGTGATGACGCCTGCCAGCAGCAGGTCGTCCGGCTCCTCGATCTCAACCGTCGCCGCCGCTTTCAGGCGCGAGGCGAGGTCGGGAAGGGTGACACCCCAGGCGGCAGGGAAGCTGCGCGCCGTCAGCAAAAGATGGGATCCAGCGCCGCGCACGGTATTGATGAGGTGGAACAGGCCGTCCTGGTCGAGCCAGCCCTGGTCGGCGTCATCAATCAGAACCGGCGTTGCGCCGATGTCGCCGACATGGGTGGAGATGTCGGAAGCGGACAGCTCGACCGCCCCGGCATGCTCGCGCCAGATCGCGGCAAGATGCGTCTTGCCCGATCCTGCCGGACCGGCCAGCAGGACCACCGGCGCCGGCCATGCCGGCCATCGGTCGATCAGCGACGCGGCCTGGGCATTGGCCGCTGAGACGACGAGGTCGTCGCGTGAGAAGCCCGGCGAATGGCCAAGGTCGAGCGGCAACTGGCGCGGTTTCTGGGGCTCGCGCGACACGTTCATTTATCCGGGCTGGTCCCGCTCGCCTTGCGGGCCTCGACCGGCGGCTGCACCGCATGGCCGTGATAGAGCGGCGACTCGAGATAACGCGATATGGCAAAGCGGACCAGAACGGCGACGGCCGCCGCGGCGGGCACCGCAACTAGCAAGCCGACAAAGCCGAACAGCGCGCCGAACGCAAACAGCGCGAACATCAGCCAGACCGGATGCAGGCCGACGCTCTTGCCGACCAGCCGCGGCTGCAGGATGTTACCCTCGATGAACTGGCCGACGAAGAAGACCGCAGCCACGGCCACCACCATTGTCCAGTCCGGCCAGAACTGCACGAAAGCGACGCCGACCGACAGTACCAGCCCGACCATCGAGCCGACATAAGGAATGAAGCTGATCAGCCCCGCGAACAGGCCAATGAGAACGCCGAAATTCAGCCCGGTCAGCGTCAGGCCGATGGCGTACATCACGCCGAGCACCAGGCAGAGCGTGCCCTGCCCGCGGACGAAGCCCGCGGTCGCCGCGTTGATGTCGGTGGCGAGTCGGCGCACCGTCTCGACGTGGTCGCGCGGCACCCAGCTGTCGACGACGGCAACCATGCGGTCCCAGTCGAGCAGCATGTAGAAGGCCACGACAGGCGTGATGACGAACAGGCTGGCGATGGAAAACAGCGCCACGCCCGAGCTCCAGATCGACTGGAAAACGGTCGAAAGGAAGCCGAAGCCAGTGCTCAGCAGAGAGTTGAGGCCCTCGCGCAGGCCGGCCGCATCGACGCCAAAGCGCTGTTCCAGCCATTGCGGGTCGAAATTGGTGACCAGTTGCTGAAGCTTCTCGACGTATCCCGGCACCTTGGCGGCGAAATCCGCCATCTGCGAGGCCAGCACCGGGATCAGTACCACCAGCGCCAGCGTCAGCAAGACGATGAAACAGATGAGGATCACCACCGTCGCCATGATCCGCGACAGGCCAAGCCGCTGCAGCCGGTCGGCGACCGGATCGAGGAAATAGGCAAGCGCCATGCCGGCCACGAAGGGCAGCAAGATGTTGCTGAACAAATAGAGGAAACCGACGAACAGGACGGCGGTGATCAGCCAGAAACGGATCTGTTTGCGGAACGCCGCAGCGGCGGCTTCTTCGGCCGCCTCGTTATCGGTTGGGAGTTTCGCCTTCGCCATAACCGCTCATGTGCCTCAGCCAGGCCACGAGATAGGCTGCCGCGGAAGCCACGGTCAAGAGGCCGGACAGTATTATCAACGCCGGCCGAACCGGGCCAAGCTCGAGTGTAAAGGCAAGTTCGGCAAGGACAATCGCCGCCAGGACGATCTGCATCGCGGTGTTGACCTTGGACACCATGAGCGGGCGCACTTTCACCGGGTGCCCCATGATGGTCGACAACAGCACCGCGCCGACAATCAGCGCGTCGCGGGAAACGGCCAGCATGACCAGCCACAGAGGCAGGTGACCCATGATACCGAGGACCACGAAGACGCTGACCAGCAGCAGCTTGTCGGCCATAGGATCGAGATAGGCGCCAAGTTCGGAACGCTGGTTGAAATGGCGGGCAATGAAGCCGTCGACGCCGTCGGAAACACCTGCAATGACAAATCCGGCAAAGGCCCAGTCCCAGCGCGCCGAGAGCATGGCATAGATCACGCAAGGCACGAGGATGAGCCTCATGATGGTGATCATGTTGGGAATCGTCACGACCGGCATCCACCCTTTGTCTTTTTCCGATACATGGGCGACAGTTCACCTGACCGCAAGGGACAGGCCCTGTCCACGGCTTTGACAGGCGCATCCGGTCGCACCGGGCCAGTGTCGCTTGCGGGAACGGGCCGTTCATGCGAATAGCGCGCAAAAGGCGTAGGACATCAGGATTTTGACGATGAGCGAAGGCAGCAAGGGTCTCACCTACGCGCAGGCGGGCGTCGACATCGACGCCGGGAACCTGATGGTCGAGAAGATCAAACCGCTGGTGCGCTCGACGCGCCGGCCGGGTGCGGATGGCGAGATCGGCGGCTTCGGTGGCCTGTTCGACCTCAAGGCGGCGGGTTTCAGCGATCCGATCCTGGTCGCGGCCAATGACGGCGTCGGCACCAAGCTCAAGATCGCCATCGATGCCGGCAAGCACGACACCATCGGCGTCGACCTCGTCGCCATGTGCGTCAACGACATCGTCGTCCAGGGTGCCGAGCCGCTGCTGTTTCTCGACTACTTCGCCACCGGCAAGCTCGACCCCAACCAGGGCGCCGACATCGTCTCGGGTATCGCCGAGGGCTGCCGCCAGGCCGGCTGTGCGCTGATCGGCGGCGAGACCGCCGAAATGCCGGGCATGTATCACGGCAACGATTACGACCTCGCCGGCTTCGCCGTTGGTGCCGCCGAGCGCGGCCAGCTGTTGCCGACCGACGATGTCGTCGAGGGCGACGTGCTGCTCGGCCTCGCCTCTTCGGGCGTGCACTCCAATGGCTATTCGCTGGTTCGCCGCATCGTCGAGAAATCCGGCGTCAAATGGGCCGACCGCGCGCCCTTCGCCGACGGACCGACGCTGGCAGAGGCCCTGCTCGAGCCGACCCGCATCTACGTCAAGTCGTTGCTCAAGGCGATCCGCGAGACCCACGGCATCAAGGCGCTGGCCCACATCACCGGCGGCGGCTTCCCCGAAAACATTCCCAGGGTCCTGCCCAAGGAGTTCTCGGCCGAGCTCGACCTTTCTGCGATCGAAGTGCCGCGCGTGTTCTCGTGGCTGGCCGAGACCGGTGGCGTAGCGCCCGAAGAAATGATGCGCACGTTCAATTGCGGCGTCGGCATGATCGCGGTCGTGGCCGCCGGCCAGGCCGCACAGGTCGCGGCAGTGCTGCAGGAGGCAGGCGAAACGGTCACGCCGATCGGCCGCATCGTGCCCCGCCGTGACACCGGCGTGATCTACCGCGGATCGCTCGCCCTATGAATGCGCCGCGCAAACGTACCGTCATCCTGATCTCCGGCCGCGGCTCCAACATGGCCGCGTTGATCGACGCGGCGGCCGACCCGGCCTTCCCGGCCGAGATCGTCGGCGTCATTTCCGACCAGCCCAACGCGCTCGGCCTGGGCATTGCGGCCAGCCGTGGCGTCGCCACCAAGGTCATCGCCCGCGCCGACCATGCCAGCAAGGACGCGCATGACGTGGCCATCGATGCCGCGTTGGCCACTTTCGGCGCCGAGATCGTCGCCCTTGCCGGCTACATGCGGCTTTTGACCACCGAGTTCGTCGAGAAGTGGCAGGGTCGGATGATCAACATCCATCCTGCACTGCTGCCGTCGTTCAAGGGTCTCGACACACACGGCCGCGCGCTCGATGCCGGTATCCGTGTCCATGGTTGCACGGTTCATTTCGTGACGCCCGCAATGGACGACGGTCCGATCATCGCCCAGGCGGCCGTGCCCGTGCTGATCGACGACGACGAGCCGACGCTTTCGGCCCGCGTGCTCAAGGCCGAGCACAGGCTGTATCCGCTTGCGCTCAGGCTGTTCGCCGAAGGCAAGGTACGGATGGACGGCAATCGCACCGCCTTTTCGGGCTTCGCCGAGACCACCAGCCACGACACCGTCGCTGCTCCCAGCCCGGCGCGCGAAGAGGTCGACCTCGAACAGTTGGCGCGCATCACGCCCTGAACGGGAAGAACGGCATGGCGAAGATCAGGCAACTTCTGCTTCTGCGCCACGCCAAGTCGAGCTGGGACGATACCGCGCTCGCGGATTTCGACCGTCCGCTCGCACCGCGCGGGCGCAAGGCCGCACCCAGGATGGCCGAGGAAATCCTCAAGCGCGGCTGGTTGCCCGACCTCGCGCTGGTCTCGCCCTCCGTGCGCACGCGCGAGACATGGCAGTTGGCCTCGGCCCGCTGGCCGGTTCCTCAGCCTCCGGTTGCCTTCCCCGACGACCTCTACCTAGCCACTGCGCGGGAGTTGCTGGCCGAGGTGCAATCGGCATCCGATGCGGTCATGACGCTGCTTGTGGTTGCCCACAATCCGGGTCTCGAGGACTTCGCGCTTCAACTCGCCGGTTCGGGTTCGGACGACAACGCATTGAAGCTCCTTGCCGACAAGTTTTCGACTGGCGCGCTGGCCAGGCTGCAATTCGAAGGCGCATGGAATGAACTGCACTTCGGCAGCGCCCGTCTCACCCATTGCCTGCGTCCCAAGGATCTGAACTAACGCAACCGTCAGTGGATGCGCTCCAGCGGCGCACAGTTTTCGCGCTCCATCTGCAGCGTGGTGTGATGCAGGTCGAACTTCTCCTGCAGCCGGGCTTCGATCGCCCGCCGCACCATCTCGGCGTCGGCGTCGACGTCCAGCACCGCATGCGCCGTAAGCGACGCCTTGCTCTGGGTGATCGCCCACAGGTGCAGGTCGTGGACCGAAGCGACGCCCGGAACAGTGGCAATGGCCTGCTCGACCTCGGCCAGGTTCATGCCGGGCGGCACGCCTTCGAGCAGGATGTTGACGCATGCCTTGAGCAGCACCCAGGTGCGCGGGAACACCATGAAGCCGATGCCGACGGCGATCAGCGAATCCACCCACTGCCAGCCGGTGAACCAGATGACGAGCGCGCCGGCGATCACGCCGAGCGAACCCAGCATGTCGGCCCAGACTTCGAGATAGGCGCCCTTGACGTTGAGGCTCTTGTCCTTGTGACCGGTCAGCAGGCGCATGGACGTGAAATTGACGGCAAGTCCGATGACCGCGACGACGAGCATGCCGAGCGAGGCTATCTCCGTCGACTGGTACAGCCGCTCATAGGCTTCGTAGAGGATGTAGAAGGCGATGCCGAGCAGGACCAGTGCGTTGAATGCCGCCGCTAGGATCTCGAATCGGGCATAGCCGTAGGTGCGCAGGAGGTCGGCGGCGCGCCGGCCGACCTTGATGGCGATCAGCGCGATGGCGAGTGCCATGGCGTCGGTCGCCATGTGCATCGCATCGGAGATCAGCGCCAGGCTGCCGGTGACGACGCCACCGATGACCTCGGCGATCATGAAGCTGCCGGTCAGGCCGAGCGCCAGCCAGAGGCGGGACTCCGGCGTGTTCTGCATGTCGCCGTGATCGTGATCGCCGCTCATGACAAGTCTCCGACCGTATTGAGGATCAGCCGGCCGGCCGGACCCAGACCTTGTTGTCGTGAACCGCAGCACCACCATAGGGCGCCGGCGCGTCGGCACCGGTCAGCACATTGATGCCCTCGCCGCGTTCATGATCCGAATTCGGCCAGATGCCCTCGGCGATGACGACGCCGCGCCTGATCTTGTCGAACAGCCTGGCGTGCAGCACGACTTCGCCGCGTGTGTTGCCGATCTCGACCCGATCGCCATTGGCTAGGCCGAGCGCCGCTGCGTCTTCCGAATGGATCAGCAACTCCGGCCGTCCCTCCTTCTCGCGCGACACCGGCGTCTCGGCGAAGGTCGAGTTGAGGAAATTGCGCGCCGGCGACGTCGCCAGCCGGAACGGGTGCTCGGCGTCCGCCACCTCGATCAGGTCGACATGATCGGGGAATTCCGGCAACTGCGCGACTGGGCCGAAGATGCCCATGCTCTTCGGCGGCTTGTTGGGAGCGGTCCCACCGTTCCAATGCGGCTTGAAGCGGAACTTGCCGTCGGGATGGCCGAACCCCTTGAGGAAATGCGCATCCTCGAATTCCGGCTGCAGGTCGACCCATTTTTGTTCCTTGAACGTGTCGAAATCGCCGAGTCCCTTCTTCGCCAGCATGACGTCGATGTGTTCGCGCTCGGTCATGCCGAAGCCCGGCAGGTGCGCCACGCCCAGGCGCTTGCCAAGCTCCTCGACGACATAGTGGTTGGTGCGCGGACCTTCCGGCGGGTCGATCAGCTTCGGCCCGAGCGTGATGTGCTGGTTGCCACCGCCCTTGTAGATGTCGTCATGCTCGAGGAACATCGTCGCCGGCAGCACGACGTCGGCGACCTTCGCCGTGTCGGTCATGAACTGCTCGTGCACGCAGGAAAACAGATCGTCGCGCAGGAAACCCTGGCGCACCAGCCGCTGCTCGGGCGCGACGTTCATCGGATTTGTGTTCTGGACCAGCAGCGCCGTCACCGGCGGGCCGCCGTAAAGCGCGTCCTCGGCGTTGGTCAGAACCGGGCCGATGCGCGAATGGTCGAGGTAGCGGATGTCGGGATCGCGAAACTTCGTGCCCTCCAACAGCTCGCCATTGAGCTTGAAGATGCCCGAATTGGAATGAAAGGCGCCGCCGCCTTCATACTGCCAGGCACCCGTCACCGCCGGGATCGACAGCGCAGCGTGCATGTTGACCGAACCGTTGCGCTGGCGCGAGAAGCCATAACCGAGGCGAAAGAAGGTCTTCCTGGTCGTGCCGACCAGGCGGGCGAAGGCCTCGATCTCGTCGACCGACAGGCCGGTGATTTCAGCTGCCCATTCCGGCGTCCTGTCGCGCAGATGCGCCTCCAGGCCCTTGGGATCGTCGGTGTACGTCTCGAGATAGGCGCGGTCGGCAAAACCTTCGCGGAAAAGCACATGCATGACAGCGCAGGCCAGCGCTGCGTCGGTGCCGGGCTTCAGCACCAGGCCCATGTCGGCCTGCTTGAGCGTTGCCGTCTCGTAGATGTCGATGACGACGATCTTGGCGCCACGCTCCTTGCGAGCCTTGATCGCGTGGGTCATCACGTTGACCTGGGTGACGACCGCGTTGGTGCCCCAGATGACGACGCAATCGGACTTGGCCATCTCGCGCGGGTCGGAACCGCGCAGCGCACCGGTGCCCATCACATAGCCGGTCCAGGCCAGGTTGGTGCAGATCGAGCCGAAAAAACCCGAATATTTCTTGGCATGGCGCAGCCGCTCGATGCCGTCGCGCTGCACCAGCCCCATCGTGCCGGCATAAAAATAGGGCCAGACCGTCTCCGAGCCGTATTTTTCCTCCGCCGCGATGAATTTTTCCGCCACGAGGTCGAGCGCGGCCTCCCAACTCGCTTCCTTCCAGTTACCGTCGCCCTTGGCGCCGGCGCGGATCAGCGGCTTCAGCAAGCGGTCGGGATGGTGGACGCGGTCAGCATAGCGCGCAA
This sequence comes from Aminobacter niigataensis, assembly GCF_014200015.1. Taxonomy (GTDB): domain Bacteria; phylum Pseudomonadota; class Alphaproteobacteria; order Rhizobiales; family Rhizobiaceae; genus Aminobacter; species Aminobacter niigataensis. The sequence goes on from NZ_JACHOT010000001.1 coordinate 1,826,227, forward strand.
CCTTGGCGCAGACGACGCCAGCCGTATAGCTGTTGTCCTTGGCGCCGTGGACGCGACCGATGCGCTTGTCGTCGAGCAATTCGACATCGAGCGCACAGGTCGAGGGACAGTCATGCGGGCAGGCCGAATGGCCGATCCTGATCTTGGCGTGCTGGTTCATGGCGCCCTTTTACCCTGATGTCGGCGCCGAGTGTAGGGCCAGCATGGAGCACTGACTTGCCCTCCCCCTTGTGGGGAGGGTCGGGGAGCGAGGATTGCGAAGCAAGGCGAGTAAGGCGGGGGAGATCCCACGGTCGCGATACCCCACCCCAGACCTTTGGTCCGACCCTCCCCACAAGAGGGAGGGTAAACAGCCCTACTCGGCGATGCCTTCCTCATATTCGGCCGACATGGTCAGCCATTTTTCCTCATGGCCATTGAGCTGGGCGCCTAGCTGCGAGCGCTCCTTGGCAAGTTGCGTCGCCGTCGTCGGATCTTTCTCATAGAGCTTCGGGTCGGCCAGTTGATCCTCGATGCTGTCGATGCGCTTGCGGATGCGGTCCATCAGCGCCTCGGTGGCGCGGATTTCCTTGGCCAGCGGCTCCATCGCTGCCCGGCGCGCGGCAGCCTCGCGGCGCTTGTCCGCCTTGGATGCCTTGTCGGCCTCGCGCTTTTCGCGCCGGTCGCCCGACACGCCGGTCACCAGCGTCTTGTAGTCCTCGAGATCGCCGTCGTACGGGTTGACCGAGCCATCCTTGACCAGCCACAGCCGGTCGGCCGTCGCCTCGAGCAGGTGGCGATCGTGGCTGATCAGGATCACCGCGCCCGGAAAGTCGTTGAGCGCCATGATCAACGCCTCACGACTATCGATATCCAGGTGGTTGGTCGGCTCGTCGAGGATGAACAGGTTCGGCCCGTCAAAGGCGGACAGCCCCATCAACAGCCGTGCCTTTTCGCCGCCGGAGAGGTCCTTGGCGGCGGTGTTCATCTTCTCGGTGGGAAGGCCGAACTGGGCGACGCGGGCGCGCACCTTCGATTCCGGCGCCTCCGGCATCAGCCGGCGCACGTGTTCGTAGGCGTTTTCCTCAGGCCTCAGATCGTCGAGCTGGTGCTGGGCAAAGATCGCAACCTTGAGGCCTGGCGCAATCGTCACCGAACCGGTCTCGGCCTTCAACCGGCCGGCCAGGAGCTTGGCGAAAGTCGACTTGCCGTTGCCGTTGGCGCCGAGAAGCGCGATGCGGTCGTCGGCGTCGATACGCAAAGTCATCTTCTTGAGGATCGGCTTGTCGGCCTGATAGCCGACATTGACGCGATCAAGTGCTACGATCGGCGAGGCGACCGTCTTCACCGGTTCGGGGAAGCTGAACGGGCGCACATTGTCCTCCATCAGCGCCGCGATCGGTTTCATCTTCTCCAGCGCCTTGATGCGCGACTGCGCCTGTCGCGCCTTGGAAGCCTTGGCACGGAAGCGGTCGACGAATGACTGCAGATGCTTGCGCGCCGCCTCCTGCTTGACGCGGCCCTTCTCCTGCAACTCGCGCTGCTCGGCAAACTGACGCTCGAACTGATCATAGCCCCCGCGCCAGAAGGTCATCTTCTTCTGGTCGAGATGGACGATCGAATTGACCGCGCGGTTGAGCAGGTCGCGGTCGTGGCTGATCAGAAGCACGGTGTGGGGATATTTGGAGACGTAGTTCTCCAGCCACAGCGTGCCTTCGAGATCGAGATAGTTGGTCGGCTCGTCGAGCAGCAGAAGATCGGGTTCCGAAAACAGAACTGCCGCGAGCGCCACGCGCATGCGCCAGCCGCCGGAGAACGACGACGCTGGGCGGCGTTGCGCCTCATCGTCGAAGCCGAGACCGGCGAGAATGGTCGCTGCGCGCGACTCGGCCGAATGCGCATCGATGTCCGCCAGGCGAATGTGGATCTCGGCGATGCGGTGCGGGTCGGTGGCCGTCTGCTCCTCGGCGAGAAGTGCCGTTCGCTCGACATCGGCCTTGAGCACGATCTCGATCAGCGGCTCCTCGGTGCCGGGCGCTTCCTGTGCCACCTGGCCGATGCGCGTGTTCTTGGGCAGGCTGATGCTGCCGCTTTCGGAACTGAAATCGCCTGTGATCGCCTTGAACAGCGTCGTCTTGCCGGTGCCGTTGCGGCCGACGAGGCCGGCCTTGGTGCCGGCAGGCAGGGTCAGCGACGCATGGTCGAGAAGAAGGCGTCCGGCGATACGGAGGGAAAGATCATTGATAATAAGCATGGCGGCGGTTTTGGCGGAGAGTTGCAGCAATGGCAAGGGTGCGCGGCGCACGTTAGACGCAACGCATGGTCGAAAACGCGATAGCTGCGTTGCTTCAGGCGAAAGCCGGCCTTGCAGCACGGAGGAGCGCGTCGCCAGCGAGCGCAAACAAGACAGCACTGCCTGCCGACAGGATGGCGAAGAGCATGAACATGCACACCTTCGGAAAACGAAACGGCCCGCAGATCGCGGGCCGTCCGCAAAATCTGGTTGGGCGCCTCAGCGGCTGGCGGTGCGCAGCAACTTGCACAATTCGCGCAGGTCGCTTTCGAAGGCCATCGGGTTCGACAGCACCATCTTGCAGCGCTTGACGTAGGCCGCGATCTGCCCTGCCGACATGCCGTTGACTACACCGGGGTTCACACCAGGAATGCCCGGGCCTCCAGGTCCGCCGGGGCCACCAGGGCCGGCGATGCCGGGACCGCCGACATTGACACCGAGATCGAGCAGCGTATTGCCGCCCAGTCCGACATTGGTGCTGACCTTGGCCAGGCTGCCGCTGCCACCGACATTGGCGCCGAGATTGGCATTGAGCCCGCTCGAGCCGCCAACCGTGGCATTGGCCTTGGCATCGACCAGACCTTTGTTGCCGCCCACGTTCGCGCCGACATTGGCATTGATGCCCCTCGAGCCGCCGACCGAGGCGCTGACATCCGCGCCGGCAAGCCCCTTGCTGCCGCCGCTGCCCAGGCCAACGTCTGCGTTGACGCCGCCCGATCCGCCCACCGTCGCGCCGATGCCCTTGGAGTCGACCGAGACGCCTAGGCCGCCACTACGGCTGCCGATCTCGAGTGCGGTCGCAGGCAGGCTCAACGCGGCAAGGACGACGCCCCCTGCCAGAGCTTTCACCAGAGTCCTTGAACAACAATAGGCCATGTCCTTCTCCCTGTAGTTGCCAAACGTAGCAACCAGTCACCTGAAACCGGCTGCACTTCGACTAACGCTACAACCCAGGAATAAGTTTCAGCGATTTCTGATTTTCCGTAGATTTTCTCTACGTCGTCGGCCATCACTACTTGCGAGAGTAAATACTCCAATGATTTTTATATTTCATATTTAAAATATAAAATTTAGCTCTATTTCAAGCAAACGCCCTGCCATCTTCCGTTCTCTGGAATTGAATGAGGTCGAGGCCGACCGACTCCCGACCGAGAACTGTCAGGATCATATGGGCCTGTCCGCGATGGTGGGTCTGGTGATTGAAGAGGTGAACCAGCGCTGGCGCCAGCCGCTGCGAAATGGTGCGCATGTCGGTGACGGTCATGTAGGTGAAGCGGCCGGCAAATGCCGCATCGCTGAGCGAGCCGATCCATTCCACGATGCGTTGGTCCTCGGCCTTGCGTGCCACCCGCAGCCTGTCGAAGTCGGCATGGACGATCGTATCCAGCGCCGCGGGCGCATCGCCTTCGCCGGTGAAGCGCTTCATCCAGATGCGGTCAGCGACCAGGAGGTGGTTCAGCGTGCCTCTCATCGACTTGAAGAAAGCGCCGGTGTCGCGGGCGAACTGTTCTTCATCGAGGGCGGACGCGGCCTCGTAAATCCGCTCGTTGGCCCATTGATTGTAGGCGGCCAACATCATGAAATACTGCTTCATCTGATATCCTTCGGCGCTTCGCATTCAATCCCTCCTTACTACAGCCCACCGGGAACCCAATGACCATTTTGCTCTATGATCTTGTCGGCAGCGACGCCGCCCGCCCCTTCAGCCCGCACTGCTGGAAAGTGGCGATGGCATTGGCCCACAAGGGGCTCGACTATCGCGCAGTGCCGACGCGTTTCCTCGAAGTACGCGGAATAGAAGGCGGCGCGTCGTCGACCATCCCGGTCATCCGCGACGGCAACAAGGTCGTGTCCGATTCCTTCGCCATCGCGCTCCATCTCGAAGAAGCCTATCCCGACCGGCCGACGCTGTTTGGCGGCAAGGGCGGCCAGGCGCATGCACGCTTCATCGAGCGCTGGTCGCAGTTGACCATCCACCCCTATCTCGGCGTGACCGCCCTCGGTGCCCTGCACGGCATGCAGGACGAGGCCAATGCAAGCTATTTCCGCCACAGTCGCGAGGCGCGCTACGGCAAACCGCTGGAGGAGGTGACGGCAGGACGCGACGCCGGCCTCTCCGCCTTCCGTGCGTCGCTCGAACCGCTGCGCAGCATGCTGACCTATCAGCCGTGGATCGGCGGCGACGGCCCGCTGTTTGCCGACTACATCGTCTTCGGGGCATTCCAGTGGGTGCGCATCGCCACGACATTCCAATCAATCGATGCGGATGACCCCATCGCAGAGTGGTTCGGCCGCTGCCTCGATCTCCATGCGGGTCTCGGACACCGGGTGCCAGCGGCAGCCTGACCCCTTGGCAATGCGGCGGGCGGCCTGTATAGAGCCCGCCACACTGCAAATCCCCATATCACAAGGACCTACCATGGCGATCGAACGCACATTTTCGATGATCAAGCCGGACGCAACCAGGCGCAACCTGACCGGCGCCATCACCAAGATGCTTGAAGATGCCGGCCTGCGCGTCGTCGCTTCCAAGCGCGTGTGGATGAGCCGCCGCGAGGCCGAGGGCTTCTACGCCGTCCACAAGGAACGCCCCTTCTTCGGCGAGCTGGTCGAGTTCATGTCGTCGGCCCCGACGATCGTCCAGGTTCTCGAAGGCGAGAATGCGATTGCCAAGAACCGCGAAGTGATGGGTGCCACCAATCCGGCCAACGCTGCCGAAGGCACCATCCGCAAGGTCCACGCCCTGTCGATCGGCGAGAACTCGGTGCACGGCTCCGACGCTCCGGAGACCGCTGCCGAAGAGATCGCCTACTGGTTCTCGGGCACCGAGGTCGTCGGCTGATTTAGCCGCGGCTCTCAAGCCACTGACAAAGAATCAAAAAGCCGGGGTTTGCACCCCGGCTTTTTCTTTGTTTTGAAGAATACACCCCATACCGCAAGACCAGCTATTTCAACGGCTTGGAGTGAAACGCCGAGAAAACGATTCAATCAGCCGGCGACGAAACGGACGATGTCCTTGCCGTCCTTGTCGGCCAGGACCAGCTTGCCTGCCTCGATACGGAAAGCGGCGGCACGGCCAAGCGCCTCGTGGAACTTGTGCTCCTGATCCATGGCCGCCTGCTCGCACGCCATCTGCGTCGAGCCCACCTGTCCGAACTCGATCTTGCTGCCGTCGATCTTGGCGCTGCCGAAATAGCCGTTGCAGCCGCCGCGACCCGAAACCTTGCCGTCCTTGCCGATGCGCAGCGTCGACTTGGCCTTCTCGCTGACCGCTGCGCCGCCGATGTCTTGCGCCACCCAATCGCGATCGAAGATGCTTTCTTCCTCGGTAGCGCTCGACTGGCGGACCATCTTGACCATCATCGTCTGCGGGCCGGCAGTCAGCGGATCGAGCGCGTGGCGCTCGTCATTGATGAACCACAGCTGGCCATCGACGCTGATGCGTGCCTGCAAGGCATAGGTCATGTTGGTCTTGATAGCCGTTGGATCGAAGGGAATCGCAAACTTGATCGGCACCTGGCCTGCCGGATCGATCTTCTGCTCGCCGAGTATTTTGGCTGGGGCATCGGCAAGGGAGACGTCGGCAAGCTGCACCTCAAGCACCGCGTTCGGCGGCAGGGCGATGCGCTCGCGATAGAACACCTCCCCCGTGACCGAACTCTCGTCGGCCGTAGCCATGGCCGGAACCGCCAGCATGCCGATCACCAGCGGCGCGAAGCCGAAGACAAGGAATTCCGCGAGTTTGCCGATCATGGCTTTCTCCCCACTGCGTTGTTGCCGAGACGTGCCGCGCCGGGGCGCGCCGTTTCGCGATTGAAGCTACAAAGGATTGCGGTGGTTCCAAGGCCGCGAGCGCCTATCGCCGCAGCCATCCGTCAGCGCCCGGCCCAGCGGGCTGCCGCGATCTCATCGCTTTCCTTGGCGTCCACCCAGCCGCCCTCGCTGCCATCGATGCGATGTTCCTTCTTCCAGAAGGGCGCACGCGACTTGAGGTAGTCCATCAGGAAGCTCGCCGCCTCGAAGGCCGCCTGCCGATGCGTTGATGCGGCAACCACCAGCACGATGTTCTCGCCGGGTCGGATTCGGCCAAAGCGATGGATGGCGGTGATGCCGGCCAATGGCCAGCGCTCGATCGCCTCGCTTGCAATCCGCGCGATCTCGGCCTCGGCCATGCCGGGGTAGTGCTCCAGTTCGAGCGCTGAAAGCGTCCCTGCCTCGTCGCGGCAAAGGCCCGTGAACGTGACGACTGCGCCGACGTCGGCCCTGCCCTGCGTCAGCCTGGCGATCTCGGCGGCGACGTCGAAATCGGCTGCCTGGATGCGCACCATCGGCACGACAGCGGCGCTCATGGCCTAGCCGCCCGTCATGGGCGGGAACAGCGCGATCTCGCGCGCACCGGCGACAGCCTCGCGGTGGTCGACATGCTCCTGGTTGATCGCGACGCGGATCACCTCGGGATGCTGCAAGGCGCTTTCGAATTCCTCGCCGCGCGACTTCAGCCACAACAGAAGGTCCCGCACCGTCTTCACCTCGGCGGGCAAATCGATGTCTTCTTCGGTCTTGCCAATGCGCTCGCGCACCCAGGCGAAATAGATGAGCTTGGTCATGGCCTTCACTCGTCCATGATGTGCTTCAGGCCGGCACGGAAATAGTCGTAACCGGTGTATAGCGTCACCAATGCCGCGATCCACAGCAGGACAAGGCCAATCTGGGTCGTCAGCGGGAAGATCTTGTCGCCAGCCGGGCCGGCGAGGAGGAAGGCGATCGCCACCATCTGGATGGCCGTCTTCCACTTGGCAAGCTGGGTGACGGGCACGCTGACCTTGAGGGCGGCGAGATATTCGCGCAGGCCCGAGACCAGGATCTCGCGGCACAGGATGATGATCGCCGCCCACAGCGACCAGCCGGCGATGCCGCCGCGATTGTCGGTATCGGCTGCCAGGAGCAGCAGGCAGGTGGCGACCAGCAGCTTGTCGGCGATCGGGTCCAGCATCCTGCCGATGTTCGAGGTCTGCTTCCAGGCGCGGGCCAGGTAGCCATCGAGATAGTCGGTGATGCTTGCAACGACGAAGATGGCAAGCGCACTCCAGCGAGCGAAGTCGGACGACTGCAGGCGCCCTTCCAGGAAGAAGCACAATACCACCAACGGCACGGCCAGGATGCGCGCATAGGTAAGCATGTTGGGCAGGTTGAATGCGCGCTGGGCCATGGTCTCTTATGCTCTTTCGTCTGCCTTAGTGAAATCAGAAGGGCGGGCTGGGGGTCAACTGCCTATCGATAGTCCAGGCGGTCACTTGACGGCAATCCATCGTTCATCACCCATTATCGTGAAAATGGTTGTAAACAAGGCGTGCAATCGACTCCGAAATACCTTCCACCGCCATCAAGTCGTCAACCGCTGCCCGGCTTACCGCCTTGGCCGTGCCGAAGGCATGCAACAACGCGCGTTTGCGCGAGGGGCCGATTCCGCCGATCTCGTCGAGCGGGTTCTTGACCATCTCCTTCTTGCGCCGCGCCCGGTGCGAGCCGATGGCGAAGCGATGCGCCTCGTCGCGCATGCGCTGGACAAAGTAGAGCACCGGGTCGCGCACCGGCAGCGAGAACGAATCCTTGCCTTTGACGAAGAAGCGCTCGCGCCCGGCCTCTCGATCCTGCCCCTTGGCGACGCCAATCGCCACGACGCGATCCTCGACACCGAGTTCGGCAAGCATGGCGCGCACTGCGCTCATTTGCCCCTGGCCGCCGTCGATGAGGATGACGTCCGGCCAGGCCGGAAAGGCGCCGTTGCCCTCCAGGCCGTCTTCGGATTCGACGTTCTCGTCACCATGTTCCTTGAGCAGCCGCGAGAACCGCCGCGTCATCACCTCGCGCATCATGCCGAAATCGTCGCCGGGCGTGATGTCGGTCGAGCGGATGTTGAACTTGCGATACTGGTTCTTCACGAACCCTTCGGGCCCGGCCACGATCATGCCGCCGACCGCATTGGTGCCCATGATGTGCGAGTTGTCGTAGACCTCGATGCGCACCGGCGGCTTTTCCAGCCCGAAGGTCTGGGCGAAGCCATCCAGCAAGCGCGCCTGCGTCGACGTTTCGGCCAGCCGGCGCCCAAGCGCCTCGCGGGCATTCTGCAGGGCGTGATCGACGATGTCCTTCTTTTCGCCGCGCTGCGGCACCGAGATCGCCACCTTGTGCCGGCCGCGGGTAGACAGCGCCTCGGCCAACAATTCCTGTTCCTCGACCGGATGCGACAGCAGGATGGCGCGCGGCGACGGCTTGTCGTCGTAGAACTGGGCCAGGAAAGAGCCGAGCACCTCTGCCGCTTCCAGCGACGGATCGGCCTTGGGGAAATAGGCGCGGTTGCCCCAGTTCTGGCCGGTGCGGAAGAAGAACACCTGGATGCCGGTCTGGCCGCCCTCCTGATGGATGGCAAACACATCGGCCTCGTCGATGGTCTGCGGATTGATGCCCTGGTGGCTCTGCACATGCGACAGGGCGGCGAGACGGTCACGATAGACCGCGGCACGCTCGAAATCGAGTTCTTCCGCCGCCTGCTGCATCTGGCCGGAGATCTCGGTCTTCACCTTCTGGCTGCGGCCGGACAGGAAGTCCTTGGCCTCGTCGACAAGCTCGGCATAGCCCTCGCGCGAAATCTCGCCCGTACAGGGAGCCGCACAGCGCTTGATCTGGAACAGCAGGCACGGTCGCGTGCGGTTGTCATAGAAACTGTCGGTGCAACTGCGCAGAAGGAAGGCCCGCTGCAGCGAATTAATGGTGCGACCGACCGCCTGCGCCGAAGCAAACGGGCCGAAATAATCGCCGCCCTTGCGCGAGCGCGCGCCACGATGCTTGTAGATGCCCGGCGAGGTATGGTCGCTGGTCAGCATGATGTAGGGGAACGACTTGTCGTCGCGCATAAGCACGTTGAAGCGCGGGCGAAGCCGCTTGATGAGGTTTGCCTCAAGCAGCAACGCCTCGATCTCGGTGCGGGTGACGACGAACTCCATCGTCGCCGTCTCGCGCACCATCTTGCCGATGCGGTTGGTGTGGAACCGCCCCTGCGCGTAGTTGGTGACGCGCTTCTTCAGGCTGCGCGCCTTGCCAACGTACAGCACGTCGCCGGCGGCATTCATCATGCGGTAGACGCCCGGGGCATTCGGCAGGCGCTTGACCAGGGTCTGGATCACCTCGGCGCCGACCATGCCGTCGGCGTCGCCGGCATGCGCGGTCCAGTCGATCGCCGTGAACGGAAGTTCGGGCCCGCCCGGAGCAATTGCCTCCTCCACCGCTTCGTCGTCGTCGAGTTCGATGTCGGGCATGTCGTCTGTAGCCTTGCCGCCTCCTGCGGGGCTCGGCTTGCTATCGAACTGGCGAGGGCTCATTCCACCATGCCTGTCACATCCGGCGTCTGCCAGGCAAGATGCTGGCCGCCATCGAGCGCGATCATCTGGCCGGTCACCGAGCGCGCCTGCCAGAGATAACGGATGGTCTCGCCGAACTCCTGGAGGGTCGGACCGCGCTTCAGGATCAGGCCGTCGAGTTGGGCGCCAAAGGCAGCGGCGTCCTGCCGCGAACTGGGCAAGGTCGGGCCCGGGCCAATGGCGTTGACGCGGATTCGCGGCGCGAGCGCCTGCGCCATGGTCCTGGTCGCCGCCCAAAGTGTTGCCTTGGACAGCGAATAGGAGAAATACTGCGGCGTCGGCTTGAGCACACGCTGGTCGATGATGTTGACGATCAGCCCCTCCGCCCCCTCGGGCAAGGCTGCTGCAAAATTCTTGGCGAGCAGCGCGGGCGCCTTCACGTGCAGGGCAAAATGGCGGTCCCAGGTCTCCCAGCCGAAATCCGTCACCTGATCGCCTTCGAAGACGGAAGCGTTGTTGACCAGCAGGTCGATCGGCCCCAATGCGGCCTCGGCTGCGGCAAGCAAACCGTCCACGGCAGCCATGTCGGCGAGGTCGGCCTGCACCACTGCGGCGCGGCCACCATTGGCCTTGATCGTGGCGGCAAGATCATCGGCTGCCTTGCGCGCATGGTTGCAGTGGATGGCGACCCCGAAGCCGTGCGCGGCAAGGTCCTCGGTGATCGCACGACCGATGCGCTTGGCCCCACCCGTCACCAGCACGTTGCCTGCCATGTTCGCCATCCAGTATCCTTCCTCTCATGCTATCCGCCGGCTTCCTCGGAGGCAGGCGCGGTTACGTCTCGGTAACCTATGTAAAAAGCGGTTCATCGATTTGGCAGCAATGTGGCGAGAGCCTCAAATGCCACCCCAAGACCTTTCCGCGAACCATGCGGCCAAGCGAGATATAGAACGCCCAACCCCATGTACCAAGCGGCCTGCGGCAAAAGGCAGGCAAAGCTCCTGACAAGGTTGTTGTATTAGAGCAACGTCATGCTTCAGCCTCATTTGCGCCGGGCAATCACCTCACTTCAGGTTCGGTTCAGCCGCATTTCGACACGACATTCGGAACTGTTCGGCGCCCAGACCGTTTCTCCCCCCGGACGGGCTAGGGGCGCCATTTCTAAAAAGAGCCAGTGTCTAGTTGGCTTAAGGAGTAAAACAATGACTGCCATACTCAAGCACGCCCGTCCGCTCGCGGCCGCGTTCGGCCTGGTCGCGCTGGCGTCGATGCCAGCTTTCGCTGCCGACGTCGTCATGGAAGAGCCGCCGGCACCTGCCGCTCCGATGGAGCAGCCCCCGCTCAACACCTGGTCGGGCCCCTACGCTGGTGTGTTCCTCGGCTACGGCTTCAGCGGCGAGTCCGATGTCGGTGGTACCAATGTCGAAACCGATGGTTTCCTCGGCGGCGCCTTCGTCGGCTACAACTACCAGATGGACAACTTCGTGGTTGGCGCTGAAGGCGACATCGGCTACAGCGGCGTCGAAGGCGACAACGGCGGCCTGAACGTCAAGTCGGGCTTCGAAGGCTCGCTGCGCGCCCGTCTCGGCTATGCGGTTTCGCCCGACATCCTGCTCTACGGTACTGCCGGCGGCGCCGGCAAGCGTATCGAAGTCAGCGATGGCATCGCGGAAGATTCGAACACCGCGCTTGGCTGGACCGCTGGCGTCGGCACCGACGTCAAGCTGACCGAGTCGGTCTTCGGCCGCGTCGAGTATCGCTACACCGACTACGGCAGCGACGACTTCGCCCTGAGCGGCGGTTCGACCGAAGTGTCGAGCAAGGATCACCGCGTCCAGTTCGGCGTCGGCATGAAGTTCTGATCCACAAGATCAGCACCAACGGAAAAGCCGGGCTTCGTGCCCGGCTTTTTTGTTTCCCTTGGGCAATTACCCCAGCGGCACGACCGCCTTCAGTTCCGGAAACTTCTCGTCGAAGCGCGCGGCCCAGCGCTTGAGGCGCGGGCGACCCTTCTCCCACTTGCCGGCGAAGCGGAGATCCATGTAGCCGATGGTGACCCTGAGCGCGATCTGGCCGGCACTGATCGCCTTCGGCAGCTTGGGCGGGTTGGCGTTCAAGAGGTCGAGTGCGCGCGTCACCTTCGACCACTGCTTGTCGATCCACGGCTGGTGGACGATCTCCTCCGGCCGCGACCGGCGCTCGTAGACGATCGCCAGAAGGCAGTCGCAGATACCGTCGGCGAGCGCTTCGAGGCGTTCGGCATCGAGCCGCTTTTCAGCATTGCGCGGGAACAGCTTGTTGCGGGAAAGCCGGTTCAGATACTGCGTGATCACCCGGCTGTCGTAGATGCTTTCGCCTTCGTCGGTGATCCACACCGGGATCTTGCCGAGCGGGTTGGCGTCCGTCAGCACTGCCGGTTGCGGCCCGGTCTCGACGGTGACGGATTCGACCGGGATGCCGGCATAGGCGGCCGCCATGCGCACCTTGGCGCTGTAGGGTGAAGCGGGCGAGTAGAACAATTTCGGCATCGAGGGCTCCCTTTGGCGGCGGACCATATTCCGCACTATTCTTTTTCGGCAACGCGGCGCGCGCCGATCAGCGGCCGCGCACAGGCGGCATCACCACCTTGTCGAGGCGGCAGGCACGCCGGTCGACCTCGGTGCAGGATCGAAATTCGAGATCCTTGGTCATGCAAATCCGCACCTCGCGCAGGTAGCGGCGGTCGCAGACCACCGCCACGGCGTCTGCTTCGAGACCCGGGTTCGACTGAAGGAACGCGCCCTCCGCCTGGCCCGGCGCCAGTGTGCGATAAACGTCCAGGCGCTTGAATTCCCGGGGAATTTCGACCTTTTGCCGCGCGCCGCGCAGGACCTCGAAGTAGTCGGCCTGGCTGAGGCCAGAACATGTGCCGTGCTTGCGCCATTGATGGCGGATGAGCCCGGCCGACGGCATCAGATCGTAAAGGCCGCGGAGCGCCTCGTTTGAGACATTGCTTGCGCCCGCCTGGCAATTCTCGGGATAGCCGCGTTCATATTGCGGCCAAAGGCCGTGGACGACGAAGGCATAAGGCCGGCCGGCGCGGCATTGCTGACCGTTGGCCTGTTCGCCCTCGGCCTCGCAATAGCTCGGCGACCACGACAGCGACAGCACGTAGAAGTCAAAACCCTGGCCACGCGGTACGGGAGCTTCAGCCGCCACCGCCGGTTGGGTTTCCTTGGATGCCTCGTCGGACGGCGCACAGGCCGACAGCGCGAGCAACATCGCAACCGCCGATGCTCGCGCAGACGCCAACCGTCTCATCGTGAAGCCCGGCCAGGCTCAGCGCAGAACGCGGCAGCGCCCGTTGTAGACGTACCAGCGATCGAAGCCCGAGACGCAGAACTCGACATTGTCGCCGATGGAGGCAAAGCCCATGCCTTCTTCGATCAGGTACCAGATGTCGCGGTCGCCGCCGTCCGACAGCGTCACCGTCGCACCGCAATAGCGCCGGCCGATCGGATGGCTCTCGTCGGCGGGCAGATAGCGGTGTTCGTGGATGCGCTGGAAATCGGTGATCCCAACCTGGGGCAGGTTCGGCACGTGGCGAACCTGGTAGCTGAACCGGCTGGTGATGCGATTGAGCACCGAGGCGTTGCCGCAAATGCCGGGATCGCCGGCATAGTCCGAAGAGACGGAGAGATCGGCGGCCTGCGCGGAAACCGCGCCCAACCCGGCCGCTCCGAGGCCGATCATTGCGGCAATGATGCTACTGGCGACGCGACTCATGGTTCCCACTCCAAGGCTGATGCAATTCAGTTTGCGGTTTCGCCGCGCTGCGGTCAAGAAGCCGGCGTTTCGCCTGCCAGCCACTCGACTGTCCAGCGCGCCCTTGCATCCTCGCCGAGAACCTTGCCGAGCGCCGGCAGCATCACTGCAAGTTCGCTCTCCAACTGGAAAGGCGGATTGACCACGACCATGCCGGTGCCGTCGAGCCGCGGCTCCGATGACGGCGGGCGGATGTAGAACTCGATGTCCATGATCTTGGCGATGCCCGCACCGGCAAGTGCCTCGCGGAATGCTGCCACGGCCTTCCGGTCCTTGACCGGATACCACAGGGCGAAGATGCCGCCCGGCCAACGCCGGTGCGCCTTCTTCAGCCCTTCGACCAGGCGATCGAACTCGCCGGCGATCTCGAAGGGCGGGTCGACCAGCACCAGCCCGCGCTTTTCCTTGGGCGGCAGGTGTGCGCCCAGCGCCAGCCAACCGTCGAGTTCGGTCACCCGTGTCTGGAAGTCGCCCTCGAACAGATTGGCCAGGATTTGTGAATCTTCAGGATGCAACTCAATGGCCGAAAGGCGGTCCTGCTTGCGCAGCAGGTGCCGCGCGATCAGGGGTGAGCCCGGATATTTTTCGATGCCACCATCTGGATTCACCGTACGAACGGCTGCGAGATACGGCGCAAGCAGCGCGGCAGCGTCGGCAGGCAGGGTCGCATCGATCAGGCGGCCGATGCCGTCATGCCATTCGCCGGTTTTCTGCGCTTCCTCGGAGGACAGGTCGTAGAGGCCGATGCCGGCATGGGTGTCGACGACGCGAAAGGCCTTTTCCTTGCGCTTGAGGTATTCGACCAGCCGGGCGAGCACGGCGTGCTTGACCACGTCGGCAAAATTCCCGGCATGGTAGACGTGGCGATAGTTCACGACTGGCTGTCCCTGCCCCGGCCCCAGCGCGTCGGCGGCGGTTGCGAATTGGGGTTTTCGGGTCGGCTGCCCTTGCCCCGGCGCAGCGACAACACCAGGCCGACGAAACCGACCGCCATCAGCGAAAAGCCGATCGGTTGGGCGCGCTGGTCCGCTTCGCCAGCGCCCGAACGCAGGATGAGGTCGACACGCTGAATCTGGACGTTGTCGTTATCGCCCGGCGCGACGACGAAACGGTAGCTGCCCGCCTTCACGTCGCGGATCAGGCCGGCATCGTCGCGGAACACCGGATCGGGCAGTTGAGGACTGCGCTCGCGCGGTGTCGTGTCATAGAAGTTGAGGGCCTGGGCCAGCACGGTTTCGCCGCGCGTCGAGGCCGTCATCGTCAGGATCGCCCGCGCCGGCTGGACCACAGGAGGGGCCAGCGTCGTCAGGTCGACCAGCACGCGCACCGGTGCGTCGGCGGTCGCCAACGCCACCTCGACCGGGCGAAAGCTGCCACCGCGATCGTAGACCCGGTACGTCCCGATCTCGCGGCCGGTGAAGTTGGTTGCCGCCCATGGATAGATGATGCCGAGGCCAGTGCCGGCAAGCAGGATAAGAAGAAACAGGAACCGCATGGCGCTCGAAACTCTGTGGCTGCTGCCTAACGCGAGGCGTCTGGCCAGATGGAAGTAGCCCCCTACTACGGCTTTTGGCCGGCGCCGGAAAGTCCGGCATGGCCATTGCCTGCAACTTCGAGGCCCATTTCGTCGAGCATCATTTCGAGGCCCATCTCGAAGGTCTTGTCGAACTCGCTCGGGGCGAAGTACGGGCCGGCCGCAGCCACATTGGGAAAGTCGCTGCGCAATTGTTCGTCGTCGACTTTCGTCACCGACGACGGCCCCCTGGCATAGCCTGCCGTTTCATCGAGGATGGCGCCCATGAGATAGTAGCCGACAGCGCGGAACAGGCGCGCCGAGCGCTCCCGGCCGAAGCCGCCGTCTTCGAACAGGCCGATCACGCCATCCAGCCATTTCAGGCATTTCGGCGAATTCATCCGGTAGGTCACGATGAACGGCACGAATGCGGGGTATTTGCGCGCCATGGCACGATAGCCATGAAGCACATTCCTGACCCGTTGCCGCCATGGGAGGTCACGGGGCGGTATCTCCAATTCGCCGATGAGCCTATCGACCAGCGCCTCGAAGAGATGCGCCTGGGAGGGATAGTGGTGGTAGATGCTCATCGCCTCGCAGCCCAGTGCCTGCGCCAGCTTGCGCATCGAAAAGCCCGACAGACCTTCGCGCTCGATGACCTCGAACGCCGAGGTCTCGATCCTGTCGCGCGACAGCTTCCCGCGCGCTCGCTTTTTGTTGATCGGCTTGTCCATCGCTTCGCTTGACAACTTACACTGTAAGGCTCATCACTAGGATACCTTACACCGTAAGGTCAAAATGATCCAGAGGAGGAAGTCATGTCGTTCTTCGACGCATCCGCCCTCGCCTCGTTCCGCCGCACGATGACGGTCCTGGCCGGCGCAGCAGCCTGTTCAGCCACATTCGCATTGATGCCGCTTTCCGCCCATGCCGACGATTACGACGCCACGCTTCAAGACATCCAGAAGTCGATGGGCGGCGTGCCGAGCTTCGTCAAGCAGTTCCCGAAGGCCGGCCTGCCCGGCGCCTGGTCTGAACTCAAGGCGCTCGAGTTCAGCGACAAGACGGCATTGCCGGCGAAGACAAAGGCGCTGATCTCGCTGGCAGTCGCTGCACAAATCCCGTGCACCTATTGCATCTGGGCCGACACCCAGAGCGCCAGGCAGGCAGGCGCGACCGACGAAGAGATCCAGGAAGCCGTGGCGATGGCCGCGCTGACTCGCCACTGGAGCACTGTCTTCAACGGCATGCAGGTCGATTTCGAGACCTTCAAGAAGGAACTCGGTGGCGAAATGAGCGCTGCCAAATAGCTGGCTCCAACCATAACGCGGTCCGTTCGCAGGCCGCCATATTGCCTCAGGCCTTGCGTTCCCAGCGGCGGTCGGGCGTCTGCTGCCAGTAGGTCACGGCGTGCCCACCGGCCTTCATCGTCTTCCAATGCTCGCGTGCGCCTTCGAGCTGCGCTGCGTCGTGGCCATCGAACAGGAAAACGGCACGTTGATAGGGCGCAATGTCGGGCGGCGACGCCCCATCGACCAGAAAGCGGATTTCGGCCGCGTTCGGATTGCCTTCGCCTGTCGTCAGCACCACGGGCTGTTCCGTGGCATGCGGTTCGCGGTCGCTGCCATGGGCCAGAAACGAATCGTCGCGGAAGCTCCAGAGATGGGCATCCAATGCGTCGCGCCGCTCCTCGGAGCCGGTCTGCACCACGGCTTTCCAGCCGCGCTGCAGGCTGCGCTCGAGCAGGCCCGGAAGGGCATCCTCGAGCGTCGATTCGGTCAGGTGGTAGAAAAGGACTTCGGCCATTGCTCAGTTCGCACCCAGGGCCGATTTATCCAGCCTCACCCTTCGTAGTGGTCGCGCACCAGCCTGTCGAGCAGCCGCACGCCATAGCCCGAACCCCAGGACTGGTTGATTTCGTTGGTCGGCGAGCCCATCGCGGTGCCGGCAATGTCGAGATGCGCCCAAGGCGTCTCCTTGACGAAGCGCTGGAGAAACTGCGCCGCGGTGATCGAACCACCGAAACGGCCGCCGATGTTCTTCATGTCGGCGTTCTTGGAATCGATCAGCTTGTCGTATTCGGAGCCGAGTGGCATGCGCCACAGCTTTTCCTGCGTCGCAGCACCCGACGAGGTCAGGCGCCCGGCAAGCTCGTCATTGTTGGAGAACAGCCCGGCGTGGCTCTGCCCGAGCGCCACCATGATTGCGCCGGTCAACGTAGCCAGATTGACCATGAACTTCGGCTCGAAGCGCTGGTTGCAGTACCAGAGCGCGTCGGCGAGCACGAGGCGCCCTTCGGCGTCGGTGTTGAGCACCTCGATGGTCTGGCCCGACATCGAGGTGACGATGTCGCCAGGACGCTGGGCGTTGCCATCGACCATGTTCTCGACCAGGCCGATGATGCCGACCACGTTGACCTTGGCCTTGCGCGCGGCAAGCGCATGCATCAGGCCGGTGACAGCGGCGGCGCCCCCCATGTCGCCCTTCATGTCCTCCATGCCGGCGGCCGGCTTGATCGACACACCACCCGAATCGAAGACCACGCCCTTGCCGACGAAGGCCACCGGCTTGTCCTTGGCTTTGCCGCCGTTCCACTGCATCACAGCCATGCGCGGCGGACGCACCGAGCCCTGCGCGACGCCGAGCAGCGCGCCCATGCCGAGCTTCTTCATCTCTTTTTCGGTCAGGATTTCGACCTTGACGCCAAGCTTTTCCAGTTCCTTGGCCTGGGCGGCGAATTCGACCGGACCAAGCACGTTGGCCGGTTCGTTGACCAGGTCGCGGGCCAGCAGCACGCCGCCGACCACCGCCTCGATGTCGGCGAAGGCCTTCTTTGCCGCCACCGGATCGGCGCAATGGATGGTGACCTTCGCAGGCTTCTTGTCCTCGGCCTTGCCGTTACCATTGTCCTTCTTGGTCTTGTACTTGTCGAAGGTGTAGCTGCGCAGCAGGATGCCGGCTGCAACAGCAGCGGCGGCAGCGCCGTCGACTGTGGCGCCCGGAATGTCCAGGACCACACCGATCTCGGTTGCCTTGCGCAATTGTGCCGCCAGCGTGCCGCCAAGCTTCAGCCAGGCATACTCGTCGAGACTGGACGTCTTGCCCACGCCGACAGCCACCAGCCGGTCAACGCCAGTGCCTTCCGGCGCCAGGACTTCAACGACGCCACCAAACTTGCCGTTGAAGTCGGCGACCGGAAAGGCACGGTCGAGCGTCTTGGCCGGATCGTTGCCGCGCGCGATCTCGCTCAGCGCGCCATCTTCGGCGGAGAAGACAAAAACGCTGCCCTTTTTCGGCGTGCCGGCCTTGGCGAAGCTGATCGACGGCTTGGAGGTCATGATGTCCTGCTTTCGGATCCCGTTCAGATGGAGCGCGACATTTGGTCGTTTTCAAAAATTTGGCAAGCCTCCCGTCATCTTGGCCCGATATGATTAAAGGTGAAAAAAGGTGGGAAACCTTGCGTTAACCACCTCTGTTCGGCCTTTCTTAGCCATTGGCGCCGAGAGTCGCGGCCGGTAGGAGATGGGTGTTGGAACGATGCCGGCTTGAAGGGGCCGGTTGTGCCGGCTTGCCTTGGACTATACCTTAGACACCTGCTGGTCACTCGACGTCCCGTCGGCCGGCCAAGTCGGAAACACGGAATCCTGATCATCGATGAAGGTTGTTGAGCGCTACATCCTGCGTCGTGCGTTCGCGGTTTTTATCGCGGCGCTGACCTGGACCTTGGTGATCGTCTGGACCACCCAGGTGCTCGGGCGAATCGACCTTGTCACCGACAGCGGCCAGTCGGCGCTGACCTTCTTTGAGGTCGCAGCCCTTATCCTGCCCACCCTCATTCCGATCGTCGTGCCTTTTGCGGTGACAATCGCGGTGGCGTTGACGCTAAGCTCGATGAACAGCGATTCCGAACTTGTGATCCTCAACGCCGCCGGCGCTTCGCGGATGACCGTGATCCGGCCCATCCTCATCCTGGCCATCGGCGCCAGCCTGTTCGCCTTCCTGGTCCACAACATCGCGGATCCGATGGCGCGCCAGCGCAACCGCGAACTGATCGCGACCTCGCGCGCAGATCTCTT
Organism: Aminobacter niigataensis; assembly: GCF_014200015.1. Classification (GTDB taxonomy): domain Bacteria; phylum Pseudomonadota; class Alphaproteobacteria; order Rhizobiales; family Rhizobiaceae; genus Aminobacter; species Aminobacter niigataensis. The sequence continues at coordinate 1,845,250 of NZ_JACHOT010000001.1, forward strand.
GTCGCTGATCATCCAGGAAGGCACGTTCCGCAAGGTCGACGAGGGTCTCTTCGTCCAGGTCGGCGAGCGCCTGCCAAATGGCGGCCTTGGCGGCATCTTCGTCGCCGATTCTCGCGAACCCAACATTGATCTCGTCTACTACGCCAAGGACGGCTCCTTCGTGGAGCGCGACAGCAAGCAGATGCTGGTGATGAATGACGGCGTGATCCACCGCAAGGCGCCAGGCGGCGAAGTGTCGGTGATCAGCTTCGATTCCTACGCATTCGACCTCAGCGAGTTCTCCGCTGCTGCGAAGGAAGTCACGATGCAGCCGAAGGATCGCTCGACGGCTTACCTGATGAACCCCTCGCCAAGCGACAAATATTACCAGCGCAATCCCCGGCTGTTTACCGCCGAACTCGACCGCCGGTTCACCGAGTGGCTCTACCCGATCGCCTTTGCCCTCATAGCGCTGGCCGTGGCAGGCGACGCGCGATCACATCGTGAAGCGCGCATCCATCCGCTTGTCACCGCCATCACCATCGCGCTGTTCTTCCGCTGGCTTGGCTTCTTCGCCGGCAGCAAGGCCGAGACGGTGGCGTGGGTCCGCTATGTAGTCTACGCCGTGCCCATCGCCACGTCGCTGATTGCCATCTGGTTCATCCGCACCAACCGCAGCATGGAACTGCCGGTTTCGGTCGCCGACCGGATTGCGTCCGTGGTGGCGCAGATCCGCGAAAAACTCACGGCTTTGCGCCTGCGGTTCAGCGGCGGTGCTCCGCGTCAGGGAGCAGCATGATGGGCTGGACGCTCGGGCGCTATTTCTTCTTTCGCTACGCCACCATCACAGCGTGGTTCTTCATCGGTATTTTCGCGCTCATCTTCATCATCGACGTCACAGAATTCTCGAACAATGCCGGCGGCGTGCCGGGCTTCAAGTTCAGCATCGCCCTGACTGTTTCTGCACTGCGCGTGCCGATGATCATGCTGCAGGTCGTTCCGTTCGTCGCCCTGTTCAGCGCCATGGCAACGCTTGTGTCGCTCAACCGGCGCTATGAACTGGTCATTGCCCGCGCCGCCGGTATTTCGGCATGGCAGTTCCTGCTGCCATGCTGCCTCGGCGCGTTGCTCTTCGGCTTCATCACGGTCGGCGTGCTCAACCCGATCGCGGCCTACGGCTTCTCGCACTCGGAGTCGCTGGAGTCGGAGCTTCGCTCACGCCAGTCCAATTCGGTTTCGGCATTTTCGGCGCCATGGCTGCGCCAGAAAGCCAACGGCACCGAGGTCATCATCGGCGCCCGGGCGGTTCTCAATCAGGGGATGGAACTGTCGGACGCGGTGTTTTTCGTCTTTGACGCCGACGGCAACATGGTCGAACGCAAGGATGCCGAGCGCGCCTATCTGCGCGACGGTCATTGGGAATTGGTCAACGTTCGAAGCATGAAGGGTGGCGAGAACTTCACCTCCGAAGCCACCGCCGAGGTGCCGACGAATCTGAAGCCGGAATTCGTCCAGGAGCGGCTGGCGCGGCCCGAAACCATTCCTTTTTTCCAGCTTCCGTCGAAAATCGAAGTGGCACGGTCCTTCGGGCTCCGGGCGAATGCTTTTGCCATGCAATTTCATTCACTTGTCGCACTTCCCTTCCTGCTGGTGGCGATGACGCTCATTGCTGCAACAGTGTCGATGCGATTTGCGAGGATGGGGCAGTCCGGAACGATGATTCTGGGTGGCGTCGTCGCCGGCTTTCTGCTTTATGTCGTTTCGGTTCTGGTCAAAGCATTTGGCAATGCGGGATTCGTGCCGACTTATATTGCGGCGTGGCTTCCAGTTGTCGTAGCAATGTTTTTCGGGGTGACTTTCCTGCTCTACAACGAGGATGGTTAGTGTGAGGGGCGCAATGGCCAACCGCAGGACTGCCCGCAGGGCACGCCTATTCGGGGCGACTGCGCTTGCATGCCTGTTTGCATGCGTGCTTCCGTTCGCACCAGCTTACGCCCAGACCATCGCCGATCTCGCGCCAAGCGTGCCCGAGGGCTCGCAGATGCTGCTCGAGGCCGACACGCTGGTCTATGACAACGACGTCCAGACGGTCACTGCCGTCGGCGGCGTACAGATCGACTATGCAGGCAACCGCCTCGTCGCCCAGCGCGTCACCTATGATCGCAAGACGTCGCGGCTGATCGCCAGCGGCAATGTCGAGATCGTCAATTCCGACGGTACCAAGATCTTCTCGCAAGAGATCGACATCACCGACGACTTCGCTGACGGCTTCGTCAACGCGCTCCGAGTCGAGACCGTCGACAAGACCTATTTTGCGGCCGAGAGCGCCAAGCGCGAAGGCGGCATCCTGACGACGTTCAACAACGGCGTCTACACGGCCTGCGAACCTTGCGAGCAAAAGCCCGACAAGGCGCCAATCTGGCGCATCAAGGCTCAGAAGATCATCTGGAACGGCGAAAAGAAGACCGTCCGTTTCGAAAACTCGAATTTCGAGTTCTTCGGTTTCCCGATCGCCTTCCTGCCCGCCTTCGAGATCGCCGACCCGACGGTGAAGCGCAAGAGCGGCTTCCTGATGCCCGGCATCAGCTACAAGAGCGAGCTCGGCGTCGGGGTTTCGATCCCCTATTATTTCGCGCTCTCGCCGACCTACGACCTGACCGTCAAGGGTACCGGCTACACCCGCCAGGGCTTCCTCGGCGAGGCCGAGTGGCGCCAGCGCTTCAACAATGGCCAATACAGCCTGAAGATCGCCGGCATCCACCAGATGAACCCCGACAAGTTCGACGCCAACACCGTCGACAGCGGGCCTACCGGCGACGAAAACAAGTTGCGCGGCATGGTCGGCACCAAGGGCCGTTTCGACCTCAATCCGCGCTGGACCTTCGGCTGGGACATCCTCGCCCAGTCGGACAAGAATTTCTCCCGCACCTACGGCATCGAGGGATTCGCCGACAGCACGCATCGTTCCGAGGTCTATCTCACCGGCCTCAACGACCGAAACTACTTCGACCTGCGCGCCATGCGCTTCCAGGTCCAGGAAGAAGCCCTCGATAGCGATCCCGATGCACGTGCCGACAAGCAGCCCTGGGTGCTGCCGTCGCTCGACTACGCCTACATTCCCGACGCGCCGCTGGCCGGCGGCGAACTGTCGTTCGACCTCAATGCACGCGTCATCCGCCGCACCGAGCTCGATTCCGCGATACCAGGTTTGAACGGCCCGACAATTCACGGCCTCGAAGGCACGTCCAGCCGCATCACCGCCGAAGCCGAGTGGAAACGCACGATCGTCACCGAAGGTGGCCTGCTGGTTACACCGTTGATGGCTTTCCGCGCCGACGGCAGCTACCTCGACGCCTCCAGCGCCTCGCTGAACGCCATCAACAACATGGCCATCGATCCGGACATTGGCGTTGCGGCAGACGTACGCTCGTCGCTGTTCCGCTACATGGCAACGCTCGGACTGGAGCTGCGCTGGCCGGTGCTGTTCTCGTCAACGAGCTCGACCCATGTGCTCGAACCGATGGCCCAGGTCTTCGCCCGCCCGAGCGAGAGCGCCATCGGCGGGCTCGGCATCCCCAACGAGGATGCGCAGAGCTTCGTGTTCGACGCGGCGTCGCTGTTCGAACGCGACAAGTTCTCGGGCTATGACCGCATGGAAGGCGGGACGCGCGCCAATATAGGCCTGCGCTATTCCGGCAGCTACAGCAACGGCTGGACTACCAACGCGCTGTTCGGCCAGTCCTACCAACTCGCCGGCGACAACTCGTTTGCCGCGCCCGATCTGGTCAACGCAGGCGCCTATTCCGGCCTGGAAACCGATACGTCCGACTATGTGGCGCTTGCCGGCATCGCCAGCCCGAACGGCTTCTCGGCCTCGGTCAGTGGCCGCTTCGACGAGCAGAGCCTCGACGTCCGCCGCGCCGAAATGAAGGTCGGCCTCGATGCGCGCCCGATCGCCGTTTCGGCCCGCTACGCCTTTATCGATGCGCAGCCGCTCTATGGTTTCAAGGACGACCGTCACGAGGTCACGCTCGGCGCCACGGCGCGCTTCAACGACGAATGGCGGGTGTTTGGCTCCGGCACCTACGACATCAAGAGCGACCTGCTCGTCAAGAACGGTGTCGGCTTCGCCTATGACGATGAGTGCTTCACCTACATGATGACCTACGCCGAAAGCCGCGATCACAACGATCCTGACGACGTCACACGCTCCGTAGGCTTCAACATTTCGTTCCGCACGCTCGGCGATCTCGGTACGGCGAAGAACAGTTTCTAAGGCAGTCAGAGAACGATGCCGGGGCGACCTGACATCGTTTTGCCGCATAACGCGGCCATTGGACGGGGCAACATGCATTCGGGCAATGCTCGGATCTGGGGTTTGAACGGGACTTTATCGATGCGGAAGCACCTCTTTTCGGCAGGCCTCGCCCTGCTCGTGGCGGCAACGTCGCTCTCGATGACCGCTTATGCGCCGCCGGCCCAGGCCAGCGAGATCAAATACATCGTCAACGACGTGCCGGTTACCAGCTACGACATCCAGCGCCGCGCCGCGTTCCTCAAGCTGCAGAAGCGCAAAGGCAATGCCGGCGAGGAAATGATCGAGCAGACGCTGCGCCAGGCCGAAATGAAGCGGCTCAACATCCGCATCTCCGACAAGCAGGTCGACGACGCCTATGCGCGCTTTGCCGGCTCCAACAAGCTCAAGCCCGCCCAAATGGACCAGATCCTGGCCCAGGCCGGCGTGACGAGCAGCCATTTCAAGGACTACATCCGCACGCAGATGGGCTGGAACCAGGCGCTCAGTTCCCGCTTCCGCGCCGAGGGCAGCGGCGGTGGCGGCACCAGCGAGCAGGACGCCGTCCGGCGCATGCTGCAGCAGGGCGGCGCCAAGCCGAGCGCCACCGAATACATGCTGCAGCAGGTGATCTTCGTCGTGCCGGTATCCGAGCGCGGCTCCATCGGCAAGCGCAAGCGCGAGGCGGATGCCATGCGTGGCCGCTTCAACGGTTGCGAGCAGACGCGCGAATTCGCCAGGGGCCTGCTCGACGTGACCGTGCGCGATCTCGGCCGCGTGCTTGCACCGCAATTGCCGCCGGAATGGGCCGACCAGATCAAGAAGCTCAAGGCTGGCGGCGCAACCCCGGTGCGTGAGACTGACCGTGGCGTCGAGTTCATCGGCGTTTGCAGCGCCCGCGAAGTGTCCGACGACAAGGTCGCACAGATGGTCTTCCAGGCCGAGGGGCTCGGCAAGGAAGGCAACGAAAAGGCCGACGAGCTCAGCAAGAAGTACATCGAAGAACTGCGGGCCAAGGCTCGCATCGTCAACCGCTAGGTCGTGGGCTCGCATGGCGCCCCTCTGGCGCTGACTGTTGGCGATCCCTCAGGTATCGGCCCCGAAATCGCAGTCGCAGCCTGGCGGCTGCGCAACGAAGCGGACGTGCCCGCCTTCTATCTCCTCGGCGACCCGGCTTTGGTCGCCGCACGCGCTTCCGCGCTGGGCGTCGAAATCCAGATCGCAGAGACCGACCCGGCCAATGCTGCCGGGCAGTTCGCAGATGCGTTGCCGGTCGTGCCGCTGTCCGCTGCGCTGGTCGACGCGCCGGGCCAGCCCGACAAGCAGAACGCCGCCGGCATCATCGAGGCGATCGACCGTGCCGTGATGGACACGTTCGAAGGCCGCGCCGCTGCCGTCGTCACCTGCCCGATCGCCAAGAAGCCGCTCTATGACGCCGGCTTCCGCTTTCCCGGCCATACCGAATACCTCGCCCACCTCGCGAGCCAGAGGACCGGCTCCGCCGTCATGCCGGTCATGATGCTTGCCGGGCCGGAGCTTCGCGCCGTGCCCGTCACCATCCATATCGCGCTTGCCGACGTGCCGAGGGCGCTTACGACCGAGGCGATCATCGAGACCACCCGCATCAGCGCGCATGACCTGCGCACACGTTTTGGCATCGCCAGGCCGCGCATCGCCGTTTCGGGCCTCAATCCGCATGCCGGCGAAGGCGGTGCGATGGGCCATGAAGACGAACGCATCATCCGCCCGGCGATCGAGGCGCTGAAGGCGGAAGGTATCGACGTCTTCGGTCCCCTGCCCGCCGACACCATGTTCCATGCCCGCGCCCGCGCCGGCTACGACGCCGCCATCTGCATGTATCACGACCAGGCACTGATCCCGGCCAAGGCGCTCGCTTTCGACGAGACGGTCAACGTCACGCTCGGTCTGCCCTTCATCCGCACCTCGCCCGACCATGGCACCGCCTTCGACATCGCCGGCAAGGGCATTGCCCGGCCAGACAGCCTGATCGCAGCGCTGAAGCTGGCGCGCCGGCTGGCGGACGTTGGGGGCAAGTCATCATGAGTGCGGCCACCAGCATCGACGGCCTGCCGCCGCTTCGCGACGTCATCGAGCGCCACGGCCTGCAGGCCAAGAAGGCGCTCGGCCAGAATTTCCTGCTCGACCTCAACCTGACCAGCAAGGTGGCGCGGGCTGCCGGCGATCTCACAGGCGTCACCGTCATCGAGGTCGGCCCCGGCCCCGGCGGGCTGACACGGGCGCTGTTGATGAACGGCGCCAGGCGCGTCATCGCCATCGAGCGCGACGAACGCTGCCTCGCAGCACTGGCCGAGATTTCCAACCATTATCCGGAACGGCTGGAAGTGGTCTCGGGCGACGCGCTGAAGACCGATTTCGCGGCGCTCGCCGGCGGCGAGCCGACAAAGATCGTCGCCAACTTGCCCTACAACATCGGCACCGAACTGCTCGTCCGCTGGCTCACCGTCCAGGACTGGCCCCCGTTCTATCAATCGCTGACCTTGATGTTCCAGCGCGAGGTCGCCGAACGCATCGTGGCGAAGCCGGCGAGCCCGGCCTTCGGCCGCCTCGGCGTTCTCGCCGGCTGGCGCACCGACGCACGCATTGCCTTCGATGTGCCGCCACAGGCCTTTACCCCGCCACCGAAGGTCACTTCGTCCGTCGTACACCTGGAACCGCGTCAGGTGCCTCTGCCGGCCGACGTGAAGGTGCTTGGCCGTGTCACCGAGGCGGCCTTCGGCCAACGCCGCAAGATGCTGCGCCAGAGCCTGAAAAGCATGGGCGGCGAAAGACTCCTGGAAACCGTCGGCATCGACCCGACCCGCCGCGCCGAGACGCTCAGCGTCGAGGAGTTCGTGGCGCTGGCAAAGGCGGTCTGAGCGCCCGTCGCTCAGACCTTCTCGTCGAGCAGCTTCGAAACGAAATCGAACAATCCCGGCCGGCGGTCGCGGCGCAGGCGCTCGGCGGTGACGATCGCCTTGACCGAGGCAAAGGCCTTGTCGAGGTCGTCGTTGACGACGACGTAGTCATAGTCGCGCCAGTGCTCGAGCTCGACACGGGCGTTGTGCAGCCTTGTCTCGATCACCGCATCCTGATCCTCGGCGCGGCGGCGCAGGCGCGCCTTCAGTTCGCCCATCGACGGCGGCAGGATGAAGATCGAGACGATGTCGGCCCGCATCTTCTCCTTGAGCTGCTCGGCACCCTGCCAGTCGATGTCGAACAGCATGTCGCGACCTTGCGCCATGGCAATTTCGGCCGGCTCGCGCGGCGTGGCATAGTAGTTGCCATGCACCTCGGCCCATTCGAGCAGAGCGTCGGAGTCGCGCAGCCGTTCGAAATCGCGCATCGAGCGGAAATGATAGTGCATGCCGTCGATCTCGCTGCCCCGGCGAGCGCGGGTCGTCACGCTGACCGACAGCTCGAGGCCGGGGTCGCTTTCCAGCAGGTTACGCGCGATGGTCGACTTGCCTGCGCCCGACGGCGAAGACAGCACCAGCATCAGGCCGCGCCGCCTGATGGCGTTTGAAGGGTTCTCGGCGCCCATGCGCTACTCCAGATTCTGAACCTGCTCGCGAAACTGGTCGACCACGGCCTTCAGTTCCAGCCCGATGGCGGTCACTGCGGCGGCGTTCGACTTCGAACATAGAGTATTCGATTCGCGATTGAATTCCTGCGCCAGAAAATCGAGCTTGCGGCCGATTGCGCCACCGCCAGATATCAGCGTGCGTCCCGAGGCGACATGCGTCTTCAGCCGGTCGATTTCCTCGCGAATATCGGCCTTCGTGGCGAGAAACGCCGCCTCCATGTTGAGCCGTGCCTCGTCGAGCGCCGGCGATGCCTCGAGCAGCAGACGCACCTGCTCGGCGAGCCGCTGGCGGATTTGCGCCGGTTCGCGCGACGGATCGGCCTCGGCCCGCAGCGTCAGCGCCTCGACGGTCGCGATATGGCCCGACAGCAGCCCGCGCAGGGCCTCGCCCTCGGCCTTGCGCGCCTCGACGAGGCCGGCAAGACCAGTCTCCAGGCAATTCATGATCGCCGCATCGATCGCCGCGCGCTGCTCTTCGGTTTCGACCGCCTCGGGCACATCGAAGACGCCGCGAAGCGCGAGCAACCCGTCGGCGCTCGCAGGCGCCGCGCCAAATTGTGTGACCAGCCGGTTGGCGAGTTCGGCGACGTCGCGCAGGAACACTTCGTTGATGACGGGCTGGACCATCGAGCCGCTGGCGCGGCTCACTGTCAGGGTTGCCTGCACGTTGCCGCGCGAAAAGCGCTTCTGGATGGCCTGGCGCACCGATGGCTCGAGACGTTCAAAGCCCTGCGGCAGGCGCAGGCGCACTTCCACGCTCTTGCCGTTGACCGACTTCACCTCCCAGGCGATGGCGGTTCCGTCATGCTCGGCCGCGACGCGGGCGAAGCCTGTCATGCTCTGCAGGTTCATCTGGCAGCGCGTCCCTGTTCTTGTTGCGCCACGCGGGCTGATGGCCGCGCGGCGAGCCTGTCCTACTTCTTGACGGCGTTCGTCGTCGTGGCGTCTTTCTTTGCCGGATCAGCCTCGCCGGCTGCCTTCTCGTCCTCGACGACCTTGCGCTGGAAGGCGCGCCAGCGCGCGACGTTCTCATTGTGCTCGTCCAGCGTCTCGGCAAAGACATGCCCGCCCGAACCGTCAGCCACGAAATACAGGTCCTTGGTCTTGGACGGATTGGCCACCGCCTCGAGCGAAGCCTTGCCCGGATTGGCAATCGGCGTCGGCGGCAGGCCCTTGATGGCATAGGTATTGTAGGCCGTCGGCTTGTCGATGTCTGAGCGGTAGATCGGCCGGTCGGCGGGCTTACCCTTGCCGCCGAAGATGCCGTAGATGATCGTCGGATCCGACTGCAGCCGCATGCCCTTGTTGAGGCGGTTGATGAAGACAGCTGCCACGCGTGAGCGCTCGTCGCCGCGGGCGGTTTCCTTCTCGACGATGGACGCCAGCGTCACGAATTCGTTGATGTCGGCCAACGGAAGGTCCGACGTACGGCGCTGCCAGATGGTCTCGACCAGTTCCTTCTGGTCGGCCAGCATCTTGTTGATGATCTGCTGGCGCGTAAGCCCGCGGGTGAAGCGCTGCGTATCCGCGGCAAGCGTGCCCTCGGCCGGCATCTCCGTCGGCATGTCGCCGGTAAGAGCCTCTTGCTCGGCGATGCGTTTCCAGGCCTGCTCGACGGTCAGTCCTTCCGGGATCGTCAGCGAGTATTGCACCGACTTGCCGCTCTTCAGGAGCTCCATGATCTCGTGCATCGAAGCGCCGGCCTGGATTTCGTATTCGCCTGCCTTCAGCGAGCCGTCGTTGCCGTAGGCGCGCACGCCCATCCGGAAGATGCGCGCATCGCTGATCAGTCCGCGCCGCTCGAGCTGGTCGGCGATGTCCTGCACGCCGGTCTTTTCCTTGACCAGGAATGTGCTGGGGACCGCCGACGGGCCCTCGCCGTTGAATTCCTGCTTGCCAAAATAGAGGGCTGCGCCGCCGGCGAGGATCACCAGCACCGCCGTCGACATCACGAAATTCATGAACACGACGATCTGGTTGCGCGAGGCACGCGAACGCTTGGGCGGCGGCGTGCCGATTTCCGGCCGCAGCGCTTCCTGCGCTGTCTTAGGAACGATCGGATTTGCCGGTGCGGCGCGCGCGGCACCTTCCCCTTGACCTGGCGTATTCATGCTCATTTTGCCTCGCCACTCCCTCTTGCGTCGAATCCCCGCCGGGAGACTAGAGCCGAATGTGGCAAAAATCGCGGCAAAGAGGGCGTTTAACGCCCCCTTCCCACAGAGTTGTCAGCCGTTGTAGCGCTGGAACACCAGCGAGGCGTTGGTACCGCCAAAGCCGAAGGAGTTCGACAAGGCGACGTCGACCTGCCGGGAGCGCGGCTTGTTCGGCACGAGATCGATGGCCGTCTCACGCTCGGGATTATCGAGATTGATCGTTGCCGGCACGATGTTGTCGCGAATGGCGAGGATCGAGAAGATCGCCTCGGCAGCACCGGCGGCACCCAAAAGGTGGCCGATCGACGACTTGGTCGATGACATCGAGACCTTGGAGGCGGCATTGCCGACGAGGCGCTCGACGGCGCCGAGCTCGATCGTATCGGCCATGGTCGAGGTGCCATGGGCGTTGATGTAGTCGATGTCGGCCGGCGAAAGGTTGGCGCGCTTGAGGGCGGCGGTCATGCAGCGGAACGCGCCGTCGCCATCCTCGGCCGGAGCCGTGATGTGATGTGCGTCGCCTGTCAGGCCATAACCGACAACCTCGGCATAGATCCTGGCGCCGCGCGCCTTGGCGTGTTCGAGCTCTTCGAGCACGACGACGCCTGCGCCCTCGCCCATGACGAAGCCGTCGCGGTCGCGGTCATAAGGGCGCGAGGCCCTCTCGGGGTCGTCGTTGCGCCCGGTCGACAGTGCCTTGCAAGCGGCGAAGCCGGCAAGCGACAGGCGTGCCACCGGCGATTCAGCACCACCCGCCACCATCACGTCGGCGTCGCCGAACATGATCAGACGAGCTGCGTCGCCAATGGCGTGCGCGCCGGTCGAGCAGGCCGTGACCACGGCATGGTTGGGGCCCTTGAGCCCGTGCCGGATCGAAACCTGGCCAGAGACCAGATTGATGATCTGGCCTGGAATGAAGAAGGGGCTGATGCGGCGCGGGCCGCGTTCGTTGAGGATCAGCGCGTTTTCGGCGATGCCCTCGATGCCACCGATGCCCGAACCGATCATGACGCCAGTCGCGTTCTGCTCGTCCGGTGTCTTGGGCGCCCAGCCCGAATCCTTCAATGCCTCGTCTGCGGCCGCGATCCCGTAGAGGATGAAGTCGCCGATCTTGCGCAGTTCCTTGGGTTCGAGGACTGCTTCGGGATTGAAGGTATTGTTCGTGCCGTCACCCCTGGGGATGACATTGGCGATCTTGCAGGGGAGGTCTTCGACCTCGAACTCCGTGATCCGCCTTGCGGCGCTACGGCCGGAAAGAAGCTCTTTCCAGCCGTGCTCGTAGCCCATGCCGAACGGTGAAAGCAGGCCAAGGCCCGTGACAACCACACGCCTCATCGCAGGCATCCCTGACAATTCGCGATCGCTCAGGCCGAAGCCTTGTCGATGTACTTCACGGCGTCGCCAACGGTGAGGATGGTCTCGGCCGCGTCGTCGGGGATCTCAACGCCGAATTCTTCTTCGAACGCCATAACGAGCTCGACCGTGTCGAGGCTGTCCGCGCCCAGGTCGTCGATGAAGCTTGCAGCTTCAGTCACCTTGTCGGCGTCGACGCCAAGATGTTCGATGACGATCTTCTTGACGCGCTCTGCGGTGTCACTCATGTGGGCATCCTCAGTCTGGTGTTTGTTAGGTCTTCGTTAGCGGGCGGAATGCCGCTAATCAAGCAGTAATCTACGCTTTCCCAAGCGCTCGGGCAGCGGTCCGTCTTCGGTCCGGCCACCTGATGGAGCGCGGCAATACACGAAATCTTGACCGCGTCCAAGGCAAAAGGGCCAGTTATCCCGGCCAATCGGCCCAATCAGATCATCGCCATGCCGCCGTTGACGTGAATTGTCTGGCCGGTGACATAGGCAGCTTCGTCGGAGGCGAGGTAGGCGACGGCCGAAGCAACTTCCTTGCCGGTGCCCATGCGCTTGGCCGGGATCGCAGCCATGATCGCCTCTTTCTGCTTGTCGTTGAGCTTCTCGGTCATTGCCGATTCGATGAAGCCGGGGGCGACGCAGTTGACGGTGATGTTGCGGGTGGCGATTTCCTGGGCGAGCGACTTGGAAAAGCCGATCATGCCGGCCTTCGAGGCGCAGTAGTTGGTCTGGCCGGGGTTGCCGGTGACGCCGACCACCGAGGTGATGTTGATGATGCGGCCATGGCGGCGGCGCATCATCGGATGCGTCAGCTCGCGCGTCAGGCGGAACATCGCCGTCAGGTTGATCTCGATGACCGAGTCCCAGTCGGCGTCGGACATGCGAACGAATAGGCCGTCCTTGGTGATGCCGGCGTTGTTGACCAGGATGTCGACACCTTCGAGTTCGGCCTCGGCCTTCTGGCCAAGCGCCTTGACCTCGTCGCGGTCGGCGAGGTTGGCCGGAAACAGCTTGACGCGGTCACCGAGCTCATTGGCCAGCGCCTCGAGCTTTTCGACGCGGGTGCCGTGCAGGCCGACGATGGCGCCCTGCGCGTGCAAGATGCGAGCGATTTCCTCGCCGATGCCACCGGATGCGCCGGTGACGAGTGCCTTGCGGCCGGTCAGATCGAGCATTTTTCCAATCCCTTCCAGAGCACACCCTTCACACGGGTGGGGTCACAGTATGTTTTAGACGAGCGCGGCGATTGCCGCCTCGACGTCGGCCGGGTTGTTGACCGCGGCCGTGGCGATGTCCTTGTTGATGCGGCGGGCGAGGCCCGAGAGCACCTTGCCGGCGCCCACTTCGTAGAGCGTGGTGACGCCGTTGTTGCCGAACCATTCGACGGTCTCGCGCCAGCGGACGCGGCCGGTCACCTGTTCGACGAGGCGGGCGGCGATCTCTTGAGGATCGGTGATCGACTGGACCGAGACATTGGCGACGACCGGGACGATCGGCGCATGCTTCTTCACGCCGGCAAGCGCCTCGCGCATCTTCTCGGCAGCCGGTGCCATCAGCGCGGAATGGAACGGCGCGGAGACCTGCAGCATCAGCGCGCGCTTGGCGCCCTTTTCGGTGCACAGCTTGGCCGCGCGTTCGACCGCCGCCTTCTCGCCGGAGATGACCAGCTGGCCGCCGCCATTGTCGTTGGCGATCTGGCAGACCGAACCCTCGGCTGCTTCGGCGCAAGCCGCGTCGACATCGGCCTGCTCGAGCCCGATGATCGCAGCCATGGCGCCCTGCCCGGCAGGTACAGCGGCCTGCATGGCATCACCGCGAATGCGTAACAGCCGCGCAGCGTCGGCCACAGAAACGAACCTTGCGGCAGCAAGCGCCGAATATTCGCCCAGCGAGTGGCCGGCGACATATGTGACCTTGTCCTTGAGCAACAGGCCGCGTGCTTCGAGCGCCCTGAATGCAGCCATCGAAACAGCCATCAGCGCCGGCTGGGCATTGGCGGTCAGCGTCAGCGTTTCCTCGGGACCTTCCCAGATCAGCTTCGACAGCTTTTCGCCAAGTGCATCATCGACCTCCTCGAATACCCGTCGCGCTTCCGGGAAAGCATCGGCCAATTCCTTGCCCATGCCGACGGCCTGGCTGCCCTGCCCTGGAAAAGTAAATGCAACGGCCATATTCGTCTCCTGGCTGCTGGCGCATCGCCTCAGGCCATTCCGGCCCTTTCGGCGCGATGCGCAGACATAACAAACCGAAGTACGCGTGCCGCCCCCAGGGAACGTCGGGCACTCCGGATCGCTGTGGCTCTGGCGCAATGCGCCCTGTCAAGTCAAGCCTTGTGCGTCCCGAGGCCCGAAACGGGCCGATAATCACACATGATTAAGCCGAAACACGATTTGTTGGCCAACGCTTCTCAATTTTGCCATAAGCCCTAGCTTCTGCATGACAGTTTGATGACGTTCAGGTGACGTTCAGGTGACCGCTGCATGATGAGGCCGTCATAAAGCCGAGGAAGTCGAGTTGGGAAGTGTAGTCGATAAGGCCGCAAGGAGTGTTGAGGACGCGAAGCAGACCGCGTCCGACCGGCGTGCCTATGCCTTGGGCGTACTGCGCTCGGTGATGGTCACGCTCGCCGTTTCGGCGGTGCTGGTCTTCGCCATCGAATACATCGCGCGCGGCTCCTTCGTCGACACGCTCAATTTCTTCCAACAGCCGTTCAAGCCGAGCTGGACCACGGTGGCGCTCTTTGCGCTGCTGCTGGTTGGCCTCGATGCCTTGCTCGGCCGGCCGCATAACGGCCTGCTGATCGTCGCACCCGTGGCGCTGCTGCTCGCCTTTGTCGGGCATCAGAAGTCGCTCTATCTCGGCGACCCACTCTACCCGACCGACTTTCTCTATGCCCGACAGATCGTCGAACTGATGCCGTTGCTGGTGCGCGAGCGCCCGATGGCCGGCGTCGGCATCGTCGTGGGCCTCGTCACCGGCATTGCGCTCCTTGTCCTTGCCTGGCGCTACTGGCGCCGCCGCATGCCGGCGCTGACGTTCTGGGCACGCATCTCGCGCCTCGCCATCGCCATTCCCGCCCTCGCCTTCTTCGTCTCGATCATGGACTACGCGACCTTCTCGTGGACGCGCGACCGTCTCCAGATCATCCCGATGATGTGGGACCAGAAGGAAAACTACAATTCCAACGGCTTTGCCATCGCGTTTGCGCTCAACGTGCCGATGGCCAAGGTCAAGGCGCCGCACGGCTATTCCGAAAAGGCTGTCGACGCCATCGCCCGGCCGGACCAGGCCGCCGCCGTCCTGCCCGAGGAAAAGCCCGACGTCATCATCGTGATGAGCGAATCCTTCTGGGATCCGACGCGCCTGCCCGGCGTCTCGATCACGCCCGATCCGATCGCAAACGTGCGCGCGGCCCAGTCCGGCCATGTCTTTTCGCCGGAATTCGGCGGCATGACCGCCAATGTCGAGTTCGAGGCGCTGACCGGCTTCTCCAACGCCTTCCTGCCGGCCGGCTCGATTCCCTACCAGCAATATGTCCGCGCGCCGGTGCCGTCGCTTGCGACGTTCTTCAAGAGCGAAGGCTACGAGACCAAGGCCATCCACCCGTTCGGCGGCTGGTTCTGGAACCGCGCGCCCGTCTACAAGGCGTTCGGCTTCGACCAGTTCATGTCGGAGGAAAACCTGCCGCTGCTGGCAAAGCGCGGGCCGCTGGTGTCCGACGCCGCTCTGACCGAAGAGATCATCCGCGAGGCCGATGCGACCGAGCATCCGTTCTTCTTCTTCGCGGTCTCGCTGCAGAGCCACGGCCCCTACGAGCCGAACCGCTACAGCGACACCACCCACAAGGTTGAGGCGGCAACGTCACCCTGGGCACGCGAATCGATCCTGACCTATGCCGAAGGTGCATCGGACGCCGACCGCAGCCTCAAGCGCCTGATGGACTGGGCCAGCAAGCGCAAGCGCCCGACCGTGATCGCCTTCTTCGGCGACCACCTGCCGCCGCTCGGCCCCGTCTATGTCGAGACCGGTTTCATGAACGAGCCTGTCGCCAAGCGCAAAGCGGCGATCGGCGAGATGCTGGTCCAGCACGAGACGCCGTTGGTCGTATGGTCGAACCGGACGGGTGCTGCGCAAAACATCGGCTCGATCAGCCCGGCCTTCCTGCCGCTGCACGTGCTCGAAACCGCCGGAATCAGCCACCCCTACTACACCGGCTTCCTCGGCGACCTGCACGAGCGCTTCCGCGTCGTTGACCGCAACGTGCTTCTGCCGAAGGCCGGCGAGTCGGTGTTCGACTGGTCGCGCCAGAAAGAGATCGACCCGTCGATCCGCGATTACCGCTGGCTGCAATACGACATGATGTTCGGCAAGCGCCGCGGCGCCAAGCCGTTCTTCCCGGAGACGGTCGACAAGGTGGTTGCCGACCGCACGCGTTCGCCCCTGTTCCTGCGTCCGGAGGCTCTGGGTTGAGGCCCGAAGCCGCCGAAAGGGCCGATTTCGGCGGGTTTCTTGGTCCCGCCCCTTGCCTTGAAGGCACTTTGCCTGTAGACGCCCGCCATCTGCCGGTCCCAGCTGGGGGCTGAACGGAGGGCCGGAGGTTTTCTCGAAAGCCGCCGCGTGAAGCGAAAACGCTTCCGCCTCCCGTGTCTCCGCTCTCGACCGTCTCGTCGTGCTCCTTTCTTCTCCTGAGATGGCTTAGGCCTTCGACGGATCAGGGAGGTCGCAGAGGCTCTAGCCGCCGGGACCGGAAGATGGAAACGAAGAAAGGCAAAAACTATGGCTCTTTACGAACATGTGTTTCTTGCCCGCCAGGACCTCTCGCAGCAGCAGGTCGATGCACTTGTCGAACACTACAAGGGCATCATCACTGCAGCTGGTGGATCGGTTGGCCGGGTCGAGAACTGGGGACTGAAGTCCCTCACCTACCGCATCAACAAGAACCGCAAGGCGTACTACACGCTCATGGACATCACTGCTCCGTCGGCTGCCGTCAAGGAAGTCGAGCGCCAGCAGGGCCTGTCCGAAGACATCCTGCGCTTCCTCACCATCAAGGTCGAGGCGCATGAAGAAGGCGTCTCCGCCATGATGCAGAAGCGCGAAGAGCGCTCCGAGCGTGGCGAACGCGGTGGCTTCGGCGACCGTCCGCGCAGCTTCGGCGATCGTGACCGTGGTGATCGCGGCCCGCGCAGCTTCGGCGACCGCGATGGCGGTGGTGACCGTGGCCCGCGCCGTCCGCGCGAAGGTGTTGAAGGGGGTGCAGAATAATGGTCGACATCAATCAGATCCCGACCCGTCGTCCCTTCCATCGCCGCCGCAAGACCTGCCCGTTCTCCGGCGCCAACGCTCCGAAGATCGACTACAAGGACGTGCGTCTGCTGCAGCGCTACATTTCCGAGCGCGGCAAGATCGTTCCTTCGCGCATCACCGCCGTCAGCCAGAAGAAGCAGCGTGAACTCGCCCAGGCGATCAAGCGCGCCCGCTTCCTCGGCCTGCTGCCCTACGTGGTGAAGTAAGACATCCGAAGCGGGCGGTTCGCTGCCCGCTTCCTCCCCCCGCGACGGGCGCGGTCGGGCGAATTTCAAATCCCGGGTTGGACCTCCAAAGAGGACCTAACTGCCGCGACAGGCAGGACAGCGAAACCGGCGGCAACGCCCTTCCCTGCTTCCTTGCCCGTTGAATTTTATTCGCTGCCTTTGCAGCCAACGAAAGGACAAGGAAAATGGACGTCATTCTCCTCGAACGCATTTCCCGCCTCGGCCAGATGGGCGACACCGTCAAGGTCAAGGACGGCTTTGCCCGTAACTTCCTGCTGCCCAAGGGCAAGGCGCTCCGCGCCAACGAAGCCAACAAGAAGAAGTTCGAAGGCCAGCGCGCTCAGCTCGAAGCCCGCAACCTCGAGCGCAAGTCGGAAGCCCAGCAGGTTGCCGACAAGCTTGACGGCAAGACCTTCGTGACCGTCCGCTCGGCTGGTGAAACCGGCCAGCTCTACGGTTCGGTCTCGACCCGCGACATCGCCGACCTGCTGGCCGCCGAAGGCTTCACGGTTGCACGCAACCAGGTCGAGCTCAACCAGCCGATCAAGACCATCGGCCTGACCAACGTGGCAATCTCGCTGCACGCCGAAGTCGAAGTCACCATCACGCTGAACATCGCGCGCACGGCCGACGAAGCCGAGCGTCAGTCGAAGGGCGAGACGCTGACCACTGCCGAAGCCATCTACGGCGACGACATCAACGAAAACGCCCGTCCGGACAGCTTCTTTGACCCGAACGAAGACGGCGAAGGCGACGAGGGCTGATCTCAGCCTCAGTTGTCAGATCCAGTTTTCTGGACCAAGCCCGGGTGGAAACACCCGGGTTTTTTTGTGCCAGGTGGAACTTGAACGTGCCCGCGCTAGTTACCAGCTTCTGACAATAGGACTGACACATCGCGAGCATTGCCCATGAACGTGTTGCTGCAGCGCATTTTCGCAAAACTCGTACGCACAGGAAACCTGACCGTCACCGGGCCCGATGGCCGACCGCATCGCTTCGGCGACGGCAGCGGCGAACCCGTCCACATGCTGATCCGAACGCGGCGAGCCGAACGGGCCATTACCTTCGATCCGACATTGGCCGTGCCAGAGGCCTACATGGACGGCGAGATGGACATCGTCGAGGGCGACATCTTCGGCTTCATGCGGATCGCCTTCCAGAATCTCGGCAACGGCACGGTCGATGCCGCCTGGTCACGCGCCATCGAAGGCCTGCGGGTAGCGTTGCGCCGCTTCCAGCAGGTCAACACCGCGGCGCGCGCGAAACGCAACGTCGAGCGTCACTACGACCTTTCGGGCGACCTCTACCGGCTCTTCCTCGACAGCGACATGCAATATTCCTGCGCCTATTTCGCCGAACCCGAAATGACGCTGGAAGAGGCCCAACTGGCCAAGAAGGCGCATATCGCCGCCAAGATGCGGCTCAAGCCAGGCCACTCGGTGCTCGACATCGGTTCTGGCTGGGGGGGGCTCGGGCTCTACCTGGCGCGCTCGTTCGAAGCGCAGGTTCTGGGCGTCACCCTTTCCACCGAACAGCACGCGGTGGCGACTGAACGCGCCCAGGCCGAAGGGCTCGACGGCCACGTCCACTTCGAAATCCGCGACTATCGCGATCTGGTCGAGCGCTTCGACCGCATCGTGTCGGTCGGCATGTTCGAGCATGTCGGCGTCAACCATTACCGTACCTTCTTCGACAACGTCGCCAAGCGGCTGAAACCCGATGGCGTGATGGTGCTGCATTCGATCGGCCGTTTCGGCCCGCCGACGGCGACCAGCGCCTTCATCCGCAAATACATCTTCCCGGGTGGCTACATTCCTGCCCTGTCGGAAGTGCTGCCGGCGATCGAGAAATCGGGACTGATGGTCACCGACGTCGAAATCCTGCGCCTTCACTATGCCGAGACGCTGAAGCACTGGGGCAAGCGTTTCGCCGCCAACCGTGACAAGGCCAAAGCGATCTATGACGAGCGCTTCTGCCGGATGTGGGAATTCTATCTCGCGGCTTCCGAAGCCGCCTTCCGCTGGCAGGACCTGATGGTATTCCAGATCCAGCTCACCCATCGCAACGACACGCTGCCGCTGACCCGCGACTATATCGGCAAGTGCGAGAAAGCGCTCGCCATGCACGAGATGGCGCATCGCGAGACGACGCCGGCTGGCAAGACCACCCGTCGCGGGAAGGTCGGCGACAAGGAGTGAAGCTCGCCCTTGCCTCGGCCCCGGCCGTCGTAGGAGATAGGCCCGTTGCCATTCGCACCGGGCCTTCTTCATGACCTACACCATCTATGCTGCCGCAGCTCTTGCCGAAATCGCCGGCTGCTTTGCCTTCTGGGCATGGTGGCGGCTCGACAAGTCGGCCCTGTGGCTCATCCCCGGCGTCATCTCGCTGATCGCCTTCGCATGGCTGCTGACCCTGGTCGAAGCCAATGCCGCGGGCCGCGCCTACGCCGCCTATGGCGGCATCTACATCGCGGCGTCGCTGGGCTGGCTGTGGCTTGCCGAAGGCGTACGCCCGGATCGCTGGGACATTATCGGCGCCGCAGTCTGCATCGCCGGCGCCTCGATCATCCTGCTGGCGCCACGCGGGGCTTGAGCAGGATCACAGAGCGGCCGGCGTCGACGCCCCTTACCATTTGACGCTGAGACCGACATTGCCTTCAAAGACGCGCTTCTGCTCGCCGCCGATATTGGTGGTGTAGTCAGCGGTGGCAAACATGCTGGTATGTTCGCTCAGCTTCGCAATCACGCCGCCGCCGAACTCGACTGACGTCCCGCCGGTCTCGACGGCAATCGGGTCGCCGCCGAGGCTGATGCCCCCCTCACCGTCGAATTCATGCCAGATGTTGGCCTTGAGGTACGGCTTCAGCGTCGCGGCTTCGGTCTGGAAGAGACCTTGCAACCGCACGCCCAGCCGACCGGTCAGCACATCGTCGGAATTGAACGACACCGTCGAAAAGCTGTCGGCCTGGTCGTCAAGCGACAGATGTTGCCAGACCAGTTGGCCCTGCGGCTCCAGTGTCCACTCCGGCGTCAGTGCGATGGGATAACCGCCCTCCAGCGAAGCAGTGACCCCGGTTCCGCCGACGTCGAGGTTTTCGCCGCCACTGGAGGTGACATCGCCACCGTACCAGGTGCCCATCAGCACGGCATCGAGGTACCAGCCGCCTGGGCCGACATGGGTCCAATTGGCACCCAGGCTGGTACCGTTCGCGTTGATATCGCCGAAATCGGCTACCGGCCCGGCGATCGTCGGCGACTTCACGTCGCCGCTGATGCGCGTGTGGCCGACAAGCAGGCCGATACGGTCGTGATGGCCGCTATCCGTTTCCCAGCCATAGATGTCGAGGCCGGCCTGCATGCCGAACAGCGTGCCGTCGAAGCGCGGTGTCAGGGTTCCGGTCCAGGACATATCGACACTCTGGCCAAAGACACGCCCCCATGCAGCCGGCATCTGCCCGGCACCCTGTACTTCGGGCTGCTCGCCGCGGCGCTCATGGAATGTGCCCAGCGTCGACATGGCGAGGTAGTGCGCGAGTGGCGAGATCACCGCGTAGGTCGGAACCTCGCCACGGAAGAGCGGCATCGCTCCTCCTTCGAGCCGTTCGGGATTGGGCAGCGGTGCCGACTCGGCCGGGTTGAGCACCAGTTGCGGCGTCTCGGTCGGCGGAGGCGGCGTCGGCTCGCCGGTAACCGGTGGTACTGGCGGTGCTTCAGGCGGCGTATCCCCCGGCAGCACCGGCGGGGTCGGGTCAGTGGGCGGGGTAACAGGATCGCCCTCGCCCGGAATCACCACCGGCGGTATCACCGACGTCGGCGGCGGCGGTGCCGTTTCGGGATCGACGGGCGCAGGCTGAGGGTTCGGTTCGATCGGAGAAGGCCCCGGCGCTGGCTCGGGACTGGTCGAGGACATCGTCGAGCGCAGATACCAGTTTTGGCCTGCACCCGCAGCGTCGCCCTTGAACAGCATATACTCGTAGGCGCCGGCGGCCACTCGACTGGCAAGTGCGAAGGCACCTCCGGTCGTCGCACCGCCGATCGCCTCGACCACCAGAATGCCATCCGCGACAGTCAATCCGCCGGCACCGCCGGCATTGACGATCTCGATGCCGGTCGAGCCCGTCGCGGTGCCACCGGATATCACCAGCTTGTCCGAGGCCGAGCCGTCGCTGCCGAGCACAGTGTCGAGGAACAGCAGTCCGCCATTGCCCTGGTAGTTGCCATTGATCGTGAACGTATCGCCAGTGCCACCACCGCCATTGGTCAAGTCGATGCGGCCGGCATTGATGACGTTTGCCAGCCCAGTGACGGCCAGCACGCTTGCATTTTGACCACCGCCGAAAAGGGTGCTGGTGGCATCGACCGTCAGCGTACCGGTTCCGGTACCGGCGTCGCCGAGCACAAGATTACCGTCGAAGGTCAGTTCGGTGTCGTTGGTGGCGTCGATCCTTTCCCAATTCTGGAACCGCGCAATGCCGGCCGCCGATACATTGTCGAAAGTCAGGCCGTCCGTGCCGTCCCCGCCATTGACCGCAACAGTCGCGCCGATGTTTGCGTTGCTGAGATTGCTGAGCTTTGCCGTGTCGTTGTCACCGCCAAGATCGACAGTGCCGTAGATGATACCGCCGCCGTCCCAGGTGAAAGTGTCCGTGCCGACGCTCAGCAGCACGCTGCCGCCGACGGAGCCGCCTGTCACAGTCACGCTATCGGTGCCGCCACTGACGCTGATGTTGCCGCCGATCGTACCGCCTGAAAGGATGATGGTGTCATCGCCGAAGCCGGTCACAAGGTTCTTGTCGATCGTGCCGCCAGACATATCGAACAGGTTGTCGTCGAGCTTCATGTTGACGCGACCGATGCGGCCGCCGGTCATGTATGCCGTGTCGCCATCTTCGAAGAAATCGACGATACGGCCGCCAGACATGAAGAATGTGTCGAGACCATCACCTTGGCTGAGCGACTGGATCTGGCCGCCGCTCATCAGGAAGTCGTCGCTTCCGCCGCCTTGCTGGACGTTGCCTGTGATGGCGCCGCTGTGGACCTCAACGCGGTCGACAAAACCGCCAAATACGACGTTGCCATTGATCGTGCCGGCACCACCACCCGGCATGGTCAGCGTGTTGGTGCCGTTGGTGTCGGTCAGCCCTCCGCTGGCACCACTGTCGCAGACATAAATGCTGTTGCCGGCGGTCGGCGTCAGGTCGCAGGCGGCAAAGCCTGCCTGCGTCGAACCCAACAAAACCATGGCGGTGGATGCCAGCCAGCCGAATCGCGCCGGTGCCGGATGAAAAATGCGCATGTTGCCTCCTCAAGCAGGGCAGGCCGACGCCGCAGCAGCGCGCGTTTCGGCCACTGGTGCCCTTCCAGCATATGCATCGCCATGTGCCGCATCGCGAGGCGTATGCCGTCGGAAGTCAAGGATCACCGCATAACCGAGTAAAATCAACCACCTTATGTATACAAACTACCTTTAGATTGTTCTGGACACTTTCTTGGTAAATGCAGCGATCGGCTACATATTCCTGTTCTGTTCCTGTCGATACACAGCTAGAATCGCCCCGATTCGCGTCAACCGGAATCCGTCATCGCACCGGCCGTCCCTGTGGACGAGTGTGAATAGTGGTGGCCAGTTGAAATGACGATGGACGGCTTGTGGCCTGGCTCTGGTACTGCAGATGCTCGGCAACGGACGGGGAAGACATTGGCTGAGGCAGCACGCAAGTTCGAAGTGGCGGAAACCCCGCTCTACCGGGAAGCCCCGAACAACATCGAGGCCGAGCAGGCGCTGCTCGGCGCGATGCTGGTCAACAACGACGCCTTCTACCGCGTCTCCGACTTCCTCAAGGCGACCCATTTCTACGAGCCGTTGCACCGCAAGATCTTCGAGGTCTCGTCCGAGCTGATCCGCATGGGCAAGATGGCGAACCCGGTGACCATCAAGACCTTCCTGCCCGCCGACGAGAAGGTCGGCGACATGACGGTCTCGCAATATCTGGCCGCCCTTGCGTCCAATGCCGTCACCGTCATCAACGCCTCCGACTACGGCCGCGCCGTCTATGACCTTGCCACGCGCCGTGCGCTGATCACCGTCGGCGAGGACATGGTCAACATCGCCTATGACGCGCCGGTCGACATGTCGCCGTCCGAGCAGATCGAGGATGCCGAGCGCCGCCTGTTCGAACTCGCCGAGACCGGCCGCTATGACGGCGGCTTCGAAAGCTTCTCCGATGCGGTCAAGACCGCGATCGACATGGCCAGCGCCGCCTATATGCGCGACGGCCATCTGTCTGGCGTTGCCAGCGGCCTTCACGATCTCGACGCCCGCATGGGCGGCCTGCAGTCTTCCGACTTGATCGTGCTTGCCGGCCGCCCCGGCATGGGCAAGACCTCGCTCGTCACCAACATCGCCTTCAACGTCGCCCACGCCTATGTCCCGGCGCAGCAGGCAGACGGCTCGTTCAAGGCCGAGAACGGCGGCGTCGTCGGCTTCTTCTCGCTCGAAATGTCGTCCGAACAGCTCGCCACCCGTATCATTTCCGAGCAGGCCGAAGTGCCCTCCTCCAAGATCCGCCGCGGCGATCTCACCGAGGCAGATTTCGAAAAGCTGGTCAGCTGCACCCAGACGCTGCAGAAGATTCCGCTGTTCATCGATTCGACCGGCGGTATCTCGATCGCCCAGCTCGCCGCGCGTGCCCGCCGCCTCAAGCGCCAGCGCGGCCTCGACGTCATCATCATCGACTATATCCAGCTGATGCAGGGCTCATCGGCCAAGTCGTCGCAGAACCGCGTGCAGGAAATCACCGAAATCACCACCGGCCTCAAGGCGCTGGCAAAGGAGCTCAACGTTCCGATCATCGCGCTGTCGCAGCTGTCGCGCCAGGTCGAAAGCCGCGACGACAAGCGTCCGCAGCTCTCCGACCTTCGCGAATCAGGCTCGATCGAGCAGGACGCCGACGTGGTGCTGTTCGTCTATCGCGAGGAGTACTACCTCAAGAACAAGGAGCCGAAACCCGGCACCGACGAATATATCAAGTGGGAAGGTGACATGGCCGAAGTGCGCGGCAAGGCCGAGGTCATCGTCGCCAAGCAGCGCCACGGCCCCACCGGCACCGTCAGCCTCGGCTTCCAGGGCGAATTCACCCGCTTCTTCGACCTCGCGCCCGAGCATCACCTGCCGGAGAGGTTTGGAGAACAGTAGGCCTTGGCAAACGCAGCGCCTCTTCCCGCCAAGGGGTTCGACCCATCCCAATCAGTATTGCATCGCACCCATGGCTAAAGCGCGCGTTCAGTTCATCTGCCAGAATTGCGGCGCAGCGCACCAGCGCTGGGCCGGCAAATGCGATTCCTGCGGCGAGTGGAACACGCTCGTCGAGGAAGGCACTTCCGGCGGCATCGGCAGCGGCCCGGGCGCGCTGAAGAGCGCCCGCAAGGGCCGCCCCGTCACCCTGACCTCGCTCGACGGCGACATCGAGGACGCACCGCGCATCGTCTCGGGCATCGGCGAACTCGACCGCGCCACCGGCGGCGGCTTCGTTCGCGGCTCGGCGCTGCTGATTGGTGGCGATCCCGGCATCGGCAAGTCGACGCTGCTCACCCAGGCGGCGGCGGCACTCGCGTCGCGTGGCCACCGCGTCGTCTATGTCTCGGGTGAAGAAGCCGTTGCCCAGATCAGGCTGCGTGCCCAGCGCCTCGGCGTCGCCTCCTCGCCGGTCGAACTCGCCGCCGAGACCAATGTCGAAGACATCCTGGCCACCATTGCCGACGGCAAGCGGCCGGACCTGGTCATCATCGATTCGATCCAGACGCTGTGGACCGACCTTGCTGATTCAGCCCCCGGCACCGTCACCCAGGTGCGCGCCTCGTCCCAAGCGATGATCCGCTACGCCAAGTCGACAGGTGCCGCGGTGGTCCTTGTCGGTCACGTCACCAAGGAAGGCCAGATCGCCGGTCCCCGCGTCGTCGAGCACATGGTCGATGGCGTTCTTTATTTCGAAGGCGAAGGCGGCCACCACTTCCGCATCCTGCGCACCGTCAAGAACCGCTTCGGCCCGACCGACGAGATCGGCGTCTTCGAGATGTCCGACAAGGGCCTGCGCGAGGTCGCCAACCCGTCCGAACTGTTCTTGGGCGAGCGCCATGCCAAGGCACCGGGAGCCGCCGTCTTCGCCGCGATCGAAGGCACACGGCCGGTGCTGGTCGAGATCCAGGCCCTCGTCGCTGCCTCCACGCTGGGTACGCCACGTCGTGCGGTCGTCGGCTGGGATTCGTCGCGGCTGTCGATGATCCTCGCCGTGCTCGAGGCCCATTGCGGCGTCCGATTCGGCCAGCACGACGTCTATCTCAACGTCGCCGGCGGCTACCGCATCTCCGAGCCGGCTGCCGATCTGGCGGTCGCTTCCGCACTGGTTTCCTCGCTCACCGGTCTTGCCCTGCCCGCTGATTGCGTCTATTTCGGCGAAATCAGCCTTTCTGGCGCCGTGAGGCCGGTTGCGCATGCGCAGCAACGCCTTAAAGAGGCCGAAAAGTTGGGCTTCGGAAGGGCAGTCCTGCCCGCCGGCAGTGGGGACATCGCAGGTGGAATCGGGGCCGGATCGTTCCAGCCGACCGCACTCGCGGATCTGGTGGCGCGGATAGCCGGCTCAAGACGAAGCCGAGCGGAAGAGACGGACTAAACCGTCGTCAGGGAGTGAGAGACACTATGCCGATTACGCTGCTTGACGGAATTCTGGTCGGCTTCACATTGGTTTCGGCGATGCTCGCCATGGTGCGCGGCTTCTCGCGGGAGGTGCTCTCGGTCGCCTCCTGGGCTGCGGCTGCCGCTGCTGCCTTCTTCTTCTACAAGCCGGTCGTCCCCTACGTTCAGCCCTATATCGACAACGAGAAGATCGCGATGGCCGCAGCCGCCGGCATCGTCTTCATCGTCGCGCTGATCGTCGTCACTATCATCACCATGAAGATCGCCGACTTCATCATCGACAGCCGCATCGGCGCGCTCGATCGCACGCTCGGCTTCCTCTACGGTGCGGCACGCGGCATCCTGGTGGTCGCTGTCGGCCTGCTGTTCTTCAACTGGCTGGTCGGCGACAAGTCACCTGCCTGGGTTTCCGAGGCCAAGTCGCGCCCGCTGCTCGAAAGCATCGGCACGACGATCGAAAACATGCTGCCGGAAGATCCCGAGAATTCGATTCTCAAGAAGCTCAATTCGCAGGGCGAGCCCGAGGCCGGCGCGGCCACGCCGCCCGCCGAAGGTGGCGCTGACGAGCCTGCCGGCGCGCCCGCTGCGGAAACGCCGCCCGCCAACAACTGAGCGACTTCGCGATCATCAGGGGACCGATGATCAGCGCGTGACATTGAACGCCGTGCGTCCGAAGGGAGGCACGGCGTTCTGCATTCTGGCTGCGTATCGCTGGTCCGGCAGGCAGCATTCCTCGGCGCGTCGCAGACACTCAGGATCGACGCGCCCCGGTCAGGACGCGTGAACCCTCCCGACGATCACTCCATGGTTTCGAACAACAGCTTGTTCGTGTTCATGACCGACATCTGGACGATGTCGTCTTCCTTGACGCCTCGTGCCTGCAGCTCCGTGAAGAATTCGCGCAGGGCATCGCCGACGCCTGCCGAGAACACCTGCCCGACGTCCGACGACAGGATTACGCCCTGCGAGCCGACCGCCTCGATGACTTCGATGTACTGCTCGTAGCTCAGGTCATCCATGGCGAGATTGACGAAGGCCAGTTCGCTATAGGCACCGTACTGCTCCCACATGCGCCGCATCGTCTCGGGATCGAGCTCGGTGGTCTGAAACAGCGGATGCGTCATGATGATCCGGCGGATGCCCATCTCATGCGCGATCCTGACGACCGTCAGGGTCTCGTTGCGGTCGAAATGCCCTGTCGCTAGGATGAGGTCGTTGTCGGCGATCACCTGCAGCGCGCGCCGCAGCGCGGCCATCTTGTCGTCATTGCCTTCGTCCAGCGTATAGCCGGTACCCTCGGCATAATACCTCGTGTACTGCCCCTTGATGCCCCAGGCCTCGGACAGGTCGCGGCGATTGTACTTCTTCAGATGCGCCTCGCAGCACATCGTCGGCATCCAGACCACGAAGCGGTCGGAATCCGGATCCGCCGCCGTCACGTCGCGCTTCCAGCCGGAGAGTGCCGACCGCACGCCATGGTCGTCGACGCCGCCGCAGCCGAAGTTCAGGGCGACGGAACCAACCAGCGCCACCTTGTCGTCGGGCCGGCGCAACTGGCTGACCTGTCCGGTGGTCGGCTGGAAGTGATTCTTCATCACCACGCCAAAGCCTTCGCTCCGCGCCTCGGCCGCGAGCGTTTCAGCGCTATATTTCCGGCGCAAAAATTCCGGTCCGATATGCACATGCATATCGATCACGCGCTTGTCGCCAACGTGCGGTAGTGCCTTCATTACCCAACTCCATTCCCAGTCACGGCAGTAAATTATGTATATACATAATTACTATTCTATACGCATGGAAGCTTGTCAACATGCCTCCGCGAGCCTCCGACACCATTGTCGCGGCGACCTCTGCTCGGCGCCATGCGCTGTAGCCAAGTTCTTCGCTTGCGAGTCAAGCCGGCAGCATGCATGAGCACTTGGCTCAGCTTGCGCAACTTCAATTATGTATATACTTATTCCCGCGGCTTGAAGCCGCGCTTCCTGGTGTCGCGTGGGCCGAGCGCATTTTTTGGGAAGGAAAGCATGTCAATTAAGTCTTCTACGGCGCAATCGCCGACCCTCGCGGACGACAAGGACGCGCCCGTCAACAGCTATGCGCGCAAGGCGCTGCTCGCATCCAATCTCGGATACGCGATGGATGGTTTCGACCTGATGATCCTGAGCTTCATGCTGCCGGCGGTTACGGTCGGCCTGGCCCTTTCGAGTTCGGAGGCGGGCTCGCTCATTACCTGGACCCTCATCGGGGCCGTGATCGGCGGCCTGATCGTTGGGGCACTCAGCGACCGTTTCGGCCGCATCCGCGTCCTGTCGTGGACCATCCTTTTGTTTGGTGTGTTCACCGGTCTTTGTGCCATCGCCCAGGGTTACTGGGATCTGCTGATCTACCGCACCATCGCCGGCATCGGCCTGGGCGGCGAGTTCGGCATCGGCATGGCGCTGGTGGCAGAGGCCTGGCCGGCGCATAAGCGGGCGCGCGCCTCGTCCTACGTCGCCCTGGGTTGGCAGGCCGGCGTGCTCGCCGCGGCGCTGCTCACCCCGCTGCTGCTGCCCCTGATCGGCTGGCGCGGCATGTTCGTCATCGGCCTGATCCCGGCTGTTGTGGCCTTTGCCCTGCGCAAGTACCTGCATGAGCCTGAAATGTTCGTGGCGGCGGCCAAGAAGGACGCCGGCAAGCGCGTCAATCCCTTCCGCCACCTGGTTGCAGACCGCGAAACGATCCGGTCGACGATCGGCATCGGCATCATGACGTCGGCGCAGAACTTCGGCTACTACGGCACGATGATCTGGCTGCCGGCCTACCTGTCGACGCAGATGGGCTTCACGCTCACCAAGTCGGCGATGTGGACGTCGGTCACCGTGCTCGGCGGGGCGGTCGGCATGTGGATCTTCGGGCATTTGGCGGACCGCTTCGGCCGCAAGCCGCTGTTCATCGCCTTCCAGATCGGCGCCATGGCGATGGCATTCGTCTATCCGCAGATCAAGGACCCCACGGCGCTGCTCATTGCCGGCGCGATCACCGGCGTCTTCCTGAGCGGCATGATCGGCGGCTATGGCGCCCTGATCTCCGAAAGCTACCCGACGCAGGCCCGCGCGACGGCACAGAACGTGCTCTTCAACGTCGGCCGCGGCGTCGGCGGCTTCGGCCCGCTGGTCATCGGCTGGCTGGCAACGCAATATTCGCTGTCCGCCGGATTGTCGTTCCTGGTCTTTCTCTGGGCAATCGACATTCTCGCCACGGTCTTCCTGATCAAGGAACGCAAGGGCGTCGAACTGGCCTAGGGCCAAGTTGCCTGCGCAGGATTACCTCCTGCGCAGGCCACCTGCGACAAGGCCTGCTAAAATTGGTGATGGTATTGCAGGTCGGCATGCCCTATATGACGGCTTTCCGACACGAGACCGTGACCCGATGGTTGACGCAGACACACCTCTCTCCGCCGAGGCCGATGATCATTTCCACGATGAATGCGGCGTGTTCGGCATCTTTGGCCGGCAGGACGCAGCAGCCATCGTCACGCTGGGCCTGCATGCGCTCCAGCATCGCGGCCAGGAGGCCGCCGGCATCGTCTCCTACGACGGCAGCCAGTTCCACGTCGAACGCCATGTCGGCCTGATCGGCGACACCTTCACCAAGCAGCGCGTCATCGACAGCCTCAAGGGCAATCGCGCCATCGGCCATACGCGCTACGCCACCACTGGCGGCGCGGGTATCCGCAACATCCAGCCCTTCTTCGCCGAACTCGCCGATGGCGGCTTTGCTGTTGCGCATAACGGCAACCTGACCAACGCCATGACGGTGCAGCGCGCCTTGCAGAAGCAGGGCTCGATCTTCTCGTCGACCTCCGACACCGAAACCATCCTGCACCTGGTCGCGACGTCCAAGGAACGCGATCTCAATGCGCGCTTCATCGATGCGGTGCGCCAGGTCGAAGGCGCGTTCTCGCTGGTGGCACTGTCGTCGAAGAAGATGATCGGCTGCCGCGATCCGCTCGGCATTCGCCCACTGGTCCTCGGCGACCTCGACGGTGCCTGGATCCTCGCTTCCGAAACCTGCGCGCTCGACATCATCGGCGCGCGTTTCGTGCGCGATCTCAAGCCCGGCGAGATGGTGATCGTCACCTCCAAGGGCATCGAGAGCATCTTCCCGTTCGAGCCGCAGAAGCCGCGCTTCTGCATCTTCGAATATGTCTATTTCGCCCGCCCCGACTCCTCGGTCGAGGGCCGCAACGTCTATGACGTGCGCAAGCGCATCGGCGCCGAACTCGCCATCGAGAGCCCGGTCGAAGCCGACATCGTCGTGCCCGTGCCCGATTCCGGCACGCCGGCGGCCATCGGCTTCTCGCAGCAGGCAGGCATCCCCTTCGAGCTTGGCATCATCCGCAACCACTATGTCGGCCGTACCTTCATTTCGCCCGGCGACTCGATCCGCCATATGGGCGTCAAACTCAAGCACAACGCCAACCGCCGGATGATCGAAGGCAAGCGCGTGGTGCTGGTCGACGATTCCATCGTCCGCGGCACCACCAGCCAGAAGATCGTGCAGATGGTGCGTGACGCCGGTGCCCGCGAAGTGCACATGCGCATCGCCTCGCCGCCCACCCGCGCCTCCTGCTTCTACGGCGTCGACACGCCGGAGAAGTCCAAGCTTTTGGCCTCGCGCATGACGATCGAGGAAATGGCCGAGTTCATTCGCGTCGATTCGCTCGGCTTCCTGTCGATGGACGGTCTCTACCGCGCCGTCGGCGAGACCAGCCGCGACAACGAACAGCCGCAGTTCTGCGATGCCTGCTTCTCGGGGCAGTACCCGACACGCCTCGCCGATCTCGAAGGCTCGGACAATGTCCGCACCTTGTCGCTGCTGGCGACGGGCGGAGTCTAGCGCCTTCTGACGCTGCCTGGCTTTCGCGTCAATTCGCGGAAGCCGCCTCGTTCTTCCAGATAAGGCCTTGCCGCAGTGCCAGCTTTTCGCCTGGCCCGTGCACGGCTGCGAACAGCAGTCCCGCGAGGAAGGTGAAGTGGTCGACGAAGAAGCCGAACTCGGCCTGGTTTCCCTGCCAGAGCGAGGGGCCGTGGAAGGCGAAGGCCAGGAAGATCACGTAGACCCCCGCGAGCAAGGCCGCTTCCGAAAAGAAGGCGCCCGTCAGGAAGGCCAGTACCAGAGCAACTTCGAATATGGCCGCTAGCCACGCGAGGAGCAGCGGGAAGGGAAAGCCGGCCGCCGCGACATAGGCCGCAGTTTGTTCCATTCCGGCGAACTTGAAGACAGCCGCCATGGCGAAAGCGCCGGCAAAGATCAGTCTGGCGACAAGGATTGCTACAGTTCTGCTCATGGCTCGTACCTCCGGTATCATCGTTCTCAACCCAGGACGCCTGACGCCAGGCTTTTCCGACATTGCCGGCGCGAATTTCGTAGCTTGCGACACATAGTCGGCCCTCATTGTGGCCTGTGGGGTTTTGTTCGCGGCGAAATCGTCCTATCAGGCAGCGGATCGACAAGTTCGAATTGGGTGCCCTCATGACCACCATTCCCGACCTCTCCGGCCGCATCGCCCTTGTCACCGGCGCCTCGCGCGGCATCGGCTACAACACAGCCAAGCAGCTGGCCGCAGCCGGCGCCCATGTCATTGCGGTTGCGCGCACGGTCGGTGGCCTCGAAGAACTCGACGACGAAATCAAGGCGGCCGGCGGCCAGGCGACACTGGTCCCGCTCGACCTGACCGACATGGCCGGCATCGACCGGCTCGGCGGCTCGATCCACGAACGCTGGGGCAAGCTCGACATCCTGGTGGCGAACGCCGCCGTTCTCGGCGTCATCGCCCCGATCGGCCACGTCGA
Source organism: Aminobacter niigataensis (assembly GCF_014200015.1). Lineage (GTDB taxonomy): Bacteria > Pseudomonadota > Alphaproteobacteria > Rhizobiales > Rhizobiaceae > Aminobacter > Aminobacter niigataensis. The sequence goes on from NZ_JACHOT010000001.1 coordinate 1,876,700, forward strand.
AGCCAAGGTCTTCGACAAGGTGATGGCGGTCAACGTGACGGGCACCTGGCGGCTGATCCGCTCGGTCGATCCGCTGCTGCGCCTCTCCGACGCCGGCCGCGCCGTCGTCGTCACCTCCAACGCCGCGCATTCCGCACGCGCCTTCTGGGCGCCCTACGCCGCCTCCAAGGCTGCGGCCGAGACGCTGATGCGCTCGTGGGCCGACGAGACCCGCAACCTGAAGCTGCGCGTCAACGCCTTCGACCCGGGTCGCACCCGCACGGCGATGCGCGCCCAGGCAGTGCCGGGCGAAAACCCTGAAACGCTGCCGCACCCCTCCGAGGTCGCAGCCCACATCCTGCCGATGGTCGACCCTGCCCTCACCCAGACCGGCCTGATCTACCAGGCCGGCGAACAGCGCTGGGTCTCCTACCAGCAGCCAGCCTGAACATCTTCTGCCGACCGGCCCGGCACTTGCCGCTTCGGGGCCTGCCTGCCCCGACAAAGCAACGATACCACCGCTGCCGCGTTGACCATCGCGATCCGATTAATGTGGGGACATCGACCGCATGACCACAGACCAGATGATGTCCCTCGCCGTCATCGTGCTGATGATGGCGGCGTTCATCTGGGGTCGGTTCCGTTACGATCTGGTCGCCTGCGGCGCCCTGATCGTCGCCGTTGCGGCCAGCATCGTTCCGCAGGCCAAGGCATTCAGCGGCTTTGGCGACGACATCGTCATCATCGTCGGCTCGGCGCTCCTGGTCAGTGCCGGCGTCGCCCGCTCGGGCATCATGGAATATGCCATCCAGCGCTTCGCTCCCGATGTCTCCAGCGTCAGGGCGCAACTGGCGTTGCTGGTCATCGTCGTCACGGTGCTGTCCGCCTTCGTAAAGAACATCGGCGCGCTGGCGATCATGATCCCCATCGCCTTCCAGTTCGCTCGCCGCTCCAATGTCTCGCCCTCGGTGTTCCTGATGCCGATGGCGTTCGGCTCGCTGCTCGGCGGCCTGATGACGCTGATCGGCACCTCGCCCAACATCGTCGTATCGCGCGTGCGCCAGGAGATGACCGGCGAGGCCTTTTCGATGTTCGACTTCACCCCGGTGGGTGCGGCCCTTGCCGCCGCCGGCATCGTCTTCCTGGTGCTGTTCTACTGGCTGCTGCCCAGCCGTACGCGCGCCTCGGCCTCCATCCACGAGGCCATCGACATCAACAACTACGTCACCGAAGCCCGGATCGTTGCCGACTCCGCCGTCGCCGGCAAATCGCTGGGCGATCTGCTGAAGCTCGGTGGCAGCCGCGCTGTCGTCACCTCGATCCTGCGGTCGCGCGCGCTGCACGTCACGCCGTTTCCCGATGTGATCCTGCGCGAAGGCGACATCCTCCTGATCGAGGGCGCCCCCGACGTGCTGGACCGCATGGTGGCGCAGGCCAAGCTCAGCGTCACCGGCAGCCGCGATTCCGCCGGCGGCAAGCATGCCGCCGCGGCCGTCGAAGCAGTCATCGGCGAGAATTCGAGCCTGATCGGCGGGTCGGCCCAAAGGCTGGCGCTCTACGACCGTTTCAACGTCAACCTGCTGGCCGTCAGCCGCAAGGGCGAGCGCATCCAGGAGCGGCTGGGTGCAGTCACGCTGCGCATGGGCGACGTGGTGGTTCTCCAGGGCAATCCGCAGACCCTGCCGGAGATCCTGCGCGAACTCGGCTGCCTGCCGCTGGCGGAGCGGTCGATCCTCCTCGGCAGCGTCCGCCGCGGCATCGTTCCGCTGGCAATCCTGATCGCAGCGATGGCGGCGACCGCCCTGGGCCTGCTGCCTGTCCCGCTGGCTTTCTTCTCGGCTGCCGTCGCCATGGTCCTGTTCCGTGTCATCCCGCTGCGCGAGGTCTATGGCGCAATCGACGGGCCGATCCTGGTCATGCTGGCAGCCCTCATTCCCGTCAGCGATTCCTTGCGGCGGACGGGCGCCACCGACGTCATTTCGGCCTGGCTTGCCGAGTTCGCCGCCGGGTTGCCGGCTGCAGGGGCACTGACCCTCATCATGGTGGTGGCCATGGCGGTCACGCCGTTCCTCAACAATGCCGCGACCGTGCTTGTCGTCGCCCCCATTGCCGCGGGCTTCGCCAGTTCGCTCGGTTACCAGCCGGAAGCATTCCTGATGGCAGTCGCCATCGGCGCGGGCTGCGACTTCCTCACACCGATCGGCCATCAGTGCAACACGCTGGTGATGGGACCGGGCGGCTACAAATTCTCCGACTATCCTCGCCTCGGGCTGCCACTGTCATTGCTGGTCATCCTGGTAGCGGTGCCGATGCTGATCCTCGTCTGGCCGATGTAGGCGACACGCAAGCGTGATTGGCCGTTGATTTCGCCCCGCCCTAGCTTTGCGCGTCTATCGGTAAAGTTTGGGAGGAACGATCGATGAAACGCATCCTCATCCTGTCCGCGGCACTGTGCTCCGGCCTTCTCATCGCCAGCGCCCAGGACAACACGATGAGCTTCTTCGTGACCAGCGCCGGCCTCGGCAAGGGCGCAAATCTCGGCGGCCTCGCAGGCGCCGACGCGCATTGCCAAAGCCTCGCCGAAGCTGCCGGCTCGACCGGCAAGACCTGGCATGCCTATCTCTCGACCAGCGACACCGACGCCAAGGATCGCATCGGCAGCGGCCCATGGTCGAATGCCAAGGGCCAGAAGATCGCCGACGATGTCGCCTCGTTGCACAGCGACGCCAACAACATCAACAAGGAAACCGCGCTCGACGAGAAGGGCAACGCCGTCAACGGCCGCGGTGACCAGCCCAACAAGCACGACATCCTGACCGGGTCGATGCCTGACGGCACCAAGGCCGCCGACCAGTCCTGCAACAACTGGACCAGCGACGGCGAAGGCGTCGCCATGATGGGGCATCATGACCGCATGGGGCTCGACGATTCGGCGGCCGCGAAGTCCTGGAATTCCTCGCATGCCTCGCGTGGCGGATGCGGCCAGGAAGCACTGAAGGGCACTGGCGGCGACGGCCTGTTCTACTGCTTCGCCACCAACTGAGCGGCCTGCATCACCCCTAGCGTTCGGCCGATACCGAAAGGTCCGGCCGAACGTTCAAAGTCTGGAAAACGACGCAGTAGCGCTCGGTCAGCTTGATCAGCGCGTCGATCCGGTCCTGCGGCTCGTCCGTATCGAGCTTGAAGGCCAGCCTGATGGCACGAAAGCCAACCGGCGCGTCCTTGGCGACACCGAGCGTGCCGCGAAAGTCGAGATCGCCCTCGGCCGAGACCCTGGCTTCGCCGAGCCTGAACTCCAACGCCGTGGCAACCGCCTTCAAGGTCACTCCGGCACAGGCGACCAGCGCTTCCAGCAGCATATCACCGGAACACAACTCCATGCCGCTGCCACCGGTCGCCGGGTGCAGGCCGGCGGTCACGATCGCCCTGCCCGTATCAACCTTGCAGGCAATCGACTGGTCGTCGACGGCACCGGCGGCCCGCAGCGTGATCAGCCCCCGCCCGGCATCCTCACGATAGGCGTCCTTCAGCGGCGCCTGCAGCGCCTTCAGTCCCGCGGCATCCATGATCTTCTCCCGGCAAACCATGGCGATCCTAGCATAGGCAAGGTGCCTTGGCTCATGACAGCAGGCTGGCAGGAGCGATGCGATAGACTAAGCTTCTCTTGCAGGAGACGGCATGGCCACCGACATCATCGACGGCGCATCGGAACACAGGCTCGGCATGTTGCTTGTCACGCTGTCCGCGGCGGTTTTCGGCCTTTCCGGCATCCTAACCAAATCGATCGACGCCGATCCCCTGACCATCACCTCGTGGCGCGGACTGGCCGGCGGGCTGCTGATCACTGCTTATGTCCTCTGGCGCCGACGCGACGGCCATGGCGAAAGCCTCGATCTCGGCTGGCAAGGCTGGATGCTTGCCATAGTGGGGACATTTGCCAGCATCGCCTTCATCGCCGCCTTCAAGAACACCTATGTCGCCAATGTCGTGGTCATCTACGCGACAGTGCCGTTCGTCGTCGCCTTGCTCGCCTGGGTGATCATCGGCGAGGTCTTTCGCCGCCAGACAGCAGTTGCAGCAGCGGTCTGCCTCGTCGGCGTCGCCGTCATGGTCTGGTCCGGGCTTGGCGGCGGCCACGCCTTCGGCGACATGCTGGCGCTGCTGATGACCTTCACATTCGCGCTTTACGCGACCCTCGTCCGCCGCTTTCGCAACGCATCGGTGGTGTGGGCCGGCGCCGTTTCGGCTTTCCTGGGTATCTTTCCGGCCTGGTTCGTCACCGATCCGCTGGCCGTGCCAAGCCAGGACATAGCTGTGCTCGCCATTTTCGGCCTTACCTTCGCCCTCGCGGTGGTGCTGTGGACCGAAGGCGCGCGCCGCATTCCGGCTGCCGAAGCAGGGCTGCTCGGCACCGCCGAAGTGCCGTTCGGCATCTTCTTCGCCTGGCTGTTCCTGGCCGAGTTGCCGCCGGTCGCTAGCCTCGCCGGCGGTGCCATCGTGCTGGCGGCCGTCTTCTGGCACGCCTGGCGTGACTGGGCCGGCAGCCGGGCTGTAGCCACCGCGCTGGCCAACGGCGAAAAAGAATCGCAAAAAACCTGAACGGGGCGGAACCAAATCGCGGGGTCGGCGTTATTGGCCTCAGGACGGGTTGCCCCATCCCCCCATCCCCTCCACCCGTCCCTTTGCTTTAAGCCGGTCGCAAGACCGGCTTTTTCCTGTCCTGAACCCCAGGGGATGGCGGGAACGATGCGCATTGACGTGGCGTCGGCATCGTCTAGTTTCAGTGCGCGCGGTTGGGGGGTCGCGCGCATTGGGAGGTGCGGCATGGTCCTGGCCAGTGCGATTCTGCTCGGTCTTGTCGCGGCATGGATGCTTGCCGCAGGCTACCTGACGTATACGCTCGGCATCCGCTTCCGCCAGGCGCTGCTCTATCTACCGCTCAAGCTGGTGTGGCGCGTCCACGACAAGGCCATGCGCCAGGCGCGGGATTCAGAGACGCCGGTCATCTATGTCGTGTCGCATCAGTCCCGACTCGAACCGGCGCTGATGCTGTCCCTGCTGCCGGAGCAGACGCTGCACATCCTCGACGATGCTTCCGCCCGCGCCTTCTGGCTCGAGCCGTGGCGCGAGCTCGGCCGCACCATCGCCTTCAACGCCGAACATGTCTTCGTCAGCCGTCGCCTGGTGCGCGTACTGCGCGGCAAGGGCCGCCTCGCCGTCTACCTGCCCGACACCGTCGAGCCAGACGTCAAGTCGTTCCGCCTGTTCCGCGCCGTCGCCCGCATCGCCATGCAGGCCGACGCCCGGATCGTGCCGATCTTCGTCAGCGGCGCGCGCCACCTGCCGTTTTCGCTGACACCGGCCGAACGCGCGCCACGCGCCTGGTTCCCACGCCTCCGGATCGCAGCGCTTGCGCCCATGACCATGGCCGAACTGCTCCAGCGCGCCGGTTACTCGCAGACCACCACCGCCAATGCCCTGTTCGACCGTTTTGCCGAAGCGCGGCTCGCCGGCACCGATCTCGACCGGGGCTTGTTCCACGCAGTGTGCGATGCCGCCGGCCGCTACGGCGCCTCGCGCCAGATCGTTGAGGACGTCGTCAGCGGCGCGCTCAGCTACCGCAAGCTCCTGACCGGGGCGCGCGTGCTGGGCAAACGCCTCGAGGGCCTGACCAGCCCGGGCGAAGCGGTCGGCATACTGTTGCCCAATGCCAATGGCGTGGTGCTGACCATGCTCGGTCTCATCTCGGCAGGGCGCGTGGCCGCCATGATCAACTATACCGCCGGCGCCACCAATGTCGCCTCGGCGGTGAAGACGGCTGCCATCAAGACAATCGTCTCGTCGCGCGCCTTCATCCAGAAGGCCGACCTCGCCGACATCGTCGCTGCCGCCGAACAGGCCGGCGCGCGGATGATCTGGCTGGAAGAGCTGCGCGACAGCATCACGACCTTCGAAAAGGCCGCCGCGGCCGCGCAATGGCGGCGCCCGCTGCAACCCCAGGTCGCCTCCAGGCCGGCCGTCATCCTGTTTACCTCGGGCTCCGAAGGCATGCCCAAGGCCGTCGTGCTCTCGCACCGCAACCTGGTCGCCAACGCCATGCAGGCCGAGGCCCGCATTGCCATCTCGCCGGCCGACAAGCTGTTCAACGTGCTGCCGGTCTTCCACTCCTTCGGCCTCACCGGCGGCACCATCCTGCCGCTGATCACCGGGGTGCGGCTGTTCCTCTACCCCTCGCCGTTGCACTACAAGCTCATCCCGGACGTCGCGCGCAAGATTCGCCCGACCATCATGTTCGGGACCGACACCTTCCTTGCCGCCTATGCCCGGACTGCCGAGGATGGCGATTTCTCCAGCCTGCGTTTCGTCGTGGCCGGCGCCGAGCCGGTACGGCCGGAAACACGGCGCGTCTGGCGCGAGCGATTCGGCGCCGAGATCATCGAAGGCTTCGGCCTGACCGAGGCAGCGCCGGTGGTGGCCGTCAATACGGCGACCCATGGCCGCGACGGCACGGTGGGACGCCTCTTGCCCGGCATGCGCATGCGGCTCGAAGAGGTCGAAGGCGTCAGCGAAGGCGGGCGGCTCTGGCTCAACGGCCCCAATCTGATGATGGGATACATGACCGCCGACCGGCCCGGCGAGTTGCAGCCGCTCGAAGGCTGGCACGACAGCGGCGACATCGTCTCGGTTGACCGCGAGGGCTTCGTTACCATCCGCGGCCGGGCCAAGCGTTTCGCCAAGATCGCCGGCGAGATGGTCTCGCTCGGCGCCGTCGAGATGCTGGTGCAGGCTCTGTGGCCGGAGGAACGCCACGCTGCCGTTGCCGTTCCCGACAAGCGCAAGGGCGAGCGCATCGTGCTCGTCACCACCGCCGGCAATGCCGATCCCGAAACCTTGCGCCTTTACGGCAAGCAAGCCGGGGCCGCCGACCTGATGGTCCCGCACGACATCATCAAGGTGCGCGAAATCCCGGTGCTCGGCTCCGGCAAGACCGACTATGTCGCCGCGCGCCACATGGCCATCGAGCGACTGGGGCTGGCAGCCTAGTTTGCCGGCTTGGTCTGGTCCGAGACGTCGGCTGTCTCAGCCTCGGCTGTGGCAGCCACTGCCTTCTCGCCCTCGATCCTCGCCCGTCGTGCATAGGCACTGGCGCTCAGCGGCAGGAAGATCAGGTAGCCGATCACCGACGCCGTCAGCGTCTGCCAGGGATAGACTGTCAGAAGCAGCACGTAGAATACCGCAACCAGCATGACGGGCAGCAGGTATTCCCTGCGAATGCTCAGCTTCTTGCCGGAATAGACAGGCAACCGGCTGACCAGCAGGAAGGCGACGAGGATGGCGAAGCCGGTGGCGACATAGGCCACCGTGCGCGTGCCCTCGAGGCCGAGGAAGCCGAGATACATCGGCAGCATCAAGGTGATGGCCCCGATCGGCGCCGGCACGCCGACGAAATACTCGGCCTGCCAAGCCGGGCGATCGAGGTCTTCGTCGAGCACGTTGAAACGCGCCAGCCTCAGGCCCATGGCGATGGCGAAAAGCAACGTCGCGATCCAGCCCAGGGATCCGGCCTTGTCGAGCAGGTAGGCATAGAGCACCAATGCCGGAACGACGCCGAAATTGACGATGTCGGCGAGCGAATCCATCTGCGCGCCGAACCTCGAGGTCGCCTTCAGCATGCGCGCCAGACGGCCATCGATGCCGTCGAGGAAGGCTGCCAGCAGCACCATCACTACGGCCGGTTCAAACCGGTCCTGGAAGGCGAGCCGAATGCCGGAAAGCCCAGCGCAGATCGCCAGCACGGTGATGAGGTTGGGCAGCACCATGCGCAGCGGAATTTCGCGGATGCGCGGTCCGCCGCTGCCATGTGGTTCGAAGGGCTTGAACGGCGCCACCATCAGGAGACCCGCACCAGCGGTGCGTGGCTGGCGCCGCCGAATTCGGCGAGGATGGTTTCGCCAGCCACCGCGGTCTGGCCGACGGCGACGCGCGGAACAGCTGCCGCGGGCAGGAACACATCGACGCGCGAGCCGAAGCGGATCAGGCCGAAACGCTCGCCCACCGCGATGTTGCCACCGACATCGGCCCAGCAGACGATGCGCCGCGCCACGAGGCCGGCGATCTGGACTGCGGCGACCTGGCCGTTGGGGCTGTCGATGACGACGCCGTTGCGTTCGTTTTCCTGGCTTGCCTTGTCGAGCTCGGCGTTGAGGAATTTGCCCGGACGGTGCTCGATGCGGACGATCTTGCCGCGCACCGGTGCGCGGTTCACGTGGACGGAGAAGACATTCATGAACACCGAGATGCGCGTCATCTCGGCATTGCCGAGACCGAGTTCGCGCGGCGGCACGGCCGGGCCGACGGCCGAAACCACGCCATCGGCGGGGCTGACCACGAGCTTGTCGTCAACAGGGGTCACGCGCTCGGGGTCGCGGTAGAAATAGGCGCACCAGGCGGTGAGAATCGCCCCGATCCAGAACAGCGACGTCGAGAAGAAGCCCAGCAGGACGGCGACCGCCGCGAATCCGGCAATGAAGGGATACCCCTCGCGATGGACCGGAACGAAGGCGTTGCGGATCGTGTCGGCTATGCTCATGAAAGGGGTGGCCGTTGCTGTTGAAGTCCCGGAGTGCTTACCGGAAAGCTCTGGCCGCCGCAACGCGACATTGCCGGCCGGTGGTCAGGTGACGCCAGGGGCAGCATCGCCTGCTTGATCTCCAGAAGTTTCGTAACTATAAAAGTTACATGAAACACGACAGCCGCCTTTCCGCGACATTGCATGCCCTGCTTCACATGGCAGATCACGGCAAGCCGATGACATCGGACCATCTCGCCTTGTGCCTGCGCACCAATCCGGTGGTCGTGCGCCGGACGATGGCCGGCCTGCGGGAGGCCGGTTTCGTGACGTCGGAGCGGGGCCATGGCGGCGGCTGGACGCTCGTGCGCGACCTCGCCTCGGTCAGCCTGCGCGACATCCACCTGGCATTGGGCGAACCGGTGCTGCTGCCGCTCAGCCCAGCCACCGAAAACCCAGGCTGCCTGGTCGAACAGGCGGTCAATCACGCACTCGACGACACCTTCCGCGAGGCGCAGGCCCTGCTGCTCGAACGGTTCGGGCAGATACGGCTCAGCGATCTCGCCGCCGATTTCAGCCGCCGGATGGCCACGCACAACATGCAAAAGGAAATCACGATGCAGCATGACGCCATCATCGTCGGCGGCAGCTTTGCCGGCCTCGCCGGAGCACTGGTCCTGGCCCGTACCCGCAGGCGGGTGCTGGTGATCGACGCCGGCATGCCGCGCAACCGCTTCGCCGCCCGTTCACACGGCGTGCTCGGGCATGACGGTCGCGCCGGTGGCGAGCTCCTCGCAGAGGCCAGGGCGCAGTTTCTAGCCTATCCATCCGCCTCGCTCGTCTCCGGCGAGGCAGTCGCAGCCGAGACGACGGAAGAAGGCATCGCGGTCAGGCTTGCCGACGGGACGCTGCATCAGGGCCGACGCATGCTCATCGCGACGGGTGTGCGCGACGACCTGCCGGCCATTCCCGGCCTCGCCGAGCGCTGGGGCGAGACGGTGCTGCACTGCCCGTATTGCCACGCCTATGAAATCGGCGGTGGGCCGATCGGCGTGCTCGCCACCACGGCACTTTCCCATCACCAGGCATCGCTTCTGGCCGACTGGGGCGACACGACCTACTTTGCCGACGCGAACTTCCCGCTCGACGAAGCCACCGCCGCGCTGCTGTCCGCCCGCAACGTCCGGATCGAGGACACGCCTTTCACGGCGGTCGAAGGCTCCGCCCCTGGGATCGACGGTGTGCGCCTTGCCGACGGCAGGCTGGTGCCGGTCAAGGCCCTGTTCATCGGAGCGCCCTTGCGCATGGCCAGCCCGCTGGCGCAACAGATCGGCTGCGCGTTCGACGAGACGCGCCTTGGCGTCAAGATCCGCACCGACGGCTTCAAGCAGACGACGGTCCGCAACGTCTTTGCCGCGGGCGATGCCGCCACCGAAATGCACAACATCACGCTTGCTTCGGCGGACGGCGTCTTTGCAGCGCTTGCCATCCACCGGTCGCTGATCGAAGAGGACGCAGCAACGTCGCTGAACGCAACAGCTGCCTGACCGGTATCAGGCGCCGTCGGTGACCTCGGGGGTGCGGCGACGCACGACGACGCCGAGTTCGTCGCCCTCGCGGGCCTGGCGCAGCCGTTCCTCGGCCTCGGTCGCTTCGCGCTGGCGGTCCCACATCGAGGCGTAGAGGCCGCGCTTGCCGAGCAATTCGGCATGGGTGCCGCGCTCGGCTATGCTGCCGTCGGCCAGCACGATGATCTCGTCCGCTGAAATGACCGTCGACAGACGGTGCGCAATGACCAGCGTCGTGCGGCCCTTGCTGACCAGGTCGAGCGCGCTCTGGATTTCCTGCTCGGTCTGGGTGTCCAGCGCTGACGTCGCCTCGTCCAGCATCAGAATCGGCGGCGCCTTGAGGATGGTGCGGGCAATCGCCACGCGCTGCTTTTCGCCGCCCGAGAGCTTCAGGCCGCGCTCGCCGACCATCGCCTTGTAGCCGTCGGGCAGGCGCTGGATGAAACCGGCTATCTGCGCCAGTTCGGCCGCCTTGCGCACATCCTCCTCGTCGGCGTTCACGCGGCCGTAGCGGATATTGTAGGCGATGGTGTCGTTGAACAGCACAGTGTCCTGCGGCACCATGCCGATCGCGCCGCGCAGGCTCTCCTGGCTGACGTCGCGAATGTCCTGGCCGTCGATCAGGATCGCGCCCTGCTGAATGTCGTAGAAGCGGAACAGCAGCCTGGAGATCGTCGACTTGCCGGCGCCCGAAGGGCCGACGATCGCCACCGTCTTGCCGGCCGGAACCTCGAAGCTGACGCCCTTGAGGATCTGCCGGTTGGGATCATAGGCAAAATGCACGTCGCGGAACTCGATCCGGCCGGTTCCGATCCCCAGCGCCCGGGCGCCCGGCTTGTCTACCACCTCCTGCGCGACGTCGAGCAGGTCGAACATCTGCTCGATGTCGGTCAGGCCCTGGCGGATTTCTCGATAGATGAAGCCGATGAAGTTGAGCGGCACCGAAAGCTGCATCAGCATGGCGTTGATGAAGACGAAATCACCCACGGTCTGGGTGCCGGCCATGACCTCCATTGCCGACATGGCCATGACGATGGTCATGCCGATGCCGAAGATGACGCCCTGGCCGAAGTTCAGCCAGCCGAGCGACGTCCAGATGCGGGTTGCCGCCGTTTCGTAGCGCGCCATCGAGCGGTCGAAGCGCTCGGCCTCCATGGCCTCGTTGTTGAAGTACTTCACCGTCTCGAAATTGAGCAGCGAGTCGATCGCCTTGGTGTTGGCGTCGGTGTCGGAATCGTTCATCTCGCGGCGGATGCCGATGCGCCAGTCGCTCGCCCGCACCGTGAACCAGGTGTAGATCCAGACGGTGGCGGCCACGACCGCCACATATTTCCAGCCATAGGCGAAGCCGAAGATGCCGGCCGTCAGCGCGAATTCGAGCACCGTCGGCGCGGTGTTCAGGATGGTGAAACGGACGATCGTCTCGATGCCTTTGGTGCCGCGCTCGATGATGCGCGACAGCCCGCCGGTGCGGCGCTCGAGATGGAAGCGCAGCGACAGCTGGTGCATGTGCACGAAGGTGCGGTGCGCTAGCTGCCGCACCGCATATTGCCCGACGCGGGCAAACAGTGCGTCGCGCAGCTGATTGAAGCCGAGTTGGACGATGCGGACGACATTGAAGGCAACCACCAGCATCACCGGTGCCACCAGGAACGCCGGCAGCGGCAACGGCGAGCGCTGGTCGCCGGCCAGCGCATCGGTCGCCCATTTGAAGAAATAGGGCCCTGCCACCAGCGTCAGCTTGGCAACGACCAGAAACACGGTCGCCCAGACGACACGCGCCCTGAGATCGGGCCGGTCCTCCGGCCACATATAGGGCCAAAGGTTCCTGATCGTGCTGAAAGTCGAGCCGCGTTCGGCGGAGACGGTCTTGTTAGCCACTGTTCTTGCCTTGATTAGATGTCCGCGCCTTCACCGGCGCAGCAGGATTCGACGAGCGCCGAGACGGATGCGGAAACGGCGGCCAGGGCCGCCTGGTCGATCTGATAGCGCGAGCGTTGGCGCTCCGGCGCATAGCGGACCAGTCCCGCCTCGACGAGGATTTTCAGGTGTTGCGAAACCGTCGATTGCGCAAGGTCGAGATGCTCGACCACTTCCTTGCAGCAGCACGACCTGCCGCCGCCCAGCCGCTGCAGGATTTCAAGCCGTGCCGGATGCGAGAGGGCGGCAAGCTTGTGCGCCACATCCTCGACGGATGGTGCGCGGCAGTTCTGCCTGGCGGAGAATGATTTCATCGTTCATCGACGATAGACGATGAATGCATTCCGCGCAACCCGAATGGGGTGAGATGCCGTGCCCGAAGTCCTATGGTTTGGGCGTCGGCATCGCCTGCTCGCCCATGGCGTCCATGTTGGCGGCCTCGCCCTCCTTGGACTTTTCCGGGACGCGGAACACCTGCCCCGGCCAGATGCGGTCGGGATCGCGGATCTGGTCCTGATTGGCGAGATAGATGTTCGAATAGCGCACGCCATGGCCGTAGACGCGGCGCGAGATCCGCCACAGGGAATCGCCGCGCCGGATGATCACGGCGCCGTTGACCGCCTCCAGCTTTGGGGCTGTCGCCTCGGGCGCTGCCGGTGCGGCGGCGACATCGGCGGGTTTTGCTTCAGATGCCGCTGGCGCGGCTGGCGTTTCGGCCGTTGACGGCGTCGACGCGTCAGACTTGGCCTCGGGCTGCTGTGCCGCTGCCGGCTGCTGGACCGGTTCCTGCGGCGCAACGGCTGCAATCGACTCACCCGGCTCGCGCTGGAACGGGACAGCAGCGCGTGCCACCACCTTGACGCCATCCGGCTCGAGCGCGTCGACGCGGATGATGTAGTCGCCCACGGGCAGTTCGCGCTCCGCCTCGATCAGGAAGCGCCCGTCCGGCGAGGTCTGCGTTTCGCCGATGAGAATCTCGTTGGCATAGGCGCGCACCTTGCGGCCGGCATCGGCGGCACCGGCGATGAAGATCTTCTTGCCCTCGATCTCGACCGCCTCGACCACCACCTTGGCTTCGGCGGCGGCTGTCGCCGATTTGGCCGGTGCCGGTTGCGGCGCAGTCTGTGCTTCGGGCGTGGTCGCGGGCGCGTTGGCGGACTGCTCGGCCGTGGGCAGCTTTGCCGGCGCCTCGGCAGGCTTGGGCACGGTGATCAGTTCCGCCGGCTTGCCCGGCTCCTCCACCAGCGCCAGCACCTGACCGCCCGGCTCGGAGGGCACGGTCACCACGGCCGTCTCGGTCGACGTCGCCACGACATTGTCGGGCGCAGTGGCACGCAGCACGATCTGGTAGTCGCCAGGCTTCAGCGGCTTGTCCAGCACGACGGCGAAATCACCGTCGGCGCCGGCCACCGCCGCGCCGATCACCTGCGAACCGGTCACGATCTCGACCTTGGAACCACCCGCAGCCTTGCCGGCGATCACGACAGCGCCATTGTCCTCGACACGCACGACATCGAAGGAAGGTGCTACGACCGCCGGAGCAGCGGGCGCCGCCGCCTCGGCTGACGGCTCGGCCGGCTCGGCCGGCTTGTCGGCGGCTGGCGCGGTCGAGTTCGGCGCCGGCAACGAGGCTATCGCAGCCGGCGGCGCGAGATAGGGATCGAGCGCGCCCGACACATACGCAACCGTGGCTGCCGCGGCCGAGCCGCCGGCTGCCAATAGGAATATCTTCAACGGATTAATCGCCATATTTCCCTGCCCCTAGCCGCGCAACGGGTCTACCTTGTTTTGCCGGCAGCGACAAGAAAAAGCCCGTGCGGGCTTGACCCTGCCAGCAGACGCAATACCCAATCAGGCCATGAACAAGATTCGATCCATTTGCGTCTATTGCGGCTCCTCGCCGGGCCGCGACGAAGTCTACATAAAGGCCGGCCATCTGCTCGGCCACTCGATCGCCAAGGCCGGCCTGCGGCTGGTCTATGGCGGCGGCACCAAAGGCATCATGGGTGCGGTCGCCGATGGCGCGCTGCGCGCCGGCGGCAAGGTCACCGGCATCATCCCGCGCTTCCTGATGAACAAGGAAGCGACCGAAACCGCGCTGACCAGGCTCGACGAAACCGTCATCACCGACAACATGCACGAGCGCAAGCACCTTATGTTCGAGAAATCGGACGCATTCGTGGCGCTGCCGGGCGGAATCGGCACGGTCGAGGAGATCGTCGAGATCATGACCTGGGCGCAGCTCGGCCATCATCGCAAGCCGATCGTCTTTGCCAACGTCAAAGGCTTCTGGGATCCGATGCTGGCGCTGCTCGACCACATGAAGGCCGAGGGCTTCGTGCACACCTCGCATCTGGTCCAGCCGCTGGTGATCGACGAGCCGGAGGCCGTGGTCTCGGCCATCCTGGTCGCGGCCGGCAGCGATTCCACACCCACCGAGGGCGTGCAGTCGCTCATCGACAAGATGTGACCTTAGGGATCAATCCCGGAGGCTGCGGCCTGCCGCTGGCAGGCCGCCTCACCTGAACCTCAGCCGTTCTTCGCCCGTTCGGAGAACATCGACCAGGTATAGATCGCCAGCGCCACCCAGATCAGCGCGAAGGCAACGGCACGTTCGCTCGAGAACGGCTCCTTGAAGATGAAGATGGCGATGACGAAGATCATCGTCGGCGCGATGTACTGCATGATGCCGATGGTCGACATCGTCAGCAGCTTGGCGCCGTTGGCAAACAGGATCAGCGGCACGGCGGTGACGACACCACAGCCCAGCATGAGCCAGACGTCGGTCATGCCGGTGGTGCCGAAATGGCCGACGCCGGTCGACTGCAGGTAGAAGATGTAGCCGAGCGCCGGCAGGCCGAGGATGAGCACTTCGAGGAAGAAGCCCTGGGCCGGGCCGATCGGCAGCGTCTTCTTGAACAGGGCGTAGAAGCCCCAGGAAAGCGCCAGCACGATCGACACCCAGGGCAAGCCGCCGGTTTCCCAGGTCAGCAGGGCCACGGCAACCACGGCGAGTGCAATCGCCAGCATCTGCGCCCGCGTCAGCCTCTCGCCCAGAACGACGGCGCCGAGAAAGATGCTGAACAGCGGATTGATGTAGTAGCCGAGCGCGGTTTCCAGTGCGCGGTCGTTGCCGATCGCCCAGACATAGACGCCCCAGTTGATGGTGATCAGCGCCGCTGTCAGCGTGCCCATCGCCAGCGTCCGCGGCGTGCGCAGCGCCTGCCTGATGTCGGAGGTGCGACCCAGCCACCACAGCAGGAGGGCTGCGATGGGGATCGACCAGGTGATGCGGTGGGCGATCACCTCGGGCGTCGGGATATGCGCCACAGCCTTCATGTAGAAGGGCAAGACACCCCACATCAGATAGGCCGAGAGGGCAAAAAGGAAGCCACGCGTGGCTTCGTCGCGAGAAATCGCAGGCGTGTTCGTGCTCATGGCGCGAACCTATGCGCCCGCCTGCCCGGCCATGCCATTTCAAAATTCTGATGGTCCATCCGCTTTTCGTTGATGGATCAATCGATCGGGCCAGTCGCCTTGGCTGGCCCAATCATAGCAAGCAACCCCTACTCCGCTGCCACCAGCCCCGCCATGTCGCGGTTTTTCATCAGCTTGTAGATGATCGAATCCATCAGCGCCTGGAACGAAGCGTCGATGATGTTGGTCGACACCCCGACGGTCCACCAGCGCGCGCCGGTGCTGTCATGCGACTCGATCAGAACGCGGGTTATCGCCTCGGTGCCGCCATTGAGGATACGCACCTTGTAGTCCGCCAGCTCCAGATCGCCGATCTCGTGCTGGAACTTGCCGAGGTCCTTGCGCAGGGCGATGTCGAGCGCGTTGACGGGGCCGTCGCCTTCGGCCACCGACATCTTCTCCTCGCCATCGACCATCACCTTCACCACCGCTTCCGACACGGTCTTGAGGTTGCCGTTGGCGTCGAAACGCCGTTCGACCAGGCAGCGGAACGAGGTCACGCGGAAGAAATCCGGCACCGTGTGCAGCATGCTGCGCGCCAGGAGCTCGAAGCTGGCGTCGGCGCCCTCATAGGCATAACCCTCGGCCTCGCGTTCCTTGACCACCGAAATCAGCGCGTCCAGCCGTCCGTCGTCCCTAGGCACGTCGATGCCGCGGCGCTTCAGTTCGGCGACGAAGTTGGCCTTGCCGCCCTGGTCCGACACCATCACCTTGCGCCGGTTGCCGACGGCTTCCGGCGGCACGTGTTCGTAGGTCTTGGGCTCCTTGGCGATCGCCGAGGCGTGGATACCGGCCTTGGTGGCAAAGGCGGAGGCGCCGACATAGGGCGACTGCGCCTCAGGCGCGCGGTTGAGCAATTCGTCGAATGCGCGCGAAAGCCGCGAGATGCCTGCCAACGCCTCTTCCGAAACGCCTGTCTCGAAACGCCCGGCGAAATGCGGCTTCAGCGCCAGCGTCGGGATGATGGTGATCAGGTTGGCGTTGCCGCAGCGCTCGCCGATGCCGTTGATGGTGCCTTGCACTTGGCGCACGCCGGCCTCGATGGCGGCCAGCGAATTGGCCACCGCCTGGCCGGTGTCGTCATGGGCATGGATGCCAAGATTGGCGCCGGGAATGCCGGATGCGATGACCTTGGCCACGATCTCGCGCACCTCCGACGGCTGGGTGCCGCCATTGGTGTCGCACAGCACCACCCAGCGCGCGCCGGCATCATAGGCAGTGCGGGCGCAGGCCAGCGCGTAGTCGGGATTGGCCTTGAAGCCGTCGAAGAAGTGCTCGCAGTCGACCATCGGCTCCTTGCCGGCGTCGCGCGCGGCCTCGACCGAGGCGCGGATCGATTCGAGGTTCTCCTCGTTGGTGACCCCGAGCGCGACGCGGACGTGGTAATCCCAGCTCTTGGCAACGTAGCAGATGCCGTCCGACCTGGCTTGCAGCAGCGTGGCTAGGCCCGGGTCGTTGGAGGTCGACACCCCCGCCCGCTTGGTCATGCCGAAGGCGACGAATTTCGCCCGCTTGGTGCGCTTCTCCTGGAAGAAGGCCGTGTCGGTCGGGTTGGCACCGGGATAGCCGCCCTCGACATAGTCGAGCCCGAACTCGTCGAGCATGGCGGCGATCGCGATCTTGTCCTCGACGGAGAAGTCGATGCCCGGCGTCTGCTGGCCGTCGCGCAGCGTCGTGTCGAAGAGATAGATGCGTTCGCGTGCCATTGTCATTTCCCTGCGAACCTGTCGGTCGCCCGGACCAACTGGTTCAATATGCCCGGTTCCGAGAATGCATGCCCGGCGCCTTCGATGAGGTGGAATTCGGCCTGCGGCCAGGCCTTGTGCAGCGCCCAGGCATATTTCGCCGGGCACGGCATGTCGTAGCGCCCATGGACGATGACGCCGGGAATGTCGCGCAGCTTGTGGGCGTCGCGGATCAACTGGCCTTCGTCCATCCAGCCGGCATGGACGAAATAATGGTTCTCGATGCGGGCGAAGGCCACGGCGAAATCGTCCTCGCCGAACTTGCCGCTGGTTTCGGGGTCGGGCAGCAGCGTGATCGTCTCGCCTTCCCACAGGCTCCAGGCAAGGGCTGCCTCCACCTTGGCCTTGTGGTCGTCGCCGACGAGGCGCTTGCGATAGGCACCCATCATGTCGCCGCGCTCGGCCTCCGGAATCGGGGCAACGAAGCGCTCCCACTTGTCGGGGAACATCTCGGAGACGCCGAACTGATAGTACCATTCGAGCTCGGCGCGGGTCAGCGTGTAGATGCCGCGCACCACGAGCTCACTGACGCGGTCGGGGTGGGTTTCGGCATAGGCGAGTGCCAGCGTCGAGCCCCAGGAGCCGCCAAACACCTGCCATTTGTCGAAACCGGCCATCTCTCGCAGCCGCTCGATGTCGGCGACAAGGTGCCAGGTCGTGTTGGCTTCAAGGGAGGCGTTGGGCACGGACTTGCCGCAGCCGCGCTGGTCGAACAGCATAATGTCGTAGAGTTTTGGGTCGAACAGCCGGCGGTGCTTCGGCGAGGTCGCGCCGCCCGGGCCGCCATGCAGGAACACCACCGGCTTGGCGCCCCTGGTGCCGGAGCGTTCCCAGTAGATATGGTGGCCGTCGCCGACATCCAGCATGCCGCTGTCGAAGGGCTCGATCTCGGGATAGAGGCCGCGCAGTTCGTCGCTCATAGTTTCAGCCCATGCTCCGGCCAGTTGGCCGTTTCCTCGTCCGGGTGCTGGAAGGAGATGATCTGCTCCTGCCGCCGGTAATAGTCGGGATTGTCATGTGGCGGCGCGGCGAAGATCGCCTCGACCCAGGGCAAGCGCGCGCCATGGTTGATCTGGACAGTTGGCGCGAGATCGGAACGATCGTCGAACGTGCCGATAGCGATCTCGAGTTCGCCCGGCTGGCGATAGGTCATCGGTGTGCCGCAGCGTTGGCAGAAACCCCGGGCGATGTTGACCGACGACTGGAAATAGCTCGGTTCCTCGCGGATCCACTCGATGCCATCAACCGGAACCGCAACGAAAGCGCCGAAGAAAGAGCCGAACTGCTTCTGGCACATGCGGCAATGGCAGATCGAGGTGCGCCCCAGCGCGCCGCGGATGCGAAAACGCACGGCGCCGCACTGGCAGCCGCCTGATCTAACAGTCTCGGTCATGACCTATTCTCCGGTGGCCATTGTTCAGTGTCGTGGTCGGGGTGCTGGTGGTTCGATGGCGCGATCGCGGCGTACCAGGACGTCTCGTCCGCCGACGGCTCGACCGCATCCAGTTCGCCGAACCAGGGCATCTTGGCCGCGGGTCCGCACTGGAATTCCGGCTTGACCGACGCCGGCTCGTCGAGCGAGCCAAGCACCACGTTGATCGTATCGCGGTCGACAACGTCGAACAGCAGCGGCGTGCCGCAATCGCGGCAGAAGCCGCGGCGCACGATGTCTGACGACTGGAACCAGCCGACCTCGCCGCGCGTGACGGCAAACTTGGCCTTGGCAGTGCGCGCCAGCGGCAGGAAATAGTTGCCGGAAGCCTTCTGGCACATGCGGCAATGGCAGATATGCGCATTCTCCAGCGCCTGGGCGATACGATAGCGCACGGCCCCGCACTGGCAGCCCCCCGTCGTCGCAGCGTTCATGTGCGCCCCTCCGGCGGCCAGCTGTCGGTGTCATGGTCGGGATGCTGGTAGGAGACGATGTCATTGACGAAGTCGGCCGCATCAGGGTCGTCCTCGGTCGAATAGCCCGGCAATTCATGGACATGGTCGACATAGGGCAGCTTGCCCTCGAGGCCCCACTGCCCAATCGGCGCGATCTCGGCCGGTTCGTCGAAGGCGGCGATCGCCAGGGCCACGCCATCCGGCGCTTCGTAGCTCAATGGCGTGCCACACTCGCCGCAGAAGCCGCGATAGGCAAAGTTCGAGGAGCGGAATTTCTTCGGCTCGCCGCGCGTCCAGGTAAGTTTTGCCTGCCGCACCGACACCAGCGGCGCGTAGAAATTGCCGAACGCCTTCTGGCACATGCGGCAATGGCACACCGAGGCGTCGCCGAGAGCGCCCTCAATGCGAAAGCGCACGGCACCGCACTGGCAGCCGCCGGAATAGACAGGCCGGTTGTCGAGGCTCATGGCAACATTCCCTCAGGCCGGGGCATGGCACACCGCCTCGATGTTATTGCCATCGGGATCGAATACGAAGGCAGCGTAGTAATCGGGATGGTAATGCGGCCGCGGACCCGGTCCGCCATTGTCGCGGCCACCAGCGGCGATCGCCGCGGCATAGAAAGCGTCGACCTCGGCCCGGCTGCGGGCCGTGAAGGCATAGTGCCGTCCCGGCCCGGCTGGCGCCTCGTGCAGCCAGAACACCGGCCGCTCACGCCCATAGCCGCCGACCTTGACCCCGCCGGTGTGTTCGCCCGGCACCATCATCAGCAGGGAAGCGCCGAGCGGAGCGAACGCCTTGTCGTAGAAGGCCTTTGCCGTGTCGAAATCCGTTACCGAAATGCCCGTGTGGTCGATCATTGCACGAACTCCTCCTTCATGCCGACGGCCGTTCCGCCCTGGCCGGCCGAGATCACGATATGGTGGCAGACATTGTCGATATCGCGAAGCACGTCGTCGTTCCAGAACCGGAGCATGGTCCAGCCGAGACCTTGCAACTTGGCAGTACGCAGAGCATCCGCTTCCGCAACATCGGCCGAGCCGTGTTGCGAACCATCGATCTCGACAATCAAGTTGTGTGTTGGGCAGGCAAAGTCGACTATGTAGCCAGCAATTGGCAATTGCCTCCGAAAACCCAATCCCATCAGTCGATGCGCCCTAAGCTCGTTCCAGAGCTTCAGTTCGGCATCCGTCATTTGCTTGCGCATCTTGCGCGCGTTCCGACGATTGGCCTGAGGAACTGGGTAGTGGGTCATCAGCAACCGCCCCCCTCTGCCCTGCCGGGCATCTCCCCCTCAAGGGGGGAGATCACGCCGTCATCAATGCGTCGCCCAACCGCAAGCGCAGCACCAAGCATTGAACGTCTGCAGCAAAATGTGAGGCGCAAAAGCTGCTGATCTCCCCCCTTGAGGGGGAGATGCCCGGCAGGGCAGAGGGGGGTATGAAGCCCCGTCTGTTCCACGCCGTGCAGCGTAGACATCACCGCTTCACTTCCCACGTCGTCACACGCTCACCACTCACCGGATCCTTGCCGTCCTTGAGCTGCACGCCCTGGGCCAAAAGCTCGTCGCGGATGCGGTCGGCCTCGGCCCAGTTCTTGGCGGCGATGAAGGCCAGACGTTCGGCGATGAATTTCGCAACCTCGCTTTCGTCGACCTCGGCCGCGTCGAGCCCGAATCCCAGGAATAGCAGCGCGGCCTTCAGGCTGGCTGCCGCGTCGACGTTCCCAGCCGCTTCGCCGGCCAGCTGCGACATGCCCTGAAAGACACTCGACGTCGCCAGGTCGTCACTCAGCGCGGCAACCAACCCAGCGGGAACCTCGGCCTCAGCCTCGCCGGCGCCGTCCGCCGCACGCTTCCACTTGCGCAGCGTGTTTTCCGCCTCTTCCAGCTTGCGCACGGAGAAGTCGATCGGCTCGCGGTAGTGCGTCATCAGCATCGCCAGCCTGAGCACCTCGCCCGGCCATTTGCGGCCACCGAAATTCTCCGTCGCCAGCAATTCCTGGATCGTGAAGAAGTTGCCCAGGCTCTTGGACATCTTCTGGCCCTCGACCTGCAGGAAACCGTTGTGCATCCAGTAATTGGCCATCACGTCGGTGCCGTGGGCGCAGCGCGACTGGGCGATCTCGTTTTCATGGTGCGGGAAGATCAGGTCAAGCCCGCCGCCATGGATATCGAAGACCTCGCCGAGATAGGCCGACGCCATCGCCGAGCACTCGATGTGCCAGCCCGGACGGCCTCGGCCCCAGGGGCTGTACCAGCCCGGCTCCTCGGCCGAAGACGCCTTCCACAAGACGAAGTCGCCAGGGCTCTTCTTGTGCGCCTCGACCTCGACGCGGGCGCCGGCCTGCTGCTCGTCGAGATTGCGCTTCGACAGTTGGCCGTAGTCTTCCATCGAGCCGGTATCGAACAGCACTTCGCCTTGTGCTTCATAGGCATGGCCGCGTTCGATGAGACTGAGAATCAAGGTGATCATGTCGGCGCGGCCGTCGGCGCGCGGCTGCACGAACTCCGTCGCCCGCGGCTCGACTGTCGGCTCGAGGCAGCCCAGCGCCTTGACGTCGGCCTGGTACTGGTTGGCGGTCTTTTCGGTGACGCGCCTGATCGCCTCGTTAAGCGGCAGATCGGGGAAGTCGCGCAGGGCGCGCGCGTTGATCTTGTCGTCGAGGTCGGTGAGGTTGCGCACATAGGTGACGGCATCCGCGCCATAGACGTGGCGCAGCAGCCGAAACAGCACGTCGAAGACGATCGCCGGACGGGCATTGCCGATATGGGCGAAGTCGTAAACGGTCGGTCCGCAGACATACATCCGCACGTTTTGCGGATCGATCGGCACGAAGTCTTCCTTCGTGCGCGTCAGCGTGTTGGTAAGCCGAAGGCCCCGAAACGCACCGGACTTCATCATTGAATCAGACATAAAACTCCCCTGGCCTGCTGGCCCGGGCGTTTGACCTGTCTCGTGTGAAGATGAGGCGAAAACGTCCTGACCAGCGCGAACGCTAGCCAATAATGCAAATGCCGAAAATGGCGAAAGACGTTTTCATCACCGGCTTTATCGCCTCGCCGGCCTGTTGCCGTCAAGACGCTGCGTCATGAAACTTTACCGCGCAAACCGGAACAGAAGCAGTACTGAAACAATTTATTAAATATCCCGGCACTGTAATGAAACATTGCCCGGATAAAAGGCGGCGCATGCCACGAATTCGACCCAATCAGTGAGCATTTGCAGCCGCTCTCAACACAGTTGACGTAAGGGAAGAGACCAATGAAACGAAAACAATCCGAACAGGACCGAGCGCGTAGCCAGTACGCAGAACTCACCAAGCACTACCGGGCCATCGGTCCCGCAGCAATTCTTGCCGCGCTGATCTGCGCGCCGAAGAAAGACAAGCAGTCTCCCAAGCTAAGCAAGGCGGCTTAGCAGGCTCAAGCCGATCGCGGCCATCACCAGGCCGATCAGGAGATCGAGCACGCGCCACGCGGCAGGCCGGGCAAAGACCGGCTCGAGCAGCCGGGCGCCATAGCCGAGCCCGAAGAACCACACGAACGATGCCGTTGCAGCGCCCAGCCCATAGGCAAGGCGTGCCTGACCTTCATAGGCGGCCGACAGGCCGCCGAGCAGAACCACCGTGTCGAGATAGACATGCGGGTTGAGGAAGGTGAAAGCGAGACAAGCGGCAATCGCCGGCCACAGCCTGGCCTCGCCGCTTTTGGCCGCCTTCAGCACCTCGGGCTTCATCGCACGTCGGAAGGCGATCGCCGCATAAGTAAACAGGAACAGCGCTCCGCCCACCGTCACGGCCATGATCAGCCGCGGCGACTGGGCGATCAGCGTACCCAGCCCGGCGACGCCGGCGGCGATCAGCAAGGCATCCGAGGCCGCGCAGATCAAACTCAGAATGAAGACGTGCTGGCGCAGCAGCCCCTGCCGCAGGATGAACGCATTCTGCGCACCGATCGCAATGATCAGCGACGCACCGAGCAGGAAACCGGAAAGGGCGGCGGACAGGACTGGCGTGGACACGCCGCTCTTCTAGCGTCTGGTCAGAACAGTTTCATCTGGCCGTCATCGCTGGACTTACGCTTTTCCACTTTTGGCTTCGCGGCCCGTTCAGGTGCTGCCTCCGGCAAAGGCTCGACCCGATCCTGGATCTCGGGGCCGACGTTGGCCACCTTGTTGACCATCTCCGACACCGGGATCTGCTCGAAGAAGTCGGGCTGCGCCGGCCGCATCAGTTCGGCCACGTCGCGCGGCTCCTGCGTACGGCAGTCGAGCCAGCGGGCAAAATCCTCCGGCTGGATCACCACCGGCATGCGGTCGTGGATGTGCAGGATGTCGGCGCTGGCGCCGGTGGTCAGGATCGCCGCCGTGTCGATCTCCGAGCCGCCCGGCTCGCTCCAGGTTTCCATCAAACCGGCAAGTGCCACCAGTCCACCCTTGCGCGGCCTCAGCCAGTAAGGCTGGCGCCGGTTGCCCGGCAGCTTTTTCCACTCGTAGAAACCCGAGACCGGGATCAGCGCCCGCCGGTGGCGCATCGCGGTCTTGAACGAGGCCTTTTCGATTGCCGATTCGGAGCGCGCGTTGAACAGCAGCGGCATGTCGGCCGGATTCTTCGTCCAGGCCGGAATCAGTCCCCACCGCGCCAGCATCGCCATGCGGTCGGGCAGGTTCGAGCCCGGCGGACGCTGCGGCCCGGCCATCACCACCAGGATCGGCTGTGTCGGCGCCACATTGTACCGCGGGGGAAAGCTCTCGAGCTCGCCTATGCCGACAAAGGCGGCCGTCTCCTCCGGCGAGGCTATCACCGCTATTCGTCCGCACATCGGCTCATGTCTCGCTTCATCGTCTGAAAGTGGCGATGGATCGCACCCGCCGCAACCGCTAAAGCGGATATGGCCGGCTGTTCCACAATGGAACGCGTTACCCAAGCGAGAGTTGATGATCGACGCGAAAATAGTCCCCGCCGTCTCCGTCGCCGTACTGCGCGACCGCTCGATCATGCTGGTGCGGCGCGGGCGCGCGCCGTCGAAGGGCCTCTATGCGTTTCCCGGTGGGCGTGTCGAAAGCGGCGAAACGCTCGAAGATGCCGCCCGCCGCGAACTGATGGAAGAGACCGGGATCGAGGTCGGCACGCTTGTTCCCTTGCGCGAGATCCTCATCGACAGCCGCGCCGAAGGTGCCTCGGTCTACCTGCTCACCGTCTTTGGCGCGCGCCATGTGCGCAGCGACCCGGTAGCGGCCGATGACGCCGACGAAGCCGCTTTCTTCTCCCTCGCCGAGATCGAGCGCCTGCCGCTCACCGATTCGACGCTGGAGATCGTGCTCGAACTGCTCGGCGGACAGGTCGCCTTGCCCGCATAGCGTTGGATAGCCGCGACTGTGGCCTTGCCGGCGACAAATTGTTTCGCCACAAAAGCTTATGATGCGCGCTTCGACCTACATCATGGCTATGATGCTTGCCGCAAGCGCCGTGCTTGCGGCGCCAGCGCGGGCCGTCGAAGCGCCGTTCGAACCGGGCCTTCTCAGGCTCGCCGAGGTCTTGGGCTCGCTGCATTTCCTGCGCAATCTCTGCGGCGAGAAGGGCACCCAGTGGCGCGGCGAGATGGAAAAGCTGCTGCAGGCCGAGAACCCCTCGCCCGACCGCCGCGCCCGTTTCATCGCGTCCTTCAACCGCGGCTACCGTTCGTTCGACGGAACCTACACCGCCTGCACGCCGTCAGCGACCGAAGCCATCGGGCGCTACATGAAGGAAGGCGAAGCGCTCAGCCGCGACATCGCCTCCCGCTACGGTAATTAACAGGCTATTTACTTTCCCGGCATTGCCTGCCGTACACGGACGGGCGATTGTGTTAGGTGTCTTAACGGGACATTAAAGGGATAGCTCAAGTTGATCCGAATCACCGGATCGCTTGGCAGGGTGAAAGACCGAAATGGAACAAAGCGTAAGCGATATCGACGCCCTGGTCCGGGAAGAAAAGCGCCTGACCGCCGTCGAGAGCCACAACGAGGCATGGGCGGAAGGCCTTTCCGCCGGCATCGAGCCCGAGATCATCGCCGAAGCCGCCCTTGCCACCGCCTTCGCCGAGATCGTGGCCGCCAATGGCGAGCGCGCGGCGCTGGCCATGCTCGACCGCATGCGCGCCAAGGTCGAAGCCGGCGAGTTCGAGCCGCTGCGCCTGCGGCATTGAGCGCTATCCCGGTTCTTTGACTAGCCGACACGGTTTCGGCATCATGCCGGCACATCACTGGCATCGGCCTGCGACCCGAATCGCGTTTCGGCAAGCACGATGCGCAGGTTTTGCAGTTTAGGGCGCCCATCGCGCATCCGGATCGGATGCACGGCGCCTGGGAAGACCGGAGCGTAGTTCTGATGCGGCCAAAGACTGAAATTACGGCCCGCGGCGCGTTGCGCATCGCGGCTCTCGGCCTTGCCGCTTCGTTTGCCTTTTCGCTGACTGCCACCAGCGCTCTTGCACTGAGCGAGATCAAGCGCGAAGAGATCCCAGCGCCCGTCACCCCGCCTAATCCGGCAACGGATGAGGGCACTGGGCCTGAAAACTCGGTGCCGATGCCCGACCCGATCCAGGCGCCTCCGGCGGCCAGCGCGCCTGGCGGAAGCGAAGAAGCGCCCGAAGATCAACCGGCCGAGCCGCAGGACGCCGAGCCGGACGCGCCCGACGCCACGGGGCCCGCCGCGCCGCATCTCGATCCCGATGGCCCGCTGCCCGAGATCGTCTACGACCTCAGCCGCCTGCCAGAGCCCGTCGCGCGCATGCGCAACCTGCTTGTCGAGGCGGCCAAGACCGGCGACATCGAAAAGCTGCGGCCGCTGATCGGCCAGGGCGAATCTATGCCGCAACTGTCGTTCGGCGAGATCGACGGCGACCCGATCGCCTTCATCAAGGGCCTGTCCGGCGACGGCGAAGGCCAGGAACTGCTGGCCATCATGGAAGAGGTGCTGAACGCCGGCTACGTGCATCTCGGCGAAGGCACCGACGAGGACCTTTATGTCTGGCCCTATTTCTTCGGCATCCCGCTCGAAAAGCTCGACGCGCGCCAGAAGGTCGAGCTGTTCAAGATCGTGACGGCCGGCGACTACGAGGACATGAAGCAGTACGGCACATATGTCTTCTACCGTCTCGGCATCACCCCGGACGGCCGCTGGGCCTTCTTCGTGGCGGGAGATTGATTCTTTTTCCCTTCGCCCCGTTTACGGGGAGAAAGGTGGTCCAAGGGGCCGAATGAGGGGCAGCGCATGCATCAATGAGGCTGGCTCCGCCCCTCATCTGCCTGCCGGTATATTCTCCCCGTAAACGGGGAGAATATACTACCGCACCACCGCTTCCGAAAACTCCACCGCCCTGCCCTGCGACGGGGTGGTGATCTCGCCCTGCCACATCACGCGGGTGCCGCGGACGATGGTGCCGACCGGCCAGCCGGTGACCTGCTTGCCGTCATAAGGCGTCCAGCCGGCCTTCGAACCGGCCTGGGCGTTGGTGATGGTTTCCTTGCGCTTCATGTCGACGACGGTGAAATCGGCGTCGTAGCCGGCGGCGATGCGGCCCTTGCGCGCCATGCCGAAGATGCGGTTGGGACCGTGGCTCGCGAGATCGACGAAGCGCTCCAGCGTCAGCCGGCCGGCGTTCACATGGTCGAGCATGATCGGCACCAGCGTCTGCACGCCGGTCATGCCCGAGGGCGAGGCCGGATAGGGTTTTGCCTTTTCGGCGAGCGTGTGCGGCGCGTGGTCGGAGCCGAGCACGTCGACGACGCCCTGGCCGATGCCGTGCCAGATGCCGTCGCGGTGGCGGGCGGCGCGCACCGGCGGGTTCATCTGCAGCAGCGTGCCGAGGCGGGCATAATCGTCCGCGCTCATCGTCAGGTGGTGCGGCGTCGCCTCGCAGGTGGCAACATCCTTGTGGTGTTCAAGGAAGGCGATCTCCTCGGCTGTCGAGATGTGCAGCACGTGGATGCGCGCGCGCTCCTGCCGCGCGATCCGCACCAGGCGCTCGGTGCACTGGAGCGCGGCGATCTCGTCGCGCCAGATCGGGTGCGAGGACGGGTCGTTCTCGACGCGCAGGCCCTGGCGCTCGCGCAGGCGGAACTCGTCCTCCGAGTGGAAGGCGGCGCGACGGCGGGTGTTGCGCAGGATGGAGGCCACGCCCTCGTCGTCCTCGACCAGAAGATCGCCGGTGGACGAGCCCATGAACACCTTGATGCCGGCAGCGCCCGGCAGGCGTTCGAGTTCGGCCACGTCTTTCGCGTTCTCGCGCGTGCCGCCGACCCAGAATGCGAAGTCGCAATGCATGCGCGCCGTCGCGCGGCTGACCTTGTCGGCAAGAGCTGCCTCGCTCGTCGTCAGCGGATTGGTGTTGGGCATCTCGAAGACGGCGGTGACACCGCCCAGCACCGCCGCGCGCGAACCGCTCTCCAGATCTTCCTTGTGCTCCAGTCCCGGCTCGCGGAAATGCACCTGGCTGTCGACCACGCCGGGCAGGATGTGCAGGCCGAGGCAATCGATGGTCTCGCCGGCCGATGCGCTGCCCAGATTGCCGATGGCGGCGATCCGGCCATTGGTGACGCCGACGTCGCGGACGCCGATGCCGTCATGGTTGACGACCGTGCCGCCCTTGAGGATGAGATCGAAGGTGGTAGCCATGTCGCGCGTGCCCTTGTCTGGGAATTGCCTGCGGCTTACGTAATGGCTCTCAGAAATGCAAGATCAGGTCCATGCCGACAGCCACTCTCGCAGACCGCGCCATCATCGATGTTTCCGGCCCCGATGCCGAGCATTTCCTGCAGAACATCCTGACGCTCGATCTGGATGCACTGCGTGACCGTGAAGCCAGGCCAGGCGCGCTGCTCGCCCCGCAGGGCAAGATCATGTTCGATTTCCTGGTGTCGCGCAGCGGCGAAAACGCGCTCCGACTCGAATGCCGCGCCGACATCGCCGACGATTTCGTCCGCCGCCTGACGCTCTACAGACTGCGCGCGAAAGCCGAAATATCGAAGCAGGATCAACCTGATATCGCTGTCTCATGGCAAGATGATTCAGCTGCCTCGCAATCTGATTCAACTGTCCGCGACAGCCGCTTCCTGTCCCCCGTCTTCCGTCACTATGGCGCAGCACCCGTCGCCGATGCCAGCGAAGCCGATTGGCACGCCTTCCGCATCGCCAACGGTGTCGCCGAGAGCGGCCCCGACTACGCGCTCAGCGATGCCTTTCCGCACGACGTGCTGCTCGACCTGATGGGAGGCGTCGGCTTCAAAAAAGGCTGTTTCATCGGCCAGGAAGTCGTATCGCGCATGCAGCATCGCGGCACCGCCCGGCGGCGCGTGCTTCTGGTCTCGGCTGCTTCCGACCTCCCCGCGCCCGGTACCGACCTTGTCTCGGGCGGCAAGTTGGTCGGCACCCTCGGCTCGGTTTCGGGAACGACGGGCATCGCCATCGCCCGCATCGACCGGGTGAAGGCCGCGCTCGACGCAGGCGCCGAAATCACCGCCGGCGACGTTGCCATCACCCCCGCAATCCCTGGCTGGGCTGGCTTCACCTATCCGGAAGCCGCCAGCGCGGAAGACGCCTGATGGCCGATCGTCCCGGCGCCCCGCCGCGTGCCTGGCAACGCATGCTGTCGGGTCGACGGCTCGACCTGCTCGACCCCTCGCCGCTCGACGTCGAGATATCGGACATCGCCCATGGCCTCGCCCGCGTCGCCCGCTGGAACGGCCAGACCTCGGGCGACTACGCCTTTTCCGTGGCGCAGCATTCGCTGATCGTCGAAGAGATCTTCCGCAGGATCGTGCCGGCCGCCTCGCCGGACGCGCAACTCGCCGCCCTGCTGCACGATGCGCCGGAATATGTCATCGGGGACATGATCTCGCCGTTCAAGTCGGTGGTCGGCGGGGGCTACAAGGCTTGCGAGGAGCGGCTGCAGCACGCCATCCACCTGCGCTTCGGCCTGCCGGCCGAGATCGGTGTGGGCCTGAAGAAGGACATCAAGCGCGCCGACCAGATAGCTGCCTATTTCGAGGCAACCGGGCTTGCAGGCTTTGCGGTGAACGAGGCGACCGAGTTCTTCGGCCGACCGCGCGGCATCACCATCGACGGGCTCGACCTTGCACCGCAGCCGGCAAAACGCGTGCAGGACACTTTCCTCGAACGCTTCGCGGCGATCGAAAAACAGCGCTGCAGGTAGTCAAGCCGGCGGGATGAACTCCTGGCTGATCTCCTGGAACACCGGCATCGCCTCCAGCCGTGCGGCGTCGGCAGCAAGCGCGGGGAAATCAGCCATGTTCAGCAGCCCCTGATGCGCATCGTTGATGAAGCGCAGCACGCATGCCACCCCGATATCGGCATGGCCGATGCGGTCGCCGAACCAGTAGTCACTGTCCCGTCCCGCACGATCGGCTTCGAGCACAGCCAGTACGTCGGTGATCTGCGTGCGGCAGCGCTCCACCCAGACGGTCGATACCTCCTTGTGCAGCCGCCGCTCGTAGAACAGGCTGACAGCCTTGTCGCCCAGCCCCATCGCCAGTGCCGAGACCTTCAGCGCCTGGTGGCGCGCCGGCTCGGCAATCGGGAACATCGCCTGCCCGCCCGGCGCCAGGCTGTCCAGATAGTCGAGGATGGCGTGGCTCTCGATCAGCACCTCGCCATTGTCGAGAACCAGCGTCGGCACCCGCGTCAGCGGGTTGTAGGCGCGGATTTTGTCGGCGTCGCCGAAGGCCGACCACGGCTCGTGCGCGAAGGGAATGCCATAAAGCCGGAGTGCTACGCCGACGCGGCGGACGAAGGGGCTGTCATACTGGCCGATGAGGATCATGGTGCGCCTTTCGACTGTTCAGGACAGATCGAACGCCATGGCCGGGCGCCGGTCAAGCCTTCGCATGCCGCACCGGCTGCCCCCTGAGTTCGAGTACCGTCACCAGCACCATGACCACGGTCGTGGCCGCGCCGATCAGCAGCGGCGACATTTGGCTGGCGAAAGGCACCATCGCGGCAAGGATCGCCAGGCCGATGATGTGCGACAGCGGCGCGCGGCCCACGACGTAGCGCTTGAACAACAGATTGCCGACCAGATAGAGCGCCGAGCCGCCGATGGAGGTCCAGATCACGGCAGCCTCCGCATGACCGAGCGGATGGGCGAGAATCAGCTCGTCCGACACGGCCACCACGATGATGCCGGCCACAAGCAGCACGGGGATATAGGTGTAGGCGACACGGGCGATCCGCCCCTTGTCCGTGGCCGACGAAATGCGGTGATGTGCCGCCTCCTGGCCGACATTGAAGTAGATCAGCCACATCGCCACCGAGGCGAAGAAGGTTGTCAGGAAGGCCGCGAAATTGACCCATGTCCATTCGAGCTCGGCAAAGGTTGCGCCCGAGACGAGGATCGATTCGCCCAGTGCGATGATGATGAAAAGCCCATTGCGCTCAGCCATATGGTCGGGATCGACGTCCCAGTCGGCGGTCGTTGAGGCGCCGTGCCACGGCGTCCAGAACCCGCAGGCCGGCGAAATGAGTTCTATTGCCAGCGCTACGGCCCAGATCGCAAAACGGTTCTCGGGACTGGCAATGCCACCGGCGATCCAGAACACGCTCGCCAGACAGACCCAGATGGCGATCCGTACGAAATTTGTATGATTTGCAGGATTGTGACGCCTGAGCGCCCACATCATGAACAGGGTGCGGCCCAGTTGCATGAACACATAGGCGGCAGCGAACTGCAGCCCGCGCGCCTCGAATGCCTCGGGGATCGACGTCGACAGCATCAGCCCGCCGAGCATCAGCGCGAACATCATGCCACGCACCGGCCGGCGGTTGGGGTCGAGCCAGTTGGTCACCCAAGCGGTGTAATTCCACACCCACCACACGGCGACGAGCATCAGTACCGCTTCGAGCGTGCCTTCGAGCGACAGGTCCTTGAGCAGGAAATGCGACAGCTGCGTCACCGCAAAGACGAAGACAAGATCGAAGAACAGTTCGACGAACTCGACCCTGGCGCTTTCGCCCTCCCTCCGTACGCGCTGATAGTTGTGGCTCGCGCCGGTCAATGCCATGTCCGTCCCCTCTTATGCACGATCAAAAATGGCCGTTCCGGGCGGCCGCAACTCAGGCCAACGCATCGTTCCGACCCGATGGTCAATCCGGTGGCGGTGGCAGCGACCTGTCGGCCTTGCATTTGCGCAACGGCAGGATGTCGCCGGCAAACACCTTGGTGATGCGCTGCTGTCTGGCGTCGGTTTCGACGGTCATGCAAGCGCAGCCATAGCCGTAGCCAGCCCCCGGCAAATTGGTCTCGACAAACTGCCTGGGATCGAAGTCCGGCGCCTTGTCAACGTCGAAGGCATCGGCCCCGTCCGCCTCGCCCTGCGAAGTGATCGTCCAGGTGGCGTCCTTGTCGATGAGCCAGAGATTGCCCGGAGTCGGGCTTGCGTACCAGCCGCAGCGCCGTTCGGCCGCCGAGGCCGCGGTCAGCGACGCGACGACGAGTGCTCCAGCTGCAAGGAAGAGAATCCGCCGCATGCGTGCCTCCAGCGCTTCGGCAGGAAAACAAGGCCCGAAGTCATTTGCAAGCGTCGATTGATACGACGGGCGACCACACGCGCATCAGAGATGCGGGGCAAGCCCCGCGGCGGTGTCCTTGCTCGTCGCTACCGGCACGATCTCGAAGCCGACAAGGTCGGCCCATTCGACGACCCAGCGCTGCAGCAGCGTCACATCGTCAGCTTCCACCAGCATGAAGCAGCGGCTCATGTCGGCCGCGATCCAGCTGTGGTGGACGACGAAACCCTCCGGCGCGAGCCGCCCCTTGTCGCGAAACCGGCGATAGATCGCCTTGGGATCGCGCCCGCGAAAATCCTCGATGACAAAGAAAAGCATGTCGTCCGTGTCCCGCTCTCCGTTGAGAAGATCAGGGGACGCGGGAATTGGCAAGGCAGCGGTCAGTCGACCAGCGTGCCGCAACTCAGATTGGCGATCGCGCCCGTCATCGCGCCCGCACGGTCGGAGGCAACGAAGGCAGCGAAATCGCCGATCTCGGCCAAGGTGGGGAAGCGCCGGAGCAACGGCCCCGACGCTGCACGGGCGGCGAGCATGTCGTCGACGCTCATGCCCGCGCGCTCGGCAAAGCCCTCGAAAGCGCTGCGCACATGCGACGCGGCCAAAGATTCGGGGATGGCGTCCGGGCGGAGGCAGATCACCCTTATGCCGCGCGGACCAAGCTCGCCGGCGAGGATGCGCGACAGCGCTTCGACCGCGGCACTGGCGACGCCGTTGCCGAGGAAGCCCACGCCTGACAGCCGCGCGCCTGGCGTCGACAGGGTCAGGATCACGCCCTTGCCCCGCATGTGCGGCGCGACGGCTTTTGCGGTGACGAAGTTGCTCCTGGCATAACCCGCGACCGGCGTCTCGAAATCGGCAAGCGACAGCTCGCCGAACGGCGTGCCCTGCACATGGGCAATACCGACCGCATTCATGGCGATGTCGATGCCGCCGGCCTGTGTCGCCACTTCGGCGGCATGGCGCTCGACCGCCTCCTCGTCAAGCGCGTCCAGCACCGCCGTTTCGGCAAAGCCGCCTTCAGCGCGGATCTGGCCCGCGACCATTTCCAGCCTGTCCGGCGTGCGCCCGGCCAGGAACACGCGGGCGCCGTCGCGGGCAAATGCCCTGGCCGCGGCCCCTCCGATCGCGCCACCGCCGCCATAGACGATAGCCGTCCTGTTCTTGAGCAGCATGTCACCCTCCCTTGGCAGCCGTCTGCGAGCCGTCGATGCGCCGGCCGTACTCGGCCACGAGCCGCGTATGCGTCCTCCAGAAGCCGTCGGGCTCGCTGCCCTCCAGCCTGGCTGCCAATATGTCGAGATGGGTGTGCCAGCCGGCGGCGACGTTCAGCAGTGCACCGTCTTCGGCGAGACGGCGGTGGGTCACCGTCAGCAGCACCTTGCCGTTGCGGGGTGCCAGTTCGAAGCGCACTTCCGAGCTTTCGCCCGGTGCGCCGCCCCAGCTGTAGGCGAGCAGATGCGGCGGCTCGCAGGCGATGATCTCGCCAGGCACCCGATGCTCGGCGAAGGCGGCCATGTGTGCCGGCGGCGGATCGTCGTTGCGGGTCAGCTCGGAATTGCGGAAGACGTTTTCGACATGTCCGCCAAGCTTCAGCTCCATCGGCCCGGCGGCGAGCCACTGCCGGCGCTTGTCCGAGTCGGTCAGATAGCTCCAGATGCGCTCGATAGGCCCAGGCAGCAGACGTTCGATGCGCACCGCGCCGGGTTCGGTGACGATGCCATAAGAAGTGTGGATGTTCATGACTTACTCCCTTTCTTCTTCGCGTCAGTGTTTGTTTCGGTTTGCTTCTTCGCCTCGCCGCGATCCTCGGCCACCAGAAGGGCTTCGAGGACATCGAGTTGCTGGTTCCAGAACCTCTCGTAGTGCCGCATCCATTCGACGCCGGCATGCATGGGCAGCGCGTCGAGGCTGCAGACGTGCGTGCGCCCCTGGACGCTGCGTTTCACCAGCCCCGCCTTTTCCAGCACCTTGATGTGCTTGGACGCCGCGGCCAGCGACATGTCGAAGGGTGCTGCCAGGTCGCCAACATTGCGCGGCCCCCTGGCCAGCCCGTTGAGCATCGCCCTGCGGGTCGGGTCGGACAGCGCGTGAAAAATTGTGTCGAGACGCTCTGAATCTTCAACCATAAGGTTGAATGTAGCACCGCCATTCCGAATGATCAACCATTTGGTATAATGATTTTCAGGCTACTTGCCGTTGCGCTCCAGCCGGTCGAGGAACCACTGGGTCAGCCGCACCCAGATCTCGTCCTTCTCGCCCGAATCCTCGACGCCGTGGTCGAGGTTGGGGTTGTCGTTGACTTCGATGACGAACACGCCGTCCTTTGTCTCCTTGAGGTCGACGCCATAGAGCCCGTCGCCGATGCAGCGCGCGGCGCGCACGGCGGTGTCGATGACATGTGCCGGTGCATGCTTGAGCGTGAACGTCTTGATGCCGCCCTCGACCGGCTTGCCCTTGCTGTCGTGATTGACGATCTGCCAGTGCTTCTTGGCCATCAGGTAGTGGATGGCAAACAGCGGCTGGCCGCCGAGCACGCCGACGCGCCAGTCATATTGCGTCGGCATGAACTTCTGGGCGATCAGCAGATCGGAATCCTCGAGCCACGCCGTCGCCAGCGCCTTCAGCTCGTCGAAGTTCGACGCCTTCTTGACGCCGCGCGAGAACGAGCTGTCGGGGATCTTCAGCACCAGCGGAAAACCGAGTGTATCGGCCGCGAACTGCAGGTCCGACAGTCCGGCGATCATCACCGTCGGCGGCACCGGCACGTTGTTGTAGGCCATCAATTCGTTGAGATAGACCTTGTTGGTGCAGCGGATCATCGACAGCGGGTCGTCGATGACAGGCATGCCCTCCTGCTGTGCGCGGCGGGCGAAGCGGTAGGTGTGGTTCGAGATCGACGTCGTCTCGCGAATGAACAACGCGTCGTAGTTGGCGAGCTTGGCGAGGTCCTTCTTGGTGATCGGCTCGACCTCGACGCCCATCTTCTCGGCGATGCGGGCCCAGTGACGCAACGAAGAGATCGCCGAAGGCGGCAGCTGCTCGTGTGGGTCTATCAGGGTGGCAAAGGTGAAGCGCGAAGGCGTGCGGGCCTTGGTGTCGCGCCATTCCCGGCTGGTATAGGTGTCGAGGGCTGCCACGAAGCGCTTCTTGTCGGCGTCGTCGAGCCGGCCGAGCGCAGCAAAGCCGATCTTGTGGATCGCAGCCCATTCGCCGTCCTTGATCGCCACTTCCAGCGCCGGCGCGCGGAACCAGTCGAACAGAAGCTTGGCAAAACGATCCCAGGCCTTGGACGGGCCGATGCCGAAAAAGATCGTCACCTTGGCCGGAAAGCTGCCGCCCAGATCCTTGCGGCACTTGTTGAGCGCCAATTCCAGTTCCGGCAGCGCGTTTTCGTAGAGCTTGCGCTCCGACAGGTCGATCATGGTCTCGACCGTCGGGATCACCTTGTGCCCGCGCGAGCTCGCCAGCAGCGAGGCGTAGTAACCCCGGCTCTGGTAGCTGTAGCGGTTCGACAGGTTGATCACCTTCGGCCGCTGGCCGCGAAACAGCGAGGGATGGGCGAGATAGTCGCGGTTGGTGATGATCTTGTGCGGCGTCGCCGTCTGGTCGAGATCGCTTTGGCGGCCGGTAAGAATGACCCAGGTCATCGTTTCCTAAGCTTTCCGAGAATGATCGCGGCGCGCAGGCCATCGCGGCCGAACTGCGCCATGCGCATGAAGATGTCGTAGGGAACCGGAATGTTGGCGGCGTCAGATGCCGTCTCGCGCTGTTCGTCCTCGATCCACGGGTCGTGGATCAGGATGTGGCCGCCATCGTCGCCGATGGCCAGAACCCAGTGCGGCACCTTCTTGCCGAACATCAGGAAGCCCGAAATCAGCACCAGCACGAGCTTGCCTTCGGCGAGCCTCGACCTGATGTCGTCGATGCCGAACGGGCGGTAGGTCACGGGAATCGCGTATTTCTCGGCGCGGTTGCGGAAGTCGGCCTGTGCCAACTCCATGACCCGCCGCTTTTCGGCGGTGCGGACCGACTGCAGGAACAGCACGCCCTCCGCCGAGACGAGGATCTCGGTGCCGAGCCCCGCCTCGTGCGCCGCCACCGCAAGGCCAAACGGCTCGCAGCCGCCGGGCCCCGACATCATGAAGATGGTCGTCGCCTCGCGCCACAGCCGAACCTCCATCACAGGGTCCGGCACGAACTTGCGGTCGAAATTGGCCATCGCCATCATCAGGCAGCACGGCCCGCAGGTGAAGTCGCAGGTCTGGGCGTAGAACGGCACATTCGTGGCAATGGGCACGTCGCCGCGCAGCGTCTTTTCGAAGCGAAGTGCGACCATGCCGTCTTCGTAGTAGTCGGGCTCGTGGCCGATCCTGCGATAGCCGTTCCGCTCGTAGAGGCCAATGGCGCGCTGATTGTCCTCGCGCACCTCGAGCCGCATCATCATGCGGCCGTGCCCATAGGCGACATGCTCGGCGGCATCGAGCAGGAGGCGGCCAAGCCCCTTGCCACCGAAATCCGGGCCGATGGCGAAGGAGTAAAGCCGCGCCACGCCGCTGCCCTTGCGAAACAGCACCATGGCGTAGCCGGCGACACGTCCGCCGACCTCGGCGACAAGCGCCTCGGCGGTTTCGTGATCGATCAACTGGCGGAAGGAACGGCGGGAAATCCTGTCGCCATCAAAGACGGCGTTCTCGATGGCGACGAGCGCATCGACATCTTCTGCGCGGGCCGTACGGATGTCGGCAACCATGCGGTTCTGAGGACCTCGATTGGGCGGAGAAATGCCCGGAAGGATATGCCCCTGCGAAGCACGCTCGCGCTCGCATTGCCAGCGCAGTCACGCCTCGATTCGGGCCTTATTGTGACATGACGCCCGGGCTGGAGGGATATGAATCTCGTAGGAAAGGACGCCGAAATATCGGTGCGTCCTATGACTGGCTCAGGCCCGCCCCTGCGAGCAATTGCTTGTAGGCATCCTTCGCAACCAGCCGGAGTTCCGCTGGCGGCAGGGTTCCGACGACGGCGCAGCCATAGCCCTTTTCCTGCCAGTAGACGGCTTCGGGGCCACCGCCCGCGAGCGTATAAGTGCCCTTCGAGAGCTCGCTGCCGCCGGTGGTGACATAGACGGAAATACGATTGCCCTGCGCGTCGGCGTAGAGCATCAGCGCCGCCGTACTGCCTTCGGCCGGCACCAGGCGTCCGCCCAGGAGCTGGAAGCCATTGACGCTGAGATCCGGCGCCACCAGCTTCAGCCCGGTCCGCTTCGACAGCCAGCCGGTCAGGTAGGCCGGATCGCTGCCGTCGACCTCGACCGGCCGGTTCTTGTCGGCGGCAAAGGTCTGATGCGCGGCAATCGCCAATTCGGCCATGCGATCGTCGGAATCGGGACCAAAGCCGAAACCGCTCGCTCCGACCAGATATCCGCCGAGACCGCCGGCGACCAGAAGTGCTGCCGCCGCAGCCATGCGCCACCATGGCGGCGTGCCCTTGCGCTTCGGCGCATCGCCCTTGACCACTGCCGTCAGCCGCGCCGGCACGGGCTCGTCGAGGACGCCCGTGAACAGGCCGCGCAAGGCGGCATTGTCGGCGGCGAAACGCAGGCTCCTCGCCTTCATGTCAGGATTGGCCTCCAGCCAGGCCTGGTAGGCGGCGCGCTCGTCCTCCGGCAGCTCGCCGTCGAGCGCCAGGTGGATATCGCGGTCGGTGAAGCTGCGCGCGTTCATTTCTCGACGATCCTTATCGTCCGGCGCCGCGCCTGGTCGTCGAGCAGCGCCCGCAGTTCCTCGCGGCCCCGGGCAATGCGCGACATCAGCGTGCCGGCGGGCACGCCGAGCATCGTCGCCGCCTCGGCATAGGAAAATCCTTCGATGGCGACCATCACCAGTGCGGCGCGCCGGTCGGGGCTGATCTGCTGCAAGGCGTCGACGATTTCACGCGAGGCCGCGCTTTCAGCCTGGATGGCCGGCGTTGCCATCGCTTCGCCGGCGTCGAGCGGCAGGACCGCCGCTTCGCCGCGACGCTTCACCTTTCGCATCTGGTCGATGAACAGATGATGCATGATCGTAAACAGCCACCTCCTGGGGCTTTCTCCCGTTCGCCAGTTGTCCAGGCGCATCAATGCCCGTTCGAGGCAATCCTGGACGAGATCATCGGCAGAGTCGCGGTCGCGCAGCAGCGCGCGCGCATAGCGCCGCAGGCGCGGGATTTCCTGAAGTATCGCTGCCTTCTTTTCTTCCATCACTGCGGATCGTGGATCGCCCTTTGAACGTGCTGATAGAACGCGCCTTGCCTCAGCGACGCAAGCGGCCGTCGAATTCAGCCGCCAATCACCCAAGCATGCAACTAACGCTTGCTGCGGCCCTCCTATTCCCATCCATCAGAAATGTTGAAGCATGCGCTAGTTCAATTGATTTTGAACATGCGATGGGATCGGCTAAAAGTGGCTTCCTCACGGGAGAAGCGACGATGACGGCAGCGGCGGCAACCACCAGGTCGGGCAATACGGTGCCGTGGCTGATCATCATCTGCGGCTGCCTGATCGCGGCGCTTACCTTCGGGCCGCGTTCGGCGATGGGCTTCTTCCAATTGCCGATGCTCGCCGAAAAAGGCTGGGACCGCACCACGTTCGGTCTCGCCATGGCGATCCAGAACCTGTGCTGGGGCCTGGGACAGCCGATCTTCGGTGCGATCGCCGACCGCTTCGGCACATGGCGCGTGCTGACGCTCGGCGCGGTGCTTTATGCGCTCGGCCTCTATCTGATGGCCTCTGCCGACAGCCCCGGCATGCTGCACCTGAGCGGCGGCGTGCTCGTGGGCCTCGGCGTCGCCGCCGGTTCTTTCAGCATCGTGCTGGCGGCCTTTGCCCGCAACACCAACCCGAACAACCGCAGCATGGTCTTCGGCATCGGCACCGCCGCCGGGTCGGCCGGCATGTTCATCTTCGCCCCGATCAGCCAGGGCCTGATCGATGCCTATGGCTGGTCCGATACGCTCGTCTACATGTCCATCGCCATGCTGGTCATCCCGGTGCTGGCGATCCCGCTGATCGGCAATTCCAGCTCGGGTAAGGTCTCCCAGGCCGAAATCCAGCAAACGCTCAGCCAAGCCCTGTCAGAAGCCTTCGGCCACAGGAGCTACATGCTTCTGGTTTCGGGCTTCTTCGTCTGCGGCTTCCAGGTCGCCTTCATCACCGCCCATTTCCCGGCCTATATCAGGGACATCGGCATCGACGCCCGCTATGCGGTGATCGCGCTCGCCCTGATCGGCTTCTTCAACATCATCGGCTCGCTCGCCTCCGGCATCATCGGCCAGAAGTACTCGAAACCCCGCTTCCTCGCCTGGATCTATCTCGCCCGGTCGGCACTCGTCGCGGCGTTCCTGCTGCTGCCGCAGACGCCGACCAGCGTCGTCGTCTTCGCCATCGTCATGGGGTTGCTCTGGCTATCGACAGTGCCACCTACCAATGGCCTCGTCGCCATCATGTTCGGCACCCGGCACCTCGGCATGCTGGGCGGCATCGTCTTCTTCTCGCACCAGATCGGCTCATTCCTCGGTGTCTGGCTCGGCGGCTACCTCTACGACCACTTCGGTTCCTACGATGCGGTGTGGTGGCTTGGCGTCGCCCTTGGGCTGTTCGCCGCCGCCGTCCACTGGCCGATCAAGGAACGGCCGGTCACCAGGCATCCGGCACTGGTGCCGGCGGAGTAGTACCGGTTCCTGGCCTGACGTCCGATCAGGCCAGGTCGGTCTGGGCGAAGTCGTTGCCTTTGTAGACTAGCTTCGCCTTCAACGCCTTGGCGCAGGCATAGGCAAAGCAGTCGCCGAAGTTGAGATCAGCGGAATGGCCGACCGCCTTGCCGTAGCGTGTTGCGGCATCGACCGCCGCCCGTCCGATCTCATCCGAAATCGGGATCTCCTGGGCGTCGATCTCGACCATGAAGTCGTCAACCACTTGCCCTGCCTGCAAGACAAGCTCCGGGGCCGGCTTCCGGCCACCACCGGCCCTGGCCCGAGCAAGCGACATGATTGCTTCGAAACGAACCAGCGGCGAAACGTATCTCTCGCCGGCGGCGCTGGTGAGTTGCTTGACCAGTTCCTCCCAGCCCGGCTCCTGGTTGAGGACGGCAACGATGACGGACGCGTCGATGAAAATCACTCGCCGTCCCACATTTCGTCGGTGAACTTCTTCATGTCGAAGTCGCGGTCGGGCAGGCCCAGTTCCGCCACTCTCGCCTGCAGTTTGGCAAGGCGATTGCGCAGGGGGATCTTGGCGCGGTTGCGAGCAAGCTCGTGAAGCAGTGCGGTCCGCACCGCTTCGGTCTTGCTCGCGGCGCCGGATACGGCCTGCAATTCGGCTGCCAGCGCATCGACTTCGTTATCTCTGATGTAGAGAGGCATCTACATATCCCTTCTGGATATACAGATATTCCTCAACGCATATTCATTCAAGTATAAAAAAGGCGGGCATGACCTGCATGCCCGCCTTCGGAAGTGCCTAGGTCGCTCAGAACCGGTAGTTCAGGCCGGCCTTCAGCGTGTTGCTGTCGAGCTCGTCGGCCTGCTTGACGCCGCCGACGGTCGACCGCACCTTGCCATAGTCGACACGGTTGTACTCGATCTTGGCGGTGACCTTGTCGCTGATCGCCTGTTCGACGCCGGCGCCGAGCAGGAGGCCGCCTTCCCAGTTGCTGCCGGAGCTGACGTTGCGCCTGGCGTCAAACTTGGAGACGCCGTAGCCGGCGGTTCCATAGACCAGCGTGCGGTCCATCGCGACGCCGGCACGGGCCTTGGCGGCCGCGTCGAACTTGCGCTCGAGCTGGGCCCCATTGGCGATGTTGTGGCGGGCGCCGTTGGAGAAGCTGGCGTCGGCCTCGGCGCCGTAGACGAACATGCCGGACTGGAAGTTGGCGCCGACCTGGCCGCCAAGCTGCCAGCCGGTCTTGCTCGAGAACGGGTTCGGGAAACCGTCATTGGAAAGCCCGACATGGCCGCCACCATAGATGCCCGACCAGTCATAGGCGCCAGAGCTTTCCTGGGAGTAATCCGATGCCACGTCGGCCGCATTGGCGACGACGGAAGTGACAAAGGGCGCGAGGGCCGCGAAGAGGACGAAATACAGATTTCGCTTGGACATGATGTAGTGCTCCGACATTGCTTGGGACAGCAAAGCCCGAGGCTTTGCGGTCCTGTGACGGGCTTTCGACGCAGCGGCAAACGGGGGAGGAAGTCCGCAGGCCGAGTCCCGTGCGCCATATCATTGGCGCGAGGCGACCTTCGTCGCCATTCGTTGCCGAAACCTTGCTCGATCTTAATAAATGCCGATCCGATCAGGCAATCTTTCGGTAATGTTAACAGATGGTTAACGGCATGCGCACCAGGCATCGAAGGCAAGCCGTGCAGCGCTTCGACCTTCCGGCAATCTACATTGACTTCCTTGCGCTACGAGCGCGCCGCTCGCGTCAGCAGGCGCTGGTAGAACAGCCCGATTCCGATCAGCACAGCGCCCAGCCCGATGAAGGACAGCGCGCGCAGCACGCCTTCCAGTTCGGACATGTCGAACAGGAAGACCTTTGCCACGGCGATCGAGATCAACGCCGCCGAGGCGATGCGCAGCACCTGCGACTTCAGTGTCACGCCGGCGACCAGCAGGCCGACGCCCATGGCAAGCCACAGCGCCGAATAGGAATAGGTCTCGACCTGGCCGAGGCCTGCCCACAGGCCGATATGCTCGCCCTGGAACAGCCGGCGCACCGACAGGGTGGCATAGGCAAAGGCGAGCAATGCGGCGACAAAGGCCAGCATCGCCGAATACCATTTCGGCCGCTTGCCCCTGGCGTAGTACGCCAACGCTGCTGCTGCCAACGCCGGCAGGAGATAGGCGAGGAACAAGAGGTTGAAGAATGGAATGCTGCCCGTGCCTTCGTCGGTGAACAGCGGATTGAGCACCAGGAAGTGCTGGCCCAGCACCGAAAGCACCGACAGCACGCCGATGGCGAGCGAGCCATAGCGCAGCACAGGGCTCGGCGAACGCATGTCGAGCGCCACCAGGATGCCGCCGCCGCCGAGCGCGATCAGCGTGTAGATCGCCTGTTCGGCCAGCGTCGGTGCGTCCGACGTAATGACGCCGCCATTCATCGCATGACGCACCAGCATCGCCACGGTCAGCAGCGAAAACAGGGCGGCCACCGCCTCCATGACCAGCCGCGGCCGGCCGTTGGTGGTGCGCGCCAGCTGCCAGGCAGCGAAGCCGAAGGCAATTGCCGGGATGCCGTAGCCGGGCAGGATCCAGTTGAAGACGGGCGTCATGCCGAGCCTGTCCGCCCCGACAACCGTCGGGTCGAAGGCGATTCGCGCCAGCACGGCAACCGCCGCCCCGACGCTCAGCCAGCCGAGCACCGGGTAGGCACGCTGCCGCGTCGCCAGTGCCGGAACCACCGCCGCAAGGCCAAGCAGGACCGTGGTCAGGCCCGAACCGAAGCCCATGTGGAGGGCCAGCAGCAGCGCCACCCCTGCCCCGCCAAGCACGAAGGAGACCGCCGGCCCGCCCTGGAGCGGCGGCTGTTCGGCACGGGCGATCCATTCGCCGCCGGCAATGAAGCCAGCGACCAGGACGGCTGAGATGAGCGCGCGCAGGAGATCGCGGTCGGGGTTGCCATAGGCGATCCACAGCGAAGTCAGCACGACCAGCGGCACCGCCACGCCCCACCCGGCCCAGGCTGCCGCGCGCCAGGGCGCCGTCGCCGCCAGCCGCTGCGCGCTCCACAGGCCGGTGCCGGCAAAGACGAGCCCAAGCAGCCAGCCGATGCGGGTCAGCGACGTACCGGCGATCTCGATCGGCAGGCCCTCAACCATCAGCCCGCCGATAGGCAGGTCGAGTTCGAAGGTGCCGCCCAGCGCGTTGCGCAGATAGACCAGCACTGTCGCGATGCCTGCCGCAAACAGCAGCGAAACAGCAGCCGGCCGGTAAAGTGCCACCGCCAGCAAGCCGACCAATAGAATGGTCCCGCGCAGCGGCCCGCCGAGCGCGGCGTAGGTCGGGTGGATGAACAGCACCATGGCGGTCACGGCCACGAAAAACGCCGGCACCATCGACGGCCAGTCCAGCGCCGTCATGTCGTCGCGGCGTCCAAGCCAAAGCAGGGCGAGAGCCGCCAGCGTGACCGCACTGATGAACAGGACGATCGTGAAATCGGCCAATGGCGCGTCGGCTAGGTAGAGCAGCGTCCACAGGCCGGTGCCGATGAAGGCTGCCCCCATCAGCAGCGACCATCTGCGCGTCCGGGCGACCGCCGCGGTCGCCACGAGAACGATGGCGAGGTAGCCGAACAAGGCCCAGAAATTGGGCGCCGCGGACGCAATCAGCGCCGGTGTCACCATCGCGCCAAGCAGGCCGAGGCCCGCCAGCGGCTGACCGTGGGCGAGTGCGGCGCCGATCGTCGCCACGCCGACGATCCCAAGCAGGACGAAGGCGGTCCCGGCACCGATGAAGCCATAGAGCCCGTGCGCGGCATAGATGGTGCCGAACAGGGTGAAGGCGCCCGCTGCCGTCAGGATCGCCGGGATGTAGGCGCTGCCGCCATTCTGGATCGGCACGCGGAAGCCGGTGCGGCGGATGAACTCGCCGCCGCCGACCAGCACCAGGCCGAGCAGTGCAGCCATGGTCAGCCGCGCTCCGGGGCCGAATAGGCCGGATTCGATCGAATAGCGGATCAGGAACACGCCGCCGAAAGCAAGCGCCAACCCGCCGACCCACACCGCCCAGCGCGTGCCGAGCGCCGTTTCGATATCGGGTCTGGCCGGCGCGGGTGCAGGTTCCGGCGTGGAAGTTGCCTGCGTGCCGCCCCACGGCCCTGCCTCGCCGGCTTCAGCTTCGGCATTGGCCGCCGCAGGCAGCTCTGCCGCGACGTCTGCGTCCGCTGCGGTGGCAATCGCTGACCCCGCCTTGGCAGGCATCTCCGCTGCAGCTGCAGCCAGCGCCTCGGGCACCCCTGGCTCCGCCGTCTCCGTCGAAGCCTCGGCAGCCTTTGCAGCCGGTGCAGGCACGGCCCCCGACAGCACCAGGCTGCGCAGCGCGCCCAGTTCGCGTTCGAGCAGGCCGAGCCGCGACTGCTGCTTCGATATGATGATG
The DNA here is from genome assembly GCF_014200015.1 of Aminobacter niigataensis. Lineage (GTDB taxonomy): Bacteria > Pseudomonadota > Alphaproteobacteria > Rhizobiales > Rhizobiaceae > Aminobacter > Aminobacter niigataensis. The sequence goes on from NZ_JACHOT010000001.1 coordinate 1,920,536, forward strand.
AACAGCGCGACAATGGCGATGACGCCCAGAAGGCTCTCAAGCATGGCCGTTCCCCCTCAGATTGGCCGGCTCACCGCGCCGCCAGATTGGCGACGGGAAAGATCGAACATGTTTCGGTGCCGAAGGCGAGCAGCTTGCCGTTGCTGTCCTTCAGCGTCGCCTCGGACACGGCGAGCGTGCGCCCTTTGTGGATCACCCTGCCTTCGCAGACGATCTCGCCGGTGTCGGGCGTGATCGGCCGCGTCAGGTTCACCTTGAACTCGACCGTGGTGTAGGCCTCGCCTTTTGCAAGCGTGCTGTGCACGGCGCAGCCGAGCGCCGAATCGAGCAGCGTCGCCGCCCAGCCGCCATGCACCATGCCGAGCGGATTGAGATGGCGCTTGTTGGGCACGCCGCGAAACACCGTCCGCCCCTCTTCCACGCCGGTCAGGGCAAAATTCAGCACCGCGGCGATCGGCGGCGCCGGATAGAGACCGTCGACGACCCGCTGGAGCAGTTCCCTGCCGGAATAAAGATGCACGTCCTCATGCGGGATCGTGCCCAGGCCAAGCGGCGAGACATGGCCGGGAAACAGTTCGACGTCGCTCATGCGGCGGTGTCTCCACGGGAGATGGCTTGGGCGGCATAGAATTTCCTCAGCGCCATCAGCAGGCCGCTGCGGGCATCGGGCACCTCGATGCCGCGTGGCTCGTAGACGTGGCGGGCAAAGAAGAAGCTCGACAGCCGGAACGCATCCTCGATCGCCGCGAGGTCGGCCCCTTGCCGCGCGCCGCGCTGCAGGAACAGCGGCAGCGGGAGCAGCTTGTCGCGCCACGGCTCGCCGGCGGCGTGCGATACGGCGCGGCCCGACTTCGGCGAGACATAGGTCAAATCCTCGAGGGCGCCGGTGGCGGCACATTCGGAGAGGTCGAGGCCGAAGCCGAGTTCGTCGAGCACCAGAAGCTCGAAGCGAACCACCAGTTCGCCGACAGCTTCGGCGTCGTTGAGATGCGCGATCAGGATCGCCAGCGTTTCGTAGAGACCGGCATGCGGGTCGCGCTCTGGCAAGAGCCTCAGATGCGCGGCCAGCGTCTGCAGGGCGTAGACGGCCACGGCACTGTCGATCAGCCTGGCGGCATTGAGCTCGATCGGCTCGGCCTGGAAAGTGCCGAGATGCTCGTCGAGCCGCGCCCGCCAGATCAGGTCGACGCGGTTGCCGGCCTGTAGCACGGGTTGCTGCTTGCGCGAGCGGCCGCCGCGCACCAGGCCGAGATGCCGGCCATGCGCACGCGTCATCACCTCGAGCACGGCCGAGGTTTCGCCATGCTTGCGGGTGCCGAGGATGATTCCTTCGTCGCGCCATTCCATGGCCGGACCATCAGCCGGTTGCGCGGCGAAATCAAGAATAATGGCGCGGCGCAATCACCGTTCCGGCAGCGGCGGGATGAGGGCGATAAGCAGCAATGCCGCAACGACCAGCGCTGCGGCCGCAATGGCAAGCGGCAGCAGGCCGAGCGTGATGAAGGGCGCAACCGCCGCGGTGCCCGCCGCCGTGGTGCCGAGGATCGCCACCACCACCAGCGCTGCACCGCGGGCATCGTCGCCCTGCGAGGCCACGACGGCGCGGTGGAAGCCAGGCGGGCCGCGGAACCCGAGGCCGAGGTTGAAAGGCACAAACAATGCGGTCACCACCAACGTGTTGGCGCCTCCCATCAGCGCATAGGCGAGCATCGCCACGCCACCAAGCGCGGACAGGCCCGTGCCGAACCAGATCATGCGCTCGGCGCCGAAGCGCCCGGTCAGCCTGCCGGTCCAGTTGGCAGCAATGATGAAGGTGGCGATGCCCGTGATCTGCATGATGATGAAGTCCTTGAGCCCGGCGCCAAGTGCGGCGACGAACACCGTCGGTGCGGCAAAGACGATCACCAGCAGCGCGCCGAGCGTGAAGGCATGGCTTACCGCGTATCGCAGGAAGGTGGCATCGCGCAGCAGATGGGCATAGCCGCCGGCTCCCTTGCCGGTCGTCAGCGCCGGCAGATGGCGGCTCAGTGCGCCGACAGCGGCTGCCAGCAGCAACGCCAGCACGGCAATGACGTCGAACGAGGCGGTCCAGCCGGCGAGCGACAGCAGCCACACGCCAGCTACAGGCGCAAGCGCCGGCGTCAGCGACTCGATGGAGCCGAGCAGGCCGAGCTTGCTGACCGCGCGATCGTCGCCAAACAGCGCCCGGATCATGCCCGGCGCGAAAACCGCAGCCGCCGAACCCGCCGCGCCCTGCAGGAAGCGCAGGCCGATCAGCATGTCGAGCGACGTGCTCATACCGGCAACCGCGGAGACCAGGCCGTAGGCGACGAGCGAAGCCACAAGCAGGCGGCGCTGGTCGAAATGCGCGCCAAGCGTGCCGAAGGCGAGCAGGCCGACCGCCGAGCCGGTGACGAATGCCGCCAGCACGAACTGCGCCTGGCCATAGGTTCCGCCCAGCACCTCGGGCAGGCTCGGCACGGCCGGCAGCACGAGATCCGTGCCGGCTATGCCGAGCACAGTGCTGGTCACGACGAGAGCGAAGGCGATGCCTGCATGGCCGCCATGCTTGCCGGTGGTCATTGTCTAGCCAGTCTTGGATTGAGGGCTTTTTTCGGGAGGGCGTCAGTGCCCCATCACAGACGGCGGGTCAAGCAAAGCCGTTTGGTCCAGTTGCATCGCCATCGCAGCACAACCTGCCAATGTCCAGTGCCAAAGCGGCCGCCGCCCGGGGACGGCGGCCGCCTCGCGTCAGGCCAACCGGGGGCGCAGCACGCGCGTTCCGGCCCAGTCGAGTGCCAGCATCGCCAGCAGCGAGATGCCGACGAGCGGAAAGGCGATGCCGCCGATGGCAAGGATGGCGATCAGCCCGCGAAACACCCTTGGATCTTCGGGCAGCGGCGGCACGCCGAGCGAGCCCGCCGGTCGGCGCTTCCACCACATCACCCCTGCCGATACGGCGAGCAGCACGATGCCCAGGCAGGCCGCCAGCAGCACCAGCTGGTTGGCGAGACCGAATTCCTGGCCCATATGCACAGAGATGCCCCATTCCATCCATTTGCCACCCGCACCGTAGTCGGCAAAGCCCATGTCGATCAGCGGCTCGCCGCTGTACTGGTCGAGATGGATCACCCGCTGCTGGCTGGCATCATCAGGATAGACTGAGCCGGTATAGACGCCCGTCGGCTTGCCAGGGATCGCGACCGCATAGCCGCGATGCAGGCCAAGCCTGTCGAAAGTCTCGACCGCTCTGTCCAACCCGATCGGCGTGCCTGAGGTGGCGGATGATTCCGGCAGCCTGGCCTGCTCCAGCGACCACGACGTCTTGGAGACATGGTCGAGGTGTTCGCCCGATATCGGCACGTCGACGCGCACGCCCGAGGGGTAGCCGAAATTGCTGCCGTTGGCCCATTCGTTGACCTTCTCGCCCCAGACACCCGACCAGGGCATGCCGGTGATCGCCAGGAATACGATGAAGAGGCCGACGAACAGTCCGGTCACCGCATGCAGGTCGCGCCAGAACATGCGGTTCTTCGGCTTGCCGCGCACGGTGACGACGCCGCCCTTCCTGCCACGCGGCCACCAGAGATAGATGCCGGTGCCGACGAGCAGGATCGACCAGCCGCCGGCAAGCTCGATCAGCATGCGGGCGCCGTCGCCGAAATATTTCAAGCTGTGCAGATAGCGTATGGTCCACATAACCGTACCTCGATCGGACAAGGCGCCCAGCACGGCCCCGCTGTAGGGGTTCACATAGATGGCCAGCTTGCCGAAATCGGACGTGGCGACGGTGATCTCGGCCGAGCTCTCAGGCGTCGCCGGGTCGAGGTACTTCACCGCCGTGCCGGGAAAGTCGGCCAGCGCGGCGTCCACCATGGCTTCGGGTGTCGCTTTGCTCTGCTCGACAGCGACCCGCTTGAGTTCGGAATAGACGGCAGCGTCGATCTCGTCCTTGAAAAGATAGAGCGCGCCAGTGACGGCAAGCGTGATCATGAAGGGCAGCACCAGCAGCCCGGCGTAGAAGTGCCAGCGCCAGACGGCGCGGTAGAGGTTGGACGCGGAGCGCACGGCGGCGTTCTCCCGTCCGAGGGTGATTTCGGACATTGATATCTCCATAGGCGTGGAAGCGCGGGCCGCGTGAGCCCGCAGGTTTCGACGTCAGACGGAGTTGTGCGGAGGTGCCCTCGCCTCGGCGATCACGCCGCGCAGGCCTTGGGGTGCCGCCTGCCGCAGCTCCGCAACGACGATGCCCTGCGCCTCGGGTCGGTCAATGATGAAGGCAAGCTGCTCGCCCGGCAGGCCGGGCACTGTTGCTGCCGCCAGCTGGCAGAGCGTGCCGCAAGGGCAGTCGGCGGGGCTGCGGGAGGGCTGCTGGTCGCCGCCTGCCGGGCCCATGCCGTCCATGGTGCAGATGACGCCGAGCGGATCGGCGGCGGAGGCGGCCATGGCACCTGTCGCTGCACCTGAAAGCAGCGCCTGGAACAGCAGCATGAAAGCGATCATGCCGGCGATGGCGCCAGCCGACAGCCTGTCCCGCAAGATGAGGCGCATCCCCTTCATGCCAGCGAAATGGCACGATTCCACAGCCGCGTCACTGCGGCACGAGTGTCAGGTTGCCTCAGCCGTGGCGCGGCCATTGGTGGTGGAGCGTGTCGATGACGAAGCCATGGGCGTGGCGGTGCCCGAGGCGGTGTCCGCCTTCGGCCCAATGCGGATCGTCGTCGGCAAGGCCATGATGGTGATGGTCGACGACATCGGGATCGGATGACGGCCACAGGAGCAATGCCACGGCGATGGCTGCCGCCGCGATGCCGGCCATGACGACGAAGGTCGCAGGCAGGCCGACCGTCACGCCGAGCCAGCCGGCGAGCGGATAGGTGACCAGCCAGCAGGCGTGGGACAGCGCGAACTGGGCGGCGAACAGCGCCGGCCTGTCTTCGGGACGCGACGAGCGCCGGAGCAACCTGCCCGCCGGGGTCTGTGCGATCGAATAGCCGAGGCCAAGGACGAACCACAGCGGCATGAGCGACGCGAAGCCCTGCACCAGCGTGCCGCAAACGAGCCCGACCGCCAACAAGGATATGCCCGCCAGCATGATCGAGCGATCCGGTACCCGGTCGAGTATCCTTGGCAGCATCAGCGCGGCCATCATAGACCCGCCGCCATAGGCAGCGAGCGCCATCGCCGTCGATCGCTGCGTCAGGCCGTATTCGCCCTGCACGATGACGACGGTGTTGACGATCACCATGGCGCCGGAGGCGGCAACCGCCATGCTGACGGCCAGCAGGCCCTGCAGCCGGGGTGTCGCGAGATAGATGCGCAAGCCGCGCGTCGTCCGCTCATAGATGCCGCGCGGGGCGGTCGCGTGCGGGCTGGGCAGCGTGACCGAGACCACCAGCGCCGCCGAGGCCAGAAAACCAACGACGGTGCCGGCGAACAGCTCGTGGAAGCTGACCACCGTCAGCAGCGCCGCCGCCAGGACAGGGCTGACCAGGCTCTCGAGGTCATAGGCAAGCCGGGTCAGCGACAGCGCGCGCGTATAATCCTTCTCGTCGGGCAGGACGTCGGGGATCGTCGCCTGGAACGCCGGGGTGAAGCCGGCCGATGCCGACTGCAGCACGAAGATCAGCACATAGACCTGCCAGACCTCGGTGACGAACGGCAAGAGCAGCACCACCGCCGCACGCACCAGGTCGAGGCAAACGAGCATCGAGCGCCTTGGCAGCCGCTCGGCAAAGGCCGCCGCCACGGGTGCCACGGCGACGAAAGCGATCATCTTGATCGCCAATGCGGTGCCGAGCACCACGCCTGCATCCGGCCCCGCCAGCTCATAGGCCAAAAGCCCGAGCGCGACGGTGGCCAGGCCGGTGCCGATCAGGGCGATCAGCTGCGCCGCGAACAGATGGCGATAGGTTCGGTTGGAGAGTATCTGGAGCATCTGTCGCCCTGGCGGTCTTCGGCGGCCCGAAGGCCAGTCAGTCGTTCGGCATCGGGCGCGACCGGCGTGGCCGGCAGCGGCGCCGTCCTAGAGGTACTTGGTGATTTCCTTGAACTCGTCGATCGACTGGCGCTGCTCGCGCGGCAGTGGCCCGACGGCCTCTTCCAGGCAATGGTCGAGATGGTCCTGGATCAGCGTGCGCTTGGCCTGGCCGACGGCCTTTTCGACCGCATGCAGCTGCTGCGCGACATCGAGGCATGGCCTGCCAGCCTCGATCATGGCGATGATGCCCCGAAGATGGCCCTCGGCCCGCTTCAGCCGCTTGAGCGTATCCGGATGGGATGCGTGGGTGTGCGCATGCGTTGTCATACCAGATGCTATCCCCCAGGGGGGTATACGGTCAATCCGCCTGACGCATTGAATTATGGATAGCTGAAGCAGGTGACGCGAAATCAGCCGTGCCGTGCGCTCAGCGATAGCCTGTCGTATCGGCCGGCTTGCCGGCATCCTGCACCTCGACGACATAGGGCCAGGCATTCGGCCGGGAGCCGTCGAGGTCGGTGAAGCCATAGACCTGGGCCAGGCCGCCACTCGACAGCGACTGGCCGTTCCACCGCGCCACGTCGGGATCGGCCGCAAGCGCCACCACAGCTCGGCCGACGAAGCGCGGCGTCTCCGAGATGGCAAAATGCGGGATGTTTCTGGTCGCGTCGCGCCAGTTGGCTTCGGTGACGCCGAAATGCTCGAGCATCATCTCCGAGCGCAGCCAGCCCGGCGTGATCGCCACCGAGGTCGCGCCATGCGGGGCGAGATCCTTGGCATGCGCCCAGGCCATGCGCAGCACCGCCGACTTGCACAGGTCGTAGAAGGGCGACAGGCGGTAGTTCACGGCGTTGTACTCGGCCGTGCCGTCCGTCACCTCGACCAGAAGCCCGCCCGGCTTTTCGATCATCAGCGGCAGCGCGTGATGCGCGGTGATCAGATGGGTGTCGATGGATAGTCTCAGCATCCGCAAGCCATTGTCGAGATTGTGATCCCACACCGGCTTGTTCCATTCGAAGAGCTTCTCGCCGCCCCAGATGTCGTTGACCAGGACGTCGAGCCGGCCCTGCTCCCTGCGGATACGGGCGACGAGGTCGCGCACCTCGTCGGAAACCAAATGATCGGTCGGCACGGCCACGCCCTTGCCGCCGGCGGCGGTGACCAGCTCGGCGGTTTCCTCGATCGTCTCGGGCCGGGCATATTCGGACTGGCGGTCGCGGGTGGTTCGTCCGGTAACATAGACCGTGGCGCCGGCAGCGCCCAATTCGGTGGCTATGCCCCGCCCTGCCCCGCGCGTCGCGCCGGCGACGAGAGCAACTTTGCCTTGCAGCGTCATCGAACTCTCCCAAAACTACGTTTCGTCGAATTGGCTCGCAGTCAGCATCAAAGCCGTATATAAATGAATACTCGTTTATAAATGAAAGTTCAACATGCCTCGCCCCAAGACGCTGTCCAACGAGAACGTACTCGAAGCTGCCAGCCGGCTGATCCACGACCATGGGCCTGATGCACTGACTTTCGACAGCCTGGCGCGCGCCTGCGGCCTGTCGCCTGCGACGCTGGTGCAGCGCTTCAAGACCAAAGCCGGGCTCAAGCAGGCCGCCCTGCTCCACGCCTGGGACGGGCTCGACGCCAAGACCACCGCCCTCGCCGCGTCCACGCCAAACACGCCCGAAGGCGCCATCGAGTTGCTGGTCGGCCTGTCGCATTATGGCGGCATCGAAACCTATGCCGAAGGGCTGCTGCTGTTGCGCGAGGATCTGCGCGATCCCGCATTGCGGGCGCGCGGCGCGGCCTGGAAGGTGGCGCTGTGCGCAGCACTCGAGGTGCGTTTCACCGGGGTGGCCGGCGCGCCCCGGGGCATCGGGCTGCTGATGGCCTCGCAATGGCAAGGCTCGCTCCTGTGGTGGGGTTTCGACCCGCAGGGCCGGGTCGAAGATTTCGTCGCCGCCGGCCTGCGCAGCCTCATTGCCGCGGCCGTTCCCGCGACAGGTCACCCCTTGAACCGGGCCGCCTCCTCCGATCCACGCGTGGCATCGCCCGCACTGTAGGAATGCGCGCCGACGCCGGCGAGCTTGCCGCCATCGACGATCAGATATTCCTCGCGGATCGGCCGGCCGGCGAACCAGCATTCGAGGATTTCGCGTGTTCCGGCGGCATAGCGCGCCTGGGCCGACAGCGACGACCCCGAAATATGCGGCGTCATGCCATGATGCGGCATCTCTCGCCACGGATGGTCCCTGGGCGCCGGCTGCGGGAACCAGACGTCGCCGGCATAACCGGCGAGCTGGCCGTTATCGAGCGCCCGGGCGACAGCATCGCGATTGCAGATCTTGCCGCGCGCCGTATTCACCAGATAGGCGCCGCGCTTCATCTTCGCGATCATCGCCGCATCGAACAGGTTTTCGGTCTCGGGGTGCAGCGGCGCGTTGATGGTGACGACGTCGCAGACCGGCACCATGTCGGCCGCCGTCTTGTGGAAGGTCAGGCCAAGTTCCTTCTCCACAGTCTCGGGCAGGCGGTGTCGGTCAGTGTAATGCAGCTTGACGTCGAACGGCTTGAGCCGCCGCAGCACGGCTGTGCCGATCCGCCCGGCGCCCACCGTTCCGATCTGCATGCCCTCGACGTCATAGGACCGTGCGACGCAGTCGGCGATGTTCCAGCCGCCGTCCACCACCCATTGGTAAGAGGGGATATAGTTGCGCACGAGGCCGAGGATCATCATCACCACATGCTCGGATACGCTGATCGAATTGCAAAAGGTGACCTCGGCCACGGTGATGCCGCGCTCCATCGCCGCCTGCAGGTCGACATGGTCGGAGCCAATGCCGGCGGTGATGGCGAGCTTCAGGCGGCCGGCCTTGGCGATCCTCTGCTCGGTCAAGTAGGCCGGCCAGAACGGTTGTGAAATGACGATCTCGGCATCGACGAGTTCGCGCTCGAAGATGCTGTCGGGTCCGTCCTTGTCGGAGGTTACGGCCAGGCTGTGCCCGGCACCTTCGACAAACTTGCGCAAGCCGAGTTCGCCCGACACGCTGCCAAGCAGCACGCCCGGCTCGAAGTCGATGGCTTCCGGCGTGGGCAATGCCTGGCCGCCCGGATAGCGGTCGAGTTTTGGCAGGCCGTCCCGCGCATACCGCTTGGGGTAGCCATCCACCGGATCGTCGTAAAGGACGCAAACAACCTTGGCCATTTCGTATCTCCCTTCGTCTGATGGACGAGGAGACGCTTGGAAAACTGACGCTACCCGAAATTTGCACGCGTGTGACGGAGCGAACCAGCCTTCAGGATTGTTCGTGGCCGGCCGGCTTGCCGCCTGGCGCTTCCTCGTTCGAGATGTTGCGCGCTCCAGAAGTTAAATGGCGGAGCCGGACACGGTTTCAAGGCCGCGGGCCGGCTGTCCCGTCGCTACTTTTCGCCGGGCTTCTTCTTGCCGGTCAAGAGCGCATAGACCGCCATCGAATGACCGTGGCCGAGGCCGAACTCGTCGCGCAGCCATTCGATGATCTGCCCGGCCTTTACATCAGGCTTCAGCTTGCCGCTGTGGGAAAATCCCTTGCCGTCAGCGAGTGCCAGCAGTTCCTCCGGTCCCTTGCCGGTCTTGGTCTTGATGGTGTCGAGATAGGCCTGGAAGGACATTTTTTCTTCTCCTGATTTTTGGAAAATCACAGTTCGCGCCGCCGGTTGGCGAGCACGCCGCCGGCGATGATGGCCACAAGTCCCACGACCGACAGCAGGGTCAGCACGTCGTTGAACAGGATTGCCGCCAGCACCACGCCGAAGCCCGTGCCCCAGTAGCCGAGCTGGCTGAAGAACACCGGCCCGCCGATCTCCTGCAGGCGGAAGTTGAGCAGGTAGGACGCCGCCGAGGTGGCGACCATGCAGCCGATCCAGAACAGGATGTCGCTGTCGAGAAAGACCCAGCTCGACGGCGCCTCGAAGAACGGGGCCACCAGCGCCACCAGCAGGCTCGAACTCAGCAGGATACCGCAGGAAAACGCGAGCGCCGACGAGCCCTTGGGCCAGTAGGCCGAGCGGATGATGTTGCCGGCGGCGGCGCAGGCCGGGATGGTGACGCCGAGCAGCACCCATACCGTCTGCGAGAAATCGATCTCGGCCAGTTGCTGCTGCACCAGCGCCGCCATGCCCGCAAGGCCGATCAGGATGCCGGCGAAGCGCCTCAAATACATGCGCTCGATGCCGAGCCCGGCGGCGAAGCTCATCGTCAGCAGCGGCGACAGCGAATAGACGGTCGAGGTGTATGCCGGCCCGACCCGGTCGACGATGTAGTAGCCGAGCACGGTCGGGATGGTGAAGCTGATGATGCCGAGCACTAGGTAGAGCACGAGATGCTGCCGCTCGCGCGGGATCCCCTGCCCCGAGGCGGCCAGAAGCGGCAGAAGGATCGCACCTGCGCCGACATTGGCGACCAAAGCCAGCTGGAACGGCTGCATGCCGGCATTCAGCGCAGCCTTGGAGATCATGATGCGCGTGGCGAAGACGAGGCCGCACAGCGCCAGCAGGATCAGCGGTGACCGCGCGGCAAGCGAAGCCGGGGAACGGAGAACTTCCTGTTGCGTCATGGCCGGCTCCAATATATCTTACCGGTAAGATAAATGACGGAATTATCTTAGTGTCAAGACATCTCGGCGAAAATATTGGGGAGTTGATCGACGACGGCCTGCAGGACGGCATCGATATCAGGCGGGCGCAATGGGCGGCGGAACTGCCCGGGCTCGACACCCGCGGCATGGCGATCCTCGGCCGTGCCCGCTGGATCACTCTCGCCGCCCGGCCCAAGATCGAGGCGATCTTCGCCTCCTATGGGCTGGACACCGGCGAGGCCGACGTGCTGTTCACGCTGCTGCGCTCGGGCCCGCCCTACCGGCTGCGCCCGACCGAGCTCTACCGCTCGATGATGATCTCGTCCGGCGGCGTCACCAACCGCATCGTCAAGCTGGTCAAGGCAGGATTGGTCAGGCAGGTCAGCTCGGACGGCGACGGGCGCAGCCTGCCGGTGGAACTGACCGAGGACGGCCTTGCCCGCGCTCGCGAGGCCTTCGAGGCCGACATGGCGGTCGAGACACTCATGCTGGAAAGTCTGAGCGAGGACGAACAGGCGCAGTTGGCCAAGCTGCTGCGCAAGCTGGCGCTATCGCTCGGCAGCTCGCCGTCGATGGAGTGAGGCGGCCGCCCCTGCCTCGGCAGCCGACCCCCTCGACGCCGCGCCTCCTTGCCGGATGGAGCTGGCCAAGCCCCTGCACAAACTGGCGCTATCCTTCGACAGCAGCACCGCGCCAGAGTGGCGCCGGGAATCACATGCAATGCCGAGGGCAACCGAATGAACCGCGACGAACTTGCCGCAATCCTGAGCCGGCAACCGGCTGCGATGGCGCTCTACGTCACCGGCAAGGGGCTCGACCGCCCCTGGGACATTGCGTCTGGCATGGCCGATGCCACGACCGGCCGGCCGCTTTCTGCAGACACGCCGCTGCGGGTCGCGAGCAACACCAAGACCTTCGTTGCCGCCACGATTCTGCGCCTGTGGGAACAGGGGCTGGTCGACCTCGACGGCCCGATCGCACCGTTGCTCACGCCCGTGTTGAACGGGCTGCTCACTTCTGCCGGCTACCGCACGGACAGGATTAGCGTTCGCCAGCTTCTCAACCACAGCGCCGGCCTGAACGACCACGCCGACGATCCGCGCTACTTCGAGACCGTGCTTCGCGAGCCCACGCGTTTCTGGGCGCGCGAGGAACAGGTTCGTCTCGCGGTCGAATATTCTAGCCCTCTCAGCGAAGCCGGAACCAGCTTCCGCTATTCCGACACCGGCTACATCCTGCTCGGCGACATCATCGAGCGCATCTCGGGTGAAGCGCTGGCAGCCACTGTCCGGCGCCAGATGTCATTCGACCGGCTCGGCCTCGAAGCCACTTGGTGGGAGATCTCCGAACCGCAGCCGGCAACGGCCGCGCCCCGCGCCCGCCAGTTCCTCGGCAAGACCGACGCCACCGACATCAGCGCCTCGATGGACCTTTATGGCGGCGGCGGACTGGTCATGTCCGCGCGGGACCTAGCCACGCTCTTCGCCGCCCTTTTCGAGGGCCGCGTCTTCACAAGCCCGGACACGCTTCGCCAGATGCTTTCCACCGGCAGCCATGAAGATGCCGACGGCTACCGCCTCGGCATTTCAGCCAGCCGCATAACCGATGTCGAATGCTACTCGCATCTCGGTTTCTGGGGCACCGCGGCCTACTATTCGCCAGCCACAGGCACCGCCGTCGCCGGCTTTGCGACCAACCGCGAGGCACGTGGCGCACTGGTATCGATCATCGAGCAGGTGTTGGCTGCAAAAGAAACATGATGAGCCCTTCGCAGATCGAGGACCTCGCCCGCCTGTTCGCGCCGCACGAGGCGCTGCTCGCCGAACTGCTCGCGCGCTGGGACGGCGCCATGGCCGACGGCGACGGCTCGCATGATCGCTCGCACCTGATGCGGGTGTGGAACCTCGTCTGCCGCATCGCGGCGACGGAGCCGGGCGCTGACATGGAGGTTCTGGCGGTGGCGACGCTGTTCCACGACTGCGTTTCGGTCGAGAAGAACTCGTCGCGGCGCGCCATGGCCTCGCGCCTGTCCGCCGATGTGGCGCGCGGGCTGTTGCGCCAGGCCGGCTGGCATGAGCACCGCACCGAGGCGGTCGCCCACGCCATCGAGGCGCACAGCTTCTCGGCGAACATCGAGCCGCGCAGCTCCGAAGCGGCCATCCTGCGCGATGCCGACCAGCTCGACGCGCTGGGTGCGCTTGGCATTGCCCGGGTCTTCTATGTCGCCGGCCGGTTGGGATTGCCGCTCTACGATGCGGACGACCCGTTCGCGCAACACCGCCCGCTCGACGACAGGCGCTTCGCGCTCGACCATTTCGAGACCAAGCTGTTCCAGCTGTCGGCAGGCCTGCTCACCGCCGCCGGCCGCGAGATCGGCCGCCAGCGTACCGAACTGATGAGGGCATTCGTCACGGATTTCGGCCGCGAGATTGCTGCAGAGCAATGAAATGCGAAGCGGCGCGGTCTGGCATCGGCAACGGCCCGGGCCTGACCGGCACCTTTGCCGATTTCACAAAATCAGAACTTGTAGTTGAGGCCGATCTTGACAGCGTGAATATCGAAATCGTCGTCATAAACGCGGAACGGCGCTGGCTCATCCACCGCCAGATTGGCGTCGAATCTGTAGAACTGATACTCGCCCCGGATCGTCCACTTGTCGTTCAGAGCGTGCTCGACGCCGGCACCAACGGTCCACCCAGTCAAAGCTTCCGAACCGCTCGCGTTAAAGCCCCCGCCGTTCGGGATATCGCTCATCGAGAGCTTGGTGAAGCCAACACCGCCCTTGGCGTAGAACAGAGTGCGGTCCATCGCATAGCCAAGTCGGCCGGTGATGCTGCCGAGGTAATCGAATTCATTCTCGTTGATTGCGACCGGACCAGCACCACTCGGAAACGCACGGATGTCGGATGTTCCGTCCGCCCACGAATAGGATAATTCGCCTTCGAGCCCGAGCACGACGGAGCCCCACTGGTAATTGTATCCGACTTGTCCGCCGAGCAGAGCTCCCTTCGCTTCCGGGAAAGCGGTCTCTATTCTGGCTCCGCCCGGAAGGAGGTAGGCGCCTTCACCGCTACCGGTGCCATATCCGAGCTGGACACCGATATATGCTCCCGTCCAGTTGTACGGTGCCGTTTCTGCCGGAGGAGCTGTCTCAGACCCCAAAGCGTCGGCCGCCGCTGCGGCTCCGGCAGCTGCGAAAAGCAGTGCGGACGCAAGTGCTACAATCTTCATGCGAATCCCCAACCCATTTAGATATCGCTAATGTAGATGGATATTCGCGAGCAGCAACTTGTCCTCACACCAGGCAGTTGCTTTGCATGCAAACAGTTGCAGGCGTACAACAGTCGCAACCGCCCATAAGCCGGTCTGCGCTATCGCCGCCTAAGCCCGCTCTTCCCAGACCCTGGCCAGTTCGACGATCGTCTTCACCGCCTTTTCCATGTCCTGGCGGCTGACCCATTCGAGCGGCGAGTGGAAAGCATGGCCGCCGGCGAAGATGTTGGGACATGGCAGCCCCATGAACGACAGGCGCGAACCGTCGGTGCCGCCGCGGATGCTGCCGCGCACCGGCTCCATGCCGGCGCGCCGGATCGCCTCGACTGCGTTCTCGACGATCTCGGGGTGGCGGTCGAGCACCACCTTCATGTTGCGGTACTGCTCCTTGACCGTGAAACTGTAGGTCGAGCCGGGATAGGCGGAGATGACTTCCCTGACGATCTTTTCGAGCATGGCCTCCTTCTCGGCCAGGCCCTCGTCGCGGAAATCGCGGACGATCAGGCTGATCGTCGCCTTCTCCATCGACCCGCTGACGCTGGTCGGATGGACGAAGCCCTGCCGGCCCTCGGTCGTCTCGGGCGCCATGTCCTGCGGCAGCCGGTCGATGATGGCGCCGGCGATCTTGATGGCGTTCTCCATCCGGCCCTTGGCGAAACCGGGATGCATGGCAACGCCTGATATCGCGATCTCGACGCCGTCGGCGGAGAAGGTCTCGTCTTCGATGGTGCCTGCCGTCTCGCCGTCCATGGTGTAGGCGAACGCAGCGCCGAGCTTGGCGAAATCGACCTTGTCGACGCCGCGTCCGATCTCCTCGTCGGTGGTGAACAGGATCTTGACCGTGCCGTGCCTGATGTCGGGGTTGTCGACCAGCACCTTGGCCGCCGCCACGATCTCGGCAACGCCGGCCTTGTCGTCGGCGCCCAAAAGGGTGGTGCCGTCAGTGGTGACGATGTCGTTGCCGATCTGGTTGTTCAGCTCCGGATGCTCGCTCACCCGGATGACCCGCGAAGGATCGCCCGGCAGCACGATGTCGCCGCCGGCATAGTTCCGGATCAGCTGCGGCTTGACGCCGGTGCCGGTAAAGTCGGGTGCGGTGTCCATGTGCGAGCAGAAGCAGATCACCGGCACCTGCTTGTCGCTGTTCGACGGAATGGTGGCATAGACATAGCCGTGCTCGTCGAGATGGGCGTCACGAAGGCCGATCGCCTGCAGCTCCTCGACCAGCAGGCGGCCGAGGTTCTTCTGCTTTTCGGTCGACGGCTGCGTCGTGGAGCTTCCATCCGCCTGGGTGTCGATGACGACGTAGCGCAGGAAACGGTCGAGAACGGTGTCGGTCATGGCAAGGGATCCAGTGCATCAGGTCGGGCCTGTATAGCCGCCCGCGCAGCCGCGGTGAATGCGTTTCTCCGTGCCAGCCACTATGCCAGCAGCTCGGGGCGCACGGCAGCACACGTCATGCCGCCAAAGATGCATGACCGCTTCTAGTGCTGACCGGAGACGAGTTCCCGGCTGTGAAACCAGCCCATGACGAGCTCGATGAAGCCGCGCAAGCGCGGTGACGATTGCTTGTGGGCCGGAAAGACGATCGACAAGGGGACGGGCGGGCATTGCCACTCTGACGCGATCGACACAACGCGTCCGGCCTTGAGGTCATCGCTGACGAAGAAATCAGGCAAAAGTGCCGCGCCGAGCCCATCGAGAACGGCGGCACGGACCGCGTGAAGGCTGCCAAGGTATGCGCGAGGCTTGACGGCGAGCAGGATCGGCCGCCCGGCCTCTGTCATTTCCCAGTTCTTGTTGCCTGGCGCGTCCCTGCCGAACCAGAGCGTGGGCCAATTCGTGAAGTCAGCCGGCGATTTCGGACGGCCGATGCGGTCGACAAGCGACGCAGACGCCACCACAATGTTCTGCGAGTGGGCAAAGACCCGTGCCATCGCACTCGAATCGTCAAGCGCCCCGACCCTGATCGCGCAATCGAAACCTTCGCCAACGATGTCGACGCGCCTGTCTTCGGCAACGACTTCAATCACCATTTTCGGGTAGCGTGCCAGGTAGGCCGCCGCAATCTTGCCCATGAATGTCTGCTCAAACAGGACAGGGACGGAGACGCGGAGTGTGCCACGCGGCGTACCGCTCTGCTCGTGCAGCGCCTGTTCGAGTTCCCTCGCCTCCAAGAGCAGTCGCTCCCCGCGACTGAAGAGCATCGAGCCCTCGGCAGTGGGCCGAATTTGTCGTGTCGTGCGCTCGATGAGTCTTGTGCCGAGACGCGCTTCCATCTCGTTGACCCTGTTTGCCACAGTGGATTTCGGAATGCCCAGCTCGCGCGCAGCCCCTGAAAACGAGCCCGCGCGAATGGTGGCGATCAGACTTTCCAGCTCTGCGAGATCCATTTCGTCGTCCATAATTTGGGAAACAGAAGCCAGAATCTATACCATTCCTCCCAAATTCCGTACGGCTATGTTGATGGCTGATAGCGCATGCGCGCTGCCAACTCTTCTCAGAGGCTTACCATGTCGCCGTCCCCACTCAAGCTGCTTGTCATCACCGCCAGCGTCCGCGAAGGGCGGTTCGGGACCGTCGTCACGCGTTGGTTTGCCTCTCACGCACGCAACAATGAGAGGTTTGAGACGACGTTCCTCGACCTTGCGGAAGTCCAATTACCCGAACAATTGCCGCCGACGATCGAGGCGCTGAGTACTGCCGAGGGCAGATCTCCGGAAATGCGCGAGCTGTTTGCCAGGCTCGACGACGCCGAGGCCTTCGTCATCGTCACGCCGGAGTACAATCATGGCTACACGGCCTCGATCAAACATCTCATCGATTGGCATTTCTCGCCGTGGAGGTGCAAGCCCGTAGCATTCGTCTCCTATGGCGGGATCTCCGGAGGCTTGCGGGCAGTGGAACAGTTGCGGCTGGTCTTTTCCGAAATGCATGCCGCCACGCTGCGGGATAGCGTAAGTTTCGACAGATTCTGGGAAAAATTCGACGAAACAGGCGCGCTCATCGATCCGCAGGAGCCGGATCAAGCTGCCGCAGCACTCCTCGAAACGCTGTCCTGGTGGGCGTTGACGCTTCGCCGAGGCCGCGCGCAGTTGCCTTACCGTGCGCAGTGATCGTTGCGCGTGATTGCTGCGCCTTCCCAAACAGCGAGCCATCCCCTATCCGCAGCTTGACTTAACCGGATCGATGGATCGCAACGTGATCAGGCCAGCCAACTTTACGGATGCTTCCAGCCTCGCCGCGCTTGGGCTGGAAGTCTGGCTGAACACCTACATTCGCAACGGCGTCAACGCCTTCTTCGCCGACTATGCCCTGGAACATTTCACCGCCGCACGTTTCGAAGAGATGCTGACGCAGGCAGGCCAGACGATCCTGGTCTCGCAGAACTCCGTCGGCATCGACGGATTCATCCATGTCGCATCAAACTCGCCCGCGCCTGTGCCGGCGTGCTCCGACCTGGAGATCGCCAAGCTCTACGTCCAGCCCCGCCATCAGGGCTCAGGCGCCGGAGGCCGGCTTCTCGCAGCGGGCCTGCAGTGGTGTGCGTCCACCGGACATCAGGACGTCTGGCTCGCGGTCAACGCCGAAAATGACCGCGCGACCGAGTTTTATCTGAGGAAGGGTTTTGCCAAGGTCGGCGAAACCCGCTTCCAGATCGACGACCGGTCCTACCCGAACCACGTGCTGCGGTACGATCTGGTCTAGACGGGTGCACGCACCGTTCAGCTTGCCCGCGCCAAGGCCACCGCGTCTGGCCCGGCCGGAAAACGGAGCTGACCTGAGACATCGTTTGCGGCCTGCCAGACGGCTTCAGCAACGTCGGTTTCCCTGGTCACCATCTCAGGTGTTGCGAACCCGGCGAAGATCGGCCCTGCGAACGCGGCATAGGCCTGGGGAATAAGGTCCTCGACGCGCAGTTCCGTGTTGTGGGCAAAGCGCGTGCTTGGCGCATAACCGGGCTCCACCAGTTTCACCCTCACGTCGAAAGCGCCGAGTTCATGGGACAGCGACCCGGTAAAACCCTCGATCGCCATCTTGCTTGCGGTGTAGGCGGCGGCGAGCGGCATCGGGGCGAGCGTCACGCTTGAAGTGACGTTGACGACGACGCCCGATCTCCGTGCGCGGAACTGCGGGATCACCGCCTGGGTCATCGCCATCACGCCGAAAGTGTTGGTCTCGAACAGCTTGCGCACATGCGCCATCGGCATCGCCTCGAAGGCGCCGACGAGGCCGATGCCTGCATTGTTGACCAGCACGTCGATCGGGCCACTGGCGTCGAGCGCTGCGGCAATGCTTTCGTCATTGGTTACGTCGAGCGGCAAAATACGCATCCGCTCCGAACGCGGCAGGATGTCCTGGCGCGGATTGCGCATGGTGGCGACGACGTTCCAGCCCCGGGCATGGAAGTGGCGGGCGGTCTCGAGGCCGTAGCCTGAAGAACAGCCGGTGATCAGTGCGGTTTTCATGGACTTTTTCCTGATTGATGTTGACGCCATGAAAATACAGTCCAAAATCCGGACTATCATCAATCTAAAGTCCGGAATTTGTTGGCTATGGTCCTGATATGACCGACCCTCTTGCCCAGGTCATCGAACTGCTCCAGCCACGCACCGTGTTCTCGAAGGGGATCAGCGGCGCGGGACGCTGGGGTGTCCGCTACTCCGAATTCGGCCAGCCCGGTTTCTGCGCGGTGCTCGAGGGGCGCTGCCGCCTCGTCGTCGACGGTGAGGCTCCCGTCACCCTTGAGCAAGGCGACTTCGTGCTGTTGCCCGCAACGCCTGCCTTCACCATGTCCGGCTTTGAGCCGGTGACGCCCAGGCGCATCGATCCCCGGGCGACGCCAGCGCCGACGGAGGAGGTCCGACACGGTCGGCAGGATGGCCCGGCCGATGTCCGCCTGCTCGGCGGCTATTTTCTCTTCGGCTCTCCCGATGCGGCACTGCTGGTGTCGCTGCTGCCGGCGATGGTCCACATGCGCGGGGTCGAGCGGCTTTCGACGCTGGTGCGCCTCGTCGGCGAGGAAGCCAGCCAGCAGAGTGCCGGCCGCGATCTCGTGCTCGGCCGCCTCGTCGAAATCCTGCTGATCGAGGCGTTGCGGGCAAGCCAGGCAAAGGGCTCGCCGCCCGGCTTCCTGCGCGGGCTGGCCGATGCGAGGGTGTCAGGGGCGATAAGGCAGATGCACGGCGATCCGCAGCGGCCGTGGACGGTGGCCGAGCTTGCCGGCGAGGCCGGCCTGTCCCGGTCGGCCTTCTTCGACCGCTTCACACGCACCGTCGGGCTACGGCCGATGGAATATCTGCTCGCCTGGCGCATGGCGCTCGCCAAGAACCTTCTCGGCGGCAAGGGGATCGCGCTCGATGAAGTCGCCCGGCAGGTCGGCTATGGCTCGGCCAGCACCTTCAGCACCGCCTTCAGCCGTCATGTCGGACAATCGCCAGGCCGCTACGCGCGCAGTGATCGGAGGTGATGAAAAATCGGCCACCCCTTCCCGTGCATGACAGTGACCGTGAGGAGACCTCTACAGGGCCTCGCCCGGCCTTAATGCGGGAAGTCCAGCCCCATTTCGCGGTAGCGCTCGGGGTCGTCGCCCCAGTTCTCGCGCACCTTGACGAACAGGAACAGGTGCACCTTCTGCTCGAGGATGCCGGCGATTTCCATGCGCGAGGCCTGGCCGATGGCGCGGATGGTCTCGCCCTTGTGGCCGAGCACGATCTTCTTCTGGCTGTCGCGCTCGACGAAGATAACCTGCTGGATGCGCACCGAGCCGTTGGGCATCTCTTCCCACTTCTCGGTCTCGACATGCGACGAATAAGGCAGCTCCTGGTGCAGGCGCAGATACAGCTTCTCGCGCGTGATCTCGGCTGCCAGCTGGCGCATCGGCAGGTCGGAAATCTGGTCCTCGGGGTAATACCAGGGCCCTTCGGGCAGCCGCTTGGCGAGGAAGTCGAGCAAATCCTTGCAGCCCGAACCGGTCAGCGCCGAAACCATGAAGGTGCTTTCGAAATCGACAGCCTCATTGGCAGCCGAGGTCAGTTTCAGCAGCACCTCGGGATTGACCCGGTCGACCTTGTTGAGGATCAGCACCTTGGGCTGGCGCACGTCCTTGAGCCGTTCGAGGATGGCGGCTGCGTCGCCCTTGATGCCGCGTTCGGCGTCGATCAGCACCAGGATCACGTCGGCATCCTTGGCCCCGCCCCAGGCGGTGGTCACCATGGCGGTGTCGAGCCGACGCTTCGGCTTGAAGATGCCGGGCGTGTCGACAAAGACGATCTGGGCATTGTCGTGGGTGGCGATGCCGCGCACGATGGCGCGCGTGGTCTGCACCTTGTGGGTGACGATCGACACTTTGGCGCCGACAAGCTGGTTGACCAGCGTCGACTTGCCGGCATTCGGCGCGCCCAAAAGGGCGACGAAGCCCGAGCGGGTGGCACCCGTTGCAGGCGCAGCGGTCTCAGGGGCATCGGTCACGATGCGGTCTCCTCGTTCTTCCATACGCCCTCGCGCACCAAAAGGGCAGCGGCGGCATTCTGCTCGGCCTCGCGCTTGGAGCGGCCGGTGCCGGTGGCGGGCAAAAATTTGCCGACCCGCACGCTCACCGAAAAGACGGGGTCGTGATCCGGGCCGGTGCGGCTTTCGATCTGGTAGGCAGGCACTGCTGTCGACGCCTGATGCGCCCATTCCTGCAGTTCGGTCTTGGGGTCGCGGCGCGCCGCGCCCGCGGCTTCGGCACGCGGTTTCCAGAATTTGTGGATGAAGCGCTTGGCGGCATCCATCCCGCCGTCGAGATAGATGACGGCAAGCAGCGATTCCAGCGCATCGGCGCGCAGGTTGACGCGCTTGCGCTCGGCGAGGTTGCGCACCTCGGAGCCGGCGCGGATCAGTTCGGCGAGACCGATCTCGTCGGCGATCTGGGCCAGCGCCTCGGCATTGACCAGCGCGTTGAGCCTGACCGACAGCTCACCTTCGGGCGCGTTCGGGAAATCGGCCAGCAGCATGTCGGCAACCGCCAGCCCGAGCACCCGGTCGCCCAGGAACTCGAAGCGTTCGTAGTCGACGCCGGCATTGGCGCTGCGCGCGCTGCCATGCGTCAGCGCCCGTTGCAGGCGCTGATGGTCGCGGAAGATGTGGCCGGTGCGGAGTTGCAGCGCGTCGGCGAGTTCCGTTGCGGTGAGCCGCTTGCCTGCCATGCCTATCGGACGAAGTTGAACAGGCGCGAGGCGCGCATCTCGGTCGGCCACTTCCAGATTTCCAGCGGGCTTGCGCCGTTGGCGATCGAGAAGAAGATGATGTTGGCGCGGCCGACGAGGTTTTCTCCCGGCACGAAGCCGACATTGAAGCGGCTGTCGGTCGAATTGTCGCGGTTGTCGCCCATCATGAAGAAATGGCCTTCGGGCACGACGAACTCGCGGGTGTCGTCGCCGATCGAATTCGGCGTCAGGTCGAGCGTGTCGTAGGACACGCCGTTCGGCAGCGTCTCGCGGTAGACGTCGACCGGGCGATTGACCTCGGTGATGTCGGGATTGTCGATCTGGCCGACCTTCTCGCGCGCAACGGCCGTACCGTTGATATAGAGCTGGCCTTCCTTCATCTGGATGCGGTCGCCCGGCAGGCCGACGACGCGCTTGATGTAGTCGAGCGAGGGGTTCGGCGGGAACTTGAAGACGACGACGTCGCCGCGCTCGGGATCCGAGCCGAAGATGCGGCCGGAGAACAGGTTGGGCGACAAGGGCAGCGAATAGCGCGAATAGCCGTAGGCCCACTTGGTGACGAACAGATAGTCGCCCTCGAGCAGCGTCGGCCGCATCGAGCCCGAGGGGATCGAAAACGGCTGGAACAGCAGCGTCCGGATCACCAAGGCGAGCAGCAGCGCCTGGACGATGACGCTTACGGTCTCGCCGAGCCCGCCGGACTTCTTCTGTTTTTCAGCCACGCTCATGTCGTCCTCGATTGTAGGTCGCGATGGGTATAAGGGCTCGCCGCCGCCGGGGCAATGTCCCAGCCGCCGCCAAAACCCTAAGATAGTGGCGGTTGTTCGACCGGCACCGCCTCGATGATCACAAAGGCTTGTGCGAGGGGAAAATCATCGGTGATGGTCAGGTGCACCACCGCGCGATGCCCGCCCGGCAGCATCGTTGCCAGCCGCTTCGCAGCTCCCCCCGTCAGCTCCATCGCCGGGCGCCCGCCCGGCAGGTTGACCACGCCCATGTCGCGCCAGAACACGCCCTCGGCGATGCCGCAGCCGAGCGCCTTGGAACAGGCTTCCTTGGCGGCGAAACGCTTGGCGTATGAGGCGATGCGCCCGCGGCGCCCTTCGGCCCTCTCCTGCTCGACCTCGGTGAAGATGCGCTGGATGAAGCGCTCGCCGTGACGGGCGATCGATTTCTCGATCCGCCTGATGTCGACGAGGTCGCTGCCGATACCGATGATCATAGGTTCAGCCCTAAGCGGCACGTCTCACCGGCGAGGCGCGACGCGGACGCCCTCCTCTCCCCGTTCTTCACGGGGAGAGGGTAAGGGTGAGGAGCAATCTGGCAACGTCTGCGCCGCCCCTCATCTGCCTGCCGGCATCTTCTCCCCGTGAAGGACGGGGAGAAGACAGCCGTCCGCAACGCCGCTTCCCGTTCTGCACCGATGGGCGCGATCAGCCTCACCGCCATCCGCCTCAGATATTCCGGCTGCCCGGCTTGACCGCCGGGATCGCCGCCAATTCAGGCGGTAGCTGGTCGGCCGGATAGGCCGGCACCTCATATTCGGCGAGGGCAATCAGCGGAACGCCGACATCAGTCTTTCCCGCCGAACGGTCGATGATGCAGGCCGCTGCCACCACTTCGGCGCCGAGTTCGCGCAGGCACGCAATGGTCTCGCGAATCGACAGGCCGGTGGTGACGATGTCCTCGACGATGACGACGCGAGCGCCCTTCTCGATCTCGAAGCGGCGCAGGCGGAACGTGCCCTGCTCGCGCTCGACCCAGATCGCCGGAACCTTGAGGTGGCGCGAGGTCTCGTAGGCCGGGATCAGCCCACCGATGGCCGGTCCGACGACATAGTCGATGTCGCCCTTCACTTCGGCGCGGATCTTTTCGGCCAGCGCCTTGCACAGCACTTCCGTCTTGTCGGCATGCATGAACACCCGCGCCTTCTGCAGGAAGGTCGGGCTGCGCAGGCCGGAGGTCAGGATGAAATGGCCCTCCAGCACGGCACCCGCCGAGCGGAAGATGTCCAGGACGTCGCTTGTCTGCATCGGTTTCGTCTTTCCTGTCATGCGTCCAGCCGCCTGCCTGTCGTCAGCCGTTGACGCGGCGGGCATCGCTGACGCTGGTGTTGTCCTTGAGCTGGGAGATCAGCCGGTTCAGGTGCTTCAGGTCCCAGACCTCGAGATCGAGCAGCATCTCGGTGAAGTCGGGGGCAGTGCGCACCATCGACAGCGTGTGGATGTTGGCATCGTTGGCCGCCACAACCTGGGCGATGTCGGCAAGCGAGCCCGGAGCATTGATCGCCGTCACCGTCAGGCGCGCCGGGAAGCGTTCCTTCGAGCCCTCGTCGAGGTCCCAGCGCACGTCGATCCAGCGCTCGGGCTGGTCGTCGAAGGCCATCAGCGACGGTGACTGGATCGGATAGATGGTGATGCCCGAGCCCGGCTGCATGATGCCGACGATGCGGTCGCCCGGCACGGCACCCTCGGGCGCAAAGCGCACCGGCAGGTCGCCGCTGACGCCGCGGATCGGCACCGCAGGCCCCCAGCGCTTGCTTTCCTTGCGCGGCGGCGTCGACGAACGGCCCGGAATCTGGAACAGCATGCCGGCGGCATTGCGGATCTTCGACCAGCCTTCCTCGCGCGGCTTTGCCGTCTGGGTGACGCGCTCTTCCTTGTAGTCGGGGAAGACGGCGCGGACGACGTCGTTGGAGGCCAACTCGCCACGCCCGACGGAGGCCAAAACATCCTCGATGTCCTTGCGCGCCAGCCGGTGCAGCACCGATTTCAGGCTGTCCTTGGAGAACTTCTTGCCGGCACGCTCGAAGGTACGTTCGAGGATGCGGGTGCCCAGCCCCGAATATTGCTTGCGGATGGCGTTCTTGGTCGCCCGGCGGATCGCCGAGCGTGCCTTGCCGGTGACAACGATCGATTCCCACGCCGCCGGCGGCACCTGGGCCTTGGAGCGGATGATCTCGACCTCGTCGCCGTTCTTGAGCTCGGTCATCAGCGGCATCACCCGGCCGTTGACCTTGGCGCCGACGCAGGTGTCGCCGACATCGGTATGCACCGCATAGGCGAAATCGATCGGCGTCGCCCCGCGCGGCAGGGCGATCAGCATGCCCTTCGGGGTGAAGCAGAAGACCTGGTCCTGGAACAGCTCGAGCTTGGTGTTCTCGAGGAAATCCTCGGGATTGTCGCCGTCGGCCAGTTGCTCGATCGTCCGCCTGAGCCAGCCGTAGGCGTTGGTTTCCTTGGAGATCTGGTGCCCGACGCCATTGGTCTTGGGCACGTTGTCCTTGTAGATCGAATGAGCGGCGACGCCGTATTCGGCGATCTTGTTCATCTCGCGGGTGCGGATCTGCAGCTCGATGCGCTGGCGCGACGGACCGACGATGGTGGTGTGGATCGAACGGTAGTCGTTCTGCTTGGGCGTCGAGATGTAATCCTTGAACCGCCCCGGCACCATCGACCAGGTGGTGTGGATCGCGCCGAGTGCGCGATAGCAGTCCTCGACGCCGTCGACGACGACGCGGAAGCCGAAGATGTCGGACAACTGCTCGAAGGACAGCGCCTTGGTCTCCATCTTGCGGAACACCGACCACGGCTTCTTCTGCCGGCTCTTCACCGTCGCCTTGAGGTCGTATTTCTCGAACTGCGCCGACAGCGCCTTTTCGATGTCGGCGAGCACGCCCTTGTTGCGCTCGGAGAGATCGGCCAGCCGCTCGGTGACGGTACGATAGGCCTCTGGATTGATGTAGCGGAAGGCGAGCTCTTCGAGCTCTTCGCGCATGCCCTGCATGCCCATGCGGCCGGCCAGCGGCGCATAGATATCCATCGTCTCCTCGGCGATGCGCAGGCGCTTGCTCTCCGGCACATGGTGCAGCGTGCGCATGTTGTGCAGGCGGTCGGCCAGCTTGACCAGCAGGACGCGCACGTCCTCGGAAATCGCCAGCAGCAGCTTGCGCAGGTTTTCCGCCTGCTCGGCCTTCTTGGAGACGAGGTCGAGCTTCTTCAGCTTGGTCAGCCCCTCGACCAGCCTGCCGATGTCGGGACCGAACAGCTCGTCGATCTCGGCGCGCGTCGCACTGGTGTCCTCGATCGTGTCGTGCAGCAGTGCGACCGCGATCGTCGCCTCGTCGAGATGCATGTCGGTGAGGATCGCCGCCACTTCGAGCGGATGCGAAAAATAGGGATCGCCCGAGGCGCGGCGCTGATGGCCATGCTTTTGCATGGCATAGACATAGGCCTTGTTGAGCAGCGCCTCGTTGACGTCAGGCTTGTAGCGCTGGACGCGCTCGACAAGCTCATACTGACGCATCATGGGCGGCTTCCCGGAACTCGAAATGAATCATGCGCCGCAAGGGCTTGCGACGCATGTCATAGATAAACACTGATATGGCGGCGCGGAAGTGCCGATTGGCCGGTTTGGCGCGAGTTTAGCTCGACGCGAGGCCTTTTTGGGAATTCGCCCTGCCGGAAGCGGAGAAAGCTGCCTCAGGTGGCCGGCAGGGTAGAATTCTCAACAGGTCTCAGTAGTCGTCGCTCTTTTCGGGCGCCACCAGGCTCTCGATGCCGGCGAGCAGGTCTTCTTCCGACATGCGGTCGAAGTTGATGTTCTCTTCCGGCTCATCGCTGTCGACGGCGGAAGCCGTGGTCTGGTCGGCAGCCTCGGGCGCCTCCGGCTCCGGCTCGTCGACCTCGACGTGCTTCTGCAGCGAGTGGATCAGGTCTTCCTTGAGATCGTCTGGCGAAAGCGTCTCGTCGGCGATCTCGCGCAGCGCCACGACAGGGTTCTTGTCGTTGTCGCGGGGAAGCGTGATCTGCGCGCCCTGCGAGATCTGGCGGGCGCGATGGCCGGCGAGCAACACCAGCTCAAAGCGGTTGTCGACCTTGTCAATGCAGTCTTCAACGGTTACGCGGGCCATGAAGTGCCCCTTTCATGCATGGATTTGACGGAAAGCTGGCGCGTGCATTAACCTGAAAGGCCGCGCAATTCAAGCGTGAAGCCTGCTTTGCCTTCCAAGCGACAGCGTCGCGCCACCAACCCACCCACAATTATTTTACCGCTTCACAACCCTGCCCCTCTTGGAATGATCCACCGCGGGCGATATTTGCCGCATGGGGCAAGTCATTGATTTGGGGAGAAACCGGACGCTCGATATCGACGTATTTGGCGACAGCCTATTTCAACAAGGAAATTTTCCTATGTTTGATCCGCGCGAGAAAATCGCACTCTTTATCGACGGAGCCAACCTTTACGCGACCTCCCGTGCGTTGGGCTTCGACATTGACTACCGCAAACTTCTCTCCACCTTCCAGAAGCGCGGCTACCTGCTGCGTGCCTATTATTACACCGCCCTTGTCGAGGATCAGGAATACTCCTCGATTCGCCCGCTGATCGACTGGCTCGACTACAACGGCTTCAAGGTCGTCACCAAGCCGGCCAAGGAGTTCACCGACGCCACGGGGCGACGCAAGATCAAGGGCAACATGGACATCGAGCTGACCGTCGATGCCCTGGAACTGGCCGATGTCGTCGACCACTATGTCATCTTCTCCGGCGACGGCGATTTCCGCACGCTGGTCGAAGCACTGCAGCGCCGCGGCCGCAAGGTCAGCGTGATCTCGACCATGGCTTCGCAGCCGCCGATGATCTCGGACGATCTGCGCCGCCAGGCCGATCATTTCATCGACCTGATGACGCTCAAGGCCGATATCGGCCGCGAACCCTCGGAACGTCCGGTCCGCAAGGCCGACCCGGTCGAACCGGCGCCCGACGACGTTTGATGCTGTCGTCGCCCCTGCCTGTCGATCCCGACCGGGATTGCCCGCTCTGCCCGCGCCTGCATGATTTCATAGCCGGCTGGCGGCAGCGCGAGCCGGGCTGGTACAACGCGCCCGTCCGCTCCTTCCTGCCCCCGGAAGGCGAGGAGGCCGTGCGCTTCCTCATTGTCGGGCTGGCGCCGGGGGTGCGCGGGGCCAACCGCACCGGGCGGCCCTTCACCGGCGACTATGCCGGCGACCTGCTCTACGCCACCCTCAAGCGCTTCGGCATGGCGCGCGGCGAGTTCGAGGCGCGGCCCGACGACAGCCTCGAACTGATCGGCACCGCAATCACCAATGCGGTGCGCTGCGTGCCGCCCGACAACAAGCCGGTGGGCGCCGAGATCAACACCTGCCGCACCTTCCTGGTGCCGACGATCGCGCGCTTTCCCAATCTGAGGGCGATCCTGACGCTCGGCGCAATCGGGCACCAGTCGACGGTGCGTGCGCTTGGCGCGCGCGTCGCCGCCGTTCCGTTCAAGCACGGCGTGCGTTGCGACGTGGGCAATCTCGCGGTGTTTTCGAGCTATCACTGCTCGCGCTACAACACCAATACGGGTGTGCTGACGGAAGAGATGTTCGTCAATGTTTTCCGCGACGTAGCGGAATTCTTGCGGACCTAAATCCTGCCTCCCCGCAGTTGGTTCAGCGCAAAAAAGCCCGACTGCGCACGGGTTTCGGCCTTTGGCTAACCGCGCATTGCGACGCCGGCCGGGAAACGAGGCTTCGCAGGGCCGAGCCTCATCGCACTTGTTTAGCCGGATGATCAGTTGGCACTAGGGCTGGAGTGGGGGGATAGAGTTTCCCCGTCCGCGCAATTTTTCTGAACCGTGGCGGCAGCTTCAATGTCACGGCATGGATCCCCGGGTCTCCGCACGTCGCTACGCTCCTGCTCCGCCCGAGGATGACGAAGGCATTGAGCCCGTCGCAAATCGTAGACGGCGGCGACTGGCAGGAACATGCGGAAATTGTTGGCAAATGGGCAGATGCTAGTCGCCGACGTTGGCGATTGGCTGCGGCCTCAACGCCTTCGTCATCCTCGGGCGGAACAGGAGCGTAGCGGTGAGGAACGGTCCGCGAAGCGGACGAAAAGCCAATTGCTTGGCTTTTCGAGTGACGAACGCCCGGAGCGACAGCGAAGGGCTGCGAAGACCCGGGGATCCATGCCGTGAAATTGACGCAGCCGCCACAGTCCAATCAGAGCCAAAAATTCCGATGCTGCCTGTCACCATCTGTCAGCATCCCGCGTGGATAGCCGGCCACGTTTATCCACCCTATCTCCACCTCCCGTATCCTCATCCTTGCGATCTTCCACGG
>NZ_JACHOT010000002.1 GCF_014200015.1 Aminobacter niigataensis
TTCAAACTGTCAACGACCTTTTTCCAACTTTTGCGAATTTTTTGCGACAAACTCCCAAACACCAACAAGACCCTGCGTAACCTCACCAAGAATTCCGTCCCCACCCCCTGCAGACCAAGCCGGCGCCGCACAAAGCCTTCAATCCAGGCGCGAAAAGCCCAATCAAATCAGCTCGCAAGACGCGAGACACCCCCAAATCACCTGGAATCGAACACCGAAAAATATCTAGCCGACGCAGATTTTTCGGCGACGGGGCGATTTAGCGGTGATTCACAGCGTGCCAAGGCCAGCCAGCCATCGAGGCGATCGTGCAGCTTCGGAATCCCGATATCCGTATGCCGCTATATGTATAAAGTATGCGGGCAGATCGGCGGGGTGTCCCATCCCGCCTTATATAGAGAGGTAGGGACAAACTCCCCGCCCCGCCCGGAGCCCTATTCCCGCCCCAATGCGGGCAGATGTCTCGATGCGGCCCTGGCGCGGACGAGTCTGTGTGCGCCACTTACATATAGAGAGGGCAAGTTCGACGGTACCGCACGAGCGGCTTCGTTGACTTGGAGCGCCATGACAGGCAAATGTCTTGGCAACTAAAAGCAAGCGGGCGCGAAGCGTCGGGGATTTTAGCCGCACTGGATGCAGGATACGGACCAGACCATAGCCGAGCTCGGCAATGAGCCGCCGCTGATCGCGGATGGCCGCGCCGGTCCCCCGGACCGTCGCGAGGTCTCGGCGCGCTGGCTGTCGGGTACCTTCCTGACCGGCGTGACTTCCTCCGTCTTGATGGGAGTGGCACTTTTCGCTGCGCTCGACGGCCGCGAGAAACTGGCCACCCCGCCCGAGATCGCCGAACTCGCAACCCTTGCTGCCGGTGGCGACGCCGGCCAGAAGGCCAAGACCACGCGCCTCGCGCCGCTGCGCCAGATCGCCAAGGCCAAGGACCGCCGGCGCATGGAAGTGTCGATGGTCACCAAGCAGGGCGACCGCGACGTGATCCGCACCATGCCGTTCGTGCAGATCAAGATGGCGCTCGCCGCCAGCCACCCGACCACGCGCAATTATCCCGCCTTCGATCCGCTGACGGTGTTTGCCGAGGACGGTCCGGCGCAGCCGGTGGCCGTTGCCGCGACCGGCCAGATCTATGGCGTCAAGGTCGAGAGCGAGATGAGCCTCAAGACCGTCGACTTCCCCATCGATACCGCGGCCTTCGACGAGACCTCCGCACTTTCGGCCAACGAGGTCGAAAAAGTCGTCCGCGACGCCGGCGGCGACCTGACCGAGGGCGACATCCAGGTCGCCTCGCTGCATTACGTCGACCCGCAGCGCTTCGGCGACGCTTTCGCCGACCAGACGCTGGCCGGCTCCTACGGCATCAAGATCGTGCCCGAGAACGTCTCGGTCGCCAGCCGCGCCGATGTCGACCCCGAGACGCTGTCTTATGCCGAAGACATCATCGCCTTCGAGAAGGACCGCAAGATCGTCGATGCGCTGGCCGATTCCGGCTATGCCGGCGAGGATGCGCTCGGCATGGCGAATGCCGTGTCGCGGCTGCTCAACGCCACCGCCCTCAAGGCCGGCACCGTGCTGCGCGTCGGTCTCGAAGTCCGCGGCGATGTCGGCAAGATCGTGCGCACCAGCGTCTACGACCGCACCCAGCACATCCTGACCATCGCGCTCGACGACAAGAGCCAGTTCGTGCCCGGCGACGAACCGGAGCCGAATCCGGAGATCGCCACCGCCTTCGAAGATACGCCGACCGTGCCGACGACGGCGCGCGGCGCGCTGCCCACCGTCTATGACGGCATCTACCGGGCCGCCTATTCCTACGGCATGTCGCAAGACATGACCAAGAAGCTGGTCCGGCTGCTCTCTTCAGACGTCGACTTCCAGTCGCGCCTCAATCCCGCCGACCGCATCGAGGTGTTCTTCTCGCAGCCCGACGGCGACGACAAGGCGTCGGAGGATTCCGAGCTGCTTTATGTCTCGGCGAATTTCGGCGGCAACACCCGCAACTTCTACCGTTTCCAGATGGGCGACGGCGCGGTCGACTATTTCGACGAGGACGGCCGCAGCGCCCGCCAGTTCCTGCTGCGCAACCCGCTGCCCAACGGCAAGTACCGCTCCGGCTTCGGCGGCCGCAAGCACCCGATCCTCGGTTACGTCAAGATGCACACCGGCGTCGACTGGTCGGCGCCGACGGGCACGCCGATCATCGCCGCCGGCAATGCCGTCGTCGAAAAGGCCGGCTGGGCCGGCGGCTATGGCAAACAGACGATCCTGCGCCACGCCAACGGCTACGAGACGTCCTACAACCACCAGAGCCGCATCGCCCCGAACGTCACGCCGGGCGCGCGGGTCCGCCAGGGCCAGGTCATCGGTTATGTCGGCACCACCGGCCTGTCGACCGGCTCGCATCTGCACTACGAGCTCATCGTCAACGGCACCAAGGTCGACCCGATGCGCGTGCGCCTGCCCACCGGCCGCGTGCTGACCGGCGAAGACCTCACCGCCTTCAAGCTTGAACGCGAGCGCATCGACGATCTTCTCAAGGAAGAGAGCAAGGACTCGCTGAAGGTGGCGAGCACCGCAAAGGCCAGCGGCTAAGTCTTTCCAGAATATTGCGGACGGCCGTCGGCAGGATCAGCTTGCGACGCTTGCCCTGGCAGCGCCGTCGCGGCCAAACCCGTCGCTCCTGGCGCGCTTGGCGATGTACATCGCACGGTCGGCCGACGCGATCAGCGCCTCGGCGTCGCTGCCGTCGTCCGGGAAGACCGCAATTCCGACCGTGGCACCGACCGTCAGTTGCAGCAAACCGATCTCGATCGGCTTGGCGATGTCGCGTTGCAGCCGCTGGCTCAGGAAGAGCAATGCCTCGGGATTGCCGACGCCCGAGACGACCACGCCGAATTCGTCGCCGCCAAGCCGCGCCACCGTCGCCCCTTTCGGCGCCGCCTGGGTGATGCGCCGCGCCACCTCGACCAGAACGCCATCGCCGACGGCATGACCATGCGTGTCGTTCACCGGCTTGAACCCGTCGAGGTCGATATAGATCACACCACAGCCGGACGAGAACTTTTCAGCGTTGCCGATGGTCGACTTGATCTCCTCGCGGAACCGGCGGGAGTTGGCGAGCCCCGTCAGCGGGTCGTGGCGGGCGGAATCATGGGCCAGGCGTTCCGCCGCTTCGCGCCGCGCGATCTCGCGCGAGAGCTGCCGGGTGCGAAAGGCGAGCATGACAAGCGCGACGATGCCCGCGCTAAGCAGCAGTGACAGCAACTCGTCCAGTTGCCATTCCTCATAGGTTCGGGTTGCCTCGTAGAGGCGCTCGAACAATTCGAGACGCGTGGCGACAGCGAACAAGGCGACGCTGAGTATCAACCAAGGTGCAAACGCTGCCATCCGGCGCCAATCGGCGCCGGCTGACCGGGTGCCTGTCGCCTCGCCCGTTTGCTGCTGCCGACGCTGATCGGATGCCGACATCGTTGCCACCTTGTCCAGAGGTTGAGACTGGCTTGAAGGCCTTAACAAGGTGCTAAACGCCGTCGGCCGTATTTTATCCATCGGCACCGGCCGGCACAGTGCCGCCCTTGTCCGCGGGCGTCTTTCTTTTCCACGACGGCTGCGTGAACCAGGCGACCGCTGACGCAACGAAGCACATCGCAGCCGAGATGGCAGCGATCGCCGCGAAGGCATCGTTGGTGGCCGCCACCCGCAGTGCTTCCGCCGCCGCATCGAGCGGCGTGCGGACATAGGCGCCGAACTCCGCGCCGGGTGCGGCAGACCCAACGACGTTGGCGAAGACGACGCCGGCGACCGCGCCGAGCGAGGCTACCGCCATCAGCCCTGCAGCACGGGCCAGCGCATTGTTGATGCCCGAGGCGAGACCAGTGTCTTCTTCCGGCGTCGCCCGCATCACGGCTGCCGACACCGGCGAGACGACGATCGCCATGCCGAGCCCCTTGAGCAGCAGGATCGGGAACGTCACCTGCCACAGCATCATCAGCGGCATGGTCAAGGCGAGGCCAAGATAGGAGAGGCCGACGATTGCCGCCCCCACGGTCAGCGGCCAGCGCGGTCCGATAGCATCGGAAAGCCGCCCCGAATAGCTCGACAGGCCGGCGATGAACAGGGACAGCGGCAGGAACAGCAGGCTCGCCTCCCACTCCTTCGCTCCCCAGCCCGAGACGACCGTCATCGGCAGGAAAAACAGCACCGCGTTGAAGGCGAAGAACAGGATCAGCGTATAGAGATTGGCGCCGGTGAAGGCGCGCGAGGCAAACAGCTCGAGCTTGACCATCGGCGCGCGCGCCCGGTGTTCCCACAGAATGAAGACGGCGAAGATGACCGCGCCGCCGACGATCCAGGCCCAGGGCGAGACCGCCCGCGCCTCGACCGGCAGGCCGAAGGCGGTCAGCCCCCAGGCCATCAGGCCGAGGCCGGCGGTCGCAAGGATCGCGCCGACGATGTCGAGCCGGCGCTTCGACGACGGACGGTCCTGCGGCACCTTGGTGAGCAGCATGGTCAGCGCAATCAATCCGATCGGCACGTTGATGGCGAAGATCAGCCGCCACATCCAATCGGCACCGAACGACAGCACCATGCCGCCAACGAACGGCCCCATCGCGGTGGTCAGCGAGGAGAAGGCGGCCCATTGGCCGATTGCCTTGCCGCGCGTCGCGTTGGGATAGGATTTGGCGATGAGGGCAAGACTGCCCGGCACCATGAGGGCAGCACCTATGCCCTGTGCCGCGCGCATGACGATCAGCATCTCGGCGTCGACGGCGAGCGCGCAGGCGGCCGAGGTGATCATGAACAGGACGATGCCTGTGGCGAAGATGTTGCGGACGCCGAAGACGTCGCCGGCGGCCCCGCCGAGCAGGACGAGCGCCGAAAGGAACAGCATGTAGCCGTTGCTGATCCACTGGGCATCGACCAGCGACGCGCCGAGGTCCTCGCGAATGACCGGCATGGCAAGCGAGACCACCGAACCGTCGATGAAGCCCATGCTCGATGCCAGGATCGCCGAGACAAGCACGTAGCGCCGCGCCGCGGGCGGGCAGAAGACGTGGTTGTTGTTCTGGGCAGGCGGGGTGGCGGTGGTGTCCATGGCGCGAGACTATGTGCGGGAGGGGTGCGCGGGAAGTGACCAGGAAGACGAATTCTGGCAGCCAGGCGACATTGGGTTCTCCCGTGGTGGCCGGAGCGGGACACCCTCCCTTCTCCCCTTGTGGGAGAAGCTGGCCGAGCGAAGCGAGGTCGGATGAGGGGGTGTTGGACGGAGTGCGACATCTCCGAAATTCCCTGACACATCTGCAGCCTCTCATTTCTTCCAACACCCCTCATCCGTCGCCTTCGGCGACACCTTCTCCCACAAGGGGAGAAGGGGGCGCGCTCCGTTCTGCCACGCCCCGTTTCCGGTCTGGCCATTGCGCATGAAAAGTTCGGGAAGCGGAGCGCGAGGCCGTGCCTGCCGAATGTGAGTACGTGGCGCGAACCTCGCGTCCCGCCGGCGATTTCTGTCCCCGTCCGTTCCGCTTCCGGGGCATCGGGCATTTTCGCCCATGCCCCCACTAGCGCATCGTCCAGCGCACCCGGGCCGTAGTGCCCGAGGGGGAACCCTTGGACGGAACCTCCCCGGATCATGAGCCACGTTAGCCCACGAGCGGAGGCGCCGGTTCCTCCCCGCATGCCACCGTCGCGACCGGCGTTCCCGCGGGAGGAACTGGCGTGGATTGTACGGGAGGTTTGAGGGGCGTGGAGAATGGGGCGCGGCTATCCACGCGGGATGGTGACAGATGGTGACAGATGGTGACAGGGTGCATCGAATAATTGGGCGGCATTGGGCCGCGGAGGCAGTTGCCACGTCACGGCATGGATCCCCGGGTCTCCGCACGTCGCTTCGCTCTTACTCCGCCCGAGGATGACGATGGCGTTGGGGCTCGCGGCACATCGCGGACGTCGGTAACTGGCAGCAAGCGCTTCACTGCAGCCAAATTCCTGCATTCCTGCCAATCGCTGCCCTTGGCGACTAGCGTCCCCCACCAATGCCGTCGTCATCCTCGGGCGGAGCAGGAGCGAAGCGAACTGCAGAGACCCGGGGATCCATGCCGTGACCGTCCCGTCTAGCTGACGGTGAAGGATCGCGACTGAGGAGATGTTGCGAGAGCTTCTGCGTGGCGATTGATCTCAGAAAAAAGCGAAAGCGTGGAAAACCTCTCCACGTTCGACACCTGTCACCCGAGAACAAAGCCCTATACTTTCCGCAATCGGAAACTTTCCCTTGCCAATCTCCCGACGATAAGATAGTTTCCGCAAACAGAAACCATTGGAGTCGCCCGGCATCATGGCGCTGACGCTTTACAGCCACCCCCTCGCCTCGTTCTGCCACAAGGTGCTGATCGCGCTCTACGAGAACGACGTGCCGTTTCAGGCCGAAACCGTCGACTTCGGCGATCCTGGCTCGGCGGCGGCATTGCTGGAGAAGTGGCCGGTCGGCAAGATTCCGGTGCTGCGCGACGATGCCCGCGACCGCACCGTGCCTGAGACCGGCATCATCATCGAATATCTCCAGCAGCATTATCCGGGCCCGGTGCCGATGCTGCCCGCTCACGCCGACAAGCGGCTCGACGCCCGGCTGTGGGAGCGCATTTTCGACCTCTACGTCAGCGTGCCAATGCAGAAGATCGTGACCGACCGGATTCGCCCCGAAGGCAGCAACGATCCGTTCGGCGTGGCCGACGCCCGGCGCACGTTGGACACTGCCTATGCGATGATCGAGACCCAGCTGGCGGGCAAGACCTGGGCGATGGGCGAAGATTTCACCATCGCCGATTGCGCAGCCGCACCGGGACTGTTCTTCGCCTCGATCGCGCATCCATTCGCCAGCGGCCAGCACAATCTCGCCGCCTATTTCGAGCGGCTTGTCGCGCGCCCTTCGATCAAGCGCACGCTTGCCGAGGCACGCCCCTATTTCCAGTTTTTCCCCTACCGCGAGGCGATGCCGGAGAGGTTTCTGCATGACTAGACGACATGCCGGTGGAGTGTGGCGATGATGGACCCGCAGCAACTGGATCGCATGTTCACCGCCCTCGCCGATGCCGGCCGACGCGGCATGGTCGAGCGGCTGAGCATCGGCCCGGCCACCGTCAAGGAACTGGCCGGACCGGCCAACATGCGGCTGCCTTCCGCTCTCAAGCATCTCAAGGTGCTCGAGGACGGCGGCATCGTCGTGTCGCGCAAGGTTGGACGGACGCGGACCTACAACATGCAGCCGGCGGCGTTCGCCGCCATCGACGAGTGGGTGCGCAAGCGTCAGACGGCCATGAACCAGGCCTTCGATCGCCTGGTCGAGGCGATGAACGAAATGCCCGAGGAGCAAGACCGATCATGACCGCGTCATCCGTCGCCCACACCACCTTTGTCATCGAGCGCGAACTGCCGGCTGGCCCCCGGCATGCCTTTCGTTTCTGGTCGGAGCCGGAGCTCAAGGCGCGCTGGAACGACTGCCATCCCGACTGGACCGTGCTCGAAGACAGCTTCGATTTCCGTGTCGGCGGCATCGAGGCCAAGCGCTGGCGCATGCCCGACGGCACCGAGCTGGCATTTCGCGCCGACTATTTCGACATCGCGGCCGGCCAGCGCATCATCTACGGCTTCGAAATGAGCCATGCCGGCAAGCGGATCTCCGCTTCGCTTGCGACCATCGAGCTTTTGCCCGAAGGGGCGCAGACGCGGATGAGGTTCACCGAGCAACTGGCGTTCCTCGGCCCTGCCGACGCCATGGCGGCGCGCATCTCGGGCACAGGAACGGGATTCGACCGGCTGGTCGAGGTCGTCGCAAGGGAGGCGGCAAGCGTGCACTAACTCGCGTCGAAGCCTTCGTGGAAAGCGACCTCGCCGCTGGGAACCTCGTCGCCGAATGCCAGCCGCTGGACATACTCCGATGGGATGTCGCCATAGGTAAGGTCGGGGTCGGCGACGAAGGCAAAGCGGCTGTAGTAGGCCGGATCGCCGACAAGCACGCAGCCCTTGGCTCCCAATTGCCGCAGCGCTTCGAGCCCGTGGCGGATGAGGGACTGGCCGGTGCCCCTGCCCTGCCGGTCGGGCCAGACTGAAACCGGCCCGAGGCCGTACCAGCCGAGGTCCTTGCCACCGATGGTCACCGGCGAGAACGCAACGTGGCCTAGAATCTCGCCATCGTCTTCGGCGACCAGCGACAGCGTCAAGGCACCGGCATCGCGCAAGGCGTCGACGATGGCCGCTTCGGTTTGGCTCGAATGCGGAGCATCGGCGAATGCGGCGCGAGTGAGCGACCGTATGGTGTCGACATCCTC
Source organism: Aminobacter niigataensis (assembly GCF_014200015.1). Lineage (GTDB taxonomy): Bacteria > Pseudomonadota > Alphaproteobacteria > Rhizobiales > Rhizobiaceae > Aminobacter > Aminobacter niigataensis. Next base: position 8,331 of record NZ_JACHOT010000002.1, read on the forward strand.
GGGCCGTTCAGCGCGTATCTTCATCCAGGTGCCCTGTGTTCCTTGCGGTCTTGACCGGTTCATGCCCGGCCATGTCCCTCGTCAGCGGTCAGCACGCCTGAGGGTGCCAAGGTGGTTTTCGTCGAGCGATTCGATCGTCACCGCCGAGGCCTTTCCGTCAGGCCCGATGGCAAAGCGGACTGCCGAAGGCATGTCGGGCATTTCCGGATTTGGAAAAGCCAGGAAAAGATCGCGGTCGAAATGCGTCAACGGATAGGATCGGGCGCCATCCGGACCGACCTGAAGCACAAGGCCGTTTTCCGCGCCCGAAACCACGGCGTCGCCGACGAAATCGTTGGAATAACGGCCCGCATAGGCTCCGTTCGGCAATGCTGGCGTGGCCGGCGACGGCGGCGTGGCGTACGTCGCCTTGGCAGCCGCGACAGCCGGGCCAAACAGGCCGTCGAAGACCGTGTTCCACGACTTCACCCAGTCCTTGTCGACCCTTCCATCGAAGACGAGATCAGCGAAGCTGTCCGACAATCCCTCAGGCACGCCTGTCGGGAAAGCGTTGACGAGGATCACGATACCGAGCTTCTGCTTCGGAAACAGCGTGACCAGGCTGCGCGCACCGACGCTGAAAGCGCCGGCATGGCCCCAGCTCAGGCCATGACGACCGAACTCGACATTCCAGCCAAGACCGTAGAACGAAGCCCCGCCCGTGACAGGGTTGCTGCCGCGGGTCATCAGCGGGACATGGGTCTGATCCAGCGCATCGGCCGCGATCAGCGTCTTTCCGCCATAGACCCCGTTGCCGAGTTCGAGACGGACCCACTGCACTAGGTCGCGCACGGTGGAACTGATACCGCCGGCGGGCGCCTGCGCGTCCGGCTGACGCTGGACCTTTGCTGCCCATGCACCGCCGATCTTGACGTGGAGAGCGGCGCGATTGGCATGCTTGACGAAATCGGCATGGCGAGAACTGGTCGATGTCATGTCGAGCGGGCGGTAGAGCTTTTCCTCGGCGACGTCTTCCCACGCTTTGCCTGTCGATTTGGCCGCCGCGACAGCCCCCTCCGTCAGCCCGAAATTGCTGTAGGAATAGCCGGCGCGAAAACTCGACGACGGTGCGACGAACCGCAAGCGGCGCAGGATTTCCGTGCGGTCGTAGCCGATGTCCTCGAGGTCGTCGCCGGCCGTGCCGGGAAGGCCGCTGCGGTGGGCAAACAGGTCGCGGATGGTGAGTTGGCTTGTCGGATAGGGATCGGCAAGCCGAAAGGCCGGATCCAGGTCAACGATCCTCGAGTCCCAGGAAACGAGCCCCTCGCTGAGCAGCGCCGCCACGACGGTGGAGGAAACCGGCTTGGACAACGAGGCGATCTGGAACACGGTGTCGGCGTCGACCGCTTCGGGCTTGCCTACCTCGCGCAGTCCAAATCCCTTGAGGTAGACGACTTCGTCATCATGCACGACGCCGATGGCGAGGGCCGGCACGCCGCCATCGGCAACGACGGCTTCGGCCTGCTGCTCGAGTTTTGACAGCGCGGCAGTCACTTGCTCGGGCGTGACTTGTTCCGGCGTGACCGTCTGAGCCAGGGCCGGGCCCGGCGCGAGCGTCATGGCCGAAAGAACAACCCAGCTCTTCCAGCGGCGAACAAACCAGTCTGCGGGTAGTCGCATGCGCCCGGCTCCCTCTGCACCCAGCCTGCAGCTTCAGGCTACAGGTTGACGCAAGGGAATCCAAGCTTGGCCGTTACCGCCCTATTCCATGAACTCGACCGGCACGCCCGACTTGACGATCTTGGCGAGCTCGCGCGCGTCCCAATTGGTCAGGCGCACGCAGCCATGGCTCTCGGTCTTGCCGATCTTGGACGGGTCGGGGGTGCCGTGGATGCCATAGGTCGGCTTGTCGAGCGCGATCCAGACCGAGCCGACCGGGCCGTTCGGCCCCGGCGGGATGGTCAGCACCTTGTCGTTTTCGCCCTGCTTGAAATTGATCTTGGGATTGTAGGTGTAGTTGGGATCGAGCGCGACCCGCGACACCGCGTGGATGCCGGTCGGCGACGGCGTGTCGCTCGACCCGATGGTCGCGGGATAGGCGGCGACCAGCTGGCCCTCGGCATTGTAGGCGCGGACCTGCTTCAGGCTCTTGTCGGCGATGATGCGCGCGACCGGCTTGTTCACCAGCTTGCCGAAATTGGCGACCTTCACGATAGTGCCGGGGCGGTTGAAATTGGCCTCCGGGTTGAGGGCCTTGAGATAGTTCTCGTCCATGTGGAAACGCTCGGCCAGCATTTCGGTGACCGAGGTGAAGCTCATGCGCTCGAGCTTGGCCTTTTCGCTGTAGTCGGCCGGAACCGAGGCGACGAACGGGCCGGCGGCATCTTCAGGGGTGATGGTGTAGGAGCCGAAGGCGTCGCCGCCGGTCTCGGCCAGGGCCTGCTTGATGCCCTCGGCGTCGGTCGACTTGAGGCTCGTGCCGGTCAGCTCGTTGTAGGCGGCCAGCGCCTTGTCGACATTGGAGCCGAAGCGCCCGTCGATGACGCCGGGCGAAGCACCGGCGCGGTCGAGCAGGATCTGCAGGGCGGCGACGTCCTCGCGGCCCTTGACCGCGATCGACGGCTCGAGCGGCTGTTCGGTGATGCGCGGCGTCGACGGCAGCGCCGGCTGGTCGTCGGGGCTCTGCAGCGGCTCGCGCGCAACGACGCGCGGACCGCCCGGCGCATCGGGGAAGGCGTTGGGGTCGTCGTAATAGTCGTCGTTGGGGTCGGCCGGAACGGCAGGCGCATCGTCGGAATAATAGCCGTCGTCGGCCGGCCCGATCAGCACGTCGCCCTCGCGGTAGTCGCGGCGAAGCTCCTGGCGGCGCAATTCGCGGCGCAGCGCCTGGCGGTTGAGCCGCGTCTCCGGCGGCTGCACGGCGATGACCTTGCCGGTATAGGGATCGACCAGCACGCGGTTACCGCGGCCGTCGTAGAAGATCTCGACGTCCTCGCTTTGGGCGAGGCGGATGGCCTGCGGGTCCCTCTCCACGCGTTGCGGCGCGGCTTCACCGGTGGGCGACACCGCGGCCATTGCCTGGAGGGCCGACAGGCCGGTGGCCATGGCCGAAAGCACAACGATCTTGCGCAACATGGTCGCCAAATCTCTCCGAATCTCGACCGCCGCCAAGGCGGTCACGGTGGAATCACTGTTGTCCACCGTCATCCAATAACGATCTGCTAACCCTTCCAACATGAACAGGGCATGAAAATGGCCGCTTTGCAGGCATTTGCGGTCATTTCCGGCCGCAGGCAGCGGCTGGGCAGGGCGAGCTAGGTTCTAGACGGCAGCCCGAGCAGCTGGCGGGTTGCCTTGGGAAGTTTCACCGCAATCAGCCGGTGGCTTTCGCCGATGTAGTCGCGCAGCCCCCGGTCATCCATGGTTTCGCCGGTCTGGCGCTGGATCCATTTCATGCCGCGCGAGGCAAGATAGGGCGCGGGTCTCAGGCCCGGCTGCTCCTTCAGGATGTCGAACGCCATCTCGGAAACCTTGAAGGAGACGGCGAGCCCTGCGCCGTCACTCCAGCCGCCGATGGCAAAGACCTTGCCGCCGACCTTCCAGACATGCGCACCGCCCCACTGCACGACATGGGTCGTATGCGGCAGCGAGGCGCAGAAGCCATTGTATTCGTCGAGTGTCATGGTCACGATACCCCCCCGCAATTCTTTCAATTATTCCGCAATGGAAGCTAACTTTACTTTCACGATGCCGTGTGATTAGTCCCGGTGCGCACAAAGGAAAATCGTCGATGGAAAACGGCGGCAACATCTGGTCCACGTCGCTACGCATCATGAAGAAAGAGATCATTTACGTCCTGGCGTATTGCGCGATGATCGTGGTTTTCCTGATGATCGAAGAAAAAATGGAGAATACATCCGCGAGCTCCATCGCGCTGACGTTCGCATCCGCGATGTTGGCAATCCCTGCACATTTATCGGTTCTGTCCCGCCTCGGCACGGCAGACGCCATGCGTGAACTGCAAAGCAAGAGCCCAAGATACATCGGCAGCTTCGTGTTCCGCACAATCGTCCTGGGCGTAATTTCCTGCGCACCAATGCTGGCCCTGGTCATATTCCTGTCTGCAAACAACTGGGGAAGGACCAGCCTCATTGCCACGGCAGTTTTGGTACTGCTTTTGTCGGCAGCCCTGGTTTTCGCAAAGTGGGGAACCATGCTGCCCGCCATCGTCATGCAGAGCGACAAAACATTTGCAGCCGCCGGGCGCCGCGGCAGAATGAGTTTTTTCTATGCATTCCCTCGGCTGCTCGTGTCGTTCGGCCTCTTGAGCGTTGTACAGATCCTGGCTATCGCAGCCGCAGCCAACATGCTGGGCGCAGGGGACTCCTACTTCCCGGCAGCAGGCGGCTTTGATTTCGGCCTCCTGCTCAGCGCGATGATTGCCACAGCCATCAGCAGCTACCAGATCGTCATGACTGCGGTCATTCTCTCACGCTCCTACCTGCGGGCCGAAAACGCCGCCAACGGTCGTGATCTCGTTGCGGTTGAGGCGATTTGAAACTGGCCCTTGCTGTTTCCAGCAAGGGCCAGTTCATCACATTACGCAGCCGCCTCTTCGCTCACCACCGTCGGCTTGGAGCGGAAATTCAGCCGGTCCGAGCCTGCGGTGATCTTGACGGTCGAACCGTCGAGGATCTCGCCGCCGAGGATCTTTTCGGCGAGCGGGTCCTGCAGCTCCTTCTGCATGACGCGTTTGAGCGGACGTGCGCCATAGGCCGGGTCGTAGCCCTTGTGCGCCAGCCACTCGATCGCGTCGGGCGCGAGGTCGAGCGTGATCTTGCGGTCGGCGAGCAGCTTTTCCAGCCGCTGGAGCTGGATCGCGACGATCTTGCCCATGTCCTGCTGGCGCAGGCGATGGAACAGGATGACCTCGTCGATGCGGTTGAGGAACTCCGGCCGGAACGCGCTCTTTACCACGCCCATGACTTCGTCGCGGACCTGGTCGACATCCTCGCCCTCGCCCAGCGCCACCAGATACTCGGCGCCGAGGTTCGACGTCATGATGATCAGCGTGTTGCGGAAGTCGACGGTGCGGCCCTGACCATCGGTCAGGCGGCCGTCGTCGAGCACCTGCAAGAGCACGTTGAAGACATCGGGATGCGCCTTTTCGATCTCGTCGAACAGGATCACCTGGTAGGGCCTGCGGCGCACGGCTTCGGTCAGCGTGCCACCTTCCTCATAGCCGACATAGCCGGGAGGCGCGCCGATCAACCGGGCGACGGAGTGCTTCTCCATGAACTCCGACATGTCGATGCGCACCAGCGCGTGCTCGTCGTCGAACAAATAGTCGGCGAGTGCCTTGGTGAGCTCGGTCTTGCCGACGCCGGTCGGGCCAAGGAACATGAACGAGCCGATCGGCCGGTTCGGGTCCTGCAGGCCGGCGCGGGCACGCCGCACCGCCTTGGACACCGCCTGCACCGCCTCGCCCTGGCCGACGACGCGGACGCCGATCTCGTCTTCCATGCGCAGAAGCTTCTCGCGCTCGCCTTCGAGCATCTTGTCGACCGGAATGCCGGTCCAGCGCGACACGACATGGCCGACATGGTCGGGCGTCACGGTCTCTTCGACCATCGTGCCGCGGCCTTCGAGCGCCTCGGCCTCGACCAGCTTCTTTTCAAGCTCGGGGATGCGGCCATAGGCAAGCTCGCCCGCCTTCTGGAACTCGCCCTTGCGCTGGGCGATGGCGAGTTCGTTGCGCGCTTCTTCGAGCTGGCCCTTGAGGTCGGCGGCAAGGCCGAGCTTTTCCTTCTCGGCCATCCACTGGCTCGTCACCCGGGTCGACTCCTCCTCGAGGCCGGCCAGCTCCTTTTCGAGCCTGTCGAGGCGATCGCGGGAAGCTTCGTCCTTCTCGAGCTTGAGCGCCTCGCGCTCGATCTTGAGCTGCATGATGCGGCGGTCGATCTCGTCGAGCGCTTCCGGCTTGGAATCGATCTGCATGCGCAGCCGCGACCCGGCCTCGTCAACAAGGTCGATCGCCTTGTCGGGCAGGAAGCGGTCGGTGATGTAGCGGTTGGACAGCGTGGCCGCAGCAACCAGCGCCGAGTCCGAGATGCGCACCTTGTGGTGCTGCTCGTACTTCTCCTTCAGGCCGCGCAGGATCGAGATGGTGTCCTCGACCGTCGGCTCCGAGACGAAGACCGGCTGGAAGCGGCGGGCCAGGGCAGCGTCCTTTTCGACATGCTTGCGGTATTCGTCGAGCGTGGTGGCGCCGACGCAGTGCAACTCGCCGCGCGCCAGCGCTGGCTTGAGCAGATTGGACGCATCCATCGCGCCATCGGCCTTGCCGGCGCCGACCAGCGTATGCATCTCGTCGATGAACAGGATGATGCCGCCGGCAGCCGAGGTGACCTCGGACAGCACGGCCTTCAGCCGCTCCTCGAACTCGCCGCGATACTTCGCGCCAGCGATCAGCGCACCCATGTCGAGCGCCATCAACTGCTTGTCCTTGAGAGACTCCGGCACGTCGCCATTGACGATGCGCAGCGCCAGGCCTTCGGCGATCGCCGTCTTGCCGACGCCGGGCTCGCCGATCAGCACCGGGTTGTTCTTGGTGCGACGCGACAGCACCTGGATGGTGCGGCGGATCTCGTCGTCGCGACCGATGACCGGATCGAGCTTGCCTGCGCGGGCGTCGGCCGTCAGGTCACGGGCATATTTCTTCAATGCGTCATAACCCTGCTCGGCGCTGGCCGAGTCGGCGGTACGGCCTTTGCGGATGTCGTTGATCGCCTGGTTCAGCGCCTGCGCGGTGACGCCGGCCTTGGCAAGGATGTCGGCGGTCTTGGCCGACTTTTCGACGGCGAGCGCGGTCAGCAGGCGCTCGACGGTGACGAAGCTGTCGCCGGCCTTCTTGGCCAGGTCCTCGGCGGTCGAAAACACCTTGGCAAGCGGCTGGGCCATGTAGAGCTGGCCGTTGCCGCCCTCGACCTTCGGCAGCGCATCGAGCGCCCCCTCGACGCCGAGCTTGACGTCGCGGGCGCGGCCGCCGGCGCGCTCGACAAGCGACGCGGCAAGGCCTTCCTCATCGTCGATGAGGACTTTCAGGATATGTTCGGGGGTGAACTGCTGATGGCTGCGCGAAAGCGCCATCGTTTGCGCCGACTGGATGAAACCGCGGACGCGTTCGGAATACTTTTCAGGGTTCATTCGATGTCTCCATTCCGTACCCGGCCCGCTTTGCGGCACCGGTCTGGCTCAAGGTGACGGATCCGCCCAAACGGGCCGGACCCAACTGAGCGTGATATGGTGAGTAGGACGATATCCCTCAAGACGTATTGATCGAAGTCAAAAAACAAAAAAAGGCGGCGGGAGTTTCTGGCTCCCGCCGCCTTCTATTCTCAATGTTCCGACGATGTCGGCGTGCTGATCAGCTGTCGGCTACGGCAAGCCCGCCTTCGGGCACCGGTGCCTCGGCAGCGGCCTCGCCTTCCGGCGCAGCGGCGCGTTCGCCGCGGCGCGGACGACGGCCACGACGCGGTGCCGCGGCAACTTCGCCCTCGGCCGCTTCAACGGCAGGTGCTGCCTCGGCGACCGCTGCTTCCGGCTGCGGCTGCTCGACGGCAGCGGCTTCGACCTGCGGAGCTTCGGCCTGAGCGGCCTCAGCCTGCTGGTCGGGCTGGCGACGCTCGGGACGGCGGCCTTCGTGACGCGGACGGCGCTCACGGCGACCTTCGCGCGGCTGACCTTCGCCGGCTGCCTCTGGATTGAGGGCGACTTCGGCGGGCGTGCCTTCGATCTCCGGCTGCGGACCAGTGCCGTTTGCGACCGGCTCCTGCTGCGGCTGCTGGACTTGCGCCTGCTGATCGGCAACGTTGTTGCCAACGCCGTCATCGTCGCGCTCGTCGTCCATGTCGCCGTCGAACTCGTCGCGGCTCTGTTGCTGGTGCTGGATCGGCATCTGCGCCATGGCGGCAGCGATGATGCGGTTGTAGTGCTCTGCGTGCTGAAGGTAGTTTTCGGCCATCACGCGATCGCCAGAGCTTTGCGCGTCGCGCGCCAGCGTGGCGTATTTTTCGGCGATCTGCTGCGCGGAGCCACGGATCTTTACGTCCGGACCGTTGCTCTCGTAGTTGCGCGTAAGCGGGTTTGGACCCTTGCGGTTGCTGTTATTATTATTGTTGTTGCTATTGTTATTATTGTTGTTGTTACGACCGCGCATGCGCCTGTTCTGCTGTTGTGGCCTCATCAGATTCTCTTTGTGTTGAATTCATCCGAACGGGGGCACTTAGGCGGCCTGCCGTTTCGTATCTTTCCGCCCGTGATCGCCCGCAACATCTTTGCGTCGGCGCCACATGCCATCCTGTCTCGGTTTCATGTCACTTGCCGGACGATCCCCGCACGAAGCTAGAGCGTCGTCTACGCAAGAAGGCAGCTAGTTTCGAAGGAAACCGAATCGTTAACAGCACTGCCTGCTTCGTCTCATCCGGTTGCCGGAAACTAGCGGCATTCACTTTCCTTGCCAAGCGGTTTTTTTAGAGCCGTTTGGCGGTGGTCAGCGCCGGAACACGAGCACCCGGTCGTTGCCGCCCAAGTCCTTGTGCTGGGCCAACAAATGGTAACCGGCCTGCTCGAATATTTCGGTCACGTCGCGTCGCTGGTCGCGCCCGATTTCGAGCCCGACAAGGCCATCTTTCTCAAGATGGCGCGCAGCACCCGACGCTATCGTTCTGTATGGCTCAAGACCGTCCGGGCCACCGTCGAGCGCGCGGCGCGGATCAAAATTGCGAACCTCGTTCTGCAAATCCTCGATCTCTGATGAGGATATATAGGGAGGATTTGAGACGATTAAATGGTGCCGGCCATCAATCTCTGAAAACCAGTCGGATTTTTTTGCCGAAAAGCGCGCCGAGACCCCCAATTGCCCGGCATTTGCCGCAGCGGTCGCCAGCGCATCGTCGGAGACGTCGACGCCGGTCGCCACGGCCCGCGGCTCCTGGGTGACCAGCGCAAGCGCAATGGCCCCGGTGCCGGTGCCGAGATCGAGAATACGGCAGATGCCGTCGCGCGCCGCAGTCTCGCGCACAAAGGGCAACACCGCATCGACCAGCGTCTCGGTGTCCGGGCGCGGCTCCAGCGTTTCGGCCGAGAGGCTGAGCCGCATGCCGTAGAAATCGCGATAGCCGAGGATGCGGTGTACCGGCTCGCCGGCAAGTCGGCGGTCGAGTGCTGCCTCGATTTCAGCGACCTGCCCGACGATCCTGTCGGGCGAAGAGATCGCGTCAGTGCGTGTCGTGCCGGAGAAATGCTCGACGAGCAGCCGGGAATCGAATGCCGCGTCCGCGATGCCGGCGTCGGCAAGGCGCTGGCGCGCATGACGCAGGAGTTCGCCGAGCGGACGCTCAGCCATCCGAGCCCATGTCGGCCAGAAGCTTCGACTGGTGGTCGGCGATCAGCGCATCGACGACGTCGTCGAGTTCGCCCATCATCACGCGGTCGAGCTTGTAGAGCGTCAGGTTGATGCGGTGGTCGGTCAGCCGCCCTTGCGGGAAATTGTAGGTGCGGATGCGCTCGGAGCGGTCGCCCGAGCCGACCTGCGACTTGCGCGACGACGAGCGTTCCTCGTCGGCGCGGCTGCGCTCCATGTCGTAGAGGCGCGCACGCAGGATCTGCATGGCGCGGGCACGGTTCTGGTGTTGCGATTTTTCCGCCTGGACCACCATGATGCCGGTCGGCAGGTGGGTGATGCGCACCGCCGAGTCTGTCGTGTTGACGTGCTGGCCACCCGAACCCGAGGCACGCATCGTGTCGATGCGGATGTCTTCGGGGCGGATGTCGATGTCGACCTCCTCGGCCTCCGGCAGGACGGCAACCGTCGCGGCCGAAGTGTGGATGCGGCCGCTGCCTTCGGTCGCCGGAACGCGCTGGACGCGGTGGACGCCGGATTCGAACTTCAGATGGGCGAACACGCCCTTGCCCGATACGGTGGCAATGATTTCCTTGAAGCCGCCGGCATCGCCGTCGCTGGCGGAGGCCACCTCGAAGCGCCAGCCACGCGAGGCGGCGTAACGCTCGTACATGCGATAGAGGTCGCCGGCGAACAGGGCGGCCTCGTCGCCACCGGTGCCGGCGCGGATTTCGAGGATGGCGTTGCGCTCGTCGGCCGCGTCCTTGGGCAGGAGCAGGATCTGGATTTCGCGCTGCAGCGCCTCGATGCGGTCCTCGACCTCGGGCTTGTCCATCTCGGCGAGGGCACGCATCTCGGCATCCGTGCCCTTGTCGGACAGCATCGCCTCGAGATCGACGAGTTCCTGCTCGGCGCCGCGCAGTTCGCGGATCCTGGCAACAAGGTCCTGGATGTCGGAATATTCAGACGCCAGCTTGACGTAGACGTCGGGGGCCGGGCCAGCCGCCATCTGTGCTTCGAGCATGTCGAAGCGCTTGACGACCTGGTTCATTCTGTCGTGGGGCAGGCTGATCATAGGGGTATGGAACGGTCGTCCGCAAAGGCCTGGAGCAACGCGCGCATCGGCAGGTTGGCGGCAGGACCGGAAAGGTTGTCGTCGAGGAAGGATTTCAGCTCGCCGAGAGGAAGTTCCGTCAGCATCGCCTTGACCGGGCCGATGGAGGCCGGGGACATGGAGATCGAGCGGTAGCCGAGGCCAAGCAGTGCCATCGCCGAGATCGGCTTGCCGGCGAGTTCGCCGCACAGCGTGACCGGCGTGTGGTTGCGCGCACCGGCATCGGCGATCTGCTTGAGCACCCGGAGGAACGGCACCGACAGCGGGTCGAAGCGGTCGGCGAGCTGGGTGTTGCCGCGGTCGGCGGCCATGACGAACTGGAACAGGTCGTTGGAGCCGACCGAGACGAAGTCGACCGCCTGCATCAACTCGTCGAGCTGCCACAGGAGCGACGGAACCTCGATCATCGCGCCGAGCTTGAGGCTCGTCGGCAGATGGTGGGCGAAGCGCGACAGGTGGCGCACCTCACGGTCGATGATCTCGCGTGCCTGGGCGATTTCCGAGAGTTCGGTGACCATCGGCAGCATGACCTTGAGCTCGCGCCCGCCGGCAGCCTTGAGCAGCGCGCGGACCTGGGTGCGCAGCAGGCCGGGACGGTCGAGGGTGAGCCGGATGGCGCGCCAGCCGAGCGCCGGGTTCTCTTCCTCCTGCACCGAGCCCTTGAAATAGGGCAGCACCTTGTCGCCGCCGATGTCGATGGTGCGGAAGGTGACGGGGCGGCCGCGGGCGATGTCGAGCACGTCGCGGTAGAGTTTTTCCTGCGCTTCGGCGCGCGGGAAGGTGGAGGCGACCATGAACTGCAGTTCGGTACGGAACAGGCCTATGCCGGCAGCGCCCGCCTCGGCCAGCTGCGGCAGGTCGACGGCAAGGCCGGCATTCATCAACAGGTCGACCTTGACGCCGTCCTTGGTCTCGGACGGCTTCTTGCGCAGTTCGCGGTAGAGTTCCTGCCGACGCGCGCGGAAGCGCACCTTTTCGGCGTAAGCGGCTTCCAGATCGGGCTGCGGACGCAGATGAACCGCCCCCTCCTCACCGTCGACGATGATCGGATCGCCGTTTTCCGACATGGAAACGGCGCCCTTCATCTGGCCGGCGACGGGAATGCCCATGGCGCGCGCGACGATGACGACGTGGCTGGTAGGCGCACCGTCTTCCAGCACCAGGCCGCGCAGCCGGTCGCGGGGATAGTCGAGCAGTTCGGCAGCACCCATCGAGCGCGCGACGATGATGGCGTCCTTGGGCAGCGATGCGGCGATCGTCTCGGGACCGCGGCCCATCAGCTGGCGCAGGAGGCGGTTGGCGAGATCGTCGAAATCGCTCATCCGCTCGCGCAAATAGGGATCGGTCATGTGCAGCATGCGGGCGCGCATGTCGCTCTGGACCTTTTCGACCGCAGCCTCGGCCGTCAGGCCATTGCGGATCGCCTCTTCGAGGCGGCGCACCCAGCCGCGGTCGTTGGCAAACATCCGGTAGGCTTCGAGAACCTCGCGATGCTCGCCCTCGAAGGCGACGTCGCGGCGCTCCAGCATGTCGTCGATCGACAGGCGCAGCGAACCGAGCGCATCCTCGAGCCGGCGCAGCTCCTCCTCGCTGTCCTCGTTGAACAGGTTGGTGACGACGATGCGCGGCTCATGCAGCACGACATGGCCAAGGCCGACGCCTTCGTTGAAGGCGATGCCGGTAAAGCTGGCCGGGCGCGACATGTCGAGCTCGAGGCCGGGCCGGCTCAGCCGGCCGATGTCGCCCGACGCAATCATCTCGGCGATGACCATGGCGGTGGTTTCGAGCGCCTCGATCTCGTCGTCGCGATAGTGGCGCATGGTCTTGTTCTGGACGACCAGCACGCCGAGCGTGCGCCCTGCCCTGAGCACCGGCACGCCGAGGAAGGAATGATAGATCTCCTCGCCCGTCTCCGGCAGGTAGGCGAAGGCGGGGTGTTCCTGGGCGTTGGACAGGTTGAGCGCGCGGGCGCTCGCCGCGATCGTGCCGACCAGGCCCTGGCCGAGACGCAGCTGGGCCAGGTGAACGGCATTCGGGTTCAGACCGACGGTGGCGTAGAGCTCAAGCACCGAGTCGGCGCGCAGCACGTAGAGCGAGCAGACCTCGGCCACCATGTTGGCGGCGATATCGCGCACGATCCTGTCGAGCCGTTCCTGTGGCTCGAGAGGCTCCGCCATCAATTCGCGGAGCCGTTTCAGAAGTACGCGTGGCCCAGCGGCCATGTCACGTATCATTCACCGTCTCCAATGGTTTGGACCCGGCACGGCACATGCTGCACGCCGGCAACGCGGTGACGCTCGACTCCTTGATACTACTGCTTATCGAGACCGTAGACGGAATGCAAAGTGCGAACCGCAAGTTCGGTATACGGGCCGTCGATAAGGATCGAGATCTTGATCTCCGACGTGGTGATGGCGCGGATGTTGATGCCCTTGGCAGCCAGCGCCTGGAAGGCAGTGGCCGCAACGCCGGCATGGCTGCGCATGCCGATGCCGATGACCGACACCTTGGACATGCCCTCGTCGTGCTGGACGGCATCGTAGCCGATGTCGGGGCGGATCTTCTCGAGCACGGCCAGCGCCTTGTTGACGTCGCCCGAGGGCACGGTGAACGTCATGTCGGTGAACTTGCCATCCTCCGAGATGTTCTGGACGATCATGTCGACATTGATGTTGGCCTCGGCCAGCGGGCCGAAGATGCCGCCCGCAACACCCGGTCGGTCGGCGACCCGGCGCAGCGAGACCTGAGCTTCGTCCTTGGCGTAGGCGATTCCGGTGACGACCTGCTGTTCCACGATTTCTTCCTCGTCACAAATGAGCGTTCCAGGCGGATTGAGAAAGTCGCCCATGCCGGGCGCATCCGGATCTTCGAAGGAAGAACGCACGAAGGTGCGAACGCGATGCACCATGGCGAGTTCGACCGACCGGACCTGCAGCACCTTGGCGCCGAGCGAGGCCATTTCGAGCATTTCCTCGAACGAGATGCGCGACAGCCGCCGCGCCTTGGGCTCGATCCGCGGATCGGTAGTATAGACGCCATCGACGTCGGTGTAGATGTCGCAGCGATCAGCCTTCACCGCCGCAGCGATGGCGACGGCGCTGGTGTCGGAGCCGCCACGGCCGAGGGTGGCGATGCGGTTATCCGGGCCGATGCCCTGGAAACCGGCGACGACGGCGACCTGGCCTTCCTGGAAGCGCTTGACCAGGAACGAGCCGTCGATGTCGAGGATGCGGGCGGCACCATGGGAGTTGTCGGTCTTGATCGGGATCTGCCAGCCCTGCCAGGACCGCGCATTGACGCCGATGTTCTGCAGCGCGAGCGCCAGCAAGCCAGCCGTTACCTGTTCGCCCGACGCGACCACGGCGTCATATTCGCGTGCGTCGTGCATCGGCGAGGCGTCGCGGGTCCAGGCGACCAGTTCGTTGGTCTTTCCGGCCATGGCCGAAACCACCACCGCAACCTCGTGGCCCGCGTCAACCTCGCGTTTGACATGACGCGCCACGTTGCGGATTCGGGCGATGTCGGCGACGGACGTACCGCCGAATTTCATCACGATGCGCGCCATAGAAGCGAAATGCCCTTACCATAAACGCCGGCCCCGAGGGGGCCGGAAAATGAGTGAAAACACCGGTCTGCGACACGGTGCCGAATGCGCGGCCTGCATAGCCAAAACACGCGCATTCCGCAAGGACGCCCGGCCAGACAAATCAGCGCGATTTTTTTTGCCGGCGCGCAAAGTCGGCGCGTGGATTTCGATGCAGTGTCGAACCGCAGCGGAATTGTCGCCTTGACAATCCCCGCGCCAGACCCGACTTCCTTGCGCTCGAAGGAGACCACAGCAATGCCAGATCCCCGCCCATCGACCATCGATGCCGGAGAAGTCGAGCGGTTCTCGGCGCTCGCCGCCGAATGGTGGAACCCGAACGGCAAGTTCCGCCCGCTGCACAAGTTCAACCCGATCCGCCTGGGCTACATCCGCGACCAGGTCGCCGCACGCTTCGGCCGCGACACCCATGCCGCACGGCCCTTCGAGGGCCTGCGCATCCTCGACATCGGCTGCGGCGGCGGCCTGTTGTGCGAGCCGATGGCCCGCCTTGGCGCCGAAGTGGTGGGGGCGGACGCCTCGGCCACCAACATCGAAGTGGCCAAGATCCACGCAGCCGAAAGCGGCGTGACGGTAGACTATCGCGCCACCACGGCTGAAGACCTCGCAGATGCGGGCGAAAAATTCGACATCATCCTCAACATGGAAGTGGTCGAGCACGTCGCCGACGTCGAGCTGTTCGTCAAGAAATGCGGCGAGATGGTCAAGCCCGGCGGCATCATGTTCGTTGCCACCATCAACCGCACCTTCAAGGCGCTTGGCCTCGCCATCGTCGGCGCAGAATATGTGCTGCGCTGGCTGCCGCGCGGCACCCACCAATACGGCAAGCTGGTGCGCCCGGAAGAACTGGACAAGGCGCTCACCGGTGCCGGCCTCGCCACCATCGACCGTACCGGGGTGACATACAACCCGCTGGCCGATCGCTGGCAGAAATCCCGCGACATGGACGTCAACTACATGGTGCTGGCGGAAAAGGCGGCCTGAGGCCGCCGCTCCCCGTTTCCAGCGACGTTCGGGATCAGGCGTCGAGCGAGCCCGATAGCCGTTGCGCCAGCAGAGCGCTTGAAACTTGCGCCGTCCGTCCGGAACCCTAAAGTGGTGAACTCGCCACATCGGGATCGAGGAGCCATGACACCCGAGAATGTCAGACGGATCGCCCTGGAGCTGCCCGCGGCGACCGAGAAATCGCATTTCGGCAAGCCCGACTTCCGCGTCCGCGACCGTGTCTTCGCCACCCTGCCCGAAGACGGCAACGCCGTGGTCAAGCTGACGCGCGACCAGCAGGAGATGATGTGCGGCCGTGAACCGGCACTGTTTCAGCCGGTGGACGGCGGCTGGGGCAAGCAGGGCTGGACCCGCGTGATACTGGCAACAGCCGACGAGGCGGCATTGCGCAGCGCGGTGGTGACGGCCTGGCGCAACATGGCGCCGGTTACGTTGCGCAAGGCGTTTGATCTGGCGGGTGGGTGAGGTTGCGAGTTTCTCGGCACTAGCTGGGGTCTTCTGTAACAAGCCTTGGGTGGCGGGACGCGACGCCAGTCCGTGAGCGCGCGCTCGGATCGATTTGCAGTTGGTCTGCACCGGAATTGCGGTGGAAAGGTCACGGCATGGATCCCCGACACTCTCCGCTCCACAAGGGCGCAGGTCAGTCACCAGACCCTAGGGCGTGGCAAGTAATAGCCGTCTCACACAGGGGGAGAAGGAAACGTCTCCCAGTCAGTTCCGGTCGTCGGGGAAAACCGGCAGCGGCATGAATTCGATGCCGTCCTCGGCAAGGCCCTTGGCCTCTTCGATGGTCGCAGCGCCATAGATGCCGCGCGCCTCGGTCTCGCCGAAATGGATCTTGCGCGCTTCCTCGGCGAACTTGTCGCCGACATTCTCGGCGTTTTCACGCACCTTCTCGGACAGGTCCTTGAGCGCTGCCATCATCTTGCGCTGCTGCTCGCCCATGGCGAGCGCAACCTTTTCCTGCTTGCGCGAGGTCGAGACGGCTGGCGCCATCAGTGCCTTTTCGACCTTCTGCGAGCCGCATTCGGGACAGGAGACGAAACCGCGCTTGCGCTGGGTTTCGAAGTCGTCGTTGCTGCGGAACCAGCCCTCGAAGTCATGCGCGCGGTCGCAATGGAGGGAAAATCGTATCAAGATGCGGCTCCCCGGAGCGCTCCCTGGCCCGTGCCACGAAGCGATACGCTGAATTCGCGCGCATTCTTGAGATTGGGGATCTTCTTGCGTGCATCGGCCGAATGCTGGGTGTCGATCTCGGCGACGATGACGCCGGGCTCGTCATGGGCGGCCTCGGCAAGAATGCGGCCCCACGGGTCAATGATCAGCGAATGGCCGAAGGTCTCGCGGCCGTCCTCATGCTTGCCGCCCTGGCCAGCGGCGATGACGAAGGCGCCGTTTTCGATGGCGCGGGCGCGCAGCAGGACATGCCAGTGGGCTAGGCCGGTCTGGCGGGTGAAGGCGGCAGGCGCGGTCAGCACCTCGGCACCGGCAAGCGCCTCGGCGCGGAACAGTTGCGGGAAGCGCAGGTCGTAGCAGATGGCAAAGCCGATCCTGGCGAGCGCCGTGTCGGCGACGACGGCTTCCGTGCCCGGCTCGTAGGCCGAGGATTCGCGCCAGCTCTCGCCATTGTCGAGGTCGACGTCGAACATGTGGATCTTGTCGTAGACAGCTAACGTCGAACCATCGGGCCCGAACAGGAACGCCCGGTTGGCGAGCTTGCCGTCGGCCCGCACGATGGCCGTCGAGCCGACATGCAGGTGGATGCCGAGTTCGGCAGCGAGCTTGCGGCCGGTGGCCACGATCAGGTCGCGATCCTCCGAGGTGAAGGCCGTGGCACGGGCATCCTTGTCGCCGACGATGGCGCCGGTCATCTCGGGTGTCTGCACATACGTCGCACCCTGTCCGGCAGCCTCGCGCACCAGGGCCTCGAAATCACGGGCGTTGCGCTCCGGCTCCTTGCCCGAACGCATCTGCACCGCTGCCGCCTTGAAAATCGCCATGGTCCGTCCTCAGGTCTATGCGCCGGCAGCGAGAAGTTGATCGAGCCTGCCTTGCGCATCGAGCGCATGCAGGTCGTCGCAACCGCCGACATGGGTGTTGCCGATGAAAATCTGCGGGAACGTCGCGCGGCCGTTGGCGCGCGTGACCATTTCCTGCCGAAGCTCAGGCGAGAAGCTAGCGTCATGCTCGGTGAATGCAACGCCCTTGCGCTCCAAAAGGCGCTTGGCCGCAGTGCAGTAGCCACACATCATGCGCGTATAGATAGTCACATCGACCATGACAGAAACCCGTTATCCTTGGTCGACTATATAGGGTCTGCATCGTCGGGCCGGAAGTCCCCAGGCAGCACGCGCGCGAATGTCAGAACGTCGACACTGCGCGCGCCGCCTTTCCTGAGCGCCCGGGTGACGGCCGAAACGGTGGCCCCGGTGGTGTAGACGTCGTCGACCAGAAGCACCCGCCGGCCGCGGATTTCGATCTCCGCCTCGGGCGGAACGACAAAGGCCGCCCGGACGTTGTCTTCGCGCTCACGTTGGCCAAGGCCGATCTGCTGGCGAGTGCGCTTGACTCGGCGCACGGCGGTGGGCGCGAAAGGCAGGCTGGAAAGCGAGGCAATGGTGCGGGCAAGCTCCGCCGACTGGTTGAACTGGCGCCAGAAGAAGCGGCGCCAATGCAGCGGAACCGGCACCACGACCTCGGCATCGGCGACCAGTTCAGTGCCGGCGCGCAGCATCCAGCGCGCCATCCATGGCGCGAGATCGGTGCGGTCGTGGAACTTGAGGCCCTGGACCATGCGCCGGGCGACACCGGAATAAGCAACGGCGGCGCGGGCACGGGCGAAGGGCGGCGGATTGGCGATCGCCTCGGCGGACAGGAAGCCGGCGCCGAAATCGTGGGCAAACGGCGTGCCCATCACCTCGCACCATGG
Organism: Aminobacter niigataensis; assembly: GCF_014200015.1. Classification (GTDB taxonomy): domain Bacteria; phylum Pseudomonadota; class Alphaproteobacteria; order Rhizobiales; family Rhizobiaceae; genus Aminobacter; species Aminobacter niigataensis. The sequence continues at coordinate 26,365 of NZ_JACHOT010000002.1, forward strand.
CTTTTCAAGGAAGCGAAGCCGGGGCCAGCAGGCACCGCACAAGGCGCCTGGCTGCGTCACCTGCCGCCGGCAGCCGGCGCAAACCGGCGGGAACAACAAGCGCGCCGGCCAGGTGGCGACAGCGGAAGCGAGGCTCTTGATCTCCGGCATCGGATCGGCCACGACAGGTTTGGGTCGGGCGACCATAACAGAAACCCGGCAAGGAAGGACATCGCCCGTGCAACCGATCTTTGACGCCAGCCTCGTGATCGCCCACCGCCGGCGCGCAGTGGCGCAAGCCATTGCCGGCGCGGATTTCCTGATGGCGCGCGCCGCTGAAGACCTAGCCGACAGGCTGGCCGCGGTGGAGCGCAAGTTCGAACGGGGTGCCGCGATCTTCTCGGTCAGCCCGGCGGCGACCGCCGTGCTGGCAGCCAGCGGCAAGGTGGCCGAACTGGTCCGGGTCGAGGCCGACAAGAGCTTTCTCGGCGGCGGTCCGGGCATCGTCTCCGATCCCGAGACCATTGCGCTCGAGCCGGCAAGCATCGACCTCGCGGTATCGCTGCTGGCGCTGCAGGAGGCCAACGACATTCCCGGCCAGCTGATCCAGATCAGGCGTGCGCTGAAGCCGGACGGGCTGTTCCTGGGTGTGCTGGCGGGTGCGGGAACGCTTGCCGAATTGCGCGAAAGCCTGCTGGCGGCCGAAACCGAGCTGACCGGCGGGGCGAGCCCGCGTGTCATCCCCTTCACCGACGTGCGCGACGCCGGCGGGCTGCTGCAACGGGCGGGACTTGCCCTGCCCGTGGCCGACGTCGAGACGGTAACGGTGCGCTACGACACGATGTTCGGGCTGATGGCGGATTTGCGGGCAATGGGCGTAACGAGCGCGCTCGCCGACCGGTCGCGAAAACCGGCGACGCGGCGATTGTTCCAGCGCGCGGCCGAAATCTATGCCGAGCGCTTTTCCGATCCCGACGGGCGCGTGCGGGCGAGCTTTTCGTTCGTCTGGCTGTCGGGATGGGCGCCAGACCCGTCGCAGCAAAAGCCGCTCAAGCCGGGGTCGGCGCAGGTTTCGCTCGCCAGGGTGCTTGGCGAGGAGGGCAAGAAATAGCCCGGTTCAGGCTATGCCTGTTCAATGCCTATTCAGGCCTTGCTGAATGTCCTTGTTGTTGTCGCCCCAAAGCAGCCTGAGCTGCTCTGCCATCTGCGAAAAGCCGCCGGCCATCACCACTGCAATCAGAGCAGCAATGAGGCCATACTCGATCGCCGTGGCACCCCCCTCGTCCCTCAGAAATCGCTTTATCATCGGTCGCGTCCACCCGTGTCGTTGGTCAAAAACATAGCGGCGACAGATTAAGAAAGGTTAATGGCATAGCCTTAACGTGCAGTGAAGCGCACGCGGCACATCCTCAGCACTGGCCGCTGCGGCGGCCGTTGTCGTGAATGACGCATACCGCCTGCGGTGTGTCCTGCAGGACGCTGCGGCGCAGCGTATAGCTGGCATTGCGGCCAACGGAGCCTGTCGCGGTGTAGTCGAGTCCGTCGAAGCGCGCCTGCCCGATCCAAGGGCGCGTGCGGCTGTCGAGATAGGGCGTGGCGATGAGCGCCAGCGCTACGGCCGCAAAGCCGAACAGCAATGCGACACGCAAGATGCCGGCGCTGGCCCTGGCGGCCGAGGACTGGCGTTCGGGGCGGATGAGATCCCACTCCTTGTCAGCCTGCATAGGCACGTCCCCCGCGAAAACCCATGTCGCCGCACATTGCACGCGACGGCCACTCAATTTTTCACGATTGGATAAACTTTGACTTAACGCTGACTGATACGCGTCAGAGCAGGTCGATCAGGAACGGTATCAGCGGCTCGTCGGCGGGCGGCATCGGGTAATCGCGCATCTGCTTGGGCCGGACCCATTTCAGCACCTGGCCTTCCCGCGGCTCAGGCGTGCCCCAGAAACGGCGGCAGACATAGAGCGGCATCAGCAGATGGAAGTCTTCGTAGGTGTGGCTGGCGAAGGTCAGCGGTGCGAGGCAGGCGATCTTGGTTTCGATGCCGATCTCCTCGCGCATCTCACGCACGATGGTTTCCTCCGGCGTCTCGCCCTGTTCGACCTTGCCGCCGGGAAATTCCCACAGGCCGGCAAGCTGCTTGCCCGCGGGCCGCTGGGCCAGAAGCACCCGGCCATCGGCATCGACGAGCGCGCAGGCGGCCACGAGCAGCAGGCGTTTTCCCTGTTGGGTCAAGTCAGGCCTCCGGCGGGCGGCGATAGTGATAGCGATAGACTTCCTTGAAGCCCATCTTCGAGTAGAGGCGGATGGCGCCGACATTGTCGGCTTCGACCTGCAGCCACGCCTGGCGCGCGCCCCTGAGGCGTGCCCATTTGAGCGCCGACAGGATCAGCCGGTGGCCGAAGCCCTTGCCGCGCTCGGCTTCGGTCGTGGCGATCTCGAACAGGCCGGCAAGGTCGGTGTCGTGGACGCAGATTGCAGCCGTCACCGGCTGCTCGTCCTGCTCGAGCACGAACAGGCCGGCTTCCGGCTGGATGGCGCCGATGATCTCGGACAGGCCGGGCCTCAGCGACGGGTCGAGGCCGTGAACGGCCATCGAGGCGCTGACGAAGCGTCCGATGTCCTTGAGCGGGATCTGGTCCATCGCGTTTTCGACGACACCGTCGTCGAGCGACAGGCGCATCACCATCGATTCGGAGAAGACGCTCCAGCGCTCGCGATCGAGATGGGCGGCGACCGCCGGCCCCGACAAGGGCGACATGCGGAAGGTGAGAGGCCGGCCATAGGCCTCGAAGCGGCGGCTGGCGCGGGCGATGCGGTCGGGAATGTTGCGGATGTCGGCCGGGTCGAGCGGGTTGACCGAGTTGAGCCGCTTGGCCGGATGCCCTGCCGTCAGCCGCACCAGCCAGGTGCCGTCATAATGCACCGCCGCCGCCGGCCAGGCGCGAAAGCCCGCCGCCTCATAGCGGCGGACGATTGCGAGTTCGTGCGACGGGCGATTCTGGTTCACGCTGCTGTCAGCTCCGGTAGTCGCCGTTGATGGCAACATATTCCTTGGTCAGGTCGCAGGTCCATACCGTCGCCTTGCCGCGGCCAAGACCGATGTCGGCGCGGATGACGATGTTGTCGCCCTTCATGTAGGCCGAGGTCGCCGCTTCCGAATAACCAGGGTCGCGCTCGCCATTGTGGGCAAGGCGATTGTCGCCGAACCAGATCGACAGCAGGTCGCGGTCGGCAGGCTCGCCAGCCTTGCCGACGGCCATGACGACGCGGCCCCAATTGGCGTCCTCGCCGGCTACGGCGGTCTTGACCAGCGGCGAATTGGCGATGGACAGCGCGATGCGCTTGGCCGAACGCGCGGACTTGGCGCCGGTGACGGTGACTTCGACCTGCTTGCGCGCGCCTTCGCCGTCGCGCACGACCTGAAGCGCAAGCGTCTTGAGCATCTTGTTGAGCGCACGGCGGAAGGCGCCGAGGCGCGCATCCTTGGGATCGGAAATCTTCGGCGCGCCGCGCTTGGCCGCGGCCCCGGTGGCAAACAGCATCAGCGTGTCGGACGTCGAGGTGTCGCTGTCGACGGTCACCGCATTGAAGGTCTTGGCGGTGCCGCGCGACAGCATGTCCTGCAGCACGTCAGCGGCAATCGGCGCGTCGGTGGCGACGAAGGACAGCATCGTCGCCATGTCGGGCGCGATCATGCCTGCGCCCTTGGCGATGCCGTTGATGGTGACGTCGGTGTCGCCGAGCTTGACCGTCGCGGTCACCACCTTGGGATAGGTGTCGGTGGTCATGATCGCCTTGGCGGCCTCGATCCACTGGTCGGACCTGGCGTCCTTGACCATGCCGGAAAGCAAATGGCTGAACTTGCCGGCGTCGAGCGGCTCGCCGATGACACCGGTGGAGGCGAGGAAGACGTCGCCAGGCGTGCAGCCGGCGGCCTTGGCAGCGGCCTGGCCGGTCAGCGTGGTGGTCTCGCGGCCCTTCTTGCCGGTAAACGCATTGGCGTTGCCGGAATTGACGACCAGAATACGCGCCTTGCCGCCCGAAAGGTTCTGGCGGCAGAAATCGACCGGTGCCGAGGGGCACTTGGAACGGGTGAAGACGCCTGCCGCCGCCGTGCCTTCGTCGAACACCATGGCCACCACGTCGGTGCGACCCTTGTACTTGATGCCCGCTTCGGCAGTGGCAATGCGGACGCCATCGATGGCGGGCATCTTGGGATATTTTTTCGGTGCAAGCGGGGAAACGGCAGTCGACATCAGGGAACCTCTGCGGGCTCGGGAAACGGTGAGGGTTGGCACCGTTTGCCCGATAGCGCGAGGCTTCGCAAGGCGTTTCACCTCACGAAGGCGTGGTCCAGCCTCAATGCACCGCCGGATTGAGGAAGCCGCGGAACAGCCGCTGGACGGCGGGGATCAGCCCCCAGATCATCGTCGCCACCATCAGCGGCGCAATCAGCAGGGTGCGCTGCCAGATCGTCCAGCCATCGGTCAGCGGCATGACGACGTAAAGAAGGACCGTGATCAGCGGATAGACACCGATCAGGACCATCAGGGCGAAGCGCGGGCGGGAAAAGCGGGTTTGGGAGGCAGTCATTTCCAATCTCCATCGGAACGAAACGTTTCGTTATATAAAACGGGCCGTTTCGTTTCGTCAAGAGCTGGTGTATGGATTTGTCGACGAACCGGAGAACGAGATGAGCACTGAGCAAGACGCGGCGCGGAAATCGATCGGCGCACGGCGCAGCCCCGAAAGCGCCGACGCGATCCTGGAAGCGGCCGAGGCGGTGCTGATCGAAAACGGCTATGCGGGCTTCTCGATCGAGGCCGTGGCGCGCCGTGCCCGCGCCGGCAAGCCGACGATCTATCGCTGGTGGCCGAACAAGGCATCGCTGCTGCTTGAGGTCTACCAGCGCCAGAAGCGCGACATCGACTATCCCGACACCGGCAGCATCGAGGAAGACCTGTTCGGCTTTGCCAGGAGCCTGTTCGTCCACTGGCGCGAGACGCCATCTGGCGGCATCTTCCGCTCTCTGCTGGCCGAGGCCCAGTCGGATGCTTCAGCAGCCGAAGCGCTGGCCGAATATGCCGCCGGGCGCAGGGCCAACACCGGCAAGATCGTCGCCCGGGCCAAGGCGCGAGGCGAGGTCGCAGCACATGTCGACCCCGAACAGGTCGCCGACATGGTCGCTTCCTACGCCTGGGTGCACCTGCTGACTGGCCGGCTGGATGAGGACGACGCCACGTTGCGCCGGGCGATCCGCATGATCGTGAACGGCATCAAGGCTTGAGGCATCGCTGAAGCTTGAGGCATCGCTGAAGACTGGCTGCAACGCCGCCGGGCGATTCAGCTGCGCTGGAGCGCGATGTGCACGCCGAGACCGACAAGCACTGCACCGCCGGCGCGCCGCATAAGCCTTTGCGCCCGGCTCGAGCGCTGCAGGCGGCCGATCAGGAGGCCGGCCAGCACAACGCCGACAATGTCGGCAACCGTGAACATGGTGTTGACCAGAATTCCGAAGATGAGGAACTGCAGCCAGACCGGGAAAGTCGCGGATGCGTCGATGAACTGCGGCAGGAAGGCCATGAAGAAGATGGCCGTCTTGGGGTTGAGCACTTCGACTGCGACGCTTTCGACGAAGGCGCGACGGCCGGACTTCTGTCCCATGCCGGAGGGGTTGAAATCGCCCTGTTTGCGGCCGCGGAACATCGAAATGCCCAGCCAGACGAGATAGGCGGCGCCCGCAAGCTTGACCGCCATGTAGAGCCACGGAACCGCGTGGAACAGGAATGACAGCCCGGCGGCAGCCGCAACGACATGCACATAGCCACCAATGTGGATGCCCAATGCAGCCATGAAACCGGAACGGCGCCCGCGCGCCATCGTCTGGGCGGCAGCGTAGAGCATGGCCGGTCCGGGGATGAAGGCGAAGATTGCCGCCGTGGCAAGGAACGCGAGGATCAGGTCGGCAGACGGCATGCGATGCTCCTGGAAACGGGGCACTCCGCTCAGCACCCCCTGAGAAGTCCCAATTTGGCGACCATCGGACCCAACGTCATTCAGCCACCGGCGAGGTGAGAACGCGCCAGATGGTCAAACTGCGAGCGTCGCAAACAAAAAGGGCGGCGCCAACTGACGCCGCCCTTCTGAAATCGAGTTGAAAGGGCCTACTTCGATGCGTCGATGGCGTCGATGGCCTTCTTGAGCTCGGGGTCGGTGACTTCGACCTTGCCGGCGGCGCGGATCTGCTTGACCAGGTCGATGTACTTCTCGCGGATGACGAGCGACTTGACCTCTTCCTTGACCGCGTCGAAGGCCGGCGGCTGCTGCGAGCGCTTGTCCTCTACCTTGATGATGTGCCAGCCGAACTGCGTCTGCACCGGCTCCTTCGAGTAGGCGCCGACCTCGAGGGCGAGAGCCGCCTTCTCGAATTCCGGCACCATCTGGCCGGGGCCGAAGAAGCCGAGGTCGCCGCCCGAGGTCTTGCCGCTCGGATCAGTGGTGTTTTCGTTGGCAAGCTTCTGGAAATCCTCGCCGCCATCCAGCTTCTTGATCAGGGCGTCCGCCTCTTCCTTGGTCTTGACCAGGATGTGGCGGGCATGAACCTCGTTGACCGGCTTCTGGGCCGCGATTTCCTTGTCGTAGCGGGCACGGATCTCGTCGTCGGTGACCTTGCCCGCGACTTCCTTCTCGACGAGTTCGCCATGCAGCGCGCGCTGGTCGAGGAAGGCCATGCGGCGCTGGAAGTCGGCGTCCTTGTCGAGACCCTTTTCCACGGCCTGGGCCGCCATCAGCCTGATTTCGATGATCGACGACAGCGCCGCGGCACGACGCTGCTCCGGCGGCAGGCGGCCAAATTGGGCGCCGAGGTCGCTTTCGGCCAGCGAGATGTCGGCTTCGGTGACGTCCTGGCCATTGACCGTGGCAACGATCGTGTTGGGATCTACCGGTGCCGCTGCGGGAGCCGCGGGCTGGGCTGCTGGCGCAGCAGCTTCCTGGGCGGCGAGAGGCAGCGACGACAGCGCCACGAGCCCGGCTGCAAGCCCGACGCGGGCAAGCGAGGCGCTACGGAACGAAAAAGACATCTAAACTCTCCGATGGGGGGATGACGCACTTCCAAATCAACCTGAATGTGGCGGAATTTGGCGTCTTCGGCAGGCTCTCTGCAACGTTGACATAAGTTGTGCCCCCTCTTATCTGTCCATCGTCTTCGCGTCCAGAACCGTTTTCCGGGCGCTTTTCGCGTTGAACCTGCCACCGCCTTGTCCCCGGCAGGTTCGGCCGGCGGACAGTCGGCTTCATTCGAATTGAAAGGGCCACTTGATGGTCAGTCTCGGCGGTCTCGCCCGTAAGATTTTCGGTTCCTCCAACGATCGTCGCGTCAAATCGACCCGACCCCGGGTGGAAGCGATCAATGCACTGGAAAATGAACTGCAGGCGCTGACCGACGACCAGCTTCGGGCGCGAACCGAGCAGTTCCGTCAGGACCTTGCCAACGGGGCAACCCTCGACGACCTGCTGATCCCGGCGTTCGCCACGGTTCGCGAAGGCGCAAAGCGCGCGCTTGGCATGCGTCCGTTCGACGTCCAGATGATCGGCGGCATGGTGTTGCACGGCCGCGGCATCGCCGAGATGCGCACCGGCGAAGGCAAGACCCTCGTCGCAACCCTGCCCGTCTATCTCAATGCCCTGACCGGCAAGGGCGTGCATGTCGTTACCGTCAACGACTATCTCGCCAGCCGCGACGCCGAATGGATGGGCCGGCTCTACAAGTTCCTCGGCCTTTCGGTCGGCATCATCGTGCACGGACTGTCGGACGAAGAGCGCCGCGCGGCCTATGCCTGCGACATCACCTACGCCACCAACAACGAACTCGGCTTCGACTATCTGCGCGACAACATGAAGTACGAGCGCGCCCAGATGGTGCAGCGCGGCCACTTCTTCGCCATCGTCGACGAGGTCGACTCGATCCTGGTCGACGAGGCCCGCACGCCGCTGATCATTTCCGGTCCGCTCGAGGACCGTTCGGAAATGTATAACACGGTCGACGCCTTCCTTCTCCACCTGGTTCCGTCCGACTACGAGGTCGACGAGAAGCAGAAGACTGCCATCTTCACCGAAGAAGGCACTGAGAAGATGGAGAACATGCTGCGCGAGGCGGGCCTGCTGAAGGGCGAGTCGCTCTACGACATCGAAAACGTCGCCCTGGTCCACCACGTCAACAATGCGCTCAAGGCACACCGCCTGTTCCAGAAAGACAAGGACTACATCGTCAAGGACGACGAAATCGTCATCATCGACGAGTTCACCGGCCGCATGATGCCGGGCCGCCGCTTCTCCGAAGGCCTGCACCAGGCGCTGGAAGCCAAGGAACACGTGTCGATCCAGCCGGAAAACCAGACGCTGGCTTCCGTCACCTTCCAGAATTATTTCCGCATGTACGAAAAGCTCGCCGGCATGACCGGTACGGCGCTGACCGAAGCGGAAGAGTTCGGCAACATCTACAATCTCGACGTCACCGAGGTTCCGACCAACCTGCCCGTCAGCCGCATCGACGAGGACGACGAGGTCTACCGGACGGTCGAGGAGAAGTACAAGGCGATCGTCCGCGAGATCAAGGAAGCCAACGCCAAGGGCCAGCCGACGCTGGTCGGCACGACCTCGATCGAGAAATCCGAACAGTTGGCCGAGCGGCTGCGCAAGGACGGCTTCAAGGACTTCGAGGTCCTGAATGCCCGCCACCACGAGCGCGAGGCGGCGATCGTCGCCCAGGCCGGCAAGCCAGGCGCAATCACCATCGCCACCAACATGGCCGGCCGCGGCACCGACATCCAGCTCGGCGGCAACGCCGACATGCGCATTGCCGAGGAACTGGCCGACATGCCGGCAGGCCCCGAGCGCGACGCCAAGGAAAAGGCGATCCGCGAGGACGTTGCCCGCCTCAAGGAAAAGGCGCTCGCCGGCGGCGGCCTCTACGTGCTTGCCACCGAACGCCACGAAAGCCGCCGCATCGACAACCAGCTGCGCGGCCGCTCCGGCCGCCAGGGCGATCCGGGCCGTTCGAAGTTCTTCCTGTCGCTGCAGGACGATTTGATGCGCATCTTCGGTTCCGAGCGCATGGACGGCATGTTGCAGAAGCTCGGCCTCAAGGAAGACGAGGCGATCGTCCACCCCTGGATCAACAAAGCTCTGGAAAAGGCGCAGAAGAAGGTCGAGGCCCGCAACTTCGACATCCGCAAGAACCTGCTCAAATACGACGACGTGTCGAACGACCAGCGTAAGGTGGTGTTCGAGCAGCGCATCGAGCTGATGGACGCGACCAGCCTGACCGATACGGTCGCCGAAATGCGCCACGACGTGATCGAGGATCTGGTCGCCAAGCACATCCCCGAAAACGCCTATGCCGAGCAGTGGGATGTCACTGGCCTCAAGGAAGGCGTGATCCAGTCGCTCAACCTCGATCTCCCGATCGAGGAATGGGCCAAGGAAGAAGGCATCGCCGAGGAAGAGGTCCGCGAGCGCATCACCGCCGAAGCCGACAAGGCGGCCGCCGACCGCGCCGAGCGCTTCGGCCCCGAGGTGATGACCTATGTCGAACGCTCGGTGGTGCTGCAGACGATCGACCACCTGTGGCGCGAGCATCTGGTCAATCTCGACCACTTGCGCTCGGTCGTCGGCTTCCGCGGTTACGCCCAGCGCGACCCGCTCAACGAATACAAGGGCGAGGCCTTCGAGCTGTTCCAGGCGATGCTCGGCAACCTGCGCCAGGCGGTCACCGCACAGCTGATGCGGGTCGAACTGGTGCGCCAGGCAGCCGACGCGCCGCCACCGGAAGCGCCCGAGATGTTTGGCCACCACATCGACGGCACCACCGGCGAGGACGATTTCGGCGAAGGGTCGGTCGCAGTCCTGCAGGATTCGCGCGTCGTCGCGGCCGAAGACCGCGACCCCAACGATCCATCGACCTGGGGCAAGGTTTCGCGCAACGAGGCCTGCCCGTGCGGTTCGGGCAAGAAATACAAGCACTGCCACGGCACCTTCGCCTGACCGGCGACTGGGACAATCCAGCCTCGAACATTGAACGGCGGCCCATTGGGTCGCCGTTACAGTTTCCGAAGCCTTCCGCTCCTAAATGTGCCTGTAGCTGGCAATGTCGGCTTTGATGCCCAGCCGTGCGATCAACTCCTGCGGGTTGAAATTCGCTTGCGCGTGCATCGACTGCACCTTGGCCTTGGCCGATGCGATCGCAGCCTCGCTTTCCCACTCGACGATCGTGATGACATTGTGCTCTCCAGGCATCGATGGCTGCTCCAGAACCATGTCCTGCAGGAAGCCCGGCTGCACTCTCAGCAACTCGTGCGTCTGCCGAACCTTGTCGAGAAACTCGGCGCGCGCACCGTCTGGAACGGTGAACCTGTCGACCCTGTAGATACGTTGCGCCTTGCTGGCGTCCTGACCCATCTCGTCCTCCTCTCTTCGACTTGACAGAAAGGACTTGTGCAACCTCAACCGTTATTGAGGTCAAGCGCCATTTTCAGATTTGCAGCTCGGTCTGGTTTTGCGGGCAAACAGCTTTTGAAGCATCGCAAGAAATGCTTGTACCGTGGTCGCGTGAAGATCTGCCAATGGCGCAGGAGACGCTGGCGAGACAACCGGTTACCGCCATCCCGAAAGGCGGAAGTGCTTCTTTGCCAACCGGCGGTGACCACATTGTGATTCCAAGCGACGGTCCGGTAGTTTGCTTTGCCCGACGGATTGGCTAGAATGGGATTCCTTAATGATATTCCGAAGAGAAATCTCATTGCCTTCCGATACCGGTTCGAATTCATCTAATTTCATTGCGTCTCCCTTTTTGCTCTTCTGGGTCGCGTTATCTGGACTTGTCGTGAGCCTGCTCGCCGCCGCAGTGATGTCGGCGGATATGGCTGCTGCTTTGCTCCGAGAGAACGGGCCGGTAGAGATGGCAAGTGCCGTCTTGCATTTCGTCGTCGCGATCGTTGCGGCAGGCATCTGGTTTCGTCGGGGCGGGCTGGCTGGGCTGATCGCGCTTGGCGCGCTGCTCCTCGGCGTTCGTGAGCTGGATTGGCATCACGCCTTCACGACATACGGCCTTTTCAATCTGCGCCAGTATCTCAGGCCGGAAGTGCCAATCGTGGAGAAACTCGCAAGTGCGGGGACCGTCCTCCTGATCGGCACGGTGGTGGTGGCGTTGCTGATAAGATCGCTGGATCACATCAAGCATCTGGTGACGCGCAGGCCGCCGGCTGCCTATGGCGCGATCGTGCTTGTCGCCTACCTGCCGGCGCTGAAGATCCTCGACGCCATCCCCCGCTGGTTCCGGGAGGCCGATAGCGCCTTGCCTGCAACGGCTCTGAAGTACGCCCGCGCGCTCGAGGAAATCAACGAGATGTGGCTGCCGGTGCTGGTGCTGCTGTTCTTGCTGCAGCTGTATCTGCCGCCGCAGACCAGCCAACGCAACGCGGTCCCGAGCTACCAGGGCGCGCACCGCTGATCCACGTCACTTGACGCCGCCAGGGGCAGGAGCTACGCGACAGGCCTGTCCACGGCGCCTGGAGCTCATGCCCGGCGCCAGTCCCACTCGCGGAGGAGCGGAGACGACCGTCCATGCTCGAACGGCGCGACACCTACGACACCCTCTACCGCGACTTCCGCTGGAACATCCCGCAGAAATTCAACATCGGCACCGCCGTGTCCGACCGCTGGGCTGCGATCGATCCCGAGCGGACGGCGCTCCTCGACTACCATGTCGAGGGGGCGGCCGAAAAACTCTCCTTCGGCGAGCTGTCCCGCCGCTCCAACGCCTTTGCCCATGCGCTGCGCGCCCGCGGCGTGCGTCGCGGCGACCGGGTGGCGCTGCTGTTGCCACAGAGCTTCGAGACGGCCATCGCCCATGTCGCCATCTACAAGCTCGGCGCGATAGCGGTACCGCTGGCGCTGTTGTTCGGCGTCGAGGCGCTCGAATACCGGCTGCAGACGGCGGGTGTGCGGGCCATCGTCACCAACGAGGCCGGTTTCGCCAAGGTCGGCCAGATCGCCGGCCGGTTGCCCCAGCTTGAAACCATCGTCGTTGTCGGCAGCGGCGGGCTGGACGACTTCCAGCGCCTTGTCGCTTCGCATGCACCTGACTTTACCGCCGAGGATACCGGTCCCGACGATCCGGCGATGATGATCTTCACCTCGGGCACCACGGGGCCGCCCAAGGGCGCGCTGCATGGCCATCGCGTGCTGCTCGGGCACCTGCCCGGCATCCAGATGGCGCATGAGTTCCTGCCGCAGCCGGGCGACCTGATGTGGACGCCGGCAGACTGGGCCTGGGCCGGCGGGCTGCTCAACCTGCTGCTGCCGGGCCTCTATTTCGGCCTGCCGGTGGTGTCCGCCCGCTTCGACAAGTTCGATCCCGAGGCAGCGCTTGTGCTGGTCGAGAAGATGGGCGTGCGCAACGCCTTCATCCCGCCGACGGCGCTACGCATACTGAAGACCGTGCCCGACATCGGCAAGCACTTCCGGCTCGGCCTGCGCAGCATCGGCTCGGCCGGCGAAGCGCTCGGCCGCGAGACTTATGATTGGGCGGCCGGCGAACTCGGGCTCACGGTCAACGAGTTCTACGGCCAAACCGAATGCAACGCGGTGCTCGCCTCCTGCGCGGCCCTCGGTGTGAGCCGCGGCGGGGCCATCGGCAAGGCCGTGCCCGGCCACCAGGTCGCCATCATCGACGACAAGGGCCGTCGCGTACCTGCCGGCGAGCCTGGCCAGATCGCCATCGCCAGGCCCAACCCCGTCATGTTCCTCGAATACTGGCAGAGTCCCGAAGCGACCGAGAAGAAATTCATCGGCGAGTGGATGACGACCGGCGACCAGGGCATCAAGGACCACGACGGCTACGTCACCTTCTTCGGCCGCGACGACGACGTCATCACCTCCGCCGGCTTCCGCATCGGCCCGGGCGAGATCGAGGACTGCCTGACCGGCCATCCCGCCGTCGCGCTGGCCGCTGCCGTGGGCAAGCCCGACGCGCTGCGCACCGAGATCGTCAAGGCCTATGTCGTGCTCAAGGACGGCGTTGCGGGCAACGCGGCGCTGGCCGACGAGATCAAGCTCTGGGTGCGCGAGCGCCTGTCGGCGCACGAATATCCGCGCGAGGTCGAGTTCGTCGATTCGATGCCGCTGACCACCACCGGCAAGGTTATCCGCCGCATTTTCCGCGACCGGGCCAAGCGCGAGGCGAAAACGCTCTAGCGTTTGAGCAGGCTGCGCATGCGGTCGCGCAGCTTGACCGCGAGCTTGCGCGTCTGGCGATAGAGATGCAGCTGCGAGGCGGCCTGGCGGGTGACACGGTCGGCATCGGGCGTCAGTCCGACGACGATGGTGCCCATCGGCTTGCGTTCGCTCCACATCCGGCCGACCAGCGGGTGGTCGGGCACGGCGCAGGAATCGGTGACCATGACGTTGGGGTCTTCAAGATGCTGCGCGGTCACCGCCATCATCAGCAGCGCGCCCGGCGAATAGGCAGACAAGGTCTCGTCATAGGCGGTCTTCCAGGTATAGGCGACACCCGCCTCGACGAAGACGACGAGGCTGGCAATGGTGCGGCCGTCGAGCGTCAGCGAGTGGATGCGGCACATGTCTTGTTCCGACATCCGGTGCACCGCCTCGCGGGCGAAGGCGGCACGGTAGCGGTCGATCGCCATGGCGGTGCGCTGGCGGCCTTTCCAGCCGGACGCCTCCAGCGTCAGGAACTGCTCGATGGCATGGCGCACATCGTCCTGGGTGCGCGCAACCTTGTGCTCGACCACGCCCTGTTCGGCGAGCCGGCGCTCGAGCCGGCGGAACTCCTTGTAGTGGCGATTGCCGAGCGCGGCCTTGAGATAGTCGTCGCCGTCGCGCTCGCTTTCGAGGAAGGGGCGCTCGAACTGGCCGGTAATAGCCAGCGGCAAGCCGCGGCTTTCGGCCGTCGCACTCAGCATGCGGGCGACGGCGCCATCGAGGCGCATGTCGGGCAGCACGAAAACCCTCGGCAGCTTGAGATGCGGCCGCGCCAGCATGGCGAAGAAATCGGCGATCACGCCTTCGGGGTCGTCGCGGTCGAGCAGCGGCGTGCCGAGCGGACCGAACGGGCTCGACCAGGTCCGCATCACCGGCACGCCGAGCGGCACCGCCGGCTTCTCGATCGAATAGGGCACGAGCAGGCGCAGCCGGCTGCGAAACTCGTTGCCGTCCCGGATGACGGCAAGCCGCACCTCGCGGTCCTCGAGCCTCGGCATGGCGGGCGCCAGGAAGCGCGGGTTGAAGAAGACGTTGGGCTCGATGGTACGGGCGCAGAGGTGGTCGAGCTCCTCGACCAGGTCGAAGCCGGCCGAAGCCGGATAGATGGCGAGCCGCCTGAGCGGCCGCTCGCTGGCGGTCAATTCAAGCTGGGCGAGGTCGGCAAGGTCGGTCGGAACGCCGGCAATGCCGGCGATCATCGAACCGGCCGGGCCGCCGCTGGTCTCTTCGAGAAGCGGGATGGCTACCATCAGGCTTTCTCCAATGTGCGTCGGACGGGGATGAATAGCACCATGACGATGCCGAGCTTGCGCCATACGGTGAACGACAGCGCGGTCGCCTCGAAGATCATCGCCGCCGAGGTGGCGATTGCCGCGCCCCACAGGCCGAGCGTGGGGATGAACACGACGTTGAGGCCGATGTTGAGGGCGAGTGTCGCGGCATAGACCATGGCGCAGACGTTCTGGTAGCCGCTCATGGTCAACACGCTTTCGCATGGGCCGACCGCCGATCGCGCCACCACCGCAGCCACGAGCAGGAACAGCAGCGGATAGCCCTCGTCGAAGCCGGGGCCGAACATGCCGAGCAGCGGCTTGCCGAGCACCAGCACGACAAGCCCCATCAGCAGCGACGGCCAGAACGTCCAGGACACTGTTTCGCGGGCGAAGCCGGCCAGCTTTTCCGGCTCGCCATGGGCGATATGGGCATAGCGCTGGGCAACGCCCGCCTTGACCGAGAAATAGACGAAGTGGACCAGCGCCAGCGTCTTCACAGTCGCGAAGTAAACCGCGACATGGTCCGGTTCCATGTAGAAGCCGACCATCAGCACGTCGGCATTGGTGAGCAGGAAAAAGAAGCTCTCGACCAGGAAGATCGGCAGCGAGATCTTGAGCCAGTAGCCGAGCAGGATAGTGCGCGGCCCGGCGGGAATGCGCTTGTCGGTCCGCGAAGTGACGCGGACGAGCTGGGCGATGGTGGTGACGTAGGTGGCGGCGATCGCGGCGCTGACGGCGGTCTCGGCGGTCGGCGCAAGGCCCGACACCACGGCCGCCGCCATGAACAACAGGATCAGAAGCGGCCGCACGATGTAGGTCGGCACAAGCGCCTGGAACGCCCAGGCGTTGGCGCGCGCCAGCCCTTGCAGCACGTCCGACAGCGCCAGCATCGGCAGGCAGAACATGCCGAGGAAAAACGGTACGACGTAGTAGCTCTCGATCTTGTCCGAGAGCAGCCAGACGCCGGCCATGGCCAAGGCGGTGATGACGGTCGAAGCGACGAGCACGAACAGCCGGCTCGCCACAAGCACGCCGCGCAGTTCGGCGAGCATGCCCTTTTCGCGGTATTCGGGGATGAAGCGGATGACGGAGGTGTGGAAACCGAAGCAGGACAGGGAACCTGCGATGATCATCGACACCCAGACGAGCACGAAGATGCCGTATTCGAAACCGCCCATCCAGCGGGCCAGCAGCACCTGGCTGACGAATGCGATGGCGGCGCTGACAATGCGCACGGCAAAGGCGATCAGCGACATGCGGCCGGCTTCGCCGCGCTCGTCGGCGCTGAAAAGAACGGCGTCGACGCGACGCAGCAGCGGCGCGATGCGCGAGGCGATCTGCCCCGGCAGCCACCGTTCGGCCGTCATCGCTGCGGAAAAACGCAACTCAACACACTCCATCTTCCGCGAATTTCGCTGACAGGATGTACTGGACAGCGATTAAGAAACGGTTGGGCGGCAACGTTGTGGCCAGGAGATGCCGGGCATGATCTCGCAAGATGAGCGCAAGTCGATGTTGCGGGCCCATTCGATCGGCCCGACAATGATCCGTTATCTCGAAGAGATCGGCATCGGGCGGCTGGCCGATCTTCGCGGCGCCGATGCCGCCGAGATCGCGCTCCGCATCGACATTGCGCTCGGCCGCAAGCACATCAACAGCCTGGGCGTGGCGGCCCTTCGAAATCTGATCGAGCTTGCCAAGCGCGAGACGGGGTGAGCAGGTGCGCTTGCGCGACGGCGTAGGCGTCCCTCGCAGCCAGGCTCTCTTCCACGGTTTAGGGATAACGTCGCGCACGACGATACAAACACTTGGCTCGTGCCGCCGATCACGCGACCGTGCCTCCGGAGTTCGGATCAATCCGCCTGTTGACCGCCCTGCCATGCCCCCATGATCATGCGACGGAAGTGTTCGGCAGCGGGTGAAAGCGTGGCAGCGCGCCGGCGGACGATGCCGATCGTCCGGGAAATCAGCGGATTGCCCAGCGGCCTCGTGATGATGATGGGATGATCGGGTCCGGGTGTCGCCGTGCGCGGAAGCACGGAAATCCCGAGGCCTGCCTCCACCAGGCCGAGCGAGGTCGACAGGTGCGTCACCTCGTAGGACCACCGCAGTTCGATGTTCGACCGCGCAAGCGTCGCGTCGAGCATGGTGCGGTTGCCGCTGGAGCGGTGCACGGTGATCAGCGGGTACGGCGCCAGATCCATCCAGCCGACCTCCTGCCGCATCGCCAGGGGATGATCGCGCCGCGCCGCCAGCACGAACGGATCTTCGGCGATGCGATCGAAGATGAGCTCCGGGTCTGAGGTGCCGATGAAGTTGATCCCGAATTCCACTTCGCCGCGCGAGACGGCCTGCAGCCCCTCCGTCGCCGTCAGGTCGAGGATGCGGAAGCGGATGTCGGGATATTCCTGGTTGAACTGCTTGATCACCGTCGGCAGGAAATAGAAGGCGGCAGTCGGCAGGCAGGCGATCGTCACCAGCTCGCTTCGCCGCACGCCCCGACCGCGGGCCGCAAAGAGGGAGCTGTCGAACTCCTCCAGCATGCGCTGCACCAGCGGCACAAGTTCGAGGCCGAGCGCGGTGGGCGAAACATGCCGGGTGGTGCGCTCCAGAAGCGGCGCACCTATCGATGCCTCCAGCTTCTGGATGCGGCGGCTGAGCGCCGGCTGCGACAGGTTCAGGGCATCGGCCGCCCGGTGAAAGCTTTCAAGCTCGACGACGCCGAGAAAAGCCCTGAGATCGAGGATTTCACAATTGATGCTCATGACGCATCACTGCTCCAAAATTTTGCACTTAACTTAATAATCCAGTTGGCGCATATGCCTCAAGGGTGAAACGACGAAGATCATGCCCGCCGATGGCGATCATGGGACTTGGCGTTTCCAATCGTTATGTGTACGTTTGTATACATTTGAACGCATAGCTATTTTGGGGAGGAAAAACATGGCTGATTTTACGCGTCGTCAACTGCTTGCCGCCGGCTCCGCCGCAGCGGTACTTGGACTAGGCGGAGTGCGCCCGGCATTTTCGCAGGCCTCGGTCGATTTCGCCGGCAAGACCGTCGAATGGTGGATGCCCTTCTCCGAGGGCGGCGGTTCGGACGTCTGGGCGCGATTCTTCGCCCCCTATCTCTCGAAATATCTTCCGGGCAACCCGAACGTCGTGGTCCGGAACGTGCCCGGCGGCGGGTCGATCACCGGGTCGAACGAATTCGTCGCCCGCGCGCGGCCCGATGGGCTTGCGATCCTTGGCACGTCGGGATCGACGCAGTTTCCGTTCCTGCTCGGCGATCCACGCGTGCGCTACGATTACGCCAAGCTCATTCCCGTACTCGTCTCGCCGACGGGCGGCGTCTGCTACCTGCCCGCCAAGTTCGGCGTCAAGACGCCGGCCGAACTGAACAAGATCAAGGACCAGGACCTGGTCTACGGCAGCCAGGGCGCGACCTCGCTCGACCTCGTGCCGATGCTTGCCTTCCGCCTGCTCGGCCTCAAGGTCCGCCATGTGTTCGGCATGCAGGGGCGCGGCGACGGCCGCCTTGCCTTCGAACGCGGCGAAGCGACGATCGACTACCAGACCTCCTCCGCCTACCTGACCAACGTCACCCCGCTCGTCGAGGCCGGCACGGCCGCTCCGATGTTCTCCTGGGGCGTCCTCGACGCCCAGGGCAACGTCGCCCGCGATCCGACATTCCCCGACCTTCCCCACTTCGTCGAAGCCTACGAGATGATGCATGGCAAGAAACCGTCCGGCATCGAATATGACGCCTACCTCGCCTTCTTCGGCTCCGGCTTCGCGGCCCAGAAGCCCTGCATGCTGCCGGAAGGCACGTCGGACGACATCGTTGCGACCTATCGCAAGGCCTTTGCCGACGCCGTGGCCGATCCGGAACTACAGAAGGCCAAGGGCGACGTTCTCGGCGACTACACGCAGGCCGTCGGCAGCGACATCGAGCAGCTCTACAAGGTCGCCACGACGATCAAGCCCGAAGCGCGTGACTGGGTGCGCAACTTCCTGAACACGGAATACCAGGTCAAGCTCTGATCGACAGAGTGCCCGCCGCCGACAGGCGGCGGGCAAGCCTGCACGACGCCTGTCGGCGCTCGAACATCCACCTGCCGACATTGACCAGGCTGGCGCGAAGGCGCCGCCCAGCAACTGTTGCCCATCGAAAGGACAGCCACAGTGATCGATGTGTTCGTCACTTCGCTCCAGAACCTGCTGACCCTCCACCACCTCAGCTACATGATGATCGGCGTTGCGATCGGCCTCGTCGTCGGCATCCTGCCGGCGCTCGGCGGCATTGCCGGCATGTCGCTGCTGCTGCCATTCGTCTACGGCATGGAGCCGACCGCAGCGATTGCGATGATGGTCGGCCTGCTGGCGGTCATTCCCACCTCCGACACCTTCTCCTGCATCCTCATGGGCATTCCGGGGTCGTCCGCCTCGCAGGCGACAGTGCTCGACGGCTTCCCCCTCGCCCGCAAGGGCGAAGCAGCACGCGCGCTGAGTGCGTCTTTCTCGGCGTCCATGATCGGCGGCCTTTTCGGCGCGCTGTGCCTGACCGCCATCGTCATCGTGGCGCGTCCGCTCATCCTGAGCTTCACCTCGGCCGAACTGTTCATGCTGGCCATTTTCGGCCTGTCCATGGTGGGCGTGCTGTCGGGCAGCAGCCTCGCCAAGGGCGTGGCCGCCTGTGCGCTGGGCCTCGCCTTCGGGGCGATCGGCACCGCTCCGGCAAATGGCGGCGAACGCATGACCTTCGATTCGCTGTACCTGATGAGCGGCCTCGAGATCACCATCATCGGCCTCGGCATCTTCGCGCTGCCGGAAGTGCTCGACCTGCTGCGCGGCCAGACAAGCATCTCGAGCACCGGCAAGCTCGGCCAAGGCTGGCTGACCGGCGTGCGCGACACCTGGCGGGAAAAGTGGCTGACGCTGCGCTGCGCGACGATCGGGGCCTGTGTCGGCCTGATGCCGGGCCTTGGCGGCAGCGTTTCGGACTGGATCTCCTACGGCCACACCGTCCAAAGCGCCAAGGACAAGTCGCAATTCGGCAAGGGTGACATCCGTGGCGTCATCGGCCCGGAAGCGGCCAACAATTCCTGCGCCGGCGGCAACCTGATCCCGACCCTGCTGTTCGGCATCCCCGGCTCCGGCTCGATGGCGATCTTTCTCGCCGCGATGATCCTGATCGGGCTGCAACCAGGGCCCGGCATGGCCGATCCGAAGCGCGACCTCGACCTCACCTATACCGTGGTCTGGACGCTGGCGCTCGCCAACGTCGTCGGCACCGCGGCCTGCATCGCCCTGTCGCCGAGCATCGCGCGCCTCACGACGATCCGCTTCGTGCTGTTCGCGCCCTTCATGATCCTCATCATCGTCTTCGGCGCATTCCAGTCGACCCGCTCCTTCGAGGACATCCTGGCCCTGCTGGTCATAGCGCTGACGGGCATCTTCCTGAAGCGCTTCGGCTGGCCCCGACCGGCCTTCCTCATCGGCTTCGTGCTTGCCGGCCAGGTCGAGACCTATTTCTACCAGGCGGTCCAGTTCTACGGCTATGGCTTCCCGCTTCGGCCCATCGCCGTCGCCATCGCACTGATTACGATTGCCTCGCTCTGGTTCACCAGCCGGTCGCGCCAGGCCCCGAAGGAGGAAACCGTCCCCGGCGGCATCACGACCGACATCGACTTCGAGCGCGAGGAAGACGAAACGGCCGCCGCCAAGAACCTGTGGCCGCAGGTGATCTTCACCGCTGTCACCTTCGGCTTCTTCATCTTCACGATCGCCGAAGGCGCACAGAACTCGTTCCTCGACGCGGTGTTCCCGGTCTCGGTGGGAATTGTCGGCCTCCTCACTGCCGCCTTCGTGCTGTTCTGGCAGGTCAGGGGCGCGACGGGACGTGGGCCGGCAGGCACCGTCAATTTCGATCTCGATGACGGCGCGAGCAGCGGCAGCCTGTGGCGGTTCGTCGGCTGGCTGGTCGGCTTCGTCATCGCGATTGGCCTTCTCGGCTTCACCCTCGCACTCGTCGGCTTCTTCCTGACGTTCCTGAAGGTCGTCGCCAAATCAAGCTGGCTGCAGGCGAGCGTCCTGACCGCTGCAGCCGTCGGCCTGGTGCTGGTGCTGACGTCGATCCTCAACATGAACCTGCCGGGCGGCCTGCTGCAGCACTACTTCTACAGCCAGCTGGTCTGGCCCCTGCGCTGAACTTCCGCCCCGGCGGCAACGCCGGGGCTTTTGCATGCCGATTTTCAGAGTGTGCAATTGCATCCAATTGTCGACATTACCGAACGAGGTCACCTTGCCCGCACAACACGCCATTCCCTGTATCCTCATGCGCGGAGGAACATCGAAGGGACCCTATTTCAAGATGCAGGATATCCCGCAGGACCCAGATGTCCGCGCGCGGGTGCTGCTGGCCGCCATGGGCTCGCCCGACATCCGCCAGATCGACGGCATCGGCGGCGCCGATACGCTGACCAGCAAGGTCGCGATGGTCGGCCCGTCCGACCGGGAAGGCGTCGATGTCGACTATCTCTTCGCACAGGTTTCGGTAGACAAGGCAATCGTCGACACCTCGCCCTCCTGCGGCAACATGCTGTCCGGCGTCGGCCCCTTCGCCATCGAGATGGGCATGGTGCCGGTCAACGGCGAAAAGACCAGCGTCGTCATCTACGACATCAACACCCAGAGCCGCATCGAGGCGATCGTCGAGACGCCGGACGGTGTCGTCAACTACGAGGGCAAAGGGCGGATCGACGGGGTCCCGGGCACGGCGGCCGAGATCCGGCTCAATTTCATGGACATCGTCGGCTCGAAGACGGGCACCCTGTTGCCGACGGGCAAGCCGGTGGAGGTGATCGACGGGGTCAAGGCCACGCTCATCGACGTCGCGGTGCCGATGATGATCGTCCGCGCCGCCGACCTCGGCAAGACGGGCTATGAGTCAGCCACGGAACTCGATGCCGACAAGGATTTCTTCGCGCGCATGGAAGCGATGCGCATGGAAGCGGGCCGGCGCATGGGCCTCGGCGACGTGACCGGCAAGGTGGTGCCGAAGATGGCCATGCTGGCGGCGCCGCGCGAGGGCGGAAGCGTCGCCGCCCGCTACTTCGTTCCGCACAAGACCCACGCGGCCTTCGCCGTCACCGGCGGGCTGTGCGTCTCCTCCTGCGTGCTGGTTCCCGGCACGGTGGCAGCCGGCATCGCCAACCGGCCCGAAGGCGACGACTGCACGGTGATCATCGAGCATCCGACCGGCGTCATCGACGTCGCCATGACGACGAGGCCCGACGGCAACTCCGTCGAGATCATCAGCGGCGGCGTCGTGCGCACCGCGCGCAAGCTGATGGAAGGCACCGTCTTCGTGCCCGCCGCCACGCTGGCATCGACGCCGGCGGCCTGAGCCGCTGGCCGCCCAAACAACGGCATACCCGCTTCTGGAGTCCGTAACATCATGAAACTGCTTGTCCTTCCCGGCGATGGCATCGGCCCTGAAATCGTCGGCGCGACCGTGGCGGTGCTGGATGCGGTCGACCGCCGCTTTTCGCTCGGCTTCAGCTACACGACACGGGACATCGGCCTCGCATCACTGCAAAAGATCGGCACGACGCTGCCGCCAGACCTGCTCAAGCAGGCGCGCCGAATGGACGGAACCCTGCTCGGCCCGATTTCCACTCTGGACTATCCGCCCCGCGACAAGGGCGGTATCAACGTCTCGGCTGCCTTCCGCACCCAGCTCGACCTCTTTGCCAACATCCGCCCCGCACGCACCCGCGAGGGCGTCTTCCATCGCGGCACGGCGATGGACCTCGTCATCATGCGGGAGGCGACGGAGGGCATGTATCCCGACCGCAACATGTATGCCGGCAACGGCGAATACATGCCAACGGAAGACATGGCGATCTCGATGCGCAAGGTGACGGCAACGGCAAGCGAGCGCATCGCAAGGGCTTCCTTCGAACTGGCGCGGAGGCGCCGCAAGAAGGTCACGGCGGTGCACAAGGCGAATGCCTTCGTCCTGACCGACGGACTGTTCCTGAAGGAGGTGCGCAAGGTCGCAGCCGACTATCCCGACGTGCAGTTGGAGGAGGTCCTGATCGACGCGATGGCCGCACTGCTGGTTCGCGACGCAAGTCGCTACGACGTGATCTGCACGACCAACTTCTACGGCGACACCCTGTCCGACCTGGCTTCCGAACTCTCCGGCAGCCTGGGCCTGGCAGGCTCCCTGAATGCCGGAACGGACAATGCCGCCGCCCAGGCCCAGCACGGCTCAGCGCCCGACATCGCCGGCCAGGACAAGGCCAATCCGACCTCCATGATCCTGTCGGCGGCGATGCTTTTGCACTGGCACGGCGAGCGTTCGGGCGACCCGCGCCACGTCGAGGCCGCGACCTTGATCGAGCGCACCGTCGACCGGGTCATCTCCAACGCTGCGACCCGTACCGGCGACCTCGGCGGGCCACTCGGCACGAAGGCGTTCACCGACACCCTCATCGCCGCTTTGGGCTGAACTGGAGACGAAGACGGCGCGTGGGCCTTGCCCTCGCGCCGTCGCGATCGATGGGTCACCATGTGGCCCTAGCCCAGTCAGCCCGCCTGATGCACGGCCTTGTCGGCCACCAGAACGCCGTCCGCGTCGGCATAAAGATATTGCCCCGTACGGAACTCGACGTTGCCGAAAGCAAGCGGCACGTCGCGTGCACCGTGGCCCGTCTTGCCGCTCTTCTTCGGCGCCTGGCCGAGCGCCATAACGCAGAAGTCCATGGCATCGATATCGGCGCTGTCGCGGATCGCGCCGTGGATCAGCAGCCCGCGCCAGCCATTCGCCAGGCCGAGGGCCGCGATCTGGTCGCCGACCAGGGCACAGCGCAGCGATCCGCCTCCGTCGACGACGAGAACCCTGCCCGTGCCGTCGCTTTCGAGCGTTGCCCGCAGCAGCCGATTGTCCTCGAAGGTCTTCAGCGTGACGACTTCGCCATGAAATCCCTTGCGCCTGCCGTATGTTTTCCATTGCATTTCGCAGAAGCGCACCTCGGCGTCGTTGCTATCGACCAGGTCCGCCGTCTTAACGATGTCCGTCACGATCTTCCTCCCTCTTCGGCTCGGCCAGCAGCCGTATGGGCGCGCCGGCGCGCCAGGCCTTAATATTCTCGACCGCATCACGATAGAAGGCCCCATAGGCACCCTCGGTCACATAGCCGAGATGCGGCGTCAGCACGGTATTGGGCGCCGTGCGCAACGGATGGCCGGCCGGAAGGGGCTCGATGTCGAAGACGTCGAGTCCGGCCTTGATCCGCCCCTGCCGAAGCGCCTGCACCAGGGCCGCCTCGTCCACCAGCGGCCCGCGTGCGGTGTTGATCAACCACGCGCCCTGTTTCATCTGTCCGAGTTCGCCGGCCCCGACGACACGCCGGCTTCGCTCGCTGAGGACGAGGTGCAGCGACACCACATCGGCCTCGCGAAACAGCGTCTCCTTGTCGACGCGGCGTGCGCCGGTCTCGGCGGCGCGTTCGTCCGTCAGGTTCGGGCTCCAGGCGATCACCTCCATCCCGAACGCCTTGGCGATCGGCACCATGCGTCCGCCCAGCTTGCCGAGCCCGACGAGCCCCAGCGTCCTGCCGCCGATGATCGTGCCGACCGTTTGCTGCCATCCCCCCGCCCGGATGCGGGCGTCCTCCTCGGGGATCGAACGGGCGAGCGCCAGGATCAGCCCCCATGCGATCTCCGGCGTTGCATGGGCGGATTCGCCCGCATGGGTGTGACAGACGGTGATGCCGTGATCGACCGCCGCCTCCATGTCGATGGTGCGCACGCGAGCGCCGGTGACAACCACCAGCTCCAGGGCCGTCAGCCTGCCGAGCAGCGAGGCCGGCAGCGGCATGCGCTCCCGCATGAGGCAGAGCACGTCGAAACCGGCGAGAGCGCGGGCGGCTTCGTCCTCTGTTGCGAGGTTCCGGCCAAAACGGACGATCTCGCAATCATCGCCGAGCGAGGCCCAGTCGGCAAGCGAGAGTGCCACATCCTGATAATCATCGAGGATCGCGATACGGAGCATGCGTTCAGACCTTTCCAAGCGCGTCTGGATCAAGGGAAATGCCCGCCCGCCCGGCATCGCGAGCCCGCCTACCCCAGAGGGATGTAACTCTTGCGCGCGAGCGTCAGGAATTCGCGGATTGGCCTCGAAAGCGGGCTCGACTTGCGGCGCACGGCGAGCAACTTGCGGATCGCCCAGTCGTCCGAAAGGCGAACACTGATGACATCGGTTCCGGCAAGCAGATGCAGGCTCGTCGAGCGAAGGAAGCCGATGCCGAAACCGGCTTCCACCATCCGCACCAGCGACGGGAAGGTTTCGACCCGCACCCGCTCGCCGAGCGCCCGGCCGCTGCGGGCGGCAGCAGCGCTCAGCAGCCGATCCAGCGCGCCGCTGTGGTGGATTCCCACCACCTCGTGTTGCGCGACATCGTCGAAGGCAATCGGCTTTCCCGATCGCAAGCGCTCCGCCAAAAGATGGTCCGGCGCGCAAAGCACGATCACATTGTCGTCCTCGAATATCTCGGTCTCGAAGCGGGCGACATCGTTGTTGTCGGCCACGAAAGCGATATCGGCCTGTCCGTCGTCCATCGCCGCAAGCGCAAGACCGGCCGACATCTCCTGGATATCGAGGCTGATGCCCGGATTGGTTTCCGCAAAGGTCGCCAGCAGTTCGGGAAGCCTGCCCGACAGGGCCGAACTGGTGCAGGCGAGCCGCAGCGATCCGCGGGTGCCGGTGGCAAAATCGACCATCTGGGTATGGAGATCGGCGATCTCCCTCAGGATCTCCCGGCACCCGGAAACGTAGAGCTCTCCCGCCGGGGTCAGGCGCACCCCCTGCAGGGAGCGGTCGAAGAGCGCGACCCC
Source organism: Aminobacter niigataensis (assembly GCF_014200015.1). GTDB lineage: Bacteria > Pseudomonadota > Alphaproteobacteria > Rhizobiales > Rhizobiaceae > Aminobacter > Aminobacter niigataensis. The sequence goes on from NZ_JACHOT010000002.1 coordinate 51,813, forward strand.
GAGCCGGGCCTCGACTTCGCTGATCCGCCGGCTGACAGCCGAAGCGGCGATGTTTTCATGCTCTGCCGCCCGCCCGATGGACCCGTATCGGGAAACCGCGACGACGAGGCGCGCGGTCACTGGATCGAACGGTGGCATGTCGCCCCTCCGTCAGTGCCGGCACGGCCGTGTGGTCGGCCAGAGCAAAGTCGCGTCTGATCCGCCCGAGCAGCCGGTCGTCGAAACGGTGCAGCCGATAGTCGGCGCAGCGCCGGACGAATGCCAGATACCGCTCGATAGCCACTATAGAATTGGTGAGGATGACCAGTGCCACGGCACGCTCCACCGACTGGAGATTGTTCTGTGTCCATGGTCTATCGGCTCCTGTTGCTGCCGTGTAGCGACGGTTGGCGAGGGCGGCATCTCGGTTGGGCAACACCCGCCATCTTCTTCAGCCCTTACCCGTCGCTCCTGCCAGCCGCAACCAGGCCGGCAGGATCAAGGGAGTGGCGACAACGATGATCACCACGCGGCTGAGATGGTGCAGGCTCACGAAGGCGGGGTCCGCATTGAACGAGATGGCAATCAGGCTCATCTCCGGCAGGCCTCCGGGCACAAGCGCGAGCAGGCCGATGGCGAAGGGGATATCGAGAAACCGGTCGAAACCGATGGCGAAGATCACCGCCATGGCCAGGCTGAAGCAGGTGAGCACCGTCCCGAGGATGACGCCGGTGACCAGCACCCGCCGCTCGACGCCGATAAAATGCTGCCCGATCGTTGCCCCGATCACCACCTGAGCGACCGCGATCACCAGACCGGGCACTCCCGCACCCGTCAGGCCCGTGACGTGGGCCAGGGCGCTCAGCATCAGCGGGCCGGTCAGATTTGCGGCCGGCAGGCGGAGACGGCGGCCGAGCAGGACACCAACGACGGCGCAGAAGACCAGCACGGCCGCGTCTGCGAGCGGCAAGGCCATGGTCCAGTCGACCGTGCGGTCGACAGTGCCCCCGCCGATCGCCGCAAGCGCCCCCGACAGGCTGAGCGACAGCGGCACGGTGGTGATCAGCAGCACCAGGCGCGTCGCGTGAACCATGCTCACGCTGCGCACGTCGGCCTTGAAGGACGAGGCCATCACGATCAGTTCGCTCAGGCCGCCCGGCATGCCGCTCAGGGCCGCCGTGGTCGGGTCGAGCCTGCCCAGGCGGCGGCAGATGAAAATACCGAAAGCGGCGGTGATGATGGTGTAGACGGCGACGGCGGCGAGACTTGCCGACCACTCGCCTGCCTGGCGCAGGACCTCGGGCTTGAAGGCGCTTCCGACCATGAGCCCGATGACGGCGATCATGGCCGCCCGGGGCTTCGGCGAGGCGTTCACGCGCACACCCGCAATGGCAAGCACCGTCGTGACCGCCATGGCGCCGAGCATCCAGCCGAGGGGCAGGCCGAGCAAATAGCCCAACGCGCCGCCGGCCGTGCCGAAGGCAAGCGTGCGCAGCGTATGGAACAGAGGGATGGCCTCACCTCCCCCTCGCATTGTCCAGCTGTCATACATCGGCAGGCGCCAAATCACGTCGCTCTATTCTGCATCCAATTGTATGCAATACAGCAAGACCGTGGACAATGGCCAGTTCCTTCTATAGCCGGAATGTCCACACTGGAGAGAGCATGCGATGACCGCATCGAAGGATCTGCTGTCCAAGACCCGCGGCCAGAGCACCTATCAGGCCATTCTGGCGGCCATCCGGGACGGCATATACCGGCCGGGCGACCCGCTGCGCGAGGAAGAGGTGGCGGCACGCCTGAGCGTCAGCCGGACGCCCGTCCGCGAGGCCCTCGGCCGGCTGCAGGAGAAAGGCCTTCTCGAGGCGGCACCGGGTCGCGGCGTCGCCGTGTCGATCCTGTCAATGCGGCAGATTTTCGAACTCTACGCCATGCGCGAAGAGCTCGAGGGCATTGTCGCCCGCTATGCCGCGCGACACGCAACCGAAGCCGAGATCGCCAATCTCGAACGCCTCAACGCCCAATTCGCCGCCGCGGCCGACGATCCGAAGCTCGCCGCGCAATGGAACCGTCAGTTCCACGCCCGGCTCTACGATGCTGCCCGCAACCGCTACCTTCGCCAGGCCGTCGAAGACCTGCAGGAAACGATCGCGCTTCTGCCTGACACGACCTTCATCCAGGAAGGCCGCACGGCTACCGCGACCCAAGAGCATGTCTCCATCATGGAGGCAATTCGCCAACGCGACGCGGAAGGCGCGGAGAAGGCCGCCGTCGACCACATCAAGGCCGCGCTCGAAGTCCGCCTGATCATCACCAAGACCGATAGCTGAAACCGCTCGGCCGCCTGCCTCAGGCCAGACAGGGGCCCCGGCCGAGAACGCTCAGGCGAGTTGCATCAGTCCCGAGACGAAATAGACGGCGCCGATCCCGGTCACGATCCAGCGTGTCCAGGCGCGGAAATTCGCATCCGTCATGCGCTGCAGGATGATGTTTCCGGACCGTGTGCCGAGGACCGCGATGGGCACCGCCGCGACGACCGCGAGCCAGCCCTCCGACGAGAGCGTCAGCGCGGCGTCCCAATAGAATGCCACCTTCGTCGCATGGGTCAGGAACTGGATGGCAGCCTTGGTGGCGATGATCGTCCGCCTGTCCATTGCGGTACGGATGAAGAAGATGTCGATGCTCGGTCCCGAAACCCCGACGCTGATCGCCAGGCCGCCGGATATGAAGCCGCAGGCGTAGGCATGCAGCGGCTTCGACGCATCGAGTTCCAGCTTCTTGACCGGCACCCATACGAGAACCGGCATCAGGCCGATGACGATGGAGACGACGACGAGGCTCGGGCGGTAGGCGACGACGTACAGCAGGAGAGCGGCGCTGAGCAGCCCGGCGCTCAGGATGGCCAGGATGCGCAGGTCCAGGTAGTCGCGCGAGAACCAGGCCCGCGATCCGTTCGAGACCATCTGCACCATGCCGTGGACCGCGATCGCGGTCGCCACCGGCACGAGGAAGAACAGGACCCAGAGCAGGATCATCCCGCCGGCCATTCCGAAGATGCCCGACAGCAGCGATGTCAGGAACACGGTGATCGTCATGCAGGCGAAGAGAACAGCGGTCACGGATCGGTCCGGGATTGTCCGGGCGGAGGCGCCGGCGCGGGGTCGTTCGGCGGCAGGATCTGCCGCCGTCTTTTGGCATGGGCGCCGGATTGATCGCCGGCGCCCACTTCGAGTTGTCCGCGCCTACGCTGCGAGGTCACGCAGGACGTATTGCAGGATGCCGCCGTTCTTGAAGTAGTCGAGTTCGTCGAGCGTATCGATGCGGCACAGGATCGGCACGTCCTTGGTCGAACCGTCGGCGAAGGTGACCTTGGCGACCATCTTCTGGCGCGGCTTGATCGTCTCCAGGCCCTCGATCGTCACCTGCTCGTCGCCCTTGAGGCCGAGCGTCTTCCAGCTCGTGCCGTCCTCGAAGGTGAACGGGATCACGCCCATGCCGACCAGGTTGGAGCGGTGGATGCGCTCGAACGACTGGGCGATGACCGCGCGCACGCCGAGCAGGTTGGTGCCCTTGGCCGCCCAGTCGCGCGACGAGCCGTTGCCGTATTCGACGCCGGCGAAGATCACCAGCGGCACGCCCTCGGCGCGGTACTGCATCGCCGCATCGTAGATCGGCATCTCTTCCTTGGACGGGTAGTGGAAGGTGTAGCCGCCCTCGCGGCCGTTCTCGCCGAGCATGTGGTTGCGGATGCGGATGTTGGCGAAGGTGCCGCGCATCATCACCTCATGGTTGCCACGGCGCGTGCCGTACTGGTTGAAGTCGGCGACGCCGACGCCATTGTCGGTCAGGTACTTGCCAGCGGGCGAGGCCGCCTTGATCGAACCGGCCGGCGAGATGTGGTCGGTGGTGATCTTGTCGCCGAACAGGCCGAGCACGCGTGCGCCCTCGATCTTGCCGATCGCACCCGGGCGCGCGCCCATGCCGACGAAGTAGGGCGGGTTCTGCACATAGGTCGACTGGTCGTCCCAGGCATAGGTCTGGCCTTCCGGCGCCTGCACGTTCTGCCAGTTCTCGTCGCCCTTGAAGACGTCGGCATATTTGCGCGCAAACAGCTCGCGGGTGACGTTTTCGGCGATGAACTGGTCGATCTCGACATTGGTCGGCCAGATATCCCTCAGGAACACCGGCTTGCCGTCGCGGTCCTCGCCGAGCGGCTCTGTGGTCAGGTCCTTGGTCACCGAACCGGCAAGCGCATAGGCGACCACCAGCGGCGGCGAGGCCAGGTAGTTGGCCTGCACGTCGGGCGAGACGCGGCCTTCGAAGTTGCGGTTGCCCGAAAGCACCGCCGCACCGATCAGGCCCTTGTCGTTGATGGTCTTGGAGATCGGGGCCGGCAGCGGTCCGGAGTTGCCGATGCAGGTCGTGCAGCCGAAGCCGACGAGGTTGAAGCCGATCTGGTCGAGCTCCTTCTGCAGGCCGGCCTTCTCGAGATATTCGGCCACCACCTGCGAACCCGGCGCCAGCGAGGTCTTGACCCACGGCTTCTGCTTGAGGCCGAGGCGGTTGGCGTTGCGGGCCAGCAGGCCGGCACCGATCAGCACGCTCGGGTTCGAGGTGTTGGTGCACGACGTGATCGCCGCGATCACCACGTCGCCATGGCCGAGGTCGAAGTTTTCGCCCTCGACGGCATAGCGCTTCGACTGGTCGACGGTCTTCTTGTATTCGGCTTCGAGCGCGGTCGCAAAGCCCGCGGCGATGCCTTCGAGCGGGATGCGGCCTTCGGGACGCTTCGGGCCGGCCATCGACGGCACGACGGTTTCGAGGTCGAGTTCGAGCAGGTCGGTGAAGACGGGATCGGCCGACGAGGCGTCGCGCCACATGCCTTGCGCCTTGGAATATTCCTCGACCAGTGCGATGCGGTTTTCGGCGCGGCCCGACATGTTGAGGTAGCGGATGGTCTCGGCATCGACCGGGAAGAAGCCGCAGGTCGCGCCATATTCGGGCGCCATGTTGCCGATGGTGGCGCGGTCGGCCAGCGTCATGTTGGACAGGCCCGGGCCGAAGAACTCGACGAACTTGCCGACGACGCCCTTCTTGCGCAGCATCTGGGTGACGGTCAGCACCAGGTCGGTGGCGGTGACGCCTTCCTTCAGCTTGCCGGTCAGGCGGAAGCCGATGACCTCGGGCAGCAGCATCGAGACCGGCTGGCCGAGCATCGCCGCTTCCGCCTCGATGCCGCCGACCCCCCAGCCCAGCACGCCAAGGCCGTTGACCATGGTGGTGTGCGAATCGGTGCCGACGCAGGTGTCGGGATAAGCGGTGGTTTCGCCGTCCTCGGTGTTGGTCCACACCGTCTGTGCCAGGTATTCGAGGTTGACCTGGTGGCAGATGCCGGTGCCGGGCGGCACGACGCGGAAGTTGCGGAACGCCTGCTGGCCCCACTTCAGGAACTTGTAGCGCTCTTCGTTGCGCTCGTATTCGAGCTCGACGTTGCGGGCGAACGCCAGCGGCGTGCCGAATTCGTCGACGATCACCGAGTGGTCGATGACGAGATCGACCGGCACCAGCGGGTTGATCTTCTGCGGATCGCCGCCGAGCGAGGCGAGGCCGTCACGCATGGCGGCCAGGTCGACGACGGCGGGGACGCCGGTGAAGTCCTGCATCAAAACGCGCGCCGGGCGGTAGGCGATCTCGACACCGGCGGTGCCCTTGTCGGTCAGCCAGCCGGCAACCGCCTGGATCGCCTCCTTGGTGACGGTGCGGCCGTCTTCGTTGCGCAACAGGTTTTCCAGCAGCACCTTCATCGAATAGGGCAGCTGCGAGATGCCGGTCAGGCCGTTCTTCTCAGCCTCGATCAGGCTGTAATAGACATAGTCGGTGCCAGCAGCAGTCAGCGTGCGGCGGCAATTGAAACTGTCGAGTGATTTGGACACGTGCGATCCATCCTTGTCTGTTCAGCCTACACGGGAACGGACTCCGATGGCATGCAATCACGCGCAAAGGTGCGGGTACGGCCATTTCCGCTGTCCGGCCCCAAGCAACCCGAGCCGTTCAAGGCGGCGCGTGCGCTGGTTCGGCGCATATTCGCTTTCCATGCCGACCGCTGGCATGGTCGAACTGGCATATAGCGGATTCCCGAAATCCCGCCACAAGAATGCATCCATTTGCATACTGCCATTAGGCGATTGGGGGCTTCTCCAAAGGCGAAGCCTTGTTTTCATTTCATTTTCATCGATCGAAAGGCAGTCACCCAGCCGTGGCCAACTTGACTGTATACAAATGTGTGCAATAAGGCACTGGAGGTCAAATCAACGGCAGAGGCGGATCGGTTCCAGGGATGATTGGCGCATCGACAGAATACGACGTGCTCGTCGCCGGCGGCGGCAATGCCGCCCTGTGCGCGGCAATCAGCGCCAGGCGCGCGGGCGCCAGCGTGCTCGTCGTGGAAGCAGCCCCGCGCTTCTATCGGGGCGGCAATACCCGCCACACCCGCAACATGCGCTGCGCGCACGACGCAGCAACGGAAACGCTCTCCGGCCCCTATTTCGAGGACGAGTTCTTCGACGACCTGCTGCGCGTGACCGGCGGCAACACGGACGAGGATCTGGCGCGCATGATGATCGCCGAATCCAAGCGGATGCTGACCTGGATCGCCGAGCAAGGCGTGCGTTTCCAACCCTCTCTCGGCGGCACACTCAGCCTGGGTCGCACCAACTCCTTCTTCCTCGGCGGCGGGCGGGCCATGCTCAACGCCCTCTACCGGACCGCCGAAAGCCTCGGAGTCGAGGTCGTCTATGACGCGGAGGTCGTGGGCCTCGACATTGAAGGCCCGCAATTCCGCTCGGCTCGGGTCCGGCACGCCGGCAGGGAAACCGCCGTCCGGGCAAGGACCTTCGTCGCGGCCAGCGGCGGCTTCGAGGCGAACATCGAATGGCTGAAGGAGGGCTGGGGCGAGATCGCCGATAACTTCCTGATCCGCGGCACGCCCTACAATCGCGGCACGGTGCTGAAGATGCTGATCAACAGCGGCGTCAGGCACATCGGCGACCCGACTCAATGCCATGCCGTTGCGATCGACGCGCGCGCGCCGAAGTTCGACGGCGGCATCATCACGCGTCTCGACTGCGTGGTCTTCGGCATCGTCGTCAACAAGCATGCCGAGCGGTTCTACGACGAGGGCGAGGACGTCTGGCCGAAGCGCTACGCCATCTGGGGCCGTCTTGTCGCCGCCCAGCCCGACCAGATCGCCTATATCGTCTTCGACGCCTCGTCGCTCGAGCTCTTCATGCCGTCCCTCTTTCCGCCGGTGCAGGCGTCGACGCTGGGCGAGCTTGCCGGCAAGCTCGGGATCGAGGCCACAGCGCTCGAACGCACGGTCGCCGCCTTCAACGACGCGGTTCGGCCCGGCCACTTCGACCACACGAGCCTCGACGACTGCCGCACCGAAGGCATCGAGCCCCAAAAGAGCCATTGGGCGCGGCGCATCGAGCAGGCGCCCTTTTATGCCTATCCGGTCCGGCCGGGCATCACCTTCACCTATCTCGGCGTCAAGGTGGACCGCCGGGCGCGCATGGTGATGGAAGACGGACGGCCTGCCGACAACATGTTCGCCGCCGGCGAGATCATGGCCGGCAACGTGCTCGGCCAGGGCTATGCCGCAGGGATCGGCATGACCATCGGCAGCGTCTTCGGACGCATCGCCGGCCGCGAAGCCGCTGCACTCGTTTCGTCCACCTGCCCGTCGTCGGAGGCCGCATGAACATCCACGCTCCGTTTGAGCCGGCGCATGCGACGGCAAGCCTCGCCGAGGCGGATCGCCTGATGACGGTCTGCAACTCCTGCCGCTATTGCGAAGGGCTCTGCGCCGTCTTTCCGGCAATGGAGATGCGGCGCGCCTTCTCGGACGGCGATCTCAACTACCTTGCCAATCTCTGCCACAGTTGCGGCGCCTGTTTTCACGACTGCCAGTTCTCGCCGCCGCATGAGTTCGACGTGAACGTGCCTAAGACGCTGGCGATCGTGCGCAACGACTCCTACCGTGCCTATGTCTGGCCGCGCGCCTTTTCAGGCCTTTTCCATCGCAACGGGCTGGCGATCAGCCTCATCGCCGCAGTGAGCGTCGCCGTCTTCGTCGCCGGCTTTGCTGCCTGGCACGATCCGTCCGTGCTGTTCGACGCGCATACCGGCCCGGGCGCCTTCTACAAGCTGATGCCGCACGATGTCATGGCCCTGCTTTTCGGTGCGGCCTTTGCCTACGCCATCGTCGCCCTCGCCATGGGCGTCCGCAATTTCTGGAAGGACATCGGCGAACCCTTGGCAACGCTCGGTGAACCTGCCTCGCTGTGGCAGGCGATCAAGGATGCCTGCAGCCTGCGCCATCTCGACGGCGGCGGCGTCGGCTGCATGAACGAGGACGAGGCCCCGACCGACCGCCGGCGCCTCTATCATCACATGACGTTCTACGGTTTCATGCTCTGCTTCGCCGCCACGTCCACGGCGACGCTCTACCACTACGTGCTCGGCATGGAAGCGCCCTACCCGGTCTACGATCTCCCTGTCGTGCTCGGCACGATCGGCGGCATCGGCCTCCTCGTCGGACCTGCCGGCCTTCTTCACGCGAAATGGCGGCGCGACCCCGTCCTCAAGGACGGCTCGCGCACCGGCATGGACGTTGCCTTCCTCGCCATGCTGTTCCTGACCAGCCTGACGGGGCTGCTGCTGCTCGTCCTGCGGGCCACGCCTGCCATGGGCCTGCTGCTCGCCCTCCACCTTGGCGTCGTCTTCAGCCTCTTCGTCACCATGCCCTACGGCAAGTTCGTCCACGGCATCTACCGGTTCCTGGCCCTGGTTCGCTACGCCAGGGAAAAGCGGCAGATCGGCGGCGCCTGACCGAGAATCTGGTGAAGAGCACTCTCAGAATATCGAGCCTGAATGGATCAAAATGCGGTGCGATGAAAAGCATTTGTATCCGGCATCTCTAATAAATGTTGATACCCATAGCCGGCGCTGTTGTGGCAAGGGCGGTTACTTTTCAGATTGCAGGAAGCGTGTTATCGACCCCCCACGGACAATTGTACTTGGGGGACCTATGAGACAGCTATTGCTTGCCACGAGCGCGCTGGCGCTTGGTGCCGGAACTGCTGCCGCGCAGGATCAGGCTTACGACTGGTCGGGAGCGTATGTCGGTGTGCAGGCCGGGTATGCCGTGGGTCAATCCCTCTACACAAACACGGACTTCCCCACCGAATACGTCAACTACGATCCTGACGGTTTCTTTGGTGGCGTCTACGCGGGCTACAATTTTCAGATGTCAAACAATGTCGTTCTGGGCGTTGACGGTGACCTGAACTTCACGGGCATCAAGGGAACCAATGACTACTGGTGGGTAGGCGGAATCCCGGTTCCGACAGCAAGCGCTGAGATCAAGTACACAGCCGCGCTTCGTGCGCGTCTCGGCTATGCAGTGGGTCGGTTCCTGCCATATGTCGCCGGCGGGCTTTCCGCGGCAAAATACGACTTCGATTTCGTTAGGGATAGTACCGGCTTCGTATACTATGATGAAAGCAAGTCCATGTTCGGCTGGAATGTCGGCCTGGGCGCCGAATATGCGGCCACCGACAATCTGGTTCTGCGCGCCGAGTATCGCTATTCTGATTATGGCTCCAAAAGCTTCGCGCAGCCGGACTTCTTCAGTATAGATGATGCCAACGTCACGCTGTCGTCGCACGACTTCCGCTTAGGGGTCGCCTACAAGTTCTGACGCCGGCCCCGTCATGATCGGCATATGCACTTCCATCTTTGGTGGCGGCCCCATACCCGCAAGACGGAGTGTCAACGCATTGGTCATCTGTCAGAGGGGCCGAGCCCCCCTGACACTCAAGGTCATTTCTTCAATGCAGCGAATTCTTTCGAGACCCTGTCGCCCTTGGAAAGTCGCGATGGCTCATTGTCTCGATATGCGTCCGCTTTCGCTTCATCGCCGGACCAGCGCATAAAGTACTTCTCGCCCGATTTGTGCCACGTGTAGCAGTCATCGACCTTCTGCTTTTTTCCCGATGCCACTTGAACGGTTTCAATGGTCAGGCACATCTTGTTGCCAGACACTTTCCAGTTGCCTTCGCCGTAGGCCTTTTTGTCTTTACGCACCATTTTCGCAGAGCCATCGGAAGCGAAGAAGATGCGGACGCTTTTCCAGTCAGACGACTTACCCTCGTACATGCTACGGACTTCTTGAGACGACAGCTCAGTCGCACCTTCCGGTAATGTCGCAGATAGCGTCGTTGACAGTGGTACACATGTAAAGAAAATCGCAGTCACACTAAGCCTGAATTTCATCACACAACCCTCCCAATCTCGCGATCAGTATTAGCAATGACTAATGTATCACGAAAGAAGGGGATATACTATGAGAAGTGAGAGCCTGCCTGCGGGCCGCGTAGCGGGTCCCTTCAGGTACGATGCTGATTTATTGGCTTTCCACCATAGTTAGTGGTGCCCCTAGCCGGGATCGAACCAGCACTCCTTGCGGAACTCGATTTTGAGTCGAGCGCGTCTACCAATTCCGCCATAGGGGCCTGCCCTAAACGGACAGATCGGTCGCGGACTATACGGTCAGCCACCCGTCCGTCAACTGCCCTGGCATGCGATTGTGCGACAGATTGTGCAAGTAAAGCTCGTTTCGCATTCGTGAACTCCTCACGCATTGTGCGCCACAGCATTTCTTCCTAAACAGGCAGCGCGTTATCCTAGGGGGCCAGATGCTTCGCCGACTCTACGACTGGACCTTGTCGCTCGCGGCAAGGAAATCCGCCGAATGGTGGCTGGCTTTCATCGCCTTCATCGAAAGCTCGATCTTCCTGGTGCCGGCCGACGTGCTCTATCTGCCGATGGCGCTGTCGCGGCCCGACCGCGCCTACCGCTACGCGATCGTGGCGACCGTGGCCTCCGTGCTCGGCGGAATCGCCGGCTGGTTCCTCGGCCATTACGCCTTCGAGGCGGTGGCAAAGCCGGTGCTCGAATTCTACGGCAAGTATGACGAATTCGAAGCGCTCAAGCTCGCGTCCGGCACCGGCATCATCCTCTTGATGCTGGTCACCTCCGGCCTTTCCCACCTGCCGCCGATCAAGGTGGTGACGATCCTTGCCGGCGTCGTCGGCTTCCCGCTCGGCTGGTTCATCGTCTCGGCGATCATCGCCCGCGGCGCCCGCTTCCTGTTTTTGGCATGGCTGCTCAGGACCTATGGCGAGCCGATCAAGCACTTCATCGAAAAGCGCCTCGGCCTGCTGGCCGGCATCGCGGCCGCTGCCCTCATTTTGCTCTATCTTCTCGTCAAATACCTCCACTGAGCGGCAAGCGCCGGTAACAACAGCTGGGCAACACGAAATGACCACCCTCGCCTCCCCGACAGGCCGCAGCCAGACGCTGACGGCGCTTTTCCTCGCCGTTGCCATGGCCGTCGTCGTCGGCACCGCCCTCGGCTTCCAGCACATCGGCGGCTACATGCCCTGCAAGCTCTGCCTAGAGCAGCGCACGCCCTATTATGTCGGCGTGCCGCTGATGGCTCTGGCCGCCCTTTCGTCGGCCATGCACTGGCCGGCCTGGATGACCCGGGCGCTGCTGGCACTTGGCGGGCTGCTGATGCTCTACGGGCTTTATCTCGGCGCCTTCCACGCCGGCGTCGAATGGCGCTGGTGGGCCGGCCCGACCGACTGCGCGGCGGTGAGCGGCACCATCGACACCGGCGGCAAGGGCTTGCTCGACGTGCTCAACGAGGTCGTGCCGCCGCGCTGCGAGGATGCGGCACTTCGCGTGCTCGGCCTGTCCTTCGCCGGCTGGAACGTGCTCGCCAGCGCATTCCTGGCGGTCGTGGCGCTGCGCGGTGCGTTCAGGAAGGGGTGACGGCGTTGGGGAGTTCGCGATCTGTCGCGCCCCGTCCCGCCGGACATCTCCCCCGCAAGGGGGGAGATCAGATCAGCCTTCATCAAGGCTCCAGTTCGACATCCCAATAGAGATAATCCATCCAGCTTTCGTGCAGATGGTTGGGCGGGAACAGCCGGCCGTTGTTGTGCAGGTCGTGCACCGTCGGCTGGAACGGTTTCTGCAGCGGCCACATCTTGGCCTTGGCCGGCATCAGTCCGCCCTTGCGCAGGTTGCACGGCGAGCAGGCGGCGACGACGTTTTCCCAGGTCGTCGCCCCGCCGCTGTGGCGCGGGATGACATGGTCGAAGGTCAGATCCTCCGGCGTGCCGCAATACTGGCACTGGAAGCGGTCGCGCAGGAAAACGTTGAAGCGGGTGAAGGCCGGATAGCGCGACGGCTTCACATAGGTCTTGAGGCTGACGACGCTGGGCAGCTTCATCGAGAAGGTCGGCGAGGAAACGGCGTGCTCGTATTCGGCGACGATGTTGACGCGCTCGAGGAACACCGCCTTGATCGCGTCCTGCCAGGACCAGAGCGACAAGGGGTAGTAGCTGAGCGGACGATAATCCGCATTCAGCACTAGTGCTGGGAGCCCATCCGGAGACACGGCAACCGTCACTTCGTGTACCTCCTTGGCTCCCGAACCTAACGGTGCGGATACTGTAAGCCCGAGGTGACAGGAATGTGAAGCGCCTTGTCGGTCACAAAGCCCGTCAAAAATACGCGATTTTGCGCATTCAGGCGGGATTTCCGGCCGGCGGCGCGCCATCGCGGCCCCGGGTCTCGCGATAATACGCCCAGAACAGCCGCGACGCGACCCCCCGCCACGGCGCCCATGATTCGGCAAGCCGAATCAGCGCCCTCTCGCCGGGGCGCGGATCGATGCCGAGCGCATGGCCAACGGCCGACTGCAGGGCGACGTCGCGGGCCGGAAAGATGTCGGGGTGGCCGGCGGCGAACAGCAAATAGACCTCCGCCGTCCACGGCCCGATGCCTGATATGGCGACCATCCTTGCCATGGCTTCCTGCGCTTCGAGGCGACAGAGACCATCAAGGTCGAGGCCGTCGGCGGTAGCCTGGGCGACGGCCAGCAGCGTGCGCTGCTTGGGCCTGGACAGGCCGGCTTCGCGGAACATGTCCTCGCCGGCAGCGAGCAGCGCCGCGGGTGTCAGCGGGTCGACAAGTGTGGTCAGCCGACCGAAGATCGCCTTGGCGCTTGCCGTCGAGACCTGCTGCGAAACAATGATCGAGGCGAGGCTGGCGAAACCGGGCTCGGTCAACCTGAGCGGCACCTCGCCGGCAATGCCACGCACGACCTCCAGCCGCGGGTCGATCGCGCAGAGAGCATCGAGACCGCGATGTACGTCGTCGAGATTGGAGATCCGGCGCATGGCGTCACTTGTTAGGTTGCGTCGGGCAACGTAGCAATCGGCAACGCAAACCTTCAATGCGAAACCGCAACGCTCATGACTGCTCCTGTCTTCCGCTTCGCCCCCAGTCCGAATGGTGAGTTGCATCTCGGCCATGCGCTTTCGGCGCTGACCAACCAGCGCATGGCAAAGGCCGTCGGCGGCCGGCTGCTGCTGCGCATCGAGGACATCGACGTCACCCGCTGCACGCCGGAATTCGAGGCCGGCATTTTCCGCGACCTATCCTGGCTCGAGCTGACCTGGGAGGAGCCGGTTCGCAGGCAGTCGGAGCATTTCGGCGCGTATGAAGCCGCGCTCGAACGCCTCAAGCGCGAGGGGCTGGTCTATCCGGCATTCATGAGCCGGGGCGATATCCGCGCCGCGATCATGACGTTCGAGGCCACGGGGAAGACCTGGCCGCGCGATCCCGACGGCGCGCCGCACTATCCCGGCACCGACAGGACCATTTCGACGCGCGAGCGCAAGCGACGCATAGATGCAGGTGCACCCTTTGCCTGGCGGCTCGACACGGCAGAAGCGCTAGCGCGGCTCGATGGCCGGCTGAACTGGCTTGAATGGACCGACGAAACGATGGGCACGACCACCGACGTGGCAGCGGACCCGCTGCAATGGGGCGACGTCGTCATCGCTCGCCGCGAGATTCCGACCAGCTATCATCTGTCGGTGGTTGTCGACGACGCGCTGCAGGGAGTGAGCCACGTCGTGCGCGGTCGCGACCTCTATTTCGCAACCTCGGTGCAGAGGCTGCTGCAGGAGATGCTCAGGCTGCCGCAGCCGACCTATTTCCACCACAGGCTGGTGCTCGGGCCGGATGGCCGCAAGCTGTCGAAAAGCCAACGCGACACCGGCCTCGCGGCATTGCGCGAGGCCGGTGAGTCGCCGCAATCGGTGATGCGGATGCTACAGACCTAGAACCTGGCAAATCCCGCCTTGACCAGCGCCAGCACGCTGATGAAGACGAACGCGCCGCCAAGCCCCCAGGCGACGGCGAGGTTCAGGTCGCGCAGTGTAATGCCATAGCTGTTGGCGACCAGGACGGCGCCAAAGAAGCCGACCGTGAACAACAGCATGTTGCCGGTCGGGCCAAAGCCGTCGTCCTTCATGATGGCGTCGAGTGCAGCGCCAAAAAAGAACGCCATGACGGCGACGAAGGCGATTGCCATCATCAACCAGCCCGGGTCGAGATTCCACAACATCCTCGGTCCTTTCAGAGGCCGACTGTGTAGTTTCTACCGGGCCGCCTCCCGGGTGCGCTCACCCAGATCGGATCGTCAGATCAGGTTCGGTGAATCTATGGATCAATCGTTTCATTTTGCTTGCGCGAATATTCGGCATTAGAGCGATCGCATGAACTCCTACCGGGCGCGGCGTCCGGCGACGCGCGGTGGACCCATGACATCCTCTCCAAAGCGGCTGATCCCGGCCACCTTCGTGCTGTTGTGGGCGACCGGCTTCATCGGTGCGCGCTATGCCATGCCGTGGGCGGAACCGTTCACCTTCCTCGCCATCCGTTTCGTGCTCGCCTTCCTCATCCTCGGCGGCGTGATGCTCGTGCTGGGCTCCGGGCGGCTTTCACGACGCGCGGCACTGCATGCCGTGCTGATCGGCATGCTGCTGCACGGCGTCTATCTCGGCGGCGTGTTCTGGGCGATCCACCAGGGCCTGCCGGCCGGGTTGTCGGCGCTGATCGCCGGGCTCCAGCCACTGGTGACGGCGGTGCTGGCCGGCAAGCTGCTTGGCGAAGAGATCCGCCCGCGCCATTGGGTCGGGCTCGCCACAGGCTTCGTCGGCGTGGTGATCGTGCTGTCGCCGAAGCTCGGCACGCTCGGCGGAGGCGTGACCTGGCAGACGCTGACCGCATCGGTCATCGCCATGGCCGGCATCAGCGCCGGCACCATCTGGCAAAAGCGCGTCGGCGCGACCGGCGACCTCGTCACCGGCACCTTCTGGCAGTATGTCGGCGCGGCGATCCTGATGACCATCGCCTCGCTGGTGTTCGAGACGCGGCAGATGACCATCAACGGCGAACTGATCTTCGCCATGACCTGGCTGGTGTTCGTGCTGTCGATTGGCGCGATCTTCCTGCTGATGGTGATGATCCGCGACGGCGCCATGTCGAAGGTCGCCTCGCTGTTCTACCTCGTGCCGGCGGTGACGGCCGTCATCGCCTGGGCCCTGTTCGGCGAGCAACTGTCGGCAATCCAGCTTGTCGGCATGGCGATCGCCACGCTGGGCGTCGGCCTTGCCACGGCTCAGCCGGGCACGCGGGCGCGGGCCTCGAGATAGCGGCTGATCGCGGCATTGAGCTCGCCGCCGAGGATGAAGATCGCCGAGACGATGTAGAGGAACACGACCGCGATCATGATCGAAGCGAGGCCGGCATAGGTGGTGACATAGGACGAAAAGGTGTCGAGATAGGCGGCGAAGATCGTCGATCCGACGAGCCAGGCGAGCAGCGTGAAGACGATGCCGGGTAGAATGCTCATAAAGCGCCGGCGGCCGGCCGGAAGCCAGATATGCACGGCAAACAGCCCGAACACGATGACCGCCGAGGCGATGATGAAGCGCCAGACGGTGATGGTGCCCATGTAGGGCTGGATCCATTCGAACTTGGCCTCGAGGATGCGCGCGATGATCGGCGCGAACACCAGCAGCACCGAGATGGCAACGAAGCCGATCGTGGCGATGAGCACGAAAATCAGGCTCTGGGTGCGCCGGAACCAGAAGGTGCGGGTTTCGGCGACGCGGTAGGCGCGGTTGAGCGAGGTGCGCAGCGCCTCGACGCCGTTGGAGGCGAAGTAGGCGGCGAGCAGCACGCCATAAGTCAGAAGGTCTGTGCGCGGCACGGTGAGCACGTTGACCACCTCGCGGGCGATGGGTGCCGCGATCTGCTCGGGCCAGGTGTCGAACACCAGGTGCACTGCGGTTTCGGCAAAGGCGTCGGCGCCGAGGAAGCTGGCAAGCGTGGTGGCGAAGATGAGGAACGGAAACAGCGCCATCAGCGTCGAGATGGCGAGATGACTGGCCATCGCCCAGCCGTCGTCGTCATGGAAGTGGCCGGCTGCGTCAAAGAGCACGCGCCTTGTGGCGACGATCTTGCGCATCAGCTCCAGTTTACCGCTCCATCCGATTGTTTCCAGGGCGCGAATATGGGAAGGGTTTGCCCCGGTTGGCAAGTGTTGGCGGCAGCGAAGTGAACCCGATCAAGGAGTTACGCACGATAATCGTGACCGGCGCGTCGTCGGGCATCGGCGCGCATTGCGCCCGTGCGCTGCAGGCGGAGGGCTGGCGGGTGTTCGCCACGGCGCGCAAGCCGGAAGACATCGCAGCCCTGGAGGCAGATGGCATCGAAGCACTCTATCTCGACTACGCCGAACCGCAATCGATCGAAGCGCTGGTGGAAACCGTGCTCGAACGCACCGGCGGCAGGCTCGACGCGCTGTTCAACAACGGTGCGCATGCCCAGCCCGGCGCGGTCGAAGACCTGCCGATGGCGGCACTCCGTGACCAGTTCGAGGCCAACTTCTTCGGCTGGCACGACCTGACCCGCCGCATCGTGCCCATCATGCGCGCCCAAGGACATGGCCGCATCGTCAACTGCTCTTCGATCCTCGGGCTGACGCCAGTGCCCTTCCGCGGTGCCTATACCGCCTCCAAGCACGCGCTAGAGGGCCTGATGCTGTGCATGCGACAGGAACTCAGCGGGACAGGCATCCATGTCTCGATGATCGAGCCGGGCCCGGTGAAATCGAAGATCGCCACCAACGGGCTGACCTGGTTCCTGCGTTACATCGATCACGAACGCTCGGCCCACCATGAAGCCTATCGTGCCCAGCTCGCAAGGCTGTCCAGCGGCGGCTCCAAATCGCGGATGAAACTGGGGCCGGAAGCGGTTCATGCGGTATTGCGACACGCCCTGCTGTCGCCGCGCCCGCGTCCGCATTATGTTGTCACGACCCCGGCGAGAATCGGCGTCGTGCTGAAACGCCTCCTGCCCGCCTCGCTGCTCTATCGCATTCTGGCCCGCCAAGCCTGACCGGCGGCCAATCGAACTGGAACTCAAATGGCTACCGTATTCAACATCATTGCCGTCGTCCTCATGTTTGCCGTGGTGGTCGTCCTGATCCGCGGCCTCATCAACATGCTGCGCGGCGGCTCGGGCAACACCTCCAACAAGCTGATGCAGGCACGCGTGCTCTTGCAGGCGGTGGCGCTGGTGTTCATCCTGCTGACCCTCTATTTCACGCGCGGCTGAGCGGAAATGGTCAAGCTCAACAAGATCTACACCCGCACCGGCGACGACGGCACGACAGGGCTCGGCAGCGGCGAGCGCCGCCTGAAATCGGACCTGCGTGTCGAGGCCTACGGCGCGGTCGACGAGGCCAATGCCTGCATCGGCATGGCGCGGGTTCATACGGCAACCGAGCATTCCGACATCGACGCCATGCTCGGTCGCATCCAGAACGACATGTTCGACCTCGGCGCCGACCTGTCGACGCCCGACACCGGCAAGGACCTTGGCTACGAGCCGCTGCGCATCGTCGCCAGCCAGACCGCGCGCATCGAAGCCGACATCGATCGGCTCAACGCCGACCTCGCCCCGCTCAGGTCGTTCGTGCTGAATGGCGGCTCGCCGGCGGCTGCGGCGCTCCATCTCGCCCGTACGGTCGCCCGGCGCGCCGAGCGCGTGATGGTGGCGCTGGCCCAGGACCCGGCCGAGCGCGTCAACCGCGAAGGCATCCGCTACATCAACCGCGTCTCCGACCTGCTGTTCGTCGCCGCGCGCGTGGTCAATGACAACGGAAAAGCCGATGTGCTATGGGTTCCCGGCAAGAACCGCTGATCAGCAGATAAAGTCGCCGGGAGGCGGAAGCGAGCCGCATGTTCATTCCGCTCTACGATTCGAACCGCCTGCGCCACATCCGGATGCAATATGTGACGTTGGGCCTGATCGCCATCAACGTCATCGCCTATTTCGTGACGTCGCTCGGCAGCGAGGAGTTCGCAACCGCCGCGGTCTTCGGCCTGGGCTACATCCCCTCGGTGGTGCATGACCTTGCCGAACTGTCGCCGGACCTGATCATCATCCCGGAAGACCTGAGCTACGTCACCTATTCCTTCCTGCATGGCGACATCCTGCATCTCGGCGGGAACATGCTGTTCCTGTGGGTGTTCGGCGACAATGTCGAGGATGCGCTCGGGCACTTCCGCTTCCTGGTCTTCTACCTGCTCTGCGCCGTTGCCGGCGCTTTCCTGCACGGCCTGATCCTGCCCGACTCCCAGACGCCGCTGATCGGCGCGTCGGGCGCCATCGCCGGCATCGTCGTCGCCTATCTGATCCTCTATCCCCGCGTGAAGGTGTGGGTGCTGGCCTTCGCCCGTATCCCGCTGCGCATCCCGGCCTGGATTCCGCTCGTCCTATGGGTGCTCTTCCAGTTCCTGATGATCGCCATCGGCGGCGACGACGAAGTGAGCTGGGCGGCCCATGTCGGCGGCATCGTTGCCGGCGCCGTCCTGGTGCTGGTGCTGCGCCGGCGCGACGTGCCGTTGTTTGCAGATGCGGAAGCGGCCGTGCCAAGCCCCGAAAAGACCGAAGCGCCCGCCATGCCCGAGCCCGCGACGCCGGAACCGCCGACGGCGCAACCGGCACCGCGCTGGGGCCGGCAATAGCGGGAAAAACGCAGCTTGTTTCAAACGATTTGAGCTTGAAGCAGATATTGACGCTAACGTCAGCCACAACTACGTTCCGCCCGCTTGCGGCAGCCCTCCCGCCACCAAAAGCGCGAGATCAAGTCTGTTTTTCCGCCCAATATGTCGGCAATCGACAATTGCGTCGGCCCGAGCGCTGCTATAGCGCGCCTAACATCGCTGTTCAGAGAGGTACCAGCCCATGAAAGTTCTCGTCCCGGTGAAGCGGGTTGTCGATGCGAACGTTAAGGTGCGCGTGAAGAGCGACGGCTCGGGTGTCGAGCTTGCCAACGTCAAGATGGCGATGAACCCGTTCGACGAAATCGCGGTCGAAGAGGCGATCCGGCTCAAGGAAGCCGGCAAGGTCGAGGAGATCGTGGTGGTCTCGATCGGGCCTGCCCAGGCCCAGGAAACGCTGCGCACGGCACTCGCCATGGGCGCCGACCGCGCCATCCTGGTCAAGGTCGACGAGGCGGTCGAGCCGCTCGGCGTCGCCAAGGTGCTGAAGGGCGTGGTCGACGCAGAGAAGCCGGGCCTGGTGCTGCTCGGCAAGCAGGCGATCGACGACGACAGCAATCAGACCGGCCAGATGCTGGCTGCCCTTCTGGGCTGGGCCCAGGGCACCTTCGCCTCGAAGATCGAGCTTGGCGGCGACAAGGCCAGCGTGACGCGCGAAGTCGACGGCGGCCTGCAGACCGTCGAGCTCAAGATGCCGGCGATCGTGACGGTCGACCTGCGTTTGAACCAGCCGCGCTATGCCTCGCTGCCCAACATCATGAAGGCCAAGAAGAAGCCGCTCGACGAGAAGTCGGCCGCCGACTTCGGCGCCGACGTCACGCCGCGCCTCAAGGTTCTGAAGACCGAGGAGCCGGGCGGACGCAAGGCAGGCGTCAAGGTCAAGACGGTGGCCGAGCTGGTCGACAAGCTGCGTAACGAAGCCGGCGTGCTGTAAGCGAAGCGAAAGGGATCAAAAACATGGCAATTCTCCTCATCGCCGAACACGATAACGCTTCGCTCTCCGACCAGACCGCCAAGGCGCTGTCGGCAGCACAGAAGATCGGTTCCGACATCGACGTGCTGGTTGCCGGCAAGGGCGCCAAGGCCGCGGCCGACGCCGCCGCCAAGCTCAAGGGCGTGCGCAAGGTTCTGCTGGCCGAAGCCGACGAACTGGCCGAGCGCCTGGCCGAGCCGATGGCGGCCCTGGTCGTCTCGCTCGCGCCCAACTACGACACCATCGTCGCTGCCGCGACCTCGACCGGCAAGAACGTCGCCCCGCGCGTCGCGGCCCTGCTCGACGTCGCCCAGGTGTCGGAGATCATCGAGGTGATCTCGGCCGACACCTTCAAGCGCCCGATCTATGCCGGCAACGCCATCCAGACGGTGCAGGCGACCGACGCCAAGAAGGTGATCACCGTGCGCACCGCCTCGTTCCAGGCAACTGGCGAAGGCGGCTCGGCTTCGGTCGAGACGGTTTCGGCTGCAGCCAATCCCGGCCTGTCCTCGTTTGTCGAGAACAAGCTGTCGGAAAGCGACCGTCCGGAGCTGACCTCGGCCAGGATCATCATCTCGGGCGGCCGTGCGCTCGGCAGTTCAGAGAAGTTCCAGGAGGTCATCCTGCCGGTCGCCGACAAGCTCGGTGCCGCCGTCGGCGCCTCGCGTGCTGCCGTCGACGCCGGCTACGCCCCCAACGACTGGCAGGTCGGCCAGACCGGCAAGGTAGTGGCGCCCGACCTCTACATCGCCTGCGGCATCTCGGGTGCGATCCAGCACCTCGCCGGCATGAAGGATTCCAAGGTCATCGTCGCCATCAACAAGGACGAGGAGGCCCCGATCTTCCAGGTTGCCGACTACGGCATCGTCGGGGATCTGTTCGTCATCCTGCCGGAACTCGAAAAGGCGCTTTGACGCCCCAACGAGTGACGTACTAAAATGTGATGGCCGGGGTAGACGATGCTACCCCGGCCATTTAGTTTGCATTGCACAAAACTAAAAAGCCTGCGACGGGATAGGTGTGATGACGGGTAAGATCGAGACGATCGGCATTGTCGGCGCTGGCCAGATGGGCGGCGGTATCGCACATGTCTCCGCGCTGGCCGGCTACAGCGTGCTGCTCTACGACATTTCTCCGGAACGCATCGAAAAGGGCATCGCCACCATCAACGGCAACCTGGCGCGCCAGGTCGCGTCGGGCAAGCTCGAGGACCAGGCCCGCAAAGACGCCATGGCCCGCATCGGCTCGGCGCCTGCCATGGCCGACCTCGCCAGCGCCGACCTTGTCATCGAGGCGGCGACCGAGGACGAGACGATCAAGCGCAAGATCTATGCGCAGCTCTGTCCGCAGCTGAACCCCGAGGCGATCCTCGCCACCAACACCTCCTCTATCTCGATCACCCGCCTGGCCGCCCAGACCGACCGTCCGGAGCGCTTCATCGGCATCCACTTCATGAACCCGGTTCCGGTGATGAAGCTGGTCGAGCTGGTGCGCGGCATCGCCACCGAAGACAAGACCTTCGAGGCCGCCAAGGACTATGTCCGCCACCTCGACAAGACGGTAACGGTGTCGGAAGATTTTCCGGCCTTCATCGTCAACCGCATCCTTCTGCCGATGATCAACGAGGCGATCTACACGCTCTATGAGGGCGTCGGCACCGTCGAAGCCATCGACACCGCCATGAAGCTTGGCGCCAACCATCCGATGGGCCCGCTGCAGCTGGCCGACTTCATCGGCCTCGACACCTGCCTGTCGATCATGCAGGTGCTGCATGACGGCCTGTCGGACTCGAAATACCGCCCCTGCCCGCTGCTGGTGAAATATGTCGAAGCCGGCTGGCTCGGCCGCAAGACCGGGCGCGGTTTCTACGATTACCGCGGCGAGCACCCCGTTCCGACGCGCTGATCGCCTTCAGTTCAAGAGGCTGGGCGCAAGCCAGCCGGGCGTCAAGTCCGGCGGCATCGGCGCAAGCTCGACGCGATTGCGCCCCGCGCCCTTGGCTTCGTAGAGATGCAGGTCGGCGACGCGGAAAAGCTCCTCGAAGCCGACCGGGCTGTTGAACACCGCCCCGCCGACGCTGACCGTCAGCCGATGGAGCCGGCCGGCAGGCTGGAACGGAGCCTCCGCCACCGAACGGCGGATGCGCTCAGCGATGTCGGCGGCATTGACCGGCGACGCTCCCGGCAGAAAGACCGCGAACTCCTCGCCACCGAGGCGGCCGAGCATGTCGTCCGAGCGCAGGCAAGGCTGGATCGCGGCGACGATGACGCGCAGCGCCACATCGCCCTCGGCATGGCCGAAACTGTCGTTGATCGTCTTGAAGTGGTCGGCATCGATGACCAGCAGCGCGCCCATGGTGCGCTGGTTGCGACGTGCGATCTCGCGCGCCAGCACGTCGTTGACACGGCTGGAGAATGCACCCCGGTTGAGGCAGGCGGTCAGGGCATCGGTCGATGCAGCGACGACGAGCTTGTGGTTGACGATCGCCAGTTCGCGCAATTTCAGCGTCAGGTAGAAGAACAGCGGCGCCGCCAGCAGGATCGGAACCACGGTCGCCTCGATCAGCACCAGGTCGAAGACCTCGGCGCCGGCATTTTGGAAAAGCACGAAGGTAACAGCGAGCGAAAACGCGACGCAGCCAAGCGTTCCGAACACCGTCCAGCCGGCCAGTTGCAGCCACGCGCTCCACGACAGCTTCTTCAACGATGCCCGCAATGCCGCCACCTCCTTGATCCTACACCGATCTTCGGTCGAGCGGCATGAACAACAGGTTATCGCCGGCGCTCAAATGCAAGCGATGTGGCGATCGGTTGCGGTTGCGGTTGTTGGGTTGTGCGTCCTTCGACAGGCTCAGAATAAGGATCTCAGGCGAACGTCAGCGCAAACTCCCTCATCCTGAGCCTGTCGAAGGACGCAAGACGGCACGACCGCGCTGCTGGCCCGCGCAATCGCCAAGCATCAGACCCGTTTGCCGTCGCTGCCGAAGAAATGCACCTTCTCGCGCCGGGCGAGCACCGGCAACTGGTCGCCGACGGCCACGGCAGTGCGGCCGGGCACCCGAACGACGATCCGCCCGCCGGCGGCCTCGCAGTAGAGAAAACTCTCCGCACCGACCGGCTCGACGCCCAGGACGCGGGCCATGAGCCGAAGCCCGCCTTCCGACGCGGCGCCATCCGCACCGACTTCGCAATCCTCCGGCCTGAAGCCGATCGTCGCAGCATTGGCGGGAATCGCCGGCAGCGACACCGCGCCCTCAAGCTGGCCGCTGCGCAGCGGCAGGAGGTTCATCGGCGGCGCGCCGATGAAGGAGGCGACGAATGTCGAGGCGGGCTTTTCGTAGATGTCGAGCGGCGCGCCGAGCTGTTCGACGAGGCCGGCATTCATCACCACCAGCACGTCGGCCAGCGTCATGGCCTCAAGCTGGTCGTGGGTGACGTAGACCGAGGTGACGCCGAGTTTGCGCTGCAGGCTCTTGATCTCGACGCGCATCTGGCCACGCAGCTTGGCGTCGAGGTTGGACAGCGGCTCGTCGAAGAGGAAGACCTTGGGGCTGCGCACGATGGCGCGGCCCATGGCGACGCGCTGACGCTGGCCGCCCGACAGTTCGCGCGGGCGCCGCTCGAGCAGATGGGCGAGCTCCAGCGTCTCGGCAGTGGTGCGGACGCGCTTGTCGATCTCGTCCTTCGGCATGCCGCGGTTGCGCAGGCCGTAGGCCATGTTGTCGTAGACCTTCATATGCGGGTAAAGCGCATAGTTCTGGAACACCATGGCGATGTCGCGCTCGGTCGGGCCGATGGCGTTGACCACCTTGCCGTCGATCGAGCAGGTTCCGGCCGAGATCGTCTCCAGGCCGGCGATCATCCTGAGCAAGGTCGACTTGCCGCAGCCGGACGGCCCGACGAGCACGCACAGCTCCTTGTCGGGAATGGCGATGGAAACGCCCTTCACCGCCTCGACCCCGCCCGGGTAGACCTTCTTGACGTCCTTGAGATCGACGGTTGCCATTATTTCTCCGTATCGACGAGGCCGCGGACGAACCAGCGCTGCATCAGCACCACGACCAGGATGGGCGGCACGATGGCCAGCATGGAAGTGACCATGACCAGATGCCATTCGGTGTCGGCATCGGCGAACGAGATCATCTTCCTGAGCGCAATGACGATGGTGTTCATGTCGTTGCGGTTGGTGACGAGCAGCGGCCAGAGATATTGCGTCCAGCCATAGATGAAGAGGATGACGAACAGCGCCGCGATGTTGGTGCGCGACAGTGGCAGGAGGATATCCCAGAAGAAGCGCCATGGCCCGGCGCCATCGACGCGCGCGGCCTCGACCAGCTCGCCCGGGATGGTGAGGAAGAACTGGCGGAACAAAAGCGTCGCCGTCGCCGACGCGATCAGCGGCACGATCAACCCGGTATAGGTGTCGATCAGGCCGAAATCGACCATCACCTTGTAGGTCGGCAGTATGCGCACCTCGACCGGCAGCATCAGCGTGATGAAGATCAGCCAGAAGAACGTCATCCTGAGCGGGAAGCGGAAGAACACGATGGCATAGGCCGACAGCAGCGAAATGATGATCTTGCCGATGGCGATGCCGAGCGCGACGACCGTGGTGTTGAACAGCAGTGTCGCCACGCTGACCCCGCCGATGCGCCCCACCCCGCCGAACAGCGCCTCGGAATAGTTCTCGACGAAACGATCGCCGGGCAGGAGCGGCAGCGGCGGACGCAGGATGGTCTGCAGCGAATGCGTCGAGGCGACGAAGGTGTAGTAGATCGGAAACGCCACGATCAGGATGCCGAGCACCAGCACCAGGTGGGCGATGAACGTGCGGATGGGGGAATTGTCGATCATGGGTAGACACCGCCCTCCCTTCTCCCCCTGCGGGAGAAGGTGTCGCCGAAGGCGACGGATGAGGGGTGTTCCAGCAAGCACTCGGTCGCGAGTTTGGTGGGACGAAGGCCTGCGCCCTGTCCAACACCCCTCATCCGACCTCGCTGCGATCGGCCACCTTCTCCCACAAGGGGAGAAGGCAAAAACATCTCACCCATAGTGCACCTTCTTCTCGACATAGCGGAACTGGACGGCGGTGAGCGCAATCACGATGACCATCAGGATCACCGACTGCGCCGCCGAGTCACCGAGGATCAGATTGACGAAGCCGTCGTTGTAGACCTTGTAGACCAGCGTCTCGGTGGCCTTGCCCGGCCCGCCGCCGGTGACGGCGTGGATGATGCCGAAGGTGTCGAAGAAGGCGTAGACGGTGTTGACGACCAGCAGAAAGAAGGTGGTCGGCGCAAGCAGCGGAAAGACGATCGTCCAGAAGCGCTTGAATGGTTTGGCGCCATCAATGGCTGCCGCCTCGATCAAGGTCTTCGGGATCGCCTGCAGGCCGGCGACGAAGAACAGGAAATTGTAGCTGATCTGCTTCCACGAGGCGGCGGCAACGACCAGCACCATCGCCTGCTCGCCGTCGAGCAGAGGGTCCCAGTTGATGCCGAGCCAGCGCAGGCCATAGGCGAGTGAGCCGATCGACGGGTTGAACAGGAACAGCCACAGCATGCCGGCAATCGCCGGCGCGACCGCATAGGGCCAGATCATCAGCGTGCGGTAGACGCCGCGGCCGCGGATGACCTTTTCGGCCATGACGGCGAGCAGCAAAGCCGTGCCCATCGCGACGGCTGCGGTGGCAATTGAAAATACCGCCGTGACCTGGATCGAATTGAGATAGTTGGGGTCCGACAGGACCTTCTTGAAATTCGCGAACCAGACGAACTTCGACGACAGGCCGAACGGGTCTTCCCGGAGCATCGACTGGCGCAGCGCCTGGCTGGCCGGCCAGTAGAAAAAGACCAGCGTGATCGCCAGCTGCGGGGCGACCAGCAGGTAGGGCAGGATCTTGTTGGGAAAGACGACGCGTGGGGACAATGAGAGCCTCGTGACGAACGTCGAACGTCAATGCCGCCCCTCATCCGCCTGCCGGCACCTTCTCCCCGTGAAAGACGGGAGAAGGAACAAGCGGGAACGTGGATGCCCCCTCTCCCCGTTTTTCACGGGGAGAGGGTAATGGTGAGGGGCAATTCTGGGCCTGGCGTCCGGCTTAGTTTCCGATCGCTTCCTGGATCGCCTTGTTGCCGCGCGCAACGATGTTGTCGAGTGCCTGCTGGGCGGTCTGCTGACCGGCGAGCATCTTCTCGTACTCTTCGTTCTGGATGTCGCGGACCTGCGGCAGGTTGACGAGGCGGACGCCCTTCGAGTTTTCGGTCGGCGCCTTGCCCATCATCTGCTTGATCGGAATCTCGCGGGCCGGGTTCTTGTCGTAGAAGCCCGACTTCTTGGTTTCCTCGTAGGCCGCGAGCGTGACCGGCAGGTAGCCCGAGACCTGGTGCAGCCGCGCCTGGATCGGCGTCTGCGACAGGAAGTTGAAGAAGGCGCCGACGCCCTTGTATTGCTCTTCCGGCAGGCCGGCGAAGATCCACAGCGATGCGCCGCCGGGGATGGTGTTCTGCGGCGCGCCCGCAGCATCGGCTTCGTAGGGCAACTGGCCGGTGCCGTAGTTCATGCCCGACTTGACGATGTCGCCAAGACCACCGGAGGACTCGGTGAAGATGCCGCATTCGCCTGCGAGGAAGATCTGCTTGGCCTCGGAGGTGCGGCCGCCATATTTGAACGTGCCGTCCTTGGCGAGATCGGCAAGCTCCTGGAAGTGCTTGACGAAGGCCGGAGCGTTGATCTTGAGCTCGACGTCGGTGCCGCCGATGCCGTTTTCATTGGTGCCGTAGGACAGGTTGTTCCAGGCGGCGAAATTCTCGGTGTGGATCCAGGTCAGCCAGGTCGAGGTAAAGCCGCAAGGTGCAGCACCGCTCGACTTGATCTTTTTGGCGGCGTCCCAGACCTCGCCCCAGGTCTTGGGCGGATTGTCGACGTCGAGGCCGGCTTTCTGGAAGATGTCCTTGTTGTAGTAGAGGATCGGCGAGGACGAGTTGTACGGGAACGACAACATGGTGCCGTCGGGCTTGGAATAATAGGCGACGATGCCCGGCAGGTACTGGCTCTTGTCGAAGGCCTGGCCGCCCATCGACAGGATTTCGGCGACCGGCTTGATGGCGCCTTCGGCACCCATCATCGTGCCCGTGCCTGCATCGAAGACCTGCATGATCGTCGGCGGCTGCTTGGCGCGGAACGCGGCGATGCCGGCATTAAGCGTCTCGGGATAGGTGCCCTTGAAGACCGGAACGACCTTGTATTCGCTCTGGCTCTCGTTGAATTCCTTGGAAAGCTGGTCGACGACCTCGTTGTTCGCGCCGGTCATGGCGTGCCACCATGAAATCTCGGTGACGGCGAAGGCGGAGGTGCTGGACAACAGCGTCATGGTGGCGGCAACACCGGCCGCGAAGCCTAGGGTCTTCATTGTCTCGCTCCCGTTCTGGTTGGCGAAATGTTTAGTTCCGCGGGGAGCAGTATTGTCGGATTATGACAGCGCTACAACAGTTTTGTATTGATCGTATGAAGGGCGCATTTGGCGCACTTCATTTTCACTTGCGTTGCAACCTGGCAATGAATATTCGGATCGTTCGAAAACGAAACCGAATTGCCGACAATTAGGCGCATCTGAATTACCGGCAACGCCGGCTAACGAAAGGCACGGCCAACGCCGTCAGACAACGAAAAAGCCTTTCGCGCACGAATGGCGCGAAAGGCTTCGCCTTCGCTTTGCAATCTGGAATTGCAGTCGGCAAAACGACTGCGGTGTGGAAACGCCGGGCTTATTTGGCCAGCGCCGCCTCGATGAGCTTCTTGGCGTCGGGGCTGGCCCATTCCGCCGGGCCGTTCATGTTGGCGAGCAGGCAGCCTTCGCCGTCGACCAGCAGCGTCACCGGCAGGCCCAGCGCCAGGCCGCGCTTCTTGAGGTCATTGAAGACGGCAAGCGTGTTGTCTCTGTAGTAGCCGAGCGAGGTGATGCCGATCTCGTCGAGGAACTTCTTTGGCTTGGTGTCGTCGCCGGTGTCGACGTTGACCGCCACGACCTCGAAATTCTCGCTGCCCATCTCGCGCTCCAGCGCATCGAGCGCCGGCATTTCGGCGCGGCAGGGCGCGCACCATGTCGCCCAGAGATTGATCAGCAACGTGCGGCCCCCATGATCGGCCACCGTCATCGGCTTGCCCTCGGGGTCGTTGAAGGCGAGCTTCTTCAGCGACTGCGGCGGATCGGCCGGCATCATTGCCGCCACCTGGCCGGTGGCTGCGGCCCCGACCGCCTTGGCGATGTCCGCCTTGGCGGCACAAACCTTGTCCTCGGCGCTTGCGTCCGCGCTCGTATCAGTGGCGAGCTGAGGCGCAGAGGCGTTGTTGCCAGGAAGGGTGCTGCTGACATATACCGCGACCGCGCCGGCGATCACGCCTGCAACGGCGGCTAGGACGATATGGCGTGGCGCGGGGATCATTTTTCTGCGGTCCGACATCTAATCAATTTTCTCCGGAGCCCGGTATCACGATGAGCGACAAGAAGGCCAGCAACCAGATGTGGGGCGGACGTTTTGCCTCGGGCCCGGCCGCGATCATGGAGGCGATCAACGCCTCCATCGGCTTCGACAAGAAGCTCTACGCCCAGGACATCCGAGGTTCCGTCGCCCACTCCGAGATGCTGGCGGAAACGGGCATTATTTCTGTCGCAGATCAACAGAAAATCGCTCACGGGCTGAACACGATCCTGCGAGAAATCGAAGACGGCAAGTTCACCTTCTCGACCCGGCTCGAAGACATCCACATGAACATCGAGTCGCGCCTAGCTGAGCTGATCGGTCCGGCCGCCGGCCGCCTGCACACCGCCCGCTCGCGCAACGACCAGGTGGCGGTCGACTTCCGCCTCTGGGTCAAGGATGAATTCCACCGCATCGCCGAGGCGCTGAAGGGGCTGATCGCGGCCTTCCTCGAACGCGCCGAGCAGCACGCAGGAACGGTCATGCCCGGCTTCACCCATCTCCAGACGGCGCAGCCGGTGACCTTCGGCCATCACTGCATGGCCTATGTCGAGATGTTCGCGCGTGACCTCAGCCGCGTCCGCGACGCGGTTCAGCGCATGGACGAGAGCCCGCTGGGTGCCGCCGCTCTCGCTGGCACCGGTTTCCCGATCGACCGTTTCAAGACCGCCGCAGCGCTCGGCTTCCGCGAGCCGACCCGCAACTCGCTCGACAGCGTCTCGGACCGCGACTACGCGCTCGAGTTTCTGTCGATCGCCGCGATCTGCGCCACGCATATGTCGCGGCTCGCCGAGGAGATCGTCATCTGGTCGACGCCGCAATTTGGCTTCGTGCGCCTGTCGGATTCCTTCTCCACCGGCTCGTCAATCATGCCGCAGAAGAAGAACCCTGACGCCGCCGAACTGGTGCGTGCCAAGACCGGCCGCGTCAACGGTCATCTGATCGGTCTTCTGACTGTGATGAAGGGCCTGCCGCTGACCTATTCCAAGGACATGCAGGAAGACAAGGAAGCGGTGTTCGACGCCGCCGAGACGCTCGACCTGATGCTCGCCGCCATGACCGGCATGGTCGGCGACATGACCATCAACGACCAGGCAATGAAGCGCGCCGCCGGCTCGGGCTATTCGACCGCGACCGACCTTGCCGACTGGTTGGTGCGCGAGATCGGCCTGCCCTTCCGCGAGGCCCACCACGTCACCGGCCGGGCCGTGGCACTGGCCGAAAGCAAGAAGGTCGGGCTGGAAAAGCTCACGCTTGACGACCTCAAGTCGATCCACGACGGCATCACCGACGACATCTTCTCGGTGCTGTCGGTGCAGAACTCGGTGAAGAGCCGCACTTCCTTCGGCGGCACGGCACCCGCAGAGGTGAAGAAACAGATCCGCTACTGGAAGAAACGTCTTACCAAGGCCTGAGGTCTGAGATGGAAACCGACGACATCTTTGTAAGGCATGCCAATCAAGGCAAGGCCAAACTGAGTCTGTCGCTCCTTCCGAACGAAAGTGAGGAAGAGGCGGCCGCCCCACTCATTCTCATTCAGTGGCCCCAGCAAGCACTGCGTCTGTTGGGCGAACTTCTGATCGCAATAGCAGACAGCGAAAAAGAGCGGCATAGGTCGGCCAGTCCCAAAGGCGCCGGAAGCTTTCACTTTGATCCGGCGTCGGAATTCGGTTTCTACATTAATCGACTGGACGAATAGCTGAAGACAACGCGGCGCGTGATTGCCGGGGTGCAAAGCCCAAAAATCTCCGCTACAAGCGGCGAGGAATTTTTCTCGGATGGATGGGTCATGACCGCTGGCAGGATTTTGGTGACGCTTGGGCTGATCGCGGCGGTCGGCATGGTTTCGGCCTGCGGCCGCAAGGGCGACCTCGACACCCCTTACGATGCAGCAGTGCAGGCGCAAAAAGATGCTGCAAAGGCCGGCCAGCCCGCGACCGCCACGCCGCAGAAACCGGTCGAGGACAAGCCTTTCATCCTCGACCCGCTGCTCTGAGCCGCGCTCCACCTTTCGAAAGCAGTTGCCGTGAACCATTTCGACTATCGTGACGGCGTCCTCCACGCTGAAGACGTAGCGCTGACCGACATCGCGCGGATCGTCGGCACGCCGTTCTATTGCTATTCCACGGCGACGCTGACGCGACACTTCAACGTCTTCTCCAAGGCCTTTGCCGACCTCGACGCGCTGGTCTGCTACGCCATGAAGGCGAATTCCAACCAAGCAGTGTTGAAGACGCTTGCCCGGCTCGGCGCCGGCGCCGACGTGGTGTCGGAAGGCGAGATGCGGCGTGCGCTGGCCGCGGGCATTCCGGCGAACAAGATCCTGTTCTCCGGCGTCGGCAAGACGGCCCGCGAGATGGATTTCGCGCTGCAGGCCGGCATCCTGTGCTTCAATGTCGAATCCGAACCGGAACTCGAGCTTCTGTCGGCACGCGCAGTGGCCAATGGCAAGGCCGCACCGGTGTCGCTGCGCATCAACCCCGATGTCGACGCCAAGACGCACAAGAAGATCTCGACAGGTCTCGCCGAAAACAAGTTCGGCATTCCAAGGCAGCACGCACGTGAGGTGTATGCCCGCGCGGCCGCCCTGCCCGGTCTCAAGGTGACCGGCATCGACATGCATATCGGCAGCCAGATCACCGAGCTGCAGCCCTTCGACGACGCCTTTGCGCTGCTGGTCGAGCTGGTCGCGACGCTGCGCGCCGACGGCCATGCCATCGACCATGTCGATCTCGGCGGCGGGCTGGGCATTCCTTACAAGACCGACAACTCGCCGCCGCCGCTGCCCGACGCCTATGCCCAGATCGTGCACAAGCATGTCGGCAAGCTCGGCCTCAAGGTGATGTTCGAACCGGGCCGCCTGATCGTCGGCAATGCCGGCATCCTGGTGTCCGAAGTGATCTTCGTGAAGGAAGGCGACGCCAAGAACTTCCTCATCGTCGACGCGGCGATGAACGACCTGATCCGGCCGACGCTCTACGACGCCTATCACGACATCCGCCCGGTGGTGCAGGCCAAGGCCGATGCGCCGCGCATGACGGTCGACATCGTCGGGCCGGTCTGCGAGACCGGCGATTTCCTCGGCCTCGACCGCGACCTGCCAAGGCTCAACTCAGGCGACCTGATCGCGGTCAGCACTGCCGGCGCCTATGGCGCGGTGCAGGCGGGCACCTACAACACCCGTCCCTTGGTGCCGGAAATTCTGGTCGACGGCGACCGCTTCCACGTCATCCGCAAGCGCCAGACCTATGACGAACTGATCGGCCTCGATTCTGTACCGGACTGGCTGGCGTAGGAGCGTCGTATCTGGTGCGGTTGCTCGGCCGTGCGTCCTTCGACAAGCTCAGGATGAGGACGGTCAGCGCCAGCGATGTATCGTCGAACCGTTCAAATCGAACTCCTTCAACGTGAGCGCCACCAGCACCAACGGTCCACATCCTGAGCTTGTCGAAGGACGCATGATCGAGCAACCGCACTAACTCGATCAACAATCAGCGAAGATAAACCTGGGTGGCTATTTCACGATTGCGTTGGTCGCCTCGCCTTCGCCGTGATTGATGGTATTCTGCCATAGGCAGGTGGCCGCATCCCGCGCCGCCCAAGCGGAAGGGCCGATGACGGAACCGACCAGATCAGCTCTGCATCGAGACATCGCCGCCAGACTGGGCAGGACACGCCTGGCCATAGGCGCGGCCATGATCGTCGAGCGTGGCTGGCCGCTGGTGCTGCCGCTGCTCGTCACAGCCAGCTTGTTCCTCAGCCTGTCATGGCTCGGCCTGTTCCGCCTGTTGCCCGACATGGCGCGACTGGCGCTGATCGTGGCCTTCGCCATCGCCGGGCTCGCGTCGCTCTATCCCCTGCGTTTTTTCCGCCTGCCTTCCTGGGCCGAGATCGACAGCCGCCTCGAACGCGCCAACCAGCTGCTGCACACGCCGGTGCAGGTCCAGACCGACCGGCCATCGGGCAAGGCGGACGGGTTTGCCGACGCCCTGTGGCGCGAGCACCAAAAGCGCATGGCCGAGCGGCTGGGCACCCTTGGCGGCGACATGCCGCGCACCAACGTGCCGGAGCGCGACCCCTGGGCGCTGCGGGCGGCGGCGGCACTGCTGCTGGTCTGTGCCTTCGCCTTCTCGTTCGGCCCGATGGGCGGCCGGCTGGGCGACGCCTTCCGGGCGCATGCGGCGCGCGACGCCGTTCCGCCGCGCATCGACGCCTGGGTGACGCCGCCGACCTACACCGGCAAGGCACCGATCTTCCTGACCGCCGACGCCAGCAAGGACGTTCCCGTCATCAGCGTGCCGGAAGGCAGCGAACTGTCGTTGCGGGTGACCGGCGGCAGCGGCGAGGAAACGCTTGCCTACACCAATGCCAAAGGCGAGGTCCGTGATATTGCACCGAGCGGAGCCAACGCCGATCCGGCCAAGCCGGCAATGACAGGCCCGGTTGCCGCCGTGCGGCAGTTTGCCGACAAGCTGACCACCGAGGGCCGGCTTACGCTGAAATCCGGCAACGACGATCTGGACAGCTGGGCCTTCACCGTCGTCGCGGACAATGTGCCGAAGATCAGCTTCGTCGGCGAGCCCAAGCGCGCCGTCAACGGTACGCTGGAACTGACCTACAACATCGAAGACGACTACGGCGCCGCTTCGGCCAAGGCCGATTTCGCCCTTGCCGAGGACCAGGCGCCGGATGCGCGCCCGCTCTACGGCGCACCCGAAATGCCGCTTTCACTGCCGCGCCGCGGCGCCGCGAAGAAGCCTGTGAAGGCAACGCGCGACCTGACTGAGCATGTCTGGGCCGGCGCCTCCGTCAGGCTCACACTGCACGCCGTCGACGACGCCGGCCAGGAAGCGAAAAGCGAAACCAAGACGATCATCCTGCCCGAAAAGCCCTTCACCAACCCGCTGGCCCGGGCGGTGATCGAGCAGCGCCGGCTGCTGGCGCTCGACGCCAACGCCAAGCCGCGCGTGCTCGAGCTGATGGACGCCATCACGCTGAGACCAGAGGACACGATCGACAACCTCTCGCACTATCTCGCTTTGATGAGCGCGCGTGCGCGGCTGAAGATGGCCGGCTCCGACGACCAGTTGCGCGAGGTCGTGACCTATCTCTGGCAGGTCGCGCTCGGCATCGAGGAAGGCGACCTGTCGGCGGCGGAGAAGCGTCTGCGCCAGGCGCAGCAAGCACTTCAGGATGCGCTCGAACGCGGCGCCAGCGACGAGGAGATCGACAAGCTCATGGCCGAGCTCCGCGAAGCCATGAACGATTTCCTGCGCGAGTTTGCCGAACGCAACCAGCAGAACCAGACCACCCAGAACCAGGCGCCCGGCCAGGAGCTGCGCCAGAGCGACCTGCAGCGCATGCTCGACCAGATCGAGAACCTGGCCAAGTCGGGCAATCGGGACCAGGCCCGCGAGTTGCTGTCGCAGTTGCAGGACATGATGAACAACCTGCAGGCCGGCAGGCGCCAGCAAGGCCAGCAGGGCCAGCAGAACTCCGAAATGCGCCAGCAGATGGACAAGCTCGGCGAGATCATGCGGCGCCAGCAGGAGATGATGAACGAGACGTTCCGCATGGACCAGATGCAGCGCGGCCAGCAGCAGCAGGACAACCCTTTCGGCGAGAACGGCGAGCCCGGCGAGCAGCAGCAACAGGGCCAGCAAGGCGAAGGCCAGCAGGGCCGGCCGATGACGCCGCAGGAATTTGCCGACGCGCTCAAGCAGTTGCAGCAGGGCCAGGGCCAGCTTGAAAAAGACCTCGAAGCGCTGATGAAGGGCCTCGAAGGCATGGGCATCAAGCCGGGAGAAGGTTTCGGCGATGCCGGCGAATCGATGAACCAGGCCGAGGGTGCGCTCGGCAAGGGCGAAGGCGACCGCGCCGTCGGCCACCAGGGTCGCGCGCTGGAAGCCCTGCGCAAGGGCGCGCAGGACATGATGCAGCAGATGCAGGCCATGCAGGGCGACCAGGGCGGCAGCGAGGAAGGCGGCCGCCAGCAAAACGCCGACCGCGACCCGCTGGGCCGTCCGCGCGCCACCACCGGCCCCGATTTCGGCGATTCGGTGAAGGTGCCTGACGAGATCGACGTCCAGCGCGCGCGCCAGATCCTCGACGCCATCCGCAAGCGGCTCGGCAACGCGCTCAGCCCCGAGCTGGAGCGCAGCTATCTCGAACGGCTGCTCGAGTTGAAGTAGCCGGCCTCCAGCCGGCCGGCTGCATCAGATTGGGATCTTCAGCCTGGAACCATCCCCGCTTCGCGCGCCATGGCGAAATCCTTCTGGCTGGCGCGCTGGAAGGCCGGCCGGGCGGTCAGCCTGTCGAGATATTCCTTGAACACCGGCTTCTCGGGCAGGACCTTCAGCACCTGGGTGCCAAAGTTGATGCCGCCGCCGATCTGGGTGTCGGCCGCGGTGAAGCGGTCGCCGGCGATGTAGGGCCGCGACGACAGCGTGCGTTCCAGATTGGTGATCATTTCGCTGAACGAACCGTAGGAATAGCCGCTGCCCATGAACTCGTGGCCATGCGCCTTGGCCGCCAGGACGGGGTCGAACACCCCATCGGCATAGACAAGCCAGGTCAAATAGGGTGCGCGCATCTTGTCGCCGATGGCGGGCGCCAGGCCCGCTTCGGGGAAGGCATCGCAGAGATAGGTACAGATCGCAGCCCGCTCGGTGACGACCGTGCCGTCATGGACAATCGCCGGGACCTTCTTGTTGGGCTGGATCGACCGGTATTCTTCCGGCGCCCCGTCAGGCGCACGGATATCGATCTTCTCGATCTGGTAAGGCGCGCCGAGTTCCTCGAGCAGCCACAGGATGTTGGACGCGCGCGACCATGGCGCATGGTAAAAAGTGATCATGGCTTCCTCCTCGTTTCAGCTGCCCCCAGCATAGCATCGCCCTCCTGACAGCAGTTTGTCAGGAGCATTGACAGGAAGTCGCCCCAGTCCGGGATCAGCGGCGCTGATGGAAAGCGTCGCGGATGGCGTCCGCCATGGCGTCGACGGCTTCGCTGATGGCGCGCGGGTTACGATGCAGCACGACCCTTGTCGTATCGATCGGGCCGAAGCCTTCGGCTTCCGTCAACTCCCGGCAGTCGGCCGGGATATTGCTGCGCGCGATCGGCGCCACGCCCAGGCCGGCAGTGACGGCAAGGGTCAGCCCGTTCGTGGTGTCGCTGGTATAGGCGAACCGGTAGTCGATGCCGCGCTGTTCGAGCGAGCGGAGTGCCAATTCGCGACACCAGCCCTCGCGGGTGTAGATGGCGACCGGCAAGGGCCGCTCCCGATGCAGGTCATGATGATTCGAGGTGACCCAGACAGTCGGGTCATGCATCAGCACCTCGACGCCCGTAGGCGCCTGCCATTCGAAAACCACCGCCAGGTCAAGCTCTCCAGCCGCAAGAGCCGCCAGTTGGGAGACCGAATAGCCGAACCGGACCGTCACTTCCACCTGGGCGTGGCGCTTGGTGAATGCTCCCAGCGCACGCGACAGGACGGGCTGCCCATACTCCTCCGGCAGCCCGATGCGGACCGGGCCGCCGAGCGGCGCCGACCGCATCGACGAGGCCGTCTCGTCGAGCAATGCGATGATGCGGCGGGCATTGTCGACAAGATCGCCGCCTCGCTGCGTCAGCGTCACGCCACGCGCGCCGCGTTCGAACAGGACGTCGCCGACGACCTCCTCGAGCCGCTTGATCTGCATGCTGATCGCCGACTGGGTGCGCCCGACGGCTTCCGCCGCGCGGGTAAAATTGCCGCTGTCCGCTACCGCCAGGAACGTACGCAAGAGGTCGCTGTCGAGGCGAACGGTCATGGCATTTCACCACCAGTCATAAGGAATTCTAATGACTGCCATCATTCCAATTCGTTTGCATCGTGTCAAACGCCAATGGATAGTCCGCCTACCCATTGGAAGGTGGCCGTTAGATGCGGCTACGGACTGGTAAGTACCGTCCTCACTTTCACCCGCCGCGGTTTTCACGGCGGGTATTTTTTTGCCCGATTCAAAATGCTGCGACGTCCGTTGCGCGTCCGATGGGACGCGCAAAGCTGTAGACCGCTGGACCAACAGCCGGCTGCGACAAGCGCTCTCTATCCGCCGCGTCTCGCGGTAGAACTATCCGACGATCTCATGCGACAGGCCGACGGAGACCATGCAGAACAGAACGCTTCTCGGCATCCTGTGCCTGTGCCTGGGCGTGCTGGTGTTTTCGATCCAGGATGCGCTGATCAAGGCCGTGGCCGGCACCTATCCGGTCAGCCAAGCGCTGCTGATCCGCGCCGTCGTGGCCCTGCCGATCCTGCTTTTTCTCGTACATCGTGATGTTGGCCTGGGCGCGCTGGCGTCACCGAACTGGCGCTTCCTGGCGACACGCTCGTCGATCCTGTTCATCTCCTACTGCGCCTACTACCTAGCGATCCCCGCCCTGCCGATCGCCGATGCCGCGGCACTGTTTTTCCTGGCACCGCTGCTGATCATGACGATGGCAGGCCCCTATCTCGGCGAACGGGTGCCGTGGCAGAGCCTCGTTGCCGGCGCTGTCGGCCTGCTCGGCGTCATCGTGATGGTCAATCCGGGTGCCGGAATTTTCGAATGGGCCGCGCTGCTGTCGCTGGTCTCGGCCTTCCTCTATGGCTTCTCACAGCTGATGGCGCGCAAGATCGGGGTGACCGAAAGCGCCACCACCATGGCCTTCTACCAGAACGCCGCCTATCTCGTCGGCGCGGTCGCGATCGGCGCCACGTTCTCGGCAACCGGCTTCACCCAGACGGGCCACCCCAGCCTCGACTTCCTGATGCGTCCCTGGGTCTGGCCGAGCCTGCGCGATTTCCTGATGATGGGAGCCTGCGGCGTCATTGCCGCGGTCGGCATGACCCTTCTGGGCCAGGCCTACCGGCTTACGCCCGCCAACAAGGCAGCGACGTTCGAATATACCGGCCTGCTATGGGCGCCGCTGTGGGGTTTCCTGTTCTTCACCGAGATCCCGGACAGCGGCACGATCATCGGCGCCCTGTTGATCGTCGGCGCCGGCATCTTCGCGCTGAATGTCGGCGGCCGGTCGCCTCAGGCCGCGCCAGCGAATGCCGCGGCCGACTGACCCGTCCTGGCCAATGCCAGCGACACCCGGTCGCGAATATCGGCAAGCGTGAACGGCTTCTGCACGACATCGATGATGATCGCGTCGAGCTCCTCGGCGCGTTCACGCTGGTCGGCGTAGCCTGTCATCAAAAGGATCGGCAGCCCCGGGAAGGAGCGTGCCGCCAACTGCGCCATCTCGATGCCGTCCATCTCCGGCATGCGGATGTCGGAGACGACAAGGTCGTAGACGCCCTTTTCGGCATGGATGCAGTCGAGCCCCTGCGCACCGTCGCAGGCGACATCGACAATATGGCCGGCGCGTTCGAGCGCGCGGGCAGCGAGGGTACGGACGGACTCGTCGTCCTCAACGATCAGAAGCTTTGCCATGGCGGCGATATTTGCCGCGACAGGTTGACGATTTCTGAAGGCCGGCGAGATTTGTGCCCCGTTGCGGGATCAGGCCTCGCCCTTGACCACCCCGACGAAAGGCAGTTCGCGGAATGCGTGCGCCACGTCCATGCCGTAGCCGACGACGAAATAATCCGGGCAGTCGAAACCGACATAATCGGCATCAAGGTCGGTCTTGCGGCGCATGCGCTTGTCGAGCAGCACGGCGATCGAGCAGCTCTTGGCGCCGCGCGACATCATCAGCTCGCGGGTGAACTTCAGCGTCTTGCCCGATTCGAGGATATCGTCGATCAGCAGCACATCGCGGCCCTTGACCTCGTTGTCGATGTCGCGCAGCACGCGGACCTCGCCGCTGGTCGTGCCGGCGCCGTAGCTCGAGATGAAGATGAACTCGACTTCCGGCGACAGGCCGACATCGTGCATGGCGCGGATCAGGTCGGCGGCGAAAATGAACGAGCCCTTGAGCACCGAGATGACCAGCAGGTCGGTGTAGTCGTGCGCCGCGATATCCTTGGCGAGTTCGAGATTGCGCCGCGCAATCGCCGAAGCGGAGAACAGCACTTCGATTTCCTTGTCGCGCACAACTGGCATGACTTCATCCTATTCCGAGAAAGCGACCGTGACGGTCTTTATCCCGTTCATAGGCACCTCGAGCCGGCTCGAAAAGGCCCATCTTGCGCCTGGCGCCACCGGATCGGCGCCTTTCCCCAGCCTGTAGCGCAGGATCTTGCCGTCGTTTGCCGCAACGGCAATGTCGATCGGTGGCAATGGCGCAGCCGCCTTGCCATCGTTGAACGCAGCCCCGTCGACGAGCAGCACCGGCCTGCGGCCGGAGCTGTCGACCCGCGACGTGACCTCGGCAATGCGCAAGGAAGAGGCCTGCCAGGCCAGCGGAAACGCCGCCGCACGCACGACCGCATGGCCGCCGGACACCCAGAATGCCATTGCCGCCAACGAGATGCCGGCGAGCCAGAAGATCGGACCACCACGAACGGGACTTGGTTCCCGACGTGCTCTTGTCGCCCGCAGCATCTCCATTCCGCCGGCCGAAGCCGCCGAGCCGGGGAAGGCCGGCGGGTCGTCAGCTGATTCGTTGCGGGTATGGGAAGGTTCAATGACCTCGAAATCGGCGTCGACGATGTCTGCCGAATCCACAGCTATCGGCTGGGCGAATGTGTCGCGGGCGTCGGCGGCCATGATTTCGCCGGAAACCGGGCGTGCTTTCCGCTGCTCAGCCATCAGACCCCTTAGACATTTTGCCGAGAGGGGGTAAACGGAAATGGTTAATGCTTCGCCACCGAGGTGCTTTCGAGCCCCACCCCGGACGGAAACTTAACCGTCCGTTAACCATGCGGACCCAAGGTCGTTTCATAGAAACGGGCGACCGGGGTCCCGAGAAAAATCATCGGGATCGATAAACCCAAGGTCTGCAGCACGTGATCCGATTCGAGAATGTCGGCCTCAGATACGGAATGGGACCGGAGATCCTGCGCGATGTCTCCTTCCACATTCCCGAGCGCTCGTTCCAGTTTTTGAGCGGGCCTTCCGGTGCGGGCAAGACCACCCTGCTCCGCCTGCTGTTCCTGTCGCTCAAGCCGACACGCGGGCTGATCAGCGTTTTCGGCAAGGATCGCACCCGCATTTCGCGCGCCGAGTTGCCATTGATGCGCCGGCGCATCGGCGTGGTGTTCCAGGATTTTCGCCTGCTCGACCACATGACCACCTACGAGAACGTGGCGTTGCCGCTGCGCGTGCGCGGACGCGAGGAGGCGAGCTACCGCACCGACGTCATCGAACTGCTGAAATGGGTCGGCCTGGGCGAACGCATGCATGTGCTGCCGCCAGTGCTTTCGGGCGGCGAAAAGCAGCGTGCCGCGATTGCCCGCGCACTGATCGAGCAGCCGGAGATCCTGCTGGCCGACGAGCCGACCGGCAATGTCGATCCGCCGCTGGCGCGACGCCTGCTCAGGCTATTCATCGAACTCAACCGGCTCGGCACAGCAGTGGTCATTGCCACCCACGATCTCGGCCTGATGGACCAGGTCGACGCCCGGCGCATGATTCTCGCCGGCGGAAAGCTCGACATCTATGACTGAAGCTCCTGCCGACACCCGCGACCACGACGAGGAATTCGAGGACGAATTCGAAGATGCGCCGATGCAGCAGCCGGCTCCGCGCCTGCAACGCAAAACGGCACCCATCGTGCCGTCGCAGAACGTCGCCGGCCGGGCGCTGGTGCTGGTCATCGCCATCATGACGTTCCTGTCGTGCCTGACACTGGGTGCGGTGACGCTGGTGCGCGATACCGCCTCGGTGTGGGAGAACCAGATTTCGCGCGAGGCCACGATCCAGATCAAGCCGGTCGACGGGCTCGACATGGACGCAGCGCTTGAGACTGCCGCCCGCATCGCCGGTGAATTTGCCGGCGTGGTTTCGACCAGGATCGTCGACCGCGAGGCCACTGCCCGCCTGCTCGAACCCTGGCTCGGTTCGGGGCTCAACATCGACGAACTGCCGGTGCCGCGGCTGATTATCGTCACCATCGATGAAACCAGCCCGCCGGACTTCGGCGCCATGCGCGCCGCCATCACGCCGAAGGTGCCGACAGCTTCGCTCGACGACCATCGCACCTGGGTCGACCGGCTGGTGGCGATGGCGCGCACCACTGTGACGATCGGCACCGGCGTGCTGGTTTTGATGCTGGCGGCGACCGTGCTGTCGGTGGTGTTTGCCACGCGCGGCGCCATGGCCGGCAACGGTCACATCATCGAGGTGCTACATTTCGTCGGCGCCGAGGCGCGCTTCATCGCCAGCGAATTCCGCCGCCACTTCCTGCTGACCGGCATGAAGGGCGCGGCCGCCGGCGGCGCGGCCGCGGTCATCGTGTTCATCATCTTTTCCTGGTGGTCGTCGCGCAACCTGGCGACGCCGGAAGCCGACCAGGCGACGGCACTGTTCGGCAACTTCGCCATTGGTGCCAACGGCTATCTCGGGGTCGCGGTCATCGTCGCCGTCATCGGCGGGCTGACCGCCGCCACGTCGCATTTCACCGTGGTTCGCTTCCTCGGCGACATGGATCTGCACCAGCCGGACGGGATGTAGACCATGCCGCTATCACGGATCATGTCAAAACGTCACGCAATGTGCATAATGGGGCTCTGTAAATGCCGCATTCCCTGCTTAACCATGGCTTCGTGATGGGACAGAACGCGCTCGCTGCATCGGGGACGGTTTCAGGAACGAGATTCTACCCGGCCGGGCGCTCGCCGCGCCGGAGAACAATCTTTTTGCGCCGCATTCTGTTCATCCTCGTGACGTTCGCCGTCATCTTCACCGGCGGATTCGGCTTCTTTGCCGTCCATGTCAGCGGCATGAGCACGCCTGCGAACCCCGACAAGGCCGACGCCATCATCGTCCTGACCGGCGGGCAGTCGCGGCTCGACGCGGCACTTGACCTGCTCAAGGCGGGCAAGGGCGAGCGTCTGCTGATCAGCGGCGTCCACCCCTCGGCGACGCGCCACCAGTTGCAACTGGCCACCGGCAGCGACAAGTCGCTGTTCAACCGGGTCGACATCGATCGCGCCGCGCTCGACACCATCGGCAATGCCGAGGAAAGCGCCAAGTGGGTCGTCAGCCACGACTACGAGCGCGTCATCCTCGTCACCAACAACTACCACATGCCGCGCAGCCTGCTGGAAATGGGACGGCTGCTGCGCAACGCCAGCCTGGAGCCCTATCCTGTCGTCAATTCCAAGCTGGACGAAGGCCGCTGGCTGACCAAGCCCGAAGCGTTCCGCGTCCTGTTCACCGAATACAACAAGTACCTGCTGGCCCTTGCCCGCGGCATCGTGCCGGTCAAGCCGACGGCCGACGGCGTGCTTGTCGTCCAGGCCCAGGCGGCCGACTAGCTTTTCATTTTCAGCTTTATCGACGTGAACGGCGCGACGCGCCGTTTTCCTTTTTCGGCAGCTTGGTGTAACCAACGGCAACTTCCGTCCTCAGGCGTTCCCCGACAATGCTCCAAATCCGCTCGCTGGCATTCAACTTCGTCTTCTATGTCAGCCTAGTCGTCCAGATGATCCTGTGGACGCCCTACTATTTCCTGTCGCCGCGCCATCGCGCCTGGTTCGTGCCGAAGTTCTGGGCGCGCACGAGCCTGTGGCTGCAGGAAAAGATCGCGGGCACGAAGAGCGAGATATCAGGCATGGAGAACCTGCCGGAAGGCTCGTTCATCCTGGCGCCAAAGCACCAGTCGTTCTGGGACGCCATCGCCTTCTTCCCCTACCTGCGCGACCCGCTCTACATCCTCAAGCGCGAGCTGATGTGGATCCCGTTCTTCGGCTGGTACATCGCCAAGATGAAGATGATCCCGGTTAACCGCGGCAAGCGCTCGGCGGCGCTGAAGGCGGTGGTCGTGGCGACCCGCAAGGAGATGCAGCACGACCGCCAGCTGATCATCTATCCAGAGGGCACGCGCCGCGCACCGGGCGACGAACCGGCCTACAAATGGGGCATCGCCGAGCTTTATGCGGCACTCAACATGCCGGTGGTGCCGGTTGCCCATGTCGCCGGCCTTTACTGGCCGCGCCGCAAGTTCCTGCGCTTTCCCGGCACCATCAAGGCGCGCTTCCTGCCGCCTATCCCTGCCGGGCTGAGCCGCGAAGAATTCATGTCGCGACTGGTCGCTGAAACCGAAGCCGCCTGCGACCAATTCCTGATCGAGGCCGCCAGGTCCGACAACCCGCCGCCTATGCCGCCCACGGCGGTGAAGCGACTCAGGGAACTGGGTATCGAAGTCGGCTAGCCCTGGGTCATCCGTCGCTCGTGCTCGAGCAGCCAGCGCTTGCGCCAGAGGCCGCCGCCATAGCCTGTCAGGTCGCCGCTGACACCGACGACGCGATGGCAGGGAATGACCACGGCGATCGGATTGGCGCCGTTGGCGCGCCCGACCGCGCGCACGGCGGCTGGCTTGCCGATCTCGGCGGCAAGGCCGGAATAGGTCGCCGAGGTACCCGCCGGAATGCGCCGTAGACCATCCCAGACCTGACGCTCGAAAGCGGTGCCCTGCGGCGCCAGCCGGGTGGTGAAAATGGCAGATTTGCCAGCGAAATAGGCGCCCAACTCTGCTTCGATCTGGTCGATCGGTGCAGCCCGCCCAAAGGCGATGGCCGAGCCGGTGGCAGCCTGCAGCTTGTGCACCTCCAATGCCAGGGCCTTGCGTTCGAGGAATTCGAGAATGTGCAGGGCGCGCCGGTCGGCAATGGCGATCATCGGACCGATGGGCGTTTCGATCCAGTCGGCCTTGAGCATGGTCTTGCCGCGCAGCCTGGCCGGTGCCTCGCCGAGGAGCCGGGTCACCGCCGCGCGAAAGCCGCTGCCGGAATCGAAGCTGGCATCGAGTTGCGCGTCGATGACGCTGTCACCCGAAACCAACCGCTCCGCCGCCTGCCCGAGCCGGCGCAGCCGCGCCATCTCGAGAAAGCTCATGCCGAAGCGGCGCTTGAAGGCGCGGCGCACGGTCGAGGCATCGAAGCCCATCGCAATGATGTCGGTTTCGAGCCAGCGCCGCTCCGGTTCGCGTTCGAGCGCGTCGAGCAGGGTCGACACGACCGGCTCGGGAGCACCCGTGCCCATCATCGGCCGGCAGCGCTGGCAGGGCCGGAAGCCGGCATGCAAACATTGGGCGGTGGTGTCGAAGAACTGCACGTTCTCGCGCTTGGGCTTGCGGGCAGCACAGGTCAGCCAGCAGAAGATGCCCGTCGTGCGCACCCCGACATAGGCAAATCCGTCGTAGCCCGGATCGCGCGCGATCAGGGCATCGTAGAGCGTATCATCGCTGGGGCGTTGGAAAAGCATGGCCAATGCTTAGCGCGAGTCCGCTTCCTGGTGCGCCGAAAATCGGGCACGCATTTTTCGCTGCTGACAGGTCATTTGCCGACCAGCCGCGCCACCTCTTCCAGCCAGTGATCGCGGATGCCGAGCGCCTTGAGGTGCTCGACCGTGCTTGCGACGTAGTCCTCGTTGCGGCCGGACTGTCCGACCGCCCCGGTGACGATCTCGGCGGCATGAGCGGCATCGAGATTGCCGGCATATTGGGAATGCTTGCGGTCGGCGACATAGCAGACCGCCTCCACCTTTTCGCCCTGGTCGAGCTGGATCGCGAGCCGGCGCTCGAGATAGACGCTGGTGACGAGTTCCCGGTCGCGCAGATAGGCAAGCACTTCGTCGCGCAGATCTCCAGGCACGCGGAAGGCGAGGCCGACGCAGGAGCCTCCGCGGTCGAGGCCGAGTACCAGCCCGGGCCGCTGCTCGGTGCCGCGATGGACCCAGGACCGGATGCACAGCGCGCGGCGAAAGCCCATCAGCCGGGCGCGGCGCGTTTCGACATGGGCGAACCCCGGACGCCACATCAGCGAGCCATAGCCAAAAACCCAAAAATCGCCCATATCGCCAAGCCTGTTGGTGGTTCGCGGTCGAACCGCGTTAGCGAGAGCCTTAGCATGACGTCAAGCCAGGACCGGAAACCGAACTCAAGCCGCCGCTTCCTGTGGCTGGCACTGTTCATCATCGTGCTGTTCGGTGGCTACAGCGCCGGGTGGTTCTGGTTTGCCGAGCGGGCGCAGCAGGAAGTGGTCCGGCGTATCGCCGAAGTCAACCGCGACGGCGTATCCGCCACCTGCGCCAAGCCCGAGATCAAGGGCTTCCCGTTCCGGATCGGCCTGTTCTGCGACAGGCTG
This sequence comes from Aminobacter niigataensis, assembly GCF_014200015.1. Lineage (GTDB taxonomy): Bacteria > Pseudomonadota > Alphaproteobacteria > Rhizobiales > Rhizobiaceae > Aminobacter > Aminobacter niigataensis. The sequence continues at coordinate 96,521 of NZ_JACHOT010000002.1, forward strand.
GAATTCGAGGACGCGACGCGGCGGGTTTCGGTGAGCGCCGGCAGCCTGCGCACCGCGGCCCAGGTCTACCAGCCGATGCGCACGGTGCTCGAAATCGACGGGCCGCTGCGCCTGACGGCGCCGGACCTGCCGCAACTCCAGTTCGACTGGGAACTGCTGCATGCCAGCGCTCGCATCGCCCAGCCGCTGCCCGAACGGCTGTCGATCGAGACGCGCAAGCTCGTCGGCCAGGCATCATTCAGCGACGGCACGCCGATGCCGCTGTTCACCGCCGAGGACACCCAGTTGCATCTGCGTCCCAACGGCCCCGATATCGACATTGCCGGCACCTTCACCGGGTTGGCGATCGACCCCAAGGCAACGCATGGACGTCAGCTGCCGCCGCTGGACGGCAGCGCCGACACCTCGCTCAAGAACGGCGTGGCGCTGCTTGCAGACAAAGCGAGAAGCCTGCGTGGCCAGGCAGGCACGATCCGTTCGATGACGCTGTCGACCGGCGGCAACGCGGGTGCTGCGATCAGCGGGCCATGGTCCATCGCTGAAGACGGGCTGTTGGACGCCGACCTCAAGGTGACGATCCGCAACCCGCGCGAGCTGTCGCGCATCCTTTCGGAGATCGTGCCGGAACAGCGCCAACAGTTCGAGACCGCCTTCTCGGGCCTCGCAATTCTCGGCGACGCACCGACCCTGCCGCTCAAGATCGTCAAGGGCAAGGCGACGCTGGGGTTCATTCCGCTGGGCATGGTGCCGGCGGTGGAGTGAGGTGAGCGAATAGCGAATAGCGACGATGTCAGCCCGTGCGGCAGATGCCTGTCACTATTCGCTACTCACTACTCCCTATTCGCTATTCCCTAGTTCTTCACCGGATGTTCGATCGCCTCGCGGCCGAAGTTCGGCACGTCGACCTCCTGGCCGGCGTCGATGATCGACCGGCGGATGGCGCGGGTGCGGGTGAACATCTCGAACAGCTTGTCGCCGTCGCCCCAGCGGATCGCCCGCTGCAGCGAGGCGAGGTCCTCGGAGAAGCGCGCCAGCATTTCCAGGATCGCGTCCTTGTTGTGCAGGCACACGTCGCGCCACATCGTCGGGTCGGAGGCGGCGAGACGGGTGAAGTCGCGGAAACCCGAAGCCGAATACTTGATGACTTCCGACTTGGTCACCGACTCCAGGTCGTCGGCGGTACCGACGATGTTGTAGGCGATGATGTGCGGCAGGTGCGAAACGATGGCGAGCGTCATGTCGTGATGCTCAGGGTCCATCGTGTCGATGTTGGAGCCGCAGCGGCGCCAGAACTCCGACAGCTTTTCGAGCGCCACGGGATCGGTATCCGGCAGCGGCGTGAAGATGCACCAGCGGTTCTCGAACAGGTCGGCGAAGCCGGCGTCGGGTCCCGACTTCTCGGTACCGGCCAGCGGGTGGCCGGGGATGAAGTGCACGCCCTCGGGCACGTACGGGGCCATCTGCGCGATGACGGAGGCCTTGGTCGAGCCGACGTCGGTGAGGATGGCGCCGGGCTTCAGTGCCGGCGCTATCTCGGCTGCCACGACGCCGGAGGAGCCGACCGGCACCGAAACGATGATGAGGTCGGCATCCTTCACCGCTTCCTTGGCGTCGGTCGAGTAGCTGTCGCCGAGGCCGAGTTCCTCGGCCCGCGCCAGGGTTGACGCGCTACGGGTCGAAATGGCGATGTGGCGGGCAATTCCTTCGCGGCGGATGACGCGGGCCAGCGACGAGCCGATCAGGCCGATGCCGACGAGGGCGATCTTGTCAAACAGGGCTTTGGACATTTTTCAACTTTTCAGGAATTCGGTGAGTGCGGCAATGACGCCGCGATTGGCCTCTTCGGTGCCGATGGTCATCCGCAGCGCATTGGGGAAGCCGTAGCCGGCGACCCTGCGCAGGATATACCCGCGCGCGCTGAGATACTCATCGGCAACTGCTGCCGAATGCTTGGCATCGTCCGGGAAGTGAACCAGCAGGAAGTTGCCGACCGAAGGCGTAACGCGCAGGCCGAGCTTCTCGAATTCCTGCACCAGCCACTCAGCCCACTGGGCGTTGTGGGCGATGGTGCGTTCGACATGGGCGCGGTCTTCCATCGCCGCCACTCCGGCCTCGATGGCCGCCGCGTTGACGTTGAACGGTCCGCGCATGCGCTCCAGCACGTCGATGACGTGCGACGGCGCGTAGACCCAGCCGATGCGCATGCCGCCGAGGCCATGGATCTTGGAGAAGGTGCGCGTCATCACCACGTTCTCGTTGGCCGCCACCAGTTCGACACCCGCCTCATAGTCGTTGCGGCGGACATACTCGGCATAGGCGGCGTCGAGCACCAGAAGCACGTTCTTCGGCAGCGCCGCGTGCAGGCGACGGACCTCCTCGAACGGCACGTAGGTGCCGGTGGGGTTATTGGGGTTGGCCAGGAAGACGATCCTGGTCTTCGGCGTCAGCGCGGCAATGATGGTGTCGACGCTGGCCTTCTCGGCGTCTTCCTTGGCGACGACCGGCGTGGCGCCGGCGGCCTGGATGTAGATCTTGTAGACCATGAAGCCGTGCTCGGTGTAGACCGCCTCGTCGCCCGGCGACAGGTAGCTCTGCGACAGCAGGCCGAGCACCTCGTCCGAGCCGTTCGAGCACAGGATGTTGGCCGGGTTGAGCCCATGGGTCGCCGCAATCGCCTGCCTCAGGCGTGACGACGACCCGTCGGGATAATACTCCATCTTGTCGGCGAGTTTCTTCACCGCCTCGATGGCATGGGGCGAGGCACCGAGCGGATTTTCGTTCGACGAGAGCTTATGGACCTTGGTGACGCCTGCGGGAGCTGCGCTCTTGCCGGGGACATAGGCTGCGATGTCCATGATGCCGGCGCGGGGTTCGGGGCGAATCTGCTCAGGTGCCTTGGTCATGTCGAAAATCCTGGATTGGCGCCTCCGGATGGAGGCCGCAGCGGAAATACCCCCCGGGGCCGCCAATGTCGAGGAAAACCGAAGGAAACGGCCGTCCTGGCTGGACCATTGGGTCGCGGTTGACGCAATCCGCGCCCAGGCGTAATAGCAGGGCATAGACCCGTGGTGATTTGGCCGGTCGGCTTGCAGCCACGTTAAACAAGTCGCTAAAGGGCCGTTTGCGATCCGTAAACCGGCTTTGCGACAGCAATGCCGGTTTTTGTTTTTTGGAGTTCGCAACAGTGCCGATCAAGATCCCGGATCAACTCCCCGCCCGCGAAGTACTGGTGAAAGAGGGCGTCTCCGTCATGGACGAGCAGACAGCGCTCCGCCAGGACATCCGTCCGCTGCAGATCGGCCTGCTCAACCTGATGCCCAACAAGGTTCGGACGGAGACCCAGATCGCGCGGCTGATCGGTGCCAGCCCGCTGCAGGTGGAACTGACGCTGGTGCGTATCGGCACCCACAAGGCCAAGAACACCTCCGAGGACCATCTCATTGCCTTCTACCAGACCTGGGAAGAGGTGAAGGACCGCAAGTTCGACGGTTTCATCATCACCGGCGCGCCGGTGGAACTGCTGCCCTTCGAGGACGTGACCTACTGGGACGAACTCAAGCAGATCATGGACTGGACGACGACCAACGTGCACTCGCCATTCTTCATCTGCTGGGGAGCGATGGCGGCCGCATGGCATTTCCACCGGGTTCCGAAGCACACGCTGGACCAGAAGGCCTTCGGCGTGTTCCGGCACAACAACAACGCCCCCGCTTCCCCCTATCTCGCCGGCTTCTCGGACGATTTCGCCATTCCGGTGTCGCGCTGGACGGAGGTCCGCGCCCAAGACATTCCCGAGGGCTCCGGCCTGGAACTGCTGATGGAATCGGAAGAGACGGGCCCGAGCCTGCTGGCCGAAGAGGCCGGCAACCGGCTCTACATGTTCAACCACATCGAATACGACTCGACCTCGCTCAAGGAAGAGTACGACCGCGACGTGGCCGCCGGCGTCGAGATCGCGGTGCCGCACGAATATTACCCCGACGACGACCCGCAGCGCCGGCCGCTCAACCGCTGGCGCTCGCATGCCCATTTGCTGTTCGGCAACTGGATCAACCGGGTCTACCAGACCACCGAGTACGACATGGAAAGCATCGGCAAGGGTCGGTAGCCGATCGCAACATGGCCGCGCTCGGCATCCGGGCGTGGCCTGGCACCCTACCCCGCCGATGCCCGGTGTTCGCGGAAGGCGCAGGCGAGGATGCGCAGCGCCTCGCGCGACCGGCGGTCGGTCAGCGTGGTGTGCAGCACGATCTCCGATGACGGCACTGCCGGCAGGCCGAACTTGCGGCTGATCTCGACGGTGCCGGGCGGCGCCAGCCTGCTCGGGAAAACGGACGTCGCAAGCCCTGCTGCGACACCTGCCGTCACCAGCGATGAGCCGCCACCGACGAACACCTCGACCCACGGGATACCGGCATCGTCGAGCGTGCGCGTGGCCACGTCGCGCACGCCGCAAGCTCGCGACAGCGTCGCCAGCCGGATCGGCTCGCCCTGGCGATGATGGAAGTCCGGAGTGGCGAACCAGCCGAAATGCTCGGGTCCCAAGACCTCGCCATCGCGGCGGTCGTCCTCGCGCCTGACGATCGCCGCATCCAGCTTGCCGCGATCGAAGGCATCGAGCAGATTGCTCGAATTGTCGACCTGGACCTCGATCGTCAGCGCCGGGTCATGCTGGTTGAGCCGTGCCAGCAGCGTCGTCACCTCCGGCCCGGCGACATGCCCGGCAATGCCGAGCGCGAAGTGGCGCGTGCCGCAGGAAAGGCCGGCGACTGCATTGTCATGCGCGACAAGAAACGCGCGCGCGGAATCGATGAACAGAGCGCCTTCGGCCGAGAGCCTAACGCGGCGCGGCGTGCGTTCGATCAGCTTGCGGCCGACCCGCTCCTCCAGCCGCTTCAGCTTGACGCTGACGGCCGCCTGCGTCGAACCCAAAGCGTCGGCGGCGCGCGTGAAACTCTGCAGTTCCGCCACCATGACGAAGTTCCGCACCGCTTCTGCATCCAGCCACAGCATCTCATTTATTCCATTTCGTTATCACTGAAATAGGATTGCATAGCATTTTTATATGTACAAGCGTCGCTTATCTGGAACGCTCAAAGCAACAGTACGGCAGTGCCCATCGCACCTGCCTGCAGCAGAGGTGCCAGATGAACCAAGCAAGCAGAAACTACATAGCGCTCGGCGCAGTCTGTCTGGCCTCGCTGATGTTCGGCCTCGAAATTTCCAGCGTGCCGGTGATCCTGCCGACACTCGAACATGTGCTGCAGGCCGACTTCAAGGACATGCAGTGGATCATGAATGCCTACACCATCGCCTGCACGACGGTGCTGATGGCCACCGGCACGCTTGCCGACCGCTTCGGGCGCCGGCTTGTCTTTGCCATTACCGTCATTGCGTTCGGCGTAACGTCGCTGATGTGCGGCATTGCACCCAACACCGAAGTGCTGATCATTGGCCGGTTCCTGCAGGGCATGGCTGGCGGAGCGATGTTCATCTGCTCGATCGCCATCCTCTCCAACCAGTTCGACGATGCCAAGGCGCGCGGCAATGCCTTCGCCATCTGGGGCGTGATCGCCGGTATCGGCCTGGGCTTCGGACCGATCATCGGCGGCATGATCGTCGCCCTGTCGGCCTGGCAGTGGGTCTTCCTGGTCCACGCGCCGCTGGCGCTGCTGTGCCTGGGGCTGACCTTCAGCGGCGTGGAAGAATCGCGCGACCCGCAGGCCAGGAAGCTCGACCTGCTCGGCATCGCCACGCTGAGCGCCACGGTCCTCGGCCTGACCTTCTACATCACCCAGAGCGCCGATCTTGGCTTCCTGAGCCCGACCGCCATCGGTATCGCAGCCGCAACGCTGGTAGGCCTGGTCGCCTTTGTCGCTGTCGAGCGGCTGCATCCCCATCCGATGTTCGATTTCTCGGTGTTCAGAATCCGCGATTTCTCCGGCGCCATCGTCGGTTGCATCGGCATGAACTTCAGCTACTGGCCGTTCATGGTCTATCTGCCGATCTACTTCACCGTCGGCCTTGGCTACGACAGCACCGCGACCGGACTGGCACTGCTCGCCTACACCGTGCCCTTCCTAGTGATGCCGCCGGTGGCCCAGTATCTGCTCCTGCGCACCAGCGCCCGCACCGTCATCCCGCTCGGCCTGTTCACCATCGGCCTCGGCTTCATCGGCATGTGGGTGGGCAGCCGCATCGACGGCGCAAGCGGCCTGGCCGTGCTGCCCGGCGCGTTGATTGCCGGCATCGGCCTCGGCCTGACGACGACCCCCGCCACCAACATGACCACCGGCTCGGTGCCGGCCAGCCGTGCCGGCATGGCCTCGGGCATAGACACCAGCGCAAGGTTGATCGCGCTCGCCGTCAACATTGCCGTGATGGGCTTCGTGCTGGTCGAGGGCATCCTCTCGGGGCTGAGAAGCGCCCTGCCCGCAGTTGACGACACCGGCCAACTGAGGATGCTTGCCGAGCGTATCGCCGCCGGCGGCGCGACGCCTTCGCTCGAGGGCTCGCAAGGCGCGCTTGAAGTGCCGGCCGATGTCGTCCACGCCGCACTGGTCAATGGCTTCGGCTGGGTGATGCTTTATAGCGGCATCGGCGTGTGGGTCCTTGCGGCGATCAGCTTCGCGCTGTTCGGGGCCGGCAAGTCGGCTGACGTGACGAAGGCCGAGACGTCGGCAATCTGACGCTCAAGGGCCGGGCCCTTTTGGCGCCCGGCCTTATCCCTTCGGCGCGAACACGCGAACCGACTTCGGCCGGATGCGGAAATGCGCCGGGGTCCAGGTGACCAGTTCGCCGTCGGTGTTGACCGGACGCGGCCGCTTGGTGCGGATGGTCACCTCGGTGGTCTTGAAGGCGCGGACGTCGTCCCACTGGCCTTGGGTGCCCTTGCGCAGGCTGGGCAGCAGGCGCAGCAGCCGCCACCAGTGGTCGACCTCGAGGCTGTAGAGGTCGAGCCAGCCGTCGTCGGCCGTCGCCGTCTCCTCGACCGTCATGCCGCCGCCATAGTGGCGGCCATTGCCGACCGAGACCTGCATGGTGTGGATTTCTTCGGTCGTGTCGTCATGGTCGACATAGGCAGTGAACAGCCGCGAGCGCATCAACAGCCGCGCCGCGACGATGCCGTAACCGAGCGTGCCCCAGCGCTTCTTGGCGTGCTCGGTGAGTTCGCCCGCCAGTTCGGCGCTGAAGCCGATACTGGCAACGTTGAAGAACAGATGGCCATTGACCTCGCCGAGATCGACCGTCGTCTCATGACCGGCGGCGATGACTTCGGCAGCCTTCACCGGATCGGTCGGGATGCCCATAGTACGGGCGAAATCGTTGGCAGTGCCCAGCGGCAGCACGCCGAGCGCCAGGCCGCAATAGGCAAGGCCGGAGGCCGCATTGTTCAACGTGCCGTCGCCGCCGCCGACGATCGCCATGTCGAAATGGTCGGCATGGCGCGAAATCAGCTCGGAGGCGTTCTCATCCTTGCTGGTCGTCATTTCCTCGATGTCGATGCCGGCATCGACAAGCACCTGACGGGCAGCATCTATGGAGCCGCCACCGCGTCGGGCGCGCGGATTGACGATCAGCATCGCGCGCTTGCCCTTGGAATGTTGCACGGCGCGTTTCTGGTGGATGACGTCGGTCAGGAGGGCATTCCCTGTTGTTGTCGAAAGGCAGGTCTGTCCCGCGTCATCTAGGAAGCAAACCGTACTATTTTAAGATGCACCCCCTAAATCAGGAGGGATAACCTACCGGTCGAGTTGGGGAAAATAGGGATCGGAATAGATCCGCCGGTCGCGCTCGCCGGCCATGCAGTCAACCGGAGCGGCCGCATCGATCCTGACGACCGGCGACAGGTCGGTATTGCCGCTGACCTCGAGCACCAGCTTGCGCCGGATGGCCATCGCGAACTCCGCCGCGGCACGGATCGGCAAGACGAACGAGCCCGGCCCGCCTGTGACGCATTCGGCATAATAGCGATCGAGCTCAGCGGCCGTGCGCGACGGCCGGATCAGGATCGGCAGGCCGTTGATGACGATGCCCTGCGCCACCGCGGCGTCGCGGGCCCGGACCACCGGTGAGCCGAAATTGTTCGGCCCGTCGCCCGAAATGTCGATGACGCGGCGAAAGCCCTCGGCGGCGTTGCGGTCGAACAGGGCCGCGCCATAGGTGACGGCGCCAGAGATCGAGGTGCCGCGAAAGCCGGTGAACGGCCGCGCCTCCAGTTTGGCCGCGAATGCGGCAGCACTCGCAGCACTGTCGATGACCTCCCAGGGTACGACCGACTCCTCGCGGACGGTGCCGGCCCATTCGAAATAGGTGATGGCGACACGGCCGTTCTGGCCGGACAGAACCGCATCGACGAAATCGGGATGGCGCAACGCTTCGACATAGCCGGCACGCTGGACCGTGAACTCCTCCAGGTCCATCGAGCGCGACACGTCGACGGCCAGCACCAGTTCGACATCGACAGACAAGCCCGCCACAGGCACGACCAGGGGCTTGGGCAATTCGCAGCCCAGGCACAAGACGATCGCCAGCGCTTCCAGCATCGACGGACACCCCTGTCGGCCGCTGGAGTGTCGCGGCAATGGCGCCGGAATGGAAGTGCCCCGGCTTCACCCCTTCGTGAGGTGAAGCTCAGCCGCCACGCTCGTCGCCGCGCCGCAAGGCAGGAAAGCCGCGCGTGGCGCCGCTGGGCGACAGCACCGGCATGAACACGCGGCGCGAGGCGCGCTGCGCCACCGGGATGCCCTGGTAGACGCGCTTTTGCGCCTCGACCACGATGACGCCTGAGAAGATCGGCCACAGGCGACGACCGGCGCGTTCGAACAGGTGGTCGAACTTCATCATCCACTTGCGCCGCGACGGCGGGAAATGCAGCGCGTCCGACCACGCCGACACGGTGAAATTGGCTTCGCGCAGAAGCTCGTTGAGCTGACCGGAGGAGAACGGCCGGCCGGTCCCGAACGGCGTGTGCTCGAAACGGGCCCAGACGCCGCGCCGGTTGGGCACGACGATGACGATGCGCCCGGCCGGCGACAGCACGCGCCAGATCTCCTTCAGCGTCTCGCGCGGGCTCTCGGCATGTTCGAGCGAATGGACGAGCAGCACCCGGTCGATGGAGGAATCGACAAGCGGCAGTTCCTCGTCGAAGACAAGCGCCGTCGACGACGGGCCATTCGCCGGCCACACGACCGCGCCCTGCGTTGCCGGCATGAAGGCGAAGACCCGCTCGGCATCGCTGCCGAAGCGGTCGAGCCAGGGCAGCGTGTAGCCGAGCCCGACCAGCCGCTCGTTGGGTAGGCCTGCCCACACCGACGACAACCCCATGGTGATCGACTGCTCGGCCAGGCGGCCGAGCGGTGTCGAGTAGAACGAGCGAAGGTCGACGATGTCGGAATTCATCACCGGAACGTAGACGCGCGCACGGCCGACTTCAACGACCCCGCCCCAATTGGGGTGACAGCGCCTGACGCGCGCCCTATCGTTCCCGCCAGAAGTGGAGTTTTGCGATGCCGGTCGAGATCAGACTTTTCATGTGCCGCACCGACAATTTCGGGGCGCTGTTGCACGACCGCGAGAGCGGCGAGACGGCGATCGTCGACGCGCCGGAGGAGGCACCGATCCTTTCGGCGATCGAACACAGCGGCTGGACGCCGTCGATGATCCTGACGACCCATCATCACGCAGACCATGTCGAAGCCAATCTGGCGCTCAAGCAGCGCTACAAGCTGCGTATCGTCGGCCCGGAGGCCGAGCGCGACAAAATTCCCGGCATTGACGACACGGTCGAGCAAGGTTCGGTGATTCCCTTCGGCAATGAGACCATCGAGGTCATCGAGACGCCCGGCCACACCGCCGGCCATGTCTGCTACCACCTGCCGAAGTCGAAGATCGCCTTCACGGCCGACACGCTGTTTGCGCTCGGCTGCGGCCGGCTGTTTGAGCGCCCGGCGCCGGTCATGTTCGAATCACTGAAGAAGCTCGCCGCCCTGCCCGCTGAGACCGTGGTCTATTGCGGGCATGAGTACACGCTGTCCAACGCCCGCTTCGCCCTGACCATCGACCCGGACAATGCTGCGTTGCGGGCCCGCGCCGAAAAGATCGAGGCGCTGCGGGCCGACGGCAAGCCGACGCTGCCGACGACCATCGGCGAGGAACTGGCCACCAACCCGTTCCTGCGCTGGGCCGATCCTGGTGTGCGCAAACATCTCGGCATGGAAAAAGCCAGCGACGTCGACATCTTCGCCGAGATCCGCAGGCGCAAGGACAATTTCTGAGCGATGCTGGCCGCCGAGATCATCGCCAGCCTCGGCATGCGCCGCCATCCCGAGGGCGGCTGGTATGTCGAGACCTTTCGCGACAATCCCGAGGGCGGGCCGCAGGGTGCGCGCGGCCACTCGACGGCAATCTACTTCCTGCTGGAAAATGGCGACGTCTCGCACTGGCACCGGGTCAGGGATGCCGCCGAGATATGGCACTATCATGCCGGCGCACCGATCGAGCTCAGGCTGCATCGGGAGGGCGGCGGAACCGTCGCCCAGACGCTCGGCATCAACCTTGCGGCAGGAGAACGCCCGCAATGCGTCGTGCCTGCGGGCTGGTGGCAGACCGCGCGTTGCCTCGGCGACTGGACGCTGCTCGGCTGCACGGTCTCGCCCGGCTTCGATTTCGCCCAGTTCGAACTGGCCGAACCCGGCTGGGAGCCCAAGCCGGACTAAGCCCCTACCCCGTCTGCTGCCGTCCCCTTGCGCCCGCCGAAAATCAGCGATTTGGCTGCCAGCACCGCACCGCCGGTGATGAGCACGCAAGCCGCCAGGATGCGCAAGCTTGGCTCGGCGAAGCCGGCTGCGATCAGCACCAGCGTCGACAATAGCGGCGCGGCATAGCTCGCCGCCCCCAACACCTGAATGTTGCCGCGCTTGACGCCGATATCCCAGGCATAGAAGGCCGCACCGACCGGCATCAGGCCAAGGCCGAGCACTGCAAGCCACTGGCCGGCATTGGCCGGCAGCACGGTCTCTTCCAGCGCCAGATGGCAGACAAGCGACAGCACCGACGTTGCCAGGCAGAACCAGGTGACGATTGTCGTCGGCACCGACGGGAAGCGGCGCGACAGCAGCGAATAGCCCGACCACAGGAAGGCGCAGGCGAAAGCCATGGCATAGCCGAAGCTGTATTGCGCGTCGAAGGCTAGCCCGCCGCCCTTGGTGACGATCAGGAAGGTGCCGGCAAGGCCGAGCAGCGCGCCGGCGATGTGGTTCCAGCGCAACCGCTCGCCTGGCATCAAGGCCGAGCCCAGCACGATGAACAGCGGCCAGAGATAGGCGATCAGGCTGGCCTCGACCGCCGGCGCGTTGCGCAGCGCCGTGAAGTAGAAGAAATGGTAGCCGAACAGCCCGGCAATGCCGATCACCCAGACCTGCGGCGGAATTCTCTCGGCCTTCTCAGGCTTGGCCATGAACAGTCGTGCCACGAGGCCGACGCAGGTGCCGATGGCAAAGGTGATGGCCGAAAGCAGGAACGGCGGCACCGAGCCCGAAGCGTCGGTCAGCAGCGCCAGCAGTGCCCACATGGCGACTGCCGAAAATCCGATCAAAGTCGCGCGCCCCACTTACCCCTCCCGGTCTAATCGGTCGCTTCGAACCGCCGTGCCTTCACCGTGATCGTGCCGATCTCCGTGCTGACGGTGGCGTAGATGGGCGCATATACCCCGGTTTCGCCGAGCGGCGCAAACGTCACCATGATGCGGCTGCGGTCACGCAGGAAGGTCAGCGCCTTCTTGTCGGTGCGGTAGCCCGAGACCGGCTGGAAACCCATGCGGCAGGTGACCGTGTCGCCGGAGAAACCCTTGACCGACATCTTCTTGCGCGAAACCTCGGTCAGCCTGAGGTCGGCACGCAACTCGCCATCGTACATCTTGACCGTCCGGCCGCAGACCTTGTCGAGGCCGGGGGCACGGATGATCGTTGCGGCAATCGGATCGGCAACGGCGCGAAGGTCGCCCGCTCCGAGCGGAATCCAGGTCTTGCCGCGTTTCCTGGGCGGCGGCACGACCTCGCTGCGGCTGACTTGATCGCCGGAGAAGCGGACATCGACGAGCGAGTTGACCTTGCCCGAGACATAGTCGGCACGGAAGGCGCGCGGGCGGGTGCGGCCTTCGCCAAAGCTGCCGCGCGACGAGATCGTGCCGCGGGTGTCGTCGAAGAATGCAGCAAGTCCGGCGCTGGAGACCTTGCCCGTCACTTCGTAGGAATCGCCATCGTAGCGGCTGTCGAAGGTGGCCTTGGCAACCGGAATGCCGAGGAAGGACAGCGAATAGTCGCCGCTGAAGGATTTGGCCGCCGCCGGCGATTGCGAGGGCAGCATGGCGAGAGCGAAAGCAAGCAGGATAGGCGAAAGGCGCGGCATTGTAGGGAACACCTCATCGTCAGCGGAAGCTGACTTCCGGCTGTTCGTGTCCCTTGCAATCGGTTATAGAACCAATTCCGGCCATTCTGTGGAGTTGGGGACAACGCCCCGAAACCACCGGGACGCTTGACGCGTCAGCCAAATACACCTATGGAACGCCAACTTTTTCCATGAGGCCGCCTGACTGAGACCGCGCGCCATCCTTAATCGGTGCGTTATCGTCGCTTGGTCCGCCAGAACTGAAGGTAAGTAACATGTCCCGCGCTTGCGAACTCACCGGCAAAGCCGTCATGACCGGCAACAATGTGAGCCACGCCAACAACAAGACCCGTCGTCGCTTCCTGCCGAACCTGGTCAACGTCACGCTCATCTCCGAGACGCTGAACCAGAACGTGCGCCTGCGCATTTCGGCCAACGCCCTGCGTTCGGTCGAGCATCGCGGTGGCCTCGACGCCTTCCTGATCAAGGCTGACGCCGAAGAGCTGTCGCAGCGCGCGCGCCTGCTCAAGAAGCAGATCGCCAAGAAGACCGCCGAGCAGGCTGCAGCCTAATCGACGAATCAAGGCGGGGGACGACCGCCTGGAGCCTCTGCGCGCCGCAAGGACGATAGAGGCTCCGACCAAATCCGCCCGGGCGACGCCCGTACCGCTGGTTCCATTACCCAGGATAAAAAAATGAACTCCGGTTCAAAATATCTGCCTTTCGTGGCGGCCATGGCGCTTGTCGTCGTCGCTTCCAATATTCTCGTCCAGTTCCCGATGCAGGGACAGGTCGGATCGCTCGCGCTTGCCGACATCCTGACCTGGGGCGCCTTCACCTATCCCTTCTCGTTCCTGGTCACCGACCTCGCCAATCGCCGCTACGGGCCGAAGCTGGCGCGGCGGATCGTCTTCGTCGGTTTCATGATCGCGGTGATCTGCTCGATCGTCATTCCGCCGGTCCTGTTCCGCTACGGACTCATTCCGTTCGACACTGCCGCCGATCGCCTGGCCCGCATCGCGGTGGCCTCCGGCACCGCCTTCCTGACCGCTCAGCTGCTCGACGTCACCGTGTTCAACTGGCTGCGCCGGCAGAGCTGGTGGCGCGCACCGATCTTCGGCACGCTGGTCGGCTCGGTGTTCGACACGGCGATCTTCTTCGGCGTCGCCTTCGCCGCAGCCTTCGCCTTCCTCGGCCCCGAGGACGCCTTCGCGATCGAACCGGCACCGCTGTTCGGCATCATGGCCACCGAAGCCCCTCGCTGGGTTTCCTGGGCGCTTGGCGACCTGATCGTGAAGCTGTTGATCGCCGTCTTCGCGCTGATCCCCTACCGGCTGATCGCCACGCGCTGGAGCCAACCTGCGCTGGCCGCCCACTAGACAGCCCTATCTGTCGATTCGCGTCGACAGGATGATCGACGACAGGGTGCGTTCGACGCCGTCGAGCGCACCGATACGGTCGATCAGCGTATCGAGGTCCTGCACCGACGGGGCCTCCACCACCACGATCATGTCGAAGTTGCCGCTGACCGAGTGCAGCGTGCGCACCTCGGGAATGCGGCGCAGCACCGACTCCACTGCAGCCGACACCTTGGGCAGGGCCGTGACCAGGATGTGGGCGCGGACGAGATTCTTCTCGTAGTCCGCCGACAGCTTGACGCTGTAGCCCGATATCACCCCGCGCTGTTCCAGCCGCTCGATGCGGCTTTGCACCGTCGTCCGCGACACCCCGAGCTTGCGTGCCAGTTCGGCGGTCGAGGCGCGGGCATTTTCGCGCAGCAGGGCAATCAAGGCGCGATCGGCATCGTTCGTCATTTCAACAAATCTCTTCGGCGAATAGCTCAAATCATATCGGCTTTTCGGCAATATCGATACTGCCTTTCGACAGCAGGCAGGCATAGAATCCGCGCGAAATCCATTTGCAGGGGACATGACCATGAAACAGATCGTTGTCGTAGGCGCAGGCAAGATCGGCTCGACCATCGCCGACATGTTGGCTGAAACGGGCGATTACCAGGTAACCGTGGTCGACCGCTCGCAGGCGGCCCTCGATTCGCTCGAAACCGGCAACCCCGTCGAGACGCTGAAGGTCGAGATCTCGGAAGCCGGCGCGCTCGACGCCGTTCTGGCCGGCAAGTTCGCCGTGCTTTCGGCGGCCCCCTTCCACCTCACCACGCGCATCGCCGAGGCCGCCGCCAAGGCCGGCGTGCACTATCTCGACCTGACCGAGGACGTCGCCTCGACCCGCATCGTCAGGGAACTGGCCGTCACCGCCAAGAGCGCCTTCATCCCGCAATGCGGCCTGGCGCCAGGCTTCATCTCGATCGTCGCCAACGACCTTGCCAAGCGCTTCGACACGCTGGAAAGCGTGCGCATGCGCGTCGGCGCCCTGCCGCAGTACCCCTCCAATGCGCTCAACTACAACCTGACCTGGAGCACCGACGGCGTCATCAACGAATATTGCGAGCCCTGCGAGGCGATCGTTGAAGGCTCGCTCGTCGAAGTGCCGCCGCTCGAGGAGCGCGAGGAGTTCTCGCTCGACGGCATCACCTATGAGGCGTTCAACACCTCGGGCGGTCTCGGCACGCTGTGCGAGACCTACAAGGGCAAGGTGCGCACGCTGAACTACCGCACCATCCGCTATCCCGGCCACGCCGCGATCATGAAGGCGCTGCTCAACGACCTCGGCCTGCGCCACCGCCGCGACGTACTCAAGGACATCCTGGAGAACTCGCTTCCGGCCACAATGCAGGACGTGGTGGTGATCTTCGTCACCGTCAGCGGCCGCAAGGGCGGTCGCCTGCTGCAGGAGAGCTATGCCAACAAGATCTACAGCCGCCAGATGGGCAAGGTGACGCGCAGCGCCATCCAGATTACCACTGCGTCAGGCATCTGCTCGGTGCTCGACATGCTCGCTTCCGGCGCGCTGCCGCAGCAAGGCTTCATCCGCCAGGAAGACATCGCACTCGACGCTTTCCTGGCCAACCGCTTCGGCCACAACTACGCCCAGGCAGGCACCGCGCACCTGGCGGCCTGATCCGCCGGTCGCCTCACGGAGAGGATGCTCCGGAGGCCAAGAATTATGGGCAGCGAGGGGTTGGGGGACCCCTCGCTTTTTTTTGCATTTCGCGTGGGGTTCAGCGGGAGCGCGGGCCTGGGCAGACGCGGCTCCCTCTTTCTCCAGCGACCGACATCAGATCGGCATCATCGGCCCGAAAAAGCCGACGATACGCTCGATACGCTCACCGTCTGGCGTCAGGAAGGCGACATCGATCCCTTCGGGCAGCGGTGTGCCGTCAGCCTCGACGACACGCCATCCGAAACGTGCGATGCAGTGGTGAAGGTCGACCGCGCTCGTACGGACGATCACCGCGCCGGGGCGGCCAGCCCTAATGTTTGCGATATGGGCCAGCAGTTCGTCTGCGCCGACAGCGTCGGCACGCGGGTCGGTGTATGTCGCCCCCTCGGCCCAGACAGCTTCGAGCGACGCCTTGCGCCGCACCGGGTCGGGTTCGTTCCAGACCGCGCAGTAGCGGTCAATGAGGCTGGTGGCATCGGACGACATGGCCGGCTCCTGCATCGCAAGCATCGACCATAGCGAAAAATCGCCGGTCAATCGCCGTGCAGGATGAATTCCAGGTAGAGATTGCGCTGCAGGATCGAGTGGTTGTCGTCGGAGATCAGCGACACCATCAGCGCGCCGTCGCTGCGCTGCCAGACGTCGAGTCCTTCCATATTGTCGATCTGGTAGCCCATGTTGGCTTCCAGCAGCACCTGGCCGTCGGCAACCTGGCCCTTGGCAATGCTGGCGGAAGCGATGCGCCTGAGCCGCATCTTGACCCCTGAGGCCATCGAGAAGCTGCGCTCCAGCAGCAACAGGTCGCCGCCGGGCAGGAAGGCACCATCGGTGATGTCGAACTCGCCGTCGCGCTTGACGGTGAAGATGCCCTTCTGTGGTCCCTCGATGATGGCGGCAAAGATGTTGCCGGCCGGATCGAGGCTCTTTTCCGACACCACCACCAGCCCGCCCTTCTCGGCGGAATAGGCCACGGTCTCGAAGCCGCGGTTCTGGCGCAGTTCGTTGCGCGGTACCAGGAAGTCGAGTTCGCGCAACGCCGGCTTCATGTTGGCGGGGTCGATGCGGAACTGGGCGATACGGTGGGTACGCTCGAAGCCGACGGTGGCGATGCCGTCCCTGACGGCGAGCCCTTCGGCATCGGCCATCCACTTCTTTTCGATGGCATTGCCCGAGGCGTCGACCATCTGGACCATGCTGAAATTCTCGACGCCCGCAGGCCGCAACGCGGCGTCGCGGGAAATCCGGCCGAAGAACCAGAAACCGGTGTCGGCGACGCCGATGAAGTCGCTTCCCGGCTTGAGGAAGCGGAACGCCGACAGCGCGCCGAGATTGCGCGAAGACGAGGTCAGTTCGAGGCCGCCGACGAACTCCAGCGGGCCGAACATCTTCTCGTCGAGGCCGATCTGGAACCGGGCGATCGGGCGCGCGGAAATCTCGATGCGTTCGATGGCGGGTTGCTCGGCCCGCGATGAGGCGGTGAGCGACGTGCAAAGGGCAAGCGCCGCCACAGCAGCGCAAGCAATGTGCCGCAGGCGGGCCGCGGACAGGATCATCCGGCGCGCCGGAAGCCGCCGCGGCGGTTCTCGCGGGCGCTCTCCTCGCCAAACAGCGATGCAAGCTGCTCGGTCATCGCGCCTGCCAGTTCTTCGGCGTCGACGATGGTGACGGCACGACGATAGTAGCGCGTGACGTCGTGGCCGATGCCGATGGCCAGAAGCTCGACCGGCGAGCGCGTCTCGATCAGGTCGATGACCGCGCGCAGGTGGCGCTCGAGATAGTTGCCGGGGTTGACCGACAGCGTCGAGTCGTCGACCGGGGCGCCGTCCGAGATCATCATCAGGATCTTGCGCTGCTCGGGCCGCGCGATCAGGCGCTGGTGCGCCCACAGCAGCGCCTCGCCGTCGATGTTTTCCTTGAGCAGGCCTTCGCGCATCATCAGGCCGAGATTGCGCCGCGAACGCCGCCAGGGCGCGTCGGCGCTCTTGTAGATGATGTGGCGCAGGTCGTTGAGGCGGCCGGGATTTGGCGGCTTGCCGTCCTTCAGCCATTTCTCGCGCGCCTGCCCACCCTTCCACGCACGCGTGGTGAAGCCGAGGATCTCCACCGAGACGCCGCAGCGTTCCAGCGTGCGCGCCAGGATGTCGGCGCAGGTGGCGGCAACCGTGATCGGACGGCCGCGCATCGAGCCGGAATTGTCGAGCACCAGCGTGACGACGGTGTCGCGGAACTTGGTGTCGCGCTCCTGCTTGAACGACAGCGGCTGCATCGGGTCGATGACGACGCGCACGAGGCGGGCCGGATCGAGGTAGCCCTCTTCCAGGTCGAAGTCCCAGGAACGGTTCTGCTGCGCCATCAGGCGGCGCTGCAGGCGGTTGGCCAGACGGCCGACCACGCCCGACAGGTTGGCGAGCTGCTTGTCGAGGAAGGCGCGCAGACGATCGAGTTCGTCCTCGTCGCACAGTTCTTCGGCACCCACCGTCTCGTCGAAGGCGTTGGTGAAGACCTTGTAGTCGATCTCCCTCGGCAAGTTGGCGAAGGGATTGTCCTGGCGGCGCGCCTCGCCCGGCGTCTCCGAATCGACATCGTCGTCGTCGGACATGTCGTCGGATGTGGCGTCGGACGCCTCCATCTCGCCTGACGGCTCCTCTTCGGCAGAGGATTCGGCCTCATCGGACTGCGATTGGTCGGCGCCGGAATCGTCCTCGCCGCCGTCCTCGCTCTGCTCCTCGCCTTGCGGCTGATCGTCGTCCTGGTCCTCGTTGTCCTCGGTTTCCTGGTCGTCGCCGTATTCCTCGGCCATTTCCAGCGAAGCGAGCATGTGGCGGACCATACGGGCGAAGGCCTGCTGGTCTTCAAGGCTGCCGAGCAGCCCCTCGAAATCCCCGCCGGCCTTGTCCTCGACCCATGAGCGCCAGAGCTCGACCATGCGCTCGCCGCTCTTGGGAACGGGCTGGCCGGTCAATTTCTCGCGCACCATCAGCGCCAAGGCTTCCTCGAGCGGCGCTTCGGACTGTTCGGTGACCTCGGCCAGATTGGCCTTGGCGTATTTGTCCTCGAGCATCGAGGTGATGTTCTGGGCGACGCCGGCCATGGCACGGCTGCCGATCGCCTCGACGCGGGCCTGTTCGACGGCGTCGAAGACGGCGCGGGCCTGCTTGCCCTCGGGCGCAAGGCGGGCGTGGATGCGGGTGTCGTGACAGGCGCGCTTGAGCGCCATGGAATCGCCGAGTCCGCGGGTGACGGCAATGTCGCTGGCCGAAGCCTTCTTGGGCAGTTCCGGCAGGCGGGCGCGATTGCCGGCAAGTGCCGGCCGCTCCTTGGCGAATGCCACTTCGAGCTCGTTGTCGCCCGAAATGGCGCGCATGGAGACGGTCACGGCACGCTTGAAGCTGTCAGCTTCCGAGCCCGTCTTCGATTTGTTGCGCGTGTTGTCGCCCGGCCCCGCCATCTGAGCCTGTTCTTATCCCAGCACGACGTTGGCGGCTGATTCGGGCAGGTCCTCGCCGAAGGCGCGCTGGTAGAACTCGGCAACGACGGAGCGTTCGAGTTCGTCGCACTTGTTGAGGAAGGTCAGCCGGAACGCCATGCCGACATCGCCGAAGATCTCGGCGTTCTCAGCCCAGGTGATGACGGTACGCGGGCTCATCACGGTCGACAGGTCGCCGTTGATGAAGGCCGAACGCGTCATGTCGGCAACGCGGACCATCTTGTTGACGATCTCCTTGCCCTTGGCGTCGCGGTAATGCTTGGCCTTGGCAATGACGATGTTCACTTCGTTGTCGTGCGGCAGGTAGTTCAGCGTCGTCACGATCGACCAGCGGTCCATCTGTGCCTGGTTGATCTGCTGCGTGCCGTGATAGAGGCCGGTCGTGTCGCCGAGACCGACGGTGTTGGCGGTGGCGAACAGGCGGAACGCGGGGTGCGGACGGATGACGCGGCTCTGGTCGAGCAGGGTCAGGCGGCCCGACGATTCGAGCACGCGCTGGATGACGAACATCACGTCCGGACGGCCGGCATCGTACTCGTCGAAGCACAGCGCGACATTGTGCTGGTAGGCCCAGGGCAGGATGCCGTCCTTGAACTCGGTGACCTGCATGCCTTCCTTGACGACGATGGCGTCCTTGCCGACGAGATCGATGCGGCTGACATGGCTGTCGAGATTGACGCGGACCATCGGCCAGTTGAGGCGGGCTGCGACCTGCTCGATGTGGGTCGACTTGCCGGTGCCGTGATAGCCCGACACCATGACGCGGCGGTTGTAGGCAAAGCCGGCGAGGATCGCCATCGTCGTCGCCTTGTCGAACAGATAGTCCGGATCGATGTCCGGCACATGCTCCGACGACGCCGAATAGGCCGGCACGACCATCTTCGAATCGAAGCCGAAGGTGTCTTTCACTGACACTGTCGTGTCCGGCAGGTTGGTGATGTCGCGATCGACCTTGTTCATAGCGTCTCCACGCGCGAAGCCTCAGCTACGCCGGCAATCGAAAATTTCTTCGGGGGCGGTCTTAAAGCCTTTTCCGACCAGATGAAAGTTGGAAAAAGGCCGCGGCCGCGGCTGGCTCAACACAATCCCGCTTGCTTGAGCACGCGATATGCCTGGAGCACATCCCTGAAGCGGTCCTCCGAACCCCGATCGCCGCCATTGGCGTCGGGATGGTGGCGTTTCACCAGTTCCTTGTAGCGCGCCTTGATGTCGGCGCCGGTGGCTTTCGAATCCAGCCCAAGCGTCTCCAGCGCCTTGGCCTCGAGGGGCTTGGCCTTGCGCTGTCGCGGCGCGCCGGCAGTGCCGAACATGTTGTGCGGATCGCGCATGCGGTTGTGGTAGCCGGCGCGGCCCGAGCGCTGCTGGGCGAAGTCGGGCGCCGAACGCGCCGCACTGTTGGAACCCATGGTCCAGGTCGGCCTGTGGCCCGTCATCGCCTCCTTCTGGAAGCGCGCGATCTCACCGTCGGCGAGGCCGGAGAAATAATTGAAGCCCTTGTTGTACTCGCGCACGTGGTCGAAGCAGAACTGGAAATACTCGCCTTCCTTCATGCGGCCGACTGGCGCCTTGTGCGTGCCGGGCTGCTTGCAGCCGTCCCACTGGCAGGCCGGGGCGCGCGACTTCACCTCCGCTTCCGGATCGGGCCGGACGCGGATCTTGTCGAAATATTTCGGATACGGCTTCATCTAATGGTATTTACCGCCTCTTGGCGCGGCGAAACAAGAATTGACATTTCGAGGATGTTGGCCCTAACGCCTGATTTGCGGCTCAATTGCGCCCGATGGCGCGAATGCCGCAGCGACACATGTGGTGAAAGGCGAAACCGATGTCCATACAGGCGACCATCGAAGACAAGCTGAACAAGGCATTTTCGCCGGAACGGCTCGTCGTCCTCAACGAAAGCCACCTGCACGCCGGCCATCACCATGTCGACGGCGGCCATGAAGCGGTGTTCGACGGCTCCGGCGAGACGCACTTCCGCATCCGCATCGTCGCACCCGGCTTCGCCGGCATGAACCGTATCGACCGCCACCGCGCGGTCAACGAGGCGCTCTCCGCCGAACTCAAGGCCGGCCTGCATGCGCTGGCGATCGAGCCGGCGGCACCGGGCGAACAGACGCGCTGGTAGGACTACCAGACGGTTACGACATGCGGGTAGCGCGTTATCTTGCTATCCGCGGTAACCAGCGGGGCAGCAAGTTCACGCGCCAGCGCCACGATCATCCGATCCGCCGGATCCGCGTGGAATTCACCGGGCAACATGACGCTATTCACCGCTACCCTGTTGTCGACAGGGATGAAGCGAAAACCTTCAATTTCACTGACGACATCCAGCCAGTGCGACACATCCATGGACAGTTCGAGTTTGCCTTTTGAAACCAGCATGGCGATCTCCCATGCGGAAATCGCCGAGGCCACTACGCCTTCATGGTCGTTCAATGCGCTTTCAATGGCTTGCCGCGCCGCGGCAGACAGCCTGGATGCATCGCTGCCAGCCCACCAGACGAGGGCGTGAGTGTCCAGGACGATCATTTCAGGGCGTCCCAGTCCGCCACGCCAACTGGTTCAAAAGGATTGTCATAGCGCTGCACCGACCCCTTCAGAAGATCGAGCGGATTGCGGTGTTTTCGATCAAGTCGTCGGATTTCAAGCTTCGGCTCACCGTGATCAGTGACGATCAGTGGCTCGCCGGTCGCTTCGATTTCACGAAACAACTCCAGCGCCTTTGCCTTGAACTGAGATTTTGACACGCGGACAACCATCAACGTACCTCCTGCACACCTACAAGATAGTGCAGAAATGACTATGGTCAATGACTATGGTCAACGAGGCGTTTGCGTCGCCGGTTGCGGCTCCACCACTGCCGGCCTGATCCTGATCCGCGCCAGCCGGTTCTTGTCGCGCTTCATGACGATGAAGCGCTTGCCGTGGAAGGTAAATGCCTGCTTTTCCTCGGGGATCGACTGGGTCTCGTGAATGACAAGCCCGGCGATCGTCGTCGCCTCGTCGTCGGGCAGGTGCCAGTCGAGCGCACGGTTGAGGTCGCGAATCGGCACCGTGCCGTCGACCACCACGGAGCCGTCGGCCTCCTGCTTGACGCCCTGGACGTCGATGTCATGCTCGTCGGCGATCTCGCCGACGATCTCCTCGATGATGTCTTCGAGCGTCACCAGCCCTTCGACCTCGCCATATTCGTCGACGACGATGGCGAAATGCGCCTTTCGGCGCAAAAAGGCGTTGAGTTGCTCCTGAAGTGTCGTCGTGTCAGGCACGAACCAGGGTTTGGATGCGACTTTCGGCACGTCGACCCTGCTGTAATCGCCCTCGACGTCGTTCAGGGCACGCAGCAGATCCTTGGCGTGAACGACGCCGACGATGTTGTCGAGCGAGCCGCGCCACAGCGGCATCCGCGTATATGGGCTCTGCAGGATCTCGCGGACCAGCGCCTCGGATGCGATGTCCGCATTGACCGACCGCATGGCGGTGCGGTGGACCATGACGTCGGAGACTTCGAGCTCGTGCAGGTCGAGCAGGCCACCGACCTGGTCGCGGTCCTGCTTCACCACCTGGCCGTCGCGGTGGAATTCGTCGACGGCGCCGCGCAGCTCGTCATGGGCGGAACGCTGGGGCGACAGTGCGATCAGCTCGTAACCGAGGGACGCGAGCAAGCGGTCGCGGAATACCATGATGGCAAGCATCAGCCCCCCAAGAACTGCCGCGGCGATCCAGCCTGCTTCGCTCATCCCGGGTGATTCTCCTTGAGGAAGGAGATCACTTCGGAGGCTGGCACGTCCTTGGCGATGAAGGACTGGCCGATGCCGCGCGTCAGGATGAAGGTCAACGCGCCGCGCGACACCTTCTTGTCCTGGGTGATGAAGTTGAACAGCGCATCGGCGTCGGGCAGGCTGCCCGGGATGTCGGCCATGCGCCACGGCAGGCCGACGTCGCGAAGATGCGCCTCGACGCGCGCCGCATCGTCCGGGCTCGCGAGGTTGAGGCGAGCCGAGAAGCGATGCGCCAGCGCCATGCCGATGGCGACGCCCTCGCCATGGACGAGCCGCGCGCCGTCATAAGCGGTCGCGGCTTCGAGCGCGTGGCCGAATGTGTGGCCCAGATTGAGCAGCGCACGGTCGCCGGTCTCGAA
The DNA here is from genome assembly GCF_014200015.1 of Aminobacter niigataensis. Taxonomy (GTDB): domain Bacteria; phylum Pseudomonadota; class Alphaproteobacteria; order Rhizobiales; family Rhizobiaceae; genus Aminobacter; species Aminobacter niigataensis. The sequence goes on from NZ_JACHOT010000002.1 coordinate 119,617, forward strand.
CTCGTCGCGGGCGACGACATCGGCCTTGGCGCGGCAGGATTGGGCGATGGCCTCGATGCGAGCCGGGCCGCCGGAGAAGACCTCCTGCCAGTTGCTTTCCAACCAGGCGAAGAAGTCCGGCCTGTCGATCAGGCCGTATTTGGCGACTTCGGCATAACCGGCGCGGAATTCGCGCAGCGGCAGCGTGTCGAGGGCGGCGGTATCGGCCAGCACCAGCTTCGGCTGATGGAAGACGCCGATCAGGTTCTTGCCGCGCAGGCTGTTGATGCCGGTCTTGCCGCCGACCGACGAATCGACCTGTGCCAGAAGCGAGGTCGGCATCTGGACGAAATTCATGCCGCGGCGGACGATGCCGGCCGCGAAGCCGGTGAGATCGCCGATGACGCCGCCGCCGAGCGCGATCACCGCGTCGCCGCGTTCGAGGCGGGCGGCGATGATCTGGTCGACCACGGTTTCCAGAGAATCGAAGCTTTTCGTCTTTTCGCCCGCTGGGAGCTTGATCACGGCAGGCGGATTGCCGCCAGCGGTGAGGCTTTCGACCAACGGCCCGAGATGGGCAGCGGCGACGTTTTCGTCAGTGACGATGGCCGTGCGCGCCTTTGGCAAGCGTTTCTGGATCAGCTCCGCGCCACGCGCAATCAGGCCCGGGCCGATCAGGATGTCATAGGCGCGGTCGCCAAGCCCGACTTCGACTGTGACGGTGCCTGTCATTCGTGATCCTCCGAGACTTCCGATACGTGTATGCTGCCGGGCACGCCGAGATGGTTGCAAAGCGCTTCGATGACCTCGCTGGCGATCGCTTCCTTGCGGTCGTCGCGCGTCGCCACTGCGAGATCGGCAAGTGCATAGACCGGGTAGCGCTCGTCCATCAGCTTGGCCAGCACGGCGCGTGGGTCGGCGTTCTGCAGCAGCGGCCGGTTCTGCTTCTTGGAAACGCGCTCCATCAGCAGGTCGAGATCGGCCTTGAGCCAGACCGAGACGCCGTGCGCGGCAATGGCCGAACGCGTCTGCGCATTCATGAAGGCGCCGCCGCCGGTCGACAGCACCTGCGGGCCGCTTTCCAGCACCCGGCCGATGACGCGCTGCTCGAGCGCGCGAAACTCGGCTTCGCCGTAGCGTTCGAACAGCTCGGGGATCGTCATCCGCGACACGCTTTCGATCTCGTGGTCGCTGTCGATGAAGCGGAGACCGAGCACCTGGGAGACCTTGCGGCCGATGGCGGTCTTGCCCGCGCCCATCAGACCGACAAAGACGATCGAGCGCGTGCCGAGCCGTTCAAGCAGGGCAGTTGTCGAACCGTCCGGAAATGGAGTCTGCTCGTCGGGTGTCATGGCGTCCCTTTCGCCGGCGTATCGACATGAAAAGCCCCGTTGCGTCAAGCGCAGGGCGCCAAGAGCACCCTTGAATTGCAGGGAACGGCGTCCCATAAGGGCACAGGATAGGACAGACGGGCAAACACATCGATGCCGACACTTTTCCGGTTCCTTGTCACGCTCGCCGTTCTGGCGGGCATCGGCTACGGCGCGATGTTTGCGCTGGTGATGTTCGTCGAGCCCAAGAAGGCCGAAATCACCATCCGCATTCCGCCGGAAAAGCTCGCGCCAAAGCAATGAAAAGCGGCGCGCGCATCGAAGCTTTTCTCGAAATGATGAGCGCCGAGCGCGGTGCCGCCGACAACACCCTGGCCAGCTACCGCCGCGACCTCGAAGACGCCTCCGAACATCTCGGCGGCCGCCTGGCCGACGCAGACGCCGCCGGCATTCGCGGCTATCTCGACGACATCGCCGGCCGCGGCTTCGCCACCACCTCGCAGGCCCGCAAGCTGTCGGCGCTCAGGCAGTTCTTCCGCTTCCTCTATGCCGAAGGGCTGCGCGGTGACGACCCCACCGGCATCCTCGACAGCCCGAAGAAGGACCGGCCGCTGCCCAAGACGATGAGCGAGGGCGAGACCGGACGATTGCTCGACCGCGCGGCGGCGGAAGCGAAAGCTGCCACCGGCAACGAAATGGCGAGCGCAACGCGGATGCACGCGCTGGTCGAAGTGCTTTATGCCTCCGGCCTGCGGGTGTCGGAACTTGTCAGCCTTCCGCTGACCGTGGCGCTACGCGACGAACGCTTCTTCGTGGTGCGCGGCAAGGGCGACAAGGACCGCATGGTGCCGCTGTCGGCCAAGGCACGCGAGGCTATGCGGCGTTGGCTGGAAGAACGGAATCGCGATCCGAAACTAGTGGAAAGCCTGTTCCTGTTTCCGGCGGCGTCGGACAGCGGCCACATGCCCCGCCAGGTTTTTGCCCGCGATCTCAAGGCGCTGGCCGCGCGCGCCGGCATCGCCTCGGCAAAAATATCGCCGCACGTGCTGCGCCACGCCTTCGCCAGCCACCTGCTGCAGAATGGCGCCGACCTGCGCGCTGTGCAGCAATTGCTTGGCCATTCCGACATCTCGACCACGCAAATCTACACGCATGTGCTCGAAGAAAGGCTGTTGAAACTGGTCAACGAACATCACCCGCTTGCCGATTAAGGTCCATATCGCTATGTGAGTGCCACGTTCCACTGGCGCGGCGCCGCATTTTTCGTGCCCCGGTGCCTATTCTTTTCAGCGTGGTAGTCCGCTCGCCAATGTACAATTACCTCGATTTCGAAAAACCGGTCCAAGATCTCGAAGGCAAGATCCTCGAGCTCAAGAAACTCGCCGAGAACGGCGAGGCCGTCGATGTTGGCGACGAGATCAAGCGGCTGGAGAAGCGCTCGCGCGATGCGCTGCGCGACGCCTACAAGGCGCTGACCCCGTGGCAGAAGGTCCAGGTCGCGCGCCATCCCGACCGCCCGCATTGCCTCGACTACGTCAGGGCCCTGTTCACCGATTTCACCACTCTCGCCGGCGACCGCAATTTCGGCGAGGACGCCGCCATGGTCGGCGGATTTGCCCGCTTCCGCGGCGAACCGGTTCTGGTTCTGGGCCAGGAGAAGGGTTCCGACACCAAGAGCCGCCTCAAGCACAATTTCGGCTCGGTCCGCCCCGAAGGCTACCGCAAGTCCGTGCGCCTGATGGAAATGGCCGACCGTTTCAAAATTCCTGTCGTCATGCTGGTCGACACGGCAGGCGCCTATCCCGGTGTCGGCGCCGAGGAGCGCGGCCAGGCCGAAGCCATTGCGCGCTCGACCTCGGCCTGCCTCGGCCTCAAGGTGCCGTCGATCGCCGTCGTCATCGGCGAAGGCGGTTCGGGCGGTGCGATCGCCATCGCCACTGCCAACCGCGTCTTCATGCTCGAACACGCGATCTATTCGGTGATCTCGCCGGAAGGCGCGGCTTCCATCCTGTGGCGCGACACGACGCGCTCCAAGGATGCGGCGACCAACATGAAGATCACCGCGCAGGATCTGCTCGGCCTCAAGATCATCGACCAGATCATCGACGAACCGCTTGGCGGCGCGCACCGCAATGCCGAGGCGGTGATTTCGGCCACCGGCGACCTGATCGCCAAGACGTTCAGCGAATTTGCCGGCTCGAACATCGATTTCCGCGAGCACCGCCGCGAGAAATACCTGGCCATCGGCCGCAGCCTCTGATTGCGTAAACTGTGGCCCGAATGGGCCACATCACCGTTTCGCCACAAAATTGCCGCCTCGCCGAGTTCAATGAACTTGCCGTGATTTTGCGCGCGTGGGACGGGCCAGGAACTTGCGGTAAGGATTTTTCAAGGTTAACGACCCTAAGGTCGAAGCAGTATCAGGACGGGCCGGCCGAAGGCGTGAATGCGCTGTGGCCGCAAATGAGACGACATTAGCAACGATGATCGCCAATATCGCACGTGCCGGATTGCTTCTCGCCGCTATCGCAGTGGCAGGCTGTTCGGAATCCTCCGTTACGGACTTCGTTCCGCAGCATGCCAACCGGCAGCTGCCGCCCAAGATCCTGGCCGAAATGAAGGCCAAGGGCATGAGCCGCAGCTCGCCCGTGCTGGCGCGCGTGTTCAAGGAAGAAGGCAAGCTGGAAGTCTGGAAACAGAAGACCAACGGCCGCTACGACCTGATCGCCGCCTACGACATCTGCAAGATCTCCGGCAAGCTCGGCCCGAAGTTCACCGAGGGCGACCGCCAGTCGCCGGAGGGGTTCTATACCGTACGTCCGGGGCAGATGAACCCGAACTCCAGCTATCACCTCGCCTTCAACATCGGCTATCCCAATACCTATGACCGCGCCAACGGCCGTACCGGCTCGAACCTGATGGTTCACGGCGCCTGCTCGTCGTCCGGCTGCTTCTCGATGACCGATGCGCAGATCGAGGAAATCTATGCCTTCGCGCGCGATGCGTTCAAGGGCGGCCAGACCGAGTTCCAAGTGCAGTCCTATCCGTTCCGGATGACCGCCGCCAACATGGCGCGCTATCGCAGCGACCCGAACTACCAGTTCTGGGCGATGCTCAAGGAAGGCTACGACCACTTCGAGATCACCAAGGTGCCGCCGAAGGTCGACGTCTGCGAAAAGCGCTACATCTTCAATCGCATTCCCGAGGGCGGCGCCACTTTCAACCCGACCGGCGCATGCCCTGCCTACACCCAGCCGCAGGCGCTGCAGACGGCCTATCAGTCCTACAAGACCAAGTATGACAGCGCCTTTGCCAGCGCCAGCGGCGGCGAGGCGCCCAAGCCGACCATCGCCGGCATCAAGGAAGCGGCCATCGTCTCGGACTGGACCAAGAAGCGGGCCCGCGGCGAGCGCGTGCCGATCGAGCCGCCATCCCTGAACCACGACGGCACAGTGACCGTCACCGACCGCATGGGCCGCATCGACTCGGCCGAAGGCCGCCGCATGGCAGCGCTTGACGCCGCCGAAGCCGCCAAGAAAAGAGCTGCCGAGGAAAAGGTCGCTGCCGCAGCTGCAGCCAAGGCCGCCAAGCTGGCCGCCCAGCAGCCGGTGGTAACGGCGACCGTGCCGTCCCCCGAGCCCGTGGCAACCGAAGCACCCGCGCAGGCAGCCCAGGCAGCCCCCGCCGAAGAGGGCGGCGCCGCCAAGCTCAAGAAGAGATTGCTCGGCATGTTCGGCAGCTGAACGGCGTGAGCGAAACCGCCGACATCTACGATCTCAGGGGACTCAATTGCCCCCTGCCCGTGCTGAAGGCCAAGCGGCGCCTAGCCGACATGGCCGTCGGCAGCCAGCTCTGGCTCGAAACCACCGACCCGCTCGCAGTCATCGACATTCCCGCCTTCTGCCAGGACGCCGGGCACAGGCTTGTCGAGACGAAAGCCGTCGAAGGCGGCCATCGCTTCCTGATCGAACGGGCCGGCTGAGCTTCAGGCACTTGCAGTGCCTCCTTCGAGGCTCGCCCGCCAAGGGAATTACTGGCTCTGCCACAGCATTGCGGGCTCGTTCCTCAGGATGAGGACCGCGTAGACCCAGCCAGCCCTACTCCAGAGATGCTAAGCGCTTTGTGAATCCGCTGCAGTTGGATCAACCGCCGGTGCATGAACAAACGCAACGGTCCTCATCCTGAGGTGCGAGCCCACTATGGCATTGAAAAGATGGGAGCAAATGCCGGCGGGCGAGCTCAAAGGAAGCACGCCGCAGCCGATAGACCCGGATCCTACCGGCCGGCGATGGCCAGCGGGTTGTTTTCCATCGCCTCGCGGTCGGGCGTGTCGATCGCCGGCTTGTTGACGAAGGCCGCAAACAGCCGCTCGACATAATCCTGCGGCAAGTCGATGCCGATCAGCACCAGCCGGGTGCCGCGAACCTCATCCGGCCAAGCCGGCAGGCGTGCCGGCGGATGCAGCATCTTCTGCACGCCATGGATGACCAGCGGCCGCAACGGATCCTCGGCCAGCTCGACGATGCCCTTGATACGCAAAAGCTTGTCGCCCTGGGTCGACAGCAGCAGGTCGAGGAACATCTCGACCGTCGAAAACGGCAGCGCGCCGGCATGGACCAGCGAAAACGACCCGACGCGGGCATCATGGCGATGCGCGTGGTCGTGATGATGGTGATGATCGTCGCCGCCGTGGTGATGGTGGTCGCCGTCCGCCGCCTCGCCGAGCCAGCGACGCACGTCGGCGGTCTTGGTTGTGGGATCGTAAAGCCCGCATTGCAGCAGGCGAGCCACGGCAGCACCTTCCACTTCGCGGATTTCGGCACCCGGATTGATGCGGGTGAGCCGCGCCTTGAGCGCGTCGAGCCAGTCGGCGTCGTCGACAAGGTCGGACTTGGTAAGCACGATGCGATCGGCGACCGCCACCTGCTTGACCGCCTCGACATGGGCGTCGAGCGTCATCGAGCCGTTGACCGCGTCGACGAGTGAGATGACGCCGTCGAGCCGGAAGGCATGGATCAGCGCCGGATGGCCCATGATCGACTGCAGCACCGGCACCGGATCGGCAAGCCCGGTGGTTTCGATCACCACGCGTGCAAGACGCTGGATGCGTCCGGTCTGCAGGCGGTCGACCAGATCGGCCAGCGTATCGACCAGTTCGCCGCGCACGGTGCAGCACAGGCAACCGTCGGACAGCTCGATGATGCCGTCCGAAGCCTTTTCGACCAGCAGGTGGTCGATCGCGACATCGCCGAACTCATTGATGATGACGGCCGTGTCGGCAAGCTCCGGGTCTTTCAGCAGCCGGTTAAGCAGCGTTGTCTTGCCGGCGCCGAGAAAGCCGGTCAGCACCGATACGGGGATAGGAAAGGCCGCCTGCTGGCTCACGACCGGGCCTGGACGTTGCCGGAAACGAGCGGCGCGGCACCTGTGGGCGCCGGCATGTCGGGACGCCAGGTCGGCAGCGGCACGTCGGCATAGTCGACAAGGTCGCGCCCGCCGAGCGCCTTGGGCTTCGGCCCGGTGGCGCCGCCCAGACTAACCGTCACCCAGTTCCGCGGGCGCGTCATTTCGGGAATGATCGAGACCTTTTCGGGCGCTGCACCCGCTTCCGTCGGCACGGGTCCGTCGGAGGCCACATGCTTGGATTTTTTCGAGCAGACCTCTTCGCGCATGTTGGTCGCCACGTCGCGGTTGTCGCCATAGGGCGTCAGTCCGGTGACACTCACCGAACTTCCGGAACGGCTGAAGCCGTTCTGCAGCAGCTTGGCGGCTTCTTCGGCACGGTCGTCGGGCGAGGTCGCGCCCAGAACGATCGCGGCGAGCGTCCTGCCGTCGCGGTTGGCCGAAGCGACCAGGTTGAAGCCGGATTCGCAGACGAAGCCGGTCTTCATGCCGTCGGTGCCCGGAAAGCGTCCGACCAGCGGATTGAAATTCTTGAGCTTCGCCTTGCCGGCGATGATGCCTTCGATATCGAAATAGGAGGCATATTGCGGATACTCGAGACGGATTGCCCGCACCAGGATCGCGAGGTCGCGCGCGGTCGTGTACTGGTCGGGATCATGCAGGCCGTTGGCGTTGACCCAGTGGCTGCCCGACATGCCCAGGCGCTGCGCCTCGGCGTTCATGCGCGCCGCAAAGGCCTCGGTCGTGCCGCCGACATTCTCGCCGATGGCAGCCGCGACGTCGTTGGCCGACTTGACCATGATGATCTTCAGCGCGTTGTCGAGGGTCAGCACCGAGCCGGGCTTGTAACCCATCTTGGCCGGCGGGAAGGCCGCCGCTTTCTTGCTGATCCGGATCGGCGAGTTGAGCGCCAGTTCGCCCGCCTGGACCGCTCGGAACGTGGTGTAGGCGGTCATCAGCTTGGTCAGCGACGCCGGATGCCAGCGCTGAAACGCGTCCTGATGCTCGATCACGGCGCCCGAATTGACATCGAAAAGCATCGCCGGATTGGCGGCAGCCGGGACGGCGCCCAGCGCGGTTGCGGCCGCAAGACCGAGGAGCATGCTTTTGACGAACTGCATCTTCATCATCAAATCCGAAATCGCCTCTTGCCGACCATAGCCGGCCGTCCATAAGATTTCCGTAAACCGGGATGGCAACGCGCTGGCCGGTACCAAAGACCATGGCCACGGCGTCGCCGCTGCTGCTAAATAACGTATGTGACGCCAAGATGGCAGAGCTTGCGCGATCACAATTGCGAATCCGGACCCCTGGTCCAACAAACAGGAAGTCGAGACCAAAATGCCGATCCTGAACCGAGCCGCCGAAATGCAGGAAGAGATCGCCGGTTGGCGCCGCCACCTGCACCAGAAGCCGGAGCTGAATTTCGACGTCTTCGAGACCGCCGACTTCGTCGTGGGCAAGCTCAAGGAATTCGGCTGCGACGAAATCGTCACCGGGCTTGGCAAGACCGGCGTCGTCGGCATCATCAAGGGCGGCCTCGGCACAGGCGGCACGATCGGCCTGCGCGCCGACATGGATGCGCTGCCGATCGAGGAGATCACCGGCAAGCCTTATGCCTCGACCGTACCGGGCAAGATGCATGCCTGCGGCCATGACGGCCACACCGCCATGCTGCTCGGAGCTGCGAAATATCTGGCCGAGACACGCAACTTCGCCGGCTCCGTCGCCGTCATCTTCCAGCCCGCCGAAGAAGGCGGCGGCGGCGGCAACGAGATGGTCAAGGACGGCATGATGGAGCGCTTCGCGATCCAGAAGGTGTTCGGCATGCACAACATGCCGAGCCTGCCGGTCGGCCAGTTCGCCATCCGCCCGGGCGCCATCATGGCGGCGACCGCCGAATTCACCATCACAGTCACCGGCAAGGGCGGCCATGCCGCGATCCCGCACCGCGCCATCGACCCCATCGTCGCCGGCAGCCAGCTGGTCGCGGCGCTGCAGACCATCGCCTCACGCTCGACCGACCCGGCCGAGGCGATCGTCGTTTCGGTGACCAAGTTTATCGCCGGCTCTGCCTATAACGTCATTCCCGAGCACGCGATGCTCGCCGGCACGGTGCGCACGCTGAAGAAGGAAGTGGCGAAACTTGCCGAAGCGCGCATGAACGCGATCTGCCGCGGTGTCGCCGAGACGACAGGCACCGAGATCAAGCTCGACTACGACGCCAACTACCCCGTCACCGTCAACCACCCCGAAGAGACGGTGTTTGCCGGCGATGTCGCCGCAACAGTGGCCGGCGAGCCGCAGGTGCACCGGGCGATCCAGCCGCTGATGGGCGGCGAGGACTTTTCCTACATGCTGGAAGCGCGCCCTGGCGCCTTCATCTTCATCGGCAACGGCGACAGCGCCAACCTGCATCATCCCGCCTATGACTTCAACGACGAGGTCATCCCCCACGGTGTCAGCTACTGGGTGCGGCTGGCCGAGACGGCGCTCGCCGCCTGACGAAAATCGGAGGCGGCAACGGCGCGACAGAGGTTTTGCCGCTGCCGCCGATGTTCGGCAAAAACCGTTGGCGAATCCGCCGGAAGCCGCTATGTGTGCAGCCGAGTGGTCCCGTAGCTCAGTAGGATAGAGCGGCAGATTCCTAATCTGTAGGTCACAGGTTCGATTCCTGTCGGGATCACCATGCTTTTCAAGCACTATCGAACCGTCGCCATCCTTCTTTGCGAATTGGTACGGCAACCTTTGCGCGGGGGCCGTTGGTGTCGCGCGCAAGAATGGATGTCCCAGGGCGCAATCCACCCGCATTTCCTCGCAGGCTGACCATCATTTGTCTTCGCCGAGGAAAACAACGTCGCCGCGGCCGAGCACATGGTTGAGGCGGTCCAGAACGTGGCCGGATCCAAGTTCGCCGACGACGTAGAGATGGTCGCCTTCGAAACGCACCGGCCAATGCATGTTGCCGGCGCAGTATCCGAGCTCGATTCCCGCCGCGGCATCGACCGCCTTGAAGATCAGCCACCTCTCAGGCTCCGCCCGGACGACGATGGCGCGCTTGTCCTCGAGCAACAGCACCGCGCCGTCGACAAGCCGCTGCGTGCGCGGCAGGGAGATCGCGCAGAGCGTGCCTCGGTCTGTTGTCACCGACAGGCGCCGTCGGGCAATTTCGGCGGTGTCGAGCATGATGAACTCGACACGGCCTTCGTGATCCAGCAGATGGAGCCGGGCGCTCAACTGCTGGTCAGCCGCCAATCCGACAATGGAATTCAGCTTCAACATTCGACATCCCCCTGGAGCAGTTGGCCGCACGTTCTGGATCCCGTGGCAAATTCGCAGCCGGGTCCCGGGTCAGATCCCCAGATGGGCGTCGACGATTTCCCTGTCGTAGAGCTGGTCTGGCGAAATCTCGGCAACGAACGCGCCCTTCTGGATGATCAGCACACGATCGGCCAACTGGCGGATGAAGCGGATGTCCTGTTCGACCAGGATGATGCCCAGGCCCAGCGTGACTTTCAGTTCGCCGAGCTTTTCAGCGATGAGATCGACGATCGAGGGCTGGATGCCTTCGGTCGGCTCGTCGAGCAGCACCAGCTTCGGGCGCCCGGCAAGGCAGCGAGCCAGCGCCAGTATCTGTTGCTGTCCGCCTGACAGCCCGCGGCCGGGCCGCTCGAGCAGATCCTTCAGCACCGGGAAATGCCCGAGCATCTCGGGTATGGCGCTTGCGCCATCGCGCATGATCTCCCCCATCTTCAGGTTCTCCATGACCGAAAGCAGCGGGAAGATGTCGCGGCCCTGCGGCACGTAGCCAATGCCGGCGCGAGCCCGCTCGGACGAGCTGGCAGACGTGACGTCGCGGCCGTCGAACTCGATGCGCCCTTGCGTCGTCTTGATTTGGCCGACGAGCGTGCGCAACAGCGTGGTCTTGCCCATGCCGTTGTGGCCCAGGATGCCGACGACCTCGCCCGGCTTCATCGTGAAATTGATGCCGTGCAGGATCGGGATCCGACCGTAGCCGGAGTGCAGGTTCTTGACCTCAATCATCTTCGGATTTCCCCAGATAGACTTCGCGGACCAGTTCGTTGCCCTGAACCTTGTCCATCGTGTCCTCGATGAGAACGCGCCCCTGGTGGAACACGGTCACCGTTTGCGCGATCTGCTTGATGAACTGCATGTCGTGCTCGACGACGACGATGGCCGCCGACTTGTTGACCTCGCGGATGAGTTCAGCTGTCTTGTTGGTCTCATCCGCCGTCATTCCGGCCGCCGGTTCGTCCAGCAGGATCAGCTTGGGCTCGAGCGCCACCACCATGGCGAGCTCGACCCATTGGCGCTGGCCGTGGGCCAGTTCGCCGACCAGCCTGCCTGTCAGGGCGGTCAGGCCCAGCCGCTCCATGACGTCCTTGCCCTTGGCCGCGGCGCGCGCCTTGCCATGGCGAGAACGGGCGGCAACGGAGATGTTTTCGGCCACGGTCAGGTTGTTGAAGACGTCGGGCACCTGGTTCTTGATGCCGATGCCCAACCGGCTGACCTGATGCGGCTGGGCTCGGGTGATGTCGACGCCATCGAACAATATCTGGCCGGTCGTCGGCTTGAGCTGTGCCGTCAGCATCTTGAAGAAAGTGCTTTTGCCGGCCCCATTGGGACCGATCAGGCAGCGCAACTCACGCTGCTTCAGGCGGAAGTCGACGCTGGCAATGGCAACGACGCCGCCAAAGCGCTTTTCGAGGCCTCGGGTCTCGAGGATGCAATCGGGCGAAGTCATGGCACTCTCCTCTGTTCGACCAGCGGAGCGACGTAGGGGCGGAATTTCAACCGCCGAAGGGCGTCACTGACTGTCGGCACGACACCCTTCGGCACCAGCAGGACAAAGCCGATCAGGATCGTACCGAGCACCAGGTTGGCATTGAGCAGTTGCTGGGCGCCGAGCTTCGTGGCGATCCACTGGATGGCGAAGCAGCCGACGATGGGGCCAAGCAGCGTCCCAGTGCCACCGACGATCACCCAGATGATGACTTGCGCCGACTGCGCCAGCCCGAAGACATCGGGGCTGATGAACATGCCCCAGTTGGCGAACAGGCAGCCGGCCAGGCCAGCGATGGCGCCGCCAATCGCGAAGGTCGCCAGCTTGTAGAAGCGTGCGTCATAGCCAAGCAGTTCGGCGCGGCGTTCGTTTTCGCGGATGGCAACGACGACCTGTCCGAAGCGGCTCTTCAGCATCAGCCGCAAGCCGACATAGACCGCCAGCAATGTGAGGCCGGACAGATAGAACAGGCCGTCAAAGGAGAGCGCGACGTCGGGCCTGCCCGGAAGGTTCAGGGGCGGAACAGCCGGGATGCCGTTGTAGCCACCCAAGGGGGCGGCGCCGATGACATACTGGGAACCGGAAGTCGCGCCCATGACCTTGTAGAGGATCAATGTCACCGTCAGCGTGATGACGCCGAAATAGACATCGGTGATGCGCGCGTAGAACAGGAAGTAGCCGAGCAATGCCGCAAACAGCCCGGGAACGACGATCGAGAGCAGCAGCGGAATCGTGCTGTCGCCGAAATTGATGACGGCGATGGCGTAGGCATAAGCGCCGATGCCGAAGAACGCCGACTGGCCGAAGCACAAGATACCGCCATAGCCCCAGATCAGCCCGAGGCTGAGCGCCAGGATGGCCATGATCACATAGGACGTCAGCTCGATCATCATGACCGGGTCGACGATCTGCGGCAGTGCCAGCAACAGCACCAGCCCCAACACCGTGGCGGCAACCAGTCCGCCGTTTCCTTGCCAATTCGCGGTCATGCCGCCCTCCTGAAGAAACGCCCGGTGATGCCTTGCGGCATGAACCGCAGCAGCACGACGGCAGCGGCAAGAAGGGCCACCTCGCCGATAACCGGGGTCGAAAGATATGTGATGATCTGGTCGATCGCCCCGAACAGCACCGAGGCCGAAACCGTGCCCGCAAGGATAGCCGGGCCGCCACCGATGACGGTGATGAAAGCCTTGGCGACATAGGCCGCGCCGATCGTCGGTACGATGCCCGTGATCGGCGCCATGACGCCGCCGGCAAGGCCGGCCAGGCCGGCGCCGACACCGAATGTGACGGCATAGACGCGCGATGGATTGACGCCCAGGGCTGCGGCCATGTCGGCATTCTGCATCGTGCTGCGGGCGATCAGCCCATAGCGCGTGAAGCGGAAGACAGCCCAGATCGCGGCGAACACGGCGATTGCGATGACGATGATGATCAGCGAGTAGGCGGCGATGCGGTAGTCGCCGATCTGCAGCGACCCTGCCGGTGCCGAAATACCCTCGGTGGTATTGCCGAAAACGGTCGTCGCCAGGCCGACCAGGAAAAGGCTCAGCCCCCAGGTCGCAAGCATGGTGTCGCGCGGCCGGCCATAGAGGAAGCGGATGATCGTCCGCTCGATGACCACACCGAACAACCCCACCACAAGGGGACTGACCAGAAGCGTTGCGACCCAGATGTTGACGCCCGCCTTGGTCGCGACGATCGCAGCATAGCCGCCGAGCATGAGGAATTCGCCATGCGCGAGGTTGATCACCCGCATCATGCCGAAAATGATGGCAAGTCCGACGCTGATCAGCGCCAGGCTTGCAACGGCTTTGAGAGCCTCAAAGGAAAGTACTACGAGCAGGTCCATAACCGGCACAGCCTCCTGGATCGCTGCGTGGTCGTTCGCTCCAGTGCGACCGAACGACCCGCAACCTTTCGGATCATTCAGACCTTGATGACGTACATCGAGTTGTCGTCGGGGTTCTTCTTGAGATCGCAGACGCCTGACGTGTCGAGCGGCTGCTGCTGCGGAAAGCTCTCCAGGATGTTGATCTTGCGGTCCTGGATCTGGCCGATGTTGATGTCCATGACGCAGTGATGCGTCTGCGGATCGATCGAGAACTTGCCGCTGGGCAGGTCGAGGCTGATGCCAGACTCGAGTGCCTCGATCACCGGCATGCGTTCGGCGGTGCCCGCCCGCTTGACCCCTTCCGCCCACAGGTAGACGGACTGGTAGGTGGCCATCGCCAGTTCGGTCACATACGGGTAGTCGGCACCGAAGCGTTTATGGAAGCGCTCCAGGAAGGCCTTGTTGGCCGGCGTGTCGAGCGACTCGAAATAATTGAAGCACAACAGGATGCCGTTGGTTTCCTCGGGCGAAAGCACCATCTGCTCGCCGCCGATGGTCATCGTCGTCGACGCCATCGGGATCTGCTTGTTCATGCCGGCAGCGGCCCACTGACGGTAGAACGACTGGTGCGCGCCGCCGACCAGGACGAGATAGAGGAAGTCCGGCTTGGCTTCCTGGATCTTCTGGATCGTCGATCCGAAGTTGGTGACGTCGAGGGGGAAGAAGTCCTCGCCGACGATCTGGCCACCGTTTTCAGTGCAATATTTTCGGGTCCACGCTGCGGTGATCTGGCCGTAATTGTAGTCGGCAGCCAGCGTGTAGATCTTCTTGCCCCATTTGTTCATCGCATAGGGCACGTGCTTGGATTGTTTCTGCGCTGGCGTGATGCCGGTGCAGAAGATGTTGCGGTCGCAGACGCCGCCTTCGTATTGGGTGTTGTAGAAGTAAAGCGTGTTGAGACGCCGGAGTACCGGCCGCATCACCTCGCGGGAGGCGGACGTAATGCCTCCAAACACGGCAGACACCTTGTCCTTCAAGGCTGCCTGCTGGGCATACTGCGGATAGAGCCGCATGTCGGTCTGGGTGTCGTAGGTGACCAGGCTGATTTGCTTGCCCAGGAGCCCGCCTGCCTGGTTGATCTCTTCGACGGCGAAGGTGATGGCGTCCTGCATCGGCTTTCCGGCCGCATCGAGACCTCCGGAAAGATCGAGCAAGCTGGCGATCTTGATCGTATCCTCTTGCGCGAAAGCGCGGCCACCGGCGCCGATCAGGCCGAGGCTTGCTGCGGCGGTAGCCGTCGTCTTCAGGAATGACCGGCGATTGACGCTTGAATTTATTATCATTTGCGTTCCCCTTTGCTTTGAGGCCTATCCGCGCGGATAGGCCCGGTCCAAGTTCATGTTCGGAAAAGAAAGGCGTTGCGGCTCAGCTCGCCAGTAGTTCCCGCCAAGCCTCGTCGAGGAACTTCACATCCGCCTTCCTGAGGCCGGATCCGCCCGCGAAGTGTCCATGGCTCGAGCGGAAGGGGCGAAGTTCCGCATTCGGCATGTGTTCGACCTCGAACGCGCTGTCTTCCGGCGGAAAGTAGAGGTCGCAGTCGCCCGGCATGACGATCGCCTTGGCCTTGATGGCGCCGAGCGCCTTGCGGAAGTCGCCGTTGTAGAGCTCGTTGTCGCTGATGTCGCCGGACTGCCAGGTGCGGATCATCGCGACCATGTTGTTGGCGTCGCGCAGGTTGAACCACTGCTCCCAATAGCCGACGATGAAATCCTCGACGGAAGCGTAGCCGAGCTCGAGATATTCCTCCTTGCGGAAGAATTCCTGCGAGAAGCCCCAGCCCGCATAGACGCGACCCATGGCGCGCAGGCCTTTGAAGGGCTGCTCGTCATACCAGCCGTCCTTGAAGGCATCGTCGGCCGTCAGCGCAGCTTTCACGCCCTCAAGCATCACATGGTTATGCTTTGCCGTCTTCGCCGAGCCGGCAGTCGGACAGATCGTCTCGACCATATCGGGATAGAGCGCAGCCCAATGGAACGTCTGCGCGGCGGCCATCGACCAGCCAGTGACCATCTTGATCTTGGTAATGCCGAACTTCTCGGTCAGCAGGCGATGCTGCGCCTTGATGTTGTCGTAGTAGGTGACATGCGGGAAGCGCGCCTTGTTGTAGGGCGCCGGCGTGTTGCTCGGCGAGGACGACAGACCGTTGCCGAAGACGTTGGGGATGACGATGAAATACTTGCTCGGGTCGAGCGCGCCGCCTTCCCGGATGACCCACTGGTTGTCGTAGTGAGTGGAGGCCATGTAGGTCAGCAGGACGATGACATTGCTCTTGTCGGCGTTCAGCCTGCCAAACGTCTTGTATGCCAGCTTGGCGTCAGGAAGGGTCATCCCTTTCTGGAGTTTAAGATCTCCAAGCTCGAAGACTTCATAGTCAACTTCCTTGTCTAGCTTCCACTGCGCCATAGCTACCTCCTGCATTTGGCAATAGTCCAGGGTTCGGCCGCCCTTCTCAGGCCGGCCGTGGTGATAGTTCTGCTCAGGCAATAAGTATTCGTCCCGACCCGTCAGGGTCAGTTGCTGTCTACCTCAGAACTCTTGGCGTGTTTTCTCCAGTGCGATCCGCAGTTGGTAGAAAAACGCAAAAACCCCGCGCACTCAGAAACCTGAGTTTGCGCGAGGTCAATCTTGATCCTCTATGGAGCGCAGCGCTTTTGCTGCGAAAGTCGGCTCGCTTGGAGCCATCGAAGACCCAAAGGCCTCACGAACATTTAGATGTTATTCCATCAATCCGTAGGCGTCAACCAGGGCCGCAGAAATTGCCGCAACCGACATCTGCTTGGTCATGGCTTGCCGTCGCAGATAGTCGTACGCCTCGTTGGCGCGCAGCTTCTTCTGCGTCATCAAGATGAGCTTGGCCTGCTCGATCTGGCGTGAGGCATGCAGCGTCTCCTCGAGCTTCGCCACCTTGTTCAGCAGCCGCCGCTCGTAGCTGAATATGTTGCGCGCCAGAGCAAGGTTGGACAGTATGGCCGCCGGCTGGCACGGCTTGACCAGCACCGCCTGGGCGTTGGAAAGCCTGAGCACATCGACCGGTACACCCTTGTCCCCGTCCACGACCGCCACGACGGGCACCGGCGGCGCTCCGGAAAGCCACGGCGCCGTGGCAAGCACTTCGGCATCGATTGCCACCAGTGCGAAGTCGAAGCCGATCGGCGGCAACGTTGGCGCTGGCCAAGTCATCTCCACGCGGCATCCGACCCGCCTCACCTCACGCAGGACGGCATCGCCCTGGCCGTCGCGCGGATGCACAAGAAGCACCGTCGACTGGCGCAATTCCGCCTGCACGCCTCCCGATCCGCGCGTAGCCCTTGGTTGCGCACCGCTTGCACGCTGCGAACCGTCAGCACCTGCGCCAGGGGAACTCCGAGTGGGCGGGCCGCTCATGACCGATCCTCGTTTGCGCAGTTCTCAACCAAGTCGGTCACCTTCATGTCACCAGAAATGGGTCGGGCCGCAGCGCGACCATCGATTCCCGCAGGATATCGAACCGGCCGCGGTCGTCCGCCTTGCCGATCCGCGTCCAGAGTTCGGCGTGGCTGTTCTTGTAGTCGATGCCGATCCGCCCCTGAGGGGCTGCGATCTCCCGGCCGAGCACCGCCGGGCGCAAGGTGTCGGTATCCATGCTGTTGGTCTCGGCAACGGCCTGGGCGAAGAGGTGAACCTGAAAATATGCCGCCTCTGCGCACATGTTGGTCGACTCGTCCTCGCCGAAGCGCTGTTTGAAGAGACGAACGAAGCGGTCGTTCTCGTCATTCTCCACGCTCTCGAAATAGGTCGCAGCGGTGATGTGCCCGGCCCCGACGTCTGTTCCCATGAGCCGCAACTCCGCCTCGCAGGTGTTCAAGCTGCCGATGGGCATGTTGTCGGGGGTGAAACCGGCGTCGGCGTAGGCCTGGTAGAAGTGAGAGATCGCCTGGCCGACGACCGTCGAAAAGATGACGTCGGGTTTGTTGTTGCGAAGGTCGCGGATGATCGGCCGAATATCGTTCGGGCTGGCACCGAAACTCAAATATTCCTCGCCGACGATGGTGCCGCCTTGGCCGCACACCAGATCGCGCACGATCCGGTTGGTTCGCCGGGGATAACAATAGTCGGTGCCCAGCAGGTAGAATCGGTTGCCGTGGGTCGTGAGCAGGTAGTTGATCAGTTCGATCGTGTTCTGGTTGGGCGACGACCCGGTGTAGATGATGTTGGGCGAGAACTCGAAGCCCTCGTAGCGCGTCGGGTACCACAGCAATGCGTTGACCCGCTCCACCAGTGGCAGCACTGCCTTGCGGCTTGTCGAAGTGTAGCAACCGAAGATCGTCGTGACGCGATCCTCGATCAAAAGCTTCCGCGCATAATGGGAATAGAGTTCGGTGCTGGATGTCGGATCGTAGATGATCGGCACGATCTCGCGACCATTGATGCCGCCCGCCGCGTTGATTTCGGCGATGCCCAGCATCGTGCCCTTGAGCTGGGTCTCCTCGATCGCGCCGGTGTCTCCGGATTGCGAGAAGAGGACGCCGACGCGCCAAGGCTCACCCGTCGAGCCCATGGTCAACCGCCGCCTCTGGCAAGATGACATGCCAACATCTTATCCTCCGCGTCCATGCGCCTCGTCGGCCGGGTTCCAGCCATGGCCGACGCAGCTTATGCGCTGCTGCCCGCCACCCCTACGAGGAATTAGTTTTTCCTAACATATAAGTCGATTGGTACCAATCGAAAATGGGGGTCGTCCCTTCGAGGTCAGTTCGACCAGTTGGAAGGCGCATGCGCCAAGGGGCCGGACCTACATGCCTCCGCGAGGCTGCTTCGCTATTCTGTCGAGGCGGCGCGGCGGTCTGCCGCCGCCGCCATCAGGCTGTTTGGAGCGGTGACGGCCACGCATCGCACACGTAGCTCACAAAACTGGTGAGAGCCGCGCTCGGCGCCGCATCCATCAATGAAAGAAAATAGTACCGCGCCGCGACTATCGGCCGGGCCGATGTTGCCGGAACGAGACTGCCGTTCAAGATTTGCTGGTTGACCAGAGGAGTTCGACCGATTGCCACGCCTGCCCCCTGGGCCGCAGCCTGAAGAGCCAGCTTCGACAAGTTGAAGTATACGTCCTTGTGCCGTCGATCCGCGAACTCACTCGTCACCGCGTCGATTGCATCCCACTCCGCCGTGCGACTGGCTTTCGGCCATGCATGCGCGTCGTGCAGGCGCGTGAAGGAACATGCTTTGTCGCGAGCCAGCTTGGTTCGCAATTCCGATGTGCATACCGGGAAGATCAACGAGTCCAGGACCGCAAGTATCATGAGCCCCTGTGGCGGCGAGCTGTCATAGCGAATCGCAAGGTCGATGCTTTCGCGGCGTAGCTTGGCGATCTCCGGCAGGTCATCCTCCGCCACCAACTCGATCTCGATCGCCGGCTCCGTTGTCTGGAATTGCAGGATGAGACCGCCCAGCCAATCCAGCGCCAGCGAGCCGGAGCAGCTGATCCGTAGACGGCGCGGCTGAAACGGGCCTCCAAGCTTGAGCAACGCTTCAGCAATCTGGTCCATGGCGGGCCTGACTGCTTCGGCCAGCGACGCCCCCATGGAAGTAAGCGCGAGCCCCCTCGAACCCCGGAAAAAAAGCGGCTCGCCCAACCGCTTTTCCAAACGTGCAATTCTTTGGCTGACCGCGCCTTGGGTGACACGCATTCGCTCGGCAGCGCCGGTAAAGCTCCCGCACGCCGTCACTTCGGAAAACACAAAGAGATCTGCGGCCATCGTTGGGTCGAGCGTGCGCATCATCGTTCCTAATGCCGGCATTAGCAATACTGGCTTGTAACTTCTCAGTATCGAATTAACAATTCCCGTTAATCACGATTATATAGTTTGCAAGATGATGGGAATATGGAAAATAAACCAGAGACAATTCCGCAAGAAGTGCTGAATCGCGAACCATATATATGGATGAATCCAGGATTAGATTCATCATATGTTGTTATTCCGAGCCTTGACATAAACATAACGGACATTCGAGCAGCTCAAGCGCGATGGATACGGTTCCAGCCACTAATTGCCAGACTGTTCCCTCAGACAGTAGCGACAAATGGGCGTATTGACTCTGACTTGATCGAAATATCGGACATACCCTCATTGTTTCCAAATGCGGCTGTAGAGAGTCGCATTTTTGTTAAGACTGATCATGACTTGCCAATAACTGGCACTATTAAGGCAAGAGGCGGCATCTATGAGGTGTTAACTATTGCGGAAAAATTGGCCCTCAGCACTGGGCTTATTTCTTCGCCCGAGGACACTCTGGCCCTGGATAGCCCGAAGGCTGCCGAAACATTCAGCAGATTCAAGATAATCGTCGGATCAACTGGAAACCTTGGGTTCAGTGTCGGCGCAATCGCACGGTCGCTTGGCTTCAAGGCCGAAGTGCACATGTCGAAGGACGCCAAGAGTTGGAAAAAAGACCGGCTGCGGCGCATCGGCGTTTCAATAGTCGAACATCCGGGTAGCTACACGTCAGCGGTGGCCGCGGCACGGGCGTCCGCGGAGTTGGATCAATCATCCTTCTTTATCGATGACGAGAATTCCCGTGCCCTGTTTCTCGGTTATTCAACAGCGGCGTTCGATCTGGTCAGGCAACTCAAGTCGGCCGACATCGCGATCAACGCGGATACACCAGCCAATGTCTATCTTCCCTGTGGTGTGGGCGGCGCGCCGGGTGGCATCACATTTGGGTTGAAAGCGTTACTTGGCGACGCCGTTCGCTGTTACTTTATCGAGCCGGTCAACGCGCCTTGCATGTTGGTTCAACTGGCTTCTGGCTCCGATATCGCCATAGCGCTGGAAGACTTAGGCCTGAATGGCGAGACCATTGCAGACGGTTTGGCGGTAACATCAGCTTCCATGCTGGTGGCGCGGCTCATGGATCGATTGGTCGATGGCTGCCTGACATGCACGGATGCAGACATGGTGGCTTGGGTACAGCGCCTGTGGGAACAGGAAGGCTTGAGGCTTGAGCCCTCGGCGGCAGCCCCGTTTTGCGGCCTATCGCAATTGCTCGCCGCAGGGTCAGGATCAAATGCTGTCCATGTCCTGTGGACGACAGGCGGCTCTCATCTTCCCGACGAAGAATTCTTGCCGCTGATCAATCGGGAACCGCGGAGCGTCACCGGTGACGAAGCCGTGATGGCGACGACCTAGATCACAAACCGCTGCGAGCAGCCTTTGCCAAAAGCAGATCCATTCATCATATGGGAGGTACAACTATGCATGCATTCTTTTTGGCCGCGTTATCGCAAAGCCGGCGGCAGTTCCTTGCGAGCGTCGGCGTCGGCGCAGTCGCCGGGATGATTGGTCTCGGCGGTTCGACGGCCTTGGCCGCGGATCGTGAACACACGATCATCGTCGGGCGAAGCGGTCAGATCAACACGCTGGATCCCCTGCGGGCCGATTACAACCAGACCAACGCTGTCATCAGCGCAGTCTACGACACGCTGGTGACTTATGATGAGACCACGCTCATCGGCAGCCTGGCGACCGAATACGCCTATTCGGACGACGCCAGGTCGATCACCTTTACGCTTCGCTCCAGTGTGAAATTCCATGACGGGACGGCGCTGACGGCCAAGGACGTTGCCTACACGCTTGACCGCCTGAAGCGTCTCGGCGCCGGCGTCGGCTCGCTGGTGAGCGACTACAAGTCGACCACCGTCACCGATGACACCCACTTCACCATCAATTTGTCCAATCCAAACCTGCTTTTCCTGCCGTCGCTGAGCAAGATCTACATCCTCAACTCCGCATTGGTCGCCGCCAATGCTGGTGACAACGATGGCCAAGGTTGGCTCCAGGTTCATGACGCAGGCAGCGGCCCCTATGTGGTTGGCGATCAGTCGCAGGCAGTGGTCATCGACCTGTTCAAGGACTACTGGGCTCACGAGGAGGGACGTCCGCAGTCGATCGTGTTCCGTCGCATCGATGAAAGCTCGACGCTTCGCGATGAACTGCGGGCAGGTAACATCGACGTTGCCTTTAACTTTGCGGCCCGCGACGCCGCCACGATCGCCGCGGACCAGGCGCTCAAGGTTGTCCCGATCAACACCAGCTACCAGGCCGAAGTGGTATTCAACACCCGTGTCGGCCCGACCGCTGATCCCAAGGTCCGCAAGGCGCTACGTATGGTCTACGACTATTCAGGTGGCCTGCGCGGCATCCGCGATGGCTTTGGTGCGCTTGCCAATGGACCTTTGCCGGCCCGTCTCGACTGCCGTCCCGAATTGCCGGAGGTGAAGCGCGACCTCGACGCCGCCAGGGCGTTGCTTGCCGAGGCAGGTGCGAGCAACCTGAAGCTCAAGATGAACTTCCAACCCGTGTTCGACATGATGAAACAGGAAGCGACGCTGTTCCAGTCCAACCTGCGTGAGATCGGCGTCGAGTTGGAGCTCGAGCCGATCGCCTTTCCAAACTATCTCGCCAGCCTGAAGGACCCGAACTCGATTCCGCAGATGATGTTGATCGAGGACTCCGCCCAGGTGCCGGATGCCGGCGTCATGTTGGTGAAGAGCTACAAGTCGGATGCCATCGGCACCAACCGCACCGGCTATGCCAATCCGGAAGTCGACAAACTGCTGGACCAGGCTGTTGCGACCGCAGACGACGCCAAGCGCTGCGACCTTTACAAGCAGGTCCAGACCATCCTCCACAATGACGCAGTGATGGTCGACATGTATGGGGTCTACTTGCCGGCCGCCTACCGAGTCGATGCACTCGCTGAGTTGAAGCCCAGCATGCTCACAATGGGTATCGAGCCGGCGGACTTCCGTCTCGCCAAACCGTAAGCGAGGCCGGACAGGTTCGCGGTCTGTCCAAGCAGCCTCGAAACGAGGCTGCTTGGACATCGCGAAAAATGCGCGCCGGCAACCACGTGTCACGCCAACGGAAACGATGGCTTGAAGATCTCGTCGACTGAAGGATGACGCCAGGTACGTGCCGGATACTTGGCGATCAGTCCATCGAACTGGGCTTGCGCCCGATGGCGATAGGCTTCGAGGTCGATGCCCGGCAGTTGGCGATCCTTCATGACCACCCGCCCGTTGACGATCGACATCTTGAAGTCGCGGCCGGTGCCGCTCAGCATCATCGTCTGGATCGGGTCGATGACCTGGCCGAGTTCGAAGGCCGAGAGGTCGAACAGCGTCATGTCGGCCTTGGCGCCGACGGCGAGGCGCCCAAGATCCGGACGGCCGAGCGCATCGGCGGCGACGATCGTGGCAGCATTGTAGAAATCGGCCGAACTGCAGGCCGACACATCGCCCTCCGCAACGCGGCACAGGCTGATGCCGAGCCGCATGTTCTCGACCATGTCGGGCGGGAAGGTGTCGGTGCCGAGGCCGATGGGGATGCCCGCCTTCTTGAGCCGGGCAAAGGATTCCATCATCCCACCGTAGCGTGACAGCACCAGCGGACAGTGGATCAGCGCGGCACCGGAAGCGGCAAGAATGTCGACGTCGTTGCCGGTGCGCTTGATGGCACTGTGACCGGTGACGTAGACGCCATGCGGCAGCAGGGACCGCTTCGACAGGAAGCCCAGCGACGAGAGCCATTCCACCGGTGTCTTGTCGTAGCGCTCGACAATGCTGTCGAACTCGTCGAGGCCCTGGCAGCAATGCAGCCGGATCGGGCAGTCGAGCTCCTCGGCCACCGCGGCTGAGCGCCGAATGAGTTCGGGGGTGCAGTTTTCGATCCGGTCCGGCGCCAGCATGCCTCGGACCAGGCCATCATGGGCGCCGTCGAACTTGCGGACATAGTCGCGGGCAGACTCCAGGCCCTTGAGCCCGCGCTCCTCGTCCCAATGGACGCCGAAGCTGCCATTGTCGCGGATCAGGGAGACCCCGGTCATATAGCATGGCCCCAGATAGGCCCTGATGCCGATTTCGGCGGCGCTGTCGGCCGAGCGGGCGAACTCGTCGTAGGTCTCGGCCCATTCGCGATAGAACATCGAGGTGATCGGAAGTGCTGTGGTGATGCCGTTGCGGATCAGTTGGACGAAGGCGTACTTCATCTTGAAGGTCTGCTCGTCGGTGGAATACATCTCCATCGGACCCGATGCGACATAGTCCTCCGGCCAGACCCTGCCCTTGGCCCAGTCCGGCTGGTTGTCGAAGGCAAGCACCGTCGTGTCGAGATCGGCCAATGCGTTGAGGTCGATGAAGCCCGGCCCGAGGATGGCGTTGCCGCCGTCAATCTCCTGATCCACCGGCCCTTCATAGCCGCGTCCGACGAAGATGATGGTGTCGCCACGATAGACGACTTCCGCGTCCTTCATCGTCCGGTGGCCTTGGCCGTCAAAACCGATGACGTAGCGCGCTTTCACTCGTGTCGTGGTCATGCTGGAAACTATCCGGTTGTAGTGATTGGAGAATGTTGTGGCGAACGGCGCTGGCTACGGCACCATCGGGCCGGCCCATCTGTTCAGGCCGACCGGCGTGTCGAGCGCCTTAAGATACATCTGCCGATAGTACGGCTCGAGCTCGTCGGCGGCCGACTTGCAGCGTGCCATGTATTCGGAGAATTCCCCGGCAAGCGAACGTGCCTCGGCCTTGATCGCGTCTTCGTCGACGGTCAGCAGCTTGCGGTTCTCCATGACGATCTCGCCGCCAACCATGGCGGTGACGACCGAGGAGCCGTTCTCGCAATAGACGAGCTGCCGCCTCAGGTCGTTCAGCGGCGTGAACGCCAGCGAATTGAGATCGAGCAGGATGATGTCGGCCTGGAAGCCGGGCGCGAGACGCCCCGAGGGTTGCGGCAGCCGCATGGCCTTCGCGCCGCCCGACGTCAGTGCGGTCAGGATCTCGACCGGCCGAGGCCAGTCGTCATATCGGGGGTCGCCGATATTGTGCACGAGGCCTGCAACCTTGGCCACGGTCCACAGATGGATGCCGTCATCGGTAGAGGCCTCGTCATTGCCGATGCAGACATTGATGCCGGCCTTCTGCAACCGTCGGAACGGCATGACGCCGCTGCCGATCTTGAGGTTCGAGACGGGGTTGTGCGCGACCGAGCATCCGGACCCGGCAAGCAGCGCGATATCGTCATCGTCGACCCAGATCGAATGGATGACCATCGCCTGTTCATTGAGCACGCCCATGTCGTGAACGTAGCGGATCAGCGACTTGCCGAAATTCTCCTGGCCAAGCACCCGCTGCAGGCGGGTTTCGAGAATGTGCATGTTGTAGGGAATGTCGCGTTCGCGTGCGATCCGACCAAGCGCCTGCAGATAGGCCGGTGTCACGCGCTGCGGCGCCGAGCATGACACCGCACAGCGCAACCGGCCGGCCTCGGTGCCATGCCAGGTGGCCATGAAGCGGTCGTAGCAGCCAAGCAGCTCGGCATCCGTCATCAGCCGCACCTCGCTCATGCGCTTGAGCAGATGCGGGGGAAGGAAGTCCTTCAGGAAGGGATATTTCTGGTGCTCGGGCACATTGGGCTGGTCGAGCGTGACTGTGGCGCGAATGCCTGAGTCGGCATAGGCGCGCATGACGGCGTCGACCTCGTCATCGGTGACAACCGGCACGAAGAAACAGTCGTCGTGGACGGAGGTGACGCCCTGCTTCAGCATTTCGATGCAGCCGAGCATGGTCCGTACATAGGCGAAGCGCGGCGAGGCCACCTGATCCATCAGCGGCGGCACCTCGTAGAGCATGAACAGCTCGAGCGGCGAGTTGCCGAGCGCCCCCTTCATGAAATTTCCGGGCGAGTGGAAGTGCCCGTTGACGAGACCGGGCATCGCAAGCAGCCCCTTGCCGTCGATGATACGTGCCCCCTCACCCGCCTCTTTCGCAGCACCCGGCCCCAGGGCTTCTATCTTGCCGCCCGATATGACGATGTCGGCCTCGGCATATTCGGTATCGCGCTCGTCGAGCGTCAGGATGCGCGCGTTTCGGATGACCGTCTTTATCGGCATCACGCCTTGCCTTCATCGTCGGCCGAGGGCGCAGCGCGATGCTTGACGAGCTGCAGCCTGGTCTTGGGGTCGAGTGAATCCCGCAGCGAGTCCCCGAGCAGGTTGAACGCCATGACCAGAACGGTGATCGCAAGGCCTGGGAGTGCTGCGATATGCGGCGCGACGAAGACATAGCTCCTGCCTTCGCTGGTCATGATGCCCCATTCCGCGATCGGCGGCTGGACCCCGAGGCCCAGGAAACTCAACCCGGCCGCGGTGATGACGACCGCGCCGACGATGGTGCAGCTGTAGACCACCGAAGCGGCGACCACGTTGGGCAGCATCTCGACGAACAGGATCTTGAGGTCCGATGTCGCCATCGCCTTGGCCGCCTCGATATAGGCGAGCTCGCGCTCCTGGCTCGCGGCGGCATAGACCACGCGCGTGTTGTAGGGGATCAAGGTGACGACCAGCGCGATCATCATGTTGCCGAGGCCCGGCCCCATCAGGGCTGCAAGCATGATCGCCAGCAGCGCCATCGGGAAAGCGAAAAAGACGTCCATCACCCGCATCACCACTTCGCCGAGGCGCGGATACCATGCGCCGATCAGCCCGAGCGGGATCGAGATGGCTGCGCCCAGGATCACCGGAACGACACCCGACAGCAGGGTCAGGCGGGCGCCATAGATCAGGCGGGAGAGAATGTCCCTGCCTTGGTGATCGAGCCCGAGCAGGTGACCCGGCGTCCCCAGCCCCTGCAGGCGCAGGGCGGGATCGGCCTCGTTGGGCGGGAACGGAGCGAGATAAGGCGCAAAGATCGCGCAAAGCACCAGCAGCAGGATGATGACCGCCGCAATGCGGGCCACCGGATCGCCGAGCACGCCGCGCCAGACGAAATAGAGGTTGGAGCGGCGCGCCGGGCTGAAGCGCTGGCTGGGGACAGGACTGGTCGTTGCCATGGAGGTCACGCTCATGGTTGTCTCACCGCTTTCTGGGGTCGAGGGCATGGACGATGACGTCCGAGACCATGTTGCCGAGCACGAAGACGATCGCCACGACAAGCACGCAACCCTGGATGACCGGCACGTCGCGCTGCATGATGGCATCGAATAGCAGGAGCCCGACGCCCGGCCAGTTGAAGATGATTTCGGTGAAGATGACGCTGCCGAAGAGATAGCCGATCTGCAGGCCGCCGATATTGGCGAAGGTCGGCAAGGTGTTGCGCACCGCATGGCGAAGCACGATCTGCCTGCGGCTCAGCCCCCTCGCCCGCGCGGCAAGGACGTAGGGCTGGCCCAGCACGTCGATCATGCGCGAGCGCGTGACCCGGGTGACGACCGCGATGGAAGACGCCGCGGTGGTGATGGCCGGCAGCACCATGTGATGCAGCAACTGGCCGAGGCCTCCCGGATCGACCATGTTGTACATGCCGGAAATCGGGAACAGCTTCCATTTGAAGCCGAAGAAATAGAGCAGGACGATGCCCAGCCAGAACACCGGCAGGCTTGCCAGCACCAGGGTGAGTGCGACGACCGCCCGATCGGCAAAAGTGCGGAACCGAGGTGCGGACGCCACGCTGAGCAGGAAGCCGGCGGCAAGCACAAGCGCCAGGCTGCCCGCCATCAGGATCAGCGAATTGACGATCTTCGGGCCGAGGATCTGGGTAACCGGCAATTGCTGCGAGATCGAGTTGCCGATGTCTCCCCTGAACAGGTCGAGCAGCCAGCCGGCGTATTGGACGAGCAGTGGCCGGTCGAGCCCGAGATCCAGGCGCAGGGCTTCGAGCTGTGCCTGGGTGGCCATGCGGCCGAGCAAGGTGAGCGCAATGTCGCCGGGAATGAGTTGCAACGACAGGAATACGATGACGGTCACGCCGAGCAGCACTGGCACGGCATAGAGCATCCTGGTTCCGATGAAAGCGATGATCGACACGGACAGCCTCCCAACTGCACCGCCGACCGGCCCGCAAAACGGGCCGGCCGGACATGTGTGACGTCTATTGCTTGGTGATGCTGGTCAGGTCGAACCAGTGCTGCGGCGCCAGCACGAAGCCTTTGACTTCGGGCCGCGCGGCATAAGTCGACATGGCGGTGTAGTACGAGGTGAAGGCCATGTCGCCGGCGATGATATCGCGGATCTCGTGCAGCTTCTTGTCCATCTCCTCGCTGGACGCAGCACCGCGGGCAGCAGACAGCAACTCGTCGATCTTGGGGTTGCTGTAGTAGCCGGAGTTGCAGCAGTTCGGCGGCAGTGCACCGGCGGCAAGGACCTGGTCGAGCCAGGCAAACGTGCTCTCGCCCCACGACGCCGAGGTGAGGCCGGTGCCGTCGCGCATGCCCTTCGACATCATTTCCCAGAAGGTGTTGTTGTCGAACATCTCGATCGACGCCTTGATGCCGACCTTCTCGAAGTCGCGCTGCAGCCACTCCGCATCGCCCTTGGTGTTGACGTCGGCGCCGGCACCGAAGGTCCAGTCCATGCGGGTGGTGAAGCCGTCGGGATAGCCGGCCTCGGCAAGCAGCTTCTTGGCGCCCTCGGGATCGTATTCGCAATCCTTGTAGCCCGGGTCGTAACCGGGGCCGCCGAAATTGAGGACGCCATAGGACGGCCGTGCTAGGCCCTTGCGCTGATACTTGGCCATGTCCTCGCGGTTGATGGCCATGCACATCGCCTTGCGCACCTTCGCATCCTTGAAATGCGGATCTTTGGTATTGATCCACATGACATAGAGCATCGGGCTGTCGCCCGAGATGATCTGCATGCCCTGCTGCTTGAGGAATTCGAGCGAGTCGGGAGATGGCGTGCCGATGACGTCGACCTCGCCGCCAACCAGCGCGAGTTCACGGGTGGCGACTTCCGGGATGCCGCGCAGCACGATCTGGTCCGCCTTCGGCTTGCGCGCCTCGTTCCAGTAGTCGTCGTTGCGGGCGATGACCAGCTTCTCGCCAACGACACGCTCGACGAACTTGAACGGCCCGGTGCCTACGGGATGCTGCTCGACATTGTCGTTGCCGTGGGTCTTGACCGCCGTCGGGCTGATCATGCGCGGCGCACCGGAGCCACCGGCCGCCATGCGGCGCAGGAACTCGGCATTGGGCTGCTTGAGATTGATCTCGAAAGTGTTCTCGTCGACCACTTCGTAGCCGGCCAGGTCCTGCCACATCCAGCCCATCAGGCCGGGCGAGACGGGCTGATGGAACTCGAAATTCTTGTCCGTCATCCGGTCCATGTTGAATTTCGCAGCTTCCGCGTTCCACGGCGTGCCGTCATGGAACTGCACGCCCTTGCGGAGGTGGAAGGTGTAGGACTTGCCGTCTTCCGAAACATCCCAGCTTTCGGCGAGTGCGGGCACGATCGCCGGTGTCTCGGAGCCACCCTTGGTGAGGTCTTCCTCGACGAAGGTTTCGAAGATGTGGCGCACCACCTTGAAGGTGTTCCAGGTGCGCGAGGCGTGCGGGTCGAGGCGGCTGAAATCGGACTCGACCGCGAACACGATGGTGTTGCCCTCGGCGTGGGCCAGGTCGACGACCGCGGTGCCGCCGAAGCTGGCAGCGAGCAACACAAGAGCAGTGCCGGCCAGGCGATCGCGCATTCGGCGCGCTATTTGTCTTGAGGCGTTGGACTTCCGAAACATCATGCTTTTCCTCCCAGTTGGACAGATGTTTCTTCCTCCGCGCCACCGCCCCTCAGCGGTGGTCGTAGAGGAAGCAGGCGACGTTCCGCTGGTTTTCTATTTCGATCAGCGGAGGTGCGGATCCGCGGCACGCATCGAAGCAGTCCGCGCAATTGCCGACATAGGGGCAGCACGCGCCCCCAAGCTTGGCCGTACCCTCGAGGTCTTCGGCGCGTTCGGCCGCCTGCTCCCAGCGCATGTCGCCGCGCACGTGCAGGACGGTTCCCAGGAAATCGCGGGTGAAGGGATGCTTCGGCTCGCGGTAGACGGCTTCGCTCGATCCGGTCTCGAGGATATTGCCGCGATACATGACGATCGTACGGTCGCAGAACTGCTTCACGATCTTCAGGTCGTGGGAAACGAACAGGAATGTGAGATCGAGCTTCTTCTGAAGGTCTCCCAGCAGGTTCAGGATCTGCGCCTGGATCGAGACGTCGAGCGCCGAGACGGGCTCGTCGAGGAACAGGAATTCCGGCTCCAGCGCCAGGGCGCGGGCGATGGCGATGCGCTGGCATTGGCCGCCGCTGTATTCGTGCGGATAGCGATAGGACTGCGTCGGATCGAGGCCGACAAGCTCGAGCAGTTCCTCGACGCGCCGGCGGGCGACGGCCTTCGGAGTGCCGAAGTTGAGCAGCGGCCGCTCGACGTTCTCGGCAACGGTCCGACGCGGATTGAGCGACTGCAGCGGATCCTGGAAAACGATCTGCATGCGGCGGCGGAAGCCCCGCATCTCTTCCTGGGAAAGCGCGCCGAGGTTCTGCCCGTCATAACGCACCTCGCCGCTGTCGGGCTCGATCAGCCGCAGGATCATGCGGCCGAGCGTCGATTTGCCCGAGCCTGATCCGCCGACGCAGCCAAGGATCTCGCCCTTCCTGATATCGAGGCTGACATTGTTGACCGCCTTGGTACTGGCGGTCGTGCGGCGAAAGAAGGCGCCGCGCCTGACCGTGAAGGCCTTGTTGAGGTCGCGGACTTCGATCAGGTTCTGGGCGCTCATTGCCGTGCCTCCAGGTCGAACAGGTGGCAGCGCACGAAACGTCCCGGCTCGGGATTGTGCCACGCCGGAACCTCGTCGCGGCAGCGGCCGATGGCGTGCTCGCAGCGCGGGGCGAACCGGCAGCCCTTCGGCGGCGCCAGAAGGTTTGGCGGCTCGCCGCGAATGTAGGTCATGCTGCCGTGATCCTCGTCCGGGTCCGGAATCGAGCGGATCAGCGCCTGGGTATAGGGATGATGCGGGGTGGCGAGCAGGTCTTCGACCGCGCCCTCCTCCTGCACGTGCCCGCCATACATCACCAGCACACGCGTCGCGATGGCGCGCACCACGCCGATGTCGTGGGTGATGAAGACGATCGGCAGGCCGGTGTCGCGGCTGCGGTTCTTGAGCAGCAGCAGGATCTTCGCCTGCACCCCGACGTCGAGCGCGGTCGTCGGCTCGTCGGCGATCAGCAATTTGGGTTGGCAGGCGAGCGCCATTGCCAGACCGACGCGCTGGCACATGCCGCCGCTGAGCTGATGCGGATAGCTTGCCAGCACCCGGTCGGGATCGGCGAAGCCGACCTCGATCAGCGCTGCGCGGGCGGCCGCCTGTGCAGCCTTGCGATCGAGCTCGGGATTGTGCCGCAGCAAGGTCTCGACGAGCTGGAACTCGGCCGTGAACGACGGATCGAGCGAGGCGCGCGGGTTCTGGAAGATCATGCCGATGGTCTTGCCGCGCACGTCTTCGAGTTCGCGCTCGCTGAGGGCCAGGATGTTCTTTCCGTCGATCTCGATCTCACCGCCGAGATATTTGCCCGGTGGCGTCGGCACCAGCTTCATCAGCGACAGCGCGGTCACCGTCTTGCCGGAGCCGGACTCGCCGATGATGGCGAGAATTTCGTTCTGGCAGAGCGAGAAGCTTACATCGTCGACCGCCCGGGCAACGCCGGCAGGGGTGACAAAGGCGGTCCTCAGATTACGGACCGAAAGAACGACATCGGCGTCCTGCAGCACTCAGTTTCCTCCCGAGATCGAGTTGGAAAGCGCAATTGCCAATTCGTTTCATGTATACAATTTAATGTCAACATCGTATGCATCAACGACATGACACCAGACGCCTGTGAAGCTTCCTGAGTTGCTACCGTCTTTCCAAACAATGTGATTTCCAAACTTGGAGTTAGGCTTCCGGCTTCGCTTGGCGAGCCAAACCGATCCTGGCGTTGGAGCAGCTTTATGATCACCCCCGGAGAGGTTTTCTCAGAGCCATATTATGCACAATATCAATGGTATATCGTATACTTTTTGCGATCCTGAGCGCCCTGCTGTTTCGCAGGTTTCGCGAGCCAAGCTCATGCTGAACGCAGCGCCAACGAACCGATGTCGTTCTGATGCAATAGGCCTAGCCCCTGCCATCCATCCATTGAGCTAATTGCCTGCCAGCCGCCGCGGAGTAAGATGCATGATGGGCAGGTGGGGTAACGCCGACGTGACGCCTTAAATGCAGCGTGCAAGCGTTGCGTCGGCCACCCGCCCCCGCCACCTACGCAATGCCAATGGCCCGCTTGGATCGAGCATCCGGGCGGGCCGTTCGTTTGATCTCCAAGCGCAAAAGCCCATAGCCGAGCCTCCGTTGCGGCGCGGCCCGCTCCGCCGCGCAGCATCCCTCAAATGAAAATAATTTGACACAAGGGCAAATCTACGATTGCATCGCCAATGCCTGATGATGCGAACGCGCGAGCTTTCGCTCAGGCGAGGACGGCGACTGCAGCGTCAGTCGGCTTCCGAACAGCATGATCAGAGCAAGCCCGCTCAACCTACCAGTCGATGACGATCCGGAACTCGCAATTCCAGGGACAGGGCTCATAGCGCGACGAGGCTGAAAGGCAGCTTCGTCGAGTCGAATGAGAACCGACCTGGAGAAGTTGCATGTCCGTAGACCTGCTCGTCCGTGACGCATACGTGTATGTCGATCGCGGTTGGGAAATCGCCGGCGGCTGGATCGCCGTCAAAGACAAGAGAATCCATTCAGTGGGCAAGGCCGGCGACGAACCGGCCGCTGCGAAGACCATCTCCGCGCATGGCCGATTGGTCACGCCCGGCCTGATCAATGCCCACCACCACATGTACCAAAACCTGACGCGATCCTACGCGCCGGTGACCAACGGTACGCTGTTCGAATGGCTGACCGGCCTCTATCCGATGTGGGCCGGCTTGACGGAAGAATCCGTCTACGCCTCGACCTATGTCGCCATGACCGAACTGCTGATGGGCGGCTGCACCACCTCGATGGACCACATGTACGTCCATCCCAAGCCCAAGCTGATCGACGCCCAGATCCGCGCCAGCACCGACATCGGTTTCCGCTTCTATGCGACGCGCGGATCGATGACGCGCTCGGTCGAGAATGGTGGCCTGCCGCCGGCCTCGGTGGTGCAGCGCGAGGACGACATCCTCGACGACAGTATCCGTCTGGTCGAGGCGTATCACGACGCCAAGCCAGGCGCGATGACGCGGGTGGCGCTGGCGCCGTGCTCGCTGTTTTCAGTCACCGAGCGCATCATGTCGGAATCGGCGCGCCTCGCCGACAAGTACGATCTCAGGCTGCACACCCACCTCGCCGAGGACCCGGAGGAGGACAAGTATTGCGCCGAGGTCTATGGCTGCACGCCGACCGAATATTTCGAGCGTGTCGGCTGGGCCAGCAAGCGCTCCTGGGTCGCGCATTTCATCTATCCCACAGATGCGGAGATCGGCCGGCTTGCGCATGCCGGCGTCTGCGCCACGCAGTGTCCGTGCTCCAACATGCTGATTGGTGGCGGTTCGGCCGATGCCATGGGCCTGCGCTCTCGCGGCATGCGAGTCGGGCTCGGCTGCGACGGCTCGGCATCAACCGACCATGCCTCGATGTGGCTGGAGGCGCGCACCGCGCTGCTGCTCGGGCGCTACCGCAACGGGCCCCATTCGATGTCGGCACGCGACGCGCTTGATATCGCAACCCGCGGCGGCGCGGCCTGCCTTGGCTGGGAAGACGAGATCGGCCACCTCCGGCCCGGCGCCTGCGCCGATTTCGTCCTCTGGAGCATGTCGGAGGTGGCTCTCGCTGGCGCCCACAGCGACCCTGTCGAAGCCTGGTTGCGCTGTGGCCCGGCCGTCGCCGGCACCACCGTCGTCAACGGCAAGATCCTGGTCGAGGACGGCCGCCCGGTGATGGCCGAGCTCGGCAACGTGCTTGCCGAGCATGCCCGGCATTCGCGCCGCATGCAGTGCCTCGAAGCCTAGCCAACAACATCACTCAACGCCGCGCAGGCGGCACATACTTCTGGGAGGAGGTATCATGGCTGAATATGTTCATGCCCATGCGGGCGAGCATGACGTAGACCAAGGCGTGGTCGGGGATGTCGAGGAGATCATCCCCGCCCAGCGCCGGATCGCATTGGGTTTGCAGCAGGCGCTGGTGTCGAATGCCTGGCTCGATCCGATCTTCATAGCCTCGGTGGCGGGCTTTTCCGCCACCCTGGCGACCAATCTTGTGACGGCGACTTTCCTTGCTGCCGGTATCGTCACGGTCGTCCAGAGCACCAAGCTGGTGCGGCTGCCGGTGGTGCAGGGGCCGTCCTCGGCGTTTTCTCCGCTGGCGATCGGCTACTACAAGGCCGGCACCATCTCGGCCGCCAGTCTCGGGCTGATCATCGGGGCGGCGTTCGTGTTCATCCTGTCGGTGCTGGGTCAGTTCGCCCGGCTGCGGCGGCTGCTTTCCCCGGCTGTTTCGGGCACCATCATCACCCTGGTCGGCATAGCTCTTGCCGGCTTCACCTTCATGGAGTTCTTCGGCGGCATTGGCACGTCGAATTTTGCCACTGGCCAGAGCATCTTTCTCGCCTGCGTGACGACCGCAGTCGTTCTGGTCAGTTCAGCGCTGGGCGGCACCTTTCGGATGTTCGGCTTCCTGATCGCCCTGATCGTAGGCGACGCCCTGGCCCTCGGCCTCGGCCAGCTCGACTTCTCGGGCGTCGGCCAGGCACCTTGGATCGCCTTCCCCAAGCTCCTGCCCTATGGCTCCCTCACCTTCGACCCTGCGATCACCATCACCATGTGCATCGTCTTCGTGGTGGCGGTCGTTGAGGCCATGGGCATGTATGAGGCCACCGCGCGGCTGACCGGTGTCGAACTCACCGACAGGCGCGTCAATGCCGGTATCGCCGGCGAGGCGGGCGGGTCGATGCTTGCCGCCCTAATCGGCGGCTTCGGCACCACTGCCTACGCCCAGAACCTGGGGGTGATCAGGCTGACGGGCGTCGCCAGCCGGCATGTCGTGCGCGTCGCCGGTTTCATCTTCATCGCGCTTGCCTTCCTGCCCAAGGTCGCGGCGGTGCTGGTCGCAACACCGGCAGCGGTCGTCGGCGGCCTGTTTTTGCCGGCAGCCGCCACGGTTGTCATGACCGGCATCCAGATGGCCAGCCAGGATCGCGGCTCGGCGGTAAAGAACCTGGTCGCGCCCCTCGGTCTCATGGCGGGCCTGGGCATCCCGGCACTGGCGGGAGCCTTGTCCGGCGGTCTGCCACAAGTGCTCGCCGAAATGCTCACCCATTCGATCGTCGTGGGTGCAGTGACGGTATTCGCCGCAGAAATCCTGCTGGTGCGGGTACCTGAACTGTTGCGAGGTCGCTGACCCCATCGACACCAAAACGGTCGTCACGAAAAAGCCCCGCCAGCCGAAGCCGGCGGGGCCAGGGATGGGAGGTTCAACCCCTCCAGCCTATCATGATTCTGTCAGAGCACCCCAGGCTCCCGCGATGAGGAGCAACAACGACATGCCAATGCCGTGGACTTGGTGACGTCCTCGGCGCCCCGCTACCGGACAGTAGAAGAGCTTCCTCGATGCATGCAGCCATGACGACTAACGATGCGCGCACCAGTTTTTCGGCAGGTGTTTTGGCCTCGCCATGGACAGGCCGGCCGTTAGCGCCTCGTCCAGGCTTGAAGTGAAACATGCAGTCTCGGGCATCCCACCGAAATGGTTGACCCGAATGCTGCTGCCCCTCTTGCTGATCAGGACTCCGACAATTCTCAACTGCTCCCGAACCTCGCGGAACGTCATTTTCCACTCTCCCGCCACCACTTGAACCCCTCAGCAAGATTAGTGAGCACTAATTTAGCTCCACAGGCAAGAGCTTGGTTAATCGATGGTTAACCAGAGCCGGCAGATCGACTGCGAGGAAACCGGGCCGATCGATCAGGCATGAACGCACCTTTGGAAGCGGGGCGCCCGACACCGATCCCGTGGATGCCTTGCTGCGTCTGCGAGGGAGTTCGTTTGCCCCGACAACTCTGCTAGAAGTTCCGCGCCAGGAGTGAGGCGGAGCTGCCATGAAGTGCTACCTGATCAATCTCGACCGCTCGCCCGGGCGCCTGGCATTCATGGCAGAACAATTCGAGCGCCTGAGCCTGTCCTACATCCGCATCCCGGCGATCGACGGCGTCGCGCTCGGCGACGATGTTCTGGCCAGGCACAGGATGCCGGCAGCCATAGCAGCCTGCTTCCTGAGCCATCGGTCAGCCTGGCAGGCATTCCTCCACTCGGGCGAAAAGTTCGCGGCGGTCGTCGAAGACGACGCCTGGCTGTCCCCTGCCGCAAGCCACTTCCTTGCCGGCGAAAGCTGGATCCCGGCGGGTGCGGACATCGTCAAACTCGAGACGACAGGAACCAAGGCGGCAGTCGGCAACGACTGCATTGCCCTGGGGCCGACCAGGTCGCTCCGCAGGCTGCACTCGCTGCACGAAGGTGGCGCCTGCTACGTCGTCTCGCGGGTCGCCGCCGCTCGGCTCATCGAGGTCTCCGAGCACTTTGCCACCCCGCTGGACATGTTCGTGTTCGGGCAGCCCGTTATCGACGACATGAAGGTCTACCAGATGATCCCTGCGCCTGTCAGACAGCGGAGCACCGTCGAAGCCGAAGCCGTCGGCGAATTCAACAGCACGATCGACATATCTCGCTTCTCGGAGCCGCGTCGCAAGACGAAGCGCAGCATCAGGAAACTGTGGCATGAGTTCGGCCGCCCCTTCCGTCAAGCCTGGGCTCTCGTTCGACGAGCCATGAAGCTCGACGACGTTACGATACGGCGCATTCCATTCGGCTGAGGCTCACGCGGAAGCGCGCTTCTGGTGACCGGGCCCGAAACGAAAAGGCCCGCCACAACGGGCGGGCCTTTTGCTTTGAATTTTGCCGCTGCGTTCAGTGCCCGGGATGCAGGGCGTCGTTCAAATACATGCAGGTCAGCATGGTGAAGATGTAGGCCTGGATCACCGCCATCAGCAGTTCCAATGCGGTCAGCGCAACCGTCATCGCCAGCGGTAGGATCGCAACGAAAACGCCGAGGGTTCCCATGCTGCCGAGACTGACGACGAAGCCGGCAAAGACCTTGAGCGTGATGTGGCCGGCGAGCATGACGGCGAACAGACGCACCGAATGGCTGATCGGCCGCGAGATGTAGGATACGATCTCGATCGGCACGATGATCGGCGAAAGCGCCAGCGGCACGCCGGACGGCAGGAACAGCCGGAAGAAGCCGAGGCCGTTTTTCCAGATGCCGTAGAGCGTGACGGTGGCGAACACGATCATGGCGAAGGAGAAGGTCACGATGATGTGGCTGGTGACCGTGAAGGCATAGGGGAACATGCCGGCGAGATTGGCGATCAGGATGAAGACGAACAGCGAGAACACAAGCGGAAAGAACTTCATGCCGCCCTCGCCCGCATTTTCACGCAGCGTCTTCGACACGAACTCGTAGATAAGCTCGGTGATCGACTGCAGCCGCGACGGCACAAGGGCCCGGGCGCTTGTCGACAGCAGCAGGAACAGCCCGCCGAAAACAGCCACGCCCACCATGTAGGCGGCCGAATTGGTGAAGGCGATTTCCTGCCCCGCAAGCTCGAAGAGGGTGAAAATCGGCTTGATTTCAAACTGTTCTATCGGTCCCGCCACAGCGCCTCTCCGGTCTGTTCAATTGGTGATGAAAAAGCGCACGCTGCCGAAGCAAGCCCGGGATCCAGACGCAGCCGAGTGCGCCCACGGGTGGCCAAGCGCCGGCCTGCAGCGTTTTCGCGATTTTTCAGGATGAGATTGGGTCGGGGTGACAATTGATCGGCGCCATCTTTTGGATGGGGCCGTCCCCGAATGTGCAAGACACTGGTCGTCCAGTGCGTGGGCTTGTTAGCCTAACCGGCGGGCGCAGACAAGCCACAAGGTGACGCGGGGCACGCGCTCCACGTCAGATGTGGAGCGCGTGGCCGAGCGTGCGCAACGCCGCCTCGAGGAAGGCTTCGCCCTGTGTCGGATGCGCATGGATCGTGCCGGCGATATCCTCCAGCCGCGCACCCATCTCGATTGCCAGGCTGAAAGCTGCCGAGAGCTCCGACACACCCGTGCCGACCGCCTGGATACCGAGCACCAGATGGTTGTCGGCGCGGGCAACGATGCGGACAAAGCCGTCTTCCCCCTGCAAGGTCATGGCCCGGCCATTGGCCGAGAACGGGAACTGCGACGACTTGATCTCGATGCCGAGGTTCTTGGCTTCGTCAGGCGACAGGCCAGCGGTGACGACCTCCGGGTCGGTGAAGCAGACGGCGGGGATAGCGCGCTTGTCCCAGCTGCGCTTGTGGCCGGCGACGATCTCGGCAACCATTTCACCCTGGGCCATGGCGCGGTGCGCCAGCATCGGCTCGCCGGTGACATCGCCGATGGCATAGATGCCGCGCATCGAGGTGCGGCACTGTTCGTCGATACGGATGAAGCGGCCATCGCGGTCGAGGTCGATCTCTTCGAGGCCCCAACCTTCGACGAGAGGCTTGCGGCCGACGGTGACGAGCACCTTGTCGGCAGCAATCTTCTGCTCGCTGCCATCGGCGGCCTCGACAAGCAGCGCGTCGCCTTTGGAGGACAGTCCCTTGGCCTTGGCGCCCGTGAGCACCTTGACGCCGAGCGTGTCGAGCCGCTTGGCCACGGGCCGGGTCAGCTCGGCATCGTATTGCGGCAGGATGCGCGGCAGTGCTTCGACCACGGTGACCTTGGATCCGAGCTTGGCAAAGGCGGTGCCGAGTTCGAGCCCGATATAGCCGCCGCCGACAACGGCCAGAGCCTGCGGCACCTGCTTGAGCGCCAGCGCTTCGGTCGACGAGATCACCGGCCCGCCGAAAGGCAGGAACGGCAGCTCGACCGGGACCGAACCCGTGGCAATCACGATGGTCTCGGCGCGGATCACCTGCAGGCCGGTCTCGGTGTCGACCTCGACGGTCTTGCCGTCGCGAAAGCGCGCCCAGCCCTGCACCGACTTGACCTTGGCCTTCTTGAGCAGGCCGGCAACGCCGGTGGTCAGGCGACCGACGATGCGGTCCTTCCAGGCAACGGTCTTGGCGAGATCGAGCACCGGTGCCGTCAAGCTGATCCCCAGCGGGCTGGTACCACCGGCCATCTCGCTGACCTTGAGATATTCGTCGGCCGCGTGGATCATCGCCTTGGACGGAATGCAGCCGACATTGAGGCAGGTGCCGCCGGGCTTGGCCGCCTCGACGATGACCGTGTCGACGCCGAGCTGGCCGGCCCGGATGGCGCAGATATAGCCGCCGGGGCCGGCGCCGATGACGAGAAGCTTGCAGGAGATTTCCTTCACAGCCTCAGCCCTCCACGAAGATCATTGCCGGCGCCTCGAGCAGCGCCTTGAGGCGCTGGACGAAGACCGCAGCATCCCAGCCGTCGATGACGCGATGGTCGAAGCTGGACGACAGGTTCATCATCTTGCGCGGCACGAACTGCGTGCCGTCCCACATCGGCCGCATCATGATCTTGTTGACGCCGACGATCGCCACTTCGGGGTAGTTGATGACCGGCGTGGTGGCGACGCCGCCCATGGCACCCAGCGAAGTGATGGTGATGGTCGAGCCGGTCAGTTCCTCGCGCGTCGCCGTGCCTGCTTTGGCGGCGTCGGCGAGGCGGTTGACCTCGGTGGCGCAGTCCCACAGGTCGCGCGCTTCGGCGTGCCTGACGACAGGCACCATCAGCCCGCCCGGAGTCTGGGCCGCCATGCCGATATGGACGCCAGCATGGCGGTGGATGATGCCGGCATCGTCGTCGTAGATCGCGTTCAGTTGCGGCTGCTCCGCCACCGCCTTGACCAGCGCGCGCATCAGGAACGGCAACAGCGTCAGCTTCGGCCTGTCCGGCTTCTTCGAGGCGTTGAGCTTGGCGCGCAGCTCCTCGAGCGCCGTGACGTCGACCTCCTCGACATAGGTGATGTGCGGGATGCGCGACTTGGCCAGCGCCATCTTCTCGGCGATGCGCCGGCGCAGGCCGATAACCTTGATCTCCTCGACCTCGGTCTTCGCCTGCAGCCCGGCAGCGGGAACAGCCGAGCCCCGCGCGGCAAAGCCGTCGAGATCGTCATGGGTCACGCGCCCGGCCGGCCCGGTGCCCGGGACCTGGCGCAGGTCGATGCCGGCTTCCTTGGCACGCAGCCGGACAGCCGGAGAAGCGAGCGGACGTTCGCCTTCGGGACGCGGCAGGCCGAAGTTCGTGGCGCGCGGCACGGGCTTGAGCGCTCCGGACGGTACCGGAGCTTTCACAACAGGTTCGGATTCAACCTTCTTAGCCGGCGCAGGAGTTGGTTTCGGAGGTTCTGCTGCAGCCGGTTCGACGTCGCTTTTCGCCTTAGCCAGCGCGACGGCTGGCTCAGCTTCGGCTGGTGCGTCGCCGGCAACCTTGATGCGCACGATCGGCGAACCGACCGGGACAGTGTCGCCGATCTCGGCACCAAGCCAGAGGATTTCGCCATCGACCGGCGACGGGATCTCGACGGTTGCCTTGTCGGTCATGACCGCGGCCAGCACCGCGTCCTCGCGCACGAGATCGCCGATCTTGACGTGCCATTCGACGAGCTCGGCCTCGGCCACACCCTCGCCTACGTCGGGAAGCTTGATGACATGTTCGCCCATGTTCAGGCCCCCATCGTTTCGATCAATGCTTCGCCGACCCGCTTGGGGCCGGGGAAGTAGTCCCATTCCTGTGCATGCGGATAGGGCGTGTCCCAGCCGGTGACGCGGGCGACCGGTGCTTCCAGATGGTAGAAGCAGTTTTCCTGCACCAGCGACACGAGCTCGGCGCCGAAGCCAGAGGTCAGCGTCGCCTCATGTACCACCACGCAGCGGCGGGTCTTCTTGACCGAGGCGACGATGGTGTCGAGATCGAGCGGCAAAAGAGTCCGGAGGTCGATGACCTCGGCGTCGATGCCGGTCTCTTCGGCCGCCGCCTGCGCGACATAAACCATGGTGCCGTAGGCGAGCACCGTGACGTCGGAGCCCGGGCGCCGGATCTCCGCCTTGCCGAGCGGCACGGTGTAATGACCATCGGGCACCTCGCCCAGCTCGTGCTTCGACCAGGCCGTAACCGGCCGGTCGTGATGGCCGTCGAAGGGGCCGTTGTACAATCGTTTCGGCTCCAGAAAGATCACCGGATCCGGGTCCTCGATGGAAGCAATCAGCAGGCCCTTGGCGTCGAGCGGGTTGGACGGAACGACCACCTTGAGGCCGGACACGTGGGTGAAAAGCGCCTCCGGACTCTGGCTGTGCGTCTGGCCGCCGAAGATGCCGCCACCAGTGGGCATGCGGACGACGATCGGGCAGGTGAATTCGCCATTCGAGCGGTAACGCAACCGTGCCGCTTCCGAAACGATCTGGTCATATGCTGGATAGACGTAGTCGGCAAACTGGATTTCGATGCATGGCTTGAGCCCATAGGCGGCCATGCCGACGGCGGCGCCGACGATGCCCAATTCACTGATCGGCGCGTCGAAGCAGCGCGAGCGCCCATATTTCTGCTGCAGCCCTTGGGTGCAGCGAAAGACGCCGCCGAAGTAGCCGACATCCTCGCCGAAGACGACGACGTTGTCGTCGCGGCCCATGGCGACATCCATGGCGCTGCGGATGGCCTCGATCATGGTCATGCGTGGCATCGGCTACACTCCCGCCTTCTGGCGCTGGCGACGGAGATGCGGCGGCATCTCGGCATAGACGCCTTCGAACATGTCGCGCGTCGACGGCTTACCGCCGGCATGCAGGGTGCCGTGGCTCTCGGCTTCCTTCTGCGCCGATATGACGGTTTCGAGGATTTCGGCCTCGGTCTGCTTGTGGCGCTCGTCGGACCACTGGCCGCGCCTGATCAGATGGTTCTTGAGCCGGATCACCGGGTCGCCCAGCGGCCAGGCATCCGACTCGGTCTTGGGCCTGTAGGCGGAAGGATCGTCTGATGTCGAGTGCGCCCCGACGCGGTAGGTGACGTATTCGACCAGCGTCGGCCCGAGATTGCTACGGGCGCGTTCCGCAGCCCACTTGGCCACGGCATGGACGGCGAGATAATCGTTGCCGTCAACCCGCAGAGCAGCAATGCCGAAGCCGAGGCCACGCGCCGCAAACGTGCCCGAGCCGCCACGGGCGATGCCCTGGAAGGTCGAGATCGCCCACTGGTTGTTGACGATGTTGAGGATCACGGGCGCCTTGTAGGTCGAGGCGAAGACGAGCGCGGCATGGAAATCACTTTCCGCCGTGGCCCCGTCGCCGACCCAGCCGACCGCGATCTTGGTGTCGCCCTTGATCGCCGACGCCATCGCCCAGCCGACCGCCTGGATGTACTGGGTCGTCAAATTACCGGAGATCGAGAAGAAGCCGTGCTCCTTGGCCGAATACATGATCGGCAACTGCCGGCCCTTCAGCGGATCCTTCTCGTTGGAATAGATCTGGTTCATCATGTCGACCATCGGATAGCCGCCTGCGATCAGCAGGCCGGCCTGACGATAGGTCGGAAAATTCATGTCACCGGGATTGAGCGCCTTGCGGAAGGCGCAGCTCACCGCCTCCTCGCCCATATGCTGCATGTAGAACGAGGTCTTCCCCTGGCGCTGCGCCATCTGCATGCGCGCATCGAAGGTGCGCAGCGTCATCATGTGGCGCAGGCCGTCGAGCTGTTCCTCGTCGGTCAGCGTGCCTGCCCATGGCCCGACAGCATCGCCCTCGCGATTGAGCACGCGGATGATCGAATAGGCGAGATCGCGGATCGTCCTGGGATCGACGTCGACCGGCGGCCTGTCGACCGAACCCGCCTTGGGAATCGGCACGTTGGAAAAATCGGGCGTGCCGCCCGGCCGCACTTCGGGCTCGGGCACGTGGAACTTGAGCGGCGAGGGATTGTCCGTCACAGATGCTCCTCCTGTCTTGCCAGCGGGCCGAACGTCCTCCCCGGACACCGCAAGCACCAGACAATTTATGTCA
The DNA here is from genome assembly GCF_014200015.1 of Aminobacter niigataensis. Classification (GTDB taxonomy): domain Bacteria; phylum Pseudomonadota; class Alphaproteobacteria; order Rhizobiales; family Rhizobiaceae; genus Aminobacter; species Aminobacter niigataensis. Next base: position 161,898 of record NZ_JACHOT010000002.1, read on the forward strand.
GTAATACTGACCTATTATCCGATCGCATCGGTAACCGCAATGGGGTCCGACACCAGGACTTTGGCATTCTCTCGGCCTCAACGAAAGGCCGTTGACAGCACCGGCATTCGTCGCCCATGTTGCCGGCCTCACCAGGGGGGTCCCGACAAGGGGCTGAGATACTGCTGGCTCGCGCAGCGCAGTGACCCGTTGAACCTGATCCAGTTCACACTGGCGTAGGGACGGTGCGAGGCGCTGCGGGCCGGGCAATCCGGCTTTGGCATTCGGGTTCACGCCCGAACTCCCCAGGCAAAACCTCACCTCCTCCTCATCGCACGAACTGGGTCTCCATTGCACCGGAGACTCACTCATGAATGCCCACACCCCGACAGTCACGACAGGCGAACTGCCCGCCTCGAAGAAAGTCCACAAGCCTGGCAAGCTGCATCCCCGCATCCGCGTACCGATGCGCGAAATCTCGGTCCACCCGAGCGCCGGTGAGCCGCCTGTCACCGTCTACGATTCGTCCGGCCCCTACACCGACACGTCGGTGAAGACCGACATCGAGCGCGGCCTGCCGCGGCTGCGCGAAGACTGGATCCTCGCCCGCGGCGACGTCGAGCGCTACGACGGCCGCACGGTCAAGGACGAAGACAACGGCTTTGTCTCGGCCGAACGGCTGACGCCCGAATTCCCCGTGCGCAACGCGCCGCTGCGCGCCACAGGCGGCCGCGCCGTCACCCAGCTTGCCTATGCCCGCGCCGGCATCGTCACGCCCGAAATGGAATTCGTCGCCATCCGCGAAAACCTCGGCCGCGAGCAGCTCAAGGCAAAACTCGACCGCGACGGCGAAAGCTTCGGTGCCGCGGTCCCCGATTTCGTCACGCCGGAATTCGTTCGCGACGAGGTCGCCCGCGGCCGCGCCATCATCCCCTCCAACATCAACCACCCCGAGAGCGAGCCGATGATCATCGGCCGCAATTTCCTGGTCAAGATCAACGCCAACATCGGCAATTCGGCCGTCACCTCGTCGATGGCCGAGGAAGTCGAGAAGATGGTGTGGGCGACCCGCTGGGGTGCCGATACGGTGATGGACCTGTCCACCGGCCGCAACATCCACAACATCCGCGACTGGATCATCCGCAATTCGCCGGTGCCGATCGGCACGGTGCCGCTCTACCAGGCGCTTGAGAAGGTAAACGGCATCGCCGAGGACCTGACCTGGGAAGTGTTCCGCGACACGCTGATCGAACAAGCCGAGCAGGGCGTCGACTACTTCACCATCCATGCCGGCGTGCGCCTGTCCTACATCCACCTGACCGTCGACCGCGTCACCGGCATCGTCTCGCGCGGCGGCTCGATCATGGCCAAGTGGTGCCTGCACCACCACAAAGAAAGCTTCCTCTACGAGCATTTCGAGGAGATCTGCGACATCTGCCGGACCTATGACGTCGCCTTTTCGCTCGGCGACGGCCTGCGCCCCGGTTCGATCGCCGACGCCAACGACGCCGCCCAGTTCGCCGAATTGGAGACGCTGGGCGAGCTCACCAAGATCGCCTGGGCCAAGGACTGCCAGGTGATGATCGAGGGTCCCGGCCACGTGCCGATGCACAAGATCAAGGAGAACATGGACAAGCAGCTCGAGGTCTGCGGCGAGGCGCCCTTCTACACGCTTGGACCGCTCACCACCGACATCGCGCCGGGATACGACCACATCACTTCGGGCATCGGTGCGGCGATGATCGGCTGGTTCGGCACGGCCATGCTTTGCTACGTCACGCCCAAGGAGCATCTTGGCCTGCCCGACCGCGACGACGTCAAGGTGGGCGTCATCACCTACAAGATCGCGGCCCACGCAGCGGACCTCGCCAAAGGCCATCCGGCGGCCAAGGTCAGGGACGACGCACTGTCGCGGGCACGCTTCGAATTCCGCTGGGAGGACCAGTTCAACCTCTCGCTCGACCCGGAAACGGCACGCTCCTACCACGACCAGACCCTGCCCAAGGAGGCGCACAAGGTGGCGCATTTCTGTTCCATGTGCGGCCCGAAATTCTGCTCGATGCGGATCTCCCACGACATCCGCGCCGAGGCACAGAAGGAAGGGCTGGCGGCGATGGCGGCGAAGTACCGCGACGGCGGCGACCTCTACATGGCCGTGGAAAGCGCCGAACCCGCGGAGACGGCAGACCAGCCATGAAGGTGCTGATCCACGGTGCGGGCGTCGCCGGACTGACGCTCGCACATGAGCTGGCGACCTGCGGCGCTGGCGTCACCGTGATCGAGAAACGCAGGCAGATCGCCGGCAATGCCTCATGGCAGGCCGGCGGCATGCTGGCGCCCTGGTGCGAGCGCGAGAGTGCCGAGGACCCGGTGCTTTCGCTCGGGCGGGACGCTGCCGACTGGTGGGAGAACGCCCTGCCCGGCCACGTCATCCGCAACGGCACACTGGTGGTCGCGCCGGCTCGGGACGCGGCCGAACTCGACCGCTTCGGCCGCCGCGCATCGGGGTTTCGCCCAGTGGACGCCGAGGCGATAGCGGCGCTCGAGCCCGACCTCGAGGGCCGCTTCGGGCGCGCGCTGTTCTTTGCCGGGGAAGCGCATCTCGACCCGCGCAAGGCGCTGCTCGGGCTACAAGAGAAGCTCGTGCAGATGGGCGTGCGCTTCGAGTTTGGCTATGGCACCGCATCGAAACCGTACATGGCGGATTTCGAGGCCGACTGCACTGGCATAGCCGCCGCGCAACCCACTTTGCGCGGTGTGCGTGGCGAGATGCTGATTCTCAGGACATCGGAGGTCTCGCTGGCGCGGCCGGTGCGACTGTTGCATCCGCGCATCCCCGTCTACGTCGTGCCGCGCTCCGGCAACCTGTTCATGGTCGGCGCCACCATGATCGAGTGCGATGCAGCGGGGCCGATCACCGCGCGCTCGGTGATGGAACTGCTCAACGCCGCCTATGCTTTGCATCCGGCCTTTGGCGAGGCCGAACTGGTCGAAACCGGCGTCGGCGTGCGGCCGGCCTTTGCCGACAACCTGCCGCGCGTCGAGCGCGACGGAAACAAAATCCGCATCAACGGCCTCTATCGCCACGGCTTCCTGCTCGCACCTGCAATGGCGCGGCAGGCTTCCGACATGATCCTGGGCCACGAGACGAAGAAGGAGCTCGTCCATGAAGCTCACCGTTAACGGCGAAAATCACGAGGTCGCGTCCGGCACACTGGCGGCCCTGCTTGCCGAGCTCGACTACGAAGGCGGCTGGCTCGCCACGGCCCTCAATGGCGAGGTGGTACCCGCGAAGGAACGCGACGGCTGCGCGCTGGCGGATGGCGACCGCATCGAAATCCTCGCACCGATGAAGGGAGGGTGAACCATGCTCGAACTCTACGGACAACAGGTGTCCTCCCGCCTTCTCCTCGGCACCGCGCTTTACCCCTCACCCGCCATCATGGCCGAGGCAATCAAGGCGTCGGGCGTCGACATCGTCACCGTCTCGCTGCGCCGCGAGACCTCGGGCGGCAAGGCGGGCGGGCAGTTCTGGTCGCTGATCCAGTCGCTCGGCGTGCACGTGCTGCCCAACACTGCCGGCTGCCATTCGGTCAAGGAGGCCGTGACGACGGCAAGGATGGCGCGTGAGGTCTTTGCAACGAACTGGATCAAGCTCGAGGTCATCGGCAATCACGACACGCTTCAGCCCGACGTGTTCGGGCTGGTCGAGGCAGCAAAGATCCTGTCCGCTGAAGGCTTCGAGGTCTTTCCCTACACGACCGACGATCTGGTCGTCGCCGAACGCCTGCTCGACGCCGGTTGCAAGGTGTTGATGCCATGGTGCGCGCCGATCGGGTCCGCGCGGGGGCCTCAAAATCTTGACGCATTGCGCAGCCTGCGTGGCCATTTCCCCGGCGTGCCGTTGATCGTCGACGCCGGCATCGGCCGCCCGTCGCATGCGGCCACCGTCATGGAACTCGGCTACGACGCCGTACTGCTCAACACCGCCGTTGCCAAGGCAGGCGATCCGGTCGCCATGGCCGCGGCCTTCGGCAAGGCGGTCGAGGCCGGACGGCAAGCATTCCTCGCCGGCCCGCTCGAACCGCGCGACATGGCCGTCCCCTCCACCCCCGTCATCGGCATGGCAGCGTTTTCATGAAGCTCGACCCGTTCTACCTCATTCTGGATTGCGCCGCCTGGATCGAGCGTCTTGTGCCATTGGGCGTGAAGCTGGTGCAGCTGCGCATCAAGGACATGGACGACGCCAGCCTGCGCCGCGAAATCCGTGCGGCGAAGGCCATCTGCGAACGCCATGGCTGCCAGCTCGTCGTCAACGACTACTGGCGCCTCGCCATCGACGAAGGCTGCAACTTCGTCCATCTCGGCCAGGAGGACCTCGCCGAGGCCGACGTGGCAGCGATCCGCCGCGCCGGCATGAAGCTCGGCCTCAGCACCCACGACGACACCGAACTCGACACGGCCCTTGCGGCCGGACCCGACTATGTCGCGCTCGGACCCGTCTATCCGACCATCCTCAAGGCGATGAAGTGGGCGCCGCAGGGGCTCGACCGCATCTCCGAATGGAAGCGGCGTGTCGGTGCCACACTGCTCGTCGCCATCGGTGGACTGAACATCGAGCGCATCCCGGGCGTCTTCGCCCAAGGCGCCGATGTTGCAGCCGTCGTCACCGACATCACCCTGAATGCCGATCCCGAAGCGCGCACGCGCGAGTGGCTGGCGGCAACGGCTGAGTGGCGATGACCCCGCATGTGCTCATCGTCGCCGGGTCCGATTCGAGCGGCGGCGCCGGCGTCGTCCGCGACATCGAGACGGTATCGGCCTTCGGCCTGCGCAGTTGCGTTGCGGTCACGGCCGTGACGGTCCAAACCCATGACGCTGTCGAACGGATCGAGCATAGTGCACCCGACCTCGTTGCCGCCCAGATGCGCGCGGCATTTGCCGCCAACCCGGTCAAGGCGGTGAAGATCGGCATGCTCGGCAGCGCCCCGATCATAGAGACGGTCTCATCGGTACTGGCAAGCAGCCTGCCGGTCCCCGTCGTGCTCGACCCCGTCCTCGCCTCGACCTCGGGCCGTCAGTTGCTCGACGACGACGCGGTCGAAACGCTCAAGCGCAAGCTGTTTTCGCTTTGCACGCTGATCACGCCCAACCTGCCTGAGCTGGCGCTGTTGACCGGCCTGCCGCTCGCCGCCGGCGAAGGCGACATCATCTGGCAAGCCGCCAAGATGTTCGATGCAGGCGCGCCCGCCATTCTGGTCAAGGGCGGGCACGCATCGGGAGCAACGTCGACGGACCTGCTGCTCCTGCCCGGCCGCGAGCCCATCCGGTTCGACGCGTCGCGTATCCCGGTCGTAATGCGCGGCACCGGCTGCATGCTCGCAAGCGCGATAGCTGCGCATCTGGCCCAGCACGAAACGCTGGAGATCAGCGTCGGCAAGGCGAAGCGCCATGTCTTCGCCAAGCTGCTTGCTTCAAAGCCCTGACAGCGACTTTCGCCGCTCAGCCCAGACGGGCAGCATGCCACCGCAAATGGTCGTCCATGAAGGTGGAGATGAAGTTGTAGGAATGGTCGTAGCCTTCCTGCATGCGCAGGGTGAGCCCGATGCCAGCCTTCTTGCAGGCCTCTTCAAGCAGCCACGGCCGCAAGCCCTCCTGCAGGAAACCGTCGGCCGAACCCTGATCGACCAGGAACTCGGAAAAGCGCTTGCCGTCCTCGATCAGCAGCGTCGTGTCATAGGCGCGCCAGGCAGCTTCGTCTGAGCCGAGATACTTCTCCAGCGCCGGCTTCGACCAGCCCGCCGTCGAAGGCTGTGCGATCGGCGCGAAAGCCGAGCAGCTCTTGAAGCGCTCGGGGTGCTTCAGGGCGATGGTCAGCGCGCCGTGGCCGCCCATCGAGTGGCCGAAAATCGCCTGGCGTGACATGTCGGCCGGGAAGTTCGCCGCAATCAGCGCCGGCAGTTCTTCGGTGACGTAGGAGTACATGCGATAGTTTTTCGCAAAGGGCTCCTGCGTCGCATCGACATAGAAGCCGGCGCCGGAACCGAACTGCCAGTTGTCCTTTTCGTCGGCCACGCCTTCGCCGCGCGGGCTGGTATCGGGGCAGACGATGATCAGGCCGAGTTCGGCGGCCAGGCGGCGGTACTCGCCCTTGTCCATGACATTGGCGTGCGTGCAGGTGAGACCCGAGAGATACCACAGCACCGGCACCGGACCATCCTTGGCCTGCGGCGGTACGAACACGGCAAAGGTCATGTCGCAGGCGCAGGCCTCGGAGGCGTGCGAATAGACGCCCTGGACACCGCCATGCGACTTCGAGGTGGAAACGGTCTTCATCTGCTTTGCCTTCTCGTCAAACAATTCCGCCCGGCATACCCTCGGCGGACGGGGGCTGCAACGCTCAAAAAGATGCCGGCGGCGCGGCCGAGAGGTCGTGGAACCCTCGAACGCACCGCCGGCCGACGCCTGGCTTGGGGAACATGCGGGCAAGCTGGGAGGCTTTAAAGACCCGCAACAAGCCCAGGCGCGGTTCCGTTTTTAGTAAACCACGACGCTTCGGATGCTCTCGCCGGCATGCATCAGGTCAAAACCCTTGTTGATGTCCTCGAGCTTCAGCGTATGCGTGATCATCGGGTCGATCTGGATCTTGCCCTCCATGTACCACTCGACGATCTTCGGCACGTCGGTGCGGCCGCGCGCGCCGCCGAAGGCGGTGCCCTTCCAGGTCCGGCCGGTGACCAGCTGGAACGGACGCGTCGATATCTCCTGGCCGGCACCGGCGACGCCGATGACGATCGATTCGCCCCAGCCGCGATGGCTGGCCTCGAGCGCCTGGCGCATCACCTTGACGTTGCCGGTGCAGTCGAAGGTGTAGTCGGCGCCGCCGATCTGGTCAGCACCGCGCTTGGTCATGTTGACGAGGTAAGGAACGATGTCGCCCTCGACCTCCTTCGGATTGACGAAATGCGTCATGCCGAACTTTTCGCCCCAGGCCTTGCGCTCATTGTTGAGGTCGACGCCGATGATCATGTCGGCACCCGCCAGGCGCAGACCCTGCAGCACGTTGAGGCCGATGCCGCCGAGGCCAAAGACGATGGCCGTTGCGCCGATCTCGACCTTGGCGGTGTTGATGACCGCACCGATGCCGGTCGTCACGCCGCAGCCGATGTAGCAGATCTTGTCGAAGGGCGCGTCGGGGTTGACCTTGGCCAGCGCGATCTCGGGCAGTACGGTGAAGTTCGAAAACGTCGAGCAGCCCATGTAGTGGAAGATCTTGTCCTTGCCGATCGAAAAGCGCGACGAACCGTCCGGCATCAGGCCCTGGCCTTGCGTCGAGCGGATCGCGGTGCACAGATTGGTTTTCCGCGACAGGCAGGACGGGCACGAGCGGCATTCGGGCGTGTAGAGCGGGATGACGTGATCGCCCTTCTTGAGCGAGGTCACACCCTTGCCGACGTCGACGACGACGCCCGCACCCTCATGGCCGAGGATCGCCGGGAAGATGCCTTCCGGATCGGCGCCCGACAGCGTGAATTCGTCGGTGTGGCAGATGCCGGTCGCCTTGATCTCGACCAGCACCTCGCCCTCGCGCGGGCCTTCGAGGTCGACCTCCATGATCTCGAGCGGCTTTCCGGCTCCGACGGCGACTGCGGCGCGGGTTTTCATGTCTTTCTCTCCCAACAACAAGTAGGCGCCGGGCATTTCGTCCGGCGGATTATCGAACTTTAGGCAGCCTTGGCCGGCCCTGCGGGGAACACGCCCGACATGACGCTGAAACCCTTGAGGCGCTTGACGCGGTCGCACCAGCGGCGGATCGCCGGATAGTCCTGTCTGGGGATGCCGCCCTCTTCCGACAGCATGATGTAGGGGAAGCACGCGATGTCGGCGATGGTCGGCTGGGATGCCGAGCAGATCCAGTTGCGCCCTTCCTGCTCGCCGAACCACAGATGTTCGTCGAGGATGCGGAACAGCCGATGCGCGCCCGCGCGGGCCGCCTCGACGTCGAAGTCGTAGAACAGCGCGTCATGCAGCCGCGCCGCGGACGCGGTGCCGGTGATGCCGTCGGCAAAGGCCAACCACTGGCTGATTTCGCCGAGCAGCGCCGGGTTGTCGCGTGGATACCAGGTGCCTGACGCATCGTATTTCGAGGCGAGGTAGACCAGGATCGCCTGGGCATCGCGCAGCACCAGCCCGTCGTCGTCGATGACAGGAAGCTGGCCCAGCGGATTGATCTTCAGGAACCAGTCCGACTTGTGCTCGCGGCCGGGATAGAAGTCGACGGGAACGGTCTTCCATTCGACACCGAGCATGCCCATCAGCAGGCGCAGCTTGTAGCAGTTGCCCGACAGTTCGTAGTCATAGAGCGTGATCATCGGAGAACTCCTAGAGGTCGAGTACAAGCCGCGCCGACTTGGCACGCGACACGCAGGTCATGATCTTGGTGCCGGACTTGCGCTCGGCATCGTTGAGGTAGACGTCCTGGTGGTCGGGCTCGCCTTCGATGACGGTGGCCAGGCAGGTGCCGCAGGCGCCCTGCTCGCAGGACGACGGCATGTCGATGCCGGCGTCGCGCATCACCTCGAGGATCGTCTTGCCGGCAGGCACCGTCAGCGTCATGCAGGAGCGCGCCAGTGCGACCTCGAAGCTGGTGCTGTCGTCGATGACATTGGTGTTCTTGAAGTATTCGAAATGCACCGCCGTCTCCGGCCAACCCATCTCGGCAGCGATATGGCGTGCCGCCTCGAGCATCGGTCCGGGGCCGCAAAGATAGACATGCTTGTCCGGGCCGTAGCCGCTGAGGATCTCGCGCAGCATGGCGCCCGTCTGGTCGGGCGAAAGACCTAGATGCGGCTTCAGCGAGGCGCCGAGCGTGCTCGTCTTCTCGGGGAAGGCCAGCTGTGCCTCGTTCTGCGCGAAATAGTGCAGCTCGTGCGCAAGGCTCTGGTTTTTGAGTGCCTGGGCCATTGCCAGCAGCGGCGTGATACCGATGCCGCCGGCGATAAACAGCGTCTGGACCGCGTCGCGGCGCAGCGGGAAATTGTTGCGCGGCTCGGAGATCGCCAACACGTCACCTTCACGCACCGTCTCATGCAGGCAGGTCGAACCGCCCTTCGAGTCGCGCTCGAGCTTGACGCCGATGACATAGCTGTCGCTCTCGCCCGGGCCGTTGGTGATCGAATATTGCCGGATCAGGCCGTTCGGCAGGTGCACGTCGATATGCGCGCCGGGCTGGAAGGTCGGCAGCAGGCCCTTGATCGGCCGGAGCTCGAAGCCGGCGATACCGTCGGCGGCCGGCCACTTCCGCGCCACCTGGACTCGGATCGTCGCCTTGCGGCCGTGCTTGGTTTCCTCCGGCATCTCCGCCAGTTCCGGCGAGACGCGTTCGATCACCGGCTCCAGTGGTGCCGGCGCGGGCTTGTGCGCAGCCTCGGCCTCGACCGCGACGCGCAGTGCGGAGAGAAGTTCGTTGTGGTGGCGCAGCACGGCGAGACGGGCGGCACCTTCGACCTTGCCGTCGAGCACGCCGCGGATCACCGAGCGGTTGGAATCGACCGGCTGGACAAAGAACGCGGCGAGCGTCGCAGCACCACCTTCGACCGCGCGCAACGCGACGGTGAAATCGTTTGAAGCCTCGACGGCGACTTTTGCGTCCTTGCCGTCAAGGGCTGCGTTCGGCTGGAAGCGATAACCCTTGAGCCTGGCTGCCACGACGTCGGCCGGCGCGTTGACCGGGATGCCGCGCAGGGCGAGCAACTCGCCTTCGGCCAGGCCCGGAATTTCCGGAACCTCGCCTTGCGGCTCCTCCGCCGACCAGACCAGGCCGTAGCGTTCCACCGCCGCAAAGGTGCGGTTGGTGATGGTGCGGGCCGGCGCATCGGCCGGATGAGCGGGAATATAGGTGCAGCCGGCCGTGCGGTTCGAATAGCGCCAGCCGTGGTACTGGCACTTCAGCTCGCGGCCGTCATTGATGCCGATCGACAGGCGCACGCCGCGATGCAGGCAACGGTTCTCCCAGATATTGACGTAGCCATCGTCGGCGCGCCAGACGGCGAACTCGCGGCCGAGCAACTGGCCGTGGAAGACGTGGCGCAATGGCAGGTCGTAACCCGCGGCGATGGGATGCCATCTGGTCTTGGCTAGGTCGAGCATATGTTCCTCGCTGATATCTTGTCGGTTGGCGCCTTGAGGGCGCTCAGGTGGCGGCGGGGATGACCCCGTAGGTCACGCCCTTCTGGCTCAGCCACCGGCGGTAGGCGATGGCCGACTTGTCGGCACGGATCGGTGTTTCGGCACGCGGATCGAGCGGCAGCCGCTTCGGGAACTGATTTTCCAGGATCGGCTTGTCCTGTCCGAAGATCGTCTGCTGGAAACGCTTGATCACCTTGTCTTCATTGTCCTCGTCCAGCACGCACAGCATCATGTGGGCGCGGACATGCTCCTGGTCGACCGGTTGCAGGAACACGGCAATCACGTCGAGACGGCTCTCATCCAGGGGGCTCGATTTGTAGAGCACCGAGCAATAAGGATGCGGCACACGGTAGATGTAGTCGACATCGGCGCCGCCGTCGGAGGCCGTCGATGCCATCGGCTGGAAGAAGCGGCAGCGTGTGGCCAGGATCTCGTCGCGGTCGACCGAGATTTCGACGTCATACTCCTTCACCTCCGTATGCGGTTCGGCGCCGAGGATGTCGGTGTGGACATAGGGGAAATGGCCCATGTCGAGGAAATTCTCGATGGCTCGCGGCGCCGAGACATTGACCCCCAGCGTCGCGGCATTGAGCCTGCGCCGGTCGGCCTCGGCATATTCGGGGATCGGGAAGATATCGGCCGGCGGGTTGCCCAGTGAGGTCCAGACATAACCGTAGGCGATCTTGACCGGCAACGTGCCGCCGAGCGCGGCGATGTCGACGGGATTGTCCGCTGCAATTTCCGGACGCGAGCGCCACACGGCTGCCTTGCCGGCGCTGTCGGCGGCGAGGCTGAGCCGCTCTTCGAGCAGGACGGTGTCGACGACCACGCCCACCGGCAGTTCCGAAACGGCCGCGAGCGGGTGCCAAAGGTCGAGGATCACCTGATCCGTGCATCTCGTCTGGGTCATATGAGGTTCCTTCCTAAGGGCGCGGGTTCACATCCGCGCCGGTATCGCACCGTAGGTGACAGACTTGTCGCGCAGCCAGCGCCGGTAAAGGACGGCGACGGCATCCGCACGGATCGGAGTTTCAGCGCGCGGGTCGAGCGGCAGGCGCCTCGGCACCTGGTTTTCGAGGATCGGCTTGTCCTGCGCGAAGATCAACTGCATGAAGTTTCGGATTCCAGCCTGGTCGACGCCGTCCTTGAGGTAGCAGAGGAAGGGGTGAGCGACGCAATTGTCCTCGTCCACGGGCTGGACGAACAGGGTGATGACGTCGAGCCGGGCCTTGTGCACCGGGTTGCTCTTGTAGAGCGCCACTGTATAGGGCCGTATCACCTTGTAGACGTAGTCGACGATGAAGCCCTCCTTGGCCGTCGGCGAGGCGACAGGCTGGTAGAACTTGCATTCGGTCGCAACCAGTTCGTCGGCGGCCGTCAGTTCGACCTTGTAGGGTGCAACTTCCGTATGCGGCTCGTCGCCCAGCCAGCCCGTATGGACAAACGGAAAATGCCCCATGTCGAGAAAATTTTCGACCGCCCGAAGGCCCGAAACCTTGACCGCGATCGACCCGCCGGTGACCAGGTAACGGTCGCCCTCCTCCGCCTCCGGCACGAACACGATATCGCGCTCCGGTGTGCCAAGGCAGGCCCAGAGAAAGCCGTAGCGCTTGGTCGAATTGACAAGCGCACCGGTATCGTTGCGGACCACTTCCTTGTTGTAGCGGCCACGGCAATGGATGGTGATGTCGACGCCGAGAAGGCGGGTCTGGAACGGCTCGGCGGCCGACAGGTTCGTGAGGTCGGCGACCACATGCCAATCGTTGAGAAGAACTCTGTCGCTACAAAGGGCAGCTATGCTCATCGCACCCTCCCTGGCTAGCACTTCCCCATGAACCTAGCTCTTTTATGGCATTATTGGAAACACAAGATTGGATATCAATCAATGGAAATTTGCATTGCCATGTGAGAAAGTTGGTTGACAGGCGGAAAGGATTGACTACCGATATGGGAAACGTAACTCGGGATATGCGGCACATCAGGTGCAGCCAACGCCGGTGCGTGACCGCTGAGCAAGCCAAAGTGCGCAGGTGGGGGAGGAAGGTGCCATGAGCAGTCGCTCGCAGGCCATTGCCGACATACTGACGCGGGCGATCATCGATCACCGGCTGGTGCCCGGCTGCAAGCTCGGCGAACGCGAGCTGGCCGAGATTTTCGACGTCAGCCGTATCGTCGTCCGCCAGTCGCTGATCCGGCTGACCGATGACGGGCTCGCCCAGATCGAGCGCAACCGCGGCGCCTTCGTTGCCCGCCCGAGCATGCAGGAAGCGCTGGAAATCTACGACGCGCTGACGCTGGTCGAGCAGGGCGTCGCCGCCCAGCTCAGCGATCGCCTCGGGCCTGCCGGATGGGCCGAACTGCGCCAGCATGTCGAGCGCCAGCGCCAGGCGGTGGCTTCCGGCAACGACGCGCTCGCCGACGTGCTCGGCCAGGAATTCCACACCGTCTTCGTCCGCCTCAGCCGCAACAGGGTGATGCAGGAGATCCATGCCCAGCTGGTGCGCCGCACGACGCTGCTGCGTTCGCTGATCACCGCCGATTTCGACTATTGCAACCTGCTCGACGACCACGCCCGCGTCATCGACCTGCTCGAAAAGGGCCGGCTCAAGCCGGCGATGGAACTGATCGACGCGCATCACCGCTCCGTCGTGCGCGGCTACATCATGGACCGGCAGGTGTTTCCGGAACTGTCGCCGCGCGAGGCGCTGGAGCCGTATCTCGACGGCAAGGCCGGCGAAGCGCCGAAGCCTGCACCACGAAAAAAGACGGGAGATAACGGTGGAGCGGGGGCGCACGCCCACGTCCACGCCGCTAAATAGACCCGGCACGAAGCCGGGCGCCGACTACCAACAGAGGGTTACCACCATGATCAATCTCACCAGACGAAAATTCCTGCAATATTCCGGCGCTGCCGGCGCAGCTATCGGCACCGGCGGCTGGGCTGGCCTCGCCAGCGCCCAGGAGCCGCTCAAGGTCGGCGTTGTCTACGTCTCGCCGATTGCCGACATCGGCTGGACCAAGCAGCACAGCCTGGGCGTCGACGCCATCAAGGCGGAATTCGGCGACAAGGTCGCGCTCACGGTCATCGACAACATCTTCATGCCGCAGGACGCCGAGCGCGTGTTCCGCGAACTCGCTGCCTCCGGCAACCAGCTGATCTTCGGCACCTCGTTCTCGCACGGCACGCCGATGCAGAAGGTGGCGCCGCGCTTCCCGAAGGTCGCCTTCGAGCATTGCTCGGGCATCGTCCACCTCGCCAATCTCGGCACCTTCGAGGCCAAGTATTACGAAGGCACCTTCGTTGCCGGTGCCGCCGGCGCGCATATGAGCAAGTCGGGCAAGATCGGCTTCATCGGCGGCTTCCCTATCCCCGACATCGTCGGCCCGGCCAATGCGTTGCTGCTCGGCGCCCAGAGCGTCAATCCCGACATCACCTGCAATGCCATCTTCCTCAATTCCTGGTTCGATCCGGGCAAGGAAAAGGAAGCGGCCAACACACTGATCTCGCAAGGCTGCGACGTCATTTGCTCGATGACCGATACCGCAACCGGCGTGCAGGTAGCGGGCGAAGGCGGCGCATGGTCGATCGGCTACGCCAGCGACATGGCCAAGTTCGGCTCGGGCAAGCAACTCACGGCCTTCACGCTCGACTGGTCGAGCGACTATGTCGGCGCCGCCAGGGGTGTGGCTGCCGGCACCTGGAAGCCGGAAGCACGTTGGGACGGCCTTGCCGGTGGTGTGGTCAAGATGGCGCCCTACAACGAAGCCATCCCTGCCGACGTCATCGCCAAGCTCAAGCAGCTCGAGGCCGACATCGGCTCGGGCAAGGTCCATCCCTATGCCGGCGAACTGAAGGACCAGGACGGCAACGTCAAGGTCGCGGCCGGCAGCGTGCTGGCCGATGCCGACATCCGTGGCATGAACTGGTTCGTCAAGGGAATGATCGGCAAGCTCGGCTGATTTCCGCCCCACGCTAGCAAGTCCACCGGAGCGCAGGCTCCGGTGGCTATGGCTGCGCATCGTCCAACCCATATGGCAGGACCGGCTATGCCCCCACGCCTCGAATTGCGCAACATCACCAAAAGCTATCCCGGCATCGTTGCAAATGACGACATCTCGATGTCGATCATGCCGGGCGAAATCCACGCCGTGCTCGGTGAAAACGGCGCCGGCAAATCGACATTGATGAAGATCATCTACGGCGCGGCCCAGGCCGATTCCGGCGAGATCTACTGCGACGGCAAACCCATCGCCGCACACACGCCCGCCACCTCGCGGGCACTCGGCATCGAGATGGTGTACCAGCACTTCGCCCTGTTCGAATCCGTCACCGTGGTCGAAAACATCGCACTCGCCGTATCCAACACCTTCGACCTCGATGCCCTTGCCCGCCAGATCACCGAGCTGTCGAACCGCTACGGCATGCCGATCGACCCCCACCGGCGGGTGCACGACCTCTCGGTCGGCGAGCGCCAGCGCGTCGAAATCGTACGCTGCCTGCTGCAGGCCCCGAAGCTTCTGATCCTCGACGAGCCGACCTCGGTGCTGACGCCACAGGCGGTGGTCAAGCTGTTCGAGACCCTGCGCCAGCTCGCCAGCGAAGGTTGCTCGATCGTCTATATCAGCCACAAGCTCGACGAGGTGCAGGAGCTTTGCGACACGGCGACCGTGCTGCGCAACGGCAAGGTCACCGGCACCGCGCGGCCCAAGCAAAGCACGTCGCTCGAACTCGCCCGAATGATGGTCGGTGCGGAGCTGCCCGAAATGCATGTCAGCCCGTCGGTGCCGAGCGAAAAGCCGGTGCTCGAGGTGCGCGGACTCACCGCCCCTGCCCGCGACAAATATGGCGTCGAACTCAAAAACGTCTCCTTCGAGGTGCGCGGCGGCGAGATCGTCGGGCTTGCCGGTGTGTCCGGCAACGGCCAGGCCGAACTGATCTCGCTGCTCAGTGGCGAGCGCACCCACGGCAATGCCCTTTCGATCCAGATCGACGGCAGGGCTGCGGCCCATCTCAACGCCAGCGAACGGCGCAAGCTAGGCATGGCGTTCGTGCCGGAAGAGCGGCTCGGCCGCGGCGCCGTGCCCCCGCATGCGCTGTGGCAAAATGCGGTCCTGACCGCCCATCGCACCGGTCTGGTCCGAAACGGCCTCGTCGACCGCAAGGGAGCAAACAGCTTCGCCGCGAAGATCATCGAGCGCTTCAAGGTCAAGGCCAACGGGCCGCAGGCGAGTGCCCAAAGCCTGTCAGGCGGCAACCTGCAGAAATTCATCGTCGGCCGCGAAATCGCGCTGCAGCCGAAACTGTTCCTGGTCGCCCAGCCGACCTGGGGCGTCGATGTCGGTGCAGCCGCCTTCATCCGCCAGACGCTCGTCGATCTCAGCCGGTCGGGCGCGGCCGTGCTGGTGATCTCGGAGGAACTCGACGAGTTGTTCGAGATTTGCGATCGCCTGCTCGTCATCTGCCAGGGACAGGTTTCGCCGCCGCTGATCAGGACAAAAACCAACCGCGAGGAGATCGGCCTGTTGATGACCAAGGTCGACCGCGGCAACGGCACCAACGGGAGAGGCGAAGTTGCGGTACAGGATTGAACAAAGACCGGAACCATCCGCCAGGATGCGGGTGGCGGCGCCGGTCATCGCGACCGTGCTTACGCTTGTCGTCGGCTCGCTGTTATTTGCCACGCTCGGCTATGACCCGCTGGTGACGCTGCAGGCCTTCTTCATCGCCCCGCTCAACTCGTTGAACGGGCTTTCCGAGTGGCTGCTCAAGGCATCGCCGCTGATCCTCATCGCCTGCGGTCTGGCCGTCGGCTTTCGCGCCAATGTCTGGAACATCGGCGCCGAGGGACAACTGATCGTCGGGGCGATCGCCGCTTGCGGCGTCGGCCTGTTCTATCCCAACCCCGAGAGTCCCATCCTGCTGCCGTTGATGTTCCTGGCTGGCGCCTGTGGCGGCATGGCCTGGGCCGCCATCCCTGCCTTCCTCAGGGCGCGGATGAACACCAACGAGATCCTGGTCACCCTGATGCTGACCTATATCGCCACGCTTCTGCTGTCGTGGCTGGTGCATGGGCCGTGGCGCGATCCGGCAGGCTTCAACTATCCGCAGACGGCGCTTCTGTCGGCTGCCGCGATGTTCGAGCCCTTCGACTATGCCTACCGTCTCAACGCCTCGGTCTTCATCACCGTGGTCGCTGTGTTCCTGATGTGGCTGTTCACCGACCGCAGCTTCCTCGGCTACAAGATGTCGGTCAGCGGCGCGGCCCCCCTGGCGGCACGTTATGCCGGCTTCCGCGAATCCTCGGCCGTCTGGATCGGCCTGCTTGCCGGCGGTGCTGCCGCCGGCGTCGCGGGCATGGCGGAGGTGGCCGGGCCGCTCGGACAGTTGTCGCCGCAGATCTCGCCCGGCTACGGCTTCGCCGCGATCATCGTCGCCTTCATCGGCCGCCTCAATGCCTTCGGCATCGTGCTCGGCGGGCTATTGATGTCGCTGCTGTTCCTCGGTGGCGAGGCAGTGCAGATGAACCTTGGCCTGTCCGCAGCATTGACGCGAATCTTCCAGGGCATATTGCTGTTCTTCCTGCTCGCCGCCGACTTCTTCATCTTCTATCGACTTCGCCGCATTCCGGAGCACGCCTGATGGACCTGTTCATTGCCATCTTCACCGGTACCATCATTGCCGCCACGCCACTGATCTTTGCCGCCCTCGGTGAGCTCGTCGTCGAAAAGTCCGGCGTACTCAACCTCGGTATCGAAGGCATGATGCTGATCGGTGCCGCCTTCGCCTTCTGGGCGGTCATTGCCGGCTTGCCCATGCCGGTGGCGATCATCGCCGGCGCGCTCGGCGGGGCCGCCGCCTCGCTCCTGTTCGGCGTGCTGGCGCTGACCTTTCTCACCAACCAGTATGCGGCGGGGCTGGCCCTTGCCATCTTCGGCTCCGGCGTCTCCGCCTTCCTCGGACGCAACTTCGGCTCGGCCCCGATCGATGCGCTCGACCGCATGAGCATCCCGTTCCTGTCGGACATTCCCGTCGTCGGGCCGATGTTCTTCCGCTTCGACCCGATGGTCTATTTCGCCATTGTCATGTTCTTTGTCATCAGCTGGTTCCTCTACCGCACCAAAGGCGGCCTGATCCTGCGCACCATCGGCGAGTCGCCCGAGACCGCGCACGCCATCGGCTATCCGGTGATCAGGATCCGCTATCTCGCCGTGCTGTTCGGCGGGCTGATGGCCGGGCTTGCCGGGGCCTATCTGTCGGTCGCCTATACCCCGCTCTGGGTCGAGAACATGACCGCCGGCAAGGGCTGGATCTCGCTGGCGCTGGTGGTCTTCGCCACATGGCGGCCGTTGCGCGTGCTGCTCGGCGCCTGGCTGTTCGGCGGCATGACAATCCTGCAGCTCCAGGGCCAGGCGCTGGGCATCGCCGTTCCCTCCGAACTGCTCTCGGCCCTGCCCTATCTCGCGACGATCGTCGTGCTCGTGATCATCTCGCAGAACCGGCAGATGCTCGCACTGCATTTCCCGGCATCGCTGGCGAAGCCGTTCCGTCCGGCGACGTGAGCCGCCGGCAAGTAGAGAAGCAAAACATGATCACTGCCGAAAACCCGTTCCCCAACGACCCAGACCGCGCCGCGATCTGGGAGATGCTGGTGCGCCGCGACATCACCGCCTTTGTCGGCCAGGACTGGGCGATGGTGTCGGGCGATTTCGACGAACACCGTTTCCTCGGCGTCCATGCCCACAACTCGGCCAATCCCGACGACTGGCATGCAGCCTTCCCGACGCTATCGGTCTATCGCGACGAGTGGCTGCGCCAGGCGGCGGAGACGGCTGCCACCGCCTATGCCGAGCCGCTGGCCGACGGCATCTTCCGCGCCACGCGCCTGGCCGAAATCGACATCACGGGCGACGTCGCCGTTGCCCGCAAGAAGTTCGACGGCACCATCCGCCGCGCCGATGGCAGCGACGACCGCCTGAACTGGCAGACACTCTATTTCTGCCGCAAGGCTGGCGATCGCTGGAAGATCACCGGTTTCGTCGGCTATATGAAATACAGGTGAGCCACTTCGAGCGCTGCTAATCGTCCTATCTGCTCCCAATAAGGCGCCCCTTCGGGCGCCTTTTCTTTTCCCTGCCCATCGGCCTGCAAGATAGAAAGGTCAATCTTGCACACGTTTGCACTTGACTGCAAGATGCCTTGCATCATAAGAGTCGAGTGCAATATGGATGCAAGATGATGACTCTGCTGGATCGCATCAAAAGCCATTCGACCCGCCTCACCGAGGCCGACCAGCGACTCGTCTCAGCCCTGCTCGACAACGCCGCCGAAGCTGCCTTCCTGTCGAGCGCCCGGCTTGCCGAACGCGCCAGCGTGCATGAGGCGGCGACCACCCGGCTGGCCCAGAAACTCGGCTTCAAGGGCTATCCCGAACTGCGCTCGCAATTGCAGCGCGAACTGGTCGAGAGCCAGGATGCCGCCGAGCGCATGCGCCGCTCCGTCGCCAAGGTCGAGCATGGCGACTTCCTGCTCGACCTGATCGGGACCGAGATCGCGGCCCTCGAACACCTTCGCCTTGCCGTCACCCAGGACAGCATCAACCGCGCCGCCGACATGATCGTCGAGGCCAAGCGCATCTTCCTGTTCGGCCAGGGCCATGCCCAGTCGATCACCCAGTTCCTGCGCCGAAGGCTCGACCGCTTCGGCATGACCCCGATCGTGCTCGAGGGCCGCGGCCGCGACATCGCCGAGCGTGTCGTCGGCATGCGCGAGGGCGACCTCGTGCTCGCGCTCGCCTTCCGCAAGCAGCCGACCAGCTACGCTCCACTTGTCGAGCACTGTCATGCGCAAGGCGCCAAGGCCATGCTGGTCACCGACCTCGCCGGCACCATGATGCAGCCCCAGGCCGACCTTGTGCTGGCGGCACCCCGTGGCCGCTCGGGCAGCGAGTTCCAGACGCCGACGGTGCCGTTCGCCATCGTCAACGCCATCCTTCTGACCATTGCCGGCCGCCACCAGCCCCGCGTCATGGGCGCGCTGGAACGGCTGTCGGGTCTGTTCGACGAATTCGATTGAGAAACCTGGGAGGGAAATATGCTCAAGTCGATGAAATGGGCGCTGTTTGCAGCAGCCGCCATACTGCCACTGGCAGCGAGCGCTGCCGAGCTCGACACCATGAGCACGGCCGAGCTGCTGCCGCTCGCGCAGAAGGAAGGCAAGGTCACTGTCTTCTCGCTGTCGAGCCGCATCGCCAAGGTCGAGAAGGCCTTTGAGGAAGCCTATCCCGGCATCGACCTCGTCGGCGTCGACATGAGTTCGGTCAAGCAGATCGCCCGTGTCGTCGCCGAGCAAACCGCCGGCGTCAACGCCGTCGACGTGCTCTACATCGCCGACACGCCTGTCGTGTACGAGGATCTGGTGAAAACCAATCGCATCGTGCCCTACATCCCGCCGCGCGTCGCCGGCGAACTCGCCGAGGAACACAAGACTCCGCTGCTGACCCAGCGCCTGTCGACCAAGGTGCTGATGTACAACGAGGCGGCCAACCCGAATGGCGCGCCGGTCAACAATGTCTGGCAACTGACCACGCCGGAATGGAAGGGCCGCGTCCTGATGGTCGACCCCATGCAGCGCGGCGAATTGCTTGACCTCCTCGTCGAGTTCTCGCTGCGGCCCGACGACATGGCCAAGGCCTACGAGGCGCAGTTCGGCAAGCCGATCGCCGTCGACAGCGACCTCCAGGGTGCCGGCGAGCAGTTCATCCGCGACCTATTCGCCAACGACCTCGTGCTGGTGCCCAACAGCGACGCTATCAACAAGGCCATCGGCGACAAGACGACGGCCAATCCGCCGGTCGGCTTCGCCACCTATTCCGATCGCCGCGACAACGAAAAGGAAGGCTGGGCGTTGCAGGTTGCCAACGACGTCGCGCCCTCCAATGGCATTCTGTTCCCAGCAGTCCTTGCGCTGGTCGACAAGGCACCGAGCCCGGCTGCGGCTCGGTTGCTGATCGACTTCATGATGGGCGACGACTCGGCCACTGGCGGACCGGCCTTCGAGCCCTTCAACGTGCCGGGCGACTATGCCGTGCGACCGTCGGTGAAAGACAGCCCGGATTCAGTGCCGCTCAAGGACCTCAAGGCCTGGCGCATCGATCCCGTGAAGACTGCCGCCGCCCGCAAGCGCATCGCCGACCTGGTGCTGACGCTGCAATGACTGCGGCCGGACCGGCGCCTTGGGGGAGGCGCCGGTCCGTTCCCTTTGCCTTGCTGCCCGCGTCGCCACGGTCCGGTTGCCCCCGCGCTTCAATTCCGCGAGAAAGAATGTCATGTCCGCCGTTGCAACATCCGTGTTGTCCCGGAGAGGCTTTTTGCGCTCCGAAACGCTCGTACCCGTCGTCCTGATCCTGGTCGTCGGCGTCCTGGTCATCGCGCCGCTGGTCAAGATCGTCCTGTCGACGCTGACCGTTGAAGGCCTCGATGCCTGGCAGGCCGTGCTTGCCAGCAAGATGTCCGAGAACCTGTGGTGGCGTCCGCTCTGGAACACCGTGCTGCTCGGCATCGGCGTCGCCGCAGGATGCGTCCTGATGGGCGGCTTCCTTGCCTGGCTGGTTGTGCTGACCGACGTTCCCGCACCGAAGACGCTCGGCCTGCTCGCCACCCTGCCCTTCATGATCCCGAGCTTTGCCGCAGCCCTTGCCTGGGGCGCGCTGTTTCGCAACAGCCGGCTTGGCGGTTCGGTCGGCTTCTTCGAGGCCAACGGCTACATCGTGCCCGACTGGCTCGCTTGGGGCCTGCTGCCGACCCTGATCGTGCTGATCGCGCATTATTATTCGCTGGCCTTCACCGTCATTTCGGCGGCGCTGAGCTCTGTCGGCGCCGATCTCGTCGAAGCGGCACAAGTCGCCGGCGCCAAGCGTTCACGCATCTTCTTCGGCATCATCCTGCCGGTCGTCACCCCCGCGCTCGTCGCCGCAGCCTCGCTCACCTTCGCCGGCGCGGTCTCCAACTTCGCCGCCCCGGCCCTGCTCGGTCTGCCGGTCAGGATGCAAACTCTGTCGACGCGCCTGTTCGGCATGATCGAGACCGGCCAGACCGAACGCGGCTTCGTCATCGCACTGCTGCTGATCATCGTGTCGGCGTCCTTCCTGTGGCTCGGCGAGCGCCTGGTCGCCGGCCGCAAGAGCTATGTCACCGTCACCGGCAAGGGCGGGCGCACCAAGCGCTTCCCGCTCGGCAAATGGCGCTGGCCGCTGTTCTGCGTCGCCGTGCTGATGTGCGCACTGACGACCTTCCTGCCGGCAGTCATCCTCACCGCCTCGAGTTTCGCGCTGCAGAACGGCTCGCTCTTCTCCAACTGGACGACGCATTTCTGGATCGGCGAAGGCGGCACCGACATGGCGCAGGGCCAGGCCGGCATCTTCCGCAACCCCGTACTGATCGAGGCTTTGTGGATGACGCTGAAGCTTGCCGTTACCGTGGCATTCACCACCATGGCGCTTGGCCTGGCGCTGGCCCACACCATCGCCCGCAACAAGGGTTCGGTGCTCGCCACCGTCCTCGGCCAGGTGTCGTTCACCCCGATCCTGATCCCGAGCATCGCCTTTGCCGCCGCCTACATCGCACTGTTCGGCGCACCCATCGGCCCGCTGCCTTCCCTCTACGGCACCTTCCTGCTTCTGGTGCTGGCAGCTTCGGCGCATCTGCTGCCCTACGCCGTGCAGTCGGGCCGCTCGGTGCTTGGCCAGATCTCGGCCGACATCGAAGAGAGTGCCCGGCTGACCGGCGCCGGCTTCTTCCGCCGCATGGGCGCCATCATCATGCCGCTCGCCATCCGCGGCCTGCTCGCGGGTGCGCTGCTTGTGTTCGTCAAGATCGTCCGCGACCTGTCGCTGGTGGTGCTGCTGTTCACCTCGACCTCGCCGGTCCTCAGCATGCTCGCCTACCGCTACGCCGCCGAAGGCTTCATGCAGTTCGCCAACGCCATCACCATGGTCATCCTCGTCCTCTGCGTCGTCGCCACGCTTCTGGCGCACCGCCTGCAGAACCGCGTCCAGAAGTGGAAATCCGCATGACCTCGCAACACGGCACATCCGTCCCGGCGATCGCGATCCGCAACGTCACCAAGCGTTTCGGCAACTTCACCGCCGTCGACAATGTCGACATCTCGGTGCCGCAGGGATCGTTCCTGGTGCTAGTCGGCCCGTCCGGCTGCGGCAAGTCGACCTTGCTGCGCATGCTGGCCGGGCTGGAAACGCCGAGCGAAGGCGAATTCGCCTTCATGGGCCGCACCGTTTCCGACGGCACGCGCGGCCTCGTCGCCGATGCGGGCGCCCGCGATGCCGGCCTGGTGTTCCAGAGCTACGCGTTGTGGCCGCACATGACGGTCGCCGGCAACATCGAATGGCCGCTCAAGGTGGCGAAATGGAGCAAGGCCGACCGCACCGCCCGCGCCGACGAAGTGCTCGGCCTTCTCGGCATCTCCGCCCTGAAGGAGCGCTACCCCGCCGAAATCTCCGGCGGCCAGCAGCAGCGCGTGGCGATCGCCCGCACCATCGGCCCCAAGCCGAGCATCCTGTTGTTCGACGAGCCGCTGTCCAATCTCGACGCCAAGCTGCGCATCGAGATGCGCAGCGAACTGATGCGCATCCACCGGGCCACCGGGGCAACCTCTGTCTATGTCACCCACGACCAGGTCGAGGCGATGACGATGGCGAGCCATGTCGCCGTGCTGAACAACGGTCGCGTCGAGCAGTTCGGCGTGCCGCTCGACCTGCTGGAAAACCCGCGCACCACTTTCGTCGCCACCTTCCTCGGCACGCCGCCAGCCAATCTGATCGAAGTAACAAGAAGCGGCGACGGACTCGTCTACGATGGCTTGCGGCTGGCCGATGCCAGGCGGGCCGAAACGCAAGACGGGGTGCAGCTTCTCTATCCCGCCCACGGCCTGATGGTCGGCGACGTGCCGGGACGGCCGGCGATCACGGCGCGCTTCGAGGAGGCGGCGCCGATCGCCGGGCGCACCATGGTGACGGCCTTCTCCGGCGGCAAGCGGCTGACCGCAATGGCCGACGGCTACTTCCGCGCCGCGAGCGGCGACACGATACGCCTCAGCTTCCTGGGGGAGCCGAGTGCGGTTTTTGCAATGACTGGTGAAAGGATCGACTGATGAGATTGATAATGGTGCGCCATGGCGAGACCACCTGGAATGCCGAACACAGGCTCCAGGGCCACGACAACGCGCCGCTGTCTCCACGGGGCATCAGGCAGGTCCAGCGTTTCATCGATTTCGCAAAGGCCATGGAGCCCGACCATGTCGTCGTCTCCGATCTTGGCCGCACGCGCCAGACGGCCAGCCTGCTCGGCTATGGCGATGCCCCGCTCGACCCGCGCCTGCGCGAGATCGACATGGGCACCTGGACCGGCCGCGTCAAGCACGAGCTCGAAGCGGAGCGTCCGCACGAATATCTGGCCTGGCGCGCCGGCACCTTCACGCCCGAGCGCGGCGAGCCTTGGGCCGATTTCTGTGCCCGCATCGTCGACGGGTTGAGGGACTGCCTGAGGAAATGCAACGGCGACACGCTTGCCATCGTCCATGGCGGCGTCATCCGTGCGGCCTGCCATGCCTTCCTGGGGCTTCCGCCCTCGCGTGTGGTTCCGGTGACGCCGGGTACCGCGACGATCCTGAGCTTCGATGCCGCCGACGCGCCGACCGCGCGGCTCGAGGCCTACAACATCGCAGCCGTCACGCCCGATTTCGATGCGCCGGATTGAGGTGTCTTGCTAGACGCCGACGGCTGCATTGCGGCTGAGCGCGTACCGATCGGAAATCAGGGAAGCTCGCGGCGAAAGGAAAATGTCGCGGCTTCCGAGGGTCCCCCAAGAAGCCGCAGTTTCCCCCCTCACAGAGGCACTAATAGCTAGATTATTTAAAACGCTGGCCTGCAATACAGAGCTTGCTCAAAATGCTGTGCCGCCAATTGCAATGTTTCGTCCGACATACGTTATGAGTTGTTAGACGTTTGGTGCACCGAAGCTACCAACACCATTCCAAATTTTGCAGCATCCCCCGTTTGGAGTATGCCGCCCAAAAAATAGGCATTATTTGCAGCTCCGCCGCTGCAGCGACGAGCCGCCGTGATACCAGCACAGGCAACCGACCTGGCTGCTACTTCGAGGATTCCTCGATATAGGCGATCACATTGGCGATGTCGGCATCGTCCTTGAGACCGGGAAAGGCCATCTTGTTGCCGGGCACCTTTTCCTTCGGCGCCTTCATGTAGGCGGCGATGTTGGTCTCGTCCCAGACGAGACCGCCGGCGCCGGCCTGCTTCATGGCATCGGAGTATTTGGCTTCGAAACTGGCGAGCGTGCCTGCAGTACGGCCAACCACGCCGTGCAGGGAGGGGCCTATCTTGTTCTTGTCGACCGCCAGGTCATGGCAGGCCATGCATTTGCTGAACACCTTCTTGCCGGCGGCTGCATCGCCTGCCGCATGGACCGGATTGTTGACTAGAACCGAAGCTGCAAGAAGGGCGGATGCGCCCCATGCCGTCAGTCTCATGGCTATCTCCTAAGTCAGGTCGGCGCTCCACGTCGACGCGAGCGATACTATCCCCGGCTGTGGTAACGCGCCATGCTCCATTGCGTTGCAGCTTCTGGAGCCAGCAGGACCGCGAAATCGGAGGCGTGGTGCGGCAGGGGCGACAAGGGCCGCGATGATTGCTATCATCGTCCACGGTGCAGGTCGCGGTTCGCGTGACCAGTCACGCTGGACGGCAGCACCACAAGCCGCGACCGAACCGGGCCCGATCTCGGAGGAATGGTTAATGGCAAGTTTCCATGTCTACGCAGCAGGAACCGGCAGCAACGTCGAACACCCCGCCATACGCCGGATAGGGGTTTCGGATGTATTTGACGCGCTTCGCCGCGGATTTGAAGACTTTTGGGACAAACCTTCACACTACGTCTTTTTATGTCTGATCTATCCGGTGGTCGGCGTGTTCCTCATTACATGGACCTCCGGCGGCAACGCTCTTCAGCTCATCTACCCGCTGATGACGGGCTTCGCCCTGCTCGGCCCGTTCGCCGCGATCGGCCTCTACGAGATCAGCCGCCGGCGCGAACAGAATCTGGATACCTCCTGGTGGCATGCGCTCGACGTCCGGAATTCGCCCGCCATGCCGGCGATTGCCGTGCTCGGCATCATGCTGATGGCGTTGTTCATTGCCTGGTTGTTCACCGCGCAGGCCTTGTTTTCATGGCTGTACGGCGACAGTGCTCCAGCGACCTTCTCCGGTTTCGCCAGCGACGTGCTGACCACCCAGCGCGGCTGGACGCTGATCATCCTCGGCAACGTCATCGGCTTCGCCTTCGCCCTCGTCGCGTTGAGCACGACGGTCATCGCCTTCCCGGTGCTGCTCGATCGTGACATCGGTGCTTATGCCGCCGTCGAGACCTCGGCGCGCGCGATCATGGCCAACCCGATACCGATGCTGCTCTGGGGCCTGATCGTCGCTGTCGGTCTGGTCATCGGCACGCTGCCGCTGCTCGTCGGACTGGCAGTGGTTCTGCCCGTGCTCGGCCATTCGACCTGGCATCTCTACCGCAAGGTGATTGAAGCCGCGCCGGTACCGGCGCCGGTCAACACCGCAGGCAAGCGGGCCTGACCAACTCATCGCCGGTGGCGCCCAGCCGCCGGCGCATTTTCTCTCTCGAAAAAACTTCGCCCGCCCTGATGAGGGGCGGGCGTTGAAGTATCCGGCCCCTGTCAGGCCGGGTGGCTGAAACGGGCGACTTGCGCGCCCTGCAGCAGGTTGCGGAAATCGCCGCCACTGACATGCACCAGCGTCTTATGATCGCCGCCTTCGAAATAGACGTCGCCCTCCGCGCCGAAGCTTTCGTCGAGAATGACGGGCACGTCATAGGCAGCACCGACCGGGGGCACGGCGCCGATATCGCAGTCGCTGAACAGTTGCCCGACCTCGTCTTCTGAGGCGAGCCCGAGCCGCTTGCCGAGCACGTCCTGCAGGGTATTGAGTTCGACCCGGTGGCTGCTCGGAACCACGGCCAGCGCGTAGCCCATTTCGTGGTGGAGCAACACCGGCTTGGCAAGCCGCCTGCCCGGAATGTGCGCCGCCTGCGCCGTCTGGCTGCTGGTCGAGGTCCGGTGATGGGCAACGGTATCGAAGGGGATACCCTTGCCGGCCATGTAGTCTTGCAATTTCCTTGCGATCGTCATCTTGGGCGTCCTTCTGTTGGGGGTGATCCTCGAAGAACGAGAAAACTCATTCTCCTCCCATCAGTTTTCCTGTCAACGAAGAACGCGCCGGCGACCCGGTGCGGCCGGCTGCCGTTACGGCCCGGCGCCGAAGGACAGCACCCGCGTGATTTCGGTGTAGCGCGACTCGACCACCATGATCGCCACGAAAACCAGGATTACCAGCGGCGGCACGATGATTGCATAGGACAGCGCCAGCCGTTCCCAGGCCATGTGCATGAACACGGCAACAATCAGCCCGGCCTTCAGCATCATGAAGATGAGGATCAGCGCCCAGCGCAGATAGCCGTGAACGCCGAAATAATCGACGGCGTAGGAGCAGGCGCTGAGGATGAAAAGCCAGCCCCAGACGACGAGGTAGAGCTTGATCGGGTGTTGCTGCCCCTCGGCATGGGTAGCCGCGTGAGTCGCTGCGGCGTGCCCGTGCAGCCCATGATCCTGCGCTTCGACCTGTGCCATCGCTCACCTCACCAGAGATAGAAGAACGCGAAGATGAACACCCACACCAAATCGACGAAGTGCCAGTAGAGCCCCATGATCTCGACGCTCTCATACTGGCCCCGCCGGCTGGTGAAGAACCCGCGCGCACCGGTTTCGTAGTCGCCGCGCCAGACCTTGCGCGCGACGATCAGCAGGAAGATCACCCCGATCGTCACATGGGTGCCGTGGAAGCCGGTGATCATGAAGAAGGTCGAGCCGAACTGCGCGGCCCCCCACGGGTTCTCCCAGGGCCGCACGCCTTCGCTGATCAGCTTGGTCCACTCGAAGGCCTGCATGCCGACGAAGGTCGCGCCGAGGGCTGCGGTCAGCAGCATCAGGATCGCCGTCTTCCTGCGGTCGCGCCGGTAGCCGAAATTGACCGCCATCGCCATCGTGCCGGACGACGAGATCAGCACGAAGGTCATGATCGCGATCAGGATCAGCGGGACGTCCTGGCCGAACAGGTGCAGGGCAAAGACCTCGCTCGGATTTGGCCACGGCACGACAGTCGACATGCGCGCGGTCATGTAGGACAGGAGAAAACAGCCGAAGATGAAGGTGTCGCTGAGCAGGAAGATCCACATCATGGCCTTCCCCCAGGAGACGCCCTTGAACGCCCGCTGGTCCGACGACCAGTCGGCGACGAAGCCGCGCAGGCCCGGCGGCCGCGGCGCGGTGTGGTCGGCATGTCCCAGTGTGGTTTCGGCCATCCCCGTTCTCCTCAGCTCAGCAATCGGCGGCAGATGTCGATGAAGTCGGCCGCCCAGCCCATCAGCACGGCGAAGAGCACCAGCCAGACGATGAGCAGCACGTGCCAGTACATGGCGCACAGTTCCGTCGAGAGGACGAGATGTGCCGAGCTTTCGCCGCGCCATGCCCTGACATTGGTCCGGCCGAGCGCCACCAGGCCGCCGATGATGTGCAGCCCGTGCATCGCGGTGATCAGGTAGAAGAAGCTGACCGCCGGGTTCTCGGTCGCGAAATAGCCTTGTGCCGCCAGATCGCGCCAGGCCAGCAACTGACCGCCGAGAAAGACCGTCGAAGTCAGCGCACCGGCCAGCAGCGCGAGGCGGAGATTGTCGCGTTGCCCCTTGTGGGCGGCCACCACCGCGCATTGCAGCGCGACGCTCGCCAGCACCAGCATCGCGGTGTTGAGCCACAACAGCTGTGGCACGGGCGCTGCCTGCCAGTCGGCATAGACCATGCGCATGAAATAGGCGCTGATCATCAGCGCAAACAGCGCGCCTACCACCGCGAGAAACACGCCGAGCCCGATCTTCGCCGGATGCATGATCGGCGCTTCAGTCTCGGGAAAGGCCGTGACCGGCCCCACTTCGAGCCACGGCTTGGACATCAGCCGCTGACGCGACAGCCACCAGCCCGCAATGGCCGTGATCAGCGCGAGGAAGACCAGGATGACGCTCATGCCGGCCCGCCTTGCGTCGCCGGGCGCGGGTCGTTCTGCGGAATGAAGTCTTCAGGCGCACCCGGCACGCTGTAGTCATAGGCCCAGCGGTAGACCACCGGCAGTTCCTTGCCGAAATTGCCATGCGGCGGCGGCGTGCCCGCCGTCTGCCATTCGAGCGACGTCGCCCGCCACGGATTGTCGCCGGCATCCTTGCCGTTGCGCAGGCTCCAGAACAGATTGAACAGGAACACCATCTGGGCGAAGCCGACGGTCAACGCAGCGATGGTGATGAATTCGTTGAGCGTATGCACCGACGGCGGGATGAACGCCGTGTCCCCGAGTTCGGGATAGCGCCTGGGAACGCCGACCAGCCCGACATAGTGCATCGGGAAGAAGATCAGATAGGCACCGACGAAGGTGACCCAGAAATGGAAGCGGCCCATCGCCTCGTTGAGCATCCGGCCGATGATCTTGGGATACCAGTGATAGATCGCGCCGAAGACGACCATGATCGGCGCCACACCCATCACCATGTGGAAATGTGCCACCACGAACATCGTGTCCGACAGCGGCACGTCGACCACGACATTGCCGAGGAACAGGCCGGTCAGCCCGCCATTGACGAAGGTGACGATGAAGGCGAGCGCAAACAGCATGGGCAAGGTCAGGTGGATGTCGCCGCGCCACAGCGTCAGCACCCAGTTATAGACCTTGATGGCTGTCGGCACCGCGATGATCAGCGTCGTGGTGGCGAAGAAGAAGCCGAAATAGGGGTGCATGCCCGACACGTACATGTGGTGCGCCCAGACGACGAAGCTGAGCGCGCCGATGCCGACGATCGCCCACACCATCATGCGATAGCCGAAGATGTTCTTGCGCGCATGCGTGCTGATCAGGTCGGAGACGATGCCGAAGGCGGGCAGCGCCACGATGTAGACCTCGGGGTGGCCGAAGAACCAGAACAGGTGCTGGAACATGATCGGGCTGCCGCCATTGTGCGGCGATTGCTCGCCCATCTCGACCATGGCCGGCATGAAGAAACTCGAACCGATGATGCGGTCGAACAGCATCATGACGCAGGCGACGAACAGTGCCGGGAAGGCCAGCAGCGCCATGACCGTTGCCGTGAAGATGCCCCACACGGTCAGCGGCATGCGCATCAGCGTCATGCCGCGCGTGCGGGCCTGCAGCACGGTCACCACATAGTTGAGGCCGCCCATGGTGAAGCCGATGATGAACAGGATCAGCGACACCAGCATCAGGATGATGCCCCAGTCCTGGCCTCCGGGCGTGCCGGAAGTGATCGCCTGCGGCGGATAGAGCGTCCAGCCGGCCCCCGTCGGTCCGCCCGGCGCAAAGAAGCTCGACACCAGGACCAGCACCGCGACCAGGTAGATCCAGTAGCTCAGCATGTTGACATAGGGGAACACCATGTCGCGCGCGCCGACCATCAGCGGGATCAGGTAGTTGCCGAAGCCGCCGAGGAACAACGCGGTGAGCAGGTAGATCACCATGATCATGCCGTGCATGGTCATGAACTGGTAATAGGCCTCGGGCGTGATGAAGTCGAAGGTGCCGGGAAAGCCGAGTTGCAGCCGCATCAGCCATGACAGCACCAGCGCCACCAGGCCGATGGCCATCGCGGTGCCGGAATACTGGATGGCGATGACCTTGGCGTCCTGCGAGAAGACGTATTTCGTCCACCAGCTGTGCGGATGGTAGAGATCCATCTCGCCCACTTCCGCCGGTGGGATCAGGTCTGCTCCGTGCGGCGTGACATCGACCATGCGTGCACCTGTTGCTCTTGCCTCTGCCTTTCGCGGTGAGGCCGCCATCGAGCGGTCGCGCCGTGTCTCCTTATTCCACTGTCGCCGCAGCCTTCGCCCGGTCGACCAGCGCCCCCACCTTGGCAGGCCCGGTCAGCTGGGCGAATGTCGACTGCTGCTGCAGCCATGTCGTGTAGTCCTGCGCAGTGTCCACCATGACGATGCCGCGCATGAACCCATGTCCCGTGCCGCAGAGTTCCGCGCACAGCACTTCGAACGTTCCCGTCCGCGTCGGGGTCAGCCAGAAATAGGTGACCATGCCCGGCACCATGTCCATCTTGGCGCGGAACTCGGGCACGTAGAAATCATGCAGCACGTCGATCGAGCGCAGCAGCATCTTGACCGGCTTGTCGATCGGCAGGTGCAGGTCGGCTGCTTCGACCACGACATCGTCCTGGCCGTTCGGATCTTCGGGATTGATGCCAAGCGGGTTGTCGGAATTGATCAGTCGGGCGTTCGACGTGCCGAGCTTGCCGTCGGCTCCGGGCAGGCGGAAGCTCCACTGCCATTGCTGGGCGACGACCTCGACCTCGGTCGCATCCTTCGGCACGGTGACGAACTGCTTCCAGACATAAAGGCCGGGTGCCAGCATCGCCGCAACGCCGACCGCCGTTATCAGGGTCAGCCAGGATTCGAGTTTCCTGCTCTCGGGCTCGTAGGCCGCCTTCTGCCCTTCCTTGTGGCGGAAGCGGTAGACGCAATAGGCCATGAACAGCACGACCGCCGAGAAGACGGCGCCGGTGATCCAGAAAGTGACGACGAGGGTACTGTCGATGTAGCCCCAGTTGGAGGCTATCGGCGTCCACCACCAAGGGCTCAGCACATGAAACAGCACCGAGCCAATGACAACAAGAACGAGTACGAGCGCTATGGCCATCCTCTGTCCTCCCGGCATCCCGGGGGACGCTGTCCCCGCAGGAAGGCCAGCCGCATCATAGCTTGATTTGTCGTCGAAATACTAGGGGAGCAGGCCCGGCCAGGGTCGCGTCATATTTGCAGGCGCCTCGACAGCGCCGGAAACTCTTCCGCGGCAGCGTTATGTTGTTGCCAGCCGGACAAAATACAAAAAGGCGGTGCGGGTGGGGAAATCCCGCCGCACCGCCTTTGATTTTCGACCCTGTCAGACTGCTTGCGCGGGATAGCCGGCAGCGTCGAGCGCCTGGGCCACCTTGGCGGCATCGGCCGACGTTTCGACGGAAACGGTCTGCGACTTCAGGTCGATGTCGATACGCGCGGCCGCGTCGACGCTTTGCACGGCCTTGGTCACCATGCCGGCGCAATGGCCGCAGGTCATGTCGGGAACATTCATCTTCAGCATTTCAAGTCCTCATTCGGGTCGGCATGACGCCGTAGCCGCAATCTGGTGTTTCCAGCCACTGTAAGGTCAACAATTTTTCAATCACGGATTTGTTACCACGACTTTTCCCTCGTCGGCAAAGCCCCTTCAAGCCGAATTGGGGCGCATAGGTAAACGTTTTCAATGCGTTATCACCAAGATGGAAAACATGCAGGAAAGCGCTTGACCTTACCAACACTGGAAGCCTTAGACCTCGGTTCGAAAATCGATGAAATAGAGGTCCATGACCATGAATGCTCCCTTGAACCCACCAGCGGCCAGCACCGTCCGGCAAAGCTTCCCGATCGAAGGCATGACTTGCGCCTCCTGCGTGCGTCGCGTCGAAGTCGCCATATCAAAGGTGCCGGGGGTGACCGCGGCTGCCGTCAACCTTGCCACGGAAAGCGCTGACGTTGCCTTCGACCGCACGGCGGATTCCGCTGCCGTTATCGCCGCCATCAACAGTGCCGGCTATGCGGTTCCGGTCGAAAAGTCGGAGGTCGAGATCGAGGGCATGACCTGCGCCTCCTGCGTCCGTCGCGTAGAGCTGGCAATCGCCGCCGTACCGGGCGTGCTCAAGGCATCCGTCAATCTCGCCACCGAGCGCGCCACCGTTGAGACTTTCGCCGGTGCAGCCCCCCGTTCGGCGATCGACGCCGCCATCCGCAAGGCCGGCTACGAGCCGCGCCGCAGCGACAAGACCGGCGTCGAGGGCGACAGCCGCGAGGACGCCCGCAACCGGGAATTCTCTCATCTCAAGCGCGACTTCGCCATCGCTGCCGTGCTGACGCTGCCGATCTTCGTGCTCGAGATGGGCTCGCACCTGTTTCCGCCGATGCACCACTGGCTGCTGACGAATATCACCCAGCAGAGCCTCTACATCGCATTTTTCGTGCTGGCGACCATCGTCCAGTTCGGCCCCGGCCTGCGCTTCTACAAGAAGGGCGTGCCGGCCTTGGTGCGGCTCGCGCCCGACATGAACTCGCTGGTCGTGCTCGGCTCGACCGCCGCCTGGGCCTATTCGGTGGTCGCCACCTTTGCGCCCGGCGCGCTGCCTGCTGGCACGGTCAATGTCTATTTCGAGGCCTCGGCGGTCATCATCACGCTAATCCTGCTTGGCCGCGTGCTCGAGGCCAAGGCCAAGGGCCGCACCAGCGAAGCGATCAAGCGGCTGATGGGCCTGCAGGCCAAGTCGGCGCGCGTCCAGCGCAACGGCGAGTTCGTCGACGTCGCCCTGGAAGAAGTCGCCGCCGGCGACGTCATCCAGGTGCGCCCGGGCGACAAGGTGCCGGTCGACGGCACGGTGCTTTCGGGCTCGTCCTTTGTCGATGAATCCATGATCTCCGGCGAACCTATCCCGGTCAGCAAGGGCGAAGGCGCCGAGGTCGTCGGTGGCACCATCAACAAGACCGGCAGCTTCACCTACCGGGCCACCAAGGTCGGCGCCGACACGCTGCTGGCCCAGATCATCCGCATGGTCGAAACGGCTCAGGGCTCCAAGCTGCCCATCCAGGCGCTGGTCGACAAGGTCACGTCCTGGTTCGTACCTGCCGTCATGGTCACCGCAGCACTGACCTTTGCCGTCTGGCTGTTCTTCGGTCCGGAGCCGGCCGTCAGCTTCGCGCTGGTCAATGCGGTCGCCGTGCTGATCATCGCTTGCCCGTGTGCCATGGGTCTCGCCACGCCGACCTCGATCATGGTCGGCACCGGACGCGCGGCAGAACTCGGCGTGCTGTTCCGCAACGGCGAGGCGCTGCAGTCGCTGAAGTCGACGCAGGTCGTCGCGCTGGACAAGACCGGCACGCTGACGGCGGGCAAGCCCGTGATGACCGACCTCGAAGTCGCCAATGGCTTTGACCGTGCGAAGGTTCTGGCCCTGGTGGCCTCAGTCGAGGCCCAGTCCGAGCACCCGGTGGCTTCCGCCATCGTTGCTGCCGCCAAGGACGAAGGCCTTGTGCTCGGTGAGGCAGGTGCGTTCGAGGCCGTGCCCGGGTACGGCGTCAGCGCCAGCGTCGGCAAGCATCGCATCGCAGTCGGCGCCGACCGCTACATGGCCAAGCTCGGCATCAGCGTGCAGGAGTTCGCGGAGACCGCGATCAGCATGGGCTACAAGGCCAAGACCCCGCTCTATGCGGCTGTCGACGGCAAGCTCGCAGCTGTGATCGCCGTCTCCGACCCGATCAAGCCGACGACGCCGCAGGCCATCCGCGCTCTGCACGACCTGGGCCTGAAGGTCGC
Source organism: Aminobacter niigataensis (assembly GCF_014200015.1). Lineage (GTDB taxonomy): Bacteria > Pseudomonadota > Alphaproteobacteria > Rhizobiales > Rhizobiaceae > Aminobacter > Aminobacter niigataensis. Next base: position 195,629 of record NZ_JACHOT010000002.1, read on the forward strand.
GATGATCACCGGCGACAACCGCCGCACGGCGGAAGCCATCGCCGCCCAGCTCGGCATCGACGAGGTCGTCGCCGAAGTGCTGCCCGACGGCAAGGTCGACGCCATCAAGCGCCTCAGGGCCGGCGGCCGTGCGGTGACCTTCGTCGGCGACGGCATCAATGACGCGCCCGCTTTGGCCGAGGCCGAGGTCGGCATCGCCATCGGCACCGGCACCGACGTCGCCATCGAAAGTGCGGACGTGGTGCTGATGTCCGGCGACCTGCTGGGCGTGACCAACGCGATCGCGCTTTCCAAGGCGACGATCAGCAACATCAGGCAGAACCTGTTCTGGGCCTTCGCCTACAACGCCGCCCTCATCCCGGTCGCGGCGGGCGTGCTCTACCCGATCAGCGGCACGCTGCTGTCGCCGATGCTGGCGGCAGGCGCGATGGCGATGTCGAGCGTCTTCGTGCTCGGCAATGCGATGCGGCTGAAGCGCTTCAAGGCTCCGGCCCGCGCAACGGCCACATCGGGCGCCCCGTCGCTGGTTCCCGCCGAGTAGCCAAACCTTGCGGCCTGCTTTCCCAGCAGGCCGCTCCTCCCCTCATCACCACGTCTGCTCATGCGAGGCCGCCATGCCCAACGCTCCCTGGATCGAGATCTTCACCACGCCCACCTGCCCCGACTGCCTGGCGCTGAAGCGCTGGCTGAATGCCCAGAAGCTCCCCTTCGTCGAGCGCGACCTGCGCGACCCCGCCATCGCCGACGAGGCCAAGCGCCGCACCGGCGTGCGCGTCGCTCCGATCACCATCATCGACGACAAGCACGTCTTCTTCGGCACTTTCCCAACCCAGCGCGCCGAGATCGAAGCGCTGCTGGACCTGACCCGAGCGGCATGACCATGACCTACCTGACCCTGCCCCAGCCCGGCCGACGTATCCCCGTTGGCGAAGCCCAGACGATCCTTCTGGCGGCACTCGAGGCCGGCGTTCCCTATCCGCATGGCTGCCGCTCCGGCCGCTGCGGCGCCTGTAAGTCGCGCCTGATCACCGGCGATGTCGAACTCGGCAAGCATTCGCCTTTCGCCCTTACGGAGGAGGATCGGGCCAATGGCCTGATTCTCGCCTGCCGGTCGGTGCCGACAGCTGACGTCACCGTCGAATGGCTGGACGAAGCCTTTGTCGCAAGGCCCGCCGTGACCCAGGACGCCGAAGTCGTCGCCATCGAGCGCATGACCCATGACATCCTTGCTCTCAGCCTGCGGCTTTCCGATCGCGCGGCCTTCCGCTTCGCCGCCGGGCAATATCTGACACTCACCGTTCCCGGCGCGCCGCCCAGGCAATATTCAATGGCCAATCGCGCCAGCGAAGAGCTCATCGAACTGCACATCAGGGCTGTGCCAGGCGGCCGCACCAGCGGGCTGATCCATGCGTCACTCACAGCGGGCGACAAGGTGCGGATCGAGGGTCCGGCCGGCTCCGCCTACCTGCGCGAAGCCCACGCCGGCCCGATCGTAGCGCTTGCCGGCGGCAGCGGCCTCGCGCCGATCAAGTCGATCGTCGAGACGGCGCTGCATGGCGGCTTCGACGCGCCTATCCATCTCTATTTCGGCGCCCGCGCCGAGCGTGACCTCTATTTGATCGCGTATTTCCGGGCGCTGGCGCAGAGGTTCCCCAACCTGAATTTTGTACCGGTGCTTTCGCAGGATGCCTCGGATGGTCGCCGCAGCGGCTACGTTTCAGACGCGCTCGCGCAAGATCACCGCGACCTTGCCGGCGCCAAGGCCTATGTCGCCGGCCCTCCGGCCATGGTCGACTCAGCCATGGCCGTTCTAGGCGCAAGCGGGGTTTTGGCAGCCGACATTCACGCCGACGTCTTCTTCACGCCTGAGGAAAGCGACAACAACGCCGCTTGACCAAGGCGAGTCCAGTACCCATTGATAGGACATGCATTCAATGCGGCACATGACGAACCACCCCGGGCGCGCTGGCCAGCGCGGGCAGGCTGGCGCGCGTGCTGTCGTGATGGCGTACGGCAGGCCCAGGGCATCGAGCGCCCTGCGCCTGATGCTGCCGCTGCTGCTCCTCTTCTTCCTCGCACTCGGTCAGGCAGCCTCTGCCCACCCGGCCAGCAGCCAGCACCAGCCGCATGCCACCCAAACGATGTCGCATCACGCCAAGGCAGCCGACGGCGCCTGTTGCGGCGACAATTCGCAGGACGTCGATGGCAATGCCTGCCTTGCTCAATGTGTGGCGTCGTGCAGCTATTGCGCACCCCTGCCCCTGCCCACAGTCTTCCCCGACCTGGCAACCATTTCGCCGCATCCCGCGACGACCGAACCCCTTTACGGGGCAATAGCCTCGCCTCACCCCCGGCCACCATCCGTCGCCTGAACTGACAGGCGCTGCAACGCGCCCGATCCGGCTCGCCCAAGAGCCGGAACTCTTTCAGTTTTTGGAGACTTTAGAAAATGAAAACCCTTTCACGCCGCAGGTTTCTGACGGCATCCGCCGCCACGCTTTCAGTTGCTGCGGTTCCCTCTCTCCTGCTTCCCGCCCGCCCGGCACGCGCCGACGGGCACAAGGTCATCGCGGCAGGCAAGCGCGTCATCGAGGTCAAGGGCAAGGCGGCCAACGTCTTCGGCCTCACCCAGGCCGATGGCAGCTCGGGCCTTGTCATGAATGCCGGCGAGAACTTCCGCGTCACGTTGAAGAACCTCATCGGCGAACCGACCGTCATCCACTGGCACGGTCTTACCCCGCCCTGGCAGCAGGACGGCGTCGCAGGCATCTCGCAGGAGCCTATCCCCGACGGCGGCAGCCACGATTACGACTTCCCCGTGGCCCGCGCCGGCACCTTCTGGATGCACTCGCATTTCGGGTTGCAGGAGCAGTTGATGCTTGCTGCTCCGCTGATCGTGCGCGATCCGGCCGAGGCAGGCCAGGACATGCAGGAGGTCGTGGTGCTGTTCCACGACTTCACCTTCCGCGATCCCCGGGAGATCCTGGCCGAACTACAGACCGGTGGCCACGACATGGGCGCTATGGCGCCTGCACCCGCCCCGGCAACAGGCGGCCATGAAGGCCACAACATGCCGGGCATGGCGATGGATGGCGGACAAATGAGCGGCATGGACCATGGCTCGATGAACATGGGCGGCATGCAGATGGGCGGCCAGATGGATGGCATGTCTCACCTACAGGACGTGCAGTATGATGCCCTGCTCGCCAACGACCGTACCCTCGACGACCCCGAAGTGTTCCCCGTCGAGCCGGGCGGGCGCGTGCGGCTGCGCCTCATCAACGGTGCGGCCAGCACCAACATGTGGCTCGACCTCGGCAAGCTCACGGGCAGGCTGATCGCCGTCGACGGCATGCCGGTGGAACCGGTCGAAGGCTCGCGCTTCGAGTTCGCGGTGGCGCAGCGCCTTGACATCGTACTCGAGCTGCCGAAGGAAGCTTCGGCCTGGCCCGTTTTCGCCGTGCAGGAAGGTGGGCGCATGCGCACCGGCGTGGTGCTCGCCGCCAAGGGCGCGTCGGTTGGCAAGCTGGCCGACATGGCGGACGAGGACTTCCCTGCCGTTGGCATAGAGCTCGAACAGAGGCTGCGGGCGGCAAAGCCACTAGCCGAAAAGGCGGCCACGCGCCAGCACACCATGATGCTGGGCGAAGGACCCAACTATGTCTGGACGCTCGACGGCGCCATGCATGGCCAGGACAAGCCGTTGGCGGTGAAGAGCGGCGACCGCTTCGAGCTGACCTTCATGAACCACACCACCATGTCGCACCCGATGCACCTGCACGGCCATCTCTTCCAGGTGGTCGCGGTCAACGGAAAACGCTTTGCCGGTGCGATGCGCGACACGGTTCTGGTGCCGGCCAACATGGGCATGGTGACCATCGCCTTCGACGCCGACAACGCCGGCAAGTGGGCGCTGCACTGCCACCATCTCTACCACATGGCCGGTGGCATGATGACCTCGATGGCCTACGACGATTGATTTGAACAGCAGGCCGGCGCTACGCGCGCCGGCCTGCATCACGTTTTCGCCAGCCCCTTGAACTTCCAGTTACTGGAAGCCTTATATCATTCGAAGATCGCTCAAGGAGTGAAAGATGAACATTGGTACTGCTTCGGAAAAGTCGGGCCTGCCGGCCAAGACCATCCGCTACTACGAGGACATCGGCCTGCTGCGTCCCGATCGCGCCGGCAATGGCTATCGCGACTATTCGATGTCGGACGTGCACCGCCTGCGCTTCCTGCAGCGCTCGCGCAGCCTGGGCTTTTCGGTCGAGGAATGCCGACAGCTGCTGTCGCTCTATGGCGACAAGGAGCGCGAGAGCGCCGACGTCAAGGCCATCGCCGAGATCAAGCTGGTCGAGATCGACCGCAAGCTCGCCGAACTGACCGAGCTGCGCAACACGCTGCGCCACCTCGTCCACAACTGCCACGGCGATGATCGGCCCGATTGCCCGATCATCGACGGCCTTTCCGGCAGGGCGACCCAGTAAGCTGCCGGGCAGGACCGCAGCATGACCGGCCTCGCCGCCTATGGCGGCCTCTTCGTCGCGGCCTTCGCGGCCGCGACGCTGTTGCCGGCGCAGTCCGAGGCCGTGCTCGCCGGGCTGATCCTCAATGGCGGCCATTCGCTTGCCTTGCTGATTGCCGTCGCAACCATCGGCAATGTGCTGGGATCGCTGGTCAACTGGGTGCTCGGCCGACAGGTCGAGCGCTTCAAGGACCGCCGCTGGTTTCCGGCCAGCCCGGCAGCGCTTGCGCGCGCCGAAAGCTGGTATCGCCGCTACGGCCGCTGGTCGCTGCTGCTCTCCTGGGTGCCGATCATCGGCGACCCGCTGACGCTGATCGCCGGCACGCTGAAGGAGCCGCTGTGGAGCTTTCTTTCTCTCGTCAGCATCGCCAAGCTGACGCGCTACGTCGCCATCGCGGCGGCAGCGCAGAGCTTCGTTTAGGCACTTCGCCGCTTGGCCGAAACAACTTGGACCGGATCAGCAGTGGCCTTGCCGTGCCCTTAACACTGAAACGGTTTGGATAGCCCAATCAAGCCAGAGATCCCTACCCCCTGATCAGCACCGGTCCGCGCGCGGCAAAGCCGATGCCAACCTCCTGCCCAGGCACGAACGGCGCATCGACATCGGACGACACGGCGAACACCTCGCCGAACTCTGTGCCGACCATGAACTCCAGGTCGGAGCCGACATAGGTCACCTTGTCCAGCCGGCCGGGGATCGTGCGCGGGCTGCCTGCCGGCTTGATCTCGATGCGGCTCGGCCGCACGGCGAGCTTGGCAGGCCCCGGCGCCATGCCGCGCGCGTCAAGCTTGGTCTCCAACCCACCCAACCGCACGCTCGCCATGCCGTCCGCCACCGCTGAAATCTCGCAGTCGAAGATGTTGGCCTCGCCGATGAAGTCGGCGACGAAGGCATCCGCCGGCGCGTCGTAGAGTTCGCGCGGCGTGCCGTCCTGGGCGATGACGGCATTGTTCATGACGATGATGCGATCGGAGACGGCCAGCGCCTCCTCCTGGTCGTGGGTGACATAGACCACCGTCAGCCCGAGCTTGGTCTGGATGTCGCGGATCTCCTCGCGCACCCGGCGCCTCAGCTTGGCGTCGAGATTGGACAGCGGCTCGTCGAACAAGAGCACCTGTGGCTCGAGCACCAGCGCGCGCGCCACGGCCACGCGCTGCTGCTGGCCGCCGGACAGCTCGCTCGGCAAGCGGCTGCCGTAGCCGGAAAGCCCCACCAGCTCCAACCCGGCGCGGGCGCGATCACCGATCTCCTTCTTGGCGAAGCCGGAGAACTTAAGCCCGTACTCGACGTTCTCGTTGACCGTCATATGCGGAAACAGCGCATAGGACTGGAACACCATCGACACGTCGCGGTCTGTCGCTGGCAAATGGGTGACATCGGCACCACCGATCAGGATCTGCCCCCGCGTCGCCATCTCCAGCCCGGCAATCATGCGCAGCGTCGTCGTCTTGCCGCAGCCGGAGGGGCCGAGCAAAGTGACCAGCTTGCCGGCCTCGACGAACAACGACACGTTGTTGACCGCCGGCACCGGGCTTTTGCCGTAGACCTTGGTGACCTCGCGGAACTCCACCGAAGCGGCGTTGCTCTTGATCTCAGCCATCAGCCGCCTCCAGAAAATGCCGGTTGGTTGCGCGCAGGCAGGCTGACGTTGGAGCGCCAGCCGCCGGACTGCGGATCCCCATGTTGCCCGCGCCGGCCGATGTTGCGCCGCCCGACCACAAGCTGCATCAGCCCGACCACCACCAGCATGACGCCGATCAGCACGGCCGAGTAAGCAATGGCAATGCCGTATTCGTTGTTTTCGACGCGGCCGACGATGTAGCTCGTCGACATGTCGTAGCGGGCGCTGACCAGGAAGATGATGGCGCTGATTGCCGTCATCGCACGCACGAAGGAATAGACCAGTGCGGCAACGATCGCGGGCCTGAGCAAGGGCAGCACCACCTTGCGGAAGGTCTGCCATGAATTGGCACCCAAGGTCAGCGACGACTCGTCAAGGCTCTTGTCGATCTGCGACATCGACGCCACGCCCGCCCGCACGCCCACCGGCATGTTGCGGAAGATGAAGGACAGAACGAGGATGATGCCGGTGCCGGTCAGCTCGATCGGCGGCACGTTGAAGGCGATCACGTAGCTGACGCCGATCACCGTGCCCGGAATGGCGAAGGACAGCATGGTGCCGAACTCGAAGGCGTTCTTGCCGGCAAAGTTCTGCCGCACCAGAAGATAGGCGGTGAGCAGACCGATGGCCGCCGTCAGCGGCGACGAGATCAGCGCGATCTGCAGCGTCGTCCAGAACGAGCTCCAGGCCGAGCCCTTCCAGTGGATGCCGAACTCGTTCCAGCCCACCGCGAAGGCCTTCACATAATGGGCGAAGGTCAGGCTGTGATCGACGCCCCAGAGCTTGACGAAGCTGCCATAGAAGATCGTCGCATAGATGAAGATGGTGAACGCGACCCAGAAGCCGGCAGCGCCGTAGACGGCGCGCTTCAGGCCGGTGGGCAGCTCCGGGTGGACGCCGGCGTCGCCCTTGCCCGACATCGTCGTGTAGGACTTCTTGCCGAGCCAGAAACGTTGGGCATAAAAGGCGAGCAGCGTGAAGGCGAGCAGCACCAGCGCCAGGATCGCCGCCTGCGCCTCGTCGTTCTGCGCGCCGACGATGGCAAAGAAGATCTCCGTCGACAGCACGTCGAAATTGCCGCCCAGCACCAGCGGGTTGCCGAAATCGGCCATGCTCTCGATGAAGCCGAGCAGGAAGGCGTTGGCGAGGCCCGGCCGCATCAACGGCAGCGACACCGTCCAGAAGGTCTGCCAGCGGTTGGCGCGCAGCGTCTGCGCCGCCTCCTCCATCGACGGGCTGACGCCCTCGACCACCCCGATCAGCACCAAAAAGGCGATCGGCGTGAAGGCCAGAAGCTGGGCGATCAGCAGTCCGGGTAGGCCGTAGATCCAGCGCGTCGGCTGGATGCCGAACAGCTCCGAGAACGTCTGCGTCACCGCGCCCGACAGGCCGAACAGTAGGATGATGGCGAGGCCGATGACGAAAGGCGGCGTGATGATCGGCAGCACCGTCAGCGCCCTGAGCAGCTTGCCATAGCGGAAGCCCGTGCGCGTCACCATCAGTGCGAAGACGAGGCCCAGCACGGTCGTCAGCACGCCCACGAGCACGGCGAGGAACAGCGAATTCCAGGCGACTCCGCAACGGCTGCCGCCAGCAAGGCAGTCGAGGCTCCACAGCCGCGCGCTGAACAGCTTGCCGAGGAAGGTCGTCAACGAATAGGTGCCGTCCTCCGTGATCAGCGCATTTGCCAGCATCTGCAGGATCGGCATGAAGATGAACAGGCCGACCGACGCCACTACGAAGGCGATGGTCGAGACCACGAAGACGTCGCCGCCGACCGCGCCGCGCGCCGCGAACCCGAGCGAGAACAGGAACAGGAAGGCCAGCCCCACCAGCAGCGCGCCGTAGCCCATGCCGAACTGGCGGTCGTCGAGATCGCCGAACAGGCTGTGCAGCCAGCCGAACTGCCAGCCGCGCAGGCCTATGGCAAAGCCCTGGAACAGCAGCCAGGCAAAGCCCGCCGCGCCTATCGCAACGAGCAGCCTGCCGAACAGTGGATCGGATTTCCTGCGGCCCCACAAAAGCAGCGGCGTAGCCAGCAGCAGGCCGAGCGGTGCCAGCCACAGCTTCTCCCCCTTGAGATTGAGGATCAGCGCGGGCGCGAACTCACTGTCGAGGGGATAGCCCTCGAACAGCCAGGACAAGCCGAAGAACCCGTCTTCGACGCCGTACCAGGGGAGCACGGCAAAGCCGAGCAATCCGACCGCCACCCAAAGGATGACGGTCGGGTGCAGGCCGCCGCTAAAGTCGCGGGAGCGCATCTATTATTGCGGCAGCGTCGAGACTTCCGTGTCCCACTTTGAAAGCAGCCGCTTGCGTTCTTCGCTCGAGCCGTACTTCTTGAAGTCGTAGTCGATCAGCTTGATCGTCGACAGGTCGGGCGTCAGCTCGGACACGGCAGCCGTCTTGTTCGAAGGCAGCTGGAACGACTTCACGTCCTTGGCCTTGCCTTGCATCTCAGCCGAAAGAGCCCAGTCGTAAAACTTCTTGGCCGCCTCGGCATTGCGGGCGCCCTTGATCAGCGACATCGAGCCGATCTCATAGCCGGTGCCCTCGCAGGGTGCCACCGTGACGATCGGGAAGCCGGCCGCCGTCTGGGCCACGGCATCGTGCATGAACACGATGCCGACTGTGGTTTCGCCGAGGCCCGCAGCCTTGATCGGCGCCGAGCCTGACTTGGTGTACTGGTTGATGTTGGCGTGCAGGGCCTTCATGTAGTCGAAGCCCTTGTCCTCGCCCATCAGCTGCACCATCGTTGCCAGCGTCGTATAGGCGGTGCCCGACGAGTTCGGGTTGGCGATCTGGATCTGGCCCTTGAATTCGGCCTTGGTCAGATCCGCCCAGCACTTCGGCTCGGGCAGGCCGTTCTTGGCCAGAAGATCTTTGTTGTAGCCGAAGCCAAGCGCGCCCGAATAGACGCCGATGGTCTTGTTGCCGGCGGCCTCGGCCTGCTTGATCGCCCAGTCGTGCAGTTCGCCGCGCATCGGCGAGATATACTCTTCGGTCAGGTTCTCCTCGGCGGCCTGCAGATGCGGATCGCCGGTGCCGCCCCACCACACATCGCCCTTCGGGTTGCTCGCTTCGGCACGCACCTGGGCATAGGTCTCGCCCGAACTCTTGCGCGTCATGTCGACGGTGATGCCGGTCTTTTCCTCGAAGCCGGTCTTGATCTGCTGGCACCAGGCCTCGTCAGCGCTGCAATAGAGCGTCAGGCTTTCAGCCTGCGCCGACGCGCCGCCGGCCATCATCAACGCGGCCAGCGCGGCCGAACGCAAAAGGGCAGTCTTCATATTGCAGTTCCCTCCATCTTTTTCGCCGTCTAACGATCTGATGTCGTTTTGGCCTGTTGCAGAGTGAGTGGTTTTTACGCATTTTGCAATCGTGTTCATTGCACTATCTTAAGCGTCATGAACCCAAACGGGCCGAGGTGTTACAAACAAAGCCGACAGCGCTTCGGCACATGCAAAGGAACAAGCGGGCAAAAATGCCGAAGGACAAGAAGACCATCCGCAAGGCGAACAAGGGCGAGATCATCGCCCAGGTCGCTGCCATCCCGTTCCGTGTGAACGAGGCCGGCGAGCTTGAGGTCATGCTTGTCACCTCGCGCGGCACGCGCCGTTTCATCGTGCCCAAGGGCTGGCCGATGAAGGGCAAGAGCGGCCGCCAGGCCGCGCTCATCGAGGCCCGCGAGGAAGCCGGCGTACGTGGCAAGGCATTGAAAAGGCCAGCCGGCAGCTATTGTTACTGGAAGCGGCTGTCGACCAGCTTCGTCCATGTCGAGGTCACCGCCTATCTCATCGACGTCTCCGAGGAACTCGACGCATGGCAGGAAGCCGGGGTACGTCAGCGCGCCTGGCTGACGCCGTCGGATGCGGCCGTGCTGATCGACGAGCCCGAGCTTTCGACCCTGATCCGCGGCCTCACCGTCGCCGATCTGGTCCAGCCCGAGGCAGAGCTGGCCTGAGCGGCCGCTCGAATCCCGATGCAGCATTTGCGGCTGCAAGATTCCAGTTGCAGCATTGCAGGCGGTCAAATCCGATTGTATCAGGGTGCAGCCGTTGCACATTTGTGCAAAGCCAAAAATTGGTTTGACGACCGACCCAAACTGGAGCCGTCGATGTCCGAACTGAAGCCGGGCAGGTCATTCGTAAGCGCCCAGCAGGTCGCCGAACTCGCTGGCGTTTCCCGCTCGGCCGTCTCCCGCACCTTCACCGATGGCGCCAGCGTTTCCGAGACCACCCGCAAGAAGGTGCTCGAGGCTGCCGAGACACTCGGCTATCACGTCAACCATCTCGCCCGCAGCCTGATCCACGAGGACAGCGGCATCGTCTGCCTCATCGGCGCCGACATCAACACGCCCTATCATTCACGCCTGCTCGACGCGATCACGCGGCGCCTGCAGGCCATCAACCGCGTCGCCATGGTCATCAACACCTCTGGCGACAGCGACAGCGTCGATGCGGCGCTGCGCCAGACGCTGAACTACCGCGCCAACGCCACCGTGGTTCTGTCAGGCACCCCGCCAGCCTCGCTCATCAACACCTGCATCAACAGCGGCCAGCACGTCATCCTGATCAACCGCGACGACCATCTCGACGGCCCCGAAAACATCACCGTCGACAATGCGGCCGCGGCCCGTGAAGCCTTCCATATGCTGCATCGCGCCGGCTGCCGCCGCATCGCCGTGGTGTCGTCGCAAGCCGGCACGCCGAGCCTGGTTGCCCGCGAGCGCGCCTTCGAGGCTGCGGCCGGCGAGGCCGGCCTGTCGGTCACCATCACCCGCGCCGGGCCCACCGGCTATGGCGCGGGCTTCGAAGCAGGGCGCCTGCTGCTCAGCGGCTCGGACCGGCCCGATGCCGCCTTCTGCGTCACCGACCTGCTTGCCTGCGGTTTCATGGATGCTGCGCGCGTCGAATTCGGCATGAACGTGCCGGCCGAGCTGTGCGTCGTCGGCTTCGACGACATCGAGCAGGCGGGCTGGGCGTCTTACCAACTGACCACCTTCCGCCAGCCGATCGACCAGGTGGCCGACCATATCACCAAGCTGCTCGACAGCGACGACCCCGAGCCTGCGCAAGGCGGCCGCGTCTGCTTTCACGCCGACCCGGTCTGGCGCAAAACCGTCCGGCCCAAGTGATTCTTTGAGGTCACTTCGCCGGTCGCAAGGTCGACCGAGAAGTCGCGTGACGGCGCGCTGGCCAGCCAGTCCATCATCATCTGCATGAACGATGCCAGCCGGTCCTGCAGGCAGCCCTCCGGCCACGCGCCGGCGGCGAACCGTCCAGCCAGATGGCGATAGGCGGCGATGCGCGCCGGATCGATGAAATCGAGCGCCACCTCGCGTCCCTTGCGCAGCCTGTACCAGTCGACCACCATTTCGAAAAGCGGCAGCCCTTGCCAGTCCGGCGCGTCCGGTTCGCCGGCAGAGGCCAGGAAGGTAAAGGCGTCGCCCGACGTCAGCGGCACCGTAGTGCCGGCCAGCCGATCGAGATCGCCTAGGTTCAGTTGCGGCACCAGCGCCGCAAGATCCCGCGGCCATTCCTTGGGCAGGTAGCGGTGCCTGACCATCTCCGCGAGATGGCGGCTCAGGAAATCAGCGTGGTTTTCCGCTTCCGTCACCGCGGCCGACGTTCTCTCCCGCGCAGCCTCGATGCGGTAGTATGGAAATGCCGCGTCGTGTCCCGGCACATCGGCGATGATGACCGTCTCGACCTCCAACCGCTCGCCGTCCATCTCGACGATCTTGTAAGCGGGCGGAAAACCCACCATCGACGGCACGGCGATGTTGACCAGCCAGTCGTCGCCGTCACGGAAGACGGCGGTGTCGTTGATGTGCAGGTGCCCGCTGAAATGCACCTTGATGCCGGTCGCCGCCGCAGCACGCGACACTTCCGCCCCCGGCGTGCGGCGCAGGAAGCTGGTGTCGTTGAGCAGCTTCGCCTCGTCGGCCGAGGTACCGTTGAGCGGATCGATGATCGGATAATGCGAGAATGCGATCAGCCGCTTGCCGGCTGCGTTGGCGCGTGCGGCAACGTCCTTCATCCAGTCGAGCACGAAACCCTTGTTGCGCGGCATCGAGTTCCAGCCGGCATCGGTGCTGTCGTGATAGCTCTTCTCCAGCCTCGAATCGAGGTCGCCATCCTTCGGCTCGAACACATTGGCATCGATGCATAGCAGCCATAGGCCTTCCACCGGCTCGACCAGGAATGAGGCATCGACCATGCGCCTCACAGTCCGGCCATCGGCCGAAACGATCTCGAAAGCCCGCGCCTCCAGCCTGTCGTCGGTTCCGAACGGGCACTCCCAGTGCAGGTCGCCTTCGCTGCGAAAGAAACCATAGGCGCCCATCGCCGGGATCGCGGCGCCATAGCCACCGCAATACATCTCGTCCGAGACGATGCGCTCGACGGAGTCGCCCTGTTCCATGGCGGGATCGCTGGTCACCAACGTGTGCGAGCCGTCTGTGTTGAGGAACCGCTTGCTCTGGTGCCGGCCGTGGATGGCGTAGAGGTCGTGATTGCCTGCAGTCGCCACGAAGCGCAGGCCGAACCGCCGGGAATAGTCGGCCAGCAGCGCCGTCGCCGCGACCATCGTCGACTGCTGGCCATCGTCTGTCAGGTCGCCGGCAACGACGACCAGCGAGATGCCGCGCCGGACGATGTCGTCAAGCAGCGCCTTGGTGGCATGGAAGCTTTCGTTGAAGACACGCGTCGAGGCGTTGGTGTCGGCCAGCGTCCGCACCGCCACCTGGTCCCCACGCCCCACGCCCTGGCGATAGTCGATGTCGTGGAAATGCGGGTCGGCGATGACGGCAATCTTCATTTCATTCTCTCTGCGAACGGCCTCGCCGTCAGTCCTGGGCGACCAAGACCGGCGCCGGCAATCCCTTGTCGATCATCGCGATCCACTGCGCCGCCTTGCGAGCGGCCTCGACCAGCATCGGCTTGGGCGCCTCGTGCCATTCGTCGCGGCGCAGCTCGCGCTGGGTGCGCACATGGTTCAGCGCATCGTCCAGCGTCGGGAACTTCTCGGGCATCTCGACATGCAGGAAGAGTGCGACCAGCGACACCGAGCGGCTGCGGCCGCCACGGCAATTGACCAGCACATTGCCCTTCTCGCGCCGGCGATAGGTCGCCTTCTCCGGCAGCACCTGGCTGAGGGCCCCGCGCAGCAGGTAAAAGCCCGACAGCATCATGGTCTCGGGGTTGCCGTGCCCGTCGATCAGGCCGAGCTTGTAGTAGCGCACCGCGCCGACACCGTAGATGGCGTCCGCCGCCTCGCCTTCGCCGAAAGGCTCGGTCGCATAGTTGAAGTCGAGATTGACGGCGCAGTTCACCACGGTCGTGATGTTCTTTTGCCGGAGCAATTCGAGATCGCCCGCGCCATCCATGCCGCCGACATAGATGTCGACGCCGTAGCCGGCGACGTCGCGCTCGATCAGGCTGAGCGCCGGGCGCTCATAGCGCGGGCTGGTCATGTCCATGGCTGTTCGGCCTTCCGTTTGTCGTTGTCCGGCGGCCGTCAGCGCGCGCCTTCGAGGCTGATGCCCGTTGCTTCGCTGATGCCTTGTGCCACGCCCGGTGCCGCTGCCAGCACCGCCCCGCCCTTGGTCAGGCCGTCGAGCGAAAGAAACGGTGCGACCACGCCGCCGGCTTCCTTGACCAGCAGAAGCCCGGCCAGGCAGTCCCAGGCATGCATGTGAAGTTCGGCATAGGCATCGGAGCGGCCGTCGGCGACATAGGCGAGGCCGAGCGCGCCGGAGGCGCCGCGCCGTACATTGGCGCCGCGCTCCAGGATGTTGGACAGCACTTCGAGGTAGCGCTTGTTTGTCTTGCGGTTCGACCAGCCGAACTCGACGCAGGCGGCGTCGAAATCGCGGGTCTTGGATACCGAGATCGGCTTGCCGTCGCGAGTCGCGCCCTCGCCCCGCCTGGCGAAGTAGAACTCGTCGAGCGCCGGATTGTAGATCGCACCGATCTCGATCTCGCCATTGCGCACGAAGGCGATGGAGATGCAGAAATGCGGGATGTCGCGGGCAAAATTTGCCGTGCCGTCGATCGGGTCCACGACCCACACGTCGGACTTGATCGCGCCACCGGTTTCCTCGCCGAGGAAGCCGTCTTCGGGAAACGCCTCCGCGATGCGCGCCTTGAGGTGGCGCTCCACCGCCGCATCGGTCTCGGTCAGAAAATCCTGCGGCCCCTTCATGCCGAAGCCCGGCGTCCTGTTCCTGAAGCCGTCGAGCGCCACCGCACCTGCGGACCTTGCAATCTCGCGGCAGAAGGCGGCACGCCGGTCCAGCTCAGCTTCGGCATCAGGCTTTGGGGCGACTGCGTGAACGGTCATGTCAATGCTCATTGGTGATTTCCGGGGTCAGATTGCACACGTGTGCAAATTCGTCAACGCCGCAGGATGAATAATGTTTTGCCGATGCACCGAAGATCATGGGATAGCAACGTGACCGCCGATGCACAGCCGTGCCGGACACGCTCATGCCACGCTTCCCGCCATCGAAAGTTTCGGCCTGGCGGCCTTCGCGGCCTCGCGGCCATCAGAGATTTCGCGAGCCACCCGCATCAGTGTCGGATAGTCGGCGCCGTCGCCGAGCGCGACATAGCCCGGGCACATGAAATCAGGCACGCCGGCGCCCACCTTGCCGAGGGTCAGGGGGTGATAACTGCCCCCAGCCTGCTTGAGAATGAGAACCGCCGCCGCCACATCCCATGGGTTGGAGCCGAACCCGGCGGAGGCATCTACCCAGCCCGCTGCGACATGGCAGAGGCTGAGCGCCCCGCTGCCTGGCCGGCGCAATGTCGAAAACGTCTCGGCCAGCACGCCGAAATTCGCCAGCGCCTGTTCGCGTCCGTCGAGCCTGAGGTCGCGCGCCACCGGATAGCCGGTGATCAGCGTTGCATGGCGTTCGTCGGCTATGGCGCGCGATTGCAGCGGCTCGCCGTTCAGCCAGGCGCCGGAAAGATCGGCCGAAAACAGCATGCCGGCGACAGGGTCGTAGACCGCGCCGGCGACGATCTCGCCATCGATCGCAACCCCGACCGAAACGCACCAGAAGGCAAATCCGCGGGCGAAATTCGAGGTGCCGTCGATCGGATCGACATACCAGCGCACCCGGCCCACACCGCTCTCGCCGGCCTCCTCGCCGACCACGACGGAGTCGGGCACCTCGCCGAGGATGAAGGCGCGGATCGCCACCTCCGCTTCCTTGTCGTGCCTGGTCACCACGTCGTGCAGGTCGACCTTGTAGTCGACCGCCATGTTGGAGCGGAATGCCGCCAAAAGCGGCTCGCGCATCAGCTGCGATGCCTGTTCGGCGACCGCCCGCAGGCGCCTCGATTCGTCTATTTCGATCATGCCGCAATCCCGCGCGTGGCTTCACGGAACAGACCGAGCAGCCCGACCGGATCGGCAACGATGGCGTCCGGCTTGAGCTTCAGCTCGTAGGGCAGATCGTAAGTTCCCTTGTCTTCCATCAGGATGTTGCCGCCGATGCCGGCACGCTTGCCGCACAGCACGTCGCGGTCAAAATTGTCGCCGACATACCAGGCCTCGGACGGCTCGATGCCAAGCGCCCGCGTCGCCAGCCAGATCATTTCCGGGTTGGGCTTGCGCACCTTCACCTCGTCGCTGTGGACGACCGTGGCGAACCGCGCGGTCAGCCCGTGGGCGTCGAGGAAGTCGACATGCACCTTGCCGCACAACGCATTACTGACGATGCCCACCGGCACGCCGGCCGCGTCCGCCGCATCGAGCAGGTCGAGCATGCCGCTGCGCAGGATGCGCTCACTCTTCCAGTTGCCCATCTTGCAGCAGAGATCGTAGGCCTCGGCGACGACGACGTCCCGCGCCTGTTGCGGCCAGTCGCCGGCAACGAAATCTCCCCAGAACTCCTCGTGCCGCAGTTCGCGCGGTGCCAACGGCCGCGACATCGCATTCTTCCAATGCGAGTCGGCCACGCCACCTGCCTTGATGTCATCGGCGATCTGCTCGGCCGAAAGTTCGGGCGCCGCCATGCCGGCCTTGTCGAGCAGGCCGCGTACGTGCCCGGCCAGCCGCGCCTGCCAGCCCGGCAGATGCGCCGTCGACACGATCACACCACCGAAATCGAGCAGCAGTGCCCTGGGTGGCGCGAGCTTTCGCCCCGAACTTTTCGACATCATCAAATCTCCATTTGCCAGTGGAAAAAAGCGGGACGGAGCCGAAGGAGAAGGGCCCCGTCCCTAGCCACCGGGAAGCTATTTCTTGTAGGCGAGGCGCCACAGATCCTGCCAATCTTGGCGCGCATCCCAGTCTTCGAGTGCCGTCGAGGCGTCGTATTGCTGCAACCTGTCCAGCACCTTGCCGATGCCCGAGGGCTCATCGGCGGGCAGGCCGATATCAGGGTTGGTCGGCAGCTTGCCGTCCTTCACCTGCGGCGCGATGCCTTCCTCGGTCAGGATGTAGTGGATGAACAGCTTGGCCGCGTTCGGGCTCTTGGTGCCGGTGGCGATCAGCCCGAGCTTGACGTAAGTCCAGCCCGGCCATGGCTCCAGCCCCTCGCACAGGCCGAGCTTGAAGCCCTTGTCGGCATTGTCGCGGAACTTGGCCGAACTCATCAGTCCGAAGAACGGCTCCTTCTGGCCCGGCGCACCCACGCTTTCCGATATTGCATCGTCGGAGTCGGAAAGCAGGGGGGCATTGCCGGCGAAGGCCTTGACCCAGGCGGCCGTGGCGCTGTCTTCGCCGACCTCGATCTCCTTGCCGAAATGCGCCTTGTAGGCGGCCTTCATCTTGTCGTCGTCATGCGTCGCCGTCTGGTTGAACCAGTCGGGATAGGTGCCCTTCGACAATGGATCGTAGAAGGCGACCTTGCCCTTCCACTTGGGGTCGGTGAGCTCCCAGATGTTCTTCACCGGGCAGGCGTCATGGACTTCCGTGTTGTAGGCCCAGACGCTGGCATTGGTGGTGATCGCCAGCGGGTCCTGGAACTTGGCCGGGATCTTGTCGGCCATGTCCGGCGGCAGGTAGCTCTCGACGAATTTCTGCGGCAGCAGCTGCGCAAGGCCTGCTGGCGCATCGGTGATCAGCACCACGTCGCCCTTGACGTTCTTGGCCTGGCCCTCGCGCACGATCATCTCCAGCTGCGCGCTCGCCGACACCTTGATGCCGGTCGCCTTCACCCCGTATTTGGCGGTGAAGTTCTCGGCCATTTCGACGATCTTGCCGGTGCTGTCGTAGATGTTGATCGGCGCTTCCTTCTTCGCCGCTTCGACCAGCGCATTGAGGTCGAAGGCCTCGGCGCGCGCCGGTGCCGACGCCATCACGCTAGCTGCCATCATCCCGGCCAGCGCCGTCGTCGCCAGTGCAACTTTCCTACTCGTTTCAAATGCCGGCTTCATTGTTTCCTCCCGAAAAATCCGGCTGAAACGCGCCCGGCCGAACGCCGGGCGCGCAATCGCAAGCACTATTTCTTGTAGTTGATGCGCCACAGGTCCTGCCAATCCTGGCGCGCGTCCCAGTCGCCCTGGGCCGACGCCGAGTCGTAGGGGAAGATCTGGTCCAGCGCCTTGCCGATGCCTGAGGGCTCGTCGTCAGGCAGCTTGGCGTCGCTGTTGGTCGACATCTTGCCGTCGGCCGCCTGCGGTGCGATGCCTTCCTCGGTCATCAGGTAGTGGATGAACAGCTTGGAAGCGTTTGGGCTGTCGGTGCCCTTGGCGATGAAGCCGAGGCTCGGATACATCCAGCCGGCGAAGGGTTTGAGCCCTGTGCACAGGCCGAGCTTGGAGCCGACGTCCTGGTTGTTGCGGAACTTGGCCGAGCTGATCAGCCCGATGAACTGTTCCTTCTGGTCGGGTGCGCCGACAGCCTGCGCAGCTCCTTCATCGGCGTCGGTCAACAGCGGGCCGTTGGCAGCCAGCGCCTTGACCCAGGCCGCGGTAGCGCCCTCCTCGTCGGTCACCAGATCCTTGCCAAAATATTCCTTGTAGGCCGCAGCCACCTTGTCGTCGGCATTGGTCGCCATCTGGTTGAACCAGTCGACATAGGACGCCTTGTTCAGCGGGTCCTGCATGGCGAGCTTGCCCTTCCACTTGGCTTCCGTCAGCTCCCAGATGTTCTTGACCGGGCAGCTTTCGTTGAGCTGGGTGTTATAGGCAAAGACGTTGGCCTCGTTGGAGACGGTCAGCGGGTTCTGGTACTGCGCCGGGATCTTGTCGGCGAGGTCCGGCGGCAGCCAGCTGTCGACGAAGCCCTGCGGCACCAGTTGCGCCACGCCAGCCGGCACGTCGCTGATCTGGATCACGTCGCCCTGCACGTTCTTGGCCTGGCCCTCGCGGATCACCATCTCCAGCTGGGCTGCGGCATTGGCCTTGGTGCCGGTCGCCTGCACGCCGTACTTCTTGGTGAAGTTCTCGGCCTGCTTCACGATCTTGCCGGTACTGGAATAGACATTGATCGGCGGCTCCTTCTTCGCCGCCTCGATCAGCGCGTTGAGGTCGAACTCCTCGGCCTGAGCGGCACTTGCAAACAGGCCGGCAGCGACGCCCAGCGCCGTCGCAGCAAGGAGCCGTTTCACATCGAAATGTCTGCTCATCTTTTCCTCCCTCTGTCGGGCCGGCGCCATGCCGGCCGTCTCGTTTCCCGATAGTCCTGCTTCATTTCCGGCGGACGGTCCTCCACCGCCCGCCGAACCTCTCAATGCAGCTTGGCCGGCCGCATCAGCCTGTCTGCCGCCTCCACGCGCTGGCCGGCCTTGTCGAAGACATGCAGAGCCTTGGGCTTGACCCACCAGGTCACGGCCTCGCCGACCTCGACCTCAGGCGATTGGTGCGTGGTCAAGAACAGCTTTTCGCCGGCGGCGGTCAGCTCGATGATCCAGCTGCCGCCCGTGGGCAGGATACCGGTCACCTCGGCCTTGCCCGACAGCGCCCCTTCCGAGACGCCGCGCTCGTCGTCTGCAAGGCGGATCGCTTCCGGCCGGATGCCGATCGAGCCCGCATCCAGTAGATCGGCGAAGTGCGAGCCGAGATAGGCATTGGCCAGCCGCGACACCTCCGACTTTGCATCGCCGAGTTCGACGATGTTGATCGGCGGGTTGCCGACGAACTGCGCCACGAAGCGGTTGGCCGGGCGGTCGTAGATGTCGTTGGGCGTGCCGACCTGCTGCAGTTGGCCCTCGCTCATGACGGCGATGGTGGTGGCGAGCGTCATCGCTTCCCACTGGTCGTGGGTCACGAACACGATCGTCGTCTTGAACTCGGCGTGCAGGCGCTTGAGCTCGGCGCGCATCTCGAGCCGAAGTGCCGCGTCGAGGTTCGACAGCGGCTCGTCGAGCAGCAGCACCTCCGGGTTGACCGCCAGCATGCGGGCCAAGGCCACGCGCTGCTGCTGGCCGCCCGACAGCTGCGACGGGTAGCGGTCGCGGTACTTCTCGATGCCGAGCGTCTTCATTACCTGGTCGACGCGCTGCTCACGCTCGGCCTTGGGCATCTTGCGCAGCCGCAGGCCGAAATCGGTGTTGCGCTCGATGGTCAGATGCGGCCACAGCGCGTAGCTCTGGAACACCAGCCCCATCTCGCGGCGCTCCGGCGGCACGAACACGCCCTCGACGACCGAGTCGACGACGCGGGGCCCGACGCGGATTTCGCCTGCCGTCAGGTGCTCCAGCCCGGCGATCATGCGCAACGTCGTGGTCTTGCCGCAGCCGGAGGGCCCCAACAGGCACATGAATTCGCCGTCACCTATTTCGAGGTCGAGGTCGGCCACCGCATTGGCCGAGTTGCCGCCGTAGTTCTTCTCGACGCCGCTCAGGTTGATCTTCGGCATGTCAGTTCCCCAGTCCTTGCGCGAGATTGGTCTTGGTCAACTTCTGGCCGAGCAGCGCGCCGAAATAGGCGAGGCCGGCGATGATGAGCACGACGGCGTTGGCGGCCTGCGTGTAGTGGTAGTCGACGAGCCTGAGTGAATAGGTGGTCAGCACGTCGGTCGACGGCACGGCCAGCACGACGAACAGGCTGAGGCCCTTGATGCCCGAGATGAAGGGCAGCAGGATGCCCGTCGTCAGCGACCCTTTCTGGATCGGGATGACGATCGAGGTCATGCGGCGGAACCAGCCGGCGCCGGCGATCTGCGCCGCCTCCTCCGGATCCTTGCCGAGCTGCGTCATCGCCGCGATGCCGGCGCGCGAGGCATAGGGCATCTGGTCGGCGATCAGCGCCAGCATCAGGATCAGCGTCGTGCCGTAAAGCGCCGGGATCGGCCCGCGCGGCACGGCAAACAGCGAGAGATAGGCAGCCGCAAAGGCGATGCCCGGCACCAGATAGGGCAGGAACGTCACCTGGCGCAGGAAGGTGCCGAGCGGCTTCACCGGGGTACGCGCCACGACATAACCGACCAGCAACCCGAGGATGCCGGATGTGATCGAGGCGACGCCGACGATGCGCAGGCTGTTCCACGCCGCGTTCCACAGGTCGGGGCTGAGCAGGATGCCGGTCTGTAGCGCCACCGTGTTGAGGTTGGTGCCGATCCAGTAGTCGAGCGTGAAATTGTCGAGGTTGAACTGGCCCGGCACCCGCATGATCGTGGACAGGAAAAGCGTGCCGATCGGCAGGCCGACGCTGAGCACGAACATCAGCGCGGCGAAACCGGTTGCCGGCATGCGCAGGATGCCGAGCGGGCTCAGCCGGTTCATCGAGCCTTTGGAACCGATGGTCACGAAGCGGCGCGCTTCCCGCATCAGCCGGGCATCGATGGTGATGGTGATGATGCCGATCAGCATGATGGCGCCGGCCAGCACCGCACCGACGCCGACCTGGCGCGATGAGATGTTCTGGTAGAGCGAGGTCGCCAGCACGTCGAAATTGACCGGCAGGCCGAGCACGTAGGGCACGCCGAACTCGCCGAGGCACTTGGCGAAGATCAGAACCATCGCCGACATCAGCGACGGGCGCATCAGCGGCATGATGATCTTGCTCGCCACCGTCAGCCTGTTGGCGCCCAGGATGCGGGCCGAGTCCTCGAGCTGCGAGTCGAAGCGGCGCAGCGCATTGCCGAACAAGAGGATGACGAAAGGCGAATAGTGCAGCGCCAGGATGATCGTCACCGGCAGTTGGCCATAGGACAGCCAGTCCGGCGGCGAAAAACCTATGGATTCCAACCAGCCGGGCTGGCCGCCGACGGTGCGGTTCTTGAACAAGGTCGTCCAGGCCAGCGCAAACGTCCAGGCCGGCAGCATGTAGGGCACGATGAGGGCCGTGGCGAACCAGCGGCGGCCGAACATATCGGTACGGCTGAGCAGCCAGGCGAGCGTGCCGCCGACCAGCATCGACAGTACGATCGCGCCGGCTGCCACGCTCAGCGTGTTGACCAGCGGTTCCCAGAACAGGTCGTGCGAAATGCGCGAGAGGAAGACGCGGTCGATATAGTACCAGGTGAGCTCGCCGACATCCTGCTTGATGCGGCGCTCGTCGCCGAACTGCACCCGCATCGCGTCGGACAGCATCGAGATGATCGGCACGACGATGAGATAGGCAAACAGCGCCGCGGCCAAAACGCCGATGATCGTCGTCGGCTCGCGCAGAGCCACCTTCATCCGGTAGCGCAGGCGCTGGCCTCGCGTCGGCGCGGCAAGCCGCGATGTGCCAGAGTTGCGGCGCACGGGCGCCGGCTTGGCCGATGTTTGGGCTGATGTCTGGGCAGGGCCGCTCACGAAGCGCCCCTCCTGATGCCGGCCTGGCCGGGACCATGGCCGCGGCCGCAGTCCATCGGACGCAGAGCCAGGCCTTCATGCGATGGCACGAACATGCATTCTCCTCCACTGGGCGCCTCTGGCTGGGCTCGGCCGGACTATGTCCGGCGCTCCTCGCCGCCCTTGCTTCAGGCGCGCCCGCCCTTCTCCGGGCAGGACGGCACATCGCTGTGCCTGTTGGCATATTCATTCCATCCGCGGTACGTCCGTGTCAATCCGGATTATCCATTTTTTTGCACAGGCGTGCAAATCGATGCGACTTGCTTGAAATCCTTTGTTTTTCTTACCTATGGCGGACATGTATCCGGCGACGCCGCATATCTCATGGGAAAATTGTGCACTGCCGTGCAACTATCGGTTTCCGAACAGTCGGCGCAGCAAAAAGCCCACCCGGGAACGGCGCAACGGCCGATCCTGGGCAGGCTTTGAAGCTCCAGCCGGATAGCCGGCGAGCCTACTTGACGATCTGGATGCTCGTGTTCGACGAGCCGAAGGCCTCGACCAACTCGTAGAAATCCTCGGCATGGTCAGGATGCAGCCGCACGCAGCCATGCGACGCCGGCCGGCCGAGGCGGTTGATCTGGCTGGTGGCATGCACGGCATAGCCGCCGTTGAAGAACACCGAGTGCGGCATCGGCGCGTTGTCGTATTTTCGCGAGTACCACATCTCGTGCATGCGTATCGGCTTGTAGGAACCCTTCGGCGTGACATAGCCCTTGCCGCCGGTGGAGACCTTCCAGACGAAGGTCGTCCGCCCGTCGATCATGACATGCATCCGCTGTTCGCCGATCGACACTCGGGCGACGATCTTGCTCGCCGCCTGCGCAGCACCCTGCCCGGCTCCAAGAAGAAGTGCGGCACCCGTCATGGCGACGGCCGTGATGTTGATGAACCGGGCGGAAAGGACGAACTGCATGTCTTGCTCCATCTGCCGGCCCGCGCCGGACGTTGAACTGATGGGCAGCGTTATGCGCGCTCCGTGTTTCATTAACATTTCGTTTGAGCTTGTTTCTCGTTTCGATTGTGTTTCATGACTTATACACGCGGTTTCAGAATCTGATCGAACCGCTACCGGAAACTGGCAGGCGAACGGCCCTGAAAGCCACTGGTCTACGGCGTGACGCGCCTCCCTCACCCCACGATCGATGAAAAAGAGGCCGCCACGGCAGGGATCCGCAACAGCATTGCAACAATTGAAGCCGTGCCGGACCCATCCGGCGGCATCTTCCCGATACAGCCGCCCGCCAAATTCACTCCCGACGAAACGAACGTTGCGAAAGTAGGATGGGCGCGAAACGGTCGACAGCAAGATGGTTCCTGCGGGTGGGCGTCGCTACGGCGATACTGTCGGGGATCGGAATTCTGGCCGACCCGGGCAACGCCATGGCAGCGGATTTGCTGCCGGTGCAGGACATGGCGCCGGCAGCCCACGCCATTCTTGCCTTCGCAACAGCATTGTTCGTCGCAACTCTGCACATCGGCCGGGTCCATGGGCGTGGGTGCCTGGCCTGGGTGAGCAGAACCTCGCGCGTCACTCGCAGCGAGGACAGGATACCCGCGCCGTCCACGGCAGGTCAGGCGGCGCGGGTATTCGGTTGATTGCAGGCCGGCACCACTAACCCCTGGGACGAAAACGGAACCCACGACCATGAAGAACAAATTCGTCGCATCCGTGCTTTCGGCACTTCTCTACACCCAGGGGCTTCTAGGCTTTGCCGCAGTGGCGAGCGTGCTCCTGAAGGACAGGGCCCACGCCGAAACGATGCCCATCGTCGGAACGGCCGTACCGGCCGCAGCCGCGCCGGCGCGCTGAAATCTTGGTCGCCGCAGCGACGTCAGCTCGGATTTTCGGTTGGAGCAGAGCCGGCCTCCTGGCCGGCCGCTTTTGTCGGCGGATCGAACCTGTAGCCCGATCCGCGGATGGTGGTGATGCTTTCCGTATCGAGTTTGCGGCGCAGGCGCACGATGCGCGAGTCGATCGAGCGGTCGAAGGCATCGGCGCTCTCGGCCGGCGCCGCAGCCATGATGTCGTCGCGCGTCAGCACTTTCCGCGGCTGCGACAGGAACAGCTTGAGCAGGGCGATCTGGCCTGGCGACAGTTGCTCCTCCTCGCCGGAACGATGCATCACCAGCGCCGACCGCAGGTCGACGGTCGAATTCTCCAGCACCACCAATTCCTGGGTGCCGCGTCCCCGGCGCGCCAGGAGGCCGCCGATGCGCGCGGCGAGCTCTCTGACATTGAGAGGGCTCTCCACGACATCGGCGGCGCCGAGCTCCAGCGCCAGCACCTTGTCGACCAGTTCGGTCGGCCGGCAGATCAGGATGAAGTCGGGTCCGCCCTCGCCGCCAAAGGCGCGCAGCAGGTCGCGGCCCTGCGATGGCGTCAGGCCATCGCCCACGACAACCACGTCGATGCCTTTGGCCGAAAGCAGCGACTCGGCTTCCCACAGCCGACGCGCCGTGCGCACGTCATGGCCACGCCGGTCGAGATGATCGGTCAGGTCGGAGGCAACGACCTCCGCTATGGCAACAAGTGCTACGACCGATCTTCCAGCCATGTTCCATCCCGCAGCGACAGTGTCGTCGCGACCATTGCCTGCCGGTCCGGTCTTGTCGCCGCTCCCAGGGGCAAGAAGATGCCGCGGGACGCGCTTGGCCGGGGATGGATCCCCAGTCTGGACGTCCGAAGCCTCTATCCGCCCCTAACGAGGCACAACGCCGTTAGCAACTGCCCACGCCAAATGATCACTGGACATCATGTTTATACCCAATCTACTTTCCGCCGATAGCGGAGGCGAGACTAAACTGCGCGCTCGGATTGTCATCGTCGAAGATGAGCCCGACCTGAGGGATGCCGTGGCCGAGTACCTCGGCGCGAACGGCTTTGACGTGACCGCCGTCGAAAGCGCAGCTGCCATGCGGGCGCTGGTCGAGACCGAACAGTTCCAGCTTGCCATTCTCGACATCGCCATGCCCGGCGAAGACGGCCTGTCGCTCGGCCGCTGGCTACGCTCCAGGATGCCCATCGGCATCATCTACGCCACCGCCGCAGGCACCGCGCTCGACCGGATCGTCGGGCTCGAGATCGGCGCCGACGACTACATGGTCAAACCCTATGAATTGCGCGAGCTTCTCGCGCGTGTCCGCAGCGTCATCCGGCGCGTGCCGCAGCCCGAAAGCTTCAGACAGTCGTTCCTCGCCGCCCAGCCGCCACGCCGCACCATCGCCTTCGGCCCGTTCCAGGCCGATCTCGACGGCCGCCTGGTCACGGGCAGCGCGGGTGCCATCATCGACATGGCCAAGAGCGAATTCGACATGCTCGAGGTCTTCCTGACCCGGCCAAACAGGCTGCTCAGCCGCGCCACGATCTCGGAGGCCATCGGTTTCGCCGAGGACCCCGAATCCTCGCGCGCCGTCGACATCCGCATCATGCGGCTGAGAAAGAAGATCGAGGACGATCCGGCGAACCCGAAATTTTTGCGCACCGTGCGCGGGGAAGGCTATATCTTCTCCCTGCCAGGCAGCGAAGGCTACTGACGCCTCCGGCCCCGCCAGGAACCGCGATGACCTTGTTGACCGTCTCACGCACCGACAATCCGTCGGGCACGCCGAGCCCCACAATTGTGGCGGGGCAGATCGTGCGTCGTCTGCGGCAGGCCCAGGATTGGCAGATCGAGATCGACCATATCCTGGAATCCTTTGCGCGCGGCTTCGGCGGCCATCGCACCATCCTGTTCAGGCTGCGCGACCTGCCCGGCCAGGGCTTCGCGCAGTCGATCGCCGCCTATTGGGTCGACCCGAAGATCGACGCCTTCGCCGCGCCTCCGACGACGATCAACCAGGCGCTGGTGGAATCCGACCCGCTGCTCGAACGCCTCGCCGAGGAAGGCCGCCAGGGCAAGATCTTCGCCGGGCTGACGCGCGACCTGACCGGCTTCCTGCGCAACGATTTCGAACAGCAGCACATCAAGTCCTTCCTTTCGGTGGCGGTATCGGCACACGGCCATCTCTGGGGCACGCTGGCGGTCAACGATTGCATCGTCGAACGCAACTGGACCGACGACGAAATCGCCGCCCTCGAAATCATCGCCGCAGCCCTTGGCGACGCCGTCGAACGCTCGCTGTCGGAGTATCATGTCAGCGAGATCATCCGCCGCACCATGTTGCAGGCCTCCCTCGACGCGATCATGGTGGTCGACGAGACCGGCTCGATCATCGAGTTCAACCCGGCCGCCGAAAAGATGTTCGGCTGGACGCGCGACGAAGTCCTCGGCAAGGATCTGCTCGATACGGTCATCCCCACCTACTACCGCAAGGGCTACAACAACGGCGCCGAGTACCTCGCCGGCCGCGGTTCGCCGATGGTCGGACACCGGCTCGAGACGGTGACCCAGAATGCTGCCGGCGAGATCATTCCGATCGAACTCACGGCCAACGAGATGCGGCTTGCCGACCGGCGGCTGATCCTCGGTTCCATCCGCGACCTCAGGGAAAAGCATCACGCCGAGGAAGAGATCAACCGCCAGCGCGAAAAGCTGCACCAGAACGAGAAGATGGCGGCCATGGGCTCGCTGCTCGCCGGCGTCTCGCACGAACTCAACAACCCGCTCGCGGTTGTTGTTGCCCAGTCGACGCTGCTGCACGAGTTTGCCCCCGACCCGCAAACCAAGTTGCGGGCCGAAAAGGTGCGCGCAGCCGCCGAGCGCTGTGGCCGCATCGTCAAGAGTTTCCTTGGCATGGTTCGCTTGCACCCCACCGCACGCTCCGAGACGGACCTCAACCAGGTCATCCGCGCCGCCCTCGAAGTGACCGCCTATGGCGCGCGTTCGAGCGGCATCAGCATCGACACCGACCTTGCGCCCGGTCCCTTGAGCGTCATGGCCGACGCCGACCATATGACCCAGGTGGCAGCCAACTTCCTGGTCAACAGCCAGCACGCCCTTGCCGCCGCCAGCGATCTGCGCAGCATCAAGGTCCGGACCTTCCGCAATGCCGACGGCAGCGCCGGTTTCTCGGTCGAAGACTCAGGCCCCGGCATCGCCGAGGCGATCCGCGACCGCATCTTCGAGTCCTATTTCACCACCAAGCCGGTCGGCGTCGGCACCGGCATCGGCCTGTCCATCTCCAAAGCCATCGTCGACCGCCACAACGGCAAGATCTGGTTCGAGCCGGTGGAGCCGGCCGGCGCGCGTTTCGTCGTCGAGCTTCCGCCGATGGGGGCCGGTCACAGCGCGGTCATGGAATCCGTCCCCAAGTCGAGCGGCCTGCGCCACGCGGTCATCATCGACGACGAGCCTGACGTCGCCGGCTCGCTGTCCGACATCCTCGAACTGATGGGCGTCAAGGCCCGCATCGTCTCGACCTGGGATTCGGACGCCGAAGCACTGCTCGATCAGCCGGTCGACATCATCTTCTCGGACCTGCGCATGCCCGACCGGAGCGGCATCACCATCTTTCGCGAGATCGTCGGCAAGCAGCCCGACATGGCGCAGCGTTTCGTGCTCGTCACCGGCGACCTGATCGGCGCCAAGGCCGAGCTCGAGCAACTGCCGCCGAACCTCAAGCCGCACATTCTGGAAAAGCCGTTCAGCACCTTCGACGTGCGCAGCGCCCTCAGTGCGGTCAGCGACCAGGTCGCGGACAACGAGTAAGCGCGATCCCGATCCAAGCGCTGCGTAGCGAACGCGGGTACGGAGCAAAAAAAGCCCCCACGGCCGAAGCCGCGGGGGCAGGTACGCGCTGGAGGATCTGAGTGCGCGGCAGGGAACGTGCCACGTTGCGGGGCCGCCGCCCCGAACGCCTGATTAGAAGATGTTGGGTGTGGTGCGGAGCGGCTCGGCGCTGGCAATCAGCCGCACCTTGCGTGCCTCGCGCATTCCGGTGTCCTTGGCGATAGCCTCGAGACAGATCTCGCTCTCGACACCCCAGGCCTGTCCGCGGCAGGCGATATCGGTCTCCGACATCGGCAGCCGATCGGTCTTTGGCGTCGTGCGCGCGCCATCCATCATGCGTGGCGCCGAGCCCATCGAGGCAAATGCCGGCCCGCTGCCCGGTGCCCAGGCCATCGACGAAAGCGAGGCGATGACCAGCACCGAAAACATCGCCATCGGGTGCTCGTTCGCGCGCTGGCGAAGAGCCAGGCGCGGGCGGCGGTAGATGCGCGCACGCGGCTGGAACTGACGGTCGAATTCGGAAACCTGCTTGATGCCGGTCATTGGATTTTGCCTTTTTCGTTAAATTTCATTCCCCTGTTGATATGAAGATATCCGCACTTTGTAACACGCGGATGCTGATCAGCATCCCCTAATGCAACAATCCAGAAACCACAAAACCGGTCAGCAATACTGCCAAATCGGTCACAATAAGCCGTAATTTCCGTCACATCAGCCAATTGCCTGTACCATTTTGAGAAACAGCCCGCGCGGGCCGTGTAACAGCTATTTCCAAGAGGCAGGAGAAATTCGAACCAAACGAAAGGGCCGATGCAATTGCCTTGCATCAGCCCTTCGAGTTGGCACGCTTGTGCCGGATCGGCTCTGAAACGCCGGCTTTTCGTTCAGCTCTTCAGCACATCGGCCCATTCGGGGTGGCGGCGGAACTGCGCCGCGGCAAACGGACAGAGCGGAATGATCTTTTTGCCCGCCGCGCGTGCATCTTCCACCGCCCGCGTCACCAACCGCAATCCGGCCCCCTGGCCGCGGAAGGCGTCGGGCACCTCGGTGTGGTCGATGATGAACAGATGGTCGCTTACGGTCGAAAAGGTCATTTCGGCCTCCGCACCGCCAGCACCGCGGATGACATAACGTCCTTTGGTGCCACGATCCTCAAGCTCGATGGTGGAAAGTTCTTCGGTCATTGCCCCTGCTCCGTCTTGGCGAAGAACTGCTTCGCCGCTTCGATTTCGTTGGGCCGCACCTCGTGCCCGCCCTCATGCCATTCCAGAGTGACGTCCGCACCCGCGTCCCGCAGGTAGGAGTCGAGCCGGCTGGTGATATCGGGCGGGCAGATCGGATCGCGGCGTCCGGCGGTGATCAGCACGCGGCGTCCGGCCAGGCTGCCTTTCACGTCCGGCGCGAACGGGATCAACGGGTGCATCAGCGCCGTGGCATCCAATACATCGGGTACGGCAAACAGCACCGAAGCTAGGATGTTGGCGCCGTTGGAGTAGCCCAGTGCGTAGACCGCCGAAGGCTTCTCCGCCTCGATATGGGCCTTCACGAACCCGGCCATCTTGGCCGTAGCCCGGGCAAGATCGTCCATGTCGTAGACGCCCTCGCCGGTACGGCGAAAGAAGCGCGTGGCCCCCATTTCGGAAACGTCGCCGCGCGGCGACACGACGGTCGCGCCAGGTACCAGTTCCCCGGCGAAGCCGATCAGCTGGTTTTCGTCGCCGCCTGTGCCATGGAAGGCAAAGACCAGCGGGCTGCCCGGATTGCCGGGCAGCAGCTTGTGGATGTAGGCGTCCTTGCTCATCGGTCCCTCCTCAGTCGCCCAGCGGCTGCAGGTTCTTTTCCAGATAATCGCGCAGATGCGCATGCTGTGCCGGCAGCTTCAGCGCCTCGCCAAGATGGGCCGTATCCTCGTCGCGGTCGAAACCCGGCTCGTTGGTCGCCACCTCGAACAGCACGCCGCCCGGCGTGCGGAAATAGATCGCCCAGAAATAGTCGCGGTCGATCACCGGCGTCACCTGGTAGCCCGTGTCCATCAGCGCCTTGCGCACTTCGAGCTGCTTGGCCCTGTTCTCCACCGCAAAGGCGATGTGATGCACCGAACCTGCACCAAGCCCGGCAAAGGAAGCCCCCGGCAGCGTCTCGATGTCGATGAAGTCGGCGCCATTGCCGTTTTTCACCGCCAGGCGCTTGGTGTTTCCGGACGTGTCCACTTCCTCATAGCCCATGAACCTCAGGAGTTCCTCGGTCGCGCCACTGTCGCGCAGGCGAAGCGAGGCCGAATGAAAGCCTCGGATCGCCTCGTCGGCAGCAACGCCGCCCTTGACCCAGGGCGCACGCTGGTCGCCCTTGGCCTCGACGAGCGCAAAACCGTCGCCATCCGGGCCGGAAAAGCCAAGACGCTTCTCGCCGAACGTCTCGTCGCGGGAGAGCCCGGTCACGCCTTCATCGGCAAAACGCTTTTCCCAGAACGGCAGCGTGCCTTCGGGAACCGAGAACACGGTCGTGCCTACTTCGCCGACGCCCGGGCGGCCCTTGCCGATGTTGGGAAACGGGAAGTAGGTCATTACCGAACCCGGCGTGCCGAGCTCGTCGGCATAATAGAGATGATAGACATCGGGTGCGTCGAAGTTGACGGTTTTCTTGACCCGGCGCAGGCCCAGCTTGTTGGTGAAGAACCTGTTGTTCTCGGCCGCATCCCTTGCCATCGACGTGACGTGGTGCAGGCCCTTGATCTGGTTGAGCATCGTCTCGCTCCTTGCTTTTGCCCCGGCCCCTGCCGCGGCGTTGGCATGAATATGGGCGCATCGATCGGCGGGGCATAGGCGCCGGTCGCAGAATGGTCTGTGTTCGTTTTGTGAACAATAGAAGCAGTCTCGTTCACACTTTGTGGCATGGTCCGTGCCTGCACAAAGGCGCTTGCACGAACCGGTGAATCCCGCTTCCTTGGCCGCGATTTGCGAACTTTGGGGACCAGCGTGGCAAACACCGGCCGACGAAAAAACATTCTGCTTATCACCTGCGACCAGTGGCGCGGCGACAGCCTGTCGGCGGTCGGCCATCCCGTGGTGAAAACGCCCAATGCCGATGCGCTCGCCCGCGAGGGCGTGCTGTTCAAGCGCCATTATGCCGGCACCGCGCCATGTTCGCCGGCGCGCGCCTGCCTCTACACCGGCCTCTACCAGATGAACAACCGCGTCTGCCGCAATGGCACGCCGCTGGACGACCGCCACGACAACATTGCCCGTGCCGCCCGCCGCGTCGGCTACGACCCGACCCTGTTCGGCTACACCGACGTCTCGCCCGACCCGCGCACCCGCGCGCCCGGCGATCCGTTCCTGCGCACCTATGAAGGCGTGTTGCCCGGCTTCACCACCAGGCAGCTTCTGCCCGAGCACCAGAAGGCGTGGCTATCCTGGCTCGCCGCGCGCGGCATCGATTCCAGCGCCGGCTTCCCCGACATCCATCGCCCGGCGGATGCCGATGCCCCTGAAGTCAGCAACGCGATTCCGGTCTATTCGAAGGACGAGACACCTGCCGCCTTCCTGGCCGGCGAATTCCTGCGCTGGCTGTCCGAACAGGACGAAGGCGAGCCCTGGTTCGCCCATGTCTCGTTCCTCAGCCCGCATCCGCCCTTCATCGTGCCGGAGCCGTTCAACACCATGTACGATCCGGCCGAGGGGCCGGCCTATCAGCGCGCGTCAAGCGTGCAGGACGAGGGCGCAAGCCATCCCTTCCTCGCCTACCATCTCGCCCATCACCAGAAGAAGTCGAGCTTCATCCCCGGCGCTCCTGGCCTCGTCGGCGACTGGAACGAGGATGAGTTCCGCGAGATCCGCGCGCTCTATTACAGCATGATCTCGGAGGTCGATTCCCAGCTCGGCCGCATCTGGCAGGGCATCCGGGAGAAGGGTGACTGGGACGACACCATCGTCATCCTCACCTCCGACCATGCCGAGATGATGGGTGACCATTTCATGCTCGGCAAGGGCGGCTGGTTCGACGGCAGCTATCACCTTCCGCTCGTCGTCAAGGCGCCCGGCCACGATGCGGCGGCGGGCACCCAGGTCGACCATTTCACCAGTGCCGTCGACATCATGCCGACGCTGCTCGACCTGATCGGCGGCGAGCCCTTGCCGCATCTCGACGGCCAGTCGTTGAAGACTTTCCTCGACCGTAATGAACCAGAGGTTTGGCGAGACGCGGCCTATTGGGAATACGACTTCCGCTCCGTCGCCGAAGGCACGACCGAGGCGCATTTCGGCCTCGGCTCGCGAGCCCTCAATCTCGCTGTCATCCGCACGGAAGCGGTCAAGTACGTGCATTTCGGCGGTGGCCTGCCGCCGCTGCTCTACGACCTCGCCAACGACCCCGGCGAATTGCACAACCTGGCCGGCGACCCCGGATGGCTGTCGGTCCGGCTCGAGTTCGCCGAACGGCTGCTCGCTTGGCGCGCGAGGCATCTCGACCAGTCGCTCGCCCTGTCCGAACTGACGGACGGCGGGCCCAAGGGCCACTTTGCCCGGCTCCCCTGAAACGCAGAAAACCCGCGCCGAAGCGCGGGCTTTCTGGCTCCGGTACCACGCAACGGCTGTCGCGCGGTACTTGGTCCGCCGCATCTACTGGGTGATGATCAGGCGCTGCTCGTCACGCTTAGCAGCCCAGCTGCTGGCGTCATAGGCCGGCTGGGCCTCGAGCTGCTCCTTGTTGAAGCTGGTGTAGAGATACTTCTTGCCATCGGCGTCGACCATGAAGGCAAGGTTGTCGCTGCCGACCGCCACCTTCTTTTCGCCCATGCCGAGGAAGCCGCCGACATCGATGACATAAGCGTCGATCTTGCCGTCCGCCGTCATCAGGATATCGCCGATCTCGCCGATATTGGCATCGTCGGCGCCATAGACGGTGGTGCCCATCAGCTCTTCGGCACGCAGATCAGCGCTCGGCAGTTCCTTGAGCGTCGACTTGTCAATTGCCGCGGTCTTGGTCTCGTCGGTGGTGGCCGCGTCAGGCGTAGCCGGGGCCGGCGCTTCTGCACTCTGGTCGGCCGGCGCAACCGGTGCCTGGGCCGTCTGGTCGGTCGCCGGGGCCGCCGGATCGGTCGCCGCTACGGGTGCCGGGGCAGGCTCATAGCCGCGACGGTCGAAGTCGGGCAGCGCCTGCAGCTGTTCCTTGGTCGTCGCCATCACCAGCCAGCGATCGCCGTTTTTCTCGGCCCAGTCGAATTCCTTGTACGGCAGGGCGACGTTCTTTTCGCCGATGCCAAGGAACCCGCCGACGCCGATGATCAACTGGTCGGCCGTGCCGTCGGCGGCAAGCACGATGTCATTGACGTCGCCGATGGTCTCGGCGTCTTCAGCCGTGCTGTTGTAGACGTTCTCGCCAATGATATTGGTGGCGAGGAAGCCGTCGGCATGCGGGATCACCTCAGGGGTTGCCGGAGCTGCCTCTGTCGGAGCCGCGGGAGCCGGCGCAGGAGCCGTGGTGTCCTGGGCGTAAGCGCCGGTGGCAAGCAGTGCTGCAATAGCAGTCGTGGCCAAAAGATTGCGGATCATGGTAAAGTCTCCTCGTGCGTGTTTCATGCATGCCGCGCCTGGATCAGTCTTTTGCGGGAAGGGTCCGGCGCGGCCTCTACGGGTTCACAACGTCGTGACCCCGCCATGGTTCCGAATTTCGCCCCGCTGATTTCAACCTCTGCCGGGTTCTGGAATGGTCGCTCGCAGCAGGCGAGCAAATCCAAATCGTCTTTTACGGACTTCTACTTAGCCCGGCGTGGCGGTCGTCTGGCTGGCGTCTTGATCGATCATCTCGCCATAGAATTCCGCACCGCCCCAAGCCGCGAAAGCGAGAAACAAGCCCGCCAGGAGCACCAGAAGCACATGACGGCCGCGCGTTCCCTGTCGCGCCTTCTGCGCCGGAATGATCTTGGTCATCGCTGTTCTCCCTTCTGGTTGGATAGGGCTAACGGCAGTCTCCCGGCATTGTTCCCGGGCTAAGGCCAAGGCTTTTCAAGCAGGCCTCACCCGTTTAGGTTCCGTGCTGGCGAGGGGGCGGTCGTGCAGGACAACAAAAGCATCGAAGCTGATGTGGTCGAAAACACCCAAGGCGACGCGGGCGTTGGCTTCGAGGCGCCGGGCGACGCGGATTTCGACCGGCTGACGAGCCTTGCCGCAGCGCTCCTTCACGCGCCCGCAGCCGTGCTTGCTCTCGCCGATCAGGCCGGCGTGCTGTCCATCCACTCGCATTTCGGCATCGACGCCGACCAAGCGGCCACAGCCATTGCCACCGAGCCCGGTTCGCCGGCAGCCGCCTTTGCCTTCCACCTCGCCGTGCCGATCGTCGTGCCTGGCCGTGAGGTCGGATCGCTCGTGGTGCTCGACCGCGAGCAGCGTCCGGCGCCCGACCCGGCACAGCTCCGGCAGTTGGAGGCGCTCGCCTCGCTCGCAGCAAGCCTGATCATGCTCCGCGACAGCTCCCTGGCCGGCGCACGGGCCGAGGCCGCCCTGGTGCATGCCGAAACCCGCCGTGCCGTGGCGCTGGAAGCGGCAGCGCTGGCAAGCTGGGTCTGGGATCCGCGCACCGGCGTCGTCGAATGCGATACGCTCCTGCCCGAGCTCTTCAACATGCCCCCGGCCACAAGAATGCGGGCGCGCGACATCGTCGTTGCCATCGACCGGCGCGACATCGACAAGACGCGCAAGATGTTCCGCGAAGCGCTCGAAGGCAGCGACGACTATTCTGGCGAATACCGCATCAAGGGTACCCATCCGCCACGCTGGCTGGCGGCCCGCGGCCGCGTCGTCGAGCGCGACGCCGAAGGCCGGCCGACACTGGTGTTTGGCGTCAACTACGACATCACCGAACGCCGCCACGCCGAGGAGCGCCAGCGCCTGCTGCTGCGCGAGATCAACCATCGGGTCAAGAACACGCTGGCGACGGTGCAGGCGCTCGCCAGCCAGACGGTGCGCTATGCGCGCGAGCCGCGCGAATTCCTCGACGCCTTCAGCCAGCGCCTTCGGGCCCTTGGCCTCGCCCACGGGCTTCTGTCGGAATATGAGTGGCGCGGCATCGGCATCCGCGATCTCGCCAGGCTGGAACTCAGCCCGTTCGACGACACCGATGCGCCTCGAATTTCGATTGTCGGCCAGGATGCGCTGCTGACGCCCGACCAGGCGCTGGGCTTTGCCCTCATCCTCCACGAACTTGCCAGCAACGCACTGAAATACGGTGCGCTGTCGGTACCGCGCGGCAAGGTTTCCCTGTCATGGACCATCAAGGGCGGAAAAGGCGCAAAACGCCTGAACCTGGAATGGATGGAAAGCGGCGGACCGGAGGTCAGCCCGCCCCAACATCACGGCTTCGGTTCAATCCTCATCAGGCGCAGCCTGGCCAAGGTGATTTCGAGCGAGGTCCGGCACGAATTTCACCCCGAAGGCGTGCGGGCGGAGATTTCCATGCCGTTCGGCGAACCTGCCGAAAGCACCGCATAGGCATTCATTCGCCGGCCGGCCCGTCACCGTCGTCGGACTTTCTGTTCTCGCGATAGATCGCATAGGCGGCCAGCGCCACGACCGGCCCCAGCACCGCACCTATGCCGCCCTTGCTGCGCAGCAATGTCGGCAACAGGGCCACGGCAGCCGTCGTGCCGAGCGCGGCGATGTCAGTACGCCGACGCTTCCGGTCTGCGCGGGCGCGTGCTCCCGCGGCGAGCTTGTGGATGAGAAGGATCAGTCCGGCGAGCACCAATAAGCCGAGGCCGAAGCCCAGAGCCGCCTCGATGTGGCCAAACCGTCGTGCCGCCCAGACGAAGGCGGCCCCGACAAGGAAGCCCACTCCGCACAATGCGGCCAGCCCGGCGGCGAGGTAGGCCACCGCTGCCCTGCGGGTTCGCCGCAGGGCAAGTGTCGTCTCGCCGGTGGCGAAACCCGCAATCAGCGATGCCAGCATGTGTCCCCCGGCCAACCGACTAGCGCCGCGCCAGCAGCGCGATGAGGAAGCCGACGCCAGCGGCGATGGCCAACGACGTCACCGGCTTTTCGCGCACGGTCGCCATGAACTGTTCTTCGATGTCCCTGGCGTTGGCGCGCAAGGCCTCGACGGCAGCGTCGCTTTGCGCCTTCAACTGGTCCGCACCTTGTGCCGCCGCCCGTCGCGCGGCGCCATAACCGTGCTCGCCGGTCGCCGCCAACTGCTTGGCGAGCGCTTCGATGTCGGCCTTCAATTGTTTGATGTCGGCCTCGAGGTCCGGGGGCGTCTTGGTGCCGTTGCCGGGCTTTCCTGCAGCTGTCGCCATGTCGATACTCCTTGCGTTCGATGGGGTCGAAACGCCCTGTGCGCCTGTCGGTTCCCATCGCCACAGGAACCATCGCCGACCGCCGGACGTTTTGCCAGTCTCATTCAGCTGGAAACCGTCGATGTCGAACCGCACCATGAAGAAGGCACCGACCGTTCGCCTGCCGCCAAAATCGAATTTCGAACTCTTGCTGGTGCGCGGCTCGCAGGTGTCGATAATTTTCATCGGCATCATCGCCACCGTGTTCGCGCTTCACGCCGGCGAGTTCATCCTCACCCCCATCGGCCTCGGCGTCGTCATCGGCCTGATGCTGGGCCCGCTTGCCTCCCGGCTCGAGCGTTTCGGCATCCCTCCGGCGCTGTCCGCGGCCGCTGTCGTACTGCTCTTCATCATTGCCGTCGGTGTCTTTGCGCTTCTGGTCGCGTCGCCGCTCAGTTTCTGGCTCCAGCGCCTGCCGCAGATATGGGCCCAGCTTGCCACGCAGCTGTCCGAATTGCAGGGGCCGCTCGAAACCTTCAAGAGCATGCGCGAGCAGCTGCGCCAGGTGACCGGCGGCGAAGGCGTGTCGGTTTCCGTCGACGAAGGCATGGGGGTCGAGACGATGGCAACGCTCGCCCCTGCCGTCATCGCCCAGGTGCTGCTGTTTTTCGCCAGTCTCTATTTCTTTGTCGCAACGCGCTACCAGACGCGCACAGCGATCCTCCGCATCTGCTTCAACCGTCGCCTGCGCTGGCGCGTCGCCCATATCTTCCGCGACGTTGAACAGCTCGTCTCGCAATATCTGCTGTCGATCACCGTCATCAACTTCGCCGAAGGCCTTACCGTCGGGATTGGGCTCTACCTTCTCGGCGTGCCCTCGGCGCCGCTCTGGGGCGCGCTGGCGATCGTCACCAATTTCGTTCCGTTCGTCGGCCCTTTGGTCATGGTGGTCATCCTGTTCGCCGTCGGCCTGACCGAGTTCGACACCATCGGCGCTAGCCTGCTGCCGGTCGCGCTCTATCTCGGCGTCAACACCATCGAGGGCCAGTTCGTCACCCCGATGGTCATCGGCCGAACGATGACGCTCAATCCCTTCGTCGTGCTGTTGGCCCTGGCGTTCTGGATCTGGTTATGGGGCGCCATTGGCGGCTTCATCGCCATACCGGCGCTGCTCGTCGGCTACGCCATCATCCGCAACGTGCTGCCGGGCGTGAACTGGGGCGTCGACGATCTGGACCGCCAGTACGGACGCTAGATGTTTGGTCCAGGCCTTCGGATGAACTTATGGCGGCGACGACGTCGGCAAGATGCCGACGCAGTCGTTCGTGGCTTTTCGCAGTGGTTGTTGCTGGCCCGATCTAAGCCCATGAAAGACTTAGAAGCGCCACGTTGTGCCCAGAACCGGACCGCTTAGGCGCGTGTCGTAGACATGGCCGCCCCGCTCATAGTCGACATCGAGCACCTTGTACCCTGCCGAAACCGAAAAGCGATCGGTGACGATGTAGTTGGCCGTTCCAAGCACTGACCAGGTAAACTCGGAGCCTGCACCAAAGCCGCCGATGTCGGCCTGTGCCTGAAGAGACAGCTTGTCCGTCACGGGAAGGAATGCCCGCAGCCCCACCACTGGATCCACCCAGCCGAAGCTTTCTCCATGGCTGGCGGAGCGGCTGCCAATGAGGGCGTGGCTTGCAGTAACCGTGACGTCGTTTGAAATGTGCCAGAAGCGTATGCCACCGAGCGCGTCGAGGGTGAATTGCGGCGTGTCGATGACGCGATAGCCGCCCTGCAGCGTGGCCATGAACTGCTTGCTGTCGACCTTGGCATCGACGCTGGCACCCGGCGGGATCGCAACGCCCAGGCCCGGAATCTGCATCGCAGGCAGCGGCCCGGTGCCATGGCCGTCCGACGTGTCGACATACATCACGTCGCCCGAGAAGACGAAGCGGTCATAGCGTCCCCACACATTGACGAAGCCGCCGAAATTGAGATCGTCCATGACGTCGGAGAACGATTTTTCCACGTGCATCGTCGGACCGCGTTGGAAGGGCGAGATGCTCCCGTCAAGGCCGGCGGCCCACATGTAAGGCGTGATCTGCAGCGCCCGGAGCGGGCGCTCCGTCACGTCAGGTGCCGGCTCTTCCGGAAGGCCGAGGACGGTGTCGGCGGCGTAAGTAGCCTGCGAGCCACAGAGGGACAGGGCAACGATGATGGCAAACCGGTTCAAGGTCTCTCTCCTCTGTCAGGCTGAAAGCGTGTTCTTGTGGATGCGCCCATCCTTCATGACGAGCTTCATCGTCCGGTCCGGATCTGCGATCAACGAGATGTCCTCGAGCGGATTGCCGTCGACGACGAGAATGTCCGCGTAGGCTCCGGCCTCGATGCGGCCGAGCTTTGCCGGATAGGGATTGCGTGGGCCCGAAAGAGCCGCAAGTTCGGCATTGCCGCTGGTCAGAAGGCGCAATACGTCCGCATTGTCGTACCACCGGGCAAATTTGGCGAGTTGCCGCCCTTGCGTCGCGGTGCCCTTCGGGTTGAACAATATGTCGGTGCCGAGTGCCATGTTGACCCCGTGCTTGCGCCCCAGTTCGACCGCCCTGGCTGTGCCTTCGGCGATCTGCTGCTGTTGCGCCCGCTGTTCCGCCGAGGCGTAGGTGTTGGCGTCCTCGTCGGCTAGGAAGGGCTGGATGCTCCACCACGCGCCGGCATCAGCCATGCGCTTGACCGTCTCGTCGTCGGCCAGCTGGCCGTGCTCGATCGATTTGACCCCGCAGGCAAGCGCCCGCTGCACGGCGGCAGCC
Organism: Aminobacter niigataensis; assembly: GCF_014200015.1. GTDB lineage: Bacteria > Pseudomonadota > Alphaproteobacteria > Rhizobiales > Rhizobiaceae > Aminobacter > Aminobacter niigataensis. The sequence continues at coordinate 234,254 of NZ_JACHOT010000002.1, forward strand.
GTATAGGCATGGATACAGACATATGTGCCCCAATCCGCCGCTGCGCCCACTGCCGCCTTCATCTCGGCCTCTGAGTATTGCAGCGCATCGACCGGATCGTAGGAAGAGGCCACTCCGCCACCGCCCATGATCTTGATCTGGCTGGCCCCGAGCATGAGCTGCTCGCGCACCCGGCGAAGCACTTCCGCCTCACCATCGGCGATCGCCGAGATGCCTGCTTGCTCCGCCGTGCTGAGATCGCTCTGCGACGTACGCGGCAAATCGGTACGCATGCGAAAATCGCCGTGCCCGGACGTCTGCGAGATCATGGCGCCGGAAGGATAGATGCGTGGTCCCGCGATGCGCCCTTCGTCGATGGCGCGCTTGAGCGCAAAGGACGGCCCGCCGACATCCCGCACCGTGGTGAAGCCACGCAGCACGGTGCGCTCGGCCTCTTGTGCGGCGACGAGATGGACGTAGGCGATGTCTGCGGTCATGGCCACGATCTGGGAGATGCCCGCAAGGATCGAATGCCAATGCGCGTCGATCATGCCCGGCATCAACGTGCATCCGCCGCAGTCGATCACGTCGGCATCGGCGACCGTTTCCGCCGAAGCGACCAGGGCCTTGATGAGGTTGCCTTCGATCAGCACGCCCTGGCCTTCGACGAGCTTGCCGTTCGTGCCGTCGAAAATATTCACGTCCGTCAGCAAGATCGGCTTTGTCGCAGTCTGGGCGAAGGCAGGGCTGACGATGCCAAGGACAGGGGCGGCAAGACTTGCTGCGACCCCCTTCAGCACCGCGCGGCGCGACAGCCCCGTATCGAGGCGTGCAAGCAGCTGCTGCGCTTGCGGGCTGTGGCAGGCGCAGCCCTTGCCATGGGTCAGGTGCTGGTATCTAGGACCAAAGCGAAACAACAAGATTAGTCCCCTCTCACGCTTGCACCCCTTCTATGCCAATCCGGCGAAGATCAATCAACTCATCAACTCGCCTGGCTTCCAAAAAGCGACCGGGCTGATAGTAGTCGACCAGTCGACCGGAAATTGAGGACAAGAGAAGCCATGATTTTGAAAAATCGTTCATTCGCCGCTGTCTGCACGGCTGCGCTCATGGCAACGACCATGCTGGTTGTACCGGCGGCCGAAGCTTGCACGCGCTTCGTCTATCATGGTGCAAACGACGAAGTTATCACAGCGCGTTCCATGGACTGGAAGCTCGATGTCGGCACCAATTTGTGGGTGTTCCCGCGTGGCATGAAGCGATCCGGAGAGGCCGGGCCGAACTCGGTCCAGTGGACGTCGAAACATGGTAGCGTCATCGCAACGGGCTACGACATCTCGACAACGGATGGCATGAACGAGGCTGGCCTGGTCGCCAATGTGCTATGGCTGGTGGAATCCTCCTACCCAGAATACGACGGCAAGAAGCCTGGCCTGACGATAGCGGCGTGGGCGCAATATGTACTCGACAATTTTGCGACCGTGCAGGAAGCGGTCGATACGCTTGCCAAGGAGCCCTTCACCGTCGTCACGGATAGCGTTCCTGGCGAAGAGAGGCTTGCGACCCTGCATCTCTCGCTCTCGGATGCCAAGGGCGACAGTGCCATCATCGAATATATCGACGGCAAGCAGGTCATTCACCACAGCCGCGATTATCAGGTGATGACCAACTCCCCGGTCTTCGACAAGCAGCTTGCGCTGAACGAATACTGGAAGCAGATCGGCGGCACGGTCATGCTGCCCGGTACGAACCGCGCCTCCGACCGTTTCACGCGCGCTTCCTTCTATGTGAACGCGATCCCGAAGAGCGAAGACCCCGTCGAAGCGATCGCAAGCGCCTTCAGCGTGATCCGCAACGTATCGGTTCCTTTTGGCATCACCACACCGGATCAGCCCAACATCTCTTCGACGCGCTGGCGCACCGTGTCCGACCATAAGCGCAAGCTCTATTTCTTCGAGTCGGCGCTGACCCCAAATGTCTTCTGGGTCGACCTGACCAAGGTTGATTTCACCGAGCAGACCGGCAAGGTGATGAAACTCGACCTCGGCCCCAATCAGACGCATATCTACTCGGGCATGGCCAACGATCAGTTCAAGGAAACCGCACCTTTCGAGTTCCTTGGGCTTTGAGCCAAAGGATGCGTCTTATGCCTATACCGGCATAAGACGCCTTGGACGGCGGCACCGTTGACCGGGCCGTCGAAGACACATGGGCGCGGCGAATTGGTCCGCAGTCCCTAGAGCAGCGGGCGGACGCTTTCGTCGAGGCCGTGCCAGTCGGCAAGCGCCATCAGCCCGTCGATGTCGAGCACGGTGCATCCGCCGTCGCGCCATTGAACAAGCTTGCGGTCGATCAGCTTGCGGATCGTCTTGTTGGTGTGGACCAAGGAGAGGCCGAGCGTGTCGGCGACATGCTGTTGCGTGATCGGGATCTCGACCTTCCTGGTGCCGTTCATGCCGACCTTGCGTGCCCGGCTGGCGATGAAAGCAAGGAGATAGGCCGCGCGCTCAAGCGCCGAGCGGCGCCCGATGCTCAAAAGGTTCTCGTCGAGCATGCGCTCCTCGCGCGCGGCGATCCAGGTGATGTCGTAGGCAAGGCCGGGATAGTCGCGATAGAGCTCCATCAGCCGGTCGCGCTCGAACATGCACAGTAGCATCGGCGAAAGTGCTTCGACCGAATGCTGCATCTCGCCCATCAGGCTGCCCTGAAGACCGATCATGTCGCCCGGCAGAACATAGTTCAGTATCTGTCGCCGCCCGTCCTCGAGCAGCTTGTAGCGAAAGCCCCAGCCAGACAGCACCGTGTAAAGGTGCGCGCTGTTGCTGCCTTCCGACAGCAGCGTCGCACCCTTGTCGGCGGCCAGTTCGCCGCGCTTGAAGCTGCTGACAAAGGCCAGTTCCGACCTCTCGAATTCCCTGAATACCGGCATCTGCCGCAATGGACAGCTTTCGCACGGAACCTGCCGCGTCATGTCGGTTGAGTCGCTCCGCGCTGTCATGCAAACTCCTGATTGTGCTCGCCAACGCCGCGATGTGACAAAGGTTCCAGACTGCTCCATCCATGTCTTTTTTAAATGACAGCGGCCTCGACAAACGCCATGTTCGGCTTCGATTCCTTGGAGTGTCCGCGACGTGCCAGCCCCGCTTTCAGGACTGCGTATTCTTGTGCTTGAAGACGAGGCGCTGATCGCGCTCGATGTCGACCAGCTTTGCCGTGACCACGGCGCCGAGGACGTCATCCTCGCCGCCAACTTGCGCGAAGCCCAGCAGGCCGCAGAGCCTTATGATGTCGCCATCATCGACGTCATGCTCGACGGCGAGCCGACGCTCGACTTCGCGCGCAGCATCGAGGCGGCCGGCGTGCCCTTCGTCTTCGCATCGGGATACGACCAGCTGGACGAACTCTTTGCCGGCTTCCCGGGTGTCCGGTTGGTGAGCAAGCCCTACTCGGGCGAAGACCTCGTCGAGGCCGTCGTCGCGAGCGTCCGCAAGCTCGCGAGTTCAGCTGACGGTTGACCCCATGACCTGGGCGGCGATCGCGTCCGGCCCGTAGTCGGCTTCGCCCGAGATATCGAGGATCTCCTGCAGCCTGTTGCGGGCGCGGCTGACGCGGCTCTTGATCGTGCCCACGGCGCAACCGCAGATTTCCGCCGCCTCCTCATAGGAGAAGCCCGACGCGCCAATCAGGATGATCGCTTCGCGCTGGTCTTCGGGAAGCTGCTCCAGCGCCTTGCGGAAATCGTCGAGGTCGAGCCGTCCGGGCTGGCTCGGATGCACCGCGAGCCGCGCCGTCAGGAGGCCGTCGCTGTCTTGCACCTCGCGTCCGCGCTTGCGCATCTGCGAATAAAACTCGTTGCGCAGGATGGTGAACAGCCAGGCCTTCAGATTGGTGCCGGGCTGGAAGCTCGACTGCTTGTCCCACGCCTTGACCAGCGTTTCCTGGACAAGGTCGTCCGCCCTGTCGGCGTTCTGCGACAGCGACATGGCAAAGGCCCGCAGGCCAGGGATCGCCGCGAGCAAGTCGCCTTTGAAACCAAGGGATGCTGCCATGCCTGGTCAGTCCTTCTGCTGTGCGGGTTCAGCTTCTTCCAGCTGGCTGAGCAACTGCGCGAAACGATCCGGCACGTCGTCGGACACCAGTTCATCATAATATTGTTTGAGTTTTCTGCCGATTTCGGAGTTGGCCCCAAGAGGTTCGCCATCGCGGCGACGAATCGGCCCGGCGCTGCTGGCGCCACTGCTCTGCCTAGTCATATGCTTGCTTGCCCTTTTACACCGTCAGACGTCCCGCTCCCGATACTGACGGCGCGCAACAACCTTGTCCGGTTTCCCGAATTTTGCACCCAACTCCCCAAATGCGGATAGGTTCCACGTAAGAGGAACTTTTGCACAGGCAACGCGTTGTGGCACGCTTCCACGAAGATATGACAGCGTCACATGAGGGAAACGTCGAATATGACCCTATCCACTAGAATTGCTCCACACCTGCCCTATCTCCGCCGCTTCTCACGCGCCGTGTCGGGCTCCCAGGGAAGTGGGGACGCATTGGTGGCCGCGATGCTCGAAGCGCTCATCGACGACATTGACGTGTTCCCCTCCGCCTCCAACGACCGCATCGCGCTCTACAAGGTCTTTGCGCGTCTCTTCACCTCGGTATCGATCCGGGTACCGCAGGAATCGTCGCCCCTGGCCTGGGAAAAGCGTGCCGCGGCCAATCTGTCCGCAATCGCCCCGCGCCCACGCCAGGCCTTCCTTCTTGTCGCCGTCGAAGGTTTCAACGACATCGAGGCGGCCGAGGTGCTCGACACCGACCAGGAAGAATTCGCCCGGTTGCTGCAGGAGGCGAGCGGCGAGATTTCGCGTCAGGTCGCAACCGACATCCTGATCATCGAGGACGAACCGCTGATTGCCATGGACATCGAGGAGATGGTGGAAAGCCTCGGCCATCGTGTCGTCGGAACGGCACGTACGCATGCAGAGGCTGCAGCGCTGTTCAAGCGGACACGGCCGCAGATGATCCTCGCCGACATCCAGCTCGCCGACGGCAGTTCCGGCATCGAGGCCGTCAACGAGATGCTGGCTGCAAGGCCGTTGCCTGTCATCTTCATCACCGCCTTCCCCGAGCGCCTGCTGACCGGCGAGCGTCCTGAGCCGGCGTTCCTCGTCACCAAGCCCTTCAACCCCGAAATGGTCAAGGCGCTGATTAGCCAGGCATTGTTCTTTGACAGGCAGGCAAAGGCTGCGGCATAGCCCTTTTTAGCACCGCCCCAGGGAACCAACCTTGGGGCGGAACGTTTTTCATCTATCATTTGAAGGAGATAGATCATGCTCTATTGGGCGCTCGTATTCCTTGTCGTTGCGATCATCGCCGGCGCCCTTGGCTTCGGCGGCATCGCCGGAACTTCGGCCGGCATCGCGCAGATCCTGTTCTTCGTCTTCCTCGCCTTCCTGGTGATCTCGCTCATCGCGGGCCTGTTCAGGCGCGCATGATCGCCTCGGCAAGATGAAGCACCAATCCCAAACTGGAAGCCGGCCCCCTCAGTCGGAATCCAGCGCCGCCGGGTAGCGCTCCTTCTTGAAGCGCTGCCCGGCGGTACCGTTTCAGCAGCATCGGAGTGTGCGCATCGCGTCGTCACCGCAAGCTGAAAAACCCGTGAAGGCGGCTCGTCTATGGCCAATCCCTCTCCATCGATGGGAAAAAGTTCCAGGTTGGACGCCGCCTTCTTCCATGCCTCCCGCAATGCCGGCATCGCCGTTCTGTACCAGGACCGCAAGCTGCGGACTGTCTGGTCACACAACCTCCAGCCGCCATGGGAGGAAGTCATCGGGGGGCACGGAAGCGACCACAACCTGCTTCCGGCGCAACAGGCCGACCGGTTGGTCGCGGCCAAGAAGAACGCCATCGCCACCGGCAGTTCCGGCGGCCTCGAGATCAGCCTGGCCGACAAATCTTCCGGCATGCGCTGGTTCGAAATCTGCATCGACGCCGACCGCTCGGCCCGGGGCCAGGTTCAGGGCGTGGTCGTCACGGTCATCGAGACCACCGAGCAGAAACTGCGCGAGCAGACACTCAAGGCGCTCTTGCGCGAGGTCAGTCACCGCTCCAAGAACCTGCTCGCCATCATTCAGAGCATCGCCAGCCAGACCGGCCACTATTCGACTTCCGTCGACGGCTTTCTCGAGCGCTTTCGCGGCCGGCTCCAGTCCATTGCCTCATCGCAGGATCTGGTCACGTCGTCCAACTGGCGCGGCGCCGGCTTCCGCGAGCTGGTGATCGGCCAGGTCGGGCGCTACAGCATTGACACCGGTCAAGCTGTGCGGATCTCCGGCGACGACCCCTACCTCAATCCCAACGCTGCCTTGCACATCGGCCTCGCCGTGCATGAGTTGGCCGTCAACTCGGCGAGTTACGGCGCGCTTGCCCACAACGGCGGCTATGTCGAGGTAACCGCCGTTGCAGCTCCGGATGCTGACGGCGAGGTGCACATGACCGTTCGCTGGACCGAGGCGATAGGCCCGGTTCCAGACAGCGAGTCGCGCAAGAAGCGCTTCGGCAGCGTAGCGCTAGAGCGGGTCGTCCCCGCCGCGCTCAACGGCACTGCCGAACTCGAGATCGGCCCCGACAGGCTGGAATATCGGCTGGTCATGCCCAAGGCCAATTTCGAACTGGAGTGAGGCGGCTCGCTCGGTTGGTTTCAATCGATCGAGCTACCTGCAGTGGCGGAACTTTTGACCCTACCTCCTCGTTTCTTGACGAAGGTGGTTTGCCATGGAACACATCGCAGCACTTCTGTTGGTTATTTCCTGCTCGCAGGACCTGTCCGGATGCCGTGAGATTCCGGCACCGACGCCCCTGTTCGAGGTCTACGAGGATTGCCAGGCCGCGTTGCCCAAGGCCGTGAGCATGCTCGCGCCGCAGCATCCCCGGATCCTCGCCAAATGCCTTGAAGTCGACCCCGCGCTTGAGGATGAATACAACCAGCTGACCTGGAACGTGCTGCCGAACGGAATGCTCGACGCGTCGCTTTCCGTCTCCAGCGTCGTCGCCGTTTCCGAGCCGGCGCAACCGGGGGAAGTGTATCTTCATTGACCGAATCGCAGCGCGGATTTTCGCGGCCGTTGCCGCAGCCCCCATTCCGCGCGCCTGCCTGCTGACCCTAACTGATTGAATTTACGTACTGCCTCGAAAAATGATTCCGCATTTCGAGGCGATGCGCTAAGTGTCGAACGGGACGATGTTAAAGTGAGAGGACTGATTGAATGAAGAAAGTTATTCTTGCGATTGCAGCCGTCGTTGCAATCTCCGGCTGCACCACCACCGAACGTGACGTTGTGACCGGGACGGGCGTTGGTGCAGTCGCTGGCGCCCTGATCGGCGGCGGCAGGGGCGCGGTCATCGGCGGCGCCGTCGGCGCGGCGTCGGGCCTTCTGGTCCGCAACCTGCGCAACGGCTACTGCGAGTATCGCAATAGCCGCGGCCAGATCTACACCGCGCGCTGCCGCTGAGCCTGCGGCACGAACAAATCGCCCGGCGCCGGCTCTGCCCGTCGCCGGGCTTTTTCATTGCCTCAAGCGTAGCCGCCGCTCAGCCGCGGTAGGGAATATCGATCTCGACCCTAAGGCCGTCCGCGGCATAGGTCCGCTCGATCTTGCCGCCCAGTTCGCGCGTGATGTTCATGTCTATCAGCTTGGTGCCGAAGCCGATCTTCTCGGGTTTCGTCACGCCATTCTGGTTACGCTCCATCCAGTTGAGCAGCAACCGCCGCCCCTTGCCCTTGCCGGACAGCCGCCAATCCACCTTGAGCCCACCGACGGAATTGTCGCCGTCGCCATATTTCAGCGCGTTGGTCGCCAACTCGTGGAAAGTCAGCCCCAGCGCCTGCGTCGTCGTCTCGTCCAGTTCGACCAGGTCCCCCTTCATCATGTCCTCGGGTAATTCCTTGCCGAACACCTGGCCGAGTTCGATGCGCAGCAACTCGCCCAAATCGGCCTTCTGCCAGCGCGAGCGCGTCAGCATGTCCTGGGATGCAGCCATCGCCTGCAGGCGCGCTGAAAAGGACGCCGAGAACTCATCGATGTCCTTCGCGCCTGAAGCCGTCTGGCGCGCCATGGCCAGCACCCGCGCAATCGAGTTCTTGATGCGGTGCTTCATTTCCTGAAGCATCAGGTCCTTTTCCAGCAGGCTCTTCTCGCTCGCCTCATGAAGCAGCGTCGCCGCCTCATAGGCACGCTGCTGGTAGCGGGCCACAAGCGCGATGGAACCTGCAAGCACAAGTCCGAACAGACCAAGCATCAACGGTGCCGTGCTTGGCGACGGTGGCACGAAAGCAGTGCTCGGCCTGAAATTGATCGTCCATTTGCGGCCGGCCACATTGGCTTCGCGCGTCACCGAAAAATCGTCGCCATAACTGGCGTCGGGCGGCGCTTGCGAGCGGAACAACAGCGTGTCGTCATCCCTGGTGCCGTCGAACACTTCAACCGCCAGCGGCAGCAGCGGAGCCTTGCCCAGCGCCGCCTGGAACAATTCGGCAGAGCGGAAGGCGACATAGAGCAAACCGGCGGGTGCCGCACCCGCGCCTTCAGGCCGGTCGACGCGCGCGAAAACCAGAATGCCAGGCTGCCTGGCGTTGTCACCCTGGCCGAGCAGCACACGTCCGGTCGCCCGTGGCTCGCCTTGCGCCGCCATTGCCGATTCGATTGCGCTCCGACGCAGCGGATCGGTCGCCATGTCGAAACCCATCGCATCGAGGCTGGCCTTGCTCATCGGCTCGAACAGCACGATCGGCGTCCGCCACTGCAGCTCGGTTTGCGGGAAAGGCACCCGGTCGATGCCGTAGCCGTCCTTCAGCTCGCGCGTGATTGCGTCGCTGTCGGCACTGTTGATGAACCTGACGAAGCCGATGCCTCGCAGGCTGGGGAAGTTCCGTTCTGCATCGAGCGATTCAAAGTAGTCTCGAAACTCGTCGCGCGAGAGTTTGCCCTTCTGGGCGGCAAACATCGCCTGTGTCGCGTGCAACAGGGCAAGGTCGAACTCGACACGGCCCTCGATGCGGTTGAGCGCATCGTCGGCCACGGACTGGAACTTGATGCGGGCTGCCTCGACGGTTGCCAGATAGACGAGCGCCGCCATGGTCAGGCTAACCAGCGTGACTCCAACAAAGATCAGACTGGGGAAGTACTTTCTCAATTCCGGCCGGCTCGTGTCACCCTGCAACCATTAAAGCATGATCGCGAAAAGTGGGAACTGCTTTTCGCGATCACGCTTTTAGCCAGGGTCATACGCCGCCGGGAAGTTGGCAGATCAGGCCGCGATCTGCATCGCTCCCGGTCCGGGGATCGCGCCGGGCGGGCACTTGCCGAGGATGATCATGCCGAGCACCTCGTCCTTGGTCACGTCCTGGGTACGTGCCGTGCCCACCACCTGGCCGTTCTTCATCACGCAGACGCGGTCGGCGAGGTCGAACACGTCGTGGATGTCGTGGCTGATCAGGAAGATGCCGATGCCGTCGGCCTTGAGCTGCTTGACCAGTTCGCCGACCTGCGCCGTCTCCTGGGGTCCGAGCGCTGCCGTCGGCTCGTCCATGATCAGGATGCGGGCATTGAACAGGATGGCGCGCGCGATCGCCACCGACTGTCGCTGGCCGCCGGAAAGCTTGCTCACCGGCTCCTTGAAGCGCTGGAAGCGCGGGTTGAGCCTGCCCATCACCTTGCGTGCCTCGGCCTCCATGGCGACGTCGTCGAGCGTGCCGTAGGCGGTCATGATCTCGCGTCCGAGGAACAGGTTGGCGGCGGCGTCGACATTGTCGGCCAGCGCCAGCGTCTGGTAGATCGTCTCGATGCCATATTTCTTGGCGTCGCGCGGGTTGGAGATCTGCGCCTCCTCGCCACGAACGAAGATTGCGCCGCTGTCACGCTTGTAGGCGCCCGACAGGATCTTGATCAGCGTCGACTTGCCGGCGCCATTGTGGCCGAGCAGCGCCACCACTTCACCGGGATAGAGGTCGACCGAGGCATCGTCGACGGCGCGGATGCCGCCGAAGGCAATGGAGATGTTCTTGAGGTCGACGAGCGGGATACGGGTCTGTTCCATGATCTTGGCTCCCGGATTTCGTTAGACGCGCTTGCGGTAGAGCGTGTCGAGCCAGACGGCCACGACCAGCACCAGGCCGACGACGATGTTCTGCAGCGGCGTGTCGATGTTGAGCAGCACCATGCCCGACTGCAGCGACTGCATCAGCAGAGCGCCCAGCATGGCACCCGCAACTGTGCCGGCCCCACCGGCGAGCGAGGTGCCGCCGATGACCGCCGCGGCGATGACCAGCAACTCGTCCAGCGTGCCGAGCGAGTTGGTGGCAGAGTTCAGGCGGGCACTGGAAACCGCCGCGCTGATCGCTGCCAGCACGCCCATGATCATGAACACCTTCATGGTGATCCAGCGCGTGTTGATGCCGGCGAGGTTGGCGGCTTCGGGGTTGCCGCCGATGGCGAAGACATAGCGGCCGAAGCGTGTGCGGTTGGTGACGAAGGTCATGACGATGCCCACGGCCACCGCGATCAGGACGGGAATGGCAATGCCATGGGCGATGAACAGCCCGCCTTCGGGGATCGTGATGCCATTGGCCTCGGCGTATCGGCGCACGATGCCGATCGGCCAAGGATAAGAATTGGCAATCCAGATCGCACCGAGGATCACTCCGCAGGTAACGGCACCAAGAAATGCCTCGGCCCAGAGCGGCCGCAGCGGGAACTTGAACCGCTTGCGTTGCTGGCGACCGTTCAGCAGCGCGAGAACCACGGCCAGGCATGCGACAAGACCGACGATCCAGCTCCATGTCGCGCCGATGGCGCCCTGGGGACCACCGCCCATCAGTTGGAAGGTCGCATCGAGCGGCGCGATCGTCTGGCCACTGGTGACCCACCAGGCCGCGCCGCGCCAGATCAGCAATCCGCCCAGCGTCACGATGAAGGCGGGAACCTCCATATAGGCGATGACGAAGCCCTGCAGCGCACCGATCACCAGGCCAAGCGCAATGCCGATGGCAAGTGCCAGCGCCCAGATCCATGGATTGCCGAGTTCGAGACCGACGGTCCTGACCAGGAAATGCACCTGGGCGAAGCCCATCACCATGCCGATCAGGCCTTCGGCCGAGCCGACCGACAGATCGATGTTGCGCATGACGATGACCAAAACCATGCCGGTGGCCATGATAGCCACGGCGGAAGCCTGTACCGACAGGTTCCACAGGTTACGGAAGGTCAGGAAGGTGCGGCTGTCGAACTCAAATGGGTTGACGCCGAGGCGCAGGCTCGAAATCACCTGCAGTCCGATCCAGATCAGCAACAGCGCGCCGACCATGCCGAGCATGCGCGTATCGATCTCGGTTGCCTTGAGGAAACGCCCGATTGGGGTGAGCTCGGTCGTTCGCGCTCGGTCGGCCGGCGCGTTGGTTGTCGTGTCTGTCATTGTTACCTCCCGACCGGATGGCCGTCTAAGCGGCAGCCGGTGTGCGCATGATAGGGTCAATCCGCCATGTCATGAAGCGGGCGCTTTTGAAAAACGCCGCGGCAAGCCGCGGCGTTTGACCGATCGGATGAAGCCGATCTTAGTTGCAGGCTGCGACCGAACCGGCCGCCACGCCCTGGCAGACCACGTCCTTGCCGACCCAGCCGGCGTCGATGACGACGTTGAGGTTTTCCTTGGTGATCGGAACCGGCGTCAGGAAGACCGAGTTCAGCTCGAGGCCGCCGGGCGTCTTGAACTTGGTGACGTTGGCGATCTCTTCCATCTTCTTGCCGTCGGCGAGCTGCGAGGCGATCTCGGCCGCGTTCTTGCCGAGTTCGCGCGCATCCTTCCACACCGACACGGTCTGGGTGCCGAGCGCGATGCGGTTGAGCGCGGCATGGTCGCCGTCCTGGCCCGAAACCGGAACCGAGCCGGCAAGGCCCTGTGCCTGCAGGGCCGCGATCGCGCCACCGGCGGTGCCGTCGTTCGAAGCCACGACCGCGTCGATCTTGTTGTCGTTGGCGGTCAGGAACTGCTCCATGTTCTTCTGGGCATTGGCGGGCAGCCAGCCGTCGGTATAGGCCTCGCCGACATTCTTGATCTTGCCGGCGTCGACGGCTTCCTTGAGCACTTCCATCTGGCCCGCGAACAGGAAGTCGGCGTTCGGATCGGCACCGCTGCCCTTGATGAAGACGTAGTTGCCTTCAGGCTTGGCGGCGAACACGCCCTTGGCCTGCATGCGGCCGACTTCCTTGTTGTCGAAGGTCAGGTAGAAGGCGTCCTTGTTCTCGATCAGGCGGTCGTAGCCGACGACCGGGATGCCCTCGGCGACGGCCTTGTCGACGGCCGGACCGATGGCGCTGGCGTCCTGTGCCAGGATGATCAGCGCATTGGCGCCCTGCGAGATCAGGCTTTCGACGTCGGTCAGCTGCTTGGCCGGCGACGACTGCGCGTCGGCCGAAATGTACTTGTCACCGGCGGCCTCGATGGCGGCCTTCATGGCGGCTTCGTCGGTCTTCCAGCGCTCTTCCTGGAAGTTCGACCACGACACGCCGACAACCTTGTCCTTCGCCTCGGCGACAGCCGAAAGCGATAGAGTCATGGCGACGCCCGCCAGAATGGCGGTGGTAAACTTTTTCATGATTTTCCTCCCTGCGCCCAACGGGCGCGCCTTCTTCGCGATAGCCCTTGGAGAAGCTCTTTTTTTCGAGCCTCGAAAAAATAGTGACTCAACCGCCTGTCGCTGTCAACATGGTTTCGCAACGCTTCCCTATTTTTTTCGGAGCTCGAAATAAATAAAGACATTTGCCCTCCGCTCTGTCACAATGGCTTGGCGCGATAGGGACTGCCGCTTAAGAAGGCAGCGCTTCGCCGGGAGGAAGACGAGCACATGTCGGTCGGCATACGTCACGACGATCTGAGACGACGCAATCGAGCTATGGTTATATCCGCAGTTCGCCGCGCCAGCCAGCCTTCGCGCACAGAGATTGCCGCCACCACCGGCCTCAGCCATTCCACCATATCGACGATATCGTCCGACCTCATCGCAGAGGGCATTCTCGCCGAAGCCAAGGGCTCCGAGCCGGTCTCGATGAAGCGCGGCCGGCCGCAGGTCGCCTTGACGCTGGAGCCCAGGGCGGCATCGATCGTTGCCGTCGTGCTTTCGCTCAACAGCCTGTCGGCCGCCATCATCGACTATGCCGGCAACACCATCGTCGAGGACACCAGGCGGCTGGTGACCCAACGCATGCCGGCCGAAGCCTTGATCGACGAATGCATCGCCATGATCCGGCGCCTGATCGAGGGGGTCGCCACCTCCGGAGGGCCGGTGCTGCGCATTGCGATCGCGGTCCAGGGCATCACCGATTCCGGCTCGCGCAAGCTGCTGTGGTCGCCGATCACGAGACACGATGACATCCCTTTCGCCGACCGGCTCGAACAGGAGTTCGGCGTGCCGGTGACGGTGGAGAACGACTGCAACATGATCGCCGAGGCGCTGCGCTGGCGCGATCCCGTGCGCTACCGCGACGACTTCATCGCCATCCTTCTGTCGCACGGCATCGGCATGGGTCTTGTCATCAAGGGCGAACTGTTCACCGGCACGCAGTCCTCCGGCGCCGAGTTCGGCCACATGATCCACCGCCCCAACGGCGCGCTCTGCCGCTGCGGCCGCCGCGGCTGCATCGAGGCCTATGCCGGCAACTACGCCATCTGGCGCAACGCCAAGCTTGGCGACGAGAATGCCGAGCCGCTGGCCGACCTGTCCGACGACGACATCACGGCGCTCGCCGATGCCGCCCGCGACCATGACGGTCCCGAGCGCGAGGCTTTCCGCAAGGCCGGCGAAGCCATCGGCTTCGGCCTGGGCTCGATGTTTGCGCTGTTCGACCCGGCGCCGCTCGCCTTCGTCGGCGTCGGCGCCACGGCTTTCGACCTGATGGAGCCGCATGTGCTGTCGGCGATCGCCAAGACAGCCGGCGGGCTGCACTCGAAGGCAATCTCGTTCGATACCGAGCCCAACGAGGTTCCGCTCAAGCGCGAGGGCGCAATGATGCGCGCCCTGCTCCATGTCGATCAGGAGATATTCGCGGCCCGTTTGGGCGGAGCCACCCCTGCGAGTGCAGGAAAGAACGTCGCCTAGCCGCGCCCGTCCGCTGCGGCTTTTGGCACGAGGGGTCACCTGGAACTGTTCCTTTTCTTGCTCCAGGTCGAACGGAAGGCCGCGGCTCTAAGCAGGAGCACCGACAGCACGGCCGCCACAAAAGGCCACTGCAGCGGGTTCGGCTCGGGCATCGGACGATGGAAGCTCAGGAAGTGCATGAACAGGAAATAGGCCGTGTGCAGCAAGGCAAGTCCCCACAGCACTGTTGCGGCGTTCTGCAGAAACTTCCAGACCGAAGAACCGAGCATGCGGATTGACCGGTCGTTCGAGGTCGACATGAGCACGAGCGCATAGGCAAGGGCTGCAATCCCCGTCAGGTTGGCCAGACCGAAGCCGTGCTGGAACATCACATATTCACCCGTCTGTGGGTTCATTTCGTAGCCGAAGAGCCGCGCGAAATCCCACTCGACCCAGCCTTCGAGTATGATGATCGTATGCACGGCCGCCAGAAGGGTCGCGTAGATGCCGGTCTCCCGCCGATAGGCCACCACCCGGAGCAAGGCGGGCCACAGGCGCGACAATGGCCCGATCGACATGGTGATCACCAGAAGCGCCAGCGATGCGTCCGCGAATGCACGGTTCCACCGGTGCATCGGGCTCCACTGCCCGTGAACGACGGCGAATGCATAGACCAGTGCGCCAGCAAGCCCGACAACCACGACATGACGAAGCAGCGTCCGGCGCCACAATAAAGGGACTGGCTGACCGGCGCGGACGCGATCGCTTGGGATATCGGTCATTGCAGATACTCCGGTTGCATGGCGGCATCCACTCGACGAGCGCGTATTTCGTGCCATGACGCAGCAGTGAGGAACGCAATGCCGAGCGCTGAAATCACGGGGCGGATCGGGTCGAACCACATCATCAGGAATTCGCCCCCGAACAGAAGCATGAGGATCTTGTTGCACGTCGGGCAGGCGATGCCGATGAAACCGGCCACGCCGCCGATGCCCGCGCGGCGCACTGAACAGACGGGTCGCCGCACGGCGACATAAAGCCCCGAGAGCGCCGACAGGACCACCAAAACGGGCAGTTCCCAGCCCGCGACGGGGGTCATCCGGACAAACAGCGGATTGTCCCAGAGCGCCGAAACGGTGCCCAGCGCGGCAAAGCTCAGGATGGCCACGGCCATCCCCTTGAGAACTGCGCCGCCATGCCAAGACCCTGACTGCGCCAAGCCGATGATGCGGTCATTCATGTCGTGTCTGCTCCAAATTGGCCGGACGGCGCTTCGCAAGCCGGCCGGCGAGAACCTGCTGGGGTGACCGCTACATCAGCCGGCTTGCGAAGCGCTGCTGCCGGCGACCTCATGCGAATGGGGTTGGGTCGGATCGCCCAGCACCAGGATGGGCGACTGGCTCGGCACCCGTTCGTACAGATCGATGATGTCCTGGTTCATCAGGCGAACGCAGCCGCTCGAGACCGCCTTGCCAATAGTCCAGTACTCGGGCGTTCCGTGAACGCGATAGAGTGTGTCGACCTTGCCTTGGAAAACGTAGAGGGCCCGTGCTCCCAGTGGGTTTTCGAGGCCGGGCGGCATGCCGCCACGGTCGGCGCCCCACTGGGCGAGATTTGGTTGACGCGCGATCATCTCGTCGGGCGGCGTCCATTTCGGCCATTCCTGTTTCCAGCCGATGCGGCCCCTTCCCGCCCAGGTGAAGCCAGCCCGGCCGAGCCCGACGCCGTAGCGCATGGCCTTGCCGTCCGGCTGGACGAGGTAGAGGTAGAAATTATCCGTGTCGACGACCAGCGTTCCGACCGGTTCCTCGGTGACATAGTCGACCTGCCGCCGGTAATAGCGGCTCGGCACCTTGGTCAGGTCGATCGCGGCAATGGGGAACTTCTCGTTCGGCAGCGGGCCGTACATCGCAAGGGCATTGCTGTCGACGACCGGCGGCGGCGCCTTCTTGACCGGCGCACTTGCGGCCGGCACGGTCGCTTGTTGGGTGCTGACGCAGCCGGACACCGCAAGCGTCCCCAGCCCGGCTACGCCGGCGAGAAAACGCCGGCGGCTCAATGCCGAGCCACCTCCGGGCATCGACGCGGCGCCCGCGGCGTTCGTTTCAAAAGTGTTCCTAGTCATTGGCAGTCTCCTGGCACCATTTCCTGTATTTCGGGCGACACTCGGTCGTGGAGGTCGATGACCGGTCGTTGACCATGCGCATGCAGCCACTCGGAACCGATCCGCCGACCGGTGACGGCTCGTGCGTGCGGGCGCACGTCATCTAGCTGTTGCCGCGAGCAAAGCACGCGGGCTCCTTGCGGGCTGGCGGGAATGCCAGCCGGCGGCTTCGCTACGGCGGACGCGCTCGGGCCTGGCCCAAGCGCAAGAGTTTCTCGGGAAGATCGTCCGTCTCCTCATCGCAACTGATTTCGGACGGCCTCGCCGGTGCGAGGGCCGAACGGTCAAAAATCAGGCAGCGATCGGAGGCCGAAGAAACGATGCGCTCGCCACGCGACGCGGCATGGGATCTGGGAGCCGCTTGCGAAGCATCGTGTGGATCGGTGCGGCAAGCTCGTCATGGGCCTGCCAGGCAGGGCAGTCGCCCAGGCAGTGTGTGCTGGTGCTGTGCTCGTCGGACGTCTCGCCGGTGCAGCGATCCAGGGAAGGCAAGCACCCATCGGGCGCGGCGATAACTTCCGCCTGCCCGGTTGTCACCGGCTGCGCGCCAATGTTCGTGCCTGCGGCCTCTGCCCGATCGAGGGGCAGCCCGTAAAGCATGGTGATCAGCACCAGAACAATGGCCGAGACAACGTTGCGCACAAGGCGCCAGCTAGCATGAAAATGGACAATTTTTGGTATCGATGACATCACGAAACCGTCATCGCAGGCCATTTAATCTACCGTTGCTGAAGAAGTTACCCATCAGCGACATGGATCATTAGTTGTTCCTGCAGAAAAACCATCCCGCCGCCAGAAGGTTTGCTTGCATCGACACCAAAGCATCGCGACGCAGGCGAGCTGTCATGATCGAGTGCCAATCGCGCGGCCGCGCCGCCACCCTGGCGGAGCACAAATCGACGACGCGCCTACCGACCCGATCTGCTGCAGGCCGCAGCTTGCCTAGGCCCGCTTGCGGCCAGAACGAAACAACGGTCGTCGAGCGCTAATCCTCGCGGATGGCGTAGCCGGCACCGCGGATGGTGCGGATGACGTCGGGCATGCGGCCGTTGTTGACCGCCTTGCGCAGGCGCCCGACATGCACGTCGACGGTGCGCTCGTCGATATAGATCGTCTCGCCCCAGACATTGTCGAGCAGCTGGCTGCGCGAGAACACCCTGCCCGGATGCCGCATCATGAATTCGAGCAGGCGGAATTCGGTCGGCCCGAGCTTGATCTCGCTCTTCTTGCGGTAGACCCGGTGCGACTCGCGGTCGAGCATGATGTCGCCTACCTTGAGGATGGACGACAGCACCTCGGGCTTGGCCCGGCGCAGCAGCGCCTTCACCCGCGCCATGAACTCGGGCGTCGAGAACGGCTTGACCAGATAGTCGTCCGCACCGGTCGACAGCCCGCGCACCCGGTCGCTCTCTTCGCCGCGCGCCGTCAGCATGATGATCGGCAGCCGTTCGGTATCGGGCCGCATCCTCAGCCTGCGGCACAGCTCGATGCCGGAAAGTGCCGGCACCATCCAGTCGAGTACCAGCAGATCGGGCACGTTTTCCTGGAGCCTGATCTCGGCTTCGTCGCCACGCGTGACGACTTCGACCTGATAACCTTCGGATTCGAGGTTGTAGCGAAGCAGCACGCCCAGCGGCTCTTCGTCCTCGACGACCATGACCTTGGGAGCGATCATCGGCTGTGCCTTTTCTTGGCGCATGACCCCGATCGGATCATGCGCGGATTAACTTGCCGCAGCGCCCCCGCGCCCCGCACATGCGGCGCTGAAGTGGTCAGGCCGACACTGCCGTCGTGGTCTCGTCGACCTTCGGGCGGTTGAGCGGCAATTGCGTGCCGGTGACCACGAAATAGGCGTTCTCGGCGACGTTGGTGACATGGTCGCCGATGCGCTCGAGGTTCTTGGCGCAGAACAGCAGATGCGTGCATGCGGTGATGTTGCGCGGATCTTCCATCATGTAGGTCAGGAGCTCGCGGAACACAGCCGTGTACTGGATGTCGATCTTCTGGTCGTCGTTGCGCAGTTCCTTCAGGCCTTCGGCCTGGCGCGCGACATAGAGATCGACCACGCCGCGGACCTGGCCGAGCACCAGCTGCGCCATCGCGTCGATGGAGTGCGAAAGGTTGCGCGGCGTCGGCGACTGGCCGACGGCACCGACACGCTTGGCGATGTTCTTGGCCAGGTCGCCGATGCGCTCGAGATCGCCGGCCATGCGGATGGCGCCGACCACGGCGCGCAAATCCTGCGCCATCGGCTGGCGCTTGGCGATCAGCGTGATCGCGCTGTTGTCGAGCTCGCGCTGCTTGGCGTCCATGATCGTGTCGTCGGCGACGACGTTCTGCGCCAGCGCCTGGTCGGACGAAAGCAGTGCGCGGATCGCACCTGCCACCATCGCGCCGGCCAGGTCGCCCATGTCGCGGATAACCTGGTCGACGTGTTTGAGTTCTTCGTCGAAGGACCGGACTGTGTGCTCGCCCATGGTGTGTTCCTCGTCTGATGCTGGTCGGAGCCGATATCGCTCAGCCGAAACGGCCGGTGATGTAGTCCTGCGTCCGCTTGTCGTCGGGGTTGGTGAACATCTTGTCGGTCGGGCCTTCCTCGACCAGATAGCCGAGATGGAACATCGCCGTGCGCTGCGACACGCGCGCCGCCTGCTGCATCGAGTGCGTCACGATGACGATGGTGTAGTTCTCGCGCAGCTCGTCGATCAACTCTTCGACCTTGGCGGTGGCGATCGGGTCGAGCGCCGAGCACGGCTCGTCCATCAGGATCACCTCGGGCGCAACCGCGATGGCGCGCGCGATGCACAGGCGCTGCTGCTGGCCGCCCGACAGGCCGGTGCCAGGCTCGTTGAGACGGTCCTTGGCTTCGTTCCACAGCGCTGCCTTCTGCAGGCTCTTCTCGACGATCTCGTCAAGCTCGGCCTTGTTCTTGGCGAGGCCGTGGATGCGCGGGCCGTAGGCGACGTTCTCGTAGATCGACTTGGGGAACGGGTTCGGCTTCTGGAACACCATGCCGACACGGGCACGCAACTCGACGACGTCGATCTTGGGATCGTAGATGTCTTCGTTGTCGAGCGTGATCTTGCCGCCGACACGGGCGCTGTCGATGGTGTCGTTCATGCGGTTGAGGCAGCGCAGAAAAGTCGACTTGCCGCAGCCCGAAGGGCCGATCAGCGCCGTCACCTGGTTCTGGCGGACATCGAGATTGACCCCGAACAGCGCCTGCTTGTCGCCATAGTGCACGGTGACCTGGTCGCCACGCATCTTGATGGGTTCATTGGGTCTGTTCATCTCGGCATTCACCGCGTCTTCGAGGGATTTCTCGGTCATGATGTTCATAGCAGGATGCTCCTTGTCCATGCCCTACCAGCGGCGCTCGAAGCGGCGGCGCAGGACGATGGCGACGATGTTCATGGCCATGAGGAAGATCAGAAGGATGATGATGGCGCCCGACATGCGCTCGACGAAGGCGCGCTCGGCCTCGTTCGCCCACATGTAGATCTGCACCGGCAAGGCCGTCGCCGGGTCGAAAGGCGTCTTGGGATAATCGGCGACGAACGCGACCATGCCGATCAGAAGCAGCGGCGCCGTCTCGCCGAGCGCACGCGCCAGGCCAATGATCGTGCCGGTCAGGATGCCGGGAGCGGCCAGCGGCAGGATGTGCTGGAACACCATCTGCATTTTCGACGCGCCGAGACCAAGCGCTGCCGAGCGGATCGACGGCGGCACCGCGGCGAGCGCGGCACGCGTTGCGATGATGATGGTCGGCAGCGTCATCAGCGTCAGCACGAGTCCGCCGACGAACGAGGCCGAGCGCGGCAGGCCGAGGAAATTGATGAACACCGCCAGGCCGAGCAGGCCAAAGACGATCGACGGCACGGCGGCGAGGTTGTTGATGTTGACCTCGATCAGGTCGGTGAAGCGGCTCTTCTTGGCGAATTCCTCGAGATAGATCGAGGCGGCGACACCGATCGGCAATGCCAGCAAAAGCACGATCACCATCATGTAGATCGAGCCGATCAGGGCGACGCCGACGCCCGAGGTCTCGGGCCGGCTCGACGCACCATAGCTGAACAGGCCGGTGTTGAAGTGCTCGGCCATCACGCCTTCGGCCTTGAGCTTGTTCATCCACTCGACCTGCTGGTCAGACACCTTGCGGCGGCTTTCCGGCACGTTGAGGTCGATCTGGCCCTTGTAGGCCGAGTCGAGATTGGCGGCCGCAAGGATGTCCACGTCCCGCGTCGTGCCGATGACCGACGGATCGGCCGCAACGATGGCCCTGAGCTGGACGCGCGAACCGTCCGACAGGAAGCCCTTGAGCTTGCGCACGGTGGCGCGGTCGCTCGGATCGATGCCGAGTTTTTCGATCAGCGCGGCCTCGGCGAGCTTGGGATAGTTCGCCGTGACCAGCACGTTCGGATCGGTCGCCCGCTTGTTGGACGGGTCGATGATCTTTTCGTCGAAATGGATCGGCAGCGTCACCGTCGTCTGCCAGAAGGCGGTGTAGCCCTTGGAGACGATCGAGGTCAGCATGACCCCAAGGAACGCCAGGCCGACCGCAATCGCCAGCACGCCATAGAGGCGGAAGCGGCGTTCGGCGGCGTAGCGTTTCTTGATGCCGATGTCGCGGCGCGGACGAGCCGCGGACGAGGCAAGCGTGTCGAGCGAAATATCGGTCATTCGTACTGCTCCCGGTACTTCCGGACGATGTAAAGCGCGACGATGTTCATCACCAGCGTCAGCGCGAAAAGCGTGATGCCGAGCGCGAAAGCGACCAGCGTCTGCGGCGTGTTGAACTCGAGGTCGCCGGTCAGCTGGTTGACGATCTTGACGGTGATGGTGGTCATCGCCTCGAACGGGTTGAGCGTCAGGTTGGCGGCAACGCCGGCCGCCAGCACCACGATCATCGTTTCGCCGATGGCGCGCGAAGCGGTCAGCAGGATGGCACCGACGATGCCCGGCAGCGCGGCTGGGAGGATGACGCGCTTGATCGTTTCCGAGCGCGTGGCGCCGAGTCCGAGCGAGCCGTCGCGCATGGCGCGCGGCACGGCGGTGATGATGTCGTCGGAGAGCGAGGAGACGACCGGGATCAGCATCACGCCCATCACCAGGCCGGCGGTCAGGATCGACTGCGCCTGGATGAACGGTGTGCCGCCGGCAAGTGCCGCGCTGATGTCGCGCAGGAAGGGTCCGAGCGTGACGAGCGCGAAGATACCGTAGACGATGGTCGGAATGCCGGCGAGCAGTTCGAGCGCCGGCTTGACCACCGCGCGCACCTTGGGCGCCGCATATTCCGACATGTAGACCGCCGACATCAGGCCGATCGGCACCGCGACCAACAGCGCCACGAAGGCGATATAGAGCGTGCCGGCCAGCAGCGGGATCAGGCCGAACTGGCCTTCCGCGCCACCGGAGCCGGCGGCCGCGAAACGCGGGTCCCACACCGTGCCGAAGAAGAAGTTGGTCAGCGGGATCTTTTCGAAGAACGCGATCGTCTGGAACAGCATCGACAGCACGATGCCGATGGTCGTCAGGATGGCCAGCGTCGAGGCGCCGAGCAGGCTCCACAGCATCACCTTCTCGACATGGTTGCGTGCCCTGCCGCGCGGGGTGATGCGGCTGAGGCCGTAGACCGATCCGAGCAGGGCAAGCCCGATCGAAACGACCGCGACGATCATGTCGAGACGATCGGAGACGCGGTTGGCGTCTGCGGCAATCGGGATCATGTAGTCCTGGGTATCGGGCGCCAGCGCCACGCCCTTTGCGGCGAGCATCGGCCGCAGTTCGGCAAAAGTCTGGGGCAATGCGGCAAGCGTCTGGCTGTCGAGCCGGCGCATGCCGCTGGCAAGGCTCTTGACCAGACCCGCCGCGAGATCTTCATGCGCCACCGTGCCGTCGGCGATATCGGCAGGCAGGGCCGCATGGATATGGCTGTTCAGATAGGCGCTCGCGCCGATATCCCAGGCCGCGAGAAACAGAACGGCCGGAATGACGCCCGTGAGGAACGCCCACCAGCCATGATAATGCGCCCGCGAGTGCGGCTTGACCGTTCCGTCGTCCTGCGCGCGCGCCCTTTGCCGGCCGATCACGAATGCGATCAGCCCGATTGCGAGTACGATGGCGAAGACGAGCAGGAAAGACATGGGCCGGCCTCGGTGAATTCGGTTCTTTGTGCCGAACGGGACAGTCGGCGAAATATTCCACGGGGCGACGGATCTTTCCGCCGCCCCGTGGCAGTTCGAAGATTACATAGTCTTGCCGGCGGTGAACGCCTCGCGCTGGGCAGCGCGTTCCGCGTCCGGAGCGGCAACCAGGCCGTAGTCGGCGAGCGGGCTTTCCGGGCCGACCATCTGGTCGTCGAGGAAGAACTCGACATATTCCTTCAGGCCCGGAATGACGCCGAGATGCGCCTTCTTGACGTAGAAGAACAGCGGACGCGAAACCGGATACTCGCCTGCGGCGATGGTTTCGACCGAAGGCGTGATGCCGCCGACGGTGGCGACCTTCAGCTTGTCGGCGTTGTTTTCGTAGAAGGCCAGGCCGAACACGCCGACGCCGGTCTTGTTCGAGTCGATGCGAGCCAGCGTCTCGGAGTAGTCGCCGTCGATGTCGACAGCCTTGCCGTCCTTGCGGACTGCCTTGCACGAAGCGTCAGCGGCCTTGTCGTCTAGGCCGGCCGCCTTGGCAGCTTCGACGCCGCCGAGTGCCTTGCAGCCGGCGATCAGCAGCTTCTCTTCGAAGACTTCGCGGGTGCCGTGCTTTTCGCCAGGAATGTAGGCGGCAATGTCCCAGTCGGGCAGGTTCGGGTTGACCTGGTTCCACTTGGTGTTGGGGTTTTCGACCAGCTTGCCGTCGACGACGATCTTGGCGGCCAGCGCCTTGTAGATGTCTTCCGAGGTCAGAGCCCAGTCCGGGCCGTTGACGTCCGTCGCAAAGACGATGCCGTCATAGCCGATCTTGACTTCCTGGATGTCCTTGACGCCGGCGTCGATGCAGGACTGGACTTCGTCCTTCTTGATCGCGCGCGACGAGTTGGCGATGTCGATGGTGTTCTCGCCGACGCCCTTGCAGAATTCCTTGATGCCGGCGCCCGAACCGCCGGACTCGACCACCGGGGTCTTGAAGTTCGAGAAGGTTTCGCCGAACTGTTCGGCAACGATCTTGGCATAGGGCAGAACGGTCGAGGAACCGGCAACCTGAACCTGGTCGCGGGCCGAGGCGTAGCCTGCCGAGGCGACAATCGCGAAGGCAGCCGCCGACGCAGTGAGAAGAGCTTTTTTCATTGGGGCCTGCTCCTGTGGAGTATCTCGTATGACGCCTTTCTTCGGCGCCCGGTGAGCCAATAGCCCCCCTCTATTACAGTTGCATGACAGTTTCGTGTCACCCCTGTAACGGTTGCAGTGCTTGGCGGTGAAGGGGTCGTTTCCTCGGTCCTTTGCCGGCGCGAGGCAAACAACAGACCGGAGCCGAAAGCAAGCCGTCTACCCAACGGCAGGCCGGGCTTTACGGTTGCGGGCTGTCACATTTCCACAGTCTTCGGCGCTCTGACCCGGTGCGCGCGGAAGATTAACGTCAGGCCGGGCCGAAAATGATGGGTTCCGGGATCGCTCTTGGGCGACGAACGGAGCGGACGTTCAAGTACGTGGGTACCGGAAGCGCGGTATCAGATATCTGCGGCCGGCATCACCTGAATCAGCCCTTAGATCGCGCCGCGGCGCTCATCGTCCTGCCACGACCAGCGTTCGATCTTTTCGAGCAGCGCACGCGGGCTGATCGGCTTGGGCAGGTAGTCGTCCATGCCGGCTTCCAGGCAGCGTTCCTTGTCGCCCTTCAGCGCATGCGCGGTCACGCCGATGATCGGCACGCGCGTGCCCGTGCCGCGTTCGAGCTTGCGGATTTCGCCCGTCGCCTCCAGCCCGTTCATCTCGGGCATCGACACGTCCATCAGGATCATCCGCGGACGTCGCTCGCCGAACGCCGCCACCGCGCGCCGGCCGTTGCCGACGATCTCGAACGACAGCTCGGTTTCAGCCAGGATCTGGCTGAACACCATCTGGTTCACTTCGTTGTCCTCGGCGACGAGAATGTCGAGGCCGCCCTCGCCAGCCGGCCGCTGTCCGCCGCGCAGGCGCGTCACACTGGCCGCCTGGCCGCCCGCGTCCTTGGCCGGCATCTGCCCATCGGCCACCTGCACCGGCGTGAGGTTCGGCGCCCGGCGGCGCTGGATGCTGCCGACCAGTGCCTCGAGCAGCGCCGACGATCGCGCCGGCTTGATCAGCTGGGCATCGATGGCGAGGTCCCGGTGGGCGGGGCCCGACAGCGACTGGTCGACCGAGGTCAGCATGACGATCGGCGTGTCGCTGAGGCCAGGTATATGGCGCACGATCCGCGCCATCTCCGCCCCGGTCATGCCTGGCATCTGGTAGTCGAGCACGATGCAGTCGACCTTGACGCCCATCGCCTGCGCTGCGGTCAGCACGCGCAAGCCCTCGTCACCGCTGCGCGCAGCACAGGAATCGAAGCCCCACGACACCATCTGCTCGGTCAGGATCGTCCGGTTGACGGCATTGTCGTCGACGATCAGCACGCGCGCGCCGGTCACGTCGATCAGCGCCGCCGGTCGGCTTTCCAGCCGCCCGGCATTGGGCAGCGTCAGCGTGAACCAGAAGGTCGAGCCCGCACCTTCGGCGCTTTCGACGCCGATCTCGCCGCCCATCATGTCGACGAGCCGCGAGGTGATGGCGAGGCCGAGGCCGGTGCCTTCATGCCGGCGCGTCGAGGACGCATCGACCTGGCTGAACTTCTCGAACACCAGCTTGAGCTTGGCCTCGGGAATGCCGATGCCAGTGTCGGTCACCGCGACATGCAGCTTCGTCGCATCGCCCTCGCTGCGGCCGGTGACATCAACCAGCACATGGCCCGAATCGGTGAACTTGACGGCGTTGCCGAGCAGGTTGGTGATGATCTGCCTGATGCGCCCGACATCGCCGACATAGAGATGCCGCAGGTCGGGCTGCAGCCGCACGATCAGTTCGAGGTCCTTCTCCTTGGCCCGTGTCGACATCAGGGTCGCGACGTCCTCGATCGCCTCGGCCAGGTTGAACGGGATCGGATCGAGCACCAGCTGCCCGGCGTCGATCTTCGAGAAGTCGAGGATGTCATTGATGATCGTCAGCAGCGCATTGCCCGACTTGACGATGATGTCGGTGAACGTCTTCTGCTTCGGATCGAGATCCGATTTAGCCAGAAGCTCCGCCATGCCGAGCACGCCGTTCATCGGCGTGCGAATCTCGTGGCTCATGTTGGCGAGGAATTCCGACTTGGCGCGGTCGGCCAGCACGGCCCGGCGCTGCGCTTCCTCGAGTTCGGCTTCGCGCTGCTTGAGTTCGGTGATGTTGGTGGTCGAGCCGATCAAATAGAGCGAGCCGTCGGACGCCACCATCGCGCTCTTGCGGGCGAACTGGTGGCGCGTCGAGCCATCGGCCTCCGTCGCCGTCTCCTCAACCTCCACCGTTACGCCGCTGCGCATCACCTCGCGGTCGGCCTCCATGAAAGGCTCGCCTTCGGGGCCGAAGATCTCGGCGTCGGTCTTGCCGATCGCCTCTTGTTTCGAGAAGCCGGTCAGCTCGCACCAGCCCTGGTTGACATACATCAGCCTGAGATCGTCGTGCTTGGCGTAGATCGACACCGGCACATTGTCGATCAGGCTGCGGAAAACCTCGTTCTCGCGCATGCTTTCCTGCAGCGCCCGCTCGCGCTGCTTGAGCTCGGTGATGTCGACGCGCACGCCGATGAATGTGCCGTCGGCGAGGCGCTGGTCGAAGACCTGATACCAGCGCCCGTCGGGATTGCGCCGCTCGCGCTCGGCATGGCTGGTGTGGTAGCGGCCGATCATGCCTTCGATCCAGGCTTCCGGATCGGCATCGTAAAGGGCGTCGAGCGCGGGCTCGCCGGTATCGCGGTAGTAGCCGGCGCGCTGCGCCAGCACTAGGCTGTCGCGTAGCGTGCTGCCCTCGGCCATGGCTTCGCCAATTGCCGGCAACGCGCTCTTGAGCTTGCGGTTGGCGAGCACGAACCGGTCGTCGCGGTCGTAGATGACGACGCCCGCCGGCAGCGATTCCAGCACCTCGGCAAGCCGGTGGCGTGCCTCAACGGCCTCGACCTCGCGCCGTTTCATCTCGGTGACGTCGTAGTAGGAGACCAGCCGCTTGCCGCCCGAAAGTGCCGTCACCGAATAGATGATGGTGCGGCCGTCGGCGCGGCGGAATTCACGTGGCGCGACGTCGCCGGCCAGGATCTCGTCCCCGCGGGAAGCGACATAGCCTTCCCACTTGTCGTCGGCGATGGCGTAGACGCCGTTGTGGCGGTTGACGTCCATCAGCGCCCGGAACCGGCAGCCGGCCGCCACCTGTTCGGCGGTAACGTTCCAGATGTCGTAGAATGCCTTGTTGATAAACAGCACGCCGAGCGCGGCGTCGACCAGCACCACGCCCATGTTCATCGAATCGATGGTGCGCTCGAGATCCGCATAAGGCAGGTCCTCGACCGGCCGCACATTGCCGATTTCTATCGCCCGCGCCGTGCCATTGACCGGCTCGCTGGCCGGATCGCTGGCGTCCGACCCAAGATTTTTCCGCATCCCGTCAGTCCTGCATGCAAGGGCGATGCTGCTCCCCCGCAGCTCGCCGCAATTAACCTTGCAGCAGAAGCATTAACGACTGACTAACCTTAATGCTCACTATCCGGCGCGTATCGCGGGCCGGGCCTAGTCGTCATTGGCAGCGTTGAGTTCTTCCGGCCGCATGCCGCCATTGGGATCGGTCAGCCCGAGCGATGCGGCAAGGATCAGCCGGCGCGACTTGAGCAGGGGCGACAGTGCCGCCTGCACGTCGGACATGCGCGGGTTGCGCTCGTGCGTCGCGACCGCCGATTCGTCGGCATAGAGCTCGTTGACCATCACCATGTTGGGGATCGGCGTGCCGTCGCGCTCGACCGGCTTGATCACCTCGAAGCGCAGGCATCCCGGCTCTTCCTGCAATGTGGCGCGCGCGTGTTCGGAAATCAGGTCGAGGAACTGTTCCTCGGCGCCGTCCATGGTCTCGAACTCGACGATGATGGTCATTTCTGCCAAGGGTTCATGCCTTCTTCTCGATGCTCAACTTCTGCCGCCGGAACGGTGCCATCAGGCTAACGCATCGGCCCGCAAAGCGGAATCGATTTCGGCGACCAGCATGCCGTGCCGCAAAGACCCCGCCGACTCGCGATGACGCATCGAGTACGGGTCATGCCGGAAAAACGGGGAGTTTCAGGGCTTTCGACGCACCGGCGGGCAGAAGGGTTGTGCAGCCCGCCGGGCGTTGCCGAAGACGCGCACTCGATACACTGCGCACGAGGAAAGTGCGGGCGCGATGGTGAACGATTTGTGAATGCCGCCGTTCAACGACGATGACAGACTGTAACGAAACCGGTCCCGCGCGGAACCATTCCCGCGCGTCAGAGTTCAGGTCAGGCACACCGAGTGTGGTCTTTTCCTTTCAACCACGCTCCGAAAGGGCCCGTCGCTCCCTCTGCGGCGGGCTCCTTTCGTGTCGAAAACTGCCTTGGGCCTGCAATTTCGGTGCAACCCAGGGTGACTCGACAGGATGCAGGTTGTGGCGCAGAGTTCCTGCCCCTGAATGGAAATGCGGTAGCATGCAACCTTGCCTCAAGGAGGCATATCGATGCACTCGCCTGCGGCAGACACCTCCACAATGCGCACCGAAGCCGGTCACGGCCCCCGCACGATATACGTGGGCGTCGGAGATAGATCGCGCGACTGGGTGCATTGTCCGCGTTCGGCTTGACTGACCGCGACAGGAAGCAGGCAACAAACCAGCAGCAAGCATAAGTCAAAAGAACAAGCGCCATATGGGAGAAGACTATGGAGCACGTACTTTTCACCCAGCCTAACTCCCCCATTTATCCCAAGGATCTCGCACTTCTTCAGCAGGTGTTCGACCAGATTTGCGTCGAGCGCGGCGAGGACCCGAGCTCCATCTGGGCAAGCGAAATAGCGAGGACACTTCTCAAGCTTTATAAAAGCGGCGTGCGCGACGAGGATCTGCTGCTGGCGAGCATACCGCGGTTTAGGACAAGAAACGCCGCCTGACCCCAGGCGCGTCAACGCTGGGCATCTAGTCCCGAAAGCGGCCACCGCTTTCGGGAAAGGTGGGTGTCATCCCGGCACGGCTCTCCGACATCATCCGTCCTGCGATCCGGCGTTTCGGCATCCGGAGCGTTCCAACAGGCGCGTTCTTCCCGACGCATTTTGTGATCGGGCACGGCGTCGATCGGCCCATTGATCCTGCGCGGTTCCGCGCAGACAATGCGACTCGGCATGTCCATGAAGCCAGGACGCATGACGCAACGTCTCGCCACGCTCGTCGCCACGCTCGTCGTCGCCCTCGCCGCATCGCCGGCGGCTCGGGCAGAGGCCATGCGTGGCCGAAGCCTGCTCGGCGATCCGCATCAGCACGGCCTGGCCGCGCTTTACGCAAGATGGCCTGGGATTGCCGCCGACTACGCCACCGCGATGATGCGTTACCGCGGTGCGGCCGCCCACGAGGACTTGCCCCCCAGCGTCTATCCCTTCGTCCTGTTCACACGCCCACCGCTTGGCGGGCCATGGACATGGACCGCCCCGAACGGCTCGCATGCCCGCCGCCTGCGTGACGGTGCATTGCGCATCAGCCTCACCGACCGGCTCGGCAACTGGTTTGTCGAGATCCTCTGCACGGATGCCGGCTGGCCGGTCTATTCCTGCAGCGATGGTGTCGAGCGCGTCGCCGAGGCGCCCGAGCCTCGCCTGCTCGTCATCGACGGCGTCGAGTTTTCCCGCCTCCTGCCGGCACCGGACGGTCCGCCGGCACAGGGCAGTCCCCCGGGAGAGGAGAGCCCCTAGCGGATCGGACCTGCCGCCGGGGCGGCAGGTCCGGCAGTCAGTTTCAGTGCGTGTAGAAATAGCCCCCCACCAGCACGACGGCGACAAGCAGGCCCAGCACGATCCAGCCGCGCAGGGCTTCCTTGCTTCCGGCGGCGTCAGTGGCGTTGGCGGACGGTGTCTTGTTCTCGTTCATTGGAATTTCCCTCTTCGGGTGAAGTTTGCATGCAGCGACGCGGACACCGGGCCGGTCGACTGACCGGGAGCGTCTGCAAGTCACTGCGAAGAATTGGCTAAGGTCGTCAGGCGCCGGGCGGCGGCGCCCGGGCCGAAAACGCTGCAAACTTCTCTGCCGGCCCGGCGGCGTCGTGGTGCCACGCCGAAACCAGCCGCTGGTGTTCCGGTTCCCGAAGCCAGGTATTCGCCTCGAACAGCGCCTTGCCGGCACCGCCCGAGGTCTTGCCCGACTGTTTTGGGTCGGAACTGCGCAGGGCGCTCTGGCCGCGGTCGTAGCTCGACAGCGACAGCACCACGTTGCCGTCACGGATGACGGCCTGCTTGCCCGACCAATCGACGGTCGCAACAGGCGACGCGCCGAAGCTCGAGGGCAACAGCAGCAGCGCCCATGTCAGCACGAGCACCATCAGGCGCATCAGAACGGAGGTCTCCCCGTGATGCGTTTCCGAAGGGTGTCGATGGTCGAACGGCGTTTGGATGGCGTGTGCCCCGTGGCGCGCCCTTTTCGCATTTCAGGCCGTCCGGTTCAACCTTTGAGCGCTATCTTGCCGCCTCACGGGCAAAAACCCCGGAACGATGGCCGGGGTTTGTCATCGATGCGATGTCGCGATCAGAATTTGTAGGCGACGCCCAGACGGAAGTCATGGCTGCGGATATCGGCGTCATGGATATCGCCGTTGTAGTAATCGAAGTCATTCGTTCCGTAGTCGGAATATATGTACTCCGCACGCACGATGAGCTTTTCGGTCGCGGCCCACTCCACGCCGCCGCCAACGGCATATCCGGTCAGCGTTTCGGTCGCGAAATCTTCCGAATTGCCCTGCCCACCATGGTCGCCGCGGAAGCTGCCGATTGCCACGCCGCCGGTAACGTAGGGAAGCAAAGTGCCCAGGGCGTAACCGGCGCGCACACGCGCGGATCCGGCGAGCCTAGCCTCGTAAGGAATGTACATGGCGGAGTCTTCGACCTCCGCGCCGGAAAATTTCAGGTCCGCCTCAACGCCGAGCACGACGTTGCCGAACTGGTGATTGTAGCCGGCATATATCGCCCCGGATGCGCCGCCGTCCGAGAAACGTCTAACGTCATCTCCGCCCTCAACCGACAACTTGTTGAGACCTACAGCTGCGCCGACATAAAGGCCCGACCAATTATAGGTCGACGCCCCCGGCTGGTAGACGACCTCGTCGGCTGCCAGCGCGCCGCCGCAAACCGCCAACAGGCAGGTAGATGCGAGAAGAATTCTGATCATCGATATAACCCCAGGATTGCCCAAATCAGTGCATCCGCATCTATCCTTAAGGTTGTATATTTGAAATAGAAAACTCGCTATGCGCGCATGATCCCTTGTGTCGCGTGACGTTTCCGCCACACATCTCAAAGCACTAAATTGGGCGGTGGCAGCTGTCACTCCGGCGATGTATTTGCCATGATTGTCGCTTCGCAAGTCCGCGCTACGATGACCGGAGGCAACGATGGCCAAGACCGATTTCAAGTCCGTGGAAGAATACATCGCGGCGCAGCCGCAGACCGTCCGACCTACCCTCGAACATGTGCGCAAGATCATCCGCGATGCCTTGCCTGGCGCCGAAGAAGTCATTTCCTACCAGATTCCCGCCTACAAGCTGCACGGCGGCCGGGTGATCTACTTCTCCGGCTGGAAGGAGCACTTTTCGCTCTATCCGGTCACCGAAAACCTCGTCGCAACACTCGGAGACGAGGTCGCGCCTTATGTCGCCGGCAAGGGAACGCTGCGCTTTTCGCTGGCTAAACCGGTACCGGCGAAGCTGATCGAGCGGATCACCAGGCTCCGCGCCGAGGAGGAGGCCGACGCCATGAAGGCGAAAGCAGCGGCCAGGGCGAAGCGGCGCGGCTGATCGCCATCGGGAGCGTACCGCGGGTCCGGCGGGTCAGGGAACGTCGTCGCTCGCCACCGGGCCGCCCTCGCCTTCCAGCGTCGACAGCCGCTTCGTCACCGATTTGCTGAACTTGAGCCGGACACCGGCGCCATTCGCGCCTTCTTCGGCAATGAAGGCCGCGCCGAGGCTCTCCAGCGCCGCCTGCAGCGCCAGCACGGTGTCGTCGGCAGGCGTGGAGATCTTGCGTTCGAACGCCTCGATGACCAGCTCGTCCACCTTCGATGCCTGCGCCAGTCTCGATCGGCTGATCTCCACGATCGCACGCGCTGCCTTGCAGATCGGTCCGGTAATCATGTGCTGCGTCTCCTGGTCAAATCCGGCAAATCCATTGTCGTCCAGCTATTTAGGCAAATGGTGGCGGGTACCGAAAGGGGGTGCGTCGTTGTTGCCGGCCTACCTCCGATTTAGCGCATTTGGCAGCAGAAAACGCGGCGACGTTGATCGCCGCCGCGGTTTGGAGGATAGTCACGCCAGCGTTGCATGGAGCCTCAGGCCAATGCGTACACCGGTTGCCAACCAGATCAGCAAGCGCAAGGCCGTGGCCGATGTGCTGAACCGGCAGAAGGTTTTCGTCAGTTCCAGGCGTTTCCGCGGCGACGGGCAACCCATCTCCCGCGTGCTCGTTTCCGGCCGCTATTACGATGTCAGCGACCAGTTGCTTGACATGCTGCGGCATGGCGCGACGCCGGGCGAGCTCGAACTGGAGCCCGCGTCCGACGACGCGGCCGGCCTGCAATAGGCGCATGGCAGCAGAAAAGCTTCGCACCTACCGGCAGAAGCGCGATTTCTCCAGGACGCGGGAACCACCTGGCGCGTTGGCAGGCCACGATGGCAACCGCTTCGTCGTCCACAAGCACCATGCCACGGCCGATCACTACGACCTGCGCCTCGAACTGGGCGGTGTGCTGAAAAGCTGGGCCGTGCCGCGCGGCCCCTCGCTCAATCCCGCCGACAAGCGGCTTGCCGTCGAGACCGAGGACCACCCCATCGAATATATCGACTTCGAAGGCCTGATCCCCGAGGGGGAATATGGCGGCGGGCCGATGATCGTCTGGGACACCGGCGTCTGGGCGCCGATGGAGGATGCCGAAAAGGCGCTTGCCAAGGGCGCCTTCAAGTTCCGCCTGTCGGGCGAAAAGCTGAAGGGCGGCTGGATGCTGGCGCGGCTGAAGCCGAAGCCCGACGAGAACAAGCACAACTGGCTGCTGCTCAAGGAGCATGACCCCGCCGCCGACGAGAAACTCGATATCCTCCAGGCACGCCCCGAAAGCGTGAAGACCGGCCGGCTCATCGAGGAACTGGCCGGTCCGCCGAAAAAGCCGCCATCGAAGCCCGCCGACCTCAAGCCCGGTAAGCTTGCGGGTGCGGTGCGGGCACCGATGCCGGCGCGGATCGAACCGCAGCTGGCCACAGCGGCGCCCAAGCCGCCGTCGGGCGAGGGTTGGCTTCACGAGATCAAGTTCGACGGCTATCGCACCATGGCCCATGTGGCGGATGGCGCCGCCAAGTTCATCACCCGCAGCGGCCTCGACTGGACCAAGCGCTATGGCGGCCTCGCCAAGGCCTTTGCCCCGCTACCATGCAGCGATGCCGTCATCGATGGCGAGATCGTCGTGCTCGACGACAAGGGCATCAGCCGGTTTGCGGCCTTGCAGGACGCGCTGGCCAGCGGGCATGACGAGCTCCTGGTTTTCTACGCCTTCGACCTTCTCCATCTCAATGGCTGGAATCTGACGGGCACGGAACTCAGCAAGCGCAAGGGCATGCTGGAGACGCTGCTTGCCGGCCATGTCGACGGCCGCTCGGCGCTGCAGCTCAGCGGACATGTCGAGGGCGACGGCCAGGCGCTGTATGACCAGGCGACCGAAATGGGGCTCGAGGGTGTGGTGTCCAAGCGGGCCTCGGCACATTACACCTCCGGACGCTCGCACAGCTGGTCCAAGACCAAGGCGCTGGACAAGGGCGACTTCGTCATCGCCGGCTACACGACATCGCAGGCAGCCGAAGGGCTTGCGGCCCTCGCGCTCGGCGAATGGGTCGACGGCGAGTTGCAATATCGCGGCAAGGTCGGAACCGGCTTCGACGCTGAGACGTTGCAGTCATTGCTGCACCGGCTGGAAGCCCTGCGGGAAGGTGCGGACAAGCTCGATGGTGCGCCGAAGGAGGTCATCCCAGTGCGTCCGGTACTGAACGCCCATATCCACTATGCCAACCGCACCACCGACAATGCGCTGCGGCACGCCGTGTTCAAGGGCCTGCGCGAGGCGGAGCTGACCGCGAGCGCCTCCGCGCCGCGCAAGCGGCTGATCTCGGATGCCGATCTCGCCGGCATTTCGATCACCAATCCGACGCGGCGGGTGCTCGGCAAGGCCGGGCCGACCAAGCTCGACGTCGCGGTTTATTACGCCGCCATCGGCGATTTCATGCTGCCCCACATTATGGGGCGGCCGGTATCGCTGTTCCGCTGTCCGAGCAGCCGGCCGCAGGACTGCTTCTTCCAGCGTCACGCCTTTTCAGGCATGCCACCGACGATCGCTTCGTTCGACACCAGGAATTCCGAGGGCGAGACCAAGAGCTACATTTCGGTCGAGGACGCCAAGGGCTATCTCGCGCTGGCGCAGTTCGGCGTCGTCGAGTTCCACGCCTGGGGGGCCCTTCGCAAGCATCTCGACAAGCCCGACCGTGTCGTCTTCGACCTCGACCCGGGCGAAGGCATCGGCTGGCGCGAGGTCGTGGAGGCCGCCGTTCACGTGCGCGGCGAGCTGGAAAAGCTCGGCCTCGTGCCTTTCGTCAAGACATCCGGCGGGCGCGGCATCCATGTCGTGGTGCCGACCACCGGCAAACTCGGCTGGAAGCCATTCCATCAGGCAAGCAGCGAAATCTCGTCGCTGATTGCTGCCACTGCTCCAGAGACTTTCACCACCGTCATGGGCAAGGACAACCGCAAGAAGCGCATTTTCATCGACTTCCACCGTAATGCGCGCAGTGCAACGGCGGCCGCGCCCTATTCTCTTCGGGCTCGCACCGGCATGCCTGCTTCGACACCTCTTGGCTGGAACG
Source organism: Aminobacter niigataensis (assembly GCF_014200015.1). GTDB lineage: Bacteria > Pseudomonadota > Alphaproteobacteria > Rhizobiales > Rhizobiaceae > Aminobacter > Aminobacter niigataensis. The sequence continues at coordinate 268,651 of NZ_JACHOT010000002.1, forward strand.
ATCTCGAGTCCATCGACGCTCCGGAAGATTTGAACTATTCTTCGCTTCCCGGCCTCGTGGCCAGGTCAGGCGATCCCTGGGCGGACATCGGCGACCACGCCCGCGACCTGACGACTGCAATCAGTGCCAAACGTTAGTCTGTTTATGGTTTCGCGTAGGAGACAAGCATGGCCCCCAGGGCAAGTTGGAAGGGATATCTGAAGCTCAGCCTCGTCAGCTGCCCGGTGCGGCTGTACCCGGCGACGAGTTCCAGCGAGCGCATCAGCTTCAATCAGCTGCACAAGGACACCCACAACCGGATCAACATGAAGCCGGTCGATCCGGAGCTCGGCCTCGTCGAACGTGCCGACCTGGTCAAGGGCTACGAATACGAAGACAAGAGATACGTCATCATCGACGAAGCCGACCTCGACAGCGTCAGGATCGAATCCAACCACACGATGAACATCGAAGCCTTTGTCGATGAGCATTCCGTCGACGTCATCTACCAGGACGCACCCTACTATCTTGCCCCCGACGGAGCGATGGCGGAGGAAACATTCGCCGTGTTGCGCGAGGCGCTGCACAAGTCCGGCAAGCTGGCGATCGCGCGGCTGGTGCTGTCGAGCCGCGAACGCGTGGTCACCATCGGCGCGCGCGACAAGGGCATGTTCGTCTGCACGCTGCGCAACCCGAGCGAGGTGCGCAGCACCGCCGAATATTTCAGCAACATCCCCGCCGGCAAGCCCGACCCCGAGATGCTCGAACTCGCCGAGGCGCTGATCAAGCAGAAACTGACGACCTTCGATCCGAAGAACTACGAAGACCGCTACGAGATCGCCTTGATGAACATGATCAAGGAAAAGCTGAAGGGTCACAAGCCGATCATCGCCGCCGCACCAGAGCGCGGCAATGTCATCAACCTGATGGATGCGCTGAAGGCGAGCCTCGGCCAGGCCAAGCCGCCGGCAAAGAGCAAGACAAAGGCCGAACCGGCCGAGAAGCCGGCGGCCAAGCTGACCGCGGTCGCGGGCGGCAAGCAGGCCAAGGGCAAGAAGTGAACGAAGGCCGTATCTACGGACTGATCGGTGCGCTTGCAGCCTTCCCGCGCCGCCTCGCCGTCCGCGAGGTGGCGCGGCAGGGCGGCGAGCTACAGCATGGCGTGACGCGGCGCACCACCCATGTCGTCTTCGGGCGCACGCTCCTGCACAAATCGGACGAGGCAAGGCTGGAGGCCCGCTTCGACGCCGCATCAGCTTCGGGCCGTCCCGTCCTCAGCGAAAACGGCTTCCTGCGCGCGCTCGGCCTGCTGGACCAGGTCGAGGGTGCCGGCATGACGCGGCAATCCCTGCTCGACCAGGCCAAGCTTGCGCCGCGTGAACTGGACCTTCTGTCGCTCTTCGACGCCTTCGAGCGCGACGCCGAACCCTATGCCTTTCGCGACCTGATCCTGGCCAGGAAATATGCCGCGCTGCTCGCCGGCGGTTCAACCTGGAGCGCCATCGCCCGCTCGGTTCGCCGCTCCGGCGCAGTGGCGCAGCTGAGCGCGCTCTCGCTCCAGGCCGACGGCAAGGACACGATCTATGCCCGCCTCGGCGCCGATCTGGCAGAACTCGACGGGCAACGCCTGCTGCCGCTCGACCGCACCGGCGACGCCGAGCTGGAGGATCTGTTCGCGCTGGCCGAAGACGCGGAAGAAGACGGGCGCTACGACGAGGCCGCCGCACTTTATCGGCGCTGCCTTGCCGCCGACCCGGGCGACAGCGTCGCCGCCTTCAACCGCGCCAACTGCCTGCGTGCGGCCGGCATGGGCAGCGAGGCGATGCAGGGCTACATGCGGGCGATCAAGCTCGACCCGAAGTTCGTCGAGGCCTGGTTCAACCTTGCCGGCCTGTTCGCCAGCGAAGGCAAGGCCCGCACCGCACGCCGCCATCTCGAAAAGGCGATCGCGCTCGATCCGGCCTATGCCGATGCCATGTTCAACCTCGCCAATCTTGCCTACGAGGCCGGCGATCTCGCCGAGGCGCGGCGCTGGTGGGAGGCCTATCTCCGGCTCGACGCGACCTCGGAATGGGCAAAGACCGCGGCCAAGGGCATCCAATATGCCGATCTGCATTTGAAAGAACGGACGGCAAGCTAGATGGCAGTGCATTTCCTGTTCGACGGCCCCGAAAACGCAGCCGTCACCATCCTGCTCGCCCATGGCGCCGGCGCGCCCATGGATTCGGCCTCGATGACGGCAACGGCCGCAGCACTTGCCGCAGCCGGCCTGCGCGTCGCCCGCTTCGAATTCGGCTATATGGCGGCGCGCCGGACGGGCAGCCGCAAGCCGCCGCCGCGCGCGGAAACGCTCAATCCGGAATTCAGGACCGCCATCGATGAACTCGGCGCCAAGGGGAAGCTGATCATCGGCGGCAAATCGATGGGCGGGCGCGTTGCCAGCATGATCGCCGACGAGATGCTCGATGCCGGCAAGATCGCCGGGCTGCTCTGCCTCGGCTATCCCTTTCACCCACCGGCCAAGCCGACGCAGCTCCGCACCAAACACCTCGCCGGCCTCCGGACGCCGGCGCTGATCGTCCAGGGCACGCGCGATGAGTTCGGCACCCGCGACGAGGTCGCCGGATATGAGCTGTCCGACCGGATCGAGATCCTGTGGCTCGAGGATGGCGACCACGATCTCAAGCCGCGCAAGAGCATCTCGGGCTTTTCGGCCGCCGACCACCTGAAGACGACAGGCGAAACCGTCGCGGCCTGGGCGGCCCGGCTCGGCGCCTAGAACCCACGGCGGCCCGATGAAGATCGCCACCTTCAACATCAACAACGTCAACCGCCGGCTCGAAAACCTGCTGGCGTGGCTGGGCGAAGCGAAGCCCGACGTCGTCTGCCTGCAGGAATTGAAGGCGACCGACAGCCAGTTTCCGCGCGCGGCACTGGAAGCGGCCGGCTATGGCGCCGTATGGCGCGGCCAGTCGACCTGGAACGGCGTCGCGATCCTCGCCCGCGATGCCGAACCGGTTGTCACGCGGTGGGAATTGCCGGGCGATCCCGGCGACACGCAGAGCCGCTACATCGAGGCGGCCGTCGGCGGCGTGCTCGTCGCCTCGCTCTACGCCCCCAACGGCAACCCGCAGCCAGGCCCGAAATTCGACTACAAGCTTGCCTGGCACGAGCGGCTGAACGCGCATGCGGCGACCTTGCTGGCCGCCGGCGTCCCGGTCGTACTCGCCGGCGACTACAACGTCGCCCCTGATACGCTCGACGTCTATGCGACCAGTTCCTACGACGACAACGCGCTCGTCCAGCCCGAAAGCCGCACAGCCTTCCGGCAGTTGCTCGACCAGGGCTGGACCGATGCGGTGCGCAAGGCTTTCCCCGGCGAGGCGGTCTACACCTTCTGGGATTACCGCCGGAACAGATGGCCGCGCAACGCGGGCCTCCGGCTCGACCACCTGCTGCTCAGCAAGCCGATGGCAAAACGCCTCAAGACAGTCGGCATCGACCGCGACATCCGCGGCCGCGACGACGCCAGCGACCACGCGCCTCTGTGGATGGAGATGAAGTAGCGATTTTGCCGGCGGCGCCACCAGCGTTACCAAACCCAAAAGCCCATCGGACGAAGCCTGGCTGGGCTGGGCTAATTAACAATTGTTCACAGCGACAAGCCCGATTTTTACCGACTGATCCAACCTGATTTACAATGCGTGGCTATTCTCGCGATGTCGTCGGTCCAGTGAGGATAAACAAATGGCTATCGCTCAAATGAACTGGGGTCGGATGAAATTTGCGCCGAACGATGCCCGCGCGCGCGAATTTATGAGCAGTCTCGCAACTGTCTACGAACTGGCCGAACAACATCCCGGCTTCATCTGGCGGATTCCCGACGGGGTGATTGCTTCGGAGTTGTCTTCAAAAGGCTTCGATAATCGAATGTCGGCAACGGTGTCCGTATGGCAAGGCGTTGAAGCGTTGCGGAACTATACATTCAACACAATGCACGGTGCCTTCCTCAACCGAACCTCGGAATGGTTTGAGAAAGTGGAAGGGCCTCAATTGGTCATTTGGGCTGTCAACGCGGACAGCCGGCCCAGCTTCCTTGATGCATGGGACAGGCTTCAGCACCTCAAGCTCAACGGCCCATCCGAGAAAGGATATGGTTGGCCGGCCCAAAATCACGGCCAACAGTAAGGCGCTCGGACCTTGCGAAGAAGCTCGGCCTGGCGCGCAAGCCGAATCTGCGCCCCGCAGGCACGACAACTGAGGCTGGCGCGCAGCCTCAGTGAGTGGTCGCCGCGGCCTCGGCCTTTGGCTTCGCGGCCGGCTTGCGGCGACGTTTGCGCTGGGCCGATGGCGCCGGGACAGGGTCGAAGTCCGATGGCACGCTGGCAATGAACTCTCGACCCATCCTGTAGGCGGCATATCCGACGATAAGCAGTGCTAGCGCTCGAAACATGGCAGCGTTCTCCTTTGCCCACGCAACGCCTGTCGGCAGGCGAGGTTCCGCAATCCGCCTGCCGACAGCGGTTCAAGCTGCCTGCGTTCGCCCCCGTCACCCCATCGTATTACCCAAGTCACCCCATCGTATGAGTTGGGCGCAGCGTGGCCGCAGCGTTAACCCAGATTCTGCATCTGCGGCCGGTAGAGCCGGGTATCGACCTGCCGATGCAACCGTCTTTTCGCCAAAGCGTTTTCCGGGCTAGGTTTCGGGTGAACCGGAAAGGAACCCCGCCATGAACGACCGTATCGACGAAACCGTTCGATTTGGCAGCTGCTACTGTCGTGCCGTCACGTTCCGCGTCACCGGGCAACCTCTGCGGGTGGGAATCTGCCATTGCGCGGATTGCCGCAAGACCAGCGGTTCGGCGTTTTCCGCCTATGCCGTCTGGCCCATCTCGGTTTTCGAACAAACGGGCCAGACCAGCACATATGGCAACCGGAGCTTCTGCGTGACCTGCGGCAGCCGCGTGACATGGGTCCACGACGACGAGGCCGAAGTCATGATTGGCAGCCTTGACGTCGTACCCACCGATCTGACGCCGGAGTATGAGCTCTGGGTTGGTCGCAGGGAGAACTGGCTACATGCCTTGCCTGAGGCAAGGCAGTTCGACCACGATCGCGAGACCGAGCGAGGACTGTCCGAACCCGGAGCGCCAGGGCGAACCGTCGAGACGGATGTACCGCGTCCGGGCGAACTTCTCCCGCCGGTCTGAGGCTGGCGCGAGACAGCTTCAGCTGCGTTTGGTTCGGCACCGTCGCCAGCGAGTTTATTTGGGCTCGGCGCGGCAATTTTCATCGTCCATTCAGATCAGCTCAAATATGCATTGCTGGCAGCTCAATGGGGGGCTGGGGTGAAATCCCAAGGGTGATATTTTGAAAAGATATGTTTCAGTTCTACTGGCTGCAGGCGCCATTCTCGCCACCGTCGGCACCGCCGACGCCCAGACGGCCGGTGACTGGGTTCTGGGGAACTACAAGGGTTCTGGCTATTGGTTCGCAGGCGTCATCGAAAAGGTGCAGGGCGACACCATTACCGTTCGATACGACGACAACGAGCGCGAAACGACCAACCTCAGCAAGGTTCGTCCCTACGATTGGATGATCGGCACGAAGGTCGAGTGCAACTTCAAGGGCGCCGGCGAGTGGTACAAGGGCACGATCACCTCCCTGGCCGGCGAGAAAGTCGGCATCGCCTACGACGACGGTGACAAGGAAACCACCAAGACCGGCCGCTGCCGGACCAAATGAACGTGTCGGGCAGGCTTCATGCCTGCCCGTTCACATGCGCCCGTTCGATTGATGAATGGCCCATGAAACCTGCCGGCCTCGCTGGTCTCACTGGCTTTATCCTACGCCGCCATCGGGGCGCACCGGCAGTGACCGGAGGCAAGAGTGCAAGGGCGGCATGGTTGAGAACGATCGTGCCAGTGTGCGGTAATCTCGCGGATGTTGGTGCCGTGAGCATCTAAGTAGATCGCGGCGACCGGTTACAAATCCTGCTGCAAAACGGCAGGAGGGCGAGTTTTCTTACAGTCGATTCCTCTCGCATCGCAGCAAGCGATACAGCTTGACTGATCTCGTTTCATGATCATATTTTGTGATCACATCACCTGGCAAGGTGATGGGCTCTTCTCGAGTCAAAACGAAAACTTGGGGGAAAACGATGAATGCTCGAATTACGAAGATAGGGATGTGCTTCTCGCTGGCCGCCTTCACGCTTCTTGTGGTCTTCAACAACATCACCGACTACGGCTCAAATTATAACTTCGTCCGCCATGTGCTGAGCATGGACACGACGTTCCCGGGCAATGCGTTGATGTATCGTGCCATCACTGCGGAGACTCTTTGGCATCTCGGCTACTGGCTGATCATCGCTGGCGAAGCTGTGGCTTGTGTGCTTTTTGCACTGAGCGCCTGGGCCTTGTTTCGGGCGCGGAATGGCACCGCTGCCAGCTTTAACAAGGCAAAGAGCAAGGTGCACGCGGCCGCCGGTGTCGGCTTCATGGTTTGGTTTTTCGGTTTTATGGTGGTTGGCGGCCAATGGTTCGTTATGTGGCAGTCGGACAGCTGGAATGGCCAGGACGCCGCATTTAGGTTCTACACAGCCATCATCGGCGTACTGATCTATGTTACCATGCCGGATGGTGAACTGGAGTGATGTTGCGCTAACGCGCACATATTGCGTGCGATCCCCTCTTCACTGAGGGGATCGTATTCTGTTTCCGGTCAGCGCAAGCACGAATCTTGGCGTTTGCAACAAGGCCCTACTTGGCCTTCCCAGCCTTCGGCGCCGCCTTGGTGGCTTTGTCGATGGTTCAGGCAAGTTCGCCGCCTCCTTCCCCGCTGATGTTGACGCCGATGTAGCGTCCTTCATGGCCGACTCGCAGGTTCCGGGGGGTGTCGAAGCGCTGGCCGGCGCAGTCACCGATCCGGCCTGGAAGTCCAAGCCCAGCTACTACCTGTCGCCTCCGAGGCTGTTGCCGCCATCATCGAGCAGACCGCGACAACCAAGTGAATGGCCGTCGACAGCACCACCGAAGCGTCTTTCGGCGCTTCGGTGGCATCGCATGAAGCGCTCCGTCCACCGGCAACGATGAACATCGACGATAGCCAATGCGAGCAAGGGCGACACAATCACGAGCGCGAGCTTGGGAGCCTTGTTTCACCGTCGTTTGACGGCCCAGGCCCAAAGTAAAGCAAGTGCTTGGAAAACTTGGTACGCCCAAGGGGAATCGAACCCCTGTTCCCGCCGTGAGAGGGCGGTGTCCTGACCGCTAGACGATGGGCGCAGCCGAGATCGGCGATATAGGCTGGCGTTTTCGAAAAAGCAACAGCCCTTTCGTGAAGAGTCTGTTTGAAAATTCGTCATGCCGAGGCATATGGCTCGGATTTCGAGAACCGGAGCGGAGCGTACTAATAGTACGTGAGCACCGGAAGCGCAGAAAGCCGCGTCAGATGACCGGCAGGGCGGATTTACGAACGGGCTCTCTTCGGTTCGATCAGGTCCCACAGATTGCCGTGGATATCGGCGAATACCGCAACCGTGCCATAGGCCTCGTGGCGCGGCGTTTCGCGAAATTCGACCCCGTTGGCCAGCATCAGCGCGTGGTCGCGGGCAAAATCGTCGGTCTCGAGGAACAGGAATACCCGCCCGCCGGTCTGGTTGCCGATGGCGGCCGCTTGTGCGGCGCCGTCGGCCTTGGCCAGAAGCAGCCTCGCCCCCTGCCCGCCGCCCGGCTCGACCGTCACCCAGCGCTTGCCGCCGCCGAGATCGACGTCCTCGACAAGCACGAAGCCGAGTTTTTCGCCGTACCAGGCGATCGCGGCGTCATAGTCCGCGACCACCACCGCAACGGTGGCAACCTTCCGCCCGGAGGCAGGAAATCCGCTCACTGCGCCTTGACCGCGAACTGGCCTATCAGCCGGCGCTGGGCAATGTCGTAGACGAAGATCGATCGGCTGCCGTCGCTGAGTTCGGCGTCGATAGAGATACGGTTGCCGGACAGCGCCTGCGACACGATCTTTGCGCCTGCGGGCAGGATGATGTCACCGGTCAGCTGACTGCCCGCCGGCACGGCAATCTCGCCGCCCGCAACCGCGGCAGCGGGTGGCGCCGTCCGCGATTTGTAGACAACGCCGCCAATGACGGCCATAAGGGCGATGAACAACAGCCCCAAATTGATGATGAAGAAGCGGATGAGTTTCCTGCGGACGCGCTCAACCGACGGGTCGAGCGGCTTGTCTTCTTCTTCAATGGCGGGCCGAGACATGGCAAAATTTCCGGAACAATTGGTATGAGCGCATCAGATAGCGAAGCGACAGGCACTTTGATAGTGCTCGAAGCCGACGCCGATGCCGCAGGCCTGCGGCTCGACCAGTGGCTGGCCGCTCGCCTCGCGCCCGATCTGTCGCGCAGCCGTGTCCAGGCGCTGATCAAACAGGGCTCTGTTCGCGTTGCCGGCAAGGTCGTCAATGAAGCCAAGCGCAAGCTCGCTCCAGGCGAACAGATTGCCATCGACATGCCCGAGCCTGAACCGGCGGAGCCCGAAGGCGAGGCGATCGCCCTCGACATCCTCTTCGAAGATGACGAGCTGATCGTCATCAACAAGCCGGCCGGCCTCGTCGTCCATCCCGGCGCCGGCAACTGGACCGGCACGCTGGTCAACGCCCTGATCCATCATTGCGGTGACAGCCTGTCGGGCATCGGCGGCGTCAAGCGGCCGGGCATCGTCCACCGCCTCGACAAGGAGACGTCGGGCGTCATGGTCGTCGCCAAGACCGACCGCGCCCACAAGTCCTTGTCGGAAGCCTTCGCCGACCATGGCCGCACCGGCGACCTCGAACGTGCCTATGACGCACTGGTCTGGGGCATCCCGCAGCGGCTGACCGGCACCATCGATGCGCCGCTCGGCCGCCATGCCGACCGTGTCCGCCGCGCCGTCGTGCCCGAGCATCGCGACGACGCCCGCCATGCCATCACCCACTTCACCGTGCTGGAGCGTTTCGGCACCGGGCAGGCCGAGTTCGCCGCCGCCAGCCTGGTCGAGTGCCGGCTGGAAACCGGCCGCACCCACCAGATCCGCGTCCACATGGCCCATATCGGCCACCCCGTCGTCGGCGACCCCGACTACGGCCAGGCCTTCCGCACCAAGTCCAACCGCCTGCCCGAGCCGCTGAAATCCGCCGTCCAGGCGTTTCCGCGCCAGGCTCTGCACGCCAGGCTCCTTGCATTTCGCCACCCGGCTACCCATCTGATCATGCGGTTCGAGGCGCCTTTGCCTCGCGACATGGGGGAGTTGGTCGAAGGCTTTCGGAATCTCTGAACCTCCGATCAGAAAACCTGACTCGCATTGTTCACTTTGGCGTGACACACTGTTTCGCATTGAACAAATCGTGTCTTTTCCGGTTTTGTTCCTGTATAAAACCCATGGCGCGACAGTGCATTCGGCAGCCGCGCCACATGCTCGCCTGGATCAGGGGGCATTTCTCGTGCAGAGGGAGGGCGCTATATGGCCCAGTCACTACCCAGTATCGTCTCCGGCGAAGGCGGCCTCAGCCGCTACCTGGAAGAAATCCGCCGCTTTCCGATGCTCCAGCCGCAGGAAGAGTACATGCTCGCCAAGCGGTACAATGAGCATGAGGACACCACCGCCGCCCACAAGCTGGTCACCAGCCATTTGCGTCTCGTGGCCAAGATCGCCATGGGCTATCGCGGCTATGGCCTGCCCATCGGCGAAGTCATCTCGGAAGGCAATGTCGGCCTGATGCAGGCCGTCAAGAAATTCGAGCCGGAGCGTGGCTTCCGCCTCGCCACCTATGCCATGTGGTGGATCAAGGCCTCGATCCAGGAATACATCCTGCGCTCGTGGTCGCTGGTCAAGATGGGCACCACCGCCAACCAGAAGCGGCTGTTCTTCAACCTGCGCAAGGTCAAGGGCAAGATTCAGGCGCTCGACGACGGCGACCTGAAGCCCGAGCACATCACCGAGATCGCCACGCGCCTCAATGTCTCCGAGGCCGAGGTGGTGTCGATGAACCGCCGCCTGTCGGGCGACGCCTCGCTCAACGCGCCGATCCGCGCCAGCGAAGGCGAGTCGGGCGAGTGGCAGGACTGGCTGGTCGACGACCACGACAGCCAGGAAACCATGCTCATCGAGCAGGACGAGCTCGACAACCGCCGCGGCATGCTGGCGAGCGCCATGTCGGTGCTCAACGACCGCGAGAAGCGCATCTTCGAGGCACGCCGTCTTTCCGACGAGCCGCTGACGCTGGAAGAGCTTTCGGCCGAGTTCGATATCTCCCGCGAGCGCGTCCGCCAGATTGAGGTCCGTGCCTTCGAAAAGGTCCAGGACGCGGTCAAGGCCGCCGCCAAGAAGCAGGCCCAGGCGCTCCGCACCATCGACGCCTGATCCTGCAGGCTTCACCAAACAAAAAAACGCGCCGGCAAAACCGGCGCGTTTTTCGTTTTGGTCTCCACTTTCCCCCGAAGGTGGAAGCCCGTCCCTAACCCTTCTTCACCAAACTCAGCGCCAGTTGTTCCATGCGCTCGGCCAGCGAGCCCAGCGCGCCGGTCAGCGCTGCGTCGTTCTTGTCGGCCTTGGTCAGCGCGTCGTCGCGCGTCTTGCGCAGCGTCAGGACCTCGGTCTCCATGCCCTTGACGCGCTTCTGCAGCTCGGAAAGCTCGTCCATCACCATGATGCCGGCCATTACCGTCAGCCGCTGGTCGCCGATTTCGCCGAAAGAGTCCTTGAGGTGCAGCACGTAGCGGTCGAAGCGGTTGGCGAGATCGATCAGATGCTCTTCCTGCCCTTCGTCGCAGGCCATGCGGTATTGCTTGCCGTCGATGGTAACAGTGACTTGCGCCATCTCCATCCTACCTGTCCAGAACGGCGCGGATTGTCTCCATGGCGGTCACGAGCCGCCGCGAGACTTCCTTGTTGGCTTCTTCCAGCCTTTCGGCGCGGGCTTCGGAATTGTCGAGCTCCTGCGCCAGGCGGGCACGGTCGGCATTCATGCGCTGAACCTCGGCTTCGGCCTCGCCGTAGTCCTGCTCGTGCTCGAGCCGAGCAGCGACCGCACTTTCGAGCGTCTCGATCGCCCTGCCAAGCCGGCCAATGACTTCCCTGAGTGTCGTATCCCCGGTCATGGCTCCCGTAGACCCTCGCCCATCACCGAATCGCGCACGTTTCAGAACGCGTTATGCGTGAAACATTAGGCACCGGTTGAAGGAGGCGTCAACAAAGCTGTTAGGCCTTTCCCCCAATAACCGCACGAGCGCGAATATCGGAAAGGCACGCAGGCGTGACTTGGCGCCGCAATGGGGGTGCGAAAACGCACCGATTTATTGACTCAAGCCCTATGCCTGCTATGTGTCGCGCACTTTTCCGGGGCTCCCACTGCCCCACTTTCCAAGGGTTATGGGAGGGACGATGTCCTCGCGCGAAAAACACGACCGGATGGCCAATGCGATCCGCTTTCTGTCCATCGATGCCGTAGAGAAGGCCAATTCCGGCCACCCCGGCCTGCCGATGGGCGCCGCCGACGTCGCAACCGTGCTCTACACCCGCTTCCTCAAGCATGATCCAGCCAACCCGCATTGGCACGACCGCGACCGCTTCGTGCTCTCGGCCGGCCACGGCTCGATGCTGCTCTACTCGCTGCTCTATCTCTCGGGCTACGAGGACATCACGCTCGACGAGATCAAGAATTTCCGCCAGCTCGGCTCCAAGACCGCCGGCCATCCCGAATACGGCCACGCCGCCGGCATCGAGACGACCACCGGCCCGCTCGGCCAGGGCCTCGCCAACGCGGTCGGCATGGCGCTCGCCGAACGCATCATGAATGCCCAGTTCGGCGACAAGCTGGTCGACCACTACACCTACGTGCTTGCCGGCGACGGCTGCCTCATGGAAGGCATCTCGCAGGAAGCGCTGTCCTTTGCCGGTCACCTCAAGCTCAACAAGCTGATCGTCTTCTGGGACCACAACAACATCTCGATCGACGGCCCGATCTCGCTCGCCGACTCGACCGACCAGCTCGCCCGCTTCGCAGCGTCCGGCTGGAACACGATTGCCATCGACGGTCACGACCCCGAGGCCATTGCCGGCGCCATCGAGGTCGCCAAGCGTTCCGATCGTCCGACCCTGATCGCCGCCAAGACCACCATCGGCTTCGGCTCGCCTGCCAAGGCCGGCACCAACAAGGTCCATGGCTCGCCGCTCGGCGCTGCCGAAATCGAAGCCACCCGCAAGGCGCTCGGCTGGGACTACCCGGCCTTCGAAGTCCCCTCGGACATCCTCGACGCCTGGCGTCTCGCTGGCCTCAACTCGGCCAAGAAGCGCAACGACTGGGAAAAGCGTCTCGCCGAGGCCGAAACCGAAGTTCGCGCCGAGTTCGAGCGCCGCATGCGCGGCGACCTGCCGGCCAATTTCGACGCCACCATCGCCGAGTACAAGAAGAAGCTCGCCGCCGACAAGCCGAAGGTCGCCACCCGCAAGTCGTCGGAAATGGCGCTTGAGGTCATCAACGGCGTCGTGCCCGAGACCATCGGCGGCTCGGCCGATCTCACCGGCTCCAACAACACCAAGACCAGCCAGACCAAGCCGATCTCGGCCGAAGACTACGGCCAGCGCTTCGTCCACTACGGCATCCGCGAGCACGGCATGGCGGCAGCCATGAACGGCATGGCGCTGCATGGCGGCGTCATCCCCTACTCCGGCACCTTCCTGTGCTTCTCCGACTATGCCCGTCCGGCGATGCGCCTGGCATCCCTCATGGGCATCCGCGTCGGCTTCGTCATGACCCACGATTCGATCGGTCTCGGCGAAGACGGCCCGACGCACCAGCCGGTCGAGCACTTCGCAGCACTTCGCGCCATTCCCAACCACATCGTCTTCCGCCCGGCTGACGCGACCGAAGCCGCCGAATGCTGGCAACTGACGCTCGAGAACCGCACCACCCCCTCGACGCTGGCGCTCACCCGCCAGAACCTGCCGGCCGTGCGCACCGAGTTCGTCGAGGAGAACCTCTGCGGCTACGGCGCCTACGAACTGGCCACCGCCGAGGGCGATGCCGAAGTCACCATCTTCGCCACCGGTTCCGAGGTCGAGATCGCGCTCGGTGCCCGCAAGCTGCTGCAGGACGCCGGCCACCCGACCCGCGTCGTTTCGGTGCCCGCTTTCGAGCTGTTCGAAAAGCAGAGCCCCGAATACCGCAAGGCGATGATCGGCAACGCCAAGGTCAAGATCGCCATCGAGGCCGGCATCCGCATGGGCTGGGACAGCTTCATCGGCACCGACGGCATCTTCATCGGCATGCACGGCTTCGGCGCCAGCGCCCCGATCGAAGACCTCTACAAGCATTTCGGCATCACCGCCGAGGCAGCCGCCCAGGCTGCCAAGGCTCGGCTTCAGGCTTAAGACGTTCCCCCAGGAGGATCAGACATGACCGTAAGAGTTGCCATCAATGGTTTCGGCCGCATCGGCCGCAACATCGTGCGTGCGATCTATGAATCGGGCCGCAAGGACATCGACGTCGTTGCCGTCAACGACCTCGGCCCGGTCGAGACCAACGCCCACCTGCTGCGCTACGACAGCGTGCATGGCCGCTTCCCGCACGAAGTGAAGGTCGAAGGCGATTCCATCAACATCGGCAGCGACAGCTTCAAGGTCACGGCGATCAAGGACCCCTCGCAGCTGCCGTGGAAGGAACTCGGCGTCGACATCGCGCTCGAATGCACCGGCATCTTCACCTCGAAGGACAAGGCCTCGGCGCATCTGGCCGCCGGCGCCAAGCGCGTCATCGTCTCGGCGCCCGCCGACGGTGCCGACCTGACCGTGGTCTACGGCGTCAACCACGACCAGATCACCAAGGACCACATCGTCATCTCGAATGCGTCCTGCACCACCAACTGCCTGGCCCCCGTCGCCATGGTCCTCAACAATGCCTTCGGCATCGAAAAGGGCTTCATGACCACGATCCACGCCTACACCGGCGACCAGCCGACCCTCGACACCATGCACAAGGACCTCTACCGCGCCCGTGCAGCGGCAATGTCGATGATCCCAACCTCGACCGGTGCAGCCAAGGCCGTCGGCCTGGTCCTGCCGGAACTCAAGGGCAAGCTCGACGGCGTCTCGATCCGCGTGCCGACCCCGAACGTCTCGTGCATCGACTTCAAGTTCGTGTCGAAGAAGAACGTCACCGTCGACGAGGTCAACGCGGTGCTCGTCGCCGCCGCCAACGGCCCGCTCAAGGGCGTCCTCGCCTTCACCAACGAGCCGCTGGTTTCCATCGACATGAACCACAACCCGGCCTCGTCGACCTTCGCGCTCGACCAGACCAAGGTCATCGAGGGCAACCTCGTCCGCGTCATGTCCTGGTACGACAATGAGTGGGGCTTCTCCAACCGCATGGCCGACACCGCCGTCGTCATGGGCCGTACCATCGGCTGATTGCAGCCGCCCGACTTGGGCGGCAAGCTAACCCATTGGCAACGCCCGGCTTCGGCCGGGCGTTTTCATTTTGCCGCAACGCAAAAAACTTTGGTCCAAGCCGGCAAAAATCCATTCTTGCTTGCACATGGCCTTTTCTTCGCCGCACTCTCCACCGACGCAGCTAGAAGCAGCTTCGTGGGCGGGTCGGCATGGAACAGGCGGTATATCTAGTCACGCTGGTCGGCACCGCGTTGGTGGTGGCCGCGGCGTTTTCGAGCCTGATCGCCTTCCGCTTCGGCGCCCCGCTGTTGCTGCTTTTCCTTGGCATCGGCCTCGGCTCCGGCGTAGACGGCCTCGGCATCGTCTTCGACAATGCCCACATCGCCTATTTCGTCGGCGCCATAGCGCTGGCCGTCATCCTGTTCGATTCCGGCTTCGGCACGTCGGTCGGCGTGTTGCGCCAGGCCGGCCTGCCCGCGCTCACGCTGGCAACCATCGGCGTCGGCATCACCACGGTCATCTTCGGCATCGCCGCCTATTATCTGACCGGCTTCACCTGGCTCGAATCCTTCCTGCTCGGCGCTGCCGTCGCCTCCACCGACGCGGCCGCGGTGTTCTTCCTCCTGCGCGCCGGCAACATCAACCTGCGCGAACGCGTCCGCTCGACACTTGAAATCGAGTCCGGCACCAACGACCCGATCGCCATCTTCCTGACCATAACCCTGGTCGAGATCATCGCACTCGGCGCCAAGCCCGATGCCGACCTGCTGCTTGTCGATCTCGTCGTCGGCTTCATAGTCCAGATGATCCTGGGCGCGGCCATCGGCCTGCTCGGCGGCTTCCTGATCGTCAAGCTGGTCGAGCGGCTCAACCTCGACCGCGGCCTGCTGCCGATCTTCGTGCTCACGCTGTCGCTGCTGGTCTTCGCCGCCGCCGGCGCCGTCGGCGGTTCAGGCTTCCTCGCCGTCTATCTTGCCGGCCTTGTCGCCGGCAATTCCGACATCCGCGCCGTCTCCACCTTGAAGCGTTTCCAGGACGGCATGTCCTGGCTCGCCCAGATCATCATGTTCCTGGTGCTCGGCCTGTTCGCCACGCCCTCGCAGTTCCCCGCGATCCTGGTGTCTGCCCTCGTGCTCGGCCTGTTCCTGATGTTCGTCGCCCGACCGGTGGCGGTCTGGCTCTGCCTCATCCCGTTCAACATCCCGCGCCAGGAAACCGCCTTCATCTCCTGGGTCGGCCTGCGCGGCGCGGTCTCCATCCTGCTTGCCATCACGCCGCTGCTCGGCGGGCTGGAGAACGGCCGGGCGATCTTCAACATCGCCTTCATCATCGTGCTGACCTCGCTGGTCATCCAGGGCTGGACGGTCGGACCGCTCGCCCGCCGTCTCGGCCTCATCGTGCCGCAGCGCTACGGCCCGCTCGACAAGGTCGAGCTCGAACTGCCCGGCTCCGCCCACCACGAGTTGCTTGCCTATCGCGTCGTCCCCGGCTCACCCGTCGCCAAGGGCCAGCGCATCCCGCGCTGGGCGCGGCCATCGCTGGTCGTGCGCGACGGCCGCTCGATGCGCTTCCAGGACATGGGCCGCCTGCAGGCCGGCGACAACGTCTACATTTTCGTGCCCGACCGTTATCCGCGCCTGCTAGACCGGCTGTTCGCCAGCCGCGCCGAGGTCGATGCCGAGGACGAGGATTTCTTCGGCGCCTTCACCGTCGACCAGACCCATCTCGCCGGCGAACTCGAAGCGGTCTACGGCGCCGCCATCAGGGAAGAAGAGCGCAAGCTCACCATCGCCGACCTGATCACGCAGCGGCTGCGCGGCCATGTCGAGTATGCCGACCGCGTCTCGCTTGGCCTGATCGACCTGATCGTCCGCGACGTCGACGAAAAGGGCCGCATCGTCTCGGTCGGCCTGTCGATCGAGCCCGCCCCGCCGCCGCCGACCGTTCCGGTCTTCCTCAGCGCCGGCGAAATCCGCGACCGCATCAGGCGCTTCTTCGCCAAGCGCCCGGAGAGGGCCCCGGCCAAGCCAGCCGCCGCACCGGCGACGACGTCCGAGGGCCTATCCGAGGACGCTTGAGGCGAATGCACAATGTCGGCGACCAGTTCCAAATAGACGACTGGGCGCCGCGTTGGGGCAGATGGTAATAGGGAAGCGATCTGCCGTCCTCAGAACGTGATTGTCACGGAAGCTGCGCTTCGGTTCGCTTCGCCATGATAGACGGCTTCGATGTTGTTGCCCGCAGGGTCGATCAGGAAAGCGGCATAGTAGCCGGGATGGTAGGCTCTCTCGCCCGGCGGACCATTGTCGCTGCCCCCGTTCGCCATGCCGGCAGAATAGAATTCATCCACCATGGCCCTGCTTGCGGCTTGAAACGCCAAATGATGACGACCCGTGGGCCGGCCTTGTACCGCGGCGCTGTCCAGCGACGAAATGAACAACTCATCGACCCAAAGATCGTCCTCCGAACTCCCTCCGATGGGGATGTTCAGCGCGCCGAAAACGGCCTCGTAAAACCGTCGACAAGCAGGAAAGTCTTCGACTGCCAAACCAATATGATCGATGAGACGCCCGCGATGCAGTTCATTCTTTTGCATCCGTTCCTCCTCTTGCTGCCAACGACAGCATACGGACCTGCCACCCCTCCGTTCTGGATTCTTGCAGAGGCAGTACGGCAATGCAATTCGCAGACCTTTTGCCGTCGTGGGAACGCCCGACCCGGAAACGACTATGCGCCTCTGCCAGCCGGACACCCCCTGCCAAATTTTCCCGCCCCCCAACCCCCACAAACCTTGCATCCGCGCTGACGCTGGGTATGGTCCGCGCGATCTCCAAAAGGGAAAGGGAAACCCCATGGCCGCCTTCAAGACCCTCGACAACATCGGCTGCGTCGCCGGCAAGCGGGTTCTCGTCCGCGTCGACCTCAACGTCCCCATGGCTGACGGCAAGGTTTCCGACGCCACTCGCATCGAGCGTGTCGCCCCCACCATCACCGAGCTTTCCGGCAAGGGCGCCAGGGTCATCCTGCTCGCCCATTTCGGCCGCCCCAAGGACGGCCCCGACCCGGCGCTGTCGCTGGCACCCATCGCTACCGCCACCGCCGAGGTCATCGGTCGCCCGGTCGGCTTCGCTGCCGACTGCATCGGCGAGAAGGCAGCCGCTGCGGTGTCGGCCATGAAGGACGGCGACGTCCTGCTGCTCGAAAACACCCGCTTCTACAAGGCCGAGGAAAAGAACGACCCGGCCTTCGTCGAACAGCTTGCCGCCAATGGCGACATCTTCGTCAACGACGCGTTTTCGGCCGCCCACCGGGCCCATGCATCCACCGAGGGCCTCGCCCACAAGCTGCCGGCCTATGCCGGCCGCACCATGCAGGCCGAGCTCGAGGCGCTGGAAAAGGGCCTCGGCAACCCGGTCAAGCCCGTCGTCGCCATCGTCGGCGGCGCCAAGGTCTCGACCAAGATCGACCTGCTGATGAACCTGGTGAAGAGGGTCGACGCGCTGGTCATCGGCGGCGGCATGGCCAACACCTTCCTCGCCGCGCGCGGCACCGATGTCGGCAAGTCGCTGTGCGAGCACGACCTCGCGACCACCGCCAAGCAGATCATGATCGAGGCCGCAGGCGCAGGCTGCGCCATCATCCTGCCGTCGGACGGTGTCATTGCCCGCGAATTCAAGGCGGGCGCCGCCAACGAGACCGTCGCCATCGACGCCGTGCCGGCCGATGCCATGATCCTCGACGTCGGCGAAAAGACCGTTGCTACGATCAATGAGTGGATCGATCGCGCCGCAACGCTGGTCTGGAACGGCCCGCTCGGCGCCTTCGAGATCGAGCCCTTCGACAAGGCGACGGTGTCCGCCGCCCGGCACGCGGCCGCCCGCACCAAGGCCGGCAAGCTGGTCTCCGTCGCCGGCGGCGGCGACACGGTGGCCGCCCTCAACCATGCCGGCGTTGCCGACGACTTCACCTATGTCTCGACCGCCGGCGGCGCCTTCCTCGAATGGATGGAAGGCAAGGAACTGCCCGGCGTCGAAGTACTCAAGGCCTGAGCCGCGGATGCCGAGCGCCAAGGGCGTGCCGGGCTTCGGGCCAGGCTGTGCCGAAAATGGTCGTGACCGAGAACCGGAGCGGAGCGTACATTTGGTACGTGAGCACCGGAAGCGCAGGGCACGGCCGTTTGCAGGCCAGCCTCGTCCGAAGAGCGATGCGCCCTAAACCGATTGAAATAATTTCAATCGGTTATAGGCTACCCCCCGGCATTCCGTTCCCGGGACGCTTCTGCTATGCGCCCGGTGCATCTGTTATGGAGGTATTTGTATGAGCGAACGTCTCGAAGACATCGCAGTCGCCATGGTGGCGGGTGGTAAAGGCATTCTGGCTGCGGACGAAAGCTCCGGCACCATCAAGAAGCGTTTCGACGTCATCGGCGTCGAGTCGACGGCCGACAGCCGCCGCGACTATCGCGAGATGATGTTCCGCACCACCGAAGCGATGACCAAGTATATTTCGGGCGTCATCCTCTACGACGAGACCATTCGCCAGAGCGCCGCCGACGGCACTCCGCTGGTCGAGCTGATCAAGGCCGCCGGCGCCATTCCCGGCATCAAGGTCGACGCCGGCGCCAAGGCGATCGTCAATTTCCCCGGCGACACCATCACCGAGGGCCTCGACGGCCTGCGCGAGCGCATGGCCGAGTACTACAAGCTTGGCGCCCGCTTCGCCAAATGGCGCGCCGTGATCGACATCGACACGACCAGGAACGTGCCTTCGGCCTATTCGCTCTCGGCCAACACCCAGGCGCTCGCCCGCTACGCCGCACTCTGCCAGGAAGCCGGCATCGTGCCGATCGTCGAGCCGGAAGTGCTGATGGACGGCGCCCACGACATCGACACCTGCTACGACGTCACCAAGGCGACGCTGGTCAAGCTCTATGACGAGCTCTACGCCGCCCGCGTCGTGCTCGAGGGCACCATCCTCAAGCCGAACATGGTCATCTCGGGCAAGAAGGCGGCCAGGCAGGCCAGCGCCGAAGAGATCGCCGAAAAGACCATCAAGCTGTTCCGCGAGACGGTTCCGGCTGCGGTCCCGGGCATCGCCTTCCTGTCGGGCGGCCAGTCCGACGAAGAGGCCACCGCCAACCTGAACGCCATCAACGCGATTGGCCCGCATCCGTGGAAGCTGACCTTCTCCTACGGCCGCGCGCTGCAGGCAGCGCCGCAGAAGGCATGGTCGGGCAAGACCGAGAACCTCGGTGCTGGCCAGGCCGCCTTCACCCACCGCGCCCACATGAACCACCTGGCCGCCCTCGGCCAGTGGAAGTCCGGGCTGGAGAAGGCGGCTTAAGCCAAGCCTTCAGGCAAGAATGCGAAAAAGCCCCGGAGCGATCCGGGGCTTTTTGTTTGTCGAGGGACGGCAGCCGTTTGGTTCCCGCTCATGGGCTCGAACCACGATTCACGCCTTCAAAGGGCGGTGTCCTACCATTAGACGAAGCGGGAATAAGCTCTAGTTTCTCAGCAAATCATCGCAAGCGCGGCGTGTCGAGGGGCCGAAAGCGAACCCAGCGCCCCCAAAAACCTCAATCCTGATACGTATACGACGCGCACATGTCGTCGCTGCTCTCCGGTGGCTCGTCGCCGGTAAACACCGCAACAATCGTCAGGCCCTCGCCGCCGGCCCAGTTCGCAAGGTAGGTCACGTCGCCCGCGCCGCACAGCCGGTTGCCGTTCTCCAGTTCGGGGTCCGAGGGATCCTCGATGCTGTAGACCGACGCATTGACCCGCTCTCCGTCGACGACGAAATGGTCGCCCAGTAGGGCGGCGAACTTCAGGGATTCGCCATTGGCGAAGGTGATGCCGAAATCATCCATGGAAATGTCGCCGGTGATGCTCTCGGCGGTGGTGCTGAAAGCTTGGTAGCGGTCGCCCTCGGCAGATGCTGGAGCAGCCACGGCAGCCAAAAGCCCAAGAGCCGCAGGCAGTATCAGTTTGCTGTTCGTTCTTCCCTCTTGTGGCTCGGCGGTCTGCCGCGGCGCGCACGGATACGGCCCTGTCTCAATCCGAGCGTATCAATTCCGTCGCCACGCCAAGCGGCGCCCGCTCGCGCCAGAAATAGTGGAGCGCCGCCGTTAGGGCGATCACGTACTGTGCCCCCAGTATCGCCTGCGTCGTCGTGAATGGCAGCGAAAACCGACTCACCGTCGTCATGGTCAGCACGACCACGAACATCCAGAAGACGGCGCGCGGCCGGTAGGCGTCGAATGTCAGGTCACAGGCGAGCCGCGCCGCCCAGATACCGGCAACAGCGCCGAACACGGAGCCGACGAGTTGGATGACGTTGGGCCGGACACCGCCAAGCAGCCAGTCGATCGCGAAGGCAAAGGCATCGGCGGCCACGGCCAGCACCGCAACGGCAAGGAACGAGCCGAATACGTAGACCACCAGTGCCACCACCATGGCGCCCATCGTCTGTGGTCCGAACCAGACCTGTGCCGCACCGCCGGTGTCCATTGTATTTCCCGCCCGCCCGTTCGCGGCTATTTTCACAGTTGACGGAAGCTCGCGTTCCGTCAATCTGGCATGATCCAACAGCGCGGCAGCCGCAACAAGCAAGCCTGTGCATCCCCAGTTGTTACGTGCCTCGCTTCCCCCGCCGGTTTGGCGTATGAGCAGCCATGGAAAATATCAGATTTGAAACACCCGTCACCGTAAAGAGCGATCCGGCCGGCACCCCGCTCATCCTCCGCACAGCCAAGGAGGCGTCGGCCTTCCTGCTCAACAACTGGCCCGGCAAGCGCGGCCCCAAGCACCGCGCCGCCCTTCAGGCATGCTCGGATGCACTGTCGGGCGAAAGGCCGGTCATGGCCGCGCGGCGTGCTTTCATCGCAGCCGTGCGCGACGCCAACGTCCTGATCAGCGACAAGGACTGATCGCCGGCGCGTCAGCCGTAAGCAAGCTCATCGCTCTCGATGCCGGTTCAGGGTGTTCCCAAACCTCAGTCCGGCTTCAAACCCACCGAAAGTTCGGTTTCCGCTTCAGAGGTCGTTTCGGCCTCTGTCCCGGACTTGCGCTCCTTGGCTTCGGCCTTGGCCGCAAGCTTCGCGGCCTGCTTCTCGGCCTTGGCGCGATCACGGTCCCTACGTTCCTGATTGTAGTTGGTCGGTCTGGCCATGAGTATCCTTTCTTGGTCATGCCTGCCTGGAGCATGATCCCGAACCGAAGCTCCGCCTACGGGAAACCGACTCGGAAAAAGACCATGCCCACACAACAGGCTAGAGCCTGTTCCATCCCGATCTCGGGGATGGAAAGGCTCTAGGGCGATACGCCCCGGAACACAACCTGCCTGTCGCCGCACGCGCCTGACGGCATCGGGTCGGGGATACCCAGACGATCGTTCATCGCGGTCCCCCGGCAATCTGCTCGTGTATTGCTTGAAAGCACGTATCCAGGTCGCGATGCAGGCGTTCGCTGGCCGCGCTGCCGGTCACATCCTCCAAAACCCCGTCACGGGCTTCGTCGGCCGGCTTTCCGTGGAAGGCCGCAGCAAGCAGGTTTTGCAGTAGCTCGAACATCGCAGCTTCCAGGTTTGTCTCGCCATGAAACAACACATGAAGCGGCGGAGCGTTCCATCGGGCCAGCTCGCGTCCCGGCACGGCCCGGCGGGACAGCGCCTAGTTTTCCTGGACCGAAATGCCCGTTTCGTCGATGCGCAGCTCGACGCCCTTGGGCTTGGTCTCTTCGCGGAAGATGTAGACGCCAAGCGCAATCACGGCCACGGCCAGGGCGCCGATGATGAGGTAGAGAGTGTTCTGCTTCATTGGGCCGTCGTACCGGCATGCAGCCGGCAAGTCCAGCAGATCGGGCACGCCGATCCGGGCCGCGTCCCATTCCGGCACAGATCCGGCTGGCACGCCGCGTGCATGGCATGGCTAGCCGGCGATGGCCGGAGCCTGATTTGTTTCAAATCAGGTAAGGCCCGCTGGGGTTGGGATGGGGTTTTGCCCCGGCGGGCCCCCCATCGCTGTCGCATCGGCTCTTGCCCGCACCCATGGTGACGATGCATCCTCGCCGCCATGCCGGAGCCATATCTGCTCTTCACCGTCGTCGGTGCCGTCTTCGTCCTTGCCGGGCTGGTCAAGGGTGTCGTCGGCCTCGGACTGCCGACCGTTGCGATGGGGCTGCTCGGGCTGGTGATGCTGCCGGCCGAGGCGGCGGCCATCCTGCTCTTGCCCTCCTTCGTCACCAATGTCTGGCAGTTGCTGGCCGGTCCCGATATCTCTGCCTTGCTGCGCCGCCTCTGGCCGATGATGCTTGCCGTCTTCGCTGCCACCCTGGCCTCCACCGGCCTCATCACCAGCAACTACACCGCCATCGTCACAGCGGGGCTCGGCCTGGTGTTGCTCGCCTATGCCGCCCTCGGCCTGCTCAGGCTGCGCATGGCAGTCCCCAGTTGGGCCGAGCCGTGGGCAGGCCCGGTCGTCGGTGCGGCGACCGGGGTGATGACCGGCGCCACCGGTGTCTTTGTCATTCCGGCCGTGCCCTATCTCGGCGGGCTCGGCCTTGGCCGCGACGATCTCGTGCAGGCCCTGGGCCTGTCGTTCACGGTCTCGACGATCGCCCTCGGCATCGGCCTGTGGTGGAACGATGCCGTGCCGCTCCAGTCGGTCGGCACATCCGCATACGCCATCGTTCCGGCACTGGCTGGCATGTGGCTGGGTGGCTGGCTGCGCGGCCGCGTCAAGCCGGAAACCTTCAGGCGCTGGTTCTTTGCCGGACTCGCCCTGCTCGGCGCGCACATTTCATGGCAGGGCCTTGCCCCGGCTTTCTAGTGTCCGAGCAGCGCCGTAATCGAGATCGCGGCCAGCGCCAGCACGGCCAGCTTCCAGAAATCGCGGCGCTGCCTCAGTCCCGGCAGGCCAAGCGGCTTGAGGATCTGGATGGCCATGATGGCCAGGATGATGAGCGAAAGCGCCTTCGACATGCAGCCTTTGATCAACTTCGCGCGCCCCTGTCAAAGTGCAGCCGGCAATCTGCTATCCTTGCCGCCATGCAACCGAGCCCGCGCCAAAGGACGCACTACACCGGGCGAATACCCGAAGTGCGCAAAACCACATCGGAATATCGGTCGAAATGGGGTTTGCTGGCCGGCACTTAAACCAAGGTCAAATGGACGCCCCGTCGGCAACGCAGGTACAAGGCTAGCCAACGAGACGCCCTGAAGGGCCGACATCCTGGGAAGGAGACGCCATGCCATCTCGCTATCACGAGGTCTATGACGGTTGGGTCAGCAACCCCGAGGCGTTCTGGGCCGAGGCTGCAGGCGCCATCGACTGGTTCAAGCCCTGGGACAAGGTCTTCGATGCCGAGGGCGGCGTCTACGGCCAGTGGTTCTCCGGCGCCGAGTGCAATACCTGCTGGAATGCGCTCGACCGCCATGTCCAGGGCGGCCGCGCCGAGCAGGTGGCCCTGATCCACGACAGCCCGATCACCGGCACCCAGAAGAAGTTCACCTATGCCGGCGTTCTCGCCGAGGTTAACGCGCTGGCAGCCGTGCTCGCCGACCAGGGCGTCGGCAAGGGCGACCGCGTCATCATCTACATGCCGATGGTCGCCGAAGCCGCCTTCGCCATGCTCGCCTGCGCCCGCCTGGGCGCCATCCATTCGGTGGTGTTCGGCGGCTTTGCCGCGAAGGAACTCGCCACCCGCATCGACGACGCCACGCCGAAGCTGATTATCTCCGCCTCCTGCGGCATCGAGCCGGGCCGCGTCATCGCCTATAAGCCGCTGCTCGACGGCGCCATCGAAATCGCCACCCACAAGCCGGAGCACTGCATCGTCCTGCAACGGCCGCAGCTGACCTGCGACCTCATCCCCGGCCGCGACCTCGACTACACCGAGGCCGTCGGCGCGGCGAAGGCCGCCGGCCGCAAGGTCGAATGCGTGCCGGTTCTCGCTACCGATCCGCTCTACGTGCTCTACACCTCCGGCACCACGGGCCAGCCCAAGGGCGTCGTCCGCGACAATGGCGGCCACATGGTCGCGCTCACATGGACGATGGAAAACGAATTCGGCGTCAAGCCGGGCGAGGTGTTCTGGGCCGCCTCCGACGTCGGCTGGGTCGTCGGCCACTCCTACATCGTCTATGCCCCGCTGCTGCACGGCGCCACCACCATCCTGTTCGAGGGCAAGCCGGTCGGCACGCCCGACGCCGGCACGTTCTGGCGTGTCATTTCGGAACACGGGGTCGTCGCCCTGTTCACCGCGCCAACCGCCTTCCGCGCCATCAAGAAGGAAGACCCGCAAGGCACCTTCGTGCCGCAATACGACCTGTCGAAATTCCGCACTCTGTTCCTCGCCGGCGAGCGCGCCGACCCCGAAACCATCAAATGGGCCGAGCTGAAACTCGGCGTGCCGGTCATCGACCATTGGTGGCAAACCGAGACCGGCCACCCGATCAGCCAGAACCCCGTCGGGCTCGGCCTGCTGCCGGTCAAGTACGGCTCGCCCTGCGTGCCGATGCCGGGCTACGACGTGCGCGTGCTCGACGATGCCGGCCATGAGGTCGGACGCGGCACGCTCGGCAATGTCGTGGTCAAGCTGCCCCTGCCGCCCGGCTGCCTGCCGACGCTGTGGCATGCCGACGAGCGCTTCTTCACCGCCTACCTCGCCGAGTTCCCCGGCTACTACAAGACGGCCGATGCCGGCTTCGTCGACGATGACGGCTACCTCTTCATCATGGCCCGCACCGACGACATCATCAACGTCGCCGGCCACCGCCTGTCGACCGGCGGCATGGAGGAGGTCGTGGCCGAACACCCCGACGTCGCCGAATGCGCCGTCATCGGCATCGCCGATGCCATGAAGGGCCAGATCCCTTGCGGCTTCATCGTGCTCAATTCCGGCGTTGCCCGCGACACCGGCGCCATCGAGAAGGAGGTCGTCGGCCTGGTCCGCAACCGCATCGGCCCGGTCGCCGCCTTCAAGACGGTCGTCACCATCAAGCGCCTGCCCAAGACCCGCTCCGGCAAGATCCTGCGCGGCACCATGCAGAAGATCGCCGACCGCGAGGACTGGAAGATGCCTGCTACCATCGACGATCCCGCCATCCTCGACGAAATCACGGAAGCGCTCAAGGCGAGGGGCATCGGCGTCTAGCAGGCGTTCAAAAGGCGCTCGCCGCAAGGCGGTGAGCGATCCATCGGCTCCGACGAGATTCGGAGGGGTGACAGTGCGCGGCGACGGGTCAACAATGGGCATGCCAGGGAGGCAGCCATGAGGAGCGACACCGAATATCTACGTCTCGCCGTCGAGATCGCCACCGAGAGCCGGGCAAGCGGCAATCATCCCTTCGGGGCGCTCCTGGTCGGGCCGGAGGGCGACGTGCTCATTTCATCGGGCAACACCTACGCGCAGGATCGCGGCGTTGGCCACGCAGAGGCAAACGTGGCCCGCGCGGCCGCGCAGCAATACGACCCGACCTTTCTTGAGCGATGCACGATGGTAACCTCGGTCGAGCCGTGCTGCATGTGCGCCGGGGCCTGTTACTGGGCTGGCATCGGCACCGTGGTCTACGGACTCAGCGAAAGGCGGTTGGCCGAGCTGACTGGGGACAACCCGGAGAATCTGACCCTCGATCTGAGCTGTCACCAGGTGTTCGCCGCCGGTCGGCGCCATGTAGCGATCCGTGGCCCAATCCCTGAACTCGAAGAAGAGATCGTAAACGATCACAAGGATTTCTGGTGACGGAACCCATCGTGGTGACGTGACGGGTGTCGATGAGAGGACGTAGCCTCTGCCGCGCCATTGGTTCCGCTTCTTCGTGCTTCGGCAAGCGGCGCCGGTTCCGGATGCCTTGCTCACAGGAGCGACACGTCAGTAGCCCACTTGATGAGTCGTGAGCTTGCCGAACGATCCACCCACCAGCGCGCTTGGCGCTGGATGCAGCCGGCCCAACCCTCCCCACAGATTTGGACGCTGTGCCATTGCCTGCACGCCGGGCTCGGGGCAAGTTGCCCCCGGAATGGCATGAGGGGCACTGAAGATGCTGCGGAACTGGGTCGTCAGGTACTGGTATTCGTTTTCGACCACCGGTCTGCTGTTGGGAACGCTGTTCTTCGCCGCGTCGCTGACCCCGACGCTGATCCCGCGCAACTACCTGACCCAGGGCGTGCTGTCGGGCCTTTCCGCCGCCGTCGGCTATGGCTGCGGCTTCTTCCTGCGCTGGCTGTGGCGCTACCTCGAACTGCCCGAACTCAAGGCGCGCATCCTGATCGGCGGCAAGCTTGTCGCCGCCGTCGCCTGCGGCATCGTCGGCCTGGTGTTCCTGTGGCGCGCCTCGGAATGGCAGAATTCGATTCGCAGCCTGATGAAGCTCGCCCCGGTCGACACCGCCCACCCGCTCGAAGTCGGCGCCATCGCGCTCGTCACCTTCATCGTGCTCGTGGCGCTTGGCCGGCTGTTCAAGCTGACGCTGATCTTCGTCTCCGAAAAGCTGCGCCGCTTCGTGCCGACGCGTGTGTCCTACGTCATCGGCACCACCATTGCGGTGCTTCTGTTCTGGTCGGCGGCCGACGGCATCATCTTCCGCTACGGCCTGCGCGTGATGGACAGCTCGTTCCAGCGCCTCGACGCCCTGATGCCGCCGGAGACGCAGCAGCCGACCGAGCCCGGCAAGACCGGCAGCGCCGCATCCCTGGTCCGCTGGCAGGATCTCGGCCGCATGGGCCGCTCCTACATCGCCACCGGCCCGAGCGCCGCAGACATCGGCAATCTCACCGGCAAGCCGGCCATGGCGCCGGTCCGCGTCTATGTCGGGCTTCAATCGGGCAGCACGCCGCAACAGCGCGCCAGGCTCGCGCTGGAGGAGCTCAAGCGCGCCGGCGGCTTCGAACGCTCGACGCTCGTCATCGTCACGCCCACCGGCACCGGCTGGGTCGACGAACAGGCCATCGACCCCATCGAGTTCCTGCACAATGGTGACGTCGCCAGCGTCGCCACGCAATATTCCTACCTCGCCAGCTGGCTGTCGCTGCTGGTCGAGCCCGGCTACGGCGCCGACCAGTCGCGCGCTTTGTTCTCCGAGGTCTACGGCCACTGGCGCACGCTGCCCAAGGAAACACGGCCGAAGCTCTACCTGTTCGGCCTCAGCCTCGGCGCCTTGAGCACCGAGCTTTCCAACGAGCTGTTCGAGGTCCTTGGCGATCCCTATCAGGGCGCCCTGCTCAGCGGCCCGCCTTTCGCCAGCCGCATCTGGCGCTCGATCACCGACGACCGCAATCCCGGCACGCCAGAATGGCTGCCCGCGTTCCGCGACGGCTCCTATGTCCGCTTCACCGCGCAGAACAACGCGCTCGACATTCCGGGCGCCACATGGGGCCCGCTGCGCCTAGTCTACCTACAATACGCCTCGGACCCGATCGTCTTTTACGAGCCCCGTTCGCTCTACCGCGAGCCGGACTGGATGAAGACCCCGCGCGGGCCCGACGTTTCGCCCGAGCTGCGCTGGTATCCTGTCGTCACCTTCCTGCAGCTGACGCTCGACATCGCCATGGCCACCACCGCACCTATCGGCCATGGCCACGTCTATGCCGCCGAGCACTACATCGATGCCTGGATGCAGGTCGCCGACATCAAGGACTGGGCGCCTGGCGACATCGCCAAACTGAAGCAGCATTTCATCGACGCCCGCAAATGACGCGGGTCAGCGGATGAGGTCGGCCGCCTTGGCGCCGAGTGCTAAGATCAGGTCGTCGGGACGCATGCGGATCTGCAGGCCCCTCTGGCCGCCATTGAGGTAGATCTCGTCCTCCAGCGTCGCCATCTCCTCGACGGCCGTCGGCACCTGCTTGCGCTGGCCGAAGGGACTGATGCCGCCGACCTTGTAGCCGGTCAGCCGCTCGGCATCGATCGGCTTCATCATGTGCGCCGCCTTGCCCCCGAAGGCGGCGGCGACCTTCTTCATGTTGACCTCCTGGTCCGAGGGCACCACCACGCAGGCCGGCTTGCCGTCGACCTCGACCATCAGCGTCTTGAGCACGACGCCAGGCGCAACCCCCATCGCCTCGGCCGCCTGCAGCCCGACGCGTTCGGCACCGGAATCGTAGTCGTAGGTGGCAACGGCGAACGGGATGCCCGACTTGGTCAGCGCGAGCGTGGCGGGAGTGGTCTTCGACATGCCCCGTTGTGCAACAGCGCCCCGGCATTTCGCAAGAGCGCGGTTGCGGCAATGGCAGAGGCGGGGTGGAAAGCTGACGGTCCGCTTTTGGGTCCACGGGCGGCAAAGAAGGACCTAATCCGATGCCGCGAGCCGCACATTGCGCCGCGCAATAGACGGCTCCACCGAACCTTAACCAGTGTCCGCCAAATATGCACAAGCTCAATTTATGCTCCTTGACAGTAAAACGACCCGAAAATAGACACGCATCCAGGTCCACAGGGTGACCTGCCGCTCGCATGGCGTTTTCGCCAGTGGTTAAGCCCCTGCATTAGACAAGCTGATCGCCATTTCCCCCTGGGGCAGTTGGAGCGATGGCAATGCGAGCCCCATCAAAATCATCCTACTTGCCCATGACGGGAGTTTTTGATGAGCGACCAATCGTCGTTGGCGGCTGAGCCGAAAAATTCATTCTTGCGTGGATCGATCCGATCCGTATTCATTCGAACCTGCCTGCCAATCATCGTCGTGACGACGATTAGTGGCCTGCTGACCGTGGTCGATGCCATGTTACTAGGCGCATTCGTGGGGGCTGATGCCCTGAGCGCGGTGACGTTGGTGTTTCCAATCTCGATGTTGTTGGTGGCTGTCTCGACTATGGTCGGCATCGGCATGGCCAGCATATTGGGTCGCCGACTAGGTGCCCAAGACATGGATGGGGCAATCAATACCTTTGCTTCCGCACAGGGGCTTGCCGTTGCTGTCGCTGCCTTGGCAATGCTGACTTTTTTTGGACTGGGTGTCCATATTGTCAGTTTGGTTGCGGGCGGTAACGTCCACCTCGGTGAGATGGGGTGGACCTTCCTTGCCATTTCATTTTCTACCGCACCGGCAGGGTTTCTACTCTCTGTGCACGCCGACGCGCTGCGCATGGAGGGTCGGGTTGGCTTCATGGCTATGGCAGGCGTGTTGGTGACACTGGCCAATATCGGGTTCAACGGATTGCTGATCGGAGTGTTTGATTTTGGAGTAGCTGGGTCAGCCTGGGGTACGGCCCTGGCGCAGGTATTGGGGCTGGGTATCGTGGTCGTCTATCGCATGAGCAGCAGGGCAGTTCTGCCGATGGTCGGTTTGAGATACGACCGTGAATGGCGAGAAATGCTGACTCTTGGCGCACCGCGCAGCCTCAATTTCATCGGTATTTCGCTCAGCTCGGCGGCGGTGCTGTACGCCCTGCAACGGCTGGAGCTCCCGCAGTCCGACATGACTATCGCAGCGTATGGGGTGGTGATGCGCTTGATGACATTTGCCTTCCTGCCGCTGATGGGTATGAGCCTGGCCCTGCAGGCAATTGTCGGCAATACGGTAGGTGCTGGACAGGATGAACGGACAAAGCAGACGCTTTACTTTTCGCTTGGCGTGAGCGTCGTTTATGGCCTGCTAGTGCAACTGCTGCTGCTTGGTGGACGCGACTGGCTGGGCGGACTTTTTGTGCCCGATGCCCTTGTTAGGCTGGAGGTGGCACGCATTGTTCCGCTGTACCTTGCAGCGTATTTCGCTTTCGGCCCGGTAATGATGGCCGCCAGTTATGCGCAAGCTATAGGCAGGGCGCGGGAAGCCGCCATCCTCTCGCTGGGGCGGGCATATCTGTTCGCAATTCCGCTGACCTTTGCCTTGCCCTACATTTGGGGTGAGACCGGTGTATGGATCGCCGCTCCAATGGCCGATATCTTGATGCTGACGCTCAGCGTGTTGGTCTGGTGGCGTGCCGGCATTTATACTTCGCGAAAGGCCGGCCACTTAGGATCAAACTCGCTCACGCCATAATGTGGGGTTATGCGCCGCATTGCCTGATGGACTACTATTGCTGACCACGCCGACGACTTGCGACGAAAGGCAGCTTTAGGGATTTTGCAATCTACTTACGAATGACCAACATGAGGTCGAGAGCCGGCGCCATCAGTCCTGACATCACCGCCCATTGACTAACTCATACCCGATTGACTATGAATAACTCATAGCCAATCGGGTATGAGTTAATGTCTGAGCCTCAGGACGCGATCTTCCGCGCGCTGTCCGATCCCACCCGTCGCGGGCTCTTCGAGCGTCTCTGCCGCAACGGCGACACGACGGTCGTAGGCCTGCTCGGCGAGGCCGGCGTCTCGCAGCCCGTGGTCTCCAAGCACCTGAAGATCCTTAAGGCTGCAGGGCTCGTGCGCGACCGGCACGAAGGCCGCTACACTTACTACAGTGCTGAGCGCGACGCGCTGAGGACGCTGGTCGACTGGACGACCGAGATGACCGGATTCTGGCACGACCGCTTCGACGATCTCGACAACCTGCTCAAGAGGATGGACCAATGACAGAAACGATGGAAACGACGCGCTCGGTCGTGGTCGAGCGCGATTTTCCCTATCCGCCGGAAAAGCTCTGGCGCGCCCTCACCCAGCCGCATCTCATCGCAGAATGGCTGATGAACAACGACTTCACTCCCGAAGCCGGCCGTCGCTTCACCCTGTCCGCCGACTGGGGACAGGTCGATTGCGAGGTCGAGACGGTCGAGCCGAACCGCGCGCTGTCCTACCGCTGGGATACCAAGGACCTGCGCAGCATCGTCACCTGGACGCTCGCCCCCACCGCCACCGGCACCAGCCTGCGCATGGAGCAGCGCGGCTTCACCACCGCCCAGAAGTCCTATTTCCAGGGCGCAACTGTCGGCTGGCCGCGCTTCATCGCCCAGTTGGGCGACGTCGTCTCGAAGCTGGACTGACCATCGCCTCGCCGGCACCGTCAATCGAAATCCGGGAGCTTGCCATGAACTCTGTGATCCGCACCGTCCATCGCTGGACCTCGCTCGTCTTCAGCCTGGCCGTCGCATCGATCTTCGCCGGCATGGCCATCACCACCCTGCCCGAGTGGTTCTACTATCTGCCCCTGCCGCCGCTCTTCGTACTGATCCCGACCGGCATCTACATGTTCTTCCTGCCCTATCTCGGCGGCCAGCGAAACGCCGTGCCTGCATCGAAGGGCAGCGCCTTATGACCGCAAAGGAACCCGCCCAAGTAAAGCTCCTGTCCGGCGGCAATCCGCAGATCGCCAAGGGTTATGGCGACGCCGTCGTCCAGTCCTACATCGAAGCCATGCCCGGCTGGAAGCAGGACGTCGGCCGCCGTCTCGACACTCTGATCACCGAGGCGGTCCCCGGCGTGGTCAAGGCGGTGAAATGGAACTCACCCTTCTACGGCACGGCGAAGGATCTCTGGTTCCTCGGCTTTCACTGCCTCACCAGATACGTCAAGGTCGCGTTCTTCAAGGGCGCACACCTCTCGCCGCTCCCACCCGGTACGTCGAAGCAGGCGAATGTGCGCTATCTCGACATCTACGAGGGCCGCCCGTTCGACGAGGCGCAGCTCTCCGACTGGGTCAGGCAGGCCAGCGCCCTGCCCGGCGAGAAGATGTGAGGCGCACTGTCCTGAGCGAGCACGCGGGAACTGCAATGACCGTCAACATCCGGCCAGCCCGCGCTGAGGAAAGGGATACCCTCGGCGCGCTCAAGCTGCGGTCTTCGCTGGCCTGGGGAGATCATGTCGAGGAACTGCAGGCGCTGCCGGAGGCGAGAGAGGTCCCGGCCGCACACCTGCCGCATGTCGTGGTCGCCGAGATCGCCGGGGAGATCGTCGGCTTCGTGACGGTCCTCCCTGACGACGTAGCCACTCTGGCCGAACTGGAAGATCTCTTCATCGCGCCGGAGGCATGGCGAAAAGGCATCGGCAGCATGCTCCTCGCCGAAGCCGAACGCCGCGCCGCAGCACTCGGCGCACGGTCGCTACGTGTCGTGGCCGGCGCGCGGGCTCGCCCGTTCTACGAGGCTTCCGGCTTCCGGTTCGCCGGAACCGTTGCGACGTATCTGGCGCCCGCTGTCCAGCTGCGAAAGGATCTTGCCTAGGTTTGCAATCGGTGCCGGACAGGCTCGCCCTACTGGCGATGTGGCTACAAAGCCCGGCGGCACCTCACCCGCGCCGCGCCGCCTCGATCGCCGCGACGTCGATCTTCCTCATGTCCATCATTGCCGCAAACGCCCGTTTTGCCTCGGCGCCGCCGGCAGCCATCGCATCGGTCAGCACGCGCGGCGTGATCTGCCAGTTGACGCCCCACTTGTCCTTGCACCAGCCGCAGGCGCTCTCCTGCCCGCCATTGCCGACGATGGCGTTCCAGTAGCGATCGGTCTCCTCCTGGTCGTCGGTGGCGATCTGGAACGAGAAGGCCTCGTTGTGCTTGAACACCGGCCCGCCGTTGAGGCCGATGCAGGGAACGCCGGCGACGGTGAAATCGACCGTCAGCACGTCGCCCTCCTTGCCCGAGGGATAGTCGCCCGGCGCGCGGTGGACGGCATGTACTGCGCTGTCGGGAAAGACCGTTACGTAAAAGCGGGCCGCATCCTCGGCGTCCTTGTCGTACCACAGGCAGATCGTGTTCTTGGCGATGGCCATTGCGCGTTCCTTTCGCTTGGGAGCCAATTAACCCGCCCGCACCCTTTCGACATAGGGGGGCAACGGCCTTTGTCCACCCCCGGAAGCCGTGGCCGAAAAGACCGGGCAACTTGTCGGGAGCCGCCCCGGTCATTCGTCCTCTGTAGGCAAAGCGCAAGGACTGGATATCTGGCCATGAGAAAGAGCCACAATCACGCACATCGTTCTTGGCACCATCATGCAAACACGGGAGCCTTTCGATGACCCCCACCATCACGGCATTTGAACGCTCGCCCGACCGCGGCAAGGGACAGGCACGTGACATGCGTGTTCGTTGGGCGCTCGAGGAAGTAGGCCAGCCCTACGACGTCCGTCTTGTCTCGTTCAGCGAGATGAAGCAGCCCGCCCATCGTGCGCTACAACCGTTCGGTCAGATTCCGACCTACGAGGAAGGCGATCTCGCCTTGTTCGAGTCAGGCGCGATCGTGTTCCATATCGCGGAGCGTTATGCCAGCCTGCTGCCCGAGGATGCCAATGCGCGTGCGCGCGCCATCACATGGATGTTTGCCGCGCTCAGTACGATCGAGCCGCCGATCCTCGAACGGGAAAGCACAGGGTACCTGGAACGAGACAAGACCTGGTACGCGGAGCGCTTGCTCATGCTTGAGGATCGCATCCGCAACCGGCTGGGCGACCTTTCCCGTCGCCTGGGCAAAGCCGACTGGCTCGACGGCGCGTTTAGCGCCGGCGACCTCGTGATGGTGGGCGTGCTGCGCAGGTTGAACGGATCGGGCCTGCTCGAGGAGTTTCCGAACCTCGCCGCCTATGTCGCCCGCGGCGAAGCGCGGCCGGCCTTCAAGCGTGCCTTCGATGCCCAATTGGCGGTTTTCACCGCCGCATCGTCAGGCTGATCGAGGCTGCTCCGGGGGCCCTATCACCCGCGTCCTACGCCGGCTGCACCTCGATCGTCACATGCGACAGGTCGTGGATGTGGGCGAGCTTCGACTTGTAGCTCTCGGGCGTCGCCGGCGCGCTCGATTTCAGCGCCACGATCGCCGCGTGATGGCCGGGCCCCACCTGCCAGACATGCAGGTCGGTGATCACATCCCTGTCGGTCTCCACCGCCTCGCGGATCTCATCGGGCAGGTCCTCACCCGAGGGCACGTAGTCGACCAGCACGCGCCCGGCATCGCGGATCAGCGTCCATGACCAGCGCGCGATGACCACCGCGCCGACGATGCCCATGGCCGGGTCGATCCATTGCAGCCCGTAGATCGCCCCCATCACCAGCGCGAAGATGGCGAGCACCGAGGTCAGCGCATCGGCCAGCACGTGCACATAGGCGGCGCGCAGGTTGTTGTCGTGCCCATGGCCATGTCCATGAGCGTGGTCGTGGTCGTGGCCATGCCCGTGATGGCCGCCATCATGCAGCAGCCAGGCGCTGGCGAGGTTCACGGCCAGCCCGACCACCGCGATGATCGCCGCCTCGCGAAAACTGATCGCCACCGGGTTCATCAGCCTGGCCACGCTCTCCCAGCCTATGTAGATCGCCACGATCGCCAGGATCACGGCACTTGCGAAGGCGGCAAGGTCGCCCACCTTGCCGGTGCCAAAGGTGAAGCGCGGGTTGTGCGCCTGCCGCCGCGCGAACACATAGGCAAGAGCCGCGATCAGCATCGCCGCTGCATGGGTCGACATGTGCCAGCCGTCGGCCACCAGCGCCATCGAGCCGTAGATCGTGCCGGCGACGATCTCGATCACCATCATGGCAGTCGTCAGCGCGATCACCAGCATCGTCCGCCGCGCGTTGCGGTCGTGGCGCTCGCCCAGGAAGACATGGC
The DNA here is from genome assembly GCF_014200015.1 of Aminobacter niigataensis. GTDB lineage: Bacteria > Pseudomonadota > Alphaproteobacteria > Rhizobiales > Rhizobiaceae > Aminobacter > Aminobacter niigataensis. Next base: position 303,520 of record NZ_JACHOT010000002.1, read on the forward strand.
TGTGCGCCGGCTCGAACGGTTGGTCATGGTGATGGTCATGCCCGTGATGGTGGCCGTGCGGATGGTCGTGGCTCATTTCAGATAGGTCCTGATGACGTCGATCAACTCTTCGCCGCCGCGCTGGCGCTCTGTAGCATCGGCGGGGGCGAGCACGTGGTCGCGGATGTGGTCTTCCATCAGCTCGGCGGTCAGCCCGCCGACGGCGCCGCGTACCGAGGCGACCAGTTGCAGAACGTCGGCGCAGCCGAGCTCGGCCTCCAGCGCCCGCTCCACCGCCTCGACCTGGCCCTTGATGCGCCGCACCCGCGCAAGCAGCTTGGCCTTTTCCTTGATGACATGCGACATCGCACCCTCGTTATAATATAGGGGGGTATCCTATGTTTCCCCGCACTGATTGGCAATCCCCGGGATCGCTGGTTCCGCCACTGCACGCGAGCCGCCCGTTGACCGCGCCCGCCCTTCCCGCCACTGTCCGCCACTGGAATCGCCTCGCGGCAACAGTGACAGGAGCGGAACATGAGGCTCGACGGCAAGACGGCAATCGTCACGGGCGGCGCCAAGGGCATCGGTTATGCCGTTGCCGAGCGCCTGCTCAGCGAAGGCGCGCGCGTCGTCATCGCCGACATCGACCAGGAACAGGGCGACGCAGCCGAGCGCGACCTCGCCAAGCTCGGCAAGGCGCGTTTCGTCCGCGCCGATGTCGGCAAGCGCCTCGACGTGCACAATCTGGTGGCCTCTACGATCGACGCATTCGGCGACGTCGACGTTCTGGTCAACAATGCCGGCATCGATCACCAGGCCGATTTCCTCGACCTCACCGAGGACGATTTCGACCGCGTGCTCAGGGTCAACCTCAAGGGTGCCTTCCTCGCCGGCCAGGCTGTGGCCCGGATCATGGTCGAAAGGGTCACGGCCGGTGGTGCGCCGGGCTCGATCGTCAACATGTCGTCAGTCAATGCCGTGGTCGCGATCGCCGACCAAGTACCCTATGCCGTGTCCAAGGGCGGCATCGCCCAGCTCACCTCCGTCATGGCGCTGGGCCTTGCGCCCTACGGCATCCGCGTCAACGCCATCGGCCCCGGCTCGATCTCGACCGACATGCTGGCGCGCGTAAACGCCGACCCGGCAGCCATGGCGCGCGTCCTGTCACGCACGCCGCTCGGCCGCATCGGCGAGCCCGGGGAGATCGCCGCGATCGCCGCTTTCCTGGCTTCCGACGACGCCAGCTACATCACCGGCCAGACCATTTTTGCCGATGGCGGGCGACTCGCGCTCAACTACACGGTGCCTGCCAAGAGCTGACCGAGGGCGGCAGGCGGGCTTGTTGGAATGCAGAGTGAGACAGGCCTGAACTGAATCTCGATACGCCGACCGGCTCCTGACAGAGGGCTGTCAGGAGGGCTGTGCGATACTCCTCCCGTAAAAGAATTGGAGGATCAGTCATGAGCTCGTTCACCCCCGACATCTTCCGCGCGGTCAGGCATTATGCCGGCAAGATCAGGACCATCCACAACGAGATCCGCACCGAGCGCTTCCTGAATTCGCTCCCCGCCGATCTTCGCAAGGACATCGGCTGGCCCGACCGCTTCGGCTCGCGCCGGGCCGACAGCAACTGACAGGGCTGGCAGGAAAGGACGCACCAATGACCGCCTCGAAAACCATCGGCGTTCTCTTCATCGAGGGCTACGCAGACTGGGAATACGGCATGCTTGCCGCCTCGGCGGTCGAGTGGTTCGGCGCACGCGCCATTGCGATTTCGCCGCACGCATCGCCGCTGACCTCCATCGCGGGCTTCCGCCTCGATGCCGCACGCGGTGCCAATCCGGCGGAAAACCAGGATCTCGATGCGGTTGCGGTCATCGGCTCCGACGGCTGGGCGGCGAAGGATGCACCAGACGTTTCGCCGCTGCTCAAGGCGGTGGCCGCGCGCGGCGGCGTGGTCGGCGGCATCTGCGCCGGCACGCTTGCGCTCGCCCGTGCCGGCCTCTTCGAAGACGTCGGCCACACCAGCAACGGCCGCGACTGGATCCTCGGCCATGAGCCCGCTTATGCCGGCGCTGCGAACTATCGCGACGTGCCGCATGCGGTTGCCGACAACAACATCGTCTCGGCGCCGGGATCGGCGCCGGGGACCTTCGCTGCGGCCTTCCTTGAGACGCTCTATCCCGAGCAGGCCGGCCAGATCGGCGAGATGCGCGTCATGTTCGCGCGCGAGCATGCCGTGGTCACGCGCGAACATGGTGACGGCTCCTGACAATACGCTGTCAGGAGGCCTGTGCGATGATAGAGTGAAGAGGTTCGCGTTCCGAGGTGCTTGGCTTTGCTCGGTGCCGAGTACGAGATGGCACGCCGGACCGGCTTTTTGACCACGCGCATTGTCATCGACGCCAGGCGCCCCCACTTGGCCAAGAACAGCGCGAGACCTTGAGGGGTAATCGATGAGACGCGCCGACAGGCTGTTCCAGATCGTACAGCATCTCCGAGGTGGCCGCCTGGTCACCGCGCACAAGCTCGGCGCGTGGCTCGAGGTCTCCGAGCGCACGATCTATCGCGACATCGCCGACCTGCAATCGACGGGTGTGCCGATCGATGGCGAGGCCGGGGTGGGCTACATGATGAGGGAAGGTTTCGACCTTCCGCCGCTGATGTTCACACGAGACGAAATCGTCGCCCTGGTTGCCGGCGCCCGCATGGTCCGCGCCTTCGGCGGTGCCGCCATGGCGCGTGCCGCCGACGAGGCCCTGGTCAAGATCGGTGCGGTCCTGCCGGACTCGGAAAAGGACCGCATTGCCCGCACCGAGATCCACACGCCGATGTGGGTCGTCTCCGACGCCGACCGCGAGGCGATCGACCTGATCGAGCGCGCCGTCGAAAAACGACAGGTGCTCAAGCTCGATTACAATGACGAGGCCGGCCGCGGCTCGGCGCGCGACGTGCGTCCGCTCGGCCTGTGGTTCTGGGGCAAGGTCTGGACGCTGATCGCCTGGTGCGAGATGCGCAACGACTTCCGCGCCTTCCGCATCGACCGCATCGCCTCTGTCGACTCCGCCGGCCGCACCTTCAAGCCCGAGCGCGGCAAGCTTCTGGTCGATTATTACCGCAGTGTCGAACGCAGCGAATCCTTTGGCACTCCCGATCGCAATTCCCGCGGCTGACGCATCCTCCCAGCGTCAGCCTCTTGAAAAGCCCGGCCAGAAGCCGGGCTTTTTTTACATTGGCACAAGCGTTGATCAGGCCCGCATCCTTGATGTTGGGAAGGGTTCAGTCCAGTTGGGGCGCGCCGAATAGTCCGGCAACCGGAGACATCGCCGACATGAACATGGACATCCACGAGATCAACGGCGCCTGCCACTGCGGCACGGTCCGCCTGCGCGTCAGGCTCTCGGACGGCCTGCGCAGCGCGCGGCGCTGCACCTGCTCCTACTGCCGCATGAAGGGCGCCGTCGCCTTGTCGGCCGACCTTGGCGGCGTCGATGTCATGGCTGGCGAAGAAGCGCTCACCATCTACCAGTTCAACACCATGGCGGCGAAGCACTACTTCTGCTCGAAATGTGGCATTTACACCCACCACCAACGGCGGTCGAACCCCAACCAGTACGGTGTCAACGCTGCCTGCCTCGAAGGCATAAGCCCGTTCGACTTCACCGAGATTCCGGTCATGGACGGCATCAACCATCCCTCCGACCGTAAGGGCTGCACATCAGGGTCGGGAATCGCCGGTACGCTGAAATTCATCGCCACTGAATAGGTACCAACGCCGGCGTTGCAATCCGCGCGCCGGCGGCTGAACGCATCCTGCCGCTCAGCCTCGCCTGCTTGCCTTGACCATCCAGGCTCGTGCAGCAAGGCTGATCGGGCCCGTTGCCCCCAGGCGCTCGGCCAGCCGCGCCTTGAGCCTTGCCCTGTGATCCTCGGTCAGGCTCATGCAGTAGCCGGGTGCCGGACCAGCGCCCAGCGTGAACGGTTGCCAGAACGCCTCGAAATCCTCGAACCGGGTTTCGATCTCGACCGGCGCGATGGCAACCTCGCGCCAACCGGCCTCCCGGCACAGCGCCAGCAGCCCTTCCCTCGTGCAGAACGGAAACCGGGCGCCTTCGCCGAGCTTTGCAGCATCCGGATCGATCTCCACGGCAGCCTTCCAGAACGCGTGGATGAAACCGATGCCGCCGCCGGGGTAGTCCCAGACATAAAACGACAGCAGGCCGTCCGGCTTCAGCACCCGCTGCATCTCCGCTAGTGCCGCCGGCCTGTCCGGAATGAAGTTGAGCACCAGCCCCGACGTAACGACGTCGATGCTTGCCGGTTGCGCCGGCAGCTTCAGCGCATCCGCCACCTGGAAGCTGGCGCGCCCGTCGCCGATCGCTGCGCGGGCATGCGCGACAAAGTCGGCCGACGGGTCGATGGAAAGGATCGAGCGCGGCGCGGCACCTGCCAGTATGGCTGCCGTCGACGCGCCGGTGCCGCAACCGATCTCCAGCCATGCGGCCTGCTCGGGCGGCGACAGCCAGGGGACGAATTTTTCAGCCACCAGCCGGCTCCACCGGCCCATGTAATGTTCGTAGCTCTTGCCGGCACTCCAGGCGTCGAATGCAGCGGAACCGCTCATCTCCGACCTCGATGTTTCAGGCGAATTTTCCTGAGACAACCATGCGCCCTCGCAAGCGGGCTCGGCAAATCAAAACACCCGGCCAACGTCGGGCACCCGGCCTTTCGGCCACGAAAAAAGCCCGCATATCGCGGGCTTTTTTAACTCTACCCCGCACCAAGTCGCGGGCGACGAAAAAGACTATTCCTCGTCTTCGTCCGGGGTCTTCGACTTGAGCGCCGACAGCTTGGCGAACACCGCGTTGGCGTCGAGTTCCTTGTCCTCGTCCTTGGGCGCGGCCTGCTCCGGCGTCAGGCGCTCGGTCAGCGAGGCCGGCAGCAGCGTATCGCCGGTCGGTGCCGGGGCTTCGCGGCCGCGCGAGGCGCGCTGCACTTCGATGTCGAGATCGATCTGCGAGCACAGGCCGAGCGCCACCGGATCGAGCGGCGTCAGCGTCGCCATGTTCCAGTGCTTACGCTCGCGGATCTGCTCGATCGTCGCCTTGGTCGTGCCGACCAGGCGCGAGATCTGCGCGTCCTTGAGCTCGGGATGGTTCTTCACCAGCCAGTAGATGGCGTTCGGGCGATCCTGGCGCTTCGACAGCGGCGTGTAGCGCGGGCCCTTGCGCTTGCTCTCGGGCACGCGAACCTTGGGGTCCGACAGCTTCAGGCGGTGGTTGATGTCGCCCTCGCCCTTGGCGATCTCGGCGCGCGTCAGCTGGCCGGTCATGATCGGGTCCATGCCCTTGATGCCCTGGGCCGATTCGCCGTCGGCGATGGCCTTCACTTCGAGCGGGTGCAGCGAGCAGAACTGCGCGATCTGGTCGAACGAAAGTGCCGTGTTGTCGACCAGCCAGACAGCGGTCGCCTTGGGCATAAGCAGCGTATTGGCCATGCGATATATCCTCTTCGCTCGCCCGCGTCCCTCACGCGGGCGGTGGATCAAGACCACCAGAAATTGGGAAATTCGGCCCGTATATAGACGTATTCGCCCGCCACCGCAACGATTTTGGAACTGCCCGCAAACGCGCCGTTTCGCCCGCCATGCGACGCAAAAAGCCCCGCCTCCTGGTCTCAGGAAGCGGGGCTTCGTTGTGCCGGCAATGGTGCCGGACAGGCTTACTTCAGCTGGTCGGCGACCTTTTCGATGGCCGCAACAGCGCAAGCCTCGTCGAAATTGCCGCCCGGCGCGCCGCCGACGCCGATGGCGCCGATGACGGCGTCGCCAGCCTTGATCGGCACACCACCTGCCAGCACCAGGAAGCCGTCGATGTCGACCAGGCCGGCCGCACCCGGGTTCTTGGCGACGTTCTCGGCCATCTTGCCGGTCGGGGTGCGCGACGAGGCCGAGGTGAAGGCCTTGTCCTGTGCGGCCGAAACCGTGTGCGTGCCGGCATTGTCGGCGCGGACGAGTGCGCGCAGCACACCCGCACGGTCAACCACCGCGGCGGTCACGTTGTACTTGTCGGCAGCACATGCGGCGACCGCGTTCTGGGCGATCTCGACGGCGAGGCTCGACGAGATGTTCTTCTCGGTCAGCACCTGTGCGGAAGCAGCACCGGTGATGGCGACGGTGGCAGCGGCGGCGAGGAAAATGCTCTTGATCATGACCTGTCCTGATGTTGCTCGGGAAAAAGCGTCTTGCTTGTCCTGAGACAGAACTACGCCGATCCCCCGCCCGGCAGAATCCGCGACGCCACCACCCGCCCTAGGTAATGCTACCTACTTCTCCTGAAGCGTCAGCCGCACGAACTCGGCCACCGAGCTGGTGCCCAGCTTCTCGGCGATCTTCGCCCGGTGCGCGTCGATGGTGCGCACCGACACCTCGAGTGCCGCCGCCACCTCCTTGCTCGCCCAGCCCCGCGCCACCATGTCGAGCACCTCGCGCTCGCGCTCCGTCAGCCTGGCCAGCAGCGCGCGCGCCTCGCGCTTTTCCAGCCGGGCGTCGAGGCTCGAAAACCCCTGCTGAAGTGCTTCGACCAGCACCTCGCCATCGACCGGCTTGGTCAAAAAATCCTGGATGCCGGCCTTGAAGGCGCGCCTGCAGGCGGCGACGTCGCCATGGCCCGTGATCATCACCGTCGGCCAGTCGATGCCGCGCTCGGCAAGCCTCTGGTACAGCTGCAGGCCGGAAACCTCCGGCATGCGCAGGTCGACCACCAGCACGCCGGGCTTGGCCTCGTCGACATGCGCCAGGAACGTCTTGGGCTCGCCGAAGCTCTCGACATCGATGCCATAGGTGCCGAGCAGAAACGCGATCGCCTCGCGCACCGCCTCGTCGTCGTCGATCAGATAGACCTGGTACCTGCTCATGCCTTCACCCCCCGGAGCGCCGCGCGTCCTGCGGACGCGCAAAGGACGCTCCGGCACTTGTCGAATCTACGCATCGTGCTTCCCGAAAATCGATTCCGATTTTCGGGCCGATGCGTGGGGCAGCGTAATCACAAACCGCGCGCCGCCACCGGCATCATTTCCGGCCTCGATCCGCCCGTCGACCCGCTCCACCAGCGTCTGGCACAAGGAAAGCCCCAGCCCCATGCCGTCGGCCTTGGTGGTGAAGAACGGCACGAACAGTTTCGGCAGCACGTCGGCCGGTATCCCCGGCCCGTTATCCGCCACCTCGATCTTCGCGTCTGCGCCCACGACCTTCGTCACGATCGAAATCCGCGCGTCCAAAATCCCAGCCCCTTCCAGCGCATCGGCCGCATTGCGGATCAGATTGTGCAGCACCTGCTCCATCTCGATGGCGTCGACCACCGCCTCCGGCGCCTCCGCCGAAAGGTCCAGCTCCAGCTTGATCCCACGCCGTTCGAGATCGGCTGCCGTCAGTGCCACGATCTCGCTGACGATCCCGTTGAGTGCGCTCGGCTTTGGCTCCGGCGCCTTGTTGGAGGCATAGTCGCGCATCCGCTTCAGCATCTCGCCGGCGCGCTTGGCCTCGCGTACATTGACGTCGAGCGCCTGCGTTATCATGCCGAGATCGGGTTTTTCCGCACCCGCTAGCCTGAGCGCCGCCTGGCTGCGGCTCAGCACCGCCGTCAGCGGCTGCGTCAGCTCGTGCGCGATGCCGGACGCCAGCTCGCCCATGGCGTTGACGCGCGAGGCATGCGCCAGCAGCGTCTCCCGCTCCTGCAACAGCGCCCGTGCCTCCGCCTGCCGTGCCACTTGTTGCGATTGTTGCGCCGCCGCCCGCTGCCTGAGCGCAAACATCAGCGCAAACGACGCCAACCCGGCCAAGACGGCAAACCCAAGCAACGACCGCCACGGCAAAAGCGCGTCGAGCGGCAAGGCCCGGTCGAGCGAAAGCAGGATCTTCTGCCCCTCGCCGTCGATCACTTTCTCGAAATGCGGCGCGGTGAAATGCGGTGCCAACGAAGCGCCCGCGCCCAGATCATCCTCCGCAGGCAGGTCGAGCAATTCCTGCCCGTCGAGCGTCAGCCTCAGATGTGCCCAGGCCGGCCGCTCCTCCGGCTCGAGCAGAAGTGCTGCGTCGATGCCGAACACCAGCGCCGCATCGGAAGGTGCGGGCGCCCGCTTGGCCAAGAGATAGCGCCCGTTCCCGCTGGCATGCACGCCGATCTTGCCGCGCAATTGCTCGCCGATCGCCCCGCGCAAAGGCGCGAGATCCTCGCCCCCGCCTTCGGGCACCTCGACCAGCATCCTGACCCCGCCGGCCCCAACCGCCGCCCCCGCGCCGGTGGCAACCCCCGTGCCCGCCTCGCCGCCATCGAGCGAAACCAGTGCGATCCAGGCGATGCGCGGATAAAACCTTGAAATGCTCTCCATCACCTGCCGCACAGCGCCCAGGGGTGCTGCCTCCGCCCCGCTGGTCAGCGCGATCAGGCTGGTCATGTGCGCATCATGCTGCGCCGCCCGCTGCGAGATCAGCCGGTGCAGCGTCCGCCCGGTGACCTCCAGCTCACCCGCCAACCGCGCCCGCGACGCCTCCACCGAATAGAGCGCAAATGCCAAAAGTGCGGCGAGCCACAGCGCGAGGCCGAAGAGCCAGGATTTGGAGAGGGATTTGGTCACGCACTCAGCCCGAAAATCACCCGCAGCACGCCGCTCAAGACGAGACAATCTCGCTATGCCACGAACCGTAATTCGCCCGCACTGTAATTTTTGAGTAAGTCGAAATTATCAGCCTAAGGCAGATACGGGCAAGACTTCCTCGGCGATAAATGGACGGAATACCAATGTGGAATTCTCTTGTATCATCTTAGAGTGACGAAATTCTTGTGACCACTTCTCAAGCGAATAATCGGGCAATGGTGCAACTAGAACAGCCATTTCGCACTGTATAATTGCACGCATACAAGACGCACAAGGAAACAATGTTGTGTATATTGTGCACCCTTGCAGCCCATTTCCCTTCTTAATTGCAGCATAAATTGCTGAGCGTTCAGCATGCTCAACCCAGAAATTCTTTGAATCATCGCTGTTCAGATCGAATTTTTCCGGCAGACGGACAGAAACGACAGGCTCATTACACGCCTCTGAAATGACCAGCCCCCGACTGTCGGCGATTACTGCGCCGACTTGCCGGCTAGCAATTGGACTACGCGCACCTGCCGTGACAGCCCTATGCATCATTCTTTTGTCCATTAACCTCACTTGCTCTTCCTCGACTGTTTAAGCCATATCTGACATGGCATATGCATTGCTGCACATCTATATGGAAAGAACGTGACATGCTGCTGACGGACAATGAGATCAGACAAGCAGGCGTCGTCCGCTCTGGCCGCGACGAGCATTACGGTTCAACTTCCTATGATCTTTCCATTCGATCGATCATCGATTCTGAAGGAAAATTGTTCGTAAGTGAAGGTTATACCGTAAAACCTCAAGAAATTGTATGGGTAACGTCAAAGGAAAGAATAGTACTTAACTCTGATATTACAGCTCACGCTGTCATCAGAACCAGCCTGTGCAATTCTGGCCTTCTTGCATTGAACATTGGCATCGTTGACCCAGGCTGGAACGGGCAGCTCGCCACGGCTATAATAAATTTTTCGAAATCGGAGTACTACCTGCGGCCAGGAGAGAAATTCCTCCGCTTATCTTTTTATAAGCACTCGACTCCAACCAAAGTGAACAATATAAATAAGACCGAACTAGAATACATACAAGAAAGAAAGAAACTTGCCATAGAGACGTTTGGATCAACATTCCTAAATGTGGAAGACCTGACGCGACGAGTTCGTGAAAGCTTCATAGGGAGTTGGAAAGAGAAAACCATTCTTTGGGGCGCCATGGGCGCAATCATATTTGGATTTCTGTCGATATTCGTGGCTATTGCAGCATATATTATACCATGGAACGGAGCTTTATATCAAAGCAACTTTGAAGATCTTCAAGAGCGCGTGGGTATTCTAGAAGGCATGATTAAGAAAGAAGGCATGGTCGGAACAAACAGAGAGACTGAATGAGATTCTCATCTTCAAACAAGGCCCTGAAGTCACTGGCAAGTCTTGTGTTAGACCGCGGGCAGCTGACTGCTCCGCGTGGTATGCCAACGATTGAGCTCCTGGGAGTTCAATTCGTGCTCACTAACCCGCGGGCTCGGATCGTTACCTTGCCTTCGAGAAAATTCAGCTTGCCACTCGCGCTAGGTGAGCTGTGCTGGCACCTGCGGGGCGACAACGAGGTCGGCGCGCTAGCGTACTACGCAAAAGCTTGGCGTACGTTCACAGATGATGGCCGACATGTCTCCGGAAGCTGCTACGGTAGAAAATTATTATCTGATAGCTGCGAAGGGACTACCGCTTGGAACCGCCTGGTCAACCTTTTGCGTCACGACCCCTCCACGAGAAGGGCAACTTTCAGCTTCATTAGCAATGAAGAACAGGTTGAGGCCTCTCGGGATGTAAGCTGTGTCAGCAATATCCAGTTTTTACTAAGAGGCGGAAAGATTCATCTCTTTACGTTTATGAGAAGTAACGATCTTTTCCTTGGGCTCCCCTACGATTTATTCCTCTTCACCTACTTTCAGGAACTAATGAGCCTCGAACTCGGCGTCCCGATGGGGGAATACCATCACTACGCCACGTCTCTGCACATTTACGAGCACAACATCGTTGCTTGCAAAAACATGGCTCAAGAGCAAGATTTGCCTGACGGATACTCACCTAAGATCAACAGCAAACAGGACCTTGTAGAGCTTGCCGAAACTGAGGCGTCTATAAGGCTGGGGGACACTTCACCGTACCGTGACGGCCCTTTGACGGCATATGTTGAGGCGCTCTTGGACTTTCGGCAGAACGTTCACTCCGACTAGGCACGCATACATGCTGGCTGTAATTGGCGCACCACTGACTTGAAGCTTTTAGCAGGTGGTGAAGCAATTGACGAACGCTCGGCCGGCGTAGATTTTGCCGAAATGTGCCCCTCGTGCATGTGCCAATGCACCCCAAGCCTCCTGAGCCGGAATATTACTTCCATGACCGACGCATGGCGCGGAATCCGCACAATCACTGCCTGACCTAGGTTGCTAACCCGGACAATGAGGTAGTTAACCACTGCACGGCAATTTTGGCAGACGTGTTCGCGCAGACCGGATGAACTTGGCATTCTCCCACCCAAATGGCTACCAGAGTGGATAGATTCTCGTACCCATTGGCACCGAGGCTTTCCCTCCAATCATGCTAACATGTTGGAATACATACGTTTCTTGGGTTATTTTCCTTCACGTCGAATAATTTTCTTTTCCACGCCCCTTCGCACCTGACGGATAATCCCCGCATCGCCCTCAGGGAACCCGGGTCATGAACCGGATGCCTGGGGAGGGCGACGGCGTCCGGGCTGGCAGGGGATACGGTGCCCCTGCTGGGTGATGAGCCCCCAAGTCCGGGCCTTGCGGCGGCTGACGGTGAAAGCCGAGGCGACTGAGCGGGGCAAGAGCGCTGGCGGACGCATGGCTGCGCGTCACGCACTAGCATCTGAGAGACGCAAGGCCATGCGTCCGGTTCCCAATCCCGGCTTCATCAGCGCGGGACACTTTTGTGCGCCCAGATTTTCCCCAACCACCTTGCCCGCGCCCAAAAAGACCCGCGCGGGCCGCCAACCGGAGACAGCTTCATGTCGAGGAAACGCAAGCAAGAGATCGAAATCATCGACCCGCCGCTGCCGGGCTACGGCCGCCTGCCCTATTCCATGCACAACGCGCTGGTGCTCGCCGTCAGCATCGCCGCCACCATGGAGGGCGCGCATCTGAAGTGCCAGCGCCGCGAATGCCGCAATTTCGGTCGCTGCCGCGCCTCGCCGACCGAATTCGGCCGCGCCGGCTTCTGCCCGGTGCCGCTCAGTCGCGCCGCCGACCGCCGCATCGAGGGCATGCTCCTGTTCGTCCTGCAACTCGCCAATGGCTGGCGGTGACGATTGGCAAGGCGCCCTCATCCGGCCCTTCGGGCCACCTTCTCCCCGCTGGGGACAAGAGGCGCGCGGCGGCGCCTCAGGCCTCCTCGCCCGGCGCTCTTCTATCAGCTGTGTAGCATTTTCGCCACACCCTGTAACTCTTCTTGGTGGAGCGGGTTCTCCGCTTTCCAACGAACCCTAGCGTGTTTAACCGTTGGTTGGGGATTCAGGGAGGGGTTGGCACATGAACAGCATTCTGGCGGCCGCAGGTCGATACGCAGCGGCCGGGATGGCCCGCCCACTGGTCGTAACCATCGCCTTGTCAGGCGTGATTGACGCTGCAAACGCAGCCACTCTCACCCCGGAACAACAGGCAGTTGTCGAAAAATATAATATCAGTGAAGCCGACCAGCAAAAGTTGTTTGGAACTGCGGTAGCAAACACGTCTGGCTCTGGGACGCAGGCAAAAGAAGCGTCTCGTCAGCAGCAAGCTTCATCAGAGACTTCCGACGGCCCGGTAGCCGGTTTTCTTTCTGGCACCTACGTTTGGGCCAGCGCCGATGCGTACAAGTCACTTGGCGAGCGGATTACGAACATCAACGGCGGGACCGGAGCACTTACTGGCAGCTTCGGCGGCGTAGCCGGCTTCAACAGCGGCTTGAGCTTCGGCGAGTCAACCTTCGGAGTCCAGGCCGGCGCCAGCATCGGCATCTATGACTTCAAGGGTCGTCTCCGTATCGTCCCGGATGCCACCGCCCTTGAACGGCAAGTGTTTTACACGGCGGGTTTCTACAAGCGCGGCGACATGTCGACAGAAAACCCGTCGATAGCAGATCGGCTGAGCTTGGGCGTCGTATACGACGGCTTCCAGGCCGAACGTTGGGGCGTCAACGCAAGCGACATTAGCCTGGGTCAAGTCCGCGGCACTCTTGGGGTCGCGCTGAGCGAATCGACCGAGGTCGGCGTGTGGGGCACGTATGGCGTGAACACTGACCGGGCTGCGGTCACTGTGGCCGGCGCTCCTAGCCTTCTCACGACAATTCGTGCGATGAACCAGAAGAACGTCTACGTGAAGCACAACTTCGATTTCGGCGGCGAGGTCATGGCCTACTACGGCATCTTTGACGACGAAGACATCGCCAAATGGCAATTCGGCGTGGTTGGTAAAGTACCGCTGAGCGACAACTGGTCGACGTTTGCCAGCGCCAACTATGTGGCGCCGCGCACTCCCTCCGGCCCACTTGGCTCAGGCCAGGAGCAGTTCAACGCCTCTGTCGGCATTGCCTACTACTTTGGCGGCAACGCGGCGAGCAAGAGTGTCACCGGTAACAAGGAACTGCCCTTGCTCGACGTGGCCAGCAACAGGTCGTTCCTCATCACCGACTAGCGAGGACGCGGGCTCCTCGCCCCCGCGACGCGGGAAGAGAGCGCAATTTTCCTCCCCCTCGGGGGGAAGGATAAAGGGTGGGGTACCCTTGGACGAGAGCCGCCCCCACCCGGCCCTCCCCAAACGGGGGAGGAGAAGAAAACTCACCCGACATCCAGCACGATCTTGCCGATGTGCTCGCCCTCTTCCATGCGCTCATGCGCCCGCCAGGCTTCCTTGAGCGGGAAGATCATGTCCATCACGGGTGCGACGCGGCGGACGGCCAGCAACGGCCACACCTGGGCTTCGAGGGCCGCGGCGATGCCCGCCTTGAACTCGGTGGTGCGCGGCCTCAGCGTCGAGCCGGTATGGGTCAGCCGCTTGACCATCAGCCGTGAGAAATCGGCGCTCGCCACCGCCCCGCCCTGCGTCGCGATCTGCACGATGCGGCCGTCGACCGCCGCGGCATGGTAGTTGCGCCCGACATACTCGCCGCCGACCATGTCGAGGATGACATTGGCGCCTTTGCCGTCGGTGGCGTCCTTCACCGCCTGGACGAATTCTTCCGTTTTGTAATTGATCGCGCAGTCGGCCCCGAGCTTGAGACAAGCAGCGCACTTGTCCTCCGAACCCGCGGTGGCAATGACATAGGCGCCGAAGGCCGAGGCGAGCTGGATCGCGGTGGTGCCGATGCCCGACGAGCCGCCATGGATGAGCAGCGTCTCGCCCGCCTTGAGCGCGCCGCGCTCGAACACGTTGTGCCAGACGGTGAAGAAGGCTTCCGGCACCGCCGCGGCCTCGGTGAAGGTGAAGCCCTTGGGCAGCGGCAGGGCGTTGGTTTCGTGCACCTTGGCGTATTCGGCGTATCCGCCGCCCGGCGTCAGCGCGCAGACCGCGTCGCCGATGCGGAAGCGTGTCGCCCCCTCGCCGAGGGCTGCCACCTCGCCCGACACTTCGAGCCCGGGCAGGTCGGACGCGCCGGGCGGCGCGGGGTACGCACCCTTGCGCTGCTGCACGTCGGGCCGATTGACGCCGGCCGCATGCACCCGGATCAGGATCTCGCCTTGGCCAAGCTCGGGCAGGTCGCGCTTTTCCGCCTTGAGCACGCGCGGCCCGCCGGGCTGCGTGATCGCCACCGCGAGCATCTTGGCTGGAAGCTTGGCAACGTTGGCCATGTCTTTTCGGTCTCCGCTGGTCCGGTGCGCCCCGGACTTTACATGTGGTTGACCGCACTATGTATTCTGATTGGCAAATCAGGCAAACGCCTGTCTGGAGATCAAGGAGAGCGAGATGGCGCTGTTCGACGACGAGCCGAAGAAGAAAAAGACCGTCCACGAGATCGGCCAGGACCTGTCTTTGCTTTCGGTCGGCGAGCTCAACGAGCGCATCTTAGCCCTGCGCGCCGAGATCGGCCGGCTCGAGGCCGAGCTTTCCGCCAAGGGTTCGACGAAATCGGCCGCCGAGGCGCTGTTCAAGCGCGGCTGACATCTTGCCGTCGCCGAAAAGCCCCAAAGGGGCGGTCGACCTAGCGCTCTTGATTCTTGGTGGGACAGTTCGATGCTCGCAACCTACAGGCCGATCCTCTCGCTGCTTCGCGGCACCGCCTTCCTGCTCGCCGCGTCGGGCCTGCACGGCCTGCTGCTTCCCCTGCGCGGCCAGGAAGAGGGCTTTTCGACCACGGCACTCGGCCTGATGGGCACCGCCTGGGCCGGCGGTTTCGTTGCCGGCTGTTATTTTGCCCCCCGCGTCGTCCGCCGCGCCGGCCATGTCCGCGCCTTCGGCACCTTTGCCGCGTCGGCTGCGATCATCGCCCTGCTCACCGGCCTGATCGTCAACGAATATGTCTGGATCGCGCTGCGCGCCTTCACCGGTTTTGCCATGGCCGGCGCCTTCATGGTCATCGAGAGCTGGCTCAACGAGCGCGCCACCAACGAGAACCGCGGCACGGTCTTCGGCCTCTACATGATGGTCACCTACGCCTCGATCATGGCCGGCCAGATGATGGTCGCCGGCGGCGACGTCACCAGCGCCTCGCTGTTCATGGTCACCGGCATCCTGTTTTGCCTGTCGCTGATCCCGACGGCGGTTTCGAGTGCCGCGCACCCCAAGCCGCTGCAGGACGTTTCGCTCGACATCAAGGGGCTCTACGCCAACTCGCCGGTCGCCTCGGTCGCGTGTTTCCTGATCGGCGTCGCCAATGGCGACTGGGGCACGCTGGGTGCCGTCTACGGCGCGCGCGTCGGCATCTCGACGCCCGAAATCGCGCTGATGATGAGCCTGGTGGTGATCGCCGGTGCCGCCCTGCAGATCCCGATCGGCAAGATCTCCGACCGCACCGACCGCCGCTACGTGCTGATCGGCGCCTCGCTCGCCTCGGCGGTGGCGGCGGTGCTGATCTTCTTGGTGGCGCCGCGCTCCGGGCCATTCGTCATCGCCATGACCGCCTGCTACGGCGCCTTCGCCTACACGCTCTATTCGCTGGCGGTGGCACACGCCAACGACCACGCCAAGCCGGAGGATTTCGTCAAGGTCTCGGGCGGCCTGCTGCTGCTCTACGGCTTCGGCACCATGGTCGGTCCGATGCTCGGCGCCGGCCTGATGGATATGATGCGGCCGGAGGCGCTGTTCCTCGCCACGGCTGCGGCGCATTTCGCGCTGGCCGGCTACACCGCACTGCGCATCAAGCGCCGTGCGCCGGTTCCGATCGAGGATCGCGAAGCCTTCAAGACCCAGCCGGCCGACCGCTCGGCGACACCCGAATCGCTGCGGCTCGATCCACGCCAGAAGGACGAACCCGAAACCCTGCCCTGACAGCCACGCCTGGGCAGACGCGGGCATTGGGGCAGCAGCCGCGACCAACAGTTGAGATTCCGCCGATGTTGCGGCACAAAGGAGCCATGACAGCTGACGCCTCCTTCCTGGCCATATCGGATGCCAACCGGCGCCATCTGCTGGAAGAATTGCGTCGCGGTCCCAAGACGGTCAGCGAACTCGCAGCCGGCCTACCGGTCTCGCGGCCGGCCGTGTCGCAGCATCTCAAGGTGCTTCTCGATGCCGGGCTGGTCAGCGCCCGCGCCGAAGGCACGCGCCGTGTCTACGCGGTCAGTGCCACCGGCTTCAGGAAGCTCAATATCTGGCTTGACCAGTTCTGGGACGCTTGAGCCGGAACGGCTGGACTGGCACCGGCTCGCGTGCCGGGGGAAATCCTGTCACCGCCGAACCGCAAAAGCCCACAAAATACAGCAACCAATCACCCTGTCCCGGCGGCGAGGGTGATTCGCCGCCGGCTATCTGGCCCGTGCCGAAAGAGTGGGCCACTAAGTTGAGACCGCGATCGTGGGCTAGTGCTGGGTCGGGTCCACTCTCAGCTTTTCAATCTCGTCCTTGAGAGCCAGCTTGCGACGCTTCAGCGCTACGATTTGCAGGTCGTCCATGGATGGATGGTTCATCGCTTCGTCGAGCTGACGCTCGACGTCGCCATGTTTGCGCTGAAGCTCTTCAAGATGGGAAGCAAGAGACATGATTGGTTCTCCCTTTCATGGTTTCCTCGATGCACCGCACAAGCGTGCCCACCGCAGACAGCGCTCTGTGACGGAACCATGACAGTCTGCCACCCCCGATCTGCGATGTCGAATAAAGTGTGGTAGCATTTCCCGTCAGCGTGAAATGTGATAAGGGCATCGCGCCGGTGACAAGGGGTCGCCGACCCCGCCTTAGGAGCGCCCCGGGTGCGCCAGTGAGTTTGCAGACGGTAGACATGTCGGAACAGGAACAAGCCGAGGTTCGTCTCGAGTTTGCACGCTTGAAGCAGGACCATGCCGATTTTGATGCGGCGATCAACGCGATGATCGCGATGGGCTGCGACCCGTTGCAGATCCAGCGGATGAAAAAGAAGAAGCTGGTTCTCAAGGACAAGATCGTCCAGATCGAAGACCGGATCATCCCGGACATAATTGCCTGAAACTCCTGGCAGAGGGCTGCCGGGGTTTGGTTGCGATTGCTCCTCATTTCCGCTAAGCGCTGCCTATCGAGCAAGGGGTGCCGCGCGTGAGCAAGGACAGGGTCGACGTCGCCATCATCATGGGTAGCCAGTCTGACTGGGCGACCATGCGCCATGCCGCCGAGTTGCTCGACGTGCTGGCCGTTTCCTACGAAGCGCGCATCGTCTCGGCCCACCGCACCCCAGATCGCCTCTACGAATTTGCCAAGGGTGCCAAGGCGGCCGGTTTCCGCGTCATCATCGCGGGTGCCGGCGGCGCTGCCCATCTCCCCGGAATGACGGCGGCCATGACCTCGTTGCCGGTGTTCGGCGTGCCGGTCGAATCAAAGGCGCTGTCGGGGCAGGATTCGCTGCTCTCCATCGTCCAGATGCCGGCCGGCATCCCCGTCGGCACGCTTGCCATCGGCAAGGCCGGAGCCGCCAATGCGGCACTGCTTGCAGCGGCCGTTCTTGCCCTTTCCGACGACGCCCTGGCGACGCGACTCGAAGAGTGGCGCGCCGCCCAGACCGCAAGGGTCGCCGAACAGCCGACGGACGACGCGTGAGCGCCCCCCTCCCCACAGGCTCCACCATCGGCATCATCGGCGGCGGCCAGCTTGGCCGCATGCTGGCCATGGCCGCGGCCCGGCTGGGCTACCGCACCGTGATCCTCGAGCCGCAGGCCGATTGCCCGGCGGCCCAGGTTGCCAATCGCCAGATCGTCGCCGCCTATGACGATC
Source organism: Aminobacter niigataensis (assembly GCF_014200015.1). Classification (GTDB taxonomy): domain Bacteria; phylum Pseudomonadota; class Alphaproteobacteria; order Rhizobiales; family Rhizobiaceae; genus Aminobacter; species Aminobacter niigataensis. The sequence goes on from NZ_JACHOT010000002.1 coordinate 321,542, forward strand.
CCGCCGCCCTCGACGAACTGGCCCGCGAAAGCGCCGTCGTCACCTACGAGTTCGAGAACGTGCCCGTCGTGGCCGCGGAGCACCTGGCGAAGACCGTCGCGGTCTATCCGCCGGCACGGGCACTGGAAGTGGCACAGGACCGCCTGGTCGAAAAGACCTTCCTCAACGGCATCGGGATATCCACAGCCCGCTTCGTGCCTGTGGATAACGACCAGGACCTGGCCGCTGCCCTGCAGGCATTCGACGGCAGCGGAATCCTGAAGACTTGCCGCATGGGCTACGACGGCAAAGGCCAGATGGTCTTCCGCAACATGACCACGGGCGGCTTCGACGGTGCCTGCGCCTCACTCGGCAACGTGCCGCTGGTCCTCGAATCCTTCGTGCCTTTCGAACGCGAGATCTCGGTGATCGCCGCGCGCGGCACCGATGGCAGCATCGCCGCCTTCGACCCCGCCGAAAACGTGCACGGCAACGGCATCCTGGCCAGTTCGACGGTGCCAGCCGCGATCCGCGACGACACGGCGGAAGCTGCGCGCGACGCCGCGCGAAAAATCCTCGCCGCGCTCGATTATGTCGGCGTCATCGGCGTCGAATTCTTCGTGCTGGCCGACGGCTCCCTGCTTGCCAACGAAATGGCCCCACGCGTGCACAATTCAGGACACTGGACCGAGGCAGCCTGCGTGGTTTCCCAGTTCGAGCAGCATATCCGCGCCGTTGCCGGCCTGCCGCTCGGCGATGCCAACCGCCATTCCGACTGCGTCATGGAAAACCTGATCGGCGACGACATCGCCAAGGTCCCGGCCCTGCTGGCCGAACCGGACGTCGCCGTGCACCTCTACGGCAAGGCCGAGGCACGCCCCGGCCGCAAGATGGGCCACTTCACGCGGCTTCTACCACGCCGCTAGCCGGGCACTACTGCGCCGGCACCGGACAGCTCAGGTCGCCCTCTTCGCATTTGAGGTAGGCGCCAAGCTGGGCAACACGCGCGTCGGTCAAGCCCTGCAGGCATCCGGCCTGCATCATCGGATAGATCGACCCGCCCTCGACGCCGGAGGACGCGAACTTGCATTCGGCGTCGCGGAAGGCGATCCAGCTCCGCTGCGAATCCTGCAGCAGCTTGCGAGCGTGGGCGCTCTCGGACAGGCGTTTCATGATATCGCCATACGCAGCGTTGAGTTTGGCGTCGGACGCAGCAAAGTCCGAGCCGGCACAGATGTTCATCCCGGTCTGGGTCTGGTCGTTGCGGTCGCATTCCTCGGCGAAAGCAGCGGACGCCATCATCGAGCTTGCTACTGATATCGACAGAATCAAAAGCCGCATCCAACCCTCCATTTGCTTGAACGAACGGACGATTCCAGCGATGCCGGCCGCTGGCAAGTCCCGGCGCGAAGGCACAATGCGACCGCATGCCGACAAAAGCCAAATCAAACCGCCACACCAAGCCTGCCCGCGGTTGACTGGCAATGACTCCTCGTCTAAGAGCCTCTCACACGAATTGGGCGCGCTCTTTTGGCGCGCTTTTAGTTTCGGCCCGTTGATGGGCCCATCCGACGGGTTAGTGACATGAAGATCAAGAATTCGCTCAAGGCGCTCAAGGCTCGCCATCGTGACTGCCAGCTGGTTCGTCGCAAGGGCCGCATCTACATCATCAACAAGACCGCCCCGCGCTACAAAGCTCGCCAGGGCTGATTGTAGCCCGGCCGCACGCGGCCGGCGCATCACGGCAATTTCAGTTTGACGTTCCCATGCGGGGGTCTAGAATTTCCGCATGCGGAACGTTTTTGCCTTTTGTACCCTGGCCTTACTGGCGACAACCCAGCCGCAGCAGGCGTTTGCCGAGAACGCCGGCGCTCCAATCGTAGCCAAGGCTGACAACCAGCTCGACACGCTGTTTTCCGATCTCAAGCGCGAGCGCAACGAGAAGGCTGCCGAGCGCCTCGCCAGCCGCATCTGGGAAGCCTGGTACAAGTCGGGCAGCGCCTCGGTCGACCTGATGATGCAATGGGCGCAGCAGGCGGTCGAGGCCAAGAAATTCGACGTCGCGCTCGATTTCCTCGACCAGGTGGTGACGCTGCAGCCCAAATACGCCGAGGGCTGGAACCGGCGCGCCACCGTGCATTTCCTGATGCAGAACTATCGCAAGTCGATGGCCGACATCGAACGCACGCTGGAGCTCGAGCCACGCCATTTCGGCGCCCTGTCCGGCATGGCGCAGATCATGGCGACCACCGGCCGCAACGAGTTGGCGCTGCAGGCATGGCAGCGCGTTCTCGACATCTATCCGATGCTGCGCAACGCCCAGAACGAGGTGTCGCGACTGTCGGAAGAACTCGCCGGCGAAGGCATCTGAAGAAGCGAATAGGGAGTAGGGAATAGCGAGTAGAAACAGGCTTGGCGGTTGCCGCCCCAGGGAGCACACTCATCTGCTCTCGGTTCTCTACTCACTCTTCCCTACTCGCTATTCCGCTGACCCACCCCATCCCGCATGAACATCCTCACCTTCATCCTGGCACTGCTGCTTGCGCTGTTCGTTGCGCTTGCCGGCGCAACCCGTGTCGCATCGTGGCTGATCGAACGGCGAAATCCGCCCGTCGGCAGTTTCGTCGATATCGATGGCGCCATCATCCACTACGTGAATGTGCCGGCACCTGCCGGCGGCGACCTGCCGCCGCTGGTCTTCATCCATGGCGCCAGCGCCAACCTGAAGGACCAGATGCTGCCGCTCAGGCCTCAGTTCGAAGGCCGCGCCGAGATGCTGTTCTTCGATCGCCCCGGCCATGGCTGGTCCGGCCGCGGGCCTGGCAACAATGAGACGCAGCAAGGGCAGGCCGCCACCATCGCGGCCCTGATGGACCGCCTCGGCATCAAGGACGCGATCATCGTCGGCCATTCGTTCGGCGGGTAGCGGCGACGTTTGCGCTGGAGCACCCGGAAAAGACACGTGGCCTGCTGTTCCTGTCGGCGGCGACCCACCCCTGGCCGGGCGGCGGCACCTCCTGGTATTACAGCTTGAGCGCCTTGCCGGTGGTCGGCCGCGCCTTCGCGGAAACGATCGCAAATCCGGCCGGGCTGATGCGCATCGGTGCCGCAACCACCTGCGTCTTCTCGCCCAACAAGGTGCCGGACCTCTATGTCGACGACGCTGCGATCAAGCTGGTGCTGCGACCGGGGGCTTTCCGCGCAAACGCCATCGACGTCGAAGGCCTGTACCGCCACGTGCTGGTGGCCGCGCCGCGCTATCCCATGATCGAGGCGCCGACGGTGGTAATCTCCGGCGACCACGACACGGTCGTCTATGAAGAGATTCATTCGATCGGGCTGGCGCGCGACATTCCCGCTGCCGAACTGGTGTGGGTGAAGAACCTCGGCCACAAGCCGGACTGGGTGGCACCCGATCTGGTGGTGGCGGCCGTCGAAAAACTCGCCGGCCAGCCGCGCGACCTGCAGGCACTGTCACGCGCTGTCGAAGCGCGCATTGCGGGTGACGATTTCGGGACGGGTGTGTGTTGGGATGAGAAGGCGCCCGCGAATAGCGAATAGCGAATAGCGAATAGCGAATAGCGAATAGCGAATAGCGAATAGCGAATAGCGAACAAGACCCCGCACGCGCAGTCGTGCAATGCCCTATTCGCTAATCGCTACTCCCTATTCGCTGTAACCTTACCTGCTGCCTTTGCCTTCCGGCCCGACATAGGCAATGCGCAGCATGTTGGTCGAGCCCGGCGTCCTGAGCGGCACGCCGGCCGTGATGATGACGCGGTCGCCGCCAGCGGCAAAACCCTCGTTGAAGGCGACGTTGCAGGCGCGGTCGACCATGTCGTCGAGATCGACGGCATCCGGCGAGACCACGCAATGCGTGCCCCACAGCATCGACAGGCGGCGTGCCGTGGCCAGGATCGGCGACAGCGCGATGATCGGCACCTGCGGCCGTTCGCGCGCCGCGCGCAGGCCCGTGGTGCCGGATGCCGTGTAGGTGATGATCGCCGACAGCTTCAGCGTCTCGGCGATTTCACGCGCCGCAAGCGAGATCGCGTCGGCGCCGGTCGCCTCCGGCTGCGAGCGCTGGGCGTTGATGATGCCGGGATAGGTCGGGTCCTTTTCGACGCGCTCGGCGATGCGGTTCATCGTTGCCACCGACTCGACCGGATACTGCCCGGCGGCCGATTCGGCCGACAGCATGATCGCGTCGGCGCCTTCGAACACGGCGGTCGCCACGTCTGAGACCTCGGCGCGGGTCGGCACCGGCGCGGTGATCATCGATTCCAGCATCTGGGTGGCAACCACCACCGGCTTGCCGGCGCGGCGCGCGGCACGGGTGATCTGCTTCTGGATGCCAGGCACCGATTCGATCGGCATCTCGACGCCGAGGTCGCCGCGGGCGACCATCAGGGCATCGGACAGCTCGATGATCTCGGCCAGGCGGGCGACCGCCTGCGGCTTTTCGATCTTCGACAGCAGCAATGCGCGCCCTTGCGCGATCTTGCGCGCTTCGGCGAGATCCTCCGGGCGCTGGATGAACGACAGCGCGACCCAGTCGACGCCTGTCTCGAGCACGGCGTCGAGGTCCTTGCGGTCCTTCTCGGTCAGCGCGCCTACCGGCAGGTCAGTGTCGGGCAGGCTGACGCCCTTCTTGTCGGAAATCTTGTTGCCGGCAACGACCGTGCAGACGATCGACTTGCCGTCGGTCTTCACTGCCCTAAGCTCGAGCTTGCCGTCGTCGATCAGCAGGCGATGGCCTTCCTGCACCGACTTGAGGATCTCGGGATGCGGCAGGTGCACGCGCGCCGAGGTGCCCAGGTCGGCATTGTCGTCGAGGGTGAAGGTCTGGCCGACGGTCAGCTCTTCCTTGCCGTTGGCAAACTTGCCGACGCGGAGCTTCGGGCCCTGCAGGTCGGCGAGAATGCCGATCGGACGGCCGACCGCCTCTTCGACCGACCGGATGCGGCCGACGAGCGTGCGCATCGAATCGTGGTCGGTATGGCTCATATTGATGCGGAAGACGTCTGCGCCCGCATCGAAGAGCTTGCGGATCATCGCCTCGTCGGACGAGGCGGGACCGAGTGTTGCGAGTATCTTGACCTTGCGGCTACGTCTCATTGACCGTTCGTTCCCGAGGCGGCCGTTGGGCCGCCCGTTGCGGGCTCGTCGGTGAGCTGGACCATCCAGTTCGCCTGTTCGCCCGTGTCGTATTCCTGGAAGCCGGCGCGCTGGAAGCCGCGCGCTACGCAGTCGGTGACGCCGGCGATCTTGAACTCTTTTTCAGCCACGCACATGTTGATCGGGCCATCCCAGCGTCCGCCGCGCTCGGCATCTTCTGCATAGAGATAATAAAACCTCGATGACAGCGGCCCCTCGATCAGCGTCTTGCAGGTGGAACCTTCGATGTGCCACCAGCCTTCGGTGATCCAGCCCGCCTTGGCGCGGTAGCCGATGCCGACTCCGACCAGGCTCTGGGTCGCGTTGCAGACCCTGAAGTCGGCGCGTGCCGGCGTGGCCGCGACGGCCATAAACAGTGGAACGGAGAGAAAAAGGAAGAGCGATGCCAGGGCTGAGCGTGTCCGCGGCCTCCCGGCAAGTTCCATCCCCAAGCCCCTCTTCGACGATTTCTGCATTTCTGGAGCCCTTTTCGGCAATGTGCGGGCGCATGTCAACGCGTGGCTGCGCGCTTATCCAATCGATTTAGGTGCGCTCAGCCGCGGTGATTTGCTGCCTCATCTGGCATATTCGAAAAAAGGTTGGCAAAACAACGGCGTTAGCACATATCCCCACATCAGGGACGGGCGCGAAACTACACCCAAGCCGTGCCGAAGGACAAATTGCCGCCGATGACGCGAACCGCAATCTTTGCCCCTTTCGAGATCATCGAAGGCGACCGCAGCAGGGGCATCGTGCTTCTGTGCGACCATGCCAGGCGCGACCTGCCGCAGGAATATGGCGATCTCGGCCTGCCGCCCGAGGAGTTCGAGCGCCACATCGCCTACGACATCGGCGCCGAACAGGTGACCCGCAAGCTTGCCGCGATCATGGGCGCGCCGACGGTCCTCGCCAACTTTTCGCGCCTGCTGATCGACCCCAACCGCGGCGAGGACGACCCGACGCTGATCCGCCAACTCTATGACGGCTCGGTCATCCCGGGCAATTATCCGATGTCTGAGGAGGAGCGCGCGCGCCGCCTCGACAATTTCTACCGCCCCTATCACGACGCGGTCGGCGCCATGGTCGCCTCGGTTCACAAGCAGACCGGCACCGCGCCCTTCATCTTGTCGGTGCATTCCTTCACGCCCGTCATGCAGGGGCGCGCCAGGCCTTGGCACGCCGGCGTGTTGTGGGACATGGACCACCGCGCCGCCTGGCCGCTGATCGAGATGCTGGCCGAGGACAAGGCGCTGGTGGTCGGCGACAACGAGCCCTATGACGGGGCGCTGCGCGGCGACACCATGTTCCGCCACGCCATCGTCAACGGCTTTGCCCATGCGCTGATCGAGATCCGGCAGGACCTGATCGGCGATGAGGCCGGAACGACGGATTGGGCCAGGCGGCTGGCGCCGATCATTGACGCCATCAACCGCCGCCCCGATATACATGAAGTCAGACAATTCGGCTCGCGTACCGGGCCGCTGTGATGGAGGACCAGATGGCCGAACTCAGCGAAGCGCAGCAGCGCGAATTCGAGGCCGCAGCCTTCCGCCGGTTGCTCCAGCACCTGAGCGAGCGTTCCGACGTGCAGAACATCGACATGATGAATCTCGCCGGATTCTGCCGCAATTGCCTGTCCAACTGGTATCGCGACGCGGCCGCCGAGGCCGGCGTCGAGCTGTCCAAGGACGCCTCGCGCGAGATCGTCTACGGCATGCCTTATGCCGAATGGCAGGCCAAGCACCAGCGCGAGGCCACCGACGCGCAGAAGGCCGCCTTCGAGGCCAGCCGCCCGCGCGATCACTGACCGATATTTCCGCAGGGTCGTGTCAGCTGCGTTCCCGCGTACCCTTGACCCTCCCCTCATCATCAGGCATCGAAACCGCCGAAATTCCCTTGGCGCGCCGAGTCGCGCTTTTCCCAGTCACAATTTGCGGAGTGCCCCATGGCCGACGAAATCACCGATACCAGCCAGACCGTTGCCGCCGGCCAGTTGCGCGCCTTCATCGAGCGCATCGAGCGGCTTGAGGAAGAAAAGAAGACGATCTCCGACGACATCAAGGACGTCTATGCCGAGGCCAAGGGCACCGGCTTCTAATCCCCCCTAAGTGATGTAGTCAAGAAACAAGATCAATAACTTAGGTAGGCTACACTTCGTCCGTTTAGACGACAGCCACCTTCAGAGTCCAGGATCAGAGATATGGCCGACGAGATTAGCGAAACCAGCCAAACTGTTGCTGCGGGACAGCTTCGCGCATTCATCGAACGCATCGAGCGTCTCGAAGAGGAGAAGAAGACAATCGCCGACGATATCAAGGACGTGTACGCGGAGTTGAAGGGTACGGGATTCGAACCTAAGGCGGTCCGGCAGTTGGTCAGACTCAGGAAGCAGGATCAGGCCGAACGCGAAGAGGCGGAAGCAATCCTCGATTTGTACAAGGCTGCTCTCGGCATGGTCTGATTGAATTGCGGAGTGGTTGGGCTCCGCATCTTCATCCTCGTTTCAATGTGAACCCGCGGTTGCCGCGGGTTTTTTCGTTTTCAGAAACATGGAGCCTTGGGCCTAGAACCGTAGATCTTGGCGCGACAGGATTTCCAGTGGGATCGTAAGCCCAGGCCCGTAGTCCGACGTTGGTGGGAGAAAGCGAACTCCCGCCCGCTCTAGCGCCTCACGTACACGGACAAGCGTCGCGGGCGAAACCTTGTCCTGCGCCCGGTCACGAGTTCTTGCGGTCACTAGCGTGCGCTCTCCGATGCCTGAACGCGCCGCAAGTTCCTCCACGCTCCATCCCAGTGCAGCTGCGGCAACCACCAGCAACCGCAATTCCGAAGGTGCCGACTGCAGCCGCATGCCGGGTCCATGCTTTGGGCTGCTCGCGACAAAGACAACACCTTCGCCTTCTAGCGCACGACGGAGTGCTTCGAGCGTCCTAACAGCCACACGCTCGTTGAGCTCGCTTCGCTTGACTGACGTGGGCGCAATGCCCGCCGCAGAAGCAAGTTCGAGCTGCGACATCGACATCGCAATCCTAGCGGCGCGGAGTAGCTCTGATGGGACCAACAAGGACGGAATCCTTTAGACCCCGGCTGCTTGTAACATTGAGGCTTGCAACTCAACGACGTTGCCAAATATGGCGCCTTCAGATTCATTTACTGAAACTATAGACGCTTAGTTCGATTGCCTGTTAGAAATCCGCGCGTGAATCCTTGCGGCCTGATTCGTGTAGTTCTCGAAATGGTCCTGATGTTTGTGAGGCAGGGCGTGAGTACCAAAGCGTCGGAACAGGACCGCCATTTCGACCGTAGGCAAAAAGCTGCAAAGGCGGGACTTCACCTCCCTACCGAGCAGGAGCTGCTTCACGGAATGGCCTTCTACCGCGACGACATGATCGAGGACATTCGCGAGTATGCGTCGCGCCTTTCCCGACGTGTACAGCGCAGACGGCCCGAAGGGTTTGGGTTCTTGTCGGAAACCCTGGACGAGCTCGTTGTTGATCCTACCTGCGATGCCATTCTTTCGGTCGAACAGGCGCTTGAGCATGTGATCGACACCAGCGACGCTCTCATCGAAGAGTGCCGCCTGCGGTGCATCATCTATAGGGGCCTGTTCGGGGATGCACGGGCCGCTGCGTCGGTTGGCGGCGAGCTGGCGCTCTGGGCACAAAGGGCATTGCCAAATGCGCGAGGTATCGAGTTCCTGTGCCGTGCAGCGGCCTGGTCCGCATACGCTAGGAACGTCGAGAATTGGCAGAGAGATGGCATCGTTCCCCGCACCAGGAATGATCGACGGCGAAACTCCATTGACGACTACATCAACAAGTTCACGAGCAGCCTGAGAAAACTGACTGAGCGAAATGAGGAACCGGAGCAGGTTTCGTCCAAGATTACGAAGGAAAAGAATGACCCTTTTCTCCCGTCGGGTTCGGCTTCATCCGCGGATGGAATTGTCGTTATCACTGATTTTGGGAACGACTTCACATCTGAGGGCAAGCGGACCGCTAGGGAGTTCGATAAGATTAAGGGGCGGCCACTCCCGCTACCGGAGACACCGGATCTGACGATAGTCCGGGCTCGACTTGTTGCCGAGTTCCCGTATGCAACCTCGGTTGTCGACACGGTGCTGACCGGGCTGGTCGGCAGGCCCCATGTCCACATTCGTCCGACCCTGCTTGTGGGCTCGCCTGGCAGCGGAAAGACGCGGCTCGCCCGCAGGCTGACTGAGGAGTTGGGCATTCCAACCGAACTTGTCAGCTGCGGTGGATTGAGCGATGCCGCCATCGGGGGAAATCCTCGAAAGTGGAGTACGGGCGAGCCAAGCTTACCGCTGATGCTCATTCACAAACACGACTGTGCCGGACCAGCCATCATTCTGGACGAACTCGAGAAGGTCGGCTCTGGTCGACACAACGGCCACGTACACGATGCATTGGTCGGTCTGCTAGAACGCGAAACTTCATGCCGATGGCATGATCCCTATCTGGAGGCAGCGTGTGATCTGTCAAATGTCTCATGGCTGATGACAGCTAACTCGGTTGGACCGATCCCCACGGTACTCAAGGACAGATGCTGCGTACTCCAGTTTCCGGAGCCCGGTGCCGAACATCTCTTGGCGCTAGCACCGCGACTTCTGGAAGCTATCTACGCCGACGCTGGCAAGGATCTGCGTTGGTCAGTGCCTTTGGACGCTATCGAAGTCGACGCACTGGCCAGCGGCTGGAAGGGCGGCTCTCTCCGACGGCTCCGACGAATGCTCGAAATGATTGTCGAAGCACGGCATCGCGAAGGGTTCATGCACTGAGGCCTATCGGCCTCATGCATGTGAATGATTCTACGTTCACACGATGAAGAGGGCGACTATGACGGCGTTCATTCCCGAGGTTCCAGTGCCGACCAGTCCTGCGGGGGAGCAACCGATTGGCAGACTAGCACGAGACGACATTGACTCCAAAGGAGCCAGAGCTCCAACCATATCGGAAACGCGTAGCGCCATTCGCCAAGCAGCTCACGCGGTGATCAGGCTGTATTTGGAAATCGGGAAAATCAGGCAAATCTCCATGGCGCCCCCTGGCGGTAGCATTGTCTGGGAGCACGATGAGCCTCGGGATCACACCGAAGAGTACCTACTCGCCATGCTCTCTGTCACGCTGTCCGGGCGTGCCGCTGAAGAAGCAATCATCGGCAACGTGGCCGCTGAAATCGGTGTCCCAGCAAGCGACCTGCGAATAGCGACCGAAATGGCGATCCGGTTGGAAACTACAAGCGGGTTCGCGCAAAAATGGCGTTTGCTCCATCGACCTATCAAGGACCCAGCGCTCATTTTCGCGGTCGACCCGAGTTTCGCCGGGCTCGTCCACAATCGCCTGGAAGCGGCATACGGTGCAGCCAAGACTTTGGTTGCTCGCCAGAGGGGCGCAATCGAAGCTCTTGCAGGGGCGTTGCTGACCCACAGGACACTAGAGGGAAAACTACTTGAGCAGACCCTCGATAGGGTGCGCGAACGCATCCAAGAATGAAGCGATCGAGAGTGAGGCTCTGGATTCTATCCGACTTACATTTGGAAATCGCCAACTTGCCTGGGCCGCTCCACGTCCCGGCGGCGGATGTCTGTGTGGTCGCCGGCGACCTCTGCAACGGCATCGATAGAGGCGTTCAATGGCTTGAGCAGCATATCGCCCCGTGCATGCCTTGCATCTATGTTGGCGGAAACCATGAGTTCTACAGGGGAGCAATTATCGAAGGCATCGCCGCGGGAAAGGTAGCCGCTTCCCAAACTCGACGCGTTCACTTCCTTCAGAATGAAACGGTGGAGCTTGATGGCGTATGTTTCGTGGGGGCGACGCTCTGGACCGATTTCCGTCTAGCCGGCCATCAAGCACTAGCAATGTCTCATGCCCAGGAACGAATGAATGACTTTCGCAAGATAGCATACCGACGTGCCCCTTGGGCACGCTTCCGGCCCGCAGCGGCCGTCGGACTCCACTCGGAAAGCCGAAGATTCATCGAAGACTCGCTCGCGAGCAGATCGTCGCCCGTAGTTGTGGTGACACACCATGCCCCCCTTCGACAGTCTTTGCCGAACCCGGATTCCAACGACCTTCTTGGCGCGGCCTATGCTTCAGATATGTCGGCAATCCTTGAAATGAAATCGCCTAACCTATGGATCCACGGCCACATCCATCAGAGCTGCGATTACATTCATTCGACCACGCGGGTTGTCTGCAACCCACGCGGTTACAACTCTGAAAACAAGCAATTCGACTGGAAACTCGTGATCGATTTGTAATGGAGGCTATCGCATAGGCCTTGGGGGCCTACGGAGATTGTTTCTGAACCTGTGAATTAAAAGGGCCGCCTGAAAGGCGGCCTTTATGTAGGCAAACGGTGGCAACCGCGGTTCTTGACCTACGGTAGCTACAACGCTCTTCAGGCACGCTGTCGGAAAAGCCGCTCACAGGCTTACCTGCCATGCTTATGAAGAGCCCGCACCTTCCAATAGATCACGTCCCATACTGGTCCGCGCAGTGCGCGAGCATTGATCCATAATTTGGACTGATCGAACCAAATTCTGGATCGAAAGGCTCGCGCTGAGCAACTCCGAGCACACACGACGCATCTACAGTATTCTTTTAGATAAAATTGCATACATGATCAATTGTGCCTTGTTCCAGAGTTAACCGACCTCGTCTAAGCCGACGATTTCTTAAGCATTGCCAGCATATCCAACTACAAAGACATTTGTGAATCGCTTGGGGGCGTGAGATCAATTCGCAAAAAACAGAACCGCTGATCGGCGAGCCTCGATATATTGTCTTCGAATTGCCGACATGGATACATTCGGGAGTCTATGCCGGCGTGGCCTTCAGGCGCCCGAAGAGAGTGCTGCTACCGATCCTGTCGGTGCAAGGCGCAGATGACATTGTAGCCGTCCCCGACGAGAGCCTCAGCTGGTCGAAAAGCCTTATCGAGAAAGACGTTCCAACAACTGAGATTAGACGGCGTCTCAACGCCGTCGGACGGCTCTTCGAGTTTTCGCAGGCAGTTCTCGGGGAGCGCATCGCTGAGCCCGGGGCTATGGATCTGGTCGTATGGGAATACCTGCGGGCACGTGTGGAGAATCCAAAAGACCCTTCGAAACGCGTCTTCCAGCACTGGCAACCAGTTCAATATGAAACAGCCCGCTCAGAGTACCGCGACATTGTTGATTTCGCGAGATATTGCGCAGATTACACCGGTCCGACTTCAGTCATTGGGGCAGCTTTCCAATCAACATCCGATATCTGGACCAAGGCGGAGCGCCATCCATCTGAAAGCGACCTTCTAGCACATCTCGAGGCGCAACGAGCGCGTTGGCACGCACTGCTGGGAGATGACCGTCCCGCGCCCCCGAGTTCCCTTCGAAGGTTGGCGCTAAGCTCAACTGAGGACAAGTCAGCCAATAGCACCTCATTGTCCTCTGAAGAGATCGATTGCATCATCGACCGGGAAAAGAATGTCGTCTTCAGGGCACTTTGGATCCTGCTTGCGTTCCTCGGGCCTAGGATCAGCGAAGCGCTCAACCTGTGGCGCTGCGATATCCTGGATGGATCGTACGCACCTCAGTTATTCAATGCACAGGTCAAGGGCCCCTTGATCCTGTTCGCCGACCCCCGACACTCTCTTTCCACGGGTTCATTCGACCGACGGCAATCAGTTCAGACGAGATCGGAACATCTACACGCTCGATATGGCCTAAAGCCGAGGCCTGATGCCGAAGGCAAGAAACAACGGGCCGGCTGGAAGGGAATGAGCGTTTTCAATCCTCATTTCAGGCTGACACACGGAACATGGACTTGCTTGCGACGAGCATCCGAGTTCGCAGACTTGGCGACCGATATCCAGAAGATCTCTGCGGATTGTAGCAATGACGGCCTCCACCCCTACTTTTTCGTGAACGGCAAGAACGCTGAGTACTTCGGCGAACCTCTCAAGCTGGGCAATGTAGAGAAAGCTTTTGATCGAGCATTGGTGCGCTCTGGTATCGAGCCGCATTCACCAGGCGCCCACTTGCATGGGCTGCGACACTACTATCGCTGGTACGCAAAACACGAGCTCAAGCTTGATGATGAAACAGTCCAGCTGATGCTGCGTCAAAGGAGTCTGGACAGCCAACGTGTCTACGGAAAGCGGGCATCCGACCTCAACGACGCGATGTCCACGCTTCAGGGTACCGAGGAGTAACGAATTGAAGTTGGAATTTCGCGACGATCGCAACCTGATGGTCTCGGATCAAGAACCCGGGAGCTTTTTCAATGCCAGCAGCGAGTTCGTTCTGCTCAGGATGCCTGATGCGGATGAACTCCGCGTCCTCTGGCAAGAATTTGACCACGAACTCCGTACGGCACTAAAGGAGCTTCTGCTGGCACCCTATGGGGACATCCTTGAGAAACTAGGTCCGCTCGGCTTTGCAGCGAAGGAGGCCGATGGGCGGTTGCGAACCCTGTTTGGCATGCTGACCTCAGGCACGACCGCCAAATCCGCTCATTTTCGCAAATCGGCGATGACCAAGGCGATGATCGCGCTCGAACTGATCCCGGACAAAACGCCTCACGGAAAAGCCAGAAAGCGGATTCCACGCGGTGAAGGATCGGTGGAAGAGTACGCGATTGCCATGTCGAAAGACGATCAAGTTGCATTGATTGATGCGTTGGTTGACCTCGAAGACGTCGACGAGTGGATGCTCGTGTCTCAGGGTAGCCAAGTAGGTTGGCAAGAGCTGCGCAAGGCAGTTCTTAGTGCGTCAGACATTCGAACGTTCCTAAGCCAACTGGCGACCGATACCGATAGGCTGATGGGCGATGACGAGACCCGTACGGTCCGCTTCGCGAGCGCCAACGATAAAATTACATTCGCACCAGCTTGGTTTGCACAGTGGCTGGCGAGGCGTGGGGTCTGGGCGTGGCCAGCGCGCTACGTTTCCAGAGTAATGTATTTGTACCCGGCTCGATTCTCGCCAATGGCCACCAGAATGTCGGTTGCCGATCATCACCGTGGTTTCGCAGACCTAGTGTTCCGATATCACCAGGGTCAACGCAACACGGGCGCGTCAATGGCTATTCAGGCCTTTGTCACAGCAGCACTTTGTGGAAACACGTGGCAGGATGATTTCCGCTGGTATCCGCTTGCCGCGTTCAAAGAAGCCGCGGGTACGTTCAGTTCCAGAATGCAGCTCACCACGTCGATCAATGCAATCTACAAGCTAGCGATCGAGCACGTAGACGGAAAGGTAAACAGCAGGCCAGAAGCACAGATTTTCCTGACATCAGTCCGGATCGGGAAGATCGGTGTGGATGCGTTCAATTGGACATCCATGCCAACCCCTTACAATACCCAGGTCGCATCGAAGATGCTGGGGCATCCCATAACCACTATCCCAGAGTACGTGGTGTCATGGGCCGCCCAGTTTCGGGCGCTGCTGCCTCTGTTTCAAGTCAAAACGATCAAAAGTGTCGAACGGTCTTTGAGCCTCTGGCTGATCTTTCTGATGACCCTCGACCCCGAAGATGCCCCGCTCGACTTTCAGTCGATCTCGCGCCCGAAGCATGTCCACGATTTGCGCAACGAGAACAGCCACGCTTTCTGGAACTTTCTCGATGCGTTCTTCAGATCCGACAGTCGGGACCAGGGCAACCGTGCCATTAGCGATATGCGGAAAGCCTTCCACCTCGCGTCGGTGCGAGACTCCTTCCAACACGAGACGAATCCATTCGATGCCAAGTTGGACAAGATCGGACGGGGCTACACCCAGCGCGCAGATGTGACTCCCCGAAAACCGCTGGAACTCGAAGCCTGGGAGTTGATCGTCCGGAAAAATCGCGAGAACGATTATGCTTTCGCGCGAAGCCTCGGCCCAAAGCGTTTTCACCATACGCTTCGCAATCCCACAACTGGCGAGTACGAAACGGTCTTTTGGCCCGCTGAACCGATTGTTGTCGACATCATTCTGAACAGCGGCATGCGCCACATAAGCGCCCGCTGGGTCGACAGCGGCGAGGGAGACGAAAATCGCTTGGATCCCGGCGGAATGCGCCTTGTTCCGAACCCTCATCCGGCAGCGACAATTGGGCGAAAGGATTCGTTCCTTCAGCTAGTGAGCTTGCCAGGACGCGAGACTCGAAAGATTGTTGGCATGAAGGTGGGGGTCAACAAGACGGGTGCGCCCTTTGTCATTCCGTGGACCGACAATCACATTGTGTCGTCGTTCTACCGAATGCTTGATCTGCAGACGACGTACAATCCGATTGCGGCACCGGTGAAGCCTACTGGCAAGGGAACTTGGGAAGTAGCTCGAGCCAACCCGGAGCTCTACCCCGATATCTACCCGCTATTTCGCGACCCCGGTGTTGCGCTCAACACACCTGTGTCTGACAACAAGGTTCTCTCGTATTGGAAAGATTTGCTCCGCGTTTGTCAGCCGGCGGTGAACCAGCTTTTCGGTCACGAGTACCCGCTTATCACCGACGCTGGAGCTGTCTTCGATCTGCATGCGTTGCGGGTGACCATGGTGTCAAACCTACTCGCCGCGGGCGTGCCCATCGAGATCGTTCGAGATCTCGTGGGACATGCTACCTGGATGATGACCTTTCACTACAATGGCCGGCGCAGTGCAAAGCTTCACACGACGTTACAGGAAGCGATGCAGATGCGAAGCGAGGCACACGACCGTCTGGCATCGGGAGATAGAGATGCCATTCTCGAATATGCTGACGAGGCGGTGACCCCCGAATTCGTCGAAAACCACGTTGGTGTCGGGATGCTGCGAACCTACGCAGACCGAACGACCCGGTCTCCCTTTGAAATTTTCTTCCACGGCATTTGCCCTGGCGGGACTTGCGCCACGGGCGGGGAGAAAGTGGCGGAAGGCAAATATAAGCCTGTCTGGAGGGAAAGAGCATGTTCGGGATGTCGCTATCGCGTGACCGGTCCCAAATTCCGGCCAGGCATTGTCAATCGCATCAACAACTTGATGGCTGAGATGCGTCTGTCGGCAAAGCGAGCAAAGGATTTGGGTGATCGAATTGAGCAGGACGAGCTCCGTGCAGGCAAGCCTGCACATGCGCTACGTCGGCTTCAGCGTGCTGAGTCCTCGTTCAAGGATCAGCTGTCAAAGGAATACACCCTTGAGAGCAAGATATTGGAAATGATCAACCAGGTCCAAAGCATGGCGGCAGCTGAGGGCAAAT
The DNA here is from genome assembly GCF_014200015.1 of Aminobacter niigataensis. GTDB lineage: Bacteria > Pseudomonadota > Alphaproteobacteria > Rhizobiales > Rhizobiaceae > Aminobacter > Aminobacter niigataensis. The sequence goes on from NZ_JACHOT010000002.1 coordinate 337,897, forward strand.
CCGCAGAGAACTTGTTGCTTCCGTCCGTACCGCATTTCGATCCGGAAAACCTCGGATACGGGTTTGCGGAAGTTCACGAGTTCGAGTTGATGCACACCTTGGTCAAAGAGGCTCGCATTTTGCCAGCCGCGATAATGGAAATCCCCCAGGGCGTTGAAGCCCATTTCAAAGGGATGGTGCGTGAAATTCTTCGGGCAAACAACATCGCGGATTTGATGATCCGGTTGCCCTCAGACAAAGAGACCGACGCATGTCTGCAGGTTGGTGACGTGCTGCTCGAACGATACCCGGAGGTCTCCCGGTTTCAGCAGCTACGCGAGGGAGCTATCCAGATTGATCCGGATGCCCTGGAGGATGTCCGCAGGGAAGTTTCTGCAGCACTAGCCAGTAGTGCAGCGCCGGCGCGTCAAATTGAGTTCACAGAATGACCCAGGAAAACGAAACCGTCACCGCTGAGAGCCTGATGGGAAGGCTGCAGGCAGAGGCCAACCGATCGGGGGATGCACGTCGGATCGGAACGCTTGCTCGCCTGGTCGAAGCCTGCGACGAGATAATGTCTGGAGATGCCTACAAACGGGCGAAATCAGCAAAATTGGACCCTGAACGCTTCAATCCCAATTTCGTGAAGCTTAATTCGCAGGCTATTCATCAATACGTCCTTCTCCGCGACCGCCTCGAAAGGGGGAAGTCCGAGTGGAAAGGGCCAGTCGCGACCACCATCCGCGGCGAAAAAGACCTGATGACTTACCTCAAACTTCGCGACGAAGAAGCGAAGCGGCCGGGTAAACCTCGCATGCGCGGCCCTCGTACGAGGAAGCTCGATGAGCTCGTCGATGCGATCGAAGGCATTTCTGATCAGGCACTCTTGAGGCAAGCGCTTGCTGACGGCCGTGCTTGGAAAAGGGAACTTGATATTTTGCTCGCGACCCTACGCAAGCTGCCCGAGGTCGATGTCGATGCTCTGCGAGAAGGACGAGTGCTGTCGAATGCGCGCAACGGCCAGGGGGGCTCAGCACTAACTCCTGATGACACCCAGATCCTTCGAAAGCTCTTGGCCCGCCTCAGGGACAACGACGCGCTAGCGGACTTCGGGCTCATCAGTCGGAACGGTCGCGTGAAGATGGATATCGCGCCTGGCTTGGACCTGATTTACCCGGAAGAACTTGGACTGTTGGCGCGGCTCGCAGGTATTGCAGAGATCGCAGGCTGAATGCGGCAAGGCATCGTCTTCAGCGGGGGATCGCGCAACCGAACCGAGATGGCCATTGAGTGGCGGGTCTGCTGGAAACAACGCAAGGGCGGCTACCTTTGCAAGCGGTACGGCACGTAAGGCTCTTCCCTAGGCGGTTCGATTGCAAGTTTGGAAGGCGGGCCGTCGCGTCCGAAGCGGGCAAACAAGTCTCGCCCCGTCGCGAATTTTGGTTCCATCAACCCCAGGATCGTTTGGGCAAGGAACAGTGCATCCTGGGCCGCGACCAAACCTTCATTGACAAGAATGTCCCTGATTACAGCATCAAGGCGTGCGGCAATGTCGGTTGGCAAACCCAAATGCTCGGCGCGCTCTCGAATACTCGAGTGGTCAGCCATGGCTGCAACTGGCTTACTCTCGGCCTGTTCGGATTCAGTGCGCTCTGCCACGAGGTCACTTCCCCGTTTCCAATAGGGCAAGAGTGCCCCTTGTCAGGCTAGAGGTCAATTTCTCGGAATAGAGACGGCTTTCGCTTGTGGAGCGCCTCGACCTTCAGGCGACGAATATCGGCGGAGATCGTGGCCATCAAGCGCTCGCGCCGTTTGACCTCAGCTAGTCGCCGCACACTTAGCTCGGCCGACCTCGCTCTAAGGACGCTGCGGCGAGCGACATCATAAAGGTCTCTCAGTTCTTCGATTTCGTTCAAACCAGACAGTCCTGTGAGGCGAGCACAGCTTGTCGCCTTATGCGCCGTAAGGACAGCAAAGGCATTCTACAGTCGGGCCTCTGATGGGAACCAAGTTGCCAGGCAAGCAAGATACCGTGCCCAGTTTGAACGCGGCATGGGCTCTGCTTCCCGGAGCCAAAAAAATGAAACACCAGGTGAGGACTAGCCTGACCTGGTGCACTATTCACGGTGTCGATGGCGCATAGCAAGCCAGTGGGGCCGGGTCGACGATGGCCGTTCATGCGACAGCCTTTGCCAAGTGTCAATCACGGAGCACTGGCCGGAGTGCTTTGGCCTACCCTCGATCGGTGGCCCGATCGCATTTGAACCTGATCACCCAACCACGCGGAAAACTTGAATGCGGCTGCTCGCCTTCGCCTGTCGCGGTTCCACAGAAGGTAGTACGACCTCTTGCTATCCATCGTAGCGGAAATAGGCGTAATCAATGCGCCACGCGACAGTTCCGTTTCGATAAGGCACTGCCGCCCGAGTGCGATGCCGACACCAGCCATTGCCGCATCGAAGGCCGCCAAACTATCGCCGCTGAACTCCATGAAGCGCGCAGGCGGGGGCGAGCCAACATGTTCCAGAAAGCGGCTCCATTCATGTGAATCCCTATGCGAGCAGATCAGCCGATGATTGACTAGATCCGAAGAGTCAATCGCGCCGCCGTGTGCGTTGATGTAGGCAGGGCTGCAGATCGGCGTATAGACGATCGGTAGCAACTCTTCTGCCCGTGCGCCCTCCCAGATGCCGTTTCCGACCTTGATGGCTAGGTCGAAGTCCTCAACGAAGTGGGACGATGGCCTGGCGACCGTGAACTTAAGCAATATGTCCGGATGAGCGTCCTCGAAGCAGCTGAGCCTGGGCAACAACCACTGCCGTAGGAAACATCGGCTGACCAATATGTTCAGTGCTTGGCTGGCATGCGCATCTCGGATGCGCGCGGTGCCATGGCTGATAATGGCAAAGGCGGAGTGAATATCGCACCAGAAGCGGTGCCCCTCCGGCGTAAGCTCAAGTTTCCCCGAACCGCGCAGGAACAGCAGCGTCCCGAGATGGCTTTCGAGTGCCCGTACCTGCCTACTCACCGCCCCCGGCGTTACGAAAAGTTCCACCGCCGCGTTGGAGACGCTGAGGTGCCTAGCCGTTGCCTCGAAAGCCCTCAAAGGATTGAGAGGAGGAAGAGAGCCTGCGCTCTTGATCGGCTCATCCAACAGACCAGCCAATGCATCCATGTCAGGCCACCGATCAACTACGAACGAGCGATCCTGATCCATTCCATCGTCATTGGAGGTGGACTTCATTTCAGAAGTGTCGACCGCGTGTTTCGACATGTCACCCACGATGTTATGCGCGGAACAGGCTCTCCTCAAGTCGGTTTCCTCGAACAGCCACCGCCGAATAGGGATCGTGACCACCCGGCCCCTGGGATCGACGGTCCGGAATATTCTCCGTTCGTCGATTTACTTGTTGATGTGCCAACGCTGCAGGAACATCGTCTTCGACCGAGCGCTCAATGCGGCATCCGATTCAGCGAAATCCGCGTAGAATATCGCGGCAGCCTCCCAAGTTTGTCCTTTGGTATTGCTGCTGTTGGTGTGGGTTACGACCGTGTGAATGAGTTCGACAGGCATCCGCTTCTCGAACATTTTGTGGGCGGCGTAGACCCCGTGCTGCACATTTCGGCCGAGACGGCTCTTTCGCGTCGGAATTCCCGCGCCCGAAACCGCACCGTCGGTGGGATCAGGTTCGTTTTCGAGCAGCTTGCTAACGTCGTGGAGGAGAGCGCCCGCAAGCAGCAGGTCTCGGTCGAATTCCCTCCCCTGTATGTCCTTGGCAGACTGGGCAATAGCCAAGGCCATGCAGGTGACCCCGCGAATATGCTCGACCAGGGTCCGGTCGTTTTCGGTCTTGCCGTTCTTGGGGGTCAGCCGTAGGTCGTTCCAGGGCATCTCGGCGGCAATCTCCCGCCAAATATCTACGACACCCTGACGCAACTGCGGTTCAGCGATCATGCCTACTTCGGGAAAAATGTCGATTATGTCTTCGGTGCTAAGTGTTTGAGGCAACTTCCGATTCTCCAGTGGGTCGTCGGGTCGGGCAATTTCAATTCACGCGCTCGAATTTCTTCACGAAGCCATTCTTCTGAAAATTCTGGCTGGCGACGTAGACGCTGCCCTTGGAATCGACGGCCATAGTGTGCGCCTTGGGAACGAACTCTGCTGCCTTTCCATCGTCTGGCTGCTCCTTGCCCCACGATGCCAACAGCTTCCCGTCGAGATCGAAGATGCTGATGAGCCCGAACCCTTCGGCAACGTAGAGATTGCCCTCCTTGTCGAAATCGATCTCCTCCGGTCGGCTGGACAGTGGCCACTGCTCAAGGAATTCGCCCTCCTGGGTGAAGAACTGAAGACGGTTGTTCTCGCGGTCCGCGACCACGACACGTCCGCGCGGATCGACTGCAACGCAGTGGACGATCAGGAACTCGCCGGGGCCATTGCCTGGCTCCCCCCATGACTTCAAGTACTGCCCGTCGCTGCCGAATTTATGTACCCGCGCATTGCCATAGCCGTCGGACACGAACATTGTGCCGTCCGGCGCAAACGCAACGTTGGTCGGTCGGTTGAACGGACCGCCGCCGAAGCGTACCGAGGTGGGTGTTGCGCCATCGTAGCCGTTTTCTACGGGCTTGCCCTTGGTGCCCCATGTCCGCACGGGCTCGCCCCGTTGGGTAAAACTCCGGATCGTGTGGTCCTTATCGTCCGCACAATAGACATTGCCATCCGTTCCGATCGCAATGCCATGTGCCCTGGTGAACTGCCCTTCCCCCCAGCGGGCGATTAGTTCGCCCTCCGGGGTGAAGACCATGACTGGCGTGGTGTCGCGGGCGAAGGTGTACACGTTATCCTGCGCATCGATGGCCACGCCTGAGACAAAATTGATCTGAGAACCCAGCGATTTCTCACCCCAATTCTCGACGAGACTGTAGTAAAATCCATTCTGTCCAACGGTCATGCGATACTCCAATAGAATGCGTAGTTTTGGTGCTAGGATTGCAGCCATGCGTCTTGGAAGCGTCGACTGTTGTCGGGCTCGGGATGCAGGACGACATTGTTGAGCTTCGTTGAGATGCCGACGTAGCGCGTCTTCCAGTACAGGATGATGCGGCCGTAATCCTTCATCGCCGCCATCTGCATTTCCCTGACGATTTCGGCCCGTTTCTCCTTGTCGAATGTCCGCGATTGCGTGGCAAAGAGATCGTCGACCTGTTGATTACAGATGCCCGATCCGTTGCGGGCTGCCCCACACACGAAGAAGTCGGCAAAGAACATATCCGGGTCGTTCGCGCTCACTCCGCCGCCGCTGGCGTTCAGGTCGAAATTCCTTTTTGCGACGGAATCCTGGTACGTTGCCGACTCCTGGAAATCGAGTTTTACCCGGATTCCAATGCGAGAAAGCTGGTCGACAAGCGTAACCGCGATTGTTTCGTTGATGCCGACCTTGCGGATAGTCATGGTTGTGTCGATGCCACTCGCGAAGCCAGCGTCCGCCATCAGCGCCTTGGCCTTCTCGAGCCGCTGCTCATAGCTGCCATCGTAACCGGAGATCTTCTCCAGGTCGGTGGTCGGCAACGCCCACGGTCCAGGGGGCATGTAACCGCCGACAACGCCGTCGCCCTGGCGGATGACCTTCAGTGTCTCTTCGCGGTCAATTGCCAGCGACACCGCCTCGCGTAGCCTGACATCGTCCCAAGGCTTTCGAAGGGTGTTGAACTCGAGCATGTCGTGGCTAAGGCCCTCGGTTCTGAGAACGGTGACCACGTCCTTGTGCTTCGCACTGAGTTTGCGTGACGAATCCCCACTGAGATTGTCATGCAGCACAAGCTGACCGGTCAGCAGATAGGAGAGGCTCGTAGACGGATCGGGGATCACGAACAGGCTGATGCCATCGAGATAAGGTCGGCCCGGCACATGGTAGTTTGGGTTCCTGACCATATCGATGCGCACGCCGTGTTCGTACGACTTGAGCATGAAGGGCCCGGAGCCCATCACGTTCGTCGTCAAGTCACCACCACCCTCGACATACTTCTTGGAAACGATCAGCATCCAGCCGTTGGCAAGGTTGGTAAGGAGCGACGGCGCAGGCTCCTTGGTAGTGATCACCACCGTGCGCGGATCCGGCGCCTCGATCTTGTCGACGGCCTTGAGAATGCCTTTGCGCGGACTCACCAACCCCTGCGGTGCGAGCCTTATTCGATCCAGGGAAAACACCACATCCGCGGAAGTCAGCGGGGACCCATCATGGAAATTGACACCGTCCTTAAGAGTGAACGTTATCGACTTGCCGTCCGGAGAGACCTCCCATTTCTCCGCAAGGTCACCAACCACCTTGCCCGGATCGAGCGGATCGTACATCAACAGGCTGCTGTAGCAGGGCCCGACGACGTTCATAACCGACGAGCTTGTATTGGCCACCGGATCGAAGTTTGGCGGATCGCTGGCAATGTTGATGGTCAGGGTGCCGCCTTTTGTCGGCGTGGCGCCGAAGGCACCACCAACTCCGAAGATGGCCGCGCCAATTCCAAGACCAAGCCCGCCCAATAGTTGACGGCGGTCGACAGTGAGACAAGAGAACTGGTCCATGTTGAGCTTCCTCCCAATTCAGATAAACGAGTCAGCGCCTATGCTTCCAACAGCCGTCATGTTTTGACGAACTCGAAAGAAGTTCTCCTCGCGCCAGAATTCCCCAGGCAAGAACGTGAATTGATTTCAGTTTGTCGAAGACGCGCTCCAGGCTGGAGCATCTCAGACGGCGGCCAACCACGTATCCTGGAGCTGCCGGAAGTGTTCGTCTTCCGTGTATTTGCCTAGGTTACGAATCCGCCTGGACATGCCGAGATACTGATTGGACCAGAACAGAACCAAGCGGCCCGCTTCGTTCAGCGCGGCCACATCCATGTCATTGACGAGGGCCCTTCGTTGCGCAGGGTCCAGCGTGCCTGACTGCTTTTCATACAGTTCGTCGACTGCTGGCACACACAGCGCAGAGTAGTTTCGGTCGCCGTTGCAGGTGTACAGATTGAACACTGTGTCCGGATCGTCAGCGCCGGAATTCTGGTTCCACGCCGCAACGTCGAAATCCTTGCCGTTCAGCTTGTCGTTCGCCTCCGCGTCGTCGAGCAGCTGCAACTCGGGATCGAAACCAAGGCGCTGCAGAGCGCTTTGACAGTAGATGGCGGTCTTCTCGAAAGTGCTGGTGCGCCGCGACAATATCTTGAACTTATGGCCTACAAGCCCAGCGTCAGCGATGACCTTCTTGGCAGCCTCAGTATTGGCTGCAGGGTCGCCACTGTATCCCGGCACCTTCGCTAGAAGGGCCGCTGGAAGCTCCCACTTGCCGCCCGCAGGCATCGCTCCGCCGATCGTTCCATCGCCCGCGACGATCACCTTCGTCGCCTCCACACGGTCCAAGCCCAGGCTGATCGCTTGCCGGACCGCAGGATTGTCCCATGGCTTGCGTTGCGTGTTGAAGACCAATGTCCGAAAGCTGACGCTTGAACTCGAAGGCGTGGTGATCAGGTCTCCAAAGTCCTTCCGCGCCCGAGCGGCATCGTCGCTGGTCAGGGCATCGTAGAGCAGGATCTGACCAGTCCGGAAATATGCGAGAGCCGCTCCCGGATCGGTGACAATGTAGAACTTGATCCCGTCCAGGTATGGCCTATCGGGGACGTGGTAATCGTCGTTTCTGACAAGTTCGAGGCTCACGCCGATCTTGTAATCTTTGTATTTGAACGGACCAGATCCGACGATCTTTTTTTCGAAGGCACCTTCTTCTGCCAGATGCTTGGGTAGGATCATCATCCAGCCATTTGCGAGCGTCGCCAGAAACGAGGGCGACTGACGCGACAGCTTGAAAATCACAGTGGTGGCATCAGGCGTGACTATCTCCTCCACCGAGGACAACGCAGCCCGCCGCGGACTTACCTTCGCCGTCTTGATCGTCTCGAACGTGTGTTTGACATCAGCCGAAGTCAGCGGCTGGCCGTCATGAAAGCGCACATTCGGCTTGAGCTTGAACGATACTTCCTTGCCGTCAGGGGCGACGTTCCATTCTGTGGCAAGGTCGCCGACAATCTTCGTTGGGTCGGCTACGTCGTACATCACAAGCTTGCTGTAGCAGGGTGCGACGGCATACAGCGTCCGCGAAGTCGTGTTGGCGATGGGATCGAAATTTGGAGGCTCACTCCTGAATTGTGTCGTCAGGATGCCGCCCCGCATCGGTGTCTCGGAACCTTGTGCCGAGAGCGGCGAGATATAGAAGCCAAGGCCAGCTGCGGCTCCGCCTGCGCTCAACGCCGCCAGGAAACTGCGCCGATGCAGCCGAGTCCAGTCTAGCTTAGATGGGTCAAATTCCATGGTTTCCTCCCACTGAAATCGAGCGGCCTGCGACATCGGCGATCTAAGTTCAGGTATCTCCCGCCTGCTTCACCGCCTGGATCATCTCGGCATAGCTGCGCCGCATGAGCTGGTACTCCGGCTCCATGCGGACGATCCGCATGCCGTGTTCAATCCACCAGGCCGCTTGGTCCAGCCCCTCCGATGTCGTCCGGAACGTGTTGCAAATCTGCTTTCCGGCATCCAAGGCAGCGAAGTAGATGCGTTTCCTCAGTTCGATTATCTGGTCGCTATAGCGATCGGTGGGCGTGCCCAGGCTGAGCGACAGATCGCCAGGCCCGCACATCACAACGTCGAGCTCGGGCACCGCCAGAATTTCCTTGAGGTTCTCCAAACCTTCACGGGTCTCGATCTGAACTCCAACGATGACCTCTGTCTGCGACCACGCGAAGTATTCGGCATCGGACATGTCGCGAAAACGGATAGGCCGATTTGAGACCCTCTTGCCCTTGGGGGGATAGTGAACAGCATCAACCAATGCATGTAGGTCTGCTGCGCTGTTGCAGGTGGGGATGTGGATGAACTGCACCCCCATGTCCAACAAGTTCATGATTTCCCAGGGGTCGTTGCGGCAGCGCGCAGTAGTCGTCATCCCGTACGAATATGCCGTGTTGACCATGTTGCGCATGTCACGATGGTCGATCGCGAAGTGGTAAGGATCCAGCGACACCAGATCGGAACCGACAGTGCCGGCGATTTCGACGAGCCCCGGCTCCGCAAACTTGATCATCGGCCCGACCGCCACCTTACCCGCCGTGTAAAGCTCCTTGACCCGATTTCGCATTTCGTCTCCTCGCTCACAGCGAAAGAGCCTTCAACGCACGCACTAGGCAATCGAGTTTTTTGCGGCAGCCTTTGACTTCAGCTCATGCTGGGAAGGCGGCCGTGTTCCGGTCGAATGGGCCCTAGCAGCACCCTGCCAATTTCTTCGACCTTCAGCTTCGCCGGCGACACGACCTGCCGCCATCGAAACAGGCTGTTGCCGGGGCGGGAGCACAACGAGCGGGCAACATGTTTGCTGCGTCTGACTGAAGGACGATTAAGCTCCACTGAGCCACCGGGCGGCCAAGGCCACGCATGGTCATACCTCCTGGCCCCAGCGGCCGTGGTGCGGGTGATCAGCGGCCGTATTCACGGAAGAACCGCGGCAGCTGAAGTGGCCCGCAGCGCTCGATCGGCTTCCACTCATCGGTTCGCAGCCAGGCGCCATTGACGCGCCCACGCTCCTGTCCTTGGCGGGATCGAAATGAATGCCTTGGAACTCGGCAGCGAAGACTTCAGCATCGGATCGGCTCGCAAAGCAATAGAGCCGAAAATCCTCGCTTTTGCCGTTCGGCCATTTCGCCGTGACCTGCAGTGTCTTGGGGTGAGGCTCGAAGCGCTCGCAATACCGCGCGAGGAGATCGTAGTTCTCCATGCAGCACAGGTCATTCGGCAACGCTACCTGATGAGGCAGGTTCTTACGGATATGCCAGCGCTTTGAGTTTTCACGCTTCTTCGCAGCGGTCATCCTTCTCGCCGCCCCTTCAACAGTGCCAACAGCTCCTCGTACTTGGCACCGCACCGATCGTAGACACTCAGGCTGCTGGCATTAGGGCAGCCTACGCGGGCGACAATCTCATCCAACAAGTGAGCCAGCGTGCGGTCTCCCCCCGTTCGGACCATCGTTTCCCGGTCGTATTGCTTTCGCATCCCGCACTTCTCGCATGAGACGATGACCTTGTCGGACGGAAATTCGGAGAGCTTTGGCATGAGAACGAAATAGGAACAAATACCTTGCGGAGTCAATTCACATTGCAGCCGGGCAAGCTCGGTGCTTCTCTCGTCATGAGGAAGAGAGAGGCGCTGATGAAGGACGGTTCCCTCCAAGATTTCATCGCCGAATTGCTCCGGGCGGCAAATAATCCTGCGCGCGTACGCGACCGGAAATAGGTCGCCTGCTCCACCATGCCGCATCTACCATTCGGAATTTTCGAGACCAGATCGGTTACTCGGAAACCCCAGCGAACGATTCCGGCCCTGGTGACATCGTGTTCGAGCTCTTGGCAGTGGCTGACAATGCCGATCACGCCTCGAACGAGGAAGTTTCTGCGATGATTATTAAAGCTGTCGAGCTCATCCGAGATGCCAGGACGTTGCTACAAGCGCGTCTTGAAATCGAGGCTGAAATGAAGCCGACCTAACGTCGACCGTTAGGGATCGATCGGATCGAGGATATCCGGTGTGTCGTTTTTCGGGGAACCGACCTTCCGTCCGATCTTCCACATCGTCATCAAATCCGACGGGAACGGCTTCATAAGGTCCGCTGGGTCGGCCTCCGGCCCTATCCATCGCGCGTAATCCGCCGGCGCCAGGATAACGGGCATGCGGTCATGGATCGTCGCCATGAGTTCATTTGGTGCGCACGTGACGATGCAGAAGGTGCGAAGCAGCTCGCCATTTGCCGGATTGCGCCAGATGTCGAAGATTCCGGCCAAGGCGAAGGGAGCGCCATTCTTCATCGCGATGGCGTAGGGCTGCTTGTCCTTGCCTGAACCGTGGATATCCTTCCACTCGAAATAGCCGTCGATCGGCACTAGGCAGCGCTTCGTGGCATAGGCGCGCTTGAACATGCCGTTAGAGCCGATGGACTCGGAGCGAGCATTGACGGGTGGAGGACGGCCCGAACTGGCTTCCTTCTGCCAGGATGGCACCAGCCCCCATTTCGCCGAGACGAACATCGCACTGCCCTTTTGGGCCTCGTCCTGGACGATGATCGGGTACAGCAGGCTTGGCGCGCCATTGTAGCGAGGAAAGCTGTTGTCGAGCGCGCCGACGGCTGCGGGGTCGGCAAAACCGAAGCTCCGCACCATCTCGGCAAGGGTCGATTTGACAAAGACACGGCCGCACATAGGCCAAAGTGACGCTCAAGTAGAAAATTAGCAATGGCTCTGCCACCATTGCCAAGATCTACCGAGAGATCAAATGACTGATCGGAGATGTCCGTGTTTCGTTGTCTGAAATGAGGCGCAAGCTCGCTGACAAGTCAGGGCCGAAAGCGTTCGGTCTGGCCCGAGCATTGGGACTGAGAAAGCCCCTAGGTGCTTGAACATTGGCCTACGACGCTTCTCGCCCACCGCCGCTCAACTAAGCATCGCTCCGTCCAGCAGCAGTATGGTTATCACGCCTTCACCCGGCACCCGGAAGGACTGCTCGGTAACCTCATACCGGGGTGCCGCATGATTATCGAACCAAGCGTCAGCCCCGATCTTCCTGGGAAAACTCTGATCTTGGGTGTTCGCGTTGTGCAAGAGCTCGAAAGCAAAGCTCTCACGATCGAGGTCGGGCTTCGGAAACCAGTAGCCGGGAATGCCGTCGGCGGAGCGATGCCACTTTCGCCCTCCGGTCCCATGCGTGATCATCATGGCATTGCCATAAAGCCCGCTAGTTACCATCCTGATCAGCGTCGCCGTCAGGCTTGTGTTGAAAGTGCCAGCGACCAACTTGAGCGCGTTGAGGTCGAGCCGCCTGTGAGGCTTGCACTCCGCCTTGAACATTGTCCAGGGCATCAGCAGGTCTGCAGCGTACTGGTCCGCGGCACGTTCCACCGCGTTGGTCTTCGAGAACTTTCCGATATCGGTGGCGCGGCACGCAACGGTCTCGCCCCTATGATACGCCCAATGTCCCAGCTCATGCGCGATTGAGAAGCGCTCGCGCTGGATCATGCCGCCTGGGGTTACGGAGATGATGCCTTTGTTGCCACGGCCCGTGATCATCGCCTCACAGCACTTCAGGCACCGCCGTTTGATGCGAAGCCCGACATAGTAGGCAATCGCTTCGAGGTCGATGTCTCGGGGTGCTGTGATGCCGAGCGACTTCAAAAGTGAGTCAGCCGACAGGTTCCTCGGTATGGGGTCAATTCTCTTCATCGTCGTCAGCTTCGAGCTCGGCAAGATCTTCCAAGATGGCATCAAGATCGCCATCCATGGAACCGTCTCCGAAACGAGCCGCCAGCGTCAGACCAGCCGTCAGGTCACCCGCTTTCGCTCGGTCATAAAGCTTTCTGGCATTCTCGATCCCCTGAGGTGCTACGCTCTGCTTCATCGAAGCCGCGAATACACCTTCCCTCGCGCGCTGTAGTCGGGCTTTCGCGAGACGCGCTTCCGCATCGTCAGTTGCCTTCTGGAGCAGCAACAGGCTCTCCGCGTCCTCGGGACCGACTGGGGTATCATCCGCCAGTATGAACTCCAGCAGGCTGTCTACCGCATCCTTCTTGCTGTCACCCATCAGGAGCGTCCTTCCTTCGCCCGGTACTCCGTGCATATCTTATCAATGTGGCGATTCAAACGCGTACGAAGCGTGGCAAGTTGCTTCACATCTACGCCAAGCTCCTCCTGGAGCTCCTTGCCCCTCAGATCGCACTGGATGCCTGCCCATAGCAGCTCCAGGTCCTCATCGCCCGCGATACGTGTCTCCAGTACCGACACGATCTCCTCAACCAAGGCCTTATTCCGAAGATCTTCAGAGTCGTCATTGGCGGCCACCCGTGGAAGATCGTCAGGCCGAACTACGGACATCTTGTTCTTAAGACGCACGACCTTACCTTCGTCGGTCAAGAACATTCGGTCGCTGAGGAGGCTCTTCATCACACCTGCGAAGTAGGCGGTGAATGGCTGCGAAATCGGCCAGAGCCGCCTCCCTTCAGCCATTCGGACATAAGCCTCACTGATCAGCTCTTCGCGCGTGACGTAGGTTCCTCGCGCCGCGAGCACACTTGCAGCATTGGCCAGGTTGCGCCGATCGATATCCGGCAGCCCATGAAAGGCCGCCAATGCGTCATCTACCGGATGACAGCGGTCGTCCCCACCTTGATCCACGAAGCTCTCCGAACGCCGACTTCCGGAACCCTAACACCGTATCCCCCGATCCCAATCCCAGTGTCCATCATGGATGCGCGCGAGGCGGCGGATTCCGACAATTTTTCTTCTCTGTCGGAATCCTGCGGGTCGTCCGCATCACCTTTGGACCACCCAACGTCTTACGATCAACGCGAATACAGGACACAAGACACATGACCACCGTAACTACCACCCAAGGCTCCGGCCGTAATGCTACCGTCGAAATCGCAGGGCTGGACCTTGCCTTCCGCAGATTCGAATTGGACACCGAAACCCCAACGGGAGGCAAGATCGCCCGCGCCGCTGGATTCGACAGTTCACAGCGCCCTTATGTCCTCCAGTGGATGGAGGATGGCGACTTCGAGGGGATCCGTGTCCAGGAAGAGGCAGATATTGGCAAGGGCACCAAGTTCATCATCGCCGAGAGCGATGGGACGAATCGCATCGCCATCAACGGCAACGAACTGGACTGGCCGGCGGAGTCCGTTTCGGGCGGGATCATCCGGAAGCTCGGCAGGATTCCTTCCGAAACGCCTATCTATCTCGAGCGCGTCGGGCAGCCTGATCGCATCATCGAGGACGCTGAAGTCATCAAGATCTCGAAGGGCGGCATCGAGGAGTTCAAGACCCGCGAGCCGCAGGTGTGGAAGCTCAACGTCCAGGGCAAGCACATCGAATCCAGGGCGCCCACTATTACGGTAGTCGACGCGCTTACCACCGCAGGCTTCGACCCGCACATGTGGATCATCATCCTGAAGGTCCATGGGCAGCCGAAGAAGCAGCTTGCAGTCGGCGACACGATCGACCTACGCACACCGGGCATAGAGAAGGTCCGGCTCATCGCGAAGGACGTGAACAACGGTGAGGCGCGTCCCTCGATGTTGCGCGAATTCCCCCTTCTCGAAGGCGATGAAACCTTCCTCGCCGATACTTCTCCAGTCTGGGAGACGACGATCGAGGCTGGGCGCCGGTGGCTGATCATTCACGGCTATCCTGTTCCTGAAGGCTACACCGTTTCGTCGGTTGACCTCGCCTTGCTGGTCCCCCCGAACTACCCGCAGGCAGAGATCGACATGTTCTACGTCGATCCGCCACTCCGGAAAATCTCGGGCGGCACAATTCCCTGCACGGAAGCCACGGAACAGATCGCCGGGCGCAGCTACCAGCGCTGGTCGCGCCACCGCGGCCCCGGTTCTCGCTGGAGCTCCACGACGGACAACGTGATCACCCACCTCGCGCTTGTGGAGGAGGCGATCGCCAAGGAGGTCGCAGAATGAAGCCCGGGCTCACCCTCGCCTTCGCGGGTTCGACACACCGCCATCTCGTCAGCCATCTACATCCAGGCGATGGCAACGAGGCGGCGGCCATCCTCATCTGTTCGTCCTCGCCAGGCCTAAGGCGCCGTCTCGTCGTCCGCGAGACGATCGCGGTTCCCTACATGGCCTGCTCGCTCAGGGCCCCGGACGCTGTAGTTTGGCCTGGCTCCTACATCGAGCAAGCCATTGATGTCGCCGAACCTGAAGGATTGACGATCATCCTGCTACATTCGCATCCAGGCGGTTGGCTGGACTTCTCGCATGTCGATGACGAAAGCGACGCTCGCGTCATCCCCGGGATATTCGAAGGCGTCGGCGGTCAACATGGCTCGGCCGTGATGACAGCCGACGGTGCCGTCCGTGCAAGGATCTACGCTTCGGACATGAGCCATGAGGAAGTCGATCTAGTCACAGTCGCGGACGACGAAATTCGGAACTGGTGGGTCGATGGGATCGTGAAGGGTATACCGTCAGGCCGACCGATGGCATTCACGGGCGCGATGACGGCGGAACTGGCACGTCTTTCCGCAGTGGTGATCGGGGTTTCCGGCACCGGATCGATTGTGGCTGAACAATTGGCCCGTCTCGGTTTCGGTCGTATCGTTATGGTCGATCCGGACCGGGTCGAGATGAAAAACCTGAATCGGATCCTGAACGCAACGTTCGAGGATGCCACGTCGGGACGGCTCAAGGTCGAGATGTTCGCCGATGCTATCGCCTCATTCCGGGGCCCGGAAGTGGCAGTGCCGATCCCTACGGAGATCGGGAACAGAGAAGCAGTTGAGACGGTCGCACAGTGCGACGTGATTTTCAGCTGCGTCGACAGCCAAGATGGCCGTCAATTCGCGGACCTGATAGCCTCTGCCTTCTTGATACCGTTGTTCGACGTTGGTGTTGTCATTCCGACATACAACGATGGCGGAAAAGCAGCGATAGGAGACGTTTGCGGACGCATCGACTACGTGCACCCAGGTGGCTCCACCCTGGCCGACCGCAGCGTTTACACGCCCGAAGGCCTCCGGGCAGAATACATGCGGAGAGTGAACCCGAAGGCGTATGAAGAGGAGCTGGCCGCTGGCTACATCAAGGGCGTGGTCGAGGAGGCTCCGTCGGTCATCACGCTTAACATGCGCGCCTCGTCGGCCGTCGTGGCGGAATTCGTCGCCCGGACCTTCCCCTTTAGGCAGGAGTCGAATGGCCTCTACGCCAGAACGATCTTCAGCCTCGCTGCGTGCGACGAGGACCATTTCTCAGAAGAGGATTTTGAGCGCAAGGACAACAGACTCCTAGGTCGGGGCGCGGCAGAACCCCTGCTCGGTCTCCCGGCCCTCCGAAGAGAGGGCAAGGACACGCAATGAGAATCGTCAAATGGTTGTCTAGATACTGGGACCGACATGGGCCTGCACGACGGCTAACCGTGTTCGAAGGCGAGTCCCTCCCATCGCGCCGTCTACCATGGCGTGACCTGATCCTTGTCCGAGAGGACAATGAGGACTGGAGTGTTGGGTTCAGGTGTCCTTGCGGGTGCGGAGAGGCAATCGAGCTGGCTGTTATGGACGGTGCCGCCCCGCGTTGGGACGTTGCGGTGGACGGCAAAGGACGGCCAACATTGCGCCCGTCAGTCTGGAGGCAGCGAGGTTGCCGCTCCCACTTCTGGGTCCACAAAGGTAGAATTCACTGGTGCGATTAGGCTCGACGACCGTCCGGATGTGCGTCCTGCGTTTCCGTTGAGTCTCAACGCGGCGCAACGAAGGACATCCGATTTCAGGATCGGTACGGCCGACCGACGGCTAGTCCGCCCGGTGCTCGACCACCTTGGTTTCATCCGGAACGTCGTCAGCCATTCCCTTCTTGAAGCTCTTGATGCCCTTGGCAACGTCGCCCATCAGTTCGGGGATCTTGCCTCGCCCAAACATAAGCAGAACCACGACCAGCACGATCAACCAATGCCAGACTGAAAAAGATCCCATCAGATCGTTCCTCCCTGTTGATTTACCAGCTTTGCGAACCGCCCCAAACTTTGTGACGGTCGATATGTCGAATGAATGCTCTAGCCGCCACTTACCGCTTCAAACCGTGCCTCGACATCCCTGCGCAACCCCCGGCGCATCGCTGCAGCTCTGTAGCGGCGCAGTTGGGTGTCAGTTTCCAGGGTAAGGTCAGGCACTGGGGTCGGCTTGCCGAGACCATCTACCGCGACCATCGTGAAGTAGCAGGAGTTGGTGTGCCGCCGCAGTCCCGAACGCACATCCTCTGCCTCTACTCGGATTCCGACCTCCATCGAGGTGCGTCCGGCATAGTTGATTGAAGCGCGAAAGGTTACGAGCTCGCCTACATTGATCGGCTCGCGAAAGACGACCTGGTCGACCGAGAGAGTGACAGCGTATTCTTTCGAATACCGAGACGCGCATGAGAAAGCCACTCGGTCGAGCAGACTTAAAAGCGCTCCCCCATGCACCTTGCCAGAGAAGTTGGCCATATCCGGTGTCATCAAGACGACCATTTCGAGACGGCGAGTTTCGTCAGTCGCTTCCATTTGAACCCCGTCACACGCTGCGTAGGAAACCCAGCCGCTCCGGCGAAGGGTTGACGACCAGGGATGGGCGCTGGCCAGATGCCAGCGCCCTCGCGTAAGCCTGGGAGGATACTTACGCTTCGGACAACCAGACTTCTTGCATGCGCCTGTTGTTGTCCATCTGGGGATGCCGCAACAGGTCATGGACTCGGCGAGACTGACCAAGGAAGCTCTTGCGCCAGAACAGGATGACCCGCCCCGCGTCTTCCATCGCGGCCAACTCCATAGCCTTCACAAGCTCATGACGCTTGGCTTCGTCCAGTTCCGACGTTTGCTGCGCGAACAGCTCATCGATCTTTGCGTTGCAAAGTCCCGAGAAGTTCCTTCCGCCCTTGCAGGTATAGAGTTCCCCGAACACAGCATCAGGGTCATCCGCATTGACCGTCTGCTCCCATGCTCCAAGTTCGAACTTCTGGGTCGTCAGATTGTCGTAGGCAACCGCGTCCTCCTGGAGATCCAAGGTCGCGTTAACACCCACTTTGGAAAGCTGATCGATGAGGAAAATCGCCAGGGCTTCATAGGACGCGCCTCTCTTGGTCATGAGCTTGGTAGAGATACCGCCTTCATGGCCTGCCTCTTTCAACAGCTGGCGAGCTGCCGCAAGATCCGCTTCCCGGTCAGCTGCAAATCCGGGAAGCTTGGCGAGCTGTTCATCGCTCTGCGCCCACTTTCCCTGGGCTGGCATCAAGCCGCCGAGGTAGCCATCATTCTGGCGCAGTACCTTCAGCGCTTCGCGCCGATCGATTGCCAAGTTCAGTGCCTTGCGTACACGAACGTCGTCCCAGGGCGCTTTGCTCACATTGAACACCAGCGAGCTGAAGCCATAAGACGGCGTGCCCTGGATAAGGATCTTGTCTCCGAACTCCTTTTCGGCGCGACGAGAATCTTCCCCCTGCAGGCTCTCGTAGACCAGTATCTGTCCCGTGCGGAAATAGCTGTACACGGTCGAGGGGTCTGGCACGATGTAGTAGGTGATACCGTCGAGATAGGGCTTGTCCGGGATGTGGTAGTCCGGGTTGCGCTCCAATTCGACGCTGACACCCGTCTGATAGTTCTTGAACTTGAATGGCCCCGATCCGAGGACGGTCTTCTTCAGATCGCCACCCCCTTCTACGAAGTGCTTTGGAAGGACCAGCATCCAGCCCGTGGCGAGGTTCGTCAGCAGCGAGGGCGACGGAGCATTCAGGACAAATTCAATGGTGTAGTCGTCCAGGATGTTGATGTCTTGGACAGCCGACAGCGCCGACTTGCGCACGCTGACCACACCTTCTGGAGGGTTGCGAACGAGATCGAAGCTGAATTTCACGTCAGCCGCAGTGAGCGGAACGCCGTCATGGAACTTCGCATTTTCGATGATCTTGAAAGTGAGCTTCCGGCCGTCTGGTGCAAAATCCCAGCTCTTGGCCAAGTCCCCAATGATCTTTGTTGGGTCTTTCGGATCGTACATCACCAAGCTGTTGTAGCAGGGAGCGATGGAATAGAGCGTCCTCGACGTAGAGTTGGACAAGGGATCAAAATTCGGAGGATCGGACTGATAGTTGAAAGTCAGAATGCCACCCTTTTGTGGCGTTCCGCCTAGCACTTGTGGCTTTGCCGCATCTTCCGCGAAGGCGCTCCCCGGCAGACAAAACGCGGCGGCACTAACAGCCATCGTACCACGCAAGAAATCGCGGCGGCCAATGATGACCTTGTCCAAGTCCAACATGTTATCCTCCCTTGGCCCTCGAGCATTTTCCCGTAGGGTCAACCGTTGATAACTCACAGCCCAGAGCAGGTTAAAACTATTAATAGTCGCTTCGGCGTGATGTTTTGTAATCTCCACCCTGAATGGACCAACAGGCATCCTTCAGTTTGCGTCTCACGGCTGCGTGAGTTTCCGGCAATGAGACGTGACTTATCTTAGTTTGACTGAGCCGCCACATCCTTCAAAAGCTTTCGTAAATCGAAGCGGCGGAGGAGCCAGTCGAATGAATGACGTTGCAGGGCCGTCGCGAGATGGTTGGCGTTGGTGGCGGGAACAAATGAATGCCCCTTTACCGCTCGATTGGTCGCCCTCTGCGACACCCATTTCAGTCGACGCTTTCGACTTGATCGTGCAGGCAGAAGTCGGGGGACATGCCCGCTACGTTGCTAAGCATTCCATGCCATGGTGGCCCGGCGGCCGTGCAGGCATCACCGTCGGTATTGGGTATGACGTCGGCTATTCCCGAAGCGCGCATCTGACCAGCGACTGGCGACCGCGCATCGAAGAGATGTGGATACATCGGCTTGAGGGCAAGATCGGTGTCACAGGCCATCGCGCCGAAGCAGCGCTGGTCGACCTCAACAAGCGGATTTTCATGGAGATATCCTGGCAGGATGCGATTTGGGTGCATCGCTTCAGGGTACTGCCGCGCCTGGTGGGTATGGTTGAGCGTTCGTTGGGCAACTCCTGGCGACTCGGGTCCGACTGTCTCGGGTCCTTGGTTTCACTGGCCTGGCATCGCGGTGTCACGTTTGCCGATCCGCATGACCGCCATGCCGACATGCGTTCGATCGGTCGGCAAATGTCCAACGGCAATTTCGAGGCAATCCCTGACGAAATTGCAGCGATGGCGAAGACGTGGGCAGACGACCATCCCCAGGCTGCCTTACGCAAAGAAGAAGCGAAGCTGTTCACGCGCGGGCTTTGCAAGATTCTGAAGTGAACTGGGCGGCAACCAAACAACAAGACAGGAAGGCATCCGAATGACGGTTGGCCAAGGGAACTTTCGGTACAAGTTGGACGACGAATGGGGACGAATGCCCAACGGCGACCGCACTCGCTATGTCAGCATGATCGCGTGCGACGCTGAAGACCGCATCTACGCATTTTGCAGAGCTGGCGAGGCAGTGCGTGTCTTCAGCCCGCAAGGCGACCTCATAGCCTCATGGGGTGAAGGCTTGTTTCTGAGGCCTCACGGCATCGGCGTGTCGCCAGGCGGCCAGGTGTACTGCGTCGACGATAAGGCCCATGTCATTCGAAGCTTCACCTTTGACGGGAGACCCATCAGAGTTTGGGGAGAATTCGGCACCCCCCGGATTGCCGAGGAGGAAGGAGCGCTTGAACCTGACAAGGCCGCCAAGTTTTTTGCCCCGACCGACATCGCCTTCGCACCCGACGGCACCATGTTCATTACCGACGGTTACGGCAACTCCGAGGTCCACCGCTTTTCTAGCCACGGCGAATGGGAGTTTACCTGGGGTACCCCGGGCCAGGGGCCCAGCCAATTCAAGACGGTCCACGCCGTTTGCCTTGACTCAAAGGGCCGCGTTATCGTCGCGGACAGGGGTAACGATCGTCTTCAGGTTTTCACTCCCAATGGCGAACTGCTCGCCATCATGGACGATGTCCTTCACCCGAATGCCATCCAATGCGATGCGCAGGACTACATCTATTCGACGGGAAAAGGCCAAGTGGACATTCGGACACCTGATGGCGAATTGGTTTGCCGTTGGGGTAAGCGACATATCGATCAGGACGTTCGAGAGCAGGAAATCCTGCATAGGGCGCACGGCCTTGCCATCGACTCCAGCGGGAACCTCTACCTCGGAGACGAGATGCACGACCACGGCGGTTTCCTGCGCCGATATGTGCGGGTCTGATCGAGACACCTGGACCGCCCTACTAGCCGTATGACAAACGCGCCGGATCGGCTCCCACAAGGGACCCGATCCGGCGCGTTTTCATTCGGCCTATTTGAAACAAGCCATGCTTTCGCAAAACTACAGCCGTGATCCCAGGGACCACGGCTGTCATTTGGCAGGCACTAGGCGGTGAGAGCTACATTCGCCATTCGCGAGGAGTCATCGGGGTTTCCGGTCGCCACGTACCCTGAAACCTTGGCAGAATGGCCAACGAACTTGTTCTGGTAGAACAAGACGATGCGGCTACATTCATCAAGCGCGATTTCTTCCATTCTGTGCGCAATGGCAGTGCGCTTGGCGACATCTGTCTCCAACGCCTGCTCTTCAAACAGTTTGTCGAGCTCCGCGTTCGTAACGCCGGAAATGTTTGCGGGGCCGGAAGTGTGGATCGAGCCAAACACGACATCGGGGTCATTGACGGGATATGCAATTCCGCCTTGGGACACCAGGTCGAAATTCGCAGCGTTGAAGTTGTCGAAGAACATGGCGCTCTCCTGCACGTCTAGCGCAACTTCGATGCCAACACGGGCAAGTTGCCCCTGCACCATTACCGCTCGCTCTTCGTGATTGATGTTCTTCCGCACAAGCATGCGAAGCTTCAGTCCGTTTGGATGCCCGGCCTCGGCAAGCAGCTTGCGTGCCTTTTCCTGGTTCTGTTCGACTTCGGCGCCATAGCCAGGCATTTGAAGCAGCTTGTCTTGCGGCAGTGCGTAACGTCCCGGAGGGATGAAGCCGCCGATCTGCGCCTGACCCTGCTCGAGCAGCTTGATCGCTTCGTTCCGATCGATTGCGTAACTGATAGCTTGCCGAACACGCTTGTCGTCCAACGGAGCCTTGCGGCCATTCAATGTTATTGCGGTCGGGTTCAGTGCTACGACGCGCTGGACTTTCAGGCCATGTTCCGTGTCTTTCTCGAAACGCAAACCCGAGTCGGAACTCATTTCGTTGTAAAATAGGATCTGGCCTGTCTGGAAATAGGCATCCAGGGTCGACGGATCCTCGGCAACGAAATACGTAATGCCATCAAGACGCGGCCGATCGGCCTGGAAGTAGCTATCATTGCGGACCAGGTCCAGCCGGACCCCGCGTTGATAGTCCTTGAACTTGAAGGGACCCGTGCCGATCACCTCTTTCTGCATGTTGCCGTCGCGCTCGAGGATATGCTTCGGCATGACGACCATCCACCCGGTGGCAAGCAACGGCAGGAACGAAGGCTGCGGTCGCTTCAAGTGGAACTCGACTGTGAGCTTGTCGGGTGTTTCGATGCGATCGATTGCCGAAAGGCTGCTTTGACGAATGCTGGCCGTGCCTTCCGGCGGGTTGCGGACCAAGTCAAAGGTGTGTTTCACGTCAGCTGAAGTAAACGGCATTCCATCGTGGAACTGGACTTTGTCGTGCAGCTTGAACGTGACAAGCTTGCCATCTGCCGACACTTCCCAGCTGTCGGCAAGTTCGCCGATCAGTTCATCGGGCTTTTCCGGGTTGTTCGTTATGAGGCCATTGTAGCACGGCCCAAGGGTAAGGATTACCCATGACGTGCTGTTCCCGATGATGTCGAAGTTTGGGGGATCCTTCATGTTAGCGGTAAGGGTGCCTCCCTCCGATGCCGCGAACGCTACGCCGCCAAATTGACTCAAAACGGCAGCCCCGAGCCCGGCTGACGCTAGGCCCCATAGAACTTGTCGCCTGGAGATTTGCCCATCGAACAGGGCCGTGTTGAATTTCTCGGTCATAATTCCTCCCGTTGTCATAAGATGCTCAGGCTCTCAGCCATCGCTGCTTCCATTGGAACGCATTGGAAACGCTGTGCAATCGACCAATTGTCGTGCTGACATGAGCTTCCCTCATCTCACTCAGGACGTATTCCAGAATGCGCACGTTCATGAAGAAATGGCTCGGGAGCAGCACGCTCCCGGCCTCTTCTTCACCTCGGATGTGTCTCATGCGGTAACGGCCGCCATTTGCGAAATCACACCGACTGCGATCGCGCCGATCACCTCGTCGCTCAACGGCTTACCGGTTTCGCGGATCTTGGCGAGGCAGGCTTCCAGCACGGGCTCGATATGCTCGCGATCGGCTTCGATGCCCAATTGGTCCAGCTTCTCCCACATCGAGAAATTACCGGTCGCGCGCGTGATGGTCCATTGGCGCTTGTTGCCGACCAACTCGGGGATCAGGCTCCAATGAATGAGCGGATCGATGTCCAGTTCCTGAATGACACTGTCCGAGCCGCCACAGGCAAAGGCAGAGGTGCCAGTGATCGGATGCATTGGCGAGATCGGCTGGCCGATGATCTCTTCTGCAACGCGGGCCAGACGGGTAAGTTCCGCCAGTTTTATGCCCGTCCTGATGCCGTAGAGTGCCTCGAGCGAGGTAGCGACATGGGCCAGATCAGCCTGCCCCGAAATCGAGCAATAGCCATTAACCGTTACCTCGATGCCCTCGGCACCTGCGACAACCCCGGCCAGCGAATTGGCGTTGGCCAGCGCGAAGCCATTGTGCGGATGGACGAAGATTTTGGCGTTCGGCGCGTGCTTCTTGGCCAAACGGGTCATGTAGGCGAAGGCTTCCGGAGCGCAACCCGAGGGGCCGTCCGCCAGCAGGATGCCTTTCGTTCCGGCCTTCCCGACTAGCGAAGCATATTCCACGATGTACTCGTCATCGGCATAATTGACCTGGTTGATGGTGCACGAAGGCTCGACCCCGACAGCGAGGCAGGCCTCGATCAGCAGCAGCACGCGCGCATTCTGCTGCTCCTTGTTCACCGGGACCATCGACTTGCGCCAATCCTTGCCTTCCCAGGCGGCCTGGAACGCTCCACCGATGCGGATCGGGGCGGCGCCGGCCGCCGGCGCACCACCGAATTGCACGATTTCGATACCCGCATCTCGCGCCAGCTTAACGTCATCCTCGGAGCGGCCACCGGTCATTATCATGCGACAGGCCGGGTTCACCGCTTTCACGCGCCGTACATCTTCCGACATCGATTCCAGTGTATGGCCGCGACCGAACATCGAGAGCTGGATCTCCGCCACGCCGACGGCCACGATCTCTTCCATCAGGCGGTGGCGCACGGCCGGAGCAAGGTTCACACCCGGCATCTGTTCGATGTTGCGCAGCGTGATGTCACGGACCACCACTTCTCTCGGCGCATCGGTTCCGATCGCACGCGGATCGCGGCTGTACGGCGAGGTCATCCATTTGCCCTCGGTATAGGCACCTTTGACACGCAGCGAGTTCACGCTGTCGCGCATTGCCTGCAATTCGGCTTCGGTGAAAATTTTTGGTTTCGGCATCTAAAGCTCCTCCGTTTGAACCTCAGCCATCAATCGACCTATGGGCCTTGTTTGACAAACGAGTTATGTTCGCCTTGGCTTAGCTTTTCTCACTCATGAGGTTCAGATGCGCCTGCCACCGCTAAACGCCCTGTTGGCGTTCTATGTCGCTGCCAAGCACGAGAGCTTCCTCAAGGCAGCCGAGTCTCAGCATGTCACTGCAGGTGCGATTAGCCGCCAGGTGAAGAAGCTGGAACAGCACTTTGGCATCGATCTTTTCGTGCGTACTACCCGTGCCGTGACGTTGACCGAGGTGGGCAAAGAACTGCTGTCGTCACTGGATACGACATTCTCACAGCTGCACGCCGACACTGAGCGGATAGCTTCCCGAGCCCAGATGCCCATTCGTGTCCGCTGCTCGATGCTATGCATGCGTCACTGGCTCATGCCGAGACTTCCCGTGCTGTACGAACAGTTGCCAGCGGCAAACGTCACCTTCAGCGTCGCCCGGGCCACCGATGTCATGGGCCCGGATATGGATTGTGCTGTTCGTATTGGGAACGGCACATGGAAAGACCATACCGCGGAGTACCTGATGAGCGCCCGCATGGTGCCCGTCTGCAGTCCCGCCTACGCAAAAGGGGTGGGCGACATCAGTAACATCACCGATCTGGCGAGCCAGAAACTCATCCATGCCTGGCACTCAGGGCACTTGCCCGACCCCTGGAGCTCCTGGCTGGGGACCTACGCAGATGACATACTGCCAACCGCGCAGAAGGTAACCATTCAGGGCGAAGGGTTGGCCTATCAGGCTGCTCAGGAAGGCATGGGGATCGCACTCGGCCGCGTCTCCCTGCTTGTTGACGAACTACAAACGGGACGCTTGGCGAGCTTGCTGGAGCCGCAGGCACAGCTGGACCTAGACTACTATCTTGTCTACCCCGAGAAATCGCGACGCACAGCCGGGTTTAACGAGCTCCGCAACTGGCTGCTGGCGCAAGGAAGGGAGACCGATCGACGCGTCTCAGCACACTTTCGCGAAGCTCAATGAGCAATAGCCCCGGGCTTCTCGGAATGCGAGTACATCTGGCGCCCAACATGGGGAATGGGGGCAGTCAGGATGGACCCTGTGCTCGACTCGGTGATGAACAGCGTCTTTCTGTCCTTCCCGCCAAAGGCGAGATTGGTAGTTGATCGCCCTGCTGGAGATTTGATCCGGTAGATCGGCTCCCCGAAGCGATCAAATACCCAGACGGAACCTAGCCCTGGATGGCAAACATAGAGGTTGCCATCTTCATCGATGGCTATGCCGTCAGGCCCCCCGCTATAGGAGCCAGACAACTGCAGCATCGCTCCGACCTTGTCCACGCCGCCATAGTTCGGCAGCAGAGGTACTCGCCAAACGCTGTTGGCCCTGGTCATGCAGACGTACAGCGTCTTTTCCTCAAGATTCAGCACCAGACCGTTAGGGCTTGGCCCATTGGCGATGAGCAAATCCAACTCGCCAGTGGTGCGGAGACGGAAGACACGCCCCGTCGGGTCCTGCAGCCCCGTAGAACCTTGATCCGTGAAGTACAAATCGCCGTTAGCGGCAAAGAACAGGTCATTGACCCCTTTGAATGGCTCAAATCGGTAACGCGTCAGGAATGGACGAACACTGCGTTGCTCTGGGTCGAGCAGAAGGATGCCCAGCTTGTGGTCTGCGACGAAGATCCTTCCATCTTGGTGAATCTTCAGGCCATTGGGCTCGCCGTCATACTCGGCAACGACGGTCCACCGCTTGTCTGGATCGACCCGGAGTATCCGTCCGAACGCGATGTCCACGACGTAGAGATTTCCCGCCAGATCGAAGCACGGGCCCTCGAGAAAGGACCCGAGTTTCTGGCCTTGCCGTTTTACTCGGACGAATTCGGATTCGCGATCCCACAGTTGAAGCTCATCGGGAACCTGAGACCAAATCTGCGCTTCTATGTTTGGCGGAGCGGCAAACATCGTCACCTCATTGCTGTGGATCGATCATCACGCCGCCCCGTGCCTCGAACTCGGCCCAAAACTGGCGATCACGTTCGAGGTCCGTCGCAGCGCTATATGAAATCTCTGGGCTTTGAATTCGCCTAAGGACCGCGGTCGCGAACAACCGCGGAACAACGACGGCTCCATCTTGGTCCGCAACGACCACGTCGCCTGGTTCCACGATGACACCACCGCAGGCTACGGGAACATTTATCTCAGCTGGGCCGCGCTTCGGTCCCGACCAAGGCGAAATGGCCTTGGCGTAGACTGCAAAGCGCGCAGCCGAACACTGCTCGGCATCTCGATAGGCACCATTCACGATCACGCCGCGTAATCCGCGATCGGCAATGGCCTCTTCGAGCATCCTGAACCCGCCCAAGCACCAGTCCGTAAAGCCTTGCCCGTCGATAACCAGAACGTCTCCAGGTTCGATCAGGCGCAACGCTGACTTCACGCCAAAATTGTCGCCGGCGGGGCATTTTACGGTGACTGCAGAACCTAGGAGACGAGGCGCATCCGGATAGAGCGGTCGAATGCTCGAATCCATCGTGTACAGACGGCCGACGGCATCGCTGAGGTCAGCGATCGGAGCGCTGCTGAAGCTCTCGACAAGCCCCATTGGCAGACGCAGGAACGAAAGCCGCGCCCGGAAGGTAACTGTAGGGTATCGATCCGGGCGCTGGCTCATCTGGGGATGTTCTCGACTTATTCCGCGGCCAGCTTGGCAGTGTCGTAGCCGATAGCGCCCTTGAGGTTCTTCAAGGCATCGCCATAGGTCTGGATGAGCACCTTGAAGGGGCCATCCAGTGTCACGATGTTCACGCCCTGCTCGACCCAGTAGGCAGCCTCATCCAGGCCCTCGGTCGTGACGGCCTGTGTCACTGTGACTTGCTTTCCAGCTGCCAACGCCTCCAAGTGAATCCGCTTGCGCGCTTCCTTCACCTTCGGGTGGTTGCGGTCGTTGGCAACGCCAAGCGAGATGGCAAGATCGCCGCTGCCCACGCAGATGACATCGAGATGCTCGTTCTTGAGAATCTCCTTGAGATTGGCCATGCCTTCTTCGTCTTCGATCTGGGCGCAAAGCAAAGTCTCGTCTCGGGCCAGGTCGAAGTAGTCTCCCTGAGACATCCCGCGGAAGCGGAGCGGGCGGTTCGATTCGCGACGGCCGATCGGGGCATAGTAGGTGGCATCCACCATCTTCTGCACGTCTTCCGCATTTCGGGCGCATGCGATCGACAGACCTTGTGCACCCATGTCCATGCGCCACATCATGTCCCAGAACTCGGTCGGCGAAGCGACCCAGGGCATCATCTGATGGGACCACGCGGTTTGAATGAGGCCCTGCAGCATCTCGGGGCTGACGGGCCAGCGGAAAGAGTCGAGCTTGACGAAATCCGCACCGACGACGCCAGCGATTTCCACCAGGTGCTGGGAGGATTCCTTGACCTGAATGCCCAGGGAAACAAGGCCCGCCTTGTAACGCTGCTTTACGATGTTCTTGGGACTGGCTTTCATTGTCATTTCCTTTCGTTTTTTGACAAAGTGAGATCGTTCGCAGCCGAGGGCCGCGTTTTTGGACACGTGAACGGTGGTGGTGTTGGTCAGGCCGAGAGCCAGACGTCCTGGAAGCGGCGGTTATTGTCCATGACTGGGTGGATGATCAGACCCTGCACGCGAGGAGAAAGACCCAGGAACTTCTTTTGCCAGAAGAGAACCACCCGGTTGAATTCCTGCAGCATCGACAGCTCCATCTCGTGGGAAATGGCTCGCCGCTTGTCCTCGTTCATCTCGCGTGACTGCAGGGCAAAGTTCTCATCGAACTTCTCGTCACAGACACCGGAGTAGTTTCTCGAGGCGCTGCACGTGTAGAAATCCGAGAATATGGTATCTGGGTCGTCGCCCCCTGCCGTGTGGATCCAAGGCGAAATCTCGTAGTTTTTGGACATGAGATTTTCGTACGACAAGGTGTCGTCCTGGAGATCGATGGACGAGGTGATGCCGATCTCCGCAAGCTTCGACTGCATGAAAACAGCGGCGGCTTCGTAGTTGGCATTGCGCTTGGTCATCAACGTGGTGGAGAAGCCTTTGGGGTGCCCGGCTTCGCGCATCAGTTCCTTGGCTTTCGCAAGGTTGTCAGCTGGGTTTCCTCCGTATCCGGGAACGGTTGCCAGATCCGAAGCGGGCAAGGCCCAACGGCCGGGGGGCATAAGTCCTCCAACAACGGCCTCGCCCTGTCCGACCACGGAGATCGTCTCGGCGCGATCCATGACCAGGCTGACCGCCTGGCGCACTCTCACGTCGCTGAACGGTCCCTTTGTCGTGTTGAAGCTGACACAGGTGAACGAGAGTGCGGGAACCTCTTGAACGACCAACTGCTTGTCGTTCTGCTTGGTACGCCGGGCCTCTTCGTCGCCCATGTTCATGAAGACGGTCAGCTGGCCAGTCTTGAGATAGGATAATGTGGTCGACGCGTCTCCGATGATGTAGACGGTAATCCCATCCAGATATGGGCGGTCGGGGATGTGATAATTCTCGTTTCGCACCAGTTCGATGCTTACTCCCTTGGAGTATTTGGCCAGGCGGAATGGTCCTGTCCCGACGACATCGGCCTTCATGCTGCCCTTGGCCTCCAGGATGTGCTTGGGATAAACCAGCATCCATCCCGATGCCAAAGTAGGCAGGAAAGCGGGTGATGGACGCTTGAGCCGGAATTGCACAGTCAGCTCGTCCAGCACCTCTATGGTGTCGACCACCTCCAACTGTCCGCTGCGGACGCTTACCGCACCCTCGGGCGGGTTACGGACGAAGTCGAACGTGTATTTCACATCTTCAGCGGTAAACGGCTTGCCGTCATGAAACTTGACGTTTTCGACCAGCTTGAAGGTGTACGTCTGCCCATCTTCGGAAACCGTCCACTCACGAGCAAGGTCCCCGATGATAACGTCGGGGCTCATCGGATCGAACATCACCAAGTTGTTGTAGCAGGCACCAGCGATGTAGAGGACGCGATTGGTAGTCGTAGACATCGGATCAAAGTTTGACGGATCCGATGTCAAGTTGATCGTCAAAGTCCCGCCTTTTTTGGGCGCTGTTTCTGCCCCCTGAGCTGCACTGACCGACGACCAAAACGATCCGGACGCTGCCACGCCGAGTCCCGAAATTGCTGCGAGGCGCATCATATCGCGCCTGTTGATGCCCAATGATTTCGGGCTCCGATCTGATTTCTCCACGACTTCCTCCACCAAAATAGCGGCCTCTCACGAGGCCTGTTCTGGGCAGCGCTCGGTGTTCCGATTGCCTTGCCGCCCTGGCCATATCAACGAAGCCCGTCCCTTCGCACAATCGAGAATAGCTGCGTCCAGATTGATCTTTTCTCCGCCTCATGCGAATGCAATGTGCGCTATGGAGGAGCAGTTCGTAGCGCCAGTTGGTTTGGAAAGGCCGGAAAATGGTACCTGTCCCTTTGAATCCGTTACGCGTTTTCGTAGTAGCAAGCCGTTTTCCGAGCTTTGTAGAAGCTGCACAAAAACTCCACGTGACTCCCGGCGCCATAAGCCGACAGATCAAGGTTTTGGAGGCGTATCTTGGCGTTGAGCTCTACTCGTCAGGCGCAAACCGCAAGGAGCTGACACGCCTCGGGCAAACCTACGTCGACATGCTTGGTCCCTGCATCGACGAGATCGAAAATCAGAACGCGAAGTTCCTCAATAACAACAAGGCCGACTCCTTGCGGCTTGCCTGCTCAAACCACTTCATGAGGCAGTGGTTGTTGCCTCGTTTGGGGGAATTTCTGGATGCTCACTCGGCTATCGAGTTTTCTTTTGATGTCATGAAACCAACCTCAATGGCGGACCTTCGCGCTGACGTGTGGATTCGATACGGCCTCGGTGATTGGCCTGGATACAAGTCGTTCTCGCTCATGCGGTCGACGCTTACGCCTGTTTGCAGCCCGCGATACATCGCGAGTCATGGCCGTCCCGAGACCCCCGAAGCCTTATCCGAACACGTGCTGCTGCAATCAGAGTTTCGACCTGACGACTGGACTGCATGGTCGAAGACCGCCGGGATTGATCTTGCGCCGGACGCACGCCGCGTGACGTTCGCCGGAACCTATCTGGCCTACCAGGCAGCCTTGATGGGAAGCGGCATTGCCCTGGGCCGAAGCCACATGATGGACCATGATCTAGCCAACGGAACGTTGGTGGAGCTTTTCCCAATCAGCACCGAGGTAGAGGCGGCGTTCTATCTCTGCATTCCCACTGGGATGCCGGAGAAGCCCTCGATCATCACCTTCCGAAAATGGATCGACAGACAAGTACAATCCAATCCAAGATCAGGCGTGCTTGGTACACTGGACCACACGCAGGGCATGTGACCAAGGGTGGGTCGGTGCGCACCTTCCGGTACGCACCGTTCCTAACTAGTCGACCTTAAGCTCGACCAGCGGGCCATACTGCTGCCCACCGTAGCAATCGCCATCACCAGCGTCACACTGGCCGTAAGGCCTCGGGATGGAGATCTTGATGGCAAGTGCTGCCTCATGCTCGAAGAACAACACGTCAGCCAAGGGCACGCGGTAAAGCTTGGCAAAACTCTCGGCGGTCAGCACCTTCGAGCGGACAACCCGCTCATAACTTTCCTGTCCGTCAAACATGATATCGAACGTCAGATCAAAGGGGCCAGCATTCTTCGATCGAATGAGGCGCGCGAGTTCTCCAAGCTGTGTCATGCTGCAACCTCAAGGTAGGTGGTGGGGAACATCTCGTACGGCGTGTCGGGCACGACAACATGGTGCAGGTTGAAACGGTACGCCGCCCCTCGATTGATCTCGGCGGGCGAGTACGGAAATGCCATTCCTGTGATGAGACCGCCCCACTCCGGTATCGGATAATGCACGGCAAGATGGGCGAACGATTTTGCGATCGTCCCGCTTGTGGCTTCGTCGCCCGCGGTAACCGTAAACACCAGGCCTACGTCTTTTGCGGTCTCGGTGTTGGGTTCAAGCTTCCCCATGGTTCCGTCGCGCCCATAGACGCGGCAATGGATGGAATAGTCGTCTTCGCCGACAGAGCCGCCGAATATCTCCTGAACCCGTTCACCCATCTTGTGCTTCATCGCGTCGAGCCAACTATCCAACTGGCGGATGATGTAGGGGTCGCGAACGCCGCCAATGATCACATGCTGATACCCGACGAGTTCGACCCCCTCGAGCTTGATCGTGTAGGGGTCCGAGTAGCGAAAGTTGGAACCGTAGACCCGCACGGCACGCTCAGTCACTTGTTCGTAACGGGCCTCGGCAGTGTCGAGCACGCCGCTAGGTTCAACAACCAGATGAGGATCGGCATTTTCGTAGAGGGTATGCGAAGCCACACTTTGGGGCGAAACGTGGTTGTCCGGGTCCATTGGTTCGACGTCGAAATGGTCTTCGCGAATCCACGCAAACATGCTGTCCGGCCGTTTGCGATTGACCGAGGCTGACGCTCCACATTCGATGGTCTTGGCAGCATGCCAGATGGGCCCGGGCGCAAAGCCTTTCAGCAGTGGAAGAGCTGCATAGAGAGACGTGTCCGAGGCTCGCCCTGCCAGGATGATGTCCGCACCCTCCTTCAGAGCGGCAATGATGGGTTCCGGCCCCATCATGCCAACAATGTGAAGGCTTCGGTCGAATACCTTTTCGTCGATCGGCGGCGCGTTTCGAAGTGCAGATATGCGGTTCTCAGCGTATCGCTGCTTCAGGTAGTCGCGATCCTGTTCGCTGCGAATGACTGCCAGCTTGAAGGTCATCCCTTCCTCACGGGCAATTTCCAGCACAAGGTCGACCACTCGTTTTACGCCATCGTCGCCGCCGGCGGTGCCGCAGGAGCCAACGATCATCGGGACTTTTAACCTGTCCCGTCCTTTCATCATTAGCCTGAGATCGCGCTTCAGGCTCTTGGTAGGATGCGTCCCGCTCCCAAGACCCAGCGAGGTCGGTCCACCATCCGTGGACCCGCCATCACATGCAATGACGTGAGGACGAAGCGACAGGCCGCGCTCGAAGGATTTCTCCGAAAAGCCTGCCCCGAGCATACCGCTCGCCGCAAGAATACGTACCTCTTCCACTCTGATATCTCCTTTTTGGGCATGCGCCATCGACCCTGCGCAAGCAAGGACAAGGCGAGCTTCGTGTTGTTGACGCTATGAAAAGCGTTTCGAATCTTCTGCTATGCAGGTCCTGGCGGGTCGCACAGCGATACTCCGCAAGGGATCGCTTCTTTCACCCCGGTCAAACAATCGGGTGCGGGCCTCCAAGCATGTTCGGTTTGCTTTCAGCGATCACGTCCATTTGCTGGATTTCGTCCGACCGCCAACATGCCGCAAAATGGCCAGACCCGGTGTCCACGAACGGCGGTTCCTGTGCGGCGCATTTTGGCACTGCCATTGGACATCGGGTGTGGAACCGACATCCGGCCGGAGGGTTTAGCGGGCTCGGCACGTCACCCTGAAGGATAATCCGCTTGCGGCTCTTCTCGACCTTGGGATCGGGTATCGGCACAGCCGACAGGAGCGAACGGGTATAGGGGTGCTTGGGCGAGGTATAAAGTTCTGATGCTTTTGCCAACTCCACGACCTTGCCGAGGTACATAACGGCGATGCGATCGCTGATATGCTTCACGACGGCTAGGCCGTGGGCGATGAAGAGATACGTCAGCCCCAGGCGGTCTTGAAGGCGCTCCATCAGGTTGATGACCTGAGCCTGGATCGAAACGTCGAGCGCTGACACTGGTTCGTCGCAGACCAGGAATTTCGGCTCCATTGCAAGAGCACGGGCGATGCCAACGCGCTGGCGTTGGCCACCGGAGAACTCGTGAGGAAACCGCTCCGCGAAGTCCGGAGACAGCCCAACCAGCTCAAGCAGTTCCTGCACCCGATCCTTGACCGCCACTGATCCTACGCGGAGACCATGGACCCTGATTGGCTCGGCGATCATATCTCCAACGCTCATTCGTGGATTGAGCGAAGAATACGGATCCTGATAGATCAGCTGCATATGCCTGCGCATAGCGCGCATTTCGTCGTCCGAGGCCTGGACCAGGTCCTTGCCTTCGAAACGTACGTGGCCGCCCGTCGGTCGCCTCAACTGGAGGATGGCGCGGCCTGTGGTAGACTTGCCGCAGCCACTTTCGCCGACCAGCCCCAAGGTTTCGCCCTCGAAAATCGTGAACGACACGCCATCGACGGCTTTGATTGCTTCCCCGGTTGGCCGCCCTAGAATCCCGCCACGAAGCGGGAAATGGACCTTGAGGTCGTCGACTTCAACCAGCGGCCGAGGTGCATCTGAAGCTACGGGTACAGTCTTATTCATGGTCGCTTCCTTCGTGGCAGCTCCGTTTGCGAGTTGGCGGTCGTAGACGGTCATGGAACCAGATCCATCAGGGCGGCCGACCTATTCGCATCGGCCGCCTTCAGTTCATCTACGTTGAACAGACAGGCCGCCTTATGCTCTTCCGCGACCTGACGCAGAGGCGGCACGGTCACATCGCAAACCCCTTTGACCGCGAAACGGCACCGCGGATGGAAGGGGCATTCCTTGCCGAGCCGGGTGAGATCCGGCGGCAGTCCTGGAATAGGAACCAGTTCCGCGCCCTTCCTCTCATCGAGCCGGGGAATGGAGTTCAGGAGGCCCATGGTGTAGGGCATCCGCGGGTCTGCGAAGAGCGGCTCGGTAGGCGCGTCCTCAACAACCCGACCTGCGTACATAACGAGAAGGCGGTCGGCCATCCCGGCGACCACACCGAGATCATGAGTGATCATGATGACGGCGGTCCCCAGTTCCTTCTGCAGCTGGCCGATGAGTTCCAAAATCTGGGCCTGGATGGTGACATCCAGCGCAGTTGTCGGTTCGTCGGCAATCAGAAGCTCTGGATTGCATGCCAGTGCCATGGCGATCATCACCCGCTGCCGCATGCCGCCCGAAAACTCGTGCGGGAACTCTTTCAGCCGCTTCTTGGCGCTCGGGATTCCGACGAGGTCAAGCAGTTCCGTGGCACGAAGCTCAGCCGCGCGGCCGCCCATATCCATGTGAAGCTTGAGCGACTCCGTGATCTGGCGGCCAATCGTCAAGACCGGATTGAGCGAACTCATCGGGTCCTGAAAGATCATGGCAATGCGCTTGCCCCTGATGCGCCTCATCTCCTTTTCGGTCGCATCCAGCAGATTCTTGCCGTCGAAGATGATCTCGCCTCCAGCGATCCTCCCTGGAGGATTGGGTATGAGCCGCATGACTGCGAGCGAGGTGACGCTCTTGCCGGACCCGCTTTCCCCAACGATGCCAAGCGTTTCGCCACGCTTCAGTGTGAACGAGACATCATCGACTGCGCGAACAACTCCCTTTTCCAGGCGAAATTCGACGGTCAGATTTCGTACTTCCAGGAGGTTAGTCATTGATGCATCCCTTGTGGCGCGTTACACGCGCAGCCGCCGGATGGACGGCGCAAACGAAAGCAGCGCCAGCCCGAAGACCACGATCGATCCGGCCATGATTAGGAAAGCCACTCGAGGTCCGAGCAGCGAAGCAACTGTCGCCGATGCCGCCGTGCCCATCGAAACGAGGCCACGATTCAGAAACAACGTGCTCAGAACTCGCCCGCGGTATTCGTCTGGGACGGTAAGCTGCAGCAAAGTGGCGTGCGTTGCGTTGTAGCTCATGAATAGCGCGCCTGCGAACAGCAGGATCATCGGAGCAGCGAACTCGTAAGGATTCAGTGCGAACACTCCCAAAGCCACGCCGAAACCGACTAGCAAGCTCAGCATGATCGCGCCGCGCTGAAGAAGCCCAGCGAAGTTGGCCATCAGCAAAGCTCCCAGCACTGAGCCAAACGCCGCGGACGCAGTGAGGACACCGAGACCGACCGGACCCGATTGAAAGACCTGGTAGGCAAAGACAGCCAGGAGATTGATGTACGGTTGCCCAAAGAACGTCGGCACTACCGAGATCAAGACCAGGAGCAGAATTACCGTATTCCCCCCGACGAAGCGGA
Source organism: Aminobacter niigataensis (assembly GCF_014200015.1). GTDB lineage: Bacteria > Pseudomonadota > Alphaproteobacteria > Rhizobiales > Rhizobiaceae > Aminobacter > Aminobacter niigataensis. Next base: position 373,013 of record NZ_JACHOT010000002.1, read on the forward strand.
GACCGGAGGCTATGCTCGCTGCCAGACTCTCCGGATTCGGTGGTAGCTTCATCGAAGGCGGAAATCGCATTGCGGCCAGGGTGACCAAAACTGCGAGAAAGCTGATTGCGTTGATAACGAAGCAGACGGCGGTCCCGAAAAACGCGATGATAAGCCCCGAAAGAAGTGGCCCGATGACCTTGGTAAGGTTCATCGTCATGGAGTTCAGCGCGACCGCATTCGGCAAATCCTCCCTCGGCACCAGATCCGAGATCAACGAATGCCGCGCAGGTAGATTGAAGGAGATGACCATGCCTCTCATGGTCGCAATGACGAGAATCCCCCAAAGCGGAGCATGACCGGAGAGAACCATGGCGGCCAAGACCGATGCCAAGACCATGGAGGTGGTCTGTGTAATCATCATCAGCTTGCGCCGTTCCATACGATCGGCCACCGCCCCACCTATTAGAGTGCAGAGCAATATGGGCAGGCCGCGACAAAGATTGACGATGCCGAGGTAGAAGACCGAACCTGTCTGCTCGAGCACCAGCCAATTCAGAGCAATCTGATCCAGCCAGTCTCCCGTATGCGAGATGAGCGTTCCTACCCAAAGCAGTCGATAGTTGCGATGCCTCAGCGACGCGAGAAAGCGCAGTCGACCCGGCCCTCGAAAGAATGGCTGCATGGTATAAACTGCTCCCCTGCATATCGATGGACTCCTCAGACAAGGGTTTCACCACTCAACGCGAACGCAACTTAGGATCGAGAATGTCGCGCAAAGCGTCCCCAAGGAAGTTGAAGCCAAAAACCACCAAGGTGATCGCCAAGCCCGGGAAGATTGCCAGCCACGGAGCTTCAGTCATGTAACGTTGAGTCTTGCCCGACAGCATCGCGCCCCAAGAAGGTTCGGGTGGCGGGGTACCGAGGCCCAGGAAACTCAACGACGCTTCCGACAGAATCGCGCTGCCGAGCCCTGCAGTGGCAAGGATGATGAATGGAGCCACGCAGTTGGGCAGCACATGACGGAACAGGATCCGCCAGGTTGAAAGCCCGAGATTGTGTGCGGCTTCTACGAATGGCTTCTCTCGAACGGTCAGGGCGCTAGACCTGATCACGCGGGCTGCGTTGGGCATGATGACCACCGCGAGAGCGATGATCACATTTCGAACGCTGGAACCCAGTGCGGCTACCATTGCAAGCGCGAGGACAAGCATGGGGAATGCCATCAGGGTGTCCATAACTCGCTGAATCAGGGAGTCGAGCTTGCCGCCGAAATAACCACTGATCAGACCGAGAACAGATCCCGTGGTGGTTCCCAGCAATACCGCAGACAAGCCGACGAACAGCGAGATGCGAGCGCCCCAGATCAAGCGGCTGAGGATGTCGCGCCCGAACTCGTCTGTACCGAACCAGTTCGAGGCATTCGGCGGAGTGAGCAGGTTAGATGAGTCGATCTTTAGTGGATCAAACGGCGCAAGCCAGGGCGCAAACAACGCAACCAGGCAGAACACAAGAATGATCACACCTCCGATGGCACCGAGTGGCTTCTTGCGCATCAAGGATAAGGTCTTGGCCAGACGGCTCTTCTTTCGAGGAGACCTCGTTGCGGCAGAAGTGTCCGAAACAGCAGTCATCGCGCGCTCCTATTCGTAGCGGATGCGGGGATCGAGGACCCCGTAAAGAAGGTCGGTGAGCAGATTGAGCACGACGAAAAGGATGCCCATGAGCACGATGATCGTCTGAACAACCGGGTAGTCGCGGTGGAAGATTGCATCGACGAGGTAGCGGCCGATGCCCGGCAGCGTGAAGATGGTCTCCATCACCACAGTTCCGCTCAGGAGATTGCCGAGTTCGATTGCCGCCAGGGTAATGACGGGAAGCAGGGCATTGCGGAGCGCATGGACTGTTAGGATAGAGCGTAGATTCAAGCCCTTTGCCCAAGCCGTGCGCACGTAATCCTCACGTAGGACTTCGAGCATCGCCGACCGCGTCATGCGACTGATGATGGCGGCATTCGAGTAGCCGATCACCAATGCTGGCCAGAACAGTTGCTGCAGGTTTATCCAAGGATCTTGGGTGAACGACACGTAGCCAAGTGGCGGTGTCCAGTTGAACCACACCGTCAGCCCCAGAATGACCAGGGTGCCCAGCCAGAAGCTCGGAAGCGCCAAGCCGCCAATGCTCACGCCCCTAAAGACGTAGTCGATCCAGGTGTCCTGCTTCAGCGCCGAGAGGATCCCGAGCGGCACCGCAACAGTCAGCGATATCACCAAGGCGAGCAACGCCAGTTCGATCGTAAGGGGCAGGCGTTGGAGGATTTCGTCGAAGACAGGGCGGCCGCTCCAAAGAGAATTGCCCGCATCAAGCTGCAAGAGGCCACCGATCCAGCTGAAGTACTGCTGCCAAAGCGGCACATCCAAGCCGAGTTGAACCCGCAACGCTTCAATGGCCTCGCGGCTTGCACCCGAATTTCCTTCCTCGTCGCCGCCCATCAAGATCATTGCGGCGACATCGCCTGGCAGCATTCGCATGATCAGGAAAACGACGATCGAAATGCCGAAAACAATCGGCAATAGACTGATCAATCTTCGCGCAGCATAAGTACCCATTTCAATGTTCCATCAGCCGTTTGACACTCGACATCATCGAATAAACCAATCGATCTGCGATCATCCTGTTCAGGCGCTCTTCAGCTGGTTAAACGCGGCTGCGTAGGAACGCGCCAAAACACGATGTTCGGTTTCCATGGTGAGGATCCGCACACCTTTTTCCTGCCACCATGCGGCCTCTTCCATGCCCTTTGGCGTGCATGGGTAAGTCATCGACACTTGCTTGCCAGCATCGAGCGCAGCGAAGAGCACGCGCTTCTGAGTCTCAATCACCTCAGGCTGGTTGTCGCGATCAGTGGGCACTCCCAACGCCAGGGAAATGTCGCCCCGCCCGGTGGCGATGACGTCGACACCTTCTACCTTGACGATCTCTTTGTAGTTCTCGAGGCCAGCCTTGTTTTCAATCGACACGCAGACCAGGATTTCGCTTTCGGCCCATTCGAAGTAGTCCTTGTCCGAGTGGCCACGCCGAGAGACTGGTCGGTTCGACTCCCGAACTCCCTTCGGAAAGTAGCGTGTTGCGGCCACGACAGCCCGCGCTTCGTCAGCGGAGCCGCAGTTCGGCACTGTAATCCCTTCAATGCCCATATCCAGCATCGTCATGATCTCGTACGCGTCATTGCGACAGCGCACCCACGGAGTCATTCCGCCCGCTCGGGCCGCAGCAACCATAGCGTAAAAGGCCTCGTACCCGAACGGTGAGTGATATTGGTCAAACTTCACGAAGTCAGAACCAACATTGGCTGCCACATCCACCAGCGCTGGGGCTGGAACTTTCACGTGCACGCCGAAGGAGGACTTTTCTGCCCGGTAATTTTGCTTAACGCGGTTTTTCGATAGCACTGTCGTCTCCTTGACGAAGGTTCAATGGGTTGTCATCCCGGCGATGCCTAGCGCTGAGCCATGCTTGCCGAAGCTAGTGGCGCACTGACGCGCCTCACCTCACAAATGGCCGGACCAGTGCCGCTACGCGACGAAATGAGCCGACCGCCTGAAAACTGTTGCTGTAAACTCCTCCACGTTCCAGGATTCTGACCTACGGTTGGGCTTCGCTCTCCTCAGCGAAAGCCCTCAATCAGGCTCCATGGCGAAGGGCGCAATGCGCTGCCTTCTGCACCGACGTATCGGGCAGACGGGCCATGCAGGCAAACGACAAAACTGCTAACTGGCTTTACAATTTCTCATGGCTTCGCCTCCTTTTTCGGCTGCGTCCGCCTGATTTTTGTGCGTATTAGTTGCCGATACCTACAGGGATTTCGGGCACATGAGATTACCTCCGCTCAACCCACTCAAGGCCTTCGAAGCTGCGGCTAGGCATCAGAGCTTTCAGGATGCGGCTCAAGAAATGAACGTCACGCCGGGGGCTATCAGCCGCCAGGTCAAGGCGCTGGAGGACTATCTCGGATTTCCCCTGTTCGTCCGGGTACACAACGGCATCGAACCGACACCGGAAGCAAAGGCCTACTACGAATCCATGCGGGCCGCATTCCTGCTCATCGAAAAGAGCACCAAAGAACTGCTTTCCCAAAAGCGTGATGGGCCACTGAACGTTTGGTGCTCGCGGCTCTTCATGCGGCAATGGCTCGTCCCGAGGCTGACCATCTTTCAAGAGTTGCATCCCGCGCAGGAGGTGCGGCTCGCTGGAGGACGCTCCGACGAGCCCCTCCCTTCGGACATCGACTTGGCAATCCGGTTCGGGACGGGGCCGTGGGATCCGTGGGAATCTCACTATTTGATGGGAAACAGCATCGTTCCTGTATGCAGTCCGGAGTATCTCGAAGCACACGGCCCTATTCAAACCCCCGCAGACTTGCTCAAGCACCCCCTTCTCTTTACCGCGACGCGAATGGACGATTGGGATATGTGGCTGAGGTCCGCCGGGGTCGAGGACTTCACGATTAGCCGTAAGATCACGCTTCAAGGCGACGGCCTCGCATATCGGGCTGCGGTGGAAGGACTTGGGGTTGCAATCGGCCGACGCGAGTTTCTGGAACCGGATGTCAAGTCGGGACGGCTTGTGACACCCTTCGAACATAGCGTCAGGCTCGAGGGAGCCTTCTATTTGATCTATCCGACCGCGGTACGGTATCCTCGAAAAGTCATCGAGTTCAGGAACTGGCTGCTGAAAGAGGCAAACGAGCCTTGGCATCACCGTCCCGCGACGAAGACGCTGAAATCCTGACTTGCTGCCTCTGCCACGCACAGTGACGCTGGGCGAAGCGTTCGGTCGCCCAGCGTTTGGTTGTTCTACGATATCCAGGCTTCCTGGAGCTTCCTGTTGTTGTCGGCCTGTGAATGGAGATAGACCCCATTCAGACGCTTCGAATGCGCAAAGAAGTCCTTTTTCCAGAAGAAGAGCAGAAAGGCGAAATCACTGAGGGCTGCGGCATTCATCTGATCGACTAGCGCCTTCCGCGATGTCTTGTCCGGATCGACCGATTGCCGATCGAATAGTTCGTCTACCGCGTTGTCTGCCACTCCAGAATAGTTCAGCGACCCTTTGGCTCGGTGATACTCGCCGAAAATCAAGTCAGGATCGTTGCCGAGCCCGCCGATTTGAGTCGTTGCAATTTCGAAGTTGTGCTCATTGATCTGCTCGAAATAGGTAGCGCTTTCCTTCAAATCGACCGCAACTCGCACACCGACAAGGGCCAGTTGATCCTTGACGAACAGAGCACGCGCTTCGTGTGTTGATGTGCCTTTTCGCGCCAACAGCTTCACGGTCAAGCCTTCAGGATACCCAGCCTCTGACAAGAGTTGAAGCGCCTTCTCGCGTCGTGCCGCCATGTCGGGACCGTAACCCGAGATCGCGGTAAGTTCCTGGGAAGGAAGTTCCCATGGTCCCGGAGGCATGAATCCACCGACGCTCGCAAACCCCCTGGTGGCTACTTGAACGGCAGCCTCTCGATCGAGTGCGAGGCTGATGGCCTCGCGAACCCGAATATCATCGAACGGCTTGGCCCTCGTGTTGAGACTGATGCCGTCTCCGGAGAGGCTCGATGCTTCCAGAACGGCGATGCGGTCGCCATACTTTGCTTCTGTTTCGGCTTTTTGTTCGCCGCTGATTTCGCTGTAGATATCGAGCTGCCCATTCACCAGGTTCGCATAGCTGGTTCCGTCGTCAGGGACGATGAAGAAGGTAATCCCATCGAGACGCGGGCTGTCCTTGACGTAGAACTCCGGATTCCTGACGAGCGACAGACTGACACCGCGAGTATAGCGATCAAATTTGAAGGGCCCGGAACCAACTATCTTGTCCTTGAAGCTCTTCGGTTCCTGCTCGCCGATGTGCTTAGGCAGGACAACCATCCATGCAGACGCGAGCGTCGACAGGAAAGCAGGCGCGGCGCGGGAAAGCTTGAAGACTACCCGATGACTGCCGTCGACCTCGATTGCCTCAACAAGCCCAAAGAGGTTCTTTCGAACGCTTGAAATGCCCTCAGGCGGGTTCCTGACAAGATCGAACGTAAACTTGACGTCGTTCGCTGTAACCGGGTTGCCGTCGTGAAACACGGCACCTTCGACGAGGTTGAACGCATATTCTTTTCCGTCGGGAGACACATCCCAGGCCGTCGCGAGATCCCCCACGATCTTGCTCGGGTCTGCCTGATCGTAGGCAACCAAGGTGCTGTAGCAAGGCGAAATAACGGCGATTGCATTGGAAGAAGTGTTTGCGATCGGGTCGAACGAACTTGGATCGCTCGAAAGCCGTACGTTGACGACCTTTCCTTCATTGGCGCTTGCATTCCCAATCACCAGGCTGCCGAAACTGGCGCTGGCCCCAGAAAAAGCAAGTAGCCCGGCACTCGCCTTGAGCATCGACCTTCGTGAGATCAGATGCCGCGAAAACGCGTCGTACTTCATTCTCTCCTCCACTCATTGCGTTACGGTCTTATTCTTGTGTTGCCCTCAAATACTGTGCGGTTGATTGGTAGGCATCGATCAGCAGGGCACGATCGGAGCCAGCCATTTTGACAATCGAATGCTGTTGTTCCGGCGCAAATGACGAAGGCAGAAATGCCCTCTTGCCATGGATTGCTGCCGCGCTCGCGACGCGCGAAAGCTCAGCGGACGACCACGAGGGACACCCCATCAGCCCCGGAAGTGCGAGAAGTCCATGTACGGTTTCGAGAGCGGCGAGATCTTCTACGTTCCCGAGCACCTTTTCACTGTCGACAGCTATGCAGACGAAGACGTTTCGTGCCGTCCACTCCACGAATTCTGTCATCGACATGAACTGAAATCTGAGAGGCTTGTTGGCCTCGCGGTGCCCGTGGGGTGGGAAAAACGCGCCCTCGATCGCTGCGATCGCATGCTGGACGCTCCGGATGCCTTTGAGGACAACTCCCTGGGCTCCCGTGTCCAGACGGGTCATCACAGTCCAAGGGTCCGCCTCGCTCGCGACCAGCGCACATAAGCTATGTGAATAGGCGGCCCGAACCATCTCATCGATGCGCTGGCGGGATGCGTCCGCATGGGTATCTTCGATCACCACAAGGTCACATCCGCCGATGCCTGATATCTCTACCGCGGCGGCAGATGGGATCTCAAGTACGAGCCCTCGGAACGAGGTACCGTCATGTTCTGCCAGCGCCAATCGGTCGAAGAGCGAATATGGGGCGATCTTTGGCTTCAGCGCTGAAATCATTGGGTGATGCCCTCACAAGGAGTCCAGGTGTGTGGATTTGTGAGCGTCTTCATCAGGACCCGGTACTCCTCCTCGATGATGAGAACCCTCGCGCCCTTGGCGATCCATTGCCGCGCTTTACCCCATTCGTTCCGGGATGCCCGTGTTGACAGGTACACGTGCTTGTTTGCGGCGATCGCTGTCTCGAGAATTCGAGCATAGGCTTCTTGCACGATGGGTTTTGTGTTGTCGGTCTCGCCGAGCGCGAACGCGAGGTCCGATGGTCCGGTGGACATGATGTCCACTCCGTCTAGCCCAAGAATGGCTTCGAAGCTTTCGAGGCCACTCTTGTTCTCGATCGCGCACCCTACGAGTATTTCGCGACGTTCAACGCCCGAAGCCGACACAAACTGATCGACTGCAGCGACTATCGATTCAGCCTGCGCTCGCGTGGAGACGCACGGGAACGTAAAGCCTCTGATCCCGAGTTCGAGCATCTGTCTGATGGTGTCGGCATCGACCGAACAGCGCACCCAAGGTGTTATCCCCTTGGCGACTGCCGCCCGGGTCATCGCTGCCAAGGTCTCGTGATCGTAGGGCCAGTGATAGGGATCGAAGCGGACGAAATCGAGCCCGGCCGCAGCAGCTATCTCGACCGTTGCGGTCGCCGGGACCTTTGCGTGAGCGCCAATAGCGACGCGGCCACTTTCGATTAGCTCTCGAACGCGATTTGCCATCGCGCTCAGCCGAGAGTTTGGCGGTTTACGTGGATCTTAGATCCCGGTTTTTCGGTAGTCCTCTCCTCGATCGCATAGAGTTCGGGCAACCCGATTGTCGTCTCGAGCTGCAGGCGGACATCGACCATCTCGTCATGGTCCAGCCCGGCCTCGCCTTCGCGGATGATGTCCTCGTAACAGCGCATCAGCGCCCGGTACATGACCAGGCCAGTCGTGATTGGATAGGAGATGATCTTGTATCCCATATCCGCAAGTTCCTGCGCGGGAAGGATTGGCCTTCCCACTCGATTTCCATGGCTTACGAGTACTGTGAGCGGTCCGTTTACGTCCTTCGGCGCTCGACGCAATTCCTCGACCGTGTTCGGGAACAGGATGATCGCATCGGCTCCGGCATCGATGAACGCATTTGCTCGACGAATTGCCTCGTCGTAGCCATGTGTCTTGAGCGTATCGGTGCGGGCGAAGATGCAAAAATCCGGATCGGTTCGAGCTTCCCGAGCCGCCGCCATCTTTTCAAGCATATGGTCGAGCTCGATCGTGTTCTCCTGGAAGTCGCGGTGATAGTGGGCCCTTTTCGGGAAGACTTGGTCCTCCAACTGAATTGCCGCAGTACCCGCCGCCTCCATCTGGCGTACCGTGTGCCAGACCTGAATTGCCTCGCCGTAGCCTGCTCCCGCGTCGACAGAAACCGGGATTTCCACCGACGCTTGAACGCGTCGCGCGGCCTCAAGATTCTGGCTCATGTCGATGATCGGCTCGGTGAGGCAGCTCGAGGCCCCGAGCATGTATCCACCGACAACGAGACTGTCGAAGCCTGCCTTTTCGGCCATTCTGGCCGTCATCGGATCGGCCACTGACATACGCATAATTGGTCGGTCACGCTTCAGCAGTGAACGCATTCTCGCTGGCGCAGACATTGTTGGCTTCGTCGTCATTTCTGTCGGATTTCCTTCTGGGATCGACTCTTCCTGGGGGAGCTGCCGATGCGCTGCGGAGGCATTTGATCGTCAGGAGCCATGATGCCCCGCCCGATCAACACACTTCATCTTGAAGTACTGATTTCATAACACGATTCTAAAATACGTAAAATGATTTTTTGGTTTCACTGTATGAAACCAACACAAAAGCACGCGCGTTGCCGATTGGCATCGGGTGAAACGCTGTCGACACGACTAGGGGTAGAAGATGGGGGCTACGGACATGCCTACTGGCACGCTGCTGACTGGCAGCTTCTGTTTACCGCTTCCTGCTGCGGTCAGGGTTCAATAGGTCTGGCAGCACGATATCCAAGCTCCGACGAGATGGACTTGGCACCCTGCTGCAACTCGTCCAGGCATCTTTCCCTGTGCGATGCTGAAAAGCGCTCCACTGGCACCGAAACACTCAGAGCCGCCACCAAATCCCCTTCGGCGTTGTAGATCGGTGTCGCAAGGGACGCGCCGCCCACAAATTTCTCCGATACGCTTTCTGAAAAGCCCGCTTTTCTAATTTGGTCGATCGCCTCCCAAAGCAGCGACTGGTCGACAATCGTGCTCTCGGTAAAAGCCAGAAGTGGAACCGTCCCAAAAAACGATCTGAGTTCAGAGTCGGACATTGCCGAAAGTAAGAGCTTGTTCGAGGCCCCAGCATATAGCGGGGACCTCTCGCCGCTCATGGAGCCTCGCTTGGGCAGCCGAAACCCTTCAAGCTGATACAACTGAACCCGTTCATTCCCGACCCGCGCCCCCAGGGAAACCGTCTCATCAACAACATCCCGTATGCGGCGCATCTCGGGCATGCAGACGTCGATCAGGCCGCTATGCCTGGCACGAACGCCAGCAAGCGCCGAAATCTCAGAGCCGAGGCAATAGTAGACATTGTCGGCACGCTTGCCGATCAGCCCCCTGTTTTGGAGGGTGGAAAGAATTCTGTAGGCCGTGGCCTTGGAAAGACTTGTCGCGGCTGCGATCTCGGCAAGCGAAAGAAACGGCTGTCTTGCAGAAAACGCCTGAAGAATATCAATGGCCCGATCAACAGCTTGGACCTGGTAGCTGTTCCGGCCATTGTTCTCTTGCATTCGTATGGATACCCCGACTGTCGGCCGCCCCGGCACTTCGCCCTTGGAGCGGAACATTGGCATTGCGGGATACGAGGTACCACTATTTTCGTCTAGAGCCCAACTTGGAAACGTTGCCGTCCCCGGCTTGAAAAATGAACAATGAGGCTGGCGTTCATAAACGCCTAGACCTTGCGGCGCGCCGCAGCGTGGTGGCCCACCCGCGGATCATAGAGCCCGATCGTCTTGTCGTACTTCGACAGCTGCTCCGGGGAGAGATACCTGTTCTCCATCTCGACGACCTCCGGAAACCCTGCCAGATCAAAGCCACCGAAGCCGCCCAGCGGGTGATCGTTAACCTTGCTCATGAATTCGTTGTACGGATCCATGCCTCGGGTCTTCATGTCTTCGAGCAAGTCCCACATGGCAACCAGTCCGGCCTTGAAGAACATGGTTCCACTCGTCATCGACAGACCCCACTCTTGCATGTCCTGCAGGGACGGAGCCGGATCGATCGCACGGAACGTGCACGTGATGGGACCCTCAATCTCGGCCCTTGCGAGCTTGATTTCGTCAATTGTCTGCAGAGCCTCGACATAGATCATGTCCACGCCAGCAGCCTTGTAGGCGCGCGCGCGGCGAATGACTTCGTCCATGCTCCCGTCTACTGCCGTTCGTGCGTCGGTCCGAGCGATCACGACGAAATCCGGGTCGAGTTCATCACGCATATCCACCGCAGCGCGATACTTCCCCACGGCCTCATCAATGCTGATGAGTTCCTTGCCCTTCACAAAGCCGCAACGTTTCGGTGCGACCTGATCCTCAAAGAACATGCCCGCGGCACCTGCCTGGATGACATCCTTCACAGTCCGCCGAACGTTGATCGCGTTGCCAAACCCGGTGTCGCAGTCGACGATGACCGGAATTCTGACGGCATTACAGACGCGTCTAGCGTTCTCGACCACCTCTGACTGGGTGATCAACCCTGCATCCGGTAGCCCAAGTACATGCGCGGCCATGTTCGCGCCAGAAAGGCCCACGGCCTTGAAGCCCTGGGCTTCCGCGATCTGCGCGTGGATGGCAATGGCGATGCCAGGGCGGAGCAGGATTTCGTCGGCTTCAATCAGTCTCCGCAGAACAGTGGATGTCTTCTCTCGCATATCGAACCCTGCATGGCCTGAGACAACTGCCGAAGCCGACATGCGACCTCATGGATGTCTTTCTGTGCGACGGGCAAAGCGAGCGAGCAAACCACAATTATTCTGGTCGACGTGAGTTCTCGTAAGGCAGTCGATGAACAAGGGAATATGCGACCACCTTGAACAGGGAGATCCATTCCTCGAACTTGCCGACATGCTCAACGCCTGCGTCACTATATGAATGCTTGTCTCGTCACGGGTGCGGATGGCAATCGTTGCATCTTGACTAACTAACGGTAATACGGCCTCACTGCGCAACAGTGGGGGCCGCCGTCAGCGCGGGCAGGGATGAATGAGCGCGCAGCAAACCTTTTTAGTCGTACTGGCATGCGTACTTGTCTTTATCTTCTTGTGGTTGAGAAGCGACAAGATCGTCGGGCAAACATGGTTTGAGCAACTCATTGACCCAGAAAAAGGCGACACAGCAGGCAGTTTCTACAAGATTTTATTCGCCGCACTCGTATTCGCTCTGACCATTTTCATAGCTGCCGTATTGCTATTTACTTCTGATCTCAAATTTACCGACAATTGGGCACCTGGCACGTTTGGCGACTTCATCGGCGGCGTACTGAATCCGTTTCTCACGTTTCTTACTTTCCTCGGACTTCTTGTGACGATAGTTCTGCAACAACACGAGATTCGTGAAGCGCGGAAAGATGCCAAGGAACTTGAATTTGTTCAAAAGAAGCAAATGGCAGCCCAGCAACGGCAAAGCTTCGAGGCCACTTTTTTCCAGATGCTTACGGTGCACAATACGATTGTAAACTCCATGGACGTGCGCGGCAGCAGATACTCGGACAAATCAAGCCAAGCTCCTAATAAATATAGACTCAAAGCCACCAATCAAGAGTATAAATCGCGCGACTGCTTTCAATTTTTTACGAATGAGCTGCATCAGTTTTACGACAACTATGCGAGTGACAACGACCTAGATGAGGTCGAGAAAATCAATCAGTCATACTCTCATTTTTGGCTCAAACACCAGGGTGATCTTGGGCACTACTTTCGATATCTATTCAATGTTGTACGCTTTATCGACGAGAACGCGCCTCCAGCCGATGACACTACGCCAGATAAGAGGCGCTATATGAAGCTCCTACGGGCACAGTTGTCTGATTTTGAGCTACTAATGATCTTCTACAATTGCCTTACCAATTACGGTGAGGACTTCAAACGATATGTCGAGCAGTATACGCTACTAAATAACTTTCCGCCGAATATGGAATTTAAGCCTGAGCACAAGTTGTTCTTCAATGAGTCAGCTTACCATGAGGCAAGTTCTGATCACGCCGACACGGTTATTCAGGAGATCAAACTCTAAGGATTCGCGGACAGAAAATCAGGTGCCTAGGCAGCTACGATATTGCCGTCTAGCTTGTCGTCCCACAGCACGATAGCCAAGGCCTTTCCCTCTCGATGCCAGTTTCCACCATACGCCACCAGCAACTTTCCGACGGCAGCGAGTCCCCTTACTTCGAAGTCCAGGGAGAGCTCGCCAAGCTCGCCTCCATTTGAAATATCAATGGCTCGCACCTTTCCATGACTGTTTGCGACTGCAATTAGGCTGTCACTGAGCCTGCATACTGCGACATACTCCGCTTGATCAGGAACACCATGCCCCTGGGTAAACTGGCCATCTACGAAGTTTACCAGGGCCACCATTCCTTTACCGACCACGACGATATGGCCCGAGTTAAGCACGCATGCTGCCTGGACTTGCTGCGGGAACGACACCTCCCAGTCCATCTCAAATGACTTGTGTAGAACAGTCAGCCTGTTATCTACCGCAACAACAAGACGGTCCCTGTAGTCGAATATCGCCTTAATTCTTTGGCCTACCTTATCCCTAATATCGCTCTGGACTGTCCTTTCTTCGCGGAGTTGCTGCAGGTCACCAGCCGGCATCCAATACCGCCGTAACCTGCCATCTCTGGACGCAGCGACAATCGTTTCGTTGTGTTGGTATTCTTGAACGCAAATCGCAACGAAATTGTCAGACATCAGCGAACGTTTGAGTGGGATCGACTTGCTTCGAGGGGCCCACACCATAAGACCTTCATTAGTACCGAATGCGAGGCGCCCGTCTTTCAGAAAGGCGGCCGAGAGGATGTCAGCGCCTACGTCAATTCGCTCGGCCTGCAATTGACCACTTGCCTGAACGGTAACGCCCACGCCGCCTCGGCCTCCCAACCATAACCCCGTTTGCGCAGCAACGCTGGAGAGAAGGGTTCGCGTCTTGTATGCATTTCGCAATGTGAGAACGACTTCCCGATGTCCAGCATCATTCTCAAGGCCGTTTGAGATTAGCCGCCCAACAAGCTTGACGAAACGAGTGCCCGAATTCACTACCTCTCCGACGGCCTTTTCGAGGTCCTGCTTCGATGCGAACGTTTCTTGCAGTGCCGCTGCGATCTCTTTGATATCGGTTAGAACTCTGTCCGCACCCTCGTTGAGAAACTTGATCGTGGCGTCGTACACGACGCTAGAATTCAACAACACTTTAATAGCAAATGCCGTTGCACTCAGCCGCTGAATGCTCACTTTCAGCTCATTCAACGCATCTACCTGATTGCTATGCAGAATTGTCATAGCAATCGCGTTACGGCTAATCACAGCAGAACTAATGACCTCCTCTGAAGCCTTGACGAGCGTTTGCCCAATCGAGCCGCCCGCTGAGATTGGCAGCCTGTTAGACATCTTTTGATGATCAACGAGCCTGCCCGCACCTTGGACAAACTCATCTCTACTCCTTAGAAGCGCATCAGCTTCCACGTAGAGGCTGTCCAGCGCCCCGGACAACTGCCTGACCGAGAATTCGGCGAATTCATCCAAGTCATGAACTCGATCCAACAGTGCACGAAATCCTTCGCGAACAATATAGATCCGCGCAACATCCTCCTGGGTGGCAGAGTCGGGCGAGACGCTAAAAGTGTCGATGAGCCCTTCAAGGGTTGAGCGATCGATATGGTCATCGATAGGAGCATTTGTTGCATGGCCCATGTGCTCCCTAAGCGCATCGGCACGCTCGCGCACGCGTCTCAACCACTTTTCGTAATCTGACATTACAGACTCGCGTCCCCGCACTTCGCGTCCGGTTATACTGAAATCAATCGATACGCGATATCGTCTACGAACTTCACTGCCTTCACAACTCGGCGCTACATCCAAGTCGGACGGAAACGATCACATAGCCAGGGACACCCTATCCTAAACCCCAGCAATGAAGTCGCTGCGGGCACATATGACCTCGCGCGAAGGGCGAGACGCGTCGGCGGCCCCCACCGCTTTTTTGGACTTCTTGAACTTCCTTCAACCGTTGTCGCGGAGTAGTGGCGCAAACAGGTTCGAAAGAGCGGCATCATCAAAGCTGTCTCCGCCTCGATCAACGTTGCGACTCGAGTAAGAAGCACTGTAGCTGCTTCTATCTTCGAGTTCATATTTTCTCCGCAATGCGATATCCTTGGCTTCGTTCAAAACCGAAGTCGGGATCGATGCACGCTTTGCAAGATCTTCTAGCATTTCAACGTGCTCCTCTAGAGTTGACTCGGTGTCCATATAGCGAACCGTATCAGCTACATCGCGGAACTCAGATTCAATTGCCTCATAGAGAACTTCGATGAGCCGTTCCCCAAGCCCCACGCGCCACTCCTCTTCGGCATCTAAGAACCGGGTTAAGTCTTCGGGCGCATACGAATGGCTTTCGAGCAACTCGATAGCCCCGTCCTCAACCCTTTTTGCAGTCACTAGCGCGTTTGGCAGCTCCCCTAGCCAGTCAGAGTCGCGAAGCTTGGAGACGATCCCGAACAGATCGCCTCCGTCTCGCCAACTATCCCATCCCTGTACCGGAGATGCTGCGAGGGCCTCGATTAGCTCGACAAAACGCGGTTCTCGGCTGGCGAACCACCACTCGGCAAGGAGCTCAATTCGATCTGTGTTCGAGAGCCCGTCCATCGTGTCCCCAAAGCCATGACGCGTCTCGACACGCTTCTGAACTGGAAGGCTCAGGAAAGCCTCGGCAACCACTCTGAAGTTGAGGGCCAAGGCCGCCGCCTCCGAAGAGTCCTTTGTCTTGTGTATGCCGAGACGTTGACTGTGCTGCCAGACACGTCGGGCCCACTCGGTACGCTTGGCCGACTTCGCTGCCAGATTGAGGAGCGTAAGGTCGTCGAGATAGGCAGATAGGTAATCTCTGACGGACGGGTTTACGAAATTAACTTCACGCCCCCGAATGGTGATAAAGCCACCTTCGAGAATCTTCAAAGACTCCTCAAAATCTTTTGGATTGTGAGCAGTGCCGAAATGGCGCGAGAGCTCCGCATTAAATGCGTCGAAAGCCTCCCTCAAGACATCAATATCTGCGCCAAATTGATCACAGAAAAAGAGCGTCAGCAGCAGGTTTCGGCAGGTTGTTGGGATGTGCTTGCGGAACGGCAGGTCCCAAAGTTGGGTAGGGTTATCCAAGGCCGCAATGAATGCTGCCGGATAGTTCGCCGGATCGTGATTTGCAATCCTACTGCCTTCAGTCATGAGCGCAATCAGGCGCGGATTGTAGTGCCTATGATCAACAATCTTAGGCAACATGCCGCTCACAATCAATGTATTGATGTGCGACTGCGGTGTTCCAGTAACTAATAAATGATTGTAGAGAATACGCGCCTTAATCCGTCGCGTGTAAACGCCGACATCAAGCAAGTATCGGCTAATGTCAAGACGCTCATCTGCCAGATGCTCAGAGTGATGTTTAGCTTCCTCGAAAATTGGTGCGCGAGTGGTCAAAATGAACCGTGTATTCGACGATTTCTGAACACGCTTGATGAAGCGCGCCAGGTCGGAGTCAAGCTTTGCTAGAGCGCTCTTGTCGAGCGCCACGCGGCCGAGGAAATCGTCAAAATAAAATACTTGCTTTTGGGTTTCATCGAAGTCCGCGAACCCATCGTCCAAGCTGCGAATTGCCACCAGATCCCAGTCCTCTGCCATATGGGCATAAGCCAGCATTTCGGCCAGTGTTGTCTTCCCGACACCAGGCGGACCAGAAACAATCAATAGATGGTGCTGATCGAGTTTGAGACGCGCCTCGTCAAAGCTCGGGTTTGGGGCGTAAACACGAACCTTTTCTTCAATTTCCTGGCGCGTAATCGAGTTAAACCGATAAGCAGCAGCACGTAGAACTCGTTCAAGCACTGCGGTTTGTGACAGCCAAAGCTTCAGGTGAGATTTCTCGATATCCGGATGCGAGCGAAGCAGCCCATTCAGGTCACCAGGACCGACGATGTCCGCCTCAGTCTGCAACGCAGGTCCAACAATGGCCGCCAGGATCGACTTGTTTTTTGGAGTGATCCTGCAAGAAGTCGAGAGAATATATCTTTGAGGAGCCAACCGATCTATCGCTGCCCGCTCTCGTTTCATTGTTCGGTTCAAGTCCGCGCTTCGAGAGCCAACGTAGTGCTTCGCCTGCAATATTGTGTTGTTTCCACCGGTGGCATGCCTCCCGTCCATGCCGGAGTCTGGCCCTTGAGTGAAAGCCTCAAATCGTATGCCCAGCTCTCGCCCGACTAGATCTCGCGACAGATCTTCGAAGTCCGCGGCTGAAAGGGCTGAAAAGTCGTATGTCACTGGATAGGTCCCAAAACACTCGGCTGGCGGCTATGGCGGGATTGTCGCAGACTTGCTGAACGGCTTTGTCCTCAGCAAGGACGAACTTGTGGTCCCGTGCAACACGTATCGGTACGCAGGGTCCCAAAAGCAATAGCGTTCAGTTTTCGCTTGCTCCGGACACCGTTGGACTTGGCAGTGACGATCAGACAAAGCAAGACTACTTAACAACTGCGAGCGCAAACTGAGATTTTGGAGTGCAGAAGAATGTATCCGGAATGGACCAAGTATGCAGCGAAGATGCCCGCCACCATGGAGAATCGGGTGTTCGAACTGCGGGAGGTTCGCACCATAATGCACATGCAAGATGCGCTGAAATCAATAGAAGACGGACGAGTTGCCGCACGACTGGTGTACGACGAAAGCAAGCTGAACAAGTCTAGGCTTCCTGTCGTTTGGACCTCGGCAAACAGCTGGGCGGATGGCTCAATCTATGGAAATGTCGAGTTTTGCTTCGAATGGGCCCGTCTCGTGTCAGGAATGGAGTTCTACTGGGTGGAGGCAATCACGAAGTACAAACCACCTGCGTATCGATTGCTCGTGAGTATGCCCGGAGCTTCGCTGCCAAATGGTTTGGTCGCCCAATACAACCCCGCAGTCGATGATGGGCCGATCAAATTGGTTGCAGGAAAGTGGTTCTGGAATGGAACCAATACCTCCGAGATTATGTTTGCGCACGATTTATCGTTAGAACAGGCTACCATCGGATTTGTCGACCATCATCCAAGGATGTGCCGTTACGGTGGATCGCAATGTCCAGAGCGAACGCATAAGAACTATCACGCCTCATCACGTGTTCTGTCTCATATCCTAGCCAAAAACGTTCAAACGCTGGACAAGCAACTGTCGCCGCAAAACTCCGGAGGCCGCAACTATGTTCTCGACCACGCCACGACTTGGCTCTGGCTCAAATTGATTCAGTCCCCACCTGACGGCGGTCCGGTCAACGATCCAAAAGATGCGGCAAATGTGATGCTCGGAGCCCTCGCACTCGTCTCCATGGGCAAAATGGAGGCCGCGAAATCAACTGCTGGCACCATCGCAAACAAGACGTTGCGTAAGAATGCGCTTGCCCAAATTGTTGCCGATCATTTCGGCATCGCACAGTGGACGTTCGAAAACGAATAGAGTTCACCTACCATGCCGACTTGAGGCACTTGGAACCCCGGCTCCTCGTGTCCCTCGGCATCGGCTTCCAGCTTTCTAGATCCGGGGCGATGTAGCTCGGCAATCCAATGAGTGCCGAACAGCCTAATTGCCCCGCAGTCGGGGGCGGCTACAGCGCTATTTGGGGGCGCGCCGCCCCCGACTGCTGCCGTCAGAGCCAGGAACATAGGCTACAAATCCGCATAGGGGGGAAAAGGCTTCGACACCAAGGCTGTCCGCACGCTGATCCGCCTGCGCAAGCAGGACCAGGCCGAGCGCGACGAGGCCGAGGCGATCCTCGACCTGTACAAAGCTGCCCTCGGCATGGTGTGATAGCTGGCTGCCCGATCCCGAAGCTCGGGTGGCACCGTTCGCCGGTCAAAGGCGGTGCGAGGTCATGAGCGATGACAGGTACAGGGCAGTTCCATCCTTCCGACAATACCGGTCCGGCACGAGCCGGGCCGAATGGCCTGGCGGCGTTCTTTTCACGCCGCTGGCATGGCGAGATGCCGCTCGGCCAGCTGTTCTGGCGCGACATGGTCACCGTCGGCAGCCTGATCAACGTCGCCACGACGATCGTCGCGCTCGCCATCTTGGCGGCCAAGGGCTCGGCCTTGCTTGCCGTGGCAGTCCATCTGCTGCCCCTGCCCTACAATCTTTTCCTCTATGGCAGCGTGCTGCGCACCGCTGACGTCAGCGGCAACCACAACGCCAACACGGTGAAGCTCGGCGCCACCGTGTGGATCATCCTCGCCAGCCTGCTTTAGAGCGCCGCGCGTCCATTGGGCGCGCAAAGGACGCTCCCACGCAAAATCTGCGCATCGTGCTTTCCGAAAAAATCCGATTTCGGGCCGATTTACCAGCGATCAGGCTGCCGGCTTGAAATTCAGCGCCACGCCGTTGATGCAATAGCGCAGGCCGGTCGGCGGCGGACCGTCGGGGAAGACGTGGCCGAGATGGCTGCCACAGCGCGCGCAATGACATTCCGTCCGCACCATGCCGTAGCTGCGGTCGACGGTGTTTTCGACCGACCCCTCGACAGGATCGTTGAAGCTCGGCCAGCCGGTGCCGCTCTCGAACTTGAGCTTGGATTCGAACAGCGGCTGGTCGCAGCCGGCGCAGGTGAAGGTGCCGGCACGCTTCTCATGAAGCAGCGCGCAGCTGCCCGGCCGCTCGGTGCCGTGGTTGCGCATCACCTGGTACTGCTCGGGGGTCAGCATCGCGCGCCACTCGGCGTCGGTGCGGGTGACGGGATAGGTCTTGGCGTCCATTCAGGGTCTCCCGGGCTTGTTTTTCTTGATCGCGTTCTTCGCACAGATAGTTACGAGAGGCACCGCCTGACAGGGCATCACTTCATGGTGAGCCGGATCAGTGTTTGCGCGACAGCTGTTTCGTTGCCGCTTCGAGCCCGGCCAGCGTCAGCGGGTACATGCGGTTGGCGAAGATGTCGGAAATCATCTTGATCGAGCTGGTGTAGCCCCAGTGCTTTTCCTGCGTCGGGTTGAGCCAGACGGCATTTGGCCACTGGTCAAGCACGCGGCGCAGCCACGCGGCACCCGATTCGGGGTTCCAGTGCTCGACCGAGCCGCCGGCATAGGCGATCTCGTAGGGGCTCATCGAGGCGTCGCCGACGAAGATCACCTTGTAGTCGTGGCCGTATTTGTGGAGCACGTCGAGCGTCGGCAGGACCTCGGCATGGCGGCGCCGGTTGTCCTTCCACACACCTTCGTAGAGGCAATTATGGAAGTAGAAATATTCGAGCTGGCGGAACTCGACGCGCGCCGCCGAGAACAGCTCCTCCACGACCTTGATGTGGTCGTCCATCGAACCGCCGACGTCGAAGAACATCAAAAGCTTGACCGCGTTGCGCCGCTCGGGCCGCGTCTTGACGTCGAGATAGCCGTGGTCGGCGGTGGCGTGGATGGTGCCGGGCAGGTCGAGCTCTTCCTCGGCGCCCTCGCGCACCCAGCGGCGCAGGCGCTTGAGCGCCACCTTGATGTTGCGCGTGCCGAGCTCGACGGAATCGTCGAAGTTCCTGAACTCGCGCTTGTCCCACACCTTGACTGCGCGGCGATGTCGGCTCTCGGCTTGCCCGATGCGCACGCCCTCGGGATTGTAGCCATAGGCGCCGAAGGGCGAGGTGCCGGCGGTGCCGATCCATTTGGACCCGCCCTGGTGGCGACCCTTCTGCTCCTCCAGCCGCTGCTTCAGCGTCTCCATCAGCTTTTCGAAGCCACCGAGCGCCTCGACCAACTTTTTCTCCTCGTCGCTAAGGGTCTTTTCGGCCAGCCGCCGCAGCCATTCCTCGGGAATGTTGGCGACATCGACGCCACCCTCGCCCGACACCGCCTCGACGCCCTTGAAATAATGCGAAAAAACCTGGTCGAAGCGGTCGATATGGCGCTCGTCCTTCACCAGTGCGGCACGGGCGAGATAATAGAAGCCCTCAACGTCATAGCTGACGAGATCGGCGTCGAGCGCCTCGAGCAGCGCCAGATATTCCCGCAGCGACACCGGAACCTTGGCCGCCTTGAGTTCGAGGAAGAAGGGTATGAACATGCCGGGCACTTTGCTTCGGCGCGATCCCACAGGCAAGTCCGCCGATGCCGCAGCCGTGTCCAGCAATCGCTGGCATCGGCGCCTTGGCATGCCTGCAACACCCAATATCTAATTAAAGTAAAAATCGGATTCAGTCTTTCTTGGTAATTTCCCGTTAGCAATTGCCGTCAGTGGGGAAGCGGGGGCGAGTCTGCCTCCGATCCGAGTTGTTCTTGCGTACGGGTACCTATGCGTTTCTCAGCGGCGTCAGCGATCGTTCTCGCCAGCCTGGCCTTGGCCGGCTGCACCTCGAGCATGGGGCTCAGCGACATCATGTCGTCTGGCCCGTCGAAGGAAACGACCGCTTCGGTCGCCCGCCCGGCGAGCCCGGTGCCGCAGGCGGACATCGCCGCAGCCGCGCCTTCCATGCCGGTCCAGCAGGCCATGTCAGCCCCGATGCCGCAGGCTGGTATCTTGGTGGCGCCGCCCATGCCGGCGACGATGGTGACCGAAGAACCGGTGCAGGTGGCGATGGCGGCACCGCGGATCGAACTCGACACCGTTCCAACACCCGACACCAAGCCGATCGCGCTGATCGCTCCGTCCAACCCGATGAAGGCCACGCCCTTTGCGCCGGGCCAGATCTATGGCCGCCGCTTCCGCGACGCCAAGCCGATCAATTTCGGCAAGGCCGCGTCGCCCAGGAATTTTGCCGTCCACGGCGTCGACGTGTCGCGCTGGCAGGGCGAGATCGACTGGCCAAAGCTGCGCACGCAAGGCGCCAACTTCGCCTACATCAAGGCGACCGACGGCGGCGACCATCTCGATCCGATGTTCAGGAAGAACTGGCGCGCCGCCGAGGCCGCCGGCCTGCGCCGAGGCGCCTATCATTTCTTCTACTGGTGCCGCACCGCCGGCGAGCAGGCCGACTGGTTCATCCGCAACGTGCCGAAGGTCGCCGGTGCGCTGCCGCCGGTTATCGACGTCGAATACAATGGCGAGTCGAGCTGCAAGCGCCGCCTGTCGCGTGCAAAGACGCTTGAGAAGATGCAGGTCTTCATGGACAAGCTGGAGCGCCACTACGGCCAGCGCCCGATCATCTATACCGCGCCCGACTTCTACCGCGATAACCTCCGCGGCGAATTCCTGGACTATCCGTTCTGGCTCCGCGCCGTCGCCGAGCCCCCATCCAAGGTCTATCCCGGCCGCAAATGGGTGTTCTGGCAGTATTCGGGCTCGGGCCTGTCGCATGGCGTCGAAGGCAAGATCGACCTCAACGTCTTCCGCGGCAGCGCCAGCGACTGGCACCGGTGGGTGTCGAGGTCAGCGGGCTGAAACGACCGCCTGAAGCGGCCGCTCAGCGCCCGCTGAATCCTAGAGCAGGTCGTATTCGATGAAACCGGTACAGCGGGCGACACGGTCGTAGAGCTTGCGCGCCGTGGCGTTGGTCTCGTGGGTCATCCAGTAGACATTGGTGACACCGATCTTCGCCGCCTCCTGCCTGACCGCCTCGATCAGGGCGGCACCGACGCCCTTGCCGCGCGATGCCGGGTCGGCGAACAGATCCTGCAGGTAGCAGTTGTTGGCCTCGGACCAGCCCGAGCGGTGATAGAGGTAATGCGTCAACCCGACCGCCTTGCCGTCGACGATGGCGATCAGCCCCTTGGGCTCGAACTCGCCTGCAGTGAACAGGCGCTTCCAGGCGAGCTCGTAGATATTCTCGGGAAGCACCGTGTTGTAGAAATCGAGATAGGCGGTCCACAACCGGCGCCATTCGGCATGGTCGGCGAGCTGAAGCGGGCGAATGGCGATGTCGGTCATGGCTTTGCCTTCGGTGATTGGTTGATTGCGCGGCAAACTGCCCGAGCGGAGCTGCGCGGCCAACGGTCCACAGGACGGAAATGCGCTGGCCGAGTCTACGCGGGGTATACCCCCACCCCTAACCCCTCCCCACAAGGGGGAGGGGAACTAACAGGCACCCTTCGCACCACCACGATGGCCAGAGCTGGCCGGTCGTGGACAAGAATCCCCCTCCCCCTTGTGGGGAGGGGTTAGGGGTGGGGATACCTGCAACGCATGATCTTTCAGATCACCCCTGCCGTCTGGCCATGAACGCCAGGCGCTCGAACAGATGCACGTCCTGCTCGTTCTTGAGCAAAGCGCCGTGCAGCTTGGGCAGCGCGTTCTTGGGGTCGGCGCGCAGATCTTCCGGCGCCACATCGTCGGCGACGAGCAGGCGGATCCAGTCGAGCGCCTCGGAAGTCGACGGTTTCTTCTTGAGGCCGGCCACGTCGCGGATCTCGTAGAACTGGGTCAGTGCCGCGCGCACTAGGTTCTGCTTGATGCCGGGATAATGCACCTCGACGATCTTGTGCAGCGTGTCGACGTCGGGGAAGCGGATGTAGTGGAAGAAGCAGCGCCGCAGGAAGGCGTCGGGTAGTTCCTTCTCGTTGTTCGAGGTGATGATGACGATGGGGCGCACGTCGGCGCGGATCGTCTCGCCGGTCTCGTAAACGAAGAACTCCATGCGATCGAGTTCCTGCAACAGGTCGTTGGGGAATTCGATGTCGGCCTTGTCGATCTCGTCGATCAGCAGCACAACCTTCCTGCCGGCCGCAAAGGCGTCCCACAGCTTGCCGCGCTTGATGTAGTTCTTGATGTCGTTGAAGCGGCCGTCGCCGAGCTGACTGTCGCGCAGGCGCGAAACCGCATCGTATTCGTAGAGGCCCTGCTGCGCCTTGGTGGTCGACTTGACGTTCCATTCGATCATTTCGAGGCCGAGGCCGGCCGCAACCTGGCGCGCCAGCTCGGTCTTGCCGGTGCCGGGCTCGCCCTTGACCAGCAGCGGCCGCTCCAGCGCGATCGCCGCATTGACCGCCACCATCAGATCCTTGTCGGCGACATAGGCCGACGTACCTTCAAAACGCATGCGAATTCCTCGTAACTATCGCGGCGACCCTAAGGAGCAGAGCTAGTGCGCGCAAGCCTGATGGGAGCGGCAGTATTCTGCACCGCCGAGCGACTTCAGTGTCACGGCATGGATCCCCGGGTCTGCGCAGTTCGCTGCGCTCCTGCTCCGCCCGAGGATGACGAACGCATAGGCGTTGCCGCCAATCTCCGAGGTGGCGGTTGGCATTGGACCCTTCTCGTGCCAGTCCATGCCGTGATGTTGCGGCTTCAGCTACGGTCCAAACTCATCCTGCCCCCAAATATCGTTGCCTCAACGGCCCCATTGCCATGGCGCATCGCCGCCACAGCGCCTATATTGGTCTGGACGGTCTGCACTTCCCGGCAGGAGAGCATTTTCCCCGGGGCCTTAACGATCCTTAGGGAGCTGTCCCTGGGAAGACCCGTGGGTCTTTTCACACGGCGCCCACCTACTTTGTAGGTCTCCGGGATCGACTTCTCCACCGGTCGTGTGGATCGTCACCTCTCCTTTTGGGCAAACGATAGCTGCTTGCAGCCACTGTTGCCGATATGCGAAACACGGGCAACGAAACGAACCGGTTGCCCTCCCGCATGACTTCCCACCGCGAGATCAAGAAGCAGTTGCGCAAGGAAGCGCTGGCCCGTCGCGACAGGCTCGACGAGTTCTGGCGCATCGAGGCGTCGCTGGAGATGGCCGAGACCGCCCGCGACAACATCCAGTTCGAGCCCGGCACCATCGTTTCCGGCTTCTGGCCGATGCGCTCCGAGGTCGACGTGCGTCCGATGATGTTTGCCCTGCGTGAGCATGGCGCGCGGCTCTGCCTGCCGGCGATCCTCGACAAGCACACCATCGTCTTCCGCGAACTGGTGCGCGGCGCGCCGATGGTCGACATGGGCTTTGGCACCGTCGGACCGCATGAGGAGGCCGAGGTGCTCGACCCGCAGATCATGCTGGTGCCGCTGGCCGCCTTCGACGCGCGCGGCCACCGCATCGGCTATGGCGCGGGTTACTACGACCGGGCGATCTCCAAGCTGCAGGACAAGGGCATCGAGCCCAGGCTGATCGGCATCGCCTTCGACTGCCAGGAAGTCGAGCGTGTTCCCGACGAGAACCATGACGTCATCATCCCCGAAATACTGACCGAAAGCGGGTTGCGTCGCTTCGCCCCTGAATTGTAGATGATTTCATGAGACTTCTTTTTCTGGGCGACATGGTGGGCAAGGCGGGCCGTACGGCGGTGTGGGCGCAATTGCCCGGCCTGATCTCGGATTTCCGGCTCGATTTCGTCATCGTCAACGGCGAGAACGCCGCCGGCGGCTTCGGCATCACCGAGGAGATCTTCCGCGAAACCATCAATGCCGGCGCCGACGTCGTGACCACCGGCAACCATGTCTGGGACCAGCGCGAGGCACTGGCCTTTGCGCCGCGCGAGGACCGCTTCCTGCGCCCGGCGAATTTCCCCAAGGGCACGCCCGGCCGCGGCTCGGGGCTCTACATCGCCAAGAACGGCGCCCGCGTGCTGGTGTCCAACATCATGGGCCGGGTGTTCATGCACCCCGAGCTCGACGATCCGTTCCAGGCCGGCGAGCGCGAACTGGCCGCCTGCCCGCTCGGCGAGCAGGCCGACGCGGTGGTGATCGACTTCCATGCCGAGGCGACGAGCGAGAAGATGTGCTTCGCCCATTTCGTCGACGGCCGTGCCAGCCTCGTCGTCGGCACGCACACCCACCAGCCGACCGCCGACCACCAGATCCTCAACGGCGGCACCGCCTATCTGACCGACGCCGGCATGTGCGGGGACTACGATTCCTCGCTCGGCATGGACAAGGAGGAGCCGCTCAACCGATTCCTCTCCAAGGTGCCGAAAGGCAGGTTCGAGGCAGCCAACGGGCCGGCGACGATCTGCGGCGTCGGCATCGACATCTCCGACCGCACCGGCCTCGCCGAGCGGATCGCGCCGCTGCGCCGCGGCCCGCGGCTCGAAGAAACCGCGCCTTCCTTCTGGTCCTGACATTGACGAGGGGCCGGTGGATACTTACTTGCCCCAACACGTCAGCAAATGTTAGAGCGGCCTTTGCGCGGCCCGGTAGGCCGTGCAAAGGCCGCTCCAACACTTTTTAGTTGCGCATCGTGCTTTCCGAAAATCTATTCGATTTTCGGGTCGATGCAGCGAGAGCGGCCCCGCGGCCGCTCGATTGCCATTTAGAAGAACACGGGGACACTCTGATGATCGAATTCCTGGCGCCGTATTTCGCCTTCGTCAACGACCCCACCGCCTGGGTGGCGCTGTTGACCCTGATTGCGCTCGAGGTCGTGCTCGGCATCGACAACCTGATCTTCATCTCGATCCTGACCAACAAATTGCCGGAAGGCCAGCGCGCCAAGGCGCGGCGGCTGGGCATCGGCGCGGCGCTGATCATGCGCCTGGTGCTGCTTGCCACGATTTCCTTCATCGTTGCGCTGACAGCACCGGTGTTCACCGCCTTCGGCCACGGTTTCTCCTGGCGCGACCTGATCCTGATCGCCGGCGGCCTGTTCCTGGTCTGGAAGGCGACCAAGGAGATCCACCACTCGGTCGACCCCGAGGATCAAAAGGACGAAATGGTGTCGCGCACGCTGCAGCTTTCGATGGGCGCGGCGATCTTCCAGATCCTGCTGCTCGACCTGGTGTTCTCGATCGACTCGATCATCACCGCCGTCGGCATGACCGACGAGATCGGCATCATGTACATCGCCGTGATCGTGGCCGTGACGGTGATGCTGCTGGCGGCGACCCCGCTCGCCCAGTTCATCGAAAAGAACCCGACCATCGTCATGCTGGCGCTCGGCTTCCTCTTGATGATCGGCATGACGCTGATTGCCGACGGCTTCGGCTACCATGTTCCCAAGGGCTACATCTACGCCGCCATGGGCTTCTCGGCGCTGGTCGAGGGCCTCAACATGCTGCAGCGGAACCGCCGCAGGCAGCAACGCAGCGACGGCCACTGACGGACAACACAAACGGCGGGCCAAGTGCCCGCCGTTTTCGTTTCCGCGCCGATTTCAGGCCGCCGAATTCTGGGTTATCATCTGATTCTGGCGCCGCCCACGCCTCCCCCCTCCGCCGGGAAAGTACAGTTCGTGCAGGGTGTCTCGATTTCCGAGCCAACTGTTCGAGCGCTTGCATAAGGAGGGGTTGCGACGACTGCTCGCGATAGGAGGTTCGCCGGATGAAACTTTCCGCACCCATTCCCACGCTGAAGCGCAAGGCCAGGCTTCTCGCCAGGACCGGCCATATCCCGCTGCACCAGGCGCTCGACCGCATCGCGGCCGAAGAAGGCTTTGGCGCATGGAGCCTGCTCGCCGCCACATCAGCGGCCACCCGGCCGGCCGGCAAGCTGTTTGCGCGCCTCGCGCCCGGCGACCTGGTGCTGCTCGGCGCGCGGCCGGGCCAGGGCAAGACGCTGATGGGGCTCGAACTTGCCGTGGAGGCGATGAAGGGGGGCCAGCGCAGCACCTTCTTCACGCTGGAATACACCGAGAGCGAAGTGCTCGACCGCTTTCGCTCCATCGGCGCCGACAGGGCGCAGTTCGGTGGCCTGTTCGAACTCGACAGTTCCGACACGATCAGCGCCGCCCATATCGCCAGGCGCATGGCCATGGCGCCACGCGGAACCGTGGTGGTGGTCGACTATCTGCAACTGCTCGACCAGAAGCGCGAGAACCCGGCATTGATGGATCAGGTTCAGGCGCTGAAGTCACTGGCGCGCGACAAGGGACTGATCGTCATCATGATCTCGCAGATCGACCGCACCTATGATCCGTCAGCGAAAGCGGTGCCGGACCTGGACGATGTCAGGCTGCCCAATCCGCTCGACCTCAAGCTGTTCGACAAGGCATGCTTCCTGAACCAGGGCGAGGTGCGGTTCCAGACAGTTTGACGAGATCGGGCGGCGAGCAATCGCCGTCGCCCGAGACGCTGTGGGCAGCGCTCACCAAGCGTCGGGTTCGCGCACCATGTGCACGATGTTGGCCGGGTTCATGATCCAGCCACCACGGAAGCTCTCGCCCAGCGGCTCGATCGGGTCGCACCGCACCGCACCGGCATCACCGAGTTGCTTGAGCGTGCCGGCGAAATCAGGCGTGAACAGCTCCAGCCAGACCTCGGCCTGGCTCATGGTCGGAGCCTCGTCGATCCAGAGCTGGTTCGGGCCGAGCTTGAAGCCGACCGCAGGCGCCTTCTCCGGAATGCCTTCGAGGCCGACAACGTCGCGATAGAAGGCGATCGTCGCCTCATACTGGTGGCTCGGCACCTTCATCGCGATGTTGATGCCGCCTTCGATTGTTGCACTCATGTTCCCGCTCCTCACTTGCGCTCGCTCGTCGTCGGCAGCTCGCCGCGCATCTCGGAGGGATAGAAGCCCTCGCGCAGGTTGATCCCGTATTCGAGCCACGCCTTCATCGCCGACAGCATCTCGGCCCAGCCCTCGCAATTGCCGTAGGACGCCTTGCGCCCGACTGCGTCCTCGACCCAGCCCGACTCGCCGATGGTGACGAAGGTCGATCCGTCCTCGAGCACTTCGAAGCCCATCTCGATCCTCGTCTTGTAGGCGGGCTGGCCCTCGGAAACTTCGGCATCCCAGCGCAGCACGATGCGCTTGTCCTGTTCGATTTCCTCGACCTCGACCGGCACCGAGCCCCACCAGGTGACCGTGGTGCCTGCGACCAGCGGCGCGCTGGCGCCGCGGATGGTGGTGAAATAGGCGCTGAGCTTCGTCGGGTTGACGACCGCGTCGAACACCTCATGGACTGGCTTGGCTATCCGGCCCGAAACCTTGAATCCAAGGGACATTGTGATCTCCTCTGCTTGCACTTCGCGATAATGTGTTATAAAAACATAACATGTCAATCGATTCGAAAGATGACAATGTTTTCAAAGCCCTGGCTCATCCGCGCCGGCGCTTGATGCTCGATTGTCTGAAGGATGGCCCGCTCACCACGGGCGCCATGTGCGAACGCTTCGACGACATGGACCGCTGCACGGTGATGCAGCACCTGAAGGTTCTGGAGGAGGCAGATCTGGTGGTCGCCCGGCGTGAGGGGCGCGAGCGCTGGAACCACCTCAACTCGCTGCCGATCAAGCAGATTCACGACCGCTGGATCAGTGAATATGCCAGCCATGCGATGAGCATTCTCGACCGGCTGAAGCTCGACCTGGAAGGCTGAGCGGACCTCAGCTATTGCAGCTTAGGCGACCTTCGTCTTGCGCGCCTCGATGGCGGCGCCATGCTCCTTGCCCCAGTTGGCAAGTGGAACGAGAGCATCGTCGAGCGACTGGCCAAGCGGCGTAGCCGAATACTCGACCCTTGGCGGCACCTCGTGGAACACCTCGCGGTGAACAAGGCCATCGGCCTCCATCTCGCGCAACTGCTGGATCAGCATCTTCTCGCTGATGTCGGGGACCAGCCGCTTCAACTCACCGAAGCGGCGCGGCTCGGTGTGCACCAGCCACAGGATCAGCGCCTTCCATTTGCCGCCGATGACCTGGAAGGCGGGACCGAGGCCACAACTTTCTGGCTGCATCTTTGCCATGGAATTCCTCAATTCTTACTTTGAAGTCAGTACCTTACAAAATTGTAGGTACTTGCTGAAACGAAAGCAATGCATAGCTTCTGAGGCACGCCGCGAATGGATCGCGGCCCAAATTCAAAAGGGACGTGAAATGGAACCTGTGCTCTTCTACGGCGTGCCCCACGGCTGCTCCTTCGGCTCGATCGTGGCACTCGAATGGCTCGGCCAGCCCTACCGCCTGCACCGCATCGACATGCTCTCGAAACGCTCCGACAGCTTCGCCACGGTGAGCCCGCTGGGACAGACACCGGCGATGATCACCAAGGACGGCAAACCGCTGACCGAGAGCCTGGCGATCCTGCACAGCATCGCCGCGCGCGGCCTCGACAAGGGGCTGGGCTTCGCCCAGGGCACCAAGAAGTTCGACGAACTCAACTGGATGCTCTCCTACCTGCACACGACCCTGCATTCGGCCCTCGGCTACGGCTGGAATGCCTACAAGCTGGAGGAGGACGACCATGCCGGCAAGGCGTTCCTGCGCCGTCTCGCCCGTGAAAAATCGGCCGAAGCCTATGGCTATCTGCAGGGTGTGCTCGAAGGCCGGGAGTGGCTGGTCGGCGACGCGAAGACCGTGGGCGACGCCTATTTCATCGGCATCGCCCGCTGGGGCGAGGACCTCGGCCTGTTCGATATCGCCAGGGAGTTCCCCGGCATCCACAAGCACATGGCCAGGCTCGAAGCCGATCCGGCGGTCATCTTCGCCCACGCTATCGAGGACGAGACGCCGCACACATCGTCCGGCGGCTTTCGCGGACAACTGACCGTGCAGGAACTGGACACACGACTGGCCGCCTGACCGCCTTGCAGACGCTCCCCCGTGGATTTCATGGGGGAGCGTGCTTGCCCGAAACGAGCATCGCAGCCGGCACCGCAGAAAGCCTGGCGAAACTGCTTCGATATTCGATATTCCTGATATGCGTTAAGGCGTTTTGAACCCCTTGCTGCAACCATAGGCATCAAGGGACGTCTGCAACACGTATTTAGGGTCCGATGTCTGTAACTGAGGCCAAAAGCCGGCTCGCCGCACCGAACGCGGCGCAGCGGATACCCGGCATATTGATCGTCGGTGGCGTTATATTCGCCGCCGCCCTGTTTGGGATCCTTACCCGCCCGGTAGGCTTTCTCGCCAGTTTCTGGCCGGCCAACGCCATTCTGCTCGGTATGATGGTGCGTAATCCGCGCTATGCCGGCCCGGCCGGCTGGGCGGCGGCCTTCGTCGGCTACGTCGCAGCGGACTTTCTGACCGGTGGCGGCTGGTATGTCACGGCGTGGCTGACCGCAGCAAACATGGTTTCCGCCATCACGGGCTATATGCTGTTCCGCCTCGTCAGCGAGAACGACAGGAAGCTGCAGCACCCTGTCTCCGTCCTCTATCTCTTCGGCATCTGCTGCATGGCAGCGGTGGCCGCCGCATTTGCGGGCGGCGGTGCAGTTGGCCTGTTGTTCGACCGCACCTTCGCGGTCGGGTTCAAGCTGTGGTTCGTCACCGAATTGGTCAACACCCTGGTGATCCTGCCGGCGATACTGACATTTCCCGGGGTTCGGTCGCTGTCCGTACGCTGGCCGCCTTCCGACGGCCTGTCGCTGGAAACCATGCTGCGGGGCGCCCCATGTCTTGCCCTCATCCTGTCCGTCGCTGGAGGCGTGCTGATCGGCGGTCCAGGGGCACTGGCCTTTCCGATCCCGGCCCTGTTGTGGTGCGCGCTCACCTACAGCCTGTTCACCACCTCCGTGATGACCCTGCTGTTGTGCATCTGGCTGCTGATCTCGATACCCGCCGGTCTCGTCGATCTCGCAGCACCGGCGGACCCCATCCGCTCGCTCGACTCGATCCGCCTCGGCATCGCGCTGATGGCGCTGGGGCCGCTGACGGTGGCGAGCATCAACACCGGACGCCGGGAGTTGATCGCCAGGCTCCAGCACATCGCCAACTACGATGCGCTGACCGGGGCGCTCTCACGCGGCGCCTTCTTCGAGCGCGGACAGGCGCGGCTGGACGAACTCATCCAGGGCCACGGCAACATCGCCGTGCTGATGATCGACCTCGACCACTTCAAGCGTGTCAACGACGAGTACGGCCACGGTGTCGGCGACGCTGCGCTGAAAGCCTTCTTCCCGCAGGCGTCGAAGCACCTGCGCGCGGCTGACCTGATCGGACGGCTGGGCGGGGAGGAATTTGCCGTGCTGATGCCCTTGGCCGACATGATCGAGGCGACGGCGCTGGCCGAGCGCATACGGCTTGCGGTCGAGGCCACCGAAGTGGCACTGCCCTCCGGCGAAGCGCTGAAATTCACGGTGAGCATCGGCGTCTCGGCGCACAAGGCAGATGCCTCAACATCCATCGACGCGATGCTGGCGGCCGCCGACCAGGCGCTCTACGAAGCCAAGGCAGGCGGCCGCAACCAGGTCCGCGTCCGCAGCTGACAAGCCTTCAGATGCCTTCGAGAACGATGATCGTTGGCCGCGCGGGCAGCGATCTGAGCGACACCTTGAGCGAGCGGCTGGGGCGGAACTCGACGGCGAAACCGTCGCCCATCATGCCGGTGAACTCGGCCATTGGCGTCGCATGCCGGTGCATTGGCAGGATCATCGAGGAGTAGAGCCGCGTGGTGATCTCGGTCATCGCGTCGATCGACAGCGTCATGCCGCCGTCGATCGGCACCATCACCACGTCGAGCCGGCCGATGGCGCCGTAATGTGCGTCCTCCAGCCGGTGGTGCAGATGGCCGAGATGGCCGATGCACAGACCGGCAACCTCGAAGATGAAGATCGAATTGCCGTTGGCCTCCATCTCGCCGAAGCGCCTGATGTCGGTCGGCACGTTGCGGACATACACATCATCCACCACCAGCGCATGCCTGGCCGGCCCGCCATCGGGGTTCCACCCGCGCAGCACGTGGTCGATGCCCTTGTCGGGGAAGTCAGTGTAATGTGTGCGGTGCGCCTTGTTCATGGTGACGATGCGCGGCAGCGGGTTGGAGCCGTAGAGGCCGCTATAGTCGGTGGCGATGCGCACGCCACCCGGCGTCTCGATGACATAGGTCGAGTGGCCGGCATAGGTGATGGTGACGTCGCCATCGATGAAGGCCTGCGCCGGGGTGAAGCTGGCGTAGGTGGCCTTGGGCAGGGCCTCGGCGATGGCCATGCATCTGCTCGGCACCGGGTCTTCGGCGGCAGCGGCAGGCCGAGCCAGCGCAAACAGGGCGACAAGGCAGGCAGCGAACAGGCGGACGGGCATGGCGCTCTCGTGCGTTCGGGGCGTGGCCGCACTATCTCAGCCGAGGCAAGCGGCGCGTAGTCACGTTTTCGCGAGTGCCTGAAAGCCCGAAACTCTGGACGTATTGAGCCGATTTATCTATAAGGCGGCCCATTCAAACACTGCCGAAGCGACAAACAGGGGTCCCATGGCCGGCCATTCACAGTTCAAGAACATCATGCACCGCAAGGGCCGCCAGGATGCGGTGCGGTCCAAGATGTTCTCCAAGCTCGCGCGCGAAATCACCGTTGCCGCAAAGACCGGCGTGCCCGACGCGACAATGAACCCGCGCCTGCGCCTGGCGGTACAGAACGCCAAGGCCGTGTCGATGCCCAAGGACAACATCGCGCGCGCCATCTCCAAGGCCTCGATGGGCGACGCCGAGAACTACGAAGAAGTGCGCTACGAAGGCTACGGCCCGGGTGGCGTGGCCCTCATCGTCGAGGCGCTGACCGACAACCGCAACCGCACCGCCTCCAACGTGCGTGCCGCCTTCACCAAGTCCGGCGGTGCGATGGGCGAAACCGGCTCGGTCTCGTTCATGTGGGACCGCGTCGGCGAGATCGTCTATGCCGCCAAGGCCGGCGACGCCGACAAGGTCATGGACGCCGCGATCGAGGCCGGCGCCGATGATGTGCAGTCCGACGAGGACGGCCACACCATCACCTGCGCTTTCGAAAACCTCGGCGAAGTGTCCAAGGCGCTGGAAAGCTCGCTCGGCGACGCCGAGTCGGTGAAGATCATCTGGAAGCCGCAGAACAACATCCCTGTCGACGAAGAGCGGGCCCAGTCGCTGATGAAGCTGGTCGGCACGCTGGAAGACGACGACGACGTGCAGAACGTCTACGCCAACTTCGAAGTCGACGAAGCAACGCTCGCCAAGCTCAGCGCGGCGTAAGCAACAATGTAAACAATATAATTGGCGCCTTTCGGAGAATGCCGAAGGGCGCCAATTGCGTTTCAGAATTGGATGGTTAAGCCTCATTTTCGGTGAGGGGGACTATCCAGATGACAAGTACCGAGGGCGCTCCAGCCCGAGCGGGTTTCTGGCGGCGCGTAGGCGCGTTGCTGATCGACTCCATCGTTGCCGCCATACTGCTGGTACCAATACAAGTTTTGATAGCCGTCTTGTTTCTGCAGACCAATGGCGCAGTACAGGGCAATCTTGGATTGACTTTCCTTAGCTGCGAGCCGGTGAACCAGCTTCCACAGACGCTTGAGCCATCATCCCCCGCCGATTTTACATTGAGTGTGGATTGCACTGCGTCGTTTTTTGGGCTCAACGCCTGGCGAGCCCTGACGGTAGTCAAAAGCGGCCAGGGCGACGGCACGACATCCATGTCTTCCTGGCACTATTCACTTGGACCGGATGGTCGCCAGGTCGACGCATTCGATGTGAGTTGGGTCGGAGCCCTAGTGTTTCTTGCCTATCTCGTTCTGATGGAAACTCGGCGAGGTGCCACGATTGGCAAGCAGGCGCTCAACATCCGGACGGTAGATGTCCAATCGACATCAACTGTTGGCATACCGTTGCGAAAGGCAGTTACCCGCCAGTTGGCAATGATGATCGGTGTCATCCCCGCATTCATCGCAGCGTTCTGGTGGGAGAACTCGTTGTTCGTTGATGGTGCAGATGTTTCTGAAATGCTGAGCGCAGGCTACATCGTGACGACCGCCATCACCAGTCTGATCCAGATCGCCTGGCTGATCTGGATCATCGTTTCGGTTTCCAAGAAGCGCGATCCGATCTATGACCGCATCGCTGGAACGAGCGTATTGAGGACACGATGACCCTTCCCCAGATCCGCATCACCTATTGCACCCAGTGCATGTGGCTTCTCCGCGCCGGCTGGATGGCGCAAGAACTGCTCTCGACCTTTGGCCAGGAACTCGGCGAAGTGACGCTGGTGCCGGGCACCGGTGGCATCTTCACCGTCACCTGCAACGGCGAACTGATCTGGGACCGCAAGCGCGACGGCGGTTTCCCCGACGCGGCCCAGCTCAAGCAGCTGGTGCGCGACATGATCGACCCCGAGCGCGACCTCGGCCATTCCGACCGCAAGGGCCATAAGGCAAAGGACCCGGCCTGAGCGGCCGCTGCGGAAATCGTGCAGGGCCCGCGACAGCGCCACAGATAAGTTCCATTTCCTGCGCAACCAGGGCATGGGACCGCACCGCACGGCACGCGCGTTGCCCGGAAAATCCACAGGAACGGAACAGCATTCATGACCACGAGACCGCGCATTGCAGTTCTCTTCGGCGGACGTTCCGCCGAACACGACGTTTCCATCATGTCCGCAAGCAATGTGGTCAAGGCGATCGACGCCTCCAGATATGAGGTCGTGCCGATCGGCGTCAGCCGCCAGGGCAAGTGGCTGCTGGCCGAACTCGACCGCGACGGCGCGCTGCCCAAGGCCGTGCCCGAGCGTGGCACCGAGGTGAGCCTTTTGCCCGGCGGCAAGGGCCGGCTGGTTGCCGTTCCCGAAGGCGAGGCGCCGTTCGAGTTGCCCAGCATCGACGTGCTGTTTCCGGTGTTGCACGGCCCGTTCGGCGAGGATGGAACGGTGCAGGGCCTGGCCGAAGTCGCCGGCGTGCCTTATGTCGGCTGCGGCGTGCTCGGATCCGCCAACGCGATGGACAAGGACGCGGCCAAGCGGCTGCTGAAGGAGGCCGGCGTACCGGTGGCGCGGGGAATTGCCGTGCATGCCGGAGAGCAGCCGGAATTCGACGCGGTGGCCGCCGCACTTGGCCTGCCGGTTTTCGTCAAGCCGGCACGCCAGGGTTCGTCTGTCGGCGTCAGCAAGGCAGGTACCGCCGAGCAGTTGAAGGCGGCTTTGGACGAAGCGTTCAAGCACGACCGCAAGGTGCTGATCGAGGAGTTCGTCGACGGCCGCGAGATCGAGTTCGGTGTGCTTGAAAACCTCGACGGTTCGCTGACCGTTTCGCTGCCGGGCGAGATCGCGCCAGCCGCCAGCCACGGTTTCTATACCTATGAGGCAAAGTACATCGATGCCGACGGCGCGGCCTTGCGCATACCGGCTGAGCTTCCCGAAGCAGCGACGCGGCAGCTTCAGGACATGTCGCGAAAAGGGTTTCTCGCGCTCGGCTGCGAGGGCATGGCCCGGGTCGACTTCTTCGTCCGCGCCGACGGCTCGGCGCTGATCAACGAGATCAACACCATCCCCGGCTTCACCAACATCAGCATGTACCCCAAGACGCTCGGAGCCAGCGGCATTGCCTATCCCGACCTCGTCGGCCGGCTGATCGAGCATGCCATCGACCGCGCCAGACGCCAGGCGTGATTGCGGGCCGACCGGGAGGATGATCCTCCGGCTGGCCCCGCAAATTCATCCGCGGGCGGCCGAGAAGGCCATGGCAAAGGACGCCAGCGAGGCCAGGCAGGCGACCGTGCGGACGTGGTTCCACGGCAGCCATTCGGCGAGATAGCGCGCCCATAGCGCAGCACCCTCGGCGCTAGCCGGGTCGGTAGCGGCGAGTGCGTCGTTGAGCGGCACGTTGAAGACCATCGTCACCAGGAAGCAGCCCAGGAGATAGGCGAGGCTGCCAGCGAGCAACCAGGCCGAACCGGCCTCGCTCCAGCCGAGGACCGCCTTGGCGGCAAGCGCCAGCGATATCGCCACCATACCCATGAACACCGTCATGAAAAACGGGTTGATGATGGTGAGGTTGACCTGTTGCATGGCGGCAATGCCATGGGCGGCGGGCAGCCGCGCCAGCGATGCCATGATGGTGTTCGAGAAAATGAAGAACAGGCCGGCGGCGATGCCGCTGCCGAGCACGGCGGCGAAGGTGAGCGCCGAAAACAGCATGCCGGTCATTTCGCGCCTCCCCAGATACCGGTTGCTGCGACCGCGCTGGCATAGTCGCGGAAATCGCGCGCCGGGCGGCCAAGCGCCCGCTCGACGCCATCGGTAAGATATTCGTTGCGGCCATCCAGCACTTCGGTGAACAGCATCATCAGGAGATCGATGAGACCCTGGGGCAATTGCTGTTCGGCAAGGCGTGCAGCGAACTGCTCGGTGGTCAGCTCGACGAAACGGATTTCGCGGCCGGCCGCCTCGGCAATGTCTGCAACGGCCTCGGCAAAGGTCATGAAGCGCGGGCCGGTGAGTTCGTAAAACTGGCCGATATGGCGGTTGTCGGTGAAGGCAGCGACGGCCGCATCTGCGATGTCGTCGGCATCAACGAAGGGTTCACGGACTGCCCCCACCGGCAAGGCCACCTCGCCCGCCAGCACCGCATCGAGCATGAAACTCTCACTGAAATTCTGCATGAACCAGCTGCAGCGCAGGATCGTCCATTCGGCGCCGGACTGCTTGACCATTTCCTCCGCCCGCTGTGCCTCGGGCTCGCCGCGGCCGGACAGGAGTACGAGGCGCTTGACCCCCATGGCGACGGCAAGCTCGGCGAACGTGCCAACAGCCTCTGAGGCTCCCGGCGCCGCGAGGTCGGGATAGTAGGACACGTAGACCGCGCCGACGCCCTCGAGCGCGCCGGCCCAGGTGGCGCGGTTTTCCCAATCGAAGGACGGAGTACTGCCACGCGAACCGATGCGGACGGGCAGGTCGCGCGCGACAAGCTGTTCTGCGATGCGGCGGCCGGTCTTGCCGGTGCCGCCAAGGATCAGAATGGGCTTCATGCTTTGCTGGGTTACAGTCATTTTGGCCTCCTTCTCTAACGTGAGCAATGCTCACATTTGCAAATGTGATAAACCCTCATATTATGGAGGTCAAGCGGATTCGTTGCGGGCAAAAGAACATGGAAGCGATTGAGGACAACTCAGGCCAGGCCCTGCGGCGCGCGCCGAGCCAGAAGCGCAGCCAGGAGCGCGTCGAGCGCATGCTGCAAGCGGCACGCGCGCTGATCTCGGAAGGCGGCAGCGACGCCATGCGGATGGGGGAAGTGGCCGAACGCGCCAGCGTATCGATCGGCTCGCTTTACCAGTATTTTCCCGACAAGGGCGCAATCATCCGCACCCTGGCCGAACGCTACAACGCCGAAGGCCGCGCCTGCATCGCCGACGGCCTTGCCGGAGTGCGCGACATGAAGGGCCTGATCGAAGCATTCGGCGGGCTGATCGACGTCTATTACGGCATCTTCCTGGCCGAGCCGGTGATGCGCGACATCTGGTCGGGAACACAGGCCGACAAGGCGCTACGCGACATCGACATGCGCGACTCCAGGGCCAATGGCGCGCTTCTGGCCGAGGCGTGGCGGCGCGTCGCGCCCGCCGTCGATGCGGCCGAAATCGAGCGCAAGGCGTTCCTGATCATGTCGCTGGGGGAATCGGCGATGCGGCTCGCCATATCTGTCGAACGCGCCGAAGGCGATCTGCTGGTGGCCGACTACAAAACGATGGCACTGAGGGAGATCGCGGCGCTGTAGACGAGGTTCCCCTCCCCCTTGTGGGGAGGGGTACGGGTTGGGGGTAGTTCGCGCTCACCAATTCAGCCGGCAGACCGAGAAGAGGTGACATACCCCACCCTTTATACCTCCCCACAAGGGGGAGGGAGGGCGTCGACGCCGTGCCCGTCTTCATGCGCCTGCTGACTTGCACAACAAAAAAACCCGCCACGAGGGCGGGTTCTTGATAGCCGGCGATACAGGTCGGCTTAGATGCCGAGGCCTTCGTAGCGCTTCTTGAACTTCGACAGACGACCGCCGCGGTCGAGCAGGTTGTGCTGGCCGCCGGTCCAGGCCGGGTGCGTGGTAGGATCGATATCGAGGTTCATCGTATCGCCTTCCTTGCCCCAGGTGGAGCGGGTCATGTATTCGGTGCCATTGGTCATGACGATCTTGATGGCGTGGTAGTCGGGATGGATATCGGCTTTCATCGCTCTGTTCCTGCTGTCGCGGCGCGGCTTGCGCAGGTATCCTGCGGCGATGCGCCTCTTTCGAAAATTCGAAGCCACGGCTAGATAGGCCAAGGCTTCAGAAACGGTCGGCGTGCCTATACATCAGCCGATTTCGAATCACAAGGCCGCGCAGCCGGCAAATGGGCCGCGGCCGAGAGGGAAACATCATGGCGAACACGACAACGGCCGCCAACGAAGAGCGCCGGCGTTCGCTCCGCCCGTTGAATCGCCTGTCACCCTATCTTTATCGCTACCCCAGGCTTGTCGTCGGCGCCATCATTTCGCTGGTTGCCGCCGCCGTCACCACGCTGACCCTGCCGCTCGCCGTGCGCCGCATGATCGACCACGGTTTCTCCTCGGTCGATTCGACCTTCATCGCCCAGTATTTCGCCATGCTGGTGGCGATCGCGGCCCTGCTCGCGCTGGCCTCAGCCTGCCGCTATTTTTTCGTCATCACGCTGGGCGAGCGCGTCGTCTCCGACATCCGCCGCGACGTCTTCACCCACGTCACCAGCCTGTCGCCGGCCTTCTTCGACACGGCAATGTCGGGCGAGATCGTCTCGCGGCTGACCGCCGACACCACCCAGATCAAGGCCGCCGTCGGGGCCACCGCCTCGGTCGCTCTGCGCAACCTCATCCTTTTCCTTGGCGCACTCGCCATGATGGTGGTGACCAGCCCAAAGCTTTCGGGCCTGGTGATCGCGGCGATCCCGCTGATCGTGTTGCCGCTCGTCGCCTTCGGCCGCTCGGTGCGGCGCAAGTCGCGCACGGCGCAGGATACGCTGGCCGACGCCACCGCCTTTGCCAGTGAGCAGATCGGAGCGATCCGCACGCTTCAGGCCTTCACCAACGAACGGCTGGTGACAGGCAAGTTTGCCGCCGCGGTTGAAACGGCCTTCAGCGCGGCCCGTGCCTCGGTGCTGGCGCGTTCGGTGCTGACCTTCTTTGCCATCTTCACCATCTTCGCCTCGGTCGTGGCGGTGCTGTGGTTCGGCTCGCGCGACGTCCTCGACGGCACGCTGTCGCCGGGCACGCTCGGCCAGTTCCTGCTCTATTCGGTCTTCGCCGCCGGCGCGCTGGGCAGCCTGTCGGAAGTGTGGGGCGAACTGAGTTCCGCTGCAGGTGCCGCCGAGCGCATCACCGAGATCCTGGCCGAAAAGCCAACCGTCGCCGCACCGGCCTCGCCTGTCGCCCTGCCCGCCAAGAGCACCGGCGCGATCGAATTCCGCGACGTAACCTTCTCCTACCCGGTCCGACCGGACCGCGCCGCCGTGCACGGGCTGAGCTTCGTCGTCAAGCCGGGTGAAACGGTCGCCATCGTCGGCCCTTCCGGTGCCGGCAAGAGCACCGTGTTTTCGCTTCTGCTGCGCTTCTACGACCCTGAGAACGGTTCCGTGCTGATCGACGGCGTCGACCTGCAAAAGGCCGATCCGCAGGCGGTGCGCGAGCGCATCGCCATCGTGCCCCAGGACGTGACGGTATTTGCCAGCACGGCAGCCGAGAATATCGGCTTCGGCCGGCCCGGCGCATCGCGTCCGGAGATCGAAGCCGCAGCCAAGGCGGCCCTGGCCGACGGTTTCATCGAAAAGCTGCAGGACGGCTATGAAACGCAAGTAGGCGAGCGTGGTGTGACGCTCTCGGGCGGCCAGCGCCAGCGCATCGCCATCGCCCGCGCCATCCTGCGCGACGCGCCGATCCTGCTGCTCGACGAGGCAACTTCGGCCCTCGACGCCGAGAGCGAAAAGCAGGTGCAGACGGCGCTCGAACACCTGATGCAGGGCCGCACCACCATCGTCATCGCCCACAGGCTGGCGACGGTGCTGAAGGCCGACCGCATCCTGGTCATGGATGGCGGCGCAATCGTCGAGGAAGGCACGCACCAGAGCCTGGTCGCCAAGGGCGGCATCTATGCCCGTCTCGCCAGGCTGCAGTTCCATGCCGGCGCCGGCGCTTTCCAGGGGGCGGCGGAGTAGTTCGGAAGCCCTTGGCGCTTCGCTCGTTCGCCGCGGAATAACGCCTCACAGGAAGGTCGCAATCTCCGACAATGGCCGCTTGTCCATTGCATGGGCCGGGATGGTGGCGCCTTCCTTGGGGTAGCCGACGACCATCAGGATGTAGGGCTTGTCGTGCGGATCGCGGCCGCAGATATGGTTGAGGAAACTCATCGGGTTGGGCGTGTGCGTGAGCGTGGCAAGCCCGGCACGGTGGAGTGCGGCGATCAGGAAGCCGGTGGCGATGCTGACCGATTCCGGCACGTAGTAGTTCTTGCGCGTGACGCCGTCGGCCGATCGGCTCCTGCGCTCTCCGAAGATGCAGATCAGCCACGGCGCCTCTTCCAGAAACGGCTTGGAGGCATCGGTGCCGAGCGGCGCCAGCGCCTTGAGCCACTCCTCGCCGGCGCGGCCTTCATAGAAAGCGCGCTCCTCGACCTCGGCCGCCTCGCGGATCTGGCGCTTGATCTCGGCATCGCCGATGACGGCGAAATGCCAGGGCTGGTGGTTGGCGCCATTGGGCGCGGTACCGGCCGCCATGATGCAGGTTTCAATGATGTCGCGCGGCACCGGCCGCGTCGAGAAATCCCGCACGGTGTGGCGTGTACGGATCTCGTCGTAGAACGCCTGGGCTCCGGCGCGCATCTCCTCGATCGGCTTCTCTTCGAAGTCGGGCAGCGGAACGGTGCGGTAGCTGTGGGCGGACTGAACGGTCATCGGGATGTTCTCATTGCTTGATCGTGTCGGTGGACATTCGGGAAAATGGCTGGTGTCGTCAATGGACCGTACCGTGCCAGCTTTTGGCGAAAGGCTCAGCCTCGAGCGACATGCCTTCCCGCATTCCTGCCTGAGAAAATGCAGCCGCCGAGGAAGGTGCCTTCCAGAGCATTGTAGCCGTGGTAGCCGCCGCCGCCGAAGCCGGCGACCTCGCCCGCAGCGTAAAGACCCGGAACGGGTTCGCCCGAGGCGTCGAGCACCTGGCCATCCAGATTGGTGTGCAGGCCGCCCAGCGTCTTGCGTGTCAGCATGTTGAGCCGCACGGCGATCAGCGGGCCGTTTGCAGGGTCGAGGATCTTGTGCGGCTTGGCCGTGCGCACCAGCCGGTCGCCAAGATATTTCCGCGCCCCATGGATGGCGGTGACCTGGGCGTCTTTGCAGAACGGATTGTCGATCTCGCGGTCGCGCGCCGCGATCTGGGCGTGGAGGCGGTCATGGTCGATCAGGCTGTTCCCGGCAAGCGCGTTCATGCCGGCAACGAGATCACGCAGGTTGTCGCGCACGACGAAATCCTCGCCATGCTGTTTGAAGGCTTCGACCGACGGCGGTGCGCCCTTGGCCCGGCGGCTCTTCAGCACCTCGATCCAGCGCCCGGAGGTCAAGTCAGGATTCTGCTCGGAGCCTGACAGCGCGAACTCCTTCTTGATGATCTTCTGGGTCAGGACGAACCATGAGTATTCGTGGCCGGTGGACAGGATGCGCCTGAGCGTGCCCAGCGTGTCGAAGCCGGGCAGGAACGGCGCCTCGAGCCGCTCGCCAAGCGCATCGAACCACATCGACGACGGCCCGGGCAGGATGCGGATGCCGTGGTTCGGCCAGATCGGGTTCCAGTTGGTCACACCCTCGGTGTAGTGCCACATGCGGTCACGGTTGATGACGGTGCCGCCGGCGGCTTCCGTGATGGCGATCATGCGGCCGTCGACGTGATGCGGCACGCCGGCCACCATCTTCTTCGGCGCAGGGCCGAGGCGCTCGGCGGGCCATGCCTTGCGCACGAGCTCATGATCGCCGCCGATGCCGCCTGATGTGACAATCACTGCGCCCGCGTGGAACTCGAACGCGCCGGCCACCGTGCGGCCGGATTGCCGGCCGCGGTCGACGGTGGAGGGTTCCAGGATTTCGCCGGAAACGCCGCTGACGGCCCCGCCCGTCTTGATGAGACGGCTCGCCCGGTGCCGGAACTTGAGCGCGATTCGGCCGGCGGCCGCGTGCTCGCGGACGCGGCGCAAAAATGGCGCCAGTACGCCAGGCCCGGTGCCCCAGGTGACATGGAAGCGCGGCACCGAATTGCCGTGGCCGTGGGCTGCCGCGCCGCCACGCTCGGCCCAGCCGACGACCGGAAACCAGCGCATGCCCTGCGCATGCAGCCAGGGCCGCATCTCGCCGGCCGCGAAATCGATGAAGGCTTCGGCCACCCTGCGCGGCCAGTGGTCTTCGGGTCGGTCGAACTGCGCCGAACCCAGCCAGTCCTGCAAGGCGAGTTCGCGGCTGTCCTTGATCCGCATCCAGCGCTGCTCGGGGCTGTCGACGAAAAACAGGCCACCGAGCGACCAGAACGCCTGGCCGCCGAGCGAGTTCTCGCCTTCCTGCTCGAGGATGATGACGCGCTTGCCGGCGTCGGCGAGTTCGGCCGCGGCGACAAGGCCGGCCAGCCCGCCGCCTATGACGATCGCATCCGCATGATCCGCCACCTGCCCCTCCCAAGGTCTTTGGTGTTGCGGGGAGTTTCGGGCAATGATTTTCAGGATCAAGCAGAAAGTCGCGGCGCAGATGTTCCGCTGCGGCAGATGAAAGGCCTCCGTGTCAAAGCGGAGGCCTGATGAAGCAGAGATATTATGCTCCGTAGCGCTTTTTCAGATGCGCAGTGAAATGCGCCGCATTTAGCTTCTCGCCCGTGGCGCGTTCGAGCAGGTCCGGCGTCGACCAGAGCGAGGCCTGCGACCAGATCTTGTCGTGGCGCCAGTTGTTGACGGTGTCGAAGTGGCCGCGCGCGATCTCGTCGTCGACCGATGGATGCGCCTTGATGATGGCCGCCCATTGCTGCGCTGCCATCATCGCGCCCAGCGTGTAGGACGGGAAATAGCCGAAGGCGCCGCTCGGCCAGTGCACGTCCTGCATCGGCCCGTCCGCCGGATTGTCGATGGTCGACAGTCCGAGATACTCGCGCATCTTGGCGTCCCATGCCTCGGGCAGGTCGGACACAGCCAGGCGGCCCGAAACGAGCTCCTGCTCCAGCTCGTAGCGCAGGATGACGTGCAGCGGATAGGTGACCTCGTCGGCGTCGACGCGGATCAGGCCGCGCTCGACATGATGGACGTGGGGCAGGATCTCGTTGATCGTCCAACGCTCGCCGAGATGCTGCTCGACCATGGGCAGCGCCCAGTGCCAGAAGGCCGGGTTGCGGCCGAGCTGCTTTTCGACGAACAGGCTCTGGCTCTCGTGCACGGCCATGCCGCGCGCCTTGCCGAGTGGCCAGTGCGCCCAGGCTTCCGGCAGGTTCTGCTCGTAGAGCGCATGGCCGGTCTCGTGCAGCACGCCCATCAGTGCCGAGAGGAAGTCGGAGGTCTTGTAGCGCGTGGTGATGCGCACGTCCGACGGCACGCCGCCGCAGAACGGATGATGCGACACCGACAGGCTACCGCGAGTGAGGTCGAAACCGACGGCGCCCATCATCGCAAGACCAAGCTCACGCTGGCGCTCGACGGCATAGACGCCTGACAGGGCACGCGGCGGGTTCTTGGCGCAGCGCTCTTGCTGCACTGCCAGTGCTTCTGGCACGAAATCCCTGAGGAATGCCTTGAGGTCGGTGAACACGGGCGTGATGTCGGCGGTGCGGTTGCCGGGATCGTACTGTTCCATCAGCGCATCGTAGGGCGCGAGACCAAGCGCTTCCGAACGCAGGGCGGCCTCCTCGCGCACCAGCGTGACTATGCCCTCCAGCGCCGGCTGGAATCCGGCCCAGTCGTTCTTGGCGCGCAGGTCGCGCCACAACTGCTCACAGCGCAGGCGCGCCGAGGTCTGGCGTTCGACGAACTCCGACGGCAGGCAGGTCATGTTGGTGTACTGGCGGCGGAACTCCCGCAGTGCCACGGCCT
Source organism: Aminobacter niigataensis (assembly GCF_014200015.1). Classification (GTDB taxonomy): domain Bacteria; phylum Pseudomonadota; class Alphaproteobacteria; order Rhizobiales; family Rhizobiaceae; genus Aminobacter; species Aminobacter niigataensis. The sequence goes on from NZ_JACHOT010000002.1 coordinate 417,069, forward strand.
GCTCGTCGTTGAGCGTTTCCGCTTCGGCGGCGGCGATCCAATCGGCGATTTCGGGTGCGGTCGCCTGGCGATGATGCATGCCGGCGAGCGCCGACAGCGCTTCGGCGCGCTTGGCGCCGCCGCCCACCGCCATGTGGGTGGCCTCGTCGGCGCCGAGAATGGCGAGCGCGTGCTCCAGCGCTTCGAGCTTGCGGCCGAGTTCGTCAAGTTTTGCGAAGGACATGGCTCTTCCTCTGTCTCAAAATCGCGGCGAGAGGATACCAAAGCGCGCGCATTCGCAAGACTGTTCGGCTGGTCCACCACTTGCCGGTGCGGCAGCCGGCATGCTCAAGTCATCCCGGAGATCGAAGGGGGACGGCTATGCTTGCGAACATCCTGGTCGGGCTGGTGGCCTTGATCCACCTCTACATCGTCTATCTCGAAATGGTGCTGTGGGACACGCCGCGCGGCCACAAGGCGTTCGGCCTGAAGCCCGATTTCGCCACGGCCTCCAAGGTGTTGGCCGCCAACCAGGGGCTCTACAACGGATTTCTCGCCGCAGGCCTGATCTGGGGCCTGTGGCTGGGCGAGGCAGGCTTCCAGGTGAAGATATTCTTCCTGCTCTGCATCGCCATCGCCGGCCTTTATGGCGCGGCCACCGTCAGCCGCAAGATCCTCTACATCCAGACCGTGCCGGCCGTGCTGGCTCTCGCCGCCCTCTGGATCGGCTGGTAGCCTGACGCCAAAAAGGCGCCCCCAGCTTGCACCGAAGGCGCCTGACAAGGACTGTAACGAGACTAGCCGCGGAAGGCGTCGTGGCCAACCTGATCGTCCAGGCCTGAGATCCGCGCCATCAGCTGGTGGTATTCGCCTGCCGGGATCATGCCGCCGTCGCGCACTGAGTCGGCAACCGCCGCCTTGCGGATCGTTGCCGCCTGCGCTTCCAGCCCGCGTGCCTCTGTCGGCGTGATCAGCTTGAGGTGCTGGTCGGACTGGATGCGCGCATCAGCGTCGCGAAGATCGTTGAGCACGGCGCTCAGCTGTCCGCCAGTGACATAGGTCGTGGGCGGAGGTGCGTCGCTGTCGTCATGGTCCGACGAACGGAAATGCGGCTCGTGCATGGGTGCCGCGAAGGCGATGCCGAGAGGAGCCGAGACGAGGAATGCGGCAAGCGCCGCCTTGAGGGTCAAAGAGCGCATGATTGCGTCTCCCGAACTTGCGGGTCGCGTTACAACTGGCGTCCCGTCGATCGCAGCCCGTCAAGTTCCGTCGTGTCGCGGCGGGAGGTCGTCGCCGGCGGTTCCCGGACTGCATCTGGAGTCTAGGTTCGCGCAGCCGGGAAGCCCAATTAAGAAAAGATAATCTTGGCCGCCACAATCGCGCTGCCAATGCCGCACCACCGCCGCGGATGAGGCAGGCTTCTCGCACACGAAATATTGAGACCGGGTTCGCCCGGTTCCGTTGTTGCGGGTGCCGCCCTATCGCTCGGTGAGCTTGAGTTCGATGCGTCGGTTCCTGGAGCGCGCCTCATCGGTGCCGCTTTCGTCCAGCGGCTGGAACTCGCCGAAGCCGGCCGCGACCAGTCGGTTGGCCGGCACGCCATTTTCGATCAGGAATTTCACCACCGAGGTCGAGCGCGCCGACGAAAGCTCCCAGTTATCGCGATAGCGGCCGGTGCCCGACAGCGGGATGTTGTCGGTGTGGCCGTCGACGCGCAGCACCCAGTTGATCTCCGGTGGGATTTCCTTCTGCAGTTCGAGGATGGCATCGGCCAGCTTCTTCATCTCGCCCTGGCCTGCCTCGTTGATCTGCTCGGAGCCCGTCGGGAACAGCACTTCCGACTGGAACACGAAACGGTCGCCGACGATGCGGATGTTTTCGCGGTCGGACAGGATCTCGCGCAGGCGGCCGAAGAAGTCGGAGCGGTAGCGGTTGAGTTCCTGCACACGCTGGGCCAGCGCCACGTTCAGGCGGCGGCCAAGATCAGCGATCTTGGTGTTGGATTCCTTGTCACGGGTCTCTGAAGCGTTGAGCGCCTCTTCGAGGGCACCGATTTGCCGGCGCAGGGCGGCGATCTGCTGGTTGAGCAGCTCGACCTGGCTGAGTGCGCGCTGGCTGATCTGGCGTTCGCTGTCGAGTTCGCCGGTCAGCGAACCGATCCGCGCCGTAGCCTCGGCGCCGGCACCGGATCCCTGGGACAACAACTGTTCGAGCCGGCTCTTTTCGCTCTCCGCAGCCGACAGCGATGCCTGAAGGTTGGCGAGCGCGTCCTCGACGTCCTGCGAATTGGACTTTTCGAGCGCGAGCAGCTGCGTCAGCTCGTTGATCTGCGAATTGAGCCGGGTCAGCACCTCGTCCTTGCCGGAGATTTCGCGGCTGAGCAGGAACTGCGCCAGCACGAACACCGAGAGCAGGAACATGATGGCCAGAAGCAGCGTCGACAGCGCATCGACGAAACCCGGCCAATAGTCGATGCGACGGTCGCCCCGCCGCCCACGCGCAAGAGCCACTTAGTGGACTCCCTCTTTCTTGAGGGCGTCGGCGATCTTTTCGAGCGTGCTGCGCATCGCCTTCTGCTCATCGGATTGCGCCTCGACCCAGTCGCGCATGATCTGCTGTTCGCTGCGCATGTTCTTGACGAGGCCCGAAATCCCGTCGGCGAGGCTGGCCATGGCAGCGGCGATGCGTGGGTTCGACCCGCCCTGCTCCTGCATGTTGCGCAAACGCTCGCTGAGCGCCCGGATCTCGTCCGTCGAGCCGTTCTTGGCATCGGCGACGACGATGTCGGAGGAGAGGTCGGCAACTGTCGAGAGCCAGTTTTCCAGCTCGGTGTAGAAACGCGTCTGGGCGCGACCGGCCTGGAGATCGAGGAACCCCAGCACCAGCGAGCCGGACAAGCCGAACAGCGACGACGAGAACGCGGTGCCCATGCCTTGCAGCGGCGCGGCGAGCCCCGCCTTCAGCGCTTCGAGCACCGCGGCGGCATCGCCTGTGCCGGGATCGAGCGACTGGATAGTGTCGCCGATCGAACCGATGGTCTCGAGCAGGCCCCAGAACGTGCCGAGCAGGCCGAGAAAGACGAGCAGGCCGACGAGATAGCGCGAGACGTCGCGGCTTTCGTCGAGGCGGGTGGCGATCGAATCGAGCATCGTCCGCATCGAACTGGTCGAGAACGCCATCGACGACGAACGGCCGAGCATCGCCTTCATCGGCGCCAGCAGCACCGGTTCGTTGACTTCCGAGCCGGCCCGGAACGAGTTGATCCAGCGTACTTCACGAAACAGGCGGCCGACCTGGACGAAGGCAAGGCCGATGCCGACCACAAGCACGCCGATGATCAGCCCGTTGAGGCCGGGATTGGTGACGAAGGCGTTGGAAATCTGCCGTGTCAGGATTGCCGCTATGAAGGCGACGATCGCCAGGAAGATCATCATCGTCAGCAGGAACACCTGCGGACTGGACAGGCGATGCGGATCGTAGTTGAGCACATCGGAGCCCCTGCCTACTCCGAGAGATTTCAAGAATGACATCGGCGCCCCGGTTCCAGTTCCGCGCGGCCAAAGCGTCGCACATCCATCCGGACACGCAAAGGACGCTTCGCCGCTTTCAATCTACGCATGGTGCTTTTGTTAGTTGCACCGACGCGTTAGTGGACCACGACTGTAAGCGGAAATGTGACGAAAATGAAAGACGCTTGCGCTTGGTGGCGCGCATCGTCCCGCGATCACAGCCGCGCGACCACCAGAAGGTCGATCATCGCCGCCACGTGAAGGCCCGCTCCGGTGACGACGAAGCCGTGCCATAGGGCACTCTGGAAACGCAGACGCTGCCAGGCATAGAAGATCACGCCGCAGGAATAGACCATGCCGCCGGCAAACAGCAGCCACAGCGTTGCCGAAGGCAGTGTTGCGACCAGCGGGCGCAGGATGACGACGCCGCTCCAGCCCATGGCGAGATAGAAGGCGACCGCCAGCCGGTCGAGCCTGCCGGGCAGGAAAAGCTTGATCGCCATGCCGGCGATGGCCGCCGACCAGACGATACCCGCCATCCACCCTGCCGTGACGCGGTCCTCGAGTTGGGCCAGGAACGGCGTGTAGGTGGCGGCGATCAACAGGTAGATGCCGGCATGGTCGAAGCGGCGCAGCACCCACTTGGCCGGCGAGATCGGCCACAGATTGTAGGCGCACGACACCGAAAGCACGGTCAGCAGCGCCACCACGAAAACCACGGCGGCGAGATATTCGCCGGTGGCGGTGTAGAATGCGGAGATCGAAAGCAGCACCGAACCGGCGGCGACGGCGAGCAGGATGCCGATCGCGTGGACCACGCCGTCGGCGATGAGTTCGGCGCGCGAATGGCTGTAGCGCCCGATGAAGGGCACAGCTGTCTCAGGCTTGCGGAGATTGTCCGTCATCGCTCGTCCCTGCGCCTTGCCTAATATGGGCAGGCGCAGGCACGATGCGCAAGCAGTGCGCTGCGCGGCGGATCAGCGCGGCGTGACCGGCTTCTTCAGGGTCTTGAGCAGCGCGCGGTGGATGGTCTCGTTGCCGACGACGATCGAGCCGCCATCGAGCATGTCCTGGCCGCCCTTGTCGTCGGAGACGAAGCCGCCGGCTTCGCGCACGAGAAGGATGCCGGCTGCGACGTCCCAGGGCGACAATGCCGTCTCCCAGAAGCCGTCCATGCGGCCGGCAGCGACATAGGCGAGATCGAGCGCCGCCGAGCCGAGGCGGCGGATGCCCGCGACCTCGCCCATGACGTTGCGCAGCTCGAGCAGGAAGTTGCCATGATGGCCGCGGCCGAGATGCGGTGCGCCACAACCGATGACCGCGTCGGAAAGCTTGGTGCGGCCGGAGACGCGCAGGCGGCGGTCATTGAGGAAGGCACCGCCACCGCGTTCGGCGGTGTAGAGTTCGTCCATCGCCGGGTTGTAAACGACCGCGGCGACGATCTGGCCCTGGCGTTCCAGCGCGATCGAGATCGAGAACACCGGAATGCCGTGCAGGAAGTTGGTGGTGCCGTCGAGCGGGTCGACGATCCAGCGGTGCTGGTCGTCCTCGCCGGCGACCACGCCACGCTCTTCCATCAGGAAGCCATAACCTGCGCGGGCCTTCGACAGCTCGGCAAACAGGATGTCTTCCGCCTTGCGGTCGGCCTGGCTGACATAGTCGCCAGGTCCCTTGAGCGAGACCTGCAGGTTCTGCACTTCGCCGAAGTCGCGAGCCAGCGAGCGGCCGGCCTTCATGGCGGCCTGCACCATGACATTTAGGATCGCTGAACGCGCCATTATCTAGACCTCTCCGTTACCGTGCTCAATCCGCGCGGCGGACGTAGGTGATCTCATTGGTGTCGACGATGATGCGCTCGCCCGACGAGATGAAGGGCGGCACCAGCACGCGGACGCCGTTTTCCAGCACCGCCGGCTTGTAGGACGAAGCGGCCGTCTGGCCCTTCACGACCGGGTCGGCCTCGGTGATCGTCAGCGTCACCTGGTCGGGCAGCGCGATGCCAATCGGACGCTCGTCATAGAGCTCGACCGTGACCATCATGCCGTCCTGCAGGAAGGCGGCGCGGTCGCCGACGAAATCCTTGAGCAGTTCGAGCTGCTCGTAGCTAGCGGTGTCCATGAACACCAGCGCATCGCCCTGCTCGTAGAGGAACGAAAAGTCCTTCTGCTCGAGGCGAACCTTTTCGACCGTCTCGGCCGAGCGGAAACGCTCGTTGAGCTTGGTGCCGTTGATGAGGTTCTTGAGTTCGACCTGATTGTAGGCGCCGCCCTTGCCGGGCTTGACGTGATTGGTCCTGACCGCCACCCAGAGGCCGCCGTCATGCTCGATGACGTTGCCGGGACGGATTTCGTTGCCGTTGATCTTGGCCATGATTGGATTCCGGAAGAGAGGTTTGCGCCGGAAGGGGCGCTATCGGCGCCTCCAAGACCACAAAATGGCTTTTTAGGCAAGAGAAGTCGCGATTTTCGCTGATCTCAGCGGATGCGGTTGGCGCGCTCCAGCGCCTGTTTCATCTCGACGTCGGTCAGGCCGCGCAGGAAGTCGTCCATCTCGGGATCGTTGAGCCCGGCACGGCGGGCATTGATGTACCACGCGCCGGCGAGGATCGGATCGGGATCGACGCCGATGCCCCCCATATAGAACTTGGCGAGCCGGTTCTGCGCCGCGACATTGCCGCTGTCGGCGGCGAGCTTCATCCAGCCGAAAGCCGACTTCAGGTCGCGGTCGCCGCCGCGGCCGTCGGCCATCCACAGGCCAAGGTCGAACTGGGCGGTGTCGTAGTTCTGGCGTGCCGCGCGGACGAGCATCAGCCTTGCCTGCTTGTCGTCGCGCAGCTTGCCGCCGACGCCGTTGCCAAGCACTTGGGCCATCGCATATTGCGCGTCCGCGAGCCCTGTCGCCGCGGCCCGTTCATAATAGGGCACGGCCTTCTCCAGGCCCCGGCCGCCTGGCTCGCGCTGCACCAACATCTGGGCATAGTTGAACTGGGCGAGCCGGTTGCCGGCCTCGGCCGCGGCCTGCATCAGGGCATTGGCGGCCTTGTCGTCGCGGGTGACGTATTTCCCATCGAGCAGCAGCAGCGCATATTGGAACTGCGCTTCGGGAACGCCCTGTTCGGCGGCGCGCTCGTACCACTTGGCTGCCTCGGAATCGTTGCGCGCCACACCCAGGCCGCGCGACAGGATTTCGGCAATCAACGTCTGGGCGGCGGAGTCTCCCGCCTCGGCCCGTGGCAGCGCCAGATTGTAGGCCGTCTTGTAGAGTCCACGCTGGAAGGCGCCATAGGCCTCGTCCGAATGCTTGCCGCCAAAACGGTTGGGGTCGATGCCGTCGGGCGCCTTGGCCGCCGGATTGGCGCCGAGATCAGGCGTGGCGGGAGCAGCCGGAGCGGGCTGCAGTGCCGGCACCGCCTCGGGCGTCGGCGCAGGTCCGAAGCGGCTGGGGTCGACGATGTCGACAGGCTTGCCAAGTGAGGGAACCGCACCTTGGTCGGACGGCGGGACAGGCGCGCTTTCGACGGCAATCGCGGGCTCGAGCCCGAAGCCCAGGCACAGAAGCGCGGCAAGGAAGCGCGAACGGTCCATCCTCAGCCCTCGAAGTGCGGCGCAGTCTCGTCGAGCAGCGCATTGGCGCGAGCCACCGCCTCGCGCGGATCGATGCCTTCGCCGAACACCGCCGACGACAGCGCGACGAATTCCACGCCTGTCGCCGCTACCGCCTCGACAGAGGCGAGCTCGGAGCCGGCCATCACGATGCAGGGGATCTCGATCATCTCGGCCCACCATTGGCCGAGCGAGAGGTTGCGCGAATGGGGCTCGGGCTTGTTGTCGTAGCCGAAGCGGCCGAAGAAGATGTAGTCGGGCCGCTCCTCGCCGAGTTCCAGCGCATCGTCGCGCGTCTTGGCACCGCCGACGCCGACCATCATGCGCTCCTGGTAATGTTCGACGGCTTCGGCGAGAGCCGCCTTCTTGCCCTCGACATGGATGCCGTCGGCCTGGATGCGGCCGGCAACGCGGGTGTCGCCGGCGACCACCACGGCCACGCCGGCTTCGCGTGCCGCAGCTGCTACCTTTTCGGCGAAGTTCTGGAAGGACACCTCATCGGTGCCCTCGGCGGGAAGGATGAGCGAAGCGACGTCGCCGCCGGCAAGCGCGGCCTCGACATCCCCGGGCTGCACCGAGGGCGGCGCAATCAGCACGATGCGGCAGCGATTGGGCGGCGTATTTGGGTTCATGTTCTTCGATCCGGTGCTCGACGCCTATGCAAGGCGATCATGTTTGCATTGGGGCATAGAACAAAGTGGTGCCGTTGAACAGGACACGCAGCTGAACCCAAGCATATGAAAAGATTGGCGCGGCACTCGCCAAGGCGCTGCCGTGCGGCTATTGCGGACGCGAAAGGCGGCTGTCCATGACTTCGCTTCTGCTCGATCCGTGGTTTTACGCGGCGGCGGTGCCGGCGGTGATTCTCGTCGGCCTGTCCAAGGGCGGCTTCGGCGGCGCGGTCGGATTCGTCGGCGTGCCGCTGATGGCGCTGGTGATGTCGCCGGTGCAGGCCGCCGCCATCCTTCTTCCCATCCTGATCCTGATGGACGTCGTGTCGCTGTGGAGCTGGCGCGGCGTCTTCGACCGCACGATCCTATGGCAGATGCTGCCGGGTTCGATCGTCGGCATCGGCATCGGCTGGCTGATGGCCTCGGTGGTGACGGCGGACAATGTGCGCTTCATCGTCGGCGCCATCGCCTTCGTCTTCGTTGCGCGCTGGATCTACACCAGCCTGCGCCACGGCGCCGACCACAAGGCCGAACCGAACGGCATCGCCGCCGCCTTCTGGGGCTCGGTCGCCGGTTTCACCAGCTTCGTTGCCCATGTCGGCGGCCCGCCTTTCCAGGTCTACACATTGCCGCTGCGGATGGACCCGAAGGTGCTGACGGGCACCAGCGTCATCTTCTTTGCCGTGACCAATGCCATCAAGCTGGTCCCCTACTTCGCCCTCGGCCAGTTCGATACCGCCAACCTCACCGCCTCGCTGGCACTGATGCCGCTGGCGCCCCTGGCGACGCTTGCCGGCGCCTGGCTCGTCAGGCGGATGCGTCCGGAAATCTTCTACCCCTTCACCTACGCCACGGTAGCAATCGTGGCGCTGAAACTGCTTTATGACGGGATCGCCGAATTCATTTGAGGGCGATGCTGCCAGTCTCTTATCTTGATGCGGCAGATCAGGGAGAACACCGATGGGTCGGCCATACGAGGAAAACCTCGACAAGAACCCCGCCAACCACCAGCCGCTGACACCGCTGAGCTTTCTCGAACGGGCGGCGAAGACCTTTCCCGATCATGCAGCGATCATTCACGGCGACCGCCGCACAACTTACCGCCAGTGGTGGCAGCGCTCGCTGAAACTCGCCTCCGCACTGGCGAAGACCGGTATCGGCAAGGGCGACACTGTAACGGTGATGCTGTCCAACACGCCGCCGATGCTCGAAGCGCATTTCGGCGTGCCGATGACCAAGGCCGTGCTGCATTCGCTCAACACCAGGCTCGATGCGGCGATCATCGCGTTCCAGCTCGACCATGCCGAGACCAAGCTCCTGATCGTCGACCGCGAGTTTTCCGGCGTGGTCAAGGAGGCGCTGGCGCTTGCCAGGGTCAAGCCGCTGGTCGTCGACTATGACGACCCCGAATATCCCGCCGACGCGCCCTACCCCAAGGGTGAACGCATCGGCACGATCGACTACGAGGCCTTTGTGGGCTCGGGCGACGAGACCTTCGCCTGGTCGATGCCGGATGACGAGTGGGACGCCATCTCGCTCAACTACACCTCGGGCACGACAGGCAATCCCAAGGGCGTGGTCTACCATCACCGCGGCGCCGCTCTGATGGCCTACACCAACACCATCCATGCCGGCATGGCCAAGCACTGCGTCTATCTCTGGACGCTGCCGATGTTCCACTGCAACGGCTGGTGCTTTCCCTGGACGCTCGCGGTCCAGGCCGGCACGCATGTCTGCCTGCGCTGGGTGCGCGCCAAGCAGATCTACGACGCCATCGCCGACCTAGGCGTCACCCATCTCTGCGGTGCGCCTGTCGTCATGTCGTTGCTGATCAATGCCAGGGACGAAGAAAAGCGCGCGTTTCCGCAACTGGTGACCTTCAACACCGCCGCAGCACCACCGCCTGAAGCCGTACTTTCCGGCATGGCCGATGCCGGCTTCGCCGTCACCCACCTCTACGGCCTGACCGAGACCTATGGCCCCGCCGTCGTCAACGAATGGCACGGCGAATGGGACGAGCTGGAAAAAGGTCCGCGCACGGCCAGGAAGGCGCGGCAGGGCGTGCGCTATGCCGCGCTCGAAGACCTGACGGTGATGGATCCCGAGACCATGGAGAAGACGCCCGATGACGGCGAGACCATCGGCGAGGTGATGTTCCGCGGCAACATCGTCATGAAGGGTTACCTCAAGAACAGGAAGGCCACCGACGAGGCCTTCGCCGGCGGCTGGTTCCACTCCGGCGACCTCGGCGTGATGCATCCCGACGGCTACATCCAGCTCAAGGACCGCTCCAAGGACATCATCATCTCCGGCGGCGAAAACATCTCTTCGATCGAGGTCGAGGACGCGCTCTACAAGCACGCCGCCGTTGCCTCCTGCGGCGTGGTGGCAAGGCCGGACGACAAATGGGGCGAGGTGCCCATAGCCTATGTCGAGCTGAAGCCGGGCAAGGAAGCGACGGAGGCCGAGATCATCGAGCATTGCCGTTCGCTGCTTGCCCGTTTCAAGGTGCCGAAGGCAGTGATCTTCGCCGAGATCCCCAAGACCTCGACTGGCAAAATCCAGAAGTTCCGCCTGCGCGACATGGCCAAGGGGTAGACAGTAGAACGAGAGGCGGCGTCCGTACCGGCGCCGGCTCCTTTCAAGCAGCCGGCACTGCCACTCCGCGCTGGCTGCCGAAGGCGGCCCATGCGCCCGCGACGAAAAGAACCGCCATGGCCGACAGGACAGGCACGTCCGACAGCGTCGGCTTGAGCACCATGTCGGCGACAATGATGAGCATCACCGCATAGTCGAAGCGCGCGACCTTGAGGATGCGCCGGCCCTGGTCGAGCGCGGCAGGCGTTACACCGTCGCGGGCGATCATCGCCGCCATGCGGTCACCGGTCGGCTGGAAAATGAGCGTTCCAACCAAAAACGTCGTCGCGTAGCCGGCAAGGCCGATGACGACCCACAAGTCACGGAAGCCGACCCAGAACGTGCACATGATGAGCCCGAACACCAGGGTCGCCAGCGACGCCGGCACGAACAGTCGCTTACCCAGCTGACCAATCGAGCCCATGGCTTGCAGCATGCCCTCGACATTGCCTGCGCGGTCGGCGCGAAAGGCAAGCAGCATCAGCGCAAAACCGCCGCCGGCCCAAACGACGGCGGCGACGATGTGCAGCAACTTGAAGAGAGAATACAAATCCATATTCCAAACCTTTCCAATCCGGTTTTCCGACAACGGCAGCAGCTGTTTCACCCGTCACTCGTTGCGGCGCCGGCAAATAGCGCCGGCGCTGTTTCGGCATTGTGTCGGCACGGATCGCTGAATGTTTCGGCCGTCACGACCGCAGATGCTGAAGCGACGCCGATGCCCGCATGACTGCTTGCCCCGTCAGCGCGCGGGCCAGCAAGTCTGTACAACAGCGGTGCCGGCCGTCTGCTGGAATGATGCGACAGACCCCGGAAAACTGCGGAAATTCCAGCCGCCGACCATGGTGACAGCCCTGCAACGGACGTAACAGCGGGCCGCAAAGCATGGTATGTTTAGATGCGCCGTGGGGACGGCGCGCATCCGGAACCCGGCCGCGGGGAGGCAACGGCCGGCTGACCCAGCTTCCAATGTAACGAGACCGGAAGCATGCCATGCAGCAGCGCGGCATGCGGCGGAAACACGGCCGGTGCTAATGCGCCGGCACCGACTTACTCGTCGTCACCAACCCATTCCCTGCGGGGGGAAAAGGCAATCGGAGCAAGGATATGCAAGGGGTAGCACGGAATTTCTTCACACTCGCGATCGTCTATGCGCTGTGTGGCATGGCGCTCGGCCTGCACATGTCGATCAGCCAGGATCATACGCAGATGCCGGTCCATGCCCACACCATGGTGGCAGGATGGCTGATGTCGGCTGTGTTCGCCGTCTTCTATCACCTGTTTCCCGTCGCGCGGGACAAGGTGCTGGCGAAGATCCACTTCTGGCTGACGGCCATCAGCGGCATCGGCCTTCTGGTCGGGCTGTTCTTCCTGCTCGGCGGCAATGCCGCGATCGAGCCCGTTGTCGCGATGTCGTCGATGGGCTTCTACGCGGCGATGTTGCTGTTTGCCGTTATCGCTCTTCCGGTCGTCTGGAAGTCGTGAGTCGGCGTAACGCCGGCGTGGCATCCGCTGCCGCGCCGGTGTGCCGTGTCGGCACAGTCAACGACAAATCAGCAACGTTCTTAAGCGTCCATTAAGCATTCCAGTTGTTTACTGTGCGTATCCAGTCATCTGGATTCTTACCGAGTGGTTGGAGCCACTTTGTTTGACGCCTCCCTGTTAAACTCCTGAGAGCCGCGCTTTTCCGCGGCTCTTTTTTTTGCGCCTAGGTCCGTGGAACGCCCTCCAAAAGCGCTCCAATCCGCCGCGTTAACCCTTTGTTAAACATGCGCTTGCGTTCGCATGAGCGGAAGCGCATTTTCATCGGGCTTGGCGTATAGGAGCGGACCGCGCAGAATCCGTCGCCAAAGACGGGCGGTAACGCGGGATCAGGGTTGCAGGGTAGCGATGATGAACGAGCCTTCGAGGGAAAGCGGAAATACCATCAAGCTCGCCGAAAGGCGGGTGTTTTCGCCGTCCTTCAAGCCCCTCTACAACGAGGGCATGGGGCTGGTCGAACAAGCCGCCGAGTATCTCGATGGCGCCGGACGCGTCGAGGCCAAGAAGCTGTCGCGGCTTGCCGCCACGCTTTACGCCGCCGAATCGATGCGGCTGACCACGCGGCTGATGCAGATCGCATCGTGGCTGCTGCTGCAGCGCGCGGCCAATTCCGGCGAGATGACCCGCGACCAGGTCGCCTCCGAGAAATCGAAGGTGCGCCTCGACACCGCCTCCGCCCATGACGACGCCGCCGGCTGGAACGAATTGCCGGCCGATTTCGTCGACCTCGTCCGCCGCTCGCTCAGGCTGCAGGCGCATGTGCGCCGCATGGACGAGGAGATCTACGGCAACGGCGCTACGGTGGTGCCGGTACAGGCCATGCGCCGCAGCAACCCCGTCTCCGATCAGATCAGCCTGCTCAACACGGCGTTCGCCCGCAACTAGGCTCGGCAACCCTGCCACGCACGGGGATTGTTTCTGTTTTGTTCACATTTTTCTGGCGTCCTGCACCCGTGGAGATAGAGTTCACGGATGAAAGAGACGATTCGCATCATCGGCATCGACCCCGGGCTTCGGCGCACCGGCTGGGGCATCATCGAATCGCTCGGCAATTCGCTGCGTTTCGTCGCCGCAGGCACCGTACGGTCCGACGACAAGGCCGCGCTTGCCAGCAGGCTGTGCCAGTTGCACGACGGTCTTGCCGACGTGATCCATCGCGAGATGCCGCATGAGGCCGCCGTCGAGGCGACCTTCGTCAACAAGGACGCCACCGCCACGCTGAAGCTCGGCCAGGCCCGCGGCATCGCCATGCTGGTGCCCGCACGCGCCGGGCTGGCGGTCGCCGAGTATTCGCCCAACGCCGTCAAGAAGGCGGTGATCGGCGTCGGCCACGGCGACAAGAAGCAGATCGCCATGATGGTCAAGGTGCTGTTGCCCAAGGCCGGTTTCGACTCGGCCGACGCGGCCGACGCGCTGGCCATCGCCATCTGTCACGCGCACCATCGCCAGAGCCCGGCCTATCGGCTTGCAGCACTGGCCGCTCAGGCCTGATGTTCTTGACTTGTTCCGGCCATGGGGACATTCCTTCCCCGTAAGAGAAGGGATGATTCCATGCGGGTGACGAGCAAGGGACAGGTGACGATTCCGCGCGATCTGCGCGAAACTTTCGGCATCGGCGCCAACACCGAAGTGATCTTCGGCATCGAAGGCGGCAAGATCACCATCGTGCCCAAGGACGACATCAACAGATTGGCCGATCGCGACCGGCTGGACCGGTTCCTGGCTATTCTCGACCGCCTCGAGGGCGCGGCCGACCCAGCGAGCAGCCCCGACGAACTGGCGGCGCTCGCCAGGGAGCGCTGAAGGCAGCCGCTCCATGTTCTTGACTTGTTCTCATGCGGCAGCTAAGTAATACCTACGAGGTATTACCATGCGCGTGACGACAAAAGGCCAGGTGACCATCCCCAAGGAGATCCGCGACCGTCTCGGCATCGAGGCCGGCTCGGAGGTGGATTTTGTCGTGTCCGACGACGTTGTCACACTCGTTGCCCTTCAAGGCGACGAGGCCCGGCAGCGCCGGGCGAAGGCCATCGGTGCCTGGGCAGACAAGGTAGCCGGAACGATCGACCTCGGCGGCATGACAACCGATGAATATATGGACTGGCTGAGGGGGCCGCGCGATGACCTCGGTCCTCGTTGATTCCAACATTTTCCTGGACATGTTCCAGGGCGGCGCGACAAGCAACTGGTCGCGAGGCAACCTCGTGAAAGAAGGAAGCGTCGCCGCACTGGTCGTAAACCCGGTAATCTGGTCGGAGATCTCGGTTCGGTTTCCGGCGGAGGCCGACCTCGTCGATTCTCTGGCCGGACTTTCGCTGCACAAGGCGCTGATCCCTTATGAAGCCGCTTTCATGGCCGGTAAGGCGCATCTGGCATATCGCCAGAATGGCGGAACGCGCGAACGCACCCTGCCCGATTTCCTCATCGGCGCGCATGCGCAGGTGGCGGGGCACCGGCTGCTGACGCGCGACGCCACGCGTTACCGCAGCTATTTCCCCGACCTCGACATCATCGCACCAGACACCCATCCATGACGGGACGCACCAAATGATCGGCAAGTTGAAGGGCACCGTCGACGAGATCGGCGAGGATTATTGCGTGCTCGACGTCCATGGCGTCGGCTACGTCGCCTATTGCTCGGCGCGCACGCTGGCCGCCCTGCCCGGCGCCGGCGAAGCCGCAGTCCTCCATATCGAAACCTATGTCCGCGAGGACATGATCCGCCTCTATGGCTTCAAGGCCGAGCTGGAGCGCGAATGGTTCAGGCTGCTGCAGAACAATGTCCCCGGTGTCGGCGCCAAGGTCGCACTCGCCATCCTGTCGACGCTGGCGCCATCCGACCTCGCCAACGCAATCGCGCTGCGCGACATCGCCATGGTCAGCCGTGCGCCCGGTGTCGGCAAGAAGGTCGCCGAGCGCATCGTCACCGAACTCAAGAACAAGGCCCCGGCCTTCGCCGGCGAAGCCTCGGGCACCATCGGCCTGAAGCAGGAACTCGGCGAGGGCGTGGCCCCCGCCCCCATCGCCGATGCGGTTTCGGCGCTGGTCAATCTCGGCTATTCCCGCGACATCGCCGCCAATGCCATTGCCGCCGCCATGAAGACGGCCGGCGAGGATGCCGATTCCTCCAAGCTGATCCGTTTCGGCCTGAAGGAGCTGGCGCGGTGACCATTGCAGCACCTCGATTTTCTTACTATATTGCCAAAAGTAAGTATTCTGGTCAGGAGTAAGAACTGTGGGTGCCGAAGCCACCTTGACCTCCAAGGGCCAGCTCACCATTCCGAAAGACGTGAGAGACATGCTGTCGCTGAAGCCCGGCGATGCCATCGCCTGGACCGTTGTTGACAACCATCTCGTCGGCACGCCGCGTAATCTTGCCTTCGCCGACCTCGCCGGCATCCTTGGCGACCCGCCCGGCGGGCCGGCAACGCTGGCGGAAATCGACGAGGCGGTTCGCGATGCCGTGGCAACGCATGCACTTGGCAAAGATTTGGCGGGGGATGCCCCGTGACGCAGGTCGGCATCGACACCAACATTCTGCTGCGCATGGTGCTGAACGACGACCCCGATCAGCAGGCGAAAGCACTCGCATTCGGGAGCGGCCTGAGCGAGGAGACCCCCGGGTTCATCAGCCTGATTGTGCTGGTTGAATTCAGTTGGGCTCTTGCATCGCGTTACCGGCAGACGAAGGACCAGACCTTGACCACCATTCACAGGCTGCTGAAGGTGAGGACGCTCGCCTTCGAGGACTTCGATGCGGTCGTCCGCGCGCTGGAGCGCGCGGCCGCCCCGCAAGTGGACTTTGCCGATGCGTTGATCGCCGAGCACAATCTGCAACTCGGCTGCTCGCACACGGTGACGTTCGACTTGTCTGCCGCAAAGTCCATCCCATCCATGGAACTGCTTTCGTGAACACGCCCACCCGCCTCATTACACCTGAAAAGCGCGGCGAGGACGCCGACAACAGCCTGCGCCCGCAGACGCTCGACGATTTCGTCGGCCAGGCGGCTGCGCGCGCCAACCTGAAGATCTTTATCGAGGCGGCCAAGGGCCGTGGCGAGGCGCTCGACCACGTGCTGTTCGTCGGCCCGCCCGGCCTCGGCAAGACGACGCTCGCCCAGATCATGGCGCGCGAGCTCGGCGTCAATTTCCGCTCGACCTCAGGCCCGGTGATCGCCAAGGCCGGCGACCTCGCAGCCCTTCTGACCAATCTCGAAGAGCGCGACGTGCTGTTCATCGACGAGATCCACCGGCTCAACCCGGCGGTCGAGGAAATCCTCTACCCGGCGATGGAGGACTACCAGCTCGACCTGATCATCGGCGAAGGCCCGGCGGCTCGCTCGGTGAAGATCGACCTCGCCAAATTCACGCTGGTGGCCGCCACCACCCGCCTCGGCCTGCTGACCAACCCGCTGCGCGACCGCTTCGGCATCCCGACCCGGCTCAATTTCTACACCGTCGAGGAGTTGGAGCTGATCGTGCGCCGCGGCGCGCGCATCCTCGGCATGCCGCTCGCCGACGACGGCGCCATCGAGATTGCGCGGCGTGCCCGCGGCACGCCGCGCATCGCCGGCCGCCTGCTGCGCCGCGTCCGCGATTTCGCCTCCGTCGCCGGTTCCGGCCCCGTCGACCGCAGCATTGCCGACGAGGCGCTGTCGCGACTTGAAGTCGACGCACTCGGCCTCGATTCGCTCGACCGGCGCTATCTCTCGATGATCGCGATGAATTTCGGCGGCGGTCCTGTCGGCATCGAGACCATCGCGGCCGGCCTGTCCGAGCCGCGCGATGCCATCGAAGACATCATCGAGCCCTATCTGATCCAGCAGGGCTTCATCCAGCGCACGCCGCGCGGCCGCATGCTGACCGCCAACGCCTGGAAGCACCTTGGCCTCGAAATCCCGCGCGACCTCGCCGTGCAGCAGATCAACCTGTTCCAGGAAGAGGAATGAGCCCGGCTGGCTATCGTCCCGGGCTGATCGCCGACATCGTTCGGCTGCACGCCGAATATTACGCCCGCGACTGGGGTTTCGGCCTGCCCTTCGAAGCCAAGGTGGCAGGCGAGCTTTCCACCTTCATGCGCGATTTCCGGCCGGGCCAGGATTTCTTCGCAGCCGAATACGACGACGATGGCGCCCTGCTGGGCACGATCAGCATCGAGGCGCCGACCGCAGTCGAGCCGTTGGCGCATCTGCGCTGGTTCATCACCAGCGACAACGCACGCGGCACCGGACTGGGGCGCCGGCTGATGGGCGCAGCGATCGAGCATGCCGACATGAAGGGCTTTCCCAGGGTCTATCTCACGACCTTCGCCGGGCTCAGTCCCGCGCGCCACCTCTACGAGTCCTTCGGCTTTGCGCTTGTGGCGGAAGAAGAACGCGACCAGTGGTCCGGCGGCGTGCGCGAGCAGCGCTTCGAGCGCCCGAGGACGCGGTAGCCACGCTCAGTTCTCCCTCCCGAACATCCGAGAAGTGGCCCGCCTGCCGGGGAGAGAACCTATTCCTTTTCCACCGGGAACGGTGTCGGCTCCCAGATCCGAGCAAACCCCTTGGGCAGCCTGGCGATACGCATCGCCTCCCAGGCCGCAAGCTGTCGGGCGATGCCGGCCCTGTCGCCTTTGTCCAACAAGGGACCGAGCGCATCAACGACCGAAGCCACTTCCGCCTCGGCAAAGCCGGGAATGCACCACAGGGAGCGACCGTTCCTGAGATCGTCGAGCTTGGCACGTGCAGTATCGAGATCGCCGCGCGCGGCATGCAGACAAACTCCGCGCAGTTCGTCGATCTCGAAACGGCGATACGGGAGCGGCTTGGTTTCGACATAAGCGACCAGATCGTCGAGCGTCTCGATGCTGCGGAAGATGGGCAGGATATCTCGCTCCAACTGCGTGACGAGTTGGAGAACTCCTTCGGGATCCCAAGTGAAAAGCCCGGGCGTTTCCCGGTCGATTCGATCGCCCCAGTTAAGGGGGAAATTGCCGACAGGTTCACAAAAATGGGTCACAGCCCATTTCGGAACAAAATACTCATCGTGATTGCGAGTCAGGATAATGACGCCTCGCAGCACATGCCGTATTGGCTTCATGACAAGCCAGCGACCGATAATCTCGAGATCCGTGTGGCGGGTCAGAAGCGGCTTGATATGACGCTTGATGAGTTGCGAAGCCGTCATTCGTAAGGCCTCACTTCGATTATGATGATCGGGCGACCATGAAAAGCAAGCCTCCTCGCAAACTCGATCGCCCGGCTGCGGCTGAGACCTCTGCGCCCCGTCTTTAGATCATAGACACAGATCGGACCAACATTTCGATCTTCCAGCACATCGACGCGCACCGCACTGAAATCGATCGGAGTTTCCTCCATTCGTTTCAGCAATGACTGCTCTGAAGTCAGGGTTGGGTCTTTGAGCGTTAATATCTTCTTATGCAGTCGCGTGTGCACCGCTGTGCCGAAGACTGTCGCGCTCGAGTATGGGCCTGCGAGCTTGGCGTCTGACATGGCTTCGTTCGAAAGGCTCTGGACGAGTTCGAGCTTGGTGCAGACCTTCTCCGTCTCGGCGCGCGAGAGCATGCCGACGAAGCTCAACGATGTCAGCAACGACCCGTTCGGCCGAAACTCCTTCGCCGTGAAGGCCAAGCAGGCCCTTTGGTCCCGCGTGTTGCCAGCCGATAAACTGTTGTAGAGCTGTCGCCCAGCCTCGAAGGCTTGCCGAGCAACCGGCGCATTTGCGCGCTGGATGACTGGTAGCGACATCGGCCCTTGAGGGGTCCATAGCGTCTTGCTGACCGGAGTACCGGCACCGTCAAGCACGGTTTGGCTCGTGCCCTCGGTCTGGAAGACGAAACGCCGTCCACCTGGAAGGCTTACCGTGTGCCGTACATGCGGACCTCCCGGTCGGTTGGATAGTCCAACACGCGTCACGATCCGCGCGCGGTCGATGGCAGGTTTGCTTGAGGAAGCCGCCCCGGCTCTCTGGCCGGGTGTAATGCTTGGCGACGCTCGGGCGCCAGACAGATTTCGGTTCGGTCGCGAGCGCCCGGCACCTCCACCAGCATCGGTCCACTGGCCGCCATCATGATTGCCCGATGGCACTCTCGGTTGGGCGGGGTTGAAGCCTGCCTTCAGCCGCAGCCGCAGCAGTTTGACGTAGAGGTCGAGGCCGACATGCCTCGTGCGGAATTTCCTGAGAGCCGTCTCTTCATCGTTTGTGTTCGTCATGCTCGTCCCATCGCCAAGTCAAAGCGATGGTACAAGAAAATATTCCTACAATCAATGATTGAAGCGCCCTCTACTTCAATCCCCTGACCGCCTCCAGCACGTCCGGCTCGGCCTTCCGGCCCTCGAACTCGTCGACGATGCCGAAGGCGCCGCCATAGCCCCAGATCGACCAGGCAAAACCATGCGTCTCGGCGCGGGCGATCATGTCTTTGACATAGCCAGCCCGCCAGGCGCCGGGCATGACGAAGGGATTGCCGTATTCCTGGCGGATCATGCCGAACTCGCCGAGGTAGATGTTTTCGGGCGCAACGCCATGTTTCCCGGCCCAGTCGGCGACCAGGCGAAACGGCGTGTCGAGCAGCGCGTCGAGCTTGGCCTTGGTGTCCACGGTCGCCACCTGCTCGTCGAGATAGGACAACAGGCCGGAACGGCGCAACAAGGGTGCCTCGGCCCTGATCCTTTCCCTGACCTTGTCGAGCGCGGCGTCGAGCTCTGCGCGCAGCACGGAATGGGGCGGATAAGGCAGTCCGGTGACGTAGGGAATGAAGTCGCCGGCCCAGGTCGCGCCCTGGTGGGTGAGCAGGAACGGTGCATAGCTGTGGAAGGTCCAGATGATGTTGTCGTCCGGGATATCCTTGGGGTCGATGGCCGCGAGCCCTTCGGCGCTGGCCCAACAGCCGCCCGAAAGCACCAGCGTCAGCCGTGTCGCCGAGGCACGGGCAGCAGCATGGAGGCGCTTGAGGCGCTCGGGCCAGACTTTGGCTTGCCCTGGCTCGCAATCGACGACCGGCTCGTTCATCAATTCGAACGCGACCTGGGCCGGATCTTCCTTCGACAAGGTGAGCCCCATCTGACGGACCAGTTCGACATAGCCGTCGAACAAGGCAGGGTCATCCATCACCTCGGCCATGCCGATCTTGCGGTTGCCTCCGGCGGGAATGAGATGGAGATCGACGACCGCCTTGAGCCCGGCAGCGTTGATCTGGCGAGCGGATTCCAGAACGCTTTCGAACAATTCTTCGCGCAGCGCCGCAGTCTCTTCCGACAGGAAGACCGAGGGATCGACGGGAATGCGCACGACATCGAAACCGTCGGCCTTGAGTGCCTCGAGGTCGGCCGCGCCGAGCCGCTTGCGCCATTCCGGAAAGGGCAGGATGACCTCGGCGTCGCCCCAGCGGGACTCGTCGGGCCAGGTGTCCCAGATGTCGAGATTGATGCCGCGCTTCATCGAGAACGTCGCCGCACCGGCCGCACAGACCGACAGTGCCAGCGCCAGCAACGCCACAAGTGAGGTCTTGATCATCGCCACTATTGCTGCCATCCGGTTCGCTGCAGACAAGACTGGTGCCGAAAAGCCCCGAAAAAGGAAAGCCCCATGGCCGATCATGGTGAAGAAGACGCGCTGGCTGCCGGCCTTTCCGGTGCGCTGACGCCATTCGGCCATCGGCTGATGGCGCGGGTCTATTATGCCGACACCGACTTCTCCGGCGTGGTCTACCATGCGCGCTATCTCGAATTCTTCGAGCGCGGACGTTCGGACTTCCTGCGCCTTGCCGGCGTTCACCACACCGAGCTCGCCGACGGCAAGCATGGCGAAAAGATCGTCTGGATAGTCCGCCGCATGGAGATCGACTTCCGCGCGTCGGCCCGGATCGACGACGTGCTGACCGTCGACACCCGCACCGTGGATATCTCGGGTGCCCGCATCACCATGGCCCAGCAATTGAAGCGCGGCGACGAGGTGCTTGTCGAAGCCCGGGTGGAGGCGGCGATCGTCGGCGAAAACGGGCGCCCCAGGCGTTTCCCCAAGGACTGGGTCGAAGCCTTCATGCCGGGGCAATGATCGCCCGCACGGTCCCAGCCGATCACAAGCCCAGCCGATCACAAGATTGTGTGACACAAAAGCCGGATGGCTGCCCGTCCGCCTCGCCAAACCCAGTCGCCTCGGGCTATCGCATCAGCCAGGCCTTAAGTTCCTAACCCATCTTTAACCATAACGGTCCATTAAGGGAGCGGTGAAAGTCGTAAGGATTCCGAGCGGCCTTCCTTTCACCAAATTTCGTCCCGAAAAGGCCCAAAAGGCGCATTTTGGGGACTTCCGGAAGCTTCGCGCGAACGGGCCACGACGGGATGATGCGCAAGGGCTAGCCGAAAGCGGGCCCCGGAAATCTTAAGGACTGTTACAAGATGGAAAACCTACCTCTCGCCCAGACCGGCGCGGAATTGTCGATCTGGGCGCTGTTCTGGCAGGCCGGCTGGGTGGTCAAGCTGGTGATGCTGGGCCTGCTCGGCGCGTCGGTGTGGACCTGGGCCATCATCGTCGACAAGCTGGTCGCCTATAGCCGCATGCGCGCGGCGCTGAACCGCTTCGAACAGATCTTTTGGTCCGGCCAGTCGCTCGAAGAGCTCTACCGCAACCTTTCCGACCGCAAGACCACGGGCATGAGCGCGATCTTCGTCTCTGCCATGCGCGAGTGGAAGAAGAGCTTCGAGAAGGGCGCCAAGTCGCCGCTGGCGCTGCAGACCCGTATCGACAAGGCAATGGACCTGGCGCTGACGCGCGAGATGGAGCGCCTGGAAGGCCGGCTCGGCTTCCTCGCCACCATCGGTTCGGCCGCCCCCTTCATCGGCCTGTTCGGCACCGTCGTCGGCATCATGACCTCCTTCCAGGCCATCGCCGGCTCGAAGTCGACCAACCTCGCGGTCGTCGCACCTGGTATCGCCGAAGCGCTGCTGGCCACCGCCATCGGCCTGCTCGCCGCCATTCCCGCCGTCATCGCCTACAACAAGCTGTCATCCGACGCCGGCAAGATCGCTCTGCGGATGGAGGGCTTCGCCGACGAGTTCTCCGCCATACTCTCGCGCCAAATCGATGAAAAAGTCGCGCCGCGGGCCTGAGGAGTAGACCATGGGTATGTCAGTTAGCGCGGGCGGTTCGGGCCGCGGCGGGCGCGGCCACCGGCGGCGTGGCCGCCATCACGGACTAATGTCCGAAATCAACGTGACGCCGTTCGTCGACGTCATGCTGGTGCTGCTCATCATCTTCATGGTGGCAGCGCCGCTGATGACCGTCGGCGTGCCGATCGATCTGCCCGAGACCGCAGCCAAGGCGCTGAACTCGGAAACGCAGCCGATCACCATCTCGATCAACGAAGCCGGCCAGATCCACATCCAGGAAACTGAGATCCCGATCGACGAGGTCGTCGCCAAGCTCGGCGCCATCGCCAAGGCCGGCTACGAGGAGCGCATCTATGTGCGCGGCGACAAGACCGCCGACTACGGCACGGTGATGAAGGTCATGGCCCGCATCCAGGCCGCCGGTTACAACAAGATCGGCCTCGTCACGTTGCAGGAACAGGACCAGTAGCCCGCAAAATGAAGACCGGCCTCACGACATCTGTGGTTCTGCATGCAGCGATGCTGGGCTTCGGCCTGTTCACGCTGTCGGCACCCAGCGCCCTCGAAGTCGCCGACGTCGAGGCGTTCCCGGTCGACATCGTGCCGGTGGAATCGATCACCCAGATCCAGAAGGGCGACAAGAAGGCCCCGGTCAATGAAAAGCCGGCGCCCAAGCCGACAAGCCGACCCGACATCGTGCCCGACGCCCAAAATGTCGGCGACAACAAGATCGACAGCGACAAGCCGCCGACGCCCGAGCCGACCCAGAAGGAGGTCGACGTCGCGGCTGCTCCGCCGCCCTCGCCCAAGCCCGAGCCAAAACCAGCCGAAAAGCCCAAGCCCGAGCCGGCCAAGCAGGCCGAGCCCAAGCCGACGCCCGTGCCGGCGACGGAAGTGACGCCCGAACCGCAGCCCAAGCAGGACGTGAAGCCGGACCCGGTTGCCGAGACGATCGTCAACGACCAGGCCGAAGCGGAAGCCGTGAAGCTGCCGGAAAACGCCCCGGCGCCCGAGGCCAAGCCCAAGCCGCCGCAGGCCCAGACGGCCAAGACACCCGACCGCAAGCAGGACGACAAGCAGGCCCAAGAGGCCGCGTCGAAGCCGAAGTCGGAAGAGAAGGAATTCAACGCCGACGAGGTCGCTGCCCTGCTCAACAAGCAGAAGCCCTCGGGTGGCGGCGCCAAGCGCTCGACCGAACAGGCATCGCTGGGCGGCAAGAAGGACACCGGCGGCAGCAAGCTCAGCCAGAGCGAGATGGATGCGCTGCGCGGCCAGATCCAGCGCTGCTGGAACGTGCCGGCGGGCGCCATGGATGGCGGCGCGCTGAAGGTTTCGGTCCAGTTCAAGCTGACGCAAACCGGCGAGATCGAAGGCCGGCCCGAGATCATCTCCGGTGGTGGCGCCGCCGGCATCGAACGTGCGGCAGCGGAATCGGCGCGTCGCG
Source organism: Aminobacter niigataensis (assembly GCF_014200015.1). GTDB lineage: Bacteria > Pseudomonadota > Alphaproteobacteria > Rhizobiales > Rhizobiaceae > Aminobacter > Aminobacter niigataensis. The sequence continues at coordinate 440,565 of NZ_JACHOT010000002.1, forward strand.
CCGTACTGCAATGCGCGCCCTACAACCTTCCCGCCGACAAATACGAAGCCTGGGCGGATGTCATCGTCAACTTCGACCCAAGCGAGATGTTCTGAGCGCCTGGCGCTCACCCGGAACTAAGAGGCCTGTCTTATGAAGCATGTAATCAAAGCGATCCTTCTGATCGGCGCCATGGCGAGCGGCATGACCGCATTCGCCACCTTGCCCGCTCGCGCGCTGGTCGAGATCGACGTCAACAAGGGCAATGTCGAGCCGCTGCCGATCGCCATCACCGACTTCCTGTCGGGCGATGCGATGGGCGCCGAGATCGCCGGCATCGTCGCCGCCGACCTGCAGCGTTCGGGCCTGTTCTCACCGATCGACAAAGGCGCCTTCATCGAAAAGATCTCCAACCCCGACGTCGCGCCGCGCTTCGACGACTGGAAGGTCATCAACGCCCAGGCGCTGGTTACCGGCCGCGTCAGCCAGGAGGCCGACGGCCGGCTCAAGGCCGAGTTCCGGCTGTGGGATACCTTTGCCGGCCAGCAGCTTGCCGGCGAGCAGTTCTTCGCCAACAAGACCAATTCGCGCCGCATCGCCCACATCATCGCCGACGCCATCTATGAGCGCCTGACCGGCGAAAAGGGCTATTTCGACACCCGCGTCGTGTTCATCGACGAATCGGGCGCCAAGACCGCGCGCAAGAAGCGCCTCGCCATCATGGACCAGGACGGCGCCAATGTGCGCTATCTCTCGGACGGCCGTTCGATGGCCATGACGCCGCGCTTCTCGCCGACGCGTCAGGAAATCACCTACATGTCCTACGAGAGCGGCCAGCCGCAGGTCTATCTCCTGCAGATCGAGACCGGCCAGCGCGAACTCGTCGGCAACTTCCCCGGCATGACGTTTGCGCCGCGCTTTTCGCCCGACGGCCAGAAGGTGATCATGAGCCTGCTGCGCGACGACGGCAATTCCAACGTGTTCTCGATGGACCTGCGCAGCCGCACCACCACGCGCCTGACCAATTCCAGCGCCATCGACACCTCGCCTTCCTATTCGCCTGACGGTTCCAAGGTCGTCTTCACCTCCGACCGTGGCGGCCAGCCGCAGATCTACGTCATGGGCGCCGACGGCTCGGGCCAGACCCGCGTCTCCTTCGGTGGCGGCAGCTATTCGACGCCGGTGTGGTCGCCGCGCGGCGACCTGATCGCCTTCACCAAGCAGTCGGGCGGCCAGTTCCAGATCGGCGTGATGAAGACCGACGGCTCGGGCGAACGCATCCTGTCGACCGGCTTCCAGCAGGAAGGCCCGACCTGGGCGCCAAACGGCCGCGTCGTGATGTTCTTCCGCGACCAGCCCGGCGGCGGCGGTCCCAAGCTCTATTCGGTCGACCTCACCGGCCGCAACGAACAGGCGATCCCGACCTCGGGCTTCGCCTCCGACCCGGCCTGGTCGCCGCTGCTCGACTGAGCAGCCTGATAGTTAACCTAGCGCCCCAGGCGCGACGAAAGGACCAGGCGGCGTCATTTGCCCAATGACGCCGCCTTTCTGCCGTATTTTCGCCTACGGTGCGCGGCGAAGTGCATGTTCGACGACTGCCGTATGCGGGGACGCTACAACGAGCGGCAACGAAATTTTAACCATGTTTCTTGAATGCCGGTTAACCCCAACGTGGTTACTGGATGTTCAACGAAATCACTTGAATGCGAAGGAGAGGCGGGATGCGCCGTATCGCAAAATTTGCAACCAACCCCGTGGTCGTGGCGCTCATCGCCTCGCTGGCGATTGCCGGCTGTGCCTCGAAGAAAACCCCTAACAACGCGGCCGATCTCGGCCTCGGCGGCAGCGCCGGTGCAGCGACCCCGGGTTCGTCCCAGGACTTCACCGTCAATGTCGGCGACCGCATCTTCTTCGACACCGACTCGTCGTCGGTTCGTGCCGATGCGCAGGGCATCCTGAGCCGTCAGGCCCAGTGGCTGAACCAGTATCGCCAGTATGCGATCGTGGTCGAAGGCCATGCCGACGAGCGCGGCACCCGCGAGTACAACCTGGCCCTCGGCGCCCGTCGCGCCGCAGCCACCCGCGACTACCTGATCTCGCAGGGCGTTGCCTCGAACCGCCTGAAGACGATCTCCTACGGCAAGGAACGTCCGGTCGCGGTTTGCGACGACATCTCCTGCTGGTCGCAGAACCGTCGTGCTGTCACGACGCTCTCCGGCGCCGGCAGCTGAGCGGTCGAAAAGCGACACAGTTGAACGAAAGGCGGTCTTCGGGCCGCCTTTTGCTTATCTGGACGACTGAAACAAAATTTGGCCGAAGTCTCCGGTCCTGATAAACGACGAGAGCGCATCGGCGCGAAGCAACCATTTCCGTTCCACGGCGAGAGGCTAATGCATTTTCGATCAATCCTGAGTGGCACGCTTGCCATCTTCCTATTATCCGGGGCCGCGGCGCATGCGCGCGACGGCATCGGCATCGACCTCCCGAAATTCGGCCTGCCGGGCGTCTTCGGCAGCAAGACTGAGAGCCACGAAGCGCCGATCCAACTTGCCCAGGCAGGCGATCCCCGCGTGACCGCGCTCGAAGAGGAAATCCGCAAGCTCAACGGCAGCATCGAGGAACTGAACTTCCAGATCCTGCAGATGCAAGAACAGATGCGGAAAATGCAGGAAGACAACGAGTTCCGCTTCCAGGAACTCGAGGGCGGCGGACAAAAGAAGTCCGACGCCTCCGGCACCACCAACAACAACAGCTCGATCGTTGAGGCGCCCACGGCGCCTCAATCGGGTCAGGCGCAGGCCACCGCGCCCGCCACCAACGGCCAGAGCGTCGAGGACGTCATCGTCGATTCCGGCACCGGCGAACCCGGCACCACGATCGAGGGCGGTACGGGTACACCGCCGCGGACCTTCGGCACCATCACCGTCGACAAGAACGGCAATGTCGTCTCCGACTCGATCGACCAGCAGGCGGCAACGCCGGCGCAGCCGCAGGCCCCAGCCGCAGCGCAACCGGCCCAGCCCAAGGCCAATGGCACGGCGGTTGCGGCACTTCCGTCGACGGACGACCCGGACGAGCTCTACCGCAACTCCTACCAGTTCGTGCTTTCCGGCGACTACACCACCGCCGAAGAAGGCTTCCGCGACCACATCCAGCGCTTCCCGGCCGACCCCAAGACGGCCGACGCACGTTTCTGGCTCGGCGAGTCGCTACTTGGCCAGAAGAAATACCGCGACGCTGCCGAAACCTTCCTCAGCGCCAGCAAGGAATACCCGAAGTCCAAGAAGGCCCCCGAAATGATGCTGAAGCTCGGCGTTTCGCTGGTCGGCCTGAAGCAGCGCGAAGTTGCCTGCGCCACTTTCGGCGAAATCGGCAAGCGCTACCCCAACGTTTCCGGCGCGATCAAGGAGCGGGTCAAGCAGGAACGGGCCCTCGCCGCGTGCTGACGCAGCCGACCGACGCTGACTTTTTTCCAGACTTTTCCGGTTTCGACTTCGCCGCGCACAAGACCATCGTCGCAGCGGTTTCCGGCGGCAGCGATTCGACTGCCCTGCTTCTCCTTCTCAAAGCCCATCTCGCCCGGCACGCGCCCTTGACGCGGCTGCTGGCCGTCACCGTCGACCACGGGCTCCGGCCCGGCTCGGGCGCGGAGGCCGAACAGGTGGCAAAGCTTTGCACTGCTCATGGCGTCGCCCATCGCACGATGCGATGGCTCGGCGACAAACCACAGGCAGGCATCCCGGCCGCAGCGCGAGACGCGCGCTACGATCTCCTGGCCGAGGCCGCGCGCGAGGCCGGCGCGACGATCGTCACCACCGGCCATACCGCCAACGACCAGGCCGAGACGGTGCTGATGCGCGGCATGCGCGGCACCGGCCGCGGCAGTGCCGGCATGGCGCCGGCAACGCTGTTCGATGGCGCCATCTGGATCGTCCGCCCCCTGCTGGGCCAGCGCCGCGACAGGCTGCGCGCGGCACTGAGCGCACTAGGCATCGGCTGGATCGACGATCCAACCAACACCGATGTCGCCTATGAGCGCCCGCGCATGCGGCTGTCGCTCGGCGACCAGAGCGAAACGCGTATCACGACGGCGCTCGCCGAAGCCCGACAGGCCGGTGAAACGCGGACAGAACTCGGCCGGCGCGCAGCCACCTTGTTGACCGAGCTGACAAGCAGGGTTGCCCCCGGACTGCTCTGCCTCGATGCTTCATTCCTGCAAGCGCCCGACAATGACGCAGCATGTTACGCCCTGCGCATCCTGGTCGCGGTCGCCGGCGGCGTGCCCCACCTGCCCGATGAGGCCCGTACCCAGGACCTACTGGCGCGGCTGGCGAACGGTATTGCAGACGAAAAACCGGCCCGCGCCACATTGTCGCGCGCCCTGGTCGACGCACGCCGAACCGGGATCTTTGTCCTGCGCGAAGGCCGCGGCCTGCCGGCTCCGGCAACGCTGGCTGGCGGTATCTGGGACGGCCGCTACAGGCTCATGCCGGCGGGGCAAGGAACAGGATCGGCCGTCGCACCAGTCGGTCCGCTCGCGGCGAGGACGATATCGATCGAAACAACGGCGCCGGAAAGTCTTGTCAGGAACGCACTTGCGGCCGAGCCTGGGTCGTGGCGCGGGGGAACGTTCGCCGGCTTGCTGTCGGAGGCGGGTGCCACCCCGGTTGCCGCGCCCTGGGCACGGTTCCTGCCGGCCTTCGATCTCGCCCCTGCATGGGCTCTCCAAAAATTGATCGGCACGGCACATGTGCCGGACCCGCCATGCCGTGGCCACATTGGCGTTGGAGCTTAACCGAGACTTAGGGACGCGCTTGGCAATGTGGCAGCCCGTGCCTATGTTAGGGGCAAGCTTACTCACACCATGCGCGTTCCCCGCGAACGCCAACGGGACACTCGATGAATCCGAACTATCGCAACTTCGCGCTGTGGGCGATCATAGCCGTTCTACTCATCGCCTTGTTCAACCTGTTCCAGACCCCGCAGACCCGCGGCGCGTCGAGCGAAGTGGCCTATTCGCAGTTCCTCCAGGACCTGAATTCGGGCCGCGTCAAGACGGTGACGATTGCCGGCGACCGCATCAGCGGCACCTATATCGACAACTCGACCGGCTTCCAGACCTACTCGCCTGGCGACCCGACGCTGGTGTCGCGGCTTGAGGAAAAGAGCGTCACCATCAACGCCCGCCCCGAAAATGACGGCTCCGGCTCGATCTTCTCCGTGCTGTTGTCCTGGCTGCCGATGATCCTGATCCTCGGCGTGTGGATTTTCTTCATGCGCCAGATGCAGTCGGGCTCCGGCCGCGCCATGGGTTTTGGCAAGTCCAAGGCCAAGCTTCTGACCGAAGCGCATGGCCGCGTCACCTTTGGCGACGTCGCCGGTGTCGACGAAGCCAAGGAAGACCTCGAGGAGATCGTCGAATTCCTGCGCGACCCGCAGAAGTTCCAGCGCCTCGGCGGCAAGATCCCGCGCGGCGTGCTGCTCGTTGGCCCTCCCGGCACAGGCAAGACCCTGCTTGCCCGTTCGGTCGCCGGTGAAGCCAACGTGCCGTTCTTCACCATCTCCGGCTCGGACTTCGTCGAAATGTTCGTCGGCGTCGGCGCAAGCCGTGTCCGCGACATGTTCGAGCAGGCCAAGAAGAACGCGCCCTGCATCATCTTCATCGACGAAATCGACGCCGTCGGCCGCCATCGTGGCGCCGGCCTCGGCGGCGGCAACGACGAGCGCGAGCAGACGCTGAACCAGTTGCTGGTCGAGATGGACGGCTTCGAGGCCAACGAGTCGATCATCCTGATCGCCGCGACCAACCGTCCCGACGTTCTCGATCCCGCGCTGCTGCGTCCGGGCCGCTTCGACCGCCAGGTCGTGGTGCCGAACCCCGACATCGTCGGCCGCGAGAAGATCCTCAAGGTCCATGTCCGCAACGTTCCGCTGGCGCCCAACGTCGACCTCAAGGTCGTGGCGCGCGGCACGCCCGGCTTCTCGGGTGCCGACTTGATGAACCTCGTCAACGAATCCGCCCTGATGGCAGCGCGCCGCAACAAGCGCCTCGTCACCATGCAGGAATTCGAGGACGCCAAGGACAAGATCATGATGGGCGCCGAGCGCCGCTCCTCGGCCATGACCCAGGCCGAGAAGGAGCTGACCGCCTATCACGAATCCGGCCACGCCATCCTGGCGCTCAACGTGCCGGCCGCCGACCCACTGCACAAGGCGACCATCATCCCGCGCGGCCGCGCGCTCGGCATGGTCATGCAGCTGCCGGAAGGCGACCGTTACTCGATGAGCTACAAGTACATGATCTCGCGCCTGGCGATCATGATGGGCGGCCGCGTCGCCGAGGAGTTCAAGTTCGGCAAGGAAAACATCACCTCGGGTGCGTCCTCCGACATCGAGCAGGCGACCAAGCTGGCGCGCGCCATGGTGACCCGCTGGGGCTTCTCCGACAAGCTTGGCCATGTCGCTTATGGCGACAACCAGGAAGAGGTCTTCCTCGGTCATTCGGTGGCCCGCACCCAGAACGTCTCGGAAGAGACCGCACAGATCATCGACGCCGAAGTGCGCCGCCTGATCGACGAGGCCTACAACGAAGCCCGCAAGATCCTGACCAAGAAGAAGAAGGACTGGATCGCCCTCGCTGAAGGCCTGCTCGAATACGAGACGCTGTCGGGCGAGGAGATCAAGCAACTGATCGCCGGCAACAAGCCTGCGCGCGACATGGGCGACGACACCCCGACCTCGCGCGGCTCGGCCGTGCCCAAGGCCGGCTCGACCCGCGGCAAGAAGAAGGGCTCCGAGCCCGAAGGCGGCATGGAGCCTCAGCCTTCGAACTGAGGGCTGCTAGGCAGTATGTGAACGAAAGACGCCGCCGAGGAAACTCAGCGGCGTTTTTGCATTTAGGATGTCGAAATGACTGAGTCTGACATCAGTGTGATCACCCGCTTAGGATGCTAGAGATGCCCTATATCAAGGGTCGATTTCTACTGGTGGCAGCGTATGGATCATGTTGAGCGAGAGAAGTTCGAGCTAGCAATAGGCAAGCTGACTGTGGCATGGGCCGTTGCCGAACACGGCCTCGATCAATGCATATCGGTAATTTACCACCTTAAGGGTGGTCATTCGATCTCCAAGAGCTTGCCGCTGAACGCACGTGACAAAATCAAATTCTTCCGCAAGTCAGTGCGTTCACTCCCAGAGCTAAGTAAGGCATCTCACCACGCAGACTATATGGCCGATATGGCTTTTCGCATCCTTGATGATCGGAATTGGTGCGTGCACGGGGTTGCGCTTCAAGTTGGCGCTACATTGATACCTCACCCAATCGAACTGACCCGACTCCAACGCCCTCATATGATCTCGCTTGAGAGAAAGGACGTTACCCTCGATTCAATCAACAAGGTCATGCTCGATTGTATGCCATTGCTATTAGGCTTCGCTTTCTTTCTGCATGATCCCTTGGACATCATCCCTACCGAACATGTTCAGCAAACGCTCGGGCGCTTCAGAGTTGACTGGCCAGTATGACAACGTTCAAAAACCCCAACCCTTTTCTAAGGTTTTGTGACATAAAATCACCAAATGTGATGCGTTGGTCGCCCCAGGTTGTGGCAAAGCAATCGCGGGTGGACTTCACGGGGACAGGCTAATCATGGCTGGACGCTATTTCGGCACCGACGGCATTCGCGGACGGGCCAACAAATTTCCGATGACGGCAGAGATCGCGATGAAGGTCGGCATGGCCGCCGGCCTGTCGTTCCAGCGCGGCAACCACAGGCATCGCGTGGTGCTGGGCAAGGACACGCGCCTGTCGGGCTACATGATCGAGAACGCGCTGGTCGCCGGCCTTTGCGCCGCCGGCATGGACGTCTTCCTGCTCGGCCCGATCCCGACGCCGGCTGTCGCCATGCTGGTGCGCTCGCTGCGCGCCGACATCGGCGTGATGATCTCGGCCTCGCACAATCCCTATTACGACAACGGCATCAAGCTGTTCGGCCCCGACAGCTACAAGCTGTCCGACGAGATCGAGGAACGCATCGAGGCGATGCTCGACCAGGACGTCGAGGCGCTGCTGGCCGATTCCGACGGCCTCGGCCGGGCCAAGCGCGTCGACGGCGTGCATGACCGCTACATCGAATTCGCCAAGCGCACCCTGCCCCGCTCGATGTCGCTGTCGGGCCTGCGCATCGTCGTCGACTGCGCCAACGGCGCGGCCTACAAGGTGGCGCCGGCAGCACTGTGGGAACTCGGGGCGGAAGTGATCGCGATCAATGTCGAGCCCAACGGCTTCAACATCAACCAGGAGTGCGGCTCGACCCATCCGGCCGGCCTGCAGAAGAAGATTCACGAAGTCCGCGCCGACATTGGCATCGCGCTCGACGGCGACGCCGACCGCGTTGTCATCGTCGACGAGAACGGCACCATCGTCGACGGCGACCAGATCATGGCGCTGATCGCGCAATCCTGGCAGCAGAGCGGCCGCCTTGCCGGCGGCGGCGTGGTCGCGACCGTGATGTCGAACCTCGGGCTCGAGCGCTATCTCGGCGACCTCAACCTCGAACTGCACCGCACCAAGGTCGGCGACCGCTATGTCGTCGAGCACATGCGCGCGCACGGCCTCAACATCGGCGGCGAACAGTCCGGCCACATCGTGCTGTCGGATTTCTCGACCACCGGCGACGGGCTGGTGGCAGCCCTCCAGGTGCTGGCCTGCATCAAGCGCTCCAACAAGCCGATGAGCGAGTTGAGCCGTACCTTCGAGCCGGTGCCGCAGCTGCTCAAGAACGTGCGCTTCTCCGGCGGCAAGCCGCTCGAGGAGGCACTCGTCAAGGCGGCGATCGAGGACGGCCGCAGCAGGCTCGGCAAGACCGGCCGCCTGGTGATCCGCCCTTCGGGCACCGAACCGCTGATCCGCGTCATGGCCGAGGGCGACGACCCGCAGCTGGTCGAAACCGTAGTCAACGACATCGTCGGCGTCATTTCCGAGAGCCGCTCGGCCGCCTGATCCTTTCAAGAACTTAGCCGATCAAGCAAAGCCCGCCTCGCGCGGGCTTTTTTGCTTGCAGCAGAAGCCGCTCGCACAGTCCGGCAACCATGAAGCGCAAGAAAACGTGGTTAATCGTCAGGGTTAAGCAGCCCTTAACCTATACCAAGCATTATCCATGGCGGTTAGTCATGGTCGGGCGCGTAGCGGGTCCGCAGGTATGGGGTTTTTATCATGCGCAATTTTGGAAAGAAGGCGTTCGCCGCCGCGCTGCTTGCCAGCGTCACTGCCCCGGCATTCGCCGCGGACATGCCCGAGCCGATCATCGAGGTAGAACAGCCATCTTACGGCGGCTGGTACCTGCGTGGCCACATCGGCATGAGCAACCAGCGTATCAAGCGGCTGGAGTCGGAGCTGTTCGCATTCCCGGATGCTCATGGCTGGTACGACGAGGGCAGCTTCGGCTCCGCCCCGACATTCGGTGCCGGCGTCGGCTACCAGTTCAACGATTTCCTCCGCGGCGACCTGACGGTCGAATACCGCGGCAATTCCGAGTTCAACGCCCTGGACTGGCAGGATAATGGCGGTGTCATCACCACCAATGACTACCGCGGCAAGAAGTCGGAGTGGCTGTTCCTGGCCAACGCCTATGCAGACCTCGGCGACTTCTACGGCGTAACGCCCTATCTCGGCGCCGGTATCGGCGCATCGCGGAACACGATCTCCAGTTTCCGCGACATCAACATCATCAACAATGGCGGCGCCTATGCCGACGACAAGTCGCGCTGGGATCTCGCCTGGGCACTGCACGCCGGTGTCGGCATCAAAGCGACCGAGCGCATGACTATCGACCTCGGCTACAGCTTCCTCTCGCTTGGCGATGGCCAGACCGGGGAACTCAAGAACGACGATCCGGCCGAGCCGTTCCCGCCAGCCGGAAACAGCGGCATCCGCTTCAAGGACATCACCTCGCACGACTTCAAGCTTGGCGTCCGCTATTCGTTGAACTGATCGCCCTGGCGTCATCGCGACGCATGGAGCGCCAATCTGCAAAACCGCCCGGCAAGCCGGGCGGTTTTTCGTTGTCCGGTTGCCGACGGAGCCACCCACGCTAACCAACCGTTATCCTTAACCGCGACTTAACCTCTATGGTTAACAATGACTCGAACGGCTGCTGGATTCTCGGGCAACACCCTGGCGCCATTTCGGGAGAATGCGATCATGACATTGAAGTCTCGCATAGCGCTGGCGCTGACGGCGACCATGCTGTGGCCGCTGGCGGCAAGCGCTGCCGACTACGATCCGCCTGTCGTCATCGAAGAGGCGCCGGAGTATGTGCCCGTCGAGGTCGGCTCGGGCTGGTACCTGCGCGGCGATCTCGGCTACAATTTCAGCGACACGCCCTACCAGTTCACGCTGCTGGGCGAGGAAACGCGCAACATCCACGTCAACGGCAGCATCGGCGCCGGCTACCACTTCAACGACTTCCTGCGCGGCGAACTGAATTTCGGCTTCGTTTCCTATGACAAGCTGGATGCATCGCTCGGGCCCGACACGATGCAGTTTGAGAACAACGTCTGGAACGGCATGGCCAATGTCTATGCCGACCTTGGCACCATCGCCGGCTTCACGCCCTATGTCGGCGCCGGCGTCGGCCTGATCTATTCGAGCACGACGGTCAACTACAACGCGCCCTCGATTCCCGCGACGTTCAACCTCGACGACACTCAGTACAAGGTCGCCTATTCGGTCGGTGCCGGCATCAATTACCAGCTGGCGCAGAACACCTCGGTCGACGTCGGCTACCAGTACCTCACCGCTCCCGACCTCGAATATGTCGACATCGACACGCTGACGGTCAAGAAGGGCGTCGACTACCATCAGGTCAAGGTCGGCCTGCGCTACGATCTCTGGTAGCCGGCCTTTTCGACCAAGCCATTCAAAAGGCGGCGGGTTTTGGCCCGCCGCCTTTGCATTTGGAAAACTGTTCCAGATGCGACGCGCACTTTCCTCTTGACGCCGGAGGCCGCTCCTAATATCGCCGTCCGTGGGCCACCCCTCCCCAACGAGGGGCCAACTATCTGGAAGGATAGAACCACGATGACGATCGTCGCCAAGCCCGGACTCCGTCCGGCAAACCCCAATTTCTCCTCAGGTCCCTGCGCAAAACGTCCCGGCTGGTCGCTCCAGGCCCTCGCCGACGCCCCGCTTGGCCGTTCGCACCGCGCCAAGATCGGCAAGACCAAGCTCGAGCAGGCGATCGAGCTGACGCGCGAAATCCTCAAGGTTCCCGCCGGCTATCGCATCGGCATCGTTCCAGCCTCCGACACGGGCGCTGTCGAGATGGCGCTGTGGTCGCTGCTCGGCGAGCGCGGCGTCGACATGGTCGCCTGGGAGTCGTTCGGCGCCGGCTGGATTACCGACGTAGTCAAGCAGTTGAAGCTTGAGGACGTGCGCAAGTTCGAGGCGCCCTACGGCGAGCTGCCGGACCTGACCAAGGTCGATTTCGACCGCGACGTGGTCTTCACCTGGAACGGCACGACCTCGGGCGTGCGCATCGCCAACGGCGACTTCATCCCGGCCGACCGCAAGGGCCTGACCATCTGCGACGCCACCTCGGCAGCATTCGCCCAGCGCCTCGACTACGCCAAGCTCGATGTCGTCACCTTCTCCTGGCAGAAGGTGCTCGGCGGCGAAGGCGCGCATGGCATGCTGATCCTCAGCCCCCGCGCCGTCGAGCGGCTCGAAACCTACAAGCCGGCCTGGCCGCTGCCCAAGATTTTCCGCATGACCTCGGGTGGCAAGCTGATCGAAGGCATCTTCAAGGGCGAGACCATCAACACACCGTCGATGCTGTGCGTCGAGGACTATGTCGATGCGCTGAACTGGGCCAAGTCGGTCGGTGGGCTTGACGGGCTGGTCGCCCGCGCTGACGCCAATTTCGCCGCCATCGACGCCTTCGTGAACGAAGCCGGCTGGCTCGGCCATCTCGCCGTCGTGCCGGAAACGCGCTCGAACACTTCGGTCTGCTTGTCTATCGTCGATCCTGAGGTGGCAAACCTCGACAAGGACGGCCAGGCGGCATTCGCCAAGGGCATGGTCTCGGCACTCGAAAAGGAAGGCGTCGCCTTCGACATCGGCGCCTATCGCGACGCCCCTCCCGGCCTGCGCATCTGGGCCGGCGCCACCGTCGAGACGTCGGATCTTGTGGCGCTGATGCCGTGGCTCGACTGGGCCTTCGCCAATCAGAAAGCCGCACTCAAGGCCGCGGCCTGAAGGTCTTACCCTCCCCCTCGTGGGGAGGGTCGATCCGCAAAGCGGATCGGGGTGGGGGTGCATCCGTTAGACTTTGCTCCCATCCCTGCGTTCACCCATTTGCCCCCAACCCGGTCGCTGCGCGACCGACCTCCCCACAAGGGGGAGGTAGGCCAATCGCAAGAGGATTTGCCCATGCCCCGCGTTCTCGTTTCCGACAAACTCTCCCCCACCGCCGTCCAGATCTTCAGGGATCGTGGCGTCGAGGTCGACTATCTTCCCGATCTCGGCAAGGACAAGGAAAAGCTGCTCGAAGTCATCGGCCAGTATGACGGCCTTGCCATCCGCTCGGCGACCAAGGTCACCGAAAAGCTGATCGCGGCCGCGACCAATCTCAAGGTCATCGGCCGCGCCGGCATCGGCGTCGACAATGTCGACATTCCCGCCGCCTCGCGGCGCGGCATCATCGTCATGAACACGCCCTTCGGCAACTCGATCACCACCGCCGAGCACGCCATCGCGCTGATGTTCGCGGTTGCGCGCCAGATCCCCGAAGCCAGCGTGTCGACGCATGCCGGCAAGTGGGAGAAGAACCGCTTTATGGGCGTCGAGATCACCGGCAAGACGCTCGGCCTGATCGGCTGCGGCAATATCGGCTCGATCGTCGCCACCCGCGCCGTTGGTCTCAAGATGCATGTCGTCGCCTTCGACCCGTTCCTCTCCGAGCATCGCGCCGAGGAACTGGGCGTCGAGAAGGTCGAGCTCGACGAGTTGCTTGCCCGCGCCGACTTCATCACCCTGCACACGCCGCTGACCGACAAGACGCGCAACATCATCAATGCCGATTCCATCGCCAGGATGAAGACCGGCGTGCGCATCATCAACTGCGCCCGCGGCGGCCTGATCGTCGAGAAGGACCTGATCGCCGGGCTGAAGAGCGGCAAGGTGGCGGGTGCCGGCATCGACGTGTTCGAGGTCGAGCCGGCCGAGCACAACGAGCTGTTCGGCATGGACAACGTGGTCTGCACGCCACATCTCGGCGCCTCGACATCGGAAGCGCAGGAGAACGTGGCACTGCAAGTCGCCGAGCAGATGGCCGATTATCTGGTCAAGGGTGCGGTCACCAACGCCATCAACATGCCCTCGATCACGGCGGAAGAAGCCCCACGGCTGAAGCCCTTCGTCAAGCTCGCCGAAGTTCTGGGCGCCTTTGTCGGCCAGGTGACGGAAGACCCGATCACCGAGGTCGAGATACTGTTCGACGGCCAGACCGCGCAGATGAACACCAAGGCGCTGATCAGCGCTGCCCTTGCCGGCCTGATCCGCCCGCAGCTCTCCGACGTCAACATGGTGTCGGCGCCGATCATGGTGAAGGAGCGCGGCATCATCGTCGCCGAGGTCAAGCGCGACAAGTCGGGCGTCTTCGACGGCTACATCAAGCTGACGGTCAAGACCGAGCACATGACCCGTTCGATCGCCGGCACCTGCTTCTCCGACGGCAAGCCGCGGTTCATCCAGATCAAGGGCATCAATCTCGATGCCGAGGTCGGCCAGCACATGCTCTACACCACCAATGCCGATGCGCCCGGCATCATCGGCCTGCTCGGCACCGTCTGCGGCGAGAACGGCGTCAACATCGCCAACTTCCAGCTTGGCCGCGACCGCCCGGGCGGGGACGCCATCGCGCTGCTCTATCTCGACGCGCCCTTCCCGGAGGACGTGCTTGCCAAGGTGCGCGACCACAAGTCGATCGACTCGGCCAAGCGCCTGCAGTTCGACGTCAACGGCTTCTGATCGGCCGGCTGGACAGCATTGCCTCCCAAGGCTGAAGAGGGCGCGGCTTGGTCCGCGCCTTTTTCTTTTGCCTCTTCCGCAGTAGGATATTTCCTATTTTGGAGACGTTCGCATGAAACTGATTGTGGATGTGCGCTGGGATGACGAAGCCTCGGTCTGGTACGCGATTTCGCGTGGTCATACCGGGCTGGCTACAGAGAGCGAATCCCTCGACGGCTTGCGCGAGCGGATACTGGCGGTTCTGCCTGATTTATTTGAATTGCCGCTGACGCAAATCGACGTGGAACTTGTCGTCCACGACATCTCCGCAAAGCCCAACCCGATTGCCGCTGAATAGACCTGAAAAATCTACACCCAAGCAGCCAAGCTTACACTGGCCCCTGACCCACGGTGACCGGCGACAGATTGATGCAGAATTTTGCCAAGCCTCTGAAGAAGCTGCTCACTGAAGCCGGGTGGCAATTGCTGAGGCAAGGCAAAGGCGATCACGAAGTCTGGCACAACCCGGCTACCGGGCAAAAAGTAACAGTAGTGACCTTCCTGAAGTCGCGCCATCTCGCGAATGCCATTCTGAAAGATGCCGGGCTGCCGAAAACGTTCTAAGCGCTTTCCGAGCCACTTCAGTCAGGCACGTATCTCGGCTCCTCCTGCTCCCTGGCAGCCATCTTGCGTCCGCTGTGCTCGGCCAGCCAGATGCCGCCGAACACCAGGGCGATGGCCAGCGCATGGTAGAGCTGGAAATCCTCGCCGAGGATCAGGACCGAGAGCAGCGTCCCGAAGATAGGGACCATATTGATGAACAAGCCGGCCCGATTGGCGCCGATGAGTTCGACACCGCGGATGTAGAACATCTGCGCCATGATCGACGGGAATACCACGACATAGGCGGTCAGCGCCCAGCCATAGAGATCGGGCGCAATCACCCGATCGGTGGCGATCTCCCACGCCGTGAACGGGATCGAGGTGACGAAGGCCGACGCCGCCAGCATGATCATCAGGCTTTGCCAGTGGATGTCGGGCTTGAAGCGAAGCGCCACCGTATAGGCGCTGTAGACGAGCACAGCGACCAGCATCAGGGCGTCGCCGAAATTCAGGTCCAGCACCACCAGGTTCGAGAGGTTGCCATGGCTCGCCGTCAGCGCGACGCCAAGCAGCGAAAGCAGGAAGCCGAGGATCTGGCCGGGAGCGACGCGCATCCGGAACAGCAGGAAGTTGGCGGCGAAGATCAGCATCGGCATGCCCGCCTGCTCGATGCTGGTGTTGATCGCCGTAGTGAAATTCAGCGCGGTGTAGAGCGCTGCGTTGAACACGGTGAAGCCGAGCGCGCCCAGGCTGGCGAGCACCCAGATATGCTTGCGAACCACGGGCCAGTCGGCACGCAGCCGCGGCCAGCCGATGGCAACGAGCAGGGCGGCAGCGAAGGCCCAGCGCATGGTGGTGAACAGCATCGGCGACACGTGGCCGACCGCGAGCTTGCCCGCCACCGAGTTGCCGCCCCAGAACAGGGTTGTCAGCAACAGCAGGACATAGGCATTTCGGAACATCCGGACGAACTTTCGCGGGCGACAGGCTATACCCCGGGCCTAAGTGGCCGATCCCGGCAAGTAAATGCCTCCAAAGGCAGAATTTGTTGTGCCTGAGGCGGCAAAGAAAGGTCGCGCTTGCAATTGCTTGGCGTTATAGAGGCCTGTCATTTTGCACTGTTCGCGGCCCGGCCCGCGATGTCGGAAGGAAAATATCATGGCCAATGTGGTGGTCGTCGGTTCCCAGTGGGGCGACGAAGGCAAGGGCAAGATCGTGGACTGGCTGTCCGAGCGCGCCGATGTGGTGGTGCGGTTCCAGGGCGGGCATAACGCCGGTCACACGCTGGTGGTCGACGGCGTTGTCTACAAGCTTTCGCTCCTGCCCTCCGGCGTCGTCCGCGAGGGCAAGCTGTCGATCATCGGCAACGGCGTGGTCTTCGATCCGCACGCCTTCGTCGCGGAATTGGAGAAGATCCGCGCCCAGGGCGTCGAGATCGGCCCCGACCGCCTGAAAATAGCCGAAAACACTGCGCTTATCCTGTCCTTGCATCGCGAATTGGACGGCTTCCGCGAGGATGCCGCCTCCAATTCGGGCACGAAGATTGGCACGACCCGTCGCGGCATCGGCCCCGCCTACGAGGACAAGGTGGGACGCCGTGCTGTCAGGGTGATGGACTTGGCGGATTTGGACACACTGCCCCACAAGGTCGACAGGTTGCTCACGCACCACAATGCGCTGCGCCGCGGCCTCGGCCATGCGGAAGTGACGCATGACGCCATCATGGCCGAGCTGACCTCGATCGCCGACCAGATCCTGCCTTACATGGACCGCGTCTGGAAGGTACTCGACGACAAGCGCCGTGCCGGCGAACGCATCCTGTTCGAGGGCGCGCAGGGTACCCTGCTCGACATCGACCACGGCACCTATCCGTTCGTCACCTCGTCGAACACGGTTGCCGGCCAGGCAGCCGCCGGATCGGGTGTCGGCCCGGGCGCGATCAACTATGTCCTCGGCATCACCAAGGCCTATACGACGCGCGTCGGCGAAGGCCCGTTCCCGACCGAGCAACAGAACGAGATCGGCGAATTCCTCGGCACCCGTGGCCACGAGTTCGGCGTGGTGACGGGGCGTAAGCGCCGCTGCGGCTGGTTCGACGCCGTACTCGTGCGCCAGGCGGTTGCCGTCAACGGCATCAAGGGCATCGCGCTGACCAAGCTCGACGTGCTCGACGGCCTCGACGAGATCAAGGTCTGCACCGGCTACATGCTCGACGGCGAGCTGATCGACTACCTGCCCGCGAGCCAGGGCGCGCAGGCGCGCGTCGAGCCGGTCTACGAGACGCTCGAAGGCTGGAAAGGCACCACCGCCGGCGCCCGCAGTTGGAACGCCCTGCCGGCCCAGGCGGTGAAGTACGTGCGTTATATCGAAGAGCTGATCGGCGCACCCGTGGCGATGCTTTCCACCAGCCCGGAGCGGGACGACACGATACTTGTGACCGACCCGTTTGAAGACTAGTTTTGGCAGCTTTCCGGCGGCGCCAGCTGCCGGACGCGGCGCGGCCCAGAAGAAAAGATAGGTCGACGAGAGAATGGCAGACTTCGTAGCGGTCCTGAAGAAGACGCTGGATGGCATGGGCGACACCACGCCGGCAATGCGCGCGCGGGTATATGACAAGGCCCGCAGCACGATCGCTGCCAAGCTTGCCGCCCTCGACCCGCAGCCGCCTGCCGCCGTCGCCGAACGGCAGACGAAGTCGCTCGAGGACGCCATCGCCACCGTCGAGGCGTCGTTCACCGCAAAGCCGGTCGAAGACGACCCGCTGGCCGAGCTCGAAAACGTCTTTACTTCTATCGCCCGCAACAAGGACCAGCCGGCCTACAGCCGGCCCGCGCCCGAGCCGGAGATTCGGCGCCCTGCGACTCCCGTTGCGCCCGTGCCGCCGTCGCCCGCAGCCGTCCCTGCGCCGACCTATGCACCGCAGGCACGTGAGCCACTGCCCGACTTCTCGCCCAGCCACGATTTCGGCAACGGGGCGCCAGAAGCGGAGGGCGACAACCGTTTCGGCGATGAGGCGCCTGAGGACGTCGATCCATTCCAGAACACCCGGCAAAGACCACGCAAGCGCGTCAGCGGCGGCCTGATTGCCGCTGCCCTTGCAGTCGTGGTGATTGGCGGTGGCGGCTATGCACTGTGGTCGAACGGCGACGCGTTCGTCGGCTCCAGCGACGACAAGCCGGCGGCCACCGCGCCCGCGAAGGAAGCGGCGACACCCCCGCCAGCCAATGGCGGCCAGAACGCCCAGGCCCCGGCCGGTGGCGAACCGGGCAAGTTCACCCAGCGCATGACGGCGGACGGCAACGAAGTCGACCCGGGTCCGGCAAGCGGCAGCAACGGCGTCGGCGAAGGCACCTCCGTCGCCGCCTTGACCCAGCAGCCGCCAGCAGCACCGGCGACCACGCCCGAACCGGACCAGCCCGCGCCAGAGACACCGGCGACGACGCCCGCCCAGGGCACGGCTCCGACGCCGCCTGCGGCGAGCGAAAACGCACCCGTCGCCGTCGGACAGAAGGCGATCTTCTACGAAGAACGTACCAACGTAGCGCAGGGGTCGGCCGAGCCCGGTGCAGTCGTCTGGACGGTGGTGCAGGAATCTCCCGGCGGCGACCTGCCGCCCGAACCGGCGATCCGCGCCGAGGCGACGATCCCGGGCAAGGATATCCAACTGCGCATGACCATCCGCCGCAACGCCGACAAGACGCTGCCGGCGAGCCATATCCTCGAAATGATCTTCCTGACGCCTGACGGTTTCGAAGGCGGCGGCATCGAGAATATCCTGCGTGTGGCGATGAAGAGTTCCGAACAGGACGCCGGCAACTCCCTGCTCGGCATTCCGGCCAAGATTGCCGACGGCTTCTTCCTCGTCGCGCTCAACGATACCAAGGCCGAAGTCGACGCCAACCTGAACCTTCTGCGTCGCCAGAGCTGGATCGACGTGCCCGTCGTCTACAAGTCCGGTCGCCGCGCCTTGTTCACGCTGGAAAAGGGCATCCCCGGCGACAAGGTGTTCGAAGACGCGATGAAGGCCTGGCAGGCCAAGGCTGCGGGATAAGGCCGGCGCACCGTAGCGTGCGCATAATTCTGACGCGGGCCGTCCCGCGTCAGAAGCCCTGGAACAGCATATCGAGGGCGTCGGTAATTTTGTCGTGTTGTTTCGATAGATTTTCAACTGCCGCAGGCAACTCGGAAGCCATCACGGCCGATATGAATTGCGTCACCATGACGTAGTCCTTGCCGCCAATCGCGAATATCGGATTCAATCTGTGCGCCGGCTTGGGCGCTATGTTCGGCGGCAAGATTGGAACCACCACGCGGGTGTTTAAGTGCCGGAGTAGATCGGCCTGAACATCGAGAAAATAAACGTCGGCGTCTGCATTACGATACAGATCGAAGCGCGCCATCAGAACATCCGGTACTTGGCTAACGGCAATCCGTTACGTTCCACATACTCGTTCGAGCTTTCGATGGCTTCCCTGTTTTCCTCCAGCCACTGGCGCGATTTCTCCTCGGAAATCGCTTTCGCCAGTCCAGCTTCGGCGGCTTGGGACATATTGATACCAAGCGCCTTGGCCTCCTCGACCAGTCTAGAATCGAGGGACACATTCGTTGGTTTGCGCGTAGGTTTGGCTGCCTTTTGAAGCATGAGAATCTCCGTCGGTCATGCACATACAATATGCGCATGACCGACGGAGAGCAAGAATCGGACTAACCTTCGAGTTCCTCGCGCAGCATCTCCAACTCCAGCCATTCTTCCTCAAGCCCTGCCAGCGTCACCCGTTCCTTGTCGAGGGCGGCGATGGTCTTCTGGAAGCCATGGGGATCGCGCTCGTAGAAGGCCGGATCGGCAATCTGGTTTTCCAGCCGCGAGATCGAAGCGGTCACCGCTTCCATCTTCTTGGGCAGGCTTTCGAGAGCGAATTTCTGCTTGAAGGACAGCTTCTTGGCCGCAGCCTTGGGTGCGTCGGGTTCGCTGCGCGACGCGCTCGACGTCTCGGCATTCGCCTTGCGCGACTTGCGGTCATCGAGCTTGGTGCCGCCGCGCTGGGCCAGCATGTCGGAATAGCCGCCGGCATATTCGACCCATTTGCCATCGTTGTCGGGTGCAATGATGCTGGTTACCGTGCGGTCGAGGAAGTCACGGTCGTGGCTGACCAGGATGACGGTGCCGGCGAAACCGGCGACCAGCTCCTGCAGCAGTTCCAGCGTCTCCATATCGAGATCGTTGGTCGGTTCGTCGAGCACCAGCAAATTGGCCGGGCGCGCCAGAACGCGTGCCAGGATCAGCCGGGCGCGCTCGCCGCCCGAGAGTTCACGCACCGGCGTGCGTGCCTGCTCGGGCTTGAACAGGAAGTCCTTCATGTAGGACACGACGTGGCGCTGCTCGCCGTTGATGACGAGGTTCTCGCCGCGACCGTCGGTCAGGTAACTGGTCAGGGTTTCGTTCGGGTCGACCGCCTCGCGCTTCTGGTCGAGCGTGGCGATCTCCAGGTTGACGCCGAGCCGCACGTTGCCCGCATCGGGCTCCAGCTCGCCGGTCAGCATCTTGAGCAGCGTCGTCTTACCGGCACCGTTGGGACCGACGAGGCCGATGCGGTCACCACGCTGGATGCGGGTCGAGAAGCCCTTCACCACCGTCAGGTCGCCGAAGCTCTTTTCGATGTTCTTGGCCTCGATGACCAGCTTGCCGGATTCTGCGGCATCGCTGGCGACCATCGTCGCCACCCCTTCGGCTCCGCGATGGCCACGGAATTTCTGGCGCATTGTCTGCAGTTCGCCGAGGCGGCGCATGTTGCGCTTGCGCCGCGCCGTCACGCCGTAGCGCAGCCAATGCTCTTCGCGCACGATTTGGCGGCCGAGCTTGTGCTGGTCGCGCTCCTCTTCCTCGAGGATCTGGTCGCGCCATTCCTCGAAGTGGGCAAAGCCACGGTCGAGCCGGCGCGTCTGGCCGCGGTCGAGCCAGACGGTGTTGCGGCTGACGCGTTCGAGGAAGCGGCGATCATGCGAAATCAGGATCAGCGCCGAGGAGGTCCGGATAAGCTCCTCTTCCAGCCACTCGATGACGGAGAGGTCGAGATGGTTGGTCGGCTCGTCGAGCAAAAGGATGTCCGGCTCGGGCGCCATGACGCGGGCAAGCGCTGCACGGCGTGCCTCGCCGCCGGACAGGTCGCCGGGCCGCTCCTCGCCGGTGAGGCCGAGGTGATCGAGCAGGTAGGTGGCGCGATGCGCGTCGTCGGCCGGCCCGAGGCCAGACTCGACATAGGCGCGTACGCTGGCAAAGCCGTCCATGTCGGGCGCCTGCGGCAGATAGCGGATCGTCGCCGAGGGCTGGCGGAAGACCTCGCCGTCCGTCGGCTCCACCATGCCGGCAGCGATCTTGAGCAGCGTCGACTTGCCGGAACCGTTGCGGCCGACAAGCGCGATCTTGTCGCCGGTCGAGGCCGACAGGGCCGCGCCGTCGAGCAGCGGCACGCCGCCAAAGGTCAGGCGAATGCCATCGAGATTGAGAAGCGGAGGGGCCATGTTTCAGAAATCCGAGGCAGGAAAGGGATGGGCAAGGAGCAGCGCACGGCCACTGCCTAGCGAGACGCGCAAACTGCCGCGCACTTCGTTGGAAAGCGTCAGCGACGAGCCGAAAGGCACCTGGACGCTGTCGAGCGGCCATTTGGCACCCTCTTCGGTCAGCCCGGAAAGCTCGGAGAAGGCGAGCACCGAAAACAGCGTGCCGTCTTCATAGTCGAAGCCGGAAGTGCCGGGCAAAAGCGGATGTGCCTCCTGGCGGCCGCTGGTCAACAGAACCTCCGTGCCTGCTTCGGCAAGGCGCAGCGCCAGCGCGAGATGAAGAAAGGCGTGGTCGGCCCGCGCCCCGCCAAAGGCACCGACCAGCACCAGCGACGTCGCCCCGCGGGCGAGCGCAGCCGCGATCGCCAGTTCGCCATCGGTCTTGTCCTTGTCGGAGGGAAATATCTCGCGCGGCAAGGAAGCGAAGCTCGGGTCGATCTCGGCGGGCGCCGAGTCGAAGTCGCCGAGCCAGAGTTCCGGCAGCAGGCCGAGCGTTGCGGCATGACGGATACCGGAATCGGCCGCGATGACGCGGCTGCCCGCGACCTGACGGCCGAGGCGCGGCGTGCGGAGGAGCTCGCCGCCGAGAAGTAGGGTGAACCGGGTCATGGCAAGCGCATTACCAGCCCGGCAGCCGAAACGGAAGGCCGCGAGGCGGCGTGTGGCCGGCAAACTACTGCTTGCGCGGCCTTCCGCGCGGCTCTATTTGTGGGACCGCTCTAACGGGGTGCCTGTCGCGCGCAAGCGGGCCGGCTGAGAGGCATGGAGAGATCCGGCCAACCCGCTGAACCTGATCCGGTTTGTACCGGCGGAGGGATTAGATGCTTCGGACGCCCGGCGCTTCAAATTCCCTTTCAACACCAATGAAGGAGGCGCCGATGCGCTCGCCCGTTCTATCCCTGACTTCCGCCCTGGCGCTCGCCGCTATTGCCTTCCCGGCCGCTGCCGAAGGCAAGCTCACGGTCTACACCTATGAAAGCTTTACCGCCGAGTGGGGCCCCGGCCCGCAGGTCAAGAAGGCGTTCGAGGCCGAATGCGCCTGCGAGGTCGATTTCGTCTCGGTGGCCGACGGCGTCGCCCTGCTCAACCGCGTCAAGCTCGAAGGTGCGGCCACCAAGGCCGACATCGTGCTCGGTCTCGACACCAACCTGACGGCCGAAGCCAAGGCGACCGGCCTGTTTGCGCCGCACGGTTCGGCGGGCGAAAACGTCAAGGTTCCGGGCGACTGGAAGGACGACACCTTCGTGCCTTACGACTACAGCTATTTCGCGGTCGTCTATGACACCGAGAAGCTGAAGACGCCGCCGAAAAGCCTGAAGGAACTGGTCGAAGGCGACCCTGAGCAGAAGATCGCCATCCAGGACCCCCGCACTTCGACGCCCGGCCTCGGCCTGCTCTTGTGGGTCAAGTCGGTCTATGGCGACAAGGCGCCGGAAGCCTGGGCCAAGCTCAAGGGCCGCGTGCTGACCGTCACGCCGGGTTGGAGCGAGGCCTATGGCCTGTTCACCAAGGGCGAAGCGCCAATGGTGCTGTCCTACACCACCTCGCCCGCCTACCACATGGTCGCGGACAAGTCCGAGCGCTACCAGGCAGCGCCCTTCGAGGAAGGCCACTATTTGCAGATCGAAGTCGCCGGCATCACCACAACTGGCGCCAACAACCCGCTGGCCGAGAAGTTCATGGCCTTCATGACCGGCCCCGGCTTCCAGGACGTCATCCCCGAGACCAACTGGATGCTGCCCGCCGGCAAGACCGACAAGCCGCTCAACCCGGCCTTCGACAGGCTGGTCAAGCCGGCCAAGACGCTGATCTTCAGTGCCGATGAAGTCGCCGCCAACCGCAAGGCATGGGTCGACGAGTGGCTTGGCGTCATGAGCAAGTAGGCACGAAAGGCTCCAGCGTGAACGCCCTACGTCGCCCCCCTCTCTCCTGCCGGACATCTCCCCCACAAGGGGGGAGATTGGCAGTGGCTTGGCCTCCGCCAAGTTGGGGTTGCAAAGTAAGAGCGGACGCAGCGACGCAGCTGATCTCCCCCCTTGTGGGGGAGATGTCCGGCAGGACAGAGGGGGGCGACGTAGAGCAGAACGTGGCCGTTCGGCGCCTGCCCCGCTCCAACTGCTTCTAGGGTCGGCATGGGCACTCGCACCTCCGACCCCCGCATCGCCGCCGGCATCGCAGCGCTGGCTGCCATCGGCATCCTGATCGGCGGCGCCTTTGCCGGGCTGGGGCTGGAGGCGTGGCGCAACCCCGAGGGCGCCTATGCCGCCCTCGATCCCTACCTCCTGCGTGTCGCGCGTTTCACGCTGTGGCAAGCGCTGCTGTCGACCTTGCTGTCGGTTGCGCCGGCGATCCTCGTCGCACGTGCCCTGTCGCGGCATCCTGAGTTTCCTGGCCGCAGGCTGATCCTGCGCCTGTTTGCCGTGCCGCTGGCGCTGCCGGCGATCGTCGCGGCCCTCGGCATCCTGTCGCTCTACGGCCGCGCCGGCTATTTCGCCGAACCGCTGACGGCGCTGACCGGCGGAACCTGGCCCGGCATCTATGGCCTGTCGGGCATTCTGGTCGCCCATGTCTTCTTCAACCTGCCGCTGGCGACGCGGCTGATGCTCGAGGCGCTGCAGACGGTGCCGACCGACCAGTGGCGGTTGGCGAGCCAGCTCGGCATGGGCGCGCGGGCGAGCTTCCGCCTCATCGAATGGCCGGCAATGCGCGCAGCCCTGCCCGGCATCGCCGGGCTGGTGTTCATGCTCTGCATCACCTCCTTCACCATCGTCCTGACGCTTGGCGGCGGCCCGGCTGCAACGACGCTGGAAGTGGCGATCTACCAGGCGCTGCGCTTCGATTTCGACCCTGCCCGGGCGGTCGCCCTCACCGTGCTGCAGATCGCACTGACTGCCGTCGTGGTCCTGGCGCTGATGCGGCTCGGCGCCAACACGACAGGCGACGCCAACCTGCCAGTGGCACGACGCAGCTTCATCCAGGCGAAGGCCGGCGAGACCGCATTCAACGTCGCAGCCATCCTTCTTGCCCTCGTCTTCGTCGGTGGGCCGATGCTGGCGACCGTCGCCTCCGGGCTCAAGGCTGATCTTGGCCGGCTTGCCGGCGAAGCCTCCGTCCAGCGCGCAACGCTGACCAGCATCGTGCTGGCCACAATATCGGCGATGCTCGCGGCAATGATCGCGCTGGCGCTGGTCATGGCGCGCCGAGCGCTGGCCGGCAGCAGGCAGAGTGACAAAAAAACACTTCTCGAACGGTTCACCGACACCGGCGCCGGCTTCGTGCTGGTGGTGCCGCCGATCGTCATCGGCGCCGGCTGGTTCGTGCTGGTGCGGCAGTCGGTCGACGTGTTTGCGCTGGCCCCAGTCATGGTGGTCACCGTCAATGCCGTCATGGCGATGCCCTTTGCGGTTCGCGCCATCCGGCCCGCTTACGATGCGGGGAGCGAGCGCCACGAGCGGCTTTGTGCCCAGCTCGGCATTTCCGGCTGGAGCCGGTTGCGGCTGATCGACTGGCCGGTACTCAGGCGCCCGCTGGCCACCGCCTTCGCCTTTGCCATGGCGCTGTCACTTGGCGACCTTGGTGTCATCGCCCTCTTCGGCAGCGACGCCGTGCAGACGCTGCCCTATCTACTGCTCGCCCGCATGGGCAGCTATCGCACCGACGACGCGGCGGGCCTGGCACTGATGCTCGGACTGTTGTGCCTGGCTTTGATGATGTTGGCCGACCGCCTCGGCAAGGAGACTTCCAGATGACCGCGACCAGTGCGGCCGTGCGCTTCGACCAGGTGGTGTTCAGCTATGCCGACACCATGGTGCGTTTCGACGTGACTTTCGCGCCCGGCGAGATCACCGCCATCATGGGACCGAGCGGGGCCGGCAAGTCGACCCTGCTCAATCTCGTTGCCGGCTTCGAGACGCCCCGCGAAGGCCGCGTGCTGATCGGCGAAACGGATGTGACCTCGGCGCCTCCTGCCGACCGGCCGGTGTCGATGGTGTTTCAGGAAAACAACCTCTTCGCCCATCTCGATGTCGCCAGCAATGTCGGGCTCGGGCGCTCGCCAGCCTTGCGCCTGGGCGCGACGGACAAGCAGGATGTAGCCAGCGCCCTTGCGCGCGTCGGGCTGGCCGGCATGGAACATCGCCTGCCGCGCGAACTCTCTGGCGGCGAGCGCCAGCGTGTGGCCTTGGCACGCGTTCTTGTGCGCGACCGCCCGATTCTCCTGCTGGATGAACCCTTTGCCTCGCTTGGACCAGCCTTGCGCGACGACATGCTGGACCTTTTGGCAAGCGTCCAAGCAGAACGCAGCATGACCGTGCTTTTCGTGACACACCAACCCGAAGATGCGCGAAAACTCGCCGAAAACATGGTTTTCGTCGAAGCTGGAAGGGTTACCGCGGCAGGAAAGACTGCGGATTTCTTTACAAGTTCTGGACCTGAAGCCTTCAGACACTATATCGGCAATGAACGGCAGTGACACGATCACGCCAAGTTGCCCGGAAGCGGACATAATTTACGGCCAAATCGCCATGTTCGCGGCGGCGGCCTTATTGTGTCGGCAAGGCGAGTGTGGCTACGTCCACACCATGCGGGCCTGCTTCGTCCGCATGTGTTGAATTTGAAAGGACGAGCTCTGCCCATCTGCCGCGACGGACTGACCAGGACGATAACGACACGCTGCGCGCGACTTGCCGTCGCCGTGGCGCTGTCGGCGCTTGTCGCCGGTTGCCAGGTGCTCAACTCGTCGGACGTTCGCGAATCCGGCTTCCAGCCGTCCAACAATCCGGTGACGGTCGACAACGTCTCGCGCAACGACAAGCTGGCCGAGATCGCCAAGGCCCAGCACCCGCGCATCCTGGCCACTTATGGCGGCGAATACTCCGACCCCAAGCTGGAGCGCATGGTCGCCAAGGTCGTCGGCAGCCTGACCACGGTTTCGGGCAACCCGAACCAGACCTATCGCATCACCATCCTCAACTCGCCCAACGTCAACGCCTTCGCGCTGCCGGGCGGCTATCTCTACGTGACGCGCGGACTTCTCGCGCTGGCCAACGATTCGGCCGAACTGGCCGCCGTCATCTCGCACGAGATGGGCCACGTCACCGCCAACCACGGTATCCAGCGCCAGCAGAAGGAAGCCGAGGAAGTGCTGGCGACCAAGGTTGTCACCGACGTGCTGGGTGAAAGCCCGACAGCCAAGGCAGCGCTGATCCGCGGCAAGCTGAGGCTTGCCCAGTTCTCGCGCAACCAGGAGCTCGAGGCCGACGGCATCGGCATCAAGATGAGCGGCCAGTCCGGCTACGATCCGTTCGCCGCGGGTCGCTTCCTGCAGTCGATGGCCGCCTATAGCGACCTGCGCGCCGTCAGCGGCGCAACGGACGCCAGCCTCGACTTCCTGGCCAGCCATCCCAATGCGCCACAGCGCATCGACCTGGCCCAGCGCCATGCCCGCCAGTTCGGCGCTCCGGGCATCGGCAAGCGCGACCGCGATTCCTTCCTCGCCGGCATCGACGGGCTGCTGTTCGGCGACACGCCCGACGAGGGCTATGTGCGTGGAACTACCTTCCTGCATCCCAAGCTCGGCATCTCGTTCTCGGTGCCGCAGGGCTTCATCATCGACAACACCGCCGCTGCCGTCACCGCGACGGGGCCGGGCAACATGGCCATCCGCTTCGACGGCGTGACCATCGACAGCAAGCTGTCGCTGCCCGACTACGTCAAGAGCGGCTGGGTCGCCGGGCTCGATCCGGCAAGCGTCCGCTCGGAAACGATCAACGGCAACGAGGCGGCGTTTGCCCGCGCCAGCGCCGAAGGCTGGCAATTCGACATCATGGTGATCCGCGCCGGCGCACAGGTCTACCGCCTGCTGACGGCGGCACCGACCGCCAGTCCCAATCTCGACGCGGTCGCCCGCTCGGTGAGTTCCAGCTTCCAGGTCATGACGGCTGCCGAAAAGGCTGCGCTCAAGCCGCTGCGCATCCGCGTCGTCACCGTGCAGCCGGGCCAGAATATGGGGTCGCTCGCCGCCAGCATGGTCGGCGTCGATCGCAAGCTCGATCTGTTCCGGGTGTTGAACGCGCTCGCCCCCGGAGCCACCGTTTCGGCCGGCGACAAGGTCAAGGTCGTCACCGACAGGTAGTCAGCTACGCGGCCAGGAATGCCGAGTTCTGCCGCACTAGGGCCGACTTCAGCTTTTCCATGGCACGGGTTTCGATCTGTCGAACCCGCTCCTTGGAGATGCCGAGCGTAGTGCCCAGCTCTTCCAGCGTCGCGCCCTCCTCGCTCAGCCGGCGCTCCTCGATGATCTGCAATTCGCGCGCGTTAAGCACGCCGAGCGCGTCGTGCAGCCAGCCCGACCGCCGTTCGATGTCGATCGCATCGCCGACGAGTTCATCCGGCAATGGATCGTCGGAGACCAAAAGATCCATGCGCTCGCCGGCATCGCCATCGTCGCTTAGCGGCGCGTTGAGCGAGGTGTCAGGCACCGACAGGCGCATGTCCATCATGGCGACGTCCGCTTCCGACACCCCGAGCGCCAAGGATATTTCCTGATACGCCGAACTGTTGCCGAGCGGACCGCCACCCTGTGCAAGGCGCGCGCGCATGCGGCGCAGGTTGAAGAACAGTGATTTCTGGGCCGAGCTCGTGCCGCCCCTGACGATCGACCAGTTGCGCAGGATATAGTCCTGCATGGAAGCCCGTATCCACCAGCTGGCATAGGTCGAAAAGCGCACTTCCCGCTGCGGGTCGAAGCGCGCGGCAGCCTCGAGCAGTCCGACATGGCCTTCCTGGATGAGATCGCCAATCGGCAGTCCGTAGCGCCGGAACTTGACCGCCATGGCGATGACGAGGCGCATATGGGCGGTGGTGATGCGGTTCAGCGCGTCCTGGTCGTGCTGTTCTTTCCAGCGGATCGCCAGTTCCAGCTCTTCGCCACGTTCCAGATAGGGCGCGCGCGACGCGGCCCGCAGCATCATCTGTTCGCCAGCAAGGCCTGCCCGGTCCATATACATGCTTCGCCCCTTGTTGCGTGAGCAAGCCGGGCGCACCGTGAATGCGGACGCTGCCCCGCAAGGCTATTAACGCAAGATGCCGGACAATGTTCCACAAGGGCCGGGCACAGCGCATGTGCGTAGATTCAGATTCCAACAACGATGCATAATTGAAATTTCATTCCTTATCTTGACCGCCGGCATCTGCGAGATTGCACCCAATCACAACTTCGCCGGCCCTCGTTGCCGGCCCAAAATCGGGATCGCATGAAATGAACTGGTTGAAATCGCTGGCCGTTGCCGCAACGCTCCAGATTGTAACCGTTGGCGCAAGCCACGCAGGCGAGAACCTCAATGAGATCAAGGCTGCCGGCGTGTTCAAGATCGGCACCGAAGGCACCTATGCGCCTTTCACCTATCATGACGCCTCGGGCGCCCTGGTCGGCTTCGACGTCGAGATTGGCCGCGAGATCGCCAAGCGCCTCGGCGTCAAGGCCGAATTCCTCGAAGGCAAGTGGGACGGCCTGATCGCCGGCATCGACGCCAAGCGCTACGACGCCGTCATCAACCAGGTCGGCATCACCGAGGCGCGCCAGGCCAAGTACGACTTCTCCGAGCCCTACATCACATCCAAGGCCGTTCTCATCGTCAGCGGCAAGAACGAGGACATCAAAGGCTTCGCCGATCTCAAGGGCAAGAAGTCGGCCCAGTCGCTGACCAGCAATTTCGGC
Organism: Aminobacter niigataensis; assembly: GCF_014200015.1. GTDB lineage: Bacteria > Pseudomonadota > Alphaproteobacteria > Rhizobiales > Rhizobiaceae > Aminobacter > Aminobacter niigataensis. Next base: position 469,430 of record NZ_JACHOT010000002.1, read on the forward strand.
AAGATTGCCGAAGCCAATGGCGCCGAACTCGTCGGCACCGACGGCTTCGACCAGTCGATCCAGCTGGTGCTCAACGGCCGCGCCGACGCCACCATCAACGACAGCCTGTCCTTCTACGACTTCAAGAAGCACAAGCCCGACGCAGACGTGAAGATCGTCGCCGAGGAAGAAAAGGCCGACTCCTCCGGCGTCATCGTGCGCAAGGGCGAACCGGAGCTGGTCGAGGCGATCAACAAGGCGCTGGCCGAGATCAAGGCCGACGGCACCTACAAGAAGATCTCCGAGACCTACTTCGGCACGGACGTCTCGCAGTAACCGCATTGCCCATCGGGCTGCACTAGCCGGCAGCCGATGGGCATTGATTTTTCCACCTCTCATTTTTCCCATGAACTTGCCCGGAAAATCTGCGATTTTCCGGGCTCGTTTGTTGTGGGGAGGGAGCATTCATCTTGCCACACTGGCTGCAATTGATGCTGGAATCGCTCGGCCCCCTGTTGTGGGCCGCCCTCGTTTTCACCGCACCGCTGACGCTTCTCTCTTTCGCTTTCGGCCTGACGGTTGGGCTGGGCGCAGCGCTTGCCCGGCTGTTCGGGCCGGCCTGGCTATCGGCGATCGTGCGCTTCTATGTCTGGATCATCCGCGGTACGCCGCTTCTGGTGCAGCTGTTCCTGATCTTCTACGGCCTGCCGAGCATGGGCGTCGTGCTCGACGCCTTCCCGGCCGCGCTGATCGGCTTCACGCTCAATGTCGGCGCCTACTCCTCCGAGATCATCCGCGCCGCCATCAGTTCGGTCGCCAAGGGACAATGGGAAGCGGCCTATTCGATCGGCATGACATGGTCGCAGGCGATGCGCCGGACCATCCTGCCGCAGGCGGCGCGCGTAGCGGTGCCGCCGCTGTCCAATACCTTCATCTCGCTGGTCAAGGACACCTCGCTGGCAGCCGCCATCACCGTACCGGAGATGTTCCAGGCAGCACAGCGCATCGTCGCCACCACCTACGAGCCGCTGATCCTCTATGTCGAGGCAGCCCTGCTCTATCTCGCCATGAGTTCGGTGCTGTCGGCCCTGCAGGTCAGGCTGGAGAAGCGGCTCAACCGTTATGGCGGCTTCCTGGAGGCGCGGACATGATCGGGCTTTCCAACATCGTCAAGAGCTTCGGCGACAATACCGTGCTCAAGGGCGTCTCGGTCGAGATCCGGGAAGGCAGCGTCACCGCCCTCGTCGGCCCGTCCGGCGGCGGCAAGAGCACGCTTCTGCGCTGCATCAACCTGCTGGAGATCCCGACCTCCGGCACGGTACGCATCGGCGACGACACGCTCGAGTTTCGCCCGGATGTCAGGGTGCCGACCAGGGCGATCCAGCAGCTGCGCCGCCAGACCGGCATGGTGTTCCAGAACTTCCAGCTGTTCCCGCATCGCACCGCGATCGAGAACGTGATGGAAGGGCTGGTGACCGTGTTGAGATGGCCGGAGGCCAAGGCCCGCGAACGCGCTTTGGCCCTGCTCGAAAAGGTCGGCATGGCGCACAAAATCGATGCCTGGCCGGCAACGCTGTCAGGCGGCCAGCAGCAGCGCGTGGCAATAGCCCGGGCACTGGCGCCGTCACCGAAGGTACTGCTGTGCGACGAACCGACGTCGGCACTGGACCCTGAACTCGCCCAGGAGGTGGTCGACGTGCTCGGCCAGCTGGCGCGCGAGGGCACGACCATGGTGATCGCGACCCACGACCTGCGCCTGGCCTCGAAGATCGCCCACGAGGTGGTGTTCCTCGAAGCGGGAACGGTCGTCGAGAAGGGCCCCGCGAGCGAGGTGTTCGGCAATCCGACGCATCAGCGCACCAAGCGCTTCATCGCGACGATCACGCATCAGCACGACCACGGCAAGGGTGGCGAAGGCTGACGTCGCCACACCTGCCTGAAACAAAAAACCCGGCCATTGGCCGGGTTTTTCGTAATCTATAGAAGCATGCCAGATCAGGCTGCTTCTTCCTGCTCGGCGTCGGCTTCCTCGTTGTCGGCCTTGGCGCCACGCTTCGGACCCTTGTTGAGGTTGGCCTCGATCAGGCGAACGGCCTCGGTCTCCGACAGGCGGTTGACGGCTGCCAGTTCGCGCGCCATGCGGTCGAGCGCGGCTTCATAGAGCTGGCGCTCGGAATAGGACTGCTCCGGCTGGTTGTCGGCACGGTAGAGATCGCGCACGACTTCCGAGATCGAGATCAGGTCGCCCGAATTGATCTTCGCATCGTATTCCTGGGCGCGGCGCGACCACATGGTGCGCTTGACGCGGGCACGGCCCTGCACGACCTTCAGAGCACGTTCGACATAGTCGGTCTCGGACAGCTTGCGCATCCCGATCGAGGTCGCCTTGGCGACCGGCACCTTCAGGCGCATTTTGTCCTTCTGGAAATCGATCACGAACAGCTCAAGCTTGTGTCCCGCCACTTCCTGCTCGTCGATGGATACGATCTGGCCGACGCCATGCGCCGGGTAGACAATGTACTCGCCGGTCTTGAAACCGTGACGCGCTGCGGATTTCTTCTGCGGGATGGAAGTTGCCATACGCCCTGAACTCCTTCTTGTAACACCGGCCCGCCGAGGCCGGCTGAACGAGGATGGTCGGCTAACGCGACCTTGTGCCGCACGACAATCGACCCCCAACCGGGAAGAGCTTGGACCGGTAAACCGCTAAAGCAGCGGCCTCCGGGCCAGATTACTCTGGTCCGAATTGGGGCTGTCACCTTTCAGTGATTTAGGCTTCGCGCCATAGATCGACGTTGTGTCATCGGCATGTTGATCTAGCTCTAACACAAAAAGTCGGAAGAATCAAGGTTTTGCTGCATGCGCGAAGAGCGCACGGCGTCAAGAGCAACCGGCGACGCGCAAAGCCTTGATGCAATGAGCTAGTATGGCGGCTTTCAGTTGCCTTCGCCGGGCGCCTCGGAGAAATACTGTTCGAACTTGCCTTCGACGCCGTCGAATTCCTTGGCTTCGGGCAGTTCGTCCTTCTTGACGGTCAGGTTCGGCCACTTACTGGCGTATTCGGTGTTGATCTTGAGCCATTTATCGAGCCCCGGCTCGGTGTCGGGCTTGATCGCATCCGCCGGGCACTCGGGCTCGCAGACGCCGCAGTCGATGCACTCGTCGGGATGAATGACGAGCATGTTCTCGCCTTCATAGAAACAGTCGACCGGACACACCTCGACGCAGTCGGTGTACTTGCACTTGATGCAATTGTCGGTGACGACGTAGGTCATGAGGCAGGCTCCGGGACTTCCCGTATTTCGTATCTTTCGGTGAGGTATCCCCTTTAAAGGGGTCTTGCAAGGGCGGTCATTCCGCGCAGAAGCCGCTTGGCGGAACGCAATTCTCATCTTGACGGCAGAGCCTTCAACGGCTTTGCGTTACTCGCTGCGCAGCCGGTCTGTGGCTCGCCGTTCCTTCTTGGTCGGACGTCCGCTTCCGGCCTCGCGCAATGGCGGCCGGGCATCGGGCGGCGCCTGGTCCTTCGGTGTCGGAACCGGCGAAACGTCCTCATAGAGCTTGCGCGCCTCTTCGGCGGGCCCGCGCCGCTCGCCAGGAAGCAGAACCTTATAGACCAGGATGCGTCGGTCGAGCGTGATCGTCAGCACATCGCCCGACTTGACCATGTCGGAGGCCTGGCCAAGCTTCTGGCCGTTGCACCTGACGCCGCCTGATTGCGCCAGCTTGGCGCCAAGCGAACGCGATTTGACCGCGCGCGAGAAGAACAGCCACTTGTCGATGCGCTGTCTTCCCTCGCCGGCCAAGGCTGCTACTTCTTGAGCTGGTCGCGCAGCGCGGCGAGCTTGGCAAAGGGCGAATCGGGATCGATGCGCACCGGACGCTCTTCGCGCGGCTTCGGCTGGAACGCGGGCTTGCCCTTGAAGCCGCTGCGGTCGCCGCCATGCTTTTCGCCCTGTGGGCGCTCGCCACGGCCACGGTTATCCGGACGTCCGCCCTCGCCCTGCGGCTTGCCGCCGGGCTTGCGATCGAAGCGCGGACGACCGCCATCGCGACCTTCGCCACCCTCGCGCCCACCGTTGCGGTTGCCCTCGCCCTGCCGGGCTGCGGGCGCACCGGCTGCACGCGGCTCGCGCTGGCCGCCGCGCGGGCGGTTGTCCTGGCGATGGCGCGGACGCTGTTCGAAGCGGCCCTGGCGCCACAGAAGGATCGGCTTGGGCTCTTCCGCGATTTCGGAGGCGTCTGCGGCGGCGGCTTCCACCGAAGGTGCTTCGGCAACAGCGTCCGCGGCGGCAATTACCACTTCCGGCTCGGACGCTGCTTCAGGCTCGGCTTCGACCACCGGCTCAACGGTAACCTCGGCCGCAGGTTCAGCAATGGCTTCGACTTGCTCGACAGCCACCTCGGGCACCTGTTCGGCCTGCTCGCTCTCGGGCACCTGTTCGGCGCCGTCGGAAGCCGCTTGCTCAGTGGTTTCGGCCGTCTCGATGAAGGGTTCGGCGGAGACTTCGTCGCTTTTGGCCACAGCCTCTGCGGCTGCGGCCCTGTCTGCCTGCGCCTTGGCCACTGCTTCACGTGCCGCGGTATCGATCGTTTCGAGCTTTCCCTTGACCTCGGCGGCCGGCTTGGGCTCGGCGCGATAGCCGAGGCCCTTGAGGATCTCTTCCATGTCGTCGCCGGTGGCGCCGAGGATCGACATCATCTGCGGCGTGACGATGAACGAGCTGCCGTCATAAGCGCCTTCCGGACGGGCGCCGGTGCCCTGCTTCCAGGCGAGTGCGGGGCGAATGAGGTCGGCGAGACGCTCGAGGATGTCGACACGCACGGCGCGGCGGCCGAGATTTCGGAATCCGGCGAGCTTGTAGAACGTCTTGTCGAAGGCCGGGTCGATGACCACGGAGGTACGGCCAGCGGCGAGCGCATGGACAACATCGCCGAAGCCCGGCTTGTCCTTGCCGTCATTCTTGAGCGCCCACAGCAGCGTCACCAGACCGGCAGGCGCCGGCTTGATCAAGGCCGGGACAAAGACGTGATAGGCGCCGAAGCGCACGCCGAGGCGACGAAGCGCTGCACGGCCTTCCTGGTCGAGCGACTTCACGTCCTCGGCGATGTCGCGGCGATTGATCAGGCCGAAATTCTCGACCAGCTGGAAAGCGATGCCACGACCGATGCCGGACAGCTGCTCGGCGGCTTTGAGATCGACCAGCGGCTTGAGCAGCGACTCGATCTGGAAATTGACGAAGCGTTCGGCGCGCGCTGCGACCTTGTCGCGTGACGGGCCGGTCAGTTGCTCGTCGGCCAAAAGGACGATGCGCGGCTTGAGCGCATCCTCGCCTTCGACCAACGTGCCGATGGGCGCGCCGATCCAGCGCAGCACACCATCGGAGCCGAGCGCGATGTCGCCATTGGACGACGCCGAGAAACGTTCGGCGCGTGTGTCGAATTCGGTTGCAAGCGCCTTCTGGGCCGCCGTGCGCACCGCCTTGGCGTCTTCTCCGCCCGCGCTCTGGTCGGCGGTGAAACGGAACCCTTGCAGTTCGCCGACATGGTGGCCCTCGACGAGGACGGTTCCGGACGGGCTGATTTCGGCTTCAAGCATAGTGTTTTCTCTAAGGCGGCGCATGAGGACGGAAGTCCTGCGGTCTACAAAGCGTTTCGTCAACCGCTCATGCAGCGCATCCGACAATCTGTCTTCGATGTCGCGCGTTTTTTCTTGCCAGTGTGCCGGATCGGCAAGCCAGCCGGGGCGGTTTGAGACAAATGTCCAGGTCCGGATCTGTGCGATCCGGTGCGAAAGCGTGTCGATGTCGCCTTCGGTGGAATCGGCGCGACGCACCTGCTCGGCCATGTAGGTCTCGTCGACATGGCCGCGCCGGGCGAGGTCGTCATACATCGAGGCGATCAGGTCGGCGTGCTGGGCCGGCGCGATGCGGCGATAGTCGGGCAGCGCGCAGGTTTCCCACAAAAGGGCGACTCGCTCGTGGTTGGTGACGAGCGATCGGATGTTTTCGTCGCGCGAGAGATGTTCGAGCGCCTGGGCGTCGACTGCCGGCAACGCACGTGTCAGGCCCTCGACCGGCGCGACGGTGTCGATCGAGCGCTTGAGCGTGTCGAGGCTGGTGAAATCGAAGTTGGCGGTGCGCCACTGCAGCACCTTCACCGGCTCGAAATCATGGCCCTCGATCTTTTCGATCAGGTCCTCCTCGAACGGGTCGACCTGGCCGGTGACGCCGAAGGTGCCGTCGCGCAGGTGACGGCCGGCACGGCCGGCGATCTGGCCAAGCTCTGCTGCGGTCAACTGGCGATACTGGTAGCCGTCGAACTTCCTGTTCTGGGCAAAGGCGACATGGTCGACGTCGAGATTGAGGCCCATGCCGATGGCATCGGTGGCGATCAGGTAGTCGACGTCGCCGGACTGGTAGAGCTCGACCTGGGCATTGCGGGTGCGCGGGCTGAGTGCGCCGAGCACCACCGCCGCACCGCCCTGCTGGCGGCGGATCAGCTCGGCGATGCCGTAAACCTCGTCGGCGGAGAAGGCGACGATGGCCGAACGGCGCGGCAGCCGCGTCAGCTTCTTGGAACCGGCATAGGCAAGATGCGACAGCCGCGGACGGGTGACCACCGACACGCCCTTCAACAGCTTCTGCAGGATGCCGTGCATGGTGGCTGCGCCGAGCAGCAGCGTCTCTTGCTTGCCGCGCAGATGCAGGATGCGGTCGGTGAAGATGTGGCCGCGCTCGAGGTCGCCGGCAAGCTGGACCTCGTCGATGGCGACGAAGGCGGCATCCGTCTGGCGCGGCATCGCCTCGACGGTGCAGACCGAATATCTGGCGCCGGCCGGCAGTATCTTCTCTTCGCCGGTGACCAGCGCCACCTTGTGGGCCCCGACCTTTTCGCAAAGTCGCCCATAGACTTCGCGTGCGAGCAGCCTGAGCGGCAGGCCGATGATGCCGCTTTCGTGCGCGACCATGCGCTCGATGGCGAGATGGGTCTTGCCGGTATTGGTGGGCCCCAGAACCGCGGTCACATCGCGGCCTGACAGGATCAGCGGGTCGTTGGGCCTGGAGTGAACATTCATACTAGAGAACCGCCCTCGGCGCCGGGGACAGCCCGGCGTTGCGCCGCCTGTCGCGACGAGTGGACACATAGGGATTTGCAAGCCGAAGCGAAAGCGGAATGTTCCAGATTTAAGAGTTGGAACGAGTCTGGAACGAATCAGCGACGAATCACTGACACCGGCAGATTCAGGTTTTGTTCACCCCAACATATAGATGACACTCTTGCAAGCCGCACCACATGCAGAATCTCTAAAGTGGCCCGTTTCGTGCTTCTGCACGCCCGCCGTTAACCTTTGCCGGCCAAGCGAAGAAACCTGCGCGTCAACCGCGTGCAAAATAATGAATTTGTTGACGTTTCCTACCGGCGAGTTAACGGTCGGAGCCGCCGTCCGCGGCATTTAGTTAAGATTTGAACCAAATGCGGAACGAACAGGCGACGAATCACTGTTCGGGCAATTTTCCCGATTTGTTCACCACTAGATGTAGTACCAGGCCGGTTTCTCCACCTATTATCCACAGCCTATGCACCGCGCTGTCCACAGCGGCTCGATCGTCGCATTAACCTTTGCGTGCCATCGCGGCACACCCGTGCTTCAGCAAAAATACCTGTGATTGCATTACGTTAAGGGAACCACACCCGTTGTGCCCGGGATCGGAGCATGTCTCCATTGCGACGTTGAGTCTGCGCGGCGGGGGATGCCCAGGCGGGGCCTCCGGAAAATGCGGCGCACCACGCAGGCGCACGATATTGGAGGGAATATCATGTCCAAACGTCTATTCGCCGAGTTCCTCGGCACATTCTGGCTCGTCTTCGGCGGCTGCGGCAGCGCTGTCCTTGCCGCTGCGTTCCCCGAACTGGGTATCGGTTTTTCCGGCGTTGCGTTAGCGTTCGGCCTCACCGTGCTGACCATGGCCTATGCGGTCGGCGGCATCTCCGGCGGTCATTTCAATCCCGCCGTCTCGGTCGGCCTGATGATGGCCGGGCGTTTCGAGGCCAAGGATCTGGTCCCCTACGTCATCGCCCAGTTGATCGGCGCGGTCGCCGCTTCCACGGTGCTGTACCTCATCGTCAGCGGCAAGGCCGATTTCGCCGGTATCGGCGGCTTTGCCACCAACGGCTATGGCGACGCCTCGCCGGGCAAATTTGGCCTGTCCTCGGCGCTGATCATCGAGGTCGTGCTGACCTTCATGTTCCTGATGATCATCCTCGGCTCGACCAGCGAACGCGTTCCGGCCGGCTTTGCGCCGATCGCCATCGGCCTCGCCTTGACGCTCATCCACCTGATCTCGATTCCGGTGACCAACACTTCGGTCAACCCTGCGCGCTCGACCGGCCCGGCGCTGTTCGTCGGCGGTGTCGCCCTGCAACAGCTCTGGCTGTTCTGGGTCGCCCCGATCGTCGGTGCAGCGCTTGCCGGCATCGCCCACAAGTCGCTGTTCGGTGACAAGTAGCCGAACCACCGCACCAAACGGAAACGGCGCCTCGCGGCGCCGTTTTCTTTATGGAGATGATTGCCTGTTATCAGACGAAATATTGCCCGCCATTGGCCGAAAGGGTCGCGCCGGTAACGAAGCCGGACTCTTCGGAGGCCAGGAACACCACGCAGCGAGCAATCTCTTCCGGTTCGCCAAGCCGGCCGACCGGGATCTGGGCGATGATCGATTCGCGGACCTTTTCCGGCACCGCCATCACCATTTCGGTGGCGATGTAGCCCGGACAGATGACGTTGACGGTGATGCCCGCGCGTGCCCCTTCTTGGGCCAGCGCCTTGGTGAAGCCGATGTCGCCGGCCTTCGACGCCGAGTAGTTGGCCTGACCGGCCTGGCCCTTCTGGCCGTTGATTGAGGAAATGGTGATGACGCGGCCGAACTTGCGGTCGCGCATACCGCTCCACAGCGGATGGGTCATGTTGAAGGCACCGTTCAGGTTGGTGTCGATGACCTCTTTCCACTGCTCGCGCGTCATCTTGTGGAACATCGAGTCGCGCGTGATGCCGGCGTTGTTGACCAGCACCGAGACCGGGCCGAGGTCGGCCTCGACCTGCTTGATGCCGGCCTCGCAGGCATCGTAGTCGGCAACCGACCATTTGTAGACCGGGATGCCCGTCTCGGCCTTGAACTTCTGCGCAGCCTCGTCGTTGCCGGCATAGTTGGCGGCGACCTTGTAGCCTGCGTTCTTCAGCGCGACCGAAATCGCGGCGCCAATGCCGCGGGTTCCGCCAGTGACGAGTGCAACCTTGCTCATGCGCTTCCCCTTTTCTGCTGCTTTATGGCCTGCCTTCGCGACAGACCTTTAGAGGCAAAAAGAGCGGCACATTGGCCGCCCTTTTCTTGTTTCCGAGTTACATCGCCTCGACACACATCGCGACGCCCATGCCGCCGCCGATGCACAGGGTCGCGAGACCCTTCTTGGCGCTGCGTCGCCGCATCTCGTAGACCAGCGTGTTGAAGACGCGGGCACCGGAAGCGCCAACCGGATGGCCGATGGCGATGGCGCCGCCATTGACGTTGACGATCGCCGGATCCCAGCCCATGTCCTTGTTGACCGCGCAGGCCTGCGCCGCGAACGCCTCGTTGGCCTCGACGAGGTCGAGGTCGCCGACCGACCAGCCGGCCTTTTCGAGCGCCTTGCGCGATGCCGGGATCGGGCCGGTGCCCATGATCTGCGGATCGACGCCGGCGGTTGCCCAGGAGACGATGCGGACCAGCGGGGTGAGGCCGCGGCGCACGGCTTCGGCTTCGGTCATCAACACGACCGCCGCAGCCCCGTCATTGATTCCGGAAGCGTTTCCGGCTGTGACAGTGCCTTCCTTGTCGAAGGCCGGGCGCAGCTTGGCCAGTGAATCGAGCGTCGCGCCATGGCGGATATATTCGTCCTGGTCGACAATGGTGTCGCCCTTCTTGCCCTTGATCGTGACGGGAACGATCTCGTCGGCAAAACGGCCGGCCTTCTGCGCGGCCTCGGCCTTGTTCTGCGAGGCGACGGCGAACTGGTCCTGCTCGTCGCGCGTCAACTGCCACTGGCGGGCAACGTTCTCGGCGGTGTTGCCCATGTGGTAGCCGTAGAAGGCGTCGGTCAGGCCATCCTTGATCATCGTGTCGATCATCTTGAAGTCACCCATCTTCACCCCGCCGCGCAGATGCTGGCAGTGCGGCGCCATGGACATCGATTCCTGGCCGCCGGCGACGATGATCTTGGCGTCGCCCGTGGCGATCTGCTGCATGCCGATGGCGATGGTGCGCAGGCCCGAGCCGCAAAGCTGATTGAGACCCCAGGCTGTCGCTTCCTGCGGCACGCCCGCGGCCATCGCGGCCTGGCGGGCCGGGTTCTGGCCGGCGCCAGCGGCGAGGATCTGGCCAAGGATGACCTCGTCGACTTCCTTGGGATCGACACCGGCACGGGCCAGTACTTCCCTGACAGCGATGGCGCCCAGTTCGTGTGCCGGCGTGTTGGCGAAGGCGCCGTTGAACGAGCCTACCGGCGTGCGGGCGGCGCTGGCGACGACGATGGAGGACGAGGCGGACATGTTTCTCTCCAGACTTCGTGAGACGAATGGTTTGTTGCGCGTCGAGGACGTTGGCGCTCATGACTTTTCTTGCCCGTTCCAGGACCCGAGTCAAACCGGAAAATCGCTGGAATGCCTATGCTGCGGCCGCACTGCAGCAAATGCTGCGCAGCATTTTTTTGCCGGCGTTGACCCGCCTTGCCTTCTTGCAGTGCACAAACCGCTTGGATTTGCGGTTGCTTTGCGCTTATCCTGCTTTCCGGCGAAATGTTACCGGCTGCTTACATGGCATACCGGTCTTCCGGGGGAGGATGCTGATGCCTGCTAAAGACACGCCGATCGTCATCAAGAAATACGCCAACCGTCGGCTCTACAATACCGGCACGAGTACTTATGTGACGCTCGAAGACTTGGCCGAGATGGTCAAGAAAGGTGAAGAATTCACCGTACAGGATGCCAAGACCGGCGAAGACATCACCCATCCGGTGCTGACGCAGATCATCTTCGAACTGGAGAACAAGGACGGCCAGAACATGCTGCCGATCCCGTTCCTGCGGCAGTTGATCTCCTTCTACGGCGACCAGATGCAGATGGTGGTGCCGAGCTTCCTCGAACAGTCGATGCTTGCCTTCTCCAAGGAGCAGGAGCGTTTCCGCGAGCAGATGAAGTCGGCCTTCGGCAAGGCGCCGACCGACATGATCAAGGGCGCGACGCCGATGAAGGCGCTCGAGGAACAGACGCGCCGCAACATGGAACTGTTCCAGAACGCGATGCGCATGTTCACCCCCTTCCCGGCGCCCGGCACAGGCACAGCACCCGCCGAACCGGCCAGGAAAGACGCGCCTGAAAAGCCGGACGAGTTGAAGGAACTCAAGGAACAGCTTGCTGCGATGCAGCGGAAGATCGACTCGATGGGGTGAGGCACGGTCGGCCAAAGGCGGCGGAAAGCCAATTGCTTGGCTTTCCGAGCGTCGAGCGCCCGGAGCGATAGCGAAGACCGGGCCGATGTGAAGGTGCGACCAGCGGGACTGCTGCAGCCAGTCAGGTCCGGCAAGGGCACTCTTGGCCAAGGGCCGACAAAATCTCCAAGCTGACTTCTGAAATCCACAGCGAATGCCGTTGGCATCGCATCGCCAGCGCGCGGGTCCCTACCCTTTGGGCGAGAGATTTTCAACCTGACGCAGGGTTTTGCTCGGCCGCCCAAGCGTGTTTGCTAGGCGGCCATCAATCGGAGGACCAACCATGACAGAACTGACGCTGGCCAAGGCCAACGCCATCATCGCCACCGCGTTCGAGCTGGGCGGCAAGAGCAACTTCAAGCCGCTCGGCATCGCCGTGCTCGACGCCGGCGGCCACCTGCTCGCCTTCCAGCGCCAGGACGGCTCTCCGTTCATCCGCGCCGAAGTCGCTTCGGGCAAGGCCTATGGCGCGCTCGCCGTAGGCTCAAGCTCGCGTGCACTCGGAGTTGCCGCGGTCGAACGGCCGCATTTCTTCCAGGGGCTTTCAGCGGTTTCCGGCGGCAAGATCGTGCCGGTTCCGGGCGGCGTGCTCATCCGCAACAAGGATGGCGCAGTGCTCGGCGCAGTCGGCATCTCCGGCGACACGTCGGACAATGACGAACTGGCCGCCATGGCCGGCATCGAATCGGCCGGCTTCGTCGCCAAGGTCTGAACGGCGAGCGCGTTCCCTTGGGGGGACGCGCTCCTACTCGCGTCCGAACGTAACGTCCCGGTTAGCCGAGCGGATCGACACCGAGAAGCCGGCCAGCACGTCGAGCAGCGCGATCACCATCAATATGAAGAAGACCGAGCTGGTGGCGCCGCGCACCAGCAGGAACTCGACCAGGAACGCAACGAAGACGAAGGTCGAGAGCAGGTGATCGACGACCGAGGCGCTGCCCGTGCGGGTCGCCTTGACGATCTCGACGAAGAAAAGCAGCAGCGCCACCACGATCAGCAGGTCGCCGAGAGTGAGCGCAAAACTGCCGCCCGACATCATTCCCAGCGTGAGAATCTTGGTCGCCCAGGGGTTGCCATCGGGGCCGCTGCCGAACAGGCCGGCGACGCCGGCATTGTAGAGAATGAAGGGGATGATCAGTAGGGGAATGCCCGCGAGCATGGACCGGTCTCCGCGTTGCGCCGCACCTTCTAGAATCCCCAGCCGCCTTGGCGTCAAGAGATTTCAGCACCATCCGGACACGCAAAAAGAAAGGACCGGCTTGAGCCGGTCCTTTCTTGATAGGCGTGCTAAGGAAAAGCCAATCAGCTTTCCTTGGAAAAGCTGTCTCAGCTTTCCTTCGGCGTCAGAACCTGGCGACCGCGATACATGCCGGTCTTCAGGTCGATGTGATGCGGACGGCGCATCTCGCCGGAATTCTTGTCCTCGACATAGGTCGGGGCCTTGAGCGCGTCGGCCGAGCGGCGCATGCCGCGCTTGGACGGGGAGGTTTTTCGTTTCGGAACAGCCATGGATATACTCCACCAATCGGTCAAATGACCCTGTCCGCCCTCGTGAAAGGGCCGCGCAAGGGCCGGAAACTGAGAAAGTTGGCGAGCCTATACACGGCGAGACGGAACTTGACCAGCCCGAAGCGACTCTTTTTTCGGTCGCGGCCAGCGTCTTCCTAGTTCAGGCACTGGACATAGGCACCGGCCTTGCCGGCCCGGCGCTCGATGACCGTCGCAAGGCGCCTCAGGCCCGGGCCGGCCTTGGCCGGGTTGCGTGCCGCCGGATTGGGCAATGTCACGGCAAGCAGCGCCGCCTGGCGGCGGGAAAGCTGGCTCGCCGGCTTGCCGAAATAATGCTGCGAGGCGGCCTCGATGCCGTAGATGTTGGGGCCCCATTCGGCGATGTTGAGATAGATTTCCATGATGCGGCGCTTCGGCACCAGGGCATCGAAATAGATCGCCAGCGGCAGCTCGACCACCTTGCGCAGGAAGGAGCGGCCGTTCCAGAGGAACAGGTTCTTAACAGTCTGCATCGGAATGGTCGAAGCGCCGCGGGTCGCCTCGCCGTCCAGGGCATCGCTGATGACGCCCTTGAGTTCGCCCAGGTCGACGCCGCGATGGGTGCAGAACTGCCCGTCCTCCGACATGATGACCGAATGCGCCAGCACCGGAGCGATGTCGTCGAGCGCCACCCATTGCCGGTCATAGCCCTGCAGGGTGACGAGGTCCTTGATCATCAAGGTCGAGATCGGGCGAACGACGGGCGGTATGTAGAGGACGGTCAGCACGACCGGCAGCGCGGCCATGATGGCGACAGTCAGCACGCCGAGCCGCACCCAGCGGCGCAGACCCCCACGCGAGAACATCCCGCGTCGTGCAGCTGCCATGTCCAGCCTTTCGGTTTCCGGCTCTATGATCGGTTCCGCCAACCCGTCCGCCCTTGCCTCTCAACCTCTCGGCATAAAGGCGCTTGGCTTCTTGCGCAACGTCTGACTGTCGGCTACCGCTCGCCGCCATGACGAACGACAGCCATATCCTGTTCGAAACCGCCCTTCGCATGCGCGCCGACACCGTCGAGACCGAGCTCCGGCTTTTGCTCGACGACCGCATCCTGCCCGGCGAGATTGTGCGGCCCGCCCACCTGATGGCCGCCATGCGCCACGGCGCGCTCAACGGTGGCAAGCGGCTGCGGCCATTCCTGGTGCTCGAAAGTGCTGCGCTGTTCGACGCCGACGGCGACGCAGCCCTTCGTGTCGCCACGGCGCTCGAATGCGTGCACTGCTATTCGCTGATCCATGACGACCTGCCGGCGATGGACGACGACGACCTGCGTCGCGGCCAGCCCACCGTGCACAAGGCCTTCGACGAGGCGACCGCGATCCTGGCCGGTGACGGCCTCTTGACCCACGCCTTCGACATCATCGCCGACGAGACCACGCCGCTGCCGGCGGAACGGCGGGCGGCGCTAGTGCTCGCCCTGGCCCGTGCTGCGGGTCCCGGCGGCATGGTCGGCGGCCAGGCCCTCGACCTCGACGCCGAACGCAACAAGCCCGAAGAGGCCGGCATCATTCGCCTGCAGGCGATGAAGACCGGTGCGCTGATCCGCTTCGCCTGCGAGGCCGGTGCCATCATTGGCGGCGCATCCACGGCGGACCGCGAAAGGCTGGCCGAGTTCGGGTCGGCGATCGGCCTTGCCTTCCAGCTCGCCGACGACCTGCTCGACCTCACCGCCGATGCCGAAACCATGGGCAAGGCAACCGGCAAGGATGCCGCCGCCGGCAAGGCGACGCTGGTTTCGCTGCACGGTGCCGACTGGGCCCGGTCGCAGCTGTCCGGGCTGGTCAGCCAGGCCCATGCCCTGCTTGAACCCTATGGCGAGCGCGCAATCATGCTCAAGGCGGCCGCAAGTTTCATCGCCGAACGCAACAGCTGATCCGGAAGCGGATCTTCAGGCACTACTTTGGCGACCAGTTTAGCGGGTCAGAAACTCTTAATGTTAATGGTGTCTATTCCGGCTCTGTAAAATTGTGCGTATGTGTTGGGGTTGCGCATGCCGGAGCACTCGTCGTTCATCCGTTCGATACGGATCAGATACCTTTCGGGTCTGCTGATCTTCGCGCTTACCTCGATGGCCGTGATGATGGCCTTCAGCCAGGGCAACGCCTACCGCCGCGATGTCGATGCCATCGCCAGCGAACTCCTGTCGTTCACCCGCGACCTGCGCAACGCCACCAACTTCGCCGAGACGACGACCACCGCCTGGCGCCCCGAAACCCGCGATGCCTTGATGGCTGCCGGACGCAACCATGCGGCACGGCTCGAAGCCGGCATCGACAACCTGACCGGTGCCATCAACTCGGTACGGCCCAAGCTGGCGCAAAGCTCGTTGCGCGAGATCGACAGCGCCTCGGTCAACGGCGACCTGTTCTGGTCGGCGCGCGATATCGCCCGCAATCTCGGTGCCCTGGCCACGGCCCAGAGCCCGGACGAATGGAGCTATCGCGAGATCCGCAACCAGAACGACCTGTTTGCCCAACCCATGCTGTTGCGTGCCAGTGCGGCAATGGAAAAAGAGCGCCGCTTTGCCGAGGCCCGCAGCGACAGGCTGCTGATGGCAGCGGCCGCCCTGCTGGTGCTGGTGATAGGCGGTGTCGCGATCTGGGTCTTCCGGCCGATGGAGCACGCCATCCGCAAGGCGTTTTCCGAAAGCGCCGAGTCGCTGTCGAAGGCGGAGGCCGCCGACCGCGCCAAGTCGGAATTCCTCGCCAACATGAGCCACGAGATCCGCACGCCGATGAACGGCGTACTCGGCATGGCGGAGCTGCTGGCCCGCACCGAACTGACCCCGCGCCAGAAGACCTTTACCGATGTCATCGTCAAGTCGGGCAATGCGCTGCTCACCATCATCAACGACGTGCTCGACTTCTCCAAGATCAACGCCGGCCAGCTGACGCTCGACCCCGCCCCTTTCCATCTTGGCGAGGCCGTCGAGGACGTCGCGACGCTGATCTCTGCGCGTGTCGCCGAAAAGAACCTCGAACTCATCGTCCGCATCGATCCGCGCCTGCCGACGCATGTGATGGGCGATGTCGGTCGTTTCCGCCAGATCATCACCAACATGGTCGGTAACGCCGTGAAGTTCACCGAGCGCGGTCATGTCCTGGTCGACGTCTCGGGCGAACTGGTCGGCGATACGGTGGCGCTGAAGGTGCGCGTCGAGGACACAGGCATCGGCATTCCCGCAGACAAGCTGCAGAGCGTGTTCGAAAAGTTCGCCCAAGTCGACGGCAGCTCGACCCGCCGCCACGAGGGCACTGGCCTCGGTCTTGCCATCGCCGCCCGCCTCGTTGACCTGATGAGCGGCCATATCGGCGTGGAAAGCGAGCTCGGCAAGGGCTCGGTGTTCTGGTTCACCGCCTTGCTGCCGCTGTACGAGGCGCAGCAGGCGAGCAGCGCGGTGCCGGTCGATGTCACCGGCGCGCGCGTGCTGGTCATCGACGACAACCCGGTCAACCGCGAGATCCTGCTCGAACAGCTGAAGAGCTGGGGCTTCGACTGCGCCGCCGCCGAAAGCGGCGCCATCGGCCTCGCATTCCTCGACCGCGCCGCCCAGCTCGGCGCCAGCGTCGACTGCGTCATCCTCGACTACCAGATGCCGGGCATGAACGGCGCCGACGTCGCCAAGGCGATCGCCGCCGACAGCCGCACAGCCTCCATACCCGTGGTGCTGCTGACTTCGGTCGACCAGGTCGATTTCGGCCGCATGGTGCTCGATTTCGGCATCGCCGCGCATTTGACCAAGCCGGCGCGCTCCGCCGTGCTGCTCGGCACGGTGATCGCAGCGGTGCAGAAGGCGCGGTCGCAGGCAGGCCGCACCGAGTTCGTGCGCGAGCCGGTCCGCCAAGCCTCGCCGGCCTTCACCGTCATCCGTGGCCCGGCGCCGGCGCCGCTCGCCCAGCCGGAACCGGCACCGCTGCAAAGCGGTGGGCTCGACGTGCTGGTAGCCGAGGACAACGAGGTCAACCAGTTGGTCTTCGGCCAGATCCTCTCCGGCCTGGGTCTCAGCCACCGCATCGCCGGCAACGGTCGCACCGCAGTCGAGATGTACCGCACCTTCAAGCCGAAGCTGATCCTGATGGATGTCTCGATGCCGGAGCTGAACGGCTACGAGGCGACGCGCGCCATCCGTGCCGAGGAAGCGGCTAATGGCAGCCGCACGCCGATCATCGGCGTGACCGCCCATGCGCTGAAGGGCGACCGCGAGAAGTGCCTTGACGCCGGCATGGACGACTACCTGCCCAAGCCGGTGTCGCCGGACAAGCTCGGCGCCAAGATCGGCACCTGGCTGAGCGAGAGCGCCGAACTGGTGCGGTCGGCCTGACGAGCGAGATCGATCGGCGCGGGATCCCGCGCCTTTATGACTTTCCTATTTCTTGGGGCGTTCGCCTCTCTCGAATCCTGATGTCGCAGCTTCTAGCTTCCCGAGCGTGCCGGACGGCGGCAATTCCTGCCGATCCGGCAAGCAACAAGGAAGACCGAGATGCTTCGCACCCACATTCCGGACCGGTTCGTCAGCTCTGAAGTCGCTGACACGGTCGGGCAGCAGGACAGGCCCGTTACGGGCCATACCGAGCCCTTCATGTTCACGCGGCTGTTCTTCGTCACGGGCGTCCTGCTCGCCAGCCTGGCGCTTGCCGCCATGCTTTCCAGTTGACGGCCGCCGGCCATGAACATCTCCGACGTCCTGCAGCCCGACGATGTCATCCTTGGCCTTCAGGTCGAAGGCAAGACGAGGCTTCTCAAGGAAATGGCACGGCACGCCGCAGCGCGCACCGGCGCCAGCGCCGCCGAAATCACGACGGCGCTGGCGTCACGCGAAAAGCTCGGCTCCACCGGGTTGGGACAAGGCATTGCCATCCCACACGCAAAGCTGAGCGGCCTGCAGAGACCGTTCGGCGCCTTCGTCCGGCTGGTAACGCCCTGCCCTTTCGAGGCCATCGATGACCAGAATGTCGATATCGTCGTGCTGTTGCTTTTGCCGGAAGCCGCGCCGCGGGAATATCTCAATCTGCTGTCCAAAGTCGCCCAGACGCTGCGCGAGCCTGGGCTGGTGGCAAAACTGCGCCAGGAAAACGATGCCGCAATCGTCCATCGTCGCCTGCTCGCCGCCGAGCGAGCGCCATCGGCCGCCTGAAGGGGCTTCAGCGGTTCCTGACGACGAGGCAGGAACCGCCGACGCTGCGCAGCTTCTGGCAGACGACCGCAGCCTCGCCGCGATCGTCGGCGCCGATGCGAACGGCATAGATGCCGCGGCGGCCGATCGGCGTCCGCACCCGGCTGACGACGGGGTCATGCGATGAAAGCAGCGCCGGGAAGCGCCTTTCGAGGCGCTGCCATTGCTTGATGGCCGCCGAGCGGCGGAAATTGCCCGCGACCTGGATGCCCCAGGGCTTCACATGCACGCTCGCCATGGCGACCGTCGACGACATGATGACCGGCAAATTGCGGCAGGCGACGATGAACGCCATCTTCGGATCGAGCGGCCGGTTGGTGCCGGCATAGGTCTTGTCGGAAAAGTTGTCGGCCGGCTCGCCCATGATGTCGAGCACGTAGTCCTCGGTTTCGAGCGGCAGGAAACCGCCCGACGACAGCCAGCGTGCGACGCGGTTTTCGCCGGCATTGTAGGCCGCGGCCGCCAGTCCGAGATTGCCGAAGCCCGATCTGAGTTCGCCGAGATAGCGCGCCGAGGCGGGGATCGCCTGATCCATGTCGAAGGGATTGGCGAGGCCGCGCATGCGGGCGGTACCGGGCATGAACTGGGCTATGCCTTCGGCGCCCGCCGGGCTGACCGCGTTCGGGTCGAAGCGGCTTTCCTTCCAGATCAGCCGGGCGAAGAACTCGCTGGGCAGGCCATGGCGCCTGGCATGGGTGTCGATCAGGTCGCAGACGCGGGCGACATGATCCTTCTTGCGCGGGCGCGGCGGATCGGCGAGCGATGGCACACACAGGGCCAGGGTGACGAGGAAAGCCAGCGCTGTCCCCGCCAGGCTGCGCATCTTTATTCGGCCGCCGCCCTGCCGCCGCCGAAGCGCCGCTCAATATAGTCGGCAACCATCTTCTCGAAATCGGCGGCGATGGCGGGGCCACGCAGGGTGGCGGCCTTCTTGCCGTCGATGAAGACGGGCGCGGACGGCGTTTCGCCGGTACCGGGCAGCGAGATGCCGATGTCGGCGTGCTTGGATTCGCCCGGCCCGTTGACGATGCAGCCCATCACCGCGACCTTGAGCTCCTCGACGCCGGGATATTTCTCGCGCCAGACCGGCATGTTCTTGCGCAGGTCTTCCTGGATGGTCTGGGCCAGCTCCTGGAACACCGTCGAGGTGGTGCGGCCGCAGCCCGGGCAGGCCGCGACGATCGGCACGAACTGGCGGAAGCCCATGGTCTGGAGCAGTTCCTGCGACACCTGCACCTCGCGGGTGCGGTCGCCATTCGGCTCCGGTGTCAGCGAGATGCGGATGGTGTCGCCGATGCCTTGCTGCAAAAGGATGCCCATGGCCGCCGACGAGGCGACGATGCCCTTGGAGCCCATGCCAGCCTCGGTCAGGCCGAGATGCAGCGCGTGGTCGGAGCGGGCGGCAAGCATGGTGTAGACGGCGATCAGGTCCTGTACCTGGCTGACCTTGGCCGACAGGATGATCTTGTCGCGCGAAAGCCCGATCTCCTCGGCAAGGTCGGCCGAGATCAGCGCCGACTGCACGATCGCCTCGCGCATCACCTGGTTGGCGGTGAGCGGCGAGCCCTTCTCCTGGTTCTCGTCCATCAGCCTGGTCAAAAGGTCCTGGTCGAGCGAACCCCAGTTGACGCCGATGCGGACCGGCTTGTCGTGGCGGATCGCCATCTCGACGATGTCGGCGAACTGCTTGTCCTTCTTGTCCTTGAAGCCGACATTGCCCGGATTGATGCGGTATTTCGCCAGCGCCTCTGCGCAGGCCGGATGGTCGGCCAGCAGCTTGTGGCCGATGTAGTGGAAGTCGCCGACCAAGGGCACGTCGATGCCGAGGCGGGCCAGCCGGTCGCGGATATGCGGGACGGCGGCAGCGCTCTCGTCGCGGTCGACCGTGATGCGTACGATCTCCGAGCCGGCCCGATGCAGCGCCGCCACCTGGGCCACCGTCTTGTCGATGTCGGCGGTGTCGGTGTTGGTCATCGACTGCACGACGACCGGCGCCTCGCCACCGACGATCACGCCGCCGACGCTGACGCCGACCGATTGGCGGCGAGGAAAGGGAGAAGAAAAGTAGCCGGTCATCGGACGGCCTTCTTAAGCTCGAGATATCAGCGCCTGAGGTGGCGCGCACTGGTTGCGATGTCAATATCGCAGGAGGTCGCGCCCGCCAAGGGCGGCCGTCACTAGCCCGCAATCACGATGATTTCAGGGCTGTCAGGACGTGCGGGCGAACGATCCCAGTCGCCATACCACTCGACCTCGGCGAAACCGGCCCGGGCGAGCGCTTCTGCCAGTTGGTCACGCTCGATGAAGCGCAGCTCGCTCGGCGTCACCACCTTGTCGCCATCGGCAAATCCGAAATGCGTCTCGAAGCGAACGAACTGGCCTTCGGCCGAGGTCACGTCATAGTGGACATCGACCGGGCCGACCCCATCGACCTCCACACGCGTGGACGTATCTGCAGCCGTCCATTCTTCCCATTCGCGCACCGCCGGGTTGCGCGTCTCGAAGACCAGTCGGCCGTTCGGCGCGAGATGACGGCGCAGATTGCCCAGCGCGGCAGCGATGGCTTCATCGGTGAGGAACACCTGAAAGACATGGCCGGTCATGACGATCAGGTCGAAGCGCGTTTCCGTTGCAAGGCTTGCCGCATCGCAATCGATCCACGTCACCAGACTTCCACCGGTCCTTGCGCGGGCGATCGACATCATGCCGGCGGCGGGATCGGCACCTGTTACCCTGTGGCCGCGGCGGGCAAACTCGACAGCGAGCAGGCCGGTGCCGCAGCCCATGTCGAGGATCGTCCTGGGACTGTCGCCAGCGACATCGAGATAGAAATCCGTGTCCTTGCCGGCAGGATTGAGGGCGTCATAGACGGAGGCAAGGCGCAGGTCGCTGTAGCTCTGGTCGGTCATGGCGCGATGAGTGGCCAACGGGACCAAGCTTGTCAACGACATGAGGAGCCGTTCCACCCGGCGCGCCGGCTTAACAGCAACGGCGATTGGGCTATGATGGGGCCATTCCATGGGGGGATGCCAT
Source organism: Aminobacter niigataensis (assembly GCF_014200015.1). GTDB lineage: Bacteria > Pseudomonadota > Alphaproteobacteria > Rhizobiales > Rhizobiaceae > Aminobacter > Aminobacter niigataensis. Next base: position 490,686 of record NZ_JACHOT010000002.1, read on the forward strand.
GCCGATGATGCTTCGCGGACCCGCACTGTCGCTCGCCCTTGCGTTCGGCCTGTTTGTCGCCGGACAGGCTTTTGCCCAGGCCATCGAGCCCGGCAAGGAAGGCGAACTTGCCAATTTCATTCCGCCGCAGGCAGGGGCACGCGCCTGCTTCGGCCGCGCCTACGATGCCGCGCATCTAAAGAACCACCCGAAGCAGCAGGTGACGGAAATGCAGTTCCGCATCGCCTACTACATCCACGATCCGGACGAGTTCGCGCCCAAGGGCCAGCGCAACTACTATTTCCAGATCCTGGCCAGGCTGCGCGATACTCAACAAGGCAAGCCACTGACCGCCATGGGCGAGTGCAGCGTGGCGGACAACGGCAAGTCTATCTTTTGCGGCGTCGACTGCGACGGCGGCGGCGTGATCGTCAAACGAAACGGCGCCGACAAGGTGCTCGTCGATCTCGAGGCGCTCGGGCGGCTGCGCATGACGCTCGATTGCGGCGAGGACGAAGCCGATGCGTTCGACCTGACACCGGGCGCGGACGACAAGCGTTTCCTGTTGACGAAAATGCCTCAAGCCGAGTGCCCGGTCTACGACGACTGGTAGGGTTCGACGGGCCGCTCGCCCCGCAATTTCACGAAACCGTGCGGCGGCGGTGCTTTTATTGCGCCGCACAGCACGTATATGTTGCATCGCAATATAGGCATTCCGGAAGGACCCACTCGTCATGACCACGACCAGAACCGCCATCGTCACCGGCTCGACGTCCGGCATCGGCCTCGCCATTGCCGAGGCATTCGCCAGGGACGGTTTGAACGTCGTCCTCAATTCCTTCTCGGATACGCCGGCCGACCACGCGCTGGCGGAAAAACTCGCCAAGGAGCACGGGGCAAGAGTGGTCTATATCAAGGCCGACATGTCCAAGGGTGCGGAGTGCCGCGACCTCGTCGCCAAGGCCGCGCAGCGGTTCGGCTCGGTCGACGTTCTGGTCAACAATGCCGGCATCCAGCATGTCGCGCCGGTCGAGGAATTCCCGACCGAGAAGTGGGATGCCATCATCGCCATCAACCTGACCTCGGCGTTCCATACGACAGCAGCCGCGATTCCCCTGATGAAGAAGGCCGGTGGCGGCCGCATCATCAACATCGCCTCCGCCCACGGCCTGGTCGCCTCGGCCTACAAGTCGGCCTACGTTTCGGCCAAGCACGGCATCATGGGCCTGACCAAGACCGTCGCGCTCGAAGTGGCGAAGGAGAAGATCACCTGCAACGCCATCTGCCCCGGCTATGTGCTGACCCCGCTGGTCGAGGCGCAGATCCCGGACCAGATGAAGGCGCACAACATGGACCGCGAGACGGTGATCCGCGAGGTCATGCTCGACCGCCAGCCGACCAAGGAATTCGTCACCGTGGAGGAGATCGCGGCGACCGCAGTCTTCCTTGCCTCGCCGGCAGCCGCACAGATAAACGGCACGCACATCTCGGTCGACGGTGGCTGGACCGCCCAGTGACCGCCCAAAAGGAACAACACGCCATGACTGGAAACGGCAAGGCGGAGGAGACAAAGCCGATCAACATCGCGCTGCAGGGCGGCGGCTCGCACGGCGCCTTCTCCTGGGGCGTGCTCGATCGCCTGCTGGAAGACGGGCGCCTCGACATCAAGGCGATGTCAGGCACCAGCGCAGGCGCGATGAACGCGGTCGCGCTTGCTGACGGCTGGGTCCGCGGCGGTGCCGACGGCGCCCGCGCCAAGCTCGCTGACTTCTGGCGCGCGGTCGCCCGCAAGGGCCGCTTCAGCCCGGTGCAGCGCTCGCCTTGGGATATGTTGTGGGGCAACTGGTCGATCGAGAACACGCCCGGCTACATCTGGTTCGACACCATGTCGCGGGTGTTCTCGCCCTATGTCGCCAACCCGATGAACCTCAACCCGCTGCGCGACGTCGTTGCCGAGGAGATCGACTTCCGCAACGTGCGGGCGTGCAAGGAAATCGATCTGTTCATCTCGGCCACCAACGTCGAGACCGGTCAGCTGCGCGTCTTCAGCGACGGCGAGATCGACCTCGACACGGTCATGGCCTCGGCCTGCTTGCCGCAGATCTTCCAGGCCGTCGAGATCAAGGGCGTGCCTTACTGGGATGGCGGCTACGGCGGCAATCCGGCGATCTATCCGTTCTTCAAGGCCAACGACAGCGACGACGTGCTGCTTGTCCAGATCAACCCCGTGATCCGCGAGCAGACGCCGAAGACGGCCAACGAAATCCAGAACCGCATTGACGAGATTACCTTCAACGCCGGACTCCTGCGCGAATTCCGCGCCATTGCCTTCATCAAGGAACTGATCGCTGCAGGGCGCTTGCCGGAAGGTGAGTTCCGCGACATCCGCATGCATCGCATCGATGCCGACGAGGCCTTCAAGGATCTTTCGGCGTCCTCGAAGGTCAATGCCGAATGGGCATTCCTCGAATACTTGCGCGACCTTGGCCGCACATCGGCTAGCGACTGGCTGGAAGACAATTTTGATTCGGTCGGCAAGCGTGCCACGCTCGACCTGTCCGGGCAGCTCGACGACGGTTTCAAGCCGTTGCGCGGACCTTCCGTCGGCCGCCGCGTACGTGAATTCCTGGCCACCAGAACGAGGCCGGCTGCCGTGCGGCAACACAACTAGGCCGGGAAACCGGGGCTTTCCGCGGCAGCAACCGCAGCGTGCTGACAGCTCCTGCCAGTTTTGTCAGGATGATATTTCCATTACTTTTTATCACTATTTTGCGATGCACATTTGATGTAGAAGACGCCCTTCCGCCCCTTTGCCCCCGCGGCGGATTGAATGCGGCATTGCGCGCCACCATATCGGGACGACGCGCCAGGCAAGATCGCGGTGAGCCGCAACCGTCCTTAATGGATATAGCGACAATGTCGAAGATTAGGTTCCATAAGCTTGCAGCCTTGGTCGTGCTCGTCGGTTTCGCCGCCTGGATGGGCTCCGGCAAATTCTCGTCGGTGGGCAGTGCACAGCCATCTCCTGATGAAAAGCCTGTTCAGGCCGAACAGCCCAAGGCGCCGCTGCGCACCGTGATGGTCGTGGCGCCACCGCGACTGGACCATGCCCGTGCGATACGTATCTCGGGCCAGACCGAGGCCAACAAGCGTGCGACACTGGCAACGCGTGCCGCCGGCATAATTGCCGAACTGCCGGTCAAACAAGGCGACCACATCAAGCAAGGCGACCTTGTACTGATGCTCGACGCCGAGGAAAAGACTGCCGCGGTCGACACGGCCAAGGCCGTGCTCGTCCAGCGCAAGGCTGAGTGGGAAGCCACCGAAAAGCTGATGAAGGCCGGCTCGGTCGCGAAATTGCAGGCCGATGGCGCATGGTCCAACTACCAGACCGCGCTGTCGCAGCTGCAGGCGGCGGAGTCCGAACTGTCGCGCAACCAGGTCAAGGCGCCTTTCGACGGCGTCGTCGACCGCGTTGCGGTCGAGCTTGGCTCTTCCGTCATCCAGGGCGGCGAAGTGGCGACGATCCTGAACCTCGATCCGATCCTGGGCAAAGGCGAGATCAGCGAGCGCGACCTGCGCTACGTCAAGATCGGCGACGAAGCGGAAGTGAAGCTGGTCAATGGCGAGGTCGTGACAGGCAAGGTGCGCTACATCAGCCGTGACGCCACGTCCCAGACCCGCACCTTCCCGGTGGAGATCGCCATCCCGAACGCCGATGGCGCGATCCCCGCCGGCATGACTGCCGAGATTACGGTGCGCGCCAAGCCGGTGGATGCCGTGATGCTCCCACGTTCGGTGGTGACGCTGGGCGAAAATGGCGACCTCGGCATCCGCGCCGTCGATGGCGCCTCGAAGGTGGTCTTCTACCCGATCGACCTTGTCGACGACACGCAGAACGGGCTGGTGCTCGGCGGCATTCCTGCCACAGCACAGATCATCATCGCCGGCCAGGACCTGGTCAAGGAAGGCGACGAGGTGAAGGCCGAACCGGCCAACGAGGCCGTACTTAAGAAGCTCGCCGAAGATGCGACCGGGACGCAGTAAAAAATGGATATCGTCAAGCTTGCGATCCGCAATGCGCGACTGACCCTTTCGGTCCTGCTTTTCCTCGTTATCGCCGGTACGCTCGCGTACCGCGCCGTGCCGAAGGAAGCCGAGCCGGACGTCGCCATTCCGATTATGTATGTCAGCCTCGTCTATCAGGGTATCTCGCCTGAGGACGCCGAGCGCCTGCTGCTGAGACCGGTCGAGTCACAGCTCAAGAACCTCAAGGGGCTCAAGGAGATGAAGTCGAACGCCTATCAGGGCGGCGCCAACGTCATCGTCGAGTTCGACCCGTCGGTGGATCTGGGTGATGCCCTGATCGACACCCGCAACAAGGTGCAGGACGCCAAGCGCGACCTGCCGGCCGGCGTCGAGGAGCCGACGGTCAACGAAGTGAACCTGTCGGAGTTTCCGGTCCTGGTCGTCACCCTGTCGGGCGACGTGCCCGAGCGGGCGCTGACCGCTGCCGCCAAGGTATTGCGCGACCAGATCGAGGAAGTGCCCGGCGTGCTCGAAGGCACGCTGCAGGGGTCGCGCGACGAACTCGTCGAGGCGATCATCGATCCGGTCAAGCTGTCGTCCTATGGCCTGCAGCTCGACCAGATGATCCAGGGCATCGGCCAGTCCAACAGCCTTGTCGCCGCCGGTGCCATCGAAGGCTCGGAAGGCAAATACGCCGTCAAGGTGCCAGCACTGATCGAAACGCCGGAGGACGTGGCGCGCCTGCCCGTGGTGGCGACGCCGAATGCCGTCGTGCGCGTCCAGGATCTGGCCACGGTCCGCTCGACCTTCAAGGATGCCGAGACGATCACCCGTCTCGACGGCAAGCCGGCAATCGCCATCGAGGTCAAGAAGCGCATCGGCGCCAACATCGTCGAGACGATCGACGGTGCAAAGGCCGTCGCCGACGCGTTCGTCAAGACTGCGCCGGAAGGCATGAAGGTTACCTACACCCAGGACAAGTCGGTCTTCGTCAACCAGCTGCTGAACGACCTGCAGAACCACGTGCTGATTGCCGTCATCCTGGTCTTCATCGTCATCCTTTATGCGCTGTCGGGCCGGGCTTCGCTGCTGATTGGCCTCGCCATCCCGTCGTCGTTCCTGATGGGCATCCTGGCGCTGGCACTGATGGGCTACACGATCAACATGATCGTGCTCTTCAGCCTGATCCTGGCAGTCGGCATGCTGGTCGACGATGCGATCATCGTCACCGAATTCGCCGAACGGCGCATGTCGGAAGGCATGCCCAAGGAAGAGGCGTTCGAACTGGCCGCCAAGCGCATGGCAGGTCCCGTCATTGCCGCCACCATGACCCGTATCGCAGCGTTCTCGCCGCTGCTGTTCTGGCCCGGCATCATCGGCGACTTCATGAAGTATCTGCCGATCACGCTGATCGTCACGCTGGCAGCGTCGATGGCCTATGCGCTTATCTTCGCGCCGACCATCGGCGCCCTGTTCGCCAAGGCACCGAAGCATCATGAGGACGACCTCAAGGACGGCGTCTACATGGGCGTCGTCAAGAAGGCAGTCACCTATCCGATCACCGCGCTGGTGCTGACGGTGGCCTTGCTCACCGGCGGCACCTATGCCTATGTCAAGTTCGGCAACGGTGTAGAGTTCTTCCCGACGGTCGAGCCCGACTATGGCCTGCTCTACGTCCATGCACGCGGCAACCTCTCGCTCGCGGAGATGGACGCAGCCACGCTCGAGGCCGAAAAGCGGATCCTCGGCTGGCCAGGCATCAAGTCGGTGTACACCCGCTCCGGCAAGAGCCGCGGCGGCCAGGACATCCCCGAAGACGTCGTCGGCGTGATCCAGTACGAATTCGTCGACTGGCGCGAACGCAAGTCGGCGCACGTCATCCTCGACGAACTGCGCGCCACGATGGCCGGCATCCCGGGTGTGGACGTTGAAGTCCGCGTTCCTGATGCGGGACCGCCGACCGGCAAGGCGATCCAGGTGCAGCTCGCGGCCGTCGACCCGACGGGCCTCAACGACTACGCCAAGGACGTCGCGGCGGCGGTCGCCAAGGTACCCGGTGTCATCGACATCTCCGACGGCCTGCCTCCGCCGGGTATCGACTGGGCGCTGGAAGTCGACCGTTCCAAGGCGGCCCAATATGGCGTCAGCCCGACGGCGGTCGGTACCGTCGTGCAGCTCGTGACCACCGGTCTCAAGCTCACCGACTATCGCCCGGCCGGGGCCGACGATGCCGTCGACATCCGGCTGCGCCTGCCGGAGGACCGCCGCACGCTTGCCGCACTCGACCAGTTGCGCATCGTCACCCCGCAAGGCTCGGTGCCGATCTCGAACTTCGTCTCGCGCAAGCCCGAGCCGACCGTCGGTGTCCTGAACCGCATCGACGCCAAGCGTACGATCACCATCCAGGGCAACGTTGCCTCCGGCTACCAGGTTGCCGCGGTACAGGCTGAGGTCACCAAGGTGGTCGAACAGATGGCCCAGCCGGGCATCGACTGGAAGCTGGCCGGCTCCAACGAGGACAGCGCCGAGGCCAGTGCGTTCCTCGGCAATGCCTTCGGCGCGGCGATCTTCCTGATCTTCATCGTGCTCCTGGCGCAGTTCAACAAGTTCACCAGCGTCATCCTGGTGCTGACCTGCGTTGTCATGGCGACGGTGGGTGCGCTGCTCGGCATGCTGTTGACCGGCCAGTCCTTCGTCATCGTCATGTCGGGCATCGGCATGATCGCGCTGGCGGGCGTGGTGGTGAACAACAACATCGTGCTGATCGACACCTACGACAGGCTGCGCGACGAAGGCTGGAACAAGCTCGACGCCGTGCTCCAGACGTGCCGCGAGCGAGCCCGTCCGGTGGTTCTGACGGCGTTGTCTGCGATCCTCGGCGTGCTGCCCATCGCGTTCGGGCTTGGCCTCGAGATCTTCCACCATGAGACGACGATCAATGCGCCATCGACCCAGTGGTGGATCGCGCTGTCGTCGGCAATTGTCTTCGGCCTGTCCTTCGCCACCGTGCTGACGTTGGTGGTGACGCCGGCGATGCTGATGGTGTTCACCCGCGAGAAACGCAAGCCCGGCCAGCGCGGCTGGTTCGGCAGGCTGTTCAGCTGGGGCAGGGATCGTATCTCCAAGGGAACCGCCACGCCGGCGGAAACCAAGGATGCCGAACCTGAGGTCGCCTTCCCCAAGGCCGCCGAATAAACATTCTGCAATCAGGTTGAAAAAGGCCGCCCGGAACGACCGGGCGGCCTTTTGCGTTGCTGCCTTGATGCAACACGAAATTGCGAGGCACCCACAATGACCATCTCCACGCTGCTTTTGATCATCCTGATCCTGATCCTGCTCGGCGCAGTGCCCGCATGGCCCCATTCCCGCGGCTGGGGCTACGGCCCTTCCGGCATCGTCGGCGTGTTGCTCGTCGTGCTTCTGGTGCTGATGCTGATGGGCCGCATCTGACCGCACTGGCCGGCGGCCTTGCTGCGATCGAAGCGGCGCAGGCTCAAAGCTGCGCGCGTTGATGCTGGACCAGGGGGCGGCCGAAAAGCGAGCCTCCTCGGGCCGTAACGCTAGAGTGAGAGGGCCTGCTATTCTGCCGGCGCAGTCTGAGGCATGGCCCTGAAATCGGCGTGACGGGCCAGCCCCGCCATCAGGCAGACGACCACCAGGAACCCCGACAACGTCACGAAGACCGGCGCGAAGCCGACTTGCCCGGCGACGAAACCTATCCCCGACGGGGCAACCAATATGCCGGAATAACCCATGGTCGTGACGACGCTCATGCCGATGTTTGACGGCACGCCCGGCTGGTTGCCGGCGGCGGAAAAGGCGATCGGCACCATGTTGGCGACGCCCAGCCCGCAGAAGGCGAATGCCGCGATCGCGACCCATGGGTTCGGCGCAAGACCCGCCGCGAGCATGCCGCACGCCGCGATGAGCGCCGAGACGCGCAGCGTCGTCACCGCGCCGAAGCGGTTGCGCACGCCGTCACCGAGAAACCGCATCAGTGCCATGATGCCGGAGAAGGCGGCGAAGGCGAAGCCGGCGGTGGCGATGTCGGCGCCGAGTTCCTGCTTGAGATAGAGCGCTGCCCAATCGAGCACGGCGCCTTCCGGGATCATCGAAAACAGCGCCATGATGCCGACCAGGTAGATGGTGGGAAGTCGCGGCAAGCGGAAGTGATGGTGCTCATGCGCCTCCGGCTTGTCCTCGCCGATCAGGTGAGGCAGGGCGAATGCCGTCATCGCCGCAGCCGCGACGGTGACGAACACCGCATGCGGCAGATGACCGAAACTGAGGATGAAGATGCCGCCAAGCCCTCCGCCGGCAAAGCCGCCAAGGCTCCAGAAACCATGCGACGACGACATGATCGCGCGCGACAGCTTCCTTTCGACGGCCACCGCATTGGCGTTCATCGCCACGTCCATGGCGCCGATCGACCCGCCGAAGATGAACATCGTGACGGCCGCCACCCAGACATTTGGCGAGAGCACCACCAAGAGCAGGGCAAAGACCACGATCCAGGCAAAGCCGATCACCACCGGCCGCGAACCCCGCTTGGTCATCAGGTAGCCGGAGAAGGGCATTGCCGTCAGCGCACCGAGACCGAACACCAGGATCAGCAGGCCGAGCACGAACTCGCTGATCTCGAGCCGCGTCAGCAGCAGCGGGATCTGCGGCGCCCAGCTTCCGGTGATGAAACCGTTGATGAAGAAGGCAGCAGCTACGGCCCAGCGGGCCCGGCTGGCAGGGGCGGTTGTGTCGGTGGCGTCCATCGCCGCGTCTCCTAGCACATGGGTCCGACACCTGAAATCGATTTCAGATCAGCGTGAGCGGCTGATTCAAAATGTTACCGCGCTTGCACCGGGCGGTGTGCGCAGATGTCGGGTCACCATGAATTTAAATCGATTTAACATAGGCTCAAGCTGTAAGTGGAGGCAATCATTGGGCCAGACGGTTAACCAAGGTTAATTTTTGCCCGAATTCCGTCCAATAGCCGTTGTACGCGAACTTTCGAGGAATGGCGGCGGACAGGCAACACTCTCCGCTCGCGCGCTTGGTTCCGCTCTATGCATGCTTGCGCGGGTTGGGGGTCGATGCCGGCTGGACGCCGGGTCGCACCGTTGTGGAGTGTTGTACCATGAATACCCTAGCTTTCCGGCGCGCCGGAATACCAAGTCGCCTGGCCGAGCAACTGCGCCAGTCGGGCGCCAGCCTGCCCTCCAGACCAGGCATCGCGCTCGTGGTGGGCGCAGCCGCCGTGGCGGTCGCGCTGGCCGGTTTCCTGATCATCGGCACTTCGGAGCCGGACCCGACCCAGACGGCTGCCGTGCCGCCCCGCATGACGCAGCCACAGCCGGTCAGCCCCGTGCCTGTAGCGCAAGATGAGAAGCCGGCCGCCACAGTCCAGCCCAGCCAACCCGCATCGTCGAAACTGGCGGCAGCCCCGCTGATTTCAGGGGAGACGCCGAAGGCCCAATTCAGCCCTTCACCGCCCATCGCGTCCAACGTGCCGGACAGCGCGACGGGACCGGACGAGCGCAGTCCTGACACCGTCGCCCTGGCCGATACAAGCGTGCCGGCGACCGCTGAGGCTCCCGATACCTCCGACACGGCGTCGATTGTCCCTGACGGCCTGCGCGGAACGCTGGACGTGCAGGTTGCCGAAACCGAGGCGGAAATAGCGATGCTCGAAGCATCGACCGGAATGATCGACGCGACCGCAGCCGTCGAAGGGCCCCTGCCCGACCTGAGCCCGGCCAAGGCCGCGAAATATGCCAACCTGCGCGACGGCCCAGCCGATGAAGCCAAGGTGATCGTGGTGGTGCCGGCAAATGCCGCCATAGAAGCCGAGACCGGCTGCAACTGGTGCACGGTCGTCTACAACGGCCAGCGCGGCTACATGTTCAAGAGCCTGATCCGCCGCAGCGTCAAGGAAGAGGCCGCCGCCGGCCAGGGCTTGTTCTAGACCGGAAGCAGGACAGGCCGGGCGACGTCGAACGTACCCGGCCTGCACTTGTCAGCCGTAGACGACGAGCAGGTCCTTGGCGTCGATCTGGTCGCCGGCGCGCACCAGCACTTCGGCGATCGTGCCGTCGCGCTCGGCGTGCAGTGCGGTTTCCATCTTCATCGCCTCGATCGACAGCAGCACGTCGCCGGCCTTGATGGGCTGGCCAGCCGCGACGGCCAGCGTCGAGACGACACCCGGCATCGGCGCGCCGATATGAGCATCATTGCCGGGCTCTGCCTTGCGCCTTGCCTTGGACGCGGATGCGCCATGCGCCCGATCCGGCACCTTGACGCGGCGCGGCTGGCCGTTGAGTTCGAAGAACACCGTCACCATGCCCTTTTCGTCGACATCGCCGACGGCGAGGCAGCGGATGACCAGCGTCTTGCCCTTCTCGATGTCGACGAAGACCTCGTCCTCGGGCTTCATGCCGTAGAAATAGACCGGCGTCGGCAACACGCTGACCGGGCCATAATTGTCCTGCGCGCCGACGAAATCCGAGAACACCTTCGGGTACATCAGGAAGGAAGCGAACTCGTTTTCCGAGAGCTTGCGGCCGAGCTTGGTCTCGACGTCACTGCGGTTGGCCTTGAGATCGGCCGCCTTGAGCAGCGAACCGGGGCGAGCGATGATCGGCTTCTCGCCCTTCAGCACCTTCTTCTGCAACGCTGCCGGCCAGCCGCCGGGCGACTGGCCGAGATCTCCGCGCAGCATCGACACGACCGAGTCCGGGAAGGCAATGTCCTTGGCCGGGCTCTCGACATCGGCGACGGTGAGTTCCTGGCTCACCATCATCAGCGCCATGTCGCCGACGACCTTGGACGACGGCGTTACCTTGACGATGTCGCCGAACATCAGGTTGACGTCGTGATAGGCCTGAGCCACCTCGTGCCAGCGGGTTTCGAGGCCGAGCGAGCGCGCCTGCTCCTTGAGGTTGGTGAACTGGCCGCCCGGCATCTCATGCAGGTAGACTTCCGAGGCCGGCCCCTTCAAGTCGCTCTCGAAGGCCGCATACTGGTTGCGCACGGCTTCCCAATAAAACGAGATGCGGCGGATCCATTCGGGCGCCAGGCCCGGATCGCGATCTGAGCCACGCAGCGCCTCGACGATCGAGCCCAGGCAAGGCTGCGAGGTATTGCCCGAAAAGGCATCCATCGCCGCGTCGATGGCATCGACACCGCTTTCCACCGCAGCCAGCACCGTTGCCGCCGACAGGCCCGACGTGTCGTGTGTGTGGAAATGGATCGGCAGGTCGGTCGCCTCGCGCAACGCCTTGAACAGCACCCGCGCCGCCGCCGGCTTGAGCAGGCCGGCCATGTCCTTGACGGCAATGATGTGAGCGCCGGCGGCCTCGAGTTCCTTGGCCAGCCCGACGTAATATTTGAGATCGTACTTGGCGCGATTCGGATCGAGGATATCGCCGGTGTAGCAGATTGCCGCTTCGCACAGCTTGCCCTCGGCGCCTACCGCATCCATCGACACGCGCATGTTGTCGACCCAGTTCAGGCAGTCGAAGACGCGGAACAGGTCGACGCCACCGGCCGCCGCCTGGCGCACGAAATGCTGGACGACATTGTCGGGGTAGTTGGTGTAGCCGACGCCGTTGGCGCCGCGCAGCAGCATCTGCAGCAGGATGTTCGGTGCCGCCTGGCGCACCTTGTCCAGCCGCTCCCACGGATCCTCGGTCAGGAAGCGCATGGCGACGTCGAAAGTCGCCCCACCCCAGCATTCGAGCGACAGGAGCTGCGGCAGCGCCCGTGCGTAGGTGCCTGCGATCCTGGCGATGTCATGGGTGCGGACACGGGTGGCGAGCAGCGACTGATGGCCATCGCGCATCGTCGTGTCGGTGATCAGCACCTGCTTCTGGCCGCGCATCCAGGCGGCGAATTTCTCCGGGCCAAGATCATCGAGCCGCTGCTTGGTGCCGTCCGGGATCGGGCCGGTGAACCAAGGCACCACCGGCGCAGCCGCTTCCGGGTTGGGCAGTGCGCGGCCACGCGTTTCCGGGTGGCCGTTGACGGTAACGTCGGCGAGATAGTTGAGCAGCTTGGTGGCGCGGTCCTGGCGCTTGACCTGGGCGAACAGTTCCGGCGTCGAGTCGATGAACCTCGTCGTATAGGAATTGTCGTGGAAGGCCGGGTGCGTGATGATCGCTTCGAGGAAGGTCAGGTTGGTCGCCACCCCGCGGATACGGAACTCGCGCAGTGCCCGGTGCATGCGCGCGATGGTCTCGTGCGGTGTCGGTGCCCAGGCCGTGACTTTCTCCAGCAGCGGATCGTAGAAACGGGTGATGACCGCGCCCGAATAGGCCGTGCCGCCGTCGAGGCGGATGCCGAAGCCGGTGGCACCGCGATAGGCGGTAATGCGGCCATAGTCGGGAATGAAGTTCTGCTCCGGATCCTCGGTCGTGATGCGGCACTGCAGCGCGTGGCCGTTCAGCCTGATGTCCGCCTGGACAGGCACGCCCGATTCCGGCGTACCGATGGCGAAGCCGTCGAGGATGTGGATCTGCGCCTTGACGATGTCGATGCCGGTCACCTGCTCGGTGACGGTGTGCTCGACCTGGATACGCGGATTGACCTCGATGAAATAGAACTTGCCGGTATCGGCGTCCTGCAGGAACTCGACCGTGCCGGCGCCGATATAGGCGGTGTCTCGCGCAAGCTTGAGGGCATAACCACACAGCTCCTGGCGCAGTTCCTCGCTGAGATAGGGCGCAGGCGCACGCTCGACGACCTTCTGGTTGCGGCGCTGGATCGAGCAGTCGCGCTCGAACAGGTGTACCGCATTGCCATGCGTGTCGCCGAGGATCTGCACTTCGACGTGGCGGGCACGCTCGATCAGTTTCTCCAGATAGACCTCGTCCTTGCCGAACGCCGCCTTGGCCTCGCGCTTGCCTTCCACCACTTCGCGGACGAGGTCGGCCTCGCTCCGAATAGCGCGCATGCCGCGGCCGCCGCCGCCCCATGACGCCTTGAGCATGACCGGATAGCCGACCTGTGCGGCAAGCCTCTTCACCTCGTCCATGTCGTCAGGCAGAGGATCAGTGGCTGGAATGACCGGCACGCCGACTTCGATCGCCAGATTGCGCGCGGCAACCTTGTTGCCAAGCCGGCGCATCGTTTCGGCCTTCGGCCCGATAAACGTGATGCCGTTTGCAGCGCAGGCATCGACGAATTCGGGGCTTTCCGACAACAGGCCGTAGCCGGGATGGATCGCGTCGGCGCCCGACAATTTGGCGACGCGCATGATTTCTTCGATCGACAGGTAGCTTTCGATCGGCCCCATGTCCTTGGCAAGATGCGGACCGCGCCCGACCTGGTAGCTTTCGTCGGCCTTGAAGCGATGCAGCGAGTATTTGTCCTCTTCAGCCCAGATCGCCACGGTTTTGATGCCCAGCTCGTTGGCCGCGCGGAACACGCGAATGGCAATTTCGGATCGGTTGGCGACGAGGATCTTGCTGATCGGCACGAAAACACTCCAGAAACCGGATATTTAAGAGGCGGCGCATGATTAGCGGGAAAATGCTGCGGTGCAACCGAAATCACACCCCCTTAAATCGATTTAATTTCCGCAGCGTCAGATAGATATTTTTTCCACGGCCACAAAAAAATGCCCGGCGCAAAGCGCCGGGCATCTATCGGTTAGCTGTGCTGGAGAATTACTTCTGCTGCACGTAGGTGTACTTGCCGTCGGCACCCTTCTGCCACTCGTACATGACGTAGCCGGGGAGCTTCGGATCGCCCTTCTCGTCGAAGGAGATATCGCCGAGCGCCGTCTTGAACGGGCCCTTCTCCTTGAGAGCCTTGGCCACTTCCTGCGTGTCGATCGAGCCGGCAGCAGCGGCGGCCGCTGCGATCGACTGCATCGCGGCATAGGAGTAGAGCGTGTAGGCTTCCGGCTCGAAGCCAGCGGCGCGGAATTTCTCGACCAGATCCTTGTTCTCGGGGATCAGGCGCGGGTCCGGGCCGAAGGTGTTGAGCGTGCCGGCAACGGCGTCGCCAGCGATCGAGGCGAGTTCGTTGGAGACGATGCCGTCACCCGAAACGAGCGTTGCCTTGAGGCCCTGGTCGGCCGACTGGCGGATGATCAGGCCGGCTTCGGTGTGAAGACCGCCCCAGTAGATGATCGAAACGCCGGCTTCCTTCATCTTGGCGATGAGCGCCGAGAAGTCCTTGTCGCCGATGTTGACGCCTTCATACATGACTTCGGTGACGCCCGCGGCGTTCATCGCCTTCTTGGTTTCGTCAGCGAGGCCTTGGCCGTAAGGCGTCTTGTCGTGGATGACTGCGATCTTGGCGTCCTTGAACTTCTCAGCGAGGTACGCACCGGCAATGCCGCCCTGCTGGTCGTCGCGGCCGCAGGTGCGGAACACGTTCCACAGGCCACGCTCGGTGAAGGTCGGGTTGGTCGCCGCCGGGGTGACTTCGAGGATCCCGTTCTCGGCGTAGACTTCCGAGGCCGGGATCGAAACGCCCGAGTTGAAGTGGCCGACCACGAACTTGACGCCGTCAGCAACGAACTTGTTGGCAACCGAGATGCCCTGCTTCGGATCGGAGACGTCGTCGCCGACAACAAGCTTGATCTGCTCGCCGTTGATGCCGCCAGCCGCGTTGATGTCGGCGACCGCCTGCTCAGCGCCCTTCTGGAGTTGCGCACCAAAGGCCGCGTTCGGGCCGGTGATCGGACCGGCGACGCCGACCAGGATATCGGCCCATGCGCTGCCGCTGAACGCTACGAGCGCGGTCAGCGCAACAGCCGACAAAAGTGACTTTTTCATTGAAACACTCCCATTAATTGAGTGGGCGTGGAGTTTCTTTCGTGCGATGCCCACCCATATCGCAGAAAGGTGAGTTTGCCGATTTTCCGGCAGTTGTCACGCCGATTCATTGGCGAACCGGCGTCGATATTGAAGTTCTGGTGTTCAGGACTTCGATTTCCAAGAAAGCGGCGATACCTTTTCATAAAGCCAGTTGTATTGCGTCACCATCTGGTTGGTGCGGGTGTATTTATATCCAAGGATTGCAAACGCCATCAGCACGATAGTGTCGACGATGTAATATTGCAGCGTGAACATCGTGCCGTCGAACAGCGCGTGATGGATGAAGCGAACCGCAATGCCAAGGCCCAGAATGTAAAGCACCAGCTGGCCGTAGCTGCGCCATGTCTGGGCGCAGGCGCGGCCTGTCATCCAGGCCGCCCATCCGCCCAGGAGGCAGGTGACGAAAAAGAACTGCCAGATCGAGGGTTCCTCGTAGAGAATGCCCTGCATGATGGAATCTCCTAGTGACGCCCGCCTTCGAGATAGGCAGCGCGAACCTCGGGATCGGCGAGCAGGTCCTTGCCGGTGCCGCTCATCGTGACGACGCCGTTGACCATGACGTAACCGCGCGTGGCGAGCTTGAGCGCGCCGAAGGCGTTCTGCTCGACGAGGAAGACGGTCAGGCCCTGGGTGCGGTTGAGCTCGCGAATGGCGTCGAAGATCTGCTTGACGATCAGCGGCGCCAGGCCCAGCGACGGCTCGTCGAGCAGAAGCAGCTTGGGCCGCGCCATCAGCGCACGGCCGATGGACAGCATCTGCTGCTCGCCGCCTGACAGCGTGCCACCGCGTTGGGCGATGCGTTCCTTGAGCCTCGGGAACAGGGTGAATACCTTCTCGACGTCCTCATCGAAGAATTTGAGGTTGTCGAGGCTGGCCCCCATCTGCAGGTTTTCCATCACCGTCATGCGCGGGAAGATGCGCCGTCCCTCGGGTGACTGCGCGATGCGCATCCGGGCGATCTCGTGCGTCGGCAGATCGGTGATGTCGGTACCGGCAAAAGTGATGGTACCGCGGCGCGCCCGAGGAGTGCCGAAGATGGTCATCATCAGCGTCGACTTGCCGGCGCCGTTGGCGCCGATCAAGGCAACGATCTCGCCTTCGTTGACCGAAACGTCGACGCCGTTCAGCGCGCGAATGTTGCCGTAGTAGGTCTCGACACCCCTGATGTCGAGCAAGCTCTTACCCGCCGTCACTTGCCACCTCCGCGCTTGGCTTTCGCCGGCTTGGCCGCTTCACGCGCCAGCGCCTTGGCCTGCCCCACCCAGTCTTCACGCTCTATCCGGCCATCGAAGGCGAGATAGGCCTCCGCCGCCGCAATGTCCGACTTCTTCCACGCCGCCACCTGGTCGAAATGGAAGATGCCGTGTTCGTTGAGCTTCTTCTCGTTGACCGGTCCGATGCCCTTGATCAGGATCAGCCGGTCCGGCACCCCGCCGCGCGGAGCGGCGAGCACATTGGAGATGGTCTTGGCAGCCGGGGCCTTAGCCACAGGTGCCTTGCCAGCCGGAGCCTTGGGCGCCGCAGTCTTGGCTGCGGGGGTCTTGGTTGCCGATTTCGTGGCCGCCTTGGCTGCTGGCGCGGGCTTCGGAGATGCCTTCGACGCAGCAGGAGCGGCCTTGGCTGCCTTTGGCGCCTCGGCCTTTACAGGCGTGGCTGCAGCTTTTGGAGCTGCCGCAGGCTTTGCCACGGGTTTCGCAGCGGCCTTCGCGGCCGGCGCTTTGGCCGGCTTGGAAGCAACCTTCGTCGCCTCTGCCTTCACCGCTGCCGGCTTCGCTTGTGCGTTAGCTGCAGGCATAGGCTTCGCAGATGCCTTGACCGGAGCAGGCTTAGGAACCGGAGGCGCCTTTGGCGCCTCGGCCTTAGCCGGCTTGGCCGCCGCTTTCGGAGCCGCCGCTGCAGGCTTTGCCACGGGTTTCGCCACTGCCTTCGGGGCTGCGGCCTTGACCGGCTTGGAAACCACCTTCGCCGGCTCTGCCTTAACCGTCGCCGGCTTGGTCGGCGCCTTGGAGGCCGGTACCACGACCTTCGAGATGGGAGCCGCCTTGGCCGGAGCCTTCGCAGGCGCCCCCTTCGCAGGCTTTGGCGCAGCCATCAGGCCGGCAGGTGGCGTGGCCGTCGACTTGGCCTTGGGCGTCTTGGCAGGGGCAGCCTTTGTCGCCGGCTTGGACGCGGCCCTGGCGTCGCGCGCCTCGACCTGTGCCGCCTTCGACGCGCCCTTGGAAACGGTCACGATCTCGCCGTGCCCGTCGCTGTGGCTGATCGTATCGCTGACCGGACCCGCCATCATCGAGGAAGACGAGCTCGGGCCATGCGCCGGATCGGGCACGCCCTCCAGTTCTTCGATCACCTGCTCGTCGCCGACTTCGACCAGGACGGTCGCGACTTCCTCATCGTCGACGCCGAGATAGGCGGCAATGACCTTCGGATCGGTCCTGACCGACATCGGGTCGCCGTCGGAGATCTTGCGGCCGTATTCGAGCACGACGACATGGTCGGAAATCTGCATGACCACCGACATGTCGTGCTCGATGAGCAGGATCGACGTGCCGGTGTTATCCTTGATGTCGTTGAGCAGCGTGTTGAGCGCCAGCGACTCCTTCGGATTGAGACCGGCCGCCGGCTCGTCGAGGCAGAGCAGTTCCGGCCCGGTGCACATGGCGCGTGCGATCTCGAGCCGCCGTTGCGCGCCGTAGGGCAGGTCGCCCGCCGGATCGTCCGCCCGCTCGATCAGCTCGGCCTTTTCGAGCCAGTGCTTGGCAAGCTCGACCGATTCTGCCGACGCCTTGCGGTAGCCGCCAAGTCCCAGCAGGCCCATGACGGTGTAGCCCGAGGCCTTCATCAGCTTGTTGTGCTGCGCCACCAGGAGGTTTTCGAGCAGCGTCATGCCCGAAAACAGCCGGATGTTCTGGAACGTGCGCGCCACCTTCGCCTTGGCAGTGATCTGGAAATCGGGCATGCGTTCGAGCAGAAACTCGCCGCCTTCCCGACCGTTGAAACGGATCATCCCTTCCGTCGGCTTGTAGAAGCCGGTGATGCAGTTGAAGACCGTCGTCTTGCCGGCGCCGTTCGGGCCGATCAGCGCGGTGATCTCGCCGCGCTTGGCTTCGAACGACAGGTCGCCGATGGCAACCAGGCCGCCGAACTTCATCGACAGATGCTCGACCTGCAGGATCGCATTGTTCATGGAGGTGCTCGCGTTCATCAGCCGTGTCCTTCCTTGGTGAAGGAACTGGAGACGGATTTTCGCTCATGCAGGAAGGCTGTGGGTTCTCGACTGCCGACGAAACCTCGCGGCTTCCACAGCATCACGATGACCATCGCCATGCCGAACAGCAGCATGCGGTAGAGTTCGGGCGTGAAGTCCGACCCGAACACCGCCTTCAGGAACTCCATCTCGCGCAGGATCTCGGTGCCGCCGATCATCACCGCCGCCGCTACCGCGATGCCGACCAGCGAGCCCATGCCGCCGAGCACGACGATGGCAAGGATGATCGCCGATTCCAGGAAGACGAAGGATTCGGGCGACACGAAACCCTGGCGCGCAGCGAAGAACGAGCCGGCGAAGCCGCCGAACATCGCGCCGGTGGCGAAGGCAGTGAGCTTGGTCGTTGTCGTGTTGATGCCGAGCGAACGGCAAGCGATCTCGTCCTCGCGCAGCGCTTCCCAGGCACGGCCGACAGGCATGCGCCGCAGCCGGATGGTGACGAATGCGGTCAGTAGGGCCAGGCCGAGGATGAGGTAGTAGAGGAATATCTTGTAGTAGGCGCCGGACTGGGCAATGCCGAACACCTTGGCGATGTAGTTGGGGTCGGACACGTTGAACGAAATCAGGCCAAAGAAGCTGACCTTGGGAATACCGGAGATGCCGGCAGCACCGTTGGTCACTTCGCGCCAGTTGATCAGCACCAGGCGAATGATTTCGCCGAACGCCAGCGTCACGATCGCCAGATAGTCGCCTCGAAGACGTAGCACCGGGAACCCGAGCATGACGCCCCAGAAGGCGGCCATGATGCCGGCTACCGGCAGCAGGATCCAGAACGACCATCCGAGTTGCGTCGCCAGCAGCGCATAGGCGTAGGCGCCGACGGCGTAGAAGGCGACATAGCCAAGGTCGAGCAGGCCGGCGAGGCCGACGACGATGTTCAGGCCCCAGGCGAGCATCACATAGATCAGGATCTGGATGCCGAAATTGTCGACCCATTTGAGCGAGCCCTGGAAGCCGCCTGCCATCGAACCCGAGATCAGGGTCAGGGCCACCACCACGACGATCGGATAAGCCACCAGAACGCCGATGCCGAGCGCCGAGAAATGCGCCTGGATGAAAGCGCGGAAATAGAACATCACCGATGCCAGCGCGTAGATGATCGCCAGCGCGCGGAAGAAGCGCATGTAGCCGGCGAGCGCAGGCCCGAAGATCCCATCGAGCGACCCGGCGAAAACCATGAGCAGCCCGACGACAACGAGTGACGCGATGAAGTAGGGCAACTTGAAGAACCGCGTCGCCACGCTGTCCGGCAACAGGCCGCTGGCAACATTGACGATCTTCTGCCTCGCCATGAACGGCTGGCCGTAGGCGACGTAGACGAAGCGTCCGAGCATCACCAGGCCGACGACGATGGCGAGCAGTCCCCAGCGCGGAACCAGGATCAGTTCGTTACGGATGTTCTGGTCGGTCCGCAGCCCGATGAACAGGAAGAACAGGCCGAAGGAGATGGCGCCCGCGTAGAGCGCCTCCTTGATGCCGCGCTGGAATGGGGTAGCGGATGCTTCGCGTGTGGCTTGAGCGATGTTGGCCATGGGCTCAGACCTTCTCGACTTCGGGCCGGCCAAGGATGCCGGAGGGCAGGAAGATCAGCACGATCGCAAGGATCGAGAACGCCGCGACGTCCTTGTAGTCGATCGAGAAGTACGCCGACCACATGCTTTCGATGAAGCCGATCAACAGCCCACCCAACATGGCGCCGGGCAGCGAGCCGATGCCGCCGAGAACGGCTGCGGTGAACGCTTTGACGCCTGGCACGAAGCCGTCGGAGAAGGCGACGACGCCGTAGTACATCAGGAACAGCGTGCCGGCGACGGCGGCAAGGGCCGCGCCCATGATGAAGGTGATGGAGATCGTGCGGTCGACGTCGACGCCGAGCAGGGCGGCCATCTTGCGGTCCTGCTCACAGGCCCTTTGGGCCCGGCCGAGCGAGGTCTTGTTGACCAGGTACCAGAACAGCGCCAGCAGCGAGACGGTGACGATGACGATGATGATCTGCTTGAGCGAGATCGAGATGCCGCCGACATTGTAGACCGTCGAGACCATCGGCGGGATCGGCTTGTTGCGCGGACCTTGCGTCACCTGGACGAAGTTCGACAGCGCGATCGACATGCCGATTGCAGTGATCAGCGGCGCCAGCCGGAACGAACCACGCAGCGGCCGATAGGCGACCTTTTCGATGGTCCAGTTGTAGAGGCTGGTCATCAGCATCGCCACGACCATCATGACCAGCAAGGCGACGACCACGGGCACCGAATAGAACATGGCGGTGAGGGTCAGGAACACGATCAGGGCGACAAATGCCCCAAGCATGAAAATGTCGCCGTGGGCGAAATTGATCATCCCGATGATGCCGTAGACCATCGTGTAGCCGATAGCGATGAGGCCATAGATGGACCCCAGCGTCAGCCCGTTGACCATCTGCTGGACGAAGTACTGCATGTGAATGCGGCTCCCCTGGAATGTCGCGCTATGCACGCATTCCTTTTGATATTTCCCCTAGTCCTAAAGTTTCGAGCCTGGATTGCAACGTGATTCTTACACCCGTTGCCGCCTGCCGGACGGCACTTGAAGCCGCCTCTGTTTTTATGTTGTCCAGGCCCTGGACCATTGCGCAACCTATCATTGGCTCAACGCAATGTCTTTGCCGATTCCGGTGATTTTGCGCGCCAGTTTCGAAGAATGTAGCGTCAAAATACACCCCGGCAATACTTCCTTGCGCCTTGCCGCCGATATCCTCCTTAAGATTGTCTAGACATATTTGCCGTTTCTGCCTCCCGCCATACGACTAAGTGACTACAAAGCCATGGGCGAACGGATCGCGGTCGTCGATGAAGATGGTGTTCAATCCGGTCATCCGCGCCCAACCACCGATCGAGGGGATGATAGCCGGTTTGCCGGCCACTTCGACCTCGCGCTCGACGCGTCCCTTGAACAGCGAACCGATGACCGATTCGTGCACGAAATCGTCGCCGGCCTTGAGCCTGCCCTTGCCATGAAGCTGCGCCATGCGCGCCGACGTTCCGGTGCCGCAAGGCGAACGGTCGATCGCCTTGTCGCCGTAGAAGACGGCATTTCGGGCATGCGCCTCAGGGTGTTTTGCGACACCGGTCCACAACAGATGGGACAGCCTGTTGATGCCGGGATTCTCGGGATGGACGAACGAATACTTGTCGTTGAGACGCTGGCGCACGATCGGGCTCCAGGCGATGAAATCGCCGGCGCCGTAATCGGCCATGTCGCGATAGTTCTCCTGCGGTTCGACGATGGCGTAGAAATTGCCGCCATAGGCGACATCGACCCTGATCTCGCCGAGACAGGGGCACTCGACCGACAGCCCTGCTGCGTAGAGGAAGGACGGCACGTTGGTGATGCGCACCTCCTCGACATAGTCGCCGACCTGCTTGTACTCGGCGATGACCAGGCCGGCCGGCGTGTCGAGACGAAGGATGCCCGGCGTCTTCGGTTTCACCAGCCCGTGCTCGATCGCCATGGTGACGGTGCCGATGGTACCGTGTCCGCACATCGGCAGGCAGCCGGAGGTCTCGATGAACAGGATGGCGACGTCGCAATCCTCGCGTGTCGGCGGGTAGAGGATCGATCCGGACATGACGTCGTGGCCGCGCGGCTCGAACATCAGCCCGGTGCGGATCCAGTCAAATTCAGCGAGGAAATGCGCCCGCCGCTCCATCATCGTCGAGCCTTCGAGGCGTGGACCGCCGCCAGCCACCAACCGCACCGGATTGCCGCAGGTGTGGCCGTCGATACAGAAGAAGGAATGGCGCGCCATGATGGGAGATACCTTGCGTCAGAAACGTTGGGCCGAAAAGGGGGTGAGATCGAGCGGCGGCTTCTGGCCCAGCATATGCTCCCGCACCAGCCGGCCGGTGGCCGCTGCCTGGGTCAGGCCGAGGTGACCATGGCCGAAGGCGTAGTGCACGTTGGGGTGATTGCGGGAGCCGCCGATGACCGGCAGCGAGTCGGGCAGCGACGGACGGAACCCCATCCACTCGCGCCCGCCTGACGGATCCAGTCCCGGCAGGAACTGCTTGGCCTTCTCTAGCATCGCTTTCGAGCGGGCATAGTTCGGCGCCCGCGAAAGGCCGCCGAGCTCGACCGCCCCGCCGACACGCAGGCCGGTGGCGAGCGGGGTGATGACGAAGCCGTGGCCCGGGAAGATGAGTTGACGCTTCACGTCGAAGGCAATGGTCGGAAGCGTGGTATTGTAGCCGCGCTCGGTTTCGAGCGGGATG
This sequence comes from Aminobacter niigataensis, assembly GCF_014200015.1. GTDB lineage: Bacteria > Pseudomonadota > Alphaproteobacteria > Rhizobiales > Rhizobiaceae > Aminobacter > Aminobacter niigataensis. The sequence continues at coordinate 513,029 of NZ_JACHOT010000002.1, forward strand.
ACATCGCCAAGCTGGCGCGCGAGCAGATGCGACCAGGCCCCGGCAGCAATCAGCACCTTTTGCGCAAAAAGCGTGCGGCCCTGCTTGAGCTGGATCAGGACGCGGTCGCCGGCCGGATGAACCAGCCCGACATCTCCCTTGACGAAGGCCGCACCGTTGGTTTCGGCGTGGCGCCAGATCGACTTGCCGAGATCCTTTGGATCGGAGACGGTCTTCCAGACTGGCACGAAAGTGCCGCGCGTGAAGCGGTCGGCAAGGCCGGGCTGGTAGGCGGCCAGTTCGCGTTTATCGAGGTGCTGGTAAGCGATGCCGAAGCGGTCACGCGCAGCCCAGCTCGGTAGCGCCTCCTTGAACTCCGCCTCGCTCTCGTAAAGCTCGAGCGAGCCGTCTTCGCGCAGCAGCGAGCCGGTGCCGGAGCGTGCCATCAGCGACGCCCATTCCTGCTCGGCGAGCTTCATCAGCCCAGCTTGCGTCGCAAGGCTCGCCTCATAGTTAGCCGGCGCGCCGGCACGCCAGAAGCGATACAACCAGGGCAGGAGCTTTGGCAGGTAGGCGGGCGGGATGCTGAGCGGGCCGAGCGGATCGGCCAGCCATTTCGGCACGTTGCGCATCATGCCCTTGTGGGCGAGCGGTAGCACGTCGGAGAAGGCGAAAGCCCCGGCATTGCCGGAGCTGGTTTCCTCGCAGATGCCGGTACGGTCGAACACCGTCACCTTGCGCCCGGCATCGACGAGATAGGCAGCCGCCGCGATGCCGACGATGCCGGCACCGATGATGGCGATGTCGATCTCCTCGACCGCTGCGTTCATGCTTTGCTCCCCCCCGGGGTCTCCCCTCCCCGATCAGAACGACGGCAGTTTGGGCCGGATCGCCAGCGCATCCTTGATGATCTTCTCGGCCGCGTTACGGCGCTCGCCGGAAAGCGGCTTGCGCGGCATGCGCACACGATCATTGGAGCCGATCGCCAGCACCTCCGCCAGCTTGATGTTCTGGACCAGATAGGTCGAGACGTCGAGATCGAGCAGCGGGCGGAACCAGCGGTAGATGGCGAGCGCCTCTTCGCGGCGGCCCTGCTTCATCAGCTGGTAGATGGCGACAGTCTCGCGCGGGAAGGCGACGACCAGCCCCGCGACCCAGCCGATGGCACCGACCGACAGCGCTTCGAAGGCAAGATTGTCGACGCCGGTGAACAGGTCGTAGCGGTTGCCCAGGCGATTGATGATCTCGGTCGATCGGCGAATGTCGTCGGACGATTCCTTGACTGCGACGAAGCGCTTGTCCGACGCCAGCTCCTCCATCTGGTCGACGGTCACGTCGACCCGGTAGGCGAGACGATTGGAATAGATCATGACCGGCAGGTCGCCGGCCTCGGCCACGGCGCGAAGGGCCGCCACCGTCTCTTCCGGATTGGTGTGATAGATCGGGCTCGGCACGACCATCAGGCCGGACGCGCCTTCCTTGGCGGCGCGCTTGGCGATCGCTGCCGCCTCCCGCGTGCCGGCCTCGTTGACGGTCAAAAGCACCGGCTTGCCGGCGGCGACCTTCTGGGCGGTCTTCAGCACTTCGATCTTTTCGTCATGCGACAGCATCGGGCCCTCGCCGAGCGAGCCGGCGACGATCAGGCCGTCGCATCCCGCCTCCATCTGCAGCGCAAAGCAGCGCTCCATCTCGGCGTGGTCGAGGCGGTCGTCCGCGGTGAACTTGGTGGTGACTGCTGGAAAGACTCCGGCCCACATGGCGCTTCCTCCATCTGATATATCAGTGATATATGACGAAAAAACCAGTGCTGTCAATCCGGATTCGGCTCTGATATATCAAAAATATATCATTGCGCTTTCAAACGATTCGATCATGCAAGTTGAGAAACTGGAACCGGCAGCGACACGCGCCTATCACGAGCTGGAACGGCTGATCGTGACGCTTGAACTCGCTCCCGGCAGCGTCGCCACCGAAGGCGGGCTGATCGACCGGCTCGGCCTTGGCCGCACGCCCGTGCGCGAGGCGATCCAGCGACTGGCATGGGAAGGGCTTGTCGAGATCAGGCCGCGCGCCGGACTGGCGATCGCGCCGCTGCATCCCGGCGACTGGCTGCGCGTGCTCGACGCGCGCCGTGGCATCGAGGTGGTGTTGGCCCGATCGGCGGCACGTTTCGTCACCCGCGACGCCGCCAACCAGTTCCATGCCGCGGCCCTGGCCATGCAGAAGGCGGTGATATCAGCCGACGTGCTCGGCTTCCTCGAAGCCGACAAGGCGCTCGACGAAGCGCTGGCGCTCGCCGCCGACAATGATTTCGCCGCCCGGCTTGCGGCACCGTTGCAGACCCACAGCCGCCGCTTCTGGTTCCGCTACCAGCGCGACACCGGGCTCGCCGCATCGGCAGAGCACCACGTCGCGTTGATCCGCTCGATCCTCGAGCATGACGAGGATGGCGCTGCCCAGGAAGCTGAGCGGCTGATGTCGATGCTGCGCGCCCACGCCGAGGCCGCCGCTACGCGCTAAATTGCTGAGGTCCAGTTTCAGATTTCAAGCATCGCCGCAAAGAGCGGATGCGGGCTATCGGCGAACGGATTGACAACGGTGACTCCGCCCCATGTGAAGCCATCCTGCATGTCTTCGGACAGCAACAGGCGACACCCGGCGCCCGACGCGGCACAGAGTATGACAGCGTCCCAAATACTCAACTGATGGTCCACGGCGAGATCAGCTGCCTTGATCATTGTTTCAGGCGTTGTGTGGGCGACGGCGAACGTGTCACGCCACTGCAAGATCGCATCGCGTGCTTCCATTGGGGTACGCCCAGCCTTGCGCACAAGAACCGTGAAAAGTTCGCCCAGAACTTGGACAGGCACCAAGGTCTCGTCTTGTGGAATGCGCGCCAGAAGATCGAGCGCCAAGGCTGCTCGACCGGCGTCATTGACGCCTTCCGCATAAGCCAGGACGTTGGTGTCGAGCGCAAACCGCATCAGTCGTCGTAAAGCTCTTCGCGTGTCCACCGCCCAGCATTGGCAGAAGTCTGCAGGCGCAGGCGACCCAACAGGATCTGCTTTGCGGCACGCGACGCTTGGCTGGGTTCAGTGGCAGGCACAAGGCGCGCGACGGGCCGACCGTGGCTGGTCACCAAAAAACTGTTGCCGTCGCGCGTTTCCCGTAGCAAGCGCGAAAACTCCCGGTTGGCATCAGCGGCCGAAATTGTTTCGTCCATTCGATTTCACCAGAATGTAGTTATTTACACTACTATATGGCAATCATTCCTGGCCTTCAAGAGAGGCCGCCGCCACGCAGCCGTCTCGCCGAACAAGCAAGCCGGTCCAAACGTAAAACGGGCGCCCATTGGGCGCCCGCTTCATATTCAGTCTCGACAACGAGATCAGTTCATCGTCGGGATGACGAACTCCGCACCGTCCTTGACACCCGACGGCCAGCGCGACGTCACCGTCTTGGTCTTGGTGTAGAAGCGGAAGGCATCGGTGCCATGCTGGTTCAGGTCGCCGAAGGAAGACGCCTTCCAGCCGCCGAAGGTGTAGTAGGCAATCGGCACCGGGATCGGCACGTTGATACCGACCATGCCGACCTGGACGCGGGATGCGAAATCGCGCGCTGCGTCGCCGTCACGGGTGAAGATGGCAACGCCGTTGCCCATCTCGTGGTCGTTGGCGAGCTTGATCGCGTTCTCATAGGAGGGCGCGCGGACGACCGATAGCACCGGGCCGAAGATCTCTTCCTTGTAGATGCGCATGTCCGATGTGACATGGTCGAACAGGCAGCCGCCCATGTAGAAGCCGTTCTCGTAGCCCTGCATCTTGAAGCCGCGGCCGTCGACGACCAGCTTGGCGCCTTCGTTGACGCCGATGTCGACGTAACCCTTGATGCGCTCGAGCGCCTCGCGCGTCACCACCGGACCGAAATCGGCCGAGGAGTCGGTCGAAGGCCCGACCTTCAGGCTTTCGACGCGCGGGACGAGCTTTTCCATCAGCCGCTCGGCCGTGTCGTGACCGACGGGCACGGCCACCGAGATCGCCATGCAGCGCTCGCCGGCCGAGCCGTAGCCGGCGCCGATCAGCGCGTCGACGGTCTGGTCCATGTCCGCGTCGGGCATGATGATCATGTGGTTCTTGGCACCGCCGAAGCACTGCACGCGCTTGCCGTTGGCGCAACCGCGGCTGTAGATGTACTGCGCGATCGGCGTCGAGCCGACGAAGCCGACAGCCTTGACATCGGGATCGTCGAGGATCGCATCGACAACCGTCTTGTCGCCGTTGACGACGTTGAGAATGCCGGCGGGAAGGCCCGCTTCGAGGAACAGTTCGGCGATGCGCATCGGCACGCCCGGATCGCGCTCGGAAGGCTTCAGGATGAAGGCGTTGCCGCAGGCAATTGCCGGGGCGATCTTCCACAACGGGATCATTGCGGGGAAGTTGAACGGGGTGATGCCGGCGACGACGCCGAGCGCCTGGCGCATCGAGTAGACGTCGATGCCGGGGCCCGCGCCATCGGTGAACTCGCCCTTCATCATGTGCGGGGCGCCGATGCAGACTTCGACCACTTCAAGGCCGCGCTGGATGTCGCCCTTGGCGTCGGCAATGGTCTTGCCATGCTCGCGAGCGAGCAGTTCGGCCAGCGAGTCGTATTCCTTGTTGACCAGTTCGAGGAAGCGCATCAGCACGCGCACGCGGCGCTGCGGATTGGTCGCAGCCCATGCCGGCTGCGCTGCCTTGGCGTTTTCGACAGCGGCGCGCAGTTCCTGCGCCGAGGCAAGTGCCACGGTGGCGCGCACCGAGCCGTCCATCGGCTGCAGCACGTCCTGCTTGCGTCCGCTGGTGCCGGCAACATGCTTGCCGCCGATGAAATGACCGTAGTCGACCATTGCTTCTCTCCCAATTCCTTGATGATGGCCCATTGTCCCGCTTAACACGCGCCTTTGCAACGCGAGGGCGAACGCAACCGTTGTGCATGGAATAAAGTACGCAGGGAGCTTGAATGCGATTTCACGCATAGTAGGGTGAACGGACTGCAGCCTTCCTCGCCTTCACCATGGGAACCGCCGATGAACTGGGACGACGTACGCATCTTCCTCGCTGTCGCCCGCTCCGGCCAGATCCTGGGTGCTGCGCGCCGCCTGGAGCTCAACCACGCAACGGTTTCGCGTCGCGTGGCCGCACTCGAGGAGGCGTTGAAGACAAAGCTGTTCCGGCGGCTGACCACCGGCAGCGAACTGACGCCGGCGGGCGAACGCTTCCTCGAAGTCGCCGAGCGCATGGAAGCCGACATGCTGACCGCCCGCGCCGAGATCTCGGGCGAAGGCGACGAGGTGTCGGGCACCGTGCGCATCGGCGCTCCCGACGGCTTTGGCGTCGCCTTCCTGGCGCAGCGCCTGGGCGCGCTGACGGCCCAGCACGCCGACCTCCGCATCCAACTCGTCCCCGTGCCTAGGACCTTTTCGCTGTCGCGGCGCGAGGCCGACATCGCCATCACCACAGAGCGGCCCAGCGAAGGCAGGCTGGTGGCAGCCAAACTCGTCGACTATTCGCTCGGCCTGTTTGCCTCGCGCGCCTATGTCGAAGAACACGGCCTGCCCACCTCGCGCGAAGAGCTTTCAGCCCACCGCCTGATCGGCTACGTGCCGGACCTCGTGGTCAGCCCGTCGCTCAACTATGCCGCCGAGTTCAGCCCCTCCTGGGAGTCCGCCTTTTCGATTTCGTCCGCGCTCGGACAGGTCGAGGCCGTGCGCTCGGGCGCCGGCATCGGCATCCTGCACACCTTCATTGCCCGCACGATTGCCGAGATCGTACCGGTGACGGCCATCGCACCCATCCGCCGCGCCTACTGGCTGGTCTACCACGAGTCCGTGCGGCCGCTGCGCCGCATCCAGACGGTGGCGGGCTTCATCACCAAGGCGGTGGAGCGCGAACGGGCCCTTTTCATCTAGTCCCTTCCGACAATCTCGCACATCCGCTAACACTACAGCGCCGCGTCCAATTGAACGCGCAAAGGACGCTGTGGCATTTTGAAATGTGCATGATCCTTTCCGAAAATCAGTTCCGATTTTCGTGGGTCATGCACGCATTCCATGCGAGGAACCCGATTTGCTGCCCCGCCCCTACGCAGAATTGCTGCGCAAGGCCCGGCGCGCCACACGACGCGCCGACGAGGCTGAGGACCTGCTTCAAACGGTCCTTGTCGCGGCGCTCGAAGCGGGGCGCACCGACCTGTCGAAGATCGAGAACCGACGCTGGCTGGAAGGCGCGCTGCGGCGCCGCGCTGCCTTCGATGCGCGTTCGACCGTGCGGCGCCGAAAGCGCGAGGCGCCGTTTGCTGCCGGCAGTTGCGAACCGACCAGTCCCGAAACCGTGCCTGTGCGTTTCGTGGCAACCTTGCCGCCCAGCCTGCGCACGACGACGCTGCTGGCCCTGACCGGTCACACGCGGCAGGAAATCGCCTGGCTGCAGCGCCTTGCCGACCCGGCACTTCGCCAGCGCATCGCCGAAATCCGGCGGCGCTGGCTGGCCTTTGGTGGCGATCCCATTGCGGAAATCCCCGGCCTGACCGGGGCGCTCGCCTTCGGAAGCATCCGGCGCTCCTTGCTGGCGATAACGAAGCAACCAGGCACCCTGCTCGCAAGCCACGACCCCGACGGGCATCTTTTTGTGATCGGCACCTCACAAAACCCTATGCCGCGGCAACTCAACAGACGTGCAACCGAAATCACGGAGTGATCAAAATGTTCGGCAAACGCAAACTCGGCAACATCTGCTACTACGTCTCGGATATCGACAGGACCGAGGCCTTCTACCGCGACGTCATGGGGCTGGATGTCCAGCGCATGGAGGGCGACGGAGAGGGCGAGGGCGACTGGCTCATCGCAAGCACCGTCAACGGCATCGACCTCATCTTCTTCAAGATGGAATCGCACCCGGGCAACTCCCCCATCATCGTCTTCGAAATCGCCGACGGCGGCATCGACGACATCGTCTCGTCGCTGGCCGGCAAGGGCGTGACCATCGTCACCCCGGTGAGTCATGCGCCGGGCGGCTGGTCGTCCGAATTCGCCGATCCTGACGGCCACGTCATCTCGATGTACCAGACGACGGAAGTGCCGCGCTCGCTGAAGAAGGTCGCGTGAAAACTCAGGCCCAATAGCGCTCGGGGCCGAGGCCCCTGACGTCGATCTCCGGCTCGCGACCGGAAATCATGTCGGCCAGGATTTTCCCCGAGCCGCAGGCCATCGTCCAGCCAAGCATGCCGTGGCCGGAATTGATATAGAGGTTCGTCAGCTTGGTCCGGCCGACAATGGGCGGCCCGTCAGGTGTCATCGGCCGCAAGCCGCACCAGAAATGCGCCTCGCGCAGATCGCCTGCGCCCGGAAACAGTTCGCGCAGCGACCGTTCGAGTGGGGCGCGACGCGATTCATACAAGGTCAGGTCGAAGCCCGACATCTCCACCGTGCCACCGATGCGGATGCGATCGCCGAGCCGGGTGATGGCGACCTTGTAGGTTTCGTCGATGACGGTTGAAACCGGAGCACTTTCCGCATCCGCGACCGGAACGGTCAATGAGTAGCCCTTGAGCGGATAGATAGGCACACGCTGATGCAGCTTTCGCATGAAGCGTTCCGTATAACTGCCGGTGGCCAGCACCACAGCGTCGGCCCGAATGTGGCCGTCGGTGGAATCGATCTGCCGGACCCGGCCATCCCTATGGTCCAGCGAGTGGACGCCATTGCCGAACCGGAAGACGACACCGCGTTGCGCGCAAAGCTCCGCAAGGCGCTCGGTGAACAGCCGGCAATCGCCGGTCTCGTCATCAGCCAGCCGCAGGCCGCCGGCTATCTTCTGATGCCCTCCGGCCAGGCCCGGTTCGGCCGCGATGCAGCCCGCCGCATCGAGAATTTCGTAAGGCACTTCAAACTTGTCGAGCACCGCGACATCGGAGGCAATGGCGTCGAGCTGTTGCTGGGTGCGAAACAGCTGCAACGTGCCTTGGCTACGCTCGTCGTAGGAGATGTCGGTACCTTCGCGCAACACCCGTAGCATGTCGCGGCTGTATTCGGCGAGCGGCATCATGATCGCCTTGTTGGCGGCATAGCGAGCCGCCGTGCAGTTGCGCAGCATCCTCGCCAGCCACAACCACATCTTGGGATCGAATTTCGGCCGGAAGGAGAATGGCCCGTCCTTCATGGCGAGCCATTTGAGCGCCTTGAGCGGCACGCCGGGGGCAGCCAAAGGAGAGGCGTAGCCGGACGAAATCTCGCCCGAATTTGCAAAGCTGGTCTCCTGCGCCGGCGCCTTCTGTCGATCGCAGACGACCACCTCATGCCCCGCCTCGGCAAGATAATAGGCAGTCGTCACCCCTATGACGCCGCCGCCGACGACTATCACCTTCATTGCGCCCCCAGGTGCTTGTCCCTCCGATATCAGATTTTCGGAGGGGACCATGCACAAACACAAGATCCTACTGCGCTGTTGCGCAGCTTGGGGATGCGCAATGCGGTAGGGGGCGCCTCCTCAAGCCGCCGAAGGGCCTGGATCATCGCCATTGCTGGAGCTGTGCCGGATTTTTTTCTGCGCGCCAAGTGTTTGTGGCGCATCGGCGCTGAACACCAGCACCGGGAAGCGACGGATGGATGTTTCGGGGTCGACTTCCGGCGCCGTGATTGCCGGGCGGGCCGCTTCCGGCTGATAATGGATCTCGTCGACCCGGATGGTCTCGGTCGCGCCGCGGCCGCAATCGACCGAAATCGACTGGCCCTTGCGCAAGCCAAGCAGGGCCAGGCCGCGCGGCACGGTGATCGGAATGATCTGGCCGACCATGCCATCCATCGGCCCATGCGCAACGATGCGGGTGTGAGGCGCGCCACCGTCGACGCTGAAGGTGACTCGGCTGTTCAGCGTCACCACGTCGGCGTCCGCTTCGTTGGAGAACACCACCTGCGCCGAAGCGAGCTTGCGACGCAGGAGCGCAACGAGCGGGCCACCCGACCAGGCCAGGCGGTCGAGCATCGTTTTCACGATGGCGAAGTCCTTGGTCGTCAACTGACATTCGGTCATGGCGTGTCTCCGCAAGTGCTGCCATCGGCCCTGCACTCGCACAGTTCGAAACTGGGTTGGACGGGCGGTCAGTTGACGCCTTCGACTGGTGCTTCCACCGAAACGATCTCGATCTCGAGGCGGCGGCCGGCCCTGGAGGTCCAGGCAACCGACTGACCCTCGCGCAGGCCGATCAATGCGGCACCGACCGGGGTCAGGATGGACACTTTGCCCTCGGCGATATCGGCCTTGCCAGGATAGACCAGCGTGACTGTCTTGACCTCGCCGTCGCCACTGCGGAACGTCACCTTCGAGCCCATGCGGATGACATTGGCCGGGATGCGGCTGAGCGGCTTGATCTTGGCCCGATCCATTTCCGAGAGCAGTTCCTCGGCAATTTCGGGCAGCCGGTCGAGGCTGGATTCGGCAAGCCCGGTCAGCTTGGCGTGGTCGCTTTCGCTCAGCACGATCTCGTGCTCGCGACGCTGCTTGATGTTCTGGCGCAATGGAAGCCTCATGGATACTCACCCGGCCAGCGCTTCGATACGAGCGCGCGCAACCGGTCGTCCGCGGAACGGACTACCTAAATGTTCAAGCCGAACCGCAAAGCGGTTCGTTGCTCATGATTTTATGCGTTGAAGAATGTGCCCCAAGGGCTCGGAAGTCGCATGGCGACCGAGCCGGGGCTAGGATCCCGCGATGGGGCAGACCCGAAACAGGGCAAAACTGCCGATATGAGCGATGGTGCACATGCGTGAAGGGTCGCTGACCCGGCACGGCTTGTCAAGGGCAGCGGCCGCGGGCCTATGCCACGAGGTGCCTGAACGCCGCCACGACCTCGTCATAGACCCTGCGCTTGAACGGCACGATCAGCTCCGGCAACTCGACCATCGGCTTCCATGCCCAGCGGTCGAACTCGGCAGAATGCCCTCCCGGAGGTGGGTCGATGGCGATCTCGTTCTCATTGCCCTCGAAGCGGAAGGCGAACCATTTTTGCGTCTGGCCACGATATTTGCCCTTGAACGCAACGCCCAGGAGATGCGGCGGCAGGTCGTAGTTGATCCACTCAGGAGCCTCGGCGAGCAGCGTGACGCTGCGCATGCCGGTTTCCTCGTAGAGCTCGCGCGTGGCTGCCGGATAGGGCTCCTCGCCCTTGTCGATACCGCCCTGCGGCATCTGCCAGAGCTGGTTGGTATCGGACAGTTCGCTGTCGGGCTCGGCAATGCGGCGTCCTGCCCAGACCAGGCCCTTCGCATTCAGCACCATGATGCCGACGCACGGACGGTAAGGCAGATCCTCCGGAGCGATCTTGTTCTTCGACATGCTTTCCTATCCTCGTTCCGGATCACTCGCGACCGCCGAGATCGGCACGATCTCAATGCCGCGCTTGCGCGCCTCGCTAGCCCATGACGCCACCGCATCGACGGTGACGTCGAAAGCGTTGCCCGTGCCGATGGCAAAGCCCTTGGCGCGGGCCGTCCGCTCCAGTTCGTCGAGCTTGTTCAGGATCGCTCCGCGATCCTGAACGGCATCGATGACTGCGTCTCCTGCCGCGAACGGCACGCCGTTCTTCAGCGCCTGTTCCGGCGCCAGGCTGCGCGCCGACGAGCCGTCGTCGACATAGCCGATGCCGCGCTTGCCGAGTTCCGCCATCAGCAGGCCCATTGCTTCGGGGCTCGTCGAAAAACGCGCGCCCATATAGCTCATCACGGCGGTATAATTGGTCGTCCGCGACAGCGTCCAGCGCAGGTTCTTGAGGTTTTCGTCGGCGCTCGCGTCGACGGTCAGCGTATTGCGACCGGGATTGACGTTGGGAAAATCGAACGGCTCGAGCGGCACCTGCATGACGATCTCGTGGCCCTCGCGCCGCGCCGTCTGCATCCAGCGTCCAAGGCTGTTGCCTTGCGGCGCAAACCCCAACGTCACCTCGGGCGGCAGCTTGCCGATCGCTTCTTGCGTTCCGGTCTGCGACAGGCCGAGCCCGCCGATGACGATCGCCACCCGTGCGCCGCGCGCGCCAGACCACGCCCCCGCATAGACGTCGAACGCCCGCCGGCCATCGGCCGCGCGGATTGGCAACGGCCCGGTCGCGCTGTCTTCGATCAGCGCCTTGTCGGGAAGGTGCGCCATCCGCGGGTTCTGCCCCACCGCCGACGGGTCGCGAATGACTATGGCGCCACCGCCTTCGGTTGGATTGACCTTGATGATCGCCGGACCGCCGTTGGAGGCCGGGTTCGATGGTTTCGCCGCCAACGCCTCGACCGGGACTGAAACCGCCTCCGGTTTGGCCACGGCAACAACCTCGGGCGCCCGAAACGGCTTGTCGCGCAGCGCGATAGCCGCCGAAGCCGCGACGACCGCCAACAGGCAAATCCCGGCGACAACCGGCCCCTTGCGCAGCCGGGGCGCACGCACACCTCCGGAACGACGCCCTGGCGTCTGTCCGAGCGGACGGTCGATTTCCTTGTCGTTCTTTACCACGCCGTGCCCTGCGGCTAGCCCCCGAATCAAACTGCCGGAACCTTGCGGTCCCGGCAGCATCGCATTGCCCAGCTACGCAGGCCAGCTTTTCGCTGGCCATGCTTACTGGTTGTTCATCACGGCCTTGTCCGGATTCGGCGGGAATGCCGGATCCGTCTTCTGGCCGCGGAGCAGCTCGAGCGCATAGTTGAGCTGCAGATCGTCTTTCGGCTCCGGCGGCACATAGGCAGCCGAACCCGAACCGGTATCGCTCTCCTCGGCACCCTTGATGTGGCCCTTGAGCTCCGATTCGCCGCGGGTCACGTCGCGACCCTGCAGATCGGCCGGCAGCGGCTGATCGACCTTGATGTCGGGCGTGATGCCCTTGCCCTGGATCGACTTGCCCGACGGCGTGTAATAGAGCGCCGTGGTAAGGCGGAGCGCACCGTTCTCGGCCAGCGGTATGATGGTCTGCACCGACCCCTTGCCGAAGGACTGCGTGCCCACCACGGTTGCCCGGCGGTGGTCCTGCAACGCGCCCGCCACGATTTCCGAAGCACTCGCCGAACCGCCGTTGACCAGAACGATCAGCGGCTTGCCGTCGATGTCGTCTCCGGCACGCGAATCGAAGCGCGTGATGTCCTTCGGATCGCGACCACGCGTCGAGACGATCTCGCCGCGGTCGAGGAATGTGTCGGAGACGCTGACCGCCTGGTCGAGCAGACCGCCCGGGTTGAGGCGCAAGTCGAGCACGTAGCCCTTGAGCTTGTCGTCCGGCACCTGCTTCTTGATCTGCTCGATGGCATTCTGCAGGTCGTCGAACGTCTTCTCGGTAAACGAGGTGATTTTCATGTAGCCGACATCATTGTCGACGCGGAACTTGACCGCCTTGACCTTGATGACGTCGCGCATGATCGAAATCTCGATCGGCTTGTCGGCGCCTTCGCGCAGGATCGTCAGCTTGATCGGCGTATTGACCAGTCCGCGCATCTTTTCGACCGCGTCGTTCAGCGTCAGGCCGCGAACTTCCTCGCCATCGATCTTGGAGATGAAGTCGCCGGCCAGCACGCCCGCCTTGGCGGCAGGGGTGTCGTCGATCGGGGTGATGACCTTGACGAGTTCGTTCTCCATCGTCACCTCGATGCCGAGGCCGCCGAATTCGCCCTTGGTCTGGACACGCATGTCCTTGGCCGCTTCGGCGTTGAGATACGATGAATGCGGGTCGAGCGACGTCAGCATGCCGTTGATGGCATTCTCGATCAGCGACTTCTCGTCCGGCGGGGTCACATACTGGCCGCGCACGCGTTCGAAGATGTCGCCGAAGATGGCGAGCTGGCGGTAGGTTTCCGAACCTGCCGCGTTTGCCGTCGAGCCAGGTGCACCATACACCAGGCCCATGGCCGTGGCTCCCATCAGCGCCCCGGCAAGCAGAAGCGACAGTTTACGCATCATTTCATGTCCTTCCAGAGGTGCGGTCCGCCCACCACGGGGTCGGATCGACGGGTTTTCCATCCTTGCGGAACTCGACATAGAGTTCCGGCGTCGTATTCGCATTGTCAGAAGCAGAGGTGCTCGCCACCCTCGCCTCTCCCATCGCACCGATCGGTTCGCCAGCTAGTACGGACTGACCCGGCGCAACGGTGATTCTGCTCATCCCCGCCAGGACGACATGATAGCCGTCGCCGGCATTGAGGATCAAGAGTTGACCATAGGAGCGGAAAGGCCCCGCATAAAGAACGCTTCCATCCGCCGGAGCGGTCACGATGGCGCCCGATTGTGTCGCAACCATGTCCCCGAGCATGGTTCCGCCGATGCCGTCGTCGGCGCCAAAGCGGCGCTTGATGCGTCCCGTGACCGGTAGCGAAACTTGCCCTTGAAGAACGGAAAATGGAGCGGAAGCAACAAGTTGGTTGGCTTCCGGCACTGCCGCGACGACCGGTTCGTTTGCAGCTTTTGCCGCCTCTTCGGCAGCCTTCCTCGCGGCCTCCGCATCGGCTGCTTTCTTGGCCGCCAGCTTGTCGAGCGAAGCGATCAAATCTTTGAGACTGTCGGCGCGCGCGGCCAGTTGGGCTGCATTTTTGGATTCTTCGGCAAGTGCAGTCTCGGTATTCGAGCGCAGCCGGCTCTTGGCTTCGAGCAGCAGATCGAGTCGCGCCTTTTCGCCGGCTTGCGCAGTCATCGCTGTGGTCAGGCGGTCGCGCTCGCCTTCGATCGAGGTCACGACCCGCGACAATTCCCTGAGGTCGGCCATCAGGATCTCGGTCTCGGATCGCAGTTCAGGCACCACCGCGCCGAGCAAGATGGCGCTGCGCACCGATGACAATGCATCCTCCGGCTTGACCAGGATCGCTGGCGGCGGATTGAGCCCCATGCGCTGCAACGCGCCCAGCACCTCGGCCAGCACGGATTTACGCATGTTGAGCGAAGTGCGGATGCCTGCCTCCTGCTCCTTCAGCCCTTCGAGCTTGCCGGCGATGTCTTCTATGTCCTGCGAAAGCTTGCGTTCGGTCTTGGCCGACTGGATGAGCACCGCGGTGATCGAGGCGTGGTCCTTTTTCACCTGGGCGATTTCGGCTGCCAGCTTCTCGCGACGTTCGGACGAAACCTGGATGTCGCGCGACAGGTTTTCGAGTTCCGATCGCGTCCGGTCGGGGTCGGGCAAGGGCGGTCCCATCTGGGCGGACGCGGCCCCGCAGGCGAGCGCAATCCAGCCCGCCGCGACGATGCCGCGGCATGGCTGAAGCCACGCCTTCAGGGGAAAATTCCGCGCCATGCGATGATCCGGTTCTATGTCTGCGACCTTAGCGGCGGCATCGTTAACGAACCATCAACCATGTTTGCCGGGCGCGACCGCATGCGGACTTTTGCCCGGCCATTTTGTCGAATTCCGGGCACTCACGCGCGATGGTACGGATGCCCTGAAAGAATGGTCGCGGCGCGATAGAGCTGCTCGCCGAGCATGATGCGGACCATCTGGTGCGGCCAGGTGGCGGCACCGAACGAGATCAGCATTTGCGCCTCGTTGCGCAGCGCCTCGTCATGGCCGTCTGGGCCGCCGATGGCGATCATCAGCCCGCGCTGCCCGCCATCGCGCAGCGATGCGATCTTGTCGGCGAATTGTTGTGATGAGAGGTTCTTGCCGCGCTCGTCGAGCAGGATCAATGCCGTTCCGGATACCATCTGGGCGCGCAGCCTGTCGGCTTCCTCACGCCGCCGTTCGTCGACATTCTGCGCCCGGCTTTCGGAAATCTCGGCGACCCCTGAAAAATCGAGGCCAAGCGGCCCGCCGCTTTTCGAGAACCGGTCGAGATAGCGGTCGGCAAGCTCCTTCTCGGGGCCGGCTTTCATCCGGCCCACGGCATGTATCGCGACCTTCATCCCTGTCGTCTAACGGTTCAATGAACGGTTTCTTCCTCGAGATCCGGCGCCTGCCACATCTTTTCGATGTTGTAGAACTCGCGGATCTCGGGCCGGAAGACATGCACGATGACATCACCGGAATCGATGAGCACCCAGTCGGCGCCCGACATGCCCTCGACGCGGGGCGTGCCGAGACCGGCATCCTTCAGCGCCTTGAGGAGATGATCGGCTACCGCCGCGACATGACGGTGCGACCGGCCCGAGGCTACGACCATGTAGTCGCCCAGGCTCGATTTCCCCTGAATGTCAATGGAGACGATGTCTTCGGCCTTGGAGTCTTCCAGACTGGCAAGGACTGTCTTGATGGCGCGGGCAACGGCGTCGATTTCGCCTATCCCGGCCGGCGAAGGCAGGATTTCCGCCCTCTTCCGAAGTGCTGTTCTCAGTGTCTTTCCTTTCCGACAGGAACAACCAAATCACCCTGAACTCGGGTAACACCAGTTAGATAGGCAGAGTTGGGGTACAGTTTCAAGACAAGGACCAACAAGTTGATCTCCCAAGGCCGGCCGTGCACCACTTTCCCTACGGATCGACAGACGGCGGCAACTGCGCGGACATCGGCGAAAAGCTGCCCGCTTCACCCGCCGGTACGGCGCGGCTGATGCGGAGCCGCCACAGGACGAACGCCGTGAACAAGGCAGCTATCACGACCGCCACGTGCATGAAGGCCTGGGTGCCGTAGATCGCGGTCAGCACGGTGCCGAGGCCGGGCACGATGAAACCTGACAGCGACCAGGCGAACAGCATGCTGCTCGACAGCGCCACCAGGTCGTCCTTGTGGGCCCGGTCGCTGGCATGCGCGCTCGACAGCGAATAGATCGATTCGCTCGCCCCGCTCCACACGACATAGATCGCAACCATGATCGGCAGGGCGCTACCGTCGAAACGGCTTGCGGCAAGGCCGCCGATCACCACCAGCAGTCCGGCCGCCACCAGAACATGACGCCGGTCGGTGCGGTCGGAAATCCAGCCGAACGGTATCTGGAACAACAGCGTGCCGAGCGGCATGGCAAACAACAGCGTCGCCACCTCCTGCTGGCTGAAGCCGCTGGCCGTCGCATGGATGGGTGCGAAACCGGTGACCAGCATCGACACGCCGCCGACGGCCAGCATGCCGGCGACGCCGACGGGCGAGATGCGCCAGGCACGGGCCAGGGCGACCGAAGCCGCCTGCGGCGCCGGCGGCTGGCGCAGGCGCGTGAGCCCCACCGGCAGGATGGAAATCGCATTGAAGGCGATGCCAAGCAGCGCCGCATCTGCGCCAGAGATGTCGACGAAGCGCAGCAGGAACGAACCGACGCCCAGGCCGACGACGTAGGCGACATAGAAGATCGCCATGACCCGGCCGCGAATGTCGTTGCCCACGGCATCGTTGAGCCAACTCTGCGCGACGATGAACAGTCCGCATATGGCAAAGCCGTAGAGCACCCGCGCCGCGATCCAAATGACAGGATAGGTGCCCGCCCCTATCGCCACGTTGGACAGCACGATCAGCGCGGAAAACACCATGTAGGCCCTGGCATGGCCGACGCGGCGGACCAGCATGCCGGTGAGCAGGCAGCCGGCGAGACCGCCGGCCGACAGGCCGGTCAGGATCGAGCCTGCCCAGGTTGGCGCATAACCCGCCGCTCCGAGGCTGATGGGAATGTAGCCGAACATCAACCCATTGCCGACGGCAACCAGCGCCATCGCCAGGATCACGCCGGCAACGGCTATGGCCGGCGTCTGTTCGCCCTCATCTACCGCAACCGCAACATCGTCCCGCTGATCCATGTACCAAGTCTCGCCTGCCTGTGGCATTTACGCAGCCGCAATTGCGACATGGACGGCGCTGGCTTGGCCGATATAGCGGGCTGGATCAAAGGCCGGCGGCCCGCGTTTTGCCATCGACATCGGCGCAAAAAGAGCGCTGGCAGCAAGCACGATCAAATGGACCGCCCCGCAAGCGGGCATATCGGGGGCATCCTTGTGCCGGAAAGACCAATGACCCCTGTTCAGAAAGCCATCTGGTTCATCGAAAGCCACTATTCCAGCGACATCGGGCTCGACGAGATGGCCGCCATCGGCGGTGTCTCGCGCTTTCACATGTCCCGCGCCTTCGGGGCCGCCACCGGCCATTCGATCATGGGCTACATCAGGGCCCGCCGCCTGACCGACGCAGCGCTTTCGCTGGCCAGGGGAGCGCCCGACATATTGGCGGTCGCACTCGATGCCGGTTACGGCTCGCATGAGGCGTTCACCCGGGCCTTCCGCGACCGCTTCGGGCAGACGCCCGAGGACGTTCGCGCCAATGGCACCGTTCCCCAACCCGAATATGTGGAGCATCTCAAGATGGACGAAACCTTTGTCGAAAACCTTGCCCCGTCGCGCTTTGTCGACGGCGGCGCCTTGCTCATCGCCGGCTTCAGTGAGCGCTACACCAGCGAAACGAGCCACGGCATACCTGCGCTGTGGCAGCGTTTTGGACCGCATTTCGGCAGCGTTCCCAACCAGAAAGGCATGGTCGGCTACGGCGTCTGCTGCAACTTCGACGACGACAGCTTCGAATACATCGCCGGCGTCGAGGTCTCCGACTTCTCCGGCCTGACGTCGGAATACGGCCGCCTCCGCATTCCGCCGCAGCGTTATGCCGTGTTCGCCACCACCGACCACATCTCGATGATCCGGCGCATCACCCACACCGTCTGGAGCAAGTGGCTACCAAGTTCCGGACATCAGGCCGCCGACGGCCCGAACTTCGAGCTCTACCCCGAGAGCTTCGACCCGGAGACGGGTCATGGCGGCTACGAGCTCTGGATCCCGATCAAGACTTAGTTGACAACGCCGTCTATTGTGATCACATATCGAGATCACTTAACTGGCCGACCTGACGGAAATTCATGTCTCCTTGCTGGGAGAACGCATGACTTGTGCTGTCTGGCTGCGCGAACGTGAGGGAGTGGGGGAGAAATGTTGTTACCGGAATTGCGAAAACTGCTGGGCATTCTTTTGTTCGGTGCGGCACTTGCCGCCGGAACGGCGAATGCACAGATCAACTCGGATATCCGTGTCATCAAGGTGACGGACTACATGTTGGCGTTCTACGATGGCAGACCGTCGACGCCACCCAAAACTGGAGGAACTGAGAATTGGGCTGACAGCGGGTCCATGGATCTCGGCGTAGCGACCTATGCGATCTATCGCGGTGACGAAGCCCTGGTGTGGGATACGTTTCCGACCATGCAGCAGTCGAAATGGGTTCGCGACCATCTTGAGCAGATGGGAATCAAGCGGATCACCGTCGTGAACAGCCACTACCATCTCGATCATATCGGCGGTAACGGCACATATGCGAATGCCCCCATCATCGCGAGCAAGGGGACGCTGGAGAGCCTCCTTGAAAAGCGTGCGGCCATCGAAAGCGGAAATCTCTGGGGGCCGCCCGCTATCCTGCCCCTCGTTCTTCCCAACAAGGTGTTCGAAGGAAAGATGGAAGTCATGGTCGGCGACGTGAAGGTCGAACTTCACAATGTCGACATACATACGCCGGACAGCCTGGTGGCCTTCCTTCCTGCCGACAAGATCCTACTTGCCGGAGATACTATGGAGGACACGCTCGTGTATATTTCTACGCCAGCTAGCGTGCCCGCTCAGATCGACAATCTCGAAGCATTGAAGCAATTCGGGATCGCCCGCATCTACCCCAACCATGGGAACATCGACGTAATCGAGAACGGCGGTTACGACGACACTCTGATCGACGCCACGAAAATCTACCTGCGGAATATGACCCTGAGAGCCAAGGACGCCGATTTTCTAACGATGCCGCTGGAGACGGCTGTCGAGGAGTCCCTTACGAAGGGATGGATAAGCGTGTGGAAGCCTTATAGGCACGTCCACCAGTCCAATCTGGAGAGTCTCCAAGAGTACTACAAGGATCGGCCGCTGCCGACCCTCCGGGACTAGGCTCAGGACCTAGGCTTGTCCTTGGCCGTGCCGTTCCGCAGCGCCGTCGACGACAGCAGCGAACGCGGCCCGTGGATGAAGGTCCAGGCCGGGGCCTTCATTCGCGCCAGGCGTGGCGCGTCGCCCTCGTCCACGCGCGCATAGTCGAAGGTCTTGGCGACCGCCGACGACAGGAACGACAGCGTCGCCCCCGGCCGGTCGATGACCGCGATCGGAAAGGTCATGACGATCTGCCGCCAGCGCTGCCAGCGGTGGAAATCGCGCAGATTGTCGGCCCCCATGATCCAGACGAAATCGACGCCCGGATTTCGCGCCTTGATCAGCGCCAGCGTGTCGGCGGTGTAGCGCACATTGTGCCTCGCCTCGAAGGCGGTGACCTTGATGCGCGGGTCTTTGGCGATCTGCTCCGACAGGTCGATCCGCTTTGCCAGCGGCGCAAGTTCGCGCGTGCTTTTCAGCGGATTGCCCGGGGTGACGATCCACCACAGCTGGTCGAGCTGCAGGCGGCGCATGGCGATTTCGGCGACGAGGCCATGGCCGGCATGCGGCGGATTGAACGAGCCGCCGAACAGCCCGACCTGCATGCCCTTCATCGCATGCGGCATGCGCAGGTATTTTTGGGGAACTGGCGGCTCCAGGGGGGAGAGCATGATGCTAGGCGCCCCCCTTGAGGGGGAGATGCCCGGCAGGGCAGAGGGAGGTGATTGCGCGCAAAGCCGTCACACCAGCCCGATGCTTTCCGTCACGGCCTGAGCTGGCCGGTGCCGCGCACGCGGTACTTGAACGAGGTCAGCTGCTCGACGCCGACTGGCCCGCGCGCATGCATCTTGCCGGTGGCGATGCCGATCTCGGCACCCATGCCGAACTCGCCACCGTCGGCGAACTGCGTCGAGGCGTTGTGCAGCAGGATCGCCGAGTCGATTTCGTTGAAGAAGCGCTCCACGGCCTTGGCATCCTCGGCGACGAGCGCCTCGGTGTGGTGCGAGGAAAACGTCTCGATATGCTCGATGGCGCCGGCAACGCCGTCGACAAGCTTCACCGAGATGATGGCGTCGAGATACTCGGTCACCCAATCTGCATCGGTCGCCGGCTTGGCATCATTGAAAGCAGCCAGGACCTCCTCGTCGGCATGGATTTCGCAACCCGCCTTGCGCAGCGCTTCCAGCACCGGCACCAGATGGGTCGCGGCAACCGCGCGATCGACAAGCAGGGTCTCGGCCGCGCCGCAAATGCCGGTGCGCCGCATCTTGGCGTTGACGGCAATGCCCACCGCCATGTCGAGCTTGGCCGACTTGTCGATGTAGAGGTGGCAGATGCCTTCGAGATGGGCGAATACCGGCACCCGCGCCTCGTTCTGGACGCGCTCGACAAGGCTCTTGCCGCCGCGCGGGATGATGACGTCGAGATTGCCCGACAGACCCTTCAGTATCTCGCCGACCGCGGCACGGTCTGCCACCGGCACCAACTGGATCGCGTCTTCAGGCAGCTTGGCCGCCTTCAGCCCTTCGACCAGGCAGGCATGGATCGCCAGCGACGAATTGAGCGAATCCGAGCCGCCGCGCAGGATTACCGCGTTGCCGGCCTTGAGGCAGAGCGCGCCGGCATCGGCAGTCACATTGGGACGGCTCTCGTAGATCACGCCGATGACGCCGAGCGGCGTGCGCACGCGCTCGATATGCAGCCCGTTGGGGCGGTCCCATTCAGCAATCACTTCGCCGACGGGATCCCTGAGGTCGGCAATGGCGCGGATGCCGTCGGCCATGTCGCGGATACGGCCCGGCGTCAGCTGGAGCCGGTCCATGAACGAGCCGCTCAGCCCGGCCTCCTCGCCATTCTTCACGTCGATGGCGTTGGCGTCGAGGATGTCCTCCTGACGGCGCAGGATAGCGTCGGCCATGCCGATCAGGGCGGCATGCTTGCGTTCGGCACTGGCGATGGCGAGTGGGCGGGCCGCAGCACGGGCCTTGCGCCCGATCTCAGTCATCAGCCGCGTCGTGTCTCCGCTCTCATGCGCCTTCAGCATGTCCTACCCTTCCGCACCACAACCGCATCCGCGTGGCTGACAACGAGATCGTCGCGATGGACCATCGCAGAACGCGCCTCGTAGCCAAGCACGGTTTCGATTTCCGCCGTTTTCAGTCCAGCGATCCTTACGGCATCCGCTGCGTCATAGGCAACCAGCCCGCGCGCGATCTCGCGCCCCTCGGGCGCCAGGATCGCCACCGTATCGCCGCGCGAGAAATTGCCGCTGACCAGCTTCACGCCCGCCGGCAGCAGCGACTTTCCGGACAATAGCGCACCAACAGCACCGGCATCGACCGTCAGTCGGCCTGCCGGCTCGAGCTGGCCTGCGATCCAGGTCTTGTAACCCTTCACCGGATTGCCGCTCGGGCGGAAATAGGTGGCGCGCTCGCCGCGCTCGATCGCCATCAGCGGCGACAGCCGCGTGCCGGCGGTGATGATCATCGCCGTGCCTGCGGCGGTGGCGATCTTGCCGGCGTCGAGCTTGGTGCGCATGCCGCCGCGCGACAGCTCGGAGGCTGCGGCACCGGCCATCGCCTCGATGTCGGGCGTGATGCGATCGACGACCGGAATGAACCTGGCGTTCGGATCATGCGCCGGCGGCGCGGTGTAGAGCCCGTCGATGTCGGACAAAAGCACCAGGAGATCGGCGCCCATCATGGTCGCCATGCGTGCAGCCAGCCGGTCGTTGTCGCCGTAGCGGATCTCGGTGGTGGCGACCGTGTCGTTCTCGTTGATGACGGGCACGGCCTTCATCTTGAGCAGCGTCGAGATGGTGGCGCGTGCATTGAGATAGCGCCGGCGCTCCTCGGTGTCGCCGAGCGTCACCAGGATCTGGCCCGACTTCATCCCCTTGCGCCCGAGCTCTTCCGCCCATGCGCTGGACAGCGCGATCTGGCCGACGGCTGCCGCCGCCTGGCTCTCCTCGAGCTTCAGCGCACGCTTGCCAAGGCCCAAAATGGTGCGGCCTAGCGCGATGGCGCCCGAAGACACCACCAGCACGTCGGCGCCTCTTTCTGCAAGCGTTGCAATGTCATCAGCCATCGAGGCCAGCCATTCGCGCTTGAGGCCGGTCGAACGATCGACCAGCAGCGCCGAACCGATCTTGACGGTGATGCGCTTGTAGGTCCGCAGCGAAGGGATCGTCATGTCGGTCGGCCTATTTCGTCCAGCGCGCATCAGAAGGTGCGACATCGCCGCTTGCCAGGCGGGCTTCCTCGACGACGCTCATCAGCGCCCGCAGCGTCTCCTCGACGCCCTCGCGCGTGACCGCCGACAGCAGGATCGGCGCGCGGCCGGCAGCGCGCTTCAGCGAAGCGATCTTCTTCTTGCGCTCGTCCGGGTCGAGCGTGTCGACCTGGGAAAGCGCCACGATCTCGATCTTGTCGGTCAGCCCATGGCCATAGGCTTCGAGCTCGCCGCGCACCACCTTGTAGGCCTTGCCCGGGTTTTCTTCCTGCGCCGAAACCAGATGCAGCAGCACGCGCGTGCGCTCGACATGGCCGAGGAAGCGGTCGCCGATACCGACACCCTCATGGGCGCCCTCGATCAGGCCGGGAATGTCGGCGATGACGAACTCGCGGGCGTCGATGCGGGCGACTCCGAGGCCCGGATGCAGCGTGGTGAACGGATAGTCGGCGATCTTGGGCTTGGCCGCGGTGACGGAAGCGAGGAAGGTCGACTTGCCGGCATTGGGCAGGCCGACGAGGCCTGCATCGGCGATCAGCTTGAGCCTGAGCCAGACCCACATCTCCTGGCCTTCAAGGCCGGGATTGGCGCGCCGCGGCGCCTGGTTGGTCGAGGTCTTGAAGTGCTGGTTGCCGAAGCCGCCATTGCCGCCCTTGGCCAGCAGGTAGCGCTGGCCGACCTGGGTCAGGTCGCAGATCAGCGTCTCGTTGTCTTCTTCATAGACCTGCGTACCGACGGGCACTTTCAGGATGATGTCGGAACCCTTGGCGCCGGTCATGTTGCGGCCCATGCCGTGCACGCCGGTCTGCGCCTTGAAATGCTGCTGATAGCGATAGTCGATCAGCGTGTTCAGCCCGTCCACCACCTCCAGCCAGACGTCGCCGCCACGGCCGCCGTCGCCGCCGTCCGGGCCACCGAACTCGATGAATTTTTCGCGCCGGAACGACACTGCGCCCGCGCCGCCATTGCCGGAGCGGATGTAAACCTTGGCCTGATCGAGAAATTTCATCGGACTCTTCGTCTTCTGCTGTTATTTCGTTGTTTCAGCGCACTTGCCATAGCGCAAGGCGCGGCGAAGGGCGAGAGCGGATTGGGCGCGGAGCCGCGCACGGAAAGGAAGTAGATGAAACTGGTCACCTACAACACCCAATATGGTGTCGGTCGCGACGGACGCTACGACCTCGGGCGCATTGCCGCCGCGGTCGAAGGTGCCGACATCGTCGCGCTGCAGGAGGTGACCCGCAACTTCATGCGCAACAATGGCGCCGACATGGTCGAGGGTCTGGCGAGGCTGCTGCCCGACTACTTCCACGTCTATGGCGTCGCCATGGACATCGACTTCGGCATGGTCGGCGACGACGGCAAGCCGGCAAACAAACGGCTGCAGTTCGGCAACATGGTGCTGTCGCGCTGGCCGATCGTGGCGTCGCGCAACCTGCTTCTGCCGCGCAGCCGGCGCTTGAGCCGCGGCAACCTGCAGCGCGCGGCGCTGGAAGCGCTCGTCATGGCGCCGTCCGGTCCGTTGCGCGTCTATTCGGTGCATCTCGACCACGTCAATCTCGAAGAGAGGATCGCGCAGATCCGCCACCTCAAGGAGCGGGTCTACGCCTATCCGATGGAAGGCGGCGCCATCTCGGGCGCTGTCGAATACGGCTTTCCCGAGCTCCCCTGCCCGGAAGAATTCATATTGATGGGCGACTTCAACATGGTCCCCGGCTCGCCCGAACATGTCGTCATGGCCGGCGCGCCCGACCCGGTGGAGGGCACCCAGATCGTCGCCCACCACCCTGTCGACGCCTATGCGCTGGCAGGCGGCGTTCCGGACGGATCGGTCTCCTGGACCGACACGACCCATCCGGAAAAATCCCGCCTCATCGACTACGCCTTCGTCCAGGCCGGCCTCGCCGCCAGGGTCAAATCCATCCGCATCGACAAAGATGCGCAAGGCTCCGACCACCAGCCGGTGTGGCTCGAACTGGCCTAGCGCTCACCTCAGCTGCGTGCCCAAGACCTGAGGCTCGCCCAGGTCTTGCGGTCGAGGCGGTAGCGCTCGACCGGCACCTGGCCGGCGACGATCGAGTTCAGCATGCCCTGCCCGGCATACTGGAAGCCGCACTTGTGGATGACGCGGCGCGACGCCGGGTTGATGACCCGGCACGAGACGTTGAGCACGTTGACGTCGGTCGCACGGAAGGCGAGATCGACCAGCGCGTGCGCCGCCTCGGTGGCGTAGCCATGCTTCCAGTGGGGTTCGCCGATCCAGTAGCCGAGTTCGAGGCCGCGGTCGGTGTAGTTGAGCCCGGCCGAACCGACGAAGGCACCGGTGTCGGCAAGCGTGATCGCGTAGACCACGCCACCGCGCTGGCCGCGCGCCATCGACAGGAAAGCACGCGCTTCGGCTTCGCCGTAGGGGTGCGGCATGCGCGACAGCATTTCGGCGACGTGCCGGTTGTCGGCAAGCTGCACCAGCTCGGGGACGTCGTCCTCGTGCGGCGGCCGCAGCACCAGCCGTTCTGTCAGCAGTATCGGGCAGTCGATCGACAGTCTTTCGTCTTCGACGTCGTCCTTCTCGGCAACCATGTCAAATATCCTCCAGGAAATGAAAAAGGGGAGATGGCGACCCATCTCCCCTGATCCTTTTCCTGGCTTGGCCAGACACCGGTTCCCGAGATGGGGCGCCGGTGTTGTAGTGCGGAACCGGCTACTCCGCGGCCTTGAGAATCGGATTAACCGATACGTAGGTTCGGCCATTGGCTTTTTTATTGAAGGTCACGGCGCCGGCTTCGAGCGCAAAAAGGGTGTGATCCTTGCCCATGCCGACGTTGACGCCGGGATGCCAGGTGGTGCCGCGTTGACGAACGATAATGTTGCCGGGAATCACGGCTTCGCTGCCGAACTTCTTGACGCCAAGGCGCTTGGATTCTGAATCGCGACCGTTGCGCGACGAACCGCCAGCTTTTTTATGTGCCATGGATGTTCTCCTTCAGTCGCTCTGATTACTCTGATTCCGCGACGGCTGCAGCCTTTTTCGGCGCTGCCTTCTTCGCGGGCTTCTCTGCGGCGTCTTCGGCCACGGCATCGATCTTGGCTGCCGCCTTCTTCGAAGGCTTCGCACCGCCCGTCAGAATCTCGGCGATCCGGACAGTGGTCAGGTGCTGGCGATGGCCGCGCGAACGGCGCGAGTTCTGGCGACGACGCTTCTTGAAGGCGATGACGGTCTTGGCGCGGCCCTGCTCGACCACTTCCGCCGTCACCACGGCGCCGGCCACGAAGGGCGCGCCGATCTCTGCGTTGTCGCCTTCGCCAACGGCGAGCACTTCGACGAATTCAACGGTATCGCCGGCGACGCCGACGAGCTTCTCGATCTTGATCACATCATTGGCGGCAACGCGGTACTGCTTGCCGCCCGTTTTGATGACTGCGAACATTTTATGCCTTTCGCTGTTCGGTCGACCTTGTTGAACCACTTGAAGCGGTCCCGGCCGTCTTTTTGTCAGTCGTTACGGGTTCAAAACAAACGGCGCAGAGAATCCTCCACGCCGAATGCAGGGCGTCCCGTAACCGAAGGTTGCTATCGAGTCAAGGCAAACAGGCCGGAAAATGGCCTTCCGGCGGCATAGCACGGCTGATCCCGATATGGCATCACCGAGAATGCCACCTTTTGGATACGCGCTCGAACCGCAAGGAACAAGCCAACCGGGCACCCCTGGAACCGGTGCAGGCGAGACTTTAGAACGAGTTACGCCGCCACTGTCGCCAGATTGCCCGGACATCTGACGCAGCGTCCTGCAGGCCAATTCGGAGCCACCGGAAAAGACGCGCGACGACAGGCATATTTGGCCTTGTGCGACAGGCGATGAGCCGCTATCTAGTGCGCCGCGCCGGCAACGGCCGATCACGACCGCGGAGAGGTGGCAGAGTGGTCGAATGCACCGCACTCGAAATGCGGCATGGGTGCAAGCCCATCGGGGGTTCGAATCCCTCCCTCTCCGCCATTGCCTTCTGAGGCCATTAAGCGACATCAAATCAATCGTTTAAGGGCGAGGCTAAATGCCTTGTGTCCCTAAGATTGACGCAATTAACTTGATCTGCGCCTTTTTCAGCGCCGTTTCATCCTTTTCCCGCTCTGTGCCGCTTGCCGGGCGTCGGCAGCTCCCGACTCGATCCTCTCGATGAACGCCTCCCACCACTTCAAGGCAGCAGAGACGGCTTCGGCCGGATCATATAGTTCGGTCCCGACGAGGATATTGGTTACGGCCATCTCTGACTTGCTATCCTCCGATGGCATCGGGAGCAGCGGTATCGGTTCCTGGATCGATTATTACAATCGGCGACGCCCACACTCATCCTTCAACGGCAGGACACCCGATGAGGACTATGCTACCACCACCACGACGGACCAATTGGCGGCGTAGAAACACCCCAGATTCACCTTAGCCAAGCCGCCAAACGGTCTCACCGGCGGACCGCCGCAAACTGCCTGGCTAGTCGTTCGGTCAAGGGCTCGGTCTAGCACCGCACCTGCACAAAATGGTCTTTGCTGACTTCCTTGTAGACGCTCTTAGGCGGCACAAATCCGGGTATCCGGAAGGGGCTTTTGATCTCCTCGACTTCGGTATTGCGGCGCATGCGGCGGCGGGAGGGGTCTGGGACGGGAACGGCGGCCATCAGCTTCTTGGTATAGGAGTGCTGCGGCGCCTCGAAGACCGCGCTGCGCGGCCCGATCTCGACGATCTCGCCGAGATACATCACCGCGACGCGATGGCTGACGCGCTCCACGACCGCCATGTCGTGACTGATGAAGAGGTAGGCGAGCCCGAGGCTTTCCTGAAGCTCCATCAAAAGGTTGCACACTTGCGCCTTGATCGACACGTCAAGCGCGGAGACCGCCTCATCGGCAATGATCACCTTGGGATCCAGCATCAGCGCACGGGCTATGCAGATACGCTGACGCTGGCCACCGGAGAATTCGTGCGGCAAACGGCTCATCATGGTCGGCAAAAGGCCCACTCGGTGCATGAGTGCGGCCGTCTTGTCCCGCGCCTCGGCCTTGCCGCCGAGCTTCTGTTCGAGGAAGGGTTCGGCGATGGAGGCGCCGATCGGAATGCGCGGGTTGAGGCTGGCGAAGGGATCCTGAAACACCATTTGCACGGCCCGCCTCGCCGACTTTAGCGCTTCTCTGTCGGTGGCACCGACCTCCTGTCCATTGACCAGCACCGTGCCGGAAAACGGTTTCGTCAACCGTAGGATGGTGCGACCGGTCGTGGACTTGCCGCAGCCGGATTCGCCGACCAGCGACAGCGTTTCGCCCGGCTGGAGCGAGAAGGAAACATTCTCGACGGCATGAACCGCCCCCGTGACCTTCGAGAACAGTCCGCTGCGCACGGCGAAACGCGTGGTCAGGTTCTTTACCTCTAGCACCGCCGGTTTGTCCGCAACCGGCGGCGCCGCTTCTCGCTCCGCACCGCGCGAACCCGTCGCGGTGTCGATCAGGCCAAAAGTGGAGGGCAGAGCACGGCCCGCCATGGACCCGAGCCTCGGTACGGCCGCGAGAAGCGCGCGCGTGTAGGGATGGCGACCATTGCCGAATATCTCTGCGGTCGGTCCGTCCTCCACCACGTCGCCACGCAGCATGACGAGCGTGCGGTCAGCGACTTCCGCCACCACGCCCATGTCGTGGGTGATGAAAAGAACCGCCATGCCGGTTTCTTCCTGCAGTTCCTTGACGAGGTCGAGGATCTGGCCCTGGATCGTCACATCGAGAGCCGTTGTCGGCTCGTCGGCGATGAGCAGCTTCGGCCGCGTCGCAAGCGCCATGGCGATCATCACGCGCTGCCGCTGGCCGCCGGAAAGCTTGTGCGGATAGACGTCGTAACGCTCCTTCGCATTGGGAAGGCGCACCTTCTCGAACAGGCGGATCGTTTCCTGCCGGGCCTCGGCAGAGCCGATGGAAAGATGACCGCGAATGGCTTCGGCGATCTGCTCGCCCACTGTCATCATCGGGTTGAGCGATGTCATCGGCTCCTGGAAGATCATGGCAATGTCACCCCCGCGGACCTTTCGCATCTCCTGCTCCGGCAGCGCCAGCAAATCACGACCCGCAAGTCGGATTTCACCCTCGATGCGGCTGCCGCGCGGTGGCAGGAGCCGCATGACGGACAGCGAGGTCACGCTCTTGCCCGATCCGCTTTCCCCGACGATGGCGAGCGTCTCGCCCGCCGCGACGTCGAAACCGATATTGCGGACGACCGGCGTCCAGGGCGAATAGATGTCGGGCCGGAACGATGTGGTGAGGTCGCGGACGGATAGAACAGGCTTCGTCATTCGGGTGGCCCTATCTTCGGTGGGTTGCCATACGGTCCGGAGAACAATCACATCCGGCGTGACATGCGTGGATCGAGAAGATCGCGCAGTCCGTCGCCCAGCATGTTGACGCTGAGGACGACGAGGGCGAGCGCGAAACCCGGCGCGAACACCGTCCAGGGCGCGCGCGGCAGATACATGCGCGACTGGGCGATCATGCTTCCCCAGGTCGGTGTTTCAGGCGGCACGCCTGCGCCGAGGAAAGAAAGGGTCGATTCCACGATGATCGCCGAGGCGCAAATATAGGTTGCCTGCACGATGAGCGGCGGCACTGTCGAAGGCAGGATGTGCCGCACGAGGATGACAGGGAGCCGCGTTCCACCAACCTGCGCCGCCTCGACATAGGGCGCCTCGCGCACCGAAAGCACTACGGAGCGCACGAGGCGCACGACCCGGGGTATCTCCGGAATGACGATGGCGAGCATGACAACGCCGACCGAGGCGCGCATGACGGCCACCAGCGCGATAGCAAGCAGGATGGCGGGAATTGCCATCAGCGCGTCCATAACCCGCATGATGACCGGGTCGGCCTTGCGGAAATAACCCGCGATCATGCCGATCACCACGCCAATGGCGATAGAGGAGACTGCAACGACGATGCCGACCGCAAGCGAGACTCGCGCGCCGTGAACAACCCGTGCAAAGACGTCGCGTCCGAGATGGTCGGTGCCGAGCCAGTAGCGCGCCGAGGGTGACTGGAGCCGCTCGGACGGCATCATCGTTGCAGGATCGCCAGCGAAAAAGGGTGCCAGCAGCGCGGCAAGCGCGATGGCGGCGAGAACCGTACCGCCGGCAATCATCGTGGGATGGCGGCGCAGGAACCGTGGGATTCCCGCCCGGACGGGGGGAGCCAACTGAGCGGCATTCGTCATTCTTGGCGACCTTTCGTCAGTAGCGGATGCGGGGGTCGATCAGCGTGTAGGACAGATCGGTGGCGAGGTTCACGAACACGTAGATGCCGGAGAAGACCAGGATGACGCCCTGGATCACCGGGTAGTCGCGGCGGGCAATGGCATCGACGACGAGGCGGCCGACGCCCGGAATGTTGAACACCGTTTCCGTCACCACCACGCCGCCGATAAGCAGCGCGATGCCGATACCGATCACGGTGGCGATGGGCACCCCGGCATTGCGCAGCGCGTGTTTGACGAGAATGCGCGGCACGGCCACGCCCTTGGCGCGTGCTGTGCGGATGAAGTCCTCCGACAGGACCTCGAGCATGCTCGTGCGGGTGATGCGGGCGATCAGCGCGGTGTAGGTCATGCCGAGCGTCACCGAAGGCAATATGAGGTTGCGCGCCCAGGGCCAGATCCCCTCGCTGATCGGCGTGAAGCCCTGTACCGGCAACAGTTTCCACTCGATGGCGAAAAGCCAGCTCAGCATGTAGCCGAGGACGAAGGCCGGTAGCGAAAACCCCATGACCGAAAACAGCATGAGGATCCGATCGACCGTCGTGCCGGCCCGGTGCGCGGCTATGACGCCAAAAGCGATGGCGATCGGCACCGCGAAGGCTAGGGTCGCGATCGCCAGCGATACCGTGGCCTCCATGCGCTGCATGATCAGCTGAGCCACCGGTTCGTTGGAATAGATCGACACGCCGAGGTCGCCTTGCACGACATCGCCCATCCAGCGGAGGAATTGCACCGGCAGGGGATCGTCAAGGCCGAGCATCTGTCTCAGCTGCGCGATCTGTTCGGGCGTAGCATTGTCGCCGGCAATCACCGCCGCGGGATCGCCGGGCGCGAGATGCAGCAGCACGAAGACCATGAGGCCGACCAACCCCATCACAATCAGCGTCGCGCCCAGCCGGCGCAGAATATAGATGATCATGCGCGCGTCCTTTTCGATTGAAACTCAGACCAGCTGTCGCCCCTCGACTTCGCCGTCCAGCGGCCAGATCGGCCGGATCACCTTTTTCCAGGGGTGGCGGCGGTAGTCGGTCGGCAGCAGGCCGTCGCCGGTCGCGTAGATCACCTCCTCCGAGATCGGGGCGAAGGCGGCGTGGAAATGCTGGTTGGACTTGACCACCAGCAACCGTTCGCCACGCGGGTCGATGCCGAGATTGGCGAAGAAGTCGATCCCCATCGCCTGACAGCGGTTGGACACCAGCACCGCGCCTACTCCTTCCAGGGTACGAATGCCGACCGCGTCGCCGAGATCCACCGGAGAGCCTGCGAAGGTCTGCTGCGCGCCGGGCACGCAGGCGAGCACCTCCACCTCCGCATCGATGGGCTGGGCGGAGGCCCAGCAGGCCTTGCCACCGAAGCGCAGCTTGATCCGCGCGCCCGGACCGGCGTCGAAGGCAAGGCGTACGGCCATCGGATCCCAGATAGGTCCGACCGAGGCGGAGGAAACGCCGCCCGTGATAAGCAGCCTCAGGAAAGTGGTGTTGTCGGACGGCGCACCGCCACCGGCATTGTCGGAAGTGTCGGCAATCGTCACCGGCTTCGAAGCGCCGGCCGCAATCTCCAGAGCGCGGGCGACCGCTGCCGACGGTTCGAGGAAGCGTTGAGCGGAGATTTCCTTGATCGCCGCCATTTCCTCGCCGAATTCGCGGGCAAGGCGGTCGCCCAGCGGCTTGTTGCCATCGGTGATGACGAGAACGCGCGCACCGTTGTCCGGCACATCACCGGAGGGGAAGCCATGACCGAGCGAAATTGAAAGGACGCCGTCCTTGCCTTCCAGCGCCATTGCCTTGTCGACGATACCGCGCATGGGCTGCGTCGTCGTCGGATAGGAGGCGATGACGCGGGTGTCCCACAGTGATTTCACCGGGCGGATCTGCTTGCGGATCGTCGCGAGAACGAGGCTGACGACCTCCTCGCCGCGTTCGACGAAGTCGGTATGCGGATACTCCTTGTAGAGGACGATGATGTCGGCGAGTTCGCAACGCTTCACCGTAAAATGGCAGTGAGGATCGAGCTCGACGCCGATCACCGCGTCCGGCCCCGCTATGCGGCGCACATGTTCGAGAAGGTCGCCCTCGCAATCGTCGTAGCCGTCGGCGACCATCGCGCCGTGCAACGTGAGGATCACGCCGTCCAGGGGCAAAGCGGCCGACAGTTGCTCGAGGATTTCGGCGCGAATGCGCTCATACGCATCCCGGGTCGCCGTGCCGTTCGGCGTCGACCAGAAACAGGACCCTGGAATGAATGTGTAGCCCTCGGCTTCGGCACGGCGGCGGGCCACCCAGAAGGCGGCGGTCTGCATGGTGGGCTCGGCGGGATGTTCGCCGGGCCGCCAGGCCTGCTCGGCGAGAAAGGTCTGGTAGCTGGTCGCCATCGGCGAGAATGTGTTGGCTTCGAGTGACAGACAGGCGGAGAAGATGCGCATAGGCTTAAAACCTTGACTGGAAAAACTCGGATTCGCTGACAGAATCCGCAGACGCCTTTGGTTAAAACAGGGGGGCTTGTCGGCGGCATGGAACCGGGCGCGGTTCCATGCCGAGCGCGTCAGCCGCGCGAGACGTTCCAGAAGGGCACGAGATCGGGCAGCCCGATCATGCCGTTGACGTCGCTGCGCATGGCCGCCGTGTCGAACCACTGGCCGAGATAGACGTGCGGCACGAAATTCCAGGCGTTCTCCTGCATCTCGTGGGCGATCTTCTGGCGCGAGGCGAGATCGGGAGCAGCCGCCCAGGCGTCGCGAAGCTGTTCATGCTTCGCATCCTCCGGCCATCCGAACCAGCCCTTCTCGCCCGTGGCGGCATGACCCGCCAGCGCGATCGGGTTGTTGTAGGCGCTGCCGGAAGCATAGGTCATGAAAATGTTCCAGCCGCCTTCGGAAGCCTTGCCCTTGTTGGAGCGGCGGGCGACGATACCGGCCCAGTCTAGGGGCACGAGTTCGACGTTGACGCCAGCTTGGCGAAGCCATTGGGCGAGGAGCAGCGAAGCATTGCTGAGCACCGGCAAGGTGGTCTGCTGCATGATGACGACAGGCGTCCCGTCATAGCCCGCTTCCTTGAAGAGGGCCGCGGCCTTCTCGATGTTCTGCCCGCCCTTGAACCAACCGGTATTGGCATCGCTTTCCATCGTCGTGCCGCAGGCGAAGAGCGAAGCACAACCCTTGTAATGTTTCGGGTCGCCGAAGGTCGCCTGCATGACGGCCGCCTGATCGATGAGGTACAGCATCGCTTGGCGCGCCTTGACGTTGTTGAAGGGCGGCTGGAGCGTGTTCATGCGCAGCCAGCCCATAGCGCCGGTCTTGTTCAGCACTTCGAGCTTCACCGAACTGTCGCCCTCGAGCTGGCTCAGCAACTCCGGGGAAATCTTCTCGATGAAGTCGATCTCGCCAGCCTGGAGGGCGGAAACCGCCGTCTGCTCGTCAGGCATGTTCTGGAGGATGATGCGTTCGAATTTGGCGACCTTGCCGCCGGCGAAACCCGAGGCGGGCTCGGCAACGGCAACGTATTCCGGGTTACGGTCATAGACATACTGCGAGCCGGTACGGGTCTCGGCGCGGTTGAACATGTAGGGACCGGAACCGACAGCTTCGGTGATCGGTTTGCCCGGATCGGTCGAGGCGTCGGCCTCGCGCATGATAAAGCAAATCGACGGCGAGGACTTGCCGAGCCAGTCGAGGATCAGCGGATAAGGCTCATTGAGGACGATGGAGAAGGAGGAGTCATCCTTGGCGGAAACGTCGGCCACGCGCTTGAAGAGATGCTGTCCGGCGCCGTCGCGGGCGCCCCAGCGCTTGATGGAAGCGACCGCGTCGCGGGCCGTGACCGGCTGGCCATCGTGAAATTTCAGGCCTTTGCGCAGGATGAAGACATAGGTCAGGCCATCGTCGGAAACAGTGTAGTCCGAAACCATCTGCGGCCGGGTGATCGAATCCGCGTCGTGACCGAACAGCGTGTCGTAGATCAGCGCGCCGTGATAGGCGGTGATGCTGGCGGTGGTCGCGATCGGGTCGAGCGATGCCAGATCGGCGTGCATGACGCAACGCAACGTTGTCGACCGGGCAGTGGCAAAAGAGAAACGTGG
This sequence comes from Aminobacter niigataensis, assembly GCF_014200015.1. Classification (GTDB taxonomy): domain Bacteria; phylum Pseudomonadota; class Alphaproteobacteria; order Rhizobiales; family Rhizobiaceae; genus Aminobacter; species Aminobacter niigataensis. The sequence goes on from NZ_JACHOT010000002.1 coordinate 546,435, forward strand.
AGCGGCGATCAGGATGCCGGCAAAAGCGGCGCCCTGCAGAAGCGTGCGGCGAGTAGTTTTCATTTTTATCCCCCTGGTGATTTGCCGGGGTCCACGGACGCGCCTCCGCAAACCTTGATGAAAAGATGACAGCAGACCGGGATCGAGAATTTTATTTTTCAGCCATGTTGTTTTACTTTTCGACGTTTTTTCATCCGCCGGTTGCGGAGAGCGCCAGCTGAAAGCCGAGCAGCGACAATTCTTCAAAGAGAATGGCTTTTTTTCAAAATTCAATCGCCGACTCTCCTGCCACAGTCTGGGGCTCCAGATGTAACGAACGCGGGAAAGTGGGCCGTTCCCTAGCCGCGTCATTGCCCCGAAAGCACCCCGGTATGAACGAACGCCTTTTGCGCAAAGACGACATGAAAGCCGCCGCAATCCAGGGGCCCCTCATTCTGATATCGCCCGACATCACAGACAGCGCCGAGCCGGAATATGCCGTCCGCGCAAATTATGCCGAGGCTATCGCCGAGGCGGGGGGCGCCCCCTTGATCCTGCCCTGCGAAATCGCCTTTCTGGAAACGGCACTCGCCGTCGCCGACGGCATCCTGATCGCAGGTGCGAACCCGGGCGCCGATGTGACCGACAAGCGGACCGAATTCGAGAAGGCACTGGTCCAGGGTACGCTGGCGCGGCAGATTCCGCTGCTGGGCATTTGCCACGGCATGCAGCTCATCGGCGAGCATCTGGGCGGACATGTGGTGCGCGACGATCCCGCACTTCTTGCCGAAGTGACGCCGCATATCCCGCAGGCTGTGCCGAACGCGGTCGCGCACGAAATCCTGATCGAACCCGGCAGCCATCTCGCCCGCTTGAGCGAGGCAACCCGCGCAGACGTCAACAGCTTGCACCGCCACGCGCTGGCGGATACCGGTCGCTTCAGGGTCGCGGCACGCGCGCCGGACGGCGTGGTGGAGGCGATTGAGGCGGACGGTCAAGGCTTCTGCATGGGCGTGCAGTGGCACCCGGAATACCGGCTGACAGAACTCGACCGCCGCATTCTGGCAGGCTTCGTCGGGGAATGTTCGGCGAGAGCGCGGACGGTGGCGAGAGGCGGTGTCGCCTCGCGGCTTGCCGCGCTCGGGCTTGCCCTTCCCGATGCACCGGTTCCGCCCGGCGCTTTCGTCGGCGCTGTGCGCCACGGCAATGTCGTCACGGTCTCCGGCCAGGTGCCGTTGAAGGATGGAACCGTGATGACGACTGGCAGGCTCGGCCAGGACGTGTCCCTCGAAGAGGGGCAGGACTGCGCACGCTACGCGCTGCTTAACGCTCTCGCCCAACTCGGCAAGGTGGCCGGCGGACTGGAGCGCGTCGCCGGCTTCGTGCGCCTCGCGGGCTATGTCGCCGCCGCCCCGGATTTTACCCGCCACGGGGCTGTGATCGACGGCGCCTCGGAACTCTTGCGGACGCTTTTCCCGGAAAACTGGGCCCATGCCCGCGTTGCGCTCGGCGTTTCCTCGCTACCGCGCGGCGTTCCGGTCGAGATTGAACTCTCCGCTGTGCTGAAGGAGGGGGAATGAAATGGCGAAGGTTGCCATCATCGGGGCGGGCGTCGTCGGAACCGCCTCCGCCTATATGCTGTGCAAGGCTGGCCTGGACGTCACGCTGATCGACCGCAACCCCGGTCCGGCGCAGGGTGCAAGCCGCGCCAACGGCGCCCAGCTTTCCTACGCCTATGGCGATGCGCTGGCCTCGCCTTCCTTCCTCGCCCACATGCCGGAAATCCTTCTGAAGCGTGATCCCGCCTATCGCGTGCGGCTTCAGGCCGATCCCGAATTCCTGATCTGGGGTCTCCGCTTCCTCTTCAACAGCCTGCAATCACGCTTCATCGCCAACACACGATATCTGCTGCAAATGGCGGCTGAAACAAGCGATCTGCTCGGGGATGTGCTGAAGGAATTCGACCTGTCCTTCGACTACCAATCCTCCGGCAAGATGATCCTCTATTCGACCGCCGCTGCTTGCCAGGCGACTGCCGGCACGCGCCGGCTCAAGCAGTCGATGGGTATCCGGCAGGAAGTGCTCGACCGCTCCGGGGCAACCGCCATCGAACCCGCGCTGGCCCATTACCCGGACGAGATCGCGCGGGTGATCTACAGCGAAGGCGACGCCGCCGGCAGGCCGGATGTCTTCTGCACCACATTCATCGAACGACTTCGCGAGCGCTACGGCCTCAAGACCATTTTCGGTGAGGAGGTCGAGAAAATCCTCAGCCATGCCGGCCGCGTGAGCGGGCTCGCATTCCGCTCCCGCGAGCCGCTGGCCTGCGATCTCGCTGTCGCCGCCTCCGGGTGCTCGACGGAACTGCTACCCTGGCGCGACCGCCTGCCAGGCGCGCTGTGGCCGGTACAGGGATATTCCATTAGCGCGCCAGCCACCGAGAAGGCGATGCGCGTATCGATCACGGACCTCCAGCGCAAGATCGTCTTCGCGCGGCTCGGAAATACAATACGGGCGGCAGGGCTGGCCGACATAGGGGCGCGACCTTACCACTTCAATGGCGAACGATTCGAGAGCTTCCGCTCCGCTGCCGTGGAAGCCTTCGGGCAGAGTTTCGCCCATTCCAGCAACGCCGACCTCAACGCCTGGTCGGGTGTACGCCCGTGCACACCCTCCTCGCGACCGCTCATCCGGCCCGGCAGCCTGAAGGGTCTCTATCTCAATCTCGGCCACGGCACACTTGGCTGGACACTCTGCCTCGGCTCGGCCAAGCGGCTGGCCACCGTCATCAAGGAAACCAAATAAAGCCGTTAAGTATAGAATGTTTCAACATTCGCCATCTTCTATAAAAACTCCGTAGACATAGTAATCAGGAGATCGGCGGGATGACGGAAGACGGAGTTGCGGTGGGGCCGGCTGGGACGGAGTATGTCCGATGGCTGGACGGGCTCTGGACGGAAAGGCTTCTTTCCGTGCAAGACCGCAAACCGGATATTTCAGTCGGCATCCTGCTGTGGCCCACCTTTCCGATGATGTCGCTGACGGGCATCATCGAGCCACTCCGTCACGCAGCGGATTTCGGCGACAACTCCCGTCCCCTCCACTGCCGCTGGTCGATCATGGGCAAGCCGGATTATGCAGCCGTCGCCAGTTGCGGCATTCGCGTGCAGGCGGACTCGCCCTACATCAATCCGACGGATTTTGACTACGTCATCGTTGTCGGAGGCCTTTTGCCACGCCTGCGAACCGCCCCTTCCACCCACCGCGATTACATCCGCGTCGCGGCTTCGGCCGGCGTAACGATCGTCGGCGTCTGCACCGGCTCGTTCATCCTCGCACAAGAGGGACTGCTGGTTGGAAGGAAGGCCGCCATCCACCCCTATCACCGGGACGATTTTCAGGTCGCCTTCCCACGCCAGCCCCTGTCGACCCGCGACGATTACCTGATCGAGAACGGCCGGGTGACCGTGCCCGGCGGCATTTCCATTTTTTCGCTGATGACCGAACTCATCCGCAACCATTGCGGACCGGACCGCGCCGCCAAAGCCGTCTACCAGCTATCGCTGACGGATCAGAAAAGCATGAGCGCCTTCGATCAGGAACGGGCATCATCGTTCCGCCATGTTGGAGATGCCCGTGTCCAGCGGGCTGTCGTTTTCATTGAGAGCCGCAAGGGCCGCGACGTCTCCCCGGAAATGGTGGCTGCCTCCGTCGGTCTCTCTCCCCGACAGTTCGCACGGTTGTTTCAGGATCATATCGGCATGACGCCTAAACACTTCATCCTGGAAACACGTCTCCGGTACGTGCATTTTTTGCTTGAGAACAGCGTCCTTCCCATTACCGCCATTGCCTTCGAGACGGGCTTTGCCGACTCGGCGCACCTGGCGACCGCTTTTCGTAAGAAGTACAACACGTCGCCGAGCGAGTTCCGTCACCGCCGAAGTTGAGCGGAGACCGTGACGGTGGGGTGGGATCACACACCCCGTCATGCGTGCTCGGCGATCACCGCGAGGAAGGCGGGGCCGTAGCGGTCGAGCTTGGCTTCGCCGACACCGGGCACGTTCGCCATCTCGGCGCGCGACGCGGGTCGCACTGCTGCAAGCTCGATCAAAGTCTTGTCGTGGAAAATCACATAGGGTGGCACGTTCTGCGTGCGCGCTATGTCCGTGCGCTTGCGCCGCAGGGCCTGGAACAGGTCATGGTCCGCATCGGAGACAGAGGACTGTGCCGTGCTGAGCGCAACCTTGCCGCGTTTGGCGCGCGTTGGCGCCGGTACGCGCAGCATCAGCGCCGGCTTGTCGCGCAAGAAGTCGCGGCCGGCAGGTGCGATCGATAGGCCGCCATGACCTGTGAGGTCGACGTCGATGAGGCGCAGCGCGATGAGCTGGCGCAGGATCGCCCGCCACGTGCGGTTGTCGTGCTCGGTGCCGATGCCGAAGGTGGAGATGCGGTCATGGCCGAACTGGGCGATGCGCTCGTTGTCGACGCCCAGCAGCACGTCGACAACATAGGCTTGCCCGAAACGCTCGCCGGTGCGGTAGATGCACGACAGCGCCTTTTGCGCCGCAATGGCGCCGTCGAACAATTTTGGCGGCTCCGCGCAGGTGTCGCAATTGCCGCATGGTTCGCTATGGTCACCGAAATAAGACAGCAGAACCTGTCGGCGGCAGCTTGCCGTCTCGGCCAGCCCCAGCAGCGCATCGAGTTTCTGCCGCTCCATGCGCTTGCGCTGGTCGGGCGCCTCCGATTCCTCGATGAAGCGGCTGCGCAGCGCGATGTCGTCGTAGCCGTAAAGCATCAGCGTATCGGACGGCAGGCCGTCGCGTCCGGCACGCCCAGTCTCCTGATAATAGGCCTCGATGCTGCCCGGCAGGTCGATATGGGCAACGAAGCGCACGTCCGGCTTGTCGATGCCCATGCCGAAGGCGACGGTGGCGACCATGATGACCGCCTCGCCATGCTGGAAGCGCATCTGGTTGGCTTCGCGCGCCGCCTTGTCCATGCCGGCGTGGTAGGCCAGCGCATCGTAGCCGAGGCCCTGAAGCCAGGCGGCGGTTTCCTCGGTCCGGCGTTTCGACAGGCAGTAGACGATCCCGCTCTCGCCTTCATAGCGCTTGAGGAACTCCTTGAGCTGGGCGCGCGGATTGTCCTTTTCCTCGATGGCGTAGCGAATGTTGGGCCGGTCGAAACCGGCGATGAAGGCGTCGGTCTCGTCGATTTCGAGGTGCGACAGGATTTCCGCGCGGGTCGGCTCGTCCGCAGTGGCCGTCAGCGCCATGCGCGGGGTGCCGGCAAAGCGCGAAACGACAGCGTCGAGCTGGCGATAGGAAGGACGGAAATCGTGCCCCCACTGCGACAGGCAATGCGCCTCGTCGATGGCGATCAGCGACAGCTTCACGCCGTCCAGCATCTCCAGCACATCAGGCCGCAGCAAGGTTTCGGGTGAGACATAGAGGAGGTCGAGCGCACCAGTGCGGATATCGTGCCACAGGCTGCGGCGCCCGTCGGGTGAAAGGTCGGAGTTGAGCCCCGCCGCCCGCACCCCAGCTTGGCGCAGTGCCGACACCTGATCGGCCATCAGCGCCAGCAGCGGCGAAACGATGAGCCCCATGCCGGGACGGACGATTGCGGGGATCTGGTAGCACAACGACTTACCGCCGCCAGTCGGCATCAGCACGAAGGCGTTGTTGCCGGCGATGACATGCTCGACGATCCGCGCCTGCGGTCCCCTGAACGCATCATAGCCATAAATGGTCTTGAGAATTTCGAGGGCGGTGGCGGTCATCGGTGGCTGCAACGGAGAATCATGGAAACGTCCTTCATAGCAGCTTCGCCGTGTCAGCGATCGTTGATGCGCCTTTCTGTCGGGCTACTTGCAACAGTTCGTCGGTTTGCTCCTCAGGCCGAGTGAACGTCGTGGTCGGGGCTTGGCCTGGTAAAGCCCAGCCTAGCCAAGCCCAAGCGAACCTCCGGTGCGCTCATGAACAGTTTCCACAAAAGCCCAGTCCGATGGTTCTCGATCATCGCAACAATCGGCCCCTGATTGATGGCGAGGAAGGTTCGCGCGTACCAGTTCCGGTTCTCGCAGAACGCGTCGACAAAACCGAAGCGGCCCCAGATGCGTTTACCCGGCTTGGCCAGGAAACCGCGCAAGGCCGACATCGCCTGGTCGGGCATGTAGGGAAAGCTCGACAGGGCGGCGCTCGGCGTGATGACGCCAATGTCCCTATCCGGCGCATGCGCGACATAGCCCGTCGGGCCATGCGATGCGGTCAGTCCCCAGCAATCGGCACCATATCCCTGATGGCCATGGGGGTTGAGTACGCAATGCCGATGATTGATCCGCGCGTGGCGAACGTTCTGCTCCCAATAGTCGGCATGGCGGTCTCTCAGCTCTCTCGGATCGAGGCCGCAGAAGGAATAGTGCGCGAAAAACAGCGGGCCGCCAAAATCCGTTCCGAGCGGCAATTCGATGCCGTGATGTTCCCGCCTGTTATGAAAAGCTGGTCCGGCCGCAAAACCGTTGTGGTAGCAGCCGGGATCGATTGCGTGATGCTGCGATCCCGCCGCCAGCACGAAAGCAAGCAGGCACTCGTTCCAGCCTGCGATCGGGTTGTTCATCGCCCATCCGTGCTTCGGGCTCCAGTGCCAATAGAGCTTGCCCTTCCGCTGAAACCAGTCCCATTCGGCCTGCGCCAGCAGCGCATTCACACGTCCGCGAAAACGCTGTTCCTCGCCTGCGCTCCGATCGAGATATTCGCGGGCACAAATCAATCCCTGGAACAGAAACGTCGTCTCGACAATGTCCGCACCGTCGTCCTTGCGTCGGAAGGGAATGGTGGCACCGGTGCGGCCGTCGATGAAATGCGGGAACATGCCGTGGTAGCGCGGCGAGCCCTCCAGCAAATCGAGCATCCGATGCAGGCGGCCCAGCGCTTCAACGCGATCGACCCAGCCGCGCTCGACCGCGACGATGATCGCCATGATGCCGAAGCCGGAGCCCCCGATCGCAACGAGATCGTTTGGTTTGTTGCCTGTCGTCTTCAGGCGGTCCCGCGCAAGGCCACTGACGGGATGGCCGCCTTCCCAGAAATAGCGCACAGTCTGCCGCTGCACGAGGTCAAGCAATGCGTCATCGGCAAGCATTGATGGATCGGGCGCAAGGTCGGGCATGCGAGGCAAAGGGACGTGTGGGCTTGGCAAACTCAAAGAACCCCACCTAACAACCCAGGCGTCGGCAGCCGCGCGTCGCGGCCTCGCATGGGCCAAGGGCCGCCCGCAACAGATCAGCCTATTGGCCTCACCGGAAATCGGCGGCGGTCAGGGTATAGTAGGTGCGGCGACCGTGGGAATAGGCTTCGCGTGCGACATCGTAGATTGATTTGCGCGCTGCGTCGAAGGCCGTCAGGCATTCTGACTCGGACAGCTGCGTCCTGCCTGCCCTGGCCCCTGCTTTCGCCAATGCGCCGGCTTCGACGAAGAAACGCACTTCGAACATGCCGTCATGACCGATGAAGCGGACAGCTTTTTTGGCTTCGTCGAAGCTGCGGCTCGGATTGAGAAAAGCGAGTGTCATGAGTTGCCTGCCGTGGTGCTGTTAGGTCCAAGTGCCTCCAACCTGATCCGTTCCCTGCGGCGCCCGGCGTTGCGACGATTGAGCGACATCATCCCGCTCGTTGCGTCCGACCGGGTCATGCCCGTCATTGCCTGGCCGTCGACATGTACCGGTATGCCGGTGAAGACATGATAGACGGTCCACGAGCGATCCGCCTCGATACGCCGCCCGACCTGGTGCTCGATGGAGCACGGCGCCCCGCCTTCATTGTCCCAGATGGCGATCGCGGCCGCATCGCGTCTGCGTTGGCTTTGGTTGATGCGGTCATTCATGGTCGTGACCTTCCTTCATGGAGTGCGTCGGTATCGATAGCCCCGGACTGGCCATGATGCCTTCACCGGGGCCCGGGATACCGCAACGTTCCGGTCCGAACCGGAATGACACTGATGCTGCCAGTACATCCGTGGTCAGCGTCAGGTTTCATTCCAGGATTCGAACCGAGCGACAGGCGCGCCGGATCGGCGTCCTGTATTCGCTATCGAAAATTCGGTGGTGAATGGCGGGTCGAAGGTCTCTGACACCGCGAAAAGCCAAGTCGGCCAAATCAACGAAATCCATATATACGCCGATTTATGATATTTATCAAGGATACATCCGGAAATTATAATTCTTAAATAAATCTTTTGGTGCTAGTTTTAAACATCAAAAAACCGAATGGATCTTTCTATTTTACAAAAGCATCCATATTATACTAAAAAGTCCGATCAATATTATCCCGAAATTTCCGGCCAATCTGGAATTATTTTTGGCACTCCTATCATTCGAGTGCCAAGGGCGCTATATATGTGCGGTGGTCGCCCTATGCGCCGGCCGCAGAAAGAATCTCATGAAATTCCGGCCGCTTCACGATCGCGTCGTCATTCGACGCGCCGAAGGCGATATCAAATCCAAAGGCGGCATCATCATTCCCGACAATGCCAAGGAAAAACCCCAGCAAGGCGAAGTCATAGCCGTCGGCCCCGGCCCACGCGACGACGGCGGCAAGCTGATCCCGCTCGACGTCAAGACCGGCGACACGGTGCTGTTCGGCAAATGGTCGGGCACCGAGGTCAAGATCGACGGCACCGATCTCCTGATCATGAAGGAGACCGACATCATGGGCATCGTCGACACGAGCGAAGCGGCCAAGAAAGCCGCCTGAACCGGCTGCGGCCTCAAGAACGAACTGGACGAAAAAACATGTCTGCCAAGGAAATCAAATTCTCGACCGATGCCCGCGACCGCATGTTGCGCGGCGTCGAACTGCTCAACAACGCCGTCAAGGTGACGCTCGGCCCGAAAGGCCGCAATGTCATCATCGACCGCGCCTTTGGTGCGCCGCGTATCACCAAGGACGGCGTCACCGTCGCCAAGGAGATCGAGCTTTCCGACAAGTTCGAGAACATGGGCGCGCAGATGGTGCGCGAAGTGGCCTCGAAGACCAACGATCTCGCCGGCGATGGCACAACGACAGCAACGGTGCTCGCCGCGTCCATCCTGCGCGAAGGCGCCAAGCTGGTAGCCGCCGGCATGAACCCCATGGATCTCAAGCGCGGCATCGACCTTGCCGTGGCTGCCGTGGTCAAGGACATCCAGGCTCGCGCCAAGAAGGTCAAGTCGTCGGACGAGATCGCCCAGGTCGGGACCATCGCCGCCAATGGCGACGCTACCGTCGGCGCGATGATCGCCAAGGCGATGGACAAGGTCGGCAACGAGGGCGTCATCACCGTCGAGGAAGCCAAGACCGCCGAGACCGAACTCGACGTCGTCGAGGGCATGCAGTTCGACCGTGGCTACCTCAGCCCCTATTTCGTCACCAATGCCGACAAGATGCGTGCCGAACTGGAAGACCCCTACATCCTCATCCACGAAAAGAAGCTCGGCAATCTGCAGGCCATCCTGCCGATCCTCGAAGCCGTGGTCCAGAGCGGCAAGCCGCTGCTGATCATTTCCGAGGATGTCGAAGGCGAGGCGCTGGCGACACTGGTCGTCAACAAGCTGCGCGGCGGCCTGAAGGTCGCCGCCGTCAAGGCTCCGGGCTTCGGTGATCGCCGCAAGGCGATGCTGGAAGATATCGCGGTTCTGTGCGCCGGCCAGATGATCTCGGAGGATCTCGGCATCAAGCTCGAGAATGTCACCATCGATATGCTTGGCCGGGCCAAGCGCGTGCTGATCGACAAGGACACAACCACGATCATCGACGGCGCCGGCGACAAGGCCGGCATTGCCGCCCGTATCGCGCAGCTGAAGATGCAGATCGAGGAAACCACCTCCGATTACGACAAGGAAAAGCTGCAGGAACGCCTGGCCAAGCTCGCCGGCGGCGTCGCGGTCATCCGCGTCGGCGGTGCGACCGAGACCGAGGTCAAGGAAAAGAAGGATCGCATCGACGATGCGCTGAACGCCACACGCGCTGCCGTGGAGGAAGGCATCGTTGCCGGCGGCGGCGTGGCGCTCCTGCGCGCCAAGGCGGCACTGGCGACACTTACCGGCGCCAATGCCGACGTGGCCGCGGGCATATCGATCGTGCTGAAGGCGCTTGAGGCGCCGATCCGGCAGATCGCCGAGAACGCTGGCGTCGAGGGCTCCGTCGTCGTTGGCAAGCTGATGGAAAGCAAGGAGGCCACCCAGGGTTTCAACGCGCAGACGGAAGACTATGTCGACATGATCAAGGCTGGCATCGTCGACCCGGCCAAAGTCGTGCGAACGGCATTGCAGGATGCGGGCTCGATCGCAGCCCTGCTGATCACCGCCGAAGCGATGATCGCCGACATTCCGGCAAAGGACGCGCCTGCAGCCGCCGGTGGCATGGGCGGCATGGGTTACTAGGCTACGCCTGAACATCCGGTCGCCGTGCGGCCGGATGGCCACGACCTCACTGTCAACAAGGAGCATTCCATGGCTATGCAGACCAACCAGAAGCAGTCCATTGCGGCACGATGGGAGAACTACCAACCGACCAAATCGACGCTCGTCTGGACATGCGTCGGCACGGCCGTCGCCACCATGATCGTCGGCTTCAGCTGGGGCGGCTGGGTCACGGGCGGCACTTCGCAGGAGCTTGCGCTGACGGCCGGCGACGTGGCGCGCGGTCAGCTCGCCTCGACCATCTGCGTCGAGAGGTTCAATGCAGCACCCGATGCAGCGGCAAAATTGACCGAACTGAAGGCAAAGACAGCCGGCTACGACAGGCAGAAGTTTGTCGAGACGGGCGGCTGGGCGACAATGCCCGGAGAGACGTCTCCCGACCGTCGCGCTTCGGTCGGCTGTGCCACGGCGCTCGGGGCCTGAACCAAAGGCCACAACGATCGCCTCGGGGTTCGCCGTTCCCTCAATCCGTAAGAGCAAGGAGCGTGACGCATGATCTCTTTTGTGAAGAAGGGCGAACTGCAGCCGCCAAAAGTCGAACGGAAGCCATCTCCTGCAATAGACGCGGACAACCGCTTCGAACAGATTCGAAATGCTGCGGCGGAGAGGCGCCGGAAATCTGATGCAGAGAGCACGCGCCGCCGCGCCCGACAGGCCGCCGAGGACAATCGGCTTCTCTGACGGGCCTTTGTTTAGGTAGCTTCGGGAAAGCGGGGCCGAGACCATCTCGGAGAGGCTGTCGAGCGGCGGTTCAGCAATCTGAATCGCTTGCTCGCGGTCCTGCATCGCGGCGCTAAGATCGGAATCGAAAATAGCGCAAATTGTTTGATTTGAATTGAGTTGCCCGCACGACGATCCCTATTCCGCGCTGGCTACATGGCGGGACCGTTCAGACGGTCGCGGCCAATTTCCTCGCTGTCGACATGGTCGACGCCGAGCACCGCGCGGCGCATCTTGAGCCCTCGCTCATAACGGGTCTGGTCCATGCTAGACCTCCTCCGGAACTTCATTCAGGAGCTACCTGATGATTTCGCCGACCAGGTCCGACGCCTCCAGCAGGACGGAATGCCCCTCAGGCCGGGCAGGATCCGGAGCCTGGCATCCGGCATGAGATCGCACAGCCATGCGACGCGTCGATCCGACGTCATTCTCTCCCGTCATGTCTCGAAAACAGCGTTGCGCGGCAAACGACGTTTTCCGGCCAGGCTGATATGTATACAATAGCCTGATCACACCGCTGGCAAATGAGATTCTTTGGGAGACTCGCCTCCCGATCCCAGCCAGGTCCTTGGCGGTCTCTCCAAAAGCAATAAACCTATCAAAAGCTTGTAGTTATCCACCACATTGCGGTCGGCAGGAACGCGCCCACTCCGCCGGATCGCGCCGAACTGCGGCCCATCCGCTGCAACGGTCGCCGGATTTCGTCAAAAGCCGTGTTGACAACCGCAAATTATATCCAATACGAATATCTAATAGTATACAATTTGGAAGGCTCGGGATTGGCCCGAACTTCCGCGAGCCCACCGGCTCAGAGGATCGCATGAGGATCAAGCTCATCAATCCGAACACGACCCAGTCGATGACCGATCTTATCGGCGACGCGGCGCGGGCGGTGGCGGCACCGGGGACTGAAATCCTGGCGGTGACGTCGCGATCCGGTGCTGCTTCGATCGAGGGTCATTACGACGAAGCGATGAGCATCATCGGCCTCGTCGACGAGATCATGGATGGACCCGCCGCCGACGCCTATGTCGTCGCCTGCTTCGGCGATCCGGGCCTGCTTGCGGCGCGCGAGCTCACCGGGGCGCCGGTGTTCGGCATCGCCGAAGCGGCGATGCACGCCGCGACCTTCGTTGCCACCGGGTTTTCGGTGGTGACGACACTTGAGCGCACGCGCATCATCGCCGAGCACCTCGTGCGCAACTACGGCATGCAGAACCATTGCCGCCGGGTACGCGCCACCGATGTGCCGGTGCTCGAACTGGAAAAGCCGGAATCGAACGCCCGCGCGATCATCCTTGCCGAATGCGAAAGAGCGCTCTCCGAGGACCGCTCGGAAGCCATCGTTCTGGGTTGCGCCGGCATGGCCGACCTGGCGAAATTCCTCGAGGACAGGCTGCAGGTGCCTGTGATCGACGGCGTGGTCGCCGCAGTCAAGTTTGCCGAGGCGATCGTCGGCATGGGCCTGAAGACATCGAAGCGCGGCGACCTCGCCTATCCTCTGCCCAAGACCTATCGCGGCAAGCTCGCCGGCTATGCGCCAGACACCCGGCTTGCCGACAGGTTGACGGCACGAAAAGTCAGTTAGCTTAGGGGTTTGAACAGCGTCTTGAAGTCGACGCGCACGGGGTGATCGGCAAGGTCGATCTGAGCCTCGATATGACGGAGGTGGTGGTCCATGTACTGCGCAGCTTTCTTGCCGTCCCGCCGCTTCAGCGCGTCCACGATCTCCTTGTGCTCGCTGTACGAACACGGCACTGCGCCCGGTGATTCGTACAGGGCGATGATCAGCGACGTCCGCGACACCAGTTCGTGGACGAAGTCGCGCAGCACCTCGTTACCAGCAAGCGAGGCGAGTTCACGATGAAAATCCCCGGAGAGCTGCAGCCGCCTTTGTTTGCTGTCTTGCTCGACTGCCTCCGCCTCGGCGCTCACCATGGCCGTCAGCCGATCGACGTCTTCCCTGGTGATCGTCGAGGCGAGCTTTTCGGTGAGGATGCATTCGACCCCGCGCCGTGCCTCGAACACCTGCCGCGCTTCCTCTATCGAGGGCTTGGAAACGAAGGCGCCCTTGTTGGGGATCAGGTCGACGAGCTTCTCGTGCGACAGCCGCTGCAAAACCTTGCGGATGATGGTGCGGCTGACGCCGAAGGCGGTCGCCAGCGCGTCCTCCTGCAACGGCGTCGCCGGCCTGATCTGGTGATTGATGATCGCCGAATAGATTTCGCCGTGGATGTGTTCGTCGGTCGGGCCGCCGCGCTTCTTGGTCTTGTCGGGGCTCGGCGGGGCGGCGGATTTCAAGGCGCGGGGCTCGCGTAACATGTCACGATCCTGATGAAACGGCATAGGGAGGACTAGGATGTATTCTATCCCGTACGATGCCCGCTTGGAACATGCCTTTTCCGCCAGCACAATCCCTCAAGCAAAGGCGGTGCAATGATGCATGGACACACTGTCGAAACCGGCGCTGTGCCGCAGATCCCGTCCGTTCTGGATGTACACAATCTGCGCATTGAATTCCCCTTGCGCCAGCGCTCGCTTGTCGCCGTCGACGACGTTTCGTTCAGCATCGGCAAGGGTGAGATTCTGGGCGTCGTTGGCGAATCCGGCGCCGGCAAGTCGCTGACCGGAAGCGCCCTGATCGGACTGCTGCAACCGCCCGGCCGCATATCGGGCGGTTCTGTTCATCTCTCCGGCCAGCGCATCGACGATCTGCCGCAGGCCGAACAGCGCAAGCTGCGCGGCCGCCACATCGGCGCGATCTTCCAGGACCCGCTGACCAGCCTCGATCCTCTCTTCACCGTCGGCCGCCAACTCACCGAAACCATCCGCGCGCATCATCCCGGCAATGCTGAAACCGCGCGTGCGAAGGCGCTGCAGCTGTTGCGCGAAGTCGGCATCGCCGATCCGGAAAACCGCTTCAGCCAGTATCCGCACCAGTTCTCCGGCGGCATGCGCCAGCGCATCGTCATCGCATTGGCGCTCGCCGGCGAGCCGGAACTGATCATCGCCGACGAGCCGACCACCGCCCTCGACGTCTCGGTTCAGGCCCAGATCATCGGGCTTCTCAAGCGGCTCGCGGCAACGCGCGGCACGGCGATCATGCTGGTCACCCACGATATGGGCGTCATCGCCGAGACCGCCGATCGGGTGGCGGTGATGTATGCCGGTCGCGTCGTCGAGATCGGGCCGGTCGACGAGGTCATTCACCGGCCGCGCCACCCCTACACGGCGGGGCTGATGGCCTCGATCCCCTCGCTCAACCGCAAGGCAGAGCGCCTCGCCCAGATCGACGGCTCGATGCCGCGCCTTGGCAGTTGGCCCGACGGCTGCGCCTTCAATCCGCGCTGCCCCAAGGCCGGCACGCGTTGCCGGACGGAGCTTCCGCGTCTGGCCGACGCCGGCGGCACATCCGCTGCCTGTTTCATCCACCAGGGTGGCACGCAACTCTGACTGAGACAGCCGCATTGCCAGCCCAAGGCAGCGCTGGCCCGAAGACCTGGAACATCGCGCGACGAGCGGCCCGCATTCCGCGGACGCTGCGCGCTTCTCGGCTTGCCTATTTCTCAGGCACATCATGTATACAATTGATGCATAGTTGCGCATACAAGGCTGTAGACGAAGCGTATTCGATGTGAAATCATCCCTCCTGTCGGCTCTCAACAGGCTGGGTTCCAGTGACAAGTGCTCGAGATCAGAACGGATCGAAATGGGCATTCCCCGACCCTCGGGGGATGAGAGGATCGCGACTTCGATTTTGTCACGCCGGCCACGCAGCGCTGTTGAACCACCTCAAGCCCCCGATGGATGCGGTGCCTTTCGGCACGCCCGACGCCTCGTCCCTCGGCCAGCCGGCATGTGAACGATTCAAGAATCCAACAAACAAGAACTGCGTGGGAACAGCCGATGAAAAACTACCTGAAACTGCTACTTCTCGCCTCGTGCGCCGGCCTGGCCGTCAACGCGGCTGACGCCAAGACGCTGCGGTTCGCTGAATCGCAGGAAATCAGCTCGATGGACCCTCACGCAGCGCGCGAGGATTTCACCCTCAGCCTGATCGGCAACGTTTATGAGGGCCTCGTCCGCTGGAACAAGGAACTGAAGATCGAGCCGGCCCTGGCCGAAAGCTGGGAGACCTTGTCCGACACCAAATGGCGCTTCCATCTGCGCAAGGGCGTTGAATTCCACAACGGCAACCCGTTCACCGCAGACGACGTGATCTTCTCCTTCGAGCGCGCCGGGTCGCCCGGCTCGCCCTTCGCCGGCCTGCTCGAGCCCATCGCCGAGGTGGTCAAGGTCGACGACCACACGGTCGACATGACGCTGAAGCGCAAATACGCATTGCTGCTCAACGACTTTGCCGGCTGGTACATCCTCGACAAGGAATTCCAGGAATCGATCGGCGCCCAGAAGCCGCTCGATCTGTCGACCAACACCGGCGGCGCGATGATCACGCAAGGGGTTGGCACCGGGCCGTTCAAGGTTGCCAGCCGCGAGCCCGACGTGAGGACCGTCTTTGCCGCCAACGAAAAATGGTGGGACAAGCGCGAGCACAACATCGACGAGATCGTCTACACGCCGATCGCCAACAATGCGACGCGCGTCGCAGCCCTGCTTTCGGGCGAGGTCGACTTCATCCGCAACGCGCCGCCCCAGGACGTCGCGCGCATCGAGGCCACGGCCGGAATGCAGGTGATGCGCGCGCCGCATCTGCGCAACATCTTCTACGGCATGGACCAGCAGTCGAAGACCCTGCCTGGCCTGGATTCCAATCCGCTCGCCGACGTGCGCGTCCGCAAGGCGATCTATCAGGCCATCGACGTCGAGGGCATCAAGCGTTCGATCATGCGCGACAACAGCCGTCCGTCGGCGATCATGATGGCGCCGGAACTGCCGTTCTACGACGCCAGCCTCGACGTCCGCTTCCCCTACGATATCGAGGCTTCGAAGGCACTGCTCAAGGAGGCTGGTTACGCCGATGGCTTCACCTTGCCGATGGATTGCCCGGCCGGTTCATTCATCAATGACGAGCAGATCTGCCAGGCAACGGTCGGCATGCTTGCCAAGGTCGGCATCAAGGCGCAGCTGACGATGCATCCGCCCGTGCAGTTCGACACCGAACTGCCGGCCGGCAAATATTCCTTCTACATGCTCGGCTGGGCCGGCCTGCCGACGCTCGACGCCTACAACATCATCTCGGCGACCTTCCATACGCCCACCGGCGACCTCGGCGCCTGGAACCCGAAGGGCTATTCGAACGCCCGGGTCGATGAACTGATCCCGCAGATCGGCACGGAATACGATGCCGAAAAGCGCCAGGAGATGATCTCGGAAGTCATGAAGCTGCATCGCGACGAGGTCGGCAAGATCATGCTGCACCAGCAGTTCCTGACCTGGGGCATGACCGACAAGGTCCATGCCATCGTGCCGGCCGACGAGTATACGCGGTTCTGGTACTACACGATGGACTGACGATTGATCGGAGGCTGGGCGCCCGGCGCCCGGCCTCCCTCTATTTCAGAGGCTGAGATGATTTCCTTGCTCGCCACGCGACTGACCAGCGTCATCCTCGTGATGCTGGTGGTATCAGCGCTTTCGTTCTCGATCTTCAACTTCCTTGGCGACCCGGTGAACAACATCCTCGGCGTCAACGCCACGCTTGCCCAGCGCGAGGAGTTGCGTGTCGCCCTGGGCCTCGATCAGTCGACATTCGTCCAGTTCTGGCGCTTCGTCGAACGCGCCGTGGTCGGTGATTTCGGCGTCTCCTACCGCAACCGCCAACCGGTGGTCGACCTGATCCTCGCCCGCCTGCCGGCGACGCTGGAGCTCGTCCTGTGCGCCACCGTCATCGCGCTTGCCGCTGGCATTCCGATGGGTGTCTACACCGCACTCAAGCCTCGCGGCTTGCTTAGCCGCACACTGCAGTTCGGTTCGCTGCTCGGCATCTCGATGCCGCAGTTCCTGATCGGCATGCTGCTGATCCTGGTCTTCTCCGTCGAGCTGCGCTGGCTGTCGGCCTTCGGCCGCGGCGACGTCGTCACGCTGGGCTGGTGGTCGACCGGCCTGCTCACAACATCAGGCGTCAAGGCATTGATCATGCCGACCATCACGCTTGCCGTGTTCCAGGTGTCGATGATCATGCGGCTGGTGCGCGGCGAGATGCTGGAGGTGGTGCGGACGGATTTCGTCAAGTTCGCCCGGGCCCGCGGCCTCTCCGACCGCGCCGTCTATCTGACGCATGCCCTTCGCAACAGCCTGTTGCCGGTCATCACCATCACCGGCCTGCAGATCGGCTCGCTGATCGCCTTCGCCATCGTTGTCGAGGCGGTGTTCCAGTGGCCTGGCATGGGCATGCTCATTCTCCAGGCGATCGAATTCGCCGACTTCCCTGTCATGGCGGCCTATCTCGCCTTCGTCGGATTCAGCTTCGTCACGATCAACCTGATCGTCGACCTGATCTATCTCGCCGTCGATCCAAGGTTGCGTGCAAAATGAGCCAGCTTGTCCTCAGACTGAAAGCAATCGGCAACAGCGAACTGGCCTGGCGGTTCAGGACCTCGCCACCGGTCATCTTCGCCACGGTCGTGCTGGTGGTGCTGGTCTTCTGCGCCGCCGCCGCCAACCTGATCGCCCCGCACAATCCGTTCGACCCGGCAACGCTCAACATCATGGATGCGCGCCTGCCGCCGGTGTGGATCGACGGCGGCTCCTCGACCTATCTGCTCGGCACCGACGAGCAGGGCCGCGACATCCTTTCCACCATCTTCTACGGCATGCGCGTGTCGATCCTTGTCGGCATCGCCGCCGTCGCCTTCTCGATGACCATCGGCGTGGCCCTCGGCCTGATCGCCGGCTACCTCGGCGGCTGGGTCGACGCCGTCATCATGCGGCTCGGCGACATCCAGTTGAGCTTCCCCACGATCATGATCGCCTTCTTCATCGACGGCGTCGCCAAGATCGTCATGCCGATCGGCATGCGCGAGGAAATGCGCTTCTACGTCGTCATCCTGGCGATCGGCGTCGCCGACTGGGTGCAGTTCGCCCGCACCGTGCGCGCCGCCACCATGATCGAGCGCCGCAAGGACTATGTTGCTGCGGCCCGCATCAGCGAGGTCGGCGGGTTCCGCATCCTGCTTGCCCACATCCTGCCCAACACCATCGGCCCGGTGTTGGTACTCGCCACGCTGGGCCTCGGCGTCGCCATCCTCACCGAAGCAATCCTGTCCTTCCTCGGCCTCGGCATGCCGCCGTCGCAGCCCTCGTTGGGAACCCTGATCCGCGCCGGCAACGATCTGCTCCTGTCGGGCGAGTGGTGGATCTCGCTGTTCCCCGGTGCAGCACTTGTCCTTCTGGTGCTGGCCGTCAACATAGTCGGCGACTGGCTGCGCGACGTCCTCAACCCCCGCCTCCGCTGAGACCACGGAACCTGCATCATGAACGATCTTCTGCTCACCAATGTTCGTCCCGACGCCGGTGCTCCGGCCAGCATCCTGATCGAGAACGGCCGCATTGCGGCCATCGGCACCGACATCAAGGCGCGCGATGACGTCAAGGTCGTCGACGGCAACGGCGCGATCGCCATCGCACCTTTCGTCGAGGCGCATGTCCATCTCGACAAGATCCTGTGGGGCCTGCCCTGGCACGGCATCAACGTGCCGGATTCGCTCAGGGCAATGATCGACAACGAGGTCGAGATCCGCCGTAGCCTGCCCTGGTCGGTCGCCGAGCGCGCCGGCAATCTGATGCGCCAATGCGTCGCCAACGGCTCGACCCATATCCGCAGCCATGTCGACATCTCGCCGGAATACGGGCTCGACAATCTTCATGGCGTGCTCGCGGCCTGGGAGAAGACCAAGCACGCCGTCGACCTCGAGATCGTCGCCTTTCCCCAGCTCGGCATGCTGATCGAACCCGGCACAGCCGAGCTGATGGAAGCTGCCCTCGACGAAGGTGCTTCGATCATCGGCGGCATCGATCCCGCCAGCGTCGATGGCGACGCCAAGGGTCACCTCGACACCATTTTCGGCATCGCCCACCGCAAGCAGGCCAAGATCGACATTCATCTGCACGAGCGCGGCGAGCTCGGGCTTTACGAACTGGGCCTGATCGCCGAGCGCGCCAAGGCGCTTGGCATGCAGGACAAGGTCATCGTCAGCCATGCCTTCTGCCTCGGTACGGCATCCCGAGACGACCTCGCCCGCATGATGGACCTGCTTGCCGAGGCCGGCATCGGCATCATCTCGGCGGTCCCCGGCGACATCCCCTTCCCGCCGATGTTCGAGCTCGCCGAATATGGCGTCCGTTGTGCCGTGGCCTCCGACTCGCTGCGCGACACCTGGAACCCGCATGGCAATGGCGACATGCTCGAACGCTGCTGGCTGCTGTCCTGGCGCAGCAACTGCCGCACAGATGCCGAGCTCACCGCGGCCCTTGACATGGGCACCAAGCGCGGCGCCGACCTGCTCGATCTCGACGGCCACGGGCTGGAGGTTGGTTGCGATGGCTCCCTGGTGCTGATCGAGGGCGAGAACCTCGCCCAGATCGTCGTCGACCGGCCGAAGCGCGCACTTGTCGTCAAGCGCGGCCTCGTCGTCGCAAAGGACGGCAAGTGGATCGATGGTGCCGGGTCATGAACGCAATCGTCACCGAACAACCCCTGCTCAAGGTTGCCAATCTTGGCCGCACCTTCGACGTCTCGGCGCCCTTCCTGCAGCGGCTGGTGACACGTGCGCCGCGGCGCAGCGTAAAAGCCGTCGATGGCGTCAGCTTCGCGATCAGTCCCGGCACGACCTTCTCGCTGGTCGGCGAGTCCGGCTGCGGCAAGTCGACGGTGGCGCGCCTCGTCGCCGGCTTGGAAAAGCCCACCCGCGGGTCGGTCGACATACGCAAGGCAGGCGGCGGGCGTGTCCGCCTGCAGATGGTGTTCCAGGATCCCGTCGGCAGCCTCAACCCGCGTTGGCGCATCGGCCAGAGCATCGCCGAGCCGATGGCGCAAAAGCTCGACCGCGCCGAGCGCCGCAAGCGCATTGGCGAGTTGCTGGTCACCGTCGGCCTCGCACCCAGCGACGCCGACAAATACCCGCACGAATTCTCCGGCGGCCAGCGCCAGCGCATATCGATTGCCCGCGCTCTTGCCGCCGAAGCCGAGTTGCTGCTGCTCGATGAGCCGACCTCGGCGCTCGACGTGTCGGTGCAGGCACAAGTGCTCAACCTGCTCAAGGATTTGCAACAGAGGCTGGGGCTGACCTACCTGTTCATCAGCCATAATCTTTCGGTCGTGCGTTTTCTCACAGACCGCATCGGCGTGATGTATCTCGGCCGTCTCGTCGAGGAGGGCCCGAGCGAAATCATCCTCGATAGTCCGCAGCATCCCTACACCAGGCTGCTGCTCGAAACCGTCCCCGACCTCGAAGCGCCGAAGCGCGATCGCGCGCCATTGGGTGGCGATATCCCGAGCCCGCTCAATCCGCCCAGCGGCTGCACCTTCCACCCGCGCTGCCCGCTGGCGATGGACGTCTGCAGCAGGGAACGACCCGAGCTGAAGCGCTCGGCCAGCGGCGCCAACGTCGCCTGCCACGCCGCAGAGGAATAAGACCGGCGCCACGGAAGCGCGGCCAAGCTTGGATCACTTGGTACGACTTGGCATTCGGAACTGACCAGCCTGGACTATGCCCGCCTAAGGCGCGGCGGCGGTTGCCTTCACCCCGACCTATAGATCCGCGCCTCTGCGACTGAGGTGTGCAGGACAGCGACCATGCGGGTCGCTCGATTGACCAGGCTTTGCGCCCCCTTCAACGACCGCTTCGCCTAACTACGGCCTGTGACAGACGCCTCAGCAAGGTGCCGTCTTGGCCGATGTCCACCCCTGTTTTCCTGCACCGGTTCGGCGATTGCTTTTGTGTACAATCTTGTATCAAAAATATATTGATTATGTATCCAATAAGTGCAACTCTTGGATTACGGAAACAGACTGAACGGCCCCGAGAACCCACGCTTTCAGGTCTTCGGGCTAATGCACTTCGCTTCTTCCGGTCAATTTCTGGCTGAGAGCCAGATTGGCCATGTGCGTGCAGCCGTTCATGGCCGTCTCTGTATTTGTATCCAATCTGCTAACACCCGAAACCGGGTGAAAGCGAGCATTTCGGGTACATGACGTTGGGAGTGAGGAGCGGTTTCTTTGCCGGCCTGGGCATTCGCCCAGGGAGCCGAAGGCTACCGCATTGCGTCAATCAAGCAGGCATGAGGAGGAAACATGGCCATGCAAAAAGATCTCAAGAATCAGGGCAAGGTCTCTCGACGCGCCGTCCTGGCCGGCATGGCAGGGGCAGCACTCACGGGGGCGATCGCATCCCGGGGGTTCGTCGGCAGTGCCAGCGCCCAGGGCAGCTACAAGCTCGACCTCGGTGGTTATGCCGGCCCCGAATTGTCCAGCGAGCCGGTGACGCTGCGCTTCATGCGCCAGGACTTCACCCCTGACGTCAACGCGCTGCTCGAAAGCGCCTACGCCGAGTTCAAGGCCGCCTATCCCAACATCTCGATCGTCGAGGAGAAGGTGCCTTACGGCGACCTGCAGAAGAAGCTGCTGGTCTACATCGCATCGGGCGACGCGCCCGACATCATGATGGGCCGCACCGATTTCACCGACGCCTACCACGCCGGCAGCGTGGCCCTGCCGGTCCAGGACTATCTCAGCGCCGACTACATCAACGACATCCCGGCCAACCTGCGTGCAGCGGCATCCTCGGGCGGCAACCTCTATTCGGTGCCCTGGGAAACCAGCGTGATGATGCTCTATTTCAATCGCGACCTGTTCGAGAAGGTCAAGATGCAGACGCCGCCGGAAGTCACCGGGCTCGACGGCGGCTGGAGCGACGAGGAGCTCGTCGCCAATCTGATCGAGATGAACGCCAAGCTCAAGGAAGCCGGTGACAACCAGTCCTGGGCGCTTGCGGCGGCTGGCCAGGGCAACGGCGGTCCGGGAGCCAACTACAGCCAGCTCGAAAGCATCTGGATTCGTTCCCAGGGCGATCCGAACGCGGCCAAGGATTCCGCCGCCTACAAGACCCTCATGGGCATCAGCGACGACGGCTTTACCGTCTCCGGCCACATCGACACGCCCGAGGCGATCAAGGGCATGCGCTTCTACCAGAGCCTGTTCGCTAAGGGGCTGACGCCGCTCGGCCCCGTGCCGAACCAGTATCCGGGCGGGCTCGCCGCGACCTATTTCGGCGGCCTCAACTTCACCAACCGCTTCCGCGTGCCCGGCAAGGAGCCCCCGTTCAAGTGGGGCGTATCGCTGCCGCCAAAGGGCAACATCGTCTTCAACGGCAATGGCTCGGACGCCCCGCTCGTCTGGTCCAAGTCCCAGCATCCCGCGGAAGCCGTCGCGCTGCTGTCCTATCTCTGCAACGACAAGAACCGGCTTGCCTTCCACAAGACCTGGGGGTCGATGCCGTCGCGTACCTCGCTGCGCGAGCAGATGAGCGTGTTCACCACCGAGCAACCGTTCAAGATGGCCCAGGCCCTGTCGGACGCCTCCTACAGCGTGCCGCGCAGCCCGGGTTACTTCGACTACTTCAACGCCATGAACCCGGCGGTGAAGGACATCGCGCTCGGCGCCGATCCGGCAAAGGTCCTGCCCGACACGGCCGCCAAGATCGACCGCCTGCTGGCCAAGTACCGGCGCTAGCCGCAAGGCCCATCACACCTGACGCGACGGCCCACCGGGCCGTCGCACGATGTCGCCTGAGCAAGCGGAGGAGAATTCCATGCGACCCACGACGGCACCTGCGCGCAAAAAGCGGCAGTGGACCGGCCAGAACAGCAACATGATCCTTGGCCCGGCAATGATCCTGCCGGCGGTCGTGGCGCTCGCCCTGTTCCAGTATCTTCCGCTGATCACCGCAGTCTTGAACAGCCTGCAATCTTTCAGCCCGTTCGACCAGTCATCGACCGGCTGGGTTGGCCTCGGCAATTACTTCGAGATCTTCGCCGACCCGGCCTTCCGCTACGCCCTGCTCAACACCTTTCTCTACATCGTGCTGATGCTGGTGATGACCATCCCGCTGGCGCTGGCGCTGGCGGTGCTGCTCGACCGGCGCCTGCCCGGAACGACGTGGGCACGCAATGCGGCGATCGGTGCACTCGCTGCCTCTGAGGCGGTGACCGCGCTGATCTGGAACCAGATGTACGAGCCCAGCAGCGGCCTGTTCAACGCCATCCTTCACGCAGTCAGCCTGCCCACGCAGCCCTTCCTCACCGGCGACAGCCAGGCGCTGGTGTCCATCGTCGTCATGACGGTCTGGAAAGATGTCGGCCTGCCGTTGCTGATCTTCTTGGCCGGCCTCCAGGCCATTCCACGCGAACTGCACGAGGCAGCCCAGCTCGACGGTGCCAACGACTGGCAGATTTTCCGCAAAATCACGCTGCCGCAACTGCGGCCCAGCCTCGTCGTCGCGCTGTTCATCATGACGATAACCGCCACCCGCATGTTCACCCCGATCCTGATCATGACCCAGGGCGGCCCCCAGGGGGCGACAACCAACCTGGCACTCTACTCCTACCTCCAGGGCTTTGAGTTCCAGTCGCAAGGCACCGCATCCGCAAGCGTCGTCTGCATGCTTGCAGTACTTGGCATCGTCACGCTCGTCCAAAGCTACGTGTTGCGCGAAAAGCAGGAGAAATAGGCCATGACCGCATCCTCCCTGACCCTGCAGGCGGAAGAGGGCGTTGACCGCACCGCGCGCCGGGCTGCCTTCCTGCATCGTGGCGCCAGCATCCTGCTGCTCGCCGTGGTCGGCGCAGTATTCGCCTTTCCGATCCTCTGGGCGGCAATGTCGTCGCTCAAGTCGACCGATGACATCATCACCGGGACCTACCCGCTGTCATGGTCGTCCTTCGTACCGCTGAAGGCGACGCTCGAGAACTACGTCTATCTCTTCAGCGAGCTGAATTTTCAGCGCAACCTGCTCAACACGCTGATCGCCGCCTGCGGCCAGGTCAGCGTCGCGGTGATCACTTCATCCCTCGCCGGCTACGCTTTCGCCCGCCTCAACTTTCCGTTCCGCGACGTCGTGTTCGGGCTGCTGTTGCTGACGGCCTTCGTGCCCGTCGAGGCGATCATCGTGCCGCTCTACCGGATCATGCACTGGTTCGGCCTGGTCTCCACCTACCCGGCACTTTTCCTGCCATTCGCCTGCAACCCCTTCGGCATCTTCCTGATGCGACAGGCTTTCCGCGATATCCCGGTCGAGATGGAGGAAGCCGCCCGACTCGATGGCGCGAGCCCGCTGCGCATCTTCTTTTCCATCGCCCTGCCCAACGTACGCCCCACTTTGGCAACGCTGGTGCTGATCCAGTTCATCTGGTCGTGGAACGCCTATCTCTGGCCGCTTGTCATCATGCAGGACCCCAACAAGCAGATCGCCCAGGTTGCCATCGCCAACCTCAAGTCGATCCCCAACTCGCCAATGGATGGCCCGCTGTTTGCAGCGGCAACCGCCGTGACGATCCCGCTCGTCATCCTGTCGATCGTGCTGCAGCGCTACTACGTCCGCGGCCTGGTCACGTCAGGAATGAAATAACCCGGCGCCGCGCTGGCGCCGACCGCACAACGAACCTGAAAGAGGAAAATCCGGCATGAGGATTGGCATCGACGGCCGCAAGATACCCGAGGCAGCAAAACGCGGCCCCGTCGGCAGTCTCGACCACGGCAAGAGCCTTGGCATGGCCGGCCTGTTCTACCGCACCGTGCTCGACATGAGCCCGACGCTCGATCTCGGCGAACTTCGCGCCATTCGGACCCGCGCCGACGAGCTTGGCATGTATGTCGAAACCGGCCTCGGCAAGGTCAATCCTTATGCCAGCCCGGAAGCGCCCGAACTCCGCCTGGTCGGCGATGGCGACATTGTTCTGGGGTTCCGACGGATGATGGAAGCCTGCGTTGCCATCGGCTGTACCGAGCTCTGGATCGCCACCGCCAACTACAAGCCCGTCTACAGCGCCCGCTTTGCCTACGACCGCTTCCGCACTGACGTGACCTGGCCGGAGCAGCTTGAGGCGACGAAGACCTTCCTCCTCAAGCTCGCACCGATTGCCCGTGACCTCGGCGTGCATATGAACATGGAAACGCATGAGGAGATCACGACCTTCGAGCTGCTGCGGCTGATCGAGGCCGTGGGCGAAGACGTCATGGGCGTCGTGCTCGACACGCTCAACCCGATGCAGCGCGCCGAACACCCGGTCTTCGCCGCCCGCCGTGTCGCTCCCTATGTCAGGCAGACGCATATCAAGGATGCCTATCTCGCCCATGTCCCCGGCGGCGTCACCATCCAGGCGCGCGCCTGCGGCGATGGCGTTGTCGATTTCCGCGAGGTCCTGAAAATGCTGGCAGCGCACAACCCGACGCTGAACCTGTCGCTCGAATGCGCCGGCCCGCGCGAGGCAAACTTCGTGCCGCGCCACACCTTGCTGGAGGTATTCGATCGCGACTGGCTGGCGAACCATCCGGATCTCAGCATCGAGGAGTATGCTGCCTTCCTCGAACTCGTGCAGGCCTACAGCGGCCGTATCGCGTCGGGCGAAGTGGCGAGCTGGGACGCCTATGTCGCCGCACCGTTCGACTACGAGGAGTCCGTTGCCACCATCAAGAAGAGCACGGCCCACCTTCGCGCCGTCTGCGCTGAACTGCAGCTTCCGCTCGAGGCCGCAGCATGATCGGCATCGTCAAGAGTTCATTGCCTGAAGGCCGGAACCTGGACGCGCGCACAGCCTTGCAGGCAGCCGCGCAGATGGGCCTCAAGGGCGTCCTGTTCAATTCGCTGTTCGACCTGAGCCCCACGCTCGATCCGGCAGAACTGCGCGCGGTGCGTACCGAAGCCGACCGTCTTGGCCTCTACATCTCGTCGATGCTGGGTGTGCTCAACCCTGCCTTGCCTTTCCGTGGCGAGCCCATAGCCAAGGCAGGCGGCGGCGATCTGGAGACGGGCGTCAAACGCCTGGTTCGCCTCGCCGCCGACATCGGCATCCATGACATGTTCTTCGTCATCGGCATGATCGAGGAGCGTTTCCATGAAACCGTGAGCTGGCACGACCAGCGCCATGCGCTCGCGGCAATGTTGCTGCGCTGCGCGCCGGTGCTGCGTGAGTGCAAGTCGAAGCTGCTGCTGAAGACCCATGAGGAGATCACCACTTCGGAGGTCGTTGCGCTGGTCAGGACTGTCGGCCCGGATCTCCTCGGCATCGCCTTCGATCCGGTCAATGTCGTCTGTCGGCTCGAAGACCCCGTCGAGGCAGCACGCCGCGTAGCGCCTTACGTCGCCCAGGTTCACGTCGACGACGCCATCGTCCGTTTCCAGGAAGGCGGCATCCGCCGCTACCTGGCACCTGTTGGCGAAGGCGTTCTCGACTGGGAAACGATCATTGCGCTGATGCCCGAGGCCCGGGTGTGGGTCGAGATGCACAGTGGCCAGTTCGCCATGCCCGTCTTCGATCCGGCATGGCTGGCCGCGCAACCCGACATCGTCCTTGTCGAATACGCTTCGGTGCTTGCCATGGCCACCAGCTTCGGACGGCGCGAGATGCGCTGGAACCAGGACACGCCGATCGAACGCCTGCCGCATGCCCTCAGGAGATTCCAGCCATGACCGACCTTCTGCTCCTCCACGGCACCGTCATCACCGTCGACCGCGAGCGCCGCATCATCGAGGACGGCGCGGTTGCCATTTCAGGTGACCGCATCGTCGAGGTCGGCACCTCGGCCGACCTCGAACCAAAGCATGCCGGCAAGAAGGTGATCGACTGCAAGGGCAAGCTGATAATCCCGGGTCTCGTCGACGCCCACGGCCATGCCGGCCATTCGCTGATCAAGACGATCGGCGCCGACAGCCCGTCGGTGTGGATGCGCATCGTCACCCCGACCTACTTCCACTACACGACGCGCGACTTCTGGTACGCCGACGGTCTGGTTTCAGGCCTCGAACGCCTTCGGGCAGGCGTTACCACCGGCGCCAGCATCATCGCCTCGATGCCGCGCAGCGACGATCCGGTGTTCGGCATCAATCATGCCCGCGCCTATTCGGAAGTGGGTATTCGCGAGATCCTCTGCGTCGGGCCGGCCGGACTGCCCTGGCCGCATCCGGTCACGCGCTGGGAGACCGGCAAGCCGGAGCGCCGGAACGTCAGCTTCGAAGAGATGATCGAAGGCGCTGAGGCGGTGATCGAGGCCTGCAATGGCAGCGCCGATGGCCGCATCAAGGTCTACCTGACCCCGTTCACCATCGTGCCTTCAGTCGACCCGTCCAACCCGACGACGCCCGACAAGGCGACCAGGCTCACCGACGACGACCGCATGCAGGCGCGCCGTGTGCGCGAGACCGCCCGCAAATGGGGTGTGCGCATCCATTCCGACGCCTTCGCCGGCCATGTCCGCATGGCTTTCCAGGACAAGGAAAACGCCCTTCTCGGCCCGGACGTGCACCTGCAGCACTGCATCGGCCTGTCGCATGAGGAGGTCGATATCCTTGCAGAGACCGGCACCCACATGACCCATTCGCCCGGTGGCCGCGCTCCGATCCTCGACATGATCTCGAAGGGCGTGAACGTCGCCATCACCTCGGACGGGACCGCGCCGCGCCGGCCGTTCGACATGTTCCAAATGGCGCGCATGGCACAGTTCGGCCAGCAGTTCCTGCATGCCGACCAGTATCTCCTGCCACCCGGCAAGCTGCTCGAGATGATCACCGTGGACGCGGCCAGGGCGCTCGGGCTCGAACACGAGATCGGTTCGCTCGAGGCTGGCAAGAAGGCCGATGTCACCATACTCGACATGCGCCAGCCGCACCTGACGCCCAACTGGATGTTCGTGCACCGCCTGATGTACCAGGCCGTCGGATCGGACGTCGATACCGTCATCGTCGACGGCAAGGTCCTGATGCAGGATCGAAAGGTGCTGACCACCAATGTGCGCGATGCACTCGATTTCGGCGAACGCGAGGCGCGCGCCCTGGTCGAGCGCGCCGGCCTGCAAGGCCATATGCGCGACCCGGGCTGGGGCAAGCTCAGCCGCACCTTCGACGAGCCGATCGAGCTGCCGCTGCCGCCTGCGGTCGACTGACGCTGCGACCGGCGCTGGGCCCGCCTTGCGCCGATCGAATTCCACCAACGCCACCCCGAGGGAGAGACAGAAGATGGCCCAGATCGATATCCGCGACGTCCGCAAATCCTATGGAACGACTGCCGTCCTGCACGGCGTGTCGATCGACATTCCCGACGGCGAATTCGTCATTCTCGTAGGCCCCTCCGGCTGCGGAAAGTCGACGCTGCTGCGCATGATCGCCGGCCTTGAAACCGTTACCGACGGCGACATCCAGATCGGCAGTCGCGTCGTCAACCACGTCGCCCCCAAGGACCGCGACGTCGCCATGGTGTTCCAGTCCTATGCGCTTTATCCGCATATGACCGTCTACGACAACATGGCCTTTTCTCTGCAACTCGCCCGCATTCCCAAGGCCGACATCGACACGCGCATTCGCAACGCCGCCGAGATGCTGAGCCTGACGGCACTGCTCCAGCGCTATCCCCGCCAGCTCTCCGGCGGCCAGCGCCAGCGCGTTGCCATGGGCCGCGCCATCGTGCGCAACCCGCAGGTCTTCCTGTTCGACGAGCCTCTTTCGAACCTCGACGCCAAATTGCGCGTCCAGATGCGCACCGAAATCAAGGCCCTGCATCAGCGGCTGAAGACGACCACCGTCTACGTCACCCACGACCAGATCGAGGCAATGACGATGGCCGACAGGATCGTGGTGATGCATGACGGGATCGTCGAGCAGATCGGTACGCCGCTCGACCTGTACGACCGCCCGGTCAACCTGTTCGTTGCGGGTTTCATCGGCTCGCCGGCGATGAACTTTCTAAGTGGACGCATCGCTGCCGATGGCAGCAAGACCTTCATCACCGATGACGGCTACAAGCTGCCGCTCAAGAACATCCCGGCCGACGGTGCCGGTCGCCAGGCGATTTACGGCATCCGCCCAGAGCACTTCGTGCTTGGCGGCGCCAATGCCGTCCCGCTCACGGTAGAGGTGATCGAACCGACCGGCTCTGAGACCCAGGTTTTCGCCAAATTGGGCGACAACAATGTCGTGGGCGTGTTCCGCGAGCGTATCGACGTGCGGCCGGGGCAGACCATTTCCGTGATCCCCGATCTGGACCACGTGCATCTGTTCGACGCCGACACCGGTGCACGCCTTGTTGCCCGCAAGGAGGCGCTGGCGGCGTGACGCACATGCGCCCGACGATCCCCGGACATGGCGTCGCGAAAGATCAGGTCTCGGTGGCGTTAACCCTTGCCTGGCTTGCATAGGTGCGAATGGCAGCGGCACAAGCATCGAGATAGGCATAGCCATATCTCAGATCGGGCTCCAGATAGGCACCCTCGCCCCATTCGTTCCAGGCATTGATGAAAACCAGCCGCTGGTCCGGAGGATTTTTCGTTGTGCGTTGCATGGCGTGCGTCAGCCATTCCTCGAACAGCCTGGGTGTCGATCCGTGGTAGATCTGGGCGGAACGTGGCTGACGCGCGCTGTTGTCCCATGATGGCATGACGCCGGGATGGACGACGCCTTGCCCGGTCGGCTTGGCCTTTTCGGCCGTCACGACATCGGCATAGTTTCGAATGCGGCCACCGTCTCTGAAATGCGAGACGGCCAGGCTGTTTTCGATGTTGGTTGTACGGATTTGGTGCGGCGGAAACTCCGACAGGGCGTCGAAGCCATATTGCTCGTGGCCGGCGAAGTCGAACGCATTTGTCGCGATCAAATAGATCCCAGGATAGCCCATCCTTTCTATTTCGCCGCGCCAACGCGTGATGGTTGCCTTGAGGTCAGGGAAAAGGCTGGCGCGATAGATCGTGAAAACCGGCTTGCCTTCGATCTTCAGATAGCGCTCGTCGCGGAAATATTTGTCGAGGCCGTGAATGACCGCGATATCGTCTTCCGCCGAATGCCTCTGTGGCATGAGCACATCCTGCTCGCGGCCAGACCAGCGCCGCGACCAGGTCTCGTTGGCCCAGCAGAGGCAGAACGGAAGTTCGAGGCTCGTTGTCTCCAGATAGTGGTCAAGCGGCCCCTCGAGCAGCCGCGTGCCGCCAAACCAGTAGAAATGGAAACAGAAGGCCGAGATGCCATAGAGCTTGGCAAGTTCGACCTGCCGTTCCATGACTTCCGGCAAGCGCAGGTCGTAGTAACCAAGTTCCCCCGGCATCCGCGGCTGATAATGGCCTTCGAAGACAGGAAATGCGCGCGCCACGTTGCGCCACTCGGTGAACCCCTTGCCCCACCACGCGTCGTTTTCCGCAATCGCATGGTACTGCGGCAGGTAATAGGCAATCAGCCGAACATCGGCCTGCGGCAGCTTCTCGCCTGAAATCTGCACGTGGTCAGCCTGCGGATAACGTCCCATCGCATTGCCGACGTAGCAATCGTACATGTCGCCCGCCGCAGCGGGACGCCCCGTTCCGGGCCGGACGGCACGGCGCAATTTGGCCCACAGCTTGCGCGGCCACGACACCTCCTCGCGCCATGGAGCACTGGCCCGCTCGCTCATGAATGCCCGCCGGCATTGTCCATCGAGCCGGCGTTGAGGCCGCGCAGGAAGCCCAGAAGCTTGGAACGGCGCACATTGCTGAACAGCACATGGGGTGCCATCAGCTTGAGCCACGAGCGATGCCGCTCCGCCGGCAGGTCGAGACGCATATGATGCTTGTTCATGACATAGACGAGCGAGCGACCCATGGCCTCGCCCTTGATGCGACCGGACTGGGGCGAGCGCGCGCTGGAGCCGCCTTCGGCATGATCGATGATAGACGCAGCAGCGAGACGAAGCTCAACGCCAGCCTGCCGCAGCCGCAAGCTGAGGTCATCGTCCTCATGGAACAGGAATATGTTCTGGTCGAAGCCGCCGACCTGCTTGAAATGCTTGCGGCGTATGAAGATGCACGCGCCATGCAGAACCGGTACTTCACAATCGTAGTCGGGCGGCGACCCATGCCAGAAATCGGAGGCCGGCAGCAACCGCGACCAGCGCCTGAAACGGCGCCGCGTGCCTGAATAGAAACGCGGATTGAAAGCAGCATCTGGGTAGGAAGCCGCAGCCGACACCAGCGCCTCGATGGCGCCGGGCTCGAACCGAATGTCGGGATTGACGAACAGCAGGAATGCTCCGTCGCTTGCAGCCGCACCGACGTTGCAGGCACTGCCATAGCCGACGTTCTCACCTATCTCGACAACCTCAGCGCCGGCAGCAGCAGCTACCGCAACTGAGTTGTCCGAACTGCCATTGTCGGCAACGATGACATTCACAAAGTCGGGGATGCTGCGAAGAAACGGCTCGAGAACCGAACCGCTGTTATAGCTGACGACGATCAGATCGATGTCGAGGTTCATGGCATCGTACGCAACATGCGTTGGCGCTCACTAAAATTCAAAGTCGCCATCCCAGAATGAAACCATGATTGAGCACCCCTTGCGCATCTTATTCCCGCTAGTCAGCCACGCCCCTCGGCAAGCCGGCCCCCTGAATCATAGGCATCAGGCTTTGATCGGCAATACATGTCCGATCACGGTTTCTTCTTGCTGATGAGACGCTGTGATCGAGGAGGCTACTCCCGCAACTAAACTCCAGATAGCCGTCTAAATGCGCGGAGCAACCCCCCGGAGACTTTCTTGGGTTCCTGGGCCTCGGTCTCCGGCAAAGAAGTGGGGGCCTCATAAGGCCTCTCCAACCACACGTCCACTTCGGTCCCAAAGACCGTCGCACAACGTGGAATGAAGATACCAGCGTCACGCCCGAAACCTCGATACGCGTCGTGTTCTGAAAGATGTGCAAGATAGGTCTTGTTGGACGAGACGGCGAACGGCTTCAGAATGCCGCCTGCAGACAGATACTGCGAAAACCCCGCCATCACGCCGGGCCACTCGCGATTGAAAAGATCATCGAGCACGACAACACCGTTATTTGAAATCAATTTCTCCGCCAGCCGCAGATCGCTCAGCGTGCACTCCTCCGTATGCCCTCCATCGACGGACAACATTCGCGCGGGCCCGCTTATTTTCAATATAGTATCAGCATCAATAATTCTGGAGTCCGCCTTTACTATCTGAAGACCACTAATATCTCCAGTCCATTTTAATACATTACTCTCGAATATTTTGGAGTTTCCAAACCCAGAACCATCAACGTTCAAGTGCTGCTCTTCAAACACATCAATCGCATACGTATTCTCTTGTTCGCCGGCACATAGTTTCAGCAATATGAATAGCTTTCCATGATGCACCCCTATCTCTCCCAGGCTTCCTTTGATGCCCAGATGAGACTGATGTTTGCTTAGCTTATGTATGATCGAGGCATCGAACGAATTAAGCCAACCTTCCACTTGCCGTCCGTTCGCCAGATAATTCTCGATTTTCTTTGTCATGCGTTCCTCGAAAAGACTTGCTAGATTCGGTTGACGCGTGGCCGGCCGCGCTTGAGGCGGAACCTCCCTGGGCTGGCCGCCTGCTACGACATCATCGGCAAACAGCCTGATGCTATGAGAGGCATCCCTTCCGCCCTCCGCCGGCTTGCGCGCTACGATAAGTAATTGTGAGTCTCCAAAATGCAGAAGTTGTTCAGACCAATAGCTCAGCACTTCTGCATCTTCGAAACCGATCGTCCGGAGCTCATCCAGCAGACGCCAACCGAAGTAACGGAAACATAAGGACCCCGCATTCATGTCCACAGGATTGCCATGGTACTCCGGCTCGAGAAGGTGATCGATGTTCCCATCCCTTTTCAGCACAGCACGGATCTTGTAGTCATAAACTGTTGATTGAAATGGGACGGTGATCATTAGCGTTCCGCCCGGCGCTAAGCACCGGAAAAACTCGCGCAGCGCGGCGGCATGATCGGGGACATGCTCCAAAACATCAAACGTTAATATATAATTAAATACATTATCCTCAAAAGAAAGGCTCTGCACATCTTGATGAATGATGCCCTCAACAACATCGCCAGATTTCTGGCCCGTAGTGAAATATTCGCTTCCGACAGTTTTGGGATACTTAGACCTAAGCCAATCGTATGTCCGCGTTATTCTTTCCGTAATGTAGATCGATGCGTTGCGGTTCGGCTTAAATTCCTGTTGAAGCAAATGAAGTGACGCACGTACGCGATTCACTAGGCGGCAGGACAGACAATCGAGATGTTCGCGCCAGTTGGGATAGGTTCTGCCGTCATCCAAGGTTGCCGACGAATACATCCCGCTGACCTGAAACCCCCCACGATGACCACAACAGGAGCAGACCCCGTCTAGCGTGAAGGCATATTGGCCGAATGGTATTCGGCTGACCTCGGCTTCCCGGCGCCGCGCAAGAATTGAAGTTAGCTGGGCGCGACTGGAGATGAACTCCTCCAGCGACCGGTGCCGTGCAACCGGCAGATGGGGGCGCACGGCTTCGCCACCCCGCATACGCTCGACAGAAATCGCACTGGGCGTGTGAATATTCTGCCCTGCCGCTCCATTCCAACTAAATGCGTAAGGAATGCGCGAGTAATATTCGTGACCATTGCGATAAACGGCGTCACGATACTCGCTCAAGAGATGATTTAACTCACCAATATTCTTAGTTGTGAACTGTGAACTATGACGAGAGAACACCTCGTAGTCTTCAATCTTATTCCCACTGAAATGAAAGAAACGAAGTGGCTGACCATTTGCGACCCACTCTTGGTCGAGATAGCGAATCCTCCGCTGCGACAAGTTCCAATATGCCGCATTGTATCCAGGATGCCTGAGCGCAACGGTGTGATCGATATAAGCCGGCAAAAGGTCCGCCCATTTCTGATCCACGAACAAACCGCCCGGCAGATCGATGACACAGAGGGACTCCAATCGCCTTCCCCACCATGACGCCACCCGCCGCACTTGCGGAGTGTCGCGCAAGGCGCAAAAGCCAAGATTGTAAACCCCGTAACGCAGAAACTGCCGGTCTTCCATTTCGGCATATTCCGCTGGCTCGAGCACATGCGGAGTCAGCACACAGTTCGCACCCGCCACGAACGCACTTTCCAACTCTTCGAACCGTCCAGTGACGAAAATGTCCGGATCCAAATACGTGACGATCTGCTCGGGAAATTTATCAAACAAATACAGGAAAACAAACGGCTTAATAGATGTATTTAGTTCAGTTATGTTGTATTTTCCAGACATCTCTTTGAGATTTGGGATTCCTAAATCGTCAATTTCAATAATAGTGAAGGGGAATTGATCCTTGTCAAAATCAGTCAAGTCATCGCAGACCGCTACATAGAATTTGACAGGACCATGGTGCCTCTGCAGGCTTTCGTGCAGAGTCAAAACATAACTGAAGAAATTTCTTGACGCGATAGTAAAGAATATCATCTTCTTGTACCCGGATGAGACAGATCAATATCCACACCACTGACCCCACCACCGGGAAATGCGGAACCTATTTCTAGAAGAATTTCTCGAATATTCTCGCGCCCCTTGGAGAAACTGTGCTCTTCAGATATCAACGAGTAGCCACCATCGGACAGCTCATTCCAGAGACCTTCGTCCGTGTAAAGGCGAACAAGTTGCTCGGCGAGTTCACCCGGCGAATCAGCAATGAGAACCGACTGCCCATGAACTAAGGCCATCCCCTCTGCCGCTACCTTGGTGACTACGCAAGGCACTCCGTGAGCAAGACTCGTAACTACTTTGCCTTTGGCTCCAGCCCCATACCTAAGAGGCGCCACCATTACGCGAATTTGCTCCAATGACTCTGCGAGATCCGATACGTGCCCCACCGCCACATAGCCGGCGTCCTTTCTTGTGCGGATATGCTCTGGCATGTCAGCGCCCATCGCATAGAATTTTACTTCGGGTAACCTCTTGCGAACTTCGGGCCATACTTGATCAAGAAAGAATGTCACTGCGTCGGTGTTCGGGCGATGAAGATATCCGCCAATAAAACCAATCCCGCTCCGCTCAAGGTAACCGCTCTTTCGGCCAGGCACTCCACGAATTAATGGCACCACCGACACAGGCGTGCCAGGAATTACCTGATTTAGTAACCGGCGCTCTTCGTGTGACACAACAATAGTTACGTCAGCCAGACGCGCTACGGCAAGCTCCCGTTCGCGCGTGCCTTGCGCACGATTGATAGCCTTCCGGTCCCCACGCATCCGCGCTTCGCGCTCCTCGCGTATGTGATGTAGATCGACTGTATTGAAGACAATTTTTGCATCGCCGCAATTCCGCCGTACCTCCTCGATGATCCGTCCACCACAATAGACTCGCGACAGAAACGCGACGTCAATTCGCCCGCCATGCGCGCGCAAAAACTCTTCCACGGACCAATACGCAGGGGCGCAAATACAATTGACCCCCATCTCTTCCAGATTTTCTCGGTAAGGCGATTCCTCGGTGTATTCCGTATCGGCAAAAAAAATCACCCTGAACCCAAGCTCTTGGAATATTTGAATGAAATTTACTGCATCGACAGAACCAGAGTCTCGATCTGGCCGCGGATATACGCCGTCGACCATCAGAACCGTCGGCCGCGCATCATCAAACCTTAACAAAGCTTGCTGTGCAACAGGGTCAATCTTCGTCCTAGCCCGAGACATGATTCTCATCAGCTTCTGTTTAAGACGTCGGGCACTCGGGCGCCTAATCTTTAGCGGACCAATCTTGATCCGGCGTCCATCGCTTGGTAAGCGCTCCATATGAATCTCCGAGGGATTGCCTAAAATTGGTGTAAGCGCCTGAAAAGCTCTTACTTCTTGACGAAGTTTTTCCTCATCGATGCGCGATTGCAATAGCTTTTTCTGTACATCATCAAGAACAACATCAACCTCTTGACGTGCTGCCAGTACAGTTGCCAACGACTTTTTGCATTGATTTACCTCGTAGTGCATCTCCTCATTTGAGGCCGATATATATTTAAGATCTTTCTTCATATCCAGATATGGTAAGTCAAATTTTTCAAATGACGAGTAAAATCCAGGCAACTTAGACTCGTATGAAGCCACCTTCATTAGGGCGTAAGGTCGAAGCAACATAGGCGCCCTCATCAGTGAAGGCAGGAGCTCAGGTATTTTTAAGTACGGCGCTATGGAATGTCGGTAAATCTTCTTCGCGCCCTTTAGATCAGATGCAAATTTTGCTTCTATACCCATCGTTGCAGCGACGTCGTTCCATTTGAAAGGCAAGTCGATGCTACCATTGTCCCAAAATGCAAATGGCCGATTGTACGCAGCAGCTACCAAGGCAGGATGCATGGCCGCCGAGAGCACGAAGTTCGAGCTGGTAAGCTCGTCAATAAATCGATGAATTTCCTCTATGCTAGGCTTTATATTTGGGCGGATGACCAAATCGCAGCCACTTATTTTCTTTAGTTCTTGGTCGGTTCGTTGATCATGGAAATGAGGTATGCAAACCGACCGTCCCTTGAAGTCAGAAACCCTACCGGGCGAATACAACGCTGGGAGCACGAAGGCCGGGTCGCCTAACGGTACGCTATCCTCAAGGCGTAGTTCGGTGGCCGACAATGGGCCGCGAACACTAAGGATCAACGCGCGCTCCCGGCCCTTGGCAGAGAGCCCGCCTGGCTGACGTACACCGCATCCCCAAAAGATAGTCTTGGCTTCAGATTCTTCCCCACTTGGACTATCCATATCGACAAACATGTCATCGATGACACTTCCAATAAGATGTATTGACTTCGCACTCATACCAAGCGGATAGAACACTTCCTCTAAGAGAAACTCGGTAAGGTAATCTCCAAAATTTTGGGTACCATTGTCCTTTAGCCAGTAGCTAATTCGAGATGATGTCACCACGCCAATAGCCCAATCATTTATTTGATTCCGGCACCAAGTAGATCAACAATTTCCACAACCCTCTCCCGCCAGTCCCCCGCTCTAAATCCGAAATCGCGATCGAAGGCGTCCGAGTTCAGCTCCGAGTTCGCTGGGCGGGCTGCCTTGGTAGGCCATTGCTCGCTGCTGATTGGCTCGACCACTGCCGATGGCCCTCCAAGCAAGGCACTGGCCGCGAGCACATGGCTTGCCAGCTCATACCAGCTCGCGCGGCCTTGGCCGGCAAGATGGTAGAGATCTTGCGGGAAGCCACCTCGCTTGCGCCAGATGCTTGCCGCCGCCAACAGGCCATCGGCCAGGTCATCGGCGCAGGTCGGATTGCCAAACTGGTCTGCCACCACCTGCAACCGGTCACGTGCAGCAGCCAGGGACAGCATCGTCTTGACGAAATTGCGGCCATAGCGGCTGACCACCCAGGCCGTGCGGACCACCATGTGATCCCGATTGCCGGCACGCACCGCCTCTTCGCCGGCGAGCTTGCTGCGACCATAGATCGTCTGCGGAGTGGGCCTGTCAGCTTCGACATAAGGCCTGCTCGACCTGCCATCGAAGACGTAGTCCGTGGAAATCTGGACAATCGGAATGCCGGCAAGCCTGGTCAGTCGTGCCAACTCCGCCGGAGCCTCGGCGTTGATCCTGAAAGCTCTTTCGGGCTCGTCTTCCTGCTGGTCGACCCCTGTGTGGGCCGCCGCATTGATGACCATGCCGGGCGCGACCGAGTTCAGGACCGGAGCAAACGTCGCCGGGTTTTCGAGGTCGAGATCGGGGCGACCGACCAGCACGATCTCCGCCTGCCCCCGTGCCCGCGCTGCGAGCGAGCTTGCCAGCTGTCCTGACGTTCCTGTCACCAGAATTCTCACGTCGACCGCACCAGTCCAAGCCTGCTCCCGTCGAACTGTTGCGCGCGTATCGGACGCCACCACCAGCCGTTCGCCAGGTACCAGTCGACGGTTTTCTCCAGACCGCTCTCGAATGTCTCTTTGGGTGCCCAGCCGAGTTCCCGTTCGCTCTTGGTCGGGTCGATGGCATATCGGCGGTCGTGGCCCGGGCGATCGGCAACATAGGCGATGAGGTCGAGGTGCGAGCGGCCACCAGCCCTTGGTCTGCAGGCGTCGAGCTGCGAACAAATCGTCTCGACGACCTCGAGATTGGTGCGCTCGGCCCGGCCGCCGATATTGTAGCTCTCGCCAACCTTGCCTTTTGTCAGCACCGCTTCCAGTGCCCTGGCGTGGTCCTCGACGAACAGCCAGTCGCGCACATTGGCGCCTTTGCCGTAGACGGGCAGGGGCCGCTCATCA
This sequence comes from Aminobacter niigataensis, assembly GCF_014200015.1. Classification (GTDB taxonomy): domain Bacteria; phylum Pseudomonadota; class Alphaproteobacteria; order Rhizobiales; family Rhizobiaceae; genus Aminobacter; species Aminobacter niigataensis. Next base: position 584,814 of record NZ_JACHOT010000002.1, read on the forward strand.
AGTGCGTTGGCGATCACCAATGGGATCAGCTTTTCCGGAAAATGATAGGGTCCGTAGTTGTTGGAGCAGTTGGAAAGGACGACAGGCAGCCCATAGGTCTCGTGCCAGGCACGGACGAAGTGGTCGGATGCCGCCTTCGAGGCCGAATAGGGCGATGACGGCTTGTAGGGCGATTCCTCGGTGAACACGCCGGAATCGAAAGGCAGGTCGCCAAAGACCTCGTCCGTCGAGACATGGTGGAAGCGGAAACCCTTGCGTCGCTCTTCGCTCAGGCTGCGCCAGTGATCGAGTGCCGCCGACAGCAGGCTTGCGGTGCCGACAACATTAGTGGTGACGAAGTCCATCGGCCCGTCGATCGACCGATCGACATGGCTTTCAGCCGCCAGGTGCATGATTAGGTCGACCTTCTCGTCAGCCAGAATTTGGCGCACGCGGTCTGTGTCGCAGATATCGGCCTGACGGAAGAGGTAGTTGGAATTCCCTTCTATCTCGCGCAGAGACGCCAGGTTCCCAGCATAGGTCAGCTTGTCGAGGTTGACGACCCGAAAGTTGCCCGTGCCGACCAGATGTCGGCAGACGGCAGAGCCGATGAAACCGGCACCACCAGTGACCAGGACAGTCTGCGGAGCTTGTCTCATGCGTATACGAACCCGGTTTCGACTTCGGCCAGGTAGGGTGCCGTCGCGTCCTTGGTGGACAGCACCATCTCTGCGGCAGCTAGCGGCCATTCGATCCCGATGTCGGGATCGTCGAATCGGATCGACCGGTCATGCGGCTGCGAATAAGGGGCAGAAACCTTGTAGACGACCTCGGTGTCCGGCTCGAGCGTGACAAAGCCGTGCGCGAACCCCTTGGGCACCAGGATCTGGTTCCAGTCCTTGTCCGAGAGGGTCAACCCGACCCAGTTGCCGAAGCTCGGCGAACCTTTTCTTATGTCGACCGCAACGTCGAAGATCGAACCCCGTAGCACGCGCACCAGCTTGTCCTGCGCGAAGGGCGGTGTTTGGAAATGCAACCCCCGCATCACGCCGCGATCCCGCGAAAGGGATTGGTTGTCTTGCACAAAGTCCACCGCGATACCGGCGTGCGCCAGTTTTGCCGCGTTCCATGTCTCGGAAAAGAACCCGCGCGCATCCTCGATCTTGGCTGGCCGGATCTCGCAAACACCATCCAGCCCGAGCTCTCGCACCTCAACCATAGGCGATCTCCCGAACCCGGCGCTCGAGATAGCGCGCGTAGTCGGTCTTGCCGAGCGAGGCGGCCCGGCGGAGAACCTGCTCTTCGCTGAGCCAACCCAGTTCGAAGCCGATCTCTTCGGGACACATGACCTTGATGCCTTGGCGGTGCTCGATCGTGCGTACGAAGGAAGAGGCGTCGTGCAGGCTGTCATGGGTGCCGGTGTCGAGCCAGGCATAGCCTCTTCCAAGCCGGACGACATGCAGATTGCCCTGCTCGAGATAAGTCCGATTGACGTCGGTGATCTCAAGCTCGCCGCGCGCCGAAGGTTTGATTGACGCAGCAATATCGACAACCGGATTGTCGTAGAAATAGAGCCCCGTGACCGCCCAGTTCGAACGCGGCTGCACTGGTTTTTCCTCGATCGAAAGCGCCCGCTGTGTCGCCCTATCGAAGGTTACGACACCATAGCGCTGAGGGTCCTCGACCTGATAGGCGAAGACTGACGCACCGTCCTCACGCGCGACCGCGGCCCGGCAACGCTCCGACAGGCCGTCGCCATAGAAGATGTTGTCGCCGAGTATGAGCGCCACCGGACTGGTGCCGATGAACTCGCGTCCAATGATGAAGGCCTCAGCCAAGCCGTTGGGGGACGGCTGGACCGCATAGGAAAACGACACGCCAAACGCCGAACCATCGCCGAGAAGCTGCTGGAACTGCGGCAAGTCGCGTGGAGTCGAAATAACAAGGATTTCCCGTATACCCGCCAGCATGAGAACGCCGAGCGGATAATAGATCATTGGCTTGTCATATATTGGCAATATCTGTTTTGATACTGCAAGAGTGGCCGGGTAGAGTCTAGTTCCACTACCGCCTGCTAGTATAATTCCCTTCACCTAAGGTTTTCCTGACCTCGTTGCCTTTGACCCCCGTCCGGCGTACGATTCGCGGCTGAATGTATGTCAAACGCTGAACAGACTCCATGAGTTTGGCAGCGCCATTGCACAGATTTGATTTCAGCAGGTAACTATTTGCGAACGCTTGATACTTGCAGTTGGCTGGCTGCCTGAGGCAAGCGCTAGGTGCCTTGCGTTGCCTTATCGGTTCAATGCCTTAGCGCGCACTTGACCATCCGCAGCGAGGCCATGTTGGTAACTACGACACGCTGAAGGCTATTGCCTGTCCCTCGACAAGGGATTTGACCCTGGCGCGTTGACCCACGGGTGAGCGGCCTTCCAGCGTCCCCGGCGGGCCGTAAAATGCAAAAGCCGCCGGGACACCGGCGGCTTTTGATAATTTACCGACGCTGGGCAAGCGGCCTCAGATCGCGGCTTCCAGTGTCGACAGGTGATTGAGGTACGATTCCGCCTTGGTACGAACCTGGTCGTCCTTGGCATCCGACACGTCTTCGCGAGCTTCCTGGATACGGCGCAGCAATTCGGCGCGATCGATATCCTTTACCGGCGTTGCCGATTCAGCAAGCAGCGTGCAGCCAGCCGGAACGATATCGGCGAAACCGCCGAACACGACGTAGCGTTCTTCCTTGCCGCCGACGGCCTTCACCGTCACGACGCCCGGCTTGATCGTGGTCATGACGGGCGCATGGTTAGCCATGACAGTCATTTCGCCTTCCGCACCGGGAATGACGACGGACTCGACCTGCTCCGAAACGAGCAGACGCTCGGGCGAGACCAGTTCGAATTTGAATGCTTCAGCCATGGTGTCTCACAAATGCTTGGACGGAGTTCCGAGCAGACCTGCCCACGAAAGGGCAGTCATCGGTGCAACAGCGCGGACCTCAAGGCCCGCGCTGCGGCTTTTATGATTATGCCGCTTCCGCAGCCAGGCGCTGGGCCTTCTCGATCGCCATGTCGATGCCGCCAACCATGTAGAAGGCAGCTTCCGGCAGGTGATCGTACTCGCCGTCGACCAGGCCCTTGAAGCTCTTGATCGTGTCTTCGAGCGGAACCAGCTGGCCGGGCGAACCGGTGAACACTTCGGCGACGAAGAACGGCTGCGACAGGAAGCGCTCGATCTTGCGGGCGCGGGCAACCGTGATCTTGTCCTCTTCCGACAGCTCGTCCATGCCCAGGATGGCGATGATGTCCTGCAGCGACTTGTAGCGCTGAAGGATTTCCTGGACGCGACGGGCGACCGAATAGTGCTCTTCGCCGACGATCAGCGGATCGAGCATGCGCGAGGTCGAGTCGAGCGGATCCACGGCCGGGTAGATACCCTTTTCCGAGATCGCGCGGTTGAGAACGGTCGTCGCGTCAAGGTGCGCGAACGAGGTCGCCGGCGCAGGATCGGTCAAGTCGTCGGCGGGCACGTAAATGGCCTGCACCGAGGTGATCGAACCCTTGTTGGTGGTGGTGATGCGTTCCTGCATCTGGCCCATGTCGGTCGACAGCGTCGGCTGATAGCCCACGGCCGAAGGAATACGGCCAAGAAGAGCCGACACTTCCGAACCCGCCTGCGTGAAGCGGAAGATGTTGTCGACGAAGAACAGAACGTCCTGGCCCTGGTCGCGGAAATGCTCGGCGATGGTCAGGCCCGACAGGGCGACGCGGGCGCGCGCACCGGGCGGCTCGTTCATCTGGCCGAACACCAGGGCGCACTTCGAACCCTCGGTCGAGCCGTTGTTCTCGTGCGGGTCCTTGTTGACGCCCGATTCGATCATTTCGTGATAGAGATCGTTGCCTTCGCGGGTGCGCTCGCCGACGCCGGCGAACACCGAGTAACCACCGTGCGCCTTGGCGACGTTGTTGATCAGTTCCTGGATCAGAACGGTCTTGCCGACGCCGGCGCCGCCGAACAGGCCGATCTTGCCGCCGCGTGCGTAAGGAGCCAGCAGGTCGACGACCTTGATGCCGGTGACAAGGATCTGTGCTTCCGTCGACTGGTCGACATAGGCAGGCGCTTCCTGGTGGATGGCGCGCTTCGACTTGGTCTTGACCGGGCCGGCTTCGTCGACCGGCTCGCCGATGACGTTCATGATGCGGCCGAGCGTCTCGTCGCCAACCGGAACCATGATCGGCGAACCGGTGTCACGGACGGCCTGGCCACGAACCAGGCCTTCTGAAATGTCCATGGCGATGCAGCGGACGGTGTTTTCGCCAAGGTGCTGCGCCACTTCGAGGATCAGGCGGTTGCCGCCGTTCATCGTCTCGAGCGCGTTCAGGATCGGCGGCAGCTCACCGTCGAACTGCACGTCGACGACGGCGCCGATGACCTGCGAAACGCGGCCAGCGCCCGTGGCGACGACCGCCGACTTTTCGACCTTGGCAGCGGCTGCCTTGGCAGGCGCCGCCTTCTTTGCTGCCGGGGCCTTTTCCGCCGCCGGAGCGGCTTTCGGAGTAGCTGCTTTAGCCATCGTTCTAACCTCTGTGTCCGTTCGTTGTTTCACGCGGACCCGCCTTGCGGCGAGCCATCACGCGGCTAGAGCGCTTCGGCGCCCGAAATAATCTCGATCAGTTCCTTGGTGATCTGGGCCTGACGCTGGCGGTTGTACGTGATCGTCAGCTTGTTGATCATGTCGCCTGCATTGCGCGTGGCGTTGTCCATCGCGCTCATCTTGGCACCCATTTCACCAGCAGCATTTTCCAGCAGCGCCCGGAAAATCTGCACCGAGATGTTGCGCGGAATGAGATCGCCGAGGATTTCGCCCGGCTCAGGCTCGTATTCGTAGACAGCACCGCCGCTGGTGGCGGTATCAGTGCTGACCGTCGGAGCCGCAGCCGGAATCACCTGCTGTGCGGTCGGAACCTGGCTGATCACCGACTTGAACTCGGAATAAAACAGCGTGCAGACGTCGAACGCGCCCTGGTTGAACAGGGTGATCACCTTCTTGGCGATCATGTCGGCATGGACGAAACCAACCTGCTTGGCATCGCGCAGTTCGACGCGATCGATGATCAGCGAGGCGAAGTCGCGACGCAGGACATCGTAGCCCTTCTTGCCGACGGTGATGATCTTGACCGTCTTGCCCGAGGCCTGGAGCTTGCGGACGTGGTCGCGAGCCAGACGCGAGATCTGGCTGTTGAAGCCGCCGCACAGGCCACGCTCGGCGGTGCAGACGACGAGCAGGTGCACGTCGTCCTTGCCGGTGCCGGTCATCAGCGCCGGAGCATCGCCACCGCCACCAACAGCCTGGGCGATGTTCGCGAGAACCGCACCCATACGCTGCGAGTAGGGACGCGCGGCTTCCGCAGCTTCCTGGGCGCGACGCAACTTCGCCGCGGCGACCATCTGCATCGCCTTGGTGATTTTCTGCGTCGCCTTGACCGAGGCGATACGGTTGCGGAGGTCTTTTAGCGAGGCCATGCCTTATCCGTCAGTGTCAGGCGAAGTTTTTCGCGAAAGCGTCGATGTGACCCTTGAGCTTGCCGCGGAGGTCGTCGCTGAGCGCCTTCTCCGTACGGATGCCGTCGAGGACGTCCTTGCCTTCCGAGCGCATGTAAGCCAGCAGGCCCTGCTCGAACTTGCCAACCTTGTTGAGGGCGAGCTTGTCGAGGTAGCCGTTGACGCCGGCGAAGATCACGGCGACCTGCTCTTCGGTCTTCAGCGGCGAGAACTGCGGCTGCTTGAGCAGCTCGGTCAGACGCGCACCGCGGTTGAGCAGACGCTGGGTAGCTGCATCGAGGTCGGAGCCGAACTGCGCAAACGCCGCCATTTCGCGGTACTGCGCGAGCTCGCCCTTGATCGAGCCTGCAACCTGCTTCATCGCCTTGATCTGGGCCGACGATCCGACGCGCGACACCGACAGACCGACGTTCACGGCAGGACGGATGCCCTGGAAGAACAGGTTGGTCTCGAGGAAGATCTGGCCGTCGGTGATCGAGATCACGTTGGTCGGGATGTAAGCCGAGACGTCGTTGGCCTGCGTCTCGATGACCGGCAGTGCGGTCAGCGAACCCGAGCCGTTTTCGTCGTTCAGCTTGGCCGAACGCTCGAGCAGACGCGAGTGCAGGTAGAAAACGTCGCCCGGGTAAGCTTCGCGGCCCGGCGGGCGGCGCAGCAGCAGCGACATCTGGCGATAAGCGACGGCCTGCTTGGACAGATCGTCATAGCCGATCAGCGCATGCATGCCGTTGTCGCGGAAGTATTCGCCCATGGCGCAGCCGGCGAACGGAGCCAGGAACTGCATCGGCGCCGGATCGGAAGCCGTGGCCGCGATGATGATCGAGTATTCGAGCGCGCCGCGCTCTTCGAGCACCTTCACGAACTGCGCGACGGTCGAGCGCTTCTGGCCGACGGCGACGTAGACGCAGTAAAGCTTTTCCTTGTCCGGCCCGGACTGATGGATCGCCTTCTGGTTCAGGATGGTGTCGAGAATGATCGCGGTCTTGCCGGTCTGACGGTCACCGATGACCAGCTCGCGCTGGCCGCGGCCGACCGGGATCAGGGCGTCGATGGCCTTGAGGCCGGTCGACATCGGCTCATGCACCGACTTGCGGGGGATGATGCCGGGCGCCTTGACGTCGACGCGGCGACGTTCCTTGGCCTTGATCGGGCCCTTGCCGTCGATCGGATTGCCGAGCGCGTCGACGACGCGGCCGAGCAGCTCCGGACCAACCGGGACGTCGACGATCGAGCCGGTACGCTTGACGGTGTCGCCTTCCTTGATGTCGCGGTCGGCACCGAAGATGACGACGCCGACGTTGTCGCTTTCAAGATTGAGCGCCATGCCGCGGATGCCGCCGGGGAACTCGACCATTTCGCCCGCCTGGACGTTGTCGAGACCGTAGACGCGGGCGATACCGTCGCCCACCGACAGAACCTGACCGACTTCGGTAACTTCGGCTTCCTTGCCGAAATTCTTGATCTGGTCTTTCAGAATTGCGGAAATTTCCGCGGCGCGGATGTCCATCAGCCGACCTCTTTCAGTGCAAGCTTGAGCGAATTGAGTTTGGTTTTGAGCGACGTATCGATCTGGCGCGAGCCCATCTTCACGATCAGGCCGCCGAGCAGCGAAGAATCTACGGCGACCGAGATCGCCACATCCTTGCCGGCGACGCTTTTCAGCGCTGCCTTGAGTTCCGTTTCCTGGGCTGCCGTCAGCGCATGCGCCGAGGTCACTTCAGCCGAAGTCTCGCCGCGATGCTCGGCAGCGATCTGGCGGAACGCCTTGATCATGCCGGGCAGGGCGAAAAGGCGGCGATTGCGCGCCACGAGGCGAAGGAAGTTGCCAGCCAGGCCGGTGATCTTGGCCTTGTCGGCGATCGCCGAGATAGCCTTTTCCTGGTCTTCGCCGGAGAAGACCGGGCTCTTGATCAGGCGGTCGAGATCGGCGCTGCCATCAAGCAGAGCGGCGAAACGACCAAGGTCGGCTTCTACCTTTGCAACGGCGCCTGCTTCGAGCGCGAGATCGAACAGCGATCCAGCATAACGCTCAGCAACACCGGAGATTGGCGAGGAAGATTGGGCCACGGACCGTCTTTTCTCTTGTCTGACAGGCCGCAAGATTGTTGGCGCGAGCGTTTGACTCTAGCTAAATCTCTGACCTTACTGCGTTTTTTGACCCCGGAGCTAGCGGCAGCCGCATCCCCCCGGCCGAAAGTCGATTGCCGTCTAGCACAGGCTTTTGAGGACCGCAACACGTCCTCTAACAGCCATTTCAGGCACTATTGTCGCATCTTGGGCATTGAGGCTGCTGCCGGACGGCGATTCACGGCCAGAAGCCGAAAACAAACCCCAGGGGTAGGACCGCCAGACCCAGTTCGATGACGATGGCTACCCAGTTGTACGGGGTGTTGGCGCCGTCCGACATCATGGCGACGATCCGCCCGAAGGCGGTGAACAGCCACGACACGCCGAGCGCCATGTAGAGCCACGGCTGGGCGAGCAGGATCGCGCACAGGCCGACGCCGAGAAAGAAGCCCGCCATGGTGGCGCGGCCCTGGGCGATCGCTTCGGGATTGTCGGGGCGAGCCTGCAGCCTGAGCAGGCGAAAGGCGATCCTCGGGGCGAAGAAGAGGATGACGCCGAACAGCAGCGTCACCGCTGCCGAGCTCCAAGCCAACCACTCGCCCTGGCTCATCGGCCACGGAAATGCGAACTCCATCTTTCCCCCTCGGCTAGTGCGCCTCGCGTCCCTTCGGAAGCACTAGCACTTTGAACCGGCCGCGAATACGCGGCGATCATAACCTGCGAACGCGCGCAACGCGAAGCCTGTCCGCCACCAGCCTTCCAGGCACGCACTGGCATTTTTATTTCGCCTCGTTTATATTATGACTACGTGTAACTACAAGGATGGCCCCCGTGAAAAAGATGCAGGTTCGCGAAGCGAAAGCCGGGTTTTCTGCGGTAGTTGAAGCGGCCGAGAATGGCGAGCCGACCATTATCACCAAACACGGCAAGCCAGCGGCTGTAGTTATCCCTGTCGGCGACGCGGAACGACTCTACCCAAATCGAAAACCCAATCTCGGGACATTTTTGATGAGCTTCCCCGGAGGGCTGGAGTTTGAGCGCAACGACTCGCCGATGCGCGAGATTGATCTGTGACAGGCTTCCTGCTGGACACGTCCGTCCTGTCGGCGTTCGCTCCGGAGAGAAAAGCGACCTCTCCGGAAATCTCGGATTGGATGACCGCGCAGGGCGAGGCTCGGACGCTGTACTTATCCAGCATTACCGTCGCCGAAGTGGAGAAGGATATTTGTAAGTTGCGACGCTTTGGCGGCATCGCGCGAGCCGATCGGCTGGCCACATGGCTGGATTCCCTGCTGTCCAGCTTTGGTGATCGCCTACTGGCCGTCGATGCTTCAGTTGCAAGGATCGCCGGTGCGATGGAAGATACAGCGGTTGCTCGCGGCCGTCACCCCGGCTTGGCCGATGTGTTGATAGCAGCAACAGCCCAAGCGCACGGCCTCTTGTTGCTAACCGCGAACGGCAGACACTTCGAGCCGCTCGACATCGCGCATATCAATCCATTCGAATCGTTGCCGGGCGAGTAGTATATTTGCCCTCGCAGCGCCCGCCGCGACACCAGGGTAGGACCATGGCCATACCTCAACGCATTGCCTGGTCGATCGGCCATCTCGAAGTCGAACCGGGCGACCGCCTGCTGGAAATCGGCTGCGGCCGCGGCGTCGCCATGGCCGAGATCGCCCCTCTGCTGGTCGATGGCCACATCACCGGGCTCGACCGGTCCGGTAGTGCCGTCAATTCGGCGGAGGAGAGAGTCCGGGCATCGATCGCTTCCGGCAAGGCGGCGCTCTTTCAAGCCGCCCTGGCGGATTGGTCTGGTCCCGGTCACGCCTTCGGCAAGGTCTTCGCCATCAACGTCAGCCTGTTCTGGCTGGAGGCCGCGCGCGAGCTCAAGGTGATCAGTTCCCTGCTCACCCCTGGGGGCCGACTGTTCCTGTTCTTCGAGCCGCCAAGCGCCGGCCAGATCCCGACCATAGAGCACGCGATCGCCGTGCGCCTGAAGGCTGCGGGCTACACGCTGGAAAGGACGATGTACGGTCCGAGCCCGAAGCCGCCGCTGCTCGGCATGGTCGCGTCGCCCCCGGCCTGATCCGCCTACAGGAAACTCTGCGGGTCGATGTCGACCTGGACCCGCACCGATCCGCGCACCTTCGGCCCGGCTGCCAGTAGCGCGCGGATGTAGCCCTGGATGTCAGCCTTCCTGTCAGCCTGCACCAGCAGCCGGAAGCGGTGGCGTCCCCCGATCAGGGCCAGGGGCGCCTCCGCCGGACCGAGCACATGGACGTCCTGCGCAACCTGTGCTGCGCGCCTGAGTCCGCGCGCATGGCTCTCGGCCTCGGGCCGTGTCGCCGCGCTGACGATGATGCCCGCGAGCCTGCCGAAGGGCGGCAGCGCTGCCTTCTCGCGCTCGGAAATCTCGCGCTCGTAGAAGGCTTCCGAATCGCCCGAGACGATCGCCCGCATGACGGGGTGGTCGGGCTGGAAGGTCTGCAGCAGGCCCAGGCTCTTCTTGCCCGTGCGCCCTGCGCGGCCCGTCACCTGCGACAAAAGCTGATAGGTGCGCTCGGCGGCGCGCGGATCGCCATTGGCGAGGCCGAGATCGGCGTCGACGACGCCCACCAGCGTCATGTTGGGGAAATTGTGGCCCTTGGCGACCAGTTGGGTGCCGATAACGATGTCGGCCTCGCCGTTGGCGATCGCCTCCAGTTCCAGCCGCAACCGCTTGACCCCGCCGAGCATGTCCGACGACAGCACGATGGTACGTGCATCGGGGAAATGCGAGACGACCTCCTCGGCAATCCGCTCGACCCCCGGCCCGCAGGCGACGAGATGATCGAAGGTGCCGCATTCCGGGCAGGCCTCGGGGCGCTTCTCGTTGTGGCCGCAATGGTGGCAGATGAGCTGGCCGCGGAAGCGGTGCTCGACCAGCCATGCCGAACAGACCGGGCAGCCGAAGCGATGGCCACAGACCCGGCACAGCGTCAGCGGCGCATAGCCGCGACGGTTGAGGAACAGCAGCGATTGCTCCTGCCGGCCAAGCGTCTCGCGCATCTTGGCGAGCAGCATCGGCGACAGGAAACCGCCGCGCGCCGGCGGCGAACGCCGCATGTCGATGGTGGCAAGCTTGGGCAGTGCCGCCTCGGCAAAGCGCGCCGACAGCACCGAGCGCGCATACTTGCCCTGCTCGGCATTGACCCGGCTTTCGACCGAGGGCGTGGCGGAGGCCAGCACTACGGGGAAGCCGCCGATATGGGCACGTACCACGGCCATGTCGCGGGCGTTGTAGAAGACCCGGTCCTCCTGCTTGTAGGCAGGGTCGTGCTCCTCGTCGACGACGATCAGGCCAAGGTTGTTGAACGGCAAAAACAGCGCCGAGCGGGCGCCGGCAACCACCCGCACGCCGCCTTCCGCCACCTGGCGCCAGACACGCTCGCGCATCCTCGGCGGCAGGTCCGAGTGCCACTCCGCGGGCTTCGCGCCGAAGCGGTTCTGGAAGCGTTCGAGGAAGGCCTGGGTCAGCGCGATTTCCGGCAGCAGGATCAGCACCTGCTTGCCCTTGTCGAGCGCTGCCGCCACAGCCTCGAAATAGACCTCGGTCTTGCCGGAACCGGTGACGCCGTCGATCAGGGTGACTGCGAAGCGATCGGCCTCCACCTGGCCGCGCAGGCTGTTCGCCACCGTCTGCTGGTCGTTGGTGAGCTCGGCGCTGGCATAGGAGGTGTCGGGCGCCGCCACGACAGGCCGCGGCGGGATCAACACCGTCTCGAACACGCCTTGCGCCCTCAGCCCGTCGATGACCGTCGAGGAGACACCGGCGGCATGCGCCAGTCCCGAGCGGGTCCAGGCCATGCCGTCATTCGCCATCTCGAGCACGCGTGCGCGCGCCGCCGTCATCCGGTCGGGCTCGCCGTCGCTGCGCTTGAGGCCTTCCGTCCAAGGCTCCGGATCGAAGGCCTCCGGCGCCCGCAGGATCATCCGCGCCACCATGCCGGGTGGCGAGAGCGTATAGTGCGCGATCCAGTCGACAAGGCGGCGCATCTGGTCGGTGATCGGCGGGCAATCGAAGACATGGGCAATCGGCCTGAGCTTCTTCGGATCGACCGCCTCGACCGGACCGTCCCAGACGATGCCGGCCACTTCGCGCGGGCCCAGCGGCACGCGCACGACCGAGCCGGGCACCACTTGCATGCCGTCGGGGACGGCATAGGAATAGGCGCGCTCGGCCGGCATCGGCACCAGCACGGGGGCGGCCCTGGTTCTTGGCGAATCGGCGGTCATGACGCGTGACCTTGCCCCGAACTTGGTTTAGAGCAAAGGCCGACAAGTGCTGTGCCCCACAGGCACCCTTCCATTGCCAAGGAGAACCCCATGAAGTTTTTCGTCGACACCGCCGACGTGAAGGACATCCGCGAACTCAATGAGCTCGGCCTTCTCGACGGCGTCACCACGAACCCGTCGCTGATCCTCAAGTCCGGCCGCAACATTGCCGAAGTGACCAAGGAAATCTGCGACATCGTCGAAGGTCCGGTCTCGGCGGAAGTCGCTGCCACCGAATATGCCGAGATGATGAAGGAAGCGGCGGTGCTGTCGAAGATCGCCGACAACATCTGCATCAAGGTGCCGCTCACCCTCGACGGCCTCCGCGCCTGCCGCGCGCTGACCTCGGAAGGCCGCATGGTCAACGTCACGCTGTGCTTCTCCGCCAACCAGGCGCTGCTCGCCGCCAAAGCCGGCGCCACCTTCATCTCGCCCTTCATCGGCCGTCTCGACGACATGGCCGTCGATGGCATGGAACTGATCGCCGAGATCCGCCACATCTACGACAACTACGGCTTTGACACCGAGATCCTCGCCGCCTCGATCCGCTCGACCGAGCACGTCAAGCGCGCCGCACTCATCGGCGCCGACGTCGCCACCATCCCGCCGGCAACGCTGAAGGCGCTGGTCAAGCACCCGCTGACCGACAAGGGCCTCGAGATGTTCCTGGCCGACTGGGCCAAGACCGGCCAGAAGATCGGCTGATCCTTCCGAAAGGACCGACCAAAGCCGGCGCCACAAGCGCCGGCTTTTTTGTGTCCCTTGCCGGTCAGGCCAGCGGCGGCAGGCGCCGCTTCACCGGCTGCGCCTTGACGATCGAGCTGTTGGTCTCGGCCTTGTCGGTGATCTGGTCGAGGATTTTATCGAGCTCGTCGATCGAACGGATGTGCAGCCTGGCGATGAAACAGTCGTCGCCCGTCACCTTGTCGCATTCCGAGAACTGGGCGATGTCCTCGATCAGCTTCTGCACTTGATGCAGCTTGCCCGGCAGCGGCCGGATGCGCACGATCGCCTGCAGCGTATAGCCGAGTGCCTGGGGGTCGATGTCGACCGTGAAGGCGCGGATGACCCCGCGCTCCTCAAGCCGGCGCAACCGCTCCGACGTGCTCGGCGACGACAGGTTCACCCGCTGCGCCAGTTCCTTGAGCGAAATCCTGGCATCGTCGACCAGGATTTCGACGATGCGCCTGTCCAGATCGTCCAGCATGCAATCCTCTTAGGCATTTTTCAGCGTCCACCTTACATGATTAGGAGAATCCAAACAAACGCCTTCTGATATCCATATATTCCCGCAGACCATGAGCGTAAAAATACAGCCCTGAACAGAAAGGGCTGCGAGATGTCGGACAAGATGCGCGGAACCGTCGAAATGACCGCTGCAATGGTGATTTCGGGAACCATCGGACTGCTCGTCGTCCTGTCCGGCCAGCCGGTCATGGACGTGGTCTTCTGGCGTTGCGCCTTTGGCGCGGTCACGCTGCTGATCGTCTGTGCGGCGCTCGGTCTGTTCCGGCCTGAGGTGATGTCGCGCAGCCAGATCGCCTATGCAGCCATCGGCGGCGTCGCCATCGTCTCCAACTGGATCCTGCTGTTCGCCGCCTTTCCACGCGCTTCGATCTCGATAGCCACCGCCGTCTACAACACCCAGCCCTTCATGCTGGTGGCTCTGGGAGCGATGTTCTTCGGCGAGCGTCTGACGCTGACCAAGCTGGCGTGGCTCGGCATCGCCTTCGGCGGCATGCTGATGATCGTCCAGGCAAAATCAGGTGCAACCACCGGGACCGACTATCTCTCAGGCATCCTCCTGGCGCTGGGCGCTGCCTTCTTCTACGCGATTGCCGCCATCATCACCAAGAAGCTCAAGGGCGTGCCGCCGCATCTGATCGCGCTGATCCAGGTAACGGTCGGCATCGCGATGCTCGCACCCTTCGCCAACTTCGGCCATCTCCCCACCGACGCCGGCACCTGGGCACTGCTCATCGCCGTCGGCGTCATCCATACCGGCGTGATGTACATCCTGCTCTACGGCGCGATCCAGAAGCTGCCGACCAACCTCGTCGGCGCTCTGTCCTTCATCTATCCGGTCGTGGCGATCCTGGCCGACTTCCTGGCCTTCGGCCATCGCCTGCAGCCGCTGCAACTGCTCGGCGCCGCAGCCATCCTGATCGCCGCTGCCGGGATGACGCTCGGCTGGTCGCTGGCGAGGCCTCGCGTTGCGCAAGCCTAAACGCCTCAGTCGTCCTCCGGCATCAGCCCGGTCGTCCGCATGCCTTCGATCATGGTGGCACCCTCCAGACGCACGACCGTCAGCGCCCGCGAACCGGTGCGCTCATGCACGAGATCGGCCAGTTCGCGCGAATGCGTGACCACCCAGACCTGCGTCCGTTCGGCCGCGCGGGCGATCATGTCGGCCAGTGCCGGCAGCATGCGCACATGCAGGCTCGCCTCCGGCTCGTTGAGCGCGATGAGCCGTGGCAGCCGGTAGGACATCAAGGCGCCTGCCAGCGCCAGGAACCGAATCTGGCCGTCCGACAGCTCCTGCGGCCGGAACACCCGCTGCGGAAACTCCGGCAGCACAAGCCCGAAGGTCGCCGTTTCGCCCGGCACCGGAACATCTAGCAGCGCCCCGCCAAGCGCCTCGGCGATGCAGCGGTCGAGATCGACGGTATCTTCCCTGATGTGCCGCAGCGTCGCAAAGACGGCGGCGAGATTGGCGCCGTCCTCGTCGAGCATCGGCGCCGTCGTCGCCAGCGCCGGGCGGCGCACCAGCGAATCCGCGTCGGTGCGAAAGCCATGATAGAAGCGCCAGCCGGCAACCGCTGCACGCAGGTCGCCGACCTCGGGATAGCGCCCCGCTCCACCCAGAAGCGCAAGCGCAGTTTCAGAATTGAGGACGCGTTCGGTGTGTTCGACCCGGCGTCCGTCGCCGTCGCGGGCAAACACTGCAGGCCCCTTGCGGGTCATCATCTCGACCGGGCGGCGTCCGGCCTCGACGGTAAGCGTCTCTTCCTTGACGTGCGGTTCGAAGGCAAAGCCGGCCGAAACGGGCGGCGGCAGGCCGATCTCGACCTTGTAGGTGTATTTCGCCGCCGTTTCGTCGTCGACGAACTCGGCATCGATGATGACGCGGACCGGCTGGCCGGCGCGCCTTTTTCCCGACCACAGCGCCGAGCCCATCCCGCCCTCGCCCGCGATTTCGCGGGCCAGCGTTCCCTCGGCAGATGCCTGGATGAGTTGCAGCGAGCGGTAGAGGTTGGACTTGCCCACCCCGTTCTCGCCGACGAAGACACTGACCTGGCCGATGTCGAGCCGGATCGCTCTCAGCGAGCGGTAGCCTGCGGCCGAAAAGGATGTCAGCCGCATCGACCGACCTTCCGTAAAAGGGCCTCAGCCCTTCGACATGTCCTGGGCAATGGCCAGCCTGAGCAGTTCGGCAAGCTCGCGCGCCGCACGGTTCTCGGCGTCGCGCTCGGCGCGCATCCGCGCGAATTCCTGGCGTGGCCGGTCGAACGATGCAGAGACGTTGCGCTTGCCCGCGGCGATGCGCTTGCCGGTCTTGTCGGTGATGACATAGGTGCCGGTCAGCGTCACCGCACCCGCAGTCGGCTCGTCGTCCTTGCTGGTGACTTCGGCCAGCAGCGAGGACTCGGTAAGCGCCGCGACCGCCAGATCCATCGTGTAGGGCGCTGCGGCCTGCTGGCCCGCCCCGCCATTGAACATGAAGATCAGGTGGTTGCGGACTTCCTGGCCGTAGCGGGTGTTGACCGGCTTGATATTGATCGAGGCCAGTTGCGTCGCCGTGCCGGCTTCGACGCCTGCCGACGCCGGGCCGTCCGAATAGAGCGGACGCACCGTGCAGGCAGACGCCAGTGCAAGCGCGGCCAGGAGGGCCAGACGTGCAGCAACGCGCACCGAACCGGCAGAATTTCGCGCATCAGGCAACGACATTGACGATCCTCTGCGGCACAACGATCACCTTGCGCGGCGACTTTCCATCCAGCGCCTTCTGCACTGCTTCCAGTGCCAGCGCCGCTTTTTCGACGGTCAATTGATCTGCGTCGCGGGCGATTGTCAAATCGGCGCGTTTCTTGCCGTTGATCTGCACCGGATAGGTGATTTCGTTGTCGACGATGAGCGCGGGATCGAATTTCGGCCACGGCCGGTCGGCGACCATGCCCTGGCCCCCGAGCGCCACCCAGCACTCCTCGGCCAGGTGCGGCATCATCGGTGCAATCATCACGATCAGGATGTCGACAGCCTCGCGCAAGGCCGAGACCATCTCCGTTGATGCCTTGCCGGCGGCAGCGTCGGCCATGGGCCCCTGCAGCGTGTTGGACAATTCGTAGATGCGCGCCACCGCCTTGTTGAAGGCGAGCTTGCCGATGTCTTCGCCTACAGCCTTCAGCGCCTTGTGCGCAGCCTTCGACACAACGGCTGCATCGCCTTCCGCCGATGCCTCGGCGTCGGCTTTCGCCAGCGCATCGGCTGACTCGGAGATCAGGCGCCAGACCCGCTGCACGAAGCGGTGCGCGCCTTCGACACCGGCCTCGGTCCAGATCACGTCGCGCTCGGGTGGCGAATCCGACAGCATGAACCAGCGCGCCGTGTCGGCGCCGTAGCTGGCGATGATGTCGTCGGGGTCGACCACGTTCTTCTTCGACTTCGACATCTTCTCGATCGAGCCGATCTCGATCGGCGTGCCGTCGGAGAGCAGCGAAGCGCGGCGCTTGCCGTCAGCTTCCTCGATCTTGATCTCGACGGGCGTCACCCAGCCGTTCGGCCCCTTGTAGGTCTCGTGAACGACCATGCCTTGCGTAAACAGGCCCTTGAATGGCTCGGCAATGTTCAGGTGGCCTGCCTCGCGCATCGCGCGGGTGAAGAAGCGCGAATAGAGCAGGTGCAGGATCGCATGCTCGATGCCGCCGATATACTGGTCGACCGGCAGCCATTCATTGGCGGCCTTCGGATCCGTCGGCTCGTTCTCCCAGGGTGCGGTGAAGCGCGCGAAATACCACGACGAATCGACGAAGGTGTCCATCGTGTCGGTCTCGCGGCGCGCATCCTTGCCGCATTTCGGGCAGGCGACATGGCGCCAGGTCGGGTGACGGTCGAGCGGGTTGCCCGGACGGTCGAACTCGACGTCGTCGGGCAGCTTGACCGGCAGGTCGGCTTTCGGCACCGCCACCACGCCGCAATCGTCGCAGTGGATCATCGGGATCGGGCAGCCCCAGTAGCGCTGGCGCGAAATGCCCCAGTCGCGCAGGCGGAACTGCACCTTGCGCTCGCCCATAGGCCGATTGCCGATCGAGATTTGCTCCAGCCGGTTGGCGACGTCGTTGAAGGCGTCCGTCGGCTTCATGCCGTCGAGGAAGCGCGAATTGATCATCACGCCGTCGTCGGTATAGGCCTCCTCGGTGACCTGGAAGGTCGCGGCATCGCCGCCTTCCGGCATCACCACCGGCACCACGGGCAGGCCATACTTGTTAGCGAAGTCTAGGTCGCGCTGGTCACCCGACGGACAGCCGAAGATGGCACCGGTGCCGTATTCCATCAGCACGAAATTGGCGACATAGACCGGCAGCGTCCAGTTCTCGTCGAACGGATGGACGACGCGGATGCCGGTGTCCATGCCCTTCTTCTCGGCGGTCTCGAGCGCAGCCACCGACGTGCCCATGCGGCGCACGTCTTCCATGAAGGCGGCGAGCTCAGGCTTGTTTTCGGCAGCCTTCTTGGCCAGCGGGTGATCGGCTGAGATCGCCATGAACGAGGCGCCGAAGATGGTGTCGGGCCGCGTCGTGTAGACTTCGAGTTCGCTCTCGCCCGCAGGTGCGGTGCCGGCCGCCAGCGGCCAGCGGATCAGCAGCCCTTCCGAGCGGCCGATCCAGTTGCGCTGCATCAGCTTGACCTTCTCGGGCCACTCATCGAGGCCTTCCAGCGCATCCGACAGGTCCTGAGCGAAGTCGGTGATCTTGAAGAACCACTGCGTCAGCTCGCGCTGTTCGACCAGCGCGCCCGAACGCCAGCCGCGCCCGTCGATCACCTGCTCGTTGGCGAGCACGGTCATGTCCTCGGGGTCCCAGTTGACCTTGGACGACTTGCGCGTCACCAGGCCCTTCTCGACGAAGTCGATGAACAGCATCTGCTGGCGGTGGTAGTAGTCGACGTCGCAGGTCGCGAACTCGCGGCTCCAGTCGAGCGACAGGCCCATCGACTTCAGCTGCGTCCGCATCGTGTCGATGTTCTGGTAGGTCCAGGCCTTGGGGTGGACCTTGTTCTGCATCGCGGCGTTTTCCGCCGGCATGCCGAAGGCGTCCCAGCCCATAGGATGCAGCACGTTGCAGCCCATGGCCCGGCGATAGCGCGCGACGACGTCGCCCATCGTGTAGTTGCGGACATGGCCCATGTGGATGCGCCCCGACGGATAGGGGAACATCTCGAGCACGTAATATTTCGGCCGCGGATCGTCGTTCTTCGTCTCGAAGAGTTTTGCCTCGCCCCAGGCCTTCTGCCATTTGGGTTCGGATGCGCGCGGATTGTATCGTTCGGTTGCCATCGGATGTTTTTCACTTAAAAGCGTGCGTGGACCGGGGCGAAAACCCGCGGTTCAGGAAATCGTTGCCGGGTGTTCACCATGGATTCCCGGACCCGTCAACTCCGGCAGGCCGGGGGCGGGCAAAAAGCAGCAGGGCCAAAGTATGGAAAGCTCGGTCGAACAACTCACCCTGGTGAAGCATAAGATAGGTGCGGCCGAGCGCGAGGCCAACCGGCCGGACGGCTCCGCCACGCTCGTGGCCGTGTCCAAGACGTTCGACGCCGAGCACATCCGCCCTGTCATCGAAGCCGGCCAGCGCGCCTTCGGCGAAAACCGCGTCCAGGAAGCGCAGGGCAAGTGGCCTGAACTGAAGGCCGAATTCCCCGACATCGAGCTACATCTCATCGGCCCCCTCCAGTCCAACAAGGCCAAGGAAGCCGTCGCCCTGTTCGACGTCATCGAGACGGTCGACCGCGAGAAGATCGCAGCGGAGCTTGCCAAGGAAATCGAGCGCCAGGGTCGGTCGCCAAAGCTCTACGTGCAGGTCAACACCGGCTCCGAGCCACAAAAGGCCGGCATCGAGCCGCGCGAGGCGATGGCCTTCGTCAAGCGCTGCCGCGAGGTCCATCACCTGGCCATCGAAGGCCTGATGTGCATCCCGCCAGCCGACGAGAATCCCGGCCCGCATTTCGCGCTGCTGGAAAAACTGGCGCGCGAGGCCGGCCTCGAAAAGCTGTCGATGGGCATGTCCGGCGACTACGAACTTGCAGTTGCATTCGGCGCCACCAGTGTCCGCGTCGGCTCGGCGATCTTCGGCAGCCGGTAGGACGGCAATTCAGGAGTCCGTTGAACCGGTCGGTATCTTGCACTATATTCTGGCTAGCCAAGCTAGCTAGGTGATGACCATGAACTGGCATCTGCAGGACGCCAAGAACAATTTCTCCAAGCTCGTCCAACGTGCCCGCAACGAGGGACCGCAGACAGTGACGGTGCGGGGCGAGCCGGCTGTAGTGGTGCTTTCGACGGAAGAGTACGAAAAGCTTGCGGGCAAGCGGAAATCGATTGCTGAATACCTGCTGACCGGTCCAACTTGGGACGAAGAGTTTGCAGCGGAGGTCGAGCGTCGTCCAGACAACATGATCCGCGATATCGAGCTATAATATGTACCTGCTCGATACGAACATTGTCTCCGATGTACAAAGGCGGCTTCCAAAGCCCACGGATTGGCTTGCCACGATCGACCCGTATTCGGTCAACTTGAGCGTCATCACCATAGGTGAGATCGAACGCGGCATCATCAAGCTGCAGCAGCAGGACGCAGAACGGGCAAGACGCCTGGAACTATGGTTGCGCAAATTGCGCCACGACAACGAAAAACGAATTCTCCCGATAACCGAGGAGGTTGCGCTGACTTGGGGCCGGCTGACTGCCGGACGGACAAGAGGCAGCGCCGACTCGCTCATTGCCGCCACGGCGCTGGCTCACGATCTCGTTCTTGTGACACGAAACGTCGCCGATTTCGACGGCATCAGCGTTCCGCTGCTTAACCCCTGGACCCTGTAGACTGACTCACGGGCCTGCCTGGACAGAACGGGCCATAGTCCGCGCATGTACAAAAGGCCGGAGCTTGCGCCCCGGCCTCTTCAAGCAATTTCGCAGTGGCTTATTCGGCTGCGACGATCTTGCCGCCTTCCCACTTGAACAGCGAGAAGCTCGGCGAGGTCAGGTCGCCGCTCTCGCCGTAGGTCAGGTTGCCGATGGCTGTCGCGATCGGCTCGCCCGACTTGAGCGCCGCGGCAACTGCTGCCGTGTCGTCCGCCTTGCCAGCCTTCTCGATACCAGCCTTGAGCACCTCGACCGCGGCATAAGCATTGAGCGTGAAGGCTTCCGGCGGGATGCCCTTGCCCTCGAGAACCTTGACGGCGTCGGCCGAAGCCGGGTTCTTCAGCGCGTCGGACGCGTTGGTGAACAGCGTGCCGGCCGCAGCCTCGTTGCCGATGGCCCAGAACTCGGTGTTGGAGAGTCCTTCGCCGCCGATGATGACGGCATTAACGCCGCCGTCCTTCAGCTGGCGGGCCAGAAGACCGCCTTCGGGATGATAGCCGCCGAAGTAGATCACGTCGACATTGTCCGCCTTGATGCGCGTGACGAGGGCAGAAAGGTCCTTCTCACCCGGGGTCAGCGAGTTCTGCTGCACTTCCTTCAGGCCGCCGGCGTTGATCGCCGCCCTGAAGGCATCCGCCAGGCCCTTGCCGTAAGTGCCCTTGTCGTCGATGACCGCGACGCGCTTGTCCTTCATGTTCTTGAGCACATAGGCGGCGGCGACTTCGGCCTGCTGATCGTCGCGGCCGCATGTGCGCAGCACGTTGGTCAGGCCACGGGTGGTGAGATCAGGTGCGGTCGCAGTCGGGGTCACCATCAGGATGCCGTTTTCGGCAAACACGTCCGAAGCAGGGATCGCGACGCCCGAAGTCACCGGACCGACCACATACTGCACGCTTTCGCCGACCAGCAGGTTGGCAGCCGAAACGCCCTGCTTGGGATCGCCCGCATCGTCGGCGAGCTTCAGCACGACCTTCTCGCCGAGGATGCCGCCCTTCTCGTTGATGGCATCGACGGCCGCCTGGGCGCCGTTCTTGACCTGGGCGCCATAGGCGGCGACCGGTCCGGTCAGCGGCGCGACAAGGCCAATAGTGATGTCGGCGCGTGCTGCAGAGCCAAAGGCAAGCAAAGCAGCCAGCGAGACGCCAGCTAGGATCTTCATGTTCATCGTAACTCTCCCTTTAACCCGCAAGCCTCGAGGGCACAGCGGAAGTTCTTGTGGCGGAATACCCGTCCCGGGACCTGCTTGCAATCAGCCCAGTGGCCACATCGCCCGCGATTGATTTGTGCCAGCGTCTGTCACAGGCCACCGGCAGCGACGAAACCACGCGTCAGAAGTAGCGCCGCACCCGCGGATGCCGGCTCAGCGAGCCCGGTCTGTAGCGAGGACTGTAGCCGTCGAAGCGCTGCTCGATATCGACGCACAGCCTGTCGACGTCGACCTCCTTGCCTTGAATGGAGCGCGCTCCCGGCAGCCAGAAGACACCCAGCCCCGTACGCTCGTCATGCGCGAGGCCAAGCACCTTTCCCTCGAGCTCGACTGCGATGGGAAAATCGAGGCCGGACAAGCTGCGCAGCCTCTCGAGCATCCAGCCGAGACTGAGCTTGGCCAGGTTGTCGTCGTCGTCATATCCGCCGCCGATGTCGGAATGCACGCCCGGAAACCAGCATTGTTCGACGACCTGGCCCGACGCCCTGCCGTCGGCATCGACCTCGTCCCAAGGCACCAGAGCGAACGCCCTGCGGTTTTCGTCGATGGAGAGCGCATGCAAGCCGACCGGCACGCGTACCGACAGTTCGTTGTCGTGGAACGCGTGCTTGTAGGGGTTCACCATGTTCATGATGCCCGGCAGCCCGAGCGCACGGACCGTGTCGAACACGCCGATCACATCGGGAACGACGGGTGCTGCACCGTATCTGGCGCCAAAGTCGGAACCGGCCTTCTGCCGCTCGGATTTGTCCCTGATCTTGTAGGCGCTGACGGCTTCGTCGGCGATGGCCCTTCGCCGCTTTGCGCCGGCGCCGTCCTTGTCCCGCGATATCGGCCCGCCGCGATCTGTGGTCGCGATCCCGCATGTCGCCAGCACGCCGCCGAGGCAGCGCACCGTGTAGGCGCCGCGGGAAAAGCCGAACAGCCCAATCTTCATGCCGGGCTGCCAATCCAACATCAGCGCTTCATAGCAATCGACGATGTTTGCGGTAATGCCCCAGCCGGTGGCCTTGCTCCAGAGGTTGCGCAGGGTGCGCGTCCAGTTCCACTCACCTGCTTCCGGTGCGCCGAGCCCGGCATCGTAGAAGGCGCGAATGCCCGGCCTGCCGTCGATGGCCGAATACATCTGGAAGACGTTGGTGTTCTTGAACTGGCGATCGCCGACCTGCTCGATCTCGTCGGCCCGGACGCCACGCTGCCCGGTGCCGTCGGAAAAGATCAGAACCCAAGCGCCGCTTGCCTGAGACATGCCGCCTCCCGCCGACTGTCACTCCACCGACGGCGGATACTAGCATGCGACGCACGCCCGCCTGCGCACAATTGGCCGCGCAAGGTTAACCGGCAGTCCGCCTAGTGCATGAGGAACTCGCCATCCACCTTGCGCCACTCGTTGGGCGCGATCAGCTTGCGATGGGTGTAGTGCACCGAATGCAGCGGGCCGTCGAGCTTGGCCCTCCAGAACTCGATGAAGCCGAACAGGATTGGGAATTTCGGCGCCAGGTCGTAGTCCTGCCAGATATATGTCTGCAGCACGTGCGGATGGTCAGGCAGATGGTAGAGAATTTCAGCTGTCGTCAGGCCGTAGCCCTTCAGCATCAGTTCCAGTTCAGAAGTGTCGCGCATCGCAAGCCTTCCGTGTCGAACAACTCCTCCACGGCATGAGTCTGCGCCGCGGTCGTTAACCGTCCACTAAAATGAACGTGATCCGCCCGTGATAAGTTCCAAGAAATCAGCCGTTTAGCACTCGACCGCGACCATTGCTGATAGCTATATAGCGGCGGCGATTTGCCGCTGCGGAATGTGTCGAGGCAAATCCAATGTCTAATATTGTGACGCACTGCAAATTGATAATAATGCGCGCCAACGTGCGGCCCTGAGGTCGCCGTCCGCAGGCCATCAGGGGCCGTCGGATCGCATCCGGGAGGAAGGGAAAGAAATGTCCGAAGTCCGTGTCCACCGCATCCAGCCGGCGTGGAAGAAGAATGCGCTCATCGACAACGACACCTACCTGAAATGGTATGGTGAGAGCGTCAAGAACCCCGACAAGTTCTGGGGCAAGCACGGCAAGCGGATCGACTGGTTCAAGCCCTACACCAAGGTCAAGAACACTTCCTTCGAGGGTAAGGTCTCGATCAAGTGGTTCGAGGACGGCCTGACCAACGTCTCCTACAACTGCATCGACCGCCATCTGAAGAAGCGCGGCAACCAGACCGCCATCATCTGGGAAGGCGACAACCCTTACGACGACAAGAAGATCACCTACAACGAGCTCTACGAGCACGTTTGCCGCCTCGCCAACGTCATGAAGAAGCACGGCGTCAAGAAAGGTGACCGCGTCACCATCTACATGCCGATGATCCCCGAGGCAGCCTATGCGATGCTCGCCTGCACGCGCATCGGCGCCATCCATTCAATCGTCTTCGGCGGCTTCTCGCCCGACGCTCTGGCCGGCCGCATCGTCGACTGCGAATCGACCTTCGTCATCACCGCCGACGAAGGTCTGCGCGGCGGCAAGGCGATCCCGCTCAAGGAAAACACCGACAAGGCGATCGACATTGCCGCCAAGAACCACGTCATGGTCAAGGACGTGCTGGTCGTGCGCCGCACCGGCGGCAAGATCGGCTGGGCTCCGGGCCGCGACCGCTGGTACCACGACGAAGTCCGCTCGGTGAAAGCTGAGTGCAAGCCCGAGAAGATGAAGGCCGAGGATCCGCTGTTCATCCTCTACACCTCCGGCTCGACCGGCAAGCCCAAGGGCGTGCTGCACACCACCGGCGGCTATCTCGTCTATGCCGCGATGACCCACCAGTATGTCTTCGACTACCATGACGGCGACATCTACTGGTGCACCGCCGATGTCGGCTGGGTCACCGGCCACAGCTACATCGTCTATGGTCCGCTCGCCAACGGCGCGACCACGCTGATGTTCGAGGGCGTGCCCAACTATCCTTCCGCCTCGCGCTTCTGGGATGTCGTCGACAAGCACAAGGTCAACATCTTCTACACCGCGCCCACCGCCATCCGCGCGCTGATGGGTGCGGGCGACGACCACGTAAAGACATCCTCGCGCAAGTCGCTGCGCGTGCTGGGTTCGGTCGGCGAGCCGATCAACCCCGAAGCCTGGGAGTGGTACTACAACGTCGTCGGCGACAAGAAGGTGCCGATCGTCGACACCTGGTGGCAGACCGAGACCGGCGGCATCCTGATCACGCCGCTGCCTGGCGCCACCGACCTCAAGCCGGGCTCCGCGACGCGGCCGTTCTTCGGCGTGGTCCCCGAGCTGGTGGACAATGAAGGCAAACTGCTCGAAGGCGCTGCCGACGGCAATCTGTGCATCGCCGATTCCTGGCCGGGCCAGATGCGCACCGTCTATGGCGACCACGAGCGCTTCATCCAGACCTATTTCGCCACCTACAAGGGCAAGTACTTCACCGGCGACGGCTGCCGCCGCGACGCAGACGGCTACTACTGGATCACCGGCCGCGTCGACGACGTCATCAACGTCTCCGGCCACCGCATGGGCACGGCGGAAGTAGAGTCGGCACTGGTCAGCCACGACAAGGTCTCGGAAGCCGCCGTGGTCGGCTACCCCCACGACATCAAGGGCCAGGGCATCTACAGCTATGTCACGCTGATGTCCGGCATCGAGGCCACCGAGGACCTGCGCAAGGAGCTCGTCGCCCACGTCCGCAAGGAGATCGGCGCCATCGCCTCGCCCGACAAGATCCAGTTCGCGCCCGGCCTGCCCAAGACGCGCTCCGGCAAGATCATGCGCCGCATCCTGCGCAAGATCGCCGAGGACGATTTCGGCGCATTGGGCGATACCTCGACGCTGGCCGATCCGGCCGTCGTGGACGATCTCGTTGCCAACCGCCAGAACAAGCGCGCCTGAACGGACCCATCCCCTCGCGCCACCGGTGCGAGGGGAGCCGGCCTGCAAGTGCGACTAGATCGATGGTCGCACTTGCGCAAACTGCGAAAAGACCCCACCTTGCTATTCGTGTTCAACGAACTGAAAGGAGGTGATCCGATGTCGAGTGATTTCGTTTTCCTGAACGTGGCCTCTACGGATTGCCTTCTCGGGAAGCAGCCTTCCTGAGCGATGCATGACGTGCGGCAGGTGATGCCCCAGGCATTGCCGCTGACGGCCGCGCCACGGACGAAACACGGAAAGGCCGCGTCTTCGCAAGAAGCGCGGCCTTTTTGATTCCTGGAGATCCCGCCTATTTTGTCAGCGACAGCTGTTCGATGTTGCGGGCGATGGTCTGGAAGGCATCGTCGAGTTCCTTGCCCGTCGAGACTTCGAAATAACGCTTCAAGGTGCCGGTATCCGGCGTCGCGCAGTTCTTGAGCACGGCCTTGGCTGCATTCCTTTCGGATTTCGAGGTATCCTTGTTGTCGAGATCGAAGCCAATGGTGAAAACCTCGATGCCGTCCTTCTTCATGTTGGCGCAGATGCTTTCGGCGTAGCTTCCGGACTTAGCCGACTGGCCGCCCTGGGCCTTCCCGGACACGCCTGCAAAGGCGGTGTTGAACAGGCCGTCGGTCATCAGGATCGCAACCTTCGCGACCTTCTTGGCATCGTGGTCAGCTGGGCCCGCACCGATGTTCGCATCCTTGATGGCGGTACGCCATTTGGGCGAAAGCATGTAATAGCCCCATTGCGCCGCGATACCGCCTGCTGTCACCCCGTTCGCCCTGAAACCGTCGATCGCGGTCGTCAGCTTCGCCATGTCGGCAGTCAGCGGTATCAGCTTCGCCGAGGGGCAAGACCCCACCCGGTCGTCGCGATTGACCCTGGCGAGGTAGATCTCGCCCTTGTTGTTCTCGCGCTCGGTATAAGGTCCGTCATCGCTGAAGTCGGCGGCTCCGTCCTTGTCCTTGCGCTCGGTGGCGCAACCGTCGCCACCGCTGCTGGCGGACACGGCCTGAACGGCATCGATCGGCGGCGGCAGGTCCGACTTGCCCGGCTTCTCGACGAAGACGGCATCCGAAAGTCCGCCGGTGTTGACGGCCTCGGCATAGGGAACCAGCGCAATACGTATGCGCGGCTTGTCGGCATTCTGGCCCGTGAGAAGGATGCTGACGGCGTTCTGGGCGGCCGTCTTCAGGTCCTTGATCTTCTGCCCGCCCATGGAGCCGGTGACATCGAGCATCATCGCAACTTCGATGCGCTTGTCGGAATAGAGCGACGCGGTCGTTGCCGAAACGCGCTGGCGATTGGCCGTACCGAAGAGCGGGAAGAAGATGTCGACGTCGATCTCGGCGGTCGCCTCGACCGTGCCCGCCAGCTTGTCGACGGTCACACTGCGCAGCACCACCTTCTCGCCCGGCGCCAGCAGGTTCGCGGCGTTGACCTCGAGGAGCGTCCGGACGGAGGAGTCCGCATCTTCCGGCTTGATCCTCCCTGTCGTCAGGTCGCGGGCCGTCGACGTCACGGCAGCATCGACCGCCAGCGACAGGCTGGATTTGACATTGGAAAGCTGGACGATGTTGAGCCCGAACCCGGCAGCCATGGCCAGCAACGGAATCGTCACGCCGCCCAGGACGGCAAAATTGCCCCGACGATCCCCGGCCAGGCGAAGTGCCGTCCGTCCCACCTTCCGAAATTGCAACATGTCCCGCCCCGCCATTCGATTGCCTCTGGCGAAGGGCGTTGCAGGAAACTGGCCGTGTCGGCCTTCTACCGGTCCTAACTGACCGGCGCATCGACAAGTTATTGAATTCGCAAGGTTTCAGCTGACATCAAGGTAAATGGAGCGTAAACGGCGCTGCCAGCTGCGCGCCTTTTTCACCATTCGCTAACCATGATGCATTGCGATTTCCAAGGCCGGTTTCGAACTGTTCCGTTTCGGTGCGTCGGAGGTGTCCCAAAATCTGCCAGTGACCACCAACATACCCGTCGGCGACAGTCATAGGGTCAGGAGGCTGATGCCAATCGGCCTACCTCCTCGGCTCGCCGCTGACCGGATCGATCTTGATTTCAACCTTGGCTTTATCAGACGTGTAATAAACCACGTCATAATAGCCTTCACTCTCCCAATCGATCTCGGAGATGTAGTGGAACTGATCGCGCTGCTCGATCTTGGCGATGATCTCGGACAGCTTGAGCGAATTCTGCGGCGGCACCGCCGGATCCTTGGTCTGGGCGTGCGCCGGCATGGCGGCAAGCAATACAGCAAGCACGAGTCCCGAAATCATCTTGGTCATAGCAGCTCCTTGCGCAATTCTTGGGAAAACGAACTGCTCACGACTTCGGTTCCATCGCGGCCAGCAAGGTGCGCGCGAGCCCAAGTGCCGTCAGAAGTCGCTGGTCAGCCCCTTGATTTCCCAGTCGCCGTAGCGCCCAGGCTCCTTGCCGCCGCGGCCGCCGATCTCGCGCGGCAGCTTCGCCTCCTGCGCCCTGTAGGCTTCGCGGCGTGCCTCGGCTTCAGCCAAGGCGCGTTTGGCAGCCGGCGAAAGCTCCTTCGGCGCCGGCTGCTCCGGCTCGATTTGCGGCATGGCGTCGTTCATGGGATTCCTCGGAAATGATTGAAACGCACCCTCGTCTCTCCCATCATATAGCGAAGCGCGCAGCCGGGATCGACCCTGGCACGCGCGGAAAAGGACGGAGCGAACGATGAACATGATGCGGACGGCGATGCTTCTGGCGACCATGACGGCGCTGTTCATGGGCGTCGGCTACCTGATCGGCGGTTCGGGCGGCATGACCATTGCCTTCCTGATCGCGGCGGGCATGAACCTGTTCAGCTACTGGAACTCCGACAAGATGGTTCTGCGCATGAACCATGCCGTCGAGGTCGACGAGCGCAACGCGCCGGAATACTACGCCATCGTGCGCGGGCTTGCGGCCAATGCCGGCCTGCCGATGCCGAAGGTCTACCTGATCGACAATCCGCAGCCCAACGCCTTTGCCACCGGCCGCAATCCTGAGAATGCCGCCGTCGCCGCCACCACCGGCCTGTTGCAACGCCTCAGCCACGAAGAGGTCGCGGCCGTGATGGCGCACGAACTCGCCCACGTCGAGAACCGCGACACGCTGATCATGACGATCACCGCGACGATTGCCGGCGCGATCTCGATGCTTGGCAACTTCGCCTTCTTCTTCGGCGGCAACCGCGACAACAACAATCCGCTCGGCTTCATCGGCGTGCTTGTGGCGATGATCGTCGCACCTTTCGCCGCCATGTTGGTGCAGATGGCGATCAGCCGGACGCGCGAATATTCGGCCGATCGTCGTGGCGCGGAAATCTGCGGCAATCCGCTCTGGCTCGCCTCCGCCCTTGACAAGATCGCCCGCAACGTCGAACGCATCCACAACCCCGAAGCCGAGCGCAATCCTGCCATGGCTCCCCTCTTCATCATCAATCCTCTATCCGGCGAGCGCATGGACAATCTATTTTCGACCCACCCCAATACTGAAAACCGAATCGCCGCCCTTCAGGCGATGGCGAATGAGGGTGTCGGTCGTCCTGCATCGCGCACGGCACCGCAGCAACCGACCGCCCAGCGTACCGCTCCTTCCAGCCAGCAGGGCCCGTGGGGCGGTCGCCCCTCCGAGGAGGCGGCACCCGAGCAGCCGCGCCCGTCCGGCCCATGGGGCCGCAATCCGACCGGGCCGAAGGGCCCGAGGTCGTGAGCGCCGACCAGCGCGACCCCAAGCGAAACCGCGCACGCACCGGCGACAGCAAGGGCAACCGTCCATCCATCGTTCCCGATGTCCCCGGCATCGCCGCGCGCATGGCCGCCGCGCGCCTGCTGGCAGCCACCATTGACGCCAGGACGCCGCTCGACGGCTTGACCGATCACGAGCACGGCCATCCGCAGTTCCGGGCGCTGGACCTGCGCGACCGCGGTCTCGTCCGCGCCATCCTCGCCACGGCGCTGCGCTATCGTGTCACCATCGCCAAGCTGCTCGCGCGGCGCTTGGAGAAGCCGCTCCCGGCCAACGCCACGGTGCTCTCCCATATCCTGCATGTCGCGGCGGCCCAGATCCTGTTCCTCGACATCCCGGACAGCGCTGCCGTCGACCTCGCTGTCACCCACGCCAAGGCGGACCCGCGCACCGTGCGTTTTTCAGGCCTGGTCAACGGCGTGCTGCGCACCCTTGCCCGTGCCAAGGATGCCGAGCTTCCCGAGATGCTGGCGGCGACAAACGACGCCCCGGACTGGTTCGTCGAGCGGCTGACCACAGCCTACGGCGCGGACGAAGCTCAAAAGATTCTCGCAGCGCATCGCATCGAAGCACCTGTCGACTTCTCCATCAAGGCCGATGCCGCCAAATGGGCGGAGCAGTTGGGCGGCATAGTCCTGTCCACCGGCTCGGTGCGCATCGAGCGCCTTGCCGGTCCGGTCGCCGAATTGCCCGGTTTCGCTGAAGGCGCCTGGTGGGTCCAGGACGCCGCCGCAGCGCTCCCCGCAAAGCTGTTTGGCGATGTCGCCGGCCAGCGTGTCGCCGACCTGTGCGCCGCCCCCGGCGGCAAGACCGCCCAACTCGTGCTCACCGGTGCCAAGGTCACTGCGGTCGAAGCCTCGAAGAACCGCCTCACTCGCCTTGCCGGCAATCTCGAGCGCCTTGGCCTCGACGCCGACAAGGTCAATGCCGACATTCTCGCCTACGAGCCGGAGGAACTGTTCGACGCCGCGCTGCTCGACGCGCCGTGCTCGTCGACCGGCACCGTGCGCCGCCACCCCGACGTGTTGTGGACGAAATCACCTGACGACATCACCAAACTCGCCGGCGTGCAGCGCGGCCTGCTCGACCGCGCGGTGAAGCTGGTGAAGCCAGGTGGCCGGATCGTCTTTTCCAACTGCTCGCTCGATCCCGAGGAAGGCGAGGCGCTCGTCGCCGGCTTCCTCGCCGATCACAAGGGCAAGGTCGAACTCGATCCGATTCGCGTCGGCGAGGTCGCCGGTATCGACGATTTCGTCACTGCCGCAGGATATTTGCGTACCACGCCGGCAGGCCTCGACCTCGGCAATCCCGCCGTCTCCGGCCTCGACGGCTTCTTTGCCGCGCGCTTCCGTCGTCTCGCCTGATCCACGCATTTACCAAAAATTCACCCTCGCGCCCGCCATTGAAACAACCTAATTTGAACCATGACGTGGGTTGCGTCGGGAGGGCTTTTGTCGATTACGGCGGACAACACGACGCGCCTGTGGACGCTCGTCGCCAAGGAGTTCTGGCGCAAGGCACGCCGGCGTTTGCGCGCCGGCCCGGCCTATCGCTGGCGCTATTCCGGACGTACGCCCGAACGCGTGCTCATTGCGCCGCCCGACCTGCGCCTCGCCGACCCCCAGATCGCGCTTGAAATCTACTATGGCCGCTTTCCGCTGTCCGGCCATCTGGTCGAAACAGGCGGCCAGTCGCCCTTCCTCGTCGACGTTCCCAATCGCGGCTGGCAACGCAGCCTGCACGGTTTCCGCTGGCTGCGCCACATGCGCGCTGCCGGCACTGAACTCGCCGCGGCGAACGCGCGGGCGCTCGTCTCCGACTGGATCGCCATGCATGGCAACCGCATTTCAGGCGTCGCCTGGGAGCCGGCGACCACCGCCAAGCGCATCATCGCCTGGCTGCAGCATTCCTCGGTAGTGCTCCAGGGCGCCGAATTCGCCTTCTACCGGTCCTTCCTGCGCTCTCTGGCGATGCAGATCCGCTACCTCCGCTCCATGGCGCGCGAAATGCCCGCCGGCAAGGACCGGCTGAGGGCGCGCATAGCACTTGCCTTCGCCGCCCTTTCCCTGCCAGCACCGGTCTCGGCGCTGCGCTCGGCCACGCGCAGTCTCGCCGAAGAACTCGACCGCCAGATCCTGCCCGACGGCGGTCATGTCTCGCGCAACCCCATGGCGGTGCTGGAGATCCTCGCCGACCTCCTGCCGCTGCGCCACACCTATGCCAATCAGGCCGAACAGCCGCCCTTGGCGCTGATCAATGCTGTCGAGCGCATGCTGCCAGCGCTGCGCTTCTTCCGCCACCAGGACGGCAGCCTCGCGCGCTTCAATGGCATGGGCGCCACCATCCACGACCGCATCGCCGCGATCCTGCGCCACGACGACACCGCCGGCTCGCCGCCGCTGCATGCCACCCATTCCGGCTACGAGCGCCTGGCCATGGGCGGCACGACGGTCATTGCCGACACCGGCACGGCCCCGCCCATCGACGTGTCGAACCACGCCCATGCCGGCTGCCTGTCCTTCGAGATGTCGTCGGGCCGGCAGCACTACATCGTCAACGCCGGCGTCGACACCTATGGCATCGCCGAACTGAGGCCGCTGGCGCGCGCCACCGCCGCGCATTCGACAGTGACGATCAACGACACCTCGTCGGCAAGTTTTGCCCATTCGCAGCGCGTCAGCGGCCTGCTCGGCAGCCCACTGTTCGGCGGCCCCAAGTCGGTGCCCACCCAGCGGCTCGACAAGCCCGGCATCCATGGCTTTGTCGCCAGCCACGACGGCTACGCCCAGCGCTTCGGGCTCCATCACGAGCGCGAGCTCAGCCTGTCGGCCGGTGGCAGCATCCTGTCGGGTTGCGACCGCCTGCTTCGCGCCGGCAAGGCGCCAATCAAGAACGACGGCCGCGATCTCGTTGCCGTGCGTTTCCACGTCCACCCCGACGTCCAGCTGTTCCGTGACCAGAAGGAGCGGCTGGTGCTGACCGGCCCTGACATCGACACCTGGGTCTTCATCTCCCCGGACATTCCTGCCGAGGTCGAGGAATCGATCTATTTCGCCGGTCTCGGCGGGCCCCGCCGCTCGCGCCAGATCGTGCTGTCGTTCAAGGCTTCGGAAGTCTCCGAGGTGCACTGGCAATTCTCCCGAACTCGCATCATCAGCCGCCTCGAAAACTGAGCGAAAGGCGCTGCGCGCCTTGATTTCCAAGCGTCATATGGTACGCCGCCCTAGTGCATGACCCCGAAAATCGGTAACGATTTTCGGAAAGGATCATGCACCAATTAATTTGCTACAGCGTCCTTTGCGCGTCCCAAAAGACGCGCGGCGCTGTAGTCGCGTCTCTCATCCAGCCGTGAAAGGCCCCCTCGCCATGGCCGTCGTATCCAAGAAGATCCCCGCTCCCGATCTGGTGCCGATCCGCCGCGCCCTGCTGTCGGTTTCCGACAAGACCGGCCTGATCGAATTCGCCAAGTGCCTCGCCAATGTCGGCGTCGAACTCGTGTCGACGGGCGGCACGGCCAAGAGCATCGCAGCCGAAGGGATCGCAGTCCGCGACGTCTCCGAACTGACCGGCTTTCCCGAGATCATGGACGGTCGCGTCAAGACGCTGCATCCATCGGTCCACGGCGCGCTGCTCGGCGTTCGCGACGATCCCGAGCACGCTGCCGCCATGGCCGAACACGGCATCGAGCCGATCGACCTTGTGGTGGTCAATCTTTACCCGTTCGAAGAGGTCCGCGATTCCGGCGCCCACTACGCCTCGATCGTCGAGAACATCGACATCGGCGGTCCGGCCATGGTCCGCGCCTCGGCCAAGAACCACGCCTATGTCGCCATCGTCACCGATCCGGCCGACTACAAGGACGTGCTCGACTCCATCGTCGCCAACAATGGCTGCCTGTCCTACGAGGCGCGCAAGAAGCTCGCCGCCAAGGCATTCGCCCGCACCGCCGCCTATGACGCCGCGATCTCCGGCTGGTTTGCCGAAGCGCTCGAAATCGACACGCCCGACTGGCGCGCATTCGGCGGCAAGCTGCAGAGCGTCATGCGCTACGGCGAGAACCCGCACCAGTCGGCCGGATTCTACCTGACCGGCGACAAGCGCCCCGGCGTTGCGACCGCAACCCAGCTGCAGGGCAAGCAGCTCTCCTACAACAACATCAACGACACCGATGCCGCTTTCGAGCTCGCCGGCGAGTTCGATCCGGTGCGCACCGCAGCGGTGGCCATCATCAAGCACGCCAACCCGTGCGGCGTCGCCGAAGGTGCCTCTCTTGCCGAGGCCTATGCCAAGGCGCTGGCCTGCGACCCGGTCTCCGCCTTCGGCGGCATCGTCGCGATGAACCGCATCCTCGATGCCGAAGCGGCCGAGGAGATCGTCAAGATCTTCACGGAGGTCATCATCGCGCCCGACGCCACGCCGGAAGCCCAGGCCATCGTCGCCGCCAAGAAGAACCTGCGCCTGCTGGTGACGGGCGGCCTGCCCGATCCCGATCGCGCCGGCCTTGCGGTCAAGTCGGTTGCCGGCGGCCTGCTCGTCCAGTCGCGCGACAACGCCATCGTCGACGCCCTCGACCTCAACGTCGTCACCAAGCGCCAGCCGACCCAGCGCGAGATCGAGGATATGAAGTTCGCCTTCCGTGTCGCCAAGCACGTCAAGTCGAACGCCATCGTATATGCCCGCGACCTTGCCACCGTCGGCATCGGCGCCGGCCAGATGAGCCGGGTCGATTCCTCCCGCATCGCCGCGCGCAAGGCCCTCGACGCGGCAGAGGCTGCCGGCCTCGCCGAGCCTCTGACCAGGGGCTCTGTCGTTGCCTCCGACGCCTTCTTCCCCTTCGCCGACGGACTGCTGTCAGCCGTCGAGGCAGGCGCCACCGCCGTCATCCAGCCGGGGGGCTCGATGCGCGACGAAGATGTCATCGCCGCCGCCGACGAGCACGGCATCGCCATGATCTTCACCGGCGTCAGGCATTTCAGGCACTGAAGCAACGTTCCTTCTCCCCTTGGGGGAGAAGGTGGATCGGCGCGAAGCGCCGAGACGGATGAGGGGTATTGGACGGAGTACTGCAGGTTCGATGCGTCCACCGCTCAGCGCGCTCGCCGCGGCTTCTCGTTTCTTCCAGCACGCTTCATCCGTCGCCTGCGGCGACACCTTCTCCCACAAGGGGAGAAGGAAGTACGCGCTTACTACACCTCGTCCGCCGGATAAGGCGTCCGCAGCAGCACCGCCAGGCCGACGGCAAAGAAGATGATGATCATCGCCATGCCCAGGCGCGGCGAACCGCTCAACGCGGTGACGGTTGCGACCACGAAAGGCGCAACGAAGCTCGTCGCCCGGCCCGACAACGCATAGAGGCCGAAATAGCGCCCGGCCTCATCGGCCGAGACGCTGCGGGCCATGTAGGAGCGCGACGAGGCCTGCACCGGACCGAAGGCGATACCGACCAAAAGGCCGAAGGCGATGTAGGCCTTTTCCGCCGGGGTGCCGAACAGCCCGCCGGTGTCGGCGCCTGGCATCTGCCAGATACCGAACAACGTGTAGCCCGGCCCGGTCGAGACGATGCCGATGGTGGCAATCGTCAGCAGCACCAGTGAAACCACCACCACCACCTTCGAGCCGAAACCAGTGTCGAGCCTACTAGCGACGAGGCAGCCGAAGATCGCTATGACGTTGAGAATGATGCCGTAGATGCCGATCTCGGTGATGGTCCAGCCAAACATCGCTGCGGCGAACGCGCCGCCGAGCCCGAGCAGTGCATTGACGCCGTCCTGGTAGATCATGCGGGCGACAAGGAAGCGGAAGATGCCGGTGCGCTGGCGCACCTCGCCCAATGTCGATTTGAGTTCGCTCAGGCCCAGGCGCACGGCCGGGCGGATGGCAATGCCCTTGCCGCTGTCGGGCGTGAGCAGGAACATGGGCAGGATGAAGATCAGGTACCACAGCGCCGAGATCGGGCCGGTGGCACGTGCATCCTCGCCGAGTTTCGGATTGATGCCGAACAGCGGGTCGGCGCCGATGATGGTCTTGCCGGTTTCGGGCGATGCCGCCAGGAAGCCTACGACGAAGATCAGGACGATCATGCCGCCGAGATAGCCGAGGCCCCACGCTATGTTCGAAATCTTGCCGATCTCGTCCTTCGACACCAGGCGCGGCATCATCGAATCGTTGAACACGATCGAGAATTCCGCCGCAACTGACGCCAGCGAAAACAGCAAAACGATCGGCACGAGCGGCGAGCCGGGTTCGGCAAACCAGAGCATGCACAGGCTTAGCACCTTGATCGTCGCGAAGAAGGCGATCCACGGCTTGCGCGGCCCGGTCTGGTCGGCGATCGAGCCGAGGACGGGCGACAGGATGGCGATGACGAAGCCCGCTGCAGCGATGCCGTAGCCCCACGCCGCCTGGCCCATGGCCGGATCGGTCGCCATGCGCGAGACGAAGTAGGGGCCGAAGATGAAGGTGGTGACCACCGTGAAGAAGGGTTGCGCCGCCCAGTCGAACAGCATCCAGCCCCAGACGCCACGCCGCGGCGCACGTTGAACCACCATCGTCTCAGCCATCGTCCCTCCACGCGCGCCGCATTTGCGCGTCGTTGCGAGCTATAGCGCAGTTCGCTTGCGTGGTCCTTGAGGAAAATGCCCGCCGCGATCTCCGCGGCAGGCCGGTTTGACGAGCCACTATCGGCCTGACAAGTCGCTCATCAGGCCCGCCGCGACGGTCAGCCGTGACACGCTGATGTCACCGCCCTCTGTCAGCGCCTGCAGCCGTTCGCGGGTACGGTTGATGCGCTCGCCGCCCGCCTCGAGCCAGGCCGCGACAGGGTCGGCAGCCTTGCCGAAGCCTGTAAGGGCCGCCACCGCAATGCCGCGCCGTGCCGCCCCGATCGTGTCCGACGCCCTAGAGAGGGCCAGCCCCTCATAGTAGTCGGAGCTCGATATCGCATTGGCAGCGTCTTCGATGCGCGGGATGCGAAACGCCTCGCTGACGCTGAAGAATGACTTGGCGGCCGCGACGATATCGGCCTTGGCGGTCTTCGCCACCAGCGCGATGTCGGGCACCAGTTCGCCGACTTCGAGCAGCGACAGCCGCTCGGCCAGCTTCTCCGGCGCACCCGCTGCGGCAAAGCCCGCCTTCCGCTTCTGGATGCGGTCCTGGGTGAAGGCTGGCAGCATGCCGGCGAACTTGTGCTCGAGCGCCGCGCGTGCGCCATGCAACTCAGCGATGCGGCTTGCCAGCGGGGCGTCGCCGTGGTCGTTCCTGAGGTACCAGCCGCAGGTCACAAAGAGCAGCCTGCTCACCGCCTGGTAGAGATCGAGCTGCGTCATGCCATCGACGACATTGTCCAAAGCATCGATCTCGGCATAGAGTCCCGGCAGCGCAAAGCCGTCGCGTACAACCGCAAAGACGCGCGCCACATCCGCTGCCGACCGGCCGCTTGCTTCCTGCAGGCGGTTGACGAAGGATGGTCCGCCGCGATTGACGAGATCGTTGACCAGCACGCGCGTGATGATCTCGCGGCGCAGCCGGTGGCCGCCAATCTCAGCTTCGTATTTCTTGGCCATGCGGCCGGGGAAATAGCCCATCAGGTCGTGCGCGAACTGGGCATCGTCGGGCAAGTCGCTGGCGACGATATCGGAGAACAGCACGATCTTGGCGTAGGCCAAAAGCACGCCGAGCTCGGGCCGGGTCAGCGGTTCGTTGCGCGTCTGCCGCTCGGCGAGCGCTGCCGCGCTTGGCAGGTCCTCGACCGCGCGGTCGAGCAGGCCGCGCGTTTCGAGCGCACTCATGAAGCGGCCCTGGTGCGCGATGTCCTGCATGCCGCGGCGGGCGGCGAGAGACAGCGCCAGCGTCTGCTCATAGTTGTTGGCAAGCACCAGCCCGGCCACTTCCTCCGTCATCTCGGCAAGCAGCTTGTTGCGCGCCGAGCGCTGGAGCGAGCCGGCGCGCATCGCCGAAGCCAGTGCGATCTTGATGTTGACCTCGACGTCGGACGAGTTCACGCCGCCCGAATTGTCGATGGCGTCCGAATTGCAGCGCCCGCCCTTGAGGCCGAATTCGATGCGCGCCCTTTGCGTTGTACCGAGATTGGCGCCTTCGCCGATCACCTTGGCGCGAACCTCGTTGGCTGTAGCGCGGATCGCGTCATTGGCCCGGTCGCCGGCCTCTTGGTTGGTTTCGCCGGTCGCCCGCACATAGGTGCCGATGCCGCCGAACCACAACAGGTCGACCGGCGCCCGCAGGATGGCGCTCATGATCTCGGTCGGCGAAGCCGTGGTCTTCTCCAGCCCGATCGCGGCAGCCGCCGCAGCCGGCAGGGTCACCGATTTCTGCGCACGCGAGACGACCACGCCATCCGCCGACAGCTTCGACTTGTCGTAGTCCTGCCAGCTCGACCGCGGCAGCGCGAACATGCGCTTGCGCTCGGCAAACGACGCCGCCATGTCGGGATCGGGATCGATGAAGATGTCGCGATGGTCGAAGGCCGCAATCAGCCGTGTCTGCTCGGAGAGCAGCATGCCATTGCCGAACACGTCGCCCGACATGTCGCCGACACCGACCACGGTGAAAGGCGAGGTCTGGATGTCGCGGTTCATCTCGCGGAAATGGCGCTTCACTGCCTCCCAGGCACCGCGCGCGGTGATGCCCATCTTCTTGTGGTCGTAGCCGGCCGAGCCGCCCGAGGCGAAGGCATCGTCGAGCCAGAAGCCGTGCTTTTCGCTGATGCCGTTGGCGGTGTCCGAGAAGGTTGCCGTGCCCTTGTCGGCGGCGACGACGAAATACGGATCGTCGACGTCGCGTCGCACCACGTCCTTCGGCGGCACAACCTTGTCGCCGTCGATATTGTCGGTGATCGACAGCATCGATGAGACGAAGTTGACGTAGGCTGCCCTACCCGCCTCGAAGATGGCATCGCGGCTGCCGCCGACCGGCAGCCGCTTGGGGAAGAAGCCACCCTTGGCGCCGACCGGAACGATGACGGCGTTCTTGACCTGCTGCGCCTTCACCAAGCCCAGCACTTCGGTGCGGTAGTCCTGCGCCCGGTCCGACCAGCGCAGGCCGCCGCGGGCCACCGCGCCGAAGCGCAGATGCACGCCCTCGACCTCGGAGCCGTAGACGAAGATCTCGCGCCAGGGCCGCGGCTCCGGCAGGCCGTCGACGCTGCGCGAGTCGAGCTTGATCGCCAGCGACTGGCCCCGCTCCTTCTTGCCGGCGACGAAATGGTTGGTCCGAAGCGACGCCTCTATCAGGTTGACGTAGCGCCGGATGATGGTGTCGTCGTCGATGTTCGGAACGGCCTCCAGCGCATCCTTGATCTTGGCCTTGAGATGCTTTGCCGTGACCAGCCCGTCCTTCTCCTGTGCCGGGTCGAGTCGGGCGAGGAACATCTGGTGCAGGCCGCGCGCGATATCGGGGTAGCGGTTGAGCGCTGCTGCGATGAAGTCCTGGCTCTGCGGAATGCCGGCCTGCTGCAGGTAGCGGCCATAGGCGCGCAGGATGACGATCTCGTTGGAGCCGAGCCCCGCCGTCTGCGCCAAAGCGTTGTAGCCGTCATTGTCGGCGTCGCCGGTCCACACCGACAGGAACACCTCCTCGAACAGCAGTCCGCCGTCGGCGAGGTCGACCGGCTGGCCGTAGGCGTTCTCCAGTTCCATGTCGTGGATGAAGATCTGGTCTTCGCCCTTTTCGCCGAGCTCGAAGGTGCGCTCGCTGATGACGCGGAAGCCCATGTTCTCGAGCAGCGGCACGCGCCGCGACAGCGCCAGCGGTGCGCCGTAGTGGTAGATCTTCAGCGAAGCCTGTTCCGGCGCCTGGCCGGCGTCGCGGTAGCAGTCGATGACGATCGGATTGGCGGCGCTGATCGTGGAAATCCGCTCGGCGTCGAGCAGGGCCGCGCCCGGCGAGAAGCTGTTCTGGTAGTCCTGCGGAAAATGGTTGGCGACGCTGACCAGCGACGCGGGCGAACCCGCCTCTGCCGAAGCTTCGCGCAGCCCGTCCTCCCAGGTGGTGACGATATCGCGGATCGCCGCCTCGATCGCTGCCTGCTCGACCTTTGGCGTCTTGCCGCCGGAGCGGCCGATGATGAAGTGAACGCGCGCCAGCCCGCCTTCGGGGAAGGCCGGGTAATAGGCTGACAGACGGCCTTCGAAGACCTTCCTGAGATAGGCGCCGATCCGCTCGCGGGCGACCGAATCGTAGCGGTCGCGCGGCACGAAGACGAGGATCGAGACGAAGCGGTCGAACTGGTCGACACGGACCAGCGCCCGAACGCGCGGCCGCTCGACCAGGCCGAGGATCGCCTCGGCATGCTTGCGCAGCGCCGGCACCGCTATCTGGAAAAGCTCGTCGCGCGGATAGGATTCGAGCACGTTGATCAGTGCCTTGCCGGAATGATCGGCAGGATCGAAGCCCGACTTCTGGATCACCGCTTCGGCCTTGGAGCGCAGATAGGGGATCTTCATCACCGAGCGGGTGTAGGCCGTCGAGGTGAACAGGCCGACGATGCGCAATTCGCCCGAAAGCTGGCCCTTGGCGTCGTAGGTCTTCACGCCGATGTAGTCGAGATAGGCGCGGCGGTGCACCGCCGACTTGGCATTGGCCTTGGTGACGATCAGCGGATCGGGGCCATGCAGGAAGACGCGGATCTCGGGCGTCGTAGAGATCGCATCGACAGTGTCGCGGCGCAGCACCAGCACGTCGGGGTCGGCAAGGATGCCCAGGCCCGGCTTGTCGGCGCGCTCCAGCGTGCCGCTCTTCTCGCCGCCCGAATATTTGAACTCGCGCATGCCAAGGAAAGTGAAATTGTCGTCTCGCAGCCATTCCAGGAAGGCGATCGCCTCGGTCACCGCGTTCTTGTCGAGCGGGATCGGCGCATAGCGGAATTCCGAGATCGCCTGGTCGAGCCGCGCCAGCATGCGCTTCCAGTCGGTGACAGCGGCGCGGACTTGTCCGAGCAGCTTCTTCAACCGTTCGCGCAGCGCTTCGGCGGCGTCCTTGCCGAGCAGCGGGATGTGCACATGGATGACGCTCAGCTTGTCGACGCCCTGGTCGCCCTTGCCGTCGCCCAGGATTTCGTCGACGCCGGTGCGACCGTGTCGCACGTGAAGGACCGGATGGGTGACGAGTACCGGCTCGCCTGCAGCCTCGGTGATCTCGCCGAGGACCGAATCGAACAGGAACGGCATGTTGTCGTTGACGACGGTAACGACAGTTACCGGCCGGCCATGGCGGATAACCCCCGCCCCGGTCTCGATGTCGATCACCGAAGATCCCTTGCGATGCTTGAGAACGGCCTGTTCGGCCAATTGGGCGGCCCGTTCCAGCATGCCGGGTTCGTAGTCCGCCACGTCCTCGGCCGGAGCGCGACCAAGCAACAGTTCGAGAATCTGGGGAGGTCTGTTGGAGGATTTCGAGGAAGATGCAGTCTTGGCGGAACTCGCCTTCGACTTCATTGGTTCGGCCATGACGCTAGTTTCTCCCGTCCCGTCACATGCTTTTGCGACTATCGTAGCAGATGGCCCGCCTTTAGCGACAAAGGTTTGACGGAACGTATGGAAAAACGCCTAGGCAATGGGCAGAAAATGCCTGAATTTTAGGCTGACGCAACGTCCGCAAGGCGCACGCCATCGACATGTTGCCGAAACGGTTGTCATTACCTCACGGCAATCGCGGCGGCGGCCCCGGCCATCGTCGTCGCACTCACCCGATTGGCGATTCGCATCGCCTGCTGGCTCCTCAAAAGCTTGCGCGCGTGCGCGGCCGCAAACACCCAACAGAGGTCGATGGCGATCAGCACGGCCGCCATGGTCAGCGTCAGTTCCAGCCAGCCGACAACAGTGACGGAAGCGAGGTCGATGATGGTCGGCAGCAAAGCGAGGTAGAACATCATGATCTTGGGGTTGCCCAGCGTCACCGCCATGCCGGCGGCAAACAGCCTGACGGCTGAATCCTGGCGCGGCAGCTCGCCTTCACGCGCCTCGACCGGCGCAGTCCACATCTTCCAGGCAAGATAGACGAGATAGGCGACGCCGAGCCATTTCACGACCACGAAGGCCAGGTGGAAGGACTGCGCCACGAAGGCGAGCCCGAACACCGCCAGCGACAGCCAGATCGCCTCGCCGATCCACATCGCGGCCAGAAACGGCAGCACGTCGCGAAACCCCTTGGAAATCACCCGTGCAACCAGGGCGGCGATCGACGGGCCGGGCGAACCCGCGGCGACAAGCAGCGCACCGGCAAAGATCAGAAGCGACGTCGGTTCCATCGTCTTTCCCTCAAACTGGCAGCCAGAGCTTATGGCAACGAGCGGAACTTGCAACTGGCGGACGATGGCCGGCCGTAATGGCGCAACTTGATAGAGCGGGACGCCAGGAGGCCTTGCTCGCGACAAGCTTCGGGCAGATGTTCGTCCTGCGCTGGCAAGATGCCGGGTGGCCGGCCTGTCGGCACGCCACGGGAGATAGATCATGGCCAAGTTTCTCTTCGTCTATCACGGCGGTACGATACCGCAGACCGAAGAAGAAGGCGCAAAGGTGATGAAAGCCTGGATGGACTGGTTCGCCGGTTTGGGTGCCGCCGTCGTCGACGGCGGTGCACCGGTCGGCAAATCCCAGACGGTCGCCGCCAACGGCGCGGTCAGCAATGACGGCGGCGCCAATCCGGTGAGCGGCTATTCGGTGTTCGACGCGAAAGATGCCGCCGACGCCGCGCGCATCGCCAAGGGTTGCCCGATCCTTGCGGCCGGCGGTTCTGTCGAGGTGGCGCCGATCATCGAGATGTGACGCTGGACGCAATCTATTCTGCAAACAAAAAAGGCGCCTCCAGCGGAGACGCCCTTTTTGATCAAATCTGGTGGCTTACGCCGCGCCCTTCGACTTTTCGAAGCGCTTGCGCTCGTTCGGGTCGAGATAGAGCTTGCGCAGGCGGATGGTCTTCGGCGTCACCTCGACCAACTCGTCGTCCTGGATCCAGGCCAGAGCGCGCTCGAGCGTCATGCGGATCGGCGGCGTCAGGCGCACTGCTTCATCCTTGCCGGCGGCGCGGATGTTGGTCAGCTTCTTGCCCTTCAGCACGTTGACCTCGAGGTCGTTGTCACGGCTGTGGATGCCGATGATCATGCCCTGATAGACCTTAACGCCGGCATCGATGACCATCGGGCCGCGATCTTCGAGGTTCCACATGGCGAAAGCCACCGACTCGCCCTGATCGTTGGAGATCAGAACACCATTGGTGCGGCCTGGCAGCTCGCCCTTGTAGGCCTGATAGGAGTGGAACAGGCGGTTCATGACAGCCGTGCCGCGCGTATCGGTCAAAAGCTCGGACTGGTAGCCGATCAGGCCGCGCGTCGGCGCGTGGAACACCAGGCGCTGGCGGTTGCCACCCGAAGGACGCAGCTCGACCATCTCGGCCTTGCGCTCCGACATCTTCTGCACGACGATGCCGGCATGCTCCTCGTCGACGTCGATGACGACTTCTTCGACGGGCTCAAGCAGTTCGCCGTTCTCGTCCTTCTGCATGACCACACGCGGACGCGACACGGCAAGCTCGAAGCCTTCGCGGCGCATCGTTTCGATCAGCACCGCGAGCTGCAATTCGCCACGGCCGGAAACGAAGAACGAGTCCTTGTCAGGCGATTCCTCGATCTTGAGTGCGACGTTGCCTTCGGCTTCCTTGAGCAGGCGGTCGCGGATAACGCGGCTGGTCACCTTGTCGCCCTCGGTGCCGGCTAGCGGCGAGTCGTTGACGATGAAGGACATGGTGACGGTCGGCGGATCGATCGGCTGGGCGGCCATCGGCGCGTTCACTGACGGATCGCAGAAGGTGTCGGCCACGGTGCCCTTCGAAAGACCGGCAATGGCGACGATGTCGCCTGCATGGGCTTCTTCGATCGGCTGGCGCTCGATGCCGCGGAAGGCGAGGATCTTGGTGACGCGGCCGTTTTCCAGCAGCGTGCCGTCATGGTGCAACACCTTGACCGCCTGGTTGGGCTTCAGCGTGCCCGCCGCGATACGGCCGGTGATGATGCGACCAAGGAACGGATTGGCCTCGAGAATGGTGCCGATCATGCGGAACGGGCCGGGGTTAACCGTCGGCGCCGGAACATGCTTGAGCACGAGATCGAACAGCGGCGCCAGGCCCTGGTCCTTGGGGCCTTCCGGATTCTCGGAAACCCAGCCATCGCGGCCCGAACCGTAGAGGATCGGGAAGTCGAGCTGCTCGTCGGTGGCGTCGAGCGCTGCGAAGAGGTCGAACACCTCGTTGATGACTTCCTGGTGGCGGGCGTCGGGGCGGTCGATCTTGTTGATGACCACGATCGGACGGAGGCCGACCTTGAGCGCCTTGCCGACCACGAACTTGGTCTGCGGCATCGGGCCTTCGGCAGCGTCGACTAGAACGATGGCGCTGTCGACCATCGACAGGATGCGCTCGACCTCGCCGCCGAAATCGGCGTGGCCCGGCGTGTCGACGATGTTGATGCGGGTATCCTTCCAGTCGACCGAGGTCGCCTTGGCCAGGATGGTGATGCCACGTTCTTTTTCGATGTCGCCCGAATCCATCGCGCGCTCGGCGACGCGCTGATTTTCACGGAACGAACCGGATTGCTTGAGAAGCGCATCGACCAGGGTTGTTTTGCCATGGTCGACGTGCGCGATGATCGCGATATTGCGGAGGTTCATATGTCTACTCGGGAGCGTTGCGGGCACTGCCTGACGACGCGCCGCGTTTCGTGTGGCCGGGCTCTTACAGCTTTTTTCGCAAATGCGAAAGGGGGGCGGACAAATCGACTGATTTTCCGTGCCCCCGCAAGGTTACAAAATGTCGCCCCAGTCGACCCGGCGCGCCGTCTTGAACAGCTCGCCGTCGCGCTTGGTCAAAAGCTTCTCCTCCACCGAACCGTTGGCCTGGCAGAGTTTGAGCTGGACCTTCCCCGACCCGCCGCGCGCCGGCGCCAGCACCCGGGCGGCAAAGGGTTCAACTGGCGCCCGTGAAGCTGCAAGGAAGATGTATTTCTCGTCTTCCCACGGCACGTCGCCGCGCTTGGTCAGGCGATGCAGGCGCGAGCGCGCCACGCGCCGCGAAAAATGGCACCAGTCGGGCTCGACGATCGGGCAGGTCTGGCTGTGCGGGCAAGGTGCCACCAGATGTGCTCCCAGCTCGATGAGCCGCGAGCGCACCCCAACAATTCGCCGCCAGCCGGCCGGCGTGCCCGGCTCCACGATCACCAGAAGCCCGGATGCGGCAGCCCAAAGCCGCTCGACCAACGCAAGCCCTTCCGCGGCCGACAGCTCGTCCAGCACATAGGCCAAGGTGACCAGATCGGCTTTTTCCGCCTCGAAGCTCTTGGAGGCATCTGCCGCGCGCCATTCGACCTTATCGACGCCTGAATGTGCGGAAAGCTCCGCGCCGACCTTGCGGATCGACTGGCTGGCCTCCAGCATGAGGGCTTGCGATAGCGAAGGCCAGCAATCCGAAACTGCCCAAAGTGCCGTTCCCGGTCCGGCACCGACATCGAGCAGGCTTTTCGGCGCGAACTCCGGCACCAACTCAGCCGCGCTCTCCAGGCTCGCCCGCACGGCGGCAAAGGTCGCCGGCAGCCGTGTCGCCAGATAGGCGCGCGCAAACATCTCGTCGGACAGGTGCAGGCGCCCATCGCGCGTCTCGGCACGATAGCGCAAGGACAGCGTGTCGGCGGCGCGCTGCAACTCGGCGAGCGGCACGCCTTCCAGTGCACGGTCGACCGCCGCCCGCAATGTTGC
The DNA here is from genome assembly GCF_014200015.1 of Aminobacter niigataensis. Classification (GTDB taxonomy): domain Bacteria; phylum Pseudomonadota; class Alphaproteobacteria; order Rhizobiales; family Rhizobiaceae; genus Aminobacter; species Aminobacter niigataensis. The sequence goes on from NZ_JACHOT010000002.1 coordinate 629,507, forward strand.
TGGTAGTTCCATCTGCCTTCGGGATCCGCGTTAGCTCAGGAGATTCAGGTCAGGCCGCGCTTTTCCATCATCGCTTCGGGCGACGGCATCTTGCCGCGGAAGGCCTTGTAGAGTTCTTCCGGGTCGGCCGAGCCGCCTGCCGAATAGATGTGCTTGCGCAGCTTTTCGGCCATCGCCGGATTGAATGCGTCACCAGTCTCCTCGAATGCGGCGAAAGCATCGGCATCGAGCACTTCCGACCACATGTAGGAGTAATAACCGGCCGAATAGCCCTCGCCCGAGAACACATGCAGGAAGTGCGGCGTGCGGTGGCGCATGACGATGGCCTCGGGCATGCCGAGCTTTTCCAGCGTCTCCGCCTCGAAGGCCGCGGGCTCCGCCGGCGCATCGGGACGCGCGTGATAAGCCATGTCGACCAGCGCCGACGAGGTGAACTCGACGGTGGCGAAGCCGGCGCCGAACGTCTTGGCCGCCAGCATCTTGTCGAGCAGTTTCTTCGGCATCGCCTTGCCGGTCTTGTAGTGCAGCGCGTGCTTTTCGAGCACCGCCGGAACTGTCAGCCAGTGTTCGTAGAGCTGCGACGGCAGCTCGACGAAGTCGCGGCTGACCGAGGTGCCCGACACCGACGGCCAGGTGACGTCGGTCAGCATGCCGTGCAGCGCGTGGCCGAACTCGTGGAACAGCGTCTTGGCCTCGTCGAGCGACAGCAGCGCCGGCTCGCCTACCGCCGGCTTGGCGAAGTTCATGATGTTGTAGATGACGGGCGTCGAGCCCTTGCCTAGCCTGTGGCCCGATTGCAACGAACTCATCCAGGCGCCGGAACGCTTCGACTGCCGCGCGAAATAGTCGGCCAGAAACAGGCCACGCTTGCTGCCGTCGGCGTTGAACACCTCGAACACCCGGGCATCCGGGTGCCAGGCGGCAATCCCCGGCTTTTCCTTGAAGGTGACGCCGAACAGCCGCGTCGCCACGTCGAAGCAGGCGTCGATGATCTTTTCCAGCTGGAGATAGGGCTTCAGTTCGGCCTCGTCGAAGGCATATTTCTCCGCCCGCAGTTTCTCCTGGTAGAAGCGCCAGTCCCAGGCGGCGAGCTTGTCGTTGCTGCCAGCCGCTGCCGCCAGCCGCTGCAGTTCGGCCTCGTCCGCGGCAGCCTTCTCGCGCGCCTTGTTCCAGACGGGCTCGAGCAGCTCCATCACCGCCTTCGGCGTCTTGGCCATGGTGTCGTCGAGCTTGAGCGCGGCATAGCTGTCGTAACCCAGCAGCTTCGCCTTTTCCGCGCGAAGGCGAAGCGTATCGCGCACCACGCCGGCATTGTCGGTCGCACCGCCGGTTTCGCCACGTCCGGCAAACGCCTTGAAGGCCTTTTCACGCAGGTCGCGCCGCTCGGAGAAGGTGGTGAAGGGCTCATAGATCGAGCGCGACAGGGTGACGGCATATTTGCCCTTCTGGCCGCGCGTCTCGGCAGCCTGGGCCATCGCGCCGCGCACGAATTCGGGCAAGCCGGCAAGATCCTCCTCGTCGAGGAACAGCACCCATTCCTTTTCGTCGGCAAGCACGTTCTGGCCGAACTTGGCGCCGAGCGACGCCAGTTCCTCCTGGATGGCGGCCAGCCGCTTCTTGCCCTCGGGGTCGAGCTTGGCGCCGGAGCGGACAAAACCCTTCCAGGTCTTTTCGAGCACCCGCAGCGTCTCGGCATCGAGACCGAGCGCCGCCCGGCGGGCGTAGAGATCGTCAATGCGGGCGAACAGCTTCTCGTTCATCGAGATGGCCGAGAAGTGGCGGGCCATCTTCGGCGAGATCTCGCGCTCCATCGCCTGGATCGCATCGTTGGTATGGGCACCGGCCCGGCACCAGAAGATCGACGAGACACGGTCGAGCGCGACGCCTGCCAACTCCAGCGCCTCGAGCGTGTTGGCAACCGTTGCCGGTTCGGCGTTGGCCGCGATCGCGTCGACCTCTGCGGCATGCGCCGCAAGTGCCGTGTCGAACACAGGCCCGAAATCGCCGTCCTCGATCCTGGTGAAATCCGGCAGGCCAAGCGGCCCGGCCCAATGGGTCAGCGGATGACGCGCGAGATCGATTTTTGGGCTGACGGACATGGAATGGCTTCCTCGATTGGCATTCGGTGCGGACAGCTTCGATGTAGGGCCGGACCGGAAGCTGCGCAACCGCATTGACTCGTCGCCCATGGTAAACTAAGCAAGCCATATAATAAGGATTACTTATTAATATGCCCGCCAGCAGCGAAACAGACACGTTCGGCTTCATCGTCAACGACCTGTCGCGCATCATCCGCGCCGAGATGGACCGCCGTACCGGAGAAGCGGGCCTTGGCCTGACCACCGGCGAGGGCCGCGTGCTGTTCAACGTCCGCCGTGCCGGCCCAATCCGCCAGACCGCTCTCGCCGAGCGCCTCGGCATCGAGGCGATGACGCTGAGCGGTCTTGTCGACCGGCTCGAAGGCAAGGGGTATGTCGCGCGCCAGCCCGACCCGGCCGATCGCCGCGCCAAGCTCGTGACGCTGACCGACGCGGGCGCGGCCGTTGTTGCCCAGATCGAACCCATCGCCGCCGGCATCCGCAGCGACGCGGCGCAGGGTATCGATCCCGACGACTGGCAGCGCCTTCTCGTTGCCCTCAGGGCTGCCCGCGCCAATCTGCTGACCTCCCGCTCCGAAGCCCAGTCGACCGAAAGCACGGCGGCATGAACATGCGTCCCGACGTTGCCGCTGCTGCCGAACCGCTGGAAGCCGCCCCCGCTCCGATCATGAGCGAACGCCGGGTTTCCCTGATCGGCGGCCTGATGGTCGCCATCGGCCCGATCTCGCTTGCGCTCTTCACCCCGGCCATGCCCGAGATCGTCCAGGCCTTCGGCACCACCGAGGCGGCGGTCAAGATGACCCTGTCGCTCTATTTCGGCGGCTTCGCCTTCGCCCAGCTCGTCTGTGGCCCGCTTTCCGACGGTTTCGGCCGCCGTCCCATCACCCTCGTCTTCATGGCGATCTACTTGGCCGCCAGCGTGCTCGCACTGGTCGCGCCCAACATCGAGACGCTGGTCGCCGCACGCTTCCTCCAGGGCGTTGGTGCCGCCGTCGGCGTTTCGGTGGCGCGCGCGGTGGTCCGCGACGTGTTCACCAGCGAGCGCTCTGCCCGCATCATGAACATGATCGGCATATTGCTGGCGCTCGGCCCCGCAATCGCCCCGACACTGGGCGGCCTGACCATGGAATTCTTCGGCTGGCACGCCATCTTCATCGTCATGGTGCTGCTCGGCATCATCGTCATGCTGGTCGCCATCTTCGCCCTGCGCGAAACGGTGACGCGCGATCTCGGCCGCATCCGACCCGCTGCACTCGCGAGTTCCTACGGCTCGCTGCTGCGCAGCCCCTACTTCGTCCTGTGCAGCCTGGTCATCGCCGGAACCTCCGGTGCGATCTACACGCAAGCGACGGTGCTTGCCTTCATCCTGATGGACCGTGTCGGCCTGACCGCCACCCAGTTCGGCGTCGGCATGCTGATGCAGACGGCAAACTTCATGGCTGGTGCCCTGATCATGCGCAGGCTGATGCCGCGCTACGGGGCGGCACGCATGGTGCCGGTTGGCCTGTTCTTCGTCGCCGTCGGCTCGATTGCCATGGCCATCGTGCTCAGGACCTACGAACCCACTTTCCTGCGCGTCATGGTTCCGGTCGGCATCTACGCCTTCGGCATTGCCATGGTCATGCCGGCCATGATGACGGCAGCCCTTGCTCCGTTCCCCAGCAATGCCGGCGCTGCCTCGGCGATGATGGGCTTTTTCCAGATGGGTGCGGGTATGGTCGGCGGCGCTGCCGCAGCCTGGATGGGCGATCCGGTCAACGCGCTGGCCACCGTCATCCCGCTGATGGGCCTCACTGCCATCCTGTCATGGCTGACCTGGCGCCGGCTGCCCGAGCCGGCGCTGATGACCCGCCTGAAATAGGCTCAGAACCCGTCACAATTCTCGCCGATGGTCATCTGGGTGTTGGCGACGATGAGGCCGTCCTTGGTGGTGAAGGTCTCGCGCGTCGTCATGTCGTTGTTGGGGAAATCGTAGCAGGTGCGCACGGCCACCGTGTCGCCCATCTCCGCTTCGACCTTGTGGCGGATCGTGGCGCCCTTCACGGCCGATTGCCACTCGTCCATGGAGGCCAGAAATTCCTGCTTGCTCTGGGTCACGCCGATGTCGTCGAGCCGGATCGTGGCATTCTCGGCCAGCAGCTCCGAAAGGGCCGCCCCGTCAGCCTTGAGCAGCGCCGCATACCAGCGGTCGACGATGCTCTCCTGTGCAACCCCACTGACAGTCACCAGCAACGCCAGGGCCACCGCCATCGCACGAATGGGTCTCATCGCACGCCTCCGTGTCGGATGACGGCATTAAACCCAGATCGCGACAGGAATGCCATGGCTATCCCGCCCGGGCGGCGACGGAAAACTCACCGTTTCTCCGCGCCGGTGCCGCTCGGCAATCAGCATCATCGCGCAGGCGTCGAGGAAATCGTCTGTCGCCGCCCCGCGCGGCAGCGCCTGATCGAGAAAACTGCGCTCATGACCGCAGCGTGCCAGCAACGTCTTGCGCTCTGCCATGCCGGCGGGATTGACGCTGCCCTTGATCTTCTTCGGCAGGCTCATCGCCTGTCCTCCGTTCAGTCGCCAGAACGCCACCTCAGGATGCGATTCGATCACCCGCCCGCGCAGTTCCGGCCGGGCGATCATCAATGCATCGATCTCGCGGATCTTGGAAAAGATGCCGAACGCCTGGATCGACACGCCGCGCCGCGGCACCGACGTGCGCATCGCCACGTCGCTCGACCGGCGATGGGCGGCATACCAGGCCTCGATATCGGTGAAGGCTGCCGCCTCGGCATGGACCGCTGCCCGCGACGGGATCGAAAACACGCTCGACTGCCGTTGGCCGAGCAACGGCCGCACCAGTGCCTCCGGCCCACGCCCGCCCTTGGTCGTGAAATCGGGAAGCCCGATCGGCATGTCGACCGCCACCACGGTGTCATCGGGCATCGCCGCCAGCAATTCTGCGAAGCTACCGAAGACTTGAGCGTACGTCCCGGCGTCGTTGCGGATCACCGCGATCCAGCCGGCCTTGCAGCCGTCGACGCCGGCAACCGTCACGCCTTGCGGCTCCTGGAGGGGTGGATCAGCGTGCGCAATTCGACCATCGCCATCGGATGCGACAGGCTCTGCGCATCGGTTTCGAGTTGCAGTTCGTCACCGCCGCGCTTCGACGTGCGGGCAAGAATCTCATAGACCGAGGCCGTGGTCGACTGCAGAGCCTTGGCTGCCGGCTGCCCGGCCAGCAGCCGCGCCAGGAACACGGCAGCACTCAGGTCGCCGAGCCCGTTCGGCGGCCGCTCAACGGTGCGATGTTCGGCCAGTAGCGCCTGTGTCTGCGTGACCAGCAGGTTGCCGGTGCCGCCAGCCATCATCGCCGGGGCCGAAGTCACCAGCATGGTCGGAGGCGGTGCCGCAAGCGCTGCCGCCATCGTCGCCCGCATGTCGTCGAGCTTGGTGCCAGTCAGCCATTCCAGTTCATAGCGGTTGGGCGTGGCTATGTCGGCCAGCGGCAGCAGCCGGTCGCGAATGCCGGACGCCAGCGCCTCTGCGACGTAGAGCCCGCCGGAATCGCCGATGACGGGATCGCAGACGTAAAGCGCCTTCGGGTTCCTCGCTTTCACCGTCTCGACCAGCGAGGCCACCGCCTCTACCTGGCCGGCTTCGCCGAGATAGCCGGAAAGCACCGCCGTCACCTCGCCCAGCCACGGCGCCCGCTCGAGATCGGCCATGAAGGCGGAAAACTGTTCGGTCGGCGGCACGATGCGCGTCGCCCGGCCATGGCCGGGATGCCACGGCAGCATGACGGTCGGCACCGCCCAGACCGGGTGACCCAGCGTCTCCAGCGCAAACACCGCCGCACGGTTGCCCACCGAGCCGCGCGCGACATGGCTCGACACGACGATCACCGCGCGTGGCGCGGCTGTCTCGGCTTGAATTGTCATGAAGTCATCCGCCTCGAACGAGATAGTTGATCAGCCACAGCACCAGGCCGACCGTCAGCACGAAGCCGAGGATGCGGCCGATTCGCGTGCCCAGATGCTCGATCGGGTCGGCCTTGTCGACATCTGCGGCAGCGAGATGATTGCGCATCTCGTCGGCCTTGCGCGCCACGAAGGAGGCGCCGCCGGGATCGCTCTCGCGCGCGATGCGGTCGAGGATGCGGCGGGATTCCTTTTCGCCGTCGCTGTCTCTCGGCGAAGCCATCGTCAAAACTCTCCCGGCATCATCGCCATGGCGCGAACGGTTTTCTCCGCGCATGTTTGTGATAATGCTGTGCTATCAGTCGCTTTGTCGAGGGGACATTCCAATGCAGATGCAAGCTTCGCCGGCACTTCCCGCTTTCCGCCTTCTCCCGGCGTTTCTCGTTTTGATGCTTGTCGTGCCGTTCCTGTCGGCTTGCGGCTACAACACCATCCCGACCCAGGAAGAGCAGGCCAAGGCCGCCTGGAGCGAGGTGCTGAACCAGTACCAGCGCCGCGCCGACCTTATCCCTAATCTCGTCGAAACCGTGAAAGGTTACGCCTCGCATGAAAAGGACGTGCTCGAAGGCGTCGTCGAGGCCCGCGCCAAGGCCACCCAGGTCACCGTCACACCCGAGACGCTGACCGACCCCAATGCCTTCAAGGCCTTCCAGGAAAACCAGGCCGGCCTGACCAGCGCGCTGTCGCGCCTGCTCGCCGTCGTCGAGAACTACCCCGACCTCAAGGCCAACCAGAGCTTCCTCGCCTTGCAGGCGCAGCTCGAAGGCACCGAAAACCGCATCGCCGTTGCCCGCCGCGACTACATCGAGACCGTTCGCGTTTACAACACCTCGCTCAAGACCTTCCCTGCCATGCTTTGGAACACCTTCTGGTTCCGCAACGAGCCGTTCCAGAACTTCACCGTCGCCGAAGACAAGCTCGAGGCGCCCAAGGTCAACTTCGGCACCAAGCAGGGCGGGTGAGGACGATAAGCATCGCTGGACCTCTCCGGTAAAGTTGCAGAAATGATCTTGAGCGCGGGCGTCTGGTCACCCCCCTCTGGCCGGCCGGCCATCTCCCCCGCAAGGGGGGAGATCAGCCCGCCGCATGGCCCGCGCCAATCACAAAATATGAAAAACCAGCGTCACAGCCGACGCTGCCAATCTCCCCCCTTGCGGGGGAGATGGCCGGCCGGCCAGAGGGGGCTGCTGAGACACTTCCTTGCCCTTGCTGCCCTCGTTCTTCTCTTGTGGGTTCCAGTAACCGTCGTCGCCGCCGAGTTGCCCGCCCTCACCGGTCGCGTCGTCGACGGTGCCGGCATCATCGATGCCGGCACCGAGGCCGAACTTGTCCAGAAGCTCCAGGCTTTCGAGCAGAAATCCTCCGACCAGATCGTCGTCGCCACTATCCCCAGCCTCGACGGCGAGGAAATCGAGCCCTACGCCAACCGCCTGTTCCGCGCCTGGAAGCTCGGCCAGGCCGGCGAGGACAACGGCGTGCTGCTGCTCGTCGCGCCCAATGACCGGCGCATGCGCATCGAGGTCGGCTATGGCCTGGAAGGCGTGCTGACCGACCTGCATACCAAGCTGATCATCGAAAACACCATGGTGCCGGCCTTTCGCGGTGGCGATTTCTCCGGCGGCATCTCCAGCGCCGTCGACGATATCGTCATGGTGGTCGAGGGTGAAGGTGCCGAGCTCGAGGCGCGGGCAAAACGCAACGAGCAGACCGGCCTGTCGGGCATGAGCGAAGACGATATCATCTTTTTCGTCTTCATCGCGCTGTGGGCAGCTTTGTTCTTTGGCGGCATGGCCATGGCCATCTTGCCGCGCATCTATGGCCGCAAGCTCGGTCCTGGCCGCTACGAATGGCTGGGCATGACCTTCAACTACAACCAGCGCTCCGGCTCCTCGTCTCGCGGTGGCTGGACGTCGGGCGGAGGTGGCTGGTCTTCGGGCGGCGGTGGCGGCGGATGGTCGTCGGGCGGCGGCGGCTTCTCCGGTGGCGGTGGCTCCTCCGGCGGCGGCGGCTCTTCGGGAAGCTGGTAGGACAAAATGGTTGAAGCAACCCTCAATTCCGGCGACCATGAACGCATCGCAGCGGCTATCCGTGCTGCCGAAGCCGAAACGTCGGGCGAGATCTATTGCGTCGTCGCCCGCCGCAGCGACGGCTATTTCTTCGCCGCGGCCTTCGCCGTCACTTTGGGCATCCTTCTCGTCAGCCTCGCGGCGGCTTTCGCGCTCGAATATTGGTGGGTCGCGGTCCGGCTGCCGCACTTCGTCGTCGTCCAGTTGCTGGCGGTCGCCGCCGCCTGCGCATTGCTGTGGTGGTTGCCCGGCTTGCGCCTCTGGCTGGTGCCGCGCCGGCTGCTCTGGCGCGCGGCCCATGCCAATGCGCTCAGGCAGTTCCTCGCCCGCAACGTTCATCTGACCAGCGAACGAACCGGCGTGCTGATCTTCGTTTCGCTTGCCGAGCGCTATGCCGAAGTCGTCGCCGACGCCGGCATCAACGCCAAGGTGCCGCAGGACACCTGGGACGGCATCGTCCGCGATCTCACCACCCAAGCCCGCGACAACCGCCTCGCCGACGGTTTCGTTGCGGCCATCGCCACTGTCGGCGGCCTGCTGTCCCGGCATTTCCCCGTGTCGACAACCGACGTCAACGAACTCGACGACCACCTCGTCGAAATCTGACGCGTCAGGCGTCAGGCGCCGACTGCTGAGTCCATTCGGACACACTGGGCGCCGATCTCGTTCCCAATCCTGTGAAAGGCCGGCCAGCGCGTCGGCGGACTCTTTGCAACGGCCGAAACGCGGTTTATGGTTAAGAAACTATGAACACGCTGACAATTGACATCAGGAAGGCCGAGCCCCGCGACGCGGATGCCATCGCCGAAGTGCATCACGAAGCTTGGCGCGGCGCCTACTCCGGTATCATCCCGCACCGCGCCCTGACCGCCATGATCAACCGCCGTGGCGGCGAATGGTGGGCCAACGCGATCCGTCGCGCCGCCACCGTTTTGGTCATCGAAATCGGCGGCAAGATTGCCGGCTATGCCACGCTCGGCCGCAACCGCGCCCGCGAACTCAAGCAGCAGGGCGAGATCTACGAACTCTACCTGCGCCCCGAATGCCAGGGCATCGGCCTCGGCAGCCGCCTGTTTGCTGCTGCCCGCCAGCGCCTCGCCGACCATGGCCTCAAGGGCATGGTGGTCTGGGCACTCGAGGAAAACGAGAACGCCTTGTCCTTCTATGCCGGTGCCGGAGGCCGCGACATCGCCGAGGGCGTCGAAGTCTTCGACCAGAAAGCGCTGAAGAAAGTCGCGTTCGTCTGGGAGTGACCCCGGCGCGGCACGCTTGTTGGGCCCGCCACTGGCCTTTGGTCGAATCAATATTGCATTGCACACGCGGCCCAACGCGTTTATCGGGAGGCACCTTTAATCTGGAGCTTCCCTCATGCGCATCGATGCAATCGCGATCGGCAAGAATCCACCCGAAGACGTCAACGTGATCGTCGAGGTGCCCGTTGGCGGGCAGCCGATCAAGTATGAGATGGACAAGGAAGCCGGCACGCTGGTGGTCGACCGTTTCCTCTACACCCCAATGCACTATCCGGGTAACTACGGCTTCGTGCCGCATACGCTTTCCGGCGACGGCGATCCGATCGACGTGCTGGTCTGCAACACCCGCCAGCTCATCCCCGGTTGCGTCATCAATGTGCGCCCGATCGGCGTGCTGGTGATGGAAGACAATGCCGGCCAGGACGAGAAGGTCATCGCCGTGCCCTCACCCAAGCTGACCCGCCGCTACGAGGACGTGTTCGAATACACCGACCTGCCCGAGATCACGCTCAAGCAGATCGAGCACTTCTTCGCGCACTACAAGGATCTCGAACCCGGCAAGTGGGTCAAGATCGAGGGCTGGCATGACGCCGCCTACGCCAAGAAGATGATCGTCGAGGCGATCGAACGCGCCAAGCAGAAGGCCTGAGGCCTTTCGCTCCGAGCCGGAGCCGATCAAATCCCGGGCGCGGGCGGTCCAGCCGTCCGCGCCTTAATTCGCCGTCTTGTCGACCGAGATGAATTCGGGAATGGGCTCGCCGATAAGCACGCGCTCATCGGCCCCGCAGGCAAAATCGCGGGCCTGCTCGTCGGCGATCTTGCGTGCCAGGTCGTTGGCATTGGGCTTTCCTGTCGCCAGCACCAGCCCGACCGCGCAGCCATCCGCCTTGCCCGGCTGGCCGACCTTCGCCACCACCAGCACTTCGATCTGCTTGGCCTCGCTGGCTTCGTCCTGCACGTACCAGCGGTGAATGGTCGCGAACGGCACCGACAGTCCGTCATGACTTGAGATGCGCCATTCGATCTTGCCGCCGGTCGAGTTGAAGGTGCCGAAGCTCTGCCACAGCACGCCGTCGAGCTTGGCGGGCGGGAAGCCGTAGAACATCGACACCCTGAGATCGCCGGTGAACATCAGCACCGGATATCCGCGATATCCGGGACAGGCGAAATTGGCGAAATCGCCATCGTCGGCCCCGGCCTTCTCGTAGGTGACGCAATCCTGCTCGGCCCTGATCTCGGTATAGGCGCTCGAGATTTCTTCCGCCGCCGCCATGCTCCACGGCACCACCAGCGCGATTGCGAGAACCAGCCTGCGCATCTCAGCCTCCCCGGGGATGGGCGATGGCCACATCGGCCCCGCCGGCGACTTCACGCCACTGGCCGCGAGTATGCCGCGCGGCAGCCCTTCGATCCAGAGATCTCAGTCTTTTCGTCCCGCCAGCCGGGCGAGCCTGGGTTCGAGGTCGCCCGGCGTACCGGCAACCCGCACCGTCTTCAGCCGAGAGGCACCACCGGCAATCACCGCGATCGATTTCTTGGGCATGTCGAGCGACGCAGCCAACAGCTTTTCCAGCGCTGCATTGGCCTCGCCTTTTTCGGGCACGGCGCGTACGCGCGCCGAAAGATGGCTGCGCCCGTCGGCGGTCGTCTCGATACCTTCAACCGCATCCTTCGCGGCACGCGGCGTCAGCCGCACGAACAACTCGACACCGTCACGGCATTCCCTGAAGAAGCCGGACACCGCCGGTCGCTCAGATGACGAGCGGCAGCACGGTGGTCAGGATGAACTGGCGCACGAAGAACAGCAGCAGCAAAAGGATGATCGGCGAAATGTCGATGCCGCCAAGATCGGGCATGAAGCGGCGGATCGGCTTCAGCGCCGGCTCGGTCAGGCGGAACAGCATGTTGCCGATGGTGCCGACGAACTGGTTGCGCGAGTTGACGACGTTGAAGGCATAGAGCCAGGAGAAGATCGCCGAGGCGATGATGATCCACCAGTAAAGGTCGAGGGCCAGAACGATCGTCTGAATGAGGGCGAGCATGCCGTTCTCCAATGTGTTGCCGACATTTAGCCATTGCACGCTTTTGCGGCAAGCCCCGGTCGTCTGGCCGCATCGATCGAGGCGCCGAGGTCGAGCGAATGCGCCGCGAAGGATCAGGCCTGAGCAAGACCACGGAGCAAAGGTCCTCCCGGCGAAGGATGAATGCCGGCGCTGGAAAGGACCTGGTCAAGCAACGGGAGCAAAGCCTTGCGATTGCCACCACGGTTGGTGGCGCAGGCCATGTCGCCCCTGCGTCACGTGCCGCTTGACAGAAGCCGCGCGCAGCCAATAAATGCGGCCATCCGCTGGACGGGGCTGTAGCTCAGCTGGGAGAGCGCGTCGTTCGCAATGACGAGGTCAGGAGTTCGATCCTCCTCAGCTCCACCAGCGGATCAATTCCACTAAATCAGCAGCACAATCGGTCCGCACGCTCCGCGCAACGAGATCCGGGCTCGTTCGCCGTGTCATCGAAGCGACGAACCGAACCTGGATTCGGTGCGCCGGTTCGGCACGCTGCCGGCTTGTCACCATGACTGTACGTCTCAACTGCTTGACCGAGCGTCCCAAGGCTATTGACTACTTCGACATTACCTCACCTCATACCGGTAGATCGGTGCTGTACCGGCCACAAGAAGTAGAGACACCGGTTGCGGATGGGCAAGGGCGACAGCACATTTGGTATGGCGACGCCACAGCGCGACGAATGGCCATTTCCGCCTGGCGAAGACTGTTATACCGCCTGGAAGAATGCGCTTTCTCTCTTGGTCGACTGTTCCATCCCTGAAGAATCCGACCCGGCGCTTTTCGATTTCCATGGCTACAGCTGGCAACTTCCGGGAGCGTTCCTGCACGTGAATGGCGGTTCGGCGTTGTCGATGTCGCGGACGCAACAGGTCATCGACGATCGACCGACCCCGCATATGGTGCTGTTCATGGTCCTGGAAGGACAGGTCACGGGCAACTACGACGGGTTGATCCAGGAGCACGAGCCCGGCGACATCGTCGTCGTCGACTATTCGTTGCCCTATGAGAGTGAAACTTCAGGCTTTGAAGCGATCGCGCTGACCTTCGACAAGGCCAGCGTGCCGGCCGAGTTCCAGAACAACGCTCACGGCCTCGTGCTGACGGCGAACGACCACGCCGGCGCCATGCTGGGGATCCAGATCAAGGCACTCGTGGAGCATATCGAAGGTCTCAGCATCCACCAGAGCCAGGTGATCGTTGATGGCATCCTGCATTTTGCCGCTGCTGCGTTTGCGGCCCCGGCAACGCGCGAAAGGCGCGACAAGCGATTCCTTTTCCAGCGCGCATCGTCGACCGCGCGACTAAGGCTGTCCGATCCCGACTTCGGTCCGGATGAGTTGGCTGCCTTCCTGAACATTTCGCGATCGAAACTGTTCCGTTTGTTCGAGCCGCATGGCGGCGTACAGCGCTGGATGCTCGCCGAACGGCTAAGGGGGAGTTTGCAGGGCATCCTGCGGTCAACCCCGGATCACAAGATAGCCGCCATTGCCCGCAACCACGGGTTTCGCAGCGAGGCGCACTTCAGCCGGGCCTTCCAGAAGCGTTATCGGATCAGTCCGAGTTCCGTCCGCACGCTCGCCAGGGACTCAATGCGGATGGCAAAATATGAGACCTTGCTGAAACAGGGCAGCGGCAACGGCGGCGCGATCGTCGAAGCCTGGCTTGCGTCTGCTCGAGGCGGAGAGTTGGAAGAGACAGGGTGACCTGTGCCGCAGGCCGACGATTTGCAGGCCGCGCACCAAACGGAAAGGGCGCCCCGAAAGCCGCCCTTTTTGTCTCATGCGCTCTGATCAGAACTTGTAGTTCAGGCCGGTCTTGAGCGTGTGGAATGCGGTATCCATTTCGATCCGATCTCCAGTGTAGATAAGATTCGTCGCCTTCAGGCTGCCGAGATCGACGTAGAGATATTCTGTCTTCAGCGTGATGTCGTTGGTGATGCCATATTCGACGCCGGCGCCGGCGGTCCAACCCAGATTGGTGTCGGCAAGCGCCTCGTTGAATCCGTCGCTATCGCTGTCGGAATACGAAATCCTGCCATAGGCGGCGCCGCCCGTGCCGTAGAACAGGACATTGTCCTGGGCGTAGCCGAGACGGCCACGCAGCGTGCCGAACCAGTCGATCTGGATCGCGTAGCGAGAACTGAAGCCTTCGCTCGACGACTCGCTGTGTTCGGCCTTGATCCCTGACAAGGAGAAATCCACCTCGACGCCCGCGACCCAATTGGGCGCGAGTTGGTGGTTGTAGCCGGCCTGAACACCACCGAAACCACCGAACGCCCTGTCGCTGACGTTGTAGCCAATCGGGCCAACCTCGGTTTCAATGAGGTAGGAATTATCGAATTCGCCACCGCCGATGCCGCCATGGACGCCGATGTAGAGACCGCTCCAGTCATAGGCGAAGCGTTCAGCAACCGGCGCCGGAACTGGCTCGCTGATCACGTCTGCGGCCTGTGCCGAGGCCAGTCCCAGGATAAAAATGGCGTAAATCGTAGTAATTCTGGCAGAATTTTTCACAACAAACCTCAAGATTCGCACATGGGGAGCAATAACGTTCCTACCATGAGGGATTGATCGGGCGCCTTGACCGAGCGTCTCATCTTGATGACTGCACGTCCCAATGTGCGCGGCTGCCTCGTCCGGGGCAGTGACAGCGCAATCTGACGATGGCAAAGCCAGCACTGGCAGTTCACCGAATGCTCTGCCGGTGGCTGGCGCGCGCAATGTATGCTTCTTGCGTTGCGCCAGCCTCTTGCACCCTGGTTTGGCGGCGCCTGATCGAGCCGGCAACAAGCCGCGCGCCAAACGCATGACTGCGCGTCTCAACTTGATGACCGGACGTCCCAATGTGCTCGCTCGCCTCGCTCGAGGCAGTGACAGGGTGATCGGCATAACAGACAGATATCCTCGGTTTTGCTCATAAGCCTGCTTGCCGGCCCGTGGTGGCCTGCGAGACATGCGCAAGATCGAACAAGGGAGCGAGCGCCAGGGAGGGGCACGAGCATGCCAGACGAAGCCGTTCACATGCAGCAGATCGGTGAATCACCGGTGGAGCAACCCGCTCACCAGCAACCTTCATATTGGGGCCGGGCACTTGGCAAGGCATGGGCATATGTCACGTTGACCGGCTCACCTTCGCAGCAAGACCAACCGGCGGACGGGCTGGAGGCATTCGACATGCTCGGCGGCTGGAAGGGTCCCGACGCCAGGCGGCGCAACATCGGCTAGCAGGTGCCTCGCCGGTCACTTTGCCGGCAACGGCATGGGGATATGACTGCTCGTCTCATCTTCATGACCGGACGTCCCAATGTGATGTTCAAGGAAGTGACAGCACAAACCTGACCGTGCGAGAGCAACTGCGGCAGCCAAGCGAACGCTCTGCTGGTGATCGGAGCGCGCAAATATTTGTTCCGTTGTCGACTTTTGAAAACCATGAAATCTTGAGGGGAAAATGCCAAATATTTCCAGAATGTACTTCATTACCGCCATCTGCTTCCTGGTGGCCGGAATTCTGGTCGGTCTGCATATGTCGATTACTCAAAACTTCGCTGCGACTGGCGCGCACGCGCATACAAACCTGCTGGGTTGGGTGACAATGTCCATTTTCGGGACATTTCACGCGCTTAACCCGCGTGGCGCCGGGACCCGTTTAGCGAAAGCGCAGTACTATGTTTACACGGGCGGAGTGATCGTGATGACGCCCGCTCTCTACCTGCTCTTGACCGGGAACCCGTCAATGGGGCCAGTAGTTGCCGTGTCGTCCTTCGTGGTGTTCGCCGGCGTTCTGATGTTCGCTGCCATCATATTTCGCGCTCGCGCAGAATAGGCTGTCGGCGTCGCCGCGCGCTAGCGGTGACTGCCTTGGCTTGGTCCATCCAGCCGGCGCCGAGTGGCGTCTGCTGAATGGCGTCGACGAGTGATGGCGACCTCGGTCCGGACAAGCCGCTGCCCGCCTCGCATGCACCGCTACTCGGTCGTCCGGAACACCTCGCGCACGGTCTTGATCGAGCCGGCGTCATTGACGCGGTAACCCGGCAATTGCGAGATCGCCGTGTGGAATTCCTCGCCGCGCATGATCGACAGTACGCGCTTGACGGCGTCGACTTCCAGGATCTCCTTGCGGCAGACGAAGAAGTAGTCCTCGGTCACCAGCCGGACGAAGTCGAGATCGAACTGCCTCGCCGCGGCTTCGACGCCGAAGGCGACATCGGCCATGCCGCTGGCAACATAGGCGGCAACGGCGGCATGGGTGAATTCGGCATGCTCGTAGCCATTGATGCGGGAGCTGTCGATGTGGTGCTGGGCGAGTAGGTGGCCGAGCAGCATCCGCGTGCCGGAATCCGGGTCGCGGTTGACGAAGCGGAGCTGCGGATCGAGCAGCCGATCGAGCGAGGTGATGCCGAGCGGGTTTCCGCGCGCCACCATCAACCCCATCTCCCGCGTCACGAAGCCGATAACGCGATGCGCGCTCGGCGTCAGCCAGCCCTTGCTCGCCGCGATGGCGCGCTTGCGCAGTTCGCCCTGCGGCAGGTGCATGCCGGCTAGGTCGCAACCGTCATGCGCCAGCGAGGCCAGCGAATTCTGGTTGCTGACATAGCGGAAATCGACCCCGATATCTGGCTCGCGGCTGAGCAGTTCCCTGAGTTTTGGCACCGCAAAACCATGGCTGGCGTGGACCCGCAGGATCAGCGGGCCATGCGGCAGCAACTGGTTGATCTCGGTCTCCAGTTCCTGCGACAGGTTCTGCAGCAATGGTCCCAGGCGCGCCTCGAGCCTCTGGCCGGCCCACACCAGCTTGTCGCCAAAGGGCGTGAGATTCGTGCCGCTGCCCTGCTTGCGCACCACCAGCGGCGTGTCGAAAAAAGCCGACCACTTCTCGATCAGGTTCCAGGCGTGGCGGTAGGAGACGCCGGCGAGATCGGCGGCCTTGGTGATCTTGCCGCTCGCCCGTATCTCGGCGAGGAAACCGAGCATGATCTGCAAGGATTGTGAATCCGCGCTGCGCCTGAAGCGCCAGACGGGATCGATCTCGATACGGATCATCGCTACCTCCCAACCGCCTCGGCCGAAGCAGATATGAATTCATATTCATATCTTCTCTATCGGCAAACCGGCAGTCGAGATCATGTCTCAGGGCAAAAAGTTAGGCAATAAATATCTTATTCCCACAGGAAAATATCTTTCCTACGGTGAGATCAGTCTCGCGGCGGTGGCTGGAGGAGCCGAGCTTCCATCGCGACATAGGAACTGAAGTTCATATATGGAGGAAGACCCGTGGTATACGCCTTTTCCGACTGGACCCAAAAGCTGCTGATTGACGGCAAGCGGGTCGACGCGCTTTCCGGCCGCACCTTCGACACGCTCGACCCAGCGACAGGCAACGTCATCGCCAGGATCGCCGAGGCCGACGCGGCCGATGTCGACGTTGCCGTACGCTCTGCCCGCGCTGCTTTCGAGGGCGACTGGGGCCGGATGCGCGCCAGCGAGCGCGGCCTGCTGATGCTCAAGCTCGCCGAGCTGATCCGCCAGAACGAGGACGAGCTGGTCAACCTGGAAAGCCTCGACAGCGGCAAGCCGGTTTCGGCCATCCGCCGCCAGGACCTGCCGGCGGTCATCGACACGCTGGTCTATTATGCCGGCATGGCCGACAAGATAAACGGCCAGGTCTTCCCGGCGCGCCAGGACGCGCTGACCTACACCGTGCGCGAGCCGCTCGGCGTCGTCGGCGCCATCATCCCGTGGAATTTCCCGCTGATGATCGGCATGTGGAAGATCGCGCCGGCGCTGGCCTGCGGCTGCACCGTCGTGCTGAAGCCGGCCGAAATCACCCCGCTGACTGCGCTCCGCATCGGTGAGCTGGCGCTCGAAGCCGGTTTCCCCGCCGGCACGCTCAATGTCGTGCCGGGCTTCGGCAAGATCGCCGGCCAGGCGATCGTCGACCATCCCGACATCGACAAGGTCACCTTCACCGGCTCGCCGGTGGTGGGACGGCAGATCCTGCGCGGTGCCGCCGGCAATTTGAAGCGGGTGACGCTGGAACTCGGCGGCAAGTCGGCCAATATCATCTTCCCCGACGCCGACCTCGATGCCGCGGTCAAGGCAGCCGGTGCCGGCATCTTCTTCAACACCGGCCAGGTTTGCTCGGCCGGGTCGCGCATCCTCGCTCATGAATCCATCTATGACGAAGTTGTCGAGCGTCTAGCGGCACGAGCGAATTCCACCCGCATCGGCGACCCGCGCGAAACCTCGACCGCCATGGGCCCACTGGTCTCCGAAGTGCAGATGAAGCGCGTGCTCGACTACATCGAGATCGGCAAGAACGAAGGCGCCACCCTGGTCGCCGGCGGCAGCCGCCATGGAGACGTCGGCTACTACGTCCAGCCGACCGTCTTTGCCGGCGTCGAGCACGAGATGCGCATCTCGCAGGAAGAGATATTCGGACCGGTCGCCACCGTCATCAAGTTCAAGGACGACGAGGACGCCCTGCGGATCGCCAACGGCACGGTCTACAGCCTCGCTGCCGGCGTGTGGACCGGCGACATCGGCCGGGCCCATCGCTTCACGCGGCGGCTGAAGGCCGGCACCGTCTGGGTCAACACCTACGGCCCGACCGACATCAGGTTGCCATGGGGCGGCGCCCGCGATTCCGGCTTCGGCCGCGAGCATGGCGACATGGCGGTCGAGAATTTCACCGAGCCCAAGGTCGTCTGGATCAACACCGGCCGCTGACACCGCGCCTCGCCTGAAGGCGGGGCGCTCTCCAATCATCCCTGAGGACATCGGCAACCCTGCCCCCGGCAAGGCTCGGAGAAGCTTTGCCAAAATTCTGGAGGAGTACAGCATCATGCGAATTGCAATCATTGGACAGCAGGCATTCGGCCAAAGCGTGCTGGAGGCGTTCCTGGCCCGCGGCGATGAAGTCGCCGGCGTGTTCTGCGCCCCCGAAAAGGCCGGCGCCAGGCCAGACCCGCTGCGGGTGGCGGCCGAAAAGGCCGGCCTGAAGGTCTTCCAGCTGCCGAGCCTCAAGGGCGAAGCGGCGGAAAACGCGCTGCGGGCGCTCGATGTTGATCTCGCCGTCATGGCCTATGTGCTGCAGTTCGCGCCGCAGGACTTCGTCAGCATACCCAGGCACGGCACCATCCAGTACCACCCCTCGCTGCTGCCCAGATATCGTGGCCCGAGCTCGATCAACTGGCCGGTGATCAAGGGCGACACCCAGACCGGGCTCACCATCTTCCGCCCGACCGACGGCCTCGACGAAGGCCCGGTAATCCTGCAGAAGAACGTCGACATCGGTCCCGACGACACGCTCGGCAGCGTCTATTTCGACTGGCTGTTTCCGCTCGGAGTCGACGCCATGCTGGAGGCGGCGGACCTCGTCGTTGCGGGCAAGCACAGTGAAGTCGAGCAGGATGAGAGCCAGGCCTCCTACGAGGGCTGGTGCAAGGATGCCGAAGCCAGGATCAACTGGCACGCCCATGTCGACACCGTCCACAACCTCATCCGCGGCTGCGACCCGGCGCCCGGCGCATGGACGACGGTCAACGGCACCAAGGTGCGGCTGTTCGAGGCGCGCAAGCACCTGGCGCGCCGGTTCGAGGACGTCACCGGCAAGCCCGGCGAGATCGTCTCGATCGGCGAGCGCAGCATCGGCATATCGGTGCAGGGTGGTGTGGTGGAGATCTTCAAGGTCCGTACCGAAGCCGGCCAGAAGCTCTCTGGCGCTGGCCTCGCCGACACCTTCGGCTTGAAGCCGGGCATGAAGCTCGGCACTGACGCGCCTGCGCCGGCCCCTGCAAAGATTGCCGAGCCGGTCAGCTGAAACTATTCCCCCCGTCGGCCATTGGCCGACGATCCTCCCGCGAAGCCGCCGAGCAATCGGCGGCTTTTGCTTTGCGTGGCCTTTGGAGCTTGGGCCTACGACCGTGGCTTTTCCTTCTTGGGATCGTAGTGGGCGAAAGGCACGATCCTGGCGGGCAGGCGCTTCTGGTGGCCGTCGAGCTTGCCGATCTCGACCTCGGTGCCGACATTGGCGTGGGTGGCGTCGACGCGGGCGAGCGCGATGTTCTTGTTCAGCACCGGCGAGCGCATCGACGAGGTGACGATGCCGATCTGGGCGCGGCCGATATGGACGCAGTCGCCATGGCCGACGACGACGTTGGAGTCGATGTCGAGGCCGACCAGCTTGTGGATCGGGTTGTCCTTGCGCCTGATCAGCGCCTCGCGGCCGATGAAGTCGTCAGTCTTGGTCTTCAGCGGCACGGTGAAGCCGATGCCGGCCTCGAACGGGTCGGTCTGGTCGGAGAACTCGTAATTGGCAAAGATCAGCCCGGCCTCGATGCGCACCATGTCGAGCGCGGCAAAGCCCATCGGCTTGAGCCCATGCGGCTGGCCTGCTTCCCACACCGCGTCGAAGACCTTTTCGGCGTCGCGCGGATGGCACCAGACCTCGTAACCGAGCTCGCCGGTGTAGCCGGTGCGCGAGACCACGATCGGCACCCCTTGCGCATCGCCGATGCGGCCGATGGTGAAGCGGAACCATTCGAGCTCGGACAGGGCCGGCTG
>NZ_JACHOT010000003.1 GCF_014200015.1 Aminobacter niigataensis
CAAACCCCTCCCAGAACGCATCCGCCTCGACACCCGTGCCGACCATCGCTTCCGACACCACGAAGTCGTGCAACTCACGCGATATCGAAAGGCCAAAGAGTTCGACGGTGTCGGTCATATCATGCGCTCCAAAATTCCGGCGCCGCAGGGGCGTTCAAAACAAGGTTTTCGGGCGTTTGGCACGCAAAGCCCGCAGGGTCAATTCGTCCAATGTTGCAAAGCAGCATTGATTTGCCGCGCAGCGCCGCCGCAAATCGATTTAGCCGTCAAACCGCTATCCGGGGCCTGCCCGCGGCAATCGCCAGAACATGCGCTTCGATGAACATGCGCTGGCCCTCGACCGTCGAGACCTTGAAATCGACCGTCACATCGATCTCGGCCGCGTCGGTGCCGGCATCGCGCGCCTTGGCGGCGACGATGGCGCGCGCTTCCGCCTCGGCCAGCGCCATCGCCGCATCCTCGTCGATGAAGTCACGCACAAGCTCGCCGACGGCCACCCGGAACAGTCCTTCCTTGGGCTGGCTGACGCGCGCCTCGGCGGTGACCCGGACCTGGCCGACCACGGCGCCCAGAGCGTTGGCGACGTCGGTGTCCTCGGGCACCACGCATTCGTTGCCGACGAGCGGTGGCAGGCCGGCATAATGCAGCGGGGCCGAGGCGCCTAGGCCAATGACCGGCCGGTCGAGCGCGACCGTGAAACGGGCGATGCCGGGATGGGAGTCGACCGCGCGCTGCACCAGCGCATGCGCGACGGTGGCCGCGCCGTCGAGCCCGTCTTCGGCAAAGGCGGTTTCGAGGATCACTTCGGCGGAAAGCCGGGTCAGCGTCGCCAGGACGCGCTCGGACAAAGCCTCCGGGCTCGCGGCGATCGGCTGGCCGCGGCCGTCGCGCTTGCGGGCAAACAGCTCGGCGCCAAGACGTGCGGCCGCCTCATCCCAGTTGGCCTGGCGGCCGAGAACATGGGCGGCATCCGAGGGGGTGAAGCCGCAGACATGGACCAGCCCGCGCGACACCAGCCTGTTGAGCGTGGCGTTCTGGGCGTTGGAGGTGAGCAGGCGGTCGATGGGCTGCGGCACGGCCGTGATCTGGTCGTAGAGTTTGGCTTCCGGTGCGGTCAGCCCGGCGGCGAGATGTTCCGGCACGCCGGTGCGGACGGCAAAGCGGCCGTCCATGCGGCCGGGATTGGGCGCGCGCAGATGGCGCTCCAGCTCGCTCGTCACCGCTTCGCCATGCATCATGCCGGCGAGCGCCAGCGGCACGAGGCGGCGTGGGCCGAGCGACATTTTGGGCTGCAGCCCACCCTCTTGCAGCAAGACTTCCGAATCCCCGCCGAGGCCGAAGGTGCGCATGGCGACCGCCTCGACCATGGTGCGGAAACCGCCGACCGTGGCGCCCTCCGGGTCGAGCCGCGGGCGGCCATGGTCGAGCACGGCGACGTCGGTGGTGGTGCCGCCGATGTCGGAGACCACGGCGTTGTCGAGGCCGGTCATGTGGCGGGCGCCGACGAGGCTGGCGGCGGGGCCGGACAGGATGGTCTCGATCGGCCGCTGGCGGGCGAATTCGGCCGATACCAGCGCGCCATCGCCGCGCACCACCATCAAGGGCGCCTTGATGTTGCGCTTTTCGAGGAAACCTTCGGTGGCGGCGACGAGGCGATCGATCATCGAGATCAGGCGGGCATTGAGCAGCGTGGTCAGCGCCCGGCGCGGGCCGCCGAGCTTTGCCGACAGCTCGTGGCTGGCCGTGACCGGCAGGCCCGTCTTCTGCCGGATCAAATCCCGTGCGGCGATCTCGTGGGCCGGGTTGCGGGTGGCGAAATAGGCGCAGACCGCAAAACCCGAGACGGTTTTCGCCAGTTCGGGCAAGGCCGCTTCCAGCGCCGCAAGATCGAGGGTTCGGGCGTTGCCGTGGACGTCGTGGCCGCCTTCGCACAACACCAGCGGGTCGGTGCCGAGCGCGGTCTTCAGCCCGTCGCGGGCAAGGTCGGCCTCGGAAAAGCCGATCATCACGAGTGCGACGCGCCCGCCCTGGCCCTCGACCAGCGCGTTGGTGGCGAGCGTGGTCGACATCGACACCAGCTTGATGGCGGCGGGGTTGACGCCCGCTCTGTCCAGCACCGCGCCGACCGCACCCGAAATGCCCTCAGCCAGGTCGTGGCGGGTGGTCAGCGACTTGGCCTTGGCCAGCACCCTGCCCTGCGGGCCGTGCGCCTCTGACCACAGCACCGCGTCGGTGTAGGTGCCGCCGGTGTCGATGCCGAGGAAAAGCGGGGCGTGGTGGCTGGGGTTCATGCGCTGGTGTTCCAGAGTTCTTGATCTCCGTCCCGCTTAGCCGATATGCCGGCCAAAGGAAAATTGGCCAGCCGCCTGAAACAAGGGGGTCAGCCATCGCCCCGCGCCTCGTGGAGGGCGAGGATGCGGTCGGTCTCGGCGCGGATCCCGGCCCGCATCTTCTCGACGATCTCGACATCGAGCGGCACGCAGGGCGGGATGAACGGCTTGAACGGAAACGACCAGTCGTCCTCGGCGCGGCGGCCGGTGCATTTCCTGAGGCGCCGGCAGGCACGCAGCGGGCATTTGCACACAAAACCAAGATGGGCGGCGAGCAGCTGGAACAGGCCGAGATAGATGCCCTTGGCCTCGGCGTGCTCCTGCTGGTCGCGCAGCACGCAGGCCCATTGCGCGTCGGTGCACCAGGGCTCGCGCGGGAAACTGTTGATCCTGAAGCTGGGATACCAGCGCTCTTCGGCTTCGGTCATGTCGGGCTCCTGGGGTTGGGGTTGCTGGCACGCTCCCTTCCCCTAGCGGGAGAAGGTGTCGCCGAAGGCGACGGATGAGGGGTGGTGGACGGAGTGCAGGGGTGTTGGGTTGACGCCATCGGCCGCCCTTTGCAGCGTCCCGTTTCTTCCAACACCCCTCATCCGACCTCGCTTCGCTCTGCCACCCGGCCCTCCGCTAGGGCTCCGGACGTTCGTCGTTGGAAAAGCCAAATCGTTGGCTTTTCCTGGCCTTCGGCCACCACTCCTCACCCCACAAGGGGAGAAGGCAAGTACCAGCCTCGCCACGCCCCGTTGCCGGTCTGGCCATTGAATGGGGTGGGAAGACGGGCGGTCGCGGGATCGCTCGGCTATGTCTAAGTGCGATCTCGCGACCGCCCGTCCGGCGATTTATGTTCCCGTCCGTTCCGCTTCTGGGCCCGGGCATTTTCGCCCCGGCCCCACTAGCGCATCGACCAGCGCACCCGGGCCGTAGTGCCCGAGGGGGAACCCTTGGACGGAACCTCCCCGGGCGGCGGGCTACGCTGGCCCGTCGCCGGAGGCGCCGGCCCCTGCCCACGCAATCACCGTCATGACCGGTGTTCCCGCGGCAGGGACGGGATGGATTGTACGGGAGGTCTTTGGGGGGTGGAGAAAGGGCGGCGGGTATCCACGGGGTTTGGTGACATGGGGTGACGTCGTGCAACCGCTTGAGTGTCCTGCACGGCTGCGGCAGTTTCGATGTCACGGCATGGATCCCCGGGTCTCCGCGCGTCGCTTCGCTCCTGCTCCGCCCGAGGATGACGAAGGCATGTTGCTCGCGGCTAATCGCCAACGCCGAAGTTGGCAGATTGCCCGGAACCAGCGGGCCGGAACCGGTAAAACTGCTCATTTTCACGAGCGCGAACGCCTGGATTTTGCGCCGGCGTTGGCGATTGGCGAGGGCAGCCAAACGCGCTCGTCATCCTCGGGCGGAGCAGGAGCGAAGCGACGTGCGGAGACCCGGGGATCCATGCCGTGACGTCGAAACTGCCGCGACGGTGCAGAACTCAAATCGCGAAAAAAATTCAAAACCGTGGAGAAGTTTTCCCCGCTCAGCCCTGCGAAATCTGCTCGTCCTGCTCGACGGTCAGCGGCTTGACGCCTGCCGGCAGCGGCTCGATGGCCGGCTGCACGGCGGCAGGCGGGGCGGCCACGGGCGCCGGCGGCACCGGCGCGCGGGCAGCGCAGGCGGAGAGGGTTGCCAGGGCAAGGAGGGCGGCGAGCAATTTCATGGGGCGGGCGTTAGGCGGAAGGTGTGGCGGGATCGCGGCGGCAGATGAGCCCGAGGCGCCGCCTAGGTCAAGCCACCCCTGACATCTCCTGACAGCAGCCTGTCAGGAGGCATCGGCTACTCTCCTGCAAACCCTGAGGAGGATGGCATGAGCGGCTTTGACGATTTCGATTTCCTGATCGGCGACTGGACGGTGACCAACGAACGCCTGCGCGCGCGGCTGGTGGGCTCGGACGCGTGGGAAACGTTCACGGCGTTCTCGCACGTCGAAAAGGTGATGCAGGCGCCCGACGGCACCTTTGGCGGCAATCTCGACCAGATGGCGGTGCCCGAGCGCGGTTTCACCGGCATGACGCTCAGGCTCTACAATCCCGAGACAGGGCTATGGTCGATCTACTGGAGCGACACCAAAAGCCACCGGCTGTTTCCGCCGATGGTGGGGCGGTTCGAGGACGGTCGCGGCGCGTTTTTTGGCGACGACGTCGAGGGCGGCCGGCCGGTGCGCGTGCGATTCCTCTGGACGCCGGGGGAAAGCCCGCGCTGGGAGCAAGCGATGTCGGTGGATGAGGGGGAGACGTGGGAGCTGAACTGGGTGATGCGGTTTGGGAGGTGACCTAGCGCCTCCGGCGCAAAATCGCAGCCTCGAACCCGCTTTGTAGAAGCAAAGCAATCGCTAGAGTTTCGCGTAGTCTACTGCTTCTAGCGATCATGCTTCCTATTGCCTTTTTCTTCCTTAGCAACGATATTTTTGCTTGGAGGAAAAGATGATCGGAACAAAGCGTTTTTTTAGGCCACCTCTCGTCACAAAGGAACAATTTCTCCAATTCAGAGAGGAGAAGCGCGCGCATCGGATTTGCTTTGCCAACACTCACGCTAACGCGCTGGCACCTTACAAAGGGAAGTTTCCCTACAAGTTTTCAGTCCCTTTCTCCAATACGATTCAGCCTGTATTCGAGCATGAAACCGGCCTTTCTTTGCACAGCAGCCAGTATGGCGGGGTTTGGTGCGGATTGAGCGAGGGCGAGAAGGCTGCTGTCGACAAATTCGTCACAAGCCGTCGAGAAAACGTATTCCTGCGCGACTACCTCGACGCTAGCGTAGCCTTGTCGATGCACTATGATGGACAGACTCGGACGGCTGTTGGCGAGCTCGAGTATGCGGCAAAGTACCACCGCGACGAAGCAGCAATATCAAAATTGATAGACCTAGGTGCAGCATTTGTGAGTTCGACGCAAAACTACAAAAAATCGAGGGCCATAGCTCCCGTGCCGCCGCGCGCGGGCAAAGATTTTGATCTACCGAGCGTCATAAGTGCGGGCATATGCGACAGGCTAAAAATTGACAACGTCGCGGCTGGTATATGGGGAAAGGAAAAAGCGCAGCTTAAGGAAAAATCTCTTTCAGAAAAATGGGATGCTTTGGAGACAGCCAAGTTCATTCCAAACGACGATCTCAAGAAATACGAATCTATTATTTTAGTGGATGATCTGTATCAAAGCGGATGCACAATTAATTTTGTCGGGAACCGCCTTCAGCATTTTTCTCAAATTGACATATTTGGACTTTCTATTGTCAAGTCTGCCGGTGATCAAGACAACATCAAATGATTGTTAATGAATACAAAATCCTTCATCCCGAAGACGAGCTTTATCCGAGCGCGTTTTCAGATATATTTGGACATTTTGATAAACCAGATATTTTTTATATCGGAAACATAGACCTATTAAATAGACCGAGCGTCGGCTTCTGCGGATCTAGAAACGCTAGCGATAAAGGCTTGGAAGTTGCACATGATTGCGCAAGCCAGTTTGCTGACAACGATGTGGTTGTCGTGTCTGGATACGCCAAAGGCGTAGATACCCAGGCCCACCGCGGAGCACTGGAGAGTTCTGGTTCGACGATCGTAGTCCTACCGGAAGGCATCAATCATTTTCGTATCAAACGGGAACTAAAGGAGGCTTGGGATTGGCAGCGAACCTTAGTAATAAGCTATTTTGCACCAGACGCAGCCTGGAGAGCAGATCGGGCGATGGATAGGAATAAAGCAATTGTCGGCCTTTCTAGAGCCACAATTGTCATAGAGGCACGGGAAACTGGCGGAACTTTTCATGCAGGGATAACTGCACTTCAGCAAGGACGGTTTCTTGTTGTTGCTAAATATTCAGATCCAAATTCTTCAAATATCGGCAATGATAAGCTTATTTCTTTGGGCGGAATCCCACTCCAAAGGAATAAACACACAGGGCGAAGTGAGATTAAGTGGATTATCTCCGATATATCGTGAATTTTTGACCGAGCACTGCAGCCGTCTGTTTCAGTGCATTTGGCAAGTTAGCGCAATGCAACGCGAGCGACAGAAATAGGGCACAATGCTGCCGCCGGCGCCCCGTTGAAGCGCGGCAGCCCCCATCGGGAGAGAGGGATGTAACCGCCTGCATTACGAATGATCCTTCCCCCCCAAGCGGGGAGAAAGTAGCAGAGAACGCCTAGTTATCACCCATCTTGAGCGCCTGGATGAAGGCTTCCTGGGGGATGTCGACCTTGCCGAACTGGCGCATGCGCTTCTTGCCCTCTTTCTGCTTCTCGAGCAGCTTGCGCTTGCGGGTGACGTCGCCGCCGTAGCACTTGGCGGTGACGTCCTTGCGCAGGGCTGAGATGGTCTCGCGGGCGATGACCTTGCCGCCGATGGCGGCCTGGACCGGGATCTTGAACATGTGCTGGGGGATCAGCTCCTTCAGCTTCTCGACCATGACGCGACCGCGCTTTTCGGCCGCCGTGCGGTGGACGAGCATCGAGAGCGCGTCGACCGGCTCCTCGTTGACCAGGATCGACATCTTGACGAGGTCGCCTTCCTTGTAGTCGGTGAGGTGGTAGTCGAAGGAGGCGTAGCCCTTGGAGATCGACTTCAGCCGGTCGTAGAAGTCGAACACGACCTCGTTGAGCGGCAGGTCGTAGACCAGCATGGCGCGCTTGCCGACATAGGAGAGGTCGGCCTGGATGCCGCGACGCTCCTGGCAGAGCTTCAGGATCGAGCCGAGATAGTCGTCGGGGGTGAGGATGGTGGCGCGGATCCACGGCTCCTCGATCGCGGCGATCTTGACCACGTCGGGCATGTCGGCGGGGTTGTGCAGTTCCTTGGTCGAACCGTCATTGAGGTTCATGCGGTAGACGACCGATGGTGCGGTGGCGATGAGGTCGAGGTTGAACTCGCGCTCGAGCCGCTCCTGGATGATCTCGAGATGCAGCAGGCCCAAGAAGCCGCAGCGGAAGCCGAAGCCGAGGGCGGCCGAGGTTTCCATCTCGAAGGAGAAGGAGGCGTCGTTGAGGCGCAGCTTGCCCATGGCGGCGCGCAGGTCCTCGAAGTCGGCGGCATCGACCGGGAACAGGCCGCAGAACACCACCGGCTGGGCCGGCTTGAAGCCCGGCAAGGCCTTGGCGGTGGGGCGCTTGTCCTCGGTGATGGTGTCGCCGACGCGGGTGTCGGCCACTTCCTTGATCGAGCCGGTGAAGAAGCCGAACTCGCCGGGGCCGAGCTCGTCGACCTGGATCATCTTGGGCGTGAAGACGCCGGTGCGCTCGACCAGGTACTTGGCGTTGGTCTCCATCATGCGGATGGTCTGGCCCTTCCTGAGCTTGCCATCGATGATGCGGACCAGGACGATGACGCCGAGATAGGTGTCGTACCAGCTGTCGACCAGCATCGCCTTCAGCGGCGCGTCGATGTCGCCCTCGCGCGGCGGCGGCAGCTGGGTGACGATCGCCTCCAGCACGTCGGGGATGCCGAGGCCGGTCTTGGCCGAGATGTAGACGGCCTGGGAGGCGTCGATGCCGATGACTTCCTCGACCTGCTCCTTGATGCGCTCGGGCTCGGCGGCGGGCAGGTCGATCTTGTTGAGGACGACGACGATCTCGTGGTTGTTGTCGATGGCCTGGTAGACGTTGGCGAGCGTCTGCGCCTCGACGCCCTGGCTGGCGTCGACGACGAGCAGCGAACCCTCGCAGGCCGACAGCGAACGCGACACCTCATAGGCGAAGTCGACGTGGCCGGGGGTGTCGATCAGGTTGAGGATGTAGTCCTCGCCATTGTTGGCGCGGTAGTTGAGGCGGACGGTCTGGGCCTTGATGGTGATGCCGCGCTCGCGCTCGATGTCCATGTTGTCGAGGACCTGCTCGGTCATCTCGCGCAGTTCCAGCCCGCCGGTGGACTGGATCAGCCGGTCGGCAAGCGTCGACTTGCCGTGGTCGATATGGGCAACGATGGAGAAATTGCGGATGTGGTCGAGCGGTGTGGTCATGCGCCGCGCTTTAGCAGGGGCGGCAAGGCTTAACAAGCACGGCTTTGCGCGCTGCGGGGCGGGCAATGCGCCTGTCGCCGGGCGTGGAGGCCCAGGCTGATTTCAGCTTTTGGTTGCATCTATTATAAAATACAATTTTAGATTGACTTTCTGGCCGGCAATCACCAGCATGAGGCGAGGTCGAAGCGCCAACGTGAATCGGGGGATTTCATGGTCAGGCCGGCACTTTCCCGCATGCTGCTTTCGCTGTCCGTCGTCCTGGCCGCCGGGCTTACGGGCTGCGCCTATGTCACCGCGGTGCCGGTCAAGCCGGGCTCGAAGGTCAGCGGCATCCGCATCTACGACGTCAAGCCGATCCTGGTGGTCAACGGCGCCGCGGCGGCGATTCACATCGTGCCGAACTACAACCGGGCCTATGCGCTGCAGTTCGGCGCCTTCCTGGCCAAGAACGACTTCACGGCGACGATGACCAACGGCGTGCTCAGCGAGGTCCATGCCAACATGGATTCGACCGAGTTCATCAGCTTCCTGAAAGAACTGCTCAAGACGGTAGGGGCGAAGGGGCTTTCCGGCGAGGTTCAGCGGGCGCCAAATGGCGGGATCCAGGACCGCTTCCAGGTGTTCGACTTCGTGTTCGACCATGACGGCAACCTGGTGGCGCTCAGGCCGCTGATCAGCCAGCCCGACCTTTTGCACGTCAAGACGACGCAGGTGGTGCGCAACGTCGTGGAGGCACCTGTGGTCGCCGAGCAGCCGGACGCGGGCGGGATCACGCCGGGACCGCTCGGGGCGAGGTGAGCGGGCGATGGCCGCAGAAATCGTCGAGCATCCGGAATATGCGACGGTTTGCCGGACCATCGAGGCGGACCACGACCACCTCGTCGCGCACTACCAGGCACACCACCTCGGCGTGTCCAAAAAATACCGCGGCGGCGCGAAGCTGGCTGCGACCTGCGTGACGTTCTACGTGATGAGGAAGGGCGCGCAACATGCCCGGCACCTGGTGCCGCCTTTTCTCGACCTCGCCTACAAGGAGGGGTCGCACCCGCGCCGGATCGCCACCGATGTCTGCGAGATCCTGGAGCAGCCGGTCGCCCTGTCGATCCGCGGCGGCAACGCTGTCTTCGGCGCGGACGGCGAACCCGGCACGGTGGGGCTGGTGTTCAGGCAGGGCGACAGGGATTTTCTCGTCACCAATGCCCATGTGGTCACAGATCCCGGCGTGCTGCCCGGCCCAGTGACGGTGCGCGTGCCGCATTCGGCCGTCGAGATCGAGGGCATCGTGCGGCGCATGGACAACCTCGGCGCCGCCGAGATCCGCAGCGACGCAGCCCTTGTCGAGGTGGCGCTGAACGCCGTGGCGCCGGGACGATTCCGCGGCACCGACCTCATTCTCGTCGGCTATGGCGAGATCGCCAACAACGACCCGCGGCGCTTCTTCTTCGTCTCCAAGGAATTCGTGCACGAGGCTCGATGGGCGGCATGGGTGCCGGGCGGAGCGCAGATCACCGTCGAAGGTCACGACAAGACCTATGCCAGCTTCCACAAGCTCAGCGTGATCGTCGGCCAGGCGAGCCCGGGCAATTCGGGCGCGGTGGTGTTTTGCCTGTCCAAATCGGGGCTGGTCGCCGTCGGCCTGCTGTTCGGCGGCGCGCTGGCGATCAACGAGATCTGGGTCTTCCCGATCAGGCGCTGCCTAAAGCAGATGGGGGTCGACGTGTGAGGAATCGACGCGCGTGGCCGGAGCCGAGACCTGCCCGGCAGGCACGGCCGGACTGGGCGAAAACAGCATCTTGACGAAGCTGCGGAATGCCAGCACCTGGTGCTCGAGCCGGCGCGGGTCGGCCATCAGCTTGGACATGATGATGCCGCCGTCGACGATGCAGGACATCATGTCGGCGACGGTGTCGAGATCGACAGCCTCGCGCGGCGGATGCTGGGCGGCGATCTCGTCGAGCGTGGCGCGGAAACGCACGTTCCAGCCCTGCACCGAATTGACCGCGATGGCGCGGACCTCGCGGTCGAACATGCGCTCCTGGTAGCAGACCGAGGCGATGAGGCAGCCGGGGTGGCCGTGGGGCAGATCGGCCATGACCTCAGCGAGCAGCTTGAGGCCGATGAGGAAGGCCTGGAGCGGGTCGTCGGAAAGCTGGCGACCGCGGCCGAAAACGTCGTCGAAGACCCGGTTGTTGGCCTCGACGTAGCGCAGCAGCATGGCGCGGGCGAGCTCGTTCTTGTCCTTGAAGTGGTAGAAGAAGCCGCTCTTGGTGATGCCGGCCTCGGCGATGACCTCGTCGATCGAGGTGGCGCCAAAACCCTTGGCGAGCACCGACATCTCGGCGATCGCGAGTATCCGCTCACGGGTTTCCAGGCCCTTGCCCATATCCGATCCGAGAAAACGCTGTACCTGCGGTACGGTTTTTGACTCCGCGACAATATCACCGATGACGCATATGCCGCCACATGGTTGGCCAAGCCATTGAGGTGCCGACGTAATTCGCGTTTCCGCGACCACCGCACCGCAAGGTTTCTAGTTCCGAACCGACGGTTGAGGCAAAAACGGCATTCCCGATGCCGGGCCGTGCGGCAGGACGGGAACCGTTGATATCGGAGACCCACATGGCCAAGTACCGCAACGACCTGCCGCAGATGAAGGGCGGCCTGTTCCTCAGCGACGGCGGCATGGAAACAACGCTGATCTTCCATGACGGCGTCGAACTGCCGCATTTCGCCTCCTTCGTGCTGCTCGACACCGCCGAGGGCCGGCAGCGCCTGAAGGGCTACTACGAGCGATATCTCGACATCGCCCGCCGGCGCGGCACCGGCTTCGTGCTCGACAGCGCGACGTGGCGCGCCAACCCCGACTGGGGCGAGAAGCTGGGCTATGGGGCCGACGCGCTGAAGGCCATCAATGTCGGCTCGATCCGCCTGCTCGAGGAATTGCGCGACAAATGGGAGGCGCCGGAGACTCCGCTGGTGGTGAGCGGCGCCATCGGCCCGCGCGGCGACGGCTACAAGGCCGGCAACATGGATGCGCAGGAGGCCGAAGCCTATCACGCGGCCCAGATCGCCAGTTTTGCGGAGGCGGGCGCCGACATGGTGGCGGCCTATACGCTGACCAACATCGACGAGGCGATCGGCATCGCCCGCGCCGCGAAGCGGCTCGGCATGCCGTGCATGATCTCGTTCACGGTGGAGACCGACGGCAGGCTGGTGACGGGAAAGACGCTGAAGGACGCCATCGAGACGACCGACCGCGAGACCGGCGCCTATCCGCTCTACTACATGATCAACTGCGCCCATCCGAGCCATTTTGCCCAGGCACTTGGCGCAGGCGAAGCATGGCTGGAACGGGTGGCCGGCGTGAAGGCCAACGCCTCGACCAAGAGCCATGCGGAGCTCGATGAATCCGAGACGCTGGATGCCGGCGATCCTGCCGATCTCGGCCGCCGCTACGGCGCGCTGACGCGGTCGTTCCCGACGATGCGCATCCTTGGCGGCTGCTGCGGAACCGACCATCGCCACGTCGCGGCGATCTGCGAGGCCTGCCTGCCGGCCTGAAGACGGCGGCCGCGGTCAAGCCGTTCCGGCAATCGCCATCGAGCGGAGATCGCGGCCCATGCGACGGGT
This sequence comes from Aminobacter niigataensis, assembly GCF_014200015.1. Taxonomy (GTDB): domain Bacteria; phylum Pseudomonadota; class Alphaproteobacteria; order Rhizobiales; family Rhizobiaceae; genus Aminobacter; species Aminobacter niigataensis. The sequence continues at coordinate 11,954 of NZ_JACHOT010000003.1, forward strand.
GCAGGCCGCCAGCAGCGCCGAACAGAGGACGTCGACATCAGTGCCCTCGCGCGGGCACCAGCCACAGGGGCAGGCCGCCGGACCGGAATGGGCGTCGGCGGTCTCGCGGTAGATCGAGCCCACCGCCTGGGCGGCGAGCCGCATGACGACCATCGGCGGCAGGCCGGTCTTGCGCATCACTTCGCAGAACTCGTTCATGATGGTGGCGCGGATATGCGCCTGCGCTTCCTCGTGCCGACGCTCGTTCTCGCTCAGATGTGCCAACAAGAAATTCTCCAGATCAAAACTCGTGCGCCCGCATCGGGGCGCCTTGTGGGTTCATCGGTCGGGGACGACCGTCGAGGCCGCAAGCCGCAGGGCCTCGCGCGCCGTTTCGAGCTGACGCATCGCCTCGAAGAGCGCTTCCCTGTCGCGCCGATGGATATCGAGGGCGGCTACAAACAAGGTGCTTTCGCCGACCTCGGGTTGCGGCAGCGCGTTGAGCCGGCCGAGGCTGTCGTTGGCGGCGCGCCGAGCGCTGTCGACCTGCAATTTCAAAGCCTCGACACGACCGAAATGCGAGAGATAGCGGCCGATGTCCGCGTCACGGCTGCTCGCCTCGGAAAATCCAGCGCTGGGAGCGACATGCATCATCGGTCTGCCTCCTTCGTTCGTTCGCGACCATGACCGCGTCGAATGGTGCGCGGTCATGGCAAGCCTAACCCGCCACCTGGAATGAGCCAATACAAAACTGGACTAAAAATATCAAGTTTAAAAACTTGGCGTTCCAGCATGCGCTGCAGGGGCAGAGCCGACGTTCCCGCCCTGCCCCGGGCAGCAGCCGACAGCGGCGGTTGACTGGGGCGGCGACGCGCGCTCCTATATGGACCGCAGCCTGGGGCGGCTGCAGAGTGGAGGAGCGGTCATGGCCGAGAAGGCTGCTTACAGTGACGAAGGCTTGACCGCCGAGGCCCGCCCCGCCACCAAGGAAGACGCGGGCATCCTGGCGCAACTCGTCAATATGGCCGGCGACGGCCTGCCGCTGTATCTCTGGACCAAGATGGCGGAAGGCGGCGATCCCTGGAAAGTGGGGCGCCAGCGGGCGCAGCGCGAAGAGGGCAGCTTCTCCTACCGCAACGCCGTCGTCCTGGAGCACGGCAAGGTGCTGGCCTGCCTGATCGGCTATCCGATCGTACCCTCGCTGCCGGATCCCGACACGCCGGCCATGTTCGTGCCGTTCAACATGCTCGAGGCCCTGGCCGCCGGCAGCTGGTACGTCAACGTCATGGCGACGTTGCCCGAGGCGCGCGGGCGCGGCTTCGGCTCGCGGCTGCTGGCGATGGCCGACGCGATTGCCGAGGCCACCGGCTGCACGGGCACCAGCCTCATCGTTTCGGACGCCAACGCCACCGCCCGGCATCTCTATGAGAGCTCCGGATACCGCGAGATCGCTTCCGAGCCGATGATCAAGGAGGGCTGGACCGGCGCGGGCGAGAACTGGGTGCTGATGGTGAAGCCGTGAGGCGCGCGACCGCACCCGAGGTTTCCGAAGTGACATTCTGCGACGATGCCGCGATGGCCTATGACGCGGCGCGCCGGAGCTTCGTTTCAGGCGAGGCCCTGACCTTCGACGAGGCCTATCGTCTCGCCCATCTGCCGCTGGTGGTGCCGGGCCATCCCGAAATCATCGCCGGCAAGGACGGGACCGACTATCTCAACGGAAGATACGAGACGCCACGGCACTCGCTGGTCGTGCCTATCGATGCCGGGGAACTGGGCAGATCCGAAGCTTTCCAGCTGTTCGAGGCAGAGCTTCGTTCGTTTTCGTTCAGCGACAAGATCGCCTGGCAGGTCGGCCGCCAGCGTGCCGGCAAGCTGCATGCGACCATCGTTGGCGGCCTTTCCGAGCCGGATATCGCGCGCTATGCCGACGCCGCCGCCAGCGCACTCGAACGGTTGGGCGCAGTCTCCCTGCGCATCGGCGGACCGTTCCTGGGCAGGATCAACACCGGCCGGATCTATCTACCGGTCTATCCGGAATGCCGCGACGGCAGCGACGTGTTCGCGCTGATCCAGAACGCGTGTGGCGCACAGCAGTCCCGGTTTTACGTGATCGGCTATTATCATTTCGCAGCAGTGCTGACGGTTGCAGAGACGGTGGACCTGACCAGGCTGGCGGAGCGGTGGCGCCAGAGCACGTTGGCCGAGCTACCTGTGAGGTCACTCGCCATCCAGGCGACCAATGACGACCTGGGGCTTTCCGCGCGGATCATCGCGACGATCCCGGTGGGTGGGGGCTAGGCAGCTGACGCCTGGTTTCGTGGTCACTGCTCATATCGCGCAGCACAAGGTCCGGACGGCTGGGGGGTATCGTGCGAAGGTGCTGCCAGGGAATGCGGCCGTACGTTCTGGGCCACCGTGCCCTTCACTAATGTCACGGCATGGATTCCCGACACTCTCCGCTCGTTTCACTCGCTCACGAGGTCGGGAATGCCGAATGCAGGTGGAGCTGCCATTCGCTCGATCATTTTTTCCATCTGCGCGTGAACCTTCCTCTCCCGCCGGGGCACACATGATCGTGGCGGCCAGCGAGCCGCAAGTGTCCCAGAGGAGAACCTGACATGAGCATGACCAACACCATCATCCGCTCGTCGATGATCGCGACGCTGGCCCTTTCGATGTCGGCCTTTGCCGGCGCGGCCTCGGCCGCACAGCTCAAGGCGCGCGTGCCGGCCCCGCCGCCGCATCAACTCGGGCTCAAGGCGCCGGGCGGCGGCGGACAGGCCGAGGGCCATGTCGAGACGTGCAACAACAAGGCGTCGTGCAACCTGATGATCGCCTATTGCGCCGGCCACGGCGGCGACTGGGAGGAAACCGGCACGCCGGGCCCGCAGGGCGAACCGCAGAAGGGCAAGTGTACCTATCCCTGATAAAATCAGGGGCTCCCGAGACTTTTGGCCAAGCGCCCTCCCGTCCCCGGACGGGAGGGTTTTTGTGCGCGATGGCGCGATAGCGTTGGAGCGTGTCGCCCCCCTGCTTGACGCCGGTGCGGCATTCGGAGCAAATCGCGGACATTCGTGGGAGCTTGCCTGAAAATGTCCGCCATCGGCCTTTCGTTGCTCGGTTTTTCGACCGTCATCTTCCTGATTGCCGCGATGGTGGCCAAGACCTGGGGCATCGAGCCGACCATCGGCAAGCTGGTGGTGACGCTGATCCTCTATTCGCTCGGCAACCTGATCATGCTGCGGCTGGTGCGCGACTTCGGCATGTCGGTGTCGTTCTCGCTGTCGGCGGTGATCCAGCTGATCGCCGTCAACCTCGTCGCCATCGTCTTTTTCGGCGAGAAGCTGAGCGGCATCCAGGGCATCGGCGTCGGGCTCGCGGTCGTGGCGGTGGCACTGATCACGCTTGGGCCGGCACTGGCCGGGAAATAGGGCGTCACCGAAGGAAGACGAAAACCCACCTTCCGTCATTCCTAACCTCGTAAGAGATCGAGCGCAGGTCCAAATCCTGAACCGGCTCTGGTCCGTCATCGTCACGGCATGGATTCCCGACACTCTCCGCTCGCTGCGCTCGCTCACGAGGTTGGGAATGACGGAGTGAAGGAGGCGCCGCGTCAGCTACGGCAGCGACCAAGAAAAATGGGGGCCAAGCGGCCCCCATTCTCGTTACATCGGTTCGGTCCGTATCAGACGGCGATCTTGCCGCCGCCCTGCCTGGTGATGGCGACGACGGCCGGACGCACCGGCATGTCCGGCTTGAAGTCGGGCCAGCGGGTCGACAGGTCCTCGTAGTAGGACGGACGGCCAAAGCCTTCCCAGTCCTCGCCGCCGTCGCCCGGATGCTGGACGGCGACGAAGGCGGTCTGGTCGTCGGGCGCAAACAGCGGGCCGCACATCTCGGCCCCGACCGGCACGCGGAAGAACAGCTTGGAGGTCGCGCGCGCCTCGCCCTCGGTGTCGACCGCCCACAGGCCGTCGGTGCGCCCGGTGGCCTTGGGCGAGTTGCCGTCGGTCGAAACCCAGAGGCGGCCGGCGGAATCCACTGCACAGTTGTCGGGCATGCCGAACCAGCCATTCTCGGTGGTCGAGGTCGAGAACGAGGCGCCGACCTCGGCAATCGCGGGATCGCCGCACTTGAGCAGCACTTCCCACTTGCCCTTGGTGGCGGTGAAGTCGCCGGCGTCCTCGATCAGCTCGATGATGTGGCCGAAGGCGTTTTCGGCGCGCGGGTTGGCGGCGTCGACCTGGTCGGCCTTGCGCTTGGTGTTATTGGTCAGCATGACATAGACCTTGCCGTTGACGCCGTTGGGCTGGATGTCCTCGGGACGGTCCATCTTGGTGGCGCCGAGCAGGTCGGCGGCGCGGCGCGTCTCGATGACCACGTCGGCCTGGCTGACGAAGCCGTTGTCGGCAGTGAGCGGGCCTTCGCCCTGGACCAGCGGCAGCCATTCGAAGGCGCCGTCCTCGGCGAATTTGGCGACGTAGAGCGTGCCGTCGTCGAGCAGGTCGAGATTGGCGGCGCGGTTGTCGGGGTTGAACTTGCCGGCGGTCACGAACTTGTAGACGTAGTCGAAGCGCTCGTCGTCGCCGAGGTAGAAGACGACGCGGCCGTCGCTGGCGACGATGGATTCGGCGCCCTCGTGCTTGAAGCGGCCGAGCGCGGTGCGCTTCTTCGGCAGCGAGTTCGGATCGTTGACGTCGACCTCGACGATCCAGCCGAAGCGGTTGGGCTCGTTCGGCTCCTTGGAGACGTCGAAGCGGTCGTAGAACTTGAACCACTCATAGGTGCCTTCCGGCACGCCGAGGCGCTTGTAGTTGGCGGCTTCGGGGTGGTCGGCCGGCAGCTCGCCGCCGAAATAGCCGTGGAAGTTTTCCTCGGCCATGATGTAGGTGCCCCAGGGCGTGACGCCGCCGGCGCAATTGTTCAGCGTGCCGAAGACCTTGGTGCCCGATGCGTCAGTATTGGTCTTGAGACGATCGTGGCCGGCAGCCGGGCCGGTCAGCTGCATCTCGGTGGTGGCGGTGATGCGGCGGTTGAGCTTGCCGTCGCGGACGACCTGCCACTTGCCTGAAACCTTGCGGATCTCGACGATCGAACCGCCATGGGCGGCGAGTTCGATGTCGACGCGCTTCTGGTCGGCGGGGGCGACCTCGATCTTGCCCTCGACGATCTTGACGATGCCGGGGAACATCAGGTGCTCGTTAGTGTATTCGTGGTTGACGACCAGCAGGCCGTGCTCGGACGAGCCTTCGAGCTCGATATAGCCAACATAGTCGTTATTGTAGCCGAACTGCCTGGCCTGCGCTTCCGGCGACTGGTTGAGCGGATCGAATTCCGGCGCATCAGTGAAGATCGGGTCGCCCCAGCGCAGCAGCACGTCGGCATCGTAGCCGGCGGCGACATGGTGCTTGTCGTCGATGCCGGCGGCGACCTCGTCGAAGTTGAAGGCCGAGCCGCCGGCGGCGCGGGCGTCGTCGGCGAGGATGATGGCGATGGGGCTGACGGTGGCGGCGATGGCCGAAACGGCGAGGGAGCCCTTGAGGAAGCCGCGGCGCGAGAAGCGCTTGGCGATGATGTCGCCCATGGTGCGGTTGTCGGTCGGGTTGTGGCCGGGACCGTCATTGTCCTCGAGCAGGCTGGTGCGGAATTTCTGATCGTAGGGCTGGTTCATGATGTCGACCTCTGGCTGGTGTACGGCTTGGGGTTCGCCGGCACCGCTAATCGGACGAGATAACAGTATCATGACAGTTTCGCCGAAAGTCGGCCTTGGCTATAGAGCCTGACGGAACAGCGCCTTGTTCAGGCGCGAAGCACCGCGGCATTTTCGTTTCAACGTCTTTTCCCGACGAGGACAGTCTCCCATCTTTCGACGCGCGGAGCCTCACTCCGCAACCAAACGCAGCAGGCAGACGGCAGGACGATGCATCAAAAACTGTGGAACAGGATCGAATTCTCGCTTTTGGCAGCCGGCATCATCATCGCCGGCGGGCTGTGGGGCTTCGTCGAATTGTCCGAGGTGGCGCGCGACGCAGCACCGCACGCCTTCGACACCGACATCCTGCTGTTCTTCCGCGAGGCCGGCAATGCGGCCGACCCTATCGGCCCGTCCTGGCTGGAAGAGGCGATGCGCGACATCACCGCACTCGGCAGCGCATCGGTGCTGATCTACATCACCGCCATCGTCGTCATCTATCTCGGCATGACCAGGCGCTGGGGCCCGGCGCTGTTCGTCTTCGCCTCGGTGGCCGGCGGCCAAGTGCTGTCGAGCCTGCTCAAGCTCGGCATCGACCGCCCCAGGCCCGACCTCGTGCCGCATCTGGCGCAGGTCTATACGATGAGCTTTCCCAGCGGCCACGCGATGCTGTCGGCGGTGACCTACCTGACGCTTGGCGCGCTTTTGGCGCGCTTCCTGCCCGGACGTGCGACGACGATCTTCGTCTTCGCCGTGGCCGTGCTGACGACCCTGATGGTCGGTATCAGCCGCGTCTATCTCGGCGTCCACTGGCCGTCGGACGTACTGGCCGGCTGGTGCGCTGGCTTTGCCTGGGCGACGCTGTGCTGGCTGGTCAGCCGCACTCTGATGCGCCCGCAAGCCGGCGACGAATGACGTATGCTACAGGCATTAATAATGATGCTTGAAACATCAATATGAATGTATGATACATTGATGTTGCGGATCGAGACGGGAACATCTCAGTGATCACAGCCGCACAGATGCGCGCCGCACGAGCGCTGGCAGGCATCGACCAGAAGACGCTCGCCGAACTTGCCGGCGTCTCGGTGCCGACGATACAGCGCATGGAAGCGAGCGAGGGCGTGGTGCGTGGCGTGGTCGACACACTGACCAAGGTCATCGAGGCGCTCGACGCCGCCGGCGTGGAGTTGATCGGCGAGAACGAGACCGGCGGCCGGGGCGTGCGCCTGAAGAAAAGGGCCTGAGGCTCCCGGCGATCCGCATGATGTAGTCGCGACGGCGACCGCCGACAGTCTTGCCGACGATCCCGCCGCGTTTCCAGTGGTGCGGATGATGGACGCAGGCAGCAATTCAAGACAGCACAGGCAACCGACCTTCGCGGAACTGTTCACGCCCAAGCTGGTGACGGTTCTGCGCGAGGGCTATGGCGCGAGGCAGTTCAAGGCCGATGCGATTGCCGGGCTGACGGTGGCGATCGTGGCGCTGCCATTGTCGATGGCGATCGCCATCGCATCGGGCGTGTCGCCTGACAAAGGCCTGTTCACCGCGATCATCGGCGGTTTCATCGTCTCGGCGCTCGGCGGCAGCCGCTTCCAGATCGGCGGACCGGCCGGCGCCTTCATCGTGCTGGTGGCGGCAACGGTGGCGCGCGAAGGCGTGGACGGGCTGATCCTCGCCACTGCCATGGCAGGCGTGTTCCTGACGGCGATCGGCTACCTCAGGCTCGGGACCTACATCAAGTTCATCCCCTATCCGGTGACGGTGGGCTTCACCGCCGGCATCGCCGTGATCATCTTCGCCAGCCAGCTCAGCGAGATGTTCGGATTGACGCTCGGCGGCAAGGAACCGGGTGCGCTGGTGCCGAAGCTGAGGGCGCTGGCCGAGGCGGCGGCCACGGTGAACCCATCAGCCGTGGCGGTGGCAATGCTGACCATCGGCACCATCCTGCTGCTCAAGCGCTGGCGCCCGGGCTGGCCGGGCATGCTGATTGCGGTGGGCGTGGCTTCTCTGGCCGTTACGCTGCTGACCCTGCCGGTGGAGACCATCGGCACGCGCTTCGGCGGCATTCCGCGCAGCCTGCCCTGGCCTGCCCTGCCCGCCTTCAGCATGGACAAGGCGCTGGCGGTGCTGCCGGATGCGGTGGCCTTTGCGCTTCTCGGCGCCATCGAGTCGCTGCTGTCGGCGGTCGTCGCCGACGGCATGACCGGGCGGCGGCATCGCTCGAACTGCGAACTGGTGGCACAGGGCTTCGCCAACATCGGTGCCGCACTGTTCGGCGGCATCTGCGTGACCGGTACCATTGCCCGCACGGCGACCAACGTGCGGGCCGGCGCGCACGGTCCGGTATCAGGCATGCTGCACGCGCTTTTCCTGCTCGCCTTCATGCTGGTGGCCGCACCGCTTGCCTCCTACATCCCGCTCGCGGCGCTGGCCGGCGTGCTCGCCGTGGTGGCCTGGAACATGGTCGAGAAACAGGCCTTCGCCACACTGATCCGCTCGTCATGGGGTGACGCGCTGGTGCTGATGGTGACGTTCCTGCTGGTGGTGTTCCGCGACCTGACCGAAGGCATCGTCGTTGGCTTTGCGCTTGGCTCGATCCTGTTCATCGACCGCATGGCCAAAAGCATCGCGGTGGAAAGCGATCAGCCGCTGGTGCAGGAGGATGTCGCCGACGCCACCAACGGCAGCCGCCACGCATACGAGGCGAGCGACGCCGGCGATGCCGACACCGTCATCTACCGCATTTCGGGAGCGTTCTTCTTCGGCGCGGCCTCGACCGTGGGGGCCGTGCTCGACCGCATCGCCGACCAGCGCAAGAACTTCATCCTCGACTGCTCGGGCGTGCCGTTTCTCGACTCAACAGCAGCGAACGTGCTCGAAGGCGCCGCCCGCAAGGCGCGGCAGGCAGGCGTCCGCTTCTTCATCACCGGGGCATCGCCGCAGACGCGGCGGATGCTGATCAACCACGGCGTCAAGCATCCCGCCGTCAGCTATGCCGCCTCGGTGAAGGACGCGCAAGAGCTGCTCAAGGCAGAGAAGGCAGTCAGGTAGCCTGACCGCAGTCTCCGGCCGTGGCTTTCTGAACTGTGGACGACGTCATCATCGTCACGGCATGGATTCCCGACACTCTCCGCTCGCTTCGCTCGCTCACGAGGCCGGGAATGACGGCCTTCTGGGCCGCCTCCGCCGACAGGCAAGATCGTAGCCTGCGTCAGCCGAACTTGCGCTGCGCATCGAGAGCCAGGCCAAGGCCGACGGAACCGAAGGCATCGCCCTGGACGATCCTGGCTTCCGGCACCAGCGCCAGGATGCTCTGGCGTGCCAGAGGAATGGCGGTCGAGCCGCCGGTGAGGAAGACGGCGGTGATGTCGCTGGCCTGCACCTGCGCTTCTTCAAGCGTATCGGCGACGGTCGCCGTGACGCGGCCGACCGCGGCGCGGATGGTGTCCTCCAGCCCCTGCCTGGTCAGCGACCCGGTGAACTTCGCCGCTGGCAGCGAAACGTCGATGGAGGCTGCCTCGGCGTCGGTCAGCTCGATCTTGGCCTTCTCGACCCTGGTCGCCAGAGCGTGGCCGAAACGCTGGTCGACGACCTCGATCAGCCGGTCGATGAGTTCGGGACGTTGTGCCTCGAAACGTATCTGGCGCAGGTCGAGCCTGGCCTTGGGCGTGTAGAGCAGGTTGATGCGCTGCCACGTCGCCAGGTCGATGAAATAGCCAGCCGGCAGGTTGCGCTTGCCGTCCTTGGTCGGCGTGAGATAGCCGAGTTCGGGCATGACGTGGGCGATGCTGAGCAGGCGGTCGAAATCGGTGCCGCCAATGTGGACGCCGCGGTTGGCGAGGATGTCGGCCTTGCGGTCGGGTGCCGCGGCGCGCTCGGGCGAGACGCGGACGATGGAGAAGTCGGAGGTGCCGCCGCCCATGTCGACGATCAGCGCCAGCTCTTCGCGCGTCACGGTGCGTTCGTAGTCGAGGGCTGCCGCGATGGGCTCGAACTGAAAGTCGATGTGCTTGAAGCCCTGCGCGCGGGCAGCCTTCTCGAGCTCGCCCTGGGCTGCGGCATCGGCTTCGGGATTGTCGTCGACGAACTGGACCGGGCGGCCGAGCACGACATTTTCGACCGACTCGCCGACATGGCCTTCGAGGCGATCCTTGAGATGGCCGACGAACATGCCGATGATGTCGGTGAAGGCGATCTGGCGCGCCTTGATGCGGGTCTTCTCATGCACCAGCGAACTGCCGAGCACGCTTTTCAGCGCGCGCATCAGGCGGCCTTCGGCGCCGTCGGTGTATTCGCCGATGGCACGGCGGCCAAGTGCCGTCTGGTTGTCTTCGAAGTTGAAGAAGATGGCCGAAGGCAGCGTGACGTTCTCGCCCTCGAGCGCGACGAGGCGCGGGCGGCCGTTCTCGATGACGCCAACGGTTGAATTGGAAGTGCCAAAGTCTATGCCGCCGAAAGCCGGTCGCATCGTCTCGTCCTGAATTTTTCTGCGTGATCGGGCGGCCGATCCTCAAGAAAGGCCGCAGCGGGACCGTGCGCATACACGAGGCGGGGACCAATGTCGATGTCTGAAGCGCCATCCGGGAAAATGTGATCGCTGGCCCAACCATCGCAACATTCACAGGAAACCGCTTTCGTGCGATATCGTCGCCTCCCGATCGACGCGCGAGCCTTTCGATGACCCTTGCAGGATTTCTTGCCTATAGCGGCGCGCTGGCCGTTGCCGCCGCCATCCCCGGCCCGGGCGTGACCGCACTGGTGGCGCGCGCGCTCGGCTCCGGCTTCCGCTCGTCGCTGGCGATGTCGCTGGGACTGGTTGTCGGCGACCTGACCTACCTCACCGCCGTGGTGCTGGGCCTGGCCCTCGTCGCCCAGTCCTTCGGCATTGTGTTCCTGGCCATCAAGTGGCTGGGCGTCGCCTATCTTGCCTACCTCGCCTGGAATTTCTGGACCAGCGGCATCACGCCCGAGACGATCGAGGCGAGAAAGGGCAAGGGCGGGCTGCTGTCGAGCTTCCTCGCCGGGCTGACGGTGACGCTGGGCAATCCCAAGACGATGATCTTCTACCTGGCGATCACGCCGACGGTCGTCGACCTGCATTCGCTGACGCTCGGCGACTACGGCATCCTGGTTGCCATCACGGTGGTGGTGCTGATGGTCGTGCTGGTGCCGTATCTGCTCTTGGCGTCGAAGGCGCGCTGGTTCCTCAAGACACCACGAGCGCTGAAGCTGCTCAACCGCACCGCCGCAACCTTCATGGTCGGTGCGGCTGCAGCGATTGCGGTCCGCCAGTAGGAACCAGCAGGAATTTCATTCCTCGATTTCGGCTTTCCCGGAAACGTGTTTCCGGGAAATGCGCCTAATCAGCACGACGCCCACTCGGAATTTGCCCTGCGACACCCTATCTTCGTCGCTCAAATCTCAGGCCTATTTCGGGAGCGAAATCGATGAACAAGCCCGTCACCTCCACGCGTGCGCCCGGTCGCGGCCGCATCTATGGCTCGATCACCGAAACGATCGGCGATACGCCGCTGGTGCGGCTCGACAAGTTTGCCAAGGAAAAGGGCGTTGTGGCGAACCTGATCGCCAAGCTCGAATTCTTCAACCCGATCGCATCCGTCAAGGACCGCATCGGCGTTGCCATGATCGAGGCACTCGAGGCCGACGGCCGCATCGAGCCGGGCAAGAGCACGCTGATCGAGCCGACTTCGGGCAATACCGGCATCGCACTTGCCTTTGCCGCCGCCGCCAAAGGCTACAAGCTGATCCTGACCATGCCCGAGACGATGTCGATCGAGCGCCGCAAGATGCTGGCGCTGCTCGGCGCCGAACTGGTGCTCACCGAAGGCGCCAAGGGCATGAAGGGCTCCATCGCCAAGGCCGAGGAACTGGTGCAAACCATCCCTAACGCGGTCATTCCGCAGCAGTTCGAGAACCCGGCCAATCCCGAGATCCACCGCGCGACGACGGCGGAAGAAATCTGGAACGACACGCAAGGGTCGATCGACATCTTCGTGGCCGGCATCGGCACCGGCGGCACCATCACCGGCGTCGGCCAGGTGATCAAGGCCCGCAAGCCGTCGCTACACGTGGTTGCCGTCGAACCCGAGGGATCACCGATCCTGTCCGGCGGCCAGCCGGGCCCGCACAAGATCCAGGGCATCGGCGCGGGCTTCGCGCCGAAGGTGCTGGACACCACCATCTATGACGAGATCGTCAAGGTCTCCAACGAGGATGCGGTGGCCAACGCCCGCCTGGTCGCGCGCCTCGAAGGCGTGCCTGTCGGCATCTCCTCCGGTGCGGCTTTGCAAGCTGCCGTGATCGTCGGATCGCGACCGGAAAACGCCGGCAAGAACATCGTCGTCATCATCCCGTCCTTCGCCGAGCGCTATCTGTCGACGGTGCTGTTCGAGGGACTGGGCAACTAAGGGGCGACTTTCCCGCCTCCACTTGCGGGAGAAGCTTTACCGGGCGGCGAGAGCCGCCCGTTTTCGTTGCAGGAAGCGGCGGACGGCGGCATCGGTCTCGAGGCCGGTCGCAATCTCGTAGGCCTTGCCGGCTTCCCGGAAATCGCCGGCAAGCGACAGCAGTTCGGCGCGGGCCGCCCAGTAGGGCTGGTATTGGTCGAGGCGAGCGTCATCGATGGCGTCGAGCAGGGCGAGCCCCCTCGCCGGCTCGACGGCATAGGCCACGGCGACCGCATGATTGACGGCGACGACTGGCGAGGCGGTGAGCGTCATCAAGCCGGCATAGAGGGTGGCGATCGCCGCCCAGTCGGTGCGGCCGGTGGAGCGGCGCGCCGCATGGGCCGATTGGATCGCCGCCTCGATCCGGTAGCGGCCGATGCCGTCGAAAAGCCCGGCGCGCTGGAGCAGCGCGTCAGCCTCGGCGATCATGTCGGCATCCCACCGAAGCGTGTCCTGCTCGCTGAGCGGAACGAACTCGCCGGCGGCATCGCGGCGAGCCGCGCGGCGGGCCTCGGCATGCAGCATGAGCGACAGGAGCCCGGCCGCCTCGCCCTCGCCAGGCATCAGCTCGACCAGCAGGCGGCCGAGCCAGATGGCCTCGGAGGCCAGGTTGCGGCGGCGAGACTCGGCCCCGGCCGGATCGGCCCAGCCTTCGGCGAAGGCGGCGTAGATGGCCTCCAGCACAGCCGAGAGCCTTTCGCCCAGTTCCGCCGCTTCGGGAATGCGGAAGGGGATGCCGGCCTGCCTGATGCGCGCCTTGGCCCGCACCAGGCGCTGGCCCATGGTCGCCGGCGAAACCAGGAAGGCCGAGGCGATGGTGGCGGCATCGAAGCCGAGGATGGCCTGCAGGATCAACGGCGCACGCACGCCGGGATCGATCGCCGGATGGGCGCATGCGAAGATCAGGCCGAGCCGGTCGTCGGGAAACTTTTCGCGCGCCATTTCCTGCTCCAGCTCCTCGCCGATCAGGCGCAGGTGATCCTGGCCGGCCTCCCCGGCGGCGCGCCGCCGCTGCTGGTCGATCGAACGGCGGCGCGCCACCGTCAGCAGCCAGGCCTCGGGATGCAGCGGCACGCCCGTCTCAGGCCATTTGACAAGTGCGGCGGCAAAGGCGTCGGCGAGTGCATCCTCGGCCGAAGCGACGTCGCGGGTGCGCGAGGCAAGGTAGGCGACCAGCCTGCCATAGCTCTGGCGGGCAGCGGCCTCGGCCGCCGCCCGTGCCTGTTCCGCGGCACAGGCCATGCCTAGCGGGTCGGCCAGATGGGCCGCACTTCGATCGTGCCGTTGCTGGCGCTCGGGCAGCGTACCGCCCAGTTGAGCGCGGCGTCGAGGTCGGGCGCCTCGATGACGTAGTAGCCGCCCAGCTGTTCCTTGGTGGCGGCGAAGGGGCCGTCGAGCACTTGCGTCTTGCCGTCGCGGACGCGCACGATGGTGCCGGTGGCCGAAGGTTGCAGGCGTTCGCCCGATACCAGCGCGCCAGCCTTGATCAGCGCCTCGTTGTAGGCGGCATAGGGCGCGCCCATCTGCTTGGCCGCCTCGGGGCCGGGAACCTCTCCCGGTGTCTCTTCAAAGTGGATGAGAAGCATGTACTGCATCGTCGTCTCCTGCGTTTCCAGGCCGCATCGTCGCGGGCCAAACGGATGTCGCCTGATGGAGCTCGATTTCGACAGGCGCCGGAGAAATCTTTCGTCCATGCCGGGATTTTCGGCAAGGGTCGCAGGAACTGGGCCACGCGGGGCCGCTTCCGCCGCACGTTGGACTGGCTTCTGCATCGGCCATTGCTCTGATAGGTTGCGCACCCGAACAGAGAATGCGGCACATGCCTCGCGGCGGAATGCGTAACTGGATTGCAGCGGCACTGCTGGCCATGGCCTCGCCTTGCCCGGCAGCGGCATCCGACCTTTACACCGTCAACACCATCACGAGTGGCACCGCGCCCGAGCGGCGCGACATCGGCTTTGCCCAGTGCCTGCGCGACGTGGTGGTCAGGGTGACCGGCAACTCCCGACTGCTCAACGAGCCGCACGTTGCCGAACAGGCGAGCCATGCCGGCGACCTGATCGCCAGCCACACCTTCCGCGACCGCATGGGCGGCATCCCGATCCATGACGAGCAGGGCAGCTACGACCGGCCGCACGACCTGACCTGTGTCTTCGACGAAGGGAAGCTCGACGCGTTCCTGGCCACGCTCGGCGGCAAGCCGTGGCGCGATCGTCCCCTTGTCGTGGCCGTCGTTGCGATACGCGACATGAAAGGCACGGGCACGATGCTTGCCGATGACAGCCCGGACCCGCGCGACAGGGACATGCGTACGGCGTTGCTTGCCGCCGCTGCCCGCCTGGCCTTGCCGCTTGCGCTGCCGACACGCGACGAACTCGTGCAAGCCGGTCTTGATCCGGCGGCGATGGCAGGCACCAATCCCACAAGGCTCGACAGACTGGCCAAGGCGACCGGCATCGCGCTCACCGGCACGGTGGTCTGGAGCGACAGGGACCTCGGCTGGGTCGCCAGCTGGCAGCTCGCAGGACCGGCACCGCATGTCAGCTGGGGCATCTCGGGCGTCGGTTTCGACGATGCCTTCCGCAATGCCGTGGCAGGTGCGGCGCAGGTTCTGTCGGGGAATGAGGCGCCGTAGCCAGCGTCCCTTTCTCCCCTTGTGGGAGAAGAAAAAAAACGCCCTTCACCCCAGCAGCGAGCGCACCCGCTTTTCGCCGCCGGCCTTGCGCCAGGCGTTGAAGCGGTGGGTGGCGGCGGCGAACGAGATCTTCATTGCGCGGGCCACCGAGTAGCGCGAACTGCCCTCGTCGAACATGCGGTAGCAGCACTCGACGCCATCGGGCGTCAGCTTGCCGTCGCAGGTCTTGTTGTGCGGGTTGGCCGGGTCGAACTTTTCCGGCTGCGGCTCCAGCATGCCCTTGAGCCGGGCCAGGTCTGCCTCGATGCTGGCAATCAGCTCGAGCACGGGCTTGGGGTCGATGTGGTGCGCGTGCTGCCTGGCCGCCATGGTGCAATCCTTCTATCAGGTGAGATTAGGCTATATAGCCAAACATTGGGCTATAACAAGGAATGCCGTTTCACGAGCTTGGGGCGTGCGGCAAATAAGTCACGCTTCGACGTCGAGCATTGACCGGAGAGCGTCGATTACCTAGTTTAGAATTATTCTAATCTGGAAGATTCGCCTATGCTGTCCCGTGTCTTCGGCTTCGGCCGCCGCGCTTTCGATTCCTTGTCCGAGCAGGAGATTCTGGCCCTCGCAATATCGTCGGAGGAGGACGACGGCCGCATCTATCGCGCCTATGCCGACGGGCTGCGCGAGGAGTTTCCGCAATCGGCCAAGGTGTTCGACGCCATGGCCGAGGAAGAGGACGGCCATCGCGCCGCGCTGATCGAATTGCATCGCGCCCGCTTCGGCGAGCGCATCCCCTTGATCCGGCGCGAGCATGTGCGCGGCTACTACGAGCGCAAGCCCGACTGGCTGGTGCGGCCGCTCGGCATCGACAAGGTCCGCGACCAGGCCGAGGATATGGAGCGCCAAGCCTATCGCTTCTATGTCGAGGCGATGAAGCGGACGAGCGACGCCTCGACCCGGAAGCTGCTGGGCGACCTCGCGGCTGCCGAGCAGAGCCACGAAACGCTCGCCCACCGGCTGGGCGACAAGCACGTGCCCGAGGACGTCAAGGACGAGGAAAGGACGAGCGAGCGGCGCCAGTTCATATTGACCTATGTCCAGCCGGGCCTCGCCGGCCTGATGGACGGCTCGGTCTCGACGCTGGCGCCGATCTTTGCCGCCGCCTTTGCCACGCAGGACACCTGGCAGACCTTCCTCATCGGCCTGTCCGCCTCGGTCGGCGCCGGCATCTCGATGGGCTTCACCGAAGCCGCCCACGACGACGGCAAGCTTTCGGGCCGCGGTTCGCCGCTCAAGCGCGGCCTCGCCTCCGGCATCATGACCACGGTCGGCGGCCTCGGCCACGCGCTGCCCTATCTCATCCCGCATTTCTGGACCGCAACCACGGTCGCCGGGGTCGTCGTCTTCTTCGAACTCTGGGCCATCGCCTACATCCAGAACCGCTTCATGGAAACGCCGTTCCTGCGCGCCACCTTCCAGGTGGTGCTCGGCGGCGCACTGGTCCTTGCCGCGGGCGTGCTGATCGGGAATGCCTAGCCACGTCGCCCCCTCATCCGGCCGCTTCGCGGCCATCTTCTCCCCGGTGGGGAGAAGAGGAATGACTACCTCTCAATCCTCCTCTCCCCGTAGGGAGAGGTCGGCCGAGCGCAGCGGAGGCCGGGTGAGGAGGCGCTGCCACCTACACGCCTTTACCCATGCACCGCCCGACTGTCCGTGGGCGCCTCCGTCCGCTCGCTCAGCCCATAGTCGCGCACGACATGGGCGATGCGCAGGCGATAATCCGAAAACACGCCACCACGCCCGGCCACCTGCGCCTGCCGATGTTCCTCGGTGTTGCGCCACGCCTTCACCGCCGCCTCGTCGCGCCAAAACGACAGCGACAGCAGGCGACCGGGATTGGCGAGGCTCTGGAAGCGCTCGATCGACAGGAAGCCGTCGATGCCATCGAGCAGCGGGCGCAAATCGGCCGCGATGCCGAGATAAGCGTCGCGCCGGCCCTCCGCCGGCTCGACCTCGAAGATGACGGCGATCACGGCAGGACCCTTTCGGCATGCGGCCCCGAGGCCAGCTTCAGGAAGATGCGGTCCTCCTTCAGGATGAACCTTTCGCGCTTGGAAAACTCATAGTTCTCGCGGCCGAGCGGATCGGCCATCAGCCGCGCCCGGTAGGCCTCGTAGGCGGCCAGGCTCTCGATGTTGTAGACGCCATAGGCGGTTGTCGCCGACCCCTCATGCGGCGCGAAATAGCCAATCAGGTCGGCGCCACAGCGCGGGATCGCCTGGCCCCAGTTGCGGGCATATTGCTCGAATGCCGCCTTGCCGAACGGGTCGATCTCGTAGCGGATAAAGCAGGTGATGGTCATTGTCGTCTCCATATGCGGTGAGAATGGTTCGTCCGGCATCGAAGCGTCCGGTCGATATGGCGTGCTAGCGCCAGAAGGGTTTTGCGACTTCACGCGTCACGTCGCGGCGGCTGAGGCCGATGTCGTGGAGCTGGTCGTCGGTCAGTTCTGAGAGGTCGATCCGTTGCAGGTGCCGGTCATAGCCGCGGGCGAGGAAGGCCAGCATCCAGCCGAATGAACCGAGCGGCAGGCGTTTCGGCGCGGTGGCGGATTGGGTGTTCGGTGTCATGACGTTGCTCCTTTCCATGGCTGGAGAATACGCATTGCCTGACGAGGACGCTTCGACTACCATCTAACCATGGAGGTAAGGCTGCCATGAAGGAAGGCCCCGACATCGCCCGTATCGCCAGCCTTGTCGGCGATCCTGCCCGCGCCAACATGCTGACCGCGCTGATGGACGGCGGTGCGCTGACGGCCAGTGAACTGGCGCTGGAAGCCGGTGTCAGCCTGCCCACGGCAAGCTCGCATCTCGCCAAGCTGATGGACGGCAAGCTGCTGACCGTGGCGAGCCAGGGCCGGCATCGCTACTACGCGCTGGCCGGAACGGAGGTGGCGGCGATGATCGAGGCGATCAGCGGCGTCGCCGCCCATTCCGGCCCCCAGCGCGCCCGGCCGGGACCGCGCGACAAGTCCATGCGCGAAGCCCGCATCTGCTACGACCACCTCGCCGGCGACCATGCGGTGGCAATGTTCGACCGCTTCGTCGCCGAAGAAATCATCGTGCAAAACGACGACGCGGTCCGGCTCGGCCCGGCGGGCGCGAGTTTCTTTGCCGCCATCGGCATCGACACCTCGGGGCTCGGCGCCTCGCGCCGGCCGATGTGCCGCGCCTGCCTCGACTGGAGCGTGCGTCGCTCGCATCTTGCGGGATCGCTGGGCAGCGCCATCCTCGACAAGATCATCGCCGAGAAATGGGCGCGCCGGCCGGCCGGCAGCCGCGTCGTCGAATTCACGCCTCCGGGCAGGCGCGCATTCGAAAAGACCTTCCTCGCCTGAAGCCAAAATCCAGAGCCGGCCCTGCCCGACGCCGTCCTTCGATGTAACGACGGGCTGAAACCTGTGGATAGCCGCACGGCAAATTGCGGATACATCCGTGGCGCAAAAGACACATCTTAACCAATGCCGCCCGATCAGGCCTAAATGCCTAGAAAAGAACGCAATTCGGCCCCGATCGGGCGCATTTTCACACGAAGATTAACATCGCGTTCACCGAAGATTCACACCCGCCGGCTATGATCGCTTCCACGTTCGGGACGAGCCCCGAAGGGACAGGGATAAGAACAATGGCTATCTGGAACCAAATCACTCACGCCGCATCGGCGCTTCGCGAATTCATCGCACCGACCTACCGCCCCGAGCGCCACTACATGCGCGGCCCGGGACCTGCCTGCGCACGCCGCACCAACACGCTTCAGTCGCGCGTAACGTTCCACTGATCATGACCGTTACCGGACGCCACGAAAGCCGCATCGCCCGGCCAACCAGCGATCACCGCACCACCACGTTGCGCGGCGAACGCCGGGCGATCGTCTCGACCCGCCTCTAGCGGCTACGCCCGCCGGCGGCGCAAGCCCGGCTGCTTCACGCCCCCACAGCTCCATGCACCGAGGTCGAGAGTCGCTCCCGGCCTCACCACAGCTCGTGGCGCACGTTCAGGTCCTTGATGACCGGCACGTCGCGCAGCATCGTGCAGATGCGCTCGATGTTCGGCCAGGTCGCAGCGACCTTGCCGGCCTCGGGATGCCAATATGCAAGCATCAGGAGATAGACGTCGGCGATCGACATGTGCTCGCCGGCGAGCCAGCTGCGATCCTGCAACGCGGCATCGAGAATGCAGAAGCCGCGATCGGTTTCGGCGACGGCTGCGACCTTCACCGCCTCTTTGCCTTGCGGGTTGGCCGTATAACGCTGCGCATAGTAGTAGCGCAGCAGCGCCGGATACATCACCGACGACTGGAAGGTGAGCCAGCGCAGGAAATCGGCACGCCTGGGTGCACCCGCTGCCGGCGCAAGCCGCGCATCGGGGTGGCGCTCGGCAATCAACTGGCACATCGCCGCCGACTCGGTCATCGCGCTGCCATCCGGCAGCACCAGCACCGGCACCTGACCGAGCGGGCTGATGGTGCGGAACCTGTCGTCGGGGTCTGTGCCCTTGACGACGTTGATGCATTCGAAAGGCACGCCAGCCAGTTCGAGTGCGGACTCGACGACGAAGCCGCCGCTGCCGGCGCGCGTATAGAGCTTGTACATTTTCTTGTCCCCCTTGGCGTGATTTGACATGGCCTCGCGTGGCTTCTCAAGCGCCGGGATGGTCCGCCAGGGTGGTATTTTCACCGGTCCAGTTCGGGGCTAGGGTTTTGCAGCGCAGGCCCTGATGACGACCGTCTCGCCGGCCTCGGCGCCGAGCGTCATGCAGCGCCCCTCGGCGCACAGCGTCCAGCCCGCGCCGGTCGCACCCGATGCGGCCAGCACGACGCTTGGCTGCGGCCCGAGCCTGGGTACGTAGATCCACCAGCCATCCACCAGCCTGGCGCCTTCGGCGGGTTCCATGCCGGCGCCCGAGCCCCTGACGCGGGCCTCGACGATCTCCAGCCCGGCCGGCGTCACCAGCCAGTCCTCCTCCCAGCGCGTCTTTTCGACCGAATGGGTCCAGGACAGGGTGAAGGCGGCGACCGCCATGGTCACTGCCTTGGAGCCGGCCGCGATGCACAGGCTCATGCCGGGGCAGCGGCCTGGCGCGACCTCCACCAGTGCCAGCCGCCCCAGATCAACGCCAGTGCGAAGCCGGCCTCGTCGGTCAGCGGCAGGGCCAGCACCAGCAGAACGCCTGCGGTGAAGGCCAGCAGCCGTTCCCAAACGGCGATGCGCGCGAACAGGAAGCCGACCACCGCGGCCCCCCAGAGCGCAATGCCGAGGCAGGCCTTGACGAAGATGTAGGCGACCTCGACGGGATAGCCGAAGCTGGCGGCGATCGGTCCCGGATCCTGTAGCATCAGGGCCGGCGTGTAGACGGCCATGAAGGGCACGACAAAGCCGGCAACCGCCAGCTTGGAGGCCTGGACGGCAATCTTCATGCCCGAGGTCTTGGCCATCGGTGCGGCGGCGAAGGCGGCGAGCGCCACGGGTGGCGTGAGATCGGCCATGATGCCGAAATAGAAGACGAACATGTGGCTGACCAGCAAGGGCACGCCGAGTTCGAGCAGTGCTGGGCCGGCAAGCGACGAGGTGATGATGTAGTTGGGGATCGTCGGAATGCCCATGCCGAGCACCAGGCAGGTCAGCATGGTCAGCACCAGCGACAGAAACAGGTTGTTCTCGCCGATGGCGATGATGGCGCCGATGAAGGTGGAGGCGATGCCGGTCAGCGTCAGCGTGCCGATGACGATGCCGACGATGGCACAGGCGATGCCGACGGGCAGCGCGTTCTTGGCGCCTTCGGCGAGCGAGTCGACGCAGATCAGCAGCGTCTCGCGCCCGCCCTTGAACACAGCGCAGGCCAGCACCAGCGCGCCGATCACCAGCACGAGCAGGTTGACGCCGAATTTCATGAAGGCGGCGGCGGCCAACCCGAGCGCCACCCAGAACACCACGCGAAAGGCAAAGGGACCGATCAGCGCCGCGAGCGGCGTGCCGAGGATCAGCACGATGGTCAGTGCCAGCCCCATGGTGCCGGCGAAGATCGGCGTGTAGCCGGCAAACAGCAGGTAGACGAGCGCCGCCAGCGGCAGCACCAGCGGCCAGTGCTTCTTCACCGCGTCCCATGGGTCGGGCAGTGTCGTCTTGTCCATGCCCTTGAGCCCGAACTTGCCGGATTCGAGATGCACCATCCAGAAGCAGGCGCCAAAGTAGAGCAGAGCCGGGATCAGCGCCGCCTTGACCACTTCGGCGTAGGGGATATTGAGCGTTTCGGCCATGATGAAGGCGACCGCGCCCATCACCGGCGGCATGATCTGGCCGCCCATCGACGAGGTCGCCTCGACGCCGCCGGCGAAAGCCGAGCGGAAGCCGAAGCGCTTCATCAGCGGAATGGTGAACTGGCCGCTGGCCACGACATTGGCGACGCCCGAACCGGAGATGGTGCCCATCAGTGCCGACGACAGCACGCAGACCTGCGCCGGCCCGCCGCGCCAGGCGCCGACGAACCCGAGAGCGAAGTCGTTGAACAGTGCGATCATGCCGGCCTTTTCGAGGAAGGCGGCGAAGACCACGAAGATGAAGATATAGGCGGCCGAGACATAGACCGGCGTGCCGTAGATGCCCTCGGTGCCGAAGCCGAAATGCTCGATGATCTGGGCCACGTCATAGCCGCGATGGATGAAGGGCGGCGGCAGGTACTGGCCGAAGAAGCAATAGGCGAGGAACAGGCCGGCGATGATTGCCAGCGGCAACCCCATCAGCCGTCGCGCCGCCTCGAACACCAGCACGATCAGCAGCGCCCCCATGGCAAGGTCGAGCGTGGTGTGGAAGCCAGCACGGCGGATCAGGTCGAAATAGAACACCCAGTTGTAGATGCCGGTCAGGAAACCCAGCACCCCCAACGTCCAGAACCAGGCTTTGCCAACGGTGCCCTTGGCGCGCAGATTTGCCAGAAGCGCAAAACCGAGCAGCAGCAGGAAACCGACATGCATGGCGCGCACCACCTGGCTCGGCAGGTTGCCATAGGCGGCGGTCCACAGCTGGAAGCCGGAGAAGGCAACCGCAATGCCGAAAGCGAAGCGCCCGGCCAACCCCTCGCCGAAACCCGGCGGCAGGCCTTCGATCGCTTCTTCGACTTCAGGCGAAAGGACGGTCGGCGCGGGCTGGGACTCGATACCGGTCATGGAAAGCGTTTCTCACTTCCAGTTGGCAGGGCAATTGCCTCCGCCTGCCGTCGGGCGGGCGGAGGCGAGAATACGCTGAGACCGGC
Source organism: Aminobacter niigataensis (assembly GCF_014200015.1). Taxonomy (GTDB): domain Bacteria; phylum Pseudomonadota; class Alphaproteobacteria; order Rhizobiales; family Rhizobiaceae; genus Aminobacter; species Aminobacter niigataensis. The sequence continues at coordinate 34,034 of NZ_JACHOT010000003.1, forward strand.
GATTACTTGATCAGCCCTTTTTCCTTGTAATAGCGCTCGGCGCCGGGATGCAGCGGGATCGGCATGCCGTCGATCGCCTTGGCAAGGTCGATGCCCTTGGCTGCCGCATGCGCTGCCGACAGCTTGTCGAGGTTTTCGAACAGCAGCTTGGTCATCTGGTAGGCCACCTCCTCGGAGACGCCGTCATGGCTGACGAGGAAGTTGCCGACGGCTGCGGTCTGCACGTCGGCCGTCTGGCCGTCATAGGTGCCGGCCGGAATGGTCACCGCCATGTAGGGCGCACCGACCTTCTCGACATCGGCTGCGGGCACGGCGACGACGGTGATCGGCAGCGAGGTCGCCAGGTCGCGGATCGAGGCGACGCCGAGCCCGGCCGACTGCAGCGTGGCGTCGAGCTGGCGGTTCTTGATCAGTTCGACGGATTCGGCGAAGGGCAGGTACTCGACCTTGCCGAGATCCTCGTACTTCATGCCGGCAGCCGTGAGGATGGCGCGGGCGTTGAGCTCGGTGCCCGATGCCGGCGCGCCGACCGACAGGCTCTTGCCCTTGAGGTCGGCGAGCGACTTCACCCCCGATTCCTGGCTTGCGACGATCTGGATGAAGTTGGGGTAGATCGCGGCGATGCCGCGCAGCTTGTCGAGCTTGCCGGGATAACCGGCCTCGGTGTTGCCCTCCCAGGCCAGCGCCACCGAGTCGCCGAGGGCGAAGCCGATCTCGCCCTTGCCCTGCTGGAGCAGGTTGAGGTTTTCGACCGAGGCCTTTGTCGCCTGCACCTGGGTGCGCGGGCCCTCGATGCTCTTACCGTAGATCTCCGACAGCGCCACGCCGAGCGGATAATAAACGCCGGAGGTGCCGCCAGTCAGCACGTTGATGAACTGCTGGGCGTTGGCCGGCATGGCAGCAAACGCCATCGACATTGCTACCGCGCCAGCGGCGAGAAACCTGGTCTTTACATTCAGCATCTTGGTGTCCTCCCTGTGAATCTGAAGCCTTGCGTCGGCTCCCCCCGCGCAAGTTGCGATCATGTTAGACAGCGGGCGCCAAATGCCAACCCGCAAATGTGCGGCCTCAGACGAATGGCTGAGAAAAGCATGTGCCGCACCCTCGGCCCGGAGGGTGCGGCACATGGCCAGTGGAACTCAATCCAGCGTGCGGCGGAAGCGGAACAGCGCGAGGCCGGCGAAGACCGCGACGAACAAGGCGAGTATGCCGACCTCGGCGGCGATGGCCGGGAACTCAGCGCCCTTGAGCATGACGGCGCGGATGATGCGCAGGAAATGCGTCAGCGGCAGGATCTCGCCCAGCGCCTGGGCCCAGCCGGGCATGCCGCGATAGGGGAACATGAAACCCGACAAAAGGATCGACGGCAGGAAGAAGAAGAAGGTCAGCTGCATCGCCTGCATCTGCGTCCGGGCAATGGTCGAAATGGTGTAGCCGAGCAGAACCAGCGCCAGCACGAAGACCAGGATCGCCGACAGCAGCAAGGACAGCGAGCCGATGAAGGGGATGGAAAACAGCAGCTTCGAGGCGATCAGCACCACCGCCACCTGGACGGCGCCGACGACGAGATAGGGCAGCACCTTGCCGAGCATGATCTCGGCCGGGCTTGCCGGCATGGCAAGCAGGTTCTCCATGGTGCCGCGTTCGGTTTCGCGCGTCAGCGCCATCGAGGTCATCATCACCATGGTCATCTGCAGGATGACACCGAGCAGGCCGGGCACGATGTTGTATTGCGAGATGCCTTCGGGGTTGTAGCGGCGGTGGACGACGACCTCGAGCTGGCCCTTGGCCGCCTCGGCGGACGCCGCTTCCATGCCCTGGGCGCGCAGCAGGGCCTGGTTGGCCACCGTGCCCAGCGTCGACACCGCTCCGCTGGACGCCGAGGGATCGGTGGCATCGGCCTCGATCAGGATCTGCGGCGCGTCGCCGCTGGCTACCCGGCGGCCGAAATCGGCGGGGATGGTGACGACGAAGGCGACCTCGCCGCTGGCCATCAGCTCCTCGGCCTCGGCTGCGGTTTCGGCGATGTGGTCGAAGCGGTAGTAGTTGGTATTCTGCAGCGCCGAGACCATGGCGCGCGTGTACTGGTCGTTGCTGGTGGCAACGAGCGCGGCCGGCAGGCTCTTGGGGTCGCTGTTGATGGCGAAGCCGAACAGCACGAGCTGCATCAGCGGCACGCCCAGCATCATGGCGAAGGTGATGCGGTCGCGCCGCATCTGGATGAACTCCTTGGTCAGCAATGCGCCGAGCCGGGCGAAGGAGAAGATGCCGTCGGTGAGGCTTGTCATGACATGTTGTCCCTGGAGCCGGCCATGAACTGGATGAACACGTCTTCCAGGCTGGTCTCGCCCGGTTCGACGGTCACGTCCTTGCGGCCGCGGATGTCGGCAAGTGCCGCTTCGAGCTTTTGGCGGTCGGAGCCGACGACGTGGAGCGTGGCACCGAACGGCGCGACCTGCTCGACGCCGGGCCTGCCCTCGAGTGCGGCGGCGATCTGGTCGAGGCGCGGGCCAGAAACGACGAAGGTGGTCAGCCCGGCATTGCGCACGACGTCTTCGACGGTGCCGGAAGCCAGCATCTTGCCATAGGAGATGTAGCTGATGCGGTGGCAGCGCTCGGCCTCGTCCATGTAGTGGGTCGAAACCAGGACGGTGAGCCCGCCGCGCGCCAGCCGGTGGATCTCGTCCCAGAACTCGCGCCGCGCCTTGGGATCGACGCCGGCGGTGGGTTCGTCAAGCAGCAGCAGCTTCGGCTTGTGCATGATGCAGGCGGCGAGGGCCAGGCGCTGCTTCCAGCCACCCGACAGCGTGCCGGCGAGCTGGTTGCGGCGGCTGGTCAAGCCAAGTTCGTCGAGGGTGCGGGCGACGTGCTCCTCGACCGGCCTGAGCTTGTAGAGCCGGGCGACGAATTCGAGGTTCTCGCCGATGGTCAGGTCCTCGTAGAACGAGAACTTCTGCGTCATGTAGCCGACTTCGCGCTTGATCTTCAGCCCGTCGGTGCGCAGGTCATAACCAAGCACCTGGCCGTCACCCTCATCGGGCGTGAGCAGGCCGCACATGATGCGGATGGTGGTGGTCTTGCCCGAGCCGTTGGGCCCGAGGAAGCCGACGATCTCGCCCTCGGCGACCGTCATGGTGACGTGGTCGACGACGGTCTTGTCGCCGAAGCGCTTGACGAGGTTGGTGACTTCGATGGCGTTCATTGGGTGCTGCCTCCGGCAGCGGAGCGAGTAGGGAATAGCGAGTAGGGAGTAGGGAGTAGGGACGAGCGCGGCTGTCATGGCGTGCTGCACTATTCGCTACCCCCTATTCGCTATTCGCTCTCTTCCAGTGCCACATCGACGATCTGCCCCGGCTGCAGGGCGGAGCCCGTGTCTTCCGGGCGGGCCTCGACGAGATAGACGAGCTTCTGCCGGTTCTCGAGCGAGTAGATCACCGGCGGGGTGAATTCGGGGTCGGGCGAGACATAGCTGACCTTGGCCGTCAGCCCCTCGGGGCAGCCGTCGCAACGTACGGCCAGCCGGGTGCCGACATGAACCGAAGAGAAGGCGGTCTCGGGGATGAACAGCGTCAGCTTGACCGCACCGTCCGGCAGCACCGAAACCACCGGAGACGACGGTCCGGCAGTATCGCCGGCATTGCGGATGACGTCGTCGACGCGCCCGTCGGTGGGTGCGGCAAGCGCGCGCTTGGAAAGCCGCCAGCGAGCCTGGCCGAGGGCCGACTCCGCCTGCTCGACCTCCTTCTCGGCAGCCTTGATGGCTTCCGCGCGCGCGGGCAGGCCGGCGACGCTCAGGTTGGCTTCGGCGAGTCCGATGGCCGCTTCCGCGACCTCGACCCGCGTTCTCGCCTCGTCCATCTGGGCCTGGGTGGCGATGCCGCGCTTCAGCAGATCCTGCGTCCGTGCCTGAACGCGGTTCGCTTCCTCGGCCTGGGACTTGGCCGAGCGGACAGTCGCCTCGAGGGCCGCGATCTCTTCGGGACGCTTGCCGACCTTGAGATCGGCGAGTTCCGCCCTTGCCTGGGCAAGGGCTGCCTCGGCCTGGGTCACGGCGATCCTGGCGTCGCCGCTTTCGAGCGAGACGATCGGCCTGCCGGCCTGAACGCGATCGCCGCGACGGACGGAAACCGTCTCCACCTGCGCCACCTCGATGGGGGCGAGCAAGACGTAGTCGCCCTCGACGTAGCCGACGGCGAGCGGCGCGGGGGCAGCGCAGGCTGTGAACAGGGATGCGGCGAAGGGAATGGAACAGAGGATACTCATGGCTTTCCTGCCTTTCGCGCGGCGATGATGGCCGCGACGTTTTCCTTGGCGATGCCGATGACCTTGGCGGCTTCGGCGGGACCGATGTCGGCCCAATCCATGCGCCGCATGACGGCGGCGCGGGCGATGCGGAAATAGACGACCTGGCCGATCATCATGAACACGCTGATGCGGGTCTTCTCGCTTTCGGCTTGCTCGCCGGTGGCCGTCGCCCAGAGCTGGCACAGCCTGCGGTGAACCGGCTCGAAGACGCCGCTGTAGATGCGATCGAGCGCGTCGGTCGGCGTCGACAGTTCGCGCAGCACGAACTGGACGATCTCGCCAGCCTCGGGACGCGCGACGATGAAGCCGACCATGCGCTCGACCGTGGCGTCGAGCTGCGCTTCGGCCTGCTCGGCGTTATCCGGCAGGGCCGGAGCGGAACTGCCGAAGGCCTGGGCGGCAATGGTCTGAATCGTCTCGACGATGTAATCGGCGGCGGCCAGCCGGAGCCCTTCCTTGCCGCCGAAATGATAGGCGATGGAGCCGATATTGGCATTGGCGGCGGCCGCGATCTCGCGGGTCGAGGTGCCGTCGAAGCCCTGCCGGCCGAAAAGCTGAAGCGCTGCCTTGACCAGCGCCATGCGGGTGGCGTCGGCTGCGGTGGTCGTTTGCGGGGTCTGTGTCTTGCTCATACTCGTTATTTAATCAATCGATTGATTAAAGTCAAGTGAATTGTTGCGCTGCAGGACGGGGCGCGCTTTACTGCCGCCATGGCAAAGGAAATCGAACGCAAATTCCTGGTGAAGGGACCGGAATGGCGGAGCCTTGTCGAAGACAGGATTCGCATCCGGCAGTTCTATCTCGCCTCGAATACGGGCCGCTCGGTCCGGCTTCGGATTTCCGACGGCAAGCGCGCGACGCTGACGTTGAAATTCGGCTCCCGGGGCCGCGAACGCGACGAGTTCGAATATCAGGTGCCGTTGGCCGAAGCCGAGGAGATGGCCGGTTTCGCCGTCGGCCGTGTCATCGAGAAGACACGTCACCATGTTAGCCATCGCGGGCGACTCTACGAGATCGATGTATTCGGCGGGGAGCTGAGCGGCCTGGTGATTGCGGAACTGGAAACGCCGGACGACGTGCCGGCATCGGACCTGCCGGCGTGGATCGGCCAGGAAGTCACCGACGACGCGCGCTATTACAACGCGTCGCTGGCCCTCAGCGACGTGCCGGAAGCCGTCGCATGAGCTTTCGCATCGATCCCCGGCTGGCGCTTACCGCAGAGGTTCGCCGCATTGCCGCCGGGGAGATCGACAAGATCGTCGCGCATCTCAACGTTGCCCGTGACAATCCGGAAAAATCGCTGCACAGCGCCCGCAAGCGCATCAAGGCGCTGCGCGCGCTGCTGCGCCTGGTTCACCCGGGCGACGAAGCGTTCTGCCGCGCCGAAAACAACCGCTACCGCGACATCTCGCTGTCGATCGCCGGCCCGCGCCAGGCGACGGCGCTGATCGAGACGATCGACCGGCTGATCGCCGATTTTCCCGAGGACGCCGATGGCGCCGGCCTTGCCGGCATTCGCGCCATGCTGGCGCGCCACCGCACCGAAGCTGCCTACGGCCAGGCAGGGCTCGGCGCAGTGCTCGACAACGCCGTCGCGGAATGCCAGGCCGGCATGGTCGCACTTGAAATGCTCGTTCTCCCCGACCATCCGGAAAATGCGGCCGATGTGCTTGCCGACGGGGCGCTGGCAACTTTGCGGTATGCGCGCAAGGCGCTGCAGCAATCGCGCGAACGCGGCGAGCCCAACGATTTCCACGACCTGCGCAAGGCAGTGAAGACGCATGCCGCGCATCTGGCGCTGCTGCGCAAGCTCTGGCCCGCACCCGTCAAGCCGCGCCGCGAACGCGCCGAAGAACTGGGCGAAAGCCTGGGCGAGTTGCACGACGTGTTCGTCATGCGCGCGCTAATCGAGGCACGCGAAGCGCCCTTCGACGGCCCCGAGCCGAAACAGTTGGTGCGGCTGCTCAGGCGCGCGGAAAAAGCACTGCGCAAGCTCTGTCTTGCCGATGCCGCCAAGCTGTTCGAGGAAAAGCCCAGGCGTGCGGCGCGCAAGCTCGCCAAGAAGGCCCGCCAGGACCTGAACGACAGCATGGCGGAGAACGAAGCGGACTGATGCGGCTGCGGCTGGCCTCCCCGGGCCGGCTCATGTTACGTCCTGTGCGTCATGACGCAAAAGACCGACACATTACTAGACCGCATTGGCCGCTGGCTTGCCGCCCGACTGCAGGTCGCATCCTCCGGCTACGAACCCTACACGCCGTCGGACCCGGAGACCCTGCGCCGGACGCTGGAACCCGGCGACATCCTGCTGATCGAGGGCAACCAGCGCATTTCGGCCGTCATCAAGTACCTGACCCAGTCGACCTGGTCGCATTCGGCGCTCTATGTCGGCGACGCCTTGCCTGAACCCGCTGATGGCTCGGAGCGGCCGCGGCTGATCGAGGTCAACCTCGGCGACGGCTGCGTGGCGGTGCCGCTGTCGAAATACCGGACCTACAACACCCGCATCTGCCGCGCCAACGGCCTGTCTCCGGAGGATCGCGACCATGTCGTCAGGTTCATGATCCAGCGCCTGGGGCTGAAATACGACCTCAAGAACATCACCGACATGCTGCGCTACTTCATACCGAGGCCGCCGGTGCCGGTGCGCTGGCGCCGCCGCATGATCGCCTTCGGGTCGGGCGACCCGACGCGCGCCATCTGCTCGACGATGATCGCCGAGGCCTATGGCGAGATCCGCTACCCGATCCTGCCGGAAATCACCCGGGCGCCCGGCCGCGCCTCGGCGCAATCGAGCTACATGCGGCGCGAGATCATGCATATCCGCCACCACTCGCTGTACACGCCGCGCGACTTCGACCTGTCGCCCTATTTCCGCATCGTCAAGCCGACGCTGGAATACGGCTTTGACTACAGGCAGGTGACATGGGGCGAGGAATACAAGAGCGAAGACTCAAGATCAGCATAGATTTCGCAAAAAGAAAGTCTTCCAATCAACTTGGCTTTCACTTTCCGTTAGCGTCTACCGACGACAATTCCTGGAGTGCCGTGAGACTTCCGGGAAATTAGCCAGTGCTGAAGATTCACACTCCGACGATTTCCTACACGTCCGTTTCAGTCAATCTGCTGCAGCAGTTGAATGCGCGCGGCGGGCTTCCTGCCGGCACCGACGCCGCAAAGAACCAATCGCTGCCGGGCCTCAAATATTCGCCCAGCGCAGCGGTATCGGCGATCATGCGCATCCTGGTGGAGTCGGAAGGCATCCGGGCTTCGGTGAGTTCGTCCGGCAACGCGCTCGGCATGGAGGTCGAGCGATATGAGTTCGACACGGGCGGCGAGGACATGAACCACATCACGCAGGTCAGGGCGACAGGTTCGGGCAACCTCAACCTGTCGGTCATATCCTCGAACAAGGACTACATTTCCGCCGGTGCCGCAGACGGCAACGACATCATCCAGGTTGTCGGAAACCGGGTGATGGGCGTTTCCGGAGAAAAGGGCAACGACCACATCTCCGTGCTCGGGCTCGCGAGCAGCAAACCCTACGCAGACTTCGAACCGGCCGTCGATCTCGTCGACGGCGGTGACGGCAACGATACGATCGCCATTGCAGGCCGGGGCGATGTGACACGCACCGATGGCGGCAACGGCAACGACAGTATAGCCATCACCACGGCAGGCTCGATCTGGATCGTCGATGGAGGCCGTGGCGCCGACGCGATCTCGATCTCCGCGCAACGCGAGGTGCGACTGGTCGATGGTGGCGAGGGCGACGATGCCATCGCCATTGCCACGGCCGGCGGCGTTGACCACGTCTCCGGCGGCGACGGGAGCGACGCGATCGCCGTTTCCGCCAAGGGCAGCGTGTCCGGCCTCTATGGCGGCGCCGGCGACGACGTCATTGCCGTCACCGCAGCCAGCACCAGCTTCATCGACGGCGGCGATGGCGACGACACCATCCGGGTCACCGCCAGGTGGGATGCGTTTGCCAGTGGCGGCGACGGTAACGACGTGCTGCACCTGTCCGGCCTCGAGGTCAGAGCCGGGGGCGGCGACGGCAATGATGTGCTGCAATTGTCCGGCCGCGACCTGATGGCGCTGGGCGGCAAGGGCAACGACCTGATCAAGCTCGACAGCACCGCCAATCGGGCCGCGACGCTGAGGATGGCGGAAGGCGACGGCAACGATGTCGTCGAGACGAATGCTCCGCTGAACATCGCTCGCTACAGCAGCGACGGTGCCACACGCCTCGATCCTGCAAAGGCCACGCTCGCGCACAATGACGACGGCACTGTCACCGTCCGGTTCGAAGGCAGTAACGACAGCGTGACCGTCAAGTTTACAGGTGCCATGGCCGGGCGCGAGATCGTCGCAAGGGTCGAGAACGGCAACCTGTCGATCGGCCCGGCGAACGGCCAGGCCTAGCGAACAGTCGAGCCCGTCCGCAGTGCGCTAGCTGCTTATTCCTCCGGTTCGGAGAAGTCGTCGTCGAGGCGCTTTTCCAGATCGACAAGGTCCTTGGGCAGCGGCAAGCCTTGCGCGCGCAGCTCGCTCAGCTTCTCGCGCAACTGCTCCTGCAATTCGTGGGAATCCTCGGGCTGGTTGACCATTTCCTGGAGCAGGACAGCTATCTGGGCCTTGATCTGTTCGAGCGCCATGGTCCGTCCTCCGTGGTTTCAGCTTACCTCAGCATGCGCGAAATAAGCTGCGCCGTATAGTCGACCATCGGCACGATGCGGGCATAGTTGAGCCGCGTCGGGCCGATGACGCCGAGCGCGCCGACGACGCGGGCATCCTTGTCGCGGTAAGGGGCGACGACCAGAGACGAGCCGGACAGCGAAAACAGCCGATTCTCCGAGCCGATGAAGATGCGCACGCCGGAGCCTTCCTCGGCGAGGTCGAGCAACTGGATCAGCCCGTCCTGGGTTTCCATGTCCTCGAACAGGTGCTTGAGCAGCTCGATGTCGGCCTGGGCGGTGACGTTTTCGAGCAAATTGGCGCGGCCGCGTACGATCAGGCGCGCCGGCAGGCCGCTGTCGGCGCCGGCCCAGACGGCAAGACCCTTTTCGACCAGATCCTGCGACAGCGTGTCGAGGGCGGCCTTGGTCTCGTCCTTGATGCGGGCGATCTCGAGACGGGCCTCGGCCAGGGTGCGGCCACGAATATGGGCGTTGAGGAAGTTTGAGGCTTCGTGCAACTGGGAAACGGTGACGCCGAGCGGCAGCTCGACGACGCGGTTCTCGACATCGCCATTCTGCGACACCAGCACGGCCAGCGCCTTTGTCGGTTCAAGCTGGATGAACTCGATATGCTTGAGGGCGACCTCGTTCTTGGCCGCGAGCACGAGGCCGGCACCGCGCGACATGCCCGACAGCATCTGGCTCGCCTCGGTCAGCATGTGTTCGAGCGTGGCGCCCTCGCCCGAAGCCTTGACCTGAGCCTCGATGACACGACGCTCGTCGTCGGAGAGGTCGCCGAGTTCCATGAAGGCGTCGACGAAGAAGCGCAGGCCCTTCTGCGTCGGCAGGCGGCCGGCGGAAATGTGGGGCGCGTAGACGAGCCCGAGATGTTCGAGGTCGCTCATGACGTTGCGCACGGTGGCCGGCGACAAGGACGACGGCAGCATGCGCGACAGGTTGCGCGAGCCGACAGGCTCGCCGTCGCGCAGGTAGGAATCGACGATGCGCCGGAAGATGTCGCGCGAGCGCATGTCGAGCGACTGCAGGCTGGGGTCGGTTACCGCTTTGGTCATGTCTGTTCGTGGTCTCCGCCTCAAATGATATAGACCCCGCAGCCGCGAACACAACCGCCGGGTCCAGCGTCAGGACACAAGCGAACCTGTTTTCCTTTGCGCTCCCGGAGCCATGGAGCTACAAGCCGGCGACAATTTCCGATTTCGCCACAGAAAGCACCCGAATGCGCCCCTCCAAACGCCAATTCGACGAAATGCGCGCCATCTCCTTCGAGCGCAACGTGTCCAAGCACGCCGAAGGTTCGTGCCTGGTCAAGTTCGGCGACACACATGTGCTGTGCACGGCAAGCCTGGAAGAGAAGGTGCCGGGCTGGATGCGCAATTCCGGCAAAGGCTGGGTGACGGCCGAATACGGCATGCTGCCGCGTTCCACCGGCGAGCGCATGCGCCGCGAGGCTTCGGCCGGCAAGCAGGGCGGCCGCACGCAGGAAATCCAGCGGCTGATCGGCCGCTCGTTGCGCGCCGTCGTCGATATGCAGGCGCTGGGCGAGCGCCAGATCACCGTTGACTGCGACGTGATCCAGGCTGACGGCGGCACCCGCACCGCCTCGATCACCGGTGCATGGATCGCGCTGCACGACTGCCTGCGCTGGATGGAAGCGCGCCAGATGGTCAGCGTCGAGAAAGTGCTGAAAGATCATATCGCGGCGATCTCCTGCGGCATCCATGACGGCCAGCCGGTGATCGACCTCGACTATGTCGAGGATTCGGCAGCGGGCACCGACGCCAATTTCGTGATGACCGGCAAGGGCGGAATCGTCGAGATCCAGGGCACCGCCGAAGGCGTGCCGTTCTCGGAGGAAGAATTCCTGCAGCTTATGGGCCTTGCCCGCAAGGGCATCAACCGGTTGGTCGACCTGCAGAAGATGGCGGTGGGCTGAGGCAAGCGGCATGCAGCCCTCGGCCATCCTCGAATCCGCCCTCTACGTCGCCGACCTCGATGCCGCGGAGACGTTCTACGGCGAGGTGATGGGGCTGGAGCGGATCGCCAAGGTGCCGGGGCGGCATGTGTTTTTCCGCTGTGGCCAGGGGGTGTTGCTCCTGTTCAACGCGGACGCGACGCGGCAACCGCCAAAGCCGGACGCCAGGCTGCCGGTGCCGCCGCACGGAACGTCGGGCCAGGGACATCTGTGCTTTGCCGGCACGGCTGACGAAATCGAAGACTGGAAGGTGCGGCTCGAAGGCAAGGGCATCGCCATCGAAGCCGATTTCGAGTGGCCAAACGGCGGCCGCTCCATCTATTTCCGCGATCCATCAGGCAATTCGCTGGAGATCGCCGAACCGAAAATATGGGGTATCTGATGCGCGAACTCGCCGACAAGAAGATCGTGATCGCCAGCCACAATGCCGGCAAGCTGCGTGAATTCGCCGACCTGATGGCGCCGTTCGGCTTCGAGGCGAAGTCGGCCAAGGAATATGGCCTGCCCGAGCCCGACGAAACCGGCACGACCTTCGAGCAGAACGCCTACATCAAGGCGCTGGCAGCGGCGACCGCGACGGAACTGCCGGCGCTGTCGGACGATTCCGGCCTCGTGGTCGATGCGCTCGACGGCGCACCGGGCGTCTACACCGCCAACTGGGCCGAGAAGCCTAACGGCACGCGCGACTTTGCCATGGCCATGCAGCGCACCGAAGACGCCATGCAGGAGCGCGGCGCGGCCAGCCCGGACCAGCGCAGCGGCCGCTTCGTCGCCGTCATCTGCCTGGCATGGCCCGACGGCCACGCCGAATATTTCCGCGGCGAGGCCGAGGGCACGCTGGTGTGGCCGCCGCGTGGCGAAAAGGGCTTTGGCTACGACCCGGTGTTCCTGCCAGAAGGCTTCGACAAGACCTTTGGCGAGATGAGCGCCGACGAAAAGCACGGCTGGAAGCCCGGCCAGGCCGAGGCGCTGTCGCACCGCGCCCGCGCCTTCCAGAAATTCGCCCGCGCCAAGCTCGGTTCGGCCTGATGGCATTTGCGTCGCTCAGCCGCGACCCCGGCTTCGGCGTCTATGTGCACTGGCCGTTCTGCGCGGCCAAGTGCCCCTACTGCGACTTCAACAGTCATGTCCGCCACCAGCCGGTGGACCAGGAGCGTTTTGCGCGCGCCTTCGCCACCGAGCTTGCGACCATGCGCGCCCGCACCGGCCCGCGCGAGGTGACGAGCATTTTCCTGGGTGGCGGCACGCCGTCGCTGATGCGGCCCGAAACGGTGGGCGCGGTGCTCGAGGCAATCGCCGCCAACTGGACGATTTCAGGCAACGCCGAGATCACGCTGGAGGCCAACCCGTCTTCGGTGGAGGCCGAGCGCTTCCGTGGCTATCGAGCCGCCGGCGTCAACCGGGTGTCTCTCGGCGTGCAGGCGCTGAACGATGCCGATTTGCGCTTCCTCGGACGGTTGCACAACGTCGAGGAGGCGCTGCACGCCATCGGCCTGGCGCGCGAGATCTTCCCGCGCCTGTCGTTCGACCTGATCTATGCCCGGCCCGGCCAGAAGCCGGATGCGTGGGCGGCGGAGCTGAAGCAGGCGATCGGCTATGCCGTCGACCACCTGTCGCTGTACCAGCTGACGATCGAGGAAGGCACGCGCTTCTTCCAGCTCTACAGTGCCGGCAAGTTCGAGATCCCCGACGGCGAGCACGCCGCCGAACTGTATGCGATCACGCAGGATGTCACGGCGGCGCATGGCCTGCCGGCCTATGAGATTTCCAACCACGCCATGCCGGGCGCCGAAAGCCGGCATAACCTGACCTACTGGCGCTACGGCGAATATGTCGGCGTCGGCCCGGGCGCGCATGGGCGCTTCATCGAGGACGGCAGGCGCATCGTCACCATCGCCGAGAAGATGCCGGAACGCTGGGCCGAACTGGTTGAGCAGAAGGGCCACGGCATCACCGGCGGCGAGACGCTGAACCGCTCCGAAGAGGCCGACGAGTTCCTGCTGATGGGCTTGCGGCTGGTCGAGGGCATCGACCTCGCCCGCTACGAGCAGCTTTCCGGCAAGTCGCTATCTTCGGCGCGGCTGTCGATCCTGCAGGGCGAAGGGTTGGTCGCGCCGATCGGCAATTCGCGCCTGCGCGCCACGCCTGAGGGCATGATCGTGCTGGATGCGGTGGTGGCGGATTTGGCGCGGTAGCGGCCGGTCTTGTCGTTGGGCGTGGTGCGGTAGCAAGCGTGATAGCATTTGACCGAGGTGCCGGCTTCAACGTCACGGCATGGATCCCCGGGTCTGCGCAGTTCGCTACGCTCCTGCTCCGCCCGAGGATGACGAAGCTGTGGGAGCGTCACCGCCAATCCCCAACGGTGGCACAGGTGCCACCAATTGGACCAGTTGTTGTAGGTATTCTCGATCTCCAGCGTCCACGATTAGCGGCGCGAAGCCTCCCCTCGTCATCCTCGGGCGGAGCAGGAGCGTAGCGAACTGCGCAGACCTGGGGATCCATGCCGTGACTGAACGGCCGGCCTCGGCGGTTCAGAATGCCTTTCTGTCCAGCGCGAAGCCGACAAAGCCACGCCAACACCGCTGAGCCAACAACGATCCAACTTCCAGCCTGCGCTCAGGCCTTCCTCTCCATAGAAAACACGTTGAGGCCTTCGACGCCTTCCTCGATGCGTTGCCAGCCCATCTTTTCGTAGAAGGCGGAAACCGCCGGCTTGGCGCAGAGATAGACGGTGTCGAAACCCTGCTCGAACGCTGCCTCTGCACCGGTCTGCACAAGGGCTGCGCCGATGCCGGATTTCCTGGCGGCTTCATCGACCCAGACGGCCGCCACCCATGGCGCATATTGCGGCCGCGATTCGAGATCGTTGTCGATCAGGTGGGCTGTGCCGAGGAAGGTATCGCCACGATGAGCGACGAGCGCCCGCGGCAGCCCGGTCGAGGCAAAATTCTCTTCCACCAGTCCCTGGATGAAGGCGAGCTGGTGGCCGTCGGCGCGCCACCACGCATTCCAGATGCGGTCGGCGACCTCGGCGGCGAATTCCGGCCTGTCGCGAAGATCGGAGATGGAATAGGGCTGGACCTGGGCGTTCGTCATCGTGCCTGCTGCTTTTTTGGGACTTTCGGAAAGCCGGCGACTGCTACAAGGCAAACAAGCAACTTTCCAGCGGCCAACAGATGACATTCACGGAGCCAGACATGACTACGGCATTCTCTACCTGGCAATTCTGGGCGATGCTTTCCGCGGTTTTCGCCGCACTGACGGCGATCTTCGCCAAGGTCGGCATTGAGAACGTCAATTCGGATTTCGCCACGCTGATCCGCACCGTGGTGATCCTGCTGGTGCTGGCGGGCATCGTGACCGCCACCGGCCAGGCGCAGGCGCTGGGCACGATTTCGGCCAAGACCTACACGTTCCTGATCCTGTCGGGGCTGGCGACCGGGGCGTCGTGGCTGTGCTATTTCCGCGCGCTGAAGCTGGGCAATGCGGCGCAGGTGGCGCCGATCGACAAGCTAAGCGTCGTTCTTGTCGCGGTGTTTGGCGTCATTTTCCTTGGCGAGCGACTTAGCGCGGCGAACTGGCTCGGCGTCGCGCTGATCGCGGCGGGCGCGGTTCTGGTCGCCACCAGGTCGTGACGGCGGGGCTGCCTTGGTGGCGGCGTCGAGACGGGAGATGAAGGCGTCGAAGCGATGGGGCATGGCCGGTGCTTTTGCCGTTTTCCGCGAATCTCTGTTCCGATCCGCGGCCGCGATTTCTGCCCCGCACTGTGGCAAAGCCAAGGCAGAAACGATCACATGTTTTGCAAGCCGGGGCGCGTCGTGCCAAACAGGGCGAAAGCCGTCCATTCCTGAACCGGGCGGCGAGCGGGGTTGAGTGCAGACGGGCGACAACAAGCGGGTTTTTGTGATCGGGCAGACCGAGATCGCGGCACGGCCGCTCGATCCGGCGCTGTATCTGGTGGCGACGCCAATCGGCAATCTCGGCGACATCACGCTGCGCGCGCTGGAAACGCTGGCCGGCGCCGACCATGTCGCCTGCGAGGACACGCGGGTGACCCGCGTGCTGCTCGACCGCTACGGCATCCGCCAGCGGCCGAGCGCCTATCACGAACATAACGCCACCGAGGCAGGGCCACGGCTGATCGAGGCGCTGGAGAATGGCCGCAGCGTGGCGCTGGTGTCTGATGCCGGCACGCCGCTGGTCTCCGATCCCGGCTTCCGGCTGGTCGAGCAGGCGCAGGCGCACGGCATCCGCGTGGTGCCGATCCCCGGAGCTTCGGCGGTGCTGGCGGCGCTGACCGCCTCGGGCCTGCCTTCGGATGCGTTCTTCTTCGCCGGCTTCCTGCCGGTGAAGGACGGGCAGAAGCGGACGCGCCTGGGTGAGGTAAAAGCCGTGCCCGGCACGCTGATCTTCTTCGAATCGCCGCGCCGGCTGGCAGACACGCTGGAAGCGATGACTGAGGTGCTCGGCACGCGCCAGGCGGCGATCGGCCGCGAGCTGACCAAGGCCTTCGAGGAAATCCGCACCGGCACGCTGGCGGAACTCGCCGCGCATTATGCCGAGGCCGACACGCCGAAGGGCGAGGTCGTCATCTGCGTGGCACCGCCCGAGGAGCGGACCGAGACGGTGGAAGACATCGACAAGCTGCTGGTTTCGCTGGCCAAGGAGATGCCGGCGTCGAAGGCGGCGGCGGAAGCCGCGCGCATGACCGGGCAGCAGAAGCCCGTGCTCTACCGCCGGCTGCTGGAACTCAAGGAAGGGGCCGGTGACTGACCGGCTCGCCCGGCAGAAGGCACTGGGCCGCGGTCATCGCGGCGAATGGCTGGCTGCGCTCGCGCTGATGCTCAAGGGCTATCGCATCGTCGCCCGGCGCTACAGGACCAAGCTCGGCGAGATCGACCTGATCGCGAGGCGTGGCGACCTTGTGCTGATCGTCGAAGTGAAAGCGCGCAAGACGTTGATCGAGGCGATGGAGGCCGTGGCCTATGGCTCGGAGCGCCGCATCGAAGGCGCTGCCGACCTGTGGCTGGCGCGGCAGCCGGACTATGGAAAACTTTCGGTGCGCTTCGACATGGTGGCGGTGCTGCCGAGGCGCTGGCCGGTGCATGTCGAGAACGCATTCCAGGGACGGAATTGAGCGCGGGTCTTTACCCCGATGGCCAATGCCCTTAACAGCGCTCGCAAAGCCTGCCGTGGCGCGGGCAATCGCGTTTCGCGTCGGCATGGACGCCTTGAAATACTGGAGATATCGATGACCCTTCCCGACCGCCTGAGCAACGACCCGCGCAGCCCCTATTTCAACGCGGAAGCGCTGGAGCAGGGCGTCGGTATCCTGTTCAACGGCAAAGAGCGCCAGGACGTCAGCGAATATTGCGTCAGCGAAGGCTGGATCCGCGTGCCGGCCGGCAAGTCGAAGGATCGCTTCGGCGAGCCGATCACCATCAAGCTCAAGGGCACGGTGGAGCCGTTCCCCAAGCCGTAAGGCGCTCGGTTCGCTCCTGACGAGTTGTCAGCCGGTGATGTCGAAGCCGGCCGGCACGCCCGACGGATCGGCCGGCTCCGGCACGACGCTTCGGACATCGGCGCCGCGCGGCCCCTGCCAAAACGCGTCCAGCATCGACGCCACCGCTTCGTCCGGGCCTGATATCAAAGCGTTGACCGAACCGTCGCGCTCGTTGCGCACCCAGCCGCGCAGGCCGAGGCGCTGGGCCTCGCGCTGTGTCCAGACGCGGAAGCTGACGCCCTGGACGTGGCCAGCGATGCGGACAAGAAGCGCGCGGGACGGAGCTGGCATTCGGGCCTCCTGACCGGCGCGGCGGTTTTCCGCCACGCCCTTGGCACCTCAGTATACGCCGCCCTGCCCGGCTGGCAGCCGGTTTCGGCGTTCGAAACTTCCGCGAAACGCTTTTCTACAGCGACAGAATCAGGTGCAAAGCGCACCACTTGCCGCTGCGCCAGTGCAGGCACACACTCTCCCGCCCAACCCCAGGAGGAGATCATGTGCCATCACTGCGTCATCGAATCCGTCAAGAGCGGCATGCTGAGCCGCCGCAGCCTGTTCAAGGGAGCCATCACCGCCGCCGGGGCCGCAGCGCTTGCCTCGGCCCTGCCGCCGAGGCCGCTATTCGCTGCCGAACCGCCGCACAAGGCCGAAGACCTGACCCATGAACTGTGGGAACAGTTTCCGACCTATTTTGGCGGACAACAGCTGTTCATCGAGCAGAAATTCAGCCATGCCAAGGACACGTTCAACCTGAACGAATGGCGGGTGAGCGAGCACACCGGCACGCATATCGACGCGCCCCTGCATTTCAGCGCCGACGGAAAGTCCGTGGCGGAATTGCCGGTCGAGGACCTGATCGCGCCGCTTGTCGTGGTCGACATCCGCACCAAGGCGGCTGACAACCCCGACGCGCAGCTGACGCCCGATGACATCAAGGCGTGGGAGGCTGCAAATGGCGAACTGCCGGAGGGCGCCGTGGTGGCGCTGCTGTCGGGCTGGGGCGCGCATGTCGCGACCGAGAAGTTCCGCAATGTCAGCGCCGACGGCAAGACGCTGCATTTCCCGGGCTTTCATGTCGAGACGGCGCAGCTGTTGCTCGAGAAGCCGACGGTCAAGGCGATCACGGTCGACACCCTGTCGCTCGACCATGGCCCTTCGCCCGACTTCGCCGTGCACAACACCTGGCTGCCGGCCGGGCGCTACGGCATCGAGGGCGTTGCCAATCTCGACAAGCTGCCCGCCAAGGGCGCGACCATCGTGGTCGGCGCGCCCAAGGTGCGCGGCGGCACCGGTGGCCCGGCCCGCGTCTTCGCGCTAGTCTAGCGGCGAGTGACCCGCATCGGCAGGCCGCCTTGCGGCTGGGTGGTGAGTTTCTGCACCGGCCAGGGCTTGGTTTCGGCGACGGTGTCGAAGCGGAAGCGGGAGAGCAGAATGGCGAGGGCGATGATCGCCTCCTGCATGGCAAAGCTCATGCCGATGCAGACGCGCGGACCGGCGCCGAACGGCAGGTACTGGTAGCGGTCGATCTTGTCCCTGTTCTCGGGATGGAAGCGCTCCGGCATGAAGGCGTTGGGGCGGTCCCACAGCTTGCGGTGGCGGTGGACCGTCCAGGGCATGACCAGCACCTGGGCTTTCCTGGGGATTTTCAGCCCCTTGTAATCGTCGTCGGCGATGGGTTCGCGGTTGATCGAAGGCGCCGGCGGGTAGAGCCTGAGCGCTTCCTCGAAGACAGCGCGGGTGTAAGGCATGGCGTCGAGCCACTTCACCGGGTCGGGTTCGCGGGCCAGCACTTCGTCGATTTCCTGCTCGACGCGGTCGCGCTCCCAGGTGGCTTCGGCAAGGCAATAGATGGTCCAGCCAAGCGCGCGCGCCGTGGTCTCGTGGCCGGCGCCGATGAAGGTGATGATGTTGTCCTCGATCTCTTGTCGCGACAATCCGTCCGGGCCTTCTGCGCGCAGCAACAGGGTGAGGAAATCCTGCGGCACGCCAGCGGGATCGCGGGCCAGCCTGTCGCTCCTCATCGCCACCGTGTCGGTGACGATCTTGCGGAAATAGGCCATGGTCTTGCGGCCGCGGATGCGGGTGAGGCGCGGCAGCCATTGAGGCGCGCGCAACAGGTCGAGCGGATCGACCCGGCCCATGGTCTCGAACAGCCGGTCGATCTCATGGGCGAAGCTGCCGGCCTCGCCGGCGATCTCGCCCGAAAACAGCGTCTCGGCCAGGATCTCGTAGGTCAGCATGGTCATGTCCTGGGCGACATCGACCGTACCGGTGGCATCCTCGTAGCGTTTGACGAAATCGAGCGTGCGGGCGAGCATCGGCTGGGCGAAGCCGAAGATGTGACGCGGCGTGAAGACCGGCGCCATGGCCTTGCGCGAGCGCTTCCAGACGTCGCCTTCGGCGGTCAGCAGGCCGTCGCGCAGGATCGGCCTGAGGATCATCTGGCGCACGGTCGCCATCTTGTAGTTCTTGGCGTTGTCGACCAGCACGTGGCGGATGAGACCGGGATCGTTGGCGATGACCAGCGGGCCGCCGACGCCCGACACTGAAATCCACGGCTCGTTGTAGGAGGGCTCGCCCCACAGTTCGAGCGGGTTGCGGTAGACGATGCGCATCATCTCCAGCGTCGACGGCGGCTTGGTGCGCGGTATCGGCGCCGGCGGGACGAAGGGTTCCGGTCTGGTATCCATCAGATTTTCTGCCTCACCCGCCCAATGTAGGTGCGGCAGAGGCATGCGTCCATGCGACCGAGCCGCAAGATGACCCAGATGTGACCGGTTACCAAAAGGTGCCTTCTTGTCACTGGAGGGTCTAGGCGACTATCTCCGCAGGTCACCATTTGATACCTGCCCACCAAGGACTGAAATCTTGAAACACCAGCTCAATATCGTCGTGGCCAGCACCCGCCCCGGTCGCGTCGGCCCCGTTTTCGCCCGCTGGCTCGAAGCGTTTGCACGCGAGCACGGCAAGTTCGACCCCGTGATCACCGACATCGACGCCTTCGGGCTGCCGATCTTCGACGAACCCAAGCACCCGCGCCTCGGCCAGTACGAGAACGAGCACACCAGGCAGTGGTCCGAGGCGATCAAGCCCGCCGACGCTTTCGTGTTCGTGACGCCCGAGTACAACTACTTCGCCGCTCCGGCTCTGGTGAACGCTATCGACTATCTGTCCCGCGAATGGAACTACAAGCCGGCGAGCTTCCTGAGCTATGGTGGCGTTTCGGCCGGCCTGCGCGCCGTGCAGTCGGAAAAACTGCTGTTGACCTCGGTCAAGATCATGCCGATCCCCGAGGCAATCGCGATCCCGGCCTTCACCCAGCACCTTGACGAGAATGGCGAGTTCAAGTCGAACGCGCTGATCGACGACAGCGCCAAGACGATGCTCGAAGAGCTGTTCCGCTGGAGCGAAGCGCTGAAGCCGTTGCGTGCGGCCTGATCGAACCTTGTCGCCCGACCGAAAAGGCGGGCGACAAACTGCCGCTGCACCAGATTCCAGCAACTAGAATGCAACCTATTGCAGCCATGGTCGTTGGCCCCTCAGGTCAAAAGCCAACAGGAACCCACGTGTAGGAAAATGACGAACTGCAAAGTGATGGTGGTCGAGGACGAGATCTTCGTCGCCACCGAAATCGAAAGCGTACTCGAAGAACTGGGGCATCACCCCGTCGGCATCGCCATGGACGCCGCGGCGGCGCTCGACCTCGCGCATATGGCCGAGGTCGCGCTTGTCGACCTCAATCTCCGCGACGGACCGACGGGGTCGCATGTCGGGCGCGTCCTGGCCGAGCAGTTCGGGGTGACGGTGCTCTACATGACCGCCAATCCCTCGCAGTTGGGCGACGGTATTCCCGGCACGATCGGGGTGATGCCGAAACCTGTCATCGACGAGGAATTGCGGCAGGCGATCGCCTATGCGGTAGCGCGGCGCCATAGTCTCCCTGCCGAGCCACCGGTGCGGCTTAGGCTTTTCGCCGACAATTCAAACGTCCAGCTTACCGACGAACCCTGATAGCGGCACCGGCTGCCTGCATCAGCGGCGCAGTGTCGACGAACGGCTGAGCTGGCTCTTAGGCACGACTATCGACACCTCAAGGCCGTCTCGTTGCCAGTTGCGCTCGAGCTTGCCGCCGAGCTGGCCTTCGACGCTGAGCTTGACCAGGCGGCTACCAAAGCCTTCGGCTTGCGGGTCGCCTTCCAACGGCCGCCCGCCGGTCTCCTTCCAGACCAGGCGGTAATCGTCGCCGGATTCGGCCGAACTCAGCACGACCCGGCCGCCGGGGCTGGCGAGCGCACCATATTTGGCAGCGTTGGTGGCGAGTTCGTGGATGAGCAGGGCCAGCGGCGTGGCCGCCGCATCGTCGATGATGGCATCGTCGCCTTCGAAGGCAAACCGGCCGCCATCGGCGCCGACATGCGGCGCGAGCAGAAGCGTAACCAGCGCCTGCAGCGACGAATTGTTGGCGATCGGACGGGAGGCCGCGCTGTGCGGCCTGACGAAATCATGCGCCTTGCCCATGGCGACGATGCGCTGGCGCAATTCGTCGGCTAGCGGCTTGAGATCGGGATAGGAACGCGCCGACAGGCCGATAATGCCGTTGAGGACCGAAAAGATGTTCTTGATGCGGTGGCTGAGCTCGTGCGCAACCACCTCGCGCTCCTCGGCGACCAGCTTTGTTTCGTGGATGTCGGTGCAGGTGCCGAACCAGCGGATGATATCACCGGCCTTGTTGCGGATTGGCAGGGCGCGTCCGAGGGTCCAGCGATACTCGCCGCTGTGGTGCCGCAGGCGGTACTCGATCTGGTAGGGCTCGCCCGTTGCCAGGCAGTGATGCCAGAGGTTCCAGGCCCGCTCCTGGTCGTCGGGATGGAACATGCCGTTCCAGCCGGCACCGTCGGTCGTCCCTTCCGCCATGCCGGTGAAATCGTACCAGCGGGCGTTGTAGTAGTCGTGATGGCCGTCGGGCCGCGTCGACCAGACCATCTGCGGCATGGTGTCGGCAAGCGTGCGGAAGCCGGCTTCGCTTGCCGCGAGCGCGGCCTCGAACGCCTTGCGCTCGGTGATGTCGATGACGACGCCGGGCAGGCGCTCGCCACCTTCCGCATCGCCGACCACCCGGCCGGTGGCCAATACCCAGCGCAACGCGCCGTCTGCACCTGGGAGGCGGTACTCGACGCTGAGTTCGCCGCGTTCGGCAATTGCCTGTTCGATGGCTTTCAGCACCCGGTCGCGGTCGGCTTCGTGGATCCGTTCAAGGAAGCGTGCCTGTGGAATGCCGCGCTCGGCATCGGCGACGTCGATATCGAACATCTGGGCGAAACGCGCATCGGCGGTGATCCAACGGCTGGAGATGTCCATGTCCCACGCGCCGACGATGCCCGAGGCCGCCAGCGCCAACGACAACCGCTCCTCGCTGCGGGCAAGCGCCTTTTCAGCGCGGACACGCTTGGTCGTCTCGGCGAGGATGGCGAGTGCTGCAACCGCGCTGCCGTCGTCGTCCAGCAACGGACTGTAGTCGAGGTCGAGCCAGACGCGTTCGGGCAGACCGTTGCGACGGAACACGAACTCCTGGTCCTCGAAGGTAACTGTGTCGCCTTCGAGGACCTTCGCCACGACGGCGCGGTTGAACTCCGCAACCTCGGGCCAGCTTTCGAAGACGGAGCTGCCCAAGCAGGCGGGATGTCGGCCCGCGGCGATCGGGGCGTAGGCGTCGTTGTAGATCATGATGCCTTCGCGTCCGACCATCAGACACATCGGCACCGCCGACGACAGCATGATGCGGACGCTCATGCGGATGACGGCCGGCCACGAGCTGATCGGGCCGAGCGGCGTGGCAGCCCAATCCAATGCGGCGATGCGGCCGTTCATCTCCCCCTCGAGGGTGGGGTGAAGACCCGCGGAATCAGCTCTTGACGGAAGGGTTGTTGGCATAGGGCGGGCGCAATTCTCAGTTAAAAAACGAGGGCCGTACGATGAAAACAAGTGGCGGCCGGCAGTTAGGATCACAAAACGACCGACATCAACAGACCTGCCGGCCAGAAGTTCCAAACAGGCGGCAATTCGAGGCGCAAGAACATCGCTCCATGGGCATGCCGGGAGCACCCCGGCGTGCGCCGTTATCCACGCCGAACAGGCCCGTAAAACTTGGAAAAACCACACTTAACCCCTATATCTGGGGATCAACGGACGTGCGATTCGGGGCCGATTCTGCCGCGTCCTCCTGCGGCAGTCAGACGAAAGTTTTTCATGAGCGACCAGTCCGAGAACCTTCCCGGCGCCGAAGCCGAGTACGGCGCAGATTCCATCAAGGTTTTGAAGGGGTTGGATGCGGTCCGCAAGCGTCCGGGCATGTATATCGGTGACACCGATGACGGCTCGGGCCTGCACCACATGGTCTACGAGGTCGTCGACAACGCCATCGACGAGGCGCTGGCCGGCCACGCGACGCTGGTCACGGTGTCGCTCAATCCCGATGGTTCGGTGACCGTGACCGACAACGGCCGCGGCATTCCTACCGATATCCACACCGGCGAAGGCATCTCGGCGGCTGAGGTCATCATGACGCAGCTGCATGCCGGCGGTAAGTTCGACCAGAATTCCTACAAGGTTTCGGGCGGCCTGCATGGCGTCGGCGTGTCCGTCGTCAACGCGCTGTCGGTCTGGCTGAAGCTCAAGATCCGCCGCAAGGGCCAGATCCACGAGATGAGCTTCACGCATGGCAATGCCGATGCGCCGCTGAAGGTGACGGGCGTTGCCGGCGACGAGACCGGCACCGAGGTGACGTTCCTGCCCTCGTCCGAAACATTCACCATGACCGAATTCGACTTCGGCACGCTGGAGCACCGGCTGCGCGAGCTCGCCTTCCTGAATTCGGGTGTCCGCATCCTGTTGTCCGACAAGCGCCACGCCGACATCAAGAGCCAGGAACTGCTTTATGACGGTGGCCTGATCGAGTTCGTGAAGTATCTCGACCGTGCCAAGAAGCCGCTCATCGGCGCTCCGATCGCGATCAGGGCGGAGCGCGACGGCATCACCGTCGAGGTGGCGATGTGGTGGAACGACAGCTACCACGAGAACGTGCTGGCCTTCACCAACAACATCCCGCAGCGCGACGGCGGCACCCATCTGGCCGGCTTCCGCGGCGCGCTGACGCGCCAGGTGACCGGCTACGCCGAAACCTCGGGTATCGCCAAGAAAGAAAAGGTATCGATTACCGCCGACGACACCCGCGAGGGCCTGACGGCGGTGCTTTCGGTCAAGGTTCCCGATCCGAAGTTCTCGTCGCAGACCAAGGACAAGCTGGTTTCGTCGGAAGTCCGCCCGGTGGTGGAGAGCCTGGTCAACGAGGCGCTCGGCACCTGGTTCGAGGAACACCCGGCAGAAGCCAAGACGCTGATCGCCAAGGTGGTGGAAGCCGCCGCGGCACGCGAAGCCGCCCGCAAGGCGCGCGAGCTGACCCGCCGCAAGGGCGTGCTCGACATCACCTCGCTGCCCGGCAAGCTCGCCGACTGCCAGGAGCGCGATCCAGCCAAGTCGGAAATCTTCATCGTCGAGGGTGACTCCGCCGGCGGCTCGGCCAAGAGCGGACGCTCGCGCCAGAACCAGGCGATCCTGCCGCTGCGTGGCAAGATCCTCAACGTCGAGCGCGCGCGCTTCGACCGCATGCTGTCGTCGGAAATGATCGGCACGCTGATCACCGCGCTGGGCACGTCGATCGGCAAGGACGAGTTCAACGCCGACAAGCTGCGCTACCACAAGATCATCATCATGACCGACGCCGACGTCGACGGCGCCCACATCCGTACGCTGCTGTTGACGTTCTTCTTCCGCCAGATGCCGGAGTTGATCGAGCGCGGGCACCTCTATATCGCCCAGCCGCCGCTCTACAAGGTGATGCGCGGAAAGAGTTCGCAGTACCTCAAGGACGAAAGTGCCTTCGAGGCCTATCTTGTCGACGTCGGCCTCGACGAGGCCTCGCTGACGCTGTCGTCGGGTGAAGTGCGGACCGGCCAGGACCTGCGCGCGGCGGTGGCAGACGCGCTCGGGGTGCGCACGCTGATCGACGGCCTGCACACCCGCTACTCGCGCCCGGTGGTCGAGCAGGCGGCGATTGCCGGCGCGCTCAATCCAGACATCTTCAACGACCTCGGCCGCGCCAAGGCGATGGCCGAAACGATCGCCCAGCGCCTCGACCTGATTTCGGAGGACATCGAGCGCGGCTGGACCGGCCACATCTCGACCGACAATGACGGCTCCGGCGGCTATGTGTTCGAACGCACGCTGCGCAGCGTCAAGGAGAGCGTGCATCTCGACATGGCGCTGATCAACTCGGCCGACGCGCGTGCGCTCGACCGATATGCCGGTCGTCTCACCGAGCTTTATGCCCAGCCGCCAGTGCTGCGCCGCAAGGAAACCTCGGAAGCCCTGGCGGGACCGCTGGCGCTGCTGAACGCGGTGTTCGCTTCGGGCCGCAAGGGCCTGACCATGCAGCGCTACAAGGGCCTGGGCGAAATGAACGCCGAGCAGCTGTGGGAAACCACGCTCGATCCGAACGTGCGCTCGCTGCTGCAGGTGAAGGTCAACGACGCCACCGACGCCGATGCGCTGTTCGCACGCCTGATGGGCGACGAGGTCGAACCGCGCCGCGACTTCATCCAGGAGAACGCGCTGAGCGTGGCCAACCTGGACGTTTGACCGCAGATTTTTCCAAGCAGGCTCATTTCGCCCCCTTCGTTCAGCGGAGGGGGCGATCATGTTTTCAGGGCTTGGCTTCTCCATATACGTTATGTATATGAATCGTATATGGGGAACCGCCATGGGCATTGTGAACATCGACGATGAGCTGCACGAGCAGCTGCGCCGGGCGAGCAAGGTGTCGTGCCGCTCGATCAACGCGCAGGCCGGCTTCTGGATCAAGGTCGGCATGCTGTGCGAGACCAATCCGACGCTGAGCTTCAACGAGATCATGGAGCGCGAGCTGATTTCCGCGGGCGTGTCGGCCCAGTCCCTGGCTGCGACCGCATGACCAAGCAGCCCGAGGAACTGCTGTTGCTGGCCGAGTCCGGCAGGCTTCTGGCGTCTGTGTTCGCGCTTTTGGATCGCACCCCGCTCGAAGGGAGGTCGACGCTCGAGATCAACGACATGGTCGAGCGTTTCATCGTCGACGACCTGCAGGCCCGCCCTGCGAGCAAGGGCCAGTACGGCTATGGCTTCGTGCTGAATTCGTCGATCAACGAGGTGGTCTGCCACGGCATTCCGTCGCAATCGGACGTGCTCAAGAACGGCGACATCATCAATCTCGACATCACGCTGGAGAAGAACGGCTACATCGCCGATTCCAGCAAGACCTATCTCGTCGGCGAGGTGCACCCGGCCGCCCGGAGGCTGGTCGAGATCACCCAAGAGGCGCTGTGGCAGGGCATCAGGGCGGTTCGCCCCGGCGCCACGCTCGGGGACATCGGCTGGGCGATCGAACGTCATGCCAAGCGCAACGGCTATTCGGTGGTGCGCGACTTTTGCGGCCACGGCATTGGCCGGGAGATGCACGAGAAGCCCGAGGTCCTGCACTACGGCAAGCCGGGCACCGGGCTCACGCTGCGCGAGGGCATGGTGTTCACCATCGAGCCGATGCTCAATCGCGGCCGGCGCAGCGTGCGGACCGAGGACGACGGCTGGACCGTGGTGACGCGGGACGGGTCGCTTTCAGCGCAGTTCGAGCACACGGTTGCGGTGACGGCGTCAGGCGTGTCGGTGCTAACGCTGCGGCCCGACGAAATGCAGCGTTCGGCTTTGCCCTGACGGCGGAGCCCTCGCCGTTGCCTCAATCGGCTTCGCGCAGCCGGTAGCCAACACCGGTCTCGGTGGTGATGAATTGCGGCTCGTCGGGGGTCTTTTCGATCTTCTGGCGCAGTTGCCGGACATAGACCCTGAGATACTGCACGTCGGCCGAACCGCCCCAGACGTGTTCGAGCAGGAAGCGGTGAGTCAAAACCTTGCCGGCGTGCTGCACGAGCACGCGCAGGATGTCGTATTCCTTGGGCGACAGCTTCACCTCCTGCCCGGCCAGCCTGACGATGCGCTTGACCAAGTCGACCGACAACTCGCCGGTCTGGAACACCGGCTTTTCGCCCTGCTGCTGCAACCGGTGGCGAAGCGCGGTGCGGATGCGCGCGGCCAACTCGTTCATGCCGAAGGGTTTCGAGACATAGTCGTCGGCGCCGAGTTCCAGCGCCTTGACGATGCCAGCCTCGTCGGTTCGGCTCGACAGGATGATGACGGGCACCGCAAGCCCCTCCGCCCGCCAGGCGGCGAGCAGGTCGTGGCCGGCCATGTCGGGCAAGCCAAGGTCGAGCAGGATGAGATCCGGCTTTTCCTCCTTGACCAACGCCATCGCCGTCTTGCCATTCGGCGCCTCGCTGATGGCATAGCCTTGGGTACCGAGGCCGACGCGCAACAGCTTGCGGATCGGCGGCTCGTCATCGACGATCAGGATCTTCACCGAAGCGCTGGTCATGCAATTCCATCCATGTTCGGTCCGTCCAGGCTTGGCCGCTCGGCCGGCACCGGCATGGTGATGGTGAAGACCGCGCCGGGGCGATCGGCCCTGTTGGAGGCAACGATGGTGCCGCCCATCGCCTCGACGAAACCACGGCAGATCGACAGGCCAAGCCCGGTGCCGGCGCGAACGTGGTCGCCCTTGCGGACGCGGTAGAACGTATCGAAAATGCGTTCGAGATCCGCCTGCGGGATGCCGGGGCCCTCATCCATCATCTGGATCGCGACCGAAGTGCCGTCGGCCCAGCCGCGGATGCGGATCAGCGAACCCTCGGGGGCATATTTCGCGGCATTGTCGAGCAGGTTGAACAGCACCTGTTCGAACAGCACCGGGTCGAGCTTCAGCATCGGCAAATCGGCCGGCATGTCGACTTCGGTCTTGTGCTGGGCGGTAATCTTGACAG
This sequence comes from Aminobacter niigataensis, assembly GCF_014200015.1. Classification (GTDB taxonomy): domain Bacteria; phylum Pseudomonadota; class Alphaproteobacteria; order Rhizobiales; family Rhizobiaceae; genus Aminobacter; species Aminobacter niigataensis. Next base: position 61,472 of record NZ_JACHOT010000003.1, read on the forward strand.
CGCGGCGCAAGGCCGAACCGACGATGTCGCCGGCATAGTGCAGCGCGTAGTTGGGCTCCATGGCGCCCGACTCGAGCTTGGTCATGTCGAGCAGGTTGGCGATGAATCGATTGAGACGTTCTGACTCGTCGAGCACGGTCGTGACGAGCTCCGCCCTGCCCTCCTCCGGCAACGAGGTGCCGAACTCGCGCAGCGCGCCTGCCGCGCCCATGATACCGGCGAGCGGCGTCTTGAGGTCGTGCGAGATCGAGGTGAGCAGCGCCGAGCGCAGCCGGTCGGCCTCGACGGCGAGCCGGGCCCGATCGACATCGGCGACGAGCTGGATGCGCTCGATGGCAACCGCTGCCTGGTCGGCCAGCGCGTCGAACAGACGCTGCTGTTCCGGCGTCAGCAACGGACCCTGGCGGTCGTTGTCGAGGCCGACGACACCGACCGCCATGCGCCCGGTACGCAGCGGCAAATAGAGGCGCTTGGCGCCTGGCAAGGTGTCGGCGCCGCGGCCGGCGGCGCGGTTGTGCTCCCAGGCCCATTTGGCTGCGGCGATGTCGGCGTCGACAAGCGTATCGTCGGGCGGATAGCCGGCCTTGACGGCGATGCTGCCATCCTCGGGCAGGAGCAGGACTACGCGGACCTTGAGCATCGAGGCGATCTGGAAGGCGGTGGCCCAGAGCACGTCGTCGAGCGTGCCTGTGCCGGCGAGCTTCTTTGCGAAAAGGTAGAGGTCCTCGGTCATGCGCGCACGTTCACGCGCGGCGGCGGCCTGGCGCTGGACGCGGCCGGTCAGGTTGGAAGCGATGACAGCAACAATGAGGAAAAACAGGAATGCGACCACGCTCTCGGGATCGCCGATGTCGAGCGTGTAGAGCGGCGTCAGGAAGAAGAAGTTGTAGGTGCCGGCGCTGAGCAGCGAGGCAAACAGCGCCGGCCACAGGCCGAGCGTCACGGCAGAGGTCAGCACCGCCATCAGGAAGACGAGTGCAATGGAACGGACGTCGAGGAACTGGTCGAGCAGGAAGCCGACCACCAGCGCGCCGGTGACATGCAGCGTCGCGATGAAGTAGGGCCACAGGTTGAAGCTGCGGCGCGGGGCGGCGGTCTTGACGCCCTGCGAGGCGAGGGCCGCATCCTGATCCGTGCCCGAGGCGACGTGGACGGAGATGTTGCCGGCCTGGCGGATCAGGTCGTGGGTGACCGAGCCCTCGAAATATTCGCGCCAGCGCGACTTACCCGGCCTGCCAACGACGATGTGGGTGAAGTTGTGGGTGCCGGCATGGCGGACGATGTCTTCGGCGACTGCCTGGCCGGGAATGGTGACCGCCTCGCCGCCGAGCTGTTCGGCAAGGCGCATGGTGGCGGCGAGCCGGTCCTTGTCGGCATCGGGCAGGTTGGCCGAGCGCGACGTCTCGACATGGAGGGCAGCCCAGGGACAACGCAGGCGATCGGCCTGGCGGCGGGCGTAACGAACAAGCGAAGCGCTGCGCGGGTGCTCGTCGACGGCAACCAGCACGCGGTCGCCCGCCGCCCACGGTCCTTCGATGGCGTGAGCCTGCATGTGGGTGAGCAACTGCTCGTCGACGCGCTGGGCGGTGCGGCGCAACGCGAGTTCGCGCAGTGCCGTCAGGTTGCCGGGCGAGAAGTAATTCTCGATGGCGCGGCGCGCCGTGGTCGGGACATAGACCTTACCTTCGTGCAGGCGCTTGATCAGGTCGTCGGGCGTGAGGTCGATGATCTCGACATCGTCGGCGCGGTCGATAATCAGATCAGGCACCGTCTCGCGCACGATGACGCGGGTGATCTGCGCGACGATGTCGTTAAGGCTCTCGACATGCTGGATGTTGAGCGTGGTGTAGACGTCGATGCCCCGACCGAGGATTTCCTGGACGTCGAGGTACCGCTTGGGATGGCGGCTGCCGGGGGCGTTGGTGTGAGCAAGTTCGTCGACCAGCACCAACGCGGGGTGGCGGGCGATGATGGCGTCGAGGTCCATTTCCTCAAGGGAGCGGCCCTTGTAGTCGACCGCCTTGCGCGGGACGATCTCGAAGCCCTCGACCAGCGCCTGGGTTTCCCTGCGGCCGTGGGTCTCGACGACGCCGATGACGACGTCGGTGCCATCGGCAAGCCGGGCGCGGCCCGACATCAGCATCTCGTAGGTCTTGCCGACACCAGGTGCGGCGCCGAGGAATATCTTGAGACGGCCGCGTCCTTCACGCTCGGCTGTCTCCAGCAGCGCGTCCGGCGAAGGCCTGCCCTCCTTGTCTCTGATGTCGTCTGGCATCTATTCTTTGTATCGCTATGCGCGCCGGAGTTCTTACAGTGTTAGAACTCCGGCGCGACCTTGTCAGGGCGCAATCGCAGCGTCGAGTGCCAAATTCAACTTGAGCACATTGACCACCGGCTCACCCATGAAGCCCAGCTCGCGGCCCTCCACATGCTGGTCGACGAGGTTGCGGACGAAGGCCGCATCGGCGCCCCGCGCCTTGGCGACGCGGGCAAGCTGGAAATAGGCCGCCTCCGGCGAGATGTGCGGATCGAGGCCGCTGCCCGAGGTGGTGACCATCTCGATGGGCAGCGGTGCGCCGGGATCGGTCTGCTTCAGCTTTTCGGCCTCGGCCTTGATGCGGTCGATCAGCTTGGCGCTGGTCGGTCCGAGGTTCGAACCGGATGAGGCGGCGGCATTGTAGCCGTCGCCGGCGGCCGAGGGGCGACCATGGAAGTAGTGCTCGCCGACGAAGGCCTGGCCGATCAGCTCGGAGCCTATCACCGCGCCATCCTTTTCGATCAGGCTGCCGTTGGCCTGCCTAGGGAACAGCGCCTGGGCGATGCCGGTCATGCCGAGCGGATAGGCAAGGCCGGTGATGGCGGTTAGCGCCAGGATCATGACGAGCGCGGGTCTGATTTGCTTCAACATGAAGACTATCCTTTTACACGAGGCCGATGGCGGTGATCGCCATGTCGATGGCCTTGATGCCGATGAAGGGCACGACGATGCCGCCGAGGCCGTAGACCAGCATGTTGCGGCGGAGCAGGGCTGCGGCACCGACGGCGCGGTATTTCACGCCGCGCAGCGACAGCGGGATGAGCGCGACGATGATCAGCGCGTTGAAGATGATGGCCGACAGGATGGCACTCTGCGGGGTGGTAAGCCCCATGATGTTGAGCGCGCCGAGCTGCGGGTAGAAGGCCAGGAACATCGCCGGGATGATGGCGAAATACTTGGCGATGTCGTTGGCGATCGAAAAGGTGGTGAGAGCGCCGCGGGTCATCAGCAGCTGCTTGCCGATCTCGACGATCTCGATGAGCTTGGTCGGGTCCGAGTCAAGGTCGACCATGTTGCCGGCCTCGCGCGCAGCGACCGTGCCGGTGTTCATGGCCACGCCGACGTCGGCCTGGGCAAGGGCGGGGGCATCGTTGGTGCCGTCGCCGCACATCGCCACCAGCTTGCCCTTGGCCTGTTCCTCGCGGATCAGGCTGAGCTTGTTCTCAGGCGTCGCCTGGGCGAGGAAGTCGTCGACGCCGGCCTCGGCGGCAATGGCAGCAGCCGTCATCGGGTTGTCGCCGGTGATCATGACGGTGCGGATGCCCATGCGGCGCAGCTCGGTGAAGCGTTCCTTGATGCCGCCCTTGACGATGTCCTTGAGGTAGATGACGCCGAGCAGGCGCGCATCGCGGACGACGGCCAGCGGCGTGCCGCCGAGCTTGGCGATCTCGTCCGAGATCGCCTGGATGTTGCGCACCGCCTCGCTATCGGCAGGCGTGCCGGAAGCCGATGCCGCGATCGACTTCACATGGGCGAGCACCGAATCCACCGCGCCCTTGCGGATGGAGGAGCCGTCGAAATCGACGCCGCTCATCCGGCTCTGGGCGGTGAAGGGCACAAAATGCGCGTGCAGCGAGCCCATGTCGCGAGCGCGGATGCCGTAGCGCTCCTTGGCCAGCACGACGATGGAGCGACCCTCGGGGGTCTCGTCGGCGAGCGAGGCGAGCTGGGCGGCATCTGCCAGTTCCTGCTCGGTGACGCCCTTGACCGGGCGGAACTCGGTGGCCTGGCGGTTGCCAAGGGTGATGGTGCCGGTCTTGTCGAGCAGCAGCGTATCGACGTCGCCTGCGGCCTCGACGGCGCGGCCCGACATGGCCAGCACGTTGAAGCGGACGAGACGGTCCATGCCGGCGATGCCGATGGCCGACAGCAGCGCGCCGATGGTGGTGGGGATCAGCGTGACGAACAGCGCGACCAGCACGATGACCGGGATGTAGCCGCCGGCATAGGTGGCAAAGCTCGGGATGGTGGCGACGGCGAGCACGAAGATCAGCGTCATGCCGGCGAGCAGGATGTTGAGCGCGATTTCGTTCGGCGTCTTCTGGCGCTCGGCACCTTCCACCAGTGAGATCATGCGGTCGAGGAAGGTCGAGCCGGCAGCGGCGGTGATGCGGACGCGGATCCAGTCGGACAGCACCTGCGTGCCGCCTGTCACGGCCGAGCGGTCGCCGCCGGATTCGCGGATGACTGGTGCGGATTCGCCGGTGATGGCGGCCTCGTTGACCGAAGCGACGCCCTCGATGACTTCGCCATCGGAGGGGATAATGTCACCGGCTTCGACCAGGACGACCTGGCCGACCTTGAGGGCCGTTCCCGGCACCATCTTCCAGGCGGTGCGGCTTTCGCCCTCGAGCAGCTTGGCCTGGGTTTCGGTGCGCGCCTTGCGCAGCGAGTCGGCCTGGGCCTTGCCACGGCCTTCGGCGACAGCCTCGGCGAAGTTGGCGAACAGAACGGTGAACCAGAGCCAGAGGATGATCTGGAACGAGAAGCCGAGGCCGCCGGCGCCGGTGGCCAGGTCCTTAAGGAACAGCACGGTGGTCAGCGCCGTGACGACGGCGACGACGAACATGACCGGGTTCCTGGCCAGGCTGCGCGGGTCGAGCTTCCTGAAGGCATCGCCGATCGCCGGAAGAAGGATGCGAGCGTCGAGCAGGCTCGCGGATTTGTGGGTGCTCATGTGAGAGACTCCAATTCTTTCGTTTTGCGGCGCTGCATCAGAAGGTCTGGCCAACGATCATGGCGAGGTGCTCGACGATCGGGCCGACGGCAAGCGCCGGGAAGAAGGTCAGGCCGCCGACGATCAGGATGACGCCGGCGAGCAGGCCGACGAACAGCGTGCTGTCGGTCGGGAAGGTGCCGGCCGAGGCGGGAACGGTCTTCTTGGCGACCAGCGAGCCGGCAATGGCAAGCGCCGGGATGATGACCAGGAAGCGGCCCATCAGCATGGCGAGGCCGATGGTGATGTTGTACCAGGGCGTGTTGCCGGTGAGGCCGCCGAAGGCCGAGCCATTGTTGGCCGCGCCCGAGGTGTAGGCATAGAGGATCTCGGAGAAACCGTGCGGACCGGGCGTGCCGACCGAGGCCACCGCACTGGGGATCAGCACGGCGATGGCCGTGAAGCCGAGCATGGCGAGCGGCAGGCACAGGATGGCGAGCACGGCCATCTTGACCTCCTTGGCCTCGATCTTCTTGCCGAGATACTCCGGCGTGCGGCCAACCATCAGGCCGGCGACGAAGATGGCGATGATGACAAACATCAGGATGCCGTAGAAGCCTGCGCCGACGCCGCCGACGATGACTTCGCCGAGCTCCATGTTGATGAGCGGGATCAAGCCGCCGAGCGCGGTGAAGGAGCCGTGCATGGCGTTGACCGCGCCGCAGGATGCGGCAGTGGTGACCACGGCGAAGAGCGACGACAGGACGATGCCGAAACGGACTTCCTTGCCTTCCATGTTGCCACCGTCGATGCCGAGGGCATGGACGAGCGGGTTGCCGGCAGCCTCGGCCCAATAGGTGACGGCGACGCCGGCGACGAACAGGATGCCCATGGTGGCGAGGATCGCCCAGCCCTGGCGCTGGTTGCCGACCATGCGGCCGAAGACGTTGGTGAGGGCAGCACCCAGCGCGAAGATCGAAACCATCTGGATGAAGTTGGAGATGGCGTCGGGGTTTTCGAACGGATGCGCCGAGTTGGCGTTGAAGAAGCCGCCGCCATTGGTGCCGAGCATCTTGATGGCGAGCTGCGAGGCGACCGGGCCGACGGCGATGGTCTGCTGGGCACCCTCGACGGTCGCTGCGGTGACGTAGGCGCCGATCGTCTGCGGCACGCCGAGCCAGACATAGGCGAGCGTCAGCGCGATGCACAGCGGCAGGAGCACGTAGAACGTGGCGCGGGTCAGATCGACCCAGAAATTGCCGATCGACTTGCCCGAGGCGCGGGCGAAGCCGCGGATCAACGCCATGCCGATGGCGATGCCGGTGGCCGCCGAGACGAAGTTCTGCACCGTCAGGCCGGCCATCTGCACCAGGTAGGACATGGTGCTTTCGCCGCCGTAGTTCTGCCAGTTGGTGTTGGTGACGAAGCTGACGGCGGTGTTGAACGAGAGTTCAGGCGGCACCGCGCCCATGGCCGCCGGGTTGAACGGCAGGTCGCCCTGCACGCGCTGCAACAGGTAGAGCAGCAGGAAGCCGGCAACGTTGAAGGCGAGCATGGCCGCGGCATAGCCGGTCCAGTGCTGGTCCTCGCGCTCGCTGGTGCCGGCAAGGCCGTAGAGCAGGCGCTCGACCGGGACGAGGACGGGGGTGAGGAAAGTGCGCTCGCCGCTGAAGACGCGGTACATGTAGCCGCCGAGCGGCTTCACGAGCAAAACGACGACCCCGCAAAAAACGAGGATCTGTAGCCAGCCATTGATGGTCATGAGAAAAGCTTTCCGAACATGCGCGGGACGGTCTTCAGAACCGTTCGGGGCGGACGAGCGCGTAGGTCAGGTAGGCGAGCAGGAACACGGTCACTGCACCGCCGAGGATGTAGTCGAACAACATCGGACGCTCCTTCAGAGGATGTCGCAGGCTTTGACGTAGGCGAAGCACATGGCGAAGAAGACGACGCCTATGGCGAGTACGAAGATGTCCATCTCCGGAATCCTTTCCTGAAATCGTCCCGGCAGGCCGGGCGTTGGGTCGATGCACGACGCGACGGCGCCTGCGTTGCGGGCGCCGTCGGCAGAACTGTCGATGTCAGGGGGAATCTGGGGCAGAACCGCATTAAGGTTCGAGAGAGCGGCGCACTGAAAGAAATAGGAATTTCATAAAGAAAACGGCCCCAAGGCGGATGCCTGGGGCCGTTTTCTGTGGTCACAGCATGTGATTGCCGCATCAGTAGAGCGGCAAGCAATACGTCAGGCCAGGCCTTCGGCGCGCAGCGCCTTCTGCACCGCTGGGCGGGCGGCCACGGTACCGAGATAGCGCTGGATGTTGGTGAAGGACGACAGGTCGATGCCGACATGCTTGGCCCAGCCGAGGATCGTCCAGAGATAGGCGTCGGCGGCAGTGAAGGCATCGCCCATCAGGTAGGAACGGCCATCGAGCTTGGCGTCGACATAAGCGAGGCGCCTGGCGAGAAGCTCGCGGTTGATCTCCTTGGTGGCCTCGGGCGTGTTGGGCTTGAAGAAGGCGCCGAAGACCTTGTGCAGCTCGGTGGCGACAAAGGCCAGCCACTGCTGGACACGGTAGCGCGCCATGTCGCCGGCCTTGGGCATCAGGCCGCTCTCGGGCTTCTGGTCGGCAAGGTACTGGACCAGCACCGAGGCCTCGGTCATCAGCTCTCCGTCGCCGAGCACGAGCGCCGGCACATAGCCGTTGGGGTTGGTGGCGAGGAAATCCTGCTGGGCTTCGGTGGTCTTGGTCTTGCCGTCGACCTTGACGAGATCGAGGTCGATGCCGACTTCGTTGGCGACGATGTGGGGTGCCAGCGAGCAGGCGCCGGGCATATAGAAAAGCTTCATTTCAAGGAGAACTCCGGATGGGTGGGCCCTCCTCTCGCATGCGCGGGCGAGGCGGCAAAGCACCCAATCGGTGAACACTATGTCTGCCGCTGCAACCTGATCGCGATCTTGAAATCGCGCGCCGCTACACAGTGATCGTCTTCAGCCTCTCGGCAATGAGTGCGGCCAGCCGCGTTGCGACCTCCTCCTTGGAAAGATCCGGCCATTCGTCGACGCCACCCTTGCTGACGATGCGGACCCGGTTGCGGTCGCCGCCCATGACGCCGCCCTCGTGGCTGACATCGTTGGCGACGATGAAATCCGCACCTTTCTTCGCCAGCTTGGCCTGGGCGTTCTTGAGCACGTCCTGGGTCTCGGCAGCGAAACCGACGACGAGGAATGGTCGCCTGGCGTGATGACCGACGCCGGCGAGGATATCCGGATTCTCGACCATCTTGAGCGTCGGTGCGCCCTCGCCCGCCACCTTCTTGATCTTTTCGCCGGCGGCATTGTCGGTGCGCCAGTCGGCAACGGCGGCGACAAAGACCGCGGCATCAGCCGGCAGAAGCTGCTCGACGGCGTCACGCATCTCGCGCGCGCTCTCGACATGCACGGTCTTCACGCCGGCAGGATCGGCAATGGTGACCGGGCCGGAGACGAGGCGGACGTCGGCGCCGAGCCGGGCCAGGGCAGCGGCAAGCGCATGGCCCTGCTTGCCCGACGAGCGGTTGGCGATGTAGCGCACCGGATCGATGGGTTCGTGCGTCGGCCCCGAGGTGACGATAACCTTCTTGCCCGACAGCGGCTTCGGCTTGCTATCGAGCAGCGCTTCGATGGCCGCCACGATCTCCAGCGGCTCGGCCATGCGGCCCTCGCCGGCCTCGTTGCTCTCAGCCATCTCGCCCTTCATCGGGCCGATGAAATGGATACCATCTTTTTCCAGCGTGGCGCGGTTGCGGCGCGTCGCCGGGTTCGACCACATGCGGGGGTTCATGGCCGGCGCCAGCAGCACCTTCTTGTCGGTGGCAAGAAGCACGGCGGAGGCGAGATCGTCGGCATGGCCGTTGGCGAGCTTGGCCATCAGGTCGGCGGTGGCGGGCGCGACCACGATCAGGTCGGCCTCGCGCGACAGCCTGATGTGGCCGACATCCTGCTCGTCCTGGCGGTCGAAGAGATCGGTGAAGACGTGGTCGGCGGTCAGCGCACCCACCGACAGCGGCGTGACGAACTGCTGGGCAGCCGAGGTCATGACCGCCCGCACCGAAGCGCCGCGCTCACGCAGCCGCCGGATCAGGTCGAGCGACTTGTAGGCCGCGATGCCGCCGCCGATGATGAGCAGGATGCGCTTGCCGGAAAGGATCATGCTTGGCCCTCAGGCCGGCTTCAGCGCCGGCACGATGTCGGTATGGATGAAATCGTCGCCCTTGAAAAGCAGTGGGACGTTCCGGGTTTTCGCCAGGGCATAGGCGAAGCAATCGCCGAAGTTGAGATTGGCCAGATGCCCCGAGTCCCGGCCGAAGCGGCGATGCGCATCGACGGCAGCGTCGGCGAGGCCGCGATCGAAGGCGACGTCGAACTGCAGCGCTTGGGCAAGCTGTTGCAGGCGATCCAGGCCGTCCGGCCCAAGCCGGTTCGAAACGACAATGCCGGTTTCGGCCCAGGTCGGCGCACACACCAGAACCGGCGAACCATACATGACACGGGCCACGTCCTCGGCCTCAGGCTCGGCCGCAAGAAATGCGAACAATGCCGAGGTGTCGATGACGATCATCGGGAACGTTCGGACTCGTAGAGATAGTCCCAGACCTCGTCCTGCACCCTCTTGGAATCTATCGGCGCGGCGGGCTTGCGGGACAGGCTCATGATGTCGTCGAAGGAGACCTTGAGCAGGCGGCGATTGCCGTTCCTGACATCGCGGGTGATGACGTCACGCGCCTCCTGCTCCATCGACACGCCGCGGGCGGCGGCGCGCGTGCGCAGCTCCTGCTTCACATCGTCATCGAGGTTGCGGATCACCAGCGTGGCCATGGCACGGCTCCAGTCTCTGCCCAAAGATAGCGCCGTCGGCGGCTGCATTCAATGATAGCACTGCTAGCAATGCTATCATTGTCCGATCAGGTGATTTGCCAAGCGAGGAAAACCAGCGTCGCCGCGATGATCCAGAGCGCGATGCGGCCGGAGCGGTTGTAGTGCGCCTCGGCCTTGCCGATGGCCTTGGCGGTCTCGGGATCGAAACGCAGGCCGTTCTCGGCCATGGCGTCGATCTGACGCGACAGGCGTTCGGTGCGGGCGGCGAGATCGGGCGCCTGGCGGACGAGCGACATCAGCGCGCCGAGGCCATCGCGGGCGTCGATGAGCAGGCCCTGCGGGCCGAGATTGCCTGATATCCAGTGACCGACCACGGGCTCCGCGGTCTTCCACATGTTGAACGCAGGATCGAGCGTGCGGGCAACGCCTTCAACAACGACCATGGTCTTCTGCAACAGCACCAGTTCGGGCCGCGTTTCCATGTCGAACAGTTCGGTGACCTCGAACAGCAGGGTCAGCAGCTTGGCCATCGAGATCGTCTCGGCCGGCTGACCGTGGATCGGCTCGCCAATGGCGCGGATGGCCTGGGCGAAGGCCGCGACATTGTGGTGGCGCGGCACGTAGCCGGCTTCGAAATGCACTTCGGCAACACGCATGTAGTTGCGGGTGATGAAGCCGTAGAGGATCTCGGCGAGGAAGCGCTGCTCCTTCTTGCCGAGTCGGCCGGAAATGCCGAGATCGACGGCAACGATGTCACCCTTGGCGTCGACGAACATGTTGCCGGGGTGCATGTCGGCATGGAAGAAGCCGTCGCGCAGCGTGTGACGCAGGAACGACTGGACGAGCGTTGCGGCAATCGCCTTGAGGTCGAAGCCGGCGGCGCGGAGCCCCTCGATATCGTTTAGCTTGACCCCGTCGATCCACTCCATGGTGAGCACGTCGCGGCCGGTGCGCTCCCAGTCGACTGCCGGCACGCGGAAGCCAGGATCGTCCTTGGTGTTTTCGCCGAGCTCGGAATAGGCGGCCGCCTCGAGCCGGAAATCCATTTCGATCTTGGTGGTCTGGGCCATCGTCTCGGTGATCTCGACCGGACGCAGACGACGGCTCGAGGGGACGTAGCGTTCCTGCAGCCGGGCGGCGAGGAAATAGCTCTCGAGGTCCTGGAAGAAGCGCTTGCGGACCCCGGGGCGGATGATCTTGACCGCGACCTTGCGCTGGCCGTCCGGCGTCGCCACCTCGGCCGGATGGACCTGGGCGATGGAAGCCGCAGCGATCGGCGCGTCGATGCTGATGTAGAGATCTGATACCTTGCGGCCGAGCGAGTCTTCGATGGCGGCGACGGCTTCCGACATCGGGAAGGTCGCCATGCTGTCCTGGAGAAGGGCGAGGTCGAGCGCGATGTCGTCGCCGACGACGTCGGGACGGGTCGCCAGGAACTGACCAAGCTTGACATAGGACGGCCCAAGCCGGGCAACGGCATTGGCGAGGCGGTCGCTGCGGACGCGCTTGAGCGCGCGCCGGCGGGTCAGCAGCCTGGCCACGCGCCAGCCGAATTTCGGCAAGCCAGTTAGCTGGTCGCCCGGCAAAGCCGCGACCACGCCCTCGCGCACCAGAACCCAGCCCGCGCGCGCGAGCCGGAAAGACGCCCCGATACTGCTCATCGCGCGGCGTCCGTCAAAGCTTCCAGCCCGAGTGAAGCGCTGCGATGCCGCCGGTATAATTGCGGAAGGTGACGCGATCGAAGCCAGCGCGGGAAATCATCGCGGCAAAATTCTGCTGGTTGGGGAACTTGCGGATCGATTCGACAAGATAGGCGTAGGGCTCGCCATCGCCGGTAACGGCCTGACCGATGCGGGGAATGGCGTTGAACGACCAGGCCTCATAGACCTTGTCGAGCAGCGGCATGTCGACCTCGGAAAATTCGAGGACCAGCAGGCGTCCGCCAGGCTTGAGCACGCGGTACGCTTCCGACAGCGCCACATCGATGCGCGGCACGTTGCGAATGCCGAAGGCGATCGTATAGGCGTCGAAGGTCTCGTCGGCGAAGGGCAATTCCTCCGCATTGGCCTCGACGAAATCGGTCTTGCCGGCGAGCCCGCGCTTTTCAGCGCGCTCGCGGCCGACACCAAGCATCGAGCCATTGATGTCGAGCACGGTCGCATGCGCGTTGCCATGCGAGGCATCGATGATGCGAAAGGCAACGTCGCCGGTGCCGCCGGCCACGTCGAGCACCTTCCAGCCGGGACGCTTGGGCGGATTGAGCCAGGCGACCATGGCGTCTTTCCACACCCGATGCAGTCCGCCCGACATCAGGTCGTTCATCATGTCGTAGCGGTTGGCGACCTTGTGGAAGACCTCATTGACCAGGCCCTGCTTGTCGCCCGCACCGACATTGCGGAAACCGTAGGAAGTTTCCATGCCGCCGACAGCTGTCGTCCGTTGTTCTGACATTTTGTTGTCCAATCAAATCCGGCGGGACCATAGCCGATCACACCAGCGGGCGCTATTGTTTGAGGCGCGGTTTTAGGCCGCGCCCGCGCCGACAGACAAGGAACAACGAATGCCTTTGAAAGCCGAGCTGCACTGCCACATAGAAGGCGCGGCCGCACCCGAACTCGTCATCCGCCAGGCGCAGAAATACGGCAAGGACGTCTCGCCCTTCATCCAGAACGGCTCCTTCGTCTGGAACGACTTCACCTCCTTTCTCGCGGCTTACGACTTCGCCGCCGACCTTTTCCGTACCGAAGAGGACTATGCCAGGCTATCGGAACACTACCTGACGAGCCTTGCCCGCGACGGCGCCATCTATTCGGAAGTTTTCACCTCCCCCGACCACGCCATCAAGGCGGGGCTGTCGCCCAAGGCCTATACCGACGCGCTCGGCGAAGGCATGGAACGGGCCAAAGCCAAGACCGGCATCGAAGGCCGCATGATCGTCACCGGCGTGCGCCATGTCGGCGTCGAATCGATCGAGGCGGCCGCGCGCTTCGCGGCCAAGTGCAACCATCCGCTGGTAACCGGCTTCGGTGTTGCCGGCGACGAGCGCATGGGCGACTTCGAGGACTATGTCCGCGCCTTCGAGATCGCCCGCGAGGCCGGCCTCGGCATCACCATCCATGCCGGCGAACTGATGGGCTGGGAGAGCGTGGCCGCAGCCCTCGACCACATCCGCCCGTCGCGCATCGGCCATGGCGTGCGGGCGATCGAGAACCCCGACCTGGTCAAGCGCATTGCCGACGAGGGCGTGGTGCTCGAGATCTGCCCGGGCTCGAACATCGCGCTCAAGGTGTTCGATAGTTTCGGCGAGCATCCGTTCCGCAAGCTGCGAGAAGCCGGCTGCAAGGTGACGCTCAATTCCGACGATCCGCCCTATTTCTGGACCAACCTGAAGCGCGAATACGACCTCGCCGCCGAGCATTTCGGCATGGACGAAAAGGCGCTGATGGCGACGACACGGACGGCGATCGAGGCGGCCTTCGTCGACCGCAAGACAAAATCGGCGCTGCTGGCCCGGCTGGACGGCCATAAACGCTGAATTTCGGCCGACAAAACTGTGGTTCAAGGCTGGTGCGACATTGGTCGGCAGCGCGCCAGCCGATAGAATGGCGTCAATTTTCCGAGTTCCAGGAGCGTACACCCATGACCGTGACCGTCGTCGACCATCCGCTTGTCCAGCACAAGCTGACCATCATGCGCGACAAGGAAACCTCGACGGCCGGCTTCCGCCGCCTGCTGCGCGAGATTTCGCTGCTGCTCGGCTATGAGGTGACGCGCGACCTCGAACTGACCACCAAGATGATCGAAACGCCGATCGAGACGATGGAAGCGCCGACGCTCGAAGGCAAGAAGCTGGTGTTCGCCTCGGTGCTGCGCGCCGGCAACGGCCTGCTCGAAGGCCTGCTCGACCTGGTGCCCGCGGCGCGCGTCGCCCATGTCGGGCTCTACCGCGACCACGAGACGCTGGAAGCTGTCGAGTATTTCTTCAAGGCGCCAAGCGATCTCGGCGACCGCCTGGTGATCGTCGTCGACCCGATGCTGGCGACGGCCAATTCGGCGATCGCGGCCATCGACAAGCTGAAGGGCCGCGGCGCCACCAATTTGCGCTTCCTGTGCCTGCTCGCTTCGCCCGAGGGCATCGAGCGCTTCACCAAGGCGCATCCCGACGTGCCGGTGTTCACCGCCTCGATCGACCGCGAGCTCAACGACAAGGGTTACATCATCCCCGGCCTCGGCGACGCCGGCGACCGCATGTACGGCACCAAATAGGCGCTTAACCCACGGTTTACCGCCTTTGCCATTGGGGTGGCGCCGTTAAAGGCGCGATCACCATCCACGGCCTAGGGTGACGCCTGAATTCGAGGCGTCACCATGCTGCGTAAGATCATCATATTCGGCCTTTGCGCCAGCGCGTCGGCGTCGTTGCCGTCGCTCTACGAAAAGCACGGCGATACGCTGAAGACGCTGCTGGGAACGAGTGCGGCGGGCAACGTCCCTGCGCCGCAGCCGATGGCCGTCAGCGCGGCGACCGCATCGACGGCGGGCCGGCGCGTCACGATCGACGCCGACATGCGTGGGCATTTCACCGCAAGCTTCAAGCTCAACGGCCGCACTGTGGAGGCCATGGTCGACACAGGTGCGACGCTGGTCGCCATCAACCTTTCGACGGCGCGGCGCGCCGGCGTGAAGGTCGCGGCGGGCGACTTCACCCGGGAGGTGAACACCGCCAACGGCGTGGCCAAGGCGGCCGTGGCGCGCATCGAGCGGCTGCAGATCGGGCGCATCAGCGTCGACGACGTTCCGGTGGTCGTGCTCGAGGACAAGGCGCTCGAAGGCACGCTGATCGGCATGAGCTTCCTGTCGCGGCTGAAGAAGTACCAGGTCGAGGACGGCGCGCTGCTGCTAGTGCAGTAGGACGCTCGGCTCAATACGCCGGGTCCGATGTCCTGAAGTGGCCGGGCGGCTGGCCGATGACACGCTTGAAGGCACGGCTGAACGCCGCCTCCGAATCGTAGCCCAGCCGTGAGGCGACGACCGAAATCCTGAGACGGTCGCGGACCAGCCACTGCCTGGCCTGATGCATCCTGACCTGGGTGACGTAGCGCGCCGGCGTTTCGCCGACGATGGCGGCAAAGCGATCGGCGAAGCCCGAGCGCGAAGCGCCCATGATCCGGGCCAGCGCCTCGACCGTCCAGTTGCGGGTCGGTTCGAGATGGATGGCAGCGAGCACCCTTCCGACCTTGGGGTCCCGGACTGCCGCTATCCAGCCGCTCGAATCGCCGCAGCCGCGCTCGACCCACGAGCGGATGATGATAGCGGCGAGCACGTCGGCAAGCCTTGCGACGATACCGGCGGAACCGACGCGCTCGAGGCGAACCTCGCGCGCCATGGCCTCCAACAGGTCCGTGATGCCGGGATCGTGGGCCACGAGTTCGGTGGTGCGCATGACATCGGGCATCATGCCGAGCAGCGGATGGAGACCGTCGAGGTTGAAATGCATGCTGCCGCAGAAGAGGAGCGTGCCCGGCATGCAGCCTTGCGTCGACAGGCAAAAGACGTCCTTGCAGACCTCCCGGATCTCGTAGCCGTTGACAGGCGAGGATCTGGCGCCAGGTTCGCTCGCCAGTGCATGGGTGGCGCCCCGCGGCAGAAGCACAGCGTCGCCGCATTTAAGTTCGACCCATTCGCCCGACGGCTGGCGCAGCCAGCAAGCCTTCTGGCCGACGAAATAGAACCGCGCCGTGGCCTGGGCCGGGAATTCGATGTTCCACGGCTCCTTCAGTTCCCAGCGGCCGTATTCGACACCTTCGAGACGAAGGCCGCGCAGGATGTCGGTCAAAGGATCGCCGGAAAGTTTGGACGAATGATCATTCATGCTGGCGTTTCTAGCATGGAAACGCCAAATCTCCAGCCCCATCTTGCACCGCATCACAATCGGAGACCCACCATGAACGATATCGCGGCCGCAACACTGGACGGTATCCCACTCCAGCAATCGAGACCCGCGGAGCGTGCGGAACCCAAGTGGGGCGCTGTGGTTTCGCTGTCGCTCGGGGTGTTCGGCCTTGTCACGGCCGAGTTTCTTCCGGCAAGCCTGCTGACGCCGCTGGCCCAGGATCTGGGCATCAGCGAAGGAACAGCGGGGCAAGCGGTGACCGCAACAGCAATCGTCGGCGCCATTGCTGCACCTACCATGGCCATTGCGACAAAACGGATCGACCGGCGGCACGTGATGATCGGCCTGTCGGTGCTTCTGGTCGTCTCGAGCCTGCTTGCAGCCACTGCCTGGTCGCTGCCGTCGCTGCTGTTCGCTCGCGTGCTGCTCGGGATCGCGCTTGGCGGGTTCTGGTCGATGTCGGCGGCAATTGCGATGCGGCTGGTGCCCAGCGATGTGCTGCCGCGCGCCATGTCGATCATCCTGACCGGCGTGTCGGTCGCGACTGTCTGCGCCGCACCCGTGGGCGCCTATGTCGGCGATGTCTGGGGCTGGCGCAGCGCCTTCGTCATCGCGGCAGGCGTCGGCGTGGTCACGCTGATCGTGCAATTCGCCACGCTGCCTAAGCTGCCGCCCATCGGCATTGCGAGCTTCGGCGCCTTGCTCGACGTGAGCAAGAACCCGATGATCCGGGTCGGCCTGCTCCTGGTGATCCTGACCGCGTCGGGCCATTTCGCCGGCTTCACCTATTTCCGTGCCTTCCTCGAACAGGTGCCGGCGCTCGGCATCGAGACCATCTCGCTCGTGCTGCTGGCGTTCGGCATCGGCGGCTTCTTCGGCAATCTTGGCGGCGGGTTCCTTGCCGAGCGCAGCCTGAAGTCGGCGGTGACGCTGGCTCCCCTGCTCATCTCGATTGCCGCACTCGCGCTCCTGCTCGCGGGCGTGTCGCCGACTATCTCGACCATCGCCATCGCTGCCTGGGGCTTTGCCTTCGGGGCCGTGCCGGTGGGCGTGCAGACGTGGATGGTACGTGCCGCGCCCGACCAGGCTGAAAGCGCCGGCGGCCTGATGGTGGCGACGTTCCAGGTGGCGATCGCGCTGGGCGCTGTCTTCGGCGGCCTGCTCGTGGACAACACCGGCGTCAACAGCGCCTTCATCTACAGCGCCGCAGCCACACTTCTGGCCGCACTGGCCGTCGCCTGCTTCGGCCGCAAGCACGCACGCTGATGATACTGGACGTGCCTTTGGCGCCGCGTGGCCAGACTTAGCTGCGCGGCGCGATGCGCCTGGCGATGACCTTGGCGGCAGCGGGCTTTGCCTCGCCAAGACCGTAGGCGGCGCGCACGGCGGCTGCGGCGGCCTCGGCATCGGAAGCACTGCGGGCATGGACGAGTGCCAGGGTGTCGCCCTTGTTGACCTCCGCACCCACCGGCAGCAGCCGCGTGATGCCAACGGCGTGGTCGACCTTGTCCTGCGGCCGAGTGCGCCCGCCACCGAGCGCTACCACGGCAAGGCCGACGTCACGGGTGGCGATGGCAGTCACGAAGCCGTTGCGCGGGGCCGTCACGGCGAATTCTACATCTGCTTTGGGCAGGTACTTGGGCGGGTTCGCCACGAAGTCGGCCGGCCCGCCCAGAATTGAGACCATGCGGCCGAAGATGTCGGCGGCGGTGCCATCGTCGAGCGCAGTGCGCGCCCGCGCCAACCCCTCGCGTTGCGAGGTGGCCCGGCCGGCCGAAAGCAGCATCTCGGCGGCGAGCGCCAGCGTGACCTCCTCGAGGCGCGGATCGCGGAAGCGGCCGGTGAGAAAATCGACGGCGTTCTGGACCTCGACGGCATTGCCGGCGGCGGAGGCCAGCGGCTCGTTCATGCCGGTGATCAGCGCCGTGGTCCTGAGGCCCGCACCGTTGGCAACCTCGACGAGGCTGGTGGCGAGTGCCGATGCGTCGCGCGTCTTTTCCATGAAGGCGCCGTTGCCAAGCTTGACGTCGAGCACCAGCGAGCCGAGGCCGGCGGCCAGTTTCTTGGACAGGATCGAGGCAGTGATGAGCGGCACGGATTCGACCGTGGCGGTGACGTCGCGGACGCCGTAAAAGCGCTTGTCGGCAGGGGCGAGGTCGGCGGTCTGGCCGATGATGGCGCAGCCGGCCTCGCGCACCGTGCGCCGGAACAGCGCGAGATCGGGCTGGCTGGCATAGCCCGGGATCGAGTCCATCTTGTCGAGCGTGCCGCCGGTATGGCCGAGGCCACGGCCCGAGATCATCGGCACATAGGCGCCACAGGCGGCGACGATGGGGGCGAGCATCAAGGAGACGTTGTCGCCGACGCCGCCGGTGGAATGCTTGTCGGTGACGGGACCGGGCAGGTCGGACCAGTCGAGCACATCGCCGGAGTCGCGCATGGCAATGGTCAGCGCCACAGCCTCGTCGCGGCTCATGCCGTTGAAGAAGACAGCCATGCCGAAGGCCGCGATCTGGCCTTCGGAGACTGTGCCCGAGGTGACGCCGCCGACGAAGGCTTTGATCTCGTCGGCGCCCAGCGGCTTGCCGTCGCGCTTGCGGCGGATGATTTCCTGGGGGAGCATCAGAAGGCGCTCGCGGTCGGCGAAGGTTGGCGCTCCATGTTGCCCCCCTCTGGCCTGCCGGCCATCTCCCCCTCAAGGGGGGAGATCAGTCTCGTCAACGCCGCGCCAATTCCTGCAACTTGGGGCACTTTGGCCGACAAGGAGATTCCATTCTGCCGCTGACGATTGGGCGAGGCGTCTGCTAAGGCTTGATCTCCCCCCTTGAGGGGGAGATGGCCGGCAGGCCAGAGGGGGGCGTGAAGGAACGCAGCGTTCCTCGCCGGCGCCACCCAACGCTTACTCATCAAACGAGCCTTTCTCGAAGGCCTTGCGCAGCACGGTGGCGAGGCGGGCGCCGCCGATGGGCGCCATGTCCTTGGTCTCGCGATGTGACAGCTCGGCGCCGGTCATGCCGGCGGCAAGGTTGGTGATGACCGAGCAGGCGACGACACGAAGGCCGAGAAAGCGGGCGATGATCGCTTCCGGCACGGTAGACATGCCAACTGCATTGGCGCCGAACATGCGGGCCATGCGGATCTCGGCCGGGGTCTCGAAGGACGGGCCGGAGAACCACATGTAGACGCCCTTGTGCAGTTCGATCGCGGCGGCATCGGCGGCGGCCTCGAAGGCCTTGCGCAGGCGGCCGTCATAGGCCTCGGTCAGGCCGACGAAGCGGCGGTCGGTGGGCTCGCCGAACAGCGGGTTGGTGCCGGCGAAATTGATGTGGTCCTCGATCAGCATGATCGAACCGGGCAGCATTTCGGGATCGACAGAGCCCGCCGCATTGGTCAGCACCAGCTTGGTGACGCCGATACCGGCGAGAGTCTCGAGCGCCGGACGCATCACCGAGGCGTCACCATGCTCGTAATAATGGGCACGGCCGGCCATCATGACCACAGGCCGGCCACCAAACAGCCCGGCGACCAATTCGCCGGCATGACCGGTGACGCCGCTCCTGGGGAAACCGGGCAAGGCGGCGTAAGGAATGCGAACGGCGTTTTCGACCTCATCGACGAGACCGCCGAGGCCGGAGCCCAGCACCATGGCGGTTGCCGGGGCGAGACCGTCGAGCTGCTCGACAAGGCGATCGACGGCTTCCTTCATTTGAGCATCTCGCCTTCGAAGCCATAAGGCAGCATCTGACCCATGGTCACGGTTTCGACGATGCCGGCATCGTCGCAGAGATAGAGCTTGGTGTCGGGGCTGGTGAATTCGGCGAGGCGTTGGCGGCAGCCGCCGCACGGGGTGATGCGGGCCATGCGCTCGGCAACGACGGCGATCTCGGTGATCTTGCCGCCGCCGGCCATGATGTAGTGGCCAAGTGCCGTGGTCTCGGCGCACCAGCCCTCGGGATAGGAGGCGACCTCGATATTGGCGCCGGCAAAGACACGTCCGTCTTCGGTGCGCAGTGCCGCACCGACCGGGAATTTCGAATAGGGTGCGTAGGCCTTGGCCATGGCGGCGCGGGCGGCTTCGAAAAGGTCATGGCTCATGGCGGAGGCACCTAACTGAATGGATACCCCCACCCCTAGCCCCTCCCCACAAGGGGGAGGGGAACTTGGCGGTGGCGCTTCGTTGTTCCCCTCCCCCTTGTGGGGAGGGGTTAGGGGTGGGGGTAAATGCGACCACGTTCAGCGCTCCTTGACATAAGGCACGCCGCCGGCGCGCGGCGGGATGGCCTTGCCGATGAAGCCGGCGAGCAGGATGACGGTGAGGATGTAGGGCAGCGCCTGCATCAGTTGCACCGGCACCTTGCCGATGACCGGCAAGGGCGAGCCCTGCAGGCGGATCGACAGCGCGTCGAGGAAGCCGAACAGCAGGCAGGCGAACATCGCCGGCACCGGTTTCCACTTGGCGAAGATCAGGGCGGCGAGCGCGATGTAACCGCGGCCGGCGGTCATGTCCTTGACGAAGCCGGCGTTCTGGGCGAGCGCCATGTAGGAACCGGCTAGGCCTGTCAGGATGCCGGTGCAGATGACCGCACGATAGCGCAGCCAGGCGACAGAAATGCCCGCCGTGTCGACAGCTGCCGGATTTTCGCCGACGGCGCGCAGGCGCAGGCCGAAGCGGGTACGGAACAGCACCCACCAGGTGAACGGCACCGCCAGGAAGGCGACGTAGGTCAGCAGCGAATGGCCCGACAGCAGGCCGGAATAGAGCTGGCCAATGATCGGCACATCGCGCAGGGCATCGGCACCCGGCAGGTGGATGGCGCCGAAGCGACCTTCGGGCGGCAGTGAGGGCGTGCGGCCGCCCTGCTGGAACCAGGCCTGTCCGAGGATGATCGTCGAGCCGGCGGCGATGAAATTGATGGCAACGCCCGAGACGATCTGGTTGCCCCGGTGGGTGATCGAGGCAAAGCCGTGGATCAGCGCCATGCCGACCGAGACCAGCACGGCGACGAGCAGGCCGATCCATGCCGAGGCAAAGACGGCAGCGGCAGCAGCACCGGCAAAGGCGCCGGCCAGCATCTTGCCCTCGAGGCCGATGTCGAAGACGCCGGCGCGTTCGGAATAGAGGCCGGCCAGGCAGGCGAGCAGCAATGGCACCGAAACGCGGATCGTCGAGTTCAGGATGTTGATGAGCGTGTCGACGAATTCCATTTCAGGCACGCTCCCCTTTGGCCGCGATGCCGACCGATCGTGGACTGAAGCTCGCGAAGATGCCCTGGATCGTCGGGCGGAACATGTTTTCCAGCGCACCGGCAAACAGGATGACCAAGCCCTGGATGATGACGATCATGTCGCGGCTGATGTTCGGCATCTCGAAGGCGAGTTCGGCACCGCCCTGATAGAGCATGCCGAACAGGATCGCCGCCGGCACGATGCCGACCGGATGCGAGCGGCCCATCAGCGCAACCGCGATACCGACGAAACCGGCCCCGCCGGCGAAGTCGAGCGGAACGTTGTGCTGGTCGCCCATGATCGGGTTGAGCGCCATCATGCCGGCCAGGGCGCCGGAGATCAGCATGGTGACGATGATGATGCGGGTTTCCGAAATTCCGGCATAACGCGCAGCCTTCGAGCTGAAGCCGTAAGTGCGGATTTCGTAGCCGAGCTTGGTGCGCCAGATCAGCACCCAGACCAGGAAGGCCATGGCCAGCGCCAGCAGGAACGAGATGTTGAGCGGCGCCGACGGCCTGACCTTGAGGCCGAACTCGGCCAGCAGCCAGCCGAGCTTGGGCAGTTGCCCGCCTTCGAGGAATTGGCGCGTTTGCGGCGCCATCGACCCGGCGGGCTTCAACACGTTGACCAGCATGTAGACCATCACGGAGGCGGCGATGAAGTTGAACATGATGGTGGTGATGACGATGTGCGAGCCGCGTTTGGCCTGGAGATAGGCCGGGATCAGCGCCCACAGCGCGCCGAACAGCGCCGAGGCTATGATCGCCATCGGGAAGACGACCCACCATGGCAGCGTGCTGTCGAAGGCCAGGACAACGATGGCGATGCCGAGGCCGGCGATATAGGCTTGGCCTTCGCCGCCGATGTTGAACAGGCCGCAATGGAAGGCGACCGCCACAGCAAGGCCGGTGAAGATGAAGTTGGTGGCGTAGTAGAGCGTGTAGGCAATGCCCTGGCCGCTACCGAAAGCGCCCTCGACGAGGATGACGGCGGCACGCAGCGGGTTTTCGCCGACGAGCAGCACCACAAGGCCGGCCACCGCAAAGGCAACAAGCAGGTTGATGAGGGGAATGAGGCCGTAGTCGGCCCATGCCGGCAGTTTTGCGTAAGGCGTGCTCATTCGGCGGCTTCCTTGTGCTCGACGCCGGCCATCAGCAGACCAAGCTCGCCTTCGCTGGTTTCGGGTCCGCGCTCGCCGACGACGCGGCCGGCGAACATCACCAGGATGCGGTCGGAGAGCGAGCGGATCTCGTCGAGCTCGACGGAGATCAGCAGCACGGCCTTGCCCTGATCGCGCATGGCGATCAGCCGCTTGTGTATGAATTCGATGGCGCCGACATCGACGCCGCGGGTTGGCTGGCCGACGATCAGGACGCCGGGGTCCTGCTCGATCTCGCGGGCGAGCACGATCTTCTGCTGGTTGCCGCCGGAGAAATTGGCGGTCTTGAGCCGGGGATTGGCCGGGCGGATGTCGTATTTCTCGATCTTGTCCTGCGCGTCCTTCTGGATCGCCTCGAGATTGAGGAACGGGCCCTTCAGATATTGCGGCTTGTCGTGATAGCCGAGGATCGAGTTCTCGCTTTCGTCGAAGGCGAGCACCAGGCCGACGTGATGCCGGTCCTCCGGCACATGGGCGAGGCCACGGTCGCGCAGTTCGCCCGGGTCGGCCTGGCCGGTCAGGTCGATCGGCGTGCCATCGAGCATGACCGTACCGGACACCGCCTTGCGGATGCCGGAAACGGCTTCCATCAGTTCTGACTGGCCGTTGCCGGCAACACCGGCAATGCCGACGATCTCGCCGGCGCGAATGTCGAAGGAGACGTCGTCGACCATGGTGACGCCGCGCGAGTCCTTGACCGTCAGGTTCTTGACCGCAAGCTTGACCGCGCCGGGCTTTGCCTCGCCCTTTTCGACGCGCAGCAGGACGCGGCGGCCGACCATCAGCTCGGCCAACTCCTCGACCGTGGTCTCGCTGGTCTTGCGTGTCGCCACCATCGTGCCCTGGCGCATGACCGAGACATTATCGGTGATGGCCATGATCTCGCGCAGCTTGTGCGTGATCAGCACCACCGTCTTGCCCTGCTCCTTGAGCTGCTCGAGGATGCGGAACAGGTGGTCGGCCTCGGCCGGGGTCAGCACGCCCGTCGGCTCGTCGAGGATCAGTATCTCGGCGCCGCGATAAAGCGCCTTGAGGATTTCGACGCGTTGCTGGAGCCCGACCGGCAGTTCTTCGATGAGCGCGTCGGGATCGACCTCGAGGCCGTATTCCTTCTCCAGGCGGCGCAGTTCCGAGCGCGCCTTGGCGATCGACTTCGTCAGCAGGGCCTCGCCCTCGGCGCCAAGGATGACGTTCTCCAGCACCGAGAAGTTCTCGACCAGCATGAAGTGCTGGTGGACCATGCCGATGCCGGCGGCGATGGCGTCGTTCGGTGTCTTGATCGCCGTCGGCTTGCCGTTGACACGGATTTCGCCGCTGTCGGCCTGGTAGAAACCGTACAGGATCGACATCAGCGTCGACTTGCCGGCTCCGTTCTCGCCGATGATGCCGTGGATGGTGCCGCGCGGAATTTCGAGCGCGATGTCGCGGTTGGCGCGCACGGCGCCGAAACTCTTGTTGATGCCGATCAGCTCGATCGCATTTTCAGCCATTCGACCGTCCCACCTCAGGTTCTTATGTTCTTGTTATGGCTTGTCCGAAGAGCTAGCACGGTCGCCCTGCCCTGCCAATCGGCTCGGCTCCCGTACTCGACAAACCGGGCGCGGATGCCCACTTTCAACTGGTCCCGACCATTGCGGACCGAGGAGCATTGACCATGACCACGCCACAGGATCGGCTGACGACGCTGGAAATCCGCAATGCCGAACAGGAGCACGTGATCGAGGAGCTTTCGGGCCAGGTCGCGGAGCAGTGGAAGGTGATCGACCGCCTGCAGAAGAAGCTCGACGCGCTGGCCGACCGCTTCCTCGTCCTCGAGGAGCAGACCCTGCCCGACACGCCGGTGACGAAACCTCCGCACTGGTAGAACCGCACGCTGCCAAGGCTTTCAGGTCAGGCCGGCCGCATCAGACGGTTGCCACAGCTCGATCGGGTTGCCCTCGGGATCGTGGATGCGGCAGAAGCGCCCGACCTCGGAATCCCATTCGGCACGCGTCTCGACTGCTATTCCCGCCGCCGTGAGGTCGGCCATCATGCCATCGAGATCGTCGACGCGCAGGTTGATCAGCCATTGCTGTTCGGCGCGCCCGAAATAGTCGGTGTCGTGGCTGAAGGGTGCAAACACGGTCGGACCCGCCTGCTGCTTCCAGACTTCCTTGGCGATGTCGAGGATACCGAGATGCTTCTCGTACCAGGCGGCGAGCGACTGGGGCTCTCTGGCGCGAAAGAAGAAACCGCCTATGCCGGTGACCTTGGCCATCACATCCTCCCGCCGGTGGCGAGCTCCGTGAAATTCTCCTGCCTGAACGAAACGAACCACCAGGCACAGCCCGGTGGTTCGCATTTCCGGTCTTCAGCCGATCAATAGGGGCACTTGTCGTCCGAGGTGTAGTCGTGGACCTGGACGGTACCGGCGATGATGTCGGCCTTGGCCTTTTCGACCGCAGCCTTCATCTCGTCGGTGACGAGCGCCTTGTTGTTGTCGTCCATGGCGTAGTCGACGCCGCCTTCCTTGAGGCCGAGATTGTTGATGCCGCCTTCGAACTTGTCGTTCTTGGCATCCATGAAGGCGTTGTAGACGGCAACGTCGACGCGCTTGAGCATCGAGGTCAGCACCTTGCCGGGCTGCAGGCCATTCTGGTTGGAATCGACGCCGATGCCGAGCTTGCCGGCATCTGCCGCAGCCTGGAGCACGCCGACGCCGGTGCCGCCGGCAGCGGCGTAAACCACGTCGGCGCCCTGCGAGATCTGCGTCTTGGTGATTTCACCGCCCTTGGTCGGGTCGTTCCATGCAGCCGGCGTGTCGCCGGTCATGTTCTGGATGACTTCGGTGGCACCGGCAGCCTTGGCGCCGCCAACGTAACCGCAGCCGAACTTACGGATCAGCGGAACGTCCATGCCGCCGACGAAGCCGACCTTCTTGGTGGTGGAGGCGAGCGCCGCCATCACGCCGACGAGGTAGGAACCTTCATGTTCCTTGAAGACGATCGACTTCACGTTGGGCTTTTCGACGACCATGTCGATGATGGCGAACTTGAGGTCCGGATAGTCGGTCGCCACCTTGTCGAGCGCCTCGGACCAGGCGAAGCCGGCCATGACGATCGGGTTGCGGCCGTCCTCGGCAAAGCGGCGCAACGCCTGGTCGCGCTGCGAGGCATTGGAGACTTCGAACTCGACATAGGAGATGCCGGTCTCGGCCTTGAACTTTTCCGCGCCGTTGAAGGACGCTTCGTTGAACGACTTGTCGAACTTGCCGCCGAGATCGTAGAGCAGTGCCGGCTGGACATCAGCGGCAAACGCCGGAAGACACATGGCGGTAGCCGCCAGAAGGCCGAGAACGATACGTTTCATGTGATCCACACCCTGTCGGTTGTCTTTTTGCGATCGCCGCACGCACCGTTCCTCCGGTTGCCGCACAGCACATGGCGAGGGCCCTATCCCCCCACGCATAGCCATTTCTTGCACGGGCCAAGACAAAATTCACGCGGAATCTTGACCTTTTGGAAAAATGCACAGGCGTCGCAAATGGTGTGTGAAACGAATGCCTAAATGGCGGCCCGCTGAGGGATCGCGCAAGCAACGCCGGTGCCCTTCAGGCCGCAATAGCCATAGGGATTCTTGGCCAGATACTGCTGGTGATCCTCTTCGGCGAAATAGAACTCCGGCGCGGCTGCGATCTCGGTGGTGATCTTGTCGCGCCCCGCCCCCTTGAGCGCCGCCTGATAGGCATCGCGCGAGGCGATCGCCTCCGCCTGCTGGGCGTCGGAGAAGGTGTAGATCGCCGAGCGGTAGGTGGTACCGACATCGTTGCCCTGGCGCATGCCCTGCGTCGGGTCGTGGCTCTCCCAGAAGATCTTCAGCAGATCGGCGTAGGCGACCTCCTTGGGGTCGAAGACGACAAGCACGACCTCGGCATGGCCGGTGAGGCCGGTGCAGGTCTCCTGGTAGGTCGGATTGGGGGTAAGCCCGCCGGCATAGCCGACAGCCGTCACCCAGACGCCTGGCGTCTGCCAGAACAGCCGCTCGGCGCCCCAGAAGCAGCCGAGGCCGAACAGCGCCTGCTCGAACCCCTCGGGGTAAGGCCCCTTGAGCGGGCGCTTGGAGACATGATGCTTGTTGGCGGTCGGAAGCGGTCGCTCGCGGCCGGGCAGTGCCTCGCCGGGCACCGGCAGCTTGAGCTTCTTGTTCAGCATGTCGCTCAGGAAAAACATCGGGAGTCTGCCTTTCTCATAGAGCCGAAACCCTGTCGCGCCGCGGCAGCGGCCGGCGGTCAGACTTCGGCAGTGAAGCGGCCCGGGCGCCGCCTGTGGCCTATCGCGTAGAGCAGGAAAGCCAGGACGGCGAAGACCGCGAAGCCGGGAAGATTGAGCACCGGCACGATGGCCGCATCCCACAATGCGGGGCCCGTCTTTTCGCGGACGAAAGCCTCGGTCGCGGCAAGCGTGCTCGGCGAGGCCGTCTGCCAGCTGGTGTCGAGCGGGGTCATCACCAGCCGCGACACGGCCACCGTGCGGGTGGCGTCGAGCACTGCCATGATGACGGCCACCGAAAGCGCGATCGCTGCGGCAAGTCGGAACACGAAGCGGATCATGCGAGGCCCTAGGATACCGGTTTCGACAGCAGAAATAGGGTGTGCGGCGCCCGGGCGCAATCACGGACACGCCGAATTGACAGGCAAATGGCTAGGCGGCGACCTTGGGCCTGCGGCGATTGATGCGCCAAACGGCGAAGATGCCGCCACCTATCGCGCCGATCAGCCCGCCGACCAGGCCGACCAGCACTACGAAGTAGCCGCAAGCGCCCTCGAAGCAGCTGATGTCGGTGACCTCGGAAATGCCGGTGCCGGCCGCAAGCCCGGCCACTGCACCGACCGCCCCGCCGACGATGACGCCGATAAGACCAGCGAAAAGCGAAACCAGCAGGCCGGGACGGGCGCGTTCGTCATTCCCTACCAAGGCACGCGGTTGATCCTGTCGGCTGACCAGCCAGATCATAACAAGGCCTATCGCGATCTCGCCGCCGTCCCAGGCGAGACCGACAAGGCCAAAGGCGAAGTCGGGCATGACAAGGACATAGATCTGCTTGGCCACCAGGAAGGCGATGATCGTCCATTGCCAGATGGTGAAGTTGCGCGGGAAGCGAACATCGCGATTGTAGGCAAGGACAAGCAGATAAATCCCCCAGGCGATGGTCACCGCGCTGAAGCCGACCGAGGCATAAATCAGGTACAACACCGCCGCCGGCATCGAGAAATCCAGCATGATGCCGATGCTGGCGTCGATGCCGCGTGCGCTGAGCGCCATGACAAGGCAAAGCCATGCCACCGGCAGCCAGCGCCAGATGTCCCAGCCGGACGGTTCGTTCTCGGACGGCATCGAATCTCCCCTGCCCCGCACTTTGTGACAGAGCGCCAGCCACTTGCAAGAAGGCCGATCACGGCCCTGGACCATCGCCCTGCGGTCGCGGCCCGCCCCGTTCGTGGTGCTGCGCGCGACCCCGATCATTTTGCCTGATAACATTTGCCACGTCAGCGCTTGGCAAGTGGCGCAGGATCGACTAGATGAGCCCCGCAGTCGGATGCTCAATGTGTTCGGTGGCAGGCGATGGGTGCCCGGCAGGTTGGCCGCACCCGAATGACGGCTCAACGAGCCGACGCCAAGGAGATGCGTGCACTCCCAACCGGCCCGGCATAACCAGCCGGCGCAAAGCGCGCATGCGGAGAGGTGGCCGAGTGGTTGAAGGCGCACGCCTGGAAAGTGTGTTTACGGGAGACCGTAACGCGGGTTCGAATCCCGCTCTCTCCGCCATCCCCTAAATAATTGTAATCATTTGTCTTTTATGCTTCCGAGCATTCGCCTAAAGTCGCTGGGACGTAGGCTGTTGCGACTTCAGGCCTGCAAGGGCCTCGGAGCGGCTCCTGTTTTCCCTCGAGGATGACGGCGACGTCGGGATCGTTGACCCGCATCACCCGGCTGTCCGGCATTGTGATTTTCCGCAAGGCCCAGCAGCTCGGCGCGGAGGCAGGCTTGGCGGGCGACCGTGCGAGCGTGCTGCTGGCTGACGATTTCCAGGTTGGCGCGCGTCATGTCGCAAGGCTCGATCGAACACGCGCACTGATCCGAGTGGGGCATGTCGATGTTGCGGGGCTTTCAAACAAGCCGGGCAGGCGCAGGCCCTCACTCAACAGCTCAGCGCCAAGGAGACATGCCCGGCAGATCCTTAGTCGAAATCAGCGCGCGGCAAATGTCTACGAAGCTCTCTGCAGCACGTGTCATGCGCAACCCCTTCAGGCTTGCAATGCCGAGAACCATAAGGGGATAATCGCCCTGCAGCCGTACATAGGACAAGCCTTTGCCAGTGAGGGCAACCATACTGATTGGCCTCGCTGTCGTCAGTGAATAGCCAAAGCCAGAACCTACGAAACTACGAACTGTCTCGGGATACTCAAACTTTGCCGCAATGTACGGAGTGAGGCCCTCCATCATGAAAAGCGAGAGAAAATACTCCTTGCTTAGCGGCATATCCAGCTGAATGAACGGCTTTGCGGCGACTTCAAATAGCGAGATCGATTCTCTCTGCGCAAGCGGATCGTCCGAAGCCAATAGAACGTAGATCGGCAGCTCTGCCAGCGGCTCGAAGGCGATGTCGTCGGTGAGATGTATGGCATAGGTGAGTGCCAAGTCGATCTCTGCCCGACGCAGCTTCGCCATCAATGTGGCTTCGTCCTCCTCGCAGACCTGCAGTCTGACTGCCGGGCTTTGAAGCATGAACCTCTTGCAGAGCTCGGGAATGAGCATCGGCGAGAGAGTACGAAACCAGCCAACATTCAGGGGGCCAGAAGCAGACTGAGTCACTTCGTCGGCAATGCCATGAATATTCTCGGCCTGCTGCAGAAGTGCCTTGGCGGCATGCAAAAAGCGTTGACCTGCCGGCGTCAGGGACAATCCCTGCGCATGATGGCGGACGAAGAGTTGGAGGCCAAACTCGGCTTCGAGCTGAGAGATGGCAGCCGAAATAGCTGGCTGGGAAATGTTGATGCGTTCCGAGGCCAGAGTAACTCCACCCACCTCGCCCGCAGCCACGAAGTAGGCGAGCTGCCGCAACGTAAACCGCATCGAAAAGGTACGTAAATCGAGATCGTTCACAAGGCCCTGAGCTAGGTTGGTATTCAAGCTAGGTATTCCTCGCGGCGCCGGTTGGACGATTGCGTAAGAAACCATCGCGGACGATGGCGGCTGTGAATTTTACTGTCAAGGCGTCGGCGCCCTTACAGATCGCGGCACTCCATAGGACGGCGCGACCGACGGGTTGATCCCGCGCGACACGTAAGCGTCCAGTTGCGGCTCCCACAACTTCCACCTGGTGAGTTCGCCGACCGATAGGATCAGCTTCGGCTCCCGGCAGGACCGGAAAAGGGTCCGATCGGTCCCTTTTCCATGTCAGTGGCATACCCGTTCGGGCACTATCGACAACAGTGCCGTGGAAGCTCACGGCTCTGCCTCATCAGTCTGACTAGTCCGCCATCAAGTTCGGAAACCACGTCGCCAGCTCCGGAACCGCCATCAAAAGCACCGTGAACAACAATGTCACTATGAAGAATGGCATGTTGGCCCGGAACACCTCGATCTGATCACACTTGGCTATGCGACCGGCGATCATGAGCGACATGGCGACCGGCGGTGTCACCTGTCCGATGACAACGGCCATGACCATCAGCACGCCGAAATGCACGAGGTCGATTTCGAAGGCAATAAGCGTCGGCAGTAGAATTGGCACCAGGACCGGGATCAACGGATCGAGAAACATGCCTGCAATGATCGCTACGACCATCAGCGCGCAAAGGCGCATGAAGGTGCTGTCGCCGATGGGCAGGACATCGATCAGCGATGCCAGGGCTGCCGGTACATGCGCGGCCGACAGCACCGAACCCAAGGCCGCCGACAAGCTGACGATGAGAAGCAGCTCACCCGAAAGCTGAACACCAGCCACGGTTGCCCGGTAGAGGCCCTTCCAGTCAAGCGAGCGATAAACGAACAGCGACAGGAATGCAGCGTAGACCGCACCGAAAGCGCCGGCTTCAGAAGGTGTGAAAATGCCGAGTACCAATCCGCCAACGATGATGCCCGGCATGCCGAAGGCAAGGCTGGCCGCGAGTGCCGTGCGCCAGAACTCGGCAAAGGAAAATCGGCCGAACGTCGGATAGCCGTTCTTGCGCGCGAGATAGCCGACGGCGATCATGAAACATGCCCCAAGGAGCAGACCCGGGATAAGCCCGGCCAAAAATAGTGCACCTAGCGAGGTACCGGTAACGGCTGCATACAGGATTGCAGGTGAACTTGGCGGGATCAGAGGCCCCACACCGGCCGACGAGGCGCTGACAGCCGCAGCAAATGGCGCGCTGTATCCTTCCTTTTTCATCTCAGGGATGAGGATCGAGGCACTCCCGGCAAGGTCGGCCGTGGAAGAACCGACCATGCCGCCGAAGAAGATGCTGGTCAGCACGTCGACTTGTGCCAGGCCGCCTTTCATCCAGCCGACCAGCGATCGGGCAAAATTGAACAGTTTGCCGGATATTCCGCCGGCGTTCATGTAGATGCCGCCAAGCACGAAGAGCGGGAACGAAATGAGCGTATAACTGCTCATGCCGGCGACCATGTTCTGTGGCAGAACCAGTCCCCACTGATTGCCGAGGAAAAGGCTGATGCTGACCGCGATCATCAGCGCGGCGATCATGGGGACACCCGCGACGAGAAAGCCGACGAGCGAGACGATACCGATGGAAGCGCCGATCATCACAGTCCTCCGGCAGTCACGGGATGTTGCGCGTCGATCTCCTTATCGTCATCGCCGCGGCGGAAATGACTTACCGCTTCAGCGAGGAAGGCCAGACAGACAAGTCCTGCCCCGATAAACATGGCGGAGGTGAACCAGCCTGCCGACATGTCCAGATAGACGGAGCGATCCGAACCGAAGAGCAACAGATAGTTGAAGGACATTATGGTCAGGTAGCCGAAGGCTGCCGTGGAGGCGAGTTCCGTCACGATCCGCAGCAAGCGGCGCGAGCGTGGCGCCAGACGGTCCACCAGAGAGCCGATGCGGATGATCTCGCGCCGACGTACCGACAGGAACATGCCCAGCATCGCCAGCCACGGCACCAGAGCTATCACGACTTCATCGGCCCAGATGATGCCGAAATTGAACGTGTAGCGCAGGGCCGCATTGGCGAAAACCAGAAGCGTGATGGCGAGGAGCACGACAACGCCGAAAAACTCCACGACGCTGTTTATCCATTTGTCGATACCGGTTTCGTCCACCGTAGTTGAAAGTTCTGCCTCGATCGACGCCTTGGTTATCGCGCGGGCGAGGTCGTCAGGCGCTCCGCCATCTCGAACGGTCATGAAAAATTCTCCTGATTCATTTGCAGTGCCCTGGCGGTGGCCGCCTTGAACAATTGGAGCGCGTGGGCATCCGACCCACGCGCTCCGATCGCATCACTTGGAGGCGGCAGCCTCAAGCACGGCCTTGGTGAACTCCGCGCCGGCAATGCCCTCCACCGAGGCGTAGATCGCCGCCGATTTGGCCTGGAAGGCGGAACGATCGATCTCGTTGATCGAGATCTTGCCTCCAGCCTTCAGCTTGTCGAGCAGCTCCTGGTCCTTCTGCTCGCCGAGCTTGCGCGAATCGACTGCAGCCGCCAGGGCCGCCTCCTTCACCACAGCCTTCTGCTCGTCGCTCAAGCTGTCGAACCTGGCGCCGTTCATCACGAGAGTCACAGGTGTGTAGACGTGATTGGAGAGCGACAGATAGGACTGCACCTCGTGCATCGAACTGGTAACAATATTGTTCAGCGGGTTTTCCTGGCCGTCGATCGTGCCGCTCTGAAGCGCAAGATAAATCTCGCCATAGTTCATCGTCATCGGGTTTGCGCCAAGCGTCTTGAACATGAGCATCCGCGACGGGCTTCCCGGCACCCGCAACTTAATGCCTTGCAGATCTTCCGGCTTGGTGATCGGGCGCACATTGTTGGTGATCTGCCTGAAACCCATTTCGCCGAAGGCCAGGACCTCCACGCCGATCTTTTCTCGCATCGACTGGCGAAGCTTTTCGCCAATCTCGCCATCGACCATACGCGCGACGTCGGTGCGATCGCCGAACAGGAAAGGTAGATCGAACACGGCCCAGGACGGATCAAGTTGCACCGCGTCGGAGGTCAAAGTGGTGATGTCGATCTGGCCGGTGCGGATCTGCTGTTGATGGACATCCTCGTCACCCAGCGCCGCACTGTGATGAAAGTCACTCTTGAAGTCATCGCCCAACTTGGCCTTGAGCTTGTCGGCCATGTCCTGCAACATGATCGTGTCCATGGTGGTGACCGGCGAAGGGCTGGACATCTTCAGCGTCAGCGTCTCAGCGCTGGCCGGCGCCTCAAGCAAGGCTGCTCCCAACAAGAGCAGACCGCCTCCGGCGATACGTTTGACAGTATCAAGCATTTTAGTTCCCTCTCTTTTTTGTTTCTTGAAATGTCTAAAGGTACTTCTGAACGAGCGTCTCCTTGAGCCGTTCCCGGTGGAGTGTGACGCCAAAGCCGGGCGCATTTGGAATAGCGACCCGACCGTTCTCCGCCTTGGGCGGATTGATGAACATCTGTTCTTCGACCTGCTCTGACCCGAGGTGAATTTCGGCCAGCGTGCCGTTTCGGAAGCCCGCGACGTGATGCAGGCACCAGATTCCGCCACCGCCGGCGTCGGACAAAGGCTTGTTGTAGGCCTGGGCGAGATGAGCGACCCTGCGGGTCTCCGTCATGCCGCCGTTGTACATGCTGTTGGGCATGAAAATGTCGATCGCATCATGCTCCACCCACTCCCGGAACCGGAGCACATGGCCGTCCATCTGGCCGGCCGAAAACGGGATCGTCGTGCGCTTGCGCAGCATGCCGAGGTCACGCGCATCGACGCGGCGCAGAGGGTCCTCGAACCAGGCGATGTTGTAGTCCTGTATCATCGGGCACAGGCGCATCGCATTCTCGGCGTTGAGGCTCTCATTGGCGTCAACTGCGAGCATGATGTCCTCGCCGATCGCCTCGCGCACCATGCGAACACGCCGGGCGTCCTCGACCACGCCGGCCTTCGACCCGACGAGCATCTTGAGCCGCGTATGCCCCTTGCCGATCAGGCGACGTGCCATCTCGATCAATTCGTCTGTGCTGTAGGCGAGGAAACCGTAGGTCACGTATGCGTCAGCGTAGTCCTTGTGCCCGCCCAGCAGCTGCGCGACCGTGCGGCCGCTCTGCTTGCCGATAAGGTCCCACAGCGCCAGGTCGACGCAAGACAGCGCGGAAAGATTGATGCCTGTCATCTGACCGCGCTCCGAAAGGATCGGCTGGAGACGAGCATGGATCAGTTCGAGATCGCGCGGGTCCATGCCCATGATGGCCGGGGCGATGTGGTGCGCGACGATACCGGCCACGCCGTGCCAGAGAAACCGCGACGCCATGCCGAAGCCTACATGCCCGTCGTCGGTCTCGATCTCGCAGATTATGCGATAGTCATCCTCGATGGGCTTATTGATGATCGGGATGAAGTTCTTGAAAGCATGGATGCTGACGCGGATATCCTTGATTTTCATGCCTGTTGCATACTCTCGTTGGTATGGACTTCGCAGCACCTTAAGGCGCGCAAAGTCACAATGGGTTTCGACCGCGGTCGTTCAGCAGAACGGTTGATTTGATATTTCGATGTATAAGGAAAGAACGGAGAAGATCTCGAATTCCAGAAATAAAAACTGATAATGCTTCTTTCATCTTGATGTCAGAAGACCCATCTCATTCAATGTTTTTATTCAGATAAACAATATAATCTTCGGACGTATTTACAAATTTGTAATTCCGATACCTTGGTTCCGAGAAACCGAGCTTGATGCCGCGCATCAAGTCAGTCTCCCCGGAATGAGCCGAAGCAAGACTTCAGACCCTTATGAGCGAAGCCGGGTCGGCCCTGCTTTCCGTCGACCGTTGATCGTTGCGCGCTGCCGCCGCAACATCGTCGGCGGGCAGGACCTCCCGGCCCATGCCAGGGCCAGATGCACGGCGCTCGAGAGATGCGCACAGCTGAAGGCGAAGACCGGTATCACAAGGGTTGAGATCGCGGACAGGGCCGGATGCCTGGGAAATTCGCCTGCTCCTCGCATGCAGACAAACGGATGCCCGATTGACGGGCGCACCTAGGAGAAATCAACGGCAAATCCTCGCATCTCAAAGATGAGAGGCGGCTCTTCTCCGGCAACAAAGTCTAACTTATTGCCCGTCTTCCTATCGAAGAGACGCAATCTGTCAGTCGTAAAATCAACGCAAGTGAGGCAGACCCAGCTAGATGCCAAGCGACATGAGGTTTTCCACTTGTGTCAACGAGTGGTGCAATCCGCCTCGTCATCAACAGCCTTCAAGTTCAGCGCCGCGCCGATCAGCGTTCTCGTGTAAGGCTCGCATGGTTTTTCGAAGATGGCCTGTGTCGTGCCTTCCTCAACGATGCGGCCGCGTTTCATGACCACTACATAATCGGAAATCGCCCGGATCACCGACAGATCGTGGCTGATGAAGACATAGGACAGGCCATGGGTCAGCTGGAGCGTGCGCAGCAGTTCGATCACCTGGCCCTGAACGGATCGGTCAAGCGCCGAGGTCGGTTCGTCGAGAATGACAACGCTAGGCTTTATGATCATGGCCCTGGCAATGGCGAGGCGCTGGCGCTGGCCGCCGGAGAATTCATGCGGATAGCGGTTGCGCGCCGTCGGATCGAGCCCGACCTCGGCAAGTGCCAGTATGGCACGCCTGTCGCGTTCCGCCTTGTCGAGGGAGGGTTCGTGGATGCGCAAGCCCTCGGTGATGATTTCACCGACCGTGAGGCGTGGCGAAAGCGAGCCATAGGGGTCCTGAAACACCAATTGCAGTCGGCGGCGAAGCGGGCGCATCGCGGCCTTGTCAAAATTGGAAATATCCTGATCGTCGAAGCGATAAACGCCGGTACTAGGCACAAGGCGCAGCAAAGCGCGCCCCAGCGTCGACTTGCCAGAGCCGGATTCGCCGACGATGCCGATGGTCTGGCCCTGACGCAGTTGCAGGGAGATGTGGTCGACGGCCCGCAGAATGGGATTGAATTTGGGGCTGGAAAAACGGCGGCGGCGGCCGAAGTCGACGACCACGTCCTTGGCTTCCAGAATGACCGGCGCAGAAGCTGACGGAGCCTCCTTACGGCCGCTCGGTTCAGCGTCTAGCAGCATTCTCGTGTAGTCGGCCTGCGGGCGCTCGAAGATATCGCTCCTTGAGCCTTGTTCGACCACTTCGCCGTTGCGCATCACCATGACGCGCTCGGCGAAATGGCGGACGACGCCGAGATCGTGGGTGATCAGCACGATGGCCATGCCGAAGCGGCGTTGAAGCGAACCAAGCAGTTCCAGTATCTGTGCCTGAATGGTTACGTCGAGCGCGGTGGTCGGCTCGTCCGCGATCAGCAGATCGGGTTCGTTGGCCAGCGCCATGGCGATCATGACGCGCTGGCGCTGGCCACCCGACATCTCATGCGGATAGCTGTCGATGCGCCGTTCCGGCTCGGGAATTCCGACCAGTTCCAGCAGTTCGAGCACCTGCTTGCGAGCCGCCGAAAAACTGCAGCCGCGGTGGTATACGATAGGTTCTGCAATCTGCCGCCCGATTGTATAGAGCGGATCCAGCGAGGTCATCGGCTCCTGGAAGATCATGGAAATGCGCGCGCCACGCACCTTGTTGAGTTCGGCCTCGCTCGCGCCAATCAGCTCGCGGCCGCGATACCGGGCTGACCCGCTGACGCGGCCATTGGCGGCGAGAAGTCCCATGATGCCCATCATGCTCTGGCTCTTGCCTGAACCGGATTCGCCCACCACGGCCAGCGTTTCTCCGGCGCGCACGTCGAGGTCAATACCCTTGACCGCTGAAACCGTCCCGTCCGGCGTAGTGAAATTTACGGTTAGGCCGCGCACGCTCAGCACCATGTCGGGGACTTCGGCCATTTCGACGCTGTTGGCGCGGGTATCGGTGATGGTGGAGTTCATCATGTCAGCGATCCCTGGGATCAAGGGCGTCGCGCAGTCCGTCGCCAATGAAATTCAACGAAAAAAGCGCTACTACGAAAAATGCGGCAGGAAAAATCAGCAGCCACGGCGCGGACTGCATCGAATTGGCGCCGTCCGAGATCAGCACGCCCCAACTGGTCAGCGGCGCCTGCACGCCCAATCCCAAGAAAGACAGGAAGCTTTCCAGCAGGATGACCTTGGGTACCACCACCGTCACGAACACAATGACCGAGCCGATGGTGTTGGGAATGATATGCCGGCGGATAATTTGCCAGTCGGACAGTCCAAGAGCTTCGGCTGCACCAACAAATTCCCGCCGCTTGAGCGCCAGCGTCTGGCCGCGCACGATACGCGCCATGTCGAGCCATTCCACCGCGCCGATCGTGATAAAGATCAAGATGAAGCTGCGACCGAAGAACACCACCAGCACCACGACAAGGAACACGAAAGGCAGCGAATAAAGGATCTCGATCAGCCTCATCATGACGTTGTCGACACGGCCGCCGAGATAGCCCGAAGTCGCGCCGTAGAGCACGCCGATGCCGAGCGACACCAGGCTGGCCAGCAAGCCGACGACGATGGATATCTGCCCGCCGAGCATAATGCGGGTCATAAGATCGCGGCCGTTGGTGTCGGTGCCAAATAGAAAGTACTGCCGGTTGAGCGAGCCAGCCAGCTTCAACGTATTGCCGCCGTCCAGCGTCTCGACAATCCGCGTATCGGCAAATTCGTCGACCCGGTCAAAGTAGCGGATGGAGCGTGGATCGATAGGGGATGGCGACGTGATCGTCGCGCTGAATTCCTGACCCTCTGTCGAGAACTCCAGAAGCGTCACCCGGGCACGCTTGACGATGCTTTCCGCCACATCTCGAAGCGTCGAAACGGCTGGCCGCGCCTCGAGACTCGGCGGTATTGCGACATAAGACGAGTAGACTTGGTCATATTTGTGCGCGACGAAGAACGGTCCGAGGAAAGAAAACAGCGTGATCATCGCCAGCACGACGCAGCTCGCCATCGCGGCACGGTTGCGCCGGAAGCGCATGGCCGCCAGCTGGAACAGGCTGCGACCGACGGTCGGCGCGGCCGGTGCGGTTACGGAAACGGCATCAGTCATGGCGTACCCTCGGGTCCAACAGGCCATAGAGAATGTCGACCAGCAGGTTGAAGACAATGACGAGAACGGCGATGAGAATGACGGTACCCATCACCAGCGTGTAGTCGCGGTTGAGCGCGCCGAGCACGAAGTAGCGGCCGATCCCAGGAACGGAGTATATGGTTTCGACTACCACCGAGCCTGTGAACAAAGCGGCGGCGCTCGGCCCCATATAGGACACCACCGGCAACAGCGCGCCGCGCATCGCGTGCATGACAACGACGACCCGTGGCGGCAGGCCATAAGCGCGAGCGGTGCGGACGTGATCGGCATGAAGCGCCTCGATCATCGAGCCGCGCATCAGACGGGCGTAGACGGCCAATTGCGGCAGGGCCAGCGTGATGACGGGCAGCAGCAGATATCTTGCTGATCCGTCACCCCAACCGCCGGCAGGCAGCCAGGCAAGCCCGATGGCGAAAATCAGGGTCAGCACTGGTCCGACGACGAAGTTCGGCACGGTAATGCCGATGGTCGACACCGACATCACGGCGAAATCGATGAAGCTGTTCTGGCGCAGCGCCGCGATCGTGCCGACGGTGACGCCGCCCAGCAACCCCAGCAGCAACGCCATACTGCCCAGTTGCAACGAATAGGGCAGGCCGCTGCCGATCAGTTCGGCAACGGTACTGTCCTTGTAGACATAGCTCGGGCCGAAATCGCCGACCAGCGCATTGCGTATGTAATAGACATACTGAAGCCACAACGGCTCGTCGAGGTGGTAGGTCCTCATCAGATTCGCCATGGTCTCGGGCGGCAGCGGCCGTTCCAGCGAGAACGGACCGCCAGGCGCGAACCGCATCAAGAAGAACGACAGTGTAGCGACGACGAACAATGTCGGAACGGCACTTAACATACGGCGCAGGACGAAGAAAATCATCCGCAACTCCTATCCATCGCCTTCTTGAAGCGGCTACCGGTTTCTATTCAGAGACACTCAGATATTTGCTTGGGTGCTCATTCAGGGCGTTGTCGTGGAAACCCTCGACCTTGGACGCAACCATCCACAAATTTCCTATGTTCAGCAAAGGCATGATGACCTGATCGTGCATGAGCAGGGATTCAGCCTTGTGGAGAGTAGCCGAACGCACTGACGGGTCCGCTTCCGTATAGGAACGGGCCAACAGGGCGTCATATTCGGGATTGTTGTATCGGCCGTAATTGTAGGTCTTCTGGCTACTCAAGTCGAGTGACAGGGTAGCCTCGGCATCAGCATATTCCGGTGTTCTGGAAGCGCGCGCTACCTGAAATTCGCCACCTTGCTGCAGGTAGCCATAGTGCGAGGCGAGGTCGAGATTGTGCAGCGTGACATTGAAGCCGAACGCCTCTTTCCACATGCTGGCAATCGCCGTTGCCGCCTGTTCGTTCGTGGCGCTGGTGCTGTAGCGGATGGTGATGTCGAGCGGCTTACCGCCAGGGCCGTAGCCGGCCTCCTTCATCAGCTCCAGTGCCATGTCTTCGCGGTCGATCATGGAAAGATCGGCGAAATCCACTTTTGAGGGCGCGCCATATGCCGGGATGCCGGGCGCCATCATGGAATAGGACGGCTTTGCCGAATCGTAGAAGATTTCCTTGGCGAGGAAATCGCGGTCGATGACCATCGATAGCGCGCGACGAAGCCGGATGTCGTCGAACGGAGGCTGCCTTGTGTCAAAGACATAGTACTCGACGGTGAGGCTCGGCGAGACGCGGACTTCGTCGCCAAAGGCCTTGCGAAGGCGCCCCAACTCGGCGGCTGGGAAGCCGGTGATCATGTCGATTTCGCGTGCTTCGAAGCGGCGAACCGATGCGGCCTGATCGACCAGCGGCGTGAAGATCACCTTGTCGAGCTTGACGTTTTTGGCGTCCCAATAGGCTTCGTTCTTTGCCAGGGTGATGTGGTCGTTGGAGACATGCTCCACCAGCTTGAACGGTCCGTTGGAGACCAGCGTGCCAGGCCGCGCGAACTTGCTGCCGTCCTTTTCGATATTCGCCCTGTTGACAGGCAAAGCCGTGCCGTGAGCCGCAAGATTGATATAATAGGGCGTCGGGCGCTCCAGTGTAATTTCCAGATTGTGGTCGTCGATCGCACGCACGCCGAGTTGGTCGGCCGGCATTTCGCCCTTGTTGATGGCTCGAGCGTTCTTGATCGGGAACTGAAGGCGCGGGTCCATCGCGGCGGTCGCCGGATCCAGTTCGCGGCGAAGCGAGTAGACGAAATCATGCGCGGTGACGGCCGTGCCGTCCGACCACTTCGCGTCAGGCCGCAACTTGAACGTGTAGACCGTATCGTCCGGACTGGTGCTCCACGATTCCGCCACGCCTGGAACGATCTTGCCCGTCGAATCGTAGCTGACCAAGCCCTCGAAAATGTCCTTCATGAGATAGTATTCGTGCCAGAGCGAAGCCTTTGCCGGATCGAAGGCGTTCGGTTCGCCGACTATGCCGCGACGCAGCACGGATTCCGCCTGCGCCGACGCACCGGCTAACAGGGCGCTGCACGAAATCAGCAAGGCCAGTCCGAACTTCGCGGGCTTGCATAGCGATAGCAGAGACATCAATTCCTCCTCCTTGTTGTTCTATGGTGTCGTTCTGAGATGTTATGCAGCCGGTCGTTCGGCCTTGGTGATCTGGAACGAGGGCCGTTTCGCCGTCTCTGCCGCATACCAGGCGCTCAAGGCCGGGCGGCTGGTTCGCCAGTCTATGTCAATAAAACACGGCACCTGATCGATGAAGCCGAGCGCGCAGGCGATGGCAATGGTGCCGATGTCGAAGCGCTTGCCGAGGTCGCCGGCAGCGCGTTCGAACGCATCGAGGCTCTTGTTCATCTTGTCGAACTGTCCATCCCGCCATTCCGGCCACAGCTTTTCCGACGGACGGACGACCATCTCGTAGCGGGCCAGAAGCAGCGCTTCCAGCACGCCGTCGGCAACCGCCTCGTCGGTCAGCGCGCGCCAGCGGGCGGGGCCGCTCACCGGAAACATGCTGCTTGGCTTCATTGCGTCGAGGTACTGGCAGATGACACCGCTGTCGGCGAGCATGGTTCCATCGTCGAGCAACGCAGTCGGAACCTGACCGAGTGGGTTGTGCTTGACGATCGACGCATCGCGGTCAATCGGGTGCGCGGCGCAGTCGATAAACTCGACCTGCTCAGCCAGACCGAGCTCATGCGCCACGATCATCACCTTGCGGACGTAGGGCGAACGGGGAGAGTAAAATAATCTGATCATGCGAATGTCCCTTGGCTTTCTCTCGCCCCAGCTCGAAAGCCGGGGCGAAGCTTCATGTCGAATGGCTTTGCGTGGTCAGACCTTGGGCACCAGCGAGAAGCGGTCGACGCGGAACGGCGCCACGTCCATGACCGGCTTGCGACCCATCGCCAGGGCACTGATCAGCGATCCGCTCAAACCCGCCAGCGTCAGGCCGAGGTGGCTATGACCGAAGGCAAACATCAGGCCCTTGTGACGCGGCGACTCGCCGATGACCGGCAGGCCGTCGGTCACCGTCGAGCGCCAGCCGGACCAGCGGCTCGCGCCTTCGGTGTTCAGGCCTGCGAAGATGCTGCTGCCTGCCGCCGTCAGATTATCGGTATGGCGATAATCGGGGGCGGTCTCCAGTGGCGCGAACTCACCGGTCGAGATCAGGTGAAGCCCCGCCGCCATAGGTGCTGCAACCATCTTCTGCTTCGTGAACGTCACCGGCCGGTTGAGCTTGATTGCGGCCTTCGGGAAGGTCACGCCGTAACCGCGTTCCGCCGAATGCGGGATGGGGCTTCCCAGATCATCTGCAAACTTAGAGGAGTGCGGCCCCGCCGCAATGACCACGACGTCGGCCGCAAAGGTTTCGCCGCCAGCCGTCACCGAGAAACTACCGTCGCTCAGGCACTGGACCGCGTCCACCGCGCGCTGCTGCAGGGTGGCGCCGCCGCGAAGCGCTACATCGCCGATCGCCGAGACCATCTTGCGTACGTCGGCGGTGTGATATGCGCGGGGGAACAGGGTCGCGCGCTTGAAGATGGACGGCAGATCGGGCTCAAGCTCTCGTATTTCAGCCTCGCCGATTTCCTCGAGGACGACACCATGGCGCTTACGCAGATCGCGGTCGCCCTGCGCCGCCTGGAATGCCTCTTCGCTCTCATAGGCGAACATCCAGCCGCGCTCTTCGGCGTGCGCGTCAAAGGCAGCGCCGCCCATGATGTCTCGGACCGTTGAGACGGCCAGGCTTTGCGCCTCTTGCAGAACCTTCTTGCCGGCTTCGAAAGTCTGCGGGCCGGACGCGGACACGAACGAAGCCAGCCAGGGTAGAAAATCGGGCAAATGCGGCTTGTTCACCATAAGCGTGTCGAGCTTGTCACTTTTCGCCGCCGCGAGCATCGCCTTGACGCCACCTTCGGAGCTGGCCGGCGCGATGATGTTGGTCGCGAAGATGCCGACGGTGCCTTCGCCGCAGCCCCGACCCATGCCGTCCGGGTCGAACATCGTGACATCGAAGCCGTCGCGCTGAAGATATGCCGCGCTGCTTGCGCCGACGGCTCCGGCTCCGACGACGATGGCTTTCTTCCGGCTAGTTTTGGGAGCAGACATGGTTTGACCTCGTTCTTACAGTTTTGATTTTTGCCGGCACGGGACTTCCGGTGTCGGATCGAAATAGCTCTCTCGTTCGGAGGAATGGACCGCATCCATTCCACTCCGATTTCAGTGCCTACAGGCTTGAATACGCCGTTCAGGCGGCCAGGCGTCGTTCCACGATTCTGGCGTAGAGACTGGCCCCGACCGGAAGGATGTTCTCGTCGAGCAGGAAGCCCGGGTTGTGGACGGAAACTGTTTCAGCGTGGCCCAGGTGACAGTAAACGCCCGGCTTCAGGAAGAGCATGTCCGAGAAATCCTCGCTGCCCATGACCGCTTCGTTTCGCATCACGACATTTTCAGCGCCGACGATATCGCGGGCGGCTGCGGCATAGCCTTCAACCAGTTCCTCGGTGTTGACCAGGACGTCGAAGACATTGCGTAGATCGACTTCGATCTCGACATCGAAACTCGTCGCCACCCCCGCAATAATAGCGCGCATGCGCTGGCGCAGGGTTTCGGCGACCTCGCGGTCAAGGAAACGCAACGTGCCGGCGATGACGCATTCCTGCGGAATGACATTGTAGGCAGTGCCGGAGTTGATCCGCGTCACGGACAATACGGCAGCTTTCATCGGATCGAGATTGCGGGCGACGATCGTCTGCAGCATCTGCACGATGACCGAGGCGATCAGGATGGGGTCCTTGGATGCTTCAGGCTTGGCGGCGTGACTGCCTTTGCCGCGGATGCGGACGTCGAAGAAGTCTGCACCAGCCATTGATATGCCCGGCTTGATGCCAACCCGGTTGGGGAAACCGTTCGGCGAATTGTGGATGCCGTAGATCTCGTCGCAAGGGAAACGGTCGAACAGCTTATCCGCGATCATGGCACGCGCGCCGCCAAGCCCTTCCTCCGCCGGCTGGAAGATCAGGACGGCGGTGCCGGAAAAATTGCGCGTCTCCTGAAGGTAGCGGGCCGCGCCCAGAAGCATTGCCGTGTGGCCGTCATGGCCGCAGCCATGGAAGCGGCCGGGATGCTTCGAGGCGTAGGGGAGATTGGTTTCCTCATCCATCGGCAAGGCA
The DNA here is from genome assembly GCF_014200015.1 of Aminobacter niigataensis. Taxonomy (GTDB): domain Bacteria; phylum Pseudomonadota; class Alphaproteobacteria; order Rhizobiales; family Rhizobiaceae; genus Aminobacter; species Aminobacter niigataensis. Next base: position 104,454 of record NZ_JACHOT010000003.1, read on the forward strand.
TCCATATCGGCGCGCAGGCCGATCATGCGCGTGCCTTCTGACGAACCCTTGACGACGCCGACGACGCCGGTCTTGCCGATTTCGGTGTGAACCTCGATGCCCCAACTCTTCAGCTTCTCGGCAACGATCTTCGACGTGCGGACTTCCTCGAAGCCGAGTTCGGGATACTCATGAATGTCCCGGCGGATTGCGACAAGCTCATCCTTGAAGGAATTTATTCGTTCTAGTACAGGCATGATAATCCTCATCACAGCTTGGCGTCTGCGTCCGTGCTGATCGCAACTCAGGTCAATTCTTGAAGTGTTCGAAGTGAGCTGACTTCTGGCCAGCTCATTTCGCTCAGGCGGTTTATTCGTGAACGCTGATGAATTTACTCAGGTGAACATTGGAGACGTTGTCCTGGTAGCCGTGGACCCGCGATGAAACGAGCCACAGATCGGCGGGGTTCAGCAGCGGCATGACCTGCTGGTCTTCCAGCAGCGCCGATTCCGCACCGTGCATGGCCGCGGCGCGCTTCACCGGATCGAGCTCCGCATAGGACGCATGCATGAATTCGTCGTATTTTGGATTCTTGTAGTGCGAGTAGTTGTAGATCGTGCTGGTGCTCATCGGCAGGACCAGGAAGTTCTCGGCATCCGGATAGTCGCACAGGAAGGAATTGGCCGACACCTGGAACGCGCCGCCTTCCTGAAGGTAGGAATTGTGCGAAGCCGGGTCGAGGTTGTGCAATTTCACATCCGCGCCGAACGCTTCTTTCCAGGTGTTCGCGATCGCCGTTGCCGTCCGCTCGACATTGGCGTCGATGTTATAGCGGATGGTGATTTCCAGCGGCTTTCCACCCGTTCCGTAGCCGGCTTCCTTCATCAGTTCGATTGCTTTTTCTTCGCGATCGATCTGGGAGAAGGTCGCATAGTCCGGCTCAGACGGCTTGCCGTAGGATGCAATGCCGTGCGGGATGAACGAGTAGGTCGGCGTCGCCGAGCCATAGTAGATCGTCTCGGCGAGGAAATCCCGATCGACGGCCATCGACAAGGCTTTGCGCACCCGCACATCATCGAACGGCGCGGTGCGCGTATCGAAGGTGTAGTGGATGGTACGCAGCACCGGCGCGACATGGACCTGATCGCCATAGGCCGTGCGAAGCCGCGGCAACTCGGAGGCTGGGAAGTTGAAAACCATGTCCACTTCACCAGCTTCGAAGCGGCGAACCAAGGCTGCCTGTTCCGGAATCGGATAGTAGATCACCTTGCCCAGCTTGACGTTGGCCGCGTCCCAGTACTGGTCGTTCTTGACGATGGTCATGCTGTCGTTGGCTACGTGTTCCGCCAGCTTGAACGCGCCGTTCGAAACCATGCGGCCGGGCTTGACGAAGTCGATGCCCTCTTTGTCAACGCTGGCCCGGTTTACAGGCAATGTGAAATGGTGCGCCAACAGATTGAGGAAATAAGAGGTCGGCCGCTCAAGCGTGATTTCCAGCGTGTGATCGTCGATGACGCGCGTACCGAGTTGGTCGAGCGGCAGTTCGCCCTTGTTGATTTTTTCGGCGTTCTTGATCGGATACAGCAGGTCGGGGTGCAGGGCCGTCGTCTTCGGATCCTGAAGGCGGCGCAGGGAATAGGCGAAGTCTTCCGCCGTCACTGGCGAACCGTCCGACCATTTCGCCTGTTCGCGGATCTTGAAGGTGTAAACGATGCCATCCGGCGAGATCGTCCAGGACTCGGCCGCGCCCGGAATGATCTTGCCGGCCGGATCATAGACGGTCAGCCCCTCGAAAAGATCCCTCAAAGCAAACTGGCCGCCGGTATTGACCCGCGCCGGATCGAGGGAATTCGGCTCGCCCGTCACCGAGCGGCGCAACACCGACTCGGCCGAAGCCGGCGTCAGCCCGAGTAGCGTCACACATAGAAGCCCCGTGACCACACCGGACATGATTGGCAAAATTCTGGATCGTTGCGACATCATTGCTCTCCCATTGCAGATAAACATCAAACGAAACATCCACTGCAGCTTGCACGCCACAGAAGAACAGAAGCGCTTCCATTGAGCGCATCCGTGACAGGAAAATGGCGTCTGCCTCAGGTACCCGATGGGCCGACCGGCCCGATCGAAAACTCCCCAGCCGCCGCTTTACGCCAACTGGCCCTCCTCCTTGGAGCCCGAGCCGTTTGCGTATTCGGGAAAAATCTCGGCTGGCGATAGCAGCCTCGGCGCGATCCCCTGGACGTGAAGTTGCCTGGCGAAATCGGCGATCATGGCTTTGTTGGCCGCAAACCCGCTGTCGCTCCAGCTTGCCGGAAGATCGCGCGCCACCCGGCATAGTTCATCCATCATCCAGGGTGTGGTTTCGACATTGATGCGGCGTTGTTCGAGCCACATCCGTCTCGATGCGTCGATCAGATCGCTAAGCACCTGCGGGAGCCATGGATGAGCAGCCACAAGCGGCGCCTTGACGCCAAATGTATGGACGCCCGGCACGTAACCGACCGCTCGGCTATAGGCGAGTTCCTGATCCCTGAAATCGGGAAGCAGATGGCGAAGCTCAGAATTCGGGCTGAAGAAGCCCTCCGGCAGGACCGGGCAAAAAACCGCGTCAAGTTCTCCGGCGACCAGAAGCTCCAGCAGGGAGCGCTCGCCTGCCACCGCCTCTATTCGGCCCGGCCGGCCGAACCCTTCCAGAACATCCCTGCCCAGCGGCTCCGTCCGCGTCAGCCGGCCCAGAAACCAAAAGGCGTCGTCGATGCCGACGCCGGCATGAGCGAGCGCGGCGCGGGTCCATACACTGCCCGTATCCTGCCAGCCCGATAGGCCGATCCGCTTGCCGGCGAGCTCTTCAAGTCGGACGATGTGGCTGTCTTTCTTCGTAATGATGCAGCGATGCCGAAAGCTTCTCAGGACGAAATTGGGAACGCCGACCACATCAGTCTCACCCCTACCCCGGGCGGAAACGTAGCGGCTGAAGGATATTTCGCCGGCGTCGTGCGCGTGTTCAGCCGCGAAATTTTTCGGAACAGTACTCACATGTTGGATCTCGATATCGACCTTGTCGGACGCAACGTCGCCACGCAGCAAGGGGATGAGAAAATCCCAATCTCGAACCGCCAAATGAATCTTTATGGACATGGGCACTTCACTCAAGTGTCATCGTTAGATACAGATTATATGTTCAGAATTACCTGATCAAATGCTATTATGTTACTGAACATTAAATGACAGGAACCGAAGAAATGGCGGAACCGGGGTCGGTTGGATGGTTTGCAGAACATTTGAACGACCGAACCAAGCGGGGGATAGCGGTGGAGACCAGCGCGCTCATCCGGGCAGGCTCGCTGACTATGGGAACCAAGCTTCCGCCGGTGCGCGACCTTGCCTTCGCGCTCGGGGTTAGCCCGGCCACTATTTCCGACGCCTGGAGCGAGTTGAGAAAACAGAAGATCATTACAGGCCGCGGCCGTAACGGCAGTTGGGTCAGTGGCGATCACATTGCGGCCCGACCGTTCCGGCTTGCTCAGTCCGGCGATTACGGAGAACACGTCCTAGACCTGTCCAAAGCGGGGCCTGATCCGGCACTGCTTCCACCGCTCGTGGAAGCGTTGAGACACGGTGCCAGTGCCGCAAATCTCAACAGCTACGAACGCATTCGTATCCTTCCTGAACTGCGGGACGCCGTGCAGGGGTCATGGCCCTATCGGCCAGAGGCGTTTTTGGCCACCAGCGGCGGCTACAATGCCGTCTACACAGTGCTTCATGCGTTCTTCGTGCCCGGTTCCCACATCGCGATCGAGGATCCCACGGCGCTGCGCCTGCTTGATATCCTTGAGGATCTGGGAGCTCGCATCCTGCCAGTCAAAAGTGACCGGGACGGGCCGCTCCCCGCCTCACTCGCGGCCGCGATGGCTCACAAACCGGCTGCCTTCCTGTTTCAGCCCCGCCTGCATTCAGTGACCTGCCAGACCGTCAGCCAGCAACGCATCGGTGAACTTGCAAACGTACTGGAGGGCAGCGACACGCTGATCATCGAAGACGACGGCATCGCCGACATCGCCACTTCGCCTGCCACTTCGTTGGGCGGGGTCCTTCCCGACCAGGTCATTCACATCCGGTCTTTTTCGAAAACGCTGGGCCCCGATCTGCGGCTGGCCATCCTCTCCAGCTCGACCAAGCTGGTCGATCAGATCCAATCCTTTCGCAGCTTCGGTGCGGGCTGGACCAGCCGCATCCTGCAGTCGGCTGCTGCCTGGCTACTCAATGATGCGGATACGCTTGGGTCCATCGATAAAGCGCGAAAAGTTTATCGCCAGCGCCGCACAGAACTTTCCGAAGCGCTAGCAAAACGAGGAATACCGCTCCCGGACGGCGAAGGCTTTTGCCTCTGGGTTCCGGTACAGTCGGAGCAGTTCGCGTTGATAACGCTGGCTGCTCGTGGCATCGCGGTTCAACCGGGATCCAAATTTCTCATCAACCCTACACACCATATCCGAGTTTCCACCAGCACGCTGGAAAACCGCTACGACGAAGTGGCGGATGCCATCACGGTGGCGATCGGAGGGGCAACATGAAGACGGTCCTCGCAGGCAAACTTCGACACTGGAACTCTCATACCAAGTACCGATGCCTTTGAACCCCTGAGCCCCAAGCTGCCTAAAACCACGAAGGAGCAAGCGGCAAGACGGCTGGCAATAATCAGCCGATGAAGCGAAACGCCCGCATGACCTCAAAAAAGTCCTTATGCCGGAACCGCAATCGACAGTCTGACATGAGCTCAGCACCCGGATACCAACTGCAGCGATAGGCCTCCGTCGGGTTTGCATATTCGATCTGCATGTCCACTTCGTCTGGCATTTGCAGAAGGCAGGCCGAAAGATCTGCCTTCAGGGCCTTCTCAACGCCAGAGCGGATATCGGCGCATGCCCGCGCGGGAGTCATTGATGCAGAGGCCGGCCCTATGCCTGTCGAGACGGCCACCGTGGCGATTGCCGGAACCAGCGCCGAGGCGTCACCGCAGATGCCCGCGTCTCCTGAGATGAATACGGTAGGCACACGATGATAAGCGGCAATGTGGGCGTTATGGGTGAATTCGGAGGATAGTTCACCATTGAAGTAGAACCGCGAAATGCGTCCGTTGAAACTGTGCGCCAACGGATTTGCGGAACTGCCGGCCTTGGCGTGATAGCCGGTGAAAAGGACCGCATCAAAGCTGTCATCCAATCCACACATCATTGAATGTGGATTGCCGGGCCAACCGTGGATGATCGTCACATAGTCCGGCAGACGGGCCGAAATGACGTTCCGCGCAGTTTCATGTCCATCCTTCACAACCACTTCAGAAGCTCCAGCTGCCCGGGCACCTTCGCAGGCAGCAACCACCTCGGCGCTCATATATTCACGAAACTCGGCATAGCCGGGGCCAGACTTGCGCGCTTCATCCCAACTGGAAATGCCGGCTGTGCCCTCGATGTCAGCGCTAATAAAGACTTTCAATTGGCTGGTCCTTTTGCCTTATTGTCTACACATCTGCGGCAATTGAGGTTCATCGAAGCTCGCGGCGGCCACTAGCCCTTCCCGCTTTCCGGAATTTGCTTCACACGCGGTCACGAACCAGATGGGCGACCTGCGCACCTCCCTCGTAATAGATCTCCTTCAGACCGCGCAGCGAGGGGGGCTTCAAGCCACTCATCGGCAGTGGCAGGTCGTCCTGCCCCTTCTCGCCAAGTATCAGCAAGGCCAGCTCGCGGCCAAACACGGTGCCGGGCGAGATGCCGCGCCCATTAAAGCCGAATACGCCCAGGGCGTTGGGACCGAAGGCGTGCAAGCGCGGCACCGCATCGTCCGTCATGCCGATTTGACCAAACCACTCGTGCTCGAAATCCACCTTCGCGAGCTGAGGAAACAAGCGGGCAAGGGCGCGCCGCGCCCATGCCTTGTGAATGCCGGCGCCGCCATTGCGCAGCGCGCCTACGGAGCCAAATACCAGTCGGCCTTCGCGGTCGAGCCGGAACGAAGACAGGATGGTCTTGGTGTCCCATACGCCCTCCTTGCCGGGCAATATGGTGCCAAGCGACGTGCGGTCTAGCGGCGCTGTGGCAAGGTTGAAATAGGGCAGGCGTGTCTGAGCCTCCTGTGTGGAGCGCCAGGGGCCGGTGCCATAGGCGTCCGTGGCCACCACCAGCCATTCCGCGTCGACGCGGCCAGCCTGAGTGCGGACATCCCAATGCGAGCCGTGACGTTCGGCGGAGATGACGGGGCTCGATGTGTGTAGCCGGGCACCCTTGGCCCGTGCAGCGCGAGCAAGGCCCCGCGCATAGGCCAAGGGTTGCAGCGTACCCGCCCGCTGGTCCAATAACGCGCCAACATAGGCATTTGTGCCGACCCGGTCTGCTGTTTCCCTTGCGTCGAGCAGGCGCACCGGCGCGCCGCGCTTCTTCCATTGCGCCTCACGCTGCTTCAATTCCTCCAGCCCTCGGGCATCCACGGCACAATGCAAGGTCCCGTTGCGCCTCAATTCGCAGTCGATGCCGTGGCTGTCGATCATCGACATCACAAGAGCCGGGCCATCGCCAAGCACCTCCAGGAGGCGCTCGCCTTGCGCGCGGCCAATGACGGCCGAGACATCGTCGGGCATTAGCCACAAGCCAGCATTGATAAGCCCGACATTGCGGCCAGCGCCGCCAAAGCCGAATTCATGTGCTTCCAGCAACACCACGGACTTGCCAGACTCGGCCAGGTGCAGTGCGCAGGACAGACCGGTATAGCCGCCGCCGACTATGGCCACATCGGCCTCGGTCGCGCCATCGAGTGGCAAGGTTGAAGGCGCCGGCGGAGCCGATGCCTCCCACAGGCCATGCGAGTGCAGGTCGTTCAGCATCTCGTGTTCACCATTCGGTTGCTTAGGCGACGAGGGCGTCGCAGGCTGCAGCAATGCGCGCCATGGCCTCGCGCAGCTCATCCTGCGTCGTTGCATAGGATATCCGGAAGAAAGGCGAGGCACCGAAGGCTGATCCCGGCACCACCGCTACCTTGGTTTCCTCCAGCAGATAGGCGCAGAAGTCGCGGTCAGTCTCGATCTTGCGGCCCTGTGGCGTCATGCGCCCCAGGATCCCTGCACAGCTGGCGAAGGTGTAGAAGGCGCCTTCCGGACGGGAACAGTCGATGCCATCGATGGCATTAAGCCCGTCCACCACCAGATCGCGCCGGATGCGGAAGCTGTCACGACGCTCGGCCAGGTAGTCCTGCGGTCCCGTCAATGCCTCGATTGCCGCGGCCTGACTGACCGAGGACGGGTTTGAAGTGGACTGGCTCTGGACCACGGCCATTGCCTTGATCAGTGCCATCGGCCCGGCTCCGTAGCCGATGCGCCATCCGGTCATGGCATAGGCCTTAGAGACACCGTTTACGGTAAGGATGCGGTCGCGCAGCGCAGGCTCCAGCGCTGCCGGGGTGACGAAGCGGAAATCATCGTAGACGATGTGTTCGTAGATGTCGTCGGCCAGCAGCCAGACGTGCGGATGCTTCAACAGCACATCGAGCAGCGGCCGGTAGTCTGCTTCGGAATAGGTCGCGCCGGTCGGATTGGAGGGCGAGTTCAGCATCAGCCAGCGCGTGGCCGGCGTGATGGCTTGATGCAGTTGTTGGGCCGTCAACCGGAATCCATTGGTGGCATCACAGGCGACTAGCACCGGCACGCCACCGGCGATGCGGATGATGTCGGCATAGGAGGTCCAATAGGGCGTCGGCACGATCACCTCGTCGCCGGGGTCGAGCGTGGCCATGAAGGCATTATAGATGACCTGTTTGGCGCCGGAGGCGACGCTGATTTCGCTGCCCGCGAAATCGAGCCCGTTGTCGCGGCGGAATTTTTCTCGAATGGCCTCCTTCATGGCAGGTGAGCCGTCGAGCGCAGTGTATTTGGTCTCGCCACGCTGCATTGCCTTCCATGCGGCTTCCTTCACCGTATCGGGCGTGTCGAAATCCGGTTCGCCGGCCGCGAGTACAATGACGTGGTGACCGTCCTTGCGCATGGCGGCCGCTCGCGCGCCGATATCTAGGATTTCGGATACCCCGATGGCGGCGATGCGGGCTGCCGACCTGAGCGGCGCTGCCACATTGTCTGACCTTGCAAGCATGTTGATCCTCACTCGATGTCGAACGACACGCCCTGCGCCAGCGGCAGCGCCTTGGAGTAGTTCACGGTGTTGGTGGCGCGGCGCATGTAGGCGCGCCAGGCGTCCGAACCGCTCTCACGACCGCCGCCGGTCTCCTTTTCGCCGCCGAACGCGCCGCCGATCTCGGCGCCCGAAGTGCCGATGTTGACGTTGGCGATGCCGCAGTCCGAACCCTCGACCGACAGGAAGCGCTCGGCCTCCTGCAGGTCGAGCGTGAAGATCGACGACGACAGGCCGGCACCCACCGCGTTGTGCAGTTCCAGCACCTGGTCGAAGTCGGAATACTTCATCACATAGAGGATCGGTGCGAAGGTCTCTTCGAGCACCGGGCCGACCTGGCCCGGCATCTCCACCAGCGCCGGCTTGACGTAGAAGGCGCCGTCATGGCCGTTGTCGACGCGGGTGCCGCCGGTGACCTTGCCGCCATGTCCGGCTGCTTCCTTCAGCGCCTTCTGCATGCCGTCGAAGGCGGCCTTGTCGATCAGCGGGCCGACCAGCGCCGAGGTCTCCAGCGGGCTGCCGACCGAAACGCTCTCATAGGCCTTCTTCAGGCGCGGCACGAGCGCGTCGTAGACGCTGTCATGCACGAACAGGCGGCGCATGGTGGTGCAGCGCTGGCCGGCGGTGCCCATGGCGCCGAAGGCGATGGCGCGCAGTGCCATGTCGAGATTGGCCGTCGGGCAGACGATGCCGGCATTGTTGCCGCCGAGCTCGAGGATGGCGCGGGCAAAACGCTTGGCCAGCCGGGGGCCGACATCGCGGCCCATGCGGGTCGAGCCGGTGGCCGACACCAGCGGCACCTTGGGGTGGTCGACAAGCACCTCGCCGACGGCGCGGTCGCCGATCAGCACCTGCGACAGGTTTTCGGGCGCATCGGCACCGAAACGGGCCGCGGCGCGCTTGAAGATCGCCTGGCAGGCAAGGGCGGTCAGCGGCGTCTTTTCCGACGGCTTCCACACCACCGCGTTGCCGCAGACGAAGGCGAGGGCGGCATTCCACGACCACACCGCGACGGGGAAATTGAAGGCGGAGATCACGCCGACCACGCCGAGCGGGTGCCACGTCTCCATCATGCGATGGCCGGGGCGCTCGGTGGCGATGGTCAGGCCGTAGAGCTGGCGCGACAGGCCGACGGCGAAGTCGCAGATGTCGATCATTTCCTGGACTTCGCCCAGGCCTTCCGACGGGATCTTGCCGACTTCGATCGACACCAGCCGGCCGAGGTCGGCCTTGGCGGCGCGCAGTTCCTCGCCGAGCAGGCGGACGAGTTCGCCGCGCTTCGGCGCCGGCACGTTGCGCCAGGCCTTGAAGGCCTTGTCGGCACGTTCGATGGCCTTGCCCGCCTCGGCAGGCGAGATCGACGTCAGCGCGCCGATCTGCTCGCCGGTCACCGGGCTGCGCACGATCAGGTCGCCACCAGCAAGCGTGTCAACAGCCACGCCAAGCCGCGCAAGGAGCTCGTCAGTCGCGTCCAATAGTGTCATGAAATCCACCTTTCCGTTTCGTTCGCGGGGATGACCCGATCTTCAGAGGTGCACCGCGCCCACTGCACCGGGCGACGTCACCTGCCTGAACTGTGCCGCCATCTGCTTCAGCTTTGCTGGAGTATAATGATCGTAGAAATGCTGGTTGCGGCGACCGAGGCCATGCTCGGCGCTGTAGCTGCCATCATGCTCCTCGACCGCGATTCTCGTCACATAGGTGCGCAGCCGTGCCGCCAATTCGACGTCAACGCTGCCGTCCGGGCTGCGTGGCACCACTAGATTGAAGTGCACGCCCCCGTCGCCAATATGGCCAAAGTCACTGATCTCGACCTGCGGGAATTCTGCCGCCAGCAAGACGGCCATGCGCTCGCGGAACCGCATCACCTCCCCGCGCCGGAAGGAGAGATCGAGCCCAACAACGTTGCCAGCCGATTTCGCCCCTTCGGACAAGGCGTGCCGCAGCGCCCACATCTCGGAAGGAGCACCGATGAAGGCGTCGAGCAGCGGACCTCCGGGCAGTTCCCAGATGTCGGCCAGTATCTCTTCCAGCACGGCGTCGAGCGACTGTTCGCCCGCTCGCGGCGCCCATGAACGGGAGAGTTCGACGAGGATGACATAGGCGGGGATATCGCCACCCGGAAACGGATTGCGTAGCGCGGGCGCGTGGGCAAGCGCGTGGCGGATCGCTTGTCCCGACATGCCTTCAAAGGCATTGAGATAGGTGCCGGCGCGTTCCTCCATCTCCGAGAGCAGGAGAAGCGCGTCTTCGCCCCCGCGCGGCACCAGATAAGCGGTGGCCGTCTGTTTCGGCAGGCGTTCCAGATTGAAGGTGCATTCGGTGACGATGCCAAAGGCACCGCCGGTGCCAATGAAGAGCTGCTTCCAGTCGGGGCCGGAATTGTCCTTGCGCAGTCCCGCGCCGCAATCCAGTACCGTGCCGGACTTGTCGCCCAGCACCAATTTCAGGCCGAGCGTGTTTCGGCGGACGTCGCCGAAACGCAGGAAACGCGTACCACCCGTATTCGTCGCTACCATGCCGCCCGCCATGGGATCGGCCCCCAGATCGATGGGGAAGAACAGGCCGTACGGTTCGAGCCGGGCGTTGATCTCGGAAAGCCGGAAGCCCGCATCCACGCATAGACTGCGATTGTCGATGTCGAGTTCGAAGGTGGAACGCAGGCGATCGAGGCTGAGTACACCCTGCATACCGCTATCGTCCGGCGTTGAACCGCCGACGAGACCGGTATTGCCGGACTGCGGCACCAGCGCGATGGAATGGCTGACGCAATAGGCCACTACCTGCGACACAGCCTCGGTCGAGGCCGGTCGTGCGACAAAGGCGGCGCGGCCACCATCATAACGCGCACCGCTTTCGTAAGACGCCATGTCGGCCGGTTGGCTCAACAGGCCCTGCGGGCCGAGAATGGCGCCGAGCCCGTCGATGTGATCCGCGGCGAGCATCATCAAGCTGCGGCCGCCATCGCCCTGACGGCGACCAAGCACTGTCCAATAGAAGCACGCTCGATGCCGGCATAGTGATCAAATTCGCTAAGCACGCTGGAGCCCAGCGCCGCCTCGAACAACTTCTGGTTCGGGCTTGCCACGAATTCCTGCACGTTACCGTCGCCCAGATTGGACTGGAAGATGCCAGCGGCCGATACGGGCAGAAAATCCTCGTAGACGATTGGATCGAAGCGAACAGCCCCTGCTTTGATCAGGGCCTCGATGTCACCTCCGGGAAACTTGGAAGGGTCGCCGGCCGGCACGACAGTATAAAGGAAATAGCCAAGCCCCGCCCTGCGGATGGCGTTCCAATCGTCAGGAAAGGCTTCGAAGCTGTCCTCCAGAGCAGTGCTATAGGCGTGCGCGTTGGAGCCGTCTGCGGCCGGGCGGACGTTAGCCCGCACCTCGTTGAGCAGGCGGTCGTAGAGGGCGCGGCCCTTCGGCGTCAGCGCGATGCCGCGCTGTTCGATCTCGCCGAAACGGGCGGTATGGGAGCCACTGGAAAGATTGCCTTCGGCATCGAGGAACGAAACACGTTCCTCGATCGCCTTGAAAGATGTCTGGCGCAGCAGGATCGGGCAGGCACGACTCGGCGGTCCTTCGATCACGGCCTTGGGGACGATCCCGCGCCCTGGCATCTCGTCCTGCACGGCGTCGATGTCCAGCGTACGTGGGGTGAGGTGGTTGATGTGGGGTCCCTTGAAAGAAACGACGTCGGCAATCAGCCGGTGCGCCGCGTGCAAACGGTCGTAGAGCGCCTGATCGACGCTCGCCATTTCGTGCCAGCGGAAGGTGTTCAGCACTTCGCCTACGAAACGCGCGCCATCAACCTGGGACAGCCCCCCGCTGCGCTCAGCCTTCTCCACAAGCGCAAGGGCCGCGTCGGAAAAGATCCGCCGTGCGGCGAGCATTTCTTGCGCTGCGGCACGCAATTCGGGATCAGCGATCAGATCGAGTCTCAGAAGTGACGTGAACACCCGGAACGGATTGATTTTCAGTGACGCTTCATCCACCGGACGGAAGGCCGTGGCATGAACCGGCACGCCAGCTTCGCTGAGATCGTAATAGCCGACCGGAAACATGCCCATCACGGCAAAGACGCGGCGCATCATGGCAAGCTCGGCCTCTGTACCGAGCCGAATTGCACCATGCCGCTCCTCCGAAATGCGGTCTAGCGTCTCGGTGGCCTCAAGGCTGGCGTACAACTCGGGCTGGTCGTCAAGGGTCCTCGCATTGACGTCACCCACCAGTTTCATCAGCGTGCCATAGGCCGGCACTTCCTCGCGATACATGGCCGACATTGCCGCCGAGAAGGCCGATCGGATCGTGTGCGGCGCTACGAAAATGGCATCTTTCATGGTAGGCAGTCCCGACTTAAGAACAGGTAGATCATTCCTGAAACCGTGATACTTGATTTCCGGGTCTTAAGATCGTGATGAGTTCGACTAGGTTGATGCGGATTAGGCATGACATTGAGTAGAAAACTGATTCCGGACCTGGTCGCGATCCAGGCTTTCGAATGTGCAGCCCGACATCAGAGCTTCACGCAGGCAGGCCGCGAACTCAACCTGACGCAGAGCGCCATCAGCCGACAGATCAAGGACTTGGAAAATCATCTAGGCACGCGGCTTTTCGAGCGCATCCGTCAACGCGTGGTGCTGTCCGCATCGGGTCAGCGCTTCCTGCCGGAGGCGCGGAAGCTCCTCCAGCAGACCGAAGAGACGATGCTGAGGACAATGTCTTCTGCAGAAGCCGGCTCAAGCCTCAGCATAGCCACCTTGCCGACATTCGGCAGTCGCTGGCTCAGCCCGCGGCTGCCCGAGTTCCTGAGCCTGTATCCTGATACGGTTTTCAATGTCGGCTCGCGGTCGGCACCGTTCGACTTCGAAGACGAAAATTTCGAACTGGCCATCCACTACGGACAGCCTGTCTGGGCACGCGGGACCTGCACCTATCTCTGCAACGAATCCATCCTACCGGTAGCCAGTCCCAGTCGAAAGCTGGCGGGACAAGGTGCAGCAATCACGCCAGCCGACCTGGTCGATAAGCCACTGCTTCATCTTGCAACGCGCCCGAAACTCTGGGGTCAGTGGTTTGAACACACTGACTTGTCACCGGAAATGGCTTATCGCGGCCATCGTTTCGATCAATTCTCAATGATTATTGAAGCCGCCACGGCCGGCATGGGTTATGCATTGCTGCCACGCTATTTGATCGAACAGGAGTTGAAGTCGGGGGCGTTGCAGGTGGTCGTCGATTTACCTATGAAAACTGAGAATTCATACTATGTGGTCGTTCCCGAATCGAAAATGTCGTCGCCGATTGCCCGAAACTTCGTTTCATGGCTGATCGGCCAGGTTCAGCGTGAAGACTGAGTTGATGTCGTCGTCCGATAGAAGTGCGACGGAAAGCGACAGCCTCTCATTCGATGTGGACGCCCATTGCCCGATCTGCAAGCAGGGCTTCCTGCTGAAAGTCCGCGAAGGGCCTCAACAGCGAGGTGAGTGGAACGCCCAGCGCCCGAGAGAGGGCCTGCAACGTCGATAGCGACGCGGATATGATCCCATTCTCGATCTTGGACATCATGCCGAGCGACAGTCCGGCGGCTCGCGCGAGTTCCACCAGCGTCATGCCAAGTTTTCTGCGGCAGGCCCTGACCTCTCGTCCAATCGAAACCTCAAGAAAATTCCCTGCCGGGTACTGCTCGGCTTGCGCATCAGTCCACAGGCTCGGCGGCTCGAGGCTGCGTTTCCGCGGATGGACGCAAAGGTCGAGGGCTGTCCTTTTCACCTGACATCTCCGATCAGCGTTGCATTGACGTCGGTACCGGAAGGCTTGCTGCACGTGCCATTTGCGCGGCTCGCGCGCTCCATCTTTTGACGGAGCTCGATAACCGGCGATTGGATCGGGTCTTCAACATCCGACCAGCGCAGGTTGCTCCCCTCCGCCACTGGCGACTTGAGGCGCACGTTGCTGGCCAGCGCGATTGGCAGATATCCCATCTCGATGCTGCGGGCGGCTGTCGTCAGCTTGCCCCAGACGCAGAAGCCTCCCTCTCCGTCGAGGACTTCCCCTGCTGCCAGGTCGCGCTTTGCAACGGCGACAACGTCTGCCCGGAACTTGGTTGGCGCTCCAGTGGGCTCGTGCCGAATGGCCATGCTTGCCACCGATATGCCGAGTTCCAGGCCTATGAGGTGGAAGGGCTTGTACATGCAGGCAAACTGTCCGTTGGCATCGGTGGTGAGCCCGTATTCGCTGAAGCAGCGCGCGACATAGGGAGATGGCGCTTCGAACACGGTAAACACGCCCCATCTGAGATGGCGCGGCACCTCGTGCCCGTCGGCAAACACGGATGAGACGACTTCCACCCGACCTGTCCGGGAGATCATGCCGTCGTCATCGCGTGGCTTGAGCTGCTCGGCTATATCGTCAACGCCACAGGCGGGAAACCGCAGACCATCAACCGGGGCATCGAGCCCGGTCGCGTTCGCCACGGCCGCCATTTCCAAAGCCGACTTCGTTCCGTCCAGGAACGAGTTGAACATCTTCGGATTGAGGCGGCCAAGCTGGGCTTGTTCCTGCGTCAAACTGTAATGGTCCCAAACCGTCTCCGGCGTCGAAGCATGATAATGGAGCCGATGTTTGGTGCCCTTGCCTGCCGCGACCACATGGAGCCCTGCAGCACGCGCCCAATCCACCATCTCGCAGATCAGGGCCGGCTGGTCGCCATATGCCAGCGAATAGATGACGCCTGCCCGTTTGGCCTCCCTGGCCAAAGCCGGGCCGACCAAGGCATCGGCCTCCACATTCACCATCAACACATGCTTGCGGAAGCGGAAGCATTCCAGCGCGTGCAGCGCGCCGGCGACCGGATCGCCGGTCGCCTCGATGACGATGTCCACGAAGGGGCTGCTGATCAGGTCGTGGGGATCTTCGGTCACCCCGACGCGCTCCTCGCGAACGGCGTCCTCGATGCCACGCCGGCAAATCATCTCCCTGGGATGGCCGGTGACGGTGATTGCAGCTTCGGCATTCGCCAGCGAGAGATCGGCGATCGCGACGAGTTGAAGGCCGGGAGTGCGCAGGCATTGCGAGACAAACATCGAACCGAACTTGCCGGCGCCTATCAGGCCGATGCGTATGCTGCGTCCTTGCGCCTCCAGGGCACAGAGTTTGGCATACAGGTTCATCGCGCGTCTCCAGGTCATGGTGCAGACAGCGCGGCGGGTGGCGCGTTGCTGCAGGCAATCAGGACATCGATGCCGGACGTGGGTGTGGGAAACCGGCAATACCCTCGGGTGCTGGAGAAGCCGGCATCCGAGGGCAGATGGTTGTCAGCGCTGATAGGCGGCCCCGGTGACCATTGTTCGCGTCGACAGCGCCCAGAACAGAAGGAAGCTGCTGATGACCGTCGCCGGCGCGGAGAGCAATTCCAACTGCGGAATGACGAGCAGCACGATGCCGATGCCGACCGCCCCAAACCAGGCAATCATTCCGGGGGCATAGTAGGCGGGGAAATCATCGTCTGGCCGCGCGGCGTCCTCACCCGTGCCGTCATGTTGTCCACACAGGATGTATGCCAGGGCAACTCCGACCCAGGCGACCACGAAGATCCCCTGATAGGCGAGTGCGACGAGCAGATACTGGAAGATGTTGGCGAGCATCACGAAGTAGACGATGACGCCGACGATGATCGCCCAGACATATTTTGGCATCTCAAGCTTGAACACCAGCCGGAAGAACGCCTGCATGTTGACGGTCGACAGATAGAAGTTGGTGGTGTTGATACGGGTCTGGCTGATCCAGACGAACAACAGGCCGAGAGCGCCCATCATCACGATCAGGGCCTTGACGACGGAAACTTCCGATGTCGCGCCCTCGAGCGGGATCGTCTGCACGAGAAAGATGCCGACCAGGCCGTTCACGAAATAGGTGAGGGTGTAGAACGGCAGGCCGAAGTTGAAGACGGCGTGGTAGTTCTCGTCCTCCTTCTTGCCGAAGCGGGCGAAGTCGAAGGTGCACATCATCATCCACCAGACGCCCATGAAGGCGATGAAGACGTTGATCCAGCCATAGGGCGGAGCGCCGCCATCCGGCGTCATGGTGAGCCATGCGTTGCTGTAGCCGTAGTGGGAAATCGCGTAGATCACCGTGCCCATCAGGCCGAGCAGATACAGCGGCAGCAGGTAGCCGTTGAACTTGTCGAGCCAGTGCTGGACGCTGCCAAGGATCAGCGGCACGCTGTAGATGCAGACGATCAGCGCCGCGACCGCGAAGGTCAGGCCTTCAAAATAATAGGTCGCCGCGGTGGCGATCACCGAGCCTTCGAACACGGCGTAATAGATGCTGCTGACGGCGTAGATGAAGGTCGCGATTGCGGACCCGTAGCGTCCGAACAGCAATCGGGAAAACAGCGACACGGACAGTCCCGACCGGATGGCGTAGCGCGTAATCACCGCATTGATGGCCGAATACGAGATCACGGTCAGGATCAGGCCAATGATCGTGTTGGCGGTACCATAGATCTCGGCAAGCGTTGCCGAGATGATCAGGAAGAACATGGCACTGCAGATCGCCCAAAATGCCATGGTAAGATTGAGCTTCGGCATGCGCCCGCTTGGCGGGACGGGCCGTTGCGAATAGTCCAATTCGCCTGCGACATCGATACTTCCAGACATAGCTCCCTCCGGATTTCTTGTTTTAGGCTCGACTGGCTGAGGCGGCAGCAAGCCCGCTACCGGGCTTGCTGCCTGATGGCGTCAGGCGACCTTCAAGGTCGCCCCGGCGGATTGGCCCGCCGTCCAGTAGGGAACGGTCCGGCGCTTGAGCATCTCGCGGAACTCGGCTGTGGTCTTGGGAAGCAACTCGCCCGAACCCCAGTCGACGATGACGCCGTATTGCCGGATCAGGTCGAACATATCGAGTTCTCGGGCGCGATAGCGCGCCGCGACTTTCTCGGCATCCTCGCTCAGCCAATCCCTGCGGTGCGATGCAATCCTGGCGCGTTCGGCAAGCGTCGCCTGTTCGTCCAGTTTGTACTCGTTGAGATCGGCATCGACCTCGTGGACGACAACGCCGTAGTCCTTCTTGGCGCGCCCGATAGAGACGTAGCCTTCGATCACATCGTTCAGCACACTTTCGATATCGCGCTTGAGAGGATCGCCAAGGCCGCCGCCGCCTGCCGAGGGGCGCTGGACCGTATCGCCCTGCTGCAGCGGGACACCTGAGAAGAGGGAGCCGAGATAGCGCTCGCTCTCCTGGCCCTGGTTGATCCACACCCCGTGCGGGATCGAAGGCAATCCGCCCCACAATCCCCAGGTGATCGAGCGTTCACGGTCGCAGCAGTAAGACACCACGGTGCGTTCGCATGCGTAGAGCGTGCCGCCCTTCTGGACGCCCAGGCCGCCGCGAAACTCGCCGGGGCCACCGGAATCGACCATCAGTTCGTGGCAGGTCGTCAGGACAGGGGAAAGGCGCTCCTGCCCTTCAAACGGTTGCGTCCCGAGCTGGACGCCAAACACCGGACCAGTGGCCGCCCAGCCGTCACGGCCGTTTCGCGCGCCCCAGCCACCGACCATCCAGTCGTACCACATGAAGTACGGCTTGCCTTCGTGGCGCGTATCCCGGCCACCGATGAGCAGGTAGTCGAGATTGAAGGTGCAGGCCATGGCACGCTCGGGCAGGACCTCTGCCCAGAGCTCGAAGACCGCATTCATGATCTTCTCGAACGGGCCGGACGCAAAGCCGGCAACCGGCGTCGGCCACTCGGCGTTGACGACCGATCCCAATGGACCGGCATCGACCGTCACCACGCGGTAGAAGCCGGAGTTCATCGGAATGTCGGGCGACTGCATCTTGGTTCCGGCGACCACCGCGGCGAATGCGCCTCCGTAGCAGCAGTTCAGGAACGAGCCGACGGACTTGGGGTGAGAACCGGTCAGGTCATAGTGGACGCGGTCGCCATCGATGGTCATCTTCACCTTGATCGGGACCAGGCCTTCGCCTTCGTCGGGATCGACGTCGATGTAGTCGATGGTCTCCCAGGTGCCGTCCGGCAGCTCCGAGATGCGTTGGCGAGTCATGTCCTCGACGTAGTCCTGGACCTCGTTGAACGACTTCTTGATCGTCTCGACGCCGTACTTGTCGCACAGGCGCTGGACCTCTCGCTCGGCAAGCCGGCATGCTTCCGACTGGGCCTGCAAGTCGCCGATGATGTCCTTCGGCGCACGCGTGTTGTGGGCGATCAGTTCCGCGACATCCGAGAGATAGACGCCCTTGCTGTAGACGCGCACCGGCGTGATGCGCAGCCCCTCGGCCATGTGGTCCAGGGCATTGACGTTGAACGAGCCGGGGACGGCACCGCCGACATCGGCCCAGTGACCGTTGGCTTGAGCAAAGCCAAGCAGTTCGCCCTTGTAGAACATCGGGGCAAACAGGCGCGTGTCGTTGAAGTGGGTGCCGCCCTGGTAGACGTCGTTGATGACGAAGACGTCGCCGGGATGGACGTCATCCCCGAACTTCTTGATCACGGCCTTGGCAGTCAGGTGAAGCGTGCCCACGTGAGCGGCAATGTCGCCGCTGCCTTGCATGATGGTGTCACCCTTCGGATCGCAAAGGGCCGAGGAAAAGTCTCGGGAGTAGATGACGAACGAGTAGCATGTCCGCAGGATCTGCTCGGCCATCTGGTCGACGATGTTGACATAAGCGTTCTTCAGAACTTCGAACGTGACCGGATCGAGCGTACGGCGATCTTTTTTCAGTGCCATTTCTATTCTCCAATACAAATTGTGTGGGGATGGGCGCTGTCTTCAGGAAAGCTGGGGAACGTGCATCTTGATGATCAGATACTCGTCCACTTCGGCCTTGATCCCGGGCGGAACGACAATGGTGGAGTCGAGCTGGTCGATGATCGCCGGCCCTTCCACCACCGCGCCGGCATGCAAGGTCGAGCGGTCGTAGACCGGCGTCTTGATGCGCTGGGGTGCCTCGTCGAACCGCACCATCCGTTGACCGATCGGTGCCGGCAGCGGAGCCTTGCGCAACTCGTGTTTCGCCAGTTCCGCCTTTCGGTTCAGGCCGGTGGCCTTCACTTGGATGCGGCACACCTCGACCGGAGCATCCGGCCTGGAGTAGTTGTGTTCGCGGCCATGTTCTTCGTGGAATTGCTTGACCGCCTCATCCAGGTTCGTGATGTCGGCACTCACCGGAATTGACATCGACCGCCACTGGCCGAGATAGCGCATGTCGATGTAGCGCTGGAACAGCATGCGGTCGGGAGAGATGTCCTCGCTCAACAGGCGGTCGCGGCCGTCTTCTTCCAGCACGCGGAACGCGTTGTTGAGTTCGGTCATGTCGATGTCGCTGACCGTGTCGGTGTACATCTGCGTGATGTCGTGGGTGATGTCGACGAGCAGGCAGCCGAGCGCGGAAGTGACACCAGGGTTCGGCGGGATGAGAACGACCGGGATGTACAGGTCCCTGGCAAGTGCCACGCCATGCAGTGCGCCCGCGCCTCCGAACGCGACCAATGCGAAGTCGCGCGGGTCATAACCCTTCCTCAGCGAGACGAGGCGCACGGCGTCCGCCATGTTGGCGTTCGCGACCTTGAGGATCGAAAGCGCTGCCTCCTCGGTGTCCATGCCGAAAGGTTCGGCAATGACGCGGTTGATGGCACCTTCCGCAAGCTTGATGTCGAGTTCGACCTTGCCACCTGCAAGCTTGGTTCCGAGACGTCCGAGGAAGACATTGGCGTCGCAGTTGGTCGGCTCGGTGCCGCCATGGTTGTAGCAAACGGGGCCCGGGGTCGAGCCCGCTGATTGCGGACCGTTGCGCAGTGCCCCGGCCTTATCGCGCCAGGCCAGCGAACCGCCGCCGGCCCCAATGGTCAGCACTTCGATGCTCGGGAAGCGGATCGGATAGCCGTATTCCACATGCCAATCGTTGGTGACGTGGAGATGGCCATCCGAGCACAGGCTGATGTCCGTGCTGGTGCCTCCCATGTCCAGGCTGATGGAGTTCTTGTATCCTGCCAGTTCCGAAATGAAGCGGCTTGCAATCGCACCGGCGGCAATGCCGGACGCTGCAAGACGCGCGGCAAACTTCGTCGCGCCCTTGGCGGTCATCACACCGCCGCCCGAGTGGAGCAGCAGCACCTCGCCGCTATAGCCGCCGTCCTGCATGCGGCTCTCGAGCTCGGCACCGTATTGTCCCGCGACCGGCCCAAGCACGGTGTTGGCAACGGTCGTATTGAAGCGCTCGTGCTCGAAGATTTCCGGCATGATGTCGCTCGACAGCGAAATCGAAACGCCAGGGAGTTCCTCCAGCAGGATGTCGCGCATCCGTTGCTCGTTCTCGGGATTTACGAACGAATTCACGAAGCAGATGGCAACGTTGTTGACCTTGCGCTTCCTGATCACGCGGGCAAGTTCGCGCGCCTCGGCTTCATTGACCTCCGAGATGACTTTTCCGGAGTAGTCGATGCGCTCCGTGACCACCAGGCGGTCGCGGCGCGGCAGATAGGGAGCAGCCATCTCCTTATAGGTGTCCCAAAGGTCGTCGCGGGTGCCGCGACGAATCTCGATGACATCGCGAAAGCCCTTGGTCGTGACCATGATCGCTGGCGGGAAACGCCGGGTGATCAGCGCGTTCGTCGCCAGCGTCGTACCATGCGAAAACAGGATGATATCGCGCAGGGCGACGCCGCCCGCTTCGATCCCCTTGAGCACGCCGTCGATGGGGTCCGGCGTCGTCGGCGTCTTGGCCACGTGTATCTTGCCGGAAGCCTCGTTCAGGACGCACACGTCCGTAAACGTGCCTCCTACGTCGCAGGCAACGCGTACCATTGACCTATCGGTTGGTTCTGCAGTCATAGACACTTCCTCCATCAACAGACGATACAGTTACGGTCGTGCAGACTTCGCGCCCTTTCAGACACGGAGTTTCAATTCCGGGCATCGGATTTTTTTGGATTTCAGGTAAAACATCACCTCAATGCAGATTTTCTCCGCATTATCCTGATGTTTGAATTTTGATAGCTTCGTTGCTAGCGTTTATTACTTCACGCTCAAGCAACCGACGAAATCGGATGCTTCATAAAAAAGCAGAAACAAAAAAGCTCTCGCAGGCATATTTCCCACGAGAGCTTCTTTGCTCAATTTCTTTCGCAACGTTGCGATGATCTATTGGTACTGCGACATATCGGCACTGTCAAGGGATTGATTCAGGTGAAACTAAATTTACTTTGCCCTATCGGCAATGCCTACAGCAGGTCCCGCGCGGTGATCACCGCCATGGCGATCGCCTCGATGGTCGTGCGCTTGTTCATGGCCTGCTCACGCAACGTCTCGTAGGCGACCTGTTCCGACACGTTGTTGGCGGCCATGAGAATAGCCTTTGCCTTGTCGATGTCGCGATGCGCTTTCAGTTTCGCATCCATGCGCTCGACGCGCAGCCGCAATCGTTGTTCCCGCCTATGGTTATTCACGCTGAGCAGCAAATTGGCCAATATGCCGAAAGTGCGTAGCGGCAAGCCGATGACTGCCTGGGCACGCAGGCGCAGCACCTTCTCCACGATGATCGGATTCTCGTAGTCGACGATGGCAATCAGGACCGCTGGAGGATCGTCTGCATTCCAGTTCAGGACGATGTCGCCCTCGACGATGGGGCGAACGAAGACGAAAACCACATCGGTGTTCGCCGGTATTTCAGCCGGGGGCGGCCAGTTGGTCTGAACCTGGCAGCCAATTCTGTTCAGGTGCTGCCACAACTCCTCGCCTTCGCTGCTTTTTGGCTGCAGCAAGAGGACCCGAAGGTTCCTGAGATCCTTGATCAGGATGGGTGCCGATCGTTCGTTCGGCGAATGGGGGCTACGTGATACCATCGTTCCTCTTGGTGGCAACGTCGGGCTTTCCGCGCCAGCTGCATCGTCATCGATAAGCAGTGCGGGACCCGTTTCTTGGCTACCGGACTAGTTCGAACGTATTGCCAGCCTCCCCCCCCATTCGTTCGGATCATAATTGGCAAGATAGGGATCGGGCCGAACGGCAGATTCTGACGCCGACAGGATTTCGAACTGGCCGTCAGTCCGAGCGCGACCGATCTTGGGCCACACATGGGTATGAGCGTTGTCTGGATCTATCCTCACTCGCCCCTGCGGAGCGTCGAACTCGGCCCCCAGAATTGCCGGCCGTAAGATATCGACCTCATCCGTGTCGGACTTGCACATGGCCTCGGCCACGATCTTCACCTGGAAATAGGCCGCCTCCCAGCACATGTTCGTCACCATGTCGTCGCCGAACCTTGCCGCATAGCGCTTCATGCAGGCCTCGTTTTGCGGGCTGGACTGGGCCTGGAAGTAGGTGGCCGAGGTAATGTGCCCTGCCCCGGCCTCGGTGCCCATGGCCCGGATGTCGGATTCGCTGGTGGTCAGACTTGCAATGGGCATGGTCTTGGGATCGAGCCCTGCCTCGGCAAACTCCTGATAGAAGTGGACGATGCCTTCGCCCACGAAATTGCAGAAGATCACGTCGGGTCGGCTGCGCTTGATATCGGCAACCAGCTTTTTGTAGGCGGAGCGCGGCGCATCCAGCTTGAGGTATCCGCGATCGGCGACCTGGCCACCGTGGGTCACGACCATCTCCGT
This sequence comes from Aminobacter niigataensis, assembly GCF_014200015.1. Taxonomy (GTDB): domain Bacteria; phylum Pseudomonadota; class Alphaproteobacteria; order Rhizobiales; family Rhizobiaceae; genus Aminobacter; species Aminobacter niigataensis. The sequence continues at coordinate 127,241 of NZ_JACHOT010000003.1, forward strand.
CATGATACGATCGGACTCGCGCGGCCAGATGTAGTCGGAACCGACCATGTAGAACCGCTGGCCAACATGGTTCAGCAAATACTCTGCCAGTTGCGTGCTGTTCTGGTTGGGTGCCGCACCGCAGTAGATTGCGTTGCGGGAATATTCGAAACCCTCATACTGGGCCGGGTAGCAGAGCAGCCCGTTGCGCCGTTCGACGGCCCGCAACACAGCCTTGCGCGAACTCGACATGTAGCAGCCGAATATCACCCTGATCCCGCTCTCGATCAGCAATCGGTTGGCCAGCCTGTTATAGAGAAATGGGTCGCCACCCGGATCGAAATGGATCGGAACGAGTTCGCGTCCGTTGATCCCACCGGCCTGATTGACTTCATCGATCGAAAACAGCGTGGCATTCAGCATGCTACGCTCCATGACCGCAGTTACTCCGGTTTGGGAGAACAGGACACCGACACTGATCGGTTCTTTGGTCATATGCGCCCTCAAAATCCCGGTTCCCTCAGGCATGTCAGGGAGCCGTCCGATCTGGGGGCGCCCTGAACCTCGAAACAAAAAAGCGCCCCCTGCGAAGAAACCGCAGTAGAGCGCCATTGCTCGATTGTGAGGACGCAATCCTCACCCTGATCTTGGCTTATGCGACGGCACCAGTCAACTCGTTGCGCAGTCCTCTGCGCCGGCAGCAATGAGAGGCTCTGGTGCGTTCACTCCGCATGCATACCATGGGACGTAGGCGATCAGGTCCAGGAGGGCGTGCGCGCCGGGTACGTCCTGAGGCCCACGATAATGGTGGTGGACACCGGCTTCAGGCCGGGGAAATGCACCGCCCATTCGTCCATCCCCTCGGCGAAGCTGTCGCCGCGATCGTGGAAGCAGGCGCGGCGCACGACATTTTCGAGCGACGTGCCGGTGGCCTCGCAGATCGCAGCCACGTTCTTCAGCACGTAGCGCATCTGCGGGTTTCTGCGGCTTGTCGAATCCCGCCCTCTCCGCCAGCGCCTGCTCACTTCCCGATGTCAGCAGGCGTCGTTGAGAAGCCTCCAAGGCTGGCGTTCTGCGACACGTTTCTGCCGGATCGCCCCGGCCCGTCCGTACGGCCCCTCGCATCGACCGGCTTCAAGGAATTTACAATTGGAATGAACGGAGCGACATTCATGGCGTCGTCCATTTGTACAGCTTTTACGCGAAACACAAATTGGAGGAACTGCCATGAGGACTGCAAGTCTCGCGTGTTGCGTAGTCATTGCTCTGGCTGGTTTCTGGGGCGTGGGACAGGCCCCAGCAGAGGAGCCGAACAAGGCTGAAATCGACGCCATTCGCCAGGCGCTGGAGAAATACCAGGACCCCTACAATGCGATCCGCGACCTCTATCTCTCGACGGTCGGGTGCGTTCACTACAGCGGCGAAAAGATCGAAGGGCACATGGAGTATCCGAAGGGAGCCATGGGGATCCACTTCGTCAACGTCACCATCAGCGGCCCGCCGGATCCGAAGCGTCCGAACGTGCTGATCTACGAGCCCGACGGCAAGAAGCTGCGCCTGGTCGCGGTCGAATGGCTCGTCCCGCTTGCGGCAGCCAAGGAACGGCCAAGCATGCTAGGCCAGCCCTTCCAGGGTCCAATGGAGGGGCATGAACCGCTGATCCCGAAGGACTTCCTCCACTATGACCTGCACGCCTGGCTGTTCAAGGACAACCCGCTCGGCATGTTCAGTCCGACAAACCCGGATGTGTCCTGCGACGGGTTCGACTTCAGCCTGCTGGAGACGCCGACCAAGATGGTGCACGCGCCATGAGACAAGCGCCCAACAGATAGCGGCATCGGCCTCAGACGAGCTCGTCGAGCGCCTTGCGCTGGCGGTGCATTTCTAGGAACACGCGGTAGTCGCGGTCGAAGCGCGGCCACGCTGCAGGATTTGGACGGCGCGCGCGGCCCTCCTGGCGCATCGCTGCACAGGCCTCGGTGAGGTTGGGGTAAAGGCCGGCTGCGGCCGCCGCCGCCATGGCCGTGCCCAGAAGCACGGCGTCGCCGCCGACCGGCTCGACGACGGTGCAGCCGGTGGCATCGGCATAAAGCTCCATCAGCAGCGGGTTGCGGGTGTGGCCGCCGGTGACGTGCAGCGTGTCGATGCCATACCCGTTGGCGTTGAGCGCGTCGAGCACATGGCGAAGGCCGAGCGCTATGGCAACCGCAGCGCGCCAGTAGAGCCGGCACAGGCTGTCGAAGGACGAATCGAGCGTCAGTCCGCTGATCACGCCGAGCGCATGCGGGTCGGCCAGCGGCGAGCGGTTGCCGTGGAAGTCGGGCAGCACATGCAGGCGCCCGGCGAGGTCGAGGCCTTCGTCGGCGCGCAGTTGCATGATGCGTTCGGTGATCTTCCGGTGCAGCGCCGCATCGGGATCGCCGCCGGCGCCATGCCAGCGAACGATGTGATCGAGCAGCGCGCCGGTGGCCGACTGTCCGCCCTCGCTCAGCCAGAGGCCAGGCAGTGCCGCGCCGAAATACGGCCCCCAGACTCCGGCAAAGGCGCGCGGCTCGGGTGACATCGCCATGACGCAGCTCGATGTGCCGGCGATCAGCGCGAGATGACGCTCGATGCCGGGCAGTCCGCCGATGACACCGACGGCACCGGCAAAGGCGTCGATCATGCCGGCGCCGACGCGGCAAGCGGTGGTCAGGCCAAGCGCTTCGGCGGCGGCCGGCGTGAGCGGGCCGAGATCGGTGCCGACCGGGCTGGCGCGCTCGGGCAGGGCGGCATGTTCGAAGATGTCGGCGAGGCCGACCGCGGCAAAGAAGTCGTGCCGCCAGGCCTCGCGCTCATGGGCGAGATAGGTCCATTTGGCGGTCAGCGTGCATTGCGAGCGGGCGAGCGAGCCCGATGCCTTGTGGCAAAGGAAATCGGCGAGGTCGAAGAGCTGGCCGGTGCGGGCCCAGCTTTCCGGCAAATGACGCTTGACCCACATCAGCTTGGGCGTCGCCATTTCCGGCGACATCACGCCGCCGGCATAGCCGAGCACCTCGTGGCCGGTTGCAGTGCATTCGTCGGCCTCGGCAAGGGCGCGATGGTCGAGCCAGACGATGGTGTCCCAGCGGTCGCCGCCGCCGGGGGAAACGCCGACCTGCTCGCCACGCCTGCCCCTGAATACGGTCGAGCAGGTCGCGTCGAAGCTGATGCCGGCGACGTCGGCCGGCTCGACATCGGCGGACACGCGCGCCGCGCGCACCGCGGCGCAAGCCGCCTGCCAGATGTCTTCGGAATCGTGCTCGCAATGGCCCGCCGCCGATCGGTTCATGACGATGGGGAATTCGGCACGGGCGAGAAGCTTTCCGCGCTGATCGAAAATGCCGGCGCGGGCGCTGCCGGTGCCAACATCAACGGCGCAAAGATGGGCCGCCATCAGGACGACAATGTCCGGCTGCGGCCAGCACGCGTGCGGCCGACTGGCGGCGTTTGCCGCGAGATCAACCGGTCTGAAAACGCCGAGATCAAAACCATGATGCGCAGTCTATATGCGCGCCATGGCCAATGCCAGCGGGCAGCGGCGGCTCGGCCTGGCTCAGAGGCTGTCGCCGAGATAGCGCGTCAGGGTCTCTCTGGTCCCCAGAGTCCACAGCGCCTCGAGGCCATGGGCGAAGGCCGCGGCGAAGGGTGCCGACTTGCCGACCTCGCCATAGATGTCTTCCATGGCGAGCCAAGCCTGGGGCATGTCCTTCGCCGCCGTGGCGGTCGCCTGCAGGCGGGTCCAGCTGGGATCGTTGGGCTCGATGACGGCACCGGAGTCGGTGGTGCCGAAGCAGTAGCGGCACCAGAGCGCGGATTCGAGCGCGAGGCCGGTCATGCCGCCGCCTGCCTTGAGCCGGTCGGCGATGGTCGGGATGATGAATTTCGGCTGCCGGTTGGAGCCGTCGAGACAGAGCCGCCGCACGGTGTCGCCGATCTTCGGGTTGGAAAAGCGGCGTTCGATGAGCTGGCAGTACTCCTCGATCACGACACCCGGCACCGGCGGGACGGTGGGCATGATCTCCTCGCGCTCGAGCTTGGCCAGGAAGGCGCGCACGAGCGGGTTCTCCATCGCCTCGTGGACGAAATGGATGTCCATCAGCCCGGCCGGATAGGCGATGGTGGCGTGGCCGCCATTGAGGATACGGATCTTCATCAGTTCGAAGGGTGCTACGTCATGGACGAACTGGACGCCGACCTTTTCCAGCGCCGGCCGGCCATCGGTGAAACGGTCCTCCATCACCCATTGCTTGAACGGCTCGCAGAACACCGGCCAGTTGTCGTCGACGCCGAATGCGGCTGCAAGGATGCCGCGCTCGCGGTCGGTGGTTGCGGGCGTGATGCGGTCGACCATGCTGTTGGGGAATGCAACGTTGTCGCGGACCCAATCAGCGAGCGTCTCGTCGACCAGCCGGGCAAGACCGATCGTCGCATCCGACGCGACATGGCCGTTGCCGGGAATGTTGTCGCAGGACATGACGGTGAAGGGCACGATGCCGTCCTGGCGGCGACGGATCAAGCCGGCGAGGATGATGCCGAACACGGACTTCGGCGTGCCCAGGTTCTGCGCATCGGCGACGATATCGGGGTGGGTCGGATTGAAGAGCCCCGAGGCCGGATCGATGAAATAGCCGCCTTCGGTGATGGTCAGCGAAACGATGCGGATCGCCGGATCGGAAAGGCGCTCGATGATGGCTGCAGCATCGCCGGGCATCAAGAAGTCGATCATCACCGCGGTGACCCGCGCGCTCATATGGCCGCTGTCCTGCTCGACTACAGTGGTGAGCCAGTCCTGCTCGGCAAGCCTGGCGCGACCAACCTTTTCGCCGTCGAAGACACCGGCGCCGACGATCGCCCAATCATGGCCGACACCGGAGTTGAACAACTCGTCGAGATAAACAGCCTGATGCGAGCGGTGGAAATTGCCGACGCCGAAATGGACGATGCCGGGCGTGAGCGCAGCGCGTTCGTAATTCGGGCGCGCGACATTGGCGGGGAGACTGCCGAGATTCGCTTGGGAGAGTTTCACGGGCATGGTTCGACGCTTTCTTTTTCACGGTTCGGCGCAAGCGCCTCCGATCCCTTCGCCCCGTTTACGGGGAGAAGGTGGCCCGAAGGGCCGGATGAGGGGCGGCATCAATCTTGAAGGTCAGCGCTGCCCCTCACCTGCCTGCCGGCTCCTCTCCCCGTAAACGGGGAGAGGAGCGCTGAATTCAACTCATCCAGTTGCCGCCATCGACGTTGTAGGTCTGGGCGACGATGTATTGGCTCTCCGGCCCGGCGAGAAAAATCGCCATGCCAACGAGGTCTTCCGCCGTGCCCATGCGGCCGAAGGGAACGGCCTCGCCGACAAGGCGCTTCTTCTCGCCTCTCGGCCGGTTCTCGTATCTGGCGAACAGCTCGTCGACATGTTCCCAATGCTCACCGTCGACGACGCCGGGCGCGATGGCATTGACGTTGATGCCGTGCTTGATCAGGTCGAGCCCGGCCGACTGGGTCAGGCTGATGACCGCGGCCTTGGTGGCGCAGTAGACGGCGACGAGCGCTTCGCCGCGACGGCCGGCCTGGCTCGCCATGTTGATGATCTTTCCGCCCCGTCCGGCAGCGATCATTGAGCGGGCAGCCGCCTGCATGGTGAACAGCGTGCCGGCGACATTGACCGCAAACAGCTTGTCGTAGCTCGCCTTGCCGATCTCGACGATCGGCGCGAGGTCGAAAAGTGCTGCGTTGTTGACCAGGATGTCGAGACCGCCTGCCCTCGCTTCGACGGCCTTGATCGCCTGATCTATCGAGTTCAGGTCGGTGACGTCGAGCTTGACGGCATAGGCCGACGGGCCGATCTCGGCGGCAGTCTTTTCGGCCGCTTCGAGGTTGATGTCGCCAATGGCGACTGTCGCACCCTCGCCGACATAGGCCTCGGCGAAAGCCCGGCCGATGCCGCGCGCAGCGCCCGTGATCAGCGCCGACTTGCCCTCGAGCCTGCCGCTCACATTGCCCTCCCGTCGGTTCCGAAACGGTGGATCTTGGGCGGGCTGGGGGTGAGGAAGATCGTCTCGCCGTGGTGAACGCCTATCTCGCCGTCGGCACGGACGGTCAGCGGGCCGACGTCATCCGCATGCACATGCAGGAAGGTGTCGGAGCCGAGATGCTCGGCCACGCCGACCGTCGCCTTCCATTCGCCTGCGGTGGTGGAGATGCCGAGATGCTCGGGCCTGACACCGATGGTCGTCGCGCCGTGCTTGGCAGCAGCAGTGCCGTTGATCAGGTTCATCTTGGGCGAGCCGATGAAACCTGCGACGAACAGGTTCTTCGGCGTCTTATAGAGTTCCATCGGCGAGCCGACCTGCTCGATGTTGCCGGCATTCAGCACCACGATCTTGTCGGCCATGGTCATCGCCTCGACCTGGTCGTGGGTGACATAGATCATCGTCGTCTTGAGCTGGTGGTGAAGCTCGCTGATCTCCAGCCGCATGGTGCCACGCAAGGCGGCATCGAGGTTGGACAGCGGCTCGTCGAACAGGAAGGCCGAAGGCTGGCGCACAATGGCGCGGCCGATGGCGACGCGCTGGCGCTGGCCGCCCGACAGCTGGCCCGGGCGGCGCTCGAGATAGTTGGTCAGGTTGAGGACACGGGCGGCGTCCTTGACCTTCCTGTCGATGACCGCGGCATCCTCGCCCGCCATCTTCAGCGGGAAGGCGATGTTCTTGTAGACCGTCATGTGGGGATAGAGCGCATAGGACTGGAACACCATCGCCAGCCGCCGCTTGGCCGGCGCCTCGCCGGTGACGTCGCGGCCATCGATGTTGATCTTGCCGGAGCTGGTGTCCTCCAGCCCGGCGATCAGCCTGAGCAGGGTCGACTTGCCGCAGCCCGACGGCCCGACGAAGACGACGAACTCGCCGTCTTCGATCTCGAGATCGATCTCGGGGATGATCGTGGTTGCGCCGAAGGACTTCGACACCTTGTTGAGAACAATATTGCCCATGGTTTCCTCCCGCGGGTTCGACTATTTCACGGCGCCGAAAGTCAGGCCGCGGACGAGCTGGCGCTGGGAGAACCAGCCCATGATCAGGATCGGTGCGATGGCCAGCGTCGATGCCGCCGAGAGCTTCGCCCAGAACAGCCCCTGCGGGCTGGAGAAGGACGCGATGAAGGCGGTCAGCGGTGCGGCATTGGTGGTCGTCAAGCGGATCGTCCAGAAGGCCTCGTTCCACGCCAGGATGATGTTGAGCAGCATGGTGGAAGCGATGCCGGGCACCGCCATCGGCGTCAGCACATAGACGATCTCGCCCCACAGGGTGGCGCCGTCCATGCGCGCGGCTTCGAGGATCTCGCCGGGGATTTCGCGGAAGTAGGTGTAGAGCATCCAGACGACGATCGGCAGGTTGATCAGCATCAGCATGACGGTGAGGCCGATGCGGGTATCGAGCAGGTTGGTGTCGCGGAAAATCAGGTAGATCGGCACCAGCACGGCGACCGCGGGCATCATCTTGGTGGAGAGCATCCACATCAGGATGTCCTTGGTGCGCTTGGTCGGCGAAAACGCCATCGACCATGCAGCCGGGACTGCGACCACCAGCGCGAGGATGGTCGAGCCGACGGCGATGATCACCGAATTCAGGAAGAACTTGAAATAGTTGCTCTGCGCCTGGACCTCGGCGTAGCTCTCCAGCGTGCCCGACGGGATCAGGCTGAAGCCGGCGATCGCCTCGGTCTCGGACTTGAAGCTGGTGATGATGGTGTAGAGGATCGGGAAGAAGATCAGCAGGGCAACCACCCAGGCGGCCACGGTGAAGCCGATCTTGCGATTGGTCGAAACTGCGCGTGCCATGGGTTGCTCCTCACTTATCCAGGTTCTTGCCGACGGCGCGCATCAGGAAGAAGGCGACGATGTTGGCCAGGATGACCGCAATGATGCCGCCGGCCGAAGCGCCGCCGACGTCGTAACCGAGCAGTGCCGTGCGGTAGATCAGGAACGGCAGGTTGGTCGAGGCGTAGCCCGGGCCGCCATTGGTGGTGACCAGGATTTCCGCATAGACGCCGAGCAGGAAGATGGTCTGGATCAGGATGACCACGGTGACGGCGCGCGAGATGTGCGGGATCGTCAGGTAGATGAAGCGGCTGACGAAGCCGGCGCCGTCCATCTCGGCGGCTTCCTTCTGCTCGCCATCGAGCGACTGCAGCGCGGTGAGCAGGATCAACGTCGCGAATGGCAGCCACTGCCAGGCCACGATGATGATAATCGAAAACAGCGGATATTGCGCGAACCAGTCGACCGGCTGGGCGCCGAAGAACTTGGCGATGTCGGCGAAGACGCCGTAGCCGGGGTGCATGATCATGTTCTTCCACACCAGTGCCGCCACCGGCGGCATGACGAAGAACGGCGAGATCACCAGGATGCGCACGATGCCCTGGCCGAACATCGGCTGGTCGAGTAGCAGCGCCAGCGCGATGCCGCCTATGACGGTGATCAACAGCACGCCGAGGACCAGCACCAGCGTGTTCCAGATCGACTGGAAGAAGGCCGGGTCGGTGTAGAAGAACTTGTAGTTGAACAGGCCGGCGAAGCTGACATTGGCCGGATTGAGCAGGTTGTAGTTCAGGAACGAGAACCACAAGGTCATCGCCAGCGGCACGATCATCCAGATGAAGAGCAGGATCACCGAAGGCGCCATCATGAAGCGCGCCAGCGTGGTGGTCTGTCGAGTAGCCATGGCGATCACCCCGGTTCGAACAGATGAGGTTTCAGGTCACCGAAAGGGGCCGTCCGGACTGGGAGACCGGACGGCCAGGCAGGGAGGATCTGCCTACTTGATGTAGCCGGCGCGGGTCATCTCGCGGACCGCTGCGGTCTGTGCTCCGGCAAGCGCGTCATCGACGCTCGACTGTCCGGCGAGGGCCGCCGAGAACAGCTGGCCGACGGTCGTGCCCAACCCCTGGAACTCGGGAATGGCGACGAACTGGCCACCAGTGTAGGGCACCGGCTTCACGCTCGGCTTGGTGATGTCGGCTGCATCCATTGCCGCCAGCGTCGGGCCGGCAAAGGCGGCCGCTTTCTTGTAGTCCTCACTGTTGTATAGCGAAGTACGCGTTCCGGGCGGTGCGCTGACCCAACCTTCCTTGGACGCGACGAGTTCGGTGTATCCCTTGCTGGTCGCCCAGGAGACGAACTTCTGTGCTGCTTCGCCCTTTTGCGAACTGGCGGGAACGGCCAGATTCCACGACCACAACCAATTGCCGTGATTACCGTTTCCAGTATCGGGGAAGATCGCGAACCCGATCTTGTCGCTTACACTCGATTCCTTGGGATCCGACAGCTTGGATGCCGCCACCGTGGCGTCGATCCACATGCCGCATTTGCCCTGTCCGAACAAGGTCAGGTTCTCGTTGAAGCCGTTCGACGAAGCGCCTTGCGGGCCGGCGTCCTTCATCAGATCGACGTAGAACTGGAGCGTGTTCTTCCATTCAGGCTGGTCGAATTGCGGCTGCCACTTTTCGTCGAACCAGCTCGCACCGAAGGAGTTGGACATGGCGGTCAGCAAGGCCATGTTCTCGCCCCAGCCGGCCTTGCCGCGCAGGCAGATGCCGTTGATGTCGGCGGCGCGGTCGGTCATCTTGCGCGCTGCGTCGGCGATGAATTCCCAGGTCGGCTTTTCGGGCATGGTGAGCCCGGCCTTCTCCATCAGGTCCTTGCGATACATGATCATCGCCGACTCGCCGTAGAACGGCGCGGCGTACAATTTGCCATCGAGCGAGATGCCACCGCGGATGGAAGGCAGGATGTCATCCACGTCATAGTCGGCACCGAGCTTGTCGAGCGGCAGCAGCCATTGCTGCTTGGCCCAGATCGGAACCTCGTAGTTGCCGATGGTGACGACATCGTACTGGCCACCCTTGGTGGCGATGTCGGTGGTGACGCGCTCGCGCAGCACGTTCTCTTCGAGCGTGACCCATTCGAGCTGGATATCGGGGTTCTTGGCGGTGAAGTCGTCCGTCAGCTTCTGCATGCGGACCATATCGCCATTGTTGACCGTGGCGATGGTGATGGTCTCGGCATGAGCGGCAAACGCAAGCGCGCTCGCTCCGCACAGGCCCAGGAAGAGCGTGTTCAGTTTCATCGAATTCCTCCCAAAAGCCAAGGTGAGCATTTGCTTTGGCTGTGGGCAATTATTCATCCGATGTGATTTATGTCAAGCAGGAATCTGGACACGGCGACGCAGCCACCGGATTGGCGGCAGATACAGGAAGCGATGAAGGGAAACGGCGCACAGCCGTGCGCAGCGCCTATGCGCTAGAATGCGCGGCTGGGGAGCTTCGGTTCAAGCAGCCAGCAAAGCTGCTGCCGTACGCTCGTCGGTGATCAGGCCGTTGACGAGGCGCCGGGTGACGGCGGCCAGGATGCCGGGCAGCTTGCGCTCGCCCATGGCGAGCGCAACCACCAGGGAGCGTTCGCGCGACGGCAGCGGCGCGGAGGCAACGCGGTCGTTGGTGATGCCGTCGATGAGCTTGCCGTCGCGGTCGAAGGCCCAGCCGACAATCTCACCGACAGCGCCGGCCTTCTGCAGCGCCTTGAGTTCGGTTTCGGTGATGAAGCCGTCCTCGTAGAGCGGCGCCTGGGGGCCCATGTCGCCAACGCCGACGAAGGTGACGTCGGCCTGGGCCGCAAGCGCCAGCGTCGGCTGGATCAAGGGCTGGCCATGCAGCATGCGGCGCTCGTCCGAGGACGAGGCAATGGCCGGCAAAGGCATGGGAAAGCTGCGCGCCTTGATGGTGTCGGCCATGGTGAAGATGACGTTGTAGAATGCCGCCGAACCATCCGGCGAGATGTTGCCGGTCAGCGAAACCACCTTGTGCTGCGGGCATTCCATCGGCGGCAGCTGTTCGATCGCTGCCTTGAGCGTGCGGCCGGTGCCGATCGCCATGACGATCGGCTCGGGCGAGCGCAGCCATTTCTCGATCTCGGCGGCCGCCGCCTGGGCAATGCCGATCGTCGTCGACGACGAATCCGGATCGCTGGGCGTGACCTCGACAAGGTCGAGCGCAAAACGGGACCGGAGCCTTGCGGCAAGATCCAGGCAGTTGGCGATCGGATGGTCGACACGAACCTTGATCAGACCTTCCGACATGGCCAGCGACACCAGCCGCTGCGCTGTCTGGCGCGAGACGCCGAGCTTTGTCGCGATCTGGTCCTGGGTGTTGCCGGCAACATAATAGAGCCAGCCGGCGCGGGCGGCGTCATCGAGCCTTGGGTTTTCGCTCCGGGAACTCATGCGTCGTGCCTCATCATCTGCCGAGGCAGTTTCGCAGGGTTTTCGCAAATGCGCAATTGCCCGGCAATCGCGCATTTGCTCGGATCGACTCTTTGCCGCAACTGGCAGCGATCAGCGTTGCCGTCAGCCGGCGCTGGCCGGCGCCGAGGTGTCGACGACTTCGAAATCGTGGGTGATGACCGCCGACTTGGCGAGCATCGCCGAGGCCGAGCAGTATTTCTCGATCGAGAGGCTGACGGCACGCTCTACCTTGGCAGCCGCAAGGCCACGGCCCTTGACCACGAAGTGCATGTGGATGCGGGTGAAGACCTTGGGGTCGGTGTCGGCGCGGTCGGCGTCGAGCTCGACGGTGCAGTCCTCGATCGCCTCGCGGCCCTTCTCCAGGATATGGACGACATCGTAGGCAGAGCAGCCGCCGGCGCCGATCAGCATCAGTTCCATCGGGCTCGGGCCCGGCGTCTGGCCGCCCGGTTCCTTGGAGGTTCCGAGCACGATCTTGTGCCCGCTGCCGGATTGGCCAACGAAGGTGCGATCCTCAACCCATTTGATGCGTGCCTTCATGACAGCCATCCTTCCCTGCAAAACTGCCCGCCATCGTGCGGTCCCAGTTCATAACCGGGCGAAGGTCGCAGCGTCGAGTGCCGCCTTGTGTCGCGGCGCAGATTTCAACACCAAGCACTGGCGACGCGTTCACAAATCCATCGACTGGACAGGCCATATCCGGGCGGCCCGCCCTATCGCCGGACAACAGCCCAAAGTTGAACTTCGGCGCAAGCAAAGCGCCGTCATGGACAGACCCTCTCCGCGGTTCGTCAAGCGGAGTGCCGCGCCACAATTCCATGCATGCAAACTAAATCTGCGATCACGACATTCTGTGCGGAACTTTGGCTGACCAACGAAGTTGAGATGAAGGCAAAAGGTCGAAGTGGTGTTACACTCCCACCGACTTCGGCATTGTGAGGGTGCCATGCAAACACGTGAAACCGACGTCTTCAATCTCTTCTCGGAAATCTACAGCAGTCAGACAACCGAGGAGATGAGCCTCCAGCAATATTTGCTCGCCTGCCGCGACCAGCCGGCCATGTATGCCACGGCAGCGGAGCGAATGGTGGACGCCATCGGCGCCCCCACGCTGGTCGACACAAGTGCTGACCCCCGCATGGGGCGCATCTTCGCAAACCGAACAATCAAGCTTTATCCGGCATTTGCCGAGTTCTACGGCATGGAAGACACGATCGAGCGGATCGTCGGCTACTTCCGCTACGCCGCGCAAGGTCTGGAAGAACGCAAGCAGATCCTGTACCTGCTCGGCCCCGTCGGCGGCGGCAAGTCGTCACTCGCCGAACGGCTGAAGAAGCTGATGGAAGAGCGGCCGATCTACACACTCAAGATCGGTGGCCAGCTCAGCCCGGTCTTCGAATCACCCCTTGGCCTGTTCCATCCAGATCGCATGGCCGACCTGCTCGAGGACAAATATGGCATCGCCCGGCGCCGGCTGACCGGCCTAATTTCGCCATGGGCGGCCAAGCGGCTCGAAGAAATCGGCGGAGACGTCTCCAAGTTCAGCGTGGTCAAGCTGATGCCGTCGCGGCTGCGCCAGATCGGCATAGCCAAGACCGAGCCCGGCGACGAGAACAACCAGGACGTGTCAGCCCTGGTCGGCAAGGTCGATATCCGCAAGCTTGAGAATTTCAGCCAGGCCGACCCCGACGCCTATTCCTACAGCGGCGGCCTGAACCGCACGACGCAAGGACTGTTGGAATTCGTCGAGATGTTCAAGGCGCCGATCAAGGTGCTGCATCCGCTGCTGACGGCGACCCAGGAAAGCAACTATAACGGCACGGAGAGCTTCGGCGCCTTCCCCTACCAGGGCATCGTACTGGCGCACTCCAACGAATCCGAATGGCTGCAGTTCAAGAGCAACAGGAACAACGAGGCGTTCCTCGACCGCATCCTGGTGGTCAAGGTGCCCTACTGCCTGCGCGTCACCGAAGAGCGGCAGATCTACGAGAAGCTGCTGCGCGAAAGCGAACTGGTGAGCAATCCCTGCGCGCCCGAAGTGCTCGACATATTGAGCCGCTTCACGGTGTCGACCCGGCTGGCCGAACACGAAAACTCGCCGCTCTACACCAAGATGCGCGTCTATGACGGCGAGAACCTCAAGGACGTCGACCCCAAGGCCAAGTCGATGCAGGAATATCGCGACGCCGCCGGCGTCGACGAAGGCATGAACGGCGTCAGCACGCGCTTTGCCTTCAAGGTGCTGTCGGAGACGTTCAACTACGACACCAAGGAGATCGCCGCCGACCCGGTGCATCTGATGTATGTGCTCGAACAGGCGATCAAGCGCGAGCAGTTCCCCAATGAGATCGAGCAGTCCTATCTCGATTTCATCAAGTCGGAGATCGCCACGCGCTATGCCGAGTTCATCGGCCACGAGATCCAGAAGGCCTATCTCGAATCCTACAGCGAGTACGGCCAGAACCTGTTCGATCGCTACATCGCCTATGCCGACGCGTGGATCGAGGACCAGGACTACAAGGACCCCGACACCGGCCAGATCCTCAATCGCGGCATCCTCGATTCCGAGCTGTCGCAGATCGAGAAGCCTGCCGGCATCGCCAACCCGAAAGACTTCCGCAACGAGGTGGTGAAGTTCACGCTGAGGGCGCGCGCCAAGAACAATGGCCGCAACCCGTCATGGACCAGCTACGAGAAGCTGCGGGAGGTGATCGAGAAGCGCATGTTCGGCCAGGTCGAGGACCTCTTGCCTGTCATCAGCTTCGGCGCCAAGCGCGACAGCACGACCGAGAAACAGCATGCCGAATTCGTCGAGCGCATGACCGAGCGCGGCTACACGCAGCGCCAGGTCCGGCGACTCGTCGACTGGTACATGCGGGTTAACAAGGCGGGCTGATCGGGGACACACATGCCGAACTTCATCGATCGGCGCCTCAACCCCAAGGACAAGAGCCTTGGCAACAGGCAGCGTTTCCTGAGGCGCGCTCGTGACGAACTGAAACGTGCGATCAACGACCGGGTCAGGTCCGGCAAGATCGAGACGGCGGACCAGGACCAGATCATCCCGATCCCCCGCAAGGGCATCAGCGAGCCGACGTTCCAGCGCGCGCCGCATTCCGGCCACCGGGAGGACGTGCTTCCCGGCAACAAGACCTTCGGCACGGGCGACCGAATCCCGCGCCCGGCAGCCGGCGGCGGCAAGGGCTCGGACCCCTCATCCTCGGGCGACGGCGCGGACGATTTCCAGTTCGTCCTGTCGCGTGGGGAGGTGCTCGACCTGTTTTTCGAGGACCTCGAACTGCCCGACCTGGTCAAGCACAACCTCAAGGAAGTCGTGACCTTCCGGCCGCGCCGGGCCGGCTTTACGATGAGCGGCAACCCGACCAGCATCAGCGTCGGGCGCACGATGTTCAACAGCTTCGGCCGGCGTATCGCGCTGAGGCGGCCAAAGCAGGCCGAAATCGACGAACTCGCGGCGGAACTCAAGAAGCTGGAGGGTGAGAGGCGGCCAAGCGCCGCCACTCAGCAACGTATCGCCGTACTGCGCGTCGATCTGGCGACACTGGCGCGGCGCCGCAAGCTGATCCCTTATATCGATCCCATCGACATCCGCTTCAATCGGTTCGAGCCACAGCCGGTACCCAACGCCAATGCGGTGATGTTCTGCCTGATGGACGTCTCGGGCTCGATGGGCGAACGCGAGAAGGATCTCGCCAAGCGCTTCTTCGTGCTGCTGCACCTGTTTCTCAAGCGCCGCTACGAAAAGACCGACATCGTCTTCATTCGCCACACGCACGAGGCCTCGGAGGTCGACGAGGACACCTTCTTCTACAGCACCCAAAGCGGCGGCACTGTCGTTTCCACCGCGCTGGAGGAGATGCTGCGCGTCATCCGCGAGCGCTACCCGAGCAAGGACTGGAACATCTACGCGGCGCAGGCTTCGGACGGCGACAACATCCCCAACGACTCCGAGCGCTGCGTGTCGATACTCGACAAGACGCTGATGCGGCTCTGCCAGTACTACGCCTATGTCGAGATCATCGACGAGCGCGAAAGCGAGATGTTCCGCCATGCCGACAACGGCACGTCGCTATGGAACGCCTATCGCGAGGTCAGCGCCGAGTGGCCGAATTTCGCGATGACGCGCATCGCCAAGCCATCCGACATCTATCCCGTCTTTCATGAGTTGTTCGCCAAGGCACCGGCGCCGGCAAAACGCGGATGAGGACACCACGTGGAGAATCGCGCAAAAAGCTCCCAACTGCTCTTCACCAGTTCCGACTGGAACTTCGACGACCTGTCGCGCGCCTATGACGCGATCAAGGAGATCGCGGTCGACGAACTTCGCCTCGACTTCTACCCCAACCAGATCGAGGTGATCTCATCCGAGCAGATGCTCGACGCCTATTCCTCGATCGGCATGCCGCTGATGTACCAGCACTGGTCCTTCGGCAAACATTTCGTCCACGAATCGAACCTCTACCGCAAAGGGCGCATGGGGCTCGCCTATGAGCTGGTGATCAATTCCAATCCCTGCATCACCTACCTCATGGAAGAGAACACCATGGCGTTGCAGACGCTGGTCATCGCGCACGCCTCGTTCGGCCACAACCACTTCTTCAAGAACAACTACCTGTTCCAGCAGTGGACCGATGCGGGCGCCATCCTCGCCTATATGGAGTTCGCCAAGAGCTACATTGCGCGTTGCGAAGAACGCTATGGCCCGGCCGCGGTGGAAGCCGTTCTGGACGCCGCCCATTCGCTGATGCCGCAGGCGGTGTTCCGCTATCGCCGGCGCCCACGCCTGTCGGTCGAAAGGGAGCAGGCGCGCATCCGCGAGCGGCTGGAGCATGAGGAAAGGACCTTCAGCGACCTGTGGCGGACACTGCCGCAAGCAACGGAAGCCGAAGCGCCGCGCGAGGTCGAGACCGACATGTCGGAGCGGCAGTCGGCGATCGAATATCCCGAGGAAAACCTGCTCTATTTCCTGGAGAAATACAGCCCGGTGCTCAAGGCCTGGCAAAGGGAGATCCTGCGCATCGTCCGCGTCATCGCGCAATATTTCTACCCGCAGCGTCAGACCAAGGTGATGAACGAAGGCTGTGCCACTTTCGTGCACTACACGATCATGAATCGCCTGTTCGACAAGGGCCAGATCAGCGAAGGCACGATGCTGGAGGTGCTGCAGAACCACTCCAACGTGGTGTTCCAGCCCTCCTTCGACGATCCGCGTTACGGCGGCCTCAACCCCTACACGCTTGGCTTCAACATGATGCGCGACATCCAGCGCATCTGCACGACGCCTACTGCCGAAGATCGCGACTGGTTCCCGGACTTTGCCGGCAATGGCGACTGGTGCGGCACGCTGCTGGACGCATGGGCAACACACCGCGACGAGTCCTTCATCCGGCAGTTCCTGAGCCCAGCGCTGATCCGCGACATGCGGCTGTTCTCATTGCAGGAAGAAGCCTCGGACCCCTATTACGAGGTAACGGCGATCCACGACGAACGCGGCTACGAACGCGTGCGCTCGCGGCTCGCCGACAACTACGATGTCGGGGTGACGCAACCAGACATCCAGGCGATCGACGCCGATCTCAAGGGCGACCGCAAGCTGCGCATCAAGCACACGGTCCACCACGGCACCACGCTGCAGGAAGACACGCGCAACGAGACGCTGCGCTATATCCAGCGGCTCTGGGGCCACGAAGTCAGCATGGTCGGCATCGACGATACGACCGACAAGACGCTCTACGAAATCTCGACCAAGGATTTGGGCGAGAAGACCTAAATCCTGTCCAGCGCAGCCCTCATCTTGCGCACGATGTCAGCATCCGTGTGCTTCGGCCGCGGCGAGACGAAGCCGAGTTCCAGCGCCTTGCCGCTTGGCCCATCTGCCACCACCGAGCAGGAAGAATGAATTTCGCGGAAGGGCAGCCGCGCCTTGATGGCGCCGAGGGTTTCGAGATTGACGCCCGAGCCCGGCATGACGGCGATGCGGTCGCCGGCATGGGCAAAGCAGGCTGCCAGCGCGCCCAGCCCCTGCAGCGCCGTCGTTTCGCCACCCGAGGTGAGGATGCGCTCGAAGCCCAGTTCGACGGCGAGGTCGATGGCCGGCGCAAAGTCGGGACCGGCGAGATCGAAAGCGCGATGCAGCGTCATGCCCAGCCCCCGGGCATGTGCAGCCAGCCTAGCCAGAACCTCGCGGTCGAGGCTGCCATCGACATGGCTGGCGCCAAGTACGACGCCCGCCAGACCGGCAGCACGCACGGCGTCGACGTCGGCCAGCAGTGCTGCCATGTCGTTGTCGGCGTAGACGAAGTCGCCGGGCCGCGTGCGGATCATCGCGTAGACCGGGATCGGCGCCTTGGCCGCAAGCGCCATCAGGCCGGGCGACGGGGTGAGGCCACCGGTCTCCAGCGCCGCGCAAAGCTCGATGCGGTCAGCGCCGCCAGCGATCGCTGAGGCGAGGCCCTCGGGGCTGTCGACGCAGACCTCGAGCAGGATGTTCTCAGACATTGGCGATCTCCTGGAGGCCGAGGGCGGCAGCACCGATCAGGCCCGG
This sequence comes from Aminobacter niigataensis, assembly GCF_014200015.1. Lineage (GTDB taxonomy): Bacteria > Pseudomonadota > Alphaproteobacteria > Rhizobiales > Rhizobiaceae > Aminobacter > Aminobacter niigataensis. The sequence goes on from NZ_JACHOT010000003.1 coordinate 145,094, forward strand.
CTCCGTGGTCAGTGTTGCCTTGACCAGCAGCGGGCTCTGGGCCCGCCTGAGCGTACGTCCGCGCACCTCATTGTCGAGTGCAGCGATTAGTTCGGGCACGTTGGAAAGCCCGCCACCGACCGGAACGACGGACGAGCCGATGATGTTGAGCGTCAGGGCCAAAGGCACGCCGACCAGTTCGAGATAGATGTCGATGGTACGGCTCGCCCTGGCCTCGCCCGAGAGCCAGCGGTCTATGACCTCGGTGCTCGACAATAGCTCGCCGCAGAGCAAATGGTGCAGCTTCTCCATGCCGCGCGCGCCGCCGATGGTGTCGACGCAGCCGGACTGGCCGCAGCCGCAGGCGAAATGCGGCACCTCGACCGGCGGCTGGCCGACACGCGTCTGCAGCGCCTTGCCGTGGCCCCACTCGCCGGCATAGCCGCCGGCGCCAGCAACTATGCGGCCATCGATGACGAGCCCGCCGCCAACGCCGGTGCCCAGGATGACGCCGAAGACGTTGCGGTGGCCCTTGCCGGCGCCACTGGTCGCCTCGGCCAGCGCAAAGCAGTCGGCATCATTGGCGATCCTGACCGGCAGGCCGATGACGCGCTCGAGATCGGCTGCGATCAGCCGGCCGTCGAGGCACGGGATGTTGGCGCATTTCAGGCTGCCGGAGGCGGGGTCGACGACGCCGGCGATGGAGATCGAGACGCCCTTCGTGCGGCCCCTATCCGCTGCAACGCGCTCGGCGAGCACGGAGGCGAAGGCCTGAAAGTCGTCGAGCGGCGTCGCTACCCTGTCGATGATCTCGATTTCGCCGGCCGAGCGGGCGCGGGCGCTTTTTATCGTTGAACCGCCAATGTCGAAGCAGGTAATCATCAAATCAGTTCCCGAAAGAAATTCTGCGGCGGGACGCCCCGGCCGGGACGCCTGGATTTCCAGACCGACACTTCGCAAAGGCAGCAATGGACAGTTCGCGCAAACGACGCACCTCGCCGACCATCGCCGATGTCGCCGAGCTTGCCGGCGTCTCGCGCGCCATCGCCTCGCGGGCGCTGTCGAGCGAAAGCCGCCCGGTGTCGGCCGACAAGCGGGCGCGTGTGCTTGAAGCAGCAGAGAAGCTCGGCTTCAAGCCCAATCTGCTGGCGCGCAGCCTGACCACCAAGACCGTCAATCTCATCGCGGTCATCGTCAACCACATCCACGATTTCTCCGACCTCGACCTGTTCGACCTTCTGATCGGCGAAATCCAGTCGATCGGCAAGCAGGTCATCTTCCTGCGCGTCGGCTCGGTCGAGCGCATCGAGGAATTCCTGCGCAACGGCGTCGCCTACCATGTCGATGCGGCACTGGTGTTCTCCGACTTCGCCGACGCCGAAAGCGTGCGCAAGATGTTCCGCAGCGACGACGTCTTGATGCTCAACGGCATGCATGACGGCTCTTCGCCCTCGGTCGTTCCCGACGAGGCCATCGGCATCGCCGAAGCGGTGGCCGACGCCGCCGGCAAGGGGATCGGCACGGCTGCGCTTGTCACCGGCCGTGTGTCCTCGCCCGTCGAACAGATCCGCGTCGCCGCCTACAAGGCCGAGATGCAGCGCCACGGCATCCGGCTCGTTGCCGAACTGCGCGGCGACTATTCCTACGCCAGCGGCCGGCAGATGGCGCAGTCGGGCGACTGGCCCGATATCGACGCGGTGTTCTGCACGTCGGACGCCATGGCGATGGGCGTGATGGACGTTCATCGCGATGCGTTCCCGCAAAACCAACCCAGTCGCTTCAGACTCTATGGCTTCGACAATCTGTCGCTGACCGACTTCGAGGCCTATCCGATCTCGTCCATCGGCTACGACAAGAAAGCCTATGTCGGTGAGATTCTGCGTTTCCTCACCCGACCGGGCGAATTCGCCGACGGCAATGCCGACGTGACGGTGCCAACCTTTTTCGTGCCGCGCGCGACGTCCTGAATGCAAAACGGGCAGGCCGGATCGCCCTGCCCGCCCGCTGCCTCGGCCTTATCCTACCAGAGCGGGGTCAGCGCCGGCGGGTTGGCGGTTTCGCCCCACCACTTCTTGTAGTTGGTCTCGTAAGCGCCGCTCTGGATGTAATCCGACACGAACATGTCGATCCAGCGAACGAAGCCTTCGTCACCCTTGGCGACAGCGATGCCGATCGGGTCGTTGGAGTGGAGGCCCGGCAGCGTCACCAGGTTTTCGTTCTTGGTGGCGAGATAGTCGAGCAGCGAGGAGTCCTCGATGGCCGCATCGACACGCTTCTGCTGCAGCAGCAGCACGCCTTCCGGCGAGAAGTTGTCGGTGTAGACTAGCTCGGCCTGGGGTGCCGCGTTCTTGATGAAGGTCTCGCCCGTCGAGCCGCGGCCGACGACGATCTTCTTGCCGGCGAGGCCTTCGAGCGAGGTGATGCCGGCGTCCTTCTGGACGATGATGCGCAGGCCGGCACGGTTGTAAGGAATCGAGAAATCGACCGACTTGGCGCGCTCGAGCGTCGCCGAGGTGTTGGCGACGGCGATGTCGATCTGGCCCGAAACCAGCATCGAGATGCGGGCGTCGCCCGACACGTCGACGAACTCGACCGGCACGCCGAGTTTTTCGGCGAGCATGGTGGCGACATCGACGTCATAGCCGACCGGGTTGTTCTGGTCATCGCGGAAGCCGATCGGCTCGCCGCCGAGCGACACGCCGATGCGGACGGTGCCGCGCTCGCGGATCTCGTCGATCTTGCCGGCCTGGGCAGCGCCGGTGGCGGCAAGACCGACTGCCAGCGCCATGCCGGCCAGTTTCGTCATCAGGTTCTTCATTTTCCCTCTCCCTCGGGTTTCTAGGATGTGAACGGTTCGGCGAAGCGATGTTCCGGTTCGGGCAGATTGGTGTCCCAGAACCAGTATTTGATCTGCTCTTCGCAATTCAGGCTGACGACCTTGTGGTTGCCCTTGGCGTCAAGCGCATGGATGACGACGCCGGCAAGGAAGCCGCTCTTCAGCTCGCGCAACTCCTCGATGGCGAGCGCAATAGCCGCGTCGAGCGAATAGCCCAGCCGCATGGCGAGCACGATGGTGCGCGCTGTGCCACAGCGCATGGTCATCTCGCCGGTGTGGGTGCAGGCGGCGGCACCGAAGCGGCTGTCGGCGTAGAAGCCGGCGCCGGGAATCGGGGAGTCGCCGAGGCGGCCCGGATATTTCCACGCCCAGCCTGACGTCGAGGTCACGACGTTGAGCCCGCCAAGGCTGTCCTGCGACAGGAACACGGTGGTGTCGCGCACGCGCTCCGGGTCGGTGATGGTGCGGCTGAGCGGGGCAAGCGGAATGTCGGGGAACTTCGCCAGTTCTTCCGGCGAAAGCTCCTTTTCCAGCCGCTTCCACCAGACGCGCTTGCTCTCTTCGTAGAGCGTCTCGTCGTGGGCGAAGCCGATCTCGGTGGCGAAGCGGCGGGCGCCGTCGCCGGTCAGCATGACATGCGGCAGGCGCTTCATCACTTCATGGGCAAGGGCTGCCACCGGAATGGTGTCGGGCACAGCGCCGACCGAGCCCACTTCACGCGTCGTGCCGTCCATGACGCCGGCGTCGAATTCCATCCGGCCAAGCATGTTCGGCCAGCCGCCGAAGCCGACCGAGCGGACCTTGACCTCGCGCTCGACCTCGCCGATGCCGGCGACCATGGCGTCGATGCCATGGCTACCGCCCTTCAGCAGTTCGACACTCTTGGAGAAGCCGGGCCAGGCCTCGGAATTGGCAAGCAGGATCATTTCAGTCTTTACGCATCTTGGAGAGGAATTGAGCCACGCGCGGCAGCGCCATGCCCTTGTCGGAGAAGAACTCTTCGGTCGGCAGGTCGGCGATGAGCGTGCCCTTGTCGAGGAAGGCGATGCGCGAGGAGATGGAGCGCGCGAATTCAATCTCGTGGGTGACGAACACCATCGTCGTGCCGCCCTTGGCGAGCTTGGCCAGGATCGACAGTACTTCTGACGTCATCTCGGGATCGAGCGCGCTGGTGACCTCGTCGAGCAGGAGGTAGCTCGGCTTCATCGCGAGCGCCCGGCAGATGCCGACGCGCTGGCGTTGGCCGCCGGACAGCTGCGAGGGATAGGCGTCGGCACGATCGGTCAGCCCGACCGACTGCAACAGCTCGCGTGCTTCGGTCTCGGCCTGCTTGCGCGGCACCTTCAGCACCTCGACCGGCGCGAGTGCGATGTTCTGCACCGCGGTCATGTGCGGATAGAGATTGAACAGCTGGAACACCGTGCCCGAGCGCTTGCGAGCCTCGCTCAGCTCGCGCGGCTTCGAAACGTCGAATCCGTCGACCGTGATCTTGCCGGCGTCGATCTTTTCCAGCCCGTTGATGCAGCGGATCAGCGTCGACTTGCCCGAGCCGGACGAGCCGAGCACCGAAACGACCTCGCCCTGGCGGATTTCGAGGTCGACGCCGTCGAGCACAGTGGCGGCGCCAAAGGATTTGCGTAGGCCCGATACGCTGATCATCAGAGACCTCTCCATGCCGTGTGCGCCCTGAGCCGCTTTTCAAAACGGCCTCCGGCGTAGGCGACCAGCTTTGCGGTCAGGTAGTAGAGCGCGCCGACGGCGGTCCAGACGAGGAACGGCTTGAGCGTGCGCAGGTTGAGGATGTTGCCGACCTTGGTCAGGTCCATGACGCCGATCACCGAGATCAGCGAGGTGACCTGCAGCTGGTTGACCAGGAGGCCGGTGAGCGGGCCGATGGCAAAGGCCGCGGCCTGCGGTGCGATGACCCAGCGCAGGGTCTGCCAGCGGGTGAGGCCGAAGACACGCGCCGCCTCGATCTGGTCGCGGCCGACGGACTCGATGGCTGAAACCGCGATGACATAGATGAAGGCAGCACTATTGCCGGACAGCGTGATGACAGCGGCTTCGGTCGGTGTGACATTGATCTTGAAGAAGGCCGGCAGGCCGAAGAACACCAAAAACAGCTGCACCAGCACCGGCGAGTTCTTGAGCAGCTCGGCGACGAAGGTAACGATCTGCATCAGCACCGGCACGCGGTAGAAGCGGATCACTGCCCAGGCCGTGCCGATGACGAGGCCGATCAGCGCGGTCGAGACGAACAATGCCAGCGAGACACCAAGGCCTTGCAACAGAAGGACTATGTCGAACGGCGTGAAGTCCCCGTAACGCATCAGACCGCTCCCTCTTGCTGGTGGCGGTTGAGATGGCGGTGCAGCATGCCGATGAGGATCGATACGGCATAGGTCAGCGCGGCGTAGGCGACGAGCAAGACGAAATAGACCTCGAACGGCCTGAACGTGTTCGATGCCACGATCTTGGCCGAGCCGGTCAACTCGTTGAGCGTGATCGTCGACAGGATCGACGAGGTCAGGATCAGGTTGATGAACACCGATCCGAGCGGCCGGATCGAGGCGCGCAGGGCAATCGGCAGGATGATCTTGCGGAAGATTGTACTCTTCCTCAGCCCACTGACCTGCGCTGCCTCGATGACGCCCGGGTCGATTGCCAGGATGCCCGAGCGGATGACATCGGAAGTGAAGGCGCCGCCGGCGATAGAAAGCGCAACGACGCCGGTGGTGAAGGCGTCGATGTAGATGCCGATCTCCGGCAGGCCGAAATAGAAGAAGAACAGCTGCACGATGAAGGGGATATTGCGGAAGATATCGACATAGATCGCAGCGACCCTGTTGAGCAGCGGCGAGGCCGATGTCCGCATCGCACCGACGGCAAGGCCGAGCACAAGGGAACCGATCACGGCAAGCGTACAGGCCTGCAGCGTCAGCCACGCCCCTTCCAGCAGGAAGGGGATGTGCTTGGCGAGGATCGACAGGTCGAACTTCAAGCGGGGCTCGTTCCCAAGAGTGAAACCGGTTTCACTTTGCAAAACGACCAACCCGATGTCAACGCCCGGGCGATCTGCAAATCTGCTTTTTCACACGATGAGCGAAGGGTCGCGCGGCACCTGAACTGTGCGCTGATGCCGCGTTCGCAGCCTAGAAAGCGACAGCCGCCGGGCGAACCGGCGGCGGCTGGACGCTTATGACCGGCAGTACCTGGGGAACCGCTTCAGTTAGCCGGCACCAGGACAGGCTCCGGAGCCGGCTCGACCACTATCACCGGCTCAAGCTCGGGCTCTGGCGCCGCAGCCGCAGTCTCTGTCGGCAGCGTAGCCTTGATCTCATCGATCTTGCCGTAAGCCTCGCCGACGCCGAGAACATCCTTGGCCCAATCCATCACGTCGTCGTTCAGATAGTCGTCGCCATATTCGGCAACGCGGTTGGGATTGGCTGCCGCCAGCAGGGCTTCCCTCAGATCCGCTTCCGTCGTCCCTTCGGCCGCCGCATCAGCGGTAGCCTGGGCATCGTCTGCGGCCTGATCGGCGGCTGCCAGGTCATCGGCAGCGGCGATTGCATCGGCCAAGGCCTGCTTCTCGGCATTGAACGCGTCGAGCTCCGACGGATCGGCCGGGAGCTCCAGACCGTTCAACTCATCAAGGCGCGCCTGCAGCGCATCCGTCGTCGGATCGGCGATCGGAGCACTGCCGTCAAATGGCTCGATGGCAGCGATGGCCGCGTCGAAGGCAGTCTGCGCCAGTGCTGCCTTTTCGGCCGCAGCGGCAAGCGCCTCCGCTGCCAGATCCGCCTTGGCGGAATTGAGCACATACTCCCTGACGAGAGCCATGCGCGGCGACTGCGAATTCAGATAGGCGTGGTAATTCCGCTTGAGGGAATTGAGGCCGGCCAGGCGGGCATTCAGGTTCTTTTCCTTGACCGGCTTCACCGCCGGAACCTCCACGGAAGCCGGCAGGACTTTGGCCACAGACTTCGGCTTCTGATTTGCCTTGGCATTCTTCGGCGTCGTGCGCTTTGCGCCGGTGGCGGCCGCCTTCTTGGTCTGCCCACCGCCGAACAACGATTTCATCAGCCCACCTGCGGAAGCAGTCTGGACACTGCCGCCCGATCTGGTCTTGCCGGCTGCGGACGCCGACTTGCCATTGGACGAGCCACCGCCCTTGCCACCGCTGTTGCCCCGATCGTTGCCACCTCCGTTACCGCCACCATTCTCGCTCTTGGCATAGGCTGAGGTCTTGGCGATGCCAACGCCGGCCCCAAGGTCGAGCTTGACCGGCAAAGCGCTGATCGCGAGCGCAGAGGCCGCGCTGACAAGAAGCTTCCTGCTGTATTTCACCGGATTTTCTCCCTCTCTCGGTGCAAAGATCGAATCAAGCCCACGCCACATTAGGTTCCGGCCATATGCCCGCCAGCCACTATGTGTTGCAGCGTGAAACGCTTTGTGGCGCGATTGCCCGGCGCTCCGCACGCCGCCACATGGTGTGGCGGCATGCATTGGCGACCGCCATGGCCACACGCCGTGGCACGCGCCAAATTCTTCTGCTCCGATGTGTAGAAAAACCACATGGCCTGCCCCACGGCTGCGGGACATTAGGACATGCTGACATTTCAGGAATTATTGCCGAGATCGTTAAAATGCCAACGATCTCGATACATGTCGCGAAGCCACCGCGGCTCCGCCAGCCTCAGGCATTGAGGCTGGGCTTGCCGCCGTCTTCCGACATGTCGGCGAATTCGATGCGGTTGCGGCCGCGCGCCTTGGCCTCGCTGAGGCGGTCGTCGGCATGGCGGAACATATCGTCGAACTCGACCTGGTCTTCGAACAGCACGGCACCGACGCTGACCGACAGAGGCAGTTGCCGAGCACCCGGCTCGAGCACCGTGTCGGAGACAGTGCCGCGGATACGCTCGGCGACGCGCTCGGCGTTCTCGCGGCTGGTACCGGGCAGGAAGATGCCGAATTCCTCGCCGCCGATGCGACCGACCAGATCGCCCGCGCGCACCGAGGCCTTGATCGTTCCGGCGACGCTCTTCAGCACCTCGTCGCCCCAGGCATGGCCGAACTTGGCGTTGATGGCGCGGAAATCATCGATCTCGACGACCAGCAGAGCACCCTGACGGCGACCGCCTGATGCCGAGCTGCCGCGGAAAGCATCGATCAGATTGGCGAAGACGCCGCTGTTGAGGCAAGAGGTGAGCGCGTCGGTCGACGACAGCCGGCTGACCTCGGATTTCAGCGCGCCGAACTTGCGCCGTTCATTGGCAACGATGGTGAGCAGCGGTGCAGCGACCAGACCGGCAACGACACCGGCGCCAATCACGCCGCGCCAGAATACCTGGTCGCCCTGGCCCTGAAACAGGATTGCCGCGGCCCCTGCCGCAACAGCCACGCAAGCGGCCGTGCCGAGCAGCGCATAGCGGGCGACCGGCGCCCAGCTTCGACCCGCATTCCCTGCACCAGAATTGTCCACGCCAGATCCCTCCGCTCTCATGTCGAATCGATCTACCCGTTGAGAATGAAACATTCCCTCCGTGAATACGAACAATTTGACGGATTTGCCGGAAAGTAGCCGAAGCTGGCGCTTTTGAACAGGCCCAAGCCATTTTGCGGCGTCGATTTGTGCCGATCAATCCGGCGGGCCGAACACCCCCATGCCGGCCTTCCGCGCTACCTCTTCGGCCTTTTCATAGCCACCACCGGGCAGCGCATGCGCCCAGCCATTGGAAACGAGCCATGCGCCGACATCCTGCTTGCCGATCCTGCAGGCGGCCGCCACCGGTTGCCGTTCGGCCGGCGGAAACACCTGGCACAGAGGTGCGCGGCCGCGAAGCCAGTATCTGAAGGCGAGCATGGCGCGCTCGCCGCAACGCCAGGCAACCCCCTCGAACCGGCAGGTCTGGCCAGGGTCGATCGCCTCGGCGCCGGCAACAAATATGACGTAGCCCATCGCCTCGAATGAGGCCGAGGATGTCACCACGGGACGATACAGCAGCGTGCCCTCCCAGTCGTCAGGCCCGACCCGCTTCGGCGGCGGGGCAAGCCCGAGATCCCCGAGAGGTGGCCTGGCCTCGATACGCTCCAATTGAAGCCTGGCGACTTCGGGAGGCGCGACAATGTCGGGTGCGATCGATCGGGCCGGGCTCGGCGGCACCTCGGCGACGGCTATTCCAGCGCCCTGATGTCGAGGCGACGGCAACGACAGCGTTTCGGCCGGCACGCTTTCAAGTACCGGCGGCGGCGGCAGATGTACGCTTTTCGCCGCCATGATCGTCAGTGCGACAGCGCTGATGGCCATCGCCGCTCCGGCGTGAACCAGCATCCTTCGCGCCATTGTCATAAGACCGGCCCTCGCCCGCACCGGACCGGCAAGGATTCAAATCTGCTAAGTGCCATCGTTAGGCCGCTCGCACTCCTCCGCTCGAGGTCAACAAGGCCATGGATCGTGCGGCTGCGCCAGCCCCCGACAAATCGAAGTAGAAAATTCGCGTAAAATTCGATGCAAAGTGCAACTATAAGATTATCTTCTGATTACCTGCGTTCCTTTCCGATAATTTGAGACGATGTTGCTAGCTTTCACCAAAATAGGTGGGCGACATGAAAGCAACACTAGCTAACGCTTCGAAGTTCGGATTGAATATCCTTGCGGCAACAGCATTTCTTGCCGCGGCACTGCACGGCGCCCATGCCAGCCAGGATTCCGATGCCGGTGCTTCCGCCGCCAATCAACCACACGCCACACGGCTTCTCGGCGGCCTGATGCTGCCGGAACCAACTGCGGCCGCGGTTGCAAACAAGCCTTTCCAGTTCGGCCAGGACTTCGACGGCTACGGCCTGGCCGTGCGCACCGCTTCGCAGGCAGACGTCACTCCCGAGGGCATCGACCCGATCAAGACGGCTGCCATCGTGCCCGGCGTGTTCGGCTCGGTCGCCATTCCGATGCGCAACTTTCCCGTCGCCGGCCGCTGGGCCAAGGTCTACAGCAAGATAGGCGACTGTGCCGACGCGACCAACTGCGGCAAGCGCGGTGCCGCATTCGCGGCCGTCGCAACTGGCGCCCGCGACAAGAAGTTCATGGACAAGCTTGCCAGCGTCAACCGCGCCGTCAACACGATGATCACCTACCGCAAGGACGACGCGGTCTACGGCAACCTCGATTATTGGGCGAAGCCGGCGGAAATACTGTCGCGTGGCGTCGGCGACTGCGAAGACTACGTCATTCTCAAGATGGCGGCGCTGATCGAAGCCGGCGTTCCGGCGCGCAGCATGTCGCTGGTTGTACTTCAGGACACCGGCCGGGGGGTGTTTCACGCAGTCCTGTCGGTTGCCACCCAAAGTGGAAACTTCATCCTCGACAATCTGAGCAACACGGTGGCCAGCGACGGCGCCTACAGGAGCTATGTTCCGCTCTATTCGTTCAGCACCGACCGCGCCTGGATCCACGGCGCGCGGCCTGGATCGGCGCAGATCGCTTCTGCAGGCGGCAATTTCGCAGCAATTGCTCCCGGAGAGGGGCCCCAGCCGCAATAGGCGCAGGCGCTAGAATCGCTTGGCCGATTCCAGCAATTGCCGGTTGACCCCCAAACCGCCAGCCGCCCCACCCGCGGCAGCCCTGTACACAACCCCGGCGTTTATTACGAAATTCCGATTTAGCAACTGGATATGTAGTATTTTTGCACCAGTGCTTTCACCAAATAGCATAAATCCTCATGATTCAGCATATGGACAATCAAATTGCTGTCGATTTTCATGCGCTGCTGGATAATTGCTCACGGCGGGTACGTATAGGGATCCTGGCTGTGACGAATGTCGGGATGGAGTGGGGGAGAGTTTAGATGCAGTTGAATTTTGGGCGCTTTGCGCAGCGGCTGGCGGTTTTGTTGGCAGCGACCATGCTATCGGGCAATGGCGCGAACGCGCTGTCGCTGAAGGAAGCGATGGCGGTGGCGGTCGAATCCAACCCCGAGATCGGCCAGGCCGTCGAGAACCGCGAAGCGATCGAATTCGAACTGCGCCAGGCGAAGGGCCTCTATCTCCCCAGCGTCGACCTGGAAGCCTCGACCGGCGTGCGCCGACTCGACAACCCGTCGCGGCGCGCCCTGTCGATCGAAGACGATGCGCTCTATCCGTCGGAAGCCGGCGTCGTCGTCACCCAGAAGCTGTTCGACAACGGCGCACGCCGCGCCGAACTGACCCGCCAGGCATCGCGCGTCGACGGCGCATCCTTCCGCGTTCTCGAGCGTTCGGAATTCATTGGCCTTTCGGTCGTCCAGGATTACCTCGAATACGTACTGCAGGCCCAGATCGTGGGCGAGGCCAAGCGCAATCTCGGCTTCCACCAGTCGATCCTCGGCGACATCCGCGAGGGTATCCAGGGCGGTGCGCTGACCGACGCCGACCGCCAGCAGGCCGAAGAACGCCTGTTCGCCGCCAAGGCGCGCGTGCAGGAAGCGTCCGAGGAACTGGAAGCGGCCAAGATCCGTTTCTTCAAGACCGTGGGCAAGCCGCTGGTCAGCCCGTCCAAGCCCGGTTCGGTGGCCAAGGCCCTGCCGCGTTCGCTCGATGATGCCATCGGCCTCGCCCGCCGCAACAATCCGCGCATCCACATGGCCAGCAGCGACATCGACGCCGCAGCTTCGCTGGTCGACGCAGCACGCGCCAAATACGGCCCCGAGGTGGTAGCGGAAGGCCGCGCCCGCGTCGGCAACGACATCGACGGCTCCGCCGACGAGACCAACGACCTGCAGGCCCGCCTGGTGTTGCGCTGGAACCTCTATCGCGGCGGCATCGACAAGGCCAACGAGCAGGAACAGATCCGCCGCGTCAGCGAGCAGCGCCTTGCCATGCATCAGGTGCAGCGCGAGATCGAAGAAGCCGTGCGCATTTCCTGGGATCGCCGCTTCCGCCAGGCCGACCTCGCCAAGACGCTGCGCCAGCAGGCCGTCGCCAATGACAGGCTGGTGACCTCGTATCGCGAGCAGTTCAAGGTCGGCCAGCGTTCGCTTCTCGACGTGCTCGACGCGCAGAACACGCGCTTCAACACCGAGACCCTTGCAAATACCGCATCATTCGCGTCGTTGTTCGCCGAATATCGGCTGCTCGCAGCGACTGGCCAGTTGCTGAAGACCATGAACATCGCACCGGCGAAGCAGGCTGCCGCCTACGCCCGCACCGAGTTCAACGTGCCGGCGACCGCCGACACCGAGACCTACGCACGGACGCCTTCGGAACAGGTCAACGACATGCCATTCGACCTGCTCGCCCCGGTCAGAAAGAAGTAGGGTGTCTGCCTGACGGCAGGCCCCGTCCGTCATGAACCAGCAGACGCATATCCAGACTCCGGTCGAAGCGTTCAAATCCTGTTTTTCGGCTGTGGCTGCCTATCTCGGGCGCCCCAGTGCCGAGACAGTGCTGTTTTCCGGCGTGCCTATCTCGGAGACGAGGGTCGAAGTCCAGGAAATCCGCCACCTGGCCGAACGCATCGGCCTTGAAACGCAAGAGTTCGAACATCGCGATTTCGTGCGCGGCCGCTTCGACCTGCCGGCCATCGTCTTCCGTTCCAACCGGTTGCCCATCGCCATCCTGGCCGAGCAGAGGGATGGTGCGGAGTTCCTGACGGGACCGCAGGAAGATGGTCGCACCTCGATCTCGCGCGCCGAGTTGATGGGCGTGCCCATATCAGGCGGCGTCGGCTTCTCCATCACCTATGCCAATGCTGCCGAGGACATGACCGTCGGCACCGCGGCGAAGATAGAACGCCCGCACTGGCTGTACGGCACGCTCGGCGCGTTCTGGCGATCTTATTCGCGCGTGGCGCTGGCGGCGATCTTCATCAACCTCCTGGCCATCGCCTCGCCCATCTTCACGATGAACGTCTACGACCGCATCCTGCCCAACAAGTCGATCTCGTCGCTGTGGGTACTGGCGATCGGCGTGGCAACCGCCATCCTGTTCGACCTGCTGTTGAAGACGGCGCGCGCCGCGCTCATCGACCATGCCGGGCGCAAGGCCGACCTGCGCATCTCCTACATGCTGTTCGAGAAGGTGCTGAACACCTCGCTCAGCGCGCGCCCCGCCTCCACCGGCGAATATGCCAACCGGGTGACGCAATATGAGTTCGTGCGCGAGTTCTTCACCTCGAACACGGTCAGCACCTTCATCGACACCGCCTTCGTCTTCATCTTCCTGCTGGTGATCTATGCCGTGGCGAGCTGGCTGGTGGTCATCCCTGTCATCGCCTTCATTTTGGCCGTTATCATCGGGCTGGTGGCGCAACAGCGCATCGGCAAGCGGGTCGCCGCCTCGCTGAACGAAGCGTCGCAGCGCCAGTCGCTGCTGGTCGAGTCGATCTCGACGATCGAGACGATCAAGTCGCTGCGCGCCGAAGCCTACCTGCTGCGCAAGTGGCGCGAGCATTCCAAGAATGCCGCCAACACCTCCGAAAAGATCAAGGAGCTGTCGGCGGCGGCCGCCAACATGACGCAGTTCATCCAGCAGATGGTGACCGTGGCCCTGGTGGTCGCGGGTGCCTATGCCTTCGACAGCGGCGCCATCTCGACCGGCGCCATCATCGCGGCCGTCATGCTGTCGGGCCGCGCTGTGGCACCGCTCGGCCAGTTGGCCATGACCCTTTCGCGCTTCCGCCAGGCGACTTTGTCGCTCAAGGTGCTGAACACCATCATGCAGCAGCCGGAAGACCGGCCCGACACGGTCGGCTTCGTCAACCGCCCGATCCGGGTCGGTGCTCTGACGCTGCGCAATGTCGGCTTTATCTATCCCGGTACCGAGACCGAGGTCCTGACGGGCGTGAACCTGTCGATCAATCCCGGCGAGCGCGTCGGCATCATCGGCCGCATCGGCTCCGGCAAGACGACGTTTGGGCGGCTGGTCGGCCGGCTCTACCTGCCGACGACCGGCGAGCTACTGCTCGACGGCATCGACATCCGCCAATACCACCCTTCGGAGGTCCGCTCCGCCGTCGGCATCGTCGCCCAGGCCGGCGACCTGTTTTCCGGCACGATCAAGGAAAACCTGCTGATGGCGCGGCCCGAAGCCAGCGACGAGGAAATCATCGATGCCGCCAAGCTGGCCGGCGTCGACGACTTCGTCTCACGCCATCCGCGCGGCTACGACATGAATGTCGGGGAGCGCGGCACCAACCTGTCGGGCGGACAGAGACAGGCCGTGGCGATCGCCCGGCTGCTGATGACGAAGCCCAAGATCGTGTTCCTCGACGAACCGTCCGGCTCGATGGACCTTGCGTCCGAGCGCCAGCTGATAAAACAGCTGAAGACCGCGTTCAACGACAAGACCACGCTGATCATTTCGACCCACCGCTACAGTATGCTCGAGATCGTCGACCGCCTCATTGTCGTCGAACAGGGCCGTATAGTTGCGGATGGTCCCAAGGAAAAAGTCATTCAGGCACTGCAGAAGCCAAATAGCTGAAGGCAGTCCGTTTGACAGTGTGATTATATTGAACGTGTTCAATATAACGGGGCATTGATGATAGCCAGAGAAGACAGACCGCCATTTTTCGCGTCGGCCGCGGTGCTGATCATCGCGGCATTGTTCGTGGCGTTCGTCGCCTGGGCCTCGTTTGCCGAAGTCGACGAGATCGCGCGCGGCGAAGGCAAGGTCATTCCGGCATCCAAAACCCAGATCGTGCAGGCGAGCGAGGCCGGCGTGGTCCAGGAAATCGCCGTCCAGGTCGGCCAGGTGGTCAAGAAGAACGACCTCATCGTCCGCCTCGACAACACCGTCAGCACTTCCAGCCTGGGTGAACAGCAGGCCAAGGCGCGCACGCTCGGCGCACGCATCGCCCGCCTCAAGCAGGAGCAGGAAGGCCGGATCGCCGAACCGCTGGCCTGCCCGGAAAACCTGATGCAGACGGCGCCCCAGATCTGCGAGAACGAACAGAAGCTCCTGGTGGCGCGCCGGCAGAATTTCGACACCAAGCTCAACGTGCTGAAATCGCGGCTCGACCAGCGCGAAAAGGAACTCAACGAAGCCAAGGTCAACGTAACCAGGCTGACGGAAAGCCTGGCGGTCAGCGACCGGGAGGCGGCGCTGGTCAGCTCCATGGTCAAGCGCAACCTGATGGCCAAGACCGAGCAGATCCGCGTCGACCGCGAGCAGACCGAAATGCGCGGCCAGCTCAATCTCGCCGACGAGACGATCAAGAGAACCGCGGCAGCGATCGTCGAAGCCAAGCTCCAGGTCGACGAATTCGGCCTGCAACTCCAGCAGGAGGCCCTGGACGAACTGACCCAGGCGCTGGCCGAGCTTTCGGTCGTCGACGAAACCATCCGCGGCGCCACCGACCGCGTTGCCCGCACCGACATCCGCTCGCCGGTCGATGGCATCGTCAACACGCTCGACGTCAATACGCTCGGCGCCTTCGTGCAGCCCGGTGCCGTGGTCGCAGGCATCGTGCCGACCTCCGAGACCCTGCTGGTGGAGGCCCGCGTCTCGCCGCGCGACGTCGCCTTCATCCGTCCCGACCAGAAGGCGCTGATCAAGGTCTCGGCCTATGATTTCTCGGTCTTCGGCGGCCTCGACGGCAAGGTGCAGACCATCACCGCCGACAGCTTGGTCGACCAGAATACCGGCGAACCCTATTACCAGGTTCGCGTCTCGACCGACCGCTCGGCGCTGGAAAGGGACGGCAAGTCCTATTCGATCATTCCTGGCATGATCAGCACGGTGGAGATCATCACTGGGCGGAAGACCATCCTGAGCTACCTGCTCAAGCCCATCAACAAGGCACGCGACGAGGCGCTTCGTGAACGATAGCGCCACCTCGCCCGAGAGCCACGGAATCCACGTCTTTTCGACCGACGATCTGACCACCGATTTTCGCGTCGTCGTCCGCCTAGGCACCCGGCGCGGCATCAGGCTCGAGCGACTGTTCTGGAACACGCTGCGGCAACTCGCCGAGCACAACCACCTGACCATCGGCGAGATGGTGGAGGTGATCGCGCAGGCCAATGGCGATACCGCAAACCTCGCCTCGGCGATCCGCGTGGCCTGCCTGCGCTGGATGTCCGACCAAGGTGCAGCGCTCGGCAAGCTGGCCTCGCTGCGCACGATCAATGCCATTCTCGGCGCCTGCCCAGCGCCGGCCTTCGCGCTTTCATCGACCAAGAAGATCCTGACGTTCAATCCCGCTTTCCAGCACCTGGTCAGGCGCCAGCTGCCCGTCGGGTTCGGCGAAGACGCGCATCGCGATCTCAGGCTCTCGCTCGATCTCAACGTCGCCGACATCTTCGCCAAGCTCGACGCCAATGACGGCGTGCCGATCGCCAGCGGATTTGTCATCAGCGCCGCCGAGCGGCGTTACCGCGGCCAGCTCAACATCGTCCGTGCGCCGATAAAGACGCCAGAACTGCTGCTTTGCTTCGTGGTCAACGGCTAGGCGGGCGACAAAAGCGCCCACCTGATGTCCGGTTAGTTCAAATTGTAATGACCTCGGCAACAATTTGTCAGCCGCGCCGCTATCGCTTTTGACAGAGTTTTATTTTAGCAACCCCTCATTAATCACCCTACGTCATTCTGAAATCCACACATCGGGGATATCTGCTGTGAAACGCTTCATTGCGCTGATCGCATTCTCGTCTTTGCTTGCCGGAATCCAGGCAGCCCAGGCCGGGACCACCATGGAAACCAAGGGCAAGGCCTTCGCGCCGCCCGCATTCGCCTCCTTCTGCGGCCGTGAACCCGGCCTGTGCAGCACATCGGGCGGTAAGAAGGTCGTTGCGCTGCAAGCCGACCTGAAGTCGGAGCTCAAGCAGGTCAACCGCGCCGTCAACTCGCGCATCAAGGAACGCAATGACAGCGGCGACGACTGGCGCGTGCCGGTCGCCTATGGCGACTGCGAGGACTTTGCGATCCTGAAGAAGCGCGAATTGCTCAAGCGCGGCTGGCCGGCCTCGGCGCTGCTGCTCACCGTTGCGCGCTATCGCGGCGAGGGCCACACGGTCCTGACCGTGCGCACCAGCGAAGGCGATCTGATCCTCGACAATCTGACGAGTTCAATCCGCGACTGGTCGAGCACGCCCTACAGCTATTTCGCCCGCCAGGCACAAGGCAACGGCAGCCGCTGGGAGCGCATCGGCACGGCCAAGCCGATCCTGTCGACGGCGTTCGGCGGCTAGCTCTCCGAACGTCAGCCCTGACGTTCGAGCAGGATCGTCGGCTCGCCGTGATAGGTGGTCCGACCGATCTCGCGATAGCCGTTCTTCTCGGCAACGCGCAGCGAAGCGCCATTGGCTGGATCGATGATGCAGACCGTCCGGCCGCCAAACCGGCGGTCCGCCCATGCCACGAAGGCGCCGACCGCTTCGCTGGCCATGCCCTTGCCGTGCATCTCGGCGACGAACCCCCAGCCTGCTTCCGGGATGCCTTCGATCGACGGCACGATGTCGCGCTTCAGATCGTGGAAGCCGCCCTCGCCGATGAAGCGGCCGGTGGCCTTTTCCTCTACCGCCCAGAAACCATAGCCGATCAGCGACCAAGAACCTGCATGACGCAGGAAGCGCTGCCAGCTTTCCTCGCGCGTGCGTGGCTTGGCGATGAAGCGCGTGACCACAGGATCGGCCCACATCGCGGCATAGGCCTCGAAATCATCAAGCTTGTGCGGCCGCAGGATCGTGCGTTCTGTCTCGATGACAGGAATGTCGGCAAGGGCAAAGGCGGTCATCGATCAGGCTCCGTGAAACAGGACGCGGTCTATCACGGATGACGGATAAGGCAGCAGGCCAGAACGCGCCGATAGTGCCTGCCAGCTAGCCTTTCCAGGCCATCCGCATGTAGACGCCGCCGCGCTCAAGCTCTTCAAGCATCTGGTCGAGCCGCTTGCGTCGCGTCTCCGCGCGCTTGGCGCGCTCGATCCAGCCGAGATAATCGTTGCGCTGGTAGTCCGGCCGCGCCTCGTAGGCCGCAAGCACGCCGCGCGAAACGAGCTCGCTGCGGATCCAGTCCGGCATCGGGTTGATGTCGCGCCTCAGGGCCATCGGCGAAATCTGCGGGCTGTGCGCCCGACCGTCAACCGGGAGGGCATCGCTCTGCTGACAAGACAAAAGGCGGCTACTGAGCCGCAACCTCCGCTTCAGCGCCTTCGATCGGGTCGATGTCGTCGAGTGGCACCAGCGGGGCCGGCTCGCTCGTGCTCTTTTCCGGTGACTTGCAAATGTCGGCGATGACGCAGCGCCAGCAATCGGGCTTGCGCGCCTTGCAGACGTAGCGCCCGTGCAGGATCAGCCAATGGTGGGCGAGGCGCATGAATTCGTCTGGGATGATCTTCACCAGCAGCGCCTCGACCTGGTCCGGCGTCTTGCCGGGCGCCAACCCGATGCGGTTGCCGATACGCAGGATATGGGTGTCGACCGCCATTGTGTGGTGGCCGAATGCCATGTTGAGCACCACGTTGGCGGTCTTGCGGCCGACGCCCGGCAACTCGACGAGCAGGTCGCGATCGTCGGGCACTTCGCCGCCATGGTCGCGGATCAAGGCTTCCGAGAGCGCAATCACGTTCTTGGCCTTGTTGCGCCACAGGCCGATGGTGCGGATGTGCTGGCCGACCGTCTCCTCGCCCAGCGCAAGCATCTTGTGCGGCGTGTCGGCAATGGCGAAGAGCGCCCGCGTCGCCTTGTTGACGCCCGCATCGGTCGCCTGGGCCGACAGCACCACCGCCACAAGCAGGGTGAAGGCATTGACGTGCTCGAGTTCGCCTTTCGGTTCCGGTCGCTGGACCGCGAAACGGCGGAAGATCTCCCGGATTTCATCCGACGAGTAGAGCGACCGGCGGCGCACCGTGCGCGGCTTGGGCTTGGCCTTCGAAGCCTGGCCAAGGCCTGCAGGTGCCGTCAGCGCAACATCTTTTGTCTTGGGGTTTTTCATGGCCTCTCTATAATTAACCGGCATGAGCGAGACAAACGCCACTTTCGCCGCCGACGAGCCCTTCTTCAAGGCGCTGCTTCTGCCGCACCGGTCGCTCGGGCGCACCGGCTTCATCATCCTGATGGGCGCATTGCTGTTCGGCTGGATCGTCACCGGCGTGGTGTTCCTCAGCAATGGCGCATGGCCGATATTCGGTTTCTTCGGCCTTGATGTCGTAGCCCTCTACGTCGCCTTCCGCCTCAACTACCGCGCCGCCCGCGCCCGCGAGGAAGTGAGCGTGTCGCGCACCAGCCTCGACATCCTCAAGACCGCGCCGTCCGGCAGGTCGGAGCGCTTCCATTTCAACCCGTTCTGGGCGCGGTTTGCCATATCCCGCCATGACGAGATCGGCATCACCGGCATGGCTGTCGAGTCGCGGGAGAAGAGCGTTTCGATCGGCAGTTTCCTCAATCCCGACGACCGCGAGAGCTTTGCCACCGCGTTTTCGCGCGCTTTGGCCACGGCACGGTCGCGGTGAGCAGGAATCGGGTGGGAATTCCCAATCCGGCAGCCGATATTGGCGTTCAAGGAGACATTGCCATGAACGCCCAGACGAGAATGAGCCCCATCGCCACGCTGCAACAGGACATCACGCCCGTCGGCGCCGAATACGAAACCGTACGACGGGTGATCGAAAAGATCAGCCTCGACTATCGCGACCAGCCTTCGCTCGAAGCATTGGCTGACGAAGTCGGCGAAACGCCGACCGGCCTGCAGAAGCTGTTCAGCCGCTGGGCCGGCCTGTCGCCGAAGGCCTTCCTGCAGGCGGTGACGCTCGACCATGCGCGCAAGCTGCTCGACGACGGCCTGCCGCTGCTCGAAACATCGTTCGAACTCGGCATGTCCGGTCCGGGACGCCTGCACGACCTCTTCGTCACCCACGAAGCGATGTCGCCGGGCGACTACAAGACGCGCGGCGCCGGGCTCACCATCCGCTACGGCTACCACATCTCGCCCTTCGGCGTGGCGCTCGTCATGGTCACCGACCGCGGCCTTGCCGGCCTGTCCTTCAACGACGCCGGCGAAGAACGCGAAGCCTTTGCCGACATGGCCGGCCGCTGGCCCAACGCCACCTATGTCGAGGACATGAGCGCCACGGCACCTTACGCGGCACGCGTCTTCGACCCGGCGCGCTGGCGGCAGGACCAGCCGTTGCGCGTGGTGATGATCGGCACCGATTTCCAGGTTCGCGTCTGGGAGGCCCTGCTCAAGATCCCGATGGGCCGGGCCTGCACCTACTCGTCGATCGCCTCCGAGATCGGCGCGCCGAAGGCCAGCCGGGCCGTGGGTGCCGCCGTCGGCGCCAACCCACTTTCCTTCGTGGTGCCCTGCCACCGTGCGCTCGGCAAATCAGGCGCGCTCACCGGCTATCACTGGGGCCTGACGCGCAAGCGCGCCATTCTCGGCTGGGAGGCCGGCCAGGTGACGCGCTAAGACGACGCGCCGTCTCGCCGTCCGGCAAATGACGAGACGGCATCTGGCAAGCGGGCCCGACACGGGTTAGTTTCCGGCCGAGTTTTCAGGAGACTGTCGTGATCACCGTTGTCGGATCCATCAACCTCGACCTCATCGCAACCGTAAGCCGTCTTCCCGGTCCCGGCGAGACAGTTCCCGGCGCCGATTTCAAGTCGGCGCCCGGCGGCAAGGGCGCCAACCAGGCGCTCGCGGCGGCGCGTGCGGGTGCTCAGGTGCGGATGGTCGGCGCGGTCGGCAAGGACGCCTTTGCCGGCGAAGCCACGGCCTATCTCAAGGCGGGCGGCGTCGATCTCGGCGGCGTCGCCGAAATCCAGGCCGCCACCGGCATCGCCCTGATCCTGGTCGGCGGCGACGGCGAGAACATGATCGCCGTGGTGCCCGGCGCCAACGGTTCGGTGGTGCAGGGCGATCTCAACAAGGCGCAGTTCAAGAAGGGCGATGTCGTGCTGCTGCAGCACGAGATCCCGCTGCCCACCGTGGATGCGGCGATCGATGCGGCGCGCAAGGCCGGCGCCATAACCATGCTCAACACCGCACCCTTCCGCGCGGAGGCCACGAGTTTTGTGGGCAAGGCCGACTATGTCGTCGCCAACGAAACCGAATTCGACCTCTATGCCGAAGCGCTGACCCTGCCCGCCGGCGAACGGCCGCAGCGCATGGGCGAGTTCGCCCGCCGCACCGGCGCGACCGTCATCGTCACGCTCGGCGGCGACGGCGTGCTGGCAGCCAAGGGCGACGAACTTGTCCAGGTCGACGCGCTCAAGATCACGCCGGTCGACACCGTGGGCGCCGGCGACACTTTCTGCGGCTATCTTGCCGCCGGACTGTCGGCCGGGCTTGAGCTGGAAGAGGCGCTTCGCCGCGCCGCCGCGGCCGGCTCCCTCGCCTGCCTCAAGCCAGGCGCCCAGCCGGCGATCCCGCTTGCCGCAGAGGTGGACGCAGCACTGAAGGGTTGAGTTTCCCTTCGCTGGACACGCAGGATTTCCGCGTGCTTACTTGCGGGCGACAGCCGAAGGAACGGAAAAATGTCGCTCGAACTCTACGTCGCCTATGTCGTTGCCTGTATCGTCATCGTGCTGATCCCGGGACCGACCGTCACGCTGATCATCGCCTCGAGCATCAGGCACGGCACGCGCGCCGGGCTCGCCAACGTCGCCGGTACCCAGATCGGCGTGGCGATGATGATTGCCATCGTCGGAATCGGCCTCAACTCGATGATCGAGACGATGGGCCACTGGTTCGAATGGGTCAGGCTACTGGGAGCCGCCTACCTGATCTGGCTCGGCATCCAGATGTTCCGCTCCAGCGGCAAGCTGGAAGCGGACGGTATGCCCAGGCGGCCGCGCGGCGGCTTCTTCCTGCAGGGTTTCCTCGTTGCCATCTCCAACCCCAAGACGCTGATCTTCTTCGGCGCCTTCATCCCGCAGTTCATCGACCCGACCGCCAATTATGCCCAGCAGATCGTCATCATGGGCGTCACCGCCATGGTCTTCGCCGCGCTGTCGGATTCCACCTATGCAGTGGCCGCCGGGCGCGCCGGCAGGTTCCTGTCGGCCCGGCGCCTGAAGCTGATGACCCGCATCAGCGGCACGTTCCTTGTCGGCGGCGGCGTGTGGCTGGCGTTCTCGCGAGCCAAGTAAGGCAAAGGCACCGTCAGACGTGAAAGGGGCGGCTCGCGCCGCCCCTTTTCGCTTTGCCTGCCCGTGTCGGAGCGGGAAAACGGCTAGAGCCTGCCCAGACGCTCGACCAGCAGCGCGAAGAAGCCGTCATGGTCGATGTCGCGCATGACGATGGCGTTCTTCGGCCGCTTGGTGACGCCCCACCAGTCGACGACGGTCATGCCCATGGTCAGTTCCGAGGCGGTCTCGACGGTGACGTTGCAGTGGCGGCCCTGGAACAGCTCAGGCTTGATAAGGTAAGCGATGACGCACGGATCGTGCAGCGGACCGCCGTCGGTGCCATATTTGCCTTCGTCGTAGCGCTCGAAGAATTCAAGCATCTGTGCGGTGGCAAGGCCGACCTTGGTTCCGAGCTTGCGGAAAGAGTCGATGCGCTTGGTCGTGGTCAGCGCCTTGTGGGTGACGTCGAGCGGCATCACGACGATCGGAACGCCCGAGCGGAACACCACGTCGGCGGCGTGCGGGTCGACATAAATGTTGAACTCGGCCGAAGGCGTGACGTTGCCGCCTTCGAAGAAACCACCGCCCATCAGCACGATTTCCTTGATGCGCGGCGCAATCCTGGGCTCGCGGATCATGGCGAGGGCGATGTTGGTCAGCGGGCCGAGCGGGCACAGCGTGATGGTGCCGGCTTCCTCGCGCATCAGCGTCTCGACCAGATAGTCGACGGCGTGCTGCTCCTCCAGCTTCATGGTGGGTTCGGGCAGGTCGGGGCCGTTGAGGCCGGTCTTGCCATGAACTTCCTCGGCGGTGACGAGTTCGCGGATCAGCGGGCGGATGGCGCCGGAATAGACCTTGACGTCGGGGCGGCCGGCCAGTTCGCAGATCTTGCGGGCATTCTTTTCGGTCAGCTTCAGCGGCACGTTGCCGGCAACAGCGGTGATTCCCAGGATATCGAGTTCGGGGCTTCCGAGCGCCAGCAATATGGCGACGGCATCGTCCTGACCGGGGTCGGTGTCGATGATAATCTTGCGCGGTACGGGCATTTTCTTTCCTTGTTGGGCAGGTTTTTGCAGTCTTGAAGTTGCCGACGGGGCGGACCATATCAACAACTGTCGGAAAAATGCCATCCGGGTTTTTCCGCATTATGTCGCTCTCGGAGGACAAGCTGTAACATGAGCCGTATGACGCCCTTCTCGAGCCCGCTGCTTCTGGGCTTCGACACGATGGAAAAGACGCTGGAGCGCCTTGCCAAGTCGGGCGACAGCTATCCGCCCTACAACATCGAACGCATCCGGGATGCCGACGAACGGGGCGAAAGGCTGCGGATCACGCTGGCGGTGGCGGGTTTTGCCGAAAACGACCTGGAAGTCACCGTCGAGGAGAACCAACTCATCGTGCGTGGCCGACAGGGTGACGAAAAGGAGCGCGAGTTCCTGCATCGGGGCATTGCCTCGCGGCAGTTCCAACGCTGCTTCGTGCTGGCCGACGGGATGCGGGTTATCGCCGCCGACCTGAAGAACGGTTTGCTGTCGGTCGACCTCGACCGACCGGAAGCTGAACGCCTAGTACGAAAAATAAACATATCGGTAGCAGAATAAACACTGCCGAAGCTCTCATGCGGGATGGCCATCATGGCATCCAGGCTAGAAGGAGGCTGAAAATGCCCAATACTGACCAGAGACACACCATGACCACGGGTGAACTCGCCCATCTCGGCGAAGGCTCCGTCGCCTATCTCCGGAAGGTTTCCAGCGACGACCTGCGCGGCCGTTTCCCAGGCCTGACGCAGATCGATCCCGGCCTTGAGCTGTGGGCGCTGTTTGCCGCCAATGGCGAGCCGATCCTGCTGTCCGATGCCCGTGACCGCGCCCTTGCCGGCGCCATGGAAAACGATCTGACGACCGTCGCCATCCACTAACCTTGCAGGGGTTGTCGGCCCGGCAGGCCGATGTGACAGGCGAAACGGAAAAGGGCCGCAAGACGCGGCCCTTCCAAGCTTTTTCCAACAATCGAAATCAGGCGGCGTGCGACGCAGGCGTTTCCGACAGCAGCGCGTGTATGGCCGACGAATCGCGGGTGCCGCGAATCTTGGCAACCGTGTCGGCATCGCGCAGCACACGCGCGATGCGCGACAGTGCCTTGAGATGATCGGCACCGGCGCCTTCAGGAGCCAGAAGCAGAAAGACGAGATCGACCGGCTGGTCGTCCAGCGCCTCGAAATCGACCGGCGTTTCCAAGCGCGCGAAGACGCCGGTAATGCGCTTCACCCCTGCGAGCTTTCCATGCGGGATGGCGATGCCATTGCCGACACCGGTCGAGCCAAGACGCTCGCGCTGTAGGATGGTGTCGAACACCTCCCGCTCGGGGATGCCGGAAATCGCTGCGGCCCTTTCGGCGAGAAGTTGCAAAAGCTGCTTCTTCGAGTTCGCCTTCAAGGCCGGCATGATCGCCGGTACCTCGATCAGATCACTCAGATCCATGCTGAAATTCCCTTGCTGTGCTCATCGCCGCATTACCCCAAATCCCCACATGCGGTCGGCGGCGACTATCCCTGAGCGACCTTTGCGGTCGAGGGATCTATCCAGCCGATGTTTCCATCAGACCGGCGGTAGACGATGTTGAGTTGCTCGTTGCCGGCATTGCGGAAGACCACAACGGGGCTGTCCTTGGTGTCGAGCTCGATGACCGCAGAAGCCACCGACATGGTCTTCAGTACCATCGTCGATTCGGCGACGATGGCGGGTGCGAAATCCTCGGGCACGTCTTCGTCGTCATCGACGAGGGCTGCCACCACCGAGTAGGCAATGTCGGTCAACTCGCCGTTGCCTGCACCCATATTGTGTGACTTGAGCCGGCGCTTGTAGCGCCTCAAGCGGGTTTCGAGCTTGTCGGCCGCCGCGTCGAACGCGGCAGTCGGTTCCTGGGCGTCTCCGGTCGCTTGCAACGACATGCCCGAATCGAGCCGCACCACGCAATCGGCGGTGTAGCGCGAGCCGGCCTTCACGACGTTGACGTGTCCGGAAAATCCACGATCGAAATATTTGCCGATCGCTTCGCCGATACGTCCTTCGATGCGCGCACGAAACGCATCGCCGACATCCATGTGCTTTCCTGAAATACGCAGGCTCATCTGAAAACTGACCTTTTCTGTTCAGACTTCAAACTGGTCCGAGTTTATACCCGTGGCCGATGCAAACAAGCGTTGCCTCGCTTGCCACACCGAATTTAAGTCCGAACCTGTCGGCTGATCTTGGGCCACCACCCGGCAGCCGCTGGCTCGTGTCGCAAGCCATCCTGTGCCGCATCTTTCCTTGGCGGGCTTAGCCCTCTTCATGCGGGCGGGCTTCTAGACACTTCATTAGGGATTGTCAATCAAGGGCCCGGATCGGCCCAAATACACCGCTTTGCGGCTAGTTCGCGGTACCTGCTATAGCGCGCTTTTCGCGCCGGCGCTGCACCGACGAGGCGATGTTCATGCCCTCACGATATTTTGCGACGGTGCGGCGAGCGATGTCGACGCCACTTTTCTTCAAGATATCCACAATGGCATCGTCCGAAAGCACGTCAGCGGCCTGCTCCTCCTCGATCATCTGTCGAATCCGGTCCCTGACTGCCTCTGAAGAGTGGGCGTCGCCGCCCTCGGCAGACGCGATCGAGGCGGTGAAGAAGTAGCGCAGTTCGAAGACGCCGCGCGTCGTCAGCATGTATTTGTTGGCCGTGACGCGGCTGACCGTCGATTCATGCATGCCGATGGCGTCGGCGACCGTGCGCAGGTTGACAGGCCTGAGATGGCGCACGCCATGGACGAGGAAGGCGTCCTGCTGGCGGACGATCTCGGCGGCGACCTTGAGGATGGTCTTGGCGCGCTGGTCGAGGCTGCGCGTCAGCCAGTTGGCATTCTGCAGGCACTCGGAGAGGAAGTTGCGCTCGCCCTGGTCCTTGGTGCGGCCCGTCACCTCGGCGAAATAGACCTGGTCGACCAGGACGCGCGGCAACGTCTCCGGATTGAGCTCGACGGCCCAGCTGCCGTCGGCGGCCTGGCGCACCTCGACGTCGGGCACGATGGTGTCGGCTGCACCTCCGACAAAGCCGCCGCCCGGCCTGGGGTCGAGGGCACGGATCTCGGCCAGCATGGCGAGCAGATCCTCCTCGTCGACGCCGCAGATGCGCTTGAGGCTCTGGAAATCGCGCTTGGCCAGCAGTTCGAGATTGTCGACCAGTGCCGCCATCGCCGGATCGAGGCGGTCGCGGCGCCCAAGCTGGATGCGCAGGCACTCGGCAAGATCGCGCGCAAACAGGCCAGCCGGATCGAGGCCCTGGCAACTGGCAAGCACCTTGAGAACAAAGGCCTCGTCGACACCGAACCGCCCGGCGATCTCGACAGGCTCGCCTCGGAAGTAGCCCGCCTCGTCGAGCCAGTCGGTTAATTCGGAAGCGACCAGCCGCTCCGCCGGATCGACAAAGGCGAATGAAATCTGCTCGCCGACATGATCGCGCAGTGTCACTGCTGCAGCGGCCATATCCTCCATGTCGAAGCCTTCGGACGAGCCGCCGGAGCTGGAACCGGCGGAGGCCGACTTCCACTGCATGGCAAGGTCCGGGCCCATTCGCTCGACGGCACCGGGATCGTCGGGAAACAGGTTCTCGAGCGAAGTGTCGAGCTTTTCGGAGATGGCCTCGGAACTCCAGCCGGCCTCGCCTTCGAACCAGTCGTCGCTCGGCGCAGCGTTGGCCTCGCCTTGCGTTTCAATCTTGGGAAACTGGTCGCCGGGCGCGTCTTCGGGCGCTTCGGCGCGTTCCAACAGCGGATTGCGCTCGATCTCGTCGTCGATGAATCGCTCAAGCTCGGTGTGGGTGAACTGCAGCAGCCGGATCGACTGCATCAGCTGGGGCGTCATCACCAGGGACTGCGACTGCCGTAGCTGTAGTTTTGCCGACAGCGCCATTATCTGAGGTAACCGATCCCGACCCAGGACGGCCGAAAACCGGCACGCCTACCAGCGAGATAGAACTGGCCCAGCTTTTGCATGTCAAGCAGATTGGGGCTTCGCCGACGCTATTTGCAGCGCAGGACACCCTCGGCATGCCAAGCAGACACGCAATGGCAACAAACCGCTGCCCGGTTCGCGCGCAGGCTGTGCAATCGCCAGCTAGAGGGTAAAACCCTCGCCGAGATAGAGGCGGCGGACGTCGGGATTGGCGACGACTTCGTCCGCGCGGCCATGGGTCAGCACCTCGCCGGCATGGATGATATAGGCGCGGTCGATGAGGCCGAGCGTCTCGCGGACGTTGTGGTCGGTGATCAGGACGCCGATGCCGCGCTTGGTCAGGTGGCGGACGAGCTGCTGGATGTCGGCGACGGCGATCGGGTCGATGCCGGCAAAGGGCTCGTCGA
This sequence comes from Aminobacter niigataensis, assembly GCF_014200015.1. GTDB lineage: Bacteria > Pseudomonadota > Alphaproteobacteria > Rhizobiales > Rhizobiaceae > Aminobacter > Aminobacter niigataensis. The sequence continues at coordinate 172,350 of NZ_JACHOT010000003.1, forward strand.
GCAGCATGTAGTTAGGCCGGCTGGCGAGAGCCCGCGCAATCTCGAGCCGCCGCCGCTCGCCGCCCGAAAGGGCGATCGCCGGGGCCTTGCGCAGGTGGCTGATGTGGAATTCCTCGAGCAGCGCATCGAGCGACTTCTCGCGCTCCTTGCGGCTCTTCTCGACCACTTCGAGAATGGCGCGGATGTTGTTTTCGACCGAAAGGCCGCGGAAAATCGAGGCTTCCTGCGGCAGGTAGCCGATGCCGAGGCGCGCACGGCGATACATCGGCATCTGCGTGACGTCGAAACCGTCGATCTCGATGGTGCCCTGGTCGACCGGCACGAGGCCGGTGACCATGTAGAAGCAGGTCGTCTTGCCGGCGCCGTTGGGGCCGAGCAGGCCGACGGCTTCGCCGGCACGCACGCCCAGCGTCACGCCCGACACCACCTGCCTGCCCTTGTAGCTCTTGGTCAGGCCCTTGGCGATCAGGGTGCCCTTGAACTTGCCGTTCCTGGCACTGCCCATCGTCGCGGGCGCGGCGAGTTCCTGCGCCGAGCCAGGCTTCAGACGCGACAACAGCGGGGATGCCTCCGTCATTATTTCTTCTGCGAACCCGGCGTGATCGACATCATGACGCGGCCGTTGCCCTTGGTGCCCTTGTTGCAGCCATCGACCTGGGCGAGACCGGTCTTCATCTGGACGGTGAGCTTGCAGCCGACGAGCACGTTGTCGCCTTCGGACAGGACGACTTCCTTGCCCGACATCACCAGCACCTCGGTCTTCATGTCGAAGGTGCCGCGATCGCCGGTGGCAACCTGCTTGTCGGACTTCACATAGACCTTGTCATCGACTTCGAGCCGATCGATGTTGGCCGAACCGGTGGCCGCCGAGCCGCCATCCTTGGCGTAGTAGACGGTCATCTTGCCCGACTTCATCACCGTCGGGCCCTGGGTGACGCTGACATTGCCGGTGAAGATCGCCAGATTCTCCGATTCGCGGACCTCAAGCTTGTCGCTCTCGATCTGGATCGGCTGGTCGCCCGACAGCTTGAGGCCCGAAAGCCTGCTCTGGCTGTCCTGGGCGTAAGCACCCGTCACGCCAAGCGCCACCCCTGCGCATGCTAGGGCGGCCAATGACCGCCAAGACCTAATTTGCCGCACTCCCGCCTCCGCTGCCATTCTGTGCCGCCTTCATTCGCGCCGGATCAATGTCCATGCGCACACGCTTCTCGAAGACGACCACCTTGCCGTTCTCAAGCATCGACATCGAATCGGACGTGATCTTCGAACCGTCAAGGGTTATTTCGACCGGTTCGTCGGTCTTCATCGCACCGCTGCCCATGTCGAGATACGCCGATTTAAGCTTGGCGACCATGCCGTCGCTGGTCGTTACGGTTACTTGTTCGGTCAGGTTGAGCGTATTGCCTACGCGGTCGTAGACGCCGCGTGCCGCATCGACCTCGGCGACGTTGTCTGCGGAGAGCGGCAGATTGGCGTCAATGCCATGCAATTCGACGACGCCCTGGTTGGCCGGATCCTGAACCGCGCGCTCGGCTGTCATCGAATAGGGCAGATTGTCCCGGGTGAAACCGCTGAGCTGGGGCTTGGCCATCACCAGCTTGCCCTCCGAGAAGGCGGCTCCTTCGGCCTTGACCTGGAGGGAGGGCGGTGCGGCAAGATAGGAATAGCCGCCGAACAGGACGGCAAGCGCCACCGCGGCTGCCGGCAAGGCGCGCTTGAGGACGCGGACCCGGCGCGAATGGCGCGCGGCAAGATCGAAGGCATCGGCGCGCGACGTCGCAAGCGCGATCGCGGTGTCCACCGCAACGCCGCTTCCGCCGCCGCTCGTCTCGATTGGTCGCGCCAACGCAAATGTCCTTCTTCGAACTATTCCAGGCCGCCTTCAGGCCGGCACGGTGAAACGGATGAAAGCCACAAAAATATGACCATAAGGTCAAAGAGTTGCGGCCGGACGCGCAATAGACGCGCATCCGGCTGCCGAAATGCAAACCCGAATATGGCTATTTACCTTACAAATCCAAGGTCCCGCAACGGCAGCTGCGTCAGGAAAGCGGTGGCTCTCGCCAAACCGTTGCGATAAAAGCGCAGGCTTGCACAGCATGCGAGGCCCGCAATGTCCATGAAAGCCGACGATCTGATCGACCGACGCCGGTTGCGGCGCAAGCTCACTTTCTGGCGTATCGCAGCCTTCCTCATCGCCGGACTGGCCATTGTCGGCCTCTCGACATGGCTTGCCGGCGAGAGAATTCCCGGTGTGGCCAGCGATCATATCGCCAAGGTCAGGATCGAAGGCACCATCACCGAGGACGAGGACCTGCTCGACCGGCTCGACCAGGTGCGCAAGTCCAGTTCGGTCAAGGGCGTGATCCTGTCGATCGATTCGCCCGGAGGCACCACCGCCGGCGGCGAGGCGATCTTCGATGCCGTTCGCAAGCTGGCCGCCGAAAAGCCTGTCGTCGCCCAGGTCGGTACGCTGGCAGCATCGGCCGGCTACATGATCGCCTCGGCTTCCGACCACATCGTCGCGCGAAAGTCGTCGATCGTCGGCTCGATCGGCGTGCTCGTACAGTTTCCCGACCTGACCGGCCTCATGGACAAGCTCGGCATCAAGCTGGAAGAAGTGAAGTCGTCGCCGCTGAAGGCCGAACCCTCGCCCTTCAACCCGACGACCGAGGAAGAACGCGCGATGATGCGCAACATGATCCTCGACAGCTACGACTGGTTCGTCGGCATCGTCGCCGAGCGCCGTTCGATGTCGAAGGCGGAAGCCACCGCGCTCGCCGACGGTTCGGTATTCACCGGACGCCAGGCGCTTGCCAAGAAGCTGATCGACGAGGTCGGCGGCGAAGACCAGGCCATCGCATGGCTCGGCACCAAGGGTGTCGACGCCAAGCTGTCGGTGGTCGAATGGAAGCCGGCAGGCAGCGGCAGCATGTTCCTGCCGCGCGCACTGGCGCAGGCGCTGGGCCGCACGCTCGGCGTCGGCGACTTCTCCGCCGAACTGCTCAGGGAAATGGGCGCGGAACGCTTGTTCCTTGACGGTATGCTGTCGCTCTGGCAGGCTGAAAAAGCCGTGTCAGGCGACTGAAAAACAAGCAAAATCATCATAATTTCGACGGGGACCGCGCTCATGATCAAGTCTGAACTGGTGCAAATCATTGCGACACGCAATCCGCATCTTTTCCTGCGGGATGTCGAGAACATCGTCAGCGCCATCTTCGACGAAATCACCGATGCGCTGGCCGACGGCAACCGTGTCGAACTGCGCGGCTTCGGTGCGTTCTCGGTCAAGAACCGTCCGGCCCGCACCGGCCGCAACCCGCGCACCGGCGAATCCGTCGAGGTCGAGGAAAAGTGGGTGCCGTTCTTCAAGACCGGCAAGGAGCTGCGCGAGCGGCTGAACTCGGCGAAATAGGCCGGCGTGCGGCCGCCCCGGGGGCTCAAACGGGAAGATTCATGTTCAATCGCTTCATGCTCATCGTGGTGTTCGTGCCGGTGGCGATCGTGCTCATCGCACTCGCCGTGGCCAACCGCGCCCCTACCGCCTTCACGCTCGATCCGTTCAACCCGGGCAACCCGGCGCTGACGGTTCAGGCACCGCTGTTCGTGCTGCTGTTCCTGGCGTTGGCGCTCGGCGTCATCCTCGGCGGCGCGGTGACCTGGTTCAAGCAGGGCCGCTACCGCAAGGTGGCGCGCCAGCGCGGTCTCGAAGCCGAAAGCCTGCGCCAGGCAGCGGCCCAGCGGCCTCCGGTTGCTCAAGGCCCGGCCCTGCCGCGCCCCAACTGATCCGCTCCGGCGCGTGAGCGCCTTTTCAAGGAGAATTCCATGCTGCACTTTTCGGCCGGCGACATCGACCGGGCGCTGACCTTTCCCGGATTGGTCGAGACATTGCGCACCGCCTTCCGCGAGGGCGCGGTGCAGCCGGTGCGCCACCATCACACCGTCGAGCGTGCCCAAGGCACCGATTCGACGCTGCTGCTGATGCCCGCCTGGACCGACTTCAAGGCTGCGGGCGCTGCCGCCGAGGGCCATATCGGCGTCAAGATCGTCACCGTCTCGCCCGACAACAACGACATCGCCAAGCCCGCCGTGGTCGGGCTCTACCTGCTGCTCGACGGGGTCACCGGCGAACCGCAGGCGCTGATGGATGGTCCGCGCCTGACGCAATGGCGCACGGCCTGCGCCTCGGCGCTGGCAGCAAGCTACCTGGCGCGCGAGGATGCCTCGAAGCTGCTGGTGATCGGCGCCGGCGCGCAGTGCCAGTTCCTTGCCCGCGCCCATGCCGCGGTGCGGCCGGTCAAGGAGATCCGCGTCTGGAACCGGACACTTGCCAACGCCGAGAAGCTTGCCGCCTCGCTGCGCGGCGACGGTTTTGAGGCGAAAGCCGTATCGGATCTCGACGCCGAGCTCGGATGGGCCGACATCATCACCGCCGGCACGATCTCGACGGTGCCGTTGGTCAAGGGCGCCAAGCTCAAGCCGGGAGCGCATGTCGACCTCGTCGGCGGCTTCACGCCGGGCATGCGCGAGGCCGACGACGACGCAATCGCCAAGGCCCGTGTCTATGTCGACACCCGCGCCGGCGCCACCAAGGAAGCCGGCGACATCGTCCAGCCGATTGCCGCAGGCGTGCTCAAGGCCGACGACATCGTCGCCGACCTGCACGAACTCGCCCGCGACCAGAAGCCCGCCCGCCAGTCGGCGGACGAGATCACCTTGTTCAAGTCAGTGGGCGCCGCACTCGAGGACCTCGCCGCCGGCATCGCCGTCTATAAGGCGCTTAAGGCATAGCCCCGCGAACCCTGGCGATCACGTAGCTGGCTTTCTGCTGCAGAACGCGCAGCTACGGCCCTGCCGGAAATCGTCCTGTCCGGGCGCGCGACCTCCCGTCAGGTTGCGGCGTGCGGTGCCCTGTGTCAAAAGCGGCCAACCGTCCGGAGAGATTTTTCCTTGAAGCACCCGCGTGACAAACGCCGCGACAGCCGCCCGCAGCCCTCCCGCAAGGGCAGTGCCGCACCCGCGCAGGCGCGCGACCGCGTCGAACGGCAGCCGGAGCGCAAGCCGGAGCAGCAGCGCCTGGCTCCAAGACAGGACCATCAGCCGGAGCCGAAGGCGGAACCGCGCAAGCTGGTGCGCCGCGAAGGCGCCTTGCCGGCCGAACGCCTGCCGCTGATCCTCGAAGTCGCGCCCAACGACGATTATGCCCTGCTCGACAGCGGCGACGGCGAGAAGCTCGAACAATACGGCCCCTATCGCATCGTCCGGCCCGAGGGCCAGGCTATCTGGCAGCGCGCACTGCCGGCCAAGGAATGGGAGCGCGCCGACGCCGTCTTCACCGGCGACACCGACGAAGAAGGCCTTGGCCGCTGGCGTTTCCCGAAGGCACCGCTCGGCGAGACCTGGCCGATGCGCCATGACGGACTGCACTATCAGGGCCGCTTCACCTCGTTCCGCCATGTCGGCGTGTTTCCCGAGCAGGCGAGGCACTGGGACCACATGGCGCGGTTGATCGAGGACGCCAAACGCCCGGTCAAGGTGCTCAACCTGTTCGGCTACACCGGTGTGGCCTCGCTGGTCGCGGCACGCGCCGGCGCCGAAGTCACCCATGTCGACGCCTCCAAGAAGGCCATCGGCTGGGCCCGCGAGAACCAGGAGATGGCAGGCCTCGCCAACAAGCCGATCCGCTGGATCTGCGAGGACGCGATGAAATTCGTCGAGCGCGAGGAGCGCCGCGGCAGCCGCTACGACATCATCCTGTTCGATCCGCCGGCCTATGGCCGCGGCCCCAAGGGCGAGGTGTGGCAACTGTTCGAGAGCTTGCCCGCCATGACCGACATCTGCCGCTCGATCCTGACGCCGAAGCCGCTGGCAGTGGTGCTGACGGCCTATTCGATCCGCGCCTCGTTCTTCGCCATCCATGCCCTGATGCGCGACACCTTCGCCGGCATGGGCGGCACCATCGAATCGGGCGAACTGGTCATCCGCGAGAAGTCGGCCGGCCGAGCCCTGTCCACATCGCTTTTCTCGCGCTGGGTAGCCCAATGAGCGAACACCGCACCGGGGCGCCCGGCCGCGTCAAGGAAGTGACGAGCCTGGCCAATCCGCTGGTCAAGGACATCAAGGCCCTGGCGCTCAAGAAATTCCGCGACCAGCAGAACGCCTTCATGGCCGAAGGCCTGAAGCTGGTCATCGACGCGCTCGATCTCGGCTGGACGATCAAGACGCTGATCTTCGCCAAGTCGGCGCTGGGCAACCAGGCCGTCGAGAAAGTCGCGGCGCGCACCGTCGCCTTGGGCGGCGACGTGCTCGAGGTCTCCGAAAAGGTGCTTACGGCGATCACCCGGCGCGACAATCCGCAGGCGGTGGTCGGCGTGTTCACGCAGCGCTTCGTGCCGCTCAAGGACATTCGCCCGCACAGCAATGACGTCTGGGTGGCGCTGGACCGGGTCCGCGACCCGGGAAATCTCGGCACCGTCATCCGCACCGTCGATGCCGTCGGCGCCAAGGGCGTGATCCTGGTCGGCGAAACCACCGACCCGTTCTCGCTCGAAACCGTGCGCGCGACGATGGGGTCGATCTTTGCCGTGCCGGTCGCCAAGACCACCCCCGAGGGCTTCCTCGCCTGGCGCAAGGATTTCCCCGGCACCGTCGCCGGCACACACCTCAAGGGCGCGGTCGACTATCGTTCCGTCGATTTCGGCAACCGCCCGGTGCTCCTGATGATGGGCAACGAGCAGCAGGGCCTGCCCGACAATCTGGCCAATGGCTGCGACAAGCTGCTGCGCATCCCGCAGGCGGGCCGCGCCGATTCGCTCAACCTGGCGGTGGCCACCGGCGTCATGCTGTTCGAGATCCGGCGCAACGCCCTGAAGCTTTAGGAGCCCCATGTGAAGCCAGCCGCATTCTATGGGCTCGTGACGATACTCGCCGTCGCACTCGACCAGTGGATCAAGCTGCTCGTCGAGACCATGCTCGTCATGCACGAGAAAGTGGACGTGCTGCCGTTCCTGGCGCTCTACCGCACCTACAATACCGGCATCGCCTTTTCGATGTTCTCAAACGTCGGCGATACCGGCCTCATCGTGCTGACCGGCATCGTCATCGCCTTTGTGAGCTACCTGGCCATCCGCACGACCCCGGCGCAGATCATATCCCGCTTCGGTTTCGCGCTGATCGTCGGCGGGGCGCTGGGCAATCTGATCGACCGCACCGTCTACGGCCACGTCATCGACTACATCCTGTTCCACACGCCAGTGTGGTCGTTCGCCATCTTCAATCTTGCCGACGTTTTCATCTCGGTCGGCGCAGCACTGGTCGTGCTCGACGAGTTCCTGGCGTGGCGGCGCAGCCGCCACCAGGCGGCCCCATCCGACGATTAATTCTGCCGTCGCACCGCCAATCCGGACCGAATCCGGGCCGGATCAAGTTGTCTTACGTTCAGTTATCTCTACGTGAAGTTAGACGGAATTTTCCCACAGACTTCATTTAGCGGTTAAGAATTTTTTGACGAAGGTCGCAATCGGGTCCAAGCTCTGCCACAATCGGTGATCATGGTGCGTTCGGCGGACGGGCCGAAAGGCACCGCCTAAACTGTCTTGCGGCCACGTGGCGAAGATTTGCGGGTCGAAACGACAGGTGGGGACGCTCGATATTGCGAGCGCTTGGGGCCTGAGTGGAGAGTTGCTTGTGAAAATGCCCTTCGGGTTGGGCGCAGCGAATCAGCCGCGCTCCGCTATGATGTTCACAAAGACCGAGACCGCCTCGTGGCGCGAGAACGCGCCTAACCGTGGCCTGGTCTGCGGCGTCCTGGCCATGACCGCGCTCATGAGCGTCACCGCCGTCTCTGCATTGTTCATCCTCCCGCATATGGGCCAGCAGTCCGTCGACGCGGTGCAGGAGATCCAGCAGGCCGCTGCCGAGCCGGCAAAAGAAAAGATCACAACCATTACAGCCGAACCAACCGGCCGCAAGGAGCGGGTTGCCACCTCGCGCAGTTCGATCCTGGTTTCGGAAGCGTCCGCGTCGGAAGCGTCCGACATGCCGCTGGCGGCCGATCCGCGCTGGGCGCAGGTCGTGGCCGCAGGCGCGACCCAGCCGCTCGAGGCGATGCCGGCAATCCCCGGCGCCGAAAAGGTGATCGCAAGGGATCTCAGCGAAACCGCACCACTCGCGCTGGCCGAAACCCACGCCGAGACCGATCCCGGCGAGACCTCAGCCGTCAAGGCGCTCCAGGCCGAGATAAAGACCACCGAGGGCACGCGCGGCGGCACGGTCAAACGCTCGGTGAACATGCGCGCCAAGCCCCAGAAAGGTGGCGCGGTCCTGGGCGTCATACCCGCCAAGACCGCCGTCGAAGTGGTCTCGTGCACGCAATGGTGCGAAATCGTTTTCAACGGCAAGCGCGGCTACGTCTACAAGAGCTACGTCCAGTAGTTCTCACGATTACAGCCAAAAAGCGCGCGACCGCTAAAATTCGAACTATCCGCCCAAATCTTCCCTAAGCTCTCCGCGCTAGCATTCCGCCATGATGACGGAGTCCGAGACCGCGGAAGGAACGACGACGCAAGGTGCCGCCGATATCGGCGCCGGCGCCGCGATGTCGCACCGTCGCATCATCTCGCCGCCACCGCTGGCGCCGGAACTGCTGAAGGAGCCGCCGCGCGGCCTCTACTTCACCACCCTGGTCGCCGTGCTCGTCCTTGCCGGCCTTTCCCACCTGACTGGTGCGCCAGCGTTCATCAGCATCGGCCTGCTTGCGGCCGGCCTCAGCGGTCTGGTGCTGCTCGCCCGTAGCCTGGGCGAGCGTGAACGTGCCGCGGAAGCGATCAGCGAAAACGCCTCGCGCAGCCGCGCCGAGATCGAAACGCTCGCCGACCGCATGTGGGAGTTGCAGGAAAGCGAGGAGCGTTTCCGCGGTCTCATCGACGCGCTCGGCGACCTGGTTGTGCACCGCGACCGCGACGGCCGCATCGTCTACGCCAACAAGGTGTTCGCCGAGCTTATCGGGCAGGACCAGCGCGACCTCGCCGGCCGCACCCTGTCTGAAATCGGCGTCGATGTCGGCGTGGTGCCGGATGCCGCCTTCTCGGAGGGGGAGTGCCTGAGCTCGACCGATGTCGGCATCCGCTCGGCGGGCATGGTGCGCTGGTTCTCGTGGATCGAGCTGTCGGTGCGCGACAAGACCAGCAACGCCGTGTCGCACCGGGCCATCGCCCGCGACATCACCGCCCGCAAGCGCGCCGAAACGGCGCTGATCAGCGCACGCGAGCGCGCCGAATATGCGAGCCAGGCCAAGTCACGCTTCCTCGCCACCGTCAGCCACGAAATCCGTACGCCGATGAACGGAATCATGGGCATGGCGAAGCTGCTTCACGACACCGAGCTTTCGCCCGAGCAGCGCACCTATGTCGGCGCAATCTCGACATCGGCAAGCGCCCTGCTCGCGCTGATCGAGGACCTGCTCGACTATTCCAAGATCGAGGCCGGCCGGTTCGACCCAGAGCCGCAGCCGATGTCGCCGCGCGAGATCGCCGACAACGTGGTCGAACTGCTGGCCGCGCGCGCCTACGGCAAGGGCATCGGCCTTGGCTGCCACGTCGCACCCGACGTGCCGCAGATGATCACCGCCGATCCCGGCCGCGTGCGCCAGGTGCTGCTCAACCTGATCGGCAACGCCATCAAGTTCACCGACGCCGGGGGCGTGCGCCTCACGGTCGAGCGGACCGGCGACGAACACCCCGGCAGGATCCGCTTCACCGTCACCGACACCGGCGCCGGCCTGCGCGCCGAGGACATGGAACGCATCTTCGAGGAGTTCGAGCAGGGCGACGGCACCTCCACCCGCTCGCATGGCGGCGCCGGCCTCGGTCTTGCCATCTCCAAGCGGCTGGTCATGTCGATGGGCGGCACCATCGCCGCCAGGAGCATGCCCGGCGAAGGCTCGGAGTTCTTCTTCGACCTGCCCGCCTATGGCGCCACCGACGGAACGCCGGCCAAAACCGATGTCCTGGCCGGCCGCTGCGCCGTGATCCTGTCCAGGAACGCCACCGAGGCCGAAGCGATCGCCGACACCATCCGCGCCCATGGCGGTCGCGCCAATGTCGTCGTCACCCCGGAGCAGGCAGCCGCCATTTCCGACGGCTGCAATGCGATCCTCGTCGATGCGGCGATGGAAGAAAACGACGGCCGGGTGCTCAGGCAATTGCGCGAGAACGGCTTCGCGGCGAGCGAGGCCGTGACGCTGATTGCGCCTACCGACCGCGGCCTGCTGGGCGAATTGCGCGCCAGCGGCTACTCGACCTTCCTTGCCAGGCCGGTGCGCGCCGAGACCTTGCTCCGTGTGCTCTTGGCGAACCAGAATGGACTGCAGCCGCAGCCGACGAGCCGCCGCGCCGCGGCAAAGCCGGCTGCGAGCCGCCACCTGCAGGGGCTTTCGGTGCTGATCGCCGAAGATAACGAGATCAATGCCATGCTGGCCCGTGCGGCATTGTTGAAGGCGGGTCACCGGGTCGACGTCGTCAGCAACGGCAAGGCCGCCGTCGAAGCCGTGACAGGGGCCGCCCGCAAGCGCCGCTATGACGTCGTGCTGATGGACATGCACATGCCGGTGATGGACGGGCTGGACGCGATTTCGGCCATCCGCAGGCATGAAGAACAGCATGGCCTTGCCGCGGTGCCGATCCTCGTCCTGTCGGCCGACAGCCAGGAAAAGACCCGCCATGCAGTGCTTGCCCATGGCGCCAGTGGCTTTGTCACCAAGCCACTCGACCCCGACGTACTGATCAACCTTGTCGAGCAACGGGCGGCAGCCTGAACTACAACTGCCTGATTTTCCTAGCCGGCTAGGCTCTCTTGCCGCCCGACCAAGTCTTGCCCGGGCGGGTCGATCACGATACTGTCACAATCCTGTAGCACCGACACCGTATCCCCGCGCCAGGAGGGATGGCTCGAAGGAGAATCACCCGTGCATACAGCCTTGCCGGACAGTGACACTCAGAAAGCCAATGGCGCCAAGGTGACCGTGCCTTCCAAACCTCTGTTGCCTGAAGCGCCGCTCGGACGGATCGGAACACTGGAGGTTCGCCTCGCCCGCAACGAATCAGAGATCGCGGCGGCCCAGGAAGTGCGCTATCGCGTGTTCTTCGACGAACTCGGTGCAAGGAAGCAGGCGCTGCACTCGATCGACCGACGCGATGCCGACCGGTTCGACGACATTTGCGACCATCTTCTCGTCTTCGACACCTCGATCAACGGCCCCGAGCATCGCCGTATCGTCGGCACCTACCGCCTGTTGCGCCAGGAACGCGCTACTGAAGCCGGCGGCTTCTACTCCGACGACGAATTCGAGCTCAACAAGCTGATCGCCCGCCATCCCGGCCAGCGCTTCCTGGAACTCGGCCGCTCCTGCGTGCTGCCGGAATACCGCTCGAAGCGGACCATCGAGGCGTTGTGGCAGGGCATCTGGGCCTATCTCAACCGTTACGACATCGACGTCATGACCGGCTGCGCCTCGTTCCACGGCACGGTGCCGGCGGCACATGCCGAGGCGCTGACCTATCTCGCCCATCACTGCCGCACCAGCGCCGACTGGGACGTGCGCGCGGTCGCCGGGCGCTATTGCCAGATGGACCTGATGCCGATCGAGGCGGTCAATGCCAAGGCGGCGATCACGGCCATGCCGCCGCTGGTCAAGGGCTATCTGCGCGTCGGCGCCAAGATCGGCGACGGCTGCGTCATCGACCATGATTTCGGCACCGTCGACGTCTTTGTCGTCATGCCGGTCAAGGAAATCGGCACCCGCTACATCAATTACTATGGCGGTGAAACGCAGCGCTTCGCCGCTTAGCATCATGGCCGACAACCTCCAGCCCGCCTTCGACAAGCTGCGCGCAGCGGCCGAGGGGCTGGCGGAGGTGGTTGAGGGCACGTCCTACGGCACGCCGTCTCTTCACGTCCGCAAGAAATTCCTCTGCCGCGTCAAGGATGCCGACACGGTCGCGGTGATGTGTGCGCTGGAAGAGAAGGAGATGCTGATGGAGGCCGATCCGCATCTCTATTTCGAGACCGCCCACTACAAGGGCTGGCCGGCAATGCTGGTCCGCGTGCACGACATCCCGCTCGATCAGTTGAGGACACGGCTTGAACGCGCCTGGCTGATGCAGGCGCCCAAAAGCCTGGTCAAGGCACGGCAAGCGACGGCCTGAACGGCCGGGGAGACGGAGGGGACGAAGGATGACGAATACCCGGGAGACCCGGCGGACCGATATCGGGTCAAGGATCATCAAGGCTCCGCCCGAGGTTATCTATCGCGCGCTGGTGGACCCGGAAGCCGTGGCAAGCTGGCGTCCGCCAAAGGGCATGCGGGCCGAAATCCTGGCCTTCGAACCCCGCCAAGACGGCACCTTTCGCATGGCTTTCATCTACGAAGGTGCCGGTTCGCACGGCAAGACCACCGACAGCGCCGACGTCTTCGAGGGCCGCTTCGTCGAGCTGGTGCCCAACAGCCACGTCGTCGAGCTCATCGCGTTCGAATCGGATGACCCCGCCTTTGCCGGGAGCATGCGGATCATCACCCTGCTGGAGCCCGTCAAAGGCGGCACAAAAGTCACTGTCCGGTGCGAGGATGTGCCGCCGGGAATCGGCGAGGACGACCATCGCGAGGGCATCGCCTCTTCGCTCGAAAACCTCGCCGCTTTCACCGAAACGTAGGACGGGAACCCGGCTGGCAAACTGTGGCACTTGAGGCGTGGTTCAAGATCGGCGTGGGCAGTTTCACCTGATCCGGCCGGGCGCTGGCGGCTCGGCCTGCTTGGCGAGCGACAGGTCGGCGGCCTCGCCCTGGGTGATCAGCCGTGCGCTACGCTGGTTGCGGGCATGAATCCAGAGCCAGTTGATTGCCACACTCAACCGGGCGCGCGAGCCGATGAGGAAGTAGATATGGGCGGCACCCCATAACCACCACGCCAATGCGCCGCGCAGCTTGATGCGACCGAAGTCGATCACCGCGCGCCGTTTGCCGATCTGGGCAAGGCTTCCCTGGTGGCGATAGCGAAACGGCATTGGCTCGGTCTTGCCGCCCAGCCGTGCCTTGATGATGCCGGCGACATGCTTGCCCTCCTGCTTGGCGGCAGGCGCAATGCCCGGAACGGGCTTGCCGGTCGGGCCTGCCACCGTCACCACGTCGCCAATGGCGAAAATGTCGGGATGACCGGGCACCGTCAGGTCGGGCATCACCTCGAGGCGCCCTGCCCTGTCGGCCGGCGCATCCAGCCACTCGGCGGCGGGCGAGGCGCGCACGCCGGCGGCCCAGATGATGGTTCTGGTGGCCAGGCGAACGTCGCCATAGGCGACGCTGTCAGCCGTGCAGTCAGAAACCGCGCGACCGAGCTCGACCTCGACGCCGAGCTTGCGCAGCGAACGAAGGGCGTAGTCCGAGAGATCGTCGGGAAAGCCTGCCAGCACCCGCGGTCCGGCCTCGATCAGCACGACGCGGGCCCTGGCGGTGTCGATGTTGCGAAACTCCCGCCGCAGCGTGTCCCGCGCCAGCTCGGCGATCGTTCCGGCCATTTCCACGCCGGTTGGACCGGCGCCGACGATGACGAAGGTCAGCAACGCCGCCTGCCTGGTTGGGTCGGTCTCGCGCTCGGCCTGCTCGAACGCCATCAGGATGCGCCGCCGGATGGTCGTTGCATCCTCGAGGGTCTTCAGGCCAAGGGCGAAAGGCTCCCATTCGTCATGGCCGAAATAGGCGTGGCGGGCGCCGGTCGCCAGCACCAGCGTGTCGTAGGGCACCGTCTTGCCGTCCTGGAGCAACACGTGCCGGCGCGCGGCATCGACGCCCGTCACATTCGCCAGCACCGTCGTAATCTCGGGCCTGTCCCGCACCAGCGAGCGGATCGGCCAGGCGATCTCCGATGTCGCCAGCGAGGCGGTGGCCACCTGATAGAGCAGAGGCTGAAACAGGTGATGGTTGCGCCGGTCGATGAGGGTGATGCCGACAAGCGCGCCGGCCAGGTCCTTGACGACTTCCAGGCCGCCGAATCCGGCGCCGACGACCACAACCCGATGCTGCATCGTTTCTTTCCTCTGCCTTGCCGAGACATAGTAAGACCGGCTTTCCTGACAGGTATATAGGTCCGCGGCTCAGGGAATGTCTTCCGGCCTCCGCCCGGGGCGGCTGCGATAGGCCGGGAAGGTCCAGCCGAATTTCAGCGCACCGCCACGCACCATGAAGGCGGCGACAAAGGCGACGACCGCCGACACCTCGGGCGGCAGGTCGGCGAGCTCGGCCAGCGTGTAGATGCCTGCCCCCGCCATCGCCGCCGAGACATAGATCTCGGGCTTGAGCAGGACCGACGGCTCGCCGGCGAGCAGGTCGCGCAGGATGCCGCCAAAGGTCGCCGTCAGCATGCCCATGATGATGGCAACCGTCGGCGAGCCGGTGGCTTCCAGGCCCTTCGCCGCACCGATGGCGGCATAGGCGGCCATGCCCAGGGCATCGAGCCAGAGCAGCAGCTTGTAGCGGGATTCGACGAGATGGGCGGTGAAGAAGACAAGGACCGCGATCGCGGCGCAGACCAGCACATAGGCCGGGTTGACCACCCAGAACACCGGCAAGCCAAGGATGACGTCGCGGACCGTTCCGCCGCCGATTCCGGTGAAACTCGCCAGGAACAGGAAGCCGATGACATCGAGCTCTTTGCGCGAGGCGGCAAGCGCGCCCGTGGCGGCAAACACCGCCACGCCGGCATAGTCGAGGTAGAGCAGCGGATTCATGAAGGGAGCGAATAGGCAGTAGTGAGTAGCGAATAAAAGAAGAACATTGCAGGCACCCCGGCTTTACAGCCACATTACCCGCCAATTCCCTATTCGCTACTCCCTATTCGCTATTCGCTGCCTACGCGTCCTTCTCGGCCTGCTCGTTGACCGGGCCGGGCTCCGCCGGAGCCTCGGCGACATGCTTGGGGCCGCCCTTGGCGACACCGACCATGGCCGGACGCAGCACGCGATCACCGATGGTGTAGCCGGACTGCACGACCTGCACGACCGTATTGGCCGGCACGTCGGGGTTCGGCACCTCGAACATCGCCTGGTGGAAATTGGGATCGAACTTCTCGCCCTGCGGGTCGAGCTTGCGCACGCCATGGCGTTCCAGGGCCGTGAGCATCGCACGCTCGGTCACCTCGACGCCTTCGATGAGGCTTGCAAGTCCAGCGCCGCCGGCAGCCTTGGCCTCGTCGGAAACCGCTTCGATGGCGCGGCGCAGATTGTCGGAAACCGAAAGCATGTCGCGGGCGAAGTTGGCCACCGAATAGGCACGGGCATCCTGAACGTCGCGCGCGGTGCGGCGGCGCAGGTTCTCCATCTCGGCAACCGTGCGCAGGGCGCGGTCCTTCAGTTCCTCGTTTTCTTTCAGCAGCCGCACGACGGCTTCATAATCGCCATCGACGCCGCCCTCGATCTTTTCGGCCTGGGCCTCGACAGCCGCCGTCTCGTCGGGCGCGCGTTCGTCTTTTGCCTGGTCGCTCATCGCCAATTCCCGTTATTCGGATACGTTGGAAGTTGCGCCCGATATCGAGGTTCGGGGGCCAAAAATCAAGGGGCAAGGGCCGCCGGGCGCGATGCCGCGCCCTTTCGCCGCCCCGAGCGGCGGTCCGGCAAGCCCCCATACTTCAATGTTAATTCAAGTTTTACCATAGAGGCCGACCATTGCCATGGCGGGCGATCGATTTGGGAACCATTTGCATTTGGCAGGAGTTTTGCCGAGGAAGGAACAGGTCCTTTGCCATGCCGAGCAGACGCATCGACAAAATCGCAACAGCCAAGTTGGCGACCAACATCCGAGGCGAACTGGCCACGGAAAGCAATCTGCGCGTTCTGGAAGCGTTGCCGGCATTCCAGGCTGAGGACGATCTGCCACAAAAGCTTCGCCGCCTGCTCGACAGGCTGGAAGCGGCTGAGCGGACGCAACCTCATCCAAAACCCTAGATTCAGGCTTTGGCCTGCACCCGTCGCCATGAATAGCCGGCACCCTTGTCCGCCGGCTTCGTCGCGGGCTGATAGTGCAGCGGCAAGCCGCCGACCTGCCCCGCTTCAAGCCGCTTCAGCAGCACCGGATGCGACACCTCGAACTCGTCGAAGCCCACCCTCAGCATATGCGGCAACTGATCAATCAATACCTGGCCGGTCGCACGAACGGCACCATCGAAGCCGTGGCGGCTGCGCAGCAGTTCGGCCTTCGAGAAGGAACGTCCGTCGTTGAAGGCCGGAAAGGCAAGCGCCACCAGCGACAGCTGGTCGAGCAGGTCCACGATCGACTCCAACTGGTCACCCGGCTGCAGCAGCACGCCAAGGCGCTCCTTGGCGGCCTCGCGTTGCTGGGGATCGAGTTCGAGGAAGGCGGGCAGCGACAGGATGACCCGGCTGTTGCCGGCCAGGGCACCGGCATCCTCGGCATGGATCCAGCCGTCGTCGCGGAAACCCTCCGGGGTCCAGAGGCGGGTCTTGGTCTCCGGTGTCACGTCGGTCATTGCAGAATTCCTAGAGGGATGCGTCGGTCAGCGACTGTTCGAGGCCGGAGAGATGTATACCACATTCGGTCTTGCCCTGGCCTGCCCAGCGCCCGCTGCGGGCATCCTCGCCGGGCTTGACCGGCTGGGTGCACGGGAAGCAGCCTATCGACAGGTAACCGTAGGCGACCAGCGGGTTCTCGCGCAAGGCATGCTTGCGCATGTAGTCAGCGAGATCCGAGGTCGTCCAGCGCGCCAGCGGATTGATGCGAAAGCGCGGGCCGATCTGCTCGATCACCGGCAAGGCCGCGCGCGTCGACGCCTGGAACCGCTTGCGGCCGGTGAACCAGGCACTGAAGGGCTCGACGCCGCGGGCCATCGGCTCGACCTTGCGCACGTCGCAGCAGGCGTCAGTGCTGGTCTGGTGCAGATTGCCGGTCGGGTCGATGCGCGCCAGGGCCGCCTCGTCGGGGGTTATGACCCGGATGTCGGTCAGGCCGAAATCGGCGGCCAGCGCGTCGCGATAGTCGAGCGTTTCGCCGAAATGCTTGCCGGTATCGAGGAAGATCACCGGCAGGTTGCGATCGACTTCGGAGATCAGGTGCAGCAGCACCGCCGAATCCGCGCCGAACGAGGAAACGGCGGCAATTTCGCCGGCAAAGCGGTCGACGGCCGTGCGCTCGATGATCTCCAGCGGCGAGAGATTGCCGTAGAGCGCGTCGAGCGATGCGGCTTCGGCCAGAACCTGCGCTTCGATGTCGGCGTCAGGCTGCCTTGGCTTCGCTAGCATAAAGCGCCTCCTTGAACGGCGCCGGGCCAATGCGGCGATAGGCGTCGAGGAACTTTTCCGACCGGTCGAGCCGGATCGCAAGATAGGTCTCGACGATCGTCTCGATGGCGTCGGTGATCTCTTCCGGGCCGAAGCCGCGGCCGATGATCTCGCCGACCGACGTATGTTCGTCGGCCGAACCGCCGAGCGTCACCTGGTAGAGCTCCGCGCCCTTCTTTTCGACGCCGAGAATGCCGATATGGCCGACATGGTGGTGGCCGCAGGCGTTGATGCAGCCGGAGATCTTGAGCTTCAGTTCGCCAATGTCGCGCTGGCGCTCGAGCGAGGCGAAGCGCTTCGAGATTTCCTGTGCTACCGGGATCGAACGGGCATTGGCCAGCGCGCAATAGTCGAGGCCCGGGCAGGCGATGATGTCGCTGATCAGGTTCGAATTCGCGGTGGCAAGCTCGATCGCCACCAGCGCGTCGTAGACCGCCTTGAGGTCGGCGCGGGCGACATGCGGCAGGATCAGGTTCTGCTCGTGGCTGACGCGGATCTCGTCGAAGCCGTACCTCTCGGCGATGTCGGCGACGGCCTCCATCTGGCTGTCGGTGGCGTCGCCCGGCACCTCGCCGATGCCCTTGAGCGAAATCGTGACGGCAGCATAATCAGGATTGCGGTGGGTGAAGACGTTCTGGTCGATCCAGTCGCCGAAACTCTTGGAATCGAGCCGCGCCAGCTTGACAGCTTCGTCGCCCTCGGGCCGCGCCGCCAGTGCCGGCGGCGCGAAATAGGCCTGGATCGCAGCGACATCGGCTTCCGGCAGCTTGAGCTCGCCGTCCTTCAGCGCCTGCCATTCGGCGTCGACCTGACGCGTGATCTCGTCGACGCCGGTCTCGTGGACCAGGATCTTGATGCGCGCCTTGTACTTGTTGTCACGGCGGCCGTGCAGGTTGTACACGCGCAGGATCGCCGTGGTGTAGGACAGCAGGTGTTCCTCCGGCAGGAAGTCGCGGATCTTCCTGGCGACCATCGGCGTACGGCCCTGGCCGCCGCCGATATAGACGGCGAAGCCAAGCTCGCCCTTGTCGTTTTTTTTGAGATGCAGGCCGATGTCGTGGGTCTGGATGGCGGCGCGGTCGCGCTCGGCACCGGTCACCGCGATCTTGAACTTGCGCGGCAGGTACGAGAACTCCGGATGCACCGACGACCACTGGCGCAGGATCTCGGCATAGGGACGCGGATCGGCAACCTCGTCGGCGGCAGCGCCGGCGAAGTGGTCGGCGGTGACGTTGCGGATGCAGTTGCCCGAGGTCTGGATGGCGTGCATCTCGACCGAAGCGAGGTCGGCGAGGATCGCCGGAATATCCGACAGGGCCGGCCAGTTGAACTGGATGTTCTGGCGCGTGGTGAAGTGGCCGTAGCCCTTGTCGTATTTGCGGGCGACGTGGCCGAGCATGCGCATCTGCTTCGAGTTCAACGTGCCGTAGGGCACGGCGATGCGCAGCATGTAGGCGTGGAGCTGGAGATAGACGCCGTTCATCAGGCGCAGCGGCCGGAACTGATCCTCGGTGATCTCGCCACCAAGGCGGCGCTCGACCTGGTCGCTGAATTCGGCGACGCGGGCCTTCACGAAATCATGGTCGAACTCGTCGTAACGGTACATGGTCGTCTTCCGGTCTTCAGGCGGCACCGGCCGAGGGCCGGGCCTGCTTGCCAAGGTCAAGGCGGTTGGTCGGGCCGGCGGCGCGGATCGCCTCGCGCAGCCTCAGGGGGCGTATGGTGCCGCCGACCAGCGACACGTCGATCAGGTTGACGTCGACCACCTCGTTGTTGTCGTGGGCGGCCTTGCCGATCGCCTCGAGGCGGGCTTCGCCGGCCTTGTCGTCGACGGTCTCGGCGACATCGATGGTCTCGGCCCAGGTGCCGTCGGCTGCGAACCATACGGCCTCGCCGTCGGTCAGCCGGTTGGCGGTAAGGATCTTCATGCCCTGCTTCCTTCGAGCGCCGCACGCGCGGCCTGTTCGTGCCTGTGTGCCGCCAGCGGCTCGGAAAGTTCGAAATTGGCGCCGGCGACCGCATCGCCGATGATGGTCATGACAGGTCCATCGAGATCGCTGCGCGCTTCGAGCGACGGCAGGTCGGCGAGCGTGCCGTGGAAACGGCGGCGGTTCTTCAGGCTGGCATTCTCGACGACGGCAACCGCCGTGTCGGGCGACAGCCCGGCATCGATGAGCCGGCCGGCGACATCGGCCGCGACCGAGCGGCCCATGTAGACGGCAACTGTGGCACCCGAGATGGCGAGCTTGGCCCAGTCGGGTAGCGAGCCGCCCTTGAGGTCGTGGCCGGTGGTGAAGACCATCGAAGAGGTGACGCCGCGCAGCGTCAGCGGCAGCTCGAAATCGGCGGCAGCGGCAAAGGCCGAGGTGACGCCCGGCACGACCTCGTAGGAGACGCCGGCGTCGCGCATCGCCTGCATCTCTTCACCGGCACGGCCGAAGACCAGCGGATCGCCAGACTTGAGGCGCACCACGCGCTTGCCTGCCCGGGCCAGTTCGACCAGCAGGTCGTTGATCTCGGATTGGGTCTTGGAATGGCAGCCCTTGCGCTTGCCGACCGGCAGGCGTTCTGCGTCGCGGCGGCCCATCGAGATCACCGCCTCGGGCACCAGCGCATCGTGGACGATGACGTCGGCTTCCATCAGCAGGCGATGGGCGCGCAGGGTCAAAAGGTCCTCGGCGCCGGGACCGCCACCGACGAGCGCGACATGGCCCTTGGCTTCGCCGTTCTGCAACAGGAGTTCGGTCGCCGCGTCATGCGCCTGGGCCAGGGTACCGTTGTCCAACGTCCGGGCGGGGACGCCTTCAAAGAACTCGCGCCAGAAGCCGCGGCGGACATTGCCCTTGGGCAACAAACGCTCGACGGAATCACGGAAGCTGGCACCCAGCGTGGCCAGCGCGCCAAGCTGGGGCGACAGCATGCGGTCGATGCGAGCGCGGATCATCTGGGCGAGGACCGGCCCTGCGCCTTCGGTGCCGATGGCGACGGCTACCGGCGCACGATTGACGAGCGCGGGCGTGAAGAAATCGCAGAGTTCAGGACGGTCCACTGCGTTAACGACGATGCCGAGCTCGCGTGCGTCCTGGGAAATGCGGCGATCGAGCGCTTCGTTGCCGGTCGCGGCGAAGACCATGACGGCACGACCGATCAGCGAGGCGTCATAGGCAGTGTGAATACGGGTCGCGCCGTTGGCGGCAATCCAGTCGCGGAGCTGCGGCTCGACATGATCGGCGATGATGCGGATTTCGGCGCTCGACTGGCCGAGCAGCCGCGCCTTGGCCAGCGCCTCGTCGCCACCGCCGACGATGACCACGGCTTCGCCTTCGACCTTGAGGAAGATCGGGAAGGCGTTCAACTTGGCGGCGGCTTGAGTCATGACGCGAGGGTTTCCGGAATACCCGTCATTTCTAGCCGCCATTGCTGCGCTGCAGAAGAAATGCACTCGCGCGCGTCGAGATGGGAGGCAATCGCTTTTGCCCGCGCCCCAGCCCGAGGAGAAAAATATTCCACCGCGGCGATGCCAGGGTATTTCAATCCCTGCCTCGCTGCTGCGGCCATTGGCAGCCGGCTGCCTCTGCGAAGCCCGACAATCGCCTGCATTCACCGGGTCCGCGGCCAGGTGCCGCCCGCACAGATCGCCAATCCATAGTGCTTGCTCGCAAGGAAGACGATGGTGCCCCGAAACGCGTTTTTCCTAATTTCTACCAAATTAGTAGAATTACGGGCAGATGCCCTTCGCCGCCATCGCGGCCGTCATTCGGAACCGTGCCGTCGCCCCCGCGTTCACCAAGCGGGGACGATGCGGACAAGAAGGAGCACGAGATGACGCACATCAATCTGAAGCACGGGATCTGGGTGCTGGTGGCAGATGGCGAAAAGGCGCTGTTCCTGAAGAACCAGGGCGACACCAAATATCCGAACCTTGAGGTCGTGCGCGAGATGGAGCAGGACAACCCGCCGACGCGCGAGCAGGGCAGCGATCGCCCCGGCCGCTACAGCGACGGCCCTTCGATCCATCGCAGCGCGGTCGACGACACCGACTGGCACAGGGTCGCCAAGGAGCGCTTCGCCGACGAAATCGCAGCTCGCCTGTACAAGCTCGCCCATGCCGGCGATTTCCAGGAGATCGTACTGGTGGCGCCACCCCTGGTGCTCGGCGAATTGCGCAAGAAGCTGCACAAGGAAGTCGATGAGCGCGTCTCAGCCGAAATTCCGAAGACGCTGACCAATCACAGCGTGTCCGACATCGAGACGATCCTGATGGCAGCCTGACCCGCAGAAGTAGTTCCCCAGCAACCAGGCGAGGAGTGCCGGCAGCGATGCCGGCACTTTTTTCGGCACGAGCCAAGTTTCTTGGCCGCACAGGGTTGCGCATGCTGACCTGCGTCCACCATATTGGAAATGCAGCGGATTTCACCGCCGCACCCCACACAATTTTGACTTTCCGAAAGGTGCCGCCGGGACAATGCCGCATGACACGCCCCTCATCGCTACTATCGTCGCCGGTCTGGGGCTGGCATTCATCTTCGGCGCACTCGCCAACCGCTTCAGGGTGCCTCCGCTCGTCGGATATTTGATCGCCGGCGTGCTGGTCGGGCCGAACACGCCCGGTTTCGTCGCCGACCAGGAACTGGCACTGGAACTCGCCGAGATCGGCGTCATCCTGCTGATGTTCGGCGTCGGCCTGCATTTCTCGCTCAAGGACCTGTTGTCAGTGCGCGCCATCGCGGTGCCCGGGGCGGTCGTGCAGATTTCCTTTGCCACGGTGCTTGGCGTCGGCCTTGCCTGGATGCTCGGCTGGTCGCTCGGCGCGGGCCTCGTCTTCGGCCTGGCGCTGTCGGTTGCCTCGACCGTGGTGCTGCTGCGGGCGCTGCAGGAGCGGCGCATGATCGAGACCGAGCGCGGCCGCATCGCCGTCGGCTGGCTGATCGTCGAGGACCTCGCCATGGTTCTGGCGCTGGTGCTGCTGCCGGCGCTGGCCGGCGTGCTCGGCGGCGAGCAGCAGGCATCGCAGGCGCCCAACATCCTCGCGCTGGGCTTCGACGTCGGCGTATGGGGCGTGCTGGGCATCACGCTTGCCAAGGTCGCGGCCTTCGTCGTGCTGATGATGGTCGTCGGACGCCGCATCATTCCCTGGCTGCTGCATTACGTCGCCCATACCGGCTCGCGCGAACTGTTCCGCCTGTCGGTGCTGGCGATAGCACTCGGCGTCGCCTTCGGTGCCGCCAAGCTGTTCGGCGTGTCGCTGGCGCTCGGCGCCTTCTTCGCCGGCATGGTGATGAGCGAGTCCGAACTCAGCCACCAGGCGGCGGAAGAGACGCTGCCGTTGCGCGACGCTTTCTCGGTGCTGTTCTTCGTCTCGGTCGGCATGCTGTTCGACCCGACCAGCCTGCTCAGCAATACCTGGCCGATCCTCGGCACTCTGTTCATCATTCTCATAGGCAAGTCGGTGGCTGCCTTCCTGATCGTCATCGCCTTCGGCTACCCCATCGCAACGGCGCTCATCATTTCGGCGAGCCTGGCGCAGATCGGCGAGTTCTCCTTCATGCTGGCCGGCCTCGGCGTCAGCCTCGACCTCTTGCCCGAGCAAGGCCGGGACCTGATCCTTGCAGGCGCCATCCTGTCGATCGTGCTCAATCCGCTGGCCTTTGCCGGCGCTGCGCGGCTGAAGCCCTGGCTCGAAAAGCGCGCCGGTATCCCCGAAGCCGTCGAAGCCGTCCCGATCGGCCCGGCGACCGAACCCGGCGAGGTTGCGACCACGACGACCGTGCATGTGAAGGACGACGAGGACGCGCCGCCGCCGACCAAGCTGACCGGCCATACGATCCTGATCGGCTACGGCCGCGTCGGCTCGCTCGTCGGCCAGTCGCTGAAGGCCGCCGGAATGGAGTTCCTGGTCATCGAGGATGCGGACAAGACGATCGCCAGGCTCAAGGCCGAGGGGATCGAGACTGTCGCCGGCAACGCGGTCAAGGGCGAAGTCTTCGCCTCCGCCAATGCTGCCGGGGCCAGGCGGCTGATCCTGGCCATCCCCAATGCCTTCGAGGCCGGCCAGATCATCCTCAAGGCCAAGGCCGCCAATCCCGCGATGGTCATCATCGCACGCGCCCATTCCGATGCCGAAGTCGACCACCTCACCGGCCTTGGTGCCGACAAGGTGATCATGGGCGAGCGCGAAATCGCGCGGGGTATCGTCGAGCAGGTGGTGGCAAGTGCCGGCACGCCGCCGGCCGGCGAACCGGAGCCAGGCGCGCCGGTAGCGGCCTGACCGGCCGGAGGGTTCGAGCAATCAGGCCCGACGACCCCGTGTCGGCATGATCAGCTTCACCTGCTGGCGGCGAGCTGGGCGAGATGGCCGGGCAGATCGGTGCCGGGTCCAGACGCATTGATCGTGTCGAAATAGTCGTGCCATCCCGAAGCGGCGATGCCCTGCAACAGCGCATCCAACGCGGCATTGTCGGGGAAGCTCCAGATGGCGAAGAAGCGATACGGCGCAGGATGCATCTTGGTGGCATCGGTTTCGCCCAGTGCGATGGCCTCGACGCCGAGCGCCGACAAGGCAGCCATGCCGGCACCTATGGCCTCGAAGAAGGCCTGCCGCCCGGCGGCGTCGAGCGCCTGCCATGCGGGTTTCGGGGTATAGAGCTCGGCCAGATAGTGCGCCACGGTGTTTCCTTTCGATAAAGCGCTGCCCACGGCCACGGGATGCGGCCGCACAGGCATACGCGGGATTGATGGGGACGGTGGGACGCCGGGTCAGCCTGGTTCGGCTGCTTGAGCGCTTGCCTGTGTCACGGTGGGATCGAGATTTTGCCAGACACGGCGCAGCAGATCGCCAAACATCTGCCTGTCGTCGGCGTTGAAGCCGGCGAACAGCGTGGCGATCCACTTGGTATGCTCGTCGAACAGGACACGCGCCGCCGCCTGTCCCTTGGCGCTAAGGCGCACCGAGACCTTGCGGCGGTCCTCAAGACCCGCATGGCGCGCAAGGAAACCATCGCGTTCGAGCCCGTCGAGCAGCCCGGTGATCGTCGCGCGCGTGACGCCGGCGCGCTCGGCCAACTCGTGCGGCGAGAGCCCCTCGGGGCGATCGTGCAGCAAGAACAACAGCACGAACTTGCCCTCGGAAAGCTGATGCGGGGCAAGGCGTGCGGCACAATCCCGGTCGATCGCCGACGATAGCGCCAGAATTTCCAGGCACAGCCGCAAGCCGGTTTCGGGCTGGCCCCGGCGCTTGGCTTCGTCCAGTAAAGCGAGGTGTTTTTGCTCAAGCATTGTCATATGTCGCCATATAGTATGGCACCGTACTATATGTCAATCGGCGCCTGACCTCGCTCCAGGCAGTCAGAAAACTATATGTCAATCGGCGCCTGACCTCGCTCCAGGCAGTCAGAAATACGCGAGATCGCCCGCGCCATCGACGGGGGATGGTGGAAGGCCGGCGGACACCGTCCCGTGCCCCAAGCCTCGCCGACTGAATCGGCCTGCGCAGGTCCAGGCAAGCAAAAGCCGCACAGTTGCCTGCGCGGCTTCGTTTTGCGTCTGAAGTGCCGGTCAGCCGCCGACGAGTGGCAGGACGAAATTCGGCCGGTAGGTGTCCATCGTGGCGCCGTTGCGATCCTCGTCGAGCAGCGTTCCGCTGCCGAAGCTGGCGCGCAGGCCGATCGTGAGCTTGTGCAGGTCCAGGCTATCCGACGCCTCCGATATCGAGACGTTTTCATACTGATAACGACCGAAGACCGACCAAGGGGTGTCGGTGAAGCGGTAGGTCGCCTGGAGAGCCAAGGCGACGACGTCGAAATCCAGCTCCATGCCGCCCTGGCTGATATTCATCCGGTGGAAGCCAAGCTCGGCGTCGAAGCGCAGGTTGTCCTGCGCAAAGTAGCGCGCCACGCCGCGAATGCCCATCAGATCGACGTCGAAGGGCAGCCCGTCAGCTTCAAGCCCACCGTAATAGGCCTGGCCGTAAAGGGTGACGTTGCCGAAATAGACCTGAGCCTCGGGACCGACCTTCCAATCCCAGATATCCTGGTCGGGGCCACCATCGGAGAAGCCATAGGTCTTGACCTCGGCGAAGCCGCCAACAGCGTAAGATGCGGGATTGCGCCAGTTGAGATGCAGGACCCCGCCGATGCTGTGCAGCCTGGTGCCTTCGATGTCGATGGCATCGACGGTGAGGTCGCCCTGTGCGTTCCAGCGCTCGGCGAAGGGCACGTTGATGCGCACGGCGCCGCCATAGGCCCAGATGTCACCGTCGTCGAATTCATCGAACCACACGCCGCCGCCGTAGATTTCACCATAGCCCGAGATCTGGCGAACGACCGTGTCGTCGACCGGCGCCAGGGCATCTGCTGCGAATGCGGATGTGGTCAGCGCTGCAAGGCAGACGCTTAAAAGAAGTGTCTTCACGGATGGCCCCTCGCCTGAGATTCGATGAGGGAATCCTATATCGCTAAATTAGTGATTCGTAATAATAGGAGTGCCTGACAAGCCACAACCCTGGCGGGTTTTCCGCGACCTGAAGCATTCGGGCAACACTATGTCCGCGGCTGAATTCCGTGGGCAGTGCGGACACAGTTGCCGGATGGCCGGGGCGTCTAGTTGCCCAGCAGAACGTCGAGGATCGACGTTTCGCGGCGCTGGACCGGGCCGCCAACGTCGGCGGGCGGCACCGGGCGGCGGATCGAAGCCGTCGGCTCCTGCGACATGCCAGTTGCATCGCCGACCTGCTGCCGGACAGGCTGGGGTGCTGCCGGGAAGGTGTCTTCGTCGAGCGGCTGGTCCTCGACAGCGACAGCGGGGGCCGCAGGCTGCGGCGTCCAGGAGCCCGGCAAAGCTGCCACAGGGACGCCCTCATGCGCGGCGACCATGAACTCATGCCAGGCCAGCGCCGGCAGCGCGCCGCCGGTGACCTTCTTCATTGGCTTGCCGTCGTCGTTGCCGAACCACACGCCGGTGGTGAGGTTGGCGGTATAGCCAACGAACCAGGCATCGCGCGAATTCTGGCTGGTGCCGGTCTTGCCGGCCGCCGGCCATGCGAAGGCAGCCTTCTTGGCCGTGCCCTCCTCGACCGCGCCGGTCATCATCGCGTTCATCATGCCGACGACTTCGGGGCTGATGACGCGTGGACCGCCGCCCGAGGTGTTCTCGTAGAGCACGTTGCCGTCGGCCGTGGTGACGCGGCGGATCATGTGCACTTCGGGGCGGTAGCCGCCATTGGCGAACGGCACATAGGCCGCCGTCAGCTCCAGCGGCGTCACCTCGGAGGTGCCGAGCGAGATCGAGACATTGGGCTGGAGGTCGGATTCGATGCCCATGCGATGAGCTGCCTCGACGACCGCGTTGGGGCCGACTTCCATGGCGAGCTGTGCTGCCACCGAGTTCAACGACTTCGCCAGCGCGGTCTTCAGCGTGACCCGGCCAAAATATTTGCCGTTGTAGTTTTCCGGCGTCCATTTGCCGATCTTGATCGGCGCGTCGTTGCGCATGCTGTCGGGCGTACGGCCCTGCTCGAGGGCTGCCATGTAGACGAACGGCTTGAAGGCCGATCCCGGCTGGCGGCGCGCCTCGGAGGCGCGGTCGAACTGGCTGGTCGAATAGTCGTAGCCGCCGACCATGGCACGCACGGCGCCCGAATTGTCGATCGACACCAGCGCGCCCTGGCTGACATTGAGCTTCTGGCCGCTCTCGTCGATCAGCCGGCGGATCGATTTCTCGGCCAGATCCTGCAGCGTCATGTCGACTGTGGTGTCGACGATAATGTCGGAGCGGACCTCGCCGATCAGGCCGGGCAATTCTTCCATGACGCGGTCGGCGACATAGTTTTCCGAACCGGTCCAGAACGAGGCGGCGCGCGTTGCCGGCGCGCTCATCGCCGTCTTCAGTTCCTTCTCGCCGATCATGCCCTCGCCGCGCATCGCTCCCAGCACGAGCTGGGCGCGGGCCTCCGCGGCCTTGGGGTCGCGTGCCGGCGACAGGCGCGACGGCGCCTTGAGCAGGCCGGCGAGCAAGGCAGCCTCGGCCAGCGTCACGTCGCGTGAGGACTTGCCGAAATAGCGCCGCGATGCAGCTTCGACACCGTAGGAGCCCGAGCCGAAATAGACCCGGTTGAGGTACATTTCGAGGATCTGGTCCTTGGTGTGCTTCTGCTCCAGCCACAGCGCCAGGAGCACCTCCTGCACCTTGCGCTCCAGCGTGCGGTCGGGCTTGAGGAACAGGTTCTTGGCGAGCTGCTGGGTCAGCGTCGAGCCGCCCTGGGTGAAGCGCCCGTGCAGGACCCTGGTCGACACCGCGCGCGCAAGGCCGATCGGATCGAAGCCGAAATGCGAATAGAAGCGGCGATCCTCGATCGCCATCACGGCCTGCGGGATATAGGGCGACATCTCGTGCAGGCCGACGGCCTCGCCGCCGGTCATTCCGCGATTGGCGACCAGCCTGCCGTCGACACCGATGATCTTGATGTTGGGCGAACGATCGGGGATGGCCCAGGTCGTCGAGCTCGGCATCTTGGCGCCGTAATAGACGACGATGCCGGCGGCAGCGATGCCGCCCCAGATGGACAGCACGAAGCCCCAGTAGACCAGCCGGCCAAGGATGCCGAACATGCCGCGCTTGGGTTTGCTGGACCGTCCACGCGATGTCGACCGCGTCTTGGAAGACTTGCGCTTGGTCGGGGCCTTGCGGCGGCTGGGCACGACGCGGTCCTCCTCGCGCACCGAAAAGACATCGTCCTCCGCCTCATTGCGCGGTCCATCGAAGCTGGGCTCGATGCGTCTGTCTTTCCGGTTCGCCATACCTGTTTGTCCGGCCCCCATGCCAATGGCGTTCCGGTTGAACAGTAAATGCGGCGATTTAAGGAGGGATTAAGTGGCGGCGCCTGCGTGCCCACAGGCAAGGCAGTGGATATCATGCCAAGGCCGCCGACCTTCTCGGAGGCGGCGGCCGTGGAATTGCCAGAAATCAACCCGGAATCGGATCGTTCGGGCGCGGGTCGTTCGGCTTGTCGGGGCGATCCGGCCGGTCGCTGCTCTTGTAGCAGGGGCTCGACGGATCGTTCTTGTTGCAGCAGTTGCTGCTCTCAAGATAGCGCGGGTCCTTCGGCTTCCATTCGCAGCGGCGTATTTCGGTCGACTGACATGCGGTCACGGCGGAGGCCGCAACCACGGCCAGAATGACATTGCGTAGTGCACTCATGGGTTCTCTCCTTTGAAACAGATTTGTCCACCTCACGAAGCTTGGTCGGCTCCAGGAGAGAAAAGGTTCAAAGGCGGGTGCAGAATATTTGCGTCTGCCTGAAAACAGGTGCCGCTGGCGGAAAAGCATGAGCTCACAAGAGCTGCCGACATCTGCCCGCTCGATTAGTTCGACCTTGACCGGAACGAAGCTTCCTCGGCAGCCGTTTAGCTCGTGGCGGCATTCGACCGCCTACTAATAACAATAAGGAAATATTGACATGAAACGCATTGCACTTGGACTTGCGACCGCGCTCACGGCTATCGGCATGACAGCCGGACTGGCCTTTGCGGCCGAACCTGCAATGATGACGAAAACCGCGAAGGGCAATATCTACACCGACGCCCAGGGCATGACGCTTTACACATTCGACAAGGACAAGGCCGGTACATCGGCCTGCTACGAGGAATGCGCGACATCGTGGCCCGCACTCAAGGCTGACGCCGGGGCAAAGACCGACGGCAAATGGACCATCGTGGACCGTACCGACGGTACCAAGATGTGGGCTTATGACGGCAAGCCGCTGTATACCTATGCCAAGGACAAGAAGGCCGGCGATATGAACGGCGAAGGCATGGGCGGCGTGTGGCATATGGCCAAGGCCAGCTAGCCGCTGATTGTCAGTTGACGGCGGCGTCTCCGGGCGCCGCTATCTGGCCAAGACAAGACTTTCTAACGAACCGGCCGAGGCGCAAGATGATCGTGCAGGAGACGACGCGAGAGGAAAATATCTCGTTCCTCGCATCAAGGCGATTTGGGCGGCTGGCCTGTGCCAAGGGACAACCAGCCCTATCTCGTTCCGTTCCACTACGCGTTGTCGGAAAATCACCTGTACGGCTTTTCAATGCCCGGGCAGAAGATCGACTGGATGCGTCAGAACGCTCATGTCTGCGTCCAGGTCGACGAGTTCAGCGCAAATCGCGAATGGCGAAGCGTCATCGTTTACGGGGTCTATGAAGAGATGCCGGACACACCACAATGGCTACGCAACCGGAGCCATGCCTTGTCGGCCCTTCAACAGCACGCCAACTGGTGGGAGCCCGGGGACCTGAAGCCAGCGTCAGCCCCACCCGCAACAGCAGTCCTTCCGGTGTTTTTTCGCATCAGGATCGAAAGCCTCACCGGCAGGCATGCATTTGACCAAGCCTGATCAGGCTTGAGCGCGACTTCACGGCCCGATTGTCTTGTTGAGCGCGGCCGAGATGCGCTCGCGCAGGAGTTCGGCCATGTCGGTGTCCATGTGCAGGCGCACGCGGCCGCCGCGCGCGTCGACCAGCGTCACCGCGACCCCGTCCAGGGTAGGCTCGCTCGCCGGCTCCACGGCCGTGACCATGAATTCGTGCTCTTTCTGATCGGGTCTTTCGGCCATGGCTGTTCTCCCAGGCTGGCAGCCGCGAGCATACGCTTATTCTTCGTCGTCGTCGCTGCCGGGTGCCGCCCACGAATGCGGGGCGATGCGCTTTTGGGTATCGCTGTCGACATAGGCCCACCAACCCTCGTCGGTTTCGTCCCACTGCCCGCCGGCCGCCTTCAGCCGCGCCAGGGAGCGGTACTGGGCGAGCGATTCATTTTCCTGGCCGTCGCGGTCGGTCCAGTAGACCGTGACCTTGGAACCGTCGGTCGGGGCGGTGGCGATGGGTGTCTTGGCGCTCATGCGGATCCCTCAGATTTGCGAACCAACGATAGCCGACCGCGCGGCCCGGTAAAGCCACGCGGCGGCAAAACTCATCGACGGGTAAGCAAAGCAGCGAGCAAGCCGAAAACGGCGACGCCGACAAGTGCTGTCGTCATCGGATTGTCCTGGGCGGTCTTCTGCGCCGCGCGCGCCTGCTTGCGCATCACCGGCAGGGCTTCGGTGAAGCGGTCGTAGAAGCCGTCATAAAGTTCGGAGGCACTATCACGGCCTTCCGCCAAGGCGCTAGCGCTGCGCTTGGACATCGCCTTGGTCAGCGACGCGACCTGCTTGGTGAGCTGGGAAACCTGCGCTTCGAGTTCGGTCTGGATTTCTTCACGGGTCGTGGCCATTCGGGTGCATCCTTTCATCAGGTAACGCACCCCAAACGGCCAAGCCTGTCCGTTCGTTCCCTCGAAGGTCCCTGCCGCTGCGTCAGCTATGGGCGAAAATGTCCTCTTCGTCCCAGCCCATCAGGTCGAGCTTCGCCCGGACGGGCAGGAAGCGGAAGCAGGCCTCGGCCTCCTTGGTGCGGCCGTCGCGCTCCAAACGGCCGGCCAGAACGTCGCGTAGCCGATGCAGGTAAAGCACGTCGGATGCGGCATATTCGAGCTGCTCGGGCGACAACGTCTCGGCTGCCCAGTCCGACGACTGCTGCTGCTTCGACAGGCTGACGCCGAGAAGCTCGTTGCAGATGTCCTTGAGGCCGTGGCGGTCGGTGTAGGTGCGGGTCAGGCGCGAGGCGATCTTGGTGCAGAACACCGGCTCGGCCATGACGCCGAAGGCGTTGTAGAGCACGGCGATGTCGAAGCGGCCGAAATGGAACAGCTTGGTCACCTTGCGATTCCTGAGCAGGCTCGTCAGGTTCGGCGCCTTCTTCTGCCCGGGCGCGATCTGGATCACGTCGGCGGTGCCGTCGCCCGGCGAGATCTGGACGACGCAGAGCCGGTCGCGATGCGGGTTCAGCCCCAGCGTCTCGGTGTCGATGGCGACCGCATCGACGTCGTAGTGCGTGAGGTCGGGCAGGTCGTGCTTGTGAAAGCGGATGGTCATCATTGTCTCCGATCGCGGCTTGGCTTCTCACTTGCCGCGATCGGAGGAAAAATCAACAGAAAGTTGATCTTAGGCGGTCACGAACGGGTCAGTGCGTCGAGAATGCGAGCCCATGAGCGCTGGCCCTTGTGGAACGAAGTCAGGTCGTACTTCTCGTTGGGCGAATGGATGCGGTCGTCGGGCAGGCCGAAGCCGACGAGCAGCGATTCCATGCCGAGATAGGTCTTGAAGTCGCCGACGATCGGGATCGAGCCGCCGACGGCGATCATCACGGCCTGTTTCGACCATTCGTCGGTCAGCGCGTCCTTGGCCTTGTTGAGGAAGGGCGAGTCGTAGGACAGCTGGATCGCCGGCGAACCGCCATGCTTGTCGAACTCGACGCTGCAGTCGGCGGGAATGCGCGCGCTGACGAACTCGCGGAAGGCGGTACGGATCTTTTCCGGATCCTGCTTGTGGACGAGGCGGAACGACACCTTGGCCGAAGCCTGGGATGCGATCACGGTCTTGAAACCCTTGCCGGTGTAGCCGCCGATGATGCCGTTGAACTCGGCGGTCGGACGCGCCCAAACCAGTTCGAGTACCGAGCGGCCCTTTTCACCTGAGGGAATGGACAGGCCGACCTCGCCAAGGAACTTCTCGGCGGTCTCGCCAAGCGTTTCCCACGACTTCAGGATCTGCGAAGGGGTTTCCTCGACGCCGTCATAGAAGCCGGGGATGGTGATGTGGCCGGTGTCGTCGTGGATGTCGGCCAGCACCTTGGCCAGGATGCGCACCGGGTTGGCGGCGGCACCGCCATATTCGCCCGAATGCAGGTCGCGGTCGGCGGCGTGCACGGTGATCTCCTCGCCGACGAGACCGCGCAGCGCGATTGAGATGGCAGGCGTCTCGCGGTCCCACATGCCGGTGTCGCAGACCATGGCGAAATCGGCCTTCAGCTCTTCCGAATTGGCGTCGAGGAACGGCTTGAGCGACGGCGAGCCCGATTCTTCCTCGCCCTCGAACAGGAGCGTGATCTTGCACGGCAGGCCGCCATGCACCTCTTTCCAGGCGCGGCAGGCCTCGACGAACAGCATCAGCTGTCCCTTGTCGTCGGACGAACCACGGCCGGTGATGACCTTGCGGCCGGGCTCCAGTTCCTTGACCTTGGGATCAAACGGATCGGCTTCCCACAGATCGAGCGGGTCGACCGGCTGGACATCGTAGTGGCCGTAAAACAGCACATGCGGCGAACCGGCGGGGCCGTCATGGTGGGCGACCACCATCGGATGGCCGGGCGTGTCGCGGACGCTGGCGTCGAAGCCGATCGACTTGAGGTCGGCGACCAGCCATTCGGCGGCCTTGCGGCAATCGCCTGAAAAGGCCGGATCGGTGGAGATCGACTTGATGCGGAGCAGGCCGAACAGGCGCTCCAGCGACTGGTCGAGATTGTTGTCGAGACGGTCGAGGACCGACGAGAGAGCGGACATTGGGGTGCCTTTCGATTCTTCTGCGGCGCAACCTAGTTGGCCAAAGAGAAAACGAAAAGCCGGCAGGATTGGGCCAACTGCCAAGGCTACGTAAGCCATCGTGGCAATGTCGGGACAAAAAAGTGCCGCCGTGGTGGAGGGGGGAGCCACGGCGGCACATTCTTCAAACGGTGCGGCAGCCCGGAGAGGGGGATGAGGCTGCCGCAGGGTCCGGATAGGCGGGGGACGGGCCTGAGACCGGACTTCGGCAAAAACTGCCGATGCCCATTATTTGTTCCTTTGAACATGGCGATTCAAGGGCACGAAGATTACACTTTTGTAACATGCGCGTGATCGCCCACCGCGCGCAGTCAGCCCTGCCATCGCCCGCAGATGTATTCCTCGGCCGGTAATACGCCGGGTGTCCCGGGCATCGAAATCGTCGCCATGGATAGCGACTGACGTATCCGCCTGAGCATTGTCGAAAACACCCACCGAAAGATGGCCGATGTTGGTGACTGGGCTGAATTCTTCCCCTGCGTAATGTGCTCGTGGGTGATCTTGATAGCGACTTGAAACATACCATCGCTCTCGCGCCGCAGCCGCCATTGCAACCGCATCGCAGAGTAAAAAATCTTCTCCATGATGTGCCGGGGCAAACCGGTTCCCCGAGCGCGGGGGCGGTCCGGCCGACGGGCACCGGCCGCGGTCCAGCACGGGCAAAGGACTTGTCAGTAGACGGCGGCAGGGCCAGCTTGACCATGGACAGCCGCGCTATGCCAAGCTACCCGTATCGCCATGAAAAAAGGCGATCATCTCTTCCTTGTCGACGGCTCCGGCTACATCTTCCGCGCCTATCACGCGCTGCCGCCGCTGACCCGCAAGTCCGACGGCCTTCCGGTCGGTGCCGTCTCAGGTTTCTGCAACATGTTGTGGAAGCTGATGCTCGACGCACGCAACACCGAAGCTGGGGTCGTGCCGACGCATTTCGCGGTCATCTTCGACTATTCCTCGAAGACCTTCCGCAACGAGCTCTACCCCGAGTACAAGGCCAACCGCTCGGCGCCACCGGAAGACCTGATCCCGCAATTCGGCCTGATCCGGCAGGCGACCAAGGCGTTCGAGCTGCCCTGCATCGAGATGGAGGGTTTCGAGGCCGACGATTTGATCGCCACCTATGCCCGGCTCGCCTGCGAGGCGGGCGGCGACACCACCATCGTCTCTTCCGACAAGGACCTGATGCAGCTCGTCGGTCCCAGCGTGTCGATGTACGACCCGATGAAGGATCGCCAGATCAACGTCCCCGAGGTCGTCGAGAAGTGGGGCGTGCCGCCCGAGAAGATGATCGACCTGCAGGCGCTGACCGGCGACTCGGTCGATAACGTGCCGGGCGTGCCCGGCATCGGCCCGAAGACGGCGGCACAGCTGCTCGAGCAGTTCGGCGACCTCGACACGCTGCTCGCGCGCGCCGCCGAGATCAAGCAGGACAAGCGCCGCCAGTCGATCATCGACAACGCCGACAAGGCGCGCATCTCGCGCGAACTGGTGCGGCTCAAGGTCGACGTGCCGGTGACCGACGTGCTCGAAGACTTCGTGCTGCAGCCGCCCAACGGGCCGAAGCTGATCGGCTTCCTCAAGACGATGGAATTCACCTCGCTGACGCGCCGCGTCGCCGAGGCCACCGGCACGGAGGCCGGCGAGGTCGAGGCTGTGCCTGTCAGCGTGCAGTGGGGCGCTGACAGGCATGGGCCTGACGTCGGTTCGGGAGCGGCACCGGCGGCGACCGCCGCGGCTCCTGCAGCGCGTGCGAACGGAGGCAACGCTGCAGCCGCAGCCCCCTCGTCCGCCTCTGCCGAAAGCGGCAACGTGCACGACACTCCCACCGCCCTCGCCAACAAGATCGCCGAACGGGCAGCCTCGCAAAAGTTCGACCATGCGGCCTATGTCACCATCCGCGACCTGGCGACCCTGAACAACTGGATCGCCGAGGCAAGACAGGCCGGCGTCGTCGCCTTCGACACCAAGACCACCTCGCTCGACCCGATGCAGGCCGAACTGGTCGGCTTTTCCCTGGCAACGGCACCCGGTCGCGCCGCCTATGTGCCGCTGGCCCACAAGAGCGGCCGCGGCGATCTTCTCGGCGGCGGACTGGTCGAGAACCAGGTACCCGTGCGCGACGCGATCGCCGCACTCAAGGCGCTGCTCGAAGACGCCTCCGTGCTCAAGGTGGCGCAGAACCTGAAATACGATCTGGTGGTGCTGGACCGGCACGGCATCGACGTGCACTCGTTCGACGACACGATGCTGTTGTCTTACGTGCTCGACGGCGGCACCAATGGCGGCCACGGAACGGATTCCCTGTCGGAGAAGTGGCTCGGCCACGCGCCGATCCCGTTCAAGGAGATTGCCGGTTCGGGCAGGAATGTCGTCGGCTTCGACCAGGTCGACATCGACAAGGCGACCGCCTATGCGGCCGAGGACGCCGACGTGGCGCTGCGGCTGTGGCGCGTGCTCAAGCCGCGCCTCGCTGCCAAGGGTGTGGTCTCGGTCTACGAGCGGCTGGAACGGCCGCTGGTGCCGGTGCTGGCGCGCATGGAACAGCGCGGCATCTCGGTCGACCGCCAGATCCTGTCGCGGCTTTCGGGCGAACTGGCCCAGGGTGCTGCCCGTCTCGAAGACGAAATCAACGCAATCGCCGGCGAGCGCTTCAACATCGGCTCGCCCAAGCAGCTCGGCGACATCCTGTTCGGCCGAATGGGCCTGCCCGGCGGAACCAAGACCAAGACGGGCCAGTGGTCGACATCGGCGCAGGTGCTGGAAGACCTTGCCGCCGAAGGCCACGAGCTGCCGCGCAAGATCGTCGACTGGCGCCAGATGACCAAGCTCAAGTCGACCTATACAGACGCCCTGCCCGGCTTCATCAATCCTGAGACCAAGCGCGTCCACACCTCCTACGCGCTCGCCGCCACTACGACGGGACGGCTGTCGTCGTCGGACCCGAACCTGCAGAACATCCCGATCCGCACCACCGAAGGCCGCAAGATCCGCACTGCCTTCATTGCCGACAAGGGCAACAAGCTGATCTCGGCAGACTACAGCCAGATCGAGCTGCGCGTGCTTGCCCATGTCGCCGACATCGGCCAGCTCAAGCAGGCCTTCGCCGACGGCGTCGACATCCATGCGATGACGGCGTCCGAGATGTTCTCGGTTCCGGTGGAAGGCATGCCGTCGGAGATCCGCCGTCGGGCCAAGGCGATCAATTTCGGCATCATCTACGGCATCTCCGCCTTCGGCCTCGCCAACCAGCTGTCGATCCCGCGCGAGGAAGCCTCCGACTACATCAGGAAGTATTTCGAGCGCTTCCCCGGCATCCGCGCCTACATGGACGAGACCAAGGCGTTCTGCCGCGAGAATGGCTATGTCGAGACCATCTTCGGCCGGCGCATCCACTATCCGGAAATCCGGTCGTCCAATCCCTCGGTGCGCGCCTTCAACGAACGCGCCTCGATCAACGCACGCCTGCAGGGTACGGCCGCCGACATCATCCGCCGCGCCATGATCCGCATGGAAGACGCTCTTGTCGCTGCCAGACTGTCGGCTCGGATGCTGCTGCAGGTGCACGACGAACTGATCTTCGAGACCGTCGAGAACGAGGTGGAGGCGACGATCCCCGTCGTCCGCCATGTCATGGAAAACGCCGCCATGCCGGCGGTGTCGATGTCGGTGCCGCTGCATGTCGACGCCCATGGCGCCAACAGCTGGGACGAGGCGCATTGACATGGAGTTCGCGACGTCGTCGGACGCGGCGACGCTCGCCTCCTTCGCCCTGACGTCGCTGATCATCGAGCTAACGCCCGGGCCGAACATGACCTACCTGGCGCTGGTGTCGGCCGGCGAAGGGCGCCGCGCCGGCTTCGCCACCGTGGCCGGCATCGCGCTCGGCCTCGCTGTCCTCGGCATTGTCGCGGCGCTGGGCGTCACCGAACTGATTCAAGCTTCGAACCTGCTCTATGAGGGCCTGCGATGGGCCGGCGTGCTGTTCCTGCTGTTCCTTGCCTATGAAGGCTGGAGGGGCGCGGCCGAAGTCGTCGCGACCGACAAGGACGCCGACCGGCGCTACTTCATGCGCGGGCTGGTCACCAACCTGCTCAACCCGAAAGCTGCGGTGTTCTATGTCGCGGTCCTGCCGACTTTCATTGTGGCCGAGCGGCCGGTGCTGTCGCAGACCATCACGCTCACCGCAATCTATGTTGCGGTTGCGACCGTCATCCATGCGCTGATCGTCACGCTGGCAGGGACGCTCGAGCCGTTCCTCAACGATAGCAGGCGCGAGCGCATCGCGCGCCGGGCGCTGTCGGCTCTGCTCGCTGCGGTGGCTATCTGGTTCGCGTTGTCGACGGCGCGTTAGGCGGCAATCGCCGCGCATTTGGCGCAGGTGCCGCGGAACTCGATGACCGCCTTCTTGGCGACGAAGCCGGTCGAGCCGACCCAGTCGTCGAGGCGCTTGCCGATCGTCTCGTCGGAAATCTCGGTGACCTGGCCGCAGGTGTCGCAGATGGCGAAGGCCGTCATGCGATGGTTGTGATGGCTGTGGTCGTGCGGCTCGGAGCAGGCAACGAAGGCGTTCAGGCTTTCGAGACGGTGAACAAACCCGTCCTTCATCAGCGATTCAAGGGCACGATAAACCTGCAGCGGCGCGCGGAAGCCCTCGTCGCGCAGCTGGTCGAGCAGCGTATAGGCGCTGAGCGGCCCGGTCGCCGCTTCGAGTTTCTCCAGAACCTTCTGCTGGTTCTTCGTCAGCGTAGCCCGCGCCGCCATTTTTCCGTTTTCACCTTCCTCGGCCAGGCCAATACCCGGACGGAACAATCCACCGCCTGAAGATGGCGATTGAACAAGGGTTTTGCTAGCGCGTCCGGCTGCCAAAGACAATGTTGGAGCTTTCAGCCGCCGCGCGCCGGCCCTTACCCCCACCCCTAACCCCTCCCCACAAGGGGGGAGAGGGATTCGGGCGACGCCAAAACATGTGACCGAAACCGCTTCGCCCGCATGCCCCACGTCAGGGCACGGATTGTCCCCCTCCCCTTGTGGGGAGGGGCGAGGTGTGGGGGTGCAAGGCCGCCAAGGCAGGCGAAGGTAGCGGGAGATTTACTTCTTCTGCCGCGCCGGGCCTTCGCGCTCTGCCGAGCGTGCCCAGAGGTTGATGTCGGCGTCGCGCGCATACTGGTCGATCTCGGCCAGCTCAGCGTCGCTGAAGGCGAGGTTCCTGATCGCTCCGACGCAATCCTCGACCTGCTCGGGGCGGCTGGCGCCGATCAGCGCCGAGGTCACGCGACCGCCGCGCAGAACCCAGGCCAGCGCCATCTGCGCCAGTGTCTGGCCGCGGCGCTCGGCAATGGCGTTGAGCGCACGGATGTTGGCGAGCGTCTTGTCGCTGAGGAAAGCCTGCCGCAGCGACTTGCCCTGCGATGCGCGGCTGCCCTCGGGCACGCCTTGCAGGTACTTGCCGGTCAGCATGCCCTGGGCCAGCGGCGAGAACACGATCGAGCCGATGCCGAGCCCGTCGAGCGCATCGAGCAGGCCGTCATCCTCGACCCAGCGGTTGATCAGCGAATAGCTCGGCTGGTGGATCAGGCACGGCGTGCCGAGCCGCTTCAGGATATCGGCGGCCTCGCGCGTGCGCTGGGCGTTATAGGACGAGATGCCGGCGTAAAGCGCCTTACCGGAGCGCACGGCATGGTCGAGCGCGCCCATCGTCTCTTCAAGCGGCGTCTCGGGGTCGAAGCGGTGCGAATAGAAGATGTCGACATAGTCGAGCCCCATGCGCTTGAGGCTCTGGTCGAGGCTCGCCAGCACATATTTGCGGCTGCCCCACTCGCCATACGGCCCCGGCCACATGTCGTAGCCGGCCTTGGTGGTGATGATCATCTCGTCGCGCAGGCCGGCGAAGTCGGTGCGCAGGATCTCACCAAAGGCCGTTTCTGCCGAGCCGGGCGGCGGGCCGTAGTTGTTGGCGAGGTCGAAGTGAGTGATGCCGAGGTCGAAGGCCTTCTGGCAGATGGCGCGCTTGGTCTGGTGCGGCGTGTCCTCGCCGAAATTGTGCCACAGGCCGAGCGAAATCGCAGGCAGCTTGAGGCCCGACCTGCCGCAGCGGTTGTAGACCATGTTTTCGTAGCGGTTTGCGGCGGGTTGCCAGGACATAGCGCTTTCCTTGAATTTGTAGACTGCCCCCTCACCCGTCCTCCGCTTCGCTCAGACGACCTCTCCCCGAGGGGAGAGGAGTGCAGCAGCGTTGGCGCCAGACTCTTCTCCCAGCGGGGAGAAGGTGGCCGCGAAGCGGCCGGATGAGGGGCATGTTCCAGATCGAACATGCCTTGCCCTAAAGCAAATGTCACCTCGGGCTGTCTACTGCTTATTCGCCAGCAGCCCCCTCGCAGCGGCGGGCCCCAGCGGCGCGGGCCGCTCGCAAGTGGTCTGCATCTCGACGAACTTCCTCGTCTCGCCCGACTTCAGGATGCCGGTCATGATGTCGATGACGTGGTTGGCGAGTTCGAGCGAACAGCGGTGCGGCCTGCCCTGCATGATCGCCAGCGCCATGTCGGCCAGGCCAGCCGTACGGTAGTTGGCCATCATGCCTTCCGGATGCTTCTCGTTGGGCACGGAGAACGGGTGGTCCCATTTCGGCAGCGTCTTCAGCGGCTTTTCACCCTTGGTGTAACGCAACTCGCCGCCGAAGAAATTGGGGTCCGGCATGTGGATGGTACCGGCCTCGCCATAGAGCTCCATCGGGGCGTGACCGCTATCCCAGACGTCCCAGCTGGCATTGAAGGTGAACACCGCGCCGTTCTCGAATTCCATCAGCGCCAGGATCGTCGTCGGCGTGGTCACCGGGATTTTTTCGCCCGCGCGTGGCTTGGACGAAATCGTGCGTTCCCTGGCCGGTATCGACGACAAGGCTGCGACGCGGGCCACCGGCCCGATCAGTTGCACCAGATTGGCGATGTAATAGGGCCCGAGGTCGAGAATCGGCCCGCCGCCCGGCTGGAAGAAGAAGTCGGGATTGGGGTGCCATTGCTCCATACCGTGGCTCATCACATGGCAGGTTCCGCTGGTGATCCTGCCGAGCTTGCCCGTGTCGATCAGGTGCCGCGCCAACTGGTGCGAGCCACCGAGGTGGGTGTCGGGTGCCGAGCCGATGCGCACGCCCTTCTTCTCTGCCCGCTTCTTCAAGTCGAGCCCGTCCTTGATGGCGAGCACGAAGGGTTTTTCCGAATAGACGTGCTTGCCGGCATCGATCGCCTGCCTGGAGACCTCGTAGTGCACCGCCGGGATCGTCAGGTTGACGACGATGTCGATGTCACCGGATGCCAGCAGCCCCTCGACCGTCTCGGCGCGCAGCTTGAATTCCTTTGCCCGGGCGCGCGCCGCGTCCATCTTGATGTCGGCGCAGGCGCGCATCTCGATGCCTTTGAACGCCGGCGCGTGCTTGAAGTAGGTCGTGGAGATGTTGCCGCAGCCAACCACCCCGACTCCGAGTTTCCTTGCCATGCGATGCTCCCTAGAAGGTCGTGGCCGCTGCGATCGAGCGACGCGCGAAGCGCTCGAAATCGGCAGGATTGTCGTGTTCCATGACGAAGTATTGTGCCGGCGTCCGGTTGCGCAATGCGATCACCAATCCCGCCCAGTCGACCACACCATGGCCGACATCCGACCAGCCGTCCTCGTCCTTGGCCTCGCCATCGGGCGCGATGTCCTTGACGTGGGCGGCCACGATACGCGGGCCGAACTCCTCGATCCAATGCAGCGGGTCGGAGCCGCCCCGGATCACCCAGGCGACGTCCATTTCCCAGCCGATGTCGGGCGCGGCCTCCAGGATGAGGCGCTGCGGCACGAGACCTCCGGCTACTGGTGCAAACTCGAAGTCATGATTGTGCCATGCAAAATCGAAGCCGGCGTCCCTGGCTTTCCTGCCGATCGCGGCGAGGCGCCGGCCGAAAGCGCGCCAGCCATCCGCATCGGTCGGTCGTTCCGCCGGTTCGAGCCAAGGGCAGGCGATCAGCTTCATGCCCAGCGTTTCGGCGATGCCCTTGGCTGCGCCGAAGTCCCGTTCGAGCATGTCGATGCCGAAATGACCGCTCGGCATGGATAGTCCGTTCTTGTCGAGCTCCGCGCGGAACGCCTCCGGATTCTCGTAGACCCCCCCATACCCTTCGACCTGGGTGTAGCCGAGCGAGGCAAGCGTCTTCAGCACATCTTCCCAAGGCTGAAAGTTGCGCGCGCTGTAGAGTTGAAATGACCAGTCCATCTCGTTCGTCCGGTTGGTTGCGTATGCGGTTCATCTTGGCCAGCGCGGCATGCGTCGTCTCGACGGCAACCCGCGCCCGAAATCGGCCCGACAGCAGCAGCAGCGGCCAAAAATTTACGCCGTCGCAGTCGCATCGGCCCTTATCTGTAACGTTACAGATTTGGAGCGTAAGTCAACTCGCGACCTGACGCAATGGGCAGCAAGGCCAGTGTAGTGATTTTCTTCGGGACCCGAACTAAAGCGCCTCGCCCCCGGGTCAAGAAAATCCGGCTTGATTTCGCTGTAACCGACTATTTCCGTTGTCATATTGTCGAAGCATCCGACGCAGCGCTGCGATGCCGCTGGCAATTCTGCAGCCCGGTCTGAAGTCGCCTCAACGCTCGTTTTGGCCCCTCCAGGAAATCCTATTGCAACGTTACAGTTCTTGTCGGAAAAGCTTGCGCGGTCCATGATGCAGATGCGATATGCCGATCAGTAAGGACGGCGGGGCAATGGCTATGAACGACAAGACACCGCCGGACCAAAGTGCCGCGCAGGCGGCCGGTGGCGAGGCCAGCCCACCAACGCTGAAGACCATCGCCTTCATGACAGGGCTTGGCGTGACCACCGTTTCCCGTGCACTGAAGGACGCCCCCGAAATCGGGGCGGCGACCCGGCAACGCGTGCAACTGGTCGCCAAGCAGATCGGCTATCGTCCCAACCGCGCGGGCGTGCGCCTGCGGACCGGTAAGACCAATGTCATCAGTCTGGTGCTCAACACCGAAGAGCAGATCGGCGGCTTCGTCTCCGACCTGATCTACGGCATCTCGGAGGCCCTGGCGCCAACGCCCTATCACCTCGTCGTCACGCCCTATTCGCGCACAAACGATCCGCTCGAACCGGTGCGCTATGTCGTCGAGACCGCTTCCGCCGACGGCGTCATCATCTCGCATATCGAACCCGACGACCCGCGCGTGCGCTACATGACCGAGCACGGCATGCCCTTCGCCACGCATGGCCGCACGCATATGGGTATCGAGCACCCCTTCCACGACTTCGACAACCGTGCCTATTCGCGCGAGGCGGTGGAGAAGCTTGCCGCGCTGGGCCGGAAGCGGCTGGCACTGCTCGCACCGCCCTCGAACCTCAGCTACTACAGGCACATGCGCGATGGCTTTG
Source organism: Aminobacter niigataensis (assembly GCF_014200015.1). Taxonomy (GTDB): domain Bacteria; phylum Pseudomonadota; class Alphaproteobacteria; order Rhizobiales; family Rhizobiaceae; genus Aminobacter; species Aminobacter niigataensis. The sequence goes on from NZ_JACHOT010000003.1 coordinate 214,549, forward strand.
CCGATGCGTTGATGGAGCAAGGCTTGAGCGAGGTGCCTTTCCCGACCGCCACGGTCGACCATTCGATCGAAGAGCTCCGCAAACTCACCACTGAGCTTATGCTTCGGCCCAACCGCCCCGACGGCTTCGTCAGCGGAGCGGGTGCCGGCACGTTCGCGTTGGTCGCGGGTGTCGAGGATGCCGGCTTCAAGCTCGGCCAGGATGTCGACATCGTCTCGAAGCAGACATCGAAGCTGCTGCACCTGCTGCGGCCGCAGCTCTATGTCGTCAATGAGGACATCCGGCTGGCCGGCGCGGAACTTGCCCACGCCGTGCTTGGCCGCATTTCAGGACGCGACATGGCCTCGCTGCAGAGCATCAGCCACCCGAGAGCGGTGGAGGCCTACGAAGCCTAGCTTCCACTTCCCCACGGGCCGTGATGTGCGCCGGGCGCATCGATGCGCTCGAAGCCGTGGGCGCCGAAGAAGTCGCGCTGCGCCTGGGTCAGGTCGGTCGAGCCGCGGCCCTGGCGATAGCTGTCGAAATAGGCCAGCGCCGACGACAGCGCCGGCACCGGCAATCCGGCCTCGGCGGCACGGGCGACGATGCGGCGGAGCGAAGGATGCGCCTTGCCCATCATCTCGACGAAGGCCGGCACCATCAGAAGATTGGTCGACGGTTCGGCCTTGCCGAAGGCTTCGGCAATGGTGTCGAGGAACTGCGAGCGGATGATGCAGCCGGCGCGCCAGATCTTGGCGATGGTCGGCATCGGCAGGTTCCAGCCGAACTCCTTCGAGGCGCCGGCCATCACGGCAAAACCCTGCGCGTAGGCAGCGATCTTGCCGGCAAACAGTGCCAGCTCCAGGTCGCCGAGCACTTCGTCCCGGCTGCCTGCGAACTTCAGCGTGTTGGCGCCATAGGCCTTCTCCGCCGCAAGCCGTTCGTCCTTCATCGACGACAGCACGCGCGCCGCCACCGCCGCCTCGATCGCCGTTGCCGGAATGCCAAGCTGCTGCGCCTCGATGACCGACCACTTGCCGGTGCCCTTCTGGCCGGCGCGGTCGAGGATTATGTCAACCACAGGGCGGCCGGTCGTGGGATCGTCGGCTTCGAGTACGGATGCGGTGATCTCGATCAGGTAGGACTCCAGCCTGCCCTTGTTCCAGCCGGCGAATACGGGCGCGATCTCCTTCGGCTTCATGCCGAGGCCGTCGCGCAGGATGCCGTAGATCTCGGCGATCATCTGCATGTCGGCATATTCGATGCCATTGTGGATGGTCTTGACGAAATGTCCGGCACCGTCGGTGCCGAGCCAGGCCGCGCATGGCTCGCCCTTGAACTTGGCCGATATCGCGGTCAGCACGTCTTCGACGCGCGTCCAGGATTCAGGCGTGCCGCCGACCATGATCGAGGGGCCGTGGCGCGCGCCCTCCTCGCCGCCCGAGACACCCATGCCGATGAAGGTCAGGCCCGAGCCCTCGAGCTCCTTGAAGCGGCGCATGGTGTCGCGGAAGTTGGCATTACCGGCGTCGATGACGATGTCGTTGGCCGACATGACGCCGCGAAGCGCTGCGATCTGCTCGTCGACCGGCGTGCCCGCCAGCACCATGATGATGACCGGGCGCGGCGGGCGGATGGCCTCGGCCAGCTCGGCGATGGAGGCGCAGGGCACGATCATGTTGCGCAGGTCGCCGGCCTGTTCGACGAAGGCCTGGGTCTTCGCCGGGGTGCGATTGAAGACGGCGATGCGATGGCCTTTTTCGGCGATGTTGAGCGCCAGGTTCGAGCCCATCGTGCCAAGCCCGATCAGTCCGATTTCGGCTTTTTCCATGGTCGCTGTTCCTGTCTGCTGATTGCTGTGGTCCGGGGTGGCGGCATGATTGACCGGGCCCGTGACAAGGTCAACTCGCGCGCGTCCAGGCACCGGCAGAGGCCGATCAACTCGTCGTGCCCTGACCTTACGTCATCAATCCTTGCGGCGGCGGCCGTAGAGCTCGAGCCGGTGATGGACGATGTCGTAGCCGAGCTGGCGAGCGATTTCCTGCTGCAGTTGTTCGATCCTGTCGGACCGGAACTCGATGACATTGCCGGTTTCGATGTCGATCAGATGGTCGTGGTGATCGCCGCCGGCCTGCTCGAAGCGCGACGGCCCGCCCTCGAAGGCATGGCGGTGGATGGCACCCATCTCCTCCAGCAGCTTCATCGTCCGGTAGACCGTGGACAGGGAGATGCTCTTGTCGATGGTTTCGGCGCGGCGGAAAATCTCGAGCGCGTCGGGATGGTCCTCGGTCTCGCCCAGTATGCCCAGGATGATCTTGCGCGGCCGGGTGATGCGGATGCCCGCCTTGCGCAACGCCTTCTCATAGTCGGGCTTCTTGGAAACGGGCTTGGCTGCGGTTTTCATCATGGCGCGACTATGTGCCAGATGACACCCAGTTGCAAAAGATTATGTACGCGTTCATCCCCAGATGAACGGCCACAACGGCAGCCCCGTTGTGGAAACAGCGCCCGCTATCGCGCGCCCGCGATCGAACCGCGCACCACGAGATCGACCGGCCAGACCTCGCCGCGGGCACCGTCCTCCAGCCCCGAGATGCGGGCGGCGAGCCGCTCGGCGACACGGGCGCCGGCGGCGCGAATGGAGGAGCGCGTAGTCGTCAGGGGCACCGAAAAATGCTCGGGCTTCAGCCAGGGAAAGACGTCGTCATGGCTGACCAGCGACAGGTCGCCGGGCAGCGACAAATTGAGGTCGCGCGCCGCCCTGACCACGCCCAGCGCCATGATCAGGCTGGAGCAGACGATCGCCGTCGGCGCGTCGGACGCTTCGAGCAGGCTGCGGGCGGCGCGATAGCCGTTCTCCTCGATCATGACCTCGGAGCGAATGTGCCTGAGATCAAGCGCCAGTCCGCTTTCCAACAGCGCCCGCCTGACGCCGCGCTCGCGGAAGATGGCAAAGGTTTGGGTGTCGTCGCCGTTGATCAGGGCAATGCGCTTGTGGCCGAGTTGGACCAGCAGCCGCGTCGCGTCGTGAAAGGCGCCTTCATTGTCGATGTCGATGTAGGGATAGTCGAAGTCCAGCCCCTCGCTGCGGCCATGAACGATGAACTGGACGCCAAGCTGGTGGGCGAGCGCAATGCGGCTGTCGGCGGCGCGAGGCGCCGAGATGTAGAGCGCGTCGACCTGCTTGTTGGCGACGATGCGCCGGTAGGTCGTCTCCTCGTCCTGGGCATCGGCCGGGCTCAGCACCAGGTCAAGCTCGTGGCCGCGGGCGTAGTCGCCAAGGCCCGACAGGAACTCGACGAAATGCGGATCGATGTCGACGGCGGCGCCCGTCGGCATGACGTAGCCGATCATGCCGGCCTTGCCGGTCGCCAGCCGGCGCGCGCTGGGGTTGGGCCGGTAGCCATGGCGCTTGGCCGCCTCCATCACGCGGCGGCGCGTTTCCTCGTTGACCTCGGGATAGCCGTTGAGCGCACGGCTCACCGTCGTCTGCGAAAGCTGGAGCATGGTCGAAAGTTGCTTGAGGTTCACCTCGGTCCCGATTCCCAAAGCGCTTTAGATACAGCCTGGTTCGATCGCCGAACCAAGTAGCCGTGTCGCGCCGGCAAGACTAGGCCCTCAGGTGCTTGGTTTGAAGCAGAATTTACTGCTGCGACGCCCAAAAAGCATGCTGCACCGCACATGCAAGGCAAATTTAAATCGATTAGTTCGGCCGCGCTCTTGACTCTTTTCAATTCCGGTGGCGTGATGAAGCTAGCCAAAGCGCTTTGAAATGCCGTTGTGCGGTGTAGTTGCAGCTCGCGCAAGTCTGAGGCAAAGTCGGGGCGGTGCAGGCGGACGGAATGGAGGTTCCGTCCGGAGTTTTCGATCCACTGGGAGGAAGACCATGAGGAAGTCCCTGTTACTGGGCGTGGCGCTGGCCGCCGTCGCCCTGAGCGCGCCCGCCTCGGCGGAGCTGAAGTTCAAGCCGGGCGAGGACGCCCGTTTCACCTGGGCCAATTTCGAAGAACTCAAGAAGGTCGACCTGAAGGGCGAGACGCTCTCGATCTTCGGGCCGTGGCGCGGCGAAGACGAAGCGCTGGCCCGCTCGGTGCTCGAATATTTCAGCGAGGCCACCGGCGCCACCATCAACTACTCGTCGTCCGAGAACTACGAGCAGCAGATCGTCATCGACACCCAGGCCGGCAGCCCGCCCAACATCGCCATCCTGCCGCAGCCCGGCCTGATCCAGGATCTGGCGTCGAAGGGCCTGCTCACCGCCCTGGACGAGGGCACCGCCAACTTCGTCAAGGAGAATTACGGCGCCGGCCAGTCCTGGGTCGATCTCGGCACCTACAAGGACAAGGACGGCAAGCCCGGCTTCTACGGCTTCCCGTTCAAGGCCGACCTGAAGTCGCTGGTCTGGTACGTGCCGGAAAATTTCGAGGAAGCCGGCTATGAGGTGCCCAAGACCTGGGAAGAGATGCAGGCCCTGACTGACAAGATCGTCGCCGATGGTGGCGTACCGTGGTGCATCGGCCTGGGCTCGGGCGGCGCCACCGGCTGGCCGGCGACCGATTGGGTCGAAGACATCATGCTGCGCACCCAGGCGCCCGACGTCTACGACAAGTGGACCCGGAACGAGATTCCGTTCAACGATCCGGCCGTGGTCGGCGCGCTCGACATCTTCGCCAAGATCGCCACCAACGACAAATATGTCGACGGCGGCAAGGCGGCGGTCGCCGCAACCGACTTCCGCGACAGCCCGAAGGGCCTCTTTGCGGTGCCGCCGAAGTGCTACCTGCACCGCCAGGCGTCGTTCATCTCGTCCTTCTTCCCTGAAGGCACCAAGCTCGGCGAGGATGCCGACTTCTTCTACCTGCCGCCGATGGCCGCCAAGCCAGAGCTCGGCAATCCGGTGCTCGGCGGCGGAACGCTGTTCACCATCGCCAAGGACTCCAAGGCCGCGCGCGCCTTCATCGACTTCCTGAAGATGCCGCTGGCCCACGAGGTCTGGATGGCCCAATCGGGCTTCCTGACCCCGCTCAAGACGGCGAACAAGGAAGCCTATGGCAACGAAGCGCTGAAGAAGCAGGGTGACATCCTGGTCAACGCCTCGACCTTCCGCTTCGACGGTTCCGACCTGATGCCGGGCAAGATCGGCGCCGGCGCCTTCTGGACCGGCATGATCGACCTCGTCGGCGGCAAGCCTGCGGCCGATGTCGCCGCCGACATCCAGAAGAGTTGGGACGCGATCAAGTAGCGCGCGCCCCGCGGACGTCCATGCGAGTTGTGATCCGGGCCTGTTGGCCCGGGTCCGGACGCCCGGCTTTTCCATTCGTAATTCTGAGCGATGTCAGCCTGATCCCAGGGGGATGATCCCATGACGGCACAGATACTTTCGGCCATTTTCACAATCATCATCGGCGTCGGCGGCTGCGTCGTCTACTACTGGGGCGCCAACAAGATCCTCGACGCGGTCTTTCCTTCGCGCGGCGTCTCGGGTGCTGCCGCTGTCGACAATCTGCGCCGCCAGGGCCTGATCCGGCCGTGGCTGTTCGTCGGTCCGGCGATGCTGATCGTCACCGTCTATCTCGTCTACCCGGTGATCGAAACGCTGAGGCTCTCCGTCATGGACCGCACCGGCCAGAATTTCGTCGGCCTCGCCAATTACAGCTGGGCTTTCGGCGACCGCGAATTTCGAAATTCAATCTTCAACAACCTGCTGTGGCTCGCGGTCGTGCCGGCCGCCTGCACTTTCTTCGGCCTGATCATCGCGGTGCTCACCGACAAGATCTGGTGGGGCAACATCGCCAAGAGCCTGGTGTTCCTGCCGCTCGCCATCTCGTTCGTCGGCGCCAGCGTTATCTGGAAATTCGTCTACGAATACCGCGCCGAAGGCCAGACCCAGATCGGCATCCTGAACGCGGCCGTGCAGTATCTCGGCGGCAATCCGCAGGTGTGGATCTCGACGCCGTTCTGGAACAACTTCTTCCTGATGGTGATCCTGATCTGGATCCAGACCGGCTTTGCCATGGTCATCCTGTCTTCGGCCCTGCGCGGCATCCCGGAGGAAACAATCGAGGCCGCCGTCATCGATGGCGCCAACCCGTTCCAGATCTTCTGGAAAATCATGGTGCCGCAGATCTGGGGCACCATCGCGGTGGTCTGGACCACCATCACCATCCTCGTGCTCAAGGTCTTCGACATCGTGCTGACGATGACCAACGGCCAGTGGAACAGCCAGGTGCTGGCCAACCTGATGTTCGACTGGATGTTCCGCGGCGGCGGCGATTTCGGCCGCGGTGCTGCGATCGCCGTCATCATCATGCTCGCGGTCGTGCCGATCATGATCTGGAACATCCGCCAGGCTAATCGCGAAGGCGGGGGAGGTCACTGACATGGCCAGCGCAAGCGGAAAGTCCTTCTTCGGCCGCTTCGGCGTCCATATCGCAGTGCTTGTCTTCGTCGCCATCTGGACCATCCCGACGCTCGGCATCCTGGTCAGTTCGCTGCGCGACAAGGACCAGCTCATCGTCTCCGGCTGGTGGACAGCACTTTCGACCTCGTCGCAGACCGAAGCCGGCCGCCTGCCGGGTGCTTCGGCCCAGATCGAAAAGGATGGCAAGTTCGTCATCGAGGGCAACATCTTCGGCGACGGTCCGGCACGCAACATCAGCGCCTTCGGCACCAAGGCGCAGCAGCCTACGCAATACGAAGCCGGCACGGTTGCCGATCTCGGCGAAGGCGTCTCACTGCAGCTCAACGCCGACGGTTCCTTCGTGCTGCAGTCGCCCAAAGCCTTCGAGGGCGGCCGCGGCCAGCGCGTCTACTACGCGTCGTCGGCGCCGCCGCGCTTCACCACCGACAACTACCAGACGGTGCTGTTTTCCGAGGGCATCGGCCGCTCCTTCATCAACTCGCTGACGGTCACCATTCCCGCGACCATCATCCCGATCCTGATCGCGGCCTATGCCGCCTATGCGCTGGCCTGGATGCGATTTCCAGGCCGCGCGCTGCTGATCGCCGTCATCATCGGCCTGCTCGTCGTGCCGCTGCAGATGTCGCTCATCCCACTGCTCAAGCTCTACAACGGTGTCGGGCTGTTCTTCGGCGTGCCGGCCAAGACCTATCTCGGCATATGGTTGGCGCATACAGGCTTCGGCCTGCCCTTCGCCATCTACCTGTTGCGCAGCTACATCGCCGGCCTGCCGCGCGAGATCATGGAGTCGGCCCGCATCGACGGCGCCAGCGACTTCGAGATCTTCGTCAAGATCGTGCTGCCGCTGTCCTTCCCGGTGCTCGCCTCCTTCGCCATCTTCCAGTTCCTGTGGGTCTGGAACGACCTTCTGGTGGCGATGGTGTTCCTGGGCTCCGGCTCCGACCAGTTGGTGCTGACCGGCAAGCTCAACGCCCTGCTCGGCTCGCGCGGCGGCGACTGGGAAATCCTCACCACCTCGGCCTTCGTCACCATCATCGTGCCGCTGATCGTGTTCTTCTCGCTCCAACGTTATTTCGTCCGCGGGCTGCTCGCGGGCTCAGTCAAGGGAGGCTAGCTCCATGCAGGCCGCAATGCGCAAGATCGAAAACCCCGCTCCCGCTGCGGATCGCGACTGGTGGCGGGGGGCGGTGATCTACCAGATCTACCCTCGCAGCTTCCAGGACTCCAACGGCGACGGCATCGGCGACTTGAAGGGCATCATCTCGCGGCTGCCGCACATCGCCGACCTCGGCGCGGACGCCGTATGGATCTCGCCCTTCTTCAAGTCGCCGATGAAGGATTTCGGCTACGATATCTCGGATTATCTCGACATCGACCCGATGTTCGGCACGCTGGCCGACTTTGACGCGATGATCGCGGAAGCGCACCGGCTCGGCCTCAAGGTGATGATCGACGGCGTCATCTCGCACACCTCCGACCTGCATCCCTGGTTCAAAGAAAGCCGGGCGAGCCGCGACAACGCCAAAGCAGACTGGTACGTCTGGGCCGACGCCAAGCCAGACGGCAGCCCGCCCAACAACTGGCTGTCGATCTTCGGCGGCTCGGCCTGGCAGTGGGACACCAGGCGCATGCAGTATTACCTGCACAATTTCCTGTCCGAACAGCCCGACCTCAACTTCCACAACCGCGACGTCCAGGACGCGCTGCTTGACGTCACCCGGTTCTGGCTCGACCGCGGCGTCGACGGCTTCCGCCTCGACACCATCAACTTCTACTTCCACTCGGCCGGGCTGGAGGACAATCCCGCGCTGCCGCCGGAGGAGCGCAACGACCAGACCGCACCGGCGGTGAACCCCTACAATTTCCAGGACCACATCTACGACAAGAGCCGGCCGGAGAACCTTGAATTCCTCGCCCGCTTCCGCGCCGTGCTCGACGAGTACCCTGCCGCAGCGGCGGTTGGCGAGGTCGGCGATTCCCAGCGCGGGCTCGAGGTCGTCGCGTCCTACACCGCCGGCGGCGACAAGGTGCAGATGTGCTACGCCTTCGACTTCCTGGCGCCGGAGAAGATCTCTGCCGCCAAGGTGCGCACGGTGCTCGAGGACTTCGGCAAGGCCGCCAGCGACGGCTGGTCGTGCTGGGCCTTCTCCAACCACGACGTCGTCCGCCACGCTTCGCGCTGGGGCATGGGCGAGGCCGACCGCACCGCCTATCTCAAGGTCGTCTCGGCGCTGCTGATGTCGCTGCGCGGTTCGGTCTGCATCTACCAGGGCGAAGAGCTCGGCCTGACTGAAGCCAGTCTTGCCTTCGAGGATCTGCAGGACCCCTATGGCATCCGTTTCTGGCCGGAGTTCAAGGGCCGCGACGGCTGCCGCACGCCGATGGTGTGGAACAAGGACGCTGCCAATGGTGGCTTCTCCAAGGCCAAGCCGTGGCTGCCGGCGCCGGCAGACCATCTGGCCAAGGCGGTCGACACGCAGGAAGGCGACGCCGCCTCGCTGCTCGAACATTACCGCCGGTTTCTCTCGTTCCGCCGGTCGCATCCCGCACTTGCCAAGGGCAACATCTCGTTCCTCGACACACAGGGCGACACGGTGGCCTTCAGCCGCCGCGAGGGCAACGAGGAGATCGTCTGCGTCTTCAATCTCGGCAGCGCACCGGCCACGGTCGATCTCGGAGGCAGGGGCCTGCAGCCTTTGGCGGGACACGGACTTGATGGAAAGGCAGACGCCGGCGCAGTCCGGCTCGGCAGCTACGGCGCCTGGTTCGGGCGCTTCGCCTGACCGACGCTGACAGAAATCTGGGAGGAAACCATGGCCGATCTAACGCTCAGGGACGTCAAGAAATCATACGGCAATCTGCACATTCTCCACGGCATCGATCTCGACATCAAATCGGGTGAGTTCATCGTCTTCGTCGGCCCCTCGGGCTGCGGAAAGTCGACGCTGCTGCGCTCTATCGCCGGGCTCGAGGAGATCACCGGCGGCACGCTGGAGATCGCCGGCGAGAAGGTCAACGACATCCCGCCATCCAAGCGCGGCATCGCCATGGTGTTCCAGTCCTACGCGCTCTACCCGCACATGACCGTCTACGACAACATGGCCTTCGGCATGAAGATCGCCAAGGAAAGCAAGGCCGAGATCGACAAGCGCGTGCGCGCCGCCGCCGAGATCCTGCAGTTGACCAAGTATCTCGACCGGCTGCCCAAGGCGATGTCGGGCGGCCAGCGCCAGCGCGTCGCCATCGGCCGCGCCATCGTGCGCAACCCCAAGGTCTTCCTGTTCGACGAACCGCTGTCGAACCTCGACGCAGCGCTGCGCGTCGCCACCCGCATCGAGATCGCCAAGCTCAAGGAGTCGATGCCCAACACGACGATGATCTATGTCACCCACGACCAGGTCGAGGCGATGACGCTGGCCGACCGTATCGTCGTGCTCAAGGACGGCCGCATCGAGCAGGTCGGCACGCCGATGGAACTCTACAAGCACCCCGGCAATCTGTTTGTCGCCCAGTTCATCGGCTCGCCGGCGATGAACATCGTTGGCGGCACCATCGAGCGGGCCGGTGAGACCAGCCTGGTCAGCCATGTCGGCGGCCACAAGACCCCGGTGCCGGTGGCGACACCCACTGATGCCCAAGGCAAGGCAGTGAGCTTCGGCGTGCGGCCCGAGGACCTCTATGTCGCGACCGGCGACGACTACCTGTTCGAGGGGCTCGTCGACTATGTCGAGCAGCTCGGCGAGGTCCAGCTCGTCTATGTCGACATCGGCCGCGCCGACCAGCCGCTGGTGGCCAAGCTTCCGGGCAATGTCGAGGTCAAGCGCGGTGCGAAGATCCGGCTCGCCGCCAGCCCCGACGAGTTGCATATCTTCGACAGCGAAGGCCATTCGTTTGCCCGCCGCAGATTGGCAGCGGCAGCCGCGTGACGCTCTTCACCCTCCCCCTTGTGGGGAGGGCAGAGGGCTCAATCCGCCACCACCACCTGTCGCTCCCGAAGCGCTGTCCGGCGCCTCGAGATGAAGAAGGCAACGACAAAGGTCAGGCTCATCAGCAGCACGATGGTCGGCGCCGGCGCGCTGTCGATGAAGAAGCTGAGGTAGACGCCTCCGAACGAGCACGCTACCGCCACCAGCACCGACGCCATGAGCATGCGCTCGAAGCGGTCGGTGAGCAGATAGGCAATTGCGCCCGGCGCGATCAGCATGGCGATGGCGATGATGATGCCGACAGCTTTCAGCGCACCGACGATGGTCAGCGACAGCACGGTCAACAGCCCGTAGTGCAGCAGCCTGACCGGCAGGCCGATGGCCTGCGCATGCTGCGGGTCGAAGGCGTGCAGCAGCAGGTCGCGGCGGAAGATGCCGATGGCCCCGGTGGCGATCAGAGCGATCACCGCGCTCTGGCCGACATCGGACCAACTGACACCCAGCATGTCGCCGAACAAGATGTGGTCGAGATGCACGTCGGTCTGGATCTTGGTGTAAAGCACGATGCCGAGGCCGAACATGCCGGAAAAGACGATGCCCATGACGGTGTCTTCCTTGACCCGGCTGTTCTGCTTGAGATAGCCGGTCGCCAGCGCGCAGGTCATGCCGGCGGCGAAGGCGCCGATGGCCAGCGGGATGCCGGCGATATAAGCGAGCACGACGCCGGGCAGCACGGCATGGCTGATGGCATCGCCCATCAGCGACCAGCCCTTGAGCACCAGGAAGCACGACAGCAGCGCCATCGGCACCGCCACCAGCAGCGAGATGGCGAACGCCTGCTGCATGAACGGAAAGGCGAAGGGGAGCGCGAGGGTTTCGATCATGCCCCCGCCTCCAGTTCCAGCCTTGCCCGCCGCCGCGCCGCCAGCAGCCCGTGCTTCGGCGCGAAGACAAACGCGATCAGGAAGATCAGCGTCTGGGCCACCACGATGATGCCGCCAGTGGCGCCGTCGAGGAAATAGCTGGCATAGGCGCCGACGAAGCTGGTGATCGAGCCGATCGCAACGCTGATCACGATCAGCCGGGGAAAGCGGTCGGTCAGAAGATAGGCCGTCGCCCCCGGCGTCACCACCATGGCGATGACCAGGAAGGCGCCCACCGTCTGCAGTGCCGCCACCGTCGAGGCCGACAGCAGCATGAAAAACAGCACCTTGAGCATGTCGGGGTTGAGCCCGATCGAGCGCGCATGGTTCTCGTCGAAGAAAGCGACCATCAGGTCCTTCCACTTGGCGAGCAGGATAGCCAGCGAAATGCCGCCGATCAGCGCCAGCTGAAGCGTGTCCGCCGGCGTCACTGCCAGGATGTTGCCAAGCACGATGGTCTGGATGTTCACCGAGGCCGGCGACAGCGAGATCATGAACAGGCCGAGCCCGAAGAACGAGGTGAAGATCAGGCCGATGATGGCGTCTTCCCTGAGCTTGGTGCGCTGGTTGAGGAACAGCATGGCGCCGGCCGCAAGCCCGCCCGAAAGGAAGGCGCCAAGCGCAAACGGCAGGCCGAGCATGTAGGCGCCGGCAACACCGGGTACGATCGAATGCGAGAGCGCGTCGCCGATCAGGGACCAGCCCTTGAGCATCAGATAGGCCGAGAGGAAGGCGCAGACGCCGCCGACCAGCGCCGACACCCACATCGCGTTGAGCATGTAGCCATAGCCGAACGGCTCGCTGAGCATGGCGATCATTTCTTGCGCCCGCCCTTCTTGGCCGCAGCGTCGTTGCCGTTGCCGTCGCCATAGATGACGAAGGGGCGCTCGTCGTCGGTCAGCACTGTCACCTGACGCTTGTCGGCGGCGTCCTGGTGTAGCTCGGCGCCGCCCAGGATGAACTGGCGCAACACGCCGCCAAAGGCCTTTTCGAGATTGGCCTTGGTGAAAGTTTCGGCCGTCAGCCCGGAGGCGAGAACGGTGCGGTTGACCAGAACGGCGCGGTCGCAGAAGCGCGGCACCGAGCCCAGATTGTGCGTCGAAACCAGCATCACCCGGCCTTCATCGCGCAGGCCCTGCAAAAGCGCGATGATCGCTTCTTCGGTGCGCACGTCGACGCCGGTGAAGGGTTCGTCGAGCAGGATCAGTTCGCCTTCCTGCGCCAGCGCACGCGCCAGGAAGACGCGCTTCTTCTGGCCGCCCGAGAGCTCGCCGATCTGGCGCTTGCGGAAGTCGGCCATGCCGACGCGTTCAAGCGCCGCGTCCACCGCCTCGCGGTCGATACTGCGCGTCATGCGCAGGAAATTCATGTGGCCGTAGCGGCCCATCATGACCACGTCTTCGACCAGCACCGGAAAGTTCCAGTCGACGTCCTCGCTTTGCGGCACATAGGCGACGAGGTTCTTCTTCAGCGCCTCGCGGGCCGGCTGGCCCAGGATCGAAACGCTACCGGTGGCGAGCGGCACGAAGCCCATGATCGACTTGAACAGGGTCGACTTGCCGCTGCCGTTGACGCCGACAAGCGCCGTGATGGTGCCGCGCGGAATGGAAAAGGAGGCGTTGCGCAGGGCCGTGTGCCCGTTGCGGTAGGTCACCGAGATGTTGTCGACGCTGAGGCCGTCGCCGGCCTGAGCCTGGGCCGCGGGGCGCCCCTTCAGCGGAACGTTCATTGGGAAAGTCCCTTGACGATGGTCTGGGTGGTGACGCTGAGCAGGTCGAGATAGGTCGGCACCGGGCCGCCTTCATCGCTCAGCGAGTCGACATAGAGCACACCGCCATATTTGGCGCCCGTTTCCCGCGCGACCTGCTCGGCCGGCTTCGACGACACCGTGCTTTCGCTGAACATGGCCGGAATGCTGTTGGCCTTGACGAGGTCGATCACCTTGCGCACCTGCTGGGGCGTACCTTGCTGGTCGGCATTGATCGGCCAAAGATAGACCTCCTTCAAGCCGAAATCGCGGGCGAGATAGGAAAACGCGCCTTCGCTGGTGGCGAGCCAACGGCGCTCGGCGGGGATGGTCTCGATGGCCTTGTGAATCGGCGCGACCGTTGCCTTGATCTTCTCCGAATAGGCGGCCGCGTTCCTGGCATAGACCTCGGCATTGGCAGGATCCTTCTCGGCGAAGGCCTTGCGGATGTTCTCGACATAGATGAGCGCCGCCTCGGGCGACATCCAGGCATGCGGGTTGGGCTTGCCGGTGTAGGGGCCTTCGGCGATGCCCATCGGGCTTACGCCATCGGAGACGACGGCCTGCGCCACGCCATCAAGGTTTTCAAAGAACTTTTCGAACCACAGTTCGAGGTTCAGCCCGTTCCACAGCACGAGATCGGCCTTCTGGGCGCGCAGGATGTCGCCCGGCGTCGGCTGGTAGTTGTGGATCTCTGCGTTCGGCTTGGTGATCGATTCCACCTCGGCTGCGTCGCCGGCGACGTTGCGGGCGATGTCGGCGATCACCGTGAAGGTGGTCACCACCTTCATCTTGCCGCCGGCATCGCTGTCCTGGGAGCAGGCCGATAGCCCGAGCATGGCCGCGAGCATGGCGATGGCGGCGAAGGTGGTGCGTAGCGCTGTCATGGAAATCCCGTTCGAGAATACGCGCCCGATGGGCGGCAGATACGATGCTTTACCTAGTGGCAGCCGCGTCACCTGTCAATGCAATTGCAAATCGTTTGCAATAAGAAATGCGAATTCCGCTGCGACGGCCTCGGGCCTTGCATCCAATCGAGGCTGAGCGCGTTTTCGTTTGCCAATCCCAGACAAGGAGAACGGTCGTGTCAGCCAGCACAGCAATTCGCGAGCATATGGAAGTCATCGGCGCCGACGGCGTGCATATCGGCACCGTCGACAAGGTCGAGAACGGGCGCATCAAGCTCACGAAAAAGGACAGCGGCGAAGGCAGCCATCGCGGCCACCATCACTACATCTCCACCGCGCTCGTCGCCGAGACCGAAGGCAACAAGGTGCGGCTGTCGGCCAATGCCGATGTCGCGGTGACATTCGAAGAGGAAGGCAAGGCGGGCTAGAGGCCCCTACTCCTTCACGGCCTCGGCAGCCTTGGTGTTGATCAGGCCAAAACCGAAATCGGTGTCGCGGCCCTTGTCGCCGAGATCGGTGGCGGTGGCGGCGAGTGCCTTTTCGATCGATTCTGCAGAGCGGCCTGGCTCGTTGTGCAACAAATTGGCAATCGCGCCGCTGACTACCGCTGCGGCAAACGAGGTGCCCGTTACTAGGTCCGTGCCGCCGCCGACCGGGGCCATGACGTCGACGCCGGGGGCGGAGATGTAGACGTAGGGCCCGCGGTTGGCCTGCTTCATCAGGGCGTCCTTGGCATCGGTGGCCGTTACCGCGATGACGCCCTTGTAGGCGGCGGGATAGCCATAGGGCGCGCCGGGGCCATTGTTGCCAGCAGCGGCGACGAGGATCATGCCGCGGGCGCGGGCGCCGCGGCTGGCCTGCTCCAGCAATGCGTTCTTGGGCCCGACGAAGCTCATGTTGACGATCTGGACGTTCTGCTCGGCGGCCCAGTCGAGCGCGTTGAGAATGATCTCCATGTTCGACTTGCCGCCTTCGAAGGCGCGTGCGTGGAAGATCTTCGAGCCCGGCGCCATGCCCTTGAACGGTCCGGTGCCGGCGATCAAGCCGGCAACCGAGGTGGCGTGGTCGCGTGCGGTGACCGTCACCCCCGGCATGGCGTCGAAACTGCCGGCGACGACGCCCTTCAGCGCCGGGTGAGTGTCGTCGATGGCGGTGTCGATGACCGCTATGCTGACGTTCTCGCCATTGGCGGCGGCCTCGTCGAGCGCGATGCGCTGGAAGGCGAAATTGGGCCCTGCTGCTGCCTGCTGCAGCTCATAGATGTGGTTGGCTTCACGGGTCGCGGTGCGGCCGTCGCCGGCAAGCTGGGCAAGCACCGTGCCGACCGGCCGGCCATCGGGAATGCCGTAGCGGACAAGGCTGGTGCCGAGCAGGGCCGACAGACGCTGCGAACGGATTTCCAGACCATAGGCGGCAGCGACAGCTTGCGCGACAGGCGCGCCGCCATCGACGGTGACCAGCACTTCGTCGGGCACGAAGGAACCCGCTATGGCGCGCGGCGGCGCGGTGATCGCAGTTCCGGGTGGTGGCACATCAGGCGGCGGCGGTGTCGGCTGACCACCCGCCTGCGCGCCGCCACCTGACGGATCCGGACTTGCGGCGGCCGGGTCGCGGAGCGGATTGGGCGTCGGCACCGGCGTCGCTGGCTGCCCCCCGGATGCGACACCGGGAAAATCACCGGGATTGGGAAAGAGGTCGACCAGCAATTCGGGCAGGCCGACGGCCCGGGGCGGGATTCCGCCGCCGGAACCCGGACCGCCCGGCGTCGGCTGCGCGCCAGGTTGCAGGCAGTCTGCAGCCGTCGCCGCCGTCGCTCGGCTGAGGCAGTCGAGCTGCTGCGGCGTCAGGCTAGGATCGTTGGTCTGGGCAAATGCAGGCGTGGCGGCGAACAATGTCGCCGCCAGCATCAGTCCTGCAACTCGCCTCGGCAGCGTCATCCCGCAGGCTTCCTTCCCACTGTTACCGTGTCGGCAAAGGGTGCGGCCGCGATCAGGCCGACGATGCGATCGTAGTCGGCGACAGTTTCGGCAGGAATGGCGATGCGGAAGACGCCGCTGGCCGTCGGGCCATCGATGATCGCCGCGCCGTTGTCGCCGAGCAGCGCGGCAATGTCGGCCATCCTGGCGTCAGGCTTGAAGGTGACCAGCGCGAAAGGCAGCTTCGACTGCTCCGCGCCGGTGCCGGCGACCTGGATGTCGGAACCGGTGCCCGAAGGCGCCACCACGCCCTGCACGACGATGAAGGCCAGCAATGCTGCCGCCGCGGCCCAGGCGACGCCCACGGGCACGCCCATGAACCGCTCCCAGGCACGCGCCAGCAGCGACTGCGCCTGCGGCTCGCGGACCGGCCCGGCCTCGGCATCGAGCAGCCTGGAGAAGCGGCTCAGCGCATCGGCCGGCGGGCGGATCGCCTCGTTGGACGCCATCGTGCCGGAAAACTCGGCCTCGGCGGCTTCGAGGGCCGCGGGTGCGGCCGGATCGCTGGCGAGCCAGTCCTCGACGGTCGCCAGTTCGGCGCCTTCCAGCGTGCCGTTCAGGTAGAACGGCAGCAGCGTTTCGATCTCGTCGCGACGGGACATCTTTTCGGCAGCGCTCATGGCCAGCCCCTGTCGTATCCGGCGGCCTTCAGGGCTTCGCCGAGTTTCTTGCGGGCATAAAACATCCGCGTCTTCACCGTCGCCACCGGAATGTCGAGCACCTCGCCGATCTCGGTCACCGACTTGCCGTGATAATAGGCGAGGTCGATGACGGTGCGGTGCTCCTCGGCCAGCGCATCGACGAAGCGGCGCAGGGCAGCGCCCTTGTCCAGCTTCATCGTCACCACTTCGGGCGTATCCGAGCCGTCGGGCACTGCGGCGGCATCGTCGTCGTCGAGCCAGTCTTCCTTGCGCTTGCGCAGCGACGACAGCGCCTTGAAGCGGGCGATGCCGAGCAGCCAGGTCGAGACCTCCGAACGGCCTTCGAACTGCGGCGCCTTGCGCCACAACTCCAGAAACACTTCATTGGCAACGTCATCCGCCATGGCTTCCGACCCCGTCTGGCGCGCCACGAAACGGTAGACCCGTGCGTGGTGGCGCGTGAACAGGAGCCGCAAAGCGGCGCGGTCGCCGTTTGCGACGCGGCTCACGAGATCACGATCGGACATGGGGTCTGATGCGATGTTCATGGCCGGTGCAACCGCCGGGCTCCTGTCTGCTTGGTCGTTGTTGGCCGCAAAAAGGTTCACCGGAATGTTTCGGATGAGGGAAAGCTAGCCGAACTTCCCCGACATGGCCAGTCCGGCGCAGGGAGCGGCAGCATCCCCGGCCGTGGCAGGGCCCAATACGGCTCTGTCTGTCCGATAGGGTCGGCCGAGAAGCGGGCATTTGGTACGCCCACTTGGCCAGTCCGAGCGCAAAGCACAGCTCCCGATCATACCAAAAAGCTGGCTTGCCCGACAGGATTCAAGCTGACGTTGCCCCCAAACTTTTACCCAGCCTGAAGGAGACTCGGGGCGGCTGGTGTTGCCCATGTGGGGAAATTTCTTATTCGACGCGCAGGCGCGGCCAGGCTGAAAGAAGCTCGCGCGTGTAAGCGTCTCGTGGCGATTGAAACATCGAGGCTACATCGCCGCTCTCGACCGCTTTTCCAGCACGCATCACGACAGCGTTTTCAGCGATCAACCGAACAACAGCCAGATTGTGACTGATGACGACAAGCGTCATGTTTTCCAACTGCCTGATGTCTTGCAAGAGATTGAGCAAGTCGCCCTGAACGGAGACGTCCAGGCCGGCTGTCGGCTCATCGGCGATCAGGATGGACGGTTTCATGAGCAGCGCACGCGCGATGGCCACCCGCCGAGCCTGACCGCCGCTGATCTCGTGAGGGTATTTGTCGAGGATGCCTTTCGGCAGGCCAAGCCGGTTCAAGATGACGCCAAGGCGCTCGTATGTCACCGCCAGCGGTTCGTTCAAGACCGTGGCGACTTCGCCCATCAGCGTGCGGATGCGACTGCGCGGGGAAAGGGATGCTGCTGGGTCCTGGAAGATCGGCTGCAAGACACGCGCCCTCTTCTTCAGCGCGGCGCGGCTATGCGACAGCGGCATGCCCAGAATGCAGACATCGCCCTGGTCGAGCTTCTGCAACCCGAGAATGGCCCGCATCAGCGTCGTCTTTCCGGAACCGGACTCGCCGACAATGCCGAAACACGTGCCTTGCGGAATGGCGAGGGATACATCGTCGAGAGCGATGGTCTGGCCAAAACGCAATCTCGCCTTGCTGATCGAGATGGCATCCATCATGAACCCGCCAGCAAGAGACAGCGCGCGCCGTGGTCCGCTGCGTCACCGACCGCAAATTCGTCCGGAACAGTCGTCGCGCAAGCGTCGAACGAGACATCGCAGCGGCCGTTGAAAATGCAACCGGATGGACGCCGGAACGGGTCAGGCAATTCCCCGGGAATGACGGTAAAGCGGTTTTCGGTAACGTTGACGGCGCGCTGGCGATCGATTGCGACCTCGCAGTCAAAGAGCATGCGCGTATAGGGATGACCGGGCTGCTGCTGGACTTGCTTGACCGTGCCGTGTTCCAGCCGTTCGCCGGCATAAAGTACCGATATGCGGTCGCAATATTCGGTCACCAGCCCAAGACTATGGGTGATCAGAAGCACGGCACAGCCTATGCGGTCTCGCAGGCTGACGATCTCGCGCATGATCTGCGCTTCGACCGTGACGTCGAGCGCCGTCGTCGGCTCGTCCGCGATCAGCAGCACCGGCTCGGACAGAAGCGCCATGGCGATCACCACGCGCTGGCGCATGCCACCGGACAATTCGTGAGGGTACTGGCCCATCCGCCGCTTCGGGTCGCTCAGCTTGACCTTTGCCAGCGCCTCCTCGGCCATGGCGACATGCGCCTTGCGGTCACCACCCGGCAACCGCCGGCGAAGGACTTCGCAGAGCTGTGTGCCGACGGTGAACACCGGATTGAGCGACAGCATCGGATCCTGGAAGATCATCGCCATGCCGCGTCCCCGCAGTGGAGCCGTGGCGTCGCGCCGTGTCAGGTCATAACTCCGGCCGCCGATGGTAGCGGTGCCTGACGTAACCTTTGCATTGTTGGCGAGCAGGCCCATCAATGCGAAGGCAACGGTCGATTTTCCGCTGCCGGATTCGCCGACAAGACCGAGTATCTCGCCTTTGCCGATCTCCAGCGAGATGTCGCGCAGTGCATGCGCGGTAACATGGGACAGATTATAGTCGACCGACAGATTGCGCACCGAGATCGCCATCAGCGCGCTCCTGTCGTTTTGGGGTCGATCACCCGCCGCAGTGCTTCCCCGAGGAGGGTTGCGCCGAGCGTTGCGATCGCCAGGACCAGCGAGGCCGCGATGATGGGCCACCAGGATTGGTTGATCGACACGAAGCCATCCTTGATCAACGTGCCGAGCGAGGATTTTGGCGGTTGCACGCCGAAGCCGAGGAACGAGAGCGATGCCTCGAAGGCGATGACGACGGGCAGGTTCATGCTGGCCAGCACGATGATGGGACCGGCGACATTGGGCAAATAGTGCCGGGCCACGATGGTGGCGGGGTGCACGGCCAGCATGCGCTCGGCCTCGATGAAGCTCAGGCTCCGCAGGCTTTGCGCCCGCGCCCGCGCCATCCTGCCAAACTGCGGGATGAAGACGACTGTGACCAGGAGCACAAAGGTGATTGGTCCCTTGCCGTAGAGGGCGATGAGGGCGAATGCCAGGATGAGCGGCGGAAATGCGTTGACGATGTCGAAGACACCGGTAATCACCCGGTCGATCCGAGGACCGGCAACAGCCGCTACGACGCCGATCAGCGATCCGACGACCGAGGAGATGACGACGATCATCGCTGCCAGCGCGAGCGCATAGCGTGTGCCGGCGGATGTGCGGGCAACAAGATCGCGCCCCAGGTTGTCGGTTCCCAAAAGATGCGCCGCTCCCGGTGGCGCAAAGCGGGCTTTCACATCGATGAGATTGGGGTCGGGACTGACCAGTGGCCCGACGATCGCGAATATGAGGATGACGAGCGTAAAAACGAGGCCGAGCCTGCCATCGCGCTCCGAACAGATGCGTTTCAGTGTCGCGAAAGACCCCATCACCCGCGACCCGCCGCAATGCGAGGGTCGAGCAGTGCGTTGATCATGTCGACCATCAGATTGGCGATGATGTAAAAGGTGACGATGAACACCACGCAAGCCTGCACAATCGGATAATTGCGCTGCGCGATGGAGTTGAAGATCAGGCTTCCGATGCCGGGACGGGCGAAGATGATCTCCACCACAACCGAACTGCCGATCAATTCGCCCAGGCCGATGCCGAGGATCGACACGATCGGCACCAGCGCGAGCTTCAAGGAATACAATCCGACGATGCGGTACTCCGACACGCCGTAGGCGCGGAGGGTCCGCACGTGAAGTTCCGCCAGGGTGTCGAGCAAGGAAGCGCGGACAAGCCGCGAGATGTAGCCGATCCAGCCAAGTGCCAGTGCCACGCTCGGCAGAATCAAATGCCGTAGTTGGTCGATCGTGTCGCCCGGTTCTCCGGCCCCCGCCACGGGCAACCAATGCAGGCCGATGGCGAAGACGAGAAAGAGGGCGACCGACACCACCAGAGTAGGTGTCGTGATGAAGGAAATGGACAGCAGGGCCAGGCCGCTATCCAGCCACGAACCCGGCTTCAGCGCCGCGATCACGCCGATCGGAATGCCGACGAGCAACGCCAGCGCCAGCGCGCTGAAGGCCAGCGCCAACGTGTTGGGGATCACATCCATCACGATATCGAGGATCGGCCGATTCGATACGACATCGACACCGAAATCGCCGGTGGCGATGCGGCTGAAGAACAGCCAGAGCTGCTCCGGGATGCTACGGTCGAGGCCCATGGCCTGCGTGATTTGAACGCGAAGCTCAGGCGTCGCCCGCGGACCAAGCATCACGGACGCGAAGTCTCCCGGGACAAGACGCATCATCAGGAACAGTAGAAGGGTGGCGCCGGCAATGGTCAGCACGACCGACACGAGGCGCGATGCGATGAACGCGGCCGTCCGCTGCGCTTTGATCATCTGTTTCCCCTCCCCCAAGGTTCCCCGGCTTGATCGACCTACATCATTGTTAGCTCACGCTCTGTCGAAGTACTCAAACTGCCAGTCCTTGCCATTCGGCAGGAGCATCGGCGTTAACCACGACGCATCGACAAAGAAATTCCGGCCATGGGTGATCCAGATGCAGGACGCGGATTCGTCGAGCAGCTTCTGCATCTCGATATAGATTGCCTCTCGCTGGGCCTTCTCCAGCGTTTCCACGCCTTGCTGGTGCAGCTTGTCAAACTCGGGACTGTTCCAGTGTTGCCAATTCCACAGACCGACCTGGCTGCCAAGGAACCATTGTGTCTGGAAGCTCGGATCGAATTTGGAGGTGTAGGGTATGAGCGTGAGTTCGAGATCCTTGCTGGCATTGTCGGCGCCAAGCGCCCAATAGGCGCCGGAATCCATCGGGTTGATGTTGAGCGTGATGCCGACTTCGGCAAGATTGGCTTGGGCGATCTGGGCCACGGCAAGCGAGGTGGCGTCGTTGAGGCAGGTGAAGCTGAAGGTCAGGCCGCTCAGGCCGGTTTCAGCCAGCAGCGCCTGCGCTTTTTCGAGATCCCGGTTGTAGAGCGGTGCATCCGCCCAGTTGCCGAGCAGGCCTGGAGCCAGAAGCGTCTTTGCGCGCGAGGTGGCGCCGGCATAGGCGCCTTGAATGATTGCATCGACGTCGATCGCCCAGCGGATCGCCTGGCGCACCTTGACATCGGCAAGGGCACCTTTTTGGACGTTGATGCCGATCCAGGTGTAGTCGACGCCGGCAATGTCGATCACGTCCGTGTCCGGCAGCGTCTTCGCAGTGTCGAGCTGGTCGGCGTCGAAGGCCGTGAAATCCAGTTCCTTCGCCTGATAGGCCAGGAAGGAGGTCCTGCGTTCGGGAATGATCTTGCCGGTGATTTCTCCGACGCGAGCCTTGAAAGGACCCTTGTAGTCGGGATTTGCGGCAAGCAGGAACTGCTCCTTGGGGCGCCATTCCTTGAGCAGCAGCGGCCCCGAACCGATGAGGGTCGTGGCGATCTTGTCACCCAGCTGTTCGCAGGCCTTCTTGGACAGGATTGCCCCGGAGGCGTCGCAGATACCGATCAGCCACAGCGCTGCGGAGCGGTGCTTCAGGATGAGCTTGCCGGTGTATTTTCCCGTGATTTCGACCGACTTCAGAGCCTCCATATCGTCGGCGTAGGCAAGTTTCTTGCCGTTGTCGCCATTGATGTAGCGATCGAACGAGTACTTCACGTCTTCGGCGGTCATCTCGCCGAAATCACCGGTGAACATTTGGCCTGCGTTGAGCTCGAATTCGAACTCGGTATCGGAAACCTGCCGTATCTCCTTGGCCGCATCGTTGGACCAGCTGAGCTTGCCCGGCTCGAACCGCACCAGTGTCTGGCAAACCGAACGGATGATGTTGCCCTCGGTCGTGCCAACGCGATTGCCCGGGTCGAGGCTGCCGATATCCGCATCCACGGCGATGACCGGGTTCATTCGGTCGCCTGCGGCCCGCGCAAACCCCGCAAAAGGCAGAAGTGCCGCTGCCGATGAAGCTAGAAGGAAAGTTCTACGATTCACGCTCATGCTGTTCCCCCTTTTATTTGTTACATGCAGTCGCGCGGAATGACCTCGTCATATCTCCGTTCTGCAAATATCTGCCCGCGCTCATAAGCCTTGACCCAGCCGCCGATGTAAAAATTGGCGAGGTCGCAGCTGATGATGATTTCGCAATCCAGACGCGCGTTCCAATCAGGCCGCGTGAATTCTTCATGGCAAGTCACCTGTGTGACGCAGCTGGCCGGGTCATTGTCATCGATGCCATAGACCTTGCGGCGCCAGGCGGTGATTTCCGTGCCCGTTTCCTCGATGACGAACCGGCCGTCATCCGACAACACCGTCAATTCGGTTCGCTCGGTAGGCAGGTCTGTCGTGAGCGAGCGCAACTGGCGTGCCGGTTCCTTGACCGTCACCGCACCGGGCTCGGCCCAGGCAGCCTCCTCGAACTGGACAGGCACAAGCCCATCTTCCGTATTCAGAATGGGCAGGTCGAGCTGGCAAGCCTGGCAATCAATGGTCAGCGTCGTGCGCTGCGGCGATGGCCATGCCATCGGCCAATAGGACGATGAAATCGCCACCCGCAACCTATGTCCCACCGGGATCGTTTGCGCTATCGGCTTGAACGAAAGCTCGACATCCTCGAATTGACCGGGGGTCAAAGGTGCCGGGAACTCATGACTTTTCCGGTGCGTGAGATTGAGCAGGGCAAAGGTCAGGAAGGCGGAGGTGCCATCGGGCGCCACGTCGTTCAGCCTGACGCAAACCTGCGCCTGCGGCTTGTCGGCGGCAACACGCAGCTTTATTTTCGCCACTCCGGCAAGTGGCATCTCCGCACTCAGCACCTGGGTGTCAAAGCACAACGACCCGCCGTCGTCGGTCCGCTGGTCGCGCGCGCCTTCCGCGGCAATCCTGCCCTGGCCATAGGGGCACCATTCCTGCCCTTGCACGCCGGTGGTGAGTGGCGAGGAAATGGCAGGTTTCGCGCCGCCTGCATCCGGTGTTTCGCTGAGATGGCAACCGGCGTTCAACCACAATTGCTTGCGAACGATCTGTCTTGCCGGCCATTGCGGGAATCCCAGCCAACGGCCCGACCTGGCACCCATATGCGAGTGGGGTTTCGCATAGTCCATCAGGTACAGGCGCATGTCCGGGTCGCGCTCGGCGCCGTTTTCGATGCCCTTCAGCCAGTGATCGAACCAGCGGATGCACTCCTGGAGATAGCCGATGGCTGGATCGGGGACCCCGCCATGGGGCTCGGTATGGCCCCACGGCCCACAAAGCCCCTTCGCCGGCGCCTCGAGGTTCTCGACAAGATTGAAGATCGCCTGCGTATAACCATCGAGGTAGCCACCGACCGCCAGCACGGCGCATTCGATCGAAGAGTAATCCTCGCAGACCGAGCCTTGCTTCCAGAAAGCATCGCGACGCTGGTGGTTCAGCCATTGGGCGGCGTGGTTCTTGTGGTCCTCGAGGCGATGTTTCCACATTTCACGCCAGCGCTCTTCGCCGACAACGGCAGGGTCAGGCGGCAGCGCCGCGTAGCTGAACAAGGCGCCGCCCCAGCCGAAATTGTCGTTGATCAGCAGGCCGCCATTGTAATGGGCGTCACAGGCATAACGGTCATCCGTCGAGCATGCGGTGACGATCGCCTTCAATTGCGGCGGCTTCCTCGCGGCGACCTGGAGGCCGCTGAATCCGCCCCAGCTGATGCCGATCATGCCGGCGACGCCCGTACACCATGGCTGGGCACAAAGATGGGCCAGGATTTCCAGTCCGTCATCCTGCTCGCGCTTGACGTATTCGTCCTCCAGCAAGCCGTCGGAATCGCCGGTTCCGGAAATATCGACGCGGACACAGGCGTAGCCGTGGGCGGCAAAGAACAGGTGTATTTCGTCGTCGCCCTTACGCGTGCCGTCGCGGCGGCGATACGGTATGTATTCCAGGATTAGAGGGACAGGATTGTCTTCAGCACCTTCGGGGAGGAACAGCCGTGCGGCGAGCTTGCGGCCATCGGCCAAAGGAATCCAATGGGTTTCGACTGTTTTTACCCCGGAAATGACGACGGCTGGCATGTGAACTCCGGCTTGGATTAAATGAACGTATAATATATTGAATGAGCAATCAATATATAATTGGAAGGTAGCGCAAATGGCAAGGCGATCAATCAGGGCGATGCGCCGCGACGAGCTGATGGATGCGGCGATCGCAGTCATCGCTGAGGAAGGATTGGCCGGAGCGACGATGGCCAGCATTGCTGGCCGCGCCGGCATGTCAGCCGGCCTGGTCAATCACTATTTCGACAGCAAGGAAGAGCTGATGGCGCTGGCGATGCGCAATCTCTCGAACCTGTTTCGTCAGGACATCATGAGGGTGGCGCCCGCTGATCCCACGCCAGCGCAGCGGCTGCGCGCGATCGTCGACGGTTCGTTCGCACCGCAACACCTGGGTGCCCCGAAGCGAGCGGCGACATGGATGCAGTTCATGATCGCGTCCCAGACGGAACCGCGCATCAAGCATCTGTACCAACTGACGGGCGCCCGTTTCGTGTCGAACATCCGCTATGCCGTCAGACGGCTGGTTCCGCCGGAACAGGTGGACGATACGGTCCACGGTATCGCCGCGATGATCGACGGGTTTTTCTGGCAGATCGCGAGCGACTATGAGGAGGCAGATCTGGAGCGAAGCCGCAGAATCTGCTGGCGTTACATCTGCCTGCTCATTCCTGCTGTGGAGGAATGAGCGATCGGTTCGGTGAATTTCGATGCCCGGCTGCCGCTTGTTGCCCGCGACCATTCCAGCGCGTTACCGGCGCAAAGCCTGTCCTCCTCACCTGCACATGAAACTTGCTTGCTCGCTTCCGAAGCGGAGCCATGAACCGACCCGCCTGTGCTGGAACTGTGCCAGCAGCCAAATCGATCAATCTTTTGGGGAGCAATCAGACGGAAAACCATATCTGTTTTCAATCTGTTAAATGGCGCACCCGACAGGATTCGAACCTGTGACCTCTGCCTTCGGAGGGCAGCGCTCTATCCAGCTGAGCTACGGGTGCTCGTCCGCACGCTGACCGCGGACCACCATCCGGCGAACCGGACGACGCGCGTTCATAACCGATGCGGCGGCTGGCTTCAACGGGGGAAGTGGCAAATCGCGCGGCAAGCACGGACACCGGCGAATGCAGTTGCGGCACGCACTGCCGGGCGGGCTGGCGCCACCGTGATGCCGATGCCGGCGCGATTGACGATCATCGCCGCGCATTGTCTAACGCGGCTGACATGTTCACCCTCGCGCAGATCGAAAGTTTCGCCCAGGACGTCAAGAAGAGCCGCTTTCTGGCCGTCGCCAGTCCGGTGGCCGACGAGGCCGCGGCCAAGGCGTTCATCTCGGCCCATTCGGATGCAGGCGCCAACCACAATTGCTGGGCCTGGCGCGTCGGGCAGGCATACCGCTTCAGCGACGACGGCGAGCCGAGCGGCACGGCGGGCAAGCCGATCCTGCAGGCGCTCGACGGCCAGGCGCTCGACAACGTCGCCGTGGTCGTCACGCGCTGGTTCGGCGGCGTGCTTCTCGGCACCGGCGGGCTGGTCCGCGCCTATGGCGGCTCCGCATCGGCCTGCCTGCGCGCGGCGGCCAAGGTGCCGCTGGTGGTTACCGTCGAGGCCGTGGCGACGCTTGAATTCGCCGACCTGGCGATCGTCCAGGCCCGGCTCGCGGCTGTGCCGGGCGTCCGCACCATCGCCGAGACTTTCACCGCCACCGGCGCTGTGCTGACCCTCGCCCTGCCCGAGGCCGACGCCGCGGCGGTCGCCAGGATGATCGCTGACCTGACCAGCGGGCGGGCAGCGGTGGCTTTTGCCGATTGACCCTGGCTCCCACGGACTTTGACTGCGGCCAAGCCGGCCGAAAAAGCCGACCGAAGATGCGTCATGGCAGCATTGGATGGCGCCTGTCAGGAAACAGCCATAAGCTCAGGCAGGGCAAACCAGCCCTGCAGCCGCGCTGGCTACCGCGATACCCCGGCCATCTGTCTTGAAGGAGATCTTGGAATGGACATCAAACGCTGCGGATCGCGGCCGTCGGCAACGCCCTCGCCCGACTATTTCACCGGCGCGGTGCGCCAGGACCCGATCATCGAGGCGCCGGCACCGGCCATGGTGCGCGCCGTCAACGTCACCTTCGAGCCCGGCGCGCGCACGGCATGGCACACCCATCCGCTCGGTCAGACCCTGGTCGTCACGTCAGGCTGCGGCTGGGTCCAGGTCTGGGGCGGCGAGGTGCTGGAAATCCGCAACGGCGACGTCGTCTGGTTCGCGCCCGGCGAAAAGCACTGGCATGGTGCCGCGGCCACCACGGCGATGTCGCACATCGCGATCCAGGAAGCGCAGGACGGCCGAGCCGTCGACTGGCTCGAGCATGTCAGCGACGCACAATACAAGGCGCCGGCCTGAGCGACGGGTCGCTGACTACGCAAGCTCCCCGGCAGATCAATCGCCGGGTATGCGCATCAGTAGACTTCGGCCATCGGCACCGGTCCGGAAGCCGGGGCCGCTGCAGCGGCGGGTGCCGGCATCGATGTGACGGCCGGCATCGCGACCGCCGTCTCAGTCGGCATCGGCACGGGCTGCGCCGCCGGCTGGAACAGCGACGAGGCCAGGCTGCCGCCCGAAGCTTGCGGCATGTAGCGCACGATCAGTTCCTCGACATGGGCATTGCGCTTGCGTGCGCTGTCGCCACCCATCACGACAATCACCAGCTTGCGGCCATCGGCATTGACCGAGGTGACGATGTTGAAACCCGACGCCCTGATGTAACCGGTCTTGATGCCGTCAACGCCATTGACCCGGCCGAGCAGGTCGTTGTGGCCACGCACCCGCTTGCCGCGGAAATTGAAATCGGTGGCCGAGAAATAATAATAATGCTGCGGAAAATGCTTGCGCAGCGCCATGCCGAGCACGGCCATGTCGCGGGCGGTGGTGCGCTGGGCGGCGTCGGGCAGGCCCGACGCATTGCGGAACACCGTCGCGTTCATGCCGAGTTGGCGTGCCTTCGACGTCATCAGGCGGGCAAAACCCTCCTCCGAGCCGCCGAGATACTCGCCGACCGCTACAGCCACGTCGTTGGCCGACTTGGTCGCCAGGGCGCGGACCGCCGCTTCCAGCTCGATCTGCTCGCCGCGCTTGAAACCGAGCTTGGAGGGGGGCTGCGAGCGGGCATTCTCCGACACCGGGATCAGCGTGGTCTTTGAGACCCGCCCCTGCTGCATCGCCTCGAAGGTCAGGTACAGCGTCATCATCTTGGTCAGCGAGGCGGGATAACGCGGCGCCGTCGAATAGGCCTGGAACAGCGTGCGCCCGTTGGAGGCGTCGACGACGATGGCCGCATATTTTTCCGGCGCGGCCGGCGGGGCCACACTGAGCGTTTCCGTGGTAGCGCAGCCGGCGAGCAAGGCTGCCACGGCAAGCAACGCCGCCAGCTGGCGAAACAGGGCGGGCACGGGCCGCCGGAAGAACCTGAAGCAGAGCGGAAGAAGGAAGGCTTGGGCTAACAAGGAAAAACCTGTCGGTGGTCGCCAAAAACTCTGGCTGAGTGGGATGCCGGCCGGCAACAACAGCCGGAAACTACAGAATGTGGGACAAGCCGTCCATTTGGCTCGTCGCGCCAGGCGCATGTTGCGCCAGCGGTGTTGACTATTGGTTACACCTGCAAGCTTGCGTCGGGCGTGAAAAAGGCGGCTTGTGGGACAGCAACAGCGAGTGATTTGGCAGATGAACGTGCATCGATTGCAGGCCGAGGGCATTTCCGTCGCACTGGACCTGTCGGTCGGCCACGTCGCCGATCTCGCCATCGAAGCCGGCGGACGCCGAATCAGGCCGTTGCACCGCGCGCCATGGATCGACAGGCCGGACCTGCCGGAAGGGCTGCCGGCGGGCGTTGTCAGGCTGTCGGGCGAATTCCTCTGCGCGCCGTTTTCGCGCAGCGACGTCGAGGCGGCACCGCTGCACGGCTGGCCGGCCAACAGCGCATGGGATCTCGTCTCCGACGAAGCCATTCCGGGCGGTCGACGCGCCGGCTTCCGGCTGCAGCACAAGGTGATGGGCGCTGTGGTCGAAAAG
Organism: Aminobacter niigataensis; assembly: GCF_014200015.1. Lineage (GTDB taxonomy): Bacteria > Pseudomonadota > Alphaproteobacteria > Rhizobiales > Rhizobiaceae > Aminobacter > Aminobacter niigataensis. Next base: position 243,195 of record NZ_JACHOT010000003.1, read on the forward strand.
ACGCTGATCCTGCGCGACGGCCATCCGTTCCTCTACCAGGAACACAGCTTTACCGGCGGTTCGGGCGCAATCTCGGTCGCCCACCATCCGATGACCGAGATGCGGGCGGGCGGGCGGCTGGCGTTTTCGCCGAAGCGGCTGGCGGCGACGCCACCGGACGCGACCGAACCCGATCCGGCGCGCGGCAGCCATCTGCTCGCCTACCCCGCCAGCAGCACCGATCCGACGCGCTTCCCCGCCGCATCCGGCGGCGAGGTCGACCTCGCCGATTTCAGCGCCAGCCGCCGGCACGAGGATTTCGTCACGCTTGTCGAGGCCGATCACGGCGGCATGGGCTGGACGGCTGTGGCACGCAAGGCCGAAGCCGACGTCGTGCTGGTGCTGAAGAACCCGGCCGAATTTCCGGTGACCATGCTGTGGATCAGCAATGGCGGCCGCTACTATGCGCCATGGAACGGCCGTGCCGGCGTTCTCGGCATCGAGGATGGCCGCACGGCGATAGGCCATGCCGCGTCGCTCGGCGACAACTGGCTGCGGCGCGAGGGCGTGGAAACCGCCTTTGCGCTCGGCGGGCATGTTGCTTTCCGCCAGATTATCGGCGCCCTGCCGCTGGAGGGCGGCCAGCCGCCGGTTTCGATTGCTCCCAGCGAAGGAAGGCTTCGGCTGACGTTCGCAGATGGGAGCAGCCGTGAGACCTCATTCGACGATGCGTTCCTGCGAATTGCAAAACGCACTTGAACTGGAACCTTCGCCGCCTCAATTTTGTCTGATGCTCCAGCAGGATGCCAAACGAGACCATCGGGAAGGCCCATGTCAGAGATCGCCCATATCGCCGCCACCCTCTTCAAGCGCGCCCATCATGCCGAGCGCTTCGTGATCGGCATCGCCGGGCCGCCCGGTTCGGGCAAGTCGACGCTGTCGTCGGCCCTGCGCGACGTGCTGCCCGAAGGCTCGGCGGCCGTGGTGCCGATGGACGGCTTCCACTTCGACGACAAGGTGCTCGAGACGCGCGGCCTGAGCGCGCGCAAGGGCGCGCCCGAAACCTTCGACTTCGCCGGCTTCGAGGTGCTGCTCAAGCGGTTGCGGGCCGCGGAGCCCGACATCGCCATCCCGGTTTTCGACCGCAGCATCGAGCTGTCGCGCGCGGGAGCGGAGATCGTCGGCGCCGACGTCAAGTTCATCCTTGTCGAAGGCAATTATCTGCTGCTCGACGAGGAACCCTGGCAGCGGCTCGACTCATTGTTCGACTTCACCATCTTCGTCGATGCGCCACGCGAGGAGCTCGAGCGGCGCCTGGTCGAACGCTGGCGCGAGCATGGCCGATCCGACGCCGACGCCCGCAACTGGATCGACAGCAACGACATGCCCAACATCGACCGCGTGCTCGCCGCGCGGCGCAAGGCTGATCTGGTGATCTGAGCGCAAGCGGAACCGAAGCGCCAACTGCCCGTTGTCTGACATGCGGACGACCTGCAAATGCGGGTCCGGACATGCGCAACAGCGAGGCGACAGCCATGGCTACCAAGGCAAAGAAAGCTGCCCCCAGGTCGGGCAAGGCACTTCAGTCGAAGGCGGGTGCAGGCCCGGCAATGGCCGAACGGTCGAAAGACGCAGCCAAGCCGGCGTTCGGCAAGGCCGCGCCCAAGAAAGTCACGCCGGCAGCTGAGAAACCCGCGAAGGCGGCCAGCCCGAAGAAGGCCGCTGCCGACAAGCGGCCATCGGTGGCCGCCCGGGTGATGCGCAAGGTCAAGGGTGTGGCGAGCGGCGTAGCCGGCATTGCCGCCTCAGTGATCACCCGCGACGGCGGCAAGGCGAAAGCCAAGGCCAAGTAGGCTCCTGCGCCTTCGCTTGACGCCGGTCCTCAGGAGCGCGCCGGGATGTTCAGCCCGGCCTGCACCGCCGGCCGTGCTAGGCCGCGTTCCAGCCACGCCGCGACATTCTCGAAGCTCTTGAAGCCGACGATGTCGCCCGCTTCATAGAAGCCGATCAGGTTGCGCACCCAGCCGAGCAGCGAGATGTCGGCGATGGTGAAGTCATCGTCCATGATCCACTTGCGGCCGGCGAGCCGCTGGTCGAGCACGCCGAGCAGGCGGCGCGACTCGTCGCGGTAGCGCTCGAGCGGACGCTTGTCGGCGATCTCCCGGCCGGCGAATTTGTGGAAGAAGCCGAGCTGGCCGAACATCGGGCCGACCGAGGCCATCTGGAAGAACACCCACTGCACGGTCTCGTAGTGCCGCACCCGGTCGGCCGGGATCAGGCGGCCGGTCTTTTCGGCGAGATAGAGCAGGATGGCGCCCGACTCGAACAGGCCGATCGGCTTGCCGCCCGGACCGTTGGGATCGATGATCGCCGGGATCTTGCCGTTCGGGTTCAGCGCCAGGAATTCCGGCGTCCAGCTCTCGTTCTTGCCGATGTTGATGGCATGGGCCTCATAGGGCAGGTCAAGCTCTTCGAGGGCGATCGAGACCTTGACGCCGTTCGGCGTCGGGAACGAATAGAGCTGGATGCGGTCCGGGTGTTGCGCCGGCCAGCGCGCAGCAATCGGAAATGGAGTGAGATCGCTCATCGACGGTTCCTCGTGGGGTGGGCCGACGCGAAGCGCTGGCCGGAATGGTGGGGCATGCAAAAGTTAGGCATGCAGGCGCGCGTCATCAATATGCGTGCGCGCTGTTTTATCCAGATGACATCTGGAGATTATGACTCCGGGAGATCGAAGACGGCCGGTCAGGCCGCCTTCACCGCCACGACGGCGTTGGTGCCGCCAAAGGCAAAGCCGTTGCTGATCGCCACCCGCACAGGGCGTGCCTTGGCGACGTTGGGCGTCACGTCGAGGTCGCAGTCGGCGTCGGCCTCGCGATAATTGGCGGTCGGCGGCACCAGGCCCTCGCGCACCGCATTGACGCAGGCGATCATTTCGAGCGCGCCCGAGGCGCCGAGGCAATGGGCGTGCATCGACTTGGTCGACGATACCGAGAGCTTGTGCGCATGGGCGCCGAACACGCGCTTGATGGCTGCAGTCTCGATCTGGTCGTTGGCCTTGGTGCCGGTGCCGTGGGCGTTGATGTAGTCGACCTCTTCCGGTGCCAGGCCGGCATCGAGCAGGCAGGCACGCATGGCGGCAGTCGGGCCTTCGACCGTCGGTGCGACGATGTCGGAAGCGTCGCCGGACATGCCGGTTCCGGCCAGTTCGGCCAGGATGGTCGCGCCGCGCGCGATGGCGTGTTCGTAGGTTTCGAGCACGGCCATGCCAGCGCCCTCGCCGAGAACCAGCCCTTGCCTGTCGGCGGAGAACGGCCGGCAGGTGTCGGGCGCAACGACACGCAAGGCTTCCCAGCCCTTGATCACGCCCCACACCAGCGGCGCATCGGTCCCGCCGGCAACGATCGCGTCGGCGCGACCGAGCAGGAGCTGGTCCATCGCTGTGGCGAATGCGTGGTTGGACGAGGAGCAGGCGGATGTGACGCCAAAGACGGGACCGCGCAGGCCGAGGTTCATGCTGACCTGGCCGGCCGCAGCACCCGGCATGACCTTCGGCACGGTGAAGATGCCGGCGCGGTTCTTGCCCTCGAGCAGGATGGCGCGATAGTTTTCCTCGATCGCTTCCCAGCCGCAGACGCCGACGCCAACGATGGTGCCAACGCGGTTGGTGTTGTTTTCGTCGACGACCAGGCCGGACTGGCGCATCGCTTCCTTGGCCGCGATCACGGCGAGAAGGCTGAAGCGGTCCATCGAAACGAGTTGCTTGCGGTCGATACCGTGCTCGGGCAGCTGCTTGATTTCGGCGCCGATGCGGATCTTGAGTTCATGCAGGGCGCCATTGGTCAGCGGCCCGATGGCCGAGTGGCCAGCGCGCATGGAGTCCCATATGGCAGGCGCGTCGGTGCCGAGCCCGCACAGCCCGCCGATGCCGGTAATGACGATGCGAGGACGCTTCATCTCAGGCTTTTTGTGCAATCAGGGCGCGAACGGCTTCAACCATGTCGCCGACATTCTTGAGGCTGCTCCAGGCATCGGCCGTGTTCATCTCGATTTCGATGCCGTATTCTTCTTCGAGATCGAAGATGATCTCGGTCAGTTCGAGAGAATGGATGCCGAGCGCGGTCAATTCGGTATCGAGCGTGATCTCTTCGCCGCCGGTCTCTGCATGCGCCTTGATCTTGTCGATGATTTCCGTTGCCAGCTGATCAGCCATCAGTACCCTTCCCCAGAACTCTCTTACATTGGCCGGCGTCGCACGACCGTCGTGTCGGGCCCTTTCCGAGCCCGAATTGCACTGTTCGCCCCCGAAATGAGCCAAAAAGGCATCTCTCTATAGAAACCGAAACGCCGTGAGGCAACAAGCTATATATCGACAATCGCGTCGTCTCGGCTAAACCTCAGGGCATCATGACCATCAGCGCATCCTTGTCCGCAGCGACGGACGCAGCAGCGATTTCCTCGCAACGCGTGGCGGCACGCGCCCGCATCGAGATCGAGCATCGTGCCGGACGCAGCCGCCTCGCCCGGCTCTACCAGGACGGCGCCGCCAAGATCAGGCTGCCCGATACCGGGGGCGATCCGCTGGAGGCGGTGCTGATCAACATGGCTGGTGGCCTGACTGGCGGTGACCGCATCGGATGGGAGGTTGCGGTCGGGGCCGGCGCGCGGGCATCGATCACCACCCAGGCGTGCGAAAAGGTCTACCGCGCGCTGGCCGGCCAGGCAGAAGTGGACGTGCGGCTAACGGTTGGCGAAGGCGGTCGGCTAGCATGGCTGCCACAGGAGACGATCGTGTTCGACCGCTCCGCATTCTCCCGTTCGCTCGATGTCGACATGGCTAGAGGTGCTGAAGCGCTCATCGTCGAAGCGACGGTCTTCGGCCGCAGCGCCATGGGCGAGCGCGCGAATAACGGCCTGTTTCGCGACCGCTGGCGCATTCGGTGCGAGGGAAAGCTCGTCCACGCGGAAGAATTTTCCGTCGGCCCCGACATGGAAACGACGCTCGCCAAGCCGGCATCTGCCGGCGGGCGCATCGCCATGGCAACGCTGCTCTTGATCTCCGACGAAACCGAGGTCTTGGTGGAGCCGGCGCGGCGAATCATCGGCGACGATGGCGGTGTCAGCGCCTGGAATGTGGCCGGAACTGGCAAGCTTCTTGCGAGGCTGTACGCCGAGGACGGCTACCAGCTACGTAAACGACTCATGCCCCTGGTAGCCCTGCTCAACGGACAGGCAGGCTTGCCCAGACTGTGGTCACTCTAGGATTTCGGTGCGCGAATGAACCTGACGCCAAGGGAAAAGGACAAGCTGCTGATCGCCATGGCAGCGATCGTGGCGCGCAAGCGGCTCGAACGCGGCGTCAAGCTCAACCATCCCGAAGCAATCGCGCTGATTTCCGACTTCATCGTCGAGGGCGCACGCGACGGCCGCCCTGTCGCCGAGCTTATGGAGGCCGGCGCCCATGTCATCACCCGCGCCCAGGTGATGGATGGCATCGCCGAGATGATCCATGACGTCCAGGTGGAAGCCACCTTCCCCGACGGCACCAAGCTGGTCACCGTGCACGAACCGATCCGCTGAGGCCGCCATGCTCGAACTGCGCCCCAATTGCGAATGCTGCGACCGCGACCTGCCGCCCGCGGCGACAAACGCGGTGATCTGCACCTTCGAATGCACCTTCTGCACGGACTGTGCTGACGGCGTGCTCGGCGGCACCTGCCCCAATTGCGGCGGCAATTTTTCCGCCCGCCCGATCCGGCCCGCCGCCATGCTTTTGAAATATCCCGCCTCGACCAAGCGCGTGCTGAAAGCCGAAGGCTGCACGCCGAAATCGGCAGCCTGAGGAGCGACACCATGATCCCCGGCGAAATCATAACCGCCCCCGGCTCAATCGAGCTCAACAAGGGCCAGCCGACAGTCACGCTCAAGATCGCCAACACGGGCGACCGGCCGATCCAGGTCGGCAGCCACTATCATTTCTACGAGACCAACAACGGCCTGAAGTTCGACCGCGAGAAGGCGCGCGGCATGCGGCTCGACATCGCCGCCGGCACCGCCGTGCGCTTCGAACCGGGCCAGGAGCGCGACGTCACGCTGGTGCCGCTGGGCGGCAAGCGCGAGGTCTACGGCTTCCAGAAAAAGGTGATGGGAAAGCTCTGATGCCAGCAATCATCTCCCGTCCCGATTACGCCCGGATGTTCGGTCCGACCGTCGGCGACAAGGTCCGGCTCGCCGACACCGAGCTGTTCATCGAGGTCGAGAACGACTTCACCGTCTACGGCGAGGAAGTGAAGTTCGGCGGCGGCAAGGTCATCCGCGACGGCATGGGCCAGAGCCAACTCAGCCGCGCCCAGGGGGCGATGGACTGCGTCATCACCAATGCGCTGATCCTCGACCACACCGGCGTCTACAAGGCCGATGTCGGGCTCAGGGACGGCCGCATCGCCGCCATCGGTAAGGCAGGCAATCCCGATACCCAGCCCGGCGTCACCATCATCATCGGTCCCGGCACCGAGATCATTGCCGGCGAAGGCAAGATCCTGACCGCCGGCGGCATCGACACCCACATCCATTTCATCTCGCCGCAGCAGGTCGACGAGGCGTTGAACTCCGGCGTGACCTGCATGGTCGGCGGCGGCACCGGTCCGGCGCACGGCACGCTCGCCACCACCTGCACGCCTGGACCATGGAACATCGCCCGCATCATCCAGGCCTTCGACGGCCTGCCGATGAATATCGGCGTATTCGGCAAGGGCAACGCCTCGCTGCCGGGCGCGCTGGAAGAGATGGTGCTGGCTGGTGCCTGCGGCCTCAAGCTGCACGAGGACTGGGGCTCGACGCCGGCGGCCATCGACACCTGCCTGTCGGTCGCCGACGCCTACGACATCCAGGTCGCGATCCACTCCGACACGCTGAACGAAGGCGGTTTCGTCGAGGACACGGTCGCCGCCTTCAAGGGCCGCACCATCCATTCCTTCCACACCGAAGGTGCCGGCGGCGGCCACGCTCCCGACATCATCAAGGTCTGCCAGTATCCGAACGTGATCCCGGCCTCGACCAATCCGACCCGGCCCTACACGGTCAACACCATCGCCGAGCATCTCGACATGCTGATGGTCTGCCACCATCTGTCGCCGTCGATCCCCGAAGACATCGCCTTTGCCGAGAGCCGCATCCGCAAGGAGACGATCGCGGCGGAGGACATCCTGCACGACCTCGGCGCGTTCTCGGTGATCTCGTCGGACAGCCAGGCCATGGGCCGCGTCGGCGAGATGATCATCCGGACATGGCAGACGGCCGACAAGATGAAGCGCCAGCGCGGCGCGCTGCCGGGCGAAAAAGGCGAAAACGACAATTTCCGTGCCCGCCGCTACATCGCCAAATACACCATCAACCCGGCCATCGCCCATGGCATGTCGCGCGAGATCGGCTCGATCGAAGTCGGCAAGCGCGCGGACCTCGTGCTGTGGAACCCGGCGTTCTTCGGCGTCAAGCCCGACATGGTGCTGCTCGGCGGCTGGATCGCCACCGCACCCATGGGCGACCCCAATGGCTCGATCCCGACGCCGCAGCCGAGTCACTACCGCTCGATGTTCGGCTCTTTCGGCAAGGCGCTGACCAACAGCTCGATCACCTTCGTCTCCAAGGCCGGGCTGGAGGGCGGCCTGCGCGAGCGCATCGGCGTGGAGAAGCAGATGGTGGCGGTCGAAAACACCCGTGGCGGCATCGGCAAGCGCTCGATGATCCTCAACGACGCGATGCCTCAGATGGAGGTCGACCCCGAGACCTACGAGGTGCGCGCCGACGGCGAGCTTCTGACCTGCGAGCCGGCGACGGTTCTGCCGATGGCGCAGCGCTACTTCCTGTTCTGACGTCAGTCCACCCGCGACCTGATGCCACGCCAGCAATGCTGGAACCGCCTCCGGCCAATTGTTATCTAGCCCTCGCTAGCAAAAATATCCGGCAGGACTCCCGAGCCCAAGATCGGGGGTTCCCGCTATCTTGGAAATGGAGTTCTACATGTTCGGGAAAAAAGTTCCTGCCGTCACCTTCCGTACCCGCGTGCGCGACGAAGCCGTTGGCGGCCCCAATCCCTTCCGCTGGGAAGACAAGTCCTCGGCCGACTATTTCGACGGCAAGCGCGTCGTCCTGTTCTCGCTGCCGGGCGCCTTCACCCCGACCTGCTCGACCTACCAGCTGCCCGACTTCGAAAAGCTGTTCGGCGAATTCCAGGCCCAGGGCATCGACGAAATCTACTGCGTGTCGGTCAACGACGCCTTCGTGATGAACGCCTGGGGCAAGTCGCAGAACCTCGACAAGGTCAAGCTGATCCCGGACGGCTCGGGCGAATTCACCCGCAAGATGGGCATGCTGGTTGCCAAGGACAATGTCGGCTTCGGCATGCGCTCATGGCGCTACGCCGCCGTCATCAACAACGGCCGCATCGAGAAGTGGTTCGAGGAAGAAGGCTTCTCCGACAATTGCGACAGCGATCCCTATGGCGTTTCCTCGCCGCAGAACATCCTTGAAGCGCTCAAGAACGACGACGTCGCCGAAGCCGCGTAAGCTTCAGCGTTCTCGCCAAGATCGAAACCCCGGCCGCCTCCGCGCGCCGGGGTTTTTTGTTACCTCGAATACGGCCGGTCAATCGGCAAAGGGCACGGGAACTTCATCCACGCCAAGATCTATTGGCGATGTGCGTATTTCGGCGCAGGATGCGTGCCATGAACAAGATTTTCGGCAAACCGCAATTGACGCCCTACGAGGCCGATTATGCTCGCTGGTGCGCAGAGCAAGGCGCGCTGCTGCGCGAGGGAAATCTGCAGGAGCTCGACCGGGAAAATCTCGCCGAGGAGATCGAAAGCTTGGGGCGCGGTGACAAACGCGAAATCGAAAGCAGGCTCAATGTGCTGCTTGTCCATCTTTTGAAGTGGCGGTTCCAGCCGGATCAGCGGGCGGGAAGCTGGAAAGCAACGATTACCGAACAGCGTTGGCGGATTTCGCGGGTGGTCAAGGACAGCCCAAGCCTGAACAGCTATCCGAGGAAGGTTCTGGCCGAGGAATATGCGCTTGCACGATCGAACGCCGCCACCGAAACCGGACTGTTTGCAGACGCCTTCCCGTCAGATTGCCCTTTCAGCATTGGTCAGGTCCTCGATTTGGAATTCTTCCCGGAGTAGTTGGCTGCAATCGAGATGCTAGCCACCTGCGCTGGTGGCACTTTGTCGCCACCCGCAGCGGACGATTCCATCACGCCATCATCACGGCTACTGTAACCTGTCAGATATCGCGGTTTTGGTCCTGTTCGACACCATCACCCGAACCGGCTAACACCCCGACTTCATGTGAAAGGAAAGAGCTTACCGATGCTGCGCGCTCCCCATCTCATTCGCGCCGAAGCCGTCCGTGCCGATGCGCAGCGCCAGCTGCCGTTCGACCTTGCCGTGCTCGCCCATGACGAACGCCATATCCGCCGCCGCGCCATCGAACTCGTCCATGGCGACCGCGTGCTGGTCGACCTGCCCGAGCCCGTCGTGCTCGAAACCGGCGACGTGCTGGTGCTCGACGACGGCCGCCACGCCGAGATCATTGCCGCAGAGGAAGAGCTCTATGAAATCCGCGCCCATGATGCGGTACACCTGACGCAACTTGCCTGGCACATCGGCAACCGGCACCTGGCGGCGGCGATCGAAGCCGACCGCATCCTCATCCTGCGCGACCATGTCATCAAGGCGATGTTGGAGGGCCTCGGCGCCCAGGTCAGCGACATCCTGGAGCCGTTCGAGCCGGTGCGCGGCGCCTATTCCGGTCACGGCCACGACCACCGTCACGGTGATTCGCACGACCATGGGGACGATCACAACCACCACCATGGCGATCACAACCACCATCATGGCGGACACGATCACCACCATGACTGAGCCCGGCAAGGGTGCAGCGCTGCTGCGGCTGATGGCGTGGCTGTCGCCGGCGTTCCCGGTCGGCGGCTTCTCCTACAGCCATGGCCTCGAACGCGCCGTGCATGACGGGCTCGTCGCCAGCCGCGACGACCTTGCCGGCTGGCTGGCAGCCCTTGCCGAACTCGGCTCCGGCTGGAACGATGCCGTGCTGTTCGCCGAAGCGTGGCGCCGCGCCCGAGAGGATGGCGATCTCGCCGAGATCGCCGCACTCGGCGAGGCGCTGGCCGGCTCGCACGAGCGGCACATGGAAACGATGCTGCAGGGACAGGCCTTCCTCACCGCCGCCTCCGCCTGGCCGAATCCGGTGTTTGAAAAGCTGCCGGCCGAATGCCCCTATTGCGTCGCCGTCGGTGCGGTTTCAGGCGCGAATGGCATCGCGCTCGAGGATGCACTTGCGGCCTATCTGCAGGCCTTCTCGACCAACCTCGTCCAGGCTGCAATTCGCCTCGGCGTGGTCGGCCAGGTCGCGGCGATCGGCATCATCGCCGCGTTCGAGCCGGTGGCGCTTGCGGTTGCCGCCCGCGCTGCGGCGTCGAGCCTCAACAACCTCGGCTCGGCGGCGCTTGCCTCCGACATCGTGGCCATGCGCCACGAAACCCAGCACTCGAGGCTTTTCCGCTCATGATCCTGATCGCCTTCGCGCTTGCCGCGGTGCTCTATCTCCTGACCTCGCTGCACGTCTATTGGGGCCTTGGCGGCGTCTGGCCCGGCACCGACCAGGCGTCCTGCGCCCGTGCGGTCGCCGGCTTCCGTGGCATCGACGCCATGCCGACGCCCTTCGCCTGCTTTGCCGTTGCCGCCTGCCTGTTGCTGGCGACGCTGTGGCCGCTGGCGTTGGTCGGGGTCTTCGCCACGCCGTTCCCGAGAGCAGGGCTCGCCGCTTCGGCGCTGATGATCGCGCTGGTGTTCCTGGGCCGCGGCATCGCCGGCTTCACCCCGGCGTGGCATCGGCTGACGCCGGAAATGCCCTTCGCCCGCCTCGACCGGCTGTATTATTCGCCGCTGTGCCTGCTCGTCGGCACAGGCTTCGCCTTCCTCGCCATCAAGGGATTTCTGTCATGACATCGAAAAACGGCCCGCTTCGCATCGGCATCGGCGGGCCCGTCGGCTCGGGCAAGACGACGCTGACCGAAAAGCTGTGCAAGGCGCTGCGCGACGAGTTCTCCATCGCCGTCGTCACCAACGACATCTACACCAAGGAGGACGCGCTGCTGCTCGCCCGCCTCCAGGCGCTGCCGGAAGAGCGCATCATGGGCGTGGAGACTGGCGGCTGCCCGCACACCGCCATCCGCGAGGACGCCTCGATCAATCTCCAGGCCATCGCCGCGATGAACCGCAAATTCCCCGACCTCGAGATCGTCTTCATCGAGTCGGGCGGCGACAACCTCGCGGCAACCTTCTCGCCAGACCTCGCCGACATCACGCTCTATGTCATCTCGGTCTGCCAGGGCGAGGAGATCCCGCGTAAGGGCGGCCCCGGCATCACCCGTTCCGACTTCCTGGTCATCAACAAGAGCGACCTCGCGCCCTATGTGAACGTCGATCTCGAGGTCATGGAAGGCGACGCCGCCCGCCAACGTGGCAAGCGCCCGTTCGGCTTCACCGACCTGTCGCGCGGCAAGGGACTGGAAGCGGTCATCGACTTCATCGTCGAGAATGGCGGGCTCCGGCTGGACCAACGGATTTCAGCCTGAGCGGCGGTTGCCGCACCTGACATGACGCGGCACTCTTCCCCCAGCCGGAGAGAGGGAGGAACACATGGCCGTCGCCCAGCTCAAGCAGACCAACCTGCCGTTCTACGAAGAGCGCGTCGACCTCGCCTGCGCCTTCCGCTGGACGGCGCGGCTCAACATGCATGAGGCGGTGGCCAACCATTTCTCGCTCGCCGTCAGCGACGACGGCTCGAAGTTCCTTATGAACCCCAACCAGGTGCATTTCTCGCGCATCAAGGCGAGCGACCTGCTCTTGATCGACGCCAACGATCCCGAGACGATGAGCGAGCCCAATGCGCCCGACCCGACCGCCTGGGGCCTGCATGGTGCGGTCCACCGCAACTGCGCCCATGCGCGCTGCGTCATGCATGTGCATTCGATCCACGCCACCGTGCTCGCCTCGCTGGCCGATTCCACCCTGCCGCCGATCGACCAGAACACGGCGATCTTCTTCCGCCGCCATGTCGTCGATGGCCAATATGGCGGGCTCGCCTTCGAGGAAGAGGGCGAGCGCTGTTCCGGCCTGCTCTCCGATCCCAAGGTCAAGGTGATGATCATGGGCAATCACGGCGTGCTGGTCATCGGTGACAGCGTCGCCGACACCTTCAACCGGCTCTATTATTTCGAACGCGCCTGCGAGACCTACATCAAGGCCTTGTGGACTGGCCGGCCGTTGCGCACGCTCTCCGACGAGATCGCCGAAAAGGCGGCACTCGAGCAGGAGGACTATCCCGGCCAGGCCGAACGCCATCTCGCCGAGCTCAAGGCGATCCTCGACGAGCAGGAGCCGACGTACCGGAGCTAACTCAGTGCAGCCCGAGCAGTTCCCTGACCTCTGCGGCGCTATGCGCGATCAGTGCGCCGGCAGGACCATCGATCCTGTCCTGCGGCCAGAAGATGGTGCGCATGCCGGCGGCGACGCCAGCGATGGCACCCGTGACGCTGTCTTCCATCACCACCGTGTCGACCGGATCGATGCCGGTCAGCCAGGCGGCGCGCAGATAGGGCTCGGGATCGGGCTTGCCGTTGCGCACGTCGTTGCGGCTGATGGTCTTCATCGCCGGCTCGTGAAGGCCGACGGCACGCAGATTGACGTCAACCACCATGCGGTCGGAATTCGAGACGATCGCCTGGATCACGCCGCTCGCCTTGAGGTCGCGGAAAATCTCCATCGCGCCCTCGCGCGGCAGAAGACCCGGCGCATGCCTCATATAGTGGTTGTATTTCAGGTTGATCCAGTCGTCGAATTCCAGGCCGAGGCCGAATTGTTCGCGCAAGACCTCATAGACCGGCCGCGCCGCCTGGCCGACGACGCGGGCGTGCAGATCGACCGGCGGCTCGACACCGACGCTGCGCAGTGCGGCGACCAGCGATTGCTCGTGCAGCGGCTCGCTGTCGATCAGCGTGCCGTCCATATCCCAATACACTGCCTTCGGTGTCATCTGACCGGTCCTTGTTCACCCCATTGCTCATAGGAGCTTTGGTGGCGGAAATGAACCGTTCATATGGCCTTAGAGGACACATGCGCGTGCGTCTGGCCTTCAGCGACGCCGGCCGCAGGGGCTGTTGCCGTCGAGGAACCCGACATCGCGCTTGAGGTGGTCGGAGAGGTCCCTGGCGTCGAGGACCCGCCGCCGGGAACGCACGCCGAAGACGGCAGCCAGCCGCGCAGTCCAGCTGATCTGCTCGCAATGGATAAGACTTGCCTGTACCGTGGCCATGATCGTCATCCTTATGAGATGCTTGAAGAGTGCTGATGCGTTGGCCTACATATTGGTTTGTAATGATTGGCATTTCCAATTGAACGTCGATCACGACCCATTAAGAGCCCTTATGCATAGGATGCCCCTGGCATGAGCCAGCAACTGCCGCCGCTAACGGCGCTACGGGTTTTCGAGGCTGCCGCGCGCCATGGCAGCTTCACCAAGGCTGCGACCGAGCTCGGCATGACCCAGGCGGCGGTCAGCTACCAGATCAAGCTCCTGGAGGAGCGGGTCGGCACGCCGCTATTCTTGCGAAAACCCAGGCAAGTGGTGCTGACCGAAACCGGCAGCCGCTTGGCGCCGGCCGTCGGCGACGCCTTCAACATACTGGGCGAGGCCTATGCCGCGGCGCGGGCCGGCTCTGGCGGCACCTTGTGCATCTCCACCGTGCTCACCTTCGCCTCCAACTGGCTGGCCCGGCATATCGGCTCGTTCCAGATGCGCCATCCCGCCATTGCCGTGCGGCTCGACACATCCAGCCACATGGTCGATTTTGCGCGCGAGGAGGTCGATATCGGCATCCGCTCCGGGGACGGCGCCTGGCCTGGCCTTGTCTCCCACCTGCTTTTCCGCGCCCAGTATACGCCGATGCTCAGCCCTCGCCTGGCCGACAGCATCGGCGGGGTGAAGGAGCCAGCCGACCTGCTCAAGCTGCGCATCCTCGATCCGACCGATGTCTGGTGGAAGCGCTGGTTCGAACTGGCGAACGTGCCGACCGACAGCCTGGAGGGGCGGCCCGACACCTCGATGGGCTCGCAGGCCTATGAGGCGAATGCGGCGATGGCCGGCCAGGGCGTGGCGATCCTGACGCGCAAGTTCTTTACCAACGAGATCGCCGAGGGCCGGCTGATCCAGCCCTTCGACCTGCTTGGCGACGATGGCCATGCCTACTGGCTGGTCTATCCGGAAGCGCGCCGCAACGTGCCCAAGATCCGCGCCTTCCGCGAGTGGATCCTGCCGGAAATCGCCGACTTCGGCGGCTGAACGGCCGCGCCGCGCGCGGGCATTCGCGGCCCTGCTGGCTCAATGCTTGGCGCCCGTGACGGCTTGCCACGCCGGGCGGTTTGCTTCAAAAGCTGACCATGGCGAGCCAAAACTGAAGGTTTTGAGGCCGAATCGAACGATATCGGCGGCATTTCTCGCGATAATCGGCACGAAAGACGGAAAACATGTCTGCGATCGAAACCGGCGCGCAATCACCGGCAAATCCTTGGCGCGACGAGCTTCGCGCGATGCTCGCGCTCGCCTGGCCGATGATCCTCACCAACCTGGCGCAGACCGCCATGACCGCCACCGACGTGATGATGCTCGGCCGGCTGGGGCCTGATGCGCTTGCCGCCGGCGCGCTCGGCTCGAACCTCTATTTCGCGCCACTGATCTTCGGGCTTGGCCTCATGTATGCGACTTCGCCGATGATGGCCGCTGAGCTCGGCCGCAAGGCACATTCCGTGCGCGATGTCCGCCGCACCGTGCGCCAGGGCCTGTGGCTGGCCGTCCTCATCTCGATCCCGATCTGGGCCCTGTTGTGGTACACCGAGGCGATCCTGCTCGTCATGGGCCAGGACCCCAAGCTCGCCGAACAGGCCGGCATCTATGTCCATCACCTGCAATGGGCGGCGTTGCCGTTCTTCGGCTACATCGTGTTGCGCTCGTTCATCTCGGCGCTCGAGCGCCCCGGCTGGGCACTGGTCATCATGGCGATCGCGGTGGCGGCCAACGCGCTCGGCAACTGGCTTCTGGTGTTCGGCAAATGGGGCTTCCCCGAGATGGGTATCGCCGGTTCCGGCCTTGCCACCAGCATCGCCAGCGCGATGATGTTTGTCGGCATGGCCGCCGTGGTGATGACGGAAAAGAAGTTCCGCCGCTACCGGCTGTTCGGACGCTTCTGGCGGGCCGACTGGCCGCGTTTCATGGCGTTGCTGAAGCTCGGCGCACCGATCTCCGGCATCCTTGCCTTCGAGGTCACCATCTTCAACGCCGCCGCCTTCCTGATGGGGCTGATCAATTCGGCTTCGCTCGCGGCGCATGCCATCGCCATCCAGATCTGCGCGGTGACCTTCATGATCCCGCTCGGCCTCGGCCAAGCGGTCACCGTGCGTGTCGGGCTGGCATTTGGTGCCAAGGACCATGACGGCATTACCCGCGCCGGCTGGACGGCCTATGTGCTCGGCGTCGGCTTCATGGCGCTGATGGCGATGGTGATGGTGTTCTGGCCGCATCTGCTGATTTCGGCCTTCATCGACGTCGCCGACCCGGCCAACGCCCAGGTGATCGGCCTCGCGGTCAGCTTCCTGGTGTTCGCGGCGCTGTTCCAGGTGGTCGACGGCGCCCAGGCGGTGTCGGCCGGCCAGTTGCGCGGGCTGCAGGACACGACGGTGCCGATGATTCTCGCGGCAATAGGCTATTGGGGCGTGGGCCTGCCGCTCGGCGTCGTCCTCGCCTTCCGTTTCGGCTTCGAGGGCCGTGGCATCTGGATCGGCCTGTTCACGGGCCTCGCGGTCGTCTCGGTTCTGCTTCTTTGGCGCTGGCTCAGGCGCGAAAAACTCGGCCTGATGGACAAGCCGGTGATCTAAAGGAAAGGGCCGCGGAAAACCGCGGCCCTTGTTGCATCAGCTTTCCGACGACATCGCCCCGAGCAGCCGCCTGATGTCGCCGAACCTGGCGATCAGTCCGAACACGAGAGCCGCAACAGCGACAAAGAACACCGACACCGAGGCCATCGTCGGCGTGTAGCCGTAGCGCAGGGCGTTGAAGATCTTGATCGGCAGCGTTTCGAGCGTGAAGCCGATGGTCATGTAGGCGACGATGTACTCGTTGAGCGACAGCACGAAGGCAAAGGCGTAGCCCGAGACGAGGTAGGGCCGGATCAGCGGCAACACCACCGTCTTCAGCACCGTGCGATCGTCGGCGCCCATCGTCGCCGCCGCTTCGACCAGCGAGCGGTCGATCGAGGCGAAGCCGAGCGACAGCGTCACCAGCGGCAGCGTGACGAAGAAGATGGCGTGACTGATGACCGCCGTCCACGGCTGACCGTAGAAACCCGTGGTCGCCCAGAACGTCAGCATGCCGAGCGCGGTGATCACGGGCGGCAGGATGAACGGCGCCAGCCCGAGGATCTGGAACACGTTGGCCCAGGGTGCGATGCGCCGCCACAGGAACCAGGCCAGCGGCAGGGCAATGGCGACCGCAAGGGCTGCGGCGGTTACCGCCAGCGACAGCGAGGCGATCAGCGCCTTGCGCCATTCCGGATCGGCGAAGATCTGCGCATACCAGGCAAGCGAAAAGCCCTTAGGCGGAAAGGCCAGGTCCTGCTTTTCGTTGACCGAAACGCCGGCAACGACGATCAGGGGTGCCGCGAGGAACAGGGCAACGGCCGCGAAATAGAGCCGGCGAAGGAATGTCTGTTTCACAGCGCGTTCTCCCTGCGTCCGACAAGCAGCGTCAGCCCCACCAGCGCCAGTGACATCAACACCAGGAACACCGCCATCGCCGCGGCAAACGGCATGTTGGACTGATAGATGGCCTGGTCGGTGATCAGCACCGACAGCGTCCAGTGCGACGGCCGGCCGAGGATCTGCGGCAGCAGGTACGAGCCGAGCGCGAAGACGAAGACCATGATCAGCGTGGCAACGATGGTGTTGCGAAGCGCCGGCACGACGACGTTCATGAACGCCCTGACCGGCGAGGCACCGAGCGTGCGCGCGGCCTCCAGCAGCGTCGGATCAAGCCGCACCAAAGCCGGATAGAGCACCAGGATGGTGTAGGGCAGCGCCTGGTAGACCATGCCCGTCAGCACCGCCCAAAAGCTCGGCAGCAGCGCCACCGGCTCCTTCATCAGGCCGATGGCGACAAACAGGTTGGTGATGCCGGCGGTGCGCGAAAACAGCGTCGACCAGGCAAAGCCGATGATGACTTCTGACAGCGACAGCACCGACAGCAGGCAGACGAGCCAGATCGTCTGCACCTTGCGTGGCCGCTTGGTCAAAAGGAAGGTGAAGGGGAAGGCGATGACGACGCAGCAGATCGCCACCATCACCGCCAGCACCAGCGAAAAGCCGAGCACCTTGCCGAAGAACAAGCTGAGGAAGCGAGCATAATTGGTGAAGACGAAATCGGGCGTATAGAAGCCCGAGGGATCACGCTGGAAGAAGCTGACGGCGATCATCGTCGAGAACGGGATCACGAAGAAGACGATCAGCATCAGCCCGGGGAAGAACAGCGGGCTGTAATCTGCAAGCGATTTCGGCGCCTCGCGTTTCATGACTTAAGCACCACGCAGGCTTCCGCCGGCAGGATCAGGCCGACCTGCTGGCCGGCTACCACTTCGGGCCGCTCGCGCGGCGTGGCGACCGCAACGATGGTCTTGCCGCCGGCCTCGACGAAGGTCTCGATGGTGCCGCCGAGGTCGCGCACGAAGGTGACGGTGCCGGCAATCGCGTCGCCGCCGACCGGTCCGAGGTGCACGTCCTCCGGGCGGATCGACACGGACGCCTTGGTCAGGCCTTCGGGCATCACAAGGTTGGGAATGGCCTGGCCGAGCACCGAGACGCGGCCGAGCCTGTCGGCGGTGGCATCGAGCAGGTTGGTCATGCCGATGAAGTCGGCGACGAAGGCGTCGGCCGGCTTGCGGTAGATTTCGATCGGCGGGGCCGCCTGCAGGATCTTGCCGTGACCCATCACGACGACGAGGTCGGCCATGGTCATGGCCTCGCGCTGGTCGTGGGTGACGACGAAGGTGGTGATACCAAGCCGCTGCTGCAGTTGGCGCAACTCGACCTGCATCGCCTCGCGCAGCTTGGCGTCGAGCGCCGACAGCGGCTCATCGAGCAGGAACAGTTTCGGCGACAAAGCCAGTGCACGGGCGATCGCGACGCGCTGGCGCTGGCCACCGGAAAGCTTGGCCACCGGGCGATCGGAAAACCCGCTCAGATGGATGAGCTTGAGCAACTCGTCCGAGCGCTTCTTCTGGTCTTCGCGCGAGGCGCCGCGAATGCGCAAGGGATAGGCGATGTTGTCGCCGACCGACAGATGCGGAAACAGCGCCAGCGACTGGAACACCATGCCGAGATTGCGCTTGTGCGTCGGCACCGGGGTGATGTCGGTGCCGTCGAGCAGGATCTCGCCGCTGGACGGATCCTCGAGCCCGGCGATCATGCGCAGCAGCGTGGTCTTGCCGCAGCCAGACGGGCCGAGCAGGCAGACGAACTTGCCGTGGGGCACCGACAGGTTGGCGGTGTCGACAGCCTTGAAGCTGCCGAATGACTTGGTGATGTCCTTAAGCACGAGTCCGGACATGAGGGGCACCTGCTCGTTTGAAGGTTCTACGAATTGCATGGCACTGCCGTCGGCAGCGAAGGCGCTGGTACCCTGCCCCTTGTGGGGAGGGTCGGCGCGAAGCGACGGGGTGGGGGTCTGCAAGCTCAATGTTTCGCGGGTACCCCCACCCGGCCCTGCGGGCCACCCTCCCCACAAGGGGGAGGGTAATCCAGATCAGCCGACGATCAGCTCGGTCCACTTCTGGTTAATCCAGTCGGCCTTGGTGGTGTAGAGGTCGTAGCGCGGGATGATCGGCGGAATGTCCGACGAGACGGAGGCGAACTCTTCCGGCTTGAGGTCGAGAACCTCTTTCTTGAGCGTCGGCGCAGTGCCAACCTTGCGCGACATCAAGGACTGAACCGCCGGCTGACTCATATGGTCGATGAAGATGTGCGCTTCGTCGACCTTGGTCGAGGCGCGCGAGATGACCCAGTTGCCCGAATCCTGGATGCCGCCTTCCTTGGGGAAGGTCGAGCGCACCGGCTGGCCGTCAGCCGCGGCAAGGCCGGTGACGTCGTGGTAATATTGGCCCATCGGAATCTCGCCGGACTTCAGCGCCTGTTCGAACTGCGCTTCGTCGCGATACCACAGCCGGACATTCGGCTTGACCTCGGCCAGCTTCTCGAGCGCCTTGAGGATGCCCTCCTCGGTGTCGAGTGCCTTGGTGCCGCCCATGAACGTCGTGGCCGTCACCTCGAGCAGGAACGAGTTGGAAGCAAGCGCCAGAAGCCCGAGCTTGTCCGCGTTTGCCGGGTCCCAAAGGGCAGCCCAGGAAGTCGGCGCCTCCTTGAACACATCGGTGTTGGTCACCAGCGTGATGTACCACGCCACAGCGCCGATGCCGGCGATACGGCCGTCAGGATACTTGTTGATGAAGTGATCGAGCAGATTGGCGTGGTTCTTGATCTTGGCCGCATCGATCGGCGTCCACAATTCGGTCGCCTGCCCCTTCAGCGTCGCGACTTGCGACATCATCGAAATGTCGGCCGGAGCCTGTCCGGCCTTGGCGGCCTGCTCGAGCTGCACCAGCCAGGCCTCGCCGGTCGGCTCGGCGATCGACTCGACGGCGATGCCGGTCGCCTTGGTGAACTCGGGAAAGATGTGCTCGTCGAACGACTTCTTGAAGTAGCCGCCATAGACGCCGATCTTGATCGACTTGTCCTGGGCGCGCAGGATCGAAGGCATGGCGAGCAGGCCGGCCGAGGCGACGCCGGCACCGAGCACGGCGCGGCGACTCATCGGGTGGTTCAGTATCTTGGTCATTTGTCTTCTCCTCATTTATTGCCGGCTTTGCGCCGGCTGTTCCCACGGATTCTTATGATGGATGATGACTGAGTGTGGTTCAGCGTGCTGCGGCGCGGGCCTCCAGTGAACGGGCATATTGGGTGAGCGGGTAGCAAAGCACGAAGAAGATCAGCGCCACCAAGCCATAGACGGTGAACGGCTCGAAGGTCGCGTTGTTGATGGCGTTCGAGGTCCTGAGCAGCTCCTCGAAACCGATGATCGAGGTCAGCGCGGTGGCTTTGATCAACTGGACGAGGAAGCCGACGACGGGCGCGCGGGTGATGGCGAAGGCCTGCGGCAGGATGATCAGGCGCAGTTCCTGGACATAGTGCAGCCCGAGGCTGGCACCGGCATCCCACTGGCCGCGCGGCAAGGCATCGACGCCGCTGCGCCAGATCTCGGCGAGATAGGCGCTGGCAAAGAAGGTCAGGCCGAGCACGGCGGCCGTCCATGGCTCGATGCGGAAGCCGAGCATCGGCAGGCCGAAGAACATCAAAAACAGCTGCATCAGCAGCGGCGTGCCCTGGAACAGCGCGATATAGCCGCTGGCAAAGCGGCGCATCCATTTGGTCTTGGAGATGCGCAGGAAGAGGATGGCGATTCCGACGACGCCGCCGCCGACAAAGGCCGCGATCGACAAAAGCACCGTCCAGCGCGTGGCGAAGACCAGGTTGCGCAGGATGTCCCAGAAGGTGAACTCGATCATGTCACACCTGCCGAGAGCGTGCGGCGGCCGACGCCGACAAGCAGGCGGCGCAGCAGTATCGAAAGACCGAGATAGATCATCGCCACGACGAAATAGGTCTCGAAGGGACGGAAGGTCCGCGCCTGCAGCATATCGGCTTCGTAGGTGAGTTCACTGACTGCGATCTGCGACACGACCGAAGACTCGAGCATCATGATCACGATCTGGCTCGTCAGGGCGGGAAAGATGACCTTCAGCGCCTGCGGCAGCACGATCTTGACGAAGACCTGGCGCGGCCGCAAGCCCAAAGCAGCGGCCGCTTCGCGCTGGCCTTTCGGCACCGCATCGAGGCCGGCGCCGACGATCTCAGTGGTATAGGCCGCCATGTTGAGCGTCATCGCCAGGATGGCAGCGACGATCGGGTCGAGCCGGATGCCGAGGCTCGGCAGGCCGAAGAAGATGAAGAACAGCTGCACCAGGAACGGCGTGTTCCTGATCACCTCGACATAGACCGTAATGGCGCGCTTCAGCCATTTCGGGCCGCTGCGGCGGCCGGCGGCGGCCAGCACGGAGATCAGCGTGCCGGCAATCGTCGTCACCACGATCAAAAAGACCGTCATGGCGGCACCGCGGGCGATTGCGCCCGCAGCCCCTTCAAGCCAGCCGAAGTCGAGGCTGTAGCCCACCGATCAATCCTTGAGGTTTTCGGGGTTGAGCGGAACCTTCAGCCACGCCTCGGACGACTTCGAGAGCCGGCCGTCGGCGAGCATCGCCGCCACAGTGTCGTCGATGACCTTCTTCAGGCCTTCCTCGTTCTTGTTGAGGCCGATATGCGACGGCGAGGTCAGGAGTTGGAACTTCTGTTCCGGCTTCAGCGCCTCCTGGCGGGCCAACACCTGGGCGCCGACGTCATTGCCAACCACCATCAGCTGCGTCTGGCCCGAGATAAAAGCCTGGATGACGGCGTTGTAGTTGTCGAAGCGCTTGATGTCGGCACCAGCAGGTGCGGCCTCGGTCAGCGAGGTGTCTTCGAGCGTGCCGCGGTTGACGGCGATCGACTTGTCGGCGAGGTCTTCCTTGCCTGCGACCTTGAGCTCGGCGGGGCCGATCACGGCGATGTAGTAGGGCGCATAGGCGGCGGCGAAGTCGATGACCTGCTCGCGCTCCTTGGAGTAGCCGACGCTCATCAGCAAATCGACGCGCTTGTCGGTCAGGTAGGGAATGCGGTTCTGGCCGGTCACCGGTACCGGGTTGAGCTTGACCTTGAGCGCGTCGGCGATGGCCTGCGCCACATCCATGTCATAACCCTTGAGGCTCATGTCGGCGCTGGCCGAGGAGAAGGGCGGGAAATCGGCGAAGACGCCGACATTGACCTGGCCGGCCTTGGCGATGTCTTCGAGCGCGTCGGCATTGGCGGGCTGCACGGCGAAGATGGCGGTGCCTGCGACGAGCAGGGCCGCTGCCGTCGATTGCAGAAGCGTCTTGATGTTCATGTCGTGGTTCCCTCTGGAATGTTTGTTTGTTGAACAGTCGCGTTAGCACCTGGCCGCTGCTTCCCAAACAGCGGCCAGTCGAAATTGCTGTGATCAAGCATCCTTGCCGGTGACGAAGGGGCTGAACAGCATCAGGCTCAGTATCTCGAACAGCACCTGGGCGCCGGCATGCGCGGTGTTGGTGGTCGAATCATATTGCGGCGCCACCTCGACGACGTCGCCGCCGACAAGGTTGAGGCCCTTGAGGCCACGAACGATCTCCAGCACTTCACGCGTCGTCAGCCCGCCCACCTCGGGCGTGCCGGTGCCCGGCGCAAAGGCCGGGTCGAGGCTGTCGATGTCGAAGGACAGATAGGTCGGGCCGTCGCCGACGATCTTCTTGGCCTTCTCGATGACGGCCGGGATGCCCATGCCGCTGATCTCCTCGGCGTGGATGACGGTCATGCCGGATTCGTAGGAGAACTCCCAGAGATATTCGGCCGAGCCGCGGATGCCGATCTGGATGACGCGGGTCGGGTCGAGCACGCCGTCGAGCACGGCATTGCGGAACGGGCCGCCATGGTGGAACTTGGTCAGGTCGTAGGCGCCGCCGGTGTCGCAATGGGCGTCGATGTGGATCATGCCGACCGGGCGCTTCTTGCCGACGGCCTTGAGGATCGGATGGGTGATCGAATGGTCGCCGCCGACCGACAGCGGCACCACGCCGGCATCGACGACCTGGCCGATGCGGCGCTCGATGTCCTCATGGCTGAGCTCGAGCCGATAGCGGCTGCGGAACGGGACGTCGCCGATGTCGGCCACGCGCAGCTCCTGCACCGGGGCGCAGTCGAGCACGTGATTGTAAGGCCCGATGCGCTCGATGGTGCGCAGAGCGCGCGGGCCGAAACGCGAACCCGGACGGTTGGTGACGCCGAGATCCATCGGCACGCCGATCATCGCGACCTGAAGGTCGCCGAAATCGGGATTGTCGTTGTCGACCTGGAGATAGGGGGCTGTCAGGAACGTCGGCACCCCCGAATAGGGCGCCAGCCGGGTTCCGGCCTTGTTGAAGATCTTGTCGGCGACACGGCGAAACTTCGGGTCGAACAGATCGCCGCCGTGGCCTTCGCCGTATTTCTGGCGCAGCTCGGCAAGCTTGTTGACGTCGAAACCCATGATTGCCTCCTCAAAAGTCGCAATGCGGGAACGATCGCCTGCGGCCGTCCGCTCCCGGCGGTCAGCCTGATATCTCGTGTTCCCCGCATGCTTTTTGGTTGTTATTGCGGTGAGTTTCCGGCAGCGCCGTTGAAATAGCAATTGATAATGTTAAGGTCTTCGGTGTGAGAATTTCTCACAGTGCGACGCCACTCCACACGGAGATTTCATGTCCCGGCGCCTGCCCCCGCTGAACCCGCTGCGCGCATTCGAGGCGACCGCCCGCCATGGCTCGCTAACCAAGGCGGCGGGCGAGCTCAACGTCACCCATGGCGCCATCAGCCACCAGATCCGGGCGCTGGAGGCAACGCTCAAGGTCAAGCTGCTGGAGCGCGCCGGCTCGCGGCTGAAGCTGACCCCGCAGGGCGCCGAGCTGCTGCCGGCCGTGACCGGCGCCTTCGAAAGCATCGCCTCGGCCACCGCGCGCATGACGCGGCCGACGAGTTCGGGCAAGCTGACGGTCAGTTGCGTGCCGGCGCTGCTGTCGCTCTGGTTGGTGCCCCGTGTCGGCGGCTTCACCTCGCAATATCCCGGCATCAGCCTGCGCCTCAACGCCTCCAACGATCCGCGCGACATCCATGCGCCCGACGTCGATGTCTGCGTGCTCTATGGCGACGGCAGCTGGACCGACTGCTGGCTGAAAAAATGGTCGACGCTGGAGCTGTTTCCCGTCGTCAGCCCGACGCTGATCAACAACCGGCCGATCCGCAGCGTCCGCGACCTTGCCGACCACGTGCTTTTGCATGCCGACGACGGCCGCGAATGGCACACCTGGCTGGCGGCCGCCGACGCGCTCGACGTTAGGCCGGTGCAGCAGCACCACATGTCGGGCGCGAGCCTGACCACCGAAGCCGCGGTCCACGGCCACGGCCTGGCGCTGGGCGACAGCGTCACTGCGTCGAGCATGCTCGCCAGGGGACAGCTGGTGACGCCGTTCAACCTGTCGGTGCCGGCGGTCGACGCCTTCTATGTGGTCTGCCGCAACGAGGTGAAATCGGCGCCCATCGCCCAGGTCTTCATCGACTGGCTGTTCGCCCAACGCGAGGAGCTACCGGCGCGCACCGAACAGGCCGTCACCGGCCAGATCAGCATCCGCAAGCGCCGCGGGCAGAAAGCAACGGCGACCGGCTAAGCATTAGGACCGCCTCATCTTTCTTGCTCGGCCGATGCAACCATAGGGCCAAGGCTGCTTTTTTCTCGCCTGCGCCTTGATCGCCCCCGCGCGATATCCCAATGCTAACAGCGAGGATGCGGCGCGCGCCTGCCCGACAGGGCGGATGCGCCAAGGAGGATGAAGCGGCATGGCCAGGACCGATATTGCAAGGCGGGTGTACAACCACACCTGGAAGCTCGATCCGATCGTCCGCTCGCTGCTCGACACGGACTTCTACAAGCTTTTGATGCTGCAGATGATCTGGGGCATGCACCCCAAGGTCGACGCCACCTTTTCGCTGATCAACCGCGCGACGTCGGTCAAGCTCGCCGAGGAGATCGACGAGGGCGAGTTGCGCGAACAGCTCGACCATGCCCGCACCCTGCGCTTCTCCAAGAAGGAGATGATCTGGCTCGGCGGTAACAATTTCTATGGCCGCAAGCAGATCTTCGAGCCCGAGTTCCTCGCCTGGCTCGAGAACTTCCAGCTGCCGCCCTATCACCTGGAGAAGCGGGACGGCCAATATGAGCTGACCTTCGCCGGCCCGTGGGTGCTGACCTCGATGTGGGAAATCCCCGCGCTCGCCATCATCAACGAGCTGCGCTCGCGCTCGGCGATGAAGGCCTTCGGCCCCTTCGCGCTCGACGTGCTCTACGCCCGCGCCAAGGCCAAGATGTGGGACAAGACCGAGCAGCTGAAGATGCTGCCCGAGATCAAGATCTCCGACTTCGGCACCCGCCGCCGCCACTCGTTCCTGTGGCAGCGCTGGTGCGTGGAGGCGCTCAAGGAAGGCATCGGCGACGCCTTCACCGGCACCTCCAACGTGCTTCTGGCGATGGACACCGACCTCGAGGCGCTCGGCACCAACGCGCATGAGCTGCCTATGGTCTATGCAGCACTCGCCAACAGCGAGGACGAACTCAAGCAGTCACCCTACAAGGTGCTGCGCGACTGGCAGCGCTATTATGGCGGCAATCTCCTGATCGTCCTGCCCGACGCCTTCGGCACGGCCGCCTTCCTGCGCGACGCGCCCGACTGGGTCGCCGACTGGACCGGCTTCCGCCCCGACAGCGCCCCGCCGATCGAGGGCGGCGAGCGCATCATCGAGTGGTGGCGCAAGAAGGGCCAGGACCCGCGCTCGAAGCTGCTGATCTTCTCCGACGGCCTGGACGTCGACACCATCATCGAGACCTACCGCCATTTCGAGGGCAAGGTGCGCATGTCCTTCGGCTGGGGCACCAACCTGACCAACGATTTCGAGGGCTGCGCGCCCAAGGAAACCGACCGGCTCAACGCCATCTCGCTGGTCTGCAAGGTCACCGAGGCCAACGGCCGCCCCGCGGTCAAGCTCTCCGACAACCCGGCCAAGGCCACCGGCGACAAAAAGGAAATCGCCCGCTACCTCCGCATCTTCGGCGAGAAGGATCGGGTGGAACAGTTGGTGAAGGTTTAAGCCGGGTTTGGGGGGCGGCACGGGCTGGTCCCATCGAAGGTGGAGGGTTTTTCCACGCTTGGTCGCTTCGGGCTTTTCTGCACCGCAGCGGCAACTGCCGCGTCACGGCATGGATCCCCGGGTCTCCGCACGTCGCTTCGCTCCTGCTCCGCCCGAGGATGACGAGGCATGCTGGCTTTCGGCTAGTCGCCGAAATTTGCAATTAGCAGGGAATGCCAGGACACCGGCGGATAAGACGAGGAACAGTTCCGTCGACTTACCAATCTCTGACGTTGACGATTGGCCGCGAAGCCGGATGCCTTCGTCATCCTCGGGCGGAGCAGGAGCGAAGCGACGTGCGGAGACCCGGGGATCCATGCCGTGACGCGGCAGTTGCCGCTGCGGTCCAGAATGGAATGGCCCACCAAGCGCAAACTGTCACCATCTGTAACCATTCCGCGTGGCACCAGACAGCGGGCGAAAGCGCCGGTGCCGGGCTGGCGGGAGGTCGGATCTCCTGCTGGGTGATGAGCCCCCAAGGCGGTGAAAGCCGACTGAGCGGGACAAGAACACCGGGCGGGGCGGAAGCGCGCGACCTGCCTTCTCCCCCTGTGGGAGAAGGTGGATTGGCGCGCAGCGCCAAGACGGATGAGGGGTGTTGGAAGAAACGAGAGTTTGGAGAAATGGGCGCTCTCGGAGGGAATTCGGAAACGCCGCACTCCGTCCAACACCCCTCATCCGCCCCTGCGGGGCACCTTCTCCCACAAGGGGAGAAGGCAAATGCCTTCCCGCGACCCAAGCCATATGGCACATCGGGAGCGTGATGCGGGGAACCAACACAGCCATGACCATTCGGCGCAGCGCGGCGGCGATGCTCGCCGCATGCGCCATAACCGCATCGCAAACCCTGCCCGCGCTCGCCCATGCCTCCGACCGCGGCCATGTCCTGCTGTTGCCGACCGGCCATTACATAGCCGGCGCAGCATTGGCCGTGGCAGCATCTTTCCTGGTGTTGGCGCTGCTGCCACCGGAGCGGCTGACAGCCTTCTGGCGCCGGCGTTTGCCGCTCGGTTCGATCCCCGACCTGCGGCTGCCTGTCAGCCTCGTGTCCTTCGCCGTCTTCGCAACTCTTGTCGCCGCCGGGTTCATCGGCTCACGCGACCCGCTGTCCAACCCGCTGCCGCTGACGATCTGGACACTGCTCTGGGTCGGGCTGACGCTGGCCCAGGGCCTGTTCGGCAATCTGTGGCATTGGCTCAACCCATGGTACGGGCCGTATCGCCTGGTCAGTCGAGCATTCGGCGCCAAGGCCGGGGGCGACAGCCCGCTGCGCCTGCCCGATTGGGTCGGCTATTGGCCGGCCTTCATCCTGTTCTTTGCCTTCGCCTGGTTCGAGCTGATCTACCCCGCCCCCGACGACCCGGCGCGCCTCGCCATCGCCGTCGGCAGCTATTGGCTGTTCTCCTTCGCCGCCATGCTCGCCTTCGGCTTCGAGCGCTGGAGCCGGCAGGGCGAGTTTTTGTCGGCGTTCTTCGCCATGATCGCGCACTTCGGTATTGTCGAGGGCGACCGACAGGGCAACGGGCTGAAGCTCGCCTTGTGCTGGCCCGGCGCCAAGCTCAACGAGGCCGAAGCGCTGCCGCCCTCGGGAGCGCTGTTCCTGCTCGCGACACTGGCTTCGGTGTCCTTCGACGGCTTTTCCAAGACCTTCTTCTGGCTTGGCCTCAACGGTATCAACCCGCTCGAATTGCCCGGCCGCTCGGCACTTGTCGCCACCAACAGCCTCGGCCTGGCGGCGATGTTTATCCTGCTTGCCGCGATCGGCCTGCTCGCCGTCCTTGTCGGCGAAAGGCTGGTTCGCAGCACACAGCCCCTCCAAAAATCCACCTGCCTGTTCGTCTGGTCGATCGTTCCGATCGCGCACGCCTATCATTTCTCGCACTACCTGACATCGCTGCTGGTCAACGGCCAATACGCGCTGGTGGCGCTGTCGGACCCGTTCGCGCGCGGCTGGAACCTGTTCGGCACGGCGCATATGCCGGTCGAGGCCGGCGTCGCCATGGGCGCGAATTCCGCCTGGTTGCTGTGGAACCTGCAGGCGACGGCGATCGTCGGCGGACACGTGCTGGCGGTGCTTGTCGCCCACCTGCTCGCCTGGCGGCTGCACCCCTCCGCGGCCCGCGCCTCGCTTAGCCAGTTGCCGCTGACATTGCTGATGATCGGCTACACTGTTTTCGGCCTCTGGCTGCTCTCGACAGCCACGGCCGGATAGTGCAAATGCAGCTGGTTTTGACCTTGGGGAAGCAACTATTGCCACCTCCGGGGATTGGTGATCTAGTTTGTATACATGCAATTTTTCGCCCCGGTCCATGTTCAGGGGGGAACGGCTTCACATCCACGCGAACGTTGGTCAAAACGCACGGCAAGGGGATAGGGCATGACTGACAGCAAACGCTTCTTCGACCTCGGCAAATCAGGCCTGACGCGCCGCACCGCACTCAAGGGTCTGGCCGCAGGCGCCGGTCTGATGGCCGCACCGGGCTTCGTGCGCTATTCGCAGGCGCAGTCGTCGGCGCCGATCAAGATCGGCTTCCAGGCCCACCGCACCGGCATCGGCGCCGCCTATGGCCGCTGGTACGAGAAGACCACCAACGCCGCGGTCAAGCTGATCAACGATGCCGGCGGCATCAACGGCCGCCCGGTCGAGATCATCGTCGAGGATGACGGCACCGACCCCAAGCGCGGCGCCGAAGTGGTCGCCAAGTTCGCCAGCCAGCACAAGACCGACATTGTCTTCGGCACGTTGTTTTCCCACGTCGTCGTCGGCTCGGCGCCGACCGCCGGCGAGCTCAAGATCCCCTATTACGTCGTCAGCGAGGGCTACCACGTCGCCTCGGGCAAGCTGAACCGCTGGGTGTTCCAGCCGGGCATCACCGACGTGCGCTCGCAGGTCACCTCGGTCGCGCCCTGGGTCGCCGCCAACCTCGGCAAGAAGGTGACGATGATCTATCCGGACTATGCATTCGGCTACGATCACCGCGACTATTTCGCGCCCGCCATCAAGGCACAGGGCGGCGAGGTGGTGGCGCAAATCCCGATCCCGCCGACCGAAAGCTCGTTCACCAAATACCTGCCGCAGATCCCGGCCGACACCGAGGTGCTGTACCACGTCATGGTCGGCCCAGGCGTTCTGACCTTCGTCAAGGAACTCGGCGAATTCTACGGCTCGAACAAGCCGCAGCTGTTTGGTTTCATCGACTCGCTCGAAGCCGTCGACATCAACAGCCCGGGCCTCGAGTTCCTCGACGGCAGCCATTTCTGGGAAGGTTCGCCGCGCTACGCCCAGGCCAATGACAGCGAGGCGCAGAAAGCCTATCGCGCGGCCGTCGGCATCGACGACAATGGCGCCTCGACGACAGACGCCAAGGACGTGTCGACCGCGGCCCACATGTTCGGCTGCTGGGAGACGCTCTACGTCATCAAGAAGGCGATGGAGGATTCGGGCTACAAGGGGCCGGAGGACCGTGCCAAGTTGGTCGAGGCGACCGAGGCGCTGACCGAATTCAAGGAAGGCCCCGAGCATCCCCAAGGCGACAAGAAGTTCAACGGCAAGATCCACCAGGTCTTCGGCCACCAGAACATCTCCAAGGTCGAAGGCGGCAAGCTCAACGTCGTGCACCGGACGTCGATCGAGGACGGCATGTACGAACCGGAAGGTGATTACACGACGCAGCCGCTGTGAGGGTGCGGCACCCCACCCTCCCCCTTGTGGGGAGGGTCGGCGCGAAGCGCCGGGGTGGGGGTTGCCAACCGCTTAACTGAGCCTTTGTACCCCCACCCGACCGCTTCGCGGTCACCCTCCCCACAAGGGGGAGGGTAAGGACGCCGCACCTGAATGGCCTTCTTCCCGCATCTCCTGCTCGCCACGCTCGAAGGGCTGGTCACCTCGGCGGTGCTGGCACTGACGGCACTCGGCCTGTCGCTGGTGTTCGGCGTGATGCGCATCGTCAACGTCGCCCATGGCGAGTTCTTCATGCTGGGCGCCGTTCTGGCATGGGCGATCACCACCACACTCACCGGCCATCCCGCATTTGGCTTCGCGGTCGCCTTGGTGGTGTCGCCGCTGATCGTCGGCGCCATTGCCTGGGTGTCGGAGCGGCTGGTGCTGCGCCGCGTCGAATACAACCCGGAAGCCACCATCGTCGCCACCATCGGCCTGCTCTACATCATCCAGCAATTGGCGCTGACCTTCTACGGCCCCGAGGCGCGGCCGGTGGCGCCGCCGTTCAACTACCGCATCCAACTGCCCTGGTTTGGCTATTCCGGCTACAAGCTGTCGATCATTGCGGCCTCGGCGCTGTTGCTGCTCGCCACCTGGTTCGTGCTGACGCGCACGCGCATCGGGCTGGTGATGCGGGCGACGCAGTATGACCGCGAGACGGCGCAGGCCTTCGGCATCCCAGTCGGACGCGTCTATGGCGCGGTGTTCGCGCTCGGCGCCATGCTCGCCGCGATCGCCGCCGTGCTGATCGTGCCGATCCAGCAGGCGCATTACCTGATGGGGCTCGACCCTCTACTGCTATCGTTCATCGTCGTCATCATCGGCGGGCTCGGCTCGCTGCGCGGCACGGTCATTGCCGCCCTTCTGATCGGCGTGTCCGACGGCATCATCTCGGTGTTCTTCTCGCCGACGCTCGCCAAGATCATTG
This sequence comes from Aminobacter niigataensis, assembly GCF_014200015.1. GTDB lineage: Bacteria > Pseudomonadota > Alphaproteobacteria > Rhizobiales > Rhizobiaceae > Aminobacter > Aminobacter niigataensis. The sequence continues at coordinate 273,874 of NZ_JACHOT010000003.1, forward strand.
CAACGCTCATTGTCGCCATGGTGCTGGTGTTCCGGCCGCAGGGCCTGTTCGGAACGGCAGCGAAATGATCGGAGGCGAAGCGACGGCAAAGGTCTACGCGTTGCATGTGGCGGTCATAGCCCTGCTCGTCGCGCTGAATTTCGTACTGCCCGAATATCATCATGGCGTGCTGGCGCGGGTGCTGGTGCTCGCCGTCTTCGCCATGGGCTACAATCTGCTGTTCGGCTATGTCGGGCTGCTCAGCCTCGGCCATGCCATGTTCTTCGCCGCAGGGCTCTATGGCGCCGGCCTGCCGCTCTACCATCTCGGCTGGGGCGTGCCGGCGGCCTTTGCCGGCGGGGTCAGTGCAGGCCTTGTCATGTCGCTGGTCATCGGCCTGCTGGCGCTCCGGACATCGGGCGTCGCCTTCATGATCGTGACCATGATGTTCGCCCAGGTGTTTTACCTCACCACGCTCTATTTCGGCGAATGGACGCGCGGCGACGAAGGGCTGGTGCTGCAGCAGCAGGCGCGGCGGATCACGCTCGGCACCGCAACGCTCGACCTGACCAACCCAACCACGCGCTACCTGCTGGCGGTGGCGCTGTTTGCTGCAGCCCTGTTCGCCACGCTCGCCATCGTACGCTCGCGCCACGGCCGCGTGCTGGTCGCCATCCGCGAAAACGAGGAGCGGACCAGGATGCTCGGCTACGACACCTTCGCCAACAAGCTTACGGCGGTGGTGATATCGGGCGTTATCTGCGCGGCAGCGGGCGCCGCCTACGCGCTGCTGTTCGGCTATGTCGGCTCGACCTTCGCTTCGGTGCAATATTCGATCCTGCCGCTGCTCTGGGCACTGCTCGGCGGTGCCGCAACGACGCTCGGGCCGCTGATCGGCACGCTGTTCATGTACTACGTCATCGACATCACCAGCGGCTACACCTCGGCCTACATGCTGGTGGTCGGCGCGGTGCTGATCCTTTTGGTGCTCTATTTCCGCAAGGGCGTGCTCGGCACACTCCGCGAACGCTGGCTCAGGTGGCTGCCATGACGCCGCTTCTGACGACGAAAGGACTGTCGCGTCACTTCGGCGGCTTGCGCGCCGTCGACAATGTCGATTTCTCGATCGAGCCAGGCGAGATCCGGGCGGTGATCGGTCCCAATGGCGCCGGCAAGACGACCTTTGTCAGCCTCGTCTGCGGGCGCTATGCGCCGAGTGCGGGAACCATCGTGTTCGACGGCGAGGACATCACCGACATGCCGGCGCATCTCAGGGTGCGGCGCGGCATCGCCTACACGTTCCAGATCACCAGCGTGTTCGCCAATCTCAGCGCCTACGAGAACGTGGCCCTGCCGGTGCAGCGCACGCTGACCGACGGCAGATCGCGTGGCGCGGTGCGGCAGGGCGCGATGGAAGCGCTGGAGCGCGTCGGTCTGGCCGCCCGCGCGCACGAACAAGCCGGCGCGCTGGCCTACGGCCACCAGCGCTTGCTGGAAGTTGCGATGGGACTGGCGCTCAAGCCGCGCCTGCTCATCCTCGACGAGCCGACGCAGGGCCTTTCGGACGGCGAGATCGATAGCTTCATCGCCCTGGTGCGCGAGATCGCCAGGGACGCCACAGTGCTGCTGATCGAGCACAACATGCAGGTCGTGATGGAGCTGGCCCGGCGCATCACCGTGTTCAATGCCGGCAAGATACTGGCCGAGGGCAGCCCGGCCGAAATCCGCGCCAACACGGCCGTGCAGGAAGCCTATCTCGGCACCGCGCAGGAGGCCAGCGCATGAGCGCGGCGCTGACGATCGGCGGCCTCTATTGCTTCTACGGCGAAGTGCAGGTGCTACATGGGCTCGACCTGGAACTGCGCAAGGGCGAAGTGCTGTGCCTGCTCGGTCGCAACGGTGCCGGCAAGACGACGACGCTGAAGGCGATCATGGGTCTGGTGCCGGCCCGCGCCGGCTCCATCAAACTGGGCGCGCGCGAACTGACGGAACTGCCGGCGCATGAGGTGCCGAAGGCGGGTGTCGCCTACGTGCCGCAGGGCCGCCGCCTGTTTGCCGAACTGACCGTCGCCGAGAACATCGAGATCGGCCTGATGACGCGCAAAAAGGGCAAGGCGGTGCGGGAAAGCGTGCTCGACCTGTTTCCGCTGCTGCGCGACCGGCTGAAGCAGCGCTCCGGCACGCTGTCGGGCGGCGAACAGCAGATGCTGGCGATGGCGCGTGCGCTGTGCCTCGAACCCGAGGTGCTGCTGCTCGACGAACCGACCGAGGGGCTGATGCCGTCGATGATCGCCAGGATCCGCGAGACGGTGGCCGGCTTACGCGAGCGCGGGGTTTCGACCATCCTGGTGGAACAGCGGGTGGATGCGGTGCTATCGGTTGCCGACCGTGTCGCCTTCATCGAGAACGGCCGCAACCGCGAGACGGTGGACGTCGCACGGCTGCGCGACGATCCGGCGCTGGTCAGGCGCTATGTCGGCGTGGGGTAGAGCCCCCTCGCCCTGCCTCCGCTTCGCTCGGCAGACCTCTCCCCGCTGGGGAGAGGAGCTCTGAAAGGTCACCGCCAACCTCTTCTCCCCAACGGGGAGAAGGTGGCCGCGCAGCGGCCGGATGAGGGGGAGCTGCCCCTCACCCGAAGAACACAAAGCCGGCGATCAGGAAGGTCGGGATCAGCACCGCGCCCGACCACAGCATGTAGCCGAAGAAGCCGGGCATCCTGACCCCGCTCTCGCGCGCAATGGCATAGACCATGAAGTTGGGCGCGTTGCCGATATAGGTGTTGGCGCCCATGAACACCGCGCCCGCCGAGATCGCCGCCAGCGTCGAGGCAAACGTGGTCATCAGCTCCTTAGGATCGCCGCCGGCCAGCTCGAAGAACACGAGATAGGTCGGCGCATTGTCGAGGAAAGACGACAGTATGCCGGTGAGCCAGAAATAGGCGAGGTCGTTGGGTGCGCCAGTCGGCCCGGTGACCATCGACACCAATGGCGCAAAGGCACCGTCGACCCCTGCCCGCAGAATGGCAATGACCGGCACGATACAGACGAAGATGCCGGCAAACAGCTTGCCCACTTCAAGGATCGGGCCCCAGTTGAAGCCGTTAGCGGCGCGGTACTCCTTACGGGTGATGCGCAGCGAGACGAGCGCAAGCACCACGATGATGGCGTCGCGGACGAGATTCTGCAGTTCGACGTGCACGCCCTGAATGGTGAAGGCGATGCCGGGCTTCCACGAAGCCGACAGCAGGATAGCGCCGATGACACCGCCCAGCAGGACGATGTTGGCGACGCCGCGGATGCGGACCTTGGAGTCCGGTGTCGGGTCCTTGATCTTGGGCTGGCCCTGCTCGCGGCTGTGCAGGAACCAGTCGAGTGCGAGGAAGGTAGCGAGCACGATGCCGCCGACGAACAGCGTCTCGCGCCACAGATTGGCCGTGGTCCAGAAGAAATCGACGCCGCGGAGGAAGCCGACGAACAGTGGCGGGTCGCCGAGCGGCGTCAGCGAGCCGCCGATGTTGGACACCAGGAAGATGAAAAAGACGACGACATGGGCGTTGAACGGCCGGTTGTCGTTGGCACGGATGATCGGGCGGATCAGGATCATCGACGCGCCTGTCGTGCCGACCACCGAGGCAAGCGCAGCACCTATCAGCAGCAACGCGCCATTGACCATGGGCGTGCCGTGGATGTTGCCGGCGACCAGGATGCCGCCGGCGATGGTGAACAGCCCGAACAGCAGGATGATGAAGGACATGTATTCGAGCAGCAAGGCATGCAGCACCGCCTCGGCGGAGACAGCCGTGCCGAACGCAATCGCCATCGGCACGACGACGAGGGCCGCCCAGAGGGCTGTGATCTTGCCGTAATGGTGCTCCCAGACGTGGGGATAGAGCAGCGGCCCAGTGGCAATGCAAAGCAGCAAGCCGGCAAAAGGCAGCGCCCACCACAACGACATCGCGGCACCGGGCAATCCAGCTTCCGCTGCAAAAGCCGAACCGGCGGTCAGCAGCAACCCGAACAGCGCCAAGGGAGCTGCAGCAATATGCAAGAGTTTCATTTCGTCCCCTCAAGCCGACGCAAACGCCGGTTTATCCAGTAGGCGATCGCCAATGCTCAAACGAGCTTGACGCCGGCGTCGCGCATCTTTCCGATCATGATGTCGAGCGAGCCGCCGAGATCGATCGCGCGGCAGGCATCGAGCCGCACCGTCGTCGCAAACCCCTGCCTGACCGCATCGAGCGCCGAATAGGCCACGCAGAAATCGGTCGCAAGACCTACCAGAGTGATCGAGTCGATGCCGCGCTCGTTGAGATAGCCGGCAAGGCCGGTCGGCGTCAGATGATCGTTCTCGAAGAAGGCCGAATAGCTGTCGATGCCGGCGCGGAAGCCCTTGCGGATGACCAGCTCGGACTTTGCCCAGGCGAGGCCGGAATGGAAATCGGCACCCTTGCTGCCCTGGATGCAATGGTCGGGCCAAAGCGTCTGGGCGCCGTAGGGCATGTCGATGGACTCGAACGGCTGCCTGCCCTGGTGGCTGGAGGCAAAGCTGGAGTGGCCTGCCGGGTGCCAGTCCTGCGTCAACAGCACATGCTCGGTGTTGCGGATGAGATCGTTGACCAGTGGCATGATCTCGTCGCCGCCTGACACGGCAAGCGCGCCGCCGGGGCAAAAATCGTTCTGTATGTCGATGACGATGAGCGCATCACCAGCCATGGAGCCTCCATCAAACCTGCGTCGAGTGGGACCGCCGTCTTGGCGAGCGCCGAAACTCGGCCAGATGGCCGCCCGCGTCAACCGTCAAACTGGCCGTTGCAGTTCACGAGGACCACCCTCACCCAACGTTACGGGCTTTGACAAAAGGTCGCAGCGAGTTATCATTTGCATGCGAATGAGTTTGTCCGGCGACATGCCGGGAGGCATTGCGTGACCCGTTACGCGAAACCCAAGACGCTCGAAGAAGCGCTCGCGCTGCTCAGCGAAGGGTCGTGGCGTATTGTGGCGGGAGCGACCGACTTCTACCCCGCCCTCGGCAGTCGCCCCCTGCAGCAGGACGTCATCGATATCAACGGCATCGCCGCGCTGCGCGGCGTCGCCGAGACCGACAGCCATTTCATCATCGCAGCCCGGACAAACTGGACGGAGTTGCTCCGCACCCCGCTGCCTCCCGCCTTCGATGCGCTGAAGCAGGCGGCGCGCGAAATCGGCTCGATCCAGATCCAGAACGTGGCTTCGGTCGCCGGCAACATCTGCAACGCCTCTCCGGCAGCGGACGGTGTTCCGGCGTTGCAGGTGCTCGACGCCGAGGTCGAGTTGCGATCGCGGCGCGCAACGCGGATTGTTCCGCTAGACCAGTTCATCCTCGGCAACCGCAAGACCATCCTGCGGGAGGACGAGATGGTGACAGCGGTGCGGGTTCCCAAGGCGGCAACTGCCGGCAACTCCGCCTTCTACAAGCTCGGGGCGCGGCGCTACCTGGTGATTTCGATCGCCATGGCAGCAGCACGGGTCATTCTCGACGGCGAAGGACGCATTGCAACGGCGGCGGTCGCGGTGGGTTCGTGCTCGGCGGTAGCGCAGCGGCTGCATCGGCTCGAGCGCGATTTGGCCGGCCAGCCACCGGAGTTCATCGAAAGGATCGTCGGCAGCGTCACCTTCGACGAGTTGGCGCCGATCGACGACGTGCGTGGCAGCGCGGCCTATCGGCGAGCCGCGGCGCGGGAAATCGTGACGCGCGCGCTTGTGCAGGCCGCCGGCGCAAGCGACAGACGTGCGGCGGCATGAAAAACGACCGCGCGCCGATCAGCTTCACCGTCAACGGCGCACCGGTGTCGGTATCGGCGGCGCCGATGCGGCGACTGTCATCGGTCCTGCGCGATGAACTCGGGCTCACCGGCACCAAGGTCGGCTGCGATGCTGGCGACTGCGGCGCCTGCACCGTGATGCTCGACGGCGAGCCGGTCTGCGCCTGCCTGTTGCCGATGGCTTCGGTGGAAGGTGCTGCCGTGCGCACGGTCGAGGGCCTGGGCGGCGACGGCCTGTCCGCGCTCCAGGCCTCATTGCTGGCGCATGGCGCCGCACAATGCGGCATCTGCACCCCTGGAATCCTGGTGGCGGCCACCGCACTGCTCGAACGCAATGCGTCCCCTGGCGAAGCCGCAGTGCAGGAGGCGCTCGGTGGCGTTCTGTGCCGCTGCACCGGCTACCGCAAGATCGTGGCAGCGGTGATGGAGGCGCATCAACACATACCAGGCCGTGTCCCGGACTTTAGCCTCCCGCCCGCAGGCCATGCCGTCGGCGCCTCGCCGGTCAGGCTCGACGGCGTGGCAAAGGTGACCGGGGCGGAGAAATTCGGCGGCGATTCGTTCCCGGCGGATGCGCTGTCGGTACTGGTCGTCCGCTCACCGCATCACCGCTCAGCGTTCAGCTTCGGCGACCTTGAGGCGTATGTGGCGGACAATGCCGGCGTGGTCGCGGTTTTCACTGCCGCGGACATTCCCGGGATCAATTGCTTCGGTGTCATCCCGCCCTTCGCCGACCAGCCGGCTTTGGCCGAAGGCGAAACCCGGTTTCGCGGCGAGGCTATCGCGCTCGTCGCCTGCGAAAGCTGGGCGGCTCGCGAACTGGACCTCGCCAGGTTCCCGGTGCAATGGCGCGAACTGCCGGCAGTGATGGAGCCTGCCGCGGCACAGGCGACGGGGGCGGCACTGATCCATTCCAGCCGGCCTGGCAATCTCCTCGTGCAAGGCGTGGTCGAGCATGGCGATGCCAAAACGGCGCTCGCCAACGCGGCTGTCGTCGTGTCTGGCAGCTTTGAAACCTCCTATGTCGAGCATGCCTATATCGAACCGGAAGCCGGCTATGCATTCGTCAACGACGGCGTGCTCACCATCGTCGCCTGTACGCAGGCGCCGCACATGGACCGGGACGACACGGCGCGCATCCTCGGCCTTGCACCGGACAAGGTCCACATCGTGCCGACTGCGACCGGCGGCGGCTTCGGCTCGAAGATCGATGTCTCGCTGCAGCCGCTGATCGGCCTCGTCGCGCTGAAGACCGGCCGGCCGGCGGCGCTTGCCTACACGCGCACGGAATCGATGGCCTCGACCACCAAGCGCCATCCCGCTTCGATGCAGGCGACGATCGGCACCGATGCCGACGGCATGATCCGCGGGATGATCTTTGCCGGCGATTTCAACACCGGCGCCTATGCCAGTTTCGGGCCCACCGTCGCCAACCGCGTGCCGGTGCATGCATCGGGCCCCTATGCCACGCCGAACTATCGCGCCAATGCCCGCGCCATCCACACCAACGGCCCGGTGTCGGGCGCCTTCCGCGGTTTCGGCGTGCCGCAGGCAACGCTGATGCAGGAAACCCTTTATGACGAGCTGGCCGACAGGCTCGACATCGATCGGTTGCAGTTTCGCTTGCAGAATGCGCTTCGAAACGGCTCCGAAACAGTGACCGGCCAGCGTCTCGAAACCGGCGTCGGCATCATCGACTGCCTCGCCGCACTGGAGCCGCATTGGCGGCGCGCTTTGGCTGAGGCGGAGGCCTTCAATGTATCCCAGGTCGGTGTCAGGCGCGGCGTCGGCATCGCCTCGTGCTGGTACGGCTGCGGCAACACCTCGCTGCCCAACCCCTCGACCATCAAGCTCGGCATCACCCCCGACGGCAAGGTGGCGCTGCACCAGGGCGCAGTCGACATCGGCCAGGGATCGAACACGGTGATCGCCCAGATCGCTGCCGACGCGCTCGGCCTGCCGCTCGGCGATTTCGTCTTGCGCGGCGCGGACACGTCGATCACGCCCGATGCCGGCAAGACCTCGGCGTCTCGCCAGACCTATGTCTCGGGCAAGGCGGCGGAGAAGGCGACGCGGACGCTGCGCGAAAAGGTGCTGCGCTATGCCAATGTCTCGGCCGAGGCATCGCTGCAATTGCTGCCCGGCGGCCTGCTGCTGGTGCATGAAGGCGGCGAGCGGCGGCGCATCGATCTTGCGCTGCTAAAGCCCGACGGCGACGGCTTGGTCTTTGCGGCAGAAGAGAGCTACGACCCGCCCACCACGCCGCTCGACGCCAAGGGCCAGGGCAAGCCCTATGCCGTCTACGGCTATGGCGCGCAGATCGCCGAGCTCGAGGTCGACATGGCATTGGGTACGGTCAGGCTGGTCAAAATCACCGCAGCCCACGATGTCGGCCGCGCGATCAATCCGCTGCTCGCCGAAGGACAGATCGAGGGCGGTATCGCCCAGGGCATCGGCATGGCGCTGATGGAAGAATACATCCCCGGCCGGACAGAAAACCTGCACGACTACCTGATCCCGACCATCGGCGACGTTCCGCCGATCGAGACCATCCTGGTGGAAGTTCCGGACCCGGAAGGACCCTTCGGCGCCAAGGGCTTGGGTGAACACGTTCTGATCCCGACAGCACCGGCGATCCTCAACGCCATCCGCCACGCCACCGGCGTTCTGGTGACCAAGGTGCCGGCAACGCCGTCGCGCATCCTGGCGGCAATCCAGGAGGCGCGCCGATGAACGAGCTCTCCGAACGCTTCGAGACGCATGAGCCCGGCGACAGGCAGGCGGGCGAAAAGCTGCGCTGCGATGCCTGCCCTGTCATGTGCTACATCGCCGAGGGCCGCACCGGCGCCTGCGACCGTTACGGCAATTTCGGCGGCCGCATCGTGCGCTGCGACCCCGTGCGCGTGCTCGACTTTGCGGTCGAAAGCGGCGCCCCGCTGGTGCCGTTCGGCGGCGAGGCCTGGGACGGCGAGCTTGTCAACACCGGCCGGCGTTTCGTCACCGCCATCGGTTCCGGCACGACCTACCCCGACTACAAGCCGGCTCCCTTCATCGTCAGCCAGGAGGTCGAGGGCGTCGACCTGGTGACTGTCGTCACCGAAGGCATCTTCTCCTACTGCGGCGTCAAGGTGAAGATCGACACCGACCGCCATCTCGGACCTGAAACGGCGACTGTGCGCGCGCAGGGCGAAGCGGTCGGCCATGTGACGACGGGCGAATACGGCTCGCAGATGCTGTCGCTCGGCGGCGTGCACCACCTCACCGGCGGTTCGAAATCCGAGGGCCGGGTGACCTGCGAGACCCTGCTCGACCTCTGCAACAAGAAGCCGGTGGAACTGACCATCGACAGCGGCGCGACCATTGTGGTCGAAGCCGGCAAGGCGCCGGTCATCGACGGCCAGACCGAACACCGCATGCGCGTCGGCTGCGGCTCGGCGGCCATCGGCATGTTCGCCACGCAATGGCGCGGGCTGGTCGACGAGGTGGTGGTGGTCGACGATCACATCACCGGTGTCGTTTCCGAACACCAGGCCGGAAAGGTGCTGGGCTGGGAAGACACGGGGATAAGAATCCTCGGGCGAAAATCCACGCCGGGGCGCTATTTCAAGGTCTCGGAGCCTGGGCTCGGCTGGGGCGGCACCAGTATCTCCGACCCGCTCTCCATCCTCGGCGACTGGAACGCCAAGAAGGGCGCCCGCCCCGGGCTCACGCTGCTGATGGTGTCGACGACAGGCGAACAGTTCGCCTATTACGAGCTCGACGACCAGCTGAGGCCGGTCGAAAAGCCGTTTCCCGAACGGCTGCGCAAATCCGTTGGGCTGATCGAGGACAATTGTGAGCCGGCTTTGTGCACCGTTCTGTTCGTCGGCGGCGCAGGCGGCTCGCTGCGCGCCGGGGTCACCGAAAACCCCGTCAACCTGACGCGCTCCGTCCATGGACTGAAGACCTATGTGACGGTCGGCGGCGCGCCGGTCTATGTCTGGCCGGGGGGCGGCATCACACTGATGGTCGACGTCACGCGCGTCCCCGATGGCGCCTTCGGCTATGTGCCGACCCCGGCGCTGGTGGCGCCGATCGAGTTCACGCTGCGCAAGGACGATTATCTGCTGCTCGGCGGACATGCCGCCGAGATCAGGAGCATCGGCGACGTGCTCGCCCGCGGCGGCGAATATTTCAACGAGCGGGCGGAGGCCCGGGCCTGTGCCGACAATCCGTGGCCGCCACTGGCGCAACTGCGCCGGGCGCCGGGCGGATCGTCATGAACGGACCCCAGGCAAGCTGGCTGCCGGACGGACGCCGGCTGCATCTCAACCACGGCCCGATCGACCTGATCGTCGAGGGTTTCGGCGCCAAGGACGAGTTGCATGCCGCCTACAGCCAGGCGGTCGAACGCTTCCAGACCATCTTGCCCGAACTGGTCGAAGAGCTGACCGAGCTGCGCCGACCGGCTTCGACCAGTCCCCGGCGCTTCACCGGCCCGACGGCACGACGCATGGAGGCGGCGGTCGCGCCGCTGGCCGAACAGTTCATCACGCCGATGGCTGCCGTCGCCGGCTCGGTGGCCGACGAGATGCTGGCGGCAATGGTTGCCGGAAGCCGGCTCGACCGGGCCTATGTCAACAATGGCGGCGACATCGCGCTGTACCTCGCCCCTGGCCAGCAGATGTCGGCAGCCATCGCCGGCACCGGCCATGGTCTCGCCGACCGGATGACGATCCGCTGGCAGGACCCGGTGCGCGGCATCGCCACCAGCGGCTGGCGCGGGCGCAGCTTTTCGCGCGGCATCGCCGATGCGGTGACGGTGCTTGCCGCGAACGGGGCGGCGGCGGACGCAGCGGCGACGCTGGTCGCCAACGCCGTCGACCTGCCCGGCCACCCGGCAATCGTGCGCAGGCCTGCGTGCGAACTGGCACCCGACAGCGATCTCGGCGACAGGCTGGCGACCACCGGCGTCGGCTTGCTGACGCCCCGGGAGATCTTCCGAGCGCTCGACGCGGGGCTTGCGGTCGCCGACCAGATGCGGCGGCAAGGGTCGATCCAGACTGCCGTGCTATTCCTTGCAGGCGAACATCGTGTCAGCGGCATGCCGGCTGAGCGGTTCACGAGGGGGGTACTGAGCCATGCATGAGTTTCCGATCCGCAAGATTGCGGTGACCGTCGAAGAGATATTCCACGACGGTGGGCCGCCCGCCCGCGAGCCGCGACGACGTGCGGCCGCACTTGCGGTGGTGAAGAACCCGTTCGCCGGGCGCTATGTCGAGGATCTGCAGAGCGCCATGGACGATCTCAAGCCGCTCGGGCTGATGCTGACCGACCGGCTGATCGCGGCGCTTGGCAGCGATGCCAAGGCCATCGACGGCTATGGCAAGGGTGCCATCGTCGGCAGTGCGGGCGAACTCGAACATGGGGCGCTGTGGCATGTGCCCGGCGGCTACGCCATGCGCGAAAGGCTGGGCGAGGCCAAGGCGATCGTGCCTTCGGCCAAGAAACTCGGCGGCTTCGGCGCGCGCATGGACGTGCCGGTCGGGCACATCAACGCAGCCTATGTGCGCAGCCATTTCGACGCCATGGAAGTCGGCGTGCCGGACGGTCCGCGTCCCGACGAGATCGTCTTCGCACTGGTCATGACTTGCGGGCCGCGCATCCACGACCGCATGGGTGGATTGAAGGCCTCCGACATCAAGGCCTGGGACGGGTTGAGATGAGCCCTGAACCAGCCGAGGGCGACTATCAATTGCAGGGGCAGATCGGGTTCATTCTGCGCAAGGCGCACCAGCGCCATTTGGCGATCTTCGCCTCGCATATCGGCGACCTGACGCCGCCGCAATTCGCGGCACTGGCCAAGTTGCGCGATGTCGGCGAGACCTCGCAAAACCAGCTCGGCGGGCTGATCGCCATGGATGCGGCGACGGTCAAGGGCGTGATCGACCGGCTCGCCGCGCGCGGGCTGGTGCAACTGGCCAAGCACGAGGTCGACAAGCGGCGGCTGATGGTGCGCCTGACCGGCGAAGGGCGGCAGATGATCGACCAGCTTGTGCCGCTGGCGCGCACGATTACCACCGAGACGCTGTCGCCGCTGTCCGCCAAGGATGCGGCGACGCTGGTGATACTGCTTTCGAAGATTAGCTGAGGGAGTAGGGGAGTAAGGCAGTATGTTACTCCCTATTCCCCTATTCCCCTATTCCCCTATTCCCCTATTCCCCTATTCCCCTATTCCCCTATTCCCTTAATCCCCATACGGCACCCAGACGTTCTTGACCTCGACGGCGCGGCGCAGGAAGGCCTCGCCCTGGGCGGTTGGCCAGTCGAGACCGCGGCCATGGCCGGTCCAGACGCGCTTGAGGTTGCCCGTCGATTCCGCTTCAGCCTTGGCGCAGGTCTCGGCCTCGGCGACGACCCAGAGGCCGTCGACGTCGTCATGCTTGGCAAGTACCGCGGCAAGCTCGGCGGTGTGGCCGGTGACGATATTGATCGCACCCGCCGGCAGGTCGGAATATTCGATCACCTGGTAGAGATCGGTGGCGACCAGCGGCGCCGTGGTCGAGGGCACCACGACCACCGTGTTGCCCATGGCCAGTGCCGGAGCGACGAGCGAGACCAACCCGAGCAGCGGGGCCTCGTCGGGAGCGACGATGCCGATGACGCCAACAGGCTCGTGCAGCGCCAGCGTCACCGTGCGGGCCGGCGGCTGGTGCACCCGGCCCTCGAATTTGTCGGCCATGCCGGCATAATAGAACAGCCGCTCGATCGAGGTTTCCACCTCGGCCTTCGCCACCTTGTGGCTGGCAGCGGTCAGTTCCGAGATGCGGGCGGCGAACTCCTCCGTGCGGCCCGACAGGTTTTCGGCGAGGTAGTAGAGCACCTGCGCGCGGTTGTAGACTGTCGCCTCCGGCCAGGCCTTGCAGCCGCGCGCCGCCGAGACCGCGTCGCGGATGTCCTTGCGGCTACCTAGGCCGACCTCGCCCGCGAGCTTGCCCTTGGGTGTCAGCACCGGCAACGAATAGTTGCCGTCGGGGCGCACCTGCTTGCCGCCGATGAACAGCTTGGCGGTACGGTCGATACCGTGGCTCTCGCCATTGTCGCGCGCGGCTGCCTTCGGTGCCGCCGCAGGCTTGATGACCGGCCCATGCGGCTCGCTGGGCGCCAGATACTCCTCCAGCCCCTCGCGCCCGCCCTCGCGGCCGAAGCCTGACTCGCGATAGCCGCCGAAGCCGCAGGCGGCGTCGAACATGTTGGTGCCGTTGACCCAGACCACGCCGGCCTTGAGCTGCGGCGCGACATGCAGTGCCAGATTGACATTCTCGCTCCACACCGAGGCGGCAAGGCCATAACGGGTGTTGTTGGCGAGCTCGACCGCCTCCTCGGTGTTGCGGAAGCTCATGGTGGCGAGCACCGGGCCGAACACTTCCTCCTGGGCGAGGATGTTGGCAGGCGCAACACCGGTCGCCAGTGTCGGCAGGTGGTAATAGCCGGTCGTTGGCACGTCCTGGTCCGGCTGCCAGCAAACGGCACCCTGCCTGGCGCCCTCCTCGACCAGGCGCCTGACCCGGTCGAGCTGGGTCTTGTCGACCAGCGGGCCGATGTCGGTGTTCTTGTCCAATGGCGCGCCGACGCGCAGCCGGCTCATGCGCGTCTTGACCTTGGCGATGAAGGCATCCGCGACGCTTTCCTGCACCAGGAGGCGCGAGCCGGCGCAGCAGACCTGGCCCTGGTTGAACCAGATGCCGTCGACAAGCCCTTCGACGGCGCTGTCGAGATCGGCGTCCTCGAAGACGATGAAGGCCGACTTGCCGCCGAGCTCCAGCGACAGCTTTTTCCCCGAGCCCGCCGTCGCCTTGCGGATGATTTTTCCCACCTCGGACGAGCCGGTGAAGGCGATCTTGTCGATGCCGGCATGGTTGACGATCGCAGCCCCTGCCTCGGGCCCACCCTGGACGATGTTGACCACGCCCTTCGGCACACCGGCGCGCTCGCATATCTCGGCGAAGAGGATCGCCGTCAGCGGCGTGAACTCGGCCGGCTTCAAGACCACCGTGCAGCCGGTGGCGAGCGCGGGCGCGATCTTCCAGGCGAGCATCAAAAGCGGAAAGTTCCACGGGATGATCTGGCCGACGACCCCGGCTGCCTTGCGGCCTGGAAACTCACGATCGAGCGACTGGGCCCAGCCGGCATGGTGGATGAAGTGGCGGATCGCCAAGGGCACATCGATGTCGCGGCTTTCACGGATCGGCTTGCCGTTGTCGAGGGTTTCCAGCACGGCAAACAGGCGCTGGTGGCGCTGCATGGAGCGTCCGATGGCATAGAGCACCTTGGCGCGCTCGTAACCCGAGGCCGCGCTCCACTTGGGCAGGGCCTTGCGCGCCGCAGCAACCGCCGCCTCGATGTCGGCAGCACCGGCATCGGAGACCTTGGCCAGAAGCTTGCCGGTCGACGGATCTTCGGTGTCGAAGCTCTTGCCGTCGACAGCGGCGCGCCAGTCGCCCGCGATGAACAGCGCCTTCGAGAAGTCGCGGGCAGAGAGCCAGGCATCGGCTTCCGTGCGGGCCTCGGGTGCTGGGGCATAATCCATGGCGTGATATCGTTCGAGGATGTTCATGAGAGGCTCTCCCTTACCCTCCCTTTTGTGGGGAGGGTGGCCCAAAGGGCCGGGTGGGGGTCGTTGTTCGGTTACATCAGTTACTTGTCTGCTGTCGGGCTTCACCCCCACCCCGCGCCTGCGGCGCGACCCTCCCCCACAAGGGGGAGGGTAAGGGGCGCAGCCTCACGCCATGGCGTGGCGGTGGTTGGCCGAGTAACGGCCGCTGACATGGTGCTCGAGCTGGCGCTCGATGTCGGTGAGCAAGCTCGACGCGCCGAAGCGGAACAGCTCGGGCTCGAGCCAGGGCCGGCCGAGTTCTTCCTTCATCAGCACCAGCCAGTCGAGCGAGACCTTCGCCGTCGAGATGCCGCCGGCGGGCTTGAAGCCAATGAGATAGCCGGTCTGCTCGTGATAGGCGCGGATCGCCCTGACCATGGCGAGGCCGACAGGCAGCGTGGCATTGACGCTCTCCTTGCCGGTCGAGGTCTTGATGAAGTCGGCGCCCGCCATCATCGCCACCATCGAGGCGAGCGTGACATTGCGCAGTGTCGCCAGGTCGCCGGTGCCCAAGATGACCTTGAGATGCGCCTCGCCGCAGGCAGCGCGGAAGGCCTTGATCTCGTCGTAGAGTTCCTGCCACCTGGCGCCAAACACCAGCCCGCGCGGAATGACGACGTCGATCTCGTCGGCACCGTCGGCAACAGACGCCTCGATCTCGGCGATACGGGTCGAAAGCGGTGCGAGACCATGCGGGAAGGCCGTCGACACCGCAGCGACATGGATGCCGGTCCCCTTCACCGCGTCGACTGCGGTGGCGACAAACGGGTGGTAAACGCAGACGGCAGCCGGGCGGATCACGGTGTCGCCCAGGCCGAGCGCTTCAACAAGATCACGCCGCAGCGGATAGACAGCCTTGGCGCAGAGCCGGCGGACGCGCTCGTCGGTGTCGTTGGAGTTGAGCGTCGTCAGGTCCATCAGCGAGATCGAGCGCAACAGCCAGGCGGCCTGGTTGTCGGCCTTGATCGAACGCCGCTTGGTCAGCGTGCCTACCCGGCGTTCCAAAGCCGAGCGGTTGACGTTCCGCATCGATTCCACGAACCCCAGGTCCAGCGCCATGCCGGGATTGCGCACGATCCCGTGGCCCTCCGCAGCGTTCGCCGCCAGCCGCGACGGCAAAGGCATGACAGTCGCTGACGACTGCAATTCGGCTTCACGCGGCTTTCCGCTCATCTGACTGCCTTTCCTCCTGATGCCCAGCATTCAAGTGACACTGTGGCGGGCGAAACATCTCAGGCACCGCCTGGCGCGGCGCGACAAAGAATAGCCCGCGGAGCGACGCTCCACGAGCCCCCTAGGGCCGGAAGATAGACGAAAAAACCAAAGGGGTGCAGCGGTATTTTGACCGGATGGTCAAGGCGTCGGATCGGCAGCCGGTCCGACGCAATCAGCCGTCAGCCGACGAAGGCGCGCTCGACGACGAAGGTGCCCGGCTCGTTGAGCGAGCCTTCGACGAAGCCGAGGCTTTCGGCGAGTTCCTTGACGTCCTTCAGCATGTGCATCGAGCCGCAGATCATGATGCGGTCGGTCTCGGGATCGAACTTGTCGATGCCGAGGTCGCTGAAGAACTTGCCCGACGAGATGAGCGCGGTGATGCGGCCCATGCGCTCGGATTCCTCGCGCGTCGTCGAATTGTAGAGCGTCACGCGGCCGTGGGTCAGTTCGCCGATCAGCGGATCGTTCTCGAGATTGGCGACCAGTTCCTGGCCATAGGCCAGTTCGGCGACGTCGCGGCAGGTGTGAGTCAAAACGACCTGCTCGTAGCGCTCATAGGTATCGGGATCGCGCAACAGGCTGGCGAAGGGTGCTATGCCGGTGCCGGTCGAGATCATGAACAGGCGCTTGCCCGGAGTCAGCGCGTCGAGCACCAGCGTCCCGGTCGACTTCTGGCGCATCAGCACGGTGTCGCCGGGCTGGATTTTCTGCAGCTCGGAGGTCAGCGGGCCATCCGGCACCTTGATCGAGAAGAACTCGACTTCATCGTCCCAGGACGGGCTTGCCACCGAATAGGCGCGGTAGACTGGCTTTTCGGCATTGGGCAGGCCGATCATGACGAATTCGCCCGAGCGGAAGCGCAGCGACTGAGGCCGGGTGATGCGGAAGGCGAAGAGGCGATCCGTGTAATGCTTCACCGAAACAACCGTTTCGGCGTAGACATTGGCAGGGATGGGGAACTGAAGCGGCTTTGCGTCGGCCGTCTTCAGCGCTGCTGCAGTGTTCATCGATCAAACCTCTCGCCCGGCGCGGGCGGCGTTTCTGGACCGGCGCGCTGCGGAAATACAGGCAAAGTGTGGGGCCTTGTTCACCTTATTAATTAGTATACAAATGATATCAGCGTCAAGATTGTGGCATAAAACGCCTTTCTAAACTGGCACATGATCGTAGTCCGGGCTTTTCGGGATTAGTCCATGGACGAGAATATTCCCGCAAACGCGGGAAATGTCGTGGCAGGCATCGACGTGGGCGGGACCTTCACCGACCTGCTGCTGGTCGACGGCGCGAATGGCGGCGCGGTCCGCATCGCCAAGACGCCGACGACGGTCGACAACCAGGCACATGGCGTCATCGCCGCGCTTGCCGAGACAGGCTTTGCCATCGCCGGTATCGACCTCATCGTCCACGGCACGACGACCACCACCAATGCGGTGCTGGAGCGGCGGCTGGCGAGGACGGGCATGATCACGACGCGCGGTTTCCGCGACGTGATCGAGCTCGGCCGCCGCACCCGTCCCCAGCCTTATGGCATGACAGGCACTTTCGTGCCGGTCATCCCGCGCAACCTCCGGCTCGAAGTCAGCGAGCGCGTCGAGGCCTCGGGGCGCGTGCGCGAGCCACTCGACGAGGACGGCATGCGGGCGGCGGTGCACGAACTGGTTGCCGCCGGCTGCGAAGCGCTGGTGATCCATTTCCTGCACGCCTATGCCAACCCGGCGCACGAGCGCCGTGCCGCCGAGATCGCCGCCGAGGCCTGGCCGAACGGGTACATCACGACCGGACACTCGCTGCTATCGGAGGCGCGCGAGTTCGAGCGCGGGGTGACGGCCTCGGTCAATGCAGCCGTGCAGCCGATCCTCGAACGTTATGTCGCGCGGCTGCGCGATGAACTGGCGAGCCGTGGCTATGGCCGCGACTTCCTGATCATGAACGGCAATGGCGGCATGATCTCGGCGCGCTTCGTCACCCGCGAGGCGGCGAAGACCGTCATGTCCGGCCCGGCCTCGGGCGTGATCGCCGCCGCCTATACCGGACGCCGAGCCGGCTTCGAGAACCTCGTCACCTACGACATGGGCGGCACCTCGACCGATGTGGCGCTGATCCTCAATGCCGAGCCGGCGGTGTCGAACGAGATCGAGATCGAATATGCGATGCCGATCCATGTGCCGATGGTGGCGGTGCACACGGTGGGCGCCGGCGGCGGCTCGATCGCGCGCGTCGATGCCTCCGGACTGATCCAGGTCGGGCCGGAGAGTGCCGGGGCCAATCCCGGACCGATCTGCTATGGCCGCGGCGGTACCGAGCCGACGATCACCGACGCCAACCTGGTGCTCGGGCGGCTCGACCCGAAGAAGCTGCTGGCGGTCGACGCCCCCGTCACGGTCGAGGCGGTGCGCAATGTCTTCGCAGACAGGATCGGCAAGACGACCGGGCTCGACGGGGTCGAGGCAGCAGGCGCGGTGCTGCGGCTGGGCAATATCAGGATGGCGGGCGCCATCCGCATGGTGTCGGTGTCGCGCGGCCACGATCCGCGCGATTTCACGCTGTTTGCCTTCGGCGGCGCCGGGCCGCTGCACGCCTCGGCGCTGGCCCGCGAACTCGGCCTTCCCCGCGTTCTGGTGCCGGCGCGACCGGGCATCACCAATGCGCTGGGCTGCGTCGTCGCCGACCTGCGCCACGACTTCGTCAACACGATCAACCAGCCGGTGGCGACGCTCGACGAGCAGCGGGCGCGGGCCGTGCTGGCGCAACACCGGGCCGAGGGCGAGACGCTGATCGCCAAAGAGGCGATCCGGCCCCGCAGCATCCGCGTCAGCCATTCCGCCGACATGCAGTTTATCGGCCAGACGCATCTCATCAACGTGCCGCTGCCCTCGGCAGAAGTCGACCGCGCCACGCTGCAGGCACTATTCGAAAGGGCCTATTTCGCCCGCTTCAAGGTCGAGCTGCCCGAGATCCGGGCCAACCTCGTCAATCTCAACACCTCGGTGACTGGCGTGCGTCCCGACATCGACCTCAGCCGGCTGATCGATCCCGCCGGGCGGGCGGCGACGCTTGCGGAGGCGCTGCGCGAGGTCAGGCCGGTGTGGTTCGACGGCGACTGGCGCGACACGCCGGTTTATGAGCGCGAAAAGCTACCGCTCGACGCCGCGATCGAAGGACCGGCCATCCTTGAGCAGATGGACGCAACGACGGTGTTGGAGCCTGGAGATAGGGCGCGAAGCGATGGGGATGGGAATATTGTTGTACAGGTGGGGAGTTGATGAAGACCCCCTCACGGTCTCGCTTCGCTCGCCACCTCTCCCCCACTCCGTGGAGGCGAGGAACCCAAGCTAGACAAGCGCCGTCGTCCAAGCGGCGATTCCTCTCCCCCGGGCAGGGGGAGAGGTGGTTTGCGCAGCAAACCGGTGAGGGGGTGCTGTTGCTCGGCAGAAGGGCGACGTCATGACCCTCGACGCCATCACCCTTTCGGTCATCCAGGCGGCGCTGCAGCAGACCTGCGACGAGATGGACCTGACATTCTCGCGCGCGGCTTTCTCGCCCGTCATCGCCGAGGCCAACGACCGCTCCGACGGCATCTACTCCGCCGTCGACGGCGCGTTGATCGCGCAGGGGTCGCAAGGGCTGCCGGTGTTTGTCGGCGTCATGCAGCACTCGACCAAAACCATCATCAAGATGATTGCTGACGGGCATGTGCTGCCGCCCGAGCCGGGCGACATCTACATCGTCAACGACCCCTATCTCGGCGGCACGCATCTGATGGACGTGCGTTTCGCCATGCCGGTATGGCGCGCAGGAAAAATCTTCTGCTGGCTGTCCAACACCGGCCACTGGCCTGATATCGGCGGCGCGGTGCCGGGCGGCTTTTCCGCCTCGGCGACTGCGGTCGAGCAGGAAGGCCTGCGCCTGCCGCCGGTCAAGCTGTTCAAGAAAGGGGTCATGGACCCCGAGATCTACGCCATCATCTGCTCCAACATCCGGGTGGCCGACCAGCGCATCGGCGATATCCGCGCCCAGGCGGCAGCGCTCCATGTCGGACAGGACAGGCTGTTCCAGATCCTGGATCGTTACGGTGACGAAACCGTTGTCGAGGCCATCGCCGAGCTGCGACGCCGGGCGGCCGAACAGATGCGGGCGCATATCGCGTCCCTGCCCGACGGCACGTACAGGTCGAAGGCCTTCGTCGATTCCGACGGCGTTGTCGACGCGCCGCTGACGATCGCGCTATCGGTCGAAAAGGCTGGCGATACGCTGACCTTCGACTTCTCAGGCTCGTCGAAACCATGCACTGGGCCGATGAACAGCGTCTTGGCCACGACCTTGTCGTCGGTCTATCTCGCCATGCGCCACATCTTCCCCGACGTGCCGATCAGTGCGGGCGCCTTCGAGCCGCTGATCGTCAAGCGGCCGGAAGGCACATTCCTCGACGCGCGCTATCCGCGACCGGTTTCAGGCTGTGCGGCGGAGGTGTCCCAGCGCATCGCCGAAGCGGTGTTCGCGGCGATGGTGCAGGCAGCACCCGACAAGGTGACGGCATCACCGGCTGGTTCGAGCGGCAACTTCGCGCTCGGCGGCAACGACCCGGCGCGCGGCCGCGACTATGTCATGTACCAGATCTCCGGCGGCGGCTATGGCGGCAATTCAGACCATGACGGGCTGTCGAATGGCTGCTCGACCATCGGCATCTCGAAATCGCCGCCGGTCGAGATCATGGAGCAGGCCTATCCGGTGCTCTACCGGCAATACGCGTTGCGCGAAGGCTCGGGCGGCGCCGGCAAGCAGCGCGGCGGCTTCGGCCTCGCCTACGAGATAGAGCTGTTGCGCGGCGAAGCCCGCGCCTCCTTCGTCATGGACCATGGCCGCTTCGGCCCGCAGGGCGCGCTCGGAGGCAAGGATGGTGCCGTCAATACGGTGACAGTTTTTCGCGACGGGCAGCCGCATGTGCCGCCGCATCTGTCGAAGGAGCAGGACATTCCGCTCAAGGCCGGCGACCGGGTTCTGGTCAGCACGCCGGGCGGCGGCGGTTATGGCGATCCGCTTTCACGCGATCCCGAACTGGTGCTGCGCGATGTCGGGCTCGGCTACTACACGCGCGAGCAGGCATCTGCGATGTTCGGGGTAATGATTGGGGATGATGGCGTGGATGTGATTTCCACCTCGCAACTACGAGCGAAGTAGCCCCCTCACCGGCCGCTTCACGGCCACCTCTCCCCCACTCCGTGGGGGAGAGGAAACGCTAACCGTGAAGGCTGGGTCACAACAGAACTTGGGTTCCTCGCCACATGCCATGGGGGAGAGGTGGTTCGCGCAGCGAACCGGTGAGGGGGCTTTGTGTACTGCCGCTGTCAGCCCAGCGCCCGCCCATCC
Source organism: Aminobacter niigataensis (assembly GCF_014200015.1). Classification (GTDB taxonomy): domain Bacteria; phylum Pseudomonadota; class Alphaproteobacteria; order Rhizobiales; family Rhizobiaceae; genus Aminobacter; species Aminobacter niigataensis. Next base: position 294,870 of record NZ_JACHOT010000003.1, read on the forward strand.
GCGTCGAAGCGATAGGTGCGCGCCGCATCGGGCGTCGCGTAGAGCGTGGCGCCTGGGCCGGTCTGGTACTCACCGAACAAGCGAATGGTGACGAGGCCGGCCTTTTCCGTCTCAAGGAAGACGTTGGTGTCGGCGCCGAGATGTTCGGCGTGGATGACCGTGCCCTTCCAGGCGCCAGAGGTGTCGCTGACTGCGATATGCTCGGGGCGGACACCGACAGTCTTGGCGGTTTCGCCCAGCCGCGCGCCGTCGATGAAGTTCATCTTGGGCGAGCCTATGAAGCCCGCGACGAACAGGTTCGCCGGCTTGTTGTAGAGTTCCATCGGCGCACCGACCTGCTCGACGCGGCCGGCATTGAGCACGACGATGCGGTCGGCCAGCGTCATCGCCTCGACCTGGTCGTGGGTGACGTAGACCATCGTCGCCTTGAGCCGGTTGTGCAGCTGGGCGATCTCCAGGCGCGTGTTGACGCGAAGCGCCGCGTCGAGGTTCGACAGCGGCTCGTCGAACAGGAACAGCTTCGGTTCGCGCACCAGGGCGCGGCCGATGGCGACGCGCTGGCGCTGGCCGCCGGAGAGTTCGGCCGGGCGGCGCTTGAGGTAGGGCTCCAGCGACAGCATCGCCGAAGATGCCCCGATGCGCTGGTCGATCTCGGCGGCCGGCGTTCCCGCCTGCTTGAGGCCGAGCGCCATGTTGTCGCGCACGTTGAGATGCGGATAGAGCGCGTAGGTCTGGAACACCATGGCGATGCCGCGTTTGGCGGGCGGCGCGTTGGTGACCCTTTGGCCGTCGATCAGCACGTCGCCCGACGATGCGTCCTCGAGGCCGGCGATGATGCGCAGCAGCGTCGACTTTCCGCAGCCGGACGGGCCGACGAACACGACGAACTCGCCGTCCTTGACGTCGAGGTCGATGCCTTTCAGCACCTCGACCGGGCCGAAGGACTTTTTGACATTTTCGATCTTGAGCGAACCCACGGGCTTTTCCTGTCTCTAGAGCTTCACGGGGCGGCCGGTGCGGACGCTTTCGTCCGCAGCCAGGCACACGCGCAGCGATTTGACGGCGTCATCCATATGACGGGTGAGGTCGATGTCCTCGCGGATGGCCTTCAGCACGAAGGCCTGCTCGCGGTCGCAAAGGCCCTGGTGGCCAGGCTCGTCCTTCATCGACAGGTCCTCGTCGGCATGGACGAAATTGCCGTCGGCACCGAGATCGGCGCGGTGGACGCGGATCATGCTGGTCTTGGTGTGGGCATCGACGTCATCCGACTTGGTGGCGGCTTCGTTGACGACGATCGAGACACTGCCCTTGGGCGAGATGACGTCCTTCACGAAGAAGGCGGTCTCCGACATCATCGGTCCCCAGCCTGCCTCGTACCAGCCGACCGAGCCGTCGGCGAACAGCACCTGGAGGTGACCGTAATTATACATCGCCGGATCGATCTCGTCGGTCATGCGCAGGCCCATGCCGCGCACCTCGACCGGGTCGGCATCGGTGATCTGGCACATCACGTCGAGATAGTGGACACCGCAGTCGACGATCGGCGAGGTCGTCTTCATCAGCTGCTTGTGGGTGTCCCACTTGTGGCCGGAAGACTGCTGGTTGAGGTTCATGCGGAAGACGTAGGGACCGCCGAGCGCACGCGCCTCGCCGATCAGCCGCATCCAGGAAGGGTGATGGCGCAGGATGTAGCCGATCACCAGCTTGCGGCCATTGGCCTTGGCGCAGGCCACGACACGTTCCGCGTCGGCAACGGTGGTTGCCAGCGGCTTCTCGAGGAAGACATGGCAACCGGCTTCCAGCGCCATGACCGCATAGTCGGCATGGCTGTCGGAATAGGTGTTGATCGAGGCGACGTCCGGCTTCAGCTCGTGGATCGCGCCTTCGAACGAGCGCTGGATGCCGTAGCCTTCCATGCCCGCGGGCAGCTGCACATCGGAACGGTTGACGAGGGCTGCGATCTCGAAGCCGGGGTTGTTGTGATAGGCCAGGGCGTGGCTGCGGCCCATGTTGCCGAGGCCGGCAACGACGACGCGTAGGGGCTTTTCAGTGCTCACTTGACTGCTCCGGAAGTGATGCCGCGGATCAGCTGCCGCGAGAAGAAGAGATAGAGGACGAGCACCGGCAGGATGGCGAGCGACAGCGCCGCCAGCACGGCGTTCCAGTTGGTGACGAACTGGCCGATGAAGACCTGGGCGCCGAGCGTGACGGTCTTGGTCGACTCTCCGGGCGCCAGGATCAGTGGGAACCACAAATCGTTCCAGATCGGGATCATGGTGAAGACAGCGACGGTCGCCATGGCCGGTCGGACCAGCGGCAGGACGAGACGGAAGAAGATGCGGTATTCCGAGAGCCCGTCGATGCGGCCGGCATTCTTGAGGTCGTCCGACACCTGCTTCATGAACTCGGAGAGGATGAAAACGGCGAGCGGCAGGCCTTGAGCGGTGTAGACCAGGACAAGTGCTGTCAGCGTGTTGACCAGCCCTGACGCCACCATCAGCTGCAGGATCGCGACGGTGCCGAGGCGGATCGGGATCATGATGCCGAGGGCCAGATAGAGGCCCATCATGGTGTTGCCCTTGAAGCGGTATTCCGACAGCGCGAACGCCGCCATGGCACCAAACAGCAGCACCAGGAACAGCGAGGCGACGGTGACCGTCAGGCTGTTCTGGAAATACTGGATGAAGTCGCCCTGCGCCATCACAGTGGTGTAGCCGATGAGGTCGAAGGTCTCGGCCGTCGGCGGCGTCAGCGGCGAGCGAAAGATCGCGGCCCGCGACTTGAACGAGTTGACGACGATGACGATCACCGGGAACAGCGCGATGACGGTGTAGGTCAAAAGGATCGCGTGTGCGCCGATGGTGCGCGGCAGGGATGTGGCAGCCTTGCTCATGACACCCTCAGAACTGGTAGCGGCGCAGCCGCGTCTGGATGAGGAAAAGATAGACGCAGACGCCGGTGAGGATGATGAAGAACATCATCGAGGCGATGGTGGCGCCCATGTTCGGATCGCCCGTCTGCAGCTGGAAGCCGAAGAAGGTGCGGTAGAGGAACGTGCCGAGGATATCGGTGGCGTAGTTCGGCCCGGCCAGCGCGCCCTGCGCCGAATAGATCAGGTCGAAGGCGTTGAAGTTGCCGACGAAAGTGAGGATCGAGATGATGCCTATCGAAGGCAGGATCAGCGGCAGCTTGATCTTCCAGAACTGGGAGAAGCCGGTGACGCCGTCGCATTCGGCAGCCTCAATGACCTCTTCTGGGATCGACAGCATGGCGGCATAGATCAGCATCATCGGGATACCGACAAATTGCCATACCGAGATCAGGCTGAGCGCGGTCAGCGCATATTCTTCCTTGCCGAGCCAGGGCACGAACAGGCTTTTGAGACCAACCATATCGAGCAGGTTGGGCGCGACACCCCACAACGGGCTCAGGATCAGCTTCCAGGCGAAGCCGACGATGACGAAGGACAGTATGGTCGGAATGAAGATCGCCGTGCGGTAGAAGGCGGAGAACCGCAGCTTGGGGCTCGACAGCAGGGCGGCAAGCAGGATGCCGATCGGATTCTGCACCAGCATGTGGATGATGAAGAACCAGGTATTGTTGCCGAGCGCGTTCCAGAACGAGTTCGACCAGCGCGGATCACCGAACAGCGTGCGGAAATTTTCGAGGCCGGTGAAGACCTGCACATTGTCTATGCTACGGAACAGCGACAGCTGCAGCGTGCCGAACAGCGGCAGGATCATCACGGCGGTGTAGACCAGGAGGGCCGGCGCGAGGAAGACGGCAATGTGCCAACGCGTCGGTCTCTTGTCTTGGCTATGCTCTAGGCTTTGCTCCGACATCTCAAATTCCCTGGTCCGGCCGTGTCGGGCCGTTGATGGTGATAGCGAGGATGGACCTCAGCGGGCTTCCCGCCAATGGCTGTCGGAAGCAGTAGCGCATCTTTGTACGCCGACGTTCAACCCCTGATTCCGAGTCCGCAACGTTCGAATATTCGAGGGGGTGGGAGAGCGCCGCCGAAGCGGCGCCCTCCCGAGCGAGCATCAAGCCCGCCGCATCTTACTTAGCCGGCTTGAACCAGCTGTCGAGGCCCTTCTGCAGCTCGGCAGCAGCGGCTTCCGGGGTCTCGGTGCCGTTGATGACGTTGGCCGACTTGACCCAGGTCTCGTTTTCGAGGTTCGGCGTGCCGCGCGACAGGATCTGGTAGGTCGAGCGGATGGTCGGCTTGCACTTCTCACGCCAGGAGACGAATTCCTGGGCGAGCGGGTCTTCCATCTTCACCGGCGCCGAGTTCAGGCTGAAGAAGCCCGGCAGCGCGTTGGCGTAGATCGTGGCGAATTCAGGCGAAGCGACCCAGGACAGGAAGGCCTTGGCGGCATCGGCATTCGCGCTCTTGGGGTTCAGGCCCAGGCCGATATCGGTGTGGTCGGAGATGTAGCAGGTGTCGCCAGCCTTCTGGACCGGCGGCGGGAAGGCGCCCATCTTGAACTGCGCCTGGGTGTTGAAGGTCGAGATCTCCCACGAGCCGGCCGGGAAGATCGCGGCGCGGCCGAGCGTGAACAGGTTCTGGCTGTCGGGGTAGCTCTGCGCCTCGAAGCCGTCGCCGAGATAAGGCTTCCACTTGGCGAGCGTCGCAAACGGCGCAACCCAGTCGGCATCGGTCAGCTTCTGCTCGCCCTTGATGAGCGCCAGGCGGCCTTCCTCGCCCTTCCAGTAGTTCGGTCCGATGTTCTGGTAGCCCATGGTCGCAGCTTCCCAGAGATCCTTGGTGCCCATCGCCATCGGGATGTAGGTGCCGTCAGCCTTGATCTTGTCGAGGGCGGCGAAGAACTCTTCTTCGGTCGCCGGCACGGCGATGCCGAGCTTGTCGAAGGCTTCCTTGTTGTAGATGAAGCCGTGGATGACGGATGCCATCGGCACGCAGAAGGTCGCCTTGCCGTCGTCGGTCTGCCAGGCGGACTTGGCGACATCGGAGAAGTTCTCCATGCCGGGCAGCGCAGTCAGATCGGCAAGTTGACCCTTGCCATAGAGGTCGATCGACGTGAACGGACGGCAGGTGATGAGATCGCCAGCCGAGCCAGCATCGAGCTTGGCGTTGAGCGCGGCGTTGTACTCGGTCGGAGCCGACGGCGAGAAGGTGACCTTGATGCCGGGGTTCTTGGCTTCGAACGCCGGGATCAGCTTTTCCTGCCAGATGGCGAGGTCGTCATTGCGCCAGCTCTCGATGGTCAGCGTCTTGTCCTGGGCGAGCGCGATCCCGGCGGAGCCGAGGATGCTGGACGCCATCAGAAGTCCAGTAAGCAACCTATGTTTCATTTCCATTCTCCCTGTTTACTTTCTCTCGGGCCTCTACTGATGAGAGCCTCTGCTCCCCTCGAGCTTCGACAGAGCGGACCTCAGTTTCTGGCCCGCCCCATCCAGAAGTTGGTTTGCCGCCTCCGGGCTTGCCGCACCCGAGGCCAAAAGGATCGCCACCTTGACCGAACCGCCGCTCATTTCGAGCAGGGTTTTCGCGGTGGCCGTGTCGCAGCCTGCAATCGCCGAGACGATGCGTGCGGCGCGCTCGTGCAGCTTGATGTTGTCGGCATGAAGATTGACCATGTAGCCGTCATGGACATGGCCGAGATGGATGGCGACGAGCGTCGACATCATGTTGAGCGCGATCTTCTGCGCCGTGCCGGCGCCCATGCGGGTCGAGCCGGCAACGACTTCCGGCGGCGTGGCAAGCAGGACCGAAATTTCGGCGATGTCGAACATCGGCGCACCGGCATTGTTGGCGACCGCAATCGTCGCAGCACCGCGGCGCCGGGCCTCGTTGAGCGCGCCTATGGCAAAAGGCGTCGAGCCGCTGGCCGAGATGGCGATCAGGCAATCACCGGCATTCAGCTCGGCGGCGGCGACTTCTTTCATGGCCTGCCCGGCATCGTCTTCCGGCGCACCGGTGAGATTGACAAGGCTGTCGGTGCCGCCCGCAAGCAGGATGACGACGCGGTCGCGGGGAATGCCGAAGGTTCCGGGAAGCTCGAGCGCATCGGCCAGCGCCATCAGGCCGGAACTGCCGGCCGCGGCATAGACAAGACGTCCGCCGGCAGCGAGACGCTCGGCGATCTTGGCGGCAGCTTCGGCAATTGCGGGGATGGCAGCGTGAACGGCACCGGCAGCCTCGACCTGCGCTGCGGCAAGCAGGCGAAGAACGGATTCAGGTGCCTGGGCATCAATGCCCCCGGCATCTTTATGCACCGCTTCGGTACGCGTTGGCGCCATTCTGTCTCTCCCTTTCATCGACAATACCAAAAAAATACCACTTGTCCAGCGGCGTTAACAAATTCCTTTGCTGCAATGCAAGGCAGGCCAAAAAATCTATAAAATTCAATATTATGCGGAAGTCTGTCCGGAAGCGGGAATTTAACACTTGGCTATTGGTATTTTATTGGTATTATCCATCACGAGGAGAAAACGCCGTGGATCTTGTGCTCGGGATAGATGGTGGCGGCACCGGCTGCCGGGCCGCACTGGCCAGCGCGACCGGCGACATTCTGGGTCGCGGGCGGGGCGGACCCGCCAATATCCGCACCGACCTCGCAGGCGCCTGTGAAAATATCGTCGAAGCCGCCCGCCTGGCGTTTGCCGAGGCCGGCCGCGATCCCGCACTGATCGGCACGGCCGGTGCCGTGCTCGGCCTCGCCGGCGCCAATGTCGGCGACTACAAGCAGCGGCTCCAAGCCATGCTGCCGTTCCGGAACAGCCGCATCGAAAACGACTCGCTGATCTCGCTCGAAGGCGCGCTCGGCGAGCATGACGGCGCCATCGCGGCACTTGGAACCGGCACCGTCTATCTGGCACGCCAGAAAGGACATCTCCGTCCCGTCGGCGGCTGGGGCTTCCAGATCGGCGATCTCGGCAGCGGCGCGCGCATCGGCCGCGACCTTTTGCAGGAAACGCTGCTGGTCCATGACAAGGTCCATGCCGGCACGCCGCTCGCCGACATCATGCTCGAGCGTTTCAACCGCGACCCCAGCGACATCGTCGAATTCACCACGGCTGCCAAGCCCGGCGACTACGGTGCATTCGCGCCAATGGTGTTCGAGCACGCAGCGAAAGGCGACGCTCTCGGCCAGAAGCTTGTCGAGCGTGCCGTCGCCGACGTCGAGGAAACGCTCGCTGTCTTCGATCTGGCGCCAACCGAGCGGCTGTGCCTGCTTGGCGGGCTTGCCGGCCTCTATGCGCCACTGCTTTCGAAGCGCTACCGCGCGATCATGCATCCGCCGCTGCAGGACGCGCTCGGCGGCGCCGTGGCAATGGCGGCCAGGATATTCGGCAAGGCGGGAGGCGGCCATGGATGACGCCGCCGAGCGGATTTTCGCAGCCCTGCGCGACGTCAGCCAGAGCGGCGCGCCGCTCTACCTGCAGCTCAAGAAGAACATCGAGGATGCAGTCAGGCGCGGACTGATCGGCCCCGGCGATGCCCTGCCTTCGGAACGCGACATCGCAGCCCAGGCCGACATTTCCCGCGTCACCGTGCGCAAGGCGGTGCAGGACCTGGTCAAGTCCGGCGTGCTGGTCCAGCGCCATGGCTCCGGCACTTTCGTGGCGCCGCGCATGGAGCGCGTCGAGCAGTCGCTGTCGCGACTGACGTCGTTCACCGAAGACATGGCCCGGCGCGGCATGGCGGCGCGCTCGCAATGGCTCGAGCGCGGCGTCTACCCGCCCTCGCCCGACGAGATGATGGTGCTCGGGCTGTCAGCGAGCGAGCTCGTTTCCAGGCTGAGCCGCCTGCGCATCGCCGACGAGACGCCGCTGGCGATCGAACGCGCGGCAATCTCTGCTTCGGTGCTGCCTGACCCTCGCGAAGTCACAACGTCGCTCTATATGGCATTGGGCAAGACCGGCCACCGGCCGGTGCGCGCCGTGCAGCGCATCTCGGCGGTCAATCTCGGTGGCGCCGAGGCCAAGCTGCTGGTCGTGCCGGAAGGCTCGGCCTGCCTGCAGATCGAGCGCATCTCATACCTTGCCAGCGGCAAGGTGATCGAGTTCACCAAGTCGATCTACCGTGGCGACGCCTATGACTTCGTCGCTGAACTAAGGCTACCCGGCCCGGATGGGCAAGAAGGAGACATCGCTTGAACGCGACAACGCACATGCGGCGCGAAATCGCCGAAATCCCCGAAGCGACTGCGCGCCTGCTCGAAGGTTCAGCCAAGGAACTGGCCGAAACCGGCCTGCATCTCAAGCGCGCGTCGCCGCGCTTCGTTACCACCGTTGCGCGCGGCTCCTCCGACCATGCGGCGTCCTTCCTCAAATACGCCATCGAGCTGACGGCCGGGCTTCCCGTGGCTTCGATTGGCCCGTCGATCTCGTCGATCTACGGCGCTGAGCTGAAGCTCGCCGATTCCGCCTGCCTCGCCATTTCGCAGTCGGGCAAGAGCCCCGACATCGTCGCCATGGCGGAAGGCGCACGCGCCGGCGGTGCGCTGACGATCGCGCTCACCAACACCGCCGGCTCGCCACTGGCAGCCGCATCCGACCATGCCATCGACATCCAGGCAGGCGTCGAAAAAAGCGTCGCGGCGACAAAGACCTTCGTCAATTCGGCGGTAGCGGGCCTGGCCGTGCTCGCCCACTGGACCAGCGACGACAAGTTGCTCGCAGCGCTGAAAGCCTTGCCCGAGCATTTCGCCAAGGCAGTCGAATGCGACTGGATGGACATTGCCGGAGACCTGACCGACGGCAATTCGCTGTTCATCCTCGGCCGCGGCCCGTCCTTTGCCATCGCCAACGAGGCGGCGCTGAAGTTCAAGGAAACCTGCGCCATGCACGCCGAATCCTACAGCGCGGCAGAGGTCATGCACGGCCCGCTGGCACTGGTGCGCCCGGGCTTCCCGGTGCTGGCGCTTGCCGCCCGCGATGCCTCGGAGCCGTCGATCGCCGAAGCCGCCGACGGGCTTGCCGGGCGCGGTGCAGCGATCCACATCACGTCTTCGCTGGCCAAAAAGGCCAAGGTGCTGCCGCATGTAGCGACCGGCCATCCGCTGACCGATCCGCTGATGCTGATCGCCTCGTTCTACGGCTTCGTCGAGGCCTTCGCTCGCCATCGCGGCCTCGACCCCGACAGCCCGCCCAATCTCAGGAAAGTGACCGAAACGATATGAGCGATCGTTTTGCGATAGCTGCGGGGCGCATCTTCGACGGAGAGGCGTGGCATGAAAATGCTGCGCTCATCGTCGCTGAAGGGCTGGTCGAGGGCATCGTCGAGCGCGACGCTGTGCCGGCCGGCCTGACGGTGGCCGGAGGCGGCGCCATGCTCGTCCCCGGCTTCATCGACCTCCAGGTCAATGGCGGCGGCGGGCTGATGCTCAACGACAAGCCCGACGCCGACACGCTCGACATCATCTGCAAGGCGCAAATGCCGTTCGGCACGACCGCGGTGCTGCCAACGCTGATCACCGACACCCCCGAGATCACGCGCTCGACCATCGCCGCGGGTGCGGAAGCAGCGAAACGCAAGATGCCCGGCTTCCTCGGCCTGCATCTCGAGGGGCCGCATCTGTCGCTCTCCCGCAAGGGCGCGCACGATCCCAAGCTGATCCGGCCGATGGACGGTGACGACGAGGCCGCGCTGATCGCCGCGCGGGCCACGATGCCGGTGCTGCTGACCACGGTGGCACCGGAGTCGGTCACGGCCGGGCAGGTCAAGACGCTGGCCGATGCCGGCGTCGTCGTCAGCCTCGGCCACACCGACACCAGCTACCGCACGGCGAAGCAATATGCCGAGGCCGGCGCGTCGATGGCGACGCATCTGTTCAACGCCATGAGCCAGATCGGCAACCGCGAGCCCGGCCTTGCCGGCGCGGCAGTCGACATCGGCACGTTCTCCGCAGGGCTGATCGCCGACGGTATCCACGTCGACCCGGCAACAATGCAGATCGCGCTCAAGGCCAAGAACGGCCCAGCGCGCATCTTCCTGGTCACCGACGCGATGGCAACCATCGGCACCGATCTCAAGTCGTTCACGCTCAACGGCCGCACCATCAAGCGCGAGAACGGACGGCTGACACTGGAAGACGGCACGCTTGCCGGCGCCGACCTCGACATGATCTCGGCGATCCGCTTCATGCACGAGACAATCGGATACGACCTCGGCGAGGCGATCCGCTTGGCCTCGCTCTATCCGGCGGAGGCGGTCGGGCAGGAAAAGCGCCTCGGGCGGCTGGCCAAGGGCTACGCGGCGAACGCCGTGCAGCTGACCGACACGCTCGACGTGTCAGGCACCTGGATCGACGGCAAGAAGGTGTTTTCGGCGTAGGTTGGATGGAGCGCAATGCTCCCTCGCAGCTTGCCTAACGACCTGCTTTCGCGCTCACACCCCCACCCCTAACCCCTCCCCAGGGGAGGGGGACCGACCGTTCAGCGCCAAAGTTCGACAATCCAGGCCGAAGCCGTGAGGAGCTAGTTCCCCTCCCCCTTGTGGGGAGGGGTTAGGGGCGGGGGTATTTCTGCTCGAATTGGGGGCGAGGATCCAAGTTCGCGTACGGCGGCGCTGCCCCTCATCCGCCTGCCGGCACCTTCTCCCCGTAATGACGGGGAGAAGGGACAAACGGCAACGTTGACGCCCCATCCTTCACGGGGAGAGGGTAAGGGTGAGGGGCAAATTCTCTAGCTTAGATCGCAGCCTTGTCAGCCGCGGCCCGGATCGCCTCGATGTTCGCGGCATAGGCAGCCGGCCCACCCTTGAACACGGCGTTGCCGGCAACCAGTACATTGGCTCCCGCTGCAGTAACCAGCGGCGCGGTCTCTGGCGTCACGCCGCCGTCGATCTCGATGTCGATCGGACGGTTGCCGATCATCGCCTTGACGCGCTTGACCTTGTCGATGACCGCCGGGATGAAGGCCTGGCCGCCGAAGCCCGGATTGACGGTCATCAAAAGCACCAGGTCGAGCCGGTCGAGCACGTATTCGATCACCGATTCCGGCGTCGACGGGTTGAGCGACACGCCGGCCTTCTTGCCGAGATTGCGGATCGTCTGCAGCGAGCGGTCGAGATGCGGCCCGGCCTCGGCATGGACCGTGATGATGTCGCAGCCGGCGTCGGCGAAGGCCGCGAGATAGGGATCGGCCGGCGCGATCATCAGGTGGCAGTCGAACACCTTGTCGGTGCGGTTGCGGATCGCCTTGATGACGGGGGGGCCGAAGGTAATGTTGGGGACGAAATGGCCGTCCATGACATCGAGGTGGATCCAGTCGGCGCCGGCGGCGACGATGGCCTCGACCTCGTCGCCGAGCTTTGAGAAGTCCGACGACAGCACCGAGGGCGCAATCAGGGTTTTGTTGCTCACGTTCAGGCCTTTCGAAAGGGGCAGAGCCGGTTTCCGGCTTGCCTAATCTCCGGCGCCCGGCTTGTCGAGACCGGAATGCAGCCACATCGCCGTATAAACCCCGGAAAGCAGAACCCCGCCGGACCAGCCGGCGGGGTTCCATGCGTTCATACCGATCACTGCGGGATGATGTTGTTGGTCCTCGGCTGTTGCTGCTCCCGTCTCTGCGGAATCAGGCCGCGGAACACATCCGGATTGATCGGGATCTGCAACGTGGGCTGCTGGCGGATCGGACGGCAGTTCGGATAGTTGCCGACCGTGCCGCGCGGGCACTCACGCTCGATGGTCACGCACTGGCCGTTGATCAGCACCTCGCCACGGCGGCAGACGGTGTCCTGACGGTCGGGCACACAGCGGCCGCGCACCAGCGTCGTGCCTTGCGGGCACTCTACCTGTGCCTTGCGGCATGCGCCTCGGACCAGCTGCGTTCCGCGCGGACAGATGCAACGCCCGTCCTGGGTCCGGATCTGGCCAGGCAACAGCTTGCACTGGCGCACCGGCGGCTGATCCTTGACGCAGCGACCGTTCCTCAGCTCTGTGCCACGCGGGCAGATGCAGCGCCCGTCCTGCGTACGGATCTGGCCCGGCAGCAGCGTGCACTGGCGTACCGGCGGCACATCCTTGACACAGCGGCCGTTCCTCAGCTCGGTGCCACGCGGGCAGACGCAGCTTCCGTCCTGCGTCCGGATCTGGCCGGGCAGCAGCTTGCACTGCCGTTCCGGCGGCTGTTCCGGCCGCACGCACTTGCCGTTCTTGAGGTCCGTGCCGCGCGGGCAGATGCAGCGTCCGTCCTCGGTGCGGATCTGTCCCGGCAACAGGCGGCATTGCGGCTTGACCGGCGGAACCGGCGTCACCGTGCCGCCATCGGGCACGCACTGGCCATTGCGGAACGCCGTGCCTTCGGGGCAGACGCAACGGCCGGCCTGGTTGAGCACGAAACCTTCCGAGCACTCCTGCTTGACCTCATGGTCGATCAGGAAGCGGTGGCAGGCATAGGGACTGCCGGCGCCAAGACCGCCCGGAAGGGCCGTGCCACCGGCCAGGTCCAGCCCGCGAACCGGCGTGTCGGGCGGAAGCACGGCAACGCAGTTCTGGGCCGGCACCGGCCGGGGGAGATTGGCGAGGCGGCCGTCGTCCGGTATCATCACCGTCACCCTGTGGACGCGGCTTTCGCCGGCGCCGAGGCTGATGTTGGTGACGCAGGACAATGGCAGCGTCGTTGGCTCGGGCGTGCAGCCGAAAGGCGGCTCGATCGAGCTGATCGGAACGCCGTCCAGCCGGCCGAGCCCGTCCACGCCGATGGCATCGCCGATGCGGACCGAGCCATTGAAGGGACCGGTGCCGCTGTTGGTGATGGTGATCTCGAACGAGCAGGGCCGGCCCGTCTCGCACTGCCGGTCGCCGGTCTTGGCGACGGTCAGCCGCGGCCGTCCCGGATGCGGGATGCGCATGGTGGCGCAGGCCTTGTTGTTGGCCAGCACCGTCTCACCAGGGATCGCCCGTACCTCGCCACAGTTGCGGATCATGTCGGACGGATAGTCCGGCGGCACGATGGCGACCACCGAAAGCGGCACTGACGCGCCCGGCACCAGTGCCACGCCCGGATGGTCGCAGCGGAACTGGCCGGGACCGGCCGGACCGCAGGCCCAGGGCGGGGTCGGGCCGAAGGTCGAGGACGTCGGCGCTCCAGTGGGATAGTCGTCGATGACGGTCAGCGGACCGACATAGTTTTGGGTGCCGTTGTTGTAGACACGGATCAGGAAGCTGCAGACGCCATCGGCACTGCAGGAGACCGAACGCGGATCCTTGGTGATGCGCAGGTCGACCTTCTTTTCCACCGGTGGACGGCAATCGGGATCGCCGCGCTTGCAGATCGGAATGCTGGCGCACGCCTTGTCGTTGTCGGTGCGGCCGAACACGTCGGGCTTTTCGCTCGCCGTGTAGTCGTACTCGGCGCAATTGCGGATGAAGCTCGCCTCCCAGCCGGGTCCGGGCTCAAAGCCGATCTTGAGATCGACCCATTCGCCGGGATCGAGCGTGGTCGCGGGATGCTCGCAACTCATAGGGCTGGTTGCCGGCAGACAGGTCCAGGGCGCGTTGGGCCCGGAATCTATCGTGGCGTTGCCGGGCAAGGTCACCTCGTCGAGCACGATCTTGCCATTGTAGGGGCCGTCACCGACATTGGTGACGCGGATAGTGAAGTTGCAGCCGCCAAGGACCGTGCAGCGGGCAACGTCGGCACGTTTCTCGACCTTGATGTCCGGTTCCTTGTCGGGCGGGCAGCGAAGGTCGGGGGGAATGACGATGTCGACCGTCTGGGTGCAGCACAGGCCGACGCCCTCTTCCGGACCGGCATAGGTTTCGATGCCGGTGACGATCAGATGCACGACATCGCCGGGTCCTGCACCTTCGATCTCCCAGTGCAGCACGCCGCCACCGGGCGGAACGAGTTGCATCGGCGGGTCGATGGTGATGCCCGGCGTGGTGGTGCGCAGCTGCACCCAGCGGCCGGCCATCTCGGGCCCGACAGGCATGTTGTAGATGTAGGCGCCGCCACCGGGCACGCAGTCGACATCGCCGGTCTCGACCTTGAAGCACGGCTCGTCGCCGCCCGGAGGCGGTGGCGGAGGCGGCTCGCAGTCGGTGACGTCGATGCGGATCTGGGTCTTCTCGCCAGTGCGGAAATCGCCATCGTCGGGCCTGGCCGGATCGTGCGAGGGGATCTCGATCGAACCGGGACCTGCCGACAGCTTGACGAAGCCCTGGTTGTCGACGACCGTGGGCGCCGGGAAGGCTGCGTGGTCGATCAGAGCTGTGATGCGGATGTCGATGTAGCGTTCGTTGGGCGCGCCGACACCGTCGAGATCGGTCGCCGACAGCCGGAAGTCGGCGATGGTCGCCGTGTCGTTCGGGTTGGCGGTGGTGCCGATGCCGGCTGCCGGCAACGGTCCGCCGACGGCATCGGTGCCGTCGCCGCTGGCCTGCACGTTGACGATCTTCAGGCCGGGCGCAAGCTGGTCGCGGAAATCCATCCGCAGCGTCTTGAGACCGTTGGCGAAGGCCGGATCGAAGAACTTTTCCGGATTGCCGCGGGCACCGAAGCGCAAATTATAGACGACATAGTCGCAATTGCGCTGGGCACCCTTTTTGGTGAAGAACGGCACGACGTCGTCATGGCCGGGATGCGGCACGACGCGGTCGAGCCTCAGTTCAGGCACGACATCGGGCAACGGCTGGGCGGCTGCCGGCGACAGGGGCATGGCGGCGAGCGCGATACCTGCCGCCACCAGCCAGCGCGCACCGCGCCTGGCGAATGACAGGGGTTTCATGATCGTCTCCATGACGGTTGCTTTGCTGTCGAGCGGGACGGGAGCGTGGATGTTCATCTCTCCCTCCCTCACGGTTCGCAGCTTGCGGCGGGCGTTTCGAGCGGCACCACCACCTTGCAGCAAGGGTAATAGCCGCCCTTGTCGGCGTCGGACTGCTTGTAGAAGCACAGGCCGACATTGACCGTGTCGCCGGGGAAGTGGCCGGTCACCCCGATGGTGAACGGCGCGCCTGCCGGCTTGGTCTGCTGAAGCGGTGAGATGCCAACGCCCGGCGTCCTGGAATCGGCCTTGACGGAATCGCCGCCAATGCCTGCAACGTCACGGACATAGAGATCGGCCTCGAGCCCGGCCGGGGTGCAGAAATACTCGACTGCCTCGACGTCGAGGCAGGGCGGGATGTTGCCAGGCGGCGGAAAATCCGGCGGCCACAGCGGCGTCGGATAGTCGCCGGGATAGGGAACCTGCTCGTAATAGCCGGCGCGGCCTTCGCATGGCCGCCATATCTCGACGTCGCCGACATGTCCCTCGACCTCGGGATCTTCATAGAAGCTGTCGAAGTCGACGAACCACGATCCGAAAGGCGGAACGTTCGCCGGCTTCACGAGCGAGGTCGAGGTGATCTGCACCCCATGGACGGCAAGCGGACCACCCGCGGCGAGCTGCTCGGCCAGGGCCGGGTTGTCCCTGAGCTTGTCGCCGGTCTTGACGATGCTGTCGGTGCAGGCGTTGGGGTTGATGAAGCCCTGCGCGTCATAGCCATATTGCAGGTCGATGCCGCCGGCCGACTGGCGATTGCCTTCGGGAAAGCCGACCGCATATTCCTGCGGCACCGACACCCAGATGCTTTCGGTCGCCGGATCATCGGGACTTTCACGCCAGTAGCGGATGACCTCGCCATCGCCGGTGTCGGCGAACTGGCTGTAGTCGAAGCGGTTTTCGACCTCGCCGCGCTGGGCCAGATACATGAAGCCCCTGCTGTCGAAGACGATGTCGGTGACCGGCAGGTCCTTGTCGGCCTCGACGGTCAGCTCCCAGCGCGGGTCGCCGGCAAATTTGCCGTCGCGGGCGATGCCGACCGACCAGATCTCAGCCTCGTCACCGACCGCGTAGTAGACGCGGCCACCGTGGAAGGCCACGCCCCAAACGCGGCGCTCGTCCTGGGTATAGCCCCAGGTGCCGGGGTCCTCGCTGTCGAAGGCGGCGCCGGCAATGTCCATCACCGCGCCGTCATCGGCAGTCGGTGCCAGCCCGCGCACCGGGCGGCCCGTGACGCCATGGTCGAAGGTGTCGATCAGTGCACCCGTTGCGTCGATGCGGTGGATCAGGCCAGTGTCGAGGTCGGAGGCGAAGAACTGGCGATGAACCTTGTCGAAGGTAACGTCGCCAATGCCGGGACCACTGTTGGTGTCGATGTCGGCGAACTTGGTGACAGCACCCGAGATGCCGTCGATCCGCCAGATCGTGCCGGGGCCGCCGCCATTCTCCTCGCCGAACTGGCCGGCCATGAAGGTGGCGCCGGCGATGCCGCGGCGCTGGCGCTCAGGCCGTCCGTCGTCGTCGGCATCAGGCGTGACGATGCGGATGCCGTGCAGCGAGGTCGCGCCCGCGTAGAGATCGGGCACGCCCGACGGGGTGCCGTCGCGGACACCGTCGTCATAGGTCAGCGCGAAGACCTGGCCGATCTGGCCGGCGAGGACCTCGAAGGGCAACGGCGTATTGACGAGCTGGCCCGACGGCGGCCCGCCGAGGGCCGAAACGTCGAAAACGCGCAAGGTTGCGCGCTCTGTGTCGATGAAGGTTTCGTCTACCGGGTCGACGCCGGGCGGCAACCCTTCCTCGATACCGGGAATGACTGTGCCGGAAAAGCCGGTGACCGCCATCGATCCTGGGTTGATGATCTGGGTTTCCTGGGCGCCGGCCTGTGGCGCCAGCCAGAGATTGGCGGCGAGCGCCAGCGCCATCATGCCGGCGTGCAGCGCGAGTGCTCCCAGGCGGTTGCCTGACGGTCCGGCTGCATGCGCGAGCGCGCCGAAACCACCACGAAAGCACGGCATGACACCTCTCCCGAGTTGTGTGGAAGAAGGTGCTGGAGCGCATGCGAGAGCGAAGCGCTGATACCCGGCACTTTCCTCCCTTGCAGTCCTGCTATTGTCCCTCGGCGCGACGATACGCCGGGGCTTACCTAGGGTCAATGGAACAAGCCCGAAGCCCAACGCGTCCACCCTGTCCCTGAAGCGGTGGTCGCGCCGTGCTCCGGGTGCTCGCGGTGACCCGCAACACCTGGTGTCTGTGGTCATTGGGTTTTCCTTTCATGACACCGCACCACGCGGCGCCTGGACGTTGGTCGCGCCAACGCCGGGAAAGGTTCACCTCGAAGGGCCCGCCGGCGACCTCATTTTGAGGCAATCGAATGTTCCGCAAACCCTTGCAAAATGCCGATTGAAATCGATTACATTTTCTGGCTATCATCTGCTGCAGCAGTTTTTGCATCGGGAGGAATTCATGAAGAAATTTGCAGCACTGGCGCTCACCACCGTCGCGGCGCTGGCCGTGTCGGCGTTCTCGACCCAGGCGGCCGACTACAAGATCGGCCTATCCAACGGCTGGGTCGGCTCGGAGTGGCGGACGCAGATGATCGAACAGGCACAGGCAGCAGCAGCGGCCTGGAAGGAAAAGGGCGTCAATGTCGAGGTCGTGGTGCAGAGCGCCAATGTCGACGTGCCCGGCCAGATCGCACACGTCCGCAACTTCATCAGCGAAGGCGTCAACGCCATCATCATCAACCCGAACAGCCCGACGGCGTTCGATCCGGTGTTTGCCCAGGCCAAGGAAGCCGGCATCCTGGTGATCTCGACCGACGCCGAAGTGTCGTCGCCCGACGCCACCTATGTCGGCATCGACCAGAAGGCATGGGGTGCCGCAGGCGCCAAGTGGCTGGCCGAGACACTCGGCGGCAAGGGCAACGTCGTTGCCATCAACGGCGTCGCCGGCCACCCGGCCAACGAGATGCGCGTCGCCGGCTACAAGGAAGTGTTCGGCCAGTATCCCGACATCAAGATCGTCAATGAAGTGAACGCCAACTGGGATCAGGCCCAGGGCCAGCAGGCGATGCAGAACCTGCTCGCCACCAACCCCGACATCAACGGTGTCTGGGTGCAGGACGGCATGGCGGCAGGCGCCTGGAAGTCGATCATCGATGCCAAGAAGCAGTCGTCGATCGCCGCCACCGGCGAGATCCGCAAGGACTTCATCGACCTCTGGGTCAAGGACAAGCTGAACTCGGGCGCTTCGGTGAACCCTCCCGGCGTCATGGCTTCGGCACTCAACGTCGCCGTGCTGATGCTTGAAGGCAAGGAACTGAAGGAGCCGGCAACGGCTGGCCAGTACAAGAACGCCATGTACCTGCCGATCCCCTTCATCGACGGCAAGAACGTCGATCAGGTCGCCAAGGAGCTCGACGGCAAGCCGGGCTACTTCTCCTACACCAGCCAGCTTTCGATCGCTGACGCCGAAGCGCTGTTCAAGTAAGCTTCCTCCCACGAACGGGGACGCGCGCCTGAAAACAGCCGCGCGTCCCCCGACCGACGAAGCACCGGAAAGCCACCACCATGTCGAAACTCATCATGCGCGGCGTAAGCAAAGCTTACGGCGCCACTCTGGCCTTGCGCCGCGGCGACCTGACGGTCGAGGCCGGCGAAGTGCATGTGCTGATCGGCTCCAACGGCTCCGGCAAGAGCACGCTGTGCAAGGTGCTGGCCGGCAGCGTGCGGCCTGACGGCGGCGAAATCCTGATCGACGGCAAGCCGGTGACCATCACCGGTCCGCATGCGGCGCGCGAGCACGGCATCGGCATCTTCTACCAGGAGCTCAGCCTGGCCGGGCACCGGACGGTGGCGGAAAACATCTGCCTGCCCGACATGCCAGGCGGCATCTTCGTCGACCGCAAGGCGCTGGAGATACGCGCCGCCCGCTACATCGCCCTGTTCGAAACGGTTGCCGGCGAAGGCTTTTCTGCGGAAGCGGTGGTGGAGAACCTGCGCGCCGACCAGCGCCAGTTGGTTGAGATCATGAAGGCGCTGGCAACCGAAGCGCCGATCACCATCTTCGACGAACCGACGTCGGCGCTCGACCGGGCCCAGGTCGACCGCTTCTTTGATATCCTGCGCGGCCTGAAGGCCGATGGCCGCAGCATCATCTTCATCTCGCACCGCATGGACGAGATCTTCGCCATCGGCGACCGCGTCACCGTCATCCGCGACGGCGAGACGGTGGGCACCGAAAACATCGCCGACACCAACCCGGCCGCGGTGATCCGGCTGATGGTCGGCGGCCAGGATGAGCTTGCCGCCGGCGCCAGCGCCCCGCCGGCCGCGGCGACCGACCGCAAGGCGGCCGTGCTCAAGGCCGAGAACTTCTCCGGCAAGGGTTTTGCCAATGTCAGCTTCGAGGTCGCCAAGGGCGAGATCCTCGGCTTCGGCGGCCTGCACGGCCAGGGCCAGTCAGCGGTGCTGCGCGCCATCTTCGGCGCCAACCTTGCGGCGGGCGGTACGATCACGCTCGGGGGTTCGGCCTTCACGCCGTCCAATCCACGCACCGCCATCCGGCGCGGCCTCGCCTATGTCTCCGGCGACCGCAGCCGCGACGGCATCATCCAGGGCCGGCCGATCATCGAAAACGCCACGCCGATCCACTATCTCCGGCAGAAGCTGCAACTAGCGCGACCGGCGGCGCTGGCGGCACGGGTGAAGCCGGCGCTCGAGGCGCTGCATACCAAGTTCGGCGGGCTCAGCCATCCGATCAATTCGCTGTCGGGCGGCAACCAGCAGAAGATCGTCATCGCCCGTTGGCTGATCGACCGGCCCGACGTCCTGTTGCTCGACGATCCGACCAAGGGGATCGACCTGTCGGCCAAGGCAGACCTGTTTTCGCTGATCCGCAAGCTCGCCGAAGAGGGCATGGGTATCGTGCTCTACTCCTCCGAAGACGCCGAATTGCTCAACAATGCCGACCGCATCCTCGTCTTCAATGGCGGCTCGGTGCGGCGCGAACTCACCGGCGCGGACCGTACGCGCTACAATCTCTACCAGGCAGCTTACGAGGCCGCGTGATGACAACCGCGACCATTTCCACGCAAAAGCCGGGCGGCGGGCTCAAGCGTCTCGTCGAGCGCTACCCCTTCTTGCCGGCACTGCTGATCGCGCTGGTGTTGCTGGCGCTCAACGGCCTCTACCAGCCGCGCAGCATCAGCTTCATCGGCATCACCGGCCTGGTGAAGACCTATCTCGCGCTGATGATGCTCGCCATCGCCCAGACCTATGTCGTCTATGCCGGCGACATCGACCTGTCGGTCGGAGCCATCGTCTCGCTGGTCAATGTCGTCATCGTCGTGCTGATGGAAAAGATGGGCGGCAGCGGCTTTTCGGTGGTCGCGGCCCTCGGCGTCGGCCTGCTCACCGGACTGGCCTGCGGCATCGTCAACGGCATCGTGGTGGCTGCACTCAGACTGCAGGCGATCGTTGCCACCTTCGCCACCAGCATCTTCTTCACCGGCCTGGCGCTCTACGTGATGCCTGTCGCCGGCACGCCGGCACCGGCCGCGTTCTGGCGCACCTATGGCGGCCGCTTCTTCGAAATCCCGTTCGTCTTCTACGCCGCGATCTTGCTGGCCATCGTGCTCTACGTGCTCGCCCGCACTCGTCTCGCCACCCAGTTGCTCGCCGTCGGCGACGACGCGCAGGCAGCCTTCCAGAGCGGCCTGCCGGTGACCAGAATCCGCATCCAGGGCTATGCGCTCTGCGGCCTGTTCGCGGCACTCGCCGCCTTCTGCATCACCGGCGACACCGCCAGCGGCGACCCGCTCGTCGGCGGCAAGATGACCCTGTTCTCGGTCGCGGCCGTGGTGCTCGGCGGCAGCGCATTGTCGGGCGGCTTCGGCACCGTCGTCGGCTCGATCATCGGGGCGCTGATCATCGGGCTCATCAACTCGCTGGTGTTCTTCGTCGGCACGCCGTCGGAATGGCAGAACCTGGTGCAGGGCCTGGCCATCCTGATCGCGCTGATGGCCGGCGTGCTCGTCGGCCGGAGGGCACGCGCATGACCGCCACCACGCAAACCCAGGGACGCGCGCCGTCGCCCATGCTGACCTTCCTCAAGCAGCCGCTGGTCGTGGCGCTGATCCTGATCGTCGCCCTGCTCCTGCTCGGCGAGACGCTCTCGCCCGGCTTTGCCTCGGCCCAGCAGATCCTCAGGCTGCTGATCGTCGCGGCTCTGCTCGGCATCGTCGCCGCCGGCCAGAACCTCGTCATCCTCGGCGGCCGCGAGGGCATCGACCTGTCGGTCGGCGGCGTCATCTCACTCAGCGCCATCATCGCCGGCAACGTCATGAACGGCGCCGACAGCGCCATCGTGCCGGCGGTGCTCGCCTGCATGGCGGCCGGCGCCTTCATCGGCCTGATCAACGGCATGGGGGTGACGCTTCTGCGCATCCCGCCGCTGGTCATGACGCTCGGCATGCTCGGCGTGCTGCAGGGCCTGCTGGTGGTGGTGCGCAACGGCATCCCCTCGGGCTTCGCCGCACCCGGCCTGTCGCGCTTCGTCACCCAGCCCTTCCTGCTCGGCCTGCCCGGCATCATCTGGCTGTGGGTGGCGATCGGGCTGCTGATGGCCTTCATGCTGACCCGCACCGTCTACGGCCACCGCATCTATGCCATCGGCTCCAACGAGCAGGCCGCCTACATGGCCGGCGTGCCGGTCAGGGCGATGCGCATCTCGCTGTTCATGCTGTCGGGCGTGTTCGCCGCCATCACCGGCATCTGCCTGCTCGGCTATTCCGGCTCGTCCTTCGCCAATGTCGGCGAGCAATACATGCTGGCCTCGATCATCGCCGTGGTCTTCGGCGGCACGCCGCTGTCGGGCGGCAAGGGCGGCTACACCGGCACGATGGCGGGGGCGCTGCTGCTGGTCATCCTGCAGGGCATCCTGACCACGGTGCACATCGACGAATCCGGGCGCCAGATGGTGTTCGGCGCCACGCTGCTCTTGCTGATGCTGTTCTATGGACGCGGACGGGCGATGCGCGGATGAACGAGCGGCCCAAGATCAAGGACATCGCCGAGCGGCTGGGCGTCTCCGCGGCCACCGTGTCGCGCGCGCTCTCCGACAGCGGACTGGTGGCCGAGCCGACGCTCAGCCGCATCCGCGAGGTCGCCCGCGAGATGAACTACCGGCCCAATGTCAGCGCCCGCAATCTGCGCACGCAACGGGCAATGGCGGTGCTGATGGTGGTCCGCGACGTCGGCAACCCGTTCTATCTCGAGATCCTGAAAGGCGTCGAAGCCACCGCCCGCGCCGCCGGCTACTCCGTCCTGATGGGCAACACCGAAAACGACTCCGACCGCGAGGTCGAGTATTTCGACATGCTGCGCGATGGCCATGCCGACGGCATGATCCTGATGACCGGCAAGCTGCCGGCGCGCGAAGGCTTTCTCGATTCGGTCGCCGACGCGCCGATCGTGGTGGCGCTGGAGGAGATCCGCGACGCCGGCTTCCCGCATGTGATGATCGACAACGAAGGTGCTGCGCGCGACGCTGTCGAACACCTGATCGGGCTCGGCCACAAGCGCATCGCCCACATTTCGGGACCAGTGCCGGAGATCATGAGCGTCAGCCGCCGCAACGGCTACCGCGCCGCCATGCAGGCGGCCGGGCTCGCGATCCCCGACGGCTACGAGCCGGTCGGAGACTACCTGTTGCACACCGGCCAGCGGCTGTGCCGCGAACTGTTCGAGCTGCCGCAGCCGCCGACGGCGATCTTCGTCGCCAACGACGAAATGGCCTTCGGCGTCATCCACGAATTGCGCCGCCTAGGCCTCGACGTACCCGGCGACGTCTCCGTCGTCGGCTTCGACGACCTGTTCCTCAGCGAGGCCTTCTACCCGCCGCTGACCACCGTCAGCCAGCCGCGAGCCGAGATCGGCCGCGCCGCCATGAACATGCTGCTCGACATGCTTGCCGGCGGGCTGACGCCGCGCAAGCCGGCGATGCTGCCGACGACGCTGAAGATACGCGGCACCACGGCGCCAGCCCCGAAATGATTTCAGTTACCAGGAAATGAGGGATCGACCATGACCGGATTGCCCAAACAGCGGCTGCGCGTCGGCTTCGTCGGAAGCGGCTTCATCGCGGAATTCCACCTCAGGGGCATGCTCGGCGTGCGCAACGTCGACGTCACCGGCGTCTACAGCCGCAAGGCCGAGAACCGCGCCCGCTTCGCCAACCGCGTCGCTGAACTCGGCCTCGGCGAATGCACCAGCCACGACAGCCTGGAATCGCTGGTCAATGCCGACGATGTCGACGCGATCTGGATCCTGTCGCCCAACTACACGCGCCTCGACGTGATGCGCACGCTGCACGCAGAGGTGAAGGCAGGCCGCAGCAAGGTCATCGCGGTTGCCTGCGAAAAGCCGCTGGCCCGGACCATCGCCGAAGCGCGCGAGATGCTGCGCCTGGCCGACGACGCCGGCCTCAACCACGGCTACCTCGAAAACCAGGTGTTCTGCACGCCGGTCATCCGCGGCAAGGACATCATCTGGCGCCGCGCCGCCTCGGCCACCGGCCGGCCCTACCTGGCGCGCGCCGCGGAAGAACATTCCGGCCCGCACGAACCTTGGTTCTGGCAGGGCGACAAGCAGGGCGGCGGCGTCCTGTCCGACATGATGTGCCACAGCGTCGAGGTGGCGCGGCACCTGCTGACCAAGCCTGGTGCCGAGCGCAAGTCGCTGACCATCAAGTCGGTCAGCGGCACCGTCGCCAACCTCAAATGGACGCGGCCAAACTATGCCGACCAGTTGAAGAAACGTTTCGGCACCGAGGTCGACTACCGCAACCGCCCGTCCGAAGATTTCGCCCGCGGCACCATCCTGCTCGAGGACGAGGACGGCAACGAGCTGGTGATCGAGGCGACGACCTCGTGGGCCTATGTCGGCGCCGGACTGCGCATCCAGCTCGAACTGCTCGGGCCGGAATACGCGATGGAGTTCAATTCGCTCAACACCGGCCTCAAGGTGTTCATGTCGCGTGAGGTCAAGGGCGCCGAAGGCGAGGACCTGGTCGAAAAGCAGAATGCCGAACAGGGCCTGATGCCGGTTCTTGAAGACGAAGCCGGCATCTACGGCTATACCGACGAGAATCGTCACATGGTGGAGTGCTTCCGCAAGGGCGAGAAGCCGATCGAAACCTTCGACGACGGGCTTGCGGTGGTCGAGATCCTGATGGGGCTCTATCGCTCTGCCGAGATCAACGGAACGGTCAGCTTCCCTGCCCCCGAACTCGAAAACTATGTGCCGGTGGTCGCGCGCACCGGCGCGTGACCATACTGACACACGAGCGTCCGCTCCCATCGGGGCGGATGCTGCAATAGCATAGGCAGACCTTATGACCGTTCCGACGCTGCTCGTTCTCGGCAATGTCAATGTCGACCTGGTGCTCGGCGAAGTCGACGGCTGGCCGGCCGTCGGCACCGAGGTGGTCGTCGACCGTTCCGAGATGCGGCCGGGAGGCTCCGCCGGCAACACCGCACTTGCGCTGGCCGGGATGGGCGAAGCCCACCTGATGATCGCATCCGTCGGCAACGACCCGAACGGGGCGTGGCTGAGCGGACAGTTCGATGCCGCCTCGTGCGAATGGATCGTCGAGCCGTGCGATACGACGCTGACGGTCGGCATCGTCCACAAGGGCGGCGACCGGGTGTTCTTCACCACGCCGGGACATCTGCAGCGTGCCAGCCTCGAAGACCTGATCGAGCGGCTGCCCCAGGCCCCGGGCGACAATGCCCTGGCGCTCATCTCGGGCGGACACCTGATGCCGCGCATCGAGGCCGGCACGACGACGCTGCTCGAAGCGCTGTCGGCAAAAGGCTGGCGCACCGCCATCGACCCGGGCTGGCCGCCGGTCGGCTGGACCGAGGCGAACAAGCGGCAGGTCAGCGACTGGATCGCCGCCGCCGACATCTCGCTGATCAATGCCGAAGAAGCGAAAGGGCTTGCCGGCGTCGACGATCTCGACACTGCTACCGCCCTACTCGTCCGGCAGATCGGTTCCGCGCATACGCTGGTGGTCAAGGACGGCGCGCAGGGCGCCCACGCCTATGCCGGCGGCGAGCACTTTCATGCGGCATCGCCCAGGGTCGAGGTCATCGACACCGTCGGCGCCGGCGACACCTTCAATGCCGCCTTCCTCGCTTCCCTTGCCAAGGGCGGATCGCTCGGCGCAGCACTTGCGCGCGGCGTCGAGACGGCAGCCCGGGCGATCTCGACCTTCCCGCGGCGCTACAGCGCCTGACACGGCGCGAAGGTAAGCAGCCCTGACGAACGGGTACGGCCACTGTATTCGATGACCTTGCGTGGAGCCCCGCACACGTTCGGCGAGAGTCGTCAAATCGCTCGAAGCACGTTATATTTGAGATGGTGAAGGTCGCGGTTTTGGTGTGACCACTCATGCCGAGCCCGGGCCGCGACCCACCCCAAGGAGGAGTGGTCATGGCAAGCTTCCATGTGTACGCAGGCGCCACCAATACGCTCGAGCATCCCGCCATCCGCCGGATAACGGTCGCGGATGTGTTTGACGCCCTGCGACGTGGCTTCGAAGACTTTTGGGACAAGCCGTCGCATTACGTTTTCCTGTGCCTGATCTACCCGATCGTCGGGGTGTTTCTGATCACATGGACATCGGGCGGCAACGCCCTGCAGCTCATTTTCCCGCTGATGTCGGGATTTGCCTTGCTCGGGCCATTCGCCGGCATAGGCCTGTACGAGATCAGCCGAAGGCGCGAGCAAAACCTCGACACGTCCTGGAGGCATGCCTTCGATGTCAGGCAGTCGCCAGCCATTCCTGCAATGGTGGCCATCGGCATCATGCTGCTCGTGCTCTTCGTCGCTTGGCTCCTGGTCGCGCAGGGGCTGTACGGTTGGCTTTACGGGCCGGACGCCCCGCAGTCGACGGCAGCGTTCTTCAGCGATCTCTTCACCACCCAGCGTGGCTGGACGCTGATTGTGCTCGGCAATCTGATCGGATTCCTGTTCGCCCTGGTGGTGCTCTGCACCACTGTCGTCGCCTTCCCACTGCTGCTCGACTGCGATGTCGGTGCCTATGCCGCGATCGAAACCTCGGCACGGGCGGTGCGGGATAATCCGGTTCCGATGCTGCTGTGGGGCCTGATCGTCGCGGTCGCGCTGCTGATCGGGTCCGTGCCGTTCCTGGCGGGCCTCGCCATCGTCATTCCGGTGCTCGGCCACGCGACCTGGCACCTCTATCGCAAAGTCGTGGACGTCCCGGACGACAAGAAGACGCCACTGCCACCTGCTCCCGTCGAGGGGGACGATAGACACTTCCCATATTGGCTTCGCTGATAGTCGACGAAGCCAAGCCGAACAGAAGCCGCGCGGGCGATCTCGACCTGCCCGCGCCGCGACCGCGGAAGCTGACTAAGCCGAGATGCCGTCGCGCGGGAGGCTCTCGGCCGACAGGCGGTCGAGATGCATGCGGATATGGGCGGCCTCGGCCGCGGTGTTGGCGAGCGCAATCGCCCGGCCGAACGCCTCGCGCGCGTCCTCGGCGCGTCCGAGCTGCATCAAGAGCCCACCCTTGACGCCGAAGAAGTGGAAGTAGCCCGCGAGCTTGGGCTCCAGCGGCTCGATCAGCTTCAGCGCCGCTTCCGGGCCGCGCAGCTTGGCATAGGCAACAGCCCGATTGAGCGTGACCACCGGCGACGGCGTCATCGATTCCAGCACCGAATAGAGCAGGTCGATCTCGGCCCAGTCGGTGTCCTCGGGCCGTGCGGCGCGGGCGTGCAGTGCGGCGATTGCGGCCTGGATCTGGTAGGGACCGGAGCGGCGATGGCGCATTGCCTTGTCGATCAGCGCCAGGCCCTCGTCGATCAGCGCCCGGTTCCACAGGCTGCGGTCCTGGTCGTCCATCAGCACCAGTTCGCCCTCGGCATCGAAGCGGGCGGCGGCGCGCGCGTGCTGGAGAAGCAGCAGCGCCGTCAGGCCCATCACCTCCGGCTCGGTCTGGAACAGGCGCAGCAGCAGCCGCGCCAGCCTGATCGCCTCCTCGCAAAGCGGGGCGCGGTTGGCGATCTCGGTCGCACCTGCCGAATAACCTTCGTTGAAGACGAGATAGACCATGGCAAGCACCGCAGCCAGCCGCTCCGAGCGCTCGACCGGCCCCGGCGCCTCGAACGGCACGTCGGCATTGGCGATGCGCGCCTTGGCGCGGGTGATGCGCTGTTCCATGGCACTCTCCCCGACCAGGAAGGCGCGGGCGATCTGCTTGACCGGGATGCCCGAGACGATACGCAGGGCGAGCGCAATCTGCTGGGTCGCCGGCAGATCGGGATGACAGCAGATGAACAGCAGTCGCAGGATGTCGTCGCGGTAATGCGCGCCGTCGAGGCGTTCGACGACAGCACCCTCGACGTCTTCCAGGTCGGAGACGGTTTCCTCCGGCGGCATCGGTGCCTGCTTGTTGCGGCGGCGGGCGGCATCGATGCCGGAGTTGCGGCCGACGAAGATCAGCCAGGCGGCCGGATCACGTGGCGAACCGTTCTTCGGCCAGTTGCGCAGCGCGCGCAGGCAGGCCTCCTGGAACGCTTCTTCGGCGGTGTCGAGATCGCGGAAGTAGCGCAGCAGGGCCGCCACGGCCTGGGGCCGTGCCGAAGACAGTGCCGTGTTGATCCAGGCCGGGTCGGTCATACAGCCTCTCGTGCGGGAAAATAGGCGCCGATCGGGCGCAGTTCATAAGAGCCGCCGCCGGGATTGGCATCGGCAAGCTCCTTGGCGACATCGACGGCATCGTCGAGGGTGGCGCATTCGACCACGTAGAAGCCGAGGAACTGCTCCTTGGTTTCGGCAAAGGGGCCGTCGATGACCAGCGGCTCGTCCTTGGTCTTGCGCAAGGTGGTGGCGGCGGTCGTCGGCAAAAGGCGCGCGACCGGACCGAGGCGGCCTTGCTTGGCCAGCTTTTCGGTCACCACCTGAAGGCGCGCCATCACCTCGTCGTCCTGCTCCTTGGACCAGGCACAGACCACGTCTTCGTTGTTGTAGCAGAGGATCGCGTAGAGCATCGATTCAGTTCCTTCATGACTAGGACGCGCGAGTATGCGCAATTCCGACATGGCGTCGGCAATTTTTTTGCTGCCATCGGGAACCGAGGCCTTCGTCCGTCATGACGGCTTGTGAAAAACCAGGAGAGGTGCAGAAATGGCGTCGGTCTGGCGCGTGCAAGGCGCCCACAAGGTTGGAGGACGAGCGATGAAGAACGCCGAAATCTCACAACGCAAGATGCAGACCATCGCCCGCGGCGTCGGCATGACGACGCAGGTCTATGCCGACCGGGCCGAGAACTCCGAAATCTGGGACGTCGAGGGCCGCCGCTACATCGACTTCTCCTCCGGCATCGCCGTGGTCAACACCGGCCACCGCCACCCGCGCGTCATCGAAGCGGTCAAGGCGCAGCTCGACCGCTTCACCCACACCTGCCACCAAGTCGTGCCCTATGAGAGCTACGTCCGGCTCGGCGAAAGGCTCAATGCCATCGCGCCGATGAAGGGCGACAAGCGCACCGTCTTCGTCACGACAGGCGCCGAGGCGGTGGAGAACGCCATCAAGATC
The DNA here is from genome assembly GCF_014200015.1 of Aminobacter niigataensis. Taxonomy (GTDB): domain Bacteria; phylum Pseudomonadota; class Alphaproteobacteria; order Rhizobiales; family Rhizobiaceae; genus Aminobacter; species Aminobacter niigataensis. The sequence continues at coordinate 323,238 of NZ_JACHOT010000003.1, forward strand.
GCCCGCAACGCCACCGGCCGGCAGGCCGTCATCGCCTTTGCCGGCGGCTTCCACGGCCGCACCTTCATGGGCATGGCGCTGACCGGCAAGGTCCAGCCCTACAAGGCAGGCTTCGGCGCGATGCCGGGCGACGTGTTCCATGCGCCTTTCCCCGTGCCGCTGCACGGCGTGACGGTCGCCGACGCGCTGGCCGCACTTGACCGGCTGTTCAAGGCCGATGTCGATCCCGCGCGCGTCGCCGCCATCATCATCGAACCGGTGCAGGGCGAAGGCGGCTTCTACGAAGTACCGCGCGACTTCATGACGGCGCTGCGCAAGATCTGCGACCAGCACGGCATGCTCCTCATCGCCGACGAGGTGCAGACCGGCTTCGCCCGCACCGGCAAGATGTTTGCCATGGACCATCACGACGTCGCGCCCGACTTGATGACCATGGCCAAGAGCCTGGCCGGCGGCTTCCCCCTCGCCGCCGTCACCGGCCGCGCCGAGATCATGGATGCGCCCAATCCCGGCGGCCTCGGCGGCACCTATGGCGGCAGCCCGATCGGCATTGCCGCGGCGCATGCCGTGCTCGACGTGATCGAGGACGAGAAACTGTGCGACCGCGCCAACCAGCTCGGCGCGCGGCTCAAGCAACGGCTGGAATCGCTGCGCGACGATGTGCCTGAGATTTCAGACATCCGCGGCCCCGGCTTCATGAACGCCGTCGAGTTCAACGATGCGAAGACGAAGCTGCCCTCGGCGGATTTCGCCAATGCGGTGAGGCTCAAGGCGCTGGAGAAGGGGCTGATCCTGTTGACCTGCGGCGTCCACGGCAACGTCATCCGCTTCCTGGCGCCGATCACCATCCAGGACGAGGTGATGACCGAAGCGCTCGATATCCTCGAGGCCTCGATCAGCGAGGCAAGGGCGTAAGGCAGGGCATGTCAGTAGCCCTCATGGTGAGCCTGTCGAACCACGAGGGCGCTGGGAGCCATGTCCTGCCTGCCCCAAAACCCATGGTTCGACAGGCTCACCATGAGGTTTTTTGGGGGAGCCCTTCGTTCGGTCGCCGCCAGCCACCTTCCCCCGTCGACCATGGGAGAAGATACCCAGCTTTCGACGAATTCCAGGTTGGATGGCGAGCGAAGTGCCTCAGCCCGGCGGCTGCGCAGCCAGCGCCGCCTTCAGCGCTTCCGCGCCACCCGCTACTTGCTCCGCCTTCGGCGAGAAGCCGAGGCCGAGCATCTTGCGGCCGAGCATGTGATCGGCGGGGCGGTTGACGGACTCGATGGCGACAAGCCGCTCGCCGATGAAGTGGTAGACCGAAAAGCGGTTCTCGGCCGTGTCGCCCGACAGGATCTGGCGGTCGCTGCCGGACGTCAGTCCGACCATCTGCAGCTTCATGTCGCCGATATCGGACCAGAACCACGGCACGGCGCTGTAGTCGCCGCCATGGCCGACGATGGTCCGGGCGGCTAGCTTCGACTGGTCGGTGGCGTTCTGCACCGATTCCAGCCGCACATCGGAACCGGTCTGCCAGTGGCGATAACTGGCATTGTCGCCCACCGCCAGGATGTTGGCGACGGAGCTGCGCATCGCCTGGTCGACGCGGATGCCGTTGGCAATCGCCAGGCCCGCGGTCTCGGCAAGTTCGACATTGGGCACGACGCCGATGCCGATGATGACCATCTTCGCCGGCAGCCTTTCGCCGGCCGAAGTCAGCGCACCGGCGGCATGGCCGCCCTCGCCCTCGATGCGCTCGATGGTGGTCTTGAGCAGGATGCGGACGCCTGTTGCCTCAAGCCGCTTGCGCACATGCTCAGCAATCAGCGGAGCGACGGCGCGGCCGAGCAGCCGGTCGAGCGCCTCGACCACGGTGACGCGACGCCCGCCGGCGGCGAGCGTGGCTGCGATCTCCAGGCCAATGAAACCGCCACCGATGACGACGACGTCCTCGCAGGCAGCGCTATGGTCGCGGATCAACCGCGCATCGGCAACCGAGCGCAAGGACAGCACGCCGGCAAGATCGGCGCCAGGCAAGGGCAGGATGCGCGGCCGCGAGCCGGTGGCAAGGATCAGGTGGTCGTAGTCGAGGCTCTCGCCGCCAGCGAGTGCCAGGCTGTTGGCACCGGCGTCGATGCGCTCCACCAGCGTTCCCGGGCGGAAATCGATTGTGTGGCCAGTATAGAAGACCTCGCCGCGCAGCGGCTGCGGCTGGGCCGCCGGATCCTTGATGAAGGTCTTGGACAGCGGCGGCTTGTGGTAGGGCAGTTCCTTCTCGTCGCCGAGCAGGATGACCGGACCGTCATAGCCCTCCTCGCGCAAGCTGGCGGCGGCCTGGACCCCAGCATGGCCTGCACCGACAATCACGACACCGTTCTTCATGCCCGCCTCGCTGTTGGGGATCAACCGGGGAAATGGCCGTTGGCCCGCACGGGCACAAGGGGCCAGGGGCAGATTTTGGGGTGACAGCCAGATGGTGGCCTGTCAAGCGCGCAAGGCGGCATTTTGCCTGCACCGGCCGCATTGCCGAGCCGCTACGCGTTGTCGCAGGCGTTGCTCGGCAGGATGCCGTCGGTCCAATGCGTCTCTCGACAAATCAACGACTTGGCTGCTTCTCGGCGCCACAAACTGGACAAAATTAGTTTAGAATAATTCTAAACTATTGATCCTGCTACGCTTTTTGCGGCTTTTGCGTTGACTTTTGCAGACGCAACGCTTTTATGAAGCCGTGCTTTACCGCGCCTGTCTTTGATGTCTGGGCCTTTAACCCTTTCGATTGGAGCCTACCGGGTGCCTGCCTTCGTCGAACCGTGCCACGGCACGGCTGTTTGCAGCATGGTCTTGCCGAGCCCGGAGCGGGCTTCAAACCGTGCGCATGTCCGAAGCCCGGCCACCCCTGAGCTTTCATTCGAATCCATGCCGCCGATGCAGCAAGTGGCTGTCGGCACACGATATTCCGGCGCGCGTCAGCGCCATCTGGTTCACTGAGGAGAGACCATGCCTGCATCCATCTCGCGCAACCGGCACTTCGGCAGGCTTGCCGCCATTGCGGCGACGAGCGCGCTGACCGCCGCGATCTTCGTGCTGCCGGCGAAGGCCGAGACCGACGCCAAGGCCGTGCTCGCCACCTATTCCGACATCGCACTGGCCAAATACGAGGACTCGCTGACATCAGCCAAGGCACTCGACGCCGCGGTCGAGGCGCTGATAGCCAAGCCGTCGGCGGAAACGCTCACTGTGGCGCGCGAAGCTTGGAAGGCTGCCCGCATCCCCTACCAGCAGACGGAAGTCTACCGTTTCGGCAATTCCATCGTCGACGACTGGGAAGGCCGCGTGAACGCCTGGCCGCTCGACGAAGGCCTGATCGACTATGTCGACAAGGCCTACGGCACCGAATCCGACGAGAACAAGCTCTACACTGCCAACGTGATCGCCAACCCGTCGATCGAGATCAACGGCCAGAAGGTCGATGCCTCGAAGATCACGCCTGAATTCCTGTCCGGCACGCTGCAGGAGGCCGGCGACATCGAGGCCAACGTCGCCAGCGGCTACCACGCCATCGAATTCCTGCTCTGGGGCCAGGACCTCAACGGCACCGGCCCCGGTGCCGGCAACCGCCCCTACACCGACTACGACACGGCCAACTGCACCGGCGGCAATTGCGACCGCCGCGGCCAGTATCTCGCGGCCGCAAGCGACCTCCTGGTCGCCGATCTCGAAGAGATGGTCGGCAACTGGAAGGCCGACGGTGCCGCGCGCAAGGCGCTGCTCGACGGCGAGGCCAATGCCGGCATCTCGACCATCCTGACCGGCATGGGCTCGCTGTCCTACGGCGAACTGGCCGGCGAACGCATGAAGCTCGGCCTGCTGCTGCACGATCCGGAGGAAGAGCACGACTGCTTCTCCGACAACACGCACATCTCGCATCTCTACGACGCGGTCGGCATCCGCAACGCCTATCACGGCAGCTACAAGCGCATCGACGGTTCGACCGTCGAGGGACCGTCGGTCTCCGACATGGTCAAGGCAGCCGACGCCGCCATCGACACCGAACTGTCCGGCAAGCTGGACGCCACGGTTGCCAAGATGGAAGCGATCCAGGCTCGTGCCGTCGGCGGCGAGGCCTACGACCAGCAGATCGGCGAAGGCAATGCCGAGGGCAACGCCACCGTCCAGGCGGCAATCGACGCTCTTGTCGACCAGACCAAGTCGATCGAGCGCGCCGTGGCGACGCTCAAGCTCGATGCCATCGCCTTCGAGGGCTCGGACAGCCTCGACGCTCCGGACAAGGTCTTCCAGTGAGCGCCTGCCGTACCTAGATAATTCAAGCCACGCGGCGCGCACGATGCGCGCCGCCAGCCATCCCAGAGCAAGTCATGCTGATCTGCCATTGCAACCTGATCACCCAAAGGGAGATCGAAGATACGATCATAGAACTCCTGGACAGGGATCCGTGGTCCCTGATCGTGCCGGCAAAGGTCTATCACACGCTGCAAAAGCGCGGGCGCTGTTGCGGCTGCTTTCCAAATGTGGTCGAAACGATCATTCGGGTAACCGAAGCCTATCACGCTCGTACTGAGGCGAGTGGGGTGGATATCGTTTCTCACATGGATCGTGTGAGAGAGTTGCGGGTCCAATTCGGGAGTAGGATCAATGAAGGGCGAAAAACAGGTCATCGAGCGGCTTAACGAAGCGCTTTTCCTCGAGCTCGGCGCGGTCAACCAGTATTGGGTGCACTACCGCCTGCTCGAAGACTGGGGCTACGGCAAGCTGGCCAAGAAGGAACGCGAGGAATCGATCGAGGAGATGCACCACGCCGACAAGCTGGTCGCGCGCATCATCTTCCTCGAAGGCCACCCCAACCTGCAGTCCTTGGCCCCCTTGCGCATCGGGCAGAACGTCAAGGAAGTGCTCGAGAGCGATCTTGCCGGCGAATATGACGCCCGCACCTCCTACAAGAAATCACGGGACGTCTGCTCCCAGCACGGCGACTACGTATCCATGAAGCTCTTCGAGGAGCTGCTTGCCGACGAGGAAGGCCATATCGACTTCCTGGAGACGCAGTTGCAGCTGCTCAACGAGATCGGCGAAGAGAAGTACGGCCAGCTCAACGCCGAGACAGCTGACAAGGCCGAATAGGACATGCCGGAATGCGGCGCACTTTTCTGATCCCGCGCCGCAAGCTGCCGGGTGCACCTGCCAGCACCAACCCAGCCAACGAGACGCGAAGCGCCAAGGCGCTTCGCACCGTTGCTGCATCGGGCCTGATCCTGATCGCCGCGGCCTTACCTTCGGCCGCGGGCGAACAGGTTTCGCCCGGTCTGGCCACCGAGCGCCACGACCTCAAGCCCAAGGACAAGGCGCGCGTCGATAGGGTCGTCAGGCCGACGACCGACTTTTCCAGGCCCGAGCAGTTCGAGCTGATGCAGGGCGGCGCCGGCACCTCGGAGAAGCGCGTCAACCAGGACGCATTCTCGCATTCTTCCGCCAACATCACCTTCGAGGAAGAAGGCACCTTCAAGCTCGGCAACGGCATGTTCCGCAAGCTCTGGGTGTCGTCGCCATCCTCGACGCAGGCTTCCGACGGCCTCGGCCCGCTGTTCAATGCGCGCGCCTGCCAGAGCTGCCACCTGAAAGATGGCCGCGGCCATCCGCCGGAGGGCAATTCCGACGCCACCTCGATGTTCCTGAGGCTGGCACGCCCGGCCGAGACGGAGGAGGAAAAAGCCGCGCTGGCCGAGCGCAAGGTGCTGAACTTCCCCGACCCGGTCTATGGCGGCCAGTTCCAAGACCTGGCCGTGCCCGGGCTCAAGGGCGAAGGCCGGATGGTCATTTCCTACCAGCAGTTCCCGGTCGAGCTGGCCGGCGGCACCAAGATGGTGCTGCGCTGGCCGAGCTATTCGGTGTCCGACCTCGGCTACGGTCCGATGAACCCCAAGACGACGCTGTCGCCGCGCGTCACGCCGCAGATGATCGGCCTCGGGCTGGTCGAGCAGATCCACCCCGCCGACATCCTTGCCAACGCCGATCCCGACGACAAGGACGGCGACGGCATCTCCGGGAAGCCCTCCATCGTCCGCGACCACAAGACCGGGGAACTGACGCTTGGCCGCTTCGGCTGGAAGGCATCGGCGCCGTCGATCCGCCAGCAATCGGCCGACGCCTTCGCCGGCGACATCGGCATCTCGACGCCCGACGTGCCGCACCACTGGGGCGACTGCACCAAGGCGCAAGGCACCTGCCTGGCCATGCCCAATGGCGTGCAGGACAGGCTGGGTCCTGCAGAGGCACCCGACCCGATCATGGACCTCGTCACCTTCTATTCGCAGAACCTCGCCGTGCCGGCGCGCCGCGACATCGACAAGCCGGAGGTGCTGCGCGGCAAGCAGATGTTCTACGAGGCGGGCTGCGCGTCCTGCCACATGCCGAAATTCGTCACCCGGCGCGACGCGCCAAACAAGGCGCAGGCCTTCCAGCTGATCTGGCCCTATTCCGACTTCCTGCTGCACGACATGGGCGAGGATCTCGCCGACGGCCAGCAGGTCGGCGACGCCACCGGCAGGGAATGGCGCACGCCGCCGCTGTGGGGCATCGGACTGACCCAAACCGTCAACGGCCACACTTTCTTCCTGCATGACGGGCGGGCGCGGAACCTGACCGAAGCCATCCTGTGGCACGCCGGCGAAGGACAGGCCGCCCGCGACCGCTTCGCAGCCTTGCCTGCTTCCGACCGTGACGCCCTGATCAAATTCCTGGAGTCGCTCTGATGGCTAGGATTGTCCTCGCAGCATCCCTCGCGCTTTTCGTCGCCCTGCCTGCGGCCCAGTCTAACGAAGCTTCGGACAAGGTGATCTCAGGCGCCATCGAGGGTTTCATCCGGCCCGCCTATGGCAAGCTGGTCGAGGCGAGCACAACGCTTGGCAGGTCCATGGCTACACTCTGCGCGGCGCCGTCGGACGGCAATCTGGATGCCGCACGCGCACAGTTCTCGGCAACCACGGCCACATGGTCGCAAATCGAAATTATCCGCTTCGGCCCGATCACCGAGCAGAATCGGCTCGAACGCATCCTGTTCTGGCCGGACCGCAAGGGCACCGGCCTCAAGCAGGTACAGGCGGCGCTGGCCGACAAGGACGAAACGGCGACCGACGCGGCCAGGCTGGCACAGAAGAGCGTCGCCATGCAGGGCCTTGGCGCGCTGGAGTTCGTGCTGTTCGGCACGGGCGCCGACGATCTCACCGGGGCCGAAGGCGCCTATCGCTGCGCCTATGGCAAGGCGATCTCTGGCAACATCGGCTCGATAGCCTCCGAGGTCGATGCCGCGTGGCGCGACGACAAGGGTTTCGCCGCCCAATGGAAGCATCCGGGCGCCGAAAACCCGCTCTACCGCGATGCGACCGAAGCGGTCACCGAATTGCTCGAAGTCTATGTTAACGGGCTCGAACTGGTGCGCGACGTGCGCGTCAACGGCTTCCTCGGCGAGGAGGCAAAAGCCGACAAGCCGAAACAGGCGCTCTACTGGCGCTCGCAAGGCACTGCTGCTTCGCTCGGCGGCAACATATCAGGCATGAAGGCGCTGTTCGACGCCTCGCAGTTCGGCAGCCTGCTATCCGACGATTCCCGGTGGGTTGCCCAGTCGATCGAATTCGAGTTCGCCAACGCGCAGAACGCTGTGGCTGCGGTCTCCGGCCCGATCGATGCAGCACTCGCCGACACCGAAATGCGCAGCAAGCTCGGCTATTTCGGCGTGGTGACTTCGAGCCTTTCCGAACTGTTCGGGACGCGCCTTGCCGGCGCGCTTGGCCTCACCGCCGGCTTCTCCTCGCTCGACGGCGACTGAGGGTTCGGCGATGCGCACGCCCCTGTTCGATCGCCGCGACTTCCTCAAGGCCGCCGGTACGTCCTTCCTGATGGCGCTCGCCCCGACGAAACGTGCGCTGGCGCTCGACACCGACGCTATGTTCGCCACTGCTTACCAAGCACGCTCAGGCGAATACGGCGTCGCGGTGCTGTCCGAGGCCGGCAAGATCTTGCACAGCGTGGCCCTGCCCGAGCGCGGCCACGACGTGACCTTCGATCCCCATTCGCGCAAGTCGGTGGTGTTCGCCCGCCAGCCGGGCACCTTCATGCTCGTGTTCGACCACACCGGCCGGGAGGAGCCGCTGACCATCCCGAGCATCGCCGGCCGCCACTATTACGGCCACGGCGTGTTCTCGCCCGACGGCGCACTGCTCTACGTGACGGAGAACGACTTCGACAACGCCGCCGGCATGGTCGGCGTCTATGACACCCGCGACGGCTTCCGCCGCCTCAGCGAGTTCCCGACCCATGGGGTGGGCCCGCACGAGCTGATCCTGCTCGGCGACGGCCGCACGCTGGCCATCTGCAACGGCGGCATCGAGACCCACCCGGATTTCGGCCGCGCCAAGCTCAACATCCCGACCATGAAGCCATCCTTCGTGCTGGTCGACCGCGTTTCCGGCGACCTCATCGAAAAGCACGAGCTGCCTGAGAAACTGCACCAGCTGTCGATCCGGCACATGGACATCGACGCCCAGGGCACCGTGTGGTTCGGCTGCCAGCACGAGGGCCCTGCCAGCGAAAAGCCGCTGCTGGTCGGACGCGCCGCGCGCGGCAAAGAGCTTGAGATGCTCGACATGCCCGAGAGCATCTTGGGCGGCTTCCGCAACTATATCGGCTCGGTGGCGGCCAACCGCAGTGCCGGGCTGATTGCCGTCTCCTCGCCACAGGGCAACGCCTGGGCGACGATCGAGGCGAGGACTGGCAAGGTGGTGGCGAAGAACGATCTGGTCGAGGTCTGCGGCCTCGCGCCCGACGGCGACGGCTTCCTCGCCACGACCGGCGCCGGCCTTATTGTCGCGCCCGGCGGCAAGGAAACAGACGATGCGCAGCATGTCTGGGACAATCACATGCTGCGCATCAATTTGCGAAAAACGTAAGCTGATGCTTACGCAACAAGCTTAGACAAGCCCGGAGACATCCGAATAGGCGACGGACCGGCGCAGAACGGCCAAGAACTTCTCGCCTGCAATCTCGGGCGTGCCGGAATTGTCGATCAGCGCATGGCCTGGGCCGGAGAGATCGTGCGGGGCGGTGCGGGCGAGCCGCGCCAGAACCTCGCCGCGCGACTCGCGGCCACGCGCGGCAAGACGGGTCGCGAGGACTTCGGGGGCAGCGGTGATCTCAACGACCGCGACATGGGCGTAACGCGCGCGCAGGGCCGGGATGACGCCGCGCGAGGTGTTGGCGACGACGACGTGGCCGACCGAGATCGCGTCGTCGACCGACGCCGGTATGCCGTAGCGCAGGCCATGCGCTTCCCACGACAGCGCAAAAGCGCCTGACGCCTCGGCGTCGACAAAGGCCGCATCGGCCAGCGTGTCGTGGTCTTCGGTGGCACCGTCGCTGTTGCGGGTGATGACGCGGCGGGCGAACTCGACATGGTCGTCGTCGGTCAGGCGCTCGCGGACATAGGCAATCAGCGTGTCCTTGCCGGCGCCGCTGGGACCAACGACGGCGACGAACACCCCGTTGCGTACAGGCGCGCCGACACGGGTCAATTCACGCTCGATCAATGCTGAAACCATCATGCGACGTCATATCCTCCATGCCAGACCCCCGCCCGGCGGCGCCGGGACCCTTGGCAGGCAACGGCGCATTGAACATCTCCGGTGCCGCCCTGTCACGCGCCATGGGTTGGACCACGGGCGGACGGCGGCGCTGCGATGCCAATAGGCGATTTGCATGACGGAATGACGAAACGCAACGCATCGACAGACTTGGTTGCGTTGAAGGGCTTTAGTCGCTCGACGCGGAGCGGGGCGGCTCAACATCATCAACCTCCCCGGATTGGCTTGAAACTACGGATGGCGCCCGCCGCCGCATTTCGGTTTCGAATTCCTGGACCGTGATGATGCCCTCATTGACCCAGGCGCGCAGCCAGCTTTCCTCCACCTGTTCCAGTGGAATCGTATTCCTGCTTTTCAATTCCGTTCATTTGCCTCCACCGGCGCTGGCCCGTGCTTCGCACCCGCCGAAGGCAGTGACCCGCCCTTCGCAAGCTCGCTCTAATCTATGAGCGCTATGGACATTCGTTGGGCGCTGCAACCCGACCTATATAATCGAATATATATTCCAGTAATTTAATAGAATAGGCCAGTAGAAAATTCCGGCTCAAATGTCGCCATTGGGCGAAACCAAATACTCTCGATGGCAGCATGAATATATGTCGGGTGTGGTCACGCAAATGCACCCGCCAGCCTTGGCCAGCGGGCTCACCAGAAGGCGGCAAAGTCTCGGCTACGCCACCTTGTCGCGGACCTGATAGTCCTTGATGGCGGCGAAGCGGATCATCTTCCAGCGCTCGGCCTCGTAGTTGAGCGAGAACTCGTGCTGGGCGAGGAACACCGGATCGTTGTCGAGATCGCGGGCGATGTCGCCGCGATGGCTTTCGATGAAGCGATGCAGGTCGGCCGCATCGTCGGCATCGATCCAGCGGCAGATCGAAAACCGCGCCATCTCGAAATCGACAGGCAGCGTGTATTCGACAGACAGCCGCTCCTTGAGCACGTCGATCTGCAGCGCGCCGACGACGCCGACGATGGCAGGCGAGCCGTCCTCCGGCTGGAACAGCTGGACGACGCCCTCTTCGGCCATCTGGTGCAGCGCTTCCTTGAGCTTCTTGGCCTTCATCGCGTCGCCCAGGCGCACGCGGCGCAGGATTTCCGGCGCAAAGTTGGGCACGCCGCGGAACAGGATGTCCTCGCCCTCGGTCAGCGTGTCACCGATGCGCAGCGTGCCGTGATTGGGAATGCCGACCACGTCGCCGGCATAGGCCTCGTCGGCGGTGATGCGCGAACGGGCGAAGAAGAACTGCGGCGCCGACAGGCTCATCGGCTTGCCGGTGCGCACGAGCTTGGCCTTCATGCCGCGCTTGAGCTCGCCCGAGCAGACGCGGACAAAGGCGATGCGGTCTCGGTGGTTGGGGTCCATGTTGGCCTGGATCTTGAAGACGAAGGACGTCATCTTCTCCTCCGTCGCCTCGACCTTGCGCGTGTCGGCCTCCTGGGCGCGTGGTGCCGGGCCGAATTCGCCCAGCGCCTCGATCAGGTCGCGGACGCCGAAATTGCGCAGCGCCGAGCCGAAATAGACCGGCGTCAGGTGGCCTTCGCGGAACGCCTGGAGATCGAAGGGCCGGCAGGCCTCGCGGGCCAGTTCCAGCTCCTCGATGAAGGCGGGGCGATCGTTGTCGGGCAGAAGGCCGGCGGCGCGGTTGGAATCGGGGCCATGGACCTCGGTGCGCTCCTTCTCGTCGTCGCCGCGGCGCACCGCGTTCTGGGCGAGGTGGTAGGTGCCGGCAAAGGTCTTGCCCTGGCCGATTGGCCAGGTGATCGGAGCGGTGTCGAGCGCCAGCTTCTCCTCGATCTCGTCGAGGACCTCGAAGGTGTTGCGCGCCTCGCGGTCCATCTTGTTGACGAAGGTGATGATCGGGATGTCGCGCAGGCGGCAGACCTCGAACAGCTTCAGCGTGCGCGGCTCGATGCCCTTGGCGGCGTCGATGACCATGACGGCCGAGTCAACCGCCGAAAGTGTGCGATAGGTGTCGTCAGCGAAGTCCTCGTGGCCGGGCGTGTCGAGCAGGTTGAAGACGTTGTCGCCATATTCGAAGGTCATCACCGAGGTGACGACCGAGATGCCGCGCTCGCGCTCGATCTTCATCCAGTCGGAGCGGGTCTGGATCTTGTCCTTCTTGGCCTTGACCTCGCCGGCGAGCTGGATCGCGCCGCCGAACAGCAGCAGCTTTTCGGTCAGCGTCGTCTTGCCGGCGTCAGGGTGCGCGATGATCGCGAAGGTGCGGCGGCGCGCCACCGCCTTTTCGATGTCTTCAGCCATCGGGGATTCCTTGTGATGGCGGGCTTCTAACAGCCGATGCCGCGCCTGTCGAGGAATTGGAACGATGCGTCGATGTCCTCCCCCTCATGGGGGAGGGAGGCGTAGGCGTCGCGCCTAGCGCAGGTCAGCCCCTCAACTCAAACCCACCCTCGGCCACCGTCTCGCCATTGACGATCAGTTCTATCAGATGGTGGCCGGGATAATGCTTGCGCGTGGTGAAGTCGCGCACCGCCTGGCTGATCGAAAGCTCCTTCTGGCCGCCCGGCGCCAGGTTGATTTCCTTGAGCTTGAACACCTTCTTCGAGCTGCCGCCGCTTTTCTTGACGTAGTGGACGGCATAGTCGACCACCAGCTGCTGGACCGTCTCGGCGGTCGAGGCGATGCTGGCCTTGAGCGTGATGCGGCCGCCGAGCAGGATGGCAGCCGGCTGGATCGCAAAGGTGTCGACACGCACCATCGGCTTGCCCGTCGTACCGATCGCGCCAAGCGCCCGCGCGTCACCCTTCTTGATCATCGTGCGCAGCGCATGCTTGACGATCCAGGCAGTGTTCCTGTCGTCCATGTCCCAGCCTGAGACGCGGTCGATGACCTTGTCGGGGTGATCCTTGGAAATGTCGTTGAGGTGGTTGGCCACCGACTTGCGCACATAGAGGCTCGGGTCGCTCCTGAGCGCCTCGAGGATCGGCGCCGTCGGCGACGGATCCTTGATCAGTTGCTTGAGCTGGAACGACCACGGCAGCCGCGGGCGCGAACCCTCGCTGGCCAGGCGTCGCACATGCTCGTTGTCGTCGAGCGCCCAGCCATGCATCACCTCAAGCGTCCTGTCGAAATCCTTGGCCAGGAAATGACGGATGGCGAACTCGGCCGAACCGAAGCGGGTGAAGGAGCTCAGCGCCTGCATCGACAGATCGAAGTGGCCCTTGCCGTACAGTGCGACATATTCGGAAAGCACGATCGAGGCGAAGCCATGCTGGATGCGCGGCGCCAGTTCGTGCAGCACTTCGATCGCGTGCTCGAAGCCGCCGGGCAGGCTGCCATGCAAGCTCGTTGCCGTCTGGCGCAAACGCTGCATGATACCGAGTTCATCGAGGTTCTCGGTCGCCAGGGAAAGGAATTTTTCCGCATCGAAAGCAGGCGAGATGGAGGCCGTTTCGTCAGCGATATGGCGAAGCCGGTCCCGATCGAAAATCTCCTTGAGCGCCGGGGCGGCTTGCGTCTGGTCTTCCATCATCGGTTTCGTCCCTGTTCAGCGCCCCCGCGCCGACCCTTGTGCGTCCGTCCGGACGCACGGGCTCTGCGCAAATACGAACCGAACCGCGAAACTGCAAACAATCTCCTGCCAAGGGTCTGTCAGGAGATTTTGAAAGGCCGCTGCGTCGAGACCGCATGTTGCCGTTGACGGTTGTGCCCGACAGGCGGAAAATATTCTTGGATGGTCGATGAACAGGACGCCGCTTCCTCGACAATCAGGGAGGTCGCCATGACCATTCACCAGGAAGTGCATCTCAAGGGCACGCCAAAGGACATCTACGACCTGCTTCTCAACTCCGCCCGGTTCCAGGCGATGACGGGCGGGCGATCGGCCCATATCTCGACGCATGAGGGCGGCGAGGTGTCGATCTTCGGTGGCGACATCGAGGCCCGCAACATCGAGCTCGTGCCCAACCGCCGCATCGTCCAGACATGGCGTTCGCGGGCGTGGCCCGAAGGCATCTTTTCGATCGTGCGCTTCGAGCTGCAGGCCGACGGCACGGGAACCAGGCTTGTTTTCGACCAGAATGGCTATCCCAGGTCGACGCACGCAATGCTCGATGAAGGCTGGCAAAAGATGTACTGGGAGCCGATGAACAAGGCACTGACGCATCATTGAATGACAGCCAGAGTGGCGTCGCTCAGGTCCACCGACCGATGGTGCAAGCGCCATCACGCATCCGCAGCCTGGCGCGCCAGTTCGACATACTCCGCCACATGCCGGTCCTGAATATCCGGAACCGCAAAGAGCTTGATGTGGCGCCGCAGCTTGCCTTGCCCCTGGAGCAGACGGTGCCTATCCGGCAAGGACGCACCTGCGCTGAATTCCAGCGTGACGTGACCGGCATATGGGAAGACACCGCAAAACGCCGCCCGCGACGAAAACAGGATGCCGCCGTACTTGATCTCCTCGGCGATGGACGGAGCGGACTGCCGCACGATCTCGCGCAGCCGCGACACGATCGCGCAGTGGTCTGCGTGACGGTCGCGCAGATCGTCGAGGAACGCCTGGATGCGACTACCGTTCATGGGCAACTCGTGGCGCGTAAAATTGCCTGAACTCGGCAGATGGCTCCCGATTGGAGTAGATGTAGAGCGCGATGCCATTGGGATCCTCGATCGCGAAGCCACGATCACCCCAAGAATGGTCCTCGATTGGCATGACAGGCACGAGCCCGGCCTCCGTCATCAGCCGATGCGCGTCATCGACGTCTTCAACGCAGAAATTGTAGGTCAGCCCCGCCGTATTGCATAAGGGCTGGTCCCCCTGCGGCTCCATGAACTGCAGTGAAAGGCCTTCTCCAAATTCAAGGCTGACAAACCATCCGCAATCGAAAGCGGGGCGCGCGCCGAAATGCCTGATGTAAAATTCGCGCGTCTCGGCGACGCGTTTCGTCGTGATGCACGGAGATGCAGTTGTCGGACGCATCCGTCGGCCTCTTCTAAGGTGTCGATTGGTTGTGCGGGAGGGTCAGTCCGGCATGGCCGAGGCAATCTCGACGAGGCAACCATTGAGATCGCGGACATAACCAACAATCTGCCCCCACGGCTTGTTTTCCGGTGGCTTGACCGGCGTGGCGCCGGCGGCAACCGCGTTGAGATAGGCTTCCTGGGGATCGTGAAAGATCAGCGCCAGTTCGAACCCTGCCGCCACGTCGTTCTTGCGGTTGGCGCGAATGGCCAGGCCATTCATCTCCGCCATGGCCTCGCCGGCGAAGGAGAGGGTTGTCTGGCCCGTGTCCATTTCGGCGTAGAGATTGCTCTCATGGATGAACTTGCGCGGCAGGCCAAAGGCAGCTTCGTAAAACGAGACGGTCGCCTCGACATCGGCAACGTAAAGGATCGTGTAGCCAAGGCGTGCAGCCATCGAAACATCTCCGGACAAGGGCCCGTTAACAGGGACCAGGGCACAGGCTTGGACGAGCCGCGCCTAGTGGCCAATCATACACCGGGCTCCAATGCGATCTTGAACAAATCGGACATCAGTCGCCCAAACTGACGAGGGTGACATCGGGAAGTCGCGCCGGCGAGAAGCCTCCCATGCGACGGAACACGCGGCTCATATGCGCCTGATCCGAAAAGCCCGCCTCCAGCGCGGCGCTTGCCGGGCTCAGACGGTGATCCCGAAGCAGCCGCAAGGCGCGGTGGAACCGCAGGATTGCGGCAAAGGTCTTCGGCGCAAGCCCCGTTGCCTTGAAGACGACGCGCTGCACTGTCCGTTCCGAGATGGCATGCATATCGGCGACGTCACTTATGCGCAGGCGGCCTCCGGAGGCGTGAATGGCGCTAATCACGCCGCGGCTCAGCGGCGCCGGCTTCAAGCGACTGTCGGCGGCGCGACGCCGGAGAAAACCTGTGAGGCGCTCAACGAGCTCGTTCTGGTCGCGAGCAGGCAGGCAGAGCGATTTCAGATCGGGGCATGCCGCAAGTGCGTCGGGGCCAATCAGATTGGCGTTCGTCAGTTCCGCCGGCTCGAAGCCGAGAACGGTCTCGAAACAGCCCGGTCGAAGGCGGATGCCGACAAAGCCCATGCCGGGTTCGATCGGCACATCGTAAAAACGCGTTGTCGGACCGGTGACGACTACGGCCATCTCAACGATCGGCCTTTGCTTGGCATCGAATCTGAGAATGATGTCGCAACGACCATCCGGCAAGACACGGTAGCTTCCGGCGCGATCGCTGACGGAGGTCCACACTGCCTCGACCTCTTCGCCGAGGTCGGCAAGCCGGCTCAGTTCGGTGTAGCGGGCCGACAGGGTCATTTCTCGGGCCGCTCGATCCAGTTGGTCAAGAACACTTGGGTGATGGCCGCCTCAGCCGGCCAATGCATCGCTGGCAGCTAGCAGATTTCAGCCGGCCATTGCCAGTTGCGCCACTGCCGGTTCGAAGGGGCAGACCGTCATGCCCTGCCGCGTCATGGTGACGAAGCTCGATGGCGGCACGGCCTGCCAGCTCTCGCCTTCGCGATCGAAGGGCTCCGAGACGATGCAGCGTCCGGTGGCGCCCTCGCGCGTGTAGAGCGTCGGCGCCTGCGCGTCGGTGGCATAGCGGACGGCAAAAAGGTTCTCGCCGTCGCTGAAGGCCGCCGTCAGCTTGAACGACGCGGCCATGCCCACAGCCTCCGATGCCTCGATCACGCGCCGCGCGGCCCGCGCCACCGCAACTTGCGGGTCGGCATCCAGCCCCTCCTCCAGCATCAGCAGGAAGAACAGCTCGGAATCGGTCGTGCCCTGGCGCTGGTCGTAGAGCGTGTCGCAAACGGCGGCCTCGAGCCGGCGGCGGATGCGCTCGAAGCCCGAGATCTGGCCGTTGTGCATGAAGCTCCAGCGGCCCGAGACGAAGGGGTGGCAATTGGCCCGGCTGGTGCCGCCGCCTGTCGCTGCGCGCACATGCGCCAGGAACAAACTCGACTTGATCTGCCGGCACAGGCTCTTGAGATTGGGGTCCGACCATGCCGGCAGGATGTCGCGGTAAAGTCCGGGTTCGGGCCGGTCGCCATACCAGGCCAGCCCGAAGCCGTCGCCATTGGTCGCCGACTTCGCTTCCTGGGCGCAATGGCTCTGCGCGATCAGCGAATGGCAGGGCGCGGAAACGATGTCTTCGAGAAAGACCTCTTCACCGAGATAGGCGGCCCACCGGCACATGGCTCTTCGACCTCAAATTCAGCCCGCAATAAGGACGCAGGACCGCGCCCAGACTCGGCCAACATGGATAACAAAT
This sequence comes from Aminobacter niigataensis, assembly GCF_014200015.1. Taxonomy (GTDB): domain Bacteria; phylum Pseudomonadota; class Alphaproteobacteria; order Rhizobiales; family Rhizobiaceae; genus Aminobacter; species Aminobacter niigataensis. Next base: position 340,107 of record NZ_JACHOT010000003.1, read on the forward strand.
CGTAAATGCTCGGACGCGCACCCAGCCGAGCTTCGCCATCCGTTTGTGTCGCGGCTATGGCAAAGGGTTCACATCGGACCGTCATGCAAAAACCACACAGCCCCGTCGTTGCAAGCAAGCCATGCGGAGATCGGGATTGACGTTCCCCAAGCACCGTCCCATAGGATCGCCGCCATGAAATCCGTCGCCGAAAACTCTTCCGCCCCCGTCATCGGGATCGTCCGCTTGCCGCACGCCGGCGACCTGGCCCTGCCGGTCTACGAAACCGACGGTTCCGCCGGCATGGACCTGCGCGCCGCTGTGCCGGAGGACCGGCCGCTGCTGATCCTGCCGGGCAAGCGCGCGCTGGTGCCGACCGGCCTGATCTTCGAGATCCCCGAAGGCTTCGAAGGCCAGGTGCGTCCGCGCTCCGGCCTCGCCTTCAAGCACGGCATCACCTGCCTCAACACGCCCGGCACCATCGACAGCGACTATCGCGGCGAGGTCAAGGTGCTGCTGATCAACCATGGCGACGAGGACTTCTATGTCGAGCGCGGCATGCGCATCGCCCAGATGGTGATCGCTTCGGTAACCCGCGTTGCGATCGAGGAACGCGACCTCGCCAACGAGACTACGCGCGGCGCCGGTGGCTTCGGCTCGACCGGCACGGCATGAGCAAACCCAAGCTCGTCATCTTCGACTGCGACGGCGTGCTCGTCGACACCGAGCCGCTGGCCAACCGGCGGCTGTCGTCGTGGCTGACCGAAGCCGGCTATCCCGTGACCTACGAGGACTGCCGCCGCCAGTTCGTCGGCCGTAGCCTGGTGTCGGTGCAGAAAGAGGTCGAGGCGACCGGCGCCATCCTCGGACCCGATTTCGTCGAGCGCTGGTATCGCGAACTGCCTGAGCTGTTCGAGACGGGCGTGCAGGCGATCCCGCACATCGAGACCTTCGTCTCCGCCGTCCAGACCGCCGGCATCGCCTATTGCGTGGCGTCTTCGGCGCGTGTCGCCAAGATGCACATGACGCTCGGCCAGACCGGGCTGCTGCCTTATTTCCGCGACGTGCTGTTCTCGGCCACCATGGTCGAGCGCGGCAAGCCGTTTCCCGACCTCTTCCTGCACGCCGCCGGCGCGATGGGCTTTCAGCCTTCCGACTGCATCGTCATCGAGGACAGCGTCGCCGGCGCCCAGGCGGGGCGTGCTGCCGGCATGCGGGTGTTCGCCTACCACGCCGACCCGCACTCGGACCGCGAGGGCCTTGCGGCCACCGGTGCCGTGCTGTTCGACGACATGCGCAAGCTGGCGGGACTGATCCCGATCGGCTGAAACAGGATTTGTGAGGCTCCGCGCTCCGGGCTAGTATTGCGCCATTGGTTGAGCTTGAGGGCGAGGCAATGGACAAGGGCGCGGTCTTCCGGAAATTTCACGAGGCGCCGGGCGCCTTCATCATCCCCAACCCCTGGGATATCGGCACCGCCAAGCTGCTCGCATCCTTCGGCTTCGAGGCGCTGGCGACGACGAGCGCCGGCTTCGCCTTCTCGCGCGGCCTGCCCGACGGCGGCGTCGGCTTCGAGGCGATGATCCACCACTGCCGCGACATGGCCCACGCCACCGGCCTGCCGGTGTCGGCTGATCTCGAAAAGGGCAAGGGCGACAGCCCCGAAAGTGCCGGCGAGACGATCTTCGCGGCGGAGGCCGCAGGCCTTGCCGGCTGTTCGCTCGAGGACCACACCGGCGAGGCCGACAAGCCGATCTACGAGTTCTCGCATGCGGTGGAGCGCGTCACCGCCGCTGCCGAAGCGGCCCGCGCCCTGAAGCACGACTTCGTGCTGACGGCGCGGTCGGAGAACTTCCTCTGGGATCGGCCCGACCTCGACGACACCATCAAGCGGCTGCAGGCTTTCGAGAAGGCCGGGGCCGACGTGCTCTATGCGCCTGGCATTACCGACATCGAGATGATCCGGACGCTGTGCAGCGCGGTCACCAAGCCGGTCAACGTGCTGGCCGTGCCGGGCTTTTCGGTCGCGGTGCTGGCCGAGGCGGGGGCGAAGCGGATCTCGCTCGGCTCCAAGCTCACGAGCTACGCCTTCGGCATGATGGAGCGGGCGTCGCGCGAGATGCTGGGCCAAGGCACGTTCGAATTCGCCCGCGACGGCATCGCCTACGGCAAGCTGCAGGCGATGTTCGGCCGCGACGGCTGAAGATTTGTCTTGAGCATGATCTTGTCCGAAAACCGGTCGCCACTTTTCGGGATCATGCTCTGGCGCCCGCAAACTTGATCTCCGCCGCCGACACGGCCTTGTGCAGGTGCACCATCATCGCCGCGGCGAAGAGCGGCGTCAGAAGGTTGAGGATCGGCACGGCGAGGAAGGCGGCGATGACCAGGCCTGCCATGAACACCTTACCGGCGTTGCGGCGGCGCAGATCCTTGGCCTCCTGCTCCGGGCGGAAGCGCATGGCGGCGAATTCGAAGAACTCGCGGCCGAGCAAATAGCCGTTGACCAGGAAGAAGGCGCCGATGTTGACGATGGGGATGAACATCAGAAACAGCGCCAGCAGATTGCCCAGGATGACGATGCCGAAAAACTTGATCGCCAGAACCAGCGAGCGCAAAGCGGGCACGGGCTGTCCGGGGCGGTCACCGGGATAGCTGGTCTTTTCGACCACCTCGGCGACGTCGTCGAGGAACAGGCCGGCGACGATGGCCGTGACCGGCGCGATCAGCAGCGCCAGCCCGAACGCGAGGCCTATGCCGGCAACGATGGCGGCGATCAGGCCGAGCCAGCCGGTCCAGGCCGGCAGGCCGGGCAGCAGTGCCTCGATCCAGGGCCAGGCGAGCCAGTCGAAGACCTCGCGGATGCCAAACCAGAGCGCTGCCAGCGCGAGGATCGTCAGCCCCAGCGTCTTGAGGAACACCGAGCGGAACTCGGCGGTAAAGAGCTGGCTGGCAGCAGTGCGGGCGGCGTCGAGGATCATGTCTTTGTGGTCGCTCCCTGTTTCCGGCCTGAGATAAGGTGCCGCACGGCCGGCCTCAAGCGCAGGCCAGCCAAATTGCCGGGTAGGCAAATGGGCCGCAAGCCGCTAAACGCAATCCGTTTTGCCGACCCGTCGGCGCGAGCAACGGCGAGAGCGCCGCGGAGACCCTGATGAGCCAATATGACGTGCTGTGCATCGGCAACGCCATCGTCGACATCATCGCGCAATGCGACGAGGCCTTTCTCACCGACAACGGCATCATCAAGGGCGCGATGAACCTGATCGACGCCGAGCGCGCCGAACTGCTGTATTCGCGCATGGGCCCGGCGATCGAGGCCTCGGGCGGCTCGGCCGGCAACACGGCTGCCGGCATCGCCAGCTTCGGCGGCCGCTCGGCCTATTTCGGCAAGGTCAGCCGCGACCATCTCGGCGACATCTTCACCCACGACATCCACGCCCAGGGCGTCGCCTTCGACACAAAACCACTCGACGGCACCCCGCCGACGGCGCGGTCGATGATCTTCGTCACGCCCGACGGCGAGCGCTCGATGAACACCTATCTCGGCGCCTGCGTCGAGCTCGGGCCCGACGACGTCGAAGCCGACAAGGCGAGCGGGGCCAAGGTCACCTATTTCGAAGGCTATCTGTGGGACCCGCCGCTGGCCAAGGAAGCGATCCGCATGACCGCGGCGCACGCGCATGCCGCCGGCCGCGAAGTGTCGATGACGCTGTCGGATTCGTTCTGCGTCGACCGCTACCGCGCCGAGTTCCTCGAGCTGATGCGCTCGGGCACCGTCGACATCGTCTTTGCCAACAGCCACGAGATCAAGTCGCTGTACGAGACCTCGTCCTTCGACGAAGCGCTGGCGCAGATCCGCAAGGACTGCAAGATCGCCGCCGTTACCCGCTCGGAGAAGGGCTCGGTCATCGTGCGCGGCGACGAGACGGTGGTGATCCAGGCGACCGAAATCCGTGAGCTGGTCGACACCACCGGTGCCGGCGACCTCTATGCCGCCGGTTTCCTGTTCGGCTACACGCAAGGGCGTTCGCTCAAGGATTGCGGCGACCTCGGCTCGCTGGCCGCCGGCCTGGTGATCCAGCAGATCGGCCCGCGGCCCCGGCAGAATCTGAAGCGCGAGGCCGAGCAGGCGGGGTTGCTGTAGGGCTTCCAAACTCGACCCTCCCATTCCTTCCCACCCCCCTCTGTCCTGCCGGACATCTCCCCCTCAAGAGGGGAGATCAGCCGTCGCCTCGACCTTCGCCAATCATCAACGCTCTTGCTGCCTGCCACCTTTGTAGACCAGCCGCGCCGCCCGCCACTGCCGATCTCCCCCCTTGAGGGGGAGATGTCCGGCAGGACAGAGGGGGGCTGGCCCGCACACCTCTCCATCGCCACGCCCCGTTTCCGGTCTGGCCATTGCTGATGAAAAATCCGGGAAGCGAGGCGCGGGGCCGTGCCTGCCGAATGTAAGTAAGTGGCGCGAACCCGCGCCCCGCCGGCGATTTCTGTCTCCGCCCGTTCCGCTTCTCGAAGCACGGGCATTTTCGCCCCTGCCCCACTAGCGCATCGTCCAGCGCACCCGGGCCGTATTACCCGGAGGGGAACCCTTGGACGGAACCTCCCCGGGCAACAGGCTACGTCAGCCCAATGCCGGAGGCGCCGGCTCCTCCCCGCATGTCACCGTCGCGACCGGCGTTCCCGCGGGAGGAACTGCGGGGGATTGTACGGGAGGTGGAGGGGGTGTGGAAAAACAAGGGTGGTTTCTCCACGCGGATTGCTGACAGATGGTGACAGGAGGCTGGCCGCTATCTTGGGTTTCAAAGGCCGCAACATAGAGCGCTGCCCTTGCAAGCCAAATTATTCCCTGCGAGGAATAGTTGTCCCGTCATCTGATTCTAACAAAGTCGACATAGCGCATGCAACCTGACCGAAAAATCGTTGAAGCAGTCCGCATTGGCGATGGAGACGCGGGCCGTGTTGTCGGGCTCTCACTGAAGGCACTAAGGCAGGCTGTGGGGCTGACGCAGCTGCAAATGGCGGAGCGCCTAAGCGTAGGCCAGGCCGCCATCTCGAAGATCGAACAGCGTGGCGACGTCCAGATTTCTTCGCTACAAAGGTATGTAGAGGCGCTCGGAGCGCGCCTGAGGATTGATGCGGCCTTTCCTTCGGATATCGGCTTCGCTGCAGAAGCACTCCAGCAGATAACCGGCGCCCGTATCGACAACGACGACCAGTACCTTCTGCCAATCTTCGGTGATGACCGCCCTCTCCGCCGAGATGTAATCCTTAGTATTAAACCTGCATACTCAGACAAAATCCTTGAAGGCGTCAAAACCGTCGAATTGCGAAGGCGGTTTCCATTGTCGGTAGGACAAGGTGCGACCGCGTACATCTATTCGACGTCGCCCGTTCGCGCTTTGGTCGGCGCAGCTGAGATTACCGATGTTGAGCGGCTTCCACTTGCTACGCTTTGGCGGCGACATGGCAAGTCGGCATCTATCCGTAAGCTGGACTTTGATGCTTACTTTGGTGGACTTTCTGAAGGTTACGCATTAAATATTTCCAACGTGCGGCGGTTTTCCCACCCACTTAATCTCATTGAGCTAAAGGAGCGATTTGGGTTTAAGGCTCCACAATCCTTTTTATACGCGAAGCCTAACCTTCAAATGGCGCTCCAAAATGAGCACACAAACATATCTAATTGATACGAACGTCATAATTTACCTAGAAGACAATCGAACCGTAGAGCCTGCTTTTTCGGCGCTCACAAACCTCGCGGCAAAACACAAGGTCGACATCTTCGTCCACGAAGCGGCTCGCGATGACATCGGACGAGATAGCAACCTAGAAAGACGCCGGATTTCGCTCAGCAAGCTGAGTAAGTTTCAAAAACTGTCTAAGGTTCGCGGGATAACTCCCACAGACCTAGAAGCCGCGTTCGGACGACTAGCCAGGCCGAACGATGTTGTAGATGCAACGCTGTTGCATGCACTACTCATCGGGGCCGCAGATTTTCTAGTCACGCAAGACAGGGGATTGCATGACCGTGCAAGGCGTCATTCGGCCGAAATCGGACGCCGGGTTCTCTATGTAGCTGACGCAGTTCAACTGCTTCGAACAACGTTCGAGCCGGTCGAAGCCCCAGTCCGCTTTGTCGAAGAGGTCCAAGCTCATTCCATCCCCTTGGCAGACACCATCTTTGATAGCCTACGTGAGGACTATGACGGCTTCGACAGCTGGTGGAGAGACAAGTGCGTAAAGCATCGGCGCCCCTGCTGGATAGTAGAAGACGATGGAATCGCCGGCCTTCTTGTCCGCAAAGACGAGACGAGTGCAGACACGGACGCAACGCAAAAACTCAACAAAATCCTTAAAATCTGTACGTTTAAAGTTCGCCCTGAAAAGCGAGGCGTCAAAATCGGCGAGCTTCTTTTAAAGAAGGCGTTCTGGTTCGCTCAGCGCAACAAGTATGATCTTATCTACATAACAACCTATGAAGGACAAACATCCCTAATAGACCTTCTTGAGTATTTTGGTTTCAAGCATACCCACACCAAGCCGGACACCGAGCGCATTTATGAAAAGCGATTTTCGTCATCGTCATCGGGCTCTAGCGAGGTTGCAAGCGCATTCGAGTGGCACCGCTTAAACTATCCACGTTTCATCTTAACACCAGATACGACTGCGTTTGGCATTCCCATCAAGGAGAGTTACCACGACGTACTTTACCCCGACCTTCGGCAACAACCTCAACTCGATCTCTTCGACCGACAAGGCCGCGGCAATGGGCCCCGCCGCCCCGGCAATACCATCCGGAAAGTCTATCTATGCCGGGCCCCTTCCAATCTCGGTAGGCCCGGTTCGCTTCTGTTCTTTTACAAAGGTAAGTCGCAATCGCCTCCATCCCAGGCCATGTCCGCTCTCGGAATTTTGGAAGATGTGAAACTCGCGTACTCGACAAGAGACTTGCTGCAAATGACAGGTGGGCGGTCAGTTTATAGCGAGCAAGACCTAGAAAATTGGCAAGCGTCCAGTAGCTCACCCGTTAAGGTAATAAACTACACTCTGGCAGCCTACATCGAACCGATCATCGATTTGAAACAGCTCAAATCTATGCAGATAATTGGAGGACATCCGCCCCAATCAATTTACCAAATTTCTTCCGAGAAGCTTGGCATATTGTTAGAGCGTATCGATCTTGGCTTCACCCCATGAAAAATCGCCGAATAGTAGCGGTTGTAGGCATTTCCGGCGTTGGGAAATCGTCGGCGCTAGCGCGCGCTCAAAAGTCTCTTACGTTCACACACTTACAAGCTAGCACGCTAATCAAAGCTGAACACGAGCTGCGGCAGCAAAAATTTGTAGACCACGACACTTTGAGGGAGGCCAACATTGACGACAACCAAACCTTGCTGATTGACGGATTTCATCGCGCGGTGCCGGACAGCGGGCTAGTTGTATTAGACGGACATGCCATCATTGATACGCCAGCTGGCCTGGTAAAGGTAGAGCCGAGGGTGTTTCGACTGATCGGTGCATCGCGGATTGTTGTGCTCACTGAAGAGCCAGAAAGGATCTGGCAACGACGGCAATCAGATTCTCAGCGGAAGCGGCCAATGCGTTCAATCGACGAACTCCGTCAACAACAGGATTATTCTCTAGTGGCCGCTCGACGTGCGGCTTTGGAACTTCGAATTCCTTTGGTAATTTCCGACAATGTACAGGGCTTAATCGCAGCTCTTCAATGATCAATGAATTACTTTTGCTGGGAGCAACTTAGCTACACCCACAACGCCGCGCTACGGAAAACCGGAGCCTCGCGATCCTTCGCACCCCCCTCTGCCCTGCCGGGCATCTCCCCCACAAGGAGGGAGATCAGCAGCTTCGGCGCCTTCGCCCATTCGGCTAGCGGCGCAAGGAAGGCGGCAGCGCTATGCCCTTCGCTACGGCTCCGGGCCTTGAGGCGCTCGAAAAGCCCATTTTGGGGCTTTTCGTTCGCTTCGCGAACCGCCCTCTCAAGTCCCCGCGTTGTACGCCGCAATCGCCGCCATGTTGACGATGTCGGAGTCCTTGGCGTTGAGCGGGACGATCTGGACCGGCTTGTTGAGGCCGACGAGAAGCGGGCCGATGACGGTGGAGCCGCCGAGTTCCTGCAGCATCTTGGTCGAGATGGCCGCCGAGTGGAACGCCGGCATGACCAGCACGTTGGCAGCACCGGAGAGGCGGCAGAAGGGGTATTGCTGCTGCATCAGGCGGTGGTTGAGGGCGACGTCGGCCGCCATTTCGCCGTCATATTCGAAATCGACGCGGCGCTTGTCGAGGATCTTGACCGCCTCCTGGACACGCTCGGAGCGCTCGCCGGCGGGGTGGCCGAAGGTCGAGTAGGCAAGCATGGCCACGCGCGGCTCGTAGCCCATGCGGCGGGCGAAGTGGGCCGCTTCCTCGGCGATGTCGGCGATCTGCTCGGCGTTGGGCATGTCGTGGACGGCGGTGTCGGCGACGATGACGGTGCGGCCGCGGGCGAGCACGATCGACACGCCGATGACGCGGTGGCCGGGCTTGGCGTCGATGACGCGGCGGACGTCCTCGAGCACGGTCGAGTAGTTGCGGGTGACGCCGGTGACGACGCCGTCGGCATCGCCGAGCGCCACCATGCAGGCGGCGAAGTGGTTGCGGTCGTTGTTGATCAGCCGCTGGCAGTCGCGCAGCAGGTAGCCCTTGCGCTGCAGGCGCTCGTAGAGGAAGTCTGCATAGATGGCGTTGCGGCGCGACAGGCGCGCATTGATGATCTCAAGGCCCGGCTTGTTGAGGTCGATGCCAGCTTGCCTCGCGTTTTCCTTGATGACGTCGTCGCGGCCGAGCAGGATGGCGGTGCCGAGCTTCTGGTTGACGTAGGAGACGGCCGCCCGCATCACCTGCTCCTCCTCGCCCTCGGCGAAGACGACGCGCTTGGGTTGGCGCCGGACGCGGTCGTAGATGCGCTGGAGCGTGGAGGCGATCGGGTCGCGGCGGGCGGAAAGCTCGTCGGCATATTTGGCGAGATCGAGGATCGGCCTGCGCGCGACGCCCGATTCCATGGCCGCCTTGGCGACGGCGACCGGGATGGCCGAGATCAGGCGCGGGTCGAACGGCACCGGGATGATGTAGTTGGGGCCGAATTTCGGCCGGTTGCCCTGGTAGGCGGCAGCGACGTCGTCGGGCACGTCCTGGCGGGCGAGTTCGGCCAGGGCGTTGGCTGCGGCGACCTTCATGTTGTCGTCGATTGTGGTGGCCCGCACGTCTAGCGCGCCGCGGAAGATGTAGGGGAAGCCGAGCACGTTGTTGACCTGGTTCGGGTAGTCCGAACGGCCGGTGGCCATGATGGCGTCGGTGCGGATCTCGGCGACCTCCTCGGGCGTGATCTCCGGATCGGGATTGGCCATGGCGAAGATGATCGGGTTCTTGGCCATGGACTGGACCATGGCCGGGGTCAGCGCGCCCTTGGCGGAGAGGCCGAAGAAGACGTCGGCGCCATCCATGGCATCGGCCAGGCTGCGGCGCTCGGTCTTGGTCGCATGGGCCGACTTCCACTGGTTCATGCCTTCGGTGCGGCCCTGGTAGACCACGCCCTTGGTGTCGCACAAGATGACGTTCTCGGGCGCGAAGCCCATCGCCTTGATGAGCTCGATGCAGGCAATGCCAGCGGAGCCGGCGCCGTTGCAGACCAGGCGCGTGGTCTTCATGTCGCGGCCGGTGATCTCCAGCGCGTTGATCAGGCCGGCGGCGGCGATGATGGCGGTGCCGTGCTGGTCGTCATGGAAGACGGGAATGTCCATCAGCTCGCGCAGGCGCTGCTCGATGATGAAGCACTCGGGCGCCTTGATGTCCTCGAGGTTGATGCCGCCGAAGGACGGGCCGAGGAAACGGACGCAGTTGATGAATTCTTCGGCATCCTCGGTGTCGACCTCGAGGTCGATGGAATCTACGTCGGCGAAGCGCTTGAACAGCACCGCCTTGCCTTCCATGACCGGCTTGGAGGCAAGCGCACCGAGATTGCCGAGGCCGAGGATGGCGGTGCCGTTGGAGATGACGGCGACCATGTTGCCGCGGGTGGTGTAGTCGAAGGCGCGGGAGGGGTCCTCGGCGATGGCCTTCACCGGAACGGCGACGCCGGGCGAATAGGCGAGGCTGAGGTCACGCTGGGTGGCCATCGGCTTGGTCGGCACGACCTCGAGCTTGCCGGGCCGGCCCATGGCATGGAATTCGAGCGCTTCTTCGGCGCTGACGGAGGGGCCGGTGTTGTCGGTTTTCTTGTTGGCGGCCATGATGAGAAGCGTCCCTGTCCCTTTGAAATATTCTTTTTGTGGAGCGTTCCGGATTAAGGCTACACATCGGCGCTGTAAACCGCCAAGCAGAGGGGTGGATTTCATTTTTTCGCAGGCCCTGGCGTGAACGACCGACCGACCATCAACGCGGAAGCTGACTTTGGGGAAGCCGGGGGGCAAGCCCGGGCCGACGCCCCGGTGCATGCCGCGCCGACGCCGATGATGGAGCAGTTCATCGAGATCAAGGCGGCGAACCCGGATTCGCTGCTGTTCTACCGCATGGGCGACTTCTACGAGCTGTTCTTCGACGACGCCGAGAAGGCGTCGCGGGCATTGGGTATCGTTCTCACCAAACGCGGAAAACACCAGGGGCAGGACATCCCGATGTGCGGGGTGCCGATCCATGCGGCGGACGACTACCTGCAGAAGCTGATCGGCCTCGGCTACCGAGTCGCGGTGTGCGAGCAGATCGAGGACCCGGCCGAAGCCAAGAAGCGCGGCTCGAAATCGGTGGTCAAGCGCGACGTGGTGCGCCTCGTCACGCCCGGCACCATCACCGAGGACAAGCTGCTGGCGCCGCAGGAATCGAATTTCCTGATGGCGCTGGGGCGGGTGAAAGGGGCCGGCGAAGCGGCATTGGCACTCGCCTGGATCGAGATCTCGACCGGCGTGTTCCGGGTGGCCGAGACGACGCCGGAGCGGCTCGCCGCCGACATCTTCCGCATCGACCCGCGCGAGCTGATCGTCGCCGAGCCTGCGTTCCACGACGAGGAGCTCAAGCCGGTGTTCGACCTGGTCGGCCGGATCGCCAGCCCGCAGCCGCCGAGCCTGTTCGATTCCACCTCGGCGCCGCAGCGCATCGCGCGCTTCTACGAGGTGGCGACGCCGGACAGTTTTGGCGCGTTCTCCCGCGCCGAGCTGTCGGCGATCTCGGGCGCGATCGCCTATGTCGAAAAGACCCAGAAGGCCGAGCGGCCGCCGCTGTCGCACCCCGAGCGCGAGCAGGAAGGCTCGACGCTGTTCATCGACCCGGCGACACGCGCCAATCTCGAATTGCTGCGCACGCTTTCGGGCGGCCGCGACGGCTCGCTGTTCCGGGCGGTCGACCGCACGGTGACGGGCGGCGGTGCGCGGCTGCTGGCCGACCGGCTGATGTCGCCGCTGACCGATCCGAACGCGATCACAGCGCGGCTCGACGCGGTGTCGTTCTTCATGGGCGAGACCAGGCTGACCGAGGCGCTCAGGCTCAGCCTCAAGGGCGTCGCCGACATGCCGCGGGCGCTGTCGCGGCTGGCGCTCAACCGCGGCGGGCCGCGCGATCTCGGCGCGCTGCGCGCGGGATTTGCCGCCGCCCGCACCATTGCCGGGCTGTTCGGCGAAGCACCGCTGCCGGAGGAGTTGCGCAAGGCGATGGCGGCGATCGCGGCGCTGCCGGCCGACTTTGCCAGACATATCGATGCGGCGCTGGGCGAAGAACTGCCGCTGCTCAAGCGCGACGGTGGCTTCGTTCGTGCGAGCTACCATGGCGAGCTCGACGAGATGCGGGCGCTGCGCGACCAGTCGCGGCGGGTGATCGCCGGCATGGAGCGCGACCTGATCGAGGAGACGGGCATCCGCTCGCTCAAGATCCGCCACAACAACGTGCTCGGCTACTACATCGAGGTGACGGCCAACCACCAGGCGGTGCTCAACGGCACCGACGAGGCCAAGGCGCGCTTCATCCACCGCCAGACGATGGCGAGCGCAATGCGCTTCACCACGACAGAACTCGCCGGACTGGAAACCAAGATCGCCAATGCCGCCGACCGGGCGCTGACCATCGAGCTCGCCGCCTTCGACGCGCTGGTGGGCGAAGCGGTGAACCACGCCCAGGCGATCCGCGCAGGTGCGGACGCGCTGTCGGTGCTCGACGTTTCGGCAGCGCTCGCGGTGCTGGCCGGGGCCGAAGCCTGGTGCCGGCCACAGGTCGACCTCAGCCTTGCCTTCGAGGTGACGGGCGGGCGCCATCCGGTCGTCGAACAGTCGCTCAGGCGGACGGCTTCAGCACCCTTCGTCGCCAATGACTGCGACCTGTCGCCGGCACGGAATGGCCGCAACGGCGCGATCTGGCTTCTGACCGGTCCGAACATGGGCGGCAAGTCGACCTTCCTGCGCCAGAACGCGCTGATCGCCATCCTCGCCCAGATGGGTTCGTTCGTGCCGGCTGAGAGCGCCCATGTCGGCGTCGTCGACCGGCTGTTCTCCCGCGTTGGCGCTTCCGACGACCTGGCGCGGGGGCGCTCGACCTTCATGGTCGAGATGGTGGAGACCGCCGCCATCCTCAACCAGGCGAGCGAACGGTCGCTGGTGATCCTCGACGAGATCGGCCGCGGAACGGCGACCTTCGACGGCCTGTCGATCGCCTGGGCGGCGGTCGAATACCTGCACGAGAAGAACCGCTGCCGCGCCGTCTTCGCCACCCATTTCCACGAGCTGACAGCGCTGTCGGGCAAGCTCGAACGCCTGCACAACGTGACGATGCGGGTCAAGGAGTGGGAAGGCGAAGTGGTGTTCCTGCACGAGGTCGGCAAGGGTGCAGCCGACCGCTCCTACGGCGTGCAGGTCGCCCGCCTCGCCGGCCTGCCGGATGCTGTGGTGGCGCGCGCCAAGGAGGTGCTGCACCAGCTCGAAGAAGGCGAAACCTCAGGGAAAGCCAACCGGCTCGTCGACGACCTGCCGCTGTTTTCCGTCGCGGTGAAACGCGAGGCGGCCAAACCCGTCGCCAACGACGCGCTCAGCAAGGCGCTGGAGGGGCTGAGCCCCGACGAAATGACCCCGCGCGAGGCACTGGACGCGCTGTATCGGCTGAAGGGGCTGGCGGGGAGGTAGGCAGCGGAAAAGCTCGCCAGCAAGGCCTGATGCAAGAGTGTGAACTGCTTGAGTTTCCGCGGTCATAGGCGAGTTTACAATTGCAATCGAATGGCCGCTAAGCGCCCCAACTCCGCTATCTGAAGGTGACGCTCATCACTGGTGCGAGAGCGGAATGCCGACCTTGGCAGTTGGCCCCGCGCAACAGAAGAGTACGTGGAAGAGTTGTGATCTACGTGCCAAGCGGCCGCCTAGGGTCCGCAAAGCCGGGAGGGAGTTCCTGGTTCGGTAAATCTGGTAAATGTATTCAGATGCAATTACTTGATTTGCGAGGAGTAATGAGAGTGCGCGCACTTTGATCGATCGGCTGAAAATCTGGTTGGGTTCAAAGCCCTGGTTCTGGAAGTTCCGAGCGAGGCTTGGAAAGATCGAGTTTGTATTCGAGCGTAGTGCCTATAAGAAGAGCATCTCAGTCACCAAAGCAAAGGCAAACGCTCGCATCTTTGGCTCTTTCGCATGGGTCGGCCTGAAGAGCCTGTTCTGGGTCACTTTGGGGTTGGCAGCGCTTACTTCCATAGAAGATTATGTAAGAGACAGTCAGCCTTGGCTTGCACCGCTCAGCGCAGACGACAAAAAATTCAATATTGACCAGCTCCGGCTGTACGCTCAGCTGCTCACTGCAATTTTCTCGATCTACTTTGCGACGATTGGCATCATTTTGAGTGCCGGCTACACCAGACTTCGCCGCGACATCATCCACATGCTTACCGATGAGCAGGTGGGCAGCGTCTATTCTCGGGTTTTGGTGCTTGCAGCGATGTTCTGTTTGGCAGCGACGACTTTGCCCTCATTTGGATTGGAACCAGGGCTGTTTGTACATGTCGCCGGAGCAATTTTGACGCTGTTAAGTGCTCTAGCCTTGTTTCCGTTGGGCCAGAGACTTTTCAATTTCTTTGATCTCAATGTGCTAGTTCGTAGCGAGATACTCCCCAACATTGTGCGCCACATCGAAGGAGCAGCGAACCACAAAAGCTCCATTTCGTTAGCCAACCATCATTCGAAAGCTGCGCAAAATGCTCTTGAACAGCTCTCGTACATTGATGAACGGATTATGGCCAAAAAGGAGAGCTTGCACGACAATTTGCCTGCGTTGACCTCCGACTATACTTATTTGCTTCTGCACTACATTCAACGAAAACACGAAATTGACCGAGAAAGCTACTGGTTCCCGAGACGCAGCAGACACAAACAATGGTTCTTTGCTGGAGACGCTGCAACGTCCATGGCGCTGCAAACAAGCAGCCAGCAAATGCTGGTTGAGCAAAAAACTGACCACCAGTGGCTCGAAAACGAGATCGTCGACAGGCTTGCAGGTCACATTGAGCTCGCGTTTCGTGTCGGAGACTTCAAACTTGCACTAAAACTCCTGCATCGCTTTTCGGCCCGAGCCTCAGTGTATGCGGTACAATTTCAGTTCGACCTCGGCATGCGGGAGCTCACGAGATTTAAGAAAATCATTGAGCAAACTTTGGCAACAGAAGACGCTTTGACGGACAGTGAATCAGCAGTGACAAGGATTGGCATAGCTGACGCATGGGCTGCGCTGGGAAGTAATTTATGCCTAGAAACTCTTCGTCGAATGCTGACTTTCGAGAAAGAGCTGAAACACTTCTTTCATGCGGACGATTGGAGCGAAAAACCACTACGCAACCTTCCCGCGTTTCTGCAAGTCGAACTCGCGTTTATCGTTGAACGCATTACGTTTGAACAAGAAATCGAGGGCCATCGTCTATCCAGACCGAAGTACGTCCAACAATTGGCGGTCCAGAAGGTGTTGCAGCACTACGCTAAGATCCTGCCGGAAGTGTGCAACTTCCACCAAAAAATGGTTCCAGAATTCGCGACCACATTGACGAAGCTGAGAATGCCTGAGGCCGCAACGCAAGTCCTCCTTGCAAGCTTACATAGCCATTGGAAACTTCCACAGTGGTTCGGTCAACTGGCAGAGCTCTTCGAGAGGTATCGTGAATTCGCGCGCTACACGGAAGCACAATACGTTCTGCCAACTATCGACGCCGCTGAGCTGTCCAAGCGAATCGAAACGGCAAAGGACGAAGTACTTGCAATGCTCGGCAGCGGAGCGACGGTCGCACACATATTCGGATCAGAACACAATGAGGAGTTGCCGGATCACTTTGGGCAGATTTACTTTGAGCTGGCTGAGGCATGCATAAATGCGCTGTCGCAAAATGATGACAACAAGCTGGAAAAGGTACTCCCGACGTTCATGTCTCTTGCAGTACTGGCAGCTGACTCAAAATTTTCGAACCCTGCGCTCGACATCAATGGCGAGTTCCGACTGCATCTCATCTCGACGGCCATTAATGACTTGGCGTCCGTACTGGGCTTTGCCATCCTTTATGGAGCATACTTTGACAACGAAAAACTGTCGGAGGGTGCTCTAGCCAAGTTCGATGCTTGGGTCGAACACGCTACGGACAAGCAACAATACCTTAAAAGAATGGTACTGCTCTCCAACCCGAACAGCTTCAGTTTGAGTGCGTCACCGCGTGGAATGATTCGGATCAACTGGAAAATGGCGTTCGAACATCGCGCGCGACAGGACGGGTTTGGGGACCGAATGGGGATGAAGCGAGGCGGGCAGCACCCGAACAAGATCGTGAGAGCGTTCTTAAATTCGCATTCTGATGCGTCTCATCTCTTTTTCGCAAAGCATGTTTTGCCGGGCCTCAAAACCACTGGCATGAAAATAGATCATCAGATTGTCAGTCTTTCTCGTCAGCTGCGCGAGGAACGCGAAAACGTTCGCCATGAAAATATTTAAGGCAGAACCTTTACATTATCATCGCTTTGATGACGCCCATCTTGGGCCTCTCGACCGGCTATTCCTCAAACGCGAAATAGACGGACAGGATTTTAATCGGCGAATGTTTGAAGAAGATTTCGCCGGTATCTTCAACTATGCTAACCGGCATAGTGGAAGGCTGTTTGATGTCACTTCGAGTAACGAAGAAATTTCGGCGCGGTTGTTCTCAAACGTCGAAACCAGATACGGACCCCATCCTGTCGATGAAACAGTTCGTGAGTGGGTAGAGGACATCGCCCAATCGCTTGTCCGATTCGGTGCTGCTTACTATTTCCTGAAGGATGACGCAGAGGGGAATGACATACACATAGCTTCGTTCGGCCCAAGTGGTGTTGCGCATCTCTTTGGAACGTATTTTCAGTGGGTTCCAATGCGCACTGAAAGACACTGGGATCGAGACGATGAAGAAATTCCCAGAGAAGTACGCATCCTGGATTCAACCAAAGTGATGTGCTTTTTGACACCCAAAGCAATCAAGCGCATGCTTTCTCGACAGAACAGAACCTTGACTGTCATAGATAAGCACCAGTTTGGAGTAGCTAGCTTCCAACCACAGGTCACGCACGAGAACCCGAGCCCAACTAACCATTTTGACTTCAGCGCTTGGCGAGATACGCAAGAGCGTGCTCTGTACCGTTCCACACGAGCCACCGGTTGGAACGGCAGAAAGTACGACTCTTCCAAGCGCTCCGACTTTTTCGATTGTCACCGGCTGATCCGGTTCCGACGCAGCCAACTTGTGCTAAGAGACGACATTCTGAGCCAGCTCAGTGCCGAGCTCTCAAGGGTTGGCAAGGGCTACAGCGGCAAATTTGCCGTAGAAATATCTGGAACAGATAAGCTGCCCAGCGTCGCACACCTAAACGAACTCGAAGCAAGGCTGACCCGAGAAGAAGCGGGCTTCACCGAAATCATCGACTATTGCTTGAAGCGCTGAATGGCCGGTGCAGTTGGCCTGCGGGGAGACTGGCGGCTGAGATGCATGAGCTCGTGACACTGGAGGGCTGGTCGTCGCCGCTTGTCGAGGCGGTGACGCGGACCAGGGTTGCCAGTGGCGGCGGCATGCGGATGCAGCCTGATGGCTGCTGGGACGTGGTTATCTTCAGGAATGGTGATACGATAACCCGTGCATCGGTATGATCACCGCCGCCCCCACAAGGGCTCAGCCGTCCAGCCAGGCGGCGAGGCCGTCCATTGTCTGCAGCCCGTATTCGACCGCGCCGAAGCCGATGACCACCTGACGCCGCTTGGCGCTGGGGTGGAGTTGGCGCATGGTCAGCACCGTCTTGCCGTCGCTCTGCTCGTCGAAGGTCACCGTAACGCGGAAACGGTCGGGGTCGTTTGGGTCGGGCGTGCCGTAGTCCATGACGATGCGCTCGTTCGGCACGATCTCGACAAAGCGCATGAGGTTGGGGAAGCGCTGCTGCTTGCCCTCGAACACGCCCACCATGTCGAAGCGCCAGACCCCGCCCTCGCGGATGTCGGCCTCGTGGCTTTCGATGCTGAGGCCGGCGGGGCCGTACCATTGCGCCAGCGCCTTGGGGTCCATCCAGGCGGCAAATACCTTGTCGCGCGGGTGGTTGAGCAGCTTGGTCAGGACGATTTCGCGATCGAGCGACCAGGTCTCAAGCAGGTTTGTCATGTGCTTCATCCTCTTCATTCTTGTCCAAATAGACTTCCAGCCGATCCAGCCGCTCGGCCCAGCGCCGGCGCTCCGCTTCCATCCAGTCCGCCGCCTCGTCGAAGCGCGCCGGCACCAGCTTGCACCAGCGGCTGCGCCCGCGCTTTTCGCTGACGATCAGCCCGCATTGCTCCAGCACCTTGAGATGCTGGGCGAAGGAGGGCAGCGCCATGTCGAAAGGCTCGGCCAGGGCGCTGACCGGCACCTCGCCCTGGGCCAGCCGCGACACCACCGCGCGGCGGGTCGGGTCGCTGAGCGCGTGAAAGGCGAGGTCGAGGGGGGTAGAATGGTAAGGCATATGCCTTAGTAACGCAGGTCGGCGGAGCCTGTCAAGAACATTAAGGCACTTGCCTTAGTATGCACTGACAGGCCGCCTTCGGACCGGCAGCTCCAGGCCAGTTCGGCAACGCGCCTGATTTCGGTCATTGACGTCATCGCTGCCGCGGCCTCAATGCTGACATCGCGCGCGCTGGTAATCCTGTTTGCTGGCGAACGAACCAAATGGAGGACGGATGCCCAAGGTCAAAGGTGAGAGCGCCCTCGACAAGGAGCGCGCCAAGACAGAAAAGCTCCTCAAAAAGGTGGGATACACGGCCTTGAAGGAGGCCGGAGTGAAATCCAGGCGACCCGACCTGCCAAACCTGAAGATCGAAAAGCGAGAGAAGTAGCGCGGCCGTACTTGCCTGCCCGGTTGCTTCCGATCTTGCGAACTGCTTCAAAGTCGGGCCTGGATCGCGGAAGGGGACGTGGCATGGTGGATTCCGAGCGGATCGACAAGCTGATCGCGGCTGTGCCCCCCGCCTTGGCGCTTCGCGCCGGGCTGGAGCTTGGCATCTTCACCCGGCTTGGTGGCGGCGCGGCGACGGCACACAGCCTCGGGGCCGTGCTCGGCGTCGCGCCCGACCGCCTGTCGCGGCTGCTCTACGCGCTCGCCAGCATCGGTCTGCTCGACGTCGAGGATGGCCAGTTTCGCAACGGAGCCGAAGCGTCGGCCTTCCTCGACGCGTCCAAGCCGACCTATCGCGGCGGCGATCATGCGCTGCTGCGCGAGCTCTGGGGTGCTGACCTCTTGACCGCGGATTCGCTGCGACAGAACCGGCCGGCCGCGCTGCACGACTTTTCCGAAGCGGGGACTGAATCCGCGGCGGCCTTCAGCCGCATGCTCGCACCGGGCGGGGTGATTTTCGGCCGACAGCTGGCCCAGGCGATCGACCTTGAGGCGGTCGGTTCGGTGATCGACATCGGCGGGGGGCCGGGGACCATCCTCGTCGGCCTGCGCGAGCAGCGGCCGCAGATTGCGGCGACGCTGATGGAACTGCCGACGGTCGCAGCCGTCGCGCCGGCCATCCTGTCTGAATACGGCGCCGACGACGTCGTCGTCGAAGAGGGCGACATCACTGTCGCGCCATCGATCGGCCGGCACGATCTGGCGATCCTGAAGGCCGTCGTCCAGGTGCTGCCGCCGGAGCAGGCGCGCCGTTCGATCCTGAACGCGGCGCGCTGCCTCGCACCCGGAGGCGAGATCGCAATTGCGGGGTGGGGTGTCGTCGATGACGACCGCCTTGGCCCGCCCGAGGGTGTCTTTCTGAATCTCACCTTCCTGAACCTCTACCGGCACGGCGAGGCGTACACTGAAGGCCAGTATCGCGCGTGGATGACCGAGGCCGGATTGCGGGATATCTCGCGATCGCGCCTGACGGACGGCACCACGTTGTTTCGCGGGCGCCTGCCTGGCTGATCGCGGCCTCCTACCTGAGTGCCATTGCATCCCCCTCCAACTCCGGCGACACTACGCTTGCGGGCGGACTGGCGGCTGAGATGCATGAGGTCGTGACACTGGAGGGGTGGTCGTCGCCGCATGTCGAGGCGGTGACGCGGACCAGGTTTGCCACCGGCGGCTCGATGCGGATGCAGCCGGACGGTTGCTGGGACGTGGTCATTTTCAGGAATGCCGACACGACCACCGTCCTGCGCACCGGGCTGACCACCGCTGCCGTCACCCACGACTATGCCGCCGGCGACGAGATCCTGGCGATTGCCTTCAAGCCGAGCAGCTTCATGCCGCTGATGCCGGGCGAGCTTATGCGCGACCAGGGGGTGGTGCTGCCCCTGATCGGCAAGGACCGCTTCCGGCTCGGGGCCGACGTGCTGGAGATCCCGACGTTCGATACCGTCGATAGCTTCGTGCGCAAGCTGGTGCGCAACTGCATCATCGAGGACAACCGGGTCGTCGCGTCGATCGTCTCGGGGCATCCCATGGCAATGTCGGAGCGGACCCTGCAGCGGCACTTTTTGAAAACGACAGGCGTCACCTACAAGACCTTCACCCAGATCGAGCGCGCCCAGAAGGCGCTGGCGCTTTTGCAGCAGGGGCGGCCGGCGGCCGACGTCGCCTTTGCGCTCGGCTATGCCGACCAGCCGCACATGATCCGCTCGGTCAAGGCGATCATGGGCGTCACTCCCGGGCAGGCCGCGCGCAGCTGAAACTGTCGGAAATCTTCAATCCCGAGGCCCTGCCGCCGGGTAGAAAGCACATGCACTTTCAACCCCGTGCACGCCCCCTGAAATCGGAACGATGTTCGAACAGGACCGCGCACGAAACCAAGGTGGACACGCGGCAATGTCTGACATCACCCCCTTCAAGATCGCCATCCCTGAGTCCGAGCTGACTGAACTCAAAGCGCGGCTCGCCAACACGCGGCTTGCCAACGAGATTGCCGGCGCGGGCTGGAGCTACGGCATGGCATCCAGCTTCGTCACCCGCGCGATCGAGCGGCTCAGGAACGGCTTCGACTGGCGCGCCGAGGAGGCGGCAATCAACAGCCACCCGCAGTTCGTCACCGAGATCGACGGCCAGACCATCCATTTCCTGCATGTGAAGTCGCGAGTTGCCGATGCGGTGCCGCTGCTCCTGCTGCATGGCTGGCCGAGCTCATTCGTCGAGTTCCTCGGCGCGATCGGGCCGCTGACCGCGGCCGGCTTCGATCTCGTCATCCCGTCGCTGCCCGGCTTCGGCTTCTCCGGCCCGACGCGCGAAGCGGGCTGGAACGACGGCCGCATCGCCAATGCCATGCTCGAGCTCATGTCCCGTCTCGGCTACCGGCGCTTCGGCGTGCAGGGCGGCGATGCGGGTGCGATCATTGCGCCTGCCATCGGACGCACGGCGCCGGATCGTGTCATCGGCGTCCATGTCAATGCGGCGACGATGGGCTTCATTCCACTCGGCCCGATCGATCCAAGCGAGATCGCCTCGTTCAGCGATGCCGAGAAGAGCCGCTTGCAGCGCCTGCAGCAGTTCATGGCCGAGCGCTTCGGCTTCAACGCGCTGCAGTCGAGCCGGCCGCAAACGCTCGCCTATGGCATCACGGACTCGCCGGCCGGCCTCATCTCATGGCTGGGCGACATGTTTGCCGGCTTCGGCGACAGCCCCGACGCGGTCGAGCAGGACACCTTCCTGACCAATGTGCTGGTCTACTGGTTCACCGGCACCGCGGCCTCGTCGATCCGGCTTTACTATGAAAACGCGCATGATCCCGAAGCGTGGTCGCCGAAGCCGAATTCGGGCGTGCCGACCGGCGTTGCCGTGTTCGCGCGCGACGAGGTCGCCATCCGCCGCTACGGCGAGGAAGGCAACACCATCGTGTGCTGGACCGAGCTTGCCAGCGGCGGCCATTTCGCGGCGATGGAAGTGCCGGAGGTCTGGGCGGGCGAGGTCGCGGCGTTCTTTGCCGGGCTGCGGGGCTGAGAAAGATGCGCTGGAGATCGTCCGGCCTCAGGCTGCAGCCTGGGGCCGGTTCCGTTCGCGCCAGGAGGCCGGGCTGAGCGTGGTGACGCGCCGGAACTCGCGGTTGAAGTTGGACTTGGTCTGGAAGCCGGCGTCGAGCATGGCCGCAGTGACGGACATGTCGGTGTCGCGGAGCAGGCGGCAGGCCTCAGAGATCCTGATGTCGTTGATGTATTGCGAGACGTTCTTGCCGGCGAGACGGTTGACGGCGCCCGAGATCTGCCGCGCCGGGGCGCCCGCGCGCCGGGCCAGCCGCGACAGAGTGAGGTTGTCGTCGCGATAGAGCTTCTGGCCGACGAGCAGGCGCTGGACCTGGTCGAGGATTTCGCGGTCCTGCTCGGAGGGCAACGGCTCGGGCGGGCTGGGCTGGGTCGGCGCCGAGGGATGGGCGCGCGAGGCGACGAAGGCGGTCAGGCCGATGAAGAACAGGCCGAGAATGTTGGCGTTGCTGGCGATGATCTCGGCGTTCGCCCCCATCGACCATTCGAAGGCGAGCAGCACGCCGAGGTCGAACAGGGCCGACAGGCAGAGCGCTGCGGCGGCGATGACCAGCGCGCGGTGGGCGGCGACCGCGCTGTCGAGGCGTGCCTCGACCAGGGCGTCGGGACCGCTGCGTCCCAGGTTCAGCACGGCGAGCGCATAGCCGACGAAGATCACGATCAGCGCGACGTCGATGAGGGCTGGCACGAACAGCACCAGGGCGGTCATGACCAGCGGCGGCGAGGCGTGGAGCCAGCGCATAGGGCCGCTCCGGACATCGTCGCGCTGGAGCAAGGTGCGGAAACTGAAGAGCACCAACGGCGGCAGGCTGGCTGCCAGGATCGGCAGGACATAACGCGCCGCCTCGACATGGTAGCCCCAGCGCAGGCCGACGACGACCGACTGCAGGGCGCAGAGGGCGACGAGGACGAGGAATGCCGTGTTGCCGCCGGTGGTTTCCCGGGCGCGCAGCGCCGCGACGAGCAGGATGACCAGCAAAAGCGCGGCGACGAAGGACAGGGGCACGAAGATCAAGGCGAATCCCACCAGAGGAGAAGACGACCGATCATGGCCTGCATCGCGATCGAGCACGACCTGAATCGCGATCGAGGACGATCAGGATGCCCGATTTCGCCATTGCTGGCTCGTCTTCTTTCGCAACAAGAGCGAGGTTCGTCATGCTCCAGCTACTCACCACAATTCCGGCCCTCATCGGCTTCGTTTCCGCCTGCCTTGCCTCTGAGGCCGGCGTGCGCGAGGTGACCGTGGTCCAGCCCGGCCGCGACCTTGCCGTTACCGTCTGGTATCCGGCCGGCGCCGGCGGCACGCCGACGACCCTGGGCGACAACAGGGTTTTCATGGGCGCGCCGGCCGCGCTCGACGCGCCGCCGGTGCCGGGGCGCCATCCGCTGGTGCTGCTGTCGCACGGCTCGGGCAGCCGCGTGCAGGCCATGGGCTGGCTCGCCACCGAGCTGGCCAAGGCGGGCTTCGTCGTTGCCGGTCCCAACCATCCGGGCACGACCAGCGGTTTCTCGACGCCGGCCGACACCCCGAAGCTGTGGCAGCGCACGGGCGACCTTTCGGCCGTCATCGACGCGATGACCAGGGACCCAGCCTGGAACAGCGTCATCGACGCCGACAGGATCGGCGTGGTCGGCTTTTCGCTCGGCGGCGCCGCGGCGATGGAGCTTGCCGGCGCACGCGCCGATCTCGAGGCCTATGCCAGCTATTGCGACGGCTACAAGAAATGGGACTGCGCCTGGTTTGCCGGCGGCGTCGGCTACGTCGACGAAGCGCGGGTGACGGTCGACAGGCTCGACCTGCGCAGCATCGACCGGACGCGCTTCGAGCAGTCGAACCTCGACCACCGCATCAAGACGGCTGTGCTGGCCGATCCCGGGCTGGCGCAGGCCTATGACGCGCAGAGCCTGACGGAGATCGCGATCCCGATGCACTTCATCAATCTCGGCAATGCAGAGACCATTCCCCTGGCTGTCATCTCCGACCGGCTGGCGAAGCTGACGCCGAGGGGCAGCTATGCGACGGTGGCCGGCGCCACGCATTTCAGCTTCCTGCCGGAATGCAAGGAAGGTGCCGCCGATCTGCTGAAGTCGGTGGGCGAGATCGATCCGATCTGTTCCGACGAGGCCACAAGGCCACGCGGCGAACTGCATGCCGAGATGATCGCGCTGGTGAAGGACAGGTTGGTGCGCGACCTGATGGCTCCCGGGCAATGAGCCCTGCCCGGTGCCGGCCATAGGCCGGTGCCATGCGGCGTGCGCACCTAGCGCGGCCCGTACGCCGCGAGGAAGATGCGGACGGCTTCCTTTGCATGACTGCGGCAGGCCTCGGGCGACAGGATGGCGCCGTCGCCCAACAGCATGGCATCGTTGACCGGACCGCCCATGATGAGCCAGTTGAAGAAGCCGGCCGCGGCCGGGGGGTCGTCGGCCTGCATCTGGCCGAGCCGGCGATAGCCCTCGAATGCACGCGACAGGCGGTCGATCGAGCGCTGGGGCCCAAGCGCGTGCAGCGCCTTGCCGAGTTCGGGAAAGCGCCCGGCTTCGCCGATGACCAGGCGCCGCAGCTGCATCAGCTTGGGCGTCATGACGATGGTCAGCTGGAGTTCAGCGTATTCGAGCAGGTATTCGGCGATGGGACGGTCGTCCAGCGGCTCGGCGACCTGCTTTTGGTGCTCGTCGCCGGCAAGGCCGGTCATGCCCCTGACCACATCGAGGAACAGCGCTTCCTTGCTCTGGAAATGGGCATAGACCGTCTGCTTGGAGACGTCGGCCGTCGCCGCGATCTCGTCCATGCTGGTGCCGAGGAAGCCGTTCTTCAGGAACAGCACGGCTGCCGCCGAGACGATGGCGTCGCGCGTTCGTTGCTGGCGACTTTTCGCACCGCTCATGGATAGCCCTTCCCTGATGTTGGCAGTCCCGACAGCAGGATAGGCCGATCCGATTGACAAATCAAACTAGACGGTACAGTCTAATTTGAGATCGAAGGACGAGGTGATGACATGGCTGGTGTCGGGAAGGAGATGCGACGAGTCGCCTGCAGATGCGGACAGGTGGCGTTCGAAGCGAGCGGCGACCCGATCGTCGGCGCGGCCTGCCATTGCTCGAGCTGCCAGAAGGCAGGCGGGATCTTCGAGGCTCTCCCGGGGGGCGAGCCGGTGCTGGAGAGCGACGGCGGCACGAATTTCGCGCTCTACCGCAAGGACCGGATGCGCTGCGTGCACGGTGCGGAGCTGCTGCGCGAACATCGGCTGAGCCAGACGGCACCGACTCGGCGCGTGGTGGCCAAATGCTGCAATTCGCCGATGTTTCTCGAGTTCAAGGGCGGGCACTGGCTGTCCGTCTACAGAAAGCGGTTTCGCCCCGAAGACCAGCCGCCTGTAGAAATGCGCACGATGACCGCCGACCGCAGGGCCGGAGTCGAGTTTACGGACAGCCTGCCGAGCTATGCCAAGCATTCCGGCCGCTTCATGTGGCGGCTGCTATCGGCCTGGGTGGCGATGGGCTTCCGCAGCCCCAATATCGACTACGTGAAAGGCGAGCTCGATGTCCAAGGCAGCTGAGAAGATCGAAATCAGGAACGTGATCTCGCCTGATCATGTCGTGCGCGTCGACAAGGCCAAATACACGGCGATGCGCGATGCGCTGCTTTCCGTGCTGCCGGCCGAGGCGCCGGGCCTGACGGTGGCCGAGGCCAAGGCGGGCGTGCTGCCGCTGCTGCCGGAGGCGCTGTTCCCCGGTGGCGACAAGGCCGGCTGGTGGCTGAAGGCGGCCCAGCTGGACCTCGAGGCGCGGGGCGTGGTCAGCCGCGAGGCGACCAAGCCGCTACGGCTGTATCGGGCATAAACCCAGAGCCGCCGACAGCCAAGGCCCACGTGCCGGACAGCCCTACTTCATCCGTTGCGGGTAGATCGTCTCGCCGCGCTTGAGCATCTCGACGAAGGCCTCGATCTTCTTCCTGCGGCCGGCCTCGGTCTTCATGTTGTGAGTGCGGAAAGCGAGCGCGAAGCGGTTTTGCTCGCTGAGCTTGCCGAGCATTGCCCTTGCCAGCGGCTCGGAGTCGATGGCGGCCTGGAGATCGTCGGGGATCTTCATGTCCTTGCCGGACTTGTAGGCGCGGTCCCAGCGCCCGTCGGCCTTTGCCGCGTCGACAGGCCTGAGGCCATGCTCAGTCATCCTGCCCTCTGAAATCAGGCGGGCGACATTGTCGACGTTGATCTGGCTCCAGGTGCCTTTCCTGCCGCGCGGCGAATAACGCTGCAGGAAGCTCGTGTCGTCGAGGCCCTTGCGCACGCCGTCGATCCAGCCCCAGCACAGCACGACGTCTATGGCCTCCTTGGGAGTGATGGAGGGCAAACCGGAACTCACCTTGTGGACCCTGATCCAGACTTCGTCCTGCTTGTCGTGGTGCCCGGCGAGCCAGCTGTAGAAGCTCGCGGCATCCTTGAACTCGCGGATCTTGTCCGGGTCGACGATGACGGGCGCCATCAGAGTGGCTGTGCCCTGGTCAGCGCCGCGACCGGGCAAGCTTGCAACGGGCAAAGGAAAGTCCGGTCCTGCATATTCCCCTCGAACACATGACGTTGCACAGCCTATCCCGACGGCCGGCCAGCGGTACAGGCACTATCCTGCGACCTGCAACGGAACCAAGGCGCGCCCATACTGGAAACATTTGCCGTTACGTCAATGTACTCGAATGTACCTGGAACCTTGCCGTGAAGGGAATTCTTAAAGCCCGCCGATATACGTTTTGCAAAATATTCGCGCTGGGGACGCGACAACAACTACAGGCGAGAGCGAGTTCGTTTCGTTGGGGCATGTGACGAGGCTACGCGACATCAAATCCAGATTCCGGCTGTTCGCGCTGCTGTGGCCGTTCATAGCCGTGGTACTGGTGCAAGCCATCATCGCCGGTGCCAGCCTCTACACGCTCTCGGCAGTGCGCGCCTATGTTGCCGGCGAAAGTGCCTGGTCGAAGGGCCAGAGGGACGCCATCTACAGCCTCGCCATGTATGCCAACACCGGCGATGCGCGGTTCCACGACCGGTTCCAGCAGGCGATTGCCGTGCCGCTGGCCGACCGCGAAGCCAGGTTGGCCATGGCGCAGCCGGTGCCGGACTATGACGCGGCCTTCGACAGCTTCCTGCGCGCCGGCAACCATCCCGAAGACATTCCCGGCATGATCTGGCTGTTTCGCAATTTCAGGGACGTGAGCTACCTGTCCAACGCCGTGCAACGCTGGATCGACGCCGATCCCAAGATCCTCGAGGTCGCAGCACTTGGCGAAGCGATGCATCAGGACATCTCGAGCAACCGCGCGTCGCCGGAAATGCGTGCCGAGTGGAGCCGCAAGATCCAGAGCCTCAACGGGGAAACGGCACCGCTGGCGGATGCATTTTCGCAATCGCTCGGGCGTGGATCCCGCGCCATCACCACCCTTTTGCTCAGCGTCAACGTGATCACCGCCGCCCTATTGATCCTGCTCGCCATGCGGCGGACGGGAAACCTGCTGCAACAGCGCCAGGCCTTCGAAGACGCCCTGAATGCGGAGCGCGAACGGGCGCAGATCACGCTGGCCTCGATCGGCCAGGCGGTGGTGGCCACCGACGCGGAAGGCAGGCTCGACTACATGAACGAGGCCGCGGAAAGGCTGCTCGACTGGCGCGGCACGGATGCCAGGGGCAAACCGCTCGACCAGCTGTTTCGCCTGATGAACGAAGAGGCGGACAAGGAAGATCGCAGCTTCATGGCGCGGGTGCTCTCCGGCGAAGCCATCGACGGCAGCGGCGTGCCGCAGCAACTGGTGCGGCCCGACCTGTCGAGCGTCGCGATTTCGCTGGTCGGCGCCCCGCTCTATGTCGAGCAGCGGGTGGTGGGCGCGGTGCTGGTCTTCCACGACCGGACCAAGGAGCAGGAATTCCTGGCGCAGCTGTCCTGGCAGGCCAGGCACGACACGCTAACCTCGCTCGCCAATCGCTTCGAATTCGAAACGCGGCTGAGCGCCTCGCTCGAAGGCCTGGCAAAGCGCCCGTCGACACATGCGCTGATGTATCTCGACCTCGACCAGTTCAAGATCGTCAACGACACTTGCGGGCATGCCGCCGGCGACGAATTGCTGCGCAAGGTATCGACCGCGCTGCGGCAGAACCTGCGCTCCGGCGACCTGCTGGCGCGACTGGGCGGCGACGAGTTCGGCGTGCTGATGGAGAACTGTCCTGCCGAACTGGCAGCCGGCACGGGCGAGCGGCTGCGCAAGGCGGTGGAAGAACTGCATTTCGTCTGGGCCGGGCGCGCTTTCAGCACCAGCGTCAGCATCGGCGTCGTCGGCCTGTCGGATGCCAGCATGACGCTGGAGGAGACGCTGCGCAGCGTCGACATCGCCTGCTACATGGCCAAGGACAAGGGCCGCAACCGCATCCAGCTGCAGCAGATCGGCGACCTCGAACTGGAGCATCGCCTGGGCGAAATGGCCTGGGTGCAGCGACTACGCGAGGCGCTGGAACAGAACCGCTTCCGCATCTACGCGCAGGAGATCGTGCCGCTGCAGGCGGACGAGACGACGGGCGCGCATATCGAGCTCCTGATCCGCCTGGCCGACGCCGACAACAACATGATCCCGCCGGGGGCCTTCATCCCGGCGGCCGAACGCTACGGGCTGATGCCGCTGATCGACCGCTGGATGGTTCGCTCGGCCTTCGAGCGGCTGGCCGTGCACAAGCGGACGCAGCCCGACAACCCGATCGCCATCTGCGCCATCAACCTGTCCGGCGCCAGCTTCGGCGACGACAGCTTCGTCAGCTACGTGCTGGAGCAGTTCGTGCGCAGCGGCGTGGCGCCGTCGACGATCTGCTTCGAGATCACCGAGACGAGCGCCATCGCCGACCTCGACAGCGCCGCGCGCTTCATCAAGTCACTGCAGGCGCATGGCTGCCGCTTCTCGCTCGACGATTTCGGCTCGGGCATGTCGTCGTTCAGCTACCTGAAGGCGCTGCCGGTCGACTATCTCAAGATCGACGGCGGCTTCGTGAAGGACATGCTCGTCGACCGCATCGACCGCGCCATGGTGGAGATGATCCAGCACATCGGCGAGGTGACGGGCAAACGCACGATCGCCGAGTTCGTCGAGAACGACGACATCGCCATCGCGCTGCGCGACATCGGCGTCGACTATGCGCAGGGCTATGGCATCGCCCGGCCACAGCCATTCGATGACGGATTTGCGACAGGCAAGCGGCGACGCCTCGGCACCGCAAGCGGCGCAACCCCGGGCCTGCCGCTAGCGAGCTGACCCCGGCTTGCGCGATGAATTGCGCGGAGCGACAGTAGCGGGCAGCACAGCGCCACTAAGGGGACATGCAGATGAACAAGCCACTCGCCACTGTCGTATTTCTTGCTGCCGCTTCGGCCATGGCCACAGTAGCCAGCGCCAACATACCGCTCGTCAACGCCACCTGCCCCGGCAACATCGAGGTGCATGCCGACGAAGGCGGGCTGATCTACATCAACGGCACGGAAGCCAAGCTGAAGAAGTTCAACGACAACTACTTCGAGGCCACCGGCCACGGAGTGACGATCTCTCTGAGCATCAATCCCGACGGGTCGCCAAGCGTTTCCTACACCGGCAAGGGCGGCGCCAACGGCATATGCACGGTCAAGGCGGGCTGATCGGGATCAGATCATCTCCAGCGGTCGCTTGCGCGCCGGCGGCGGGAAGAGCTTGTCCAGCTCGGCAAGATCCTGCGGGGTGAGACGAATGTCACGCGCGGCGGCGTTCTGCCTGACATGTTCGAGCCGGGTGGCCTTGGGGATGGCGACGACGCCGGGCCGGGCCATGACCCAGGCGAGCGCCAGCTGCGCTGCGGTTGCGTCGTGGCGGGCGGCGATGGCCTGAAGCCCCGCATCGTCGGCCAGAGCGCCCTGCTCGACCGGTGAATAGGCCATGATCGGCACACCATGGTCGCGGCACCAGGGTGCCAGGTCGAATTCGATGCCGCGCCGGCCGAGATTGTAGAGCACCTGATTGGCCTGGGCGTTCTTGCCTGCCGGCAGGCGCTCCATCTCTTCCATGTCGTCGGCGTCGAAATTCGAGACGCCCCAGTGGCGGATCTTGCCCGAGCGGCGCAACTCCTCGAACACGGCAATGGTTTCCGCCAAGGGCACGCCACCACGCCAGTGCAGCAGATAGAGGTCGATGCGATCGGTGCGCATGCGCTTGAGGCTCGCCTCGCAAGCCCTGACGACGCCGTTGCGGGAAGCATTGGACGGCAGCACCTTGGAGACGAGGAAGACCTCGTCTCGGCGGCCGGCGATGGCTTCGCCGACCACCTTTTCGGCGCCGCCGTTGCCATACATCTCGGCGGTGTCGATCAAGGTGACGCCGAGATCGAGCCCGAGCCGCAGCGCTGCCACCTCGTCGGCGGCACGGCCGCGATCCTCGCCCATCATCCAGGTGCCCTGGCCGAGCACCGGCACGGCTTCGCCGGAAGGCAACGTCGCGGTTGTGGATGGCATGGCGGTCTCCTCAGCGGTTTCCGCCAGCTTACAGCGCCATTTGCCGTTGGCTACCGCAATGACGCTGCAGCAGTTTTCCCCTTACTTGGCCGGATTGGCGGCGAGCCAGGCTTCCATCTGCTTGATTTCGGCCTCCTGGGCGGCGACGACCTCTTCGGCGAGCTTGCGCATTTCGGGGTTCTTGCCGTGCTCGAGCACGACCTTGGCCATGTCGATGGCGGCCTGGTGATGCGGGATCATGCCGCGAGCGAAGTCAACGTCGGCGTCGCCGGAATATTCGAGCGCCGACATGGCCTGGTGCATCTTGTCCATCGCCGCCTTGTAGGCCTGCGCCGAGGCGCTGTCGGTGGCGGGAGCGGTCATGCCCATGGCGTGACCGCCGTGATCGGTCTGCGCCGAGGCGGTTTCGAGCACGACGGCAACGAGCATGCCCGCGGCCATCAGGGCCAGCACGATCTTTTTCATCAGGTTCATCCGGAAGATCCTTTTTCGTGGCCGGGGTTCAAAGCTTGATGGCCCTGAGCCGCAGCGCATTGGCAATGACCGACACCGACGACAGGCTCATCGCGGCGGCGGCAATCATCGGCGACAGGAGCGTGCCGAGGACCGGATATAGGACGCCCGCAGCCACCGGAACACCCAGGACGTTGTAGATGAAGGCGAAGAACAGGTTCTCCTTGATGTTGCGGATGGTGCCCTGGGCGAGCTTGCGGGCGCGGACGATGCCGCCGAGATCGCCCTTGACCAGGGTGATGCCGGCACTTTCCATGGCGACGTCGGCGCCGGTGCCCATGGCGATGCCGACATCTGCGGCGGCAAGGGCGGGCGCGTCGTTGACGCCGTCGCCAGCCATGGCGACGCCCTGCCCCTTGGCGCGCAACTCGTCGACCAGCGCCTTCTTGCTCTCGGGCAGCATGTCGGCACGGACCTCGTCGATGCCCAGCTTCTGGGCGACCGCCTTGGCGGTGCGCTCGTTGTCGCCGGTCGCCATGATAATGCGCAGGCCTAGATCATGCAGGGTGCGGATCGCTTCGGCGGCCGAGGCCTTGATCGGATCGGCGACGGCGACGATGCCCGCCGCCTTGCCGTCGACGGCGACGAACATCGCCGTCTTGCCCTCGCCGCGTAGGGCGTCGGCGCGCGCCGCAAGTTCTGCAGTGTCGAGACCGAGATCGACCATCATCGCGGCATTGCCGAGCGCGACCTTGCGGCCGGAGACGGTCCCGGTGACACCCTTGCCGGTGACGGAGTCGAAGTCCTGGGCGTCGGGCACGGTGACGCCACGCTTGGCCGCACCCTCGACGATGGCTTCGGCGAGCGGGTGCTCGGAGCCCTTTTCAAGGCCGGCGGCAAGCGACAGCAACTCGTCGTCGGCAATGCCCTCGGCAGCAACCACGTCGGTCAACTGCGGCCGGCCTTCGGTCAGCGTGCCGGTCTTATCGACGATGAGCGTGCTCACCTTGGAGAAGCGCTCCAGCGCCTCGGCGTCCTTGATGAGCACGCCTGCCTGGGCGCCGCGGCCGGTGGCCGTCATGACCGACATCGGCGTGGCAAGGCCAAGCGCGCAGGGACAGGCGATGATGAGCACCGAGACGGCCGAGACGAAGGCGAAGACCATGCTGGGCTCGGGCCCGAAGATTGCCCAGACGACGAAGGCAACGATGGCGATCAGCACCACCGTGGGCACGAAATAGAAAGAGACGCGGTCGGCGAGGCCCTGAATGGGCGCGCGGCTGCGCTGGGCCTTGGCGACCATGTCGACGATCTGCGACAGCACCGTCTCGCTGCCGACCTTGTCGGCGCGCATGATCAGCGAGCCGTTCTTGTTGAGCGTGCCGCCAGTCACCCTTTCGCCCTCGACCTTTTCGACCGGGACCGGCTCGCCCGTGATCATCGATTCGTCGACCGACGAACGGCCTTCAAGCACGATGCCGTCCACCGGAACGGCATCGCCCGGCCGGATGCGCAGACGGTCGCCGCTGACCACCTCGTCAAGCGGCACTTCGCTTTCCGAGCCGTCCTCGGCGATGCGGCGAGCGGTCTTGGGCGCAAGGTCGAGCAAAGCACGGATGGCCGAGCCGGTGCGCTCGCGGGCCCTGAGCTCCAGCACCTGGCCGAGGAAGACGAGTGCGACGATGACTGCGGCCGCTTCGAAATAGACCGGCACCGCGCCGCCATGGCCGCGGAACTGATGCGGGAACAGGTCGGGGAACAGCGTGGCGACGACCGAATAGAGATAGGCCGCGCCGACGCCAAGCGTGATCAGCGTCCACATGTTGGGGCTGCGGTTGCGGAACGAATCCAAGCCACGATGGAAGAAGGGCAGTGCCGCCCAGAGCACGACGGGCGTTGCCAGTATGAGCTCGAGCCAGGCGGCCAACGGCTCGCCGATCCAGTCGCGCACCGGCAGGCCGACCATCGGCCCCATGGCGATGACCAGGAGCGGGATGGAAAGGACCGCGCTGACCCAGAAGCGGCGGGTGAAATCGACCAGTTCAGGGTTAGGGCCGTCGTCGGCGCTCGGCATCATCGGCTCGAGCGCCATACCGCAGATCGGGCATGAGCCGGGCTTGTCCCGGATGATCTCGGGGTGCATCGGGCAGGTGTATTGCGTGTCCTTGGGCATCGGCTCCGCCGCGGGCTTGCCGGAGAGGTACTTTGCCGGCTCGGCGGTGAACTTGCCTTCGCAGGTGGACGAGCAGAAATAGTAGCCTGATCCCTCGTGCTTGACGAAGTTCCTGGCGGTGTCGCGGGCGACGTCCATGCCGCAGACGGGGTCCTTGGCACTGACATACTTGTCGGGCGCCGCCTGGAACTTGTTGCGGCAGGAATCGCTGCAGAAATGGTAGCGGTGGCCGCCATGCTCGAGCGTCGGCTTGCCGGCGGCCGGATCGACGGTCATGCCACAGACCGGATCGCGCACCACGGTTTCGCCTTCGGCCGGGGCCTTGCTGTTGGCCGCATGATCGTGGCCGCGATGGTCGTGCTTGTCGTTCATCTGTACTGGTTCCGCATTCCTCGTGGCAGCGATCCTAAAGGTTCCAGCACGGGGAAGGTCAACACCCCGCCGGGGATAGTCTTCGAAGTACTTCCCGCCTAGCGGCAGCACCGGTGCAATCGTTCCCTCGCCCTCGTGGGGCGGGCACAGGACCGGCCACGCCTCAGGCAGGGATGTGCTACTGCTCCTGGTCGACGCCCCGGCGAACCTATATCAGCGTGAACTGCAACAGCGCCCGGCCATACCCATGGCGGAAAAATCGCGCTATAGACGCGGCCTCAAGGGCAAGGCCAGCCGAGGCACATGACAGACATTCCGCTCAACCTGGAGCTTCTGATCGACGCGGACGCCTTGCGCCGCGACCTGAGCGCGCTGACCGGCGAGGACGGCAACGGGGCAGACCCGGGAATCAGGGCAACGGCGCTGGCGATGTTCAAGGAGCGCGTCGCCGCCGGCAAGAAGATCGCCGAGGACATGCTGATGGAGGACGAGGGCGGCACCGCCTGCGCCATCCGCATCTCGCACCTGATGGACGAGGTGATCCGCGTCCTCTACGACTTCGCCGTCACCCACGTCTACCGCGCCAAGAACCCGTCGCGGGCCGAGCGCATGGCGGTGGTCGCCGTCGGCGGCTATGGCCGCGGCACCCTCGCCCCGGGCTCCGACATCGACCTGTTGTTCCTGCTGCCCTACAAGCAGACACCGTGGGGCGAGCAGATCGTCGAGTACATGCTCTACATGCTGTGGGACATGGGGCTGAAAGTCGGCCACGCCACCCGCAACATCGACGAGTGCCTGAGGCTTTCGCGCAGCGACATCACCATCCGCACGGCGATCCTGGAAGCCCGCTTCGTGTGGGGCGAACGCAAGCTCTGCGACGAGCTGATCGAGCGCTTCGACAAGGAGCTGGTGAAGGACACCGGGCCCGAATACGTGCAGGCAAAGCTTGCCGAGCGCGACACCCGCCATGCCAAATCGGGCGAGAGCCGCTATCTGGTGGAACCGAACATCAAGGACGGCAAGGGCGGGCTGCGCGACCTGCACACGCTGTTCTGGATCGCCAAATATTATTACCGCGTGCGCACCGGCGCCGAACTGATCAACAAGGGCGTGTTCACGCAAGGGGAATACGGCCAGTTCGTCGAGGCGGAGGATTTCCTCTGGGCGGTGCGCTGCCACATGCATTTCCTGACCGGCAAGCCGGAAGAACGGCTGCATTTCGACATCCAGCGCGAGATCGCCGAGCGGCTGGGCTATACGGTGCAGCCAGGGCTGTCGGCCGTCGAGCGCTTCATGAAGGACTACTTCCTGGTGGCCAAGGAAGTGGGCGACCTGACCCGTATCTTCTGTGCGGCGCTGGAGGAGGAGCAGGCCAAGGACGCGCCCGGTTTCCACGGACTGCTGCAGGGCTTTTCGCGGCGCCGGCGCAAGCTCGCCGGCACCAGCGACTTCATCATCGACAACCAGCGCATCAACGTCGCCGACGACCAGGTGTTCCGGCGCGACCCGGTCAACATGCTGCGCTTCTTCTGGTTCGCCGACCGGCACGGGCTGGAGCTGCATCCCAACGCGCTGAAGCTGCTGACCCGCTCGCTGGGGCTGGTGGACAAGGGGCTGCGCCGCAACGAGGAGGCCAACCGCTACTTCCTCGATATCCTGACCTCGGACCGCAATCCCGAGCTCAACCTCAGGCGCATGAACGAGGCGGGACTGCTCGGGCGGCTGATCCCCGACTTCGGCAGGATCGTCGCGATGATGCAGTTCTCGATGTACCACCACTATACGGTCGACGAGCACCTGTTGCGCTGCATCGGCGTGCTGTCCGAGATCGAGCATGGCGACGGCGAGAAGATCCACCCGCTGTCGCACACGCTGATCCCCGGCCTCAAGAAACAGCGCGAGGCGCTGTATGTGGCGGTGCTGCTGCACGACATCGCCAAGGGCCGGCCGGAAGACCATTCGGAAGCCGGCGGCAAGATCGCCCGCCGCATCGGCCCGCATATGGGGCTGTCGCCCGCCGACACCGAGACGGTGGCCTGGCTGGTGGAAAACCATCTCGTCATGTCGATGACGGCGCAGACACGCGACCTCAACGACCGCAAGACCATCGACGACTTCGCCGACGTGGTGCAGTCGGTGGAGCGGCTGAAGCTGCTGCTGATCCTGACCGTGTGCGACATCCGCGGCGTCGGTCCCGGCGTGTGGAACGGCTGGAAGGGCCAGCTGCTACGCACGCTGTACTTCGAAACGGAGCTTTTGCTGACCGGTGGCTTTTCCGAGCTGTCGCGGGCCGAGCGCACGGCAGCCGCCCGCGAGACGCTGGCCGCCGCACTTGGCGACTGGCCGGAGAAGGCCCGCAAGAAATACGCCAAGCTGCATTACGAGAACTACCTGCTGACCGTCGATCTCGACGACCAGAAGCGCCATGCCGAGTTCATTCGCGGGGCCGACGCGGCCGGCAAGCAGCTGTCGACGATGGTGCGGACGCACGAGTTCGAGGCCGTCACCGAAATCACCATCCTGGCGCAGGACCACCCGCGCCTGCTGTCGGTGATTGCCGGCGCCTGTGCCGCCGCCGGCGGCAACATCGTCGATGCGCAGATCTTCACCACCTCCGACGGACGGGCGCTGGACATCATCCTGATTTCCCGCGAATTCGACCGCGACGAGGACGAACGCCGCCGCGCCGAGCGCGTCGGCCAGCTGATCGAGGACGTGCTTTCGGGCCGGTCCTGGCTGCCGGAGATGATCGCCAAGCGGGCCAAGCCCAAGCGCGGCCAAAAGACATTCCGCATCCAGCCGCGCGCCGAAATCCGCAACACGCTTTCGAACCGCTTCTCGGTGGTCGAAGTGGTAGGCCTCGACCGCCCCGGCTTTCTGTCGGAGATCACAGGCGCGCTGTCGGACCTGTCGCTCGACATCGCCTCGGCGCACATCACCACCTTCGGCGAAAAGGTGATCGACACCTTCTACGTCACCGACCTGACCGGCCAGAAGATCGACAACCCGACACGGCTCGAAAACATCCGCGCCCGCCTGATCGCCACGCTCGAAGGGCCGAACGCCGATCGCGCCAAGGCCAAAGCGGCGGCGGAATGAGCGCAGCCATTATCCCGCCCAAATCCGCAAGGCATCGTCGCGCCCCATGTCACTGATCAAGAAATTCGCGACGGTCGCCTCGGGCACGCTGATGAGCCGGGCGCTGGGCTTTGCCCGCGAGATGCTGATGGCGGCAGCACTCGGCACCGGCCCGGTAGCCGATGCCTTCTATGCCGCGTTCCAGTTTCCCAACACGTTCCGCCGGCTGTTTGCCGAGGGCGCATTCAACGCCGCCTTCGTGCCGCTGTTT
Organism: Aminobacter niigataensis; assembly: GCF_014200015.1. Taxonomy (GTDB): domain Bacteria; phylum Pseudomonadota; class Alphaproteobacteria; order Rhizobiales; family Rhizobiaceae; genus Aminobacter; species Aminobacter niigataensis. The sequence goes on from NZ_JACHOT010000003.1 coordinate 376,425, forward strand.
GCCAAGGAAATCGAAGCCAACGGCGTCGAGGGTGCGAAGCGATTTTCCGAAGAGGTGTTCGGCGTGCTGTTCACAGCACTTCTGGCGCTGACGATCGCCATGGAACTGGCGATGCCGCTGATCGTGCGCTTCGTCGTGGCGCCCGGTTTCGCCGACAACCCGGAGAAGTTCGACCTGACGGTGGCGCTGGCCACCATCATGTTCCCTTATCTCATCTGCATGTCGCTGGCGGCGATGATGAGCGGCATGCTGAACTCGCTCAGACGCTACTTCGCTGCGGCCGTCGCCCCGGTGTTCCTCAACATCATCCTAGTCGGCGTGCTGGCCAATGCCTGGTATCGCGGTCATGACGGGCTGACGGTGGGCTATGCGCTGGCCTGGGGCGTGCTGGCGGCGGGCCTGGTGCAACTTGGCATCGTCTGGATCGCGGTGCGCCACGCCGGCATCGCCATAGGCTTTCGCAGGCCGAAGCTGACGCCCAACGTCAAGCGGCTGTTGTGGCTTGCCTTGCCGGCGGCGATCACCGGCGGCATCACCCAGATCAACACACTGATCGGCACGGCGATCGCCTCCGGACAGGACAGTGCCGTGTCGTCGCTCAACCTTGCCGACCGGGTCTACCAGCTGCCGCTCGGCGTGGTCGGCGTGGCTGTCGCCATCGTTCTCCTGCCGGAATTGTCGCGGGCGCTGAAGTCGGGCAACCTGATCGAGGCGGCCAACCTGCAGAACCGCTCGGTCGAGTTCACGCTGTTCCTGACACTGCCGGCGGCGGCAGCGCTGCTCGTCATCTCGGAGCCGATCGTGCGCGTGCTCTACGAGCGCGGCGCGTTTGCCGCAACCAACAGCACGCCGGTGGTGGCGGCGATCCTCGCCATCTTCGGCCTCGGCCTGCCGGCCTTCGTGCTGATCAAGGCATTTACGCCCGGCTTCTTTGCCCGCGAGGACACGCGGACGCCGATGTATTTCGCCGCCATTTCGGTGGCGATCAACATCTCGGTGGCGCTGACACTGTTTCCGTCCTGGGGCGCACCCGGCATTGCTGCGGCCGCTGCCGCGGCAGGCTGGGCCAATGCGGCGATGCTGCTGGGGACCCTGATCTGGCGCGGCCACTGGGACCGAGATGCTGCACTGCTGAAGCGCATCCCCCGTCTCGTCATCGCCTCGGCGATCATGGCGGCCGGACTGTGGTTCGCCGCTGGCGAAGCCGAGCAGTGGCTTGGCTCCGCGGCGCCCTTCTACACGCAGGCGGCGGCGCTCGCCGTGCTGGTGGCGGGTGCGATGGTCGTCTATTTCGGCGTCGCCTTCGGCATCGGCGGAGCGGATATCGGCATGATCAGGCGCAACATCCGGCGCAATCGCGCCAACGCAGCCCCTGCCGCCATCGACCCCGACTGACCGCAGCATGGACGCTGTACTACAGCGCGGCGACAATAGTGCCAGACCAGTCGAGACTTGATCGACGCTTCCGGCTCGTTCATAAGCGCCACTCGAATTTCGCCGCGCGCGAAACGGCCCTCCACAAGCCACGGGATCAATCATGACCGCCGCCTTCAAACCGCTCATCTTCTCCGGCGTCCAGCCGACCGGCAATCTCCATCTCGGCAACTACCTCGGCGCCATCCGCAAGTTCGTCGCCCTGCAGGAAACCAACGAGTGCATCTATTGCGTCGTCGACCTGCATTCGCTGACGGCCCAGCTCGTCCATGACGACCTAGAGGGCCAGACGCGCTCGATCACAGCCGCATTCCTGGCTTCGGGCATCGATCCCAAGAAGCATATCGTCTTCAACCAGGCGCGGGTGCTGCAACATGCAGAGCTTGCCTGGATCTTCAATTGCGTGGCGCGCATCGGCTGGATGAACCGGATGACGCAGTTCAAGGACAAGGCCGGCAAGGACCGCGAGAACGCCTCGCTGGGCCTGCTCGCCTATCCGAGCCTGATGGCCGCCGACATCCTCGTCTACCGCGCCACCCACGTGCCGGTCGGCGACGACCAGAAGCAGCATCTGGAGCTGACGCGCGACATCGCCCAGAAGTTCAACAACGATTTCTCCAGCCGCATCGCCGACCTTGGCATCGGCGTCGAGATGCAGGTGGGCGAAGAGACGGTGAACGGCTATTTCCCGATCACCGAGCCGATCATCGGCGGGCCGGCGGCGCGCATCATGAGCCTGCGCGACGGTTCGAAGAAGATGTCGAAGTCGGACCCTTCCGACCTGTCGCGCATCAACCTGACCGACGATGCCGATACGATCTCGAAGAAGATCCGCAAGGCCAAGACCGATCCGGCACCGCTGCCGAGCGAGCTCGAAGGCCTCAAGGAACGCCCCGAGGCGGAAAACCTCGTCGGCATCTATGCCGGCCTTGCCGACATGACCAAGGAAGAGGTGCTGCGCCAGTTTTCGGGCCAGCAGTTCTCGGTGTTCAAGCCGGCGCTGGCCGACCTCGCTGTCGAGAAGCTGGCGCCGATCGCCGGCGAGATGCGCCGCCTGATGGCCGATCCCGGCCATATCGACGCCGTGCTGCGTGACGGCGGCGACCGCGCCCGCGTCATCGCCGAAAAGACGATGAAGGACGTTCGCAACATCATCGGCCTGCTGGGCGACTGAATACGACATCGTCGCCGGCTGCTTGCGGGCGGCCGGCGCCGGTGGCAGATTGCCAACCGAAACCTCGCATCAGGGTAGCACATGGTCTCCAAACGCCTCAGCAAGGAAGCCGGCCACCGGCGCAAGTTCCTGGCTATCATCGACGATACGCCGGAATGCGAGCGCGCAGTCGCCTATGCCTCCAAGCGGGCCCGGAGCACGAACGGCGTCCTCGTGCTGCTCTATGTCATCGAGCCCGACGACTTCCAGCACTGGCTGGGAGTCGAGAAGATCATGCGCGAGGAGGCGACCGCAGCAGCCAATGCCGCCCTCGATTCGCAAGCCGGGCGGGTCCGCGAGACGCTGGGGATCGAGCCCGAACTGGTGGTGCGCGAGGGCCGGCCGGCCGACGAGATCCACAAGCTGATTGAAGACGACCAGGATATCGCTATCCTGGTGCTGGCAGCAGGCGCCGGCAAGGAAGGCCCCGGGCCGCTTGTCGCCTCGATCGCCGGCAAGGGTGCGGCCTTCCCGATCCCGGTGACGGTGGTGCCGCAGAACCTGTCCGACGAGGACATCGACAGCCTGGCCTAATAGGTCGGGCGCAACATATTGGCGCGGAGGCGCGCCAGCGGCTTGAATGTCGGCCGTCTTGAGCCTAATTAGAACTATTCCAAACTGACAATCCCGCGCGCGCGGGCACGGAGACACGTCCATGTTCATCCAGACCGAAGCGACCCCCAATCCGGCGACGCTGAAGTTCCTGCCGGGCAAGGAAGTGCTGCTCGAAGGCACGGCCGATTTCCGCGATGCCGACAGCGCGCGTGCGGCTTCGCCGCTTGCCGGCCGGCTGTTCGACATTCCGGGCGTGACCGGCGTGTTCTTCGGCTACGATTTCATCACCGTCAGCAAGGACGGCCCCGACTGGCAGCACCTAAAGCCGGCGATCCTCGGCTCGATCATGGAACACTTCATGTCGGGCGCTCCCGTGATGGCCGGCCAGGCCGCAGGCGGCGGCGGCCATCATGACGACCAGAACGAATTCTTCGATCAGGCCGACGCCGAGATCGTAGTGACGATCAAGGAACTGCTCGACACGCGCGTGCGCCCGGCGGTGGCCCAGGACGGCGGCGACATCACCTTCCGCGGCTACGAGAACGGCACCGTGTTCCTGCACATGAAGGGCGCCTGCGCCGGCTGCCCGTCTTCGACGGCAACGCTGAAGCACGGCATCCAGAACCTGCTTCGCCACTTCGTGCCTGAGGTACAGCAGGTCGAACAGATCTCCTGAGGATCTTCGCGAACTCTACTCCGACGGCCATCTGACGCGGCTTTCTGCGCTTCCGGTGCTCACGGACCTGAACGTCCGCTGCGCTCCTGTTCTCGAAATCCACGCCATATGCCTCGCCGGAGCGAGTTCTCGAAAGACCCTCGCCGTCCACAAGTGACAGCTCAAACAAAAAACCGGGCCAAAGCGCCCGGTTTTTCGTTTGCGACGTCCGTGTTGCCTGGACGGTTCGCAGTTATTGGACGATGACCTTGGCGCCGACTTCGACGCGATTGTAGAGGTCGATGATGTCCTGGTTCATCAGGCGGATGCAGCCCGACGACATGGCCTTGCCGATGGAGTTCCATTCCGGCGTGCCATGCAGGCGGTAGCCGGAATCGCCACCCTTGTTGAAGAGGTAGAGCGCCCGGGCGCCGAGCGCGTTCTTCGGACCGCCGGGCATGCCGCCCGACCACTTGGCGAGCTCGGGCTGGCGCTTGATCATTGCGGGCGGCGGCGTCCACACCGGCCATTCGCGCTTCACCGCGATGCGGGCGGTGCCCTGCCACTCGAAACCCTCGCGGCCGACGCCGATGCCGTAGCGCATCGCCTTGCCATCGGGCTGGACGAGGTAGAGGAACTTCTGGCCGGTATCGACGACGACGGTGCCGGGCTTCTCATTGGTTTCGTAGCGCACGATCTGGCGATGGAACTGGCGCGGAACCTTGCTGATCGGGATGGTCGGCAGCTGGTAACCGGCGTCGACGCGGCCACCATAGTCGTTGGAGAACATGCGCGAGACGCCGTCGGTCGAACAGCCCGCGAGTGCGGTGGTCAGCGCCAGGGCGGCGACAATAGCAAGAGACTTCAATCGCATGTGGGGTTCCCAAGCAAGAGCGGTGTCCGGGCCGATTCGGCCTCATTTTTGCCACCATTCTTACCGGTCGGGCATTTTGCTTGCCAAGAGGCGGAGGCCAGCAAAGCCGCGCTCTCGTTAACGTAACGTCCGGGTTATGGCATTTCGGCAACACGCATCGCGGGAAAAGCCAACAGATTCAACGATAGGGGGCAATGGCGGATTTTGCGTTCGCGCGGAGCCGGATGGCGGAAAACGGTCTGGAATAATCCAGCAGACGGGTTCAAAACGTGAACAAATGATGCAATGATTGGTCCATGCCGATCATTTCACCTGTCGCTTCCAACCCTCTCGTCGATGGCCGCCAGTCCGAGCGAGCCATGCTGGTGCGCCGCGGCGTACAGCGCCTGCTGATGCAGATGGGCGCGCATGTGCTGCCCGAACTGTCGCTGGCGACCGGGCGACGCGCCGACCTTGTGGCGCTGACGCGCCAGGGCGACATCTGGATCATCGAGATCAAGTCGTCGATCGAGGACTTCCGCGTCGACCGCAAATGGCCGGAATACCGGCTGCATTCGGACCGCTTCTTTTTCGCCACGCATCCGGAGGTGCCGGCCGGGATTTTCCCCGAGGAATGTGGCTTCATCCTCTCCGACGGCTATGGCGCCGAGATCATGCGCGAGGCCCCGGAGCACCGGATCGCGGCGGCGACGCGCAAAGCCCTCATGCTGCGCATCGCCCGCGCCGGCGCGGCCCGGCTGCTGGCAGCGGAACTGGCCGGGGTTTCGGTGCCGGCGCTGGAGGGGGAGAGCGAGTAGGGAATAGGGAATAGGGAATAGGGAATAGCAGAACGAGAAACGGCGCCCGAGGATCAAGCGCCGCCCACTATTCGCTACTCACTATTCGCTTTATCTCGGCGCCCGCTTGGCGAGGATGCGCTGAAGGGTGCGGCGGTGCATGTTGAGCCGGCGTGCGGTTTCGGAGACGTTGCGCTCGCACATCTCGTAGACGCGCTGGATGTGCTCCCAGCGGACGCGGTCGGCCGACATCGGATTTTCCGGCGGGGCTGCACGCTCGCCAGAGGCGTTGGTCAGCGCGGCATAGACGTCGTCGGCGTCGGCAGGCTTGGAGAGATAGTCGATGGCACCGAGCTTCACCGCGGTGACAGCGGTGGCGATGTTGCCATAGCCGGTCAGGATGACGGTGCGGGTGTCTTCGCGGCGCTCGCGGATGGCCGAGACGACATCAAGGCCGTTGCCGTCGCCGAGGCGCATGTCGACCACGGCATAGGCCGGTGGATTGGCGCGGACCTTGGCGACCGCTTCCTCGACGCTTTCGGCGGTATCGACGGTAAAGCCGCGGCTTTCCATGGCGCGGGCCAGGCGTGTCAGGAAGGGCTTGTCGTCATCGACGAGCAGCAGTGAATGGTCTTCGCCCGGCAATGCGGCCGCAATGTCCTGGGTGGTCATCGCCTTTGATCCTTTTTGTCGTTGATCCCAGTCGTTCTTATCGTTTTTCAAGCAGATATAGGTGCAAAGCCGCGATGTCCAATGCCGGGGCGGTGAACACCCCGTTCAAGACCTCATGCGGTGTCGAACATCGTCGTGCCGGCAGGGGCGGGATTGAGGAAGATGGCGCGCGGCCAGGAGATCTCGACAACCGCCCCCTCTCCCGGTCCGTTCGAATTGCTGAAACTGATGTCGGCGCCGGAACGCTCGAGCAGGGTCTTGGCGATGAACAGGCCGAGGCCGAGACCGCCGCCCGGCTCGGCGCCCTGGCGGGTCGACATATAGGGCTCGCCGATGCGATCGATGATGTCGGCAGGAAAACCCGGGCCGTCGTCGAGGATGCTGAAGGCGACGACGTCGCTGTCCCAGCGCCAGCGCACCGTGACGCGGCTGCGGGCGAAGTCAACGGCGTTTTCGACGAGGTTGCCGAGACCGTAGATGACACCCGGGTTGCGGTGGCCGACCGGCTCGGGCCCGATGCGCTCACCGGGATCGAGCTTGATGGAGATGCCGAAGTCGCGATGCGGGGCGATGACCTCCTCGACCAGCGACGTCAGCGGCAGGCGGGCGAGATGCTCCTCGCCCTCGGAGGACAGGCTGGTGAGGCGCTTGAGGATCTCGCGGCAGCGCTCGCTCTGGCTGCGCAACAAGGTGACGTCCTCGCCATATTTCGGATCCTTGCCGAGCGCGCGCTCCATCTCCTTGGCGACCAGCGTGATGGTGGCGAGCGGCGTGCCAAGCTCATGGGCGGCGGCGGCTGCGAGGCCGTCGAGCGCCGACAGATGCTGCTCGCGCTGCAGCACCAACTCGGTGGCGGCGAGCGCGTTGGCGAGCAGGCGGGCCTCGTCGGCGACGCGGAAGGCATACATGGCGGTGAAGGCAATCGAGCAGCACACCGCGATCCAGATGCCCGATGTGTAGATGAACGGCATCGCCAGCACGATGCCCTCGTACCAAGGCAACGGCAGGTGGAAGAAGGCAAGCAGGCTGACCATGATGATGACCAGCACCGCCAGCATGGCGGTCAGCCGCAGCGGCAGCGACGTCGCCGAGATGACGACGGGCACCGTCATCAACAGCGAGAACGGGTTGGTGAGGCCGCCGGTGATGAACAGCAGGCCGGCGAGTTGCAAGCTGTCGAAGGTGAGGATTGCGAAGGCGGCGAAGGGGTTGAGGCGCTGGGTGGCCGGATAGCGGAAGGCGAGGAACAGGTTGAGCCAGGCGGAGCTGGCGATGAGCGCGAAACACAGGCTGACCGGCAGGGGGAACTCCAGCCAGTAGGCGACCACCACGACGGTGAAGCTCTGGCCGACGATCGCCAGCCAGCGCAGGCGGATCAGCGTGTTGAGCCGCAGCCGGTGGCTGTGCTGGAGGTCGGGGGTGCGGGTCAGCGAGTTCATGCCAGCTATATGCGCTGCAAGGCGCGCCCGCGCCAAGTGCCCGTGCACGGTCTTTTCTGAAAACCAGTATCAACGGCTCCGCAAACCTTCGGTTCGGGTCGGCATCACGTGCCGCGCGGCTTGGCGCGGGCGGTGGCCTGCGCCTCCAGCGGGTTGTCCGGCCAGACATGCCGGGGGTAGCGGCCGCGCATGTCGGAGCGGACATCGGCCCAGGAGCCGCGCCAGAAGCCGGGCAGGTCGCGCGTCGTCTGGATCGGGCGATGGGCCGGCGACAACAGTTCCAGGGTGAGCGGCACTGTGCCGCCAGCGATCGAGGGATGCTTGTCCATGCCGAACAGCTCCTGCACGCGCACGGCCAGCACCGGCCATTCGCCATCGTAGCGGATCGGCACATGGCTGCCGGACGGTGCTGTGAAATGCGTCGGGGCAAGCGAGGCGATCTTGCGCTGGAGGTCGTGCGGGACGAGCGACATCAGGCCATCGTGCAGGACGCCCGCGCCGATGCGGGCAAAGGTCGCCTCGCCGCGCAGGTAGGGCAGCAGCCAATCCTCGAGGCGGGCAAGCAGGGCTTCGTCCGACATGTCGGGCCAGGGATCGCCGAGGCCGCGATGCAGCCAGGTGAGGCGCTGGCGCAGCGTCTCGACCTCCTTGCCCCAGTCGAGCAGGTCGAGGCCGTGGGCGCGGAGCGCTTCGAGAATGGCGCGATCGGCCTCTTCGCCCCTGGGCGCCGGCAGCATGCGTTCGGACAGGGTGACGGCGCCGAGGCGGACGGTTTCGCGCACGCGTACCGAGCGCTTGTCCTTGTCGAAGGCGGACTGGGTTTTGCGTTCCAGATGTGAAGCAAGGACGGTGCGGATGTCGGCCTCGGAAACCGCGGCGGCGGACGAGATGCGAGCGTTCTGCGCCTTGCCCTGGAGATCGGCGACGACGAGATACTGTTCGCCGGCGAGCGGATCGGCGGCATCGACGGCGGCACCGCTGCCGTTGGCGAGCACAAAGCGGCCGCGCTCGCCACGCGCTTTGGCGACGCGGTCAGGCCAGGCGAGGAGAAGAAGCGCGCCGGGGGTGGGTGCACCTGACGGCTGCGCACCGTTGCCAGCCTGCCGCGCCAACCGCTCGGCCAGTTGCCGGGCAGCGTTGGCGCGGGGCGAGCGCTCGTTGCGGAAACGCTGCAGCCGGCGTTCGAGGTCGGCACTGTCGCCGCCGAGACCGCGCTCGGTCATCAGCACGGCGAGCTGCGCGGCCTCCGACCCGGCACCTTGGCGCGCGGCTTCGGCGACCATGTGGGCGAGGCGGACGGGCAGCGCCAGCCTGCGCATCGCCTGGCCTGATGCAGTCAGGCGGCCGTCAGTGTCGATGGCGTCGAGTTCGGTCAGAAGCGCCCTCGCCTCGGCCAGCGCCGGTGCCGGTGGAGCGTCGAGGAAAGAAAGCGTGGTCGGATCGGCGACGCCAAAGGCAGCGCAATCGAGCAGGAAACCGGACAGGTCGGCCTCGAGGATTTCGGGCGGCGAAAATGCCGGAAGTGCTGCCGTCTGCTCGGCGCGCCAGAGGCGAATGGCGATGCCGGGACTGGTGCGGCCGGCGCGGCCGGCGCGCTGGTCGGCGGCGGCGCGCGAGGCGCGCACGGTCTCGAGCCGGGTCAGCCCGCTCGCCGGCTCGTATCTGGGCAGACGCGACAGGCCGGAATCGATGACGACGCGGACGCCGTCGATCGTGATCGAGGTCTCGGCAATGGCGGTGGCGAGCACGACCTTGCGGCGACCGGCGGGCGCCGGCCTGATCGCTGCGTCCTGTGCCTTGCCGTCGAGCATGCCATAGAGCGGCACGATGTCGACATCGGCAGCTACGCGGCCATCTAGGCGCTCGGCGGTGCGCTCGATCTCGCGCTGGCCGGGCAGGAAAGCGAGCACGCTGCCCGGCTCGTCTGCCAATGCGTCCCGGATGGCCTTGGCCATGGCGTCCTCGATGGCTGTGCCTGCCGGACGCTCGTCGTAGCGGATGTCCACCGGATAGCTGCGGCCCTGGCTCTCGATGATTTCGGCGCCGTCGAGCAATCTTGAAACGCGGGCGCCGTCGAGCGTCGCCGACATAACGATGAGCCGGAGGTCGGGGCGTAGCGCGCCCTGCACGTCGAGCGCCAGCGCGAGGCCGAAATCGCCGTCGAGCGAGCGCTCGTGGAACTCGTCGAACAAGACGGCCGACACACCGGGCAGTTCGGGATCGTCGAGGATCATGCGGGCAAGCACGCCCTCTGTGACGACAAGTATCTTCGTCTTCGGGCCGACTTTGCTTTCCATGCGCATGGCATAGCCGACGATACCGCCTGGCTCCTCGTCGAGCAGCGAGGCCATGCGGCGGGCGGCGGCGCGGGCAGCGAGCCGGCGCGGCTCGAGCAGGATGATCCTGCCGTCGCCCCGCCAGGCGGCATCGAGCAGCGCCAGGGGCACCAGCGTGGTCTTGCCGGCGCCGGGCGGGGCGACAAGCACGGCGTTGTTGCCTGCAGACAGGGCCGCGGCAAGTTGCGGCAGGACCGCCGTTACAGGCAGGTCGGGGAGCTTGGTCATCAGCAGTCGTTCCGGGCCATCCGCCGCGCAGGCGGCCCGGCCGCAATATCAGCGGATGCGGGGATCACGCAACAACGGCATCCCGGCCAATTTTGGCGCGCAGGCCGCGCGGGGATGAGCTGGCATCAGGCCAGTTGCACCAGCCGAAGCCAGCGGGCATCTAGAACCTGACGTTCAGGCCGATAGTGCCTGTCGTGAAATCGGCGTCGACAGTGTGCCCCGTCACATTGAGCACCTGCGGAAAGGTTTGCGCCTCAAGGACGAAATGACGGACCTCGAAGCTGATCGAGGCCTTTTCCGCAAACGCATATTCCGCGCCGCCGCCGACGGCATAGCCGGAGTGCGTGCGCCGGGGGTAGGAGACGTCGATGGACGCAAAGGAGTCGTAGTCGTGCTGGATGCCGACCAGCGCCCCGCCGGCAGTGCCGTAGACCAGTGCACGGCCAAACGCCAGGCCGAACTGGGCGTTGGCTGTTGCCAGCCAGTCCACGTTGAACCGGGCGTGATTGAAGCTGCCCACTATGCCCTTGACGTTGCCCAGGGCTCCGTCCACCGACACACCCATGACCGCCACGCCGTACTGGTAGCGATAGCCGGCTTTCAGGCCGGCAAGGCCGCCATCGATAGCTCCCATGTCGGGAACGCCAACGGGAACGTTGGCATAAGTCGCATCGCCATTGGCGCCACCAGCAAAGGCGCCGACATAGGCGCCAGACCAGTCGACAGCGGCCTGCCTTGCGTCCTGCGCAAAAGCCGACCCGGCAGCCACGACCATGGAAGCCGAGGCAACGGCAAGACGTTTCATGGTTCCCCCTCAGACGACAGCAAGTCGAATCTGTCTGGTTGGACTGGATACAGCCGCGATCTTAGGTGTCAACAAGTAGTACAGCTCAGATTGTACCTGCAGCAATTGAATGGAGCTTCCTGTCACATTCGGTCGCCAAGGCAGTGCTCATCGCGACCGTTCCTTTGCCGGAATGAAGCTTAACGTGACGCATCCTTGACGGTGACAGAGGGGTCCGTGGCAGAATTTTGCGCGTCCCTCGTCTGCGCAGCGTCGAGAAGCGCCAGCGGCACCAGCGTGGTCTTGCCGGCGCCGGGCGGGGCGACAAGCACGGCGCTATTGCCGGACGCCAGGGCCTCGGCAAGTTGCGGCAGGACGGCCGAAACCGGCAGGTCGGGGAGCTTGGTCATCAGGTTCGTTCCGGGCCATCTGCGCCGCGCAGGCGGCCCGGCCGCAATATCAGCGGATGTGGGGATCAGGCAATATCGCGTGCGAGGCCCGCTGGCTCGTCTCGCGGCCTGCGCACCTGGGTGCGGGCTGCTTTCAGCTGCGATCCCGGGCTCAGGCCGCGCTCTTTCCACGGCGTTCCCTGGTCTTTTCCGCCGTGTTTTTCTGATCGATGTCGCTCAGCAGAGCGCAGGCGATCGACGCCTCGGACTTGGTCAGGCCGATGAGCGGAGCAAAGCCGAGCATGGCGGGCTCCTCGGTCATGGTGTCCCAGACGGTCCAGAGATCGGACGGGTCCAGGACCAGTTCGTAACGCTTGTCCATCATGCGCCTCCTCGCGAATCATGAATGATCGGGCATGAACCGGTGTGACTGGCGCTGGTGAAGGAAAGATAAGTATTAACAACAGGATAAGATTAAAATTGTAGCGAGCTCGCCTGCCAGCGAAGTCCAGGGAACGGTGGACCGGGTTGCCAGGAGCGACGCGGTGAATGCCGACCGCGAAGCGTCACAATCGTTAGCCAAGTGTGATCCGGCGGCCCTTTCATTGCCCGAAACGGACAATATGTGACGGATCCCTGACAGTTTTGCGACAGGAGAGGGTCCGTGGCGCAGATGATGCATCCAGCAGTTGGCAACGTCGCCATGGGACCACGGCGTGACCATTTCCGCTTCCTGGCCTGTGCGCTGGCGCTCGTCGGCGCAGTCACCGTCGCCTCGGCGCTCGCGGCGATCATTGCGCCCGGAATCCGCTCGCTGCTGCTGCAGGAGGACGGCATCATCGAGATGGGCACCGTGCTTTTCCTCGGGGCAGCCGTGCTCGGAGCGGGTGCCCCAACGGCGCTGCGGGGACCGCGCGTGCCGCTGGTGCTGGCGGGCCTGATTGCCCTCGCCGAACTTCTTGATGAAACCAGCTTCGGCTCGCGGCTGTTCGGGTTCCAGCCCTTGACGCTCTATGGCGGCGGGCATCTCGACGGTTTCCACGACCTGTTGATCCTGGCGTTCCGGCTGTTGCAGCAGGTCAGCCACAACCTCGCCTGGCTGCTGGTCGTGCTGATGCTCGCGGTATCAGTGGGGCTCTCGTTGTTCGCCCTGCGCCAGATCGCGCGCAACATGGGCGGAGCGACGACATGGCTCTCGGGCCACGCCCTGCTTTTCCTGCATGTCAGCTTCATCGGGTTGGCGCAGGTCATCGACATCGCTGCATCGTCGCGCGTGCTTGCCGCCGTCGAGGAAGTGCTCGAACTCAACGCGGCGATATTGCTGGCGTTTTATGTGGCACAGCAGGGGTGGGAGGTGTCCACCCGACACATTCGGCCAAGTGGGACGCATTGAAGCGCCCCCTCTCCGTCACGGCTTTGCTGTGACACCTCTCCCCCACTGCGTGGGGGCGAGGAACCCAAGCTGGAGTCTTTCTACCTCACCTTCACCCACTTCTGCTCGGCAAACGACTGCGCCATCGCATGCACTGTGCGCTCGATCTCCAGGCCCTCGTCGAAGTCGATAACGCGCGCCGGCTGGCCGGCGATACGGGCGAGGAGTTCGCGGCATTCGATGGTCTTGAGATCGTTGAAGCCTAGGCCGTGCCCGGGGGCGGGGATGAACTTGCCGTAGGGCTCGTGGACGGGGGCGGCGAGGATGGTGCGATAACCCTGCTCGGTCGCACGGTCCGAGGTGACGTAGAGCTGGATCTCGTTGAAGCGCTCCTGGTCGAAGACGATCGAGCCCCTGGAGCCGAAGATCTGGACCTGGATGCGGCCCTTGCGGCCCCAGGCCGAGCGGTTGACCAAAAGCGTTCCGGAGACGCCGTTGTCGAGATGGATCAGGCTCGAGGCGATGTCGTAGGTCTCGACCGCGCGGCGGCCGCCGCCCGTTACCTGCCGATCCGGATAGGGTTTTGCCATGTCGCACATGACGCGCTCGACCCGGCCGAAGAGTGCCGAAATCAACGACAGCGGATGGACGGCAAAGTCGTCGAGCGCGCCGTAGCCTGATGTCGCCTCGTGCTTCCAGAAGAACGGAGCGTCGGGATCGGCCATGAAGTCCTCGTCCATCTCGACGCGGAGATGGTTGACCTCGCCGATGACCTTCTCGCCGAGCAGTTGGCGGATGTGGCGGATGGCCGGGCTCTGGATGTAGTTGTAGCCGAGTACCGCTGTCTTGCCCGACTTGCGGGCGGCGGCGGCCATGGCTTCGGCCTCGGCGAGCGTCGGCGCCATCGGCTTTTCGCACCACAGGTGCTTGCCGGCTTCGAGGATGGCGATGGCCATCTCGGGATGGAACTGGTTTGGCGTGGTCAGCGAGACGATCTCGACCTCGGGATCGGCGACGACAGCGCGCCAGTCACCCGAGGATTTCTCGAAACCGAGCTCGGTGGCGCGGATCGCGGCGAGGCCGGCATTGGCCTCGCCGAGATGGACGAGCCTGACCTTCTCCACGTCGCCGAACACCGTGCGCACCGAATTCCATGCCAGCGCATGGCACTTGCCCATGAAGCCGGTTCCGATAAGACCTACACCTGTCACTTCACGCTCTCCCGGTTTATAGAATGGGCATTTGCCGTTGACGGATTGAATAGTCGAATTTTGGCGAAAATGGAACATACGGTTCATTTTATTTGGACAGCCCGTGGCGGCGGCGCTATGGTGGAATAGGCGGAGGCGGAATGGACGACATGGCGGACACGGTTTCGGAGGCACTGCCGCGCGATTTCGAGGCGCTGAGGGCGCTGATCCTCGACCGCCGCGAAGGCCTGCCCAAGCGCATCGCCCAGGTGGCCGCCTATGCGCTCGACAATCCCGACGAGATCGCCTTCGGCACCGCCGCCAGCATCGCGAATTCGGCCGGGGTGCAGCCCTCGACGCTGATCCGCTTCGCCCAGCATCTCGGCTATGACGGATTCACCAGCCTGCAGCAGGTGTTCCGCGAACGATTGAGGGAGCGGACGACCTCCTATGAAGAGCGGCTGACCGTGGTGCGCGGCGAGGCCGACGACGGCACCAGCAACCGCCGCATCGTCGACGGCTTCCTGGCCGCGGCGAGCAAATCGATCGACGTGATGTCGCGCAATCTCGATGACGAGACGCTGGACCGCGCCATCGACCTGCTGAACGGCGCCGAGACCATCTACATCCTCGCCCGCCGCCGCTCCTACCCCGTCGCCAGCTACATCGCCTATGCGCTCGGCAAGCTCGGCGTGCGCAGCCAGCTGATCGAATCCGCCTCGGGCCTGAGCCCCGAAATCATCTCGTTTGCCAATTCCAGGGATGCGGTGATCGCCATCAGCTTCTCACCCTACGCCTCGGCGACGGTGGAGGAGGCACGGATACTTTCGGCGAACAACGTGCCCGTCATCGCCATCACCGACAGCGCGTTCTCGCCGCTGGCGCAGTTCGCCAAGGTCTGGTTCGAGGTGGCGGAGGCCGATTTCGGCGGCTTCCGCTCGCTGGCCGCGACCATGGCTCTGGCGATGGGACTGACCGTCGGCGTGGCCGAGCTCAGGCGCGGCCGCAAAGGCAAGAAATCAGCCAATTCGAAGGGTTGAACCACCGCCGTGGTGCGCTGGACGCATGGCAGCTTCCCGCTGTCGGCATGCCAGAATGCCCTTGAGGTGGAAAATAGTTGACGCAGGGGCGATAGTGGCTCAATCCCACTGTTAGCCATCTATTGTATGAGAGAGCCCCCATGCCTGCTTATCGTTCGCGCACCACCACCCACGGCCGCAACATGGCGGGCGCGCGTGGCCTATGGCGCGCCACCGGCATGAAGGACACCGATTTCGGCAAGCCGATCATCGCCGTGGTCAACTCCTTCACCCAGTTCGTGCCGGGCCACGTCCACCTCAAGGACCTCGGCCAGCTCGTCGCCCGCGAGATCGAGGCGGCCGGCGGCGTGGCCAAGGAGTTCAACACCATCGCCGTCGACGACGGCATCGCCATGGGCCATGACGGCATGCTCTACTCGCTGCCGAGCCGCGAGATCATCGCCGACAGCGTCGAATACATGGTCAACGCGCATTGCGCCGACGCCATGGTCTGCATCTCCAATTGCGACAAGATCACGCCCGGCATGCTGATGGCCGCCATGCGCCTCAACATCCCGGCGGTGTTCGTTTCCGGCGGCCCGATGGAAGCCGGCAAGGTGGTGCTCGGTGGCAAGAACGTCGCGCTCGACTTGGTCGACGCCATGGTCGCGGCCGCCGACGACAAGGTTTCGGACGAGGACGTCAAGATCATCGAGCGCTCGGCATGCCCGACCTGCGGCTCGTGCTCGGGCATGTTCACCGCCAATTCGATGAACTGCCTGACCGAAGCGCTTGGCCTGTCGCTGCCCGGCAACGGCTCGACGCTGGCGACGCATGCCGACCGCAAGCGCCTGTTCGTCGAAGCCGGCCACCTGATCGTCGACCTCGCACAGCGTTATTACGAGCAGGACGACGAAAGCGTTTTGCCGCGCAATATTGCCTCGAAAGGCGCGTTCGAAAACGCCATGGCGCTAGACATCGCCATGGGCGGGTCGACCAACACCGTGCTGCACATCCTGGCCACGGCACATGAAGGCGAGATCGACTTCGACCAGGACGACATCGACGCGCTGTCGCGCAAGGTGCCGGTGCTGTGCAAGGTGGCTCCGGCCAAGGCCGACGTGCACATGGAAGACGTCCACCGCGCCGGCGGTATTTTTGCCATCCTCGGCCAGCTCGACAAGGCCGGCCTGCTCAACCGCGACCTGCCGACGGTGCACACCGCAACGATCGGCGAAGCCATCGACCATTGGGACACCTCGCGGACCAAGAGCCAGGCAGTGCGCGACTTCTACCTCGCTGCTCCCGGCGGCGTGCCGACGCAGACGGCCTTCAGCCAGGATCGGCGCTGGGACGACCTCGACCTCGACCGGGAAAAGGGCGTCATCCGCTCGGCCGAACATGCCTTCTCCAAGGACGGCGGCCTGGCCATACTCAAGGGCAACATCGCGCGCGACGGCTGCGTGGTGAAGACCGCCGGCGTCGACGAGTCGATCCTGAAATTCTCCGGCCCGGCACGGGTGTTCGAGAGCCAGGACGCTTCCGTCAAGGCGATCCTCGCCAACGAGGTCAAGGCCGGCGACGTGGTGGTGATCCGCTACGAAGGCCCGAAGGGCGGCCCCGGCATGCAGGAGATGCTCTACCCGACGAGCTACCTCAAGTCGAAGGGCCTGGGCAAAGCCTGTGCGCTGCTGACCGACGGCCGCTTCTCGGGCGGCACCTCGGGCCTGTCGATCGGCCACGTCTCGCCTGAGGCGGCAAATGGCGGCACGATCGGGCTGGTGCGCGAGGGCGACATCATCGACATCGACATCCCCAACCGCACCATCAGCCTGCGCGTCGACGAGGCCGAGCTGGCCACACGCCGTGCCGAGCAGGACGCCAAGGGCTGGAAGCCAGTTGAACTGCGCAAGCGCAAGGTGACCAAGGCGCTGAAGGCCTATGCCGCCTTCGCCACCTCGGCCGACCGCGGCGCCGTGCGCGACCTCGGCGACTTCGAGTAAGTCCTGAAAGCAGTATCAAGCAAAGGGCCCGCATCGCGGGCCCTTTTTCGTTTTGGTGGCGGCTATTTTCCTTCTTAAGCATCGCTTCCATGAAGGCGACGCGCAGCATAGGCGTGAGGTCTGCAACAAACTGCTCTAGCCGCTCGCGAGGTGATAGGCGTTGGGCATCGCAGGCCTCTCGACTCCAATGGAATGTAGTGATTTGATCCGCAAGGCGATCAAACCAAGTTATCGCCACAGGAGGGGGAAATGAAGTACGGCGTCTACGCGGCGCCTATTCTTGCGCCGCTCATCCTTTCAGCTTGCGCCTACACACCAAAAGACGTTGCAGATCCACAAGCCATCACGCTGAATGCGGCGTTGAATGACGTCGCGGACAGCCTCAACGACGTAAGAACCAGAACTGCGAATAGAGACAAGTTTGGCCTGCTTGTAGACGAAGTGACGGTCACGTTTAACGTCAACTCAAAAGGCACCAACACAAACAAGTTGGCCCTCAATGTCGCCAATGTCCCGGTCTCGGGTGGCATACTTGGCGCATCAGCAGACAACACGCTTGTCGCCGAGGGCTACCGGGGTAACGTAATCGTTGTAAAATTCAAAAACCTCGCCACAGCGGATCTTAGTAAGGGCGACAAGGACTTCATTGATAAGTGCCTCAGGAACCCAAAGCCTGGCTGCGACGGCGTTGTCATGCGTGAACGCGTTGGGAAGTAGCCGTTCAAGATTGATCAGCTACTGCATCGTCGTCTAACTACGCAGCACACCAAGCCTTCCACGCCATGACAGTTCCGGTGGGCGGGATCGGCGTCAGGTTGGTGGTGACGCGCTCGGCGCCGTCGATTACGGGCGTGTCGGTCAACTGCGGCTCTACTGCGGACGTGCGAACGTCACTATGTCTCCGGTCTCGAAGATCAGGACGCCGCCCTAGTAGCGCTGGTGCAGCCGTTTGACGGTGGCGGACAGTGGCCACGTTTCAACCGTCGCGGGCACCGGCGTCCACTCGTTGTGCGACGTGCCGAGGGTAACGCGCTTCAGCTAGACGTCACCCTGCTTGAACTCGTCCGGCAGTTCGGTCCCAACGCCCTGCACTCGCCGATTGTGTATATCCTGTCGTCCATGACGACCCCTTGTAGGTGCTCCACTAGGTGGAGAGTCAACAACGCGTGACACTGAACTCACTTTGCCTGCGAATGGGAACTTCGCCTGGCGTCGCGGAATTTCCTTCTCAAGCATCGCCCGGAAACGAAATCGCTTGCCTTTGTTCGCAGGGGCCTGCGCCGGTAAATGCGGCCAGATCCGGCGGATGTCCCGACCGGCTGAGATGCGATATGTTCAGCACCCTGCCGAGGGAGACGCCGCCATGAGCCGCCTGCACCCGCCCTTCAGGTCCGTGCTCGAGTTGATCGGCAACACGCCGGTCGTCGAGCTGACGCAATTCGACACCGGGCCCTGCCGGCTGTTCATCAAGCTCGAAAGCCAGAACCCCGGCGGCTCGATCAAGGACCGCATCGCGCTGTCGATGATCGCGGCGGCCGAGCGCGAGGGCAAGCTGAAGCGCGGCGGCACCATCGTCGAGGCGACCGCCGGCAATACCGGGCTGGGGCTGGCGCAAGTCGGCATCCCCAAGGGCTACCGGATCATCCTCGTGGTGCCCGACAAGATGTCGCGCGAGAAGATCCAGCACCTGCGCGCGCTCGGCGCCGAGGTCCGGCTGACGCGCTCGGACGTGGGCAAAGGACATGCCGAATATTACCAGGACATGGCCGAGAAGATCGCCGCCGAGATTCCCGGCTCGTTCTACGTCAACCAGTTCGCCAATCCGGCCAACCCCGAGGCGCATGAGACGACGACCGGACCCGAGATCTGGGACCAGCTCGAAGGCGACGTGGACGCGGTGGTGGTCGGCGTCGGCTCCGGCGGCACGCTGACCGGGCTCGGCCGGTTCTTCGCCAAGGTGTCGCCCAAGACCGAGATGGTGCTGGCCGATCCTGTCGGCTCGGTGCTGGCGCCGCTGATCAAGACCGGCAAGATGGAAGAGGCTGGCAGCTGGACCGTCGAAGGCATCGGCGAGGACTTCGTGCCGCCGAATGCCGACCTGTCGCTGGTGAAGAAGGCCTATTCGGTCAACGACAAGGCAAGCATGCTGGCGGTGCGCGACCTGCTCGCCAAGGAAGGCATCCTGGCCGGCTCGTCGTCGGGCACGCTGCTGTCGGCAGCACTGCGCTACTGCCGCGAGCAGAGGACGCCGAAGCGAGTGGTGACCTTCGTCTGCGACAGCGGCAACAAGTATCTCTCCAAGGTGTTCGACGACTTCTGGCTGGCCGAACAGGGGCTGGCCGAGAAGGAGCAGCATGGCGACCTGAGCGACCTCGTGGCGCGCTCGCATCGCGAAGGCGGCACGGTGTTCGTCGGACCCGAGGACAATTTGCTCACCGCCTATGGCCGGATGCGGCGCGGGGACGTGTCTCAGCTGCCGGTGCTGGAGGACGGCAAGCTCGTCGGCATCATCGACGAGGGCGACATCCTGTCCAAGGTCGATGGTCCCTATGACAGCCGCTGGAACCGTTTCAACGCGCCCGTCTCGACCGCCATGGCGAAGGACCTGCACACGCTGCAGGCCAACCAGACGCTCGATGCACTGCTGCCGATCTTCGACCGCAACGAAGTGGCGATCGTGTTCGACGGCGAAGAATTCGTCGGGCTGATCACCCGGGTCGACCTCATCAACCACCTCAGGCGGACAAAATGACGACACAGAAGAACCGGCTGGCATTTTCGACGCGCACCATCCATGGCGGCCAGAGCCACGACCCGACGACCGGTGCCGTCATGGTGCCGATCTACGCGACGTCGACCTACGGCCAGCAGAGCCCGGGCGTGCACAAGGGTTTTGAGTACGCCCGCAGCCAGAACCCGACGCGTTTTGCCTTCGAGCGAGCGATCGCCGACCTTGAAAGCGGCTCCGCCGGCTTCGCTTTCGCCTCCGGGCTGGCGGCGATCGGCACGGTGTTCGAACTGCTGGATAGCGGCGCGCATATCGTCGCCACCGACGACATCTATGGCGGCACGTTCCGGCTGCTGGAACGGGTGCGCAAACGCTCGGCCGGGCTGCAAGTGACGTTCGTCGACTTCACCGACCTTGCCGCCGTCGAGGCCGCGATCCGGCCGGAAACCAAGATGCTGTGGGTCGAGACACCGACCAACCCGCTGCTGCGCGTCGTCGACCTCGAAGGTGTGGCGGCTCTCGCCAAGCGCAAGGGCGTGCTTTCGGTCGCCGACAACACCTTCTGCAGCCCCTATCTGCAGCGGCCGCTGGAGCTCGGCATCGACATCGTCGTGCACTCGACGACCAAATATCTCAACGGCCATTCCGACATGGTCGGCGGCTGCGTGGTGGTGGGCGACAACAAGGACCTGCGCGACCAGCTGAAGTTCCTGCAGAACGCCATCGGCGCGATCTCGGGGCCGTTCGACAGCTTCCTCGCCCTGCGCGGCATCAAGACGCTGGCGCTGCGCATGGAGCGCCATTCGCAGAACGGGGCCAAGATCGCTCGCTGGCTGGAGGGTCGCAAGGACGTGCCCCGGGTGATCTATCCCGGTCTCGAAAGCCACCCACAGCACGCCATCGCCAAGGCGCAGATGTTTCATTTCGGCGGCATGATCACGGCCGAACTCGACCGCGATCTCGCCGGCACCAAGCGCTTCCTCGAACGCACCCAGCTGTTCACGCTGGCCGAAAGCCTCGGCGGGGTGGAGAGCCTGATCGAGCACCCGGCGCTGATGACGCATGGCTCGATCCCGGCGGAAAAGCGCGCCGAGATCGGCATCTCGGATTCGCTGGTGCGGCTGTCGGCCGGCATCGAGGACGGCGACGACCTGATCGCCGACCTGGAGCAGGCGCTGGCGGGGTGAGCCAGCAAGGCGCTTGGGCGGCAAGTACCCCCACCCCTTACCCTCCCCACAAGGGGGAGGGGGATTCTGCGGCACCGCAGCCACCAGATCTTTGACACATCGAACAAAGCGCCGACCTAATTCCTGGCTCGGACGGCAGGAGATCGCTCCGACGGCGGCAAACCTGGTCCCCTCCCCCTTGTGGGGAGGGGTTAGGGGTGGGGGTAGCTTCAAACTGGCCGTAGCCGACCTCAGGCGCTCTCGAAACCCACCAAAAACTTGCTGAGCAGTGCCCCGAGCACGGCGC
Source organism: Aminobacter niigataensis (assembly GCF_014200015.1). Lineage (GTDB taxonomy): Bacteria > Pseudomonadota > Alphaproteobacteria > Rhizobiales > Rhizobiaceae > Aminobacter > Aminobacter niigataensis. Next base: position 397,565 of record NZ_JACHOT010000003.1, read on the forward strand.
GCTCCTCGGGGGCAAGCATTTCGACGATGCGCGACTGCGTCGCCACGTGGTCGGTGACGGCCGCGTCGATGGTGGCGAAACCCTTTTCAGTCAGCGAGACAATGAAGCTGCGGCGATCGTCGGGGTTGAGCCGGCGCTCGACCAGCCCTGCCTTTTCCAGCTGGTCGACGCGGTTGGTCATGGTGCCGGAGGTGATCATCATCGTTGCGGAGAGATCGCCCGGCGACAGCGCATAGGGCGCGCCGGAGCGGCGCAGCGTCGCCAGCACGTCGAAGCTGGCATAGTTCAGTCCGTGGGCGGCGAAGGTCTTTTCCATCTCGCGGCCGAGGTGCTGGGAGACCCGGTTGAGGCGGCCGATCAGCCCCATGGGCGCGACGTCGAGGTCGGGCCGTTCGCGGTTCCACTGGGCAAGAATGTCGTCGACGCGATCCATGGCCAAGCTTTCGGGAAAAAATCTCTTGACGTCAAGAGAACTTATATTATCTTGACGTCAAGATTATTGATGTGGAGATAAACCACCCATGTCCCGCAACTCCGACCTGCTGCTGACGGCCATCGCCCCCGCCATCTGGGGCAGCACCTATATCGTGACGACCGAGTTCCTTCCGGCAGGCTATCCGCTGACGGTGGCGATGCTGCGCGCGCTGCCCGCGGGTCTCCTGTTGTTGCTCCTGGTGCGCCAGCTGCCACAGGGCATCTGGTGGGCGCGCGTGCTGGTGCTCGGCGCGCTCAACTTCTCTGTTTTCTGGTGGCTGCTGTTCGTCGCCGCCTATCGCCTGCCCGGCGGCGTGGCGGCAACGGTCGGCGCGATCCAGCCGCTGATTGTCATCCTGCTCGCCCGCACCCTGCTCGGCTCGCCGATCCGCCCGCTGGCGATCATCGCTGCCATTGCCGGCATGGCCGGCGTGGCGCTGCTGATCCTGACGCCGAATGCGGCGCTCGATCCGATCGGCATCGCGGCAGGACTTGCCGGCGCCGTGTCGATGGCGGCTGGCACCGTGCTCAGCCGGCGCTGGCAGCCGCCTGTCACACCGCTGACCTTCACCGCATGGCAGCTGACGGCAGGCGGCCTGTTGCTTCTACCAATAGCGCTGTTGCAGGAGCCTTCGCTGCCACCGCTGACGACCGCCAACCTGCTCGGCCTCGCCTGGCTCGGCCTGATCGGTGCGGCCTTGACCTACATCCTGTGGTTCCGCGGTATCGCCAAGCTGGAACCGTCAGTGGTGTCGCCGCTCGGCTTCCTCAGCCCGATGACCGCCGTGATGCTCGGCTGGTCGGTGCTCGGCCAGTCGTTGAGCGCAGCGCAGATCCTCGGCATGATCGTCGTGCTCGGCAGCGTCTGGCTCAGCCAGCGCGCCCAGCAGGCCAAGCCCGCCCCGGACCAAACTCGCCACCGCCTGACGGTCAGTCGCGCCCGGCCCAGGGCACCAGCCTGCGCTCCACAAAGCGCAGGCCAAGTTCGAGCACGAAGGCCACCGCTGCGATGACCAGGATGCCCATGACGACGACGTCGGTGACAAGGAACTGCGCCGCCGACTGGATCATGAAGCCGAGGCCGCGCGTTGCCGCCACCAGTTCGGCGGCGACCAGCGTGGTCCAGCCGGCGCCGAGCGCGATGCGCAGGCCGGTGAGGATCGACGGCAACGCGCTGGGCAGCACGACGAAGCGGATGACCTGCCGGCGCGTCGCGCCGAGCGAGCGGGCCGCACTGAGACGATCCTGCTGGACGTTGCGTACGCCCGAGGCGGTGGACAGCGCAATCGGCGCCACCATGGCAATAGCGATGACCAGCACCTTGGCGGACTCGCCGATGCCGAACCAGATGATGATCAGCGGCAGGTAGGCGAGCGGCGGGATCGGCCGAAGGAACTCGAGCACGGGATCGAAGATGCCGCGGCCGACGCGGCTCGCGCCGATGGCGAGCCCGATCGGAATGCCGACTAACGTTGCCGCCACCAGTGCTGCCAAGACGCGCCCCAGCGAAGCGAGCAGATGCTGGGCAAGCGTCGCGTCGATGAACCCCTGGGAGGCCACCGTCCAGAACTTGGCCAACACATCCTGCGGCGGCGGCAGGAACAACGGCGCGACCAGCCCGAGCCTGGTAACAAGAGTCCATGCCAGGAGGGCTGCCAGGATGGTGATGGCGCTGATGGTGCGCGACGACAGCTCGCGGCGGGGTGTATCGCTGCGCGGCCAGAGCACCGTCGCGCGTTCAGGTTCGGCCAGGTCGCGCCGGCCGCGTTCGGCCTGCAGCAGGGTCATGCCGGCTCTCCCTCGAAAATCGCGTCGGCAAGCTCGGCCCGGGCTGTGGTGAAGGCCGGATCGGCCTTGATCGAGCGGACGGGCTCGCCGGCGGCATAGCGCCGGCTGAAGCCGGCCTCGAAGCTCAGCGCAATGCGGCCGGGATCAGGCGCCATGACGACGACGCGGGTGCCGAGCAGCAGCGCTTCCTCGATGCCGTGCGTGACCATCAGCACGCCGAGATTGCCCGGCGCCCAGATGTCGAGCAGCAGCGTCTGCATGCGCTCGCGCGTCAGCGCATCAAGCGCGCCGAGCGGCTCGTCCATCAGCAGGAAGTCGGGCTCGGCGGCGAGCGCGCGGGCAAGGCCGACGCGCTGGCGCATGCCGCCCGACATCTCCCAAACCGGCTTGTCGCCGAGGCCGTCGAGCCGGACGCGCCTGAGCAGTTCGTTGGCGAGGGCGTGGCGCTGCCGCTCACCGATGCCGCGCACTCTCAGCGCGAAAGCGACGTTGTCGCGCGCCGAGAACCAGGGAAACAGCGCGTCGCTCTGGAAGACGACGGCGCGGTCGGCCCCTGGCCCCTCGATCGGCCGGCCGTCGACCGAGACCTCGCCGTGCTCGGGCACAACCAGGCCCGCGGCGGCGTTAAGCAAGGTCGACTTGCCGCAGCCGGAACGTCCGGTGAGCACGACGAACTCGCCCTGGCCGACGGAGAGCGATGCACCCTCGACCGCCGGCCGAGGCTGCCCGGAATAGCGCACGGCGATGTTGCTGAGCGTAAGCGTCGACATCGTTGGGTCTCCTGGAAAAGGGGATGCCCCGGCCGGGAGGAGCCGGCCGGGGTCTGTGCCCACGCGGGAGGACGCGGGCCGGCTGGCGCCTCAGTTGGAGGCGAGCGCCTCGGTGACGTATTTCGACGTCACGTATTTCGAATAGTCAGGCTGAACGGCGTCGATCTTGCCCTGCTCCTTGAGGAAAGCCGAGGTCGCCGCGACCGCCTTGACCGTGTCGCCGCCGAGGAACTTGACCGAGGCCTGTTCTTCCAGCGTCGGGAAGACGTAGCCCTTGAGCAGAGCCGACACTTCCTCGACCTTGGCACCGGTCAGGCGGGCGATCTTCTCGGCCTGCGGCGAGCCCTTATCCCAGGCTTCCGGCTTGGCGAGGAATTCGGCATAGGCCGCACCGGTCACCTTGACGAAGTCGCGCACGGCGGCCGGGTTCTTCTCGGCGAAGTCGGCGCGGACGATCCAGGCGTCGAAGGTCGGCGCGCCCCATTCGGCGACCTTCGCCGAGTCGAGCACGACCTTGCCCGAGGTCTTGATCTGGCCGAGCGCCGGATCCCAGACGTAAGCCGCGTCGATGTCGCCGCGCTGCCAGGCGGCGGCGATTTCCGGCGGGCGCAGATTGAGGATTTCGACCGACTTGGGATCGACGCCCTCGTGTTTGAGGGCGGCAAGCAGGCTGTAGTGCGTGGTCGAGACGAAGGGCACGGCGACCTTCCTGCCGGCGAGATCGGCGGCCTTCTCGATGCCTGCACCGTCGCGGGCGACGAGTGCTTCGGATTCGCCGATCAGGCCGACGACAAAGATGGTCTCGATCGGCAGCTGGCGGCTGGCGGCAGCGGCCAGCGGGCTCGAGCCGACATAGCCGATGTCGACCGCGCCGGATGCGATGGCGGCAATGACATCGGCGCCGGAATCGAACTTGCGCCAGTCGATGCTGGCCTTGGTGGCAGCCTCATAGGCGCCATCGGCTTGCGGCACTTTCGAGGGCTCGACCACTGTCTGGTAGGCGATGGTGATCTTGAGGTCCTCGGCATGGAGAGAGCCGACGGACGGCGCAATAGACAGAGCGGCAACGGTGGCGAGCAAGGCACGGCGCGTGAAATCTGACATGGGCTTCCCCCTCGGGGTTGAATGACGATGCCCATTCAGAATGATAAAATCTACAAACTCTGTAGAGTTAATTTATACTGCAAAACCCGGCCGGCGAGGAAATGTCCTGCCCGTCTTTGCGGCATACAGGGGCGGTGCCGTTCGCCGTGCGGCGAACGGGCGGCGCCGGAAACATGGCAAGTGGGTCAGACCAGGATGCCGATCTCCTCGGCAGCAGCGACGAGTGCCTGCCGCGCCGCCTTGTGCGAGCGGGTGCCGGCGAGCGCCGCCGAGACCGTCTCGACCGCCTCGCGGTAGAGCGGGCCGCTGCGCTTGGCGTGCGGCCAATCAACCAGCGCCTCGTAGGCACCCTTGACGGTCGTGACCTCGCGTTGGGTGCTTTCCGGTCCGATGCGAATCGAAACCGGACTGTCAAAGAGCATGCGATCCATAAGGGCCTCCGACGTCCATTCCTTGAGCATCCGATCTCCCCAAACCGGCTCCCCACTTCGGGTCCGATGCTCTGCAACCCCTTTCAACGCACCGGAATCGCTCGGGTTCCGTGTCCAAATCCGGCAAACATCACACCCGTGTTACCCTCCGCAAACCGTGATCCAAAACACCCGTCACCGGCCTGACAAGAAATTCGGCTAGCCGTTGCCGGATGGAATTCTCCGTCGTAGCCTGAGGCGAAGCGATTTTGGGGGATGTACATGACTTCCGCGAACCCGAACCCGTCAGGCACTCATGGCAGAACGCCTGCCCGCGCCAATTCGACATCCTCGCTCGCCTTGCTTGCCCTTTGCCTTTCATTGCCGCTGGCCGCCTGCCAGAAGCAGGAGGCGGCCGAACGGCTGCCGGTGGTGGTCCGCGCGATTGAGGTGAAGCTGTCCGACTTCGCCCCGGCGACGTCGCTGACCGGCGTGATTGCCGCCCGCACGCTCAACAGCCTGTCGTTCCAGGTCGGCGGGCGCGTCTCGGAACGCACGGTCGATGTCGGCCAACGCGTCGAGAAGGGCGAGGTGCTGGCCAGGCTCGATCCGCAGGAGCAGCAGTCCGACGTGCGCGCGGCGCAAGCCAGCCTCGATTCTGCTGACGCGCAGCTGCGGCAGGCCTCAGCCGCCTTCGACCGCCAGAAGACCCTGCTGGCCCAGGGCTTCACGACGCGGCGCGAATATGACCTCGCCGAACAGTCCCTGCGCGTGGCGCGAAACGGGGTCGAAGCCGCGCAGAGCCAGCTTGCCAATGCCAAGGACAGGCTGGGCTATACCGAATTGAAGGCCAGTGCGTCCGGCGTGGTGACGGCACGGACGATCGAGGTCGGCCAGGTGGTGCAGGCGGCACAGACGGTGTTCACCGTTGCCGAGGACGGCGACCGCGACGCGGTGTTCAACGTCGACGAGGCCATGGTTGCCCGGACCCCGGTGGCGCCGGTGGTCAGGATATCATTGATCTCCGACCCGAAGATCGAGGCGACAGGCGAAGTGCGCGAGGTCTCGCCCGCCGTCGACCCGGCCTCCGGCTCGATCCGCGTCAAGGTGGCGGTGCCCGACACGCCGGCACAGATGCCGCTCGGCGCGGCGATTACAGGCACGATCACCGCCAAGCCACAACAGGCCATCGTGCTGCCGTGGCAGGCGCTGATGTCGGAGAATGGCCGGCCGGCCGTGTGGACCGTCGACCCCGGCAGCAAGGCGGTGGCGATGGTGCCGATCGAGGTGCTGTCATTCGCTTCCGGCGTCGTGGTCGTGTCGAAGGGACTGGAGGCGGGGCAAACCGTCGTCGCGCAAGGCGGCCAATTGCTGAGCCCCGGCCAGGTGGTGGAGGTGGCACCATGAGATCACTCGCGCCGATCGGCCTGATGGCCGTGCTGGCACTGGCCGGCTGCAGCCAGGAACAGACCCCGCCTCCCGAGGTGATCCGCCCGGTGCTGTCCATCGTCGTCGAACCGCATGCACGGACGGTGCAGGGTTTCGCCGGCACCATCCAGCCGGAATTTTCCGCAGACCTCGCCTTCCGCCTGCTCGGGCGGCTGGTGGCGCGCGACGTCGGCGTCGGCGACCAGGTCGCCAAGGGCACAACGCTCGCGGCCATCGACCCGCTGGCGCTGGAGCTTTCCATGCAGTCGGCACGCGCCGACCTGTCGACCGCCGAGGCGCAGTTCGCCAACGCCTCGGCGAGCGAAGAACGCCAGCGCACCCTGCTCCAGGAATCCAACACCTCGCAGGCAGTCTACGATTCCGCCAAGCAGGCACTTGATTCGGCTGCTGCCAACGTCGAAAGGGCGCGCGCTGCCCTTGCCAAGGCACAGGAACAACTCGGCTATGCCCGGCTGTTCTCCGATTTCGACGGCATCGTCACCGCTACCGGCGCCGAAGTCGGCCAGACCGTTTCGCCCGGACAGATGGTGGTGACCGTGGCGCGCTCCGACGCCCGCGAGGCGGTGGTGGACGTTCCCGACCAGATGGCGAGCGAACTGAAGGAAGGCGTCGAATTCGAAGTGTCGCTGCAATCGGCGCTGTCGCTGCGCACCAAGGCGCATGTCCGCGAGATCGCGCCGCAGGCCGATGCGTCGACACGGACCCGGCGGGTGCGGCTGGCGCTGACCGACCCGCCGACCGCCTTCCGGCTGGGTTCGACGGTGACGGCCGTGCCGGTATTGAAGGCCGACGAGGCGATCGACCTGCCGCTGTCGGCGCTTCTGGAGAAGGATGGCAAGAGTTTCGTCTGGGTCGTCGACCAGGCTGCGTCGACGGTCAGCCTGCAGGATATCGAGGTCAAGGCAAAGGATGGCGCCAGCTTCACCGTGGACGGCTTGACGGCGGGGACGCGGGTGGTGACTGCCGGGGTGAACAGCCTCGCAGAAGGCCAGAAGGTCCGCATTCCAGAGGGGGCGTAGCGTGAAGGGTTTCAATCTTTCCGACTGGGCACTGAGCCACCGCTCGATGGTCTGGTATTTCATGCTGATCTTCACGATCGCCGGGGTGTTCGCCTATCTCAACCTCGGCCGCGAGGAAGACCCGAGCTTCACCATCAAGACCATGCTGATCCAGGCCAACTGGCCGGGCGCCTCGGTCGACGAGACGACCAGGCAGGTGACCGACCGGATCGAGAAGAAGCTCGAGGAGCTGGAAAGCCTCGACTTCAGCCGCAGCGTGACCACCGCCGGCCAGACGATCATCTTCGTCAACCTCAAGCCGACGACCAAGGCGCGCGACGTCGCCCCGACCTGGGTTCAGGTCCGCAACATGGTGGGCGACCTGAGGCCCAACTTCCCGCAAGGGGTGCAGGGGCCGTTCTTCAACGACCGCTTCGGCGACGTGTTCGGCAACGTCTATGCCTTCACATCGGACGGGCTGTCGATGCGCCAGCTGCGCGACCATGTCGAGACGGTGCGCACCCGCATCCTGACCATTCCGAATGCCGGCAAGGTGGAGCTGATCGGCGCCCAGGACGAGGTCATCTATCTCGAATTCTCGACACGCCAGATCGCGGCGCTCGGCCTCAACCAGCAGGCGGTCATCGCCAGCCTGCAATCGCAGAACGCGATTGCGCCGTCGGGCGTCATCCAGGCCGGGTCGGAACGCATTGCGGTGCGCGTCGGCGGCCAGTTCACCTCGGAGGAAAGCCTGAGGGCAATCAACCTCAGGGTCAACGACCGCTTCTTCCGGCTGAGCGACGTCGCCACCATCAGCCGCGGCTATGTCGATCCGCCGACCGCGCTGTTCCGGGTCAATGGCGAGCCGGCGATCGGGCTGGCGATAGGCATGAAGCCCAACGCCAACCTGCTGGAATTCGGCGAAGCGCTGAAGGAGCTGATGCATGAGGTGACGGGCGAACTGCCGATCGGCGTCGGCGTGCACCAGGTTGCCGACCAGCCGGCCATTGTCGAGCATGCCGTCTCCGGCTTCACGCGGGCGCTGTTCGAGGCCGTCGCGATCGTGCTCGCCGTTTCCTTCATCAGCCTGGGCATGCGCGCCGGCTTCGTTGTCGCGCTGTCGATCCCGCTGGTGCTGGCGATCACCTTCCTGGTCATGGCCTATCTGGGCATCTCGCTGCAGCGCATCTCGCTCGGCGCGCTGATCATCGCGCTGGGACTTCTTGTCGACGATGCGATGATTGCGGTGGAGATGATGGTAGCGCGGCTGGAGGTCGGCGACTCGCTGAGGAAAGCGGCGACCTACGTCTACACCTCGACGGCGTTTCCGATGCTGACCGGCACGCTGGTCACCGTCGCCGGTTTCGTGCCGATCGGGCTGAACAGCAGCCAGGCCGGCGAATACACCTACACGCTGTTCGTCGTCATCGCGGTGTCGCTGCTCTTGTCATGGATCGTGGCGGTGCTGTTTGCGCCGCTGCTCGGCGTCACGCTCCTGCCGGCAACGATGAAGAAGCACGACGAGCGGCCGGGCCGCGTTGCCGCTGGCTTCTCCCGCATCCTCAATTGGGCCGTGCGCCGCCACTGGTTCACCATCATCGCCACCGTCGTGCTGTTCGCGTTGTCGGTCGTCGGGCTGACCTTCGTGCAGCAGCAGTTCTTCCCGCCCTCCGACCGGCCCGAACTGATCGTCGACTGGAACCTGCCGCACAACAGCTCGATCGCAGAGACGCGCGCCGAGATCGAGCATTTCGAGGAGATCGCGCTGAAGGGCAACGCCGATATCGACCACTGGAGCTCGTATATCGGCCAGGGCGCGGTGCGCTTCGTGCTGGCCTACGACGTGCAGCCGGCCAATCCCTATTTCGGCCAGACGGTCATCGTCACCAAGGATCTGGAAGCGCGGCATCGGGTGCAGCCGGCGATCGAGAAGATCCTGCGGGAACAGTTCGTCGGCACCGACGCCTTCGTCAAGACGCTGGAACTCGGGCCCCCGGTGGGCCGGCCGGTGCAATATCGCGTCAGCGGTCCCGACGTGCAGACGGTACGGACCCTGTCGCAGCAGCTGGCCGGCATCATCTCCGCCAATCCGAAGATTCAGGCGCCGAGCTTCGACTGGAACGAGCCGTCGCGCGTGCTCAAGGTCGAGGTGCTGCAGGACAAGGCGCGCCAGCTCGGCATCACCTCCGAAGATATCGCCAGCGCGATGAACAGCGTGGTCGGCGGCGTGGCGATCACCCAGGTGCGCGACGCGACCTACCTGATCAACGTGGTGGTGCGGGCCCAGGACGTCGAGCGCGGCTCGATCGAGACGCTGCGCAACCTGCAGATCCCAACCGGCAACGGCGAGGCGATCCCACTCGCGACGGTCGCCGATTTCCGCTACGAACTGGAACAACCGACGATCTGGCGGCGCAGCCGGATGCCCACCATCACCGTCAAGGCCGGCATGGTCGGCGACACCTTGCCCGACACCGTGGTTGCAGAGCTCAAGCCCGCGGTCGAGGCTTTCGCCGCCAAGCTGCCGGCAGGCTACGCGGTAGTGACCGGCGGCTCGGTCGAGGAAAGCGTGAACAGCCAGGGTCCGATCATTGCCGTCGTGCCGCTGATGCTGTTCATTATGGCGACGGTGCTGATGATCCAGCTGCAAAGCTTCCAGCGGTTGTTCCTGGTGGTCGCTGTGGCGCCGCTGGGGCTGATCGGCGTGGTGGCGGCGCTGGTGCCGACCGGACAGCCGCTCGGCTTCGTGGCGCTGCTCGGGGTGCTGGCGCTGGTCGGCATCCTGATCCGCAACTCGGTGATCCTGATCGTGCAGATCGAGGAGCTGATCGCCACAGGCACAGACAAATGGCACGCCGTGATCGAAGCCTCGGAGCACCGCATGCGGCCGATTGCGCTGACCGCTGCCGCAGCCAGTCTGGCGCTGATCCCGATCGCGCGCGAGGTTTTCTGGGCGCCGATGGCCTATGCGATGATGGGCGGCATCCTGGCCGGCACCGCGATCACGCTGCTGTTCCTGCCCGCGCTCTATGTCGCCTGGTTCAGGATCAAGGAGCCGAGCGAGGCGACACCGACGACCGAGGCTGCCGAGGCAGCTGTCGGGTAGCGAGCGTTTTTCGGCGGCTCAGTGCAGGCCGCCAACGCCGAGCAGCTTTTCCACCACTTCGGGCTGGGCGGACAGCTCCGCAGGCGTGCCCGACCAGGCGATGCGGCCGCGCTCGAGGATGATGGCGCGGTCGGCGAAATCAAGCGCGCTCTGAATGCGCTGCTCGACCAGCACGACGGTCATCTCGCCGCCCGAGGCCAGTTGCGAGAACGCCACCATCAGCTCTTCGCAGATGACGGGCGCCAGGCCCTCCAGAGGTTCGTCGAGCAACAGCACGGTCGGCTTGCCGAGGATGGTGCGGGCAGTGGACAACATCTGCTGTTCGCCGCCGGAAAGCTGGGAGCCGAGGTTCCTGCGACGCTCCTTGAGGCGCGGGAACATCTGGTAGGCTTCCTCGATCGCCGAGCGGTCGCGACCCTTGAGCCCGACGAAGAGGTTTTCCTCGACGGTGAGCGAGGGAAAGATGCAGCGCGCCTGCGGCACGTAGCCGAGACCGCTGCGGGCACGCGCCGAGCTTTCCTGGCTACTGAGATCGGTGCCGCCGAGGCGGATCGAACCGCCATAGCGCCTGGTCTGGCCGGCGATGGTGGCGAGCAACGTCGTCTTGCCCATGCCGTTGCGGCCGAGCACGGCAAGCCGCGCCCCCGCCGGCACGGAGAAGGAGACATTCTCCAGCACGCGCGTCGGGCCGTAGCCGGCGCTCAGATCGGCGACTTCAAGCGGCGCTGCGGTCATTGGCGTAGCTTCCGAGATAGGCTTCACGCACACGGGCGTCCCTGGTGACGTCCTGCGGCGAACCGTCGAAGATGATGGCGCCGGCGGCGAGCACGATGACACGCCTGGCGAAGCGAAAAACGAGATCCATGTCGTGCTCGATCATCAGCACGGCGAGGTCGGACGGCAGGCCGGCAAGGGCGGCCTCGATGCGCGGCGTGTCGCTCTGAGGCACGCCGGCGGCCGGCTCATCGAGCAGCAGCACCTTAGGCTTGAGCGCCAGGGCGAGCGCGATCTCGAGCAGGCGCTGCTGGCCATAGGCGATCTCGGCGACCTTGCGGGTGGCGATGTGATCGAGGCCGAGCGTGCGCAGCAGTTCGGCGACCTCGGCCATGACGTCCGCCTTGGCCTGGTAGTGGCCGAAGATCGCGCCGGTGCGGCCGGTGCGCTGCATCACGGCGAGCGCCAGGTGTTCTTCCGGCGTCATGTCGGGAAACAGGCGCGTGACCTGGAACGAGCGGACGAGGCCCTGGCGGACACGCGGCGTCGGCCCCAGTGAGGTGACATCGTTGCCGCCGAGCAGAACCTTGCCGGAATCGGGATCGAGATGGCCGGTGACGAGATTGACGAAGGTGGTCTTGCCGGCGCCGTTGGGGCCGATCAGGGCCACGCGGTCGCCGGGGTTCATGGTGATCGACACGTCCTGCGTGACGGCCAGTCCGCCGAACGCCTTGTTGAGGTTCTGGACCTGGAAGACCGGGCTCATTTGCCGTTCCCCCTGAAGCGATCGGCAAGCGTGAGCGCCGTGCCATAGAGCCCACGCGGCGCGAACAGCACCACGGCGATCAGAAGCGCACCGACGATGGTGAGCCAGTGGAACGGATTGGCCGCCGAGACGAAATCCTCGAACCACATGAAGCTGACAGTGCCGATCAGCGCGCCATAGAGCGAGCCGGTGCCGCCAAGCACGAGCATCACCAGCGCTTCGGCGGAGAGCGTGAAGCTGAGCGAGTCGAGGCCGACGACCTGGGTGGAGATGGCGTTGAGCGCGCCGCCTGTGCCCGCCACCGCGCCCGAGATGACATACATCTTGAGCAGCGTGCCCTGGACCGATGCGCCCATGGCGCGGATGCGGATCGGGTCTTCCTTGATGCCGCGGCAAAGCATGCCGAAGGGCGAACGGGTGATCAGCCGCAGCACGATGAAGGCGATGACCACCAGCGCGACGGCGAAGCCGTAGGCCGTGCGGCCCCAGAGGTCGAAGGCGAAGATACCGAAGATCGGGTCGGGCGAAATGCCCGACAGGCCGTCGCTACCACCGGTATACACGGAGGCCTTGTTGGCAGCCTCGTGGAACAGGTGGACGACGGCGATCGACAGTACCAGTTGCGCCAGCCCATGACCGCGCAGGATGACCGCGCCTGAGACGATGCCGGCAACAGCGCCACCAATGGCACCAACCACGACCATCAGCAGCGGATCGGTGATGCCGAAATGCACCGCGGCGATGCCCGAGGCATAGGCACCAGCGCCGAAGAGTGCGGCATGGCCGAGCGTGGCGACACCGCAGAAACCGGTGACGAGATCGATCGACAGCACCAGCAGTGCAACACCCAGGATACGCGTCAGCAGCGCCAGATTGTTGGGGAACAGGAAGTAGCCGATGGCGGCCACGGCCAGGATGACTGCGAGGCCGAGGAGATCGCGCTTGAGCCAGTTCGGGCGAGCGGCGGCCTCAGGCTTGGCGGCGGAGGTGGTTTCGATGGCAGCCATCTAGCTTCTCCTGCCCAAAAGGCCGCGCGGGAAGACGCAGACGATGGCGATGACGGCGAGGTAGAAGAAGAACTCGCCATATTCCGGCAGGAGATAGCGGCCGGTGGTGTCGATGGCGCCGAGCAGCAGGCAGGCAAGCAGCGCGCCGGGAATGGAGCCCGCACCACCGACAGACACGACGACGAGGAAGGTCACCATGTAGCGCAGCGCGTAATAGGGCTCGATCGGAAGTAGCTCGGCGCCGACAATGCCACCGAAGGCGGCGAGGCCGACGGCAACCGCGAAGCTGACGGCATAGACGATCCGTGTACGCACGCCCAGCGATGCAGCCATGGCGGCATTGTCGACCGAGGCGCGCAGCTTGACGCCGAAGGACGTCCTTTCGATCAGGTACCAGAGCGCGCCGGCAACGGCGACGCCGCAGGCGATGGCGAACAGCTTGTGAGCGGCAATCGAGCGGAAGCCGAGATCGACCGGACCGCGCAGCGTCTCGGGCAAAGGAATGGTCTTCAGCGTCGGGCCGAAGACGTAGTTGGCGATGCCGATGACGCAGAAGGTGATGCCGATGGTCATCAGCACCTGGGTAAGCTCGGGCGCGCCATAGATGCGGCGGTAGAGGAACCGCTCGACCGGGATGGCGATGATAATGGTGCCGACCACCGCGGCGAGGATGGCGACGCCGTAGCCGAAGCCGAGCGTCTGGGTGGCGTAAGAAGCGATGTAGCCGCCGATCATGGCGAATGCGCCATGGGCGAGGTTGACCACGCGCATCAGGCCCATGGTCACCGAAAGTCCTATCGAGATGACGAACAGCACCATGCCATAGGCAAGGGCGTCGATCCCAACGCTGAGAACGGTTTGCATCGATTGATCCAGCAGCGGCCCGGACGCGTCAGGCATCCGGGCCCTGTCGTTGGCGTAACGCTGTTACTTCAGAGCCGCAAGGCCGGGGTCGCCCTGCTTTTCGAAGGTCGCGATTTCCTTGTTGTAGAAGGTGCCGTCCTCGGCCTTGGCGACCTCGCGCAGATAGATGTTCTGCGTCATGTGACGGCTGTCGGGATCGATGGAGACCGGTCCGCGCGGGCTTTCCCAGGCAAGGCCCTTGACGGCGTCGACCGCCTTCTGGGCGTCCTGCTCGCCGCCGGTGGCCTCGATCATCTTGTAGATGACGTGCATGCCGTCATAGGCACCGACCGAGGGGAAGGACAGTTCGGCCGGATTGCCGATAGCCTTGTGCGCGGCCTCGACGAACTTCTTGTTCTCGGCCGAGTCATGCGAGACGGCGTAGTGGAAGGTGGTGAGCAATCCGGATGCGGCTTCGCCGAGCGCCGGCAGATCGGACTCCTGCGTCAGGTCGCCGGGTGCGAGGAACTGCACGCCTGCCTTGGCAAGGCCGTTGTCATTGTAGGCCTTGACGAAGCCGAGCGTGGTCGGGCCCGACGGCAGGAAGGCGAAGACCGCATCGGCGCCGGAATCCTTGACGCGCTGCATGATCGGGCTGAAGTCGTTGGTCGACAGCGGCATGCGGACGGAATCGACAACCTCGCCGCCTTCAGCGGTGAAGGTGGTCTTGAAGGCGTTCTCGGAATCGACACCCGGGCCGTAGTCGGAGACCACGGTGATGACCTTCTTGACGCCTCGCTCCTTGGCGACCTTGGCCATCGGCGCCGAGGTCTGCCAGGTGGTGAAGGAGGTGCGCACGACCAGCGGGCTCTTGGTGACGATCGCCGAGGTGGCGGCGTTCATGACGACCAGCGGCACGTTGGCCTGCTCGAGCAGCGGGGTGACCGCCATCGCGTCAGGGGTGAAATAGAAGCCTGCGAGATACTGCACACCTTCCTTGACGACCAGTTCCTGGGCCAGCGCCTTGGACTGGGCCGGGTCGGCAGCCGGCAGGTCGCGGTAGACGATCTCGATGTCGTCGTCGCCGACCTTGGCGCCGTTGAGCGCGATCCAGGCGTCGATGCCGGCCTTGAAGTTCTTGCCCTGGATGGCGAACGGGCCGGAGAACGGACCGACGACGCCGACCTTGATGGTGTCGGCGAAGGCGGTGCCGGAAAGCGCAAGTACCGCCAGGGCGGCCAAAACAGACTTCTTCAATTTTTCCTCCATCTGGACGAGCCGGCACTGTCGCGCGCGCCGGTCTCGGTATGTCCGTAGCCAAGTGTCATGTTCGAAACGGTAATGTAAAATGAAAAGAATCGCGCAATCCATAACCTGAAAGATATGTGACTGGCGCGATTCCCTTGGATCAATAAGGCAGCCCGACATAGTTTTCGGCGAGCGAGGCGGATGCCGCCTGCGAGTGGACGAGATAGTCGAGTTCGGCCTCCTGGATGCGCTGGCCGAAGTCGTCGGTGTCGGGGAAACGGTGCAGCATGGTGGTCATCCACCAGGAGAACCGCACCGCCTTCCAGACGCGCGACAGGGCGCGGGCCGAATAGGCGTCGATGCCTGCCTGCGACCTGTCCTGATAGAATTCGCGCAGGCCCCAGTACAGGTAACGCACGTCGCTGGCGGCGAGGTTGAGACCCTTGGCGCCGGTGGGCGGCACGATGTGGGCGGCGTCGCCAACGAGGAACATACGGCCGAAGCGCATCGGCTCGGCGACGAAGGAGCGCAGCGGCGCGATCGACTTCTCGAAGGACGGGCCGGTGACGACGCGCGCCGCAGCCTCGGGTGGCAGGCGCCGGCGCAGCTCGTCCCAGAAGCGCTCGTCGCTCCAGTCCTCGACGTGATCATCGAGCGGGCACTGGACATAGTAGCGGCTGCGGTGGGTCGAGCGCATCGAACAGAGCGCAAAGCCCCTGGGATGGTTGGCGTAGATCAGCTCGTGGTCGGCCGGCGGCACCTCGGCCAGGATGCCGAGCCAGCCGAACGGGTATGCACGCTCATAGGTCCTGATGGCGCCTTCGGGCACCGATTTGCGGCTGATGCCATGGAAGCCGTCGCAGCCGGCGATGAAATCGCAATCGATGCGGTGGGTAGCGCCATCTTTCTCGTAAGTGACGAAGGGCGTGTCGCTGTCGAACCCCTGCGGCAGCACGTTCTTGGCATCGTATATCGCGGCCAGTCCCGCCGCCTCGCGCTTGTCCATCAGGTCGTGCGTCACCTCGGTCTGGCCGTAGACCGTGACGCGCTTGCCGCCGGTGAGTTGGGCAAGGTCGATGCGATGCAGCCGGTTGTCGAAGGCGAGCGAGATACCCTCATGCGGCAGGCCTTCGGCATGCATGCGCGCGCCGGCGCCAGCTTCGTCGAGTAGGTCGACCATGCCCTGTTCCAGCACGCCGGCACGGACGCGACCGAGCACATAGTCGCGATCGACGCGCTCGAGGATGACGTTGTCGATGCCGCTATTGGCGAGCAGTTGCCCGAGCAGGAGCCCGGACGGGCCGGAACCGATGATGACCACCTGAGTACGCATCTTTTTTCCTTCTACCCGCACCGCCTGCCATCGAGCTGCGGGCCTTCGGCACGCCAAGTGTCAGGCGTTTTGTTGACGGGTGCCGCGGGCTAGTTGCCCGGCCGCGCACCTATGCTTTCGATCTGGCCGGCGAGTGCCGCCGCCTGCCTGAGCGCCGCCGCCGCCGACACGGCCATCTGCGGCAGGAGCAGCCATTCCAGCGTCCAAGCCGATCCCGAGCGTTCCTGCTCATGCACCAAAGCGTGGTGCATGCCCGACAGTTGCGTGGCGTTGAAACGGGCCAGCGTCACCAGCACCTCGGCCGCCACCGGGTTCTGCTTGTGCGGCATCGCCGAGGAGCCACCGCCGCCGGCGAGCGCAATCTCTGAGCCGTCCTGCGCCATCAGGGCAACGTCCTGGCCGAACTTGCCAAGGCTGCCGGTGATGAGCGACAGCAGGCCCGCGAAATCGGCCAACCGGTCGCGCTGGCTGTGCCATTGCGGAGCGTCGTGGAGGCCCAGCTTTTCGGCCAGCGATTTCCGCACGGCGAGCGCCTTGTCGCCAAGCTTTTCCAGCGTACCGGCGGCACCGCCGAACTGGACGACGAGAAGTTCATGGCGGATCGCAGCCAGCCGCGCGCGGTTGCGTTCGACCGGTTCGCGCCAGGCGCGGACACGGTCGGCGACGGTGATTTCGATCGCCGCCTGCATGCGCGTGCGGCCCATCAGCGGACGGGCACCAAATCTCTTCTCCACCGCCGCCAGCTTTGCGGCCGCCTCGGCGAGCAGCGCATCGAGGCGCTCGACAACCGGCTTGAGACGGAGCACCAGCGCCGTGTCGACGACATCCTGGCTGGTGGCGCCGAAATGGACCTTGTCGCCATGCGGCGCGCCAACTGCCGAACGCAACTGGCGTACCAGTTCGGGCACGACCACGCCATCGCGGGCGACGGCATTCCTGAGAGCCGCAACGTCGGGCTCGAACGAGGCGAGTGCGGCGACAATCGCATCGGCTGCCTCGCGGCCGATCACGCCCTCGCCTGCCTCGGCCTCGGCCAGTGCGCGCTCGAAGGCAAGCATGGCGGCCAGTTCCGCGTCGGCGGAGAACTGGCGCGCAGTCTCCTCGTCACCGAGAAGGCCGGACAGCAAAGGGTGATCGAAGGGAGACACGGTCATGTGCTCAGACGTCGAAGAACACGGTTTCGTTGTCACCCTGCAGGTGGATGTCGAAGACATAGACATCGTCCTGGCGCGAGGCGATCAGCGTCGGCACACGCGAGCGATGCTCGATGCGGGCCAGCACCGGGTCCTCGGCATTGGCCTGTTCTTCGTCGGCAAAATACATCCGTGTCTGCAGGCCGAGATTGATGCCGCGGGCAACGATCCAGAAGGTGATGTGCGGGGCCATGAGCAGGCCGGGCTTGTAGGGCACGCGGCCCGGCTTGATAGTCTCGAACAGGCATTCGCCCGAGACCATGTCGGTCGGCATGCGGCCCCAGCCGGTGAAATTGGGATCGGCGGCGCCGCGAATTTCGGTCGGAGAGTTGTAGAGGCCGGCGGCATCGGCCTGCCAGATCTCGATCAGCGCATCCTTGAGGGGCGTGCCGGTGCCGTCGAGCACGCGGGCGCGCACGGTGATGCGCTCGCCCTTGGTCTTGTCGTTGACCATTTCCGTGCCTAGGTCCTTTTCGAAGACGCCGGCGATGCCGCAGAAATTGGGGGTGAGCCCGATATGGACATAGGGCCCGGCGGTCTGCGAGGGGCTTTCCCTAAGCCGGTTCAGCGACTGGACCATCAGTTGCCCTCCAGACGGTTTTCGAACACCGACGAGCGGCGGCCGCGCAGCACGATGTCGAACTTGTAGGCGCGCGCATCCATCGGGATGGTCGACTGCATGTCGAGTGCCGCGATGAGAGTCTCGACGGCTGCCCTATCGG
The DNA here is from genome assembly GCF_014200015.1 of Aminobacter niigataensis. Lineage (GTDB taxonomy): Bacteria > Pseudomonadota > Alphaproteobacteria > Rhizobiales > Rhizobiaceae > Aminobacter > Aminobacter niigataensis. The sequence goes on from NZ_JACHOT010000003.1 coordinate 415,490, forward strand.
GGATGGTCCTGACGATCGGGCAGAGCCAGATCAGCGGGTCGCCCTCGAAATACATCTGGGTGATCAGCCGCTGGGCGAAGCCATGGCCGAAGACCGAGAAGTGGATGTGGGCGGGGCGCCAGTCGTTGACGCCGTTCGGCCAGGGATAGGGGCCGGGCTTGATCGTACGAAAGGCGTAGGAACCGTCTTCGCCGGTGATGGTGCGGCCGCAGCCGCCGAAATTGGGGTCGAGGGCGGCGATGTAGCCCTCCTTCTTGTGGCGGTAGCGCCCGCCGGCATTAGCCTGCCAGAACTCGAGCAGTGCGCCCGGCACGCCCTTGCCGCGCTCGTCGAGCACGCGGCCATAGACGATGATGCGCTCGCCGATGGCGCTCTCGCCCGGCTGGGCGAAATTGTGGATCAGGTCGTTGTCGAGCTCGCCCAGCATGCCGTGGCCGAAGACCGGGCCGGTGATCTCGGAAATGGTGGTGTCGAGCGACAGCAGCGCCTTCTGCGGAGAACGCAGGACCGAGGTCTTGTAGCCAGGCGTGTAGGCCGGCGGATGCCAGGAGCGGTCGCGCTGGAAGAAGGCGCCGATCTCGGGCTGGCGGTTCGGCTTGGGGTCAATGCTCATCGGCCCGCATCCATTTCGGCAAAGACCTGCTTGGCGATCTTGATGGCGCGGTTGGCCGCCGGCACGCCGGCATAGATCGCGACATGGAGGAAGGTTTCGCAGATGTCCTCGCGCGATGCCCCGGTGTTGGCGGTGGCGCGCACATGCATCGCCACCTCCTCGTCATGTCCCAGGGCTGCGAGCAATGCCAGCGTCACCATCGAGCGCTCGCGCTTGCTCCAGGTCGGGCGCGCCCAGACCGTGCCCCAGGCGGCTTCGGTGATCAGTTCCTGGAACGGCCGGTCGAAATCGGTCGAGGCCGTTTCGGCGCGGTCGACATGGGCATCGCCGAGTACCGAGCGTCGGACGGCGAGACCCTGGCGATACCTGGTCGAGGCTGGCGCCGATGCGTTCATTGTCAAATCACTCCAGTGGAAGGCGGGCGATGAAGCGCCTGATGAGGGCGACGAGTTCGTCCGGCTTTTCGACGCAAGGGATATGGCCGGCGCCGTCGATGATCTTGAAGCGCGAGCCGGGAATGAGATCAGCCATCGAGCGCACCAGTGCAGGCGGCGTCGAGCCGTCCTGGTCGCCGACGACGCAAAGCGTGGGCACGGCAATCGCCTTTGCCGCCTCGGTGTAGTCGGCGTCGCGCAGGGCGGCACAGGTGCCGGTGTAGCCGGCGAGCGGCTGGCGCGACAGCATGTTGCGGTAGCCAACGAGGTCAGGCTGGCGCTGCTCATGAAACTCGGGCGTGAACCACAGCTTCATCACGCCATCGGCGATCGAGGCGATGCCGTCCTTTTCGACGGCGGCGATGCGCGTGTTCCAGCTGTCGTTGGTGCCGATCTTGTGGGCGGTGTCGCAGAGGACGAGCGCACGGACGAGATCGGGGCGCCTGGCATAGAGGCCCTGCGCGATCAGCCCGCCGACCGACAGGCCACAAACGATGGCGTTCTTGACGTTGAGATGATCGAGCAGGCCGGCAAGATCAACGACATGGTCGTCCATCGAATAAGGAGCTGTCCCCGTGTCCGAAAGACCATGGCCGCGCTTGTCGTAGGTGACGATGGGAAAGTCGCCGGCAAGCCGGACGATAACGTCGCGCCAGATGCGGAAATCGGTGCCCAGCGAATTGGCAAATACCAGGACCGGCTTGTCCGCGGGCCCGCCGATGAGCTGGTGGTGCAGCGTGACGCCGCCGATGTCTGTGAATTGCACTCGATTTCTCCTCTAGAAGACAGTGGATGAGATGTTTGGTTTGGTAAAATGATATTTTGTGGCCTTCTCTTAACTCCTGGGTTATGAAAAGCCCATGATCGAAAGCCGTGTCAGGTTCCGCCACCTCCAGACATTCCTAGAAGTCGCGCGCCAGAAAAGCGTGGTCAAGGCGGCCGGGCTGCTGAACGTCAGCCAACCGGCGGTGACCAAGACGATCCGCGAACTGGAGGAAGCGCTCGGCGTCAGCGTGTTCGAGCGCGACGGCCGCGGCATCAAGATCACGCGCTCGGGCGAAGTGTTCATGCAGCATGCCGGCATGGCGATCACCGCGCTGCGCCAGGGCATCGATTCGGTCGCCAATGCACGGGCAGAGGGCGGGCCGCCGATCCGCATCGGCGCGCTGCCGACCGTTTCGGCGCACATCATGCCGCGGGCGATGAGCCTTTTCCTCGGCGAGGACACGGGCGCCACGATCAAGATCGTGACCGGCGAGAACGCGGTGCTGCTGGAGCAGCTCAGGCTCGGCGAGCTCGACCTCGTGGTCGGCCGCCTGGCCGCGCCCGAGAAGATGACCGGCTTCTTCTTCGAGCACCTCTATTCCGAGCAGGTGGTATTCGTGGTGCGCGCCGGCCATCCGCTGCTCAAGGGCGACACCGACGTGTTCGAGCGGTTGGGCGAGTTCCCGCTGCTGATGCCGACGCGCGGCTCGATCATCCGGCCCTTCGTCGAGCGCTTCTTCATCACCAATGGCGTCGCCTCGATCCCGACCGAGATCGAGACCGTGTCGGACTCGTTCGGCCGCGCCTTCGTGCGCCAGAGCGATGCCGTTTGGATCATCTCGCATGGCGTGGTCAGCGACGAGATCAAGGCCGGTACGCTGAAGATGCTGCCGGTGGACACCACGGAGACACGCGGCCCGGTGGGGCTGACCATGCGCACCGACACGCAGCCTTCGGCGGCATTTTCGATCCTGCTCAAGACGATCCGCGAAGCCGCCGCCGAGCGCGGCTGAGAGCCGCGCCCCCTCGCAATGGCGAGATGCATTCGCTACATACGCTGTAAGCTTGAAATGAGGATGCGATGGCCGAGAAGACCGAAGGGCGAAAGACGATCGTTTTGACCGGAGCCAGCCGCGGCATCGGCCATGCGACTGTGAAGCGCTTCTCGCGCGAAGGCTGGCGCGTCATCACCTGCTCGCGCCAGGCGTTTTCCGACGACTGCCCATGGCCCGCCGGTCCGGACGACCACATCAAGGTCGACCTTGCCGACCAGGGCGACGTCGGCAGCGCCGTTTCGGAAATCCGCCAACGGCTGGAAAAGGAAGGCGGCCTGCTGCACGCGCTGGTCAACAATGCCGGCATCTCGCCCAAGCACAAGGGTGGCGGCCGCATGAACTCGATCGATACGCCAATGCATGTCTGGCGCGACGTGTTCCAGGTCAATTTCCTGGCGCCGATCATGCTGGCGCGCGGCCTGTTCAAGGAACTGGCCGCTGCCAAGGGTTCGGTGGTCAACGTGACCTCGATCGCCGGAACACGCGTCCACCCCTTTGCCGGCACCGCCTATGCAACATCGAAGGCGGCCCTCGGCGCGCTGACGCGCGAAATGGCCGCCGACTTCGGCCCGCACGGCATCCGCGTCAATGCGATCGCGCCCGGCGAAATCGACACTGCGATCCTGTCGCCGGGCACGGAGAAGATCGTCGAGACGATCCCGATGCGGCGCCTCGGCCTGACATCGGAAGTCGCCGACATCATCTACTTCCTGTGCTCGGGCCAGGCATCCTACGTCACCGGCTCCGAGATCCACATCAACGGCGGCCAGCACGTGTGAAGCGATTCGTCCTTCTCCCCTTGTGGGAGAAGGGAAGGCGCCATCGCCAAACGAAAAAGCCCGCCATTTGGCGGGCTTTTTTCTGATGGCAGAGGTACCGTCGGTCAGGCCTTGACCTGTTTCGCCGCCTCGTCGAGCGACTTTTCGACCGCGTCGAAGATGTCGTCGACCTGCTTGTCGTTGATGATCAGCGGCGGGCAGAAGGCCAGCGCGTCGCCCATGTTGCGGGAGATGACGCCGTTCTGCTGCAAAATGCCGTTGACCAGGCCGCCGAGCGCGCCGGCAGCGCCCCAGGGAGCCTTGGTCGCCTTGTCGGCAACGAGTTCCATGGCGCCAATGAGGGCGATGCCGCGCACCTCGCCGACGAGGTCGTGCGAGGCTATGCGTGCCAGGCGCTTCTGCATGTGGGCGCCGACCTCGCGGGCGTTGGCGACAAGATTGCGCTCCTCGATGATGGCGATGTTTTCGAGTGCCACGGCTGCCGCCACCGGGTGGCCGCCGGCGGTGAAGCCGTGGCCAAAGGTGCCGATGCGGTTGCTCTCGTCGGCCAGCGGCTCGAACACCTTGTCGTTGATCAGCATCGCCGAGATCGGCAGGTAAGACGACGAGATCTGCTTGGACATGACCATGATGTCCGGCTTCATCGCATAAGTCTCGGTGCCGAACATGTTGCCCGTACGGCCGAAGCCGCAGATGACCTCGTCGGCAACGAGCAGGATGTCGTATTTCTGCAGAACGGCCTGGATCTTCTCCCAGTAGCCGGCCGGCGGCACGACGACGCCGCCAGCACCCATGACCGGCTCGCCGAAGAAGGCAGCGATGGTCTCGGGGCCTTCGGCGAGGATCAGCTTTTCGAGATCATCGGCCAGGCGCGTCGAGAACTGCTGTTCGGTTTCGCCGGGCAGCGCTTCGCGCCAGTGGTGCGGCGAGGAGGTATGCAGCACATTGGCGATCGGCAGGTCGAAGGACAGGTGGTTGTTGAGCAGGCCGGTGAGGCTGGCCGAGGCGATGGTGACGCCATGATAGGCACGCTTGCGGCTAATGATCTTCTTGCGCTGGGGCTGGCCGAGCGCATTCGAGCGGAACCAGATCATCTTCATGGCCGTGTCATTGGCCTCGGATCCGGAATTGGTGAAGAACGCCTTGCTCATCGGCACCGGCGCCATATTGACCAGCTTCTCTGAGAGGTCGACCAGCGGCGAATGCCCCTTGTGGGTGAAGTTGTGGTAGAAGGGCAGCTTGGACATCTGCCTGGTTGCGGCATCGACCAGACGCTGCTCGGAGAAGCCGACGCCGACACTCCACAGGCCGGACATCGCTTCGATATAGCGCTTGCCCGAGATGTCCTCGACATAAATGCCGTCACCCTTTTCGATGATCAGCGGACCGACTTCCTGATGCCGGCGGGCATTGGTGTAGGCGTGCATGTGGTATTTCTTGTCGCGCGCCTCGGGCGAATTGGGCTGGGTGTCCATGACGGTTCCTTTGTTCGGTCCTGAGCCGCACCGGCGGCGATCCGCATGCAAGAACGATCCGGCCTAGCTGCGACCGCACTTGCAAAATCCGTGTTTTGCTGTTTGATGCATCATGTTTTTCCGACCGCAGACTGTCAAGGGCCAGCACGCGCCCGCAGGCAGGCCAAGACAGGTCGACAGGATCAAGGATCGATGAACGAGAGTTTCGGCTTGCGGGCGGTGGAACACGACAATCTCGGCGAGATCGTCTACGGCCAGCTGTCGGACGCGCTGATCAAGGGACGCTTCGCGCCTGACGCGCGGCTGACCATCCGCGATCTCGCGCAGTCCCTCGGCACCAGCGTGACACCGGTGCGCGACGCGATCCTCAGACTGATCCAGGACGAGGCGCTGGTGCAGAAATCGGCGCGCGAGGTGCGCGTGCCAGTGATGACACTGGGGCGCTATCTCGAGATACGCCAGATCAGGATGAATCTCGAAGGGCTGGCCGCCCGCGAGGCGGCGCTGAAGGCCGAGGCCAGGGACATGGCGCGGCTGCGCGATCTCATCGACCGCAATGAACAGGCGATCGCGGACGAGGACTGGGCCGGCGCGCTCGAACTCAACCAGACCTTTCATTTCGCCCTTGCCCAGATCGCCAACATGACGGTGCTGCGCGGCATACTGGGCCGGCTGTGGCTGCAGATGGGGCCGATGATCGCGGCGTCCTACCAGCATGGCGGCCGGGCCATGATCGACCAACACCATGTCATCCTCGCCGCCATCGAAGCTCGCGATGCCGACAGGGCCGAACGCGCCATCGTCGACGACATCAGGGGCGCAAGCTCGGTCATCATCGAGCAACTGAGCGCGCTGAAACCGGCCGGGGACGCTGCCTGACATGGACAGCGTCGACTGCATCGTCGCCGGCGCCGGCGTCATCGGCCTGGCTGTTGCCCGCGAGCTGGCGCGCCGCGGCATGGAGACGATCATTGTCGAGGCGGCGAATGCCATCGGCACCGAGACCAGCTCGCGCAACTCCGAGGTGATCCACGCCGGCATCTACTATCCGCAAGGCAGCCTGAAGGCGAAGCTGTGCGTCGCCGGCCGCGACAGGCTCTATGCCTATGCCGCCGAGCGCAACATTCCGCACAAACGCTGCGGCAAGCTGATAGCTGCGACGCTGCCCGGGCAGGAGGCGACGCTTGCCGGGATCATCGACAAGGCACGGGCCTGCGGCGTCGACGACCTGGTCATGCTGAGTGATGCCGAAGCGCAGGCGCTGGAACCTTCGCTGAATTGCGTGGCAGCGGTGCTGTCGCCCTCGACAGGCATCGTCGACAGCCATGCGCTGATGCTGTCGCTGCTCGGCGATGCCGAGGAACATGGCGCCTATCTCAGCCTCAACACCGAAATCGTGTCGGGGCGGATCGAGGCGGACCGGTTCGTGCTGCAAACGCGCGACGCCACGACCGGCAACGGCTTCGAGATCGCGGCGCGGCACTTCGTCAATGCCGCCGGGCTCGGCGCCAACAGCCTGGCGGCCTCGCTCGAAGGGCTCGACCCGCAATTCGTGCCGGAACTCAAGCTGGCGCGCGGCAGCTATTTTTCGGTTACCGGAAAGCCGGCCTTCTCCCGACTGATCTACCCGGTGCCCGAGCCGGGCGGGCTCGGCGTGCACCTGACGCTCGACCTCAATGGCGGCATGCGCTTCGGCCCCGACGTCGAGTGGATCGATACGAAAGATTATGCGGTCGACCCGCGCCGCGCCGACCATTTCTATGGCGAGATCCGACGGTACTGGCCGGACCTGGCCGACGGCAGCCTGAGCCCGACCTATAGCGGCATCCGCCCCAAGCTCTCGGGGCCGGGCGAGCCGGCGTCCGATTTCGTCATCCAGGGTCCCGAGACCCATGGGGTCAAGAACCTCGTCAACCTGTTCGGCATCGAAAGCCCGGGGCTGACCTCGTCATTGGCGATCGCCGAACTGGTGGCACAAAGAATTATGCCACCCTATGTCTAGCGCAACCACCCGATTACGCGTTTAGGCCAGCGTCGACGCAAGCCTGAGCCCGCCCCTCACGAACGACCAGCAAGGACACGCAATGTACCCTGACGTTAAACTGTTCATCGACGGCAAATGGACGGCCGCTGAAGGCGGCAACACCATCGACGTCTACAATCCCGCTACCAACGAGGTGATCGGCAAGGTGGCTTCGGCCGGCAAGGGCGACCTCGACCGGGCGCTTGCTGCTGCCGAACGCGGCTTCAAGGCGTGGCGCAAGGTCTCGCCGTTCGACCGCGCCAAGGTGCTGCGCCGCGCCGCCGAACTGATGCGCGAGCGTGTCGACCAGATCGCCACGCTGATGACGCAGGAACAGGGCAAGCCCATCGGCGAAGCCAGGATGGAAATCCTGTCGTCGGCCGACCTGTTCGACTGGTTCGCCGAAGAGGGCCGCCGCACCTATGGCCGCGTCATCCCGGCTCGCGCGCCCGGTGTCCAGCAGCTCGTCGTCAAGGAGCCGGTGGGCCCGGTGGCGGCGTTCACGCCGTGGAACTTCCCGGTGTCGCAGGCGGTGCGCAAGATCGGCGCGGCACTCGCCACCGGCTGTTCGATCATCGTCAAGCCGCCGGAAGAGACGCCGGCGTCGCCGGCATGCCTGGCCGACGTGTTCAAGGACGCCGGCCTGCCCGACGGCGTCCTCAACCTCGTCTACGGCAATCCGCCGGAGATCTCGAGCTACCTCGTGCCGCATCCGATCATCCGCAAGGTGTCGTTCACCGGCTCGGTGCCGGTCGGCAAGCATCTCGCAGCCCTTGCCGGCACGCATATGAAGCGGGCGACGATGGAACTGGGCGGCCATGCCCCGGCGATGGTGTTCGACGATGCCGACATCGACGCGGCAGCGGCGATCCTGGCGGGCTCGAAGTTCCGCAACGCCGGCCAGGTCTGCGTGTCGCCGACGCGCTTCCTGATCCAGGAAGGCTCGCATGACCGCTTCCTCGGCAAGTTCGTCGAGCATGTGCGCGCGGTGAAGGTCGGCGATGGCCTGGCCGAAGGCACCCGCATGGGCCCGCTGGTCAACGAACGCCGCCTCGAGGCGGTCGAGAAGCTGATCAACGAAGCGGTCAGCGACGGCGCCAGGATCGAGACCGGCGGCAAGCGCATCGGAAACAAGGGCTCCTATTTCGAGCCGACCGTGCTTTCGGCCGTCCGCCCCGACATGCGCATCATGAACGAGGAACCGTTCGGCCCCGTGGCGCTGGTGATGCCGTTCAAGACGTTCGAGGATGTCGTCGCCGAAGCCAACCGCCTGCCCTACGGGCTTGCGGCCTATGCCTTCACCAAGTCGAACAAGACGGTGACGGACCTCGGCTCCGAGATCGAAACCGGCATGCTGACCATCAACCATCTCGGCCTCGCCCTGCCCGAAACGCCGTTCGGCGGCATCAAGGACAGCGGCTACGGCTCGGAAGGCGGCTCGGAGGCGCTGGAGGCCTACCTGGTCACCAAGTTCCTGACCCAGGTAGCCGTCTGAGACTGACAACAAACCCGGCGTCGCAAGCGGCGCCGGGTTTTCTTACGACGCCTTCGGCCGTTTCGACTGCAGGATGTTGCGGATCGAAAAGCTGGAGTGGATGCGGGCGAGCCCCGGCAACGCCGACAGGATTTCCTTGTGCACGCGTTCGAAGTCGCCGGCACTGGCCACCTCGACGCGCAGGAAATAGTCGGAGTCGCCCGTCATCAGGTAGCACTCCTTGATCTCGGGGTAGCGCCGCACCGCAAGCTCGAAGCGATTGAAATAGTCCTCGGTCTGCCGCTCAAGCGTGATCTGGACGATGACGGCGATGCCCTCGTCGGCGGCAGCATTGCCGATGATCGCGGTGTAGCCGCGGATCACGCCTTCCTGTTCCAGCAGTTGCACGCGCCTGAGACAGGCGGACGGCGACAGGCCAACCTCTTCCGCCAGCCTGGCATTGCTGATGCGCGCATTTGCACGCAGGGCGCGGATGATGTTGCGGTCGATGGCATCCAGGGACGGCATCGCATTTCCTCCCAAACAGGCGAGAATAATTGCAGCAATCTCGTCTTGTTCGCACAAGCTGCGTCACATTGGCAAGATTTTCGACGATTGTTGCGGTATTGTCTTGACTAGGCGAGGACAGACCCCGGACATGACCATGAGCGTGCGTAGCGACATCGAGAGCCGTGCGGCCTGCGGGGTCCTGACCATCGACCTGAAGGCGCTGGTCTCCAACTACGACTTTCTTTGCCGGCAAACGGCACCGGCGAAGGCCGCCGCCGTCGTCAAGGCCGATGCCTATGGCCTGGGTGTCGCCCATGTCGCGCCGGCGCTCTACGAGGCCGGCTGCCGCGACTTCTTCGTCGCGCATTTCATCGAAGCCGTCAGGCTGAAGCCGTATCTCGCTTCCGACGCGCGCATCCTGGTGCTGAACGGCCTGATGCCCGGCAGCGAAGGCGACTGCGCCGATCTCGGCGTCGTTCCCGTGCTGAACTCGCTGGAACAGGTCGCCAACTGGTCGGCGACCGCCAAGGCGCGGAACACGGTGCTTGCTGCAGCCCTCCAGGTCGACACCGGCATGTCACGGCTAGGGCTGGAACCCGCCGAGGTCGACGCCCTGCTGGCAGAGCCCGAGCGGTTGGGCAGCATCCATGTCGACATCATCATGAGCCATCTCGCCTGCGGCGACGAGCCGGCGCACGCCGCCAACGCCCGCCAGCTGGCGCGAATGGGCGCCGTCCGCAGCCGCTTTCCCGACGCAAAACTGTCCTTTGCCAATTCGGCCGGCATCTTCCTTGGCGAGGACTATCGCGGCGACCTCGCCCGTCCTGGCATCGCGCTTTATGGCGGCGCGCCGCTGGCCGGAGCCGAAAACCCGATGCATCAGGTCGTGCGGCTCGAGGTCGGCGTGGTGCAGACCCGCACCGTGCCGGCCGGCTCAGAAATCGGCTATGGCGCGAGCTTCGTCGCCAAGTCGGAGATGCGACTTGCCACTATCGCCGCCGGCTATGCCGATGGCCTGCCGCGCCATCTCAGCAACACGGGCGCTGCCTGGTTCGGCGGCGTGCGCCTGCCCATCGTCGGGCGCGTGTCGATGGACAGCATCATCCTCGACATCACCGCACTGGAGCCCGGCACGCTGAAGATCGGCGACATGGTCGAGCTGATCGGCCCGCATCAGACGCTCGAAATGATCGCGGCGAACGCCGGCACCATTTCCTACGAAATCCTGACCAGCCTGGGCCGGCGCTACGAGCGCCGCTACCTCAGCCCGGCAGCGCGCTAACTCACAGGGGCAATCATGCGCATAGTCATCCTCGGCGCCGGCGTCATCGGCGTCACCTCCGCCTACTACCTGGCCAAAGCCGGCCACAAGGTCACCGTGCTGGACCGCCAGCCGGGCCCGGCGCTGGAGACCAGCTTCGCCAATGCCGGCGAGATTTCGCCCGGCTATGCCTCGCCCTGGGCCGCCCCCGGCATTCCGCAGAAGGCGATAAAGTGGCTGTTCATGAAGCACGCGCCGTTGATCATCCAGCCGATGCTCGATGTGTCGACCTGGCGCTGGGTGACGGCGATGCTGCGCAACTGCACCTCGGCCCGCTACGCGCTCAACAAGAGCCGCATGGTGCGTCTCGCCGAATACAGCCGCGACTGCCTGATCAACCTGCGCGACGACACCGGCATCCAGTACGACCATCGGACGCAAGGCACGCTGCAGCTGTTCCGCTACCAGAAGCAGCTCGACGGCATGGCCAAAGACATCGAGGTGCTGCAGAGCGACGGCGTGCCTTATGAAGTGCTCGACGCCACCGGCTGCGTCGGCGCCGAGCCGGGCCTGGCGCCGGTGCGCGAAAAGATCGCCGGCGGCCTGCGCCTGCCCAATGACGAGACCGGCGACTGCTTCAAGTTCACCAACGAGCTGGCGAAGCTCGCCGAAGGGCTCGGCGTCGAGTTCCGCTACGGCGTGAAGCTCGAAGGCCTCCGCCATGAAGGCAATCGCATCGTTGCCGTCCGCACCTCCGAAGGCGAGTTCGAGGCCGACACGTTCGTCGGGGCGCTGGGCAGCTTCACGCCGTCCTTCGTCAAGCCGCTCGGGCTCAGGGTGCCTGTCTACCCGGTCAAGGGCTACTCGATCACCGTGCCGATCGTCGACGAAAGCAAGGCGCCGGTGTCGACCATCATGGACGACACCTACAAGATCGCCATCACCCGCCTGGGCGACCGCATCCGCGTCGGCGGCATGGCCGAGATCGCCGGCTTCAACACCGACCTGTCGCCATCGCGCAAGGCGACGCTGCAGTTCTCGGTCGAGGACCTGTTCGGCGGCGCTGCCGACCAGAGCCGCGCCACTTTCTGGAGCGGGCTCAGGCCGATGACGCCGGATGGCACTCCGGTTATCGGCCGCACCCGGTTCGACAATTTCTACCTCAACACCGGGCACGGCACCCTGGGCTGGACGATGGCCTGCGGCTCTGGCCGCGTGCTGGCCGACATGATCGGCGGCACCCGCCCCGACATCGACGTCTCGGACCTGGCGCTGTCGCGCTACGCCTGAGCACGGTAACTACGAAAAAAGGCGTTGGAGATCGCTCCAGCGCCTTTTTCGTTGCCGCAGCAACAGCGAGCCGTGTGTGCCCTAGAAGCCCGAGGTCGATTTTTCGATCTGCGTGAGCTTGCCCTTGTCGATGCGGAAGAACGGCATGGCGCGTTCGCCCGCACCATCCTGGCGGAAGCGGAAGACGCCGGTCGAGCCGCGAAAGCCGGTGGGGTTTTCGATCACCTTCCTGGTGAAGCCCTTCGGCCCCATGGCACTGGCGATGCCGGCGGCAAGCGCCACCGTGTCGTAGCCATAGGCGACATTGACGTCGGGCTCGTAGTTGTAGGTCTTGCGGAAACGCTCGGCGATCGGCCCAATCTCGGCGCTGTCGAGCGTGGCGATGTAGGCGCCCTGCAAGACCGGATCGTCGATGCCGTGCTCGAGCCAGCGATTGGAGCCGACCAGCGTGACGTTCTTGCCGAGCACGCCCCTGGCCTTCAGCGCCGAGACCAGCGGCGCCGGGTTGGCGCCGCCACTGGCGATGACGACCGCCTGCGGATCGCTGACCAGCGCCATCATGTCGGCCACCGCCTTTTCCGAACCGCCCGGGCCGAAAGGCAGCGCCACGGCAAGCGAGGCGCCGTAGATCGAGAGGCTGTTGGCGACGCGCTTTTCGACCGCCTTGCCGGCCTCGCCCTCGGCCATGAACAGCACGAACTTGCGCGGACCCTTGGCGGCGATGGCGGCAGCGCCGGCGGCGGCACTGTCGGCTTCGTTGAGCCTGACCGAATAGACACCGGGCGCACCGGCATAATTGTCGGCAAGGGCCAGCACCAGCGGCCGGTTGGCACCCGAGATCGCCGCCAGTTGCCGCACGGCGCCTTGTTCGGAAGGGCCGATGACCAGCTTGGCGCCCGAGGCCAACGCACCCGTGGTCAGCGTGCGCGCCCGGCCGTCATTGCCGCCGGTGTCCTCGACATTGAGCGTGATGAGATCGTTGCCGAGGTCGGCCATGGCCAGCGCTGCCGCGTCGCGCATCTTGCGGCCGCGGTCGCCGGCGGCTCCACCGGCGGAGAGGGGCAAGAGCATCGCCACCTTGACCGGCCCCTTGCCCAGCGTTTCTCCGGCCTTGGCCGGGCCTGCCTTCGCGGCAGCTGCAGGCGCGGACGCGGCACTGCCGTCGGCAGCGGTGCCCAGCACGTCCTCGCTGCCGGTGCCAGACTGGCAGGCGCTAAGACCGAGCGGCAGCGTCAAGGCGAGAGCCAGCAATGCGGCATGCCGCAAGAAGCGCTGTCGGGATACCGTCATCATTCCTCCCTGGCGCATGACCCCGATTTTCGGCAGGGCCCCGTGCGCAGATTCAAGGCGCCGCAGCGTCCGCGCGCCCAATGGGACACGTGGCGCAGCAAGGCACCCCCGCATGCAGAACTAGCCGCCAAACAGCTTGGCGCGCAAGCTGCGGATGTGACGCGCCTGAGCCGCCGGCCGGTATTCGGCGCAGCGCATGTAGCGCGGCCCCGGTACGAAGGAGCGCCTGACGCAGACGCCCTTGGGTGCCGCCGACCCGGTGGCCGTGACTTCGCCAAGGCCGGCCACGGCTGCGAAACCGAACGTCGCCTCGGGCACCGTACCGGTCACCGTGTGCCCATCGCGTTGCAGGATCGCCCGCGCCCTCAGGCAATAGCGCACCGAAAGCGCGGAAAACCGCGTCTCGGCATGGCCTGCGCGGTATTTCATGACAGTCGTGCAGAGGTCGCCGCCGCCAAGCCGGAACGCGGCGGCGAGGTAGCGCACGCCAAGGGCGATGTTAGTGCGCGGGTCGGCCAGCTCGGCGAGCGTGCCGCGAAAACCCATCAGCCGGGCGGTGGCCGGCATCACCTGCATCAGCCCTATCTCGCCGTCGCCGCCGCGCGCCTCGGGATCGAAAAAGCTCTCGATCTCCATTACCGCAAGGGCGAACTCGGCCGGCAGGTCCCTGGCCGTGGCTTCGCAGGCGGCAAATGCACGGAAGGCTTCCCTGCCGGCATCGGCGCCCGGATCGGCGCATTGCGCCGGCGCCGCGACATGATCGGCCTGCGGCAGCCTGAACTCGGGAACGGCGGCGGAAGCCGCGGTCGCCGCCAAGGCCAGGCAGCCAAGAGCCGCGGCAGCGAAGCGCCGTCCCATCGCGCTGGGCCGGGGCCCATCGGGCGGCATCGCCACGGCGAAGGCCACAGGAGAACTCGTACCCTCTGCCCGGCTAGTTCATGTACTCGACCATGCGGCTGTGGAAGCACTCGCATTTGTTGAGGTAGTCTTCGTCGCGGTAGTTGGTCTTGAGATAGCCGTAGGCCTTGCCGCAGGCGACCTTGGCTTCGGAGGCCCAGACGAAGACCGGGCGCTTGGAATCGATCCACTGCGAGCTGTTCGCCGCCGCAACCGCTTCGTCCATCAAGCGCACGACCTCAGTGCGGAGCTCGCCGACATTCTCGTTCAGCGCGAGGCTGGACGTGCCGGCCATGCTGCAATAGCTGACCGTGGGCATGTCGATCAGGTCGGCTGCCGCCGCCTGGCCGGCGAAGGCTGCCAGGCAAAGGCCGGCAAAGGCCGACCGAATCTTCCAGTTGAAAGCCATGAGAAGTCCCCTCTCCTGCCGGCGTTGCCGGCTGTCACCCATTCACGTCCCCGCCCGGAAAAGACCAGGCGTATTCAAAACCTCAAAGCGTGCCGTGCCCGGACGAGCCATCTTCCTCAAAAAGGATGGTGAACGGCACCATGGCGACGGCGGTGTCCCCGGCCATCTCGGCAACAACAACGTCGACCGGCGCCGAACCCGCAAGATCGGCCGCGGGCGCCAGCAGATGCGGGATCAGGTCGGAGATCTCGATGACTTCGCCGAACAGGGCGTCGGCGAAGATCTCGCCGAGCGCTGCATGATCGGTTGCCGGCACCGGAGCCGGCGCGAGGGTTGGGCCGCTGTCGGGCAACAAATCTGACCCATCCGCAACCCAAGGCGATGCCAACCCCAAATCGACCGCCAGGTGTACAGCGGCCTGCAACGGGTTCGACTCCGCCGGAAGATCGGCGGAGTCCTGATTGAGTCGTGGAGTAATCGATCTGACCATTGCTACTCAATCAAGGAACCACAGGAGGTGTATGCTCCTCACCGTCGAACAGCACCCTAATTGAACTGCTCGCCGGATCATAGTTCTGAAGCGTCGCGACGGTCACGAAGTTGTTGCCGCCGCCGTCAACGTCGACCTGCAGGTCGGCGTTCGATCCGGAACCGACAACCCTGACATATTCGGCAACATTGCTGTTCGGTCCGAAATTGCTATCCAGCAGCGCCGACAGGTCGATCTTGTCGCCCTCGGAAGCATCGTAGTCGGTGATCAGGTCGGGCGCGTCGAGGTGTTCGATCACAAACAGATCGGCGCCATCGCCACCGGTCAGCGTGTTGAGCCCCTTCCCGCCAATGAGTACGTCGTTGCCACCCAGCGCGACCAAGATGTCGTCGCCATCGCCACCGATCAGGATTTCTCCGCTGTTCGTGCCGGTGATGGTCGAACCGGACACTCCGGTAACCGTCACCGATGCCGTGTCCGGCGTGGCCCCGTCGGTCGCGGTGTAGGTGAACGAGCCCGAGGCGAATGGAGAAGCTGTACCGCTGATCACGACATTGTCGAAATCGATGTCAGCGAATTCGTTGGCGTTGTTCTTTGACGTCATCAAGCCGCCGAGATCCAACGTATGGCTGCCGGCAGACAGATTGATGGTGGCGGTGAATGTCTGCCAGCCTGTGTCACCGGCCGTTGACCCGTTATCCCCTTCCAACTCGTGAATGATGCCGCCCACGCCCAGGGCCGTGCCGTCGATCCGGGCAAGGACGCGCGCGTCGTCGTTGTTGTCGGTCTGGCCGCTCAACTGGAGACGATAGTCGAAGGTCAGCACGATGGTGGCAGCCTGGACGAGATTGAACGTCCTGCTGAATGCACCGTTCATATTCGTGCGATTGTCGTTTGTCCCTCCTCCGAGATCAATGTGCAGAGCACCCGCATTTCCATTGCCGGTTGAGGCACGGACACCGCTCGCATCATTTCCGGTACCGCCGAAGACCTGGTCAGAATAAACAAACCCTCCCAGGTCGGAACCATTTGCGCTGAAGTTGGCCGAAAAGCCAATTGCCACTGGATTGGTCGGATCGAAGACCGCCCCGTTGACGATCGTGCCACCGACCGGGCTTTGTACCGACGAAACGCTCAGCGGGTTGTTTCCCGGCGCATCGTTGTAGAGCAACGCCGCGTTGGGAATATGGATCGCCGAATAGTCGGTGATATTTGTCAGGACGACGTCGTTGACCGCATTGGCAACATCGGCAACCGCAGTCACGCTGATTGTCGTCGTCGCCACGTTGCTGTCGGCCTGACCGTCATTCACCGTCACTTCTATCTCGCGCGGTTCGGTGGACGGATTCTCCGACGTGCTATGGAACGTGACCGCCTTGATTGCCGCCTGATAGGCGGACAGCGAGGCGTGCCCGCTTAGCGTCACGGTGATCTGGCCGGCAACCGAGGTATCGACTGCGGCCGCGATGCCGGAAGGCATGCCGCTCCAGCCCATGACATCACCAGCCTTGGCGTTGGTAAGTACGATCCTGGCCGACTCCATATAGCTGTCGTCGCCGTCGGCAATAGTCGGGCCGGCCGCTGCGATGGAGATTGGTGCACCGTTCTCGGTGTATTCGGTACTGTTGTTGGTGGACGACAGGAACCCTTGATAGTCGACGCGGATGTTGTCGAAATAGACACCCTCACCGTCTTCTTCCAGGTCGTTGTCTGCAACCAAGCGGATGGTTGTGTTGGCAGACATGTAGGACGAAATATCAAATGTGATGGACTTGTAGTCCGCATCCGTTCCCGGTGCGAACGTATGGATCGTCTGGAAACTGCCGCCATTCGTCGAGATCTGAACCTGAACGGTGTCGCTGGAGTTATCGAGCGATACGCGGCGGTAGTCGAATGTCAGCGTAGCCGACTGGGCACCCGTAAGGTCCACACTGCGCGCGATGTAGTCGGTTCCACCCGAGCCGGAGTCATCCCCGTCGGTCAGCCAAAGCCTGTTGTCACCCTTATCCGCCACAATCCTGATATCGCCTTCAGATGCTAGGCCGCCATCGTTAGTTTCGCTCCAACTGCCCTTCCAGCCCGATCCGCCAGCATAGCCGGTGGACGAGAAATCCTCGACTGCCGCGCCTGGGCCAAAGTCGTTGAGCGCAAGAACGGGAGCAGCGTTCGGCGGAACGACATTGACAGTCACATCGACCGAATCCTGCTTGGCGCCGCCGATGCCGGTGTTGCCGCCGTCATCGAAGGTGATCTTGACGGTGCGATCGGCTGCAGTCGGATTTGCCGAAGACGACGAGAATGACAGGTTCTGGAGGATCGTCTCCGCCAGCGGATCGGTCGCGCTGCTATTGAGCGTGATCGTCACGTTCGCCGTACCATAGCCAGTGATGGTGCCGACGGCAGTTCCGCCAATCATCACGTTGCCGGCCGACTCCGACACCGGCCCGCCGACGAAGAAGGTCAGGCCATCGCCGGCAACCATGCCCGACGTGATCTGGGCAGTAATCTTGCCGCCGGCGAAGTTGGTTGGATTGTCGGCATCGGTGACAGTGCCGGCAGCAAGAAGCTTAACCGCTGCACCGCTGGCATCGTAGGCGATCTCGGCCGGACTGTTGGGCTGTAAATCCGGAGCCAGATTGACATCCGTCACCGTCTTGCTGAGCGTGATGTCAAGATTGGCGGTCGACGTGTCGCCGTCGCCATCGCGAACCGTGTAGTTGAACTTTTCCACATAACCGGGGGGAACGTCGTTACCGTCGGCGGTAAGCGAATATACGTATGTGCCGCCAGCTTGCATGACCAGCTTGCCGTAGGTGCCGTTCACCACGAAGCCGCCGCCTGCTGGGTCGGTGTCCGAGTTCGTTCCCTGGAGTCCAACAACCGTCAAGCCGCCATCAGCACCAGCGTCGTCATTGGCCAGTACAGCGCCGTTGGTCGTGAGGGCCGACGAATTCGACGACACGAAACGAACCATGAGCTCGAACGGATTGCTGGCGCCTTCATTCGTGAATATCTCAGTGACAGGACTGCCCGATCCCTTGACGAGGCCGAGTACGTCGAGCGTGTAGTTTTGACCAGCGATTATCACCGTACTCGTCGTCGACGTAATCTTGATGACGTCGCGTGAATCGACACCGTCATTTGGATTGTCGTTTCCGTCGTTCGGCGTCTCGTCATGAGTGAAGCTGACAACGATCGGCCCGACATTGACTGGCTGACCGTTTACGATCGCCGTAAACGACACGCTGAGCTTGGTCGTGCTCAGGGTCGAACCATCGATAGGATTGTTGAAGTGCGTAAACGTGCCCAGCGAGAAGGTATTGTTGGTGACCAGATTGTTGAGGTTGGCCTGCGGCGCATCGACAAAGCCGTAGCCGGAGTCGGTGGCGTTGCTGCCCGTGCCGCCCCAGCGGATTTCATCGATCGCGACATCACCATCCCTGTCGATCTGGGTGGGCTCGCCGCCATTGGTAAGCACGCTTGTGGTCCAGCTGGCGACGATGTTCTGCACACCCAGCTGATCGATAACGATGTTGAGCGCGCCCGTGTCGTTCTGCGCCACCAGTACGTCGTCGATCACGGCGATGGAGGCGTTGAGCGGTACCTTGGTATCGCCCGCCGGACCGCCGCTGTCGGTGACCGTCACATAACCATTCAGGTTGATTGTTATCGCGTCCTCGGTGGACGGCGCATGGACCGGATGATCCACGGGACCGTTGAGCGTGAAGGTGTACTCACCTGACGTCGGATTGAGCGTAATGGTGAAGATCTTGCTGTCGGTGACGGCTTCATAACCGGCGAGGCCGCCTTTGTTGACGTAGCCGACGAGGTCACCGTTGCCATCAATTGCAAACAACACCGGCGCGCCGCCCGACTTCAGTGCACCGTTGGATACGGTTTGCACCGCAGGATTGTTCGCGAACTCCTGGAACGCGAAGGTCAGGGTTCCTTCGTCGCCGCCGGTAATGAGGCTGCTGAAGTTGCCGCCAGCGACATTGGTCGTATTGCCAAGGTTTCCTGGCTCATCGAGGTCAAGTCCCGGGACCAAAGCAGCAAAATCGTCGATGCCGCCCGACAGACCATGCTCTTCCTCGACGACGCCGGAGAGTCCGTCAGGATTGATCACCAGCGGCTTGTTGACGTCTATGACCGAGATGGTGTGCGCATCGGAATCCGTATCCCCGTCGCCATCGACCACCTTGATGGTGAAGGTCACATCCTTGCTGCCGGTCACCTGGTTGGCGAGGAACGTCCACGTACCCACGCCATTCACCGGCGCCTGCAGCGACAACTTGCCATAGGCAGTGTCGATAGACTGTCCGTAGCTGACCTGGACCGTATGGGATGTCCCGTCATCGTAGCTGATCGTCAGCTTGTCAGGCACCACGCCATCAGCACCGGGCTGCATGGTCCAATTGCCGCCGACTGACGTCCCTTCGTCGACCGTGCTCGAAGTCGGGCTGCCATTGTCGTCGCCGCCGATCGTCACCATAGGCACGTCGTCGACGATGGACATGTTGATCTCGCCGGTCACTGTGTCGCCGGTGGCGTCCGTCACAGAGATCGGGATCGTGTCGGTCACCGGGGCGCCCGCACCCTGACCCGTGTGAGTCTGCGGCGACGTCAGCGCATAGCTGTAGCTCACCACCCCAGTGGCGGCATTGTAGCCGGTGATCGTCAGCGAGCCCTCGCCCGTGTTGACTGGAGCGATGCCGCTGAAGTTGTTGGCAGCGGCAGCAGCCTCGATAACCGCCGACGTTACCGTCGTTCCCGTCGCACCGCCAACCGTCAGCGTGAAGGCTTCGCCATTCGCAGTGACGGTGAAGGTGCCCGTCGCATCCGTCTCGCGGGCCGTAGAAGCCTGCGTGCCGCCGACGAGACCGTCTTCATAGACGGTCCCAGTATCTCCGGTGATCACCGGCACATGCGCATCCGCGTTCACCTGAATCGTCAGCGTCGTCACCGACACGTCGCCGTCGTCATCGGTGACCTCGTAGGTGAAAACGTCCTGCAGGAACTGCCCAGGAGCCAATGTCGCGAACGCCGCCTTGGTGTAATCGGGCGTGTAGGTGTAGACGCCGTCAGCGCCCATCACCAGCGTGCCGTAGGCGCCGGCTACGCCAGCTCCGCCGACATTGGCATTGGCGATGTTGCCAGAAGCCGTCTGGTTGCCAGCCGCAACACCCGTCACCGGACCGGCAATCGACGCACCGTCAGCGCCGAGCGGGTCGGCAACGTCTCCGCCAGCTTGGCCAAGTACCGCACTCCCCGCGACCGAGGCCGCACCTTCAACCATCGCACGCACATCAGCCGCAGCCGTCGGAACATCGTCGTTGAATTTGATCGTCAACGTGCCGGTGTCGGTGTCGGTGGTCGACGTGTTGGCGTCGGAGTCACCCACGGTGTAGTCGAGCGCTGTAAAGGCGTTTGCTTCGTCGCCGCCGGCGGCGTGCAGGACGTTGTCGAGCAGCGTCAGCTTGTAGGCGCCGGTCGCCGTGTCGGTGATCTGAATGGTGAACAGTTCACCGCGCGGTCCAGTAGCAGTCAGCGTCTTCGACGTGTCATCCCAGCTATAAATGACCTGCTCCTGACCAACTGTACCATACTTGGTATCCAGGTCGGCAAAGCTGAACACCAGCGCGCCATCGCCGCCGCTGCCCTCAAGCTTGCCAAGGAAGATCGCCTCGCTCGGATCACCCGGGTCCACTTCTCCCACATTCGCGTCGATATCTCCGACTGAACCAGGGGCGTTATTGGCGCCTGGCAAGCCGTCTTCATCGACCGCAGCCCAGACATTTCCTGCCTGAGGCTTCGACCCGCCAAGCTTGATGTCGAAGGCATCCGACACCGTGTCGCCGTCGCCATCCTTGCCGGTGACCTCGAAATTCAACTTGTCGATGAGTGCATCGGCGTGCGTTTCGCCACCGACGCTGATGAGCTTGAATTTCGGGCTATTGCCCTCGACTGCGACGGTCTCGAATTCAAGGCTGAAGAACTTCAAGCCCGGATCAAGGACAGGCGGAATCGTGACGAAGCCGTCCGAACTGATGTTCAAACTACTGCCGCTCGCGACAACGTTGCCGTCTTGATCTTTGGCGACCCAGTCGAGGCGAGCCGTTCCATTGCCAAAATGGTTGACACCAAGCTTGGCCGACGTCATCTCGACATCATAAACGACGGCAAACTTCTCGCCGGGATTCATGCCATTGTTGCCAATGCCAATGCCGTCTGCAGAGCCATTGAGCAGGCCGCCGTCGAGGCCCTTGAGGGTGAAGCCTTCGTAGTCCCTGGTCGCGGTCGGCCCAAAGCCACCCGAAACGGAGACTTCCGGCAGCGTGTTGCCGCCGCCAGGCAGCGAATTCACCTGGTTGAAGGTGTAGGTGCCGTCGCCATTGAGCTGAAGCGTATAGAGCGTTGGGCCGTTCTGGCCGCCAATCGTGGCTGTCAGGGTCTTGCCATCGGGGGAGAGGCTGGTGGTGATGCCCTCGAGCTCGGGCCAACCGGTGATGCGCAGCCCGTTCGTGGCGTGCTGGCCGTCTTCGCCGAAGGCAAGGTTCAGGTCGCCGGTGACAGCCGCATTCAGGGCCGAAACCGCGCCGTCCTCGATGCCGCCATCGACGAATTCAGGGCTGTCGTCGTCGACGTTGACGACGATATTGCCCGTCGCGGTGTCGCCGTCGCCGTCGGTAATTGTGAAGCCGAAGTCGAGCGCACGATTGTCCTCGAAGGAGGTCTCCTGCTCGCTCGTGTCAGGGTTGTCCGTAACCGAGTGCACCAGCGGCTGAAGCATGGTCAAGGTGTAGTTGCCGGAGGCGTCGATGGTCAGGGTGTAGACGGTGACACTGGTACCGTTGACGTCGATCGTGCCGGTGAGCGTGCCGCCAGCATCCGCACCGTTCTGCGCCCAATTCTGGGCAACGTCGTACTGCGTCCCGATGCCATTGGCGACATGGATCGCCTTGAGGCCGTCAATGCCTTCTGCAACGATCGACTTGAGCCCGTCGCTGCCGGCATCGAAATTGATCTTGCCGGTCGCGACATTGCCCGCGCCGTCATCGCCGGGGCCGCCCGCAATGCCCGTGGCACCGCCCGGCACATTCTCGTCATCTATGGTGGTGGTGTAGACCGCCTTCAGGCTGACATTGTCGAGCAGGGCGCCATGCTGGTTTTCGCTGCCGGTGCCCTTGAAGGCGAGCACGGCGTTGGGGCCGGTGGCGGTCACGTTGATCGTGATCTGCTGCAGACCGGGGGCAACATTGTTGTTGGCCGGGATCTCGTAGACGAGCTTGCCTTCGAACCAGACCTGCATGCCGCTGGAACCGGCGCCATCGCCGCCACGCGGCGAATAGGCGAAGGTGAGTTGGTAGGTCTGGCCGGCCTCCGTGCCAGCAATCGTCTGCTGGATCGTGGCGTTCGTGGACGAGGTGGCGTTGATGTCACCGACGTTGCCGTTGGACGAATTGCCGACCGTGTCGGAGTCGAGCTCGACCAGCGCATTGCCGTACGGCGTGGTTACCCCGCCGGCACCACCCGTCTGGACCTCGAACGGCACGTTGCCGTCGGACGTCCAGCCGTCAAGCGAGTGGAAGATCTCCCAGTCCTGGTTGCCGAGGATGTTCTCGTGGCCAGTTTCGAAGCTGCCATTCTGGATCAGCTCCTCGCCAAGCGCGGGCACCGTCGGAACGACGGAGGTCACCTTCGGACCGTCGTCCTCAAACAGGACGCGGCCGGAAATGTCGGCGCTGCCCGTCGCGGTGTCGCCATCGCCGTCGGTCGCGGTGACGCTCACCGAAACCGTGTTGGCAGCAAGCGTGATGCCTTCGTCGTGGCTGTTGGTGTCGGGATGATGCAACGACACATACTGGGCGATCGTGATGACGCCCGTGCCAGCATCGACATGCAGCGCGAAGGCGACCTTGTCGGTGCTGGTGACGCCGTTGCCGTCGGCGTCGTAGACACCGATGACCCGGCCGCTGGCGTCCTTGTAGAGGAAGATCGGCTTGCCTTCGGTGGTCTCCAGGCCGGAATTCACGCCATTGTCGTTGGCAAGTTCAAGTGCGAAGACCCGAGAGTTGTTGGCAGCCGGACCATCGGCGCCGAAGGCAATGTCGGCATTGACGATAGAGCCGGTGCCTTGGGCATACTGCACCGACATGTCGAGATCGGTGCCGGCGTTGACGTCATCGAACAGATTTTCAATGGCCAAGGTTGCGGCCACTTCGTCCGAGGCAGGGTCGATGGTCGCGGTCTCGTCGATGACGATGATGTCGTTCAACTTGACGTTGGCGAGGTAGGTACCGGTGTTGTCGCCGGACGTGCCCACTTCGCGGAACTCGAGCGTATCGTTGTTGCCGCCGATGGCCGGAACGTTGATGACGATGGTCTGCATCGGACCCGGGGTCGGCTGGTAGACGCCGACAACCTGGCCGTTCCAGATCACCTCGAGCTGGGCGCTGCCGGCAGCCGTGCCGTTTGCGGCGCCGATCTCGAAGGACAGGCCATAGCTCTCGCCGGTCGTCAGGCCTGAGATGGTCTGCGAGATCTGGATGTTGCCCGGCGAGGCCTCGAGATCGACCATGACGCTGTTGGTCGGGCTGTCGGCGCCGAGATAACCATCGGCGACCTTCTCCAGCACCACAGTGCCCGCACCTCCGGTCTCGGAGGCTTCGATCTTCCACCCGGCCGCCTGACCCGTGGCGGCGGTGCCGCTGCCCGTGCCCCAGGCGCCGTTGTTGCCTGTGAAGCCATCTATAAACAGGCCGTTGGCAACCGACTGCGGCGCAGTCACGGTCAGCTTCGGGCCGTCATCCTGGAACTTGATGACGTTGCCG
This sequence comes from Aminobacter niigataensis, assembly GCF_014200015.1. Taxonomy (GTDB): domain Bacteria; phylum Pseudomonadota; class Alphaproteobacteria; order Rhizobiales; family Rhizobiaceae; genus Aminobacter; species Aminobacter niigataensis. Next base: position 439,086 of record NZ_JACHOT010000003.1, read on the forward strand.
ACATTGACGGTGGCGCTGGTGGTGTCGCCGTCGCCATCCTTGGCCGTGAGGACGACCCTGATGTTGTTGGCTGCGAGCGACAGTTCCTCGTCATGGCTGGCGCCCTGGTTCGGATGCTGCAGCGAGACATACTGGACAAGCGTGACCACGCCGGTCACCGGGTCGATGCCGACTGCGAATGCCGCAGGGTCGCCCTGGTCGATCTGGCCACCGGCAGCGTCGAAGCGGCCGACGATGATGCCCCCTTCGCTGAACAGCTGGATCGCCCGACCTTCGGTGGTGAGCAGGGTCGTGCTCGCGGACCCGATGTTGAGCGCGTAGGTCAGCCCGCCGGCGCCATCCGCACCATAGTCGACGTTTGCCGTGACGATGGCGCCCTGCGACTGGGCGACGCCAATGGGGCCGACGCCGTTGTTAACGTGCGGGTCGCTGCCGGGGTTGAGAACGTTCAGCGGCGAAATCGTGCCGGTGTCGTTGGCGTCGAGATCGTTGCCAGGCGTTTCGTCGTGAACCACGCCAGCACTCGCGACCGGCGCGGTGATCTTGGGGCCGTCGTCCTCGAACACGATCTTGTTGCCGATGACGACCGACCTCTCGACCGCATCGCCGTCGTTGTCGCTCGCTGTGAGAACGACTTTGACAAGGTTGCCTAGATTGACCGGCTCGTCGTGCGAATCGTTCAAGCCATTGCCCGGCTTCGGATGCTGCAGCGGCAGGTATTGGGCGATGCTGACGCCACCGTCCTGATCGAGGGCGACCGCGAAGGCGATCTGGCCGTTCGGATTCGCCGAGCCGTCGGCATTGTCCACGCGGCCGACGATCAAACCGTCCACGAGGTAGAGCGATATCTGGCTGCCGGAGGTTGTCTGCAGGTTGGAAGCAAGGCCACCCGTGCCGTTAACCTGGCCGTTGAGGGCAAGCGCGATCGACATCGTGATCGGCTCATCGGCACCCGGCGCAAGAAGGTCGGCGCCATATCTGACCACGTCGCTCTGGTGTGCGTAGCCAAGGGCCGCCGGCTGGTCGAGCGACGCGAACTGGGCGGCAATGTCCGCATCATCGATGTCATCGCCCTGGAGACCTGCCGTTTCATCATGCGTCACCGCGGCGCCGGTCGCCTTGATGTGGACCTGCGGGATGTCGTCGACAACTGACACGTTGACCTTGCCGGCCAAGGTGACGGAATCGCCGTCCCGGTCCGTGGCCTGGATGACCGAGCCGAAGTCGATCGACGAGATCGGCGCGCCGTCGGTCTGCAAGTCCTCATTCTGATTGGCACCGGACGCCGGCGCAACATGATCGAGCTGGTCGACCAGGCGGAAGGTGAAGTCGCCATCGCCGTCGAGCGTCATCGTGAAGACCGGGCGGTCCGGGCCATTGACGTTGTCGACGAAGGCGACAAGCGTGTTGCCGACCACGGCATAGCTCAAAGGCGAACCCTTGGACTGCAGTCCAAGCGCTTCCATCTGGTCGACCGCCGTCGCGGTGAACCCGAATCCACCGCCGGCAGCGGCGCCATCGGCACCGAAGTTGACCAAGCCTGCGACCGATTCCGACGCCTTTGCTGCGCCCGTAAACCACTCGGTGTCGCCGTCGGGCGATGTACCGTGCGAAAGCGCAGTCCAGATGTCGTCTTCGTCAACCTTGACGGACGCATTGCCCGGCTCGATCGACGGGCCGTCGTCCTTGAACACCAGATTGTCGCCGATGTTCAGGGTCGCCGACTGGCTGTCGCCGTCGGCGTCGGAGACTGTGGCGGTCAGCTTGACCAGATCTTCGGTCAGGCTGCGGGAGTCGTCGTTATTGTCTGGATTTTCGTGCCTGACGGCGCGGACCTGGTCGAGCGTAACCGTGCCGCTTGGGTCGACCTTGACGGTAAACACGAGGAGGCCACCGGCGGTCTTGCCCTCGACCGTGCCGTTGTTCATGCTCAGCACGACCTGCTGTCCGGTTGCGGTGTCGACGAGGCCGGAATTGCCGGCGACCACGCTCAGGGCGTAAGTGACGGATCCGGGACCATCAGCGCCGTGAGACGTAACAAAATTGCCGGCAAAGGACCCGGTTGCATTGGTGCCGAGGGTGGACTCGTCGACCGTGAGCACGGCCCCATCGCCGTTGCTGACGATCGTAGGCGTGTCGTCATCGACATTGATCTGCAGCGTGCCGTTGGCGGTGTCGCCGTCATTGTCGGTGACCTGATAGGTCAAGGTGAAGAACTGGTTGTTTTCGTTATCGCCCGTCGCGTGCTTGATCGGCGCATTCTGGGTCACGGTATAAGCGCCGGTGGCGCTGTCCAGCGTGACGGTGAGCACCTTGGTGCCGTTCTGGTAGACCTCCAGCGCACCGTCGGCGCCCGGCTTGTACTCGAAGCCCGTCGGGAAACCCGTCATCAGCCACGCGACCGAGCCGCCGTCGGCACCGAAATCGAGGCCGAGATTGTCGGAGACGTTGGCGCTGTCGGCGTCGTCGCCGGTACCGCTGGGATTGCCGCCCAGCGCGTCGTCGTCGAGAAGCACAACCTTGTTCTCGGACACGCTGGGACCGTCGTCCCTAAACACAAGGTTCGCACCGATATCCAGCGAGGCGGACTTGGAGTCTCCGTCTCCGTCGGTGATGGTCGCGGTCAGCTTGACCAGATTGTCGAGGAGGCTCTGGCTGTCGTCATGATTGTCCTGATCGGCATGCTTGACTGCGCGGGACTGGTCGAGCGTGACGTTGCCGTTAGCGTCAACCTTGACGGTAAACACCAGGGCATTGCCGACAGCGGTCCTGCCCTCGACGACGCCGTTGTTCATGCTGAGCAGAACCTGCTCGCCGGTAGCGGTATCCAGGAGACCGGACTCGCCAGCAACCACACTCAAGGCGTAGGTGACCGTTCCTGCGCCGTCGGCGCCAAATGCCGTGACAAAGCTCGACGCAAACGACGTCGTTGCGTCGTCGGCGAAGTTAGATTCGTCGACGACAAGCTCCGGCTCGCCGGCATCAGCCAGGCTGATTTCCGGGCTGTCGTCCTCAACCTCGATCGTGACATTGGCCGTCGCCGAACCGCCGTTGGGGTCCTTGACGGTCACCGGCACGTCGAAACCGATGACATCCTCCACGCTGTTCACGGGGTGGTCGATCGGCCCCATGATCGTGACCTGGAACGCACCGGTGCCGGGATTGGTGATCTCCAGGCGGATGATCTCCGGACCTTCGCCGCCATCGATCTTGCCGACCAGCAGGTTGGGGCCGACGAGTTCCCAGGTAATCGGCTGGCCGCCGGAGGTGAGGCCGGGCGTAGTGGGCAGGCCGAGGCTGTAGGTCAGCGCATCGCCGTTGGGATCGGTCGCGCCGAAGAAGCCCGAGTAGCTGGCGCTGTTGGACTTGTCGTCCGGATCACCCAGATCATCCTGGATTCCGCCCCCGAGTCCCTCTTCCGAGAGACGAACCGAGAAGCCGGCGAATTCCGGATCAGCGTTCTCGCCGAGGGTCAGTTCGCGGCCATCGTATTCGGGGAAGGCCAGCGCGGTCGGCGGCAGAAGGGCCGACAGGTCGAAACCGTCGCCGATGCCGCCGGCAGGCAGTTCGAAGTTGCCGCCCGAGCTCGAGGCCGAGCCACCAGCAGCCGAAATCGAGCCATCGGCGCCGAAGGCGACGTTGATGCCGCCGGCTTCGAGCGCCGCAATCAGCGCGACGCGCGGAACTTCGACATCGCCGATCAGGAAGGTCGGAACGTTGGCAGCGGCGTCCTTGATGACGATGACGCTGCCGTCGGCCTGTTCGAGAACAAGGTTGTCGCCGTCGACCTTGATGTTGTCGATCGAGACGCTGGCCGGCAGGTGCACGACATTGGAAGCGTCAGCGACATATTCGGCCTGCGCCGGAGCGGCTGCGCTCGGCTGGGCCTGGACCGGCTGGCCGGAACCTGCGTCGACGGGAACGGGATCGGCTTGAGCTGCCGGCTGCAGTAGCGAGACGCCTTCGGCCTGCGCCAACTGGACCGTGCCTGCTGCCGAAGCACCTTCGAGTGCACCCGAGACGTTCTCAAACTCAATACTGGTCGCCATCGCCATATCCCCCTGCCTAATTGGCTCGACAGAACAAGGCGCCAATCGTCATTGCAACCTAATGCGATCCACTAATATATATCTTGATATGTGATCTTTTCTCTTTTTTTCTTTTGGTAAACTGGCGGTGCATACCACAGTATGTAAAATTTTAGCATCCGAAGACTCAATTGATCAACGAACGGTTGCGGCGCCGGGCACCCGGCAGCGCCCGAACTAGATGAAATCGACGCCGAGCCGGGCAGCCTCGGCACGCAGTTTGTCGAATACGCCTTGATGAAGTGCGACACCCTGGACCAGTGCCTGGCGCTTGCGGCTGACGGCACTTTCGCCCGGCAAACGAACGCGCCCGACGCCTGGCCGGGGCGGGTTGTCGCGGCAGGCATCGGCCAGCCATCCGGTCTGATGCACGAAGGCCGCCTCGCCGGCAAAGGCGCTGGGGTCGATGACCTGCAGGAACACCGAGGCATTGGTGCCTTCCGGCTTGTCGGCGCGGCCGAAGCCGGCGAGCCCCTGGGTGAGGGCTTCGACCAGGATCGCCAGCGCGTAGCCCTTCTGGCCGTGGTCGAGGCCGCCGGCGGGCAGGATGGTGCCGCCGTCGTTCAACACATTAGGATCGTCGGTCGGATTGCCGTCGCGGTCGAGCAGCCACTGGTGATCGAATTTCCTGCCCTCGGCGATCAGTCGCGAGCTCATGTTGTTGGTGGTGATGGAGGCGCTGACGTCGATCAGGATCGGGTCGCCGTCGGTGGGGATGCCGGCGGCGATGGGATTGGGCGTGAAAACGCCGCGCGTGCCGCCGAAGGGGGCAACCGAGGCGCCCGAAGGGCTGGAGCTTGCGAGCAGAGCCACATAGCCGCGATCGGTGGCGCGGGTGAGATAGGCGGCGAGGCAGCCGATATGATGGCTGTTGCCAATGGTCACGGTGACGGTGCCATAGGTGGCAGCACGCTCGACGGCGAGGTCCATGGCGGTGGCCGTCAGCCAGGCGCCGGGCAGGCGCAGTCCGTCCCAGGCAACGCAGGCGCCGCGGTCGGAAATCACCCGGGGCGCGCCTGATCTGGTCATGACGCCGTTGCGGATGCTTTCGAGATACCAAGGGGCGAGCGCCAGCCCGTGCGTCGTGTGGCCCATCAGGTCGGCCTCGACCAGGATCTCGGCCACCGCATGGGCCTTGCCAGGCTCGAGGCCCGCTGCCTTGAAGAGGGCAAAGGCGAGATCGGTCAGCGTATCGACGTCGTGGCGCCTGTCATCGGAGGCCATGGTCAAACCCTTGCATGGAGGTTCTTGGCGAGCTGCTCGCCACGAAGGAAGGCAAGCACGTTGCCGGCGGTCATGATCGAGACGGCCCGGCGCGCATCTTCGGTGACGCCGGCGACATGCGGCGTCAGAATGAGGTTGGGCAACTGCCACAGCGGGCTCTTGACCGGCGGCTCCTCGGCGAAGCTGTCGAGCCCGGCGCCGGCGATGCGGCCGCCTTGGAGTGCAGCGATAAGGGCCGGCTCGTCGACGACCTCGCCGCGCGCGGTGTTGACGAGGTAGGCCGTGGGTTTCATCAGCGCGATCTCGCGCGCGCCGATCAGTCCGCGCGTGGCGTCGGTCAACGGACAGTGCAGGCTGACGACGTCACTTTCGCCAAGCAGGGCGTCGAGCGAGGTCGTGCGGCTGACGCCATCCGCAAAGGCCTCATCCGGCGCAAACGGATCGTAGGCCGAAACCTGCATGCCGATCGGAGCGGCCATGCGGGCGAGTATCTGGCCGATCAGGCCAAAGCCGACGAGACCGATCTTCTGGCCACGCAGCTCGCGCCCGGCATAGAGCTTCTTGTCCCACAGGCCGTTGCGGATATGGCTGTCCTGGCGCAGGAAATCCTTGGCCAGCGCCAGGATCAGCCCGAGGGCGTGCTCCGCGACCGAGTGGGCGTTGGCGCCTGTCGCCATGATGACAGGGATGCCAAGCACCTTTGCCGCCGCGACGTCGATGTCATTGGTGCCGACGCCATGCTTGGCGACGATTTTCAGATTGCGCGATGCGGCGAGCATGTCGGCATCGACCATCTCGACCAGCCGTATCACCAGCGCCGCAGGCTGGTGCCGTTCGATCAGCTCCAGCACCTCGGATTTCCGGGGATAAGCCTCGGTCGAGATGCACTCGACCCCGGCATTTTCGAGCATGGCAAGGCCCTCGGCAGCCATGCGGCCGCCGACCGTAACGATCGTCGTTGTCATCGTTCTTTCCTGTCGTGCCGCAAACGCGGCTGAAGTTCAGTCGACCGGGGTCAACGCGAGAGGTCGAGCACCTTGTTCTCGAACAGGCGGTTGCGCGAGCCTTCGAGATGCTCGCGCATGCGGTCGCGCGCCAGCTCCGCCTCGCCTGCGGCGATGGCATCGCAGATGCCGCGATGCTCGTCATAGACCTGTTCGAGCTTGGTCAGCGGTCCCATCAGGGACAGGCCGTGCAGGTTCATGCCGACGGCGATGTGCTGGCGCAGGGCGTCGAGGCAAGCGGTGTAATAGTGATTGTTGGCGGCTTCCGCCACCGAACGATGAAACAGGAAATCGACATCGGAGCGGTGGGTCTGGTCGCGCGTCGCGTCGCGCAGCTCGGAAAGCGCTGCGCGCATCTTCTGCATCGCGGCGTCGTCGTGGCGAAGTGCTGCGAAATAAGCGGCCTCGGGCTCGATGGTCAGGCGGAACTCGTAGCAGCGCTGGATGTCGGCGATGGTCTTGACCGGGGAGAAGCCGAGGTTGGTCTTCTGGGTGTCGAAGACGCGGACATAGGTGCCCGAGCCCTGGCGGGAATAGACGAGGCCGACGTCGCGCAGGCGGCCAAGCGCATCGCGCACCACCGGCCGGGAAACGCCAAGCAGCGTCGCCAGATCATGCTCGCCCGGAAGCTTGGAGCCCGACGGAAATTCGCCCGAGACGATGCGCTCCTGCAGCTGGTCGAACACCTTGTCGACCAGCTTGGGTGCCTTGGAGGCCCCCTTGGCGCTACCGTTGCCCGGCTTTTCGCCTGCCTCGGTCGCGTCCGGCTCTGTTCCGTCCTGCTGCAATTCGGTCGTCATGTGTGTTCCGCCTGTTCCCGGCTCGGCGGTCGCAAGAGATCGGAAAGAACCGCGACCGTCCCGAATCCACCGGATTTTACGACACAGCGCAGCCCCTCGCCATGGCGTGTCGCGATGGTGAACCAGGGCAGGCCCGGCGCCACCTCGCCTTGCGGAAATAGCACGTCGGCGCCAAGCGCGCCAAGTATGGCCAGCGCCGTATCGCCGCCGCCCATGACCAGCGTCGACGGGCGAAGGCGCTCGACGGCGTCGGCGACCTGCTCGGCGAAACGGGCGGCGATGCGACCCGGCTCCTCGACCATCTCGCCGGTGCAGCGCACGACCATTGGCAAGATCGTGTCATAGGGAAGCGCGAAGAGGCCATCGAGGGCGTCCGCGACGCCGGAATCGGGGTTGTCCTGAAGCAGTCGGGCCACTTGCTGGTCGGTGATGGGATCGCGCGAGCCGAAGGCAAACAGCACGTTCCGATCGCTTGTCGGCGCGGCGGTGGGCCTGAAGTTGGCGTGGAGACGGCGGGCGAAGGCGAGGCCCAGCCCCCTCGCCCCAACGGCAACGGCGTCGCTCCAATCGGTCTCGGCAACCACCCGGTCGAGTTCGGCGTCTGTCGCCGCATTGCGGACGGAAACGCGTCTGGTGGAGCCGGCAAATGCCGGCAGGATCGGCAGAGGCGTTTCGACGCCGCGGCCGACGACGGCGCCATCGCGCGTCGTGCGATCCTGGTCTGGAACCGCAGGTGCCACCACCAGCGCGTTGCGACCCGATGCTTCGGCCAGCGCGTCGGCTTCCGCGCCGACATTGCCCTTCAGGCGCGAGTCGATCTTCTTCATCACGATACCAGGGGCATGCGGCATCAACCGCTTGGCCATGTCGCGTACCCGGGCCGAGGCGACGTCGGCCGACAGCGCCCGCGAGGCGGTGCTGACGGCAAAGATGTCAGGCTCGCTGGCAAGCGCCTTGGCGGTCGCCTCCGGTATCATCGCCACCGCCACCTCGAGGCCCGACGCAACGAAGGGCGCCGACGTGTCGAGCGCTCCGGTCAGGTCGTCGGCGACGATGGCGAGCATCAGCGTCATCCCGCCGCCCCCACTTCGACGGCATGGCAGGCGACGTGGTGGCCGGGAACAACCTCGCGCCATTCGGGAACCACCGCGCGGCACTTGTCCATGGCGATCGGGCAGCGCGTGTGGAAGCGGCAGCCGGCCGGCGGCGCCAGCGGGCTCGGCACGTCGCCGACGAGGATCTGCCGCTGACGCGTCTTTTCGAGTTCCGGGTCGGCCTCCGGCACTGCCGAAAGCAGCGCCCTGGTGTATGGGTGGAGCGGGTTGGAAAAGAGCTGTTCGCGCGTCGCGAGTTCCGCAAGACGGCCGAGATACATGACCCCGACGCGGTCGCTGATATGGCGCACGACAGCAAGGTCGTGGGCGATGAACAGATAGGTCAGCCCGTATTTTTCCTGCAGGTCGAGCAAAAGGTTGATGATCTGCGCCTGGACCGAGACGTCGAGGGCCGAAATCGCCTCGTCACAGACGATGAATTTCGGCTGGCAGGCGAGCGCGCGGGCAATCGCCACGCGCTGGCGCTGGCCGCCGGACAGCTCATGCGGATAGCGCGAGGCAAAGCGTGCGGGCAGCCCGACATCGGCCAGCAGACGTGTCACCTTTTCCGGCAATTCGGCCTTGGTGGCGAGCTTGTGGAACAGGATCGGCTCACCGACGACTTCGCCGATTGTCATGCGCGGGTTGAGTGTCGAATAGGGGTCCTGGAAGACGATCTGCAGTTCGCGGCGATAGGGCCGCATGCGCTTCTCGTCGAGCGAGACGATGTTCTCGCCCTGGAAGATGACTTTACCTGATGTGGCCTTCTGCAGGTTAAGCAAGGTGAAGCCGGTGGTCGACTTGCCACAGCCGGATTCGCCGACCAAGGAAAGCGTTTCGCCGGCGAAGATGTCGAAGTTGACGTCGTCGACTGCGTGCACGGTGGCGCCGCGCTCGCCGAAGGCGCCGAGGCGGACGACGAAATGCTTGACGAGGTTCTCGACCTTGATCAGCGGTTCGGCAGCCATCACGCGGCCTCCTTCATCTGGCGCTGGGCGACAAAGCAGGCGACGCGGTGGCCGCTGGTGCCTGCGACCGACTCGAGCACCGGCACGCTCTCATGACAGACGCTTTCTGCCAGGGCGCATCGCGGCGCGAATGGGCAGCCCTTGGGGCGACGGCCCGGCTCGGGCGGCGTGCCGCCGATCGACGACAGGCGGCTCGCCTGCTCGTCGGAGAGTTTCGGGATCGAGGCGAGCAAGCCGCGTGTGTAGGGATGGGTCGGGCGCGCGAAGAGTTCGCCGACCGGCGCGTCCTCGACCACGGTTCCGGCATAAAGCACGGCGACGCGGTCGACGAGGCCGGCGATCAGCGCGAGGTCGTGGGTGATCCACACCACCGACATGTTGAGCTTCTTGCGCAGGTCCTTCACCAGGTCAACGATCTGTGCCTGGATGGTGACGTCGAGTGCGGTCGTCGGCTCGTCGGCGATCAAAAGTTCCGGATCGCAGGCAAGGCCCATGGCGATCATCACGCGCTGGCGCATACCGCCGGACAGTTCGTGCGGATAGGCGGTGATGCGCTGCTCGGGGCCTGGGATACCGACCAGTCTCAGCAATTCAATGGCGCGCTTGCGGGCGTCGGCCTTGCTCATGTTGCGATGATAGATGAGCGGCTCGCAGAGCTGGTCGCCGATGCGCATCACCGGGTTGAGCGAGGTCATCGGATCCTGGAAGACAAAGCCGATCTTGCCACCGCGCACCTGGCGCAGCTCCGACTTCGACATCTTGAGGAGATCGCGGCCGGCGAACTCGGCGGTGCCGCCCTTGACCTTGATCTTGTTGGGTAGCAGCCGCACCAGGGAGAGCATGGTCAGGCTCTTGCCGCAGCCGGACTCGCCGACGACGCCGACGGTCTCGCCCTTGCCGACGGTCAAATTGATGCCGTCGACGATGATGGCCGGGCCACGGCGGGTTTCGATCTCGATGGTGAGGCCGCGCACGTCGAGCAGCGGCTTGTTGTCTGCGGGAGCGGTCATTTGCTGCCCCTCGGGTTGAGAGCGTCATTGAGGCCGTCGCCGAGGAAGGAGAAGGCGACGGTGGCGAGGCCGAGCACGGCTGCGGGTGCGGCGAGCAGATGCGGATAGTGCTGCCAGACGCGCAGGCCGTCGGAAATCATGTTGCCCCAGCTGGGCGTGGGTGGATTGACGCCGACGCCGAGGAAGGAGAATGCGCTTTCCAGAACCATCGCCGTTCCGAGGCCGGCGCTGACCGAGACGATCAGCGGGCCGATGGCGTTGGGAACGATGTAGCGTATCAGGATCAGGCGGTTGGTCAGGCCAAGCGCGCGCGCCGCCGTGACATAGGGCCGGCCGCGGATCGACAGTACCTGGGCACGGACGAGGCGGGCATAGGGCGGCCAGCTGATCAGGGCCATCGAGCCGAACACCAGCAGGAAATCGACCCAGATGGTCTCGCGGTAGAACGGGTTGAGCGTCGCCTGGTAGCGCGCTTCCATCCAGGCGGTGAGCGGCGTCTTGAGCGAGGCATTGATGACGACGACCAGCAACAGGTTGGGCACCGACATGGTCATGTCCGTGAACCACATCACGATGCGGTCGAAGAGGCCGCCGAAGTAGCCGGCCATGGCGCCGAGGGTGACGCCGATGACGACGGCGATCGTCGTCACGACGATCGCCACCACGAAGGCGGTGCGGGTGCCGTAGACGACGCGGGAGAAGACATCGCGGCCGAGATCGTCGGTGCCGAACAGATGTGCCAGCGACGGCGCCTGATTACGGGCGGCGAGGTCCTGGGTGAGGAAATCGTAGGGCGTCAGCCAGGGACCGAAGACGGCGACGAAGGCGAGCAGGATGACGACGGCGAGACCGGCGACCGCCAGCTTGTTGCGCAGCAGGCGGTGCCAGGCATCGCGCCACAGGCTGACGGGGGGCTCGTCGTCGGCCACGGTGGAGGAGAGATTGACGGGGGTCATCGTCATGTCAGCGGCTCCTCATCGTGTCGTTGGCGCGCGGATCGAGCAGCGGATAGAGCACGTCGACCAGAAGGTTCGACAGCATCACCAGGAACGAGCCGATCAGCGTGATGGCGAGGATGACGGGATAATCGGAATTGGTCAGCGCCGAGACGGTGAGCCGGCCGAGGCCGGGAAGACCGAACACCAGCTCGACGAAGATGGCGCCGTTGACGATAGTGATCATGATCAGGCCGAGCTGGGTGACGACGGGCGTCAGCACGGGCCTGAGGATGTGGCGGAACGCCACCACCATTTCGGGCACGCCCTTGGCGCGGGCAGTGCGGACGAAATCCTCCGACAGCACCTCGATGACGGCGGCGCGGGTCTGGCGCACGATCAGCGCGATCGGCTGGAAGGAAAGAACGAGCAGCGGCAGGATGATGCGTGCGTCAAAGATGCCGCCCCAGCCATAGGGAACGCTGCCACCGGGCAGGAAAAGGATCAAAAGCACCATCAGAAGCGGGCCGGCGACATAGGCCGGGATCGCCCACAGGAACAGCGCCGAGCCGAGGATCGCATAGTCGATCTTGGTGTTCTGGTTCATCGCCGCAATCATGCCAAGCGGAACGGCTACGATGGCTGTCAGGATGACGGCGCAGAGGCCGAGCTTGAACGAGACCGGGGCCGCGGCCGAAACCATCGCCCACACCGAACGGCCCGAGGTCAGCGAATTGCCGAAATTGCCCTGGATCAGGTTGAGGATATAGCTGCCGAACTGGACGAGAAACGGCCGGTTGAGGCCGGCGGCATCGCGGATCGCCTCGATCTTCTCGGGATTGTAGGCGACGTCGCCGGGGGCGCGCAGGAAGATCAGCTTGATCGGGTCGCCGGCGCCGAAATAGGCCATGGCATAGACGGCCAGCATGACCAGCAGAACGGACGGGATCCACAGCAGCAGCCGTGTTGCAATATAACGCAGCATGGCGGGCGGCCTCCCACCGCTCGGTAAGTTCCAAAGAGGAGCATAACACGGGGGCCGAGCCCCCGTGCGCTTCACCGGGGCATCAGCCGACGGTGATTTCCCAAGGGGCGACAACCTGCCAGTCGAGGTTCTTGTCGATGCCCTTCACATTGGCATTGGCCCAACGCGACATCGCCTGCGCGTACCAGGGGATGAAGGTCCAGTCCTCGCGGAAGGTCTTCTGGGCTTCCTGGGCAAGGGCAATGCGCTGCGGGTCGTCCGCCGCCTTGCTAGCGGCTTCGGCCAGCAACTGGTCGACCTTGTCGTTCTTGTAGCCGCCGAGCTTGTTCTGGGCGTTGGACGAGGTCGAAGCGATCGAGCCGGCGAGATAGCTCGCCGCATCGGGCACGCGGGTGCCGACGTCGTCGCGGAAGATCTGCACCGCGTTCTGGTCCGGACCGGCATAGGCGTCCTGCTGCGGCTTCATGTCGACGGCGGTGATGCCGAGATTCTGGCGCCACTGCTCGGCGATGAACTGGGCCGCCGCCTCGTTGGCCGGCGAAGAGATGCCAACGAACAGGATCTTGGGCAGGCGCTCGGGGCCGCCATAGGTCGACTCGGCAAGCAGCTTCTTGGCGCCCTCCGGATCGTAGGGATAAGGCTCGAAGCCGGAATTGTCGGCGCCGGGCACCGAGTTGAGGATCTGGTCGGTCTTCTTGTGCGGGCCGTCGGGGAACGAGGCCTTCATCAGTCCATCGCGGTCGACCGCCATGATCAAGGCCTGGCGGACCTTGGGATCGTCCATCGGCGCGCGCTTGGAATTGAACCAGAAGTGCTGGCCGGTCGGGATGATCGGGCCGGCGGCGAAGTCGGCGCCGAGGTCCTGGACGATGGTCGAGGTGACGAGCTCGGTGTGGGCGTTGAATTCGCCCGACTTGAGCAGCGAAGTCGCCGTCACATTGTCCTCGATCGAGGTGATCTCGATGCGGGTGAGCTTGGGTTTCGGGCCGAAGAAATTCTCGTTGGGTTCGAACACCAGCTTGCCGCTGTCGATGTCGATGCTGGTCAGCTTAAACGGGCCGGAATAGACCGCACCTGCATCCGGCGTGAACCAGTCCTGGATCTCGTTGCCGTCTTCGCCGCGCGACTGCGAGGCCTTGGTGATCGGCACGATATGGTTGGCGACGCGCATGAAATAAATCGGGTCGGCTTCGGTCAGCGTCACGACGACGGTGCCCTCATCAGGCGTGGCGACGCCCGAGATTTCGGTGGCGGTGCCGCCGGTCACCTCGGCGAAGCCAGCGACCTTGGCCAAGACTTGATCGGCGCGCTGGCTCTTGGTGCCGGGCATCGCAGCCACGTTCCACGAACCGGCGACGTCGCCCGAGGTGATCTTGCTGCCGTCGGAGAAGGTCGCCTTGGGATCGAGCTTGAAGGTCCAGGTCTTGGAGTCGGCCGAGCCTTCCCAACTCGCGAAGACGTAAGGGTGGATCTTGCCTTCGCTGTCGAAATACATCGGCGAGGCCCACCAGGCCGAGTTCCAGCGATAAGGCACGCCGCCGCCGCGCAGCGGCGACCAGTCCTGGTTGAAGGCAGGGTTGGCGACCTTCAGCACCTGACCTTCCTGCGCAAAGACGATCTTGGCATCGAGCCCGAGCAAGGTGAAGCCGACAGCACCGCCCAGGCCGAGCCTGAGCGCATCGCGGCGGGTCATCCCGGCGCGTGGCCGTGCAGTCTCGGAAATCCGTTTCGACATGACATTCCTCCCGTGAAATCCATGAACGGCGATGCTCTGGTCGGATGCAATGGCAGCAGACACGGAAGCGGCAACCGTGGCCGAACAAATGCCGCCATATTGTAAACATGTCAATTCATTTTTTCAGATAGCGCGGCACGAAAATTAGCCCTCGGTGAAATGTACAATAAAATCTCTTTAGAAATCAATGTTGTACAGCACCATCAGATTCAAGCTGCGATCTGACATCGGAAAAAGCAACTTGACAACTTGCCTGCTTGCGATCAGTTTCCGACCATAAAGCCAAGTGCAGTTTGCGCCCCCGAGGGGCATGCGCTCGGGAGGATTCCAGCAAGCGGGGCGCCGAACGACCGGCACTGCCTGCGGACAAGACGGACAGGGAGCGATGGCGAGTTCTAGCCGCACGATTGGCATCACCATGGGGGACCCCGCCGGGGTCGGCCCCGAGATCATCTGCAAGTCGCTGGCCGAAATGAATGCCGCCGACCGCGCCACCATGCGCGTCTTCGGCAATCGCGACAGCCTGGAGGCGGCGGCAAGGATTGTCGGCGCGCCGCTGAAATTCGCCTTGGTCTCCGATGGAGCCGACACGGTGGCCGTCGAGCATGTCGCCATCGAGGGCGGCCCAATCGCCTTCGGCAAGATCGACACCCGTGCCGGCGACGCCTCGTTCCGCTTCATTGCGCGTGCGGTGGAGGCGGCGACCGCAGGCGAGATCGGCTGCATCGTCACCGCGCCGATCAACAAGGAAGCGCTGAACCTTGCCGGCCACCATTATGACGGCCACACCGGCATGCTGGCGCATCTCACCAATTCGCGCTCGTCCTGGATGCTGCTCGCCGCCGAACGCATGTCGGTGATCCACGTCTCGACGCATGTGTCGCTGCAAGAGGCGATCGCCCGGGTGAAGCCGGAGCGCATCCTCGAGACCATTCGTACCGGGTATCGCCATCTGCGCCGCATCGGCATTGAAAACCCGCGCATCGCGGTCGCCGGCCTCAACCCGCATTGTGGCGAGAACGGCCTGTTCGGCACCGAGGACGACGAGTTCATCGCTCCCGCAGTGGCCGCGGCCAAGGCCGAGGGCATCGACGCCTACGGTCCGGTTCCGCCCGACACGGTCTTCCACCGCGCCTATTCGGGTGCCTTCGACCTCGTGGTCGCGCAGTATCACGACCAGGGTCACATCCCGATGAAGCTCGTCGCCTTCGACAGCGGGGTCAACATTTCGCTCGGCCTGCCCATCGACCGCACCTCGGTCGACCACGGCACCGCCTTCGACATTGCCGGGACCGGCAAGGCCAATCACGTCAACATGAACGCGGCGATCGCCTATGCGCGCAAGCTCGCCGGAACGCCTCGGGTGACCGCATGACCAATTTCGCCATTTCCGGCGTCTTCTCCGCCGCCGCCACGCCGATCAATGCCGACCTTTCGCCCGACCACGGCCTGCTGGCTGCGCACTGCCAAAGGCTGCTCGACGAGGGCTGCCATGGTGTGGCGCTGCTCGGCACGACCGGCGAGGCCAATTCGTTCTCGCTCGGCGAGCGCAAGGCAATGCTGGAACGCGTCGTCAAGGCAGGCGTTGATGCCGACAAGCTGATGCCCGGCACCGGCGTCGCCGCCATCCCCGAAACCATCGAGCTGACCCGCCATGCGCTGTCGATCGGTATCGAGAAGGTCGTGATGCTACCGCCCTTCTACTACAAGGGCGTGTCCGATAGCGGGCTGTTCGACGCCTATGCCCGCATCCTCGAAGGCGTCGCCGACGACCGGCTCAAGGTCGTGCTCTACCATATCCCCCAGGTGTCGGGCATTCCGCTGTCAGTGGAACTCGTCGGCCGGCTGATCCAGGCCTTCCCGAAAACCGTCGTCGGCATCAAGGAATCCAAGGGCGATTTCGCCAACATGCAGGCGCTGGTGAAGGCCTATCCCGGCTTCGCGGTGTTCCCGGGCGCCGATCCGCTGATGCTGCCGCTTTTGCGCGAAGGCGGAGCGGGCTGCATCACGGCGACGTCCAACCTGATCGCGGATTCGCTGCGCACCGTGTTCGACAACCATGCCAACCCGACCGAACAGGCAAAGGTCGAGGCGGCGCAGGCGCGCATCAACGCCTGGCGCAACCTCTCCAACAGCTACGCCCAGATCCCGACCATCAAGGCGATGGTCGGCCTGAAGCATGGCGAGAAGGCATGGCAGCGGCTGCGGCCGCCGCTGGTCGGCTTGAGCGACGGCGAGATGGCAGAGCTGAAGCCGCAGCTCGAACAGCTGCCGTAAGGAGGTTTCGATGACCACCAACGCGGCCCAAGCACAATCATCCGCTGCAGTCATGACCCACGCGGATGTTGCCGCGCAGATGGACGGCAAGTTGCATCAGGTGTCTGTGGGACGCGCCGACGCGTTCCTGCCATCGCCGACGGTGCAAAACCACGCCGCGAACCTCAGCCTGCTGCCCGACGGCACGCTCGCCTGCGTCTGGTTCGGCGGCACGATGGAAGGCATGGGCGACATCTCGGTCTACCTGTCGCGTCTGGCACCCGGTTCCGACACCTGGTCGGCACCGGAAAAGATGTCGGACGATGCGCAGAAATCAGAACAGAACCCACTGCTGTTCAACGCGCCCGACGGCAAGGTGTGCCTGCTCTACACCTCGCAGACCTCGGGCCACCAGGACGGCGCTATCGTCAAGCGACGCATCTCCGAGGATGGCGGCAAGAGCTTCGGCGAGGTGTCGGTGCTCTGCGACATCCCCGGGACCTTCGTACGCCAACCGATCATCATCAACGATCGCGGCGAGTGGCTGCTGCCGGTGTTCCGCTGCATCGGCCGACCGGGGACGCGCTGGAGCGGCGATGTCGACACCGCTGCCGTGCTCATCTCCACCGATGCCGGCACAAGCTGGACCATGCATGACGTGCCCGACAGCATCGGCGCCGTGCACATGAACATCGTGCCGCTCGGCGGTGACGAGATGGTAGCGCTTTACCGCAACCGCTTCTCCGAGCAGGTGCTGCGCAGCCGCTCGCATGACGGCGGCCGCCGTTGGAGCGCCCCTGAAACGACCGAGCTGCCCAACAATAATTCGTCGGTCCAGGCCGTGCAAACAGGCGATGGCCGCATTGCCATCGTGTACAACCACGCCAATGCGTCGATGTCGGATGACCGGCGCCTTTCGCTCTATGACGAGATCGAGGGCGACGAGCCGGTCGCGACCGAGCCTGCTGCCGAGCCGGAGGGCCGCAAGGCCGTCTGGGGCGTGCCGCGCGCGCCGCTCAGCCTCGCCTTCTCGTCCGATGGCGGCGCAACCTTCGGCGAACGGATCGACCTCGAGACCGGCGATGGCTTCTGCCTGACCAACAATTCGAAGGACGGGCTGAACCGCGAGTTTTCCTACCCGTCGATCCTGGCGACTGACGACGGCACGATCCACGTCGCCTTCACCTATTTCCGCCGCGCCATCAAATACGTCCGCCTCTCCCCGGCCGACAGCTGATGCCTGATCGCGGCGACCATATCCAGCAGGAGCATAGACGATGACCGGTCTCAGCATGCCCATATCGATCGTTCGGCCTCCGGTCATCGAATTCGGTCCCGGCGTGGTTTCCCGGCTTGCCGGCTGGGTGAAGGCGCGCAACGCCAAGAAGGCACTCGTCGTCGCCGACGCCTTCAATGCCACGCGCGTGGCGACACTCGATCTCGGCATCGAAACGGTCGTCTTCGGCGAAGTGCGCCCTGAACCGGACCTGCCCAATCTCGAAAAAGTGCTGGAACTTGCCGCGCTGTCGCAAGCCGACCTGATCGTCGGTTTCGGCGGCGGCAGCGCGATGGATCTCGCCAAGCTCGTCTCGGTGATGGCCGGTAGCGGGCAGCGGCTGCAGGACATCGTCGGCGTCGGCAAGGCGGCCAAGCGCCGGGTCGCGCTCGCCCAGGTGCCGACGACGTCGGGCACCGGCAGCGAGGCCGGCATCCGCGCCCTGGTCACCGACCCGGAGACGCAAGCCAAGCTCGCCGTCGAAAGCATCGAGATGCTGGCCGACATCGCCATCGTCGACCCGGCGCTGACGATGACCGTGCCACCGGCCGTCACCGCCGCCACCGGCGTCGATGCCATGGCCCATTGCGTCGAGGCCTACACCAACAAGAAGGCGCATCCGATGATTGACCTCTACGCGCTGGAAGGGGTGAAGCTGGTCGGCCGCTATCTCGCCCGCGCGGTCAAGGACGGCAGCAACGTCGAGGCCCGCGCCGGGCTGGCGCTCGCCTCGCTCTATGGCGGCTTCTGCCTGGGCCCGGTCAACACCGCCGGCGGCCATGCGCTCGCCTATCCGCTGGGCACGCGCTGGCACATCGCCCATGGTGCGGCCAACGCACTGATCTTCCCGCATGTGCTCGCCTTCAACCTGCCGGCGGCCTCGGAAAAGACCGGGCACATCCTATCAGCACTCGGCCTGCCAGAGGCGAATGCCGTGCAGGACGTGTTCGGGTCGACGCATGACTATTGCGCCTCGCTCGGCATCGAGATGAGGCTGTCCCAGCTCGGCGTGCCGGAGAACGACCTGGAGACGATGGCAGACGACGCCTTCGCCATCCGCCGTCTGCTCGACAACAACCCGCGCGAACTGGCGCGAGGCGACATCCTGTCGATCTACCGGACAGCCTACTGAGGCAGCGGCTGCCGGGGACTATTCGAGCGGACGTTCGTCGGCGATGACCTTGCCGTCATTGGGCAGGCTGCCGGGGGCGACGATCTCGACGGCGCCCTTCATCTTGGTCGCGGCCTGCAATGCCGCCTCGAGCTCAACACGGAGTTCGTCGCTCGCCGCGCCGGCTTCGGCCTTGAGCAGCATCGTGTCCTGTGCGCCGTCGCGGCCGACGACGAGGCGAAGCCGGCCGAGACCGGAAAACCTGCGTCCGATGGCGGCAACCTGGGCCGGGTCGACGAACATGCCCTTGACCTTGGTGCGCTGGTCGGCGCGGCCCATCCAGCCGGCGAGCCGCATGTTGGTACGGCCGCAGGAGCTGAGGCCGGAGAGCACCCGCGACAGGTCGCCGGTGCCGAAACGCAGCAAGGGATATTCCGGGACGAGGCGTGTGACCACGACCTCGCCAACCTCGCCATCGGCCACAGCCTCGCCGGTGCCCGGGCGTACGATCTCGACGATCAGCCCCTCGTTGACGACAAGGCCCGAGCGCGCCGTGGTCTCATAGGCGGCGACGCCGAGTTCGGCGCTGGCATAGGCCTGGTAGGCGTCGATGCCGGCGCCGGCGATCTCCTGCTGCAGCGAGGCCGGGAACGCGGCACCCGATACCAAGGCGTGGCGGAACGGATTGACGGCACCGGTGGCACTCATGCGGTCGAGCAGGATCTTGAGGAAGTCGGGCGTGCCTATATAGCCGGACGGCTTGAGCGCTACGACCGCCTCGACCTGTTGGTCGGTGTTGCCGACACCGGCGGGGATCACCGCGCAGCCGAGCGCATGGGCACCCGATTCCATCATGTGGCCGCCCGGTGTCAGGTGGTAGCTGAAGGCATTGTGGACGATGTCTTCCCGACGCATGCCGGACGCGAAAAGGGCCCGCGCGGCCCCCCACCAGTCGTCGCCGCGGCCTTCGGGATCGAAGATCGGCCCGGGGGAGACGAGCAGGCGCTTCAGCGCGCCTGGCCTGACGGGCGACAGGCCGGCGAAGGGCGGATCCTTGGCCTGCAGGGCAAGCAGGTCGCCCTTGCGGATGACCGGCACCTGCTGGAGCGCTGCACGGTCGATGAGGCTCGCAGCCGCAATGCCCTCGAGCTGCTGGCGCAGCGCCGGCGCGCCGGCTTGCGCGCCATCGAGCAGCGACTGCAGCCTAGCAAAAAGTGCGGCCTCGCGGACGGCCGGATCCTGGGTTTCCGCGGCATCGTAATGTGCGTTCGTGACCATGGTTCACCTAGGTTCTGGACGATGAGGGCGCGCCGCCCAACGGCATGACCGCGCAGCACCCGGAAAATGAAGCGGTTCAGGCGAGCCAGCGCTTGCGCCGCTTGTAGCTCTTGACCTCGCGGAACGACTTGCGGCCCTCGCCGCCAATGCCGAGATAGAATTCCTTGACGTCCTCGTTGTCGCGCAACGAGGCGGCGTCGCCATCCATGACGATGCGGCCGGTTTCCATGATGTAGCCGTAGGTGGCGTATTTCAGCGCCATGTTGGTGTTCTGCTCGGCCACCAGGAACGACACGCCCTGCTTGTCGTTCAGGTCCTTGACGATCTCGAAGATCTCGTCGACCACCTGCGGCGCGAGCCCCATCGACGGCTCGTCGAGTAGGATCATCTTGGGACGGCTCATCATGGCGCGGCCGATGGCGCACATCTGCTGCTCGCCGCCCGAGGTGTAGCCGGCCATCGACGATCGGCGCTGCCTCAGCCGGGGGAAGTAGCCGTAGATCATGTCGAGGTCGTCACGGATGGCGCGGTTGCCGTCGCGCCGCGTGAAGGCACCGGTGAGCAGGTTTTCCTCGATGCTGAGATGGCCGAAGCAGTGCCGCCCCTCCATCACCTGGATGCAGCCGCGCCGCACCAACTCGTTCGGGCTGAGGCTGTCGACACGTTCACCGTCGAACTCGATCGAGCCCTTGGTGACCTCGCCGCGCTCGGCATGCAGAAGATTTGAGATCGCCTTCAGCGTCGTCGTCTTGCCGGCGCCATTGGCGCCGAGGATGGCGACGATGCCGCCCTGCGGGACAGTCAGCGACACGCCCTTGAGAACGAGGATGACGTGATCGTAGATCACTTCGATGTTGTTGACCGACAGCATCGGGCGGGCCGGCTCGACCGCGTTGGAAGCATGTTCAGACATCAGCAAGCTCCGGGACAAAGGTCCCTCCCCCTGACGGGGAAGGGACAGGGTTCAAGCTGCAGCCTTACGAGGCGTCGCAGGCCTCGGCGCGGGCCGGCCACGGTGCGTTCTTCTCGGCATAGGCCTTGGCGTCGGCATCGAGCAGCGGCCCGACCTTGTCGCTCATCGGCGCGATGTAGTCGGACACCTTCTCGTAGGTGGTGCCGTTCCAGCTCTGGACGAAGGTCGAGAAGTGGCCGTTGTGGTCGGCGCAGGAGAGCTTGACCGCACCGGTGAAGCCTTCGAGGCCGATTTCCTTGAGCCGCGCCTCATCGATGTTGAGGCCTTCCAGGCCGCGGCGAACGTCCTCGCCGGTGACCGCCTTCTTGCCGGTGATCTCCTGCGCCTTGCGGATCGCCTCGGCGATCAGCATCGAATTGTAGATGCCGCGGTTGTAGAGAACCTGGCCGACCTTGTCCTTGCCAGAAACCTGGCTTTTGCCGGCATCGACGACGTGCTTCTGGATGTCGGCGAGAAGCGGGAAGTCCGCACCAACGGCATGCCAGTTCAGCGTCTTGAAGCCCTTTGCGCCGTCGCCGGCACCCTTGGCGTCATCCTCGCTCGGCCACCAGATCGAGATGAACTTCTCCATCGGGTAGTTGGTCTTCACCGCTTCCTTGACGGCGGTGGCATTCAGCGCGCCCCAGCCGTAGAGGATCATGTAGTCGGGCTTGTCGCGGCGAACGCTCAGCCACTGCGACGACTGGTTCTGCATGTCGGCGGCGGCCACCGGATAGAGCTTGGCCTCGAAGCCGAGTTCCTTCGACAGCTGCTCGATCAGCGGCAGCGGCTCGCGGCCGAAGCTGGCGTCGAGATAGATGTAGCCGATCTTCTTGCCCTTGAGCTTGTCGATGCCGCCGCCTTCCTGGGTGGCGATGTATTGCAGGATCTGGGTGAAGCCGTCCCAGTAGGTTGCCGGCGGGTTGAAGATCCATGGGAAGGTGTCGCCCTTGGCCGAGGCCGACAGGCCGTAGGCCATCGACAGCACCGGGATTTTGTCCACGGCCGCCTTGGGGATCAGCGGCAAGGTGATGCCTGTCGACCACGGATTGACGATCACCGGCTTCTTGGGCTTCACCGATTCATAACATTCGAGGCCCTTCTTGGTGTCGTAGCCGGTCTCGCACTCCTCAACGATCAGCTTGACGCCGCCGATGCCGCCGTCGCGCTCGTTGAGAAGCGTCAGGTAGTCGTGCATGCCGTTGGCGATCGGCGTTCCGGACCCGGCAAACGGGCCGGTGCGATAGGTGAACAGCGGCACGTAGATCGATTCTTCCTGGGCCTGCGCGCCGTGCACGGCCGGCAAGGTCAGCGATGCTGCTGCAGAAAGTGCGTATAGCCAGTTCTTGAGCGACATTTCGTTCTCCTCCCTACTTCTTTTGCAATTCCGTCTTGTGCATGGCCCCTAGTAAGGGAAGGGCCACACACGAAGCTTCTGCTTGGCGATCTGCCAGAGCCGCGCGAGGCCGTGCGGTTCGACGATCAGGAAAAAGATGATGAGGGCGCCGACGATCAGATACGTCAGGTGCTCCACCGTTGCGGCAGCAATGGGCAGGCCAAGCGCCTCGGGCAGCATGCGGATGACGATCGGCAGGATGTGGATCAGCGCTGCGCCAAAGAAGCTGCCGATCATCGAGCCGAGGCCACCGATGATGACCATGAACAGCAAAAGGAACGACAGCTTGATGTCGAAGGCCGATGGCTCGGCGGCCCCGAGCCAGAGGAAGACCATGAGCGCGCCCGAAACGCCGCAGTAGAAGGACGACACCGCAAACGCGAGCAGCTTTGCCGGCAAAAGGCGGATGCCCATCAGCTGCGCTGCAATGTCCATGTCGCGCACCGCCATCCAGGTGCGGCCGATCCTGCCATGGACGATGTTGGAGGCGAGCAGGGTCATGACGACGACGATGACCAGCACCACGAGGTAGCGCGTGACGGGCGTGGCCGAGGGTCCGGTGATGGCCAGGCCGAACAGCTTCCGCGCCGGCACTTCGATGGCGCCGGACGGATTGTCGTTGTAGAGCCAGCTGATGCGCACGAAGCACCACTGCAGGAAGAACTGCGCGGCCAGCGTCGCGACCGCCAGGTAGAAGCCCTTGATGCGCAGCGACGGCAGGCCGAACAGCACGCCGATGCCTGCGGCGAAGAAGCCCGAGCAGAGGATCCAGACCAGGATGTTGACGCCTGGAAAGATGGTCGACAGCTTGTAGGCCGAATAGGCGCCGACCCCCATGAAGGCGGCCGAGCCGAGGGAGAGCAGTCCGGTGTAGCCGACAAGGATGTTGAGCCCGATTGCGCCCAACGACAGGATCAGGAACGGCACCATCACCGAGGCAAGCAAGAACTCGTTGCCGAACAGGGGCACCGCGACGAAGGCGATGAGCAGGATGAAGGCCAGGCCGAACCGGTCCTGCAGGATCGGGAACACTGCCTGGTCGGCCGCGTAGCTTTGCTTGAACTGGCCCGTCTCGCGATAGAACATGGTGTCAGATCCGCTCGATTATCTTGTCGCCGAACAGACCCTGCGGCCGATACAGCAGGAACAGCAGGGCTATGGCGTAAGCAAACCAGCTCTCGATGCCGCCGCCGAGCAGGGGGCCCCAGTAGAATTCGCCGAGCTTTTCGCCGATGCCGATGATCAGCCCGCCGACGATCGCGCCGGGCACCGAGGTCAGCCCGCCCAGCACCAGCACCGGCAGCGCCTTGAGCGCCACGATCTCGAGCGCGAAGGAGACGTCGGAACGGGCGCCCCACATGATGCCGGTCACCAGTGCGACCAGGCCGGCGGCGAACCAGACGATAACCCAGATCTGGTTGAGCGATATGCCGACCGAAAGCGCTGCCTTGTGGCTGTCGGCAACGGCGCGCAAGGCCCGGCCGATGCGGGTCTTCTGGAAGAACAGGGCGAGCCCGACGATCATCACGGAGGCGATGACGGCGGCGGCGATGTCGATCTTCTGGAAGCTGACAAGGCCGCCGAGCATCTCGACGTCGACCGAGCCGCTGGGCAGGAACAGCTCGCTGGCGATCATCTGCTTGGGGTCGCCGCCGAACACCATCTCGCCGAAGCCGATCAGCACATAGGTGACGCCGAACGTCGCCATGAACAGGATGATGTCGGGCTGGTTGACCAGCGGCCTCAGCACGACGCGCTCGACCAGCATCGCCAGCACGAACATCACGCCCGCCGTCAGGATCAGCGCGACGAAGGCCGCGGTGTGGCCGGAAAAGCCCGCGGCCGAAAACTTCTCGTAGAAGCCGACGAGGGTAAGCGCTGAAAACACGACCATGATGCCCTGGGCGAAGTTGAACACGCCCGACGCCTTGAATATGAGCACGAAGCCAAGGGCGATCAGCGCATAGAGGACGCCCGACACCAGCCCCTCCCACAGGGTCTGGACCAAAAGGTCGGGCATCTGCACCATCTGCACGAAGGGGTCGATGAAGATGTTGTAGAGCATCGGTCTCCCTCCTCAGCCGGCCCGGCGCGTCGGACAGGCCTGGCGACATGCCGAGCCGCCTGCCGTCGTCTCCGCTGCCCTGCGTCTCGTGTTCATGCGGATTTTTCCTCCTCCACCAGACACCGGCATGGTCAGTGCCCCACGCCGAGATAGGCCTCGATGACCTTGGGATCGGCCTTGACCACTTCGGGCGTGCCGTCGGCAATCTTGTGCCCGTATTCGAGCACCACCACGCGGTCCGACAGGTCCATCACCACGCCCATGTCGTGCTCGATCAGGGCGATGGTGGTACCGAAATGCTTGTTGAGATCGAGGATGTAGCGGCACATGTCCTCCTTCTCCTCGATGTTCATGCCGGCCATCGGCTCGTCGAGCAGCAAGAGCTCCGGCTCCATCGCCAGCGCACGGCCAAGCTCGACGCGCTTCTGCAGGCCGTAGGGCAGCTTGCCGACCGGCGTCTTGCGGATCGCCTCGATCTGCAGGAAATCGATGATGTCTTCGACCACGCGCCGGTGCTCGATCTCCTCGCGCATCGCCGGGCCGTAGCGCAGCATCTGCCACAACAGACCGCGGTGCATCTTCAGCGTGCGGCCGACCATGATGTTGTCGAGCGTGCTCATGCCGCGGAACAGCGCCACGTTCTGGAAGGTGCGGGCGATGCCCTGGCTCGCGGCCTGATAGGGCCGCATGCGCGGACGGGTCTTGCCCTTGTAGGTGATGCGGCCGTGCTGGGGGTGGTAGAAGCCGTTGACCACGTTCAGCATCGAGGTCTTGCCGGCGCCGTTGGGGCCGATGATGGCGCGGATCTCGCCCTTGCGGATGTCGAAGGACACATCGGTGATGGCCTTCACCCCGCCGAAGGACAGCGATACGCCATCGACCGCCAGCAGTGTTTCGGGTGCGTTCATGCGGCGACCCCAAGCTTGGCGACTTGCGCAACCTCAGCCTCGGCGATGCGGACCCTGGCGGATATGATACCCTTGCGGCCGTCCTCGAAGGTCACTTCGGTCGAGATGTCGGAGGCCTCCGAGCCATTGTAGAGCGCGTCGACCAGAGGCTTGTAGCGTTCGGCGATGAAGCCACGGCGAACCTTCTGCGTGCGCGTCATCTCGCCGTCGTCGGCGTCGAGTTCCTTGTGCAGGATAAGGAAGCGCTTGATCTGCGCCGCCGCCATACGCGGCTCGGCGGCCAGCGCCCGGTTCACCTCGGCGACGTGACCGGTGAACATTTCATAGACCTCGGGGCGCTGCGCCAGCTCCTGGTAGGAGCCGTAGGCGATGTTCTTGCGTTCCGCCCAATTGCCGACCGCCGTCAGGTCGATGTTGAGCATGACCGTGACGAAGTCGCGGTCCTGCCCGAAGGCCACGGCTTCCTTGATGTTGGGGAAGAACTTCAGCTTGTTTTCGATGTATTTCGGCGCGAACAGCGCGCCCGAGCTCAACTTGCCGACATCCTTGGCGCGGTCGATGATGGTGAGGTGGCCGTCGGGATCGAAGAAGCCGGCGTCGCCTGTCTTCACGTAACCTTCCGGGGTGACCGTTTCTGCCGTGCGTTCAGCGTCCTTGTAATAGCCGACGAACTGGCCGGGTGAGCGATAGAGCACCTCGCCATCGTCGGCGATGCGGATCTCGACATTGGGCGTCGCCGGCCCGACCGTGCCGGCGCGGATCTGCCCGTCAGGCTGCGCGGTGACATAGAGAAAGGCCTCTGTCTGGCCGTAGAGCTGCTTCAGGTTGAGGCCGAGCGACCGGTAGAAGGAAAACAGGTCCGGTCCGATTGCCTCGCCGGCCGTGTAGGCGACGCGAATGCGGGAAAAGCCGAGCACGTTCTTCAGCGGCGCGTAAACCAGCAGGTTCCCGATCGAATAGCCGAGGCGGGCGCCGAGCGGCACCTTCTCGCCGTCGAGGATCTTTTCGCCCCAACGCCTAGCTACTCCGATGAAGTAATTGAACATGCCGCGCTTGAGCGCTCCGGCATCCTCCATGCGGATGGTGATCCGGGTCAGCAGCGTCTCGAACACGCGCGGCGGCGCGAAATAGAAGCTCGGCCCGATCTCCTGCGTGTCGGCTTCCGCCGTTTCCCGGCTTTCGGGACAAGCGACGCAGAAGCCCGCGACCATAGACTGGGCGTAGTTGAGGTAGTGATCGCCGACCCAGGCCAGTGGCAGGTAGGCGAGCACTTCGTCGCGGTCGGTCAGCTTGTCGAAGGTGACGGTATCGCGCGCAGCCGCGATCGAGCCGCCGGCGGTCAGCAGCACACCCTTGGAGCGGCCTGTCGTGCCGGAGGTATAGAGGATGATGGAGATGTCGCTGGCCTGACCGCGGTCGCGCTCGGTATCAATCGCAGCGGCCGCGGAGCCGTCAGCCGCCAGTCGGACACGCCCCTGCTCGATGATGTCATGGATGGCGTGGAGCCGGCTGTGATCGTAGTCGCGCAAGCCGCGCGGCTCGTCATAGAGAACGGTGCGGAGCTTCGGCACGCGGTCCTGGACCGAGATCAGCTTGTCGACCTGCTCCTGATCCTGCACCGCCGCAAAGGCGACGTCGGCGTGGTCGAGCACATAGGCCATCTCGTCCGCGACCGCATCGGCATAGACCGGCACGGGGATCGCCCCCAGCCATTGCGCGGCGAGAATGGTCCAGTACATGGCCGGCCGGTTCGCGCCGATGACGGCGATGGTCGCGCCGCGCTCCAGACCGAGTTGCTGCAAGCCGGCGGCATAGGCGCGGATGGTTTGGGCCAGCTCGCTCCAGTCCCATGTCCGCCAGATGCCGAGATCCTTGTGACGCATCGCCGGGCGGTTGGGCCGCAGGCGAGCATGCTCGCACAGCAGCTTGGCAAACGTATCGAGCTCGCGCGTTACGCTCCCTTGTGCCAAAGGCACGCCTCCCGTTTGTTCCCTCGTAGATCGCCGGGTGTTCCCGGTCGTTGGATCGAAGCTCGCAACCTTGGCAGGCTTTTTCAAGGGCTGGCTTGACAGACAGGACGCCAATGTTCAGTCTTGGGTACCGGCCTCATGCGCCCTAGGCGTAATTGCACGCCTAACCCTTTGAAATCATAGATATTCATAAACCACGCGCCACGCCGGCGGCCGCGCTACTCGCCGTAGCCGCGCAGCTTTTCCAGATCCAGGATCGTAACGCCGCCGCTCTCATTGCGGAGCAAGCCGGCCTTTTCCAGTTCTTGCAGGATTCGGTTGGCTACAGGCCGCGACACGCCGGCCAGCAAACCGATCTCCTCCTGGCTGATGTCGATGTGCGAACCGACGAAGGGACTGATCACCGGGTTGAACAGCGAGGCCAGGCTGCGCGCCACCTTGCCGGTCGAATCGAGCGTACGATCATGCTCGACCTGCGCAATGAACTGCCCGAGCCGCTCGTTGATGAGCCGTACCAGCAGCCGGTCGAAGGCGACGCTGTTTTCGAAGAGCCAGAAAAATGTCGAGCGGTTGAGTAGTGCCACCTGCGTACGCCGCAGGGCAAGAACGTCATACTGGCGCGGCTCGTCCTTGAGCAACGACCCTTCGCCGAACCAGCAACTCGGCGGCAGGCCGGCATAGGTCACGGCCTTGCCCGAGGTGGTGATCGAACCCAGCCGCAACAGTCCGCTGACGACGCCGATCCAGTTGTCGATGCGATCGCCGCGATGGATGAAATAGGTCCCCGGCTCAAGGATGCGCAGCATGATGCCGCGACGCGCACGCTCACGCTCATCCTCCGGCAGTTCCCGCGCCCAGAATACCGACGACAGAAATTGTTCCGGGCTTATCACGCGCGCTCCTGCACACTGCCATGAAGGACGTGCGTACCATGCGGTGTGTGCCCTCGTCACGCCGGGAGGTCAGCTAATCGCCGCCAATCCGCTCTGCATTGCGAAATTTGGCCTTGAGTTTCTCGCGTCCGGCAATTAGCTAGTCGCTACCAGGCCGGGCCCCTCTGGCAGTCCATCAGGACTGTGATGTCGGACTGGACGTTCCAATCCGGGTGGCCTGGCTTTTGAAATCCCTACGCTGTAGCAGCACTTTTTGACACGCGCGGAATCCGCGTTGCCTACGGCTATGATTGCAAGCCGCGCCGCCCCCAGCTGAAAGCAAAGGGTGCCGCATGACAGAATTTTTCACTCCCGAAGCAATGACCGCTCTATTCCAGGTGATCATGATCGACCTGGTCCTGGCGGGTGACAACGCGATCATCATCGGCCTTGCCGCTGCAGGCCTGCCCAAGGACCAGCGCGCAAAGGCCATTCTCATCGGCATTGTCGCAGCAACCGTGCTGCGCATCGGCTTTGCCGCCGCAACGACCCAGTTGCTGCAAATCGTCGGCCTGCTGTTTGCCGGCGGCGTGCTGCTGTTGTGGGTGTGCTGGAAGATGTGGCGCGAGCTTCGCCAGAACCACGCCGAGGAAACGCAGGCCATCGAGGCGCTTTCGGAAAGCGACATCGACAAGGACGGCAAGGTTGCAGGTGCTGCCCCGCGCAAGACCCTTGGCCAGGCAGCCTGGCAGATCCTCATCGCCGACGTGTCCATGTCGCTCGACAATGTGCTCGCCGTCGCCGGCGCTGCGCGCGACCATCCCAACGTTCTGGTCTTCGGTCTTGTCCTGTCGATCGCATTGATGGGCATTGCCGCGAGCTTTATCGCCAACCTGCTGCAGAAGCATCGCTGGATCGCCTATGTCGGCCTGGCGATCATCCTCTATGTCGCCGGCGAGATGATCTATCGCGGCGCCCACGAATTGATGCCCTTCATCACCGGCTCCTGAGAGCCCGGCAGGCTGGCCGGAGAAGCCTCTCTGGCCAGCCTTTGCCACATGATCAGGCCCGCTTCGCGCGGGCCTTTTTCATGACCGCAAGGCACCTGGAATCAGCCTCTGGCATTGGAGCGGTCAACGCCAAGACACGATGCCGGCCCATCGACTGCTCACTTTTCTTTCGCCGCTACTCGCCCAGGCGCTGGTCGCATTCGACGGTGGGCAGGCTTCTCTGGCCTTCGACGGTGCGACGCGCTTCGGCCCGCAGGACCGCACCTATATCGCCGGCACTAGAGGCAGCCTGTCGAGCACCGGCCCCGACCTCGGCATTCAGGCGATCGTATTGACGACCATGGCCGGCACGGCACGGCCGGAACTCGCAGGCAGTTGGTTCAACGACGGCTTTGCCGGCACGATGGGGGAGCTTCTGTCGGCCATCGAAGACGGCCGCGAGCCGCTCAACGGTGCCCGGGCCAATCTGCGGAGCCTTGGACTGACCTTCGCCGCGATCGCCTCGACGCATCGCGGCACACCGGTCGTGCCCGGCGCCGTTCGCAGCCTGGCAGAAGTGAAGCGCTCCGCTGGCTGAAGCCGGCGCTTGATACGACAAAGTCCCGCCGGTTTTCACCGTGCGGGCCTTTTTGATTTTGGAGCCAGGATTCTGTCTTTTCTGTCCGGCTTTGTCGGCGTTGGCCTGCTTGGGGGCGGCTGATGCGGTTCCAATCGGAGCGTCACC
>NZ_JACHOT010000004.1 GCF_014200015.1 Aminobacter niigataensis
TTCAAACTGTCAACGACCTTTTTCCAACTTTTGCGAATTTTTTGCGACAAACTCCCAAACACCAACAAGACCCTGCGTAACCTCACCAAGAATTCTCCTCGCACCGGCCTCAAGGCGTCAGGTCAACCGCAATCTGGACGCGAAAACAAACACTTGACCCATCGCAAGGCGGGAAACGGCTGTGCGAATCCCGATTCCCGAGCTCGAAAAAAGCTTAGCCGGGCGCGAAAATTCCCGTCCCGGCGGCCAGAAAGATGATTCAGCGGCGATTCACGCGGCCGAATCCCTGAGCTCGGTCAGATCGAGCCGAATCCGCCCGGCGTCGGCGTGGTGACGATCACCGCCTCGCCGGCCTGGAGCACGGTCTGGTCGCAGGCTTTCAAGACGTCGACCGAACCGTCGGTGCGACGCACCTTGGTCGAGCCCTTCTGGCCCTCGCCGCCACCGTCCAGTCCAAGAGGCGGGCGCGAACGATGCGACGACAGGATCGAGCACTCCATCTTCTCGAGAAAGCGGATGGTGCGGCGCGTGCCGTCGCCGGCGTTCCACCTGCCCTTGCCGCCCGAACCTTCGCGGATGTGGAAATCCTCGAGCAGGACCGGGAAGCGCAGTTCGAGGATCTCCGGATCGGTGAGGCGCGAATTGGTCATGTGGGTATGCACGCCGGACGTGCCGGCAAAACCGCTGTTGTCATTCATGCGGCCGGCGGGCGAACCGGAGCAGATCGTCTCATAATATTGGTAGGTGGCGTTGCCGAAGGTCAGGTTGTTCATCGTGCCTTGGGCGTTGGCAAGCGCCCCCATAGCGCCGAAGATGGCGTTGGTGACGTGTTGCGAGGTTTCGACATTGCCGGCGACGACAGCTGCCGGATAGGACGGCTTCAGCATCGAGCCGTCAGGTATGACGATGTCGATCGGCCTGAGGCAGCCGGCATTCATCGGGATATTGTCCTCGACCATGACCCGGAAGGCATAAAGCACGGCCGCGCGGGCGACGGGCTCGGGCGCGTTGAAGTTGTTCTTCATCACCGGCGAGGTGCCTGTGAAGTCGACCGTTGCCTTGCGCTTGGCGCGGTCGACCGAGATCTTCACCTTGATCACCTGGCCGGTGTCGGTGGGGTATTCATATTGGGAGCTGTCCGGCAAACGTTCGAGCACGCGCCGCACGCTTTCGGCGGCGTTGTCCTGGACGTGACCCATATAGGCCTCGACCACATCGAGCCCGAAATGGGCGACCATCTTCTTCAATTCCGCCACGCCCTTCTCGTTGGCGGCGATCTGGGCCTTGAGGTCGGCGATGTTCTGGTGCGGGTTGCGGGCCGGGTAGGGATGGTCGGTCAGGAGTTGGTGCAGTTCCTTTTCGCGAAATCTTCCACGCTCGACGAGGCGGAAATTGTCGAACAGCACGCCTTCCTCGTCGACCGTCGTCGCCAGAGGCGTCATCGAGCCAGGCGCGGTGCCGCCGATATCGGCATGGTGGCCGCGCGCGGCGACCCAAAACAGGATGCGGGGCTTACCCTCCCCCCTCGAGAGGGAGGTGGCGGCGGAGCCGCCGGAGGGGGTCAGTTCGGCAGAGCTCGAGACACCATCTGCGCCTCCGCTCTCGGAGACGACCCCACCCGGCCGCTGCGCGGCCACCCTCCCCTCAAGGGGGAGGGAAAGGTCCTCGAACACCGGCGTGACGACAGTGATGTCGGGCAGATGCGTGCCGCCATTATAAGGAGCGTTCAGCGCAAAGACGTCGCCGGGATGGATGTCGCCTTCGTTGAGGCGGATGATGGTCTCGACCGAGCGGTCCATCGAGCCGAGATGCACCGGCATGTGCGGGGCATTGGCAACCAGCGCACCGGTGCGGTCGAAGACGGCGCAGGAGAAATCGAGCCGCTCCTTGATGTTGACCGAATAGGCGGTGTTCTGCAGCGTCACCCCCATCTGCTCGGCGATCGACATGAACAGGTTGTTGAAGACCTCGAGCATGACCGGATCGGCAGCGGTGCCGATGGCGGCGCGGCGCAGCTTCTTCTTCGTGCGCCGCATCAGCACGTGGTTGCGCGCGGTGATCTCGGCCAGCCAGCCCGGCTCGACGACGATGGTCTGGTGGCTCTCTATAATAAGAGCGGGTCCTGACACCTTATATCCAGGGCTCATGTCGGCGCGGCGGAAGACGCCGGCATCGTGCCAGCCGCCCTCGGTAAAGATCCTTCTCACCTCTGAAGCGGCGGCCTGCTTGTCGTCAAGCTCCGCCTCGCGTTCGGAGAGCCCGCGGGCGCTGCCGTCGCGGCCTTCCAGCGCCACGGCTTCGACGACGATGGGCTTGTCTTTATATATAAAGCCGAACTGTGCCTTGTGGGCGGCCTCGAAGGCGGCCTTTGCGTCCGCGATCGAACCATGTTCGAAGCCCACCGGCAGGGCGGTGTCGGTGCCGTCGTAGCGGACATGCAGGACAGGCCGTACGGCGACATCCTGTTCGGCGATGGCCTGGCCGGCGAGTTCGGCCAGCACCTCGGCGCGGAGGTCGTTTATCAGGGCCTCGATGTCAGCCCGCGATTCCTCGCCCAGCGGCATGAGCAGCGCCTGCTGGCGCGAGGCGAAGACCGAGGACAGGCCGATGCCATAGGCAGACAGCAGGCCGGAAAAGGGGTGGATCAGCACCGCCTCGATGCCCAGCGCATCGGCGACCAGGCAGGCATGCTGGCCGCCGGCGCCGCCGAAGCAGTTGAGCAGATATTCCGTCACATCGTAGCCGCGCTGGACCGAGATCTTCTTGATGGCGTTGGCCATGTTCTCGACGGCGATGGTGACGAAGCCCTCGGCCACGGCTTCCGGGCTGCGGCCATCGCCGATCTCCCGTGCAAGGGCTTCGAATTTTTCGTGCACCACGCCGGCATCGAGCGGCTTGTCCTGGCCGGTGCCGAAGATCGCCGGGAAGAAAGCGGGCTGCAGCTTGCCGAGCATGACATTGGCGTCGGTGACGGCGAGCGGGCCGCCGCGGCGGTAGCAGGCGGGACCGGGATTGGCGCCGGCGGAATCGGGCCCGCAACGGAAGCGGCCGGCCTCGAAATGCAGCACCGAGCCGCCACCGGCGGCAACCGTGTGGATGCGCATCATCGGCGCACGGACGCGGACGCCGGCGACCTCGGTGTCGAAGCTGCGTTCGTACTCGCCATCATAATGGGCGACATCAGTCGAGGTGCCGCCCATGTCGAAGCCGATGACCTTGTCGAAGCCGGCGAGTTTTGCCGTCTCGACCATGCCGACGACGCCGCCGGCGGGACCGGACAAAAGCGCGTCCTTGCCCTGGAACAGGTCGGCGGCGGTGAGTCCGCCGGAAGACATCATGAACATGAGGCGGGGGTTTTCACCCTCCCCCTTGTGGGGAGGGTCGGCACGCAGTGCCGGGGTGGGGGTGGATCTGGCTTCACCCCCACCCCGTACGGCTTCGCCGTCCGACCCTCCCCACAAGGGGGAGGGTAAAGCGCCCAGTTCCCCCGCCACCTGGCTGACATAACGCGACAGGATCGGCGACAGGTACGCGTCGACCACCGTCGTATCGCCGCGGCCGACGAGCTTGACCAGCGGCGAGACCTCGTGGCTGACGGAGACCTGGGTGAAACCGCATTTGCGGCAGACGGCAGCAACGGCGCGCTCGTGCTCTGGATACTTCCACGCATGCATGAAGACGATCGCAACTGCGTCGATGCCATCGGCCTTGGCCTGCATCAGGATCGGCTTGATCTCGGCGATATCCAGAAGCCGCTCGACGCAGCCATCCACCCGCACCCGCTCGTCGACCTCGACGACGCGCTCATAGAGCTGCTCGGGCAGGATGATCTCCTTGGCGAAGATGTCGGGCCTGGCCTGGTAGGCGATGCGCAGCGCGTCGCGGAAGCCCTTTGTAATAAGAAGTAGGACTCGGTCGCCCTTGCGTTCGAGCAGCGCATTGGTGGCGACCGTCGTGCCCATGCGGATGTCGCCTATGGCACCCACCGGGATTGCGGCGCCCGGTGCCAGTCCAAGCAGGTCGCGGACACCCTGGATCGCGGCATCGCGATAGGCCTCGGGATTTTCCGACAGCAGCTTGCGCGGATGGAGATTGCCCTGGGGGTCGCGGCCGATGACGTCGGTGAAGGTGCCGCCACGGTCGACCCAGAAATCCCACTTGCCCGACATGACGCTCTCCCCATTCGCTGTCGCGGTATCGCCCGAACACGATACCGCTTGCGGGGAGGAAGCGGCAGGGCTGCCGTGCCGTCAAGAGTAGAAAGCCTGTCCCACGCTGTGGCGTTGCGGGTCAGGCCTCCTGGTCGTAGAGCACGACCATCAGCGCTCTGGCCGTCTCGGTGCCGCCATTGGTGATCTCGTGGCCGATGTCGGCGCGATAGCGGGCGGTCTCGCCGGTCAGGAGTTCCTGCCGGCCAAGTTCGGTCTCGACCAGCAAGCCATCGGTGTAGGCCGTGAGATGCTCGAAGGTGCCCGGCGCGTGCGGGGCGCTCTGCAGCTTGGAGCCGGGCGCGATCTCGACCTCGTACCATTCGACGCGACCGGCGAGCGCGGGCGAACTCAGGATGCGCAGCCGCCAGGCGCCGTCTGGGCTCTTGATCTCCGGCGTCAGCGCCAGCGTCACCAGTTCGATGGCCTCGGCCTTGCGCTGGTGCGTGATGCCGCCCGCGATGAGCTGGGAAAAATCGATGCCGAGCGCCTGGGTCAGCGACCACAGAACCGCGAAGGTCGGATTGGCCTCGCCGCGCTCGATCTGCGACAGCATCGAGCGCGACACGCCTGAAAGCGCCGCCAGCCGGTCAAGCGTCAGATGGCGCTCCTTGCGTTCCTTCTGGAGCACCGGACCGATCTTCGGCGCGTTGTTCACTTCCATATGCGGCCTCCCCCAAAGCTGGCACACTGATAGCACCGTGCCTTGCGTCCTGCGAGGCATTTGCGTCTGGTATGCTGGCCCAATTGGATTCCGCTAGACTTAACACGATATCCATTATATCGGAATTTCTATCTTAACGGATGGCGAGACCGATGAGCCAAGATTTCCTTTCCCACATATCGAGCGTTCTCAAGGGCATCGAGGCCGACGGCCTCTACAAGCGCGAGCGCGAAATCACCGGCCCGCAGTCGGGGCGCATCAAGGTGAAGGGCGCGTCGGGCGAGCGCCAGATGGTCAATCTGTGCGCCAACAACTATCTCGGCCTTGCCGACAATGCCGATATCCGCAAGGCGGCTGCCGCGGCCCTCGACGAGTTCGGCTTCGGCATGGCCTCGGTCCGCTTCATCTGCGGCACCCAGACCCTGCACCGCGAACTGGAGCATGCCATCGCCGACTATCTCGGCAAGGACGACGCGATCCTGTTTGCCGCCTGCTTCGACGCCAATGGCGCACTGTTCGAACCGCTGCTCGGCGCCGAGGACGCCATCATCTCCGACAGCCTCAACCACGCTTCGATCATCGACGGCGTGCGGCTCTCCAAGGCCAAGCGCTTCCGCTACGCCCAGGGCGACATGGACGACCTGGAAACCCAGCTCAAGCAGGCCGCTGCCGACGGCGCGCGCTTCAAGCTGGTCGTCACCGACGGCGTGTTCTCGATGGACGGGCACATCGCCAAGCTGAAGCAGATCTGCGACCTTGCCGAGCGCTACGGCGCCATCGTCGCGGTCGACGATTGCCATGCCACCGGCCATATCGGCGACGAGGGCCGCGGTACGCCTGATCTGACCGGGGTCGGCAGCCGCGTCGACATCGTCACCGGCACGCTGGGCAAGACGCTGG
The DNA here is from genome assembly GCF_014200015.1 of Aminobacter niigataensis. Taxonomy (GTDB): domain Bacteria; phylum Pseudomonadota; class Alphaproteobacteria; order Rhizobiales; family Rhizobiaceae; genus Aminobacter; species Aminobacter niigataensis. The sequence continues at coordinate 5,773 of NZ_JACHOT010000004.1, forward strand.
GCGGCGCGATGGGCGGCTTCATTGCAGCGTCGCAGCCTATCATCGACCTGTTGCGTCAGCGCGCGCGCCCTTATCTCTTCTCCAACAGCCTCGCGCCAGCAGTGGCCGCAGGCTCGTTGAAGGCAATTGAGATCGCCCGTGCCGCAGACGACCTCCGCACAAAACTCGGCCGCCACACGACGCGCTTCCGGGAAGGCCTGACCCAGGCCGGTTTCACGCTGCTTCCGGGCGAGACGCCGATCATTCCGGTCATGCTGGGCGATGCGGTGCTGGCGCAGCGAATGGCCAAGGCGCTCGACGAGCGCGGCGTCTATGTCGCCGGCTTCTTCTATCCCGTGGTGCCGCAGGGCAAGGCACGCATCCGCACCCAGATGTCGGCCGCCCTCGACGACCAGGACATCACCTTCGCCATCGACGCATTTGCCGACGCCGGCAAGTCGCTCGGCATCATCTGATTTTCAGGAGTTTTCCCATGCGCGCACTGGTCAAGGCCAAGGCTGAACCCGGCATCTGGATGGAAGACCGGCCCGTGCCGGAAGTCGGCCCCGACGACGTGCTGATCAAGGTCAACAAGACCGGCATCTGCGGCACCGACATCCACATCTACAAGTGGGACGAATGGGCGGCCAGGACCGTGCCGGTGCCGATGGTCACCGGCCATGAATATGCCGGAGAGATCGTCGAACTCGGTTCGCATGTGCGCGGCTTCAAGGTCGGACAGCGCGTTTCGGGCGAAGGCCATGTCATCGGCATGCGCAGCCGCGCCAGCCGTGCCGGCCGCTATCATCTCGATCCGGAGACGCAAGGGATCGGCGTCAACCTGCCGGGCGCCTTCGCCGAATATGTCCGCATCCCCGCCTTCAACGTGGTGCCGCTGCCCGATTCGATCGACGACGAGCTGGGCGCCATCCTCGACCCGCTCGGCAATGCGGTGCACACGGCACTTTCCTTCGACGTCGCCGGAGAGGACGTGCTGATCACCGGTGCTGGGCCCATCGGCATCATGGGTGCAGCAGTCGCCCGCCACTGCGGCGCGCGCCATGTCGTCATCACCGACGTCAACCCGAAGCGCCTCGAACTCGCCACCCAGGTGGCCGACGTCACCCCCGTCAACGTCGCCCAGGAAGAACTGCGCGACGCCATGGGCCGCCTCGGCATGCGCGAAGGCTTCGACGTCGGCTTCGAGATGAGCGGCTCGCCTGCCGCCTTCGACCAGTTGATCGAGCACACGCTGATGGGCGGCCGCATCGCCCTGCTCGGCGTGCCGGCCAAGCCCTTCCCCATCGACCTCGCCAAGATCGTGTTCAAGATGATCACGCTCAAGGGCATCTACGGCCGCGAGATGTTCGAGACCTGGCACAAGATGCTGGCGATGCTGGAGAGCGGCCTCGACATCCGCAAGGTCATCACCAGCCGGATGAAGGCCGACGACTACCAGGCCGCGTTCCACAACGCCGCCAACGGCGAGGCCGGCAAGATCGTGCTCGAGTGGTAAGCTTTTGCCGCCACGTTTGAACAAGAGGCCGCGCGACTGCGCGGCCTTTTTCATGAGATCTCCGGCCTTCAAAAGGTGAGGGGGATCTGATGCGTGGCAGAAACAAAAAACCCGCGGAAGCTGCCTTCCGCGGGTTTGCCGTTCGCAGCCGATGGACAGGCCTACGCGGCCTTGCTCAGCGGCAGGCCGAGTTCCTCGCAGATTCCACGGACATGGGCGGCGCTGTCCTTGATGTAGTCGACCGTCTCGGCATAGTGGTAGTTCTTCACTGCCCAGGCAGCGAAGCTCTCGCGGTCCATGACCTCGCCGCTGGCGATGCGGGCGGCATAATCCTGCACCATCTTCATGTAGTCGGCATATTCCTCGACGCTCAGGTCGGGATGGCCTTCGAGCCATTTCGGATCGGCGATCTCGATGATCATCTTGGGTGGATTGCGCGGCCGGTCAGAGAAGGATTCGTAGTTCTCGATCGACAGGTTGAGATGCGGGTTGGCCTCGGCCAGGATCGGCATGACGGCACGGAAATCGACCACGCCGCCGCCACAGGGACGCATCTGGAAGTCGAGCACTTCGCCATCATAGGCGATCAGCGCGTCCTTGATGTGGGTCTGGCGCACGTAAGGCGCGACCCGCTTCGCTGCCCACACCGGATGCTCGGCGCGCTGCAGCACATTCGCCGTGTCGAAGACGATGCCTGTGGTATCCGGCCCGACTTCCTCGACCAGCCGCACGAGTTCGAAGGACGTGATCTCCTCGTGCGTCTCCAGGTTCATGTGGATGCCGAGGTCGCGGGCGATCGGCGCAAGCTTCTTGAGGAAGCGCGCCGTGGCGTCGAGCTGCTCGCGCCAGGTGACGTCGGTGCGGAAACGGTCATAGGCAAAGCGGCCGGTGAAAGCCGGCTTGTAGTTGGCGGTCGCCACCCACAGCTCGCGGCAGTCGATGGCGGCACAGGCCTCCATCATGCGGCGGAAGCCGAGCACGATGTCGCCGTCGCCGATCAGCCTGAGTTCTGGCGCCTCGGGCGTGGCGAAAGGGTTGACCTTGCCGAGACCGGTTTCGAGATACATGCCGAGCTCATTGGCGCGCTGCTTGATCTCACCGAGATAGCCGGCATCGAGCGTCGGGCTCATGTCGAGCACGGTGCGGAAGAACAGGCCCTCCATGCCCAATTCCTTGGCATGGTCGAAGCTGGCCACGGGGCCGCGCTTGGCGGCTTCGGGGATCTTGCGGCCATCGACACCGATACGCATCGGCAGTCTCCTTAGTAATGTCAGTTTGCGGTTTCGAGGCGGCGCGCCGCACGGCGGGCGCGGCCGACAACGGGATCGGGCACCGGCACGGCTGCGAGCAGCGACTGGGTGTAGGGCATCTGCGGGTTGTCGAAGATCTGCTCGCGCGTGCCCTGCTCGACCACCTTGCCCTTGTGCAGCACGACGATCTTTTCGCAGAGGTGGCGGACGACGGCGAGGTCGTGCGCCACAAAGACGATGGCGAGGTTGAGCTTCTTCTGCATGTCCTGCAGCAGGTTGATGACCTGCGCCTGCACCGAGACGTCGAGCGCCGCCACCGGTTCATCGCAGACAAGGATGCGCGGGCGGATGACAAGCGCCCGGGCGATGGCGATGCGCTGGCGCTGGCCGCCGGAGAAGGAACGCGTGTAGCGGTCCATGTCGTTGGGATTGAGGCCGACCATCTCCATCATCTCGGCGACGCGGGCACGCCGTGCCGCTGCCGTCGGTTCGAGCTTGTGGATCAAGAGGCCCTCGCCGATCAGCTCCTCCACCGTCATGCGCGGGTTGAGACTGCCGTAAGGATCCTGGAACACCATCTGCACTTCGCGGCGGAAGCGCCTGAGATCCTCGCCCCTGGCGTGGATCACGTCGATGCCGTCATAGGTGATCGCGCCCTCTTCCGGCTTGATCAGCGCCAGCATGCACTTGGCGATGGTCGACTTGCCGGAGCCGGATTCGCCGACCAGGCCGATGGCCTCGCCGGTGTCAACGTTAAGCGTCACATCGTGCAGCACCTTGGCCGGCGGGTTCGGGAAGGCGTTGTACGACTTGCTGATGCTGTCGATGGACATGAGCATGATCAGGCACCCTTCCCGTCGAGCAGGTGGCAGGCAACACGCGACATGCCGACCGGCTGCAGCGCGGGCAAATCAACGCCGCAGCGGTCGAAACGCTGGTCGCAGCGCGGGTGGAACGGGCAGCCGCTCGGCCGGGCCAGCGGCGGCGGCGGCGCGCCGGGGATGGCGTAAAGCGTGTTGAGATCCTGGTCGATGCGCGGCACCGCCTTGATCAGCCCTTGCGTGTAGGGATGGCTCGGCTTGGCGAAGACGCTGGCGACCTCGCCGTCTTCGACGATGCGGCCCGAATACATGACCATGACGCGCTCGGCGAAGCCGGCGACGACGCCGAGATCGTGGGTGATGAACAGCACCGCCAGGCCGCGCCGGGTCGAGACGTCGTCAAGCAGGTCGAGGACCTGGTCCTGGACGCGCACGTCGAGCGCGGTCGTCGGCTCGTCGGCGATCAGCAGGCGCGGCTCGCCCACCAGCGCCATGGCGAGCACGACGCGCTGGCGCATGCCGCCGGAGAATTCATGCGGATAGGCATCGAGCCGTTCGGCGGCGCGGTCGACGCCAAGCTCGTCGAGCACGGCGAGTGCCCGCTTGCGCGCCTCGGCCTTGCCGATGCCGCGGATGCGCAGCGTCTCGGCAACCTGGTCGCCAATGGTCATCAGCGGGTCGAGGAAACTCATCGGGTCCTGGAAGACCATGGCGATGGAGCTGCCGCGCAACTTGCCCATGTCGCGGTCGGAAAGCTTGAGCAAGTCGGTGCCATCGAAATCGACCCGGCCGGACAGCTTGGCGAGGCGGTCGAGCCGCATCAGGGCGCGCGCCGTCAGCGACTTGCCCGAACCGGACTCGCCGACAAGCGCGACGCGCTCGCCGACGCCGATGGTGAAATCGACGCCGTCGACGATGCGGACGCTCGACCCGCTGCGGCCGAGCGGCATGTCGACGGTGAGCTTGTCGACGCTGATGAGCGGCTGGCGAACCGGAACCACGGAAGCTGCGTCCGGCAAGGGATGTACTGTCTTCATCTCAGTTGCCCCTCAAGGACGGATCGCGGCGGACCTGGATGATGTCGCCCAGAAGGCCGAAGGCGATCGAGGTGATGGCAACCGCTGCACCCGGAGCGACGACGGTCCACCAGGCGGTCGAGACATAGCCGCGTGCGCTGGCGATGGTGGCGCCCCATTCGGCGCTCGGCGGCTGGGCGCCGACGCCGATGAAGGACAGGCTGGCCAGCACCAGCACCGTGGTGCCGATGTCGCCGGCCCATTTGACGATCAGCACGTCGAGCGAATTGGGCAGCACGTGCTTGGTCATCAGCCGCCATTTCGACACGCCCAGCACCTGGGCGCCGGCGACGAAGGGCTGCTCCATCGTCTGGCGCATGATGCCGCGCAGCATGCGGGCGGTGATCGGCCAGCCGGTGATGGCCATGGCGATGACCGCCGAACGCAGGCTGGCACCCATGGCGGCAGCAAAACCGAGCGCCACGATCATGCCAGGTAGCGCGAGGCCAATGTCGGTAACGCGCATCAGCGCCTCGTCGAGCCAGCGCGGGCCGGCGGCGGCGACGGTGGCGAGGGTAACGCCGATCAGGGAATAGAGCGTCACCACCAGGAAGGCCGAGAGCAGTGTCGTCTGGGCGCCGACGATCAAGCGCCAGAACACGTCGCGGCCCTGGTCGTCGGTGCCGAACCAGTTCGCGGCACTCGGCGGCATCAGCGAATTGGCGATGTCGGAACTGTAGATGCTGTCAGGCGCCAGGAGCGGCCCGAAGATGGCAATGGCGAGCAACGCGACGACAAGCGAGAAGACGAAAATCTCGAAGGCCGAGAAGCCTTCCTTGCGGCGGGCTGCCGGCTGGGCGATGGCAGGGGCGGTCATTGGCCTTGGCTCCCCAGTTGTGCGGCGCGGATGCGCGGGTCGACCAGAAGCTGGAGGATGTCGACGACGAGATTGACGAGGCAGACGACAGTGCCGATGAACATCACCGAGCCCAGCACAGCGAATGCGTCCTTCTGGGCAACGGCATTGAACATGTAGGCGCCTATGCCCTGGCGGGCGAAGACGGTCTCGACCAGCACCGCCGAGCCGATCATCGCGCCGGCCTGCGTGCCCGAGAGCGTCAACACCGGGTTGAGGCTGTTGGGCAGAGCGTGGCGCACCAGCATGTGGCGGGCCGTGGCACCCTTGGCGCGCACCGCCATGATGAAGTCGGAGCGCAGGACGCCAAGCAGCGACGCACGCAAGGTGCGGAAGATCTGCGTGGCAAAGAGCGCCGCCAGCACGGCTGCCGGCAGGATGATGTGGTGCAGGGCGTCGAAGAAGGCCCCGAAATTGAGCGCCATCAGCGCGTCGAGCGTCGGTGCGCCAGTGACGATCGGCGACGCCATGCCGTAGCTCTGCTGGCCCGAGATCGGCACCACGCGCCAGACGCTGCCCAGCACATATTGCAGAACCAGCGCCAGCCAGAAGGCGGGCATGCCGCCGAGCATGACAGCCGTGATGCGACTGGTCGCGTCAAAGACGCCGCCCTGGCGGTAGGCGGCAACGATGCCGGCCGGGATAGCCACGGCCAGATTGAGCAGCATGGCGATGAAGACGAGTTCCAGCGTGCTTGGCAGCACCTTCTCCAAATCGGCCAAAACGGGCTGGAGCGTGACGATGGAAGTGCCCAGGTCGCCGCGCAGGAGGCGACCCAGGAAGCTGAAATACTGCATGATGACCGGGGCATCGAGCCCCAGCCTTTCACGCACCGCCTCGATCTGTGCGGCGGAAGCGTCCGCGCCGGCGGCCATCTGGGCCTCGTCGCCGGGCATGAGCTTGATCATCAGGAAGACCAGCGAAGCCAGCCCCCAAAGGGTCAGCAATGCAAGGCCCAGGCGTCGGGACAAAAACCAGGAATAGGCGCGGAACGCGAGCATCTCAGACCTCGCTTATGGCTTGGCGAGCCGGAAGTCCGCCGGCTCGGCGGGCGTGGCGAGCATGCTGGCCTTGAGGTCGGCAAGCGTGCCGACGCGATAGGCGGCCGGCTTGTAGACACCATACATGTCGACCATCACGGAGTCATTGTCGAGGATGGTCTGGACCTGCTTGTAGAGGTCGCAGCGCTTGGCGTCGTCGGCCGTGGCGAGTGCTGTGTCAAGCAGCTTGTCGACTTCCGGATTGGCGTAGCCGGTACGATTGGTGCCGACGGCATCCGACTTGTAGCCCTTGACCAGCATGATGCCGGCATCCGGGAACTGGGCGAAGTCCTCGAGCAGCATCATCTGCGGGATCGAGTTCGGGTCCTTCAGGCTGGCGAGGTAGTTCGGATAGGCAATCGGCTCCAGTTCGAGGTCGATGCCGATCTCGCGCAGGTTGGACTGGAACAGCGTCGCTTCCTGCTTCTGCAGCTCGAACACCGGCTGGAAGTTCATCTTGAGCTTCAGGTTGGCAGCACCCGCCTCGGCAAGCATCGCCTTGGCAGCTTCGAGGTCGCGTCTCACCTCGGGCAGTTCCGGACGGCAGTCGAGGCGCGCAGGCAGCGGGCCATTGGCCACCTTGCCGTTGCCACCGCGGACGCCACGCAGGCCGCCTGCATAGTCATAGACCATGCGCAGCGCCTTGCGCACCTTGGGATCGGCGGTCGGGCCGACCTTGGTGTTGAAGACGACTTCGGTCTGGTAGCTGGTGTTGATCGGCACCACCTTCAGCGCCGGATCGGTGGCCATGGCGGCCGCATCGCGGTCGGCAAAGCCGAAGGCGACGTCGATGTTGCCGGCGCGCAGCTCGTCGCGGCGCGTCGAGCTTTCGTCGATGCGGCGGAAGACGATCGATTCGGGTCGGCCGGCCTCGGCGGCCCAATATCCCGCAAACAGGTCGATGACCACGGCCTGCGACTGGTCGCCCAGCACGTAAGGACCGGAGCCGGCATCATGCGCCTGGAGCCAGCCCTGGCCGTCGTCGGCGGCCGCATTGGCGGTGACCAGCGCGGAATTGAGGATGTAGATCTTGCTCAGCGACGGCAGGAACAGCGTGTTGGGCTTGGTGAGATTGATCGTGAGATGGGTGTCGTCGGTGACCATGGTCGAATCGTAGCCGTCGATCAGCGAGGCGACGCCGGCGCCGAGGCGCTTCAGGCGATCGAGCGTGTAGGCGACATCCTTGGCGGTCAGCGCCGTGCCGTCGTGAAACTTCACGTCGGGACGCAGCGTGAAGGTGATCGACTTGGCGTCATCCGAATAAGCGTATTCGGTGGCCAGGCTGCCGACCAGCTTGGTGTCGTCGTACGTCACCAGCGTATCGTAGACAGCACTGATGATGGTGTTCGTCTGGTTATAGTCAGCGCGCAACGGATCCAGCGTGTTGATCTGGCCTCCGAGGCCAACGATGATCGTGTGCTCGCGATCCGCGGCCAACGCCGTAGAACCGCCAAGGCCTACCGAAATCGCGAGTGCGGCGCCGCCAACGGTCGCCAGAAACTGCCGCCGGCTTTGCGACAGCGCCGAAAAGGCCTGGAAAAACGCATGCATGATTGTCGCTCCCATATGCTGAATTGACTCTGCCTTTTCGCAAAGGCGCTCCCTGTCTTTTTGTATCCGATTTTTTCCCCAGTGGATACACAAATTTTGGGCAACGGATGCAAATCAGGCAGAGATGAATGCTCTGCTGTAAAACACTTCTAAATCAATGGTCTAGACCATCACCGCATCCGGCGGCATGGCCAAATGGCAAAAATTCTTCGATGTCGAACCTGACTCGTCGGCGGCACGGCGAAGCTTTTTCGACTGTATGGCGCGGTCTAAAGAATAGGCAATCAGCGCGCAGCACCGGCGAAAATGTGCGCAATTTTTGGATACAAACTTTACAGCTGATATGATACAATGATATCAAGTTGGCACTGCAGTTCGACCATGCCCCTGCAAATGGGTGCGGGCGTCATCCAGCCAAACGCCTCTCTTCACCCCGAGAGTGAAGGCTGGGTCGGCAGCTAAAGTCCGTTGTTCCCAGAGGAAACCGATGCCTCGCCTGCTCGTCATCAATCCAAACACGTCGGCCGACGTCAGCCAGGTTATCGATACGCTGGTGCGCGAGGAGACGGCGGGCGCAGCTAAAGTCCAGACCGTTACTGCAGGCTTCGGCTTCAGCTACATCTCCACGCGCGTTGCGGTTTCGATCGCCGCGCACGCCGTGCTCGACGCGGCCGCCAAGGCGATGACCGAAGGGGCCGAGCCCGACGCGATCGTGCTCGCCTGTTTCGGCGATCCCGGCCGCGAGGCGCTCGCCGAGATGACCGGCCTGCCGGTCATCGGCTTTGCCGAAGCGGGCCTGCTGGCTGCGGCGGCATTGCCGGGAACATCCCTGATTTCCACCAATGGCACCGTCTGGTGCGAAATGCTGGGCGAACTGGTGCTGAAGCTCGGTCTCGGCGACAAGGTTGCGGGCATCCGCTCCATCGAGACCGTCGCCGACGACACACAGGCGATTGCCGATTTCCTGGCAAATGAAGCAAAGGCGCTGGGCGCCGACCGTGTCGTGCTCGGCGGCGCCGGCCTGATCCCGAGCCTGCCCGGCATCATCGCGTCGTCACGCGTGCCGATCCTCGATCCGCATCGTGTTGCCATCGGCAAGGCACTGCGCCTGACGGCAGCGCCGCGGACGGCTCCAACCCCTGGGCAGAACGGCGCCACCGAAACGCTCGGCCTGTCGCCCTTTCTGTCACATGCCCTGAACGGGGGCACAGCCATCGCGCCCTTGCGCCGCTGCGCCGGACGCTGATCGATTTCCAACAGCCGCGACGACCTTTGCATCCATGCTGCGCGGGGGCCGGAAGGCAGCGCATTTTCAAATCGTATTCAAAACACCTTACGATTGCGCGCAATGGATTTCGCTATTGTATTAGAAAACATGTGCTAGAGTGGCCGCAATGCAAACTGGCACTGCGTCGGCTTGCAGTGGAGGAGGCACGGCAGGCAGCGGCGTGCCGGCTGCATCGCATGACACCGGCTAATACATAACGAACAACGAAGCAAGGCTCGCATTTTTCTTGTCTTCCGCCCGGTGGCGATGCATCTGAGACGTAGCATAGTTGCATGCTGCCCGTGCAAAACCGGCTGGTGAGGGAATGGCTAAAGCTGCGAATACTGACTTCGACGAAAAAGCCGGATCGAAGATCGATGCGATCTACCAGGCGCTATTCAGGGCCATTCTGGCGCGCGAGCTGACGCCCGGTACGAAACTCAGCGAAGAATCGATCGGCTCGCTGTTTTCCGTCAGCCGCACCATCGTGCGCGCAGCACTCAACCGCCTGCACACCGAATCGCTGGTCGAGTTCCGGCAGAATCGTGGCGCCTTCGTCGCCAGCACGACGCCCGACGAGGCCCGCCAGGTCTTCGAGGCACGCAATGCCATCGAACGCGAGATCTTCTCCAAGCTCGCCACCGTCGTCACCGACAAGCAGATCGCAGCCCTTGAACAGCACCTGCACCATGAGCACGCCATCCGACACGCCGGCGACCACACCGCTGCCATCGTGGCGTCGGGAGAGTTCCACCTGCTCGCCGCGCACATGGCCGGCAACGAGGTGCTTGCCGGATTCCTCAAGTCGCTGATTTCGCGGACCTCGCTGATCCTGGCGCAGCACAGCACCCATCAGGAAACCGACTGCAGCGTCGATGAGCATGCCGCGATCCTGCAGGCGCTGAGGGCCCGCGATCCCAAGGCAAGCGCCGATGCGATCATCGAGCACCTGCAGCAGGTGTTCGAGCAGGCCAATATCGGCCAGACCAAGCGCACCAAGCGCAATCTCAGCGAGATCCTGTCGCGCTACGCTTGAGACAGCACTGGTACCTGGGTGCGTCCTTCGAGGCCCCGCTTCGCGGGCTCCTCAGGATGAGGACCGTTGGTGTGGCCTGCCCAGTCTAGAAACTGCCCCGGCCTGGAAACAGCGCGGGGTTGGTCAGCTTCGGTGAGGCACAACGGCCCCATCCTGAGAAGCTCGCCCACCGGGCGAGCCTCGAAGGACCTACAATCAGGGCTATTCCGCGAACCGCGCCTCGACCTGGATTTCCGCCAACCGCTCGACCTCGCCATAGGTGACGGCCAGTTCGGTCTCGCTATCCGTCTCCAGCCGTGCCTCCAGCGACTCCAGCAGCGATGCGGTGGTGTAGTTGCGCACCACGAAGATGGCGCCGAACCCAAACTTGGTTTCGTAGATGCCGAGCAGTTCCAGCAATCGCTTCTGCTGGCCGTCCGTCATGACATCGAGGCTGACGGATTGGCTTTCGTCGGCGACGATCCTTGCAGCCAGAATGCGGGGATCAAGCGGCGTATAGCCCTTCAGCACCTCGAACTTCTCGGCAGCGCTTGCCGCGCGGAACTGTGTGCGCAGCGCAAAGAACAGGCCATAGGCACTGTCGTTCACCGGCCCCAGCTCGCCGTCGAAGGCGCGCTCGGCGAGCAGTGCACCGTTGCGGAAGCACTGACCGAACTTTTCGACAAAGCCGCCTTTGTCCATCTTCGACGGCACCAGCGTCGGCTTGGCGTAGGGATGTTCCCTGGTCCAGTGATGGGCGATGTCGATGCGGCGCGCGATCCACACCTTGTCGTGGCTCTGCACATACTCGATGAAGCGCTTGAGCGCGGCGATACGCCCGGCGCGGCCGACAAGGCGGCAATGCAGGCCGATGGAGAACATCTTCGGCCGGCCGGCGGCACCTTCGGCGTAGAGATAGTCGAACGTGTCCTTGAGGTAGGCAAAGAACTGGTCGCCCGAATTGAAGCCGTTCGGCGTGCCGAAGCGCATGTCGTTGGCTTCGAGCGTGTAGGGGATGATCAGTTGCTCCTTGCCCTGATGTTCGCGCCAGTAGGGCAGGTCGTCATCATAGGTGTCGGAAACGTAGTCGAAACCGCCTTCCTCGGAGACGAGGTCGACGGTGTTGACCGAGCAACGGCCGGTGTACCAGCCGGTCGGGCGCAAACCCGTGGCCAGCGTGTGCAGGCGGACCGCCTCCTGGATCTGGCCGCGCTCTTCTTCGGCCGGCATGTCCTTGTGCTCGACCCATTTGTAGCCGTGGCTGGCGATCTCCCAGTCGGCCTGCTGCATGGCGCGCAGCTGTTCGGGCGCGCGCATCAAGGCGGTGGCGACGCCATAAACGGTGACAGGCACGTCGAGGTCGGTGAACAGCCGGTGCAGCCGCCAGAAGCCGGCGCGGGCGCCGTATTCGTAGACCGACTCCATGTTCCAATGGCGCTGCCCCGGCCACTGCGCGGCACCGGGGATTTCCGACAGGAAGGCTTCGCTCGCGGCATCGCCGTGGAGGATGTTGTTTTCGCCGCCCTCTTCATAGTTGAGCACGAACTGGACGGCGACATGGGCGCCGCCCGGCCAGTTGGCGTGAGGCGGATTGGCGCCGTAACCGCGCATGTCCCTGGAATATCGCATGAATGTCTCCTGGCTTGGGTGCGCGGCCGCCTGCCGCGCGAAATGATTGAGTGTGAAGGCCCCGGCGGCATCGTGCCTCAGAGGCCGGTCACCGCAAGAATTGTATCCAATGTCTCTGCGTGGGCGTCTTCACGGAAGCAGCCGGCGCAGGGCCTGCGGCAGCCGCGCGACGCGATCGGCCTGGTCCCAGGGCACCTTTTGCGCGCCGAATTTGGCTGCCATGGCGAGCACGGCGGCGAATTCGTTCAGTGCGACTTCAGGCTGCATGCGCAGCCAGTCCGAGTCGAACACCGGCATGGCAAACTGGCCGGCATGCATCTCGATCCAGACCTTCGCGTCGGGCATCAGCGGCAGGATCGCGTCCCAGTCGACAAAACCCTCGCCGAGCGGCGCGAGGAAGCGGCGGATGCCATTCTCCTGGAACCGCACCACGGCGTCGTCGACATAGAGCTGGGCGGCATAGGGCGCGACGCGCCTTGCCGCGGCGACCGGATCCTCGAGGCGGCACAGCACATTGACCGGGTCGAAGGCTATGCCAAGTACATCGGGCCCGACCTTTTCGACCAGGGCCACGACCTCCGGGGTGGTGATCTCCTCATGGGTCTTGAGCAGCAGCTTCGAGCCGTGCTGGCGCAGCAGCGGCGCGCGGCGCGCCAGCATTTCAGTAACCCGATCGAACTGCGCCTGCCAGGAGACCGGCGCCTCGAAGCGGTCCTCGATCATCCCGATGAGGAAGAACATGTCGTGGATGCCGATACCTGCCGCCAGTTCGACCAGGCGCCTGACACCGGCTTCCAGGTCGCCGGCACCGGCATCGATGATCGGCTGGCTGCGCGCCGGCAGCGCCGGGTTGACGATGCCGAGCATCGACGAGATTTCGAGCCCCAGCCGGTCGGCCTCCTGGCGCACGGCGTGCAGTTCGGCCGGATCGAGCGTCGGGCTGATGTCGAACAGCGAGTTGAACAGCAGTCCCTGCAGACCCAACTGGCTTGCAGCCTGCAACGCCTCGACCGCAGCCAGGCTGCGTCCGTCAGGCAATGAACTCTTGATGATGCCGATCATGCTGCCGCCTCGCCGGAGAGAATGGGTGCGCAGCGACCGCCCGGGCGCATCGGATGCGCGACGACCCCGGCAATCTAGGCACTTGGATACTATCTTGTATCAAAAAATGCTTGTCAATGGATACAATCGCTGTCATCACCATCGTACAGAACTGCCCGCCTCTCGCGCGTATCGAAGGAGCACCCCATGACCAAGACCTATGAAAGCGTCGCCGGCCTTTCAGTCCATCCGGCGCTGCGCGCCTTCGTCGACACCGAGGTGCTGCCTTCGGCGCGCCTCGAGCCGGCAGCATTCTGGGCCGGCCTTGCCGAGATCATCCGCGACCTCGCGCCCAGGCATCACGAGCTGCTCGCCATACGCGGCGACCTCCAGGCCAGGATCGACACCTGGCATCGCGACCGCAAGGGCCAGGGGCATGACGCCGCCGGCTACGAGCAGTTCCTGCGCGAGATCGGCTATCTGGTTCCCGCACCGGCCGCCGACGCCTATCAGGTCGCGACCAAGAACGTCGACGCCGAGATTGGCACCATCGCCGGCCCGCAGCTGGTGGTGCCGCTGTCCAATGCGCGCTACGCCCTCAACGCCGCCAATGCGCGCTGGGGTTCGCTCTACGACGCGTTCTACAGCACCGATGCCATCGCCGAGACCGACGGTGCCGAGCGCAGCAAGACCTTCAATCCCGTTCGCGCGAGCCGCGTCATCGCCTGCGTTCGCGAATTCCTCGACCTGGCCGTACCGCTGGCCCAGGGCAGCCATGCCGACGCCACCAGCTATATCGTCGAGCGCGGCAAGCTGCAGGTGAGCCTCGCCGACGGTAGCAAGACCGGGCTCAAGTCGGCTGGCCAGCTTGCCGGCTTCACCGGACCGCGCCATGAGCCGAAGAGCGTGCTGTTGGTCAACAACGGCCTGCATATCGAACTGGTGTTCGACCGCGAGCATGCGGTCGGCGCGCTCGACGCAGCCGGCATATCCAACGTGGTCATCGAGGCCGCGGTCTCGATCATCATGGACCTCGAGGACGCGGTTTCAGCCGTCGACGCCGACGACAAGGTTGCGGTCTACCGCAGCTGGCAGCGCCTGATGGACGGCAGCCTGAGCTCCGAGTTCACCAAGGACGGCAAGACCGTCACGCGCCGCCTGGTCGAAGACCGTGTCTTCACCGCGCCCGGCGGTGGCGAGCTTGTGCTCCACGGCCGCTCGACGATGCTGGTGCGCAATGTCGGCCACCACATGTTCACCGACGCCGTGCTCGACGAAGCCGGCAACCCGGTGCCCGAGGCGATCCTCGACGCCGCCATCACGGTAGCTAGCGCGGCGCAGGACATCCGCGGCGAGAACGCCGTGCGCAACAGCCGCACCGGTTCGGTCTATGTCGTGAAGCCCAAGATGCACGGCCCCGACGAGGTCGGCCTGTCGGATGCGCTGTTCAAGCGCATCGAGGAACTCGTCGGCCTGCCCAAATACACCATGAAGATCGGCGTCATGGACGAAGAGCGCCGCACCTCGGCCAACCTTGCCGCCTGCCTTTCCAAGGTGCGCGACCGCACGGTGTTCATCAACACCGGTTTCCTCGACCGCACCGGCGACGAGATCCACACCTCGATGGAAGCCGGCCCGATGCAGCGCAAGGCCGAGATGGCATCGGCGACCTGGCTCAAGGCCTATGAGGCGAACAATGTCGATGTCGGCATTGCCCGCAACCTTCCCGGCCGCGCCCAGATCGACAAGGGCATGTGGGCGGCACCCGACCAGATGGCGGGACTGATCGAGAAGAAGGTCGCCCACCCCGGCGCCGGTGCCAGCACGGCTTGGGTGCCGACGCCAACGGCGGCGGTGCTGCACGCCATGCACTATCACCTGGTCGACGTGGCAGCCGTCCAAGACCAGCTGCGCGGCAAGGAGCAGACGTCGCTCGCCGACCTTCTGACCATTCCGCTGGCAACGCGCAGCTACTCGGCCGAGGAGATCAAGGCTGAGTTGGAAAACAATCTGCAGGGCCTGCTCGGCTATGTCGTGCGCTGGGTCGGCCAGGGCGTCGGCGTGTCGACGGTGCCCGACCTCGACAATGTGCGGCTGATGGAAGACCGCGCCACTTTGCGCATCGCCAGCCAGCATGTCGCCAACTGGCTGCACCACGGCATCGTCAGCGAAGGGCAGGTGCGCGAGACGATGCAGCGCATGGCCGCCGTAGTCGACAGGCAGAATGCCGCGACGGAAGGCTACAAGCCACTGGCGCCCGGCTTCGACAGCCCGGCCTTCAAGGCGGCTGAAGACCTGGTGTTCACCGGCCGCACCCAGCCGAACGGCTATACCGAGCATGTGCTGCATGCCCGCCGCCGCGAGGCCAAGGCGCTTTCCGCCTGATCAGGCAAGTTATCTTTGCCGAAGGCCCCGTTCACCGAGCGGGGCCTTTTTTGCATGAGCAAGTCCTATCGCCAGTTGCACTGGTCGGCACGCTGTCGGAATGTCGGTCGACGCAGCATCGACCGGGAGTGCATCATGGGCACCGGAATCCACCACATCACGCTCATCACCCGCAAGGTGCAGGCCAATGTCGATTTCTATGTCGGCTTCCTCGGCCTGCGGCTGGTCAAGCAGACCGGCGGCTATGAGGATGCCACCCAGCTGCACCTGTTCTACGGCGACGGTGCTGCCAGCCCGGGCTCGCTGATTACCTTCCTGGTTTGGGAGGATGGTGCCCGGGGGCGTGTCGGCCATGGCCAGCCGAGCGAGATTTCGCTCGCCATCGAACCGTCGAGCATCGGCTTCTGGCTGACCCGGGCGCTCTCCCACCATGTCGAGATATCGGGCCCCGTCGACGAGATGGGCGAACCAACGCTCAGGCTCAAGGACCCCGACGGGGTGATCGTCAAGCTCGTCGGCGTCAGTGGCTTTGCGGCGCCCGAAATCTGGGAGGGCAGCGGCGTGCCCGCCGAACACGCGATCCGGCGCATCCGCGGCGCCACGATCATGAGCGAGGTGCCGGAACTGACCGAGAGCTTCGTCACTCGGCATTTCAGCTATCAGCCGATGCAAAGCACCGAGTTCATCCGGCGCCTTGTCTCCGACAGCGGCGACATCATCGACATCAGGGATGCCAAGGGTTTCTGGACGAGCGCGCCGGGCACCGGCACCATCGACCACATCGCCTTTCGCGCCAGGGACACCGACGAGGTGGAGCGGGTGCATGGCGAACTCGCCTCCAGCAACTCAACCATCACCAATGTCCACGACCGCAAATATTTCTACTCGCTCTATGTGCGCGAGCCGGGCGGCACCCTGTTCGAACTGGCGACGGACGGTCCCGGCATGGCGATCGACGAACCGGTCGAAACGATGGGCACGCAGCTCTTCGTGCCACCGGAACGTGCCGACAAGATCGGCGAGCTGCTGACAATGCTGCCACAGTTCTCCTGGCCCGGCGAGGAGCGGGTGATCTATCGCGACCTGCCCTTCGTCCACCGTTTCTATACGCCGGGAAATGCCGACGGCAGCGTCATCGTCCTGCTGCACGGGTCGGGCGGCAACGAAACCAGCCTGCTGCCGTTTGCGGCCAAGGCAGCACCACGCGCGACACTGCTCGCCCTGCGCGGCCGCGCCACCGACGAGGGCACGCCGCGCTGGTTCCGCCGCCTTTCAGCAAGCAAATTCGACCAGGCCGACATCAGGTCGGAGGCCGAAGCGCTCGCCGCTTTCATCGAGGATGCCGTGGATGCCTACCGCATCGATCCCGAGAAGCTCGTCTTCCTCGGGCATTCCAACGGCGCCAACATGATCGCCGCAACCATGCTGCTGCACCCGCACCTGATCCGACGCGCCGTGCTGCTTCGGCCAGCCATGGTGCTCGAGCAACCTCCGGCCGCCGATTTGTCGGATGTCGAAGCCCTGCTCGTTGCCGGCAACGTCGACGTGTTCAGCAATTTCGGCCCTGACCTCGCCGGCCTGCTGCGCCACGCCGGCGCCAATGTCGACGCCCGCACGATCCCGTCCGGTCACGCATTCGAGGCGGCCGATGTCGAGATCGTCAGGGACTGGCTCGCAGCGCGCGGCTGAAAGCACGGGCGGCGCGGCACCCTTCAGGCTGTCGGCCTCAGTACTGTTCGCGCGGCAGGTGCACGACCAGCCCGTCGAGCGCCTCCGACATCTTGAGCTGGCAGGTCAGGCGGCTGCGCTCCGTCGGGTTCATCAGGCATTCGATCATGCCCTGCTCGGAATCGTCGGGCGCTGGCAGGCGTTCGGTCCAGCTGTCGTCGATGTAGCAGTGGCAGGTGCCGCAGGCGCAGGAACCGCCGCATTCGGCGAGGATCTGGTCGATGCCGTTGGCGACAGCCACCGACATGACACTCTGGCCTTGCTGGGCTGTGAGTTCGGTCGCCTGTCCGTCGGCGTCGATGAAGGTTACGCGGTACATCAGAAATCTCCGGGATCAGGCAGGCGTGAAAGCCAGGCGCAGCGCCTTGGGGCCGCGTACCGACAGGCCGCGCTTGTATTGCGGCTCGGCATCGACCAGCGAAACCGACGACAGGCGCTTGAGCAAGGTGGTGAAGATCACCTCCATGTCGAGCCGCGCCAGATGGTTGCCGAGGCAGAAGTGGGCGCCGCCACCAAAGGCGAGGTGCCGGTTGGGGTTGCGGCCGGCATCGAAGACATCGGCATCGTCGCCGAAGGCTGCCGGGTCGCGATTGGCCGCACCATAGAGCAGGCCGAACTTGGTGCCGCGCGGAAACGACTTGCCGCCGACCACGCAGTCGGCCGTCGCGTAGCGGTGGAAGAAGGGCAGCGGCGATTCGAAACGGAACATCTCCTGGATCGCGGTGTGGATCAGGCCGGGGTCGGCCTTGAGCCGCGCCATCTGGTCGGGAAAGCGCAGCATCGCATGCATGCCCGAGCCGAGCACGTCGATGGTCGAGCCATGGCCGGCCATCAGGATCAGCATGCAGGTCGACACCAGCTCATCCTCGTTGAGCTGGCCGGCGTCCTGCGCCGCCATCAGGCGGGTGATCAGGTCCTCCTGCGGCGCGGCGCGGCGCTCGGCCATCAGCTTGAGCAGATAGTGGTAGAACTCGGTCGTTGCCTGCTCGGCCAGCGCCTTGCGCTCGTCGGAGCGATCGATGTCGAAGAACTGCACCACACGCTCCGACCAGACGCGCAACTGTGGGCAATCCTCGTCGGGCACGCCGAGCACCCGGCCGATGATGTGGCCCGGAACCTGGGAGGCAAGCTCCTCGACGAAGTCGATCTCGCCCTTGTCGATCAGGCTGTCGACGAGCCTGTCGACGAAGCTCTGGATCATCGTGCGCTGGCGCGCGATGAAGGCCGGCGTGAACTCGCGAAACACCTGCTTGCGCAGCCGGTCATGCACAGGACCGTCGCTGTCGAGCATGGAGAACTGCACGAAGCGCTGGTGATGCGGCATGTCGAGCCAGTTCTGCAGGCGCTTCTGCTCGGTGATCTCTTCCTCGGACATGAAGAATTCGGGCGAGCGCACCATCGCGTTGTCGCGGGCGATGCCTGCGACATCGTCGAAGCGCGTCACCAGCCACATGTCGAAATCGGCGAAGAACTGCGGCTCGCCCTTGTCGCGCAGCGCCGCATAGGCGGGATAGGGATTCTGGGCGAAGGTGGCTGACAATGGCTCGAAAGCCGTGCCGTGTTCGCTTGCCTTTGGGGTAGCGGTCATCCAACGCTCCAGTCATGGATTTTGGGCAGCAAGTATGCCGCCACCATCCAGTCTAATGGCAATGGCGGCGAGATGAATGCATGCCCCTCGCACATTGCTGGATAAAACTCGCATCACGAGTTGCAGGCAGATACAATGGATCTGGCCCTTTCAAACCTACCCCTGCGCAAAAATGACGACCAAGACGGACGAAAGAAACGCGATCTTCTTCCACACGCCGGGCCGGCATGCGGACGCCTATCCCTACAAGATTCTGGTTGCCGGCCGCACGCGTTTCGGCCATCGCGACGGCTTCGTCTCGCGGCGCTTCCACCACCACACACTGATCTGCACGCTGTCAGGTCTCGGCCTGATCGAGATCGGCGGCAACAGGGTCGCGGCCGGGCCGCAAACGATCGCCTGGCTGGACACGTCGATGCAATATGCCCATGGCTGCCATCCCGAGGCCGACCACTGGCGCTATCTCTGGATGAGCATCGAGGGCCACGGGCTCGATGCAGTCTTCTCGTTTCTGCGCGTCGCCGGCAATCCGCTGTTTGCCACCGCCAGCGACGGCAGTGCGGCCGGCTTCGAGCGTGCCATCCAAAATCTCGCCCGGCGGGGGCAGACGACCGACGCCATTTCCAGCGCCGTCGTCGCCCAGCTGGTCGAAACGCTTGTCGCCGAACGTGGCGAGCAGGACAGCTCGGAGGACCGGGGCGAACGCGTGCTGCGGGTGATGCGCGAGGTGCGCGCCGACATCGCGCGCAACTGGCCAATCGAGGAACTGGCTGCGATCTCCAGCCTCAGCGCCTCGCAACTGCACCGGCAGTTCAAGCAAAAGACCGGCACGACGCCGATGGACTGGATCCGCCACGAGCGCATGAACCTTGCCAAGCGCCTGCTGATCGCACCCGACGTCAAGATTGCCATGGTGGCGCTGAATTGCGGCTATGCCGATCCCTATCATTTCAGCCGCGACTTCCGCCGCATCGCCGGCCAGTCGCCAAGCGAATTCAGGCGCGCGCAGGGGCAATAGCGGCACGACCATCATCGCTGGCCCATTGCCTCCCCGTCGACATGCAACGCCGTTTCGGGCAGGCTGCAACCCTCGCCCTATCAGCACGAGCGCACCGAGATGACGTCCAAGCCAGCGGTCTACGAATTCACAGCGGCCATCGTGCGCGAGCCGGCGCGATCGGTGGTCAACGGCCTGCGCGCCGACGACCGCGGCAACCCGACCCATGACGGCGTGAAGGCCGAGCATACCGCCTACATCGCGGCAATGCGCGTGGCAGGCGTCGAAGTGACGGTGCTGCCGGCGCTGGAAAACTTCCCGGATTCGATCTTCGTCGAGGACCCGGCGCTGGTGTTTCCCGAAGGGGCGATCCTGCTCCGCCCCGGTGCCGAGACGCGCGTCAGGGAAACCGCCGAGATCGCGCCGACGCTGCGCGACATGTTCGTCACCGTGCTCGACCTGCCCTCGCCCGGCTTCGCCGACGGCGGCGACGTGCTGACGACGCCCAGGAGCGTGATGATCGGGCTGTCGGCCCGCACCGACCGCGCCGGCGCCGAAGGCCTGATCGCCAGCCTGGCGAGGCTCGGACGCAAGGGAGAGGTCGTGCAGACGCCGGAAGGTGTGCTGCATTTCAAGAGCGACTGTTCACTGCTCGACAGCGAGACCATGCTGTCGACAAAGCGGCTGGCGCGTTCGGGCGTGTTCAAGGATTTTCGCGAGGTGCTCATCCCCGAGGGCGAGGAGCCCGCCGCCAATGCGCTGCGCGTCAACGACGTGGTGATGGTCGGGGCCGATTACCCCCGGACCATCGAGATGCTCGACAAGCTCGGCTACAAGGTGGTTGCCCTCAAGACCACCGAGATCGGCAAGATCGACGCCGGCCTGTCCTGCATGTCGCTGCGCTGGCATCGCGGCCAGCTCTAGAGATCGCCATGCTGGTCCCGGGCGGCAGCAAGTATAGGTCAAGCTTCGCCACAATGTAGGGATCGCGACAACGAGGCGGACCGTTTGCGACAATCGCGATCAACGAGACGTCCGACAGTAACAGATCAATTGACAAGGCTTCCGCCGACTGTCTAGTTTCGATCCCGGAATCGGTTCCACCGAGAGGTGGATGAAAAGGGAACACGGTGAGGCCGAAGGCCAAATCCGCGACTGCCCCCGCAACTGTAACCGTTGAGCCTCTTCCATCATGCCACTGAACGCATTCGTGCGTTCGGGAAGGCGGAAAAAGGCGATGACACGGAAGTCAGGAGACCTGCCCGTTCCGGTCACCCATGCTTGTCCACGGGGTGTGGTCAGGCGCGGTCGCCCGTGGCGGTGACATTGAAAAGTGTTGCCGCATGCGGAAGGCCGCCGGGTCGATCTTGTCCCAAAGTCTGCCTGCCGACCTGTCTTGCCTGCGGTTTGGAAAACGGGTGCGATGCTTGTCGCGCCCACCGAACCATTTGGGGGCAGAATTGCTGAGACTTACCCTTGCCGCCGGCGCAATTGCGCTGGCAATTCCAACGCAATCCCAGGCGCAGCAGGTGCCCGCGGCCGAAAATGTGACCGTACTTCGGCCGCTGGTCGTGTCGACACCGTTGCGGCGCGAGACGGCGCTCGTTCGCTCGACGTCGTCGGTCACCGTCATTGACGAGGAGGAACTCAGGAAATCGGCGGCGCCCGATTTGCCGTCGCTGCTCAAGCGCTACACCGGGGTTTCCATCGTCGGCTATGGCGGCCAGGGAGCTTCCTCCAACGTCTACCTGCGCGGCATGTCGGCCGGGCAGACACTGGTGCTGGTCAACGGCGTCCGCACCGCCTCGGCAACCAGCGGCACCAGTTCGATCTTCAACATCCCCCTTGCCTCGATCGAACGCATTGAGATCGCCAAGGGCCCGCACTCGGCCCAGTATGGTGCCGACGCGATCGGCGGTGTCGTCAACATCATCACCAAGCAAGGTGGCCAGTGTGCCGACGGCCGCAGTGCTTGCGCCAGCATCACCACCGGCGTCACGCACCCGCGGGGAGCCTATGTCTCGGGCGACGTGCGCGGCCGCAGCGAAGGTGGCGTCGACTATTCCATCGGCGGCAGCATCCTCGGCACGCGCGGCTACGACTTC
The DNA here is from genome assembly GCF_014200015.1 of Aminobacter niigataensis. Taxonomy (GTDB): domain Bacteria; phylum Pseudomonadota; class Alphaproteobacteria; order Rhizobiales; family Rhizobiaceae; genus Aminobacter; species Aminobacter niigataensis. The sequence continues at coordinate 27,617 of NZ_JACHOT010000004.1, forward strand.
ACCACGCCGCTGGCCTGGGGCCACGAGCCCGACGATGACGGCTTCCTCCAGGGTTCGCTCAACTTCTCCCTCGCCAAGGAATACGGCTGGGGCAGGCTTTATGCCGACGGCCTGTTCGCCCGCGGCCGCTCGCAATACGACGACACCTTCCCGTCCAGCAACGAAGTCGATACCGACACATTCGCCGGCAAGGCAGGGGTGCGTCTGAAGCACTCCGATAGTTGGTCCTCGACGGTCGAGCTGTCCAGCAGCCTCGATCATTCGACCAATTTCCGAGACGGCGTTTCGGGCGACAGCGAGTTCGACACAAGGCGCTACGGCATCTTCGCGTCGACCGAAAAGACCTTCGAGGCCGGTGATGCCCGGCATGTCGTGACCGGCGGTGCCGAGGCCTATCGCGAACGGGTCGATTCGACGGTCGATTTCGACGTCACCTCGCGCGATCTGGCGGCGGTGTTCGGGCAATATTCGGTCGAACATGGTGCGCTGACCATCGACAGCGGCCTGCGCTACGATCACAATGAACAGTTCGGCAGCGCCACCACCTACAATATCGGCGCCAGCTTCGAGATCGTGCCCGAACTCGTCGCCCGCGCCTCCTACGGCACCGGCTTTCGCGCACCGACCTTCAACGACCTCTATTATCCAAATTATTCGAACTCGAACCTGAGGCCGGAAAAATCGAGGTCCTACGAACTTGGCCTCAACTGGCGGCCGACCGACCGGACCACGCTCGACGTCGCTTTCTACCAGACATGGCTCACCGACGCGATCGCCTCCAACCCGCCGACCTACCTGCCGTTCAATGTCGCACGCGCCAAGGTGGTCGGCGTCGAGGCGACGGTGACGCACGAATTCAGCGACCGCTGGAGCGGCAAGGCGTCGATCGACTACCGTTCGCCCAAGAACGAGGACAATGGCCGCTACATTCCCTATCGCGACCGTTTCAAGGCGACCGCCGAACTGGGTTTTGCCGCGACCGACAGCCTGGACCTGACCGCTAGGCTGCTCTACGGCGCGGCGCGCTACGCCGACGCGGCGAACACCGTCAAGCTGCCTGAGTATGTGACGGTGGATTTTGCCGCCAACTACACCTTTGATGCGCAATCGAGCCTGAAGTTCTCGGTCGAAAACCTGTTCGACGAGCAATATTCGACCGTCCCCAACTATCGCGCGCCTGGCCGGACTTTCAATCTGAGCTTCACGCGTGTGTTCTGATGGGAGGTAACATGTCGACCAATCGTATGCTGCAGGCGTTGCCGCTCGCCCTCGCGGGCACAATGCTCGCGGCTGCCCCTGCTGCAGCCGAACCGCCCAAGCGCGTCGTCTCGATGAATGTCTGCACCGACCAGTTGGCCATGCTGATGGCGGGGCAAGGACAGCTGCACTCCGTCTCGTATCTGGCGAGAGATCCTGGCACCTCGGTACTCGCCGAGCGCGCCAAAGGTCTCGTGGTCAACCATGGCCTCGCCGAGGAGGTCTTCCTGATGCAGCCCGACCTGGTGCTCGCCGGCACCTACACGACACGGTCGACGGTGGCCCTGCTGCGACGCCTCGGCATCCGCGTCGAGGAATTCGCGCCCGACAATTCCATCGCCGAGATCAGGTCGAACATCCTGCGCATGGGCGAGGTGCTGGAGCGGCGCGAGCGCGCGGCGGAGCTGGTCGCCGACCTCGACCGCGGGGTGGCCGAACTCGCCGCCCGCCCGGCCTCGGACAGGACAGTCGCCACCTACTATGCCAACAGCTACACGTCAGGCGCAGGTACGCTGGTCGACGACATCGTCAAGCTCTCCGGCCTTGTCAACGTCGCCGACAAATTGGGCCTCAGCGGCACGGCGCGGCTGCCGCTCGAGATGCTGGTCCTGGCCCAGCCCGATCTCATCGCCGGCGGCGGCGAAAGCTACGATGCGCCCGCGCTCGCCCAGGAGAATTTCGTCCATCCGGCATACCGGGCGATCGCCGGGCAAGGCAGCGCAGTTCCGATCCCCGCGCGCTACACCATCTGCGGCGCGCCGTTCACGCTCGAGGCTGCGCGCCTGCTCCGCGACGCCGCCGCGGGCAAGGACGGCGTCCAATGAGCGACACCTCTCGCTACGGCCTTGTGCTGGGCGCACTTGCTGCGTTCGCCACCATCCTGTTCCTGCTTTCGCTCACCGTCGGTCCGGCAGCCCTGGGTTTCAGCGACAGCATGGCCGCATTGTTTTCGGACAAGGCAGGCGCCATCGAACTGATCATGGGCGAGATTCGCCTGCCGCGCGCACTGCTCGGCCTGATGGTCGGTGCAACGCTCGGTCTCTCCGGTGCGGCGTTGCAGGGCTATCTGCGCAATCCGCTGGCCGAGCCGGGGCTGATCGGCGTCAGCGCCTCGGCATCACTGGGCGCCGTCATCGCCATATATTCCGGCCTGGCGGCGATCTTCCCGCTCGCCTTGCCGCTGTCGGCGCTGGCCGCCGCCGTCCTTGCCGTCGTCGTGGTCCAAGCTCTCGCCGGTCTGCGCGGCAGTACGCTCACCATCATCCTGGCGGGAGTTGCCGTGTCGAGCTTTGCCGGCGCCATGACGTCGCTTGCCCTCAACCTGTCGCCCAATCCATTCGCCGCACTCGAGATCACGTTCTGGATGCTCGGTTCGTTGACCGATCGATCGATGACCCATGTCTGGCTGGCCATGCCGTTCATGCTCGTGGGCTGGCTGATGCTGGCGGCGCTCGGCCGGGCACTCGATGCGCTGACCCTCGGCAACGAGACGGCGGCAAGCATGGGCATCGACATGCGTCGCGTGCAGTGGCTTGCCGTCTTCGGCACGGCGTCGGCGGTAGGGGCTGCGACAGCCGTGGCAGGCGCTATCGGCTTCGTCGGCCTCGTTGTGCCGCACATGCTTCGACCGCTGGTCGGGTCAAGGCCGTCGCGGCTGTTGCCGGCCAGCGCCCTGGGCGGCGCCTGCATGCTGCTTGCCGCCGATATCCTGGTCCGGATCATCGCGCCGGAGCGCGATCTCAAGCTCGGCGTGCTCACCGCCATCGTCGGTGCGCCGTTCTTCCTCTGGCTGGTCTACCGCACGAGAAGGAAACTCGCGTGATGCTGCTCGACGTTCAAAATCTCAAGGCGTCGCTGGGCAGACGGCCTGTGCTCCACGGCGTTTCCTTCTCGGTGATGCCGGGCGAGTTCATCGGCCTGATCGGGCCCAACGGTGCCGGCAAGTCGACCTTGCTGCGGGCACTTCTGGGGCTCATTCCGGCCGAAGGAGCAGTCGCTCTCGGGACGCTCGACGCCACCCATGCCAGCGCCAGGGAGCGCGCGTTCCACATGGCCTATGTCGCGCAGGAGCGCGAAATCGCCTGGGCCGTTCCTGTCGAAATGCTGGTGTCGCTCGGCCGCTCGCCGCATCGACCGGGATTTTCTGCCCTCACCGCAGCCGACCGCGCAGCCATCGAACGGGCGATGCGGCGGATGGAGGTGGACGGGTTTCGCGAGCGGGCAGCGACCGAGCTTTCGGGCGGCGAGAAGGCGCGCGTCCTGATCGCGCGGGCGCTGGCGCAGGAGACGCCGCTGCTGCTCGCCGACGAGCCGACGGCCGGCCTCGATCCATCGCACCAGATCGCGCTGATGCGCCTGTTCGCCGAGCTGGCGGCCAGCGAACGCAGCGTCGTCGCCTCGCTGCACGATCTCGGGCTCGCCGCGCGCTGGTGCACCCGCCTGCTGCTGATCGATGGCGGCCGGATCGTCGCCGACGGGCCACCGGCAGAGGTGCTCACCGCCCAGACGCTGCGCGCCGTCTACGGCGTCGAGGCTTTCTTTGGCGAGACCACGGGCCGGTTGGTGGTGCAGCCGCTCGATCTCGTCGCCGCCACCGGAGTTCGCCGATGAGCTATCTGGAACAGCTGTTGCGCCACCACCTGCTGGACTGGCGAAGCGGATGGAGCATGGGCACATTCGGCGCCATCGCCGAGTTCCATCAGGACGATGGCGAGATCGCGGTGATCGACGACCGTCAGCTCCTGACCCGGGCGACGCGGCGCGGCGGCATCCGCCTGGAGCGCAGCATGGTGGCCGGGCTGGTGCCGGTCGCCTACGAGACGTTGAGCCCCAGGCGACATCGCTGGAGCCAGGCGCTGGCGCTGTGCCTGCCCGACGCGAGGGCCAGGCGCAGCGGCCGCTCGGTGCTGACCGAGATCGGTCCCGACGACAATGCCATCCGTGGCATCGACCGGACCGGCATCCTGTTCGACATGGGCCTGTCGCTGCCGCAATGCGATTTCTGCATCCGCACCAGCGAGCCGAAGCTGCTGGTCGAGTTGCGCGCAAATCTTGGCCGCTCGGTGTTCGATCCCGCAAACGGGGCCATGCCGGCGATCCTGCGCACGCACCCGCATCGCGTCGCGCTGACCAATATCGGCCGTGTCGAGGTCTACCAGAAAATCGGCGGCCCCGACACCGGCGGGGTGTCGCCGGAAGGGCCACATACCCATGTGCTGCCGAAGATGCTGAAGGGCGGGCGCACCCATTCGGCCAACACGCCGATCCCAGAGGGCCTGCTGCCGCTCGGCGCGCTTCACCCCGGCAACCCCGTCATAGATGCGATAGGACGCGACCGGCCGTTCGAGCCGATCCTGCACGGCGCGTTCCAGGAGATGATGAGGCGGTTCGGCACGGCTGAGGCGCTGTCTGAACGCAAACGCGTCGACGACGCGCTCGATGCAAGGCTTTCGCCGGTCGAGACCGAGGCGCCCTCGGGTCGCTTTGCCCGGTCGGCCATGCGGATCGCACTGCGCCAAAAGGCCCACCTCGCCGCCCATTCCGGCAACATCGCGCTCGCCCGCCTCGTTGCGGACTGGCAGGCGGCCTTCGAGCAATCCGCCGCGGAAACGGAAGACGACGACGCGCCCGGCCACTGATGCCGACAGTGCCACGAGGCACTGGGAGGCGTTTTGCAGCCGCACAACCTGCCAACAACTTGGCGGCTGCAAGCACGCCGGAGCCTCTAGGCACAAAAACGATTGTGGCCTTCCGATGATTTCTTGATAAAAGAAGTCAAGAATGTTAGTGGGCTCCCGACCGGGCCGGGAAAGATGCGCAGAAGCCACCGGTCGAAGGGTTCGAAGTCGGAGATTCGAGATGCTAGGCAGTGGGCTCATCGGACGTGAAGGCAAGGCCGGCCAGCCAGGGCTGATCCGCCGATCCGCACAGATCCTCGCCGTCATGTGTCTCGCGGTATCAACAACAGCTGCGTTCTCCCAAGACGCCGCTCCGGGCAATGCGCCCGTCCAGCCGGCACCGGCCGCCCAGGCGCCGGTTGTCCAAACGCCGGCGACCCAGGCTCCAGCCAGCGAGACGCCGGGCACACCGGCAGCGTCATCGCCCCAGCCGGCACCCGCAGCAGCCACCCCGAGCGCGGCACCCACGGCATCGCCCTCGCCGGCGGATGTCGGGTCTGCGACCGGCGACCGGCTGCCCAGCGCCGCGCCCATGGGCGTCGAGGCGCCGCTCGACAATACGGTTGGCGCCGCTCCTGTAGCCACCGAGGCGCCAGCAGCTGCCAGCACGCTGCCGCACGATCTTTCGCCCTGGGGCATGTTCATGGCCGCCGACTGGGTGGTGAAGGCCGTGATGATCGGCCTCGCCTTCGCCTCGCTGATCACCTGGACCGTCTGGCTCGCCAAGTCGCTGGAGATCGCCGGCAGCAAGGCCAGGCTCGCCAAGGCGCTGCGCGGCATTCTCGGCGCGCGCCGCCTCGAGGACGCGTCGCAGGCGCTCGGCGACCACGCCGGCATCGGCGGCGTCCTGGTGCGGGCAGCCGTCGAAGAAATGGAGATGTCGGGCCACGACCTCGGCCACGGCGATCCCGCCGGCATCAAGGAGCGTGTCGAGTCCCGCCTGATCCGCATCCAGGCGCAGGCCGGCCGCCGCCTCAGCCGCGGCACCGGCGTGCTTGCCACCATCGGCTCGACGGCGCCCTTCGTCGGCCTGTTCGGCACGGTCTGGGGCATCATGAACTCGTTCATCGGCATCTCGGAATCGCAGACCACCAACCTCGCGGTCGTCGCACCCGGCATCGCCGAAGCGCTGCTGGCAACCGCCGTCGGCCTGATCGCAGCCATTCCGGCCGTTGTGGTCTACAACGTCTTCGCCCGCTCGATCACCAGCTACCGCCAGGGCCTGGCCGACGCCGCAGCCGGCGTGCAGCGTCTCGTCAGTCGCGATCTCGATCGCCAGCCGCAGCGCAGCCAACACGAGCGTCCGCATGCAGTCGCCGTGGCCGCGCCGGCCAACGCTCGACACGCCCCGGCAGTCGCGGTTTAGGAGCGGGTCCGATGGCAGGCGGTATCAGACAATCGGCCGAAGACGACGACCTCCAGGAAAACCATGAGATCAACGTGACGCCGTTCATCGACGTCATGCTGGTGCTGCTGATCATCTTCATGGTAGCGGCACCGCTGGCCACCGTCGACGTCAATGTCGACCTGCCCGCGTCGACCGCGACCGCCCAGCCCCGCCCGGACGAGCCGCTCTACGTCACCCTGAAGGAAGACCTCAGCATCTCGATCGGCCAGAACGCGGTGGCCCGCACCGCATTCCAACAAGAGCTGGACGCGGCGGCGAAGAGCGACAAGGAAAGCCGCATCTTCCTGCGCGCCGACCGCGGCGTCGACTATGGCGAGCTGATGGAGGTGATGAACCTGATGCGCGGCGCGGGCTATCTCAAGATCGCACTTGTCGGGCTGGAACAGGTTCAGGCGACACCGCCGGCCGCCGCCGAAGGCCAGCCGCAATGACGGCGGCGGCGGCGCATCTCGGCTTCGGCCTCGGCGGCCTGAGCCGCCGCGAACTGGCGCTCTGGTCGGGCGCCGCAATGGTGATCGTCAGCGTCCACGTCGCCGGCGCCTGGTACGTCCAGCGGCAGCCGCCGATGATGCTGGACGAGATGCAGGCGCAATCGGCGGTGCTGATCGACCTTGCGCCGATGGCGATGGCGCCGGAAGCGGTGCCGCAGGATACGACAGACCTCGTCGACAGCCAGGCTGCCGAAAGCGTCGAGGAGCCGACCGAGACCATTACGCCCGATCCCGTCGAGCCGGTGACCGAACCCGTGGAGGAAGTCGCCGAAGACATGCCCGAGCCGCTGGAAGATGTCGCCGAGGCCGAGCCCGTCGAAGAGGTGGTGCCCGACATCGTGGAAGCACCGCTGCCGGAAGTGGCGATGGCCATCCCCGAACCGCGCCCGGAGATCAAGAAGCCGAAGCCGGTGGAAAAGCCGGTGCGCGAAAAGAAGCCGGTGCAGAAGAAGCCGGAGCCGGTGAAGCAGGCCAAGGTCGAGAAGAAGCCGGCGACGACCAGCAGCCAGGCATCGCAAAAATCGGCACAGAATTCCGAGAGCACCCGTGCACCCGCGCCGGGCCAGGGTGGCGGCAAGGCGATGTCGCCGGCGCGCTGGCAGTCACGCGTCTACTCCCACCTCAACAGGCACAAGCCGAGGAACGTGCGCAGCCGTGGTTCGGTCGCCGTCCGGTTTTCCTTCAACACCAATGGCGACGTGCTTTCGGTCAGGCTGGTGAGCTCCTCCGGCGACCAGGCCCTCGACGAGGCCGCGGTCAATCTCGTGCGCCGCTCGTCGCCGATCCCGGCGCCGCCGCCCTCAGTCCCGACGAGCATCATCGTGCCGATCGACTTCAGGCGCTGAGGTTGCGCGCCTGCCCATTGCCGTGAGAACCGGGCAGGCAGCATTTCTCCTATTTCGGCTTAGACCGACCGTTCACGGCAGCGCCGGCGAGCGACGGAACGCCGCGCTCGCCTTTCGGTTGCGGCCCGCGCTGTGCCCAATTCGCCACACCCTCGCAACATTGTGCTGCGACAATTCGTGCCGGAGCGACAGGTCGCGCCGCAGTTAGCGCAGCAGAATCAAACACTAAACATGATAAAAATAGGAAGGTTTTAATCCAGGCCGTCCCGTTTCCCTAAGACATTGGGGTTGCACGACATTTTCTGAGCGCCTAGGGAGCCTGCGTTGCCGCCGTTTCCAAGGGGAATCGGCCTGCCAGCACGAACTGGTGTGAAGAAGAGTGAGCAAGATGGAACTCACCAGGCTACTTCAGAGCTTTGCCGCGCTGCGCCCCCGCATCGAGGCTTTGACGCGCGGCCGTGTCGGCTGCAGCGCAACCGCGGAAGACATCCTCCAGGACACCTGGATCAGGCTGTCCAACGTCCGGCATGACGATTCCATCGACAATCACGCCGCCTTCGCCATGCGGGCTGCCAAGAACGCGGCCATCGGTCATTTCCGCAAGCAGCAGCGGCGCAACGAGATCGACGCCGAGGTCAACGACCTGTTGTGGCAATCGGTCGACGAGATTTCGCCTGAGCGGATCGTGATGGGCCGCGACATGCTGCGCGCCGTCGACGCGGCATTGCAGGACATGCCCGAACGGAGCCGGCGTATTTTCCTGATGAACCGGATCAATGGCGTTTCCCACCGCGAGATCGCGCGCCAGATCGGCATCAGCGAAGAGGCCGTCTACTACCACATCCGGCGTGTGGTCGAGCGCCTGGCCGAGCTTCGCGACAGCCAGGCTTAGTCCTGCGACAACATTTATTTTGCCATGACGCTTAGGCGTGGTGCCGTCTCGCGTGTCTATGATAGCAAGATGGTTGGGGTGCCCGTAGCAAACGGGCACGTGCTGCGTGACTGGCATGGGCAAAGGGCAAGAACGATCCGAGATCGACCGAGGCGTCGCACTTGATGCGCGTGACTGGATCGTTCGGCTGACCGCCGGCAATCTCAGCCGGCAGGAGCTCGACCGGTTCCACGCCTGGCGCGCGCAGTCGCCGGAACATGCGCAGGCATTCGCCCGCGAGAAGGAATTCTGGCAGCTTCTGCAAGGCGTGAACGACGGCAACCCGCCCGTTGCCGTGCCGAAGCTGCGCCGACCCGTCAACCGACGCTCGTTCCTTGTCGGCGGCGCCCTTGCCGCCTCGGTTGCAGCTGTCGCCGCGCCGCGTGTCATCACATGGATGCGTTCGGACTTTGCCACCAGCTCGGGCGAGCAGGCGACGACCACCCTGCCCGACGGCTCGACGATGTTCCTCAACACCAACAGTTCCGTTGCCGTCGATTTCCAGCGTGGCCGACGCCTGGTGAACCTGCTCGCCGGCGAGGCGGAATTCGCCGTCAAGCCGGCCGCCGGCGTGCCGTTCAGCGTCTCGGCGCTTGGCGGCAGCAGCGATGCGGATAGCGGTGTCTATGCGGTGCGCTCGATCGCCGGCGAGGTCACGATCACCGCATCGACGGGAACCGTTTCGGTGACCGGCGGAGATGCCGGCGCTGCCGCCAACTTGGTGTCGCTCGCCCCCGGACAGCAGACCCGCTACCTGAGCGGCGGCGCACCCAAGCCTGCTTCGGATGTCGACCTCGACACAGAGCTCGCCTGGCGCACCGGTCGTGTGGTGTTCGACGCCCGGCCGTTCAGCAGTGCCGTCGCCGAGCTCGGCCGCTACGTTTCCGAACGGCTGGTCGTTGCCACCCATGCGCACGATGCGAGCCCGATCACGGCCGTGTTCCTGACACGCGACGCCCATGCGGCGATCGAGGCCCTGGCACATACCCAGGGGCTTTCGGTGCGCAGGGTTCCCGGTGTCGTCATCGTCATTTCCTGACCCTGACGAACTCGCGCCAACTTATTTCAGAAAAAATGCAGACAGCTCTTTAGGCGGCGGGCCCCGTCGCGCGTCACACCATCGAAGGCGCTCGGTGGATGGGTGCGCCACGCTTTTTGGGGACCAGCATGACGGGCGAGAGCAACAGGGATTTTGGCGGCGCGGCGTCGGGGCGCCTGCTGAGGCGGCTTCTGGTGGGAACGGCGCTGGGCGCAGGCGTGCTGGTGACGTCCGTGCCATACGCTCCCGCCCATGCGCAGTCGGCGCAGATGCACAACATCAACCTGCCGGCGCAGCCGCTGGCGCAGTCGCTGAAGCAGCTTGCTGCGCAGACCGGCCTGCAGATCGCCTTCGGCACCGCCGACATCGGCTCGGCCCGCGCGCCCGCGGTCTCAGGCAACATCTCGGCCGAACAGGCGCTCGGCAGCGTGCTTTCCGGCAGCGGCCTGAACTACCGCTTCACAGGCCCCAACACGGTGTCGATCCAATCGGCGGCGGCAAGCGCTTCGACAGGTGGGCTCAACGTCGCGGCCAACGGCGCGGTCGTCTTGAACACGATCGACGTCAACGCCCAGGGCGGCGAAGGCGGGGTCAATAACGTCCAGATCACAGCGCAAGACCTGGCGCGGAAGAACCCTGTCGACCTGCAGGAAGTGTTTGCCGACGAGCCGAAGGTTGCCGTCGGCAGCTCCCTGCCAATGTCGCAGAAAGTCTATGTCCAGGGCATCGAGGAAACCAACCTCGCGGTGACCGTCGATGGCGCGCGGCAGAACAACAAGGTGTTCCACCACAACGCGACCAACCTGATCGATCCATCGCTGCTCAAGGCCGTCAGCGTCGACGCCGGCGTTGCACCGGCCGATGCCGGACCGGGTGCGCTCGGCGGCGCGATCGCCTACGAGACAAAGGATGCGCGCGACCTGCTCGAGCCGGGCAAGAGCATCGGCGGGCTCGTCACCGGAACCTACGACTTCAACAGCAAGACCTCCACGGTGGGCCTGTCGGCCTATGGCATGGAAGGCGGCTTCGAATATTTCGGCTACCTGAACTTTGCCAAGGGCGACAACTTCACCGCCGGCAATGGCAGCGTCATCGACGGCACCAGCGCCAACCTGCTGAGCGGTCTCGGCAAGGTTGCCTACCAGGCGGAAAGCGGCCATCGCTTCGAGCTGAGCCACGAGCAGCTGCGCGACGACGCTCCGCGGCCGTTCCGTGCGAACATGGGCAAGCTCGTTCCCCCAAAACCCTGGGAACCAGATATTCGCGACTACACGCTCGACCGCAGCAGCACCGTCTTCACCTATACCGATGAGTCGCCCGAGGGCTGGTGGGATCCGAAAGTGGTGATCGCCTATACGAGCGCTCGGGTGGAGACGCTCATCTACCCGAGACCAGTAGCGCCGAGCACCGAGTCGGATACCTATACCGGTGTCGGCAAGACCGAGAGCTTCAACGGCAAGGCGGAAAATCGTTTCGCGCTCGACATGGGCAGCATCACCGCCGGCTTCGATTTCTACAAGGACACCGCCGATCTCGACGACAAGTTCGAACCCGGAACAGAGCATGCAAGCAATGTCGGTCTCTACGCCCAGGCCCGGCTGGAGCCATGGGAGCGGACACGGCTTTCCTTTGGCGCGCGCGGCGACAACCAGTGGTTCGAGGGGGTCTCGGGCGAGAACTGGACCAATGCCGGACTGAGCGGCAACATCTCCGGCGAATACGACCTCGTACCCGATTTCCTGACCGCCAAGGCAGGCTATTCGCATGTCTGGGCCGGCGTGCCGCTGGCGGAAAACTTCAACTTCAATCCGAACTGGGACTATGGCGCCGGGCCGAAGCCGGTAACCTCGGACAACTTCACCGCCGGACTGGTCGCTACCTATCAGGGCTTCACGCTCGAGGGCGGCATTTTCCGCACAGACATCTACGACGCCCGCGCCGCCCTCTACAAGACCACGGCCATCGAGGCCCATGATGTCCGTTCCCAGGGTTTCACGCTCGGCGCCGGCTACGACTGGGGTTCGGGCCACGCCAGGATCAAATACGTCAACATCGACGTCACCATCGATGGCGACCCGGCGGATTCCTACCTCGGCAACTACCTGGTGACGCCAGTCGGCCAGATCTTCACACTGGCGGCAATGCACCGTTTCGACGACTGGGGCGTGACGGTCGGCGGCGACGTCGAGATCGCCCTCGATTACGACAAGGTGCCAGCCGGATCGAAGCAGATCGAGGGGCACGAGGTGGTCAACGTCTTCGTCGAGTACCAGCCGCCATCGAAACCGAACCTGACTTTCCGCGGCGAGGTGAAGAACCTGTTCGACGAGGACTACGCCAGCAGGGCGACCTATGGCCAGGAATTCGGCGACGTCAAACCGCTGCTGGAGCCGGGGCGGTCGTTCCGCCTGAGCGCAACCGCAAAGTTCTGAACCCGGTGGCCACGGGCCTTGTCCGTGGCCACCCCCGTTTGAAATCAACGACGGACAGGGAACGAAACCATGGTTCAATCGTCGGGCACGTTCGAAACCGAACATGGCGCCAAGTACCTGACCCAGCTGTGCAAGCACTTCGCCCACAAGATCGAGGTGTCCCATGGCGATGGGCATGGCGAATGCCATTTCCCGTTCGGCCATGCGGTTCTGGAAGCCGACGGCACCGCGCTGACGATCCGGCTGGACGCGCCCGACGCCGACCAGCTGGCGCGAACCAAGGCAGTCATCGACGACCATCTCGCCCGCTTCGCCTTCCGCGAGCCCGAGCGTGCCATCCAGTGGAGTGCCTAAGGCCAGCCAGCCTTCGTTCTCCGATAAAATCCGTCAGATACCTAGCTGCTGCAAGGCATTCGGTCGGTCCAACCACATGGTGACGACAGATGAAGCCCACGCCGCGGCAGGTTGCCGAACACGCGACATTCCAGAATTTCGCGAACTGCTATGTCCGTGAAATCTCGCCCGGCAGGGTGAGCCAGCACCGGAGCGGCGCGGAGGATCCTGTCGACTGCATCGAGTGGGTTCTGGCAGCCCAGCAACTCGTGCTGCGCGCCGAGTTGGCGTCGCATTCCCGGTGCGGGCCGCACCGTTTCGGGCAGGCCTGGGTCCGCCGGGCGGCCGACGCCGGCTGGCGCCACAGCGAACCGTTCGCCGCACTGCAGCTGCTGCTTCACGAAGCCTACAGGCAATTGCACGACGAACGCAGCGACGCGATGCGCGGCTGCGAACTCGAACTGCTTGGCCGGGCGCTGCAAAGCTACCAACAGACGCTGCGCTACATCGAAGCACATCATGCCAACGCGGACGACGACAGCTTCATCGCGGCAGAACAGTCGCTGGTGTTCGGCCACTCGCTGCACCCGACGCCGAAGAGCCGGCAAGGCATGACTTCGTGGCAGGAACCGAGCTATGCGCCCGAACTGCACGGCAGGTTCCAGCTCGTCTACTTCGCCGCGGATGCCTCTATCGTCAGCCACAAGTCGGCAGCCGCCGAGACCGCGCCGGAGATTATCGCGTCGCTGGCAGGCCCCGAGGGGCTCGAAACGCGGCCCGGCGAGATGCTGCTGCCGATGCACCCGCTGCAGGCCGAAGCGCTGCTGCTCGATGTCGGCGTCCGCGAACTGCAGGCAGCCGGCAAGCTGAGACTGGTCGGTCCCGCCGGCCCGGCTTTCACGGCCACGTCTTCGGTCCGCACGGTCTACAATCAAGACCTGCCATGGATGCTCAAATTCTCGCTGCCGGTCCGCATCACCAATTCGCTCAGGGTCAACAGCCGCAAGGAACTGGAGGCCGGGGTCGCCATGGCCAAGCTGCTCAAGCGCACCGGCATCGGCAGCGAAGATGGCCGCTTCAAGGTGATCGCCGACCCGGCCTACATCACCTTCGATCTGCCCGGCCGCAGCGAAAGCGGCTTCGAGGTGATCCTGCGCGAAAACCCGTTCGTCGCCTGCAAGGGACGCGGCAAGATCACCATCGCAGCACTCACCGCCGAGCCGCTGCCGGGCGAGCAGTCACGACTGGAGCGGATCATCCGGGCTTTGTGCCTGCGCGACGGGACGCATCCGGAGCTGGTCTGCAAGCACTGGTTCCAGCGCTACCTCGACTGCGCGCTCGACCCGCTGGTTTCGCTCTACGACGACTTCGGCCTGGCGCTCGAGGCGCACCAGCAGAACAGCCTGCTCGACGTCAGCCAGGGCTATCCCAGCGCCAGCTACTATCGCGACAACCAGGGTTTTTATCTCTCCAAGCGCTACCGCGCCCGCTTCAGCCTGCATGTGCCGGAGGCGGCCGAGATCGCCTCGCTCTACTATGACGACCGCGACATCCAGGATCGCTTTGCCTACTACCTGATCGTCAACCAGATCTTCTCGGTCGTCGCCCGCATGGGACATGACGGCCTGATCGACGAGGAGGTCCTGCTGCGCTTGCTGCGGGACCGGCTGGAGGTGTTGTCGCGGACGACCAGCGCGGTCGGGCGCGAATTCGTCCGCGGCGTGCTCGACCGCCCGACCGTGGCCTTCAAAGCCAACCTGATGACCCGGCTGTTCGACGTCGACGAGTTGCAGACCAGCAACGAGCGCTCGCTTTACGCCCGCCAGCCCAACCCGCTCTTCGCCGCCATAACCGGCCTCTACCACGGAGATGGCAGTGCCCTTGCCTCTTGACCTGCCAGGCCGCCCCGACGAGCGCGTCATCAGGCAACTGGTCGAGGCCGTGCTGTTCGAAGAGCTTGTCGCGGCAACGATCGCCGACGACGGCGACCAGCTTGCCTTCTCGTGGTCGCATGAGGGCAAGCGCTTTCGCTGCGCCGGCGTTGAAGGTGCGTTCAGCCGCATCCGGATCGCGCCGGGTTCGGTCGAGAGCGAAGATAGCGATGGCACCTGGCGCCCGGCTGCGCTGGACGAGTTGGTCGCCAGCTTGCCGGCATCCGCAGACGACAAGTGCCGGCTGCTCGGCGAGCTGCAGAGCACGCTCGCCCACTGCAGCTGGAACGACCGCAACCTGCGGCACGGCTCGCGCCGCGATCTCGGCTTCGCCGCGCTCGAGAGCGCGCTGCACGAAGGCCATGCGTACCATCCCTGCTTCAAGGCGCGGACGGGTTTCAGCGAAAGCGACCACCGCGACTTCGGCCCCGAAGCGGGTAGCAGCTTCCAGCTCGCCTGGCTGCTGGTGCGGCGCGAAGAGGTAAGCCAGCGCCTGCCAGCAGACGAAGCCGCCTTCTGGACCGCCGAGCTCGGCGCAGAAGGCTTTGCCCAGATCGATCGGCGGCGGGCGGAGCTTGGCCTGAGCTGGGACGAGTTCGCGCTGGTGCCGCTGCATCCGTGGCAGTGGACGGCGCTCAAGGACACGCTGCTTGTGCCTTGGCTGACAGACGAAACGGCCCGTTTCGTCGGCACCGTGGGCGACCGTTACACGGCGAGCCAGTCGATCCGAACGCTGCTCAATGCGGATCGACCCGATGCGGCGAACGTCAAGCTGTCGATGAACATGAGCAACTCGTCGTCGCTGCGTACGATCGAGCCGCATTCGGTGTGCACGGCGCCGGTGATATCGCGCTGGCTGGGCGACATAGTCGCCGGCGACCGGCTGTTCCAGACTGACTATCCGCTGACCGTGCTCGACGAATATGCCGGCATCATCGCCGGCCGCGACGGGAAGCTCGCCGGCCAGCTTGCCGCGATCTGGCGCCGCAGCGTCACCTCGCTACTGGTTGAAGGCGAACAAGCGGTGCCGTTCAACGCGCTGATGGCGATCGAGCACGACGGCAAGCCGTTCATCGACGAGTGGGTCCGCCGCCACGGCTTCCGTGCCTGGCTCGGGCAGCTGCTGCAGGTCGCCATCTTGCCGGTGTGGCACCTGCTGGTCGGGCACGGCATCGCCACCGAGGCGCACGGCCAGAACATGGTGCTCGTCCACCGCGACGGCTGGCCGGTCCGGCTGGTGCTGCGCGACTTCCACGACAGCGTCGAATACGTGCCCGACTTCCTGCGCGAGCCTGGCAAGGCGCCCGACTTCCTGGCGCTCGACCCAGCCTATCGGACGGCGCTTCCTGACCAGTACTACTGGATGGGGGACGTCGAGACGCTCGGCGAGCTGGTGACGGACGCGCTGTTCATCTTCAACCTGGCAGAGATTTCGCACCTGCTGCAGACCCATTACGGACTGCGCGAAGCCGACTTCTGGAAAACGGTCCGGCAGATGCTGTCCGACTACGCCGCCAGCCACGGCCTGACCGCGCGGCAGGCCCAGCTCGGTCTCGCCCGACCCGAGATCGTCGCCGAAGCGCTGCTTGCCCGCAAGCTCAACACCGGCCGTTCGAGCCACGTCGTTTCCAACACCCTTTCCACCCCCGACGCCTGAAGGGAAAATCGATGCTCCAGATCGACGACAGGTACTATGACCGACAGAAGTTCGAGCAATTGGTAGCGGAGAACGCCGACAAGGCCGGCCTCGAGGCGAATGCGTGCTATGCGGTCTGCTTCAGCGATACCGCCGGCTGGCTGGCGCTGTTCTTCGCCATCCGCAACATCGGCGCCAGCGTCTTCCCTATCCATCCGGCAACGCCGCACGCCGCGGCGCGCCGGCTGGCCGTCGCCGCAGGCTGCCATGCGCTGTACTTCAACAGTCTCGAAGCGGAGACGCTGTCGACCGAGATCGAGCCGGCTTCGCAGGGCCAGCTGCTGCAGATGAGCTCCGGCACCACAGGCGCGCCGAAATGCATCGCCCGCGGCTGGGCCGAGATCGACGCCGAGGTGGCGAGCTATGTCACGACATTCCGCCAGCCCGAGGAGATGACGCCGGTCATCGCCTGCCCGACAACCCATTCCTACGGTTTGATCTGCGGCATACTGGTGGCGCACAAGCGCGGTCGCACGCCCGTCGTCGTCGACGCCGGCAATCCGAAGTACCTGCTGCGGACGTTGCGCGACATCAAGCGGCCATTGCTCTACTCGTCACCTGCAGTGCTGCACACGCTGGCGCGCCTGATGCCCGAAGGCGAGAAGCTGCACGCGGCGATGACATCGGGCACGGTGCTGCCCGAGCCATGGTTCGCGCGCATCCGGGCCCACACAACACATCTGTTCCAGCAATATGGCTGCTCTGAAACGGGCTGCATCGCAGTCAATCCCAACGTCACCGACGCCGCCGACATGGGCTTCGTGCTGCCGCATCACAGCGTCGCCTGCAGCAACAACGCGGTGGCACCGTCCGAAGTGATCGTCAGCGGCCCCAACGGTGAGGTTGCCACCCGCGACCTCGGCTATTTCAGGCCCGACGGCATGCTGGTGTTCGTCTCCCGGCTCGACGACACCATCAACGTTTCCGGCCTCAACGTCTATCCCAGGGAAGTCGAGGACGTGGTGATGTCGATGCCCGCCGTCACCGACGCTGTCGCCTTCCGCAAGGCGGACACCCTGGCGGGCGAGCGGGTCGGCCTGCTGTTCAGCGCCAGCGAACGGCTGGACGGTCCAACCGTGCGGCAATGGTGCGCCCAGAACCTCGCCAGCCACCAGCTGCCGATGGAAATCGTCCAGGTCGATGCGATCCCGCGCCAGGCCAACGGCAAGATCAGCCGCCGCGAGGTGGCGGCGCAGCATGCCGCGGGACAGTTCACGGCATCGGCCGCGGAGGTTGCAGCATGAACACCGAACAGGTCATCGAAGCGATCGGCACCGTGCTGCGCGATCATATGAACCATGCCCATCTCGACCGCTTCGGACCCGAGGCGCGGCTCAACGAAGACCTCTATCTCGACTCGGTGCTGATCCTCGAGATCTTCCTCAGCCTCGAGCTGGAATTCGGCCTGCCGGCACCGGAGGAGGCGATCAACCGCCAGGACATCGAGACGGTGTGGGAACTGGCGCAGCTGTTCACCGGCGATGCCAGCGTCGCTGCCGCGCGTCCCGAGCCGGCCGGCGAGGGCGTGCACGGCGAGGACTACATCGACATCAAGGTACACTGCTTCGTCAGCAGCGTCTGCGACGCGCTGAAACGCTCGGGGATCGACCAGCGGCCGTTCTATTTCAGCGTCTGGGACGCCGGCTTCGCCATCAACGAGCGCTGGCAGCTGGCCTATCACGACAAGTCGATCAACCACGACTTCTTCCGCGTCTGGTATGAGCGGATCTACGGCGTGACCATGCATGAATGGTACGACCCGGAACGGTCGAAGGACCAGAACATCGTCACCATGCTCGATCTGCTCGAGCGCAAGCGCGACAGCGAATATCTGATGGTGATGCTCGACCTGTTCCACCTGCCGGAGCGGGAGAACAAGTTCAACCAGAACCCGTTCCCGCACTATCTGATGATCGAAAAGACCGGCGATCCGAAGATCTGGCAGGTCAACGACCCCGACTTCCGCTGGGAAGGCCAGATCGCCCGCGACAAGGTCATCCACGCCATCCGCCAGCCGACCGTCGGCGGCGGCTACATCTTCGATCGGCTGGAGGCGCAGAAACCCGCCGCCGCCGACTTGCGCGACTTCTTCCTCGCCTGCTACCGGCCCGACCACAATCCGCTGGTCGACGGCGTGCGTCGCATCGTTACCGCCCATCTCGAAGGCCGAGACGGGGCGGAGCTCGCCGATCTCGGCGCAGCACTTCGCGAGGTGCCCGTCATCTCGATCCGCAAATACGCCTACGAGCACGGCTTCGCCTTTTTCTGGCGCGAGATGAAGCTGGCCAATGCAGACTTCGACCACTGGTGCGACGAGATCGAGCGGGTGATCCAGGACTTCAAGGCGCTGCACTATGCCGTCATGAAGCTGGCCCAGACCGGCGACCGCAGCCTGGCCGACGACGTCTTCCGCCGCCTCGACACGCTGGACGGTCTGGAGAAGCGGATCAAGGCCCAGCTTGGCGAGGCCTTCGAGGCTTGGTGCGCGACAAAGGGCATCCCGCACACAATTCCCGCCGAACTACCGGGAGCAGCCGAATGAAGATCTCGCTCTGCACCATCACCTTCCGCCACCATCTCGCTTCGCTCGAGGACATCGCCAGGTGGGCCCGCGCTAACGACTTCCAGGGCATCGAGATGTGGGGCGTGCATGCCCGCAACCTCGCCTACCAGCCGCATCGCGACGCCGACTGGCTTGCCGAGCTCGGGCTCTATGTGCCGATGGTGAGCGACTACCTGCCGCTCGACGGCGATGCAGAGGCGCTGCGAAAGAAGACCGTCGACCTGTGCCGCCTCGCCCGGCACTGGCGGGCCGGCAAGATCCGCACCTTTGCCGGCAGCCGCGGCAGCCGCGACACGCCCGCCGACGTCAGGCGCATCATCACCGCACGACTGCGCGAGATGTCGGAGATCGCGGCCGATTTCGACCTCGACCTGCTGGCCGAAACGCATCCGGGCACGCTTGCGGACTGCGGCTCGTCGACGCTCCGGCTGGTTGCCGAGGTCGACCACCCGGCATTCAAGCTCAATTTCGACACGCTGCATGTCTGGGAGGGCGGGGACGACCCGGTCGCCGCCCATGCCGCGATGCGGCCGCACATCCGCCACTACCACCTCAAGAACGTGCGCTCGCGCGCCGACCTCCGGGTGTTCGAACCAGCCAATGTCTATGCCGCTGCCGGAAGCCGCGAAGGCATGACGCCGCTGTTCGACGGCAAGGTCGACTATCAGCGCTTCCTCGGCCAGCTGCGCGACGACCCGGCGGTCGAAGCCTCGCTCGAATGGTTCGGCAACGATTGCTTCAATGTCCTGCGCAGCGACCGACAGGCAATAAAGCGCCTCAGAAGTCGGGATGAAGTCTTGTTGCGCACCGGTAGCTTCTGATATGTGCCAAAGAAGAGTATTTTGCGAAGGTTTTATGAACCCGACGCCGACGGCACAAGACGGAGACACGAGATGAAGTATGTTCGGCTGCTGGCCAACCTTGCAGCTGCGCTGGCGATCGCCACCGCACCTGCCATGGCCGTGGAAATCACCACCGCGACCGGACAGAAGACCATCGACAAGGTGCCGGCCAAGGTCGCTGTCTACGACATCGCCGCGATCGACACCCTGACCCGACTCGGCGTCCAGCCGGCAGGCGTCCCCGACAAGCTGTTCGTGCCCGAACTGGCCGATGTCGCCAAGGGCGCCACGGTCGTCGGCACCCTGTTCGAGCCGGATCTCGAGGCATTGAACGCGCTTGCGCCCGATCTGGTGATCGTCGGCGGCCGTTCGTCGACTCAGGTCGAGGCGACGTCGCGCGTTGCGCCGACCATCGACATGACCATGGCTGGAGACGATCTCGTGGCCCAGGCCAAGGCGCGCCTCGCCGCCTATGGCGACCTCTTCGCCAAGCCCGACGAGGCCGCCGCCGCCGCCAAGGAGCTGGACGCCGCCGTCGAAGCCGCCAGGCAGGCCGTCAAGGGCAAAGGCAAGGCGCTGATCCTGATGACCAACGGCCCGAAGATCACCGCCTACGGCCCGGGTTCGCGCTTCGGCTGGGTGCACAAGACGCTCGACCTCGAGCCGGCCGTCGCCGATGTCGAGACGGCGACCCATGGCGAGGCGATCTCGTTCGAATTCATCAGCAAGGCCAACCCGGACTGGCTGCTCGTGCTCGACCGCGCCGCGGCCATCGGCTCGGGCGACCAGGGCGCCAAGGCCACGCTCGACAACGAACTGGTGGCGCAGACGACCGCCTGGAAGAAGGGGCAGGTGATCTTCCTGCCGTCGCCCGACTTCTACATCGCCGCCGGCGGCGTACAGTCGACGCACCGCGTCCTTTCGACCATAGAACAAGCTTTCGCCAAGGCGAAGTGATGGCCGCGGCAGTGCCCAACGCCCAGCTGGTGGTCGCCACCAGCCTCGTCGGGCTGTTTGCGCTGAGCCTGTGCATCGGCGTCGACGACCTGTCGCTGGACAGGATCGCAACCGGTGCAGGGGCGCTGGAACTTCTGCTCGTCAGCCGCCTGCCGAGGACGGTGGCCGTGGTGCTCACCGGCGCGGGACTGGCCATTGCCGGGCTCGTGCTGCAGATACTGGTTCGCAACCGCTTCGTCGAACCCATCACCACCGGCACGGGCCAAAGTGCCGCCCTCGGCGTGCTCGCGGTGACGCTGCTGTTTCCAACAGCATCGATCGGGGCGAAGACCCTCGCGGCGAGTGCGACCGCGCTGGCCGGCACGTCGATCTTCCTTGGCATCGCCCACCGGCTGCCGCCGACGCAGCCATTCCTCATCCCGCTGTTCGGCCTCGTTTATGGCGGCGTCATCGGGGCTGCGGTAACCTTCATCGCCTGGCAGACCGACCTGCTGCAATATGTCGACGTCTGGACCAACGGCGAATTCTCCGGCGTCCTGCGCGGCCGCTACGAGCTCTTGTGGATCACAGCGGTAATGGTGGCGCTGGCCTGGTGGGTGGCCGACCGGCTGACCATCGCCGCGATGGGCCGCGAGGTCAGCGTCGGGCTCGGCCTCAACTACCAGCGCATCGTGCAGTTCGGCCTCGTCATGGTGGCAGTGATTTCGTCGCTCGCCGTCGTGGTCGTCGGCATGATCCCGTTTGTCGGGCTGGTGGTGCCGAACCTCGTCTCCCGCCTGATGGGCGACAATTTGAAAAGCGCCCTGCCCTGGGTGGCGGTCACCGGCGCAACGCTGCTGCTGGCCTGCGACATCATCGGCCGCCTCATCCGCTACCCCTATGAAATTCCCGTCGGCACCGTGCTCGGCGTCGTCGGCTCGGGGCTGTTCCTGTGGATCCTGTTCGGGCGGGCCCAGCGTGCCTGACAAGCGGCTTCTGATCCTCGCCGCCGTGGCGCTGGCCGTGGCGGCCGCCTTCATGACCGTCGGCTTGCGCGGCAATATCGGCTTTGCGCTCGAACTGCGCGCGGTACGCCTGCTAACGCTGATACAGGTCGGCGTGGCGATCGCGATCTCGACCGTGGTGTTCCAGACAGTGACGGCGAACCGGGTGCTGACGCCGCAGATCATGGGGCTGGACGCGCTCTACCTGTTCGGCCAGATGGCGCTGGTGCTGACGCTCGGCAGCGTCGGCTATGTCGCGCTCGACCCGCGGCTGAAATTCGCCGGCGAGTCGGTGCTGATGATGGCGATGGCGCTGATGCTGTTCCTGCCTATGCTGCGCCGGCGCTTCGACATCGGGCTGCTGCTTCTCACCGGCGTGGTGCTCGGCGTGCTGTTCCGCAGCCTCGCCATGCTGGTGGCGCGGGTAATCGACCCCAACGAATTCGCCGTCGTCCAGGGTTCGAGCTTCGCCGATTTCAACACCGTGCGGCCGGATCTGGTCGCCATCGGCCTGGTCGTGACGATTGTCGCCGGTGCCATCATCTGGCGGCTGCGCCACATGCTCGACATCGTCGCCCTTGGCGCCGACAGCGCCACAGGTCTCGGCGTCGACTGGACCCGGGCACTCGCCGGCCTGCTGCTGCTGGTCGCAGCACTGGTGGCGGTATCGACGGCGCTGGTCGGACCGGTGACGTTCTTCGGGCTGCTGGTCGTGGCGCTTGCCGAGCGCATCATCGACAGCCGGCGGCACCGGCTGCTGCTGCCGGCGGCGATGCTGACGGCGATCATCGTGCTGCTCGGCGGCCAGATGGTACTTCAGCACATGCTGGGGGGTGCGGCCACGCTCGGCGTCGTCATCGAATTCGTGGGAGGCCTCGTGTTCCTGGCCATGCTGATCACAACGAGCAAGCGATGATCGAGATCAAGAATATTTCGCTGCGCCTCGGCGACACGCAAATCCTGGAGGATGTGTCGCTGACCATGCCGAAGGGCGGACTGACGGCGCTCGTCGGGCCGAACGGCGCCGGCAAGTCGAGCCTGCTGTCGCTCATCGCCCGGCTGCAGCCGCTGCAAAGCGGGTCCATCTCCGTTGACGGCCTACCGGTGGACACGACGCCGAGCCGCCGACTGGCGAAGACGCTCGCCATCCTGCGCCAGGACCCCGCCGTGGCGAGCCGGCTCAAGGTGCGCGAACTCGTCGGCTTCGGCCGCTTCCCGCATCAGCGCGGCCGCATCGACGACAACGACCTGAGGCTGATCGAGGCGGCGTTGCAGCAGTTCGGTCTGACCGATCTTGCCGACCGCTTCCTCGACCATTTGTCGGGCGGCCAGCGTCAGCGCGCCATGGTCGCCATGGCCTTCTGCCAGGGCACCGACTACATGCTGCTCGACGAACCGCTGAACAATCTCGACATGCTGTTTGCCCGCCAGCTGATGCGCGACCTGCGCGCCGCCGCCGACAAGGACAAGCGCACGGTCATCGTTGTTCTGCACGACATCAACCACGCCGCCGTCTATGCCGACCGCATCGTGGCAATGAAGGCCGGGCGCATCGTCGCCGACGGCGCCCCGGCCGAGGTGCTGCAGCCCGACGTGCTGGCCCAGGTCTTCGGCTATGACATGGACGTCATCGACGTCGGCGGCGCACCGCTAGTGCTGCACCACCGCTAGCTAGGTCCGGGATTTACCGCGCGGCGCGATGGAAGGGGACGGCGACCGGCCCCTCCTCAATCCGCTCTTAAAACGGATAGGCCGGCGGTGTGTTGCGGATGGTCAGCCACTGCCACTGGGTGAACTCGTCGATGTTGCTGGGACCGCCGATGCTGGTGCCGTTGCCCGAGGCGCCGACGCCGCCGAACGGGTTGATGACCTCGTCGTTGACCGTCTGGTCGTTGATGTGCAGCAGGCCGGCGCGCAGCCTGTCGCCGATGGCCATGGCGCGGCCGATGTCGGGCGAGATCACTGCGGCGGACAGGCCGTATTCCGTGCGGTTGGCGAGTTCCACCGCCTCGTCGTCGCCGCTGAAGGAGGTGATGCAGGCGACAGGGCCGAATATCTCCTCCTCGAAAGCAGCCATGCCAGGCTTGACGCCGGCGAGCACGGACGGCGCGTAGAACAGCTTGTCATAGGTGCCGCCTGCCATCAGTCGGGCACCTTGATCGACCGAGGTTTTCACCACCCGGTCGATGTGATCGAGTTGCGCCTTGTTGATGATGGGGCCGAGCGCGACGTTGTCCGTCGCCGGATTGCCGACAGGCAGGCTCTTCGCCTTCCGTGCCAGCGCCTCGGTGAAAGCCTCCAGGATCGGCGCCTCGACCAGGATGCGGCCGGACGACATGCAGATCTGGCCCTGGTGCAACCAGGCGCCCCAGGCGGCATTCTTCACCGCCAGCTCGAGGTCCGCGTCCTTGAGGATGACGAGCGTGTTCTTGCCGCCGAGCTCCAGCGACACCTTCTTGAGATGCCGGCTGGCGTTTTCGCCGACAATGCGGCCTGCCTTGGTCGAACCGGTGAACTGGATCATCGCGATGTTCGGATCGGCGACCAGCGCGGCACCCGCGTCGCCGGCGCCCGGCAGCACGTGGATGAGGCCTTCCGGCAGGCCGGCCTTTTCGAACAGCGTGGCAAAGACCAGCCCGCCGCAGACCGCCGTGCGCGGATCTGGCTTGAGCACAACCGCATTGCCCACGGCGAGCGACGGCGCGACGGCCCGCATGGCGAGATAGAGCGGGAAGTTGAACGGCGAGATGACGCCGACGACGCCGAGCGGACGGCGGCGGGCGAGGTTCATCCGGCCGGCTTCCGACGGCAGCACGAGACCTTGCGGCTGCGAGGCGAGTGCGGCGGCTTCGTTCAGCGCCTTGATGCTGAGTTGCGTCTCGAACTCCGCCTTGCCGCGCGCCGAACCGCTCTCGCGGATCAGCCATTCGACCACGTCGCCGAAATGCAGCTCGAGCATGCCGGCGGCCTTGCGGATGACCGCCGCCCGCGTGTCGTAGCTTGCCGCTGCCCAATCGCGCTGTGCCTTGGCCGCCGACGCCGACGCCAGTGTCACGTCTGCCGGGGATGCCATGCCGATGCGGCCAAGCACGGAACCTGTCGCAGGCTCGATGATGTCGGCGGCTTGCGTCGTGCGCTTCCAGCCGCCCGAATAAATGGTCCCGTCGAGATGGTCGCCGCGGATCAACTTCAGCTCCTGGGAAGAGACTGCCTTGTTCATCTTGTCACTCCTGGTATGCGGCCACTCGGCCGCCCTGTTCGGCGACGTGGAGCCGCCGTCCTTGGAAAAGAAACTCGCGAAGCAGACTGGCCACTTCGACCGGACGCTCAATGCACGGCAGATGACCAGCGCCGGCAATCGCGCGGAAAGCCGCTGCGGGTATTCGCCGCGCCGTGTCGGCGACCAACTCAGGCGGGGTAGAAAGATCCCTGGCGCCGGCGATGACCAGCGTCGGAGCGGAGATGCCGCCGATCGTCTCGGTCAAGTCTGCATCGCGCAACGCCCTGCAGGTGTCGGCGTAGCCGGCGGCCGGCGTGCGCTCCAGCATGCGCTGCCAGCCGGCAAAGGCGTCGGGCTCGCCGTTGCGGTAGCCGGGCGAAAACCAGCGCTCCATGATCTGGTCGCCGATTGCCGCCACGCCCTGCTGCAACACAGCGTCGATGCGGGCGTTCCATGCGTCCAGCGTGCCGATCCTGGCGGCCGTGTCCATCAGCACCAGCCCGGTCAACCGCGCCGGTGCGCGCACCGCGAGTTCCATTGCGATCAACCCACCGACAGACAGGCCGCAGACGGCCGCGCTATCCCATCCGACGTGGTCGAGCAGGCTGACAAGGTCGTTCGCATGATCGGCGATGCCGCCGGGAGCCGGCGACACTTCGCTCAGCCCGTGGCCGCGCTTGTCATAGAACAGCAGGTCGAAATCGGCGCCGAGTTCATCGGCGACATCGTCCCAGATCGTGATGTCCGACCCGAGCGAATTGACAAAGACGATCCTCGGTCCGCCGCGGCGGCCGATACGGCGATAATGAAGGACGATGCCGTTGGTTCTGGCGAAGGACATGATGCGCGCCCTAGTGCAGGCCGAGATGGCGTTCGAGAAGCTCAGGTTGGGACAGGAGTTCCGACGGCGTACCGTCGAACTCGATGCCGCCCTTGGACATCACGACCATGCGGTCGGCGACTTTCGCGAGGTTCTTGATGTCCTTGTCGACGACGATGGTGGCGATGCCCTCGCCGCGTATGACGGCGAGAGTCTTCCAGATCTCGTCCGACCCCTCCGTCGCCTCGTCGATGAGAACGATCTCCGGATTGGTCATCAGCGCCCTGCCGATGGTCAGCATCTGCTGCTCGCCACCGGAAAGCTGGTGGCCGCCATTGCCGCGGCGCTGGGCGAGGCGCGGAAACACCGACAGCACGCGGTCCAGCGTCCAGCCGCGCTTGCCGTCGCGGCCGGCGCGGGACGCCATGGTGAGGTTCTCGATCACCGTGAGCGAGCCGAAGACCCCGCGCCCCTCGGGCACGAGGGCGACGCCCGCCTGCGAGATGGTCTCCGGCTTCTTGCCGCGGATCGAGCTGCCGTTCAGGTCGATGGTTCCCTGGACGCGCGGCACCAGCCCCATCAGCGAGCGCAGCAAGGTGGTCTTGCCCATGCCGTTGCGGCCGATGAGCGCCACCTGTTCGCCGGGCTTCACGGCCAGGCTTACGCCATGAAGGATCTGGCTCGGCCCGTAGAAACTCTCCAGCCTGTCGACTGTCAGGAGCATGTTCATGCGACTTCCTCCGCTTCTCCGAGATAGGCGGCGCGCACCACCGGGTCGCGCCTGACGGCCTCGACCGTGCCCGAGGCGATGACCTTGCCGTCGGCCATGACGGTGAGCCGGTCGGCGATGGCGAAGACCGCGTCCATGTCGTGCTCGACCAAGAGAACGCCCCTGCCCGCCTTCAGCGATGCGATCAGGCCCGTCATCCGGCGCGCCTCGGCGTGCCCCATGCCGGCGAGCGGTTCGTCGAGTAGGACCAGCCGGGGCGCGGTTGCCAGCACCATGGCGACCTCGAGCTGGCGCTGCTCGCCATGGCTCATCGCCCGCGCGGGGGTGTCGGCGCGGCCTTCGAGGCCAACCTCGGCAAGTGCTGCAAGGGCCGCTTCACGCACGGCGGCCCGGCGCTTGCCGTCGCAGCGCATGGCAAGGGCGCCGGGCCGTGTCGCCTGGGCAGCCAGCCGGGCGTTGTCGAACACCGTACGTTCGGGAAAGATCGTGGTCTTCTGGTATGAGCGGCCTATGCCGCCCTGGCAGCGCTGGTGCGGACCGCTTGCGGTGACGTCGCGGCCGTCGAGCAGGATGGTGCCGTCGGTCGGCCTCAGGTCGCCCGACAGCAGGTTGATGAGCGTCGACTTGCCGGCGCCGTTGGGGCCGATGACGGCATGGATTTCGCCTTCCCGGACACTAAGGGAAACGTCCGAGCAGGCGGCAAGCCCGCCGAAACGCTTGCCAAGGCCACGGGCTTCGAGGATGTCAGCCGACATTGTTCGCCTCCTTCAGCTTGAGCGCAGGCGTGCTGGCGCGCCTGCCGAGGCCGGCCAGCCGCGCAAGGTCCTGCAGGCCGCCGGGCGCAACCAGCACCAGCGCGATGACGATCAGCCCGTAGACGAGCTTCCAATCGTCGATGAAATATTTCAGCACCTCCTCGAGCCCGGTCACGACGAAGGCACCGGCGAGCGGCCCGGCGACGCGGCGGGTGCCGCCCAGCACGACCATCACCAGGGCGGTGGCGGAGAGATGCCAGCCAAGCATCTGCGGCGCGACGAAGCCGAACTGGGCGGCCGAGAGATAGCCGGCAAGACCCGCCAGCGCTGCGGACACCACGAACGCAATGAGCCGGACGCGGAACACCGGGATGCCGAGCGCCAGCGCCCGCCGCTCGTTGTCGCGCGCTGCCGTCAGCGCATCGCCGAACGGCGTCGACAGCAGGTGTCGGATGAACCACCAGCAACCGGCAGTCATAAGCAAGGCCACCAAGTAGAAGGTCACCGGATTGTCGAGGTCGAGGAGGATCGTCTCGCCGAACGCCAGCACCGGTTTCACATAGAGGAAGAGACCATCCGAGCCGCCGCCGATCGGCGTGTCATGGAACAGGAAGAACAGCATCTCGCCGAAGGCGAGCGTGACCATGATGAAATAGACGCCGCGCGTCCTCAGCGACAGCACGCCGATGACCAGCGCCACGAGCACGGTGACGCCAACGGCAAGCGGAAGCGTCAGCAGCAGCGACGGCGCGTCATATTCGGGTGCCGCCAGCACGAGGACATAGCCGGCCAGGCCGAAGAACGCGGCGTGGCAGAGGCTGACGAGACCGCCGAAGCCGACGGCGAGGTTCAGCGCCATGGCCAACGTGCCGAGGATCAGCACCTTGGCCGCGAACTGGACGTAGTAGTCGGGGACCAGCGCCGGAAGCATCGCCGCCGCAACAACGGCTGCAAGCAGCGCCAGATGGGTACGTGAAGACAGGGGTTGCATCTCAAACCTCCCGCTTGCCGAGGATGCCGGTGGGGCGAACCACCAGGACCACGGCCATCAGTACGTAGATGAGGATTCCGGCCAGCTCCGGCATGAACACCTTGCCGAATGTGTCGATCAGGCCGATCAGCAGCGCGCCGATGGCCGCGCCCGGCACCGAACCGATGCCGCCCAGAACCACCACGACGAAGGACAGGATGAGCATGCCGTCGCCCATGCCGGGATAGACGGTGGAAATCGGCGCGATCACCGCACCGGCGAGTGCGGCGAGCGCAATGCCGACGGCAAACACGTAGCGGTTGACGCTGTCGAACGGTATGCCGAGCGCACGGGTCATTTCGCGGTTCTCGGCGCCGGCGCGCACGACCATGCCGATCCTGGTGCGGCGGATGACCAGGAAGATGGCAACGGCCACCGCCAGGCAAAGCAGGCTGACGGCGAGCCTGTAGACCGGGTAGTTCAGCACCTCGGTCAGCGGCAGCGAACCCGACAGCCATTCGGGCAGCGGCACCGACTGCACGTCGCGGCCGAACACCATTTGGCGCAGTTCGTCGACGACGAGGATCAGGCCGAAGCTGAGCAGCACCTGCGAGAGATGATCGCGGCCGTAGAGCCTGCGGATGAACACGCTCTCCAGTGCCAGTCCGATGACGAAGCTGATGGCGAAGGCACCAACGATGCCGACGGCGAAATTACCCGTCGCCACTGTCAGCCACCAGGCGAGATAGGCGCCCAGCATGTAGAACACGCCGTGCGCGAGATTGATCACTCCGAGGATGCCGAAAACCAGGGTCAGGCCGCTCGCGACGAGAAACAGCACGAGCCCATACTGGACGGCATTGAGGAGTTGGATGGCAAAAGTGCCGATATCCATAACGGTCTCCATGTCCGAAGGAGGCAAGCGGGCGCAGTTGCGCCCGCCGTTCAGGCCATGCGGCAGCCGCGCGCGGGGTCCTGCACCGCCTCGCCGGCGACCGACACCAACGCGTTGCGCCCGTCGCGAACCTCGCGGAGGTAGATGTTCTGGATCGGATTGTGCGCGGCCGAGAAGCTCAGCGGCCCGCGCGGGCTGTCGATCCGGGCACCTGCCATGGCACCGAACAGCGCCTCGCGCGCCGAAGCGTCGCCGCCGGTCGCCGTTAGTCCGGCTTCCAGCAGGGCGGCGGCGTCGAAGCCCTGGACGGCGTAGATGTCGCCTGCTTCGCCGGTCTTGGCCTGGAAGGCGGACAGGAAGGACTTGTTGGCCGGAATGTCGAGATCGTCGGCATAGTGCAGCGTAGTGCGGATGCCGGTGGCGGCATCGCCCTGCGCCTTCAGCGTGCCGTCGGTCAGGAAGCCGGTGCCGTAGAGCGGGATCTTGCCCTTCAGGCCCGCAGCGGCATAGTCGGTGACGAATTTCACCGCCCCGCCGCCGGCGAAGAAGGCGAACACCGCGTCGGGCTTGAGCGTGGCGATGCGCGTGATCAGCGCCTGGAACTCCACTTCCGGGAAGGGCACCGTCAGCGCGTCGACGACCGTGCCGCCTGCCGCCTCGAAACCTTCGGTGAAGGCACCGACCATCTGCTGGCCGGCGGTGTAGCGCCAGGTGATGGTCACGACATTGCGGTGGCCGTCGTCGTGGACGACCTTGCCCATCGGATGCGCAGGCTGCCAGTTGGAGAATGAGGTGCGGAAAATGTTTTGCGCGCAGAGCGGGCCGGTGGCCTCGTCGGCGCCGGCATTCGGGATGATCAGAGGCACGCCGGTGTCGCGCGCCACCTTCACCATCGCCATGGCGACGCCGGAATGCACGGTGCCGATGACGACGTCAGCCTTGTCGCGGCTGACCAGCCTGTTCATGTTGTCGGTCGCGGTCTCGGGCTTGGACTCGTCGTCGAGGCGGATGAACTCCACCTTGCGGCCGCCGAGCATGCCCGACTTCTGCTCGACATAGAGGTTGAAGCCGTTTTCGATGAACTGCCCGAGCTTGGCGTAGGTGCCGCTGAAGGGCAGCATCAGTCCGACCTTGAGCGGCGCGCCCTGGGCGATTGCCGGCTTGGGGAATCCGAGGGCCAGGCCCGCGGCTCCGGCTGCGGTTGCGCCGAGAAAATTCCTGCGCGTCATGGCGATGGTCTGCGTCGTCGGCTTGAACTTGGTCATGTCGTACTCCTCCGTTTTATTGTCATTGGACAGTCGTCGTGCGAGGCCTCCCCCTCGCAGCAACCTCGGCCGCTATCCGACGTGGGGACCGGGTCGCGCCCGAGCCCACGGCGGTATGGTTCAATGGCCTCCGGCAAAGGCCTCGGCCGGTGCCTGCCGGCGCGTGCGCACCAGCACGACAGCGACAGCCGCGAGGATCAGCGGCACGGCAAGACCGGCGAAGTAGCCGCTGGTTCCTCCGGCCTGCAGCAGCCAACCACCCGCCGCCGAGCCGACGATGGCGCCGGTGCGGCCGATGCCGATTGCCCAGCCGGTGCCGGTGGCGCGTAGCTCCGTCGGATAGGTGCTGGAGATGAGGTAGTTCAGCGCGATCTGCTGGCCGCCGATGCCGAATCCGGCTGCGGCGACGAGCGCAAAGACCAGGGTCCAGTTGGTGTTCACCAGGGCCAGCCCGGCACAGACCGCGATGCCGATCATGAACATCGCCGTCAGCGTGCGGCGGATGTCGATGCGCGGCAGGAAGATCGACAGCGGAATGGCGAAGACGATGAAGGCGGCGTTGACGATGACCGTTCCCAGCGCGGCGGTCGGCTGGTCGAGCCCCATGCCGGTCAGCACCGTCGGCAGCCACAGCAGGAACATGAACCAGGCGATCCAGTTGAACAGATAGATGGCCCAGATCGCTATGGTGCTGGTGCGGTACTCCGGCGTGAACAGCGCGCTGACCGAGCCCTTGCCAGCCGCTGGCGGCACGATGAACGTCGTGTCATCGGCAATCGGCTTGCCGGCGATGCGGGCGACGAGACTGCGAGCCCGGGAGATGTCTTCGGGCCGGCCGCGCGAGGCGAGGAACTGGGCCGATTCCGGCAGGAACGCCAGGCAGATCAGCAGCACGACGAGCGGTATCGCCCCGCCCACGATGTAGATGCCCTGCCAGCCGATGACCGGCATCCAGCCGGCGGCGAGCACGCCGCCGACCATGGCGCCGGCCGGCAGGCCCAGGAGCACGCCGGTGAGCACCGCACCGCGCAGGCGCGACGGGCTGTATTCCGCGGCCATCGCCAGCAGGACCGGTGTCGCACCGCCCATGCCGAGGCCGGTCAGGAAGCGCAGCGCCACGATCTGGGTCGGCGACTGGGCAAAGGCGATGGCCAGCGAAAAGACGCCGAACAACACGATCGAACCCAGAATGGCGACACGGCGGCCGATGCGGTCGCCGATCATGCCGAGGCCCATGGCGCCAAGCGCCATGCCCAGCGTGCCGGAAATGAAGATGTAGGTCATGTCGCCCGGCGACATGCCGAACGCCTTGGCGATGGCCGGACCGGTATAGGCGATGGCCTGGGTGTCGAAACCGTCAAGCAGCGCGACGAGAAAACACAGGAAGAAAACCCGCAATTGCAGGCCACTCACAGGCCGCTCGTCGAGCAGCTGTCGAATGTCCAGTCTAGAATTGAGCACGTGTATTTCTCCTGTAGGAAGTCGATCGGCCGGCAACGCCGGCCTCTGTCTGTGGGGTCGGCGGCGCGAGCTTGCTACCCGGCGTCGCCGTGTTTTCAGCCGCTGTCGCCACCACCGACCGGCAGGATGGTGCCGGTGAGGTAAGAGGCCTCGTCCGAGGCCATGAACAGGATGGCGTTGGTCTGCTCGGCGAGCGTGCCGTAGCGTTTCATGAAGCTGGTGGCCTTGGTCTGGTCGACCACCGCCTGCATCCAGGCCTTGTCGCGTTCGTCCTGGGCAGCGTCATTGCGCGGGATGCGGCGCACCGGTGCATCCGTGCCGCCGGGCGCGACCGCGTTGACGCGGATGCCGCGCTCGGCATTCTCCATGGCCAGCGATACGGTCAGCGCGTTGACCGCGCCCTTCGCCGCCGAATAGGGCACGCGGTTGATGCCGCGGGTGGCGATCGACGAGACGTTGACGATCGACCCACCGCCGGCCTCGATCATCAGCGGCAGCACGGCGCGGCAGCACCACATGGTCGGAAACAGCGAGCGGCGGATCTCCGCCTCGATCTGGGTCTCGTCGAAATGCTCGAACGGCCGCATCCAGATGGCGCCGCCGACATTGTTGACCAGCACATCGACGCGTCCGAGCGCAGCGCGCGCCTCCTCGATCGCGCCTGTCGCGCCCTGCCAGCTCTCGAGGTCGGCCAGGATCGCAACGGCCTTGCCGCCGCTGGCAACGATGTCGGCTGCGGCCTCATTGGCCAGTTCGGAGCGGTCGACCAGCGCCACATGCGCACCCTCGGCGGCCGCCTCGATCGCCACCTGACGGCCGATGCCTTGCGCGGCACCGGTGACGACCATCGCCTTGCCGGCGAAACGCTGCGCCCGGCCGCTCATATCGCTGCCTCCGCGGCCACGAACTTCTCATGGTAGAAGGCGGCCGGCTTGACCCCGATCTTGTCGAAATGCGCCTTGACCGCGTCGACCATCGGCGGCGGGCCGCAGAGATAGACGTCGGCCTCGCCGTCGTTCAGATCGGCGGCGCCGAAGTGGTCGGTGACGAAACCGATCAGGCCGTGCGTGCTCGCCGTGTC
Organism: Aminobacter niigataensis; assembly: GCF_014200015.1. GTDB lineage: Bacteria > Pseudomonadota > Alphaproteobacteria > Rhizobiales > Rhizobiaceae > Aminobacter > Aminobacter niigataensis. Next base: position 60,199 of record NZ_JACHOT010000004.1, read on the forward strand.
GGAAACGCAGACGTCGAAGGTGAAATCCTCCATCGTCTCGGCAAAACGCTCGAGCTTTTCGACCTCGACCATGTCGACGTCGCGGGTGACGCCGTAGACGAGCCTGACCGGGTGAGCGGGGCCGCCCTGCTCTTCCAGATATTCGAGCATGGCGAGGAAGGGGGCGAGACCGGTGCCGCCGGCTAGGAACAGCGTCGGCCGGCGGAGTTCGCGCAGGTAGAACGCACCCACGGGACCACGCAGCGTGAGCCGGTCGCCGGTCGCCGCCTGGCTGGACAGGTAGGTCGACATCAGTCCGCCAGGGATGTTGCGGACCAGGAAGTCGGCGCGGCCGCCCGAGACGCAGGACGAGAACGAATAGGCGCGGCTCTCGCTGGTGCCTGGAACCGAGACCTGCATGTATTGGCCGGGCAGGAAGCTCAGGGCCTCCGGCTGGTCGAGGGCGACGGTGAAGCCGATGGTGGTGTCGGAAAGCTTGCGCACGTCGGCGAGCTCAGCCTCGAATGCCGTCGGTCCGCTCTTGCACAGCGCGGAGGTCGCCGGAATGCTGATGACGCAGTCGCTCTCCGGCCGAAGCTGGCAGGTCAGCACGAAGCCTTCCGATGCCTCGTCCTCGCTGAGGGCATCCTCGATGTAGTCGCCCATCCTGAAGCGGCCCGACTCGCACTTGCTCTTGCAGGTGCCGCAGGCGCCGTCGCGGCAATCCATCGGAATGTTGAGCCGGGCCCGATAGGCCGCATCGGCCACGACCTCGTTGCCGTCGCATTCGATGAAGCGGGTGACGCCGTCTTCGAAGTTCAAAGCTATCCTGTGTGCCATGGCGCGATCCTCCCTGGCCTGTTCAGACGTGGTAGATGTCGATGACGTGGTGGATGTAGTCGTTGGTCAGCACGACCTTCTTGCGGGCGATCTTCAGCGCGCCGTCGCCGACCTCGAGCGTGTAGAACGACGCCCCGTAGTAGGAATCGGTGGTCTTGTAGCGGAAGTTGAAGGTCAGCCAGTTGAAGCGGACCTCAAGCTTCTCCGCATCCTGTTCCAGGATCTCGACATTGGAGATGTGGTGGATGGTCCGCGGCTCCGGCAGGCTGGTGGCGCTGGAGCGCTCGGTGCGGATGCGGAAGATGCGATCCTCCAGCCCCTGCTTGGTCGGGTAGTACATCAGCGAGATTTCGGTCTGCGGGTCCTCGACGAGCGTTTCATCGTCGTCCCAGGACGGCATCCAGAACTCGGCATGCGGGGCGTAGAGCGCGAGCCATTCGTCCCACTGCCTGTCGTCCAGGAATCGGGCCTCGCGATAGAGGAACTCTTCCACCTCTTGGCGTGAAATGGTCATGACGTCTCCTTCCGCGGACCGTTCTCGGACCGCGCCGTGCGGGCTTGATGCTTGAAAGGCGGCGAGCCGGGCTCGCCGATCAGTTGCCGTCAGTCAGTCGGGTTCTTGCCGACCGCCTTCTCCAGCGTTTCCTTCCAGTATTTGTGCTGGATGACGAACAGGCCTTCGTCCTCGGTCTTGGCGCCCGACAGCAGCGGCTTGAGGCCGATTGCCTTGGCGCCTTCGTCGGCGCCCTCGATCCAGTGCGTGGCGCCGCGGCTGAGGTCGTTCCACGCCGCCTGCCGCGCCTGGTAGCCGATCTGGCAGGAGCGGAACTCCTCGAGGTCGTCGGGCGTGGCCATACCGGAGGCGTTGAAGAAGTCCTCGTACTGGCGGATGCGGCGGGCACGTGCCTCGGCACCCTCGCCCTTGGGCGCGATGCAGTAGATGGTGACTTCCGTCTTGTCGACCGAGATGGGCCGGTACATGCGTATCTGCGAGGAGAACTGATCCATCAGGTAGACGTTGGGGTAGAGGCACAGGTTGCGCGAGCGGTCGATCATCCAGTCGGCCCAGGACTGGCCGAACTTCTCGGTCAGTTCGCCGCGCTTCTCGGCAAGCGGCCGGTCCTCCGGATTGCTCCAGCGGGTCCAGAGCAGGAGATGGCCGTGCTCGAAGGAGTAGAAGCCGCCACCCTGCTTGGCCCAGGACGAGGCGTCCATGGCACGGGTGACGTCGACGCCGGCAGCAGCGGCCAGCGCATCCTTGCGGTGATTGGTGGTCGCCGCATAGTTCCAGTGCACTGAGGAGACATGGTAGCCGTCGGCGCCGTTCTCGGTCTGCAGCTTCCAGTTGCCGTCATAGACATAGGTCGAGCCGCCGCGCAGCACTTCGAGCCCGTCGGGCGACTGATCGACGATCATGTCGATGATCCTTGCGGCTTCTCCAAGATGCTGTTCGAGCGGCAGCACATCGGCATTCAGGCTGCCGAACAGGAAGCCGCGATAGCTCTCGAAACGCGCCACCTTGGTCAGGTCGTGCGAACCGTTCTTGTTGAACTGTTCGGGGTAGCCGGCACCGTCGGGGTCCTTGGCCTTGAGCAGCTTGCCGCTGTTGGAGAAGGTCCAGCCGTGGAACGGGCAGGTGTAGGTGCTCTTGTTGCCGCGCTTGTGGCGGCACACCATCGCGCCGCGATGCGAGCAGGCATTGAGGAAGCAGTGCAGCTCGCCCTTCTTGTCGCGCGAGATGACGATCGGCTGGCGGCCGATATGGCCGGTCAGGAAGTCGTTGGCGTGCGGGATCTGGCTTTCATGGGCGAGATAGACCCAGTTGCCCTCCCAGATGTGGCGCATTTCCAGCTCGAACAGGTCGGGGTCGGTGAAGATGTCGCGACGGCAGCGATAGGCGCCGGTGGCGGGGTCGTCCACAACGGCCGCATCGAGCTTGTCTTCGATGTGCCGATCAAGGTTTGAGTCCAGCATGTTGCATTCCTCCACAAAGGTGGCGCGCCGCCTCCGCTTGGCGCACCCGATCCGACATCAGGCGCTGACGCGTTCGCGCTCGACCACGGTGTCCGTCACGCCTTCCACTTCAGGCATCAGCACGAAGTCGAAGTCGATCGAGGCGAAAGGCTCCTGCACCTGGCGTTCGGCCAGCACCTTCGGGTCACTGATGCGGGCGACCGGTGGGATGAGGTCGTTGCGGGTGCCGAAGGCGAAATCCTCGAACAGGTATTCGTCGCCTTCGATGTTGATCTGCGTCGTCAGGTGGCGGTAGCCGGGCGCCGAGACGAAGAAGTGGATGTGCGCCGGACGGTGGCCATGGCGGCCGAAGGCGAACATCAGCTGCTCGGTCGAGCCGCCCGGAGGCGTGGCATAGCCGCTCGGCATGATCGAGCGGAAGCTGTAGCGCCCCTCGGCGTCGGTCTGGATGCGGCGGCGCAGGTTGTAGGCCTGCTGCTGCGGGTCGAAATGCGAATAGTTGCCCAGCGTGTTGGCGTGCCAGACGTCGACGATGGCGTCGGCGACAGGCTTGCCATTCTGGTCGCGGACCTGGCCCTGCATGAACACGACCTCGCCCTTGTCGGAGCCGTCGTCGAGCCGCGCAGTGCCCTTGGAGAGCGGTGCGCCGGCAATGTAGAGCGGTCCTTCGATGGTGCGGGCGGTGCCGCCGGCGAGGCCTGCGCGGCGCTCGGCCTCGTCGAGGCGCAGGTCGAGGAAATGCTCGAGGCCGATGCCCGGGGCGATCAGGCCGAGTTCGTTGTTGCGCGCCGCCTGGCCGAGATAGGCGACGGCACTCCAGACCTCGTTCATGCTGATGTCGAGATCGTCGATGGCGGTGAACAGGTCGCCGAGCAGCCGGTTGGCGATGCTCTTCAGGCGCTGGTCGCCGCCCGCCTGGTCGAGGCCGCTGGCACGGCTGGCGAGATCGTCGATGACGGACTTTTCGATAAGCTTGCTGGACATGGGAACCTCCCTTTCTGGCTCGCATTGCTGCGCGTTAACTAAACTCGCTCCCTTGCTCCCGCTCTACCTGCGCGGAAGGGAGCCCCTGTCGGCGCCTATGCGCCGTCGTCGGCGATCGCCGACGGATGCCGGCAAAGCGCCTTCACTTCGATCTGCATGAACGGAAACAGCGGCAGCCCGGACAGGATTTCGTGCAGTTCGCCCGCCCCGCTGACGTCGAAGACGCTGACATTGGCGTACTGGCCGGCGACGCGCCAAAGATGGCGCCACTTGCCGCTGCGTTGCAGTTCCTGGGCCTGCGCCTTCTCCGTTGCCTTCAGTCGGTCGGCCTGGTCCTTGGGCAGATCGTGCGGCAGGTTGACGGTCATTTCGACATGAAACAGCATGATCTCACCTCACCACGCGCAAGGACGCGGGCGCACCGGCCCGGTCGCGACGGAAGCGGTTCACCGCCGCGTCATCCAATTCGATTCCCAAGCCAGGCCCTGTCGGAACCCTGAGCTCGAAGTCGGCGTAGCCGAGCGGCTCGGTCAGCAGTTCCTCGGTCAGGAGCAGCGGGCCGAACAATTCGGTGCCCCAGTCGAGACTGCGAACCCCGGCAAACAGGTGTGCTGCGGCGATCGTGCCGATCGGTCCTTCAAGCATCGTGCCGCCATAGACGGCGATACCTGCCGCTTCGGCCACCGCGATCACCTTCGATGCGGCGAACAGGCCGCCGGCTTGCTCGATCTTGACCGAGAACACGTCGCCGGCGTGCTTCGATGCCGCGGCCAGCGCGCTTTCGGGTCCGGTCAGTATCTCGTCGGCCATCAGCGCGATGCGGGACTTCGCCTGCAGCCGGGCGAGCGGCTCGACGCCGGCGACAGGCTGCTCGACCAGCACGCAGCCGGCGTCGGCCAATGCCGCAATGCCATGGGCCGCCTCGCGTTCACGCCAGGCCATGTTGACGTCGACGCGGACACTGGCGAAATCAGGCAGCGCCTTGCGGATCGCCGCCACATGCGCAACGTCCTGATCAACCGGTCGCTTGCCGATCTTCAGCTTGAAATCCCTGTGGCGGCGGGCCTCCAGCATGCGCTGGGCCTCTTCGATATCCTTGGCGGTATCGCCCGAAGCGAGCGTCCAGGCCACCGGAAGGCTGTCGCGACGACGCCCGCCGAGCAGTTCCGAGAGCGGCAGGCCAAGGCGGCGTGCCTGTGCGTCCAGAAGGGCGGTTTCGACCGCGCATTTGGCGAAGTGGTTGCCCTTCACCGCCGCATTGACCTTGTCCATGGCAAGCGCGACGCGCGTCGCGTCGGCGCCGATGAGCAGCGGCGCGATGTACTGGTCGATCGCAAGCTTCATGCTTTCGGGGCTTTCGGCGCCATAGGCGAGACCGCCGATCGTGGTGCCTTCGCCCAGTCCCGAGACCTCGTCGGAGCAGCGCAGCCTGACGACCATCATCGTCTGCCCGCTCATCGTCACCATCGACAGCGCGTGCGGCCGGATGGTTGGCACATCAAGCAGGATGGTATCGATTTCGATGATGCGGATGCCAGAATTCACGGAACTTTCCTCCGAACTTCCTATGGCAAACGCTAGCTTTGAGCCGACAAACAGTCCAAGACTATCTCGGTCGATATCGATACCTAGAAGGTATAGTGCCATGGACATGCGCCAGCTTCGCTACTTCGTCGCCGTCGCACGCGAGCGCAATTTCTCAAGGGCTGCGGAGGTGCTGCATATCGCTCAACCGCCGCTCAGCCGGCAGATCCAGCAACTCGAAGAGAGCCTGGGCGCCGTACTGATCGACCGGTCGAGCCGGCCGCTGGCGCTGACCGAGGCCGGCCGCTTCTTCTACGAGCAGGCGAGCCAGATGATCACGCGGATGGAGCACATTCGCGAGCAGACGCGCCGCATCGCGCTGTCGCGGCGCGAGATCTTCATCATCGGATGCGTCGGCTCGACGCTCTACAGCGGCATTCCCGACCTCGTCCGCCGCATGCGGGTCCGCTGGCCGGAGCTCGGCATCGAGTTCCGCGAGATGATGTCGGTCGAGCAGATCGCCGCCCTCAAGGACGGGCGCATCGATCTCGGCTTCGGCCGCGTGCGGCTCAGCGACCCGGATGTCGAACGGATCACGCTGCGCGAGGAGCGACTGGTCGTCGCCTTCCCGAAGAACCATCCCAAATCGCTCTCGACCTCGCCGATCGCCCTCAAGGACATAGAGGGCGAGACCTTGGTGATCTATCCCTCCAAGCCGCGACCAAGCTTCGCCGACGAGGTGCTCGGCCTGTTTGCCGAGCTCAATGTCGAACCCGGCATCGTCGAGGAGGTTCGCGAGATACAGACCGCGCTCGGCCTGGTGGCAGCGGCCGCGGGCTTGTGCATCGTTCCGGCGGCCTCGCAGCGCCAGCGCCCCGACGATGTCTGCTACCGCATCTTGTCCGATGAAAAGGCAACCTCGCCGGTGATCATGAGCTATCGGCGCAACGACAATTCCGGACGGATAGAGGCGATCAAGGAACTGATCCGGGAAATGTATGCCGACAACCCGCCCTGGCTGCAGCTGTCGAACATTACCTGGTAGCCTGGAAAACTCGCTGCCAGGCAGAAGGTCCGGCAGTTCGCAGGGCTTCAGTGACGAAATCGAACATTTCGCCTTGTCAGAAATATTCGGGTCGGCTACTCATCATTTCGATATTTCTAGGATTATTGAAATATGGAAGAGCACCGAGCCCTCGCCGCCTTCGGAGCCCTGTCGCAGGAGACCAGGCTGCGCATCTTGCGCATGCTGGTTGTCGCAGGTCCCGATGGCATGGCGGCCGGCACCATTGCCGACAAGGCCGACGTTTCGGCCTCCAACGTCAGCTTCCATCTCAAGGAACTGGAGCGGGCAGGCCTGGTCGCCGCACGCAGGGATTCCCGGTCGATGATCTACAGCGCCCAGTACGATGCGATCAGGGGCATCATCCGGTTCCTGATGGAGGACTGCTGCTCCGGCCGTCCGGAAATCTGCGCGCCCGTCATCACCGCCGCGGCCTGCGGCACTCCGTTGAAGGCCTGACCGATGTCCATATTCGAACGCTACCTGACCCTGTGGGTCGCACTTTGCATTGTCGTGGGCGTTGCCCTCGGCCATTTCCTGCCCGGCTTGTTCCAGGGGATCGGCGCCGCCGAGATCGCCAAGGTCAACATCCCGGTGGCCGTACTGATCTGGCTGATGATCATCCCGATGCTGCTCAAGATCGATTTCGCGGCATTGCATGAGGTCGGCCGGCACTGGCGCGGCATCGGCGTGACGCTGTTCATCAACTGGGCCGTGAAGCCGTTTTCCATGGCGCTCCTGGGGTGGTTGTTCATCGGCTGGCTGTTTAGGCCGCATCTGCCGGCAGATCAGATCGACTCGTACATTGCGGGCCTGATCATCCTGGCCGCAGCGCCTTGCACGGCCATGGTGTTCGTCTGGTCGAACCTGACGAAGGGCGAGCCGCACTTCACGCTCTCGCAGGTCGCATTGAATGATGCGATCATGGTCGTTGCCTTCGCGCCGATCGTCGGCCTGCTGCTCGGCCTGTCCGCCATCACTGTTCCATGGGACACGCTCGTCCTGTCGGTCGTCCTCTACATCGTCATTCCCGTGCTCATCGCCCAGGTCGTTCGGCGCGGCCTGCTGGCTCGTAGCGGACAGGCAGCGCTCGACGGCCTGCTCAAAGTGGTGCAGCCGATGTCGCTGGTCGCGCTTCTGGCCACGCTGGTGCTGCTGTTCGGCTTCCAGGGCGAGCAGATCATCGCGCAGCCGCTGGTCATTGCGATGCTCGCCGTGCCCATCCTGATCCAGGTCTATTTCAACTCCGGACTTGCCTACCTGCTGAACCGCATTTCCGGCGAACAGCACTGCGTTGCCGGACCGTCGGCACTGATCGGTGCTTCCAATTTCTTCGAACTGGCCGTGGCTGCCGCCATCAGCCTGTTCGGATTCAGCTCGGGCGCAGCGCTCGCAACCGTCGTCGGCGTGCTGGTCGAGGTTCCGGTGATGCTGTCCGTCGTCTGGATCGTGAACCGCTCGAAGGGCTGGTACGAGCGCGGCATCGAGACCAAGACATCAATCGAAACCGGGAGCGCCCGATGACCATCACGATCTATCACAACCCCGCCTGCGGCACGTCGCGCAATACGCTCGCATTGATCCGGGCCAGCGGCGAGGAGCCCGTCGTCATCGAATACCTCAAGGACCCGCCGTCGCGCGATCGGCTGGTCGAGCTTCTCGGCGCGATGAAGATGCCTCCCCGCGACCTGTTGCGGCAAAAGGGAACGCCCTACGGCGAACTCGGGCTGTCGGATCCCAAGTGGACCGATGACCAGATCCTCGACTTCATGCTCGCCCACCCGATTCTCATCAATCGGCCGATCGTTGAAACCCCTCGCGGCACTCGGCTCTGCCGTCCATCCGAAGCGGTGCTCGACCTGCTCGACAACCCGGTTGCGTCCTACACCAAGGAGGACGGCGAAGTGGTGAGCTACGATCGAAAGCTCCTGTGAACATGGACTTGCCCAATCTTCAGCCTGACGCATTCCGCATGCCCGACCCGGAAGCGCTGAACGCAGCCTTCCCGGCCCACAAGCCGCGTATCCTGTTGCTCTACGGCTCGCTTCGCGAGCGGTCCTATAGCCGCTTCCTGACGCTCGAGGCCCAGCGGCTGCTCGATGCGATGGGGGCTGAGACGCGCGTCTATCATCCAAACGGCCTGCCATTGCCGGAAGACGCCTCGGCCGAGCATCCCAAGGTGCAGGAACTGCGCGAAGCGATGCTCTGGTCGGAGGGCCAGGTATGGACCAGCCCCGAGCGGCATGGCGCCATGAGCGCGGTCATGAAGGCGCAGATCGACTGGATCCCGTTGCCGGGCGGGGCCATCCGTCCGACGCAGGGCCGGACCCTGGCTGTCATGCAGGTTTCTGGCGGTTCGCAGTCCTTCAACGCCGTGAACCAGATGCGAATCCTCGGACGCTGGATGCGGATGGTCACCATCCCCAACCAGTCATCGGTCGCCAAGGTGTGGCAGGAGTTCGATGAAAGCGGAAGAATGAAGCCTTCATCCTTCTACGACCGGGTCGTCGATGTCATGGAAGAACTGATGAAGTTCACCTTGCTTACGCGCGGCATCTCCGGACATCTGACCGATCGCTACAGCGAGCGCAAAGAGCATGCCGCCAAGCTTGAAAAGCGCGTGCGACTGAAATCGCTATGACAGCCGAGCGTGCGCCGATCGCAGCAATTGCCGCCCTCGGCATCACGCAAATCATCGGCTACGGAACGCTCTACTACGCCTTCAGTATCCTCGCCGGCGACATGGCGAAAGATCTGGACTGGTCCGCGGAATGGGTCTTCGGGGCGCTGTCGGCCGCCCTGCTGGCCGGCGGCCTCGTGGCTCCGTGGCTGGGGTCATGGATCGACCGCTACGGCGCCGGGCGGCTGATGACGCTCGGCTCCGGACTGGCTGCCGCCGGCCTCGTCGCATGCGCCATGGCACCGACCAAGGCCGCCTTCGTCCTTGCCCTGATCGCCGTCGAGATCGCTGCCAACTTGGTGCAGTACGGCGCGGCCTTCGCGCTGCTCGTCCAGATTTCGCCTCGCACTGCGCAGCGGAGCATCACCTACCTGACCTTGATCGGGGGATTCGCTTCGACGATCTTCTGGCCGCTCACCGACGCACTGCACGCCAGGATGCCATGGCAGCACGTTTACCTGATCTTCGCCGGCCTCAATCTTGTTGTCTGCCTGCCTCTGCATGCCTGGCTGTCGCATGGGCTGGCGCAAAGCCGGCGGAAGGCCTCACAGTTGCCTGCGCCCATCGTCGGCCAACTCGCAGCGTCGGCACGCCCATTGGGCTTCGCCCTGATGGTGACGGCCTTCGCCCTGCAGTCCCTGGTCGGCGCAGCCGTCCTGGTCCACATGGTCCCGCTGCTTTCAGGCTTGGGCGTTGGCGCTTCGGCCGCTGTCATTGGAACGCTGTTCGGCCCGTCCCAGGTGCTGAGCCGCCTGACCAACATGATGTACGGCCGCAACCTGTCGCCGGTGATGCTGGCGTTGATCGCAGCAGCGCTCATGCCATGCGCCGTCGCGGTGCTGGTACTGACCGCCCCGAGCGTCGTCGGAGCCATGGCATTTGCCGTCCTGTTCGGCCTGGGCAACGGGCTGTTCAGTATCGTCTCCGGCACCTTGCCGCTGATGCTGTTCGGAAGCGAAGGCTATGGCCGGCTCCAGGGACGCGTCACGTCAGCACGCCTGATCGTCTCGGCGCTGGCACCGTTTGCGCTCGCCTTCGGGATGGCCAACATCGGCATCACCTGGTCGCTGGCGCTCGTGGTCGGATTGGGCGGAAGTGCCGCCCTCACGCTTCTGGCGGTCAACCGCCTGGCTCGACACGGCACCTGAAGCCCGTGCGGACGCGCCAGGGTCGGCGAACTGAAGTTCGCCGATTCCGCTCAAGGCCCGGCCAAGCCAGGAGCCGATCTTTCAGAAATAGCAGATTTGACGAAGGTGATTTGGTGGAGCCAAGCGGGAACAAGCCGCAAGCTAAAATATGTAGCAAAAACAATAATATACGAGGGATTTCACGACACCGGCGTACCACCTTTGTGTACCAATCGCAGCGGCCTCGGAGCCGTTACAGCGCACTCTGGAACCTCTTAGTTCGCCGCTTCTGGCTAGCCGCCTCAGTTCGCCGCTCCACCTTCCCTTTTACATAGAAGATCGTCGACCTCGCCATTTTCAAATCGAGCCGGTGACGTTACCTCTGCGTGTGAGGCTGAGGGGATAACGATGGAGCGTATACCGCATTCGCTGACCGTTGAGGCACGGAGCGCACGACAAGACAGGGTGCTCGCCTCCTTTCGCAACTGGACCTTCACCGGCACCGTGGATGAGTTCAGCGCGTTTGGACATCACCTATCGCGAGCATACGAAGAGGCCGGGAGCAGTCGGTGCCTGTTCAACAAGCGCAGTGGCATGTTGCCGTATGCGCCAAGGTGGCGCGTATTGGGAGGCAAGCAGGAGCGGGATCGTATCCGGCCGGGAACGCCCCTCTTCAGCGGCTCCCTTCGAGGCTATCTCGTATCGCGCGATCCTTCAGGACACTGCCGCTGGAAACTTGAGGCCGACCTCGCATTGAACCCAACGCGGTGGGTGATGTTTGAACCGAACAGCCTTTCACGATTGCCGAAATCGGGATGGTTCAACGTTCCGATCAACATGTTTGCGGCGGCCTCAGCCGGTCCACACGAGCCTTCGCTGACAGGTGGCGGAAACGTGATTGCTGGTTCGCAGAGGCGGCAGGCTATGGCCCACCCTGCAAACTGGCGCATCCAATTGGAACGCTACGTCTATGGCACGCTCAACTATCTCAGTCACCGCTTACACGTGGCCGCAGAGCACGTCGGAGCAACCTTGCGACGTGAGCGCGATGATCTGACCATCAAGACCGTCGAGACATACTGGGAGATCGGTGCAACAGATGCACTGCAGTTTGTCCGGAGGCTCGAGCTGCCGCTTCGCGCGCAGGCTTCCAAGTCACATGTCCGGTGGTGGCCGACCGATCCTCGCAGCCCTACTGTAGATCGCACAACGGCGATTGGAACCGACGAAAACTCGCCTGTCGTGCGCATTCAGTTGGCGAAGGGGACATCGCTTCGAGTTTACGCGAAACTGGGCGACCGGGTGCGGCTAGAGGTCATTCACAATGCCCGTGATGCGGAATGCTTCGAACGAACCAAGGGCGATGACGTTGCCGCGCTTTTCGGCTGGTTCGATCTTGCCGCAATCGATGCAAGCGCACGCGTGAACCGTGTCTTTCGATCCCTTGAGGAATACCTGCGGCCATCCCGATACGACCACCCTCCCCATCAAGTGGCAATCGACATTCTACGGGCTCTTCGGAACACCACATCCGGGGAGGACGCACTGCATATTCTCGTTCGAGATGGCCGTCTCGTGAGATCACCGCAAAGCTCATTCGGAGCAGTCATTGATCGGCTAGTAAACCAAGGCATCCTTCAGCATGTCGAGCAGACCGGAAGCGATCACCTCTACATCCCCACCGCCCGCTACCGGTACGGGCTCGAACATCTTCGAAATGGCGCAGCGCTGAGTTCCACGAACGTAGAGGTGGGGTGAGGTCTTGCTTTCGGAGCCGCCGTCGCGCGGCAGGTTGAGCCGCTGTGACGAGCTTCTCACCGTCAGGCCGGAGCGGAGCGGAGGACGGCGTTAGCCGTTGAGAAGGGAGACAGAGCGGCTACACCGGACGAGTGACGGCGGCTCCGAAAGCAAGGGCTTGCTTTTGGTGAGCTAGAGGTCAAAGTCTGACGCTTGGTACCGGAGTTTCAGGGTAGGGAGCGACCGTCGCCGACAAGCAACGCGCTCGTCTGATTTTCATGTCCGCCGACTGGGGAAGCGCCTGCTGCATCCCGCTGCTGCTGAGCAGCTTTCGGCTTGTCCACGAGTTTCTCAATCAACTGCCTGAGCTCGGAAGGCGTTGTATGACCGGCGACAACCTCGTGATAGCTGATGCCTGCGCGCCGTAGCGCCTCCTTCTTAACCGCATCGCGCGCTGCAGCGGTGCCCTGATGATGCGCACCGCCCTGATATTCGACTGCATGCCGAGGCTGGCAGTTCTCGTCCACGAGCAGTAAATCGACGCGTTTCGAGTTGATGCAGCGGTAGGCGTCCACGTCCTTGCAACGTAGAATTTCACCCAACGACACCTGCGCCATCACCTGCCACCCCGGATTACAGCTGATCACGAAGCGGTCGAGTTCCTTAAAGACGCGCGCTTCGCTCTTGTTGAGGAGCGGTTGAACCGTGAAGTCAGCAGCCATAACAATCCGCAATTGATCAACAGCATCAGGTTGCTTAGGCGCGACCGGATCAGGCTTCGGTGCCCACGGTACAGTATCAATGTTGCCCCCGCTGCGCTTCTGCTCCCAGCGCCACCGGTTCTTTTCCCGCCAAGCTTGCCGTCGCATTCTTGACAGGAAACGCTCGACGGTCATGCCAGCAAAGCCGCCGACCAGAAGAACGGCGAGCAGCAGATAAGGTTTCTCGACTAGTGCGACAATCTCGGGCGGCATGCAGGCAATCTACCTTTGCCGTGTAGAGGAACCATTAACGGGAGGGTTCCACTTTGCAAATGACAAGTCAAAAAGGGAACGCGTCGGTCCGAAACGCAGACGATCCTTTGTTGAACGCCACGACTGGGCGAGGACTTCCAGTCCCCGACCAAAGCCATTTCAGGTCGATGAAACAGTGTCAGGAATTTCCGCTTTGGGTCGGAACAGGTATTTCGCACCGGTACCAAGCGTTAGATTTTCACCACTAGAGCGACGATCTGTCATTTTCTTCCCTATGAGGTCTCCTGCAACGTGTTGCAACTCATATGCGCTGCTTAATCACCTTGATTATGCTGCCTAATTGTGGCCGACGCACCTCCCTGAAGCCTTCTCCGGGCCCGAGAATAATTACGTTGGGCGCTTCGAAGCCTATACACGTGTCATAGGGCTTCACGTCGTTGTTTAGGGTCAGGAGCCCGCAGTATAATTTCCTGCCGTCCTTCGCATAGCGGTCGGCGATGAAGCGCCGCCCCGCAGCGAATGTGTAGACATTGAAGGCGTGATCCTGAATTTGGGTCACACGCGTGAACTCAATCGCGTCGTATCCTTCAGAAGTCTGGGGGATTGGCGACACTGTCGGCGCACAAGCTGTCAAAAACCCTGCGAGGACAGATACAAGTAATCCCACTCTCATCGCTTCCGCTCCGGTATCTCGATTTTCACGTGGCGCATGAAATCTGGGACAGGAACGCTTGCGACGTGTTGAACGGTTTCGGGCCGCTCGAACGCCGGGGGCTTGCGCGGCGGCCCGGACAGTTGCCGCGTCGGAGGAATGTCTTGTACCGGCTGCTCTGGTCGGCCCTTGAAACCGAGGCGTATGATTTCGGCGTAGCTCTTAGCATCGCACTGGATCAGCGCCCGCTTGCCGTTGACCAGTTCCAAAGCCACCACCTTCAGATGGCGGTTTCCGCCGCCAAGGACGCCCGCCAGAAGGCCAAGGGGACCAAGCGCGATCCCACCTAGCGCGCCCCAGCCAACTTTGCCCATGATCGAAGTCTGATTGTGTTCGGTGACTATCTCGATGCTGGTAATTTCCTTTGCCGTGTATTCCACGCCGAACGGCCATCCGATTGCGAGGCGATCAGGACGACCGAATATCGCTGGATTGAATGCGCACCGCGTTCCAGCGTCCCAGTCGCCGGCCAGTATTTTGATGCTCATGCGGGCTTTCCCCTTCGATGCGGTAAACCTGATGCAGCGGGACTTGGATGCCGGACGGCAATGGAACCCGATCAAAAATATCGGCAATCTGGTCGCCGTGCTGGGCGTGTAGCTGGCCGGCAAGGTCAACCGGCACCATAGACAGCCGCGCGAACCATTCCTCGCCTGTGACGGCGTATTGATCGACAATGCGCCTCCATCGGTCGGGGCTTTTGAAACGTTGGTGCAGCGTAAGGTGAATGGATTGGTTCAGTGCGTAGGGATGCCAGTCGTAGTAGTCCTCGCTGTGATACTGGACCCGGTCCGTGCGACCGGAGATGCAGCAGACTGCTGCTTTCGGCATCTGACCTATGTCAATCAGGAACGAAACCAGTTGCCAGCCTCGCACGCGCTCAACGTGCGCAAAGCCGTTGTAGACTGGCAGAACACCCCACGACCATTTCCGAAGACGTGTCATTCGGCTTCGGCTCCGACGACGATTGCGGGAGGCGGTGCAACGGTTGCAAGATCAGCAAGCACGCTTGCGACCTGATCGGCTGCTTCACGAACGATTTCCGGCCGCTCCAGACCCGGCGAGAGGAAGATCGGCAAGATGATACGCCGATCCTTCTCGATGATTGCCGGCGTGTGGCCGGAAAGCGCCACGCCGCGCCGAAGTGCGTCCAGCACGTGGGGAGGCGAAAAGTTGTCGAACCGCATCCAGAGTGGCGAGAGCTTATGCGTAGCCCATGCAACGCAATCGAATGTGAGGAAGAAGACGATGTCTCGGGAACGGAGATAGCGCCCATAGTAGCCGAGGCCCCCAGCGGCGGTCAGGCGCTTTGTATCGCAGAGACCGTCACCAATCAGGGCATCCCCCACATCATAGGCAATCTGACCTAGCTGCATGTAGCGCTGCGGAATATCAGCGGCTGTCAGTTCCTCGCTGCGGAAGGGGATGAACGCTTCCGTGTCCATGCGCTCGCACAGACCAACTAGCTGGCGAACATCATCAAGCCGCTCGGTCTCTCTCGCCGTCTCCATCTCGCGTAAGATGGCGGCAAGCACCGCTCGCCAACTCGTCAGAACAAACGAATGGCCGGGCCCAAAAGGCGCGTGCCAAAGCTCCGCCTGTGTCTCGCGACGCGGGCCGACATCATAGCCACCACCCCTTAGACGCTTGCTGAGTTCGGACCACAAAGCGGTCATGCGCGCGGACGGCACAACGAAGATCAGCGCGCCCGGCTCATCTCGCGACAGCCGCGCCGAATAAGTCAGCGGCTGATTGGATGTTAAGCCTGCCCAGAATTTACACTCGACAACGCAGTGCCGTTTGAGGTCAGGACCGTAGCCCTCAATATCCGGCCTTGCGAGGTCATCAGCGGCCGCCTGCGTGGCGAAGGCGAGTTCGGCGGGCATTGCCACCCCTCCGGTCCCGGCAAGCGCCCTGAAGGCAGCACGGGCGGCAGGCGAGCGCGCCAAAATGAAGCCCAACGCCTCAATGGCAATGTTTTCTGGCGACGGAGCAAAGCGGGTCGCAAGGTGAGCGAACAGAGTTTCCAAATCCCCCCCGATGGGCCGTAGCTCGCAGTGCGTCCCTACGATTGGCCCCTTGATCTTGGCGATCGGGGAGTTCGAAACCGTACGAGACGGCCCTATGGCCTTTAGTTCGGAGAACCTGTTGTATACGCCACAGGCTCCCCGACCATAAGGTCAAGGAGTTTGGTGTCGTATCGGCCGACACCAACCGCTCGTAGAGGTTTCGACGCCCCAGTGCTGCACGTACAACGCCAACGCGTTTCTTGCGCACGCTGCCCAGCCTGTCAAACCTGTAAATGCACACGAGCGTCGACTGCTGACAGCGTTTGTTCATCGTGCCGGACGAGGACGCTGCAACAGTTGCAATTTTTGCAAAGAAAGTGATTGTGATCGCAGGGCATACACAAATCCACGGGGGCGGGATGGGTCGGCCAAACTTTGGCTTTCTAATGATAAACGATACAAAGCCGGTGATGCTTGGCAACGGTATTTCGCAAGGCCCCATCAACCGCCATCGTCAATCTGCGCCAATTCGCTGAAATGATGGCCAAGCCGATCGCCGTGCCGCTTGCCACGACGAGCGCGAGGCCTTCGCAAAGCCGCTACGGCGGCTGGTCTACGAACGCATGATCCCGATGGAAAAAGAGGAACTGATCGAACGGAGGGCATCGCTGCCGCCACTATCGGCCACCTCAAGGCCGCGCCTAAGTACGATCAACGAGACCACATCCCTCCGAGAGGCCGCTGAATGAACATAGAGAACGGCACGTTTGGCCGCACGATCAAACTGTTCCTCGTGGACGGATCACCAAACGGATTAATGATTGCCACGCTTCACGGGTGGACGGGTTCGTTGGCTGTTTGCCGTCAGTCCACGTTCGACAAACTCCTGAAACGCCCCGAGTTGGACCGAACGGGTGTGTACATTCTTTATGGTCCAGACCCTGACAATCCGCTGAAGATGCGCGCGTACATTGGGGAAGCCGATAGGGTTAAAGACCGGATTGCGACCAGCGCCGGCAATCACGCCTTTTGGGAAAGCGCTGTTGCAATCACGACATCGGATGATGCGCTAACGAAGGGCGATATCCGATATCTGGAAGCACGCCTTATAGAGCTTACCTATGAAGCAGGCCGCGTGACACTGGCAAATAGCCAGCATCCAGACGCTGAGCGACGGCGTCTCCCGGAACCCGACAAGGCTAACATGGAGGCGTTTCTGGCGACCTTAAAGACGGTGTTGCCGGTTGTTGGGTTGGATTTGTTGAAACCGCAACCGAAATTGACCTTCGAGACAGGTCAAACCGTATCCCCTCCATCACCCACACAGTGGGGCTCTTCCACACCTGAACAGAAATTCGAAATCCGACACAAGTCCGGTGTCAAGGCTACGGCGATAGAGGTTGGGGGAGAGTTTGTGGTTCTCCAAGGCTCCGAGGCGCTAAAGGATACAGGGTTCGTTCAGCTAAGTTATGGGGAATTGAAAGCCGATTTGTTGGCGCAAGGCGTTCTCATCGTATCACCGTCGACTGACCGCTATGTTTTTGCATCCTCCTTTGCGTTCAAAAGTCCGTCGGCAGCAGCCGCCGTTGTTTTGGATCGTAATGCCAATGGACGTACCGAATGGAAAGTCGAAGGGCAGAAGCTAACCTACCACGAATGGCAAGCGATCAAGTCCGAGCTGCCTGAAGCGGCCGAATGACTGCGGTGCCACCTAGCACTGCGTGGCGTACGTTATTGGGCGCAAGAAGTCAGTAGCCGATAGACCGAGGCTCTACCTATCCCTAGCTGCCGAGCGATTTCGCTCGGCCCCACGCCAGCCGCCTTAAGGTCTAGCACAGATTGCTGTTTAGCACGGGCCGTGGCCTTCCGTCCCTTGTACTTGCCGGCCGCCTTTGCCAACGCAATCCCCTCGCGTTGACGCTGAAGCATCACTTCGCGTTCGAACTGCGCCATGGCGGCAAAGACGGTGAGAAGCATCCGGCCAGAAGGTGAGCGAGTATCAACCTCGCCGCCACCAAAATCCAGAATACGAAGCCCCACGCCCTTCCGATCCAGCTCTTCGACAATGGCAAGCAGATGCGAGGTGGAACGAGCAAGCCGGTCAAGCCGGGTGCAGACCAGAACATCGCCCTCGCGAACAAAATCAAGCGCGGCTTTCAACTGCTCACGTTCGCCGACCGAGGAGACCTGTTCGACAAAAAGCTTGGTGCAACCTGTTGCACCACCGAGATCGCGCTTTTGCGCCTCAAGGCCTGCGGCCTGTTCTGCTGTCGATGTTCTGGCGTATCCGACGAGCATTCCATCCCCCTGTCTCACAAACAACTCAGAGACCATGAGGCAGATGTATCAAAACGCAACCGATAACTCTATTGAGACACAACCTAAATGCATCGGCTCTGTCTCGCTGGGGCAAGGGTTATTGAGAACAATTTCGGCTCGACACAACCCTGACGCGTCGGCTACCACCACAGTATAGCATTCGTGTCCGAGCACGCGATTATGAGGGAGAGCGAGTGAACATTCGGCGAGTTGAAGTTGTCGGCCTCCTTGGGAGGGAAGGCCAAATCACGGCTAGTATGCAGAATGATTTGAATATTCTGACTGGACGCAATGGGGCAGGCAAGACAAGCCTATTGAAACTTGTCTGGTACATAATAAGCGGAAACATACTTCAGGCTTTGCGCGAGGTACCGTTCCAGAGGGTGACGGTCAATACCAGCAATTACGAATGCACTGTTCACAAATTAAGCGGATCAACATGCAAGATAGAGCTGATAATCGATGGAGAGAGACAAGTATTTGAAGACGCCTTTGATAGTGATGGAGACCCATTCATAAATGCAGAAGATCAAGCAAATCCTATTCTAATATCACAAGGCAGTTCTGTTTTTTTTCCGACGTTCCGGCGCCTAGAGGGAGGATTTACTCTAACCGGACCATCTAGACAGGGCGGCATGGAACGGCCACGCTTGCGGAATGACATCGAAGAAGCCCTAATTACACTCTCGCGCCGCATGTCAAACGAGCCGCATACGTTCGTCTCATCGATATCGACCGTTGATATTGTCGGCCTCCTATTGAGGCAATACGCTGACTTGTCCGAGGTCTATAATCGAATTCAGCAGGTGACTTCGCAAGAAATAATACAGCGAATCAAAGCCTATAAATCGGACACTCAGGAAGTCAGGGCGAAACCCGACGACGGAGAGGACATCGAAAGCGCGAACAGCGTTATCGACGATATCCGAAGCAAAGTTGAAGCAATGGAAACAAGGCGCGGAGAAATCATGACGCCCATTGAGGGCGTGCGCTCACTCGTGGAAAAATTGTTTCGTCATACAGGCATCAAAATCGGAACTCGCCTAAGCTTCGGAGATGCCGCCAAGGCAGTTTCGTCAGACGCGCTCTCCGCCGGCGAGAAGCAGATGCTGAGCTTTATATGCTATAATGCATTCTACAAAGACAGCGTAATATTTATAGATGAGCCGGAACTAAGCCTGCACGTCGATTGGCAAAGACACCTCTTTCCAATACTGCTGGCACAGCAATCTTCAAATCAATTTATTATCGCAACTCATTCCCCTTTTATTTATAGCAAATACCCCGATAAAGAAGTTTCCATTGATACAGACCGAGGTGACACACAGTCATGACGGCAGAATTGGGGCGGGGAAAGGTTGAAATTACTGTAGACGAGGCCATCGCGACTTTAAAGAGATCGTCATGGCCAACTACTATTATCGAAGGAAAGGATGACACCATAGTTTTTCGACGTCTCGAAGATATATTCGTCAACGAGATGATATCCATTTTACCTGTCGGCGGAAGAGATAAAGTATTAGCAATATTTGAGCGTCGTTCAGAGATAAATCGCCCTGAAGGAATTGCATTCGTTACCGACAAAGATAGCTGGTGCGTTTCGGGAGTGCCAACAGACTATCAAAGTGATTGCTTGTTGCTGACTAACGGATACTCCATTGAAAATGACGTCATTTGTGACGGTGATTTGTTGGGCCTGATGACTGCCGCTGAACGTAGCGAGTTTGAGCGCGAATTGCAGGAGTTCCTGCGGTGGTATGCACTCGCATTCAGCCGATTTTTGAAGGGTAACGGAGAGGTCATCAAAACCCACCCAAATGAGGTTCTAGATCCGGCAGGCGTGAAAGTCGACCTTTTGGCCGACGAGGTATATCCTGACGAGCTCTTACAGCTTCTTAGTGAACAACCGATCCAGTTAGTTCGCGGCAAATCAATGTTTGGACTACTTATGCGGCGCCTTTCATATGGAGGCAGAGTAGTTCGTCACAACCACAAGGCCTTGATGGAAACCGTCGCCGCCAAACCCGGACCAATACTCGCTGCGCTGTTCCATAGGGTCGGGCAGATTGTGATCAACTCATCGGCGAATGGGCCAGCTTGAACGCTATCGCGCCGTTTTGAGAAGCCTCGCCGGCCACATGTCGAGGTGAAACCACGTTCCGTTCTGCGTCCCGGCATAACGCCTGAGCGCAGAACGAGCTACGCAGTCAACAATTGATTGCGCAGCGAGTAACCGCACGCGCCAGAATAACGCTTTGATGGCCGCAACCGACTGTATTTGACCTCGGACAGCTCGCGATACTTACCAAAGGCAGGTCAGAACATTTCATTCTGTCGGGGAAATTACCAGCTGCCGATCAGTGGCGCCTTTCCTGCTATTTTCGAGCGCCACGAAAATTACAATTCTACTGCGCGGCTTCCTGATAGAGATGGCGCAGGTCCAGCTCAGAATACCGGATCGCTTCAATGTCTTTGGCCAACGTTCGAGGTCGCAGTCCGCTTCCATAGTCATCTTCGGTTCGTCCAGTTGTCCATCCGCCGAGCGCGCGAACCTTCTCGTCGGAAATGTCCGCCTCGCGTAGTGCGTCTCGATAGTTGTGGCGGTAACTGTGAAAGACCTTCTTTGGATGTATCACGCCTACCTTGTCTAGAAACTGGGCATAGAACTTCGAAAAGGGGTCCGAGCGATAGCCGGTACTACCGAGCGGCAATTCCGGAAACAGGAGCGCTGTCGGATCGCCTTTTGTCCGCCGCGCTCCAACATATGCCATCAAGCCAATGCGACGGAGTTCCGGGTGAACGGGAACGAAGCGGTGGCCGGCTTCCGTCTTAATCCGCTTGGTTTCGTCATCCTCCCCCCGGATCAGGATGATGTCGGCATCGTCCTCGCGCACAAAATCATCAAGCGTAAGTTGGCAAATCTCATTGAGCCGCATACCTGAGAAAAGCGCGATTAGAGGAACCCAGAAACGGCCTCTGCGGACAATGTTTGGTCCGGGCCTAGAGTAGCCCGCCGCATCGTCTATCGCGCCTGTGTATAGCGGTGCGGTGAAAATGGCTCGCAAGTCGTCAGTCGTGAACGGAAGCCGCTTGTCCTTGTTCCGCACACCATCTCTCGGGAGCAGTAGACCTGATGAGGGATCGGACTTCACCATTCCCTCGTCCACGGCATAGCGGAACAGTGCACCGATCTGGCGGAGGTAGCTATTGGCGGTGTCCGCCGACATCAGAGGAAGCTTGTTCTTTTCGGCCAGTTCCGCTGCCTCGAAAATGGTTGCAGCCGGAAAGTGTTTCGAGGCATTGCTAGGCAGTCGCTTGAGCAGGTCCATGAACTCTCGAATGCGACGCCGGTCAATGTTGGCCAAATCGGTGTCTGGGCCGAAAAACTCTCTTATGACGCGCCACTGCGCATTCCGCTTGAGAACGGATTTTCCCCGCAAGGCCTTGCGACTGGCGTCCTTGCCAAACTCGTCCATCACCTTGGAGAGTGTCCAAATTGAAACCGGTTGCAAAATAGTCTGCTCTGTTAACCGAGCAAAGGCAGGGTCGAGTGCCATACCCGCCAGCGGATATTGCCGCAGAATTACCCGACGCTCATGTTCAAGCCGTGCTCGATGCAACATCCGTTGGAGATTGAGAAACGCGGGTGAGGTTTCATCAAGTTGGATACCCTCCCCAGCCAGCATTCTTTTTGCTTCGGCGTGGAGGCTCGGTCCGAACGCATTCCAATCGGAAATCTGACCCAACTCACACAGTGCGTCATCCAGAGAAAAGGGGTCGGCACTGTCCCCTGCGCCACGGCGCTCGGCGGCTACGAACCACTGAGATCAGCCGCCAAATCTCAATGTCGGATAGTCCCGACGTGCTTGTCGGCTTTAGCTTTCGGCGTAGCGCCGCCCATTCGGCATCGACTTTGACCCGCTCAAGCCGAGCAGGCTGCTGCGCTTCCTTGCGATTGTTCGTGCCCAGCGATTTGACAATTTCCGTCTTCTTTATCTCGGCGCGAAGGTCTTCCGGCACGCGTATTCGGAAGCGGAAAGTGCTGCCTCGGAGTTGGAGGTTTGCAGATCGGCTCGACACGTTCTTCCCGGGCTTGTGTACCACGTTTGTGTACCACATTCCCAGAATATGCGATTGAAATCAAAGGGCTTATCGGAAAATCAACAACCTAGCAGGTTGTTGGTGGAGCCAAGCGGGATCGAACCGCTGACCTCCTGCATGCCATGCAGGCGCTCTCCCAGCTGAGCTATGGCCCCACACCCGGCATAAGCCGGCGCCGTTTCCGGCGAAAGTCGGCGCGAATTTTTCGTCCGCGCCGCATTTGTTGGCGGCTTCTAGCGCCGCATTCGACCATTGGCAAGCCTTGATCGAAACCTTTTTTCGGTTTCCCGAAAAGGCGTGTCAGATCTCGTCGTCGTCGTCGCCGACGCCGATCATGTCGGAGACGTCGTCGTCTTCCTCTTCCTCGTCGGCGAGGAAGGTATCGTCATCGTCGTCGCCCAGGTCGACATCGTCGTCGTCGTCGAGATCCGGCAGATCGTCGCCACCGCCCTTGGCCTCGTCGTCGGCGTCCTCTAGGGACACGACTTCCGCGCCTTCCTCTTCAGGGTCGAGCTCCTTGGCTTCGACTTCCTCTTCCTCTTCCAGGATGGCCGAAGCCTTGCCGTCGTCGAAGTAGGAGCGCGGATAGGCCCTGCCGGTGTACGGCGAAACGATCGGGTCCTTGTTCAGGTCATAGAATTTGCGACCCGTCTCCGGGTCGATACGCTTTGTGCCAAGCTCGGATTTTGCCACGTCAGGCCTCGTTTTCTAGATTTTCGTCCCCTTAGCCGCAGTTGGTGGCGCTGTCAAAGCCAAATCCCCGAGCGGGGGCGATGGGGGATGACCGTTACCGCAATCGATGCTACGACACCGCCGCAATCATTGGGATAAGCCCGTTTTCCTGGGTCATCCCGCACGAGGAACCACCATGTCGCATCAAGCTGTGCCACAGCCGGCCGTCGCCCGGAAGTCAAAATCGCTGTCTGGAACCGCCCGCATCCCGGGCGACAAGTCGATTTCGCACCGCTCCTTCATGTTCGGCGGCCTCGCATCGGGCGAAACCCGCATCACCGGCCTGCTCGAGGGCGAAGACGTGATGCGCACCGGCGACGCCATGAAGGCGATGGGTGCGCATATCGACAGGCGCGGCGCGGAATGGATCATCACCGGTACCGGCAACGGTGCCCTGCTGCAGGCCGAAGCGCCGCTCGACTTCGGCAATGCCGGCACCGGCTCGCGTCTGACCATGGGCCTGGTTGGAACCTATGACATGGAAACCACCTTCATCGGCGACGCCTCGCTGTCGGGCCGGCCGATGGGCCGCGTGCTCGATCCGCTGCGCCAGATGGGCGTGCAGGTCATCGACGCCGCGCCCGGCGACCGCATGCCGCTGACGCTGCGCGGCCCGCGCCAGGCCGCCCCCATCACCTACCGCGTGCCAATGGCCTCGGCGCAGGTGAAGTCGGCGGTGCTGCTCGCCGCCCTCAACACGCCGGGAATCACCACCGTCATCGAGCCGGTGATGACCCGCGACCACACCGAAAAGATGCTGAAGGGCTTCGGCGCCAACATCGAGGTCGAGACCGACGAGCAGGGCGTGCGCCACATCTTCATCGAAGGCCAGGGCAAGTTGACCGGCCAGGTCATCGCCGTGCCGGGCGATCCGTCCTCGGCCGGCTTCCCGCTGGTCGCAGCACTGATCGTGCCAGGCTCCGACATCACCATCGAAAACGTGCTGATGAACCCGACGCGTACCGGCCTGATCACCACGCTGATCGAAATGGGCGGCAAGATCGACATCCTCAACCCGCGCAATGCCGGCGGCGAGGATGTGGCCGACCTGCGCGTGCGCGGCTCCGAACTCAAGGGCGTCAAGGTTCCGGCCGAGCGCGCGCCGTCGATGATCGACGAGTATCCGGTGCTGGCGGTCGCGGCCTGCTTTGCCGAGGGCGAAACCCTGATGCAGGGCCTGGAAGAGCTCCGCGTCAAGGAATCCGACAGGCTGGCCGCCGTTGCCCGCGGCCTCGAAGCCAATGGCGCCGACTGCACCGAAGGCGAGACCACGCTTTCCGTCCGTGGCGTTCCCGGCGGCAAGGGCCTCGGCGGCGGCACAGTCAAGACCCATCTCGACCACCGCATCGCCATGAGCTTCCTGGTCATGGGCCTTGCTTCC
Source organism: Aminobacter niigataensis (assembly GCF_014200015.1). GTDB lineage: Bacteria > Pseudomonadota > Alphaproteobacteria > Rhizobiales > Rhizobiaceae > Aminobacter > Aminobacter niigataensis. Next base: position 84,335 of record NZ_JACHOT010000004.1, read on the forward strand.
GAAAAGCCCGTCACCGTCGACGACCAGGCGATGATCGCGACCAGCTTCCCGGAATTCATGGGACTGATGGCAGATCTGGGAGCCGAGATCGACCAGACCGCCGCTTGACGCCGGCAACGTAACCGAGGAGCGAGCTTATGACCAGCAAAGTAGCGATGATCGTCGGCGGCGGCAGCGGCATGGGTGCTGCGGCGGCGCGCAAAATGGCAGCCGACGGCTATGCCGTCGCCGTCCTGTCCTCGTCGGGCAAGGGCGAGGCACTGGCCAAGGAGCTCGGCGGGCTCGGCTTCACCGGGTCCAACCAGTCGAACGACGACCTCAAGCGCTTCGTCGACCTGACCATGGCCAAATGGGGCCGCATCGATGCGTTGGTCAACGGCGCGGGACATGGGCCACGCGCGCCGCTGATCGAGATCACCGACGAGCAGTGGCACACCGGCTTCGACGTCTATTTCATGAATGTCGTGCGCGCGGTGCGGTTTGTCGCGCCGATCATGGTTGAACAGAAGGGCGGCGCCATCGTCAACATCTCGACCGCCTGGGTGGGCGAACCGGCGGCGATGTTCCCGACTTCGGCGGTCGCGCGCGCGGGTCTTGCCGCCTACACCAAACTCTTCGCCGATCAGTACGCCCCGCACAATGTCCGCATGAACAACGTGCTGCCGGGCTGGATCGACAGCCTGCCGCAGACCGACGAGCGCCGCGACGGCGTGCCGATGCAGCGCTACGGCACGTCCGAAGAGATCGCCGCGACGATCGCCTTCCTGGCCTCGGAGGGTGCCGCCTACATCACGGGCCAGAACCTGCGGGTCGACGGCGGTTTGATGCGCAGCATCTGACGAGGGACCCGCGTGAACGATGCCTAACTCCATCACCATCGCCATCGACGGCCCCGCAGGCGCGGGCAAGGGCACGCTCGCGCGGCGCCTGGCAGATTACTACCACCTCGCCTTGCTCGACACCGGGCTGACCTACCGTGCCGTCGCGCACATGCTGATCGAGAAGGGCTGGCCGCTCGACGATGTCGCGCACGCCATCGAGGCGGCGAAGCTTGTCGATCTCGGCCATCTCGACCGCAAGGTGCTGTCGGCACATGCCGTCGGCGAAGCCGCGTCCAAGGTGGCGGTCATTCCCGAGGTGCGTAAGATCCTGGTCGAGAAGCAGCGCCAGTTCGCGCGCATACCGCAAGGGGCGGTGCTCGACGGCCGCGACATCGGCACCGTCGTCTGCCCCGACGCCGACGTGAAGCTCTACGTTACGGCCAGCGCGGAGGTGCGGGCCCAGCGGCGCCTGTCCGAGATCGAAGCCAATGGCGGCAGCGCCGATTTCGCCGGCATTTTGGCCGATATCGTGCGCCGCGACGAGCGCGACACCGGCCGGGCCGACTCCCCGCTCAGGCCCGCCGACGACGCGCACTTGCTCGATACGTCAGAAATGGATATAGAAGCCGCGTTTTCCGCAGCCAGGGATATCGTCGATCGAGTCCTCGGAAGTTGAAGGCACGGCTGAAGCCTCAGGGTTTCGCCACTTAACCGACCTGTCCGCATTCTTCTTGCGCCGATTTGCCGCTTTGGGCGGCCAAGGGCTTTTTGCCCGGGATGTTGGCAGGCCAACGCAACGCTAACCCACGGCGCCGCTCCCGCAAGCCGGGACGCACCAGGAGATCCAATGTCACAAGCTAATCCCTCCCGCGACGATTTCGCGAGCCTGCTCGAAGAGTCCTTCTCGGACGGTCATTCGGGCGAAGGCCAGGTCGTCAAGGGTATCGTCACGGCCATCGAAAAAGACATGGCCATCATCGACGTCGGCCTGAAGGTCGAGGGCCGCGTGCCGCTGAAGGAATTCGGCGCCAAGGCCAAGGACGGCCAGCTCAAGGTCGGCGACACCGTCGAGGTCTATGTCGAGCGCATCGAAAACGCGCTTGGCGAAGCCATGCTGTCGCGCGACAAGGCCCGCCGCGAAGAGAGCTGGGTCAAGCTCGAAGAGAAGTTCACCAAGGGTGAGCGCGTCGAAGGCGTCATCTTCAACCAGGTCAAGGGTGGCTTCACCGTCGATCTCGACGGCGCCGTTGCCTTCCTGCCGCGTTCGCAGGTCGACATCCGTCCGATCCGCGACGTCACCCCGCTCATGCACAACCCGCAGCCCTTCGAGATCCTCAAGATGGATCGCCGTCGCGGCAACATCGTCGTTTCGCGCCGCACCGTTCTCGAAGAGAGCCGCGCCGAGCAGCGTTCGGAAATCGTGCAGAACCTCGAAGAGGGCCAGGTTGTCGAAGGCGTGGTCAAGAACATCACCGACTACGGTGCGTTCGTCGACCTCGGCGGCATCGACGGCCTGCTGCATGTCACCGACATGGCCTGGCGCCGCGTCAACCACCCGACCGAAATCCTCAACATCGGTCAGTCGGTCAAGGTGCAGATCATCCGCATCAACCAGGAAACCCACCGCATCTCGCTCGGCATGAAGCAGCTCGAGAGCGATCCGTGGTCCGACATCGGCACCAAGTTCCCGATCGGCAAGAAGATCACCGGCACCGTCACGAACATCACCGACTACGGTGCGTTCGTCGAGCTCGAGCCGGGCATCGAAGGCCTCATCCACGTTTCGGAAATGTCGTGGACCAAGAAGAACGTGCACCCCGGCAAGATCCTGTCGACCACCCAGCAGGTCGACGTTGTCGTGCTCGAGGTCGATCCGGCCAAGCGCCGCATCTCGCTCGGCCTCAAGCAGACGCTCGAGAACCCGTGGGAAGCTTTCGCCCGTAACCACCCGGCCGGCAGCGAAGTCGAAGGCGAAGTCAAGAACAAGACCGAATTTGGCCTGTTCATCGGCCTCGACGGCGACGTCGACGGCATGGTGCACCTGTCCGACCTCGACTGGAACCGTCCGGGCGAGCAGGTCATCGAAGAGTACAACCGTGGCGACATGGTCAAGGCTCAGGTCCTCGACGTCGACATCGACAAGGAACGCATCTCGCTCGGCATCAAGCAGCTCGGCCGCGACACCGTCGTCGAAGCCGCGACCTCGGGCGAACTGCGCAAGAACGCCGTCGTCACCTGCGAAGTCACCGGCATCAAGGATGGTGGCCTCGAAGTCCGTCTCGTCGAGAGCGGCATCGAGACCTTCATCAAGCGTTCGGACCTGTCGCGCGACCGTGACGAACAGCGCCCCGAGCGCTTCGTCGTCGGCCAGAAGGTTGACGCCCGCATCATCGCCTTCGACAAGAAGACCCGCAAGCTGCAGGTCTCGATCAAGGCGCTGGAAATCGCCGAAGAGAAGGAAGCAGTCGCTCAGTACGGCTCGACCGACTCCGGCGCTTCGCTCGGCGACATCCTGGGCGCAGCCCTGAAGAACCGCGGCAACTGAGCCATTCGCTCATTGTCGTGAACTGAAAAAACCCCGCCGGAGCGATCCGGCGGGGTTTTTTCTTGGCCGTGGGCGCATGAAGATCACGTGCGACGGCGCGAACAGGCGCAAGTGATGCCGGAATGCTTCACGGCGCATCCGAATGCTTCCGGGCAGCCTGCGTTCGGTACCTCCGCGGTTGCCGCCGCCAGGATTTGCTGCTCTTAAGTCCGCCAAGCCCTGTCCCGCGTCCCGAGCCCGGCAATGATCAAGTTGCGTTTTCTGACCTTCTTTCTCGTGCTCGTAGTCCTGTCCGGTTGCGGCGGGCGCGCCGTGCTTGGTCTCGGCGACGGCAAGGAAGGCGAATCGGCAGCTGTCGTGCCGATCTATGTCTCGACCATGCGGGCACGCTCGGACAATCTTGCGCTGCCCTATTCGGCCGAACGCGCTAAGTCGCTCAATTTTGCAAAGTTCGAGATCGGCATTCCAGCAACCCATGTTGCCGGAGAGGTCGAAAGCGCCAGCCGCGCGCCCAGTCCGGTGCGCAACTTCGTCGCCCGCTCGTTCCAGCCCTTCGACGAGAAGGCGCAGTTCGTGGCTGCCCTCGACGCCGACCTGATGCGACGCCCGCCGGAAGAGCGCGAGGTCTTCATCTTCGTTCACGGCTACAACAACAACTTCGCCGACAGCATCTTCCGCAATGCCCAGATCGTCCACGACTATAAGATCAAGGCGGTGGCGCTGCACTATGCCTGGCCGTCGGGCGGGTCTTTGCCGCTCTACGTCTATGACCGCGACAGCGCCGCCTACAGCCGCGACGGCCTTGCCGACACCATCGAGATCGCCGCGCGCAGCCAGGCCAAGCGCGTTGTGCTCGTCGGCCACTCGATGGGCAGCTATGTGGTCATGGAGGCGCTGCGCAGCCTGTCGCTGAGCGGCCGCGACAAGTACATCAGCCGCATCAACGATCTCGTGCTTGCGGCACCGGACATCGACATCGACGTCTTCCAGAGCCAGTTGCGCGACATCGACAAGCTGCCGAACCCGTTCATGATCCTGGTGTCGACGCGCGACAAGGCGCTGAACCTGTCGGGCGGGTTGACCGGCGGCCACCCGCGCGTCGGTTCCGGCGCCGATGTCGCAGCCCTGCAGGCGGAAAACATCACAGTGCTCGACACATCCAACCTCGACGGCGGCAGCCATGGCGTCTTCGCCAGTTCGCCGACGCTGATGGCGTTGATGGCAAAAGGCGGACTGACCAACGACATCACCGACAGGGGCGAAGGCGCGCCGGCCGAAACCATCCTTGCCGACGGCACTTCGGTCATCCAGGGCGCCGCCTCGCTGGTCATCTACCTGCCGGCCAGACTGCTGGGCGTGCCGAATGGCGGCCTGACGCGCTAGCCCCCGCGACAGGTCGACAGCGATCTCGATCGGGCAGGGCCGCTAGCCCTATGCTCGGCCGTAGATCGCGGCCACCGTGCCGCTGGTGACCAGATTGGCCGGAGAAGCAAGCTGCGCAATCGCGGCCGCCGCTGCTTCGAGGCTGACCCATTTGCCGAAATCCGCCTTGGGCATGGCATCGCGGTTGGCCTGCGTGTCGAGGGTCGACGGCGCCACGGCATTGACCAGGATGTCCGCGCCCTTCAGTTCCTCCGCCAGCGCCATGGTCAGCGCCGCCACGGCCGCCTTGCTCGCCGCATAGGCTGCCATGCCACCGCCCTTGCGCGGCTCGATGCCGGCGCGTGCGGAAACGTTGACGATGCGGCCGCCGGCCTTGCCTGCAAGCATCGAGCGGGCCGCTGCCCGGCAGCAGAGAAATGCGGTCTTTGCGTTGAGGTCCATCATCCGGCCGAACTGGTCGGAATCGACGGCCTCGACCGCGCCCATGTCGAAGCCGCCAGCCGAATGAATCGAGGCCCAGAGACCGGGAATGGCGTCGTAGAAGGCATCGACGGCCTGTGCGTCCGTCAGGTCCACGCCGGTGGCGATGTGGACACGATCCTTGCCGGCGAATTCGAAACCGTCAGGCGCCTTCGGCCGGCTGATCGGCAAATGGCAGATGGCGCCTTCGCCAAGCAGGTGCCTGGCTACCGCCGCGCCCAGCGCACCGGTGGCGCCGGTAACAACGACATGCCTGCCTTCGAAACTCTTCGTCATGCTCAACTCCCGCGATGGACCGCCAAGCGCGGCCTATTCGACGGTGATTTCTATCAGACAGGGTTTTCCCGTCGAGCGCGCCTTTTTCAATGCGCTGCCGAGTGCGCCAACATCCCGCAGGCGCTCCGCCTGAAGACCATAGGCCTGGGCGATCAAAAGGAAGTCCGGCGGCACCGGCGACACACCGACTGGCTCGACGCCGGCATCGAGCATCGAGGTCTCGATCTCGCGATAGCCGCGATTGTTCCAGACGACGAAGATGACAGGGGCATTCGCATCCAGCGCCGCCCCCAGTTCCGGCAAGGTGAACTGAAAACCGCCGTCGCCACTGAGGCAGACCACCGGCGCATCCGGTACGGCCAGCGCCGCGCCGATCGCCGCCGGCGGGCCGAAGCCAAGCGCACCGTAGCCCGTCGCCGCATTGAACCAGCCGCCCGGCCGGTCGTGGTCATAGTAAAGATTGGCGGCATAGACCGGCTGGGTCGAATCGCCGACGATGATCGCGCCCGGCAGGGCGTCGCGTATCGCCTCCACCGCTCGAACCTGCGCCTGCATCGCCGGGCCGATTTCCGCCCAGGCGCTCTCCCGCGCCGCCTTGGCGCGCGCTGCGCCGCCGGCCTGGCGCGCTTCGCCAACATCGGCACCCAGCCTCGCAAGTGCCGCGCCCGCATCAGCCAGGATCGAAACCGCCGCCGGGCGCCGGCCAAGCTGCATCTCGTCGATGTCGATGCGGATCAAGCTCTTCGGCAGCATGAAGCCGCCGTCGCCATACATGTCGTAGTCGGTCGGCCCGAACTCGGTGCCGACGGCGATCACCAGATCGGCATCCGCCATCAGCGACCGTACCGCCTTGAGGCTGGGGCTCGCCGGCACGCCGAGTCCATGGCCGTGCATCAGGCCACGTCCGTTGGCTGTGGTGACGACTGGTGCGTCGAGTTTTTCCGCCAGGGCCCTGAGTTCAGCCTCGGCCCGTCGCGCCCCGCCGCCGGCGAGGATCAGCGGCCGTTTCGTCGCGCTGACCAAGGGCCTTGCTTCGGCAAGCGCGCGTTCGCCCGGAGCAGGCGCAGCCGCACGCTTCGGCAATGGCTTCAGCCCATCCGCCGGCTTGCCCATGACATCGAGCGGAACCTCGATATGCACCGGCCCCGGCCGCCGCGTTGCGAACATCTCGAAGGCCCTGGCAATCGCGCCGGGCAGTTCGGCTGCCTCGGTCACCCGCCGCGACGACAGCGCCACCTTTTCCATCATGCCGCGCTGGTCGGGCAGTTCGTGCAGGTAGCCCAGGCCCTTGCCCAGCGTGGGCTGTGCGTTGACGCCCGAGATCACCAGCATCGGCACTGAATCGGCGCGCGCCTGGGCCATGGCAGTGATGGTGTTGGTGAGCCCCGGCCCGGTGATGACGAAGGCCACGCCCGGCCGGCCAGAGGCGCGGGCATAGCCGTCGGCCATGAAGCCGGCACCCTGCTCGTGGCGCGGCGTGATGTGGCGGATCTTCGATCGCGCCAGCCCGCGATAGAGCTCGATCGTATGCACGCCGGGGATGCCGAACACGGTATCGACGCCATGCGCTTCGAGCAGATCGATAAGAGCTTCGCCGATCGTCGTCATGCCACCTCCCTTTCGCCGCGCAATCCCAGGCCGAGCATCGCTTCCACCGAGCCGATGCCGATCTCGGCCAGTTCGCCTGCCTCGAACATATCGCCGGCGAGGCAGCCCTCGACCCAAAGCCCGTCGATGATGGCGTTGATGGCGATGGCCAGGCGGCGCAATTCCGACGGGCTCGCCTGCCGGCCGGCGTCGGAAAAAACCTCGGCGACAAGCGTCTCCACCTCGTCGCGAAAGCCGAGATAGCCGGCCCTGTGGGCCGCCCCCAGCGCCGGATCGGAACCCGCCCGACCGATGAAACTCGCCCAGATGGAGAATGTCCTGGTATCGACCACCGGCGGCGCGAGGTTCGCCGCGACAAAGGCCGCAAGCCGCCGCCCGGGCTCCTGCTCGACGGTCGCCAGCGCTGTCTTGGCGAGGTCCGTCATGCGTCCCATGACGGCGGCATAAGCCGCCTGCAAAAGCTCTTCCTTGCCAGGGAAATAGTGGCGGATCAGCCCAGCGGTGACGCCGGCGCGCAGCGCGATGGCCCTGACCGTCGCGCCCTGCAGCCCGTGCTCGGCGACGCAGTCGAGGGTGGCCTCGATCAGGTCCTGCCGACGGCGCTCCTCGCCTTCTCGGCGGAATTTTCTCCGCGCGGCGACTGCCATGTCCACCTTCGCTTCGTCTGGAAAAATTGGCCGAAACCGGCCTCGCGAATATTTATACACTTGCATAACAACGTCGCAAGTGCCGTAATGGAAGCATAAAAGAAGCGGGAACTGGTGCCGTTGACGCCGCAAGGCCGAAAGGTCCATCCTCACCGCCCAGGGGAACATCGCGACGCGACCATGAGCAGCCTGATGCAAGCTGACGGGAAGACGTTCACGCGCCGGAGCCATCGCTGATGGCTGCGGGTCATGCAGCCCAGCACCCTGCACGATCAGACGGCCAAGCCGCCGAAGCCATCCATGTCGAGAACCTGCACAAGAAGTTCGGCCAGTTGCATGTGCTGAAGGGCGTGTCGCTGTCGGCCCGCGACGGCGAGGTGGTGGCGATCATCGGCGGCTCTGGATCGGGCAAGTCGACGCTGCTGCGCTGCATCAACTGTCTGGAGAACCCGACCAGCGGCATCATCCGCGTCAATGGCGAGGAGATCCGCCTCAAGCCGAACAGCCTTGGCGACAGCGTGCCGGCTGACCGGCGCCAGATCGAGCGCATCCGCTCGCGCCTCGGCATGGTGTTCCAGAGCTTCAACCTGTGGAGCCACATGACGCTGCTGGAAAACGTCATCGAGGTGCCGGTGCATGTGCTTGGCGTCAAGCGCGCGGACGCCATCGCCGAGGCGGAGCGGCTGCTGGCGCGCGTCGGCCTTGCCGAAAAGCGCGACGTCTACCCGGCCTATCTCTCGGGCGGCCAGCAGCAGCGCGCGGCAATCGCCCGTGCGCTCGCGGTCCAGCCGCGCGTCATGCTGTTCGACGAACCGACCTCGGCGCTCGATCCCGAGTTGGTCGGCGAGGTGCTGAAGGTGATCGGCGATCTCGCCCGCGAAGGTCGCACCATGGTCCTGGTCACCCACGAGATGAAGTTCGCCCGCGAGGTGGCAACGCATGTGATTTATCTTTGGAACGGCGTGGTCGAGGAGGAAGGCCCGCCGGAACAGCTTTTCGGGGCGCCGAGATCGGAGCGGCTCAAGCAGTTCATCCGCAATATCGGCTAGCCTGGACGAAATACGGGAACATCAAGAACAACGACAAACGGGAGAGACAGCATGAAAGCACTGCTTGCAACTGCGGCCTTGGCACTGGTCCTTGGCTTGAGCGCGGGAAGCGCCGGCGCCCAGGCGATCAAGGTCGGCATGGCACCCGAACCCTACCCGCCCTTCGCCTCACCCGACGCTTCGGGCAAATGGGGCGGCTGGGAAATGGAGATGATCGACGCTCTTTGCGCCGAGGCGAAGCTGCAATGCGAGGTGACGATGACCGCCTGGGACGGCCTGATCCCGGCGCTCAACTCCAAGAAGATCGACGCCATCATCAACTCGATGTCGATCACCGACGAGCGCAAGAAGTCGATCGATTTCTCGGACAAGTATTACAACACCCCGGCCGGCATCATCGGCTCCAAGGACGTCAAGTTCGATGCCACGACCGAGGGCCTCAAGGGCAAGATCATCGGCGTGCAGGTGTCGACGGTGCACGAGGCCTACGCCAAGAAGCACTTCGCCGACAGCGCCTCGGAGATCAAGATCTACCAGACCCAGGACGAGGCCCAGGCCGACCTTGCAGCCGGCCGTGTCGACGCGGTGCAGGCGGATTCTCTTTCGCTCGCCACATTCCTCGCCACCGATGCGGGCAAGGCCTGCTGCGACATGAAGGGCGATGTCGCCGAAGACGTCGAAATCCTCGGGCCGGGCGTCGGCGTCGGCCTGCGCCAGGGCGACACGGAGCTCAAGGACAAATTCAATGCCGCCATCAAGTCGCTGCGTGACAGCGGCAAATACGCCGAGATCGCCAAGAAATATTTCGACTTCGACATCTACGGCAAGTGAGGGGGGCGTGCAGATCCGGCCTTGCGCCAGCACCGGATCAGGCGCGACGCCGACGCCCACCCTCCCCCTTGTGGGGAGGGATAAAGGGTGGGGGTCCGTTTCCTCGGCAATCCGGCGGACAACCGGGTGGAGCGCTGCACCCCCACCCTAACCCCTCCCCACAAGGGGGAGGGGAACGACGTCGTCCCATCCCGCACCAAGGACCACTGATATCGAGCACCTGCTGAACCCGCTGCTGCAGACAAGCGCTGTCGAGCTGCTCGCCATCTCGCCGCCCGGCTGGGGCGCCAATCTTTTGCGCGGGCTCGCAAACTCCGTCCAGATCGCCCTGGGCGCCTTCGGGCTCGGCCTCGCCATCGGCATCGCCGGCGCCTGGGGCAAGCTCTATGGCAGCCCTGTGGTGCGCGACCTGATGGAGATCTACACCACCGTCGTGCGTGCCGTGCCCGAGCTGGTGCTGATCCTGCTGCTCTATTACGCCGGCACCGACCTCATCAACCGTGCGCTCGACAGCTTCGGCTACGCTCCCGTCGACATTTCAGGGCTTGCCGCCGGCATCGGCGTGCTCGGCATCGTCCAGGGCGCCTATGCCACCGAAGTCATCCGCGGCGCCATCCTCGCGATACCGCAGGGTCAGATCGAGGCGGCCCGCGCCTACGGCATGCCGCCGGGCAAGATGCTGCGCCGGATCACGCTGCCGGCGATGCTGCCCTTCGCCATTCCCGGCCTCGCCAATCTCTGGCTCATCGCCACCAAGGACACCGCCCTGCTCGCCGTCGTCGGCTTCAACGAGCTGACCCAGGAAACCCGCCAGGCCGGCGCCACGACAAAGGCCTATTTCACCTTCTTCGTCGCCGCCGGCGTGCTCTATCTGCTGCTGACGCTGTTCTCCAACGTCATTATCGGCCGCATCGAGCGCTGGGCGCGGCGCGGCATGCCGCCGGTCGCGGAGTCCGGCCGATGAGTGCTGCCGCTCCAGCCACTACAACGCCCGCCACCCGCTCGGAATGGCTGCAGCCGCACCGCATCGTGCTGATCGCGATTGCCGCGGCACTGGTGCTATCGGCGATCTTGTTCATGCGCTGGGACTGGCTGCCTAATTATTACGACCTGGCGCTGCTCGGCATCTGGCGCACCATCTGGATTCTCGTCGTCACCGTGGTGCTCGGCTTCATGCTCGCCGTTCCGCTCGGCCTCGCCCAGGCTGCCGGGCCGTTCTGGCTGGCCTGGCCAGCCAAGGCCTTCTGCACGGTCATCCGCGGCACGCCGCTGCTGCTGCAGCTCTGGCTGCTTTATTACGGTCTCGGCTCGCTGTTCCCGCATTTTCCCTGGATCAGGCAGTCGGAGCTATGGCCGATCCTCAGGCAGGCCTGGCCTTATGCCGTCGTGGCGCTGACCTTGTCCTACGCCGCCTATGAGGGTGAGGTGATGCGCGGTGCCTTCGCCGGCGTGCCGAGGGGGCAACTGGAGGCCGCCCGCGCCTTCGGCATGAGCCCATGGAAACGCTTCCGCCGCATCTGGCTGCCCCAGGCCATCCACCGCGCCCTGCCGACGCTTGCCGGCGAAACTGTGCTCCAGCTCAAGGCCACGCCGCTGGTCGCCACCATCACCGTCATCGACATCTATGCGGTCGCTTCGCGCGTCCGCCAGGACACGTTCATCGTCTACGAGCCGCTGTTGCTGCTCGCCCTGATTTATCTGATCATCACGGGCATTCTCGTCTTCGCCTTCCGCAAGCTGGAGGCGAGGATACCGGCCAGACTGGGATAAGCCTATGCCGCAGACAAAGACAGAAACGGTCACGCTCAGCCTCGACGAAGCCCGTGCGCTCTGCATATCAGCTGCCATCGGGGCCGGCGCCAGCGAAGAGACGGCGCAGTCGATCGCACTTGCCGCGGTTGCCGCCGAAGCCGACGGCCAGGCGAGCGTCGGGCTGTCGCACTATGTCGACTATCTCGAATCGCTGGAGGCCGGGCGCATCGACGGTAAGGCCGAACCAGTCGTCACCCGGCCGGCGCTGGCGATTTATCTCTCGGACGCCCGGGGCGGTGCGGGCCATACCGGCTTCGACCGCAACTTCGACGACATCGCCAAGGCCGCCAGGCTGTTCGGCGTCACCATCTTCTCGCAAAGGAATGCCTATACCTGCGGTTCGCTCGGTTATTTCACCGGCCGGCTCGCCGAAGCGGGCCTTGTTGCGCTCGCTGCCACCAACGGCCCGGCGCTGGTCGCCGGCTCCGGCTCGACCAAGCCGGTGTTTTGCACCAACCCGATCTCGCTCGCAGCCCCTGCCGCCGACGGCCCGCCGCTGATCATCGACCAGTCGTCGAGCGCGACCGCCTTCGTCAATGTGCGCAAGGCGGCCGAAGCCGGCGAGGAGATCCCCGAGGGCTGGGCGCTCGACGCCAGGGGCAAACCCACGACCGACGCCAGGAAGGCGATGAAGGGCGTTCTGCTCGCCTTCGGCGGGGCGCGGGGCGCCAACATCGCGCTGATGGTCGAGGTGCTTGCTGCCGGCATCTCGGGCGCCAACTGGTCGGTCGACGCCCCGTCGATCACATCGGGCCACGAGTCGCCCGGCACCGGCCTGTTCATCGTCGCACTCGATCCGAAACTGTTCGATTCCGGCTTCGAGGCGCGCATGCGGACGCAGCTCGACCGGTTGTCCGGCCAGTATCACGTCCACATCCCCGGTCCTGCAAAGGCCGCAGCCCGCGCCCGCTCCGAAGTCGAGGGGATCACGATCCCCGTGGCCCTGCACGTCCGTATCGGCGAATATTCCGCGCGGCAGGCTGACTGAACCAGGAGCGTTTTCGACTCCGCTTTGGGACGTCGCCACCGGGACAGCAAACCTGGACCGCAGCGGTGGTTTCACCGTCACGGATGGATACCCGGGTCTCCGCTATTCCGGTGGCCCAGAACCACAACCCACAGCGCCCCAGAAACCACCCCGCGAAACCCCTGCGAAAATAATTCGAACCCTCTTTGAACCTTTCTCCTGATCGCTGCGACCCAGTCATGTCCAGGGCGAGTTGAGCTCGCCCGATCAACCGGGGGGAACCCAAACCGAAAGATCGTTCCGACGTGGAAACCAGAGCGTTTCCGCGGCCCCGAAACGCAACCTCGAAAAGGGAAAATGACCATGAAAACCAAGATCACCATCCTGACCGCCGTTCTGCTGCTTGCCGGCGCCATCGGCAGCGCCAACGCCGCCGGCGGTTTCTCGGCCGGCTCGGGCGGCGGCGACCGTCCGTCGGGCCCGAGCGATATCTCCGACGCACCGGGCGGCAATGGCCCTTCGGGTCCCGGCGACATCTCGGATGCCCCTGACAACGACAAGCCGTCTGGTCCGAGCGGCAAGGCCTCGTCGGGCAATGACGGCGTGACCGAAGACAAGTACTGCAAGAACGGCTCGAGCAAGTTCCCGGATTGCAACACCAAGTTCATCCAGGACTGCAAGGCCGCAGGTGGCAACATGTCGGGCCAGCAGGGTTGGGGTGGCAAGACTTGCCGGGAACCCTCCTGATGTCGTGAGGCGTCGGCCTCGCTCGAGCGTCGGTCGCCCGCATTCTGCCATCCGGAAAACCCCGCATATCGCGGGGTTTTCTGCGTTGGCGCCTAGGCAACGAAAAAGCCCCGCTCGCGGCGGGGCTTCGTCTGCCGCTCAAGGCGACCGTGCTGCTCAGAGACGGTTCAGTGGCGCGAAAGCCAGGTGTCGATGTCCTTTTCGGCCTCTTCCTGCGCCTGGCCGTAGCGGGCTTGCAGCCTGCCGGCGAGTTCGGTCCGCTTGCCCTTGATGACGTCGAGATCATCGTCGGTCAGCTTGCCCCACTGGGCCTGAACCTTACCCTTGAACTGCTCCCAATTGCCTTCGATCTGGTTCCAATTCATCGCGTTCTCCTTTTGGGATTTGGCACGACAGGTCCGCCGCACTGGTGTTTCAACGCCCTGCCGCCGGTCGGGTTCCCAAATTTTGCAAAACATGAATGTGTCAATCATCTTTTCATCAAACCTTGTTGACTTGACTGTGACGGCAGCCTTGCGGCGTTGGTGCATTGCAACATTTTTCGAACATAGCCCCGCAATCGGAGACATGTCCTTGACCCTGACGACCGAAAATTCCGGCCGCCGACTTTTCATCACCGCGCTCCGCGGCCTTTATTCGAACCTGCACGATTCTGCCGAAACGATCCTGCGTGTCGTTGCCGGCGTTGCCCTGGTCACGCACGGCCTCGGCAAGATTTCCGACCCGTTCGGCGCAGCCGGCATGGTCGAGGGCCTCGGCTTCTACCCCGGCGCCTTCTGGTCGCTGCTGTTGTCATGCACCGAGTTCTTCGGCGGCATCCTGATCGCCATCGGCCTGTTCACCCGCCCGGCATCCTTTGCGGCCATGTTCGTGCTGCTGGTGACCGTCTGGTTCCACTGGATCACCATGGGCCAGGGCTACCAGGGCGCCGAAAAGTCGATCATCTGGGCGGCGATCTTCCTGTTCTTCGCAATCCGTGGCGGTAATCGCCACTCGGTCGACGCCCGCCTCGGCCGCGAATTCTAGACCCTGCCTCCCAAGGCAAACCACAAGCCCGCGCCAGATCGGCGCGGGCCGCTCCGCATGGAGCCTCGATGATTGCCTTTTCCGCGAAACGGGCTAAGAACGCTGACATCCCTGCCCCTTTTGGCGACCGGAGCCAGCGATGACTGAAATTCTGCAGACCCCGCAACTCGTGACCGTATTCGGCGGCTCAGGCTTCCTCGGCCGGCATGTCGTGCGGGCGCTGGCCAAGCGCGGGTATCTGGTGCGTGTCGCCTGCCGCCGCCCCGACCTCGCCTTCCATCTGCAGCCGCTCGGCAATGTCGGCCAGATCCAGCCGGTCCAGGCCAACCTGCGCGTGCGCTGGTCGGTCGACCGCGCCGTCCAGGGCGCATCGCATGTCGTCAATCTCGTCGGCATCCTGCATGAAGGCGGCCGCCAGCGTTTCTCCACGGTCCAGGAGTTCGGCGCCCGTGCCGTGGCCGAGGCCGCACGCGCCGTCGGCGCTTCGCTGACACATGTCTCGGCGCTCGGCGCCAACGAAAACTCGCACTCGATCTACGCCCAGACCAAGGCGCGCGGCGAAAAGGCGGTCCTGGCGACCCTGCCCGAGGCAGTGATCTACCGGCCGTCGATCGTCTTCGGTCCCGAGGACGGCTTCTTCAACCGCTTTGCCAACATGGCGCGTTTCTCACCGGTGCTGCCGCTGATCGGCGGCGGTGAAACCCGCTTCCAGCCGATCTATGTCGGCGACGTTGCCGAGGCCATCGCGCGCGCCGTCGACGGCAAGGTCAAGGGCGGCACCATCTATGAGCTCGGTGGCCCGCAGGTGCTGAGCTTCAAGCAGTGCATGGAACAGATTCTCGAGGTCATCGACCGCAAGCGCAACCTGGTCCCGGTACCGTGGTGGGCTGCCAATCTGCAGGCATCGATCCTCGGCCTTCTGCCCAACCCGCTGCTGACCAAGGACCAGGTCACGCTGCTGCGCTCCGACAACGTCGTGTCCAAGGCAGCGCAGGACGAAGGCCGCACCATCGCCGCCGTCGGCATCGCACCCAAGACCACGGCCTCGATCCTGCCGAGCTACCTCTGGCGCTACCGCGCTGCTGGCCAGTTTACCCGCAGGACGGAAGCCTGACCGGCTGAGGGCGCGTCAGCGCCTTCTCCAGGAAAATTTGCGCAAGCGGCACCACGAGCGCCATCACGGTCGTGGTGCTTGAGCTATTGCGCCGCGGGCTGAGGGGGCGGGTTCTCAGCCCCAGACTATCAGCGCGATCAACCCGACGCTGCCGACCAGCAGCCGCCACCAGCCGAACAGCGCGTAGCCGTTGCGCGAGACGTAATCGAGCAAATGGCGCACCACGAACAGCGCAGTCAGGAAGGCAGCAAGGAAGCCGACGCCGATGATCGGCAGGTCGGCTGCCGAAAGGATGTCGCGGTTCTTGTAGAGATCGAAGGCAAAGGCGCCCGCCATGGTCGGCATGGCCAGGAAGAACGAGAATTCGGCGGCGGCGCGCTTCTCCACCCCCATCAGCAGCGAACCGACGATGGTGGCACCCGAGCGCGAGGTGCCGGGGATCATCGCCAGGCACTGGAACAGGCCGATCTTGAGATAGACAGAGAGCGGAAAATTGGTGACGTCGCCATAGCGCGGCTTGAGGTCGAGCTTGTCGAGAAACAGCAGCACGATACCGCCGAGGATCAGCATGATGCAGATCAGCCGCGGCGATTCGAACAGCACCGTCTTGATGAAGTCGTGCGCCAACGCGCCGATCAGTGCCGCCGGCAGGAAGGCGATCAGGATGCCTGCGACGAAACGCTGCGTCTGCGGGTCGCGCGGCAGGTCGACCAGCATCCGCCACAACCGCGCCCAGTAGACCGACAGGATCGCCAGGATAGCGCCGAGCTGGATCAGAATCTCGAAGGTCTTGCCGGTCGAGTTGAAGCCGAGGAAATGCCCGGCCAGCAGGATGTGGCCGGTCGAGGAGACCGGGATGAATTCGGTGAGCCCCTCGAGCAGTCCGAGCAGCAGCGCGTCGATGATAGTCTGGCTTTCCATTCCGGTCCCCGCGGGATCGTTCATTCGCGATTGCTTGTCATGGGGCGGAACTCACCCTATAGGTCGGGTCGCCCGAGAGCCCGGTGCGCCGGGCCCAGAAGCTCTAGCGGCGCGGCAAGCGATTCGCCAGAGCGCCACCGATCACGAAATTTCGCAGGACCATGCTGACGCTTTTCCACCACCCGATGTTCGCCACATGCCGCTTCGTCCGCCTGGCGTTCGGCGAATATGGCGAAGAATTGGCCCTGATCGAAGAGAAGCCGTGGGCGCGGCGCAAGGAATTCCTGTCGCTCAATCCGGCGGGAACACTGCCGGTGCTGCTGGCCGAAGGCGACGTTCCGATCGTCGGCGCGATGATCATCTCCGAATATATCGACGAGACCCGCGGCGTGCTGAAGCGCGAGCGCCGGCTGTTCGCCGAAGACCCGATGGAGCGCGCCGAGATCCGCCGCCTCACCGACTGGTACCTGACCAAGACCGATAGCGAAGTGACCCGTCACCTGGTGCGCGAGCGCGTGCTGAAGCCGCATATGCCCGAATCGGCCGGCGGCGGTTCGCCCGATTCGGCGGCGATCCGCGCGGCGCGCGCCAATATCCGCCAGCACATGAAATACACCAACTGGCTGGCCGGCACGCGCCACTGGCTCGCCGGTACGCGCATCACCTATGCCGACCTTGCCGCGGCGGCCTCGCTGTCGGTGCTCGACTATCTCGGCGAAATCGACTGGCGCGAACATTCATCGGCGCGCGAATGGTACACCAGGGTCAAGTCGCGGCCATCCTTCCGGCCGCTGCTCGCCGACCGGGTACGCGGCCTGACCCCGGCATCGCATTATGCGGACCTCGATTTCTGATACGGCGCTGCGCCAGCTGATCGAGCGCGAGGCCCAACGCGCCGGCTTCGCCGCCGTCGCCGTCACGCGGCCCGACGCCATCCCGCTCGCCCCTGCCCGCCTCGCCCAGTTCGTCGAGGAAGGCCTGCACGGCTCGATGGGCTGGATGGCCGAGACGCTGGAGCGCCGCGCCGAACCTTCCGTGCTGTGGCCCGAGGTGCGCTCGATCATCGTCCTGGCCATGAACTACGGCCCCGACACGGACCCTCGAACTCTTCAGGAAATGCCCGACCGTGCCGCGATCTCGGTCTATGCCCGCAACCGCGACTATCACGACGTCATGAAGGGCCGGCTGAAGGAGATCGCCGGCAAAATCGTCGCCCGCGCAGGCTGCGACGTGAAGGTGTTCGTCGACACCGCTCCGGTCATGGAAAAACCGCTGGCCGAGGCGGCCGGGCTCGGCTGGCAGGGCAAGCACACCAATCTGGTCAGCCGCGAATTCGGCTCCTGGCTGTTCCTCGGCACGATCTTCACCACCGCCGAACTTGCACCCGACGAGGCCGAGATCGACCATTGCGGCTCCTGCCGCGCCTGCCTCGACGCCTGCCCGACCGATGCCTTCCCGGCGCCCTACAGGCTCGATGCCCGGCGCTGCATCTCCTACCTGACCATCGAGAACAAGGGTCCGATCCCGCTCGAATTCCGCAAAAAGATCGGCAACCGCATCTATGGCTGCGACGACTGCCTCGCCGCCTGCCCGTGGAACAAGTTCGCCCAGGCGGCCTCGGAGCAGAAGCTCGCCGCCCGCGACGACCTGCGCCAGCCGCGCCTTGCCGAACTGCTGTCGCTGGACGACGCGGCGTTCCGAATCTTCTTCTCCGGATCGCCGGTCAAGCGCATCGGCCGCGACCGCTTCGTCCGCAACGTGCTGGTCGCCGCGGGCAATTCGGGCGACAGGTCGCTGATCGCGCCTTGCCAGGCTCTGCTCGGCGACGCTGCGCCGCTGGTCAGGGGCGCCGCCGTCTGGGCGCTGTCGCGTCTTGCCGGGCCGGAAGCCGTTTCGGCTCTTGCGCATCAGGCGCTGAAGGTCGAAACCGAACAAGACGTGATAGCCGAATGGCAGGCGGCCCTCACGCAGTCTGAACCCGCATGGACGCAGGCATGACCCAGCAGAACATCTTCATCTTCGGTGCCGGTTATTCCGGCAAGGCCTTCGCCCGGGACCGGCCACAGGGCGTCCGCGTCTCCGGCACGACCCGCACGGTCGAGAAATTTGCCGGCCTCGAGGCCGCAGCCATCGAGCCGCTGTTGTTCGACGGGCATCTGACGTCCGAAATTCGCGCCAGGCTCGCCGAGACCACGCAGTTGGTGGTATCGGCAGCACCCGGCGCCGACGGCGACCCCGTGCTCGACGTCGCCCGCGACGCCATCCTCCACCACATGCCGGCGCTGCGCTGGATCGGCTATCTCTCGACCGTCGGCGTCTATGGCGACCATGGCGGCAAATGGATCGACGAGACCGCCGAATGCCGGCCCAAGCCGGGCCGCTCGCAGGCCCGGCTCGACACCGAGCAGGCTTGGCACGAACTCGGCGAGGAGGTTGGCCGGCCGGTCGCGATCCTGCGCCTGTCGGGCATCTACGGCCCGGGACGCAACGCCTTCGTCAATCTCGAGAATGGCACCGCAAAGCGCCTGATCAAGAAGGACCAGGTGTTCAACCGCATCCATGTCGACGACATCTCGGGTGCGCTCTGGCACCTGCTCGACGCCGACCGTGGCGGCATCTACAACGTCACCGATGACGAGCCGGCGCCGCCGCAGGATGTGGTGAGCTATGCCGCCGCGCTGATGGGCGTCGATGCGCCACCGGAAATTCCCTTCGAGACTGCCCAACTTTCGCCCATGGCACGGTCCTTCTATGGCGAGAACAAGCGTGTCGCCAACACCGAGATTCGGGCCACGGGATATGAGTTCCGCTTCCCGGACTACCGGGCCGCATTCGACCGGATGTGGGCCGACGGCAGCTGGCGCGGCGAAGGGAAAAGCGACAGGCGCAGTCCGATAAGGCAAGGCTGAGCGGGGTCGGTCGCACAGCGAAATGACTGGGGTGCG
Organism: Aminobacter niigataensis; assembly: GCF_014200015.1. GTDB lineage: Bacteria > Pseudomonadota > Alphaproteobacteria > Rhizobiales > Rhizobiaceae > Aminobacter > Aminobacter niigataensis. The sequence continues at coordinate 103,507 of NZ_JACHOT010000004.1, forward strand.
GGCGCCGGAATTTACCATTCGGTAACCGTGGCAGCCCAAGCTGGCGGAGAGGACAAAACTCCATGACGGCATTTTTCAGTAGAATTCTGGGCAAGGCGGCGCGGCTCGCCATGGCGTTCGCCGCCCTTGGCCTTGTCGGTCTCGACATGCAGGCCGCAAGTGCTGCGGAACTCGCCAAGGACCTGTTCGGCAACAAGAGGCTGCCGGCGGCGGTTGCCGCGCGCTCCTACGGCTTCTACTCCAAGGGCTGCTTCTCCGGCGGACTGGCAATCGCCACCGACGGACCGACCTGGCAGGCCATGCGCCTGTCGCGCAACCGGCGCTGGGGCCATCCCAAGATGATCGCGCTGATCGAAAAGCTGTCGCGCGAGGCCACCGCCGACGGTTGGCCCGGCCTCCTGATCGGCGATATCTCGCAGCCGCGCGGCGGCCCGATGCTGACCGGTCACGCCTCGCACCAGATCGGCCTCGACGCCGACATCTGGCTCACGCCGATGCCGGACCGCAGGCTGTCGCCGACCGAGCGCGAGAACATGAGTGCGGTCTCGATGGTCAACGAAAAGACCCACCGCGTCATCGAAAAGCGCTGGACGCCGGCACATACGCGCCTGCTCGAACGCGCCGCCAGCTATCCGGAAGTCGAGCGCATCCTGGTCAATCCGGGCATCAAGCAAAAGCTCTGCGAAACAGTCACCGGCGATCGTTCGTGGTTGCGCAAGGTCCGGCCGTTCTGGGGCCACGACTACCATTTCCACGTCCGCATCGGCTGCCAGCCCGGCTCGAAAGGCTGCAAGGAGCAGGATCCGACGCCACGCGGCGACGGCTGCGACAAGTCGCTGGCCTGGTGGTTCACTGAGGAACCATGGCGCCCGGCCACCGGTCCTGCGAAGCCCAAGGCGCGCGACATCATGACGATGGCGAGCCTGCCCAAGGAATGCCGCGCCGTACTCGACGCCCCCTCGCCCGCCAATGAGGCCGCCGTGACCTTCCACGGCAAGGGTGGCGCACCGACCGCGGTCGTGGCCGCTCCGGCACCTGAACAACCGGAAGTCGCGGACACGCCCGTCATCACCGATGACGGCACGCCGGCTGCGGCAAACGCCTTCGCACCCCGGCCTTCGGTCGACATTCCGCTGCCGCGTCCGCGCCCGAAGACGCAGTAGGGACGGACTGCAACCTGCCGATCGGGCCGATGCCATGTCGCTTCCAAAAGCATGGAAATCGGTCTATGGATTTCAACCGATTTAATTCTTCCGGATGAACTCGTGTGACCCCTGCATCGCGTCTCGCCCTGATCGCCCATGACGAGAAGAAGGACGACCTGGTCGCTTTCGCAGCCGACCATGTCGAGTTCCTGAAGACCTGCCATATCGTCGCCACCGGCACCACCGGGCAGCGCATCCTCGCCGCCTGCCCGGGCCTCAACCTGACGCCACTGAAGAGCGGGCCGCTTGGCGGCGACCAGCAGATTGGCGCCCTGATCAGCGAGGGCAAGATCGACCAGTTGATTTTCTTCGTTGATCCGCTGACGCCGATGCCGCATGACGTCGACGTGAAGGCATTGATGCGGCTTGCCATCGTCTACGACATTCCCATGGCGTTGAACCGGGCGACGGCCGAGATCATGCTCGAGAATCAAGAGAACGGCTGAACGCCGACGCAGGGACGGAACCGGGAATGTCACATCAGAGCGACCAGGCGCAGGCTCTCCCGTTCCCGATCCTGATCGGCGACATCGGCGGCACGAATGCGCGCTTCGCCATCGTCGAGAGCGCCGACAAGGATGCCGGCGAGCCGCGCATCGTCCAGACTGCCAGCTATGCCAACATCGACGACGCCATCCTCGCCGTGCTCGACGGCGCGCCGGTCAAGCCGCGCTCGGCGGTGCTTGCCGTCGCCGGCCCGGTCGAGGGCGACGAGATCGCGCTCACCAATTGCCCCTGGGTGGTGCGTCCCAAGCAGATGTTTGCGACCATCGGGCTGACCGACATCCTGGTGCTCAACGACTTCGAGGCCCAGGCGCTCGCGGTCGTGGCGCTGGGTGACGACCACATGGAAAAGATCGGCTCCGGCGAGCCGGAAGAGGGCGCCGGGCGCGTCGTGCTCGGGCCGGGCACAGGCCTTGGCGTCGCCGGCCTGATCCATGCCCTGGGACGCTGGATTCCGGTGCCCGGCGAAGGCGGTCACATGGATATCGGCCCGCGTTCCCAGCGCGACTTCGAGGTCTTCCCGCATCTCGAAAAGCTCGAAGGCCGCATTTCGGGTGAGCAGATCCTGTGCGGCCGCGGGCTGGTCAACACCTACCGCGCCGTCGCCCTCGCCGACGGCAAGACGCCCACGCTCACCCAGCCGGCACAGGTCACGGCGGCGGCTCTCGCCGGCAGCGATCCCATCGCCGAGGAAGCGCTGTCGCTGTTCGTGACCTGCCTCGGCCGCACCGCCGGCGACCTGGCGCTGGTGTTCAAGAGCAAGGGCGGCGTCTTCCTGACAGGCGGCATCGCCCAGAAGATCGTGCCGGCGCTGAAGCAGGGCAACTTCCGCAAGGCCTTCGAGGACAAGGCGCCGCATCGCGAACTGATGGCCTCGATGCCTGTCTATGTCATCACCCACCCTCTCGCGGCGCTTGCCGGGCTTGCGGCCTACGCCCGCACCCCCTCCTTGTTCGGCATCGAAACCGGAGACCGGCGCTGGCGCGCCTAGCCGCGGCCAAAAGGCGGTTTCCCCCGCCGGCGTCATGCTCTATGAGGGGCGCAGTTTTCGCGTAGCGACAGGACTACCTGTTTGACCACAGCCCAGATGGAAAAGGCCAAGGCCTCGCGCGGCGAGATCGTCGGCGTGATCCGGCGTGTCGCCGCCGAGAATGGCCGCGCCTACGCCTGGCAATACGGGCTCGCCGCGCTGTTCCTGCTCGTCATCGCCGGCACCACGGCCTTTACCGCCTGGATCATGCGCGACGTCATCGACGAGATCTTCTACCGCCAGCGCGCCGACCTCATCGCCTTGATCTCGCTGGCGATCCTCGCATCCTTCGCGCTGCGCGGCATCGCCACCTATGGCCAGGCGGTCATACTCGCCAAGATCGGCAACAATCTCGTCGCCCGCTACCAGCGCCGCATCTTCGACCACCTGATGAAGCTCGGCATGGACTTCTTCTCGGCCCAGCGGTCGTCCCAGCTCGTCGCGCAGATCAACCAGAATGTCGGCGGCGTGCGCGACCTGCTCAACATCACCGTCACCTCGATCGCCCGCGACGCGGTTTCGCTGGTCGCCCTCGTCGGCGTCATGGTCTACCAAGACCCGGTGCTGTCGATGATCGCCTTCCTGATCGGCCCGCCGCTGGTGCTCCTCGTCGGCCATCTGATGCGGCGGCTGCGCAGGCTCAACCGCGAGGCCATCCTGGTCAATTCGAGGCTGTTCGGCGCGGTGCAGGAAGCTGTTCAGGGCGTTGCCATCGTCAAGGCCTTCACCATGGAAGACCAGCTGTCAAAGCGGATGGACGCTCTGGTCAGCGACGTCGAAGCGCGCTCCAACAAGATCGCCCGGGTTTCGGAACGGCTGTCGCCGATCTCCGAAACGCTGGCCGGCGTCGTCGTTGCCACAGTCATCGCCTATGCCGGCTACCGCTCGACCATGGGCGCACAGCCGCCCGGCGCGGTCTTTTCCTTCATCACCGCGTTGTTGCTCGCCTACGACCCCGCCCGCCGCCTTGCCCGCACCCAGGTCGGGCTCGAGCGCGCGCTGGTCAATGCCCGCATGATCTACGAGATCCTCGACACTGAGCCGCGCCAGGAAGACACTCCCGATGCAGGCGCTCTCAAGGTCGGCAAGGGCGATATCCGCTTCGAAGCCGTCTCCTTCTCCTATGGGCCGGACATGCCGGTCCTGCATGAGGTGAGCTTCACCGCAGCCGGCGGCAAGACGACCGCAATCGTCGGCGCCTCGGGTGCCGGCAAGTCGACGCTGATCGCACTGCTGCAGCGCTTCTACGACGTCGACGGCGGCCGCATCGAGATCGACGGCCAGGACATCGCCCACGTCACCAAGCGTTCGCTGCGCCAGTCGATCGCCTATGTCTCGCAGCACCCCTATTTGTTCGAAGGCACAATCGCCGACAATATCCGCTACGGCCGCGCCGGCGCCACGGACGACGAGATCCGTCTGGCGGCCGAGCAGGCCTTCGCCGACGAGTTCATCCGCCAGCAGCCCGATGGCTACGACACGCCGGTCGGCGAAAGCGGCGCCTCGCTTTCGGGCGGCCAGCGCCAGCGCATCTCCATCGCCCGGGCGCTCGTCCGCAAGGCGCCGATCTTGCTGCTCGACGAGGCGACCTCCGCGCTCGACAATGAATCCGAAGCGCGGGTACAGGCGGCACTTTCGACCGTCATGCAGGGGCGCACCACCATCGTCATCGCCCATCGGCTCTCGACCGTGGTCAGCGCCGACCATATCGTCGTGCTCGATCAGGGCCGGCTGGTCGAGCAAGGCACGCATGCGGACTTGATGGCCGATCCCAACAGCGTCTATGCCCGGTTTCACAATCTGCACGACGAAGCCGGGCTCGGTCTGGTGGACGATACAGGCGAGACGAAAAAAGAGGAGCCGCAGCGCGCCAGCGCTGCCGCAGGGAGCTTGCGATGAGCGACATGGGTCTGGTTGTGGTCGGCGCCGCCGGCCGGATGGGTCAGGTGCTGCTGCGCACCGTACACACGATGGAGGGCGTCCGCGTCGTCGGCGCCATCGAGCGCAGCGGCTCGCCCTATCTCGGCAAGGATGCCGGCGAGCTCGCGGGCATCGGCACCATCAATGTCGCGATATCAGACGACCCGCTGGCGGCCTTCGCCAAGGCTGACGGCGTGCTCGACTTCACCGCACCGGCGGCGACCGTCGAATTCGCCGGCTATGCCGCCCAGGCGCGCATCGCCCACATCATCGGCACCACCGGCTGCGCGGCCGAAGACGATGCCAGGATCGCCGCTGCCGCGCGCCATGCCACCATCGTCAAGTCGGGCAACATGAGCCTCGGCGTCAACCTGCTCGCCGTCCTGGTCGAGAAGGCGGCGCAGGCGCTCGGGCCCGGCGACTTCGACATCGAGGTGCTGGAAATGCATCACCGCCACAAGGTCGACGCGCCTTCGGGCACGGCCCTGCTTCTCGGCGAGGCCGCAGCCGAAGGCCGCAAGATCGCGCTGGCCGAGAAGAGCGTGCGCGTGCGTGACGGCCATACCGGCGTGCGCGAGGCGGGCACCATCGGCTTTGCCACGCTGCGCGGCGGCTCGGTTGTCGGCGACCATTCCGTCATCCTCGCCGGCACCGGCGAACGCATCACCATGTCGCATCAGGCCGAGGATCGCACGATCTTCGCCCGCGGTGCGGTCAAGGCAGCGCTGTGGGCGCATGGCCGCAAGCCCGGCCTGTATTCGATGCGCGACGTGCTTGGCTTGTAGATCAATCCATCGTCCTCACCCACCTCAAGGGAGCTAAAATGTCCGGTACTCTCGTGCTCGTCCGTCACGGCCAGAGCGAATGGAACCTGAAGAACCTGTTCACCGGCTGGCGCGACGTCGACCTGACCGAGCAGGGCACCGCCGAAGCCAAGGCCGCCGGACAGAAGCTCAGGGCGCGCGGCCTGAAGTTCGACATCGCCTTCACCTCGGCGCTGATGCGCGCGCAGAAGACCTGCCAGCACATCCTCGACGCCACCGGCCAGAGCGACCTCAAGACGATCCGCAACCAGGCACTCAACGAACGCGACTACGGCGACCTCAACGGCCTCAACAAGGACGATGCCCGCGCCAAGTGGGGCGAGGAGCAGGTCCACGTCTGGCGCCGCTCCTACGACACCCCGCCGCCCGGCGGTGAGAGCCTGAAGGACACCGGCGCGCGCGTCTGGCCCTATTACATGCACGACATGCAGCCGCATGTGCTCTCCGGCGGCACGGTGCTGGTCGCTGCGCACGGCAATTCGCTGCGCGCGCTGATCATGGCGCTTGAAGGCATTTCGGGCCCGGACATCGTCAAGCTCGAACTCGGAACCGGCGTGCCGATCGTCTACAAGCTCAACGCCGATTCGACCGTCGCTTCCAAGGAAGTGCTGGCCTGAGCCGACACGGGAGCCGCCGATTCGCGGCTCCCGCCCCTTTGCCGGCTGCACCGCGCCGCCTGCCGCAACGTCATGCGGCACGCCAAACGCGACAATTCCGGCCTGTCGCAGCATTCGTCGGCAAAAGCTGAAAAAGCGCGTTGACACAGTCGCTTCGCCCGCTTACATCAGCGCCCACCAGCCCAGATGGCGGAATTGGTAGACGCGCACGGTTCAGGTCCGTGTGCCGCGAGGCGTGGAGGTTCGAGTCCTCTTCTGGGCACCATCATCCGGACTACCAACCGGATGAACCAGTCGGTCGATGCGTCGACCGACAATGATCTTTCCTTCACAATCGCTCTGCCGCGCCGGACCGCTCGGCTAGTCGACACACCCTCTGGGGTGTCTAGAACCTGGAGCCGTGCCGCAGATGAGCGGCCCCCATGGGCAGGTATAGGCCAGTTGCAGGCCGGCATCATCTCAATACGCCTAGTACTACATACCGCGTGCCAAGTTGGCATCCGGCCATTATTTGTTTTGTTACCAATTCAACTTACCGTTGCTACCGAATAGTTGGGGGGAGTAGCGCGGTGGCCGATCCAAAATACCTGTCCGGGCAGCGCCAGGTCGCGCTTTCGGTGGTTGTGCCCTGTTACAATGAAATCGACGGCATTGGAGAGCTCTACAGGCGCGTTTCCGCATCCTGCCAGGCACAGGCAGGCCAGTCCTATGAGATCGTACTCGTCAACGACGGGTCGACCGACGGCACCCGTGACGCGATCTTCAACTTGGCAGCACGTGACAGTCACATCGTCGGGATAGACCTTGCCCGCAACTATGGCCACCAGATCGCGCTCAGCGCCGGCCTGGAATTCTGCTGCGGCAGGCGCATCCTCATCCTCGACGCCGATCTCCAGGATCCGCCGGAACTGCTCGGCGGGTTGATGGCTAAGATGGACGAGGGCTTCGACGTCGTCTACGGCCAGCGCCAGATGCGCGAGGGCGAGGGCTGGTTCAAGCTCGCCACTGCCTCGATCTTCTATCGTTTGCTGCGCCGGATGGTCGATGTCGACATCGCCGCCGATACTGGCGATTTCCGGCTGATGAGCCGCCGCGCGCTCGATCACCTCAATGCGATGCCCGAGCGCTACCGCTTCATCCGCGGCATGGTGAGCTGGATCGGGCTGAAACAGGTCGCCTTCCCCTACCAGCGCCAACGCCGCTTTGCCGGCACCACCCATTACCCGCTGCGCAAGATGATCCTGCTAGCAGTCGACGCCATGACGAGCTTTTCCGTCGCACCCCTGCGCTTTGCGTCGCATCTGGGCATGGCCTTCGGCGTGCTCGGCCTGCTCACGCTCGGCCACACCCTCTATTCGTGGTTGATGGGCAGCGTCCTGCCCGGCTGGACCAGCCTTGCTGCCATCGTGCTCATCCTCGGCAGCGTGCAACTGCTGGTGCTCGGCATCTTCGGCGAGTATCTCGGCCGGATGTACATGGAGACGAAGCGGCGGCCGCTCTACATCGTCAACGAGGTCATCTCGGGCGAAGTCGCCGATGAACAGGACGTGGGCGCTCGCAATCTTCAACAACTGGTCAAGGAAGCGCTCCGTGCCTGAGACCGGCCGGCACGCCGCCACAGATATTCTTTTCGGAGCGCAGCATAGTGTCCACCCGATCGAAACCGCTGTTTGAACTGCAGCGTGTCCTCAGATACGGGGCCGTTGGTCTGCTGAACACGGCACTCGGATTCGGCATCATATTGGCATTGCTGAAGCTTGGCTTCGGCGATTTCATGGCGAATGTCACTGGCTTCGCAGCAGGCCTGCTTCTGAGCTTCGTCCTCAACAGCCTTTGGACATTCGATCGGACGGCCGGATATCAGCCGGGTGTGGTGTGGAGATATGCGATCAGCTTTGCCATCGCCTATGCGGCGAACCTTGCCGTCGTGATGGCGGCACGGGCTGGTGGCATTGTCGACAACCCATTGACCCACCTCGCCGGCATCGGCGTCTATTCGATCACCTTCTACCTCGGATCCGCACATTTCGTGTTCGTTCCACGCTCGGGATTACAGAGCAAGGAACGCAGAGACTACACGCTCTCGACAGAGCGTTGGCCGGAAGCAGCCATCTTCCTGGGCTTGTTGGCTGCTTATCTTATGCTCCGGAACATCGCAGTTTCCCTCGACGTGGTATGGCAGATGTGGATCGCCCGCCAAATGCTTGGCGGCGCCGTGCTGTACAGGGATATTCTGGAACTGAACCCACCTCTGTGGTTCTGGATGGCCACTCCAGTGGAATGGACCGCGCAGGCACTCGACATCCCGTCGGTGCAGGCCATTGTCGCGGCGGTGTTTCTCCTCATTGCGGCTGCACTTGCGTTGTTGTCCATCCTCCTGACGGACACTTCCCCCGCGACGCGCGCAACTCTGCTTGTCACCGCATTTCTTGCACTGGTCATAATTCCCATTCAGGAATTTGCACAACGCGAGCACTTGGCAGCTATCGGCGCCATCCCCTACCTGGCTTTGATTGCGAGGCGCGCCGACAACCTCCCCACGGACTGGAAGGTTGCTGCCGCTACCGGACTGTTGGCGGCATCTGGCTTTGCCTTGAAACACTATTTCGTGCTGGTGCCGCTGCTGCTCGAGCTCTGGCTCATCTACAGGCTGCGGCGAAACTGGACGCCCGTTCGTGCCGAAACCGCGATTCTGTCGGCCGGCGCCGCCAGCTATGGTGTCGCCGTCGTCCTGCTTGCGCCGGATTTCCTGACGACCATGGTGCCGATGGTGAGCATCGCCTATGACGGCTATGAGGTATCTTTTCTCAAGCAGTTCCTGCGGCCGTTCATAGCCGTCTGGGCGCTGTCGGGCATTGTGTTGTGGCAGCAAAGGAGCACGCTGCCTTCGCTGACATTCGCTTCCGCGCTGGCTGCGCTGGCCTTCAGCTTCGCCTATTTCGCGCAGCAGAAAGGCTGGCGGTACCATTCGGTTCCGACGACTGCGCTGTTGTTCTTCGCCGTCGCCCCTCTCTGGCAGAGGCACCGCTGGAGGAGTGTTACGCTTCCTGCAAACGCCGCTCTCGTCGTCTGCACCCTCCTCCCCTTGATCGTCAGCCTCGCCGCCGGTCCCTACAAGAATGTCACCGAGGCCACCGTTCGTGACCTGCTGCGCGACAGCAGGCCCGGAACGGCAACAATGATGCTGACGGCACATCCGACCAACTTCTGGCCCACGGTGGAGAAGGCCGGACTCAAATGGCCATCGCGCTATTTCGCCTTCTGGATGGTGCTTGCCATGTCCGAACACGAAAAAAAATACGGCAGCCTGACGCCGGAACTCGCCGCCCTGGCAAACGACATTCGGCGCCAGACCGTCGAGGACCTTCGGTGCAATGTGCCTGATATCATCTTGGTGGACGACTTCCGCCTGTCGAAATCTCCCGGCTTCGACATCCTGGAATTCTTCAGGGAGGACAAGGACTTCGAGCGCCTTTTCGCCAACTACTCCCTGGACAGGAAAAGCGTCATCTACACGTCTTACAAGAAGGCTGCTGATTGGCAGCCGGAGCGTCCGGTGGGCTGCCGAACCATCTATTAGCCATGCAATCGGCTTTTTCGCCCCGGCCTAAATACAGGCCTTGAGCCATCCCGATCGAGCGCCACGCGCATTTGGCACTGGCCTGCTACCCGCAGTCTCTCCCTCGATCATCGTCCGAATGGTCGGCTTCCAGCCGGCCCATGGTCGGTGATAATATCAGGTTGCGCTAATACGTTCGCACAACCTGTTGAGGAGCACGCCGATGCTGCGCTTTGCCCTTTTCGCCGGTGCCCTGGCCCTTGCTGCCGGTACTGCAGCCAGGGCTGAAGACAAACCCCAAGCCGCGCCGAGCGTGCTCGAAGGCGTCACCGTCGCGGAACTCCAGGAGATCATGACCAAGGCCGGATATCAGGCCAAGGTCGGCACCGACAGCGACAACCTGCCGGTCATCGATTCCAAGGCCTCAGGCATGAATTTCTGGGTCTATTTCTACAATTGCGAGGGCGAACCGCAGAAATGTCGGCGGGTGCAGTTCCAGAGCAGCTTCAAGACCGACAAGGCGATGCAGGACAAAGCGCTCGAATGGAACAACAAGAAGGTCGCCGGCCGCGCCTCCAACGAAAAGGACAATACCTATTTCGACTATCTGATCGATTGCGGCGGCGGCGTCTCGTCCGGCAACCTGTCGCAAAACCTCGAGCGTTTCGACACGCTGATGGCAGAGTTCACCGCCTATATCGGCTGGCGCTGAACAGCGCGGCCTCCAGTCTCGCGAACTCATGCAAAGGGCACCCATCGGCCCCCTTTGCATGAGTAAGCTTCGGCCCCTTGTCAGTTACGGGGCCTTCGCGCGTCGAGCTGCCTTGCTCAAGCCTCGAGGTTGCGGTTGCGGTCCTGCCAGAGTTCCAGAACTGCCAGCACCGCCACTGCGATGCCGAGGCCGACATGCCAGTTGCGCAGCACGCCGCCATATCCGAAGACGAAGGGCTGCACCACCATCCAGACGCCGCAGAACAGCGACAGGATTTCCTCCCAGCGCCGCAGGAAGATTTGCTCCAGTCCGGAAAGCACGACGATCGCGGCGCCGACGAGTGCGGTCACCGCCATCATGGTCGGCATGCCGGTTTCGCCGAACCACATCGGCGACACGATGATCGCGGCGCCGAGGATCATCGAAGCGATGTCCTCCCAGCGCCGATGTTGCGACAGTCCCAGGGGACCCATTACATTGAGCGTTGCCATGATCAAAATCCTCTCAGGCTACATTTGAGTTCTGCTCAAACGCCCGTGAGGACCAAGTGCGTGGTTGTCGAACTCCTCAGTCGGGCGTTCTTCGCACTGGCGCCATTATCTCAAAAAAGTGCAACAAGTTCAATGGATCCGGTTCCGGCGGACGATCACACTGGCGACATCGAAGCTACTCGCCGGTCACCTTCGCATAGAGCCGCGACCGCGACCCGAGCAAGCCGAGTATCCGGCCGGCCGACCAACCGGACGCACGCGCCAGGGCAAGCACCCCAGGGCCACCGCGGACCGGCACCGCAAGTGCGGTGGCGGCAGTGGCAAGCAGCCTGTAGGCGAGCAGCGGCACGAGCGATGCTGCCCTCCTGTCGCCGCCCCTTCGCTTGCGGGTGAACGACGCCAGCGATTGATCGCGGGCGCGCCTGAACTGATAGGAAAAGGTCAGGCGTGAAGGCGGCATCGTTTCGTAGACCATGGCCCGGTCAGCCCAGGATTTCGTCAGTCCAAGGCGCGTGACCTCGTGGTCGAATGCCGCGTCGCTGCCACCCGACATCGGATCGCGCTCGTCGAACCGCAGCCTGTGGACCACGAACAGATCGCGGTGGGCGAGCCAGTTGTTGGTGACGACGGTGATCCGATCTGCCCTGCCCGCCGCGTTCTGGCGCCGGGCAACGAACGCCTTGTGGCGGAACCGCTGCTGGACCCCGCGCATGATCGCCTTGCGCCACCGCGACAGCGGAACCGCGGGCGGCTGCGCCTCCACCGGGCCGCCGATGAGCAGCGCCCGGCTGCGGCGATGTTCGGCGACAAGTTCGACAAGCCAATCCTTGGCAACGCGCTCGTCGTCGTCGACGAAGGCGACAAGATCGGCCCCGGTTTCGAGCGCATGCGCGACCGCACGATTGCGCGCGAAAGGAATGCCGATGGACGGCTCGAGCCGATAGTCGAGGTTCAGGCCCCCGGCAGCGCCAAGCACGATATCGCGACAATCGGGCTGAGCCGCATTCTCGACCACGACGAAGCTGACGTCGGTGAGGGGAGGCATCTCACAAGCAGACCATGAGGCGAGAAGCTGCTTGAGCATGACTGGTCGTTGCCGGGTGATGGCAGCAACACAGAGCCGCAGACGCGGCATCGAATTCGAGGACATGGCCCTTGCTCCGCATTCGGATTTGCGTCGCCAGGGCAGCGGCAACAGGTCTCAAGTGCGGGGGCGGCTCCCGTTTCCCACAATCATACATCTATTGCAAGTAGAAATTTTTATGCGATACAACCCGATTTAATCAGGCAGGCTTGAGTGGCCGAAGCAAACCGCGCGAGTGTTCCATGAGACCGATCCTGTCCTATTGCATCCCCGTCCAGGACCGGGCGGCCGACCTCAGGCTGACGCTGCGGCAAAATCTCGACCAGAACCGCCAGTTCGAAACGCTGGTGGAATTCGTCGTCGCCAATTTCGACACGGACGACGAACTGGATTGCTGGCTGCGCGAGACCTTTGTCGCGGAAATCGCGTCCGGGTACCTGAAGCCAAGGCGGGTCGGGCACCTGGATCCATGGCATTTCGGCCGGGCCAAAAACGTGTTCCGCGACCATATCGAGGGCGCGATCTATTCCAGCCTTGACGCCGACAACTTCGTCTCGCCGGCAGAGACGCAGCAAATCCTGGACCTGCATGCCGAGCATGGCCGCAAGATGCTGATCCATCATTTCAGCGGCAACTGGGGCGACGGCACCTGCGGCAGGGTCACGCTGCCGGCCGATCTTTATCGTTCCGTTGGATATGACGAAAGGGCGTTGCCGCGCCAGTTCGACGAGATGGACCTCATCCTCTCCGCGCTGCGGGCCGACCGCGACCTCACCTACATCTCGCATTTCCCCGGCGGCGCGCTGCAGAAGTCGAAGGCCACTGCCAACTTCATGCTCGGCGAAGGTATCACAGTGAAAAACCTTGTGGTCGACGACTTGCGCACCACCAAGCCGCTCAACCCAAGGAACAAGGGCTATGCCGACGACTGCGGGCTTCTCGGCGCCATGCAACACTTCAACCGCGCATCAAGTTTTGCCAGGAATGCCAGCAAGGCCGACAACAAGGAGCGCTATTTTGCCGAAGCGATGCAGGCGGTGCACGTAGCCATCGCCGCACAAGGTCCGGCAGAGGCCTTGCGGTGCTTTTTCGAGGAGCCGAGCCGGCCCCTTCCCCAACTCGACGACGGCAAGGTGCCGGTCTTTGCCTGCGTGAAGGACGACACGTTCGTGCTCGAGGAGTGGTACAGGCATTACAGCCGCATCGGCTGCGGACCGTTCTTCATCATCGACGACCGCTCGGCGGTGCCGGTGGCCGAAACCCTGCCCTATCGCGACGTCCTTACCCTGGCGCCGAGGGTGGGCCACTATCGAACCTGCAAGAACGCGTGGCTGATGGCCGCCATGAAGGCCGTGCTGCCGCAAGGTCGATGGGCACTCACCATCGACGCCGACGAATTCGTCGATGTCCCGTCTGCGCTCGGCGGCACCATGGGCGACGTGGTCTTGGCCGCATCGGCCGCCGGCCGGTCCTGGGTGCCGGGTGTGCTCGTCGACATGCTGCCGGCAGCTTCGAGCCTGGCCAACGGCCCGGCACATGCCTCATTCCTGCATGAGTTCGATCGCCATCTGCTCGATGGAAGGGGCGACAGCACCGCCTACCGCGCCAACAAGTCGGTGCGCTGGGCCTTCGGCAAACGATGGCGCGCGAGCTATTGCATCGATGCGCGCTATCGCATCGCCGGCACGGTGGACGTGCTGCGCAAGGTTCCGCTGGTGAGGTACCGCCAGGACATCAAGGTCCATCACGGCTTCCACGATCTCGGCTACTCCGACCAGCCGAGGGTTCGCTCCGACGCCTGGCGCAGCCCGCTGCTGCTGCCGATGCGCCACTACAAGCTGGTGAAGCTTTTCGATGCGGCAGAGCGCCGGCGCATGGCCGAGCACGTGCAATTGTCCTTCGTCCACGACCGCAAGACGACCGCCAACCTGCGCACGCTCGTCGCCGGAGACCGGTCGACGGCCTGGGAGAAGCTCCAGGCGCTCGATACCGTCGAATACGACCCAAACCTGTTCTCCGACCCGGAATTCTTCCGTGCGGTGCCGGGCATGACAAGCGCAATGGGCTGTTTCCTGCGGCGGGGTATCAGGGCGATGCGCGGCACAGGCGAGGCACGACGCACAAAATAGATCACGGCGGCCACCCGCCGGAACCGGTTCCAGGGCACGGGGCAATCCGCCCGTTTTATCGCGCTACGGGCCCGCACAATCCTACTTGAATCATCCGAACCAGTTTCTGGTCGTTATCGATCTTTCCTTTGGCCGGCATCTATCTGCCAAGTATACCCAAGCAATAATCGCCACGCTCTACATGAGCGGGGACTCAGGCACATCTGAAGCTCACCTCTGCGCGGCATCGGCTTTTGTGAATAAATTCCTTACAGATTCAAAGAATCCGCCTGACAAACTGTTACCTTGAGACTCCAAACGTGTGCGGCCGCCACGGAACCGCCCGAAGCTTGCCCCATTCGCTGCCACATTTGGGTTGAAACCGCTCCGTGTGTGCATCAACGGAGCATTAACCAGAAGATGAAGAAGAGCGCCAAGCCCGCGATCGCGGCGGCCACCCTCGCCGCCGGCATGATGATTGCCTTCACCGGTACCGCCTCGGCCCAATGCGGCAAGGCTTCCTGGTACGCGCTGACCTCGAAGACCGCTTCGGGCGAACGCATGAATCCATCGGCCATGACCGCAGCGCACCGTTCGCTTCCCTTCGGCACCAAGATCCGGGTGACCAACCAGAAGAACGGCAAGAGCGTGGTCGTGCGCATCAACGATCGCGGCCCGTTTGCCAAGGGACGCGTGCTCGACCTTTCCAAGGGCGCGGCCCAGCAGATCGGCTTCATCCGCTCGGGCCACACATCTGTCTGCATGCAGCGCACCTGACATTTGCGCGCCGAAGGCGCGGCACTTCGCGAACTAGCCGATGCGCCGCGCGGCTGTCTCGGCCATCGCCTCGACGAGGCTGAGGTGCCATTCGGCCCGGCAATAGGCTCGGAAATCGAAGCAGGGCAGTCCGGGACAGACCTCGAACTCGATCAGGTGCACCGTGTCGTCGGCCTCGACGCGGAAATCGAGCGAAAAGAGATCGCGCAGGCCGAGCCCCGCCATCAGCCGGGCCGCAATCCGACGGATCGTCGCCGCAGCAACCGGCTGAACCGATCCCACATGAACCAGCTCCGGCTCGCTGTAGCTTCCGTCGGCCTTGGCGGCGGTGCCGGTATCGCCATACAGCGCCATGCTGTCGGCCATGGTCTGGAAATCGCCGCCTGAATCAACAAAGACGATGCCCAGCACCTCGGGCCCGGCATCGGGGTCGACGGCCAGAAAGCTCGCACGCACATTGCGACCCGCGACATAGGGCTGGACGATGACGTCATCGCGATAGGCGTCGAACACCCGGCGCCCGAGCGCCAGCGCATCCCCGGCCTTGCCAATGCGCGAATCCTCCCAGATACCTATCTTGGCGCCGAGCCGGTTCGGCTTGACGAAATAGCCCGACGATGACGCCGGCGGCTCGACCAGCCACTTGTCGCCACGCGCCAGGCCCGCAGCTGGCACCGGCAAGCCGAGCGCGGCGAGAACCGCACCCGCGCGGAACTTGTCCTGACACAGCGCAAACAGGCTGTCGTCTGCGCCGATGGTGCGCAGGCCATTCAGCCTTGCCAGCGCCGGCGCCGCGCCGCCACGGAAATAAGCTATGCCGTCGGTCAGCGTCCACACCAGGCTGTCGCGGCGGTCGCATGCCTCCAGCACCTCGGCCGCATCGTCAAGCTCGACGGCGCGGAAATCGAGGCCGCGCGCCGCGCAGGCGGCGGCAAGTGCTTCGAACTCGGGCGCCAGGTCGGTCGACTGCGCCAGATAGGAGGAAATCTCCGTTGCCGCCTGGGCCGGAAATCCATCGGCCAGCAGCCGGTCGAAGCAGGCGCGCTCCGGCTCATGGACGAGAATGAGCGTCGGTCTTGTTCCGGTCATCGGGCACGCTTCCTGCTGTCATGCGGCGAAGCAATGATGCCGCGCCGGCTGCCGACAATGGCATCCTCGACCCACATGACATGCCGGAAAACCGACCTGTTGCCGCCGTCCGGGCGACAGCCCTGATGTCTGAAACTCAGATCAGGACGTTCGGCTCGTGGCGGCCATTGACGGCAACGTCGAGCAGGAAGGTCTTGCCGGCATGCGGGTCGGCCCGCAGCGCCTTGGCGCTCAGTCCTACTGCAGCGCTGGTCACCGCCAGCCGGTCAGCCGCGGGCCCGACAAAGGCCGGACAGGAGGCCTGGACCGCCGGCACTGGCACGCTGCGCAGCAGGTTGCCATCGGGCGCATAGGCGTCGATGCGGCCTCCGCCCCAGCACGCATTCCACAGGACGCCATCGCGGTCGACCACCGAGCCGTCGATGCCGCCCTTGTCGCCGCGGCGGTCGACGAACAGCTTCGGCTCGCCCAGCGGCAGGCCGGTGTCGGCATCGCAGTCGAGGCGATAGAGCAGGTTGACGGCCGTATCGACGTAATAGGCGGTCTTGCCGTCGGCGCTGAAGCAGATCGAGTTGGGGATGCTGATCGCCGGCAACAGCAGCCGCAGCTCGCCGCGGAAATACCAGTAGATGGCGCCAGCCCCTGCCTCGGCATTCTTGCCCATGGTGCCGAACCACAGCGCACCGCAAGGATGCACGCGGGCGTCGTTCGAACGCGTGCCGGTGTTGGCGGCTTCCACCGACATGTGAAGCGTCAGCTTGCCGGTCGCGGCATCGCGGACATGCAGCCCGGTCTCGGTCAGCAGCAGCTGGCGTTCGCCGTCGATCGTGGCAATGGCGCTTGCCATCTCGCCGAGCTGGTGGATGCGCGTTTGCCCGCCCGACAGTTTCCTTTCCAGCATGCGGCTGGCCAGGATGTCGAACCAGTAGAGCGTATCGCTGGCCGGATCGTAGGTCGGCCCCTCGCCCAGGCTGCAGGCTTCGTCGGACAGGATCACGGCTGCCATCTCAGGCTCCCTTGCCGATGGCGTCCCAGCCGGCGACGGCGGCACGGGCGCGCTGGCCGACTTCGGCTGGCGTCATGCCAGGCTTGTAGAGGCTCGAACCAAGCCCGAACAGCTGGACGCCGACCTTGGCATAGGCGTCGAAATCGACTTCCGACACGCCGCCGACGACGCCCACCTGCGTTTCCTTGGGCAGCACGGCGCGAATGGCCGAAATGCCGCCGGTGCCGAGCACGCTGGCCGGGAAGAACTTCAGCGCCGAAGCGCCGAGGCGCAGCGCCAGGAACGCGTCTGTCGGCGTGAAGACGCCCGGCATCGTCACCATCTTGTGCACGCCGGCGCGGCCCATCACCTCGGCGTCGATGTTCGGGCTGACCAGCAGGCGCCCGCCGGCGTCGTTGAGCCGGTCGACATCCTTGGCCCATACCACGGTGCCGCCGCCGACAAGCGCCGTCGGCAGCGCCTTGGCCAAGATCTCGATCGAACGGAACGGGTCGGGCGAATTGAGCGGCACCTCGATCGCCTCGATGCCGGCGTCGAAAACGGCGCGGCCGACATCGAGCGCTTCCTCGGGCTTCAGCCCGCGCAGGATGGCGACGAGGCCGCGGCCAAGTGCCGGAAATGGAGCGGTTACAGTCATGTCGTCATCCCTCAACAAGCATTCCATTGCGCCGGGCTGCGGCCACCAGGCCTGAAAGCACTGCCTTGTCGGCATCGGCGAGGCGCACCGCCAGACCGCCAAGCTTCAGCGCCTCGGCATAAAGCGCGCCCAGCGGTCCCGAACCGACCAACACGACAGGCGTGTCGCGCTTGCCGAAGCGACGCGTCGCCGAGGCGATCTCGGCGCCGATCAGCAGGCCCGACAGGGCCGCCGCCGCATCGGCCTGTCCAAGCCCGTTCAACAGGCCGGCGGCGCGGATGCCAAACAGGCGGGCACCGATGTCGCCGTCCGCCAGTGCCTCGCGGCACCACTCCTGGAACACGGCGTTGTCGGGAGCCACCGGCGCCGGCTTCTCGCCAAGCGAATGGCGCAGGATCGAATGCTGGGCAAATACCGAAAACATCTCGCCCGTCGGCCAGGTGCCGAAGCCGCTGACCGTACCGTCATCGACGCCGACCCATTTGCAGTGGGTGCCAGGCATGCAGACGAGATGGCTGCCGGAGCCGACCTCGGCGGCGACGCCGGCCAGCTGGGTTTCCTCGCCACGCATCACATCGGGCGTGCGCGGATTGCGCTGGGCGAGCCCCGGCACGATGCGGACGTCGCGGCCGGCACCGGGGACCGGCACTGCGGCACCCAGGATGTCGCTAAGCGAGGACGGCACCTCGACATAGGGCGCCTCGATCCAGCCCTGGCGAGCGCCGGCCATGCCGCAGACGATGGCCGGCAGGTCGCCGGGCGCGCCCATGTCCTTGAGATGGCGGTCGAGGATCGGCGCAAAACCCTTGTGCTGGGCGGTGAGCAAGCCTTCGTCGCTGCGGCGCTCGTCGACGACAGCGCCCGCCTCGTCGAGCAGCCAGACGCGCAGCCGCGTGGTGCCCCAGTCGACGGCGGCGATTGTTGGCTTGGAACTCACAGGATACCTCCATCGACGATCAAAGTTTGCGCCGTCAGCATTCTCGATGCGTCCGACGCCAGGAATAGCACCGTGCCGACCATGTCTTCCGGCAGCATCATGCGCTTGATGCACTGCCGCGATATGTGCGACTTGAGCGCCTTCTCGCTGACCCACAATTCGCGCTGTCGCTCGGTGATGACCCAGCCCGGCGCCACCGCATTGACCCTGATGTTGTCAGGGCCGTAGCGGCCGGCGAGCCCCTTGGTCAGCCCGACGATCGCAGCCTTTGCCGCCGTGTAGGCAGGCATGGCCCCGATATTGAGCATGTAGGAGGTCGAGCTGAAATTGACGATCGAGCCGCCGCCGGCCTTGACCATGCCCGGCGCCACCGCCTGGATGGTGAAGAAGTGCGGCCTGATGTTGACCGCCTGGTTGTCGTCCCAGCTTTCGGGGGTGACGTCGGCCACCTCGTGGCGCACATCGTTGGCAGCGTTGTTGACCAGCACCGTTACCGGCCCATGCTCCTCCTCCGCGCGGGCCACCGCACGGCGCAGCTCGGCGATATCGCGCAGGTCGGCGCGCAGGTAGAGCGGCCGGTTGCCCGTCGCCTGCTCGATCTCGGCGCACAGTTCCTGGCTCGGCTTCAGGGCGATGTCGATGAAGGCGACCTTTGCGCCCTGGCGGACAAAGGCTTCGGTCAGCACGGCACCGATGCCGGTGCCGCCGCCGGTGATGAGCACCGACTGCCCCTCGAGATCAGGAAATCGTGCCGATGGCATCATGATTTTTCCCCCGCATCGTGCGGGCCGGGCAAGGCTGGCCGCGCAGCGCGCCTGTATTAGCCCATCGACCGGTAAAGTTGAAACGCTTTTCGGCCGCCGAAAGCGTCTTTTTCAAACGATTGAAGGGGTAATGAAACGTCGAGGTTACAGGGGGCAAACTGGGCACTGCCCTGCCCGGTGCGCAGGTGACCGGACGCGGCTATCGAAGGGGAAGCAACTGCGTCCTGGCGCTTTGCTCAGATCGCCCGCGCGTAGGCCGCGCCGCGATGGGCTTCGCGGAGGTAGCCGAGCGTCGCGTCGGCATCTGCCGGGCGGCCGAACAGATAGCCCTGCCCGCCGGCACAGCCGAACTGCACCAGCCGCTCGGCTTGCGCTTCCATCTCGATGCCTTCGGCAACGACATCCATGCCGAGGCCCTCGCACATCGCCAGGATGGCGCGGATGATGTGTTCGGACGGCCGGTCCTCGAGGATCGAGGCGACGAAGGCGCGGTCGATCTTGAGCTTGTCGAAGCGGAATTCGCGCAGGCGGCCGAGCGACGACTGGCCGGTGCCGAAATCGTCGAGCGAGACGCGGATGCCGACGCGCCGGAGATCCTCGACGATCTTTTCGGCCGAGGCCGGATCGGTCATCAGGCCGGTTTCGGTAATCTCGATCTCAAGCCGGCGCGGGTCGAAGCCGGTGCGTTCGAGGATCGACAAGATGTGCAGGCCGGTGTTCTGGTCGACGAGCTGCGACGGCGACAGGTTGAACGACAGGAACATGTCCTTCGGCCAGCTGCGCGCAGCTTCCGCCGCCTTGCGCAGCACCAGTTGCGACAGCGGGCCGATGATGCCGCGTTCTTCGGCGATGGGAATGAACACGGCTGGCGACACCGGGCCGAGATCGCGGTCGGTCCAGCGGGCCAGCGCCTCGAAACCGATGGTGCGGCGGCTGTTGAGATCGACGATCGGCTGGAAATGCGGCGCGACCTCACCGGCGGCGACGGCGCGGCGCAGCGCCTGCTCGATGCGGGTGACGCGCTTGGCCGCCTCTTCCATTTCGCGGGTGTAGACGACGACGCGGCCGCGGCCCGAGCGCTTGGCGTGGTAGAGCGCGGTCTCGGCCTTGCGCACCAGTGTTTCGGTGGTGTCGTCGCTGGAATGGAACAGCGAGCAGCCGACCGAGGCCGACAGGCGCGCAGTGCGCTCGCCGACATCGTAGGGCGCCGACAGAATCTCGATCAGCATGCGGGCCTTTTCGGCAGCCGCATCCTCGGAGAACACTAGCGGATAGAGGAAGGCGAATTCGTCGGCGCCGATGCGTGCGACCGCTGAATAGCCGTCGCAAGCAGCGCGCAGTCGCATCGCCACCTGGACCAGGATCTCGTCGCCGGCGCGATGGCCGAACAGGTCGTTGATCGGCTTGAATCCGTCGAGATCGAGGATGCCGACGGTGAACGGTGCCGGGTCCTCGGCGCGGTCGCCGATCAGGCGCTCGACCTTGTCGAAGAAACGGCGCTGGTTGCCGAGGCCGGTCAAGGCGTCGGTGAAGGCCAGATCCGCCGTATCCCTGTCCGAATAGCTCGCGCCGAGTGACATACCTAGTCTCTGTTCTTCCATTGATTGCAATCGTTGCAGGACACTGGCAGCAAAGCGTTTAGGAATTGTATTCAATCCGTCATTTGCGAAACCGGTTTCAATCCCTGCCGGTTGCCCCCGATCCGCCGACGTTGCGCGGTGCGCTTCCGCGTCGGCGTCAGGCCATCGCGCAACGCCAAGAGGCCGCCCTGCCATTGCATAAGGCGGCCAAATTGCTACATCCTCGTCACCCAGGCGTGCGGCCGGTTCTGCTTGTCCGCGCCATCACCATCGACCAGTTGCGCCGGAGACCTCCATGCCGCTCAAGATCGCCGTCCAGATGGACCATATCTCCACCGTCAACATCGCCGGCGACACGTCGTTCGCGCTGTCGCTGGAGGCGCAGCGGCGCGGCCACGAGCTCTTCCACTACACGCCCGACCGGCTGTCGATGCGCGACGGCAAGGTCTTCGCGCGCATCGAGAAGCTCGAAGTGCGCGACGTCAAGGGCGACCATTTCACCCTCGGCGAGCCCATCCGCACCGACCTGTCGGAGATGGACGTGATCCTGCTGCGCCAGGATCCGCCCTTCGATATGAACTACATCACCACCACCCACATCCTCGAGCGCATCCACCCGAAGACGCTGGTCGTCAACGACCCGGCCTGGGTGCGCAACAGCCCCGAAAAGATCTTCGTCACCGAATTTGCCGACCTGATGCCGGAGACGCTGATCACCAAGGACCCGGCAGAAGTCACCGCCTTCCGCAAGGAGTTCGGCGACATCATCGTCAAGCCGCTCTACGGCAATGGCGGCGCTGGCATCTTCCATCTGCACGAGGCCGACCGCAACCTGTCGTCGCTACTCGAAATGTTCGGCCAGATGTTCCGCGAGCCCTACATCGTCCAGCGCTACCTCAAGGACGTGCGCAAGGGCGACAAGCGCATCATCCTGATCGACGGCGAGCCCGTCGGCGCCATCAACCGCGTGCCTGCCGAGCACGACGCGCGCTCCAACATGCATGCCGGCGGCCGTGCCGAGAAGACCGAGCTGACCGAGCGCGAACGTGAGATCTGCGCCCGCATCGGCCCGTCGCTGCGCGAACGCGGCTTCATCCTCGTCGGCATCGACGTCATCGGCGACTACATGACCGAGATCAACGTGACCTCGCCGACCGGCATCCGCGAGGTCAAGAAATTCGGCGGCGCCGACATCGCGGCATTGTTCTGGGACGCGGTGGAGAAGAAGCGGGCCTGAGAGGCCCGCCTCCACTTTTCGCTAACGTCGTCCGAGCAGCCAGAGGCCGCCAAGGGTGACTACCGGCATGATCGTGCAGTAGGCGACGAGCGGCCAGGCCGTATCGCCGCCGAGCACGATCACCGCCACCGTGCCGATCAGGCCGACGATCAGGCTCTGGACGCAGAAATAGAGCGCCACGGCGGTGCCCGCGGCATCGCCGAATGCCTCGAGCGCGCCATTTGCCGTCACCGAACCGGCGAAGACGATGCCGACCGAGATCACCCACATCGGGACGACGAAGGTCAGCAACGACGGTTCGGCGAACAGCTGCCCGACCGTGAGCAGCACTGCCCCAAGCAGAAGCAGGACCATGCCGCGAGCGAGGCTGCCGGCAATGCCCCAGTGCGCCACGAACAGTCTGGCGAAACGTGTGGTGACGATCATCGCCACCGCCGCCGTGGCGAAGGCCATGCTGAAGCCGATCTGGGAATAGCCGGCCCCCTCGATGAGCACGCGCGGCGCCGTCGAGAAGAAGACGAAGAACGCGCCCATCGCCGCGCTGAAGCCAAGCGTGTAGACCCAGAAGGCCGGACTTTTCAGGATTTTTCGGAACACCGGCCGCGACCGCACGGTATCGGGCCGTGTCTCGTGCCAGCGCGGCAGCGCATTCAGCACGGCACCGACGGCAAGAATGCCGAGGCTCAAGAAGATCGCGCGCCAGCCCAGACCATGGGCGATCAGCGCCCCGGCGATCGGGCCGAGTGCCGGCACGCAGGCCAGCATGGCACTGAACAGGCCATAGGTGACGGTGCCTTCCGGCCGCTCGGCATAGACGTCGCGCACCGTGGCGAAGGTGGCGACAAGGGCGGCCGACGCACCCAGCGCCTGGATCACGCGCAAGCCGACAAAGAGCGCCGCGGACGATGTGCCGGCGAGCAGGAACGAGGCTGCCGCAAACAGGACCGCGCCACCGATCAGCACCGGCCGGCGGCCGATCCGGTCGGAGATCGGGCCGAAGACGACCTGGCCGAGGCCGAGCACGATCATGTAGAGGCTCAGCGTCAGCTGGACGATGTCCGGCGTCGTGCCGAGGATGGCCGGCATCTCCGGCACGACCGGCAGGTAGATGTCCATGGCCAGCGAGGCCAGGATGTCGAAGGGCGCCATCAGCAGCAGCGCCGCAGGCAGTGAGTAGCTCCACGCGGGAGAGTTTCGATTGGGCATGGCAATGCATCCGCTCAAATGAATTTCATCTGGCGGCGATCTGCCACTTCGCTTGTCTAGGGAAATGAGAGGGCAGGGCGCCGCAACAACGTCTCGGTGTTGTTGCGGCCTATCTGTCTGCGGACTCGACTGTGCCCATGTTCATTTCGCGAATGCTCGTGCTCGCTTTGATCTTTTGGTTGCAATACCAGCATGGCTTGCCCGGAACAAGCCTGGTCGGTGGCCTGTGATGCCGGTCAACGCCTACGCGGCGCGATGGCCGCGCAGGCCGGCGGTATCGCCCGGCCTGAAGATGCGGAACGTGTTGCGCCCGGCCGCCTTGGCCCGATAGAGCGCGGTGTCCGCCCTGACCAGCAGTTCCGACGGCGTGCAGGCCTCGAACAGCGCGATACCGACGGACCCGCCGAGCCTGAGCGGCGTGCCGCAGTGATCTATCGGTTCGCCGAGCCTTTCAATGATTGCAAGCGCAAGCGCCGAAATCGCCTGCAGGTCGAGGTTCGGCCCCGACAGCACGGCAAATTCGTCGCCGCCGATGCGCGAAACGAGTTGCGCGCCGCTACAGGCGCTCTCGAGCCGCCGGCCCACCTCTCTGAGGCACTCGTCGCCGACGACATGGCCGAAGGTATCGTTGATCTGCTTGAAGCCGTCGAGGTCGAGCAGAAGCAGCGCGCCGGGGGCGGGGTGCTCGGCACACAGCTCGGTCCATGCCGCCAGCTTCGACTGGAACTGGCTGCGATTGGCAAGCCCGGTCATGACGTCGATCTCGGCGAGATAGCGCGTCTGGTCGGCGAGTATCTTCTCTTCGGTGATGTCCTGCTTCAGGCCGAAGATACGCACGGCAACGCCGTCCTCGCACTCGACGCATGCGGTGATGCGGATCCAGCGGCGATTGCCCTTGGCCGTGACGATCTCGGCGTCCAGGCAAAAGCCGGTGCGCTCCGCGATCGCCTGGCTGCGTCTGACATGGAGCTCCGCCGCCGACTCCGGCGTATAGCACGTGACGATTTCCTGGCGTTCGAGCGCCGACCCGCGCGGAAGATCGAAGATGTCGTAGACGACGTCGGTCCATACCAGCGCCTGGTCGGCGAGGTTGCATTGCCAGACGCCGATGCGGGCGGCTGCCGAGGACCTGTCGAAGATCTTCTGGCTGTGTGCAAGCGAGGCGGCCTGCTCGCGGATCAGCGTCGCCTGCACCGCCAGACGCGCCTCGAGTTCCGCGATCCTGGCCGCGCCGCGGCGCGAAAGGGCGCCCGGCCGTCCGACTTTTCGCATAGGCAGCCTGTGGCGCATGGCGAGGTCGATCACCTTCTCTTTGATGCGCCTTATATTCGCACACAAGCATTTAAGATTCTCTATCCGGCGCCCGGCACCACGCGCCATGCCCGGCAGTATCAGCTAGCGTAAACAACGGCTGCCTATGTTCTTTAAATGTTCTTGCATCAATTTACAATCTATGCTTGTCTTTCAAGAAATCGTCCGCGACCTGATCGTGCATCTGGGGAGGCCGGGCGGAGGGGGCAGCATGGTTTCGCGCGTGCGCACTGTTGCATTCCAGGGCATCGAGGCGGTTCCCGTCGACGTGCAGGTGATGGTCGCACCGGGGAAGGTCGGCATGCAGATCGTCGGCCTGCCCGACAAGGCGGTGGCCGAAAGCCGCGAACGGGTGCAGGCGGCGCTGCATGCCTCGGGCCTGTCGATGCCGGCCAAGAAGGTCACCGTCAATCTCGCACCCGCCGACCTGCCCAAGGAGGGCAGCCATTACGACCTGCCCATCGCGCTCGGCCTGATGGCAGCACTTGGTGCGTTGCCGGGCGACGCGCTCTCCGCCTATGTCGTGCTCGGCGAACTGTCGCTCGACGGCACGATCGCGGCGGTTGCGGGTGCGCTGCCGGCGGCCATCGGCGCCAATGCCGAGGGCAAGGGGCTGATCTGCCCGGCGGCCAGCGGGCCGGAAGCCGCCTGGGCCGGCGCCAGCATCGACATCCTGGCGCCGCGCAGCCTGATTGCGATTGCCAACCATTTTCGCGGCACGCAGGTGCTTTCGCGGCCCGAAGCCGGCATCCGCGCGCCGGCCACCGGCATCGCCGATCTTGCCGACGTCAAGGGCCAGGAAAGCGCCAGGCGCGCGCTCGAGGTGGCAGCGGCCGGCGGCCACAACCTGCTGTTCGTCGGTCCTCCCGGTGCCGGCAAGTCGATGCTGGCGGCGCGCCTGCCCTCCATCCTGCCGCCGCTTTCGCCCAAGGAACTGCTCGAAGTCTCGATGATCGCCTCGGTCGCCGGCGAACTGGCCGAGGGCAAGCTCACGGACCGGCGGCCATTCCGTGCGCCGCACCATTCCGCCTCGATGGCGGCGATGGTCGGCGGCGGCTTGCGGGCGCGGCCCGGCGAGGTGTCGCTCGCCCATCACGGCGTGCTGTTTCTCGACGAATTCCCCGAGTTTTCGCCGCAGGTGCTCGATTCGCTGCGCCAGCCGCTCGAAACCGGCGAATGCATGATCGCCCGGGTCAACCACCGCATCACCTATCCGGCACGGATCCAGTTGGTCGCGGCGATGAACCCGTGCCGCTGCGGCATGGCCGGGGAGCCCGGCTACCGCTGCCTGCGCGGCACGCGCTGCCAGTCCGACTATCAGGCGCGTATCTCCGGCCCGCTGCTCGATCGCATCGACCTGCGCATCGAGGTGCCTTCGGTCTCCGCCACCGACCTGATCCGTGCCGGCAAGTCGGAGGCGAGCGCCGATGTCGCCGCCCGCGTCGCCCGGGCCCGCACGATCCAGCGCGAACGGCTGGAACGCCACGGCGTCACCGGCGCCACCACCAATGCGCAATGTTCCGCCGGCCTGATCGAGGATATCGCCATACCAGATGCCGCCGGGCTCGCGCTGCTGCGCGACGCCAGCGAAAAGCTCGGCTTTTCCGCCCGTGCCTATCACCGGGTGCTCAAGGTGGCGCGGACGCTGGCCGATCTCGACGCCAGCGAGACGGTCGGCCGCATCCATCTCGCCGAGGCGATTTCCTACCGCATCAGCTCAGAACGCATGGCGCAAGCGGCTTAGACGGAGTTGAGCCGTCGCCCGAAGTGACTTGCTTGGTGCGCGGGAGCAGGTGGGCGCCGGCCTGCACCGATCGCCGCCGGCTGGCGCATGGCGCAAGGGCCGTCGCCGGATAGGACAGGCTCGATTGCTGAGAGCACGCTGGGCTGCGTCGGGTTCGGTGACGCTGCGGCTAAGGGGGTATTTGACCGGTTACTTGACCGAGCCGACCATCGTCGCCTGGCCTTCGCGGATCGAAACCCAGCGGCCGGTGTTCTCGCTCGACTGGCGCTTGAGATAACGATAGCCGGTCTCGTCCCACTGACGCACGGTGTCCGTCAGGTTGTCGAGCACGAAGTCGCCCTTGGAGGTGCGCACGGTCAGCACCGCATGGCCCTCGCCGTCAGGCTTGCGCACGACGGTTATCAGCAGGTTCGCCAGCGAGACGCCTTCCTGGCTCAGCATGCGGCGCTTCTCCAGCACATAGTCCTCGCAGTCGCCCTCACCATTGGCCGGATAGATCCAGACCTCGTCGCGGCCGTAGATGTCGATATCGTTCATCGGCTTGATCGCCGCGTTGGTGGCGACGTTGACTGCCACCATCTTGCGCCACAGGGCGCCGGTCATCCGCTCGGGACCGGTGTCGCGCTGCTTGATCGAGCATTCCCTGGGGTTGAGGCGGCAGAAATCGTAGTGACCGATCGGCTGCGAGGTCAGCCCGCCGGTGACCATCGGCTGCGACGCCGCCAAGGCCGCGCCGGCAGACAGGACAACGCCCGCCACCAGCCCCAAAAACACACCGGCACGCCCCGCCGCGCACCGCACGCCTGCTGCGGAAATCATCTGCCCCGCTCGCCCCTTTACATCGTTAATAAAACGTTAAGGTCGAGGGCGGCCTGGAGTCAATCAAAGCTCGCGGCAGATTGCAGACATGGTTACCGCGGGTGCTGCGCCGCGACTATTGTGCAACAGGACGCGCCGCGCCGGCGCACACGCCGGCAAACGGCTTTCGGCATGCGCGCTGTGCGGATTCAAAGGGTTAGGGCGTCCCTTGCCTATCCAGGCGGCGCCACAATGCAGCAAGGCCCGGCGGTTGGCGCCGGGCCTTGCTGTGGATAAGACGGGTTGGCGGCTGGCGGCCTGAAATCAGGCCTTGCGGACTAGCTGCGGCTTGGCCGGCTTGCGCGCGGAGGCGCCGTAGCTGGTCATGAAGTCGACGATGCGCGGCACGATCTCGGCGCGGAAGCGCGAGCCGTTGAAGACACCATAGTGGCCGACAGCCGGCTGCATGTAGTGCGCCTTCATGTCCGCGGGGATGTTGCTGCACAGGTCGTGCGCGGCCTGGGTCTGGCCGAGGCCGGAAATGTCGTCATTCTCGCCTTCGACGGTGAACAGCGCGACATTGCGGATCGCCGAGGTGTCGACCGGCTGGCCGCGGTGGGTCATCTCGCCCTTGGGCAAGGCGTGGCGCACGAACACGGTGTCGACCGTCTGGAGATAGAACTCGGCGGTCAGGTCCATCACCGCGAGATATTCGTCGTAGAAGTCGCGGTGCTTCTCCGCGCTGTCGCCGTCGTTCTTCACCAGGTGCATGAAGAAGTCCTTGTGGGCGATGATGTGGCGGTCGAGGTTCATGGTCATGAAGCCCGACAGCTGCAGGAAGCCCGGATAGACGTCGCGGGCAAAGCCGGGCGCAGGCCATGGCACCTGCATGATGACGTTGTCGCGGAACCACTCGATGCTCTTCTTCTCGGCGAGTTCGTTGACTGCGGTCGGGTTGCGCCGGGTGTCGATCGGTCCGCCCATCAGCGTCATGCTCGAAGGCACGAAGCGATCGCCGCGCGCTTCCATCACCGCCACCGCCGCCAGCACCGGAACCGAAGGCTGGCATACCGCCATCACGTGGGTGTCCGGCCCGAGCGCATGGAACATGTCGATGACGTAATCGATGTAGTCGTCGAGGTCGAACTTGCCCTCGATCACCGGCACCATGCGGGCGTCAGTCCAGTCGGTGATGTAGACGTCGGCATGCGGCAGCATCGCCTCGACCGTGCCGCGCAGCAGCGTGGCGTAGTGGCCCGACATCGGCGCGACGATCAGCAGCTTGGGGTCGGGACGGCGGCCCGCCGGCAGGTCGCGTTCGAAACGGATCAGGTTGCAGAACGGCCGCGACCAGGCGACCTTCTCGGTCACCGCCACCGGCTGCCAGTCGACCACCGTCTTGTCGAGGCCGAACTGCGGCTTGCCATAGCGGCGCGTGGTGCGTTCGAACAGTTCCGCCATCGCCGCCACCGAGCGGCCCAGCGGCATGTGCGAAAACGGATTGAGCGGGTTGGAATAGAACAGTTTGACCGCATCCGCATAGGCGCGCGCCGGCTGCAGCGCGGCGTGGGTCGATTCATAGAGCTGGTAAAACATGATGTCCTCATACGGCCATTCGGGGAGGCGAGCCGGCCGGAGGCCCGTCATGCAATGCAGCGAAAGGTAGCAAACATCTGCTGCGATGCAATATGCGACTTGGTGCGAAACAGGGTCATCCTTTAGTCCAAGCTGTTGAAAAAGCGTTTCCATCGCGGCCGCCGGCTTACAAATGCCATGCCTTGACATTGTGCACCGCCGAAAGATGGCGTGGGAACGGGCAGTTGGGGTACCACGCAGTCAACCGAGCGTTTGTCGATCCGCCGCAGAAGCCGCAGTTTGTCGGCGACGCCGGCTTGCACTAGCGTCGGTGTCGGCACGAAAATCGGGGGTTCAATGCGAATTGCTGCCATTGCTGATGTTCACGGAAACGCGCTGGCGCTCGAGGCGGTCCTGGCCCACATACGGGCCTCCGCACCCGACCTCATCGTCAATCTCGGCGATCTTGTCTCAGGGCCTTTCGATCCGGCCCGCAGTACCGACATGCAGATTGACCTCGAATGCCCCACGATTGCCGGGAACCACGAGCGCCAATTGCTCCAAGGCGGCACGGGCCTGTCGGATGCCTTTGCGAGCCCCCGCCTGACCGGCGCGCATTTCGAATGGATGGCAAGCCTGCCAGGGACACTCGAACTCGCGGATGGACAGGTCTTTGCCTGCCATGGAAGCCCAGCGGGCGGCGATCTGGAATATCTTCTCGAGGACGTCAGTTCCGGCCGCCCGATGCTGGATGCGGAGGAAGCCATCCTTCCCAGGCTTGCAGGGATCGGCAAGGCGCGCCTGGTCCTGTGCGCCCACACCCATATTCCACGCATCGCTTCCGCCGGTAGCATCCTAATCGTCAACCCTGGCAGTGTCGGCATGCCTGGATATCGCGACACGACGCCCGTCCCGCATGTGATGGAGGCCGGGGCTCCCCATGCGCGATATGCAATCGTCGAAAGCCTTGCCGACGGGTGGGCGGCAGAACTGCGAGCCGTACCCTATGATTTCGAGGCCGCCGCGCGCCAGGCCGAGCAGGCCGGCCGGCATGACGTCGCCTATTCCGTCCGCACCGGCCGCATGCCTCCAGCATAGCGGCAGGCGTAGTGGTCAGACACCCTCGACCAGCATGATCTCGCCATCGGCGAATTGCTGACGGATCGATTTCGCGTGCTGGTACTCGGGCGAGAAGTAACAGTTGCGCGCGTCTTCCATCGAGGCGAATTCGATGATGACGTTGCGGGCGCGGCCGGGGCCTTCCACGGCTTCATGAGCGCCGCCGCGGGCGATGAACTTGGCGCCGAAGCGTTCGAAGGCCGGTTTCGCGGCAGCGACATAGCCCTTGTAGCCCTCGGGGTCGCGCACGTCGACGCGTGCGATCCAGTAAGCCTTGGTCATCAATTTCCTCCCCGAAAAATGCTCAGGCCTGCGCCATTTCTTCGAGGATAGCCTGCGCCGCAGCCCGCCTGTCAACTGCGCCGACGATCGGCCGGGCGACGACGAGGTGGCTCGAGCCGTTGCGGATGGCGTCGGCAGGGGTAACGACGCGCTTCTGGTCGCCATGGTCGCTGCCCGCCGGGCGGATGCCGGGGGTGACGACCGCCATGTTTGGGCCGACGATGCGACGCACCGCGGACGCCTCGCTGGCCGAGCAGACGATGCCGCCCATGCCCGCCTTGAGTGCCTGCTCGGCACGGCGCAGCACCAGCGTGTGCGGGTCGTACTCGTAGCCAGCGTCGATCATGTCCTTTTCGTCCATCGAGGTCAGCACGGTGACCGCCAGCAGGCGCAGGTCGCTGCCCCTGGCCGCTTCCACCGCTGCCTTCATCGCCTTGGGGTAAGCATGCAGCGTCAGCATCGCCATGCCCATCTTGACGATGTTCTCGACGCCCTTGGCCACCGTGTTGTCGATGTCGAGCAGCTTCATGTCGAGGAACACCTTCTTGCCGTCGCTGGCAAGCTCTCGGGCGAAGTCGAGACCGCCGGCAAAGGCCAACTGGTAGCCTATCTTGAAGAAGGTGGCGGTGCCGTCGAGGTCGCGGACCACCTGTTCGGCGTCCTTCACACTGGGCACGTCGAGCCCGACGATCAGCCGGTCACGCATTGCTTCGATCTTCATGGCTCGGTCCTCGTTGACAGCAGTATCGCCCGCTGGATCAGTTCGCGGCACAGCCGCTCCATGCCCTTGCGCAGGCGTTCTTCGCGGAAATCGCCGTTCTCGTCGAAGGCCTGGCCGCCATGCGGCACCGAAACCTGCGGCGAGATCACGTCCATCTGGATGTGCGACAGCACGGCACGCAGATGGGTGGCGCTGCGGATGCCGGCGAAATGGCCGTCGGACGAAGAGCAGATGGCCACCAACTTGTCGGGGTAGGGCCGAAGCCGCGTGGTGCCGTCGCGGCTGACACGGCTGACCCAGTCGATGGCGTTCTTGAGCAGCGGCGGCATCGAGCCGTTATATTCAGGCGTGGCGATCAGCACGGCGTCATGCATGTCGATCAGGCGGGCGAGCTTCAAGGCGTTTTCGGGTACGCCTTCCTGCTCCTCGAGATCCTCGTTCATCAGTGGCAGCTCATAGTCGGCCAGCGAGATGCGGGTCACGTCGGCGCCCTGCAGCGCCAGTTCCTTCTGGGCGCAGTCGGCGGTCCGGCCGCTATAGGCGCCTGTCCTGGTCGAACCGGCGAAGACGAGGATCCTGGGGATTATCGGCATCAACCATCCTGTTGCGCGCGTTTCCACGCGCGCTCAGTCTCATGGCTGCGGGTATAGAGCAAATCGGGCAAACGTGAAGCGGTTTTCGACCCGGATTTGCGCCGGAAAGGCAAGGTCAGTGCTTGCCGCGGCGATAGACCCAAAGCTGCGTCGGCGGGATGTTGCGGATGACGAAGTCGAAATGCTCGACCGTGTAGTTGCCCAGCCCCGGCGGGATCGGCGACTTCGGCCCGTAGGTGAGCTGGATCACCGGACGGCCGGCGGGAATGCGCTTGAGCAGGCCTTCGAGATAGGCGACGCGGCTGGCAACGGGAAAGTTGAGCAGCGGCACGCCCGAGATGACCGAATCGAAGACCAGCCCGCTCTTGTCGCCGAGCGTGGCATCGAGCGCGAAGGCGTCGCCCTCGATGACGTTGACGCCGGGAAAGTTGCGGCGCAGGTGCTGGACGAAATCGGCGGAGTATTCGACCGTGTAGAGGTCTTCCGGCTTCACGCCGTGGGCCAGGATCGCCTTGGTGATGACGCCGGTGCCGGGACCGACTTCGAGGACCGGCAGGCCCGATTTGGTGTCGATGACCGAGGCCATGCGCTTTGCGGTGAACGAGCTCGTCGGCACGATCGAGCCGACGGCTTTCGGCTTGTCGATCCAGCCCTTGAAGAACTTCAACTCGTCGTCGAACTTGGCCGCAAGGGTTTTGCGCAATCCGGAACCGCGTGGCATCACTTTGATCTCCTCACCCCTGCTGCCGGAGAAATAACAGCAAAGTGGCTCAAGGCAAGCGGAAAGCTGGCTCAATTTACGTTACGGCAGAAACAATTCTCACTTGTCCCCGAAGGACTCGAAAAAGTCCTTCATGCGCGAGAAGAAGCCGCTCGATTGCGGCGAATTCTCGGTCGAGGACAGCTTTTCGAATTCTTCGAGCAGTTCGCGCTGGCGCCGCGTCAGGCTCTGCGGCGTCTCGACCGCTGTCTGGATGTAGAGATCGCCGATCTGCGGCTGGCGCAAAATCGGCATGCCCTTGCCCTTGAGCCGGAACTGGCGGCCGTTCTGGGTGCCTTCAGGCACCTTCACCCGCGTCTGGGTGCCGTCGAGCGTCGCCACCTCGAACGAGCCGCCCAGGGCGGCCGTGGTCATCGAGATCGGCACCTTGCAATAGAGGTCGGCGCCGTCGCGCTGGAAGAACTCATGCGGCTTGACCGACAGGAAGATGTAGAGGTCGCCCGACGGGCCGCCGCGCAGGCCGGCTTCGCCCTCATTGGCAAGACGGATGCGGGTGCCGTCCTCGATGCCCGAGGGAATGTTGACCGACAGCGAACGCTCTTCGGTGACGCGGCCCTGGCCGGCGCACTTGCCGCACGGGTCCTTGATGGTCTGGCCGCGGCCCTGACACTGCGGGCAGGTGCGTTCGATCGAGAAGAAGCCCTGGCTGGCGCGCACCTTGCCGTGGCCGGCGCACATCGAGCAGGTTACCGGCTGGGTGCCCGGCTTGGCGCCGGAGCCGGCGCATTCGGTGCACAGGATCGACGTCGGCACGCGGATTTGCGCGGTCTTGCCGGCAAAGGCCTCCTCGAGCGTGATCTCCATGTTGTAGCGCAGGTCGGCGCCGCGCTCGCGACCGTTTGAGGAGCGACGCCGGCCGCCGCCCATCATGTCGCCGAAGATGTCCTCGAAGATGTCGGCAAAGCCGCCCGAACCGAAACCGCCGCCGCCGCCATTGCCCATGCCGCCATTCTCGAAG
This sequence comes from Aminobacter niigataensis, assembly GCF_014200015.1. Lineage (GTDB taxonomy): Bacteria > Pseudomonadota > Alphaproteobacteria > Rhizobiales > Rhizobiaceae > Aminobacter > Aminobacter niigataensis. The sequence goes on from NZ_JACHOT010000004.1 coordinate 136,676, forward strand.
GCGGCGTGGCCGAAGCGGTCATAGGCGGCGCGCTTCTGCGGGTCCTTCAGCGTCTCGTAGGCTTCGTTGATTTCCTTGAACTTGTGCTCGCAGGCATCGTCGCCAGGATTGCGGTCGGGATGGAACTGCATGGCGAGCTTGCGGAAGGCCGACTTCAGCTCCTTCTCGTCAGCGCCCTTCTGGACGCCCAGCGTTTCGTAGAAATCAGCTTTCATATCTTCCCGCTGCCGGTTGCCCAATGTCTTGTGGCATTGTTTGCCGGTGTTCTGGCGACAGGCTTCGATTTAGTGAGCCTGAGGCCGCGATGCCAGAGTTTGCGCGGCTTTCGCCGCACTTTTTCGCTTCAGGTTGCAAAAAAGCCCGGCCAAACCGCCGGGCTTTCTTGTCAGAGCCTCGAAATGGGCACTTAAGCCGACTTCTTCTTATCGTCGTTGTCGTCGATTTCCTCGAAATCGGCGTCGACGACGTCGCTGTCCTTGGCCGCGTCAGCCGCGGCATCGGATTCAGCCGCTTCCTTCTGCGACGCCTCGTACATCGCCTGGCCGAGCTTCATCGAAGCTTCGGCAAGCGTCTGCGACTTGGCATTGATCGCCTCGACGTCGTCGCTTTCGGTGGCGGTCCTGAGGGCCGTGATCGCATCGGAAATCGCGGTGCGGTCGGCCTCGGTGACCTTGTCGCCATAGTCCTTGAGCGACTTTTCGCTGCTGTTCAGCAGGCTTTCGGCCTGGTTGCGTGCCTCGACCAGCGCACGGCGCTTCTTGTCGGCGTCGGCATTCACCTCGGCGTCCTTGACCATCTTGTCGATGTCGGCGTCCGACAGGCCGCCAGATGCCTGGATGCGGATCTGGTGTTCCTTGCCGGTGCCCTTGTCCTTGGCCGAGACGTTGACGATGCCGTTGGCGTCGATGTCGAAGGTCACTTCGATCTGCGGCACGCCGCGCGGTGCGGGCGGAATGCCAACGAGGTCGAACTGGCCGAGCATCTTGTTGTCCTGCGCCATTTCACGCTCGCCCTGGAAGACGCGGATGGTCACCGCCGACTGAGAATCCTCAGCCGTCGAGAAGACCTGGCTCTTCTTGGTCGGGATCGTGGTGTTGCGCTCGATCAGGCGGGTGAACACGCCACCCAGCGTCTCGATGCCGAGCGACAGCGGGGTCACGTCGAGCAGCAGCACGTCCTTGACGTCGCCCTGCAGCACGCCGGCCTGGATGGCGGCACCAAGAGCAACCACCTCATCGGGGTTGACGCCCTTGTGCGGCTCCTTGCCGAAGAACTGCTTCACGATCTCCTGGATCTTGGGCATGCGGGTCATGCCGCCGACCAGGACCACTTCGTCGATCTCGCCAGCCTTGAGGCCGGCATCCTTGAGCGCAGCCTTGCACGGCTCGATCGTGCGCTGGACGAGGTCGTCGACCAGCTGCTCGAACTTGGCGCGCGACAGCTTCAGCGTCAGATGCTTGGGACCGGTCGCGTCAGCGGTGATGAAGGGCAGGTTGATTTCGGTCTGGGTCGTCGACGAAAGCTCGATCTTGGCCTTTTCGGCAGCTTCCTTGAGGCGCTGCAGGGCCAGCTTGTCGTTCTTCAGGTCGATGCCCTGTTCCTTCTTGAACTCGGCCGCCAGGTACTCGACCAGGCGCATGTCGAAGTCTTCGCCGCCGAGGAAGGTGTCGCCGTTGGTCGACTTGACCTCGAACACGCCGTCGCCGATTTCGAGAACCGAGATATCGAAGGTGCCGCCGCCAAGGTCATAGACCGCAATGGTCTTGCCTTCGGTCTTGTCGAGGCCATAGGCCAGTGCGGCCGCGGTCGGCTCGTTGATGATGCGTAGCACTTCGAGGCCGGCGATCTTGCCGGCGTCTTTGGTGGCCTGGCGCTGGGCGTCGTTGAAATAGGCCGGAACGGTGATGACGGCCTTTTCGACCTTCTCGCCGAGATAGGCTTCCGCCGTTTCCTTCATCTTCTGCAGGATCATTGCCGAGATCTGGCTGGGCGACTGCTTCTTGCCGCCGGCCTCGACCCAGGCGTCGCCATTGTCGCCATTGACGATCTCGTAGGGGACAAGCTTCTTGTCCTTCGCAGTGACCGGATCGTCATAGCGGCGGCCGATCAGGCGCTTGACCGCAAAGACGGTGTTTTCAGGATTGGTGACCGCCTGGCGCTTCGCCGGCTGGCCGACGAGACGCTCGCCGTCACCGCTGAAGGCGACGATGGAAGGGGTCGTGCGCGCGCCTTCCGCGTTCTCGATGACTTTCGCGTCCTTGCCGTCCATGACGGCGACGCAGGAATTGGTCGTTCCCAGGTCGATGCCGATAACTTTTGCCATTTTAAAGTCTTCTCTCCGCTAAGCAGGCTCTCTGGACCCATAAAGGCGTTCCGACGAAAGCCCCTGTTCACTCAGAATGCCGCTCCGGATACCGGTTTTCCGGGCCGAAGCGGTGTTGCGGCGTATATAAGAACAGGCTTCTGGCAGCGCAAGCGTTCTGCAAATTTCATGCGCCGGGACTCGGCAAAAGCCTGTGGCAAGCTCATATTTGGGGCATGAGCGAACCGCATTCCATCAACCTATTCGAGCATCGGCGCAACCGCACGCTGAATATGCTGCAAACCTGGCTGCTCGGGGCCGGCAGCCTGCTGCTGCTCGGCATCACGGCATGGGCCTTCGCCGGCAGCACCGGCCTGCTTTATGCGCTGATCTTCGGTGCCGTCTCGATGTGGGCGGTGCGGCGCATCAGCCCGCAAATGGTGCTGTCGATGTACAAGGCGCGTCAGGTCGGCGCCGCCGACTTTCCCGCCGGCTTCCGCATCGTCGAGGAGCTCGCCCGACGGGCCGAGCTACCGGCAGTCCCCAAGCTCTACGTCATCCCGTCCAAGATGATGAACGCGTTTGCCGTCGGCCGCCGCGACGATGCGGCCATCGCCGTCACCGACGCGCTCGCCCGCAACCTCACCCCGCGCGAGCTGGCCGGCGTCCTGGCCCACGAAATCAGCCACATCGCCCATGAAGACGTGAAGGTCATGGCCTTCGCCGACATGGTGTCGCGCTTCACCTCGTTCATGTCGACGGTCGGCCTGTTTTCGCTGTTCTTCAACCTGTTCGGCTTTGCCGGCGGATTCCGCGCCCAGGTGCCGTGGCTGGCGGTGCTGGTGCTGCTGGCAGCCCCCACCGTCGGCGGCCTGCTGCAGATGGCGCTGTCGCGCACCCGCGAATTCGATGCCGACCTTGGCGCCGCGGTTTTGACCGGCGATCCCGATGGGCTGGCCTCGGCGCTGACCAAGCTCGAACGCGCGCAAGGCAAGCTGTGGGAAAACATCATCCTGCCCAGCGGCCGCATTCCCGACCCTTCGGTTCTGCGCAGCCACCCACTGACCGCCGACCGCGTCGCCCGGCTGCGGGCGCTGAAGGGAGCGGAGGTCGCCGATGAACTTGCCGTCGCCGGCGCACCGGACCTGCCGCGCGCGCCACGGCCCTCGATGATCCCGAAGATCCGTGCGCATCCCGGCACTTACCTGCCGGGCGGCGCCCGCGGCTTCATCAACGCGGCCAACAGCGACTTCGCCGACGACACCCGGCCGGCCAGCGACATATCGATCAACCCGCCCGATGGCGGGCGCCCGCGCATCCGGGTGACGCGAGGCGGGGTGTGGTGGTGATTTTGGTGCCGGGGGCGGGGAGAGAGTTCCACCGTTTTTGCGTTTTTTGAACATTAATCGCCACGCGGGAAGTCTTGCAACATCTCCTCAGTCGCGATTGGCTGTCACCATCTGTCAGCAGCCCGCGTGGATAGACCGTCCCCGTTTTTCCACCCCCTCTCCACCTCCCGTATCATTCACCTTGCGATCTTCCACGGGACCCCGGTGCGCACCGGGCAGCGGGAGGAAGCGCCGGTGCCGGGCTGGCAGGAGGTCGGTTCTCCTGCTGGGTGATGAGCCCCCAAGCCCGGGCCTTGCGGCGGCTGGCGGTGAAAGCCGAGGCGACTGAGCGGGGCAAGCAACCGGGCGGGGCGCGAACGTCGCGCCACATACTAATTATCGGAAGGCACGGCCTCGCGCCCCGCTTCCCGAACTACCTCCCGGCAAGGGAGCGCTCTTTGACAATGGTCAGGCGCGAAAGCGAGCGTGGCAAGGCGAGCACTTGCCTTCTCCCCTTGTGGGGTGAGGAGTGGTGGCCGAAGGCCAGGAAAAGCCAACGATTTGGCTTTTCCAACGACGAACGCCCGGAGCCATAGCGGAGGGCCGGGTGGCAGCCGAGCGAAGCGAGGTCGGATGAGGGGTGTTGGAAGGAGTGAGAGGGTGGAGAAATGGATGTCGTCGGGAGGTTCGGAAGTGTGGCACTCCGTCCAGCACCCCTCATCCGCCCCTTCGGGCACCTTCTCCCACAAGGGAGAAGGGAAGAGCGCCCTACCTCCGGCCCTTCGCCTTGGGCACTCCGCCACTGGCGGCGACCCAGACGACATGGCGGGCCCCGCCGCCCCTGGTGCTGGCCCGGACCTTGACCTCGTCGACGACGAAACCGCTCTCGTGCAAGCGCCGCGAAAACGACTTGTCCGGCCCTTGCGACCAGACCGTCAGCACGCCGCCCGGCTTCAGCGCGGTCTTCGCCGCATGCAGGCCGGCATAGTTGTAGAGGCTGTCATTGGCGTCGCGCGACAGGCCTTCGGGGCCGTTGTCGACATCGAGCAGGATGGCATCATACGCACCGGCGCCATCGCGGATCAGGCGACCGACATCGCCCTCCAGGATCTCGACGCGCGGGTCGTCGAGGCAGCCGCCGAATACCTCGGCCATCGGCCCGCGCGCCCAGGCGATCACCTCGGGCACCAGTTCGGCGACGACGATGCGGGCGTCCCTGCCGAGCAAGGCGAGCGCGGCGCGCAGGGTGAAGCCCATGCCGAGCCCGCCGATCAGGATCGTCGGCTTCGAACGGCCGCCGATGCGGTCGCAGGCCAGTTTCGCCAGCGCTTCCTCGGAGCCGCTCAGGCGGCTGTTCATCAGCTCGTTGGTACCGAGCATGATCGAGAACTCGGTGCCGCGCTGCTTGAGGCGCAGTTCGCCACCACCGGGAATCTTCGCGGTATCGAGTACGGTCCAGGGAATCATCGCACCAAGCTCGTCGAACAGGTCATGCCGTGCTCCCTAGCACACGGCCCGCCCTTGGTCACATCTCGACAAGCATACCGGATCCGGTGACTACACAGCCTCCCAGCCGTCATGCTCGCCGGCGCGGAAGATGGCGTCGATGACCTTCTGGTTGAGCACCGACTCCTCCAGCGAAAAGACATGGTCGGAACCGCCTTGTGCTGCGCGCACGAAGGCCTCGACCTCGAGCCGGTACTGCTTGGCGCCGGAGAAATGGAACACCGTCGTTTCATTGTGGCCGGCATTGTGCAGCTCGACGCGCTCCTGCTCGTAAAGCCCGGCATTGAAGGGGGAGCGCACCTCGATGAAGCCCTTGTCGCCGTGGAAGACCATCAGCTGGCGGTTGGCAAGCTGGGTCGAGAGGTAGAAGGACAGCTCGAACCCGCCGAAGTCGGCGCGTACGCTGGAATAGATGTCGGTGCCGAATTTCGGGTCGCGCTCGATGCTGGCCTGGACGCGCAGCGGCTCCTTGCCGGTCGAAAACCGCGTCGACACGGTCGGATAGACCCCGATGTCGGGCAAGGCGCCGCCGCCAAGGTCGAGCTGGTTGCGCATGTTGTTGGGGTCGACGTTGAAATAGGAAAACGCGCCCTGGACATGCCTGAGCTTGCCGATGGCGCCCGACGCGATCAGGTCGCGCACCTTGAGCCATTGCGGATGGTAGGTGACCATGAAGGCTTCGGAGACGATGACCTTGTTGCGCTTGCGGATCTCGATCAGCGGCGCGATGTCGGCCGCGTTCAGCGCCAGCGGCTTTTCGACCAGCACATGCTTGCCGGCCTCGGCGGCCTTCGCCGCCCATTCGAGATGCTGAGAGGTCGGCAGCGGAATGTAGACGCCGTCGACTGCGTCCGAAGCGAGCAGCTCGTCATAGGAGCCGAAGGCATAGGGTGCGCCGAAACGGTCGGCCAGCGCGCGGGCCTTGGCGACATCACGGCTGGCGATCGCAGCGACCACGCCGTTGGTGGAATCGGCGATCGCCGGCAGCAGCTGCTCGCGGCCGATCTTGGCTGTCGAAAGTACGCCCCAGCGAAACATCTGACCTCTCCCGAAATGGACTGCGCGCCAGCCCGGCCGCGTGGCCGAGCTTGGCGGAAGCAGCAGCGAAATGCCAGAGGTTTCAGGCGACGGCGCTCAGCCGCGGCGGCCGCTGAACTCCATGTCGAAGGCGACGATGTTGGAATAGATCGGCGTGCCGACATCCATCTGGTAGCGCGACCGGAACACCTTGCCGCTGACATGGAAGCGGATCTGCCCACCCTTCATGCCCTGCAGCTCGACGGCGAACTTTTCGGAGAAGGTGTGGCCGCGCGCCGTCAGTTGTCCGGTGATGACGGCCGAATTGTCGCCGGTGCGCTGCACCGACGTCGAGCGGAAGATGATCTGGCGCGAATTGGCGACGTCGAAGACAGCGTCCGACTTCAGGAAGGCATCGATGCGGCCCTGGCCGGTGCCGACGCTGTCGGGGAAGATGGTCAGGTCGACGCGTGAACGGCCGATATCGCCGCCATCGATGCGGATCGTGCCCTTGAACTGGCCAAAGGCGCCGTTCAGCCCGCCACCGCCGATCTTGCCGATGGCAAAGCGGATGCTCGAACCGTTGTTGGAAATGGCATACCGGCCGGCGGCATCCGACAGCGCCACCGCCGAGGCGGTGCTGTCGACCAGGCCGAAGGCAACGAGGGCTGCTACGCCAAGAACACGCAAAGACATGTCACCATACTCCCTGAGGGCACGGCCCATATGAGCCGCGCACCGAGACCAACGAATCGGCCTCGGCTGCTATTCCGGCTTTCGCGCCCGTCTTGCGATAAGGGGCGAAATCATCCTGACCAACACGACATCGCGCAGCCAGAAATGGTGTCTCAGCGCCGCGAGAATGTGCAACACGACCAAAGCGATACCGGCATAGGCGAGCCATTTGTGGCCGAAGATCCAGAAGTCCTCAGCCTGCTCGGAGACGCCGAGCGGCAGATGCGGCATGACGAAGAGATTGAACGGAACGGATGGGATTTCGAGCACCGAGACGGAAACCAGCACCCAACCCGACAACGGCACCACAAGCTGCGCCGCATAGAGCAGGAAGTGCACCGAGGGAGCCGCCAGCCGCTCCATCGGCCCGACCTCTTCGGGCAGTTCCGGACTCAGATTGGCGAACCGCCAGCCGATGCGGATGAGCACCAGCCCGAGCAGCAGGAAGCCAAAGGATTTGTGCAGCTGGATCAGCTCAAAGGCGGTGCGCTGGCTGGCAATGCGGACCATCGTCCAGCCCAGCGCGAACTGGCCGATGAAGATCAGCCCGATCAGCCAATGAAGGATGATGGCGGCCCAGCCGTAGCGGGTTGTCGTGTTGCGCAGCATCGCTGGCTTCAACGTGCGGGAAGGGCGAATGTTTCCCGGCAACGAGCAAGGCCGGGCGCCAGGCCCGGCCTTTTGTTCGTATTTGGCTACCCGGAGGTCAGCTGCGCAGCGCGCCGCCGGTCTGCTTCTTGACGTTCTCGACGATACGGGCCGCGAGCGCCTCGAAATCCTGGTCGGTCAGCGTCTTTTCGACCGGCTGGATCGACACCTCGATGGCGACCGACTTCTTGCCTTCGCCGAGCGACGCGCCTTCGAAGATGTCGAACACCGACACAGCAGTGATCAGCTTCTTGTCGGCAGCGAGTGCCGCGCGGGTCAGGGTGCCGGCCTCGACGGCCTTGTCGACGACAAAGGCGAAGTCGCGCTTGACCGCCTGGAAGGCCGACAGATCGAGCCTCGGCTTGGTCTTGGTCGGCTTGGCCTTGGGCTCGGGCACGGCGTCGACGTAGACCTCGAAGCCGCAGAGCGGGCCCGACACGTCGAGGCCTTCGAGCGTCCTCGGATGGAACTCGCCGAAGGTGCCGAGCACGACCTTGGGGCCGAGCTTGATGACGCCGGAACGGCCAGGATGGTACCACTCAGGCGAGCCGGTTTCGATCTGCAGCCGGTCGACGGGCGCGCCGCAGGCTTCGAGTGCGGCGATGGCATCGGCCTTGGCGTCGAAGACGCCGACATTGCCCGCATTGCCCGACCAGCTACGGCCCGAACCCTCGAGCTTGGCGGTGCCGCGGCGGACGCCGGCGGCGACGCGACGCTGGCCCTCGGCCGTGTCGCTCTCATAGGTGCCCGAGACTTCGAACAGCGCGACGTCGCCGACGCCGCGGTCGGCATTACGCTGGGCGGCAGCGATCAGGCCCGGCAGCAGCGAAGGCCGCATGTCGGACATGTCCGCTGCAATCGGGTTCGACAGCTTGAGGCTGGGCTGGCCGCCGCCGAACAGCTCGGCGTGCTTCGCCGGGATGAACGACCAGGTGACGGCCTCCATCATGCCACGCACGGCAAGCGCGCGCCGCGCCGAGCGGGTGCGTATCTGCAGCGTGGTCAGGATCTTGCCGTTGACGGCGTCATGGGCGCCCAGCGGCTGCGGCGCGATGTTGTCGACGCCGTGGATGCGCATGACCTCTTCGACGAGGTCGGCCTTGCCGTCGACATCGGGGCGCCAGGACGGCACGGTGACATCGACGACGTCGCTGCTGCCGTTCACGCCGAAGCCGAGGCGGGTGAGGATGTCGAGGCTTTCGGCCTTCGCCACCTCGATGCCGGTCAGGCGCTTGATCTCCGAAAGCGGCAAGGAAACGACCTTGGCCTTGTGGCCGGCATAGCCGACAACATCGGTCTTCGTCGGCTGGCCGCCGCAGAGCTCCAGCACCAGCTTCGTCGCCAGCTCGACGCCGGGAACCATGAATTCAGGGTCGACGCCACGCTCGAAGCGGTAGCGCGCATCGGTGATGATGCCGAGCGTGCGGCCGGTGCGGGCCGTGGTGATCGGGTCCCAAAGCGCCGATTCGATCAGCACGTCGGTGGTGTTCTCATCGCAGCCGGAATGCTCGCCGCCCATGATACCGGCAATCGACTCGACGCCGTTGTCGTCAGCGATGACACACATCTCGGTGGTCGGGGCATATTCGCGGCCGTCGAGCGCCATGACCTTGTCGCCCTCGCGGCCACGGCGGACAACCAGATTGCCGGCGACCTTCCTGGCGTCGAAGACGTGCAGCGGCCGGCCGCGGTCGAAGGTGACGTAGTTGGTGATGTCGACCAGCGCGTTGATGGGGCGCAGGCCGATGGCGAGCAGGCGCTGCTGCATCCACTTTGGCGAGGGGCCGTTCTTGACGCCGCGCACAAGGCGCAGCGCGAAGCCCGGGCAGAGCTCCGGCGCCTCGATCGAGACCTTGACCGGGCAATCGCCTTCGCCGGCGACCGGCGTGACAGCGTCGCCCTTGAGCGTGCCGAGGCCGGACGCCGCGAGGTCGCGCGCGATGCCGTGGACGCTGGTGGCGTCGGGGCGGTTGGGCGTCAGGTTGATCTCGATCATCGGGTCGTCGAGATGAGCATAGGCGGCGAAGGACGTGCCGACAGGCGCATCGGCCGGCAGGTCGATGATGCCGTTGTGCTCGTCCGACAGCTGCAGCTCGCGCTCGGAGCACATCATGCCGTGGCTTTCGACACCGCGGATCTTGCCGACCGACAGCGTGACGTCGATGCCGGGAACGTATGCACCCGGAGCGGCGAAGGCACCGACCAGGCCGGCGCGCGCATTGGGCGCGCCGCAGACGACCTGGACCGGCTTGCCGTCGCCGGTGTCGACGGTCAGCACTTGCAGCTTGTCGGCGTCAGGATGACGCTCGGCCGTCAGCACCTTGGCGATGACGAAGGGCTTGAGGGCCGCCTTGTCGTCGACGGATTCGACTTCGAGGCCGATCGAGGTCAGCCGCTCGACGATCTGGTCAAGCGTGGCGTCGGTGTCGAGATGATCCTTGAGCCAGGAGAGGGTGAATTTCATGGGTTCACTCGTTTCGTGTCGTTGCGGTCGAGCACTTCCACCACGCGGAACCGCTCACAAACCAAAATCATGTCAGGCGCATAACCGCCGTTGCGGGCGAAATAGGCCTCGTGGGCCTCTCGCCAATAGTCGTAGGACAGGTCGCCCTCGCCTTCCGCGGCGGCAAAGGCGGCATCGACCTCGTCGAAGCGCTTGTGCTCGACCGATACCGTCTCGATGACCGCAGCGCGCCGGCCCTGGCTATCGAGCACGACATCCCTGCGGCCAACCTCGGGCACCGGCTCGGCGCCGCCAAAATCGCGCAAGGCACCGCAGGTCGCGGTCTTGCGGCCCGACAGCACCAGCGCCAGCAACTCGTCAGCCAGTTCGGGACTGTCGCCGAAAGCGAAGGTCACCGCACCGGCATATCGGTCGGCGGCGTCGATCATGCGCTCAGGCCACCGAACAAGGTCGGCATGTCGAGCGGGCGGAAGCCGTAATGCTGGAGCCAGCGGACATCGGCGTCGAAGAAGGCGCGCAGGTCGGGCATGCCGTATTTCAGCATGGCGATGCGATCGATGCCCATGCCCCAGGCGAAGCCCTGGTATTCGTCGGGATCGAGGCCGCCATGGCGCAGCACGTTCGGATGGACCATGCCGCAGCCGAGGATCTCCATCCAGTCGTTGCCCTCGCCGAAGCGCACTTCGCCGGGACGCGAGCGGTCGCACTGGATGTCGACCTCGAGGCTCGGCTCGGTGAACGGGAAGAAGGACGGGCGGAAGCGCATCTTGACGCTAGGCACCTCGAAGAACGCCTTGCAGAACTCCTCCAGCACCCACTTCATGTTGGCGATGTTGGCGGTCTTGTCGATCACCAGGCCCTCGACCTGATGGAACATCGGCGAGTGGGTGGCGTCGGAATCCTGGCGATAGGTCTTGCCCGGAATGACGATGCGGATCGGCGGCTTCTGCGTCTCCATGGTGCGGATCTGCACCGGCGACGTGTGGGTGCGCAGAAGCTTGCGCTCGCCATTCTGGTCGGGCGGGAAGAAGAAGGTGTCGTGCATCTCGCGCGCCGGATGCCCCTCGGGGAAGTTCAGCGCGGTGAAATTGTAGTGGTCGGTCTCGACATCGGGACCTTCGGCGATGGCGAAGCCGAGATCGCCGAAGATCGCCGCGATCTCGTCAATGACCTGGCTGATCGGGTGGATACGGCCGCGCTCGGCTGGCGACTGGCGCACCGGCAAGGTGACGTCGACCTTTTCGGCGATCAGGCGTGCATTGATGGCAACGTCGCGCAGCTCGCTCTTGCGGGCGGACAGCGCATCGGTGACGCGGTTCTTGAGGCCGTTGATCGCCGGGCCCTTGGTCTGGCGCTCTTCGGGGCTCATCGCGCCGAGGGTCTTCAGCATCTCCGAGACCGAGCCCTTCTTGCCGAGGGCTGCGACGCGCACCGCCTCGATCGCCTGCTCGTCGACGGCGGAAGCGATGTCGCTCAGCAGCGACTGTTCGAGAGTTTCAAGATCGCTCATGGTCCAGTTCCGTTGCGGCCCTAGCGGCCCTTCGTTGCTGCAAAGAAAAACCCGCGCCAGCCGTGCCAGCGCGGGTTTCCCAAATCAAGTCTGTGATGCTTGGGAAGGCGCTGGTTAAGCAACAGCGCTTTCAAAAGCATTCGGGGTGGTGTTCTTGAGGTACTCAAGAGCAACCTTGGCCTTGGCCACGAGCGCGGCGAATGCCTGCGGCTCATGGATGGCCATGTCGGAGAGGATCTTACGATCGATCTCGATGTTGGCCTTGTTCAGGCCGTCAATGAAGCGGCCGTAAGTCAGGCCGTGCTCGCGAACCGCGGCGTTGATGCGCTGGACCCACAGGGCGCGGAAGTTGCGCTTGCGGTTCTTACGGTCGCGGTAAGCGTACTGCTTCGACTTTTCCACTGCCTGCTTGGCAATGCGGATGGTGTTCTTGCGGCGGCCGTAGAAGCCCTTGGCAGCCTGCAGAACCTTCTTGTGCTTGGCGTGGGCGGTTACGCCCCTTTTTACACGTGCCATGTCATGATCTCCTTAAAACGCTATCCAGGCCGAGTGCTCAGAGGCCGTTCGGCAGAAAATTCTTGATGACCTTCTTGCCGTCCGGTTCAGCCAGAACCATCGTGCCACGGGCATCGCGAATGAACTTGTTGGAACGCTTGATCATGCCATGGCGCTTGCCGGCGGCAGCCGCCAGGACCTTGCCGGTCGCGGTGATCTTGAACCGCTTCTTGGCAGCGGATTTGGTCTTCATCTTGGGCATTTTGCTACTCCGTTCTTCAGGATCCCGTTGCACCCGAAAGCGCTGTCGAAATCCCTTCATGTTGTTGTTTTCAGGCCGACCAAAGCCCGAAAAGCAAATGAAACCGCCACGGCATGCCCTGCCGGGCGGTTCTGGGACGCGGCTATATACGCGGAAGTTTGGCGCAGTGCAACACCCTGAAAGGGGCGCAAGAGCAATGAACCCGCGGCCTCAGGGGAGGCGGAACAGCACCGGCAGAGCGCCGGTGACCTGGGCGTGGTCGATCAGCTCGAACACAGGAAGGGCCACCAGAAAGACGAGACCGTCAAGCAACGTGTTCAGCAACAGCTTCGGCTTGAAGCGGCCGGTGTCGCCCTCCTTGTAAAGGGAGATGTCGGGAACGAAACGCGGAACCCGGGCGACATAGGCAGCGTATTCGGGGCCGAAGAGGTGTCCGAGGTGCTTTTCCTCGCGCAGGATGACGACGTGGAAGGCAAGGGCACACATGAGCGCAAAGCCGATGCTGACGACGATCGAGCCCATCTGCGCGCCGACGCCGGCGGCAGCCAGCGTCGAGAAGACATAGAGCGGATTGCGGGTCATCGAATAAGGTCCGCCGGTAACGATCTCGCCCGACTTGCGCCCCCCGATGTAGAGCGTGCACCAGAGCCTGCCGACGATGCCGAGGAAGATCATCAGGATGCCGGCCATTTCGACGACTTCATGGATCGTCGTGTCGGGCGGGAAGGAGGACTGGCCGAACAGCAACGCTGCGAACAGCGCCACGATCAACGCGGCAAGCACGATGCGGCGCCTGTGCTGGTAGCTGCCCAGGCCCTTGTATTCCGGCTCGCTCATTGCTTTCCACTCGCCAGCCGCTCGCTTGTGGCGAGTTTGTCGCTCGGCGCCTTGCAGGAGAAATGGCCTCGTTCCGGCAGGGCTGCCGGAAGCCGCGGAGCGCTGCGCGTCCTTTCGGACGCGCAAAAACGCTCCGGCAGTGTCAGTCGCGCCGAGAACCCCGAAAATCTATGTCGATTTTCGGGCGGCTCTCGCACCAGGCGTCAGCGCGGCGCGAGCACCATCATCATCTGGCGGCCTTCGAGCTTGGGCTCGGCCTCAACCTTGGCGATGGCGGCAGTTTCCTCACGGACCTTGTTGAGGAGCTGCATGCCGAGTTCCATATGCGCCATCTCGCGGCCACGGAACCTGAGCGTCAGCTTGACCTTGTCGCCTTCCTCGAAGAAGCGGCGAACCGCCTTCATCTTGGTCTCGTAGTCGTGGTCGTCGATGTTCGGGCGCATCTTGATCTCTTTGATCTCGATGACCTTCTGGTTCTTGCGCGCCTCGGCCGCCTTCTTCTGGTTGGCGTATTTCAGCTTGCCGAGGTCAAGAATCTTGACGACGGGCGGCTGGGCGTTGGGGGAAATTTCTACGAGATCGAGGCCTGCCTCTTCGGCGGCCAGGAGTGCGTCGTTGATGGAAACATCGCCACGGTTGGAACCGTCGACGTCGATCAACTGGACCCGGGGAACCCGGATGTCACGGTTAGCGCGCGGGCCGTCCTTGGTGGGTGCGGCTGCTTTAAAAGGTCTGCGAATGGTCGTTGTCTCCTCGAGCCATTGACGTTGTCATGTTTGCGGACGCGCCAATGTGGGGAGCGCGCGGGCGAAGTCAATAACACAGCACTCGCAACAAATCACCTGCTTCCGCACATGCGAACTGCCCCAAAAGAACGATTCTTGCGGCACTTTCCGCATCGGGCCGGCTGTGCCACAAGTCCGTGCCGAGGGGATTTGACATGACTGCCAGCACACCGGACTTCATCGAGGTCGACAACACCCGCATCGCCGTAAGGTATCAGGACGGCGCAGCACCCGGCGTTGTCTGGCTCGGCGGCTACAAATCGGACATGCTGGGAACCAAGGCGGAGACGCTGGCCACCTGGGCCGCAGGCGAGGGGCGCTCCTTCCTGCGCCACGACTATTCCGGCCACGGCGAAAGCGGCGGCGCCTTTGCCGACGGCACGATCTCGAAATGGCTGGCCGAGAGCCTGGCGGTATTCCGCCAATTCACGAAGGGGCCGCAGGTGCTGGTCGGCTCGTCGATGGGCGCCTGGATTGCGCTCAGGATGAACGACGAACTCAACAAGGCAGGCGAGGGCGACCGCGTCGCCGGCCTCGTGCTTCTGGCACCGGCGCCCGACTTCACCGCAGAGCTGGTCGAACCGGCGCTGACCGAGGCGCAGCGGAAAGACCTCGCCGAGAAGGGCTATTTCGAGGAGCCGTCGGAGTATTCGCCGGAGCCCTACATCTATACCCGCGCCCTGATCGAGGACGGCCGCCAAAACCTGGTCATGACCGGACCGATCCACACCCATTGCCCCGTCCACATCATTCAGGGCCTTGCCGATCCCGACGTGCCACACAGCCACGCGCTGAAGCTGATGAGTCTTCTGCCCGCCGACGATGCGACGCTGTCGCTGGTGCCCAACGGCGACCACCGGCTGTCACGGCCCGAAGACCTCGATCTGTTGACCCGCGCGGTCAGCGAAATGAATAGCCGGGTGGGCTGAGCGCATGCGCATCTCGATCCCGATCTCGGCCTTCGTTGCGGCAATCGTCGGCTTCGGCGGCACGCTGGCGATCATCATCGCCGCCGCCGACGCCGTCGGCGCGACGCAGGTGCAGACGGCGAGTTGGGTGACCGCCATCTGCCTTGCCATGGCGCTGGAGACCGCATGGCTGTCGTGGCGGACGAAGATGCCTGTCATCACCGCCTGGTCGACGCCGGGCGCGGCACTGATCGCGGCGAGCAGCGGCTTCACCATCGGCGAGGCGGTCGGTGCCTTTCTCGTCACCGGCGTGCTTCTGGTGCTGACCGGACTGATCAAGCCGCTGACGCAGTTGATCTCGCGCATCCCGGCCTCAGTTGCTTCTGCCATGCTGGCCGGCATCGTCGTGACCTTCGCCATCAATGCGGCAAAGACCGTGCCGTCCGACCCATGGCTGATCCTGCCGCTGATTGCCGCGTTTTTCCTGATCCGGCTCTACAATCCGGCGCTGTCGGTTCTGGTCGTGCTGGTCGGCGGCGGGTTGGCGGCGTTCCTCACCGGCCGCGTCGGCGGCCTGCCGGCACCGGAACTGTCGACACTGACGCTGATCGCGCCCGAGTTCACCGCCACCGCCATCATCGGCCTGGCCGTGCCGCTCTACCTCGTCACCATGGCTTCGCAGAACCTTTCCGGCCTCGCCGTGCTGCGCGCCGCCGGCTACCACCCCGAGCCCGGCCCGCTGATCGGGGTAACCGGGCTGTTCTCGGTGCTGTCTGCGCCGTTCGGCGCCTCGACCACCAATCTCGCGGCAATCTCGGCGGCGATATGCACCGGCCCGGACGTGCATCCCGACATGAAGGAGCGCTGGAAGACGGGACCGTACTATGCGCTGGCCTATGTCGTCTTCGCCGCCTTCGGCGCCTCGCTGGTGGCGATCTTCGCGGTGCTGCCGCCGAGCCTGATCGTGCTGGTGGCGGGGCTGGCGCTGATGGCCTCGCTGGCCAATGCGCTGGCGATCGCGCTCAAGGACGAGCACCATCGCATGGCCGCGACGACGGCTTTCGTCGTCACAGCCTCGGGGCTGACGCTGCTCGGTGTCGGCTCGGCTTTCTGGGGACTGGTTGCCGGATTGGTCGTTCTGGTGCTGGAAAACTTGAAAAAGGGCTAGGATTCGCAAGGCCTTGTCCGGTTTTGCCCGGCACCGTCTTGAATCGCCATTTTTGTCTTCCCATCTCGATTCCAAGCAGCCGACCTGGCTGCCACCGATAGAAGGAACGGGAGACAGATGAACACGACTGCACTGATCCGTCCGGCCTGGACGCCGGCGACCATCGCATTGATGGTGATCGGCTTCATGGTGTTCTGGCCGCTCGGCCTCGCCATGCTTGCCTACATCATCTGGGGCGACCGGCTTGACGGTTTCAAGCGCGACGTAAACCGTGCGACCGACGGCGTCTTCGCCGGCTGCCGCCGGGCTTCCTACCGGGCCAGCGCCCAGACCGGCAACGTCGCCTTCGACGACTGGCGCGAGAAGGAACTCGAGCGCCTCAACGAAGAGCGCCGCAAGCTGGACGAGATGCGCGACGAGTTCGACACCTATGCCCGCGAACTGCGCCGGGCCAAGGACCAGGACGACTTCGACCGCTTCATGGCCAAGCGCAACAAGCCGACGGCACCCACGGTCACGCCCAAGAAGGGCGGCAAGTCAGGCCTGCTTGACGACTGAGGCCGCACCCACGCGATGAACGCCAACGGCGCCGTGCATGCGGCGCCGTTTTCTTTTGCTCCGATTTCCCTCGAATCATCTAGTCTCGCCCCATGTCCTTTGGCTTCTTCCGCAAGCTGACAAAGCCAGCGCCTGCTCCCGTCCAGGAGCGGGATCACGTCGTCGCGGGCCGCACGCTGCCGCTCAGGATCGTCGAGAACGACCGGGCGCGGCGGCTGACGCTGCGCATCGACGCCGGCGGCCGCGGCCTGCGCATCACCGTGCCGCCCGGCCTGCGCCAGGGCGAGGTCGACCGGTTTCTCGACCGCCACCAGGGCTGGTTGGAACAGCGCCTCGCCAAGGTGCCTGACAGGCCGCAGGTGCGCCCGGGCATCAAGATCCCGATCCGCGGCACCCCGCATCTGATCGTCCATGAAGGCGGAACGCGCGGAACGGTGCGCCAGTCGCAGGACGAAAGCGGACCGACGCTTGTCGTTCATGGCGACCGCACGCATCTGGCGCGACGCGTCGCAGACTTCCTCAAGCGCGAAGCCAAGCGCGACATCGAGGCGATGGTGGCAAAGCACTGCGAGGCCGCCGGCCGCCGCGCCAAGGCGATCCGCTTCCGCGACACGTCGAGCCGCTGGGGCTCGTGCACCTCGGACGGAACCCTGTCGTTCTCATGGCGGATCATGATGGCGCCGGCGCCGGTGATCAACTACCTCGTCGCCCACGAAGTGGCGCATCTCAGGGAAATGAACCACGGCCCGAAATTCTGGAAGCTGTGCGAGGAGCTTTGCCCCGACACCGAGCGCTGCAAAGCCTGGCTCAAGCGCAATGGCGGAGCGCTGCAGGCGATACAGTTCGAATGAGCGGCTTACCCTCCCCCTTGTGGGGAGGGTCGACGCGAAGCGGCGGGGTGGGGGTCAAAGGACGACTTGCTTATAACCGGCCGTACGCCTCACTACCCCCACCCCGGACCTGCGGTCCGACCCTCCCCACAAGGGGGAGGGTAAGGCATTCGCTCTTTTCCTCGACTTCGCCGCCTTTTCGTGCCACTCCCCAGCCATGGCTTTCGACATCAAAATCTGCGGCCTCAAGACCGATGAGGCGCTGGCAACTGCGCTCGACAATGGCGCGAGCCATGTCGGCTTCATCTTCTTCGCCAAGAGCCCGCGCAACGTGTCGCCCGAAGACGCCGGACGGCTGCGCGAGGCAGCGCGCGGCAGGGCCAAGGCGGTCGCCGTGACCGTCGATGCCGACGATGCCTTCCTCGACGAGATCGTCGCCGCCATGGCGCCCGACATGATCCAGCTGCACGGCAAGGAAAGCCCGGCGCGGGTGGCCGAGGTCAAGGCGCGCTACGGCCTGCCCGTGATGAAGGCTTTCTCCATTCGCGAGGCAGCCGATTTCGAGGCGATCGCACCTTATGCCGGTGTCGCCGACCGCCTGCTTTTCGACGCCAAGCCGCCCGCCGGCTCCGAATTGCCCGGCGGCAACGGCGTCTCGTTCGACTGGCGGCTGCTCGCGGGCCTTGACGCCTCCGTCGATTACATGCTTTCGGGTGGGCTGAACGCCGTCAACATCGGCGACGCCATCAAGCTCGCAAACCCGCCCGGCATCGACATTTCCTCGGGCGTGGAAAGCGCACCGGGCGTCAAGGATGCGGCGCTTATCGAGAATTTCTTCAGGGCCGTCAGGGCAGCTAGCGACCGCAGCGCCGCCTGATCGAGCCTCCAGCCGCAAGGAGATCGGCCGTGAACAAGCCGACTGAGCCCAATTCTTTCCGTACCGGACCCGACGAGCAGGGCATGTTCGGCATTTTCGGCGGACGGTTCGTTGCCGAAACGCTGATGCCGCTGATCCTCGAACTGCAGCGTCACTGGGACGAGGCCAAGAACGATCCGGCCTTCAAGGCGGAGCTGAACGACCTGTCGACCCATTATGCCGGGCGGCCCTCCAAGCTCTATTATGCAGAAGGCCTGACCCGGCATTTGGGCGGCGCGAAAATCTACTTCAAGCGCGAAGACCTCAACCACACCGGCTCGCACAAGATCAACAATTGCCTCGGCCAGATCCTGCTTGCCAAGCGCATGGGCAAGACCCGCATCATCGCCGAAACCGGCGCCGGCCAGCATGGCGTCGCATCGGCGACGGTCGCTGCACGCTTCGGCTTCCCGTGCTTCGTCTACATGGGCGCCACCGACGTCGAGCGGCAGAAGCCCAACGTCTTCCGGATGAAGCTGCTCGGCGCCGAGGTTCGACCCGTCAACGCCGGGCACGGCACGCTCAAGGACGCCATGAACGAGGCGCTGCGCGACTGGGTCACCAACGTGCACGACACCTATTACCTGATCGGCACGGCCGCCGGCCCGCACCCCTATCCCGAACTGGTCCGCGACTTCCAGTCGGTGATCGGCACCGAGGCGCGCGCCCAGATACTCGAGCAGGAGGGACGCCTGCCCGACGTGATCGTGGCCGCCGTCGGCGGCGGCTCGAATGCGATTGGCCTGTTCCACCCCTTCCTTGACGACCGCAGCGTCAAGATCGTCGGCATCGAAGCCGGCGGCCGCGGGCTCGACGGCATCGAGCACTGTGCCTCGATGAATGCCGGCAGCCCCGGCGTGCTGCACGGCAACCGCACCTATCTGTTGCAGAACGCCGACGGCCAGATCCTCGACGGTCATTCGATCTCGGCAGGCCTCGACTACCCCGGCGTCGGCCCCGAACATAGCTGGCTACGCGACACCGGCCGCGTCGAATACGTGCCGATCCTCGACGACGAGGCGCTGGACGCGTTCCAGCTCACCACCAAGGTGGAAGGCATCATCCCGGCGCTGGAATCGGCCCATGCCATCGCGCATGCCGTCAAGGTCGCGCCGACCATGGGCAAGGACAAGGTGATGATCGTCAACCTGTCAGGCCGCGGCGACAAGGACGTGCATACGGTCGCACAAATGCTGGGCATGGAGATCTGATCATGACGACCCGCATCGACCGCCGCATGGCGAAGCTCAAGGCCGAAGGCTGTCCCGCACTCGTCACCTATTTCATGGGCGGCGACCCGGACTACGAGACGTCGCTGTCGATCATGAGGGCGCTGCCCAAGGCCGGCAGCGACATCATCGAGCTTGGCATGCCGTTTTCCGACCCGATGGCCGACGGCCCGGCGATCCAGGCCGCCGGCCTGCGCGCGCTGAAGGCCGGCCAGACGCTGGGCAAGACGCTTCAGATGGCGCGCGAGTTCCGCAAGGACGACAACGAAACGCCGATCGTCATGATGGGCTACTACAACCCGATCTACATCTACGGTGTCGACCGCTTTCTCGAGGATGCAATCGCCTCCGGCATCGACGGGCTGATCGTCGTCGACCTGCCGCCGGAGATGGATGCCGAACTGTGCATCCCCGCACTCAAGGCCGGCATCAACTTCATCCGCCTGGCGACCCCGACGACCGACGACAAGCGCCTGCCCAAGGTGCTCGAGAACACGTCCGGCTTCGTCTACTACGTGTCGATGACCGGCATCACCGGTTCGGCGCTGGCCGACACGAGCAAGGTGGCCGAAGCGGTGCAGCGCATCAAGGCCCATACCGACCTGCCGGTCTGCGTCGGCTTCGGCGTCAAGACCGCCGAGCAGGCGAAGACCATCGGCGCATCGGCCGACGGCGTGGTCGTCGGTACCGCGATCGTCAATGCGGTTGCCAATGTCATCGGGCCGAAGGGCGAGAAAACCGCCGATCCGGCCGAGGCTGTCGCGACGCTGGTCAACGGCTTGTCCCAGGGCATTCGTGCTGCACGCCTTGCTACCGCCCAATAAATACCCCATGTCCCCGGGACGAAGAGGACCGCTGTCATGAACTGGATTACCAACTACGTCCGCCCCAAGATCAACTCGATGCTGGGCCGCCGGGAAATACCCGACAATCTCTGGATCAAGGATCCCGAGAGCGGCGAGATGGTGTTCCACAAGGACCTTGAAGAGAACCAGTATGTGATCCCGTCGTCGGGCCATCACATGAAGATCTCGGCCAAGGAACGGCTGCGCTTCTTCTTCGACGACGGCCGATACGACCCGATCGACAATCCGAAAGTCGTCACCGACCCGCTGAAGTTCCGCGACGAGAAACGCTATGTCGACCGCCTGAAGGATGCCAAGGCCAAGACCGGCATGGAAGACGCGATCCTGTCGGGATCCGGCAAGATCGAGGGCCTTCCCGTCGTCGTCACCGTGCAGGACTTCGCCTTCATGGGCGGTTCGCTCGGCATGGCGGCGGGCGACGCGATCATCCGCGCCTTCGAGGTCGCACTGGAGAAGAAGCGCCCGCTGATCCTGTTTGCCGCCTCGGGCGGCGCGCGCATGCAGGAAGGCATTTTGTCCTTGATGCAGCTCCCCAGGACGACGGTGGCGGTCGACCGGCTCAAGGAAGCTGGCCTGCCCTATATCGTGGTGCTGACCAACCCGACGACCGGCGGCGTGACCGCGTCCTATGCGATGCTGGGCGACGTTCACATTGCAGAACCCGGTGCGCTGATCGGCTTCGCCGGCCCGCGCGTCATCGAGCAGACGATCCGCGAGAAGCTGCCCGAAGGCTTCCAGCGCTCGGAATACCTGATGGACCACGGCATGGTCGACATGGTGGTGTCGCGGCTTGAGCTCAAGTCGACGATCGCCAGCCTGCTCAAGATCCTGACCAAGGCGCCGGTCGCGGCCAAGGCCACCGAGGCCGAGATCCTGCCGCCTGTCGTGCCGGTTCCGGAACGACGCCCGCAGGCCTGACCACACAGACACGGCCCTTGGCCCCGGGGGATTTGCCATGACCACGCTCGAAGCCGATCTCGAAATCGAGCGCCTTTTGGCGCTGCATCCGAAGGGTTTCGACCTTTCGCTCGACCGTATCACGCGGCTGCTCGAACGCCTCGGCAATCCGCAGGACCACATGCCGCCGGTGATCCATATCGCCGGCACCAACGGCAAGGGCTCGACCGCCGCGTTTTCACGCGCGCTGCTCGAGGCCTCCGGCCGGCTGGTCCATGTCCACACCTCGCCGCATCTGGTGAACTGGCACGAGCGCTATCGCCTCGCCGCACCCGGCGGCGGCAAGCTTGTCGCCGACGACGTGCTGGCCGATGCGGTCCGGCGCGTCGGCGAAGCCAATCGCGGCGAGAAGATCACCGTCTTCGAGATCCTCACCGCCGTCACCTTCGTCCTGTTTTCCGAACATCCGGCCGACGTCTGCATCATTGAGGTAGGGCTCGGCGGGCGCTTCGACGCGACCAACGTCATCAAGCGGCCGGCGTGCTCGGTCATCATGCCGGTGTCTATGGATCACGAGGCCTATCTCGGCGACAAGGTCGAGCTGATCGCCGCCGAAAAGGCCGGCATCATCAAGCGCGGCTGCCCGGTCGTCATCGGCGCCCAGGAAACCGAAGCGGCACAGCAGGTGCTGATCGACACCGCCGAGCGGCTGAACTGCCCGCTCGAGGTCTACGGCCAGGACTTCGTCGCCTTCGAGGAAAACGGCCGCATGGTCTACCAGGACGAGAGCGGGCTGATGGACCTTTCGCCGCCACGGCTGCCGGGGCGCCACCAGTTTGCCAACGCCGCTGCGGCCATTGCCGCGGTCAAGGCAGCAGGCTTCCCCCTCACCGAACGTGCCATCGACAAGGCGATGACGTCGGTGGCGTGGCCGGGGCGGATGCAACGCATGCCACAGGGCGCGCTGACCGAGCTGGCTCCGAAAGGAGCTGAAGTCTGGATCGACGGCGGCCACAATCCCGGCGCCGGCACCGTGATCGCCGAAGCGCTTGCCGAGCAGGAAGAGAAGTCCCCGCGGCCGCTTTTCCTGATCTCCGGCATGATCAACACCAAGGACCAGGCCGGCTATTTCCGTCCGTTCCACGGCATGGCGCGCCATGTCTACACCGTGCCGGTGACGATGAGCGAAAGCGGCGTGCCCAATGAGGAACTGGCGGTGCGTGCTACCGAAGCCGGGCTTTCGGCCGAACCGGTGAGCTCGGTCGCCAACGCGCTGATGCTGTTGCGCGATACCTGGAACGAGAACGAGCCGGCGCCACGCATCCTGATCGGCGGCTCGCTCTATCTCGTCGGCGAGGTGTTGGCCGCGAACGGCACGCCGCCGACCTGAGCCATCGACTGACCAACAAAAAAAGCCCGGCAGTGCCGGGCTTTTTTGTATCCAGACTGGCTCGGCTCAGACGTTGCCGGCGATCCAGTGCGAAAGGGCGGTCTTGGGGGCGGCGCCAACCTTGATGTCGGCCACTTCGCCATCCTTGAAGATCATCAGCGTCGGGATCGAGCGCACGCCGAACTGGGCGGCGATCTCGGGATTCTCGTCGATGTTGACCTTGGTGATCTTCACCTTGCCGGCGAGCTCGTTGGAAATCTCTTCCAGCGACGGACCGATCATCTTGCAGGGACCGCACCATTCGGCCCAGAAATCGACCACGACGGGCTCCTTGGCCTCGAGCACGCCGGTCTTGAAATTGCTGTTGTCGATCTTGACGGTGGCCATGATGCCGATCCTCTTGCGGTTAGCTGTCGCGCCATATGTGGTAGTGCGCGGACCCTTGGTCAAGCACCCGTTGTGTCACGCTTGGGTGAGTCGAACAAGGGCGGCGTCCATGGCAGCAGGGGGCAACGGGATCAGCCGCGGCGCCTCGGTGAACAGCAAGGCGGCCGAAACGGCCTTGCCGGGATAGAGCGGCTGGAGCAGCGCCCGGTAGAGCGCAAGCTGCACGACATAGGCATGGGGTACTTCGTCGAGCGAGGCCGGCGGCGAGGCGTTGGTCTTGTAGTCGACGATCAAGACCTCGTCATCGGTGACCGCCAGCCGGTCGATCTTGCCTGACACCGAGCGTGGCTTTCCACGCACATCGAGACTGCCCATGACCGCCACTTCGGCACGCGAGGCGGGTGCAAACAGCAGTTCGAAATCATGGTCCTCGAGAACGGAGAACACCGAGGCGAGAGCGGAGCTTCGCTGCACTTCGTCCCAGTCCCTGCCGGCACGGGCGAGATAGCGTTCGGCGGCCTGGCGCCGCTCCGAAGGATCGAGACGCGGCAGCATCTGCAGCAGCCGGTGCAGCGCCGAGCCGCGGGCAATGGCAAAGGCAGGCTCGCTATCGGCATCCAGCACCGGCGAGCGGCCCGAGATGACAGGCTCCTCGATTTCCTCGATCAGCGCGGAAGCACCCGACGGCGACAGCGGCCGCGGCAGGTCCTCCAGGGGTGGCGGCCGGTCGAACAGGCTGCCCGGCAGCGGCGCCGGGGCGGCCAACCCGGCTGCCTCGCGCTCAGGCGCTATTTCTGGCGCACCCGACAAGGGCGTTACGCGGAAACGATGGACCTTGAGATCGGCGACGACGGGATGGTCGCGCAGTTCGCTCTCGGGTGCGGCCGAAAGTGCCCGCGAGACGATCGAATGCCAGGTGTTGCCGCCCGGCGCGCGCTTGCCATGATAGCCGCAGACGATGAGGCGATCCTCGGCGCGGGTCATGCCGACATAGAGCAGGCGGCGATACTCGTCGTCGGCCAGTTCGCGGGCGGTCAAGGCAGCACCCTTGGAGAAGGCGTTGGCGACATCGGCGCCGGCGCGCCAGAGGTAACCCTTGCCGTGCCAGTGCCTGGCCTTCGGCAGGAACGGCATGAGCCGTGGCAGGTGCTGGTCACTGAACGGCGCCGAGCCGCTGTCGACGAGGAACACCACAGTCGCCTCCAGCCCCTTGGCGGCGTGCGCCGTCATGATGCGGACCTCGTCGCGGGTCTGGTCCATCTCGCGCTTGATCTCGGGGCCGGCGTTTTCCAGCGTCGACAGGAAGGCTTCGAGCCCGGGCAGGCCGGTGCGCTCTTCCGCCAGGCAGAAGTTGAGGAACTCGTCGAGAATGTCGCCGGCTTCCTGGCCGAGGCGCGAGATCATCTTCTTGCGCACGCCGTCGCGATCGCGGCCGCCCGAGAGAACGCCTGAATAGAACTCGAAGACCGGCCGGAACGCGGCTTCGTTGGCCCAGACATCGAGCTGTTCGGCGACCGATTTCAGCACCGCATCCGTTTCGGCCGCAGTGCGCAGCGAGGCAACCAGCGAACGGCTGCCGGGGCGGCCCGAAGCGAGCGCAAACAGCGCCTCCTCGGAGAAGCCAAAGATGGGGCTGCGCAGCACGGCGGCGAGGGACAGATCGTCCTCGGGCTGGATGAGGAAACGGCCGAGCGCAATCAGATCCTTGACCGCGATGTGGCCGGGCAGGCTGAGCCGGTCGGCACCGGCGACGGGGATGTCGCGGCGCTTGAGGGCGCGGGAGAGCGCATGGACGAAGCGGTCGCGCTTGCGCACCAGCACCATGACGTCGCCGGCGCGCAGCCGCTTGCCGGTGCCTTCGACGATCTCGCCGTCGTCGAGCCATTTGCGGATCGTCGCCGCCACCTGCTCGGCCACCACCACGGCGGGCGCGTGGGCATGGTCGATGGGCTTGCGCCAGTCGTCAGGCTCGTCGACCACATCGGTGCCGACAGAAGGCCAGACCTCGACATAGCCGGGGGCGCCGGCGCGGATGGCCTTGTGGCTCGGCGGCGCCGGCGCGCGGGTGACGCCGCGACGCACAGTCGGATCCTCGAACACGCGGTCGACGGCTGACAGCACGTCGTCGGTGGAACGGAACGACCAGGTCAGCGTGACATCCTCGAAGCGTGCCTCGGCGGCCCGGATACGGGTGGCGAATTCGTGCTTCGAATCGTCGAAGGATTCGGGTGCCGCGCCCTGGAACGAGTAGATCGACTGCTTCTCGTCGCCGACGGCGAAAACAGTGCGGTGGACATGGTCGCGCGCGCCGGAGCCGGCGAAGAATTCCTCGGCCAGGCGCTTCACCACCTCCCACTGGTCGGGGCTGGTGTCCTGGGCCTCGTCAAGCAGGATATGGTCGATGCCCTTGTCGAGCTTGTACTGGACCCAGGGTCCGGCATCGGGGCGGGCGAGCAGGTTGACCGTGCGGGTGATGAGGTCGTTGAAGTCGAGGAAGCCACGGCCCGTCTTCAGCCGCTCGTAGCGGGCGATCAGCCAGTCGGCGATGGTGAGTGCGGCGCGCGTCGCCTCCAGCATGCGGAAATGGGCGAGTCGGTCGGAGGCGTGCATGATCGCATCCGAAGTCGCCTGGTAACGCTCGGGCAGGTCGGGCAGACGGTCGAGCAGCGCCTTCTTGAAGGCGCTCTGCGTGTAGGGATCGCCATCGGCCTTGAGAAAGCCATCGGCCAGAAGAGCGAGACGCCGGATCGGGTCGGGCTCGGCATAGGCCAGCCTGGCATGGGGCAGGATGTTGTTGAGCACGCTGCGCGCGTCGGTGGCGTCGGCCGCCGCGGCAAAGGCGTTGAAGAAGGCGGGCTCGAAGCCGGGCAGCGGCCAGATCGAGCTGGCTATGGCTTCGGCGCTGTCGCCCTGTGCAAAGCCGAACTCTTCGTAGAGCGCTCCGAACGGCCTGGCAAAATCCATGATCTGGCCGATGAAGGCGCGCAGGCCGTCGCGCTTGGCGACGATCTCGGAAAGCAGCGCATCGAGGCCGGCCTCGCCGCCGCGTTCCAGCACCATGGCGAAGGCTTCGGCGAGTTCGGGATTGGCCGCGCCGCCCGTCACCATCTCGCGCCGCGCGGTGGCGAACAGCGTCGCCTCCATCTGCGGATCGAGCATCTCGAAATGGGCGGCGATGTTGGCCTCGAGCGGGAACTGGTGCAGCACCGACTCGCAGAAGGCGTGGATGGTCTGGATCTTGAGGCCGCCCGGCGTTTCCAGCGCCTCGGCGAAGAGGCGGCGCGCCCGGCGCAGCATGGCCCGGTCAGGCCGCGCGCCGTCGAGGGCGGTGATGCGCTCGGCCAGCTCTACGTCGGGCAGCATGGTCCACTCGGACAGATTGGCGAAGACGCGGTTCGACATGTTGGCGGCGGCGGCGCGCGTATAGGTCAAACACAGGATCTTCGACGGGTCTGTGCCGCGCAGCAGCAGCCGCATGACGCGCTGCGACAGCACGTGGGTCTTGCCCGAGCCGGCATTGGCCGACACCCAGACGGAGTTGCCGGGATCGGAGGCGCGCGCCTGGCGATCTGCCGTTTCCTGGGGAACGAAGAACTTCTTCTTCATTCTTCGCCCTCCGAGCCGCCGTCGCCGCCAGCCGACCATTCGAGGACACGGGCGAGATGGTCGTAGTCGCCGTCGGTTTCGCCCTCGCGGAAGGGCAGTGCGCGCGAGAGATAGCCGGTGGCGGGATCGTCGTAATGCTGGAGCAGCTGCTCCAGCCGCGTCCAGGCCTCTTCCGAAAGCTCCGCCGCCGACTTGGGCTTGCGGTTGTGTTCGAGGATCGATTCCTCGAACACCTCGCCATTGGGCTTCAGACGGACGAAGGCGAGCTGCGACGGTTCGCGCTTGCCGAGTTCGCGGAAGGCGCCACGCCGAAGCAGGGCGCCTTCGAGCGCCAGCTGCGGCGCGATCAGTGTGTGGGCCTGCGCCTTGGACGGCGACGAGCCGGTCTTGTAGTCGATGATGTCGGCCATGCCGCCGGCGAGCAGGTCGATGCGGTCGGCGCGGCCGGACAGCGTGACGCCGGTCCGGCCGACCTCGGTGGCGGAAGCACTTTCTTCAGCATGGCGGCTGGCGACGGCGGCCGCGCGGCTGCGCTCCCATTCGAGGATGCCTTCGGCCATGCGCTCGAAGCGCGGCCACCAGACCGCCTCGACATCGGCGGGCAAGGCAGCCTCGGCAAAGCAGTGGCGACCGGCGGCGATGAGCACGTCGAGCGCCTGCGGTGCGCGCGGATCGCCCACCGTTGCCGAAAACAGGTGCAAGATGTCATGGAACAGCGTGCCGCGCTCGGCGGCACCGGGATCGCGAACCAGCGGGTCGACCGGCATCAGCCTCAGGATGCGGCGCGCATAGACCGCATAGGGATCACGGCGCAGCGTCTCGATCTCGGTGACCGAGAAGCGGCGCGGCCGCACCGCGACGGGCGGCTTGGGGTCCGGGCGGGCGGCGAAGTCGGTCTTCTCGCCGGCGTCGAGCTGGCGCGCCCAGCCGAGCAGCGTAGCACCACGCTTGCGCAGCACGGCGGCGTGGTCGGGGCCGACATAGGTCAGCAGGCGCTGCAGCCAGCGCGACGGCACTGCAGGTGCATCGCCCGAGCGGGCCGAGCGCGACAGCACCACGTTCCTGGCGCCCATCGCCATCTGGAAATCGTGGGCGGCGAGGCCGATGCGGCGCTCCGGCGGTTCGAGATCGATGCCCGTCTTCATGACGCGTGACATGAAGCGGTCGGCCTCGGCCTTGCGCGGCCAGCTGCCCTCGTTGAGCGCGCCGATGACCAGCGTGTCGACCGTCTGCAGGCGCGCCTCGAGCGCACCCCAGATCGAGATGGCCCGGTCGGCACCTTGCGACGGCTTGACCGCGTCGGGGGCGACGAGCGCGTCGAGCACGTCTGGCCATTCGGCTACGGCGAAGCTGAAGCTCGCCTGGGCCGAGACCAGCCCGCGCAGCGATTCCGCCAGCTTGGCGCCGGCATCGCCGTCATAGAGGGTTGCCAGTCCGCCAAGCTCGTCTCGGCCGAGATTTTCGAACGCCTCGACGGTGGCGCGCACGACCATGCCGAGCTCGATGGCCTCGTCGCCACGAAGGGCGGCGAGCGGCGCAACTGCGGCGACCAGCCTGACCGCAACGTCGCGCGCCTCCTCGATGCGCCGGGCGTTGATGCGGTCGAACCAGAAAGGCTTGCGCGACGCATCGCCGATGCCGGTGAGGCGCGCGTCGAAATCTTCGGCGAGCCGGGCGACATCGGGTCGGCCGACGCCGCCACGCAGCACCACCAGCTCGATGGTCTCGGCGGCCCGCCTGACGACGTGGCGCTCTAGCCCGAGCCGCAGCAGCGGGTGCTTGAGCAGCGACAGCACGGCGACGGGATCGCCGGGGCGGATGGCCGCCTCGACCATGGTACGCAACAGGGCGGCCGGCGGGGTGTTGGCCAGCGGCACGCCGCCGGAATCGTCGGCTTGGATGCCGAAGCGACGCAGTTCGGCGGCAACGCGGCGAGCGAGGTTGCGGTCGGAAGTGACGAGGGCGGCGCGATGGCCTTCCTGTGCGACCGCCTCGCGCAACGCGATGGCAATCGCCGCAGCCTCGTCGCGCTCGTGGGCTGCTTCGAGCAGAGTGACCCCGGCGAGTGCGTCGGCGATTTCGGCATCGCTGACGCTGCCGCGCTTTTCGGCCCAGGCGTCGGTGGTTTCGGCCGGGCGCAGCGCTTCGCCGACGATTGCAGCGCGGCGCACCAGCGCCGGCGACGGGACACCCAGTTCTTCGACGTCGCGGCGCAGGATGCCGATCTTACCGATCAGCTTGGCCAGGCCGTATTGCGGGTGGCCGAGCACCGAAGCGCGGAGGTCGGGCGCGGTGATCGCATCGTAGGCGACCTCGTCGAGCGCGGCATCGAGCCCCGGAAGCACGACGGCACCGCGCGGCAGGCGCGCAATCGCCGCCAAAAGCTCGGCGGTGGCCGGAATCGAGCCTGTGGAACCGGCGGCGATGACCGGACCTGCCGGCGGGTTGCGCCTGAGGCGCTCGGCCTCGAGCCGGATCAGGGCGCTGCGGTGGGCGGCGGGGTTGGACTGGTCGCGCTCGGCGAGCAGGTCGGGCCAGACCGAAGTGACGATGGACAGGAAATCGAGCGTGACCTGCCACCAGCCGGAGAGTTCGCCCGAGACAAGGCCGGCGAGCTTGGCCCAGTCGGAACCTTCGGTCTCGATCTCGTCCATCAGGCCAGAGAGATCGCGCGCCAGCCAGATAGCGTCGGCGGCGGAAGCCGGCACCACAACCTCCTCCTCGAACAGGGCGGCGACATGGGCGGGCAGGCGGCGCTTCCAGGCGCGCACCAGCGGCGCGAGCGTCAGCAGGCGGTCAATGGACGAAATCGGCGGTGCCAGGTCGAGCGCGGCTCCGCCCTCGGCCTCGAAGGCAGCCTCGTCCTCGTCGAACTCGCCAAGCGGCTTGATGACAGGCAGGATGGCCGAGCGGCCGCCGGCGGCGTCGACGAAGACCCCACGCAACGCCCGCGCGGCACGGCGCGTCGGCACGTAGATGGTGACGTCGGCCAGTGCCAGCGGGTCGCCGTCGAAGCGGAAGTCGGGGATCAGGGTGCCGTCGAGCAGGGATGCCGCCAGCGTCGGCAGGAAGGGAGCGCCGGGCGGGATGGAAAGGACGCGTGGCGACGCGCGGCCGCTCATTGCGCTCCCGCCAATGCCCTTTTCACCACGGCTTCGGCGGGCGCGATGGCATCGGGGGTG
This sequence comes from Aminobacter niigataensis, assembly GCF_014200015.1. Taxonomy (GTDB): domain Bacteria; phylum Pseudomonadota; class Alphaproteobacteria; order Rhizobiales; family Rhizobiaceae; genus Aminobacter; species Aminobacter niigataensis. The sequence goes on from NZ_JACHOT010000004.1 coordinate 166,502, forward strand.
CCGACCGTGATCCAGCTGCCCTGCATCTGCATGCCGAACAGGCGCCCGGCCGATATCGCCTGGTCGAAATAGCGGTTGAGCGAGGCTGGGGTGGCGGTCGCGCCTTCAAAGATGCGGGGATGGATGATGGCAGCACCGGCATAGATCAGCCCCTCGGGCGCACCCTTGGCACGGCTCAGCCGGCCGTCGGACGCGACGAGGAAATCGGTGCCGCCGGAATGGCCGGTCGCCTGAGGGAGAGCCGCGAGCATGATCAGAATATCCATGCGCGCATCGTCCCAGGCAAGGGCGAGGCGGGCAAGGTTAGGCGCGCCCTCATCAATCCAGAAGGTGTCGGCATTGACGATGTAGAACGGAGCTGTGCCCAGCTCGGGCAGCGCCTTGACGATTCCGCCGGCGGAATCCAGCAGGCCGTCGTGTTCGTCGGAGATGAGCACATGCGGCTGCTTGCGGTTCGCGACATGCGCGACGATTTGGTCGGGCAGATAGTGGACGTTGACCACGGCCCGTTCGACGCCTGCTACAGCCAGGCTGTCGAGGCCCCAGTCGAGCAGGGTCTTGCCAGATATCTCCACCAGCGGTTTCGGCATCGTCTCGGTGATCGGCCGCATGCGCTTGCCGAGACCGGCTGCGAGAACCATGGCGACTGACGGGATCTTCGCTCCACTCACGTGTCAAATTCCTCGAGCAGGCGGTTGTCGCGGTAGAAGTCGCGCAGTTCGGCCAATGCCGGATGCGCCAGCGCCCGGTGAAGATAGTCGCGGATGCGCGGCAGGTGCCTGAGATATTGCGGCTTGCCGTCGCGGCGGTCGAGGCGGACAAAGATGCCGAGGATCTTCGAATTCCGCTGCGCCGCCATGATGGCATAGGACTCGCGGAAGGCGGCCTCATCGAAGCTGCCGGCGGCGTGGCGGGCGGCGACATAGGCGTTGACCGTGTCGTGCTCGATCCCGGGTGACACGGTGACGCGCGCGTCCATGGCGAGCGAGGCGACGTCATAGGCGACCGGGCCGATCAGCGCGTCCTGGAAGTCGACGATGCCGAGCCTGTCGAAACCCTTCTTGTCTGCGCGCCAGATGATGTTGGGCGAGTGGTAGTCGCGCAGCACCAGCCCGTACTGCTTGTCGGCGAGGCGGTCGAAGACGGCGTTCCAGGCGGCATGATAGCCGTCGCGCAGCGTGTCGGATGCGGGCGCTCCGGTGACGGCCGGCACATACCAGTCGACCAGCAGGTCGACCTCGATCATCATCGCATCGCGGTCAAAGGGAGGAACCTGGTGAACGACGCCGGGCGCAGCTTCGAGCCGGGCGTCCCAGTGTTTCCCGTGAATCATCGCCAGCAGTTCAGCCGCCGCGGCATAGCGCTCGGCGATGGGCTTGCCCTCGGGGTCGAGGAAAGCACCGGTGCCGAGATGTTCGAGCAGCAGAAAGCCCTGGTCGAGATCCTGTGCGACGATGCCGGGCACGGTGACGCCGCCCGCTGCAAGCGCCCGGTCGATGGCGACGAAGGCAGCAACCGTCTGCGCGGTGTGCGCGATCTCGGCATAGGGCTTGCCGTCGCGGACGGGTGGACCGAGTACCAGCCTTGGCGAGTTCATCAGCACCAGTGATGCCCGGCCTTCCGGGCTGACGGTTTCGTAGCCCCGCGCCGAGGCGTCGCCGGTGAAGCGGGCGCGGCGCGCCTCGCCAAAATCGGCTGAGATGAGGAAATCTCGCATGGCGAGCGATCGGGCGACGCGGTCGAAGGCCGGGCCATCGCCCGAGATGATGATGCGGCGGCCATCGCCCTCGTGCTCGATAGCGAGCCGCAGGCTGGCAGCGGTCATCGCGTCGGCGGCGCGCTCCGGCCACTCCACCAGAGCCACACCCGAGGCGACGGCTTCATCGAAGCCGAGTTCCTGGAGCTCCTCGGAAGAAGACAGACGGTAGAGGTCGAAATGATGGACGGGGACAGGCGTGTCGTAGCTCTGGACCAGGGTGAAGGTCGGGCTCGGCACTTCATGCCAGGGATCACCCGCCAGCGCCCGGATCAGGCCACGCGCCAGCGTCGACTTGCCAGCGCCGAGGTCGCCGTCGAGCAGCAACACGTCGCCCGGCTTGACCGCCATGGCAAGATCTTCGCCCAGCCGCGTGGTTGCGGCCTCGTCGGGCAAGAATCGCTCCAGCGATCTGGCCGCCATGAAGCCTACTCCGCCGCCACCCGCACGCCGGCTGGCGCATCGGGGAACAGGCAGACGACCGTGGTGCCACGGTCCTTGCCGCTGTCGATGCGGACGGTGCCGCCATGCAGCTCGACGAAGCTTTTGACGATGGACAGGCCAAGGCCGGCACCACGCTTGCGGCCGCCGTTGACGCGGGATTCGAAGCGCTGGAACATCGTGTCGAGAACCTCCGACGGCATGCCCGGTCCGTCGTCATGGACGGAGAATTCCACGCCCTCGGCGCGCTGGCGGCAGGCCAGCGTGATGGTGCTCGCGGACGGCGCGTAGTTCACCGCATTGCTGAGCAGGTTGTAGAGGATCTGGCGCACGCGCGTCTCGTCGCCATTGAAGCTCTTCGGCGCGCTGGCGGTATCTATGGCGAGGCTGATCGAGTGCTCTTCCAGGCGGTCGGCGATAAGTTCGGCGGCAGCCTCGATGGCGCGGTCGATACGCACCTCGGCGATTTCGAGCTGCATGATGCCGGCATCGACGGTTGCGAGATCGAGGATGTCATTGACGATGGTCAAAAGCACGCCCGAGGACGAACCGATGTGCTCGACATATTCGCGCTGGCGCTGTGACAGCGGGCCGGTACCGGGCAGCGACAAAAGCTCGGTGAAGCCGATGATGTTGGTCAGCGGCGAGCGCAGCTCATACGAAACGTGCTGGACGAACTCGTTCTTGATCTGGTCGGCACGCTGAAGCGCCTCGTTCTTGTCCTTGAGCGCGCGCTCCATGTTGACGCCGTCGGTGACGTCGACAAAGGTCAGCATCACCTGGCCGTTGGGCAGGTGGATTACGGCGTGCTGGAGCACCGAACCGTTCTTGAGTTCGGTCTGGCCATGGCGGTCGCTACGCTCGTCGAAGCCGGTGACGGCGGCGACGAAATCGGCCCATGGGCTCTCTTCGGCACGCATGTCGCATTCAGCGCGGATCGCCGAAATATGCGTGCTCTGCCGGAGGGCCTCGGGCGACACACCCCAGAGCTGGCCGAAGGCCGGATTGAACAGGCGGATGCGGCCGTCGGGGCCGAAAACGACGACGCCTTCGGCGAGATTGTCGAGGGTTTCACCCTGGACACGCACCGCCGTGGTGTAGCGGCTTTCGAGGTCGATCTTCTCGGTCAGGTTTTCGAACACCCAGGTGACGCCGCCCTTGGGCTGGGGATTGGCGACGACGCGGATGGTGCGGCCGTCGGGCAGATGCCAAAGATGCTCCTGCGGCTCGACGGCGCGATATGCGCCGAGCAGGCTCTCCTTCCAGCGCCGCCATTCCGGCTGCTCCGGCAGCTTGCGTTCGCTGCGCAGGCGGTCGAGCAAAAGCGCATTGTCGGGTGCGCTGGAGAGATAGCCGGCGTCGAGTTCCCAGAGCTTCTGGAAAGCATTGTTGTGGAAACGCAGCTTCTGGCTGGCGTCGAAAGTGGCAACGGCGGTCGCCACCTGGTCGAGCGTGTCGGCGTGGCTGCGCACGACCCGGCTGTACTCTTCGCGGATGGCATCGGCCGCGCTCATGTCGGTGGCGATGCCGGCCGAACCTTCCCTGCCGACAACGTCGGTCACGGCGAACATGCGACGGTCGCCGTCGATGACGGTCGACAGTGTCTGCTGGAATACGGGACGCGACAGGTGCTGCTGGACGATCGCTTCGCGCGATTGCGTGCCCAGGAACTCCTTGCCGTCGCGGATGGCTGCGGCGGAATCGGCTGCTTCGACGGCCCTGGCGAAGGCCTTGTTGACCCATTTCAGCCGGCCATCGGAATCGCGCATCCAGAACGGCATGTCGACGGCGTCCATCAGGCCGACAAGCGTTTCGTATTCGGCGCTGAGGCGCTGGTTGTCGAGCGTCAGCCGCGCCTGGCCGCGCTGGGCCTCGGAGATCGAGACAAAGCGGACGATGACGTGGGCGCCGCTCTTGCGGCCGTGGACTTCGAGGACCGCACCGGCATGGGTCTCCGCCACCAGTTCGAAGGCAGTGCCTTTGTCACGCAACGCGGCAATGGCATTTTCGAGCGCTGCGGCCGAACGCGGCATCAGCCAGCGACCGAAACCGAGGAAGGCGGCGCGCTCGTCCGGCGCGCCTGTTTCGATCGGCAGCGAACCGATCAGCTCCGGCTTCTTGTTCTCGTTGGCCCAGATGATGACGCGCTGGTCGCGCAGGTTGAGCAGGGCCTCCGAACGCTGCAGCGATGCATTGAGGTCGGCGACGCGGCCGCGCAGCTCGACGTTCTCGGCGGCGATGCGTACCTTCTCGCGGATCAGCGCAATGGCGGAAATGAGCGCCGCTCCCATGACGCCGACGAGCACGGCGAGTTGGATGACTTCGGCCGTGCTGACGGGCAGGCCGACGGCGGCGGCCTGCTGGGCATGGGCATATCCGAAAGGCGTGCAGAGCGCCGTGGCGCCAAGCATGACTGCGGCAGAACGGCTGCCGAGCCGGCGCACGGCCTGCCACATACCGCCTGGAAGGGGCATCTGCGAATCCTGTCGGCCGCCGGAAACGGCCTGTCCCGCTGAAAGCGGGTATTCCCCCGGCATGTGTTGTTCCTCTCCGCCGCCTGACTGCAAGACCGCCTTGAAGCGCCCCAAAAAGTTCCGCCGAGAACGGGCGCGTGGCGAATCACGCCACAATAGCCGTTAGGCGAATCGCCGTGAAGAAGGCGTTCGCGCAAAAAAGAAACCGGGCGAAAGTCAATCGCCCGGCTTCAATATGTTGTATGTATTTGCGCTATGGTTAATAGCGGTAGTGTTCCGGCTTGAACGGCCCCTTCGGCGTCACGCCGATATAGCTGGCCTGTTCATCGGACAGGGTGGTCAGCTTGGCGCCGAGCTTGTCGAGGTGCAGGCGGGCGACCTTCTCGTCGAGGTGCTTGGGCAGCACGTAGACTTCGTTCTTGTACTGGCCGGGCTTGGTGAAAAGCTCGATCTGGGCAAGCGTCTGGTTGGTGAAAGACGCCGACATGACGAAGCTCGGGTGGCCGGTCGCATTGCCGAGGTTGAGCAGGCGGCCTTCCGACAGCAGCAGCATGCGCTTGCCATCCGGGAAGCTGATCATGTCGACCTGCGGCTTGACGTTGGTCCACTTGAGGTTGCGCAGGGCCGCGACCTGGATCTCGTTGTCGAAGTGGCCGATGTTGCCGACGATGACCATGTCCTTCATCAGGCGCATGTGGTCGAGGGTGATGACGTCCTTGTTGCCGGTCGTGGTGATGACGATGTCGGCGGTGGGAGCCGCATCTTCCAGCGTGACGACCTCGAAGCCGTCCATAGCAGCCTGGAGCGCGCAGATCGGGTCGACCTCGGTGACCTTGACGCGGGCGCCGGCGCCCTGGAGCGAAGCTGCCGAGCCCTTGCCGACGTCGCCGTAACCGCAGACGACGGCGACCTTGCCGGCCATCATGACGTCGGTGCCGCGGCGGATGCCGTCGACCAGCGATTCCTTGCAGCCGTACTTGTTATCGAACTTCGACTTGGTGACGCTGTCGTTGACGTTGATCGCCGGGAAGGGCAGCAAGCCCTTCTTCTGCAGCTGGTAGAGGCGGTTGACGCCGGTCGTGGTCTCTTCGGTGACGCCGCGGATGGCAGCCTTGTGCTTGGCGAAGAAGCCCGGCGTTTCAGCCATGCGCTTCTTGATCTGGGCGAACAGGATCTCTTCCTCTTCGCTGCCCGGGTTGGACAGTACGTCCTCGCCGGCCTCGGCGCGGGCGCCGATCAGGATGTACATGGTGGCGTCGCCGCCATCATCGAGGATCATGTTGGTGGCGCCGCCATCGGTCCACTGGAAGATCTGGTCGGTGTACTGCCAGTATTCCTCGAGCGTCTCGCCCTTGACGGCGAAGACCGGGATGCCGGCTTCGGCGATGGCGGCCGCGGCATGATCCTGGGTCGAGAAGATGTTGCACGACGCCCAGCGGATGTCGGCGCCGAGTTCCTTCAGCGTCTCGATCAGCACCGCGGTCTGGATGGTCATGTGCAGCGAGCCGGAAATGCGCGCGCCCTTGAGCGGCTTTGCTTCACCGAACTCCTCGCGGCAGGCCATCAGGCCCGGCATTTCGGTTTCGGCGATCTCGATTTCCTTGCGACCCCAGCCGGCGAGCGAAATGTCGGCGACCAGATAATCCTTGCTACCCGTCATGGCTTGCTCCGATTCCTGTTTGCTTCGCGCCGCCGCGGGAGGGCTGCGAGGGCGCGCGAAAGATCGGCCTGACTACCAGATCAGGCCGTTATCGACAATGGGACATAAAGAAATCTTTATTCGTGCATGTCGCACAAGACTCAGTCCGGCGATCAGGACTCCTCGCCGAAGCGCGCCGCGACCAGTGTCGCAAGCGCATCCATCGCTTCGACGGCCTCGGGGCCGCTCGCGGTAACGCGGATGGTGCAACCGGGGCTGGCGGCGAGCATCATCAGGCCCATGATCGACGTGCCGCCTACGGAAATGCCGTCCTTCTCTACGCTGACATTGGCCTGGAACTCGCCGGCAATCTGGACAAACTTGGCCGAGGCGCGGGCATGCAGGCCACGCTGATTGACTATGGTGAGATCGCGGACGATGTGGCCCTTCTCGGGCGAGTAGGGCATGCCGCTCATTTGCCGCTCAACACCTGACTAGCAACGTTGATATATTTGCGGCCAGCAGCCTGTGCCTCGTCGAGCGCGGCGGCCATGTTGTCGGCCTTGCGTACGCTCGTCAGCTTGATGAGCATCGGCAGGTTCATGCCGGCGATGACTTCGACCCGGCCGGCTTCCATCACCGAGATGGCGAGGTTGGACGGCGTGCCGCCGAACATATCGGTGAGCACGACCACACCATTGCCGGTGTCGGCGCTGGCGACGGCGTCGATGATGTCGCTGCGACGCTGCGCCATGTCATCGTCTGCTCCGATCGAAACAGTCTCGAAATTGTCCTGCGGTCCGACGACATGTTCCACGGCATGGCGGAACTCTTCGGCCAGCTGACCGTGCGTCACAAGCACGAGTCCGATCATTCTGATTTGGCTCCCGTCATGGCCTCTTCACAGCCGCGCAGTACTCTTGCCGCCTTCGCGGAGGGCGGGAGCGCTATCTTGTCGACGGCGAAGGCGTTTACAAGCCCCAATCTGCTGCTCGCCACGCCATTTTGACGCAATGCAGCAAAAATAATGTGCAGCTTCAGGCGAAGAGGGTGATGCCGAGTCGGACCAGAATTGTGGGGATGGCTGCGGCAATTTCACGTTCTGCGAGCAACAATCGCTGCGTCATGCAACCAAGAATCAGTTCACTGTCCTGTCCGGGCAGCCGTTCCACCTCGCTTGCCGGAACAAGCCTGACCAGCAGGTCGACCGCAGCCGCCGCCTCATGTTCGACCGGAACCGGCCCGACGCCGCGGACCTCTGCCAGGCCGGCAATGACTGCCGGCGCATGGCACAAAAGCCTGCCGTGGTGCACCGACAGGAAGACCTGGTCGTCGGAAACCAGCCGGGCGAACCGGCCTGCGGCGCGAAATTTCTCGACGAGGGCCAGGGCAAGAGCCGTCTTGCCCGACCCGGACAGCCCTGCAACCAGTACACAGCGATCGCCGAGAACAATCGCCGTGGCATGCATGTTGGCTGGCGCCACGGATCAGCTTTCGGCCGGCAGGGCAACGACGAAGCGCGCGCCCTTGAGTTCGCCAGGCTTGGTGCCGGCGATGTTTTCGGCGCTCAGCGTGCCGCCATGGGCCTCGACGATCTGGCGGCTGATCGACAGGCCGAGGCCGGAATTCTGGCCGAAGGCTTCGCCCGCCGGACGGTCGGTATAGAAACGCTCGAAGATGCGGTCGATGTTTTCGGCGCGGATGCCGGGGCCGTTGTCCTCGACCGTGATGACATTGAACTTGCCGACGCGCGCCAGCGAAATGGCAATGTGGCCATGGTCGTCGGGCACGAAGGAGCGGGCATTCTCTATCAGATTGGTGATGACCTGGCCGATGCGCAGGTCGTGGCCGACCACGTTGTAGTTCTTCGCCCCAGCCGGCAGCTTCGCAACGGTGAATGCGATCTCGACCGCCTTCTTGTGGCGGCTGGCCTCGCGCGACACCGAAACCAGATCGCCGATGAACTTCTTGAGATCCACCTTGCCGGCGTCCTCGCGCGCGAGCTCGGCATCGAGACGGGATGCGTCCGAAATATCGGTGATCAGCCGGTCGAGGCGCTTCACGTCGTGCTGGATGACCTCCATCAGCCGTTCGCGCGAGCTCTCGTTCCTGGCAAGCGGCAAAGTCTCGACTGCGCTGCGCAGCGAGGTCAGCGGGTTCTTGAGTTCGTGGCTGACGTCGGCGGCAAAACTCTCGATCGCCTCGATACGGGCGTAGAGCGCCTTGGTCATGTCGCGCACGGCAACCGACAGGTTGCCGATCTCGTCCTGGCGGTCCGAGAAATCGGGAATTTCCTCGCGGCTCTTGCCGCCACGACGGACGCGGTTGGCGGCAGCCGACAACCGACGCAGCGGGTTGGCGATCGTCGACGCCAGCAGCATCGAAAGGATGGCCGTGACCAATGCAGCGACACCGAACACGCGCAGGATGGCCTTCTGTTCGGCGGCGACGATCTTGTCGATGTCGCCACCTTCGGTCGACAGCATCAGCACGCCGAGCACGGCACGGAAGCGCTGGATGGGGACGGCGACCGACACGATCTGCTCGCCCTGTTCGCTGACCCGGACGATCGGCGCCGGGCGGCCGGTCAATGCCTGCACGACCTCGGGGAAGGCCGCGCCATTGCCACCGGGCTGTTCCTTGTAGACCGGAAGCGCGCTGTCGCGGAAAAAGTCGAAGACGAACTTCTGCGCCCGCTCGAAGACGGTCGGCTCGTCTTCCTCGACCGGCGGAAGGTCGTAGCGCAGGATCTGGCCGCGCGAATAGAGATGCCGCGAATCGAGCAGCAGATTGGCGTCGCGGTCGTAGATACGGGCGCGCGTCCTTGTCGGCGAGATCAGCCGGCGCAGGACCGGCGCCACGCGCTCCGGATTGATCGGAAAATCAAGGCTGTCGAGCTGGTCGGAGCCGGGGCCAAGCGTCTCGCCGGCCTGCAGCTCGAGCAGCTTCTCGGGGTCGATGCTGATCGAATCCGTCTCGACGGTTGCCGAGGCGGCAATGGCGCCGGCAATGATCTCGCCCTGCGTCATCAGGCTTTCGACACGGGCGCCGATCAGGCCGTCGCGAAAGGTGTTGAGATACAGGATGCCGGCGACCAGTACCGCCAACCCGGCAAGGTTGAGGAACAGAATGCGGCGCGTCAGGCTGGAGAAGAAATAGTGGCCGAGGAACCGGCTCAGCCGGATCCTCGAGCGGTCGAGCAACAGCGACAGGCGACCGCGCGACCGCTTCGTGGCGGCCGCGGGTTTCCTGATCTCTGCTTCCATCGCCATGTGATCTCAGCCCCCGCCGATCTCACGCTTCGCGGAATCTGTAGCCGACACCATAGAGCGTTTCGATCATCTCGAAGTCGTCGTCGACGGCCTTGAACTTCTTGCGCAGGCGCTTGATGTGGCTGTCGATGGTACGGTCATCGACATAGACCTGCTCATCATAGGCCGAATCCATCAAAGCGTCTCGGCTTTTGACGACGCCCGGGCGCTGGGCCAGCGAGTGCAGGATCAGGAATTCGGTGACGGTCAGGATGACCGGCTCGCCCTTCCAGGTGCAGGTGTGGCGCTCCTGGTCCATCACCAGCTGACCGCGCTCCAGCGAGCGCGACTGCGGGCTCGGCGTCTTGGCCGCGGCCTCGCGGGCACTTGCCCGGCGCAGCACGGCGCGCACGCGCTCGACCAGCAGACGCTGGGAGAACGGCTTGCGGATGAAATCGTCGGCACCCATCTTGAGGCCGAAGAGCTCATCGATCTCGTCGTCCTTCGACGTCAGGAAAATCACCGGCAGGTCAGTCTTCTGGCGCAGCCGGCGCAGCAGTTCCATACCGTCCATGCGCGGCATCTTGATGTCGAGGATGGCGAGGTTCGGCGGCCGCGCGGCCAGCCCTTCAAGTGCCGAGGCACCGTCGGTGTAGGTCTCGACACGGTAACCTTCGGACTCGAGCGCGATCGAAACCGATGTCAAAATGTTGCGGTCGTCGTCGACAAGCGCGATCGTTGCCATTTCCAGCGGCTCCCTCATGAGCGGGTGTCCCTTCCTGCTTCAGAGCAGGGCTTGTGCAGGACAAATTAGGTACAAAATGTGGCATACCCCCCGATGAAGGGGAGCGCAACCACCACAACCAGTCCGCTTTCTATATGGGGCGCCTCAAGAAAAGCTCGAACAAAAAGGTTTTGTTGCAAGATTTTGACCAGCGTCATGGGAGGAAACCCCTGACAAGTCATCGGCGTATCAAATGTTCAAGAACCGCCAGTTCGCTTGCAATATCGCTCCCGGCGCCGGCGTAAACATCGGCATCAGGCCACGATTGAACCGACGAACATGCAACCGACGAAGTATGCAGCCATGCGCCAGCCCAGGCGGGTCCGTCTTGTCGATTGCAAGCAACTGAGGTGCCGGTTCGATGACGTCCTTGCCAATCGCCTTCTCTCTTCCATCGCGTCGCGAGCGAATTACTGGCCCAGAAAGGCCGCGGCCGCCGACTGACCGCCGATGACCGCCACCACTTCGGCCTCGATCAGGAAGCCCTCATACATCAGGCCGGCAACACGCACGGCGGTGGCCGCGGGGCCTGGATCGGAAATGTAGCGCAGACGCACTCGCGTCATCTTCTCCCAAAACTCCTGGATCTCCTCGCCCTGACCGTCGAAGACGTAGTAGGTGTTGAGCTTGACGACATCCTTCCAGGTCGCGCCGGCGCTGGCCAGCACGCGGGTGATGTTGTCGAAGACGTTCTGCGTCTGCAGTTCGATGTCGCCCTCTCCAACGACATTGCCATGTTTGTCGGCCGATAATTGCCCCCCCACGAACACCATCGGACCGATCCGCCAGCCTTGCGAGAACGGCGTGGGAATGTGCCAGTCCCAATGGTTAGCAGGCGACAGGCGCTGACGTCCGGTATCAAGGATAGGCTGGCTGGACAAAATTCTTTTCCTACTGCTGTTGGCGGCACGCAAGCCGTCGGCCCTCATATCTGCGGCCTCATGCATTAGGACTTGCAAGAATGCATCGATAAACACCTATCTTTCTAAATTCTTTTCGATAGTTTCGATGTGATCGGAGAGGGAGGTCAGCATGCGGTTTTCGCCGTCGGATTTGCGCGGTCTCGCCGTGTTCCGGTCGATCATCGACAATGGCGGCTTCGGCGGCGCCCAGTTGGCCCTCGGCATGAGCCAGTCGACGTTGAGCTTTCATCTGAAGGCGCTGGAAGATCGTGTCGGCTTCGAATTGTGCCGCCGAGGCCGCCGCGGCTTCCAGCTCACCGAAAAGGGCCGGGAAGTGTTCGAGGCCTCCAAGAGCCTCGTCGCAGCCGTTTCAAGTTTCGAAAGCAAGCTCGGCGAACTGAAGAAGGAGATCGTGGGGACACTCCGTGTCGGCGTGGTTGCCAACACTGTCAGCGATCCGAATCTGCCCATCGACGCGGTGATGGAAGCATGCCTGCGGAAGGTGAAGGACGCCGACATCGAGCTTCTGGTCGCACACCCGCAGGCGCTGATAGACGAATTGGGAAGAGACGGCATCGATATTGCGCTGACGCCGCCGATGCGTATCAGTGCGGATTTTCGCGAGAAGGTCTTCTACCACGAGATGCACTCGCTCTACTGCAGCCACCGCCACCCCCTGTTCAAGGTTGGCAAGGCGGCGCTGACACGAGAGGAAATCGCCCGCCACGACTTCATTGTGCGGTCTTACGCCAACAAGGCCGAGATCAGCTTCTATCCGGGTGCCCAGGTACGGATTCAGTCATCCACCATGGAGGCGCAGGCGATCTTGGTCCTGAGCGGCAGCGTGATCGGCTATCTGCCCGAACATTTCGCTCGCCAGTGGGAGCAAAGCGGCCAGATGCGGCGGCTGAATTCACCGGCCGAGCGCTATGCCTCGCCGTTGGTGATCGTCTCGAAGCTGGATCAGAGAATTTCCGCGATCCAGCGCATGTTCATCAAGGAACTGACGAGCCGGTGCGTTCTGGATGGAACCGGCCCGTAGGCCTTCATCGTTGTCTGCTTGCCAGACCCAAGCCAGCCTCCAAAGGCCCCCCAGGTCCGGCTCGCATTTAGGCCGTCACGAAGAAGGCTGCCATTTCCACTTACGGCCGCAACCGGCCTTGCGCGCGGCCATGGCGGCGAATGCCTCGGCCATCAGTCGAGCGGCAAGCGCCGAGGTGATGTGCGAGGCGCTGTCATGCTCGGGAGCAACCTCGACGACGTCGAAACCGACAAGGCCGTTCTCGCAGACCAGCCTTACGGCATCGATGGCCTCCCTGGCCGTCAGTCCGCCGGGCTCGATGCTGTTCGTGGCCGGCGCGAAGGCCGGATCGACACCATCGATGTCGAAGCTGACATAAGGGGCCTGCCCGTCAGGAGAAGCCACCTGAAGCGCCTCGATGGCGACCTCAGAGATCCCGCGCGCCTCGATTTCCGACATTCCATAGATGCGGATTCCAAGCTCACGTGCGATGGGCGTCCACTCCTGGACGTTGCGCGGGCCGCGCGCGCCGATGATCGCGACGCGACGCGGATCGATATTGGGAAGCTCGCAGATGCGCTTGAGCGGCGAGGCGCGGGTCAGGCGGTCCTCACGATAGCTCTCGGCGAGATCGAGATGGGTATCGAAGATGACCATGCCGGCCTTGTAGTCAATATCCCGGACGGCCTCTTTCACCGCCGGATATGTAACGCCATGATCGCCGCCGATCATGAAAGGAACGGCCGACGCCTTCTTGACGGCAGCAATTCGCGCCTCGAGACGCTCGTAGCTCCTGGCATTGTCACCGGGCACGATATCGACATCGCCGGCATCGAGCACCTTGATGTGGTTGAAGACTTCGAGATCCCAATCGAAGTTGTATGACCCATAGAGAAGCGACAGCTTGCGAACCCAGGCCGGTGCCAGGCGCGTAGCACCGCCGCGCAGTGTTGCAATGCCGTCGTAGGGCATGCCGACCACGATCGCGTCGGCTTCGACGTCCGACAGATCGGGGCAGTATGGCGTTGCCATGAAGCTGGGCGTGTCGCCATAGATCAGCTTGACCAGCCGGGGATTCTCGAAGGCGCTTTCAGTCATCATCATTTCCATTCTTGCAGTTTAGAATAGTTGCCCGAAGGCACGCCCAGGCCCTGGAACCGGATCGTACCGATCCGGTTCCGCTGGCGTGACCTGCAGGTTGGGAAGAACTCGTGGACTAAGTCGCCGGACTTGCGCTGACCTTCCGCTAGAAGGAGCGCGTCCTCCAGGTGTCGAGGAATTGCTTGAGGCGGTCGTTACGAGGGTTCTTGAAGATCTCGTCCGGACTGCCTTGTTCAAGGATCACGCCTCGATCCATGAAGACGACCGTGTCGGCCATCTGTGCGGCAAACCCCATTTCGTGTGTCACAATGGCCATGGTCATGCCTTCGACGGCAAGCTGGCGCATCACGCCAAGCACCTCGCCCACCAACTCGGGATCAAGCGCCGAGGTCGGTTCGTCAAACAGGATGACGTGCGGCTTCATCGCGAGTGCCCGGGCAATGGCCACCCGTTGCTGCTGTCCGCCGGACAATTGCGACGGGTAGTTGCCAGCCTTGTCGCCCAGGCCGACCTTGGAGAGTGCTTCTCGGGCCTCCCTTTCGGCCTGATCAGCCTTCAGCTTGCGCGTGACGCGAAGCGCCAAAGCGACGTTTTCCAGAGCCGTCATGTGCGGCCAGAGATTGAAGTGCTGAAAAACCATGCCGACGTTGCGGCGCACCTTGGCGAGCTCGCGATGCCCCTGCATGAGACGGCGCTCGCCCTGTTGCTTGTAGCCCAGCAGTTGCCCCTCGATGCTGACCCTGCCGCCGGTATAGGGATCCAGGAAGGCAAGGCATCGGAGCAGCGTGCTCTTGCCGGACCCCGACGGGCCGATGATGCAAACGACTTCCGACCTTCGGATCTTCAGATCGATCCCATTGAGAACAGGCACCGGACCAAAGGTCTTGGTGAGTTCCTCGACCTCGATGACAACCTCCCGGTCGGAGGCAGCCAATTCAACCCGGGGCTGACCATTAAGCGCCATGACTAAACCTCCGCTCCAGGAACAGGCCACACCGGGCGACGGCCTCAATGATGACCCAGTAGATGACTGTGACCGCGATGTATGGTTCGATTATCGACGACGTCTCGTTGACGATCTGGGTCGCGACCTTCGTCAACTCGCTGACGGTGATGATGGAAAGCAGCGCCGACTCCTTGAACATCATGACGATCTGACCAAACAGGGCGGGAATGATGAGCCGCAGCATCTGCGGAATCTTGATACGCAGGACGATGCTGGTCCGCGAAAGACCGAGCATTTCTCCCGCCTCGATCTGTCCGCGCGGGATCGACTGAAAGCCGGCGCGGAATATCTCCGCAAAATAGGCTGCCCCGTAGATCCCCAGTCCGAGAATTCCTGCGGGAACCGGGTCCACAACGAGCCCGATGGAGGGCCCGCCGTAGTAGAGCATGAACAGCACGATCAGGACGGGCGTGCCGCGCATGATCTCGACATACGTCCTGACCATCCATCGGACCGGCGCCAAAGAGCTTCCGTTGAGAAGTTCGAGGACGAGACCAAGACCGAGCGCCAACACTGTCGCCAGCGATGTCACGTAAAGAGTGGCCCAGGCTCCCGATAGGAGCAGTGGCAGGAATTGGCTGATTGTATCGATGACCGTCACGCCCGGGCTCCACGTGCAAGTCGCGCCTCGGCACGACGCCCCAACTGCGCAATGACCAGATTCATGACGATGTAGATGATGGCGATCAGCCCGTAGACCTCGAGTGGCCGATAGGTAGCGGAGACAATCTGCTGCCCGGTCCGCAGAAGTTCTGTCACCGAGATGACCGAAATAATCGACGAGTTTTTCAGGATGCTTATGAACTCATTGGTGATGGCGGGCGTCACTAGACGCAGCAGCTGCGGGATGACGATACGCCGGCGGATGGTGATGGGCGCTATGCCAAGCATCTGCGCCGCCTCCACCTGTCCCTTGGGAACGGCGCTCAATCCTCCGCGGAAGATTTCTGCCTGGAAAGCCGATGTGTTCAGTATCAATGCGAGCACCGCGGCGGTGACCGGCGAGAGATCCAGCCCGATCGACGGCAGCAGATAAAAGACGAGCAGAATCTGCACGAGCAACGGCGTGCCACGCCAGAAACTCCGGTAGACCGCGCAGAACAGGCGGATCGGCCGGTTATGTGAGACGAGGCCAAAAGCGAAGGCCAGTCCCAGCGGCATGCCGAGCAGGATGGAGGCGCCTGAAATGACTGCCGTCGTTGCCGCGCCCACCAGCAGCATCTCCTTGTAGGCCCATGCAATGTGCAGAAATTCCATCCGCTCCTCCTCCTGGCGCGACTCGTACGGGATTGCTCGTCGGCGCCGCCGTTTGGCGGCGCCGACAGTTCGGGACGGCCTGGTGGCCGATGTGCCTTATTGCGGTGCTGGGAGCGTCAACGGCAGATCGACGGAACTGCCGATCCATTTTTTCTGGAGTTCCGCCAGGACACCGCTCTTGTTCAGTTCCTGCAGACGCTCGTCGATCTTGCGGATCAGAGTGGCACTGTCTTCGTCCCTGCGTGCCGCCCAGGTGATATAACGGCTGGGTCCGAAGGCGGGCTGAACGACCTCGAAATCATCGGGGCGCTTCTGTTTCAGCATGAACAAAGCCGGCAGCGTATTGGCCACGGCATCGATACGACCGACCATCAGGTCAGCGTAGGCCTCCTCGAAGCCGACATAGGTCTTGACTTCCTTGACCGGGATTCCCTGCGCCTTGAGCTGCTCGGCAAATGCATTTATGTCGCCGAGCGGAACCGAACCGGCCTGCGTGCCGACAATCTTGCCGGCGATGTCCTCGGACACGTTGAGCGATGTGTCGGATTTGCGCTTGATCAGAGCGACGGTGGCGTCCGCAATCGGCGCGCTCAACGCGAACTTCTCATAGCGCGCCTTGTCGGCCACGATCGAGGTGACGACATAATCGAACTTTTTCGCCTGAAGGCCAGGAAGAATTCCCTGGAAAGGCAGGTCCATCCGGTTCAGCTTGACGTCGGGGAAAACCTCCATGACGCGAGCGATGACATCGGCCGAATAGCCGACGATCTCGCCGTTTTCGACGAACTCGAACGGCGCATAACGCGCCTCCGTCCCAACCACGAATTCGCCGCGCGTCTCGATCGACGCAAGCAGGTCCTGCTCTCCGGCATGTGCTGGCACCGCAGCAAGAGCGGCCGCGCAACAGCCCAGCGTCAACGACAAAAGGCGCGAAATAAATGCCGACTTGACCTTACCACCCACAAGCCACCTCCCTGATTTTTTCCACCCCAAGCTTCGGCCTCATGGCACGAGCCGTAGGGACAGGGGCGACTGATAGACAGTATTTTACATCACATACATCTCAATTTTGCGATGCTGACATTCAATTTCCAAATACTTGATCGCTGATTATAATGCGGTTCTGGAACGCGCTGAACGCGGGCGGAATGTTGCACATCCGCCTGGGAGCGGCGGGCAAAAACGTGCAAAAAGGGGTAACGATGCGATTTTCGGACATGGATCTGAAGTCGATCCGCGTCTTTCGTGCTGTGGTCGATAACCATGGTTTCGCGGGCGCCCAGATCGCCCTCAACATAAGCCAGCCTGCCGTAAGCGCTCACATCAAAGCCTTGGAGGAACGACTCGGCTTTACCCTGTGCCAAAGAGGCAAGTCGGGCTTCCAGCTCACGGAGAAAGGCGAGCGCGTCTATGACAGCATCAAGACGCTGCTTCATGCGGTCGAACACTGCGAGACGGCAATTGGCGAACTGCGCCACCACCTGACCGGCGTACTGCGCCTGGGGCTTGCGGCCAACACCATCACCGACAGGAATTTCTCCATCCGCGAAGCCATGGAGAGATTCAACCTGCGCGACCACGACGTCTCGCCCAACATTCTGATCGGAACGCCGGACCTTCTGGAGAAGGAGCTATTGAACGGATCGCTTCATCTGGCGGTGGGAAATTTCACGAGCAATTTCGA
Source organism: Aminobacter niigataensis (assembly GCF_014200015.1). Taxonomy (GTDB): domain Bacteria; phylum Pseudomonadota; class Alphaproteobacteria; order Rhizobiales; family Rhizobiaceae; genus Aminobacter; species Aminobacter niigataensis. The sequence continues at coordinate 183,818 of NZ_JACHOT010000004.1, forward strand.
TGTTTTGCGCTACCGAAAGCTCTATGACGAAAAGAACACGATCTATTGCAGCGCTCACAGCCCCCTCTTCACGATAGACGATGCGGAAATTTCGCCGACGAAGGTTCGGAATGGCAATTTCGTCACCCGCGCCTATCTGAACCAGATTGAGCTGTCGCACCTTCCCGGCACGCGCCCATGCGCCGTCGTCTCGAACATGGAGGCGCAAGCGATCCTGATCCTCAGCGGCAACTATATCGGCTATCTTGCGGATCACTATGCCGCGGGGTGGGTGGAAACGGGCGAACTCCGACCGCTGTCCCATCCCGAGCTCGACAGGCTCATCCCGTTCCATCTGGTGACCCGGAAGGGGATGCCGCCGTCGCAGGTGGTAGAAGTGTTTATTGCAGATTTGTGCGCAGCCATGCGCGTCTGAGGGTCCAATCCTGGCGGCTCAGGCCCGCGCCGCGCTGACCATCTGCCCGATGGAAACCAACGGCTTGCGGCCGCCCCCCAAAGCTCTGCGGCAGACACTCGACGAGTTAGTCCTGACCTTCCAATTGCGACGGGCTCTGGCCCTGCGCCGATGCCCGTCGCTTCCCGTACTCAAGCCCAACACCGGAACGAACTCAGAATTGGACAGATTCTGCAGGCAACGACTCAATGAGAAGTGCTCAGTTCGTTGCTACGCATTTTGCGTATGGTCCATTCAATAACCAACGCAACAATCGTCATGGCGATGAGCAAGCTGCTGACCGCGGCAATGGTGGGTTCGACCTCAAGCAAGAGGCTGTTCCAAATACGCACGGGCAACGTTTCCGCGCGAATCCCTGCGAGGAAAAGCGAGATGAGCAATTCATCGAATGAAGTCAGAAACGAGAACAGCAGTGCGGATATCAGGCCGGGCATTGCGAGCGGAAGGACAACGTGGCGAAGCACACCAGCGCGCGAGCAGCCGCTGATCATCGCCGCACGCTCAAGATTTGGATCGATGGTCTTCAAGGTCGACTGCAATATGATCAGAACGACAGGGAGTGCCACGACACTGTGCGCCAACGCGATCCACGGTTTGAACCCTACCAGGCCGAAGCGCGCGGAAAGGAAGTACATGGCAACCGCAGTTACTATGTGCGGCACAATCAGTGGCATCAGAAGCAAGGCGACAACGGCATTGCGGAAGGCGAAAGCGCCGCGTGCGATTGCATAGGCTGCCAGAAACCCCACCGCAGTCGAAAACACGCAGGCCATGAGGGCTATGACGAAGGAGTTCCACAACGACGCGAGCCACCGAGCGTCCCCGAGGAAGCGGAAATACCACTGCAGCGAAAGGCTTTCCGGCGGGAACTTTAGGTATCCGCCACCGCTGAACGATGCCACGACCACCACGGCGATCGGAGCAAGCATCCCGCCGCAAAGCAGAACGACGAGCGCCTGTAGTATCCAGCTTCGGAGTGAATTACCGGCCATCATACGAATCTTTCCCCGGAACGATCCGCAAATCGGCCGTAGAGCGCATAGAGAGTGAGCGTGATGGCCAGCAGCGCGATCGTCATCAGGGCGGCGACAGGCCAGTTTTGCGAAACCTCGATCTCACGCTCGATGAGCGTCGCCATCATGATGTCGCCGGTCCCGCCCATGAGGGCAGGCGTTATGAAAAATCCGATCGCAAGGATAAAGACGATCAGCGATCCGGCCATGACTCCGTGCAGGGTCAACGGCAGGAAGACCTTTGCAAAGATCGTAAGCGGCCTTGCGCCCATTCCCTCGGCGGCCTGGAGCAGCCGGGAATCGACGGCCTTCATCGCACCAAACAGTGTCAGCACCATATATGGAAGCAGAACATAGGTCATGCCAATGACCACCCCGAGCCGGTTGTACATCAGGTTCAACGGCTCATTGATCAACCCGGTCGAAAGAAGAACCTGATTGACGATGCCGTTGCGCCCCAGAATGACCATCCAGGCGTAAGTGCGAACCACAACACTGGTGAAATAGGGAACGACGATGCAAATGAGAATGAGGGAAAAGGCGAGTCCCTTTGCTCTCGAGAGCGCGTAGGAAAGTGGGTATCCGATGATCAGCGCGGAAATCGTCACGACCAGAGCGATCACATTCGTCGTCCAGATTGCCCCAAGGATAGCGCGGGAGCCAAGGACGGACTTCGCCTCCGACCAAATTGCGTCAATGCTGCCAAGCTCCGCCAGCGAGGCGCCGACAAACCAGGCGATCGGCATCATGAACAGCGCGATCACCAGGACAAGGGCTGGCGCGATGAGCGCCCATTGGCTGATGCGGTAAAGGGGCATCTAATTACTTTCCCAGGAAACGTGCATCAGCCGACTGCCAGGAAAGGAGCACTTTGTCCCCCGGGCTAAAAGTCGAGCTGCTTGAGCCATTTGCCGCGTCGCACAGGACGGTCTGATCGTTCACGACGGAGACTTCGTAGCGAATGATGTTTCCGAGGAAGGAAACGCGCCTGACCTCACCGGGCAGCTGATTTACGTTTGGCGGTGCGTCCGACGGCAAGAGGGTCACTTTTTCAGGTCGAACGAACAGTTTCCCATCGTTCAGGTCGCCGATGTCTTCAGCGGTCTGGAATTGCGATCCAGTGGCGCTTTGCAGAACACCGTTGACACGTCTCGCCTCGATCAGGTTTGCCTCACCCAGAAATTTGGCGACGAAGGAGCTTTCGGGACGCTCATAGATCGCACGCGGTGAGCCCATTTGTGCAATCACGCCCCGGTCCATGATCGCGATGCGATCCGACATGGTGAGGGCTTCTTCCTGATCGTGCGTCACGTAGACGACCGTCATACCCAACCGCCGGGAGATCTCCTTGATCTCGACCTGCATGTGGTAGCGCAAGTTCTTGTCGAGAGCTCCCAGAGGCTCATCCATAAGGACGACCGAAGGATGCCCGACGATAGCACGCGCCAATGCCACGCGCTGTTGCTGGCCGCCGGAAAGCTGCCGCGCGAAGCGGCTCTCAAACCCTGTAAGCTTGACCATCTCCAGTGCTTTTTTTACCCGTTCCGCAATCTCTGCCTTCGGCAGTTTTCGGATGGTCAATGGAAAGGCCACATTCCCGAAGACATCGAGGTGCGGAAAGATCGCATAGTTCTGGAAAACCATGCCGAGCCCCCGCTCTCGCGGGGGCGCAAAGGTGGCATCGGTGCCATTGATGTGGATGCGGCCCTGGTCGGGTCGGATGAACCCCGCGAGCAGGGACAAAGTCGTTGTCTTGCCGCTGCCTGAAGGACCCAAAAGACTGAAAAACTCACCTTGCGGGATGGTCAAGGATATATCCTTGACCACGGTTTCCCGACCGTAGCTCTTTCTGAGGGCGCTAAGTTCGACGCTTGGAGGAGTGCTCGGTTTCATTGGAGAATCCAGTTCGACCATTCGCGATTGACCAGTTCCCGATTGTCCTCCCACCAATCAATGTTCGGCAAGAACCCGACCGCCCTCGATGCGGGGCTGCCTGGCAGCTGGGCGGCCTGTTCAGCGGTCAGGATGCCGAAGGCTTTCTGATTGGTAGGTCCGTATTGGAGGTCGGCCGAATACCTCGCCTGAACCTCAGGCTGCAACATGAAGTCGATCAGCATCTGGGCGTTCTTGGCGTTCGGCGCGCCCTCGAATACGCCGAGCGACTGGAGTTGCTGCATGTGCTGGTTCCAGACGAAGCCGAGCGGGACACCCTGATCGATCAGCGGCTGGACGCGACCATTCCAGATCGAGCCAAGCAACACTTCCTGGTCAAGCATCATCTGGCTGGATAGTGCCCCGGTGTCCCAGAACTTGCGGATATGAGGGCGCAGCCTGCTCATCGCTTCGAACGCTCTCTTGATGTCCAGCGGATAAAGCTGATCCATCGGCACTCCATCCGCGAGCAGAGCGAATTCCAGGTTCGGATGGCCCGTGGCCATGTCGGCGAGCATTCTCGGACCCGCGAATTTCTCGGAGTTCCAGAAGTCGGACCAGTTCTGCGGATGCTGTCCATCCGGGAAGCTGTTCGTATTGTAGGCGAGCACGCTCGCATAGACGTAGTGCCCGACATGCTTGTCCTGGCGATAATCGACCATGACGTCATCGGGCTTGGACCATTTCCAACTTCCATAGTCGATCGGAGCCAGGACGCCTTCGCGCTGCAATGTCACGAGCGGACCGATGGCCGCGTCGATAAGGTCCAGCTCGACATTCCGAGCCCTCGCCATGGTCAGCATTTTCGCGATTGTCGCGGCGACCGGAATAACCGTGATACCGGTTAGTTCCGTGAACGGATCGTAGACTTGGCGCCGCATGACATCGTCATAGCGGCCGCCTGTTGTCCGGACGATCACCTGTTCCGACGACTGCGCCGTGCCGCGCAGCACGAACGGCGCAGTGAGCATCACGCCACCGCCTAAAAGAACTTTCCGACGCGACGGCAAGAAATTCGTCGTTGTGTCTGCCATAAACCTCTCCCATTTCCGATATTTCAGGCTGCGTGCGCTGCTTTCAAAACCCGGCACCTCGGAAACCTCGGCCGCGCAATGCACATTCATCGATTTGGTTGGCTGGCCGCGCTATGCGGCGAGACATCAGAGTCTTCGGGCGCTCAGGCCTCGTTGACGATCAGCCGGCGCGGAAACTGAGTAAGCAACTCCGGTCCGTTTGAGCCGACGGCTACGGTTTCACTCATCGAAACCTGGTCGGCCGAGGCGTAGATGTGAAAGACCATGCCCTCCTCGACCACCCAGTCGGCGCCAGGGTGAAACGTTCTGGTGAAGTCGCTGGATCGGGGCGTCTGCGTCAAATAGTGCCCGAGCGTGTAACCGGTGATGTTGTCGTAGCTGTCCCTCAATCCAGATCGCACGACGCCCTCGCGGAGAATACCATCGACCTTCGATGCGAGAGCGCCCGGCCTCAAGGCGGCGATCTGCTCATCCTGAATGGCGATCAGTTTTTCTGCCGTCGCTGCGAGCTTCGCTGACGGCTCACCGACGCTAACGCAGCGCATGAGGCGCGCGCTGTACCCTGACACCCGCGGCATCAGCTCAAGGTGAATCACATCGCCGCGGGAAAGCGGTCCGTCGGTGAAGTGTCCATGGATGAAGTCTGCGCCTATTGCAGGGCAGATCAGCGTGTGCGTGGCAAGGTCGCTCCCGAGCTCGACATAGGCAGCCGTTGCGACACGCGCCGCATCCCGCTGCGAACCGCCGACAACGCAGGCGGCGGCTGCGCGGCGCATGGCCTCGTCGGCGATCGACGAAGCACGGCGGAGCAGTTCGATCTCGGCAGGCAGTTTGATAAGACGCAGATCGTTGGCCAACTGCCCAAGATCCACGGTCCGGAGCCCGGGCAAAACGCTCTTCAATCGCTCCAGCCTATAGTAGGACATGCCATAGGAGTTGTAGTCTAGACCCATGGCGGCGCTGGAAAGTCCCCGCTCTGCCAGCAGCGACGCGAGGACCGGCATCGGGTCTTCCCAATCGCGGTAAGGGTAAACGTCGCGGATCCAAGTGCCCTGGCGGCATGGCTCGGCATCCAACGCCCGGATGAGAATAAACGGGTCGCTTTCGATCGGGACAATGACGCAACGCCACCGGTTCATCGAGTTGGCGTAGCCGCAGATCCAGGTCATGGCTTCAATTTCGTCAAACAAAGCCACATCCACCTTGGACGCCCTCATGTGCCGGCGTATTTCGGCGAGCCGTCCAGCAAATTCTTCTGTCGAGATCTGAACAGTCTTGGTCATCGAAGTCATTTCCGTTGATTCTAGTACCGGCATCGGCCCGGCGGACCGCGAACAATCAGATTGGGAGGCGCGAACGGCGCGGCACGTCTGGCGCGGACATCAGAAATCGTCCCGTAGACGGCAGAGTGCGAATAGCCTGCAACGAGGACCGCATTCAGCCTGCAGGCACCGCAGCCCCATCCTCAAGGACAGTAGCTCCTGATCGCCAAGTAATTGCTGGGACATCGACACGGACACCTCCCCCATATCCACGTTTTGTCCAGCATGGCGCCGCCTATCATATCTGTCAAGTGACTTGATCAATGATCATGCGGTCCGATAAATAGTAATCAGCATTTCTTCTTTTGCAAACGCTCTCGCCGGCAATTATGGTGACAACGGCGACCCCTAAGGAGCAAGCATGGCAAAGCGAGTGAGCGCGCAGTTGAACGTAGGCGATCACCAAGACGTCGATCAGCGCGACCAGCCTCCGGCCATCGGCATCCGTCTCAAGCATGCCCGACTCACCAAAGGGTTGAGCTTGCGGCAGATCGCGGACATCGCCGGCTGCTCGGAGAGCTTCGTCTCGAAGGTGGAGCACGACCGGGTCCGTCCCTCTCTGGCGACCTTGCATCGCTTGGTCAAAGCGCTCGAAATCAATATCGCAGCACTGTTCTCGGACGCGGACCTCGATGAGAGCGGTCCGGTTTTCGTCTATCGCGCAGGACAGCGTCCTCTCATCCACATGGACCCTCTTCGAAAGGGAGAAGGGATCACGCTTGAACGCCTCATTCCCCATGCGCGCGGCATCCTGCTCCAGGCTAACGTGCATATTGTGGCGCCGAACGGGGCGAGCGCTGGCCTGATCGAGCACGAAGGGGAAGAGATTGGCTATGTGCTAGAGGGCGAGCTGGAGTTGCAGGTGGAAGATAAATTCTATCATCTCGTCATCGGTGACAGCTTCTTTTTCAACTCCAAACTGCCGCACGGCTATCGAAATCCGGGCAGCGTCCAAGCCTCGATCCTGTGGGTGAATACACCACCAAGCTTCTGAAAGAATTGTATATTCTGCAACTCGGCACTACAGGACACTCTGATCTACCCCTTGAGTCGTTTGCACGAAAACCAGCCCCGCTGCCTCCCCGGCCCTGGCTTCAAGAATGCCGGGATCCACAAGCGTGTCCCCCTGACCAAGCACGTGGTCGCCGGCGATTAGCTTCCCGAAAGCGCAATAGACGGCGACGAGGTTGTGGGCCAATCGAATGCGATGACCGCCGGCGACGATGCGTGCCGACACCTCGATACGTCCGTAGTCCCGCGCCACATAAACATTGAAGGCGCGCGCGGGAGTCCGCACGCGACAACGGGTAGGCACGTCGCCGGCAAAAAAGAATGGCACAAGCGGGGTGCACCGCACAGGCACACCCGCGCCGACTGCCAGTTCAACCCCTTCGCCATCCACCAGAGTGAAGTATCGGTCACAATCGGCAAAATACGAAAAATCAGCATCCCTCGTCAGGTCCGCGATGCTGATAAGCCAGTCGATTCGTCTGTCCAGCGATTGCTTTCCCGCAACGTCCCGGGTGATGCCATGCCCGTTGGGCCAGGGCTTGGCGACCAGATCTGCACCCCGCACCATTGTCTGAACCATTGTTCGATCCTTTCCGCAGGCCGGGTCTCTTCGATGGTATCCGGCACTCCAGTCATTCTTATGGCATATTTATCAAGCTACTTGACTCAAGAGAAATATATATTCAAGTAGCGCATTCGAAAATTGCCGAAGTGAGCCCCCTATGGATCGCAGCCCCCTATCGAGCCTCCCGCTTACGATCGATGGCGAAGCATTGTGGCGGCGCCTGCAGGAGCTCGCCACATTCGGCGCCCGTTCAGATGGGGGGGTCGATCGCCCAGCCCTAAGTGCGACCGAAAGAGCCGCGCGCCGCCGGCTGATCGAATGGGCGGATGCACTGGGCGCGACCAGCCATATCGACCCTGCAGGAAACATGTTCTTTCGTCGGGCTGGTATCGACGACCTCGATCCGGTTCTTTTCGGGAGCCACATCGACAGCCAGCCCAATGGTGGCCGCTACGACGGCGCGTATGGCGTGGTGGCCGGCTTTGCCTTGCTGGAAGCGGCGGCGCGAGCACAATTGGTCCATGCGCGCCCAATTGAAGTCGTCGTCTGGAACAACGAGGAAGGCTCCCGCTACTCGCCGGGCGCCATGGGATCGGCACTTTTCGCGGGCCAGATCGGACTGGACGCTCTCCGCGACGTGCAAGACGCTGACGGGCTGCGTTTTGCCGACGAACTTGAAGCGACCATTGCCGATGCAAAGGCCGCCGGTGCACGTGAACGAAAGCTGGGGTTTCCGGTTCACGCATTCATCGAGCCTCATATCGAGCAAGGGCCCATTTTGGAAAGAGAAGGCCTGCCCGTCGGTATCGTCGACGGAATACAAGGGCTGCGATGGTATCGCGTCACGGTGCACGGCTCATCGGCCCACGCAGGCACCACCCCGCGGGCCGCGCGACGAGATGCCTTCGTTGGAGCCGCGGAACTGGCAGCGGCGTTGCGGGCGCCCACCATCGATTCCGAAGATGCCGTTCGTTTCACAATCGGCCGCTTCCGAGTCTTCCCGGGCAGCCCGAATACAATCGCCGAACGGGCGGAATTCAGCGTTGACCTGCGTCACAACGACGACGCGCTGCTCACCTCCCTCGATGAGGTTTTCACGGAACTGGCGCAAAGGAGCTGGTCCGGCTGTTCCGTCGAAATGGAAAGGGTGATGACACTGAGCCCGGTCTCCTTCGACGAGCGGGTGATCGGCCTTCTCGAGCAAGGCGCAAGAACCAGCGGACGTTCCTATCGCCGCATGACTTCGGGTGCCTTCCACGACGCCACGCACATGGCATCACTTTGCCCGACTGCAATGGTATTTATTCCCTGTGCCGCCGGAATTAGCCACAATCCCCTCGAACGGATCGAACCTCATGATGCGCTGGCCGGCGCCGAGGTGGCGATTGCCGCTATTGTGGCTCTGGCACAAAGCTGATCCAGGCAACTTGCTGCCACGACGCAGATAGATGGGTGGCATCATTGCTTAGAGCTGCTGCTCGCGAAGCAAACTTCGCCACTTCCGCATCATCTCGATCTCGGTGCTGCACATGCGCATCGTGCGGCATGAGATCCTCGACATACACCAGTCGCCAGTTGAGCCACAGCGCCGAAGCCGCATCGGCAAAATGGCTGCGCTCGACAAAACCTCGGCCACCAAGATCGCTCCCGCAACAAAACCACAACCTGCCTGCCTACCCGGCAAGGTGGGACTAATCCCCGTCATTTAAACGATTTAGATAAATTCTAAAATATTTAAATCGATTAATGATTTGAAATCGCTTGGCTTTTCTGTTTCTGGCTGCCTCGGTCCCTCGGGGACAGCGGCGTCCGGCCCGAAGACCGGACATTGGCGTCAAATCGAACGAGGGTTCACCGAATGTCGGAAGTCGGTAAGCGTAATCCCGCCAACGGGATCGAAACGGCAGGGCTCAAAACGTCGGGCACCGTGCATTACAACCTTGGCGCTGCCCTGCTGGTCGAAGAGGCGGTCCGTCGCGGCGAGGCCCGGCTGACTGCCCATGGCGCGCTCGTTGCCGACACGGGGCAGTACACCGGCCGCTCGCCCAAGGACAAGTTCGTCGTGCGCGACGAAAACACCGAGTCCCAGGTCTGGTGGGACAACAACAATGCGATGATGCGAGCGCAGTTCGACGCGCTGCATGCAGATTTCCTGGCCCATGCGGCCGACAAGGACCTGTTCGTCCAGGACCTGATCGGCGGCGCCGACCGCTCGCTCAGCCTGCCGACGCGCGTCATCACCGAATACGCCTGGCACTCGATGTTCATCCGCAACCTGCTGATCCGCCCGGAAACGGCTGAACTGGCCGGCTTCGCGCCGAAGATGACGATCATCGACCTGCCGTCGTTCCGGGCCGACACGGCGCGCCATGGCGGCCGCAGCGAGACGCTGATCGCGGTCGATCTGACGCGCATGATCGTGCTCATCGGCGGCACCAAATATGCCGGCGAGATGAAGAAGTCGGTCTTCACCGCGCTCAACTACATCCTGCCGGCGGGCGGCGTGATGCCCATGCACTGCTCGGCCAATGAAGGGCCCGATGGCGACGCCGCCGTGTTCTTCGGCCTGTCGGGAACCGGCAAGACGACGCTGTCGGCCGATCCCAAGCGCACGCTGATCGGCGACGACGAGCATGGCTGGGGCCCGGACGGCATCTTCAACTTCGAAGGCGGCTGCTACGCCAAGACCATTCGCCTGTCGGCCGAAGCCGAGCCGGAAATCTTTGCGACGACCCAGCGTTTCGGCACGGTGCTCGAGAACGTCGTGCTCGACGAGAACCGCGTGCCTGACTTCAACGACGGCTCGCGTACCGAAAACACCCGTTGCGCCTATCCGCTCGACTTCATCCCGAATGCCAGCGCCACCGGGCGCGCCAGCCACCCGAAGAACATCATCATGCTGACGGCCGACGCCTTCGGCGTGATGCCGCCCATCGCAAAGCTGACGCCGGCGCAGGCGATGTACCACTTCCTGTCCGGCTATACCGCCAAGGTCGCCGGCACCGAGCGCGGCGTGACCGAGCCGGAAGCGACGTTCTCGACCTGCTTCGGCGCACCGTTCATGCCCAGGCACCCCAGCGAATACGGCAACCTGCTGCGCCAGCTGATCTCCGACCACGGCGTCAATTGCTGGCTGGTCAACACCGGCTGGACCGGCGGCGCCTATGGCACGGGTTCGCGCATGCCGATCAAGGCGACGCGCGCGCTGCTCACTGCCGCCCTCGACGGCTCGCTCAATGGGGTCGAATTCCGCACCGATGCCCATTTCGGCTTCGCCGTGCCGGTTTCGGTTCCCGGCGTCGACGGCAAGATACTCGACCCGCGTTCAACCTGGGCCGACGGCGCTGCCTATGACCGCCAGGCCAAGAAGCTGGTGCAGATGTTCATCGACAACTTCGGCAAGTTCGAAAGCCATGTCGACGCCTCGGTGCGCGGCGCGGCACCGCGCACGCAGGAAGCCGCCGAATAACCACGGCACCTGGCGTAACGATCTCGAAAAAGGCCCGGCCAAGTGCTGGGCCTTTTCTTTTCGGCCGCACCACGGCATGACTTGGCGCATGAGTGCCGACGACAAGATCATCATCGCAAGTGACGTGGTCATCCATCCCGACGACCTCGAGGAGAACTTCATCCGCTCGTCGGGGCCGGGCGGCCAGAACGTCAACAAGGTCGCCACAGCCGTGCAGCTGCGCTTCGATGCGGCCAATGCGCCGGGCCTGCCCGAGCGGGTGCGTGAGCGCACCATAAAGTTCGCGGGCCAGAAGGCGACCAAGGAGGGCGTGATCGTCATCGAGGCGGGGCGCTACCGCACCCAGGAGCAGAACCGGGCCGACGCCAGGGCGCGGCTGGTGGCACTTGTCGCCAAGGCTGCCGAGCCGCCACCGCCGCCGCGCAAGAAGACCAGGCCGACAAAGGGCTCGGTCGAGCGAAGGCTGAAAAGCAAGGCCGGCCGCTCGACGGTCAAGAAGCTGCGCGGGCGCGTCGACGGCGATTAAGCCTTGGGAATCAATCCCGCTTCCATTTTGGCAAGGCAGGTGCCAAGCTCCGGCGAATGCCACAGCAAGGGAGACTACGAATGGGCATGTTCGATTTCGTCAAGAATGTCGGCAAGAAGCTTGGCTTCGGCGACGACGAGGCACCGAGCGCCGACACGCTGAAGAAGGAGCTCGATTCGCACAAGCTCGGCACCGACAACGTTCAGGTGGTGGTCAAGGGCGACACTGCCGTGCTGACGGGCGTGGTCAAGGACCAGTCGATCTTCGAAAAGGCGGTGATCGCCGTCGGCAACACGCTCGGCGTCTCCAAGGTGCAAGCCGACGAGTTGAAGGTGGTGGCGCCCGATTCCGGTCTCAAGCTCGACAGCAAGGTCGACATGACCGAACTGGTCAAGGCGGCGACGCCGGCCAAGGCGCCGGTGTTCTACACGGTCAAGAAGGGCGACAATCTGTCGAAGATCGCCGAAGCCCAGTATGGCAAAGGCAAGGCATCGAAATACACCGTTATCTTCGAAGCCAACAAGCCGATGCTGACGCACCCCGACAAGATCTATCCGGGCCAGGTGCTGCGCATCCCCGATATCGCGACGGCGTAACCTCGCCTCGCACAAATCATTTCGCGGACGGCGGCTTTCGGGTCGCCGTTTTGCATTTCGGCTGACATTGTCGCCTGCGACAACCCAACTGGACCTGAACCGTGCTCGTATTGCCCAAAGGCGTCCGCCACATGCCCGGCTTTCTCTCGCGCGACGTGCAGGAGAGCCTGGTCGAGAGCATCCGCGAGGTGGTGAAGGCTGCACCGCTCTACACGCCGGCCATGCCGAAGACCGGCAAGGAAATGAGCGTCAGGATGACCAATTGCGGCTCGCTGGGCTGGGTCACCGACAAGGAGGGCGGCTACCGCTACCAGCCGACCCATCCCGTCACAGGCGAACCGTGGCCGCCGATCCCCGAGGCGCTACTTGCGCTTTGGCGCGAGGTTTCGGGCTATCCGCATCCTCCGGAAGCCTGCCTCGTCAATTTCTACACGGACACTGCGAAGATGGGCCTGCACCAGGATCGCGACGAGCGGGAGTTCGCCGCACCCGTGGTGTCGGTGTCGCTGGGCGACGCCTGCCTGTTCCGCGTCGGCGGCACAAGGCGCGACGATCGCACCGTGTCGTTCAGGCTGGAAAGCGGAGACGTCGTCGTGCTCGGCGGGGAGGGGCGGCTGGCGTTCCATGGCGTCGACCGCATCTACCCGATGACATCGGCGCTGCTGAAGCAGGGCGGGCGGATCAATCTCACGCTAAGACGCGTGACGCGGCCGGCCTAGAGCATCCCCGAAAAGTGGCCCCGGTTTTCGGACAAGACCATGCTCCAACAAAAAGACCTTCAGAGCTTGCGGATCGCCACTTCCTCGACGAGATGGCCGGCACCCTTCTTGAGGATGAGGTCGGCGCGCGGCCGCGTGGGCAGGATGTTCTCGCGCAGGTTCTTCAGGTTGATGTTGGCCCACAGCCCCTCGGCAATGGCGCGGGCCGCATCCTCCGACAGCTGCGAGTAGCGATGGAAGAAAGACTGCGGATTGCGGAAAGCGGTCTCGCGCAGCCGCATGAAGCGGTCGATGTACCACTCGTGGATGATGCTCTCATCGGCGTCGATGTAGATCGAGAAGTCGAAGAAATCGGAGACGAAAGGCACGAAGTTGCCGTCCTTGGGCAGTTCGCGCGGCTGCAGCACGTTGATGCCCTCGAAGATCAGGATGTCGGGCCGGTCGACGGTGACGAACTCGCCCGGCATCACGTCGTAGGTCAGGTGCGAGTAGACGGGCGCGCGCACATTGGGCTGGCCCGACTTGATCGCCGAGAGGAAGCGCAGCAGCGCACCGACATCGTAGCTGTCGGGGAAACCCTTGCGCTCCATCAGGCTGTCGCGGCGCAGCACGTCGTTGGGGTAGAGGAAGCCGTCGGTGGTGACGAGATCGACCTTCGGGCTCGACGGCCAGCGGGTGAGCAGTTCCTTGAGGATACGCGCGGTGGTCGACTTGCCGACGGCGACCGACCCCGCCATGCCGATGATGAAGGGCGTCTTGGTGCCCTTCTTGTCCGAGTTGAAGAAGCGCTGGCGCTGGCGAAACAGCTGCTGGCTGGTCTCGACATGGGCGGAGAGCAGACGCGACAGCGACAGGTAGATGCGCCGGACCTCGACGAGATCGATGGGCTCGTACATCGAGCTCAGCCGCGCCACCTCGTCCTGGGTCAGGGTCATCGACATGTCGGCGCCGAAACCGGCCCAATGCTCGGCCGAGAAGAACCAATAGGGTGAGTATTTGTCCGTCGGCGCGAGTTGATCCATCGAACCTCCCCTGCGGGACCTGACCAGTGGTCAGCCCTCGTTCTTCCGCGCTGCCTTCTCGGCGACACCCGACTGCGAGGTGCGGCGCTCGAGCTCGGTCATCACCTCGGCCATCGGGACGCCGGCGACAGCCAGCACGACGAGCCAATGATAAAGGAGATCGGCGCTTTCCGAAACGAGGGCACGATCGTCACCCTTGACCGCGGCGATGACGGTCTCGACCGCCTCTTCGCCAAGCTTCTTGGCCGCCCGCTCCATGCCGCCCTGGTAAAGCTTGGCGGTCCATGAATTGGCATCGCCCGAACGTGCCCGCTCGGTGACGATCTTTTCCAGGTCGGCAAGGGAAAATCCGCTCATCTTGGCCTCGGCAACAAAGTCAGCCAATCGGGTCGAGCCGCATCGGCAAACCCGCTTTTGCCATGTGCGCCTTGGCCTCGGCAATGGTGTAGGTGCCGAAATGGAAGATCGAAGCGGCAAGAACCGCCGTCGCATGACCCTCGCGGATGCCTGCTACCATGTGGTCGAGGTTGCCGACGCCACCCGAAGCGATGACCGGCGCTCGCACGGCGTCCGCCACCGCACGGGTGAGGGCGATGTCGTAGCCGATCTTGGTGCCGTCGCGGTCCATCGACGTGAGCAGGATTTCACCGGCGCCGAGATCGACGACCTTGCGGGCGAACTCGACCGCATCGATGCCGGTGCGCTCGCGGCCGCCATGGGTGAAGATCTCCCAGCGATCGGCTTCATTCGCCACCGAAACCTTCTTGGCGTCGATGGCAACGACGATGCACTGGTTGCCGAACTTGTCGGCGGCTTCGGCGACAAAGTCGGGGTTCTTCACGGCAGCCGTGTTGATAGACACCTTGTCGGCGCCGGCGAGCAGCAGCTTGCGGATGTCGGCAACCTGGCGCACGCCGCCGCCGACGGTCAGCGGCATGAAGCACTGCTCGGCGGTACGGGCGATGACGTCGAAGATGGTTTCGCGGTTGTCGGAGGACGCTGTGATGTCGAGGAAGCAGAGTTCGTCGGCACCGGCGGCATCATAGGCCTTGGCGGCCTCGACCGGATCGCCGGCGTCGATTAGATCGACGAACTGCACGCCCTTGACGACGCGGCCGTCCTTGACGTCGAGGCAGGGGATGACACGGGCCTTGAGGGTCATTTCCGTTCCTCGAACAGTCCGGGTTCAGGCTTCAGAGTGCCGCGCAGGATGGCCAGCGCCTCAGCCGGGTCGATGCGACCGTCATAAAGCGCGCGGCCGGAAATCGCACCTTCGAGCTTTTTCGCATCCGGCATGGTCATGCGGACGATGTCGGCGAGCGATGCGAGACCGCCAGAGGCAATGACCGGGATCGACACGGCCTCGGCGAGGTCGATGGTCGAATCCCAATTGATGCCGGCAAGCACCCCGTCGCGGTCGATGTCGGTGTAGATGATGGCGGCGACGCCGACACCCTCGAACTTCTTCGCCAACTCGACGACGCCGAGGCTCGACGCTTCGGCCCAGCCTTCGACGGCGACCTTGCCGCCCTTGGCATCGATGCCGACGGCGACCTTGCCGGGGAATTTCCTGCAAGCTTCCTTGACCAGTTCGGGGTCGCGCACGGCGACCGTGCCGAGGATGACGCGGGCGAGGCCCTTTTCCAGCCAGCTCTCGATATGGGCAAGCGTACGGATGCCGCCGCCGAGCTGGACCGGGTTCTTCGTCGCCTTGAGGATTGCCTCGACGGCCGCACCGTTGACGCTCTCGCCGGCAAAGGCGCCGTTGAGGTCGACGACATGGAGCCATTCGAAGCCCTGGTCCTCAAAGGCTTTCGCCTGGGCAGCGGGGTCGTTGTTGTAGACGGTCGCCTGGTCCATGTCGCCAAGCTTGAGGCGTACGCACTGGCCGTCCTTGAGGTCGATGGCCGGAAAGAGGATCATGGCTTCCACCTCAGGAAATTGGCGATGAGGGCAAGGCCAAGCGCCTGGCTCTTTTCAGGATGAAACTGCGTGCCGACCAGGTTGTCGCGCGCCACCGCGGCAGTGACCCGGCCGCCATAGTCGGCGCTGGCCAGCACCTGTCTCTCGTCGGTTGCGTCGAGATGGTATGAGTGCACGAAATAGGCGTGCAGGCCGCCTGGTCCCGTCGGAATGCCGTCGAAGACGGGGTGGCCATGTTTCACGTGAATCGTGTTCCAGCCAATCTGCGGAATCTTCAGCGACGGGTCGGACGGAGTGATCTCCTTGACGTCGCCCGATATCCAGCCGAAGCCATTGGTGACGGTCTTTTCCAGCCCGCGTTCGGACATCAGCTGCATGCCGACGCAGATACCGAGGAAGGGATGCGCCTTGCGGATGGCCACCTCCTCGACTGCGTCCCACATGCCGTCGACGGCGCGCAGGCCACGGGCACAATCGGCATAAGCGCCGACGCCGGGCAGCACGACGCGGTCGGCGGAAAGCACGCGCTCGGCATCGGCGGTCAGCTCGATCTTGGCCGCTATGCCGGCCTCGCGGGCGGCACGTTCGAAGGCCTTGGTCGCCGAGCGCAGATTGCCCGAGCCGTAGTCGATGATGGCAACGCGCATGTCAGTTTCTTCCGGGATAGTGCAGGAGGCCGAGCGCTCCGCCAGCAGGTTGAGGCCGGGGCGTGGCAGGGGAGATGGCGACGGCAGCCGATGTCGGCTCTTCGTCGGCTTCAGCGGCGAAGAGGTAGCGCATTTCGGCGTCTTCGACCGAATCCGCCTCGATCACGCCCCATTGGCGCCAGCCGGCACGGCGAAGGGCTGCGATGCGCAGCGCACCGCCTTCGAGCCCGACATAGAGCGAGATGAGCAGCGGCAGCAGCGGTGCGGCAAAGGTCAGCCCCGCCCATTCGCTGGCCGCGGCAAGCGCCAGGGTGGCGGCAAAGGTCATCGCCGCCTCGAGCCAGAGCCGGTGCCACAGCAACCACAGCAGCGGCGCAATGAAGCCGAAGAAATGGAAGCCGTCGCGAATGAAGACGGCGCTTTCCGAAGCGCTGGTTCCCGCCTTGGCGGGCGGCTCCATGACGACATGGATGGCCATGGCTATCCCTTCAGGCTGCCCTTGGTCGAGGGTACTGCGTCAGGCTGGCGCGGGTCGCTTTCAAGTGCCATGCGCAGCGCGCGCGCCACAGCCTTGAAGCAGGTTTCGGCGATATGGTGGTTGTTGGCGCCATAATGGTTGGTGACATGCAGGGTGATGCCAGCGTTCTGGGCCAGCGCCTGGAAGAACTCGCGCACCAGCTCGGTATCGAAGGTGCCGATCTTGGGCGCCGAGAAAGCGACGTTCCAGACCAGGAACGGGCGGCCCGACACGTCGATGGCGGCGCGCGTCAGCGTCTCGTCCATGGCGAGGTCGATCGAGGCATAGCGCATGATGCCGCGGCGGTCGCCCAGCGCCTTGGACAAGGCCTGGCCGAGCGCGATGCCGCAATCCTCGACGGTGTGGTGGTCGTCGATGTGCAGGTCGCCCTTGGCGGAGACCTTCATGTCGATCAGCGAATGCCGCGACAGCTGGTCGAGCATGTGGTCGAAGAAGCCGACGCCGGTCGCCATCTCCGAACGGCCGGTGCCGTCGACATGGACCGAGACGGAAATCTCGGTTTCCTTGGTCTTGCGGCTGACTTCGGCGGAACGGGGGGCCATGGCGGATCCTTGTCCTCAAAAACGAGTGCCTAATAGCAGCATGAGCGACCGCTTGCCAATCGCCGCGAAAGGGCATTTCGTGATGCGGCATGCGGATTTGCATTCCTTGCGCCGCGTCATACATAAGATCGAACTTCCACTCGTAACGCCCGAGCCGCCTCGAAGGGGCCGTGCGCCATCGGAGCAACATATGTCCAACGAACAGAGCATGCACGCCACGACCATCGTGACGGTGCGCAAGGGCAACAAGGTAGTGATCGCCGGCGACGGCCAGGTCAGCCTCGGCCAGACCATCATGAAGGGTAATGCCCGCAAGGTTCGCCGCCTCGGCAAGGGCAATGTGATCGCCGGGTTTGCCGGCGCCACGGCCGACGCCTTCACCCTGCTCGAAAGGCTCGAGGCGAAGCTCGAGCAATATCCCGACCAGCTGACGCGCGCCTGCGTCGAACTCGCCAAGGATTGGCGCACAGACCGCTACCTGCGCCGCCTCGAAGCGATGATGCTGGTGGCCGACAAGAACGTGTCGCTGGCGCTGACCGGCACCGGCGACGTGCTGGAGCCCGAATTCGGCGTGATGGCCATCGGCTCGGGCGGCAATTATGCGCTGGCCGCGGCCCGTGCGCTGATGGACACCGACAAGGACGCCGAGGAGATCGCCCGCAAGGCGATGCAGATCGCCGCCGACATCTGCGTCTACACCAACCACAGCTTCGTCATCGAAACGCTCGATGCCGGCTGAGCCAGCCTTGCGCTACGACTTCCGGCCCGTCGAAAAGAAGGACCTGCCGCTGCTGGCCAGATGGCTGGCAGCGCCGCATGTCGCAGAATGGTGGGGCGATGCAGCCGAAGAACTGGCCTCGATCGAAGAACATATCGACAGCATCTCGGTCGAGCCGCTGATCGTCGAGCTCGACGGCAAGCCGATCGGCTATCTCCAGAGCTACGACCCACATCTGGAGGACGACCATCCCTACCAGGACCAGCCTTTCGGCACGCTCGGCGTCGATCTGACCATCGGCGTGCCTGAGCTGGTCGGAAAAGGCCACGGCTCGGCGATCCTACGACAGTTCGTCGAGGAATTGTTCGAGGAAGGCGTTCCACGCGTGATCATCGATCCGGATCCGTCCAACAAGCGGGCCATCCGAGCCTACGAAAAGGCAGGGTTCGTGGCTTTCGACACACGCACGTCGATTTACGGTCCCGCGCAAATGATGGCGCGCGACGCGGAGGAGGGGGATTTCGACGCATGAGCATATCGCAGGACCGTGAAGCCGCCGCGCAACGCGAAAAACTCGGCTGGTGGCTGCTGGTCGCAGCGCTGATGATCGCCGGGCAGGCGGTCGCGCTCTATTGGATGGGCCATCCGGCGATCTGCAAGTGCGGATACGTCAAGCTGTGGCACGGGGTGGTGCAGAGCTCGGAGAATTCCCAGCACATTTCCGACTGGTACACCTTCTCGCACATCATCCACGGTTTCCTTTTCTATGCGCTGCTGAGCTGGCTCGCGCCCAAGAGTTCGCTCGGTTTCCGGCTGGCGGTCGCCATCGGTATCGAGGTGGCGTGGGAGCTGGTCGAAAACAGCGACTTCATCATCAACCGCTACCGCGAGGGGACCATTTCCCTCGACTACTACGGCGACAGTGTCCTGAACTCGGTGTTCGACACCCTGGCCATGGTGCTCGGCTTCGTGATGGCCGCGCGGCTTCCTGTATGGAGCATCGTAGCCCTCGCCCTCATCTTTGAGATCGGCGTCGGCTACGTCATTCGGGACAATCTGACGCTCAACGTCATCATGCTGGTCTATCCGCTCGATGCGATCAAGCAGTGGCAGGCGGGGGTCATGTGATGACCAATCTTGCAATGCCGTCAGAAGCGCCAGGCATATCGCCCGATACCCTGCTCGCCGCAGTCGCAAACGGCCTGCTGACGGCAGAGCAGGCACAAGGGCTGCGGGACCTGGAGAGTGCGAGTGCGAGCACCCTCGACAGGGAGCCGCATGACGACGAAAAATTTCGGTTCATCAGCGGTTTCAGCGATATCTTCGTCACCATCGGCCTTGGGCTGTTTCTGGGCGCCCTGGGCTATTTCTCCGGCGACATGATCGGCAACACCGGCATGTTCGCCGCCATCGCCGTGGCGAGCTGGCTTCTGGCCGAGTATTTCACCCGCCGGCAGCGCATGGCGCTGCCCAGCATCGTGCTGCTTCTGGTCTATGCCGGAGCGGTCTTTTCGACGGTTGCGGAAGCCTTCAACCCCAACCTCAGTTTCGGCATGGGTCTCGGCAACCACGGCGGCTTGCCGATCGTTGTCGCCGGTCTTGCAACCGCCGCGGCAACCGCATTGCACTACCAGCGCTTCCGCGTGCCGGTGACGATCGCAGCCGGCGTAGCCGCCCTTGTCGCCTCGGCCATCGGGATTCTTTTCATGGTCTTGCCGGATTTCGCCATCCAGACGGCCAAGCCCCTGCTGCTCGCCTGCGGCGTTGCAGTGTTCGCGCTGGCCATGCGGTTCGACCTCAGCGACCCGCAACGCCAGACCCGACGCACCGACATCGCGTTCTGGCTGCACATGCTGGCAGCACCGCTGATCGTCCATCCGCTGATCAGCGGGCTCGTCGGCGAAGGCGGTTCCGACGCGATCTCCGCCTGGAGCATCCTGGCGATCTTCATTGGACTGGCGCTGGTCGCCCTCGTCGTCGACAGGCGCGCGATCCTTGTTTCCGGCCTGTCCTACGCCGGTTTTGCCTTCGGCTCGCTGGTCGTCAAGGCGGGGCTGGCGGACAGCGTCGTGCCGCTGACCATGCTGGTGCTCGGCGCCCTGGTGCTGCTGCTCAGCGCCGGCTGGCATGCGCTGCGGCGGACCCTTGTGCCACTGCTGCCCGGCGCCCTTGCGGTCCGGCTTCCAGCCCATACATAAGCCCCAACTGAGTATTCGAGAGTAACGCCATGTCCACATTCTCTCCCCGTGAGATCGTTTCCGAACTCGACCGCTTCATCATCGGCCAGAAGGACGCCAAGCGCGCCGTGGCGATCGCGCTACGCAACCGCTGGCGCCGGCAGCAGCTGGAAGGCCAGATGCGCGAAGAGGTCATGCCCAAGAATATCCTGATGATCGGACCTACCGGCGTCGGCAAGACCGAAATTTCGCGCCGCCTCGCCAAGCTCGCAGGTGCGCCCTTCGTCAAAGTCGAGGCGACCAAGTTCACCGAGGTCGGCTATGTCGGTCGAGACGTCGAGCAGATCATCCGCGATCTCGTCGAGGTCGCCATCGGCCTGGTGCGCGAGAAGATGCGCGAGGACGTCGAGGCCCGCGCCCATGTCAACGCAGAGGAGCGCGTGCTCGAGGCGCTGGTCGGCAAGACCGCCAGCCCGGCGACCCGCGACTCGTTCCGGAAAAAGCTCCGCGACGGCGAACTCGACGACAAGGAAATCGAGATCCAGGTCGCCGACACCGGCACCGGCGGCATGCCGAGCTTCGACATCCCCGGCATGCCCGGCGGCAATGTCGGCGTGCTCAACATCAACGACATGCTGTCGAAGGCGATGGGCGGCCAGCGCACCAAAGCGCGCAAGACCACCGTCAAGGAATCCTACGGGCTTCTGATCAGCGACGAGTCCGACAAGCTGCTCGACCAGGACGAGGTCGTCCGCCGGGCGCTCGAGGTCACCGAGAACGAAGGCATCGTCTTCCTCGACGAGATCGACAAGATCGCCCGGGGGGGCGACGTCCATGGCGGGCCGTCGCGCGAAGGCGTGCAGCGGGATCTGTTGCCGCTGGTCGAAGGCACGACGGTTGCGACCAAGTACGGGCAGGTTAAGACCGACCACATCCTGTTCATCGCCTCGGGTGCGTTCCACGTGGCCAAGCCGTCGGACCTGTTGCCGGAGTTGCAGGGCCGCCTGCCGATCCGCGTCGAGCTGCGCGCGCTGGAGAAGGACGACTTCCGTCGAATCCTGACGGAGACGGAGGCCAGCCTGATCAAGCAGTACATCGCCCTGATGAACACCGAAGGCGTCAACCTCGAATTCACCGACGACGCCATCGATGCGCTCGCCGGCATCGCGGTCGACCTCAATGCCTCGGTCGAGAACATCGGCGCGCGGCGCCTGCAGACGGTGATGGAACGCGTGCTCGACGAGATCTCCTACGACGCACCCGATCGCAACGGCACCTCGGTCAAGATCGACGCTGCCTATGTCGAAAAGCATGTCGGCGATCTCTCGAGGAACACCGACCTGTCGCGGTTCATCCTCTAAAAGCTCCAACGGCGGCCCGGCAGGGCCGCCGTGCATCCCGACCTGTGGCCGAATGGAACCATTCGGCCAGGTTTCGCAGCTTCGGGCGACAACGCCCTCGACTAAGCGTGGGGCATTTTCTAGTTTGCCCGGACAAAGCTTGGGCATACAGCAGCATATGAAAAGCGCATTTCTCACGGCATTTCTTCTGGCGGCAGCCTTCGGCCCGCCGCAGGCATCGGCTGCCACGACGGTGGTCGCCGCCGGCAACGTCAATGTCGAACAGCCCGAAGTGCCCGGCGCCTCGTCCAAACGTACGAGGGCAGGCAAGACCACGTTCGACGCCAAATACCGCAAGGTCTATGCGCTGTTGCAGAACGATGGCGAGCTGCGCGGCAAGATCAAGTCGGTGGCACGCGACTACGGCATCGACCCGATGCATATCGTCGGTGCCATCGTCGGCGAGCACACCTACAATGTCGACGCCTACGACCGGCTGCAGACCTACTACGTCAAGGCAGTGTCCTACCTCTCCAGCAAGCTGCGTTTCGCCTATGAGGGCGAAGACATCTCCGATTTCATCAAGCGGCCGGAATTCGCCGAGTGTAGCGGCAAATCGGGCAGCTACGACCTTTGGGAATGCCGCGAGCGGGTTTGGAACCAGGATTTCCGCGGGAAGACCGTGGGCGGCACCAGTTATCCCAACGACCGCTTCAGCGCGACCTTCTTCCAGCCGTTCTACGCCGGCCAGACATTCGGCATCGGCCAGCTCAATCCGCTGACGGCGCTGCAGATGAGCGACGTCGTGCACAAGGTGTCGCGCCTGCCCAAGCTCGATGAGAGCGACCCCAATGCCGTCTACAAGACGATCATGGACCCGGACCTGACGCTGCCTTACGTCGCAGCGACGCTGAAGACCTCGATCGACGCCTACAAGAGCATCGCCGGCTTCGATATTTCCGGCAATCCGGGGATTACCGCCACGCTGTACAATGTCGGCAACCCCGAAGCGCGCGCCTATGCGCTCAAGGCCGAGAACGACCGGCGCGAGGCGGCTGGCGAAGCGCCCAAGGTGCCGGAGGAAAATTACTACGGTTGGCTGGTCAACGACCGCCTCAGCGAACTCAAGGCGCTGTTCTAGCCGCGTTTCTTCCGCGCGATCGCCAGGCGGACGTGAACGTTGAGGGCGGCAAGTTCGGTCTCGTTCAACTCGCCTATGGCCTGGGCCAGGAGATTGGCGAGTTCGGTGGCGGCAGGCGAAAGCCCCGCCGTGTCGACCACGACGCGCGGGTGCGAACCCTCGGCCAGCTTCTGCAATTCCTCGGCATCATCCCAGATGACATTGAAGTAGCCGATGATCTTCTGGATCATCGCCCAGGTCGGCACGCCGCGATGGCCATGCTCCAGCGCCGAGAGATAGGCGGCGCTGACGCCGATGGAGGCAGCCATGTCCTTCTGGCTGACGCCGCGTTCGCGCCGGAGTTCGCGGATGCGTTCGCCCAGCGGTGTCAATGGCCGGTCCTCCGCCGCAGCCGGATGTAGATCGCACCCGAGCCGCCATGGTGGCGTGCGGCATGATCGTGGCTGGAGACCAGCATGCGGAATGGCGCCGTGTTCAACCAAGCCGGAACCATGCGCTTCAGCACGCCGTCGCCGCCCTTGGAGTTGCCCTTGCCGGTGATGACGAGGACATAGCGAACCCCACCGGCATGGGCCCGCGCCAAAAAGGTAAGCAGCAGGGAATAGGCCTCGTCCTGGGTCAGGCCGTGCAGGTCGACGCGGCCTTCGATCGGCAGGCGGCCCTTGGACAGCTTGTCGCGCGTCGGCTCGTCGAGCGAGTGGGCGACATACTGGCGTTTCGGCGGCGTCGGTGCCGAGGGTGCCGGCACTTGCGCTGCCTGGACCGGTGCTGCCACCGGCTTTTCAGCTAAGGGCACAGGCAGTTCGGGAACCTCAACCGCCCGCTTGCCCTTCAGCGGCGAGGTCGTCCGGGCAATGACGTTCCACAGCACGCGTTCTTCGTCGCTCAGCTTGCGTTCGCGACGCGTGCTCATGAACTGGCCCCGGCGAACAAGGACTTCGGCAGAAGCGCGAAGAAATCGGCATCGTTGCGGACGACGCCGGCGATCTCCCCGGCATCGAAGCCCGATCCGGCGAACAGGTCGCCGCGCGCCTGGCCGGTGATAGCCGATCCGGTATCCTGGGCGATCATGAGCCGGGCGAACGGTCCGCCGCCGAATGCGGTCAGCGACGGCGCCGCGATGAAAAACGGCGTTCCGAAAGTGTGCAGCAGGCGATCGACGGCGACCGAGCGGCCCGGCGTGAGCGGCACCTTTGCCGCGGCGATCGGCCCGAGAGCGGGATCATCGACCTCTGCATGCCTGAAGAAGATGTAGGACCGGTTCTGCCACAGGATCTCGTCGATCCTCTGCGGGTTGGCTTTGAACCAGGCCCGGATCGACTGCATCGTCACCTTCTCGAGCGGAATCTCGCCGATCCCGGCCAAAATCCGGCCGGGACCGGTAAAGCGCTGGCCGGATTTCGCGGCGTAGGTGACGCGCCGCAGCGAACCGTCGGTCATATGCAGGCGCGCGGCACCCTGGACATGGATGAAGAACGCGTCGACAGGATCGGCGACCCAGGCGATCTCGAGGCCCTTGCCCGCCAAGGCGCTCTGTTCGATCGCCGCCCGGTCGAAATATTCGACGAGGCCGTTCGGCGTCTGGCGGGCGAAGGCGAGATAGGGGTCCATGCCGGCTGGACGGTTCTGGTCGTCAATGTCGACGAGGTCGGCCGGGCGCGACAGCAGCGGTATCCGGAAAACCTCTGTCCTGACGGGAGATGCCTCGACTTCGGGCTCGTAGAAACCAGTGACCAGACCACGGTCGCGGCCATCCGGCGCGACAAAGGCTGGCTGGAAATGACGTTCGAAGAATTCGCGGGCCTTGGCGCCGGTGGTTGCCGGTTGTTCGCGGGCGTCGGCATAGGAGGGGCCGAAAGCATCGAAAGCGACGCCAAGGGCGCCGCTGCGATAGGGTTTGGTCAGGACATGAAAGGCAGAGCGCCGGAAGGCTTCGAAGGCCGCCAACTGGTCATCTTCCAGCCAGCCGGGCAGGTCGGCGAAAGTGACCTGGCAGAACGCGGGCGAGAGCGGCACGGGCTTCGCCCGCCAGTCGCGATCAGTCTTCTTCCTCGGTGGCGACGAGCTTCCAGTTCGGGTCGCGCGAGCGGGTGTCGCGGGCGAAGGTCCAGACATCCTTGACCTCGGCCACGGTCTCCGGATCGCCGTCGATGACGTCGCCGGCCTTGTCGCGGGTCGCCGAGATCAGCTCCGAGACGATACGAAGCGTGACATGGGCCTCGCCGCCCTTCATCTCGGCCGAAACGATATCGGCCTTGTCGATACCGACGAAGGAAGACTGGATCTTTTCCGAACGGCCCTCGCGCTCGGTGATCGCCGCGACGAAGCCGTCGAAGACCTCGCGCGACAGCAGGTTCTTGAGAGTTTTGCGGTCGCCGTCGGCATAGGCCATGACGATCATCTCGTAGGCCATCTTGGCGCCTTCGACAAAACCCTTGGGCTCGAAGGAAGCATCCGCATCCTTGATGGCGCGCAGGCCCTTGTTGAGCTCGGTGCCGGGCTTGGCAAAGGCGTCGATGGCGACATAGGCGTCTTCAGCGGGCTCGCCGGCTGCGCGCTTGCGCGGCAGCGAGACGACGTTCTCGGACTTGCCATTGGCGTCCTGCGGCTTGTTACGCGCTGCGGTGTAGGGATCGAAAGGCGGGCGTTCGTTGCCGGTGCGGCGGCCGAGCACGTTGCGCAGCTGGAAGAAGATCACCACCGCTGCGATCAGAAAGAAAATCGTGCCGAAATCGAAGAATTCCATATCTTCCCGCCGATCCGTCCCTTGTTCACGGCCAAAGCCAGACTATCTGCCAATTGCCGGCGCTTTTGGGGCGCCCCTGAGCCTTTGCATATAGAACGCATGCGCCGATCATTCAAATTAAAGGCGCAGCGCCCTATCTAAAGATGTATGCGGTATGCCTGTGACCGCATATCGTTGTCACGTCAACACAAACCGGACCGGATCGACGCCCTTCATGCTGCCACTCCTGATCCTTGCCTTGCCCTTGCTCGAAATAGCCGGCTTCGTGGTGGTCGGCAGCGAAATCGGCGTGCTGGCAACCATCGGCCTGATCCTTCTCAGCGGCATCGTCGGCTCGATCCTGCTGCGGGTGCAGGGTTTTGGCGTCATGACCCGGATTCGCACCGAGATGGACGCCGGCCGCGACCCTTCGAAGGAGCTGGCCAACGGTGCGATGATCGTGCTGGCCGGTATCCTGCTGCTGATCCCCGGCTTCATCACCGACATTCTGGGCATACTCCTGTTCCTGCCGCCGGTCCGCGCCCTGGCCTGGCGCTTCCTCGGCAAGCGGGTTCGCTTCTCTACCGATTTCGGCGGCTTTGCCCGACGCGGCGGTCCGGCCGGCGGCAAGACCATCGATCTCGACGAAGACGATTTTTCGCGCCAGCCCAACCCCAATTCGCCCTGGCGTTCGATCCGCGACGAGTAGGGCCGAAGCTTGCGACGCCGGCAAAACCTTGTCTTGGCATGCCGAGCGTGGTAGCCAACGCGCGATTTCAATACGGGCCGCGCCGCGGCCGAGCCAAGAGGACATGGGCTTATGGCCACTAATGAAGCGCCGGAAGGCGCCAACGGCAACGGTAACGCACAGCAGCCCACGCTCAACGTGCTGGCGCAGTATGTAAAGGACCTGTCCTTCGAAAGCCCCGGCGCGCCGAACTCGCTGCGCGGCCGCGACAAGGCTCCCGGCATCAACATCAACGTCAACGTCAACGCCAACCCGATGACGGACAAGCAGTTCGACGTCAACCTGACGCTGAGCGCCAAGGCTGCCTTCGACAAGGACGTGCTGTTCAACGTCGAGCTGGTCTATGGCGGCGTCTTCCGCATCGACGGTTTCCCGCAGGAACACATGCTGCCGCTGCTCTTCATCGAGTGCCCGCGCCTGCTGTTCCCCTTCGCTCGCCAGATCATCGCCGAAGCGACCCGCAACGGCGGCTTCCCGCCGCTGATGCTTGATCCGATCGACTTCGCGCAAATGTTCCAGCAGAAGATCGCCGAGGAAAAGGCCGCTTCGCAGGTCAAGGTCAGCTAAGACCTCGCCCAAGAGCGCAGATATCTAAAGCCCGGCCTCAGCGCCGGGCTTTTTCGTATCCGCCGGTCAGTTGGGTTCGGCAGGAGAGAGCAGCTTCGCCCAGATCGCCTTTTCGCCAAGGGTGCCTACCAGCTTCTCGTGCGCGGCAAGCTCGGCCTCGCTCAGCCGGGTCGGCAGCGGCTCGGCCCGGGCGGCGATGACGATCTCGATCTGCCGCGTCGACCCGCCATTGCCGCCGGATGACGAAAAGCTGTCCAGCACCAGCGCCGACTGCTTGCCACCAATCAGCTCGATATAAACTTCGGCCAGAAGCTCGGAGTCGAGCAGGGCCCCGTGCTTGGTACGGCGGCTGTTGTCGATGCCGTAGCGCCGGCACAGCGCATCGAGCGAATTCGGGCCCATCGGGTGCTTGCGGCGGGCAAGCGCCAGCGTATCGATCAGGCGCTCGGCCTCGATCGCCGCCTGGTCGAGCCTGGCAAACTCGGCATTGATGAAACCCAGATCGAAAGTGCCGTTGTGCGCGACAAGCTTGGCGCCGTCGATGAAGTCGATGAAGTCGTCGATGATCTCAGCGAAGGTCGGCTTGCCCTCGAGATCGGCGTTGGAGATGCCGTGCACCGCCTGGGCTTCCGGATGGACCTGCCGCCCCTGCGGGTTGATGTATTTGTGGAACGTGCGGCCGGTCGGAAAGCGGTTGACCATCTCGATGCCGCCGATCTCGATCACGCGGTCCTCGCGGTTGTCGAGGCCGGTCGTTTCCGTATCGAAAATGATCTCGCGCAAGTGATGATTCTCCTTGCCGCGAGCATGCCCTCATGGGCAGCCGGCGGACAAGTGCGGCGATTCGCCGGCCTAGGGCTTTCCCACCGTCAAATCGGCAATGATGGCCTGAACGGCAGCGCGGGCCGGCTCAAGGCCCTGGCCCGTATCGACGATGTAGTCGGCGCGCGCGCGCTTTTCAGCGTCGGGTACCTGCTTGGCCAGGATCGCCTCGAATTTTTGCTCGGTCATGCCTGGGCGAGCCAGAACGCGCTCGCGCTGGATTTCCGGCGATGCGGTGACCACCACCACCTTATCGACCCGGCCGCGGCCATTGGTTTCAAACAGCAGCGGGATGTCGAGCACGGCCATCGGCGCACCCGCGGCGCGGCTGCGCTCGAGGAACGCATTTGCATCGGCCCGGACAAGCGGATGGATGATGCCTTCGAGCTTCTTCAGGGCCGCTGCATCGCCCAGGACATGACGGGCGAGTTCGGTGCGGTCGACGGTCCCGTCCTTGACCGTTCCGGGGAAGGCCGCCTCGATCAGGGGGGCTGCGTCGCCGGCATAGAGCCGATGCACCGCCTCGTCGGAATCATGGACCGGGACGCCGGCTTCCGCGAACATCCTGGCTGTCGTCGACTTGCCCATGCCGATCGACCCTGTCAGCCCCAGGACGATCATTTCTTGCGGTCCATGTCGGCAACGATCAGGTTTCGCAACTCGGCCGTGACTTCAGGCCTCTTGCCGAACCAGCGTTCGAAGCCCGGTACTGCCTGGTGCAACAGCATTCCGAGGCCATCGACCGTCTTGAGGCCTCGCGCCTTTGCCGCTGTGAGCAGCGGTGTCTCGAGCGGCACATAGACGATATCGGTGACAATGGCGTGGCCGGGCAGGTTTGCGGGATCGGCAGGCAGGCCCTCATTGCCATGCATGCCGAGCGCCGTCGTGTTGACCAGCAAGGATGCATCTCCAAGCAGTTCGGGCGTCGCCGCCTGCGGATGCGCTGTGATACCGGCGCCGAACTGGTTGGCAAGCTGCTCGGCGCGCGCAACCGTACGGTTGACGATGCGGATATCCTTGAAGCCGCGCTGCTTGAGCGCATGGATGATCGCCCGCGACGCACCGCCGGCGCCCAGCACCACGGCCACATCGCCCTTGGCCCAGCCCGGCGCAAAGTGATCGAGATTGGCGGCAAAACCATAGGCGTCGGTGTTACCACCCCACAAAACGCCATCCTCGAACCACAGCGTGTTGACGGCGCCGATCTGCTCGGCGGCCTCGTCGCGGCGCTGGACAGCGGCGAAGGCTGCCTCCTTGTGCGGGATGGTGACATTGCCGCCGCGGAGGCCAGCCGCAGCAAGACCGCTGAGAAACACGGCAAAATCAGTTGGAGCGACGTCGATTGCCGTGTAGCTGCCGTCAATGCCGTAGCTCTTCAGCCAATGGCTATGGATCAGCGGCGAGCGCGAATGCGCGATGGGGTGGCCGCAGACGAATGCCTTCAACTCAGCCATCGATGGCCCCGAGCTCGCGCAGTTCCTTGAGAACCGGCAAAAGCGGCAGGCCGACGATGGTGAAGTGGTCACCTTCGACCTTTTCGAACAGCTGGATGCCTTCGCCCTCGATCTGGTAGGCGCCGACGCTCGACAGGGCTTTCCTGCCGACACGGGCAAGGTGGCGGCCAATGAAAGCCGGGTCGAGCTGGCGCATGGTCAGCGACGCGACCGCGACATGGCGCCAGATCGTTTCGCCATCGCGCACCAAAACCACGGCGCTGTTGAGCTGATGCGTCTGGCCGGAAAGCTTGAGCAGGTGGCGACGGGCCCCTTCCATGTCGGCCGGCTTGTGGAACACCTCGTCGCCGAGCGACAGCGTCTGGTCGCAGCCGAGCACCAGCCGGCCAGGGTGTGCTTCGCTGACTGCCACCGCCTTTGCCTCGGCGAGCACCAAGGCCACTTCCTCGGGCGTCGCACCGCTTTCGGCCAGCGGTGCCTCGAGAGCACGCTCGTCGAGATCGGCGGGGATGGCATCGACGGCCACGCCGGCATGTTCGAGCATGGCTTTGCGAAACGGGCTGCCGGAAGCAAGGATGAGTTTTTCGGTCACTGGCTTTGCCTGAAAACGAACCGCGCAGGCGGCGTTGCTGGGTGTATCGGGTCCTAGCGGCTCTTGTTGCGCAGGGCAACGATCGCGGCGGCCGTTTCCTCGATCGAGCGGCGGCTGACGTCGATCATCGGCCAATTGTGCTTGGTGCAGATCTTACGGGCATAGGCCAGTTCCTCGGTGATCGAGGCGCGGTCGATGTATTCCTGGGCGTCGAAGGCCATGGTCGTGCCGAGAATACGGTTCTGGCGCACATGCGAGATGCGCTCGGCGGTGGCGATCAGCCCGACGACCAGTGGCTTTTCCGCCTTGACCAGGCTGTCGGGCACGGGGACGCCAAGCACGATGGGGATGTTTGCGGTCTTGATGCCGCGGTTGGCGAGATAGATGCTGGTCGGTGTCTTCGACGTTCTCGAAATGCCGATCAGCACCACGTCGGCCTGCTCCATGTCGGTCGGCAACTGGCCGTCGTCATGTTCCATGGTGAAGTTGAGCGCGTCGATGCGGCGGAAATATTCGGCATCGAGCACGTGCTGGGCGCCGACACGGCGGCCGGCCGGCGCGCCGAGATAGGACTGGAACACCGACAGCACCGGCTCGAGCACCGACACGCAGGGCAGCCCCATCGCCGCGCAGCGGCTGTCGATGATGCCGGCGAGGTGCTGATCGACAACGGTGTAGAGCACGATGCCCGGCTCTTCCTCGATGTCGTCGAACACCTTCATCAGCTGCTTTTCGGTGCGGATCAGCGGGTAGATGTGCTCGATCGCGCGCGCGTCCTTGTATTGCGCGGAGGCCGCGCGCCCGGCCGCCAGAAGCGTCTCGCCGGTGGCGTCGGAGATCAGGTGCAGATGGAAGAAGCTTTGCGGTTTGTTCACAGCGGGCGCCTGGGTCTGTGGTCAAATGTGGATAAACGGGCGGTTTGGCTCAAAGCGGCCGGCGCGACTGTATCAGATGCCGACTTGTCCACAATTCGCTCTGCTGTCTGTTTCGATTCAGTGGCGGGGAGTATTGTGGGGATAGTTTTTTAGTCCCCGGCTGTCCACAGAATCAGCATCTGGCATGCGCTCAGCTACATTCCTGATTCAAATCGACGAATCCGCTTCTTGCTCGAAGTTTTCCACGCTGGCGAAAACGGCCGCGCGTCACTATGACAGGTGGATATCTTGGGCTGCCTATGGACAGGTCGTAATTCTCGATTCCAACAGACTCTAAGAATTAGAAGAATCCTTCGATATAAATTTTTGTTTATAGAAGGCACAAGGAAAGGCAGACCTGATGCCCGTAAAACGCGCTCTGCTCCAAGTCCTGAAAGGCGAAAGCCTGGAGGTTCCTCCGCTCTGGATGATGCGCCAGGCAGGCCGCTATCTCCCGGAGTATCGCGAAGCACGTAAGAAGGCCGGGAGCTTCCTCGATCTCTGCTATAACCCCGACTTTGCCGTCGAAGTGACGCTGCAGCCGATCAGGCGCTTCGACTTCGATGCTTCGATCCTGTTCTCCGACATCCTTGTGGTTCCGCATGCGCTCGGTCGCGATCTCCGCTTCGAGGAAGGCCGTGGGCCCTTGATGACGCCGATCACCGCGGCCGGCGTCGCAGCGCTGGACGGCGAAAAGTTTCACGTGAATCTCGAACCGGTCTACGAAACCGTGCGCCGGCTGCGCCGCGAATTGCCGGAGAAGACGACCCTGATCGGCTTCTGCGGCGCGCCCTGGACGGTTGCCACCTACATGATCGCCGGACACGGCACGCCAGACCAGGCACCAGCAAGACTGTTCGCCTATCGCGAGCCGGAAGCCATGGCGCGGTTGCTGTCGATCCTTGCCGATCATTCGGCAGCCTATCTCATCCGCCAGATCGAAGCGGGCGCCGACGTGGTGCAGATCTTCGATTCCTGGTCGGGCGTGCTCGACGAAGCGACTTTCGAGGCCTGCTGCATCAAGCCGGTTGCCGAGATCGTGCGCAAGGTGCGCGCGGTCTATCCGGACGTTCCGATCATCGGCTTCCCCAAGGGGGCTGGAGCCCAGCTCGACAGCTACAGGCAGCGCACAGGCGTCACCGGCCTCGGCCTAGATTGGACGGTGCCTCTGTCGCAGGCGCAGCGTCTGCAGGGCGCAGGAGCCGTGCAGGGCAACCTCGACCCGCTCAGGCTCGTTGTCGGTGGCAAGGCGCTGGAAGAGGGCGTGGACGCCATCCTGAAGGCGTTGGGAAACGGTCCGCTGATCTTCAATCTCGGCCACGGCATTACGCCCGAAACGCCGGTGGCGCATGTCGAGGCGATGGTCCGCCAGGTGCGAAAGGCAACCCAGCAATGAGCAGCAATGCGCAAGGGACATCAAGCGGTGCGACGGCTGCCAAGCGCGCCGTGATCTCGATCGTCGTTCTGGTCGCGCTGACGGCGCTGCTTTTCCTGGCCGCGCCAGACGGGTTCTACCCCTGGGCAAAGGCCATTCACATCATCGCCGTGATCTCATGGATGGCCGGCATGCTCTATCTGCCGCGGCTGTTGGTTTATCACGCAGAGGCGGAGAAGGGCTCCGTGCAATCGGAGACCTTCAAGGTGATGGAGCGTCGCCTGCTGCGGGCCATCATCAACCCGGCGATGATCGTCACCTGGGTGTTCGGCCTGTGGCTGGCTTGGAAGGGATTTGATTTCAGCGGCGGCTGGCTGCACGCCAAGCTTACCGCAGTACTGCTGCTTTCGGGCGTTCACGGCTATCTGTCAGCGTCCGTCCGCCGCTTTGCCGAGGACCGCAACGAGAAACCGTCGCGGCACTGGCGCATCGTCAACGAGATCCCGACGGTCCTGATGGTCGTCATCGTCATCCTGGTGGTTGTAAAGCCCTTCTGACGACCTTAAATTTGCTGGACTGCGCCTTGCTCTTTCGTTTCGGGAGAGCTAAAAGGCTCTTCTTCCTTCCCGCCATGCGCCGCCCCATTCTCATTCCCTGGCCGCGCCCGGCGCTTATCGCAAAATGCCGATAGCCAATCCTTCCCCACGCTCAGAGTCCGTCTATGCAGGAAACTAAACTCGCCGAATTCAAGAACAAGAAGCCGCCGGAGCTGATCGCTTACGCCGAATCGCTCGAGGTCGAAAACGCCAGCGTCATGCGCAAGCAGGAACTGATGTTTGCGATTCTCAAGAAGCTGGCCGGCCAGGATATCGAGATCATCGGTGACGGTGTCGTCGAAGTGTTGCAGGACGGTTTTGGCTTCCTGCGTTCGGCAAACGCCAATTATCTTCCGGGTCCGGACGATATCTACATTTCACCTTCCCAGATCAGGCGCTTCTCGCTGAAGACCGGCGATACGGTCGAGGGCCCGATCCGCAGCCCCAAGGAGGGCGAGCGCTATTTCGCGCTGCTGAAGGTCAACACGATCAATTTCGATGATCCCGAAAAGATCCGTCACAAGATCCACTTCGACAACCTGACGCCGCTGTACCCGACGTCGCGGCTCAAGATGGAAGTCGAGAACCCGACGACAAAGGACATCTCGCCCCGCGTCATCGACCTGGTGGCGCCGCTGGGCAAGGGCCAGCGCGCCCTGATCGTGGCGCAGCCGCGTACCGGCAAGACCGTGCTGCTGCAGAACATCGCGCACTCGATCACCACCAACCATCCCGAGTGCTACCTGATCGTGCTTCTGATCGACGAGCGTCCGGAAGAAGTGACCGATATGCAGCGCTCGGTGAAGGGCGAGGTGGTGTCGTCGACCTTCGACGAGCCGGCCGTTCGCCACGTCCAGGTTGCTGAAATGGTCATCGAGAAAGCGAAGCGACTGGTCGAACACGGCCGCGACGTCGTTATCCTGCTGGATTCGATCACCCGTCTCGGCCGCGCCTACAACACCGTCGTGCCGTCATCCGGCAAGGTTCTGACCGGCGGTGTCGACGCCAACGCTCTGCAGCGCCCGAAGCGCTTCTTCGGTGCTGCCCGTAACATCGAAGAAGGCGGTTCGTTGACCATCATAGCCACCGCGCTGATCGACACCGGCAGCCGCATGGACGAAGTCATCTTCGAAGAGTTCAAGGGCACCGGCAACTCGGAAATCGTGCTCGACCGCAAGGTCGCAGACAAGCGCATCTATCCGGCGATGGACATCCTCAAGTCCGGCACCCGCAAGGAAGACCTGCTCGTCCAGCGCCAGGACCTGCAGAAGATCTTCGTGCTGCGCCGCATCCTGGCGCCGATGGGCACCACCGATGCGATCGAGTTCCTCATCGACAAGCTCAAGCAGACCAAGACCAACGCCGATTTCTTCGATTCGATGAACACCTGACCTATTCAGCGACGGCGAAGGGCTTCTTCCAGCTTTTCGGGAACGCAAATGACAGGCAGACAGATGAGGCCGGTGCAGAGATATGCACCGGCCTTTTTCGTATCCGGCAGGATGTCGCCGGGCAGTTTGGCACGGGTCACGTCGTCGCCAACATTGACGAAGATGTCGACGCGGCGCGGGTCGGGGTTCCGATTCGCTACCGAAACAAGGCTTGGGCTCGTGGGATCCTCGACGATTATCAGCTTTGACGGCTCGAGCGCCAATACGCTGGCATTGACGATGCCGGCCTGCCCGTATTGCTGGTTCTGGATGCGGCCCGCGGCGTGCTCGGCGATCGTCCAGGCGCGTTGCTGCAGGTCGATGTCGCCGGTGACATTGGCGAGCCGCACCACCGCTTCCATGATCTGGCTGGTTGCTGACGGGATCGCCTCATCGATGTCGCCGCGGATACGCATTGGCACGTCGGTGCTGTCCGAAGCGGTGAGATAGTGCCCCGTCTTGTCGGCATCGGCATGCCAGGTCTCGAGTATGTCGAGAAAACGCGCGCCGTGCTCCAGGTATCGCGCGTCCCTGGTGGCTTCGAACAGCGAAACGGCAGCGTTGATCATCGCGGCGTAATCACTCGACAGTGCCGGATAGAGCCGCTTTTCGCCCAAGCTGGAATGGGGAAGCCGGTCGTCTGGATTGGCCGAAGCCAGAATCGCGTCGAATGCTGCCCTCGCAGCCGCTATCCAATCGCTGCGTTCGAGGCTTCGTCCTGCTTCCGCGAGGGCAACGATGGCCAGGCCGTTCCAATCCGTCAGGGCCTTGTCGTCGCGGCCGGGCCGAACGCGCTTCTCGCGCGCCTCGAGCAGCCGGGCCAGGAGCCCGGAGACTAGGCGGCGCGCATCGGCCGACTGAACGGTCTGCGCCTCTGTCTGGTGGATAATGGGATCCCCTTCCCAAGAATCCGGCTTGCTGAGTGTGAAGTGGTTGAAAAACAACGACGAATCGTCACCGAGAATGGCTTCTATGTCGTGTCTCGTCCAGGTGTAGAACAGGCCTTCTTCACCTTCACTGTCGGCGTCAAGGCTGGAGGCGAATGTTCCGTCAGGCAGCTTCATTTCCCGCATCAACCAGGCGACGGTATCTTCGATTCGTATCCGAAACAGTTCGTTTCCGGTGGCTGCATAGGCCCAGTTGGCCTGGCGGATCATCTGGGCATTGTCGTACAGCATCTTCTCGAAATGCGGCACCAGCCATTTTGCGTCGGTGGAATAGCGCGCCAAACCACCGCCGACATGATCATAGATGCCGCCGGCAAGCATATGTTGCATGCTTTCCGTGACTGCATCGCGATGCTCCTGGTTGTCCGAGCGGAGCCAGGAAAGCCAAAGGGCCTGCATGAAGGGCGCGTTCGGGAATTTTGGCGCCCCGCGGAGCCCGCCCAGTTTGCGGTCGATCATGTCGTAGATGCCAGATGCAAGTGTCCGGGCAGTGTCGGTCGACAATTGGCCGGGAGCACTGCTGCCGCCGAGGCGCTTGCTGACATGCTGGGCAAGGTCGGATGCGCTTTGCAGGATGCTGGCGCGTTTGCCGCGCCATGCTGCATCGACGGCGTTGAGTACCTGGATGACGCCCGGACGCCCGTAGCGCGCCTCACGCGGAAAATAGGTCCCGCCCCAGAACGGCTTGGCGTCCGGCGTGAGAAACATCGTCAGCGGCCAGCCTCCTTGCTCGCCCATGCTGGCGAGCGCTGCCATGTATATCTGGTCGATGTCGGGCCGCTCCTCGCGGTCGACCTTGATGTTAACGAAGAGCCGGTTCATGACCTCAGCAACTTCGGCATTCTCGAAGCTTTCGTGCGCCATGACATGGCACCAATGGCAGGCGGCATAACCGACGGAGAGCAAGATGGGCCTGTCCAGCTCCACGGCTTCCGCCAGAGCCGCAGGTGACCACGGGCGCCAGTGCACCGGATTGTCGCCATGCTGGCGCAGGTAAGGGCTGCCTTCGTCACGAAGCAAATTGTCTTGCGGAAGCATGCGCGATCAGTCCGAAACAGTGGTAATACCGCCCAACCTAGGGCGCTTCCGTGAGACCGGCAAATGCTATTCACCGATTCCATCGCCGCACTTTCCAGCGGCCACTTACCATCCGGGGTGGCGATCATACGCATTTCGGGGCCGAATGTTCGATTCGCCATCGAAACAATTAGCGGTTCTCTCCCGAAACCGCGCTTGGCTCACTACGGCCCATTGCATGCGTCCGACGGCAGGCGGATAGATCAGGCGCTGACGCTGTTTTTCCCCGGTCCGAACAGCTTTACCGGCGAAGACTGCGGCGAGTTCCAGGTGCATGGTGGCCGGGCGGTCGTGGCGACGTTGCTTACCGAAATTTCCGGGTTGCCGGGCTTTCGCCAGGCCGAGGCAGGCGAATTCACGCGACGCGCTTTTCTTAACGGCAAGATCGACCTCCTGGAGGCGGAGGCGCTCGCCGACCTCGTTAACGCGGAGACAGAAGCGCAGCGCCAGTTCGCCGTGTTGAACTCCGGCGGAGTGCAGAGCGAACTCTATCTCGGATGGCGCAAGCGCCTGATCCACGCGCGGGCAATGATTGAAGCGGAGATGGACTTTGCCGACGAGGCCGATGTGCCGGGATCGGTGTCGTCCCAGGTCTGGCGCGACGTCGGATTGCTGATCGAAGAGATCCAACGCCACATCGACAGCTACGGTAAGGCCGAGATGATCCGTGACGGCTTTGACGTTGTCATCCTGGGTGCGCCGAATGCCGGGAAGTCGAGTCTGCTCAATTCATTGTTGCGCCGGGAGGCGGCAATCGTGACTGACGAGGCGGGCACGACGCGCGACCTCGTCGAAGCAGTTCTGG
This sequence comes from Aminobacter niigataensis, assembly GCF_014200015.1. GTDB lineage: Bacteria > Pseudomonadota > Alphaproteobacteria > Rhizobiales > Rhizobiaceae > Aminobacter > Aminobacter niigataensis. The sequence continues at coordinate 220,559 of NZ_JACHOT010000004.1, forward strand.
ATCTCGATGGCCTGAAGGTTCGGATCACCGATACGGCGGGTTTGCGTGAGCCGGCCGGTAAGGTCGAGGCCATTGGCATCGAACGCGCCAGGGAGCGGGCAAAAGGCGCAGATTTGGTGGTCTTGTTGGAGGACATGTCTTCGCCGGGCGAGGAGCTCGACGTGCCCTCGGGAATTCGCACCGTCAGAGTTGGCAACAAACTGGACCTGGCCACCGGGCCGGCAGCCGATCGGTACGCTGCGACGATCTCCACCAAGTCCGGCGAAGGTATCGATAGTCTTCTCAAAATGATCAGCGAAATGGCTGGCGAAGCCGTTGGACAACGCGGCGACGTCCTTCCCTCGCGTTTGAGGCATGTCGAATTGCTGCAGGAAGCGTCCGGATACCTGGGGTCCGCACTGACGACCCAGAATTCGCTTCTGGAGTTGAAGGCCGAGAATCTGCGGCTGGCGAGCGACAGGATAGGCAAGCTGTCCGGCGCAGTCGACGTTGAAGACCTGTTGGACGTGATTTTCTCCCAGTTTTGCATCGGCAAGTGATTCTCGTGAAACATTTTGGCGGGGGATTGTGCTGATTCACGTGAAACATCGGCGTTGACTCCCGCTCGCGCGGCCAGGTTGTTTCACGTGAAACCACCACTCCAGCGATTCTCTTGACATGAGGCGGAGATGGGGACATCTGTCACGGCAAATGTTTCCTGGAGACTCTGATGCGTGAAAGCTACGACGTCGTCGTGGTGGGCGGAGGCCATGCCGGTTGCGAAGCGGCGTCTGCAGCCGCACGTGCCGGTGCCAAGACCGCGCTCGTGACCCTTCGCCACGATACGATCGGCACCATGTCGTGCAATCCGGCGATCGGCGGATTGGGCAAGGGCCATCTTGTCCGCGAGATCGACGCCATGGACGGGCTGATGGGCCGTGTTGCCGATGCCGCGGGCATCCAGTTTCGTCTGCTCAACCGGCGCAAGGGCCCGGCCGTGCGCGGTCCGCGCACCCAGGCCGACCGCAAGCTCTACCGGCTGGCGATGCAGGATGCCATCGCAGCGCAGCCGAACCTCGCCGTTGTCGAGGCGGAAGTCTCTGATTTCATTATAGATAATGACCGAGTCACAGCTGTCGTTCTCGGTGACGGGCGTGAGTTGGCCTGCGCGGCCGTCGTCCTGACGACCGGCACTTTCTTGCGCGGGCTTATCCATATCGGCGAACGCAAGTTCCCCGCCGGGCGCATGAATGAGCAGGCCTCGATGGGCCTGTCGGAAACGTTGAAGCGGGCCGGATTGCGGCTTGGTCGCTTGAAGACTGGTACGCCGCCGCGTCTCGATGGCCGGACGATCGACTGGGCGGCGCTGGAGACGCAGGCGGCAGACTCAGATCCGGTGCCGTTCTCGTTGCTCACCGACAGCATCACCAACCCGCAGATCGAATGCGGCATCACACGCACGACTGAGGCGACACACCAGATCATCCGGGAGAATCTCGGTCGCTCGGCGATGTATTCCGGTTCGATCGAGGGCATCGGGCCACGTTACTGCCCGTCGATCGAAGACAAGATCGTCAAGTTCGGCGACCGCGAGGGTCACCAGATCTTCCTCGAGCCGGAAGGTCTCGACGACGACACCGTCTATCCCAACGGCATCTCGACCTCGCTGCCCGAAGATGTTCAGCTCGATATCCTGAAATCGATACCGGGGCTGGAGCGTGCGGTCATGCTGCAACCCGGCTATGCGATCGAATACGACCATATCGACCCGCGCGAACTGGAAGCGACGCTTGAAGCCAGGCGCATTCGCGGGCTTTTCCTGGCCGGCCAGATCAACGGGACGACCGGTTACGAAGAAGCGGGTGCGCAGGGCTTGCTGGCGGGCATCAATGCGGCCCGTCTCGCTGGCAATAGCTCGCAGATGATTCTGAGCCGTAGCCAGGCCTACATCGGTGTGATGGTCGATGATCTGATCAGCCGCGGTATCAGTGAGCCCTATCGCATGTTCACCTCGCGGGCCGAGTTCCGGCTTTCGTTGCGTGCCGACAATGCCGACGAGCGACTGACGCCTCTGGCAATCGAGCTCGGCATTGCATCCGAAGAGCGTGAAGCGCGTTTTGGCGAAATGACTGCGCGTGTCGATGCTGCCCGTGCGCTGATCAAGTCGCATATCCTGTCGCCCAACGAAGCGCGGCGCCATGGCATCGAAGTGAATCTCGACGGCGTCAAGCGCTCGCTTTATGAGCTTCTGGCTTACCCCAATATTGACCTCAACCAACTTGTTAAGATCTTGCCAGAACTGGCGTCGATTGACGCCAAGACCGCCGAAGCCATTGAAACTGAAGCGAAATACGCCGTCTATCTTGACCGACAGAAGGCCGATGCGGCACTGATGTTGAAGGAAGAGGAGAGGGTCATCCCCGAAACGCTTGATTTTGAGTCGGTTCCCGGGCTTTCGAATGAATTGCGCCAGAAGATGCGGACGCGTCGCCCGCGCTCTCTGGCTGAAGCACAACGAATCGACGGCATGACGCCGGCGGCGCTTGCAATTATTCTTTCCCACGTCCGAAATGCCGAAGCGCTGGCGCGCAGGGGTGCCGCTTGAAACAGCACGCTTATGACAGGTTGCAAGACGTCGCAGGTCCCGTTTCACGTGAAACATTCGACAAGCTGATTGCCTTCGAGACCGTGTTCCGCAAATGGGCGCAGCGCATCAATCTCGTGGCGCCGTCTACGCTCCCGGATGCGTGGGAGCGGCATATTCTCGACAGCGCCCAGGTCGTACGGCTCGGCGGCGAAGCCAGCCAATGGCTCGACATCGGCTCCGGCGGCGGCTTTCCCGGTTTGATCATAGCTACTATGATTGCGGGGCGGGCGGAGGCATCCATCGATCTGGTTGAGAGCAACCGCAAGAAAGCCGGCTTCCTGCAGGCGGTGACCGGAGAACTCAGCCTGCCGGCGCGGGTTCATGCCAAGCGTATCGAGGACGTGCACGGCGTGATTCGCACTCCTGAAGTGCTGAGTGCCCGGGCACTGGCGCCGCTGCCATTGCTGCTCGAACTGTCGTCGCCCTGGCTCGAGGCCGGCACCACGGCACTTTTCCATAAAGGCCGGGATTACCGCCAGGAGATCGAAGATAGCGCTCTCCAGTGGGGATTCGATCTGGTAGAACACCCAAGCCTGACCGACACGCAGGGGGTCATCCTCGAGATTCGGAACCTGCGTCGCATCTGATCGCGACGCCATGTGACGAGACGGAAAACAGCAGTCGAGCCATGAAGATCACACCAAGAATCATTACAGTTGCCAATCAGAAGGGCGGCGTCGGCAAGACCACGACGGCCATCAATCTGGCGACGGCACTTGCCGCCATCGGCGAGCGCGTGCTCATCATCGACCTTGATCCCCAAGGCAATGCCAGCACCGGTCTCGGCATCGATCGCAAGGATCGCAGCGTGTCGTCTTATGACGTGCTGACCGGCGAGCTGGAGATCGAGCAGGCGGCCATCGAGACGGCCGTGCCGGGCCTATCGCTCATTCCATCGACGCTGGACCTGCTCGGCATCGAAATGGAAATCGCCTCGGCGCCCGATCGCGTGCTCAAGCTGCGCAATGCCCTGCGGGCATCCTCGGAGCGGTCGGCAGGCTACAGCTACGTGCTGATCGATTGCCCGCCGTCGCTCAATCTGTTGACTCTGAATTCGATGGCGGCAGCCGATTCAGTGCTCGTGCCGCTGCAGTGCGAATTCTTTGCGCTTGAGGGCTTGAGCCAGTTGCTTGAGACCGTGGATCAGGTGCGTCGGTCGATCAATCCCGACCTGACCATCCAGGGCATCGTGCTGACGATGTTCGACGGCCGCAACAATCTGGCGAACCAGGTGGTCGAAGACGTGCGCGCGCATATGGGCGAGAAGGTCTACGATACGGTGATCCCGCGCAACGTGCGCATCTCGGAAGCGCCGTCCTATGGCAAGCCGGCGATCCTCTACGACCTCAAGTGCTCAGGCAGCCAAGCCTATCTGCAGCTCGCCTCTGAAGTGATCAGGCGCGAACGTAAACTCCGCGCCGCGTAAATCGATTCGGACTCGAAACAAGCTGGGTTAGACATGAACGAAGACCTTTCCAGAAAGCGCCTTGGGCGAGGACTTGCCGCACTGATCGGTGAAATGGACAAGCCGGTTGTTCCCGAAAAGCCCGCAGCGCGCGCCGATGGACGGGTACCGATCGAATTCGTCAGTCCGAACCCGCGCAATCCGCGGCGCCATTTCGGCGAGGCCGAATTGGCCGACCTGGCGCAGTCGATCCGCGAGCATGGCCTGGTGCAGCCGGTCGTCGTGCGGCCCGCCGCCCAGTCCGGACGCTATGAAATCATCGCCGGCGAGCGCCGCTGGCGCGCCGCCCAGCGCGCAGGGGTCAACGAGATTCCGGTCATTGTCCGTGACGTCAATGACCGGACGGCGCTTGAACTCGCCATCATCGAAAACGTGCAGCGCTCCGATCTCAACGCCATCGAAGAGGCGATGGGCTACCAGCAGCTGATCGACGACCACAGCTACACCCAGGCCGATCTCGGCCAGGTCATCGGCAAGAGCCGCAGCCATGTCGCCAATACGCTGCGGCTGCTGAAGCTGCCGGATGTGGTGCGCGACATGCTGATCAATGGCGAATTGTCCGCCGGCCACGCGCGCGCCCTGATCACGGCCCAGGACCCGGCCGGTCTGGCCAAGCGGATCGTTGAAGAAGGCCTGTCGGTGCGCCAGGCGGAGGCTCTTGCCCAGCTTCCGGCGGACGCCGTTATGGAAAAGCAGCCAGCACGCCCGGTCGAGAAGGATCCGGACACGATCGCACTGGAAAAGCTGCTCACCGACGTCGTCGGCATGAAGATTTCGATCGCCCACAAGGAAAAGGGCGGCGAGCTGCGCATCAGCTACCGCTCGCTCGAACAGCTGGACGATCTATGCCGCCGCCTGAAGAGCGAACGTATCTAATTGATTCCATTTATTCTTATTCTGCGGACGCCGGCTTCTTAGCCGGCGTTCTGCTTTCAACGCCGGCCACCGGCCAAGCGTGCACCTTCGACGGCGATGCCCAGCATCGCTTGCCTGGCCAGGGCAACGGCGAGGTCCGGCCGACGTCGCGTCTGCAAGGTTGTTGACTGCAGCCGCATAAGCGCGCGGGTCAGCGCCGCCGCAGTCCAGCCTGCCAGCGCGCGCTCGACTGCGCGGCGACGTGCGAAGAACACCGGCGGCCGCGTGGCTGCGATCACGGCTGCGGCGTTGCGGCTGCCCGATTCCATCTCGCCGCGCATCAAATGGATGTTTTGCAGGTGGCGGGTCGCAGTTGCCAGCAACTGGGCCGCCTGGCTGCCGGTCTGGCACTGCTTGGTGAAGGCCGCGTCGAACTCGGCGATGTTGCCGCCGAGGGCTGCGTCGATGGCATCGTCGAGAGAAAGCGCGGAGACATCGCCGGTCATCGCCTTGACGTCGTCGAGGCTGATTTCGCCGCGTCCCATGGCGTAGAGCGTGAGCTTCTGAACTTCGCCGCGCGTCGCCAGGCGGTCGCCGCCGAGGCTGCGGCGCAGCGCATTGCGGGCATCGATCGCCATCGACAGGCCTGCGGCACGCAACTCTTCGTCGATAAGGGTCTCGATGTCGCGCGCTTCGTCGCCGTAGCAGGGCAGGGCCATGCCGGCGAAGGCGCCCTCGACCACGGTGCGCAGCGGTGCGCCTTTCTTGAGGTCCTGGGCCTCGATCAATACGATCGCATCGCGCGGCGGATCGGCGACGAGGGCCTTGACGTCGTCGGCCAGGCTCTTCTGGGCGGCTGCGTTGCGCACCCAGATCAGGCGGCGCGGTGCAAACATCGGAACGGTCCGCGCCTCGTCGACGAGGCGCCCGCTGTCGCGTTCGACATCGGCGGCGTCGAGCTTCACCACCGAGAACGGATCGTCGAGAGGAAGGCCGGTCTTGGCGGCAAAGGCTGCCGCACGTTCGGACACGAGACCGCGATCAGGACCGTAGATCAGCACGATCACCGCTTCGGCTGCGGGGCGTGCGAGCCAGGAATCGACCTCGTGAGCTTTCTTCTGCGCCATGCCGCCCTGTTAGCACAGGCCTTCGGGCTGCCGCAGCATTTTTGTCCGCGCTCTAGTCGTCGTCGACCAGGATGCGTTCGGCTGCGCCATCCATGTCGTCGTATTGGCCGCTGTGCAACGACCAGAGAAAGGCCGCAAGCCCGAGTCCGCCGAGGAGAAGTGCGACAGGGAGCAGGAACAACAGACCGGTCATGATGCCATTGCCTCCTTGGTCGAAAAGGGTTGCCCCTGGCCGGCAGCAGGCCTTGGTGACCTGGTCTTGCCGGTACCGAGCCGCAATCCATTGGCGATGACAATAACCGAAGACCCCGACATTGCCAGAGCCGCAACCAGCGGGGTGACGTAGCCGAGCAGGGCAATCGGCACGGCGACGGCATTGTAGACGATCGCCAGGATGAGATTCTGCCGGATCAGGCGGCTTGCTTCGCTGGATGTCGCAAGCGCCAGCGGGATTGCCGAAAGGCTTTCGCGCAGGAAGACGAAATCGGCGGCACTGCGGCCGATATCGGCAGCACTGGCCGGAGCCATGGAGACATGCGCCGCAGCCAGCGCCGGGGCGTCGTTGAGCCCGTCACCAACCATCATCACCTTGCGGCGCTCGGCCTTGAGCGCTTCAAGCCGGGCGACCTTGCCATTGGGCAGCACGCCCGAAGAGAACTGGTCGATGCCCAAGGCTGCGGCGACTGATGCCACCGCATCCGGCCGGTCGCCGGAAACGATCTCGATCGCCAGGCCCTTGTCGCGCAGCGCGGAAACGGCGGCCATGGCGCCGGCGCGCAGCCGGTCCTCGAAGATGAATTCGGCGAGGCGGGTACCATTCTTCGAAAGCACCGTGCCGGTTGCGCCATTCGCCACTGGCAACGCCCAGGCGGCACGGCCCAGACGGTAGGTGTCGGTGCCGCTCCTGGCTTCGAGCCCGAAGCCGGGAATTTCTTCAACCGCGTCGAATGCCCATTCCTTTGCCGGCTTTTCGCCCGGGATTTCGGCCAGGGCGCGCGAGATCGGGTGACGCGAATGCAGGCCGATCGCTGCTGCCAGCGCCAGCGCTTCAGGCGACACCTCGCCGGCATTGACCAGCCGTGGCATGCCGAGCGTCAGCGTGCCGGTCTTGTCGAAGACGACGGTGTCGACTTCGGCCAGCCGCTCCATGGCCGAGCCGTCCTTGACCATGATGCCGTTCTCGAAAAGGCGCCGCGCGGCGGCCACCTGCACGATCGGCACCGCAAGGCCCAGGGCGCAGGGGCAGGTGATGATCAGCACGGCAATGGCGATGGTGATGGCTTGGTGCCAGTTGCCTGCTGCGACCATCCAGCCGATGAAGGTCAGGAACGCGGTCAAATGCAGGATAGGGGCGTACAGGGCCGCCGCCCGGTCGGCGATGCGGCGATAGCCGCCGCGGCCGCTCTCGGCCGCTTCCATCAGCCGCATCATTTCGGCGAGGAACGAATCCTGTGCCGCCGCGGTTGCTTCGATGGTCAGCGGGCCGGTGAGATTGAGCGTGCCGGCGCGCAGCGCGGCACCGGTCTCGACGGCGACGGGATCGCTTTCGCCCGAGACGATGGCGCAGTCCAGCTCGGAGCGGCCCTTGAGCACCCTGGCATCGACAGGCACGCGTTCGCCCGCTGACAGCAGGATGTGCGTGCCCGGCTTGATGTCACTGACCGGCAGATAGGCGCTGCTGCCGTCGGGGTTGAGCACGGTCGCGCCGCGGGCGGCGAGCCGGGCTAGGCCCTTGACGGCGACGCGGGCACGCTCGCGCATGACGTGGTCCAGCGTGCGGCCGATCAGCAGGAAGAACAGCAGCGAGGCCGAGGCGTCGAAATAGGCGTGCGGGCCGCTGTTGGCGGTATCATACAGGCTCATGCTGTAGGCGAGCAGGATGCCGATGGAGATCGGCACGTCCATGTTGGTGCGGCCGTTGCGCAGTGCGCCCCAGGCCGAGCGGAAGAAGATGCGGCCGGCATAGGCGAGTGCCGGCAGGGCGATCAGTGCCGAGATCCAATGGAACAGGTCACGCGTGGCATCGGTTGCACCCGACCATACCGAGACCGACAGCAGCATGATGTTGCCGGCGGCGAAACCGGCAATGCCCAAGCCGCGGATGAGTTCGGCAAGCGTCTCGTCCTTGTCGTCGGCGCCTTGCTCGAAGAGATGGCTTTCATAGCCCAGCCGCCCAAGCGCCTCGGCGATGTCGGGGGCGCCGGCATTCTCGCGCCAGCGCACCGAGACACGCTTGGTTGACAGGTTGACGCGCGCATGGTCGACGCCGTCGAGGCGGCCGAGGGCGGCTTCGATATTGGTCATGCAGGCGCCGCAATGCACGCCGGGAACGGAGAGGTCGGTCTGACGCATGCCGCCGGGCAGGGTGCGGCTGGACAGCGCCAGTTCTTCGCGCGACGGCCCCCTGGCGGCAGCCGAGGGCAGGCTGAGGGCGGCATCGGCGTTAGGACCACAGCAGTTCATTTCACCGCTCCATCGGCCACGACGATCCGGCGTGCCTCCTGGTAGGGCGCCCCGTCCGTCATTCTAGCTTCGGTATTGACGATCCAGATGCCGTCGCGGACGGCAGCCGTCGCCGAGAAGGTTCCGTCGGCCTTGCGAGCGAGCGTTACCTGCCAGTCCTCGGCCTCGTAGGCCGGGCGGCGGAAGGAGGTGGTGACGCTCTCGGCTCGAACGGGCGCGCCGGAGGCATCGTTCAGGCTGTAGCGGATCTCGCCGCCGGCGATCGTCAGCGTGCCCTTCCAGCCGAGGGCAGCCTGGGCGCGGGATTCGGCGACGCGCTCATTGAACTGCTGGCTGGCGACATAGGTGTTCTGGACGACAAGGCCAGTCCAGCTGGTGTTGGCGAAGGTCGCCATCAGCAGGTTGACCGCGATGATGACGCCGAAGAAGGCGACCATGATCGCCAGCATGTGCCAGCCGGTGAACTGCCTGGGCTGGCCGGCGCGAGAGTTCATTTGCCTGCCTCCGGGACGTTGAAGTTTGCAACATAGGAGTCGGCTTCGGAACTTGCCTTGTCCTCGACGATGAACTTGAAGCTCTGGCCCTCGGCCAGGCTTTCGCGCGGCAAGCGGACATAGACCCTGATCGTCTTGAGCCTGTCCGGCTCGGCCTCGACCGTGACCGAACGGCCCTCCGGCAGGTCCATGCCGACCACGGTCATCATCGCTTCCGGCAGGCCCTCCATGCGGAGCACGATGGTGCGCGGCTCAGGCACCATGTTGAGCAGCTTGACGGTGTAGCCGTTGCGGATCGAGCCGTCGGCCAGGCGCACGAATTGCGGATTGCGGTCCTGCAGCACATTGACCTCCAGCCGGTCGCGGCTGAGCAGGGCAATGAGCAAGGCAACACCGATCAAGCTCCAGGCGCCGGCATAGATCAGGGTGCGCAGCCGGAAGATGCGGCCCAGGCGGAAATGGGCGATTGCCGCATTGAGCCTGCCCTCGGAATTGCGCACCCGCTTGGGGTCGATCGTGGCCGTGACCGGGTCGGTGGCGATCGCCATGTTCGACTGGTAGTCGGCAAGCGTGGCATACGAAATCAGGCCGCGTTCCTTGCCGATCTTGTCCATGACGCTATCGCAGGCATCGATGCAGAGCGCACAGGTGATGCATTCGAGCTGCTGGCCGTCGCGGATGTCGATGCCCATCGGGCAGACCGCCACGCAGGCGTTGCAGTCGACGCAGTCGCCGACGGAAAGGCCCTCGGCGGCGGCCTTCTTGGCATGGCGCGAGCGCGGTTCGCCGCGCCAGTCGTTATAGGTGACGGTCAGCGAGTTTTCGTCGAGCATCGCCGCCTGGATGCGCGGCCAAGGGCACATGTAGGTGCAGACCTGTTCGCGCATCAGGCCGCCGAAGACATAGGTGGTGGCGGTGAGAATGGCGACGGTCATATAGGCGACGGGCGCTGCCTGGCCGGTCACGAAGTCGCCCAGCAATCTGGGCGCGTCGGCGAAGTAGAAGATCCAGGCGCCGCCGGTGGCCACCGCGATAACGAGCCAGATGGCGTGCTTGAGCGTGCGCTTCGCCAATTTTGCCGCCGACATGGGCGCCGCGTCGAGCTTGATGCGGGCGTTGCGGTCACCCTCGATGCCACGCTCGACTACCAGGAACAGATCGACCCAGACGGTCTGCGGGCAGGTGTAGCCGCACCAGGCGCGGCCGACGGTGGAGGTGACGAGGAACAGGCCGATGCCGGCCATCACCAGCAGTCCGGCGACGTAGAAGAATTCCTGCGGCCAGATCTCGATGGCGAAGAAGTAGAAGCGGCGGTTGGCGATGTCGAGCAGCACTGCCTGGTCGGGCGCATAGGGACCGCGGTCCCAGCGGATCCATGGCGTCAGGTAGTAGATGCCGAGCGTGATCAGCATGATCAGCCATTTGAACTGGCGGAATCGACCGGAAGCGCGCTTGGGAAAGACCTTCTTGCGCGCGCTGTACAGAGGTTGGCGGGTCTTGGCGGAGTTGACCGCCTCTACCTCGAGCCTCTCGACTTCGGTCTCGTCAAGCATCTAAGTCTCCTGCAACCCATCACCCGGGTTGGCCTGTTATGCCCGGCCGGCTGAAGTCCGGCCTTGACCCAGGTCAATCCCTGGGTTCTTGCGCGTCGAGGCCCGGCATTGCTGCCGAGCCTCTCCCCCGCCTTCGTCCATCACCACACGGCGATGGAGGGTTATTCGCCGCCGCCGAGCGAATGGACGAAGATGGCAAGCTCCTTGACCTTCACGTCGCCCAGTCGCTCGCCCCAGGCGGGCATGGCGCCGTGCTTGGGGTGACGTACCTGCTGGGCGATGGCGGCCTGCCCCGAGGCATAGAGCGCGATGGCGTCGGTCAGGTCGGGCGCGCCCATTTCCTTGTTGCCCTTGGCGTCCTCGCCATGGCAGGCGGCACAATTGTCGGCGAATACCTGCGCACCGGCGGGCACCAGGTCGGGCGTGTCGGCCTGACCCTCGAGGCTGGCGACATAGGCGGCGACCTCGTTGATCTGCTGCGGTTCGAGAACCTCGGCGAAAGCCGGCATCTCCGAGACATGGGTTTCCTCGTCGCCGGCAAAGCGGACGCCGTGCGCGATGGTCTGGTAGATTTGGTCGATGTTGCCGCCCCACAGCCATTCGTCGTCGTTCAGGTTGGGAAAGCCTGGCGAGCCCTGCGCACCAGAGCCGTGGCACTGGATGCAGTTGACCTTGAAAGCTGCCGAACCGGCGGCGGTGGCGAACTGCCTGAGCTCCGGGTCGGCCAGGATATCGCCGACGCTCTTCGCGCTGACTGCCTCGACATAGGCGCTCTTGGCCTCTTCGGCGGCGGCGAGCTCGTTCTTGACGTCGACGCGGCTTGAATAGCCCAGCAGGCCGGTCGTCGCGGTGCTGATCATCGGCCAGGCCGGATAGGCGATGCTGTAGGCAACCGCCCAAACGATGGTGGCGTAGAAGGTCCACAGCCACCAGCGCGGCATCGGATTGTTGAGTTCCTGGATGCCGTCCCATTCATGTCCGGTGGTCTCGACGCCGGACAGTTCGTCGATTTGCTTTTCGCTCACAGATCAGTCCTCCTTGAGCGGAATTTGTGCGGCCCGTTCGGCCGCTTCGCGGCTGCCCGGGCGAAGCGCGAAGATCACGGCGCCGATGAAGAAGACGGTCATCGCCAGCAGCCCCCAGCTGTCGGCGAATTGTCTCAACGTGGTGTAGTCCATGACAGATCTCCTAGCGGTAGCCGGCGGCCGCGTCGTAGGTCGAGAAGTCGACCAGCGTGCCAAGCATCTGCAGATAGGCGACCAGCGCATCCATTTCGGTCAGTGCCGCCGGGTTGCCGTCGAAGTCGCCGAGCTTGGCCTTGGGGTAGCGGGCCAGGACGCCCGAGGTGTCGGCGTTCGGGTCGGCCTGCGCCTTGATGTCGGCCTCGGCGCTGGCGATCATCTCGTCGCTGTAGGGCACGCCGACCCGGCGGTTGGCCGTCAGGTCGTAGCTGATCGTGTTGACCGCAAGCGGCGTCTCCTTGAGGAAGGCGTAGCTCGGCATCACCGATTCCGGCACCACCGAACGCGGTTCGATCAGGTGCTGGACGTGCCATTCGTTGGAATAGCGGTCGCCGACGCGGGCAAGGTCGGGGCCGGTGCGCTTCGATCCCCACTGGAAGGGATGGTCGTACATCGACTCGGCCGCCAGGCTGTAGTGGCCGTAGCGCTCCACCTCGTCGCGGAACGGCCGGATCATCTGGCTGTGGCAGGTGTAGCAGCCCTCGCGGATGTAGATGTTGCGGCCGGCCAGCTCCAGCGGCGAGTAGGGACGCATGCCCTCGACCTTCTCTATGGTGTTCTCGAGGTAGAAGAGAGGCGTGATCTGGACCAAGCCGCCGATGCTGACGACCAGCAGCGTGCCGACCAGCAGGAGCGTCGCGTTCTTCTCGATGGTCTTGTGTTTGTCGAGCAGTGCCATGTCGGGCTCCTTACTGGGCAGGCTGGAGTGCAGGGGCCGCGCCGGGCAGCGGCTCTTCCTGGCGCACGTGGCCGCGGATGGTCATGTAGACGTTCCAGGCCATGACCAGCGCACCGGCGAGGAACATCAGGCCGCCGATGGTGCGGACGATGTAGTAGGGGACCATGGCCGCGACGCTTTCGGCGAAGGAATAGACCAGGAAGCCCTGCTCGTCGTATTCGCGCCACATCAGGCCCTGGCTGATGCCGGCAACCCACATGACGGCGGCATAGACGACGATGCCGAGGGTGGCGAGCCAGAAGTGCCAGGTGACCAGCCGCATCGAGTAGAGCCGCTCGCGGCCCCACAGGCGCGGCACCAGGAAGTAGATGGCGCCGAAGGTGATCATGCCGTTCCAGCCGAGCGCGCCGGAGTGCACGTGGCCGATGGTCCACTCGGTGTAGTGGCTGAGCGAGTTGACCGCCTTGATCGACATCATCGGGCCTTCGAAGGTCGACATGCCGTAGAAGGCGATGGCCACCACCATCATGCGGATGATCGGATCGGTGCGGATCTTGTCCCAGGCGCCGGACAGCGTCATCAGGCCGTTGATCATGCCGCCCCAGGAGGGCATCCACAGCATGATCGAGAACACCATGCCGAGCGTCTGCGCCCAGTCGGGCAGGGCGGTGTAGTGCAGGTGGTGCGGGCCGGCCCAGATGTAGAGGAAGATCAGCGACCAGAAGTGGATGATCGACAGCCGGTAGGAATAGACCGGGCGCTCGGCCTGCTTGGGCACGAAATAGTACATCATGCCGAGGAAGCCGGCGGTCAGGAAGAAGCCGACGGCGTTGTGGCCGTACCACCATTGCGTCAGCGCATCCTGCACGCCCGAGAACAGCGAGTAGCTCTTCGAACCGAGGAAGGACGCCGGCACCGCCAGGTTGTTGACGATGTGTAGCATGGCAATGGTGACGATGAAGGCGAGATAGAACCAGTTGGCCACATAGATATGCGGCTCCTTGCGGTTCAGGATCGTGCCGAGGAAGACGATGAGGTAGGCGACCCAGACGACGGTCAGGAAGATGTCGACATACCATTCGGGCTCGGCATATTCGCGGCTCTGGGTAATGCCCAGGAGATAGCCGGTGGCTGCCATGACGATGAACAGCTGGTAGCCCCAGAACACGTACCAGGCGAGATTGCCCCCGAAGAGGCGCGCGCGCGACGTGCGCTGGACCACGTAGAACGAGGTGGCGATCAGCGCGTTGCCGCCGAAGGCGAAGATCACGGCCGAGGTGTGCAGCGGACGCAGGCGACCGAAATTCAGCCACGGCTCGATGTTGAGGTCGGGGAAGGCAAGCTGTGCCGCAACGATGACGCCAACGAGAAAGCCGGTCACGCCCCAGAAGACGGTGGCGATGACGCCGTAGCGGATCGGCCCGTCCATGTAGGCCGACTTGTCCTCGGCCAAAATGTCGACCGGCGCATAGCTGCTGGTGCGCATCAGGACGATGACGCTCGCGGTCAGCACGAAGAACAGCACCCACATATGGGCGCCGAACTGGCTGTCCTTGGCGAAGGCGGCGCCGAGCAAGGCGGCAAAGGCCGCCAATGCCAGCAGGATTGTTTCCATTGCGTATTTCATGAGCGATCCCCGACGGTAGCTGGGCGCCGAAAGCTCGCGTCGGCACCAGACGGCACACATCCATGACAATTGCCCACCCTGCCTTGATCTGGATCAAGGTCAAGCGCCGCCGGGCAGACCAGCCTTGGGCCAATGAGGAACTTTCAAACAAGATGAATGCGCGCTCGGAAATGAAGGCCGGATCGGAGGACGCCGCTCTACTTGACGCGATCGCGGCCATACAGCGCGCGCATGTGGAAATGCTTGCGCTGTGCGACAGGCTGGAGGAAATCGCCGACTCCCTGCCCAACGAGATCGACCGCCGCAGCTGCGTGCTCGCGGCAAGAGCGCTCGGGCCCGCGATGGTCAAGGTCCATCGCTTCGAGGAGCAGCGGCTCCATTCGCAGTTCGCCGCGCGCCTGTTGCATAGTGGCGAGGCACGCGAGACGGTCGAGCGGCTCAAGAACGAGCATTTCGAGGATGAAGGCTATGCCGCCGAGCTGCGCGATGCCCTGCGTGCGACGGCACGCGGCGGCCGGGCGGAAAACCCGGAGACGCTGGGCTTCATGCTGCGCGGGTTCTTCGGGGCATTGCGAAGGCACATCGCCTTCGAGCGTGACCATGTGCTCCCGGTGCTGTCGTCCGGCGACTGAGCCGAGCGATCAGACGTTGGCGCGACGTTCCAGCCTGGCGACGTCGAAGACGGTGATGTGGCGGTTGTTCTCGACGGCGATCAGGCCGTCCTTGCGCAGCTTGGTCAGCTGCCGGCTGACGGTCTCGATGGTCAGGCCCAGGAAGTCGGCGATGTCGGCACGGGTTAGCGGCAGGTCGAAGCTGATCTCTCCGCTGATTTCTGCTTCGGGATCGCTGTGGCGGGCGATGAGATGCAGGAAGGATGCGACCCGCTCGGAAGCGGTTTTGCGCCCAAGCATCAGCATCCAGTCCCGGGCTTCGTCGAGTTCGTTGAGGGCCTGAAGGTGCAGCCGGTGACTGAGTTCAGGCGCCTGTTCGATCATTCGGTCGAGTGACTTCTTGGGGAAGGCGCAGACGCGTACCGGGGTCGCCGCCTCGGCGGTGATCGAGCTCTCGTGCTTGAACGGACGGCCAAGGAAATCGGGTGCGAATTGCAGGCCGACGATCTGCTGGCGGCCGTCGGGCAGGGTCTTGGTCAGCTTGACCACGCCGGCGAGCACATTGGCATAGCTGTCGATGGTGTCGGCGTCCGACACCAGCACCGTGCCCGGATCGACCTTGCGCTTGGTCGTGTGGCGGCTGAGCTCGACCAGCTGATCGGTAGTCAGCGCTCCGCAGACGCCGCGATGCCGTGCCTCACAGGAGCGGCACAGCGCGGGTATCTCAGAATTGTGAATGTCCTGGCGGATGGTCATCGCATCGTCCGGCGTCTGATTTGCTCAATCTAGGGATCGCGGGGGGTAAAAGGAACCGTGTCATTGTGTCCCCGCCCCGGCGTTTTTGATCCAGGTCAAGGTGTTGCCGCTGCGTCCGTCCGATGCTGGGCCATTGACGGAGATGACCATGGACAGAAGCCTCGTCGAAAAATACGCAAGCCCGGTGCCGCGGTATACGAGTTATCCCACCGCCCCGCATTTCAGCGCCGACGTGTCGACCTCGACCTATTCCGACTGGCTGCGGGCGCTGCCGAAGGGCGCGTCGGCGTCGCTCTACGTCCACATCCCCTATTGCGACCGGCTGTGCTGGTTCTGCGCCTGCCATACCAAGCAGACGCGACAATATGATCCGGTGGCGCGTTACCTCAAGGCGCTCGACGCCGAAATCGCCAGCATCTCCGCACTCGCCGGCAACCGGCTGCGCGTCACGGCGCTGCATTTCGGCGGCGGCTCGCCGACCTTGCTCCAGGCCGACGACATCCTGGCGCTAGGCGGCAGGCTGCGCGACAGCTTCGCCTTTGCGCCCGACGCCGAGATCAGCGTCGAGATGGACCCCAACGACATGGACGAGGCGCGGTTCGACGCGCTGGCCGCCATCGGCATGACGCGCGCCAGCCTCGGCGTCCAGGATTTCAACGAGCGCGTGCAGCAGGCGATCAACCGCGAGCAGACCTTCGAACAGACAAAATGGGTCGTCGATGCCGTCAGGGCCCGCGGCGTACATTCGGTCAATCTCGACATGCTCTACGGGCTGCCGCACCAGACGCTGGCTTCGATCGAAGCGACCACCGAAAAGGTGCTGTCGCTCAGGCCGGACCGCATCGCCCTGTTCGGCTATGCCCATGTGCCTTGGATGAAGAAACACCAGACCATGATCGACGAGGCGCTGCTGCCCGACGCGGCCGCACGGCTGGAGCAGGCCGAGGCGGCGAGCCGCCTGATCCTCGCGGCCGGCTATGAGCCCGTCGGCATGGACCATTTCGCCCTGCTCGAAGACAGCCTTGCGGTTGCCACGCGCTCGGGCACGCTGCGGCGGAACTTCCAGGGCTACACCACCGACCAGGCCGACGCGCTTCTCGGGCTCGGTGCCTCGTCCATCGGGCTGTTGCCGCAGGGCTATGTCCAGAACATGCCGGCGACCGGCGAATACGAGCGCCGCGTTCTGGCCGGCGGATTGGCCACCGTGCGCGGGGTGGCGCTGTCCGATGCCGACCACATGCGCGCCTGGGTCATCGAGCGGCTGATGTGCGACTTTTCCGTCTCCCGCTGCGAACTGCTTTCCCGCTTCGGCGAGCCGGCCCGTGCGGTGATCGCCGAGGCCGAATTGCTCGCCGCCAACGACCGCGACGGCATCTTTGCCCGTGCCGGCAACCGCTTTGTCGTCACCGATCGCGGCAAGCCCTTCGTCCGCTCGATCGCCGCGCATTTCGACGCCTATCTCGGCCAGGGAACGGCGCGCCATTCCGTCGCCGTCTGATCGCAAAGTGGTATTGGTGCGCCACGCCGAATTCCTGTATCTACGCCGTTCAAAGCGGGCGGCGAACAGGAACGGACCGTATGAAGCTCACGGTATTTGGAATCGGCTATGTCGGTCTTGTGCAGGCGGCGGTGCTGGCCGAGGTCGGGCATGACGTCGTCTGCGTCGATGTCGATGCGGCCAAGGTCGAGCGGCTGAACCAGGGGTTCGTGCCGATCTTCGAGCCGGGGCTGGAGGCCCTGGTGCGCGACAACCATGCGGCGGGCCGCATCGTCTTCACCGCGGATGCGGTGCTGGCCGTGCGCCATGGCGAGATCCAGATGATCGCGGTCGGCACGCCGCCGGGCGAGGACGGCTCGGCCGATCTCAAATATGTCCTGGCCGTGGCCGAGACGATCGGCCGCGAGATGGTCGAACCCAAGATCGTCGTCGGCAAGTCGACCGTGCCGGTCGGCACCGCCGACAAGGTACGAGCGGCGATCGCTTCGGCGCTGAAGACGCGCGGCCGCGAGGAGCTTGCCTTCGATGTGGTCTCCAATCCGGAGTTCCTCAAGGAGGGTTCGGCGGTCGCCGACTGCATGAAGCCCGACCGCATCATCGTCGGCACCGAAAGCGAGGCCGCCGAGGCGGTGATGCGCGAGCTCTATGCGCCGTTCAACCGCAACCACGAGAAGATGATCGTGATGGACGTGCGCTCGGCCGAGTTCACCAAATACGCCGCCAACTGCATGCTGGCGACCAAGATCAGCTTCATGAACGAGATGGCGAACCTGGCCGAACTGCTCGGCGCCGACATCGAGGAGGTGCGCAAGGGCATCGGCTCGGACCCGCGCATCGGCTATCACTTCATCTATCCCGGCCTGGGTTATGGCGGCTCGTGTTTTCCCAAGGACGTGCGTGCGCTGATCCGCACCGCCGACGATGTCGGCTTCGAGCCGGTGCTGCTGAAGTCGGTCGAGGAGCGCAACAACGCCCAGAAGGCGGTGCTGTTCGACAAGCTCAAGGGTCACTTCAACGGCGATCTCGCGGGCAAGACGTTTGCGCTGTGGGGGCTGGCGTTCAAGCCCAACACCGACGACATGCGCGAGGCGCCGGCCCGCGTCCTGATGGAGGCGCTGTGGGCCGCGGGCGCCAAGGTCCAGGCCTACGATCCCGAGGCGATGAACGAGGCGCAGCAGATCTATGGCCAGCGCGACGACCTGCTGCTCTGCGGCACCAAGGAGGCGGCCTTGCGCGGCGCCGATGCACTGCTGATCGCCACCGAGTGGAAGAACTTCCGGGCACCGTCCTTCGAGACGATCAGACAGGCGCTGTCGACACCCGTCATCTTCGACGGCCGCAACCTCTACGACCCCGCGGTCGTCGCCCGCCATGGCCTCCAGTACATCTCCATCGGCCGGAAGGCCGCTTAACACCGCCAACAAAAAGACCCGCTCGCCCGAGCCTTTTTTCGTCCGGAGTGGCGGCTACTGGTTGCGGCGCTTGCCTTCCATCAGGTCGAGCACGGCGCGCGCGGCATCGAGCACATTGGTGCCGGGGCCGAAGACGGCTGATACACCGTGATCGAGCAGGTACTGGTAGTCCTGGCGCGGGATGACACCGCCGACCACCACAATGATGTTGTCAGCGCCCTTGGCCTTGAGCGCGTCGACCAACTGCGGCGCGAGTGTCTTGTGGCCGGCGGCCAGCGACGACATGCCGACGACGTGGACCCTGGACGCAATCGCCGTATCGGCAGCCTCGCCAGGGGTCTGGAACAGCGGCCCGGCAATGACCTCGAAGCCGATGTCGCCAAAAGCGGACGCGATCACCTTGGCGCCGCGGTCGTGGCCGTCCTGGCCGAGCTTTGCTACCATGATGCGCGGTTTCTCACCTAGTGAGCCGGCAAACTGTTCGAGGCGCGACAGCAGGGTCTGGAATTCCGGCTCATCGTCATAGGCCTTGCCGTAGACGTTCTCGACCACTTCCGGGACGGCCGCATGATCGCCGAAGGCGCGGCGCATGGCGTCCGAGATTTCGCCCACCGTAGCGCGCGCCCGCGACGCCTCGACGGCGGCGGCGAGGATGTTGCCTTCGCCTGACCGGGCGACCTTCTCAAGCGCGGCAAGCGCTTCCTCGACACGCTTGGGGTCGCGCTGGCGCCGTGTCTGCTCGATGCGAGCGATCTGCGACACGCGGACTGCGGAGTTGTCGATCTCGAGAATGTCGAGATGGTCTTCCTCCTCGAGGCGGTATTTGTTGACGCCGACGATGACCTCGTCGCCGCGGTCGATGGCCGCCTGCTTGCGGGTCGCGGCCTCCTCGATCAGGCGCTTGGGCAGGCCTGTGGCGACCGCCTTGGTCATGCCGCCCATCGCCTCGACCTCCTCGATCAGCGCCCAGGCCTTTTCCGCGAGGTCGTTGGTCAGGGCCTCGACATAATAGGAGCCGGCGAGCGGGTCGACGACCTTGGTGACGCCGGTCTCGTGCTGGAGGATGAGCTGGGTGTTGCGGGCGATGCGGGCGGAAAACTCAGTCGGCAGGGCGATCGCCTCGTCGAAGGAGTTGGTGTGCAGCGACTGCGTCCCGCCCAATGCCGCCGACATCGCCTCGAAAGCGGTGCGGACGACGTTGTTGTAGGGGTCCTGCTCCTGCAACGACACGCCGGAGGTCTGGCAGTGGGTGCGCAGCATCAGCGACGAGGTCTTTTTCGGCTCGAACTCGGTCATGATGCGCGACCAGAGCAGGCGCGCGGCGCGCAGCTTGGCCGCCTCCATGAAGAAGTTCATGCCGATGGCGAAGAAGAACGACAGCCGGCCGGCGAAGTCGTCGACATTCAGGCCCTTGTTCAGCGCTGCGCGGACATATTCACGTCCGTCGGCCAGCGTGAAGGCGAGTTCCTGCACCAGCGTCGAGCCGGCCTCCTGCATGTGGTAGCCGGAGATCGAGATAGAGTTGAACTTCGGCATCTCCTTCGCCGTATACTCGATGATGTCGGCAACGATGCGCATCGAGGGCTCGGGCGGGTAGATGTAGGTGTTGCGGACCATGAACTCCTTGAGGATGTCGTTCTGGATGGTCCCCGACAGCTTGTCGCGCGACACGCCCTGTTCCTCGCCGGCAACGATGAAGTTGGCGAGGATCGGGATCACCGCGCCATTCATCGTCATCGACACCGAGGCCTTTTCGAGCGGGATGCCGTCGAACAGGATCTTCATGTCCTCGACAGAGTCGATCGCCACGCCGGCCTTGCCGACATCGCCCTCGACGCGCGGATGGTCCGAGTCATAGCCGCGATGGGTGGCGAGATCGAAGGCGACCGACACGCCCTGCTGGCCGGCGGCGAGCGCCTTGCGGTAGAAGTTGTTGGACGCCTCCGCCGTCGAAAAGCCGGCATATTGCCGGATGGTCCAGGGGCGGCCGGCATACATGCTGGCGCGCGGGCCGCGCAGGAACGGCTCGAAGCCCGGCAGCGTTCCGAGATGGCCGATGCCTTCGAGATCGTCGGCCGTGTAGAGCGGCTTCACGTCGATGCCCTCGGGCGTGTTCCAGGTCAGCGTGTCAGGCGAAGCCTTGATCTCGCGTTCTGCGAGCTTCTTCCAGGAGTCGATGGATGGTTTGTCGGTCATTTGGGCCTCCTCAGGCGCGGGCGCTCACCCTCCCCCTTGTGGGGAGGATCGGACCGCAGGTCCGGGGTGGGGGTAAGAGGGCTAAATCGAGTCCCTGGGGCGATGGATTCGATCGTCAGACCCCCACCCCGCTCCGCTTCGCGGATCGACCCTCCCCACAAGGGGGAGGGTGAAAGGGAGCCATTCGCCATCACTCGAACTCCATGATCAGCTCGTCGACGGCGAGGCTTTCGCCCGCCGTTGCAGCCACGCGCTTGACCGTGCTCTTGCGCTCGGCGCGCAGCACGTTCTCCATCTTCATCGCTTCGACGGTCGCCAGCGACTGGCCGGCTTCGACTTCGTCGCCCGCCTTGACCAGGATCGATGTCACCACGCCCGGCATCGGGCAGAGCAGCATCTTCGAGGTGTCGGGCGGCAGCTTGACCGGCATCAGCCTGGCCAGTTCGGCGACGCGCGGGCTGCGCACATGGGTCACCACGTCCATGCCGCGCCAGCGCAGGCGCCAGCCGGTGCCCGAGCGCGAAACCTTGACGCCGATGGACATTCCGCCGACCGCGAAATTGGCGTGCAGGTGCCCAGGCATCCAGTCGCTCGACACCGCAAGGGCCGTGCCGTCATCGAACGCGACCACCGTGCCGTCGGCGCCGTCCTTGACCTGCAGCGGCAGCGTGAAGCCGCCGAGCGTCACCACCCAGTCGATGCCGACCGGGCGCTGGTGGTTGGCGAGCGAGCCCGAAATCTGGGCGCCGCGGCGCTGGGTGAACTGGTTGATCAGCGCTGCGACCGCGGCGAGCTTGTGGGCGTCCGCCTCGGTCGGGGCCACGCCGGTAAAGCCGTCGGGAAATTCCTCGGCAATGTAGGCGGTGGTCAGGCGTCCGTCGCGGAAGCGCTGATGGTCCATGACCGCCGACAGGAACGGCAGATTGTGGCCGATGCCCTCGACCTCGAAGTCGTCGAGCGCGCGGCCCATCGCCTCGACAGCCGTCAGGCGGTCGGGCGCCCAGGTGCAGAGCTTGGCGATCATCGGGTCGTAATACATCGAGATCTCGCCGCCCTCGAAGACGCCGGTGTCGTTGCGGACGACCGTACCGTCGTCGCGTTTGCCCTCGACAGGCGGGCGGTAGCGAGTCAGGCGGCCGATCGACGGCAGGAAGTTGCGGTAGGGATCTTCGGCATAAAGCCGGCTCTCGATGGCCCAGCCGTTGAGCTTCACCTCATCCTGGGCGAAGCGCAGCTTTTCGCCCGCGGCGACGCGGATCATCTCCTCGACGAGGTCGATGCCGGTGATCAGCTCGGTCACCGGATGCTCGACCTGCAGGCGGGTGTTCATCTCGAGGAAATAGAAGTTCCTGTTACCATCGACGATGAACTCGACCGTGCCGGCCGAGAAGTAGCCGACGGCCTTGCCCAGCGCCACGGCCTGCTCGCCCATCGCCTTGCGGGTCTCGGCGTCGAGGAAGGGCGACGGTGCCTCCTCGATGACCTTCTGGTTGCGGCGCTGGATCGAGCATTCGCGCTCGCCGAGATAGAGCAGGTTGCCGTGCTGGTCGCCCAGTACCTGGATCTCGATGTGGCGCGGCTGGGTGACGAACTTCTCGATGAAGATGCGGTCGTCGCCGAAGGAGGATTTGGCCTCGTTCTTCGACGACTGGAAGCCCTCGCGTGCCTCGGCGTCGTTCCAGGCAATGCGCATGCCCTTGCCGCCGCCGCCGGCGGAGGCCTTGATCATCACGGGATAGCCGATCTGGTTGGCGATCTTCACCGCCTCGCTGGCGTCCTCGATCAGGCCCATATGGCCCGGCACGGTCGAAACGCCGGCGGAGGCGGCGATCTTCTTCGAGGTGATCTTGTCGCCCATCGCCTCGATGGCCACTGGCGGCGGCCCTATGAAAGCAACGCCTTCGGCCTTCAGCGCCTCGGCGAAGTTCGAGTTCTCCGACAGGAAGCCGTAGCCCGGATGCACGGCATCGGCGCCGGTCTGGCGCACGGCGTCGATGATCTTTTGAATGACGATGTAGGACTGGTTCGACGGCGCTGGCCCGATATGGACGGCCTCGTCGGCCATCTTCACGTGCAATGCTTCGCGGTCGGCGTCGGAATGGACGGCGACCGTTGCGATACCGAGTTTCTGGGCCGTCTTGATGACCCGGCAGGCGATCTCGCCACGATTGGCGATGAGGATTTTCTTGAACATTCTTGTCCTGCTCACAGCGGTATCGTGTCGTGCTTCTTCCACGGCGCCTCGGCCTTCTTGCCGCGCAGGGCGGCGAAGGCGCGGGCGATGCGGCGGCGCGACGAATGCGGCATGATCACTTCGTCGATGAAGCCGCGCTCGGCGGCGACGAAGGGATTGGCGAAGCGTTCTTCATATTCCCTGGTGCGGGCGGCAATCTTCTCCGCGTCGCCGAGTTCCGAGCGGTAAAGGATCTCGGTCGCGCCCTTGGCACCCATCACCGCGATCTCGGCGGTCGGCCAGGCATAGTTGATGTCGGCGCCGATATGCTTGGACGCCATGACGTCATAAGCGCCGCCATAGGCCTTGCGCGTGATCAGCGTCACCATCGGAACGGTCGCCTGCGAATAGGCGAACAACAGCTTGGCGCCGTGCTTGATGACGCCGCCATATTCCTGGGCCGTGCCCGGCAGGAAGCCCGGCACGTCGACCAAAGTCAGGATCGGGATCGAGAACGCGTCGCAGAAGCGCACGAAGCGTGCTGCCTTGCGCGACGAGTCGATGTCGAGGCAGCCGGCCAGCACCATCGGCTGGTTGGCGACGACGCCGACAGACTGGCCCTCGATGCGCATGAAGCCGGTGATGATGTTCCTGGCGAAGGCTTCCTGGATCTCGAAGAAATCGCTCTCGTCGGCGATGGCGAGGATCAGCTCCTTCATGTCGTAGGGCTTGGCCGCGCTGTCGGGGATCAGCGTGTCGAGACGCTTCTCCAGTCGCGCCGGGTCGTCGTGGAACGGCCGGACCGGGGGCTTCTCGCGATTGTTGAGCGGCAGGAAGTCGAACAGCAGGCGAACCTGCTCGAGCGCCTCGATGTCGTTTTCATAGGCACCGTCGGCGACCGAAGACTTCGACGTGTGGGTGCGGGCGCCGCCGAGTTCTTCGGCGGTGACGATCTCGTTGGTGACGGTCTTCACCACGTCGGGACCGGTTACGAACATGTAGGATGAGTCGCGCACCATGAAGATGAAGTCGGTCATGGCAGGCGAATAGACAGCACCACCGGCGCATGGGCCCATGATCACCGAGATCTGCGGCACCACGCCCGAGGCGTCGACATTGCGCTTGAAGACGTCGGCATAGCCGGCGAGCGAGGCAACGCCTTCCTGAATGCGGGCGCCGCCCGAGTCGTTCAAGCCAATGACAGGCGCGCCGTTGCGCATCGCCATGTCCATGATCTTGCAGATCTTCTGGGCGTGCGTCTCCGACAGCGAGCCGCCGAGCACGGTGAAGTCCTGCGAAAAGACATAGACTAGGCGGCCGTTGATGGTGCCCCAGCCGGTGACGACGCCGTCGCCCGCCACCTTCTGCTCGGCCATGCCGAACTCGGTGGTGCGGTGGGTGACATACATGTCGAACTCTTCGAAGGAGCCTTCGTCAAGCAGGACGTCGATGCGCTCGCGCGCCGTCAGCTTGCCCTTGCCATGCTGGGCGTCGATGCGCTTCTGGCCACCGCCGAGGCGGGCTTCGGCGCGGCGGGCTTCCAGTTGTTCGAGTACGGCGCGCATCAGTTCATGCCCTTTGCGGAAAGCCATTTCCAGGCGGCGGGGAAAGCGATGGCCGCAAGCACGGCCTTGGCGATGTCGCCCGGGATGAAGGGATAGAGACCGAAAGCCAGAACCGGCTTGTCCCAGCCGATGACGCCGCCGAGCCAGAGCAGGCCCGGCACGTAGATGATGGCTCCGGCGAGCAGTGCCGCAAGCATGGCGGTAAAGACGTTACGGTCCCAGCCGCGCTCGGCCAGCCAGCCGGCGAGCAAGGCGGCAGGCAGGTAGCCAAGGAGATAGCCGCCGGTCGGGCCCATCATGTAGGCGAGGCCGATGCCCTTTTCCGGCGTGCCGGCGAAGACCGGCAGGCCAAGCGCGCCTTGCGCGAGATAAAGCGCCACGGCCGCGGCGCCACGCACCGGGCCGAGGGCCAGGCCCAGGCCGATGACGACCAGCGTCTGCATGGTCATTGGCACGGGATAGAACGGCACCTGCACCTTTGCGGACAACGTCAAGAGCAGCGAACCCGCGACGACGGCAACGACGTCCATTGTGGTGAGCCGGCTGGTCTGCCTGTCGGCGACGGCTTGGTAGAGCGTCATGAGCTTTCTCCCGCGCTACGAGTTTGAAAACAATGGCCTCTCGCCGCGTCAGCGGCAAGCAGCGAAGTTGGCGCAATAGCCCTGTGGCGCGCGCAGGAAAACAGTTGAAAGTGTGCGAAAGCGTAATATACAAATATGAGAACTGTAAATTGCGAAATTGCAAACATGGCGTCACGCAAACTCTACATCGGCCGCAAGGTGCGCGAGCTGCGCGACGCCAACAAGGCGACGCAGGCGAGCTTCGCCGAGCGCATCGGCATCTCGACCAGCTATCTCAACCAGATCGAGAACAACCAGCGCCCGGTTTCGGCCTCGGTGCTGCTGGCGCTCGCCGAAAAGTTCCAGATCGACATCACCGAGATTTCGCAAGGCGACAGCGACCGGCTGTTGTCGGCGCTGACCGAGGCGCTGAGCGATCCGCTGTTCGAGAACTATGCGCCGAACCTGCAGGAACTGAAGCTGGTGACGCAGAACGCGCCGGGTTTTGCCCGTGCGCTGATCTCGGCGCACCAGGCCTATCGCCGCACTTCGGAGCAGCTGGCGAGCCTCGACGACACGCTGGGCAAGAGCGTCGGCCTGACCGAACCGACGCCTTACGAGGAAGTGCGCGACTTCTTCCACTTCGTCGACAACTACATCCATAGCCTCGACGTGGCGGCTGAGCGGCTAGCCGGCGAGCTCGGCATCGGCGAGCGCGACAGCTATGCGGCGCTCGCAGCACATCTGGACAGCCGGCACGGCGTGCGGATTGCCCGTGCCGAGGCCAATGACGATGCGCTGCGGCGCTTCGATGCCAAGTCGGGCGTGTTGTTCCTCAACCCATACTCGCCGCTCGCCACCCGTAGTTTCCAGATCGCCTTCCAGATCGCCGAGATGGAGATGGAGGCCGAGGTGGCGCAGATCGCCCGCACCGCCGATTTCCGCACCGCCGAGGCGCTGGAAATCTGCAAGATGGGGCTGCGCAACTATTTCGCCGGCGCGCTGACCCTCCCCTACCAGGCCTTCATGCGCGCGGCCGGAGAATTGCGCCACGATCTCGAACTGATGGCGGCGCATTTCGGTGCCTCGATCGAGCAGGTGGCGCATCGGCTCAGCACGCTGCAGCGGCCGGGCCACAAGGGCGTACCGATCTTCTTTGCCCGCATCGACCGCGCCGGCAACATCACCAAGCGCCACAGCGCCGCCAAGCTGCAGTTCGCCCGCTTCGGCGCGGCGTGTCCGCTGTGGAATGTTCACCAGGCCTTCGAGACTCCGGGCCGGATCATCCGCCAGCTGGCCGAGACGCCAGACGGCGCGCGCTATCTCTGCATCGCCACGGAGATCTCCAAGGGCGGCGGCGGCTTCAACGCGCCGCACCGGCGCTATGCCATCGCGCTCGGCTGCGAGGTCACCTATGCCCAGGATTTCGTCTATGCCGACGGGCTGGAGTTGGGCAGCAAGACGGCCTTCGATCCGATCGGCATCTCATGCCGCATCTGCGAGCGCACCAACTGCCAGCAGCGCGCTGTGCCGCCGCTCAAGCGCAAGCTGGTGATCGACCGGGATGTCAGGCATCCCCTTCCCTACAGGATCGGCTAGACTTCTAGTTGTTCCTTGGGGCGAACAGAGCACCAGCGGCGAGCGTCAGCCAACCCAACATCATGCCGGTTCCGCCCATGGGGGCGGCGAAGGGAAACAGCCGCTGGCCGAGATAATCGCGCGCCAGCAGATCGCCTGAGAACACCAGCACGGCCAGCAGCAGGATGGCCGCGCCGATGTGCAGGATCCTGCTGCCGGCAGCCACCAACGACAACGCGATCAGCGCCGGCGCATGAAAAAGCAGGAAGTTGGCTGCTGTCGCGACGTTGGTGCTGCCGCCATGGCTCGCCGCTGCCGAAAGTGCCACGCCCGCCGCGCCGAAAACAGCGCCGGCAGCAAACAGAACCCGGTCGAATTTCATGCTTTCCGCTCCTCGATTCACGGAGGGCGATCATACAGATGCCCGGCATGAAATGTTCCGCCGACTTTGCGCCGATTGCCGCAGGATGGCCGCTTTCCTGTGGACCTTGAACAGGCGGGCATGAATGGCCGTTTGGCGATCCGGCCGGCAGTCACTATGTTCGCGCACCCGTTCAACAGGCACCAGGAATCCATGGCTGGCGACATCAGGAAAATCGCTGCGATCATCGCAGCCGAGATCAATGCGAAGGCCGAGCAGGTCATAGCGGCAGTCGGACTGCTGGATGAGGGTGCGACCGTGCCTTTCGTCGCCCGCTACCGCAAGGAAGTCACTGGCGGCCTGGACGACACCCAGCTGCGCGATCTCTCCGAGCGCCTTGTCTATCTGCGCGAACTCGAAGCGCGGCGCGCGGCGATCGTCGAATCCATCACAAGCCAGGGCAAGCTGACCGACGATCTGGCGATCCGCATCGCCACTGTTACCACCAAGGCCGAGCTTGAGGACATCTATCTGCCCTACAAGCCCAAGCGCCGGACCAAGGCGGAAATCGCCAGGGAGCGCGGCCTCGGGCCGCTCGCCGAAGCCATCCTCGCCGACCGCAGCCTCGTACCGGTTGAGCTTGCCGTTGCCTATGTCGCTGGCGAGGTTGCCGATGTGAAGGCAGCGCTCGAAGGCGCGCGCGACATCGTCGCCGAAGGCATCTCGGAAAACGCCGAGCTTCTCGGTCGCCTGCGCACCCACATGAAGGAGCGCGCGGTGATGCGTGCCCGCGTCGTCGATGGCAAGCAAGAGGCCGGGGCCAAGTTCTCCGACTACTTCGACCATTCCGAGCGCTGGGCCGGCGTGCCCAGCCACCGCGCGCTCGCCATGCTTCGCGGCCGCAACGAGGATGTGCTGTCGCTTGACCTCGAGATCGACGCCGACGACACCTCGCCGGTCAAGCCGGTCGAGCGGATGATTGCCGCTGCCTATGCGATTGGCGCGACGCTGCCCGGCGACCAGTGGCTGATGACCGTCGCCGGCTGGACCTGGCGCGTGAAGCTGTCTCTGTCGCTGTCGCTCGACCTGATGCGCGATCTGCGCGAGGCGGCCGAGGAAGAGGCGATCCGCGTCTTCTCGCGCAACCTCAAGGACCTGCTGCTTGCCGCTCCCGCCGGCTCGCGCGCCACGATGGGTCTCGATCCGGGCATCCGTACCGGCGTCAAGGTGGCGGTCATCGATGCCACCGGCAAGGTGCTCGACACCACCACCGTCTACCCCTTCCCGCCCAGGAACGACGTGCGCGGCACCCAGGCCGAGCTTGCCCGGCTGATCATCCGCCACAAGGTCGAACTGATCGCCATCGGCAACGGTACCGGCAGCCGGGAAACCGAGCGCCTCGTCGCCGACATGCTGGCTGAGCTGCCGGCGCCCAAGCCGACCAAGGTCATCGTCAGCGAGGCCGGCGCGTCGGTCTATTCGGCATCCGCCACGGCTGCCGCCGAATTCCCCAATCTCGACGTGTCGCTGCGCGGCGCGGTGTCCATCGCACGCCGCCTGCAGGACCCGCTCGCCGAGCTGGTCAAGATCGAACCCAAGTCGATCGGCGTCGGCCAGTACCAGCACGACGTCGACCAGTACCGGCTCGGCCGTTCGCTCGAAGCGGTGGTCGAGGACGCGGTGAACGCCGTCGGCGTCGACCTCAACACGGCCTCCGCCCCCCTTCTCGCCCGCGTCTCCGGTCTCGGGCCGTCGCTCGCCGAGTCGATCGTGGCGCATCGCGACGCCTCGGGCGCCTTTGCCACGCGCCGCGACCTGCTCGCCGTGCCACGGCTCGGCCAGCGTGCCTTCGAGCAATGCGCCGGCTTCCTGCGTATCCGCGACGGCAAGGAACCGCTCGACTCATCGTCGGTCCACCCCGAAGCCTATGGCGTGGCCAAGAAGATCGTGGCGTCCTGCGGCCGTGACCTGCGCCAGTTGATGGGCGACAGCGCCGCGCTGAAGGCAATAGATCCGCGCGCGTTCGTCGATGAGCGTTTCGGCCTGCCGACGGTGCGCGACATCATCGCCGAGCTGGAAAAGCCAGGCCGCGATCCGCGTCCGGGCTTCAAGACCGCGACCTTCGCCGACGGTGTCGACGACATCAAGGACCTGAAGCCGGGCATGTTGCTCGAGGGAACCGTCACCAACGTCGCCGCCTTCGGCGCCTTCGTCGACATCGGCGTGCACCAGGACGGGCTTGTCCATGTGTCGCAGCTCGCCGACAAGTTCGTGAAGGACCCACACGAGGTGGTGAAGGCGGGCGACGTGGTGAAGGTCCGCGTCGTCGAGGTCGACATCCCGCGCAAGCGCATCGGGCTGACCATGCGCAAGGACGGCGGCGAGGCAGCCCCGCGCACGGCAGCGCCGGCCAAGGGCCGCGACATGAAGTTCGCCTCGTCCAAGCCACAGCAGGGCAAGCAGGACCAGCAAGGCGCGTTCGGCGCGGCGCTGCTCGAGGCGATGAAGCGTAAGTAAGGCGGCTTCATACCCTCCCCTTGTGGGGAGGGTCGATCCACGCAGCGGATCGGGGTGGAGGTAGAGAGAGGCTGTCGCAGCGGCATGATCGCCCTTGCCCGGCTCGCCGTTCGTGCTTAGAAAGCCCGGGAAAACGCGGCCCTGGGCCGCATGCGAAAGGTGCCGTGATCCCATGTCCAAGTGGAAAGACGTCAAGAAGGTCGTGCTCGCCTATTCCGGTGGCCTCGACACATCGATCATCCTGAAGTGGCTGCAGACCGAGCTCAATGCGGAGGTTGTCACCTTCACCGCCGATCTCGGCCAGGGCGAGGAACTCGAGCCGGCGCGCAAGAAGGCCGAGATGATGGGGATCAAGGAGATCTTCATCGAGGACGTGCGCGAGGAGTTCGTCCGCGACTTCGTCTTCCCGATGTTCCGCGCCAATGCCGTCTATGAAGGCGTCTACCTGCTCGGCACCTCGATCGCGCGTCCGCTGATCTCCAAGCATCTCGTCGACATCGCCCGCAAGACCGGCGCCGACGCCATCGCCCATGGCGCCACCGGCAAGGGCAACGACCAGGTCCGCTTCGAGCTGTCGGCCTACGCGCTGAACCCCGACATCAAGATCATCGCACCATGGCGCGACTGGTCGTTCAAGTCGCGCACCGACCTGCTCGACTTCGCCGAAAAGCACCAGATCCCGGTCGCCAAGGACAAGAAGGGTGAGGCCCCCTTCTCGGTCGACGCCAACCTCCTGCACTCGTCCTCCGAGGGCAAGGTGCTGGAAGATCCGGCCGTCGAGGCGCCCGAATACGTGCACATGCGCACGATTTCGCCTGAGGCAGCACCGGACAAGGCGACGGTCATCAAGATCGGCTTCGAAAAGGGCGATGCCGTGTCGATCAACGGCGAGCGCCTGTCGCCGGCGACCCTGCTCGCCAAGCTCAACGACTATGGCCGCGACAACGGCATCGGCCGTCTCGATCTGGTCGAGAACCGCTTCGTCGGCATGAAGAGCCGCGGCGTCTACGAGACCCCCGGCGGCACGATCCTGCTGTCGGCGCACCGCGCCATCGAATCGATCACGCTCGACCGTGGTGCGGCGCACCTCAAGGACGAGCTGATGCCGCGCTATGCCGAGCTGATTTATTACGGCTTCTGGTTCTCGCCCGAGCGCGAGATGTTGCAGGCGGCGATCGACAGGAGCCAGGAGCATGTCGAAGGCGAAGTCACGCTCAAGCTCTACAAGGGCAACGTCATGGTCATCGGACGCGAGAGCGAAAAGTCGCTCTATTCCGACAAGTTGGTGACCTTCGAGGACGACCAGGGCGCCTACGACCAGAAGGATGCCGCCGGCTTCATCAAGCTCAACGCCCTGCGCCTGCGCACGCTGGCCGCGCGCAACCGGTGAGATCAGCCAAAATCTGGCAGTTTAGTTTGGAGGTGCTTCGGCGCCTCCCTTCGTTTCAGGCCTCGCCCTGATACATGTCGGCGAGGTAGATCCGCTTGGCCGCGTCGTCGCGTGTTGAAAACAGATAGCGGACGAAGGCCTGGCGTTCGTGGTCGACCGCCGCAAGCTCCCAGACGCAGAAGGTCGCGCGGTGCGGCCCTGGCAGGGTAAACAGCGAGAAATCGGGAGCGTCCGCGGTCTTGGCATAGACCGTCTCCCACATCTCGTTGGCATTGCGCCACGAACTCACCAGAAGGAAGTGAAAATCGGCGCCGCAGCGGTGCAGGACGACGAAGCCGAGCTCGCCCTTGAGGTTGAGGCGCCCGGTCGCCGTTTCGGCTGCCAGGAAGCGCTGCGCCAAAGCGCAGGTTTCGCGCGTCACGGGCGTCGCATCTTCGGCAATGTCATACCATTTGAGCAGCCCGCCGCCTGCCGGCACGGCGAGTCCAGGTGTGACTGACTTGGGGTAGTGGCTGTAGCCCTGAATATTGCCGTAGGCGGAAAGGTCGCCCGGCAATGCGTTGAGAGCGTTCATCGTTCGTTCCTCGGCCGCATCGAAAAAACCCGACGTCTCCGCCGGGTTCATTCAATATGCGCCGATGGTCGCCCCTTGGCCAGCAGGATGGCGAACCATCCTGACACCTGCCAAACGGCCGCCTTGGTCAGTTGCCGTCGATCTCGGCGCCGATGATGGCGATCGCCTGCTGGTAGACGCTGGCCGCGTTCCAGCCCTGCAAGGCGCCGAAATTGGCCTGGCCGGGCTGATAGCCGCCGCCGGCGCTCCAGCCGTGGCCGCGCAGGAAGTTGGCCGTCGAGGCCAGCGCGTCGGCCTTCGAGCGGACCATGTCGATCTTGCCGTTGCCGTCGCCGTCGGCGCCGAATTTCAGCACGTTGACCGGCAGGAACTGGGTCTGGCCGATCTCGCCATGCGCGGCACCAACGGCGCTGGGGCTCAGCGTGCCGTTCTGGACGAGCTTGAGCGCGGCATAGAGCTGATCGGTGAAATATTCCGAACGACGGCAGTCGTAGGCCAGCGTCGCCACGGCCGACAGCGTGTGCTGGTTGCCGAGGAAGCCGCCAAAGCCGGTTTCCATGCCCCAGATCGCGATCAGCGGGCCGGCCGGCACGCCGTAACGCGCCTCGATGCTCTGGAACAGCGCCGCGTTCTGCTTCTTGATGGTCTTGCCCTTGGAGGCAATTGTCTTGCCGCCACGCTTGGCCATGAACTGGTCGAGCGAGAGCTTGAAGCTCTTCTGGTTGCGGTCGGCATAGATGGTCTTGGTTGCGTAGGTCGTCTTGGCAAGCGCGTTGAGCGCGTTGCCGCTGATGCCGTTGGCCGCCGCCTCCTGAGCGAAATCGGCCTTCCACGCCTCGAAGCCGCCCGCGTTGTTGCCGCACTGGGCGGCGTATGCGCCGCCAGCTGTCACCGCCAGAACGGCGGAGGCTGCAGCAAAAGTCTTCACCTTGGCAAGTACTGCCATGCCGTTCTCCTGATGCCTGAATCATTCCCCTGGGAGGGATGTTGCCAGCCGAACGCTCTCTTGTCATCGTTAAGAAGGCGTTTACGTCCCCACCGTCTTGCAATGGCTGGTGGCAAAAAACTCGCATACGATCAAGCGGTGAATGTGGCGAGAGCGGGGAAAAACCATGAAAGATGTCGATGTTGTGATCATCGGCGCCGGTTCTGCCGGCCTTTCGGCGGCAAAAGTGCTGCGTTCAGCCGGTTTGAGCTTCAACGTGCTGGAGGCAATGGACCGCATCGGCGGCCGCGCCTGGACCAGCAACCGGCATTTCGGTGTGCCCTTCGACATCGGTTGCGCCTGGCTGCACGCCGCCGACCGCAACCCCTATTTCTCGGAGGCTCAGGCCGCCGGCTGGACGATGCATCACCACGACATGAACATCGACCATCTCTACTATCGCAACCGCAAGGCGAGCGAGGCCGAGGAAGCGGCGGTCAAGGCAGCGGACGCTGCGATGGCAGCGCTGCTGGAAAACCACAGCGACATGGATGATCGCCTTGGCGCTCTTTTGGCCAAGGGACGGTCGTCGCGCGCCGCCGCCACCTTCTGCGGCCCGATGGACTTCGGTGCCGACGAGGACGAGATCTCCATCGCCGACTTCAGGAATGCCGCCGACCTCGACCCCAACTACTTCACCAGGGAAGGCTATGGCGCACTCGTTGCGCGTTTCGGCGCCGACGTACCGGTCGAACTTGCCACGCCGGTAACCCGGATCGACTGGGACGGTGCCGGTGTCGCCTGTCTCACCGATCGTGGCACGCTGCGCGCCAGCGCGGCCATCGTCACGGCATCGCCCGGGGTACTGGCCTTCGAGGAGATCGTCTTTTCGCCGGCCCTTCCCGACAGCCACATGGCCGCGTTTTTCGACCTGCCGATGGGCATGCTGACCAAGCTGCCGGTTGAAATCAGGGGCAGCCGCCTCGGACTCAATGCCTTCGACGACCTTCTGGTCGAGCGCACGGCGCGGCATGACATCTATTTCCTCGGCTTTCCGTTCGACCTCGACCTGATGGTCGGTTTTGTCGGCGGCGACTTTGCCTGGGAGCTGTCGGCTGCCGGCGAAGCTGCCGGCATCGACTTCGCCACGGACCGGCTGTGCGAGATCTTCGGCAACGACACCCGCCGGCATGTAGGTCGCGCGATGATGACCAACTGGGGTGCCGAACGTTATGTCAGGGGCGCCTATGCCGCGGCCCGGCCCGGACGATCCGGGGCGCGCGCGGCATTGATGCAGCCGGTTGGCGAGCGCATCTTCTTTGCCGGCGAGCACCTTGCAGGACCGCTGATCCAGACCTGCGGCGGCGCCCGGCTGTCAGGCGAAGCGGTGGCCAGGCAGGTCGTTGCGCAACTCGCGGCGTAAAGCCGGCACATATGAACATGCTACAATTCGTGAGCGGAACCGGTCTTCTGGACCGGAACTGACAGGTGCTTGGGCCGTTTTCGCCTCCTGAGGGACCAAGAAAACGGAGCGAAAAAATGAAAACCAAGCTGTTGTTTCCCGCTGTGGCGGGCGCGCTTCTCGCCTTCTCCGGCCCGTCATTTGCAGATGTCGCGGTCCAGGCGGCCACCGATCTCAATGTCCGTGCCGGCCCTGGCCCGCAATACCCGGTTGTCGGCGTCATCGGTGCCGGCCAGGCCACAACGCTGCGCGGCTGCCTCGAAAGCAGCAAATGGTGCAGCGTCGCCGATTCAGGCGGCGAGGGCTGGGTCTATTCCGACTATCTGGTCGGTGATTTCGGCGGCCAGCAGGTCGTGCTATCGGCACGCCCGGCCGATTCAGGCATCGTGGTCGTCGATCCGCCAGCCGGCGGCGCCGATGTCGTCATAGATGGGACGACGGGCGCGATCATCGCCGGCGAAGCCATGCCGGCCATCGACCCCCCCGTCGAGGTCCGCACCTATGTGACAGACAACCGGATCGAGCCGGTCTATCTGGACGGCGAAGTGGTCGTCGGCGCCGGATTGCCCGATACAGTCGAACTGACTGAAATCCCCGACTCCGAGTACCGCTATGTCTACGTCAACGGCCAGCCGGTACTGGTCGAGCCTTCTACCCGCCGCGTCGTCTATGTGATGCGTTGAGTTGAAGCGGCCGCCGGGCACCTGTCCGGCGGCTTCGTTTCACACATGGACCTGTGCCAGGGCGCTTTCAGCCGCATCGTCAAGCGGCCGGAACGAAACGTAGAGCAGCCAGAAGTAGAACCCCGCGACGCCTGTCAGGATCAACCAGCCCGGTGCAAGACCAAGGCTGGCATTGGCCGCTACCTCCCACAGCGATGAGACAAGGTCCCTGCTGCCGCCGGAGACCTGCAGCTTGGGCGTCGAAATCTTGAGCACCCATGCGAGCAGCAGGATCAGGAACATCCAGATGTAATTGCGTCTCAGCCGCCGCGAGAAGGCATCGGCGTAGGAGATGCGAAACTGCGGCTCCCGGAGGCTGTCGCCAAGCATCTGGCGCCAATTTGCGGTTTCCCCGGCCCCAGGCGAAAAAATCGGTGCGAAGTAATACCGTTCGAAGGTGCGGACGCGCGACCGGTAGACGTCAAAGAAGCGGTAGCGCCGTGCTTCGATCCAAAGCAGCAGGAAAATGAGCAGCATGGCAAACAGGAGCACGCCGTGATGAGCGTTGGGTGTCGACAGGGACACCGACATCATCGCGGCCACCACCGTGATCGCCCAGTTGCTCGTCTGGTCTATCCGGTCGCGCCACCCGGCCATCCTGGCCATTTCGGCGCGATGGTAATGTGCCATGGTGTTGACGATTTCGGTCGAGGTTGAAGGCAGCAGCGCGACCTGCTGTGGCAAAGATGAACTGGCGCTTTCGGGCATGGCAGCCTCCCTGGACATCCCCGGAGTGCCTGCATCAGGAAGGGCACAAGCCTCCTGGCGATGCTGTTGCGGCGCGGGCCGGGCCGACGGGTTTGCGGCTGTCTCGGCGGCAGGCCACGCTGGGGGCCCGAATATCCTGCGCCGGCGCAAATCCTATACCTGTTGCGAGGGGATCGCGCGGAAATCGACGACAAAGGTTCAGATTTTCGCCGCGGCTGCTTTCCTGGCTGCCTTGGCCGGACGCTTCATCAAGTGTTCGAAATCCGCCGGCGGCAGCGCCTTGGAGTAGAGATAGCCTTGTCCGACACGGCAGCCCATGGCGTAGAGGGCGGCTTCCTGCGCGCGCGTCTCGATGCCCTCGGCGACGACGGCCAGCCCCATGTCCCTGGCCATGCCGAGCACCGCGCGGACGATCGCGGCATCCTGCGGTTGGCTCAGCATGTCGCGGATGAAGCTGCGATCGATCTTGAGCAGCGTCAGCGGAAAGCGCTTGATGGTGCTGAGCGCCGCATGGCCGGTGCCGAAATCGTCGAAGGCAAGGCCGACGCCTGCCTCGCCCAGCTTGCGGAACGGTGCCAGCGTGCGCTCTTCATGGTCGAGGGCGATGGTCTCGGTCACTTCCAGTTCCAGGGCGTCGGCCGGCAGCCCGTGGCGGGCCAGCGTGGTCAGCACGGTTTCCGCCAGATTTCCCGCATTGACCTGCACCGCAAACAGGTTGACCGCCATGGAGATGGGGGCCAGCCCGCGGGCGCGCCATTCCGCCGATTGGCGACATGCCTCGTCGAGGATCCAGCCGCCGACGGTCAGCGCGCCGGAATGCGATTCAAGCACGGCAAGGAAGTCGGCAGGCGAAAGCAGCCCGCGCGAAGGATGGTTCCAGCGCAACAGCGCTTCGGCGCCCAGCACCTTGCCGCTCTCCAGGCAAACCTGCGGCTGGTAGTGCAACACGAATTCGCCGGCGCCGATTGCCCGCAACAGCTCGTCCTGCAAGGCGCGCCGGGCAGCGACCGCGTTGCGCATGTCCGGTTCGAACATGCGGTAGGAATTGCCCTGCTGCCGCGCCCGGTAGAGCGCAAGGTCGGCGCTGGCCAGCAACTCCTCGGCGTCGCCGCCGTCGCTTGGAGCCACGGCGCCGCCGATGCTGACGCCGAGCTTGATCAGGTGGTCGCCGATCTCGAAAGGCTTTTCGAACGACTGGAGCAGGCTGCTTGCGGCTGCCTCGCCGGCTGAGGGGCTGCCGGTCCCGCGCAGCAAGACGGCGAACTCGTCGCTGCCGAGACGGGCCACCATGGCATTGGCCTCGAGTGCTGCGGGCAGCCGTACGGCGAGCGCCTGCAGCAGTGTGTCGCCGGTGGAGTGGCCCAACGTGTCGTTGACCTTCTTGAAGCCGTCGAGGTCGATCAGCAGCACGGCCGTCTGCTCGCCGGCGGCGAGCGCTTCCTCGAGGCGCGTGTCGAACTGGAAACGGTTCGGCAGGCCGGTCAGCGTGTCCTGATGGGCAAGGCGATGCAGGCGCATGTCGCGCTGCCGCCGGTCGGAGATGTCGCGGATCATGCCGCCCATCGATACGCCGTCCGGCCCGTGCCAGACCGAAAGCGACAGCTCGATGGGGAACTCGCTGCCGTCGCGCCGAAGCGCTGCCACCTCGACCGTCTTGCCGGTCAGCTTCGACGGAGTGCCGGAGCCGACGCGCGCGATGCCAGCGTTGTGGGCACCGCGCAACCTGGGTGGAATGATCAGGTCGAGCGTGTGGCCGACCATGTCGGACCTGGCGTACCCGAACATGCGCTCGGCGGATTTGTTGACGAAGGTGATGTTTCCCGAGGCGTCGATGACGACCAGCGCGAATTCGATGTTTTCGACAAATCCGCCCAGCGACGAGTCGGAAATGCGATCGCCTCCCGGGGATACGACATGCGAGCCGGCCGCATGGTCACACATGGTGGCAAAACACCCTTATAAAATGCATATAGAGCCCCCCGGCAGGCGGCACACTAGAGGGCAAGTCTTAACAGGGATTGACCGTCGCGCCGCGAATGGTTCGAAAGCTCGCGGGAAATGTGCCTTCTCTTGACTCTCTGGCCTTTTTCCTGTCTACAGCCCACAAATTCCGCGACGAGTTCCACTCCGAGCGGCCGACCGGGACGCCCTTAGCGGCACAAAACGATCCCGGAGGCCAACACCCGGCAGCGCAGTGCGCCCCCGGGTGCTTTTTGGTTTGGTTCGCAGTCGCAGAGGCATTACCTCTCGGTTCGCCACCGGTTGGCTGAGAGAAGGGAAGTTGAATGTTTGAATCGCTGCAAGAGCGACTTGGATCGATCCTCAACGGCCTGACCGGCCGTGGCGCGCTGTCGGAAGCCGATGTCTCGGCTGCCCTGCGCGAGGTTCGTCGTGCCTTGCTCGAAGCGGACGTCGCACTCGAAGTGGTCCGCTCCTTCACCGATCGCGTCCGCGAGAAGGCGGTCGGCGCGGCGGTCCTGAAATCGATCAAGCCCGGACAGATGGTCGTCAAGATCGTCCATGACGAGCTGATCGAGATGCTCGGCTCCGAAGGCGTCGCCATCGACCTCAATGCGCCGGCGCCGGTTGTCATCATGATGGTCGGCCTGCAGGGCTCGGGCAAGACGACGACCTCGGCCAAGATCGCCAAGCGGCTGACCGAGCGCCAGGGCAAGAAGGTCCTGATGGCCTCGCTCGACACGCGCCGTCCGGCAGCGCAGGAGCAGCTGCGCCAGCTCGGCGAGCAGACAAAGGTTGCCACCCTTCCCGTCATTACCGGCCAGTCACCGGTCGACATCGCCAAGCGCGCCGTCCAGGCGGCCAAGCTCGGCGGCCATGACGTCGTCATCCTCGATACCGCCGGCCGTACCCATATCGACGAGCCGCTGATGGCCGAGATGGCCGACATCCGCAAGGTGTCGGACCCGCACGAGATCCTGCTCGTCGCCGACTCGCTGACCGGCCAGGACGCCGTCAACCTCGCCAAGAATTTCGACGACCGCGTCGGCATCACTGGCCTGGTGCTGACCCGCATGGACGGCGACGGCCGTGGCGGTGCCGCGCTTTCGATGCGTGCCGTCACCGGCAAGCCGATCAAGCTGATCGGCGTCGGCGAGAAGATGGAAGCGCTGGAGGAGTTCTATCCCAAGCGCATCGCCGACCGCATCCTCGGCATGGGCGACATCGTTTCGCTGGTCGAGAAGGCAGCCGAAAACATCGACGCGGAAAAGGCCGCGGCGATGGCCAAGAAGATGCAGTCGGGCAAGTTCGACCTGAACGACCTCGCCGACCAGCTTGGCCAGATGCAGAAGATGGGCGGCATGGGCGGCATCATGGGCATGATGCCAGGCATGGGCAAGATGAAGGACCAGATGGCTTCGGCCGGCCTGGACGACAAGATGTTCGGCCGCCAGATCGCCATCATCTCGTCGATGACCAAGGCCGAGCGCGCCAACCCCGACGTTTTGAAGCATTCGCGCAAGAAGCGCATCGCCGCCGGCTCCGGAACCGATGCGGCCGAAATCAACAAGCTGCTCAAGATGCATCGCCAGATGGCCGACATGATGAAGGCCATGGGCGGCAAGGGCAAAGGCGGCGGTCTCATGCGCGGCATGATGGGCGGCCTTGCTTCAAAGATGGGCCTCGGCGGCATGATGCCGGGCATGGGCGGCATGCCCGACCTGTCGAAGATGGATCCCAAGCAGCTCGAAGCGCTGCAGAAGCAGGCGGAAGCCGCCGGCCTCGGCCAGGGCCTCAAGGGCCTGCCCGGCGGTGGACTTCCCGGTGGCGGTTTGCCGGGCCTGCCTGGCGGCATGAAGCTTCCGGGCCTCGGTGGCGGCCTGCCTGGCCTCGGCAAGAAGAAGTGAGGAGCGCGCGATGACCGATATCAATCCTCAGGCGCAGCTCCAGGAGCTGCGTGCCTCGATCGACAACATCGATGCCGCCCTGATCCATATGCTCGCCGAGCGCTTCCGCTGCACCAAGGCGGTGGGCGTGCTCAAGGCGACCCATGGCCTGCCGCCGGCCGATCCGGCGCGCGAGCAGACCCAGATCGAGCGCCTGCGCCGTCTGGCCGACGATGCCCATCTCGATCCGGATTTCGCGGAGAAGTTCCTCAACTTCATCATCCGCGAGGTGATCCGGCATCATGAAATGCTGGCCGCCGAACATAACGGTGGCTCAGACAGGACTACCTCCGCCTGAGGCGGAACAAGCAGAACATACCAAACCCAAGACAGAACTATTCAGGAGTAAGACAATGTCCCTTAAGATCCGCCTGGCCCGCGCCGGCTCGAAGAAGCGCCCCTACTACCACATCGTCATCGCCGACGCCCGCAGCCCGCGCGACGGCCGCTTCATCGAGGCGATCGGCGCCTGGAACCCGCTGCTGCCCAAGGACGGCGATCGCGTGAAGATCGACGGCGACCGCGTCAAGCATTGGATGGCGAACGGCGCGCTGCCGACCGACCGCGTTGCCCGCTTCCTCGACGAGGCTGGCCTTGTGAAGCGCGAAACCCGCTCGAACCCGACCAAGGGTGAGCCGGGCAAGAAGGCCCAGGAGCGTCTGGCTGCCCTGAAGAAGGCCCAGGACGATGCAGCCGCCGCGATCGCCGCTGCCGCCGCTGCCCCGGCCGAGGCTTCTGCCGAGTAATTTTCGCCCAACCGGCGACTGGAGAACGGCGGGCCGCAAGGTCCGCCGTTTTCGTTTGCATCTGCCTTGGTTCATCCAACTGGCAGCAGTCGAGTCGCCAGCCGGTCGCTTGACCGCTTCTCGTGGCCGCGCCACCTTGCCACGGCGCGGGCCAGGAGGAGCAGGCGATGTCCAGCAGCACTTCGATCAATGCCAACGGTGTGTCCGAGCCCTTCGCGGCGGAATCCGTGCCGCTCGAGGCCTTTTCGCAGGGCGAGCGTTTCGGTTCGAGTTTCAGGCACCTATCCAATTTCGCAGGCGGCGACCACGTCGGCGTGGCGCTGGAAGAACTCGCGCCGGGCAAGGAATCCAACCCGTCGCACTATCACATGCTTGAGGAGGAGCACGCCTACATCCTCGAGGGCGCGCTTACGCTTCGGCTCGGCGCACGCGCCTATGTCATGAAGGCCGGCGACTATGTCTGCTTTCCGGCAGGGCAAAAGGTCGGACACTCGCTGTTCAACCATACGAACGAGCCCTGCCGCTATCTCATCATCGGCGAGCGCGATCCCAACGATGTCATCGTCTATCCCGACTCCGGCCGGGTCAGCGTCCGGCTGACCGGGGAGGGCTACCGCAAGGCGGCGACGATGGACTACTGGGAGGGCATCGACACGACCGCTGCCGGAACTGCGACCCCGGCTGCGCACCCTCAGGAATAGAAGAAGTTCTCGGCGGCCAGCATCGGCGGCGGCGTTTCACCCAAGGCCTCGAACACCGAGATCTCGCAGACGCGGCACAGGCCGTCGAGGGCAAGGTCGTTGGCCTCCATGCCGAAGGGGTCCTCCAGCTCTTCCGAGAGCGCGTCGAGGCCGAAGAAGGTGTAGGCGATCAGTGCGGTAAACAGCGGCGTCGCCCAGCCAGCGGACGCCGCCAGGCCGAATGGCAGGAGCAGGCAGAAGACATAAGCCGTGCGCTGCAGGAGCAGCGTGTAGGCGAAGGGCAGGGGCGTGCCCATGATGCGTTCGCAGCCCGCCTGCAGGGCGGCGATCGCCGACAGCCGCTCGTCGAGGATGCGATAGTCCATGGCTTCCAGAACCTTGGCGCGCTTGAGCAGGGCGAGCCTCGTGCCCATGCGGCGGATGGTGGCGTCCGGCTTGTTGGTGGCGGCATGGATCTCGTCGACGGCGTCGCCGATGAAGGGGCGGGCTGCCTCGCGCGTGTCGACGCGGCGCAGTTCGCCGCGCAGGAAGTGGCAGAAGGCCAGCGCATCCATCAGGAACGGCCGCAACTCGTCGCGGTCCGAAATCATCGCGTTGGAGGCGCGCGACAGGTTCCGGATCTCGAAGACCAGCTGGCCCCACAGCTTGCGCGCCTCCCACCAGCGGTCATAGGCGGCGTTGTTGCGGAAACCGAGATAGATCGACAGGGCGACGCCAAGCAGGGCGAAGGGCGCGACGCCGGCGTCACCCAGGTTGAGATCGAGCGCCTTGATCGCCGCCACCACCAAAGCGCCGTAGAGCGCGAAGCCGAAGATCTGCGGCAGGATGCGCGGCACGACGGACCCGCGCATGACGAAGAACAGTTTCAGCAGGCCGGTGCGGGGGCGGACGATCATGCGGGCGGAAACCTCTGGCGGTGCCGTGAGGCCGCCATTGTGCGCCGAAGGCTATCGGGAAGTCACCTCCAAATGCGACGTTGGCGCCAGTTTCGTCGAAATGATTCAGTCACTTGGCGGCTCGACGCGGGCTACCGCCATTTGCTGGGCCGGCCAGGGTTCAGCGACGTGTGTTCTTGCCGGTCAACAGTTCCAGCAGACTGCGGAACGGACCGCCGCGGCGAAGCTTGCGAACCTCGGCTGCCAGCTCCGCGGTCCTGCCCGAGAGTTCGCCCATGGCGAAATGAAACTCCTCGCTTGGTCCCACCCCTTCGCGCAGCTTGATGAAGCGGGGGTCGAAGATACGGTTCTGCTGGAGAAACGTTTCGAGGATCGCGGCCAGGGCCAAATCCTCCTCGGAGGCGACCTTCCTGGGCCAATCCCGTTCGGAAAGGACCGCGCGATAGATCGCCTCGAGTTGCAGTGCGCCTTCGTCGCTGTTGAAGTTCCGCCTGACATGCTGGGTCACACCGGCTGCGTCGTCTGGCCGATAGGCGGCGATTTCCCTGTCCAGGACTTCAGGTGACGCTGCTTCGGAAAGCGCGCCATAGGCAAAGTTGACGGCAGCGAAATCGTCGAGCCGTTGCCTGGTCACCAGGCCGCCGATGCCGAAACGGTCGGCGTTGATGACGGCGCGGCCTTTGGCCAGCGCTTCGAGCGCCATTCGTCCGCTGGCGAAGACCAGGTCGACACCATCGAGGCGCTTGACGACATCGTCGGCTGCCTTTGCCACCAATTCGCCGCGGAAGGCGATGCCGCGCCGTTCGCACGCTTCGGCAATCAAGTTGGCGAAGGGAATGGTGCCGGGGTGGGCAAAGATCGCGGCCGTGTGCAGCTTCACCGGTGCCGGTGCGGCGGGACCGACGCGCTTGAGGTCGATGGTGTTTGGCCAGAACGTGACGCGTGACGGCGGCAGGCCGTTTTCGTCGACAAGCCGGCCGCGCAGCACGCTGCGCACATAGAAATAACGCCTGATGCGGGGATGAACGGGGGGCGCATCCTGGTCGCTGGCGAAGTCATGGCAGGCAAACACCGCCGGCGTGCCGGGAAAGCGGACGAGGGCGGCGATCGTGGGACCCGTGTGGTGGCCGTGAATGATTTCGGGCACTTCACTGAGCGGTGCCAGCGAGGTGACCACCGGCGAGCCGGTGGCGCGGATTTCGGCCGCCGCCGGGCCGGTCACGGGCGCGAAGGTGACGACCGAATGGCCGCGCCGGCGCAGCGCCAGCACCGTGTCGCGGACGAGCGTTTCCGTGCCGCTGCGGCCGGTCAGGACGGCATTGGTCATGAGAATGCGCAGCGGGCGATCTTGGCCGTTTGCGTCTGTCACAGGGCTGGAATGCGCGGCGTC
The DNA here is from genome assembly GCF_014200015.1 of Aminobacter niigataensis. GTDB lineage: Bacteria > Pseudomonadota > Alphaproteobacteria > Rhizobiales > Rhizobiaceae > Aminobacter > Aminobacter niigataensis. The sequence goes on from NZ_JACHOT010000004.1 coordinate 263,335, forward strand.
GACGCTGTCACGCGCCATGGCTGGTGGTCCCGATTGCTGGCGCCCGCACTGCCCATCAAGCAATGCTAATGTAGCGTAGCCGGAATCGGGGTCAAGCTTGAGACAGATGCCGAGGCGTCGAACGCACCGGCATCAAATCGCGTCGTGCCGCGTCGCAGGCCATGCCCGACGCGGCACTTTTCCGAGGCTGGCCTCAGGCCGCCTTCTTCTTCGGCGCAATCAGGCCGCGCTCGACCAGCAGTTCGGCGATCTGCACGGCGTTGAGGGCGGCACCCTTGCGTAGATTGTCGGAGACGATCCACATCGACAGGCCGTTGTCGATGGTCTGGTCCTCGCGGATGCGCGAGATGTAGGTCGCATCCTCGCCGGCCGAGTCGAGCGGGGTGGCGTAGCCGCCGTCCTCGCGCTTGTCGATGACCAGGCAGCCCGGCGCTTCGCGCAGGATGTCGCGTGCCTCGTCGGCGGTGATCGGCTTGTCGAATTCGATGTTGACGGCTTCCGAGTGGCCGATGAACACCGGCACGCGTACGCAGGTGGCGGTCAGCTTGATCTTGGGATCGAGCATCTTCTTGGTCTCGGCGACCATCTTCCACTCTTCCTTGGTCGAGCCGTCGTCCATGAAGACGTCGATGTGCGGAATGACGTTGAAGGCGATGCGCTTGGTGAACTTCTTGGCTTCGACCGGGTCGGCGACGAAGACGGCACGCGTCTGGGTGAACAGCTCGTCCATGCCTTCCTTGCCGGCGCCCGAAACGGACTGGTAGGTGGATACGACGATGCGCTTGATGGTGGCGGCGTCGTGCAGCGGCTTGAGCGCCACGACCAGCTGGGCCGTCGAGCAGTTCGGGTTGGCAATGATGTTCTTCTTGGTGAAGCCGGCAATCGCGTCCGGGTTCACTTCCGGAACGATCAGCGGCACGTCCTGGTCATAGCGGAAGGCCGACGAGTTATCGATGACGACGCAGCCCTGCTTGCCGATCTTGGGCGACCATTCCTTGGAAATGTTGCCACCGGCCGACATGATGCAGATATCGGTGTCGGAGAAGTCATAGGTGTCGAGAACCTTGACCTTCAGCGTCTTGTCGCCGAACGACACTTCGGTGCCGAGCGAGCGGCGCGAGGCCAGTGCGACGATCTCATCGACCGGAAAGCCGCGTTCCTCGAGGATGTTGAGCATTTCCCGGCCGACATTGCCCGTGGCGCCGACGACTGCAACCTTGAAACCCATATCGAAAATCTCCTGTCCCTCTCCGCTCGCTTCTGGAGAAAACCCGCTGGCCGTTGCGGGCTTCATCCCCCGGGCCGGACCCGGGAGAGGGTGAGCAGGCCAAGGGAAATCACACCGTTTTGGTGGTGGTGGTTTTGGCCATGGTTTTGGTCGAAAGCAGGGACGCGGTTGCGCGCCCGGCACGATGGTTGGCATCGTGGCCGGGGAAGTCGAATGCGAAAAGCGCCATCAAGAGGCCGCGCATCGGAGGGTTCCCTGTTCGCCGCCGCTTTTAGCCGGTTTGCGTGGAGAGTCAATCGGGGCCGGAGCTGTCGGCCTCCGGCGCTTGTGATTTGACCTTTGTCGCCTAGTACCTAGGCTCGCCGTGGATCGATTGACGGAGGAGCCCCATGGAAATCCTGTCGAAACGCGTCCCCATCGTCGCCACGCTGGCTGCGGCTGCCATGTTCACCCTGCCGGCACTTGCCCATCACGGCTGGTCCTGGACCCAGGACGGCTTTTTCGAGCTCAAGGGTGTCATCGCCGAAATCTACATCGGAAATCCGCATGCCACGCTCGACGTCGATGTCGAAGGCGACATCTGGCGGGTGGAACTCGCCCCGCCGGCGAGAACGATCTCGGCGGGCTTCAGCGACGAGGTCGCCAAAAAAGGCGACGAGGTCACCGCGATCGGAAACCGTTCGCGTGACGAAACCGAAAAACGCATGAAGGCAGTCCGGATCATCGTCAACGGCAAGACCTACGACGTCTATTCGGACCGCGTGCCGCCGAGCTGAGTGGGATCGGGGGACGTGGAGCCGCTGCAGGCTATCGAGCAACTCGACGCCGTCAAGCTGCTCAAGACCTCGTACTTTGCCTACCCGGTGGTCAATGCGGTCCATATCGCCGCCATCGGCGCCTTGCTCACCTCGGTTGCGCTGATGGACCTGCGCATCCTTGGCGCCTTTCGCGCCCTGCCGGAGCGCCCCTTCGTGGCGCTTCTCAGGCGACTTGCCTTCCTCGCCTTCGGGGTGGCCGTGCTGAGCGGGCTCCTGCTGTTTTCGGTGCGCGCGTCGCACTATGCGCAGATGCCGGTGTTTCTCGCCAAGATGAGCCTCATCGGCCTCGCCGGGGCCAATTTCGTGGCGTTCGCCACCGTCGACAAGGGGCTTGATGCGAGTGTCCGTCCGCCGGCGCCACGCGTGCTTGCCGCAACCTCAATCGTGCTGTGGTGTGCCGTCCTGCTGTGCGGCCGCTTCATCGGATTTCAGTGAAGCTACTTTTCCTTCAGCTTGATGCGGGGGAAACGCAGCGGCGGCCACTCGTCGGTGGGCAAGGGTTGCGCTAGCAGCTCGGTGAGCTCAGCGGGCAGGCCGACATGCGCCTGCTTGGTGGCGACGCCGTCGGCGATGCTGATGACGCTGTCGTAGAACTCCAGCCCCATCGCCGATTTCGGCGGGGTGGCCTCGTGCATCACGCTGATCACGGTGACATCGGGGCAGTTGTCCTTGATCGCCTGGTGGAAAGCGATCTTGGCCTCCGGGTCGAGTGCGGCGGTGGCCTCGTCAAGGAACAGCAGACCGGGCTGGAGCAGGAGAATGCGGGCCACCACCAGCTTCTGCTTCTGGCCGCCCGAGAGCACCTGGTCCCAGACCTTGCCCTCGCGCATCTCCTCGCCGAGATGCTCGATGAAATCGCCGAGCCCGGCCTTGTGTAACGCGACCGCAACGCGGGCCTCCGAATGCTCGTCGGCACTGCCCGGCAGGCAGACAAGCTGCTTTAGCGACACTTGCGGCAGCTTGACGTCCTGCGTGGCGTAGAAGGATTTCACCCCCTCGGGATAGATGATGGCACCGCGGCCATACGGCCACAGCCCGTTGATTGCCTTGACCAGGGATGTCTTGCCGCAGCCGGACTCGCCGCGCACGAAGATCCATTCGCCGCGCCTGAAGCGCAGGTTGGAAACGGTCAGGAACGGCGTTGCGTCGCTGCCCCGATGCATCAGTTCGAGATTGCGCACGGTCAGGCCGAAGATTGCGTTCTGACCGCCGTAGCTGAAATCGGAATGGCCGGTAAGGCCATAGAATTCCTGCGGCCGCTGGACGTCCTCGATTGCGTTGGCAAGGTCGATGACGCGCTGGCTGTTGGCTCTGAGCGTGGCGATCGCCGGCATGACGTGGATGAACCACGAGCACTGGCTGATCAGCGAATTCACCAGCTCGGCGCCGGTAATGTAGCCCTTCAGGTTGATCTGGCCATGCATGTAGGGCAGCAGGCCGGGACCGTAGGCGACGAAGCGGGCGGCGACGAAGTTGTAGATGAGCTCGAACGACATGTAGCCGGCATTGACCGTATTGAGCCGCCCCCAAGTCTTGTCGATGTCGAGATAGAGCCGGTCGTGCATCGACCGCTGCACGCTCTCGCCGCGCGAGGCCGCGACGTGGAAGCTGCGGCGCAAGAAGGTCGTCAGCTCGCCGCGGTAGCTGCCTTCGGCCTGCTGCATCCGGATGCTGAGCCGCTCCATCAGCCCGCCCAGCTTGATGGCGATGTAGGTGTTGAGCGGGACATAGGCCCCGACCGCGCCGATCGCCAGCACGAAGCTGCCGTAGTTGCCAAGGAACTCCAGCCCGCGCACCGAGGTCGAGGTTTCCAGAAGCTTCTGGCCGACGAAGAACAGCGAGGCGGCAACGCTCATGACGCCCATGGCCAGGCCGATCGCTCCGCCGGTCATGCCCTTGATCGAATCCTGGACGCGCTGGTCGATGTTGTCGGGGGGAGGAGTGCCGACGCCCGCGGCGTCGACGCCGCCGTGCTGGACATGGAAATGGGTGTGGTTGCCGTCGAGCAGGGCGGCGTTGAAGCGGCTGTTGAGCCAGCCTCGCCACTTTCGGTGCAATGTGGTGGAGAAGAGATGGCGGATGCCGGTAAAGCCCGCATCCTTGATCAGCACGAGAAGAAGCAGCGTGCCGGCACTGGTAAGCAGAGACGCCAGCGGCGTCAGGTTTGTCGGGTCGTGGAAGAAGGCAATCGAATTGACCAACTCACCGGAGGCTTCGGCCATCCAGACGCTGGCCTTGCTGGAAAGTGCAGTGAGGAGGGCTATCACCAGCGTCAGCCCCCAGGCTTCCTTCCAGCGATCCGACATCCAGTAGGCCCGCATCAGGCCCCAGAAGTTGAGCATCGCCGAAACCGGCGTCAGGGGAGGCGGCCTTGCGGCGCCGCGACGCCATCTGTTCACCGATGGATCTCGAGGTCTGTCGACCCGAATCACTGTTTTCCTGCCCCAGTGCCCATTTGCTATTGAAGGGTAACATGAGTTGAGCATTTCACAGTCAACATGTGGTTACCGGCTAATCAATGCATCGCGAGCGTTGCTGGAGGGCAACTGTCCGCTGTCTCCCCACTACCCCGGCCCATTCCGCCCCCGCGCTTGCGGCGCAGCCGAGTTTGGAACAATCTTCGCGCCAATCACGAGGCGACAGATGCGTGGGGACGTACTGCATTACGACGAGACCCAGGGCTTCGGCTTCATCGCCGGAGCCGACGGCAATCGCTACACCTTCGCCCGCGAGGACCTGAGGCACATGGCTGCGGTGAACAAGGGCGCTCAGGTCGAGTTCCAGCCGAGCGGCGGTCAAGCACGGGAGGTTTTTGCCATCCAGGCTCCGCTTGCCGCTTCGTCGGCCTCGGCTCCGGTCCGGGCTGCGGCACCACAGCATTTCGGCCGATTGGCGGCCGACGGGTCATCGCAACCGACCGGCCTGTGGGGCTATTTCCGCAGTGGATTGACCGAAAACTACGTCAATTTCCGCAGTCGCGCCCGGCGCAAGGAATATTGGGGTTTTTATCTGTTCTGGGCGATTTCGGCGGTCGCGCTCTCGACCGTCGGCTTCGGCATCGATGGGTTGATCGGCAACCTCGATGCCGGACTGGAGGAGCCGGTCGCCGGCTTCGCCTTGCCCGGCCTGTTCGTGCTGGCCACGCTGTTGCCCGGCATCGCCATGACCGTACGCCGTATCCACGACCTCGGCCTGTCGGGCTGGTTCTGTCTGCTGATGCTGCTGCCCTATGTCGGCGGGCTGATCACCTTGGTGTTTTCGCTGCTGCCGTCGCAGAAGCACGACAACAAATGGGGGCCGGTGCCGGCGGGGGTAACGGTTCCCCCGCCCTACGTTCCGGCCGCCTAGCGTTAGGCGAAGAACTTCGCGATGATGGCGTCGCCCATCTGGGTCGTGCCGACCTCGGTCTTGCCCTCGGACATGATGTCCTTGGTGCGCAGGCCGTCGTCGAGCACGGCTGCGATTGCCGCTTCCAGCTTGTCGGCCTCGGCTACCATGTTGAACGAGTAGCGCAGGCACATCGCAAAGGACGCGATCATGGCGATCGGGTTGGCGATGCCCTGGCCGGCGATATCGGGCGCCGAGCCATGCACCGGCTCGTAGAGCGCCTTGCGCTTGCCGGTGAGGGCGTCCGGTGCGCCGAGCGAGGCCGAAGGCAGCATGCCGAGCGAGCCGGTGAGCATCGCGGCAACGTCCGACAGCATGTCGCCGAACAGGTTATCGGTGACGATGACGTCGAACTGCTTGGGCCAGCGCACCAGCTGCATGCCGCCGGCATCGGCCAGCATGTGGTCGAGTTTGACGTCGGCGTACTTCGCCTTGTGGGTGGCGGTCACCACCTCGTTCCACAGCACGCCTGACTTCATGACGTTGCGCTTTTCCATCGACGTCACGCGGTTCTGGCGCGTGCGCGCCAGTTCGAAGGCGACGCCCGAGATGCGCTCGATCTCGAAGGTATCGTAGACCTGCGTGTCGACGCCGCGCTTCTGGCCGTTACCGAGGTCGATGATCTGCTTGGGCTCGCCGAAATAGACGCCGCCGGTCAGCTCGCGCACGATCAGGATGTCGAGGCCCTCGACCACTTCCTGGCGGAGCGAGGACGAAGAGGCGAGGGCGGGATAGCAGATCGCCGGACGCAGGTTGGCGAACAGCTCCATGTCCTTGCGCAGGCGCAGCAGGCCGGCTTCGGGGCGGACCTCGTAAGGCACGGCATCCCACTTCGGGCCGCCAACGGCGCCGAACAGAACGGCATCCGCGGCCATCGCCTTGACCATGTCGGCATCGGAGATCGCCTGGCCGTGGGCGTCGTAGGCCGAGCCGCCGACGAGGCCCTCGTCGGTGGTAAAGCCGCTGCCGAGCTTGTCGTTCATGGCCGCAATCAGCTTGCGGACCTCGGCCATGGCCTCGGGGCCGATGCCGTCGCCGGGGAGGAGAAGAAGATTGCGCGTCGCCATGGAAAGCCTTTCCGAAAGATGCGTGAACCGCGGTCTTGCTAGCCTTGGCGGGGCGCGCGTGCAAGCGGGAAAGGCGCGGATTTCTTGAATCTCTGGGCTGCTATGTGTATGTTTGCGGCAATCCATACACATAGGTGTGTCATGCGCACGAATATCGATATCGATGACCGCTTGATGAAGAAGGCCATGAAGGCCACTGGCCAGTCGACCAAGAAAGCCACCGTCGAGGCCGCCTTGCGCCAAGTGGTCGCGATTTCGGAGCAGGTGGCTGCTCTCGAGGCTATGCGAGGCATGGGTTGGGACGGCGATCTCGATGCCATGCGCAACGATTGGACACCCGATACCGACTGGGGCCTTGAAGACAGGAAATGATCGTCGTCGATACCTCGGTCTGGATTTTCGCCCTACGCGATGTGCAGCGCGAGAGTGTTGCCAAGCTCCACCGGGCAACGGCGCAGGGCAAAATTCTGCTCGGCGACATGGTGTTGCTCGAAGTCTTGCGCGGCGTCCGTGACGACCGGCATGCAACCTTTTTTGAAACCCATTTGCGGAAGTACCCCATCGTGCCGATGATGGACGATCGGCTGGCGGTAGCGGCCGCGGCCAACTATCGCCATCTGCGGGCGCGCGGCATCACCATCAGGGCGCTTGCCGATCTAATCATCGCCACCTTCTGCATCGAGCACGGTCATATGCTTTTGCACGACGACCGCGACTTCCTTCCGATGGCCGAGTACCTCGGCCTCCGACTCGCTTGAGCCGCACGCCTGTCGCCAGCAGCGCATTCACGCGCGCTTCAGCGCAGTCACCTCGATCTCGATCTTCATCTCGGGCTTGTTGAGCTGGCAGACGATCATCGTCGCCGCGGGACGAATGTCGCCGAAGGTCTCGCCGAGGATCGGGAACACCAGGTCCACATAGGCCTGGTCGGTGATGTAGTAGTGCGCGCGCACCACGTCGGCCATGTCGAAGCCGCCGTCTTTCAGCGCCTTGGCGATGGTCGCCAGGCAGTTGCGGGTCTGCGCCTCGACGCTCTCCGGCATGGTCATGGTGGCATAGTCGTAGCCTGTGGTGCCTGAGACGAAGCACCAGTCGCCCTGGACCACCGCGCGCGAATAGCCGGCGGTCTTCTCGAAGGGCGATCCTGTCGAAATCAGTTTTCGCATGGCTTTTCTCACTCTCCCTGTACAAGCGACTTGGTCATGGCGTCCTTCATCTCTGCCGGCCACTCGGCTAATGCCGGCCAGGTGCTGGGCTCGGACGCATCGCCCTGTTTGGCGAAGTAGAGCTTCTTGCCCGCAGTATCGACGCCGATGAAGGAATCGTTGATGCCGCAGGCATGGGGAACGCAGCCGGTGGCGAAGACCAGGCCCGAGGCTGTCTTTTCGGGTCCGCTCGACACCGAAAGGCCGAGCGCCACGCCCTCGAGCTGGTCGCCCAGCATGGCGCTTGCGGCCTGATAGAGCTCGGCGTTGTCGAAAAAGTCTACGGGGTAGGCGATGTTCTCGATCTTGAGGTCGGCCCAGGTCGTGCCGGGCTGCGGCGTGAACGCTAGCTCTCCGGCTACGGTCAGCCCATCGTCAAGCGACCACTTGCGTACGGGCGCCTGGGTGCCGGGCAGCAGGTAGGGCACGAAATAGAGCGTGTCGCTCGTCACAGCCGCAGGCGGGGTGCCGCATTCGCCGTCGCCGACGACGGTCGACTGGATGCCGGCGCCGGTCTTCCAGGCGAGCACGGTCTCCGGGCCGCAGGCATTGCCGCCATCGCCGAGCGCGAAGATTGCCACCTTGGTGCCGCTGACCTCGACCGTGCGATCGTGGAAGGCGACGTAGTTCCTGGCGATTTCCTTGCCGTCGTAGGCGACGATCTTTTCGCCTTCGGCGTTCTCGGCGATGGTGAAGTTGCCGCCTTCGAAGGCGATCGTCTGCGGGCCGTCGTCCTGGGCCAGCGCCGCGGTCGAGGCGGTCAACGCCAGCGCGAAAGCTGCAACGAGGGCGGAAGATTTCATGGTCTGCTCCTAGAGATCGACATGCGAAGTCACGGAGCGGCCGATGTCCGTGCGCGCTCCGAATCCCGAGGTGCGACCATGGCATGGCGCGGCAGGCCAGTCAGCCGGAGCCGATTGTTCCAGCAAAAAGCCCCGCCGCGATTTCAATCGGGACGGGGCTTCGAGACATTCCAGCCTTAAGGCGTCGAGGGCTCAGGCCCAGGGGCGGTTCTCGGCAGCCTTCTTCTCGTAGCTGTCGATCGACGAAGCCTTCTCCATGGTCAGGCCGATGTCGTCGAGGCCGTTGAGCAGGCAATGGCGGCGGAAGTCGTCGAGGTCGAACTTGACCACGCCGCCGTCGGGGCCGCGGATTTCCTTGACTTCGAGATCGACCGACACGGTGGCGTTGGCGCCGCGCGAGGCGTCGTCCATCAGCTTGTCCAGGTCTTCCTGGCTGACGGTGATGGGCAGGATGCCGTTCTTGAAGCAGTTGTTGTAGAAGATGTCGGCGAACGACGTCGAGATGACGCAGCGGATGCCGAAGTCGAGCAGCGCCCAGGGCGCGTGCTCACGCGACGAGCCGCAGCCGAAATTGTCGCCGGCAACCAGGATCTGTGCCTTGCGGTAGGCCGGCTTGTTGAGCACGAAATCGGGGTTCTCCGAGCCGTCCTCATTGAAGCGCATTTCGGCGAAAAGCCCGGTGCCAAGGCCAGTGCGCTTGATCGTCTTGAGATAATCCTTGGGGATGATCATGTCGGTGTCGACGTTGACGATCGGCAGGGGGGCGGCGACGCCCGTGAGCTTGGTGAATTTTTCCATGGCTTTTGCCCGTCTGGCTGTTGCGGGGATTTTGGCTTGCCCCGCTTTACACAAGCTTGGCCGGGAATCAAAGCGTTTCGACGCTGGGGAAAGCCAGGACGCCTCACCGATATGGCGACGCGTCCCCACTGGCGTTGGCTACTGCGCCGGCGTCACGCCGTAGACGCGGGCGATGTCGTCGAGCAACAGGTTGGCGGCGATCGCGCCGCCGGCCGTGTTCCACACCGCATCGTCAACCGCCACGGCCTTGCCGGCCTTCACCACCGGCAGGTTCTGCCACAGCGGCTCGGCCAGCCATTCTTCCGACTGTTTGCTCGCCTTGCCGTTGCCGGTTTCGTAGACGAAGTAGAACAGGCGGTCGCCGTCGAACTCGGGAATGCGTTCCTTGGTCACGTCGTCGGCGAAGCCCGGCTTGTCCTGCACCGCAGGCCGCGAGATGCCGATCTGGTCGAAGATCATGCCGGGGAAGGTGTCCTTGTAGTAGATGCGGGTCAGGCCGGGCATGAAGCGGATCAGCGACACCTTCTCGGCCTTCTTGTCGCCGAGCGCCTCGCCGAGCTTGGTCGCCTTGTCATCGAAGGCCTTGAGCTGCACGTCGCTTTCGGCCTTCTTGCCGAGCGCATCGGCATAAAGCGCGAAGTTCACCTTCCAGTCGCCGCGCAGGCGCTCCGACATGACGGTCGGCGCAATCGCCGAGAGCTGGTCGTAGATCTTCTCCTGGCGCGTCTTGTTGCCGATGATGAGGTCGGGCTGCAGGCCGGCGATCAGCTCGAGGTTGACGGCCGATTCCTCGCCCACCACCTCGACGCCCTCCATCTTGCCGGCGATGTGCCTATACCAGGGCGAGCCGGTCCAGGAGCGCACGGCGCCCACCGGCTTGAGGCCGAGTGCCAGCACCGCCTCGGTGCCCTCGTTGGTCAGCACTACGATGCGCTGGGGGTTCTCGGGCACGTCGGTCACGCCCATGGCGTGCTTGACCTCGTGGGCGAAGGCCGGGTTGAGGCCAAAAGCGACGAGCGCCGCACCGAGAATGGCTTTGACGAAGAGCTTCATGGCAAAAGGCTCCAAACTTGACGAGGGCGGGAAGGTTTGGCAAAGGGTCAGATCAAACCCTGACTGTCAAGTTCATATTAAGGCTGCCACGTGCCCCTCGCTTCGTCGACCACGAGCATCCGAGCGGATCCGCGTATCGGGCACCGGTCGCTCTTCGCCGGGCTTGCGCTGCTCCTGCTCGGGCTGATGTATCTCAGCCTGGCGCTCGGCTACCGGCTCTATTCGCCCGAGGAGATCTGGACGGCGCTCACCGCCTTCGACGGCAGCGAGACCGACGTGGTGATCCGTGACCTGCGGCTGCCCCGGGCGCTGATGGCGCCCATGGTCGGTGCGGCGCTCGGCATTGCCGGCGTCATCGTGCAGACGCTGTCGCGCAACCGCATCGCCTCGCCCGACACGCTTGGCCTCAACGCAGGTGCTGCCTTTGCCGTCGTCATGGCGAGCGGGCTGTTTGGCGTTGTTTCGCTGCCGGGCCTGTCGCTGGCGGCAGCAGTCGGGGCGCTGCTGACCAGTTTCGTCGTCTTCGGCCTGGCCGCCGCGGCCGGCGGCATCTCGCCGCTCAGGATCGTGCTTGTCGGCGTCACCTTCGCCGGCCTGTTCGACAGCTTCGTCAATGTCGTGCTCACTGTGAACGAAACGATGCTCGACCAGCTGCTGTTCTGGCTGGCCGGCTCATTCGCCGACCGCAAGCTTGGCCTCGCCCTCAATGGGCTGCCCTTCGTGGTCGTGGGAGCCGCGCTGGCGGCGTCGCTGGCCCGCCCGCTCGACATCCTCCAGACCGACGATTCGACGGCACGCGGTCTCGGCGTGCCGCTCGGCGTCGTCAGGGGGCTGGCCTTCCTTGCGGTTGCGCTGCTTAGCGGTGCGGCCGTCGCCATGGCCGGTCCCGTCATGTTCGTTGGCCTTGTCGTGCCGCATGCGGCGCGCGCCCTGGTCGGGCTCGGCCACAGGCTGCAGATTGCCGCCGCCGCGATGGTCGGCGCGCTCTACACCACGCTCGCCGACATCGTCGCCCGCTTCGTCATCTATCCGCGAGAGGCGCCCGTGGGCGCGGTCACGGCCATCGTCGGCGGCCTGCTGCTGCTGGTCCTGCTCAGGAGGCGCGCCGCATGAGCCCGCTCGCCCCACGCCTATCGCCGGCATTGGCCCGCATCAGCCGCCGCGCCTGGATCGCAGTTGCCGTCATTGCCGCCGTCGCGGCGGCCCTGGCGCTCTGCGGCATCGGCTTCGGCTCGACCTGGATCGATCCGCGTCGCATCGTCGAAATCCTGTTCGGAGAGGGCACGCGCGGCGAACGTGTCGTCGTGCTGCAGCTGCGCGCGCCGCGTGTCGCCATCGCCATACTCGCCGGCGGCGCCATGGCGGTATCAGGCTATCTGCTGCAGAAGGTGACGCGCAACGAGCTGGCCTCGCCCGGCGTGCTCGGCGTCATCGGCGGTGCCGGCCTCGGCGTCGTCATCTTCCTGGCGCTGCTTTCCGACGAGAGCAATGCGCTTGTCACCTCGATCGTCTGGCAGCCGGTGGCGGCGATGGTCGGCGCCAGCGTGGCGATTGCGGCGGTCTTCCTGCTTTCCGGCCAGCAGGCCTCGTCGGCGGTGCGGCTTTTGCTGTTCGGCATCGCCGTCGGTGCCGTCGCCAAGGCGGCGACACTGATCCTGATGATCGTCGGGCCGATCTACCGCACGACCCAGGCAAGCCGCTGGCTCGCCGGTGCGGTCAATGAGATCAACTGGGGCGAGGTCCAGGTCGTGGCCATCGGCCTCGCCATCGCCATGGTCGGCGTCTTCGCCGTGGCGCGCCGCCTGCCGCCCACCGACCTCGACGAGGTCTCGGCGCGTGGCATCGGCCTCAACCTGCCGGTCTTCCGCATCCTGGTCTTCGCGCTTGCCTCGGCGCTGACCGCACTTGCCGTCGCCTTCGCCGGCGGTGTCGGCTTCATCGGGCTGATGGCGCCGCATCTCGCCCGGCTGATCGTCGGCCGGCCGGTCATCCCGGGCATCGTCGCGAGCTTCCTTTTGGGCGCGATCATGCTCGTCGGTGCCGACCTCATCGTGCGCGTGCTATTTGCGCCGACCGAAGTGCCCGCCGGCACGGTCACCGCAGTCATCGGCACGCCCTATTTCCTCTACCTCGTGCTGCGCAGGGGGAGCACCAATGGATAAAGCGATCACCGTCGCCGCCCTTACCGTCGCCTATGGCGCGGCGACGGCTCTTTCAGCCATCGACCTCGAGATTCCCAAGGGCAAGGTTACCGTGCTCGCCGGCCCCAACGGCTGCGGCAAGTCCACGCTCTTGCGCGCCATCCGTCGGCTGCACCAGCCGAAATCGGGCGAGGTGCGGCTCGGCGACCTGCCGATATCAGGGCTCAAGGAAAAGGAACTGGCCCGTCATATCGGCCTCCTGGCGCAGAACCCGTCGGCGCCCGACGACATGAGCGTCGAGGAGCTGGTCCGGCTCGGGCGCTACCCTCACCAGTCGATGCTGCAGCCGTGGAGCGCCGCCGATGGCGAGGCCATCCAGGCGGCGATGTTCGGTACCGGGGTGTCGCACCTCGCCGACCGCCGGCTCGGCTCGCTGTCGGGCGGCCAGTTGCAGCGCGTCTGGATCGCCATGGTGCTGGCTCAGGAGACCGACATCATCTGCCTCGACGAGCCGGTCAACCATCTCGACATGGCCCACCAGATCGATTGCCTCGACCTGGTCAGGCGTCTCAACCAGGAGCACGGCCGCACGGTGGTGCTGGTGCTGCACGACCTCAACCTCGCCGCCCGCTACGCCGACCGGCTGGTCTTCCTGAAAGACGGCAGCGTCGTCGCCGAGGGCGCGCCGGCCGAGCTGATGAGCGAGGAATTGATCGAGGATGTGTTCGGCATCTCCTGCCGCGTCATCACCGACCCGGTGCACGAGCGTCCGCTGTGCATTCCGATCCGCAATTCGTCGCCACGCTTCCGGGCCGACACGGCGGCCTGATCCGCCCATGTAAAAACGGCCGCGGATCGGATGATCCACGGCCTTAACTTTCAGCGTGAACGAGAAGACATCAGGCGCGTGCGAGCGCCATCACGCCGGTCTCGGTGCCGGTCAGGCGGCGCGAGCGGCCGTCGGCGCCGACCACCATCTGGATGCGCCGGCGTTCCGACGAGAACAGCTTCGAGGTCGACACGTCCACCGGCGGATTGAAGGCGACGGTGACGCGCCAGAGGTCCGGCTTGATCGTCTCTTCGAGGCCGATGACGCGGCCCTGCGCAGGGTTGCCGTTGAAAGTGCCGGCGACGTTTTCGCCGACGGCAAAGGGCACGACAGCCTTGGGCTCGTCGGCCTTCGCCGACACCGGGGTCGCCGCCGGACGCGCAGCAAGCGTGTTCCAGTCGCGGACGCCTTCCTGGCGGGCGACGAGTTCCAGCGCCTTGGCGTGGCTGACGGCGATGCCTTCGCTGGCCAGCGCATCGCGCAGCCTGCGGGCATTGTTCTTGTAGTCGTTGGTCTGACCTGTGGTCATGGGTTCGCTCCTTCGCGATGCGCGAACGGCGTGGTTGAAGGTCGGGAGCCCGCATTGCCGCTTCGGCCGTCGCATCGACAGGGAAACGAACTTTTCGAGGGAAGCTTCACCAGGCCTTGCGGCTGCGGGCGGCAGGGGCTTCCCGCCCTTGACCGCCCTCAGATAGGGAGTAGACGGCGCGACGTCAACGGTCGCGCCGGCGCCGACGCTCAGGCTGCCTTGTCCCAGGTTGGAGCAAGGCCTGCCGGGCTGACGATACGTCCGCCGGAAGCGGAGCGCGCGTGGATCGCCGCCATCTCCTCGGCCGAAAGCTCGAAGTCGAAGATGGCGAAGTTTTCCGGCAGCCGCTTCAGTGTCGAGGTCTTCGACAGCGCGACCACGCCATCCTGCTGCACCAGCCAGCGCAGCACCACCTGCGCCGCCGTCTTGCCGTAGCGCGAACCGATGTCCTTCAACACAGGGTCGGACAGCACCTTGCCGTCGGCCATGGCGTAGTAGGCCGTCACCGACATGCCGAGCCGGCGCGCCGTCTCCAGCACCTTGGTCTGGTCGAGATAGGGGTGGTACTCGACCTGATTGGTGACGATGGGTGCAGCGCTCAGCTGGACAGCCTCGGCCATCAGCGCGGTGTTATAGTTGCTGACGCCGATGTGCCGCACCTTGCCGGCCTGCCGGACCTCGTTCAGTGCGCCGATCTGCTCGGCCAGCGGTACCGCGTCGTTCGGCCAGTGCAGGAGCAGAAGGTCGACATGGTCGGTTCGAAGCTTCTTCAGACTGTCTTCGACCGACGTCACGAAATCGGCGTGACGAAACTTGTCGACCCAGACCTTGGTGGTCAGGAAGATATCGGCGCGGGCGGCGCCAGATTTCTGGATGGCCTCACCGACCTCAGCCTCGTTGCCGTAGATCTGGGCGGTGTCGATGTGGCGGAAGCCGAGCTTGATGGCCTCGGGCACCACTTCGAGCACTTCCTTGCCAGGCATGCGGAAGGTGCCGAAGCCGAGGGCGGGGATCGTCGCGCCATTGGCGTTCACGAAGTTCATGGAATTCTCCTTGTGGGGGCTTGTTGGGGAGGCTTGGGCGGATGGGCTCCGCCTTTAGTTAGGTCTCGGGTGCAGCCGATCAATCATCCTAAGCCGGCTGGCATACCGGTTCGTCGCGACGGTCGAGTGCGCCGCTCCACACGGTCAGGACAAATGCGCCGGCCACCAGCAGGGCACCGACCCAGGGCGTGGCGCCGAGGCCGAGCGGCGAGGCGACCACCAGGCCGCCGATCCAGGCGCCTAGCGCGATGCCGAGGTTGAAGGCGGCGATGTTGAGCGCCGAGGCGACGTCGACCGCACCGGGGCGATGCTCCTTGGCCAGCTGCACGACATAGAGCTGCAGCCCGGGCACATTGGCGAAGGACAGGAAGCCGAGGCCGGCCAGCGTCACCATTGTCCAGGCAGGCGAGACGGCGGTGAAGGAAAACACCAGCAGTACCGCAGCTTGAAGCGCAAACAGCACGGTCAGCGCCTTGACCGGGTTGCGGTCGGCGATGCGGCCGCCGGCGATGTTGCCGGCTGCGATCGCCAGCCCGTAGAGCACCAGCAGCAGGCTGACGCTCGAGGCCGAGAAGCCGGTGACGGTCTCGAGGATCGAGGCGAGGTAGGTGAAGGCGACGAAGGTGCCGCCATAGCCGAGCGCGGTCATGGCAAAGACCAGCAGCAGCCGGCCGGAGCCGAGCACCCTGGCCTGGTCGAGCAGGCTCGACGGGGCGGCCTTCTTCAGCGTCGACGGCAGCAGCGCGGCGATGCCGGCGAAGGCGATGACGCCGAGCGCCGAGACGCCCCAGAAGGTGGCGCGCCAGCCGAAGGTCTGGCCGATGAAGGTGCCGAGCGGCACGCCGGTGACGATTGCCACCGTCAGGCCCATGAACATCATGGCAATCGCAGAGGCGCGGCGGTTTTCCGGTACCAGGTCGGCGGCGATCGTCGCGCCGACCGAGAAGAACACGCCATGGGCGAAGGCCGACAGCACGCGCGCCACCAGCAGCATTTCGTAGCTCGGGCTCAGCGCCGCTGCCGTGTTGCCGATGACGAACAGTGCCATCAGGCCGAGCAGCAGCGGCTTGCGCTCGATCCTGCCGGTCAGTGCTGTCAGCACCGGCGCGCCGAAGGTCACGCCGAGGGCGTAGACGCTGACGATCAGGCCGGCCAGCGGCAAGGTGATCTGGAGGTCATGCGCCACCGTCGGCAACAGCCCGACGATGACGAATTCGGTGGTTCCGATCGCGTAGGCCGCGATGGTCAGTGCGAATATGGCCAGAGGCATGGCAAAACCATTCCCGCCCGCTGAGCGCGGGCGCAGTTGAGGCGAGTTCCGCTCGCCGGTTGATCCTTGCCGGCAATATGGGGCAAAGCCACTTGCGCAATAATCCGCTATGATGGACGAATGCTTGTGAAACAAATTCACAAGAGGCGAGCCATGGACAACCGCGCCGGCGAGATGGACGTGTTCGTGCGGGCCGCGGGCCTCGGCAGCTTTTCTGCCGCTGGGCGCCAACTCGGCCTGTCGCCCTCGGCGGTCAGCAAGCTCATCACCCGCATCGAGGACAGGCTGGGGACGAGGCTGCTGGTGCGCTCAACGCGTGCGCTGCAATTGACGCCCGAGGGCGAGGTCTATCTCGAACGCGCGCAGCGCATCCTGGGCGATATCGAGGAGGCGGAGCGAGTGGTGACGTCGGGCGGCTCGGCCGTGCCGCGCGGCCCGCTCAGGGTCAGCGCCTCCGTCGCCTTCGGCGCCAGCCACGTCGTGCCGCACATGGCCGAATTTCTGGCGCTCTATCCCGAGATCGAGCTCGACCTGTCGCTGACCGACAGTGTTATCGACCTCTACCAGGAGCGCGCCGACGTCGCGATCCGCTCGGGCAAGCTGCGCGATTCCTCGCTCATGGCGCGCAAGATTCTCGAAATCCGCCGTGTCGTCGTCGCCTCGCCCGCCTATCTCGAACGCCACGGCGTGCCACAGGTGCCGGCCGACCTCGTCGGCCACAACTGCCTGCGCTTCAACTTCCTCTCCAGCCGCGACGAATGGATTTTCCGCGACCCCGAGACGGGCGAAAATTTCGCCCAGCGCATCAATGGCAACCTGCTCGCCAACAACGGTCCGAGCCTGCGGCGGCTCTGCCTCGACGGCGTCGGGTTGATCCGCACCGGGCGTTTCCAGGTCGAGGCCGACATCGATGCCGGTATGCTGGTGCCGGTGCTCGAAGCCTACAATCCCGAGGACATCGAGATGATCCACGCGGTCTTTGCCGGCCACGGCCATCTCGCCGCACGCGTCCGGGCCTTCATCGATTTCCTGGCCGAAAAGGCGCGCGGCGGATGACGCCATTGTTTCGGCCGATATGCGTACTACCTTCAACCTGTGTGGATTCTCGCACCGGAAGACCTGTCGATGCCGAGTAAAGCGAGTTCGAAACTGGCAACCCTGGTGGCGGCGGGCATATTGCTTGCCGGTGCTGTGCCGGCGCTTGCCATCGACCTGCCGGGGCAGCCGGACCGCAACCAGCTGGCGCGCGAGGGCCGCTTCAACGAGCTGCAGATCCTGCAGAGCCGCCAGAACCGCATCGAATTCCAGCGCGAGCAGCAACGCTTCCGCGAACAGGACCGCCAGATCGTGGTGCCGCAGATCCAGCGACCCGAGGTGCCGATGGTCAGGCAGAGCTGCCAGATCCGGCTGTTCGGCAATATCTATCGTCGCGTCTGCCGCTGAACGTTCATCCGCCCTCATCCTGAGCCTGTCGAAGGATGGCCTGTCAAAGAACGTGCGCCCGCGCCCGCCCTACTTCGCTGCGACCTGTTCCGCCAGGACGTCGTCCAGCCGGTCGTAGCCCGCCTCGACACCCTTGGCCATGCCGATGGCGATCGCGCCGTCGCGCGCCTCGCGCGAGCTGTAGAGCACGGTGTTGACCGAGATCGTCCGGCCATCCCTCTCCGTCAGCACCAGCGTCGAGCGCGCCTCGCCGTCGGTCCAGTCCATGTCGAACACCTCGACGCTGACGATCCTTTCCGGCCGGAAGATTTCGCGATAGGTGCCGGTCATGCCCATGTCGCGACCGTCCTCGTGGCGCCAGACGAAGCGGTACTTGCCGCCGACCTTCAAGTCGATGTCGCAGACGGCAAACGACCAGCCGTCCGGCCCCGTCATCCAGCGTTTCAGCAGCGCGGGAACGGTCCAGCAGTCGAACACCAGGTCGCGCGGCGCGTCGAAGACGCGGGTCATGGCGATCTCGCGGTCGCTCGGCGTCGTCACTTCCAGCCTGTGCTTCATCGTCGTTCCTCCTGGCCTTGCTGCGTCAGGCCTTGCCCTGGTTGGCCTGCAATTCGGCCAGCAGGGTGTCGAGCAGCTTGAAGTTGCCTTCCCAGACCTTGCGGTAGTCCTCGAGCCAGCCGGTCACTTGAGCCAGCGCCTCGCCCTCGATGCGGCACGGGCGCCGCTGGGCATCGCGGCCGCGCGAGATCAACCCGGCCCGCTCCAGCATCTTCAGGTGTTTGGAAATCGCCGGCTGGCTCATCGCAAATGGCTCGGCCAGTTCCATGACGGAGGCTTCTCCCTGCATCAGCCGTGCAAGGATCGCCCGCCGCGTTGGATCGGCGAGAGCCGTGAATGTGGCGTCGAGGCGTTCGGACGGCGTCATTTCACAACCTTTGTCTATAACAATGTGGTTATGAAGGATAGAGCCGTCTGTCAAGCCTGCGCCGCGAATGACTCATGGGCAGAAGCAGCGTGCCGGCTGAAACCGGCACGCCTCCGGGGGGTCAGGCCGCCTTGCGTGCGGCCTTGGCCCGCACATTCTGGTTCATGCGGAAGAAATTGTCGGGGTCGTACTTCTGCTTCACCTCCAGCAGCCGGGCATAGTTGCTGCCATAGGCCGCTTCGACCCGGTCGGCCTCATCCGCCGGCATGAAGTTGATATAGGCGGTGCCCACCGCCTGCGGCCTCGCCGCTTCGTAGATGTCGCGGGCCCAGTCGATGCAGGCATTGTCCATGTTCGCCTCGCGCCAGCGTGCATGCACGTTCATGACGAAATGCGAGTTGCGCTGCGGGAAGGCGGTGGCATCCGTCGCCACCCGCCCGGCGGCGCCGCCGACATGGCCGATGAAGATCTCGCATTCCGGCCCGGGCAGGTTCCTGATCGCGCCGTCGAGAATGTCGATGGTCTCGTCGGCCAGTTCGATGAAGTCGTGGCTCTTCCAGTAGTTGCGCGCGCCGGGCTGGAGCAGGGGGTCGAAGGCCGCCTGCCAGCCGGTGAACGGGTTCGGGCCGACCACGTCGACGATCGGCTTGCCGATGCCGCGCAGGGCAGCCGTTGCCTTCTCGCCGGCTTCGAGATCGCCGCTATAGCACATGGCCAGCACCAGCACCTCCTTGCCATGCCAGTCCGCTGGCAGGAACGGCAGCGGCGGTGCCTGCCTCGCCACGGCCCAGCAGGTCAGTTCGTCGGGCGCGTCCTCAAGCGCTGCGCGATATTCCGCGAGCACATGCCTGGCGTCGTCGAAGGGATGCACGACCAGCCCCGCCAACACCTGCGGCCCGAGCTTGTGCAGCTTGAACTCGAACGCCGTCACGACGCCGAAATTACCGCCGCCGCCGCGCAGTGCCCAGAACAGGTCCGGATGCTCGGCCGTGCTCGCCCGCACCAGTTCGCCGTCGGCGGTCACCACGTCGGCCGAAAGCAGGTTGTCGATGGTCAGGCCGAGCTTGCGGGTCGTCCAGCCGAAACCGCCGCCGAGCGTCAGCCCTGCGATGCCGGTGGTCGAGTTGATGCCGGTGGGTACCGCGAGGCCGAACGCCTGGGTTTCCTTGTCGAGGTCGGCGAGCGTGCAGCCGGGCTCTACCCAGACGCGCCGTGCGACACGGTCGACGCGCACCGATTTCATCTTGCTGAGATCGATCATCAGCCCGCCGTCGCAGACCGCACTGCCGGCGATGTTGTGGCCGCCGCCGCGCACGGCGACGAGCAGCTTGTTGTCGCGTGCGAAGTTGATCGTGGCGATGACGTCGGCAGCACCGGCGCAGCGCACGATGAGGCCGGGCCGGCGGTCGATCATGGCATTCCAGATGGTACGGGCCTCGTCATAGCCAGCATCGCCGGCATTGAGGACTTCCCCGCGCAGGCTGGCAGCAAAGGCGTCAAGCGTCGTGGCACTGACCATCGCCATGCCGCCATCCAGCGTCGTGAGGCTCAAGTCGTTCATGGTGCATTCCTCCCATGGAGTGACACCTCCTCTTCCGTCGCGGCCGTGGATTGTGCGCCTCCGGGAACGGTTCAACAAGCGACGTCCGTTAAAAGTGACGGATGCGACACGTCGCCGGGCGGATGTCGTCGCCTCGCCTTGCCGTTTCCGCCTCGCTCGCCGTAAAGTCGAGAATCACAGACTGGCTGCTTCGGCTCGCGGCGCACATTCGGAGGCCATGCAACGATGGGGGCTAGGGACAGCGACATCGACCCAGGGGCCGCGCAAGGGCAGGTCCGCCCGCAGAGGCTCAAGACCAGGCAGCGGAAATGGCGGATTCTCGGCTGGGCGGGCACCGCAGCACTGGTCTCCGCAAGCCTCCTCGCCTCCGAACGCGCGCTTGCCGCCGACGACCGCATGCTGCTGCTCGACCATGATGGCCTGATGATCCGGATGCATCTTCAGGCCGGCCTGAACGTGGTGACCGAACACAATGTGTTCTGGAACTATTCAGATACATTCGCACCGTCGGCCGGGTTCAATGCCAATCCGACCTGGCTCGAAGGCTACATTTTGCCCGGCCTCAGCTTCACCCAGGACCTGGGCGGGTTGGTGGCCTATGGCAAGGTCTCGGCCGTTGCTTCGGGTACGCTCGGCATTGATGCCTACGCAACCGGAAACACTGGCCGCGTCACGCTGGAAGAGGGCTACCTCGGCTTGCGCTCGGACGAAAAGAGCGATCCGTCCTTCGATCTCTCGGTCGGTCCCCGCACATTCAAGGCCGGCACCGGCATGCTGCTCGCCAATGGCGGGTCGAGCGGCTTCGACCGCGGCGCGCTCAAGCTCGGCCCGCGCAAGGCCTGGGAAATGGCTTCGATCGGCAGTTTTGGCTTCGACGATTTCACCGCCACGGCATTCTATCTCGATGCCAACGAGCTGAACGAAAGCGACACCCAGACCAGGATCGTCGGCGGCGATTTC
Organism: Aminobacter niigataensis; assembly: GCF_014200015.1. Classification (GTDB taxonomy): domain Bacteria; phylum Pseudomonadota; class Alphaproteobacteria; order Rhizobiales; family Rhizobiaceae; genus Aminobacter; species Aminobacter niigataensis. Next base: position 284,395 of record NZ_JACHOT010000004.1, read on the forward strand.
CGCTACGATGGCGAGTCCGACACCTTTGCCGGCATGACCTTCGGCCATGTGCTGCAATCCGACTCGCCCTACCCACAGGCCGCGCCCGGCGGCATCGGGGTGCCGACGCTGGTTGCCAATGGCCGCGACGGGCTGAACTTCGTCAATGTCTACGGCCGCGCCATGCCGTTCGGCGACAGTTTCGAGAATTTGTTCGTCGCCGGCGATTTCGCCTACCAATGGAACGACCGCATCGACATGCGGGCATGGGGCGGCCGCGTCCAGGTCGGCTACACCTTCGCCGAATACTCGTGGGCACCGACGATCGCTTATTCCTACCAGACATTCTCCGGCGACGATCCGTCGACGTCGCGTCTGGAGCGCTTCGACCCGCTTTACTACGAGGGCAGCCCGAGTTCCTGGTCGACAGGCTCGAAGTCGTCGATGGTGTTCATCAATTCCAACGTCAACGCCCACCAGCTCAGCCTGCGCGTCACGCCGACCGAGCGCGACACGCTGACCCTGCGCTACGCCTATATCAGCGCCAACGAACTGCGCAGCCCGATCCAGTTCGGCCAGGGCACGCATCTCGAGATCATCAACGGCGTGCCCAATCCGGTCGCCGGCGTCTCCGCCAAGCATCTGTCGGACGACTTTTTCATCGAATACAACCGCGTGCTGAATCCCAACACCTATTTCACCGCCGGGTTCAGCGTTTCATTTCCCGGTCCCGGAGCCGACTCCGTCGTCAGTTTCGATGCACCGGTGTGGACAGGAGCCTTCGCCAATGTCGTCGTCAATTTCTGAAGCTGGGTTGGATGCAGTCAGGGGCGGTTTCGCGGGCGCTGCGCTGGTCGCGGCAATGTTTGCCGTGGCAACCCCGTCGATCTCTTGGGCACAGGAGGCAAAAGTGCTGTCAGCCGCAGAGTCCGATCCCGTCAAGCTCGGCTGGATGGTCGGTTCTCCGCCGCCGGCGGATAAGATCATCCGCTTCACCGATCCCGACTATTTCAGCTTTCCCAAGATGCGCTGGACGGTGTGCCATTTCCGCCAGCTGATGCCGACGGTCAATGTCAGCCGTGGGCTCGGCGCGCCGGCGCCGCTCGAACGCGCGTTGGACGAGACCATCGACGCGGTGAAGTTCACCCCGCTCGGCGGCGACGCCGAGATGACGTGGGAGCAGTCGCTGGCCGCCAACTACACCGACGGCATCGTCGTCACGCATGACGGCAAGATCGTCTACGAGCGCTATTTCGGCTGCCTCGACGATGCCGGCCAGCACGGCGCCATGTCGGTCACCAAGTCGCTCACCGGCCTGATGGGCGAGATGCTGGTGGCCGAAGGCAAGCTCGACGAAAACGCCAAGGTGGCATCAGTCGTGCCCGAACTCGCCAAGAGCGCCTTTGGCGACGCAACCGTCAGGCAGGTGCTCGAGATGACCACCGGCCTGCGCTACAGCGAGGATTATGCCGATCCCAACGCCGACGTCTGGGTCTATTCGGCTGCCGGCAGCCCGCTGCCCAAGCCGGAAGGCTACACTGGCCCGCGCAGCTATTTCGAATACCTGCAGACGGTGCGCAAGGAAGGCGAGCACGGCACGGCCTTCGGCTACAAGACCATCAACACCGACGCCCTCGGCTGGATCATCGCGCGTGTCTCGGGCCAATCGGTCGCCCAGTTCATGTCGGATCGGATCTGGAGCAAAATGGGCGCCGAGCAGGACGCCTACTACACCGTCGATTCCACCGGCACGCCCTTTGCCGGCGGCGGCTTCAACGCCGGCCTGCGCGACATGGCGCGGCTCGGCCAGATCCTGCTCGACGACGGCGCTTTCAACGGCCAGCAACTGGTACCGGCAGCGGCGATCGCCCGCATCCGCGCCGGCGGCGACAAGGCGGCGTTCGAAAAGGCCGGTTATCAGCTACTCAAGGGTTGGAGCTATCGCGGCATGTGGTGGATCACCAACAACGACCACGGCGCCTACATGGCGCGCGGCGTGCATGGCCAGGCGCTCTACATCGACCCCAAGGCGCGCGTCGTCATCGCCCGCTTCTCGTCGCACCCCACCGCCGGCAATGCCGCCAACGACCCGACCTCGCTGCCGGCCTACGAAGCGGTGGCCAAGCATCTGATGAAGTGAGCTCGTGCCGGGTCGGCGCTCCGTCGTCGACCTCCCACGACTGACTAAGCCAGCAGCGCCACGTCCAGCTGCGCTAGCCGATCCGGATCGGCGATGGCGTCGATGCCAACGATCCTGTCGCCGTCGAGCTTGAGGGCCAGCACGACGCGCAGCTTGCCCATCGGCGCGATCAGCAGGCCGATCGAGCCGTCGACCAGTGCCGGGCGGGCGACCTGGGCGCGACCCTTGAAGTTCTGCGCCACCGCCTGCGCCCCGCGCAGCTCGGCGGCCGAGCCCAGCCGGGCCGCCGCGGCGTCGGCGCGGAACACCACGTCGGGGTCGAGCACGGCCAGCAGGCCGGCGAAGTTGCCGCCGCGCGATGCCGCAAGGAACGCGTCCACCACCTCTCGCTGCCGCATCCGGTCGGGTGCGTCGGCCTCGTCGCTGCCCTTCACGCGCCGCCGGGCGCGGCTGGCCAGCTGCCGCGCGGCAACCGGCGTGCGCTCGACGATGGGGGCGATGTCGTCGAAAGACAGGTCGAACATGTCATGCAGCACGAACGCGATGCGCTCGGCCGGTGCCAGCCGCTCCAGCACCACCAGCAGCGCCAGCCCGACGGCGTCGGCCATCGCCAGTTCGCGCTCGGGGTCGATGCCGGCGGTATCGTCGGCGACCTCGTCCGGCCCTTCGACGTCCAGCGGGTCCTCGCGCCGCGATTTGCGCTGGCGCAGCATGTCCAGGCATACGCGGGCCACGACAGTGGTCAGCCAGCCGCCGAGATTGTCGATGTCGCCGGCGCCGGTCCGCGCCAGCCTCAGCCAGGTCTCCTGCACGGCGTCCTCGGCCTCGCTGGCCGAACCCAGCATGCGGTAGGCCACGGCGCGCAAATGCCCGCGATTGGCGGCAAATCGCTCGCTCAGAAAATTTTCGTCGTTCATCTGTCACGTCTCCTCTTCGGCATGCGTCATTGCGATGACGAACGAAACCTGGCCGATGTGACAGAGACCCGTCACGTGGCCGGCGGCGTCACCATCGACCGCACCCGACCGCGAAAGGAAGCGAAAAATGCAAGCCCGCATGAACAACCCAGCCCTCGTCTTGCCCGAAGCCCTGAAGGCGCTGCAGGCGCTCAACAAGGCGACCGAAATCGACAGCCTGCCCGAGGTGACGCGCATGCTGATCCACCTGCGCGCCAGCCAGATCAATGGTTGCAGCGTCTGCGTCCACATGCACTCGCTCGAACTGAGGAAGGCCGGCCAGAAGGACGAGCGCATCTTCGCCGTCGCCGCCTGGCGCGACACGCCGTGGTTCAGTGAGGCCGAGCGCGCAGCGCTGGCGCTTACTGAGGCCGTCACCCGCGTCAGCGACAAGGCCGACCCGGTGCCCGACGACGTTTGGACCGATGCCGCGCGCCACTATGACGAAAAGACGCTATCGGCGCTGATCCTCTCGATCGGCCTGATCAATGTCTGGAACCGGCTCAACGCCGCCGTCCGCCAGGTCGCGGGCGCTGCCTGGAACTGAGCTTCGCCGCGCTCTCCCCTCATCCTGAGCCTGTCGAAGGATGGGGGGCCTCGCCGCCCCCTACACCACCGCGCGGCGATAGAGATGCCACGTCGCGTGGCCGAGCACCGGCAGCACCACCAGCAGGCCGAGGAAGAACGGCACGCAGGCGGCCAGCACCGCAAGCGTCACCACCAGGCCCCAGCCCAGCATGACGACGGGGCTCGCCAGTACCGTGCGCACCGAGGTGATCATGGCGGTGACGAAATCGACCTCGCGGTCGAGCAGCATCGGGATCGAGATCACGGTGATGGAAATAGCACCAGCGCGAGTGCTGCGCCGACGACATGGCCGATGCCGAGGAAGATCCAGCCCTCGCTGGTGGTCGTCACCACGTCGACGAAGCGGTCGAGCGTGGCGAACGACATGCGGCCGAGGATCAGCGCGATCAGCAGACGGATCTGGTACATCCAGATCCAGAACACGAACAGCATGACGAAGGCCATCCACGACACCTCGCGGCGGCGCTGGGCCCAGATCACCCTGAGCACCTCGCCGAGGGTGGGCGCCTGGCCGGCCTCCAGCCGGCGGCTGACCTCGTAGAGGCCGACGGCGGCAAACGGCCCGACCAGCGGGAAGCCAATGGCGAAGGGATAGATCAGCCAGGGTTCGTGCAGCACCAGCAGCGACAACGTGATCGCCATGCCGATGACCATGAACACGGCCCCGATCATCAGCCCGACCGCCGGGCAGCGGGCAAAGTCGGCCGCTCCTTCCGCCAGGCTCTGCCTGATGTCGGCGACCGTCAACGCCCGCACCTCCGGCAGCGCCCCCGGGCGCTTGCCCTGCGGCTGCGCCGTTCCCTTCACGTCTGCCATAGCTTCCTCCCTCGCTGGCGCCGTCTGCCTACCCCTATACGTCACGGTGCGCAGGACATTGATCAGGATCAAGGGAAGTTGCCGTAGTGGCAAGGCAAACGCCGGACAAGAAAAAAGCGGGCAATGCCCGCTTCCCTCTGGCTCCTGAGACCTGTCATGCTGCCGGTACATCCGTGGTCGGCATGCCGTCGATCAGGGCAAATGCAGCGGCTCGCGGCAAAACCCGGTCATCGTATCCCGATGCGCGTTTCGCTCCCGGCAAGCTCGCCGATGAAGCCTATGTGGGGTGCCGGGTTCGCGATTGCAAGGCCGTCGTGCCGCCCTTTTTCGGGCCAGCCTTGCTATTGTCGTATTGAGCACTATATTGGACCAATCGATCTTGCTGTAGAACTTTGTTCCGCGCGCCTGGCGCCTCTACGATCTTCCCCCTCAAAATCGATCGGAAAACATCGCCCTGCATTCTGCTCGGCGAATACTTCACTATGTCGATTGAAAGGTTTCGTCATGGCTACTGGTACCGTTAAATTCTTCAATGCCACCAAAGGTTTCGGCTTCATTGCACCCGACACCGGCGAGCAGGACGTGTTCGTCCACATCTCGGCCGTCGAGCGTGCCGGCATGCGCACCATCGTCGAGGGTCAGAAGCTGAACTTCGACGTCGTGCGCGACAACCGCAGCGGCAAGAACGCAGCCGAGAATCTTCAGGCTGCCTAACGCATTGCTTCCGGCCGCTGACCACGGATGAACTGGCATCGGCCGTCGAGGCAATCAGGAGAAGGTCGGGAGTTCCCGGCCTTTTTCGTTTCAGGAGAAACCGCATGGCGAGTTCCATCACCAAGGACAATCTGTTTGTCCCCTCGCAGAACAAGGCCGAAGCAAAGGGCGACATGACCACCCGGGTGGCGCATTCGATCCTCCATGCCGAGGTCATCGCACGCGAGGCCAAGACCGCGCGGCTTCGGGCGGCACGGCTTGCCATCGAGGCAACCCAGGAACCCGCGCCCGCCAAGCCGGCGCGCCGCAAGAAGCCGGCGGCATAGGCCACCCGCTTCACCTTGGACCCTGATCCGGGCGGCAACTCCCGCCACCGGCGGGACAGGTGATTATCCGGCGGACAACGAGTCCTGCCGGCCTAGCGTGTCGGTGTCTGCTGTAGGGCGCGTCGGCTGACCAGCAGGAGGGGCATTGCCCGCCTATTCGGGACTTGCGCGCGAGCCCACCCATCCTCCACCAAGAACCTGGCGGACAAAACGTACCTTTTGCGGGCCCTCCATGCGCCCTCCAGGGAAGCGAGTCGACAGTGCAAAGCTGTCCACCGGAGGCTCGCCCGTGCGGAAGTAGACGAGCTGCGAATACTGATCGAAATCGCAGACATATTGTTGGCCTGGCTTCTCTGCCTGGCAGCCAGACTTGACAATTTTTTTCAGCCTGGCCTCCAATTCTCCCAACTGACATCTGGGCAGGTCGGTCACATCATGCTGCCCCGGAGCGCATCGCATTGCTGCTAACGGTGCATTGAAGCGTTCTACGAGGGTGAACATATAGGCTGCCATGTCACTGGCACTCGGTTCGGAGCGATCCTCTTCACTTGCGATGCTCTCGACCACAACCTCAGCCAATGCGGCCAGTTTCCGCCCTTCCGCCGCGATCGCGGCAAGCGGATATGACGAACTTGCCTGACCAAGGACATTGTAAATTACGTTCTCGGTCGCTGTGCGGGGGTCAGATTGTTGTCGCGCTACCGCCAACGCTTCGCGAAATGCAATTGCTATGGCCGGATTCAATTCAAGTTCTGCAATCCGTTTCAACATGGGAGACAGCAGGTTTTCTTGGTCTAGAGTTCCAAACGCCTGTTCGAGAGAATGTCGATAGTCTTCGATCGGAGCAATTGCCGCGCGGGCCTCTGCCAGACCTTCCAAGGTGGTGGGCAGGTTTGCTGCCAAAGCCGCAATCCCCGTCAACTTGGGCCGGAGTACTTCAGCTACCTGTTTTTGGCAGGCTTTGTAGACCCGAAGCTTGGTCTTGTCGGGCCATTCTGACGTCTGTGCCTGTCGGAAAATAAAGAGAGCCCTTCCTATGCCCTGAGGAAAGTCCTTCGGGCCAGATGCAAGTTCTTGCAGGAGAGCATCGGCTCGGACATCGGCCCGCGCTTCCCTAACCTCCGCCAGCAGCGTCTCCCTGGTCGCTTGATCGACTTTGCTGAATCCAACTTCGCGTTCGAGTTGGTTCCACCAGCGCGGCTTGTCCACACGCTTCCTGACGTATTCTTGGACTCGAGCGCGGACAGCCTTTATCCACTGGGGACCTTTTCGGTCGAACATTTCTGCTAGAGGGGGCGGCGGAGGCTCTTCGGGCGGTGGCTGCAAAAAAGCAGTAAAGGATCCGCCTTTGCAATCGAGGAGCGTCCCCTGGATCATGGGACGGCTACCGAAACGAGCGACCTGTCCCTGCAGTCCGACGGCTCGGAAGCCGGTGGGTTGCATGATCCATGGTCCGGGATCTAACTGAAACGCGCCTGTCGACGTGGTCGTGCCGACGACATGGTATTTTGCCTTGTGCCACCCGGACCGGAACTCGAAAACGCCCTTCAGCTTCCCATTCCTGGCCTCGGTGATGGATAGCGTCAACGGGAGGTTCTTATCTGGACCGCAGGTAAGGCCTCCAGTCCAGCGACCCAGCAGTTCTTCGTTTGCCAGGACCGCACTACTCGAACAGACCAAGAGTAATAAAACGCCGAGCCACCGGTTCATTGGGCCCCCCAACTACCTAGCGGCACGTTACGCTGACACGACTTCGGCGAACAGATAGCCTTTTTGACCTATTGCGGGGTGCCCTCTGACGTTGTGCTACATTGATCTTGATGGATTCCGGCACGGGGGCGAAGCCCGTTGCGGTGCAGGATATCTGCGGGGGCAATGCGGATCCCTTGCCCAAGGGGCGAGGGCGAATGGAGCGCCCGCATCCTTCGACAGGCTCAGGATGAGGGCGAAAAGACTCGGGATGAAGAAGGCAGGTGCCGAAAACCCTAGATCACGTTCAGCTCGCGGAACGGCCGGCCCTCGGCGATGCGCTGGTAGCCGAAGGCCGAGCAGTCGATCGAGCGGTAGCCGCCATGGACCAGGAGCTCGGCCAGCGCCTTGCCGACTGCGGGTGCCTGCTGCAGGCCGTGGCCGGAAAAGCCGTTGGCGAAGATGAAGTTTGCGACCTCCGGATGCGGGCCGATGACGGCGTTCTGGTCGAGCGCGTTGTAGTCGTAATGCCCGACCCAGGCCTGCGTCGCCTTGATCGCCTCGAAGGCCGGCACGCGCGTCGCCAGCACCGGCCAGATCACGTCTTCGAACAGGCCCCAGTCGGGGTTGAAGTCTTGCGGGTCGGCGGCCAGCTCGCCGTCCTCGCTCTCGGCCCCGCCGGTGATGTAGACCGAACCCTCGGGGCGGACATAGACGCCGCTGGGGTCGACCATCAGCGGCATGTCGGCGAACCTGTCGCGCGCCTCGAAAACGAAGACGTTGCGCTTGCGCGGCTCGACCGGCAGGGCGATGCCGGCCAGGGCCGAGACTTTGCCGGCATTCGGCCCGGCGGCATTGACGACGGTGCCGGCCACAAGGCGTTCGCCATTGGCAAGGGTGACTGCTGTGACACGGTCGCGCTCGCGCTCGATGCCGGTCACCTCGGCGGTGATAAGGTCGATGTCTCTGGTCTTCAGCGCCTTGCGGAACAGGCCGAGCATGGCGTGCGCGTCGAACCAGCCCTCGCCGGTGCGGCCATAGGCGCCGGCGGAAATGCCCTCGGTCGAGATCCAGGCAAAACGCCTGGCGAGCTGCTCGGCGTCCTCCAGCACGATGTCGGCGCCCTCGGCCGTCTGCGCCCGATGGTTGGCCTCGAGGATCGGCAGGCCATTCTCGCCGGCGAGGATCAGGTAGCCGCCCTCGCGGAAGCCGATGTCGGCGTCGGCGCCGAACTCGTCCTTCAGTCGCCGGAACAGGCCGAGCGTGAATTGCGACAGGCGGATGTTCTCGGGGATCGAGAATTGCTGGCGGATCGAGGCGCAGGACAGCGTCGTTGCCGAATGGGCGAATTGCGGGTCGCGCTCGATCAGCGCGATCGAGCCGGCAAAACCCTCGTCGCGCAGATAATAGGCGACCGAGCTGCCGACGATCGCGCCGCCGATGATGACCACGTCGTAGCGTGCCATGAAGTGTTCCCGTCCTGTTATGATGGAGGACAAAAGCAGTTACCGCATTGCCCGGCAAGCCCTTGCAAGGGCCAGCATTGCCGGGCAAGAAGACCAGATGTCACATTCTGTCTCCCGCCCGCGCCGTTCGGCGCTTTTCGTGCCCGCCACCAACGAGAAGGCCATCGCCAAGCTGCCGCAGCTTGCCTGCGATACCGTCATCTTCGACCTGGAGGATGCCGTGCTGCCCGAGCAAAAGGCCGCGGCGCGCGACAGGCTGGCCAAATTCTTCGCCGAAAGGCCGGCCGGCGCGCGCGAATATGTCGTGCGCATCAATTCGCTGAAAAGTGCGTGGGGTGCTGACGATCTTGCGGCGGCGAGCGGCTGGGCCACCGACGGGGTGGTGCTGCCCAAGATCGAGACGCCGCGCGACCTGCTGGAAGCCAATGACGTGCTCGACGAGGCCGACGCCCCCGACACGCTGAAACTCTGGGCGATGATCGAGACGCCGCGGGCGCTGGTCAACCTGGCGGCCATCGCCGAGCTCGGCCGCGATCCTTCGGCCCGGCTGTCGTGCCTGATCGCCGGGCTCAACGACCTCGCCAAGGATACCGGGGTGATGATCACGCCCGACCGCCGCTACCTCCAGCCGTGGCTGTTGCAGATGGTGCTTTACGCCCGCGCCGGCGGCGTCGACATGCTCGACAGCGTCTCCAACGATTTCCGCGATCTGGACGCCTTTGCCGATGAGTGCGGCGAGGCCGCGGCCATGGGCTTTTCCGGCAAGACCGTCATCCACCCGGCACAGATCGGCCCGGCCAATGCGGCATTCTCGCCATCGGCCGCAGCACTTGCCGAAGCACGCGCTGTCGTCGGCGCCTTCGCGCTTCCCGAAAATGCCTCGCGCGGTGTAATCTCGCTCGGTGGCAGGATGGTCGAGCGGCTGCACCTGGTGCAGGCCGAGAAGATGCTGGCGAGGGCTGCGATGATCGCCGAGATGACGGGAGACGAAAAATGAAACTCTACCGCTTCCTGACCGGTCCCGACGATGCCACCTTCTGCCACAAGGTCACGGCAGCGGTGAACAAGGGCTGGCACCTGTTCGGCTCGCCGACCTATTCCTTCGACGCCGACAGCAAGACCATGCGCTGCGGCCAGGCCGTGGTGAAGGACGTCGAAGGCGTCGAATACGACCCCGGTATCAAGCTCAGCGATTTCTGATTTTTCGGCGCTGGTTCGCCGCCTATTCGGCGGCTTCCTCCAGCCGTTCCATGTCGTCGTCCGACAGGCCGAAATGGTGGCCGATCTCGTGGATCAGCACGTGGGTGACGATGTCGCCCAGCGTCTCCTCGTTCTCGGCCCAGTAGTCGAGGATGGCGCGGCGGTAGAGCGTGACGCGATTGGGGCCTTCGCCGGTCTGCGGGTTCCAGCGCTCGGCGATGCCGCGCCCCTCGAAAAGCCCGAGCAGGTCGAACGGCGTTTCCAGCGACAGGTCGTCCATGATCTCGTCGGTGGGGAACTCGGCCAGCTGGATGACGACCTCGCCGGTCAGTTGGCGAAATTCCTCCGGCAGGTGGGCATAGGATTCGAGCGCCAGGAGCTCCATCTCCTCGATCGAGGGCGAAAGCTGGTCGTGCCAGGCGCGGGTCTTGTAGATGCGGGCCATTATTCTTCCTTTTGAGGGCATATAGCCTTTCACCGCTTCGCTTACGAGGCCTTTGCCGCCCGGGCGATAAATAAGCGGTGAGCGGGTTGCCTCCGGGAGAGGAATAAATTCCCCATGAATCGGCTTGACTCTGATCAGAGCCTCTGGAATCTATAAGAACATAACAGGAACAATTAGCCGGAGGCAGATCGACATGGCGACCAGCGCCGTGGCGCGGGACGTCGTTTTTGCCCTGCGCCAGAAGATAGCGAAGATCGAGGGTACGCTGCCCGAGCTGCTGGTGTCGCCTTCCGACAACCGGCCGCCCGCCGGCGTCCTGGTTCGACGCAACGGCGTTGCCTCGGCGCGCGACTTCTTCCTGCCGACCGGTGTCGAGCGCCTCGACGAGGCCCTGGGCGGCGGGCTGCCCAAAGCCGCGCTGACCGAGATCCATGGCACGGAAACCCGCAATGCGGGGGCGGCTGCGGGCCTGGCTCTATGCCTCGTCAGCCTGATGCTCAAAGCCAGCCAGAAGCCGGGGGCACTGGTGCTGTGGATCGGCACCGCCGAAATCTTTCGCGAGGCCGGGCTTCCTTATGCGGCGGGACTGGATTGGCTTTTTGGCCTCGCGCCGGAACGCCTGCTTTTTGCCGAAGCGCCCAAGCCCGCCGACGCACTGTGGATCGCCGAGGAAGCCGCCCGCATCGGCGAGCTTGCCGCCGTCATCGTCGAACTGCGCGGCAACCCGCGCAGCCTGGATCTCACGGCGACGCGCCGGCTGCACCGCCGGGCGCAGGATGCGGGCCGGCCGGTGCTCCTGCTGCGACAGTCGGCTGAATCGGAGGCCACGGCAGCGCCCGTCAGGCTCATCGCTTCGCCGGCCCCGGCATCGCTTCGCCATACCGTCGCCGGTCCGCTTGCCGGTTCCATCGGCCCGCCCGCCATCTCGGTCGAAATCGGCAAGAGCCGCACGGCGCTTCCCGGCAAATTCATTCTGGAATGGAACCCCGATGCACACACCCTCGAAGAAAGAAGACACAGCCCAGAGGATCGTGTCGCTGTGGTTTCCCCATCTCGCAGCCGAGCGGATCCTCAGGCGGCGGTTGGGACGGTCGTGGCGTTCAGGCCAGCGGCCGAACCAGCCCCTGGTGGTGAGCCATCGGGAGAACAATACCCAGCGCATCGCCGCCCTCGACGAGCAGGCTGAAGCACTGCGGCTGAGGCCGGGAATGGGGATTGCCGAAGCGCGCGCCATGCACCCGTCGATCGACGTCGTCGAGGCCGATCCCGAAGCCGACCGCCGGCTGCTCGAAAGCCTCGCCGACTGGTGCGACCGCTACACGCCACTGGTCGCGCTCGACGGCGAAAACGGCCTGTTCCTCGACATCACCGGCTGCGCCCATCTCTTCGGTGGCGAAAAGGCCCTGCTTGCCGATCTCATGGCCCGTTTCTTCCATCAGGGTTTCGATGTCCGCGCCGGCCTTGCCTCGACACCGGGCACGGCGTGGGCGGCGGCGCGTTTCGCCGCCGGCCAGATCATTGCGCCGGGCAGCGAGCGTAATTTCCTTTCCCGCCTGCCGCTGTCGGCGCTCAGGATAGATGCCAGGACGAAGGCGAGCCTCGAAAGCGTCGGGCTGCGCACCGTCGGTGCGATCATGGACGGGCCGCGCGCGCCGCTGGTCCGCCGCTTCGGAGCTGAACTCGTCGAGCGTCTCGACCAGGCGCTCGGCCGGCTCGAGGAGGCGATCTCGCCGCGCCTGCCGGTCGCCCCGCTTTCGGTCGAACGCCACCTCGCCGACCCGCTGTCGCTCCTCGACGATATCGAGCGGCTGGTCGGCCTGCTCGCCGCCACGCTCAAGGTCGATCTCGAACGCCGGGAAGAGGGCGCGCGGGCGCTCGAACTTCTGCTGTTCAGGGTCGACGGCGTGGTCAGCCGCATCACGGTCGGGGCGTCGCGCCCGATCCGCGAACCCAGCCTGGTCCGCAAGCTGTTCCATGAACGGCTGACCGCGCTTGGCGAGACCATCGATGCCGGCTGTGGCTTTGACCTCGTTCGCCTCTCTGCGTTTTCGACGGCCTGCTTCGATGCGCGGCAAGGCGACCTTGCCGGCGAAATCGAAGACACTGGCGAAGAGCTGGCCATCTTCGCCGATCGCGTGACAGCCAGGCTCGGCGAGGCCGCCATCCTCGAACCTGCTCCTGCCGCAAGCCATCTGCCGGAGCGGGCTGCGGCGGTTGTTTCTTACGCGCAGGAAGAAGACAGGAAGGCATTTGCACAGCACGGCAAGGCAAAAAGCGGGGCCACCAGCAGGCCGGCCCGCCTGGAGCGCCCGATCCGCCTGTTTCGCTCGCCAGAGCCGATCGAGGTTCCGTTGACCGAGGTTCCCGATGGTCCGCCGCAAAATTTCCGCTGGCGCCGCGCCATGCATCGCGTCGCTCGTGCCGAGGGGCCGGAACGGATCGCGCCCGAATGGTGGCGCGAAGAAACCGATGCGCCGACGCGGGATTATTACCGGGTCGAGGATGCCGATGGCCGCCGCTACTGGCTCTACCGGCAGGGCCTGTACGGTGCGCAGGCTCCAGCCCCACGCTGGTTCCTGCATGGGGTTTTCGCATGAACACGGTCGCCGCCGCCAGCTATGCTGAATTCGGCATCCAGTCGAATTTCTCCTTCCTGCGCGGGGCTTCCGCGCCGGAAGAGCTGGTGATCGCGGCAAAGTTTCTGGGACTTTCGGCCATCGGCCTTGCCGACTGCAACACGGTGGCCGGTGTCGTCCGCGCCTGGAAGATGGCCGATACGGAAGGGCTCGCCTACCACCCGGGCTGCCGGCTGGTTTTTGCTGATGGCACACCTGACATTCTCGCCTACCCTAGGGATCGCAAGGGCTGGGGGCATCTCTGCCGCATGCTGACCCAGGCCAATACCCGGGATGAAAGCGAAAAGGGCGCGCCGCTCCTCTACCGGGACGACCTTTTCGAGTGGGGCGACCTGCTGTCGCTTGCCGTCCTGCCCGACGTCACGGCTGTCACGGAAGATGATGTCGCGCTTCTACGTAGTCTCAAGGCGCGTTTCGGCGCCTCCTTGTGGCTGGCGGTCGCGCCGAATTTCGGCGGCAACGACCGCTTCAAGATCGAGCAGGCCGCCGCCATGGCCGCGATGGCAGGCGTGCCGCTGATGGCGACCAATGACGTGCTCTACCATGTGCCGGGCCAGCGCCCGCTCCAGGATGTGCTGACAGCGATCCGCCTCAACGTGCCGGTCACCGAGGCCGGGTTCGAACTGAGGGCGAATGCCGAGCGCCATCTGAAAAGTCCTGCCGATATGGCCAGGCTTTTCCGTAACCACCCGGAGCCCCTTGCCGAGACGCTGCGCTTTGCCGCAAGCCTGCATTTTTCGCTGGGTGAACTCAAATACAACTATCCCGACGAGCCGACGGAATCGGGCCTCGAACCGCAGGCGGAACTGGAAAGACTGACCTGGGAAGGGGCGAAAAGGCGCTATCCGGATGGTGTTCCGGAGAAGGTGCAGGGGATCATCCGGCATGAGCTCGGCATCGTCGAGGAACTCAACTATGCCCGCTATTTCCTCACCGTGCATGACATCGTCCAATTCGCGCGCTCGAAGGGCATCCTTTGCCAGGGGCGCGGCTCGGCCGCCAATTCGGTCATCTGTTTCTGCATCGGCATCACCGATGTCGGGCCCGATATCGTCGACGTGCTTTTCGAGCGCTTCATCTCGGTGGAACGTGGCGAGCCGCCGGATATCGACGTCGACTTCGAGCATGAGCGGCGCAGTGAGGTGATCGAGTTCATCTACGAAAAATACAGCGCCAAGCGCACCGCGCTCGCGGCTTCCGTCGTCACTTATCGCGGCCGCTCGGCACTGCGTGAAGTCGCCAAGGCGATGGGCCTGTCCGACGACGTCAGGGGGGCTTTGTCGGGGTCGATCTGGGGTTGGTATTCGTCCGAGCTTGGCGAGAAGGAAACGGCGGCTGGGGGACTCGACAAGGCCGATCCGGTGACCCGGCATGTGATCGAACATGCCAACGGCATCATGGGTTTTCCGCGCCATCTGTCCCAGCATGTCGGCGGCTTCGTCATCACCCGCGACCGGCTCGACGAGATCGTGCCGATCGTCAAGACGGCGATGGACGAGCGTAAGATGGTCGAGTGGGACAAGGATGACCTCGATGCCGTTGGCATATTGAAGGTCGATATCCTGGCGCTCGGCATGCTGACGTGCCTGCGCAAGGCCTTCGGCCTGCTCGAAGCGCATTACGACGAGCGCGACCCGCATGATCGGCCCTACACGCTGGCGACGCTGCCGCCTGGGGACCAAAAAGTCTATGACATGATCTGCCGTGCCGACACGCTCGGAGTCTTCCAGATCGAAAGCCGGGCGCAGATGTCGATGCTGCCGCGTCTAAGGCCGCGCGAATTCTACGATCTGGTGATCGAGGTCGCGATCGTTCGGCCCGGGCCGATCCAGGGCGACATGGTGCATCCCTATCTCAGGCGCCGGCAAGGCAAGGAAAAGGTCGAATTCCCAAAGAAGGAACTTGAGTCGATCCTGGGCAAGACCTTGGGCGTGCCGCTGTTCCAGGAGCAGGCAATGAAGATCGCCATCGTCGCCGGCGGCTTCAGCCCCGGCGAGGCCGACAAGCTCAGGCGCGCCATGGCCACTTTCAAACGCACCGGCACTATCGGCAATCATCGCGACAAGATGATCGAGGGCATGGTTACGCGGGGGTATGAGCGCGACTTCGCCGAACGCTGCTTCAAGCAGATCGAGGGCTTTGGCGAATACGGCTTTCCCGAAAGCCACGCCGCGTCTTTCGCGTTGCTCGTCTATGCCTCCTGCTGGTTCAAGGCCTTTTATCCCGACGTCTTCTGTGCGGCGATCCTCAACTCGCAGCCGATGGGCTTTTACCGACCGGCGCAATTGGTCCGCGATGCGCAGGACCATGGCGTCGAAATCAGGCAGGTCGACATCAATCATTCCGTTTGGGATTGCAGGCTCGAGCGCTCGGGCTTCGACCCGAAACGCATCCAGCGGCGTCACGCCGAAATGCGCGACGTCATCAGGACCAGCCACGCCGTCCGGCTCGGCTTCCGTCAGATCAAGGGCCTTGGCGACAAGAAGATGAACGCCTTCGTCGAACGGCGCGGCAAGGGCTACGTCTCGGTGCGCGATGTCTGGTTGCGCTCGGGGCTCGATGTCGGCGAGATCGAGTTGCTCGCGCAGGCCGATGCGTTCCGCTCGGTCGGCCTCGACCGGCGCGAGGCGCTATGGGCGGTGCGCGCGCTCGACGGCAAGAGTGCCGCCGAAAGGCTGCCGCTGTTCGACCAGCCGGAAGTTCATTTGTCCGATAACGAACCGCAGATGTATCTGCCCGCCATGCCGCTCGGCGAGCATGTCATCCACGACTACCGCTCGCTTGGTCTCTCGCTGAAGGCGCATCCGGTCGCCTTTCTCAGGCATCACCTCGACAGTGCCGGCATCACGCCGAATGCCCGGCTCGGCGACGTGCCCGACGGGCGGCGCGTGTCCGTTGCCGGACTGGTTCTGGTCCGCCAGCGACCGGGCAAGGGCAATGCCATCTTCCTCACGCTGGAGGACGAGCATTCGATCGCCAATGTCATTGTCTGGGCGCGGGTCTTCGACCGTTTCCGGCCCGTCATCATGGGATCGAAATTCATCCGCGTCAGCGGCAAGCTGCAGACGGAGTCGGGCGTCATCCATATCGTTGCCGACAAGATGGAGGACCTGACGCACTGGCTGGCGGCCATGTCGGAGGAACTCCAGGCATCGGCCAATGACAAGGCTGCGCTCCCCTCTGTGACGGGGCCCAGGCAAAGCGCTGCCGAGAAGGCGGCAAAGGACCCGCGTGTCGTGCAGAGCTACGACCGGCTTGTCCGCACGGCTAGCAGCGTGATGCCCAAGGGGCGTAATTTTCAATGAAGGAGGCCTGGAAGGAAGCTTAAATTCAGTCCAAGGACGGAGCGCCTTTCGGCGCTGCCTCGTCCGGAATCTGCCGCGCCTCTGAGGGCAGCATCACGGGGATGCCGTCACGAACAGGGTAGGCGAGGCGGGCGAGCCTGGACACCAGTTCGCCGCGCTCGGCATCCCACTTCAGCGGTCCCTTGGTCAGCGGACAAGCCAGCAGTTCGAGCAGCTTCACGTCGATGTCGCGCTTGTTGGCCTCAACCATTCCAGCCTCCTGGTTGCCCCGCCTATTGCAGGCTCGACCCGAAATCTTCGTTTTCGCGCGCCAGCGCCATTTCGGTGATCGCGATCAGCGTCTCGGCGCGGGTCTTGAGATCGGGCGCTTCGAGCAGCGCCTGCTTTTCGGCGGCCCCGTATGGCGCCATCATCGACAGCGCGTTGACCAGGATGGCATTGTCGGCGCGGCTGACGCTCTCCCAGTCGGCCTCGAGTTCGTTGGCCTGGAGATAGGTGCGGAATGCCTTGAGCAACGCCGGCCGGTCGACATCCGCGCCGGCCTTGTCCTCGCCGAGGTCGGCGCCAAAGCAGGTGATCTTGCATTGCCTGAATGGCGTCTTCACCGCCAGTTCCTGGCTGACCCGGAACCGGCAGACGCCCTGCAGCGAAATCAGGTAACGACCGTCCCCGGTCTCGGCGAGAGAGGTGATGCGGCCGATGCAACCGACGGGGCACAGGGCCGGTTCGCCGTCGGGACGCAGCGTGCCGTCGAGCGATGGCTGGATCATGCCGATCAGCCGCGATCCGGCGATGGCGTCGTCGATCATCTGCAGATAGCGCGGCTCGAAGATGTTGAGCGGCATGCGACCGCCCGGCAGGAGCAGGGCCGCCGTCAGCGGGAACACCGCCAGCGTCGTCGGCAGATCGGTGTCGAGCCTGTAATGCGCGTTTCCTGCCTGCATCTGGTCCTCAGCTGGCTACCCCTTCATCTGGGGCCGTAACGGTCGAGCGCAAGGGCGCCTGCGACAAACCGTTACGAAAACAGCAGCGACGACAGCTTGCGCCGCGTCGCCAGCGTCACCTCGTCGGTGAAGCCCCAGGCTTCGAACAGCTTGAGCAGCTGGGCCCTTGCGCCGTCGTCGTTCCAGGTCCGGTCGGCCTTGACGATGGCGAGCAGGCTGTCGGCCGCCTCGGTGCGCTGCCCGTTTGCATTCTGGATCATGGCGAGATCGAAGCGCGCCTGGTGATCCCCGGGGTTCTGCGCCAGCCGCCGCTCCAACTCGGCGGAATCGCCGAGGGCGGCGGCCTCCTCCGCAAGCGTTATCCTGGCACGCACGGAAGCCAGTGCCGGCGCATCCTGCTTGCCTTCGGGCGCACGCGCCAGCACCTCGTTTGCACCGGCAACATCGCCGGCCTCGAAGAGGATCTCGGCAAGCGCCGCGATGGCATCGAGGTTGTCGGGGGCCTGCTCGAGCACGGCGTCATAGATCTGCACCGCGGTCTGCAGGTCGCCTGCGTCGCGCGCCTCGGCGGCTGCGGCAAGCGCTTCGGCGATCTGCGGCTGGCCGCCATCCTTGCCGGCGACCTTGTCGATGAAGTCGCGGATCTGGCTCTCGGGCACGGCACCCATGAAGCCGTCCACCGGCTGGCCGTCCTTGAAGGCGATGACCGCGGGGATCGACTGGATGCCGAGCTGACCGGCAATCGCGGGATGATCGTCGATGTTCATCTTGACGAGCTTGACGCGGCCACCCGCAGCCTGGACGACGCGCTCGATCACCGGCGTCAGCTGCTTGCACGGGCCGCACCATGGCGCCCAGAAGTCGACCAGCACCGGCTGGTTGCGCGATTCCTGGATGACGTCGGCGCTGAAGGCAGCGGTCGTCGTGTCCTTGATCAGATCGGCCGCCGGTGCAGCACCGCCGGCGGGGGCGCCGCCAAACTGTACGTTCGTGGCATACTGGCTGCTTATGCCGCCGAAGGGGTTGTTCTCGTTGCTCATACTGGTTCTTCCGCTGTGTATTCTGTGCCCATCGGCCACCCGACCGCGCCGCTGTCAGGCCACCATGTGGCGATCAGCCGGTGACTTTCAAGATAACAGGATCGTGGCCGGTTGCCTTGACGAAATGCAACAGGTCGGCGGCCGCGATCGAGGTTGTCGCCTCATTGGTCAGCGGGTGGGCGTTGATCACGGCGTTTTCCATCAGGGCGCTGTCGAGCACCAGCCTGACCCTGCCCGACGTGTCGTTAATCAGCCCGAAGACGGTCACTGCGCCCGGGGCGACGCCGAGGAGTTCCATCAGCGCCTCCGGCTTGCCGAAGGAGACACGGCTCGACGCGCCGATCAGGTGATGGATCTGCTTGAGGTCGACGCTGGCTTCTTCATCGACGGTAACGAGGAAGAAGCTGTCTTTCTTGTCCTTGAGGAACAGGTTCTTGGTGTGGCCGCCGGGAATCGTCCCCCGCAGCGCCTGCGAATCGGCGACGGTGTAGAGTGGCGGGTGCTCGTGCGTCCGGACGGCGATGCCGAGCGTGTCGAGGAAGGCGAGTAGCTCGGCCTTGGTCCTGGGATTCGTCGCGCCGGTCATGGCCGCCTTCGTCAAAATTGTTCGATTGCAGGGTTTATGGGCAAAGCCCGGCGCCAAGACAAGCCCGGCCACCGCTTCCCCAGGCGTTCATTTCGCGGAAATCCGGGCTTTGCCGGGGTGCGGAGGAAGAGCTGAAAAAAGATCGCGATTTGCCTGTTGCATTCGCCGCGAGCATCGGCCATATAGGCGCCGTTGCGGTGACGAGCCGCGGCGAGCGGGTGTAGCTCAGGGGTAGAGCACAACCTTGCCAAGGTTGGGGTCGAGCGTTCGAATCGCTTCACCCGCTCCAAATATCCCACGAAAAAGGCCGCGGTTCTCCGCGGCCTTCGTCGTTTTCGGGCTTTGAAGAAAGCCCGTTCGAAGCTGCACTTAGCAATCGAGGCGCCGAAGTGCCGGCAACGATGGCGCGGTGCCGTGCGGGATTTCAGTCCAGCGCGCGGTCGAGATGGGTGTAGCCGCCGTCGACGAACAACCATTGCCCAGTGGTGTGGCTCGCCTTGTCTGAGAGCAGGAAGATCACCGTGTCGGCGATTTCCTCCGCCGTCGTCATGCGCTGTCCCAACGGGATCCGGCGGGTGATTTCTTCCAGGCGCGCTTCGGGATCGTCGAAGGTCTTCAGCCACTTCTCGTAGAGCGGCGTCATCACCTCGGCCGGGATGACCGCGTTGACGCGGATGCCGTCCCCGCGCAGCGCTGCCGCCCATTCGCGCGTCAGCGACAGTTGCGCACCCTTGGCGGCGGTGTAGCCGCTGGTGCTGCCCTGGCCGGTGAGTGCCGTCTTGGACGAGACGTTGACGATGGCGCCGCGCGATTTCTTCAACCACGGCAGGCAGTGGTGCGCGGTCGTGTAATAGTGGATCAGGTTGCGCTCCAGCGACTCGCGAAAGGCGTTGGGGCCAGCTTCGAGGCCGATGCCGTCGTTGATGCCGGCATTGTTGACCAGCCCGTCGATACGGCCGAAGGCCTTTGCCACTTCAGCGACCGCCGCACCGATCTCCGGGTCGTGCATCAGCTCGACATGGATGAATTTTGCACGCGGTGAGGCAACCTTCAGCTTCGCCGCGAAGTCGTCGGCCAGCGGGCTGCGTCCGAAGACGATGGGGACTGCACCCTCTGCCGCGAGGCCGAGTGTGACCGCACCGCCGATGCCGGCGCCGCCGCCGGTGACGATCACCACCTTGTCCTTCAGCCCCAGGTCCATTTTGGTCTCCCTCAGCCGCGGAACTGAAAATCTTCGAGCGTCGCCGGCTTCATCTCGATGGAGAAGCCGGGCGCGCTGGGGGGCATGTAGGCGGCATTGCGCACCACGCAGGGTTCCTTGAAATGCTCGTGCAGGTGGTCGACATATTCGACCACGCGGCCCTCGCGGGTTCCGGCGATGCAGACATAGTCGATCATCGACAGGTGCTGGACATATTCGCAGAGGCCGACGCCGCCGGCATGCGGGCAGACGAGCAGATTGTATTTGGCCGCCATCAGCAGCACGGCGAGGATCTCGTTGACGCCGCCGAGGCGGCAGGAGTCGATCTGCACCACGTCGATTGCGCCGCGCATGATGAACTGCTTGAACATGATGCGGTTCTGGCACATCTCGCCGGTGGCGACCTGCACCGGCGCCACGCCCTCGCGGATCTTGCGGTGGCCCTCGACGTCGTCGGGATTTGTCGGTTCCTCGATGAACCAGGGCTTGGCGAAAGCGAGGTCGCGCACCCAATCGATGGCCTGGCCGACTTCCCAGACCTGATTGGCGTCGATCATCAGCTGGCGGTCGGGGCCGAGCACCTCGCGGGCGATGCGCAGGCGGCGGATGTCGTCGGCCTTGTCGCGGCCGACCTTGAGCTTGACGTGGTTGAAGCCGGCGTCGACCGCCTCCTGGCAGAGCCGGCGCAGCTTCTCGTCGCCATAGCCGAGCCAGCCGGCCGAGGTGGTGTAGCAGGGGTAACCCTCGCGCTCGAGCGTGGCGATACGCTCTGCCTTGCCCGGTGCCTTGTCGCGCAGCATGGCGAGCGCTTCGTCAGGCGTGATGCAGTCGGTGATGTAGCGGAAGTCGATGCAGCGCACCAGCTCTTCGGGCGACATCTCGGCGACCAGCTTCCACACCGGCTTGCCCACCATCTTGGCCCATATATCCCAGACGGCGTTGACGACCGCGCCGGTGGCCAGATGGATCGCGCCCTTATCGGGCCCGATCCAGCGCAGCTGGCTGTCGGAGGTGACATGGCGCCAGAAGGCGCCCATGTCTGATGTGACCTTGTCCATGTCCAGACCCACGACCAGGTGGCGCATCGCCTCGATCGCCGCGCAGCAGATCTCGTTGCCGCGGCCGATGGTGAATGTCAGGCCATGACCCTCGATGCCTGATGCGTCGGTCTTCAGGATGACATAGGCCGCCGAATAGTCGGGGTCCGGGTTCATCGCGTCGGAACCGTCGAGATGCTGCGAAGTCGGGAAGCGCAGGTCGAGCACCCGCATGTCGATGATTCTGGTCATGGTCTGGGGTCCTCACAGCATGATCCCGAAAAGTTGCAGACTTTTCGGACAAGATCAGGCGACTAAAACGAGAGCTCGGGGCGAGATGGCGGCTCAAGGAGACGTCGTCTCGCACCAATGGGTTCAGGCGGCGACGACGTGCTGCCTCTGGATGCCGAGGCCTTCGATGCCGAGCGACATCGTCTGGCCGGCCTTGAGATAGACAGGCGGCTTCTGGCCGAGGCCGACGCCGGGCGGGGTGCCGGTGGAAATGACGTCGCCGGACTGCAGGCTCATGAAGCGGCTGAGATAGGCGACGACCTGCTGCACGGAGAAGATCATGGTCCTGGTCGAGCCGTCCTGGAAGCGCTTGCCGTCGACGTCGAGCCACATCTTGAGGTTCTGCGGATCGGCGATCTCGTCGGCGGTCACCATCCAGGGGCCGGTCGGGCCGAAGGTGTCGCAGCCCTTGCCCTTGTCCCAGGTGCCGCCGCGCTCGATCTGGTATTCGCGCTCGGAGACGTCGTTGACGACGCAATAGCCGGCGACGTGGCTCATGGCGTCGGCCTCGTCGATGTAGCGGCCGGGCTTGCCGATGACGACGCCGAGCTCGACCTCCCAGTCGGTCTTGAGCGAGCCGCGGGGGATCTCGACGTCGTCGTCGGGTCCGACGATGGCCGAGGTCCACTTGTTGAAGACGATGGGTTCGGCCGGGATGGCGGCGCCGGTTTCGGCGGCGTGGTCGGCATAGTTGAGGCCGATGCAGATGAACTTGCCGATGCGACCGACACAGGCGCCGAGGCGCAGGTCCTGCTGCGGCGTGCCGACGACCAGCGGCAAGGTCTCGGGGTCGATGCCGCGGAGGCGGGCAAGGCCTTCGGGCGCCAGCGCCTCGCCGGCTATGTCGTCGACGATGCCGGAGAGGTCACGGACGCGGCCGGACGTGTCGAGGATGCCGGGCTTTTCGTTGCCCTTGGGGCCGTAACGGAGCAGTTTCATTGAAGTCACCCTGGTTGAGAAAGCCGGAGGCGGCGAACCGCCTCCGGAGATGTCGGGATCGTGGTCAGTCGTACAGCACGGCTGCGATGTCGGGCTGGTCGATGTTCGACTTGTCGTAGTAATAGAAACCGGTGTCGATGTTCTTCTCGACCGCTTCGCCCTTGGCCGCCTTTACGGCCGCTTCGACGGTTTTGTAGCCGATGCCGACCGGGTTCTGGGTGATGGCGCCGGCCATTTCGCCGTCGCGGATCGCCTGCTTCTGCTGGGCACCGGAATCGTAGCCGATGATCACCAGCTTGCGGCCGAGTTCCTTGGCGCCGTTGACGACGCCGATGGCCGAGCCTTCATTGCCGCCGAACATGCCCTTCAGGTCGGGGTTGGCCTGCAGGATGGCCTTGGTGATCTCGGTCGACTTGAGATGGTCGCCGCCGCCATATTCGATCGACACGATCTCGACCTTCGGATGGGCCTCCTTCATGCGATTGACGAAGCCGTCGCGCCGGTCGATGCCGGTGC
Source organism: Aminobacter niigataensis (assembly GCF_014200015.1). GTDB lineage: Bacteria > Pseudomonadota > Alphaproteobacteria > Rhizobiales > Rhizobiaceae > Aminobacter > Aminobacter niigataensis. The sequence goes on from NZ_JACHOT010000004.1 coordinate 307,209, forward strand.
GGCTGGTCTGGTCGTGCACCAGCACCGCCACCTTGCCCTCGTCGCCGATCAGTTCGGCCATCTTGTCGGCGGCAAGGGCTGCCGCTGCGATGTTGTTGGTGGAGGCGGTGGCAACGGGGATGTCGCTGTCGACGCCGGAGTCGAAGGCGACGACCGGGATCTTGGCATCCTTGGCCTGCTGCAGCAGCGGGATCGCTGCCTGGCTATCGAGGGCGGCAAAGCCGATCGCCGCCGGCTTCTTGGCAAGGGCCGCTGCCAGCATGTCGATCTGGCGGTCGACCTGGGACTCCGAATCTGGACCTTCGAAGGTGACCTCGACGCCGAGATCGGCGGCGGCCTTGTCGGCACCTGCCTTCACGGCCTGCCAGAACTGGTGCTGGAAGCCCTTGGAGATCAGCGGGATGTACATCTTGTCCTGGGCCATTGCCATGGTCGAGCCGTAGCCGAGGATCGTCATGGCGCCGAGGGCGCCAAGCACGGTGCGTCTAGTGAACATGTTTCCTCCAATTGATCGTTGGTTGATCGTTTCCGTGGGGCGCTTTCGCCCTCTTCTTGATGTTGGCGCAGCACGTCGGCGCTGCGCGAAGCAAGCTTTCCTCAAAGCCCGCGGCGCCGCAGAATGTCGGTGTAGACGGCGAGAATGATGATGAGGCCCGTGACGACGGTCTGCCATTCCTGGGCGACCGAAAGGATGCGCAGGCCGTTGGCAAGCACGGAGATGATGAGCGCGCCGATGAGCGTGCCGATGATGGTTCCACGGCCACCGGAGAGCGAGGTGCCGCCGATGACGACCGCGGCGATGGCGTCGAGTTCGTAGCCCTGGCCGAGCGCCGGCTGCGCCGAGTTGAGGCGCGAGGCGATCAGCAGTCCGGCGATGCCGCAGATGGCGCCGGCGAGCGCATAGACGGCGATCTTCCAGCGGTCGGTGTTGACGCCGGAAAGCCGGACCGCCTCCTCGTTGGAGCCGAGTGCAAAGGTAAACCGCCCGAGGATGGTGCGCTCGAGGATGAAGCTCGTCGCAATCGCAACGAGAAACAGGATCAGCACGCCGTTGGGGATAGGCAGGCCGGGAATGACGGTGCCGATGAGCGAGCCCTGCGAGATCTGGGTGAAGCCGGGCGTGCTGTTGAAGTAGATCGGCCGGGTGCCCGAGATGACCAGCGACAGGCCCTTGAGGATCAGCATCATGCCGAGCGTGGCGATGAAGGGCGGGATCTTGAGCTTGGCGACAAACGTTCCGGAGGCGATGCCGCTTGCCGCGCCGGCCAGGATGGCGGCGAGCACGCCGAGGCCGAGTGGCATGCCCCATGAGGTCAGCACCACGCCTGCGACGACGGCGCAAAAGGTCATCAGCGTGCCGACCGACAGGTCGATGCCGCCGGTGATGATGACAAGCGTCGCCGCAATCGCCAGCACGCCGTTGACCGACGTTGCCTGCAGGATGGCGATGATGTTGGAGGTCTGCATGAAATTGGGCGAGGCGAGGCTGAAGACCACGATCAGCGCAATCAGGCTGGCAAAGGCCAGAAGCCTGTGCTGAGCGCCCGAGAAACGCGAGGCGGTCGAGACGTTCGCCGTGGATGCGGTCGCACTCATTTGGCCTCTCCCTTTGCCGGCTTATCTTGTTTGTTGTGGTTGGCGGCCTCGCCGCGAAGCGTGGCGAGATGCATGATCTCTTCCTGGCTGGCGCCGCCTGAAAGAATGCCGGTCAGCCGGCCCTCGCACATCACGGCGATGCGGTGGCTGAGCCGCAGTATCTCGGGCAGTTCGGACGAGATGACGATGATGGCGCGGCCCTGCTGGGCCAGTGCGTTCAACAGCTTGTAGATTTCGTTCTTGGCGCCGACATCGATGCCGCGCGTCGGCTCGTCGAAGATCAGCACCTCGCAGTCGCGCAAAAGCCACTTGGCGATGACGATCTTCTGCTGGTTGCCACCCGAGAGCAGGCGCACCTCCTGCCGGTCGGACGGGGTCTTGATGGCGAGCTGGTCGATGTAGCGGCTTGCTGCCTCGTGCATGGCCGACTCGCGCAACAGGCCGCCCGGGCCGGCGAAGCGGGACAGGCTCGCCAGCACGACGTTGTTGCGCACGTCCATGCCGGTGGCGAGGCCGAAATGTTTGCGGTCCTCGGAGAGGTAGCCAATGCCGGCGCGCACGGCGTCCTGCGGCATGCGGATGTCGACCTTCTTGCCGTGCACGAAGATGTCGCCGCTGTCGCGGCGGTCGGCTCCGAATATGGCGCGGGCGACCTCGGTGCGCCCGGCCCCCATCAGGCCGGCAAAGCCGAGGATCTCGCCCTTGCGGACGGAGAACGAAACGTCGCGGATGACCGCGCCGCGATTGAGATTCCTGACCTCGAGTACGACCTCCGCGTTCGAATGGTCGGGCACTTCAGGGCGATCCTCGGTGAGCGCGCGCCCGACCATCATCGAGATGATCTTTTCCACCGGCGTGTCGGCGGCAGGGACGGTGCCGATATATTCGCCATCGCGCATGACGGTGACGCGGTCGGCGATGCGCTTGAGTTCGTCCATCTTGTGCGAGATGTAGACGATGCCGACACCCTCGGCCTTGAGCCTGGCGATGATGGCGAAGAGCTCGTTGATCTCGGCGTCGTTCAGCGCCGCCGTCGGCTCGTCCATGATCAACACGCGCGAGCGGTAGGACAGCGCCTTGGCGATCTCGACCATCTGCTGGCGGGCGATGGTCAGCCCGCCGACCAACGTGCGCGGGTCGAGCTTGAGATGCATGCTGGCGAAGATTTCGGCGGCATCGGCATTGAGCTTCGCCTCGTCGAGCAAAAGTCCCGCGGCCTTGCGCGGCTCGCGGCCGATGAACATGTTCTGCGCCGCGGTCAGATGCGGCATCAGGTTGAGTTCCTGATGGATGATGCCGATGCCGAGGTCCTGGGCCTGGCGCGGCGAGTTGACCTCGACCGGCTTGCCGTCGAGCAGGATTTCCCCGCCGTCGCGGCGGTAGATGCCGGCGAGGATCTTCATCATCGTCGACTTGCCGGCGCCGTTCTCGCCCATCAGGGCGTGGACCTCGCCTGCGCGCAGGTCGAGTTGGGCATTGTGCAGCGCGCGCACGCCGGGGAAGGATTTCTCGATGTCCTTCATCGAGACGAGGGCGTTCATGCGCGTCCTCCTTCGATACCGTAGAAGCGTGCTGCGGTGCCGCCGAGGATCGCTGCGCGTTGCGACTGGCCGAGGCTCTGGAGCAGGCGTTCGGTTACCTCGTCCCAGAAGGGGAAGGACGCTGCCAGGGTCAGCACCGGCCAATCCGAGCCCCAGATCAGGCGATCCGGCCCGAACCAGGTGAGCAGGCTGTCGACGGTGGGGCGGAGGGCTTCGGCGGCAGCCTTCGGCGTCGTCCTCAACTCCGCCGGCAGTTCGGTCAGCAGGCCGGACAGCTTGCAGCACAGATGCGGGTGGCCCGACAGTTCGGCCATGCCGAACTTCCACATGGCATGGCGCGGGTCGTCGGTCGGTGCGGCGAAGGCGGGTTTCGCGGCGTGGTCGATGACGACAGGCAGGTCGGGATGCGTCTCGACGAAATGCCTGAGCGACTGCAGGTGCTGCGGCAGGACCAGCGCGTCGAAACGCAGGCCGAGGCGCTTCAGCGCGGCGACGGCTTTTCCGCTGGGACGGGTGGCGATCCAGTCGATGTCCTCCAGGTCCTGCAGCATCGGCCGCACGCCCTTGAACAAAGGATTTTTTGCGAAGTTTTCCAGGGAAGCGACGCTTTCGGCTGACGACAGGTCGACCCAGCCGACGATTCCGGCGACGGCCTTGTCGTTGCGGCCCTGGTCGAGCAGGAACAACGTTTCAGCTTCGGTGGGGGCTGCCTGGACGAGGATGCGCCTGGCGATTCCGGCCGCCTCGGCCAGCGGGCGCATCTCGGCCGGACCGAAGTCGCGGTAGATCGGGGCGAGGTGGGCGGCGCCAGGCGTCAGCCAGCCGTAATCGCCGCGCTGGAGCGTCCAGTAGTGGCAGTGGCCGTCGATCCTTTCGATCATGGCCGCCGCTCCGCCTAGATGGTGACGCCGCCGTCGACCAGGACGGCCTGGCCGGTGACGAAGCGGGATTCGTCGGACAATAGGTAGACGACCAGCGGCGCGATGTCGTCGACGGTGGCGAGCCGGCCGATGGGCTGGCGGGCGATGAAATCCTTCTCGGCCTGCACGGGATCGGCGGCGGCAGCGATGCGGCCGCGCAGCGAGGGCGTGTCGACGGTTCCGGGGCAGAGCGCGTTGCAGCGGACGCCGCGGCGGACATAGTCGGCGGCCATGCCTTTGGTGAAGCCGATCACCGCCGCCTTGGTGGCGCCGTAGAGCAGCCGGTTGGGGAAGCCTTTGATCGACGAGGCCATGGAGGCCATGTTGAGGATCGACACGGCGCCGGTCTTTTCCGCCTGCTCCAGCATGCCGGGCAGGAAGGCGCGGGTCGTGCGGTACATGCTCTTGACGTTGAGGTCGAAGCTGAAATCCCAGTCCTCGTCGCTGCAGTCCATGATCGTGCCGTTGTGGACGAAGCCGGCGCAGTTGAAGAGGCCGTCGAGTGCTGGCTGCTGCCTGGCAAAGGCGGCGACTGCCGCGCCGTCGCGCACGTCGAGACGATGGGTCTCGATGCCCGTGCTCTCGGCCGACAGGGCTTTCAGGGCATCGTCATTGATGTCGGTGGCGACGACGTGGGCGCCCTCTTTGGCGCAGGCCAGCGCGCTGGCGCGGCCGATGCCCTGGGCAGCGGCGGAAATGAAAATGCGTTTCCGGCTTAGTCGCATAACCGTCGCTCCTCCCAGCAAACTGCTTGCGCTTCTGTCTATATACGAACATACTATTCATAAATGAACCGACCTTGCAATGGGAAATGTGAGGCGGTGGCGAGGGAGGAATTCGCGCAATGCCAAAAAGGCCGATCAACGCCGCGAACGACCAGGACAAGGACGAGCGCTACCGGGCGCCGGCGCTCGACAAGGGGCTCGACATATTGGAGCTCCTGTCAGAGCAGCCGGGCGGCTTGACCCGTGCCGAGATCGTCAAGGCGATGGGGCGGGGGCCGAGCGAGGTCTACCGCATGCTCGAACGGCTGGTGGCGCGCGACTATGTCAGCCGCTCACCCGAGGGCGACCGCTATGCGCTGACGATGAAGCTGTTCATCCTCGCCCATCGCCATCCGCCGGTGCGCCGCCTGGTGGCGCGCGCCTTGCCGCTGATGGACGCCTTCGCCAGCGAGGCCGGGCAGTCCTGCCACCTCGTCGTTCCCGAAGGCGGCGCGGCACTCGTTGTCGCGCATGCCAGCTGTCCCGGCAACTGGGAGTTCGGCATCCGCATCGGCGCCCATATCGAGCTCTTGACCACCAGTTCCGGCCATATCCTGCTCGCCTTCCTCGACGAGCAGGCGCAGTCGGAGCTGGCGATGCGTTGGGAAGGCACGAAGCAGGCCGAGGCGCGGGACAGGCTGGAGCCGGTGCTGAAGGCCTATCGCGAGGCAGGGCACCGCGTCGGGCCGAGCCAGCAAATGCGCGCCATCGAGGATATCTCGGTGCCGATCCTGTCGCCCGACGGCTACGCGATCGCCGTGCTGACCTGCCCCTACATCCAAAGGCTCGACGACAAGCAGGCCGACATCGACCAGACGCTGTTGTTGCTCAAGGATGTCGCGGCGAAGCTGTCGCTGTCGTAGGCGGGCTGAATACTCTTTGCTCTAACTCTTTCTATTGGGCAGCTCAGCGCTGCCCCTCACCCTTGCCCTCTCCCCGCAAGCGGGGAGAGGGGGCGTCGACGTTTCCGCTGACCTCTTCTGTGTTGTGGAAGTGGGCGTAGTCGTCGCAGCCGGCTTCCTTCGCCCCGTTCACGGGGAGAAGGTCCGGTAGGGGATGAGGGGCGGCTGTTCCCTTTCAGGAGAGGTGCCGACCCTTCGACAAACTCGCAGTTGGATGAGGGCAGGTTGGTCGGAGCGCCTCACGCCTCCGGCGGCACCACGCCCTTGCGCACGGCGAAGTCGGCGTAGAAGCGGCGTTCCTGGGTCTGGATGACGGCATAGGCCTTCCTGGCACGCTCGTAGAAGGCGAAGCGCTCGATGCCGACCATCTTCGTGCCGGTGCCCTCGATCAGCTTGCCGACCTCACGCTGGACGTCCGGGATCTCGTCCGGCTTGCCGACGACCTCCATGCGGCCGAAGGCATCGTCGACGAAGGTGTCGACGGGCATCACCGACAGCACCGCCTTCATCACGCTGACGATGTCGCCATCGATGCGCAGCGGCCGGCCGAACACCGTCTGCCTCGCCATCGCATCGGCCGGGAAGTTGGCGTCGGCGATGATCAGGTCGTCGCCATGGCCCATGGCACGGAGCACGTAGAGCACGTCGGGGCCGAGCAGCGGGTCGATGCCAAGGAGCATTTTTGTCACCTGAGATGCGGGTTGCGGATTGGCTGTATCCAGAATTGCAGGCAAGTGCTTCGGCGTGCAAGCCGCCAGGGCATTTTCGCGTTTGCCGAATTTGCCCTAGCCGCCGCGCACGAATCCTTCCGACGCTACCAGAAGGTTGCGCGTGTAGTCCTGGGCCACGTTACGCGTGGCGAGGTCGCCGGCCTGCAGCCGCTCGACCTCCTCGCCGCTCTGCATCACCATCAGCCGCTCGCACATATGGGTGATGACGCCGAGGTCGTGGCTGACCATGACGAAGGTCAGCTTGCGGTCGCGGCGCACCTGTTCGAGCAGGTTGAGCACCTCGGCCTGGACCGAGGCGTCGAGCGCCGAGGTCGGCTCGTCGAGCAGCAGGATCGATGGCTCGAGGATCAGTGCCCGGGCAATCGCCACGCGCTGGCGCTGGCCGCCAGACAGCTGGTGCGAATAACGGAAGCGGAAGCCGGAACCGAGGCCGACCTCGTCGAGCGCGCGCTGGATGCGTTTTTCGGTGTCGGCGAAGCCGTGGATGTCGAGCGGTTCGAGCAGCAGCCGGTCGACGGTCTGGCGCGGATGCAGCGAACCGTAAGGGTCCTGGAACACCATCTGGACCTGGCGGTAGAACGCCTTGTCGCGGGTCTTGCCGAGGCGCTGGCCGGAAACGTCGATGGTGCCGGAGGTCACGGGCGCCAGACCGGCGACCGCGCGCAGCAGCGTCGACTTGCCGGAACCGGATTCGCCAACGAGGCCGAAGGATTCGCCCTGCGCAACGGTCAGGCTGACATCCTTCAATGCGATGAAGTCGTCATAGACGACGCGCAGTTTGTCGATCGCAAGCGCAGGGGTCACAGCAGCCACTCCGGCTGGCGGTCGAGCACGGGCAGCGGGTGCCGGCTCTCGCCGATCTTGGGCATGCAGTTGAGCAGGCCCTGGGTGTAGGGGTGCTTGGCCTGCGACAGTTCTGAAGCCTTCAACTCCTCGACGATCTTGCCGGCATACATGACGATGACCCGGTCGCAGAAGGTCGAGACCAGGCGCAAATCGTGGGAGATGAAGACCAGCCCCATGCCACGGTCGATCACCAGCCGGTCCAGGATGCGCAAGATGTCGAGCTGGACGGTGACGTCGAGCGCCGAGGTCGGCTCGTCGGCGATCAAGAGTTCGGGGCCGGCGATCAGCATCATCGCGATCATGGCGCGCTGGCCCATGCCGCCCGAGACCTCGTGCGGGTAAAGGTCGTAGACGCGCTTGGGGTCGCGGATCTGAACGGCAGCAAGCATGTCGAGCGCGCGCTGGCGCGCCTCCGACTTGCCGACCTTCTCATGCGTGCGCAGCGTCTCGACGATCTGGCGGCCGATGGTCATGACCGGATCGAGCGAATATTTGGGATCCTGCAGGATCATGGCGATGCGGCTGCCGCGCAAGGCCCGCCGTTCGGCCTGCGACGCCTTCAAAAGGTCGATGCCGCTGAATTCGAGCCGCTTGGCCTTGATCTCGGCCTGCTGCGGCGTCAGCCCCATGATGGCGCGTCCGGTCTGCGACTTGCCCGAACCAGACTCGCCGACGATGCCGAGCCGCTCTTGGCCGAGCGCGAAGGAGACGCCGCGCACCGCCTCGACCACGCCGGTGCGGGTGGGGAAGGAGACGCGCAGGTCTTCGACATGCAGCAGCGTGCTCATTGGCCACCGCTGCGGGTATCGAGCGCGTCGCGCAGGCCGTCGCCGAGCAGGTTGAAGCCGAGGCTGACGATGAGGATCGCTGCACCGGGTGCTGCGGCCACCCACCACTGGTCGAGGATGAAGCGGCGGCCGGAGGCGATCATGGCACCCCATTCGGGCAGCGGCGGCTGGGCGCCGAGGCCGAGGAAGCCGAGGCCGGCGGCGGTGAGGATGATGCCGGCCATGTCGAGCGTCACGCGCACGATCAGCGAGGAGATGCACAGCGGCATGATGTGGCGCAGCACGATTCGCATCGGCGAGGCGCCCATCAGCTTGACCGCTGAGATGTAGTCGGAGTTGCGCACCGTCAGCGTTTCGGCGCGGGCGATGCGGGCATAGGGCGGCCAGGAGGTCAGGGCGATGGCGATGATGGCGTTTTCGATGCCGGGCCCGAGGGCGGCGACGAAGGCCAGTGCCAGCACCAGCTTGGGGAAGGCGAGGAAGATGTCGGTGATGCGCATCAGCACCGCATCGATCCAGCCGCCGGCATAGCCTGCGGCGGTGCCGACCAGCAGGCCGATGGGGGCGGCGATGATCGCCACCAGCACGATGACCTGCAAGGTCAGGCGCGAGCCGTAGATCAGGCGTGAGAGGATGTCGCGGCCCTGATCGTCGGTGCCGAGCCAATAGGTGGAGCTGGGCGGCAGCAGGCGGGCGTTCCTGAGGTCGCCGATATAGGGCGAATGGGGCGCGAGCAGGGGTGCTGTGGCGGCGACGAACAGCAGCAGCAGGATGATGCCGAGGCCGATGACGGCGAGCTTGTTGGCGGTGAAGCGGCGCCAGGTCAGGTAGGTGCGGCCGAGCCGCGCCTGCATGCGTGATTGCGGCCGGTCGGTTAGCAGCCATTCGCGGCGGGTCATTGCTGTGTCGCTCATCTGATCCGCGTCCTTGGGTCGAGCAGGCGATAGAGCAGGTCGGAGAACAGGTTGAGTGCGATGAACACCGACCCGATGATGATCGTGCCGCCCAGCACCGCGTTCATGTCGGCGTTCTGCAGCGAGTTGGTGATGTAGAGGCCGAGCCCTGGCCAGGCAAAGACCGTCTCGGTCAGCACCGAGCCTTCAAGCAGGCCGGCATAGGATAGTGCGATCACGGTCACCAGCGGCACGGCGGCGTTGCGCAGCGCATGGCCCCAGATGATGCGGGTTTCCGACAGGCCCTTGGCGCGCGCGGCGACGATGTATTCCTGGCTGAGCTCGTTGAGCATGAAGGAACGCGTCATCCGGCTGATGTAGGCGAGCGAGAAATAACCGAGCAGCGAGGCCGGCAGGATGATGTGGGCGAAGATGTCCTTGAAGGCAGCCCAGTCGCGGTTGAGCACCGCGTCGAGCAGGTAGAAGCCGGTGATCGGGGTGAAGGTGTATTCGAACACCACGTCGATGCGGCCGGGACCGGCGGTCCAGCCGAGGCGGGCATAGAACACCAGCAGCGCCAGCAGCCCGAGCCAGAAGATCGGTACCGAATAGCCGATCAGGCCGATGATGCGCACGATCTGGTCGGCGAGGCTGCCGCGCTTGACGGCGGCAAGCACGCCAAGCGGGATGCCGAAGGCCGCCCCGATGATGGTGCCGACGGTGGCGAGTTCCATCGTCGCCGGGAAGACGCGGCGGATGTCGGCCATGACAGGGTTGGTGGTCAGCACCGAGGTGCCGAAGTCGCCCTGAAGGACGCCTTTCACGTAGAGATAGAACTGCTGGTAGTAGGGCAGGTTGAAGCCCATCTCGATGCGCGTGCGCTCGACGACATGGGCCGGCGCGCGGTCGCCGACGATGGCCAGCACCGGGTCGATCGGCACGACGCGGCCGATGAAGAAGGTGACGGCCAGCAGGCCGAGATAGGTGGTGGCCACGATCACCACGAAACTGGCGACCGCCTTGAGAATGGCGGAGGCGCGCCGGTTGGCGCGCCTCGCTTGCGTCTGGTTTTCCATGCTGCTCAAAGGTCTGATCCTATTGGGATCATTCCTTGGTCACGGGAGCGACGAAGTTCGAATCGAAGTTCGGCCCGAGCTTGTAGTTCTTGACGTTGCCGCGCAGGCCGGCAACCTCGGTCTGCTGGAAGATCAGCACGAACGGGCTGGTGTCGAGCGCCGCCTGCTGCAGTTCCTTGTACATGGCGGCGCGCTTGTCGTTGTCGCGCTCCAGAAGGGCTGCCTTGGTCTTCTCGGTCAGCTCCGGCACGTCCCAGGCGTTGCGCCAGGCCAGCGTCTTCACGGTGCCGTCGTCGGCGTTGTTCGGGTTGGAGGTGAAGGTCTCGGCGTTGGAGTTCGGATCCCAGTAGTCCATGCCCCACTGGCCGATATACATGTCGTGGTTGCGGGCGCGGTACTTGGTCAGCGTCTGCTTGCCGTCGCCGGGGATGATCTCAACCTTGACGCCGGCCTGGCCGACGGTCTGCTGGAACGATTCGGCGATGCCGGTGACAGGCTGGGTGTTGCGCACATCCATGGTGACCGAGAAGCCGTCCTTCAGGCCTGCCTTCTCCAGCAGTTCCTTGGCCTTGGCGGGGTCGAAGGTGAACGGGTTCGAGTCGAGCGCGCCGAGCACGCCCTTGGCCTGGTAGGTCTGGCGGATTTCGCCGATGCCCTTGATCAGCGTGGCGCCGATGGCGTCGTAGTCGACCAGGTACTTGAGCGCCTGGCGCACTTCCGGCTTGGCCAGGTTCTCGTTCTTCTGGTTGAGGCTGATGTAATAGACCGTGCCCTTGGGCGCGCTGGTGGTGGTCAGCTCGGCGTTCTTCGAAACCGCTTCGAGGTCGCCCGGCTCAAGGTTGCGGGCGACATCGATGTCGCCGGCTTCGAGCATCAGGCGCTGGGTGGCGCTTTCCTTGACGTGGCGATAGATGACGCGGGCCAGTGCCGGCTTGTCGCCATAGTAGTTGTCGTTGCGCTCGAGCACGAGGATCTCGTTGGCACGCCAGTCGCGGATCTTGAACGGTCCCGAGCCGGCATAGCCGGTCTTGAGCCAGCCATTGCCGAAGTCGTTGTCGAACTTGTAGTCGTCGGTCGGCGTGACCGGGGCGACATGCTCGAGCACCAGCTTGCTGTCCATCACCGCGCCGACGGTGGCGGTGAGGCAGTTGAGCACGAAGGACGGCGCATAGGACTTGTCGACGGTGAAGACGAAGGTGCTGTCGTCGGCGGCCTTGGCCTTCTCGGCGACGTTGTCCTTAGTCAGGCCGAACTGGGTGAGGATGAATGCCGGGCTCTTGTCGAGCTTGACGACGCGCTCGAACGACCAGGCGACGTCGGCGGCGGTGATCGGGTTGCCGGAGGCGAACTTCAGGCCGGGCTTGAGCTTGAAGGTATAGGTCAGGCCGTCGTCGGAAACGGTCCAGCTTTCGGCGACGCCGGGGCGCACCTTGGTGGTGTCGTTGATGTCGAGGCGCACCAGCATGTCATAGGCGTTGCCGAGGAATTCGGCCGGGCTGAGCTCGAAGGATTCGGCCGGGTCGAGCGTGATGGTGTCGTCGATGGCCCAGGCCTGGACCAGCGTGTCGGCCGGCGTCACCGCAAGCGCGGGTGCCGCAAAGACCATCGCCGAAAGGGCTGCGCCTGCAAGCAGCAGACGGAATTGTCCGTTCATTTTACCAAGCATCATTTTTCAGTTCCCCAAGTTGACGAATTATTTGTTGTTAGGCTGCCGCTTCGTGCCAGGCCGAGCGCAAGACCCTCAGCCAGTTGTCGCGGCAGATTTTCGCCAGATCGGCGTCACCATATCCAGCGTTCCGGAGGGCCGCAACGAGCTTCTGAAGCCCGGCGGCGTCGCCGATCTCGGCCGGGATCGTGGCGCCGTCGAAGTCGGATCCCAGCGCCACGCCGTCGATGCCGACATGCTCGACCATGTAGTCGATGTGCCGGACCATGTCCGACAGCGGGGTGTCGGCGCTCTTGGCGCCGTCCTCGCGCAGCATGGTGACGGCGAAGTTGAGCCCGACGAGGCCGTTGCTTTCCCTGACGGCGGCAAGCTGCTTGTCGGTCAGGTTGCGGCTGATCGGCGTGAGGGAGTGGGCGTTGGAATGGCTGACGATCAGCGGCTTGTCGCTGAGCTTCGCCACATCCCAGAAGCCCTTTTCGGTGATGTGGGCGAGATCGATGGCGATGCCGATGCGGTTGCACTCGCGGACCAGTCTTTTGCCGGCTTCAGTCAGGCCGGGGCCGGTGTCGGGGCTCGACGGGAAGGCGAAGGGCACGCCGTGGCCGAAGATGGTGTTGCGGCTCCATACCGGGCCGAGCGAACGCAGGCCGGCGGCGTAGAAGACCTCGAGCGCGCGGAGATCGGCGTCGATCGGCTCGCAGCCTTCCATGTGCAGCACGGCGGCAAACTTGCCTTCGGCCTCGGCGGCATCGATGTCGGCGCCGTTGCGGCAGATCTTCCAGCCGCCGGCACGCTCGATCCGGAAGGCGATCGACGCCATGTCGAGGGCGATGTCGAGCGACGGTGCGCGTTCAAGCGGGGCCGAGAGCGGAATGGCGTAGTGGCCGTTGCCGTCGCGGGCGTCGTCGCCAATGTCGCCGGAGGTGATGTAGATGGCGCAGAGGCCGCCGGCGAGGCCACCTTTCCTGGCGCGCGGCATGTCGATATGGCCCTGCCTGGTGCCTTCGATGAATTCGGCCACCGGGTCAGCACCCTTGGCGGCGTTGGTCCACAACCGGAACAGCACATCGTTGTGACCGTCGAAAACTGCCTGCATCATGCACTCCTGTCAGGGAGGCAGTTGAAGGACGCACGGCAGGCCGAGTCAATCTGCCGACGGCATGCGCTTTTGCGCCCATCCCGCAGTTCCGCTTCGTAAGGTGCCGCCAGGACCAAAAGGAAGTTCGCGCTGGACCATTCGTCGCAGGCTTATGTGTTTCGGCGCTAAAACGAGGCAATTTGCCGCCATTGCAGGCACAGACGAAGTTCAGGCCTGACCTTGCGGCAGGTCTGCGACCTTGTTCGGCATTGAAATCTGGCAAAAATTTGGGCAGTCGGGCTGCCAGCGGCTATCCGCCGCTCTCCGAACTGCAAATCCGTTTATCACGACAGGAAATTTACATATGTCAGAAGGCAGTCTTCTCGATCATGCTCTCGTGCGCCTCGACGAGGCGGCAAAACACCTGACCGTCGACGCCGATGTGATCGAGAAACTGAAATTTGCCCGCGAGACCACCAAAGCCCGCCTGATGATCCGCATGGACGACGGCTCGCGCAAATCCTTCCTGGCATGGCGCTGCCGCTACGACGACACGCGCGGCCCGACCAAGGGCGGCATCCGTTTCCATCCTGAATCGACGGCCGACGAAGTCGAGATGCTGGCCTTCTGGATGACGTTCAAATGCGCCGTGATGAACCTGCCCTATGGCGGCGGCAAGGGTGCCGTGCAGGTCGACCCGCGCAAGCTTTCCAAGGCGGAACTGGAGCGCCTCTCTCGCGCCTACATCCAGGCCTTCGCCAGCATCATCGGGCCGGATCGCGACATTCCCGCGCCCGACGTCTACACCAACTCGATGATCATGGGCTGGATGGCCGATGAGTATTCGCAGATCGTCGGCCAGGCGTCGCCCGCCGTCATCACCGGCAAGCCGCTGGCGCTGGGCGGTTCGCTCGGCCGCGGCGACGCCACCGCGCGTGGCGGCTACTATCTGGTCCGCCATCTCGCAGACGAACTCGGTCTGAAGGGCAACCTGCGCATCGCCGTCCAGGGTTTCGGCAACGCCGGCCAGCACATTGCGCGCCTGCTTGCCGCTGATGGCCACACGATCGTTGCCGTTTCCGACTCGGAAGGCGCCGTCCAGGCCGCCAACGGGCTCGACCTCGGCCGCCTGCTGGCCGCCAAGGACAATGGCCGTTCGGTCACCTCGACGGCCGGAGAGGGCGGGCACGAGCTGCTCGACGGCAATGCGCTGGTCGGTGTCGATTGCGATATCCTGGTGCCGTCGGCGCTGGAGAACATGATCCGCATCGACAACGCAGACATCGTCAAGGCCCGCATCGTGCTCGAACTCGCCAACGGCCCGGTCACGTCGGAAGCCGACGAGGTGCTGGAGAAGAAGGGCATCGTCGTGCTGCCCGACATCCTGGCCAATGCCGGCGGCGTCACCGTCTCCTACTTCGAGTGGGTGCAGAACCGGCAGGGCTACTATTGGCCGATCGAGGAGATCCACGACCGCCTGCGCATCATCATGGAGCGCGAGGGCCGCGCCATTTGGGATGTCGCCAAGGCCAAGGATGTCTCGGTGCGCACCGCGGCCTATGTCCATGCGCTCGCACGCCTCGCCGAGGCGATCGAAGCGCACGGCACGCAGAACTACTTCGCAAGCTGAGCCAAACTGCTGCGCCGCCGGATCGAAACGATCCGGCGGCGCAGCAGTGACTTGGGGCGCGCCTTTCCTGCGTCCATTGGGGCGCCCGGCGCTCTGGCCTGCCATTTTCCTGTTGAAGCGCTAGGTTGGCGGGCGTAGGTCTGTGGGTGAAATCCCGACTGACCCCCCTTCATCACGCCTCAAAGGCAAAACCCGGCAGCGCGACCATGTCCTTCATTCCCGATTGGGCGACCATCATCCAGTTTGCGATCGCCACCTTCATCATCGCGATCACGCCCGGCCCCGACATGACGCTGTTCGTCGGTCGGGCGCTGTCCGAGGGCCGCAAGGCGGGTTTTGCCTGCATGGCCGGGGCGATGACCGGCATCGTCATCCACACCACGCTGGTGGCGCTCGGGCTGTCGGCGCTGATCGTCGCCTCGCCGCAGGCCTTCATGGTACTCAAGATCGTCGGCGCCGGCTACCTGGTCTGGCTCGCCTTCCAGGCGGTGACCAAGGGCTCGGCGTTTTCGCCCGACACCGCCAAGCGCGAACCGCGCTCGGTGTTCCAGAACTGGGCGACGGGCCTCGGCATCAACCTGCTCAACCCGAAGATCATCCTGTTCTTCATGACCTTCCTGCCGCAGTTCGTGTCGGCCCACGACACCAATGCGCCGGGCAAGCTGTTCTTCCTGGGCGCGATGTTCATCGTGCTGTCGCTGCCGGTGACGGCGCCGATGGTGATCGCCGCCGACAAGTTCGCCGGCCTGCTCAAGAAGAGCCCGCGCGTCACCCGCATCGTCGATTATCTGTTTGCTGGCGTGTTCTCGGCCTTCGCGCTGAAGATTCTTACGGCGCAGGCGAAGTAGGCAGAATGCCTCATGGAACGGGAGGGTCGTATTCTTGAGGTCGCCGAGCGACGACGATGCCAGTGTCGGGGTCAGTTACTGTCGCGGGGAGTAGGGACCGTTCCAGATGGATTGTCTTTACGGAGGCAAGTTTCTTGTTGCCGACCAAGTTTGCCATTTCTTTGCTGTGCCCGGCATTTGGAGGGGATATCACCTTGATCGCCTTGCTAGGAAATTCAGCAAGAAGCATCTTGATGGCGGGAGTTAGATCGCTGTCACGGCTGAGTACGAAGGCCTCGTCGAAATTGTCTTTGTACGCTTCATTCACGAGCCAAAGAGCGATGTTAACGTCCGTTTCCTTTTCCTCGTGAGATATCCAGACGGCGCCGCAAGATTTGCACTTGCGATTTTTCGCCTTGAAGTGCCCCATGATCGGAGTGACGCCCGTTGCCTTAAGAGCTTCGACATATTGTTGATGCCGGGAATACGGCCCAGGCAGCCATGTCGCGAAAGCAGAGAAATAGAAAACTGATCTCAATTCATGCTTTGCGGGATCCAAAAAAGTTTCGACTAACTTTCTCAGGTCAAACCATTTGAGATGCGATTGCCCCAATTCGGCAACAGCATGATAGAGGTTGAAGCCGTCAACAAAACACGCAACCCGAGTTCGTTCCCCCATTCGCACCCCAGAAATGCAAACCCCCGAGCCGTGGCCCGGGGGAGGCGCTTAAGCCGTAGCCTAAGCGGGTTTACTGTAAACGTTATATGTGATTTGCCCTCGAAATGTAAAGGACGAATCGTCCTTGACAGACTCTTTCCTAGCGCAGAGTCAAGGGCTTTCTACATATGGCGCCCAGTTGCGCGAGCCGAACTACTTCTAGGCAATGCGACTAAGCTTCCAGCATTGTTTAGCGAGCAAATTGGCGCAATGTCCCGGCAAAACGGCCGGTGACGAACCAGTAGGCGATGCCGCCGATCAGGCCGCTGCCGACGATCGAAACCGGTAGCAGGGGATCGCGATAGGCGAAGCCCTGGTCACCGCCCTGGTAGGCAAAGCCGAGGAAGACCAGCGCGACGAAGCCGCCCGACAGCGCGTAGAACAGCCAGTCGCGCTTGCCGAGCAGTTCGGCGAGCAGCATGACGACAAGCGCCGGCACGAAGGCGAAGTAAGCGACGAACAGTGCCGTGAAGGGGATGGTGAAGACCATCGACCCGGTCGCGACCTCAGGCGGGATGTCTGATGCCATGAGGCCGGCAGCACCAAGGAAGACCACGTTCAGGAAAGCGCTGGCGGCAAGCGAGGCCGCGAGATAGCCCAGCACCATGTGGGCGAACTTGCCGAGATAGAGCAGGAAGCGGCTCACGCCTCGCCGTGTCCCGCAATCATCATCGCCTCGAGCGCCAGGCGCTCGCTCTTCTTCATGCGCTCGGATTCTGACTTGAGCTGGCCGCAGGCGGCGAGGATGTCGCGACCGCGCGGGGTGCGGATCGGCGAGGCGTAGCCGGCATTGTTGATGTAGTCGGCGAACTTCTCGATCGTCTCCCAGTCCGAGCACTGGTAGTTGGTGCCGGGCCAGGGGTTGAACGGGATCAAATTGATCTTGGCCGGCACGCCGCGCAGCAGCTTGACCAGTGCCTTGGCGTCCTCGAGGCTGTCGTTGACGTCCTTGAGCATCACATATTCGAAGGTGATGCGGCGGGCGTTCGACAGGCCGGGATAGGAGCGGCAGGCCTCGATCAGGTCCTTGAGCGGGTACTTCTTGTTGATCGGCACGAGCAGGTCGCGCAGATCGTCGTTGGTGGCATGCAGCGAGATCGCCAGCATGACGCCGATCTCCTCGCCGGTGCGGAAGATTTCCGGCACGACACCCGAGGTCGACAGCGTGATGCGGCGCTTGGATAGTGCCAGGCCGTCGCCGTCGGAGGCGATCAGCAACGCCTTCTTCACCGCCTCGAAATTGTAGAGCGGCTCGCCCATGCCCATCATCACGATGTTGGAGATTTTCCGCCCCTCGGCCGGCACGATGGCTCCAGCGGGCGTGTTGCGGTCGGGGAAGTCGCCCAGCCGGTCGCGCGCCGTCATCAGCTGCGTCAGGATCTCTTCCGCTGTCAGGTTGCGCACCAGCTTCTGCGTGCCGGTGTGGCAGAACGAGCAGGTCAGCGTGCAGCCGACCTGGCTGGAGATGCACAGCGTGCCGCGGCCTTCCTCGGGAATGTAGACGGTTTCGATCTCGACCGGGCGGCCCGCGCCGCGCGGCGGGAAACGGAACAGCCACTTGCGCGTGCCGTCGGAGGATATCTGTTCCTCGACGATCTCGGGGCGCGCAATGGTGAAGTGCTTGGCGAGTTCGGCGCGCAGGTCCTTGGAGATGTTGAACATGTCGGCGAAGTCGGAGACGCCGCGGACATAGAGCCAGTGCCAGAGCTGCTGGACGCGCATCTTGGCCTGGCGCTCGGGAACGATGCCCGAGGTTACAAGCGCGTCGGCGAGCTCTTCGCGGGTGAGGCCGATCAGCTCGCCCTTGACGGGCGCAGCCGCACGGGCGCGCAACGCATCGCGGGTAGCATCGGAGGTTAGGTCGAGCGAAAGGGTCATTCGGGCTCAGCTAGGTTGATATAGCGGCAAATGTAGGATTTTGGCGCGACATATCACAGGTCTGTCTCTGCGTCACGTTTTGGCGGCCATGCATTTGTGCCGCAGCTTTGCAGTCTGTTAGGCAATGGCTGGGATGCTGGCGCGATGAGCAACATCCTACACATCGTCCTGGTGGTGCTCGCCGTCAACTTTGCGGCGTTCGCTGCCTTCTGGCGCGACAAGCGCCTGGCCCGGTCCGGAGCGCGTCGTATCCCTGAGAAAACCCTGCTCTGGCTTGCTTTCGCCGGCGGCAGCCTTGGTGCGCTGTCGGCCCAGCACCTGTTCCGGCACAAGACGCGCAAGGAGCCGTTCCGCAGCAGGCTTTATGCGATCGTGGCGCTTCATGCGGTCGCCGTCGCCGTGCTGGCGCTCTGGCTGATCGCGCCGCAATGGGCATCCGGCCTGTTCAATGCGCTGAAAGGTCCCGCGGTTTCGTGAACCGTCGGCCTCAGCTTCCGGCGGCTGGATGGAGCGCCAGCTGGTAGCGTTGTTCCGGCCGCCCGCTGTGCGCATGCGGCACCGGGTCGCCCTGCCTGCGCCAGCCAAGGCGCTCGTAAAGCCTGACGGCGCGATCATTGTCGGCATAGACCGCGAGCTCGGCCGTATCGAAGCCGCGTTCGCGAAGCATTGCCGCAATGCGGGTCAACAGCTCGCCTGCCGCGCCCCGGCCCCAACGGTCGGGATCGACGCCGAAATAATGCAGCTCGGCGGTCGCGTTTGCACCCGGAACGGGTGCAATGGCGCCAAAGGCGACGGCAGTGCCGTCTTCGTTCACGGCGATCGCCAGCAGGGCATGCGGCGAGCTTTCGAGCACCCTCGAGATGACCGGCCGGGCTTCGGCGAGCGAGGCGACATCGTCGTCGCCGTCGCGCGCAGCGGTGGCCCGCGCCCAGATGGCCGCAGCTTCATCGATATGCGTTGAAGTTCCGTCGACGATGCTGAACATGGCTGGGCCTCAAACAAAAGACCGGGCGATCGGATCGCCCGGTCTTTGTAGCTGCACCCGAAGAGCTTATTTGCAGGTGGCGATAGAGCTCAGCGCTGCCGAAATGCCCTTGAGCGAGAAGACGTAGTTGGTCGGGTTGCCGCGGCCGGACTTGGCCGTGACCTTCATGTCCGAGCCGCCGCGCATGGCGGCGATCAGTGCCGGTTCCTCGGCCGCATTCTCGACCCAGGCCGACTTGCCCTTGGTGAACATCGAGAACGACTTGTCGCCGATGGTGACCGCGACCTTGGAGTTTTCCTGGAAATTGTAGCCGGCAATGAACTGCGGCTCGAAGGAAACCTTCTGGCCCGGGCGCTGGCTGACGAAGAAGAACATGTCGCCGTGATCGAGCGTCGGCGGCTGCTTGTCGGTCGGCACCGTCAGCACGTAGCAGACCTTGCCGTTCTGCGCCTGGTAACTGTAGGTGCCCCAGGCATTGTGCTGGCCGATCTTGGTCGCCGACTGGGCGAGCGCCGGCATTGCCGACGCTGCAAGCACCAGACCCGAAATTATAGCTATCAAACCGCGCATCGTTTTTCCTGTAGTTCAAATGGAGCGGGGCAGGCCGACTGCGCGCCCGCCCGTTGGCTTCATTTTGATTTAATCTGGGTTACCAAAGGGTGAATGGCCTTGCAGAAAGGACATTTGCCGCCTGGAACCCCGCCGTTCGGCCTGTCATGCACAGGCATCGTGTCCCTGTCGCGGTTGAACCCCGAGAAAACGGCAAGAGTTTGACTTTTGATGTCAGGCTGAAACAAGGCCGCCGCGCGTCAGGGCTCGCGCGACAGGCTTTCCTTGGCGGCAAGCCGGTGGGCCGGCGTCATGTGCGCGCGCACGGCGGTGATGGCCGCCGTCAGCACGGCGATGTCGTCGGTGAAGCCGAGGCCGAGGATGACGTCGGGAATGGTGTCCACCGGCAGGATGAAATAGCCCAGGGCGGCGAGAAGTATGCCCTTGGCCCGCAGCGGCGTGTCCTTGTCCATGGCGCAATAATAGGCCGCGACCACTTCCTCCATGAAGGGGACGTGGCGGGCGGCGCCTTTGGCCTTGCGCCAGAACTTTTCACGCACTTCGCTCTCGCTCGCCGGCGCATCGTCGCCGCGGAAGCCGTCAAAGCCGGGGATTTTCACCATCCAGACAGTCTCCTTTGCCCGAATTCCTTTGCCGGAAATGTGGGAAGGAGCGCGCCTCGCTGCAAGATGTGGCCCTCAAGAACCGAAATAGGCGTTCATGCGCTTGGCCAGCTTGACGTCGAGTTCGGTCAGCCCGCCGGCGTCATGCGTGTTCAGCTTGACGTCGACGGTCTTGTAGACGTTCGACCAGTCGGGATGGTGGTCCAGCTTCTCAGCCGCCAGGGCAACACGGGTCATGAAGGCGAAGGCCTCGCTAAAATTCCTGAACACGAAGCTGCGCGACATCGACAGCCCGTCGGCGGCTAGCGTCCAGCCGTCGAGCTCGGCAAGGGCCTGCGTCACTGCGGCAGGTTCAAGTTTCTCTCTGGCCATTTCATGCTCCCGTGCTATCGAGTTCTTTCCTCACCAGCATAGCGCGGGATCGATGGTCGAAAAGCAGGTAAAATCCATTCTCTTCGTCTGTCTCGGCAATATCTGCCGTTCGCCGCTGGCCGAAGGCGTGTTTCGCGCCGTGCTTGCCGAACGCGGACTGGACGGCGAATTCACCATCGACTCCGCCGGCACCGGCGGCTGGCATGCCGGCTCGGCGCCCGACCCGCGGTCGATCGCGGTGGCGGCGCAACACGGCATCGACATCGCCGCCCAGCAGGCGCGCAAGGTCGTGCCGGCCGATTTCGAGCGCTTCGACCTGATCCTCGCCATGGATCGCTCCAACGCCGACGACCTCAGGGCGCTTGCACCGCAGCAGGCCCAGGACCGCGTCGAGCTTTTCCTCGGCCATGTCACCGATCGGCCACAGGACGTGCCCGATCCCTATTATGGCGGGGAAGACGGGTTCCTGGTTGTCTACCGCATGATCCGCGAGGCTTCGGAAGCGCTTGCCGACCGGATCAGCGAACCGGCGTCCGAGCCATTGAGCGGCCACGCTTCCTCGACGATGTAGGGGCCGCCGCCGACCGAGTCGCGCGACGACATCAGCACGAAGCGGCCGACGCGGAAGGGCACAGTGGCGAAGTTGCCGCGTGCCGAAAGATAGTGCGCGACGTCGAGCGGGCTGGTGTTGCGGAGCCGTGCCAGCGTCACATGCGGGGTGAATTTGCGCGGGTCGGACGGGACGCCGAGGCGCTTGCAGATGCGTTCGATCTCAGCTTGCAGTGCGTTGAGTTCCGGCGAGGGCGTGACGCCGGCCCAGACCGCATGCGGCTTCTTCTGCCCGAAGGCGCCGACACCTGAAAGCGTCAGCGGAAAGCCTGGCCGGTCGACACGGTCGATGGCCTCGACGATCTCGTCGGCAACATGGCCTTCGACATCGCCGATGAAGCGCAAGGTGAGGTGGTAGTTTTCGACGTCGATCCAGCGGGCGCCCGACAGGCCGCCCCTGAGCAGGGAGAGCGACAACGCGGCATCACGCGGAATTTCGAGGGCGGTGAAAAGTCGCGGCATGGCCAGGCTCCCTTCCTCGAATCGCAATCCGTAACCTCAGCGAATCATCGATCGCAGCGCCGGGCAAGAGGTTTGTTTGCACGTTGCTGTTTAGGCAACGCTGCCGCCGGCGATGTGTTGCAACGTTGCATGACGAGGTTCATTTGCCGGCAATGGCCTTTTCCACCGTTGGCAGGGCGTTCTCGACCATACGGTCGATGCCCAGGGCATTCGGGTGCATGCCGTCCTCCAGCAACAGCTTGGCATCGCCGGCGACGCCATCGAGGAAGAACGGATAGAGCGTGGCGTCGTATTTTTCCGCCAGTTTCGGATAGATCGTCCCGAACTGTTCGCCGTAGGCGTGGCCGAGATTGGGCGCGGCGACCATGCCTGCCAGAAGCACCTCGATTTTGCGTTCCTTGAGCCGGGCAAGCATCTTGTCGAGGTTCTGCTCGACAAGCGCGGGGTCGATGCCGCGCAGCATGTCGTTGGCACC
The DNA here is from genome assembly GCF_014200015.1 of Aminobacter niigataensis. GTDB lineage: Bacteria > Pseudomonadota > Alphaproteobacteria > Rhizobiales > Rhizobiaceae > Aminobacter > Aminobacter niigataensis. Next base: position 329,138 of record NZ_JACHOT010000004.1, read on the forward strand.
GAGCTCGAGGATCACCAGTTGCGTGCCGTCCGGTATCGACCAGTCGAGCCGCGACAGGCCGCCGCTGGTCGTATCGCCCGACACGCCTGCATTGGCGATCACCACATCGTGACCGCGGGCGCGTAGCGCGGCCTCGAGTTTTTCTGGAAAACCCTCGCCAGGGCCAAGGCCGTAGCCGGCCATCAGGCTGTCGCCGAAGCCGACGATGCGGAAAGGCTCAGCCCAGGAGGAGGCTGCGGCCGCAAGCATCAGAAGGGCCGCGGCAACTAGTTGTTTGAAAGCCATAAAGTCAGACCCGATATGACGAAGACGATCCCCGCCCTTCAATTTCCATATAGGACGAATTTGCCGTGACAGAAGCCGTCATCGAACTGAGGGATGTATCGCTGACGCTGGGCCAGGGGGCTTCCTCGGTACATGTGCTGAAGGGCGTGAGCCTCGATGTCGCTGCGGGCGAAGCAACAGGCATCGTCGGCCCCTCGGGTTCCGGCAAGTCGACGCTGCTGATGGTCCTGGCAGGATTGGAACGGGTCGACGGCGGCACGGTGACGATTGCCGGCGAGCTGCTCAATGGCCGCAGCGAAGACCAGATCGCGGCTTTCCGCGGCCGCAATATCGGCATCGTGTTCCAGTCGTTCCACCTGATCCCCAATATGACGGCGCTGGAAAACGTCGCCGTACCGCTGGAGCTGGCCGGCAAGCGCGATGCCTTTGCCATCGCCGCGCGCGAACTGGCGGCTGTCGGCCTTGCCGATCGCGTCACGCATTATCCGGGTGAGCTTTCGGGCGGCGAGCAGCAGCGCGTGGCGATCGCGCGTGCGCTGGCGCCGGAACCGCGCATCCTCATCGCCGACGAGCCGACCGGCAATCTCGATCAGGCGACCGGCCGCCAGATCGCCGACCTGCTGTTTGCCAAGGCTGCCGAACGGGCGATGACTTTGGTGCTCGTCACGCACGACCCGGCACTTGCCGCGCGCTGCGACCGGCAGGTGGCGATGCGCTCGGGGCGGATCGAGACCGCGACGATCGCGCCGGTTGCCGAGAAGGTGCGGGCATGAGGGTGCCCCTATGCTGAAGGACCTGCCTCTCGCCTTCCGCTTCGCATCGCGCGAGATGCGCGGCGGCCTGCGCGGCTTCCTGATCTTCCTGACCTGCATCGCACTTGGCGTGGCTGCCATCGGCGGGGTCAATTCGGTGGCCCGCGCCATCACCGCAGGCGTTGCCAGTGAAGGCCAGGCGCTGCTTGGCGGCGACATCCGCTTCCAGCTGATCCAGCGCGAGGCGACGGACAAGGAAAAGACCTTCCTCGAAGGGCTCGGCACGGTCTCGCACAATGCCGGCATGCGCTCGATGGCGCGGCTGGAGGACGGCTCCGACCAGTCACTGGTCGAGGCCAAGGCGGTCGATGCCGCCTACCCGCTCTATGGGACGCTGGTCACCGAACCGGCGCTGCCGCGCGACGAACTCTTTGCCGAAAAGTCGGGCGCTTATGGTGCTGCCGCGCCGGACCTGTTGTTCGAAAGGCTCGACCTCAAGCTCGGCGACAGGATCAGGCTCGGCGGCACGACCTTCGAACTGAGGGCCAAGCTGGTCAATGAACCCGACGCGGTTTCCGACGGTTTCGGTTTCGCCCCGCGCCTGCTGGTGTCGATGGAGGGCCTGAGCGCTTCCGGGCTGATCCAGCCGGGCAGCCTGGTCGAACACGCCTACAAGATCCGCATGCCGGTCGGCACCAGCGAGGCCGAGGTCACGGCTGTGCGCGAGCGGGCGAACGCGGAACTGCCCGAAGCCGGCTGGAGCATCCGCACCCGCAGCAATGCGGCGCCGGCGCTCTCGGCCAATATCGAGCGTTTCACGCAGTTCCTGACCCTGGTTGGGCTGACCTCGCTGGTGGTCGGCGGCGTTGGCGTGGCCAATGCCGTGCGCGCCTATCTCGACGGCAAGCGCGGCGTCATCGCCACCTTCAAGAGCCTCGGCGCCTCCGGCGGCTTCGTGCTGTCGGTTTATCTTATCCAGATACTGCTGATCGCCGGCTTCGGCATCGCCGTCGGCCTGGTGTTCGGCGCGCTGATGCCGTTTGCGGCAAGCGCGGCGCTCCAGTCTGTGATTCCGGTCCCGGCCGAGGCGGGCGTCTATCCTGCAGCACTTGGCATGGCCGCACTGTTCGGCGTGCTGGTGACGCTTGCCTTTGCCATCCTGCCGCTGGGCCGCGCCCGCGACGTGCCGGCGACCGCGCTGTTCCGCGAGATGGGTTTCGAGGGGCGCGGCTTGCCGCGACTGGTCTACATCGCGACAGCCGTAGCCATCGCGGCGGCGCTGGCATTGCTTGCGATATGGTTCGCCGGCGACCGGCGCATCGCCACCATCTTCGTCGGCGCGACGGTGTTTTCGTTCCTGGTGCTGCGCGTGGTGGCTGTCGCCGTGCAGTGGCTGGCGCGCAAGAGCCCGCGCGTGCGTTCGACCGCCCTTCGCCTTGCCATCGGCAATATCCACCGGCCCGGCGCGCTGACGCCGTCGGTGGTGCTGTCGCTCGGACTGGGGCTGACGCTGCTGGTGACGCTGGCGCTGATCGACGGCAATCTGCGCCGCCAGATCGCCGGCAGCCTGCCGGAGCGGGCGCCGAACTTCTTCTTCGTCGACATCCAACCCGGCGAGGTCGACGATTTCGCCAAACTGGTGCAGGCCGAAGCGCCCGGTGGCAAGCTGGTGCGCGTGCCGATGCTGCGGGGCCGGGTCATGGCGCTAAACGGCACCGACGTGCAGAAGCTCAACGTGCCGCCCGAGGGCGCCTGGGTGCTGCGCGGCGACCGCGGCCTGACCTATGCCAAGAACATCCCGGAAAACTCGACGCTGTCGCAAGGCACGTGGTGGCCGGCGGACTATGCGGGCGAGCCGCTGGTATCGTTTTCGGCGCAAGAGGCCGGCGAACTCGGCCTCAAGCTCGGCGACATGGTGACGGTCAACGTGCTGGGCCGCAACGTGACGGCGAAGATCGCCAATTTCCGCGAAGTGCAGTGGGAATCGATGGGCATCAACTTCGTCATGGTATTTTCGCCCAACACATTCGCCGGCGCACCGCACAGCTGGCTTGCCACGCTGACCGAAGACAAGGCGTCGCCGATCCAGGAATCGCGCATCCTCAATTCGGTGACGCGCAGCTATCCGGCCATCACCACGGTTCGCGTCAAGGACGCGCTCGACGTCGTCAACCGGCTCGTCGCCCAGCTTGGCACCGCGATCCGCGCGGCTGCCGGCGTGGCGCTGATCGCTTCGGTGCTGGTGCTGGCAGGGGCGCTCGCAGCGGGCAATCGCGCCCGGGTCCACGATGCGGTGATCCTGAAGACGCTGGGTGCCACCCGGCGGACGCTGATCTCGGCCTTTTCGCTCGAATACATGCTGATCGGCCTGGCCACGGCGGTGTTCGCGCTCGCTGCCGGCGGCGTCGCGGCCTGGTTCGTCGTTGCCCGAATCATGACGTTGCCGTCGTCCTTCCTGCCCGAGGTCGCGGTCGCGACGATCGTCTTCGCCCTGGTGCTGACGGTCGGCTTCGGCCTCATCGGCACATGGCGCGTGCTTGGCCACAAGGCAGCACCGGTGTTGCGCAGCGAGTAGCGAAATGCCGTTGAGGGCTGGACTTCAACGACATTTGTATGAGAAATGGCCCTCACAGCGGGTTTCAGGCCGTAACGGGCCTTGTTCTGGCCTGAAAGAATCATCATATTTCGGCGGAGGCATGCTGGAGCCCCGCCAGCGGCGCCTGGGTTTCGGCCTGACACCCGACGGGGCAGAAGCAACAGAGGAAACCATGTCCGACTTCAGAAATTACCAGACGCGTACGGCGACGGCGGGCAGCCGCGTCGACGCGTCGATCGACGAGGGCCTGCGCGCCTACATGCTGAAGGTTTACAACCTGATGGCGCTTGGCCTCGCAATCACCGGCCTGGCCGCGTTCGGCACGATGATGCTGGCGACCACCAACGATCCGGCGACTGCCGTCGCCACGATGGGCAACGGCAAGATGCTGACCAGCCTCGGCGTCGCGCTCTATGGTTCGCCGCTGAAGTGGGTCGTCATGCTGGCTCCGCTCGGCATGGTGTTCTTCCTGAGCGCCCGCATCCAGTCGATGAGCACCTCGGGCGCGCAGACCGCGTTCTGGGTCTTCGCCGGCCTGATGGGCCTGTCGCTGTCGTCGATCTTCCTGGTCTACACCAGCGCCAGCATCGTGCAGACCTTCTTCGTGACCGCTGCCGCCTTCGGCGCGCTGTCGCTGTTCGGCTACACGACCAAGCGTGACCTGACGGCCATGGGCTCGTTCCTGATCATGGGCGTGTTCGGCATCCTGATCGCGATGGTGGTCAACATCTTCCTGCAGTCGTCGGCCCTGCAGTTCGCCATCTCGGCGATCGGCGTGCTGGTGTTCTCGGGCCTGACCGCCTACGACACGCAGAAGATCAAGGAGATGTATTTCGACGGCGACGACGCACTCGTCTCCGGCCGCAAGGCGATCATGGGCGCGCTCACGCTCTATCTCGACTTCATCAACCTGTTCTCGTTCCTGCTGTCGTTCCTGGGCAACCGCGAATAACGCATCGAGACTGGACCATCAGACTTTCGAAGGGCGGCCCAACGGCCGCCCTTTTCATTTGTGCCGAGCTTTGCTCTAATGGAGGCAACAATCTGGATTGCCTAAAAAATGAGCATGACTATACGGCACGCGCTGCCTGACGACCTCGACCGGATTACCGAGATCTATACCGACGCCGTGCTCAACGGCACGGCCAGCTACGAGCTCGAACCGCCGACGCGTGCCGAAATGGGCGCGCGCTACGAGGCGCTGATGGAGGGCGGTTATCCCTATCTCGTCGCTGAACGGGACGGCATCATCCTGGGCTACGCCTATGCCGGTCCATTCCGGGCGCGCCCGGCCTATCGTTTCATCGTCGAGGATTCGATCTATATCGCGCCCGAGGCCAAGGGCACGGGCATCGGCAAGGCATTGATGCAGGCGCTGATCGACGAGGCAACCATCCTCGGCTTTCGCCAGATCATTGCGGTGATCGGCGACGGCCATGCCGATAGCGCGTCGGTTCGGCTGCATGAAAGGCTCGGCTTCCACCATACCGGACGGATGGAAGGCTCTGGCTACAAGCATGGCCGCTGGCTCGACACCGTGTTCATGCAGCTGGCGATGAATGGCGGCGCCACGCTTCCGCCCGACGCCAATTCGATGCCCGAGCGCCGCTTCGTGGCCAAGGGCGGCAAGGGCTAAGTCAGCCCGGACCTTCGATCAGCGGCACGAAACGCACGTCGACCAACGGCCGCTGGCTGTAGTCCTTGTCGCCGGTCCGCACGATCTTCATCAGTTTCTGGTCGCCGAGCGGCCCGAGCGGCAAGACGAGCCGGCCACCGATGGCCAGCTGTTCCTTCCAGGCCGTCGGCACCTTGCGGGTTCCCGCCGCTGAAAGAATGGCATCGAACGGTGCCTGGCCGGCGTACCCCGCCGTGCCGTCGCCCGATATGACTTCCACATTCGCATAGCCGAGCCGCTGCAGCCGGCTTGTCGCCAGCTCCGCCAGTGCCGCCACGCGCTCGATGGTGACGACGTGCCCGGCGATTTCAGCCATCACCGCCGCTGCGTAGCCCGAGCCGGCGCCGATCTCCAGCGCCTTGCCTGCTCCCGTCAGCTCGGCCGCCTGGGCCATCAACGCGACGATGTAGGGCTGGGAGATGGTCTGGCCGTGGGCGATCGGCAGTGCCGTATCCTCATAGGCGTAGTCGCGCAGCGCATCGGTGACGAACTCTTCGCGCGGCACCGCGGACAGCGCCTCGAGTACCGCCAGGTCGCGTATGCCGCGCCGGGCGATCTGGTATTCGACCATTCTGAGGCGCGCTGCCCTGTAGTCGATCATGGCCTTGCCTGCCGTTGCCAATTAACCGGCATGCGGGCACGAAGTTCCCCGCGTGCCGGACTTGCCGCAACGTCCGCCTGATGTTGCAGCGCGACGATCATGTTGCATTGCACAAAACGCAAAGCTCCTATGCAATATCAACACTTTAAAACCCGACCCGGCGGAGCTAGATATGGGTCATCGAATTTGTCGGGCCTACCTCCTCCCAGGTTTCCGACGAATAGGTCAGCGCCTACCTCCTCCCAGACGCTGGCCACCAATACGACACCCGCCGGACCTCCTCCCCCGGCGGGTGTTGTTTTTTCAGCCTCCCCCACATCGATAACTTCTGTGCCCCGCCAATCGGGTTGCAAGCTGTGCTTTCCGCCGGGTTTTGTGGACCACGTCAGGCCAATTCGCCGGCCAGAGGCCCTGGCTCAGCGACTGGTGTGGCGTTTCGGTGCCCGATCAGGCTATAGGCAATGCAAAGCGTCTCCCGGCAAGGCCCGCGGAGATACCAAACGATGAAGCCCCGGCCGGCGACAAGCAAAAACAGACACGCAGATGGCCGCGGGTGGTGAGGAACGAGGAAAGGTAATCAGCATGAACGTGACCAGCGAAACCGCTGCCCTTCTCGAACGGCTGGGCGTTGCCAAGGCCGATTTCAGCGGTGGCGACCTGATCGTGCGCAGCCCGGTGACCGGCGAGCAGATCGGCGCGCTGACGTCGATCTCGCCTGCCGAGGCGGGCAAGGCCATCGAACGTGCCGACAAGGCCTTCAAGGCCTGGCGCAACGTGCCGGCGCCGAAGCGCGGCGAGCTCGTCCGCCTGCTCGGCGAGGAACTGCGCGCCGCCAAGACCGACCTCGGCCGGCTGGTGTCGATCGAGGTGGGAAAAATCCCGTCGGAAGGTTTGGGCGAAGTCCAGGAGATGATCGACATCTGCGATTTCGCCGTCGGCCTGTCGCGCCAGCTCTACGGCCTGACAATTGCCACCGAGCGCCCCGGCCACCGCATGATGGAGACGTGGCACCCGCTCGGCGTGGTCGGCGTCATCTCCGCCTTCAATTTCCCCGTTGCGGTGTGGTCGTGGAATGCCGCACTCGCCTTCGTCTGCGGCAACGCGGTGGTGTGGAAGCCGTCGGAAAAGACGCCGCTGACCGCCCTTGCCTGCGACGCGATCTTCAAGCGCGCCGCGGCCCGTTTCGGTGCCGATGCGCCCGAAAACCTGTCGCAGGTGCTGATCGGCGACCGCGCCGTCGGCGAGGTGCTTGTCGACCACCCCAAGGTGCCGCTGGTGTCGGCCACCGGCTCGACCCGCATGGGCCGCGACGTCGGCCCGCGCCTTGCCAAGCGTTTTGCCCGCGCCATCCTCGAGCTCGGCGGCAACAATGCCGGCATCGTCTGCCCGACCGCCAATCTCGACATGGCACTGCGCGCCATCGCCTTCGGCGCCATGGGCACCGCCGGCCAGCGCTGCACCACCATGCGCCGCCTGTTCGTGCATGACAGCGTCTACGACGCGCTCGTGCCGCGCCTGAAGAAGGCCTATGAGAGCGTTTCGGTCGGCAGCCCGCTGGAGACCTCGGCGCTGGTCGGCCCGCTGATCGACAAGGCCGCCTTCGACGGCATGCAGAAGGCGCTGAAGGAAGCAGCCGGACATGGCGGCAAGGTCACCGGCGGCACCCGTGTCGACAACGGCCATGACGGCGCCTTCTACGTCAAGCCGGCGCTGGTGGAGATGCCGGGCCAGGTCGGCCCGGTGCTGGAAGAGACCTTCGCACCGATCCTCTATGTGATGAAGTATTCCGACTTCGACGCCGTGCTCGACGCGCACAACGCGGTCGGCGCCGGCCTGTCGTCATCGATCTTCACGCTCGACCTGCAGGAGGCCGAGCGCTTCCTGTCGGTCGAGGGTTCGGACTGCGGCATCGCCAACGTCAATATCGGCACTTCGGGCGCCGAGATCGGCGGCGCGTTCGGCGGCGAAAAGGAGACCGGCGGCGGTCGTGAGAGCGGTTCGGACGCCTGGCGCGCCTACATGCGCCGCGCCACCAACACCGTGAACTATTCCAAGGCGCTGCCGCTGGCGCAGGGCGTGTCGTTCGACATCGAATAAGTTATCGGGTGAGCCAACAGGCCTGACCGAAACCAAAGCGTCGCCCGCGAAAGCAGGCGGCGCTTTTTGTTTGCTTCGACTACGAAGCTTGACGGCGCGGCGGCGAAGCGGCTCAGATCGCGGCGGAAGCAGAACGGGGTGGACATGGTCGAACTCAGCATCAGCGGCGATGGCCGCTTCGACGGCACCGTCGAGACGGTCGAGATGCACACGGGCGGCGAACCGGTGCGCATCGTCACCTCGGGCTATCCGCCGATCCCCGGCGCGACGATCCTGGACAAGCGCCGGCACGCCCGTGAAAACCTCGACCACCTGCGCAAGCTGATCATGTTCGAGCCGCGCGGCCATTACGACATGTACGGCGTGATCCCGGTGGAGCCCGACCTGCCCGGCGCTGACATGGCGGTGCTGTTCATCCACAATGAGGGTTACTCGACGATGTGCGGCCACGCCACCATCGCGCTCGGACGCTATGCGGTGGATCACGGCATCGTCGCGCCCCAGGTGCCGGTGACCGAGGTCAGGCTGCAGTGCCCATGCGGGCTGGTCAACGTCAGGGTCGAGGTCGAAAGGACGGCGGATGGCTTCGCCACAGGTGCTGCGTCCTTCGAGAGCGTGGCGTCCTTCGCCTTTGCGCTCGACCAGAAGATCGACGTGCCGGGGCTGGGCGGCGTGACGTTCGATGTCGGTTATGGCGGCGCCTTCTACGCGCTGGTCGAGGCCGCCTCGATCGGGCTCGATCTCAAGGCAACGCCGCTCGACAGGCTGGTCGATGCGGCCGACCGCATCACCAAGGCGGTGGCGAAAAGCCTGCCTCTCGAACATCCCGACGATCCCGATCTCGCCTTTCTCTACGGCACCATCCTGACCGACGGCGGCGAGGGGGCGCTGGATCCGACGCGCAATCTCTGCGTCTTTGCCGAGCGCGAGGTCGACCGCAGCCCGACAGGTTCCGGGGTGTCCGCGCGGATCGCGGTTGCCGTTGCCCGGGGAACACTTGGGTGGGGCGAACAGCGCCGCTTCGAGAGCGTCACCGGTGCGGTGTTTTCCGGCAAGGCGGTGCGCGCCGACAAGGTCGGGCGGTTCGATGCCGTTCGCGTCGAGGTCGGCGGGCGGGCGTTCTATTCGGGGCGTTCGAGCTTCTCGATCGAGGCGGGGGACGAACTTGGCCGCGGCTTCCTGCTGCGATAGTGCGACAGATCAAAGAATATGTCGCAGTTTCCGGTAATTCTCCGGACCTGTCGATGATGCTATCAATTCGGCATCGAAGCTGAGGATCGGGCCGCTTGGTCGTGTTTCGCCGCCAGGGATGGGGATTTGGGGTCGCGTTTGCCGCGGCGCTGATGCTCGTCCTGCAGACGGCGGCCGCAGCGCTGGCGATCGGGCAGGGCACGCCGCCGCTCGACATCTTCGGCAACCCGCTCTGCATTACATCAGCCACTGACCACACAGCGCCTGCCAAGAGCGATCATCCGAGCCTGCCGGAATGCTGCACGCTCGGCTGCAACATGTTCTCCACTGCCATGGCCATGCCGCCCGACGGCGTGGCATTGCCGGTCACGCTGCAGTTTCCAATGGCAGCCGCGTTCGTTCACGTGCGGCGCGATCCGCCTACGGCTGCGAAGCACGATCCGGGCAGTCCGCGCGCGCCGCCACCGGCCGCCTGAGATCACTGTCGCGCGCAAACGCCCGCGGCGTAGTGAAATTTCGCCTGAAAACGAACCTCGCGCCACGATGGCTGGCGCTTCCATTCCATATCGGAGTTCCCCATGACCAATTCCGCTCGCGCCTTTGCGCGCCCGCTCTTCCGCAGCTTCGAAGAACGTCTCGGCATCATCGTCTTTGCGGCGATGCTGCTGTTTGCCTCGACGCATGCTTTACTCGCCCACGGCTTCAAGGTCGGCGATCTCGAGATCGGCCACCCGTGGTCGCGCGCCACGCCAGCCGGGGCCAAGGTTGCCGCCGGCTATCTCACCGTCAAGAACACCGGCGCGGAAGCCGACCGGCTGGTTTCGATCCAGTCGGATGTCTCCGAAAAGGCCGAGATCCACGAGATGGCCGTCGACGCCAAGGGCGTGATGACCATGCGCCAGGTGGCCGAGGGCGTCGAAATCCCGGCCGGTGGCGAAGTCGCGCTCAAGCCGGGCGCCTATCACATCATGTTTATGGGCCTGAAGGCGCCGGTGAAGGAAGGCGAGAAGTTCTCCGGCACGCTGACCTTCGAAAAGGCAGGCACGGTGACGGTCGAGTTCCAGGCCGACAAGATGGGCGGCCAGAGCCAAGACCATTCCGGTCACTGAGCATGGGCGCGCGCCATCTGCTCCGCACCAAGGGCGGCCTGCCGCCTGAAGGCGCGCGCCTCGCAGCCTTGCTCGCCCGGTTCCTGCTGGCCGCTGCGATCCTCGTCGGCGGTACTGCCATGGCCGCAGCCCATGCCTCGCTGCTGCGGGCGACGCCGGCCGAAGGTACGGTGGTCCAGACGTTGCCGCCGCAAGCGACGCTGACCTTCAGCGAGCCGGTGACACCTCTGGTCATCGAACTTCTGCGGCCGGACGGGGGGTCTGTCCGGCTCATCGGCGATGTCTCGGACGACGGCCTGAGCATCGCCTTGCCGGCAAATGATGCCGCCAGCGGCACTTACCTGCTGTCATGGCGCGTGGTTTCGACCGACGGCCATCCGGTCGCAGGCTATTCAACCTTTTCCGTCGGTAGCCCCAGCGCCACGCCGCCGGTGACGCCCGAGTTGAACGACCCGACATTGCGGGCCGCTCTGTGGGCGGCAAAGCTCGCGCTTTATCTCGGTGTGTTTTTCGGCGCCGGTGGCGCGTTTGCACTGGCCTGGCTTGCACCCAAGAGCCGCCACGGCATGGCGACCGTCACCGCCTTCACCGCTCTCGGCCTGGTCGCAGCACCTGTCTCGTTCGGCCTGCAGGGGCTCGATGCGCTCGGCGCGCCGCTCGGGCTGCTTGGCCAGCCGGTCACCTGGCAGGCGGCGGCTGCGACCAGCTACGGTTTCACCGCGGCGATCGCCTTCATGGCGCTGGCGCTGGCGCTTCTGGCGCTGGCGAGCGAGGGCGCGCTGGCGCGTGGGCTGGCGCTGGCGGCACTCGTCGGCACAGGTGCTGCGCTCGCGGCAAGCGGGCACGCCAGCGCGGCCGCCCCGCAATGGCTGACGCGGCCGATGGTCTTCGTCCACGGCGCGGGCATCGCCTTCTGGGCCGGCGCGCTCGTGCCGCTCGGCCTGGCCTGCCGCCACCGTGCGCCCGATGCCGGCGAGGCGTTGCGCCGTTTCTCGACCGCGATCCCCTATGTGGTCGCAGCCCTGATTGCTGCCGGCGTGGTGCTGGCCGTCATCCAGGTGGAGAAGGTCCAAGCCCTATGGCAGACGGCCTATGGCCGGCTCCTGCTGATCAAGCTGGCGCTCGTCGTGCCGCTGCTGCTGCTTGCCGCCGTCAACCGATGGAAGCTGACCAAACCGTCACTGGTCGCGCAGCCGGATGCGCAGCGACGGCTTGCGCGCAATATCGTCCTCGAGACGCTGGTCATGGTGGCGATCCTTGCGGCCGTCGCCGGCTTCCGCTTCACGCCGCCGCCGCGCGTGCTGGCGATCGAGGCAGCCGAACCGGCGACATTCCATGTTCATACGCCGGAGGCGATGGCCGACGTCAGTCTCACGCCCGGACGCGCCGGCGCCGTAAGCGCCTCGATCGTGATCATGTCGGGCGATTTCGGCCCGCTCGACGCGCGCAGCGTGACGCTGCGAATGAACCATGCGGAAGCCAAGGTGGCGCCGATCAGCGTCAGCGCGCACAAGCCCGGCGACGGCACCTGGCGTATCGACGGCATGGAACTGCCTGTGCCGGGAACATGGACGGCGGCGATCGACGTCGAGATCTCTGCGACCGAACGCGTGACACTGACCAGCGAGATCACCATCCGCCCATAGAGTTGAGCGGACGGAGCCTAGCTGGCGGCACCTCCGTCAGGCGACGCCCGACTGGCGGCTGAGCGCCAGGCCCGAGGCCTCGATGCGGCGCACGCCCGAGGTCGACGCTTTCGGCGTCTCGGCCGGGCGGGTTTCGCGGCCGACGAGGCTTGCGATCTCCGATAGCGGCTGGGGCCGGCCAAACAGGAAGCCCTGCATTTCGGAGCAGCCCTCGGCGCGCAGGAACTCGAAGTTCTCCTGCTTTTCGACACCCTCGGCGAGCACCGGGATGCGGAGGTCGTTGGCCAGCAGGATGGTCGCCCGGACGATCGCAGCTGACGCGCTGTCATTGGCCACGTCCTCGACGAAGGAACGGTCGATCTTGACCCTGTCGAAGGGGAAGATCTGCAGCGTCGACAGCGACGAATAGCCGATGCCGTAGTCGTCCATGGCGATGGTGACGCCCAGCGCCTTGAGCTGGCGCACCACATGCAAGGCGCGCTCGCGGTCCTCGATGATGCTGGCCTCGGTGATCTCGAGCTCCAGCCGCGAGGCGGCGAGGCCGGTCGCCAGCAGCGTCTCGTGGACGACCCTAGGCAGGTCGGCCTGGGTGAGCTGGGCGGCGGCGATGTTGACGGCGATCTTGTAGGGCTTGCGCCACGTCGCCACTTCGGCGCAGGCGGTTCGCAGCACCCACTCGCCGATCGGGATGATCAGCCCGTTCTCCTCGGCGATCGGGATGAATTCTTCGGGGGCGACGAGACCGCGTTCGCGGTGATGCCAGCGCAGCAGCGCCTCAAAAGCGGTCACTTCGCCGCTCTTCATGTCGTGCTGCGGCTGGTAATAGAGCTCGAACTCGTCGCGATCCAGCGCATGGCGAAGCTCGATGGCGAGCGCACTGCGCTCGCGCCGGCCCTCGTCCATCGACCGGTCATAGTAGCAGATCTTGTCGGTCAGGGCGCGCTTGGCGCGATACATGGCAAGGTCGGCGGCGCCGATCAGGTCGTCGGCGTCGCCGGCATGGTCGGGATAGAGACTGACGCCGACGCTGGCGCCGACCGACAGTGTCTTGGCCTTGTTGTGGATGGGATCGAGGACGCTGTCGACGAGGCGGCGGACAAAGCTGTCGACCTCTTGCCTGGAGCCGATGTCCTGCTTGACGGCGACGAACTCGTCGCCGCCGACGCGCGCGACCAGTTCGCCCGGACCGGTCAGTGCCTTCAGCCTGTTGGCAAGGGTCTGCAGCAGCAGGTCGCCCGCATTGTGGCCGTGGACGTCGTTGATTTCCTTGAAGCGGTCGAGGTCGACGACGATGACCGCTGCTTCCTTGCCGGCGGCGGCGCTGCGCTCGAGCATTGCGGGCAGGTTGTCGGAAAGGAATGCGCGGTTGGGCAGGCCGGTCAGCGGGTCATGCTGCGCGGCATGGCGGAAGCTGTCGACCAGTTCGCGCTGCGACTTGGCATCCATTGCATAAAGCGTCAGGCCGGCGATGATCGCCATGGTGGCCAGCACCAGGACGGCTAGGAATTCGCTCGAAAATACCTTTGTCGGCACCGGCACCGAGGGATCGGGCACCAATGTTGCCGCGCCCATGCCGGTGAAATGCATGGCGCAAATGGCAAGCACGAGTGCAACGACCGACAGCGGCTTGGCGAAGCGGATGCGCTGGCGGGCGGCCAGGTGCATCGCCAGCGCACCGAAGGCCACGGCAAACAGGATCGAGGCCTCGACCAGCCTGGCGTCCCATTCGATCCGGCCGGCGAACTCGTAGCCGCTCATGCCGGTGTAGTGCATGGCGACGATGCCGATACCGATCACCGCACCCCCGGTTTCAACCGGCATGCCGTTGGGCGGCGTTGCCGAGAGATGCAGTCCGGCAGCGGTGAAGGCGATGGCGATGAGCAGCGAGGCAATCGTCAAAAGAGGATTGAACGCGGCGTCGAAGGGCAGCTGGAAGCCAAGCATGGCGACGAAATGGGTGGTCCAGATGGCCGAGCCGCAGGCGACGCCCGAGAGCATGATCCATGCGAACCGCGCTTCGGGGGAGAGGCGCGCGGCGCGGTCGAAAAGCCGCATCGTCATGGCCGCACCGGCGACGCAGACGATCGCCGCAATGACCACGAATGAATAGTCATGCTCGTAAGCAAGACAGGAAATGACCTTGAACATCGCCACGCCTCAATTCCAGCCAGGACTTCCTGGCAGACCCCGGAACGAGTGTTCACAGCAAAGATGAAAGAATTTCCTAATGTAACAATGGTTTCGCTCGGGCTAGACGACTTCGGTGGCGATGAATCGCCTGTGCCAGGTCTCGCCGGTGAGATATCCGGAGGGAGCGGCTACTGGTCAGCCGCGAACAATCGCCCTGGTTGCGAATCCGGAGCTTATCTCGCACAAATGGACGTCTTAGTTCAAAGGAGCAAGACATGGCCGAGACGAAGACCAAACGCTTCGAGGCAACACTGACGGCGCTGCGGGGCATCCTGATCGTTGCTGCGGCTCTGGTCGGGTTGTTCTATCCGGTGCAGGCGGTGAAGCTGCTGGTCATGGTCGGCGGCGGCCTGCTGCTTGTCGATGGCGTGCTCGGGCTGGCGACGATCGATCATGCGGCGCCGCGTACGACCGGCCACTGGCTGGCATTGGCGCGCAACGTCCTGTCGATCGCCGCCGGCGTGATCGTGCTGGCCAGCGGCATCCTGGCCAATGTCTTCACCCTGTCCTTCATGGCCGGGCTGGTGGGCGCTCTTGCCCTGGTCGTCGGCCTGATCGAGATGGTGTCGAGCTTCATCGACAACGAGCGCCAGACGCGGCTTTGGCCGACGCTGGTAGGTGGCGCGGTCTATGCCGCCTTCGGCCTGGCGCTGATGTTCGTGCCGCTGACCAGTGCGGCGACGCTGATGCGAATCGCCACGATCCTGATGCTGCTCTATGCCTTGCTTCTGTTCTATCGCGCCTGGCGCATCCGCGCTGGGGCCTGATTCGGTCAGCGCGCGCCGGAGAAACCGGTGAGGAGGCAGTCAGGTTGTCGCCGAGCGCATCGCAGAGATAGCCGCCTTCCTGGACCATGACAGTGGGCAGGCCGAGGCGAGCGATCGCTTCGGCGATGCGCGAAAAGCCCGGCGTGGTGACCGACAGGCCGCCGAACGGGTCGCCCTCGAAGGCGTCGAGCCCGAGCGCGACGACGAGTGCATCGGGCGCGAAAGCCTGGATGCGGCGGCTGGCGCGGTCCAGCGCGGCGAGAAACTCGGCGTCGCCCGATTTGCGTGGCAAAGGCAGGTTGAGATTGTAGCCGAGGCCGCCCGCTTCGCCGCGTTCGTCGGCATGGCCCCAGAAGAAAGGGTAGAAGCGGCTCGGATCGGCATGCAGCGAAACCGTCAGTACATCGGGCCTTGCGTAGAAGATGCCTTGGGTGCCGTTGCCGTGATGCAGGTCGACGTCGAGGATGGCGACGCGTGCCCCCGTGCCGCGTAGCCGCTGCGCGGCGATGGCCGAATTGTTGAAGAAGCAGAAGCCGCCGGCGACGTCGGCGAAGGCATGGTGGCCCGGCGGCCGGCACAGCGCATAGGCGGCCGGCTCGCCGGACAGCACGGCGTCAGCGGCGGCCACCGCGCTCCAGGCGCTCCAGTAGGCACTGTCGAAAGTTTCGGCCGATATCGGGCAGGCGGTGTCGGCCATGTGATAGCCGGCCTGGCCGGCAGCGCCTGCCGGATAGCTGCCGTTGCGGGCGAAGGGGTGGATGTTGGGGATCACCTCGGCCGACGCGCCTTCCATGCGTTGCCAGCGCTCAAAGATGTGGGCCAGGAACTCGATATATTCGGGCGTGTGGATGGCGGCGATGGGTCCAAGTCCGAAACTGGGCGGGCGGTGGATCGTCGAGCCTGCGGCGCGGGCGCCCGAAAGCAGGCGCTCGACGCGCTCGGGCTGCTCCGGATTGGGCTTTTGCATCCCCATCGACAGGAAAGCCTTGGGGGCGTGGCGCTTCTGCTCGTCGGCGTAGAAGGTCTTCATGTCTGCTCCCCGATGGCTCCGCTCAGACCGGCAAAAGCGTCGCCGCTGGCAATGTAGGATCGCTGATCGCTCGTCCAAGCAAAACCGAGCCTGACATAGAAGGGGTGCGCCCGCGCGTTGTCGTCGTCGACCGCCAGGCGCATGTAGACGCCGCCTCTGCCGCGGCAAAGCCCGGCGACATGGCGCAAGAGCCGCTCGCCGATGCCGAGACTGCGGAAATGCTTGTCGACATAAAGGTCCTGGACGAACACGCCGGGGCGGCCGTACCAGCTCGAGAAAATCGGGAAGAACAGGCACATGCCGGCAAACGCGCCATCCACTTTCGCGATGACAGCCTCGAAGGCCGGGTTTTCGCCGAAACCGAAACGCCGCAGGTCCGCTTCGGTGCAAGCTACGCCGTCGGCCTCGCCGACATGCTCGGCCAGGCCGGTGATGGCCTGCATCAGCAGCGCCGCATCGTCCGATGTCGCCGGGCGAATGGTGACGGCGATTGGCCGCTTGGCTGTGATGCTCATTCGGTCGAACTCCCGCGCGGATGCGATCTTGATAGCATCCGGCGGAACCGTGGCGAGCAGGATTCAGTCGCTGGCTGCAAGGATCCGGCCGCCATGTCCCGATGCGCTCAGGCCTCGACGACCTTAAGCCGTTTGTCGAACACGCCGAGCACGCGAGCCAGTTCGTGGCCGCGCTTGAGGATCAGGCCGCCGGCGGCGATCACCGAGAAGGCACCTTGTTTGCGGGCGAGCCGGGGGTCCTTGACGATCTGGAACAGCGGGGTTTCGCTGGTGCGGCGGAAAACCGAGAAGACCGCGCGGTCGCTAAGATGGTCGATGGCGTAGTCGCGCCATTCATTGGCGGCAACCATGCGTCCGTAGAGCCTGAGGATCTGGTCGAGCTCCCGCCTCTCGAACGCGACCGGGAGGTCCGGGCGCTCCCGCCGGGCCTCATGAAGCGGGATCACTGTGGATGTCTCGCCATCCTCCGCTCCAGCACCGCGATCCGTCATCAATCGTTCCCTTGCAGAATACGACTACGGCTAAGAATCGCCCATTCGCGCCGGAATTGCAACCCGCGGCGGCGAATCAAACCATGCGGCGAACGATGCACATGGGGTTACCGCAACGGTAACGTTTACAAGACAGGCTGTTGGAATTGGTGATGACTCGCCACATTCCTGCCGTTTATTATCCGCGCTGACGCCCCAATGTCCGACGAATTTAGCCCCGTTGCCTGAGACGGTTCGGTCCGGCACTGGCTCGTAAACCCCAAGCCCCCCGCCCACGGGCCCGAGTCGGATCGAACCAACCTCGGTTCTTACTGGAACCAGGTGCGACGATCCCAAAATCTGAAGCCGACGTCAGGCAGCAAGCTGGCGTCGGCTTTTTTGCATGCCGGTTCGGGTTCGTCCGGGACGCGTCTAGTTGACCGGCCTGCGCACCACCGCCGCGCCGAGGATCGGGCCGGGCAGGCCATCCTTGCCGACCGCCTGCAGCAGGACGGCGCAGCCGCCCTTCTTTTCCACTTCGCTCCTGGGCAGTTCGTAGCGCTGTGGCTTGCCGTGCCACATGCCAGCGGTATGCAGGTCGGTGACGGCATTCCAGTAGGTGACCTTGCGGCCCTTGTTCTCGCCCTTCTGGAGATCGACCTCCTGTGGCGCTTGGTAGTGGACGACCACCACATGGGCTGCACTGCTCGGCCCCTCGGCGGCTCCGACATCGATGGTGAAGGTGTCGGGGTTTTCCGTGATCTTGATGTCGATGTTCATCGCCTGGCCGGTCTTGGCGAGGTTGTCGAGCGCGCCGGTCACGTCTTCGCGCTTGGCACCGCTGACATGGGTGCGGCCATTGATGACGGCCTGGGGCGTGTAGACGGAGCGCGAGCCGAAGGCGCGCATGTAGGCATACTGGCGCTCGGTGTTGTCGTTGCTCGCCAGCTTGTCCTGCCAGCCGAGATAATCCCAATAGGTGACGTGGTAGGCAAGCGCCACCATGTCATCTTGGGCAGCGAACTCGGCGAACAGTTCGTCGGCGGGAGGACAGGAGTTGCAGCCTTGGCTGGTGAAAAGCTCGATCACGCCGAGCGGACGATCCTTCACCTGGGAATTGGCTGAACCGGCAAATCCGGTAAAGGCCAGCGCCACGGCTGCCAGCCGAAAATATCTTCGAAACTCCATGACCAATCCGGATCCTCAGCCGACGTCACCGGCTTTTCTTGTCGTTGGCGAAATATGTGGCAGATGCGCCATTCAACGGGAAGTCACGTTGCGGTGAAATTTTGGCAGCTATGCATTTCCGCTGCGTCACCTTCGGCGTGCGGAATTTCTTATCGAAAAATGCCCCTAGATGGGTAGGATCGGGTACCGGCGGGGGAAGCATCGATGCTGGAACAGCTAAGCCAACATGTCGATCTTTACTGCGAGCGGCTGGGCCCCGGCCTGTGGGCCGAACCGCTCAATGCGGTCAGCAACCTTGCCTTCTTCGCCGCCGGTTTCTGGGGCGTCTACGAGGCGCGGAGGCTGAAGGCGGGCGTCTTCGCAGAGGTGCTGGGCTGGTGGGTGGTGGCAATCGGGATCGGCTCGACGCTGTTCCATACCTTCGCCACCGAAGCCACCAAATGGGCCGACATCCTGCCCATTGCCGGCTTCACGCTTGCCTATACGCTGTTCAACCTCAGGCGTTTCGCCGGCATGGCCTGGCCGAGGGCGCTGGCCATCTTCCTTGGTTTCTACATCGCGGTCGGCCTGTTGACCTACATGGTGCCCGACTGGCTGCGCGCGGCCTCGAACGGCACTACCGGCTACCTGCCGCCGTTCCTGGCACTGATCTTCTTCGGCTGCGTGGTCATCGCCAAGGGCAGTGCAGCCGGCTGGTACAATCTCGCTGCTGCTGCGATCTTTCTCGGCTCCGTCACTTGCCGGGTCCTCGATCCGATGGTCTGCGATGCCATGCCGATCGGCACGCATTTCATGTGGCATGTGCTCAACGGGCTGATGCTCGGCGTGCTGATGGCCGCAACGACGCGCTACGCAAAGCCCCGGACGGAGCCTCAGTCGATGTCGGGAGCCGTCGGCGCATGGCAGTGAACAGGCGCGGGCATGGCCGCGCGCCATCGACAAGCCCGGTCGGTCAGGCAGAGACTGCCGGCTGAGCGTGCCGTTCGGCCCAGCGGTCGAGCCAATCGGCGCCCTGCATCTCGATGAGGCGTGACGACGTACGGTCGAACTCGAAGGCCTCATGGCCGCGCTTGCCGGCATAAAGTTTGTCGGGCGAGGCGGCGGCGCTGAGCACCAGCCGCACATTCTGGTCGTAGAGCGTGTCGATCAGCAGGATGAAACGCTTGGCTTCGTTGCGGTTGGCTTCGGCCATGACCGGCACGTGGTCGACGAAGATCGTCTGATAGTGCGCCGCAATGGCAAGATAGTCGCGTGCCGCAAGCGGCTTGTCGCAGAGATCGGCGAAGCCGAAGCGCGCGCACCCGTCGACCGCTGCCGGTACATGCACCTTGCGGCCCTTGACGGCGACGGTCGCCGGCTGGGCCGCGGCGCCATGGGTCACCGCCGCCCAGGCCTTGTCCATCGCCTGGTCGGCCGCTTCGCCGAGCGGGCTGAGATAGACCGGGACACGGTCGAGCTTCTCCAGCCGGTAATCGGTGTCGGCATCGAGGTTGAGCACCGCGGCGTTCTGTTCGAGCATGGCGATGAAGGGCAAGAACAGCTGGCGGTTCAGTCCGTCGCGGTAAAGGTCCTTCGGCGCCACGTTGGAGGTGGCGACGAGCACCACGCCAAGCCCGAACAGCGCCGAAAACAGCC
Source organism: Aminobacter niigataensis (assembly GCF_014200015.1). GTDB lineage: Bacteria > Pseudomonadota > Alphaproteobacteria > Rhizobiales > Rhizobiaceae > Aminobacter > Aminobacter niigataensis. The sequence goes on from NZ_JACHOT010000004.1 coordinate 348,885, forward strand.
GCGACAGGATCATCGCATCGGCGATGTCGGTGACCGAGAACTCGTCGAAGCACAGCACCCAAGCCTCTTCGGCAAGGGCTGCGGCAACCGGCGGGATCGGATCGTCGTCGCGCGAGGTGCCGTTTTTGCGCGCCGCCCGCTGCTTCTGGATACGGTCGTGAACGTCGGCCATGAAGTCGTTGAAATGGACGCGGCGCTTGTGCTTGACCGGCACGAGCTCATAGAACATGTCCATCAGCATGGTCTTGCCGCGGCCGACGCCGCCATAGACATAGAGCCCCTTCACAGGCTCGCGCTGGGGCTTGCGCTTGGCGAACAGCCAGCCAAGCGCACTCGATTTGCGCGCCAGGCGCTTGTCGGAAATCTCGTCGATCAGCCTGTCGAGGGCGGCGATGATGGCTAGCTGCGCCGGATCGCGCCGAACGTTGCCGAGCTCGACCAGATGGTCATAGCGCTGCCTGACGGTCACATGGGTCTGTAGGCCGTCACGCAGGTGCATGGTTCACTCTGGCACGAATTCGAAATTTGCTCTTAGCGGTTGAGCGAGATCGGCAGGCCGTTCGAGGTCTGGCCGTCGAAGCGGCCTGCGCCCGACGAATAGAGCCTGGCCAGCGGCGAGCCGCCTTCATCATAGAGCGTCAGTTGCTTGCCGGCGACGTTCCACGACTTGACGCCGTCGACCGGTGCCGGGCAGCGCAGCGGGCCGGCGCGGAAGCCCTGGCCGAACTTGGTCTGCGGCGTCGCCACCTTGCAGCTCTGGCCAGAAACCGAAGCACTCCACACACCAGCCACGCTTGCCGCGGTGAGGTCGGGCGCATTGGCGGCAGCGGCGCCACCGTCGGCGGGCAAAGCCGCGACCTGGGTCTGCTGCTGGGGTGCTGCAGGGAACTGCGAGGCGCTGGCTGCGCCGGGTGCTGCTGGCGGCGGCAGCTGGCCGCTGGTCACCGTGCCTGCAGGTGCCGCGGGCAGCGGCGCGGGCTGTGTATCCATCGAGGAAAGGCGCGAACTGGTGCAGCCGGCGGCCGTCATCAGCGCTACCAGCGATGCGGCCAGTAGGCCGGTTTTCGAAAAAGCCATTGCAGTCCCTCCGTCGGGGCAGTTCTGGGGGCGCCCCCGCGCGATCGATAGCTCGCCTCTAAAGCGGCGAAGTTGGCAGAATTTCAACCCGATATGGTTAAAATAGGGTTTGCATATGAAATTGTTGCAAAATTGCCTCAATAGGCTGGCGCGCCGCGAGACTGGTAATTCGACGATGTTTCCGCCATATAGGCGCCGAACAGCCACGAGAAATGTCCGCCATGGCCAGTGAGGCCCCATTCGCCAAGATGAACGGGCTCGGCAACGAGATCATCGTCGCCGACATGCGCGGTCGCACGGACCGCGTTGCGCCTGCCGCGGCGATTGCGCTCGCCGCCGATCCGGCGACGAAGTTCGACCAGATCATGGCGATCCACGACCCGCGCACGCCGGGCACCGTCAACTATATCGAGATCATCAACGCCGACGGCAGCCATGCCCAGGCCTGCGGCAACGGCACGCGCTGCGTCGTCCAGGCGCTGGCCGCCGAAACCGGGCAGAAGGTCTTCACCTTCGAGACCGTCGCCGGCATCCTTAATGCCGAAGAGCACGCGGACGGCTCCATCTCCGTCGACATGGGCGCCCCGCGCTTCGGCTGGCAGGACATTCCGCTGGCGGAAGAGTTCCGCGACACCCGCGCCATCGAGCTTCAGATCGGCCCGATCGACGCGCCGGTGCTGCACTCGCCGTCGGTCGCCTCTATGGGCAATCCGCACGCCATCTTCTGGGTCGACAACGACGTTTGGTCCTATGACCTCGACCGTTTCGGCCCGCTGCTGGAAAACCATCCGATCTTCCCCGAGCGCGCCAACATCTCGATCGCGCAGGTGACGTCGCGCGAAACGCTGAACCTGCGCACCTGGGAGCGCGGCGCCGGCTTGACGTTGGCCTGCGGCTCGGCAACTTGTGCCGCTGCCGTCTCCGCCGCACGCACCGGCCGCACCGGCCGCACCGTCACGGTCACCGTGCCGAGCGGCGGCACTCTCCAGATCGACTGGCGCGACGACGACCACGTGGTGATGACCGGTCCGGCCGAGTGGGAATTCTCCGGCAGCTTCGATCCGGCCACCGGCGGCTGGAGCCGCGACCGGCAGGACGTCGCCTGATGGCGGTGGATGTCGTCACCTTCGGCTGCCGCCTCAACACCTACGAATCCGAGGTGATGAAGCGCGAGGCCAAGGCCGCCGGGCTCGACGAGCTCAAGGGCGGCGCCGTCATCTTCAACACCTGCGCGGTCACCAGCGAAGCCGTGCGCCAGGCCAAGCAGTCGATCCGCAAGGCGCGGCGCGAGAACCCCGACGCGCGCATCATCGTCACCGGCTGCGCGGCGCAGACCGATCCGGCCGCCTTTGCCGACATGACCGAGGTCGACCTCGTGCTCGGCAACGAAGAAAAGCTCAAGGCGCATAATTACCGCGCGCTGCCCGATTTCGGCGTCAACGATTTCGAGAAGGCCCGGGTCAACGACATCTTTTCCGTGCGCGAGACCGCCGGTCACATGGTCGACGCCATCGAGGGCAGGGCGCGTGCGTTCGTGCAGGTGCAGAACGGCTGCGACCATCGCTGCACCTTCTGCATCATCCCCTACGGCCGCGGCAATTCGCGTTCGGTACCGATGGGGGCTGTGGTCGAGCAGATCAAGCGTCTCGCCGGCAACGGCTATGCCGAGGTGGTGCTGTCGGGCGTCGACATGACGAGCTACGGCGCCGACCTGCCGGGCGCGCCGCGCCTCGGCAAGCTGGTCAAGACCATCCTGCGCCAGGTACCGGATGTGCGTCGCCTGCGCCTGTCCTCCATCGATTCGATCGAGGCCGACGACGACCTGCTCGAGGCGGTCGCCACCGAGAAGCGTCTGATGCCGCATCTGCATTTGTCGCTGCAGTCCGGCGACGACATGATCCTGAAGCGCATGAAGCGCCGCCACCTGCGCGACCAGTCGATCCAGTTCTGCGCTGATGTGCGCAAGCTGCGCCCCGACATCGTCTTCGGTGCCGACATCATTGCCGGCTTCCCGACCGAGACCGACGAGATGTTCGAGAACTCGATCCGTATCGTCGAGGAGTGCGGGCTGACCCATCTCCACGTCTTTCCGTTCAGCCCGCGCGAAGGCACGCCCGCCGCGCGCATGCCGCAGGTCAGACGCGAGATCGTCAAGCAGCGTGCCGCGCGCCTGCGCGCCGCCGGCGAGGGGGCCTACCAGAGCCATCTCGCAAGCCTCGCGGGCACGCGCCAACAGGTGCTGGTCGAGCGCGAAGGCCTCGGCAGGACTGAAGGTTTCACGCTCGTCGCGCTCGATCGCGGAGAACCGGGCGAAATCGTCGAGGTCGACATCGCCGGGCATGACGGCGAGCGGCTGACAGCGGCACCGGCCGCCGCACGTGCGGCCTGACGAAAGCAACCGCATGGCATTCGGGTTCATCAAGAAAGTCTTTTCCTTCGGCAAGAAGGAAGCCGTCGAGCAGCCGGCCGAGGACGAGGTCCTGCCGCCGCTGAATTTCGACGCGCTGGAGGCGCTGAAGCCGACGGAAGAGACTCCGGTCGCTCTGGAAACGCCCGTTGCAGTGGAGACGCCGGCAGTCCCGGTCGAGGAGCCGAAGCCGGAACCTGCTCCTGAAAGGCCGTCGGCGCCGCCAGTTGTGCCCGAACCGAAGCCTGCCGAGCAGCCTGTACCGGTCGAGCCCGCGCCGCAGCCTGCCCCCGAGGAGGAGCCCAAGCCCGAACCCGCGCCGGAAGTTCCTGTTGTCGAGCCGGAAAAGCCCGCCGAGCAGCCTGCGCCTGCGCCGAGCCCGGTCGAACCCGCGCCTGCGCCGGCAGAAGTTCCGCTGCCGCCGGCGGAGCCGTCCACGCCCGAGCTGCCCGAGGAAGTCCCTGTCCAGCCCGCGCCTGTGCCAGCCGAACCGCCGCTCGAAGTGCCTGTTCGCGATGAGGTTGCGCCGCAGCCCGAAGTGGCCGCCGAAGCCGAGCCTGCGCCTGCGATTCCCCTCCCCCTCGAGGGGAGGGTGGCCGCGCAGCGGCCGGGAGGGGTCGCCGAATCGTCGGACGCGACACAATTCGAAGCTACGCAGGCGCCGAGCACTGCCGAGACAACCCCCTCTGGTCCTTCGGACCATCTCCCCCCCGAGGGGGGAGAGGACGCCCAGCCATCGCCTGTTGCCCAGAAACCCGCGGCCGGCAAGGTCACGGTCCAGAAGAAGGTCGAGCAGAAGGCTGAAATCGTCGAAGCTGCCGCGCCAGCGCCGCGGCAAAGCTGGTTCCAGCGCCTGCGCCAGGGCCTGTCGCGCTCGTCGAAGGAGCTGTCGGGCAACATCGCCGGCATCTTCACCAAGCGAAAGCTCGACGAAGACACGCTGCAGGACCTCGAGGACGTGCTGATCCGTGCCGACCTCGGCGTCGAAACCGCGCTGCGCGTCACCGATGCGCTGGCCGCCAGCCGCTACGGCAAGGACGTCTCCGACCATGAGGTCCGCTCGATCATGGCGGTCGAGGTCGAAAAGGTGCTGAAGCCGGTGGCGCTGCCGCTCGAGCTCGACCTGTCGCACAAGCCGCATGTCATTCTTGTCGTCGGCGTCAACGGCACCGGCAAGACCACGACCATCGGCAAGCTCGCGGCCAAGCTCACAGAGGGCGGCCTGTCGGTCATGCTCGCCGCCGGCGACACCTTCCGCGCCGCAGCCATCGAGCAGCTGAAGATCTGGGGCGAGCGGACCAAGTCGCCGGTCATCGCCAGCAAGCTGGGCGCCGATGCTGCCGGCCTCGCATATGACGCTTTCGAGAAGGCCAAGGAAGCCGGCTCGGACGTGCTGATCATCGACACCGCCGGACGCCTGCAGAACAAGGCCGAGCTGATGGCCGAGCTGGAAAAGATCGTGCGCGTGCTCGGCAAGCTCGATCCCGAAGCGCCGCACACGGTGCTGCAGACGGTCGACGCCACCACCGGCCAGAACGCACTCAACCAGGTTGAGATATTCCGCAATATCGCAGGTGTGAATGGCCTGGTGATGACAAAGCTCGACGGCACGGCGCGCGGCGGTATTTTGGTCGCAATCGCCGCCAAACATAAGCTGCCGGTCTATTTCATCGGTGTCGGCGAACAGGTCGACGATCTCGAACCCTTTTCGGCAAGCGATTTCGCCAAGGCGATCGCAGGAGTCGCCTGACCCATGAACGCACCGATCCTCGAACGCGACCCTTCGGATCCGACGACCAAGAAGGAAGAGGTCAGCCCGCTGCTCAAGCTGGTGCTGGAACTTGGGCCGCTGGTCGTGTTCTTCTTCGCCAATGCGCGCGGCGAATGGCTGGCGTCGCAGTTTCCGACGCTGGCCGAGCTCGGCGGACCGATCTTCATCGCCACAGGCCTGTTCATGGCGGCCACGGCGGTGGCGCTGATCGCATCGTGGCTTCTGACCCGTTCGCTGCCAATCATGCCGCTGGTGTCGGGCGTCGTCGTCTTCGTCTTCGGGGCGCTGACGCTCTATCTGCAGGACGACGTCTTCATCAAGATGAAGCCGACCATCGTCAATACGCTGTTCGGGGCGATCCTGCTTGGCGGCCTGATGTTCGGAAAGTCGCTGCTCGGCTACGTCTTTGCCTCCGCTTTCCGGCTCGACGCCGAAGGCTGGCGCAAGCTGACTTTTCGCTGGGGGCTGTTCTTCCTGTTTTTGGCCGTGGTCAACGAAGTGGTCTGGCGCTCGTTCTCGACCGACACCTGGGTGGCCTTCAAGGTGTGGGGCATCATGCCGATCACGCTTCTGTTCACCTTCAGCCAGATGCCGCTGATCATGCGCCATTCGCTGGAAGAGCACGCCGGCAAGTAGGCCGAACCACACCAACTCTGACGCATCGTCGGGTCGCCATGCGCGTCGCGCATTGCTGCATTGCAGCATCTTATTTTGCGGCGCGGCAGTTCCTATGTCATCGTCGGATTGATCAGGGAGGTCAAATCGCGCCGCCACCAGCGGCATGATGAAAGGAACGCACCATGTTTTTCGACAGCCTTCTGAGCCGTGCCCGTGAAAGCGCCTCCAAGCGCAAGCAGTACAAGCGCCTCGTCGCCGAAATCGACGGCTTCTCCGGCCGCGACCTGGCCGACATGCGCGCCGACCGCAGCGAAATGCTGTACCAGGCCTTCAAGCAGGTCTACGGCTAAGCTTCGGCTTGCCCCAGCCATTCGATCCAGCGGCCGTGATAGTCGCAGCGGGCGAGCGCCCTGGTGCTCCCGCCCGGCCATGATGTCAGGCTGAGCGTTGCAAACGGGTCGCCCGCCACAAGCGGCTCCATCCTGAGCCAGTAGAGCGGCGACTGCCTTGTCGCTGCCGCGCCTGCCACCTGAAGCAGCTGCAAGATTTCCGCCCGCGTCGTCTCCGGCATGTACTGCCACATGATCGAGTGGAACAGCACGAAGGCTGCATCCGGCTTTCGTCCGGCAAGGCAGTCTTCCACGAATTCCTCGGCACCTTGCCTGACCAGCATTGGCAGTGCCTGCTCGGCGAGGCCGATCGCGGCGTCGAGCCGCTCGAGCCGAAGCGCCTGGTCGGCCCAGACATAAGAACGCAATCTCAGCCTTTGCGCCTGGTCGGAGATCCGGATCGGCGCGATATCGCAGCCTGCCCGTGCGGCGACCTGCAGGTAGCCCGACAGCGGCGGTGCCTGGCCCCTGATGTCGGGCGCGAGCTGGACGGGCGATACCGTGCTGCCCCAGCCATTTTCCCCGTAGCGATAGCCGAAACTGTCGAACAAGAGGTTCAGCCCGGCGCTGGCGCCGATCTCGGCCAGCTCTAATGGCAGGCCGCTGTCCCTTGATATGGCCAAAAACCCCGGCAGCAGCATGGCGGAGCGGGCGATCTCGTTGGTTTGCGGCGCGCTTTCGAGCATGGCCAGTAGGTGAGCTTCGTTGCGTATCAGCGCGTCGGGAACAGCCGATGCGATAGCCTGGTCGTCGGCTGTCTCGGGCGGATAGATTTTTGCCAGTCCCGCGTCGGTATCGGACAGCACCAGCGCATGCAGTCCGCCGCATAGTCTCAGCGCCAGCGCGTCGGCGCGCGCATCGCCGGGCCAGCCCAGTAGCTTTCGCCCGACCGCCGTTCGGCCGTCGAGCACCGAAGCCAGCGCCCGGCACAGCCGTGCGGTGAAAGGCGAGCCGAGTTGGTCGCAGGCATCGGCCTGATTGTGGAAATGGGCGCGGATTCGAGAGGAAGGGTCGCCATCGTACATGGCGGAGACCCTAACCCGCACAGCTGCTTATTGGGAAGCGGCGGCAGCCTTTTCGATCTCGGGCATCAGTGTGGTTGCTACCGTCTCAGGCGACATCGGGCCGACATGCTTGAACGCGATCTTGCCATCCTTGCCGACGAGGAAGGTCTCCGGAATCCCGTAGACGCCCCAGTCGATCGCCGCGCGGCCGTTAGGGTCGACGCCAACCGCGTCGTAGGGATTGCCAAGATCGCCGAGGAACCGGCGCGCGTTTTCCGCCTTGTCCTTGTAGTTCAGCCCCACGATGGTCAGGCGCTCGTCCTTGGACAGGCTGACGATCACCGGGTGCTCGTCACGGCACGGCCCGCACCACGATGCCCAGACATTGACCAGCGTCACCTTGCCGATGAATTCAGCCGAGTTGAGACCGGGAAGCGAAATCCCTTCGAGCGGCGGCAATACGGTCTTGGGCGCGGCCTGGCCGATCAGCGCCGAGGGCACGACCGACAGATCGCGGCCGGACAAAAGCTGCATCAGGAAAACCGCTGCCAGTGCAAGAAACACCAGCAACGGCAGCAGCACGAACAGCTTGCGCGGGCGTGCCGGCTTTTCGGTTTCGATGGTCATGACGCGGTTCCACTGCGGTCGGAGCGGCGGCGATGGCCGGCTGCCTCGAGTTCGGCCATTTCGCGCTTGCGGGCGCGCTGGTCGGCGAGGATCCAGATGATCAGCCCGGCGATCGCCAGCGCCGAGACGCCGTAGGCTGCGGCGACATAGAGGGCGTGCGCGCTCATCGGGCACCCGTGCGCTGGCAAAAATCGATCATGTCGCTGTTTCCGGCCATGTCCTTCACTTAGCCGCGGGTGTGCCGCCGCGCAATCGGACGCCGCGCCGCACCGTGTGTCTTGAAGCGATCGTGATCAGTCGGTGCCCGAGCGCAGGGCGACCGCCGCCGCCAGCGGCCCGATCACGGCCAGGAACATGCTCAGCGCGCACAAGATCATGAAGGGTGGGGTGAACGGGTCTGGATCGTTGACCGCACCGTAGCTCGCGGTGACGCCGAAGATCAGCACCGGGATGACCAGTGGCAGCACCAGAACCGAGATCAGCAGTCCGCCACGCTGCAGGGCGACTGTCACCGCTGCGCCGGCGGCACCGATGAAGACGATGGCCGGGGTGCCGACGAGCAGCGTCAGCGCCGCAGCGCCAATACCTAGCAGCGACATGTTCATCAACAACCCGAGCAGCGGGGCGGCGATGACCAGCGGCAACACGCTCGCCGTCCAGTGCGCCAGGCATTTTACGAACACTGTCAACGCCAGCATGTGCCGGTCGGAATTCAGCACCAGGAGGTCGAGCGAACCGTCCTCGCGGTCGGCCTGGAACAGGCGGTCGAGGCCAAGCAGGCTGGCGAGCAGCGCGCCGATCCAGAGAATCGCCGGGCCGATGCGGGCGAGCAAATTGAGGTCGGGGCCGACGCCGAATGGGATGGTGACGATGACGGCCAAAAAGAACAGCACGCCCGTCAGCGCCCCGCCGCCGGCGCGGATGCCCATGCGCACGTCACGGAGATAGAGGGCTAGCATGAGGGCTGCCTTTTCGTTCGCGCGCGGGCATTGAAAAGTTGGCGCTTCTTCCCACCCCCCTCTGTCCTGCTGGACATCTCCCCCACGAGGGGGGAGATCACGCCGTCATCGCTGCCCGCGCCAATCTCCGGCGCCGCAGGACGGGCGAAGCGGGTCGAGCTGCCAATCTTCCCCCTTGTGGGGGAGATGTCCGGCAGGACAGAGGGGGGCAACGTAGGGCGCTGATGCGGGCCGGATACGGCGCTAAACATGTACTCGCCCCATCTCCAGGGTCTTCACCCCCACCAGCCCAAGCGGCAGATGTGTCGCGGCGACGATGATGCCGCCGGCGGAGCAATGCGCCTTCATCAAGTCCGCGAAGCGCACATCGGACGCCTTGTCGAGGCCCGATGTAGGCTCGTCGAGCAGCCAGACCGGGCGGTGGCTGATGAGCAGTTTGGCGATGGCGGCGCGGCGTTTCTGGCCGGTGGAGAGGTAGCCGAAGGGCAGGTGGCCGAGGCCGCCGAGGCCTACCTCTTCGAGCGCATCTGCGATGCCGAGCTTTCCGTCGCCTGAGAAGTCACGCCAGAAGGCGAGGTTCTCGTTGACGGTGAGGGCTGCCTTCATCGCGTTCTGGTGGCCGAGATAGTGGCAGGCGGCGGCGACGGTCGAAAACTCCTCGCCCCCGCCCTCGACCATGATTCGTCCTGATGCATGCGGCAAAAGCCCGGCGATGACGCGCAAAAGCGTCGACTTGCCCGAGCCGTTGGGGCCGGTGACGACAAGGCTCTGGCCGTCCTCGAGCGCAAAGCCGATGCCGGTGAAGACAGCCTCGCCGCCGCGCTCTCCGCTGAGATTTTCGGCGATCAGCCGCATCCGTCCCCCATCGCCGAAGTCTTGTCGCCGCTGCCTTGCGTCACAGCAAAATAGGCGAATCTCCGTCTAGAACTATTCCAATTAATTCTCTATATGCCAGTTCGACCATGCCAGCGGTCGGCATGGAAAGCGAATATGCGCCGAACCAGCGCACGCGCCGCCTTGAACGGCTCGGGTTGCTTGGGGCCGGACAGCGGAAATGGCCGTACCCGCACCTTTGCGCGTGATTGCATGCCATCGGAGTCCGTTCCCGTGTAGGCTGAACAGACAAGGATGGATCGCACGTGTCCAAATCACTCGACAGTTTCAATTGCCGCCGCACGCTGACTGCAGCTGGCACCGACTATGTCTATTACAGCCTGATCGAGGCTGAGAAGAACGGCCTGACCGGCATCTCGCAGCTGCCCTATTCGATGAAGGTGCTGCTGGAAAACCTGTTGCGCAACGAAGACGGCCGCACCGTCACCAAGGAGGCGATCCAGGCGGTCGCCGGCTGGCTGACCGACAAGGGCACCGCCGGTGTCGAGATCGCCTACCGCCCGGCGCGTGTGCTGATGCAGGACTTCACCGGCGTCCCCGCCGTCGTCGACCTGGCCGCCATGCGTGACGGCCTCGCCTCGCTCGGCGGCGACCCGCAGAAGATCAACCCGCTGGTGCCGGTCGATCTGGTCATCGACCACTCGGTGATCGTCGACGAATTCGGCACGCCGCTGGCGTTCGCCCGCAACGTCGAGCTCGAATACGAGCGCAACGAAGAGCGCTACAAGTTCCTGAAGTGGGGCCAGCAGGCGTTCCGCAACTTCCGCGTCGTGCCGCCCGGCACTGGCATCTGCCACCAGGTCAACCTCGAATACCTCGCACAGACGGTGTGGACCAACACCGAGGACGGCGAAACCACCGCTTATCCCGACACCTGCGTCGGCACCGATTCGCACACCACCATGGTCAACGGCCTTGGCGTGCTGGGCTGGGGCGTCGGCGGCATCGAGGCGGAAGCGGCGATGCTCGGCCAGCCGGTGTCGATGCTATTGCCCGAGGTCATCGGCTTCCGCCTGACCGGCAAGCTGAAGGAGGGCGTCACCGCCACCGACCTGGTGCTGACCGTCACCCAGATGCTGCGCAAGAAGGGCGTCGTCGGCAAGTTCGTCGAGTTCTTCGGCCCGGGCCTGTCCAACATGACGCTGGCCGACCGTGCCACCATCGGCAACATGGCGCCGGAATATGGCGCGACCTGCGGCTTCTTCCCGGTCGATGCCGAGACCATCCGCTACCTCAACATGTCGGGCCGCGCCGAAAACCGCATCGCACTGGTCGAGGAATATTCCAAGGCGCAAGGCATGTGGCGCGACGCCTCGTCGGCCGATCCCGTCTTCACCGACCTGCTCGAGCTCGACCTCGAAACCGTCGTGCCGTCGATGGCCGGCCCGAAGCGTCCCGAGGGCCGCATCCCGCTCGAAGGCATCGCCGCGGGCTTCGCGACCGCGCTCGAAGCCGAATACAAGAAGACCGTCGACCAGTCGAAGCGTTACGCCGTCGAGGGCGAAAACTTCGACCTCGGCCATGGCGACGTGGTGATCGCGGCGATCACGTCGTGCACCAACACCTCGAACCCGAGCGTGCTGATCGGTGCCGGCCTGCTGGCCCGCAACGCCAACCGCCTCGGCCTCAAGCAGAAGCCGTGGGTCAAGACCTCGCTGGCGCCGGGTTCGCAGGTGGTGGCCGAATATCTCGAGAAGGCCGGCCTGCAGAAGGAGCTCGACCAGATCGGCTTCAACCTCGTCGGCTTCGGCTGCACGACCTGCATCGGCAACTCCGGACCGCTGCCCGCCCCGATCTCCAAGACCATCAACGACAAGGGCCTGATCGGTGCGGCGGTGCTTTCGGGCAACCGCAACTTCGAAGGCCGCGTCTCGCCCGACGTGCAGGCCAACTACCTGGCCTCGCCGCCGCTGGTGGTCGCCTATGCGCTTGCCGGTTCGGTGACCAAGGACCTGACCACAGAGCCGCTCGGCGAGGACCGCGACGGCAAGCCGGTGTTCCTGAGGGATATCTGGCCGACCAATGTCGAGATCGACCGGTTCATCGCCGAAAACGTCACCCGCGAGCTGTTTGCGCGCAAATATGCCGACGTCTTCAAGGGCGACGAGAACTGGCAGAACGTGCAGGCGCCGGAAGGCCAGACCTATGCCTGGGACGACCAGTCGACCTATGTGCAGAACCCGCCCTACTTCGTCGGCATGGGCGCGCGCCCGGGTGCGATCGGCAAGATCGAGGGCGCACGCGTGCTCGGCCTGTTCGGCGACAAGATCACCACCGACCACATCTCGCCGGCCGGTTCGATCAAGGCGGCCTCGCCCGCCGGCAAGTATCTGACCGACAATGGCGTCGGCGTCGCCGACTTCAACCAGTACGGCACGCGTCGTGGCAACCATGAGGTGATGATGCGCGGCACCTTCGCCAACATCCGCATCCGCAACCACATGCTCGGCGAGAACGGCCGCGAGGGCGGCTACACCTTCCACTACCCGTCGAAGGAAGAGATGCCGATCTACGATGCGGCGATGCAGTACCGCGCCGAGGGCGTGCCGCTGGTGATCTTCGCCGGCGTCGAATACGGCAACGGCTCGTCGCGCGACTGGGCGGCCAAGGGCACCAACCTGCTCGGCGTGCGCGCGGTCATCGCCCAGTCGTTCGAGCGCATCCACCGCTCCAACCTGGTCGGCATGGGCGTGATCCCGTTCACCTTCGAGGACGGCACGAGCTGGAAGACGCTCGGCCTCAAGGGCGACGAGCAGGTGACGATCGAGGGCCTGGAGACGATCAAGCCCCGCCAGAAGATGACAGCCAAGGTCACCTTCGCCGACGGTTCGACCAAGGACGTGCCGATCCTGTGCCGCATCGATACGCTCGACGAACTCGACTACTTCAAAAACGGCGGCATCCTGCAATACGTCCTGCGTGACCTCGCAGCGTAAGTTCGACTGGCGATTCATGTGAAACAACCGCCGGGGCGCAAGCTCCGGCGGTTTTTTGTTTTGGGATCGCTACCGTCTCGCTCTACGTTGCCCCCTTCTGGCCGACACACTTATCCACCGCCACGCTCGCTTTCGCGCCTGGCCATTGTCAAAGAGCGCTCCCGTTGCCGGGAGGTAGTTCGGGAAGCGGGGCGCGAGGCCGTGCCTTCCGATAATTAGTATGTGGCGCGACGTTCGCGCCCCGCCCGGTGTTCTTGCCCCGCTCAGTCGCCTCGGCTTTCACCGCCAGCCGCCGCAAGGCCCGGACTTGGGGGCTCATCACCCAGCAAGAGATCCGACCTCCTGCCAGCCCGGCACCGGCGCTTCCCCCCGCTGCCCGGTGCGCACCGGGGTCCCGTGGAAGATCGCGAGGATGAGGATACGGGAGGCTTGGGAGGGTGTGGAGAAACGGGGGCGGCTATCCACGCGGGCTGCTGACAGATGGTGACAGGCTGCATCGATATGTTTGGGTGCTATTGAACCGTAACGGCGGTTGCCATGCCGTGAGGCTGAGGGCCGATGCTAGCGGTGTAGAAGAACGATTTGCCGAAGCGTGGAGAAGTTATCCATGCCATTGCCCCGGCCGAGCCTGAGTTGGGTCCGGCCCTTGCCACGATGCGCGACCGCCGGCTGCCTGCGCCACAACCCGGCCATCATCGCGGGCGACGAAGAGCATGTGGCCCTGCGAGGCGAGGCAGGCCTTCAGGCGGAGCGGGTGAAGGGCTTCGTAGAAGACCTCAGGGCAACATTGTCGAGCAGCGCCTCGACGCTGGGCTGGAGCCTGCGGATTTCGATGGGAGGCATCGTCCTCTTCACCTTTTCTTCGTAAAGTCGTCACAAAACTTTGACGTTTACGTAAATCCCGTTGTTTCTAACCGATTGAAAAAGTTGAGGTCAAAATAATCGGTTGAATTTTTTTGGCCACGGAGCTATTGCGAGCCGCTATTTCTGGCTGCATTCTCGCGGCCACCTGGCCCAAACCTACTCCACCCCGCCGCCACGGCGTCGTTAAAGGCAAAGGGAAATTCCTTCATGGCACGCAACAAGATAGCCCTCATCGGCTCCGGCATGATTGGCGGCACGCTCGCCCATATGGTCGGCCTCAAGGACCTCGGCGACGTCGTCCTGTTCGATATTGCCGAGGGCACCCCGCAGGGCAAGGGCCTCGACATCGCCCAGTCCTCGCCGGTCGACGGCTTTGACTCGCGTTTCACCGGCGTCAACGACTATGCCGGCATCGAAGGCGCCGACGTCTGCATCGTCACCGCCGGCGTGCCGCGCAAGCCGGGCATGAGCCGCGACGACCTTTTGGGCATCAACCTCAAGGTCATGGAACAGGTCGGCGCCGGCATCAAGAAGTATGCGCCGAAGGCTTTCGTCATCTGCATCACCAACCCGCTCGACGCCATGGTGTGGGCGCTGCAGAAGTTCTCGGGCCTGCCCAAGAGCCACGTCGTCGGCATGGCCGGCGTGCTCGACTCGGCGCGTTTCCGCTACTTCCTGTCGGAAGAGTTCAAGGTTTCGGTCGAGGACGTCTCGGCCATGACGCTGGGCGGCCACGGCGACGACATGGTGCCGATGGTGCGCTACTCGACGGTTGCCGGCATCCCGCTGCCGGACCTGATCAAGATGGGCTGGACCAGCCAGGACAAGCTCGACGCCATCGTCGAGCGTACCCGCAAGGGTGGCGGCGAGATCGTCGGCCTGCTCAAGACCGGCTCGGCCTACTATGCGCCGGCCTCCTCGGCGATCCAGATGGCCGAAGCCTATCTCAAGGACAAGAAGCGCGTGCTGCCCTGCGCGACGCACCTGTCGGGCCAGTATGGCGTCAAGGACATGTATGTCGGCGTGCCCGTGGTGATCGGCGCCGGCGGCGTCGAGCGCATCATCGAGCTCGACTTCAACAAGGCCGAGCAGAAGATGTTCGAGAAGTCCGTCGAGGCGGTGAAGGGCCTGTGCGAAGCCTGCGTCGCGATCGCGCCGAACCTCGCCAAGAAGTAAGGATCACGCGCATGAACATCCACGAATATCAGGGCAAGCAATTGCTCAAGGGTTTCGGTGCTCCCGTCGCTGACGGCGTGCCGGTGTTCAAGATCGAGGAAGCGGAAGCGGCGGCCAAGGCGCTGCCGGGTCCGCTCTATGTCGTGAAGAGCCAGATCCACGCCGGCGGCCGCGGCAAGGGCAAGTTCAAGGAATTGACCGCCGAGGCCAAGGGCGGCGTGCGCCTGGCGAAGTCGGTCGACGAGGTCGTGGCGTTCGCCAGGGAAATGCTCGGCAACACGCTGGTGACCAAGCAGACCGGCCCGGCAGGCAAGCAGGTCAACCGCCTCTACATCGAAGACGGCGCCGACATCGACCGCGAGCTGTATCTGTCGATCCTCGTTGACCGCTCCGTCGGTCGCGTCGCCTTCGTGGTTTCGACCGAAGGCGGCATGGACATCGAGGCCGTCGCCCACGACACGCCGGAAAAGATCATCACCGTCGCGATCGACCCGGAAAAGGGCGTGACGGCTGACGACCTCAAGGCGCTGAACGGCGCGCTGAAGCTTTCGGGCGACGCGGCCAAGGACGGCGAGAGCCTGTTCCCGATCCTCTACAAGGCGTTCGTCGACAAGGACATGAGCCTGCTCGAGGTCAACCCGCTGATCGTCATGAAGAACGGCCGCCTGCGCGTGCTCGACGCCAAGGTGTCGTTCGACAACAACGCGCTGTTCCGCCATGCCGACGTGCTCGAGCTGCGCGACACCACCGAAGAGGACGCCAAGGAAATCGAGGCGTCGAAATACGACCTCGCCTATGTCGCGCTCGACGGCAACATCGGCTGCATGGTCAACGGCGCGGGCCTCGCCATGGCGACGATGGACATCATCAAGCTCTACGGCGCCGAGCCCGCCAATTTCCTCGACGTCGGCGGCGGCGCTTCCAAGGAGAAGGTGACGGCGGCGTTCAAGATCATCACCGCCGATCCGGCCGTGAAGGGCATCCTGATCAACATCTTCGGCGGCATCATGAAGTGCGACATCATCGCCGAAGGCGTGATCGCAGCCGTCAAGGAAGTGGGTCTCAAGGTTCCGCTGGTGGTTCGCCTCGAAGGCACCAATGCCGAGCTTGGCAAGAAGATCATCAACGAGAGCGGGCTGAACGTCGTTTCCGCCGATGACCTCGACGACGCGGCGAAGAAGATCGTCGCTGCGGTGAAGGGAAACTGAGCCAATGTCCATTCTCATCGACAAGAACACCAAGATCCTGGTGCAGGGCCTGACCGGCAACACCGGTTCGTTCCACACCGAGCAGGCACTGGCCTATCACGGCACCAAGATGGTCGGCGGCATCCACCCCAAGAAGGGCGGCGAGAAGTGGGACGGCTCGGTGCCGCTGCCGATCTTCTCGACGGTTGCCGAAGGCAAGGAAAAGACCGGCGCCAACGCGTCGGTGGTCTACGTGCCGCCGGCAGGAGCGGCTGCTGCGATCATCGAGGCGATCGACGCCGAGATTCCGCTGATCGTGTGCATCACCGAAGGCATCCCGGTGATGGACATGATCAAGGTCAAGGCGCGGCTCGACCGCTCGGCCTCGCGCCTGATCGGCCCGAACTGCCCGGGCATCGTCACGCCCGACCAGTGCAAGATCGGCATCATGCCGGGCAACATCTTCCGCAAGGGTTCGGTCGGCGTTGTGTCGCGCTCGGGAACGCTTACCTATGAGGCGGTGTTCCAGACCACCAATGCCGGTCTCGGCCAGTCGACGGCTGTCGGCATCGGCGGCGATCCGGTCAAGGGCACGGAATTCATCGACATGCTCGAGATGTTCCTGGCCGACGAAGAGACCAAGTCGATCATCATGATCGGCGAAATCGGCGGCTCGGCCGAAGAGGACGCAGCGCAGTTCCTCATCGACGAGGCCAAGCGCGGCCGCAGCAAGCCGATGGCCGGCTTCATCGCCGGACGCACCGCACCTGAAGGCCGGACAATGGGCCATGCCGGTGCTGTGATTTCCGGCGGCAAGGGCGGCGCGGAAGACAAGATCGCGGCGATGGAGGCAGCGGGCATCCGCGTGTCGCCGTCGCCGGCACGTCTCGGCACGACGCTGGTCGAGGCGATCAAGGGCTAAGTCAATAGCCAATAGAAAGTAGCGAATAGAGAGTAGAGAAGAGCGATGAGCGACCAAGCAAAAGCAAAGTCCTACTCGCTACTCGCTACTCACTACTCGCGCTGAAACAGGAGAGGAGCCAGAGGCTCCGAGCGATAAGATGGCACGATCCGATCAGGCCAACGACCAATTTTCCCTCACTTCGTTCCTCTATGGCGGCAACGCCGACTACATCGAGGCCTTGCACGCCGCCTTCCTTGACGATCCGGAGGCGGTCGATCCCGAGTGGCGCGACTTCTTCTCGGCGCTGAAGGACGACGCCGGCGACATCCGCAAGAATGCCAAGGGCGCTTCGTGGTCGACGCCGAGCTGGCCGCTGCAGGCCAATGGCGAACTGGTGTCGGCACTCGACGGCAATTGGGGCCTGGTCGAAAAGCATCTGGAAAAGAAGGTCAAGGACAAGGCCGCTGCTGTCGGTGTCGTGCCGTCCAAGGCCGATGTGCTGCAGGCGACGCGCGATTCCGTGCGCGCCATCATGATGATCCGCGCCTATCGCATGCGCGGCCATCTGCACGCCAATCTCGACCCGCTCGGCATCGCCAAGCCGCTGGAAGACTATAACGAGCTGTCGCCCGAGGCTTATGGCTTTACCGAGGCCGACTACGACCGGCCGATCTTCATCGACCACGTGCTCGGGCTCGAATACGCGACCATCCGCGACATGCTCGAAATCCTCAAGCGCACCTATTGCTCGACGCTCGGCGTCGAGTTCATGCATATCTCCGATCCCGAGGAGAAGGCGTGGATCCAGGCCCGCATCGAGGGGCCGGACAAGGCGATCGCCTTCACCGCCGAGGGCAAGAAGGCGATCCTGCAGAAGCTGATCGAGGCCGAGGGCTTCGAGCAGTTCATCGACGTCAAGTACAAGGGCACCAAGCGTTTCGGACTCGACGGCGGCGAATCGCTGATCCCGGCACTCGAGCAGATCCTGAAGCGCGGTGGCGCGCTCGGCCTGAAGGAGGTCGTGTTCGGCATGGCCCACCGTGGCCGCCTCAACGTCTTGACCAATGTGATGGCCAAGCCGCACCGCGCCGTGTTCCACGAGTTCAAGGGCGGCTCCTACGCGCCCGACGACGTCGAAGGCTCGGGCGACGTGAAGTACCATCTTGGCGCTTCGTCGGACCGCGAGTTCGACGGCAACAAGGTCCACCTGTCCTTGACCGCCAACCCCTCGCACCTCGAGATCGTCGATCCGGTCGTGATGGGCAAGGCGCGCGCCAAGCAGGACCAGCTGTTTGGCCGTGCGCGCGGCGAGATCGTGCCGCAGGAAGAGCGCGCCAAGGTGATGCCGCTTCTGCTGCACGGCGATGCGGCATTTGCCGGCCAGGGCGTGATCGCGGAAATCCTCGGCCTGTCGGGCCTGCGCGGCCATCGCGTCGCCGGCACGCTGCACTTCATCATCAACAACCAGATCGGCTTCACGACGAACCCGCGCTTCTCGCGCTCGTCGCCCTATCCGTCCGATGTGGCCAAGATGATCGAGGCGCCGATCTTCCACGTCAACGGCGACGATCCGGAAGCGGTGGTGTTCGCGGCCAAGGTGGCGACCGAATTCCGCATGAAGTTCCACAAGCCGGTGGTCGTGGACATGTTCTGCTACCGTCGCTTCGGTCACAACGAAGGCGACGAGCCTGCGTTCACGCAGCCGATCATGTATCGCAACATCCGCACCCATAAGACGACGGTGCAGACCTATGCCGACAAGCTGATCGGCGAGGGACTGATGAACCAGTCCGAGGTCGACAAGATGCGTGCCGACTGGCGCGGCCATCTCGAAGCCGAGTTCGAAGCCGGACAGGCCTACAAGCCGAACAAGGCCGACTGGCTGGATGGCGCGTGGACGGGCCTGCGCACGGCCGACAACCAGGACGAACAGCGCCGCGGCAAGACCGCGGTGCCGGTCAAGACGCTGAAGGAAATCGGCAAGAAGCTGACCGAGGTGCCGAAGGACTTCGAAGTCCACCGCACCATCGGCCGCTTCCTCGAAAACCGCCGCCAGGCGATCGAATCGGGTGAAGGCATCGACTGGGCAACGGCTGAATCGCTGGCGTTTGGCTCGATCCTGCTCGACGGCAATCCGGTCCGCCTGTCGGGCCAGGATTCCGAGCGTGGCACGTTCTCGCAGCGCCACACCGTGCTTTACGACCAGCGCGACGAAAACCGCTACATCCCGCTCAACAACCTGTCGGCAGCACAGGCCGGTTACGAGGTCATCAACTCGATGCTCTCGGAAGAGGCCGTGCTCGGCTTCGAATACGGCTACTCGCTGGCCGAGCCCAAGGCGCTTACGCTTTGGGAAGCGCAGTTCGGCGACTTCGCCAACGGCGCGCAGGTGGTGTTCGACCAGTTCATCTCCAGTGGCGAACGCAAGTGGCTGCGCATGTCGGGCCTCGTGTGCCTTCTGCCGCATGGCTATGAAGGCCAGGGTCCGGAGCATTCGTCGGCGCGCCTCGAACGCTTCCTGCAGCTCTGCGCAGAAGACAACATGCAGGTGGCGAACGTCACGACGCCGGCTAACTACTTCCATATCCTGCGCCGGCAGCTGAAGCGCGACTTCCGCAAGCCGCTGATCCTGATGACGCCGAAGTCGCTGCTGCGCCACAAGCGGGCGGTGTCTTCGCTGTCGGAAATCTCGGGCGAAAGCTCGTTCCACCGCCTGCTGTGGGACGACGCCCAGTATCTCGGCAACGAGCCGATCAAGCTGGTCAAGGATTCGAAGATCCGCCGCGTCGTGCTGTGCACCGGCAAGGTCTATTACGACCTCTACGAGGAGCGCGAGAAGCGCGGCATCGACGACATCTATCTCCTGCGCGTCGAGCAGCTCTATCCGTTCCCGGCCAAGGCGCTGATCACCGAGCTCAGCCGTTTCCGCAACGCGGAGATGGTGTGGTGCCAGGAAGAGCCCAAGAACATGGGTGCGTGGTCGTTCATCGATCCGTACCTGGAATGGGTGCTCGCCCATATCGACGCCAAGCACCAGCGCGTGCGCTACACCGGCCGTCCGGCCGCCGCCTCTCCGGCGACGGGCCTGATGTCCAAGCACCTGGCGCAGCTCCAGGCATTCCTCGACGACGCCCTCGGCGAATAACCAAAGAACGGACAGGCAAAAAATGGCTACCGAAATCCGTGTCCCCACCCTCGGCGAATCCGTTTCCGAGGCAACCATCGGCAAGTGGTTCAAGAAGGCCGGCGATGTGATTGCCGTCGACGAGCCCCTGGTCGAGCTTGAGACCGACAAGGTCACCATCGAAGTGCCGGCACCCGCCGCCGGCGTGCTGGTCGAGCTGACGGTCAAGGAAGGCGAGACCGTCGGCGTCGGCGCGCTGCTCGGCACCATCGGTGCCGGCGACGGCGCAGTTGCCGCTGCCAAGCCCGCTGCCGTGGCGCAGGCGTCGGCTCCGAATGCTGCCTCGACCGTCAAGGAAGCCGTCGCACAGACCGCATCTGTCGCCGGTGCACCGGCCATCGAGGAACGCAAGATGCCGCCGGCACCGGCTGCCGCCAAGCTGCTGGCCGAGACCAATCTTTCGGTCGACCAGGTCGCCGGTTCGGGCAAGCGCGGCCAGGTGCTGAAGGGCGACGTGCTCGAAGCCATCGCCAAGGGCGTTTCAGGGCCCGCAGCGGCTCCGGTTGCTGCGCCCGTGGTTGCACGTGTTCCCTCAAGCGTGGCCGATGCACCGCGCGAAGAGCGCGTGCGCATGACCAAGCTGCGCCAGACGATCGCGCGCCGCCTCAAGGAAGCGCAGTCGACGGCTGCCATGCTGACCACCTTCAACGAGGTCGACATGAGCGCGGTGATGGCGCTGCGCACCAAGTACAAGGACATCTTCGAAAAGAAGCACGGCGTGAAGCTCGGCTTCATGGGCTTCTTCACCAAGGCGGTGACACATGCGCTGAAGGAAATCCCGGCCGTCAACGCCGAGATCGACGGCACCGACATCATCTACAAGAACTTCGCCCATGTCGGCGTCGCCGTCGGCACCGAAAAGGGCCTGGTGGTTCCTGTCGTGCGCGATGCCGACCAGATGTCGATCGCCGAGATCGAGAAGGAAATCGGCCGCCTCGGCCTCGCCGCGCGCGATGGCAAGCTGTCGGTCGCAGACATGCAGGGCGGCACCTTCACCATCTCCAATGGCGGCGTTTACGGTTCGCTGATGTCGACGCCGATCCTGAACGCGCCGCAGTCGGGCATCCTCGGCATGCACAAGATCCAGGAGCGTCCGGTCGTGGTCGGCGGCCAGATCGTCATCCGCCCGATGATGTATCTCGCGCTCTCCTACGATCACCGCATCGTCGACGGCAAGGAAGCCGTGACCTTCCTGGTCCGCGTCAAGGACAGCCTGGAAGATCCGGAACGCCTGGTTCTCGACCTCTGAGGTCGAGGCGTGTAGAGCGGGTTTCACAAAACCCGCTCTGGTTGCGCAGCCGAAAGGAACCGGATCATGGCCTTCGAACCGGAAATTCCCCCGATCCAGGTGCATCTGTGCGTGAAGGGCGGCAAGGAAGCGATTGCCTTCTATGAAAAGGCGTTCGACGCGGTCGAGACCTTCGAGCAGATGGCCGATGACGGGGTTCGCGTGCTGCATGCGAACCTCGCCATGTTCGGCAGCGAAGTGATGCTGCACGACGAATTCCCCGAGTTTGGCGCCGATGTGCTGTCGCCGCTGTCGCGGGGCGGCGCCGGCATGACCGTCAACATCAACCTGAAATTGCCGGGCGAAGTAGACCAGGCCATCGAGCGCGCGGTCGCCGCCGGAGCCGAGATCACCATGGAACCGGACGACGTGTTCTGGGGCGCCCGCTACGGCCGCATCCGCGATCCGTTCGGCCATGTCTGGGCGTTCAACGCGCCTTTGGGCAACGCGGCGCTGGGCGCGCAAGCCGGGAGCGGCAACGCATGATGCAATATGCGTTCGAATTTGCCGGCCTGCTGGCGGTGTTTTCGGTGCTGATGGTGGTGCCAGGCGCCGATTTCGTCATGGTCGTGCGCCAGAGCGTGGTGCATGGCCGCCGTGCCGCAATCATCACCAGTTTCGGCATCGGCACGTCGCTGCTGTTCCACGTCAGCTACACCATCCTGGGCATCGGGCTGATCGTGTCGAAGTCGCTGTTGCTGTTTTCGATGCTGAAATGGGCCGGTGCGGCCTATCTCGTCTATCTCGGCATCAGGGCACTGCGCGCCGACCCGATGGAACTGACTTCAGTAGATGCGCAGGAGGCAGCCGACCAGACCAAGGAAGTTACAGCGACACGCTGCTTTCTGATGGGGTTCGTCACCAACGCGCTGAACCCGAAGGCGGTCCTGCTTTTCGTGCCGCTGTTCACGGCGATGGTCAGCCATGAGACGCCGGCTGCGGTGAAGGGCGTCTATGGGCTGCTGATGGCAGTCGTGCTGATCGCGTGGTTCGTCGGCGTGTCGATGTTCTTCACCATGGCCTCGGTGCGCGCGCGCTTCGTTGCCTGGGGCCGCTGGTTCAATAAGGCGACCGGCATGATCTTCATCGGGCTTGGCGTGAAGCTGGCCACGCAGCAGGCAAGCTGATGCGGCTCCAGGCGCTCATCTCGGCTGTGGCGATGCTGTCGGCGACGACGGCCAATGCTGCATGCCCGATCGAGCTCGCCGTCTATGGCGACCGCGACAAGGCGGCCGAGATCGACTTCCGGCCGACGCTGGAGTCGGCCACCGTCACCAACAGCTTCAAGATGGTGATGGACAATTCCGTCGTGCTCGACGGCGTGGTGATGTGGTCGGACGAGGTGGGGCGGCCGAACGGCATGCTGATGCACCAGTGCCCGGAAGGCGACGTGA
Source organism: Aminobacter niigataensis (assembly GCF_014200015.1). Lineage (GTDB taxonomy): Bacteria > Pseudomonadota > Alphaproteobacteria > Rhizobiales > Rhizobiaceae > Aminobacter > Aminobacter niigataensis. The sequence continues at coordinate 371,564 of NZ_JACHOT010000004.1, forward strand.
CCGGCGAGGAGCTGGATGCCTGCACGGTGTGGCAAGGCGTGATCTACAGCGTCGACGAACAGGGCAATGTCGGGCTTCTGCCACGCGAACGCATTGGGGCCGCAGCGCCGAAGAAGCTGATCTTCGCCGACCTCGGCCATTCGCTGCGCATGTCGGCGGCCTATGGTCCGGACGGCTTTTCCAAAGTGCCGTGGGACGTCTTCGAGATACAGGGGTGCCAGGAATGAGCGCTCAAGGGAAAGTCCTGCTGGTGACCGGCGGCAGCCGCGGCATCGGTGCCGCCATCTGCCGGCTCGCCGCCAAGGCCGGTTATGTCGTGGCGATCAACTATGCGTCGAACGAAGCCGCCGCCAACGCGCTGGTGGCCGAGATCAAGGCCGGCGGCGGCGAGGCCATCGCCATCAAGGGTGACGTCGGCAACGAAGCCGACGTGCTTGGCATGTTTGCTGCCGTCGATGCCGCCTTTGGCCGGCTCGACGCCTTCGTCAACAATGCCGGCGTCGTCGACATCAAGGCGCGCGTCGACCAGATGGATGCGGCCCGCCTCGAGCGCATGATGCGCATCAACGTCATCGGCTCGATCCTGTGCGCCGGCGAGGCGGTCAAGCGCATGTCGAGCCTGCATGGCGGCGCAGGCGGGGCGATCGTCAACATCTCGTCGGCGGCCGCCACGCTGGGTTCGCCCGGCGAATATGTCGACTATGCCGCCGCCAAGGGTGCCATCGACACCTTCACCATCGGACTTGCCAAGGAAGTGGCGACCGAAGGCGTCCGGGTCAACGCCGTACGCCCCGGCATCATCGACACCGAAATCCACGCGTCGGGCGGACAACCCGACCGGATCGCCGCCATTCGCGGGATGGTGCCGATGAAGCGCGAAGGCCAGGCAGAAGAAGTCGCCCATGCCGTCATCTGGCTTTTGTCGGATGAGGCATCATATACGACGGGCTCAATTTTGAACGTGAGTGGCGGCCGCTGAGCGCGCGCGCCCAGGAGAAGGACAGGACCATGGCATATGACGTCGTCGTTATCGGATCGGGCCCAGGCGGCTATGTGTGCGCCATCAAGGCAGCACAGCTCGGATTGAAGGTCGCCGTGGTCGAGAAGAACGCGACCTTCGGCGGCACCTGCCTGAACATCGGCTGCATCCCTTCCAAGGCAATTCTGCATGCCTCGGAAATGCTGGCCGAGGCGCAGCATTCGTTCGATGCGCTCGGCGTCGAGGTCGGCACGCCGAAGATGAACCTGAAGAAGATGATGGCGCACAAGGATGCGACGGTTGCGGCCAACGTGACCGGCGTGTCGTTCCTGTTCAAGAAAAACAAGATCGACAGCTTCCAGGGCACCGGCAAGGTGCTTGGCGCCGGCAAGGTCGGCGTGACCGGTTCTGACGGCAAGAGCCAGGAGATCGAGACCAAGAACATCGTCATCGCCACCGGCTCCGACGTCGCCGGTATTCCCGGCGTCGACGTCGCCTTCGACGAGAAGGTGATCGTGTCGTCGACCGGCGCGCTGTCGCTGGAGAAGGTGCCGGGTCATCTGGTAGTCGTTGGTGGCGGCGTCATCGGCCTCGAGCTCGGCTCAGTCTGGGCGCGCCTCGGCGCCAAGGTGACCGTGGTCGAATATCTCGACACCATCCTGGGCGGCATGGACGGCGACGTTGCCAAGCAGTTCCAGCGCATGCTGGCCAAGCAGGGCTTCGAGTTCAAGCTCGGCTCCAAGGTGACCGGTGCCGCCAAGGCCAAGAAGGGTGCGACCGTGACTTTCGAGCCGGTCAAGGGCGGCGCTGCCGAGACCATCGAGGCCGACGTGGTGCTGGTCGCCACCGGCCGCAAGCCCTACACCGATGGCCTCGGCCTCAAGGAAGCCGGCGTCGAGATGGACGAGCGCGGCCGGGTCAAGACCGACGGCCATCTGCGCACCAACGTGGCCGGCATCTATGCCATCGGCGACGTGGTTGCCGGTCCGATGCTGGCGCACAAGGCCGAGGACGAGGGCGTGGCGGTGGCCGAGATCATCGCCGGCCAGGCCGGCCACGTGAACTACGACGTGATCCCCGGCGTGGTCTACACCAGCCCCGAGGTTGCTTCGGTAGGCAAGACCGAGGAAGAGCTCAAGAAGGCCGGCATCGCCTACAAGGCCGGCAAGTTCCCGTTCACGGCAAACGGCCGGGCGCGCGCCATGCTGCACACTGACGGCTTCGTCAAGGTGCTGGCCGACAAGGACAGCGACAAGGTGCTGGGCGTGCACATCGTCGGCTTCGGTGCCGGCGAGATGATCCACGAGGCGGCGGTGCTGATGGAGTTCGGTGGTTCGTCGGAAGATCTCGGCCGTACCTGCCACGCGCATCCGACGATGTCGGAAGCGGTGAAGGAGGCAGCGCTCGCCACGTTCTTCAAGCCAATCCACATGTAAGATCGGCGATTACGCCTGAAACAGAACGGCCCGCTCGATGAGCGGGCCGTTTGCATTAGGAGACCAACCTTAGTTGGCGGGGGCTGCCGGAGCAGGCGCCGGGGCTGGCTCGGCCGGAGCTGGAGCAGGTTCCGCCGGCGCCGGCGCAGGTTCAGCTGGCGCAGGGGCAGGTTCTGCCGGTGCGGGCGCAGGGGCAGGTTCTGCTGGCGCGGGCGCCGGTTCTGCCGGAGCGGGTGCTGGTGTTGTCGCAGCCGGGGGCTCGGCCGGTGCCGGCGCTTCTCCGGTCGGGCCGAAGATGTAATAGGCCACCGCAGCGAGCAGCACGACGATGATGGCTATCAGCCACGTGCTGCCCATGCTCGACTGGCCGGTTGGGCGTCCTGGATCTGGATTGTTCACCATTGAGATCTCCCTCAGCTGCGCTCCGCAATCATTGCGTGAACATCGCAATCAACGCGCGAAACTCATTTCGGTTTCACCGGAGACGAAAAAAGACTGCAAATACAGGAGGCCGACCCCGGTGCAGAGGCCGGGAGGCGCTGCGGCGTCGTTTCGCCACGCCGCCTTCGCTCACAAAACGCGCTAGCTTCGAGAAAGATGCAGCGACCTGAGGCCAGCGACATGCCCGTGGTGCAATGCCTTTCCAACCCGGACGAACTGCTGCCCGGCACGAGCTTTGCCGACCGCTACGCCATGGTGGTCAGCGGGCAGTCGCTGGATGCCATGACGGCGGCCGAGCGGGCCATCGTCAATGTTCCGGCCTGGATTGGCCGGCTGATGATGCTGCGCAACCTGCTGGTGCGGCCTTTCGGGCTGAAAACCGGGCACGCCGACCTCCCCGGGCAGCAAAAGCGGGTCGGCATGTTTCCCGTGATCAGCGAGGCCCCGGCCCGGGTGGTTCTCGGCCTCGACGACCGCCATCTCGATTTCCGGCTGGTGGTCGAAGTGAAGGAACTGGGCGAGGGGCGGCAGGAGGTGAGTGCGACGACGCTGGTCAGGCCTCACAACAGGTTCGGCCGAATCTATCTCGCCGTCGTCATGCCGTTCCACCGCATCATCGTTCCGGCGATGCTGGCCAGGGCGGCGGCCGACGCGCGGGGTTAGCGGTCTGCAGCGGTGACGGTGTAGCCCGCCTTGCGGAACAGCTCGACCAGCCCTGCGGGGCCGGGCAGGTGGAGCGCACCGACGGCCATGAAGACGTCGCCTTGGGCGACGAGCGGTCCTGCGCGATCGACCATGGTCTTGTTGCGCGTCGTCACCATCGCTTCCTCGAAGGCGGCGTAGCCGGAATCGTCAGATTCGCCCGACGGCAGGGCGTTGCGGAACAGCGGCCAGAACATGCCGGTGTCGCCGCGCTGGTAGAGCACGACCATGGTCTCGATGACGTCGTCCATGCGGTTACCGAGCTTGAGGGTCTCGACCAGGCCCTTGATGTGGAACTCGATCGGCAGCGAGGCCATGGCCGAAAGCTGGTCGGCGGCGGTCTCCAGGCCCTTGACCTGCTTGCCGGCGGCCTTGGCCTGCTGGGCGATGAGGATGTCGAGCACCGGCGCGCCCGCGGCCTTGCGGGTGAGCTCGCAGGCCGGGAGGGCGACCATCGACGACAGCATCCACGGCTTCATCTTGGAGACGCTGCCGGGCGGGATGCCGCGCGCTTCGAGCGCCGCGTTGACGGTTGCGAGCTCGTCCGGCGACATCAACGACGGCAGCGTGGTGCTGTCGGTGAACATCATCAGCTCGGGCTGCTTCATCAGGCTGGCGACCATGGCGTTCTGGTCGAGCACATCGGTGGTTTCGATGACCAGCGTGTGCGAGCCGTCGAAGGCCTTCTGCGCTGCGGGCTGAAGCTTGGTGACGCGCGGATCGGTGACATGCATGGTGCCGTAGAGCCAGGACGGCTTCTGGCCGGGCTTTTCCAGCTTCCACAACAGGCCCTGGCCGTTGAGCGTGGCCTTGGCCTCGGCCCCGATCTTGGCCAGAAGCGTCGGGTTGTCCTTGGCAAGCTCGGCCAGCATGTCGGAGCCGGTGCAGACGGGCGCTTCGGCGCGTGCCTTGCCGGCGAACAGGAACGCGACGGCAAAGAACAGGACGAAGAACAGTACGTTGAGCGCTGCAAGCAGCTTCAGCGATAGCAACGATGCGCGGTCGGCAAAGGCGGCGAGACGTGTCATGGGCATTGGTGTAGCCGCCAAAAGCGGCAAAACGGTTAATGCCGCCGTGACAATTGTCAGCCTCGAGATGTCAGGCGCGAGGGTGCGCCGCGTCGTAGATCTCGAGCAGGCGGGCGGTGTCGACGCCGGTATAGATCTGCGTAGTCGACAGACTGGCGTGGCCGAGCAACTCCTGGATGGTGCGCAGATCGCCGCCACGGCCGAGCAGATGGGTGGCGAAGGAGTGGCGCAGCGCGTGCGGGGTTGCCGTGTCGGGCAGGTTCAAGGCCGAGCGCATCTTGCGCATCTCGCGCTGGATGATCGCCGGGTCGAGCTGGCCGCCGCGGGCGCCGCGGAAAAGCGCGCCTTCGGCAGCGAGGTGATATGGGCAAAGCTTGCGGTATTCTGCGACCGCCTGCAGTGCCACCGGCAGAACGGGGACGAGGCGCGTCTTGCCGCCCTTGCCCGTGATGCGCAGCACGGTATCTGAGGGCGAGGCGAGCTCCGTGCCGGACAGGTTGAGCGCTTCGGAAATACGCAGGCCCGAGCCGTAGAGCAGGGTGAGCACGGCAGCATTGCGGGCTGCGATCCAGGGCTCCTCGGCAAGCTGCTCGCCTGCCGATACGACACGCTTGGCGTCGATTGCGGTGAGCGGCTTGGGCAGCGATTTCGGCTGCTTCGGCGCGCGCAGCGCCGTGGAGCCGGCGGCGTTGACCAAGCCCTGGCGTTCGAGGAAACGCAGCAGCGAGCGCACCCCGGCAAGGCCGCGTCCAAGCGTGCGGGCACCGGCGCCGTCAGCCCGTCGCGAGGCGAGATAGCCGCGCAGGTCGGCCGGGCGGAGGTCTCGGATGTCGGAAATGCCGGGTGGGCCGCCATTGTGGCCGGTCAGGAACTGCAGGAACTGGCGCGTGTCGCGTTCGTAGGCATCGACGGTCGACGTCGACAGGCGGCGTTCGCCGGCCAGCGACTTCAGCCAGCCTTCTCGGGCCGCCTGGAGGTCGGGTTTTGCGGCGATGAGGAATTCCTGCATTGGCAGCGCGGGTCCGATTGAATAAGTCAGTGTTGAACGAGCGAAGTTAGCAAGCAGTGAAGCAGGCGATGGCCAGACCCCAAAATCCAATCCAGATGGCCGTGATCGGCGCCGCCCACGGCATCAAGGGCGAACTGCGCGTGAAGACCTTTACCGGCGATCCGCTGGCGCTGGCCGACTACGGCCCGCTTTACGCCAAGGACGGCCGTACCTTCGAGATCGCTGCGATCCGGCCGGCCAACGAGGTGGTGGTGGTGCGCTTCAAGGGCGTCAACGACCGCAACGCCGCCGAGGTGCTGACCAACACCGAGCTGTTCGTCGACCGTTCGGCGCTGCCCGACGATGGCGAGGAGGGCGAATTCTATCACACCGATCTTGTCGGGCTTGCGGTTCGCGATGAGAATGGCGAGCCGGTCGGCAAGGTGTTTGCCGTGCAGAATTTCGGCGGCGGCGACATCCTGGAAATCCAGTATCAGGGCCGCAAGGGCGTGCTGATTCCCTTCACGCAAGCTGCGGTGCCCGTGGTCGACATCGCTGGCGGCTTCGTCGCCATCGATACGGTTGCTGCCGGGCTGGTTGAGGACGAAGACGACGCGGACGCACCTTCCGACGGCGAGTTCGAGCATAAAGGTCGGCCGCGCGGACCCAGGGATGCCGGGGGAAATCGCTGATGTTTCGGGCCAGCGTACTCACGCTCTATCCCGAGATGTTCCCGGGCGCGCTGGGACTGTCGCTGGCGGGGCGGGCGATGGAGCGTGGCGACTGGTCGCTTGAAGCCGTGCAGATCCGCGACTTTGCGACCGACAAGCACCGCACCGTCGACGACACGCCTGCCGGCGGCGGCGCCGGCATGGTGATGCGCGCCGACATCCTGGCCAAGGCGATCGACCATGCCTCGCCCGAGGGCGATACGCGCCCGCGCATCCTGATGAGCCCGCGCGGCAAGCCGCTGACCCAGGAGCGCGTGCGCGAGTTGGCGGCTGGTCCGGGTGCCGTCATCCTGTGCGGCCGCTTCGAAGGCGTCGACCAGCGCGTCATCGAGGCGCGTGAGTTGGAAGAGATTTCGGTCGGCGACTTCATCCTCTCGGGTGGCGAGCCGGCGGCGTTGGTGCTGCTCGATGCGCTGGTCAGGCTGCTGCCCGGCGTGATGGGCAACGAGGTATCGGGCGAGGAAGAGAGTTTTGAGGGCGGGCTGCTGGAGCATCCGCACTATACCCGGCCGCAGGAATTCGAGGGCCGGGCGATCCCCGAGGTGCTGACCTCGGGCAATCACGGCAAGATTGCCAAATGGCGGCGGGCCGAAGCGGAGAAGTTGACGGTTGAACGCCGGCCGGACCTTTGGGCCGGGCGGCTCGAGAAAAAGCGATAGGCCGAACCCGCTCAGCCCTTCGTAAAATAGTAAAAGGCCAAAAACAGCCCGACTGCGACGACCAGTGCGCGGACGATCGCCTGCGGTACGCGGCGTGCGGTCCAGACGCCGGCATAGCCGCCGAGCGCGACGCCCGGAACCATGACTGCAGCGGCCGTCCAGGCGACGACGCCACCGGAGGCGAAGATGATGATGGCGACCGCTGCGATGACGATGGAGAGCATGTTCTTGAGCGCGTTGAGGCGGTGGTAGTCGCCGCCCTCGGTGAGGCCGAGGGTTGCCAGCATCATCACGCCCATGCCAGCACCGAAGAAACCGCCATAGATCGAGGTGAAGAACTGGACGATGCGGCCGGCGAGCGAGGACGGTGCGCCTTCAGGCCGCTCGGCAAGTCTTGCCGGCCGGAGCCAGGGGCCAGCGGCGAACAACGCGGTGGCGGCAAGCAGCAGCCAGGGGACGAGCGCGCCGAAGGAGACATTGTCGAGCGATAGCAGGAACAGCGAGCCGATCAGGGCACCGACGGCCGAGATGACGGCGAAGGCGAGCGCGCCGCGCCACATCCGGCGGATGTCCTTGATATAGGCCCAGGTCGAGGTGATGTAGCCGGGAAACTGGGCGATCGACGACGTCGCATTGGCCGAGATCGGCGGCAGCCCGGCCATGGTCAGCGCGCCGAAGGTCAGGAAGGTGCCGCCGCCGGCAATGGCGTTGACGACGCCCGAGAGGAAGCCCGCGACGAAGAGGATTCCGACTGTGATGAGGGTCACGGGTTGCCTGCTCCGATACGCTGCGCCTGGGGGTCTGTAGGTAGCCCGGGCCGGCGATGCAAGCCATGGCTTGCCGATGGCGGCCACTTGGTCCAAGGTCCGGCAAGCCGCGACAGCACGCAAAGCGCGTAAAAAAGACACTGCAAGGCGTGACAAATGGCTGAAATAGCGGTATGTGCCCGCCCGAACCGGACGAATAATCGACCGGACCCGTCAACAGTGACGGTGTAGTCGCCCCTGCCGGAAGGCCCGCGAGGGAACAAGGCATATCCGAGCGGTCATTGGAACTGCAAGGCGAGCGTGGGCGCTCTGGCTGTCGGAAGAACAAGAAGTGGATAGTTGAGATGGATATCATCCGCCAGCTCGAGGCCGAACAGGCCGCCAAGATCGAAGCCAAGCGCACCCTGCCGGAATTCCAGCCGGGCGACACCGTGCGCGTTCTGGTTCGCGTCACGGAAGGCACGCGTACCCGCGTGCAGGCCTATGAGGGCGTCGTGATCGCCCGCGCCGGCTCGGGCTTCCAGGAAAACTTCACCGTCCGCAAGATCTCCTATGGCGAAGGCGTGGAGCGCGTGTTCCCGGTCTACTCGCCGATGATCGAGGGCGTCGAGATCGTCCGCCGCGGCAAGGTCCGTCGCGCCAAGCTGTACTACCTGCGCGATCGTCGCGGTAAGTCGGCTCGTATCGTCGAGAACACCGGCGTGCGCGCCCGCAAGCTGAACGACGCCGAGCGCGAAGCAGCCAACGCCGAGAAGGCCCGCATCGAGGCCGAGAAGGTCGCCGCCGCCCAGGCCCTGGCCGCCGAGAAGGCCGCTCAGGAAGCAGCCGAGAAGAAGGCAGCAGCCGAGGCCGCCAAGGCTGCGGAAGCAGCGGCCGAGCCTGCAGCCGAGTAATTTCCGGCACTTGTGTTTCGAAAGGGCGGCTTCGGCCGCCCTTTTGCGTTTCGGAGGATGGAATTCCAGTTCTTCCATGCGCGACGCATGGAGCCTGCTTGCATGCGGCCCGCGGCGAGCTAAAGTCTCGCGCAAACGACCGGCGTCGCCGGTCTCGCGCATTTTCGGGGAACTGATCATGAATAGTCTCAAGCTCGCGCTTGCCGGCGCTCTCGCCCTCGTGCTTTCGCCCTTCGTTGCCCAAGCCCAGAGCCTGCCCGACCTCGGCGGCAAGACGGTGGTGGTGGTGACCGAGAACGCCTATCCGCCGCTGCAGTTCATCGATCCCAAGACCGGCAAGCAGATAGGCTGGGAATATGACGCTATGGACGAGATCGCCAAGCGCCTGAACTTCAAGGTCGAGTACCAGAACACTTCCTGGGACGCGATGATCCAGGCGGTGTCCGACGGCCAGTACCAGCTCGGCATGACCGGCATCACCATCAAGGACGACCGCAAGGAGAAGGTCGATTTCTCCGATCCCTACATGCGTTCGCAGCAGTTCATGCTGGTGCGCGCCGACGAGGCCCGCTTCACCGACGCCAAGAGCTTCGGCGCCCTCAAGGACGGCCTGATCGCGGCGCAGCCGGGCACCTCGCCGTTCTACACCGCCGTCTACGAAATCCTCGACGGCAACGAACAGAACCCGCGCATCAAGCTGTTCGAGACCTTCGGCGCCACCGTGCAGGCGCTCAAGGCAGGCGACGTCGACCTGGTGCTGACCGACAGCGTCGCGGCCCAGGGCTATGTCGATGCCTCGGAAGGCAAGCTCAAGGTGGTGGGCGGGCCGCTGGGCAGCGAGGATTTCGGCTTCATCTTCAAGAAGGGTTCGGACCTGGTTCAACCGGTCAATGCGGCGATTGCCGCGCTCAAGGCTGACGGCACCTTCGATGCGCTGAACAAGAAGTGGTTCCTCGACTACAAGATGGGCCAGTAGTCTGGGGCATTCTTCGGTGTCAGTGCTCCACGTTGCCCCCCTCTGGGCTGCCGGCCATCTTCCCCACAAGGGGGGAGATCTGCAGCGTCACCAGCCACGCCAATATGGCAACATCGCAAGTTGGCGAAAGCCAAGCGGCCAGCCTGATCTCACCCCTTGTGAGGAAGATGGCCGGCAGCCCAGAGGGGGGCGACGTAAGGCGCCGCCGTCAACAGCCCCAGCAGTCACTCGATAGATGCCGCCGTCACACCGTACGGGCACAAAGGCGGACTTTCCCTGGTGGCTGGTGGCCGCCGGGGCGATCGGTATTGCCGCCGCGGTGGCGATCGCGGCGAGCGACGTCTACGGCCAGATCCTGTCAACGTTGGTCAAAGGGCTGTGGGTGACGCTGTTCGTCACCGTCGTCGCTTTCGCACTTGCCTCGGCGCTCGGCCTGTTCATTGCCCTTCTCGGACTGTCGAACTCGCAAATGCTGCGCCAGATCGCGCGCTTCTATGTCGAGATCATCAGAGGGCTGCCGATCCTGGTGTTGCTGTTCTGGATCGCCTTCGTCGGCGCGCCAGCCTTCGTGGCGGCATGGAACTGGCTGTCGCTACCGCTGCAGGCGGCGGGGCTGGTCGAGCCGATGCAGGTACGCGACTTCTCGCTGTTGTGGCGGGCAATCCTCGCGCTGACGATTGCCTATTCGTCCTTCATCGCCGAGATTTTCCGCGCCGGCATCCAGGCCGTCGATGTCGGCCAGATCGAGGCGGCGAAGGCCTTGGGCCTTTCGCGCTATCAGCGTTTCAGGCTGATCGTCTGGCCGCAGGCGTTTCGGACGATCCTGCCGCCCTACGGCAATGACTTCATCGCCATGGTGAAGGATTCCTCGCTGGTTTCGGTGCTCGGCGTCGCCGACATCACCCAGATGGCCAAGGTCTATGCCTCGGGCTCGTTCCGCTTCTTCGAGACCTATTCGATCGTCGCCTATGTCTATCTGCTCCTGACCGTCGGGCTGTCACTCGGCCTGAGGGCGCTGGAGCGGCGGATGCGAAGGGACCGCGCAGCATGACCGGAGACGCCGACAAGACCGCGCTCGACATGGTCTACGCCGCCGAGACGGAGGCCGAGCTCGCCGCCGCCTACGCGGCCTGGGCCAATGGCTACGACAGGGAGACGGCGGCGCTCGGCTACTGCCTGCCCTTCGTGATCGCGGGGTGGGTGGCGCGGCATGTGCCGAAAGGCCTCGGGCCACTGCTCGACGCCGGCTGCGGCACCGGGCTTTCGGGGCCGTACCTAGCAGCACTTGGTTATGGCGAGATCGAAGGGCTCGACCTTTCCGAGGAGATGCTTGACCTGGCCCGGGCGCGCGGTGGTTATGCGGCGCTGACCAAGGCCGCGCTCGGCAGGCGGCTGCCGTGGCGCGACGGGCATTTCGCCGCCATCGTCTCGACCGGCGTGTTCACCGCGGGACATGCGCCGGCTTCGAGCCTGGACGAGCTGGTCAGGATCACCAGCCGGGGCGGCTTCGTCATCTTCACGGTGCGAGACGTGGTGCTGGAGGCAGGTGGGTTCCGGACGAAATTCTCCGAGCTTGAGGCGTCAGAAAAATGGCGGCCGGTCGAGGAGAGCCCGCGGTTCCGCGCCTTCGCGGTGGCCGAGCCGGAGGTGCTGGTGCAGGCCTTCGTTTTCGAAGTCCTCTGAGGCGGCGAAGGAACCTCGGCAGTCTCGGCGCGTTGGGTGCCGAACCAGCATGAGGGTCCCATGGAACAACTCGTCGAGGAATTCGGCCATCCGACCTACACCTCGTTTCCGGTCATCGTAGCAAGGCTCTTGCTGGCGACGATCTTCGGCGCGGTCATCGGCTTCGAGCGCGAATGGCGCAACCGGCCGGCGGGCCTGCGCACTCATGTGCTGGTGTGCGTTGCCGCCGCGACCTTCGGCATCCTGACCATCGAGATCGTGCATGCGCCAATGTTCACGGCCGACGGGATGAAGGAGATGGTCAAGGTCGATCCGATCCGTGCGGTCGAGGCGGTGACGGCAGGCGTCGCCTTCCTTGCCGCAGGTACCATCCTGTTCGCCCGAGGTGAGATCCAGGGCCTGACCACTGGAGCCGGCATGTGGCTGGCGGGGGCTATCGGCCTCGCCGCCGGGCTCGGCTTCTGGCAGATCGCCGGCTTCGGCACGTTGCTGGTCCTTGTCGTCCTGGGCCTGATGCACACGATCGAGGTGAAGTTCGACCTGAGCGAGGACAAGCGGGATGAGAAGCCCGTGGCGCGCAAGGCGCAGGTGAAGACCAGACGTCCGTAGCGCTGTTGCATCCTTCGGCCGGAGCGAGAGCTCCATATGCCTAGCCGAGCATGTTGCAATTTCGAGAACCGGCCCCACTTTTGGACCATGTTCCGGACGCAAGCGCGGCCATGACGACGGGTGACGCCATCGCAATTGCCGGGGGCCGAAAAGATTGATATGAGCAGGCCATGGAAGAGCTCTTTGGAGATCCGGCCTACAAAGGTTTCGTGCTGCAGGACCACAAGCGCCTGCCCGCCCGGTTCTTTGCCCGGATTTCCGGCGCCCTAAGCTGCCGACTTCCCTGAGCCGACGGGCTCCTTCCGGCATTTTGGCCGGCCATTTTCAATTGTTGCCATCGACGGATCCAAGATCATGAGCGCACCGCGTACCCTCTACGACAAGATATTCGACGACCACGTTGTCGACCGCCAGGACGACGGCACCTGCCTGCTCTATATCGACCGCCACCTCGTGCACGAAGTGACCAGCCCGCAGGCCTTCGAAGGCCTGCGCATGACCGGCCGCACCGTGCGTCATCCCGAAAAGACGCTGGCCGTGGTCGACCACAACGTTCCGACCTCGCCGGACCGCAAGAACGGCATCAAGAACGAGGAGAGCCGCATCCAGGTCGAGGCGCTGGCCAAGAACTCGGCCGACTTCGGCGTGGAGTATTACTCCGAGAACGACAAGCGCCAGGGCATCGTCCACATCGTCGGCCCCGAGCAGGGCTTCACCCTGCCGGGCATGACCATCGTCTGCGGCGACAGCCACACCTCGACGCATGGTGCATTCGGCGCTTTGGCCCACGGTATCGGCACGTCGGAAGTGGAGCACGTGCTGGCGACCCAGACGCTGATCCAGAAGAAGGCCAAGAACATGCTGGTGCGTGTCGACGGCCAGCTGCCGGAAGGCGTCACTGCCAAGGACATCGTGCTCGCCATCATCGGCGAGATCGGCACGGCCGGCGGCACCGGCTACGTCATCGAATATGCAGGCGAGGCGATCCGCGCGCTGTCGATGGAAGGCCGCATGACGATCTGCAACATGTCGATCGAGGGCGGTGCCCGCGCCGGCCTGATCGCGCCCGACGAAAAGACCTATGCCTACGTCCAGGACAAGCCGCGCGCGCCGAAAGGCAAGGCGTTCGATATGGCGCTGGAGTACTGGAAGACGCTGCACACCGACGAAGGCGCACATTTCGACAAGGTCGTTGTGCTCGACGCAGCCAAGCTGCCGCCCATCGTCACCTGGGGCTCGTCGCCCGAGGACGTCGTCGCCGTCACCGGCGTGGTGCCGGATGCCGAAGTGATCGAGGACGAGAACAAGCGCAACTCCAAGAAGCGCGCTCTCGACTATATGGGCCTGTCCGCCGGCACCAAGATCACCGACATCGCTATCGACCGCGTGTTCATCGGTTCGTGCACCAATGGCCGCATCGAGGACCTGCGCGCGGTGGCCAAGGTGGTCGAGGGCCGCAAGGTCGCCTCGACCGTCAGCGCCATGATCGTGCCGGGCTCGGGCCTGGTGAAGGAGCAGGCGGAAGCCGAGGGCCTGGACAAGATCTTCGTCGCCGCTGGCTTCGACTGGCGCGAGCCGGGCTGCTCGATGTGCCTGGCCATGAACGACGACCGCCTCAAGCCGCATGAGCGCTGCGCTTCGACCTCGAACCGCAACTTCGAGGGCCGCCAGGGCTTCAAGGGTCGCACCCATCTGGTGTCGCCGGCGATGGCTGCAGCGGCGGCGATCGCTGGCCATTTCGTCGACATTCGCGACTGGCACTGATCAGGCGCCGGCCAATCCGGCGTATCGAACACAAGGCGGTGGGCGCGAGCCCGCCGCCTTTTCCATTTGTTGAGGATGTCGAAAAGGTCCTGCTTCCGCGAGGTCACGTTAACGTCTTTTTCTCTCGGATATGGTTTGATCCGGCCGTGGGAGACGACGTCAGACGATGAGCGGTGCAGGGTTCATTCTCACGATCAATGTGTTCGTTGCCGGCCTGCTGGCGGCGGCGTTCATGGCGATCTCGATCTATGACGCCAAGCGCGTTTCAGCGCGCTGGTTCGCGCTCTGCTACCTGACCGGCCTGCTCTATATCGGCACGGAATTCTCGATCCCGTGGTTCGAGAACACGCGGCCCATCGTCACCGCCAATTTTGCTGCCTTCCTGGCCACGCTGATCATCATGAATGTCGGGCTGGCGCGCCGCTACGAGGTGGCGCCGCCATGGCGCACCATGCTGGTGTTCCTGGTGCTGGCCACCGCTGCAGTCTATTTCACCCAGGGACTGCCGCGCGACTCGCTGCTTAGGATGATGACGTTCCAGACGCCCTACGCCGCGGTGCAGGCGATGGGGGCGGCGATCGTGCTCAGGTCGCGGGACAAGCTCAGCCAGTTCGACTACGCCCTGACCGGCGTGCTCCTGACGAGTGCGCTGCAGTTCTTCTCGAAGCCCTACTTGGCGCTTGCCGTCGGTTCCGGTTCCGATCCGCATCAATATCTGCAGAGCACCTATGCGATGATCTCGCAGGCGCTGGGCACGGTGTTCGCGCTGTCCATCGCGCTGATGCTGCTGGTGATCCTGGTGCGCGACATCCTTGCCGACGCGACACAGAAGTCGGAGACGGACGCGCTGTCGGGCCTGCTCAACCGTGGTGGGTTCCAACGCCAGGCTGCGATTGCGCTGCGCGAGGCAGAGCGCCAGGGCCTGCCGGTGACGCTGGTGATTTCCGACCTAGACCATTTCAAGTCGATCAATGACACCTATGGCCACTTGTCCGGTGACCGGGTCATCGAGACGTTCGCGCGCTTCATCCATGAATCCAAGGTGGGCCACCACATAGCGGGGCGCATCGGCGGCGAGGAATTCGCCATCATCCTGCCCGGCACGCATCTGGCTGCGGCGCGGCTGTTCGCTGAGGGCGCACGCAGCGCGTTTTCGGCCCTGCCGATCGAAGGACTGCCGTCGAACCAGCGGTTTACCGCGAGCTTCGGTGTTGCCGAACTGGTGGGCGGCGAGTTGATCGACCAGCTGATGCGCCGCGCGGACGCAGCGCTCTACGAAGCCAAGAAGGATGGGCGCGACTGCGTGCGGGTGGCGCCTGGCAGTGTCGTCGAGATGCAGGCCGAGACGAACGTGGTGCCCTTCGGCAGCAAGTCCTGACCCAAATCAGTAGCAGCGCAGGCCGGGCTGGGGGATCTCTCCCTCGGAGAAGCCGTACATGTAGCTGCGGCCCTTGAGCAGCATCGGTGGACGGTAGCAATGGCGCGTGGCACGCTGCCCCTCGTCGAGGTAGACGACCTTCGGCGTGGCGGAGCGGGTGTATTCGGCCAGCTTGCGGGCCGAATGGCCCTGGCCGACGACGATGCGCTTGTAGCCGGCGGCGCTGTCGACCACGAGATTGCCGAAGGAATCGGCGTAGACGCGGTCATGGTCCCAGCCGCCGGAAGCGGCAGGTGTTGCCAAGGCGATCGTCGCCGCGAGTGCGAGGGACGCAGTTCCGATGAAAGCCAGTGGGAGGCGCATCGCGCAATCTCCATGGTTTGCGGCGCGAGGTTTCGATTCGAAGCTTAACCTTTTCTTAATCTTTGTTAAGAGCCTGGGTCGCCCCGAGCCGCGCTGATTAACAAACATGGTTAATTTCAGCTGAACGCAACCCCGTCGCCGCTCCCAGTCAACGGACGGGTAGGCCCGCGTTTGCGCCAATGGGGGATGCGTCTGCCACCGTTCGTGCCGGCTTCGTCCGCCCGCTGATTACCCAAGCGGGTAGCTGCGATCGGCGTTCAATCGATTGAAGCCGTGATGCGACTAAATAGGTGCGCCAGAACGGTTTTCCGACTTTGACGCGGTGCAAAAAGCACATTAGAAAGCGCGCAGTCCGACGTCGCAAAACGGTGCGACGGCGCCGTATTCAAACATAGCCACGCTCGGATGCAGACCGGGGGAGCCATGAGCAAATCACAAGCAACCCAAGCCACATCGCGTGCGCGGCCATTGTCGCCGCATCTGTCCGTCTATCGCCCGCCAATCACCATGACGACGTCGATCCTGCACCGCATCACCGGCGGCGCGCTCTATTTCGGCACGCTCCTGGTTGCCTGGTGGCTGATCGCGGCGGCGACCTCGCAGCACTATTTCGATTTCGTCAGCTGGGTCTATGGCAGCTGGATCGGGCAGCTGGTGCTGCTTGGTTACACCTGGGCATTGATATTCCACATGATGGGTGGCATCCGTCACCTGATCTGGGATACCGGCGTGGGCCTGGAGAAGCATACCGCATCGAAGATCGCCTGGACGACGGTGTTCGCCTCTGTGGTGCTGACCGCCCTGGTCTGGATCGTCGGCTACATGGTTCGGGGTGCCTGACATGAGCGGCAGCAACAATCACGACATGCGCACCCCGCTCGGCAAGGTTCGCGGTCTCGGCTCCGCCCGCGAAGGCACCGAGCATTTCTGGCGCCAGCGCCTGACTGCGGTCGCCAACATTCCGCTGATGCTGTTTTTCGTCGGCCTTTTGATCGTTCTGAACGGCGCCGATTTCGCGACCGTGCGCGGCTCGCTCGCCAATCCGTTCGTGTCGCTGGTGCTGGCGCTGATGCTGCTCTCGGGCCTCTACCACATGCGCCTCGGCATGCAGGTCGTGATCGAGGACTACATCCATGGCGAGGGCCTCAAGGTGATCCTCATCATGCTCAATACTTTCTTTACCGTAGCGGTCGGCGTGGCCTCGCTCTTCGCCCTGCTCAAACTGGCATTTGGAGGCTGATACGGTGGCCAAGGACGGCAAGACCAGCGGAGCATCCGCCTACACATTCGTCGATCACAAGTTCGACGTCGTCGTTGTCGGCGCCGGCGGTGCGGGCCTGCGCGCCACGCTCGGCATGGCCGAGCAGGGGCTGAAGACCGCCTGCATCACCAAGGTGTTCCCGACCCGCTCGCACACCGTTGCGGCGCAGGGCGGCATCGCCGCCTCGCTGCAGAACATGGGGCCCGACTCCTGGCAGTGGCACATGTACGACACCGTCAAGGGCTCGGACTGGCTCGGCGACATGGACGCCATGGAATACCTGGTGCGCGAAGCGCCGGCCGCAGTCTACGAGCTCGAGCATTACGGCGTGCCGTTCTCGCGCACCGAAGAAGGCAAGATCTACCAGCGCCCGTTCGGCGGCCACATGATGAACTACGGCGACGGCCCGCCCGTGCAGCGCACATGCGCCGCTGCCGACCGCACCGGCCACGCCATCCTGCACACGCTCTACGGCCAGTCGCTCAAGCACAACGCGCAGTTTTTCATCGAGTACTTCGCCCTCGACCTGATCATGGAGCCGGACGGCACTTGCACCGGCGTCGTGGCCTGGAACCTCGACGACGGCACCATCCACCGCTTCTCGGCGAAGATGGTTGTGCTGGCGACCGGCGGCTACGGCCGCGCCTATTTCTCCGCCACGTCGGCCCATACCTGCACCGGCGACGGCGGCGGCATGGCCTCGCGTGCCGGCCTGCCGCTGCAGGACATGGAGTTCGTGCAGTTCCACCCGACCGGCATCTACGGTTCGGGCTGCCTGATCACCGAAGGCGCTCGCGGCGAAGGCGGCTATCTCGTCAACGCCGAGGGCGAGCGCTTCATGGAGCGCTACGCGCCGTCGGCCAAGGACCTGGCGTCGCGCGACGTGGTTTCGCGCTGCATGACGCTGGAGATTCGTGACGGTCGCGGCGTCGGCAAGAACAAGGACCACATCTTCCTGCACCTCGATCACCTCGATCCGGCGGTGCTGCACGAGCGGCTGCCCGGCATCTCGGAATCGGCGAAGATCTTCGCCGGCGTCGACGTGACCCGCGAGCCGATCCCGGTGCTGCCGACGGTGCACTACAACATGGGCGGCATCCCGACCAACTACTGGGGTGAGGTGCTGAACCCGACCGCGGGCAACCCCGACCGCGTGTCGCCCGGCCTGATGGCCGTCGGCGAGGCTGGCTGCGCTTCGGTGCACGGGGCCAACCGCCTCGGCTCCAACTCGCTGATCGATCTGGTGGTGTTCGGCCGCGCCGCAGCCATCCGCGCCGGCGAAGTGGTCGACCGCAACGCACCAATCCCGTCGCCGAACGCGGCCTCGGTCGAAAAGATCATGGACCGCTTCGACCGCCTGCGTCACGCCAATGGCGGCACGCCGACGGCGGTGCTGCGTGAGAAGATGCAGCGTGCGATGCAGGAAGACGCTGCCGTGTTCCGCACCCAGGAGTCGCTGGAGCAGGGCTGCAAGCGCATCTCCCAGATCTGGGGCGAGATGAAGGACATCAAGGTCTTCGACCGCTCGATGATCTGGAACTCGGACCTGGTGGAGACGCTGGAGCTCGAGAACCTGATGTCGAATGCGATCGCCACCGTCTATGGCGCCGAAGCGCGCAAGGAAAGCCGCGGCGCGCACGCCCGCGAGGACTTCTCGGCCCGCGACGACGCCAACTGGCGCAAGCACACGCTGGCAAATGTCGCCGAGGACGGCGAGGTGACGCTGACCTACCGGCCGGTGCACACCGAGCCGTTGCTCAAGGAAGAAGACGGCGGCATCAGCTTGGCAAAGATCGCGCCGAAGGCGCGGGTGTACTGAGCCGTGGCTAGGCAGTTCGAACCGTCCGAAGATGTTGGCGAACGGCAGTTCGCAGACGTTCAGGCTGCCTTTCCGCTCCATATGCGTGAGGAACTGGAAATTCACGTGAACCAGACGGGGTTTCCAGTAGGGGTCAATAGCAACTATCCTGCCCGGCTTCGGGAGATGGTTAGCGCTGCGACCATCACGTTTTTCTTGCAAAACAACTCAATAGATCATGTCCGCAAGACTTACCTCAAAGATGTAAAATACGAAGAAGATCCTGGCGGAAATGCTAGGTTTGATAGAAAGTTTCGTCATCTTTGTTTGAGCGACCTGTCGGCCGCCATTGAGTTGTTGAAGGCGTATCCGGCGCTTCTCGATAGGCCGGCTCGGGTCGGGGAGTGGATCGCTGACCTCACACTAGTTCGATCGGCCTACAGTCTGGAGAGGGCTTTTGCCGAGGCAGATAAAGGCGCCCTTTTTGAAGCGGTAGCTATCGGCCGCATGATGCTCGAACAAATATCCTGGTCGCTTGCCGTCCGAGCAATGGATGATGTGGCCGAGATAAAAGGAACAAAGGTCACAAAGGCCATCACCCAAAGCTCGAGGTCTGTGCCTTCTATTGGCAGGCTTTATGGTTGGATGAGCGATCACGTTCATTGGGAGTACAGTGCTCACCTGAAGGCGATAACCAGCCGGGACGACCAAGCTGCTGCCCTCTTCGCTTCGTCTGAATTCAAGGCGATTGCTTACTCAATGCTGATCGCGTTGACACAAATTGCCGTTGACGTCGTTGATATGACACTTGAGCAGTATCAAGAGCTCCATTCGTTCGCAAAGTTCCAAAAATGGAAGGGACGCGGCCGTGAGCTTGATCCGCAGCAAATGATTGCTGAGATTCTCCAGCTTCTGGGCGAGTCTGCGGATGTTGAGGCGATCCTCGATATTATTACGGCGAGGTCTCAATGATGGTTGTCAAGGAGACCTCCGCCGGTTACTCGGCTACGCCGCTTGCGGCGAAGCTCGGCCTCAAGGACGGCCAGAGCGTGGTGTTTGTCGGCCTGCCGGACGAGCTTGGCGAACTGGCTTTGTCGCGCGCGTTTGCAGCGAAGACGCTGACCGACTGGCCAGGGATCTATGAGGCAGGCGAGGGCCACGACGTGGTCCATGCCTTCACCAGGCGACGTGCCGATCTCGACGGCAATGTCGGGACATTCAAGAAGATGATCGCGCCCGACGGCGCGGTCTGGATTTCCTGGCCCAAGAAGGCGTCGAAGATCGCCACCGACATCACCGAGGATGTCATTCGCGACGTGGCGCTGCCCAAGGGGCTGGTGGACGTCAAGGTCTGTGCCGTGGACACCGTGTGGAGCGGGCTCAAGCTCGTCATCCGCAAGGAACTGCGCGCCAAGCTGTGAGGAACCGATCGTGGTCGAACTAACACTCCCCAAGAACTCGCAGATCAAGCAGGGCAAGACCTGGCCGAAGCCGCAGGGTGCGACCAATCTGCGCGAGTACCGGATCTACCGCTGGTCGCCTGACGATGGCGAGAATCCGAGCATGGACACGTATTTCGTCGACGTCGACGATTGCGGCCCGATGGTGCTGGACCATTTGCTCTACATCAAGAACAACATCGACCCGACGCTGACCTTGCGCCGCTCGTGCCGCGAAGGCATCTGCGGCTCCTGCGCGATGAACATCGACGGCTCGAACACGCTGGCCTGCACCAAGGGCTGCGACGACATTTCGGGTGCTGTGAAGATCTACCCGCTGCCGCACATGCCCGTGGTCAAGGACCTGGTGCCCGACCTCACCAATTTCTACGCCCAGCATCGCTCGATCGAGCCGTGGCTGAAGACGGTGTCGCCGGAGCCGGCGAAGGAGTGGCTGCAGAGCCACGAGGACCGCCAGAAGCTCGACGGCCTCTACGAGTGCATCCTGTGCGCCTGCTGCTCGACCTCGTGCCCGAGCTACTGGTGGAACGGCGACCGCTATCTCGGCCCAGCGACGCTGCTGCAAGCCTATCGCTGGCTGATCGACAGCCGCGACGAAGCCAAGGGCGAGCGCCTCGACAATCTCGAGGATCCGTTCCGGCTGTATCGCTGCCACACGATCATGAACTGCGCCCAGACCTGCCCGAAGGGGCTGAACCCGGCCAAGGCGATCGCCGAGATCAAGAAGATGATGGTCGAACGCCGGGTGTGAGGCGCGCCCGATGCGCGTTCTCTACCTAACCGAGGGTACCTACCACCTAGACACGCCCATCGCGCCAACCCTGGAAGGAATGGGCGTGTCCATACGTGTCCTTCCGATCCAGGAATTGCGCGGGGCCGGCAGCCGGAATCGGACGATGAACAAGGTTCATCGCTATCTGCCGAGCGCCTCCATGGTTCGTTCCATCAAGCGGGCAATCGAAGACTTCTCGCCTGACATCATTCACATCGGGCAGGGGCGCACCGTGGCGCTTCCCGTCATGCTGGCACTGCGCGGTATGCCGGAAATGCCTGTGGTGTTCTCCCACGGTGCGATCGAAGGCCTCAACCTCCTCAGCCCGTTCGATTGGATGACCTATTTCAACCGGCGCATTACCCGCCTGCTGGTGCCGTCCAAGGCGCATGTCAACAACTGGATGGGCAGGCCTTTGCTTCGGCGGGCCATCGGGTCTGGGCGTTGCGATGTTCTTCCTCATGCAATTGCACCGTCCCCTGAATTGGGGGAAACCGAACGCGCTGTACTACGGGCCAGATACGGCTTCGCGGCGGATGAGATCGTCGTCGGCACGGTGTGCTGGATACGGCCCATCAAGAACCTTGCCTTCGTCGCCGATATTGTCCGACGCTTGGGGCCGCCATTTGTGTTTGCGGTGGTGGGAAGCGGAAGTGAAACGGAACTTGAGCGGATCAGGCAGGCTGGCGGTGACCGGCTGCGACTGCTTGGCAAAATACCTGGCGCCAGAGACATGATGGCTGCCTTCGACATCTTCGTCACCCCGTCCCGTCTGCCGGGCGAATCGTTCGGCTTGGCGCCGGCCGAGGCGATGGCCGCAGGTGTGCCGGTGCTGACGATGAACTTCGGTGGGACCGCCGAGATCATAGAGCAAGGTGTATCGGGGTTCGGGTTGCCTTACGATCCGGATGCCTGGAGCGGTGCGCTCAAGCTGCTTGCCGGCGATGTAGAGCGCCGGAAGGCCATGGGGCTGGCTGCGCGCGAGCGGATCGCGACCAGCTTTTCTCCGGAAGCGATAGGGCTCAACTGCTACCACCTCTACGCCAATCTGCTCAGGAGCGGCGCGCCCGGTTTCGTCGATCGGCTTTTGGTTGCGCCCGTGGCGGCGCGCCAGCCGAAATAGAGAAGATGATGGTCGAACTGCGGATATGAGGCGATAGTGGCTGACATGACGGACATGGATCTACCCCACCTCACCGCGGCCGAAGCACGCGTGCTCGGCTGCCTGATCGAGAAGAAGGAACTGACGCCTGACGTCTATCCGATGACGTCGAACGCGCTGGTTGCCGCGGCCAACCAGAAGACGTCGCGCGAGCCGGTCATGGCCCTGGAGATGGTCGACATCACCCGGGCGCTCGGCACGTTGCAGGCGAAGGGGCTGGCGGGCCGGCAATTCGCCTCGCGCGTCGAGCGCTACGAACATCAGATGGCGCAGAAATTCTCGCTGACGCGCAACCAGAGCGCGCTGATCGGCCTGCTTCTGCTGCGCGGACCGCAGACCGTCTACGAATTGCTCGCGCGCGCCGAGCGCATGGCGAACTTCGCCGATGCCGACGCCGTGCGCAGCGAACTCGACATGCTGATCGGCCGCAGGCCGGCGCTGGTCAAGGAGATCGGTCGCGCACCCGGCCAACGCGAGGATCGCTTCGCGCATCTGTTGTCCGGCGATGTCGACGCCGCAGTTGTCACGACAAGCCGGGCACCGAGCGCCGCCGCGCCCGTTGTTTCGGAGCTCGAGGAACGCGTCCGGCTTCTGGAAGAGGAAGTGGCCGCGCTCAAGGCACGGCTCGACGCTGTCGGCGGATAGGCGCGTTGCGGACAGATTGAAAACGGCCCGGTTGTGGAAGCAGCCGGGCCGTTTTTGTTTTTGGTACAGCGCGGCGCGCCTTTCCTTCTCCCACAAGGGGAGAAGGGAAGGCCGCGCCTACTTCCTTGCCGCTTCGACGATCTCGCGGGCCATGGCTTCAGCGACCGCATCGGTGGTGCGGCCTTCGCGGTCGGCGCGCTGGAAGATGGCGGTCAGCGTGTCGGCGATCTTTTCGACGCGCGGCGAAACTGCCTCGACGCTGTAGCCGCCCTCGGCCATTTCGGCGGCGACGTTGATGACGCCGCCGGCGTTGATGACGTAGTCGGGGGCATAGAGGATGCCGCGCTCGATCAGGCGCATGCCGTCTTCGGCCGTGGCAAGCTGGTTGTTGGCGGCACCGGCGACGATCTTTGCCTTGAGCCGCGGGATCGTCTCGGCGGACAGGATGCCGCCCAATGCGCAGGGCGCGAAGATGTCGACGTCGGCCGAGAGGATGGCATCGCCGGAAACGACGGTTGCGCCGAACTTTTCGGCGGCGCGGGCGGTGCGGGCCGCATCGAGGTCGGAGACGGTGAGCACCGCACCCTCGGCCTGGAGCTTTTCGCACAGCGACCAGCCGACCGAGCCGAGGCCCTGGACGGCGACGCGTATGCCCGCGAGGTTGTCGCTGCCGGTGCGGTGGCGGAGTGCGGCCTTGAGGCCGACAAAGGTACCCTGGGCGGTGAAGGGCGAGGGGTTGCCGCTGCCGCCCTTGGTGGTGCCGCTGACATTGGCCGCACGCTCGGCGAGGAAGTCGGCGTCGGCGAGCGTCATGCCGACATCCTCGGCGGTGATGTACTGGCCGGCGAGCGTGTTGAGCATCTCGGCATAGGCCTCGAGCATGGCCGGCGTCTTGTCCTTCTTCGCGTCGGCGATAATGACCGCCTTGCCGCCGCCGAGCGGCAGGCCGGCGATGGCCGACTTGAAGGTCATGCCGCGCGACAGCCGAAGCGCGTCGATGACGCCAGCCTCGAAGCTGATGTGCGGCCAGATGCGGGTGCCGCCGAGGGCGGGGCCGAGCACGGTGGTGTGGATCGAAACGATGGCGGTCAGTCCGCGCGCCGTGTCGCGGCCGAGCCAGACCTGCTCGTGATGGTCGAAGCCGTCGAGATGGGCGACGTCTGCGGTGATGTCGGTGATTTCGAGCGTGGTTGCGCCGGCAAGCTTCTGGTGGCGCGGTTCCAGGACATTCAGCATGAGGGTCCTCCCGGTAGGCTGATCCCTGGAGGGTAAACATTTCAGGCGATTTTTGGTTTCGAAGACGGGGCGCGCCGCGACCACGCATTGCGCTCGTCCGGTCTGCCGCGCAACAAACGAAAAAATGGCCGGACGCCGGGTCTGCCCACCCGACGCCCGGCCGCTGTGCTGCCGCAAGTGCTACTGCCCCCAGCTTGCTTGCGATGCAGCCAGACCTGTCATCCGAACGATCCCGGCCCTCAGCGCCTCCGTTCGTTTCGCTCCCTTGGCGGCTTCGGCTCGGCCGGCTTTGGCGGCTTGCTGCCCGATGCCATCGGCGCCAGAAACGCGCGCGGGTTGAACCCCGCCGCGGCCAGGGCCGCCAAGGTCTTCCAGAATTGAAGATGGTGCATGCCCGTTTCCCCGTGGCTGGACTGGACCAAATTCGATTTGCGAGCGGCAAACTAGAGACGCGCCACAGCATATTCTTGGACGGGACGGCACCTGCGACGGGTCTGGGCGGTCCTGGATTGACCTATCGCCTGACGCGAACTACAAAGCGCAGCTTCGCGTATGGGTTGTATCTAGTTGGGTGAGTCGATGGCCGCTGACGGACAGTTCACTTCATTTCGCATCGTGACGGAGGACCTGCCGGTAGAGGACAGGTTGCCCGTGCTGCGCGAGGTCTACGGCAAGACGATCCTCAAGGCCGATCTCGAACCCGTCGACGATAGTCCGGTCCAGATGGACATGCGGGTCAGGCTGCTGCCGGGGATAGGCATTGCTACCGGCACCGCCTCACCGATCAAGGTCGGCGTCAAATCCGAGATGATCGAGAATGACGACATCATTCTGCTGGCCGCTCTCGCCGGCGGCAGCCACATGCAGATCGGCAAGCAGGAAGAGAGCGTGTTGCCTGGCTGCGCAATGTTCGTGCCCGGCGGCCGGACCGGCGCCAATGTGACGCGGCCAGGCTTCACCTATGTCAATCTGCGCTTCGAGCGGAAGGCGCTGCAGCCGCTGGTTGGAGACGTATCCAAACTGATGATGCGGCCGATCGCCGTGGACCAAGGGCCTATGCACCTGCTGCTGAGCTATGCCACCGCCCTGCAGCGACTGGACGATGCCTTGCCCGGCGACATGGCGCGCAAGGTGGCGAGCCATCTGCTGGACCTGACGGCGCTGACGCTGGGGGCGACGCGCGAGGCGGAGCAGGTGGCGATGGGGCGCGGCCTGCGGGCTGCGCGTCTGGCGGCGATCAAGGCCGACATTTCGGCGCGCGCCGACCTGCGCGGGCTCTCGGCCGAGGCGGTCGCCGCCGAGCACAGGCTGTCGGCGCGCTATGTCAGGAAGCTGTTCGAAGGCGAGGGGCTGTCGTTCACCGCATTCGCGCTCGGGCAGAGGCTGATGCGGGCGCACCGGATGCTGGCCGATCCGATTTGGGCCGGGCACAGCATCATCGACATCGCCTATGAGGCCGGCTTCAACGACCTGTCCTATTTCAACAGGGCGTTCCGCAGGCGCTACGGCGCCACGCCGTCGGACATACGTGCGGGGGTGCTGG
Organism: Aminobacter niigataensis; assembly: GCF_014200015.1. Taxonomy (GTDB): domain Bacteria; phylum Pseudomonadota; class Alphaproteobacteria; order Rhizobiales; family Rhizobiaceae; genus Aminobacter; species Aminobacter niigataensis. The sequence goes on from NZ_JACHOT010000004.1 coordinate 396,838, forward strand.
CGGCATAAGGGCGCCGAGCCGTCGCCCGGCGCCCCTTGCGGCTCAGGCGAGCCTGGCGTCGAGCGAGACCTTGATGGCGCCGAGCGCCTTGGAAACGGGGCAGCCTTCCTTTGCCTTGGCGGCGAGTTCCTGGAACTTGGCGTCGTCGATGCCGGGTACGCTGCCGACAAGCGTGAGCGCGCTTTCGGTGATGCCGGTGCCCGGAACGAGGGTCACGACCGCCTTGGCGTCGAGCTTGTCGGCGGGGGTGCCGTTTTCGGCAAGGAAGTGCGACAGCTGCATGGCAAAGCAGCCGGCGTGGGCAGCGGCGATCAGTTCTTCGGGATTGGTGCCGGACCTGCCGGTTTCATCCTCGAAGCGCGCCTTGAACGAATAGGGCTGGCCCCTGAGCGCGCCGCTCTGGGTGTCGAGTGTTCCCGAGCCTTCCTTCAGATTGCCTTTCCAGACGGCGTTGGCGCTGTGGTTCATGATGTTCTCCATGATTTCTGACGGGGCCGGGTTCGGCAGCCGGATGAGACTATAGCGCTGGCTGGCGCGCCTGCCAGCTTTCCGACGTCAGGAAAGCAACGTCGTGCGAAAAAACTGTCTTGCGAAAATGTCTGCTTGTTGTGCGCTCGTCCTTGGAGTTCGGCCCGGCAGGCTCACCCTTCGGCAGGGTCAGGGTGGGGGCAGTGGCGCTGATGCTGGCGTCCGCTCCGGGAGGCCGGTGTCCAGGCGAGGTTGCTTGGGAGTGCGTCCTTCGACAAGCTCAGGATGAGGACCCTAGGCGCTGCCGACGTTCGGTGCTGCCTGCGTTAGAATCGACAGATTTGACGAGAGAGATATAGCGTCAACGGTCCTCATCCTGAGCTTGTCGAAGGACGCACAACCGACCAACTGGACTTGCGGAGGTGGAGGAACGAGTTCTGGACCGGTTCTGGCTTTGCCGGCGTCACGGCATGGATCCCCGACACTCTCCGCTCGCTTCGCTCGCTCACGAGGTCGAGGATGACGGATGCGGGGGCGCCTCCGCCAATCTCAGGTGCTGCGATTGCCAGAGAGCTCCGTGCTGCGATTGGCAGAGACCTCTGGTGTTGCGAGTGACAGAGACCACCGGTGTTGCGAGTGGAAGAGGGCTCCACGATTGGCAGACCTTAGGGCAGAGGTGGAACAGACCCGTCCCTAGATCGCATCGCCCTTGAGCAGCCGCGGCGTTTCGCCCGTCAGGCCGGACGCCTGGCGGATGAAATACTCCTTCAGGCGCGGCACGCGGTCGACCAGCCCAAGGCCGATGTCGCGGAGGGCGCGGACCGGGGCGATGTCGTTGGAGAACAGCCGGTTGAGCACGTCGGTGGTGACGCCCATGCGCACGGTGTCGAAGCGGCGCCATTGCTCGTAACGTTCGAGCACGTCGAGCGCGCCGATGTCCTGGCCGAGCCTGTCGGCCTCGACGATGGTTTCGGCGAGGGCTGCCGCATCCTTGAAGCCGAGATTGAGACCCTGGCCGGCGATCGGGTGGATGCCATGGGCGGCGTCGCCGGCAAGGGCGAAGCGGGGTGCGACGAAGGCACGCGCCAGGGTCAGGCCGAGCGGCCAGGCGCGGGGCTTGTCCTCGACGCGGATCTCGCCGAGCTTCAGGCCGAAGCGCTGCTCAAGCTCGATCTCGAAGACGAACGGATCACCGTTGACCAGCTTCTCGGCATCCTCGGTGCGCTCGTTCCAGACAATGGAGGAGCGGTTGACGCCGTCCTTCGGCTTGAGCGGCAGCGTGGCGAAGGGGCCGGCGGGCAAGAAATGCTCTTCGGCACGGCCGCCATGCGGGCGTTCGTGCGCGACGGTGCAGACGATGCCGGACTGGCCGTATTCCCAGCGCACGGTCTTGATGCCGGCCATATCGCGCAGCCTGGATTTCACGCCGTCGGCGGCGACGAGAAGGCGCGTATCGATGCTGACGCCATCGGCGAGATGGACCTTGGCGCCTGCGATGCCCGCCTCGAAGGCCTCGACGGCAACGCCCTCGATGATGTCGATGCCGAGCTCAGTGGCGCGGCGGCGCAGCGCGCCGTTGAGCACCTTGTTCTCGATCATGTGGGCGAAAGGTTCGCCGGAGCCGACCTCGCCGTCGAAGGTGAGGAAAACCGGGCGGACAGGATCGGCGCTTTTCGAATCGGTGATGACCATGTCGGTGATGGCCTGCGCCTCTGGCGCGATCTCTTCCCAGCAGCCGAGCTGGTCGAGCATGCGGCAGGCGGCAGCGGCAATCGCCGAGGCACGGCCGTCCTTGCGCCAGACCTCGGCAGGTGCCGCGTCGACGATGGCGACGTGCAGATTGGGCCGGGCCTGCTTGATCGATACGGCGGTTGCCAGGCCGACATAGCCGGCACCTGCGACCAGCACGTCGAGCTGCGTCGATTTCTTGTCGTCAGTTTCGCGCGTGACCATGGCGGCGTCCTTTACGGCTAGGCTTCCCGCCTTGACTCGACGGGGGCTTCCTGATGGAAACCGGGGATACTTCGTCCCGAAAAGGGGAAAGCATGCCGGCCGGAATACAAGAGCTTCTGAGCATTCTCAATCTCGAGAAGCTGGAACACAACCTGTATCGTGGTCGCAGCCCGCAGGCGCACTGGCAAAGGGTGTTCGGCGGCCAGACCATCGCCCAGGCGCTGGTGGCGGCACAGCGCACGGTGACGGCCGACCGGCATGTGCATTCGCTGCACGGCTATTTCATGCGGCCGGGCGATATCAACGTGCCGATCGTCTACGAGGTCGACCGCATCCGCGACGGCGGCAGCTTCACCACCCGGCGGGTGCTGGCGATTCAGCACGGCCATGCGATCTTTTCGCTCGAGGCATCGTTCCAGGTCGAAGAGGAGGGGCTCGAATACCAGATGCCGATGCCGCTCGACGTGCCGCCGCCCGAGCAACTGAGGTCGCAGCGCGAGCTTCTGCAGGAAGCCAAGCATGTGCCCGAGCAGATCCGGCTGTTCTGGGCCAAGGAGCGGCCGCTGGAGCTCCGTCCGGTCTATGCCGAGCACTATTCGAGCCGAGACAAGCTGCCGCCGCTGCAGAAGGTATGGCTGCGCCTGACCGGGCCGGTGCCCAACGATCGGGCGTTGCGCGCGGCGGTGCTTGCCTATCTTTCCGACATGACGCTGCTCGATACGGCAACCTTTGCCCATGGCCGCGGCATCTTCGATCCCGACATCCAGGCGGCGAGCCTGGATCATGCCATGTGGTTCCACCGCGAACATGCGCTGGACGGCTGGCTTCTCTACACCCAGGACAGCCCTTCGACCTCGGGTTCGCGCGGTTTCACCCGCGGCGCGCTCTACGCCCAGGACGGCACGCTGATCGCATCGGTGGCGCAGGAAGGGCTGATCCGCCTGCGCAGCAAGCCTACAAACTAGGCATTTTAGAATTTATGCACATTGTGTGAGCAGGTGCATTGCTGCACCTGCGAAGGATGCTGCATGGCCATGTGGCATTTCACTTCAATCTCAATAGCTTAGCCTGTGCCAATGCAAACTGGCACGGAGCTTGAATGGCGTAGGTCACTCACCGGTGGCTTTCGGGTCCGCTGGCGACGTCTGCAACGCGGGGGACCCGCAACAGCAAGGGGTGAAACCTGATGAAAATCGTGATGGCCATCATCAAGCCGTTCAAGCTCGACGAGGTGCGCGAAGCGCTCACCAATGTCGGCATCCAAGGCCTGACCGTCACCGAAGTCAAAGGCTACGGGCGCCAGAAGGGGCACACCGAGATCTACCGCGGTGCCGAGTATGCCGTCAGCTTCCTGCCCAAGATCAAGATCGAAGTCGCCGTCAGCACCGACCTCGTCGACAAGGCGGTCGAGGCGATCACCGGGGCCGCCAAGACCGGCCAGATCGGCGACGGCAAGATCTTCGTCTTCGGCATCGACCAGGCCGTGCGCATCCGTACCGGCGAAACCGACACCGACGCGCTCTGAGCGGGCCAACCAATTCTCATGGAGACCTCAATGCAAATTCCAACCTCATTGAAGACGGCGGCGCGCTCGGCCTTGCTTGGCACGCTCGCGCTCGCCGCCCTGGGAACGGTCGCGGCCTTCGCCCAGGAAACCGCACCCGCGGCAGCCGATGCCGCTGCGGCGGCCCCAGCACCCGCTGATGTCATGGACAAGGGCGACGTCGCCTGGATGCTGACCTCGTCGCTGCTGGTGCTGTTCATGGCGCTGCCGGGCCTGGCGCTGTTCTACGGCGGCCTGGTGCGCGCCAAGAACATGCTGTCGGTGCTGATGCAGTGCACGATGATCGTGGCGCTGGTGATCGTGATCTGGACGTTCTGGGGCTACTCGATGGCCTTCGGCGACGCGCCGAGCCCCTACTGGGGCGGTCTCGGCAAGGCCTTCCTTGCCGGCGTGACGCCGGAAAGCATGGCCGCGACCTTCACCAAGGGCGTGGTCATTCCCGAATATGTGTTCATCGTCTTCCAGATGACCTTTGCCTGCATCACCCCGGCGCTGATCGTCGGCTCGTTCGCCGAGCGCATCAAGTTCCCGGCGGTGCTGCTGTTCGTGGCCCTGTGGGTGACCTTCGTCTACTTCCCGATCGCCCACATGGTGTGGGATTCGGACGGCCTGATCTATGGCTGGGGCGCGCTTGATTTTGCCGGCGGCACGGTCGTGCACATCAATGCCGGCATCGCCGCGCTGGTCGGCGCCCTGCTCGTCGGCAAGCGCACCGGCTACGGCAAGGACAACATGGCGCCGCACTCGATGACGCTGACCATGGTCGGCGCCTCGATCCTGTGGGTCGGCTGGTTCGGCTTCAATGCCGGCTCGAACCTCGAAGCCAATGGCGGCGCAGCACTCGCCATGATCAACACCTTCACCGCCACCGCCGGCGCGATCCTTGCCTGGGTGATCATCGAAGTGGTCGCACGCGGCAAGGCTTCGATGCTGGGCGCGGCCTCGGGCATGGTCGCGGGCCTCGTTGCAGTGACGCCGGCTGCCGGCTTCGTCGGTCCGGTCGGCGCCATCGTGCTCGGCGCCATCGCCTCGGCCATCTGCTACTTCTTCGTGGCGGTGGTGAAGATCAAGCTCGGCTATGACGACTCGCTCGACGTGTTCGGCATCCACGGCGTCGGCGGCATCGTCGGCGCGATCGGCACCGGCATCTTCAATGCCGAGTCGCTCGGTGGCATCGGTTATGGCGACATGTCGGTCGCCGGCCAGGTCTGGACGCAGTTCCTCGCCGTGTCGGTGACGGTGATCTGGTGCGGCGTCGGTTCGCTGGTGCTCTACAAGCTGGTCGATCTGCTGATCGGACTGCGCCCGACCGTCGAAGCCGAACGCCAAGGCCTCGACCTGACCTCGCATGGCGAAGTGGCCTACCACACGTAATTCCGGCCGGCGGCGGATCGAAAAACTTGCCGCCGCATCCTCCCTATCCCGTCGTGGCCGCCCGAAAAGCGCCCACGCCTTGGGGCCCGGAGCAATCCGGGCCCTCTTTTTATGCCGAGCGCATCAAATCAGGCAAAAAACGCCCGAATCCGTGGCCACAAACCGATCGCTGCGCGCACGCGGCGGGCGGCGTTGGCACCCCGCACCGCTTCGCCGAAATGGCAGTAGCAGACGATGTTGTGCAGTTGCCTGTCGGACAGGTCGAAGAAGCGCTTTGCCTCGCCATAGCTGTCGTCGGCAAGGCCGTCGGCCCGGAAACCCGCGTCCTCGAATGCCACGGTGATGGGCGAGCCCGCGACGCGCAGTGCCTGCCGTGCGGCGCGAGGCGTGTATTCCGTGCCTGAAAGCGTTCCAAGGCGCCGTTCCGGCTCGCGCTGCAGAAGTTCGGCCCAACGTTCGAGGCGCTGGGTTCGCGTCATCGGCAAGCGCGGAGTTGCGGGACGGACTTCAGCGAAGGCTTGCAATTGCTCGATGCTATGGTGCTTCATCGTTGCCTCCTTTTAGTTTTCGCTAATATACAAAGGTATGGCGATGCCGATGCCGCGGCAAGCCCGTATTGTCTCGCCGGAACGGAAAAACCCCGCTCGGAGGGGAGCGGGGTTTTTCCTGCCAATAGGTCCACAGGAGGTGGTCTACATGGCGGACATCGTCACCGCGCTTACCTTGGTGGCATCGTCGTCGGCCACTGTGACCGTGACCTTCATGCCGGCGGCCAGATCGGCCGGCAGTGCGACGTCAGCGGGCACGGTGTAGCTCTTGCCATCTTCCATCGTGATGACGCGGGTGTCCTTGTTGAACTCCTTGACGACGCCGTCGGCCGAGGCCGCCCATGCTGCGCCTGCCATGAGTGCCGCGGCTCCAAGAGCCAAAATCAGCTTTCTCATTCTGCTTCTCCTTGGTTGTTCCCTCGCCCTACCAACGACCCAAGTCCGCCATGGTTGCATCAAATCGAGTGGTCGACGGGATAACACCGCCCTTGGCCGGCGGACGCCGGGCGGCGAGGAAGGCAACGCTTGCCAGAGATGGCTAGCGCTTCCGACGCCGCGCGTCGGAGCCTTGCCAGCCGCCTAGCATGTCTAAAGCATCGAGTCCGTCAGCTTGTTCGCCGGGATACGTGCGCGACCTCACCGACGAAAAGAGCGCAATCGCGCCAAGGAGGACATTGGCTAGAAAGGAACGCTGCCGGACAGCAGGCTCCTTGGCGCAGCCTTCGACGGCCTGCTGCAACTGGATCGCGTCACCTTGCATGAGTTTGCGCCCTTCCGGTGCTGAAATCGGGGACTTCTGCAAAGGGCGCCGGCCCAAGCCGGGAAAGCCGGCCTGGGCCTATGGCCCGCTCCATCGGGCATTCTGACGCCCCCCGGCGACAATGCCCGATCGTGCGAGCGGACGATCTCGCGACTTGGCCGCAGTGTAAATGCAATGGGAGCGGAACGTCCGGAACACTACGGAATTTCCCGGAAGTTCCTGAGGTGGCTTGCTTTCGGTGGCAAAGAAGAAAATATGTCGAACTGGAGCGCTGGGGGAGAATTAGTGGAATGAATATTGACCGAAAGCTGCGCCTGACTGCGGCTTTTGTTGGCGCAGCGACGCGGAAGGATTTGGCGGCGGCCTTCAGGCGGGTGAATCCGGCGACCGCATTCGATGTCGATCGGGCCGACAAATGGCTCCAGGGCCGGTCAACGCCGCGACAGTTCAGCGTCTACGAAGACTGGATCAAGATGCTCGAACTTCCCAAGCAGGCCGACTGGATCGTTGACTGCGACCTGGACAGCTTCGTCGGCCAGATATGCGAACACCATGGCAGGGATCGCCAGCAACTCGAGCGGAGAGCGATGGCTTTCGGCAAGCCCCAGCAGCCGGGGCAGGACGACAGGGGGGCCACGATCGTCGGCCGCTATGCCTGCTATTCGCACAGCTGGTCGCCATATTTTCGCGGCCAGTTCATCCGTGGGACGCTGGTGATCGAACAGGAGCACGGGCCGCAGCGGCTGACCGCGACCTATATAGAACATCTGCCGACGATGCGGCTGCAGCTCAAGGGTCATGTGACCGTCACGCGGCGCAGCGTCTACATCCATGTCGGCGGACCAGGCGACGATACCCATTTCTTCTTCGCGCTGTTTCCGTTCTCGCCGCCGGGAAGCGTGCTTGGCGGATACCTTGCCGGCACGACCGTGCTCGGGCCGGAGTCCCAGCCCTCGGCCACGCGTGTCGTCCTGGTGCGGCTGAAGCAGGCGGATATGCAGTCGAATGCGGGCGACGGCTATCTCGATCCGGCCCTGACGATCCCGCAGGATCTGGCGAGGTTCGACATCGATCTCGCCCAGCCCGACGTCGCCGACCTGCAGCTGCGCAGGTTTCTGACGCGTGCCAGCGATGCTGGCGCCGACCAGATCGCCACCGATGATTTCCAGCCCCTCGTCGAGATGTTCGACCGTGAATGGCTCGGCCGCTGAGGCCGGCAGGTGAACCATGGCTTAACCTTAATGCGGCCTTAACCTTCGCCCCGATAGTCTGACAGCCGAATCTGCCCGAGACGCGTCCGCGCCCGGGCCAAAGCATTATTGGACGGGGACGAGGCATGCGTTCTGGGGTTTCCTCACCGCTCGCGCTGACTGAAACGGGGCACGGCATCCAGGCATTCGCGCGACGGCAGGCAGGCCGCGCGGCGGGCTTGGGCCTGTTTGCCTTCGTCGCCTTTGGACTGGCGGCGCTCGGCACCTGGAACGTCGCCGATCCGAGCTTCAGCCATGCCACCGACAATCCGGTGACCAACGCCATGGGTTATCCCGGCGCGGTGTTTGCCGACCTCGCCATGCAGTTCTTCGGCCTGGCCTCGGTCGCAGCCCTGATGCCGGCGGTGATCTGGGGCGTGCTGTTTGCCACCGCACGCGGCGTCGACCGCATGCCCAAGCGCGGCGTTGCCTGGTTTGGCTCTGCCCTGCTGGCGGCGGCAATCACAGGCTGCGTCGGTGCCCCGCCGACCTGGCCGCTGCCGACCGGCCTCGGCGGCGTGTTCGGCGACATGGTGCTCAAGGTGCCGGGGCTGTTCATCGGCGGCTATCCGACCGGTCTGATCGCCACAGTCATCGGCGTGCTGCTGATCGCGCCGGCGATCTGGCTGTTTGCCTTCGGGGCCGGCTTGCTCAACCGCGAGAACGGCTTTGCCGTCGTCAACCCGAAGCCCAAGCCCGACATGCGCGAGCAGGATTTCGCCAGCTTCGACGACGAGGACGAAGACGACAACGAGGGTGTGCTGGCGCTTGGCGCGATCACCCACTGGTGGCTGTCGGCCAAGGCCTATATGCGCCGCCGCGCCGCCAAGCGCCGCGAGCAGGAAGGCTACGACATGCCGCCGGTGAAGCGCGAGAGCGCCTGGCGGCAGGCGGCCGAGCGCGTCGAATCGGCCGAACGTGCCGAAGCCCGCGTTACCGCAGGTGGCCGCGCGCGCGTCGAGCCGGAGTTCTTTGCCCAGATGGTGTCGCAGGACCGCCAGGTCTCGGTCGCCCCGGACGACCAGGACGTGTTCGGCGACGACGACGATTTCGACATGCCCTCGTTCGACGGTCGCGCGCAGGTACAGAATTTCCGCTCGCCCGCCTCGGCAGGTCCCGCCTCGGCACGTGTCGCGGCGCCCGCACCGCGGCCTGCTCCCGGCGCTCGCGTGCAGCGCGAAGCGCAAACGACGCTGATCGGTGCCGACACTTTCGAGATGCCGTCGCTACATTTCCTGTCGGAGCCCAAGAATGTGGCGCGCGACGCCAGCCTGTCCAAGGACGCGCTGGAACAGAATGCGCGCCTGCTCGAAGGCGTGCTCGAGGACTTCGGCGTCAAGGGCGAGATCATCCATGTCCGCCCGGGTCCAGTCGTCACGCTCTACGAGCTTGAGCCGGCGCCGGGCATCAAGTCGTCCCGCGTCATCGGCCTTGCCGACGACATCGCGCGCTCGATGAGCGCCATCGCCGCCCGTGTCGCGGTGGTGCCGGGGCGCAACGCCATCGGCATCGAACTGCCCAATGCCAAGCGCGAGACGGTCTATCTCAGGGAGATCATGGCGAGCCGCGACTTCGAGACGACCAAGGCGAAGCTTGCGCTGGCGCTCGGCAAGTCGATCAATGGCGAGGCGGTCATCGTCGACATCGCCAAGATGCCGCACGTGCTCGTTGCCGGCACCACCGGCTCGGGCAAGTCGGTGGCGATCAACACCATGATCCTGTCCTTGCTCTACCGCATGACGCCGCAGGAATGCCGGCTGATCATGATCGATCCGAAGATGCTCGAACTGTCGGTCTATGACGGCATTCCGCACCTTCTGACGCCAGTCGTCACCGACCCGAAGAAGGCTGTGGTGGCGCTGAAATGGACGGTGCGGGAGATGGAGGACCGCTACCGCAAGATGTCCAAGGTCGGCGTGCGCAACATCGATGGTTTCAACGCCCGCGTCAGTCAGGCCGAGAAGAAGGGCGAGAAGATCTCGCGCACCGTGCAGACCGGCTTCGACCGCCAGACCGGCGAGGCGATCTACGAGACCGAGGACCTCAACCTGGAGCCGATGCCCTACATCGTCGTGATCATCGACGAAATGGCCGACCTGATGATGGTCGCCGGCAAGGACATCGAAGGTGCCGTTCAGCGCCTGGCGCAGATGGCGCGCGCGGCCGGCATCCACGTCATCATGGCGACGCAGCGTCCTTCGGTCGACGTCATCACCGGCACAATCAAGGCCAACTTCCCGACCCGGATCTCGTTCCAGGTGACGTCCAAGATCGACAGCCGCACGATCCTGGGCGAACAGGGCGCCGAGCAGCTGCTGGGCATGGGCGACATGCTCTACATGGCCGGCGGCGGCCGCATCCAGCGCGTCCATGGCCCGTTCGTTGCCGACGACGAGGTCGAGAAGGTAGTCGCCCACCTCAAGCTGCAGGGCGTGCCGGAGTATCTCGACGCGATCACCGAGGACGATGGCGAGGACGACGACGATGCGCCCAAAGGCGGCGGCGGTGGCGGCGGCAATTTCGAGGATTCGGACGACCCGTACGACCAGGCTGTCGCGTTGGTGCTGCGCGACGGCAAGGCCTCGACGAGCTACATCCAGCGCCGTCTCGGCATCGGCTACAACCGTGCTGCCTCGATCATCGAGAAGATGGAACAGGAGGGTATCGTCGGGCCTGCCAATCATGCCGGCAAGCGCGAGATTCTGGTGCCGACCGAAGACGACAAGATGTAGGATCAGGGGAACCTGCGATCACGTTTTCGCGTTCTTGGGCGCATGGCGTGAACCATGTCAAACTTCAGCCCTACTAAGTGCCGATAGAACCGTCGAACTGGATTGAGAGAGTAACCGGCATGAACGACGACATCCGCACCCCGACCCGCCGACGCCTGCTCGGCTTCGCGGCGGCCATCGCGCTGACCGCGACGCCGCTGATCGCATGGCAGAACCCGGCCCAGGCCCAGGCCTCCGAGGCGGCGCAACGTATCGCCGACCATTTCTCCAGCGTGCGCTCGATGTCGGGCGAGTTCGTGCAATTCGGTCCGCGCGGCGAGCAGACAGGCGGCAAGTTCTTCCTGCAGCGCCCGGGCAAGATCCGCTTCAACTATGAGGCGCCGTCCAATTTCAAGGTCATCTCCGACGGCAAGTCGGTGGTCATCCTGAACTCCAAGATGCGGACCTCCGATCTTTATCCGCTGTCGAAGACGCCGCTGAAGCTGCTGCTCGACGAGCGCATCGATCTCACCGGCAACAAGGTCAAGAGCGTCACCGAAGAGGACGACCTGACCACCATCAAGCTTTCCGACAAGCAGGTGTTCGGCAATTCGACCATCACCATGATGTTCGACCCCAAGACCTATGAGCTTAGGCAGTGGACGATCACCGATGCGCAGGGCAAGGACACCACCGTGATGGTGTTCAACGTCAAGCAGGGCGGCTCCTTCGCCGCCGACACGTTCAAGATCGACTACAAGCTCAACCGCGAGCTCAACACGCAAAAAAAGAGCGACTGAGAGGCTGCTTGCAAACTCTACCCTGCCGGTCATCTGACGCGGCTTTCTGCGCTTCCGGTGCTCACGTACTTTAGTACGCTCCGCTCAGGTTCTCGAAACCCCCGCCATATGTCTCGGCAGGGCGAGTTATCAATCAGCTTCTTGGGGTAAGTCTGCCCGCCTTAGCTGTGGACAGCGCTGCTGCCGGCGCTGCATCCGTCTTCGCGCCTTGTCATCGCTGGCCTGTACTGGCAGGTTCCGCCGCAAATTCTTGCCGGAACCAGCCATGCCCTTTTCCCTTGCTACCTGGAACATCAACTCCGTGCGCCTGCGCATGCCGCTGGTCGAGCGGCTGCTGAACGAATACGCGCCAGACGTGCTGTGCCTGCAGGAGACCAAGTGCCCGGACGACCAGTTTCCTTCGGCGGCGTTCCGCAAGCTCGGCTACGAGCACATCGCGATCCACGGCCAGAAGGGCTATCACGGCGTGGCGACCGTGGCGCGGCGGCCGCTGGAGATCGTCGAGAAGCGCCGCTTCTGCGAGATCGACGACAGCCGGCACCTGTCGGTGCGGTTCGATGCCGGTGGCAAGAAGGTGACGCTGCATAACTTCTACGTTCCCGCCGGCGGCGACGAACCCGATCCCGAGATCAACCCGAAGTTCCGACACAAGCTTGGCTTCGTTGCCGAGATGAATGCCATCCGGGCGGCTCACGACGAGACGTCGGCCTCGGTGCTCGTCGGCGACCTCAACATTGCGCCGCTGGAGCACGATGTCTGGTCGCACAAGCAGTTGCTCAACGTGGTCAGCCACACGCCGGTCGAGACCGAGAATTTCGAGGCGATGCGCAAGGCTGGCGGCTGGGTCGACCTGATGCGGCTCAACGTGCCGGACGAGCAGAAGATCTACACATGGTGGAGCTACCGGGCGAAGGACTGGGAGATCTCCAACCGCGGCCGCCGGCTCGACCATGTCTGGTCGTCGGCCAATCTGGCGCCGCAGCTGACCGGCATCGAGATCCTGAGCGCTGCGCGCGGCTGGGACCGACCGTCGGACCATGTGCCGGTGATCGCGCGGTTTGACCTGGACTGAGATTCGGTGAAACCGCGTGCGGTTGCGGGCAGGCCAGCTTCGTCGGTTTACCCCCGAGCGAGTGAAACGAGCGGAGAGTGTCGGGTATCCATGCCGCAATGCTGACAAGTCAGGGGCGGGAGGAGGCCGGCGGGGCCGGACGAGGTCGAAACCGGCGCACAAGCTGTTCCTTGATCCAGAAGTGCAACCGACGGCAGCCTACTTGCCGAAGCGGGGCGCCATGTCCTCGATCCGCGCGAGCATGTCCTGGAGGTCCTCGAGGATGTGCTGGTGCAGGTCGGCGGCGGCCTCGGGGTATTCCTCGAGAATGCGGTGGAACATTTTCCGGTTGAGCCGGATGATTTCCGAATCGGTCGCAGCAGCAGCACTTGTCAGCCGTCTGGTGTCGGCGATGAGGGCCAGTTCGCCGAGCATCGAACCCGGACCCGCGGTGCCGAGTTCGAGGCGAACGCCATCTACATCGCGATAGAGCGCGATGCGGCCCGAGATGACGACATAGGCCGAATCAGCCTCGTCGTCCTCGCGATAGAGCTTGCGATCGGCCGGGAGATGCACATTCTCCGCGCCGAAGGCCAGCAAACGCAGCTGTTCTTGGGTGAAGCCCTCAAACAGCCTCACGCCGGACAGGATGCGGATGTCGTCATCCAGCGCCATTATGTCCCCGACTTCTCAGACCGGCTCCTTCTCCCTGTCGTTGACTGGCGGCCCCACACCGCCGAAAAACCGGTCAGGGAACCAGCTTGTATCCGCCGCTTTCTGTCACAAGAATTTCCGCATTGGAAGGATCGCGCTCGATCTTCTGCCGCAGCCGGTAGACATGTGTTTCCAGCGTATGTGTCGTCACACCCGAATTATAGCCCCAAACCTCTTCGAGAAGCACGTCGCGGGTAACGACCTTCTGGTCTGCGCGGTAGAGATACTTGATGATCGAGGCCTCTTTTTCGGTGAGCCTGACCTTGCCGCCGCGTGCATCGAGGAGCAGCTTCTGGCTCGGCTTGAAGGTGTAGGGGCCGACGGAGAAGGTAGCATCCTCGCTCTGCTCGTGCTGGCGCAACTGGGCGCGGATGCGGGCGAGCAGGACGGCGAAGCGGAACGGTTTGGTGACATAGTCGTTGGCGCCGGCCTCGAGGCCGAGAATGGTGTCCGAATCAGTGTCGTGGCCGGTCAGCATGATGATGGGCGCCTTGTAGCCGCCCTTGCGCAATATCTTCACCGCCTCGCGGCCATCCATGTCGGGCAGGCCGACGTCCATGATGAGCAGGTCGATGAGGCCGGCGCGGGCGACATTGACGCCCTTGGCAGCCGTCGCTTCCTCAAGGACTTCGAACTCCTCATAAAGCGCGAGTTGCTCGACCAGCGTGCTGCGCAGATCGTCGTCATCGTCGACGATCAGGATGGTACGTGAGGTCATGAATCAATCCGTTGTTTTAAAATCAAAATTCTGTTGACCGCGGCAATTGGATGAAGAAGCTGAACGGCACAACTGTCAACGCGGTGATTTGGTTCCGCGTGCGATCATACAAGAAAAATCAAAGGCGTAATTGGGGCGGGCGGGTTTTTGCGAAAATGCATTTCCACCATCGTCGTGCGGGCCAAGCCCGGCGACCGGACCAAGGGGCTTCTGCAGGTTGGCGCGACCGTGTTTCCCTGCGCGCTGGGGCGTGGCGGGATCACCGTGAACAAACGCGAGGGCGATGGCGGCACGCCGCTCGGGCCGATGCGGCTATTGTCGGGCTATTTCAGGCGTGATCATTTCGCAGCCGGGCAGACAGGGCTGGCGATGAGCGCGATCGCGCCTGACCTCGGCTGGTGCGAAGTGCCCGACGACCGCAACTACAACAGGCCGGTGAAGATTCCCTACGGCGCCAGCCATGAGCGGATGAAGCGCGACGACCGGCTCTATGACGCCTGCATCGTGCTCGACTGGAACATCAGGCCGCGCCGGCGCGGCCGCGGCAGCGCCATATTCTTCCATCTGGCGCGGCCGGGTTTCACCCCGACGCAAGGCTGCGTGGCGGTGACGGCACAGGTGATGGCGCGGCTGTTACCGCACCTGTCGAGCCGTACGATCATGAAAGTGGTGCGCTAGCGCCGCCAAGTGGACGCGCAGCGCTGTAAAAGAAAGCGGCCCGAAGATCGGGAGACATGATCTTCGGGCCGAGTGTGCTCCCAGAGTGAGTGGGAGAAAGGTTTCAACGATGGGGCTGGCGGCGGGGCTGCTGCCAACCGATGTCGAGCAGGCCGAGGCGGCCAAGATCGGCGTCGACAGCCTTGGCGATGTCCTTGCTGGCAATGCCGGTGTCGCGGCGATAATGCTCGGTCAGGCAGCCGAAATCCTCGGCAGGCAGGTTGAGGGCTGCCTTCATCTGGCGAAACCAATCGAAAACCGGCTGCAGCCGTGCCGGCTGGACAAAGGTGGCTTTCAGGACATCGGTAGACATGGTCGGTTCCGTTTCGTCCGGACATCAAATCCGGTTTGACATTGATTGAACTGAGCTCATGATGCTGCTTTGAAAGACAAAAGAGAAACGAGTAGTTCTTTCTCAATCATCAAACCGAATTTGAAGATCTGGCGATGCGCTTCGTACCCGGGACACGTGCTTTGCGGACGCTGGAGGCTGCCGGCCGGCACCTGAATTTCACCCGTGCGGCCGACGAGCTCGGCCTGACGCCGGCCGCCGTCAGCCACCAGATCAAGGAAATCGAGGATCAGCTCGGCGTGGTGCTGTTCACGCGTACCAGCCGCAGCATCCGGCTGACCGAGGCGGGAGCAGCACTTTGCGACGCCTCAGCCGATGCGCTCGACACGCTCAACCGCGCCGTTTCCAGGGCGCGCAAGCTGACGCGCGGGACGGCGCTGCTGAAGGTGACGCTCGACGCGCAGTTCGCCTCGAAATGGCTGATGCGGCGCGTCGACGGCTTCCGCAAGCTGCACCCCGACATCGAGCTGCGCTTCGACATCAGCTACGACGTGCGCGACTTCGACCTTGACGACGTCGATGTCGGCATTCGTTTCGGCACGGGCAAATATCCGGGGCTTGTCGCCGACCGGTTGTTCGACAACATGATCATTCCGGTGTGCAGCCCGGCACTGCTGGCGTCCGGCCCGCCGCTGCGCGTGCCACGCGACCTGTTCAACCACACGCTCGTGCATATCGAATGGTCGCAGCAGGGCGTGACCTGGCCGAACTGGCGGATGTGGATGGCGGCGGCCGGCGTCGACGATTTTGACGACAGCCGCTCGATCGTGTTCACCACCTCATCCGACGCCGTGCAGGCGGCGATCGACGGCAGCGTGGTGGCGCTGGCCGATTTCGCCATGGTCGCCAACGATCTGTCCGAGGGGCGGCTTGTCCGGCCGTTCGACCTCGGCATCCGGGTGTCGCGCGAGTTCGCCTATTTCCTGGTCTATCCCAAGGGGGTTGCCGACGATCCGCGTATCGCGGCGTTCCGGCAATGGATTCTGGATGAGGCGGAGAAGACGCAGACCTGACGGGCGTCAGGCAAAGCGCCAGACGGTGGTACGCTTGACCTCGGCGTCTTCGAGCGCGCGGGTAACGGGCACCTCGTAGGAAGCCAGTTTTTCGAGGCGCTCCCTGGGCAGGTAGGAGCGGCCGGGATCGCCGACGAGAATCTCCGCACCGCGTGCCCTGAGCGCTTCGAACCACGGCACCAGCCGGTCGGCGAAGGGCTTTTCGTAGAAGACATCGCCTGCGAGTACGACATCCCAGCCGTCATCGCTGCCGACGACGTCCGAGCCGGCAAAGCCAACGGTCACATCGTTGACTGCAGCATTGAGCCGGATGGCCGCTTCGCAGAACGGATCGATGTCGGCGCCGACGACGGCTACCGCGCCCGCCTGCATGGCGGCGATGGCGACGAGGCCGGAGCCGGAAGCGAAGTCCAGGACGCGCTTGCCGCGCACGGTCTCCGGGTGATCAAGCACATAACGCGCCAGACCCTGGCCGCCGGCCCAGGCAAAGGCCCAGAAAGGTGGCGGCAGGCCGATCTCGGCCAGTTGCTCCTCGGTGCGGTGCCAGAGATCATGCGCCTCGTCGGCAAGGTAAAGCGCGATCTCGGGCACATGCGGCGGCCGCATCAGTGCCGTGTTGGCACGGATGAAGTTTTCCGCGCTTTCGGGCGTGAGCCGTGTGACGGAACCTGTCGTCACGGCGCCTTGTCGAGCCCGGCCATGCGGCACACTTCCTGCCATTCGTCCGGAGTGACGGGCTGGACCGAAAGGCGCATCGAGGTGACCAGCGCCATCTTTTCGAGCGCCGGATTGGCCTTCACGTCCGCCAGGGTGACAGGCTTCGGGATTTCGCTGTGGTAGCGGATGTCGACGCATTCCCAGCGCGGGTCGTCGGTGGTGGTGTCGTGATGCGCCAGCGCGCAGACCTCGGCGATGCCGACAACCTCGAGGCCTTCATTGGAATGGTAGAAGAAGCCGAGGTCGCCGATCTGCATGGCGCGCATGTTGTTGCGGGCGAGATAGTTGCGCACGCCGTCCCACTGCGTGCCCTTCTTGCCGGCCGCCTTCAGCATCTCAAAGGAGAATTTGAACGGCTCGGATTTGAACAGCCAGTATTTCTTGTCGCTCATGTCGTCCCCTCGATATCCGATCAGGCGCTCGCCGGGTTGTTGAAGACCCAGTTCCAAGGGCGGACCTGGACGCTTTCGAACAGGCCGGCTTTGGCATAGGGGTCGGCTGCGGCAATTGCCTGGGCAGCGGCGTTGTCAGCCGCTTCGATGACCACAAGGCTGCCGTCGGGCTTGCCTTCGCCGTCGAGGAACGGGCCGGCGAACTTCAGCGCACCCTTGGCGTTAAGGTCGTTGAGGAAGGCGACGTGTTCGGGGCGGGTGTCGAGGCGGACCTGAAGATGGCCCGGCTTGTCCTTGCAGATCAGTGCGAAAAGCATGTTGTCCCTCTCGATGGAAATCAGTCGGCTTCGGCGCGCAGCGGCCGCGTCATCAGGCCGGCAACCGCCTCGTTGATGGTGATGGCCTTGTCGAGCAAGGCGGCAACCGCCTCGACGATCGGCGCTTCGATGCCGCGCTCGCGGGTCAGCCGTGCGGCGATGTAGGCGGTTGCGACGCCCTCGGCCAGTGGCCGGCCGGAGAGTTCCTCGCCTTTGCCGAGCGCCACGCCATAGGCGAAGTTGCGCGACTGCGCGGAAGAACAGGTCAGCATCAGGTCGCCGAGACCGGACAGGCCCATCAGCGTTTCGGGTCGGGCGCCGAAGGCAGCACCGATGCGGCGCAGCTCGACGAAGCCGCGGGTGACCAACGCAGCCTGCGCCGAGGCGCCGAGGCCGGCACCGGTGACGGCGCCGGCGGCGATGGCAAAGATATTCTTGAGCGCGCCGCCGAGCTCGACGCCGATCAGGTCGTCGGTCGAATAGCAGCGCAGATTGGCAGCGGAAAAACGCAAAGCGAGGGCTGCGGCGCGCTCGTCGTCTTCGGCGGCAACAACAACGGCGGTCGGCAGGCCACGCGCCACATCGGTGGCGAAGCTTGGGCCGGAAAGGGCGGCCACCGGATTTTCGGGCAGGAGTTCGCTGGCGATGGCAGACAGGAGCGTGCCGGTGTCGCGCTCGATGCCCTTGGCGCAGAGCACCAGCGGGACATGGGAGGCGACATGCGGCTTGACCTCGCCAAGTACGCTGCGCAGCGCCTGGGCCGGGGTGACGACCAGCACGCAGTCGGCGCCGGTCAGCGCTTTCGCGAGGTCGGTTGTCGCGGCGATGCCGGTCTCGAAGGTGATGCCGGGGAGGTAGCGCGGGTTCTGGCCATTGGCGACGGCCTCGACGCTGTCGGCGTTGCGGGCCCAGAGCGTGACGACATGGCCGGCGCGCAGCATGGCCAGTGCCAGCGCGGTGCCCCAGGCGCCGCCGCCCAGAACCGTGACCTTGTATGCACTCATGCCTTGGCTCCCCGCCTGCCGGAGCCGACGACCGGTGCTGAGACGCTGTCCAGCGGCCAGCGCGAGCGCGGCACGAAATCGAATGCATCAGGCTCGGCCAGCCCGGCGCGCAGCCGCTCGATGCCGGCCCAGGCGATCATCGCGGCATTGTCTGTGCAAAGCCACATGGGCGGTGCGATGAAGCTGAAGCCATTCTCGGCGCACAGCGCTTCCAGGCATGCACGGATCTGCTTGTTGGCGGCGACACCGCCAGCGACGACCAGCGCCGGCGTGGCGACATGCGAGTACTCGGCGCGGAAGCGGGCCAGCGCGCGCTTGACGCGGTCGCCGAGGGTGTCGGTGACGGCGGTCTGGAAGGAGGCGCAGATGTCGGCGACATCCTGGTCGCTCAACGGTGCCACTGAAGTTGCTGCCTGGCGCACCGAGGTCTTGAGGCCGGAGAAGGAGAAATCGGGCTGGGCCGAACCCTTCATCGGACGCGGGAAGACGAAGCGGGTGGCGTCGCCAGACTGCGCCGCCTTCTCGACATTGGGGCCGCCGGGATAGGGCAGGGCCAGCATCTTGGCGGTCTTGTCGAAGGCTTCGCCAAGCGCGTCGTCGATCGTGGTGGCCCAGCGCTGGTAGTCGCCGACGCCGCGCACCAGAACGATCTGGGTGTGGCCGCCGGAGACGAGGAGCAGAAGGTATGGGAATTCGAGCCCGTCGGTCAGCCGCGCGGTGAGCGCGTGGCCTTCGAGATGGTTGATGGCGATCAGCGGCTTGCCAGACGAAGCGGCAATTGCCTTGGCCGTCATCAGCCCGACGATCAGTCCACCGACAAGGCCGGGGCCGGCGGTGGCGGCGACTGCGTCGATGTCAGCGAGCGACAGGCCGGAATCCTCAAGTGCGGCCTCGACAATGCCGTCGAGCGCCTCGACATGGGCGCGTGCGGCGATCTCAGGCACGACGCCGCCGAAGGCTGCGTGTTCCTCGATCTGGCTGAACACCGTGCTCGACAGGATCACCGGCTTCTTGCCTGCCTCGAGCGCAACGACGCTGGCTGCGGTTTCGTCGCAACTGGTCTCGATGCCGAGAACACGGATCAATTGGTCGCTACCCTGCATGATTGCCCGGTGGTAATTTCCTAGATAGGAGGTACGGGACCGCCCCGCCAGCGCGGGGTTATCACGGACCAAGCGCTATGCAAACTAGAGCCTTGAGAATCGGAACCCGCGGCAGCCTGCTAGCGCTTGCGCAAGCGCATGAGACGCGCGCGCGTCTGATGGCGGCGCATGGCCTGCCGGAAGAGGCGTTCGAGATCGTGGTGATCGCCACCAGCGGCGACCGCATCCAGGACCGGCCGTTGGCGCTGGCCGGCGGCAAGGGCCTGTTCACCAAGGAACTCGAAGAGGCGATGTACGCCGACGAGATCGATTTCGCCGTGCATTCGTCCAAGGACATGCCGACGCAACTGCCCGACGGGCTGGAACTTTCGGCGTTCCTGCCGCGCGAGGACCCGCGCGACGCCTTCATCGGACGGGCGGCGCCCAGCATCGCGGAGTTGCCGGAGGGTGCAGTCGTGGGCTCTTCGTCGCTGAGGCGGCAGGCGCTGATCCGGCGCATGCGCCCTGACCTCGACGTGGTGATGTTCCGCGGCAATGTGCAGACTCGCCTGCGAAAGCTCGACGAGGGCGTGGCCCAGGGCACCATCCTCGCCAATGCCGGCCTGCGCCGGCTCGGCCTTGCGGACATCATCACCGACCTGATGCCGCTGGACGTGTTTCCGCCGGCGCCGGGGCAAGGTGCTATCTGCATCGAAAGCCGCATCGGCGACAGTCGCGTGCGCAACATGCTTGCGGCGATCGACCACAAGCCGACCGGACAAGCGCTGGCCTGCGAACGGGCGTTTCTTGCGGCGCTCGACGGTTCGTGCCGGACGCCGATTGCCGGATACGCTATGATCGACGGTGACAGGCTGTCCTTTGAAGGTTTGATCCTGACACCGGACGGTACCTTGTCGCACGAAGCCAAGGCCGAGGGCCGGGCGGCAGACGCTGCTGAAATCGGCCGCAAGGCCGGCGAAGACGTCAGGGCACGCGCCGGCGAAAAGTTCTTCGAGGGATGGAGCTAGATGGCACGCCGTGTGCTGGTGACGAGGCCGGATCCCGGCGCCACCCGCACCGCGCGGCGCCTTGAAGCGCTCGGCTTCGAACCAGTCCTGCTGCCGCTTTCCGAAACCCAGCCGCTGCCGGTGACGCGCGAAAGCGTGCCGACCAACGCCACTGCTGTTGCTGTGACCAGCGCCAATGCGCTCCGCCATGCGCCGAGCGGGCTGGTCGAGCGGCTCAGCCACCTGCCTTGCCACGCGGTGGGCGCACGGACCGCGGAGGGCGCGCGCAAGGCGGGTTTTTCCTCCGTCAACGAAGGGCCGGGCGATGCGGCAGGCCTCGCCGACATGATCGCCATCGAGCTGGGCAAGGCAACGCTGGCCTATCTCTGCGGACGCGTGCGAATGCCGGATTTCGAACGGCGTCTCGGCGCAAACGGCATCAAGGTCGTGCCGATCGAAACCTACGACACGATAGCCCTTTCACCGCCGCCTTCGTTCGTGCGCCAGCAACTCGGCGGCCAGCCGGTCGACGCGGTACTGATCTATTCGGCCCGGGCGGCAGCCGCATTCGGTACGCTGATGGAAATGCAGGCCGAGGCGGATTTCCTGATACGGGGTGCGACGTGTTTCTGCCTGTCGGGGCGTATTGCGTCGGCGCTGGGCGACGGCTTCAACGTCGAGGTCGCGCCCGATCCCAACGAGGATGCGTTGCTCGATCTTCTTGGCTTGCCGGACTGACGTTGCGTTGACCGTGCCATCACGCGGCCTTTTTTCGCTGGACGGTGGGTGTTACTGATTTTGATCTTCGACCCCGCAACCGCCGCGGGACATGTGCCAACGAAATCTCGGAGCCCCAAGCATGGTCAAGACGCCGAAGACGCGCCACTCGAAGACGCATCGCGAGCCGGTCACGATCGAGCTGGAGCCAGGCGCGGTGTCGCGCGTCGAGGACGTCGCCAAGGCCGAGGCCGTGGCGGAGGCCGAAAGCGTTTCGGCGACGATGGGTGACGAGGCGGTGGCAGAGCCCGCTGCCAGCGAGCCGAAAGCGCCGGCCGATACCGATTATGCCTCCTACAGCTACGATTTCGACAATGGGCAGCAGGCGCAGCAGCCGAAAGCCGAGGCACCGGCACGTGCCGCAGCATCGAATGCCGGCAGTTCATACGCCTCGAGTTCGGCTGCTTCCACGTCAACTCCGGTGCGGCAGTCGACGTCCGGTATCCTGCCGGGTCTCGCCGGTGGCCTGATCGCGCTTCTGGTGGCCGGCGGGCTGCAATATGCAGGCGTGCTGGACAGACCAGGCAGCGCGGGCGGCAGCGGCGACGAGCAGTTGCAGGCCGAGATCGCTTCTCTGAAGTCGCAGGTCGCCGATATCGGCGCTTCGAGCGGGGGCGGCGAGCTCAAGGGGCAGGTCGACGGCATTTCCGCAGCGGTCCAGGAAGTGAAATCCGAGATCGAGGCGCTGAAGACGGCGGCCGGCCAGGCCGGATCGGGCGAGGCGCTTGCAGGGCTCGACGGCCGCATCAAGCAGATCGAGGCGACCGTTGCCACGCTCGGCCAGAACGGGGCGGCGTCGACCGAGTTCGCGGCGCTGAACGAACGCCTTGCCGGGCTCGACGCGGCAGTGAAGTCGGCAGGTGAGGCAGCGACTGCCGACGACGGCAAGATCGCGACGCTGGAGCAGTCGGTTTCCGCGCTCGCCTCCAAGGTCGAGGCGCAGGCGTCCCAGCCCAAGATCGCGCTGGCGATCGCCGCATCGGCGCTCAAGGCAGCCGTCGACCGGGGTGGCGCCTTCGGCGCCGAACTCGAAACCTTCGCCGCCATTTCGCCCGACGCGCCAGAGTTGGCCACGCTCAGGGCGCATGCCGAAAAGGGCGTGGCGACACGGGCCGACATCGTCGCCGAGACCGACGCCGCCGCCAACGCGATGATCGCGGCGGCGAAGCCGGTCAATCCCGACGCCGGCGTGTTCGAGCGCCTGGTTTCGAGCGCCGAACAATTGGTCAAGGTGCGGCCGATCGGCGCCGTCGAAGGCGCTGGCGCGCCAGAAACGGTGGCGCGCATGGAACTGGCGGTCAGCCAGGGCGACTTCGCCAAGGCAATTGCCGAATACGAGACGCTGCCGGATACGGCCAAGGCGGCGGGTGCCGACTTTGCCGCCAAGCTCAAGGCGCGGCTGGAGGTCGAGACGCTGGTAGACCAGCTCGTCGCCAATGCGATGAAGGCGTGAGGAACATCAGATGATACGCATCCTGTTCTTCCTCGCCGTCGTCTTTGGGCTCGGGCTCGGTTTTGCCTGGCTGGCGGATCGCCCGGGCGACATGGTGGTGACCTTCGGCGGCTACCAGTACCAGGTCAGCCTGATGGTGGCTGCGGTGGCCGTGACGGCCATCGTGGTTGCGGTGATGTTGTCGTGGTGGCTGACCAAGTCGCTGTGGAACAGCCCCTATGCCATCGCCCGGCATTTCCGCGCCCGCCGCCGCGACCGTGGCTACCAGGCCCTGTCGACCGGCATGATCGCAGCCGGTGCCGGCGATGCGGCGCTCGCGCGCAAGAAGAACAAGGAAGCGGCAAAGCTGATCCGCTCCGACCAGGAGCCGCTGATCCAGCTGCTCGATGCCCAGGCGGCACTGCTCGAAGGCGACCATGACGGCGCGCGGCAGAAATTCGAGGCCATGCTTGACGATCCCGAGATGCGGCTGCTCGGCCTGCGCGGGCTCTATCTCGAGGCCGAAAGGCTTGGCGATCGCTCGGCCGCCCGCCACTATGCCGGGCGCGCCGCAGGCCTTGCGCCACAGCTCGCCTGGGCGGCGGATTCGACACTGGAGGAAAAGGCCGAGCGCGGCGACTGGGATGGCGCCCTGGCGCTGGTCGATGCCCAGAAATCGACACGGCAGATCGAGCGCGACGTCGCCAACAACCGCCGCTCGGTGCTGCTGACGGCCAAGGCGATGTCGCTGTTCGAGAGCGACTTCAATACGGCGCGGACCGCGGCACTGGAAGCCAACCGGCTGCGGCCGGAGTTCGGCCCGGCGGCCATCATCGCTGCCAAGGCGCTGTTCCGCCAGAACGACGTGCGCAAGGGCTCGAAAGCGCTGGAAGGCGCGTGGAAGGCCGAACCGCTGCCAGATATCGCCGAGCTCTATGTCCATGGCCGACCCGGCGATGCGGTGCTCGACCGGCTGGCACGGGCCAAGAAGCTGCAATCGCTGAAGCAGAACCACCCTGAATCCTCGCTTGCCGTGGCGCGGGCGGCGCTGGAGGCACAGGATTATGCGCTGGCACGCGCCGAGGCCGAGGCGGCGGCCCGGATGCAGCCGCGCGAGGGCGCCTATCTGCTGCTCGCCGACATCGAGGAAGCCGAGACCGGCAACCAAGGCAAGGTGCGCCAGTGGCTTGCCAAGGCGGTGCGGGCGCCGCGCGACCCGGCATGGGTCGCCGACGGCGTCGTTTCCGAGCGCTGGGCGCCGTTCTCGCCGGTGACCGGCAGACTTGACGCCTTCGAATGGAAGGCGCCTGAGGAGCGTCTCGGCCATCTCATCGAACAGCAAGACGAGGAGCCGGAAGCACGCGTGGCGATCCCGGCGATCCGGGCCGCACAGCCCGCCGGCGATGACATCGTCGAGGTGGAAAGCGACGTCGAGGTGATGCCGGAAAAGACGACTGAGACAGCCACGGCAAAAGTCGTTCCGCCGACGCCGGATGGTGTCGCCGGGGTGGTGGACGAGGACGAGGCAGAGCCGATCCGGCTTCCCGACGACCCGGGTGTCGACCCCGAGGTGGAACGGGAAAACGCCCAGCGGCGTTTCCGTTTGTTTTGATTATCGGCCAACCCTAAATCTAGGCTTGGCCCCAAACAGGATTCGCCAATGTTCGAGCGCATGATTTCGTTTCTGAAGGATCTGCCGTCGGCGGGCACGAGGCAATCGAGCGAGGACGACCCGCGCGTCGCCGCAGCGGCGCTGATGTATCACGTCATGGACGCCGACGGCGACCGGCAGGACGTCGAATGGGAGCGCGTCAAGCAGCTGCTGGCCAAGAGTTACGGCATTTCGGGTGGCGAACTCGACCGGCTGGCGAAGGCCGGCGAGCAGGCGGACAACGAGGCGATCGATCTCTACGCCTTCACCAGCGTGCTCAAGCGCAGCCTCGACGACGAGGCGCGCAAGGACTTCATCGGCATGATGTGGGAGATCGTTTATGCCGATGGCGAGCTGCACGAGATGGAGGACAACACCATCTGGCGCATCGCCGAATTGATCGGCGTCGAAAGCCGCGATCGCATCGAGGCCAAGCGCACGGCGGCGCAGAAGGCGCGGCGTTCCGTCGGACCCGAAGCGGACGAGTAGGCGCTCGATGCCGGGCAAGGCGAGAGCGAAGATCCTGGTTGTCCTGCATCAGGAGCATTCCAGCGCCGGCCGTGTCGGCCATGTGCTGATCGAGAACGGTTTCGACCTCGATATCCGCCGGCCGCCGCTCGGCGACAACCTGCCCGAGACCCTTGTCGGACACGCCGGTGCTGTGGTGTTCGGCGGGCCGATGAGCGCCAACGATCACGACGAATTCGTGCGCCGCGAGACCGACTGGCTGACCGTGCCGCTCAAGGAGAACCGGCCGTTCCTCGGCATCTGCCTTGGCGCGCAGATGCTGGTCAACCATCTCGGCGGCAAGGTCGAGGGCCATGGCGACGGGCTGGTGGAGATCGGTTGGTATCCGATCAAGGCGACCGAGGAGGGCCGCAAGCTGATGCACTGGCCCGAAATGGTCTACCAGTTCCATCGCGAGGGCTTTTCTCTACCGAAAGACGCCGTTCTGCTGGCTTCTTCGGACACGTATCCCAACCAGGCTTTCCGTTATGGCGACAATGCCTGGGGCATCCAGTTCCACGCCGAGCTGACGCGCGTGATGATGCAGCGCTGGGTGGTGCGTGGGGCCGAACGCTTCGTCCTGCCCGGCGCACAGCCCGGACGCGACCATCTCGGTGGCCGGCTGATCTGGGACATGCACCTCAAGCGCTGGCTCGACGAGTTTCTGGTTGAGATATTTGGCCGGGGGATGGGAGTAAGGGAGTAAGGGAGTAAGGGAGTAAGGGAGTAAGGGAGTAAGGGAGTAAGGGAGTAAGGGAGTAAGGGAGTAAGGGAGTAGGGGCTCCTCGGATAGATACTGCCCTATTCCCCTACCGCGTCCCGTCACACCCTTCCATCGAGGCGCCTGACCTTGCGCAGCTGCGGGAAGGTCCACGCCCAGATGCCGGCGACGGCTACGGCGCCGATGCCGCCGAAAACGACGGCAGGCACGGTTCCGATCAGGGCGGCCATGGTGCCGGCGCGGAATTCGCCGAGTTCGTTCGACGCGCCGACGAAGACGCCGTTGACGGCGTTGACGCGGCCGCGGACACGATCCGGCGTCCACAGCTGGATCAGCGTCTCGCGGATGTAGACGCTGACCATGTCTGTCGCCCCGATCAGGGCAAGGGCGGTGATCGACAGCCAGGGAATGGTCGAGACGCCGAATATTGCCGTGACCACGCCGAACAAGGCGACGAAAACGAACATCACGAGGCCGGCATGGTCGCGGATCGGATGGCCGGCAAGCCAGACGGCAACGACGATGGCGCCGACGCCGGGAGCGGCGCGCAGCATGCCAAGGCCCCATGGCCCGAGTTCGAGGATGTCGCGCGCATAGACCGGCAGGAGCGCGACGGCGCCCGACAGAAGCACGGCGAACAGGTCGAGCGAGATGGCGCCGAGCACGATCTTTTCACCCCAGATGTAGCGGAAGCCGGCGAATAGCGTTTCGGCGGTCGACGCGTCCGTTTCGCTGCGCTGGGCCGGCTTCGGGATCGAAAAGATCAGCACCGCCGAGGCGAGCATGATCGCGGTGGCCGCGCCATAGGCCGCTTCGGGCGAGACGCCATAGAGCAGGCCGCCCGCGACCGGCCCGACAATGGTGGCGGTCTGCCAGGCGGACGAGTTCCAGGCGACCGCGTTGGCGAAATCCTCAGCCGGAACCAGGTTGGCGACCAGCGAGGCCGACGCAGGGCCGAAAAAGGCGCGGGCAATGCCGAAGACGGCGAGCACGGTGAAGATCGGCAGCGGACCGGCGAGGCCGTGGAAGGTGAGGATCAGGAGGGCTGCTGCGCACGCGGTCTCGACGAGCGCCGCCAGCGCCATGATGAGCCGGCGGCCGAAGCGGTCGGCGACGACGCCAGTGACAAGCACCAGCAGCAAGGCCGGCGCGAACTGGATGACGCCAACGAGGCCGAGGTCGAAGGGATTTCGCGTCAGGTCATAGATCTGCCAGCCGACGCCGACGGAGACGATCTGGGTGGAGAAGGTGGCGAGGAAACGCGCGATCCAGAAACGCGAGAACGCGCTATGGCGAAATGCGGCGAAGCGTTGTTCTGGCGCGGTTGCGGGATGGGCTGTCATGTGGTCCGGCGGGTTTCGACGCCGGGTCAGATCGCCCCGGCGGAGGTGCCATAGCGCAGATCGGCGCCGGGCGGGCGATATTGTGCCGCTGGATCAAGCTTTTCGGCAAGGGTGCCAGCGTGGTCCGGCGCTTCAAGCCGCCGGACCACGCTGCGCGGCCGATGTGAGGCTATCTCACAAAGACCGTGACCGATCCGTCGGCCTCGATGCTGGCTGCGACGATGGCCGAGGTGTCAACCGTTTCGGCGTCGAGCTTCGTCTTCAGCGCTTTGTTGGCCATGATCGCAGCCTGCACGCCGGTGATGTCGGCCTGATTGTCGCCGACGGCCTTGTCCAGCGCCTGCTTGTCGTCGCCGGTGGGCGACAGCTTGACGATGTTGACCGCGCCGACCGTGGTCATGGCCTGGATGGCGGTCGCGGTGTTCCTGCTGGCCTGGATGGCCGACAGGACTGTGCCGAGATCAGCCTTGGCGCCGGTGCTGGCCGTGGTGGAGGTGTCCACGGAGCGGGCTTCCGTGCTGGCCGCGCCACCGGCAAAGGCGGGCGTTGCGAGAGCGGTGGACGCAAGCAGGACCGCGATGGCGAGTGAATGTCTCATCTTCTACCTCTTCGAATTTCACCCCTTCGCGCCGGGTTAACCGGCCGGAGCGGCATCGGTTCCGTCCGAAAAGGCCCCGGCAAGCTCGATGTTATGAGCGGCAGGCGCCGCAGCGCGTTCGTTTCCATGGCGTTGCGGCAGATCGTGCCGAAGCGATCATATTGCATTGCAACATAGTTTGAGTTGTCCTGCCGGACTGCGTCGCCGATCCTGCCCGCATGTCCAGCAGCCTCATCCCCGCCAACTCATGAGCGCAGCCGCGTCGACGTTCCGGCCCGACATCGAGGGCCTGCGCGCCATCGCCGTGGGCGGCGTGGTTGCGTTCCATTTCGGCATGTCGAACCTGCCCGGTGGCTTCATCGGCGTCGACATCTTCTTCGTCATCTCGGGTTTCCTGATCACAAGGCATCTGATGCAGGAGATCGGGCGCAGCGGCACGGTCGACCTCTGGCGCTTCTACGGACGCCGCGCGCGCCGGCTGCTGCCGGCATCGCTGCTGGTGATCGTGGCCACGCTCATCGCCGGCTACTTCATCCTGGCCCCACCCGAACAGCAGCTCTACGCCAAGGGCGCTTTGTTCGCCTCGAGCTACGTCATCAATCTCTGGCTGCTCAGGTGGTCGTTCGACTATTTCGCGGCCGACACGGCGAACAACCCGTTCCTGCATTTCTGGTCGTTGTCGGTCGAGGAACAATTCTACCTGCTGTGGCCGGCGTTCCTGCTGCTGGTGGCGCGGTTCCGGCCGGGCGAAAGGGGCGTGGCCGTTCTCCTCGGCGTCGCGGCAGTGGCGTCGTTTGCTGCCTGCGCCTGGATGACCACGGTGTCGCAACCCTGGGCCTTCTATTTCTCGCCGTTGCGGGCCTGGGAATTCGCCGTCGGCGGGCTGGTCTCGCTGACGGTCGCCGATCGCTGGGCGTCGGGCTTCCGCTTCGCGCCTGTCATGGGCTGGGCCGGCCTCGCGCTGATCGGCGCAACCTATCTGATTGTCTCGGAAGCCGATCCATTCCCGGGCTTCCTTGCACTACTGCCGGTGATCGGCACGGCCATGCTGCTGCTTTCGGGCGCGCGCCAAAGCGCCGTCGGGCCGGCGGCGCTGCTGTCGCTTGCGCCTTTCCAATGGACGGGCAAGCTCTCCTATTCGCTCTACCTTTGGCACTGGCCGGTGATCGTCTATGCGACAATCCTGTGGCCCGACCTTACGCTCGGCGGCCGGCTGGCGTGCCTGCTGGTGACGGTTGGCTTGTCCGTTCTCAGCTATCGTTTCGTCGAGAATCCGGTGCGGCTGAGCGGCTGGCTTTCGGCCGGTTCGGCGCGCTCGCTGGGGCTTGCGGCCCTGCTGACGTCGCTTGGCGTAACGTTGTCCTATGGCGCTGCCCAATTGGCGGCTCGAAGCGTCGATCCAGACCAGAGGCTCATCGCGGAAAGTGCCGCGCGCTCGTCGTCGGCGCGCCAGATCGACACCGCTTGCGTCGCCAGCCTGGAGCAGACCGAGCCGCGCAGCTGCAGCCTTGGGGCATTGCAGCCGCGAAAGACGATCGTGCTTTTCGGCGATTCACACGCCGACCACTGGTCGACGCCTCTGGCGAAGATCGCCGAGGCGAACAACTGGCGCGTGGTGACCTATCTGAAATCCTCCTGCTCGGTCGCCGCGGTGCCGACATGGAACGTGCGCTTGATGCGGGCCTATGAGGAATGCGACGCGTGGCGGAAATCGGCGATGAAGGAAATCGCCGATCTGAAACCCGACGCCGTGATCGTTGCGCAGTTTTCGTACAGCTATGTCGAGAACGACGTGAATGGCGACCTGGATCACCTGGTCACGCGCGACGTCTGGGCCAATGGCCTGAGGACCTCACTGGCAGCGCTGAGCGAGACAGGTGCCGAGGTCGTGCTGCTCAGGGACGTTCCGGTGCACAAGTCGTATCTTGATCGCTGCGTCGCCCGTTCATTGTGGCAGGGCCGGAGTGCCGCGGTGTGCGATACGCCGCGAAACCAGGCGATCGACGAGCGGGTGTCGGAGACCGAACAGGCCGCGACGTCAAGACTGCCTGGTGTGAGATATGTCGACCTCACCGAACTGTTCTGCAACGAGACGACATGCCCGGCGATGATCGGCGGCAAGCTGACGTTCCGCGACCGGCACCACATCGCCACACCCTACGCGGCGACGCTGGCAGGCTCCATGCAGCGCGCGATCTTCGGCAACCAGGTTGCGGCGCGTTGGCCGTGAGCGTCGCCGTCAACCGCGCGTCCGAATTGCTAGAGCTGGATGCTGACCGTGCTGAGGCCGCGGGTGATGCTGCCGGTGGTCGGCAATAGCGGGATCAGGCAGGCCTGGAGCGCGTGGTAGATATCGGGCTTGCCATAGAAGGGGCCGGCATTGGGCTTGAGCTCGTCGTCGAGCTGGGCGTGCCAGCCGCCGTTGCGGCGGTCGATGAAGCGGGTGGCGCAGAAGCTCCAGATGCGGCGATACCAGTCCTCGTAGGCCTGATTGCCATCGATGGCGTTGAGCATGGAGGCCGCACCGATGGCCTCGCAGCATGGCCACCAATAGCGATCCTTGATCCGAGCCGAGCCGTCCCATTCGAGCGTGTAGTAGAAGCCGCCCCTGGCTGTGTCCCAGCCATCCGCCGTTGCCTGGCCGAACAGGTTCCTGGCCGCATCCGGCAACCAGTCGAGCTTGCGGCCGCCGAGTTCCCAGAGCTGCAGCAAAAGCCGTGCCCACTCCAGCGAATGGCCAGGCGTGGTGCCGTAGGGGCGGAACATCGGGTCGCCGGAATAGTCGCGGTCGAGCTTCCAGTCGGACGTGAAGTGCTCGGGCAGGCGCCAGCCTGCGGCGGCCGAATGGCGGCGGATGATCAGATCGGCGATGCGCTCGGCCATGGTGAGGTAAGTACTGTCGCCGGTCGCCTCGAAGGCGGCCATCAGCGCCTCGGTCAGGTGCATGTTGGAGTTCTGGCCGCGATAGCTGTCGAAAGGTTTCCAGTCGCGGGTGAATTCTTCGGCCACGGCACCGTGGCTGTCTTCCCAGAATTTTTCCGACAGGACGGTCGAGACGTCGGTCAGCAGGCGGTCGGCATCGGGGTGGCCGGCGACCTTGGCGCTCGCGGCGGCAAGCAGCACGAAGGCGTGGCCATAGGCCTGCTTGGTGTCGTTGGTCGGGCCGTCATAGCCGACACCCCAGAAATAGCCGCCATTGGTGGCATCGCGATGGCCGTTCCAGAGGAACGCCATGCCGTGGTCGACAAGTGTGTCGGCGCCCGGCCGGCCGAGCAAATGGGCGATCGAAAAGCAATGCACCATGCGCGTGGTGACATGGATCTGGCGGCCAGCGAAGTTGCCCGGCACGGCGCCTGGCGCCAGCGGGCGGCCCTGGTCGTCCAGGTCGTGGAAACCGCCGAGCGGATTGAGGCTTTCGCGCTCGAAGAAGGAGAACAGCGCGTCGGCCTGTTGCAGGAGCCACAGGCGGTGGCTGGCGAGCGTGGTCCAACTGGCCGAGCTGGTGGAAATTTCCAAAGAAGTCATGGATAGCGTTCCCCTGCAGCCGATGGCGTGATTTCCGCGACCTAAGACGTAATGGCTGCCGCACTCAACAGGAAAACGCCATGATTTACGTGCAGCGGTGCAACAGCACTGTATTTAGCCAATATGCCACGGTGGACCCACTAGTCACGGCGCTTGCCGCGCATTATGGACAAATGGCGCGCTTGACCGAGTTGGCAGCGAGATTTCGGGGACTAAATGACGAAATTGATGTCGTCCAAGGCGGACGGCCAGCCCACCGGGGCTGTGGCTGCAAGTGAACACGCGGCCGAAAAGGCCCTTGTTCGCCGGCTTGCATCGCATTGCAATCGCTTCCGCGATCCCGACGACCGCCGCGCGGCTTTCGAACTGGCGGTGACGCTGGTGCCGTTCCTGGCGATGGGCGCTGTGCTGGTCTGGCTCGCCGCCTATGCCGAGCCGCTGCTCGGCGCCTGGCGCTGGCTGCTGCTGGCGCTGCTGGCGCCGGTATGCGCTGCCTTCCTGGTCCGGCTGTTTGCGATCCAGCACGATTGCGGTCACGGCTCCTTCACCAGCTCGCGCGAGGCAAACCGCATCATCGGGCGGGTGCTGAGCGTCTTCACCTTCACGCCCTACACGCTGTGGCAGAAGGCACATGCCGTGCACCACGGCGGGTCGGGCAATCTCGACAAGCGCGGCATCGGCGATATCGATACGCGCACGGTTGCCGAATATGAGGCGATGACCAGCGGCCAGCGGCTGATGTACCGCATCTATCGCAATCCGATCATCCTGATCGTCATCGGCGTGCCGATCTATTTCCTGATCATGCACCGGCTGCCCTACAACGATGCCATTCCGCGCGTCGAGGCATGGCGTAGCGCCGGCGGCCTCAATGTGGCGCTGGTGCTTGTCTATGGCGGGCTCGTTCTCCTGGCCGGCTGGGCGGTGATGCTGGCGGTCCTGCCTGTCGTGGTGATGGGTGCCTGGGCCGGCGGCTGGCTGTTCTACGTCCAGCATCAGTTCGAAGAGACGCGCTGGGATGCCGGCGAGGCCTGGGACCTGCATGTCGCTGCCTTCGGCGGCAGCTCTTGGTATGCCTTGCCCGCTGTGGCCCAGTGGGTCACCGGCTCGATCGGCCTGCACCACATCCACCATTTGTGCAGCCGCGTGCCGTTTTATCGCCTGCAGGCCTGCTTCGATAGCAACGCGGAACTGCGCGACGCCAGCCAGAGCGTCAAGCTGACCTTCTGGAAGAGCGTCGCCTGCATCAACCTCGCGCTCTGGTGCGAAGACCGCCGCCGGCTGGTGACGTTCGCCGACGCGCGGGCGTAGCCAAGCAATAGCTTCCATCTCTGCGACAACCGACTGCGCCGGAGCGCGGCGGTCTCGGCGAAGGTCGCCTCGGATCGAGCGCCAGCTAGTCTGCTGGACGGTCGAGACGGCGGAACACAATGCCGTGATGGAAGGCCGCCGGCCCTGGGTCAGTCTGCCTCGCATTTCCAGGGGCAAACAAGGCTGCGGCCAGCGGCTGCGAGACGGCCCTTTCCCGCGCCTTCTTCGACTATCGATGCTGAGCCGGCGCATACCGAAAGAGGTGTGTAATGCCCGCTTCGGGGCTTCCTGTTGCAGGAAAGCTTCATCGCAGACGGACGCGGCATCGGGGCTCCGCCGAGGCTGAGCCTGCCGGCAAATCGATGCCACACGAGTATCTGCGAACACGGCAGGGTAAGGGGCGTGACCGCTCCGGTACACGTATTGGTGAATTGAAGTTATCGCTGCACCGCACATATTATCCATTACCGACCAACCGTTCGGTAATTGTTGCAAGCAGTGCAGGCGTGAACATATGGCCCGTCCCAGGGTAATCGAGCAGAGCGACATTCTGGATGCGGCGGAACTCGTGGTCGTGCGCGATGGCGCTGCACACCTGACGCTGGACGCTGTCGCGACCGAGGCCGGGATCAGCAAGGCCAGCGTCGTCTACGACTATAAATCCAAGCAGCAGCTCATCAATGCCGTCATACGGCGGCGCGTCGAGAACGAGGAACAGCGGGTCCAGGCGGCGACGGTCGAACTTGGACCGGTTCCGAGCCCGGCGATCAACGGCCTCGTCGCGGCGGCGGCCGAGCGACCGCGCGACCATGCCCGCGCCGTGGCGGTAAATCTGGTTTCCGCTCTCGCCCAGGACGCCGAATCGCGCGGCATCATCGAAGCGGTCTATGCACGGATGATCGCCTCGGTCACGGAAACCGCGGACAACCCGCGCGGCGCCATTCTTGCGCTTCTGGCACTCGAAGGCCTCAAGCGCCTCGAAATGCATAATCTGCATCCCTGGTCGGATGCCGAACGCGCGGACATCCTGCGCGACATAGGCTGGCTGATCGACGCCGAGCATCTGAGATCCAAAGGCCCCAGAGCTCCATCAGGCGATTGATCGCCCGCCGCCAAGCCACCCCATTATCGAAGCCCTCGCTCGCCGTTCCGGCAATCGTCAACCTTTTCTGGATTTTCCCATGCGTATACCCGCTTTGCCGCTCAAACTTGCCGCGGCCGTCGGCCTGCTCGCACTCGTCTCCGGATGCAGTGATGCCAACGGTTCAGCCGAGGCAAAACCGTCGGCACCCCCGCCATCGCCGGTGAGCGTGATCGAGGTGGTGCCCGAAGCGCTGCCCATCCTGAACGAGTTGCCCGGGCGCATTGCCCCGACCCGCATCGCCGAGGTGCGGCCGCGCGTCTCGGGCATCGTGCTGGAACGCGTCTTCGAACAGGGCAGCCTGGTGAAGGAGGGCGACGTGCTCTACCGCATCGACCCGGCGCTGTTCCAGGCGCAGGTGGCGAGCGCCGAAGCGACACTGCAGCGTGCGCAGGCGGTCCAGCTGCAGGCACGCCAGCAGTCCCAGCGCCAGAGCGAACTGCGCGAGCGTAACGTCTCCAGCGGCCAGCAGCTCGACAACGCCGTTGCCGCCCTTGCGCAGGCCGATGCCGACGTGGCGATCGCCACCGCCGGGCTTGCGACGGCGCAGCTCAATCTCGACTATGCCGAAATCACGGCGCCGATCTCCGGGCGCATCGGTCGCGCCATGGTCACCGAGGGTGCGCTGGTCAGCGCCAATGGCCCCGAAAGCCTGGCGACAATCCAGCAGATCGACCCTGTCTATGCCGACTTCACCCAGTCGGCGAACGAGCTTCTCCGGCTGCGGCGCGCGCTTGAAAATGGCGCGCTGACGAATGCCGAGGAAGGCGCGGCACGCGTCATGCTTAGGCTCGACGACGGCAGTGAATATGCGCACCCGGGCAAGCTCCTGTTCCTGGAAGCCGCGGTCGACGCCACGACCGGGCAGGTGACGCTTCGCGGTGAGTTCCCCAACCCCGAGGGCGACCTGCTGCCGGGCATGTATGTGCGCGTGCTGATCGAGCAGGGCATCCAGCAGAACGCCGTCGCAGTCCCGCAGCAGGCGATCCAGCGCGATTCGGGGGGCGGCTCGCAGGTCTATGTGGTCAACGACAAGAACGTGGCCGAGCTTCGCCCGGTCCGGGTCGGACGCGTGGTCGGCGACCGCTGGGTCGTCGAAGAAGGCCTCAAGGCGGGCGACAAGGTCGTCGTCGAAGGGTTCCAGAAGGTCAGGCCCGGCGCTGCGGTCGCCGCCCAGGCTTGGAAGCCCAGGGACAAGACGTCAGCAACCGGCAGCAGCGGCGCGGCTACGCCCGCCAGCGAGCCCAAGGCCGGCTAAGGAACATCAGAGATGCCCCAGTTTTTCATCGATCGACCCATCTTCGCATGGGTCGTGGCGATCTTCATCATGCTCGCCGGCGCCATCGCCATCCCGTTCCTGCCGGTCGCGCAATATCCGAACGTGGCGCCGCCACAGGTCTCGATCAGCGCCACCTATGCCGGTGCCGCGCCCGAAGACATCTACCAGAGCGTCACCCGGCCTATCGAGGAAGAACTGAACGGCGTCCCCGGCCTGCTCTATTTCGAATCGACGTCTGATTCCTCCGGCATGGTCACCATCACCGCGACCTTTGCACCGGGCACCGACAGCGGCCAGGCCTCGATCGACATCCAGAACGCGGTTCGCCGCGTAGAGCCGCGGCTGCCGCAGGTGGTCAAGCAGGTCGGTATCCGCATCGAGGAGGCCGGAAGCGGCTTCCTGATGATGGTGGCGCTGACTTCGACGGACGGCTCGCTCGACGTCGTCGGCCTCGGCGACTATCTGAGCCGCAACGTGCTCAGCGAAATCCGCCGCATCGACGGCGTCGGCCGGGCGCAGCTGTTTGCGACTCAGCGCGCCATGCGCATCTGGATCGATCCCGACAAGATGGTCGGCCTGAACCTGACGTCGGACGACATCACCAACGCGATCCGTTCCCAGAACGCGCAGGTTGCCGCGGGCCGCATCGGCGCCGACCCGAACCCGATCACGCAGCAGATCTCGGCCACCGTGCTGGTGAAGGGCCAGCTCACCTCCGCCGAAGAGTTCGGCTCGATCGTGCTGCGCGCAAATCCCGACGGTTCGTCGGTGCGGCTGTCCGACGTGGCGCGCATCGAGGTCGGCGCGGAAAACTATAACTTCTCGACCAGATTGAACGGCAATCCGAGCGCGGCGATCGCCGTGCAGCTGTCGCCCACGGGCAATGCACTGGCGACGTCGGAAGCGGTCCGGGCGCAGATGGAGGAGCTCTCGCGTTATTTCCCGGAGGGCCTGGAATACGCGATCCCTTACGACACCTCGCCGTTCGTGAAGGTTTCGATCGAGAAGGTGATCACGACCCTCGTCGAAGCGATCCTGCTCGTCTTCGCGGTGATGTTCCTGTTCCTGCAGAATTTCCGCTACACGGTCATCCCGACCCTAGTGGTGCCGGTGGCGCTTCTCGGCACCTGTGCGGTGATGCTGGCTACGGGCTTCTCGATCAACGTGCTGACGATGTTTGCGATGGTGCTGGCGATCGGCATCCTGGTCGACGATGCCATCGTCGTGGTCGAGAATGTCGAGCGCATCATGGCCGAAGAGGGGCTGTCGCCACGGGAGGCGACACGCAAGGCGATGAAGCAGATCTCCGGCGCGATCATCGGCATCACGCTGGTGCTTACGGCGGTGTTCGTGCCGATGGCGTTCTTCCCGGGGGCCGTCGGCGTCATCTACCGGCAGTTCAGCCTGACGATGGTGGTGTCGATCCTGTTCTCGGGTTTCCTGGCGCTGTCGCTCACGCCGGCGCTCTGCGCCAGCTTCCTGAAGCCGGTCGCCAAGGGCCATCACGAGAAGAAGGGCTTCTTCGGCTGGTTCAACCGCGGCTTCGATCGGACGACGCGCAGCTACACCTCCAGCGTCGGATGGATCGTCAAGCGCACGGGCCGCTTCATGGTCATCTACCTAGCGCTGCTGGTGGGCCTCGGCTGGTCGTTCATCCAGCTGCCGACGTCATTCCTGCCCAACGAAGACCAGGGCTTCCTGATCGTCGACATCCAGGGCCCGCCGGAATCGAGCAGCAACCGCACCCGGGCGATCGCCGAGAATGTCGAGTCGATCTTCATGGGCGAGGAGGCGGTTGACCGCATGGTGGTGGTCAACGGCTTCAGCTTCTCGGGTGCCGGCCAGAACGCCGGCCTGGCCTTCGTGACACTGGACGACTGGAGCGAGCGTGACGACGACAACTCGGCCGCCGCCATTGCCGGCCGCGCGAACCGGGCGCTGTTCCAGATGAAGGACGCCGTGTCGTTCGCGCTGTCGCCGCCGCCGATCCAGGGCCTCGGCACCTCCAACGGCTTCACGTTCCGCCTGCAGGACCGGTCGGGCCGCGGACAGGTGGCGCTGGCCGCCGCGCGCGATCAGTTGATGGCGGCTGCGGCGAAGAGCGAGGTCATCACCGGCCTGCGCATCGAAGGCATGCCCGATGCCGCCCAGGCCAACCTGTTGATCGACCGCGAGAAGGCGAACACGTTCGGCGTCACCTTCGCCGACATCAATTCGACGATCTCGGCCAACCTGGGCTCGGCCTATGTCAACGACTTCCCGAATGCCGGCAGGATGCAGCGCGTGACGGTGCAGTCGGATGCCGGGCGGCGGATGCAGACCGAGGACCTGCTGAACCTCAACGTGCGCAACGCCCATGGCGGTATGGTGCCGCTGTCTTCCTTCGCCGCCGTCGAATGGCAGAAGGGTGCGGCACAGGTCGTCGGCTACAACGGCTATCCGGCGGTGCGCATCAGCGGCCAGGCGGCACCGGGACATTCCTCGGGTGCGGCGATCACCGAGATGGAGCGCCTGGCGGACCAGCTGCCGGCCGGCTTCGGTTATGAATGGACCGGGCAGTCACTGCAGGAAATCCAGTCCGGCTCGCAGGCGCCCGCCCTGATCGTGCTCAGCATCCTGTTCGTGTTCCTGCTCCTGGCGGCACTCTATGAGAGCTGGACGATCCCGGTGTCGGTGATCCTCGTCGTGCCGCTGGGCGTGCTGGGCTCGGTGTTGGCGGTGATGGTCATGGGCATGCCGAACGACGTCTACTTCAAGGTCGGCCTTATCGCCATCATCGGGCTGTCGGCCAAGAATGCGATCCTGATCATCGAGTTCGCCAAGGACCTGCGCAAGGAAGGGATGTCGCTCCTTGACGCCACGGTGGAGGCGGCCAAGCTGCGCTTCCGGCCGATCATCATGACGTCGTTGGCCTTCAGCCTGGGCGTCGTGCCGATGGCCATCGCCACCGGCGCCAGTGCCGCCAGCCAGAATGCCATCGGCACGGGCGTGCTGGGCGGCATGATCTCGGCGACCGTGCTTGCCGTGTTCTTCGTGCCGGTCTTCTTCGTCGCCGTCATGAAGCTGACGCGGCGTGGGAAGGCTGAAACGCGGGAAGGCGCGGATGCGTCCGAGGCTCAGGTTCCGGCGGAATGAACGGTTCCGCAAGCCAGCCGGCGAACAACCGGACAGCGCTTGAGCGCCGCCTCGAACAGAAGGAGCGCCTGTTTCATGCGGCCGTTTGCGTCGCGCTGGAAAACGGCTTCGGCAAGGTCACCCTGGATGCCGTTGCCCGACAGGCCGGCATCAGCAAGGGCGGGCTGCTCCATCACTTCTCGACCAAGGGCGACCTGATCCGGGCGATGCTGAAGCATTATGCCGATGCAGCCGGTGACGGGAGCCTGAGGGAACGAGGCGGCGACGGGCTCACTGACGTCGACCCCCTGGCTGTCGCGGCATTGGTCGCGGCGGCCGAAGACACGGCGCTGCTCGAGACGATCAACTCGAGGTTCGACATCCGGTGCAAGGGGCCTGCGGGCAGCGGGCAGCGGACAACGCAGCTGGCATTGACGTGCGGCTTTGCCAACCGGCTTGTGCTGCGCGAGCGTTGAGGCGATGCCCGGCGGAGGCGCAAACGCCCGCCGGGCACGTTTCTAGGCCAGGCCGAGCCGCTGCTTCCGCCGTGTCGCCCAGGCGGTGATCAGCTGATCGGCGGTGAGGCCCATGAAGGCGACGCAGAGACCGAGCACCAGACCCTTGCCGGCATCGTTGAAGGTCAGCGCCTTGAAGATCTCCTGGCCGATGTCCTTGGTGCCGATGAATGCGGCGATGATGACCATGAACAGCGCGAACATGATCGTCTGGTTGATGCCGAGCATGATCTCGGGGAAGGCGAGCGGCATGCGGATGTTCCACAGCAGCTGACGCCTGGTGCAACCCGAGGTGATGCCGGCCTCGACGATTTCGGACGGCACGTTGCGTAGCCCGAAGATGGTGTAACGGACGATCGGGATCATGGCGTAGATGATGATCGCCGAAATCGCCGCGACGTCGCCGACCTTGAACAGCATGATGACGGGGATCAGGTAGATGAAGGACGGGAAGGTCTGGAAGGTGTCGCACAGCAGTTTGACGATGCTGGTGCGGCGCTCGCTGCGCGATGCCCAGATGCCGATCGGCAGGCCGACCAGGATGCAGATCAGCACGGCGACCGTCACCATGTAGGCGGTGATCAGCGACCGCTCCCAGTAGCCGGCGAAGGCGATGAACAGCACGAAGCCGGAAACGGTGAGTGCGAGCCGCAGGCCGCCGAGCGACCAGCCTGCAGCTGCGACGAGCGCGACCATCGCTGTCCAGGGAATGCTCTGGAACAGGTCTCGCACGGGGATCAGCACATAGAGCAGCATGGCGTTGCGGACATATTGCAGCGGCTCGTAGAAGGTGACGGTGACCCAGTCGACCAGCGCGTCCCAGAAGGGTGCGGTGCTGAGTGCGAGATCCGCAGGCCAGGCTTGGGCATAAGGCGTGATGGAAGCCAGCAGGAGCGAAACGACGACGACCAGCGCCGATGCGCCGAGGAACGGGTAACGCTGCAGGAAGGTGGCGTCGTCCTCTCTGCGGGACGGCTCCTTGTAGGCGGCGGCCCGGCTCAGCTGGTCGAGCGTGATCGCCATCAAAACGATGGCCACGCCGCTTTCCAGCGCCTGGCCGATCTTCAGCGCCTGGAGCCGGAACAGGAGGTCGTGTCCGAGGCCGCGGGCGCCGACGAAGGAGGCGATGACCACCATCGCCAGGCACTGCATGATGACCTGGTTGACGCCGACCAGCAGCGGCTGGCGGGCAGAGGGGATCTCGACCATCCACAGTGTCTGGAAACGCGTGCAGCCGGCCATCTTGCCGGCCTCGCGAACCTCTTCGGCGACACCTTTGAGGCCAAGGATGGTGAGCCGCGCCATGGGCGGAATGGCGAAGATGACTGTGGCGATCGTGCCGGCCTTGTGGCCGACGCCGATGAACACAGCGATCGGGATCAGGTAGGAAAAATGCGGCAGCGACTGCAGGACGTTGAGCAGCGGCACGATGAGCGCTTCGAACCACTGTTTCTTCACTGCGAGAATGCCGATGCCGAAACCGATGAGACCGGCGATGGGGGCCGCGACAAGCACCACCGAAAGGGTGATCATCGACAGCTCCCACTTGCCGAAGATCGCCATATAGGCGACGCATCCGGCGGAGAGCAGGCCGAGGCGCCAGTCTTTGAGATAACAGCCGAGCACTCCCGACAGCCCCGCGGTCATGACCCATGGCATCGCCGCCAGGCCGATCTTCGGAAAGCCCGAAACCAGCAAGCCTTCGACGAAGGCCAGCGGCCAGGTGATGAGTTCGGCGATTGCGCGCGTCAGGTCTCGGAACGAAAACAGCCCGAAGATGGCGTCGTCGCGCATGTGTCCGATCAGCGTGTTCGCCCAGTCGACGAAGGGGATCGTCCAACCCTTGGGCACCTGCACGGCCCAGGCCGGGAGAAGCGAGGCCGCGAGCAGCAGGATGAGGAAGGGCAGCACGACGAGCAGCGGCTTCGCCAGAGATGCCAGGGGTTTTTGCGGCTCCATCTCGGTGGCGCGGGTCAGGGTCGCGGCATTCATGCGCACTGTTCCTTGCCGTAGAGCGCATCGATCAGGCTGTCGCGGCTGAGCGTGCCGACGAGTGCGCCGCCGTCGTCGACGACGTCGACCGGGCGTTCCGACGAGAGCACCTGGCGGGCGACGCTTGCCAGAAGCGCCTCGACCTGCACCGCTGCCGCATCAGGCGCGCGGGCGGATGCCGGCGCCATGATCGATCGCACTGAGAGCAGGCGGTCGTGGGAGACGTTGCGGGTGAATTCGGCGACGTAGGGCGTGGCCGGGCAGGTCACCAGCTCTTCCGCCGTGCCGAGCTGCTCGACGACGCCATCCTTCATGATGGCGATGCGGTCGGCGACGCGGATCGCCTCGTCGAAATCGTGGGTGATGAAGACGATCGTCTTGTTGAGCATCTTCTGCAGGCGCAGGAACTCGTCCTGCATCTCGCGGCGAATGAGCGGGTCGAGCGCCGAGAAGGGCTCGTCGAGGAACCAGACGTCGGGGCCGACGGCGAGCGAGCGGGCGATGCCGACACGCTGCTGCTGGCCGCCTGAGAGTTCGCGCGGATAATAGGCCTCGCGGCCCTTAAGCCCGACGAGTTCGATCACTTCGCGGGCCCTGGCCTCGCGCTTCTGGCGATCGGTGCCGCGGACCTGGAGCGGGAAGGCGACGTTGTCGAGCACGGTGCGGTGGGGCAGCAGGGCGAAGTGCTGGAAGACCATGCCCATCTTGTGGCGCCTAAGCTCGATCAGCTCGCGCTCGGAAGCGGCGAGGATGTCGCGGCCTTCGAACATGACCTCGCCAGAGGTCGGCTCGATCAGGCGGGCGAGGCAGCGCAGCAGGGTCGACTTGCCCGAGCCCGACAGGCCCATGACGACAAGGATTTCGCCGGGCATGACCTCAAAGGAAACGTCGCGGACGGCGGGGACGTAACCTTCGGCCCTGATGGTTTCGATCGAGGGGTTGCCGCCGTGGCGGCGCAGGAAGCCGGCGGGGTCGGCGCCGTAGAGCTTCCAGAGATTGCGGCATGCGATTTTTGCTTCGGTCATGTCGAGTTTGCCTCTCGCCAAGGTGGCCGATGGATGTGCAGGAGCGAGGTGGCGCCTGCTTGTGCAGGCGCCACTTTCACCGCGCGATGTCGTTTAGTGCAGGGTTAGCTGGCGGAACCCAGCCAGGCCTTCCAGCGAGCCTCGTTGTCGGCCAGCCATTTGTCGGCGGCCTGCTCGGGCTCCATGTTGTCGATGTCGGCAAGCTTCGCCTGCACCGCGATATCCATGTTGGAGAAGTTGATCTTCTGCAAGATAGCGTAGGCCTTGGGCCACTTGGTCGGGAATTCCTTCCAGGCGGCGATCTTGAGGTAGCCGTCCTTCGGGTTGCCGCAGTCGTAGCTCAGGTCCTTGTTGCTGCCCCAGGCCGGATCGTCCTTGCACTTGGGGTCGAAGGCCGGAAACTCGACGAACTTGCCGTCATAAAGCGCTTCGACGAAGTTCGGCGTCCAGTTGAACAGGACGATCGGCTCCTTGCGCTTGACGGCGGAGTCGAGCTCGGCCCAAAGCGCTGCGGCCGAACCGGCGTTGACGACCTCGAAATTCATGGCAAGGGCTTCGACGCGCTCGGAGTCATGCTTGAGCCAGTCGACCGGACCGCCGAGGAAGCGGCCTTTCGGCGAGGTCTCGGCGGTGGCGAACTTGTCGGCGCAAGCGTTCAGCGCTTCCCATGCGGGCAGGCCGGGACAGACTTCCTCGACATAGGTGGGATACCACCATTCCTCGCGCGTCTTGGCGTCGTGGGTGGCGGCATCGACGACGCAGCCTTCCTTGACCACCTTCTGGAAAGCGACGCCGAAGGCGCCTTCCCAGACTTCATGCACGAGGCTGACGTCGCCCTCGCAAAGCGCGGTGTAGACGACCTGGCTGTCGGCGGAAACGTACTCGACCTTGGCGCCGCCCTTTTCGAGCAGCTTGCCGACGATGTGGGCGCCAACGATCTGGCTCGACCAGTTGTGCGTCGGGATCTTGATGGCGTCGGTGGAATCCTCGGCAAATGCCGTGCCCGTAGCGAAAGCCAAAATCGTGGCCATACTTGCGGACTTCGTGAAATTCCTCATTGAACCTCCCTTTCCTTTGTGTTGCGATCGTTCCCACGGGATGCGGAGGTCGGTCTCTATGGACCTGTTTCCACTCCAGCCCAGCAAACATAGCGGTGAGAAGTGAACCGGTGTCGGGCGGGGTGTAAAAGTCGTGGTCTGACTTGTGAAAAGATGTTAATCG
The DNA here is from genome assembly GCF_014200015.1 of Aminobacter niigataensis. Classification (GTDB taxonomy): domain Bacteria; phylum Pseudomonadota; class Alphaproteobacteria; order Rhizobiales; family Rhizobiaceae; genus Aminobacter; species Aminobacter niigataensis. The sequence goes on from NZ_JACHOT010000004.1 coordinate 439,502, forward strand.
AGGCTTGGGAGGATAAGATGGCATGCGGGTTCAGCACCACATCGTGATCGTTGAGGACGACCCGGTCACCCGGGCGAAGCTCGCCGGCTATTTCCTGGCCGAGGGCTACAAGGTCAGCGAGGCCGGCGACGGCGAGCAGATGCGCGCCATCATGGGCAGGCATCCGGCGGACCTGCTGATGATCGACATCAACCTGCCCGGCGAGGACGGCCTCAAGCTGACCCGCGAGCAGCGCGAACGGTCTGACGTCGGAATCATCCTGGTCACCGGCCGGACCGACACGGTCGACCGCATCGTCGGTCTCGAGATCGGTGCCGACGACTATGTCACCAAGCCGGTGGAACATCGCGAACTGCTGGCCCGGGTCAAGGGCCTGCTGCGCCGCGTCGGCAAGGGGCGGCTGCCGCCCGCTGCCTCGGGCACGCGCCATTTCTACGGCTGGACGCTGGAAGTGGCGCGACGCACGCTGCAGGCGGCCGACGGCACCTTCGTCGAGCTGACCGGCGCCGAGTTCAAGCTGCTGTCGGTGCTGACCGCCAACCCCGGGCAGGTGCTGTCGCGCGAGCGCCTGCTGCACGAGATTTCACGGCGCGAATGGGACGCCAGCGATCGCACCGTCGACGTGCTGGTGCGAAGGTTGCGGCAGAAGCTGAACGACAATCCGCGCACGCCGCGCATCATCGTCACCGCCCATGGCGAAGGTTATTTCTTCGCGCCCGACGTGAACCAGGCGGTGCGCGGCTCGGCCAGTTTCTGAGGGCCGGGTCGGCCCTCAGGCCGAATGCGCCGGGTCGGCCTCCAGCATCTTTTGCCATTGCCGTGTGCCTTCGGCAAAGGCTGCCTCGCAATCCTTGACCATGCGCCTCAGCCCGGCGACGGGCTCATCGGCCGCAGCCGCTTCGAGCGCTTCGGCAGCCTGCAGCAGGCGCGGAAATCCGAGCGAACCGGCCGAGCTTCGCGTCGCGTGGGCGAGATCGCCGAGGGTCTTGCGATCGCCGGTTTCCAGGGCATCGTGCATGGACCTAAAACGTCCGGGCAGGCTGTCGTGGGCGATGCGATGCAGCCGCTGCACCGTCTCGGCGCCGAGCGCGTCGAGATCGGCCTGGCAGGCCGCAACGTCGAGCGCGACGATGGGCTGACGGGTTGCGGCCGGGCGCTTGGCCAGTGCTGCCACCGCATCGAGCAGATGCTCGTGGACGATGGGTTTTGCCACGAAGGCATCGACGCCTGAATCGAGGTAGCGGTCGATATCGGACTTGAACACATGCGCCGACATCGCAATGACGGGCAGGTCGGGCGCCGACAGCGCGGTGCGCAGCCGTTTCATCGTCTCGATGCCGTCTATGCCGGGCAGGCTGACGTCCATCACCACGATCTCGGGCTTGAAGTCGGCAATGGCTTCCAGGGCAAGGTAGCCCGAACTCACCGCCTTCACATGGTGGCCGGCCTGGGACAGCAGCGTGGTCGAGACTAGCCTGGTGGCGTCGTCGTCCTCGACGAGCAGTATGTGCCGCGGCGAGGCCGCGGCCTTGCGCGTACGGCGGCTCCTGACGGCGGGAAGGCCGGCTTCGAGCGCGGCCTTCTGTAACGGCATCTCGAGCGTGAAGATGCTGCCTGCGCCCTGGCGCGAACTGACCGAGAGATCGGCACCCATGAGCCGGGCGTATTCGCGGCTGATCGCCAGGCCCAGTCCGGTGCCGCCGAAACGGCGAGTGATGGAGGCGTCCATCTGGGTGAAGGCCTGGAAGATGTCATCCTGCCGTTCCGGCGAAATACCGATGCCGGAGTCCGAAACGGCGAGCCGCACGGTCTGCGCCTGCCTGGCGCTGGCGGCGAGCGTCACCTTGACCCGGACATGGCCGTGCTCGGTGAACTTGATCGCGTTGCTGACCAGGTTGAACAGGACCTGGCGGATCTTGCCGGCGTCGGCGGTAAAGGCAGGGGCCAGCTTCGGGTCGATTTCGAGCCAAAGGTCGAGGCCCTTTTCCGTCGCCATCGGGCGCATGAAGGCGACGACGCCGGTAACCAGCTTCGACAGGTCGAAGTCGACCTTCTCGACGGCGACATTGCCCGACTCGACCTTGGAGTAGTCGAGGATGGCGTTGAGGATGCCGAGCAGCGCCTCGCCGGAATTCGCCGCGACCGACAGGTGCTCGCGTTGCCTCGGGCCGAGCCTGGTGTCGGCGAGCAGGCGCATCATGCCGAGCATTCCCGTCATCGGCGTCCGGATCTCGTGGCTCATGGTGGCGAGGAACGCGGACTTGGCGCTGCTTGCCTGCTCGGCCCGCGCCCGCGCTTGGTCGTGGTCGATCGCCTCCTGGCGCAGGCGGGTGTTGACCTGCCTGATCTGCTCGGTTTGCTCCTCGACGAGTTGCTGGAGTTCTTCGCGGTGGCGCCTGAGCTCGTCGGTGATGCGTTCGCGGTCCTGCTCCAGTTCGAGGCGCCGGCGCGACTCGTCGCGGAACTGGTTGACGGCGACGGCCATGGTGCGCAGTTCGTCGTCGCCGGTGTCGGTCACGGTGACATCGAGGTCGCCTGCCGTCAGCCGCTGCATGGCGCGCGACAGGCTGCTCAAACGGCGGACAAGGTTGCGCTCGACATAGAGCCAGACGATCGCGCCCGAAGCCAGGATGGCGCCGAGCAGGGTCACGACGAGCACGATGACGCCGATGCGGACGGCGTCGTCGGCGCGGTCGGCCGTCGTCCTGGCGAACTCGTCGGAGCGGTCGAGAATGTCCCGGGCGACCTGGTTCTGGGTCACGGCAAGATCGCGATTTGCCTGGGCCATGGCGTCGAGCCTGCCGGCCAGGTCGATGACCTGCTGGCGGCGGCCGAAGATCGAGCCCGACACCGGCACCTCGCCGGCGGCGGCCTCGATGGCGCCGAAGAAGGCGACGCCCTGCTTGCGCCGCACCGGATCGTCGATGCTCAGGATCCGGCGCCGGATGACTTTCATGTGGTCCTGGAAGATGCCGCTGATCTCGCTGATCTCGGAGCGCGACTCTGCCCGGCCAAGCCGGTTGATCAAAAGGCTTACCTGGGCGCTGCGGTGGCGCAGCTCATACATGCGCTCCATCAGGTAGATGTCGTGCTCGATCAACCGGTCGACGGCGGTGTAGGCGTCTTCGCGGCGCGCGGGATCGCCGATCAGTCCGTACAGATTGGCCGTCACAGCCGAGGCACCGGCGGACGCGTTGGAAATCAGCGTCTCGGAAAGCAGCAGGATCGACTGGGCAGCTGTTGCCGCAGCCTCGGCGCCTTCGCGATAGGCCTTGTCCTCGTCCAACCGCTGGCGCACCAGTTCGTTGTTCTCCTTGAGGTTGGCGAGCATCTTTTCGACCGAGCCGGCAAACTCCTCGACGAGCTTGGGATCGATCGATAGCCGCCTAACTTCGGTCAGCGACTTGACGAGTTGCTGCGACAGCTCAGAGAGCTTGCCTTGCTCGGCCAGCAATTCGTCGGGCGAACGCACGGCCGCAAGGGCCGGGGCGGTGGCAATCAGCTTGGCGCTCAGTTCGGCGGTGTGCTGGGTTGCCGCCACCGCGGGAAGCGCCTGTGCGTTAACCACGGCTTGGGCGTCGGCGATGTTGCGCAGGATCAGCCAGCTGGCGATGCCCGACGACAACGACAATCCCGTGATGCACAGGAAGGCGAGGAACAGCCTTCCGCCGATACCGAAACGATGAAGCATGGTCCATATAACCATGGTTTGCGCTGCCGACGTAAGCTGTCTAGCTTGCGCCGATGAAATTGCCGGCACGTCTTGATCGCTCGAGCTTCCTTGTTGCCGCCTTGCTGGCGCTCGTTGGCGGTCATCCAGCCACGGCCGAGGATGCTGCGGGCACATGGAAGCTCAATGCGTGGGAGGAGCCGTTCGGTTATTCCCGGCCGGCGACGGCGATCGACTACCAGCCGGTGGCGAAGGCCGCGAAAGCCTGGCGCATCTGCGCCTCCTATCCGCATCTCAAGGATTCCTACTGGGTCAGCGTCAACTACGGCATGGTCGAGCAGGCGCGCTCGGCCGGCGTGAAACTGACCGTCGTCGAAGCTGGCGGGTATCCCAATCTCGACCGCCAGATCGAACAGATCAGGACCTGCAGCGCCACCGCCGACGCCTTGATCGTCGGGACCGTGTCCTATGAAGGGCTGACGCCGACGATCAAGGAGATCGCCCGTCGCATCCCGGTCATCGCCTCGGTCAATGACATCGACGGCGCCGGCATCACGGCCAAGTCGGGCGTTTCGTGGGAGGAGATGGGGCGGTCGATCGGCGCCTATCTCGCCCGCCTTCATCCCGCCGGCACCATGCCTGTCAGGGTGGCGTGGTTTCCCGGGCCCAAGGGGGCCGGCTGGGTCAAGTTCGTCGAGGCCGGTTTCCGCGGCGCGCTGAAGCAGAGTTCGGCCGAAATCGCCGCCGTCAAATGGGGCGACACCGGCGTGGAGATCCAGCTGCTTTTGATCGAGGAACTGCTCGAGACGCAGCCCAATATCGACTACATCGTCGGCAGCGCGCCGACGGCGGACGCCGCAGTCAGCATCCTCAGGGCCCAGGGGCGGGCAAACCAGGTGAGGATCCTGGCAGACTATTTCACCCATGGCACCTTCCGGGAAATCAACCGGGGCAAGGTCGTGGCCGCGCCGACCGACTCGCCGCCGCTGCAGGGCCGCATCGCCATTGACCAGGCCATCCGGGCGATCGAAGGCACGCTGCGTTATCGCCATGTCGGGCCGCCGGTCGAGATTGTCGACCGGACCAACGTGCAGTCGCTCGATCTCGAGCGAAGCCTGGCGCCGGCCTGGTTCAAGCCGACCTTCCAGGTCCAGTGAGGCGGCGTGACCGCTGTCCGGTTACAATTTTTCACATAAGCGCCGCCGATTTTCACGTATCTCGGCGGACTGGTTCACAGCCTGCAGGTAGCCTGACGTTCAGGATCTCACGATTGCTGCGAGGAGAGCGGTGATGGCTACGACAGGTAAAAACTACCCCGCCGTGACCTCCGGCCCGCCGCGGCCGAGTCTCATCCTGCAGCCCGGGCTGCTGTTGCCGGGCATGGAGCGTTACCATGTGCCGGGCTTGGGTGCGGCGCTGATCGAGATCGAGGCCGGCGACCGCGTGACGGTGCGCAACCTCGAGGGCGGCCAGCCTTGCGAGCTGGTGGCTTTCGATGCCGCCGGCAAGGCCGATCCGGGCATCCTGGGCACACGCTCGAACAGCGATGCTGCCGGGCTTAAGGCGCTTCTGGTCGACGGCGACGGCAGCCTGCAGGCGTTCCGCGCCGGGCTGGCGCGGCGCAAGCTCGAACTCGGCCGTGTCGAGGCCGTGCGCTTCTTCGATGGTGCGACCGCTGCAGGCACCGAAGAGAGCTTCACCGTCACCCGTCCGGGCACGCTGGTGGTCGCAGCCCCCGGTGCGGCGATGGCGATCGACAGCCATGACACCTCGACGCCGCTTGCGGTGATGATCAAGCGCGCGACGATCAGGCCCGCCGGCAAGTCCGACCTGCCCGATCCGCTCGCCGATCCGCTGCTCGACCTCAGGGTCAAGTCGAAGACGGCCGAGTCCTTCTTCGTCAAGGCCGGCGACTACATCCAGATCATCGACGTCGACGGCCGCCAGTGCACCGACTTCCAGTGCTTTTCGGCGCGCAAGCTCGACAAGGGCCGCGACCTTGCCCTCGACGTCACCGCCACCCGCTCGCTGATGGG
>NZ_JACHOT010000005.1 GCF_014200015.1 Aminobacter niigataensis
TGTGGGGTGAGGAGTGGTGGCCGAAGGCCAGGAAAAGCCAACGATTTGGCTTTTCCAACGACGAACGCCCGGAGCCATAGCGGAGGGCCGGGTGGTGGCCGAGCGAAGCGAGGTCGGATGAGGGGTGTTGGAAGGAATGAGAGGATGGAGAAGGAGCCTCGGAGGCAGAACCTGAATCGCCGCGCTCTATCCAGAACCCCTCATCCGCCCCTTCGGGCACATTCTCCCACTAGGGGAGAAGGGAGGGACCCGCCGCTACCCCCGCTCCTTGAGCAAACGCCCCTTCTCGCGGTTCCAGTCGCGCTGCTTTTCGGTCTCGCGCTTGTCGTGCAGCTTCTTGCCGCGGGCGACGGCAAGCAGCATCTTGGCCATGCCGCGGTCGTTGAAATAGATCTTGAGCGGCACCAGCGTCATGCCCTCGCGCTCGATGCTCTGGGCGAGCTTGGCCATCTCGCGCTTGTTGACGAGCAGTTTGCGGCGGCGCCTGGTCTCGTGGTTGAAGCGGTTGGCCTGGAGGTATTCCGGCACATAGGAATTGATCAGCCAGAGTTCGCCGCCCTCGAACGAGGCGTAGGAATCCTGGATGTTGGCTTGCCCCAGACGCAGCGACTTGATCTCGGTGCCGGTCAAGACCATGCCGGCCTCGAGCGTGTCGAGCACCTCGTAATTAAAGCGCGCCTTGCGGTTTTCCGCGGCGATCTTGTTGTTGGGGTCGGACTTCTTGCCCTGGCTCATGGCATCGCAATCTGTTTGGTGCGTCCTTCGGGGCTCCCCCTCGACCAGCCAGGGTTTGCACTTTCAGGGCGAGGAAGTTGCCGCAACAGCCCAGACCAGGCGCCAAAGACGCGAACTGGCGGACGGAGCGGGACGGCTTGCCTCATTCTGAGGCGCGGAGCCTCGGGGAACGCACGATCCAAAGAGCCCTACATGGCTGCGGACAAGCTGTTCCGCAACCCTTGCGGGCTCAGTTGATGAGGCCGGCGTGCTTCATCGCGGCGTCGATCTTCTCGGCGGTGGACGCCTCGACCGTCATCAGCGGCGAACGCAGCACGTTCTCGATCTTGCCGAGGCGCGACAGGGCATATTTTGCACCCGATGCGCCGGGCTCGATGAAGATCGCCTTGTGCAGCGGCATCAGGCGGTCCTGCAACTCGAGCGCCTTGTCCTTGTCGTTGCCAAGGCTCGCCTGCTGGAACTCGGCGCAAAGACGCGGCGCGACATTCGAGGTCACCGAAATAGCGCCGACGCCGCCATGGGCGTTGAAGCCGAGCGCCGAGGCATCCTCGCCCGACATCTGGATGAAATCCTTGCCGCAGGTGATGCGCTGCTCGGAGACGCGCTCGACCTTGCCGGTCGCGTCCTTGACGCCCTTGATGTTCTTGAAGTCGTGCGCGAGCCGCCCCATCGTCTCGGGCGTCATGTCGATGACCGAGCGCGGCGGGATGTTGTAGATGATGATCGGGAGCGTCGTCGCCTCGGCACAGGCGGCGAAATGCGCATAGAGCCCGCGCTGGGTGGGCTTGTTGTAGTAGGGCGTGACAACCAGTGCGGCGTCTGCACCGACGCTTTCGGCAAACTTCACCAGGCCGACTGCCTCTTCGGTGTTGTTCGAGCCGGCGCCGGCGATGACCGGCACGCGGCCACGCGCGACCTCGACGCAGATCTTCACCACCTGGCGATGCTCGTCATGGCTCAGCGTCGGCGACTCGCCGGTGGTGCCGACCGGAACAAGGCCGTTGGTGCCTTCGGCGATCTGCCATTCGACGAATTCGCGAAAGGCTTTCTCGTCGAGACGGCCATTCTTGTCGAATGGTGTCACGAGCGCGGTGAATGAGCCTCTCAGCATGTCGTCCAACTCCAGGAACCCTACGGTTTCACGGTCTGTTTGATGTCGCCGGCTTTCTAGCCGAAAGCGGGGCCGCGCACCATAGTCTCGACACCAATTTGCGGCAAGTGTGACCGACACTTATATGAGTTCGAATCGAACGACCGCGATAACCTTTCATTAACCTGCTCTTCACCAGATAAACCTAGTCTCGAACGAACCGCTCCCGACCATACCCCCCGCAAGGATAGGGAATGACCAAGATCATTCCGGCAGCTAGGCCGCACCATGTCGCGCTTTTGAGCGCTCTTCTTGCCCTGGCGCCCTTGCCCGCCGGGAGTTCCAGCCTCGACCCGCAGGCAACGTCGGCCATCCCGTTCGCCTCGATCGGCAAGGCGGACGCGGTCCTCGCGGCCTTCGGCACGATCGACCAGCTCAAGAGCGGGCTCGATGCGCTGTCGAGCGGCGATTTCACGCAGGCGCGGGCCGTGCGCGACAGCTTGCCCGAGACCGCGCTCGACCGACACATCCTGATGTGGGCAATCGCTATCAATGGCGGCGACAAGGTTCCGAGCGCCGACATCGCGGCTGCCGCCCAGGCGCTGCCCAACTGGCCGGGCCTCGCCACGCTTCGCCGCAACAGCGAACGCGCCATGGCGCGCGAAAACCCCGGGCCCAATGTCGTCGTTTCGGCCTTCGCCGGCAGCGAGCCGCAGACCATCGAAGGTGCCTTGCTGCTCGCCCGCGCCCAGATGGCGCTCGGCGACACCAAGGCGGCGCGCGCAACCATCGGCCCGTTCTGGCGCAGCGAAAAGCTCGAGGCAAAACAGGAAGTCGCGATTCTCGCCGAATTCGCGGCCTTGATCCCGCCCGCAGACCACCGCATCCGCATGGAGAAGATGCTCTATGCCGACCGGGCCAATTCGGCGGCGCGTGTCGCCGACCTCGCAGGCGCAAAACAGCTTGTTGACGCCTGGACTGCTGTCATCAAGGGCGACAAGAAGGCTGCTGCGCTGCTCGAAGCCGTGCCGGCAAGCCAGCGCTCGGCCGGCTATTTCTTTGCCAAGTCGCGCTACCTGCGCAAGCAGGAGAAGTTCACCGACGCTGCCGCCGTCATGCTCAAGGCGCCGAAGGACGGGGCCAGCCTGGTCGATCCCGACGCCTGGTGGATCGAACGCCGCGTGCTGTCGCGCGAATTGCTCGATGCCGGCGACATCAAGACCGCCTACCGGATCGCTGCAGCGCACGCCGCCGAAAGCCCGACCAACGCGGTCGACGCCGAGTTCCACGCCGGCTGGTATGCGCTGCGCGGCCTCAACGACGCCAAGCTGGCTGCGGGTCATTTCGAGCGCATCGCCAAGATCGCCGGCAGCCCGATCTCGCTGTCGCGCGCCTATTACTGGCTCGGCCGGGCAGCAGAAGCCGGCGGCCCCGGCAATGCCAAGGACCATTTCGCGCGCGCCGCCACCTACGGCACGACCTTCTACGGGCAACTCGCTGCCGAGCGGATCGGCCGCAAGGCGCTCAACGTCGCCTACCCCGCGCCGACCGCCGCCGACCGCCAGACCTTTGCCCAGCGCGAGGCCGTCAGCGCGATCACGCGGCTCGAGGGGGCGGGATACCCGGCTTATGCCGAGATGCTCTACCGCGATCTCGCCGCGCAGATGAACAGCCCGGGCGAACTGGCGCTGCTCGCGGTCATGGCGGAGAAGCAGGACAATCACTATCTCGCCCTGCGCGTCGGCAAGATTGCCGCCCAGCGCGGCCTCGACGTCGGCGCCTTGTCGCACCCGGTCGGCGTCATCCCGGTGACTGCGAACATCTCCGGCTCCGGCAAGGCGCTGGCCTATGCCATTGCGCGGCAGGAAAGCGAGTTCAAGGTTTCGGCGGTCTCCCGCGCCGGCGCGCGCGGGCTGCTGCAGCTGATGCCTGGCACGGCGAAGGATCTGGCGAAGAAGGCCGGCATGGCCTACTCGCAGGACCGCCTCACGTCCGACGCCGGCTACAACGCCACCCTGGGCGCGAATTTCCTCGGCCAGCAGCTCGGCCGTTTCAACGGCTCCTACGTGCTGACCTTCGCCGGCTACAACGCCGGCCCGCGCCGCGCCGACCAGTGGATCGCGCGCTATGGCGACCCGCGCGGCAAGGACATCGACACGGTCGTAGACTGGATCGAGCGCATCCCGTTCTCGGAAACCCGCAGCTACGTCCAGCGCGTCATGGAGAACTACCAAGTCTACAAGATGCGGCTGTCGGGCAGCTACGACATCGAGGGCGACCTGGTGAAAGGCCGGTAATCCCCCCAGCATTTGACCTGCTGCAACGGCCCTAGTAGCTAAGTCGCGGGCAGCCCGTGGGCGTGCCAAGGCGGGGAGAGCGGCACGATGGCCGGCGGCGAAGGCTTTTCAGACTTCTTCTATGCGGCGCAGGACGGACTGACGCTCCATGCCCGCATCTATGGCAACGACAATCGGGGCCAGTTGCCGGTCATCTGCCTGCCGGGCCTCACCCGCAATTGCAGGGACTTTCACGATCTCGCGCTTCAACTGGCCGGCGATCTCGAAAATCCCCGCCGAATCATATGCTTCGACTATCGCGGCCGCGGCTTGTCGGTCTACGATCCGGCCTGGCAGAACTATAATGTCGGTGTGGAAACGGCCGACATCGTCAATGGCCTCGACGAGTTGGGCATCGACGAGGCTGCCTTCATCGGCACGTCGCGCGGCGGGCTGATCATGCACGTGCTGGGCGCGGTGCGCCCTGGCCTGATCAAGGCGGCGGTACTCAACGACATCGGCCCGGTGATCGACCCGGCCGGGCTGGCGTATATCCGGTCGTATCTTGAGAACGCCCCTCGCCCAACCGACTTCGCCGCTGCCGTCGAACTGCAAAAGACCATTCACGGCGCGGCCTTTCCGGCGCTGACCGAGGCCGATTGGCAGCGATTCGTGCATGCCATCTATCGCCAGGAAGACGGCAGGCCCGTTGCCGACTACGACCCGGCCCTGATCAATACGGTACTGGCCATGGACCTGACCCAACCGCTGCCCGACCTGTGGCCGCAGTTCGAGGCGCTGTCATCAGTGCCAATGCTGGTGATCCGCGGGGAGAATTCGCGGCTGCTATCGGTGGAAACGCTTGCGGAAATGGGGCGGAGGCACCCGCGCCTTGAGGCAGTCACGGTTGGCGGCCAAGGGCACGCGCCATTGCTGGAGACGGGAGAACTGCCGGACAGAATCGCCGGGTTGCTGAGCCGCAGTTCTCAGAAAGGGCTGACCTAGACCGCCAGCGCAGGCGTTATCGCGCGATACCGACTGAGGATACCCGCCGGGTGCACCTTGCAGACCAGGCTCAGCTTACAACAAGAAAAACCCGGCGGTTGCCCGCCGGGTTTCTCCCAGATCAGCTGTAGAGCCGATTAGAACGAAGCATCGAGACGCAGGAAGCCGCCCCATGCACTGCCATGGTCGCCGTCCTCGTAGTTGACGGCGAGCTTTGCATTCAGGTTCTCAACGACGGCGTAGTCGACAACTGCACCAGCAGCCCAGGCATCATGATCGGTGCCGTTGGCTTCATCTGCGAAGTACTGGCCACCAGCACCAATCGCCAGCTTCTCGTTGACCTGGTACTTGGCATAACCGCCCAGCGACCACGTGAAGCCGTCATAGCTTTCGCTGATCGGCGTGTTGACACTGTAGACGCTTTCGCCCGATTCGTAGGTGGCGATGACCGACAGCGTCAGTGCATCAGTCGCCTTGAAATTGGCGATACCCTTGAGAGCGAACTCTTCTGCGGTTGCATCGTAGGCAGCAAACAGATCGGCTCCGCCCCAGCCCTGCGAGATCGAGACCTTGCCGGCGAGGTTCGGCGTGTAGTCTTCGTTATTGTCGGCCTCTTCCAAGCCGGCGCTAACTGCGATGCCGTTGCCAGCGTCGAAGGTGTAGCGAATCTGGTGGATACGCGAGCCACCACCCGAGTCAAATTCGCCAGCGAGGTCACCGTCATAGAGCGTGTCGGTAAAGCCGACGAGCAGACCACCCAGCTCGAAATAAGCATGACGGAGCGTGAAGGCGCTAGCGCCGTCTCCCGAGTCGAGACGCCCTTCGATTTCGATGAAGCGGCGGAACGTGCCGTATTCAGTTTCCGAACGGGCATCGAAGTTCAGGCGAGCGAGAGCCGTCTTTGACCAACCTTCATCGAGATCGACAAAGTCGTCGCTGCTGCTCCAGTCAATCTGGTAACGAACGAGGCCGCCGATCTTCAGGCAGGTTTCGGTGCCGGGGATGTAGTAGAAGCCCGCGCCGTAAACGTCGCAGATGCGGACGTATTCCATGGGTTCCGGCTCAGCGACGACGACAGCGTCGGCCGCACGAGCGCCGGAGACTGCGAGCAGAGCCGCAGCGGAGCCGAGAAGAAGGCTCTTAATGTTCATTTTCTGACCTCCAGTCAGAATCGCGACCGGAAGCCGAAAAACGGACGCCAAATCCGGGCGGAAACGACCGTTGCGTCCGTGGACCTTGCCGCAAGTGACTGAAATTGCTGATGATTTTGAAGATCTGGAAATATGGCAGCCTGAGGCTGGCGGAGAGGATGGGATTCGAACCCACGAGAAGCTTTTGACCTCTACTCCCTTAGCAGGGGAGCGCCTTCGACCACTCGGCCACCTCTCCGTTGCGCCGCTGGATAAAGAAAAGGTGCGGCACAATCAATAAGCCTTTGCATCAATCGACCGGAAAAAGCGCAGTCCGGCCACGTGGCGCGCGAATCGTCGGCGCCGGCGCGCTCCGGAAAGCCACGAGTTCACCCACGATTCGAGACCAGGGAACTTCCGGGGGCAGCTCCATCGGCAGAAAATCGCCGCCCGAACGCCGCCATTTCTTAATGAGTTCTTTATGGGGGGCATCAAATCGTGTCATTTGTGCAACATCGCTTCCCGATAGAGCGCCGGGACGCCCTTGCCGGTTGCGTTGGTTGTTGAACCGCGGCGGCTCATGGGTAATGTCGGGGTCGAAGAGGGAGCGCGGTGCGCATCTTTTTCAAACGGGGATGGGGCAGGGAACGCTGTCCTTCAGCAAAAAATACCCAGACCCTCTTTTGAAACTTTTGACTGGAGGTCAGAAAATGAACATTAAGAGCCTTCTTCTCGGCTCCGCTGCGGCTCTGCTCGCAGTCTCCGGCGCTCGTGCGGCCGACGCTGTCGTTGTCGCTGAGCCGGAACCCATGGAATACGTCCGCATCTGCGACGTTTACGGCGCGGGCTTCTACTACATCCCCGGCACCGAGACCTGCCTCAAGGTCGGCGGCCTCGTTCGTTACGAGATCGGCTGGGCCGAGACGACCGGCGATGACGGCTGGATCAAGACCACCAAGGCTCGCGTGAACCTCGACGCCCGTTCGGAAACCGAATACGGCACGTTCCGCCGCTTCATCGAACTCGAATACGCCAACAACGGCGGCGAATTCGGCGATGCTGACGTTGACGGCTTCCGCGAATACACCGACGCTACGACCTCGAAGATCCGTTATGCCTTCTTCGAGCTGGGCGGCCTGATGGTCGGCCGTAACGACACCCTGTTCGACGGCGACCTGGGTGGCGAGTTCGACGCCGGCGGCGGCGACTTCATCAACCAGATCCGTTACACCTTCGACGCCGGCAACGGCATCGCAGTGTCGCTCGGCCTGGAAGAGGAAGACAACAACTTCGACTACATCCCGCTCATCACCGGCAAGGTTTCGGTGTCGCAGGGCTGGGGTTCGGTCGACCTGTTCGCCGGCTATGACGATCGTTTCTCGGAATTCGCCCTCAAGGGTATCGCTCGCGTCAAGGCGACCGATGCTCTGACCGTCGAGCTGCTCGCAGCTTACGAGTCGGGCGCCACCTGGTTCGGTCTGGCCGACTTCTACGCCGGCTACGAATGGTCGGTTGGTGGTTACCTGAAGTACCAGGTCAACGAGAAGCTGCGCCTCGGCTTCGGCGGCCAGTACTTTGCTGACTCGCACTTCGGTAACTTCATCACCGGCGAGACCGTTGACGTTGGCAACGACGACTGGACGGTTGGTGCGGTCATCGACTACACGATCGTCGAGAACCTGAACGCCAAGCTCGCCCTCAACTACGACGACGGCGACAGCTTCGAAGACGGCTCGTTCAACGGCTTCCTCCGTCTCGACGCCTCGTTCTAATCGACTGACGTCGTAACGATTAAGACGGCCCGGGCTTCGAAAGAATCCCGGGCCGTTTTTCTACCAGCGGAAAGTGCTGGGAACCTGACTGCACGAAGGAGGAGACAGACGCTGTAAAGCACGGTTCACGACAGGGGGAACGAAATCGTGATGTTCCCGTAGGGTTGTCGTTCGCCGCCGTCATCTTGTAGGCCGCCATCCACTGGAGTACCCATTGCCTCCAGTCACGGGACGGTTGCCGACACTCATTATGAAGAAGTCAACTTCACGGAACGATATTATGAGCGGCCATCATTCAGCCGCCCTGATGACTAATTGCAAAGTCACATACAATTTCAGCACCATCAAAGAAGTAAAGTCATTCAGGGTTTTAGAGCTTTTTTCTCAATACAAAGATATTTTATGGGATGACGGAAAGCACAAATACAACGTCAGCTCCTTCATCGGCGAGATCGACGAGATTCTTCTAGGCGAACGCTTCAGTGCATTCTCCCAGGAGGCGCTCGACGGACTGATAGGCTCCCTGCGCCAACGCGGTAACAGCAACGCGACCATCAATCGAAAGATGGCCGCACTGAGCAAGCTACTGCGCAAGGCCTACAAGATGGGTGACATCCACAGCCTGCCGGAGTTCCGACGCCAAAAGGAACGGGCGGGACGAATCCGCTTTCTCGAGCTCGAGGAAGAGGACAGGCTTTTCGCCGCGATCAAGGCCAAGAGCGAGGACGCCTATCGGCTTTCCGTGTTCCTGGTCGATTCGGGCTGCCGGCTCGGCGAGGCGCTAGGCCTGATCTGGAACGACATCCAGGACACACGCGTCAGCTTCTGGATCACCAAATCGGGACGCAGCCGCACCATCCCGCTGACCGCCCGCGCCCGGGAAACGACCAAATGGCCGGCCGATCGTGGTCCGCGGCCAAAGGGACCGTTCGCGATGCTGACGCAGCCGCAGTACCGGGCGATCTGGAACGAGGCCAAGGCGGAAGTGGGCCTGGGTGCCGACGACCAGGTGGTGCCACACATCCTGCGCCACACCTGCGCCTCGCGCCTGGTGCAGGGCGGCATCGACATCCGCCGCGTGCAGATGTGGCTCGGCCACCAGACCTTGTCGATGACGATGCGCTATGCGCATCTGGCGACGAACGATCTCGACCGCTGCGTGGTGGTGCTGGAGCGGCACTGACGACGGATTCGGAGCGGCCGCCGGCCCCACAGCCAACAATCGCGCCTCCCGGGGCGCGGTTTTCTCCTTAACTCGCCCTGAATCCGACGGGAGCGCGGGAGCGTCGAGCCAGCCTCAACAAAGCGCTGCACCTTGCAGCTTTTGTGTCGTATAGGCAGGGTTCTATCGTCGGCGCAGGCGCCGATGTTCCGTTTGATCTTCAAGAGTTGCCTCATGCCCAATCGCCCGTCGCTCACGCCCGTCATCCATGCCCTCCCCGCGACCGTGCCTTTTGTCGGCCCGGAAGCCCAGGAGCGCGAGCGCGGCAAGCCGTTCCGCGCCCGGATCGGTGCGAACGAGAGCGGCTTCGGCCCCTCCCCGCGCGTCATCGCGCGCATGGCCGAGGCCGCGGCGGAGATGTGGAAATATTGCGATCCCGACAATCACGACCTCAAGGTCGCGCTGGCACGCCATCTCGGCATCGGCATCGAGAATGTGGTAGTCGGCGAAGGCATCGACGGCCTGCTGAACCTCGTCGTTCGCATGTATGCGACGGAAGGCACGCCCGTGGTGACCTCGCTCGGCGCCTATCCGACCTTCAATTTCCACGTCGCCAGCGTCGGCGCCCGCCTGGTGCCGGTGCCGTTCCGCGACGACAAGGAAGATCTCGAGGGCCTGCTCGCCGCCGTGCGGCGCGAGAACGCACCGGTCGTCTATCTCTCCAACCCCGACAATCCGATGGGTAGCTGGTGGGAAGCGGGCGACATCCTGCGCTTCATCGAGGCGCTGCCCGAGACGACGACACTGATACTGGACGAGGCCTATGGCGAGACCGCGCCCCCCTCGGCGCTGCCGCCTGTCGACATTTCGCGGCCCAATGTCGTGCGCATGCGCACCTTTTCCAAGGCCTATGGGCTTGCCGGCATCCGCTGCGGCTATGCCTTCGGCGACACTGATGTGATCGCCAGTTTCGAGAAGGTCCGCAACCACTACGGCGTCAGCCGGATGGCGCAGATCGCCGGCGAAGAAGCGCTTGCCGACCAGGTCTACCTGGCCGAGGTGGTCGCCAAGGTGGCGGCCGGACGCGAGCGCATCGCGGCAATCGCCAGGAACAATGGGTTGAAGCCCCTGCCCTCGGCGACAAATTTCGTCACCATCGACTGCGGCGGCGATGCCGACTTTGCGCTTGCCGTGATGCGCAACATGCTGGCGCGCGACGTCTTCATCCGCAAGCCGATGGCACCGGTACTCGACCGCTGCATCCGGGTGAGCGTCGGCCTCGACCACGAGCTCGACATCTTCGCCGAAGAGCTGCCGAAGGCAATTGCTGCCGCCCACGGCGCCTGATCGAAACAGACGATTTCAACTGTCGATAGGCGCTACGCTTGCCGCAGCGTACGTCTGCGCGAAGATATATGCGCATATCCTAATTTATTCATTTCAGCGCCGCATCATTAACACAGTTCCTACCTAGGCCAGTTTTCGGGCGGACGGGGACATTGGGGGTCCAACAGCAATCAAGAACCAACCGGGGAGACCCTATGCCTCAGCACAGCGCCAACGAGCAGTATTTGCTCGAGCTCATCAACGCGGAGCGCGCCAAGACAGGCGCCCAGCCTCTGGCATTCGACAACGACCTTAGCGAAGCCGCCGAAAATCACGACAGATGGATGCTTTCGGCAGACGTCTTTTCACACACCGGTTCCGGCGGCACGTCGCCGACGACGCGCATGAAGGCGGCCGGCTACACGCTCAGCGGCTCCTGGGCGACCGGCGAGAACATCGCCTGGGCCACGACCCGCGCGCCGACCGGCTACACCGACGAAGTGAAGCTGCTCCACACCAACCTGATGAATTCCTCCGGGCACCGGGCGAACATCCTCAACCCGAACTTCCGTGAAGTCGGCCTCGGCTACGAAGTCGGCGACTACAAGGGCCGTTCGAGCGCCTTCGTGACCGAAGATTTCGCCAAGACCGGCTCGGACCTGTTCCTGACGGGTGTTGCCTTCGACGACAAGGACGGCGACCGCTTCTACGATCCCGGTGAAGGGCTTGGTGCGGTCACGGTAACGGCGAAGAATTCCGCCGGCCAGACCTTCAAGACCACGACCTCGGCAGCAGGCGGCTATGACCTGGTGCTGAAGCCCGGCACCTACACGGTGACCTTCTCGGGCGCCAACATCGCAACGTCGACCCAGACCGCGACGATCGGCACCAAGAATGTCAAGAAGGACCTGATCGACCCGGTGATGAAGTCGGGCACGCTGGCGGCCACGGATTCTGCCGAGGATGCAGGCACGGCCGCGCCGACGAAGCCGGTCGACGTTGCCGACAACACCGACACGGGCAGCACCGGTGGCAACAGCACCGGAGGCAACCCCGCCAACAACTGGCTCGCCGACTTCTTCAAGAAGATGGACCATTCCGGCCAGGATCAGGGAACGCGCGGTGCGCGTGAAGTTGCCGGCTCCGCCGACGCCACGGCCAAGAAGTCGGTGGCGTTCGACGGCGACCACTTCAACTTCAGCTCGAAGGTGGCCGCGCACGTCAATGCCGACCAGGTCAACGACATCGCCGACGGCGGCCACGTGCAGCAGGCCGTCGATCATGTGATCGCAGCGTTGCAGGCTCACCTGCCTGCGGATGGTCACGCCGTTGCCGATGCCGGCGACGCTGCCCAGGCGGCGGTCGCCAAGATCCTGGCACAGATGGCCGCACATTCGGGCCACCAGAACGCCGACCTCGTCGCCTGATTTTTCTTGCGACACCAAGAAGGCGGGCTTCGCTTCGGCGAGGCCCGCCGCATTGCCGCCGACCGGCTGCCATGGGGGATAAGTCCTGACCAACCCGCTTGCGAATGACCCGAACCGCCGCTCCGAGTTGCGCGATGCGCTCGGCTCCTTCCGGGGCACGTTCGTCGCCGTTGCCGGCTTCAGCGGCCTGATCAACATCCTGATGCTGTCCGGCTCGCTGTTCATGCTGCAGGTCTACGACCGCGTTCTGCCGAGCCGCAGCGTGCCTACGCTTGTGGCGCTGATCATCCTGGTTGCGGTGCTCTACGCCTTCCAGGGCGTGCTTGAAGCGGTCCGGGCACGCGTGCTGACGCGGATCGGCGCGGGCATCGACGAAATCATCAGCGGCCGCGTCTTCAACTGCATCGTTCGGTTGCCGCTGCGCACACGCGACCGCGGCGAAGGCCTGCAGGCGCTGCGCGACCTCGACCAGGTCAGCGGCTTTCTCTCCGGCGCCGGACCGGCAGCCCTGTTCGACCTGCCGTGGATGCCGCTTTATGTCGGCATCTGTTTTCTCTTCCACCCCTGGATCGGCGTCGCAGCGCTGATCGGTGCGTTGCTGCTTGTGGCGCTGACGGTTCTGACCGACCGCCTGGTACGCGGACCGACCAAGGCGATGTCGGGCTTCAGCACAAGGCGAAGCGCCATCGCGCAATCAAGCGCCCGCAACGCCGAGGTACTCGTGGCGATGGGCATGAGCGACCGGCTGGCGACACGCTGGGGCCAGGCGAATGGCGATTTTCGCGAGGCCCAGGAACGCGCCAGCGACCTGACGAGCGGATTTGGCGCGGTATCGCGCATCCTGCGCATGATGCTGCAGTCGATGGTGCTGGCGCTTGGCGCCTATCTCGTCATCTACCAGCAGGCGACGCCGGGCATCATCATCGCCAGCTCGATCCTGACCTCGCGTGCACTGGCACCGATCGAACTCGCCATCGCGCACTGGAAAAGCTTCCTCAACGCGCGCCAGAGCTGGCACCGCCTCGACGGCCTGTTCGCTGCCATGCCCGCCGCCGAGAACGGCATGGAGCTTCCAGCACCGACCGCCGAGCTGGCCGTGGAAGGTATAAGCGTCGTGGCGCCGGGCGACCGGCGTCTGGTGGTGCAGGACGTCGAATTCTCGCTCCAGGCCGGGTGCGGCATGGGCGTCATCGGTCCCAGCGGCTCGGGAAAGTCGTCGCTGGCGCGGGCGCTGGTCGGGGTGTGGCCGCTGATGCGCGGCAAGGTCCGGCTCGATGGCGCCGCCCTGGAACAATGGCCGACGCAATCGCTTGGACGCCATGTCGGCTACCTGCCACAGGATGTCGAACTGTTCGCTGGAACCGTAGGCCAGAACATCTCGCGCTTCGAGGACGAAGCGGCCTCCGAAACGATCATCGCGGCGGCAAAGGCAGCTGGCGTGCACGACATGATCCTGCGCCTGCCCGAGGGCTACCGGACCGAGATCGGCGAGAGCGGTGCTGCCCTTTCCGCCGGCCAGCGCCAGCGCGTGGCCCTGGCGCGCGCGCTCTATCGCGATCCGTTCCTTGTCGTGCTCGACGAGCCCAATTCCAACCTCGACGCAGCCGGCGACCAGGCCCTGACGCAAGCCATCGAGCGCATCAAGGCGCGCGGCGGCATCGTCATCGTGGTGGCGCACCGGCCGAGCGCGCTCGCGGCATTGGACCACCTGCTGGTCCTCGGCGGCGGCAAGCAGCAGGCGTTCGGCCTGAAGAGCGACATCGCACGACAGGCGCTGCAACCGGTGCCGGTGCCGCTGCATGCGGTGGGAACGGCGGGCTGACGATGACACTGATAGCAAACCATTCTGCAGCAGACCGGCTGAAGACAGCGCGGGACCTCGTCGTGTCCGTACGGACACGGGCGCTTGCGCTGCTCGACAACGGCGCCAAGCCGATCGATGGCGCATCGCCGCAACAGCTGCGGCTGCGCCATGCCATCAGACGAAACGTGCGGCTGGGCGGCTTTGCCGCGCTGGCTCTGGTGGGCGGACTCGGCCTGTGGTCCGCGACAAGCAGCCTGTCGGGTGCGGTCGTGGCTGCTGGCCATCTGGTGGTCGATTCGAACGTCAAGGCGGTCCAGCACCCGCAGGGCGGCGTGGTCGGCGCGCTGAACGTGCACAATGGCAGCGTCGTTGCGGCAGGCGAGGTACTGGTCAGGCTGGACGACACCGTCGCCAAGGCCAATCTCGCCATCGTCGACAATGGCCTGGACGAACTGATTGCCCGACGGGCGCGCCTGACGGCCGAGCGCGACGGTGCCGACGCGGTCGTCTATCCCGAGGAATTGACGGCACGCGCGTCCGATCCAGAGATCGCCCAGCTGATCGAGGGCGAAAACAAGCTCTTTGCCCTGAGGCGAGAGGCGCGGGATGGGCAGGTATCGCAGCTGCGCGAACGCATTGCCCAGTTCCGGCAGGAAATCTCCGGCATCGAAGCCCAGCAGAAGAGCAAGCAGCAGGAGATCGCCCTGATCAAGGTCGAACTCGGGGGCATGCAGGAGCTGTGGAAGAAGAAGCTGGTGCCCATTTCCCGGCTGGCGGATCGCCAGCGGGCACAAGCGCAGCTTGACGGCGAGGACGGGCAGCTGACAGCAGCTGCGGCGCAGACGCGCGGCCGGATCAGCGAGACCGAACTCGCCATCATCCAGATCGACCAGGACATGCGCAGCCAGGTGGCGGGCGACCTGCGCGAGATCGACGGCAAGGCCGGAGAGCTGAGGGAACGGCAGGTCGCCGCCATGCAGTCGCTGAAGCAGATCGACATCCGCGCGCCGCAAGCCGGCCGGGTCCACCAACTCGCCATCCATACGGTCGGCGGCGTTGTCACCCCTGGCGAAGCGATCATGCAGATCGTGCCGACGGCGGATGCGCTGGTGGTCGAGGCCCGCGTCCAGCCTCAGGATATCGACCAGGTTCGCATTGGCCAGCCGGCGACGCTCAGGCTCTCGGCCTTCAACCAGCAGACGACGCCGGAAGTGGAAGGCACAGTCGACCGGGTTTCGCCCGACATGATCGAAGATCCGAAGGCCGGACTCTCCTACTATGCCGTGCGCATCACGCTGTCGCCCACGAGCCTGGAACAGGCCGGCAAGCCGGACCTCAAGCCCGGCATGCCGGCAGAGGTGTTTCTCAAGACCACCGACCGCACGGTGCTTTCCTATCTGTTCAAGCCCTTGAGCGACCAGGCAAGCCGCGCCTTCCGCAGCGACTGACGTCGATTTATCTCGACTGCCAAGACCACGCCCCCCGCCACTTGAATTAATTAAACGTCCGTTTTATTAATTGGCCATTCGGGAGGAATGGCTGACATGGCACGAACGGCGGGTTCGGACGGCGGCAGGACGGAAGCGGCAATACGCGACGCTGCCGTGCAGCTGATCGCGCGCCACGGCTATGAAGCCGTGACGATGCGCCAGATGGCGGCTGAAGTCGGTGTCCAGGCGGCTGCGCTCTATCGCTATTTCCCGACCAAGGAAGACCTGCTCCACACGCTGATGCGCGAGCACATGGAAGAGCTGGCCGCCACCTGGGACGCGGCGCGCCCGGCCAATGACGATCCAGTGGCGAGGCTGACCAGCTTTGTCGCCAACCACATTCGATTCCACGTCGAACGCCGGCACGCCACCCATGTCTCGAACATGGAATTGCGCAGCCTTTCGCGCGATAATCTGACCAACATCCTCAAGCTCCGCACCACCTATGAGAAGGAGCTCAGGACCATCCTGCGCGACGGCGCGGACGCCGGCTTGCTGGAAGTCGACGACACCGGGCTGACGGCGATGGCGATCATCCAGATGATCACGGGTGTCATCGTCTGGTTTCGTCCGGATGAGAGGCTGTCGGTCGATGAAGTGACGGCGACCTATCTCGCCATGACGATGCGCCTGACGGGCGCCAAGACCAATACGGAGGACCGGCATGTACGACAAGACGCTGAACTTCGGGCTCGGTGAGGACATCGACAGTCTGCGCGAGATGGTGCGGCGCTTCGCCCAGGAGCGCATTGCGCCGATTGCCGCCGACATCGACCGCTCGAACGAGTTCCCCGCCCATCTGTGGCAGGAACTCGGCGCGCTGGGCCTGCTCGGCATCACTGCCGAAGGCGAATATGGCGGCTCCGAAATGGGCTATGTCGCCCATGTCGTGGCGGTGGAGGAGATTTCCCGCGCCTCGGCTTCAGTAGGGCTGTCCTATGGCGCGCATTCGAACCTGTGCGTGAACCAGATCAAGCGCTGGGGCACGCCGGAGCAGAAGGCGAAATACCTGCCCAAGCTGTGCTCGGGCGAAAATGTCGGTGCTCTTGCCATGTCGGAAAGCGGCTCGGGCTCCGACGTCGTCTCACTGCGGCTGCGGGCCGAGAAGCGCAACGACCGCTACGTGCTCAACGGCTCCAAGATGTGGATCACCAACGGCCCCGATGCCGATACGCTGGTGGTCTATGCCAAGACCGATCCTGACCGGAAATCGCGAGGCATCACCGCCTTCATCATCGAAAAGACGACGAAGGGTTTTTCGGTGGCGCAGAAGCTCGACAAGCTCGGCATGCGCGGCTCGAACACCGGCGAACTGGTGTTCGACAATGTCGAGGTGCCGTTTGAAAACGTGCTGCACGAGGAAGGCCGCGGTGTCGAAGTGCTGATGTCGGGCCTCGACTATGAGCGCGTGGTGCTGGCCGGCGGGCCGATCGGCATCATGGCGGCGTGCATGGACGTCGCCGTGCCTTATGTCCATGACCGCAAGCAGTTCGGCCAGCCGATCGGCGAATTCCAGCTGGTGCAGGGCAAGCTCGCTGACATGTATTCGACGATGAATGCCGCGCGCGCCTATGTCTACGCCGTGGCCGCCGCCTGCGACCGGGGCCAGACAACGCGCAAGGACGCCGCCGGCTGCGTGCTGTTTGCGGCGGAGAAGGCGACCCAGATGGCGCTCGACGCGCTGCAACTTCTCGGCGGCAACGGCTACATCAACGACTATCCCACCGGCCGGCTGCTGCGCGACGCCAAGCTCTACGAGATCGGCGCCGGCACGAGCGAAATCAGGCGCTGGCTGATCGGTCGCGAGATCATGGCGGAAGGCTGATGACGCCTCCCGCCTGGTCACTGGAAAGCCCTTGGCAGATCGTCGGTCGGCTTCGACACGATCTGATGGGCGTCGCGCCAGATGACCTCGCGCTGGCCGGCAGTCTTGATGCTCCGAACCGGCAGACCGCCTTCGCCGATCAGCCAGGCGCAGTAACGCGCACGGCTGATGGCCTCGGCGGCACCCGGATTGAACCAGCAGATGCCCCAGATCGAGTTACGCCGCTTGAAGTGGCGGCCGATCCTGTCGGGCACCGGCAAATGCGCATTGAACCAGTCGAACTGCTCGCGCAACTCGGCCAGGATCCAGTCCGGGCAGCCGTTCCGGTAGAGATACCAGGAGGCCTGGAAGAAGCCGGCCTCCACCCGGCTGTTCGGGTGGATGAGTGGCGTGACGAAACGCACATACATGATGACAACCGCGCGGCCTCAACGGCGGCGCGCTCCCCTGCAACTTCGGTGAATTCAAGGTGTGAAAGAGCCGCCCTTCGGCGGCCTCAGCCTTTTGCCGAAGGGAGACGGAATGCCAGGCGCATATCGATGCGTCTCATCGGTCGTCTCCAAGAGGACAGGTTGCGGAACCCGCGGACGAGCCAGCAGCTCGCCCTATCGGGAGCGGGCAGATACACGCATTCCGCAACGTTATCAAGCCAAAACAATCAGAGGTTTCGCAACACCTCCGGCTGCAATTTGCCGCAAATGGCCATTCATGGCACAATCTCGCTTTCTGCCACAGATCGAGGTTCATGCCATGACTGAGCCAGATACACCGAAGGGCTTCGCCGAGGAGCCGCAGAAGCCACACAGCTCCAGTATCAGGGACGAATTGCTGCGCAAGCCGCCAAAGTTCGAGCGCCTGCGCGTGGGCGACGGCGGCCGGGTCGTTATCCCCGCTGCCATGCGCGAGGAAATGGGCATCAAACCCGGCGACGATCTTGTAGCCCATGTCGAGGGCGGAGAACTGAAGCTGATCTCACACCAGATGGCCCTCACTCGGGTCCAAGAGGAAATGGCCAAGTACAAGAAGCCGGGCGAGAGCGTTGTTGACGAGTTTCTGGCCGAGCGCCGCGCGATGTGGGGTGAAGAGTGATCGTGCTCGACGCTTCGGCGGTCTTGGCTGCCATGCTGCAAGAGCCTGGAGCCGACCGGGTGCACGCGCTCGTCGACAAGAGCGTGATTTGTGCGGTCAACACCACGGAGGTCATCTCGAAGCTGATCGACAAGGGCTACGACGAAGTTGCCGTGCGGCAGCAGTATGAGAACATGCATCTTGAGGTAGTGTCGTTCGACCATCACCTTGCGCTGGTCGCCGGGCACCTTCGTTCAACGACGCGCCACAAGGGCCTGTCGCTGGGCGACCGCGCCTGCCTGGCGCTGGCGATACTGACTGAACGAACAGCTGTCACCGCCGACCGGAAATGGGCCGACCTCGACGTCGGCTGCAGAATAGAGGTCATACGCTAGAGCGCAGACGATGCTGGACTTCGCCGAAATTACGAGGCTAGTGCGTTAGATTCGCCACCCCACCATGACTGCTTCGCGCCTTGGGCGCAGCACCGCATGGGTATCACTCCAAGAGGAAAAATGCCGACGCTCCACTCCCAGCTCTCCCCCTCCTCCGAAAGCTTCAAGGCCAATGCCGCGCGCCTGCGAACGCTGGTGGCCGATATCAGCGACAAGGCTGCAACGGTGGAGCGCGGCGGCTCGGAAGACGCGCGCAAGCGGCACGCCTCGCGCGGCAAGCTTCTGCCCCGGGAGAGGCTGGCGCAGTTGCTCGACGCCGGCTCGCCCTTTCTCGAGGTCGGCCAGTTCGCCGCCTGGGGACTTTATGGCGGCGACATCGCCTCGGCCGGGCTGATTGCCGGCATCGGCCGGGTCGAAGGCACCGAAGTCATGGTGGTGGTCAACGACGCCACGGTGAAGGGCGGCACCTACTATCCCCTGACCGTGAAGAAGCACCTGCGGGCGCAGGAGATCGCGCTGCAGAACAATCTGCCCTGCATCTACCTTGTCGATTCCGGCGGGGCGAACCTGCCCAACCAGGACGAGGTGTTTCCCGACCGCGACCACTTCGGCCGCATCTTCTTCAACCAGGCCAACATGT
This sequence comes from Aminobacter niigataensis, assembly GCF_014200015.1. Taxonomy (GTDB): domain Bacteria; phylum Pseudomonadota; class Alphaproteobacteria; order Rhizobiales; family Rhizobiaceae; genus Aminobacter; species Aminobacter niigataensis. The sequence continues at coordinate 19,146 of NZ_JACHOT010000005.1, forward strand.
CGGCAGCGGGCATTCCGCAGATCGCCTGTGTGATGGGTTCGTGCACGGCGGGCGGTGCCTATGTACCGGCGATGTCGGACGAAACGATCATGGTGCGCAATCAGGCGACGATCTTCCTGGCCGGACCGCCGCTGGTGAAGGCAGCGACGGGCGAAGACGTGAGCGCCGAGGAACTGGGCGGTGCCGACCTGCACACGCGCGTCTCGGGCGTCGCCGACCACTACGCCGTGGACGACGAACATGCGCTGGCGATCGTCAGGCGCATCGTCAAAAACCTGAATCGGAAGAAGGACATCGGGCTCGTCTTGAAGAAGGCGATTCCGCCTGTTCATGCTCCGGAAGAAGTCTATGGCGTCATCCCCGCCGACCTGCGCCAGCCCTATGACGTGCGCGAGGTGATCGCGCGCACCGTCGACGGCTCCGAGTTCGACGAGTTCAAGCAGAACTACGGCACCACGCTGGTGACCGGCTTTGCCCATATCCACGGCATGCCGGTGGGCATCATCGCCAACAATGGCGTGCTGTTTTCCGAAAGCGCGCTGAAGGGCGCGCATTTCATCGAGCTGTGCTGCCAACGCAAGATCCCGCTGGTGTTCCTGCAGAACATCACCGGTTTCATGGTGGGGGCCAAATACGAGGCCGGCGGCATCGCCAAGGACGGCGCCAAGCTGGTGACCGCGGTGGCAACCGCACAGGTGCCGAAGGTGACCATCATCATCGGCGGCTCGTTCGGCGCCGGCAATTACGGCATGTGCGGGCGGGCCTACTCACCGCGCTTCCTGTGGATGTGGCCCAACGCGCGCATCTCGGTGATGGGCGGCGAACAGGCGGCGACCGTGCTCGCCATGGTCAAGCGCGAGGGCATCGAGCGCAAGGGCGGCAGCTGGTCGAAGGAGGAAGAGGCCGAGTTCCGCGCGCCGATCCTCGAAAAATACGAGCGCGAGGGACACCCGCTCTATTCCTCCGCTCGACTTTGGGACGACGGCATCATCGACCCGGCGAAGACGCGCGAGGTGCTGGCGCTCAGCCTGTCGGCGGCGCTCAACGCGCCTATCGCCGACACCAAGTTCGGCGTGTTCAGGATGTGATGGGGATCAAGCCATGTTTTCGAAAATCCTCATTGCCAATCGCGGTGAAATCGCCTGCCGCGTCATCCGCACCGCCCGCAAGATGGGCGTGAAGACGGTCGCGGTCTATTCGGACGCCGATGCGCGCGCGCTGCATGTCGCGATGGCCGACGAGGCCGTGCATATCGGCGGCTCGCCTGTGGCCGAGAGCTACCTGCGCGGCGACCTCATCATCGCGGCAGCCAAGGCGACGGGTGCCGAGGCGATCCATCCCGGTTATGGCTTTCTGTCGGAAAACCCTGACTTCGTCGACCAGGTGACGCAGGCCGGGCTCGTGTTCATCGGGCCGTCGGCAGAGGCGATCCGCGCCATGGGCCTCAAGGATGCGGCCAAACGGCTGATGGAAAAGGCAGGCGTGCCGGTGGTTCCAGGCTATCACGGCGAGGCGCAGGAGATCGTCATCCTCGCCAGCAAGGCGCGCGAGATCGGCTATCCCGTGCTGATCAAGGCGCGCGCCGGCGGCGGCGGCAAGGGCATGCGCCGGGTCGACCATCCCGACGACTTCTCCGACGCCCTGTCGGGCGCCCGGCGCGAGGCCAAGGCTGCCTTCGGCGACGACCGGGTGCTGGTCGAGAAATATGTCGACAAGCCGCGCCATATCGAAGTGCAGGTGTTCGGCGACAACCATGGCAACGCCGTGCATCTGTTCGAGCGCGACTGCTCGGCACAGCGCCGGCACCAGAAGGTGATCGAGGAAGCCCCTGCCCCGGGCATGACGGCTGAACTGCGCGCGGCGATGACCGATGCCGCGGTGAAGGCGGCCAAGGCGATCGGATATTCGGGTGCGGGCACGATCGAGTTCATCATCGACGCCTCGGACGGGCTGAAGCCCGATCGGTTCTGGTTCATGGAGATGAACACGCGGCTGCAGGTCGAGCATCCGGTGACGGAAATGGTAACGGGCGTCGACCTGGTCGAATGGCAGTTGCGCGTGGCCGCGGGCGAGGAACTCCCTGTCGGGCAAGACGGTATCGGGCTCGATGGCCACGCCTTCGAAGCCAGGCTCTATGCCGAAGACCCGGCCAAGGGCTTCCTGCCGGCGATCGGCACGCTGCATCATCTCAGGTTCCCGACCGAGACCGCCGCAGGCACCGAAATCCGCATCGAGACCGGCGTGCGCCAGGGCGATGCCATCTCGCCGTTCTACGACCCGATGATCGCCAAGGTGGTGACGCATGGTGCCGACCGCGCGACTGCTCTCGAAGCGTTGGCCGATGCCGTATCGCGGACCGAAGTGGCGGGTTCGACCACCAACGCGGCGTTCCTGGCAGCCTTGGCCCGCGATACCGACTTCGCCTCGGGCGATGTCGACACTGGGCTGATCGGCCGCAAGCAGGAGGAACTGACGGCGAGTGCGGCCCCCAGCAGCCGTGCAGTGGCGCTGGCAGCCCTCGCTGCGACCGGTGCCGGCAATGCGGAAGCCTCTGCAGATCCGTGGTCCAGCATCGCCGGCTACGCACATTTCAACCCGCTGGCGCGACGGGCGAGCCTGTCGTTTGGCGGCGCGGCGATCGTCGCCCACATCATGGCGCGGAGTGACGGGCGCTTCGATGTCCGTCCGGACGGCAGCGAAAGCTTCGTGCTTTCGGCCGACGCTAGCGGCACAAGTGGGGCGACGGTCGCCAGTTGGCCCGGCCACGTCACGGTGTTCGAAAACGGGCGTTCCTTCGACTTCGCTATCAGCGACCCGTTTGCGCGCGCAGCCGAGATCGGCGAAGGCACTTCGAGCATGCGCGCGCCGATGCCGGGGCTGGTCAAGCTGGTACGTGCGGCCAAGGGCGACAAGGTCACCAAGGGCCAGCCGCTGCTGGTGCTCGAGGCGATGAAGATGGAACACACCATTGCCGCCACCCATGACGGGGTGATCCAGGAGATCGCCATGGAAGGCGCGCAGGTGACCGACGGAACGGTGCTGGTGCGCTTCGAGGAATAGTGCTGCCGTTTGCGAAAGCGCAACTCCAGCCGGGAAATGGGTTTCGATTTTCGGGCTGACGTCTTAGGGCTGCGATGCAGCAATCAACGACAGGCGACACCGTGACCGAGACCAACAGCGAAGCCATCCCGCATGGGCTGTACGAGGACGTGCTGGCGCTGCTGACCGGCACGACGCTGGTGGCGCTGGGGCTGGTGCTCTACACCCATGCCGGGCTGATCACTGGCAGTTCGGCCGGGCTGGCGCTGCTCATCCAGTATGTGACCGGCTACGGCTTCGGCGCGGTGTTCTTCGTCATCAACCTGCCCTTCTACTATCTCGCGGTGAAGCGCATGGGCTGGCCGTTCGCGCTACGCACATTTGCAGCCGTGGCGCTGATTTCAGTCTTGTCGCGGCTGACGCCGGAGTGGATCGGCATCGCGCATGTCGATCCGCTCTATGCGGCGGTCGCCGGCGGCGGACTGATGGGGATGGGGCTTCTGGTGCTGTTTCGCCACCGCGCCGGGCTCGGCGGCTTCAACATCCTGGCGCTCTACCTGCAGGACAATCACGGCATCCGCGCCGGCTATTTCCAGCTCGCGGTCGACCTGACCATCCTGTTCATATCGCTGTTCTATCTCGACTGGTCGAAGGTGGCGCTGTCAGTGGCGGGTGCTGCGGTACTCAATCTGATTATTGCCATCAACCACCGTCCCGGCCGCTATGTCGGCATGAGCTGACGCAGTAAACAAGAAGCCGCGCCAGGGGCGCGGCTTCTTGTAGTAGTCCGTTGCGGATCAGTGCGTGGTCGGCTGCTTGGTCTTCCGGAGATAGGGCAGCACGCGCTCGAACGAGCCGAAGCGCTTGATTGCGTCCTCGTCGGACACGGCAGCGGTGACGATGACGTCGTCGCCTTGCTTCCACTGCACGGGCGTAGCGACCTGGTACTTGGCCGTCAGCTGGATTGAATCCAGGGCACGCAGGATCTCGTCGAAGTTGCGGCCGGTCGACATCGGATAGGTCAGTGTGAGCTTGACCTTCTTGTCCGGGCCGATGACGAACACCGAGCGCACCGTGGCGTTGTCTGCCGGGGTCCGGCCTTCCGAGCTGTCGCCCGCACCGGCAGGCAGCATGTCATAGAGCTTGGCTACGGCAAGCGTCGGATCGCCGATCATCGGGTAGTCGACCTTGTTGCCCGACAGCTGCTCGATATCGGCTTTCCATTTGTGATGGTTTTCGACCGGATCGACCGAAATGCCGATCATCTTGGCGTTGCGGCTGGCAAAATCGGACTTCAACCCGGCCATGTAGCCGAGTTCGGTCGTGCAGACCGGCGTGAAATCCTTGGGGTGCGAAAACAGCACGGCATAGCCGTCGCCGATCCAGTCGTGAAAGCTGATCGGGCCTTCCGTGGTGTCGGCTTTGAAATCCGGGGCGGTGTCGTTGATACGAAGGCTCATGGCTCGGTTCCTCCTGAAATCGACGCACGAAGCGAACTCGCAGCCAAAACGGCGCGCGTTTTACGTCCGAGTGCGAATGCGCCATCTTGCGCCAAGCCCGCGAAAACGACAATGGCCGGGACAAGCCCGGCCATTGCAACAATTCAACATTTCCAGGAAAGCTTACTGCTTGATCGGCGCGTACTTGCCGTCATGCCACTGGTTGATGTCGTAGCTGGCGTTCTTCAGATCGCCCTTCTCGTCGAAGACGACGTCGCCGACGACGGTGCTGATCGGCTTGCCGTCCTTGAGCGCCTCGGCGACCTTCATCGGATCGTCGGTGCCGGCGCGCTCGATGCCCTGCGCGAAGGCCTGGATGGTGGCGTAGGAGAACAAGGTAAAGCCTTCCGGCACGAAACCGCCGGCCTTGATCTTCTCGACCGCTTCCTTGGCTTCAGGCTTGGCCTGGGGGTCGGACGGGAAGACGAACATCGTGCCTTCGCCGGCCGGGCCGGCGATCTGCCAGAATTCAGGCGAGGCGATCGAGTCCGGCATGATCAGCTGATACTTGAAGTTCTGCTCGGCCGACTGGCGCAGAATGAGGCCGGCTTCGGGGTGGTAGCCGCCGAAATAGACGACATCGGCCTTGAGTTCCTTGAGCTTGGTGACGAGCGCCGAATAGTCCTTCTCGCCGGCATTGATGCCTTCGTACAGGAGCTCGGTAAGACCGCCGGCATTCATCGTCTTCCTGACGGCATCGGCCACGCCCTGGCCGTAGGCGCTCTTGTCGTGCAGCACGACAACGTTCTTGCCCTTGTACTTCTCGGCGATCCACGGCCCGATGAACGCGCCCTGCGCGTCGTCGCGGGTATAGAGACGCATGATCGTCGACCAGCCCTTGGCAGCCGCATCGTCGGTCATGATCGGGTTCGAAGACGCCGGCGACATCATCAGCGCGCCGCTCTCGGCATAAACGGCCGACGCCGGAATGCTCGAGCCGGAGCAGGCATGGCCGTCGATGAACTTGATGCCGTTGGCAACGATGCGGTTGGCAACGGAAACCGCCTGCTTGGGATCGCAGACATCGTCCTCGACCGAAAGCTTGAGCTGGCGGCCCAGGACGCCGCCTTTTTCGTTGATCGCCTTGACGGCAGCCTCGGCGCCCTGGCGGAACTGGTCGCCGATGTTGGCGAGCTGGCCAGTCATCGGCCCGACGACGGCGACAGTGATGTCTTCGGCAAATGCCACGCCGGCACTGAGCGACAGCGCGAGCAATGCGCCAACTGAACGTTTGAAATGCATTTTTCCCTCTCCCTGGGCGCGCCGGCGATGCCGCGCGCCATACTTCAAATGCGCCGGAAACCTCTCACCCAAGTTGTGCCTTGTCTTGGCGCATGGGCATCGGAACATTGTGCCTGCAAGCGGCACTGCCGGCAATGATGCCGGCAATCGGGTAATCGCCTGGAAAAACAAAAAGGCCGCGCCGATCTTGTTTCGATCGGTCGCGGCCTTTTTCGTGGAGAACGTCGCGGAGCGTCTGTGGCCCCGTCGCAGTCCGCCTGCCCTGTTATTCTGATCGCGCCTCGCCCGTCCTTCAGGCCGTCGCGTTGTTATTGGAAGCCGCCATACTGGCGACCTCGATCTTCCCCCCGGAAGCAGTATTCAGTGCGTGGTCATCCATTCGCGGGCTTCCCGCAGCGCCTTGACGATGTCGAGCTTGGACATCGAGCCGGACAATTCCGAGCGCAACTCGGCAGCGCGGGCAGAGCCCTTGATCGCGGCGATATTGAACCATTTGTGGGCGGTAACGACGTCGACCTCGCAATCGCGGCCGGTCGCATACATCATGCCCAATTCCAGAAGAATGTCGGCCTGAGCGGTGGAACCCATCGCGCCGAAGCCAGCATCAAAGATTTCGAAACGTGCCATTTTCTTATCCCCTGTCTGTCTCCCGAGAGCGGGCCCGCTGGTGTCCCCCGAGCTGCTCTTTCGATGCTTCCGAGGATGCCGCCGAGCCTTGAATCCGGCGTTAAATGGCGTGCTTAATTCCAGGAAAACAAACCTAAAACAAAGGGTAAACCTCGGAATTCATTAAGGATAGGAACCGTTGCGCCGGCTGGGATTTGGAGAAAATGCGATGAAAATTTGCGCCCGGACGCGAAAGTCTTTGATAACCACGCGCAGCTTTCATCCGTCGCCATCGGTGAATTTCAGAGCGCTATGCCGGTGTTTTCAGGGCTCAAAAATGCTTCCGGCTTCCCCTGCGGCACAGCTTTCGTTTTCGCCAGAGCTGCATTACTCTTACGTTTGCGTAAACGTCAGGCGGGGGAGATGCCTGAGCAAGATACCAACCGGGAGGACTTCAATGTTTCGCAAGATGAGCGTGGCCGTGGCGGCCACGATGATGCTGGCCGGTGCGGCCCATGCCGATCCGATCGAAGGCAGCTGGAAGACCGAGGCGGGCTCGACTGCCGCGATCGCGTCCTGCGGCGGCAGCTTCTGCATCACGCTGAAAGACGGCAAGCATGCCGGCAAGAAGATCGGCACCTTCAACGCCGATGGTGACAGCGCCTATTCGGGCAAGATCACCGATCCGGCCAACGACAAGACCTACACTGGCAAGGCCAGCCTCGCCGGCTCGAACCTCAAGATGAAGGGCTGCGTGCTCGGTGGCCTGATCTGCAAGACGCAGAACTGGTCGAAGCTGTAGGAGCGAATGGGGAATAGCGAGTAGGGAGTAGGGAGTAGGGAGTAGGGAGTAGGGAAGCTGGGGCAACTGAGGCGCTGCCTCCCCCTATTCGCTACTCACTACTCGCTACTCGCTCTCTTCAGGCCCTCGCCCGCTGCCCGAACAGCACCTTCTGGGCTTCCTTGTCGTCGGCGAGATTGCGGCGATGATCCTCGCCGACCGCGATGCCGCGCACGACCGCCGGCCGGGCTATCAGTGTTTCGAACCAGCGCTTGAGGTGGGGAAAGTCGTCGAGGTCCTGACCCTGGTTCTTGTAGGGCTTGACCCAGCCGAGCGAGGCAATGTCGGCGATCGAATAGTCGCCGGCGAGGAATTCGCGATCGGCGAGGCGCTTGTTCATCACCCCATAGAGGCGGTTGACCTCGTTGGTATAGCGCTCGATGCCATAGGCGATCTTCTCCGGCGCATATTGGCGGAAATGATGCGCCTGGCCGGCCATCGGGCCGAGACCGCCGACCTGCCAGAACAGCCATTGATCGACCTCGGCGCGGCCGCGCTCGTCGGCAGGGTACAGCTTGCCGAACTTACGGCCGAGATATTGCAGGATCGCACCCGACTCGAAGATCGAGATCGGCTCATGGCCCCACTTGCCGTCGGCGCCCGGGCCTTCAGGGTCGACGATCGCCGGCATGCGGTTGTTGGGCGCGATCTTGAGGAATGACGGCTCGAACTGCTCGCCCTTGCCGATGTTGATGTACTTGACCGTGTAGGGAACGCCGAGTTCCTCCAGCATGATCGAGATCTTCCAGCCGTTGGGCGTGGGCCAATAATAGAGCTCGATCGGCAGCGTCTGGGTGGTCATTCCGCAGTCTCCGTTGATGGTCGATAGACTGCAGATATGCGTGGGCTCCTCAAACACAACCCTGCGAACGTCTTAAGCACCGTCAATAAATTTGAACCGAAGATGAACGGAGGTCTCAGAACCCGTTCAGTCGCGACGGCGCATATTCCCTCGCATTGAAGGGGAAGACACCAATGCTCGCTCGCCGGTTCACTATCGTTTGTCTGCTCAGCGCCATGTTCGGCATCATGTTTGCCACCATCGTCGCCGAGACCAGCCGCCCCGCCCGCTCATGGGATATCGGCAATGTCGTGCCTTGTGTCTTCGAAGAAGGACTGACCTGCGAAGCGCCGCACAGCAAGTAACCGAACCAACTGTCCGAGACGAAAGAAAAGCCAATGACCCGCACCGCAACCCAGATCAGAAAGACGCTCCGGCTCCTGCCGCGGGCCGCGCTGATCCTGATGGTTCTCGCCGCCCCGGTGCTGGCCGTGCCGCAACTGCGCGCCGACAACGGTTCGACGATCGAGGCGCCCGCGGCACGCAAGGGTGGCGTCGGCTTCGTGCTGCTGGTCAGCCTGCAGCGCAGCTGAGCGTGGATTTGGCGGGACCCGCCATCGGCCCCCTCCCAACTGTCATGATTGGTCTCTATAATGGGTCATGGAAAAGCGAATCTATCCTGAACCCATCGAATCCATCTCCTCGCCGCTGCCGTTTCCCAAGCAGAGCTTCAGCGATGCCGCCAAGGCGGTGGCTGCCCTGCAGCAGCTCTACGAACGCAACACCGCCTTCCTGCGCGAGGCCTTCGCCTCGCTTGCCGCGGGTGCCGACACCAATGTGCGCTTCCGCGCCTTCTACCCCGAGGTCGGAGTCACCACGACGTCGTATTCGCAGGTCGATTCCCGCCAGGCCTACGGCCATATGCCGACGCCAGGTCATTTCTCGACGACGATCACCCGGCCCGACCTGTTCCAGAGCTATCTGACCGAGCAGCTGAAGCTGATCATGCGCAACCATGGCGGACCGGTGACCGTGTCGGAATCGTCGACGCCGATCCCGTTGCATTTCGCCTTCCTCGAGGGCACCCATGTCGACGGCGCTGCCGCCGACCGCATCCAGCGCCCGATCCGCGACCTGTTCGACGTGCCGGATCTCGACGGCACCGACGACCACATCGCCAACGGCACGTTCGAGATCATGCCGGGCGAAGCGCGCCCATTGGCCGTTTTCACTGCCCAGCGCATCGACTATTCGCTGCACCGCCTGTCCCACTACACGGCGACGACGCCGCAGCACTTCCAGAATTTCGTGCTGTTCACCAACTACCAGTTCTACATCGACGAGTTCGTCGTACTGGCCCGTGACCTGATGGCCAAGGGCGGCGGCGGCTACACCGAGTTCGTCGAGCCGGGCGGCATGGTGACCAAGGCCGGTGCCACGACACCGTCCGAAGGCACGCCGGCGGCAAGGCTGCCGCAGATGCCGGCCTACCATCTAAAGAAGCCGGGCCATGCCGGCATCACCATGGTCAATATCGGCGTCGGCCCCTCCAACGCCAAGACCATCACCGACCATATCGCGGTGCTGAGGCCGCATGCCTGGCTGATGCTCGGCCACTGCGCCGGCTTGCGCAACACACAAGCGCTCGGCGACTATGTGCTGGCGCACGCCTATGTCCGCGAGGACCACGTGCTCGACGACGACCTGCCTGTGTGGGTACCGATCCCGCCGCTGGCCGAAGTGCAGGTGGCGCTGCAAGAGGCGGTCGCCGAGGTGACGGGGCTTTCCGGCTACGACCTCAAGCGCATCATGCGCACCGGCACGGTGGCGACCATCGACAACCGCAACTGGGAACTGCGCGACCAGCGCGGACCGGTGCAGCGGCTGTCGCAGTCGCGTGCGATTGCGCTCGACATGGAATCAGCAACTATCGCCGCCAATGGCTTCCGCTTCCGGGTGCCCTACGGCACGCTTTTGTGCGTCTCCGACAAGCCGCTGCATGGCGAGCTCAAGCTGCCGGGCATGGCGACGGAGTTCTACAAGCGGCAGGTAGCGCAGCACCTGACCATCGGCATCCGCGCCCTGGAAAAGCTGGCCGAAATGCCCAACGAGCGGCTGCATTCGCGCAAGCTGCGCAGCTTTGCCGAGACGGCTTTCCAGTAGCGGGCCGCGTCGCGCCCGAAGCTCTCGGGCGCGAACGCCTCGGCGCGCGGGTTACTGCCCGTTGACGAAGGTCAGGATCAGGCGATGGACGTTGCCGCCATCGCCTAGCTCGACGCGATCGAAGTCGCTGCTTTGCTGCCGCTGGGCAAGCGAGGCTTCCGACAGCGGCCTGGTGATCTCCTGCCTGATCTTCTTGCAGCCGGGATCGCCCGGCACCGACAGGCCAATGGTGGTCTTTTCGATGGTCGCCACCATCTGCTTGATCATCTCGCCATGCACCAGCTCGTGGCGCCTGACGCCTTCGTAGAACACGTCCCAGCGCTGCTGGAGCGCTGCCGGCAGACGGCCGGCTGGCTTGGGCAAGGTGTAGGTGATAATCAGCCTGGGCTTGGCCGCGACCAGGGTGCAGGCATCGCCCTGCGGCTCGTACTTGCGCTGCCAGGTCAGCTTGAAATTTGTGTGGGCGATGGCGCGGCCGACGCTGGCCTTGGGGCCGCGCTCGCCGATCGAGGCATAGAGTTCGGGCGCGGTGGTTCCCGATATGGCATAGGTCTTGACCTGCTCGACGATCTGGCCGTTGGCGCGGGCGTCAACCGTCGTCGCCAGAACCAGGACCGCACAAGCCCGCAGCCAGTGATGGGCGGCTGTTTTCATTCCATTCTCCGCAAGGCAGATGCAGCGTCGGGCGATACCTGACCGCGAGCGCAGGTGAACTCGGCCCATCGGTCTCACGGTTCGTTCAGGATTTCAACCGGGGCAGCGCTCGGCGGGGCTTGTCAAAGCAGGCTTGCGGCCAGATACAGGAGGCACATAATCGATCATCAATGGGCCGCATTTGTCGCGACATGAAGCGGACATGACGACCATGGCTTTTTACAAATTCGGCAAGATCGCCTGCTTTGCGGCGATGATGCTGCTTTCGGTGCCGCTGGTCGCCGGGTTCTTCGGCGCCTGGCACCCAGCACTCGATTCGTTCGCGCATTTCAGAGTGCATCTGGCGGTGCTGATGATGCTCACGGCACTGCCGCTGCTGTTTAGCTCGCTGCGCTGGCAAGCGGTTGCGGCGCTGGCCTTTGGCGCCGCGGCACTGTCCACCACGTCGAGCGCGCTGCCGCTGCCCGGCCTCGGGCCGGTGCATGCCGCAATCCAGCCGCGCGCCACCGACCGCCCGGTCTACAAGATGCTGCAGATGAACCTGCGCTTCAACAGCACGGAGCCGGGCAAGGTGTTGTCGCTGGTCGGCCGGACCCAGCCCGACGTCATCACCTTGCAGGAAGTGTCGGCAAAGTGGACCAAGAGCCTTGAGCCACTGTTTGCGCGCTACCCCCACCGCATCCTGTGCCCCTACCCCAACCGCATCTTCGGCGTGGCGATCCTATCGCGAAGGCCGTTTGCCGAAGGCAGCGAGCCGCAATGCTTCGGCGGTGGGGCGCTGGCCATCGCCAAGGTCGATTTCGGCGGCCGGACAAGCGACGTGGCCGCCCTTCACCTCGGCTGGCCGTGGCCGTTCGAGCAATCGCCCCAGATCGGCGAACTGAGCGGCGATCTCGCCACGCTCGGCGACAATGCGATCCTGGGCGGCGATTTCAACGCCACGCCATGGAGTGCTGCCGTCGGACGCGTCGCCAAGGCCGGCGACCTGACGCTGATGCCGGCGGCCGGCCGCACCTGGCTGACCTTCATGCTGCCCGACTTCATGCGCTTTGCCGGCCTTACCATCGACCACGTCATGGCCAAGGGCGATGTCACCGTGCACTCGGTGACCATGGGCGAGGCTGCCGGTTCGGATCACCGGCCGCTGCTGGTGGAATTCTCGTTCCGCGACAGCGCCACCCAACCCGAGGACGAGACGCAGACGGTGGTACTCGAAACGCCCCCGGCGCCACGCGGCAGCTGAAGCCATTCGCCACAACGAAAACGGCCCGGAAGTCGCGAGGACTTCCGGGCCGTTCTTTTGTCACTGGATGTGCTGCAAATGCAGAAATCACATGTTCGGGTAGACCGGTCCCTCGCCGCCCTGGGGCGGCACCCAGTTGATGTTCTGGTTGGGGTCCTTGATGTCGCAGGTCTTGCAGTGGACGCAGTTCTGCGCGTTGATGACGAACCTGGCATCGGCATGTCCCGGCTCGCCGGCGATGGAGTTGCCGTCGGCATCGACCCATTCGTAGACGCCGGCCGGGCAGTAGCGGCTCGAAGGCCCGGCGAAGACCTCATATTCCGAACGCTTCTGCAGCTCCATGTCCTTGACCTGGAGGTGGACCGGCTGGTTCTCCTCGTGGTTGGTGTTGGACAAAAACACCGAGGACAGCCGGTCGAAGGTCAAGACGCCGTCGGGCTTGGGATAGTCGATCTTGGCGTGCTTCGATGCCGGCTCGAGCGACTGGGCATCGGACTTGCCGTGCTTGAGCGTGCCGAAGGGCGAGACGCCGAACAGCGTGTTGAGCCACATGTCGAGGCCGCCGAGGCCGACGCCGAGGATGGTGCCGAAACGCGACCACAACGGCTTGACGTTGCGGACCTTCTTCAGGTCCTTGCCGATGTCGGTCGAACGCCAGGTCGCCTCGTAAGCAGCGAGCTCGTCATTGGCGCGGCCGGCGGCAATCGCCTCGGCGACGTGCTCGGCGGCGAGCATGCCCGACAGCACCGCGTTGTGCGAGCCCTTGATGCGCGGCACGTTGACCAGGCCGGCCGAGCAGCCCATCAGGACGCCGCCGGGGAAAGAGAGCTTCGGCACCGACTGGTAGCCGCCCTCGGTGATGGCGCGCGCGCCGTAGGACAGGCGCTTGCCGCCCTCGAAGGTGCCGCGGATCGCCGGATGGGTCTTGAAGCGCTGGAACTCCTCGAACGGTGCGAGATAGGGGTTCTTGTAGTTGAGGTGGACGACGAAACCGACCGCCACCATGTTGTCTTCGAGGTGGTAGAGGAACGAGCCGCCGCCGGTCTTGAAGTCGAGCGGCCAGCCGAAGGAGTGCTGGACCAGGCCCGGCTTGTGCTTTTCCGGCGCGACCTGCCACAGTTCCTTGAGGCCGATGCCGAACTTCTGCGGCTCCTTGCCGGCGCCGAGGTCGTATCTAGCGATCAGCTGCTTGGCGAGCGAACCGCGGGCACCCTCGCCGATCAGCACATATTTGCCCATCAGCGCCATGCCCGGCGCAAAGCCAGCGCCATGGCTGCCATCGCGCTCGACACCCATGTCGCCGGTGACGACGCCGGTGACGGCACCCTCATCGTTGTAGAGCAGGCCGGCTGCGGCGAAGCCGGGATAGATCTCGACGCCGAGCGCCTCGGCCTTGGTGGCCAGCCAGCGGCAGACATTGCCGAGCGAGACGATGTAATTGCCATGATTGCTCATCAGCGGCGGCATCAGCATGTTCGGCAGCTTGACCGAGCCGGCCGGGCCGAGGATCAGGAAATGGTCGTCGGTGACGAGCGTCTTGAACGGATGGTCGGCATCGTCACGCCAGTCGGGCAACAGGCGGTTGATGCCGATCGGATCGACAACCGCGCCCGACAGGATATGCGCACCGACCTCGCCGCCCTTCTCCAGCACCACCACCGAAAGCTCGGGATTGACCTGCTTGAGCCGGATCGCCGCCGCCAGGCCCGCCGGCCCGGCGCCGACGATGACAACGTCGAATTCCATGCTCTCGCGTTCGATATCGCTCATCAATCCCTCCGCATTGGCTGGCCCTGTCCCCAAGGGCGATCTGTAGCTAAGCGCTGCATAGCGCATCGTTGGCAAACGTCAAATCGAACCGGCCGCACATCGGCCTTTAGGAAATGACGTTCCTCCCGACGATGAATTATCTTACGTTAACGTAAAGGTCAAAAGATTTCACCTTTCGGCAGCATTCGCCGCCCCGTACTGTCTGTTTTCAGGTGTGTTCAACAGCCTATTCGCCCATTGATTCTTCATGCGCCCATACGTGCCTTGCAGGACCGGACCGAAGCGCCGTCACCCTAGACGCCACATCCTGGCTGGGGCCGCCCTTCTTATTGCGACATGGCTGAGCGATGAAAGTCGCTCTCAAGAGACCGAAGCGGACCAGAAGGTGTGGAATGCCGGCGCCTATTCGTTCTCCGACGAGTTGGGCGGCTTTCGCATCACCTCGGTTTCGGGCACCGGAACGCGCGAAGATCCCTTCGTCATCAAGGAAGAACTGCAGTCGGCGACACCGGTGACGCTGACGATCAGGACGACCCGGCCGATCAGACCCTTCGACAGTTCGGGATTTTACGCCAGCGGCATCATGTTCGTGCGCGTCGAAGCGCTGAACAACAGCGGCCAAGCCTGGGTGGAGTTCGAGTTCGAGCTGCAGGAATTACAAGGACATGCCAGCGTTTTCGGCGACGGGCTGTCCTTCGACCAGAGGCGGACCGACAACGCCAACATTTCATCGGACAGCTTTGCCCAGTACAGCCGCGACTTCGAGCCCTACGACCGCCTGCGCTATACAGATGGCAAGGTCGACCCTCGCGCCATGGTCGGTTTCAGCTTCCTGGTGACCGACTACACGCCGCGCTGGCGCTTTTATCTGGTGCAGGACCCGCGCATCCCGTCGTCATGAACTTGCAAATCGCCGGCGTAACGCCGAAACTGGGGCATGGCCTCACTTTCGGGAAATGAACGTCCGGATCTGCGCGATCTGCTCGCCTTCTATGCGTCGGCAGGCGTCGACGACGCACTACTGGACGACCCTGTCGACAGATTTGCCGAAAACGCGCAGCGCCAGGCAGTGGCTGTCCAAGGGTCTGCCCAACAAAGCCCGCAGGGCGCGGTTCGCTCCGAGCCGGCAAGAGCCGACAGGAGTGCACCGCCGCCGCGCCCGGCCGTATCCGCAGCGGTGCCCGACGAAGCCCAGGCAGCCGCCGCGCGCGAGATCGCCGCAAAGGCAGCGACGCTCGACGAGCTCAGGCAGATCATGGAAGGCTTCGAAGGCTGCAATCTCAAGGCCACGGCCAAGAGCATGGTGTTTGCCGACGGCAACCCGGATGCGGACCTGATGCTGGTCGGCGAAGCGCCCGGCCGCGACGAGGATTTCGAGGGCCTGCCCTTCGTCGGACGTTCTGGGCAGTTGCTCGACCGCATCCTGGCGGCAATCGGCCTCGACCGGACATCGGCCTATGTCGCCAATGTGATTCCGTGGCGTCCGCCCGGCAACCGTGCGCCGACGCCACATGAGACCGAGATCTGCCGGCCGTTCATCGAACGCCAGATAGCGCTCGTCAAACCCAAGGTTCTGGTGACGCTGGACGGGCCGCCGGCAAAGGTCTTGACTGGTTCGCCTGACGTCATCCTGCGCGTTCGCGGCACCTGGAAAAACCACACGACACCGGATGGCACGGTCATTCCCGTCATGCCGACGCTGCATCCGGACTATCTGCTCAGAAATCCCGCCCACAAGAAACTTGCGTGGCGGGACTTCCTCGAGGTCAAAGCGAAGCTGCGGGAACTGGGCAGCCTCTAAAAGGAGGCGGTGGCAGCTGCGCGGCGGATGCCGATGAACTGCAGTTCAGCAAACACCGCGACCGCCAGCGCCTGGACGACGACAAAGGCTGTGCCGAGCATCGTCGGCTGCACTGTGCCAGAGAGCAACAGGGCAAGACTGCCGACCAGCCAAAGGCCATTGATGGCGACGATGTCGATCATCAGCAGCCTCGAAACGGCGGTTCGCCGCGCAAGAACCACCAACATGGCGACAAACGGCACCAGCGCCAGGCCGGCCCAGAACAGCAAATCCTGCGGCAGGCCAAGGAGCGGCGACAGCAACGGGGCGCCAAGCATCATCAGGATGCCAGCGGCGCCGCTGACCAGGGCGTCGGCGAAGAGGACGTTGCGGAGGAAAGGGGTGACGGTAATCGACATGGCTAAAGCTCCTGGCTCGGTTGTGGCGGAGGCTGTCTGCGACCGCCTTCCTGATGCCGAACATCCCACCGGAACTGGGCCAAGGCGATTACGCCGGAGGTAATAGCAATAAGTACCCATGCCGCTTAGGTTGAGTGGATGGCAACGACACAAAACCCCGTAGGCGGCCTGATCCGCGAATGGCGTACCAGAAGGCGCATGAGCCAACTCGATCTCGCCATGGAAGCCGAAATCTCGCAGCGGCACCTGAGCTTCATGGAAAGCGGGCGGTCGGCTCCGTCGCGCGACATGGTTCTTCACCTGGCCGAACGGCTGTCGATCCCGCTGCGCCAGCGCAACCAGCTGCTGCTGGCCGCCGGATACGCGCCGACCTTCGGCGAAAGACCACTCGACCACCCGTCGCTGGCGCCGGCCATGGACGCGGTGCGCATGGTGCTCAAAGGCCACGAGCCCTACCCTGCAATCGCCGTCGACCGGCACTGGAACCTGATCGAGGGCAATGCGGCGCTTGCCCCGATGCTCGCAGGCGTGGAGGACGCCTCGCTGCTCGAGCCGCCAGTCAACGTGCTGAGGCTCAGCCTGCATCCGAGAGGCGTGGCGCCGCGCATCGTCAACCTGCACGAATGGCGCTCGCACCTGATCGAGCGTCTCAAGCACCAGAACGACACCGCCGGCGATCCGGTGCTGGAAGCGCTGGAGCGGGAGCTGCTGGGCTATCCCGACGGGCCGCGCACGGGCCGCCCGATTCAGGCCGATCCGCAGGCGATCGCCCATCCGCTAAGGCTTCGCATGGGAGATACGGTGCTGTCCTTCATCAGCACGATCACCGTATTCGGCACGCCGCTCGACGTGACGTTGTCGGAACTGGCGATCGAATCCTTCTTCCCCGCCGACGAGGAGACGGCGGCCCATCTCAGGGCACTGGCCAAGCAATGAGCTATTGCGGCGGGGCAGCCTTCTTGGCCGCCTGGCGCTCGATGCCGAGACGCCGCTCGCGCCAGATGATGAAGATGCCGGCGCCGACGACGATGACACCACCGACCAGCGTGTACAGCGTCGGCAGATCGCCGAAGACGAGATAGCCGACGACGATGCCGAGCAGCAGCGACGTGTATTCGAACGGCGCGACCGTCGACGCCTCGGCGTGGCGGTAGGCCTCGGTCATGAACAGTTGCGCGATGCCGCCGCAGAAGCCGCTGGTGACGAGCAGCGCCGTCTGTTCCCAGGTCAGCGACTGCCAGCCGAACGGGATGCTGAACAGGGCCATGATGCTGGCGGTCAACGAAAACCACAGCACGATCGTCGCGGTGCGTTCGGTATGGACCAGGTTGCGGACAAGCAGCATGGCGATGGCCGAAAGTGCCGCGCCGACAATGGCGGCCACCGCGCCCATCGCCGCCTTGTCGCTCACGCCTTCGGGCGAGGTAAACAGCGTCAGATTGGGCCATGACACGATCAGCACGCCGACAAGACCGATCGCGACCGCAGTCCAGCGATAGGCGCGAACGTTTTCGCCGAGGATGATGGCGCTGAAGACGACGACCAGCAGCGGCTGGGCATAGTTCAGCGTGATCGCCTCCGGCAGCGGCAGTTGCGTCAGCGCGAAGAAGCTGAAACCCATCGCCGTGACCCCGGCCAGCCCGCGCATGATGTGCCCGAACGGCCGCGTGGTCACGACCGCCGTGCGCAACTCGCCTTGCCAGGCGAGAAAGACCAGGATCGGAAAAATGGCGAAGAAGGACCGGAAGAAGACGATCTGGCCGGCGGGCACCTGGCCGGCCAGCTTGATGCTGGTCGACATGCCGACGAAGATTGCCACCGAAATGACCTTGAGCGCGATACCTGTAAGCGGCGACAAAGCCTGATGAACCACTTGATGCTTCACTTCACCCTGGCCGCCTCTATCGCTGCCCATACGCGCGCGGGCGTCGCCGGCATTTCAACATGGCCTATGCCGTAGGCCCGGTGGAGCGCATCGGTGACGGCATTGAGTGCGGCCGGCGTCGCGCCAATGGTGCCGGCCTCGCCGGCGCCCTTCATGCCCATGGCATTGGTGGTCGAGGGCACGTTGCGCGTCTCGAAATGAAAGGACGGCACGGAGTCGGCGCGCGGCATGGTGTAGTCCATGAAGCTCGCCGTCAGAAGCTGGCCGTCCTCGCCGTAGACCGCCTCTTCCGACAGGGCCTGGCCGATGCCCTGGACGACGCCGCCGTGGACCTGGCCTGCCAGCAGCAGCGGGTTTACCGTCATGCCGAAGTCGTCGACGATGGTGTAGGCCACGACCTCGGTGGCGCCAGTCTCGGGATCGATCTCGACCTCGCAGATATGGGTGCCGTTGGGATAAGTGGCCTCGTGCTGAACAAACTCGCCCATCGCCTTGAGATCGTCCGGGTTTTTCGCCGCGGCATGAAGCGCCGCGAAACCGATAGCGCGGTCGGTGCCGACGATGCGTGCCTCGCCGTTTTCCAGTTCGATGTCGGCGGCCGCGGCCTCGAGTTCATCGGCGGCGAGCTTCCTGAGCTTCTCCGCCAATGCCTCGCCAGCGCGGGAGGCCGAGACGCCGCCGAGCGGGATCGAACGGGAACCGCCGGTGCCGCCACCGCTGGGCAGCTGGTCGGTATCGCCTTGGTGGACGCTGATCCTGGCGACCTCGAGATTGAGCTTTTCCGACACGAACTGGGCGTAGGCGGTGGCGTGGCCCTGGCCGTTGGACTGGGTGCCGATGAAGACCGAGACCGTGCCGTCGGCATTGAGCTCGACGCGCGCGGGTTCGGACCCGGCGAAAGCGCAGGCTTCGATGTAGGTCGCCATGCCGATGCCGCGGATTTTCCCCCGCTGCTTCGCCTCGGCGAGCCGCTCGGGGAAGCCTTCCCAGCCGGCGCGCTGCATGGAAAGCTCCATGTGCGCTTCGAATTCGCCGACGTCGTAGAGCCGGCCTGTCTGGGTCCGGTAGGGGAACTGTTCCGGGCGGATGAAGTTGCGGCGGCGGATCTCGTCGACCGTCAGGCCAAGTTCGTGAGCGCAGGCATCGGCAAGCTTTTCGACCAGGAGTGCGGCCTCCGGGCGCCCTGCTCCGCGATAGGCATCGACCGGGCAGGTGTTGGTGTAAACGCCCGTAATCGCCACATCGAGCGCCTCGATGTCGTAGACGCCGGTCGACATGCTGGCGCCGATATGGGCGATAACAGGACCGTATTGCGAGACATAGGCACCGACATTGGAGAGCAGTTCGACGCGCAGGCCAAGAAAGCGGCCGTTGCCGTCCATCGCCATTTCGGCGGCGACGACGTTGTCGCGCCCCTGCGCGTCGGTGAGGAAATGCTCGGTGCGGTCGCTCGCCCATTTGACCGGCTGGCCGAGCCGCTTGGCGGCCTCAAGCACCAGCGCGTGTTCGCGATAGACGAAAGCCTTGGTGCCGAAGCCGCCGCCGACGTCGGGGGTTATGACGCGAAGCTTGTCGGCGGCTATGCCGAAGACCTGCCCGGTCAGGACGTTGCGCATCGAATGCACGCCCTGCGAACCGGTGGTCAGCACGAAACGGTCCTCGTCGGTGCGCCACTCGCCGATGGCCGAGCGCGGCTCCATGTAGTTGCAGATCAGGCGGTTGTTGATGAACTCTATGCGGGTGACATGGTCGGCGCTGGCGAAAGCCTTGTCGGTCTTGTCCTTGTCGCCGAGATGGTAGGTGAAGGCGCGGTTTGAGCCGAGTTCGGGCCAGACCAGCGGCGTCTCGTCGTCCAGCGCGGTCGCTGTATTGGCCGCAGCGTCTTCGCCGTCATAATCGACCTCGATCAGTTCGGCGGCATCCTGCGCCAACGCCCTGGTGTCGGCGACAACGAAGGCTATGGCATCGCCGACATAGTTGACCCGGTCGCCGCACAGGATCGGGATGTCGCGGGTCGGCGCACGGCTGCCGTCGGGTTGCTTCTGCATGACCATCGACTTGAGTTCGCCGAGATGGACGACATCGGCGCCGGTCAGCACCAGGCGAACCCCGGGTGCGGCGCGTGCGTCTTCGACCGAGCCGATCTTGAAGCTGCCTTTGGCGACCGGCGAACGCAGGACATAGCCGTGGAGTTGCGATTCCGGGGCAATGTCGTCGGTGTAGCGACCCGTGCCGGTGATGAATGCCGCGTCCTCGAGGCGCAAAACGGATGCGCCCATCCCGAATTTCGGCGTGACGATAGTCATATCTGCCCCGTGAGGATTGGTGGAGGAGCGCAGCAAATGTGCGGTCCCGAACAGTTTTGCCGAGGGGGCGTTTCGTGTAAAGAGCAGCGGCCGCATATTTGTTCTACCAGCATGCAGCCAGCGTTCGGACGTCGACAGGAAGGCCCACCACATGCGCACTGATACCGGACAGGTGTTTCGTCTCGAGGATTACCGGCCGAGCGACTACCTGATCCCCAGGACCGAACTCGACTTCCGCCTCGGCGCAGACAACACAAGGGTGGTGGCAAGGCTGACGATCGAGCGGCGCGCTGGCGTCGACAAGCCGGTGCAACTGGAACTCGACGGCGACGGGCTGACATTGCGCCGGATCGAAATCGACGGCGAGACGGTCGATGCCGCCAATTTCGACGCCACGCCCGAGCGGCTGGTCATCTACACCCCACCGGCCTCAGGGCATTTCACCTTGCTGATCGAGACCGAGCTTGCACCATCGCGCAACGAGGCGCTGATGGGCCTCTATCGCTCCAGCAAGGTCTATTGCACCCAGTGCGAGGCGGAGGGCTTCCGCCGCATCACCTATTTCCTCGATCGGCCCGACATCCTGTCGGTCTACACCGTGCGCGTCGAGGCCGAGCGCGCCGAGGCGCCGCTACTGCTGGCCAACGGCAATCCGGTCGAGCTTGGCGATCTCGCCAACGGCTGGCACTATGCGGTCTGGCACGACCCCTTCCCCAAGCCGTCCTACCTGTTCGCGCTGGTCGCCGGCGACCTCGGCTGCATCAAGGACCGCTTCGTCACGGCTTCGGGCCGAGAGGTCGAGCTCGGCATCTATGTCGAGCACGGCAAGGAGAACCAGGCCGGCTACGCCATGGATTCGCTGCGCCGATCGATGAAATGGGACGAAGAGGTGTTCGGCTGCGAATACGATCTCGACGTCTTCAACATCGTCGCCGTGTCCGATTTCAACATGGGCGCGATGGAGAACAAGGGTCTCAACATCTTCAACGACAAGTACGTGCTTGCCGACGAGGAGACCGCGACGGACGCCGACTTCGCCAATATCGAGGCGATCATCGCGCATGAATATTTCCACAATTGGACAGGCAACAGAATCACTTGCCGCGACTGGTTCCAGCTCTGCCTCAAGGAAGGGCTGACCGTCTTCCGCGACCACGAGTTTTCCGCCGACCAGCGCTCGCGGCCGGTCAAGCGTATCGCCGAGGTGCGCACGCTGCGCGCCCACCAGTTCCCCGAGGACCAAGGGCCGCTGGCGCATCCGGTTCGCCCCAGGCGCTATCGCGAGATCAACAACTTCTACACGGCAACCGTCTACGAGAAGGGTTCGGAAGTGGTGCGGATGATCCGCACGGTGCTGGGCGCGGAGACCTTCCGCAAAGGCATGGACCTTTATTTCGAGCGCCATGACGGGGATGCCGCGACCATCGAGGACTTCCTCAAGGTGTTCGAGGACGTGTCGGGCCGCGACCTGTCGCAGTTCGCGCTCTGGTACCATCAGGCGGGTACGCCGAACCTCAGCGTGACGGCATCGCATAGCCCAGCCACGGCAGAATTCACCATCGAGATCGAGCAATCGGTGCCGCCGACGCCTGCGGAAAGCCGCAAGCGGCTGATGCACATCCCGCTCGCCTTCGGCCTCGTCGGCGCCGACGGCAAGGACATGGCCTATGGCAGCGCCGAGGGTGCGACCGTCGAAAACGGCGTCATCCACGTCCGCAAGCGCAAGCATGTAGTGACCTTCTCCGGAGTGAGCGAACGGCCGGTGCTGTCGGTCAACCGCGGCTTTTCGGCACCGATCACGCTGACCGTCGAGCAGCGCCCGGAGGACCAGATCTTCCTCGCCTCGCACGACAGCGATGCGTTCTCGCGCTGGCAGGCATTCAACACGCTTCTGACCGACGCCACCATCGGTGCCTTCAAGGACATCCTCGGCGGCAAGCGGCCCGAGTTGAGCGCCGACCTGGCGGCATTGGCCGGACGCATCGCCGGCGACGGCTCGCTCGAACATGCGTTCCGGGCACTGGCGCTGGCCATGCCGGGCGAAGCCGACATTGCCCGCGATATCGGCAAGAACATCGACCCCGATGCCATCTTCACCGGACGCGAGGCGCTGGCGCGCAAGATGGCGGAAGGCAACAGCGGAGTCTTTTCGCAGCTTTACGACAATTTGCGCATGTCGGGTCCGTTCTCGCCGGACGCCGCAAGTGCTGGCCGGCGGGCGCTGCGCAACACGCTGCTCGACTATCTCGCCATCCTGCCGGGCGGCGCCGCGCGCGCGGCAGCGCATTTCGCCTCGGCAACCAACATGACCGACCGTGCGGCCGCCCTTGCCGTGCTGGCACATCGCCATGCCGGCACGGAGGAAGCGAAGGAGGCGCTGGCCGAATTCGACAAGCGCTATCGCGGCGATCCACTGGTCATGGACAAGTGGTTCATGATCCAGGCGACAGCCCCCGGCGCCGGCGCAGTCGATGCCGTCAAGGCACTCACAGAGCACCCGGCCTTCTCGATTGCCAACCCCAACCGGGTGCGCTCGCTGATCGGCGGCTTTGCCAGCGCCAACCAGACCGGTTTCCACCGCGCCGACGGTGCCGGCTACACGTTCTTCGCGGAATCCGTACTGACGGTGGAAAAGCGCAATCCGCAGGTCGCCGCACGCCTCGCCACCGCGCTCAGGTCATGGCGTTCGCTCGAACCCAAGCGCCAGGCAAAGGCGCGTGCGGCCCTGCTCTCGATGCAAGCCAAGGAAGGGCTGTCGGCCGATCTGCGCGACATCATCGAACGCACGTTGGCCTGACAAGCGCCGAGAAATTCAGGCGAGGCCGATCTGACCTGAATTCGCTTCCCAGGGCAATGTTCCAGAACGCGGCGGCTCCCGAAACAGGGGCCGCCGTTTTGCTGCGCCGCTCATTCCGCTGACTTTTAGCCGAATTTTAATCTTTTTCCCCCGCCCCACTGGACAAGGCGAATCAGCTTTGATTCTTTAGTGACGATTCGGAAGTTCGGTGTATGCCGGATCATCTACCAGGAAACGGGATTTGGGGAGCCATTTATGGCAAAGGCGGACGCGTGGGGCGCGCCCGATGAGACTGCTTTTGGCCGTCGCAGGCAGGCGCGTGGCGCTGGCCTGTCGGGCAATGCACGTCTTATCGCGGAGCCCGCGTACCGCCGGCTCCTTGCCGCCGAGCCGCTGCTTCGCCGCTCCATTCCGACACTGATCGTCATCTTCCTGATCGTCGTTGCCGGTGCGCGCTTCCTGTCGATGATGGCCCTGCGCGACGATGTCGAACGCAACGCCAAGGCTATCCTGGCGCTTTCGGCCGGTGAGCTGGTCAACTCGCTGATGGCAGGCGCCACGACCGACGTGCCCTTCGCCGCCGCCAGCCATGACCTGCTCGAGCGCACGAGCCAGCAAGGCACGCTGAGCCGCAGCCATGTGATTGCGCTGACCGACGGGAATTTCCGCGTCGTCGCGGTCAGCCCGCAGTCGACCGGCTGGCAGGGCCAGTCACTCGACGCCATCATCTCGGGCGGGCAGCCGCTGTTCATGTTCGGCGACCGCGCCGGCGTGATGGACATCCGCATCGGCGGCCAGGACTGGCTGGCTGCGGTCAGCCTCGCCGACGACAAGCGGGCGGCAGCGGCGGCCATGGTGCCGAAGGAGGCCGTGTTCGCCGACTGGCGCAAGACGGTGTCGCTCAACGTCGCGCTGTTCGTGATGACGGCCGGCATCCTGATCATCATCCTCTATGCCTATTTCAGCCAGGCGGCGCGCGCCCAGGCCGCCGACGGCATCTATCTCGAAGCGCATGAGCGCATCGATCTCGCCCTTGTCCGCGGCAAATGCGGGCTGTGGGATTGGGACATGGTTCGAGGCAAGATGTACTGGTCGGGCTCGATGTACCAGTTGCTCGGCTACGAGGCCTGCGAGGCGATGCTGTCGTTCGGCGAAGTGGCGCGCATCATCCACCCCGAAGACGGCGACCTGTTCGAACTGGCCAACCAGGTGGTGGCCCGCGAAGTCGACCATATCGACCGAGTCTTCCGCATGCGCCATGCCGATGGGCGCTGGGTGTGGATGCGCGCCCGCGCCCAGGTCGTCGACCCCGAAGCGCCCGAGATCCAGATGACCGGCATTGCCGTCGACATTACCGAGCAGCGGCATCTGGCGCTGCGCTCGGAGGCCGCGGACCAGCGGCTGCGGGCGGCGATCGAGAACATCACCGAATCCTTCGTGCTTTGGGACGCCAGCGACAGGCTGGTGATGTGCAATTCGAAATACCAGCACGACAACGGCCTGAGCGACCGCGACGTGCTGCCGGGTACGGCCCGCCAAGATCTCGAAGAGCGCATGGTCGCATTCGTGTCCGAGCGGCGGCTGGCCAGCGCCAACGGCCCGCGTGCCGGCGCGTCCTATGAACGCCAGTTGGCGGACGGGCGCTGGCTGCAGGTCAACGAACTGACCACCCGCGACGGCGGCCTTGTTTCTGTCGGTTCCGACATCACCCAGATCAAGCAGCACCAAGACAAGCTGATGGAGAGCGAGCGCCGGCTGATGGCGACGATCCACGATCTCAGCCTGGCGCGACGCTCCGAAGAGGAACGCTCGGGCGAACTGGTCGAGCTCAACCGCAAGTACATGAAGGAAACCGAGCGCGCCGAGGCGGCCAATCGCGCCAAGTCGGAATTCCTCGCCAACATGTCGCATGAGCTTCGTACGCCGCTCAACGCGGTGATCGGTTTTTCGGAGCTGATGGAGGGACGGCTGTTCGGACCGCTCGGCTCGCCGCGCTACGAGGAATATGCCCGCGACATCAACTCCAGCGGCAAGTATCTCCTGGGCGTCATCAACGACATCCTCGACATGTCGAAGATCGAGGCCGGCCAGTTCTCGATGGATCGCGAAGAGATCGACCTCTGCCCGCTGATCCGCGAGACGGTCAGGGTCGTCTCGCTGCAGGCGGCGCAGAAATCGATCACCGTCGAGACACAGATCGCCGAGCAGATGACGCTGTTCGCCGACCGCCGCGCGATCAAGCAGATCGTCATCAACCTTCTGTCGAACGCGGTGAAGTTCACCGGCCAGGGCGGCCGCATCACGGTGCGGGCACGCAACGCCTCGGGCGCGCTGACACTGAGCATCGAAGACAATGGCTGCGGCATTCCCAAGCACGCGCTGGGCAAGCTCGGCCGTCCGTTCGAGCAGGTGCAGAACCAGTTCTCGAAGAACCACGAAGGTTCAGGCCTCGGCCTCGCCATTTCGCGCTCGCTAGCCGAGCTGCATGGCGGCGCGCTGAAAATCAGGTCCACCGAAGGCGTCGGAACGATCGTTTCGGTGCGCATACCGGTGCGCCGGATCGAGCGGCTGGCCAAGGCAGCCTGAGGCCACCCCGGAGGTCAAAGCCCCCCGGGGCGGCAAGCCGGCGTTACTGCTGGTGACGCTTGCCATGCCCGTTGCGGGTCGGCATCTCGTCCTTGACGATCTTGCCGTCGTCGTTGCGATCCATCAGCGCAAACATCTTCTTCTGGCGCGATTCGATCTCCGCCTTGGTCAGTTCGCCGTCGCCATTGGCATCGAACCGCTTGATGAGACGTTCGGCCATGCGCTCGGCGCGCATGCGCTGGATCTGGTCGGCCACCTCGGCGACGGTGATCTTGCCGTCCGCATTGCCGTCGGCGTCGACCAGCCGCTCGTTCATCGCCGCCGTGAACTCCTCGAAGGTGACGTCACCGCTCTTGTCGGCATCGGCCCGCTCGAAGCGCATCTGCGGCTTCATGCCCTGGCCGCGCGAGGGCTGTGCGGCGGCGAAGGCGGAGGTGCCGGCCGTGCCCGCGAGGGCGAGAAAGGCGATGGCGATCTTCGTTGACTTGCTCATGGGGTTTCTCCTGTTGCATCGACACCCCCGATGCTGATCGAAGCCCAAGCGTGGCGTCCCACCGCCCTCACTTGCGCTTCGCACGAAGCAAACGGTCGAAGTGTGTCCTGACCGTTTGCGACGTCTCCTTGAGATGTGCCTCCAGCACGCCGAAATCGGGAAGGTCGGTTGCCGCAAGCAGCAGGTCCGACAGCCCCGGCGGAACATCGTTCCGCTCGAACGCACCGGTGAGGCACAGCCTCGTCATCTGTGTGATGGCCGAATAGAGCCCATAGGCTTGGACCAGGTCCTGCCGCACCTGCGCATCGGCAAAGCCGGGCGCGAGCCGGTGAAGCGTGTCGGCCGTGCCGGTGGCATGGCCCTCTCCTTCGATCCTGCCGGTCAGCACCGCCACCTGGGCGATGAATTCGAGGTCGATCAGCCCGCCGGACACAAGCTTGATGTCCCAGAGGTCGTGCGGCGGCTTTTCGTCCTCGATCATCTGACGCATGTCGCGCGCCTCGGCGGCAACCTTGGCGGTATCGCGCGGCAAGGCGATGATGGAGGCCACCTCGGCTTCGACCTCGGCGCACAACGAGGCGTTCCCGGCGATGGGCCGCGCGCGCGTCAGCGCCATGTGTTCCCAGGTCCAGGCTTCCTCGCGCTGGTATTTGCGGAAGGACGAGATGTGGGTCGCGACCGGCCCCTTGTTGCCCGAAGGGCGCAGCCGGAGATCCAGCTCGTAGAGCACACCTTCCGCGGTCGGGGCGGATACCGCCGCGATGAGGCGCTGGGTCATGCGGGCATAGTAGTGCGAGGGGGCAAGCGGCTTGTCGCCGTCGGATTCCTCGGCGCTCTCAAGGTGGTCGTAGAGCAGGATCAGGTCGACGTCGGAACCGGCGGTCAGTTCGCGGCTGCCGAGCTTGCCCATGCCCAAGATCGCCACCCGGGCGCCTGCCACCTTGCCATGGCGGCGGGCGAACTCGGCCTCGACGGCTTCAAGGGCAGCACCCACGGTCAGGTCGGCGAGATCGGAGAAGGCCTTGCCGGCACGTGCCGGATCGATCGCACCGGCCAGCAAACGGACGCCAATCAGGAACTTCTGTTCCGCGGCGAAGATGCGCAGGCGGTCGAGCACGTCCTCGTAGAGCCGGGTGCTTTCGAGGAATGCCGAGAGACGGGTCGCGAGATAGGCGCGGTTGGGCAGTTCGGACAGCAATGCGGGATCGAGCAGGCCGTCGAAGACGTGCGGCCGGCGCGTGATGATGGCGGCAAGCCGGGGGGCGGCACCCATGATGGTGGCGAGCAGCTTGAGCAGCGCCGGATTGGACTGGAGCAGCGAAAACAGCTGGATGCCTGCCGGCAGTCCTGCGAGGAACTCGTCGAAGCGCATCAGTGCCTCGTCGGCCCGGCGCGTCTTGCCGAAGGCTTCGAGCAGCGCCGGGGTGAGCTCAGTCAAGCGCTCGCGGGCTTCGGCCGACTGGGTGGCGCGATAGCGGCCGAAATGCCAGCTGCGGATGACACGGCAGATGTCCGACGGCCGCTGGAAGCCGAGCTGGCGCAGTGTGTGCAGCGTGTCGGGGTCGTCGACATCGCCGGTGAAGACGAGGTTGCCGATGCCGGCTGAAAGCTCGGGCGCGGCTTCGAACAGCGCCGCATAATGCCGCTCGACCTCCTGCAGCGAGGCGCGGAAGGTCTGGGAGAAGGCTACTGCATCGGCGAAGCCGAGCATGTGGGCAATGCGCTCCAGCCCCTCGTCGTCCTCGGGCAGGGTATGGGTCTGTTCGTCGGCGACCATCTGGATGGCGTGCTCGACGCGGCGCAGGAACCAGTACTGCCGTTCGAGCGCGTCGCGGGCTTCCATGGTGATCCAGCCGCGCACGGCGAGCTGGTCGAGCATCGGCACGGTGGCGCGGCCACGCAGCTCGGGAAAGCGGCCGCCGGCGATCAGTTGCTGGGTCTGGACGAAGAACTCGATCTCGCGGATGCCGCCGCGGCCAAGCTTGACGTTGTGGCCTTTGACGGCGACCTCGCCGTGGCCCTTGTGGGCGTGGATCTGGCGCTTGATCGAGTGGACGTCGGCGATGGCCGCATAGTCCATGTATTTGCGCCAGACATAGGGCTGCAGCTCTTTGAGGAAGGCTTCGCCGGCAGCAATATCGCCCGCCACCGGGCGCGCCTTGATCATCGCCGCGCGCTCCCAGTTCTGGCCGCGGCTTTCGTAATAGTGGAGTGCTGCATGGACCGAGATCGCCAGCGGCGTCGATCCGGGATCGGGACGCAGGCGCAGGTCGGTGCGGAAGACATAACCGTGCTCCGTACGGTCCTGCATGATGCGGACCAGGCGCCGGGTCAGGCGCGCGAACAGCTCGGTCGCTTCGAGCGGGTCGATGATCGCCGGTGCCTCGGGATCGAAGAACACGACGAGATCGATGTCGGAGGAGAAGTTCAATTCGTGGGCGCCGAGCTTGCCCATGCCGAGCAGGATCCAGCCGGAACCGACAGTCGGGTTGTCGGGATCGGACAGCTTGAGCTTGCCCTGGTCATGCGCATCCCGGAGCAGGAAGTTCACCGCCGCACTGGTGCAAAGGTCGGCCAGCTCGCTCAGCCTGTGAACGCTGGCAGAGGCGGTTGCTTCGCCGGAGAGGTCGGCCAGCGCGATGAGGAAATGCGCCTCCGCCTTCAGCCGGCGCAGCCGCATCATCAGCATAGCCTCCGTCACCCCCTCCTCACTGGGGGATGCCGCGATCGCTTCGCCGATTTCCTGAAGCCGCTGCTCGATCGACCGGTCAAACAACCGGTCGAGCATTTCGAGCTGACGCCTGGCACTGTGGCGCATGAACTCCGAAAGGTCGAAGACTGCGGCAAGCAACCCTTGGGCCGGGCCCTTGGCTTTCAGGAACGAGGCGAGCCGATCAAGGCCCTCCTCCTTGGCCAAGACGGCGAGTTCGGACAGTTCCCGCCAGGCACGTTCGGGATCGAGCGGTGCGATCTCTATCTTGGGCTCCAGCCGCCATTCGGTCGCTTTCTGTCTGGCAGCAGTTTTCATCTATTCGTCCTTCGGTCCGGGGAAACCCATCAGGACCGATAATCCGGGATTGCCGGGCAGGAGATCAAGCCGGCCATTGTGAAACTTCATCACGGCCTTGGCGAGACTGAGGCCAAGGCCGGAACCCGGCTGCGACCGGCTCTTTTCCAGCCTTACGAAGCGCTCGGTGGCGCGCTTGCGGTCGCCTTCGTCGGGGATGCCTTCGCCGTTGTCGGCGACCTGGACCCGGATTTCGTCGCCCTCGCGTCGCAAGGTGACATCGACATGAGGTTTTTCGACTGCCCCTGCGGAATACTTGATGGCGTTGTCGACGATGTTCGAAAGCGCCTGGGCGATCAGTTCACGATTGCCGCTGACGACAAAGTCGCCGTCGATCGTTGCTTCGAGGCCGACACCCAGTTCTTCGGCGACAGGCTCGTAAAGTTCCACGACGTCCCGAACGACCGCAGCCAAGTCGACCTTGGCCACGGTTTCGGCGGAGTAGCCCGCCTCGAGCCGCGAAATCATCAGGATGGCGTTGAAGGTGCGGATAAGCTGGTCGGATTCGGCGATGGTGCCTTCCAGCGCCTCGCGATAGTCGGCGCCGGTCTTCTTGCCCGACAATGCAGCTTCGGCGCGGTTGCGCAGGCGCGTCAGCGGCGTCTTGAGATCGTGGGCGATGTTGTCGGAGACCTGCTTGAGCCCGTCGTTGAGATGGGCGATGCGGGCCAGCATGGCGTTGAGGTTCTCGGACAGGCGGTCGAACTCGTCGCCAGCACCGGTGACAGGCAGGCGGCCGCTCAGGTCGCCCCCCATGATGCGCCGGCTGGCCTCGGAAACGCCGTCGATGTGCTTCAGCGCGCGGCGGCCGACGAAATACCAGATCAGCAGGCCACCAAACCCCATCATGCCGAGCGCCAGCATCAGCGAGCGCTGGATGACGTCGCGGAAACGCTCGGGCTCGCCGAGGTCGCGGCCGACCATCAGGATCATCTGGTTGGGCAGCCGCAGCACCACGGCAATGGCGTTGTGCCCGACTTCGGTGGCGGCTTCCACTTCACCCTGCTCGGCGGCGCCCTGGGAACGTCGGCCGGAGGCCTCGCCATAGCGCTCGTAGGAGAACGGCAGAGCGGTCCAGCCCTCGCGCTGCAGGACACCGGGCTGGATGCTCTGGACATTGCCCGAAAGGATGCGACCGTTGGGATCGGCCAGCAGATAGAGGTTTGCGCCCGGCTGGCGCGAGCGTTGCTCGACCACGCGCACAAGAACCGGGATGCCGCCGCGCTGGTAGGCGCGGCCGAGGCCCTGGACTTCCTCGTTGATGGTTTCCTGCGACTGGGCCAACAGCATGCGCGCCGACAGCGACGTCATGTAGAAGACCAGGAGCACCGCGCACAGGGCAAACAGCAACAAATAGAGCGCCGAAAGGCGCGCCGCCGTGGTTTTCATGATGGCCGGCAGCCTGAGCGCCATCAGCCGGCCTTGAGCATGTAGCCGGCGCCGCGAATAGTGTGCAGGATCGGCTTGTCGAAGCCCTTTTCGATCTTGCCGCGCAGCCGCGAGACATGGACGTCGATGACGTTGGTCTGCGGATCGAAATGATAGTCCCAGACGTTTTCGAGCAGCATCGTGCGCGTCACCACCTGGCCGGCGTGGCGCATCAGGTATTCGAGCAGGCGGTATTCGCGCGGCTGCAGGGTGATTTCCTGCGACGAGCGCCGCACCGAATGGGAGAGCCGGTCGAGTTCGAGATCGCCGACCCGGTAGACCGTCTCGGATTCGCGCGCCGGGGCACGACGGTTCAGCACTTCGACGCGGGCGAGCAGTTCGGAGAAGGCGTAGGGCTTGGTCAGGTAGTCGTCGCCGCCGGCGCGCAGGCCGGTCACCCGGTCATCGACCTCGCCGAGAGCCGACAGGATCAGGACGGGGGTGGTATTGCCGCGCGAACGCAGACCGGCGATCACCGACAGGCCGTCGCGGCGGGGCAGCATGCGGTCGACGACCATGACGTCGTATTCGCCAGCGTCCGCAAGCGCGAAACCGGAATCGCCGTCACCCGCCACATGGGCAGTATGTCCGGCCTCGGCGAAAGCTTTCTGCAGATAATCCGCTGCCTCGCGGTCATCTTCGATGACGAGAATCTTCATGCCGCCGTTATAAACGATTTTGCCTGAGATCAGAGGCGCCATGTCGTACTCCTCTTGCATGCGAAAGCGGCAGCGGGCGATGGGAAGTCCGCTGCCGCCGGGGCCGGAACGAAGACTAACAAACTATCCGGCACCGTCAGCTCCCATCGGGGCGGCTCGGGGGTGATGAAACCGCCCGACGGGAGAGACCGTTCAGCCCTGGCCGACAGGCAAGGCGACGAAGCGGTTGGTGTCTTCACGGCTGATCTGGAAGAGCACTGCCTTGCGGCCGGCTTTCGCCGCCTGCTCGATGGCAGCCGAGACGTCCGCCGGACCCTTGACCTCGACCGAGTTGACCGAGGTGATGACGTCGCCTGCCTGGATGCCGCGATCGGCGGCATCGCTGGACGGATCGACATCGGTGACCACGAGACCCTTGCCGTCCTCGGATGGCGTGACGGTCAGGCCGAGGTCTGCCAGCGAGGTCGGTTCGCCGGGTTCAGCCGACTGATCGGCAGAGGCCTGCTTGTCGCCACCCGGAATCTCGCCGAGGCCGACCTTGACCGTTTCGGCCTTGCCATTGCGCCAGACCGTGATGTCGACCGACTTTCCGGGCGTGATGCCGGCGATCAGGCGCGACAGTTCCTTGGGCGAGGCAACATCCTGGCCGTCGACGCCGGTGATGATGTCGCCGGCAACGATGCCCGCCTTCTTGGCCGGGCCGGTGTCCTGGGCGCTTGCAACAAGGGCACCCTTCTCGCTCTTCAAGCCGAGGGACTCCGCGATGTCCGACGTGACCGGCTGGATTTCCACGCCGAGCCAGCCGCGCTGGACACTGCCGCTCTTCATCAGGTCCTGCACCACCTGCTTGGCGGTCGAGGCAGGAATGGCGAAGGCGATGCCGACATTGCCGCCAGAAGGCGAGAAGATGGCAGTGTTGATGCCGACGACTTCGCCATTGAGGTTGAAGGCGGGACCGCCCGAATTGCCGCGGTTGACCGCAGCGTCGATCTGCAGGAAGTCGTCGTAAGGACCAGCGCCGATGTCACGGCCGCGGGCCGAGACGATACCGGCAGTGACGGTGCCGCCGAGGCCGAAGGGATTGCCGACAGCCACGACCCAGTCGCCGACCCGCACCTTCGCGTCATCGGCAAAGCCGACATAGGTGAACTTGGCGTCGGCTTCGACCTTGAGCACGGCCAGATCAGTGCGCGGGTCGGTGCCGATCAGCTTGGCGTCGTATTCCTTGCCGTCGTCGGTGACCACCGTATAGGCGCTGCCATCTTCGACCACGTGGTTGTTGGTGACGAGATAGCCGTCCTCGGAGATGAAGAAGCCCGACCCCTGGGCAACCGGACGCGGCTTCATCTGGCCACGGTCACCACGGTTCGAGCGCGGAGCGCGGTTCTGGGTGCCATCTTCGCCAAACTGGCGGAAGAAGCGCTTCAGCGGATGGTTGTCGGGGAGGTTGTCGAACCCCTGCTGGTCTGAGAAGGGCGAGTCGCCACGGTCTGATGCCGGTGCAATCTTGGCCTTGACCTGGACGCTGACGACAGCGGGGGAAACCTGCGAAACGACGTCGGCGAAGCCTGGCGCCTGAGGTGCCTCGACACGCACGGCTTCGGCGAAAACCGGTGCCGTTCCGCCTGCAACTGCACCAATACCGATCGCGCCAGCGAGGGCAATGGAAGCGGCGGCGGCCATGAAACGCTTGCGCGAACGCGAAAGGGAGGTGGGAGCGTTGCTCATAGTCTCTGATCCTCTTGAACGGGATGCCTTGGATTCGCATCCGATGGCTCAAGAGATAGAGAGGCTCACATTACGGCACCATTTCCGAAGCATGAAACTTTCGTAATGTTTGTCGTGTCAGACGTCCTTGCGCAGGATCGCGTCGAGCGCTTCCTGCTCGTCCTTGCTCAAGGCGGCCGGTTCCTGCCGGCGGCGCGAGCGCGCCGACAAGAAAACGAAAGCGCCGCCGCCGAGCAGCAGCAGGAGCGGCGTGCCCCACAGCAAGGCGTTACGCAGGTTGAACTGCGGCTTCAGCAGGACGAACTCGCCGTAGCGCGAGACGATGTAGTCCATCACCTGTTCGTCGCTGTCGCCGGCGACCAGCCTCTCACGCAAAAGCACGCGCAGGTCGGCGGCCAGTTCGGCATCGGATTCGTCGATGGACTGGTTCTGGCAGACCATGCAGCGCAACTCCTCCGACAGCAGGCGCGCGCGCGCCTCCAGCTTCGGATCGGCAAGCATCTCGCTGGGTTTCACCGCAAGCGCCGTCCCCGCGAAAAGGAAGGCGGCGAGGAAGCCTGCAATGGCCGGCAGTTTCGTCTTCATGTCGCGACCGGGCTGGGTTTCTTGTCGGCGGACTTGCGCTTCGCCGGCGCACCGACGCGCAGCCGACGGTCCATCAGCGACACGAAGCCGCCCGCCATCATCACCAGCGTGCCGCCCCAGATCAAGGTCACCAGCGGCTTCCACCAGACACGCACGACCACCGCTCCGTCGTTGGCTTCATCGCCTAGCGAGATGTAGAGCTGGCTGAGCCACAACGTCTTGATGCCGGCCTCCGTCGTCGGCATCTGGCGTACAGGATAGAAGCGCTTGGCCGAGACGATCTCGGCAACCGGCTGTCCGGCAGGGCCAAGCAGTGAGAAACGCCCCTGGTCTTCGGTAAAATTGGGTCCGCGCACAGGCTGCAAGCCCTCGAAGCGGAGGCGGTGACTGGCGATCTCTAGCACCTGCCCGGGCTTCATGACGAGGATCGCCTCCTTCTCGAACGACAGGACCCCGACGATGCCGAGCAGGGTCAATCCAAGGCCGAGGTGGGCGAGCGCCGTACCGAACACCGATCGCGGCAGGCCGAGGAAGCGGCGCAGCGCGACCTTAGGCGCGACATTGCCGATGCCGGCCTTCAGCGCGAGGTCAGTCAGGGCTCCGAGCACCAGCCAGGTGGCAAGCCCTGCCCCAAGGGCGGCGAACACCGAAGCGCCGTCGATGAACAGGAAGGTGACGAGGACGACCAGAAGAGCTGCGCCGAATGCGAACATCAGCCGTTGCGCCACCGCAGCAACGTCACCGCGCTTCCAGGCGAGCAGCGGCCCGAACGGCACGAGCACCAGGAGCGGCATCATCAGCGGGCCAAAAGTGAGGTTGAAGAACGGCTCGCCGACCGAAATCTTCTCGCCGAACAGCGCCTCGACCACCAACGGATAGAGCGTGCCGATCAGCACGGTGGCAGTGGCCGTGGTGAGAAACAGGTTGTTGAGCACCAGCGCGCCTTCGCGCGAGATGGGATGGAAGATACCGCCGGCCGTCAGCGAGGACGCGCGCAGCGCAAACAGCGCAAGCGAACCGCCGATGAACACGGTGAGGATGCCGAGGATGAACACGCCTCGGCTCGGATCGCTGGCAAAGGCATGCACCGACGTCAGCACGCCCGAGCGTACCAGGAAGGTGCCGAGCAACGACAGCGAGAACGTCAGGATGGCAAGCAGCAGCGTCCAGATCTTCAGCGCCGAGCGCTTTTCCATGACGATGGCCGAATGCAACAGCGCGGTGCCGGCGAGCCAGGGCATGAAAGAGGCGTTCTCGACCGGATCCCAGAACCAGAAGCCACCCCAGCCGAGCTCGTAATAAGCCCAGTAGGAGCCCATGGCGATGCCACCGGTGAGGAACACCCAGGCGGCCAGCGTCCATGGGCGTACCCAGCGCGCCCACGCAGCGTCGATGCGCCCCTCGATCAGGGCTGCCACGGCGAAGGAAAAACAGACCGAAAAGCCGACATAGCCAAGATAAAGCAGCGGCGGATGCACGGCGAGGCCGATGTCCTGGAGGATCGGATTGAGATCCTTGCCTTCGATCGGCGCCGGGATCAGTCGGGTGAAAGGATTCGACGTGATCAGGATGAAGAGCAGGAAAGCCGTGCCGATCCAGCCCTGGACGGCGAGCACATTTGCCCGAAGCGTGGCCGGAAGATTGCTGCCGAAGGCCGCAACCAACGCACCGAAGAAGCTGAGGATCATCACCCAAAGCAACATCGAGCCTTCGTGATTGCCCCATGTGCCGGTGAACTTGTAGATCATCGGCTTGAGCGAATGCGAGTTTTCCCAGACATTGACGAGCGAAAAGTCGGACTGGACATAGGCCAGCGTCAGGACCGCAAAGGAAAGCGCAATCATGGCGAAGCCGGTGACGGTCACCGGACCGCCGACCGCCATCAGCTTCGCGTCGCCCTTGTAGGCTCCGTAGAGCGGCACCAGCGACTGCACCAGCGACAAGACGAGCGCCAGGACAAGCGCGAAGTGACCCATCTCGACCATGTCAGCACCGTCCGCCGTTCATTGCGCGCTTTCCTGCCAGACGCCCTTTTCCTTCAGGCTGTCGGCGACTTCCTTGGGCATGTAATTCTCATCGTGCTTGGCCAGCACGCTATCGGCCACAAACACGCCGTCCGATCCAAAGCTACCCTCGGTTATCACGCCCTGCCCTTCCCGAAACAGATCGGGCAGAAGGCCAGTGTAGCGCACTTTGACCGTTTCTTCGGAATCGGTGACCCCGAACGCAACTTCGGTGCCCTGGCCGCGAACGATGGTGCCATTCTCGACGAGACCGCCGAGACGAATGCGCTGGCCTGGCTCGAGGGTCGCCGCCTGCAGGTCGGCGGGCATGTAGAAATAGGATGCCTTCTGGCCGAGCGCATAAAAGGTAAGCGCGGTCGCCGCGCCGAGAAAGGCCAGCGCACCAGCGATGACCGACAGGCGTTTCTGTTTGCGCGTCATGGGCTACTCCGTGACCTTCAGGCCAAGCGAGCCGGCCAGTTCGGTGAGCTTGCGGCCATCCTCGCTGTCGCGGCCAAGCGCTTCGTAGGCACGCCCCAGCGCTTCCTGGGCCAGTTCGGTCTTGCCGAGCACCTGATAGGAACGCACGAGCCGCAGCCAGCCTTCCGGATCGCGCGGGTTCTGGCGCAGCTTCTCGTCCAAGGTCGCAACCATGCCTTCGATCATCGCCGTGCGATCGCCCGACGACATGGAGGCTGCAGCATCGATGTCGCTCTGGTTCGGCCCGGGAGCACCCGCCGCTTGGTTAGCCGGGGCGCCAGGCGCTTCTGCCTGGGCAACGGCCTGTTCGGCTACTGAACGCCATGGCGAATCCGCCGGCAAGCTCTCGGCCAGCTGACGCCAGGCGATGGCCGCCTCGGCAACCTTGCCCTCTTGGGCCAGAGCCAGGCCCAGGAAATAGCGGGCCTTTGGATTGGCAGGCTCGAGCTTGAGTGCGGCTTCGAAGGCAACGCTGGCCTCAGAAGTGACGATGCCGCCCGAAACGCCGGCGATTGCCTCGCCAAGACCCGACTGACGTGCGGCGGTGGAGCCTTCGAGGCGGATCGCATTGCGATAGGCGGTGACGGCGTCGTCGGCCCGGCCCATGCGCTGGTAAATCGGTGCCAGAACGTCCCATCCTCGGCCATCCGATGGGTTGGCGATCAGATGCGCCTCGGCACGGGCAATCAGTTCGTCGACCGAACTGTCGGCCGGCTTCTGCTCGAGACGTGCCTTCAAGGGCTGCGACGGCACATCCGGTGAGCCGATCGCCGTGTAGATGCTCCAGGTCAGCACAGGAATCGCCAGCACGGCGACAACGCCGACCAGCCGCGGCGCAAGCGGCGATGCGCTTTTCGCCTTCGACCCGCTTTCCGCATCGAGTTTGATAATACGGCGCGCAATCTCGGCGCGTGCCTGCTCGGCTTCGGAGGGCGCGATCAGCCCGCGCGCGGCATCCTTGTCGAGTTCGGTCAGTTGATCGCGATAGACTTCAAGGTCGTGGCTGGTGTCGGCTTCGCCTTCGGCCTGTCGCGCCAAGGGCAACAGAACCGCAAGGCTCGCACCAAGTGTCAATACAGCGGCTATGACCCAGAACAGCATGGCACCTAAATAGCTAGCAGCCTCCATGCTGCCAACATCTCCGTCCTGCGGCTTATTGACGGCGGGCGCCGTTGCCAAAGCAACAACGCGTGACAATTCAGGTCAGAGGCGTCCAGCTGCCATCCGCGTTGCGGCAGGCCGTACCGCGAGCAACCAGCGGCGTGCCTGTCGTGAACACGGTCTGCGAATACTGGCGGCAGTCCTGCGATCCGACCCGATACGGCTGCGCGGCGACGACTTCGCCGGAACGGGACCCGCCTTTCCAGGCAACGCCCTGTCCGCCCTGGCCGTATTCCAGTGCGCGGTACTCGGCCTCGAGCGCCTTGCGCCGGTCACCATCGCTCAGGCCATTGCCGATCGAACCACCGATCAAGCCGCCATCCATCGCGTTGATGATGCGCGCTGCAACCTTGCCGTTGGAAGCCCCGCTATCGCCGCCGCCGAGCGCCGGCACGATTCCGCCGCCGCTGCTCAAACCGGAGGTCGTGCATCCGGAGCCGGCAAGCAGTCCCGCAACCAGTGCCACCCGAAGTCTCATGCTCATCACCGGTTCCGAATTTGCTTCCGCTTACAAGGGCTTGGCGCCGCGTTAGATTGCATCTTTGGCCGAAATGGGGCCGATTCGGCCAGCCATTTCTATTGCACGCCGCGTAACTCGACGACGGCCTTCAATCCGCCCATCGCCGATCGCTCCAATCGAAGCGCCCCGCCATACTCCTTGACCAGATCTGCGACGATAGCGAGACCGAGGCCGGTGCCCGGTTTTGTCTCGTCGAGACGCTTGCCGCGCTGCATCGCTTCGCGCGCCTTGTCCTCAGGAATTCCCGGGCCGTCGTCCTCGATCTGGAGCAAAAAGCGCGGCGGTTCTTCGCCGACAGCTGCTACCGGCTCCACCGAAACCTTGACGGCACTGTGCGCCCATTTCATCGCGTTTTCGAGCAAATTGCCGACAACCTCCTCGAGATCCTCCCGTTCTCCGGCGAAGACCACTTCAGTTTCCGGCAAGGTCAAGGTGATCCTGGTGCCACGGGTCAGCTTTTCCATCACCCGAACCATGCGCTGCAACAGCGGTGCGACGGGAGTTCGGTAGACGACACTCTCGCGTTGCGCGGCGACCCGTGCCCGCTGGAGATAATGGTCGATCTGCTTTTGCATCGCCGTCGCATGGTCGGCGATGAGTTGTCCCTTGGCACCGCCAAGCGCACGCCCCTCGTTGAGCATCACCGCAAGCGGTGTTTTCAGAGAATGCGCCAGGTTGCCGACCTGGGTTCGCGATCGCTCGACGATGCGGCGGTTGTTTTCGATCAGCGCATTGGTCTCGTTGGCGAGCGGCTGGATTTCGGCCGGGAAACGTCCGGTCAGGCGTTGCGCCGTGCCCTCGCGGACCATGGCCAGCGCGTTGCGCACCCGCGTCAACGGCTGCAGTCCGAGCAGGATCGCTATCGCGTTGATCGCGATCATGCCGAAGCCGAACAGCGACAGATAGGTGAAGAGACGCCACTCGAAGCCTCTGATCTCGTCCTCGAGTTCCGTGCGGTTGCCCATCACGCGAAAGCGCGCGATGCGGTTTTGCGAATCCAGCACGAACTCGGTCTCGAAGACCTCCAGTTCCTCGCCGACGATGCCATCGACCCGGTAGTGGCGTTGAAACTCGGCATTGAACGGGACGTCATCGACGCTCGGCGACGCCACCGGTTCGGTCATCGACGACGAGCGCAGTTGCCCGACAAGTCCCTTGGAGACCGGCTCGACAGACCAGTACCAGCCCGATTCCGGTTCCGAGAACCTGAGGTCGCCGAGATCGGGGCCTCCGGTGAGCGTGCCGCTGTCGGACACGCCGACGGAGCCGATGAGATTGAAGAGATGCGCCGACAGCAGGCTGTCGAAACCGCGCTCGCTGGTCTGCCGGTAGAGCGAGCTGATGACCGTGAAGATCAGCGCAAACGCCAGGATCGCCCACACCGTCGAAAAAGCGATGACGCGGAATGCCAGCGAACGCGGGCCGAGGCCCAGCACGTAGCGCTTCCAGCGACCCAGTCGTTTGCGAAGCTGTTCCGCCTTACGCCTCCGGCTCGCGCATGCGGTAGCCCATGCCGCGGACGGTTTCGATCATATCGATGCCCATCTTCTTGCGGAGGCGACCGACGAACACCTCGATCGTGTTGGAATCCCTGTCGAAGTCCTGGTCGTAGAGGTGCTCGACCAGTTCGGTGCGGGAAACCACCTCGCCCATATGGTGCATGAGATAGGCGAGCAAGCGAAACTCGTGCGAGGTCAGCTTCAGCGGCACGCCGTTGACGTCGGCCTTGGACGCCTTGGTGTCGAGCCTGACCGGGCCGCACGACAGTTCCGAGGAGGCGTGACCGGCTGCGCGACGTATCAACGCCCTCACCCGCGCCAGAACTTCCTCGATGTGGAACGGCTTTGTGACGTAATCGTCAGCTCCGGCGTCGATGCCGGCGACCTTGTCGCTCCAGCGGTCACGCGCCGTCAGCATCAGCACCGGCATCTTGCGCCCTTCGCGGCGCCAGCGTTCGACGACGCTGATGCCGTCCATCTGCGGCAGGCCGATGTCCAGCACGATCGCGTCGTAGGGTTCGGTGTCGCCAAGAAAATGCCCCTCCTCGCCGTCAAAGGCCTTGTCGACGACATAGCCGGCGTCGGTCAGCGCCTCGGAGATCTGGCGGTTCAGGTCCTTGTCATCTTCAACGACGAGTATGCGCATGCGATTTTGCGACCAGTGGAACGATGGCAGAAGATATAGGCGATTCCGGGCGTGCGGGAAATCCGGACTAGTTGGCCGGCACAACGACCTCGACGCGGCGCGGACGCTGGCCATCCTTTGCAGGCACCAGCACGACGATCACGCAGACCGACTGCCCGCCCTGATTGGATTCGGAAGCCCGCGCCAAGGTGCCGCCATGCTGGTCGGCCACCTGCTGGCCGATCGAATAGCAATCTGCGGCCGCCATCAGGATCTCGCCGCCTTCCAACGTGCGCAAGGGCGCGGCGTTCGCCGAGACGGCGAAAAGGCCGGCCGCGCTGAGCGCTGCAATCGTTGGCCGGAATATGGAGCGAAGCGTTTTCATGTCGAGGTTTCTAATACGCCAGTGCTGAACGTGGAATGAACGATGAATTCATGCAATCGACGCCATTGCAAGTCTGCTAGCCTTTGCCGATGCGTTGCTTGGCCGCCAACCTGCCGAAGATCGCAACCAGCCCCGAAAGAGCAGTGATCGCCTGCAGGATGGTATCGGTCAACGCGGAGTTATCGATGCCGTCGAGCGGCAACCCGGCAAGCCCGGCCCCGCCTACCAGCATGGTCACCACCGAGGCCCAGATCGTTCGCGAGAGATACCACGGTTTCAGGTTCAACATGTTCGATCCTTTCAGCAGAATGACCCGCCCGTCTCAGGCGAGCGAAAACCGTCTTGTGACAGGAAGGCCCGGGCCTGTGGCGACGCTCAACTGCCGCACCGTGATGTCGACCGCCGGCGGCGGGACGCCGAAATCGGCAACGATGTCCGCCGCAGCGTAGATCCAGGCCGGCGTCGAGACGGTGGCCGAGCGGAGCACGCCACCGCCTGTGGCCGATACCTCGACGCGATATTCCTCCCGCTCCTCCCCGAGCGGAATGTCGCTGGCTTCCCAACTGTCGGCGTCGATACGTCCACGCCTGATCCACCACAGCGAAAGATCGCCGCCTCCCGCCCGCCTTCCCCTGAGGTGAACGGGAGAAAATGGCATCAGCGCGCGCTTGCCGCCTGTTTCGCTTGATGCGGAAAAGCTGGCGCTGGAGAAATCTGCGCCCAGCGGACCGACGCGCCAATTGAGCTGCAAACCGGCCTCGCCGGCCAACAAACCGGCAGGCACC
This sequence comes from Aminobacter niigataensis, assembly GCF_014200015.1. Lineage (GTDB taxonomy): Bacteria > Pseudomonadota > Alphaproteobacteria > Rhizobiales > Rhizobiaceae > Aminobacter > Aminobacter niigataensis. Next base: position 60,175 of record NZ_JACHOT010000005.1, read on the forward strand.
ACCCCTTCGTCGAGGACGACCAGGTCTGCGCCAACCGCAGCGCCGGCGGCAGCGGCATCGCCAGTCCCGAACTGCCCGCGCAGCAGCCCACGCAATCGCCAAATCTCCGGTGCAATTTGCTCGGCACTTTCGAATTGCAGCGCTTCCCAGGCGCCCCCGGCAGACCGCACCGCGACGAGGTTCGCGCCGTTGAGAAGCTGCAGCCGGCTGACACTCGCCAGCTCGCCTCCGTAAAGCTCAACGGTCAGAGCTGCCGCGCGATCGATCCTGCCTTCCTTTCCAGGCGCCAGCATCGCCGTGAGCACGCCCATGTCGGCACGGCGACCGACCGACCCGCGCAACGCAAAGCCAGTCTCCTCCGGTGAAACGAACAGCGCCTGGCTCCTCCAGGGCGTTTGCGTCACCGCGACGCGAAATTGCAGGTGCGGATTTGCCGTGCTGCCATCCATCATCGGAAGATCGAGAAATACGGCGTGGGGCTGTCCCGCAACAACCGGGGCGGTGGCTGCAACGCCAGGATTCGATGAACGCCATGGCATCGGCACCGATCGCGCCATCTGCCGTGCGGCAACCTTGCGAACCAGCCCCTGTTCGATCTCGGTCACGAGGAATTCAGACGTGCTGCCGGAGGCAGGAAGCTTGATGATCGTGCCGGGCACGATATCCGCCCGTGGCTCGGCCAGGGCGAAGCTGACACGTTCGCGCTCTTGCCAGGTCCGCCGCATCCAGTCGTCGGCAAGCATCCGCGCCTGCCCGGCTTCCAGCACGCCAGGAAATGACAGGCCGTGCTGGCGACTGCCCTCAGCGGCAAATCTCGTGCTCCTGACCGAAGCCGATTGATAGTCGGCAACCGGGTCGCGGAAACTGAGGATCGCCTCCGCCGGCAGATCGTGATCGGGGCTGCGTGCGGTCTCGGCCACGGCGTTCTCGCCGTCAAACGCGAGGTCGGTCAGTTCGATTGCGGCGATGTTCGAGGCTGTCGTCCGCTTGAATGCCAGTCCGCCCGGTTGCTGGCTCGCGGAAAGACCAAACAAGTCGACCAGCGGTTCGAGCGCGCCCCGCGCCGACGCCGGGTCGGCGATCACATAGCCGGTGACCGTTCCCTCGACGCCATCCACATTGGCCGGCGGCAGTCCATGATCGCGCAGGATGGCGTTGATGAGATCGGCAACCGTTGGGCTGCCAAAACGGCCGTTCAGCCAATGGCCGCGATGCCAGCCGGCGCCATCGGACCAGACTCGCGACTGCAGTGGGAAGACCGGATAGGGACGCGCGTCCCACGCCCAAACGTAGCTGCGCGCCACATCGACCATGCGGCCGCCATATACCGGCGACAGCGGATTGTGCGCCCCGTTGAAGCCGGCTGACGCCGGATCCCAATGCGCGGCATGGGCCTCTAGCAGGCGGCGCTGCGCAATGTCCGACCGTCCGCCGTTCGAAAAATAGGGCGTTCCATCCTCGGCCGATTTGACGTCCGGAAACATGTTTGGCTGGTTCGGCCCCTTGTCGATCGCCGGGCATCCGAGCTCGGTGAACCAGATCGGCTTGCTCCGCGGTACCCACGCCGTCGGCGTCGCCGCTTCCACACCGCCGGGCCGGTTATGGTGTTGATTGCTCCACCAGCCGACCAGGTCCTTGTAGCGAAATACCCACGGCTTGCCGTGGGCGCCGTCGCTGATCGGCGTTCTCGATCGCGATTGTCTCGCCTCGAAATTGGGATAATACCAGTCGAACCCCTCGCCACCGGCGATCATCGAGCCCAGCGCCGCCGGATCGTAGGGCGAGGCAAATCCATCCAGGTTTCCGCCGGCATAATCGCCGTCGCGCCAATCCGACAGGGGCATGTAGTTGTCGATGCCGATCGCATCGATTGCCGGATGCGCCCAAAGCTGGTCGAGATGAAAGTAGACGTCGCCGCTGCCGTCACCGGGCTGGTGGCCGTAATATTCGCTCCAGTCGGCGCCATAGGTGATGCGACATGCCGAACCCAGCACCGCGCGAGCGTCAGACGCCAGGGTGCATAGCTTCTCGACAAACGGAAAAGCATTGGCGCCGTCGCGCAATGTCGTCAGACCGCGCAATTCCGTACCGATCAGGAATGCATCGACCCCACCGGCCGCGGCTGCGAGGTGCGCATAATGCAAAATGAAGCGCCGGTAGCCCCAGTCGCCTGGATTGCCCCCGAAACTGATCGTGTCGCCGGCAGCCGCGAACTGGGTCCGCAGCGCGGCCCCGGAGAACGCATCGATCTGGCTCCGCGCCGCCGCGGTGCGATCCACGGTGCCGGGAAGCAGCGGCGCCGGCGCGCAGGTGATGCGCCCGCGCCATGGATAACTCGGCTGGCTGGAATGGCCATAGGGATCAGGCAAGCTGTTGCCCTCGGCAATGTCCATCATCACGAACGGATAGAGCGTCACCTTCAGGCCGCGGGCCTTGATCTCGGCGATCGCCTCTCTGACGCTCTTGTCGGAAGGCGTCCCGCCATAGGCCGGGCCTCCGGCGTGGGTCGAAACCACCATGGCTTCCGGCCGGCCGATGCCCGAAACCTGCCAAGCTGCCGACAGGCCGGAGGTGGACGGCTGGGTGACGCCGGGCCTTATCCGGCAATGACCCGCACGCAGGTCGGTGCCGAACCAGGCAACGACGAGCGCCACGTTCTCCAGGTTCGGGCAAAGCATCTGCAGTTCATCGAGCGAGGCGGCGATGTCGGTGCCGGCATACAGCACATGCCGATTGACCGCCTCCGTGTCGCCGGGCCGCCTCTGGCGCCGGACCAGGCTCGTCGACAGACCATATTCGGTGGCTCCCGGTATCAGCGAGATCGCGCGGACATGACTGCGCAATTCGCCTATCGGCCGGATCACCTCGAACTGCATCTGGGGAATGCGGTTGCCGTATTCGCCAATGTCCAGGTTCTCGACCACGGCGTAGGCCACGCCGCGATAGGCAGGAGCGTTGCCCGCACCCTGCTTGGCTGCAATCAGCGGATCGACGGCCTGGCCTTCGGTGCCGAGGTGAATGCGCAATTCGATCGTGTTGCGATCGATCTCGCGGCCATCAGCCCAGACCCGGCGAACCCCGGCGATCTCGCCTTCGCACAGGGCAAAGGCGGCATTGCCGTAATAGGCATATTCGGTGACCTTCGGCCCCATCTTGCCCTGGCGTCGCGTCGAACGTGTCTCTTTGAAACGCGTCGCCCAGATCAGCGTACCGCCGACACGCGCCGAGCCGTAGATGCGCGGCAGGGAGGCGCCCTCTTCTGCCGTGAACGGCCGCGCTCCCGCGAGCGGTGGACCTTCGATACGCCTTGTGCCGTCGATCAGTGCGCGGTCGACGACATAACCAGCCAGCGCGCCTGCAGCCGTGCCGATGGCGGTGCCGATAGGCCCGAGCATGCCGCCGAGAAACGCCCCGGCTGCCTGCAATAGAATGGTCGCCATCGGCGGTCTCCGTTATCGGCTATGTCAGATCTGGAAAGGCAAAGGCTGCCGCGATGCGGCGGCGCCACTGCGGCACCAGCCGCGTCAGCGTCACGCCATGATCCTGATAGGCATGCACGAAGCTGTCCGGCTCGACCAGGATTGCCGCGTGCTTGGCCGGAAGATGCGGCCGCCAGCGAAACACGATGAGATCGCCGGCAGCCATCACCGAGATCGGCTTCTCCTCGAAATGCCGGCGCAGCCCTTCGAGCAAGCGCTCCTGTTCGGTGGCTTCGGCCCAGTCGGGCGCATAGGGTCCCGGCGGTTCCAGTTCGCGCCTGTAGACTTCACGCCACACGCCGAGAACCAGGCCGAGGCAATCGCAGGCGACGCCCTTGCGGCTGCCCTGGTGCCTGTAGGGCGTACCGACCCATTCCAATGCCACCGAAACGACAGATGCTGCTATCCGGTCCCTGCCAGCATTTCCGCTCATGACACGATCGGCCCGCCATCGAATTTGCCGCCCTCCGTGACGTAGGCGTAGCCGGCGTCATTGCCAGGCAGATGCGGAAACCCGCGAAAGCTAAGCGCATTGGAGAACTTCGCCTTGCAGGTCGCGAACGTCTTGTCGCAGCCGGCGCGAACCGAGAACGCATCTCCTGCCGCTGCTGGGGAGCCGGAATGCGACCCCAAGATGAGCGTCACGCCCAAACCATCCCGACGATGGTCGTCGATCCTTTCGCTTCGGCCGGCTCTTGCCCCGGTAGTCCAGGTCAGCGTGCCATGCCCAAACCATCCCGGCGCAAAACCGCTCAATCCCGAAACAGTCAGCATGTCGGGTTCGGCAACCGCCAAAACCGTCCCGCTGCCGGAAAACTGTGGCGGGCTCAGCGCCACACCGCAGCGCTGGTCGCCGAGCTCAGCGTCGCATGAGCGGCTGACGTAGCGCCCACGCACCTGATCGAGCGCATGCGTGGCGCTCTCCAGTTCGGCGACGAAGCGCTGGTCGCTGCGGGTAATCCTGCCTACGGTCGCCATCCGCAACAATGCGAATTGCCCCGGCGCCATCCAGTTGACCAGGAAAGTCTCGACGGTCGCGCTGTCATAGAGCCCCGCCGCAATGTCCTCGCTGCGGATTCGATCCGAACTCAGCGCCCCTTCGACATCGACGGTGTCGACGGCCAGGCCGAGTGAACTGCGTGCTTCGCTGGCGCTCAACCCGGATTCCGGCTCGAAGGTCGTGCCATCGAATTCGAGCGGACGATCGTGGTCGGTGTAGCCGCTGACAACGCCATCTTTCCTGGTCAGCCGCCAGCAATGGCATACGCTGGTCACAGCTCGGCCGAGGTGATCGGCCAGTTCCACGGGCATGGTCACAGGCGCACCTCCACCAGAGGGATCGATGGAATCTGCCCCGCCTTGAAGGCCGTCAGGCTCAGCGACAAACGCTCGGTATCGAAGCGGACGGGCACATGGAATTCAAAACCCGCCGTGACCAGCGCGCCGGTGCCCGGGATCGATCCGGACGAAAATACAACATCGCCGGTAGCGCCATCGAACGAGAACGCCGGCGAAACTCGTTCGACGCCTGCGACAGCGACGCGGAGGCTGGCCAGGACCGGCTTGGCAATCAGGCGTTTGTACGCATCGACGCCGGAGCCATAGGCCTTCACCAGGGCAAAGCGTGTCCTGGTTCCATCCCCCGAACCAAGCGGCTGGTCGAGCATGGTGGGCAGGTCCCCCGGCCGGCACGACTTCATGTCGAAGGGATCGCGGAAACGGAAGGCATGCAGCGATCCGCGCCGCGCCTCGAAAAACGACAGCACGTCGTGCAGATCGTCGAGCGACTTCACGCCGGTGCCGGCGTCATAGTGGTGGCGCGACTGCGAAAAGCGCAGGTTGCGCTTCTCCCGCCCCGAGGTCAGCGAAACGATCTCGTTGCGCCGCTCCGGCCCGCCCGTCGCGCCAAAGGACACGGCGAGCGGAAAAACCTCGTCATGGAAACTGCTGAGCTCCGTCACGATCTCTCCCTCAGAACGTTCGCGCGCCGCGCGAAACAGCCCGCGCCAGCATGCCGGTGATCTGCGCTTCTGATTTGCGGAACGATGCGGCGTCCTGCGCCGTGACATTGAAGACGACATTGACGGCGCCACCGCCGCCGGGCGCCGCGACGCCCAGGCTGCCGTCAGCCCCACGGCGCAGCGGCAGGATCGCCTCGGCACCAGCTTCGCCCATCAGTCCGATGTTCCTGCCGGCCGGAAAATAGGTTGGCGACGACACCACCCCGCCGGAGGCGAACGGCACGATGCTGCCCGTCACCCCACCCTTGGCGAACGGCAAGATGCCGGACAAGCCACCAAGCAGCTTCGAAAATAGCGAGCCCGCCAGCGACTGCAGCGGCGCCAGTCCTTGCTCCAACGCCATGCCGGCGAGGTTCAGGCCGATGCGCCGCAGGATGTCGTCCAGTTCGCGTCCACTTACCACTGCACTCTTCAAGGCGCCGGTCAGTTGCGCGCCGAAACTGTCCGACAGCCGCTCCAGCGACTGCAGCGCAGTCTGGAACGGCGCCGTATCTGCGCGGATCGCCACTGTCACTTCCTCTGCCATGCTTTTTGTCCTTGTCGGGGAACATCGTCATCAGCGCGTCGAGCTGCGCCTTTGTCGGCGCACCGCCGGTACCTGGCGGCAGCATGCTCATCGCTCGCTCCAGTTCGCGTGGCGTCATCGCCCAGAAGTCCTTCGGCGATAGCCGCAGCAGGCCGAATCCCGTGGCCATCACGCTGTCCCAGGGAAATTCAGCGCCGGTACCCGCTGCGGCACCTAAGGGTTTCGGCCATCCTCTGCCTTGGGCGCAGCGCCGAAGGTCGTGGTCAGAAGGTCCGCCACGATCGCGGCAAAGCCTGCGACGCCGCCTTCGGCACGCATGCCGCCCACCTCGTCGTCGGAAAGCTCATGTCCGGCACCCCGCAAGCCAGCGCCGATGATGCGGATCATGTCGGTTGCCGACAGTCGGCCGGACGAAAAGCGTTGCACCAGCGCGGCCAAGTCATCGGCGGCATAGCTCGCCTCGAGCTCGGCCAAGGCGCCCAATGTCAAGCACAGCCGGTGGTTCTTGCCGTCCAGTTCGGCGGCAATCTCGCCGCGCCGCCTGTTCGCCGTCATGGCGCCACCGTGAAGCCGACGACGCCGGCGGACTCCAGCGCCACCTCGAACGTCACCTCGCCGTCGTGGTTGCCGGTGTATTCCAGCGCGGTGATCTGGAACGGCCCGTCGACGACGCCGAAATCAGGCACGGCCAGTTGCCACCTGACAATCTCGCCGCCAAAGAAGCATGTGCGGATCCTGGCGTCGGACTGCTGGTCCTTGAAGATGCCGGATCCGCTCACCGCCGCTCGCTGCACGCCGCTCCCGGCCAGGAGTTCGCGCCAGCGCCCGGCCGACTCCGCATCGGTGATGTCGACCGTCTCGCTGTTGAAGGCGATGCGCTTGGAGCGCAGCCCTGCAACCGTGACAAAGCTGCCAAGACCGTTGGTGTCGATCTTGAGCAGAAGGTCCTTACCCTTCTGTGCGACCATTCGTTGGTCTCCTGAAATGTCTTGAGAAAGATGCTGGCGGCCAAGCCGCCCGTCAGGCAGCCACCGGCTCGGTCACAGCGCGAAAGCGCAACAGACCATGCTGCACGGATAGCCGGTCGTCGAAGCGTGTTTCGGAGAATTCGAGCCGCATGCTGACCAGATGCTGCGTGCCCAAGTTGAGCGTCGCATCATCGAGCAGACCACGCACCGCTTCCATGATTTCGAGCGCCTCGCGCTTGCCCTGCGATTTCGACCAGACATGGACCGAAAACAGCTGTTCGGTGCCGCTTTCGGTATCCGTGCTCCAGTCGTAGACGCTCGTCCGCCCGAAAGTCAGGTAGGGAAAGTCGACATTGGCGGGCGCCGGGTCATGGATCTTCGGGCCGCCCAGGAGTGCCACCAGCGCGGCATTGCCGCGGAGCGCCGCAAATACCGCCTTCTGCAACTCAGCGGCCGGGGCGGTCATCGCTTCGCTCCCTCTTGCTTCTCGCCCCCGCCCGCGAAGACGGCACGTCGGCCGACTTTTCGGCGGGCACGACGTCACGGTAGCCCTGTTCGGCGCTCTCCGCCAGTTCATGCGCCTTCCAGCGCAGCGCGCGCTTCAGCCCATCCAGCGTCAGCTTCATCGTCACGTTCATGCACCTTGCTCCCTTGTGCGGCAAACGAGGTAACGCTGCGTTTCGTCGGGGTCGTGCACGGTAATGATGTCCAGTACGCGCTGGCCCCGGCGCAGACGCATGCCGCTTTTCAATCCTGCCCGCCACCTCATGGACACACGATGCGTCGCCGTCTCCAGCGATTGGTCGGCGCCGAACGAGCTGTGCGTCGAAACCGGCTCGACCCGCGCAAACAACGTTGCCAGCTCGACCCAGTTTTCGGTATGGCCACCGAAGCTGTCCGGGGTCGTCACGCATTGTTCGAGTGCGAATTCGCTGCGCAGCGCGCCGGGGTCGATGAAGCTCGCGCGCATCAGAGCCTCCGGGCTCGATAGCCGGAAAGCAGCCGGTCATAGCCGCCGGGATAGGACGCAGGCTGATCGTCGGGGCCGAAGCTGGCGCGGAACTCGTACCAATGCGCGACGAGCAGAAGCATCGCCCGCTTGAGCAGGTCAGGCACGTCGGTCCCCGCCTCGCCGAAGCCGGCGCGAAAGTCGATTTCGACACCGTTCATCACGCGCAGCCGCTGCGGCGCACGCTCGAAGTGGATGCGCGCCGGCCGCGACAGCGTGTCCAGCTGGTAGTCGCCGGGATTGATAATCGAGGCCTCGCCCTCGCTGCCGAAGGTCGTCACCGAAATCACCTGCCGCACCGGGTGCCGCATCAGCATCACGAAATTGTCGGCCGGCCAGCGGTCGAACACCAGGCGCCAGGTCTGGTCGATCAGCGCGGTGCCCGTCGTACGCTCGACATCCTCTCGCGCGGCGCGGATCAGGCCACTGATCAGCGCGTCCTCGCTGGTATGCGACATGCGCAGATGCGCCTTGGCGTCGACCAGCGTCACGGGCTCGACCGCCGGCGTGCCGGTTCTGATCAGGGTCATTCATCACCTGTGTCTGGCATGGAAAGGGAGCGGCCCCAGCGGGGAGGAACCGGGGCCGCAACGGCACTGAGCGGCAAACGGGAGCAATATCTCGTTCGAACCGGCTTACGCGGTGCCGTATTTGAGCAGCTTGATCGCGCTGAAGTCCTGGACACCGCCGCCGACGCGCTTGGTCGTGTAGAACAGCACGTAGGGCTTGGCGGAATAGGGATCGCGCAGCACGCGCACACCGGTCCGGTCGACGACCAGATAGCCGCGCCCGAAATCGCCGAAGGCGATCGGCGTCGCGTTAGCGGCCGCATCCGGCATGTCCTCGGCCTCGACAAGCGGGAAGCCCATCAGCATGGCGCGCTGGCCAGGGGCCGAAGGCGGCTGCCAGAGATAGTTGCCGTCGGCATCCTTCAGCTTGCGAATCGACGCCTGGGTCTTGCGGTTCATCACCCAGTTGGCATTCTGGCGATAGCCGGCCTTCAGCGTATAGACGGTATCGATCAGGATATCCGAGGGGCTCGATGCCGGCAGCGCGCCTGATACACCGGTCACCAAATAGCCGATATCGCCCCAGGCCCAACTCGCCTCGGCCACCTTGTTGTAGTCGAGGAAGCCCTTGGGCTTGTTGACGCCGTTGCCATTGACGAAGGCCGTGCCTTCCTGCTCGGCGAAGGCCGTCTCCACCTCGGACGCGATCCACTGGTCGAGATCGACGACACTGTCTTCAAGCAGCGAGGCCGTCGCCGCCGGCATGGCGTAGAGCTCCATCGTCGGGAACTGCAGCTCGGCCAGGACAGGCGTCGCCGTCTGCGGCCGTGTAGCCGTCTCGGCCACCCAGCCCACGGCCGGTCCCGTGGTGGTGAACGGCTTTTTCAGCACAGCGGCCGAAACCTGCCTTACAGAGGCTATCGAGCGGAGCGGCGACAATGTCGACAGCCGGCGCCCGATCTCGGTTTCGGTCTCGTTCGGCACGAGATAGCCGCCGTCCTGGCCGGAGCCATAGGACATCGCCTTGGTGTCGAGGGCCCGCAACTGCCGGTCGTCGCCGTTGCGCATATAGGCGTCGAACGCATCCTTGTGCTCGCTCGGCATCGACCGGCCGTCGCGCCCAAGGGTCGGACGCAAGCGCTTCAGCGACAGGCTGTCGAGCGTGCGTTTCTGCTCGTCGAGTGCGCGCGAGATGCGGTCGACCTTGTCGGAGGTCACCACGTCGGCGCCGAGCTTGCCTTCCAGCTGCGCCAGGCGTTCGTCATTGCTGTCCTTGAAGGTCTCGAAGGTGGTCATGAACTCGCCGAAGGCATCCTTCAGGTCGAGGTTGTCGCCTGCTGCCGCCTTGATTTCGGGGGCGCGCGACGCGTGGGTCTCATTCATACGCTGCTTCCTTTTTGCTTGATCATGCGCGTGGCCTGGCGAATGCGTTCTGCGAGGCCGCTCTCTGATCCCCATGCGGCGTCCCGCTTGCGCACGAGGCTGGCGAAGCCCTCGGCGATGACCGCCCGGGCGTCGCTCCTGGTCAGCCCCGCATCCCGCGTGAGCCAGCCTTCGAATTGTCGGGTGGTGGGCAGCCGTCCGCGGCCCTTGACCGTGTCGATGCGCGCTTCGGGCAGCATCGGAAAGGTGACGATCGAGATCTCCCAGAGATCCGCCTCGAGGATATGGCGGACACCGCTCGCTGGTTCCTTCCTCGCCTTCACGGCGCGAAAACCGATCGACAGGCCGTCGAGCGCGCCCCCGCGCAGCAGATTGTGCACGTCGCGGGCCCGCGCCACGTCCTTGGCCAGCCGGCCGCGAACGAACAGGCCGCGACTGTCCTCCTTCAGCTCCGTCCAGGTGCCGATCGGCTGGTTGGGATCATGCTGAAACAGCATGCGGATGCCCGCCGCACCGCGTGTCCGAAGCGACTTGGCGAAGGCTCCGCGCTCGACCACGTCCTTGCCGAGATCAACCCGCCCGAACAGGCTGGCATAGCCCGAGAAAGTGCCGTCGATGGCGACTTCGTCGAGCACCAGGTCGACGAACTTCCGTTCGCCTTGCCGCATCGCTGCCTCATGCATCATCAGCGCCATTCCTCTTCCGCCTGTCGTCGATCCATCGGCTGACGCGGTTGCCTTCAAAGGCACGCATGACGAAGCCGAGCGCCCACCAGGCGCACAGGCTTGCCGCCGCGGCCCCCATCATCGTCATCTCGGTCGGGCTGATCAGTTCTTCGATGCCGAGCTCGGCGGCGATCTTCAGGCCGACCGTGCCACCGAACACCAGGCCGCAGACCACCCCCACGGCAAAGCGCACGGCGGCCTCGCGCCTCCCGTGCGGCAGGATGTAGGCGAGCGAGATCGCCGAGCCGGCAATCGCGCCCCCGCCCTTGGCCAGCCACAGCCAGCCGGGATTGGACATGTCGGTCATCGTTTCAGGTCCCAGATTGAAGAATGTTCAGCCGCGCGGCGGATAACCCACGGCCTCGCGCTTTTCGTCGTCGCTGAGGAAATCGGCCGCTTCGACCCGGGTCCACAGGGCATCACGCTCGCCAGCGAGCCCCTCGACCTGGTCGGCGTCGTACCAGAGCCGGAGGCCGCCACCGAAAGCCGGCGCCAGCCAGGCGGAAAGTTCCTTGGCCGTCCGCGCCAACAGCGGCAGCACGGTCAGGCGATAGAAGGCGCGATTGGCCTCCTGGTAGTTCGCGTATGTGTTGTCACCGGGAATGCCGAGCAGCATCGGCGGCACCCCGAAGGCGAGCGCGATGTCGCGGCTCGCCGAATGCTTTGCCTCGATGAAATCCATGTCCTTCGGCGTCAGGCCCATCGCCTTCCAGTCGAGCCCGCCCTCGAGCAGCAGCGGCCGGCCGGCGCGGGTCGCTCCCGAATAGCCTTCTTCCAGCTCGGCCTTCAGCCGGTCGAACTGTTCGTCACTCAGGTTGCCGCCGTCCTTGGGCGCATAAACCAGCGCTCCAGATGGACGCGCCGAATTGTCGAGCAACGCCTTGTTCCAGCGCCCCGCCGCATTGTGCGTGTCGAGGGCGATCAGCGCCGCTTCGAGCGGCGGGAAGCCGTAATGATCGTCGAGCGGATGAAACAGCGTCAGGTGTGCCGCCCCGCCCTGCTCCGACAAGCCAAGGGATATGCGCCGGCGCGCACCACCTTCGCGATAGTCGAGTGCTATCGGCCACCCATTGGCGTCACTCGCCACCGCAACCCGGTCGGGCCGTAGCAGGTGCAGTTCGCGCGCACCGCCGCCTGCCGCCGCCAGCTCGACATAGGCATTGCCCGAAAGCAGCAAGTGGCCATACAGCGCTTCCATGAAGCTGCCACCGGCCTGCCGCTCGTTCGGCCGCTCGCACAGTTCGAGCAAGGCATGCCCGCCCAGTTCGGTTGCGCCTTCATAGAGCAGCCAGGGTATTGCCGACGCCGTCTCCGAGATCAGGCGCACCGAGCGATGCACGATCGGATTGCGCATGAAACCTTCGCGCGCCAGCCCTGCATAGTCGCGCCGTGTCCAGCGCGCCTCGCCCTGGGCGTGGAGAGCGACGAAGCCAGTCGGTCCGCCGCTCTTGCGTTCGGGCACGGCGCTACCCCTCCCGGTCCGCCAGAACCTGGGCCAATTCACAGCCATATCGTTTCCTGTTCAGAGAAAATCGCGGATTCGTGGTTCGGTCGACCAGTCCGGCATCAACTCGCCGATCGCCCAGACCAGCGCATCGACGCGGTCGGGAGAGCGACCATTGGACAGCCCATTCGGGCCGAAGTCGCACATTTCGTCTTCAAGCGCCGGAAATCGTCCAGCATGCAAAACCTTGCGTTGCGGGTAGAGTGCCGCGATCGGCTCGGCGCGCAACCATTTAGACCGCTTGGCACGCACCGCCTTTACCGGCACCGCCGGATCGACCGTTCGGATCACCGCCGTCACCATCTCGCCGCCCTGGTTGGTCTCTGCGATGATGCAGTCAGCCTCCAGGCGGTGAAACAGCCTTACGGCCGTGCCTGCCCAGTCCTGCGGCTTTGCCGCCTGGACCGTCGCGTCGGCGAGTACCACCGCCCTGCCCGCGCCATCCAGTCCGACCGCAACAATGCCGCAGGCGTCCGATGTCTTGCGCGAACTCGCCGGCGGATCGACCGCCACAACGATACGACGCAAGTCGGCTGCTGCCGCGACCAACGCCGCTTCGAGCATATCGCGCGACCACAATGCATCTGCGCGGTCCTCGATCAGCTCGCCGTCAAGCTCCTGCCGGCCGAGCACACTGCCGCCGTAGCGGCTGCGGATCGTGCTCAGGAAGCCTGGCGCCAGGTTGGCGCTGTTTTCATCCGAGCGCATCCGCGTCACCAGCACGGCCGGGTCGGCCAACAGGCGCTTCAGCAGCGGTACGGGCCGTGGTGTCGTGGTGATGATCTGGCGCGGCTTGTCGCCAAGCCTGAGCCCGAACTGCAGCATGTCGAAACACGCTTCGGCATGCTTCCACTTCGCCAGTTCATCGCACCAGGCAGCTTGAAACTGCGGCCCACGCAGGCTGTCGGGGTCCTCCGAGGAGAAAATCTGTGCCACGGCGCCGCTGTCCCAGACCAGCCTCTTGCGGCTCGGCTCGAAACGCGGCCTGTCATGACGCGAAATCGTTGCGATGCCAGACGGTCCTTCGATCATCACCTCTCGCACGTCGGCAAGGGTCTCTCCGACCAAGGCTATCGGCGAATGCCGCCTGGATGCGAAAGGCGAGAACCCACGCACCATGGAATTGACCCACTCGGCCCCCACCCGGGTCTTGCCGGCGCCACGCCCGCCCACCACCAGCCACGTCGCCGGCTCGGCTTCGAGCAGATATTGCTGGATTCGCGCCGACCGATACCACTCTCTTGCGATCAGCCTACCTTGGCGCCAGTTCAGATTCGTTTGCGCAAAGCACTCTTGCATAGTCTCTGGCAAGTTCGACGATGCGTTGGTCGATCCTTGCGAGCACATCTGCCATTTCTGCATCTCGCTCCGTCTGGCTCACTTTCGCTGCCTCGCCTCCCCGCATCAATTCGTTGATCTTCTCGACCGTCCTGATGATCGAGCCGACCATGTCGACCTGCGCCTTGTCGAAACCGCCTTCGTTTTCCGGCTGCAAGGCTTCTGCCTGCGCGATCAGCGAATCTGCCAACCGGGCCAACCGGTCGGCGAAGTCGTCGGCGGCAATCCAGCCATCTCGCGCGGCACGTCTTTCTATCTTGGCCACGGCATAGCCGCTTGCCACGGACAACAGCTCGATGTCCGGCGTCGCGCCCTCATGGAGCGCACGCAGCGCCCGCCATCGCTCGTCAGCTCTCGCGACCAACGAAACCTCCAGCATCACGATTGGGAAAACCGCCTGGCCGTGCTGCCCGTTTTGGCTGCACTTCTTTGACGATAGCCGGACACTATCAAAGCACCGTCACGGTGTCAAGAATATATTCCTATCGAGGTGCATTTTCCTGTTCCGCAGGCTGCTTGCCGCCCCCCTCTTGTCGCGGCGTCGAAAATCGGGGACAAGTCAGCCGTGGGCCGAGGGACGCGTGCCCTGAATTCGCCAGCACCCGTATTTAGGTATAAGCTGCAGTCACGTGCCGGACCCGTCTCGAATGGAAAATCCCGTAGAACCACGCAAGAAACGAGGCCGCCTGGCAGCAGGCCTGCTCGCTCTTGATGCTTGGCTCGACTCTTCGCTTTACGAACTGCGTTTCCGCACGCAGCAGTTCTGGGAAAGCGCCACCATTTTCTTCCGCCGCTTCCGCGTCAAGGGCTGGCGCCGCGGTGTCATCGAGGTCCTGAGCGAAGGGGTCACCATGGCCGCCGCCGGCTCGGTGGTGATGCTCGCGCTCGCCATGCCGGCCTTCCAGGAAACAACCGGCAACTGGCGCAACCAGGACGACTTCGCCGTCACCTTCCTCGACCGCTATGGCAATGAAATCGGCCAGCGCGGCATCATCCAGCGCGACTCGGTCCCGGTCGACGAAATGCCCGACCACGTCATCAAGGCCGTCCTGGCGACCGAAGACCGGCGCTTCTTCGATCACTACGGCATCGATTTCCTCGGCCTGATCCGCGCCATGTCGGAAAACGTCCGCGCCAACTCCGTCGTCCAGGGCGGATCTAGCCTGACCCAGCAGCTCGCCAAGAACCTGTTCCTCACCAACGAGCGCACCGTCGAGCGCAAGGTCAAGGAAGCCTTCCTGTCGCTCTGGCTCGAATCGAACCTGTCGAAGAAGGATATTCTCCAGCTCTACCTCGACCGCGCCTACATGGGCGGCGGCACGTTCGGCATTGCGGCCGCGGCCGATTTCTACTTCGGCAAGCAGGTCAAGGACCTCAACCTCGCAGAAGCGGCGATGCTCGCCGGCCTGTTCAAGGCCCCGACCAAATACGCCCCGCACATCAACCTTCCGGCCGCCCGCGCCCGCGCCAACGTCGTTCTCAGCAACCTCGTGCAGGCAGGGTTCATGACCGAGGGGCAGGTTCTGTCGGCGCGTCTCCATCCCGCCGACATCGTCGATCGCGGCGACCGCAAGAGCCCCGATTATTTCCTCGACTGGGCCTTCGACGAGGTCAAGAAGATCGCAGCCAAATCGGGCATCCATTCGCTCGTCGCGCGCACCACGATCGACATGAACATCCAAAAGGCGGCGGAGGAATCGGTCGAGTTCCACCTGCGTCAGTTCGGCAAGGAATACCGCGTCACCGAAGGCGCCGTTGTCGTGATCGAAACCAACGGTGCGGTGCGCGCCATCGTCGGTGGCCGCGACTACGGCGCCAGCCAGTTCAACCGCGCCACCAGGGCACAGCGCCAGACCGGCTCGTCATTCAAGCCGTATGTCTACGCGACCGCCATGGAAAACGGCTTTACGCCTGAATCGGTCATCTCGGACGGCCCGATCAGCTGGGGTGCCTGGTCGCCCAAAAACTACACACGCGGCTATTCCGGCCGCATGTCGCTGACGACCGCACTGGTCAAATCAATCAACACCGTGCCCGTGCGCCTTGCCAAGGATCACCTGTCGATACCGCCGATCAAGGCGATGACCGAGGCGATGGGCGTCGAGTCTCCCGTCAGCTCGCACAAGACCATGGTGCTCGGCACATCGGGCCTGACGGTCATGGACCAGGCCACCGGCTACAGCGTGCTTGCCCAGGACGGCATCGTCGGCACCCGCCACGGCATCACCCAGCTTGTCACCCATTCCGGCCAGCTCATCTACGACTACAGCAAGGACGCGCCACCGCCCCACCGGGTGCTGTCCGAGCAGGCGGTTGCGTCGATGAACTCGATCATGGTGCAGATTCCCGAAGTCGGTACGGCCCGCCGGGCAGCACTTCCCAACATCCGCTCGGCCGGCAAGACCGGAACCACCCAGTCTTATCGCGACGCCTGGTATGTCGGTTACACCGGCAACTATACGGCCGCCGTCTGGCTCGGAAACGACGACTTCTCGCCCACCAACAACATGACCGGCGGTTCGCTGCCGGCGATGGTGTGGCAGCGTTTCATGGCCTATGCCCACCAGAACATCGACCTAAGGCCCATCCCAGGCATCAAGAACCCCTTCGTCGATCCGGCGACCATCGCCAAGGCCGAAGAAGCCGCAAAGAGTGGAACCCAGCCGCCGGCAGCCGACACGGCCGACCGACCTCCGGTCCTGTCGAGCACGACGACGCGGGCATTGCGCGCGATCGCGGATGTCTTCCAGAAAGCGCCCGCCATCACCCCGCCGACCGAACCCGAGACGCTGTCAGCGCTGTGATTGTTCCCAAATTGAGGGGCCAGCGATCATTCCCGTACCGGTTGCAGCCCTTCCCGGCTTGCCTTCCGGTCGCATGGCGGGATATTCCTCCGCCAACTCCATCCTGCGGCGGCTCATGCTGAAACAATCGCTTCTGATAGTTATCGCCCTCGCGGTTGCGGTTGGCGGCGGTGCCGCCAGCGTGGCGATGGTTCTCGATTCGCAGGAAGGCATCGGCGCTGTCGCAGTCGGCCCATGGACGGCGTTTCCCGATATTGGAACGCCCGAAGCCGATCCCTATTCGAAGGCCCGCGTCGCACGCGACGGCATGCTTGCGCTCGGCCGCGCCGAAGGCCTCAGTTTCGTAGCCGACCGAGACTCCAGCGGCGTGACCCTGAGAAGCGAATGCAGCTATCGCGTCGAGGGATCGCTGCCGGTTGCCCGGTTCTGGACTTTCTATGCGACCGACAAGGCGCAGATGACACTCAAGTCGGGCATGCGCCGCGATCCGTCGATGCATTCCTTCGAAATCCTGCGCCAGCCCGACAATTCCATCGAGATTGCTGTCGGCGCGCGGCCTGAGCCCGGAAACTGGCTGCCGGTATCGGGAGCCGGCGAAATGAACCTGGTGTTGACCCTCTACGACACGCCCGTCGCCAGCAGCACTGGCCTGTCCGGCATCGAAATGCCTCGCATCGTCAGGGTCCAGTGCAATGCGTAGGCTGTTTCATGCCCTGGCCATCGGGCTGGTCGGCGCCGGCATCGCCCACATCGCCATCCTGCTGCTGGTACCCAGCTTTTCCGAGCGGGATGCATGGTCACGCTTGGCCATGGTGGCCGGGCCCAACAAGGTTGTCCGCCTCGACCACGAGATTGGCGGCGCACCGGTGGTGAAGTCGCTCGACCCGTCATTCTACGAAGCCGCCTGCCGCTTCGATCTCGGCGAAGGCGTCGTCCGCATCGACAATGCCGGCAAGGTCCCCTACTGGTCGGCCTCGGTCTACGATCGCAGCGGCCAGAACATCTACAGCTTCAATGACCGCACCGCGACCGACGGCAATCTCGATTTCGTCGTGCTCACACCGGCGCAGATGATCGATCTGCGCAAGGAATTGCCGTCTGAATTCGAAAAATCGATCTTCGTGGAAACGCCGATCGACGAAGGCATCGTCGTCGTTCGTGCCTTTGTTCCCGACGACAGCTGGAAGCCGATCGTGTCGCGTTTCCTCGACGGCATCAGCTGCGAAATCCAGTAATCATACGCCGTAGCAGCGCATGAACTACGTCGCCTGAGCTTGGCAGTCGCCACCGTCAATGTCGCGGCAACGGATCCTTGCGGCGATTGTCGCCTTCGACGCGATTGTCGGGCGACGAAGTCGTGCCGCCGGTGCGCTCGTAACGCACGCCCGGAAAGATGATGATGGATGCCGACGCTTCCGCTGTACGTGGGGCCCGGTGGACGGTCGCACGACGCGGCATGAATGACACTATGCTGCCCATGGTTCGCGATTCCCTCTCGGTTCAACCGGAGTAAGCACGCAACGCCTCCATCTCGATAACGCCAGTAGAGAGTTAACAGTCGGTTACCGTCACGGATTTGATTCAATTTAGGCGCTGCGGCTCCGCTTTCGACGCTGCATTCATACCAATGCGGCGTGAGCGGTCTGTGAACGCAGCAGCATTGCCACGTCACAGGTCGCCGGCTGAAAACGGGCAATTCGGCCTTTGCGTGATGATCCGCGTATAAGTCTTTGTTAATGAATGACTTCCTTAACGCCAAAGTTAACAGTCCGCTAACAAATCTTCGCTAAGTTTATGTTCACCTTCGGGAGGATGGATGCAGCGACGTCCGCCTCATCCCAGGGCAGTGCAAGGTTGTGTCAGGCGTATCCGTTCGTGTCAGCATCGGACTTCAGGCAAATTGCCATCGGTCGCGAAACCGGAAAGCCCGAGCGGCTCTTCCGGGCAGCGGTTTCCGCCTTCTGTGCGCTGCCCCGTCCATCGCGCCGCGAAATCGCGCAACTTGAAGACCTTACCCTTCCCCTATTCGAAAAGGTTTCGGTGGAGGCGCGCCGGTATGTCTCTGCCGCGCTTTCCGAAACCGAATATGCGCCGCCCGGCCTCGTTCGCCGTCTGAGCGACGAAAGCGTCGATATTGCCGCGCCGCTGCTGATCCGTTCGCCTGTCTTGTCGGATGTCGCGCTCATCGCGCTGATCGGACGCCATGGCCTGCCGCATGCGCGCGCGATTGCCCGCCGCCCCGGCCTCAACCAGACGATCGCCGACCTGATCCGGGTGCTCGAGCGCCCACGCCTGGTGTACCCCGAAACGACGGAACAGGTCGAAGTGCCAGTCGCCACAGCGACAGCCGCAACGACAATCGACGCGGTGCAGGACACGCCGAACATTCCCGCCCCGGGCGAACTTGCCGAAAACGTCCGCCGCCGTCTGCGCTCGATGATGACACCCAATACGGCGCACCAGTCGACATCGACCGAAGGACAAACGCGTGCGCCGGCCTACGAACGGCTCAAGTCGACCGCCCTTACCGGCAACGGCACATTCTTCCAGACCGCTCTCGCCGACGCGCTGGAGATCGACTTCCAGACGGCCCGTTCGATCACCGAGAAGTCTGGCTACTCTTCGCTCATTGACGCGCTCAAGGCGCTAGACCTGCCTGAAGAGCAGGCATTCCTTCTCACCGCGACGACATTCCCTGGCCAGTTCGCCCATGCCGAAGCCATCAGGCTGTTCCTTGAGCGCTACCGGCTGTTGCATCGCGACGTAGCGCTCGACCGCGTGCGCGACTGGAAGGCAGCGGCGGTCGGCGCAAGCATCCGCGGCAACGCGGACAGGCTACAGCCTAAGCCAGGGGCAGCCGGCTCAAAGGGTGATCAGCTCAGGGCGTCGTAAGAGACACCAGATCCTTGATTTCGGTCTGGCCCGGCTCGATCTCGACCACCCAGATATCGCGGTCGAAGCGCCGCTCGCGCTCGAGCCGCTTTTCGATCGCCGTCCCGTCATCGTCGCTTTCCAGCAGGCTGAACTGGCGCTCATCGGGTCTTGCCATGTCGTAGCTCGTCTGCGGCGCCGGGCCGTAGAGGCTGGTGCGGCCGAAACGATCGCGGGTCAGGATGAAGACAGCGCCGGCTTCAAGTGCGCCCCGGCTGAGGATCGCGCCAAAGCCGCCCTCGCCGAAAATCCGGCGCAACAGGGCCGACACCCAGAAGTCAGTGGTTAAGCGCATTTGCCAGGCCCGAACGCAATTTCGATCCGGCCTCTATAGCGGCTCGCTCGGAAAGCGCACAGGCCTATCGGCTCAGTTGGTCAGGCCGATCTCACGCATCTTGACGTAAACTGCCGGGTCGGGCTCGCCCGTTTCAGGCAAGCCGAACAAAGCCTGGAATTCGCGGATTGCCGCCGTGGTCCTGGCGCCTGGAACGCCGTCAACGTCGATTCCGTCATTGCCGAAGGCCTTCAGCCCAGCCTGGATCTTCATGATGCGCGCACTCGGATCGGCATCGACTGCGGGCTCCGTGCGCACGGGTGCCGTGGTGGCCCCGCCCGTTCGCGGCCTCGACACCGGTGTCGCTTGCGCTCGCGGTGTCGGTGTCGGCGCAATTCCGGCCGTGGTTTCAGCAGCGCCCAGTTGCTCGAGCAGCGCGCCGTCGATGTCGCCCGTGGCCGTCAGGCCTACCTTCTTCTGATACGCCTGGATGGCACTGCGCGTGGCCGGCCCATTCAGCCCGTCGACCGTGCCATCATAAAATGCGAGGTCCTTCAGGATGCTCTGTATTTGTTCGATCTGAGGATCGCCCTTGGGGCGCACGACCTGTGCCTCCGGTCGCTCGATCTTGATCGTGGTCTCCGGCGCATCCTCGTTCATGTCGGGAAACTCGACCACCTCCCGGGTCGAGAAGAACGCACCCTTGTGCGCATATGGCTGGTACCACAGCGCATTCGCCGAGACGTAGAACAGCGCCACCAGAAACGCCGTCGAACCGCCGACCAGCACCGGATTGCGTGCAATCATCCCGCCGAGCGCCACGGCCCCTTCTTGCAGCGGGCTGCGGTCCTCGACGACCCGCTTAGCTTGCCTTGCGGAGCGGGCCATTGCGCATCTCCCTGATCCTGTCTGCCGGCAACCGCATCACTTCGCCCTTCGTCGGCTCAGGGCGGAGGGCTGGCCCTTCTATCGGCAGGCTGATGGTAACCGTGGTCCCCTCGCCCGGCGCGCTCTCGATCGACATCGCGCCGTCGTGCAATGCAACCAGTCCCTTGACCAGCGACAACCCAAGGCCGGTGCCTTCGAAGCGACGGGTGTAGTCGTTCTGGATCTGCGTGAACGGCGTACCCAGCCGCGACAGGTCTTCCTGGGCGATGCCGATGCCGGTGTCCGACACCCAGAAATGCAGCCGCGAACCGAGACGCTTGGCGCCGATCTCGACGCGACCGCCATCGGGGGTGAATTTTGCCGCATTCGACACGAGGTTGATCAGCATCTGCTGCACCGCACGCCGGTCAGCCTTGACCTCGCCCGTGCCGGCAGCCACTTCGACAGCCAGGTCAAGCGCCTTGGCCTCGATCTGCAGCGCCATCATCGAAGCGCACATGTCGACCGCCTCGCGGAACCTGAAAGGCTCCGGGTTGATCGCATAGCAACCCGACTCGATCTTGGTGACGTCGAGAATCGAGTTCACCACCTCGAGCAGGTGCTGGCCGGACTCGCGGACGATACCGACATATTCCTTCTGGCGCGGCTCCTGGAACTTGCCGAACATCTCGTGCAGCAGCATGTCGGAAAAACCGATGATCGCGTTGAGCGGCGTCCTGAGTTCGTGGCTCACGGCTGCGAGGAAATTGCTCTTGGCAAGTTCCGCGCTCTTCACGGCGTCGGTGGCTTTGGCCAGTTCGTTCCGCAACTCGGCGACAGTGTCGTTATTGCGGACAATCGCAATAAACTCGACACCGGCCTTGATGAACTCGAGTGCGAACGGCCGGAAATTGTCGCCCGCATCGCTCTCGGACTGCCTGGGCAAACGCAGAAGAAGCTCCACCTGACGCGTTTCGGCTCCATCGCGCATGTCTGCCAGCGCACAGAGATAGCCAACACGGTCTGCCACATGGATGCGGTCGAACAGGGCAGTACCGAGGAGCAACTCCGGCTGCAGCCGCAACAACGTCCGCGCCTGCTCGGAGACATCAACCACGTCGCCATTTTGCGCGACGCGCAGGACGACAGCCCGGAGGACCTGCTCCAGCGGCGCAGCCGGCGCGGCAGCCTGTTCGGCGCCATGGCCGGCGAATTGTACAGCGCGAGCGACGAAGGTCGCCAACCAGGCGACTGGCAGCAACCAATGCCATGCGGATGCCGTCGCACTTTCGGCAAATGGCACGGCGCCAAGCAAACCTTGCAGCAGCAGCGCAGCAACGGCAGCGAGCCCGCCGAACAAAGCCGCTTTCCGCGTCCGCCAAACCCACAGCGCTTCGAGCGGAAGCGCGGCTGCAAGCAGCGCCGCCGGCGATGTCAGGCCGCCCGCGGCAGCAATGATGGCGCCAGCGGTTACGGCACCGACGCCAAGCGACGCGACGCCGATCGACGCGGCCGTGCCGGTCGCGGCAACCAACAAAGCCGCCAGCCAGCTCAGGCTGAAGGCGGCGAAGATGACGGCAAAGGTCGGGGCCGCGCCAAGATTGGCCGACACCAGGACCACGCCGGCACCGGCAACAAGGAAAGGTGCCGCCAACAACAGGCCAACGAGACGCCGCTGGCGCAAACGTTCGGAGCCATCGATGGACGGATGGACCAGCCGGTCACAGCCGCCGGCGACCGCGCCGGAAAACTCACCGTATCTGGTCATGACAAAACTCAACGCTACGCACTCTTCCGTGGCTCGCTTTGCGGCTCTTCTCTGGTTGGTCTCCAAACTCGCACCGAGCCTTTAATGAAGGAATAAAGCCAGGCGACCGAAACCCTGGCGCATGGCGAATATCGGGATCACGGCGTCGACATTCGAGAACAGTTCTCGCCATGGTAAATGGAGGGTTATTTGCCGACTTCGCGAACCCGAATCTGCGCAAAACGCGCAATCTCGAAGTTTCGCAATTTAAATCAATTGCTTACGAGTCTCGTGAGAGATTACTCAGGCGCACAGTCACGCAAGCCGGGCCAGTCCGTTAAACTTTGGTGAAAAGCCTTCGCGAAATGCCACCTTTTGCAGCAAGCGCTCCTTTGCTCGTTCATGCCATTGTCGGCTCAGCAAGATGCGGGGCCGCATAGATCCGGCGCCGACAGACCACACGAGGCTTCCATGGGCTTTCTCTTCAGAACCGCTTTCTGGTTCTCGCTCGTCCTTCTCCTGCTGCCGCTCGGCACGGGCCCCGATGGTGAGAACAGCGTGAGCCCGCTACAGGCAATTTTCGCCGCGCGCGAGGCGGTTGGCGACATCGCCGGCATCTGCGAACGCAAGCCCGAGGTTTGCGAAACAGGCAAGGCTGCGATGCAGACCATCGGTGTCAGGGCACGCGAGAGCGCCCGCATCGCCTATGAGGCGCTCGACCAGCAGTTCGGACAGCCCGACACTGCAACCCGGACCGGCAGCGTCCCTGCGACGGATGACGAACCGGCCATGGCCGTCCCAACCCCGACCCCGGCCCCGGCCCCGGCAAACTGACTCCGACTTCAGGGCCTACGCCAGGCCCCACCGCGATACGCCCGCCTCTGGCATCTGCGGTGCATTTCTTTTTTCGTGACGGGCAGCAGTGCCGGCACTATATCGAAGGCACCATGACCACCTCGATCGACACCATCCGCGACGACTTCTCCTTCCTTGACGAGTGGGAGGATCGCTATCGCTATGTCATCGAGTTGGGTGAAGCACTTCCGCCTTTCCCCGAGAGCGCACAGACCGACACCAACAAGGTGCAGGGCTGCGTCAGCCAGGTCTGGCTTGTGACCCACAAGGGCGACGGTGCCGACCCCGCCATCCGCTTCGAAGGCTACTCGGACGCGCATATCGTGCGCGGGCTCGTCGCCATCATGCTTGCCCTGTTTTCAGGTCATCGCGCCAGCGAGATCATGGCGACCGACGCGGAAGCCACATTGAAGGCACTCGGCCTCAACGAGCACCTGTCGCCGCAACGCGCCAATGGCTTGCGCTCGATGGTCAAGCGCATCAAGCGCGACGCCGAGGCTGCCCTCCACCAGGTCGCCTGAGTTCCGTTCAGCCCATTCGCGGGCGATAATCCTCGGTCCCCCAATGCAGGACCTTGCGACCGGCAACGGAACCGGCGCGAGGATTGTAATGTCTGGCCAGCACGCCAAGTGCCGACTTGAGCATGACCTTGGCCGACCGCACCGGCCAGCCGCGCTCGGCTTCGACAAGTTCCAGCCCCTTCAGGAAGCAGCAGACGTCAATCAGGACGCCGGATAGCTCCGGCCCGACCGCATCGATCGCCCTGTCGACCCGCTGCCGCGCGGCGAGCGCCGCATCCGTCAGTTCCGCCAGGCCGCCGCCGGCACTGCGCTTGCCGGAAGAGACGCTCGCCACCCAGTTGGCGCCCATGCGCGGCATGATCTGGCCGCGCGTGTAGTCGGCACGCAGCCGTTCGCCAGCGACGAACTCGCTGTTGTTCAGGAACGGCTTGCCGGCCTTGGTCTTGCGTCGGGCGAGTTGGCCGAGTGGCGACTCCGAAAGGTTGATCAGAGCGGCATGTTGCCCGGCCGCGGTATCGACCGTCGCCGTGTCCAGTTCGCGGTGCTGGCTCTGGAAAGGATCGACTGGGCCCTCCTCTCGCCGTGCGGCCGCTTGCCCTTCCGGCGTAAGCCGCATCGCCCGGCCAACGCAAACGACAAGCCCTTGCCGGGACAATGCCGCAAGCACCTCGGCACCGACGGCGATCCTGTCGCTCCTGTCGTTCTCAAGCAGCATCTTGCCGGCCGTTGCGGCCGGCTCGCATTCTGCGGCCCCCTTGGCCAGCAGCGTGAGCACGCGCTTCTGTGCCTTTTCGTCAGGGGTGCTCATGTCAACCCTCCAGCCTGTCGCGAAACGCAGCGATCGCCACCCGCTCCGCCAGCGCCACGATCCGGTCAAACTCCGCATCGTCGCGCAGGTCCTCCACGGTATGGCAGGCATAAAGCACTGTGGTCCGGTCGCGCCCAAAGCCACGGCCGACCTCGCGCATGCTGAGACGAAACACGACATGGGCAACATACATGGCAATCTGGCGGAGGCGGCTGATGTCGTTGCCAGTCCGGCCAATTCGACGAATCTCCCTGCTTGGCACGCCGAACAACGCCGCCATGAGGTCGATCATCGCATCGCAACGCTCCACCACCTGGTCACGACGCCGGTCGGCGACAAGTTCAAGAACGGAACGCTCGTCCCTGGCGGCGGCCTCGCGCGCCTCCTTCTGCCGTTTGACCAATGTTGCCGACGTGGATCCCACCGAACTCTTCCCCCTTTGTGGATAGGAATAAGTTCTTATACCGGGCACGTCACAGGGTGTGAACAAAAAAGAACGATGAGGCAGCGGAAGAAACTTCAACACGCTGTAATCATTGTTCTATTTATTCCGCTCCAGTGAATTCTTGGCGCAGTTTCTCCCCACCCTGCAAGATGGCAGCATCATCGCACGATCACAGTCACATCAGGCAGGATCGCGATGCGGGATTTTTCGAATGAAATTGCAGCCTTCAGGCAGAACAAGCTGTCCGAATTGACTGACGCCCGGCAGCGGGCAGCACTGCAGCTCTGCTGCGGGATCGAGCTTTCGAATGCGCTTTCTGGGGAGCCGACATCGACCGTCGCCTTGCTCAAACGGCTCGAACGGGCGATCGAGCGCGAACGGCTCCGGGGTGTCAACCGCCACTGGAGCTACGATCTCAACCGGCACATCGCGCTCAAGCAAGTGCGCGATCGGCTGAAAGGCGTCTTCCCCGACCAGCCTGGGCGACTGTCGCTCAGGCCGCGCCGGCGCCGGCACAAAAGCAATACGGCGCCCGAAGGCGCCGCTCGCTAAACGTCTGTCGAAGGGAGTATTATTTACCCACCTTGCGCTTGCGGCCCAGGCCCATCTTCTTGGCCAGTTGCGAGCGAGCTGCCGCATAGTTGGGCGCCACCATCGGATAGCTGGCGTCAAGGCCCCACTTCTCGCGGTACTGATCGGGCGTCATGTTGTAGTGGGTCATCAGGTGACGCTTGAGCGATTTGAACTTCTTGCCGTCTTCCAGGCAGATGATGTAGTCGTCATGCACCGAACGCTTCGGGTTGACGGCCGGCTTCTGCTTGTCGGCGGGTGGTGTGTCGGCGACGTTACCGACGCGGCCAAGGGCTGCGTGAACGTCCGCGATCAGCCCCGGAAGTTCTCCTACCGGGACCGGATTGTTGCTGACATAAGCGGCCACCACGTCGGCGGTCAGTTCGATCAGCGTTTCGCTATTTGCTGCAGGCGTTTCGGAAGTATCCATATGCTTCAGGCCCCAATGTGACTGGTTGTTTTTTTGCCCGATATTGCGACCGGGGTGCGGCGCGATCTTGTATCGCAATTTGCCATTACGAGTCGCGTTCCATCACTTTAATGAGCCTGTAGCCATAACAAGTCAATTCACTATTCTTTGCAACTCCAAGAACAATGCATTCATCACTTCTCTAACAAATGAGCCTTTTTGACAGGGCAATGTCATCGCACGAGATCAAGTTACACAACGCTGAATGTTCTCTCCGGGGTCATTGTCGGCATTAGGTGGCAACAATGCGGTTCTTCTTATCCCTCGCCACAGTTTCAGCCAAATCGTCGCTGAGAGACCCCTGCCACAAGCGATATCCGGCTGAATAAGCCGCCTTGGCAAGCAAATCGGCCGAAATCGGCGCCATCAGCATGAAGAACACCACTCCAGCCCGCGCCGGCAATGCCGTGGAGAGTTCGCCGATATGCACCGCGCGACGAAGCAACTCAGGACAGGAACCAACCGTTCCGGCCTTCGAGACCGTGTGGAAATCGGGGAGGCGCAACAGCCGCTGGAAAGACGGCCATCGCAAGCAACGCACCAACCATGACCGGGCCGCCGGCAAGATAATCGCCAACGCTGCTGATCATGACCGGTTTTTCTTCGGCCTCTTGCTTGAGATGGACACCGCCGCTGGTCAAAAAATGCGGGAACGCAACAGTCGCAAGAAAGCCAACGAGGAAGGCGCCGCTGCCCCAGTCGTTACCAGCCATGCAGGGCCAAACCTGAACCTATCTTGTCAATAACCGGTGCCCGCCCGAGTGCTCAAGGCAACGCAAGCAACAGTTTTGCCTGATCAATACGGTGCGATGTACTTGCCATAGACCCAACCCGTGGCGAATTGCCCGTTCTGGGCGGGATCGTGCCAGACCTGGCACCAGCGATAACGCACACGCTGTGCCTGCTTCCATTCCGGCAAATGCGAAATGTCGAAGAGATCGACTCCGCCAGTGCATTTTCCGGTCATCTGCAGGACAGTGCCATTGGGATAGGCTGCCTGCTTCTGCGAACCATTGGACGGATACTTCCGGATGTTCAACGTGTCGCCAAACGGAACGTCGGTCACCTGCCAGGCGGCAAAAGCAGCCGCGTGGGCGTTGCCGGCGAATATTGCCGCTGTCGAGGCGACGGTCAGGGCTGCGGCGGTCTTCAAGAACGTGTTCATCTCTCTCCTCCGGCGAACCGGTCAATTGGAACGTTGACGAACAATGCAACTCAGCCCTTGAACCCGCCCTGATCGGCGTGTTCATTCGCCATTCAAGATTCACCGCATGCGAGACATGATGACCCGACCTGCCATTTTCGCCGACATCGCCCCGCCGTCGACCGAGCGCCGCCCCGTTTCCGACACCCGGCACGGCATCACCCGCATCGACGAATATGCCTGGCTGCGCGCCGACAACTGGCAGGAGGTCTTCCGCGATCCGAGCCTGCTCGATCCGGCAATCCGCACACATCTCGAAGCGGAAAACAGCTACCAGGCCGAATTGATGGCCGGCACGGCGGACCTGCGCAAGGAGCTGTTCGAAGAGATGAAGGGACGCATCAAGGAAGACGATTCCTCGGTTCCGATGAAGGACGGCCCGTTCGCCTATGGCTCATCCTACAAGAAGGGTGGCGAGCAGCCGCGCTATTTCCGCCTCCCGAGCGCAGGCGGCACGGAGGAGATCATCCTCGACGGCGACAAGGAAGCCGAAGGTCACGCCTATTTCCGCCTCGGCGGGATCGACCACTCCTCCGATCATAGCCGCCTGATCTGGGGGTTCGACGACAAGGGATCGGAATTCTACACCCTGCGTGTCCGCGACCTGGCAACCGGCGCCGAACTCGCCGACATCGTCGCCGATACGGGCGGCTCGGGCGAGTGGGATGCCGCCAATGCCGGCTTCTTCTACACCCGCCTCGACTCCAACCACCGGCCGTCGAAGGTCTTCTACCACGCGCTCGGCAGCGACGCCTCGACAGACCGCCTGGTCTACGAGGAGACCGATCCCGGCTTCTTCATGAACGTCGGCGGCACCCGCAGCAATGACTGGATCATGATCTCGATCAGCGATCATGAAACGTCGGAATACCGGCTGCTTCCCGCCAGCAATCCCCTCGCCTCGCCGGCACTCGTTGCAGCGCGCGAAACCGGCCTGCAATATGATCTCGAGGAAGGCGGCGACATCTTCTTCGTGCTGACCAATGCCGACGGCGCCAAGGACTTCAAGATCATGACCGCGCCAGCGGCGGATCCGGCGCGCACCAACTGGAAGGAACTTGTCGCCCACGAACCCGGCCGGCTGATCCTGTCGGTCATCGGCTTCAGGGACTTCATGGTTCGCCTGGAACGCAAGGAAGGCCTTCCGCGGATCGTGGTGCACGAACGCGCCACCGGCTCGGAGCACGTCATTTCTTTCCCGGAAGAAGCGTTCTCGCTCGGCCTGTCGGGCTCCTATGAATACGATACCGACACCATGCGGTTTTCCTATTCGTCGATGACCACCCCGACGCAGTTGTTCGACTACAACATGCGGACGCGCGGACGCGTCCTGCTCAAGACCCAGGAAGTCCCCTCGGGCCACAATGCCGATGACTACGTCACTCGGCGGCTGATGGCGCCGGCCCCCGATGGCGAACTGGTGCCGATCTCGCTGATCCACCATCGCGACACGCCGCTGGACGGCACGGCACCGTGCCTGCTCTATGGCTACGGCTCCTACGGCATGACCATTCCGGCCTCGTTCAACACCAACTGCCTGTCGCTGGTCGATCGCGGCTTCGTCTATGCCATCGCCCATATCCGTGGCGGCAAGGACAAGGGCTACGCCTGGTATGACGACGGCAAGCGCGCGGCGAAAACCAACACCTTCACCGACTTCATCGCCTGTGCCCACCACCTCGTCGCCGAGCGCTACACGGCGCATGACCGCATCGTCGCCCAGGGCGGTTCTGCCGGCGGCATGCTGATGGGCGCCATAGCCAACATGGCGCCGGATGCCTTTGCCGGCATCATCGCCGAAGTGCCCTTCGTCGACGTGCTGACCACTATGCTCGACGACACCTTGCCGCTGACGCCGCCCGAATGGCCGGAATGGGGCAACCCGATCGCCTCGGACGACGACTACAAGACCATCGCCGCCTATTCGCCCTACGACAATGTCGCCGCACTCGACTATCCGCCGATCCTGGCGGTGGCCGGCCTGACCGATCCGCGCGTCACCTATTGGGAGCCGGCCAAATGGGCCGCGCGCCTGCGCGAACGCAAGTCGGGCAGCAGTCCTGTGCTGTTCAAGATCAACATGGATTCGGGCCATGCCGGTGCCTCTGGCCGCTTCTCGCGGCTGGAGGAGATCGCCTTCAACTACGCTTTCGCACTGAAGGTCGTTGGGCTCGCCTGACATTGGAAACGGCAGACCGGCGGCTTGGGGCCGCCGGTTGCGTCAACCGGCAGGCTTCGGCTGTGGCGCGGGATAACCGTTGGGATGCGGCGGGATCGCCTTGAGATAGGCAGCGATTGCCTCGCGGTCTTCGGCGCTTAGCCTCGCCATGTTCTTCTGCACCTCGACCATGGTGCCACCGACCGAATCGAACTCAGGGGTAAAACCCGTTTCGAGATAGCTGGCGATGTCGCTCTCCGACCAGCCGCTGATCCCAGTCCCTTGCGGCGTTATGTTGGGCACGATGCCCTGTCCTTCGGCCGCCGCAGCACCCGCCAGCCATTGGCCCTTCCTGGTCCCGCCGTCAAAGCCGCGCGGCGTGTGGCATTCGCCACAATGCCCTGCGCCTTCCACGAGGTCACGACCGCGCAGGACTTTCTCAGGCGTGCCGTCGGCGAAGGCGATCACGGGCTGGTCGCTCAGGTAGAACAGCTTCCAGAGCCCGATGCCGGATCGGACATTGAACGGAAAGGCGAGCGTATGGCTCGGCGCCCTGCCCGCAACAGGCGGCAGCGTCTTCATGAAGGCGTAGATATCTGCGACCTCAGCCGGCTTCATGCGGGCATAGGAGGCATAGGGGAACGCCGGATAGAGGTGCTGTCCGTCGCGCGACACACCCTTGAGCATGGCATTGGCGAAGTCCTCAAGCGACCATCCGCCAATGCCGTCGTTCGGGTCGGTGGAAATGTTCGGCGCCACGAAGGTACCGTACGCCGTCTTCAGCTCGAGACCGCCGGCGAGTTGAAGACGTGCATCGCCCTCCGATTTCGGTTTGGCGTGGCAGGAGGCACAGCCGCCGGTATCGAAGATGCGTTGACCGCGGGCCGCGTCGCCGGCTCCCAGGGCAGCCACGGCATCGGGCCCCAGTCTTTCGGGAAGCGCCAGCCACCACAAAGTCGCGGCTCCGGCACCGCCAAGCGCCAGAGCCGCCACTGCAAACTTCTTGAAAGCACCCATGCGAAGGGATCAGCCCTTCTTGACGCGAAACGCCTCATGGCAGGTGCCGCAGGTCTGGCCGATGGTGCCGACCTGTGCCTTCAAGGCGTCCAGGTCCTGGGCCGGGGCGCCAACTGCCGAGGCCGTCACTGCCTTGAATTTGTCGACCTCGGCCTGGAATCCAGCCGGATCCTCCCAGATCTTGGGGGATGCAGTGGTGTCGCCCTTGTCGCTTCCTACCGGGAACGACGCCGCGACATCGATTTTCTGGACATTGTCGTTGAGCGCCGTCAAGGCCGCCAGAACGGCGGCGGCGTCGAAAGCGGATTCGCCCTTCACCATTTTGACGAGCGTGCCGACTTGCCTTGCGTTCTCCTTCATCACCGCCTGACGGTCGGTAATCACATCGGCGAATGCTGCAGTGGATGCGAGCGCCAGCGCTGCGACGGCGAGCACAAATTTTCTCATCAGGTCCTCTTTCGGTTGCAAAAGCTGCCTAGGGTGAACGGCGAAACTGGCCCAATTCGTCCCAAGATTCTCCTCACGCTTACGTGAGTCGGTGGAATAAATTTGCGTTCTCTCGACAAAAAAAGCCCCGGACTTGCCGGGGCTTTTCGTGGGTGAACCAGGCTCAGGCGTTTTCGTAACGCTCGAGCACGTAGTCCCAGTTGATCAGGCTGTCGACGAACGCCTCGAGATATTTCGGGCGGGCGTTGCGGTAGTCGATGTAGTAGGAGTGCTCCCAGACGTCGACGCCGAGGATCGGGGTCGCGCCGTGAACCAGCGGGTTCTCGCCGTTCGGGGTCTTGGAGATGGCGAGCTTGCCATCCTTGACCGAAAGCCACGCCCAGCCCGAACCGAACTGCGTCGTGCCGGCGGCAATGAAATCAGCCTTGAATTTGTCGTAGCCGCCGAGGTCGGCATCTACCGCCTTCTGCAGCGCGCCGGGCAGCTTGTTGCCGCCGCCGCCCTTCTTCATCCACTTCCAGAAGTGGACGTGGTTGTAATGCTGGGCGGCGTTGTTGAACAGGCCGGCATTCTTGCCAAACGACTGCTTCACCACCTCTTCCAGCGACAGCTTGTCCATGCCTGCTTCGGCAGCCAGCTTGTTGCCGTTGTCGACATAGGCCTTGTGGTGCTTGTCGTGATGATACTCAAGCGTCTCCTTCGACATGAAGGGCTGTAGCGCCTCGTAGTCGTAGGGCAATTCGGGCAATTCAAAAGCCATGGATCATACTCCCTTGCTGGCAATTTCGCGGCATGACTATGCCGTCTACAGATAGGTCGTCATCATCGTGTGACAACAGATGAGAGGCGCTGTTTTTCTTCGCTACACTCAGGCCTTGTCGGTCGAGTGCGCCCACTCCCAATATAGCTCGCGCGATTTTTTTGCTACCGGTCCGGGCTGGAGAATTCGCTCCTCGATGCGCGTGACCGGAACAACCTTGGAGTGATTGCCGGTGGAGAAGATTTCATCGGCTTCGAGGAACTCGCGCACCGAAAGCGTCTTCTCGACGACAGAGACACCGCTGCCGGCAAGAAGCGAAATCGTGCGGCTGCGGGTGATCCCGGAAAGGAAAGTTCCGTTGGGCGCCGGGGTGAACACCTGCCCGTTCTTGACCAGGAAGATGTTGGACGAGGCGGTTTCGGCGACGTTGCCTAGCATGTCGAGTACCAGGGCATTGTCGAAACCGCGCATCTTGGCGTCGAGGATTGCCCTGCCGTTGTTTGGATAGAGGCAGCCTGCCTTGGCATTGGTCGGCATGGTTTCGAGAGTTGGCCGGCGAAACGGCGATAAGCAAATCGAAAAGCCGGTCGGCGGAAGCATCGGCGATTCGTACAGGCACAGGCAGAACCGCGTCGACGCAGGGTCGGCCGGCACGCCCATGTAGCCACCGTGCTCGGCCCAATACATCGGCCGGATGTAGACGGCAGTCTTGCCGTCGAATTTCTTGAGCCCGTCCCAAGTCAGCCCGACGATCTGTTCCGGGCTCATGGTCGGCTTCAGGCCCAATGCGATGGCCGACGAATTGACCCGGCGCGAATGCGCTTCGAGGTCGGGAGCCACGCCTTCGAACCAACGGCCGCCATCGAAGACGGTGGAGCCGAGCCACATGGCATGGCTTCGCGGGCCAATGATCGCAACGTTGCCCTCGTGCCAGTCACCATCGACAAAGCTCCAGGTCGTGGATTGTGCAGCCGCCGCGAGCGTCATGGTGTTTTCCCATCCATCTTATTGATCGCTGGTATGGAAGAGGCTTTGGCGCGCCCCGTCAATCGGCAGCAAGCCGAAATGTTGGAGCCAGCCGATAGTTGCGCTTGCGCTCGGAACCAAGCCGTTGGACAACCGAAGGCATGCGCCACGCAGCCTACATATTCGATGCCTATGGCACGCTGTTCGACGTCCATGCGGCGGTTCGCCGCCATTCGGCCGACATCGGACCCGAGGGCCAGCTGCTTTCCGAGATTTGGCGGGCCAAGCAGCTCGAGTATTCCTGGGTGCGGACGCTCATGGGCGCCTATGCCGATTTCTGGCAGCTCACCGAGCAGGCGCTCGACTTTGCATTCCGCAAGGTGCCGTCGGTCGATCCCGCGATGCGCAGCAAGCTGCTCGACGCTTATTGGCGCCTCGATTGCTATCCCGAGGTTCCGGCAGTGCTGCGCAACCTGAAGGAAAACGGCGCACGGCTGGCCATTCTCTCCAACGGTTCGCCAGACATGCTGGAAGCGGCCGTGCGCTCGGCCGGGCTGGACCTGATCCTCGACGAGGTGTTCTCGGTCGACAGCGTCCGCCGATTCAAGACGGACCAGTCGGTCTATGATCTCGTCGCCAGCAGTTGGCGTCTTTACCCGGAAGCAATGTCGTTCCAGTCGTCCAATCGCTGGGACATTGCAGGGGCGGCAAAGTTCGGCTGCCGCACCGTCTGGATCAACCGCAGCAACCAGCCGGACGAGTATCGCGACCTGCCTCCATCGCTGATCCTACCTTCTCTGGAAGGTTTAGTTACAATTGGTTAGCTTACCATAGGTCAATATTGTTGCCATAACGCAACAGTGATTGGCCTGTCACACCTTCGCCATGCTTTGTCCACCCTAAGGTCGGAATTTGACCCGCCTATCTCCGCGAGCGTTAAGGGGCGACGCAGTTGGTTTCCTCTAAATTCACCATTTCTTTCGAACTGGAACTCTAGATCGCAGTCATGTCCACATTTACAGAATCACGTCCGCTCAGCCGTCGCGGCTTTTTGAACCTGGCGGCAGCGGGCGCCGCGTCGGCAGCGCTTTCTGCCTGCTCCACGGTTGGCGGAGGCGGTCAGATCGTCGATGCGCCTCCGGTTGCACCGCCCATGAGCGTCGATCCCGCTTTCGGTGGCGACTATGCCAGCATGTATGCCCCGGTCGCCGACGAGGGCTATGAAATCCCCGGCATCCCGCTCAAGAAAGTGAAGCCGCAGTTCCTGCGCCAGATCGTCCGCGACCCCACTGGCGAGCGCCCCGGCACCGTGGTCGTCGACACCTCGACGCACTTCCTCTACCTCGTTCGCGAAAACGGCGAAGCGATGCGCTATGGCGTCGGCCTCGGTCGTGCCGGCTTTGCCTGGCAGGGCCGCGCTGTCATCCAGTGGAAGCGCAAGTGGCCCAAGTGGACGCCGCCGGACGAAATGATCGGCCGCCAGCCCGACCTCGAAAAGTACAGCGTCAGGAATGGCGGCATGGCCCCGGGCCTCAACAACCCGCT
The DNA here is from genome assembly GCF_014200015.1 of Aminobacter niigataensis. GTDB lineage: Bacteria > Pseudomonadota > Alphaproteobacteria > Rhizobiales > Rhizobiaceae > Aminobacter > Aminobacter niigataensis. The sequence goes on from NZ_JACHOT010000005.1 coordinate 94,025, forward strand.
CGGCGCGCGCGCGCTCTATATCTTCCAGAACAACGAGGACACGCTCTATCGCGTCCACGGTTCGCCGGAATGGTGGACGATCGGCAAGTCGGTGTCGTCGGGCTGCGTGCGCCTGATGAACCAGGACATCATCGATCTCTACGATCGCGTGCCCGGCAAGACGCCGATCCTGGTCACCAGCGGCCTCGGCACTGCCTGACCTTGGGCCCAGTCACCTACGAAAAACGGCGCGTTATCGACGCGCCGTTTTGCTATTGGCTTCTCGGGTCAGAAGCCCTTCTTCAGGCTTCCGAGAATTCCGCGCACCAGCGCACGGCCGACAGACGAACCAACAGAGCGCACGACCGACTTCAGTGCCGCTTCGGTCACCGTCTGTCGGTTTGAGGTCCGCGGCCTCGGCGCACTGCCCGTGTTGCGGCCGCCCGAAGCCGGCGGCGTGTCATTGCCAAAGCCCGGAATGGTCCAACCACCACCACCGCCACCGGTATTCGCCTGCTGGGCCTGTTCTTGCGCCTTCTGCGCGTCGAGCGCCTTCTTCTGCAGCATTTCGAACGCCGATTCACGGTCAACGGTCTGATCGTACTGACCCGCTACCGGGCTCTCTTTGATCAGCTTCTGGCGTTCCTGCGGCGTGATCGGGCCAAGCCGCGAGGCCGGCGGGCGTATCAGCGTCCGCTGCACCATCGACGGAACGCCCTTGGCTTCGAGCGTCGAGACCAGCGCCTCGCCGGTTCCGAGCTGGGTGATAGCCTTGGCACAATCGAAGTCAGGGTTGGGGCGGAAAGTGTCGGCCGCCGTCTTCACCGCCTTCTGCTCCCGCGGCGTGTAAGCGCGCAGCGCATGCTGCACGCGGTTGCCGAGCTGCGCCAGAACGGTTTCGGGCACGTCGAGCGGGTTCTGGGTGACAAAATAGACACCGACGCCCTTGGAGCGGATCAGGCGCACGACCTGCTCGACCCGGTCGACGACGATCTTCGGCGCCTCGTCGAACAGAAGATGCGCCTCGTCGAAGAAGAAGACCAGCTTGGGCTTGTCCGGGTCGCCGACTTCCGGCAGCACCTCGAACAGCTCCGACAGCAGCCAGAGCAGGAACGTCGCGTAGAGCCGCGGGTTCATCATCAGCTTGTCGGCGGCCAGCACGTTGATCGCGCCGCGACCATCGCGCGTCGTGCGCATGATATCGGCAATCTTCAGTGCGGGTTCGCCGAAAAAGTTGTTGCCGCCCTGCTGCTCCAGGACCAGAAGCGAGCGCTGGATGGCGCCGACCGACGGTTTGGTGACATTGCCATAGCGCGCGCCGATCTCGTCGGCCCGCTCGGCGACGTTGGCGAGCAATGACTGCAAGTCCTTCATATCGAGGAGCAGCATCCCTTCTTCGTCGGCAATGCGGAAGGCGATGTTGAGCACACCCTCTTGCGCTTCGCTGAGGTTCATCAGCCGCGACAGCAGCAGCGGTCCCATCTCCGATATGGTCGCGCGGATCGGATGCCCCTGTTCTCCGAACAGATCCCAGAAGATGACGGGGAATTCCTGGAAGTCATACGGGTCGAGCTTGATCGCCTCGGCACGGGCCGTGAGAAAATCCTTGGCCTCGCCCATCATGGCGATGCCCGACAGGTCGCCCTTGATGTCGGCGCAGAACACCGGAACACCGGCGTTCGAAAAGCCTTCGGCGAGAATCTGCAGTGTTACCGTCTTGCCGGTACCTGTGGCACCGGTAACCAGGCCATGGCGATTGCCGTACTTCAGCAACAGATCTTCGGGCCGCTGATAACTGTCGTCGGGCTTGCGGCTGGCACCAATGAAAATGCTGTCGTCCTGCGCCATGGGCTGTCTCTCCGGCAATGCTCTTTCACGACCGCATCAGCAGTCAGACCACAGGTATAGTGGCGGCGCTACGGTGCGACAATGGCTTGGATCGCATCGGCGCGCATGTTATACATAAGTTATAACATGGAGACGCAGCCATGAACGTGACTGTTCGCAAGATCGGAAACTCGGAAGGTGTGATCCTGCCGAAGGAAGTGCTCGAGCGGCATAATCTGCGCGCGGGTGACACGCTCGTCCTCACCGAGGATGGCAACGAGTTGCGGCTTCGGCCGGCTGAGGATGATCCGGAAGAGTTCGAACGCAAGATGAAGATCGCGCGCGAGCGGATGAAGAAATATGAGGTCGCGTATCGCGCCCTCGCCAAATGATTGAGTTCCATTCGCGTCAGTTCGTCGAGGCGCTACACGCCGAGCAACTGAAGCTGCACGGAGGCGCTCAAGGCGTACGATCCGAGGATATGCTGGAATCGGCCCTTGCACGGCCGCTTCAGAAGCAAGCGTATGGCGAGCCAAACCTCTGTGACCTAGCAGCCGCTTATTTGTTTGGCATCGCCAAGAACCACCCATTCGTCGACGGCAACAAACGAACTGCCTTTGCAGCAGCGGATTTGTTTCTATATTTCAACGGATTGAGCGTCGAAGCAGCGCAAGAAGACATCATTCAATTCGTATTGATGGTCGCCGCCGGCGAGATCGACGAGACAGGTGCGGCCGCGTTCTTACGCGACCACGCGGTTCCAATCGAAGCCTAGCTGGCGAACTCGACGATTTCCCAGTCATGCCCGTTGACCGAAGCGACATCGCCAACGGATTTGCCGAACAGCGCTATAGCCATAGGCGAGGAATGCGAGATGCGGCCCTTGGCTGCATCGGCTTCGTCTTCACCGACGATTTCCCAGACGTTGCGTTTGCCATTGTCATCTTCGACGACAACCTTCATCCCGAAGCGGACAACCGTACTGTCAGGCTCGGGAACCGACACCTCGGCCGTTTCCCGGCGGGATTGCCAATAGCGCAGGTCGCGCGACACCGTCGCGATCCGCTCCCGGTCGGCATCGGCTTCCGCCTTTGCCAGATCCTCGCGCAGGCTCGCGAGTTGGGCCTCGATATGGGCCAGCCCTTGTTCGGTCACGAGGTTGCGGGACGAACTGACCGGTCGCTCGCCGATATCGGCAATGACGTTTTCGCTGTCGTCTTCGCGGGTGAAAGCTCTGCTCATGAAATAAACCTAGGTGTTCATAGCTCCGATAACAAGCCAGCCAAACTGACCGACTACTTATGCTTTCAGGCGAACGCGGAAGAAGGTCGAAGCGATGCAACTTCGATCCCGTTCCAGTTCTTCAGCACCGGCCTCGCCGCCTTGTCCAGTGTCCCGGGCAAAGCCTCGTCTCCAGCCAAAAGCTTTCCGAGGACCGCCGCGATCATAACCTCGGCAGCCCTGCCCGCGCCGTCGTCGCATTTAAGCGCAATGCCGAGCCCAAGTTCCGGCAAGGCCGCGCAAAAAACGCCTTCGGCGCCGACCTTGACGAAGATCCGTCCTGGTGCAGCTTGCATCAACTCCGTATCAGCCCTGTCGGTTCCAGCGACCTGGAAAGGTTCCGCCATGCATGCCGACATCAGCCGCCGCGCGGCCTTGGCTCTTTCCGTGCCGAGGCCATTGCCAGTGACCATGCGCGCAAAACCGAGTGCGAGATTATGCAACGGCACGGCAAAGGTCGGGATGGAGCAGCCGTCGGTTCCGCGGTTCGTTTCGTTATGGGGCGCACCAGTGACGGCTTCCATCGTCTCGCGGATCATCTGCTGGAAGCGATGCTCGGGTCTGACATAGCCGAGATGGGCCATGCCGAGGTGACGGCAGGTACAGACGAAAGCCGAGTGCTTGCCCGAACAATTGTTGTGCAACGCGCTCGGCGACGCCCCGCTGCGCGCTAGTGCAATCGTCGCCGCATGGTTCGAAGGCCAATGCGCGCCGCACTCCAGCGCATCCGGCCCGAGACCCGCCTTGGCCAGCATCGCATTGGCCAGTTCGGCATGAGCCGGCTCGCCCGAATGCGACGCACAGGCAAGTGCCAGTTCGCGATCGCCAAAGCCGTAGGCATCGGCAGCACCACTCTCGACGAAGGGCAGCGCCTGGATGGCCTTGACCGCCGAGCGTGGAAACACTGGCTGCGTGGCGTCGCCCAAGGCAAGCTTCTGCGTGCCATCGGCATCGACAACGACGACCGCGCCGCGATGTACGCTTTCAACGAGGTCGCCGCGCAACACCTCGACCAGGACCGGATTTGTCATTGTGTGCGTGCCTTCATGCGCTTGCGAGATCGAGGTTGGGTCATTTCCGCCAGCGGTCAGCCAAGCGTCATGATCTGTTCCCCGATAACCCACCGGCGAGAAATCCGCCATCCACCGCGAGCGTGTGGCCATTGATGTAGCTGGCTTCCGGCGAAAGCAGGAAAGCAGCGGCGGCGGCAATTTCATCCGGCTCAGCACCACGGCCTTGCGGCACATGATGGGGTGCGATGCCGCCATTGCTTGCAGCATCCACGTCCGCAGGCCCGGCGGCTATGGCATTCACGCGCACGCCCCGGCCAGCATACTCCAGCGCCAGCACTTCCGACATGAGCTTGAGCCCGGCCTGCGACGCGGCGACGGCCAATTGCCCATGATGGGCCCGAAGGCCCGCCACGGTCCCGATGCTGACGATGGACAGCGAGGCGCCCATCCGCTCCAGCGCTGCCCGCGCCGCGATGAAGGGGGCAACGAGATTGATGTCGAGCGCTTCCCGCAACATCTCGGCGCTGGTGTCCTCGATGGCGGCACTGCGGGCGAAACTCGCCATCGAGACAAGCCCGCCGACAAGACCAAGCCGGTCCACAACCTGGTCGAACGCCTCGGCGATGTCATCCTCGTCGGTCGGGTCGCATTCGATGAACACGACCTCGTCGTTGTCGATCTGGTCCTCGGCCGCCTCGAGCGCGCCGCCGTCGTCATCGATCACCGCCACCGGCCATCCGTCCGATATCAGGCGTTCAGCCACTGCAAGGCCGACGCCCGACGCACCGCCGATAACAACGGCGGAATGCCTCATCTGATGCGGTCCAGGATCGACACGTAGTTGGCGACCGCGGCACCGCCCATGTTGAAGATACCGCCGAGCTTGGCGTCCTTGACCTGGATGCCGCCAGCCTCGCCCGCAAGCTGCATAGCGGTCAACACATGCATCGAGACACCGGTTGCGCCGATCGGATGGCCCTTCGACTTGAGACCGCCGGAGGGATTGACCGGCAGGCGGCCGTCCTTGGCGGTGATGCCTTCCATGGCGATGCGGGCGCCCTCGCCGCGCGGTGCCAGGCCCATGGCCTCGTATTCGATCAGCTCGGCGATGGTGAAGCAGTCATGCGTCTCGACGAAGGAGAGGTCGTCGAGCGAAATGCCGGCCGACTTCAGCGCCTTGTTCCACGCCACCTCGCAGCCTTCGAACTGCAGGATGTCGCGCTTCGACATCGGCAGGAAGTCCTGCACATGCTCGTTGGCACGGAAGGCGATCGCCCGGCGCATCTTCAGCGCAGTCGTGCTGTCCGTCAGCACCAGGGCTGCAGCCCCGTCCGAAACCAGCGAACAGTCGGTACGCTTCAACGGTCCAGCGACAAACGGGTTCTTCTCGCTCTCCTGACGGCAGAAGTCGAAGCCGAAATCCTTGCGCAACTGGGCATAAGGATTGTCGACGCCGTTCTTGTGGTTCTTGGCGGCGATCATCGCCAGCGCGTCCGACTGGTCGCCATAACGCTGGAAGTAGGCCTGGGCGATCTTGCCGAACACACCGGCAAAACCGGCCGGGGTGTCGCCGTCTTCGGGTAGATAGGAAGCGCGCAGCAGGTTCTTGCCGATCTCGGGTCCAGGCGTTGTGGTCATCTGCTCGGCGCCGACCACAAGCACGATGCGCTGGCCGGCGTTCACCGCGCGGATGCCCTGGCGCACCGCTGCCGAACCCGTGGCGCAGGCATTCTCGACGCGCGTCGCCGGCTTGAAGCGCAGGCGGTCGTCGGCCTGCAGCACAAGGCTCGCGGTGAAATCCTGGGCGGAAAAGCCGGCGTTGAAGTGGCCAAGCACGATCTCGTCGACGTCGTCAGGCCCGATGCCGGCATGCGCCAGCGCCTCGGTGGCAACCTGCGTAATCAGGCTTTCCAGCGTCTCGCCTTCCAGCTTGCCGAAGCGCGAATGCGCCCAGCCCACGATGCATGCGGTCATCTTCGTCTCCATCGCCAGTTCTATGTTGCGCCATTTGCCGGGCGATTCCAACGCCCTTCAATTCCGTTCAAATATGAACAGTTTTCATCAGCTTTCAATGGCGCATTCGAGACGAAATGCGCCGTGTTTTTTATTGATTGATGCGTCAATAAAAAATAGCTTGGCCGTTGGAGGAGCTTGTATGCCCAAGGTCGGAATGGAGCCGCTGCGCCGCAGGGCGCTGATCGACGCGACGATCTCGGCGATCGGCGAGCGCGGCAGCCTTGATGTGACCATGTCGGAGATCGCGGGCCGCGCCGGCGTGTCTTCCGCCCTCGCCCACCACTATTTCGGCGCCAAGGAAGACCTGCTCGCCGCCACCATGCGGCATCTCCTGTCCGAGTTGCTGACCGACACCACCGCGGCACTGCGCGTTGCCGAGACCCCGCGTGCACGCGTGTCGGCCGTCATCTCGGTCAATTTCTCCGACAAGCAGTTCCGCGCCGCAACCATCGCCGCCTGGCTTGCCTTCTACGTCGAGGCGCAGAAGTCGCCGGGTCTGCGCCGCCTGCTGCGGATCTACGCCCATCGCCTTCATTCGAACCTGATGAGCGGCCTTGCGCGCCTGCTGCCCCGCGCGGACGCCGAGCACGTCGCCGAGGCGACAGCAGCGATGATCGACGGGCTCTACATTCGCCGGGCCCTGCGCGACGGCATCCCCAATGCCGCTTCGGCGATCGCGCTGGTCGAGGACTATCTGGAAACCAAGCTGTCGCAGGCGGCCCGCGCACGATGACCAGCAAGCCAAACATCCTCATCGTCATGGTCGACCAGCTGGCCGGAACGTTCTTCCCCGACGGCCCCGCCGACTTCCTGCACGCCCCGCATCTCAAGGCGCTGGCGGCGCGGTCGACACGGTTCAGGAACAACTACACCGCCTCGCCGCTCTGCGCGCCCGGCCGTGCCGCCTTCATGAGTGGACAGTTGCCATCCCGCACCGGGGTCTACGACAACGCTGCCGAATTCACTTCCTCCATCCCCACCTTCGCCCACCACCTGCGTGCCGCCGGCTACCACACCGTGCTCTCGGGCAAGATGCATTTCGTCGGCCCGGACCAGTTGCACGGCTTCGAGGAGCGCCTGACGACCGACATCTATCCCGCCGATTTCGGCTGGACGCCGGACTACCGCAAGCCGGGTGAGCGCATCGACTGGTGGTATCACAATCTCGGCTCGGTCACCGGCGCCGGCACGGCCGAGATCACCAACCAGATGGAGTATGACGACGAGGTCGCCTTCCTCGCCGCCCAGAAACTGTACGACTTCGCCCGAACCTCTGATCAGGCCGAGCGTCGCCCGTGGTGCCTCACCGTCTCGTTCACTCACCCGCACGACCCCTATGTCGCGCGGCGCCAATATTGGGACCTCTACGAGGATAGCCCTGCCCTCGATCCCGAGGTCGGCTTCATCCCGACCGAGCAACAGGACCCGCATTCGCAGCGCCTCTATCTCGCCAGCGACTACGCCAGTTTCGACATCACGCCCGAGCAGGTACGCCGCTCGCGCCGCGGCTACTTCGCCAACATCTCCTACATCGACGACAAGGTCGGCGAATTGCTGTCGGTGCTCGAGCGCACGCGCATGCTCGATGACACGGTCATCCTGTTCTGCTCCGACCACGGCGACATGCTCGGCGAGCGCGGCCTGTGGTTCAAGATGTGCTTCTACGAGGGCTCGGCGCGCGTGCCGCTGATGATATCAGGCATGGGCCTGCCCGCCGGACTGATCGAGGCGCCGACCTCCAATCTCGATGTGCTGCCGACGCTGTGCGACCTCGCCGGCATCGACCTTTCGGCCATCATGCCCTGGACCGACGGACAGTCGCTTCTGCCGCTGATGCGCGGCGAACAGCGAACCGCCCCCGTGCTCATGGAATATGCCGCCGAGGGTTCCTATTGCCCGCTGGTCGCCATCCGCGACGGCCGTTTCAAGTTCGTCCATTGCGAGATCGACCCGCCGCAACTGTTTGATCTGGAATCGGATCCGCAGGAGCTCGACAACCTCGCCGCAGACCCCGCCCACGCCGAACTTGTGGCCCGCTTCATGACGAATGTCCGGGCACGCTGGGACATGGCAACCTTCGATGCGGCCGTGCGGGAAAGCCAGGCGCGCCGCTGGGTGATCTATCCCGCGCTGCGCAACGGCGCCTACTATCCGTGGGATTTCCAGCCGCTGCAGAAAGCATCCGAGCGCTACATGCGCAACCACATGGACCTGAACGTGCTCGAAGAGAGCAAGCGTTTCCCGAGAGGCGAATGATGACGACAACAGTTCCCACCCTGGACAGGCTCCGCCAGGCCTATGCCGAAACATCGCGTGCGACGCAGCTGACGCCCCTGCTCGAATCCGCTGCGCTGGCCCGCGAGACCGGCGCGGCGCGCGTCTTCGTCAAGGCGGAGTCGCTGCAATGGGCAGGCTCGTTCAAGGCGCGCGGCGCCTACTGGCGGCTCAAGCAGCTCACAGCTGACGAGGCGCGGCGCGGCGTGGTTGCCTATTCGTCCGGCAACTTCGCCCAGGGCCTTGCCGCCGCCGGCCAGGCGCTCGGCATTCCCGTCACCATCGTCATGCCGATCGATGTGCCTGCAGCCAAGCGCGAGGCGACCAAGGGTTACGGCGCCCGCGTGGTGCTGACCGACCATGGCGACCGCGCCCGCGAAGAAGTCGCCGCCGCCAAGGCGCGCGAAATCTCGGACACCGAGGGCCTCGCCTTGCTCCATCCCTTCGACGACCCCGAAATCGTCGCCGGCCAGGCCGGTGCCGGGCTCGAAGCGCTCGACCAACTGGCGGCGAAAGGTGTTGCGGCCGACATCGTGCTCTGCCCGGTCGGCGGCGGTGGACTCATTGGCGGAGTCTCGCTCGCCTTCCACTACCTGTCGCCATCGACACAGGTGTTCGCGGTGGAACCGGAAGGGCATGGGCTCGTCGCTCGCCCATGGCGCGATCGAAACCATGCCCCTGGGTCCGAAATCGATCTGCGACGGCCTGATGGCACGCAAACCGGGCGAAGCACCTTATGCTGCGGTCACGACGACCAATGTGCGCGGACTGACTGTCGAGGACGCAGCCGTCCGCAGTGCGATGAAGGTAGCGTTCGAGCGCCTGAAGCTCGTGCTCGAGCCCTCGGGCGCCTCGTCGCTGGCGGCACTTCTGGGAGGAAAGGTCGACGTGGCCGGCAAGACGGTGCTCGTCGTCGCAACCGGCGGCAACGTCTCGCTCGCCGATTTCATGGTCCATATGAACAATGCTTGAAGCAGATTTCGTAATCGTCGGGTCCGGCTCCGCCGGCTCGGCCATGGCCTATCGCCTGTCGGAGGACGGCAAGCACTCGGTTATCGTCATCGAGTATGGCGGCACCGACTTCGGGCCCCTTATCCAGATGCCGTCCGCGCTGTCGATCCCGCTCAACATGAGCCGCTACGACTGGGGCTATTCCAGCGAACCTGAGCCGCATCTCGGCGGACGCACGCTGGCGACCCCGCGCGGCAAGGTGCTCGGCGGCTCGTCTTCGATCAACGGCATGGTCTACGTTCGCGGCCACGCCCGCGACTTCGACCACTGGGCCGAACAGGGTGCGTCCGGCTGGGGCTATGCCGACGTGCTGCCCTACTTCAAGCGCATGGAGCATTCGAACGGCGGCGAGGACGGCTGGCGCGGCACTTCGGGGCCGCTCAACGTGCAGCGTGGCCCGCGCAGGAACCCGCTCTACCAGGCCTTCGTCGAAGCAGGCCAGCAGGCCGGCTTCGAGCTGACCGAGGACTACAACGGCTCCAAGCAGGAAGGTTTTGGCGCCATGGAGCAGACCATCCATGGCGGGCGCCGCTGGTCGGTCGCCAACGCCTATCTGCGTCCGGCGCTGAAACGCGGAAATGTCCGTGTCGTCAATGGCTTCGCCCGGCGCGTGGTGATCGAGAATCAACGCGCCGTCGGCGTCGAGATCGAAGCGCGCAGGAAGGTCCAGGTCGTCAAGGCACGACGCGAGGTGATCGTCGCTGCGTCCTCGATCAATTCGCCGAAACTGCTGATGCTGTCGGGCATCGGCCCCGCCGAGCACCTGAAGCAACACGGCATATCCGTCGTGGCCGACCGGCGTGGCGTCGGCCAGAATCTTCAGGACCACATGGAGCTCTACATCCAGCAGGAAGCGACCCAGCCAATCACCCTGCATTCGGTCTTCAACCCGTTTTCCAAGGCGCTGATCGGGGCAGAATGGCTGCTGTTCAAGACCGGGCTTGGCGCCACCAACCATTTCGAGGCGGCGGCCTTCGTGCGCTCGAAAGCCGGTGTCGACTATCCCGACATCCAGTTCCACTTCCTTCCGGCAGCCGTACGCTACGACGGCAAGGCAGCTGCCAAGTCTCATGGCTTCCAGGCGCATGTCGGGCCGATGCGCTCGAAGTCGCGCGGCGCGATCACCCTGCGCTCGAGCGACCCGTGGGCCAAGCCGGAGATCCGCTTCAACTACATGTCGCATCCCGATGACTGGGAGGACTTCCGGCACTGCATCCGCCTCACTCGCGAGATTTTCGCGCAATCGGCCTTCGATCCGTTCCGCGGCAATGAGATTTCGCCGGGCAGCCAGGTTCAGACCGACGACGAGCTCGACGCCTTCATCCGCGAGCATTCGGAAAGCGCCTACCACCCCTGCGGCACCTGCCGCATGGGCCGCGCCGACGACCCCACGAGCGTGGTCGACCCCGAATGCCGGGTGATCGGCGTCGAGGGCCTGCGCGTCGCCGACTCCTCGATCTTCCCGCGCGTGACCAACGGCAACCTCAACGGCCCGTCGATCATGACGGGCGAGAAGGCCGCCGACCACATCCTAGGCCGTACGCCGCTTGCGCCGTCGAACCAGGAGCCGTGGATCAATCCGCGCTGGCAGGTCTCGGACAGATAGAGCATCATCCGGCCAACACGCCAGACACTGAAAATACAACTGGAGCAATCGCATGCGCGCCCAGCCCAAAGCCTCGCATTATGTCAACGGCCGCTACATCGACGACGAGCGTGGGGCACCAATCCCGGTCATCTATCCGGCCACCGGCGAAGCGGTCGCCTCGCTGCACTCGGCCACAGCCAACGTCGTCGAGCTGGCCGTCGAGGCCGCACGCGAGGCGCAGCCGGCGTGGGCGCGGCTGAAGCCGGTCGAGCGCGGCCGCATCCTGCGCCGCGCCTCTGACATCCTGCGCGCCCGCAACGAGGAACTGTCGCGGATGGAGACCCTCGACACCGGCAAGGCGATCCAGGAGACGCTTGTCGCCGACGCGGCATCCGCCGCCGACTGCCTCGAATTCTTCGCCGGCGCGATCGCCGCCTTCAACGGCGACTATGTCGATCTCGGCGGCCCCTTCGCCTACACCAAGCGCGAAGCGCTCGGCGTCTGCGTCGGCATCGGCGCCTGGAACTACCCCATCCAGATCGCCGGATGGAAGTCGGCGCCTGCGCTGGCCATGGGCAACGCCATGGTGTTCAAGCCCTCCGAGAACACGCCCCTTTCCGCTCTTGCGCTGGCCGAAATCTACACCGAGGCCGGCCTGCCCGACGGGCTGTTCAACGTGGTCCAGGGCTATGGCGACGTCGGCGCTGCCCTCGCCGCGCATCCTGTCGTTGACAAGATTTCGCTCACCGGCTCGGTGCCCACCGGCAAGAAGGTGCTGGCGCTCGCCGGCTCGCACATGAAGCACGCCACGATGGAACTCGGCGGCAAGTCGCCGATCATCGTCTTCGACGACGCCGACCTCGAAAACGCCATCGGCGGCGCCATGCTCGGCAATTTCTATTCGACCGGCCAGGTCTGCTCCAACGGCACCCGCGTCTTTGTCCAGAAAGGCCTGCACGACCGTTTCGTCGAACGCCTGGTCGAGCGCACCAAGGCGATCCGTATCGGCGATCCGCTCGATCCCGAAACCCAGATGGGCCCGCTGGTCAGCAAGGCCCAGCACGACAAGGTTTTGGACTACATCGCCATCGGCAAAAGCGAGGGTGCCGAACTGCGCTGCGGCGGCGGCACGCCTTCACTCCAGGGTTTCGAGGGCGGCTTCTTCGTCGAGCCGACCGTGTTCAGCGGCGTCACCGATAACATGCGCATCGCCCGCGAGGAAATCTTCGGCCCGGTCATGAGCGTGCTGTCCTTCGACAGCGAGGAAGAGGCAATCGCACGCGCCAACGACACCGAGTTCGGCCTGGCCGCCGGCGTGTTCACCAAGGACATAACCCGCGGCCATCGCGTCGTCGGCGAACTCAAGGCCGGCACCTGCTGGATCAACGCCTACAATTTGACGCCGGTCGAAATCCCCTTTGGCGGCGCGAGGCAATCGGGCATCGGACGCGAGAATTCGCTCGCCGCGCTCCAGCACTATTCCCAGCTCAAGTCGGTCTATGTCGAGACCGGCGACGTCGCGAGCCCCTACTGAACGGCATCGCCTGGAAAGCAAAAGCCGGCCAATTGGCCGGCTTTTTTGTTTTGGAAGACGTTAGTGTGCGACGTCCTCGGTCTTGTCGAGATATTGCGTCAGCGCCGTCACCAGGTGGTAGAAGATGCTCGCCGGCACCTCCTTGGCCAGCGAACGGCCGTGCTCGTCGATCTGGTCGATCCACAAGCCTTGCGGCGCGGGGTCTATATGCCAGCGAAATAGGCGGCCGACGCGCGCCTCGATCTCCGGCTTGAGGTCAGGACCGCCCGTGCCGTCGAGCGCCACCGCAGCCTTGATGGCTTCGGTCTGCGGCCAGCTGCGCGAGACGCGGTCCAGGGGCAGGCCCTGGCGGGAGACCGCGCCATAGGCCAATCCGGTGGCGCGGTTGAGCCCGTTAGCGACCGCCGAGGCGTAAAGCTTGCGCCCGAAGGCAACCAGGTCCTTCTGGCCGCTCTTGTCGGCAAAGTCGACCAGCAGCGAGGCCCACTCGAAATGGTGGCCGGGCTCGGTCCACTGCCCCTTCTCGCCAGGCGTCGGATGCCAGTCGCGGTCAAAGAACTCGCCCAGCGTCCAGCTGTCCACCTCGAAGAAGTGACTGCGGAACAGGTCGATGATTCGGGCCGCCCTGCGCAGATAGGCCCGATCGCCGGTCACCGCATGCCAGGCGAGGAACGCTTCCAGCAGATGCATGTGCGGGTTTGAGCGCCGCACCCCCTCGCCATCAGGGCTTTCCATGAAGCCCGTCATGCGCTCGTCCTCGAGGTGCTTGTCGAGGAAGGCGAATGTTTCAGTAGCCAGGCTCAGCGCTTCGGCGTTGCCGGAGCGATGGGCGTGCGCCAGCGCCAGCAGCACGCAGGCGTGGTCGTAGGCATCCTCGACCGGATCGACGACACTGCCATCGGGGTTGAGCGCACGCACCCAGCCGCCGCGGTCGGTGCGGCCCTTGTCGGCCATGAAGCGTATGCCATGGTCGATCAGCGCATCGGCCCTGCCGTCCCAGCCACGCTGCTTGGCGACTGCAAAGGCATAGACCTGGCGCGCCATGGTGCGCATGCGCTTCGGTTTCGCCAGCGGCCTTGCGTCGAAGCCCAGGGCCTCGTGAAAACCGCCGAACTGCTCATCCAACCCCGCTGTAGACCATAGCGGCAGCGTCTCTTCCATCAGCCAGTGCTGAACCCGTCGGCGCCAGGCGCCATTCACCTGCACGCGGCCATGGGCGGGCGTGAATTTCGTCTCCAGACGCCCGCTCTTTTCAAGCTGCTCGACGATCTTCTTGACGTTCTGGCTGTGGCTGACCGGCGCCACGAAGGTCGCGTCCGATGTGGAGACGATGGCTACGCCCTTGAGGCCGATGGCTGAGAGCAGCCGCCCCTCGCCGCGCAGGTAGGAATTCTCGCAGTCGATGGCGACGACGTCGCCGACGATGACGTTGCCGTCCTTGTCGGAGGGGCTGACATCGAGCAGCGATTGCCATGAGCCGAGATCGTTCCAGCGGAAGCTCGCAGGCACCATGGCGATGCCGCTGACGCGCTCCATGATGGCGTAGTCGATCGAGTTGGACGGTATGTCCTGATACAGATCCAGCGGCATGTAGACGCCTGATAGGTCGATCGTAGCTGACTTGAACGCCGCCTCTGCCTTCTGCCAGATTTCGGGCTGGTGCTTGAGGAAGGCATCGCGCATGGCGCTCGCCTTGAACAGGAAAATACCGGCATTCCAGAAGAAGTTGCCGGCTGCGAGATAGGCCTCGGCGGTCTTGAGGTCCGGCTTCTCGACGAAGCGGGTGACGTCGGAAATGCCACCGGCTTCCACGCCGGCCTCGATATAGCCATAGCCCGTCTCTGGCGCAGTCGGGCGAATGCCGAAAACGACCATGCGGCCGGCCGATGCAGCCGGCACGCCGTGCTCGACGGTGTCCCAGAACTGGCGTTGCGTCGAAATCTCGTGGTCCGACGGAACGACCAATACGATGCCGTCGCCGTAGTCCTTGAGCGTCTGCAGTGTTGCGATTGCCACGGCGGCTGCCGTGTTGCGTCCGGTCGGCTCGAAGATCGCCCCGCCGCCGGAAAGGTCGATTGCGGCAAGGTCGGCACGCACGCGCGCGGCATGGCGCTCGGACGCGATCAGATAGATCGGCGTTTCGCCCACATCGCGCGCGGCGAGCCGCTTCAGCGTCTTGACCAGCATCGAGCCGTCGCCCGACAGGTCGTGGAACTGCTTGGGGTTGTCCTCGCGCGACAGCGGCCAGAGCCTGGAGCCGACGCCGCCGCTCATGACAAAACTGACGATTCTCTCAGCCATGCCCACTCCTCAGAATGTCTGGTTGTAGGCGCCGACAGACGGATTGCGCCGTAAAACGGCGTCGACGCCCTCAAACATCTCACGCCGCCTTTCGGACGATACCGGGCTTTCCACCACCACGACCAATTCCGGCTTGTTGGAGGAAGCGCGAACCAGCCCCCAGGTGCCATCCTCGGCCACCACGCGCACGCCGTTGACGGTGATCAGGTCGATGATCTTCTGGCCCGCGAAAATTTCGCCATTACGCTGCATCGCCTCGAAATCGGCGACGACCTTGTCGACGACGCCGTATTTCAGCTCGTCATCGCAATGCGGCGACATGGTCGGCGTGCCATAGGTCAGCGGCAGCGCCCGGTAGAGATCGGCCATCGACTTGCCGGGGTTGCGGTCGAGCATCTGGCACACGGCAATTGCGGTGACGATGCCGTCGTCATAGCCACGGCCGATCGGCGGATTGAAGAAGAAATGGCCTGATTTCTCGAAGCCGGCGATAGCGCCCAACTCGGCAACCCGGCGCTTGAGATAGGAATGGCCGGTCTTCCAGTAGTCCGTCCTGGCGCCATTGGCAGCCAGCACCTTGTCGGTGTTGAACAGGCCGGTCGACTTCACATCGACGACGAAGGTGGAATTCGGATACAGCGCCGAGATATCGCGCGCGAGCATCACGCCGACCTTGTCGGCGAAGATCTCGCTGCCTTCGTTGTCGACGACGCCGCAACGGTCGCCGTCCCCGTCGAAGCCTAGTCCGACGTCGGCGCCGGTCTCCAGAACTTTGTCGCGGATGGCATGCAGCATCTGCATGTCTTCGGGGTTGGGATTGTAGCGCGGGAAAGAATGATCCAGTTCAACGTCGAGCGGGATGACCTCGCAGCCGATCCGTTCCAGTGCTTCGGGTGCGAATGCGCCCGCAGTGCCATTGCCGCAGGCGGCAACGACCCGGAGCTTGCGGGTGATCCGTTTTCCGGCGACGAGATCGTCGAGATAGGTCCTGCGGAAATCCGAGACGAATTCGTAGGAGCCGCCACCGACCAGCTCGAACTCGCCGTTGAGCACGATTTCCTTGAGCGCCGTCATTTCGTCTGGCCCGAAGGTCAGCGGCCGCTGCGCGCCCATCTTCACGCCCGTCCAGCCGTTTTCGTTGTGGGAGGCGGTCACCATCGCGACGGAAGGAGTGTCGAGCGCGAACTGGGCGAAATAAGCCATGGGCGAAAGCGCCAGCCCGATGTCCTTGACCCGTGCGCCCGCTGCCATCATCCCGGAAACCAGCGCCAGCTTGATGGCCATCGAATAGGAGCGGAAGTCGTGGCCGGTGACGATATCGGGACCGGCGCCCAGGCGACGAATCAACGTGCCGATACCCATGCCGAGCGCCTGCACGCCGATCAGGTTGAGCTCTGGCTCCTTGGGCGAACTTGGATGCCCGAACCACCAGCGCGCGTCGTATTCGCGGAAACCCGTCGGCTTTACCAGCGCGCGCGTCTCGAATTCGAACGTATTGGGCGCCACGTGGCCGACTGGCTTGATGTTCACAACGTCACTCCGGGCATTCGCAAAGATTTACGAACCGATTGTTTTCCGAACGGTTTATCGCAAGATTGGAGCACTGTCCTCACCTGCAGCACAGGAACAAAGCCAAAAAAGCTCAATAAGATAACTCGCTTGCGAAAAATTACGCCAGCCAATCCTTTGGCGCTTGCAGGAAGCAGAAGCGGCGGCTATAAGCCCGCCGACTGGTCACGGAGTGTAGCGCAGCCTGGTAGCGCACATCGTTCGGGACGATGGGGTCGCAGGTTCAAATCCTGCCACTCCGACCAGAAAAATCCCGACATCTCAATCCATTAGGCTTTGGCGGCGCTCCGGCGCTGGCTCATGCGCTCTACAACCGGACGCCCTCCCGTTGCTGCTGCGGGCCGCTCGCCACAAGTAAGCCACTTTGCCTCGCCTGCATCGATACAGATACTGTTGTCACGGGCCATCCTTTGCTTGATCAAGCTGGCGTGTCAACTTCCCACCTCATCGCACAACCTGATATCGCAACTAAATTCACGCATAGATTGCAGAAGATTTGATATGAATTCTTAGCCATGGATATATTCATTCTTGAGTATCATCCATCCTGGATCATCACATTAGCAAATCGATAATCTTCTACGGCCATTCTGCTGCTGATCTTGATCTTCTCCACAGCGTGAGAAGAAAAGATCTTGGCTATCGCCAAACAGGTGGCATATGGAATATCATAATTACTTTGCATACAAACAATATTCTCGTGAGATTCAAGCTTCTCAAAGACGCATGAAGCCGAGTCCCTCTCGCCAGCGCCGCAAGCTGGGAGCAGAAGGCTCCAAGCCCTTCACCGAGTTGATCGGCTTGAAGAGCAGGCAGGACAAGATCCTGGCGCGCACCCGGCCACCTGATCGACAGACCATCATACAAGACCAATCCGGCACTTCGGCAATTGAATTTGCAATCGTCGCCCCGGTCTTCATCCTCTTGGTATTCGGGATGATCGCCTACGGCATCTATTTCGGCGCACTGCATTCCGTCCAGCAGATGGCAGCCGACGCAGCCCGCACCGCAATTGCGGGTCTTGACGAGAACGAGCGCAAGACGCTTGCGCAACGGTACATCGATCTCAACGCGGACGGTTACGTGTTCATCGACAGGAAAAAGCTCGTCGTCGAGGTCAAGGACAGCGACAAGGACAGCGAGCAGTTCGTCGTCTCGTTGCGCTACGACGCAGGCCACCTTCCGATCTGGAACTTGCTGCCGATGCTGCCGCTACCGGAAAAGACCATCTCTCGTTCTTCGACAATTCGGGTGGGGGGCATCTGAATGCGCACGAACATCATGCAGAAGCTTGGCAGCTTCCGACGTTCGACCAAAGGCAACTTTGCCACGATGTTCGCCCTGAGCCTGCCGATCGGCATCGCGGCGGCCGCGTTTGCTGTCGACGAAGGCTCACTCTATGTCGAGCGCCGCGAAGCGCAGTCGATCACCGATCTGGCCGCCATCTATGCCGCGGCCAACATAGCCAAGGCCGACGCAGCGGTGCTCAAGGTTTTCGCCAACAACCGCCAGGGCGGCGTTTCCCTGGCCGGCACTTTCGACATCCAGCCGACAGGGGTCGGCTACAAGGAAGTCCGGGTCGAGAAGGGCCGATACACGCCGGACGCGATGGTCGAGGCAGGCAAACGATTCGTCGTCGATGCGACGCCCCACAATGCGGTGCGCGTAACCTACCGCAAGGATGGCACCACCTTCTTTGCCAATCTGGTCACCGGCCAACGCAACATCGTCACCACCGCGGTCGCCAGCGCTCCCGCGGAAGCGGCCTTTTCCATCGGCTCCCGCCTTGTCAGCGTCAATACGCAGCAAAGCGCCCTGCTCAATCCGCTGTTGGGCGGACTTTTGGGAACCAACCTGTCGCTGGCGGCGATGGACTACAACGCCCTGCTGGCCACGGATGTGAACGCATTGCAGTTCATCGATGCCCTGGCAACCGAACTCAAGGTGAGCGCCGGCACCTACAATGACGTGCTGAAAGCCGAAGCGACCGTCGGCCAGATCGTGTCAGCGCTGGCGACCACGACCAAGGACAAGGATGCCGACGTGGCACTTGCCAAGCTGCTCGGCGCCAAGCTGCCCGGATCGCTGAAGGTGCCGCTGTCGCACTACATCGACCTCGGCCAGGTCGGCAAGCTGGCCCTGGGTCACGGCGCCTCGGCGTTCGATGCCAATGTCGGCCTGATGGAACTGATCGGTGCCGCCGCGGCAATCGCCAACGGCAAGAACCAGGTGGCGGCCAATCTCGGCGTCGGCGTTCCCGGCCTGCTGGCGGTCAAACTGGATCTGGCAATCGGCGAGCCACCGCAAGGCGGCACCTGGTTTGCGATCGGCGAAGCGGGCAAGATCGTCCGGACCGCCCAGACGCGCCTGCAGATCGAAGCCACGGTCGGCGGCGCCGGCGGATTGCTTGGCGGCGTCCTCGGCGCCTCGATCAAGCTGCCCGTCTATGTCGAGCTCGCCTACGCCGAGGGCCAGCTCAAGGGTGTATCCTGTCCGACCGGAAAGCCGGCCAGCGCGGTCGTCACCGTGGCAGCCAAACCCGGCATCGCCGAAGTCTGGCTCGGCCAGATCAATCCGGCCGATCTCCGTGTCTTTACAAAAGAACCAACCGTCCACCCGGCGGAGCTCGTGAACGTCAACGCAGTCGGGCTGATCAAGGTCGAGGTCAGCGGCAGCGCGAATGTCGACATCGGCAACACCACGCCAAAGACACTCACCTTCAACAAGAACGACATCGACGACCGCACCATCAAGTCGGTGTCTTCAAGCAATCTCACTCAGTCACTGACCAGTTCGCTGATCAAGAACCTGAACCTCAGCGTCGATGTGAGGCTGTTGGGCCTGGGGATCGGCATACTTCTGCCCTCCGATGCCGCGGTCAAGACAGCCGTCGCCAACCTGTTGTCGGGCGTCACGGCCCCCGTCGACGGCCTGGTTTTCAACGTCCTTGCGCTGTTGGGCGTCAAGGTGGGCGAGGCCGATATCCGCGTCCACGGCGTGTCCTGCGGCCGGTCGGTTCTGGTTCTTTAGCCAAAGGACAAAGAGCCTGCGGGGACAGCCCCGCAGGCGGCAGGCGCTTTTTGTTCAGGCCGATTGGCGGAACTTGGTCTCGTCGATCGCCGCGGCCATCAGTGTCTTCGTATATGCCTCGCGCGGATCGCCGAAGATCTCCTCCGTCGGCCCCTCCTCGACGATCTTTCCCTGTTTCATCACGATGATGTAGTCGGACATCGCCCGCACCACGGCGAGGTCGTGGCTGATGAACAGGTAGGACAGGTCGTGGTCGGCCTGCAGCTTGCGCAGCAGCTCGACGATCTGCTTCTGCACTGATCGGTCGAGCGCCGAGGTCGGCTCGTCGAGCACCACGACCTTGGGCTTGAGGATCATCGCCCGGGCGATGGCAATGCGCTGGCGCTGGCCGCCGGAGAATTCGTGCGGATAGCGGTTGCGGGCAGCCGGGTCGAGGCCGACTTCGAGCAAGGCTTCGACGGCGCGGGCGTCGCGTTGCTTGCCTGAAAGGGACGGCTCGTGGACAAGAAGGCCCTCCGTGATGATCTGACCGACCGTCATCCGCGGAGAGAGCGAACCGAACGGGTCCTGGAAGACCAATTGCAACTCGCGCCGCAACGGGCGCATTGTCGACTTGTCGGCCTTCGACAGGTCCTGGCCGCCGAAGCGGATCGAGCCTTCGCTCGGCAGCAGCCTGAGCAGCGCCCGACCAAGCGTGGATTTACCCGAGCCGGACTCGCCGACGATGCCGATGGTCTGATTTCGCTTAAGCATTACCGATATGTGGTCGACCGCCTTGAGCAACATCGGCGGACCGGCTAGAAACCCGCCACCGATCTTGAACTCGACCTCGACGTTTCGGCCCTCGAGCAGGATCGGCGCATTGTCCGGCGGTGCAGCCTTGCGTCCGGTCGGTTCGGCCGCGAGCAGCATCTTGGTGTAATCGTGCTGCGGATTGGCAAACAACTCGTCTGCCTTGCCTTCCTCCACCACCTCGCCCGAACGCATCACATAGACCCGGTCGGCAAAGCGCCTGACGATTCCAAGATCGTGGGTGATAAAGACGATCGCCATGCCGAGCTTGCGCTGCAACTCGGCAAGCAGCATCAGGATCTGCGCCTGGATCGTCACGTCGAGAGCCGTCGTCGGCTCGTCGGCAATCAGGATGTCCGGATCATTGGCCAATGCCATGGCGATCATCACGCGCTGGCGCTGGCCGCCCGACATTTCGTGCGGATAAGACTTCAGGCGGCGCTCGGGGTCGGGAATCTTGACCAATTCGAGCAGCCTAAGCGCTTCGACGCGCGCCGCCTTGGCGTCGAGCCCGCGATGCCGCCGAATCGGCTCCATCAGCTGGTTGCCGATCGTGTAGAGCGGGTCTAGCGAGGTCATCGGCTCCTGGAAGATCATGCTGATCTTGACGCCCCGGACCTTATTGAGTTCCGATTTTCCGAGCGTCAACAGGTTCTTGCCGCGATAGTCCACCACACCGGTGGCTTCGCCGTTGGACGCGAGAAGGCTCATCGCCGCCATCATCGTCTGGCTCTTGCCGGAGCCGGACTCGCCGACCACCGCCACCGTCTCGCCGGCGTCGATGTGAAGGTTGATGCCCTTCACCGCTTCCACAGCACCATCGAGCGTGCGGAAGCGGACGCGCAGGTCATTGACCGAAAGGATCGTTTCGCCAGCCATCTCACCTGTCCTTCGGATCGAGAGCGTCGCGAAGTCCGTCGCCGATGAAATTCAGCGCGAAAAGCGTCGAGACAAGGAAGAATGCGGGGAACAAAAGCAGCCAATTGGCGGTGCCGATGTTCTTTGCGCCGGCTGAAATGAGCACGCCCCAGCTCGTCATCGGCTCCTGCACGCCGAGCCCCAGGAACGACAGGAAGCTCTCCAGGATGATGACTTGGGGCACCAGCAGGGTCATGTAGATGACCACCGGCCCGAGCAGGTTGGGAATGACGTGCCGCAGCACGATACCGCGCGACCTGACGCCGAGCGCTTCCGCTGCCTGGACGTATTCCTGTCTTCGGATCGACAAGGCCTGGCCACGCACGATGCGCGCCATGTCGAGCCATAGCACCGCTCCCACAGCCAGGAACATCAGCACGAAGTTTCGTCCGAAGAAGACGACCAGCATGATGACGAAGAAGATGAACGGCAGCGAATAAAGAACGTCGACGATGCGCATCATCACCTCGTCGGTCTTGCCGCCCATAAAGCCGGCGGTTGCGCCATAGACGACACCTATGACCACGGCGACAACTCCGGCCAGAAGACCGATCGCCAGCGAGATGCGGCCGGCCATCAGCGTTCGCGACAGCAGGTCACGGCCGGTATTGTCGGTGCCGAAGAGGAAGTATTGCTGCTTGATCGAGGCGCTCATGACCGCCGTCAGGCCGTCAGCGGATGTGCTATCGAGCTTGGCATTGTCGAACGTATCCGAGCGGTCGAGGTAGCGGATGTTGCGCTCGTCGAGCGGCTTGGCCGAGGTCACGGTGATGAAGACGCGTTCGCCTTCCTGGCGCCATTCCTTGACGTCGACCCGCATGCGCCGGACGGCGTCGTTCATGGCGGTCTCGATCATCTCCGGCTTTGGATATGACGAAAGGCTGGGCGGGGTCCTGACATAGTCGGCATAGATCGTGGTGTATTGATGCGGCACGAAATACGGTCCGACAATACAGACGACGCTCATGGCGATGAGGTAGAAAAGGCTGAACATGGCAGCCTTGTTGGCCTTGAGGCGTGCCCAGGCATCTGCCCAGAGCGAGCGCCCGACGACAGGGGCAGCGATGGCTGTATCAGTCATAACGCACCCTCGGATCGAAGAAGGCGTAGAGGATGTCGACGATCAGGTTGAATGCGATCGTGAACAGCGCGATCACCACGACCGTTCCCATCACCAGCGTATAGTCGCGGTTGAGCGCCGCATCGACGAAATAGCGGCCAACGCCGGGAATGGCGAAGATGGTCTCGACGATGATCGAGCCGGTGAGCAGTGCCGCAGCCGCCGGGCCGGCATAGGATACGATAGGCAGCACCGCGCCCCTGAGCGCATGCTTAACCACCACCGACCAGTCGGACAGGCCTAGCGCACGCGCAGTTCGGATGTGGTTGGACCGCAGCGACTCGATCATGGAGCCGCGCATCAGGCGCGCGACGATGGCGATCTGCGGCAATGACAAGGTCAGGATTGGGCCGATCTTGTTGATCAGCGCACCATCACCCCAGCCGCCGATCGGCAGCAGCTTCCAGGTGAGACCGAACAGGAGCTGGATCACGGGCGCGATGACGAAGGTAGGGATCGTGCTGCCGGCAGTGGCAAGCGCGATGACCGAATAATCGCCGAGCTTGTTCTGGTTGAGCGCGGCTACGATCCCAAGGATGCCACCGACAAACAACGCGAGCGCCAGAGCCGAGAAACCGAGCTGGATCGAGATCGGCAGACCCTTGGCGAACAGTTCAGTGACGGTGAAATCGGGAAGATTGTAGCTCGGCCCGAAATTGCCATGCAGCAGGTTCTTGAGGTAGTTGACGTACTGGAGCCAGAGTGGGTCGCCCAGGCCGAACTGCGCTTCGAGGTTGGCCTTGATCTCCGGGCTCAGTCCTCTTTCCTGATTGAACGGCCCGCCGGGTGCGATGCGGATCAGGAAGAATGCCATTGTCACAATGACAAAAAGGGTGGGAATGGCGGTCAGAAGCCGCCGTATCACATATACAAACATGGGCGCCGTACTCCGTTACGCCAGCCAGAAACATATCCAGCTAGGGTCGCCGCTCCCGGGTGGGAGCGGCGACACAATCAGAGTTACTCGACTTTGCTGATGAAGCGGGTCGGGTGAACGTCCATGACGTTTTCATCAAAGCCCTTGAGCTTGGACGAAACCAGGTTCTTGTAGCTGTAGTAGAGGATCGGAATGAAGCCCGTATCCTCAAGGACAATGCGCTCGGCTTCCTGCATGTCCTTCATGCGCTCTTCCGGCTTGCCGCCTGCGGCAGCAGCCTTGTCCATGGCTTCCTCGAACTTCGGATTGTTGTAGACTGAATAGTTGTTGCCGCTCGCCTTGCGCGCGACACCGAGGAAGGTCTCCGGATCCTTGTAGTCGGCAATCCAGCCGACGCGGGCCGTATCGTAGTCGCCCTTCTGCTCAAGGAACCCGTAGTGGGTCTTGGTGTCGGTGTTGACCAGCGACACTTCAACGCCGAGCGGCTTGAGCTGCTCCTGGATTGCGACGGCCGTATTCTTGTGGTTTTCCGACGTGTTGTAGCGGATTTCCATCTTCAGCGGCTTGTCGGGACCATAACCAAGTTCCTTCAGGATCTTGGCGGCCTCGTCTTCGCGGTCGATCTGGGTCTTGTCGGCATAGTCGGCTGCGATGGGCGTGTAGCCCTCGATGCCCGGAGGCACCATCGTGTAGCTCGGCAGCATCGAATTCTGCCAGACCTTCTCGGCGATGAAGTCGCGGTCGATCGCCATCGAAATCGCCTTGCGAAGCTGCAGGTTCGTCCACGGCTCCTTGTCCCACTTCATCGCGTAATAGTAGGTGCCGAGCTGGGCACCGACGCGCAACTGATCGCCGAACTTGGTCTTCAGATCGGCCATCTGTTCGGTCGGGATGTCGTCGTTGCTGTCCAGTTCGCCAGCCTCGAAACGCTTGATGGCGGTCGAGCGGTCTTCGGTCGGGATGTAGTTGACGACGTCGACCTTGACGTTCGCAGCGTCATAGAACTTCGGGTTCTTGAGCAGCTTGATGTGGTCGTTAGGGACGAATTCGGCAAGCGTGAACGCACCGTTGGAAACCAGGTTACCCGGCTTGATCCAGTCGGCGCCAAGCTTCTCGATCGCCGCCTTGTTGACCGGGTAAGCCGCCTGGTGGGTGAGCATTTCAAGGAAATAAGGCGTCGGGGCCTTCAGCGTCACTTCAAGCGTCGAAGCATCGACAGCCTTCACGCCCATGTCCTCGAGCTTTGCCTTGCCGGTGTTGACCTCTTCGGCATTCACGATCGGGTACAGCATCGAGGCGTATTCGGCGCCGGTCGCCGGATCTTCGAGACGACGGAACGAGTAGACGAAGTCTTCAGCCGTTACCGGGCTGCCATCCGACCAGGTCGCGCCCTGGCGCAGCTTGAAGGTATAAACTTTGCCATCGTCCGAAACGGTCCAGCTCTCGGCCGCACCAGGAATCAGATTGGCACCCTGGTCCTGCATCACCAGGCCAAAGAACAAGTCGCGCAGGATGTGCGCTTCATAGACAGTCGAGGTCTTGTGCGGATCAAGCGATTCCGGATCGGCCGAATTGCCGCGATTGAAGACGACCTCGGCAAAGGCCGGCATGGAGACCGCGCCGGTGGCCAAGGCAAGCGTCGTGGCGAACACGGTCGCTTTCAGCATGTTCTTCAGCATGATTGTTTCTCCCAAGTGGCCTGTTCCTCGTAAAACAGGCCTCGCCTAGTTAGCGCCCGAATGCCGGATTTTTCCGGTTTCGTTGAGCGAGCCGGCAGCTCCCTACCGCCAGCGGTGGCTGACACTATCCACGGCGAATTTTTATTTCAACACGACTCGTGCTCACCTAAAGTCAACTTGAGCGCCTTCAAACCAAGCGTCCGATAAAGTAACCGAGCGGAGGAAGCGCGATCCTGCCTCCTTCGAGTTCGTCCGAGCCTCCGGGAAAATCGAGCGGAAGCAACCCGGTGAGCCGCGCGGGAACCGGCCAAACGGCGGAATCCTCGGCAAAGTTGAAGACGCAAAGCAGCCGCTCGCCGTCTGCCTCGCGCACGAAAGAGAGCACGTCGCCGTCGGCTTCCAGCAATGAGATCGAGCCGTGGATAAGTGCCGGAAGCGCCCTGCGGGCGGCGAGCACGGCGCGGTAGCGGGCCAGAACCGACCCCTCGTCTCGTTGCTGCCGGTCAACGGCATGGGCGCGATGACCAGCCGGAATCGGCAGCCACGGCTTGCCGTCGGAAAAGCCCCCCTGCTCCGACTGGGCCTCCCAAACCATCGGCGTGCGGCAGCCGTCCCGGCCCTTCTGGCCGGGCCAGAATCGGATACCGTAGGGATCGCGCAGGTCTTCGAAGGCAAGTTCCGCCTCCGTCAGGCCAAGCTCCTCGCCCTGATAGATGCAGATCGAGCCGCGCAGGCAGGCAAGCAAGGCGACCGAGAACTTCGCGACCGCCTCCGGATCGCCGCCGGGCCGGGTCCAGCGCGTGACATGGCGGGCTACGTCATGATTGGAGAAAGCCCAGCAAATCCAGCCGTCGGTGACCGCTGCCTCGAAATCGGCAATGCACTTCAGGACATGCGCAGCCGAGAATTTAGGCCCCAGCAGGTCGAAGGTGTAGCACATGTCGAGCTTGTCGCCGCCAGAGGTGTAGGCGGCTACCGTCTGCAGCGAGCGCTCTCCGTCTCCGACCTCGCCGACCGAGCTTCGCCCGTCATATTCGTCGAGCAACGCCCGGAAGCGCTTGAGAAATTCGAGGTTTTCCGGCCGCGTCTTGTCGAACAAATGGTCCTGGAATTCGTAAGGGTTGGTTTCCTCGTTCTCGCCGGCAATGCTCTTCGGCAAGGGCGGGTTGTCGCGCAGCCACCTGTCGTGGACGTAGAAATTGACCGTATCTAGCCGGAAGCCATCAACGCCCCGGTCGAGCCAGAAGCGCACAGTCTCCAGCAAGGCATCCTGCACGTCGGGATTGTGGAAATTGAGGTCGGGCTGCGAGGCCAGGAAGTTGTGCTGGTAATATTGCCTGCGGGTCGAATCCCACTCCCAGCCAGGGCCGCCGAAGATCGATATCCAGTTGTTGGGGGCGCCTCCGTCGGGCTTGGGCGGAGCCCAGACGTACCAGTCGGCCTTGGGGTTGTCGCGGCTGGCGCGGCTCTCCACGAACCACGGATGCTGGTCCGAAGAGTGCGACAGCACCTGGTCGATGATGATCTTCAGCCCGAGGCGATGGGCTTCGGCAATCAGCGCGTCGAAATCCGCCAGCGTGCCGAACATGGGGTCGACATCGCAGTAGTCCGAAACGTCGTAGCCCATGTCCGCCATCGGCGACTTGAAGAACGGCGAAAGCCAGACTGCGTCGACACCGAGCGAGGCAATGTGCGCCAGGCGACGCGTAATGCCTGCAAGGTCGCCGCTGCCGTCACCCGTCGTGTCCTGAAAAGAGCGAGGGTAAACCTGATAGATGACGCAGCCGCGCCACCAGTCAGCAGGGGGCATCGTTCCCTCTTTCGGCACCATTGCAGTTCTCCTTGGCTGTCACTCGCCGGGATGTTCGATGGCAAAAAGCACGGTGCGCGCCGGCACCGCGGTGCGGTTCTCGAGCGGCCCTGTCCCGCCTGCAACCGGCTGCCATTGGAAGCCGGGACGAGTTGGAAGCTTGAAGGTGGCGTCGCGCCGCGCCCCATTGATCATGACGGCGAGCTGTCCGCCAAAGGCGGTTCCGTTTCCAAGCAGCATGGTCAGGCGATGCCGGTCGGGCTCGTGCCAGGTGGCGTCGCTCATCGGCCGGCCCGCTTCCGTCAGCCATTCCACGTCAGATACGGCCGAGCCATGCCTGGGTGTGCCGGCCAGGAAATCCAGTTCGGCCAGCGCGGGTATCTCGCGCCGGAGCCTCGAAAGGTTGGCTACGAAATCCTCAAGCGCGACGTCCCGGTCGACCCAGTCCAGCCACGTCAGTTCGTTGTCCTGCGCGTAAGCATTGTTGTTGCCATGCTGGCTGCGGCCGAACTCGTCGCCTGCAGTCAGCATGATGGCGCCGCGCGAGGCGAACAGCACGGCCAGCATGGCGCGCACGTCCCGGCCGCGCTCGGCGGCGATCTCGGGGTCGCTGCTTTCACCCTCGACACCGTTGTTCCAGGAAAAATTCTCGTTGTGGCCGTCGTGATTGTGTTCACCATTGGCCTCGTTATGCTTGCGTTCGTAGCGCACGATGTCCGCCAGCGTCATGCCGTCGTGGGCGGCGACGAAATTCACCGTCCGCGTTTGCGCTCCTCCGCCGAATATGTCGGACGAACCCGCAAGCCTGGTCGCCAGGGCGCCGACCATGCCGCGGTCGCCGCGCCAGAAGCGCCTGACGTCGTCGCGGTAGCGATCGTTCCACTCCTGGAATTCGGGCGGAAAACCGCCGAGGCGATAGCCATTGTGGCCGATGTCCCATGGCTCGGCGATGAGAACACGGTCGCCAATGATCGGATCCTGGCGCATGCCCTGGAGCAGCGGTGCATCCGCCCGGAACTCGCCATCGACCCGTCCCAGCACCGGCGCGAGATCGAAACGGAAACCGTCGACGCCGGCATGAACGACAAAATGCCTGAGACTGTCGAGAATGAGCTGCTGCGCCACCGAATGGTCGCAGGCGAGCGTGTTGCCGGTGCCGGTGTCATTGGCAAAGCGGCCGGGGTCATCTGTGGCCCCGCGATAGTAGGCGCGATTGTCGAGACCGCGCAGCGACAGCGTCGGTCCGAGTTCATCGCTTTCGGCCGTATGGTTGAAAACGAGGTCGAGGATGACGCCTATGCCGGCCTCGTGGAGTGCGGCCGTTGTCTCACGCAAGTCGTCTATCCCATTGGGCGCCAGGCGCGGATCGAGCGCCATGAAGCTGACGGGATTGTAGCCCCAGGAATTGCTGAGCCCCAGCGCCGGCAGGTGGCGCTCGTCCATCGTCGCGGTCACCGGCATGAGTTCGACGGCCGACACGCCCAGCCTCAGGAGATGCTCGATGACAGCCGGCTCGGCCAAGGCGCGGATCGTGCCGCGAAGCTTCGTCGGGATGGACGGATGCGCCATCGAAAAGGCGCGCACCGGCACCTCGTAGATGAGCCCGCCCCGCGTGAAGGTTGGTGCTGCAGTCGGCGCTGTTGGCAGCCTGACCGCCACAGCCTTCGGCATCAGATCGGCGGTGTCGCCGCCCTGCCCCCTTCTCGCCGCCAGCCGTCCGTCATAACGATAGGCTCTGTCAATTCGAACGGCGTAGGGGTCAACCAGCAGCTTGTCGGGATCGAACCAAAGACCCTCATCAGGCACATATGGCCCGTCGGCGCGGAAGCCGTAGCGGGTTCCCTCGCGCAGGCCGGCAACCGACAGCGCGAAAACGCCCTCGCCCTCGCGCTGGAGTTCCAGCCTGTCGGTCTCGGCCTTGCCGGCCGCATCGAAGACCGACACCCAGATGCGCTCGGCAGCACCGGACCAGACGGCAAAACGGATGCCGCCTTCGGATACGGTCGCGCCAAACCGCGGCCGATATTCAGCCGCTGCGTCCATTGGCATCAGGTGATGACGCTCGGCTTGTCACGACCGGTGTGGCTGCGGATGCCGGCGATGTCCTCGGCAGCCTTGATCAGGTCGGCAAGGGCTGCCTGCGTGTCCAGGCCATGTCGTGCCGGATCGGGCTCATAACGCTCGATGTAGACACGCAGCGTGGCACCCGAGGTGCCCGTGCCGGACAGCCGGAAGACGACGCGCGAGCCGCCTTCGAACAGGATGCGGATGCCCTGGTTCTTGCTCACCGAGCCGTCGACTGGGTCGTTGTAGGCAAAATCGTCGGCACTGGCGATTTTCATGCCACGAACACTCGTGCCCGGCAGCGAGCCGAGCTTTGCGCGCAAGGCGTCGACCAACGCGTTGGCGCGATCAGTCTCGACCTCCTCATAGTCGTGGCGCGAGTAATAGTTGCGACCGTATGTAACCCAATGCTTGGCAGCGATTTCCTTGGCGCTCTCGCCACGTACGGCAAGGATGTTGAGCCAGAGCAGCACAGCCCACAGCCCGTCCTTTTCGCGAACATGATCGGAGCCGGTGCCGGCGCTTTCCTCACCGCAGATCGTCGCCATGCCGGCGTCAAGCAGGTTGCCGAAGAACTTCCAGCCGGTCGGCGTCTCGTACATGCCGATGCCAAGCTTTTCAGCAACCCGGTCGGCGGCACCGCTGGTCGGCATCGAGCGGGCAATGCCCTTGAGGCCTGCCTTGTAGCCCGGCGCGAGATGGGCATTGGCCGCCAGCATCGCCAGCGAATCCGATGGCGTGACGAAGATGCCGCGGCCGATGATCAGATTGCGGTCGCCGTCGCCGTCGGACGCCGCGCCGAAATCAGGCGCGTTCGGGCCCATCATCTCGTCATAGAGTTCCTTGGCGTGGACCAGGTTGGGGTCCGGATGGTGACCGCCAAAATCCTCCAGCGGCACGAAGTTGCGCGCCGTACCCTCGGCAGCACCCAGCCGGCGCTCCAGGATTTCCTTGGCATAAGGGCCGGTCACGGCGTGCATGGCATCGAAACGCATCCGGAAGCCCGACTTGAACAGCGCACGCAACGCATCGAAGTCGAACAGCGTCTCCATCAACGCCGCGTAGTCCGCCACCGGATCGACGATTTCGAC
Source organism: Aminobacter niigataensis (assembly GCF_014200015.1). Taxonomy (GTDB): domain Bacteria; phylum Pseudomonadota; class Alphaproteobacteria; order Rhizobiales; family Rhizobiaceae; genus Aminobacter; species Aminobacter niigataensis. The sequence goes on from NZ_JACHOT010000005.1 coordinate 123,799, forward strand.
CTTGATGCCACCCACTTCGAAGGTGCCCGTGTGGTCGAGATCGACCTGGCCAACATCGGCAATCTTGTAACTGGTGATGACCTTGCTGCGGGCATAGATCGCATCGGTCAGCTTCTCCGGCGCCGGGCCGCCGTTTTCGGCATTGTACTTGATGCCGAAATCCTCGTGCGGGCCGCCGGGATTGTGGCTGGCCGACAAGATAAGCCCACCGAAGGCCTTGCGCTTGCGGATCAGGTTGGAGGCGGCGGGCGTCGACAGGATGCCACCTTGGCCGACAACGACGCGGCCGAAACCGTTGGCCACCGCCATGGCAATGACCTTCTGGATCACCTCGCGATTGTAGAAGCGGCCGTCGCCGCCGACGACCAGCGTCTTGCCGGCAAAACCTTCGAGCGCATCGAACACCGACTGGATGAAGTTCTCGGCATAATTCTGCTGCTGGAAGACAGGTACCTTCTTGCGCAGGCCTGATGTGCCGGGTTTCTGGTCGCCATAGGGCGTGGTGGAGACGGTGCGAATCATTCAGGCATCCCTTTTTGAGAGAAGCATGCGGTAAAGTGCGGCATATTTCTGGGCGCTTCGATCCCAGGACACATCCGCCTTCATGCCTTGCCTCTGCAACGACGCCCAGGCAGCCGGGTCGGCGTAAAGCGCGTTGGCCCTGAGGATGGCATGGTGGAAATCGCCCGCATTCTCCGGCGCGAACTGAAAACCGGTGGCAACACCGGCCGCGACCGCGGCCTCGTTGGCGTCGATGACGGTGTCCGCCAGGCCGCCGGTTCGCGCTACGATCGGCACGCAGCCATAGCGCAGGCCATAGAGCTGGGTCAGGCCGCAAGGCTCGAAGCGCGACGGGATCAGGATGCCGTCGGCACCGCCCTGCAACTGATGGGAAAGTCCCTCGTCGTAGCCGATGACGACGCCCACCCGGCCACGATGGCGCGCGGCGGCAGCCAAAAGCGCGCCTTCCAACCCGGCGTCGCCCGAACCCAGGATCGCCAGCCGGGCACCGGAGGCCACCACCGGGTCGATGATCGACGCCAGAATATCGATGCCTTTCTGCCAGGTCAGGCGGCTGACCACGCAGTAGATCGGCCCATCGTCGCGGTCGAGCGTCATGCGCTCTTCGATGGCGCGCTTGTTGGCCTTGCGCCCCTTCAGGCTCTTCGCCGTGTACGTCGCGGCCAGATGCTTGTCCGTCTCAGGGTTCCAGATATCGTCGTCAATACCGTTGACGATGCCGTGGAGTTCGGCTGCGCGCAGGTTGATCAGCCCGTCGAGCCCCATGCCGAATGCCGGTGTGCGGATTTCCTGGGCGTAGGTCGGGCTGACAGTGGTGATCGCCCAGGCCGCCTGCAGGCCGGCCTTGAGGAAGCCGACACCGCCGTAATATTCGATCCCGTCCAGCGCCATCGCCTGCTGCGGCAGACCAAGGCCCGCGAAGATGCTGGCCCCGAATTGGCCCTGGAAGGCCAGGTTGTGCACCGTCATCACCGACGGCACCTTTGCCGCCTCGCCGTAGCGCATGTAGGCCAGCGTCATCGCCGATTGCCAGTCATGGGCGTGGACGATATCGGGCTTGTAGTCCTTGACCACGCCGGCGGCGATGTCGGCGCCGACACGGCCAAGTGCCGCGAAGCGCCGCCAATTGTCCTGCCAGTCGGCCCCGGTGGCGTCGCCATAAGGGCCACCCGGCCGGTCGAACAGGTGCGGCGCGTCGAGCACCAGCATATCCAGCCCGCCGATCTCGGCCGCATGGAGTGCTGCCTTGCCGCCTTGCAGGGCGGTGTATAGATGAACCGCCTTTTTCTTCTTCAGCGCGCTCATCACGACGGGATAACCCGGCACCAGGCTGCGCGTGCCGACGCCGAGCCCGGCAAGCGCCTCCGGAAGCGCGCCGGTGACGTCGGCCAGCCCGCCGGTCTTGATCAGCGGAAAAATCTCGGGCGTGACCGAAAGCACCTGCACCAGTTACAGCTCCAGCCTGTTAATCATGTCCTGGGTGATCAGGCAGATACCCTTCTCCGAGACGCGGAAGCGCTTGGCGTCCAGCACCGGGTCTTCGCCGACGACCAGCCCTTCGGGGATGTGTACGCCGTGATCGATGACAACGCGCTTGAGGCTGGCGTTGCGACCGACATGGCAGGCCGGCAGCATCACCACATCCTCGAGCGTGGAGTAAGAATTGATCCGTGCGCCGGTGAAGATCAGGCTGCGCTTGAGCGAAGCACCCGAGACGATGCAATCGCCCGACACCAGCGATGATACCGCCGAGCCCCGCCGGCCATCCTCGTCATGGACGAACTTCGCAGGCGGCGTCAGCTCGGAATAGGTCCAGATCGGCCAGTCGCGGTCGTAGAGGTCGAGCTCGGGCGTGATGTCGGTCAGGTCGATGTTGGCTTCCCAATAGGCATCGACCGTTCCGACATCGCGCCAATAGGCCTCGGCCTCGGTGCTCGAGCGTACGCAGGACTTGGCGAAGCGATGCGCCACCGCTTTGCCGTGCTGGACGATGTAGGGAATGATGTCCTTGCCGAAGTCGCGGCTCGATTCCGGCTCATTGGCGTCGCGGCGCAACTGCTCCATCAGGAACTTGGTCTTGAAGACATAGATGCCCATCGAGGCCAGCGCGTAGTCGGGCTTGTCGGGAATGCCGGGCGGGTCGGCGGGCTTTTCGATGAAGGAGATGATGTTGTCCTTCTTGTCGACATGCATCACGCCGAAGCCCACCGCTTCCATGCGCGGCACCTCGAGGCAGCCAACGGTGACGTCGGCGCCCGCGTCGACGTGCTGGCGCAGCATCAGTTCGTAATCCATCTTGTAGATGTGGTCGCCGGCAAGGATGACCATGTATTCGGGGCCATAGGCCTCGATGATGTCGATGTTCTGGTAGACCGCGTCGGCGGTGCCTTCGTACCACTGCGTTTCCGACACGCGCTGGCTTGCCGGCAGGATGTCGAAACTCTCGTTTCGCTCCGGCCTGAGGAAGTTCCAGCCCCGCTGCAGGTGGCGGATCAGCGAATGCGCCTTGTACTGGGTGGCGACCCCGAGACGACGGATGCCTGAGTTCAAGGCATTGGACAGCGCAAAGTCGATGATACGCGTCTTGCCGCCGAAATAGACGGCGGGCTTGGCGCGCCGGTCGGTCAGCTCCTTCAGGCGGCTGCCCCGGCCGCCGGCAAGCACATAGGCCATGGCATCGCGCGCCAGCGGCTGGTTTCTCTTCAGTTCCATGCCATCCTCCCTGCTCAGTCCGCCACAAACTCAAGCATGATCGTCGCCAGTGGCGGCAGAAGCAGCGTCGCGGCTGCCCCTCCTCCGTCCACCTGCCTGGCCGCAACCATGCCGCTGTTACCCTTGCCCGACCCGCCATATTCCAGCGCGTCGGAGTTGAAAATCTCCCGCCACTTGCCCGCCAGCGGCAGCGGCACGCGGTAGTTGTCGCGCAGAACCGGGGTGAAGCTCGAAATGACGGCGATCGGCGCGCCGCCCGGCGCCTTGCGCAACCAGGCGAAGACCGAGTTGGCGGCATCGTCGGCGATCAGCCATTCGAAACCTTCCGGCTCGCAATCGCGCGCATGCAGCGCCGGGCGCGAGCGATAGAGGTAGTTGAGATCGCGCACCAGCTGCTTGACGCCGCGATGTGGGGCGAAGTCGAGCAGGTTCCAGTCGAGCGCCCTGGCTTCGCTCCACTCCGCACGCTGGGCGAACTCCTGGCCCATGAACAGAAGCTTCTTGCCGGGGTAGCCCCACATGAAGGCGTAGTAAGCGCGCAGGGTCGCAAACTTCTGCCAGTCGTCGCCCGCCATCTTGCTGAGCAGCGTGCCTTTGCCGTGCACCACCTCATCGTGTGACAGGGGCAGCACGAAATTCTCGCTGAAGGCGTAGAGCAGGCCGAAGGTGATTTCGTTGTGATGATGCTTGCGGTGGACCGGCTCCTTGGAGAGGTACTCCAGGGTGTCGTGCATGAAGCCCATGTTCCACTTGAAGCCGAAGCCGAGCCCGCCTTCGTGCACCGGCTGCGACACCTTGGGCCATGAGGTCGATTCCTCGGCAATGGTCATCACGCCGGGATGGGCGCCATAGACGGCGACATTCATCTTCTGCAGGAAACGCACCGATTCCAGGTTCTCGCGGCCGCCGAATTCGTTGGGGATCCACTCGCCTTCCTTGCGCGAGTAGTCGAGGTACAGCATCGAGGCCACCGCATCCACGCGCAGGCCGTCGACATGGTACTTCTCGGCCCAGAACAGGGCGTTGTTGACGAGGAACGAGACGACCTCGCGCCGGCCGAAATTGTAGATCGCGGTGTTCCAGTCGGGATGGAAACCCTGGCGCGGGTCGGCATGCTCGTAGAGTGCGGTGCCGTCGAAATGAGCAAGCCCATGCTCGTCCACCGGAAAATGCGCCGGCACCCAGTCGAGAATGACTCCGATGCCAGCGCGGTGGGCGCCGTCGACGAAGCGGGCAAAGCCATCCGGGTCACCGAAGCGGGCCGAAGGCGCGTAAAGCCCTGTCGTCTGATAACCCCAGGACGGATCGTAGGGATGCTCGGAGATCGGCAGGAACTCGATATGGGTGAAGCCCATCTCCGCCGTGTAAGGGATAAGCCGGTCGGCCATCTCGTCCCACGACAGAAAGGTGCCATCGTCGCGAAGCTGCCACGAGCCGGCATGCACCTCATAGATGCTGATCGGCTCGCGCCGATGGTCGGCTGCTTTCCAATGGGCGCGGTGCTTCTCGTCGGCCCATTCATGCGCCTGCGGACGGTCGGTGACCGACGCGGTGGCGGGTCTTAATTCCGAGCGGATGGCGTAAGGATCGGCCTTGAGCGGCAACCTGACGCCGCGAGCTCCGATCAGCTCGAACTTGTAGGGGTGGCCTGGACCGATGTCGGGGATGAAGATTTCCCAGATGCCGGTGTCCTGGCGCAGGCGCATCGGATGCCTGCGACCGTCCCAGTCATTGAAATCGCCGACCACAGAGACGCGATGCGCATTAGGCGCCCAAACCGCAAAATGCACACCATCGACGCCTTCATGCGAAATCAGATGCGCGCCGAGCTTGTCGAACAGCCTGAGATGCGAACCCTCCGATATGAAGTAGTCGTCCATCGGCCCGAGCACCGGGCCGAAACTGTAGGGGTCGGTAAGCCACCACTCGCCGCCGGCATTGCTTGCGTGCAGCCTGATCGGCTGCCGCTTGCGGATGGTCAGCTTGCCTTCGAAGAAGCCGGTATCGTTGCGCCGCAAGAGCTGACCGCACGCTTTGCCCTCGAGCGTGTGGGCGGTCACCGTCTCGGCATGCGGGACGAAACATCGCGCCAGGAAGCCTTTGCCCGACTGCTGGAGCCCGAGAACCGCGAACGGGTCGCCATGGGTGCCGTTCACGATCGCCTCGATATCGCCATCCGTGGCTCTGTCGAGCTCCGGTTTCGTTTCGGCGGCCGCGCCGGGCTTCAGCATGTTTCGGTGTCCCCTCCCAGGGTTTCTTCGGCGAGGTCAGTTCATGCAATCACATCAGGCCGGTACGTTCCAGATTTCTTTGGCATATTGGCGGATGGTGCGGTCTGAAGAGAACCAGCCGACACGCGCCACGTTGCGAATGGCGCGTGCGTACCAGCCCGGGCTGTCGCGCCACACCGCATCGACCTGCCGTTGCGCCGCGGCATAGGAGTCGAAATCGGCTGCGACCATGAACCAGTCGTGCTGATAGAGCCCGTCCATCAATTCGCGGTAGCGGGCCGGATCGTCAGGCGAGAATACGCCGGAAGAGATGGCGGCAACCGCCTGCTTGAGCTCAGGCGAACCGTCGATCACAGAACCCGGCTCGTAGCCGCTGCTGCGGCGCTGGGCGACCTCCTCGGTGGTCAGGCCGAAAATGAAGATATTGTCGTCGCCGACATGCTCCTTGAGCTCGACATTGGCGCCGTCGAGCGTGCCGATGGTGAGTGCGCCGTTGAGCGCGAATTTCATGTTGCCGGTGCCCGAGGCTTCCATGCCCGCCGTCGAGATCTGCTCCGACAGGTCGGCGGCCGGCATCAGGATTTCGGCGGCACTGACATTGTAGTTGGGTACAAAAACGACCTTGAGCAGCCCGCGCACCGATGGGTCGCTGTTGATCACCCTGGCGACATCGTTGGCCAGTTTGATGATCAGCTTGGCGTTGTGGTAGCTCGGCGCCGCCTTGCCGCCGAAGAACTTGACCCGCGGCATCCATTCGCGTTCCGGATGCGAGCGGATCTGGTCGTACAACGCCACCGCCTCGATGATGTTGAGCAGCTGGCGCTTGTATTCGTGGATGCGCTTGATCTGGATGTCGAATAGCGCCGACGGATCGACCCTGATGCCGAGCCGTTCGCCGACGAGGTTGGACAGCCGCTCCTTGTTGACGCGTTTGACGCGGGCAAACTTCTCACGGAACGCCGCGTCCTCGGCAAAGCCGTCGAGTTCGCGGATCGCCTCGATATCGTCGAGGAAGCGGTCGCCGATCGCCTCGCGCGCCAGGCCGGTCAGGCCGGGATTGCACTGGATCAGCCAGCGGCGCGGCGTGATGCCGTTGGTCTTGTTGTTGATGCGGTCGGGATAGAGGCTGTGCAGGTCGGCGAACACCGTTTCCTTCATCAATTCGGTATGCAGAGCCGACACGCCGTTGACGCTGTGGGAGCCGACAAAAGCCAGGTTGCCCATGCGGACGCGGCGCTCGCCGTTCTCCTGGATCAGCGAGATGCGGCTGATCTGCTCGCCGCTGAAGCGGCCTGTCGCCCGGGCCTCCAGCAACACCTCGGCATTGATCGCGTAGACGATCTGCATGTGGCGCGGCAGGAGCCGCTCGAACAGCGGCACCGGCCAGCTTTCCAGCGCCTCGGGCAACAGCGTGTGGTTGGTGTAGGCAAAGGTCCGCTTGGTGATGCCCCAGGACGTGTCGAAGTCCATGCCATGCACGTCCATCAGCAGGCGCATCAGTTCAGGGACGGCGACAGCGGGATGGGTGTCGTTGAGGTGGATCGCCGCCTTGTCGGGCAATGACGGCAGATCGCCATACTTGCTGATGTGGCGCTGCAGGATGTCCTGCAGCGAGGCAGTCGAGAAGAAGTACTCCTGACGCAGCCGAAGCTCCTGGCCGGCCTTATGGGAATCTGCGGGATAGAGCACGCGCGACAGCGCGTCAGCCTTGTTGCTCTCGGCGAGCGCGCCGATGTGGTCGCCGGCGTTGAATTTGTCGAGCAGGATTGGGTCGAGCGGCATGCCCGACCAGAGCCGCAGCGTGTTGACGCGAGTGCCGCGCCAGCCGACCACGGGGGTATCATAGGCAACGGCCAGGACGCGGTCGGTGGGCTTCCAGACGTGGCGTTCGAGCCGGCCATCCGCCGCGGTGATCGATTCGACCGATCCGCCGAAGCCAACCTCGAAGGCACGCTCGCGACGCTCGAATTCCCAGGGATTGCCATGTTCGAGCCAGGTTTCGGGAAGCTCGACCTGCCAGCCGTCATGGATTTCCTGGCGGAACATGCCGTTGGCGTAGCGAATGCCGTAACCGTGCGCGGGAATGTCGACTGTCGCCATGCTCTCCATGAAGCATGCGGCGAGACGGCCAAGGCCGCCATTGCCGAGCGCTGCATCGGGCTCCAGCTTGGCAATCACGTCGAACTCGACGCCGAGCGAGGCGAGTGCCTGGCGCATCGCATCCATCAGGCCGAGATTGGAGAAGGCGTCGCGCATCAGGCGGCCGATCAGGAACTCCAGCGAGAGGTAATAGACCCGCTTGGCGCTCTGGTCGTAGGCTTCCTTGGTCGAGGAAATCCACTCGTCGACGATGCGGTCGCGCACGACCTTGATCGACGCAGTCAGCCAGTCATAGTCGGTGGCAACGGTGGCGTCCTTGCCGAGCCGATATTTCAGCGCGCTCAGGATTTCGGCAGCCAATGCCTCGGGACTGGTGTCGCCAAGCGGCGGCTGGGGGATATTCGGGGTCACTGCGCGGGTCATGTCGCCTCTCGCATCCTGTTCGGCCACCGTTCACTTGCCTCCCTTGCCGACACCTGTCCTCCCGCATTCATTTTAGCCATCCCGAATGCGATCTCAATCGATTTAAATCTCCGCGTCAATATCTCGCGACGCGGAGACCTAAGGTTGTGGCCGGCCGGTCAGGCAGCGATTGCAGCCTCCGGAGGTGCCTTGGCTCCGGTCATGAACGCCACCGCATCCGACATGGTGTACTCCTTCGGGTCGATGACCGTCAGCCTGCGGCCGAGGCGGTGGATATGGATCCGGTCGGCGACTTCGAAGACATGCGGCATATTGTGCGAAATGAGCACGATCGGCAGGCCACGGCGCTTCACGTCGAGGATCAGTTCGAGCACGCGGCGCGATTCCTTGACGCCCAAGGCGGCTGTCGGCTCGTCCATGATGACGACCTTCGAGCCAAAAGCCGCGGCTCGTGCCACCGCCACGCCCTGGCGCTGGCCGCCGGAAAGTGTTTCGACAGCCTGGCTGATGTTCTGGATGGTCATCAGGCCAAGTTCGGTCAGCTTTTCGCGGGCCCGCTTTTCCATCGCGCCTCGGTCGAGCATACGGAACCAGTTGCCCATGATGCCGGGCTTCCGGATTTCGCGGCCGAGGAACATGTTGTCGGCGATCGACAGCGCCGGCGACAGAGCGAGGTTCTGGTAGACCGTCTCGATGCCAGCGTCGCGGGCCTCCATCGGCGCCTTGAAGTTCACCACCTTGCCTTCGAGGCGGATTTCGCCTTCGTCAGGGGTGATGGCTCCCGAGATCGCCTTGATGAGCGACGATTTGCCGGCGCCGTTGTCGCCGATCACAGCCAGGATTTCGCCGGGATAGAGGTCGAAATCGGCCTGATCGAGGGCGGTGACGCGGCCATATCGCTTGACTAGGCCGCGTGCGGTGAGAAGAGGTTCGGTAGCCATCAGCCTGCAACCTTTCTGATCCACTGGTCGATTGCGACCGCGATGATGATGAGCGTGCCGATCAGCAGGTAGGTCCACTGCGGGTCGGTGCCGATGAGCCGAAGGCCGAGCTGGAACACGCCGACGATCAGCGCGCCGAACAGCATGCCGAGGATCGAGCCACGCCCGCCGAACAGCGAGATGCCGCCGATCACCACCGCGGTGATGGATTCGATATTGGCGAACTGGCCTGCTGTCGGAGAAACCGAACCGATGCGGCCGATGAGCATCCACCCACCGAGAGCACAGATCAGGCCGGAGATGACATAGACAGAGATGAGAACCCTGTTGACGCGCACGCCGGAAAGCTGGGCCGCCTCGGGATCATCGCCGATGGCATAGACATGCCGGCCCCAGGCGGTGTGGTTCAGGATGTACCAGAGTACCGCCACAAGCAGCACCATGGCGACGACGCCGTAGGTAAACACGGCATTCCCGAGGCGGAAATTGGCGCCGAAGAACTGGAGGATCGGTGCCTGCGTCTCGATATCCTGGGCACGGATCGTCTCGTTGGCCGAGTAGAGGAAGTTCGTTGCCAGCACGATCTGCCACGTGCCGAGCGTGACGATGAACGGCGGCAGCTTCATGTAGGAGACGAGCACACCATTGATCCAGCCACAGAAAGCGCCGACGGCGAACCCGCACAGGACCGCGAGCGACGGCGGCAGGCCGTAGCGGAAGGTGAATTGCCCCATCACTACCGACGACAGCACCATGATGGCGCCGACGGACAGGTCGATGCCGGCGGTCAGGATGACCAGGGTCTGGGCGGCGCCGATGATGCCGGTGATCGCCACCTGCTGCAGGATCAGCGTCATCGAGAAGGCCGAGAAGAACTTGCCGCCGATGATCACGCCGAAAAGCGCGATTGAGGCAACCAGCACGATCAGCGGTACCGCGGCCGGATTGGAATGCAGGAAATGCTGGATCTTCTCGATCGGCGAACGTGCATGCGTGTCGAAGCTGGCCACTGACGTGTCGCTGGCCGAGAGAACCTTCTCGAATTCCTGCGGCCGCCTGGCATCTGCCGAAGCGTCGGTCATGTCGATTTCCTCCCATGAGGGATTTTTATCCCCCTTGCGGGAAGGGCGACCAAGGGGCCGCCCTTCGTCTGCAAGAGAGTGTCACGCCGTCAGGCGGTCAGATCAACCCCAGCACTTCTCCAGGCCGGTCTTGACGTCGATGGATTCCACACCGGTTGCCGGCTTGTCGGTCACCAGCGAAACGCCGGTGTCGAAGAAATCCTTGCCTTCGGTCGGCTTGGGCTTCTCGCCGCTGTCGGCGAATTTCTTGATCGCTTCCATGCCAAGGGCTGCCATCATCAGCGGATATTGCTGCGAAGTCGCGCCGATGACACCATCCTGGACGTTCTTGACACCCGGGCAGCCGCCATCGACCGAGACGATCAGCACGTTCTTTTCCATACCGACGGCTTTGAGCGCCTCATAGGCACCGGCGGCGGCGGGCTCGTTGATCGTGTGCACGACGGTGATGCCGGGATCCTTCTGGAGCAAGTTCTCCATCGCCTTGCGGCCACCCTCTTCGTTGCCGTTGGTGACGTCGTGACCGACGATGCGGGCATCGTCCTCGTCGCCGATCTTGTTGGCGTCCTTCACGTCGATGCCGAAGCCCATCATGAAGCCCTGGTCGCGCAAGACGTCGACGGTCGGCTGCGACGGCGTCAAGTCGAGGAAGGCAACCTTGGCATCCTTGGCCTTGTCGCCGAGAGTCGCTGCAGCCCACTGGCCGATCAGCTTGCCGGCGAGCAGGTTATCGGTGGCGAAGGTGGCGTCCGCAGAGTCAGCCGGCTCAAGCGGCGTGTCGAGCGCGATGACCAGAATGCCGGCGTCGCGCGCCTTCTTGATCGTGGGCACGATGCCCTTGGTGTCGGATGCAGTGATCAGGATGCCCTTGGCACCATCGGCGATGCAGGTCTCGATCGCCGCGACCTGGCTTTCGCTGTCGCCGTCGATCTTGCCGGCATAGCTCTTCAGCGTCATGCCGAGTTCTGTCGCCTTGGCGGTTGCACCCTCCTTCATCTTGACGAAGAAGGGATTGGTGTCGGTCTTCGTGATCAGGCATGCGCCGACTTCGGCAGCCGATGCAGGTGCAGCAATGCTTGCGAGCGCGGCAACGGCCGCACCAAAGACAGTCGTCTTCAGAACTGAAAATTTCATCAGGAACTCCTCCCAAAACCAAACCATGCGAGCCCGATCAGCGGGCATCGCCCCGGATACTCGTGCACTCTTCCCAGTCGAGTATCCGGCCCTGACGAAACACCAATCAGGACCGGCTGTCAATAATTAAATCACTCTTATTTATTATTGACAGGATTGCAGTCGACCCGCATTCTGTCCCAAAAGAAAATTGCGGATCTTGAGAGAAAACCGCGCAAATTACGGGAGGAAGCCGGTGGAGGCCGGAAGTTCGAGGTACGGTTCGCCGGAAGCAGCTGAAAGCCAGCAACTGCGTGGCACCAACCAGAGCGGCATGCGCGATCACAACGAACGGCTGGTGCTGTCGCTGGTGCGGCAGAGCGGTGCGCTGGCCAAGTCCGACATTGCGCGCATGACCGGCCTGTCGGCACAGACTGTCTCGGTGATCATGCGCGAGTTGGAGGTCGAAGGGCTTTTGCTGCGCCAGGAGCCTGTCCGCGGCAAGATCGGCCAGCCCTCGATCCCGATGGCGCTCAATCCCGAGGGCGCCTTCTTCATCGGCCTCAAGATCGGCCGGCGCAGCGCCGAGCTCGTGCTCATCGACTTCCTCGGCAACTCGCGCGCAATGCTGCAGAACTCGTATGGCTACCCGACCCCGCGCGACACGATCGACTTCGTCAAGTCGGGCATTGCCGAGATGCGCGCCAGCCTGACACGAGAGCAGGACAAGCGCATCGCCGGGCTCGGCGTCGCCATGCCGTTCGAACTCTGGAACTGGGTCGATACGGCGGGCGCGCCGCGCGAGATCATGGACGAATGGCGCAACCGCGACATACGCGCCGATCTGCAGGCTTTGTTTTCCTTCCCGGTCTACGTGCAGAACGATGCCACCTCGGCCTGCGGCGCCGAACTGGTGTTCGGCGACATCGGCACGTTGCGCGACTTCGTCTATTTCTACATCGGCGCCTTTGCCGGCGGCGGCGTCGTGCTGAACGGCAGGCTCTACAGCGGCCCGACCGGCAATGCCGGTGCGCTTGGCTCGATGCCGGTGCCCGGCCCGGGCGGCAGGCCGACGCAGCTCATCGACGTCGCCTCGATCGCGGTACTCGAGAAGTCGCTGAACGCGAAAGGGATCGAGGCGTCATATCTCTGGACCTCGCCCGAGGAATGGAGCGATCTGGGCCCTGAACTCGACAGCTGGATAGCGACCGCGTCGGACGCGCTGGCCTACGCCATCGTCGCATCGGCATCGGTCATCGACTTCGAAAGCGCCGTCATCGACGGCTGGATGCCACCTGCCATCCGCGCCCGCATGGTGCAGGCCGTACAGTCGGCCATCGGCAAGATCGACGTCGAGGGCTTGCGTATCCCAAGCGTGCGCGAAGGCACAGTGGGCATCCACGCACGTGCCATGGGTGGTGCCAGCCTGCCGCTGTCGGAGCGCTTCCTCATCGGTTCGACGGCACCGTCGCGAGGGGTCTGATCGTGCTCATCGGCATTCCTTCCCTGCTCGGTCCGGATCTGCTGTTCACGCTGCGCGCCATGGGCCACGGCGACGAGATCGCCATCGTCGACGGCAATTACCCCGCGCTCGAGCATGGCCGCCGCGTCATCCGCGCCGATGGGCTTGACCTGATCCCGGTGCTCGACGCCGTACTCCAGGTGCTGCCCGTCGACGATTTCGTGCCGCAGGCGATTTTCCGCTCTTCGGTCAAGGGCGACCCTGAACTGTCCGACCAGGTGCATGACGAGATCGAAGCGGTCTGCGCCGGTCGAGCGCCCGGCTTCACTGTCGTGCCGCTCGCCGGCGACGCCTTCTACAGCCGCGTCAAGGCGGCCCACACCATCATTGCCACCAGCGAACCAAGGCTCTACGCCAACGTTATCGTGCGCAAGGGCGTCATCTATCCAAAGGGAACCGGCAAGCCATGATCCTGTGCTGCGGCGAAGCGCTCATCGACATGCTGCCCCGGCAGAGTTCGGCCGGCGAACCATCCTTCGCTCCCTATGCCGGCGGCGCGATCTTCAACTCGGCGATAGCGCTCGGCCGCCTCGGCGTGCCCACCGAATTCTTCTCCGGCCTGTCGTCCGATCTGTTCGGCCAGCAGATCCGCGAGGTGCTTGCCGCAAGCGACGTCGGCTCGCGCTATGCCAATCTGTCTGGCCGCCCGACGACGCTGGCCTTCGTCCGGCTCGACAACGGCCATGCCACCTACACCTTTTATGACGAAAACACCGCCGGGCGGATGCTGACCGAGGCCGACCTGCCCGCGCTGGGCGACGACATCGACGCCCTGCTGTTCGGGGCGATCAGCCTGATCCCGGAACCCTGCGGTTCGGCCTATGAAGCGCTGATGAAGCGCGAGCACGGGCACCGGGTGACGATGCTCGACCCGAACATCCGGCCGGGCTTCATCCAGGACAAGCAGGCGCACCTCCAACGGATGCAGCGGATGCTCGCCATGGCCGATATCGTCAAGCTTTCCGACGAAGACCTGGCCTGGTTCGGCGAGACCGGCAGCCATGAAGAGATCGCGGCTGACTGGCTGCGCAAGGGACCCAAGCTGGTGATCGTCACCAAGGGCAGCAAGGGCGCCACCGCCTACAGCGCCCGGCACACCGTCTCGGTGACACCCGAAAAGGTAACCGTGGTCGATACGGTCGGCGCCGGAGACACCTTCAACGCCGGCGTGCTTGCTGCCCTGCACGCGCAGGATGCCCTGACCAAGAGCGCTGTCGCCGAGCTTTCGGAATCAGCCATCGAAGCAGCACTTTCGCTCGGTGCGCGGGCTGCGGCCGTGACCGTGTCGAGAGCTGGCGCAAACCCGCCGTGGCGGCGCGAACTGGCCTGAAACAGGCGTTTTCCGGCGATTTCGCCGATCACTTTATGTTTCGCATCGCCAAGCCGGCTCAACGGGCAGCGCGGGAAATCCCATGTTTTCCGCCAATTTGAGCGCGAAATTGCTGCAACCGAAAGTAACAAGAACCGCAGCCGCGCCATGGATGCCGCAGGGGGCTCGGCTTTTTCGGACTCATCAACTCTGCTATCAGCGGCCCGAAGAAAACGATTGGGTTTTGGGGCCATCATGCAGTTCATCGATCTCGGCGCGCAGCGCGAACGAATCCGCGACCGTCTGAAGGCGGCTATCGACAAGGTCGTCGACGAGGGCCGCTACATTCTTGGGCCTGAAGTCACCGAATTCGAGAACCAGCTCGCCAAGTATGTCGGCGTCAAGCACGTCATCGCCTGCGCCAACGGTACCGACGCGCTTCTGTTGCCGCTGCTGGCCTCCGGCATTGGCCCGGGCGATGCGGTGTTCGTGCCGAGCTTCACCTTTGCCGCGACCGCCGAGGTCGTGGCGCTTGCCAAGGCCGAGCCGGTCTTCGTCGACATCGAACCCGACACCTACAACATCTCGATCGAGAGCCTCGAAGCGGCGATCGCCATGGTCAAGGCGGAAGGCCGCCTCAAGCCCAGGGCGATCATCCCCGTCGACCTGTTCGGCATCGCCGCCGACTATGCGGCGATCGACGCCATCGCCAAGCGCGAAAATCTCCTCGTCATCGAGGACGCCGCCCAGTCGATCGGCGGCTCGCAGGACGGCAAGATGTGCGGCGCCTACGGTCATGTCGCCGCCACCAGCTTCTATCCGGCCAAGCCGCTCGGCTGCTACGGCGACGGTGGCGCGATGTTCACCAACGACGACGAATTCGCCGCGCGGCTGCGCTCCTTCGCCTTCCACGGCAAGGGCGAGACCCAGTACGACAACATCCATGTCGGCCTGAACTCGCGCCTCGACACACTGCAGGCGGCGATCCTGATCGAGAAGCTGGCGATCCTCGAAGACGAGATGCAGGCCCGCGCCACCATCGCCAAGCGCTACGCTGACGGCCTCGGCGATGTGGTGAAAGCCTCACGCGCGCCAACCGCTGGCCGCTCCGCTTGGGCGCAGTATGCCATCGAGACCGCCGACCGTGACGGGCTGAAGGCGCATCTGCAGGCGCAGGGCATCCCGTCGGTCATCTACTACGTGAAGCCGCTGCATGTGCAGGTGGCCTATAGCCACTACCCGCGTGTGCCGGGCGGCCTGCCGGTCTCCGACGCAGTCCCAGGCACCATCCTGTGCCTGCCAATGCATCCCTATCTCAGCGAAGCCGACCAGGACCGGATCATCACCACGATCCGCAATTATGTCGGCTCGAACTCGGCCAAGATCGCGGCCGAGTAAGACGCCACTTCCGATCAGAACATGAAGGCCGGGTCGAGGATCCGGCCTGTCGAGACGAAGTGCGGGTTGGCGAAATCCTCGTCGTCGGCCTGGTTGCGCTTGCCATAAACGAGCGGCGCGCCGTCCAGGGTGTGGGTGATCCCGCCGGCCGCGCGCAGCACGGCATCGCCTGCCGCGGTATCCCATTCCATCGTCCGGCCGAAGCGCGGATAGATGTCCGCCTCGCCGGCAGCCACCAAACAAAACTTCAACGACGAACCGACAGACACGATCTCGGCTGCCGCGACCTTCTTGATGAAGGCATCGGTTTCGGGCGTCCGGTGAGAACGGCTGGCAACGATGGTCAGCGGCTGGCGGCCCTCGCGCACATGAACGCGACGGCGTTCCGAGACGGCAAGGCCGTCTCGGGCCTCGAAGGCTACCGCCTTGCCCGGCCGGCCTGAGAAGAAGCGCCCCGTGCACGGCGCATAGACCACGCCGATTTCCGGTGCGCCGCCCCTGATCAGCGCGATGTTGACGGTGAAATCGGTATGGCGCCTGACGAATTCCTTGGTGCCGTCGAGCGGATCGACCAGGAAGAAAACCTGGCCGAGCTCGGGCGGAACGATGCCCTCGGCGACCTCTTCCTCGGCAACGCACGGCACATCGGGAAACGCTGCGCGCAAGCCCTCGAGGATCACGCGTTCCGCGGCACGATCGGCCTGGGTGACGGGCGAGGCATCTGCCTTGTCCGTCACTTTGATTTCCGAATGAAAAACCTCCATGACCGCCCGCCCGGCATCCAGGGCCAGGCGCTCGATCACTTCGAGGATGGCCTCGTCAGATGCCGCCGCCGTCGTCGTATTGGTGTTCTGCAATGTCTCGCTCATTCAGCCAGGCCTCGACCGCCTCGACCATCTCTTCAGGGGTCTTGCCGAGGGTCTGGAGATGAATCTCAGGATTCTCCGGCGTTTCATAGGGCGAATCGACACCGGTGAAATTCTTGATCGCACCGGCAAGAGCCCGCGCATAGAGACCCTTCGGGTCGCGCTTGGCGCATTCCTCGAACGGCGTGTCGACAAACACCTCGACGAACTCGCCCTGCCCCATCAGTTCGCGCGCCATGCGGCGCTCGGCACGGAAGGGCGAGATGAACGAGACGATGACGATCAGACCGGCGTCGGCCATCAACTTGGCAACCTCGGCGACGCGGCGGATGTTCTCGACGCGGTCCTCATCGGTGAAGCCGAGATCGCGGTTGAGCCCGTGGCGAACGTTGTCGCCGTCCAGCACGTAGGTATGGCGCCCGGTGGCGTGCAGCTTCTTTTCCAGCAGGTTGGCAACCGTCGACTTGCCGGAGCCCGACAGGCCGGTGAACCACAATACCGCCGGGCGCTGGTTCTTGAGGTCGGCACGGGCGTGACGGGTCACGTCGAGCGACTGCCAGTGGATGTTCTCCGACCGGCGCAGCGGATGCAGGATCATGCCGGCGCCGACGGTGGCGTTGCTGATCCGGTCGATCAGGATGAAGGCGCCGGTGGTGCGGTTGTCGGCGAAGCTGTCGAAGGCAACAGGCGACTGGGCCGATATGTTGCAGACGCCGACCTCGTTCATCTCCAGCGACTTCGCCGCCTCATGGGCGAAGTCATTGACGTTGATCCGATACTTGAGGTCGGTGACGGTGGCGCTGGCCTGGTCGGTCTCGGTGCGCAGGATGTAAGAACGCCCTGGCAGCAGCGCCTGTTCGTCGAACCAGACGACATTGGCAGCGAACTGGTCGGCGACATGCGGCCGTGCCGCAGGCGCCACCAGCAGGTTACCGCGGGAAACCTCGACCTCGTCTTCGAGCACGATGGTGATCGCCTGGCCGGCGACCGCCGTGCGCAGGTCTCCGCCCTGGGCGACGATACGCTTGACCGTGGACGGCTTACCCGATTTGGCGACGACGATCTCGTCGCCCTGCGAGATCGAGCCTGAGGCGATGGTGCCGGCGAAGCCGCGGAAATCGAGATTGGGCCGGTTCACATATTGCACCGGAAAGCGGAACGGGCGCTCGACCGCCTCTTCCTCGACGACCGCGGATTCGAGGTGCTCGATCAGGGTCGGGCCCGAATACCAGCCCATCTTTTCCGAACGCCGGGTCACGTTGTCCCCAAAGCGCGCCGACATGGGGATCGGCACGACAGACTTGAAGCCCAGGCTCTCGGCGAAGGCGGCGTATTCAGCGGTGATGCGGTCAAACACCTTCTGGTCGAAGCCGACAAGGTCGATCTTGTTGACCGCGACGACGATGTTCCTGATGCCGAGCAGCGAAGCGATGATCGAATGCCGCCGCGTCTGGCGCAGCACGCCCTGGCGCGCGTCGACCAGCACGATGGCGAGGTCAGCCGTCGAGGCACCGGTCGCCATGTTGCGCGTGTATTGCTCATGACCGGGGGTGTCGGCGACGATGAACTTGCGCTTCGGCGTGGCGAAAAAGCGGTAGGCGACGTCGATGGTGATGCCTTGCTCGCGCTCGGCTTCCAGCCCGTCGACCAGCAGCGCGAAGTCGACGTCCTCGCCCGTGGTGCCATGCTTGCGGGAATCGCGCTCCAGCGCGGCAAGCTGATCCTCGAAGATCTGCTTGGTATCGGACAACAGGCGGCCGATCAGCGTCGACTTGCCGTCATCGACCGACCCGCAGGTCAGGAAGCGCAGGAGCGACTTCTGCTCCTGGCCGGCGAGATATTCGCGGACGCTTTCTGCAGCCTCGACCTTGTTTGCCAGTGCGTGGCGCATGCTCAGAAATACCCTTCGCGCTTCTTCTTTTCCATCGAGCCGGCTTCGTCGCGGTCGATGAGGCGTCCCTGCCGCTCGGAGGTGCGAGCGGTCAGCATTTCGCTGACGATGCCTTCGAGGCTGTCGGCATCGGATTCGATGGCACCGGTGAGCGGGTAGCAGCCCAGCGTGCGGAAGCGCACCAGCCGGTTCTCCACCACCTCGCCCGGATGGAGCTTCATGCGATCGTCGTCGCGCAGGATCAGCATGCCGTCGCGCTCGACCACCGGGCGATGCTTGGCGAAATAGAGCGGCACGATCGGGATGTCTTCCTGCAGGATGTACTGCCAGATATCGAGCTCGGTCCAATTGGACAGCGGGAAGACGCGGATCGATTCACCTGCGGCCACGCGGGTGTTGAAGATCTTCCACATCTCCGGGCGCTGGTTCTTCGGGTCCCAGGCATGCTGGGCGTTGCGGAACGAGAAGATGCGCTCCTTGGCGCGCGACTTCTCCTCGTCGCGACGAGCACCACCGAAGGCCGCATCGAAGCCGTATTTGTCGAGCGCCTGGCGCAGGCCGACCGTCTTCATCACATGCGTATGGGTGTTCGAGCCATGGTCGAACGGATTGATGTTGTCGCGGACGCCGTCCGGGTTGACGTGGACCAGAAGATCGAAGCCGAGCTCGCGCGCCATGGTGTCGCGGAACTCGATCATCTCGCGGAACTTCCATGTGGTGTCGACATGGAGGAACGGGAATGGCGGCTTGGCCGGGTAGAAGGCTTTCATCGCCAGATGCAGCAGGACCGAGGAATCCTTCCCAACGGAATAGAGCATTACCGGCTTGGAAAAAGTGGCTGCGACCTCACGGAAGATGTGGATCGCCTCCGCCTCGAGACGGTCCAGGTGAGTCAGTCTGGCAAGCATTGAAAAGCCTTCGGAAAACGTTCCTTGGCCGCGGCTTTGGAGCCGAAACGACCTGATGCGCGCATTGTCCCTGCAAGCAGGAGGCGCCTCAAGCAGTGCAAGACCAAATTTCGCGGCCTGCCAAGTCAGATTTGCCCCACGCGTCACATCTTCAGGAATGCAATTCCACCGCATGCCTGAAGGGGCTCGAGACGTGGATAGACGCGCCCGCTTTTCCACCCCCTTCCGGCCGGCCCTATCATGGCGCAAGAGCCAACGACAGGAGCCCGCCTTGGAACAGACGACCAACCTGAAAATGCCCTTCATCATGCCGTCGCAGGCACAGAAGCACGTCACCCACAACGAAGCGCTGCAGGCGCTCGATATCGTCGTGCAGCTCTCGGTGCTCGACCGGCATCTGGCGGCGCCCCCTGCTGTACCTGCCGAGGGTGATCGCTACATCGTCGCCGCTGCTGCAACGGGCGGCTGGGTCGGCAAGGTCGGCCAGGTCGCCGCCTGGCAGGACGGCGACTGGGCCTTCCACATCCCGGTCAAGGGTTGGCTCACCTGGGTCGCCGACGAGCAGCGCATCCTTGCCCATGACGGCAGCGGCTGGGTCGACACCATCGCGCTCGGCATCAACCCGGCGGCCATGGTCGGCGTCAACACGACAGCCGACACCACCAACCGACTGTCTGTAAAGAGCCAGGCGGTGCTGTTCGACAATCTCGGCGCCGGCCAGCAGGTCAAGATCAACAAGGCCGCCGCAGGCGACAACGCCTCGCTGCTGTTTCAGACCGGCTATTCGGGCCGCGCCGAGTTCGGTCTTGCTGGCGACGACGACTGGCACCTCAAGGTTTCAGCAGATGGCGGCGCCTGGACGGAGGCTTTGAAGGTCAGCCGTTCAGACGGGCGCGTGCTTTTGCCGGCTGGCCTCACCCTGACCGACCCGAACCAGGCGACGGCCAAGCGCCATATCCGCGAATCGCTCGCCGCCAACCGGAGCTATTTCGTCCGAACGGACGGTTCGGATACCAATAACGGGCTGGGGGACACCAGCGGCGGAGCCTTCCTGACCATTCAGAAGGCGCTCGATGTCGCCGCGAGCCTCGACATGGCAGGTTTCACGGTCACCATCCAGGTCGCTGATGGCACCTACAGCGGCGCGATCGTCGTTCCGGCGATGACCGGCCAGGCTGCCCCATCGGCGCTTGTCATTGCCGGCAACAGCGGAGCACCGGCCAATGTGATCGTCTCGACCAACAATGCGAACGCCATCAACGCACCTTCCGGCACGGGTTGTTTGGTCAAGGACATGGAGATCCGGACGACAGCCAGCGGCTTCGGCCTCAACGCCGACGGCGGCACGCTCCAGTTCCAGAACGTCCGTTTCGGCGCCTGCGCCCAGGCACACATCCTGTGCCAGAACAATGGCGCGGCGGCCGCTACCGGCAACTACGCCATTTCAGGCGCATCGCCGATGCATTGGTCGGCGCAGACTGGCGGGTTCATCAACACCGAAGGCCGGACGGTCACGCTGGTAGGTACGCCCGCTTTCTCGACCGCCTTTGCCTCCTGCCGGCATGGCGACATCGCCTGCGCCGGCATGACATTCAGCGGCAGCGCGACCGGCCAGCGCTACAGTGCGACACTCAACGGGGTCATCGATACCGCTGGCGGCGGCGCAAGCTATCTTCCTGGAAGTGTGGCCGGCAGTACTGCGACCGGAGGCCAGTATGCCTGAATGCCTCGGTTATTGGACGCGGTAGTACCTGCCGTACCAATCGACGAAGCGAACCAATCCCTCTTCGATCGGCGTGTGCGGAAGCTCGCCGATCAATGCCTCGAGGTCGCTCACATCGGCCCACGTGCTGAGCACGTCGCCCGGCTGCAGCGGCATGAAGTTCTTCACCGCCTCGCGACCGGTCGCACGCTCGAGAATGCGGATCATCTCCATCAGATGCTCCTTGCGGCGGTTGCCGATGTTCATGACGCGATGCGGCGCCCAACTTCCAGAGGCGCCGCCGGTGGCGATGTCATAGTCGGGATCGGCCTTAGGCGGCAGGTCGATGAGGCGCACGACGCCTTCGACGATGTCGTCGACATAGGTGAAGTCGCGGTACATATCGCCATTGTTGTAGATGTCGATGGGCTCGCCGGCGAAGATGGCGCGGGTGAACTTGTAGTAGGCCATGTCGGGCCGCCCCCATGGACCGTAGACGGTAAAGAAGCGCAAGCCGGTGGCCGGCACGCCAAACAGATGGCTGTAGGTATGCGCCATCAATTCGTTGGCCTTCTTCGTCGCCGCGTAGAGGCTGACCGGGTGATCGACGCCGTCGCGCGGCGAATAGGGCTGCTTCTTGTTGCCGCCGTAGACCGAACTCGACGAGGCGTAGATCAGGTGCTTCGGCTGCGTTGCGCGGCAGTTCTCCAGGATGTTCAGAAAGCCGGTGACATTGGCATCGACATAGGCTTGCGGGTTGTCGAGCGAATAGCGCACCCCGGCCTGCGCGGCGAGGTTGATGACTACCTCCGGGCGGCATTCGAAGGCCGATTTTACCGCTGCCGCATCGGCGAGATCGGCCCGGATGAAGCGGAAATCGCTGCTTTCCGCCAGGATTTCCAGCCGCGAACGCTTGAGCGAGGTGTCGTAGTAGTCGGTGACGCTGTCGAAGCCGACAACGTCGTACCCCTCCGCCAGAAGCCGCCTGGCGACGTGGAAACCGATGAACCCGGCCGTGCCCGTAACAAGAACAGTCATGATCCCAATGCTCTTCAAATGCAGAACGCCCCGGCCTTTCTAGAGCCGGGGCGTTGCTAAAACCAGCATGCGGTTGTCGGCCGATCAGCCCTTCTTGGGAAGCAGCGCCCAGATCGCCGGAACGGCTGCGGCAGCGAGCGCCACCTTGATCAGGTCCGGCACGATGAACGGCACGACGCCGAACTGCCACGACTTCTCGGCGCCGATCAGCAGCGACAGCCACGAGAAGCCCATCGCCATCATCACGACTTCGGCGACGAGCATGGCGCCGAGCATCTTGACGATGCTGCGGCCCCAGCCGCGGTCCACGGCCCAGCCGACGATCGCCACCATGGCGACGAAACCGGCGAGATAGCCACCGGTCGAGCCGAGCATGTAGGCAATGCCGAGGCCCTTCTCGGGCGTGCTCTGGAACACCGGATAACCCATGGCGCCCTGGGCCATGTAGAGCAGGATCGTTGCAAGGCCGAGACGCAGGCCATAGGCTGCGGCTATGCCGAGGACGGCGAGCGTCTGCAGCGACATGTCGACGGGTCCGAGCATGACCTTGGTCTTCGCCGAGGCGATGAGCAGCAGCGAACCGGCAACGGCCAGAAGAAGCTGAGTCGCCAAGCGCGTCGCGCCCTTTTCGGGCAATGCCGCAGAGATAAGCGCGGTGGAACTGCTGGATACGGACATGTAAATCCCCTTGTAATGCGCGTGCCTGGACACGTCAGTCGTGGTTTTCCCTATATTGTCTTCCGTGCTAAGCGGCAAACGAATTTGCCACTGGCTCCTCGAACTCACAGATATCGGCCGGCCATGTCCCTCGACCTCGATACACGCTTCGACCCCGCCTACGGCGAGCCAGTCCCGATCGCCGAGGGCGTCGTACGGATAACCGCCAACAATCCTGGCGCCTTCACCTTCCACGGCACCAACACATACATCATCGGCCACGACACGTTGGCAGTCCTCGATCCCGGCCCGGCCGACGACGCCCACCTGGAGGCGTTGATCCATGCCATCGCCGGGCGGCCCGTCAGCCATATCTTCGTCAGCCACACGCATCGCGACCACTCGCCGCTCGCAGCGCGCCTCAAGGCCCTGACTGGCGCAATCACCGTTGCCGAAGGGCCGCACCGGTCGGCGCGGCCGCTGCGGATCGGCGAAGTCGCCCCGCTCGATGCCAGCAGCGATACCGACTTCGTCCCCGATCTCGTCACGGCAGACGGCCAGCTTGTCGATGGCGACGGCTGGCGCATGCGAACGGTGCTGACGCCGGGTCACGCCGCAAATCACGCCGCCTTTGCGCTCGAAGGCACCGGCATCTTGTTTTCGGCCGACCACGTCATGGCCTGGTCGACCTCGATCGTCGCCCCGCCAGATGGCGCAATGTCCGACTACATGGCGTCGCTCGACAAGCTGATCGCGCGCGACGACCGCACCTACCTGCCCGGCCATGGCGGCCCGGTGGTGTCGCCACAGCAATTCGTGCGCGGGCTCAAGACCCACCGCATGATGCGCGAGCGGGCCATCCTCGAACGGCTCGACAAGGGCGACAGCTCGATTCCAGACATCGTGCGCGCGATCTATCGCGACACCGATCCCCGGCTCTACGGCGCAGCGGGGCTATCGGTCCTCGCCCATCTCGAAGATCTGGTCGGGCGCGGCAAGGCCATCAGCAACGAGGCCCCGGCAATCGACAGCATCTATTCGCCGGCCAGATAGGTTACTGCGTGGGGTTTGCGGGGATTGCGGTGGTAGCCGTGCCTGCCTGGGCGGCAATCTCCTGGTCGAGCTCGGCCAGGAACGCCGTTATGCGCTCGGCATTGTCACCGAGATCGTGACGGCCGTAGCGCGAGGCGGAGCGCATGTCGACGAAGGTCGAATCGCCGTCATCCACCAGCCGAATCGCCACGTCCGACGGCAGGGCCAGAACGAAGGTCCGCGCCACGGCCTCGATATCGACCTCGCCGCTGGCCTGCTCGGTAGCCGGCGGCGGCACGACGACCTCCCAGCCCTGTCGACCCAGGATGACCGCGACGCTCTCCAGGACCCGGTCGAGCGACAGGTCGTAACGCCGCCCTGCGACCAGCGGATAGGCCTGGGCCTGCAAGGCGCGCTCACCGGCTGAGGGCAATTCCAGACTGTTCATCACAGGCGTTCGCAACGACACAGCCGCAGTCAGCGCCGGCGGAACCTCGGCATCTGTCGAGATGTCGCGCAACATCGGCAAGGTGGCGATCTGATAAGCGACGAAGCCAAACGGCGCGAGAACTGCAAGCCCCAGCAAGGCGCCGGCGGTCAGGTCGTGGCCGCCGCGATCGCCAAACTTCCACAGCCGCGAAAAGGCAAAGCCGGATAGCAGCAGCGCGAAGGCCGCAAGCAGTGCGACGATGCCAAGCACCCAGAAGAACGCCGTGGTTTCTACCAGGCCGCGGCGATGGCCAAGCACGGCGGTGATCAGCAGCACCGCGGCGAAGGACGCCATGCCGCGCGAAAGCCCGGCCGAACGCGTGGTGCGCTGCTCATGATATCTCGACTGGAACTCGACCATGGAACCCCGTACCCACCTGCAATGTCACAGCATTGCCGTCCCCACGGCGAAAATTGCTGCTGGTGCAAACTAGAGGGTTTCATGCCCCGGTTGAAGCGGAAAGGCGACGCTTGCCGCCGTCCCGCACATGAACCTGCTCATCCGGCGGTGTCGGATGGCAGCCGATAGTCCTTGAACCTCTCGCGCAACGCCATCTTCTGGATCTTGCCGGTTGCCGTGTGCGGGATCTCGTCGACGAAAGCGACATCGTCCGGCATCCACCATTTGGCGACCTTGCCGTTGAGGAAAGCCAATATGTCGGCCTTCTCAGGCTCCCTGCCCGGCTTGCGCACGACAACCATCAGCGGACGCTCGTCCCAGCGCGAATGCTTGACCCCGATGACCGCCGCTTCCTGGACATCGGGATGCCCGAGGGCGAGATTTTCGAGTTCGATCGAGGAAATCCACTCGCCACCGGACTTGATCACATCCTTGGAGCGATCGGTGATCTGCATGTAGCCGTTGATGTCGATATGGGCGACGTCGCCGGTGTCGAACCAATCGTCGGCATCGAACTGCTCGGCGCTGGCGCCACCGAAATAAGAGCCGGAGACCGCCGGGCCGCGCACCTTGAGCCTGCCGAACGTCTTGCCGTCCCAGGGCAGTTCATTGTTGTCGTCGTCGGTGATCTTCATCTCGACGCCGAAAGGCGTATAGCCCTGCTTCTGCTGGAGGTTCAGCCGGTCGTTGCCTTCAAGATCGTCATATTCCGGCTTGATCGTGCACAAGGTGCCCAGCGGCGACATCTCGGTCATGCCCCAGGCGTGGATGACCTCGACGCCGTAGTTGCGCTCGAACTTCTCGGTGACCGTGCGTGGGCAGGCCGAGCCGCCGATCACCACCTTGTTGAGATGCGGTAGTTTCTTGCCGGTCTCTTCGAGATGCTGCAGCAGCATCAGCCACACCGTCGGCACGGCAGCGGTGAAAGTCACGCGTTCGGTGTCGAGCATTTCGTAGATCGAGGCGCCGTCCATCTTGCCACCGGGCATGACGAATTTCGCGCCGACCATCGGCGTGCTCTGGGCAAGGCCCCAGGCATTGGCATGGAACATCGGCACCACAGGCATGACCACGTCGCGCACCGAAATGCCCATCGCGTCCGGCATCACCGCGATCATGGCGTGGAGCACGTTGGAACGGTGGCTGTAGACGACGCCCTTGGGATCGCCGGTCGTGCCCGAGGTATAGCACATGCCGGCTGCCGCATGCTCGTCGAGCGCCTTCCAGGCATAGTCGCCATCGGCCTCTGCCAGCCACTCCTCGTAGGCCGTGACATTCGGCAACGTCGTCTGCGGCAGGTGGGCGGCGTCGGTCAGGACGATGATGCGCTTGAGCGAAGGCACCTGTGACGCGATCTTTTCGACCAGTGGCACGAAGGTCAGGTCGACGAACAGCGCCTGGTCCTGGGCATGGTTCATGATCCAAACCAGTTGCTCGGGAAAAAGGCGCGGGTTGAGCGTGTGGTAGACCGCGCCCATGCCCATGATGCCGTACCACGCCTCCATGTGCCGCGCGGAGTTCCACGCCAGCGTAGCGATGCGGTCGCCTGTCTTGTAGCCATCGCGCTCCAGCCGTTGCGCAACCTTCAGGGACCGCGTGCGCAGCTCGGCATAGTTGGTGCGGACGATAGGCCCCTCGATCGACCGCGACACGATCTCCCGGTGCGGGTGCTGCCGTGCGGCATGGTCAATGATCTTGTGGCACAGCAGCGGCCATTCCTGCATCAGTCCAAGCATGCGGATCCTCCCAGATCGTATGCGGCCATTCTGGTCGCAATGGCGCGATTGTCCAGCCTGACCACCGCCAAGCCGAGCCGGCAAAATGCCGGCGGCCACATTGCGGCCACGGTCCCGGTTAACCTTTATTACCGGCTGGTGTGGTGGGTAGAGTAATGTGAGGGATCACATGGATACGCAGCCGCGCGCGGAGGACGAAGTCCTGCCGCAGACCGACACACAATCTGAACAGACAGTAGCGCCTGAACAGCCGGATGCCAGTGTGCAAGTGGCCGCCGGCGAGACGGTTGCCCCGGTCGAAGAGGCAGAGGTCGAAGCTGATTCCCAGCCGGAAGTCGGCGAACCAGCCATGGAAGCGACGGAACCTCTCGAACTGTCGGCGGAAGAAACGCCCGGCATGATCGAACCCGAGATCTTCGAAGCCGAGGTATTCGAAGCCGAGCAATCGCCGGAGACGACAGCGACCGAGGTGCAGGAGCCGATGGCAGAGGGTTCCACTGAACTTGAAACTGTCGCGCTGTCGCCCGAAGACCTCGCGCCCGAACCCGGCAACGCGGACGACGAGGCGATCGAACCAACACCTGCCGAAGGCCTGGAAATCGCTGCCACCAGCGTGACGGAGGAAGAATTCACGCAGCTCGTGGACGACGCCCTCGAGGCTGTTGGCGGTATCCTGCTCTTCAAGATGCGCATCGACGACGACGGCGAAGACAGGCATGTCGCGGCCGCCTCGATCGGCGACGGTGCGCGCCGCCAGTTCCTGCTGCTTTCGCTTCCCGTCAGTGGCGGCAGGCTGAAGGTCGAGTCGGCATCGCGCAGCACTAGCCCGCTGGCAAAGCTCGCTGAAGCCTATGTCGGCGTGGTCGAGGCATTCCGCGCCGCAGCCTGAGGCCGCATCGCACAGCGAGCTGCCGAGATCACCTGATCCAGCCGGCTATGCCCAATTTGCGGATTGGGTATAGCCGAATTGATTCAATCAGTTGGCAGTTCTTACCTTTTCGCCTTCACCGCGGCCTGCGCTGCCGCCAGCCGTGCGATCGGCACGCGGAATGGCGAGCACGATACATAGTCCAGCCCGACGCTTTCGCAGAACCGGATCGACGCCGGGTCGCCGCCATGCTCGCCGCAGATGCCGAGCTTGATATCGGGACGGGTCGCCCTGCCCTTCTCGGCTGCGATCTTCACCAGTTCGCCGACGCCCTCGATGTCCAGCGAAACGAACGGGTCCTGCTCGATGATGCCCTTCTGGCGGTAGGTCTCGAGGAACGAGGCCGCATCGTCGCGCGAGATGCCGAAGGTCGTCTGCGTCAGATCGTTGGTGCCGAAGGAGAAGAATTCGGCCGCCTCGGCAATGACATGGGCGCGGATGGCGGCGCGCGGCAGCTCGATCATCGTGCCGACGAGATAATCGATGTTGACGCCAGTTTCCTGCATGACGCTCTTGGCAACCGCATCGATGCGCGCCTTGACGTAGTCGAGTTCCTTCATCAGGCCGACCAGTGGCACCATGACCTCGGGAACCACAGGGCTGCCGGTCTTCTTGCCGGCCTCGACAGCCGCCTCGAAGATGGCGCGCGCCTGCATCTCGGCGATCTCGGGATAGGAAACGGCGAGACGGCAGCCGCGATGGCCGAGCATCGGGTTGAACTCGTGCAGCGCCTCGGTGCGCTGGCGCAGCTTGTCGGCCGAGACGTTCATCGCTCCGGCGACTTCGGCGATTTCTTCCTCGGTCTTGGGCAGGAACTCGTGCAGCGGCGGATCGAGCAGACGGATCGTCACCGGCAGGCCGGCCATGATCTCGAACAGCTCGATGAAGTCCGAGCGCTGCATCGGCAACAGCTTGGCAAGGGCCGTGCGCCTGTCCTTTTCGGTGTCGGCGAGGATCATCTCGCGCATGGCAACGATGCGGTCGCCGTCAAAGAACATGTGCTCGGTGCGGCAAAGGCCGATGCCCTCTGCGCCGAAGGAGCGCGCCATGCGCGCATCCGCCGGCGTCTCGGCATTGGTGCGCACCTTCATGCGGCGCGCAACATCCGCCCATTCCATGATCGCGGCAAAGTCGCCGGAAAGTTCCGGCTGCAGCATCGGCACCGAGCCCTTCAGCACCTGGCCGCTGGAGCCGTCGATGGTGATGATGTCGCCCTTGCGGAAGGTGTGGCCCATGGCCATCAGCGTGCCGGCGCGATAGTCGACGCGCAGCGAACCGGCACCGGAGACGCAAGGTTTGCCCATGCCGCGGGCAACCACCGCCGCGTGGCTGGTCATGCCGCCGCGCGTCGTCAGGATGCCTTCGGAGGCATGCATGCCGTGGATGTCCTCGGGGCTGGTCTCGATGCGCACGAGGATGACCTTGCGCCCGGCCGACTTCAGTTCCTCGGCCTCGTCGGACGAGAACACGATCTCGCCGGTGGCGGCACCAGGCGACGCCGGCAAGCCGACCGCGATGACCTCGCGCTGCGCCTTGGGGTCGATGGTCGGGTGCAGCAACTGGTCGAGCGACGACGGGTCGATCCTGCAGATCGCCTCATCCTTGGTGATCAGCCCCTCGCCAGCCATCTCGGCGGCGATCTTGAGCGCTGCCTTGGCGGTGCGCTTGCCCGAACGGGTCTGCAGCATCCACAGCTTGCCGCGCTCGATGGTGAATTCGAGATCCTGCATGTCGCGGTAGTGCTGTTCGAGGCGATTGGAGATCGCCACGAAAGTGTTGAACGCTTCCGGCATCAGCTTCTGCAGCGAGGGCTTGTCGGAGCCGGCGGCGATGCGCGCGGCTTCGGTGATATTCTGCGGCGTGCGGATGCCGGCCACCACGTCCTCACCCTGCGCGTTCACCAGGAACTCGCCATAGAGCATCTTCTCGCCGGTCGAGGGGTTGCGCGTGAAGGCAACGCCCGTCGCCGAGGTGTCGCCCATGTTGCCGAACACCATGGCCTGGACGTTGACTGCCGTGCCCCAGCTCTCGGGGATGTCGTGCAGGCGGCGATAGGTGATGGCGCGATGGTTCATCCAGCTCTGGAACACCGCACCGATGGCACCCCATAGCTGCTCATGCGGATCCTGCGGGAAGGAGCGGCCTAGCTCTTCCTCGACCTTGGCCTTGTAGAGCACGATGACGTCCTGCCACTGGACCGCTGTGAACTCGGTGTCGAGCTCGTAGCCGAGACGCGCCTTTTCTTCTTCGAGCAACTCCTCGAAAACCTCGTGGTCTAGGCCCAGCACCACGTCGGAATACATGGTGATGAAGCGGCGGTAGCTGTCATAGGCAAAGCGCGCGTCGCCGGCATCGACAGCCAGCGCCTCGACGGTGACGTCGTTGAGGCCAAGGTTCAGCACGGTGTCCATCATGCCCGGCATCGAGGCGCGGGCGCCCGAGCGCACCGAGACGAGCAGCAGGCTTTCGGGATCGCCGAAACGACGGCCGGTGATCGCACCGACATGGTCGAGTGCCGTGCGGACATCTGCTTCCAGTGTCTCGGGATAGCTGCGGCCATTGGCATAAAACCAATTGCAGGCGGCAGTGGTGATGGTGAAGCCGGGCGGAACCGGCAGGCCGAGACTGCACATCTCGGCGAGATTCGCCCCTTTGCCGCCGAGCAGGTCGCGATCGCTCGAACGCCCCTCCGCCGCACCGTCGCCAAACCTGTAAACCCACTTGGTCATGCCTTCTCCTCGCCGACTGAGTGTGGAACAGGGCGGTGGCCGCCGCCCGCTTCTGGGCCGAGCGATATGATGCTGCGCTGCGAAAGGCAAGGCGCAGTTCCGCCACCTGATGTCCTACAATCGATTAATGAACCGGCGTAGCCAGAAGCTTGCGGCAGCCATTCACCTCGTATAGAACATATCAAGAACATATTCTGGAGACGACAATGAGAAAAACCGGCAAGCTCGACTACATCGAAATGGCAGCGGTCGGCGGCACGCTCGACCATGTCAAATCCTTCTACAGCGCGGCCTTCGGCTGGACCTTCACCGACTACGGCCCGGGCTATTCGGCCTTTGCCGAAGGCCTCGACGGGGGTTTCCAGGCCGAAGTGGCGGCCAAGCCGCTGCCGATCCTCTATTCCGAGTCGCTGGAACAAACGCTGGCCGCGGTCGAAGACGCCGGCGGCACGGTCGTCAAGCCGATCTTCTCGTTCCCGGGCGGCCGGCGCTTCCACTTCGTCGATCCGGCAGGCAACGAGCTCGCCGTGTGGGGCGAATAACAGGCACTTTTGGCAGAGGAAAAGCGGCAAAGGCGCGATTGTGCTTTTGCCGCGCACTGAATATAAGGCGGCGGTCGATTGACTCGCCTGCGGCTCGATAATTGCAAGCCTGCGGCCTGTTGGGGCGTCGCCAAGCGGTAAGGCATCGGTTTTTGGTACCGACATTCCCAGGTTCGAATCCTGGCGCCCCAGCCATCCTATCCACAAGCCATTGAATCAACCGCAGATCAGATACTTGCGAATCCTTACTCCGACGTCCGTTCGAGAAGGTGCACGAAACTGAGGCGCCGGGCCGAGGCACGTTTGATAGCGAACCCCACGGCAATCGCCTCCGGCCTGCACAATCCCAATGGCGGTCAACCCGCCAAACATGGCGCGCATCGGGATCCCCGAAGCCGAAGCAGGCATGCTGTTCGCATTGTGCCCTGACAGTTGTAGGATAGCATCCCGACAGCACCCACAGGCTCAAAGCCTGGGCACAGAACCCACGCGAGCAAATCCTCGGGCTTTTCTCACTGGACGGAGACGGGCGATGGACATTCGGTCGACACTGACGGGGCTATCTGAGGCCTTCAATGCGCACGATCTTGACCGCATCATGGAGTTCTTTTCCGACGACTGCATCCTGGAGATGCCGAGGGGAAGCAAGCGTTGGGGCTCCCGCTTCGAGGGCAAGCCGACTGTGCGAAACGCGCTGGCAACACGCTTCGAAGGCTTGCCTGATGTCCACTACGGCAACGTGGAGCATTTCGTAGATGCGACGGCAGATACCGGCATCTCAAAATGGACCCTCACCGGCACCACCCGCGAGGGAACGGGAATAGAGGTCCAAGGCTGTGACTTCTACACGTTTCGCAACGGCAAGGTGTTCCGCAAGGACTCCTACTGGAAAATCGTTGAGTAGTTGAGCTTCAATTGGCCAGGCAGTTTGGCCGATGCCCTGCGCGGTCGCAGCCAGCAAACAGCCTCGAGCGACCCTCCGAGCGCCGGGCCGCCGCACATTGCCGCAACGACACTCGAAAACGCCTCTGGAAGACCGCTGGGACATGGGAAACAGCGCATCAGGTGAGGCCAGGTCCGGCCCTGACATTTTTTGGCTCGCGAGGAACCGGAACCGTCCACCGTCTCCGCGCATTTTGATCGCATGGACACGCTTACGACAGATTCGGACGGATCGCCGACAGGCTGGACCATCAAGCCGGGAGAATCTCCCGTTGTCGGGACAGCTATCCATAGTGGCAATGATTTGGGTCGGGCTTGCCAGCCGCTCATATGTCTTGCCGACGCCGACCGGCGGCGAGAGGAAGATCCGTTTACCGAGCGCTTCATCGCTGATTTCCCAACCCAGATCATCGTTCATCGATCGCGCTTTCAAGTCGACTTGAACCGTGCGCGTGAGGCTGCGGTCTATCTGGCGCCGGAACAATCCTGGGGTCTGAGAGTCTGGCGAGAGCAGCCGTCCGAGGAGATCGTGACGGAGGCCCGCGCCTTTCACGATGCCTACTACGG
The DNA here is from genome assembly GCF_014200015.1 of Aminobacter niigataensis. Lineage (GTDB taxonomy): Bacteria > Pseudomonadota > Alphaproteobacteria > Rhizobiales > Rhizobiaceae > Aminobacter > Aminobacter niigataensis. Next base: position 155,579 of record NZ_JACHOT010000005.1, read on the forward strand.
CGAGTTGAAGCGTGTGCTCGGGGAAATAGAGAAGCGCTACGGCAGGTTCGTGCTTGTCGACGTCCACAGCTACAATCACCGGCGCGATGGTCCCGAGGCAATGGCCGCATCGCAAAGAGAGGCACCCGATATCAACATCGGCACGTTTTCCATGGACCGGGAGCGCTGGGCGCCGGTCGTCGACGCCTTCATCGAGACCCTGCGCAGCCACCCCTTCAATGGCAAGCCTATCGACGTGCGTGAAAATGTGTCTTTCCAGGGCAAGGGTGAACAAACGCGCTTCGTCCATGCCAACTTTCCCAACACCGGATGCGCCATCGCGGTCGAGTTCAAGAAGGTTTTCATGGACGAATGGAGCGGTGAGCCCGACCAGGCCGCGATCGACCAGTTGCGCGCCATGCTGGCGTCGACAGTGCCGGTCCTAGAGGCGGTGCTGCGAGGCATGGGATGAAGCCTAAGCTCGTCGAACCGGCATCTGTGCTAGCGCACATCGAAGCTGACCTGGACGCGCTGCTGAATGCGGGAAAACCCATACGCCATGATTTCGCCGATGGCAGCCGTTTGCACATAGACCGGCCGCTACCCTTTCTCTGCGTCTACATAGGACCCGATCACACCGCAGCATTTGATGCCGCCTCCGCCAACGCCTCCTACTTGGTCACAGGCGATTCAAGCCTTGCCGGCGAAGTAGCCCGGCTGGTGGCGACAAGGATGCGTGGCCGCTGCGGCGCGTTCCTGGTCATCGACATGGGAGAGTTGGCCGAAGACCGATACCTCACCCACGATGCACCGTTCCTGCCGCCTTTCGAAATTGCGCTGGCCAGCGGCGACACCGTGGCGGAAAAGGCTGCACTCAAGCGCTTCACTGCGGCTGCCTCCGAACGAGAGGCAAAATATCGGACCCCACGCGTCGGCGACCTCAATCCCGTCGCATGCGAAGAACCGTGGCTTTCGGATGTTCTCGGCGACATTGCATGCCTGACCGTGCGCTTTGCGCCGATCTATCGGATGCCTGGCGACAAGCGTATCTACCCCGCCTTGCGCGATCTTGTGGTGGCCAACATGGTCGATTCCGCGCTGCAGGCGGTCAGCGCTTTCCTCAAGGCGTCGAAGCTGGATCCGCCGATAACACATCGTTCACTGGGGCGGCGTGTCTTCATTGACGCGGTCGCCCGCGCCGACCGGGACATAGACAAGGTTGCTTCGGCTTTCGATTTCCTGCTCGCGGTCACACCGATCAATGCCGAGCAGGCCTGGCTGGAATTCGAGGCAGGTGGATTCAAGCGGGCGCCAACGCTGCTGTACAGGCCACTTGAGTTCGAGGTCACCGCAGAGAAGCGGAAACTCTACTCGGTCTCGCTCGATCATCTCGAAGATCCGCTTCTTGCCGGGCTGCTCTCCGAAAAACAGCAGGAACTCGACCTCCAACTGTCGATGCTGGCGGCGCGCGAAACCCCTCGCTTCGCTGAGCTCGGGCGTGCACTCTACGGAAGCGTCGAGCCGGACTTGGCCGCAAGAGCGCGACGCATTCTCGAAAAGGCGCCTGCCCCCAAGCCGTCGATCAGGCAGAAATGCCTCGGCGCCGACACCGTTGCCACAGCAGCGCGAGACATGATCTCCCGATACCGCACTGCCTATCCCGACTTCGAAGCGTCGGTGGAAATCCGCGCGGATCTGCCAGCCGGTCTCCTCGTCTCTCGGAACCGGCTGCTTGTGTCGCGCGATACCAAGCTCGCACCGGAGCGCCTGATGGCGCTGCTTAGTCACGAGATCGGCGTTCACCTGCTGACCTACTTCAACGGTGACATGCAGGGGCTTGCCATCCTGCGCAGCGGCCTCGCCGGTTATGAGGGCATGCAAGAGGGACTGGCCGTATTGGCGGAATATCTCGTCGGCGGCATGACACCGGCACGGTTGAGGCTGATCGCGGCAAGGGTTCTAGCTTGCCAGGCGATGCTCGGTGGCACGGCGTTCGAAGAAACCTTCCGGTTGCTCCACGAGGATCTCGGGCTCGACCGCCGCAGCGCCTTTAACGTGGTGTTGCGTGTCTTCCGGGGTGGTGGTTTTGCCAAAGACGCCATCTATTTGCGCGGCGTGATGCAGGTGCTCGATCATCTGAGGAACGGCGGCAGCCTGACGCCGTTCTGGATCGGCAAGATCTCCGCCGCCCATTTCGGCGTCATCGAGGAGTTGAGCGCGCGCGGTCTGCTGCGGGCGCCGCGGCTCGAACCTGCGTTCCTGTCATCCGAGGTGGCAAAGCCGCGCCTCAAGAAGGCGATGGCCGGGATGGATCCGATCGACATGATTGCAACATGACTGGAGCCCCGATGCGCATTGCCCTCTTCGTCAATTCCGTCGAGAAAGAAACTGCCGGCTACACGACGACCACGCTTGCGCTGACAGCAGTTCAGCGCGGACATTCGGTTGTCTATCTAGAGCCAGGCGACTTCATTCTACGGCCGGATGACAGCCTGGCTGTCAATGGCGTGGTCCTGCCGGCCACTCCCTACAAGACCGCCGAAAAGCTGCACATTGCCTTGCAGGACGCGAAGAATGAGAAAAAGACCTTTTCGATAAGCGACATCGACATATTGTTCCTGCGCAACGACCCGTCGCTCGACGCGACCGACCGACCATGGGCCGCCAATGCGGGCATCATGTTCGGGAGGCTTGCCGCGGAACGCGGGGTGATGGTGGTCAACGATCCGGATGGGCTAGCCCAGGCACAAAACAAGCTCTACCTCCAGGCCTTCCCCGAGGTGGTCAGGCCGGCGACGTTGATATCGCGCAGCATTGCCGAGATCCGCGCCTTCATCGACAATCAGCCAAAGGGCTGTATCGTCAAGCCGCTCCAGGGATCGGGCGGCAAGAATGTCTTCCATATCGCGACCCCCGACGATTCCAACCTGAACCAGATCTTCGAGGCGGCGAGCGGTGACGGCTATCTGATCGCGCAGGCCTACATTCCCGAGGCCAAAGCGGGTGACGTGCGCTTGTTCCTGCTGAACGGCCGGCCGCTTGAGCGGGATGGTAGTTACGCCGCCTTTCGCCGGGTGCCAGCCAAGGGTGACGTTCGGTCCAACATCCATGCCGCCGGAACCGCGCGCAAGGTCAAGGTAACGGACAAGATGCTGGCACTCGCCGAGATTGTGCGCCCGAAGCTGGTGAGCGACGGCATGTTCCTCGTCGGGCTCGACATCGTCGGTGACAAACTCCTTGAGATCAATGTCTTCACGCCCGGAGGGCTGACAAGGCTATCCGCAATGTACAAGGCGGATTTTGCCGCAACTGTCATCGCCGTTCTGGAAGAGAAGCTGGCGCTACGCCGAGCCTACGGAATGACCATATCGAATGCCCGGCTAGCGACGCTTTAAAGGCCTGCGGCTGCCCCGCCGGCAGACTCTGTCGCAGTGGAAACGAGATTCCGGGAAGTATTCTCGGCGAGGACGACTGACCTTGGGCGCATGAGATTTCGCCGAATACTCGTGTCATGCGGCAGCTGCTGCACGAACTCGCAGTTGGTCTAGCTTGGCCTTCCTGTTTCACCCGCCACCGCCAATCTGGCGCGCCCCTGCCGCTGGGTTGGACCCTCCTGGCAGGACCTACGGGCGTTTTCAGGCGGAACCTGGATCGCCGCTTCCATCGGGATTGAGAACGCCGAAATCTTGCGACTTCGCCCCCACGCCCGCTTCCAGGAAACCTTCCGCTGCCAATCCTCGACGCAACAACTCGCGCACTGCGGAAGCCCGGCTCGGCATCCTGCTTTGGAAACGGAAATCCTCGACAGCCGCCAGTTCATCGGCATTGAGCATTATCTGCAGGCGTTCGCCTCTCTCAAGCTCAGGCATCGACACCACCTTTTTCGGCATAAATGTGCTGAATGAGTAAGTGGCTAAAATATGTAGCTTATCCCAAACCTAGTCAAGACTGTCATGGTCTAAACCGCTGTCGCATTTTCATTCGGCGGCCAAGCCTAACTATGGCCTCTCCAAGCACTTGCATTATTTGACTAACTATATGATTTTGTTATTTAATTTGAAGATTTTGTTTGCCAAAACCTCATTCTGGAGCGATGATGCGGTATCAAGGAGACACCCAGATGCGCGCACTGTCCCAGGACCTGAGAAACAAGATATCGGCGGCCGTCGCAGCCGCCAGATCCGCGAGACCTATCAATGTCGTTGCGATCGCGGAGGAGATCCAAAACCGGAACCCGCACGAGAACGTGGCGTTCGAGGACATCTTGAGTTGTGTCTTGGATATCGCGCAGTGCACCGGGGAGCCGATATTATTTGAGAGGCGGCCCAGCACTGCTGAAGGCGCCGAAATCAACGGTCGCGCCACGCGATATGCAGGCTCGATCGACAACTAGCTCCGACGTCGCTGGACCGGCTCCGGAAAGGGCCGAGGACGTCGCCCCCGTCGCACCCGACCCAGTTGAGATGCTCCCGGTCGGGCCGTTGCCCGCCCTCCACTGCGACCGGTGCCGCCTCCTTCCGTCTTGGCGGCGAATCTATTCCGACGGAACCACCATGGACGTCGCGCATTTGTGCCAGGAGAGATCCACAGGAGCGCGATATGAGACCCCTGCTGATAGCCGTGAGCGGCCTTGGTTTGGCGCTGGTCATGTTCTTGAGTGGGCTGATTGCTGCCACTGCGTTCTTCACGGCCGAGCCGGAACGACAACTCGCCCTGACCACGGACACACACGGCGTTTGGACCGACCACCCTGTGAAGGTGAATCCAGCAGCGCAAGCATTTGATCGCCTGGCAGCCCGGTCTGCCTTGCAACAATTGCCCGCCAAAGCCCCAACCCAGGTCGACGCGACCAGCGTTGTGGCCGACGTCGCGAATATGGAAGGAGCGTCCCCCTCGATCGAGGCCAGCAACCAATCTCAGGACGGTCTACAGGCCGAGACGATTGCAGCCCATTTGGAGTGGTGTTCGGAGCGATACCGTTCTTATCGCGCCGACGACAACAGCTACACTGCCTATAGTGGCGGGCGGCGCGAATGCGTCTCGCCATATTCCGGTGCGGGCAACGATTCAACGGACGGGTACGGTTACGAGGAAACCACATACCGGCCATCGGCAGGGCGAGTCGAACTGGCCTACGTAAACGAGAAGGCTGATTACGTCAGCGCCGATCATGCAGAGTCCTGCTTCAGCAGGTATCGTTCATATCGATCCGAAGACAACTCCTACCAGCCTTACGATGGTGGTCCTCGCAGGCAATGCCGCTGAATGACGGGCCTTACCAGAGCGCGGGTAGGCGCCTGCAGTTCGGTTGACAAGCTTTCGTATTCGCCAACCAAGACCCTGATCAATCCTCTCCGCCCTGCGGATAAGAAATGATCGACAGGAAGCGGATCGGCAACCGGGTCAGCTGTTCGGGGCCGTGCGGGGTGTCGGCTTCGAAGAAAAGGCTGTCGCCGGGAGCCATATGGTAGAGGTTCGCGCCGTGCCGGTAGGTGATCTCGCCTTCGAGCAGGTAGAGGAACTCCATTCCCGGGTGCTGGAACAGCGGGAAGGTGTCGGTGTCGCTGGCCAGGGTGATGAGGTAGGGCTCGACCGACACTGCGCTGGAGCCGGACCCGATATAGCCGAGGAGGTTGTATTGATGGCCCGCCCGCGTGCCGCGCCGCTCGACCCCGACGCCTGCCCCCGCCTTGACGAACACGGCGCTGCGCTCTTCCTCGAAGCTCCTGAGCAGCGCGGTCATCGGCACGCCGAGTGCCTGGGACAGGGCCTGCAGCGTGGTCAGCGACGCCGAGATGACGCCGTTTTCGATCTTCGACATCATGCCGACCGAGATGCTTGCGGCGCTGGCGAGCTCGGTGGCGGTCATGCCGTGGCGTTTGCGGCAGGCCCGCACCTCCCGGCCGATCGCCGCCTGCAGTTCGTTCTCCCCAGGTGCGCGAACGGCGTGCGGGTCCTGCTGCAGCGGCAGCGATACGGCTTTCCTGCCGGCACCAGCTCCGACCCGGGGGAACCCGACAGGGCGGGCCTGATGTAGGGGGACTGAAATACTCATCCTGGCACCTCCTGTCGGGCATACGCGTTGTGCTGCGCTCGCGCAGCGGCAGATGGCTTCTCAGACGAGACCGGTCACCACGCCGACACCGGCGACAGCCGCCACTGCGCCGAGCGAACGGACAAGCAGCGCGCCCCTCGCCCCGCCCTTGCCGTCGAGCAGCAAGCCGAAGCCGAGGCCCGCCGCATGCAGCGTTGCGGTCGCCAGCACAAAGCCCAGGCCATAGACCAGGCCGCTGGCGCTCTCCGGCATCTCGGCGCCGTGGGCATAACCGTGGAAGACCGCAAAGAAACCGACCAGCGCCATGGCGGCAGCTACTCCGGCCCGCAGGTTGAAGGCGACAACGCCGCCGAGAACGACGATGGACAGGCCGATGCCGAGCTCGACGAAGGGCACGGCGATGCCGGCAAGGCCAAGCACCCCACCCAGCACCATCACCGCAACGAAGCTCGCCGGCACCAGCCAGCGGGCCCGGCCGCCAAGTTGGGACGCGAACAGGCCGACCATGACCATGGCAAGGACGTGGTCGAGCCCGCCCAGCGGATGAGCAAAGCCGTGGGCGAAACCATCGACATGACCGACACCTGTATGAGCGTTGGCGAGGCTTGGCGCCAGGGCGAAGGCGGCCAGCGCGGCGGACCTGGCGAGAGACTTGGTGTTCATGATCGGCTTTCCTTCACGGTTGCGATGTGAGTGCGGTTGTCATTTGCGTCGTGGCACTGGCTGGATACCGAAGGCCGCGGCCACGGCGAGCTCGAAAAGGCTTTCGCCGATGCTGCGGGCAGCGATCGCATCGGCCGCCAGGCAGCGCAGGCCAAAGCCCGCCCCATTGGCAAGTGCGCTCACCCCTACGATCGCCGAGGCCATATCGTTCAGCGCGACAAGTGCTTCGGCTGCCGGAAGCCGGGTGGGATCGCCCAACAGCATGAAGTTGGACACGACCTTCCAGCCGCCGATGGGCGAAGCCGGCCCTGCGATATCTGCGCCGCTCACTTCGAGATTGTCGCGCACGAGCAGCCGGCCTGCCGCGTCGCGGATCGAGACATCGGAGCCAAGCCGGTCGAAGGAACGCAAGCGCCCCTCCGGATCGTGGCAGGTAAAGGCATCGGACAATAACAGCACGGCGCCGGGCGCGAGCCGGGCCCGGAGTGTGCTTGAACTGGATGCACCGGGAAACAGCACCAGCGGATCGGGCGTCACGGCCAGGAATGCATTCTCTTCCAGGACAATCTCGGTCACTTGGTGCGCCGGCTGGCCATGGCAGTCATGAACGACAGTTGCCGCCTGGGTGGTGATATGGGCTGCCGCACCGGCACCGAGCTCGTAGCGGCTCGTCAGCCTGTCGTCACGATAAAGCCCGCCCGAGGAAGACTGCTGATAGACCGTCAGCAGCGAGGGAATGGCTCTATCGAGCGCGAACGGCCGTGTCATGTGGAACGGGTAGCAAACGAACTGGCGGCCCAGATGGGTGCGCGCGCCGTGGCGGGAGAAGGCGAGCTCGAAACGGCCACAGCGTGCCTCGGCCTGGCGCGGCTGTACCAGAGCGTAGGTAGCAGGCGGTTGGGGCCAATGGCTCGTCATCTGAACAACACGTCCGAAACGATGCGGTCGGCGATCGCGTCGATCCCGTTATTGCTGCGGCAATTGGTGAGCGCCATCGGCCGGCCAGCCCGCGCGGTTGCGGCTTGCGCTGCCATCGCCTCGAGATCGACGCCGACATAGGGGGCGAGATCGGTCTTGTTGACCACCAGCAGGTCGCATTTGAGGACGCCGGGACCCTTCTTGCGCGGAATGTCGTCGCCGCCGGCAACGTCGATGACGAACATCCACCAGTCGACAAGATCGAGCGAGAAGGTAGAGGCGAGATTGTCGCCGCCGCTCTCGATGAGGATCAGCTCGACATCGGGAAACAGCACTTCCAGATCGTCGGCGGCGGCGATGTTGAGCGTCGGATCCTCGCGGATGACGGTGTGCGGGCAGGCGCCCGCCTCGACGGCTGCGACGCGAGCCGGGTCGATCAGGCCCGAGCGGCGGATGCGTTCGGCATCCTCGGCCGTCACCAGATCGTTGGTGACGATCGCCAGCGACACGCCGCGCGCGGCAAAGGCCGGGATCAGCCGTTCGATCAGTGCCGTCTTGCCGGAACCGACGGGCCCGCCGATGCCGATGCGGGCAGCCCCCACGCGCGAGGCTGACGATGTAGCGGAAGAAGTCCTGGCGTCCATGATATTACCTCAGCATGTAGCGTTGGGTCAGCGGCAGCTCATGCGCCGGCTCGCAGGTGGCGAGTTCGCCGTCGACAAAGACATCGAAGGTCTGCGGATCGACGCGAATGTTGGGACAGGCATCGTTGCGCAGCATGTCCTTCTTCGTGAGGCCGCGATTGCCGCGCGACGGCAGCAGCGCCTTCTTCAGGTCGAGCGTCGCGGCAAGGCCCCGGTCGATGGCAAGCGGATTGACGAAGCAGGCCGAGAGCGCCTGCTTGGCGCGTCCGAAGGCGCCCCATTGCGGGCGCAGCAACAGCGGCTCGCAGGTCATCAGCGACGCGGCGCTGTCGCCCATGGCACCCCAGGCGATGAAACCGCCCTTGATCACCAGTTCCGGCTTGATGCCGAAGAAGGCAGGCCGCCAGATCACGATGTCGGCCATCTTGCCGTCTTCGAGCGAACCGACATGCTCGGCGATGCCGAAGGTGCGGGCTGCATTGATGGTGTATTTGGCGACGTAGCGCTTGATGCGTTCGTTGTCGCCAAAGCGCGTCGCCTCCTCAGGCAGGCGGCCACGCTGCTTCTTCATCTTGTCGGCAAGTTGCCAAGTGCGGCAGATCACCTCGTTGATGCGGCCCATGCCCTGGCTGTCGGAGCCGAGCATCGAGATCGCGCCGATATCGTGCAGGATATCCTCGGCAGCGATGGTCTGGGCGCGGATGCGGCTTTCGGCAAAGGCGACATCCTCGGGGATCGCCGGGTTGAGGTGATGGCACACCATCGTCATGTCGAGGTGTTCGTCGAAGGTGTTGACGGTGTAGGGGTTGGTCGGGTTGGTCGAGGACGGCAGGCACCACGGCACGCCGGCGACACTGATGATGTCCGGCGCGTGGCCACCGCCGGCACCTTCGGTGTGGTACATGTGGATGGTGCGGCCGTTGATGGCGGCGAGCGTATCTTCGAGGAAGCCGGATTCGTTCAGCGTATCGGTGTGGATCTGGACCGGGAAATCGAGCTGGTCGGCCACCGTCAGGCAGGTGTCGATCGACGCTGGCATGGTGCCCCAGTCCTCATGGAGCTTGAGGCCAAGGCAACCGGTCTCGATCTGCTCGACCAGAGAGGCCGGCTTGTGCGAATTGCCGCGGCCGAGGAAGCCAAAATTGATCGGCCACTCTTCCGCCGCCTGCAGCATCTTGCCGACATTGAACGGTCCGCCGCAATCGATGCCGACGGTGATCGGCCCGAGCGAACCGCCGAGCATGGTGGTGATGCCCGAGGCAATGGCATGATCGCACAATTGCGCGCTGTCGAAATGCACGTGCACGTCGAGCGCGCCGGCGGTGGCGATCAGGCCTTCGCAGTCGCGCACCGTGGTTGCCGCCGACACGATCAGTCGCGGGTCGACACCGTCCATGATTGCCGGATTGCCGGCCTTGCCGATGCCGACGATCTTGCCGTCCCGGATGCCGAGATCGCCCTTGACGATGCCGACCACGGCATCGATCACGGTGACGTTGCACAACAGGAAGTCGAGCGCGCCCTCGGCACTGGTGACGCCGGCGGCAAGGCCGGCTCCGTCACGCAAGGTCTTGCCGCCGCCATGCAGGCATTCGTCGCCATAGACGGCATAGTCCTTTTCGACGACAGCGACGAGCGAGGTGTCGCCGAGACGGAAGCCGTCGCCGGTGGTCGGGCCATACATTGCCGCATAATCGCGGCGTGACAGGGTTGCCATGATCGTTCCTCCCCTCAGGCGCCGCGGAAGCCGCGGGCGCGGGCGTTATCAAGGGCAGCGGCCTTCACCGCCGCATCGTCGGCCGAGCCGTTCGACAGCCCGTTGAGGCCGGAGAGCTGTTGCTGCCCGCCGAAAGTGGTGAGCGGCACGTCCTTCTCCTGTCCGGGCTCGAAACGCACCGCCGTGCCGGCGGCAATGTCCAGGCGCATGCCGAAGGCGGCTGCGCGGTCGAAGTCGAGCGCCTTGTTGACCTCGAAGAAATGGTAATGGCTGCCGATCTGCACCGGACGGTCGCCAGTGTTGACCACCTTCAGAGTGAGCTTGCGGCGCCCGGCGTTCAGCTCGATCTCGCCCTCTTCGGTGATGATGGCGCCTGGCTCGAGGTCGTCGGCAACAGCACCGGCGGCCGGTCGCAGCGGCTCATGCACGGTGACCAGCTTGGTGCCGTCGCGGAACGTCGCCTCGATCTGCAGCATCGGCAGCATCGCCGCCACGCCGGGCATGACGTCAGCCTGGGTCAGGATAGCGGAGCCGATCGACATCATCTCGGCGACCGAGCGCCCTTCCCTGGCGCCTTCGAGGATCTCGTCGGAAATGAGCGCGACCGCTTCGGGATAGTTGAGCAACAACCCCTTTGCCCGTCGTTTGCGCGCAAGTTCGGCCGCCGTGTAGATGGTCAGGCGTTCAAGTTCGGTCGGGGTCAGCAACATGGCGTGCGCTCCTCATCAATTCGAAAACAGGCGCTGGCCGGACACGCCGTGCATGGCGACCGCGATCTCGCAAAGCGGCGTGAACGAACGCAACGCCTCGCCATCGGCGACCGGCCTGCTGCCCGCGGCTTCGATCGCGGGCAGCGCCCGGGCCATCGAAGCCTGGGCGTCGATGGCCCCGATCAGGCCGAGCCGCACCGCAGCCGTCGCCAACGAGGCGACCATCTGGTAGCCGCCGATCGCAACGGCAGTCGCCTCGTCGAGGCCGAGCGCCTGCCACACAAGGCCCTGGACGACGGCGAGGTGGCCGCAGGCGCTGCCATTGCGGACCATTCCGCGATAGGCAGTTGCTCCCTTGGTTCCCAGACGCCCGTGGGTAGTCAGGAGGGCCGTGCCGTTGCGGCGCGAGCCCAACCGCAGCCCCTCGACGAAGGTCGAGGCCTCGACCTCGCTGTCCAGTTCGGCAAGTGCGTCGAGATCGCCGGCAAGCCGAAACGCCCGCACCAGCGCGACACGGTCCGCGTCCGCCCAGCGGTGGCGGATCTGGATGTCTACGAAATCGGCGAAATCGAATGCACCCAACCGGTCGGCCAGCGATGACGATGCCTCCAGCCCTTGCGAAAAAGCAAAGCCGCCTGACGGGAATTGCCCGTCGGCATGCTGCAGGGCGACGAGCAGATTTGTTGCCGAAAGGCTCATTCGGCCTCCTCCGTCAGCTTGACCCGACCGCCCGAGACCAGGGCTTCGATGCGCGCGGCATAGGCCGAGGCCGGCCCATCCTGCGCCACCAGAAGATCCTCGCCGTCGAAACGCACCCGCCAGTGGAGATTGCCGGCGTGATAGCCGAGTTCCAGCGCATCGCTGGCCGAGTGCGGCGTGATCCTCAGCCAGCGCTGCTCGCCGGCCCTGACGATCACCGCGCGATGGTCGTCGAGCACTAGGACAGCACCGTCGTGCAGCTTCTGGTCGCGCGGCAGGGTGATCGCCACCTCTTCGCCCTTGTCCGTCCGCGCCATCAGCCGCCGCCGGTCGAGATCGCCGGCCGCGACCGTCACGAACTCGACCGCATGGTGATGTTCGAGATGGTGGATGGCCTCGTGCAAGGCCGGATCGCTTCGGCTGCCTAGAACACTTTCAACTCGCAGCATCTCAAAATCCTCTCTGCTCTAGACCATTCGTCGGTGTCATCGGATATCCCGACTGCCAAAAAAGCCACGGCGGCTCTAAAGGCTCATATGCTTGTGGATCAGCTCGTTGCTGAGGTCGGCGGTTTCGCCAGCTGCAGCGACTTGTCCCTTTTCGAGGATGGCAAATCGATGCGCAGCAGTGCGCGCAAAGCGTATCTTCTGCTCGACGAGGATGATGGTCAGCCCATGATCCCGGTTGAGCGAAATAATCGCTTTTTCGATGTGCTCGACGATGTTCGGCTGGATGCCCTCAGTCGGTTCATCGAGGACAAGAATGCTTGGATCCGTAGCGAGTGCCCGTGCAATCGCCAGTTGCTGCTGCTGGCCGCCGGAAAGATTGGTGCCACGTCGGTTCAGATGATCTTTCAAGAAGGGAAACAGGGTCCAGACCAACGGAGGGACCGACATCTGGCGATCCGTCCGCGCGTTGCAGCCAAGCAGGATATTGTCGAGCACGCTGAGCCCTGGCACGATTTCACGCCCCTGGGGCACATAACCGATGCCGCGCCGCGCACGTTCATAGGTAAGGTCCCGGCTGATCTCGGTGCCTTCGAACTCGATCGCGCCCTTGGTCTGCACGGTGATGCCGAGCAGGCTGCGCAACAGGGTCGTCTTGCCTACGCCGTTGCGCCCCATGATGCAGAAGACCTCGCCCTTGCGGATTTCAAGGTTGAGATCGTGGATGATGTGGCTGGTTCCGTAGAACACGTTGAGGTCTTTGAATTTAAGCATGGCTGAGCGTCGCCGATCCAAGATACGCCTCGATCACTGCGGGGTTGCGTTCGATCTCCTCCGCGGTTCCCTCGGCAAGCACTGATCCCTGGTGCATCACGGTAATGGTCCGGCAGATGCGGCGGACGAATGCCATGTCGTGTTCGATGACCAGCACCGTGTGTTGGCCTGCAAGGTCGAGCAGCAACTCGGCCGTCTTGTCGGTTTCGGCCGAGGTCATCCCTGCGGCGGGCTCGTCGAGGAGGATGATCTTGGGGTCCTGGCTCAGGACCATTGCCAGTTCGAGCCATTGCAGTTGGCCGTGCGACAGTTCCGATGCCTTGCGCTTCATCGAACCGAGCAAGCCGGTCCTTTCTGCGACGGCGATCTCCTTGTCGCTTGGACCTGATTTCACCCGATCGAACAGGTTCTGGAAGACGCGGACGCGGCGGTTGCTGGCAACCTGCAGGTTTTCCAGCACGGTCATGTCCTTGAAAACCGTTGGCGTCTGGAATTTGCGACCAACGCCGCTCCTTGCAATGGCTGCCTCGCCGATGCCTGTAATGTTGCGGTCATGCAGCCAGATCTCGCCCTCGGACGGCAGCGTCTTGCCGCAAAGGAGGTCCAGCAAGGTCGACTTGCCTGCACCGTTGGCGCCGATGATCACCCTGAGCTCGCCGTCGGCGATCGACAGATCGACGTCTCGTACCGCCGGAAATTCGTCGAACCTCACCGTCAGATTCTGCGTCCGCAGAATGGGCGCAGCCGATGCCAGTGCCGCAGATTGAGATGGCCTGTGAAGGGCATTCATCGATCATGCCTCCCTTGCGGACAGTTCGGCCTCGGCGAAGCGCTCGGCCTTGCCGGAGCGTTCGACCAAGGCCTTGAATATCCCGGCAATCCCGTTCGGCATGAACAGGACGACGAAGACAAAAAGCAGACCCAAAATGATCGGCCAGACCGGCTGGAAGGTCGCGCTTTCGCTGGCCAGGGAGCCGACGAAATTGACGATCAGAGCCCCGATACAGGCGCCGAGCAGCGATGCGCGGCCACCTGTCGCAGCCCAGATCACCATCGAGATGCTCAATGACGTCGCCATCAGCGACGGCGTGGCGAACTCGGAAGTCAGGGTGAACAGCATTCCCGCCAGGCCGGCGACACCGGCCGAAACGCAGAAGATGAAGAGCTTGTAGTTCTCGACGTCGTAGCCGAGGTAGCGGGCGCGCGCTTCGTCCTCGCGAATGGCCTTGAGTATCTGACCTATCCGCCCTGACAGCATGTAGCGTGCCAGGAGGATCACCGCGAGGAGCGTGAGCGCGACGGTGTAGTAGGCACTGGGGCCATAAGGGTCGAATTCAAAGCCGCCAATGTTCAGCAGCGCAAGGTTGGCGAGGCCGTTGAAGCCGCCGGTGAGCGGCTGGTTGTTGATGATCAGCAACTGCCCGATCAAGGCGAAGGCCAGCGTGATGATGCTGACGTAGACGCCGGTCGTCCGTCGCTTGAACATAACATAGCCGATCGCGGCAGCCAAAATGCACGGCACGACGATCCCAGCAATCATGCCGACCGTGATGGATCGAAATGGGATCCACAGGAACGAACCGGTGGTGACGCAACACAGATCTCGGACAGCATCCGGCTCCATGTTGAGAAGCATGAGTTGCGGTACCGGATTGTTTTCCGGCACGGCCAGGGTCAGCGACATCGCCAGCATGTAAGAGCCCATGCCGAAAAAAAGTCCCTGGCCGAGGCTCAGGATGCCGGCATAACCCCACGACATGCTGATGCCGATCGCGCAGATCGAATAGACAAGGTAGATCGCGACGCGGTTGGTCCAGAAGCTGTTGAGCACGAGCGGAAGCGCAAGCACAACGGCGAAGAACACTACGTATGCGACTATGGAAGCGGTGCGGTATGTCATGCGCTCGTCCATGTTGCAGCCAAGCTCAGCGGCTCTTGGTGACGAAGAGGCCCTGAGGCTTGAAGAGGAGAATAAGGATCACGACAGTGAACAGGACCGTTCGCCCGTAGACGTCGTTTGCCCAGGTGGCGACGAAGCTCTGGACTTCGCCGAGAATGCCTGCCGAGGCCATGGTGCCGAGCAGATGGCCAACGCCGCCGGCGACGACGACGAGAAAGGCATCGACGACATAAGGCGTTCCCATGTCGGGTGACACGGTCTTGAAACCCGACACCAGCACGCCCGCAATGCCCGCAAGTCCGGACCCATAGGCGAACGCCAGCATATTGACGCGCTTGTCGTTGATACCGCAGGCGGCCGCTGTATTCCTGGCAACCGAAACGGCTCGAAGCTGGCTGCCGAAACGCGTCTTGAAGATCAGCAACCAACTGATGGCGCCCAGTGCCAGGGCGGCCACGAACACGAAGGCCCGATAGACCGGTATGTTAGCGCCGAAAACACGTATGGCCTGCTGCAGTTCCGCGGGAACCGGGACGTTCTGAAGGTCCGAGCCGAGGCCGTCGATCTCGATGCCGAAGAGCCCGAGCCCAAAGTGAATGCGGATGAGCTGCTGCAGTATGAGCGCGATGCCCCATGTCGCCAGCAAGGTATCGAGCAGCCGCCCGTAGAGCCTGCGAACGACAGTTCGCTCGATGATCAGCCCAAAGGTCGCCGTCACCAGAAACGCCAGCGGCAGGCAGAGATAGATGTTGAAGCCAAGGTGCTTGGTCGCCAGGACCGTGGTGTAGGCCCCGATCATCACCATCTCGCCATGGGCCAGATTGATGACGTTCATGGTGCCGTAGATAATCGCCAGGCCAAGGGCGACCATGAAAAGTATCGATGCGATACTCAAGCCAATGACAAATGTTTCCATGCCGCTTTCATCCGCGTCTGTCGAGGGATCGTGCCGGCGCGAGCATCCGCGCCGGCAAAGCTGGCTGATCGGGGACTAGAGCGTCGCCCCGCTTGTCGCGCAGACCCGCTTCTCTGCCGTCTCGCCGACGCTCGAGTAAGGCAGCGGCACAAGCGGCTCGGCGTACTGATCGACAACGTCGAGCAGGCCGTCGGCACGGGTCTTGCCGATGCGCGGCGTCAGGTAGCTGTGCAGGTTGTCGGGATCGACCGTGACCTTGCCCTGCGGCGCGTCGAAGGACAGGCCGCCAACACTGGCAACAATGGCCTCCGGCGCGAGATCGCCGGCTTTTTCTGCTGCCATTGCCCACATGTTGACGCCGATATACACCGCCTCCATCGCCGCGTGGGTCACAGCGTCAGCTCCGGCATAGGCCTTGAATGCCTCGACGAAAACCTTGTTCTGCGGCGTGTCGACGGTCTGGAAATAGGGTAGCGAAACGTAGCTTCCCAGCGCGTATTCAGGACCCATCGCCTTGATCTCGACTTCGGTTGTCGTCGAAGAACACAAGGGGAGCTTGTCGAAATCGTAGCCCTGGTTGCGCAGTTCCCGGTAGAAGGCAACGATGGAGTCGCCCACGACGTTGGAGAAGATGACGTCTGCGCCGCTCGAGCCGATCTTTGATACCATCGACGCCCATTCGGTATGCCCGAGCGGGAGGTACTCGTCGCCGACAACCTCCATGCCGATCCTTTCGCAGATCGTCTTCGAGGTCTTTGCCATCCCGCGGGGAAAGGCATAGTCGGAGCCGACGATGAAGACCTTGTTCTTGCCGAGGCTCTTTTTCAGCCACGGCAGGGAATTTTCCAGCTGCTGGTTGGGCACTGCCGAGCCGGCGTAGAGCACGTTTTTGGAACACTCCTCGCCCTCGTACCAGGTCGGCCAGACCAGCAGTCCCTTGCGCCGCTCCACCACCGGCAGGACAGCCTTGCGGCTGGCTGTGGTGTAACAGCCGAAGATCACCGGAACCTGGTCCTCGATCGTGAGCTTGCGCGCCTTTTCGCTGTATATGCGCGGCTCGGATGCAGGGTCTTCGATGATTGCACGCAGCTGGCGGCCAAGAACGCCACCCCTGGCGTTGATTTCGGCAATCGCCATCTGGGCGCACTGGTTCATCGATTTCTCGACGATCGCCGTGGTGCCCGTCAGCGAATACATGATGCCGACAGGAATCTCATTTGCCGCCCAGGCTTTGCCCCCGAGTCGCAGGATTGCCGGAGCTGCCAGTCCGACAGCCGCAAGACCCGATGCTTTAAGAAACGTACGTCGATCTTGGTTCTTCATTGTTCCTCCTGTTCGCCTCTATGTGCGATTTATTTTTAGGAAGCCGCCCCATTCGCGGCCGTGCAGAACGTGTACTAGAACGATGTGACCATAAACTTTTATTCAGTATCCTTTTTCGCTCTCCTTTTTCTGCAAAAATACATTTAACAATTTCACTCAAACTTTGGAGGAGTGTACTTAGCTTCTTCGTTTTTATTATTTGACGTTACGATCAAAACGCAGATGCCCTCCCCTTTTTGGACAGCCTAAATTTGGCCAAAGCAATCCCGCGCACGCGTTCGCACGCGCTAGCCAATGAGCGTCGGTAATCGCTGCAATCTGGACCAACGGCTGCCAACAGCCCTGTCGGGAACAGCCGAAAACAAAAAAACCCGCCAACTCCGTTAGGAGTTTTGCGGGCTACACAGCCTGTCGGTGCTGACGACCTTGTCTCGCACCGTATCGACGCTCAGGCTTCACCCGGCGTCAATTATTTTTCATTCTAGTCACGCATCTCTTTGAAGGTCAATAGCTCATGTGCATTGATGATCGCGCTCGCCAGATCGTCCATCGGAACGCGCTTTGCCATCGCCTGCCGACGAATGTTTTCGTAGGCGTCATGCTCGGTAAGCCCTTGTGTTTCCATCAAAATACTCTTGGCCCGCAGGATCCGGTTGTTTCCGGCCAGCTTTCGCTCGAGCTTGCGGATTCGCTTGCCCGCATTCTGCCGTTCGAGCCAGAGAGCGCGCGCGATCGTCAGATTGGTCAGCAAACCAAATGGGCGGATCGGCCGCTCGATGACTGCCAGCGCACCGCACTCCAGGACCACCTGAAGTGTACTTGGGTCTTCGTAAGTGACCACCGCCACAAGGGCGGGGTCGGACGGCTGCACCGGGCGAAACAGGCGCAGGATCTTTTCCCGGTTCTCCTGCTCGATCGAGACCAGGACCACCACCGCGGTCGGGCTTATCGCATCCGGCAGCGGCCACGTTGTTTCACAGCTGCAGCCAATACGCCGTAGGTGCTCGACCAACGCCAATCCCTCCGGATCTGGCGGATGGATGACTTGAACGCGCAAGCCTTTCAGGTCCTGGAGTATCCTGGTTGGCACCGAAAACGATCCGCTATGCTTTGCGTTTCAGTTGATGTGGCTTGTTCATCCAATCATCAAATGACGCGGTGACAAAGTAAGGATCCGGCCTGACTCTCGTTTCGGATTGCCAGATGACGTCGAACTTGCCTTCCGAATTGACCCGCCCAATCCGCGACCAGAGTTCCGTATGATGATTGTCGGGGTCAATCCGTATGCGGCCTTGCGGTGCATCGAATTCCAGCCCGGCCAAGTGTTTGGCCAAAGCCTCCGGCTCATCCGTGCCGGCCAGTTCCAGAGCCTTGGCGTAGAGATGTACCTGGAAATAGGCGGCCTCGGCACCTGCCGTGACAGGAGCATTGGGGCCAAAACGTTTCTTGTAGGCGGAAACAAACCGCTGCGCCTGTGGCGTGTCCAGAGTTTCGAAGAACGACGCCGAAGTCAGATGCCCGGCTGCAACCTCGGGCGCCATCTCGGCAACTTCAGCTTCGGTTGTCGTCAGGCTGGCGATCGGCATGGTTTCGGCGTCGAAGCCGGCGTCCTTGTAGGCCTCGTAGAGCATAACCGCGCCGGTGCCGACGACCGTCGACACCACGATGTCCGGCTTCAGCTTCTTGATCTGCTTGATGACCCGGTCGAAATCCTTGCGGTTGGCTTCGACAGGGACGTAGATCTCATCGAGAATGGTCCCGTTGGCTCTCGTCACAAGATCCATGACGACACGATTGTACTCGTAGGGGAACACATAATTCGAGCCGACCAGGAGGAAGCGCTTGCCGTAATTCTCTATCAGATACCGCGCGAGCTGGACCGCATTCTGGTTCGACGACGAACCCGTATAGAAACAGCGTGTCGAGTACTCGAACCCCTCGTAGAAAGTTGGGTAGAACAGCATTCCCCGGTAGGATTCTATTTCCGGAAGGACGGCTTTTCTTGCCGATGACATATAGCATCCGAAAATGATCTTGATGCCATCCTCGGCGAGAAGGCGAACGGCGAGTTCCTGGTACTTCTTGGCAGAACATTCCGGGTCATAAAAAACAGGCTTGATCAGTCGCCCCCGAACGCCGCCTGCTGCGTTGATCTCTTCTGTTGCCAGGCGTGTCGCGTTCGCTTCCGCCATCTCGGCCGCAGCAGTGACCCCGCTGCTGGAAAACAAGACGCCAATACGCCAGTCGACATTTGCCATGCGATCTATGCCACCTATTGAGCAGGTCGAAACAAAGTACTCCGGTCATCAGCGTGAGCCGGACAGATTCTGCTTGGGGAGATTTGGGAAACGCCACTGTTTCCGGTGCCATAGAAATATCCTGCCGGCCGAAGAAAGGCAACGCGCCTGAACAGCATTACGTATCAGGACCGTCACTCCGTCCGCAGGGGAGACCCGCCCGAGATTGCCAGCGTTGCCGGCATCAGGCTGATCGATCCCCCGCTACTTCGGATATTACCCCTTTGCGGTCCGCTTTTTCTTTTCCGGATCGTCAAAGGTCAGCGTGTGGGCAACTGCGTTGGCCCGCAGCGACTTGCCGCGGACTTCCAGCTTGACGCCTTGCCTGGCATAAGGCACATCGAGACGGGCGATCGCCATCGATCGCCTGGTCAGCTTCGAATAGGACGGGCAGGTGATGACGCCGACCTTCTTGCCGTCGGCCCAGACCTCGTCGCCGAGATCGGCCATCTTGTCGCCTTCAATCAGCATGCCGAAGATCTTGAAGCGCTCGTTGCCCTTCTGGCGATAATGCTCTTCCGCACCCCGGAAGCCGGTCTTGCCAGGCGATACCGTGAAGTCGAGGCCGAGTTCCCACAGGCTGTCACCGACGGGCTGGCCCGGGATCGGGTACATCTGCGAATTGTCGTAGGGATAAAACAGCAGGTAGCTCTCGACGCGCAGCAGGTCGAGCGTGCTGAAGCAGCATGGGATGATGCCCATATCCTTGCCTTCGGAAAGGATCGTGTCCCAGACCAGCCGCGCATCCTGGCCGCGCACGAAGATCTCGTAGCCGCGCTCGCCGGTGTAGCCCGTTCGCGAGATCGTCACCGGGGCGCCGAACAGTGTCGTGTGGATGTGGTGGAAATAATTGAGGTCGCGGATTCCGGGCACATGCTTGGCCAGGAAATCGACCGCCACCGGCCCCTGCAGCGATAGATCGTGAAGATCGTCGTCGAACAGCACGGCACAATTGCGCCCGGCCGCCTGCTTGATGATCTCTTCATGCGCGGTGCCGGTTCCGCTGACCAGCATCCAGGAATTGGGTCCATTGCGATAGAGCACGCAATCATCGGTCAGGTGGCCGCGCTCGTTGAGGATCGCGGCATAGACCGAACGGCCCGGCTGGATCTTGGCCACGCTGCGCGTCGTGATGTACTCGAGGATCGCAATCGCGTGCGGCCCGATCAGGTGCATCTTCCGCAATCCCGAGACGTCCATCAGCCCGGCCTTGGTGCGGATCGCGACGTGCTGGTCAAACGGATCGGCGTCGTAGGTCCAGGCAGTTCCCATGCCGCTCCAATCCTCGAGATTGGAGCCCAGTGCGCGATGGCGGTCGCCGAGGGCGGTAAAGCGCCAGCTCAAAGTCATCTTGTTCCTCCGGTCATTTTGGCAAACAGGTTTCGTGCCGGCGTCGCTTCGCGCGCCAGGGAGCTCATTCGTTCGTCGCTTCGCAGAGAATGCGACAGATCAGGATACGGAGGTTTCAGCCGTGTGGCCGAAGAGATGGGCCTGAGCGCCCTCCAACGCTCAGGCCGGGCGGAGGCGGCTGGGCGCCGACTCCGCCAATCGCCTGGTTCGACCCGATCAGCCGGCCAGGCCGGCTGCCAGCACAACGCCTGCGGCGGCGATGCCGCCACCGCCCACCTTGAGCGCGTTGCGCCAGGACAAGCGGGCGACGAAGCTGGCAAGCGAGAAGCCCAGCGCATGCAGCACAACTGTCGAAGCGACAAACCCCAGCCCATAGAGGAAGGCATTGCTGGCAATCGGCAATTCCTGGCCGTGGGCGAAACCGTGCAGCCCGCCGAAGGCAACCGTCATCGCAAAGGCCGCGCCGAACGGCACGCGGCTGCCCAGCGCCACGATCGCGCCCAGCAACACCACCGAGCCGGCAATACCCAGTTCGACAAAGGGAAGCGACAGTCCGGTCATGCCAAAGACCGCGCCGGCGATCATTCCGATGACGAAGCCGAGCGGTAGCCAGCGAAACACCGGCTCATTGTCTGCATTCTGACCGGCCCAGATGCCGACCCCGGCCATGGCCAGGATGTGATCAAGCCCGGAGAGCGGGTGAGATAACCCAGCGCCGAGACCACCGGCCTCGGGTAGAAAATGCGCGTAGCTCGGCATCGTCGACGCGGCATATGCAACGGCAACCGCTGCAGCCAACCGCGTGACCTTTGTTGTGTTCGTTGTCGTGTTCACCATCAACTCCTGTGGCCGGCCGCAGCCGGCCTTGTCCAAATGGTTGTCTTTTACTCTGCGGCGACCAGATCGGTGCGGCGCAGGCTGGCATCGATGACGTCGCCATTTTGCGCCGCCAATGACGCCATCAGGCGCATGATGACGCACGCCGCCAGGCGGGCCGCCGTGCCGCTGATGTCGAAGATCGGGCATAGCTCGGTGAGATCGATGACGCTGACACTGCCGCGCTTTGCGATCATGTCGGCGATGCGCATCATCTCACGCGACTCGATGCCGCCTGGCTCCGTCGAGGTGACGCCGGGTGCAGCCGACGAATCCATGACGTTGAAATTGAAGCTGAGATACTGCGCGTCGGTATCGCCCCAGACCCGCTCGATCGAGCGCTCGACCAGCGGGTAGATGCCGCCGTCGAACAGGTCGAACATCGAGTCGTAGTGCAGACCCCGCTCCTTCGACAGGTCGACATGGTCCTTGGGGTTCATGGCGTTGCGGGCGCCCAGATGCGCGACATTTCTGATGTCGAGATTGGGCAGTTCGGTGATGCGCGCCATGGCGCACGGGGCGAGATTGCGCTCGCCGGCCCAGCTGTCGGCCATATCGAGCTGGGCGCTGAAATGCATGTAGCCCATCTTCTTGGAGGCACCGATATGATCGGAAAGAGCGCGTGCCGCCGCAATCGAAATCGAGCGGTCACCGCCGCAGATGATCGGCGTGAGGCCAGACTTCAGGACTTCGCGGACCGCACGATAGATGCGCTCATGAGCCACCTCGGGGCTGACCTTCGGCATCGAGACGTCGCCGCAATCGACAGCCTTGCCATGCAGGTCGACATTGTATTCGAACCAGTAGGAGAAATACTCCTGCGAAACGAGGCGGAACTCGCGCGGGCCGTCTTCCGATCCGGGCTTGCCGACATTGCCTTCGTCGAAAGGCACGCCGACAAAGGCGTATTTGGCACCGCAGGCCCTAAGCGCTTCGGCATTCAGCGGCACGTGGGCAGACCGCAGGAACGTGATCAGGCCTGGCGCGCGGTAGTTGTCTCCGGCGTCGCCGCCAAGCGGCGAGAACAGGTGGGCGTAGGATTTTGCTGGGTTCATGACTTAATCTCCTCCCTGAGAATTCTTACGGTTGCTTGCCCTGCTGGCGCAGGGTCTGGGCACGCGAGCCGAGATAGTGGTAGATCATGTTGACCGTCATCTTGGCGCTGATCTGGCTGGAGTCGAAGTACGGGCAGAGCTCGACCACATCGAGGATGTCGCAGCCGTGGCGGCCGGCGATGCGCGCGAACTGGATCGCTTCCCGCCCCTTGAGGCCATAGCATTCCGGCGAGGTAGAGCCGGGCATGCAGCTCATGTCGATCGAGTCCGTATCCCAGGTGAAGTAGAGCGTATCTGCGTCCTTCTTCACCCGTTCGAAGATCTCGTTGGCGCACACTTCCAGTCCGCGCTCGATCATCTCGGGCATGGTGACGACACGGATCTCGTTGTCGACGTAGAAATCCCACCAGTCCTTGGGATTGAGGCCGTTGCGCGAGCCCATATGCGCCATGTTCCTGGCGTTGCAGTTGGGCAGGTCAAGCGCGCGCGGCGTGCCCGAGCAGTTGGTGATCAGGTTGCCGGCCCAGTCGGGTCCGGCGTCGAGGTGGCTGTCGACATGCAGGTAGCCCATCTTGCCGCTGCCGGTAAATTTCGACAGCGCCTTGGCGCCGGGGATCGGCAGGGAGTGATCGCCGCCGAACAGGATCACCTTGGCGCCGCCTTCGAGGCACTCGGTGACGTAGTCGGTGGTGTATTCCTGCGACTTGATGTTGTTGCCCGGCACCGTCGGCACGTCGCCGCAGTCGACGACACGGAAAAAGCTCAACAGGTCGACGTCGTATTCGAACATGTAGGGAAAATACTGCGTCGTCGCCTCGCGCAGCCCCGAAGCGCCTTGCGAGGCGCCGGCGCGCACGATCTGGCCCTGGTCCCATGGAACGGCCAGGAAGCAGATCTTTGCACCCATTTCGCGAATCTTGTGACGGTCCGGCGGGCAATAGGGCGCGCCCATGAAGGTGGCGAGCCCCCTGGATTTGAACGAGCCGTTATGCAGCTTCGGAGAGTAGATGTGGTCATTCTCGCCGAACTGCTCGGCGGGGCCACGATGTTGATGTGGCGTGAATTGCCACTTGGCTATGTCTGCTTTTCGATCAAGCATGCTGTTCCTCCCAACAGATAACTACTGAAGTGTTTGCCCAACCGGGGCCAACGCCGGATGTGGAGCTTCTTCCTCAAGCTCGATGTGGGTCAGTTCCATCTCGCGTCCGGACAGCACCTTGCGCGAAGGCCTCCCGCAGTCCGTGCAGCGAAGATTGGAAAGAGAGAGCGGCGAACGCGCCTCGGCGCAGTGCTCGCAGAATATGGTCAGCGGCACTTCCTCGATGTGCAGCTTGGCGCCTTCGCAGAGCGTGCCGCGCGTTGCCGGGCCGAAGCAGAAATACAGCGAGCGGGCGATGCCGCACATGACGCCGAGACGCACATGCATTCCGGTGACCCGGGCGCGGCCGTTGCGCGCGGCGTGATCGCTGGCAAGGTCGATCAGGCTTGAGGCGATGGTGAGTTCGTGCATGGCGCCACCTCAGGCGTGGAGCGTGTTGCGGATGGACTCCACCCGCGCCTGCAGGTCTCGCGCGAGGTCCTGCAGCTGCTGCTGGCGGGCCCGGACGATCCACTCCAGCCATGCCGTCATCCCGGTGCCATCGCGCGCCGACACGACGATGCTTTCGATCGCCGGGTTGACTTCGCGGGCACGGGCAACGCAGGCCTCGATGTCGAAATCGCAGTAGGGTGCCAGGTCCGACTTCGAGATGACCAGAAGGTCGGCCGCGGCGAACGCCTCGGGATATTTGACCGGCTTGTCGTCGCCTTCGGTGACAGACAGAATGACCACCTTGTGGGCTTCGCCAAGGTCGAAGCCGGCCGGGCAGGCAAGGTTGCCGACGTTTTCGATGAACAGGACGCCGCCCTGCTGCAGCGAGAGCGATTCAAGCGCACGCTTGATCATGTCTGCGTCCAAGTGGCAGCCCTTGCCGGTATTGATCTGCACCGCCTGGGTGTCCGTCGCACGAATGCGATCGGCATCGTTGGTCGTCTCCTGATCGCCCTCGATCACCCAGGTCGGGAAGGTGCCCTTCAACCGCTGCAAGGTCTCGACCAGCAAAGTGGTCTTGCCCGCCCCGGGGCTGGCGATCAGGTTGAGCGCAAGCACGCCATGCCCGCACAGTTCGTCGCGGACGCCGTCGGCAAACATGCCGTTCTTGGCCAGGATCTCCTGCTCGATCTGCACCAGCCGCTTCTGGCTCATGCCCGGAACATGGGTCTTGGCGGCATCCTTGCCGAAATGCAGATCACCGCCGGCGCCACCAGCAACGGAATGCTGGTGCTCATGCATGCCGTCGTCGCCATGAACGTGACCGTGGGCGCCGCGGTGATGATGTCCGTCATCGTGGTCGTGGTGATGGTGCCCATCATGGTGATGATGATGATCGCCATGATGGTGATGGGCATGCAGGTGCTCGTGGCCATCCCCACCGCTCTTGCCATCAATACGAATGTTCTCAGGCCCGCAGCCGCATACCTGGCACATGGCTATCTCCCGCTCTTGGTTGTGGAAGGGCTTTTGGCTGAAGGATCGCCGGCATAGTGCAGCAGTCCCCAGACCACCTCCTTGAGGTACCGCATCGCTGCGGGGATCGGCGCGCCATGCGGCATGAAACTGCCGAAGTAGATGCCGTCGATGTTGCGCGAGATGAATGCCGCCATCTCATCGGGGTCCGGGCAGGCAAACATGCCCACCTCGACGCCCTTGCGGATGCAATCGGCGAGAACCCTCTTTTCGGACTCGTAGAAGTCCTCGACGAAGCTATCGATGAACTTGGGGCCTGCGTCCTTGGCGCCTCCGGCATTGACGAACATGATGCGCACGAGGCTGCGCAGCGTCTCCGACATCTCGACATTGAGGTCCAGATAGGCGCTCAGCAACGCGGCCGGGCTCTCATGCCGCGCGACCACCTCGCCATAGTTGGTCATCAGTCGATCAAGCGCGTGAAGCACGGAGGACTGGTAGAGCGAGTCTTTGTTCTTGAAGTAATAATAGATAAGCGAATGAGCGACGCCAAGCTTCTTGGCAATAAGCGGAATTGTTACACTCTCAAAATCTTCTTCGGCAAAGCATTCGAGCGCCGCTTCCAACAACGACTCCGCCCGAACCCCAGGATTGCGGTAGAGGCGATTTTTGGCCCGTTTGACCGATTTCACGCGATCTTCAAGGTGAATGAGAGCGGCGGATTCCATCGATGACTTCCTGACTTTGAGCATTGCCGGAGAAGCGCGACGCGACTGCGTCGGTTCAGCACCTGAAGTACGGCCAGGCTGCCGCTTCAGATGTCGAGGGCACTGGGTACTCGACTGCACTTTCGAGCTTGACGCTACGTAGCTTTGACACCGCTGTCAACACGCATTTTGAACTCCCTTGGCGACTTCGCGAGAAAATGGTTCGTGCCATACGCGGTCATCAGCAACCTCATCGGGAGAAACACAAGCACCTGCCGACAACGATTAACGCACTGAAATATCTAATTTAATTGCATTGTTGATTTTGATTCCTGTATTTCGTCGGCTCGCCTGAGTGTGGTCGACGGCACATTGTTTTTGCTCATATACATGCAAATTCCCTAATGTTTTTACATGCCTGTCAGGAAAATTGTTTGACACAACAATCAAACTGCCGCAACGTAACAGCGTGATGGGTGGCGGCCTCAAACACGGTGAGAGGCGCGCCGCGCATCCGACGGAACCTTGGGGGTCGATCAGACAGGAGAACCCCGCTTGCACGCCACCCAGCCTCAAACGAACAGATCGATCGGGCGCGCCCTCGCTCGCATGGGTGCCGCGGCGATTCCGGACTGCCAGGACAACAAGACGATGCCGAACCGGGACTTTGGAGGACAATCAACGCCCGGATAGGTGTTCATTTAATCTTTGGAGGAGGATGAAATGACTATCGCTTCAGAAAATCCAGACAATGAAATGCGTCGGGAACTAAACCGGCGACTGAACATCGTTGCGGATCCGAGTTACGGGGATCCAGCGCGTGCGGATATATCGGGCCGGGATCTCGGAATCTGGTTCGCCACGACGGCAGCCATCTTGATTGTCGCGCTCGCCA
Source organism: Aminobacter niigataensis (assembly GCF_014200015.1). GTDB lineage: Bacteria > Pseudomonadota > Alphaproteobacteria > Rhizobiales > Rhizobiaceae > Aminobacter > Aminobacter niigataensis. The sequence continues at coordinate 182,009 of NZ_JACHOT010000005.1, forward strand.
TGTGGAGCGGAGGCAACTGATGGCCGCCGCACCAAAATTCACCGGCGCGAGTGCTGCCTTCGGCACGCTCCCCGTGCTCAAGGAAGAGCGGGAACTCGGCTTCCTAGATCATTCCTGGATCAATATCGGCCTTGCCATCGCCACATGGGCGTTCCTGCTCGGCGGCAGCACGGCCCTTGTCGTCGGAGCCCGCGACGGCATCTACGCCATCATCATCGGCAACGTCATCGGCGTTTCGATCATGGCCGTCAGCGTCTGCATCTCGACCGGGAAGTTCGGCATCGAGCAATTCACGCTGATGCGCAGCGTCTTCGGACCTGTCGGCATCCTGATCTTGGTCGGATTTTTCCTTGCCATCTACGGCGTCGGCTGGTCGGCAATCCTGTCGATCATGTTCGGGCGCGCGATCAGCGGCGTCATGAACCAGGTCGGCGGCACGCAAATCGGCGAAAACGATCTCGGCGTGACGTTCCTTGCCATCCTGGCAATCACCATCTCATGGCTTCTGCTCTGGAAAGGGCCAACTGCCGTCAAATGGCTCAACCGCTTCGTCGGGCCGGGCAAGCTCATCCTCTGCTTCGGCATTCTGTTCCTCATCTTCAGCCACAAGAGCTGGAGCGACATCGCAAACGCAGCTCCGCTCGCGCCGTTCGACGACCGCCGGCTCAATTTCATGATCGCCGTCGAGTTCAATCTTGCCGCCGGCTTCGGATGGTGGCCGGTACTGGGCAACATTTCGCGCTTCACCCGCACGCCGCGCGCCGCGCTGTGGCCCAATCTCATCGGTATCTTCGCGGCCGCCGTTCTCGGTGAACTAGTCGGCTTGTTTGCCGCCCTGAGCCTGGGATCGCATGACCCGACGGCCTGGATGATCCCGCTGGGGGGAGCCTTTGTCGGCGTGACCGCGCTGCTGTTCGTCGGACTGGCAAACATCACCGCCATCGTCAGCATCTTCTACGGCATGTGCCTGGCGATGCGGCAGGCAGGCGGACGCTACTTCGAAGCCCTGCCCTGGGGCCTGCTGACCGGCGCATTGTTTGTTCCGGTGATCGTCATCGCCTTCTTCCCGGGCCAGATCTACGACAACTTCTTCAAGTTCCTCGCCTGGACCGCACTCGGATTTGCACCGCTCTCCGGCGTGACGGCGATGGACTACCTGGTCCTGCGCAGAGGCCGGATCAAGCAGTGCGACGTCTTCAACGACGGTGCCGATTCCGACTACGCCTTCTGGCGCGGCATCAATCCGGCTTCGTTCCTGGCCCTGGCAGGTGGGGGCATCGTCTACTACGCGTTGTTCGATCCCCAGTCGCTTGCCGCGCATGGTCCATTCGTCTGGATCAGTGCGTCTGTACCTGCCTGTCTCGTGGCAGCGATCCTTCACTACGCTCTGACCAAGGCATTGGTGATGCCGGCACGGCGCGGAGGATATTGATCTCGGGATCGGGTGATCCGCTCACATGACGGATCACCCGCTTCACGCAACCCCAACCATCGATCCAGATCCCAAAGTGAAGCGAGCCAGGGAACCACTGTTGCATAGCGCAATCGGTCGGGAGGTCCGCGCCTTTCGAACCAGGCACGGCATGAAGGTGACCGACCTGGCCGCAGCCACGAAACTGTCGGTTGGAATGCTCTCAAAGATCGAGAACGGGGACATTTCGCCTTCCCTTACAACGCTGCAGGCGATATCTCGCGGCTTGGCTGTGCCCATTACCTGGCTGGTGAGCCGCTTCGAATCCGAACGTACTGCCGTCTTCGTCAAAGCCGGTAGCGAGGTTGCTCCGAACAGCAGCGCAGCCAGACAGCAATGCGAGCCCCTCGGCCATACAGACCGCAACGCCGATGGACTTGTCGTCGAGCCCCAGCTGATCTCCCTCACCTGCCAGACAGACGTCTTTCCGGCAGCCGGCCATCAGGGAACGGTCTTCCTATACCTGCTGCAAGGCGAAATCGTATATCGTCACGGGGCTGACACCTATCGGATGACGCCCGGGGATAGCCTGTTCTTCGACGCGACAATCCAACATGGTGTCGACGAATTGGCCCAACTGCCCATCCGCTGTTTGTCTGTCATGACCCGCCGTCGAGACAGATGATCCGAAGCCTGGTGAAGACAACCTCCGTGACACCGCCCGCACCGCCTTCCGCCAGTTTCGTGTCGTAACCGTTTGCCTCCGCCCGCGCGGCACCCCACAGCAGAACCCGCATGGCGAGCGCGTTGACCTGGTCCGCGCCGTGTATCGCGATGGCCAATAAGAAAAGGCCCCGGATCGCTCCGGGGCCTTTCTCATTTCTTATCCATCACCTCAGTGATGAGCCGGTTCGGCCATCTGCTTGGCGTCAGGCACCTCGGCATGAGCGGCCAGGTCCTTGCGCGAGATGAAGGTGTAGAACATCGGCACCACGAACAGCGTGAACACCGTGCCGACGATCACACCCGAGAAGATCACCAGGCCCATCGAGTAGCGCGCAGCGGCACCCGCACCCGAGGCGGTGATCAGAGGTACGACGCCGAGCGCCATCGCAGCCGTGGTCATCAGGATCGGCCGCAGGCGAACCTTGGCCGAGGCGATGATCGCCTCGCTGCGCGACAGGCCATGCTCCTCGCGTTGCTGGTTGGCGAATTCGACCAGCAGAATACCGTGCTTGGTGATCAGGCCTATCAGCGTGATCAGGCCGACCTGAGTGTAGATGTTGAGCGAACCGAGCCCGAGATTGAGCGGCACGATGGCGCCGAAGATCGAAAGTGGCACCGACATCATGATGATGAACGGGTCGCGGAAGCTTTCGAACTGTGCCGCCAGCACCAGATAGATCACCACGATGGCAAGTGCGAAGGCAATCAGGATCGTGCTGCCCTGCTCGCTTTCCAGGCGCGACTGGCCGGAGTAGTCGACAAAGAAGCCGCCCGGCAGCAACGGCCGCGCGATGTCCTCGATCGTCTTCAGGCCGTCGCCGGTGGTCACACCGGGCACCGGCAGTGCCGAGATCGTCGCCGAATTGAGCTGGTTGAACTGCTCGATCGAGGCCGGCGACGAGTTGGTCTTGATCGTCACGACGGCCGACAGCGGCACCATCTGGCCGTTGACGCTGCGGACGAAGAATTCGCCGAGCTTCTCGGGATTGTTCCGGTACTCCTCCGGCACCTGCATGATGATGTCGTAGCTGTTGGAATCGCGGTCGAACTCGGCGATGGCGCCGCCGCCGACGAGAAGGCTCAGCGTCGAGCCGACATCGCTGACGGACAGGTTGAGCGCTGCGGCACGATCGCGGTCGATGGTCACGGTAACCTGCGGTGCGTCGAAGGACAGCGAGTTCTGCACGACGATGAAGCGTCCCGAGGCCTGCGCCTTTTCCTTGATCTGCTCGGCCACCTCGTAGACCTGGCTCGGATCGCCGGTCGACTGGATGACCATCGAGATTGGCAGCCCGCCGCCGGCGCCCGGCAGCGACGGCGGTGCGAAGACCAGCGCCTGCACGCCGCTGACCTTTGACAGCCGACCCTGGATATCAGCCTGCAGCTCGGCCTGCGACCGGTCGCGGTCGGCCCAGTCCTTGAACGCCCAGACCGAGAAGCCCGAATTGGTCTCGCCGCCCATGCCAACGATGGAGAAGTTGGCCTTGAGCTCCGGCAGGTCCTTGGTCAGGTCGCGGATCTGGTCGGCGTAGAGGCTGGTGTACTCCGTCGTCGCATAGCGAGGTGCGGTGATCAGCGAGAACAGCGCGCCTGAATCCTCTTCAGGCGCCAGTTCGCTCGACGTCTTGAAGAACATGAAGCCCGTCACCGAAACCAGTGCGATGACGATCAGCAGCGTCACCGGCCGATACTTGAGCGAGCCGGCGACCAGCCGCTCGTAGCGGTTGGCGACGCGTTCGAAGGTGCGGTCGACGAACTGCGCGAAGCGGCTGTGGTTGCCGGCCTTCAGCAGGCGCGCCGACATCATCGGGGTGATGGTCACCGCGATGAAGCCGGAGATGACGACTGCACCTGCGAGCGTCAGCGCGAATTCGCGGAACAGCGAACCGGTGAGACCGCCCGTGAAGGCGAGCGGGGCAAAGACGGCGGCGAGCGTGATGGTCATGGCGACCACCGGCGCGAAGATCTCGCGCATGCCCTTGAACGCCGCCTGCATCGGCGTCATGCCCTCTTCCATGTGGCGATGGATATTCTCGACCACCACGATGGCATCGTCGACGACCAGTCCGATCGCCAGCACCATGGCCAGGAGCGACAGAAGGTTGATCGAATAGCCCATCATCAGAAGGATGAAGCAGACCCCGATCAGCGACAGCGGGATGGTCACCACCGGCATCAGCACCGAACGGAACGAGCCGAGGAACAGCAGGATGACGACGATGACGATGGCGACGGCTTCGGCAATGGTCTTGAAGACCTCTTCGATCGAGGCGCTGATGGTCTCGGTCGAATCATAGACCATGGTGATGGTCATGCCTTCGGGCAGGCTGGCGCTGATGGCCGGCAGTTCGTCGATGACGGCTGCTGCGGTGTTCAGCGGGTTGGCCGAAGGCGTCGGGAAGATACCGATGAAGGTGCCCGGCTCGCCGTTGAAATTGACGACCGTGTCGGTGCTTTCGGCAGCGAGCTCGACATGCGCGACATCGCGCAGCCGGACGACATTGCCGTTCGCCGACTTGAGCGGCAGTTCTGCAAACGACTCGGGTGTCTGCAGCGTCGACTTCATGGTGATCGAGTAGGCGACGTATTCGTTCTTGGTCTTGCCCGGCGCCGACAGGAAGTTGGAGGCGTTGATGGCTTGCAACACTTCGGCGGCGGTCAGCCCGCGCGCGGCGAGCTTCACCGGATCTACCCAGACGCGCATCGAATAGTTTGCAGCGCCCAGGACTTGGACTTCGGCGACGCCCTCGATGGTCGACATGCGCGGACGGATGACGCGCTCGATGTATTCGGTCAGCTCTTCCGAGCTCATGTTCGGGTTCTGCATCGCCAGATACATGATGGCGAACTGCATGCCCGTGCCCTTGACGATGGTCGGATCCTTGGCGTCGCTCGGCAACTGGCCGCGCACCTGCTGGACCTTGGACATGACCTCCGTCAGCGCCGTATCCGGATTGGAGCCAAGCTCCATCTGCACCGTCACGATGCTGGTCGACGGACGGCTCTGCGACGTCACGTAGTCGATGTTTTCGGTGGTCGCCACAGCAGCCGAGATCGGCGCGGTGATGAAGCCCTGGATGAGGTCGGCACTGGCGCCGGGATAGACGGTGGTGATGGTGATCACCGTCTCCTCGACCTCCGGATATTGCCGGACCGAAAGGTTGAAAAGCCCCTGGAAACCCAGGAGCAGGATCATGAGGGCAACCACCGTCGACAGGACGGGGCGGCGAATGAAGATGTCGGAAAAACTCATTTCGCGGTTGCCTGCGCGTTGGCCGAAGTGGTGGGCGAAACGGTGTTGTCGATCTTTACCGGCGTGCCATTGGTCAGCCTGTTCTGCCCGGCAATGACCAGTTCGTCGCCCGCCGAAACGCCTTCGATGATCTCGACGCGGCCTTCGGAGCGACGACCAACCTTGACGAACACCTGCTTGACGGCAAGAGCCGGCTCAGCCGCCGCTGGCTGGGCGGGTGCGGCAGCTGCAGCGGCGGGAGCCGCAGCGCCTGCGGCCGCAGCCTTGGCCTCAGCCGGGCGAACGACATAGACATAGTCGCCATAGAGGCTGGTGGTCAGCGCCGTCTGCGGCACCGCCAGCACGCCGTCCTCCTCGGGCAGCTCGACGCGAACGCGCACGAACTGGCCGGGGCTCAGATTGCCTTCCGGATTGGTGATCTTGGCGCGGACAGAGACCAGGCGGCTCTGAGGATCGACCTTGGGATCGATGCCAACCACCGTGCCCTTGAACGGCATGTCGTCGGCGGCGATGCCGAAGCCAACCGGCTGGCCGATCTTCAACAGGCCAAGCTGCTGCTCGGGAACGGAGAAATCGGCGCGCATCGTTTCGAGATCCTGGAGCGTGGCGACGATCGTGCCGGGCGCCAGATACTGGCCGTCATCCACCTTCGGAATGCCGATGGTGCCGGAAAACGGCGCGCGCAGCTGCTTCTGGTCGACCACTGCCTGCAGCTTCTGCACCTGCGATGCCGATGTCGAGGCCGCTGCCCTCGCAGCATCGAGGGCGACTTCGGAGCCGACGCCGCGACGCTGCAGCTGGATGGCGCGGTCGAGCGACTGCTGGTCGAGCGCCGCCTGGGTCTTGGCTGCCGCCAGGTCCGCCTGCTGCACAGTGTCGTCGAGCTGGATCAGCACGTCGCCCTGATTGACGTGCTGGTTGGCCGAGAACTTGATATCCTTGATGATGCCGGCCTGTTCGACGGTCAGATCGACGCCCTGGGAGGCGTTGACCGTTCCGATGGTTTCAATGCCCGGCGTCCATGGAGCGGGCTCGACCTTGGCAGTGGCCACGGTCACCGACGCAACCGGCATGTTGGCGAAGAATTGCTGGATCGCGTTATCGCGGAAGACGTTGAATCCAACGATGCCGCCGCAGACGAGAACGAGCAGAACGAGAGCGATGATGAGACGCTTGATCAAAGGAGATCCCCAATCGGTAAGGAATCGGCATCCGGGCGGGCCGCGATGCACATTGAACCTGTTTATACAAAAACCCAAGTGTGGAGCGCTTACTGTACCGTCTGGACGGTATTGTCAATCGGCGATAATGTGAAGTTTCACGGAGACATCACCCATGTCGGGCCACAGACCTAGCTCTCGCGACAAAATTCTCGCAGCAGCCGCCGAACTCGCGGACATTGTCGGGCCGGGCAACCTGTCGCTCGATGCCGTGGCCCAGCGCGCCGGGGTGTCGAAAGGCGGGCTCCTATACAACTTCCCGACCAAGGCCAAGCTGATGCAGGCGCTGGTCCAGGATTATCTCAAGACCTTCGAAGACGCCCTCTCCGCCAAATCGACCGGCGACGAGGCCAATAGCCTCGCAGCCTACATCGAGCTGTCCGCCCAGGAGTGCAGCCAAAAGCAGCCATCTGCAGCCGGTGTCCTCGCCGCGCTTGCCGAAGACCCCGATTTCCTCAATCCGGTCAGGGACTTCAAACGCCATCTGCTCGACCGGCTCAAGGCCGAAAATCCCGACACGGCCAAGCTGATCGTGGCCTTCCTCGTCATCGAAGGGCTGCGCAGCATGAAGCTCTTCGACATGGACATACTCCACGAGGATGAACGCAACGTGGCGATTGCGTATTTGCTCGATCAGGCCGCGGCGCAATAGACGCGCGCCACCGATGCCGAAGCAATCCTCACTTGCTGGGGTGGGACCTTGCGTGCGGAAGGCCGCGAACCGCTGATCAGCTCGCTTCGCGCAAGGACTCGGCAGCTTGCAGGTCGACCGAGACCAGCTGGCTGATGCCCTGCTCGGCCATGGTGACGCCAAACAGCCGGTTCATCCGCGCCATGGTGATCGGGTTGTGGGTGATGACCACGAAACGTGTCTCGGTCGACGCCGCCATCTCGTCCATCAGGTTGCAGAAACGCTCGACATTGTGGTCGTCGAGCGGCGCGTCGACCTCGTCGAGGACGCAGATCGGCGCCGGATTGGTCAGGAACACAGCGAAGATCAGGGCCATCGCGGTCAGCGCCTGCTCGCCGCCGGACAACAGCGTCATCGTCTGCGGCTTCTTGCCGGGCGGGCGGGCAAGGATCTCCAGGCCGGCTTCGAGTGGATCCTCGGACTCGATGAGCTGAAGCTCCGCCGTGCCGCCGCCGAACAGGTGGGTGAACAGGCGCTTGAAGTGGCCGTTGACGAGGTCGAAAGCGGCCAGCAAGCGCTCGCGCCCTTCCCGGTTCAGCCCCTGGATACCCTGGCGCAGCTTGCGGATGGCCTCGATGATGTCCTCGCGCTCGGAGACGATCGCCTCGAGCCGTTCGGACAGCTCCTTTTGCTCTTCCTCGGCGCGCAGGTTGACCGCACCGAGCCGCTCACGCTCGATCTTGAGGCGCTCCAGCGTGCGCTCGACTTCAACCGGATCCGGCATCGGGCTGTCGACTTCGAGACCCGTATGGCGAAGAACCAGGTGGGGCGATGTCGCAAGCACTTCCTGGATGCGCGCCTCGACCTCGCGGCGGCGTTCGTCGGCTGCGGTCAGGCGCTCCTCGGCGCGCGCGCGGGCCTCCCGGGCCTCGGCAAGGCCCTGGATCGCGGCGGTCGCCGCCTTGTCGAGAACAGCCTGCCTGGTCTCGGCCTCCTGGAGGCGATCCGAGACTTCCTTGCGCAAGACCTCGGCACGGCTGAGTTCCGACATCAGCGCCCTACGGCGCGCGTCGAGTTCGTCTGGCGCTTCTGCCAGCGTTTCGCGCTCCGCAGCCGCTTCCTCGCGCCGCTCGGCGAGCGCCTCGATCTGCTCGGCAGCGCTTTCGGCACGCAGCACCCAGCTCTGGCGCTCGGCGGCGATCGCCGCAAGCCGGCGCGCCCTGGCCTCGGCCTCGCGGCTGAGACCGTCATGCACGGCGCGTGCGTCGGCCACCGCAGAGCGATCGCGCGCAACCGCGCCTGAAAGCTGTTCGAGGCGCATCTGCAGGTCGGCGAGGTCAGGTGCCGAGCCGAGCAGGTCCTCCGCCTCGATATAGGTCTCCTGCGCCTCTTCATGCGCATCGGCGACCCGCGCCCGCGCCTCGTCGAGCGCAGCACGACGGCTGGTCAATTCGCCCGCAGCCTTTTCGGCCTGGGCCAGCGCATCGCGGGCCGCCCCCACCTGGTGCTGGGCTTCGCGCCAGGCCTGCCGGGCCTGACGCTCGGCTTCGGTGCTTTCACGTACCGCGTTTTCGGCACGTGCCAGCGCTTCTTCGGCCTTGCGCACGGCAAGCGTTGCCTCGACGGCCTCGGCATCGAGTTCGGCAAGCCGGTTCTTCTGGGCAAGCCGTTGTGCTGCCGCAGTCGGGGCATCCGCGCTGGCGGTCAGTCCATCCCAACGCCACAGCGCGCCTTCGCGGCTCACCAGGCGCTGGCCGGGCATCAGCAGCCGCTGCAGCTTTGCGCCCTCGGCGGCATCGACCACGCCGACCTGTGCGAGGCGTCGCGCCAGTTGGCGCGGCGCGCGGACAACTTCGGCAAGGCTGCGCACGCCATCGGGCAGCTTCGGATCGCCCGGCGCCGGTTCGGCATCGCCCCAATGCACGGGTGCAGCACGGTCGAGCGCTGCTTCGAGATCGTCGCCAAGGGCGGCGCCCAGCGCCGTCTCGAACCCGCGTTCGACGCCGATCTGCTCCAGCACCGCCGGGAAAAGATCGCCCGAGGCAGCGTTGATGATCTTGGCCAGCGTGCGTGCCTCAGTCTCGATGCGCGCCAGTTCGGCCTTCACCTCCTGCAGCGGCGAACGCGACGAAGCTTCCGCCTGCCGCGCCTCGGTGACGGCACGTTCGGCCTCGGTGGCGGCGTATTCTGCCTCCTCGAGAGCTTCCTGTGCTGCTTCCGCAAGCATCTGCTTTTCCGCCGGATCGGCGAGCGCCGAGATGCGGGCGGCAATCTCGCTCGCCTCGCGGTCGAGTTCGGCAAGCTGGCGGGCGAAACGGTCGCGGCGTTCGGCAGCATCGCGCATGGCGCGCTCGGCCTGGGTGCGCCCGGCAGCGGCATCGGCGCGCTCGGCAGTCACCCGGCCCAGTTCGGCCTCGGTCAGCGCCAGCGTCGCCCTCGCCTCTTCGAAGGCCGCGCGGGTGCTGGTTTCCCGATCGGTCGCACCGGCATTCTCGTCGTTGAGCGACTTCTCCTCGGCGTCGAGGCGCGACAGGATCGCCGCATTGTCGCCGATCATCCGCTGTTCGCGGGCAATGTCGGCGTCGAGCTGCTGCAGCCGCCGGTCGAGTTCGCTCTGGCGCGAATTGATGCGCCCGGCCTCTTCCTCGAGCTGCGAACGGGCAATGGAGAGCCGTTGGAAGGTCGCGGCCGCCGCCGCAGCGGCATCGCGCATCTCAGGCAATTTGTGCGCGCCGACCGCCTGGTCCCTCGCCGCCGCCATCTGGGCAGCCGCCCGGTCGCCGACCAGTGCCGTCGCCGTCGCCAATGCCGACTGCGCTTCGCCTTCCTGCGTCTTGGCCAGCGTCCAGCGCAGATGCAGCAACGTGGCTTCCGCCTTGCGGATGTCAGCGGACAGGTTCTTGAAGCGCGAAGCCTGGCGCGCCTGGCGCTTCAGGCTCTCGATCTGGCTCTCAAGTTCGCCGACGACATCGTCGAGGCGTTCGAGGTTCTGCTCGGCGGCGCGCAGGCGCAGTTCAGCCTCGTGCCGGCGCGTATGCAAGCCGGAAATGCCCGCCGCTTCTTCCAGCAATGCGCGGCGCGCCTGCGGCTTTGCCTGGATCAGTTCGCCGATGCGCCCCTGCCCCACCATCGACGGCGAACGGGCACCGGTCGACTGGTCGGCGAACAGAAGCTGCACGTCCTTGGCGCGCGCTTCCTTGCCGTTGATGCGATAGACGGAACCTGCCTCGCGCTCGATACGGCGCGACACCTGCAACTCGTCGGCGTCATTGAAGGAAGGCGGTGCGGTACGATCGCTGTTGTCGAGGAACAGCGTCACTTCTGCGGTGTTGCGTGCCGGCCTGGTGCCGGAGCCAGAGAAGATGACGTCGTCCATGCCGGAAGCGCGCATATTCTTGTACGAGCTTTCGCCCATCACCCAGCGCAACGCTTCGACCAGATTGGATTTGCCGCAGCCATTCGGCCCGACGATACCGGTGAGGCCGCGTTCGATGACGAACTCGCCCGGCTCGACGAAGGACTTGAAACCGAGAAGGCGGAGGCGCGAAAACTTCATTCGCGCCAATCCGCACGCAAGGGTGCGCCGAAGCTGCGTGGCTTCGGCGCTACGAACCTGTCAGAGCATGCCGTCGATAACCGCCGACATTTCCTCAATGGACATCGCCCCTTTGTAGACATTCCCGTTGATGAAGAAGGTCGGCGTGGAGTCGACCTTGAAATCCTTCTCACCACGGGCGCGCACCGCCCTGATATCGTCCAGAAGCTTCTGGTCAGTCAAGCAGGCCTCGAACGACTCCTGTGAAAAGCCGGCGAGCTTGGAAATCTGCAGCAGCGCGTCCTTCGGGGTCCGCGATGCCGCCCAGTTCGACTGCTGCTTGAACAGCACGTCGACCATCGGGAAGTAGTTATCCTTCGAGCAGCGCGCAAGCATGAAGCCTGCCTCGGCCAGCGGGTCGAAGGGGAACTCGCGGTAGATCAGGCGCACCTTGCCCGTGTCGATGTACTTGGTCTTGATCGTCGGCAGCGTGTCTTCGTGGAAGCGCGCGCAATGCGGGCAGGTCATGGAGGCGTATTCAACGATGGTAACCGGGGCGTCCGCTTTGCCCAGAACCATGTCGGGCAGGCTGCCGGCCTCGAGCAGCTTGGCCATGTCGACCGTGCCCTGCGCTTCGGGCGCCTTCACCGCCTGGACCGGGGTGGCCGGAGCAGCCGGGGTCGCCGGCGTTGCCGGTTCGGCAGGCTTGGGCGTTGCCGCGTTGGCCTGCTCGCCGGAATCGCTACAAGCTGAAAGCAGCGCCGCTGCCGAAACGGCTGCGAGCCCGGTAAGTGCGGTCCTGCGAGAAATCGAACGAAGCATACGAATCACCTGACGATGGTTGGATTTTGCAATGTGCGGTTACGTGAAAGCGAGAGTTGGCGCGAATTAAGGCATGGCTGTCCCCAAACCAATCGCGATTTGCCGCACTTCCGATCACGAATGCGCGAGAAAGTCGGCCAATTCTACTTGCGACTGCCCAATATGTTGGTGCCAAGCTTCTCCAGCGCTGCCTTCAGGCCCTCGTCCTCGATGAAGCGCACCGCGCCCGCCACCTTGCCCTGTTCAGCGTCGGTGAGCTTGCGCAGGCGCGGCCGCGGCCTGGTTGCCGCCCCCGACACCGGTTTCTGGACGATGCGGATGCGGCCGATGGCGTTGAAGCCGAGATAGGAATTGACCCGGCCGATAATCTCGCCGGTCTCATGCTGGAGATGGAGCGCTGCCGGCCCCGAGCAGGCAACGATCAGCACCGCCGGCTCGAACGGATCGTCCTCGTGCATGCGCCGGGGCCACTGGATCTTTTCGGGCCGGGTGTTATGGGCAAGGCGCGGCCCAACGATCTCTTCCCATGACTGGACAAGCCCGACCGAGATGCCGGTGCGCTTGCGCAGGACGGGATCGAGGATGGCGCTTGCCAGATCGCTGACCGGGACGGGATTGCCCGTCCACCTTTTCCCTGCCATGTCGTTCTCCAGAATACCCCTGTCGACACGCAACGCCGAAGGCAGTCCAGACCATCAATGGCATTCCGCACCGATAGCCGCAAGCACATGACCGAAGTGGACGGCAGGATCGCTGACCTGCTGCTCGAATGGTACGACGTCCACCATCGCGAGTTGCCCTGGCGCACGCCCCCCGCCGACCTGAAGCGAGGCATCCGCCCGGATCCGTACCGCGTCTGGCTGTCGGAGATCATGCTGCAGCAGACCACCGTCGAGGCGGTGAAGCCCTATTTCCGCGCCTTCCTCGAGAAGTGGCCCACCGTCCAGTCTCTCGCGAGCGCCGAGGCCGAGGACGTGATGAAGGCCTGGGCCGGGCTCGGCTACTACTCTCGCGCCAGGAACCTCAAGGCCTGCGCAGAAACGGTGGCGTGCCTGCCGGGCGGGCTGTTTCCGGACAGCGAAGACGGCCTGCGCGACTTGCCCGGCATCGGCCCCTATACGGCGGCAGCGATCGCTTCTATCGCTTTCAACCAGCCAGCCGCCGTCGTCGACGGCAATGTCGAGCGCGTCGTCACGCGGCTGTTTTCCATCGCAACGCCCCTGCCCCAGGCCAAGGTCGAAATCCGCGCGCATGTCGAGCGCATGCTTGCCGCGGCCAGACCCGGTGATTTCGCCCAGGCGATGATGGATCTCGGCGCCACGATCTGCACGCCGCGGCGCCCGCGCTGCATGCTGTGCCCGCTACGCGGCGATTGCAGCGCGGTCGTCTCAGGCGATCCCGAATTCTATCCCGTCAAGCCGGCCAAGGCGGAACGACCGCAACGGCGCGGCGCAGCGTTCGTGGCGGTCAGGGGCGATGGCGCGGTGCTGTTGCGCAAGCGGCCCGGCAAGGGCCTGCTCGGCGGCATGACGGAAGTGCCGACGACCGACTGGACCTCCCGCGTCGATGGCGCGACCGGACCCGACAGCGCGCCCTTTGCCGCGAATTGGGCGCGCGCGGGTACGATCACCCACGTTTTCACCCATTTCGCGCTCGATCTGGACGTGTTTCGCGCCGACGTCACGATAGACAAGGCGCCTGACGGCCACTTCTGGTCGCTCCCCGCTGACCTCGCCGGCGAAGCCTTGCCAAGCGTCATGAAAAAAGTCATCGAAGCTGCCATACCGGGCGCAACGAAACGAGGACGTTAGCGAAATCATGAGCGAAATCCGCCACATCGTCTACGACATCGGCAAGGTGCTGATCCATTACGACCCGGATATCCCGTTCAGCCGCATCATTCCCGATCCGGTCGAACGGCGCTGGTTTTTCGACACCGTCTGCACCAGCGAATGGAACATCGAGCAGGATCGCGGCCGCACCTGGCAGGAAGCCGAGGCGCTGCTGGTCGCCGAATTCCCCGAGCACGAAAGCAAAATCCGCGCCTTCCGCCAGCATTGGCACGAAATGGTGCCGCATGCCTATGACGACTCCGTCGCCCTGATGGAGGGGCTGGTCGATGCCGGCCATGACGTCACCATGCTGACCAACTGGGCGTCCGACACGTTCCGCGAGGCGCGCGGACGCTTCCCGTTCCTCGAACGGCCGCGCGGCGTCACCGTTTCCGGCGATGTCGGACTGATCAAGCCTGACCGCCGCATCTACGACCTCCACGTCGCCTCCTTCGGTCTCGACCCGAAGGCTGCGCTGTTCATCGACGACAGCCAGAAGAACGTGAACGCCGCCATCGAGGCCGGCTGGCAGGCGGTGCTGTTCACAAATGCGAAAACGCTCGAGGCGGACCTCGAGCGTCTCGGGATCGGACGGTGACTGGAAACCGGCCGATCGACGAATCCGGACTGGCTAGATTGGCTGCCGGAATTCGATCTCTATCGCAGGCTCGAAACGGGCTCTGAAGGTCCAGAACGGGTTATCGATGAAGCCTGTGCCGTCGCGCCGGACAGTCCGGCGGGACGGCTGATCCTTCAGGCGCCTGCCTTTTCCATGCCGACGCGGACGATGCGGCGCAGTTCGTCGATCTGGGTCAGGCCGCCGGCACGCTCGTAGTGCCAGAAGGTCCAGCCATTGCAGGCGTCGAGCCCCTGGACCGAGGCGCCAACGCGGTGGATCGAACCGGCGGTGTCGCCGATCGCCAGCGTGCCGTCGGCGCGGACCTTTGCAGCCCAGCGCTTCTTCGCATCATACAGTGTCGCCCCTGGTGCCAGCAGGCCCATGTCGAGCAGGCTGCCGAAGGCGACCCGCGGTTCGGCGCGCTTGCCGGTCAATACCGTGAGTGCCGGGCCATCGAGCGGACGCACCGATGCGATGCGCTCATTGGCGGCGTCGATGTAGGCCTGTTCGCGTTCGATGCCGACAAAATGGCGGCCGAGACGCTTGGCAACGGCACCCGTCGTGCCCGAGCCGAAGAACGGGTCGAGGACCACGTCACCCGGCTTGGTTGAGGCCATCATGATGCGGGCCAGCAGCGCTTCCGGCTTCTGCGTCGGATGCAGCTTGTTGCCGTCCTCGTCCTTCAAGCGCTCGCCGCCGGTGCAGATCGGGAACAGCCAGTCCGAGCGCATCTGGACGTCGTCGTTCGACGCCTTCAGCGCATCGTAGTTGAAGGTGTAGTTCTTGCCCTTCTGGTCGCGCGAGGCCCAGATCATCGTCTCATGGGCGTTCTGGAAACGGCGGCCGCGGAAATTCGGCATCGGGTTGGTCTTGCGCCAGACGACATCGTTGAGGATCCAGAAGCCGAGATCCTGCATCGTCGCGCCGACGCGGAAGATGTTGTGATAGGAGCCGATGACCCAGATGGTGCCGTTCGGCTTGAGCACTCGGCGCGCGGCAAGCAGCCAGGCGCGGGTGAAGGCATCATAGGCAGCGAAGCTCTCGAATTGGTCCCAGTGATCGTCGACCGCGTCGACCTTCGACTGGTCGGGGCGATGCAGGTCGCCGTCGAGCTGTAGGTTGTAGGGCGGGTCGGCAAAGATGATGTCGACGGAGTTGGCCGGCAGCTTGTCGAGCGCCGCGACGCAATCGCCCTTGATGATGGTATCGAGCCATTCCGACTGCTTGGGAGTGCGGGAAAGCTGGTCGAGAGGACGCACTGCTGACATTCTGATACCCGGGATGACGCGTTACTGTTTACTCACCGTTATGGTTACCGATCAGCGTAAACAATTGGTGAAGCGGCCCTCGCAATTTGCGGATCGGGGCGGAATGGTGTAATCGCCGCGCCTTGAGCTTTTCGGCCTGCGCCCCGGCGCCGCCCCAGTTTCCCGGACCGTCATGACCCAGCCAGAACTAGTGATATTCGATTGCGACGGCGTACTCGTCGATTCCGAAATCATCGCCGCCCGCATCGAGGCCGAACTGCTGACCGCAGCCGGCTTCGAAATCAGCGCCGAGGAGATCGCCGAGGCCTATGCCGGGTTGACCTTCAAGGACATCATGCTGAAGATCGAGGAGAAGGCGGCCATCCCCTTCCAGGCCTCGCTCATCACCCAGGCCGAGGAACTGGTCGACCGCAAGCTGAAGACAGATGTGCGCGCCATCGACGGCGTGCACGAGGCGGTCGCTGCGGTGATCGCACCGCGCTGCATCTGCTCCAACTCGACAACCGAGCGCATCGAAATGATGCTCGAGCGCACGCGCATCCTGCCGCTGTTCAAGGGCCGCATCTTCTCGGCGCTGGAAACGCCGAGCAAGAAGCCCAAACCTTCGCCGGACGTCTTCCTGCACGCCGCAAGCACTTATGGCGCCGATCCGGCCAAGACCTTCGTGATCGAGGATTCGGTGCACGGCATTTCAGGCGCAGTTTCGGCCGGCATGCGCGTCATCGGCTTCACCGGCGGGGCGCACAGCTATCCCGGCCATGCCGACATGCTGACCGAGGCAGGCGCCGAGACGGTGATTCGCCGCTGGGCCGACCTCGGCGGCGTGCTCCAGGCACTTAGCATGTGGTCCGAACACGCCTGAACGCAAAAGCGCCGGCGAGACGCCGGCGCTTGAATGCATGCAGGAAGAACCTGCCTACTGGGCCTTCTTCTTGGCCGGGCCCTCGTCGAAACCGGCATAGATCTGGATGTCGCGCGCGGTCGGAACCGGGATCACGACATTGGCGTCGGTGAAGACGAACTGCGTCGCCGTCGACGGGTCGGAAACCTGCACCGCGTTCTTGTGCAGCTGCGAATAGAGCACGTCTTCGCCGCGGATCACCGCGATGCGGATCGGCATGTTGACCGTGCCGGCACCGCCGGCCGGACCGACCACGACCTTGCCGGCAACGCCGACCTTGATCATCATCTGGCCGTCGGCGCGCGTGCAACTGCGGGTGACGTCGGTGATCGCCGACTGGTGGACCAGCTTGGCCGGATCGTCCTGGCCGCCCTTGGCATAGCTGTTGAAGAAGGCCGTGCCGTCGCGCAGCGTGACATTCGGGCAGTAGGCAAGCAACTCGCTGGCCAGGATCTTGCCCTCTTCGGCCGCAATCACCTTGGGGTCTTTCGGCGCGGGAGGGCTAAAAAAGCCGCCGCTGCCGCCTGATTGGCAGCCCGTGACGGCGAGCATAAAGCCTGCGGTCGCCAAAGCCGTCAGAAAACGGCCGTCGATCAAACGAAACACCATGAACTGCACTTCCCTCTCGCAAAGCAGTCGTTCTATATCAACCGCGCGGCAAAAATGCGACTGATGGAGCGCAGTTTTCCCCGCCCCGCCGATCACCGGCAGGTCGCTGCGCGTTGGAACGGATAGATATGCACTATGTGAGTACCCGTGGGGAAGCGCCCACGCTCGGATTTTCCGATGCAGTTCTGGCCGGACTGGCCCGCGACGGCGGCCTCTATCTCCCGGCGCAATGGCCGACCTTCAGCGCCGCCGAAATCCGCGCCATGCGCGGCCTCGGCTACGCCGACTTGGCGATCCGTATCCTGACGCCATTTCTTGGCGGCGAGATCAAGCAGGACGTCTTCGAGCGTCTGGTACGCGAGGCCTATGCCACCTTCCGGCACGACGCCGTGTGCCCGCTTGTCCAGACCGGCGCCAACAGCTTCGTGCTCGAGCTGTTCCACGGCCCGACGCTCGCCTTCAAGGACGTCGCCATGCAGTTGCTGGCGCGGCTGATGGACCACGTGCTTGCCGAACGCGGCCAGCGCGCGACCATCGTCGGCGCAACCTCGGGCGATACCGGCGGTGCTGCAATCGACGCCTTTGCCGGACGCGAGCGTACGGACATCTTCATCCTGTTCCCGCACGACCGCGTCTCGCCGGTGCAGCAGCGCCAGATGACAACGTCTGATGCAGCCAATGTGCATGCCCTGTCGATCGAAGGAAACTTCGACGACTGCCAGGGCCTGGTGAAGGACATGTTCAACGACCACGGCTTCCGCGACCGGGTGCAGCTGTCGGGCGTGAACTCGATCAACTGGGCGCGGATCATGGCCCAGATCGTCTACTATTTCTCATCCGCCATCTCGCTCGGCGCGCCTGACCGGCCGGTGTCCTTCACCGTGCCGACCGGCAATTTCGGCGATATCTTCGCCGGTTACGCAGCCAAGCGCATGGGCCTGCCGATCGACCAGCTGGTCATCGCGACCAACGACAACGACATCCTGGCCCGCACGCTGAAGAGCGGCGAATACCGCCAGACCGGCGTGGTTGCCACGACCTCGCCGTCGATGGACATCCAGGTCTCGTCGAACTTCGAACGGCTGCTGTTCGAGGCCTCAGACCGCGACCCGGCCGTGGTCCGGCGCTATATGGCCAGCCTCAAGCAGTCCGGCGCCTTCACCATCGAGGCAAAGGCCCTGGCCGGCATCCGCAGCGAATTCGGCGCAGGTCGGGCCAGCATGGACGAGACGGCTGCGACCATCCGCTCGACGCTCGAAGGTAGCGGCTACCTGCTCGATCCGCACACTGCGACCGCTGTCCACGTGGCCGCAGGGCTCCCCGAGAGCGACGTGCCGATGGTGGTGCTTGCCACCGCTCACCCGGCAAAATTCCCGGCTGCGGTGAATGCTGCATGCGGCATCGAGCCCGCCCTGCCAAAATGGCTGTCGGGGCTGATGGAACGTAAGGAAAAGTTCACGGTACTTCCATCAGAGATAAAAATGGTGGAAGATTACATTAGCCGCCGCACACGAGCGGCGGGTTAGGGAGTACGCTTAATATGGGTGTTGAGGTAAGCCGTCTGTCGAACGGCCTGACAGTGGCCACTGAAACACTTCCAAGCGTAGAGACCGTAGCTCTCGGCACATGGGTCAAGTCGGGTGCGCGCAACGAGCGCGACGACGAGCACGGCATGGCTCACCTGCTCGAACACATGGCGTTCAAGGGCACCAAAAACCGCACCGCCTTCGAGATCGCCTCGCAGATCGAAAATGTCGGCGGCGAAATCAACGCCGCCACATCGGTCGAGACGACGTCCTTCTACGCCCGCGTCCTGGCCGACGACGTGCCGCTGGCGGTCGACATCCTGTCCGACATCCTCCAAGATTCCGAATTCGATCCCAACGAGCTCGAGCGCGAGCAGCACGTCATCCTGCAGGAAATCGGCGCTGCGCACGACACGCCCGACGACATCGTCTTCGACCGCTTCACCGAAACCGCGTTTCGCCACCAGACGATCGGCCGTTCGATCCTCGGCACGCCCGAGACGGTACAGTCCTTCACCTCGGCTCAGCTTCACGATTTCATGAATCGCCAGTACGGCGCCGAGCGCATGGTCGTGGTGGCTGCCGGCGACGTCAAGCATGACGATTTCGTCCGCCATGTCGAAAAGCGGCTCGGCAATTTCCGCTCCAAGGCCGAAAGCGCCATTCCGCAGTATGCGCAATATGTCGGCGGCGATTTCCGCGAAGATCGCGACCTGATGGACGCGCAGATCGTGCTCGGTTTCGAAGGCCGCGCCTATCACGTCCGCGACTTCTACGCCTCGCAGGTCCTGTCGATGATCCTCGGCGGCGGCATGTCGTCGCGCCTGTTCCAGGAAGTGCGCGAAAAGCGCGGTCTTTGCTACTCGGTCTATGCCTTCCACTGGGGCTTTTCCGACACCGGCATCTTCGGCGTCCACGCCGCGACGGGGCAGAGCGACATCGCCGAACTGCTGCCCGTCATCATCGGCGAATTGCAGAAGGCCGGCGACAGCATCCTGCTGGAAGAACTCGATCGCGCCCGCGCCCAGTATCGCGCCGGCCTGATCATGTCGGCCGAGAGCTGCTCCAGCCGTGCTTCGCAGATTGCCCGCCAGCTCCTGCTGTTCGGCCGCCCGATCGCCAAGGAAGAGCTGATGGAGCGGCTGTCGGCCCTGACTGTCGAGCGCCTGACCGATTTGTCGGCACGCCTGTTCTCTACCCGACCGACGATCACGGCGGTTGGCCCGGTCGGCACCCTGGCGCCTTACGAATCGATCCTCGACGCGCTGCCGGGCGCACAGTCGACCGCGCGCAAGCTCGCCGTCTGACCAGACTACACACGCATGTTTTCGTTCTCGCTCTTTCGCCGCGACACCCCGGCACTGAAGGGCGAACGCGTCAGCCTGCGGCTGCCGAACTGGCGCGACTACCACGAGTGGGTGGCACTCCGGGCTGAAAGCCGTTCGTTCCTGGAGCCCTGGGAGCCGCGCTGGGCACCCGACGAGCTGGATCGCTCTGCCTGGCGCATCCGCCTCTCGCGCTACAAGGACGAGTTCATCCAGGGTACGGCGGTCGCCTTCTTCATCTACGAGAATTCGAGCGGCAAGCTTGTCGGCGGCATCACGCTCGGCAACATTCGCTACGGCGTCGCCCAGACCGGACATATCGGCTACTGGATCGGCGAACGTTACGCCGGCCAGGGCTTCATGGTCGATGCCGTCAGGCTGGTGGTGCGCCATGCTTTCGATACGCTTCGGTTGCACCGGATCGAGGCTGCCTGTATCCCCGACAATGCGCGCTCTGTCCGCGTGCTTGAAAAAGCCGGATTCCGGCGCGAAGGACTTTTGCGATCCTACCTCAGGATCAACGGCGAATGGCACGACCACTATCTTTACGCACTGATCGCGGACGACCCGCAAGCTGTCACCATGAAGGCCTGAACTTGTCGAAGCATTTCCTGCTGGCGCCCCTGTTTGCGCTCATCGTTTCCATGATCGCCAGTGTCTGCGCGGTGTCGCCGGCACTCGCCGTGGAACCGATCAAGATCTCCCGTGACGACGTCGCGCTCAACCTCTCGGGCGCCGTCGAAATCTACCGGAATCAGGGCGAGAACTTCCAGGTTTCGACAGCGCCGGGCCTCGACGGCATCGTTCGCCGCATCGAGGTCGAGGCCAACGACAAGCGCTCGTCCGGCGACTGGGCGGTGTTCGCGCTCGCCAACACCACCGACCAGGTGATTGACCGCCTGATCGTTGCGCCGCATTTCCGGCTGGTCGGCTCAGGCCTGTTCTGGCCCGACCTCGGCTCAAGCCGCATCGCCGCCATCACGCCGAGCGAGGGTTTCGCCCTCGATCGCCAGGCCAGCCCCGACGCCGACGTGTTCCTGGTAACCCTCAACCCGAACTCGGTGGTGACCTTCATCGCCGAACTGGCCTCCCCCAAGCTGCCGCAGGTCTATCTGTGGGAGCCGGAAGCCTACAAGGACACGGTCAATTCCTACACGCTGTTCCGCGGCATCGTCATTGGCATCGCCGGCCTTTTGGCGCTCTTCCTGACCATCCTGTTCGTGGTCAAGGGAACCTCGATGTTCCCAGCGACAGCAGCGCTGGCATGGGCGGTGCTCGCCTATATCTGCGTCGACTTCGGCTTCCTCAACAAGGTCATCGAGGTCTCGCCCGGCAACGAGCAGATATGGCGGGCCGGGACTGAGGTGGCGCTGGCAGGAACGTTCGTCGTCTTCCTGTTTGCCTATCTCAACCTCAACCGATGGCACGGCCATTTCAGCTATGGCGCCTTCGTCTGGATCATCGGCCTGCTGCTGATCGCCGGCGTCGCCATCATCGATCCGGCCGTTGCCGCCGGCATTGCGCGTATTTCGTTTGCCGCGACCGCCCTCACCGGCCTTGGGCTTATCGTCTATCTCAGCATACGCGGCTATGACCGCGCGATCATGCTGGTTCCCAGTTGGGCGATGGTGCTGATCTGGCTGAGCGGTTCGTGGATGGCGATCACCGGCGTGCTCGACAACGACATCGTCCAGCCTGCCCTCGGCGGCGGGCTGATCCTCATCATCCTGCTCATCGGCTTCACCGTCATGCAGCATGCCTTCGCAGGCGGCGGGGCCCATCAGGGCCTGTTCAGCGACATGGAGCGGCAGGCACTGGCGATTTCCGGCTCCGGCGACATCGTCTGGGACTGGGATGTACTGCGCGACCGCGTCGTCACCCGTCCCGACGTTTCGATCCAGCTGGGTCTTGCGCCCAATAGCCTTGGCGGAGCCGCACGCAACTGGCTGCCCGTGCTGCATTCCGACGACCGCGACACGTTCCGCACGACGCTCGACGTCGTGCTGGAGCATCGCCGTGGCCGGGTGTCGCAGAGTTTCCGCCTGCGCGGAGCCGATGGCCACTATCACTGGTTCTCGCTCAGGGCGCGGCCGGTGATCGGCTCCGACGGCGAAGTGATCCGCTGCGTCGGCACGATGGTCGACGTCACCGAGCAGAAGAAGTCGGAAGAACGCCTCTTGCACGACGCCGTGCACGACAATCTGACCGGCCTGCCCAATCGCGAACTGTACATGAATCGGCTGGAGGCGATCATCTCGATTGCCCGCACGGAGGAGAAAGTGCGGCCGTCGGTGTTCGTCATCGACATCGACCGCTTCAAGCTGGTCAACGACGGACTCGGCATTTCCGCCGGCGACACGATTCTGTTGACCATCGCGCGGCGCCTGCACCGCCTGCTCAAGCCGAAAGACTCGCTGTCGCGCTTTGCCGGCGACCAGTTCGCCCTGATGCTTCTGTCGGAGCAGGATCCCACCCGCATCGCGGCAGTGGCCGACGCCATCAAGCAGGCGATCAAGGCACCGATCACCTTCGCCAAGCGCGAGATCGTGCTCACCGCATCTGTCGGCCTGATCACCTGGACCACAGCCCAGGCCTCGGCCGAAGACATGGTCAAGGACGCCGAGCTTGCCATGCACCAGGCCAAGCGTTTCGGCGGCGACCGCATCGAACCGTTCCGCCCGGCCTTCCGCACCGTGGGCACCGACCGCCTGCAGCTTGAGTCGGATCTCAGACGCGCCATCGAGCGCAAGGAGTTCACGCTTGCCTACCAGCCGATCGTGCGGCTTGAGGATGGCACTGTCGCCGGCTTCGAAGCGTTGCTCAGATGGGATCACCCGCGCCGCGGCATGATCCCGCCGGGCGACTTCATTCCCGTTGCCGAAAGCTGCGGCCTGATCGTTCAGCTTGGCCTGTTTGCCATGCAACGCGCGGCCGACGACCTGGCCGAATGGCAAAAGCAGATCAACGACGCCCCACTGTCAGTGTCGGTCAACCTGTCGAGCCGCCAGCTGATCCGCCGAGACCTCGTCAGCGACGTCCGTTCGGTCATCGCCCGGGCCAATCTCAAGCCGCGTTGCTTCCGCCTAGAGCTCACCGAATCGCTGGTCATGGACAATCCCGAGCAGACCAACCATGTGCTGACCAAGCTGAAGCAGCTTGGCATCGGCCTGTCGCTCGACGATTTCGGCACCGGCTATTCGTCGCTGTCCTACCTGACCCGCTTCCCCTTCGACACCATCAAGATCGACAAGAGCTTCGTCGACGACACCTCGCCCAAGCGCGCGGTGCTGATCAAGTCGATGGTCAACATGGCTCACGAACTGGGGCTGTCGGTGGTCGCCGAAGGCATCTCGGACGAGAGCGACGCCCTCGAACTGCGCCAGATGGGCTGTGAGTACGTGCAGAGCTTCATGTTCGGCGCGCCGATCCCCGGCGACCAGGCTCTCAAGATGCTGAAGGAACAGTACCCGCTCGCTCAGGCGTGACCGGCGGCTGTGCTCAATCGCGCAAGGTCGATGCCCAGCGTAGCGAGGATGCGGTCGTATTTGCGGTCAATGTCGGCGTCGAACAACAATTCCGACGTCGCCGGGCAGGTCAGCCAGCCGTTCTCGGCGATCTCGCTTTCGAGCTGGCCGGCACCCCAGCCTGAATAGCCCAGCGCCATCAGGGCATGGCGCGGCCCACGACCGGCCGAAATCGCGCGCAGGATGTCGACGGTTGCGGTCAGGCAAATCTCGTCCGAGACCGGCAGCGAAGATTCGACCTTGTAGTCGTCTGTGTGCAGCACGAAGCCGCGGCTGCGGTCGACCGGCCCGCCATTGCGTACGATGAAGTCCTTGGCCTTCATCGGCAGCCGAATCGCTTCCTGCTCGTCGAGGATGCCGAGTTGCACCAGCAGATCGGGAAAGAGCAGCGGCTGGACCTGGTTGATGATCAGGCCCATGGCACCTTCGTCGCTATGGGCGCAAATGTAGATGACGGCGCGCGAAAACCTGTCGTCCTTCATCCCCGGCATGGCGATGAGGAACTGGTCGTCGAGAAAACCGCGCTGCGAGGCGCCCTTTTTCTGGCGTAAGAGGTCCATAGCCAAAGGTAACGCGTTTCCCGCCGTCTTGAAAGATAGCTCAAGGGGACTGCGGTTCACCTTTGGCCCATGGCGTCACGCAAAAATGATGGCGACGTGACGTAAAGGCATGTTGCGCTCTCAGCCGGAGACTATCAAATCACCGCCATGAAATTCACGCTCCCAATCGCCCTCTGCCTCGGCACCGCCATTTTGGCCGCTGGATCCGCGCACGCGTCATCGTCTGCCTGGTTCGAAACCGACGGCGGCCGCTTCCGCCTGGTGACCACCGGCCAGCCCGATGCCTCTGGCAAGCTCCAGGGCGTGCTCGACATCGAGCTCAAGCCCGGCTGGAAAACCTATTGGCGCGATCCCGGCAATTCCGGCGTGCCGCCGCAGATCGACCTTTCGGCCAGCCGCAATGTCTCGGCGGCCGAAATCTCGTATCCCGCCCCCCAGCGCCACGACGACGGCTACGCCAAGTGGGCAGGATACGACTTCCCCGTCCGTCTGCCCGTCGGCTTCGCGGTTCCTGCCCCGGGCGAGCCTGCGGCAATCGTGGCCGACGTGTTCCTCGGCATCTGCGAAACCATCTGCGTGCCGGTGCAGGCGCGGCTGGAAGTCGACCCCGCCGCCGATCCCGGCAATGCGAATGATGCGGCGCTGGTAGCGGCAGCGCTCGGCGCCCTTCCCTCAGCCGCCGAGCCGGACTTCGGCGCCACGCTGGCGCCAGCAGAGGGCGAGACGATGTCGATTACGGCAGCCGCACCCGGAGATCCCGAAGGTATCGATATTTTCGTCGCCGGCGTGGATGGCTATCAGTTCGGTACGCCTCAGCGCCACGAGGCGGCCGGCAAGATCAGCTTCTTGCTCAAAGTGCTCGAACGGCCCACGGCAAAGCCTGCCGGCAAGGGCATTCCCTACACCCTGATCAGTTCGGCCGGCGCAGTCGAAGGCTTTCTGCCCTACCCCTGATCCCTCCGCCAAACCGCCAGCCATTGGATTACCGATGCATCTGCGCTAGTGGATCGCTGCGGCCACCCGATTTCAATCCACTGCCACGAGGACCAACATGACCATTTCGATTGGCGACAAGCTGCCCAGCGCAACCTTCAAGACGATGACCGCCGACGGCGCCAAGAACCTTACCACTGAAGAAATCTTCGCGGGCAAGAAGGTCGTGCTGTTTGCAGTACCGGGCGCCTTCACGCCCACCTGCAGCAACAACCACCTGCCCGGCTATGTCGAGAACCATGACGCCATCGTCGCGCGCGGAGTCGACACCATCGCGGTGGTCTCGGTCAACGACGTGCACGTCATGGGCGCCTGGGCGCGATTCAGCGGCGGTGAAGGCAAGGTCCTGTTCCTCGCCGACGGCAGCGGCGATTTCGCCCGCGCGACCGGCCTCGACCTCGACCTGTCGGCCGCCGGCATGGGCCTGCGCTCGAAGCGATTCTCGATGGTTGTCGAGGACGGCAAGGTCGCCCAGCTCAACGTCGAAGGCACGGCCGGTCAGGCGATCGATTCCGGCGCGGCCCGCATTCTCGAACAGCTCTGAAATGAAAATGGCGCGCTGCCTTCAGGCGGCGCGCCCCACTCAGGCCTGGCAGCAGCCCAGGCCTATGCCTTGCGGCCGTTCTTGAACGGCGCCATGCCCTCGCGCGCCAGTTCGTCGGCGCGTTCGTTCTCGGGATGGCCGGCATGGCCCTTGACCCAGTGCCAGGTCACCTTGTGGCGCCTGTTGGCCTCGTCCAGCGCCTGCCACAGCTCGCCGTTCTTCACCGGCTTCTTGTCGGCGGTCTTCCAGCCGTTCTTCTTCCAGCCGTGGATCCACTTCGAGATCCCGTCCATGACGTATTTGCTGTCCGTGTGCAGGTCGATCTCGCACGGCTCCTTGAGAGAGTTCAAGGCGGAGATGGCAGCCAGCAGTTCCATGCGGTTGTTGGTGGTCTCGGCCTCGCCGCCCGACAGCTCCTTGACCTTGGCCTTGTAGCGCATGATCGCGCCCCAACCGCCCGGACCCGGATTGCCCGAGCAGGCGCCATCGGTGAAAATTTCAACTTGCTTCATTTCAGTCCGTATTCCTGCGCAGACTTGATCGTCCTGTGGAAACGCATGCGGCGTATGTATTCCGAAGGGTCGCGCTTCATGACCAACCCGCCATCCGGCACCGTCAGCCAGTCGTACAGCCTCGTCAGCATGAAGCGCAGGGCCGAGCCACGCGCCAGGATGGGCAGTGCCGCCTTCTCGGCTTCGCTCAACGGCCGGACGCTCTGGTAACCGTCGAGAAGTGCCGTGCCCTTGGTCAGGTTGAAGGAAAAGTCCTTCTCGAAGCACCAGGCATTGAGGCAGGTGGCGAGGTCGTAGGCGTAGAGGTCGTTGCAGGCAAAATAGAAATCGATCAGGCCCGACAGCCTGTCGCCAAGGAAGAAGACGTTGTCGGGGAACAAATCGGCGTGGATGACGCCGGAGGGCAGATCTTTCGGCCAGTTCTTCTCGAGCTCGGCAAAGTCCGCATCGACCTCCCTGGCAAGGCCGGGCTCAACCTCGTCGGCGCGCGGATGTGCTGCGTCCCAGAGCTTGCGCCAGCCGTCGATGGCGAGCGCGTTCGGCCGCGTCATGGCAAAGTCCTGGCCGGCGATGTGCAGTTCGGCCAACGCCCTGCCGACCTCGCGGCAATGCACGACCTGAGGTCGGCGCAGCCACATGCCTTCGAGGAAAGTGATGATGACGGCCGGCCGGCCGGCGAGCGTGCCGATGACATTGCCGTCCTTGCCATCAACGGGCAGCGGGCAGGACAGGCCCTTGTGGGCGAGATGCTGCATCAGGCCGAGGAAAAACGGCAGGTCGGACTTCTCGACCCGCTTTTCATAGAGCGTCAGGATGTACGAACCTGTCGTCGTATGCAGCAGGAAGTTGGTGTTTTCGGTACCCTCGGCGATGCCCTTGTAGGACAGCAGTTCGCCAACCGGATAGTTGCGTAGGAACGCCTCGAGCTCACCCTCGCCGACATCGGTATAGACAGCCATCAGGCGTTTCCGTTGACGAAGGCCATGTCGGCCGGCGTCAGCTCGACGTCGCGCAATACCCGCATCACAGGAAAGTCCTCCGTCTCGGTCGCCGTGACGGCGAGTTCCACGTTCACCTCGAAGCGTTCGCGGAACGCATTGATGATTTCGTCGACGATGATCTCCGGCGCCGAAGCGCCCGCCGAGAGGCCCAGCGTAGCGATGCCGCCGATGTCGTTCCACGGGATCTCCGACGCGCGCTGAACCAGCAGCGACATCCTGGCCCCTGCCCGCTCGGCAACTTCGACGAGGCGGCGCGAATTGGACGAGTTCGGCGCACCGACGACGAGATAGAGGTCGGCGCCGGGAGCCGTTTCCTTCACCGCTTCCTGGCGGTTTGTGGTGGCATAGCAGATCGATTCGGCGGCAGGCGCCTGCATCTCCGGAAACTTCTCCTGCAGTGCCTTGAGGATACCTGCGGTGTCTTCCACCGAGAGCGTCGTCTGGGTGACAAAGCCGAGTGCCGCTGGATCAGCTGGCGTGAAGTTCCGGACGTCTGCCTCGGTCTCGATCAGTGTCACGGCGTCTTCGTGCAGTTGCCCCATGGTACCGATCACCTCCGGGTGCCCGGCATGACCGATCAGCAGCACGTGACGTCCCTTGCGCTGGTGGCGCATGGCCTGCTTGTGCACCTTGGAGACCAGCGGGCAGGTCGCATCGAGATAGAACAGGTTGCGCGCCACCGCGTCCGCCGGCACCGACTTCGGCACGCCATGGGCTGAGAACACGACAGGCGCATCGTGGTGGTCGTCGGGGATTTCGCTCAGTTCTTCGATGAAGACGGCACCCAGGTTCTGCAACCCTTCGACGACGTAGCGATTGTGCACGATCTCGTGGCGCACATAGACAGGCGCCCCGTATTTCTTGAGCGCCAGCACGACGATCTGGATGGCGCGGTCGACGCCTGCGCAAAAGCCGCGCGGCTGGCAAAGCCTGATGGTCAGGGGCGGTTTTGCGGAAGTCTGGGGCATGTGATCCGGTTCTTTGTTCAGTGCCGAAATGATGTCTGCGCCCCTATGCTGTCAAGGGCGACTACAGCGCCGCGCGCCGCCTTGGACGCGCAAGAGACGCTGTAGCACTATGAAGTTGTGCATGATCCTTTCCGAAAATCGATTTCGATTTTCGGGGTCATGCACTGGTGGTCATTTGCCTTCCGGCCGCCGCAGCAACCAGAAGCCCATGACGCCCAGCAGTGCCGCCGCCAGCCCGTACCAGGTGACCGCATATTGCAGATGATTGTTCGGCATCTCGACCATGGTAACGCCGCCCACCGGCAAGCCACCCGGGTTGGCCGTCTTGTCGGCATCGACGAAGAAGGGCAGCACCACCGCGTCCGCTGGCAGCCCCGCCGTTTTCGCCATGACACCGAGGTCCTTCCAGTAGAAGACGTTCTTCTTGAGGTCGTTGTCGGGCACCAGCGAACCCGGCTTGCCCTCGAGCGGATTGCGCGCAAGGCCGGCAATGCTGACGGGGCCAGTAACCTGACCCACCGGCCGCTTGGCCGCATCCTTGAAGTCGTACGGAACGAAGCCACGGTTCACCAGGACGTAGCGTCCATCGTCCAGCTTGAGCGGGGCATAGACATGAAAGCCCGACTGGCCTTGCCAGGTAGCAAGGAAATGCCGCTCGCCGGAATGCTCGAACGTTCCCGAAAGCGTCACCGGCCAGTAGTCGACATCGCCTGTAGCGCGGTACTTAACTTCCATCTCCGCCAGTGGCAGCGGCGGCGATTGCGTCCGTTCGGTTATCTGGGCGAGCAGTTCCTCTTTCCAGTACAGCCGCTGCACCTGCCAGCTGCCAAGCGCGATCAGCAACGCGAACGACATGGTGCCAAGTACCAGCATCAACACATACCCGGAGCGGCGCGCCGGGGCAGGCAAGGTATTCTGTTCGGTCATTGGTCTTTGTCCAGGCGCCCTTCAGCGGCCTTGTTGCTGTACTGCAAGGTGATCAGCACACCCTTGATCAAGCGGAGCGAGCCGAGGCTGAGTATGAGGGTCAGCGGTATCCAGAGCAGCAGGTGGAGCCACAGCGGCGGCGCCAGCGAAACCTCCATCCACAACGCCAGGCCGACAACGACGAAGCCAATGATCAGAATGACGAAGACTGCGGGCCCGTCGCCCGCATCGGCAAAGGAATAGTCTAGCCGGCACACGCCGCATTGCTTGCCGACCGTCAGGAAGCTGGAAAACAGCTTGCCTTCGCCGCAGCGCGGACAACGCCCCTTGAGCCCGGCAGCTATCGGCTCGACCGGCGGCCAGATCGCCTTGTCTTCGCTCATGGATTTATCTCGATGGGAGTGCCGTTTTCGACCATCTGCCAAATCTCCGCCATGTCCTCGTCGGTAACGGCGATACAGCCATTCGTCCAGTCGAACATCTGCATCAGCCAGGACCACCAGCCGAAACCCTTGGACTGGCCGTGGATCATAATCATTCCGCCGGGATCGACACCTGCCCTCATTGCCGCAGCCTTGTCGTTGGCGTTGGGATAGGAAATGTGGATCGACTTGGTGAAGGCGCTTTCGGGATTGCGCCAGTCAAGAACGTAGCGCCCTTCAGGCGTGCGTTCGTCGCCCTCCTGGCGCTTGTGGCCAACCGGATTGGCACCGAGCGCCACCGCATAGCTGCGCACGATCTTCTCGCCGGACATCAGTTCCATCAAGCGGTCCGACTTGTCGACCCGGACCAGATCTACGGCATCGGCGCGGGCCGAGGTCACCGAGGCGATCAAGACGATCCAAGGAAAAGCGAAGCGGCTGATCAACATGCCGGATGCTTGGCGCAAGAAAGCGCCCAAAAAGAGAAGGCGGCCGCGTTGCCGCGACCGCCTTGTTCGAAAAATCAGGATATCAGTGAGCGATGGTGCCGCCTACCGAACCCCAGATGTAGATCGAGGCGAACAGGAACAGCCATACCACGTCGACGAAGTGCCAGTACCAGGCAGCAGCCTCGAAGCCGAAATGCTGCTTCGGCGTGAAGGCACCGCCCATCGCACGGAACAGGCACACCAGCAGGAAGATCGTGCCGATGATGACGTGGAAGCCGTGGAAGCCCGTCGCCATGAAGAAGGTCGCGCCGTAGATCGAGTCCTTGAACGCGAACGGAGCGTGAATGTACTCGTAGGCTTGGACGAACGAGAACAGGATGCCGAGCGCAACCGTGATGGCAAGGCCGTTGACCAGGCCCTTGCGGTCACCGTGCAGCAGGGCGTGGTGTGCCCAGGTCACAGCCGTACCCGACAGGAGCAGGATGATGGTGTTGTAGAGCGGCAGGTGGAACGGATCGAGGATCTCGATCCCCTTGGGCGGCCACACGCCACCGGTAAACTCTGCGCGCATGACCTGCTGAGTGGCCTCGCCCGGGAACAGGCTGGCGTCGAAGAAGGCCCAGAACCAGGCGACGAAGAACATCACCTCGGAGGCGATGAACATGATCATGCCGTAGCGCAGGTGCAGCGACACGACGCGCGTGTGATGGCCTTCGTTGCCTTCCTTGATCGTGTCCGACCACCAGCCGTACATCGTGTAGAGCACGACCAGCAGGCCGATCGCGAAGATCCAGTAATTGGCGTTCGCGACGTTGAAGCCGAAGATCGGGAACTCGGCGCCCTTCATGTGCTGCATCCAGGCGACACCGCCGAACGCCATGATGAGCGCGCCCAGCGAGCCGAGGAACGGCCACGGACTTGGATCAATGATGTGGTAATCGTGATGTTTGGCGTGCGCGTCTGCCATATCAGCCCCCGGCTTTTCCGTCGGAATTAATAATTTTCGTTTCGCCGTCGACCTTGGGCGCGGCAGCTACGGGCTTTTCCCCCTCAATCGGGAAAAAGGTATAGGACAAGGTGATCGTCTTGATGTCCTTGAGTTCAGGCACATTGACGATTTCCGGATCGACAAAGAAGACGACCGGCATGTCGAGCGTCTCGCCCGGCTTCAGCGTGGTATCGGTGAAGCAGAAGCACTCGACCTTGTTGAAGTATGCGCCGGCGAGATCGGGCGTGACATTGAACGTCGCGCGGCCCTGGGTCGGCACATCGAAGGTGTTCTTTGCCTCGTAGTGGATCTGCGTCGTCTCGCCGATCTTGATCTGGACGTCGCGCGCCACCGGCTTGAAATCCCAAGGCAACCCGCCTGAAGTGTTGGCGTCGAAACGGACGGTGATCGTCCGGTCCAGGATCTTGTCGGAATACTGCTCGACGCGCTGCGTCGTGCCGCCGTAACCGGTGATCTGGCAGAACATGGCGTAGAGCGGCACCGCCGCATAGGCCATGCCGACCATGCCGCCGACAAAGGCGATGCACATGCCCGCAACCATCCGGTTGGAGCGCTGCTTCTTCGGGTCTACGGGCTGCGTTTCGGTGGGCATGCTTTCGCTCATAGCGGCCGATCCAGGATTGCCGGGCCGAACTTCGCGATCGTCGCGAGATAGAAGATGATAACGAGTGCCGCCAGTGCCAGGCCGATGGCGATGTTGCGGCTGCGGCGCGCCTTCTTCTGCTTGTCCGTGAGCGTTACCAGATTGTCATCCGACATCATGCACCTCCAAGCGCAAACACACGCTCGATGACGCTGTCGGCCAGATAAGCCGCAAAGATCACGAACAGGTAAAGTAGCGAATAGCCGAACAGCGCCTTGGCCGGCTTCATCACCCGGTCGCTGTCGGACATGCGCAGCACCTTCCAGGCGTACCAGACAAAGCCGATGCCGAGCGCCAGCGAAACGACGCCGTAGCCGATTGTGGTGTAGCCGAGCAGCCATGGCGCCACGCCGACTGGCGCGAGCAGCAAAGAGTAGGCAAAGATCTGGCGGCGGGTCGAGGCCTCGCCGGCGACGTTCGGCATCATCGGGATGCCGGCGCGCTCATAGTCCTGCGACTTGAACAGGGCCAGCGCCCAGAAGTGAGGCGGCGTCCACAGGAAGGTGATGAGGAAGAGCACGACGCTCTCGAAGCTTATGGCGCCGGTCACGGCAGCCCAGCCGATCATCGGTGGCAGCGCGCCGGCCGCGCCACCGATAACGATGTTCTGCGGCGTCCAGCGCTTGAGCCACATCGTGTAGACGACGGCGTAGAAGAAGATGGTGAAGGCGAGCAGCGCCGCCGACAGCCAGTTGACGAGGACGCCCAGCGTCATCACCGACAGGACCGACAGCACCAGGCCGAAGGTCAGCGCCTCGTGCGGCGTCACCTTGCCGGAAGGAACCGGCCGGTTGACGGTGCGTGTCATGACAGCGTCGATATCGGCGTCGTACCACATGTTGAGCGCGCCCGAGGCGCCGGCGCCGATGGCGATCGCAAGGATCGCCACGACGGCGAGGAACGGGTTGATGGTGACGGGCGCGGCAACCATGCCGACAAAGGCCGTGAAGACGACCAGCGACATGACGCGGGGCTTCAGCAGGGCGAAGAAATCGCCCGCAGTTGCCTCCGACATGCGGAAGGTCTGGTCTTCAAACCGGTTGTGGACAAGGGCCATGCGTACTTACGTCCAGTCGTTCCGTTTGGCCGAAACCGCCGGTCGGGCCGGCGGCTTCGTGGTTCAGTCAGTGCCTTACTTGATCTTCGGCAGCTGTTCCCACTGGTGGAAGGGCGGCGGCGAAGGCAGCTGCCATTCGAGCGTGGTCGCACCCTCGCCCCATGGGCTGGCACCGGCGACGCGCTTCTTGGAGAAGGCTTCGAAGACGCCGAACAGGAAGATCAGCACGCCGACGGCGGAGATATAGGAGCCGTATGACGACACCATGTTCCAGCCGGCATATGCATCGGGATAGTCGATGTAGCGGCGCGGCATGCCGGCGAGACCGAGGAAGTGCTGCGGGAAGAAGACCAGGTTCACGCCGACGAACGTCACCCAGAAGTGGGTGTTGGCGATGGCCGACGAGTACATGTAGCCGGTCATCTTCGGGAACCAGTAGTACCAGGCCGCAAAGATCGCGAACACCGCACCCAGCGACAGCACGTAATGGAAGTGCGCGACGACGTAGTAGGTGTCGTGGAGCGAACGATCGAGGCCGGCATTGGCCAGTTGCACGCCGGTGACGCCACCGACGGTGAACAGGAAGATGAAGCCGATCGCCCACAGCATCGGCGGCTTCATCGAAATGGAGCCGCCCCACATGGTGGCAACCCACGAGAAGATCTTCACGCCTGTCGGAACCGCGATGACCATCGTGGCGAAGACGAAGTAGCGCTGCGTGTCGAGCGAGATGCCGGTGGTGTACATGTGGTGGGCCCACACGACGAAGCCAACGGCACCGATGGCGACCATGGCGTAGGCCATGCCCAGGTAACCGAAGATCGGCTTGCGCGAGAAGGTCGAGACGATGTGGCTGACGATGCCGAAGCCCGGCAGGATCAGGATGTACACCTCGGGGTGACCGAAGAACCAGAACAGGTGCTGGAACAGGATCGGGTCGCCGCCGCCTTCAGGTGCGAAGAAGGCCGTGCCGAAGTTGCGATCGGTCAGCAGCATGGTGATGCCACCAGCCAGAACCGGCAGCGACAGCAGCAGCAGGAAGGCGGTGATCAGCACCGACCAGGCAAACAGCGGCATCTTGTGCAGCGTCATGCCCGGAGCGCGCATGTTGAAGATCGTGGTGATGAAGTTGATCGCACCGAGGATCGACGAGGCGCCGGCGATGTGCAGCGACAAGATCGCGAGATCCATCGCAGGCCCGGGCTGGCCCGAGGTCGACAGCGGCGGGTAGATCGTCCAGCCGCCACCCACGCCATGCGCACCCGGCGCGCTCGGCATGAAGGCCGAGATGACGAGCAGGATGAAGGCAGGCGGAAGCAGCCAGAACGAGATGTTGTTCATGCGCGGGAACGCCATGTCAGGCGCACCGATCATGATCGGCACCATCCAGTTGGCAAAGCCGCCGATCAGCGCCGGCATGACCATGAAGAAGATCATGACCAGGCCATGCGCGGTGGTGAACGCGTTGAACATGCTCTTGCCGGCGTCGATCGCGGCATCGCCTTCGACGCCGTAGACCATCGAGGCCAAGCCGTGGAAAATCTGGATGCCTGGCTCGGCCAGTTCCCAGCGCATCATGACGGACAGGAAGCCGCCGACGCAGCCTGCCATGATCGCGAAGATCAGGTAAAGCGTTCCGATATCTTTGTGGTTGGTCGAGTACACCCACCGGACCCAGCCCTTCGGCTTGTGGTCGTGATGGTCGTGAGCTGCAGCGCCTGCCATGTTCCGCTCCGTTCCCTGATCCCTAATTCGCCGCGGCTCAGTTGCCGGCGGCCGCGACCTTGGCCGCACCGTCCGTCTCGGCCATCAGCGCCTTGTTGGCACCCGGCAAGTCGGTCCTCGCGGCAGCCAGCCACGTCGTATACTGTGCGTCGCTGACGACGCGGATTGCGATCGGCATGTAGGCGTGGTCCTTGCCGCAAAGCTCGGAACACTGGCCATAATACAGGCCTTCCTTGTCAGCCTTGAACCAGGTCTCGTTGATACGGCCTGGAACGGCGTCGACCTTGATACCGAAGGCCGGCATGGCGAAGGCGTGAATCACGTCCGATGCGGTGACCAGCACGCGGACGACCTGACCGACAGGCACGACCACTTCGTTGTCGACGGCGAGAAGGCGCGGATAGGCACCCCTGTCTTCCTTGCCGGCAGCCTTACGCTCTTCGGGCTTTTCCGAAAGCATCGCCGCATTGAACGAAAGCGGCTCTTCCGTCTGGTATTCGTAATCCCAGTTCCACTGGTTGCCGGTCGCCTTGATCGTCAGCTTCGGCTCCTCGACAGGCGAATACTGCGCGGTCAGAAGCTGGAAGGACGGAATGGCCAGGAACAGCAGGATCACAACCGGACCGACGGTCCAGACGACCTCGATCAGCGTGTTGTGGCTGGTGCGCGAAGGCACAGGATTGGCGCTCGCCCGGAACCGCCAGATGCAATAGGCCAGCAGGAACAGAACGAAGAGCGTGATCGGAACGATGAACCACAGCGTGTAGCGCTCGAACCAGGTGATCTGTTCCATGATGCCGGTCGCGGCCGGCTGGAATGTGGTCTGCCATTCTACCGGCTGCGCCGCATAGGCCGCGGCGCTGGCAAAGGAAGCAGTCGCCGCGACGGCGCTAGCAAGGATCTTTCTCATCACCCTCAGTATCTCCCATTTCCATGCGGTCTTGGCCGCAAGGACATCGTGCCGCTCCGGGACGGGAATCCCAGAGACGTTCGGAGGTTCAAACCATACTCTCTTTGTAACCGCAAGGAAGCAGAGGCGGAACTCATGCGGCATTTTTGCGCGCAGGCGGCAAGGCTGGCGCTTGGGCCCGTTTGGCGCTAGTTGATGAATGCATCGAGGCGGGGCAGTCGTCCGCAGGGTGCTGGCATGCGCTCAAAAGTCGTCGCAATTCGAGCAAAATTGAACTCGAATGTCTGGAAAACCTAAGATTGCGGGATGGCGAAGGCGCCCTCTTGTTATTTACTTGCTGCCGGCACGACCTAAATTGTCGTGATTCGCAATGGAGCCGTCATGAAGTCTGGGCTTTTGAAAACCTTGGCCAAGGTGTTGGTCGCCGCTGTCTGCCTGGCTCCCATGCAGGCCGGCGCGCAGCAGAGCGGCACGGTCAAGTCCACCCATGGCGCGTGGTCGATCATCTGCGACACGCCTGCGGGCGCCACCAACGAACAATGCGTGATGATGCAGAACGTCATCGCCGAAGACCGCCCCGAGATGGGGCTCTCGGTGGTCATCCTGCGCACCGCCGACAACAAGGCCGAAATCCTGCGCGTGCTCGCGCCGCTCGGCGTGCTCCTGCCCAACGGCCTTGGCCTCAACGTCGACCAGAAGGATATCGGCCGCGCCTATTTCGTGCGCTGCTTCCAGGACGGCTGCTATGCCGAAGTGATCCTCGACAAGCCGCTGCTCGACACGCTGAAGACCGGCAAGGCGGCCACCTTCATCGTCTTCCAGACGCCCGAGGAAGGCATCGGCATTCCGGTCGATCTCAACGGTTTCGGTGAAGGTTTCGCCGCGCTGCCGTAATCTCGCGCGTTACGACGCTCTAGATCCAGCGCCTCAACGCGCCTTGAACGGCGAGATCGGCTCTATGAGCTGGGCTTCGGACATCGGTTCGACTTCGAAGCCGTGCCGGCCTGCATAGCTGCGCAGTGCCTCGGCTGCGGAAGGTTCCGAGACCTCCACATCGATCATCGACCGCGACCGGGACGTCACCGAGATGCCGGGCAGGCTGTCGATCTCGCTCGCCACCTGCGCCGCATCCCTCGCAACCTTGCCAATGATCAAAACCAGCTTTTCCACGCGTCAGCACTCCAGCGCCACGATCAATCTCGCGTCGTTGCCTGAGGATATAGGGCGCCGCTCCGGCAGCGCAACCCGCGGACGCCGGCCGTCAGATGATCATGCCGCCACCCTCGCGGATTGCACCGAAGCCATGCTTGCGCAGGCTTGCGAAGGCCAGTTGCCTCATGGCCTGATAACGCGCCCTGGTGGGCGGCATCGTCAGGACGGCAGGATTGGCTGACAATATCCGTGCAATCGCACCCGTCATTGCCGGACATGCCATCGATGTACCGCTCATCGGCGCATATTGGTCGCCCGGCACGGTGGATACTACGCCTGCCCCCGGACCGATGAGATCTATTCTGGTGGGCGCATGCCCCTCATTGGAAAAGGTGGCGAAGAAGACGTCACGATCGGGGTCGCCGCGGTCGCTTGATACCGTCCAGCGGTCGTATGCGTTGGCAGGCAGGCCAGGTTCCCAGCCAAGTGCCGAAACCGCAATGGCATCCCGATGCCGGGCCGGAAACGCCACAAAGCGCCGAAAGTCGTTTCCAGCCGCGGCGACGACGAGAACGCCCTGCTCGGCGGCATCCTCTATTGCCTGCGACAGCACCCTGTCATCGTGGCTCGGACTGGCTTCCCGTTCGGCCTTCAGGCTGAGGTTGATGATATGGCATCCGTCGTCGACCGCCTGCTCGATCGCCCGGTGAATCTCGAAGTTCCTCGCGATACCCGTGGCTGGATCGTCGAACACCCTGTAGCTGCGAATACTTGCGCCCGGCGCCACGCCTGCGTACCCGTTTCCGCCATTGCCGGCGATGATGCCCGCGACATGAGTGCCGTGGCCGATCGACGAATCGTCATCCCCTTCCACGTTGGTGAGATGGTTGTGCGGCCCGACGCCGCTGTCCACGACCCCAACAACCACTCCTCTGCCGCTGCCCGCAGGTCCCGGTGGAAGAAGATGCCTCAGACTGTCGGCCGAGCCAGCCAGATCGATCGGATCGAGCATAATCACACTGCCTGAGACGAGGTCTGCCTTCCGCTGGAGATATCCCCAATGGCCAGCAAAGCCAGGCTCGATGGCAAGCATCGCGTCCATCACCGCTTTTGCCCGCAGTCCGAACCGCACAATCCCGGCGCTGTCCGATACTGCCGTGAGTTGCTGGCTGCCGTTCTTCAGTCCCAATGTCGCAATCGCATTGCCGATGGGTTTGTTGGTACCGGCTGACTGCAGGGCGATGCTAAAGAATTCGGCGCCGGACGGACCGAGGCTTCCGGTCAGGCGAAGTCGACCGACACGAACATCAGCCACGGCCATCGTGTAGTTCACGACGGGATGGAATGTTCCACCCACTGCCGCTGGGGCTGGCCCCGCAATCGAGGTCCTGACCAGCGCGACCCCGCTTTGCGGAACGACCTCCAGAATCTCCAGGCCGCGGGTCATTGCTTCTTCAGCCATGGGCCTGACCGCCACGGGCAGGGCGCCCCACGCCCCTCCGGCCGGCGCAGCCAGAAAATCCAACTCCGTATCGATGGCCACTACCGCCTGAAGCGTAGCCACCAACTGTTCGCCACTGGACCGATGATCCGGAATAAAAACATACTCTTCCATCTGCTCCCCCAATTCTGCCCGATCTGATTGAGTGCAGCGACCACAATACTCCTTTTGGTTGCTCTCATCAATTTATACACCTCTGGATTGTATTTCAAAAGCAGCGAATACGGCATCCCTCGCCTCTCCGACCAGGCTAACGATTGCGATGACGTCCAAGCCGCCCTACATCAGGTTCAAACCTCTCCGGGATCCCTGCCATGAACCTCGTCAGCCAGTTCGACATCACTGAAGACCGCGTGCGCAAGATCGTCGCCGAGACGATCGAAGGCGCCGACGACGGCGAATTGTTCCTCGAATATCGCGAAGGTGAGGCGCTGATGTTCGACAATGGCCGGCTGAAGACGGCCAGCTTCAACACCGACCAGGGTTTCGGCCTGCGCGCGGTCGCCGGCGAAGCCAGCGGCTATGCCCATTCCAGCGAGTTGTCCGAAGCCGCCCTGCTGCGCGCCTCCGACGCGGTCTCGGCCGTCAAGGGCGGCTATTCCGGTACATTGGCTGCAGCGCCGGCCCGCACCAACCGTCATCTTTACGGCGAAGAGAACCCGATCTCGTCGCCCTCTTTCGAGGCCAAGGCCAAGCTGCTGCAGCAAATCGACGCCTGGCTGCGCGACAAGGACCCGCGCGTCCGCCAGGTGACGGCATCGCTCGCCTCGTCGTGGCAGCATGTCGAGATACTGCGCGGCGACGGCCAGGTCGTGCGCGACATCCGCCCGCTGGTGCGCATGAACGTCGCCGTGGTGGTCGGCGATGGCGACCGCCAGGAGAGCGGCTCCTATGGCATGGGCGGGCGCAAGAGCTTCGACGAGTTCCTGACCGACGAGAGCTGGAAGAATGCGGCGACCGAGGCATTGCGCCAGGCGCTGGTCAATCTCGAGGCGATCCCCGCCCCTGCCGGCACCTTCGACATCGTGCTGTCCTCCGGCTGGCCGGGCGTCATGCTGCATGAAGCCGTCGGCCACGGCCTCGAAGGCGACTTCAACCGCAAGAAGACCTCTGCCTTCGCCGGCCTGTTGGGCCAGCAGGTCGCGGCCAAGGGCGTCACCGTCGTCGACGACGGCACCATTTCCGAACGCCGCGGTTCGATCACCGTCGACGACGAAGGCACACCGAGCGGCCGCAACGTGCTGATCGAAGACGGCAAGCTCGTCGGCTACATGCAGGACCGCCAGAACGCGCGGCTGATGGGCATGAACGCCACCGGCAACGGCCGCCGCGAATCCTATGCGCACCAGCCGATGCCGCGCATGACCAACACCTACATGACGTCTGGCGACAAGACGCCGGAAGAGATCATCGCCTCGGTCAAGAACGGCATCTACGCCGTTTCCTTCGGCGGCGGCCAGGTCGACATCACCTCAGGCAAGTTCGTGTTCGGCTGCACCGAGGCTTACATGATCGAGGACGGCAAGGTGACCCAGCCGATCAAGGGCGCCATGCTGATCGGCAACGGCCCCGATGCGATGCATCGGGTGACGATGGTCGGCAACGACATGAAGCTCGACACCGGCATCGGCATGTGCGGCAAGGCCGGACAGGGCGTGCCGGTCGGCGTCGGCCAGCCGCATCTCAGGATGAACCAGATGACCGTCGGCGGCACGCGCGTCTGACTATGGCGAGGCGCTCGGCCACGAGCGCCTTCACCGCCGCTTCTTGGGCTTCTCCAGCAGCGCCACCGCCTCGACGTGGTGGGACCAGAGGAACTGGTCGATCGGCGTCACGCTCTTCAGCGCGTACCCGCCGTCGATGAGGATGCGTAGATCCCGCGCCAGTGTCGCCGGATTGCACGACACCGCAGCCACATAGGGCACGTCCGAACGGGCGATCTGCTTGCACTGATCCTCGGCGCCGGCGCGCGGCGGATCGAAGGCGATGCCGTCGAAGGCATTCAGTTCCTTGAAGGTCAGCGGGCGCCGATCGAGGTCACGCCGCTCTACCGTGACGCGCTTCAGGCCGGAGGCAAAACGGAAGCCCCTGTCGAGCGCGGCCAGCGCCGACGCATCGCCCTCGACCGCGTGCACTTCCGAATTTGTCGCCAGCTGCAGAGAAAACGTGCCGCTGCCGGAGAACAGATCGGCGACCCTCTTGGCCTTGCGCAGATGGCCGATCACGAGCGACGCCATCGCCTGTTCGGCATCGGCTACCGCCTGGACGAAACCGCCGGTCGGCGGCGTCACCGTCGCGGTGCCGAACGTCAGCATCGGCTTGACCGGCTCAACGATGATCTCGCCGTCGATGGAAAGCCTTGCGATCTTCGACTTGATGACGAAATCGGTGGCCGCACGGCGGATCGCCTCGGTCGGCTTGCCGCAATCGCTGGCCGCCACGTCGAAACCGGTCTCCGTCGAGGTGACCAGGAACCTGAAAGGCTTCGACGTGTTGGCGATGATCCCGGCGAGATGACGCAGGATACCGGCCGCCTCGACGATACCAGGCAGGAGCACCGGACATTCCTCGATATCGACGAGGGTGTGGGAAAAAGCCTTGTTGTAGCCGAGATGAATGCCGGTCTCGGTGTTGCGGGCGGTAAAAGCGGCACGGCGGCGGCTGTGCGGCGGGCAGGCGACAAGATCGCCGACCGAAGCTTCGATGCCCCTCGCCTTCAACGCGTGCACCACCAGGCTACGTTTCCAGTCGCGATAGGCGCCATCTTCAAGATGCTGGATGGCGCAGCCGCCGCATTCGGTGAAATGGCGGCAGGCAGGTTCGACCCGTTGCGGCGAAGCCTCGATCACGGCTAGCAACTGTGCGCGATCCTTCTCGCGCGCGGCGGTCACCGTCTCGCCGGGCAGAGCGAAGGGGATGAAGATATGCCCGCCATTGGCATCGACGACGCCGTCGCCATGCGCGCCCAGCCGCGCAATCTCGAACCGTGCAGTCATCGATCTTTCACTCCAGCGAGCAAGTATTCGCGGTTGCCGTCACCGCCTTCGAGCGGCGACGGGCAGATGCCGAGCGCCCGCCAGCCCGGAATGGTATCGAGCCAAAGGCGCAGTTCCTCGGCAATCTTCGGCCCGTCGTCAGCATTCCTGAGCAGGCCGCCCTTACCGATCGCCTCGCGCCCGGCCTCGAACTGCGGCTTGACCAGGAAAACGCCGTTGGCGCCTGGCACTGCAAGTGCAAGCGCGTTGGGCAGCGCCAGCCGCAGCGAGATGAAACTCACGTCCGAGACCAGAAAGTCCGGCAGACTTCCGCCGAGATCATCGCGCGCCAGGTTGCGGGCGTTGAGCCCTTCCAGGCAGGTCACACGCGGATCGCCCTTCAGCTTCCCATCCATCTGGCCGTGGCCGACGTCGATCGCCACGACATGGGTCGCACCGCGTTCCAAAAGCACCTGCGTGAAGCCGCCGGTCGAGGCACCGATGTCGAGCGCCTGCCGCTCTGCCGGGTCGAAGCCGAAATGATCGAGCCCGGCGATCAGCTTCAGTGCTGCGCGCGAGACATAGGTCTGCGCCGGGTCGTCGACCTTAATGGCAACGTCGCCCGCAACAGACTGGCCGGGCTTCTTCGCCGGCTGGCCATCGACGGTCACAGCCCCGCGCGCCACCGCGTCGCGGGCACGCGATCGGCTGGCAAAGAAACCGCGACTGACGAGCAATTCGTCGAGCCGCAGGCTGGCTCCGGAGCGCCCCGCGTCCGATTGGACGCGCAAAGGCGCTCCAGCTTGAATCTGCGCATCGTGCTTTCCGAAAATCGATTTCGATTTCCGGGCCGATGCGCGAGCTTGCCTTGAGATTTCCATGGCTTTCAATGGCGAATGCGCGCCCGGAAGGCAAGCGCGCCCCGATCAGGCGCGCGCTGCTTGGGCAGACTTGCCGAGCGCTGCAAAGACGGCGCGCACGATGCCAGCCGAATCGAGACCAGCGTCGACATACATCTTGTCGGGGTTAGCGTGGTCGACGAAGCTGTCCGGCAACGTCAGCGGACGCACCTTGAGACCGTTGTCGAGCAGGCCGTTGCGGGCGAGGAAATCGAGCACCTGGCTGGAGAAGCCACCGACCGAGCCCTCCTCGACCATAACCAGCACCTCGTGCGAACGCGCCAGCCGGCGGATCAGATCCTCGTCGAGCGGCTTGGCAAAGCGCGCATCGGCAACCGTGGTGGACAGGCCGGCAGCGCCCAGTTCCTCGGCGGCGAGCAGGCAATCCTTGAGACGCGTGCCGAACGACAGCAGCGCCACCTTGGTGCCTTCCCTGACGATCCGGCCCTTGCCGATCTCCAGCACCTGCCCGCGCTCGGGCATGTCGACGCCGACACCGTTGCCGCGGGGATAGCGGAACGAGATCGGGCCCTCGTCAAACTCGGCTGCAGTGCGCACCATGTGGCGCAGCTCGGCCTCGTCGGCCGCCGCCATGACGACGAAATCGGGCAGCGACGCAAGATAGGCGGTGTCGAAGGCGCCGCAATGGGTCGGGCCGTCGGCGCCAACGAAACCGGCGCGATCGATCGGAAAGCGCACCGGCAGCTTCTGGATGGCAACGTCGTGCACGACCTGGTCGTAGGCGCGTTGCAGGAAGGTCGAGTAGATCGCCACGAAGGGCCGCATGCCTTCTGTCGCAAGACCGGCGGCAAAGGTCACCGCATGCTGCTCGGCGATGCCGACGTCGAAGGTGCGCGAGGGGAATGCCTCGCCGAACAGGTCGAGGCCGGTGCCCGACGGCATGGCCGCGGTGACGGCGACGATCCTGTCGTCCTCGCGTGCCTCCTGGACCAGGCTCTCGGCGAACACCTTGGTGTAGCTTGGCGCATTGGCCGGCGCCTTGGCCTGGGCGCCGGTGATGACGTCGAATTTGTTGACGCCGTGATACTTGTCCGCGGCAGCTTCCGCCGGGGCGTAGCCCTTGCCCTTCTGGGTCACGACGTGGATCAGCACGGGGCCGGTTCCGTTGTCGCGGACATTCTTCAGCACCGGGATCAGGTGCTCGAGATTGTGGCCGTCGATCGGGCCGATATGGAAGAAGCCCATCTCCTCGAACAGCGTTCCGCCGGTGACGAAGCCGCGTGCATGCTCGACGGCGCGGGTAATCGCGCGGTCGACGCGGCGGCCGAGATAAGAGGTCAGCTTCTTGCCGAGTTCGCGCACGCCGGCATAGGTGCGACCGGAGGCGAGACGCGCCAGATAGGCGCTCATCGCGCCCGCCGGCGGTGCGATCGACATGTCGTTATCGTTGAGGATGACGATCAGCCGGGCGTCCAGCGCACCGGCGTTGTTCATCGCCTCATACGCCATGCCAGCCGACATGGCGCCATCGCCGATGACGGCGATGACGTTGTTTCGGCCGCCATTGAGATCGCGCGCCACGGCCATGCCGAGTCCGGCCGAAATCGAGGTCGACGAGTGGGCCGCGCCAAAAGGATCGTATTCGCTCTCGGCACGCTTGGTGAAACCGGAAAGCCCGTTCTCCTGCCGCAACGTGCGGATGCGGTCGCGGCGGCCGGTCAGGATCTTGTGCGGATAAGCCTGGTGGCCGACGTCCCAGATGATGCGGTCGTCGGGCGTATCAAAGACGTAATGCAGCGCCACCGTGAGCTCGACGACGCCAAGACCGGCGCCGAGATGTCCGCCCGTCTGCGAGACAGCGTCGATCAGCTCGGCCCGCAGCTCACTGGCCAGCTGCGGCAACTGTGCCTCGTCGAGCGCGCGCAGCTCGGACGGGAGCCGAACCTTGTCGAGAAGGGGAGTTTCAGGTTTTGCGTTCATCAAACAGCACTAACATCTATTGACCCTCGGCAGATACGTCCGCAGGCCCGGAAAGTAAATGCGTAGCGGTGACGCGGTCGGGTTTAGGCCGTAGGCGCCCGGCTCTAGCTCTCGGGCAGCGGGATGAATTCTTCCTCATCACCCGGAACGATATCGAAGCGGCCGGTCTTCCATTCATTCTTGGCCTGCTCGATGCGCTCCTTCGACGACGAGACGAAGTTCCACCAGATGTAGCGCTTGGAACCGAGCGAGGCGCCGCCGAAGAGCATGAAATGCGCGCCGGTCTCGGACGAAACGACGATCTCGTCGCCCGGCTTGAACACCAGGAGCCGCTCGATCGGGAAGCGGTCGCCGAGGATGTCGATCTCGCCGCCAAGCGTGTAGATGGCGCGTTCCTCGGCATCGGCAGGAATCTTGATCCTGGCGCCGGGAGCAAGCGAGATATCGGCATAAAGCGTGTCGGAGGCCGCCCGCACCGGCGAGCGCAGTCCCTTGAAGTCGCCGATGATGAGCCTCCCGCGGACGCCGTCGGCGGCAAACTCCGGCAGATCGACACTGGCAGTGTTTTCGAACAGCGGCGCCACCTCCTCCTTGCCGTCAGGCAGCGCCAGCCAGGTCTGCAGGCCCGACACCGACATTGGCGCGCCGCGCAGTTCCTCGGGCGTGCGCTCGGAATGGACGATGCCGCGACCTGCGGTCATCAGGTTCACGTCGCCGGGCGCGATCACCATTTCGGTGCCGAGCGAGTCCCGGTGCCTGATCTTGCCGTCAAAAAGGTAAGTCACGGTCGCAAGCCCGATATGCGGATGCGGGCGCACGTCCAGCGCATGACCGGCCCGCAGGATGGCAGGGCCCATGCGATCGAAGAAGATGAACGGCCCGACCAGCCGGCGCTTTGCCGTCGGCAGGGCCCGGCGGACCTCGAAGCCATCGATATCCTTGGCATTTGGCACGACCATCAGTTCAATCTGGTCGCAGGAGAAGGCGTCACCCGGGGTCGGGTCACTGGCTGGGAAGAAACTCATGACTGCATCCTAAGGGGTTAACGGAACGCTGCTGTCACCACGTGTGTCAGGCAAATCTCAACGCCGAACGTGCCTTTGCCTTGGCGGCTTCTTCCTCGCGATTGCGCGGGTGCTGGTGCGTTTCCATCGCATGCAGCATTTCATGTGCGGCTTCCGCGATCGTGTCGACCGCGCGGTTGAAAGCCGCTTCGTTCTTCTTCGATGGATTGGTCGCACCGCTCAGCTTGCGGACGAACTGCAGCGCGGCGTCGCGGATCTCGTCATGCGTCGCCGGCGGGTCGAAATTGAACAATGTCTTGATGTTGCGGCACATCGCCTGCTCCCGGGTTTTCGTCAACCGTGTGGGTTCCCCATAACTGGGCGCAACGTGCCGCGAGGTCAAGTTATTCGGGAGCCGGTCACTCCGCGTCGAGCGGTTCCAC
Source organism: Aminobacter niigataensis (assembly GCF_014200015.1). Classification (GTDB taxonomy): domain Bacteria; phylum Pseudomonadota; class Alphaproteobacteria; order Rhizobiales; family Rhizobiaceae; genus Aminobacter; species Aminobacter niigataensis. Next base: position 226,846 of record NZ_JACHOT010000005.1, read on the forward strand.
GCCGACTGGCTTGCCGTCGCGCGAAAGCCTGATCTTCTCGACCTTATCCTCTGCCGCCTTGAGCAGGCGGTCGCAATGCGCCTTCAGCGCTTCGCCGCGCTCGTAGATCTTGATCGACTGGTCGAGCGGCACATCCCCGCGCTCGAGATCGTCGACGATCTTCTCCAGGGCGGCCAGCGCCTGCTCGAAGCTCATCGCCTTGATTTCGTCATTGAGCTCAGCGGCCATGGTTCATCCTTTCATGAGGCGGTTGACATGGGCGGCCACTGAAAAGGCCAGCCCGTGAAGGTCGTAGCCGCCTTCGAGCAGGCTGACGAGGCGATCGGACGAATGGCGCGCGGCGCGGTCCATCAGTTGCCCCGTCGCCCAGTCGAAATCGGCTTCGGTCAGGTTGATCTCGGCCAGCGGGTCGCGGTGATGCGCGTCGAAGCCGGCCGAGATGATGATCAGGTCGGGCGCAAAACTGTCGAGTGCCGGCAGCACGCGCGAGCGGAACGCCTCGCGGAAATGGTCGCTGCCGGTGTCCGGCGACAGCGGCGCGTTGACGATATTGCCAGTGCCGGTCTCGCTCTTGGCCCCAGTGCCGGGAAAAAGCGGCATCTGGTGGGTCGAGCAGTAGAGAACGCTCGGATCGTCCCAAAAGATGTCCTGGGTGCCATTGCCATGGTGCACGTCCCAGTCGACGATCGCCACGCGCTCGGCGCCATGCTTTTTCTGGGCGTGGCGCGCGGCGATGGCCGCGTTGTTGAACAGGCAAAAGCCCATCGCCGTGGTTTTCTCGGCATGATGGCCGGGCGGACGCGAAGCGACGAAGACATTGTCGATCTTCTTGGAGAAGACGTCGTCGACCGCGGCGTTGGCCGCACCAATGGCCGTCAGCGCCGCCTGCCAACTCTTCGGGCTCAGCACGGTGTCGCCGTCGATCCGCGCCAGCCCCTCCTCCGGCACCTGACGTCGGACGCTGTCGACGAAGGATTCCGGATGCGCATAGAGAATCGTCTGCTCGTCGCCCTCCGGCGCTTCCGCGCGGTCGAGGGTCTCGAATGTCTCGTCTTCGAGTGCGCGCTCGATGGCGCGCAGCCTGTCGGGCCGTTCGGGGTGTCCGGCCGGGGTGAGGTGTTCGAGATAGATCGGGTGGGAATAGAGCCGAGTGGTCATCGCCTCACCTTATCAGCTATGGCTGGCCAGACCACGCGATAGCTGCCGAAGCCTGGGGAAAAATCGCGGCGTGATGCCGGTGTCGGCCAAGGGGCATATCCGGCCGGGTTGAAGATCAGGCAGCGGACTTGTTGTCCACCAGCAGCCCCTCCATGAGCGTGCGGAACGCCTTCACCGCTTTTGTCGACGTCGCGCCGGGGTCCTCGGAAATGGCGATCCACTGGGCAGCATAGAGCGAAGCGCCGCTGATCAGCCGCGCCATCGCCTCCGGGTCGATGTCGCGTATGACGCCCTCCTCTTTCAGCGCAACGAGGTTGCTCGTTATCGAAAGGATACAGGCGTTGGCGTTGGGCCATTGCGCCGGATCGCCAAGGACTGCCGGACCGTCGCGCAGGACGATACGCTGGATTTCCGGCTCCAGCGCCATTTCGACATAGGCGATGTTTTCGTCCACGAACCCCTGCCAACGCGTCCTGGCCTTGGCCGAGATGGCGTTGAGCCGCAACGACATCTCACGGTCGATTTGGGCCACGACGGCTTCGAACAAGCCCTTCTTGTCGCCAAAGTGATGGTAGAGCGCGCCGCGCGTGAGACCGGCTTCGGCGGTGAAGTCGTCCATCGACGCGTTGGCATAGCCCACCGTTGCGAAGGCCCGGCGCGCGGCCGCAATCAGCTTGCCGCGCGTTTCGGCAATCATCTCGCTGCGGGACTTATGCGCAATCTTCATCGCTTCTTCCTGCCGGCCTCATTCACATACGTCACGTATATTTTTTTGACATACGACGCGTATGGTAATTGACATACGAAGCGTATGCAATTAGCTCTTTCACATACGCCACGTATGTAAGTGGCACGTCCTCGAATTTCCAGGAGTGCTCCGATGCACAATCCGTATGGTGAAATCTTCAGGGTCCCAGGGGCCAAGGGCTTCGCAGCGGCTGCCTTCATCGCCCGCCTGCCGATCGCCATGGCCCCTATCGGCATCGTCGCGATGCTGTCGCAGACGCGCGGCGAATACTGGCTGGCCGGTGCGGTCGCGGCCACCTTCGCCCTGACCAATGCTTTCGCCGCCCCGCAGATCTCGCGCCGAATCGACCGGCTCGGCCAGACTGCGGTGGCTCTCCCCACCACTGTCATCTCCGTCATCGCCTTTGCCGCATTGCTCGTTGCAACCCGCTATGACTGGCCAGCCTGGACGCTGTTCGTCTCGGCTTTCATCGCTGCGGCCATGCCAAGCGTGCCGGCCATGGTGCGCGCCCGCTGGACCGAGATCTTCCGCGACCGCCCCGAACTCAACACCGCCTTCGCCTTTGAATCGGTCGCCGACGAAATGGTCTACATTGCCGGTGCCTCGCTTTCCGTCGGCCTGAGCGTTGCCCTGTTCCCGGAAGCCGGCGTGCTGGCCAGCACGCTCTTCCTGGCGCTGGGCATGGCAGCCTTCATCCTGCAACGGTCGAGCGAGCCCAAGGTCAGGAAGCGGGAACTCGCGAACGGCGGCTCGGCGATCATGCTGCGCCCGGTACAGATCATCACGCTGGCGCTCATTTTCGTTGGCTCGATCTTCGCCACCGCCGAGGTCAGCGCCGTGGCGATCACAAAGGAACTCGGCCAGCCCACTGCCGCCAGCCTCGTCATCGGCGTCTACGCGGCCGGTTCGCTCGTTGTCGGACTGATCGTCGGCGCGCTGAACCTCGAGGTACCGAAACAACGCCTGCTCGCCATCGCGATCGCCGTCGTCGCAGTGACCACGTTGCCTTTGCTGGTCGCCGACACGGTGCCGTTGCTCGCGCTTGCCATTTTCGTCAGCGGCGTGGCGATCTCGCCCACCTTCATCATGGCCTTCGGCCTGATCGAGCGGCGGGTGCCCGAGGCCATGCTGACCGAAGGCATCACCTGGGTGATGGCCGGCATCGGCATCGGCATGGCGCTGGGCGCCTTCGTGGCTGGCTGGGTCGTCGACAATTTCGGCGCGCAGAACGGCTTCTGGGTTTCCGTGGCCGCAGGCACGATCTCATTCGTAGTCGTCCTTCTCGGTCAGAAAGCACTCGCAGGCGAACACGAAGTAGAATTGCCGCGAGCTGCTCCACAAGCAGCGGAATGAGCCGACATTTTCTCAGGCAAGGCCTTTCGACTGCACCAACGAGTCGCCATATCAGGCGGCTCGACTGGCTTTGAAATCTCAGTTATCTCCGCCCCGGTGACATCCATGCGCAATCCATACTCAGAAATCTTCAAGGCGCCGGGCGCCAAGGCGTTCTCGGCCGCCGGCTTCGTCGCGCGCCTGCCGATGTCCATGGTCACGCTCGGCATCGTGACCATGCTGTCCGAAACCCATGGCGAATATTGGCTGGCAGGGGCCGTTGCCGCCGCCTTTGCCCTGTCGAGCGCCGTCGTCGCGCCGCAGGTCGCCAGGCTGATCGACCGCTACGGCCAAGTTCGCATGCTGCTGCCGAGCGCTGCCCTGGCGGTTGCTGCACTGTCCGGACTGATGCTCGCCACGCGCTATGGCGCGCCCAACTGGGTGCTCTTTGTCTTCGCGATTCTCGCAGGCGTCACGCCGATCATGGGCGCGATGGTGCGCGCGCGCTGGACCGAGATCTACCGCGACACGCCTCAACTCCACACGGCCTTCGCCTTCGAATCGATCGTGGACGAAGTCATCTTCATGGCCGGTCCCATCATCGCCATTGGCCTCAGCGTCGGCTTCTTCCCGGAGGCCGGTCCGCTCGTCGCGACCGTGTTGCTGGCTGTGGGCAGCCTGCTGTTCGCCGCCCAACGCTCGACCGAACCGCCTGTGCATGCGCAGGACCGCAGCGACGGCAAGTCAGTGATCCGGCTCGGCCCCGTCCAGATCCTTGTGCTGACCCTGATCGCCATCGGCGCCATCTTCGGCACCGCCGAAGTCACCGCAGTGGCCTTCGCCGAGGCCCAGGGCAACAAGGCGTCCGCCGGCTTTGCGTTGTCCGCCTATGCTGCCGGCTCGCTCATCGCCGGCCTCGTCTTCGGCACCCTGAAGCTCAAGATGCCGCTTGCCCGGCAGCTTTTGATCGCGATCGCACTCGCCGCCCTGACGACGCTGCCGCTTCTGGCCGTCAACAACGTCACGATGCTTTCGGTCGTTCTGTTCCTGGCAGGCGTTGCAGTGTCGCCGACCATCATCCTGTCGATGGCGCTGGTCGAGAAGATCGTGCCGTCAGCCAAACTCACCGAGGGCATGACCTGGGCCGTTACCGGCATCAGCATCGGCATGGCCGCAGGCTCGTCGGCCTCCGGCTGGCTCATCGACAACCTCGACCCCAGAAGCGGCTTCATGGTGTCGCTGATTGCAGGCTTTATCGCGCTCGTGATCACCTTCCTCGGTCAGCGGTCGCTGCGGCAATCGGTGCGCATCGCGCCGGCGCTGGCTCAGCCGGCGGAATAAAAACGGCACGGTCCGTGCGGGCACTGGCCTGCGCGGGCCGGCCCCTTTCAAGTACTCCGCGGCGTGCCGTCCCAGCGCGACGCCTCGCCCGAACCGAATGCCTTTTCCTTCAGTTCGCGGAACTTCGACGACGTCTCCTCCAGCTTGCGGTCCCATTCAGGATTGGGCACCTGGCCCTCGATCACCCTGAAATAGACCTGCATCAGCGAGGCCACGGCGAATGGCTCGATCAGCGCGGACTTGAACGCCCAGGCAAAGACGATCGCCAGCACGAAGGCCCAGCCGCCAAGCTGGCCCGGCATGAAGTAGAGGATGGCACCCGCCGGCGCGAGCATGAACAGGAAGATCAGCAGCGACACGCCCCAGACGACGAGCGACAGCCAGACGGCGTTCTTGACCATGGTCTTGCCGTTCTGCGCATAGAGCACCACGCCTTGGCGCGCGCTCTGCCACGGCGAGGTGCTGCCGATGCGGATGTTGTAGCCGAGGATGATCTCGTCGACATAGGTCAGCGACATGCGGATGACGGTATTGATGAACCTGACCACCCCGTCGAGACCCGGGATCGGCAAGAAGGCGGCGATGCCGCCGATCAGGCCGGTGATCGTGCGGATCACGCCCTTCACAAGCTGGTCGAGCACAAACAGGATGCTCGCCTCGCTGAAGCGCTCGTTGACGACCTCGCGGGCGTAGGCGATCTGGCCCTGGCCGCCGGGTATGTCGCGCCCGTCGATGAGATGGACCATCACGGCGATGTGGCCCGCCTTGACGATGTAGAGGATGTATTCGCGGATCCAGTAGACCGCGACCGACACGACACCGAAGCCGGCGATGCCGCCCCAAAGAGCGAACGAAACCGGGCCGTCAGGGTCGGTCGCGATATGGCCGACCCCGTAGCCGACACCGGCGCCCGCCCCCATCGCCACGATGTAGGCGAGCGTGATTCCGAAATAGACGACCATGCGCAGCACGATGAACGGCCAGGTGCGTGCCATGATCGCCAGGCTCTGGCCTATGCTGAAATCCCACATACCCGACTCTCCCCAAAGAGATGGACAGGAGGATGCGCCGCAGCCGGCGGATGTCAATCACCCCTCAAAGGGGTGAAAATCAGCGGATTTCGGTCTTGGCGATGCGGATGCCAAAACCTTCGAGGCCGACATAGTGGCGTTCGCGCGAGGCAACCAGGTTGATCGAGGAGATGCCGAGATCCTTCAGGATCTGGGCCCCGAGGCCGATCTGGCGCCATTCGTCTTCACGATGGCGGGCCTCTTCATGATCCTCGCGTTCGGCCGAAGGCCGGTTGCGACCGAGATTGGAAACGCCGACCGACCCTTCGCGCAGATAGACGATGACGCCGCGCTTGCACTCGCCGAAGGTCTTCATGATGTCGCCGAGGCGGTTGCTGGTGCCGAACACGTCGGTCACCACGTCCTCGGTGTGCAGGCGCACCGGCACTTCCTCGCCGTCGCGGATGTCACCGAAGACGATCGCGAGGTGGTGCATGACGTCCCACGGCAGCGTGTAGGTGATGGCCTTGGCCGTGCCGGCTGGGGTCTCGATGTCGAAAGTATCGACGCGCTCGATCAGCGTCTCCTGGCGCTGGCGGTAGGCGATGAGATCGGCGACCGAAACCTGCTTGAGGCCATTCTTCTCGGCAAAGGAGGCAACCTGCGGGCCGCGCATGACGGTACCGTCGTCGTTCACCAGTTCAGATATGACACCTACCGGCGGCAGGCCGGCGAGCTTGCACAGGTCGACGGCAGCCTCGGTATGGCCCGAGCGCATCAGGACGCCGCCTTCACGTGCGATCAGGGGGAAGATATGGCCGGGGCGGACGAAGTCCGAGCCGCCGACGTTGCCGTTGGCCAGATTGCGCACGGTCAGCGTCCGGTCCTCGGCCGAGATGCCGGTCGTGGTGCCGTGCTTGAAGTCGACGCTGACGGTGAAGGCCGTGGTGTGCGCGGAATCGTTGTCGGCGACCATCGGCGTCAGGTTGAGCCGCCTCGCATCTTCCTTCAGCATCGGCGTGCAGACGATGCCGGAGGTATGGCGCACGATGAAGGCCATCTTCTCGGCCGTGCAATGGACAGCGGCAACGATCAGGTCGCCCTCGTTCTCGCGCCCGTCATCGTCCATGACGACCACGATCTCACCGCGCTCGAAGGCTCTCAGCGCTTCGACAACTTTCTTCTGATCGTATGGCATGTGTGCTCGCTTCGCTCGTTCTGGCGAATAGGGAATAGTGAGTAGCGAATAGAGGGAAACCGTACCATTCGCTACTCACTATTCGCTATTTGCTCATCTTCCCGTCTGTCCACGATGGCGCAGATAATGGTCTGCAATGGCGCAGGCGACCATCGCCTCGCCGATCGGTACGGCGCGGATGCCGACGCACGGATCGTGCCGGCCCTTGGTCATCACGTCGACGTCCTTGCCATCCTTGTCGATCGACTTGCGCGGCGTCAGGATCGACGAGGTCGGCTTGACGGCGAAACGCGCAATCACCGCCTGCCCTGTCGAGATGCCGCCCAGTATACCGCCGGCGTGGTTCGACAGGAATATCGGCTGGCCGTCATTGCCCATGCGCATCTCGTCGGCGTTCTCTTCGCCGGTGATGCGCGCGGCTTCGAAGCCGTTGCCGATCTCGACGCCCTTGACGGCGTTGATCGACATCAGGTTGGAGGCGATGTCCTGGTCGAGCTTGCCGTAGATCGGCGCACCGAGCCCCGCAGGCACGCCCTCGGCGACGATCTCGATCACCGCGCCGACGGAGGAACCCGATTTGCGGATGCCGTCGAGATAGTCGGCGAAGCCCTGGACCGAAGCCGCATCCGGCGTGAAGAACGGGTTCTCGGCGCTGCCGATGAAGTCCCAGTCCCAGTTGGCCCGGTCGATCGACTTCGTGCCCATCGACACCAGCGCGCCGCGCACGACCAGCCCTGGCACGACCTTGCGGGCGATGGCACCGGCAGCCACGCGTGCCGCCGTTTCGCGCGCCGACGAGCGTCCGCCGCCGCGATGGTCGCGCAGGCCGTATTTGACGTCGTAGGTGTAGTCGGCATGGCCCGGGCGATACTGCCGGGCAATCTCGCCATAATCCTTGGAGCGCTGGTCGACATTCTCGATCAGCATCGAGATCGGCGTGCCGGTCGAAATCAGTGTCTCGCCGTCCTCGTCAGGGATCACGCCCGACAGCACCTTGACCTCGTCGGGCTCGCGGCGCTGGGTGACGAAGCGAGACTGGCCCGGCTTGCGCTTGTCGAGTTCGTCCTGGATGTCCTTCAGTGTGAATCGAATGCCGGGCGGGCAGCCGTCGACAACGCAGCCAAGCGCCAACCCATGGCTCTCGCCCCAGGTGGTGACGCGGAACAGATGGCCGAAGGTGTTATGCGACATGCAAGAGCCCTTTCCGGGGGGTATGGGGCCTTCTAGCGCATGCCCCCGAAAAGTAAAATTCCTTTTCGGAAAGGACCATGCGCCAACTCCCGGGAATGGCGCATCCTTGCGCCTCTGCAACGACACATGGGGTGCAATTGCCTTTTTAGCGGTGGTCAAACCGTGATCGGGGACGATTTAGTTTTGACACATTCGGTTGGTTTCTGCTTCCCTCCGACCGCCCGTAAATCGTCGCCTTTCGGGGGAGAGGCGTGAAAGAACGTAAAAGAAAGAGGACGATAATGCGTACCCTTATTGGCGCTGTTGCCGCCGTTCTGATGATCACCGGTGCCGCGCTGGCCGCAGAGGCCGAAGGCCAGGTCAAGTCGGTCGACAAGGACAAGTCGGTCATCACGCTCGACAACGGCAAATCCTACAAGCTTCCGGGCGAGTTCGATGTCGACAACATCAAGCCCGGCATGGAAATCCTGCTGGCCTATGATGTGGTCGAGGGCGAGAACCTGATCACCGACATGGAACTGCCGCAGTAGGCACCAAAATGTCCGGCCGCTAGATCCAGTCCAGGCGGCCGCCTTCCAGTTTCAGCACGCGGTCCTGGGGAACCTCCAGGGCCGCGGCTCTGTTTTTGGGCAGGTCTTCGACAAGGCGGAAGATGGCGCGGATGACGCCACCGTGGGTGACGCATACAGTCGGCTGCACGACCTCCGCCAACCACGGGCGGATACGGGCGGTGAGCATCTCGTAGCTCTCCGCATCCTTGCCGGGCGGCACGAAATCCCACTTGTCGTGCAGGCGCGCCGTGCTGGCGCCGGGCTGGCGTTCCTCGAGCTCGGGGAAGGTGAAGCCCTGCCAGTCGCCGAAGTTTACCTCGACCAGGCGGCTGTCGGTGCGATAGGCCGAGGGATCGAGCCCCATCGCCTTGCGCGCGCGCTCCATGGTCTCGCGGGTTCGCCGCATCGGGCTGGCCACGAAATCGAAAGTCTCCGGATCGGCAATGAGCTCAGCGAGCCGGCGGCCATTGCGGTCGGCCTGTTCCCGTCCGAGCGCATTGATGTCGGTGTCGGCCTGGCCCTGCAGGCGCTGCTCGGCGTTCCAGGGCGTCTGGCCGTGGCGCACGAAATAGGTGAGCGGGGTCATGTCAGGCTGATGCGGGATGTCAGTCCTTGACGGCTGCGATATCGGGCGCATCGACCGCCTTCATGCCGACGACATGATAACCGGAATCGACGTGATGCACCTCGCCGGTGACGCCGCGCGACAGGTCGGACAGGAAATACAGGCCGGAATCGCCGACTTCCTCGATGGAGACGGTACGGCGCAGCGGGGCGTTGTACTCGTTCCACTTCAGGATGTAGCGGAAGTCGTCGATGCCCGAGGCAGCCAACGTCTTGATCGGGCCGGCGGAGATCGCGTTGACGCGGATCTTCTTCGGGCCGAGGTCGACGGCGAGATACTTCACGCTCGCCTCGAGCGCTGCCTTGGCGACGCCCATGACGTTGTAGTTCGGCATCACCTTCTCGGCGCCGTAATAGGTCATGGTCAAAAGCGAGCCGCCATCGGTCATCAGCTTCTCGGCGCGCTGGGCGACCGCCGTGAAGGAATAGACCGAGATATCCATGGTCTTCAGGAAGTTGCCATGGCTGGTGTCTACATAGCGGCCGGTGAGTTCGTCCTTGTCGGAGAAGCCGATGGCGTGGACGACGAAGTCGAGCTTGCCCCACTTCTTCTCCAGCGTCTCGAAGCAGGCGTCGATGGTCGCCATGTCGGTGACATCGCAATGGCCGCAGACGAAGGCACCGATTTCGGCGGCCAGCGGCTCGACGCGCTTCTTCAGGGCGTCGCCCTGATAGGTGAAGGCGAGTTCGGCGCCCTGGTCGGCGCACGCCTTGGCAATGCCCCAGGCGATCGATCTGTTGTTGGCGACGCCGAGAATAAGGCCGCGCTTGCCGGCCATCAGGCCCTGTCCACCCGCCATATGAGCGCTCTCCGATGCAAGAATTGTTTGGGAGAGCCTATCGCATAGGCAACTCATGCCTTCAAGCATTGATACGCCGATGGCCGGCGACGTCGCGCCGGCCGGCTGTCAGCCGTTGGACTTGCGCATCAGCTCTTCGAGCGCGGCATCGCCGCCCTCGGGCAGCATAACGCGAACATGGACATAGAGGTCGCCATGGCCGCCGGCCTTTTCGGGCAGACCACGCCCTTTGATGCGCAGGACCTTGTCCGAGCTCGACCAGGCCGGCACGTTGACGGCAAGCCGCCCGGCCGGTGTTTCCACCGCAAGCTTGGCGCCGAGCACGGCATCGCGCAGCGGCACCGGCAGGTCGGCATGAAGGTCCCTGCCCTCGACGCGATAGCGCGGATGGCGGCGGAACCTGATCTTGACGAGTGCATCGCCCGCGCCGCCAAGGCCCTGCTCGCCCTGGCCCTTGAGCCTGATGGTCTGGCCGTCCTCGACATACTCCGGCAGCTTGACGGCCATCTTGCGTCCGTCAGGAAACATCGCCGCGACCTTGGGCGCAGTCGCAGCTTCCTCGATGGTCACGTCGAGCGTGACATTGACGTCGGCACCGGGCTGAGCGCGCTGGCCGCCCCTCATGCCGGCGCCCGCACCTGCCCCCGGGCCGCGCTGGCTGAAGGAATCGCCGAAAATCTGGCTGAAGATGTCGCCGGCGTCGAAGGATGCGCCGCCGGGACCGCCGGAACGGAATTCGAAGCGCGAGCCGCCAGGCCCGGCCTGCTGACGGCGGAAGCCGCCGAACGGATCGCCGCCCGCAGCACCTTCGAAGCCATGGAAGCGCTGCTTGCCATCGGCATCGATCTCGCCGCGGTCGAACGCGCCCTTCTTCTTCTCGTCGCCGAGAATCTCGTAGGCCTGGTTGGCAGCGGCAAAGCGTTCCTTCGCCTTGGGATCATCGGGATTCTGGTCCGGATGATGCTTCTTGGCGAGCTTGCGGTAGGCCGCTTTTATGTCCTTGGCCGAGGCGTTCTTGGCAACGCCCAGCACCTCATAGGGGTCGCGCATGCGCAGTTCCACAACAGAGAAAAAGGGTTGGTTCCCTCCTATATGCGCTTGGCTAGGAAGAAATTCCAGAGGCAGGGATGCCGCAAAGCGTCAGGCGGGCTCGAATGCCACCATCTGCCAGGCGCCGGCACCGGCGGCACACACCTCGCCCTTGAACAGGCTGACGCCGTCGAAGCTTTCGCGCGAGGCGGCAAATTGCCGGCACAACACGCCACGTCCGGTGCTTTCCACCAGCGCGCTGATCGAACCGCGAGATCCGGTCTCCGTATTGGCCCAAGGAATCGCCTGCCCTTGCAGGCCTTCGACATCGGCGGAAGAGACGGCGTTGCGGATCGTCGCCTCGTCGGACAGCCGATTCGCATCGCTGCTGCGGTTGGCGTCGTCCGGAACCTTGCTGGTCAGCAGCGTTCGGTCCACCTCGGCCTTCTCCAGGCTGAAGCCGCCAACGCCACAGGCGCTGATCGTCGTCAGGCTAAGCAGCAGCACCACCTTGAAGGATCGGAACCCGAATTGTGGGAGGCAATGGCCCTCAAAGGCTTGCGCGAAGCGCGACAATAGGCATTCTCCCGGTCGTAAATGGCAGGTCGAGTAAGAGCTATGACGGACACTGAGTTAACAAGCGGTGACTTCACCGAGAGCGCCGAGCCTTATCGGCTGTTTGCAGCCTGGCTGAAGGACGCAACGGCCAGCGAACCGAACGATCCCAACGCGGTGGCACTGGCAACCGTCGACACCGACGGGCTGCCGGACGTGCGCATGGTGCTGCTCAAGGGCTTCGACGAACATGGCTTCGTCTTCTACACCAACTTCGAGAGCGCCAAGGGCCGCGAGATACTGGCGACGATGAAGGCAGCCATGTGCTTCCACTGGAAATCGCTGCGGCGCCAGGTCCGGGTGCGCGGCCCGGTGGAGATCGTCAGCGATGCCGAGGCCAACGAGTATTTCGCCACCCGTCCGCGTGGCAGCCGCATCGGCGCCTGGGCGTCGAAGCAGTCGCGCCCGCTTGAAAGCCGTTTCGCGCTGGAGAAGGCGGTCGCCGAGTACACCGCGCGCCACGCCATCGGCGAAATCCCGCGCCCGGCGCACTGGTCAGGCTTCCGCATCGTGCCGAGCCAGATCGAGTTCTGGCACGACCGTCCGTTCCGGCTGCATGACCGCGTCGTCTTCACCCGCGCTGCCGACGGCGGCTGGGACAAGGACAGGCTGTATCCGTAAGCCCTTCACCCTCCCCGGGGAGGGTGAAAATCAGCCCTTCTTCCGCGTCATGAAGGCGACGAGCGCGGCGCGCGCCTCGTCGGATTTGAGCCGGGCACGGAAGTGCTCGCCTTCCACCTTGATGCGGGCGACGAGCTCCGAGCGGTCGCCGCGCATCAGGTCGCGGGCGATCTTCAGCGCTTCCGGCGGCTTGGTCGCGATTTCACGGGCAGCCGCAAGCGTTGCGGCCTCCAGCTCGTCTTCAGCCACGACTTTGTAGATCAGCCCCGCAGCGAGCGCCCGTTCCGCCGGGAACCCCTCGCCCAGGCCGAGCAGCGCAAAGGCACCCTGGCGCCCAAGCACCTGCGGCGCAAGCAGGCTGGACCCCGCCTCCGGCACCAGTCCCAGGTCGACGAAGGGCGTGCGGAACACGGTACGCGGCGTGGCGAAGGTCAGGTCGCAATGCAGGTTGATGGTCGTGCCGATGCCGACGGCGATGCCGTCGACGCCCGAAACCACCGGCTTTTCGGTCCTGGCCAGGGCAAGCAGGAAATCCCAAACCTCGCCGCCACCTTCGCCACCAGTGGCGATCGTCATGAAGTCGGCGAGGTCGTTGCCGGCCGAGAACGCGCCTGGCACGCCGAGGAAGACATGAACGCGCACTGCCGGATCGGCATCGCCGGCGGCAAGTGCCGACGCCATCTCGGCATACATGGCTCGGGTGATCGCGTTCTTCTTGTCCGGACGGTTCATCCGGATGGTCTGCACGGCATCCTGCCGTTCGATGATAATGTGGTCGCTCACGTCAGACTGTTCCTCGTCCCATAATTCATGCCGAAAGCAGCGCCTTGGCGGCTTCGCGCAGGCTTGCCGCGCCGCCGGTGACGCGGTCCTTGAGAGCCGCCGTCTCGCCGAGCAGGTTCTCGGCAAAGAACCGGCACAATGCCACGCGCCCGGCATCGCCATCGGCAAGGGCCGCGCGTGCCAGATAGGCGCCGCCGGCAGCCAGCGCGAACAGCCGGAGATAGGGCGTGGCACCGGCCAGGGCGTCGTCCGTCCTGCCGTCCTCGAGCAGCTTCTGCAGGAAGCGCGTGGTCTGCTGCAGGTCGTCCAGCGACTGCTCAAGGCAGATGGCGCTGCGGCCGTAGTCCTCGCTGTTCAGCGCCGCAACCGCATTGGCCACCGCGTCGAGTTCGCCGATATAGTCGAAGACGTGGTCGCCATTGCCCAGCGGCAGCTTGCGGATGACGAGGTCGATCGCCTGGATGCCGTTGGTACCCTCATAGATCGGGGCGATGCGGGCATCGCGCAGCAGCCGGGCCGCACCCGTCTCCTCGATGAAGCCCATGCCGCCATGCACCTGCACGCCAAGCGACGCGACATCGACGCCGACATCAGTGGGGAAGGCTTTCGCGACCGGGGTCAACAGATTGGCACGGTCCTGCCAGTGCGCCTTGGCCGAACCTTCCGAAACCAGCGCCATGTCTATGGCATAGGCACAGGAATAGGCGATGGCCCGCGCGCTTTGCGTCAGCGCCTTCATGGTCAACAGGTTGCGCTGCACGTCGGGGTGATGGACGATCGGCGCCATGCCCTCGCCGGTGTAGCCGGATGCCTTGCCCTGCCGGCGGTCGTTGGCATAGGCGAGCGCCTTCTGGAAGGCCGTCTCGGCCACCGCCACGCCCTGCATGCCGACGGCGAGGCGGGCGTTGTTCATCATGGTGAACATGCAGGCAAGGCCCCGGTTTTCCTCGCCGATCAGCCAGCCGACCGCACCCGGCTCGCGGTCTTTAGCAAAACCGTCGCCATAGATCATCGTGCAGGTCGGCGAGGCGTGGATGCCGAGCTTCTCCTCGAGCCCAGAGCAGAACACGTCGTTGCGTGCACCCGGCGTGCCGTCGTCGTTGAGCAGGAACTTTGGCACGAGGAACAGTGAGATGCCGCGCGTGCCGGCCGGCGCATCGGGCAGGCGCGCCAGAACCAGGTGCACGATGTTGTCGGTCAGGTCGTGCTCGCCATAGGTGATGAAGATTTTCTGGCCGAAGATGCGGTAGGTGCCATCGCCGGCGCGCTCGGCACGGGTGCGCAGCGCTGCCAGATCCGACCCGGCCTGCGGCTCGGTCAGGTTCATGGTGCCCATCCACTCGCCCGAGACGAGCTTTGCCAGATAGGCCGCCTGCAGTTCCTCCGATGCGTGTTTCTCCAGCGCCTCGACCGCGCCCATCGACAGCGTCGGGCCGATGCCGAAGGCCATCGAGGCCGAATTCCACATTTCAAGCGCCGCGACCCCGATCATCGTCGGCAGGCCCTGGCCGCCGAACGCCTCGGGACCGTTGAGGCTGTTCCAGCCGCCCTCGGCCCAGTGTTTGTAGACGGCCTTCCAGCCGGGTGGCGTGGTCACGGCCGCGTCCTTGAGCTTTGCCCCCACCTTGTCGCCGATCTCGTAGAGCGGGGCCACCTCTTCGCTGGCGAAGCGACCGGCCTCACCCAGGATGGCGTCGACCAGATCTTCGCCGAGGTCGCCAAAGGTTCCCGCATCGAGCGCCGCCTTCAGCCCCGCGACGTGCTTCAACGCAAAGGCAATCTCTTCCACCGGGGCGCGATACATGACACTTCCTCCTGGTCATCCCACGCGGCCCGTCGGCCGCCTTGCGCGACACACTATCCGCCTTCCGCCGCCGAGGGGAAGTGACTTTTGACGTAAACGTCAATTTTTTGACAGGCTTCGAACTAAAGTCTGGCGCTGCTAAAAGGGGCGAAACAACGAGGTTCACAGATGCTCGCCCGCCCCGATCCCTACAGCTGCATCGAATGCGGCCTGCCGTTCCGATCGGAGGGTTTCTGCTATCACGAGGGCAGGGTCGAGAATGGCGCCGCCTACTGGACCGACCGCGGCATCCTGTGCTCGCCCAAATGCTCTCGCGCGCACTACCGCAAGCGCGCTGCCGACGGCACGCTGCCGACGGAAGCCGCGCCCGATCCTTTCGACCTGCAGGCGATCTCATTCAACGACGGCAAATAGGGCGCCTTTGCAACCGCTGGGCGGTGGAGCTTCATCAGCATTTCCTTAACCATGGCGGTTCACCATCGGTTCGTCACCGAGGATGGCCGCTTGAGGGGATTGACGTCCAAGCTTCACCGTTTCGCGCTCGCGGCGCTCACCGCCGCGTGGGCCATTCACCTGCCCGCGACGGCTGAAGCCTCCGATTTCTCCGAACCGTGGAAGAAGGTCGACCGGGCGCTCGTCATCGACGCCTACGAATACAATTCGATCGACTGGCAGAAGCTCGCCGGCGACAAGCGCATCGTCGGCTTCATCAACAAGGCCTCCGACGGGCTGCCGCCAGCCTATTCCTGCTCCGGCGACGAAACCGCCTACAGGCTGTGCAAGGCGCTTTGGAAACGCCATGCGGTGGCGCGCGAACTGTTCCACACCCGCAGGACCGTCGCCAAGGCGCTCGGCCTCAAATGGGGCGCCTACCACCTCGCCCGCCCCGGCAACCCGATCGAGCAGGCGGAGAATTTCCTCGACTTCGCCGAGCCGGGCCCCGACGACCTGATGGCGCTCGACATCGAGGAGAACGACCCGACGAAATGGATGTCGCTGGAGGATGCGGAAATCTTCATCCGCCACATCTTCCTGCGCACCGGCCGCTATCCGATCCTCTATACCAACGGCTCGACGTCCCGCTATATCGCCGACAACCGCTACCGTTACCGGCTCCTGTCACGCCTGCCGCTCTGGTACGCCCGCTACAAGCCCGAAATCGGTATCCATTTTCCGAAGGGCAACTGGCAGAGCTACACGCTGTGGCAGTTCTCGGCGCAAGCCAATTGCGGCATCCGCCGCTGTCCCTACCGGGTCGCCGGCACGCCCAACGACATCGACGTCAACGTCGCGCCCATGGATGCCGAAAGCCTGCGAAAAGTCTGGCCGTTCGGCCAACTGATCGAATCGACCGACGAATTCGTCGCATCGGTGCCGGTGCCTATCGCCCGCGAAAACGGACTCAGGGGCGAAAGCCGCATTACCTATGCCTCGGTCGCCTATCCGGTGCGCCTTGATCTTCTGGCGGAAGCGCTGCGCGCGAGCTGGAACAAGGCAGTCATCGGCGCCGTGCCGGCGATCCAGGCGCCTGCAAGCCGGTATTCCCATGGCATGGCGGAATACATCGCCGCCAGGCTCGACGCACGCCTCAATACCGGCCGCAAGGCCGAGTTCGACCCGGTTTCAACCGCCTCGACGGAGATGGACAGCGCCGCGCGCTAGCCGGAGGCGCCTAAATCCGGCGCCTACTTCCGCTGTTCGCGTTCCACCGCAAGCCAGCCGATGTCGCGGCGACAGAAGCCTTCCGGCCAGTCGACCAGATCGACCGCAGCATAGGCTTTCTGTTGCGCTTCGCTGACGTTCTTGCCGGTCGCCGTGACATTCAGCACGCGGCCGCCATTGGCAACGATCTTGCCGCCCTGCACGGCGGTGCCGGCATGGAACACCCGGGCGCCGGAGGCTTCGGCCTGGTCGATGCCAGAGATGACCGAGCCCTTTTCCGGCGTGCCGGGATAGCCCTTCGCTGCCATCACGACGGTAAGTGCGGCCTCGTCGCGCCAGCGCGCCGAGACATGGGCGAGCTGGCCGTCCGTGGCAGCGTTGAGCAGCACGAGCAGGTCTTCCTTCAGCCGCAGCATCAGCACCTGGCATTCGGGATCGCCGAAGCGGGTGTTGTATTCGATCAGCCTCGGCCCCTTGTCGGTCAGCATCAGGCCGGCAAACAGCACCCCGGCAAAGGGCGAGCCCATCTCGGCCATGCCGCGCATCGTCGGCTCGATGATCTCGCGCATCGTCTGCTCGATCAGTTCGGGCGTCATGACGGGCGCCGGCGAATAGGCGCCCATGCCGCCGGTGTTAGGGCCAACGTCACCGTCGCCGACACGCTTGTGGTCCTGCGCCGTGCCGAAGGGCAGCGCGGTCTTGCCGTCGCAGAGACAGAAGAAGCTCGCTTCCTCGCCGGTCATGAATTCCTCGACGACCACCGATGCGCCGGCACCGCCAAAGGCACCGTCGAAGCAGCCGTCCACGGCGCCCAGTGCCTCGTCCAGCGTCATCGCCACGGTCACGCCCTTGCCGGCAGCCAGGCCGTCCGCCTTGATGACGATCGGCGCTCCCATCTTCTCGACATAGGCGCGGGCCTCGGCGGCATTGTCGAAACGACCATAGGCAGCGGTCGGGATACCGTAGCGGGCGCAGAGATCCTTGGTGAAGCCCTTGGAGCCCTCGAGCTGGGCGGCCGCCTTCGACGGGCCAAACACCCGGATGCCTGCTGCGCGCAGGTCATCGCCGATACCCGCCACCAGCGGGCCCTCAGGCCCCACGACGACAAGATCGATGGCCTTGTCCTTGCAGAAAGCAGCGACCGCGGCATGGTCGGCGATATCGAGCGCCACCAGTTCGGCTTCCTGGGCAATGCCGGGATTGCCGGGCGCGGCATAAAGCCTGGTCAGCATCGGCGATGCCGCAAGCTTCCAGGCCAGCGCGTGTTCGCGGCCGCCTGAGCCGATGAGCAGGATGTTCATGCGCTTGACCTCTTGCCGATGCGGAATTTGATGCACCCGCTAGTGGTCGAGAGGGACGAGGTCAAGCGCCCCGCGCCTATCGGTGATAGTGAAAACGGCAAGCGACTATTTCAAGCGCCTGGTTTTCTCCGGTTCCGATCACCCGATAAACTAACCGGTGCTCGTGATTGACGCGCCTGGACCACCATCCGGACATTTCGTTGCGCAAAGGTTCTGGCTTGCCGATGCCAGCGAACGGGCTACGTCGCGCATCCCGGATCAATTCGTTGATCCGCACCAAAATCTTGGCGTCCGTCTCCTGCCAGTAAAGATAGTCCTCCCAGCCTTTGGCAGTCCAGAGAACCTTCACGGCTCGATCAGTTCATGCTCTTCGAGCTTGCCGGCATTGGCGTCCTCGATGGACTTCAGCAATCTTTCAGCGTTTACCGGATTGCTGAGGAGATACAGCGTCTCCTTCATGCCCTCCCACTCGGAAAGAGGAAGAACCACCACAGGTTCATGATTCTGTCGCGTGACAATCAGTTCGGTCCGGTCTTCCTCGACCTTGTCGAAATGCTTGGCCATGTTGGCGCGAAGTTCTGTAAGCGTGACATAGGCCACGGCAGCCTCCTAAGTTCTCACTGTACATATATACGTACATCTCACCCGCTTCAAGCCGGAGCCGCTTGACGCCCGCCCGCCTCGCTGGCACTCCCGTCACATGGAACAGATCCAATCGAAAGCCGGCCAGGGCCGGGTCGCCGACGCCCCCAGCGGACATTGGGTTTACCGCGCCTTGCCGCGCGGCCTGTGGCCCTACGCGCAGCTCGCGCGCTGGGACCGGCCGATCGGCTGGGTGCTGTTGCTCTGGCCGTGCTGGTGGTCGGCGGCGATGGCGGCAAGCGCCTTTGCCCGCCCCGGCGACAGCCTGATGTCGCTGCTGCCATCGCCCTGGTTCCTCTTTCTGTTTCTCGTCGGCGCCGTCGCCATGCGCGGCGCCGGCTGCACCTACAACGACATCGTCGACGAAGGCATCGACGCGCAGGTCGAGCGCACCCGGTCGCGCCCCCTGCCCTCCGGCCAGGTCACGCGCAGGCAGGCCTGGACATTCCTAGTGCTCCAGGCGCTGGTCGGGCTTGTCGTGCTGTTGCAGTTCAACAGCTTCGCCATCCTGCTCGGCATCTCGTCGCTGGCGATCGTGGCGATCTACCCGTTCATGAAGCGCATCACCAACTGGCCGCAGTTCGTTCTGGGCCTCGCCTTCTCGTGGGGCGCGCTGATGGGCTGGGCGGCCGAGTTCGGCGACCTCGACGCCCCGGCCGTGCTGCTCTATTTCGGATCGGTCATGTGGGTGATCGGCTACGACACGATCTACGCCCACCAGGACAAGGAAGACGACGCGCTCGTCGGCGTGAAGTCGACGGCACGTTTCTTCGGCGAAAACACCAAATCGTGGCTGGTCGGCTTGTACGCCGGGGCGCTGATGCTGTTTGCGACGGCTTTTGCCATCGCGCAGGTGCCGATGCCGGCGCTGGCAGGACTGGTTGCCGCCGGCATCCACATGGCGCGGCAGATCACGTCGCTCGATATCGACGATCCCGACCAGTGCCTCCGACTGTTCAGGTCGAACGGCCAGGTCGGATGGATCATCTTCATCGGCTTGCTTTGCGGCGGCGCCTGGGTGGCGCTGAAGCCGCTGATCTGATCACGCCCGGGCGATGATCTCCTCGCCGTCGATGACGAGGCGCACGCCGAGATTGCCAGACTTGCGGCGGGCGAGGAAGCGCGGCCGGCGCATGCGCGACACGCGGCCCTTGCGACGATCCTGTGCCGGCATGGTCTTGATCGCCGCACCGAGCGACTCCTCGAGCGTGCGGGCAATGCCGTCCGCCTCGATCAGCAGCATCGGCAGGCTGTAGAAGTCGGCCCAGGCGCGCCAGTCGGCGGCAACGTCGTCGAGATCGTGGGCAACCAGCAGCGGCACCGACAGCATCGGATCGTTGTGCAGCAGTTCGAGCGTCACCGTGACGTTGAGGTTCTCGTCCTCCATGGCACGCGCAGCGACACCGCGAAAGGCGCGGGCCGGCAGTGCGATGATGGCGGGGAGCCCGCTCTGCGCCAATACCCGGCGGATGACGGCGCCGCGGTGGTCGATGGTGAAGGTGACGTCGCCAAGGTCGTCACGCGTGGCGTAGCTGACCATCTGCGGCAAGCGGAACGGGTCGAGGCGCATGTTGCGTCCCGCCCAGACTGGCTTCAGTCCGGTGTTCATATTGTGCCTTCCTGTTATCTCCTGAGAGCCGGTTTCCGGTCTCTCCGGACCAGTTTTCCCGGTCTCGTTGGGAAGGACACTAGCGGGGTCGCCTTACCGCCCCGCTTAAGAAATTCGGTTAAATTTTGCTGATCGCGGCGATGGTTATCGGAATGCCACCAGAGACGTTCAAATCGTCTTGCCGGGGTTCATGATCCCGGCAGGATCGAACGCCGACTTGACCCTGCGCATCAGCTCGATGGCGTGCGGAGGTGCTGTGGCAATCAGCTCGTCGCGCTTAAGCTGGCCTATGCCGTGCTCGGCGGAGATCGAGCCATTCATGCTGCGGACCACGTCGTGAACGGCCTTGTTCATGTCGCGGTACAGGGCGAGGAACGCCGCAGCTTCCGTGCCCACCGGCTGCGAGATGTTGTAGTGCAGATTGCCGTCGCCCATATGGCCGAAGCAGACCACCCGCGCCTCGGCACACACTCCGGCAACAGCCACTGCCGCCTGCTCGATGAAAGCCGGAATACTGGCGATGGGCACCGATATGTCGTGCTTGATCGAGGCGCCTTCCGGCTTCTGCGATTCAGGCAGCATCTCGCGCAGGCGCCAGAACTCGTTCGCCTGGCCCACGCTCGCTGCAATCACCGCATCGTCGACCTGGTCGGCCTCGAAACCGGCAGACAGGATATCCTCGATCAGCGTGCGCGCATCCTCGGCCGAACGGCCCGACGAGATTTCCATCAGCACTTCCCAGGGCCAATCGTCCATGAGCGGCGGCCGGGCATCGGGGATGTGGCGCATGGCGAAGCTCATGGGCGTCCGGCCGATGAGCTCGAAAGCGGTAAGCGCCCCTCCGCCAAGGTCCTGCGCGATGTTGAACAGCGCCAAAGCCGCCTCGGCCGACGGCAGGCCGACCCAGGCGACTTCGCGGCCCTTCGGCTTCGGGAAGAGCTTCAGCACGGCGGCGGTGATGATGCCGAGCGTGCCTTCCGCGCCGACGAACAGGTTCTTCAGGTCGTAGCCGGTATTGTCCTTCTTGAGCTTGCGCAGATCGTCCAGCACCTCGCCGGTGGGCAGCACCACCTCGACGCCGAGGCAGAGTTCGCGGGCATTGCCATAGGCCACGACGCCTGTACCGCCGGCGTTGGACGACAGGTTGCCGCCGATCTGGCAGGACCCTTGCGACGCCAGCGACAGCGGATAGAGCCGACCGACCTCGTCGGCCGCCTTGTGCAACGTGTCGAGCACGACGCCGGCTTCGGCGATGACGGTGTTGGAAACGGGGTCGATCTCCCTGATCCGGTTGAGCCGCGACAGCGACAGCACGACCTGGCCACCTGAACGGTCGGGAACCTGACCGCCGACAAGCCCGGTGTTGCCGCCCTGCGGCACAATCGGCGTGCGCGTCTCCGAAGCGAGCTTCATGATCGCGCTCACCTCCTCGACGCTGCCCGGGCGCAGCACCAGCGTGGTTGCGCCGGTGAACAGCCCACGTGGCTCATGCACATAGGGCTCGATGTCGGCCTCGGCGCGAACGGCGTAGCGCTCACCTACGATGGCAGCAAAGCGCTCGGCGAGCGCGGGATCGAGGCCGGGAAGGTTTTGCGTCATCTCGTGAAGCTAAATTCAGACGTGGGGATTGTCACGGGGTGCTGCCGCACGCGCCAGCCGGTCGTTGATCGCTTCGCCGAGCTCTTCCGATGGCACCGGCTCGACGGCAATCATTCCGGCACCGCTGCGGTCGAGCGCCTGAAGGTGCGCGAAGAGGTTCGTCGCCGCTTCGCGCAGGTCGCCGCTCTCGGAGAGGTTCAAGAAGGCCCGCGCCTGCTGCCAGCCTTCGGCACGCCTCGGCCCGAAGCCGAGCAGCGCCTCGCCTGCCCCGACGATACCTGCGTTGAGCCGCATCACGGCACCCGGCGCATAGTGCGAGGCGAGCATGCCCGGCGCTTCGATGCCGGCGGTGGCACCGCGCAGCAAAGGCGCGCCGGCTACCGCTTCGATCTCGCTGGCGGCAACTCCGCCCGGGCGCAGCAGGCGCACCTTGCCGTCCTCGACCTTGACGATCGTCGACTCGAGCCCGACCGGCGTGGCGCCACCATCGACGACAAGCGGAATACGGCCACCAAGGTCGCTCGCCACCGCCTCGCCGCTGGTCGAACTGATCTTGCCCGACGTGTTGGCACTGGGTGCCGCCAGCGGCCTCCCGAGCCTTGCGATCAGCGTGCCGCCAAATCCCTTGGGCATGCGCAGTGCAATCGTGTCGAGACCGGCCGTGACCAATGGATGAATGCCTGATCCAGCACGCAGCGGCACGACCAGCGTCAGCGGGCCGGGCCAGAATTTTTCCGCCAGCCTCCGCGACAGCGGATCGAAGACGCCGATGCGCTCGGCCATGGCCATGTCGGCGACATGAGCGATCAGGGGATTGAAACGCGGGCGGCCCTTGGCCTCGAAGATGCGGGCGACCGCCTCGCCATTGGTGGCGTCGCCGGCAAGGCCATAGACGGTCTCGGTCGGGATGGCGACAACTTCGCCTGCGCGGAGCAGGGCCAGTGCCGCGTCCATCGCCTTGTCCGCTGCGATCAATTCCGCCACGTCATAGCATTCCAGTTGAATGCCCCGGTCCCTAGCCCGCATCCGGCTGGGCGACAAGACCGAGACCCACAAATTTAGCCATTGCCTAAAATGCAGGGCATCTTCGCAAGCCGGCTGCAACCGCCGGCCAGCTACATTGCCCTCAAAGGTTGATTCAAAACTGAGGGCTAAATGCGCCTGTTTGCTGCGTTTCTTGTTGCCGGCATCGTCGCTTCCGGGTCGGCCCATGCGTCATCGATCGTCGTCGTCAAAGACGACGCGGCCAGCCCGTCGTCGATCACCGTCGAAGTACCGAAGTCGACATCCGGCGCAATCGTCGCGATCGGCATGCCAGGCATCGATACCGGCAAGGTTGCCGCAGTCGACGCCAAGAGCTCCAGCCCCGAACTGGCCCCCGAAATGATGGTCATACGCGGCGGCGAGGTCGGCAGCGCATCGCCGGAACCGGCATCGGCTGCGCCGGCCTCGGCAGATGCCGCCGCGCCTGCCCAGCAGGCCGCCAGCGGCCAGCCTGCCCTGCCGGCGTCGTCTGACCACGCAGCAGTCGATCCAGCAGTGCCGGTCGAAACACAGTAGACTGGCTTGACCGCCTTCCAGTCGATGTGCAGGTTCGCGCAGCGTTCGATGCCGCGCGAACGGCACATACGCAGATTTGGACAAGGGGTTGATCCATGAAGGCAATTCGTTTGACGTCGGTAGGGCTCGCCGCCGCACTCTTCCTCGGTGCAAGCGCCGCGCAGGCCGACCAGTTGCTCGGCACCTATGTCGCACGCATCTCGGAACGGGATCACCAGGCCAGTGACGGCTATGCGCTCGACAGCGCAGCCCAGGTCGTGCGGCAGGATCGCGCCAACGTCCACCGGCACATCCAGACCGACGAGGAAGACGACATCGACGGCTGGTTCACGACCAATGCCAAGCGCGCTCGCTTCGAGCAGTTGTTGAACCGGCCAGGCGCGATGAGCAATTCGACCCGCAGCGCCATCTTGCACGGCGATCCGCTGATCGAGGTCGAGGTCTACCGCGAGAGCGTCAGGGTCCGCCTGCTCGACTAGCAATATGCGAGGGCGGCCCTGCGCCGCCCCGCCTCAGCCTGCGATCTTGGAGAAATCGGCAACCTGGTCGGTCGCCGCACGGATGCGGGCGAGCAGCGCCAGGCGATTTGCCCGCACGGACAGATCCTCGTCATTGACCAGAACCTTCTCGAAGAATGAATCAACCGGTTCACGCAGCACGCTCAGCGCGCGCATGGCGCCGGAAAAGTCTTCATTCCGTATGGCTTGGCCGGCTTCGCTGATGGCCTGATTCATCGGCGCGAACAGCGCCTTCTCGGCTTCCTCGCGGAACAGGCCGGGGTCGACGGCGGCGGCTACGGCCGTGCCCTTCTTCTCCTCGGCAGCCAGGATGTTCGCCGCGCGCTTGGTGCCGGCAAGCAGGTTCTTGCCGTCCTCGGTGTCGAGGAACTGACCCAGCGCCTCGACCCGGCGGGTGATGGTCAACAGGTCGTCGGCCTCGGGCGTGATCACCGCGTCGATCAGGTCGTGGCGGGCGCCGAGCTCGCGCAGGTAGACCTTGAGACGGTCATGGAAGAACGCCAGCAGGTCGGCCTTGAGCGCGCCAGAACCTGCGATGACTTCCTTTCGCAGCTCGGCCTCGTAGGCGGCAAGCGCATTGTCGACGTCCTGCTCGCCATCGACGTCGCCGCTGTCGATCGCCGCCTGCGAGGCTTCGAACGCCGCCAGCCGGCGCTGGACGGAGGCCTCCTCGAGCTGCCCGAGTGCTGCATCGAACAGCCCCTGCAGCGGCAGGCTGCCACGCGCCGACAGGATGATCCTGACGATACCGAGGGCGGCGCGACGAAGCGCATAGGGGTCCTTCGAACCCGTCGGCTTCTCATCGATGGTCCAGAAGCCGACCAGCGTGTCGAGCTTGTCGGCGAGCGCCACCGACACCGAAACCGGATCTGCCGGCACGCGGTCGGAAGGGCCCTGCGGCTTGTAGTGTTCTTCGAGAGCGGCAGCGACCGACGGGCTTTCGCCCTGCAGCAGCGCATATTTGCGGCCCATGGCACCCTGCAGTTCGGGGAACTCGCCGACGACCTCGGTCTGCAGGTCAGCCTTGGCGAGCACGGCCGCACGGTCGGCCAGCTTCGGTTCGGCACCGACCAGCGGCGCAATGGCGCGGGCCAGCCCGCGGATGCGCTGGACGCGCGCGCCTTGCGTGCCGAGCTTGGCGTGGAAGGTCACGCCGAGATGGTCGAGGCGGGCCATGCGCTGGTCGAGCGGCTTCCTGAGGTCGAGCCCGAAGGCTTCCGCCGACGACTTCAGCGTGCCGAGGTCGGGCAGGTCGCCCTGGTCGGTGTTCCAAAAATAGAGCGCGTCCGACAAGCGCGCGCGCACCACCTTGCCGTTGCCGTGGGCGATCTCCTTGCCGCCGTCCTTGGCCTCGATGTTCGAGGTCAGGATGAAATGGTTGGAGAGCGCATCCTCCTGGCCCTGCGGTCGCGTGACGAAGCACTTCTGGTTGGCACGGATGGTCAGCCGGATCACCTCGGCCGGAATCTCCAGGAAGGCATCCTCGAAGGTGCCCATCAGCACGACCGGCCATTCGACCAGCCCCGAAACCTCTTCCAGAAGCCCCTCGTCCTCGACCAGTTCGAGCCCGCTGGCAAAGGCCAGGTTGCGCGCGTCGGCGACGATCATCTCCTTGCGGCGGTCGGCGTCGATGACGACCTTGGCGGCCTCCAGCTTGGCGGCATAATCATCAAAGCGGCGTACGGTGATCGCCTCGGGCGCGTGGAAACGGTGGCCGTAGGTGACGTTGCCCGAACGGATGCCGTCGACCTCGAAGTCGATGACGACTGGCTCCTCGGTCTCGGGACCAAAGGTGCAGACGATCGACTGCAGCGGACGCACCCAGCGCAGGCTGCCCGGCTTGGCCGAGGCCGGGCCCCAGCGCATCGACTTCGGCCAGGGGAAGCTCTTGACGATCGCCGGCATCAGCTCGGCGATGATTTCCTCGGCCGAACGGCCCGGCTTGGAGATGTGGGCGACGTAGAAATCACCCTTCTTGGGATCGCTGTGGACATGGGCCTCGGAGATCGAGGCGAGGCCGGCGCTGCGCAGGAAGCCCTGGATCGCCGCTTCCGGCGCCTTGGTGCTCGGGCCCTTGCGTTCCTCGCGAATGTCCTTGGAGCGAGCCGTCAGCCCCCTGATGTCGAGCGTCAGCCGGCGCGGCGTCCAGTATTCGCGCGCCGCCTCATAGGTCAGCCCGGCCTCGACCAGACCGTCGGTCAGCATTTTCCTGAGATCGCCCGCCGCCTTGCGCTGCATGCGCGCGGGGATTTCTTCGGAACGCAACTCTAAAAGCAGATCGGGCATCGGACGGGCTCACGCGGGAAATGGTCCGCGCGGCATAGCAACTCAGCTGCCCGCTGTCACCTCCAGTGCGCGTCGAGCAAAATTCCATGCGGCTGTCGGGCCGCGGCCGATCGAATCGTCCTTGGGATGAAGATTTCCATGAACCGAATGCTGCGCTGGAGCGACCCACGCTCAGACAGACACCTATTGGCCGAACGACAATGAAAACAGCCTCCGCCCTGCTCCAGATCCTCAGCCTCAGCGCCCTGCTCGCCATGCATGTGGCGGCACCGACCGAATTCAGGATGCCGGGCGTGCGCAAGGCGCTGCAGACGATGGAGAGCTTTACCCTCCCCTCGATGGGGAGGGTCGACGCGTAGCGTCGGGGTTGGGGTGTCTTTCCAGTCAGGGAGCGTCGATAGCCAAGTCTCTGCGACGCTCGTCGACGACCGCAAAGATGGTGTCCAGAACTGCTTCCAGTTCCTGTTTCACTTCGTGATTCCAAAAGCGAATGACCCGATATCCTTGGCTCTGTAGCCATAGGGTCCGCGTCTGATCATGCCGTCTTTGATCATCAAAACCATGATGAGCGCCGTCGATCTCAATGATCAACTTCAGCCGATGCGAGATGAAGTCAGGGAAATAGATGCCTAAGGAAGCTTGCCTGCGGAAATGTGTTCCTTCAACGGGAATCCGCCAAATATGCTTCCATAAAATTCGCTCCTCGTCGGTCATTGCCGAGCGAAGGCGGCGCGCTGACTCCAGTCGGAAACGATCGAGTTTGGGCATCGAGCCCTCCTCCTCATCACCCCCACCCGCCGCTTCGCGGCGACCTCCCCCATCAAGGGGGAGGTAAAACCTATCACGCCGCCAGGCCACCCGCTTCCGTCAGCAGGAAGGCCTCGCCGCACGCCTTGGACAGGTTGCGGACGCGCAGGATGTAGCTCTGGCGCTCGGTGACCGAGATCACGCCGCGCGCGTCGAGCAGGTTGAAGACGTGGCTCGCCTTGATGCACTGGTCGTAGGCCGGGAACACCATCTTGTGCTGGGCTAGATTGCCGCCTTCGGCGGGTGCGCCTGCAGCCAGCAGCGCCTTGCACTCGGCCTCGGCATCTTCGAAATGCCTGAGGAGCATCGCCGTGTTGGCGTGCTCGAAATTGTGCCGGGAATATTCCTGCTCGGCCTGCAGGAAGACCTCGCCATAGGTGACCTTCTCGTCGCCCTCGAGGCCGTTGAAATTGAGGTCGTAGACGTTGTCGACGCCCTGCACATACATCGCCAGGCGCTCGAGGCCATAGGTCAGCTCGCCGGCCACGGGCGCGCATTCGATGCCGCAGACCTGCTGGAAGTAGGTGAACTGCGACACTTCCATGCCGTCGCACCAGCACTCCCAGCCAAGGCCCCAGGCGCCCAGCGTCGGGCTTTCCCAATCGTCCTCGACGAAGCGGATGTCATGCACCAGCGGGTCGATGCCGATCGCCTTCAACGAGCCGAGATAGAGTTCCTGCAGGTTGGACGGGTTCGGCTTCAGGATCACCTGATACTGGTAGTAATGCTGCAGCCGGTTGGGGTTCTCGCCATAGCGGCCGTCCTTGGGACGGCGCGACGGCTGCACGTAAGCCGCGTTCCAGCGCCGGGGACCGAGCGCACGCAAGGTCGTCGCCGGATGGAAGGTACCGGCGCCCACTTCCATGTCGTATGGCTGCAGGATGATGCAGCCCTGCGCGGCCCAGAAATTGTGCAGCGTCAGGATCAGCCCCTGGAACGAGCGGCTGGGGTGCATGTGGGCAGGCATGGTGTTGGTCACGGGCAACGCTCGATCATTGGCGCCCCGCAGCAAAACGGGGCCAGAGAGGCCCCGTCCTATTCCGCCCGAAGATATGGGTCAAGCAGCGGCACTCAGCCGCCGCCTTCGCTGCCGGTCAATTGCCCGGCAGACGCAGTTCCTGACCGGGCGCCAGCCGGGCCGGATCGCCGCGCAGTTCGGGATTGAGATCGAGCAGTTCGCGATAGCGGTCGCCGTTGCCCAGCACCTCGTTGGCGATCGACCACAGCGACTGGCCGCGCTGCACCTTGTAGGCGGCGGGAATGGCCTCGATCACAGGCTCTGGCGCCGGCGTTTCAAGCTCGCTCTTCTTCTGGCTGTCCGTCGCCGGGGCTGCCGGCTTGACCAATGGTGGCTTTGCCGGGGCTTCGAGTGCCGTGGGCTTTTCCGGCAGCGGCGGCATGCCTTTCGCCAGTTTCTGTTCGACGTCGGCCAGAACATTCGGCTCCGGCTTCATGTCGCGCGCATGGCTCCACTGGAAGGTTGCTTCGAGCCTGCGCCCGGCGCGCCAGTAGGCATCGCCAAGGTGGTCGTTCAAAACCGCATCGTCGGGCTTGAGCGAAACGGCGCGCTCCAGTTCGCGCACGGCATCGTCGAAGCGGCCAAGACGATAATAGGCCCAGCCGAGCGAATCGATGATGTAGCCGTCGCTCGGGCGCAGATCGGCGGCCTGCTTGATCATCCCGAGGCCTTCCTCGAGATTGATGTTCATGTCGACCCACGAATAGCCGAGATAATTGAGCACCTGCGGCTGGTTGGGGAACAGCTTCAGCGCCTCGCGGAAATTCGGCTCGGCCTTCGGCCATTCCTTGAGCCGCTCATAGGCGATGCCACGCTGGTAGAAGACGTTCCAGTTGGCGTTGGTCGGCGCCTTCAGCACGCCTACCGCCTTGTCGTAGGTATCGGCTGCAGCCCGATAGTTGTCGGTCGCGGCATAAACGCCGCCGAGCGCGAGATAGCCGCGCATGTCGTCGGGATTGGCGTCGACCAGCGCCTTGAGGTGCTTGATCGCCTCGTCGTGGCGCTTCAGGTCGGCAAGGTTGAGGCCGAGCTGCAGTTCCGACAGCCGCTTGAGCGGCGAACTTGCCGGCACGCGGCGATAGAGTGCGATCGCCTGCTCGCCATCCTGCTGCTGTTCGGCAATCGCCGCGAGTTGCACCAGCAGCTCGTCGCTCTCCGGCTTCAGCGCCAGCGCGTATTGCAGATAGAGCCTGACGAACGGCTCGCCGCCGCCGCGGTTGAGCGCGGTCGACAGATTGAGCAGGATTTCGGCGGCACCGTCATTCGGGCCGGAGACCAGCGGCGCAATCTTCTCGCCCTTGGTGATCTTTTCGCGCAAGGACGAGATCGGCAGTTTGCCCGGCGCAAATTCATCGGCACGGTCGAGGATCGCCAGCGCCTCGGCCTTCTTGCCGCCGCGCGCCAGGAAGCCGGCATAGGCCTCGGCGGCACGCATCCAGGTTTCGGGAGCTGCGCTGCCGGCACCAAGGTTGTCGATTGCCGCCTTGTAGATCTCGCCGGCCTTGTCCTTCTGGCCGGCAGCCTCGGCGATCAGCGCGCGATGGTAAGTCTTGAACAGGTCGTACCATTCGGGTCCCTCGAGCTTGTCGAGGAACTGCAGCCCATCACCGGCCTTGCCTTCGCCCTGCTTGGCCCAGCCGGTCATCACACCGGTGATCAGGCGGTCGAGGTCGGATTCGAGTGCCAGCTTGAGCCAGTTCTGGGCGGCTTCGTAATCCTTCTTGCGGAAGGTATCGACAGCCAGCGCCAGGCGCGAGAAGCGCTCGACGTCGGGCACCGTCTTCAGCATCTGGGCATAGGGCAGCGATTCATCGAAGCGGCCTTGCGCGATCAGCGCCAGCATCACGCTCTGCTGCAGGGCGGTATCCTCGGGATCGAAGGCCAGGGCGCGCTTGTAATAGGCAATGGCGCTGTCCAGATCGTCGTCGGCTTCGGCGGTACGTGCCGCCAGATAAGCTCCGGAAAACGAGCTGATCTCAACCGGCTCGGTGAGCTGTTTGGCATATCCGGGCTGGGTCAGGGCGGTAAAACCCGCCAGAGCCGCAAGGCCCAACAGCCAGATCGCGCGTCGCTGCCGCATGAAAGTCCTTCCTAGTGAGGTCCCACGGTCGTCATGACACCCGGAAGCCGGGTCGCAACCGCTTGTCTGCGCCAAGCATGGCCTTTTTGGGGTCGCGCATCAATCCGCACCTGCTTCACAATCCGACAACCGGCTCAAGGTTTTCACGAGTCCGGCGCCGGGCGCAAGGCCGTCTGCGGCCTCAGACGACGCGGCTTATGCAGAAATCGATGACGTCGAGCAGTGCCGCCTTCTGCGGCGTCTGCTCGAGCGGAGCCAGCGCGTCGCGGGCAATCTCGCCGAAATGGCTGGCGCGTCCGATCGTGTCGGCGATTGCCCCGTGCCGCACCATCAGGCCGACGGCCTTCTCCAGCGCCGCGTCGTCGGTGGCGCCGTCCTCGATCGCGCTCTTCCAGAAAGCACGTTCGGCAGCGGTGCCCCGGCGATAGCTCAGGATGACCGGCAACGTGACCTTGCCCTCGCGGAAGTCGTCGCCGACATTCTTGCCGAGGTCCTTGCTCGAACCGCCATAATCCAGCGCATCGTCGATGAGCTGGAAGGCAAGGCCAAGATTCATGCCATAGGAGCGCAGTGCCGCCTTGTCGTTTTTCGAGGCGCCGGCGATGACCGGGCCGACTTCGGCGGCCGCAGAAAACAGCGCCGCGGTCTTTGCCTTGATGACGGCGAAATGCTCGTCCTCGGTGGTTTCGAGGTTCTTGGCCGCGGCAAGCTGCATGACCTCGCCCTCGGCGATGATCGATGCGGCCGAGGACAGGATGTCGAGTGCCTCGAGCGAACCGACCTCGACCATCATGCGGAACGCCTGGCCGAGCAGGAAGTCGCCGACGAGCACGCTCGCCTGGTTGCCCCAGATGGTACGCGCAGTCTTCTTGCCGCGACGCAGGTCGCTCTCGTCGACGACGTCGTCATGCAGCAGCGTTGCAGTGTGCATGAACTCGACCGACGTGGCGAGCCTGACGTGATTTTCGCCGGAATAGCCGAACATCTGGGCGGCGGCCAAGGTCAGCATCGGCCTCAGGCGCTTGCCGCCGGAAGAGATGAGATGGTTGGCGACTTCCGGGATCATCTCGACATCGGAGCCGGCCTTGGAAAGGATCAGCTCGTTGACCCTGGCCATGTCGGCCGAAGTCAGGTCGATCAAATCCTTGATCGACGCAGCGTCCCGCTTTCCCTTCTCGATGTTGAGAACGACACCCAAGGCCAACACTCCCAAATTACACAGGCGCGTGGTCGCGCGCGTAGCTCTTAGGCGATTCTAAGGCGGCATGCACTCTACCCGCAAGTGGCGAATTGGCGCGGTGCAACACGCAGCGTTTACTTCGCCGCCTCAAACTGCGAATTTCTCCGACATGATCGAACTCATCCGCACCAACGACGCCGTCATCATCTCCTTCGTGGAATCGCTGCTGCGCGATGCCGGCATCGGCTGCTTCGTCGCCGACCAGAACATGAGCGTGCTCGACGGTTCTATCGGCATCCTGCCACGCCGCATCATGATCGACGAGGACGACGCCGACGAGGCGCGCCAGTTGCTGATCGACGCCGGCATCGAGAACGAAATCCGCCAGAAGTGACAGCCGAACCGTCGCCAGCCCGGGAGGTGGACCTGCCGCCGCATACGGTGGACGCCTTCCATCGCGGCGACTTCTGGCTGGTCCAGCCCAAGGACAACGGCCACCGCGCCGGCATGGATGCGTTGATGCTGGCCGCCGCCGTACCGGGCTCATTTGCCGGCCGGCTCGCCGATTTCGGCGCCGGCGCCGGTGCTGCCGGTCTTGCCGCCGCTTCGCGCTGCAAGCAGGCAGAGGTGCTGCTGGTCGAGATCACCTCCGAAATGGCAGCCTTTGCCTGTGCTACGCTTGCCCATCCCGGCAACACGCAACTGAGCGGACGCGCCTCGGTGCTCGTCGCCGACGTGGGGCTGTCGGGCAACGCACGGGCCAGGGCCGGGCTTGCAGACGGCTCGCTCGACTTCGTCATCATGAACCCGCCCTTCAATCCGCCCCACCACAGGCCGACACCGGATGCGCTGAAGCGACAGGCGCATGTCATGGAAGACGGATTGTTCGAGAACTGGATCCGGAGTGCTGCCGCCGTGGTCAAGCCGCGCGGCGGGCTGGCCATCATCGCGCGGCCGGAACAGTTGGCCCCCATCCTCACGGCCCTGGACGGTCGCTTCGGCAAGGTCGAGATCGTGCCGGTCCATCCACGCGCCGACGCCGCCGCGATACGCGTCATCGTGCGCGCCGTGCGGGCGTCGCGGGCCCCCTTGGCCCTCTGCCCGCCATTGGTGCTGCGCGACGCGGACGACAGGTTCTCGCAACGCGCCGACGATATAAGCAACGGCCGATCTTCGCTTTTCGGCGACTGAGCAACGGGAAAACATTGCGGATGTCGCAAGAATACATACATCCCGCATGACACAGACCGGAGAGACCAAGCCGTGAAGAACCTGTTCCGCCGACTGCTGCCGAGATCGATGCGTGGCGGCGAAGTCGTCATTCCCGTCATCAGGCTGCAAGGCGCGATCATGTCGGGCGGCGGCCAATTCCGACAGACACTTTCGCTGGCAACGACAGCCGGACTGATCGAAAAGGCATTTTCGATTTCCAGCGCGCCGGTCGTCGCCATCTCGATCAACTCGCCCGGCGGTTCGCCGGTGCAGTCGCGGCTGATCTACAAGCGCATCCGCGACCTTGCCGCCGAGAAGAACAAGAAGGTGCTGGTTTTCGTCGAGGACGTCGCCGCATCCGGCGGCTACATGATTGCGATTGCCGGCGACGAGATCATCGCCGATCCCTCCTCCATCGTCGGATCGATCGGCGTGGTCTCCGCTTCCTTCGGCTTCACCGACCTGATCAAGAAGATCGGCGTCGAGCGGCGCGTCTATACGGCGGGCGAGAACAAGGCGACGCTCGATCCGTTCCAGCCGGAAAAGGCAGAGGACATCGAGCGGCTGAAGAAGCTGCAGCTCGAAGTGCACGAGACGTTCATCGACATGGTCAAGGACCGTCGCCGCGGCAAGCTCAAGGACGATCCTGACATGTTCACCGGCCTGTTCTGGTCGGGCAAGAAGGGCCTCGAACTCGGCCTCGTCGATTCCCTCGGCGACATGCGCACCGTGCTCAAGGACCGCTACGGCGCCAAGGCCGAACTCAAGCTGATCACCGCGCCGCGCGGCCTGTTCGGCCGCCGGCTCGGCCTCGGCTCATCCGTCCTAGGCTTGACGCCCGATGCTGTGGGCGCCGCCGCCTCCGGGTTGGTGGATGCGGCGGAAGAACGCGCATTGTGGAGCCGGTTCGGCCTTTGAAAAAGCCGCAACCGCGGACTATCATCGGAGAATGATCCCGGCAGGCCGGAAACGCCGGCATCCGAAGGGAGGAGAATGACGATGCCTCAGCTCATCTTTTTCGCGCTTGTCGGCGTGGTCGCCTATATCGGCTATCGCTCCTTCATCAGGGAGGCCGAGCGGGTGACGGCCAAGGTGCGGCGCAACGAGCGCCAGCGCCAGACCGGCGCTTCGGGCACGCTGGTCAAGGATCCCGAGACCGGCGAGTACCGGCTCGAGAAGGAATGACAGCCGGCTCGTGACCTTCAACAGCGTTCCGCTCGCCGAACTCGCCCCGGCCAAGATCAATCTCGCGCTGCATGTCACTGGCCGGCGCGCCGACGGCTACCACCTGCTTGAAACGCTCGTCGTGTTCGCCGAATTCGGCGACCGCATCACCGTGACGGCCTCGGGCGAAGACAGCTTCTTCGTCGCCGGTCCCTTCGCCGGTAGCGTTCCGCGCGATGCCGGCAACCTCGTGCTGCGCGCCCGCGACGCCCTGCGTGGGGCTTATCCCGCCCATGCGACCCAGCCGGTTTCGATCACGCTCGAAAAGCACCTGCCGGTCGCCTCCGGCATCGGCGGCGGTTCGAGCGATGCGGCAGCGACGTTGCGGGCGCTTACCCGCCTCTGGCGCATCCCGGCCGACGCCGCCGCACTGGCCCGCCTCGCCCTGCCGCTCGGCGCCGACCTGCCGATGTGCATCGCCGGGCACCCGCTGATCGCCCGGGGCATCGGCGAGGAGCTCGATCCCGTCAGGCACTTCCCGGCCCTGCCGATGGTGCTGGTCAATCCCGGCGTCGCGGTGGAGACGCCCAAGGTGTTCCGCGCGCTCGCCTCGCGCGACAACCCCGCCCTTGCGCCGCTCGACAGCGCCGACACGGTTCTCGACTGGCTCGGCGCGACCCGCAACGACCTGGAAGGCGCTGCGATGTCGATCGAACCGTCCATCGCCGAGGTTCTGGCGGCACTTCGCCGCTCGGGTACTGCCTTCGCCCGCATGTCGGGCTCCGGCGCGACCTGCTTCGGCATCTTCGACAGTGCCGCCGCCGCTTCGCGTGCCGCCACCGCGATCTCAAGCGAACACCCCGGCTGGTTCAGCACCGCCACCATGACACGGACCTAGGAGCCCAAGAATGGCAAGCGAACCCCGCCCCTTCGTCCCTGTCCGCATCGCGGTGCTCACCGTTTCCGACAGCCGCACGCTTGCCGATGACAAGTCGGGCCAGACGCTGGCCGACCGCATCACCGAGGCCGGCCACGTGCTCAAGGCGCGCGACATCGTCACCGACGACAAGGACAAGATCCGCGACCGCGTCACCGCCTGGTCGCTCGATCCCGAGATCGACGTGATCATCACCACCGGCGGCACCGGCTTCACCGGCCGCGACGTCACGCCCGACGCGCTGGAGCCGATCTTCGAGAAGCGCATGGACGGGTTCTCGGAGGTGTTCCACCGCATCTCCTACGACAAGATTGGCACGTCGACGATCCAGTCACGCGCGACGGGAGGCGTGCTCAACGCCACCTTCGTCTTCGTGCTGCCGGGCTCGCCCGGCGCCTGCCGCGACGCCTGGGACGGCATCCTCAAGGCACAGCTCGACTACCGCCACATGCCGTGCAATTTCGTGGAGATCATGCCCCGTCTCGACGAGCATCTCAGGCGCGGCGGCATCAAGACCGCCTGAACCTTTTCGGTATCATTGCTGCATCCATACCGGCGAAGACAGCACCTTCCTGATCAGGTCGCTTTGCCGGTGCGAGCCAGTCTTGACGAACATGCTCTTGAGATACTGGCGCGCGCTTTCATGCGTCAGGTCCAGCCGGCCCGCCGCCACCTTCAGCGTAGCTCCAGCGACCAGCAGTTCGAGCAACCTTGCTTCAGACCGTGTCAGGCCAAACATATGCTGCAGCTGCTCCGACTGCGCATCGACGAGTTGTTCGGGGTCGCTGATGAAGACCATGACCAGATCGCTCGGGGGCAAGGCAATCGACTGGCCGACCCGATTGGCCGACAAGGGACAGACGAGGAGCCGCAGCGGCTCCCCCTTGTCCCGTCGCAGGGTAAGCGCCTGGGACCGCCTGGTATCGCCGCGTGCCGCTGTCGCAATCGCCGCCTGCAGGCGTTGCGTATCGGGGTGGCGTTCGGCCACCAGCATGCCGGCGAAGATGGAGAATCCATCTCCGGCCATCGCAAGATCGCGTGCGATGCGATTGAGCGAGACAATTCTGGAATTCGCCCTGACGACAGCGACACCGAGCGGCAGCCTGTCGAGCGCCTCTTGCGCCACCAACCGGTCGAGATCGATTTCGGCGAAGCGCGTATGCAGCTTGATGACCCGCCGAAGATGCGGAACCAACTCGCGCAGGATCTCGCATTCCACCTCGCCGAACCGCGGCCTGTCGGGGCCTCGCAGCATCATGAAAAACGACGTCGACTGTTCTTCCTCGATCAGGTTGACGCCAAGGGTGTATTCGATGCCGTCCGGCGCCAGCACCTCCCGGTAAAGGCGGCTCGCATGGAAAGCTTCGTCGCTGACGATCATGCGGCAGTGCATGGGTACGAAGGGCCGCGCGACAAACGGAGCAAGACGAGGGTCCTCGCCCATCAGTTCCTCATAGCTCCTGATCCGTTCCGGGGTGATGTCGTAGCCATGGCTGATGACGAACGACAGCCGCTGGTCGACGAGGCTCAAGTGACCGATCTGCGCACTGCGGGATTCAAACAGGCCAACCGCTTCGGCGAGCGCAGCGGGCCAGCACGATGCATCGATCGCCGCCTCATAGAGACGATCCAGGAAGCCATCCAGATTCCGCTTTGCCATCATGCCTTTCGCCGCCCCCTCCGGCGAAGGCCTGCATAGTCGACCCGGCACAGGAAACCCCTGCGCCAAGGAGCGACACGCAGCATTTGTTCAATCGTCGGATGCGCCAGCCGATCCTTGCGCAAGTCCTGAAAGACCTTTTCGCTCACCGGACACGCAACCCACCGCGTCTGCAACCCGCGGCTTGCGTACCAACGCCTTGGCGCTTGCGTAACAAGCCTGCAGCAACAGACGGAAATTGCCCGATTTCTTCTCCGGCAGATTTCGAGGCGGCCTTTCTCGCATAGTATACCGCCTGGCCGCCAAGGTCAAAATTGCCAACCTTCCAAACTGCGAAGACATGGTGGCACACCTTGAAATCAAGATTGGCTTATTTTTCGCATTCTCGTTTGAAACCGATAGGTCACTGCCAATCTTCAATACGCACAATGAAAGCAACCGACGCACAGCCTCCACAGCGCCTGCTGTGCCTCACCGCCAACGTCACTGAAAAACATGAGACAGCCCACCAGTCCCAAGAACTTCGGAACGTTACCTTTTCGGGGGATCGCCTACAGTTCCCAAACGGGAGGGATGCGCGAAAAGACCTGCTGAATGGAGATACGACTCCGCAGATCAGCCGTCACGGGCTACCGGCGGGAGGAATCATTGCCCTTCTGGGCAACCACGATCTCCGCGTCGAGCGTCTTCACCGCCAGCCCGCGCGCTATGCCTTCGGCATCGGCGCCGTTGCGCGCCTGCACCGCCGCCTGCTTCCTGGTGATGATAAGCCCCTGCTCCAGCGCCCGTGGTCGTGAGGTCACACGCGCCCAGAACGGCCGGTTGCTTGACCTTGACCGCGTGAAGCGCGCGGCCATCGTCAGCCGGCCGACGTGGCGCACCGCATCTTCGGTCCAGCCTTCGGCCAAGCGGGCACCGGGCTCGATCAGCAGCAGCCAGTCGCTCCTGGCCTGCGCGATGCCGGCCTTGATGCCGCCGCTGGCCAAATAGGCGCAGCCGGCATGCTCGGCGACATAGTGCGTCTGGTCGGCCGAACCGAGGTCGCAGACGATCACCTCGCGCACCACGCCCTCTACGGCGGCGCCGACCAGCGAGGCCAGCGTGCGCGCCAGCCCCTCCTCGTCGTCTTTGGTTTCGATCAGAACGCTCAACATCCCAAGCCGCATATCCGAAAGCCGGCCGGAGCGCCAGTTTTGCAGCCAGGCCGACAAAGTTCTTGCTTTGTTCTCATTTCGGAAATAGGAATAGTTTCATGCTGGACGAATCGACGGACGGCGCCTTTCCCTTCGGGAGACAGTGAAATGGAACCCATTGCGCGTGCCGATATTGCTGCCTTCAAGGGCGGCGGAGCCGGGATGGCCAATGCCATGATCGAGGAAAGCGGCCTGCGCATCAACCACGAGCGCAGGCGCGGCCGCGGCGCCGGCGTCAATCCTTCCGGTCGCTACGAGCCGGTCAGCCGCCAGGTCTTCGACGACGGCTGGAGCACCATCGAGGAGCTGCCGCCGTTCAAGACCGAAGTGCAGGTCGAAAAGCCGCGCACCATCATCACGCGCAACGAATCGCCCGACATTTCCTTCGACCGCTCGATCAATCCCTATCGCGGCTGCGAGCATGGCTGCGTCTATTGCTTCGCCAGGCCGACGCACAGCTATATGGGTCTCTCTGCCGGGCTCGACTTCGAGTCCAAGCTGTTCGCCAAGCCCGATGCTGCGCGGCTGCTCGACCGCGAGCTGTCGAAGGACGGCTACCAGCCGCGCACGATCGCCATCGGCACCAACACCGACCCCTATCAGCCGATCGAAAAGCACTGGCGCATCATGCGCGAGGTCCTCGAAGTCCTGGAAGCGCGCAATCACCCTGTCGGCATCGTCACCAAGTCGGCGATGGTTGTCAGAGACATCGACATCCTCGGCCGCATGGCCGAGAAAGGCCTGGCCAAGGTGGCGCTTTCGATCACCACGCTCGACCGCATGCTGGCCCGCACGATGGAGCCGCGTGCGGCAACACCGACCAAGCGGCTTGAGGCGATCCGGCAACTGTCGGATGCCGGCGTTCCTGTCTCGGTCATGGTGGCACCGATCATTCCCGGACTCACCGACCAGGAGATCGAGCGCATCCTCGATTCCGCAAAGGCCGCCGGTGCGACCGGCGCCGGCTACGTCATCCTGCGCCTGCCGCTCGAGGTCAGCCCTATCTTCAAGGACTGGCTGCTGCGCCATTACCCCGACAGCTACCGCCATGTGCTGTCGCTGGTCCGCTCGATGCGCGACGGCAAGGACTACGATTCCGAGTGGGGCAAGCGCATGAAGGGCAAGGGCCCCTATGCATGGCAGATCGGCCGCCGCTTCGAGATCGCCGCCCAGCGCCTGGGCCTCAACTCCGTACGGACGCCGCTCAGGACTGACCTGTTCGAAGCGGCGCCCAAGGATCAGTTGCAGCTAACGCTGCTCTGACGATTGCGCGGGCCAGCCTGGCCCGCTGCACGAGATCCCGTCCGGCCTCTCCCCGTGGCCAGTCGACGGTGCCTTCCCAGGCCGCCGCCCCAATCGGCCGGGAAGGTCTTGCGGAGAATCGGAGCCGATGCGAGCATCGCCGCACTATGGCTCGCCCGCGTTCCGATTCTCCGCCCCTCTTCGAGTTCATCGACAAACCCGACTTCGCCTTCGAAACGAAAGCGATCTCGGGAGGCCTGTGGCCATGCGCCGGCCTCGACGAGGCCGGGCGCGGACCGCTTGCCGGACCCGTGGTAGCCGCAGCCGTCGTGCTCGATCCCGATAACATCCCCGGCGGCCTCGACGATTCCAAGCGGCTGACCGCCGCCCAGCGCGAGGCATTGTTCGACGAGGTCCTGCGCAAGGCGCTGGGCGTCGCCGTGGCCTCGGTCTCGGCCGACAGCATCGACCGCAGCGACATCCGCAAGGCCAGCCTGGAGGCGATGCGCCGCGCGCTGGCGGGATTGCCTGTGACCGCCAGATCGGCCCTCGCCGACGGCCGCGACGTGCCGCCCGGCCTCGCCTGCACCTGCCGCGCTTTGGTCAAGGGCGACCAGCGCTCACAATCGATCGCCGCCGCCTCGATCGTCGCCAAGGTGACGCGCGACCGGATGATGTCGGCCTGCGGCTCGAACGACAATCGCTATGGCTTCGAAGTGCATATGGGCTATGCGACTGCCCGCCATCGGGCAGCCATCGTCGAGCATGGAGCGGCACTGCGCATCCATCGCGTATCCTTCGCACCGTTCAGGGATTAGAGCCCGAACGACTGTGCGTCTATCCTTTGAGGGACGCGCTTCCTGAAAACAAAAAAGCCGCCGGAAATTCCAGCGGCTTTCTTCAGTGCTTTCGGCGCGCTCGAATTAGTTGAGCTTGGCCTTCAGTTCCTGAACCGAACCCTTGAACAGCTCGGCATTGGTCTTCGCGTCAGCCTTGCCGGCCAGAACCTGGCGGGCCGCTTCGACCGCGAGGTCGACTGCATTGGCGCGGACTTCGTTGATCGCCTCGCGCTCCGCCTGGCCGATCTTCTGCTCGGCAAGCGCGGTCCGGCGCGCAACGTATTCCTCGGTCTTCTTGTGTGCTTCTTCAGCAAGAAGGCCTGCTTCACGCTTCGCCGATTCGACGATCTCGGAGGCTTCCTTCTCCGCTTCCTTGCGCTTGCGCTGATACTCGGCGAGCAGTTGCTGGGCTTCTTCGCGCAGCTTGCGTGCATCTTCGAGTTCGGCACGAATGCGGTCGGCGCGGTCGTCGAGCGACTTCGACAGCATGCCCGGCACCTTCAGGTACAGGACAACCCCGACAAAAATAACGAGAGCGACTGTGGCCCAGAATGTTGCGTCCATGGCCTCTCTCCTACTTGCCCGCTGCCTTGACGGCGGCGGCGATGTCGGCCTTGTCGACCTTGCCCGCGCCCAGAGCCTGGACGATCGCAGCTGCGGTGTCCTCGGCAATGGAGCCCACTTCCTTCATGGCGTTGGCCTTGATGGTAGCAATGCGGGTCTCGGCAGCGCTGAGCTTCTGGTCCAGCCCGGCTTCGACTTCCTTGCGCTTGGCTTCGGCTTCCGCCTTGGCCGCGTCGCGTGCGTCCTGGCCGATGGCGTTTGCCCTGGCCTTCGCCTCGGCAAGCTCCTGCTCGTATGCGGCAACAGCCGCATCCGCCTCGGATTTCATCCGGGCAGCCTGGTCGAGATCCCCGGCGATGCGATCGCGACGCACCTCGAGGATACCGCCGAGACGCGGCAGCACGACGTTCTTCAGGAAAAGATAGAACAGGCCGAAAGTGATCGCGAGCCACAACAGCTGCGACGGATAGGTCGACGAATCGAAAGGCGGAAACAACCCGCCGCCGCCATGCTCCGCACCCGTTTCCGTGTGCGCTGCAGTACCGGCATCGGTTTGAGCTTCCCCAGCCGCAGGCGCGACTTCCTCGGCATAACCCGGCGTGACAAACATCTCTTTCCCCTGTCATCTACCGGCCGCAACTTGCGGCCGGTCAACTCGCCTGCGCTGCTCTTATGCGAAGAGGAGCAGCAGAGCGATGAGGAGCGAGAAGATGCCCAGAGCTTCGGTCACGGCGAAGCCGAAAATCAGGCGGCCGAACTGGCCGTCGGCTGCCGACGGGTTGCGCAGGGCGCCCGACAGGTAGCTACCGAAAATGGTGCCCAGGCCGATGCCCGCGCCACCCATGCCGAGGGTCGCGATGCCTGCGCCGATTGCCTTTGCTGCGTCTACTTCCATTGTCCAACTCCTTGTGGATCGAAACTTAGTTGCGATTTCCCGACCGGCGGCGAGCCGCCGACGAACTCTTGCTCAGTGGCCCGGATGCAGGGCGTCGTTGAGATACATGCAGGTCAGAACCGCAAACACGTAGGCCTGCAGGAACGCGACCAGGACTTCCAGGCCGGTGATCGCGACCGTCATGAACAGCGGCAGGATCGAGCCGACGACGCCGACAGCGCCGAATGCGCTGAGCGAGGTGACGAACCCGGCAAAAACCTTGAGCGTGATGTGGCCGGCCAGCATGTTGGCGAACAGACGAACCGACAGGCTGATCGGACGCGACAGGAACGAGATCACTTCGATCAGCACGACCAGCGGCACCAGGATGCCCGGCACGCCCTGCGGCACGAACAGCTTCAGGAAGCCGAAACCGTGCTTCATGAAGCCGTAGACAATGACCGTACCGATGACCAGCAGCGCCAGCGCGAAGGTGACGATGAGATGGCTGGTGACGGTGAAGAAGTAGGGGAACAGGCCGATCAGGTTGGCGACGAGCACGAACATGAACAGCGAAAACACCATCGGGAAGAACCGCATGCCCTGCGAACCCGCGGCGTCTCGAAGCATGGAGGCGACGAACTCGTAGGACATCTCCGAAACCGACTGCATGCGGCTTGGCACAAGGCCACGGCTCGACGTCGTCAGGAACAGGAAGGCGCCTGCGGCGACCACGGTGGCAACCATGAAGGCAGCCGAATTGGTGAAGGAGAAGTCGAGGCCACCGATCTCGATCGGAATCAATTTCGAGATCTGAAACTGATGAATTGGATCGTTGGCCACGCTGGCCCCCCTTCGCCTAAATTGCGCCTTTCAGCGCCGCTATTTCTTTTCCGGTCCGTCCGACTGCTTGTCGGCAGACCTGACACCGGCTTCTGTAACCATTCCCGCCGAACGCAGGACATTGAGCACACCGGCGCCGAAGCCGAGCAGCAAAAACACGATCAACCCCCAGGGCGACGTGCCTGCCGTCCGATCGATGATCCAGCCAATGCCGACACCCACTGCGATCCCGGCGATGAACTCGCTGGACAGCTTGAGCGCCTGGCCGTAGCCGGTCACGCCACTCGACCCTGTACTCTTTTCCCCGTCGCGCTCGGCCTGGCGTCTTGTCGCAAGTGTTGCTTCAAGCTGTCGCCGGCGGCGCTCGAGTTCATCGTCGCGAATGTCGTTTTCGGCTCGATTTTCAGGCCGGTCGTTTCCAGTTTCGCCTGGCCCTGGTGGCTTGGCCATCGCAAACTCCCGCCCGGTCCGAGCGTATCCGTTCGTCCGCTTCAAAGTCGCCGGCAACATAGTTAGAGGGCCCCTGCCCGTCAAGCCACGGGGGCGCCCATCTAACCAAGTATTTTATATAAGAAAATCATTGGGTTGGCGAAGTGCGACATCC
Source organism: Aminobacter niigataensis (assembly GCF_014200015.1). Lineage (GTDB taxonomy): Bacteria > Pseudomonadota > Alphaproteobacteria > Rhizobiales > Rhizobiaceae > Aminobacter > Aminobacter niigataensis. Next base: position 269,045 of record NZ_JACHOT010000005.1, read on the forward strand.
TGCCCGCGACTCCGTCCGGCGATCAGCGGCCGAATCCCGCAACAATCCACCTTCCGGCCCGACTCCACGAGCCCGGCACGGACACGTCAGCTCCAGCCGCCGCCATAGGTGCGATAGAAGATATGCAGGCCGATCTTGGTCATCTTCTTCATGCCGCGAGCCCAGCCCGGATTGACGTAGTTGGCGTAGTAGTGGGTCGACGAGCCGACTTCCGGGATGAATATCTTGCCGGCGGTGACGGCCATGGCGACATCCTGGGCGGTCTTGTAGTGCGATGGGCTGGCGACGCGGTCCTTGATGCCGTCGCAGGCGAACGAGAACTGGCAGCGATTGAACCAGCCGTCGTTCTGATAGACGACGCCGCAGATGCTGCCGGGATAGGCAGGGTTGCGCACGCGGTTGAGGATGACCTGGGCGACTGCCGCCTGGCCGCGCACCGATTCGCCGCGCGCCTCGAAGTAGATGCCGTTGGCGAGGCAGGTCTGCTCGGCCTTGGAGAAGACGCTGGCCGGCAGCGGGTTCTGCAGCCAGCGGTGGTCGCCCTTGCCCATCGGCGGAATGAAGCGGCCGCTCGCCTCGTCCTCGTCGCGCAGCAGTGCCTCGAAAGGCGAAGCCTTGGCATAATCGGGCTCTGCCGGTGCATAGGCGGTGGCGAGGATGTCCGGTTTGTCGTTGTTGACCAGCGACGCCAGCATCGCCGGCACGCCGGAAGCCTGCCGCTTGGTTTCCTTGGCGTGGAAGGCCGCGGCGATCTCGACTTCCTTGCCCCTGATGTCGGGCTTGGCGAAGGTCATCTTGAGGCTGCTGTCGAGTGCGGGGCGAAGCAATGAGCTGGTGCGTTCGAATACCGAACCTGCGGTGAAATTCTTTGGCGGCGCAACCCGCGTGACATTGATGATGCGGCCCTTCTTGTCGACGCGGACGACGCGGTCCTCGTCGGGAAAGTCAGACGCGCCGAATTTCTTGCCGCGGAAGGAGACGGTGCCGACGCCGGCAATCTTGACGCCCGACCCGGAGATCGGGCCGGTGACGATGCCATCGACGAAGGGCATTTCGGCTGCGTGGACCGAACCGGCCGCAGCTTTCTCGACATAGGAACTCCAGCGCGTGTTCCGGCCTTCGAGGCCGGAAACGAGGCTGGTCATGTCCTGGTATGCGGCGACGGTGGGAAAGCCGAGCCAGATTCCGAGCCCGACAATGGCGGGCGCCAGGAACGAACGTCTCCCCTCGCGGGCAGCAGCAAACCGCCCCTTCACAACTCGTCGATGCACAGAAACTCTCCAGGACGCAACACACCCTACTGGAGACGAAAATGATGCATTAACCTTGATGGAGCGTTAACGGCGCAAGGGTGCGGCAATGTGCGAAGGGCCCGCGCGATGCGAGCCCCTCGATGCTTCATTTCTTCTTTTTGGCGCGCCCGGCGAACGGATTGTCCGAGGTGCGCAGCGCCATGCGGATCGGCACGCCGGGCATGTCGAAGGCTTCGCGCAGGTTGTTGACGAGATAGCGCACGTAAGACTGCGGCATCGCATCGGGGCGCGAGCATGAGACGACGAAGCCGGGCGGCCTGGTCTTTGCCTGGGTGATGTACTTGACCTTGAGCCGGCGGCCGGCGACGGCGGGCGGCGGATGATGGGCCAGAATGCCTTCGAGCCAGCGGTTGAGCTTGCCTGTCGAGATGCGGCTGTTCCAGACGCGGTGCGTCTTCATCACCGCGTCCATCAGCTTGTCGAGGCCGCGGCCCGTCTCGGCCGACATCGGCACCGCCTGCAGGCCGCGCGCCTGGGGCAACAGCCGCTCGGTCTTCTCGCGCAGTTCGGCAAGCGCTTCCTGCGGGTTGTCGATCAGGTCCCACTTGTTGAAGGCGATGACCGGCGCCCTGCCCTCGCGGATGATCAGGTCGGCGATCTGCAGGTCCTGCTTCTCGAACGGGATCGTCGCATCGAGCACGATGATGACGATTTCCGCGAAGCGGATGGCGCGCAGGCCGTCCTGGACCGACAGCTTTTCGAGCTTTTCCTGCACCCTGGCCTTACGGCGCATGCCGGCAGTATCAAACATCTTGATGCTGCGGCCACGCCAATCCCAGTCGACCGAAATCGAATCTCGGGTGATGCCGGCTTCAGGCCCGGTGAGCAGGCGCTCCTCGCCGATCAGCGCATTGATCAACGTCGACTTGCCGGCATTGGGCCGGCCGACGACGGCGATGCGCAGCGGCTTGGTCTCGTCATAGGCGTGGACATCCTCGGCGTCGGGATCGGCGATGTCCTCGCCGATCAGCACGTCGCTTTCGGCGATGTCGTCGGCATCGTCCTCGTCATCGGCGAACACGACTTCCTTGCCGAGCGCCTCGACGACGGCGTCACGCAGGTCGGGCATGCCCTGGCCGTGTTCGGCAGAAATCTGCACCGGCTCGCCGATGCCGAGTTCCCACGCCTCGAGCGCGCCGCCCTGGGCGCCGCGCGCCTCGGACTTGTTGGCAACGAGCACCACCGGCTTGCCGGAGCGGCGAACGATCTCGACGAAGGTACGGTCGTCAGGGGTCAGGCCGGCCTTGGCGTCGACCATGAAGAAGATGAGATCAGCTTCCTTGATGGCGATCTCGGTCTGCGCCCGCATGCGGCCCTGCAGGGTCGCAGCACCGGCATCCTCGAAACCAGCGGTGTCGATGACGTCGAAGACGAGGTCGTAGAGCTTGGCCGCATGGACGCGGCGGTCGCGCGTCACGCCGGGCGTGTCGTCGACAAGGGCGATCTTCTTTCCAACCAGCCGGTTGAAAAGAGTGGATTTGCCGACGTTGGGCCGGCCGATTATCGCAATCTTGAAAGCCATCGGGCCCGCATCACGACGCGTTGCCGGAACCGCGGATCAGTTCGGCCAGGAGGTTGGAGCGCTGACGCGCATTGCGCGGTGCGCCTTCATCGGAAGCGATCTGCTCGAACAGCTTGAGCGCGTCAGCGAGCTTGCCTTCCTTCCAGGCGGAGAGGCCGAGGGCCTCGCGGGCGGAATGGCGCAGCGGATTGGTGTCGTTGGTCAGCGCCTCGACGCGGCCCGACACGTCGGCGTAGGAGCCGTGGTCGACGAGCAGCATGGCGGCGCGCAGGCGAGCGATGTCGCGGATGACGTTCGGGATGGAGCTGTCGGCGGCCACTTCGTCGAAGCCGGCGATGGCAGCCTTGAAGTCGCCCTTGTCGGCCTGGACGGTGGCGGCACGCATGCTGGCCAGAAGCGGATAGGCGCCGTAGCCATCCTTCTCCAGCGCGTCAAAGGCGGCGAGCGCCTCGTCGGCCTTGCCGGTATTGGCGAGCGACAGCGCCTGCGAGAACTGGTCGCCGGAACGGTTGGCCTTGGTCTCGACCCAATATTCCCAGGCGACGAACAGGCCCGTGCCGATGACGACCAGGATGGCAAGGACAATGGCCAGGGGGCCATAGCGGTCCCACAGGGCCCTCGCCTGCTCCTGGCGAATTTCCTCGTTTACCTCCCGAAAGAAACTGTCGTCCGACATGCTATCCAACCACCTTTGCCCCCTCGGGGCCGTTTGAGCCTGCGTTTTAACGGAATTTCGCCGCCATGGAAGGGGGCGGGGTGGAAATTCGGTGGGCAGGGAGTTTCGCGGTCCGTTTGAGCACCTTCCCTTCTTCCCTTGTGGGAGAAGGTGGATTGGCGCGCAGCGCCAAGACGCCACGCCCCGTTGCCGGTCTGGCCATTGTCATCCTTCGACAAGCTCAGGATGAGGTAGTTCGGGAAGCGGGGCGCGAGGCCGTGCCTTCCGATAACTAGTATGTGGCGCGACGTTCGCGCCCCGCCCGGTGTTCTTGCCCCGCTCAGTCGCCTCGGCTTTCACCGCCAGCCGCCGCAAGGCCCGGACTTGGGGGCTCATCACCCAGCAAGAGATCCGACCTCCTGCCAGCCCGGCACCGGCGCTTCCCCCCGCTGCCCGGTGCGCACCGGGGTCCCGTGGAAGATCGCGAGGATGAGGATACGGGAGGCTTGGGAGGGTGTGGAGAAACGGGGGCGGCTATCCACGCGGGTTGCTGACAGATGGTGACAGCCGGCACGGTTGCTTCGACAGCATTGGACCGCCGCGGCAGTTGCCACTTCACGGCATGGATCCCCGGGGTCTCCGCACGTCGCTTCGCTCCTGCTCCGCCCGAGGATGACGAAGGCACTGGTGGCTTTCGGCTAGCCTCCAAGGTTGGCACTTGGCAGGAAATGCCAGCCTGTGCGAGCAGAATGGGGCTGGTGCCAACCGCTGAAGTAGATGATTAGCCACGACCCCAACGCCTTCGTCATCCTCGGGCGGAGCAGGAGCGAAGCGACGTGCGGAGACCCGGGGATCCATGCCGTGACATCGAAGACTACCCCCACGATCCAGAATTTTGGACGTAGCGCCCAACAAAAATCACCGGCCGTGGAGAAGCAATCCACGTCGGGCATGCCCACCCGCTGCGCTGAATTTCCGGCGCTGCATGCCGCATTCCGCCGTGAACGCATCCGTGCCACATTTCGGCCTTACCCGCCTGAAGTCGCCAAGCCCCCGAAATTGCATCGAAGTTCGAAATGACCAAAGCGTTCCGCCTCTGTGCCCTGTTGTCCGCGTCGCTGGTGGCGCTGCCGGCGGTCGCCGGCCCTGCCCCCAAGGTCGATGAGGTCAAGGCGCCGCAAGTGGTGCTGATCTCGTTCGACGGCGCCCACGATGTCGCCCAGTGGCAGCGCAGCCGCAACCTCGCTGCGCGCACGGGTGCGCGCTTCACCTACTTCCTGTCCTGCGTCTTCCTGCTGTCGCGCGAAACGCGCGGCGAATACCAGGCACCGGGCAAATCGGCCGGCAGGTCGAATGTCGGTTTTGCCATGAACAAGCAAGAGGTGGCCGACAGGCTTGGCCAGATCAATCTAGCTGCCGCCGAGGGCAACGAAATAGCCAGCCACGCCTGCGGTCATTTCGACGGCGGCAAGTGGAGCAAGGCCGAGTGGACCAAGGAGTTCGACGCGTTCTCGACCATCATGCGCGACACCTACAAGATCAACGGCATATCGCCCGAGCCGGCGGGCTGGGCGCAAATCACCGCCTCGGTGAAAGGCTTCCGGGCTCCGTACCTCTCCGACAGCAAGGGGCTGACGGCCGCGCTGCGCGACAAGGGCTTTGCCTACAACGCCAGCGGCGTGTCGCGCGGACCGGACGAACCCAAACTCGACGGCAGCATGATGGAATTTGCCCTGCCGCTGATACCCGAGGGCCCGTCGGAGCGGCGCATCATCGCGATGGACTACAATCTGTTCGTCCGACATTCCGGCGGCGTCGACAAGCCTGACGAGGCGGCGAAATACGAAAGCCGCGCCTATGGCGCCTTCCGGCAGGCCTTCGACACGCAATATGCAGGCGGCCGGATTCCACTGCAGATCGGCTTCCACTTCACGCTGATGAACGACGGCGCTTATTGGCGCGCGCTGGAGCGCTTCGCCGGAGAGGTGTGCGTGAAGGCCGACGTGGAATGCATCAGCTATGCCGACTATGTGGCGCGGCGCAACGAGGCACCGGTGCAGACCGGCGGGTGAGCCGGCGACTGGTTTTTTCAAGCGGGACGTTGACGCCCCCTCCCCCTTGTGGGGAGGGATAGAGGGTGGGGTGCGTGCCTGGCTTTAAGCCGACGGTGGACCTCAAGCAGGGTGCGGCGGCGTGTGTGATTTACCCCCACCCCTTACCCCTCCCCACAAGGGGGAGGGAGTCGTCGGCGTTGGAGCTAGGCAATCACGCCACCGGTTGATCTTCCGGCTTCAAGCCGGCCTTTTCACGTTCGAGATAACGCTGGTCGATGTCGGGTAGCGCGTCGCCCGACAGCGTCGCCTCGAAGGCACGCAGGCGCTTGTAGATCGAGATCAGTTCAACAATCGTCGGCCAGGCGCTGACAAGGTACTGGAATGAAGAACTGACCTGACTAAAGGCCGTCGATATCTGCTGCCAGATTCCAAGCGTTATCTTGCCCGCAGCGATAGTTGGGATGAGAATGAGACTGGAAAAAATGGCATCCGCCTGAAGGTAACCGGAGCGAATGACGTTGAAATAGGCGTAGTGGAAATAGAGGTTGAAATAATTGCGCCGAACATTCGCGAACAATTCGGCCACGGTTGGCGGCTGGGCGCGATCCGCATGATCCTCGCCATAAACCAGTTCCTTGCGATAGGCGGCCTCAACTCTCTGGTTCTTGAACTCGAGACCCGGCAGCTTGATGCCAAAGACCATCAGCAGGATGGTGCCAAAGAGCGACCAGAAGATCGCGGCGAAGACAAGCGAATAAGGTATCTGGCCAACGACAGGCAGCGCCGTGATGTGCGTGGACAGTTGGGCCAGTAGTGGCAAGAAGGCAATCAGCGTCATTGCAGAATCGACGAAGGCAACACCCAAGCCCTCAAGCGTCGTCGAGAAGCGCATCGTATCTTCCTGAACACGCTGGGAAGCGCCCTCGATATGGCGCAGCTTAGGCCAGTTGGCCATGTAGTAGTCGTTCATCGCCGTACGCCACCGGAAGATGTAGTGACTGACGAAAAAGCGTGTCACCACGAACAGGGAAACCGAGAAGAGGGCGATTCCGGCAAAGACCCAGATGAGGTCGTAAAGTTCGCCTGGCGTTACTGACCCGGCGGTCGATATGGCCTTCTGGAAAAGGTCGAAAAACGGTCCCCGCCATGTATTCAGCGCAACATAGAGCTGAACCGAGGTGTAGGTGGAAAAAAGGATCGCCGACGATCCCAGGATCGACCAGCGCTGCCAGGGGTGCGGCGAGTACCAAGCCCAAAACGCGTAGAAGACCGCAACCAAAAACCCAAAATAAATGTAGAACCAAAGGAACGGGGCTGACCAGAAAATCCGGATCCCGAGTATCGGTGGAACACCGGCCGGCGCAGGCGGCAGGCCGAAGATGGCCCCTAATTGTTCACCCCCGAAGAACCAGAACAGCACCGCTGCAAGGCTCCAGACGGCGGCCGAGGTGAAAAACAGCTTCGGCTGCGGGAAGAAGGATACGAACACGGTTCCGGGTTCCTTTCGGAGACGGTGGCATTGCCAGTTGGCCGCATGAAGTCACACTTCGCGACACAAGGGAATCCCCGGCGGCGGCCGGTTGTTGCAATGCGCGCCGGATCGTGGCGATTTTCCGCACCGGAATATTACAGTTTGGTCATTTACACAGTCCCGGGACGACATGAACCAGTCAGCATATGCGGCAGCAGGGCTCTACGCCGCGCTCAACGGCCTGATCCTGCTGTGGCTGACGATGGCGACGGCGCTGGTCAGGCGCAAGCACATGGTGCTGATCGGCGACGGCGGGGTGGCGCGCCTGCACCGGACGATGCGCGGCCATGCCAATGCCATCGAGAACATTCCTATCATGCTGGTCTTGCTGGGTTTTGCCGCAGCACTCGGCGCGCCGGCGGTGGCGATCCATGTGCTGGGCTGCGCCTTCACCTTCGGCCGCGCGGTCCATGCCTGGCATTTCACCCATGAGCGGGCGGCGCAATGGCAGCGCGCGACAGGCTTTGGCCTGAGCGTGCTGACGATCACTGTTGCGGCACTCGGCGTGCTCGGCCACGCCCTCGCATTGCTCTAGGCGCGGCACTCGCCCGGCACCGGCAGGGCCGGCCTGAAGCCGCGGCCAAGCGGCAAGTCGCCGAGCTCGCGCGCATCCATGCGCTCGATGTCGGGATGGGAAAGCGGATCGCGCAGCCAGCCGAGAAACCGCTCGGTGTCGATGCCGTGGCTGTCGCGCTGGCTCTGAAGCAGCTTGGAAATGCTTGAGAAAATCTTCATTGGACTTCTCCTAAGCGTTGATCCTTTCACGCCATTTTCGCTACAAATGCTCTGTCTTCAATCAAGAATGCCGCAGACGGAGTTTAGAAAATCTCAAGTCAGGCACTCAATCGCGTTCACCTCAACGGGCTCCGCGCGGTGGAGAGCGTGGCGCGCTGCGGCTCGCTGGTCAAGGCCGCGGAAGAACTGGGCGTCTCGGTGAGCGCGGTGAGCCAGCAGATCACGCGCACCGAACGGCAGCTCGGCCGTGCGATCTTCCGACGCGGAGGGACAGGCCTCGTGCTGACCAGCTTCGGCGCGGAGTTCACGCGCCGGCTGAGTGCCGGCTTCCAGGAATTGTCGCGCGCGGTGGCGCTGGCCGACGAGACGAGCTCGAAGATGCTGGTGGTGTCGGTGGCACCCGCCTTCGCCTCGCGCTTCCTGGTGCCGCGGCTCAACCGCTTCAACCTGCGCTTTCCCGAGCTGAAGCTGAGGATCGATGCCTCGACCGGGCTGGTCGACCTCGACCATTCCGACGTCGATCTGGCGATCCGGATGGGCGACGGCAAATGGCCCGGCGTGCGGGCGGAACTGCTGCTGGCGCAGGAAGTGTTCCCGGTCTGCGCGCCGGCGCTGGCGGCGAAGCTGCGGACGCCGGCCGATATCGCGCAGCTGCCGGTCATTTCGGACGAGAGCACGATGATCAGCTGGGAGCGCTGGTTCGAGGCGGCGGGTCTGGCGCCCTATCCGGTGCTGCCGGCGGGACCCTCCTTCACCGACCCGATCCTCGGCATCGATGCGGCGATCGCCGGCCAGGGCGTGGCGCTGGCCTGGCAGCTGCTTTCGGCTGACGCGCTGGCCGACGGGCGGCTGGTGGCGCCGTTCGGCATCACGGTGGCGAGCGGCCTCGGCTACTACCTGGTGACGTCGGCTGCCGAGCGGCCGCCGCGCAAGGTCAGGGATTTTTCAGGCTGGCTGGCCGAGGAGGTTGCCGCGACGATGGCCCGGTTCGGGACCGGACCTCAGCCGGGGAAAGCGGCGTCGTAGGCCTCGGGCTTAAAGCCAACGATGCGGCGGCCGCCGAGGTCGAGCATCGGGCGCTTGATCATCGAGGGCTGGGCCAGCATCAGGGCAATGGCCTTTTCGGCGTCGAGGCCCTGCTTGTCGGCGTCGGGCAGTTTCTTGAAGGTGGTGCCGGCACGGTTGAGCACGGTCTCCCAGCCGAACTCCTCGACCCACGCCTCCAGGCTTGGGCGGTCGATGCCCGAGGCCTTGTAGTCGTGGAAATCGTAGGCGACGCCATGGCCCTCGAGCCAGGTGCGGGCCTTCTTGATGGTGTCGCAGTTCTTGATGCCATACATTTTGATGGGCAAGGTCGGCCTCCGCGTCTTGCGGCCGGGCAGGCTGTGCCGACTCGGCCGTTTCGGTTGCGGCTAGGTTGTACATCGAGCCCGGTTTGGCAAGCGCGCGGCATCGCCTCTGCGGGGGCGGCACGTCTTGCAAAATGCCTCCGGATTAATTACATAGGAGGCTAATCATATCCATACTAATAAAAAGGGGATCGACATGAGCGACGAAGGCCTGAAAGGCGCATTTTTCGACGAACTGCTGAAGGTCAACCGAAAGCTGCGGACCATGTTCGACGCCCGGGTCAAGAAGCGCGGGCTGACGCTGGCACGCGCCCGGCTGATGATGCAGATCGCCGAATGCGAAGGCAAGACGCAAGCCGAGCTGGCGGAGCTGATGCATATCGAGCAGCCGTCGCTGGTGGGCCTCATCGACGGGCTGGAAAAGAAGGGGTTGGTGGTGCGCTGCACCACCGACGACGACCGGCGCGCCAAGCGCATTTTCCTGACGCCGAACGCACGGCGCGAAGCCGACAGCATGATCGCCTTCGTCGCCGAACTGCGCAACAGGGTGCTGGCCGGCGTCGACGATGCCGACATCGAGAGCGCTACCCGCGTGCTGAGCATCCTCAGCCGTAACATCGGCGAGGCCGCCTGCGAATAGAGTGGCCAGCGATGCAACAGGCACCAGACAGCGGCGAAGGCCGCGGTAAGGCGGCTGAGCCCGGGCAAGCCGATGCGGCGACCCGGACCGAGGTGCCTGCCGCGCCGCAGCCTGCGGCACCGGCCGCCGCCCCGCCGCCCTTCGTGCCCAAGCCACCACTGATGGCAGCAGCCTATGTCTGCGCCTCGGTGGTGCTGGCGCTGACGCAGGGGCTTGGCATGAACCTGGTTGCCGCCAACATCCCGCAGATCCAGGGCTCGATCGGCGCGACGGTGACCGAGACGACGTGGCTGGTCGCCGCCTACATGGCGCCGAATGTCTCGCTGGCGCTGGCACTGATCAAGATCAGGACGCAATACGGCCTGCGCAACTTCGCCGAGCTCAGCATACTCGGCTTCGTGCTCGCCTGCGTGCTCAACCTGTTCATATCCGACCTGCAGTCGGCGCTGGTCGTGCGCTTCATGAGCGGCATCGCGGCAGCACCGATGTCGACGCTCGCCTTCCTCTACATGCTGGAATCGTTCTCGCCGGAGAAAAAGCTGAATGTCGGCCTGCCGCTGGCGCTGACCAGCATCACGCTCGGCGCGCCGGTGGCGCGGCTGATCTCCCCTGCCCTGTTCGACATCGGCGGCTTTCATGCCGTGACCATGTTCGAACTCGGCATGGCGATGATCGCCTTCGCCCTGGTCTATGCCTTGCCGCTGGCACCGCAGCCGCGCGCCAAGGTGATCGAGAAGCTTGACGTGATCAGCTATTTGCTGATCGCCACAGGCTTCGGCGCGACGGCGATCGTGCTGGTGCTCGGGCGGCTCTACTGGTGGCTGGAAGCGCCGTGGATCGGGGCGCTTCTGGCGCTGGCGGTGGTGTGCATCACCATTGCAGCCGTCATCGAGCTCAACCGCAAGAACCCGCTGCTCGACATACGCTGGCTGGCGAGCCCGCCGATCCTGCATTTCACCGGCGTACTGCTGATGTTCCGCCTGGTGCTTTCCGAGCAGACGCTGGGCGCCTCCAGCCTGTTCCAGGCGCTCGGCCTCAGCAACGAACAGACGCGGTCGGTCTATTGGGTGATCCTGGTTGCATCGATTGCCGGCGGGCTGACCTGTGCGACGCTGATGAAGCACGGCAAGGAGGAGCGCATCCACATCGCGGCGCTGATCCTGATCGCCATCGGCGCCTACATGGACAGCCGCGCCACCAACCTGACGCGGCCGGAGCAGGTGTTCTACAGCCAGGCACTGATTGCCTTTGCCGGGGCGCTGATCCTGCCGCCGGCGATGAAGAGCGGCCTGATGTCGGCGCTGAAGAAGGGGCCGAACTACATCCTCAGCTTCATCATCGTGTTCCTGACCACCCAAAGCCTGGGCGGACTGCTGGGCTCGGCGGTGTTCACCACCTTCGTCACCAGCCGCGAGCAATTCCACCACAATGTGCTGGTCGAGCACATTGCGCTGACCGATCCGCTGGTGGCGCAGCGCGTGGCCCAGCTCGGCGGCGCCTATTCCCGCGTCATCACCGACAAGGGCTTGCTCAGCGCCGAAGGCCTGCAGCTCCTGTCGCAGCAGGCGACGCGCGAGGCGTATGTGCTCGCCTACAACGACGCGTTCCTGCTGATCACGGTGATCGCGCTGACGTCGCTGGTCCTGCTTCTCATCCACATCGCCATCGTGGCTTTCCGCAACCGGGCAGCCACCCCTGCACTCCCAGCCACCGCGTGAACCGCCATGCTATCGAAAAGCCTTCACCTCCTCCGGTCCGCCAGCACCATCCTGGCCATCGTCCTCGGCATCGCCGGGCTGACGCTGATCCTCTATGTCTGGCACCTGCCGCCGTTCAAGAGCGCGGTCGAGATCACCGAAAACGCCTATGTGCGCGGCCAGCCGACCATCCTGGCGCCGCAGCTGTCGGGCACGATCGCCGAAGTCGCGGTGCAGGATTTCCAGGACGTCAAGGCAGGGCAGCTGCTGGTCCGGATCGACGACCGCATCTTTGTCCAGAAGCTGGAACAGGCGCGTGCGACGCTGGCATCGCAGCAGGCGGCACTGGCAAATTCCGAGCAGCAGCGGCACTCGGCCGAGGCGCGCGTCACGTCGGCCGAAGCGCAGGTGGCTTCGGCCAAGGTCGCCTATGACAACGCCCTGGCGAGCTGGGGCCGGATCGAACCGCTGCTGGCGCGCGGCGTGTCGACGCTGAGCGAGGCCGACAAGTCGCGCACCGCGCTCGAGCAGGCACGTGCCGCCCACAGCCAGGCGGAAGCGGCACTCGAGGTGTCGCGGCAGGACCTGCAGGCGACCATCGTCAGCCGGCAGTCATTGGAGGCAGCGGTCTCGGGCGCGGAGGCGACCGTGCATCTCGCCGAGATCGATCTCAAGAACACGCGCATCGTGGCACCCGAGGACGGCCGGCTCGGCGAGGTCGGCGCCCGGCTCGGGCAGTATGTGGCGCCTGGCACGCAGCTGATGGCGCTGGTGCCGAAGCGCATCTGGGTGGTCGCCAACTTCAAGGAAACCCAGCTTGGCGGCATGAAGGTGGGCCAGCCGGTGACATTCACTGTCGATGCGCTGGGTCATGCCCGCCTCGACGGCCATGTCGAGCGCTTTGCCCCGGCGACGGGTTCGGAATTCAGCGTGCTGCGGCCCGACAACGCCACCGGCAACTTCACCAAGGTGGCGCAGCGCCTGCCGGTGCGCATCGGCATCGATCCGGGCCAGGCGATGGCCGACAGGCTGGCGCCCGGCATGTCGGTGGTGGTCAGCGTCGACACGGATTCGCAGCCGCTGGTCGAAACCGCAGCGCACTAGGCGAGGTCGGACCGCTTCCTCATCAACGCGGCATTCGCTCGAATGTCTGCAACGACGCATCCATCGTGTCCCAGGCATTGGCGCGGATGCCGTATGTGACCGCATGCGGTTTGAATTGGCCCGGGTCGTCGAGGCTGGCCGCATGGATCGCGATCAGCTCCGGCATCGCGACGAATGTCAGGTAGACCGGCGTGCCACAGGTCGGGCAGAAAGCGTGGATCTTTTCGTTGCCACTGTCGGCCGTTACCCGCCAGGTTTTCGCTTCGCCCGTGACCGTGACATCGGCCTGCCGGGCGAAGCTGAGATATGATCCATGCCCGGTGCCGCTTCGCTGCTGGCAATCGCGGCATTGGCAGTGGTTTTCGAAGACGGGCGTGCTGCTCGTTTCATAACGGATCGCGCCGCACGCGCACCCGCCGGTATAGCGCTTGGTCATTGTCATTCCCCTTCAGGCCGCCTTCGGCTTGGCAAACACGTCGAGGGCGCGGCCGGTTTCGAGGAAGGATTTGAGGCTGGAGAGCACGATCGGCCAGCCCTTGCTGATGCCGTTCGCCATCCCGCTGCCGGCTTCGAGTTCGTCATGGCTGACGGTCAGCCGAACCATGCCCTCATATTCGTCAATATCGAACGTAACCCTGCTGTGGCTTGCCGGATCGGCGGCCTGCGAGGCGTTCGCCCAACTGATGACGAGACGGGTCGGTGGCGAGACATCGATGACGTTGCCGACGAGTTCGACGGTCCGCTCGTCATTGGCGCGGACATGTTCCCATTTCGAACCGGGGTTCCAGTCGGAGACGTTCTCGTGGCCCCAGTAGCGCCTGGCGACGTCCGGTTTCGTTATGGCCTCGAACACCTTTGCGGGTGTCGAGAGAATGTAGGTCACGTAAACAAAGCTGGTCTTCTCTTTGGTCATCGTCACTCTCCTTCGAGTTCCTTCTTCAGATCGTGCAGCAAGCTGAGCCGCTGACGTTCGAATTTCCGCACCCAACGTTCGTAGACTTCGTGCAACGGCACGGGGTTGATGAAATGCAGCTTTTCCCGGCCACGCCTGACCGTGCTCACCAGATTGGCCGCCTCCAGAATCCCGAGGTGCTGCGTGGCGGACTGGCGGGCCATCTCAAGATTTTCGCAAAGCTGGCCGAGCGTCTGCCCGTTCTTCTCGTAGAGAAGGTCAAGCAGCCTCCTGCGTGTCGGGTCGGCCAGTGCCTTGAAAACGTCGTCAGCGTTCATCGGTCTCACTCATGTGAGAGACAATATGCAGGTAAATGCCTGCATGTCAAATCACGGCGCATGCCTGATGACAAAGGGCGACCTTGCAGAGCCCGGCAGGCTCCAAACTCTGCTTGCAAACAAAAAGGGCGCCACCGCGTGGTGGCGCCCTTTCCGTGCAAGGCGTCGGGGGCTTACGCCTTGCGGTGGGTCGGGTAGCTCGACGAGAAGATTTCCTCGACCGGCGGATGGCTGAAGGTGCGCAGCGGGTACTTGGCGATGACGCCGTCGAACTGCGTCTGCGCGCGCTTGCGATATTCACGGTCGTCGACACCCGGGATGACGCCATTCTCCATGACGAAGCGGCCGGCGATCATCACGGTCGAGACCGACCGGGCCGAGGCGTTGAGCATCAGCGTCTGGATCGGGTCGATGGTCTGGCCCATGAACGGGTCGTCGAAATCGACGACGATCAGGTCGGCGGCGGAGCCGGCCTGCAGGCGGCCGAGGTCGGGACGGTTGAGCGCGTCGGCACCGCCAAGGGTGGCGGCATCATAATAATCCTCGGAACGGCAGCCGTCAGTACCGCCTTCCTCGATGCGGCAGAGCATCATGCCGACCTGCATGTTGAGGAACATGTCCGGCGGGTAGGTGTCGGTGCCGAGACCGATGCGGATGCCCATGTCGCGGTACTTGCGGAAGGACTGGAGCGCGTTGCCGTGGCGGGCCGAGACCAGCGGGCAATGGGCGATGGTGCCGCCGCCGTCGCGCAGGATCTCTAGGTCCCTGCCCGGCCGGTCGATGCCGTTGCGGCCACTGACATGGGTGCCGTGGGGCAGGATCGCGCGCGGCGACAGGAAGCCCAGGCTTTCGAGCCATTCGGCCGGGCTCATGCCGCGCAGCTTGAGCACGCTCTGGTACTCGAACGGCGACTGGCAGCAATGCAGGCGGATCGGCACGTCGAGCGCCTCGGCCGCGGCCGCTGAGGCCTTCAAGAGTTCGGGCGTGCAGGTCTCGATGCGGTCGGGGGCGAGCATGGTGCGGATCAGGCCATTAGCCTGGCCCTCGAACTTGCGGCAAAAATCAACCGCATCGGCGAGACCGTCGAGGCCGCGTTCCTCGTCGAAATGGTAGTCGATTGTGCCGTCGCGGCGGACGAAGCTGTTGCCCGAGCGGTAGGCTGGGCCGAGATAGACGCGCAGGCCGAGGTCGCGCGCGGCTTCGGCGGCAGCGCTGAACTCGCCTGTCGTTTCGCCCCACTGGCGATAGAACAGCGAGGCGATGGGCAGCGCGGTGGTGATGCCGGAGCGGATCAGCCTGGAGAAGGCGTAGCGCTTCTGGAACGCCAGCTCTTCCTCCGAGTACATCTCGAAGGGGCCGCTTTCCATGTAGGTTTCGGGCCAGATGCGGCCCTTCTTGACCGCTGGCTGGTTGTCGTAGCCGAGCACGGTGGTGTCGAGGTCGGACAGCGCGTCGAGATCGACGAAGCCCGGGCCGATGAGGGCGTTGCCATAGTCGATGCGGCGAGCGACGGGGCCCTCATAGCCGTGGCCGACGAAGAGCACGCGGTCGCCTGATACAACGACTTCGCCATTGGGATAGAGCGCGTGGCGGCCGTCGACATGGCCGACGACCCAGCGGGCGGTGAGAAGCAAAGGTTCGGTCATTTCAAATTCTCATTCGACAGTGAAAAGGGCTTGGCCATCGCGCGCCACCGGCTTGCCGCGCTTGAGCACCAGCTTGCGCTTCGGACGGGCGGCAACGGCTTCCGGCACGGTCTCGGCATCGAGCAGGACGATGTCGGCGAAGGCGCCTTCGCGCAGGCCGTAGTCGGCGAGCTCCATGACGTCGGCGCCGCCCTGGGTGCAGATATGCAGGGCGTATTCGACGTCGGCGTCGTTGCGGAAGTTGTTGCGCAGGCCGATGAACAGCGCGCGCTCCAGCATGTCGAGATTGCCGTAGGGACCCCAGGTGTCTCGGATACCGTCGGAGCCGGCGCAGAGACGCACGCCGGCACGGCGCAGCTCGGCCGCCATGGGCACGGGACGCGATGCAGGCGCCGTGGTGGCAATGGCGATGTCCTGATGCGCCAACTGCTCGGTGAGCGAAGCGGCGCGGGCGCGGTCGGTCATGCCGAGGCAGAAGGCATGGCTGATGGTGACCTTGCCCTGCATGCCGAGCGCGCGGGTCCGTTCGATGATCATCTCCATCGAGAAGGCGCCGAGGTCGTCGGCTTCGTGGAGGTGGATGTCGATCGGCTTGCCGTGCTTCTCGGCGAGGCCGAAGATGGCGTCGAGCTGGCCCTTGGGGTCGCGGTCGATGCCGCAGGGGTCGAGGCCGCCGACGACATCGGCGCCATTGGCAAGGGCTTCGTCCATCAGCTCCAGCGTGCCGGGGCGGATCATCAGGCCCGACTGCGGGAAGGCGACGATCTCGATGTCCATGACATCGCGGAAGCGTTCGCGCGTGGCGGCCACGCCCTCGAAGCACCACAGCTTCTGGTCGGTGTCGATGTCGACATGGCTGCGGATGGCGGTGGTGCCGTGCGAGGCGGCGAGCGCCACCTGGCGCGCCGACTGGCGGGCGGGATCGATGTTGAGTTCGCGGCGCAGGCGGCGCTCGGTCGAGATCTTGTCCTCAAGAGCCGGGCCGGCCTGATGGACATGCCAACCCATGCCCCACAGCGACTTGTCGAGATGGGCATGCGCCTCGATCAGGCCGGGAATGGCGATCGCGCCGCCGCCGTCCTCGACCTCGGCAGCCGAGGCGTCGGCCTTGCCGATGCGGACTATGCGGCCGTCGCGGATGAGGATGTCGGTCGCAGCACCACCGAAGGGCCGGACGTTCTTGAGGAGGAGTTCTGTCATTTCAGCACCGCTGCATTCTCGAATTTCAGTGGAGCCGGGCGCGGACGCCCGGCGCATTCCCAGGGTCAGCCGGCGACCTTTTCCGGCTTCGATACGGCATAGCCGGCGGCTTCCTCGTGGTGGAGAAGCTCGGCCGGACGCTTGAGCACGAACTGGTTGTCGGCGACGATGTAGTTGTCGGCATGCAGCCGGGCGATCGGCTGGTAGACCTCCGGTCGGACGTAGCGGCCACGCTCGTCGAGGCATTCGTCGCGGACATACATCTGCACCACCTCGCCAATGACGATGGTGCGGCGGCCATAGTCGAGGATCTGCGACACCCGGCATTCCATGGCGCAGGGCGATTCCTCGATGCGAGGGGCCGCGACCTTGACCGACGGGGTGCTGGTCAGCCCGGCCAACTCGATCTCGTCGACGTCGCTGGGGAAGTTGATGCCGGTAACGATCATCTCGTTGGCGATCGCCATGTCGACCATGTGGACGACGAACTCGCCCGAGCGCCTGATGTTGGCGACGGTATCCTTGGCGGTGCCGTCGGGGCGGGTCTGCATGCCGAGGATGAGCAACGGCGGCTCGTGCGAGAACACGTTGAAGAAGCTCATCGGCGCGGCATTGTTGCAGCCGTGCTCGTCGATGGTGGTGACCAGCGCTATGGGACGCGGCCCAACGAAGCTGCACAGCAGCCGGTAGCGGTCGTTTTCGGGCAGCTCGGCGAAATCGAAATCCATTTTTTCTCCCTCAGACCGCAGCCTGCAGCGGGTGGGCGGCACTTGCCTGTGCCATGATCGGTTCGACACCGCGCCCTTCCTCGACCGCATGGCAAGAGGCGCGCACGCCGCCATCATACATGCGAAGCACCGGCGCCTCACTCCGGCACCGCTCGTTGGCGAGCACGCAGCGCGGATGGAAGTGGCAGCCCGGCGGCGGGTTGATCGGATTGGGCACCTCGCCGGCGGCCGGCTGGCGGTCGCGCTTGGACATGCCGAGGTCGGGGATCGTGTCGAGCAGCAGCCTCGTATAGGGATGCTGCGGATTGGCGAACAGTTCGGCCGCGGGCGAGACCTCGACGAGGCGGCCGAGATACATGACGCCGATCCAGTCGGACATGAAATTGACCACCGCCAGATCGTGGCTGATGAACAAATAGGTCAGGCCGAGCTCGCGCTGCATCGCGCGCATCAGGTTGAGGATCTGCGCCTGGACCGAGACGTCGAGCGCCGAGGTCGGCTCGTCGCAGACGAGGAACTCCGGCTTGGTGGAAATCGCCCGCGCGATCGAGATGCGCTGGCGCTGGCCGCCGGAGAATTCGTGCGGAAACTTGTCGCCATCCTTGGCGTTGAGGCCGACGAATTCGAGCAGGCGGTCGACCTCGCGGCGTTCCTCCTGGCGCGAGGCGCACATGCCGTAGGTGCGCAGCGGCTCGGCAATGATGTCGGCGACCCGCCAGCGCGGGTTGAGGCTGGCATAGGGATCCTGAAAGATCATTTGCATGCGGCGGCGGATGTCCGCCGGCTGGCCCGCCGGGGCGCGGGAGATGTCGGCGCCGTCGAACAGGATGGAGCCGCCGGAGGGATTGGACAGGCCCATGATCAGGCGGGCAACGGTGGACTTGCCGCAGCCGGACTCGCCGACCAGGCTCAGCGTCTGGCCGCGCGGGATCTCGAGGTCGAGGCCGTCGACGGCCTTGACTGTCTGCTGCTCGCCGCCCTCCAGCAGCCGGTTGAGAAAAGGCTTGGCCATGGCGAAGTGCTTCTTCAGGCCCTTGACCTGGAGCAGCGGCGCGCCGGTCTTGGCAATCGGTGCGGCGTTCATGGCGTCACCCCTTCATAGAGCAGGCAGGCGGCGGCACCGTCGGCGAGCTGGCGCAGTTCGGGCCTTACACGGTGGCATTCGGCGAAGACCTTGGGGCAGCGCGGATTGAAGGCGCAGCCGCTCGGGATGTCGGTCAGGCGCGGCATAGAGCCCTCGATCTGGATCAGCCGTTCTGGACGCGGACCGACGCGCGGGATCGAACCCATCAGGCCGGCCGTATAGGGATGGCTCGGCTTCTGCAGCACATGCGCGACCGGGCCGATCTCGGCGAGGCGTCCGGCATACATCACCGCGACACGGTCGGCGGTCTCGGCGATGACGCCCATGTCGTGGGTGACAAGGATCGCGGCCGCATTGCGCTCGCGGCAGACCCGCTTGAGCAGCGCGATGATCTGTGCCTGAACCGAAACGTCGAGCGCGGTCGTCGGCTCGTCGGCGATGATCAGCCGCGGCTCGGCGCAGAGTGCCAGGGCGATGACCACGCGCTGGCGCATGCCGCCGGAGAACTGGTGCGGGTACTGGTCGAAGCGCCTGTCGGGCGCCGGGATGCCGACCTCGGCGAGCCAGCCGATGGCGCGCTTCTTGGCTTCCGCTGCGGACATCGGCAAATGCGTGCGGATCGTCTCGACCAGTTGCTCGCCGACAGTGAACAGCGGGTTGAGGCTGGTCAGCGGGTCCTGGAAGATCGCGCCGATGTGGCGGCCACGGATCTTGCGCATCTCGTCGGGCGACAAATTGTCGATGCGCTTGCCGTCGAGACGGATCTGGCCGCCGCCGATGCGGCCGGGCGGTTCGAGCAGGCCGATGACGGCAGCGCCGGTCATCGACTTGCCGGCGCCGGACTCGCCGACGACGCCGAGGATCTCGCCCTGTTCGACGTTGAAGGAGACGTTGTCGACGGCGGTGAGCACGCCCTTGCGGGTGGGGAACTCGACTTTCAGATTTTCGACTTCGAGCAGGGCCATGGCCTTACCTCAGCTTCGGATTGAGGGCGTCGCGCAGCCAGTCGCCGATCAGGTTGACGGCGAGGACCAGCACGGCGAGCGTTGCCGACGGGAAGATGACGACCCACCAGATGCCGGAGAACAGGTACTCGTTGCCGACGCGGATGAGCGTGCCGAGCGAAGGCTGGGTCGCCGGCATGCCGACGCCGAGGAACGACAAGGTCGCTTCCGTCAGCACGGCCATGCCTAGATTGATGGTGGCGATGACCAGCACCGGGCCGAGCACGTTGGGCAGGATGTGGGTGAGCATGATGCGCAGGCGGCCGACGCCGATGGTGCGGGCTGCCTGGACGTATTCGCGCTGGCGCTCGACCAGCGTCGAGCCGCGCACGGTGCGGGCGTATTGCACCCAGTTGGTGAGCCCGATGGCCAGCACGAGAACGAGGATGGCCGCGCTCTCGTGCTGGTTGGCGGGGAGGATGCCACGCATGACACCGTTGATAAGCAGTGCGACGAGGATCGCCGGGAAGCTCAGTAGAACATCGGCGACGCGCATGATGACGGCATCGACGATGCCGCCGACGAAGCCGCCGACCAGACCGAGGAAGACGCCGAGCACGGCAGCGAGGATGACCGAGGCGAAGCCGACGAAGAGCGAGATGCGCAGGCCGTAGAGGATCGACGACAGCACGTCGCGCGCCTGGGTGTCGGTGCCGAGGATGTAGGCCGGGTTGGAACCTTCCATCCAGGCCGGCGGCAGTTCGCTGTCGAGCAGGTTGAGGTGGGCGATGTCGAACGGATCAAAGGGCGCGATCACCGGCGCGAAGATCGCGCCGAAAAACAGCAGCGCCAGCGCGACAGCGGCGATGACCGTCGTCCTGGAACGGCGGAAGCTGTAGAATAGGTCGCTGTCGGCGAAACTGCGCAAGCGCCCGGTGAAGGAGGTATCACTCATGGTCATGGGTTCCCGTCAGGCGCCCTTCCCGGAGGCCCGGGTCGGATCGGTGCGAAGGCGCGGATCGATGACGTTGTAGAGAAGGTCGACGCTGGTGTTGATGATGACGAAGATCAGCGAGACCATGACGAGATAGGCTGCCATGACCGGCACGTCGGTGAAGTTGACGGCCTGGATGAACAGCGCGCCCATGCCCGGCCACTGGAACACCGTCTCGGTGATGATGGCGAAGGCAATGAGGCCACCGAGCTGAAGCCCGAAGATGGTGACGACGGGGATCAGCGTGTTCTTGAGCGCATGGCGGAAATGAATGGCGCGGCTCTTCAGCCCGCGCGCCTTGGCGAACTTGATGTAGTCGGCGCGCAGTACCTCCAGCATCTCGGCGCGCACCAGCCGCATGATCAGCGTCAGCTGGAACAGGCACAGCATGAAGGACGGCAGGATCAGCGCCTTGAGGCCGGAGGCGGTGAGGAAGCCCGTCGACCACCAGCCGACGTCGATGACGTCGCCGCGGCCGAAGGACGGCAGCCAGCCGAGCCAGACCGAGAACACCAGGATGAGCAGGATGCCGGTGACGAAGGTAGGCAGCGAAATGCCGATCAGCGACATGATCTGCAGGCCCTGGCTGAGCACCCCACGGGGCTTGAGCGCGGTGTAGATGCCAAGCGGAATACCGAGCACCAGCGACAGCATGGCGGCGACCAGCACCAGTTCGGCTGTGGCCGGGAAGCGTTCGGCGAGCAGCGCGCTGACCGGACGGCTGTTGCGGTAGGAGACGCCGAAATCGCCCTTGGCGGCATTGACGACGAAACGGCCGTACTGGAGGACCAGCGGGTCGTCGAGACGCAGGCGCTGACGCACCTCCTCACGCTGGACCTGGGTGGCATCCTGGCTGACGATGTTGTTGACCGGGTCGCCGAGGAAACGGAACATCAGGAAGGCGATGAACGCCACGGCAAGCATGACCATGACGGCCTGCAGCAGACGGCGGACGAGGAATACGAACATCGTCGCAGCTCCCTTGGAGGTAGGCCCGCTTCGTGGGGGCGGGCTTGCCGGTAGCGAAAGCCCCTGCCCTAGATGGACAGGGGCCCGGTTCGACTTACTTGACGTTGACGTACCAGAGGCGGAGCAGGTCGTCGGCGGTCTGGACCACCTCGACGTTGTCGCGCACTGCCCATGACAGCGGCTGTTGGTGCAGCGGCAGCCAGGCGACTTCCTGCTCGGTGATGCCGAAGGCCTCGACCATCATCGCGCGGCGCTTGGCCTCGTCGAGTTCGACGTCGATCTTCTTGACCAGTTCGTCGACCTTGGCGTTCTTGTAGCCGCCGGGGTTCCAGGTGCCGAGCTTCTCCTCGGGCGAGTGCAGCATGGCCGACAGCACGGAGAAGCCGTCGAGCATCGGCAGCGTCGCCCAGCCGATCATGAACATGTCGGTCTGGCCTTCCTGCGCCTTCTTGAAGTGCAGGGTGCGTGCCTCGGTGACAAGCTTGGCGTTGAGGCCGACCTGGGCCAGCATCGCCGTCATCGCCTGGCAGACTTCCTCGTCGTTGACGTAGGCATCGTTGGGGCAGTTCATGTTGAACTGGAAGCCGTCGGCATAGCCGGCCTCGGCCAGCAGCGCCTTGGCGGCCGCCGGATCATAGGGGAAACGCTCGTTGAGCTTGGCGTCGAAGCCAGGCACCTCGGGCGCGATCTGCATGCCGGAGACGCGCGACTTGCCGCGCATGATCTTGTCGCGGACCAGATCCATGTTGATGGCCTGGTAGACGGCCTTGCGAACACGTGCATCCTTGAACGGATTGCCTTCGACGTTTCCGTCGACGAGCTTATCGCGCATGTTGAAGTTCATCATGATGGTGCGCAGGCCCGGATTTTCCAGAACCTTGGTGCCGGGGTTCGAGGCGATGCGCTTGGCATCCTGCAGCGGCGACGGCGTGATGATGTCGACCTCGCCCGAGAGCAGCGCTGCGACGCGGGTGGCGTCGGAGGCGATCGGGGTGAAGATAACCTTGGTCAGGTTGTGCTGCGGCTTGTCCCACCAGCCTTCGTTGACGACCAGAACGGTCTGGGCATCGGGGCGGCGGCTTTCGAGCTTGAACGGACCGGTGCCGTTGGCATGGGTCGAGGTGTAGCCTTCCTGGCCGAGCTCGGCGTTGATCGGCTTGACCGCATTGTTCTTCTCCAGCCAGCCGGCATCGAAGACGGCGATGTTGGTGAGATAGTTGTTAAGCAGCGGCGTCGGGCCGGCGAGGTGCAGGTCGACGGTGTAGTCGTCGACCTTCTCGACCGACTTGAGCGCCGGCAAGTTGCCCTTGATCGGCGAATTCTCGTCGACGGCGCGCATCAGCGACATGATGACGTCGTCGGCACCGAAATCGGCACCATCATGGAACTTGACGCCCTGGCGCAGCTTGTAGCGGACGACGTCGGGCTTGACGACTTCCCAGGACAGGGCCAGCGCCGGCTCGATCTTCAGTTCCTTGTTGTAGCGGACCAGCGGCTCGTAGATGTGCTGTAGGAAATTGTTCGAGAAGCTGTCGGTCATCGAATCCGGGTCGAGCCCGTAGATGTCGCCGGCCGCAGCATAACGCAGCTCGGCTGCGCTCGCGTTGCCCATCATGCCAAGCTGGACCAGAGCCGCGGCGGTGGCCGCGAGCAGGAACTTCTTCATTGAACTCCTCCCGTTACAGAACCAGTGGACCCGCGCCTTCACGTTTGCAGGGCGCCTTTGGGCTCCATCCATTTAACGCTGACATCGTATCCAATTATTGTCAACAATCTATGTCGACAAATTTGTTGACTTGCGGCGTTTTTGGGTTTGAATAGGCTGCGGGTCGCACATCGGACCCGGCGGGAGGAGGATTGGATGGACGCTGAAGCGGGCAAGCGACATGCCACCGATCAAGAGATTTACGAGAAAATCTGGAACGCGATTGCCGAACGGCAGGTCGGCCCCGGCACACGGCTGAAGGAAGAGCAACTCGCCGACATCTTCAGCGCCAGCCGGGCGCGTATCCGCCATGTATTGCAGAATCTGGCGCGCGACGGTCTGATCACATTGGTTCCAAACCGTGGCGCTTTTGTATCCAAACCATCGATCGAAGAGGCACGCGATGTCTTCTTCGCCCGCCGCACCATCGAGGAGCGACTGGTCGAGCGGCTGTGCGCGACGATCGACGCCGGCGGCATCGAGCGGCTCAGCCAACATGTCGAGGCCGAGCGCAAGGCCCACCAAAGCGGCGACGTTGCCGGCGCCATCCGGCTGTCGGGCGCGTTCCACATGCTGATCGCCGAACTGGCGCAGTCGCAGATCCTGGCCAGCCTCCTGCGCGACCTTGTCTCGCGGACGTCGCTGATCATGGCGATGTACCAGCAGAAGGACGTGCTGAATTGCGGCCCCGACGAGCACGCGGACATCGTCGCCAGCATCACCGCGCGCGACGCCAGGAAGGCGCTGGCCGTCATGCACCACCATCTCGCCCATATCGAAAACCAGCTCGACCTGGAAAGCGACCGCGTCGCCGCGCGCGACCTGGAAGACATTCTCGGCCTCTGAGCGGGCCAAAATTGGAAAGCAGAAGACATGGCGCAGCCAGACATCCTCGTGCGCAACGTAACCATCGTGACCGTCGACCGGGATCGCCGGGTGATCGAGGGCGGCTGGCTGACGGTCACCGGCGACCGCATCAGCGCCATCGGCAGCGCAGGCGATGCCGCGCCGGCCGACGCAAGGGAAATCATCGACGGCACCGGCATGGTGGCGATGCCGGGGCTGATCGACAGCCATTCCCACGCCGGCCACGGGCTGGTGCGCAATGCCGGTGCCGGCGTCGACACCTGGTTCGAAGCCTGCGAGGAGATCTATGCGCGCGGCTCGACGCCCGCATTCTGGCGTGCCGAGGCGAGGATGACCCAGCTCGAACGGCTGCGCGGCGGCATCACCACTGCGATGACGCTGCTGGGTGGCGGCGCCGACATCTACCGCACCGACGATCCGGCCTTCGGCGACGCCCATAGCGGGGCGACAGCCGAATCCGGCCTGCGCACCTTCATGGCGGTGGGCCCCGGCCGACCGCCGTTCCCGCGCAGCTATCGCCATTTTTCGGAGACCGGGCAGTCGAAGGACGTGACGGTGTCGTTCGAACGCCAACTGGAGGTCAGCGAGATCCTGATCGAGCGCTGGAACGATTTGCTTGGCCGCGGCACCGGCGTCTGCCTGGTGATGCCGGTCTACTATGCCGCCCAGATGGCGGATGCCGACGCCCGCCGGCAGGTCATCGAAATGGGCGAAGCGGTCATGGATCTGCGCCGTCGCAAGGGCGTGCTGTTCACCCAGGACGGCCACCGCGACGGCTCGATCGCGCTGGCGCGCGATCTTGGCGTCCTCGGTGAGTTCGCACTGCTGGGCCACAGCGTCGACCTTACCGAGGACGATTTCGCCGCGTTGAAGGAGACGGGTGCGTCGATCATCCACAACCCGAGCGCCATCATGTCGGTCTATGGCCGCTGCCCGGTGCCGGAACTGATCGAGGCTGGCATCAATGTCTGCCTCGGATCGGATGCGGCTGCGCCCGACCGCGGCTACGACATGTTCCGCCACATGGCGCAGTGCATGCACTATCATCGCCGCCATTTCCGCGACCCGGCCTATCTGCCACCGGGCAAGACGCTGGAGATGGCGACCATCGACGCTGCAAAGGCAATGGGACTGGAGAGCGAACTCGGCTCGCTGGAAACAGGCAAGAAGGCCGACATCGTGCTGGTCGACATGTACAAGCCGCATCTCTACCCGCCGGTCATGCCGGTGACGCGCATCGCCCATTTCGCCAACGCGGCCGACGTCGACACCGTCATCGTCAACGGCAAGGTGCTGATGCGCGGCCGCAAGACCGACCATCTCGATGCCGACGACATCCTGGCCGACGCGGCGGAACAGGCGGCACTCGCCTTCGAGCGCGTGGGGCTCAGCCATCTGCTGGACGAGCCGCAGGACTTCTGGCGCAATGCGCGGCAGCCGCTCTAGGCTAGCTCTGTGAGCGCAGCCAATCGGCCAGGGATGGCCGGAAATGCCCGGCCCAGCCTTGCATGGCTTCAGCTGCACACATGGAGTTCACCACGGCTTCCTCGGTCGCTTCGGCTGCAGCGCGGAACAGGCGGTCGATGCGGTTTTCGTTGAGGGCTGAGATGGCGAGGAAATCGGCGCGCTCGTCGTGGTCGACGATCCGCGCTGTCGAGAAGCCGAGCGCGATGTCGCCGCTGCCATGTCCCCAATAGGCGCCAAGCCTGGCAAGGCCAGCACCGCAGCGGCGGACGACGCGCTTGAGCTGGCGGTGTTCCATGGCGATGTCGGTGGCGAGGATGACGATGACCGAGCCCTTGTCCGGCTCCACCTTGGAACGCGGATCGGGGCGGCGGCCGTCGGGCAGGATGAGGTCGCCAGCGCGGCCGAAATTGGTGAGGACCAGCACGCCGAGATGATGGTCGCGACCGCCGAGCTCGATGCGGCGCGAGGCTGTGCCGATGCCGCCCTTGAAGCCGAAGCAGCTCATGCCGGTGCCGGCGCCGACATTGCCCTCGGCGACGGGGCCTGACGCGGCTGCGGCCAGCGCGGCGCGGGCGTCATCCTCGGTGGCGGCAAGCGCCTGGATGTCGCTGAGATAGCCGTCATTGCACTCCATGACCACGGGATTGACCGTCACCGTCTCGCGGCCGATGTCGGGATTTTCGGCAATCGCCGCGCGGATCAAGGCATTGGCGCAGGTGCCGACGCCGAAGGTGTTTGCGAGCAGGACAGGCGTTTCGAGCGTGCCCAGCTCCTCGACCTGCATCAGGCCGGCGCTCTTGCCGAAGCCGTTGATGATGTCGCAGGCGGCCAGCACCTTCTTGCGGTAGAGGTTGCCGCCGTGGGGCAGGATGGCGGTGACGCCGGTGTTGAGGTCTCCCGAGCGGATGGTGCGGTGGCCGACCAAAACGCCAGGCACGTCGGTGATGGCGTTGAGCGGGCCGGTGAGCGACGCGCCGAAAGAAATGCCGAGTTCGCGGGCGATGCCGGACATGGCTCCTAGGCTCCGCGCAGCAAGTGGAGTGCTGCGTATTGCAGCAGCATGATGGTCTTGCCATCGCAGATGCGGCCGTCGGCGACCATGGCCAGCGCCTCGTCGATGCCGATTTCCAGCACCTCGATGTCCTCGCCCTCGCCCGCATGACCACCGCCGGCGGACACACGATCGGACGGCTCGTACTCGCCGACGAAGAAGTAGATCTTCTCGGTCACGGCGCCGGGACTCATGAAGGCTTCGAAGACGCGGCGGACATGGTGGATACGGAAGCCGGTTTCTTCCTCGACCTCGGCGCGAATGCGCTCTTCGGGGGCGGCATCGTCGAGCAGTCCGGCGGGTGTCTCGATCAGCATGTCGTCGTAGCCGCTGACGAAGGCCGGGTAGCGGAACTGCTTGACCAGCACCACGGTGCGGCGCGCGGGATCGTAGAGCAGGATGGTGGCGCCGTTGCCGCGATCGTAGGTCTCGCGGCTCTGGGTCTGCCATTCGCCGTCGCCGCGGCGATAGGCGAAGGTGGTCTTCTTCAGCACGTACCAGTCGTCCGAGAGAGTTTTGACGTCCTGGACGCGGATGCGGTCGGCAATGCTCATCTGACACCTTCGAAGCTGGCCATCGGGCCGGGGATTCGCGGGCGCCAGAATAGGCGGGGCCGCGCCGGAGCGCGACCCCATGTGGTGAAACCTCAGCGCACCGGCGGGGCGTACATCAGGCCGCCGGCGTTCCACTGGGCGTTGATGCCGCGGTCGATCTTGAGGTCGCTCGACTGGCCGAGATTGCGCTCGAAGATCTCGCCGTAATTGCCGACCTTGGAGACGACATTGTAGGCCCAGCGCGGGTCGAGGCCGAGCTGCTGGCCGCTGTCGCCTTCGGCACCAAGGAAACGCTTGATGGCGGGATTGGCCGAGGTAAGACCGGCTTCGGCATTGTCCTTGGTGATGCCGAGTTCTTCCGCCTCGATCAGCGCAAACAGCGTCCAGCGGACGATGCTGAACCACTTGTCGTCGCCCTGGCGTACGGCCGGTCCGAGCGGCTCCTTCGAGATGATTTCCGGCAGCACAGTGTAGTTGGCCGGGTCGGTGAGCTTCAGGCGCTGGGCATAGAGGGCAGAGGCATCGGTGGTGTAGACGTCGCAGCGGCCGGTATCGAAGGCCTTGATGATACCGTCGGCGGAATCGATGACGACCGGCTCGTATTTCAGCTTGTTGGCGCTGAAATAGTCGGCGACGTTCTGCTCGGTCGTGGTGCCCTGTTCGGTGCAGACCGTGGCCCCGTCGAGCTTGAGCGCGCTGTCGACGCCGAGATCCTTGCGCACCATGAAGCCCTGGCCGTCATAATAGGCAGTGCCGGCGAAACGAAGGCCGAGGCTCGAGTCGCGCGACAGGGTCCAGGTGGTCTGGCGCGAGAGCAGATCGACTGTGCCGGACTGGACCGCGGTGAAGCGCTCCTTCGTGGACAGCGGCACGTAGCTGACCTTGTCGGCGTCGCCGAGCACGGCGGCGGCCACGGCGCGGCAGACGTCGATGTCGAAGCCCGACCACTTGCCGGCGTCGTCGGGCGCCGAGAAGCCGGCGACACCCTGGCTGACGCCGCAGGTGACGGTGCCACGCTGCTTGACGATGTCGAGCGTGTCGGCCTTGGCCGGCGTGGCGAGGGCGGCCGTGCCGAGCAGAAGTGCTGCGAGATGATGTTTCATGGTTCTTCCTCCCTTGTTTCGAGGCAAAGCCTCTTCGTGCCGCCGGCGCAGGGCGCCGGAAGTTCGTGAAATCCCCTGTCGTTAAGTCCCTCCGCGCGAGGCCGTCGCGCGGGCCTGCTGCTATGTGCCTTCGGCTTCCACCGCGGCGAAGGTTTCTTCGAGAACGCCGACCAGATGATCGGCATCGCGCCGGCTGAAGATCATCGGCGGGCGCATCTTGAGCACGTTGTCGTGCGGGCCTTCGGTGCCGATGAGCACGCCACGGGCGCGGGCGCCGTCATTGACCTTGCGGGCGAATGCGGTGGCCGGCTCCTTCGTCCTGCGGTCGGTAACCAGCTCGATGCCGAGGAACAGGCCCATGCCCCTGACGTCGCCGATGACCTCGTAGCGCCTCTGCATGTCCTTGAACCGCTCGACGAGATAGGCGCCGACGTCGGCGGCATTGTCACGCAGGCGGCCGCGCTCGATGACGTCGAGCACGGCGAGGCCCGCGGCACAGGACACCGGGTTGCCGCCGAAGGTGTTGAAATACTCCATGCCGTTGTCGAAGCGGTCGGCGATGTCGCGCGTGGTGACCAGCGCCGACATGGGGTGGCCGTTGCCGATGGGCTTGCCCATGGTGACGATGTCGGGGGTAACGCCTTGCGTCTCGAAGGCCCACCAGTGGCTGCCGACGCGACCGAAGCCGACCTGCACCTCGTCGGCGATGCAGATGCCGCCGGCGGCGCGGACCATGGCGTAGACTTCCTTCAGATAGCCCTCGGGGAGAAAAACCTGGCCGGCGACGCTGGGGATGGATTCGGCGATGAAGAAGGCAGGAGCCCGCCCTTCCTTGCGCATCGCCTCGATCTGCTCGGCGATACTTTCGGCGAAACGCCTGGCATGCTCTTCCACCGGCCAGTCAGACGGCGCGCGGTAGCTGTCGGGAATGGTTGCCTCGAACACGTGTGCCGGCCGACCCTTGCCGCCCTTGCGCTTGTATTTGTAGGGGCTGAGGTCGATCAACTCTTGGGTGGTGCCGTGGTAAGCCCAGTCGAGCACGACCGCGTCATTGCGGCCGGTTAAGGTGCGCGACATGCGCAGAGCGAGGCTGTTGGCCTCGCTGCCAGAGCAGGCGAAGGAGGCAACCGAAAGACCATCGGGCAGGGTCGCAGTCAGCCGCTCGGCATAGGTGACGATGGCGTCGTGCAGGTAACGCGTGTTGGTGTTGAGCCTTGCCGCCTGGGTGGCGATCGCCTCGACGACATCGGGGTGGGCGTGGCCGAGGTGGCAGACATTGTTGAAGCAGTCGAGATAGGCGCGGCCGCGATCGTCGATCAGCCAGGCGCCCTCGCCGCGCACGAACTTGATCGGCTCGGAATAGGAGATCGACAGGTTGGGCAGCAGCGAGGTTTTCCGCGCGGCGACGATTTCAGGACGTGTCCGGCCGTCGCGCTGGAAGGTCTCGGGCGGGATGCCGGCAAGGGTTGCCGCATCGGGGAACAGCTCGGCCCAGACGTCGAGATAACGCGCCTCGCCGACGCCGAGGATGTCGCGGGCGGCAAGATCGGGGTCGGTCGAGATCTGGAAATGCAAATGCGGTGCCCAGCCGCCGTTCTCGGCGGGCGCGCCCATTTCGCCGACCAGCGCGCCGGCCGCGAGCTCTTGCCCTGGCTTCAGGCGTGCCATGGCCTCATGCGCCATGTGGCCCCAAAGCGTGACGAAGGGCGGGCAGCCCTCGGGCGAATGCTCGAGGGCGATCAGGCAGCCATAGCCGAGCGGGTCCTCCTCGATCTCGACGCTTTTCACGGTAGCCGCGAGCGGCGTGTAGACCCTGGTGCCGGCCGGCATGAACAGGTCGAGGCCGAGGTGATGCACGCGGCGGGCGCCCTCGACGAAGCGCGACCAGAAGATGTCGGAGGTATAGACGGTGCGCGCCTCGCCCCACGGGCCGATGCCAAGCGCGATACCGTTCTCAGCACAATAGGCGTCCCACCAGGCGGTGGCCTTGTCCGGCTCCCGGCCGGCCGAGGTGACCGTCATCGGATGGGCCGGATCGCCATAGGGCACAAGCGCCTTGGCCAGCGTTGCCGGATGACGCTCGAGGATCGGCGCCAGTGACTTGCGATTGTCAGCGATCCAGCGGGTGATGTCGGACGCACCGGGCGCGGCGTCGAAGCCGCAGGCATGGCGCAGGATCGCGGTGGCGAAACGCCGGTTCATGGCATCGAGCCGGCGAAGCAACCGCCAGGCTGGGGCCTCCGAGATCGCCAGGTAGGGATTGTCGCCGACCTGGGCCTTGCGCTGCGCCGACAGCGACACCGAGATGACCAGGCGCATGGCGATGAGGTCGAACAAAAGGTCGATCTCTTCCTCGCGCAGCGGATACTCGACGTGGAAGCCGGCGGCGAGCTGAGCTGCGGCACCGATCGGATCCTCGACATCGAGGATCGAATAGGCGCAGGCGACCGCCACCTCGGCGATGACGGGGGAAAATAGCGCGTCGCCGAAATCGATGATGCCGGCGATGCGGCTGTTGTCGTTGTCGTCGACGAGCACATTCCAGTCGTTGGCGTCGTTGTGGATGACCTGGGCGCGCAAGCTCGCCAGGCGCGGCGCGACCTCGGCATCGAAGCGGTCGAGCAACCGTCCGAGCAAGGCACGGTCTTCGGCATCGTCGACGTGACGCAGCCGCCCACGCGCGGCACCGGCCTGCCTGATGTCCCAGTCGAAGCTGCGCAAGGCGCCGGGATGGATGAAGCCTTGCAGGGCGCGGTCGAGCCGGCCAAGTGCTGCGCCGAGATTGCCCAGGAGTTCAGGCGTGCGCGCGGCTTCGGCCAGCGGCATCCCGGGCAGCCACGACACCAGCCGCAGGGCATGCTGCTCGCCGGCAACGCCCGTGGCATGGGCGAGTGCTGCGCCGTCTTGCGTCAGCCGGAGGCGCGGCACCGCGACATCGGCGCCGGTGCGCGCCAGATGATCGAGCAATGCCACCTGGAACTCGCTTTCGCTGGCCGGCTCGCTGGCGTTGACGATCTTGAGAATCCAAAGGGACCCTTCCGCCGCCGTCAGCTTGAAATTCTGGTCGCGCTCGCTGTCGAGCGAACTCGTCCTGCCTGCGACGCCGAAGTGGCTCGCGGCCAAGGCCTTTGCCTGGTCCAGCGAGAATTGCGGCGCGGGGTAAGTCACGTCAGTCATTGGCTATCCGGATTTGCTGCGATCGGAGCTTGGCACGGGCCGAAAAATCGGGCATCCGGCAAAGCGTCGGTTATACCGGCATAATGACTGCATTGACCGGCACTTTAACGGCGCGGATCGGAACCAGACGATGAAGGAACTCGACGCCAAGGACAGGGACATTCTGGGCATCCTGTCGAAGGAAGCGCGCATCCCGCTCAAGACGCTGGCGGGGCGCATCGGCCTATCGCGAAGTGCGACCAGCGAACGGGTTGCGGCGCTGGAGAAAAGCGGCGTCATCCGCGGCTATCGCGCCGATATCGGCCAGATGGACACCAACCTGGTCTCGGCCTTCCTGCTGGTGACGCTGGTCAGCACGCCTTCGATGGGCGTGCTCGACCAGCTGGCGCGCTATTCTGAAGTGCGGCGGGTGTCGTCGATTACCGGCCAGCTCGACCTGATCGTCGAGGTCGAGGTGCCGTCGATCGACAGGCTGAACACGCTGCGCGACATCATCGCCACGCACCAGAGCGTGCAGGACCTGACGACGCTGATCGTGCTGCGCCGCGACATCGAGCGGGTGGCGTGACGGCGGCACCCGTTGGCTGCGATGGGAGAGATCGAAGCGAGCAATCGCAGGGGAGCTACAAGGCCGAAAGCCAGGCGAGCGTTCTGGCTTCATCGACATCGAGCCACGTACTGCGCGTTCTTCGGGACCCGTGACGTCGCGTCCCAAGCTCCCCGTCCGACCACCGCTCTAAGATTGCGGGATGAATATACCCGTTCCGGCAAACCGTGCGGGTATTGCCGAGCCTGCTTGCGACTTCATCGATGACCTGATTGCACAGGCGTTGCCTGGCTGGCAGGCTGTCAGGAAGCTCGATATCGCCGAACAGCGCCAGCGCACGCACCGTTCCACCCCAGGTCCTGAAATCCTTGGAACTGAAATCCGGGCCGCACGCAGCGCGGATGTAGTCATTCACGTCGTCGGAGGTCACGCGTGATCGTTCGCCATCGTCGTCGATATATTGGAACAGGTGCTGCCCGGGCAATTCCTGTATTCGCCGGACCAGCCCGGCCATCCGGCGGTCAACGAGTTGCAACCGCCATTGCTTGCCGGATTTGCCTTTGAAGGCAAAGCGCAGGGTCGATCCGCTGACGTCGACATGACGGCCGCGCAAGGTGGTCAGGCCGAAACTGCCATTTTCCCGAGCATATTGAGGACTCCCGACCCGGATCAAGGTGTTGTCCAGGAGCCAGACGATGGCGGCGACAACCTTTTCCCGCGACAGCTTTCGTTTGCCCAGGTCCGCATTCACTTTGCGCCTCAGCCGGGGAAGTGTCCGGGCAAAATCGCCGAGCCTCGAGAACTTTGCCTCATCGCGGCGCTCAGTCCAGCGCGGATGGTAGCGGTACTGCTTGCGTCCGCGCTGGTCCCGACCGGTTGCCTGGATATGGCCCAGTGCATCGGCACAGATCCAAACGTCAGTCCACGCAGGAGGGATGGCCAGGCCGCGAATTCGCTCCAGATCGGCCCGACCCGCAGCCCGTCCGGCAGCACAACGATATGAGAAGCCCTTGCCGGCCGGGCGCCGCGAGATGCCCGGCTCCTCGTCGTTGACGTAGCGCAGACGCGCAGGGCTTGAGGAAACGCCTGCCAAACCTCCACCCGCCTCATCCGGTACGGTGCATGGTCGGGTGCCTGCGACGGCCGAACACCTGAGCCATCGTGCGGGCGAGCCGTCTTTCCGGCTTGGTGTCCGGGACCGGGTCCACCACCCTGCTGCGCTTTCGAATACGCGCGGCGTCCTGGAGAATGGTGCCCGCCCATCGATAGACATTGTTGGAGCTTACAACTTCGCGCATGCGCATCATGCGCGCCGCCTGCTCCTGCTCCGGCATGGAGACGGCGCGGTAGATCGTCTCGCCCATGGCGGTTGGATCGTAGGGGTTGACGATCAGCGCATCGAGCAGTTCCCGGGACGCGCCAGCAAATGTGCTGAGGATAAGCACGCCCTGTTCATCATCGCGCGCTGCCACGAACTCCTTGGCAACAAGGTTCATGCCGTCGTGCAGGCTGCTCACCACGCAGACATCGGCGGCGCGATAGACGGTGTAGATGTCGCCCTGATTGTGGTGCTCGTCCATCAGGACGATGGGTGAATAGCCCTCATTGCCAAACCGGCGGTTGAAGTCCTCGACGAAATCCAGGCACTCGCGATGCAGCTGACCATATGCCGGGAGCGTTCCCCGGCTCGGCGCGGCGATCTGCAGGAACACCAGCTTGCCTATCCATTCGGGATGCCGTTCAAACAGTTGTTCCAATGCCAGGAAGCGGTCGATGATGCCCTTGGTGTAATCCATGCGCTCGACCCCGACCAACAGCCGCATGTCTTCGGGCAAGCCCAGGGTCTCGAATATCTTGGCGCGGCATTCGGCAACAGGAGGCTGGGACTCCAGCACCGATGGCGGCCAATCGATGGAGATCGGGTACGGGTGAACCAGCGTGGTTTGTCCACCGAACGTTATCGCGGAGTGCTCTCGTTCAATCCGGCTTTCCAGAAATCGATCGATGCTTTCAATGAAGTTGTTGCAATGGAACTGAATATGAAAACCGACGATCGAGCTGCCCAGCAACCCGTCCAGAATCTCTTCCTTCCATGGACAGATGCTGAACACTTCCGAGTTCGGCCATGGAATATGCCAGAACATTATGATCGTGGCGTCCGGCAACTGCTGCCGCACCATGCGCGGCAGCAGCGCCAAATGGTAATCCTGGATCAGCACAATCGGGTCGGGCCGTCGCGCTTCTTCGCACACGCGGTCGGCAAACTTCTGATTGACCGCCTTGTACTGCTCCCAGTCCGATTCCCGGAAAACCGGCCGCGTGAAGACGATGTGACAAAGCGGCCAAAGGCCGTCATTGGCGAACCCCAGGTAATAGCCCTGCTGTTCCTCCTCGCTGAGCCACACCCGGCTCAACGTGTAGGCAGGCTTGTCAGGCGGCACCCGAATTCGGTTATCGTCATCCACCACCATTCGATCGGCCGTACCGCCGCCGTGAGCAATCCAGGTCCCTGCGCAGGCGCGCATCACGGGCTCCAGGGCCGAAACCAGCCCGCTCGCCGGCACGACGAGGTCTATCTTGCCGTCCCTGAGATTGTGGATGTAGGGCTCGCGATTGGAGACGAGAATGATTTGAGCGTCGGGAAGCTCCTTGTCGATGACAAGCCGCATCGCTTCGGGTGTCCAACTGGCCAGCGGACTGTCGGCAACCCGGTTGTTCTGCTCAAATTCCGGAAGGATCTGTTTGGGCATTTCCGTGGAATAGCCGAGTTGTTCGGGAACAGGCGGATTGCCGGAAAGAAGCCCTCGGCGCATGGCCACTGCCGCAAGGCAGGCTGCGGCGATCGACAACAAGAGGCTCAGAGCCACCACGGCCCAGAGGCCGATGTCCAGTTCAGAAGAGAAGTTCTCAGCGGTCATAAGGGGGATTGCCTGCTTTCACGGGTCGCGAGTTATTGCGACCCTGATTGTTCGAACTCCCTCGCGGTGAATGGGTTCCGAAAATCGACGCGATCAGGAACGCACGATCAGCGGCGCCAGTCCCTCATGGCGCGGGTCGAGATAGGCCACGACCCGATCGCCGACCCTCTGGAAATGGAGATCCACCGCCACGTTGCCCACGCTCAGGCGGCGGATCGAGACCTGGTCGATGCCGATGGGCAGGCGCGGACGCGTTACGTGAATCTCGGCAGCGAACCCGTCGATCTCGAGGCCCAGGCTGGCTTGCATCAGCATAAACACCGATCCGGATGACCACGCCTGCGGCAGACAGGCGACGGGATATGCCACCGGAGCCTCGCTGGGCGACCGGGTAAAGCCGCAGAACAATTCCGGCAGGCGCATGTTGAAGTGAACGGCGGCCTCGAACGTACCGCTCATCAGACGAACGACGCTGTCGCGGGCGCCGTAGCGTGCCAGGCCTGCCGCGCAGATGGCGGTGTCGTGCGGCCAGATCGAGCCGTTGTGATAGGACATCGGATTGAACGGCAACTCATCATCCGGCAGCGTCCTGACCCCCCAGCCCGTATGAAAGGCAGCACTCAGCAACTGGTCGGTGACCAATTGCGCCCGCTCGGGCGAAGGCAGACCAACATAGAGGAGATGACCGGCGTTCGATGCCCGCACCTGGCAGGGCTTTCCCTCACCGTCGATGGCGAGAGCGTAGAAATTTCGATCTTCCATCCAGAAATGGCGTTCGACGGAGATGCGCATGGCTTCAGCACAGGCTTGCCAGTGTGCAGCTTTCGCGTCTTCACCCTTCAAGGCAGCAAGCTCGGCCAATCCCCCATACGCCGCATATGCATAGCCCTGGACTTCCACCAGCGCGATTGGTCCCTTCGGAATACGGCCATCGGCGTGAAAGACGGCATCGAAGCTGTCTTTCCAGCCCTGATTGGCGAGGCCGGTCTCGGCCGCGCGCGCATAACTCACGAACCCGTATGGGTCTTGCTGGCTTGCGTTTTCCATCCAGGCTGCGGCGGCGTTCAGCGAAGGCCATAGCAGGTCGATGAAGGAGAGATCGCCCGTGCGCTTCGCATATGCGGTCGCAAGATAGATGTAGAGCGGCGTGGTATCGACCCCACCGTAATACCTGCCGAAAGGCAGCTCGCGCAGCACAGCCATTTCGCCCTTGCGGGTCTCATGCATGATCTTGCCGGGCTGTGAATCGCTGAACATCGACGTCTCGGTCGCCTGATGCTGTGCGAGAAACGAAAGGACGCCGCGGGCAAGCCCAGGATTTAGCCACAGCATTTGCAAAGCCGAGATCACCCCGTCACGCCCGAACGCAGTGGAGAACCAGGGAATGCCGGCATAGGGATAAGGGCCCGTCGGAAGGTCGGTGGTCAGGAGCGCGATATCCGCACGGGCGCGCGACAACCAATCGTTGAACACACGGCCGGAACTGTGAACGTTGGCACCATGACGCCGCTTGCCCCGCATTCGCCAGCGCGCCTTGGCGGCAGCTGCCCGATGGCGCTCGCGGCTCGGAGTCCCCAGGTGATCGACCCCGACCTCAATGAACAGGGACAGGCTGTCACGGCGCAGCAGATTCAACCGGAAATCGGCGCGATCGGGGGTCAGGGCAAATGGCCGATCGGAGAACGAAATCGTTGATTGCCGTACGAGCTCGTCCAACCCCTCATAGCGCATTTGGACATGGTCGGGCCCGAGTTCGATGTCGAAGGCCTTGCCCCGTTTGGTGCGGGTCGAACCTCGGACTTCGAACATGTCGCGAAAATCCGCTTCGAAGCGCACCGAAAGGGGAAGCTCGACATCGTGGGCGCTATAGTTGGACAGGCGGATGCGCTCATACATCCGGTCGTCCCACAGCAGTCGCGACCTCTCGATATGGATGACCCCCTGTGGCGTTGGCGCGCCCTTGTCAGGCGTCAGCGGCAAGTTGGTCAGGTTTGCGGTGAAGACGATGTTGTCCTGGCTGAGGGAGGCGCCGAGCAGCGATGGCTCCGTGTCGCCGATCAACAGCCGGAACAGCGAAAGCACGCGGGTATCGTCCCGGAAAAGCCCATCCCCCCGTCCCCGTATGTCGCCGTAGTCATCGGTAACGATGAAACAATCGCTGTGTTTCAACGCAAACTGGCGATGAGGATTGCGTGGTGCCGCGTCGCCGAGCATTGCCAGGGCAACAGCTGGATCGAGATGACGTTCGTCGAGCTTGGCCAAATGCC
Organism: Aminobacter niigataensis; assembly: GCF_014200015.1. Classification (GTDB taxonomy): domain Bacteria; phylum Pseudomonadota; class Alphaproteobacteria; order Rhizobiales; family Rhizobiaceae; genus Aminobacter; species Aminobacter niigataensis. The sequence continues at coordinate 306,096 of NZ_JACHOT010000005.1, forward strand.
TGCTCCCTCCTTGTCTTGGAGCGGTTCGAGACGCCCCGGGCTTCAGCGCGGCAACGCCTCCATGAGCTGGACATAGGCCGCCTCGTACTCACGAACCATGCGATCGGCCGAGAACCTGGCTTCGAAGGTCTGGCGAACGGTTCTTCGGTCGAGTTCGGGCAAACGGCCAACGGCCGCGACGGCCTCCTCGATCGACCGCACGATGTGGCCTGTCACGCCTTCGTCGACGATTTCGGACATCGCGCCATTGTCCCAGGCGATCACCGGTGTGCCGAAGGCCATGGCTTCGATCACGACCAGGCCGAATGGCTCCGGCCAATCGATTGGAAACAGCAATGCCGCGGCATTGCCGAGAAACTCGGCCTTGCCGTCCTCTCCAATCTCTCCAATGTACTCGACCTGCTCGCCATCGATCATCGGCTCGATCATTTCATGGAAATAGGGGCGATCGTCGTCCCCGATCTTTGCCGCGATCTTCAGCTTCAAACCGCTGCGGCGGGCAATTTCAATGGCCCGGTCCGGCCGCTTATCGCGCGACAAACGGCCGAGAAAGGCAAGGTAGCCCATCGGCTCGCCAGCGACCGGACGATAGAGGTCGAGCGGAAGGCCATGCTGGACCGTGGCGATCCAGTTTGCTTCTTTCAGGGGCTGCCGCTGCCGGTCGGAAATGGAGATCATCGGGAATTGCGGCCATCTGCCGTACGCAGCCGGAAGGTCCGCATAATCGAGACGGCCATGTGGCGTCGTCACCGTTCGCTCGGGAAAATCCTCGAAAAACGGAAAGTGGACAAAATGGCTGAGATGGAAATGAAGCAGGTCGAATTCGTCGGCATGCTGTTTCACCTGGTGCAGCATCGACAAATGGGCGGCTGTTGGTGAAGTCAGCGGATTGGCGTCGAGCCTGAGCGCCTGATGGCGAACCGGAAAGAGCTCGGCCCGGGTCTCAGCATCGGCGCTGGCAAACAGCGTCACCTGGTGCCCCCGCTCAACCAGGCCGTCGACCAGATACGCGATGATCCTCTCAGTCCCGCCGTAGAGCCGTGGGGGCACGCTTTCGTAGAGCGGCGCGATGTGCGCGATCTTCATTCCGTCATTCCTGATAGTCGTCCCAAGGGTGAACCGCGCAAGCCCCCAATGGTTCCCGTCCACCATGCCAAAGCATGTCTGCGGACGCGTCGTTCCCACTCAATGGTGGAACGATCGTCCGCCAAGCAGATTGAAGTCTGGAGCGGAGAACCGATGATGTATGTGCTTGCCCTCGCAACCGACTATGACGAGACCCTTGCCGAGCATGGGCTGGTCTCTGATGCTACCTTCAAGGCATTGGAGGATTTCAAGAAAACCGGCCGAAAGCTGGTCCTCGTAACCGGGCGCGAACTGCCTGACCTGGCAAGGGTATTCCCCGGGCACGACATATTCGACAAGATCGTCGCCGAGAACGGAGGGCTGCTCTACACGCCGGGGACGAAAGTAAAGCGGCTGTTGGCCCCCGCTCCGCCTCAAGAATTCGTCGACCGTCTGAAGTCGCGTGGCGTGGCTCCGCTCTATGTCGGCGATTCCATCGTCGCCACGCTGGTTCCCAACGAGACAATCGTCCTGGATGAAATCCGCAGGCTGGGGCTCGAACTGGAGATCATCTTCAACAAGGGCGCTGTCATGGTGTTGCCAAGCGGTGTCAACAAGGCAACCGGGCTTGCGGCCGCGCTGGAGGAACTTGATCTTTCGCCGCACAACGTCGTGGCCATCGGCGATGCTGAGAACGACGATGCGTTCCTGCGAGCCGCGGGTTACGGCGTCGCGGTGGCGAATGCACTGCCATCCCTCAAAGAAACAGCCGACCGGGTAACTTCCGGCCAGCGCGGCGAAGGGGTTGCCGAACTGGTGGGCCAGATCACGGCCAACGACGCCGACCTCACGCAAAGCCGTCGCCAATAAGTCAAAGCGGCGTCGCCGGTCCTGGGCCAGTTGCGGGCAATTCGGGATCTTGCGGTGGACATTTGACGCCTATCGGCACCAATCGGCATTTTTTTGATCGGCCCAGAATGTACCAATCCGGCGTACAAAAGCAAAAGTACCGTCAATGTCGAAGAGCGCCCTTTCGACAGCTCCGACCAGTTTTCCTGTCGATGGTTCGGGCTCTCCGACAGCAGATCTGTTATGTCGATTTCCGACCGCCCCTCGGAGAGGTAGTTGCAGCGCAGTACGCAGCCGTCGCGGTAGCGCGCCCGAAAACTGCTCGTGCGGAAGCTGCCCTCACGATCTCGACCTGCGAAGCCCGTCCGGGGATAGCGCGCGACATCCTCTCGGCCACGTCGTATTCGTCCAGGGCAAAGGAAACTCCACGACAGGATTGTGCGATTGTCGACTCGTCAAAAAACATCGATGCTGAAGCCCTAGGGGCACCCAAAACGCTCTTCGAAAATGCTAGGTCATCGACAGCGACGAGTGCCTTGAAGCGATCCTTCCTGCGATCAGTAGGTGCTATCGCCGACGCCGGGCATAGGTGCAAATAACATGCCCACGCTCAGGAGAAGCAGCAAGGTTGGCACCGGAGATCGTCAAGCTCGCCCTCAAGATCATCGGATCGCTCTGTATCTTAGAGCGCAGCTTTTCCAGGCTCGAACGCTATCATCGGCTCGCTACTGGCTGACTTCCAAACACCCTCTGAAGAATTTAGTGGTGGCCTCAGCGTTTCCGAATAATGTTTAGCCCGAGGTTGACAAGCCGCACGTTTGTATTCAACTATTAAAGCGCGCTGGGCAGATGAGCCCGAGCGGCGCAAAAATTTCATGACATATTGATGGCAAGAGTGCCCACAGTGCCAACTGTCGGGCACCTTTTTGCTTTGAGGGAGGTCATGGCAAAAGCGCAATACCAAATTGGCGTGCTGTTTTCGCAAAGCGGCTCATACGGGGTGGTGTCGCGTTCCATGTTCAATGGCGCAATGCTCGCGTTTGATGAAATCCGCGCATCCCAGGACGACTATCCCTTCATCATCACCCCGATCGTTGCCGATCCGGCCGGCTCTTTCGAACAATATGGCAATTGGAGCTCGGACCTGCTCAGCAAGCACGGTGTTCGACATGTCGTCGGTTGCTACACGTCATCGAGCCGCAAGGACGTCATACCCCTTTTCGAGAAGTACGATGCACTGCTTTGGTACCCTTCGCATTACGAGGGGTTCGAAAGCTCGTCGAACGTCGTCTATACCGGAGCTGCGCCTAATCAGCATATCATCCCGCTAATCGAGTTCCTGCTCGCGAACATGGGCAAGCGGGCCTATTGCATCGGGTCGAACTACATCTGGGCGTGGGAAAATAACCGTATCCTGCGCGAGGCCTTGTCCGCGGCTGGCGGAACAGTGATGGCCGAGCGATACACGGCCGTCGGCGACACCGATCTGTCGAAAACGATTGCTTCCATCATCGATGCGAAGCCGGACTTCATTTTCAACACCTTGATCGGAACGAGCGCCTATCATTTCTTCCAAGGCTTTCGTACTGCCTGCAAGGAACGCGGCATCGACCAGCCCGCGGAAATGCCTGTGGTCAGTTGCAGTCTCTCCGAACCCGAACTGGGGGAAATCGGGGCGTTGGCAATGGACGGCCACATCAGTTCCAGTGTCTATTTCTCATCCATCGATACACCGGCCAACCGCCGCTTTACATCGGCTTACCGGGAGCGCTGGCCAGACTCGGCTGCATCGGCGGACGCGGAAGCGTCCTACGTCGCGGTCAAGATGCTTGCGGCGGCTATCGCGGCTGCGGGGTCCGACGATGTGGACGCAGTGCGCAAGGCGCTCTCGAGCCTGACGGTCGATGCCCCGCAAGGCACCGTCAGCATAGACGGTCTCACCAACCACGCCTTCCTCACCCCGCGCATCGGCAAATCGAATTCCGCCGGCCAGTTCGAAATCCTGTGGGAGGCGAACCACCCCGTTTGGCCCGACCCCTATCTGGTGAAAACTACCCCCCGCTACGCGATCCGCAACAGCGTCCCGCAGCTGAGGGCGGTCAAATGAGCGAACCCCGGATCATCCAGAACTTCGTCGGCTACCGGGCCACTATCGCCACGGAACAGCCGGCGGCTGTAGAGCAGCTTCAGGACATGCTGTCCAAGCTCGGCATCTCATTCGGCATGGCCGAATTTGGCGACGGCAAGCTACAGATCGATCCAGGCGAAAAGGATGTGCTGTTCATCGATTCCGACCTCAATCTAGCCGTCGAAACCGGTGCCCTGGAGCCAAGCCGATGCCTGCCAGTCATCGGCATCATCGGTGTAGAAGCGCCCAGCCGGCTTCGCTCGCTGATGCAGGTGGGAGCTACAGCCACTTTACGCAAGCCCGTCCACAGGGCTGCAGTCTATTCAGCGCTATTCGTCGGCATCAACGAATTCCGCCGTCGCCGCTATCTCGCCGACAGGGTGGAAGAACACGAGCGGCGCCGACTTTTGCGAAAGAGCCTCGTCCAGGCCGTCTTGATCGTAATGCAGCGCACGGGAAACGACTACGCCGCGGCCTACGACCATCTGCGCCGGGAGAGCATGCGCGCTCGCCAGAGCCTTGAGGATTTTTGCGAAACGTTCATCCAGGCCAACGGTCCCGAATCGGATGAACCCCAAATACACGTCGGGACAAACAAGACCTACGCCAAGAAACGCTAAACGGAGGAGAAACGAAATGACTGTAACATGGTTACAGGCAGGGACGCTGGCTTGCGCCCTCGCCCTATCTGGGACGGCCTTTGCGGCCGACCCCATCAAGATCGGTGTGCTCGAAGATCAGTCGGGCGACTTTGCTGCCGCGACGATCGGCAAGGTTCACGCAATCGAACTCGCAACCGAAGAGATCAACAAGGCCGGCGGTATCGCAGGGCGCCAGATCGAACTGGTCGTCTACGATACCCAGTCCGACAACAACAGATATCAGGAGTTTATGCGCCGCGTGCTCCAGCGCGACAAAGTCGATGTTGTGTTTGCTGGCTTCTCGTCGGCTTCGCGTGAAGCCTACCGGCCGATCGTGAACCAGTTCGACGGGCTCGCCTTCTACAACAATCAGTACGAAGGCGGCGTGTGCGACGCCAACATGATCGTTACCGGTGCGGTGCCTGAGCAGCAGTTCTCAACACTTATTCCATGGATGATGGAGAAGTACGGCAAGCGCGTCTACACCATCGCTGCCGACTACAATTTTGGCCAGATCTCGGCCGAATGGGTCCGCAACATCGTCAAAGAAAACGGCGGTGAAATGGTGGGTGAGGAGTTTATCCCGCTCGGCGTTTCGCAGTTCTCTCAGACGATCCAGAACATCCAGACCGCCAAACCGGGATTTGTCGTCACCCTGCTCGTCGGAGCCGCCCAAGCTTCTTACTATGAACAAGCAGCTTCTGCCAATCTCGGCTTACCAATGGCATCGTCGGTCAACGTAGGCCAGGGCTACGAGCACAAGCGCTTCACACCGCCCAGCCTGGCAAACATGTATGTGACGACCAACTATATCGAGGAAGTCGACACGCCGGCCAGTAAGGCTTTCCTTGAGAAATTTCACGCCAAGTTCCCAAACGAACCCTACGTGAACCAGGAAGCGGCGAACTCGTACATCGCGATGAACCTCTACAAGCAGATGGTCGAGCGTGCGAATGGCTCGACCAAGCGCGAGGATCTGCGCAAAGTGCTCGCCCAGGGTGATGTCTGCTTCGACGGCCCGTCCGGCAATGTCTGCCTCGATCCGAAGAGCCAGCACATGTCGCACACCATCTTCCTCGCAAAGGTGGGCGACGGTCACTCCATCTCCTTCCCCAAGGTTTGGGACAACATCAAGCCATACTGGCTGGGCGATGCCGGCTGCGATCTGACTAAGGCCGATCCCGACGCGCAGTACACGCCGTCCAACCCTCCGTCCAAGCAGTAACGACCCAAAATCCAGACGGGCGCGATCTCGTGCGCCCGCCTGGTCCATCGCCTGCCTGCCCAATCGGAGCGCCTCATGGAATTCGTGACAGCAATCGTGTCGTCGGCCTATCAATTCGGCGACGCCTTCGCGTTTCTGGTCCTTTCTGCCTGTGGCCTCGCTGTCATTTTCGGCATGATGGGCGTCATCAATCTCGCGCATGGCGAGTTCATCATGTGCGGGGCCTATATGACCGTCTTCGCGGTCAACTGGGGTCTTCCGTTGCCGCTGGCGATCCTATGCGGGAGCCTTTTCGCCGGTCTTGTCGGCATGATCATCGAACGCGTTGTCGTGCGCAGGCTCTATGCCCGTCCGCTCGATTCCATCCTCGCAACCTGGGGCGTCAGCCTGATTGCCTCGCAAGGCACGCTGATCCTTTTCGGTCCGACCATGCGCGGCGTCGGAACCCCGCTGGGCAGTTTCATGGTGGGCGCCCTGTCGTTCTCCTATTACCGGCTGGTCCTGATTGCGACAGCACTGGCGGTGTTGCTCCTGCTCTATCTCGTGTTCAACAAGACGCGCTTCGGCGTCCTCGCGCGTGCCACCATACAAGCACCTCACATGGCCAACGCTCTCGGCGTCGACACCAACCGTGTCTATGCTTTTACCTTCGGCATCGGCGCGGCACTGGCCGGCCTGACTGGAGGCATCTACGCGCCTACCATGACGATGATCCCGACCATGGGGACGACCTTCATCATGGAAGCCTTCGTTACGGTCGTTGTCGGTGGCGCGGACGTGTTCCTCGGCACCGCGCCTGCAGCCGCATTGCTCGCGGTCGTCAAGGCCTCACTGACTTCCTGGCAAGGTCAACTGGCTGGGCAGATCGGTCTTCTCCTTGCGGTCATCCTCGTCATCCGCCTGCTGCCGAAGGGTATCACGGGCTTCATCCTGAAAGATCGGGCGTAAGCAACCATGACTTTGTCACGGATTTTCAAGCGGCTGGAAGGGCCGCAGACCATGGGCCGCGGCCCCGCGTTCTGGAGCGCCTTCGTGGTCGTCCTGGCCTTCGCTCTCGCCTATCCGCTGTTCGCCGACGGCTACGATGTCGGCAACAACATCTACTTCCTCAACTGGACGTTCATGGCGCTTGGCCTCAGCCTGATCTGGGGTTATGGCGGGTCACTGTCCTTCGGCCAGACCGCCTTCTTCGGCGTTGCAGGCTACAGCTACGGCATCCTCACCATCAACTTCGGAACCGCCTACGGGTTCGGTTTGCTTTCGGTGCTGATCGCGATTGCCATCGCGGCATTGTTTGCCGCCGTCCTCGGCTACTTCCTCTTCTTCGGCCGGATCAGCGGTATATTCCTAGGCATCGTCACGCTGTCGGTAACCCTGGCTTTGGAGCGCTTCATGGCCCAGACCGCCGGCCCGCAATGGACGATCGGCTCGGCACGCCTCAACGGCTTCAATGGCATGAGCGGAATGCCGCCGCTCACACTGCCATGGTTCGGCGGAGAGATTTCCCTCTACCCCGATATCGGCCTCTACTATCTCGTGCTCTGCCTTCTGGTAGTCGTCTATCTCGGCCTGCGCATTCTCGTTAACTCGAAGTTCGGCAACATCCTCGTAGCGCTGCGCGAAAACCCACAACGCGCCGAAATGCTCGGTTACGACATCCGCAAATACCAGCTGGGCGGGTTCGTTATCGGCGCCGCCCTCGCCGGCTTGAGCGGCGTCCTCTATACGAGTTGGGGCCAATACATCACGCCATCCAACATGAGCATCACCGCCGCGGCCTTGCCGATCATATGGGTTGCCGTTGGTGGCCGGTCGGATATCACCGCAACCCTGATCGGGACGCTGGTCGTGCTTTCGGCGTTCCAGGCGCTGACTATCTATGGCAGCCAATACGCGCTTGTCGTGATGGGCCTGCTGCTCGTCTTCACGGTTCTTCTGGCGCCCAAAGGCCTCATCGCCAATGCCGGCATCCTGCTTGGTTCCCTGCTTGACCGAAAGAACGGGGGCAAATGAGCCATGGCCTTGCTGCAGACACACAACCTCAACAAGCACTTCGGCGGCCTGCACGTCACCGCCGATGTCAGCTTCTCCCTTGAGCCCGGCAAGATACATTGCCTGATCGGCCCGAACGGGGCCGGTAAGAGCACCTTCTTCCGGTTGCTTTTGGGAGAGCACCAGCCGTCGAGCGGAACGATTGTCTTTGACGGCCAAGACATCACCCGCCTGAAATCGTTCCAGCGCATCAATCGAGGCATGAGTGTCAAGTTCCAGGTGCCGGGCATCTTTGGCGCGCTTAGTGCGCAACAGAACCTGCAGATCGCCTTGCAGCACAGGCTGGATTCCTTAGACCTCAATGCCGAAGTTGAAAGGCTGCTCGATTTTCTGCAGCTCAGGGAAGTCGCCGACCAGCAAGCCGGCAATCTCAGCCATGGCCTCAAGCAGTGGCTCGAGATTGGGATGGCCATCAGCCTGAAGCCAAAACTTCTCCTGCTGGATGAGCCAACGGCGGGCATGTCTCCCGAGGAGACCTTCATGACCGGTGAGATCGTCAAGCAACTCAACGCTCAAGGCATGACCGTGCTCGCTGTCGAGCATGACATGGCCTTCGTCCGGCAGGTGGCCGACCGAGTCTCCGTGCTGCATTTCGGGCGCATCTTTGCCGAAGGCACTATCGACGAAATCGTCGCGGACGAGCGGGTTGCCGCAATCTATCTGGGGCAGAGCCATGACTGAGACCTTGCTCAACATAAAGGGACTTCGGGCCGGCTACGGGGGCAAACCCGTCCTGCAAGGGATCGATCTCAGCGTTTCCAAAGGTGAGATCGTCGCTGTGATCGGACGCAACGGTGTCGGCAAATCCACCTTGATGAAATCCCTGATCGGACTGGTCGACAGCATGGCAGGGACGATACAGCTAGGCTCGACAGAGCTAACCGGGCTTACGCCGTTTCGCCGCGCACGGCTTGGTATTGGCTACGTCCCGCAAGGACGCGACGTCTTTCCACGCATGTCGGTGCGGGAGAACCTCCAGGTTGGCGAGTCCATGCGCGAGCGCATCGCTCCCGATGTCTACGAGCGCATCTACAACCTTTTCCCGATCCTGCAGGAAAGAGCCACCCAGCAGGCCGGAACCATGTCCGGCGGCCAGCAACAGCAACTTGCCATCGGGCGAGTGCTCGTCGGATCGCCGCAACTTTTGCTGCTTGATGAACCGTCCGAAGGCATCCAGCCGTCCATCGTGCAGGATATCGGCCGGATCATAAAGCAACTGAACCAGGAAAGCGGCATGACGATCATGTTCGTCGAGCAGAACCTCGACATGATCAAGGCCCTCGCCCAGCGCTGCTACGTCATGGACAAGGGGCGCATCGTCGCCCATGTGACCCCGCGGGAGCTTGAGGACCGCGACACCATCAGGAAGCACTTGGCCGTGTAGGCGCCGAGACTAACAAGGAGAAAACCAGATGTCCTGGCTTCAAAATTCGATCATGACCAGGCGCGGTGTTGCCAAGGGTAAGGTCAACAGCGTCCACAGCATGACAGAGGCCGACCAAGGAAAGTACCACTACGTCTATGGTCCCTATGTCGAACCGGTCCTTCGGATCGACCCGGGTTCAGAGGTTTCCGTCGAAACCCATGACGCCTTCGAAGGGGCTATCAAGAGCGAGTCCGATGTACCGAGTCAGATACTCAACTTCCCCTACCTGAACCCGCAGAACGGTCCGATCTATGTGAACGGGGCGGAGAAAGGCGACTGCCTGGCCGTATATATCAAGGAGATCCGCCCGCGCGGCAGTCAACCCTCCGGCACCACATGTCTTATCCCGGAATTCGGCGGCCTCGTCGGCACGGGGGATACCGCCATCCTCAATGCGCCACTGCCCGAACGGGTCAAGAAGGTTCACATCGACGCCGTCAAGGGTGTGACCTGGAGCGACAAGATCACCATTCCCTACGAGCCCTTCATCGGTACTATCGGTACATCTCCAGAGATCGAGGCAATTTCGGCGCTGCAGCCGGACTATTATGGCGGCAACATGGATTTGCCCGACGTGGCGCCGGGCGCCGTGATCTATCTGCCCGTCAACGCCCCCGGCGGCCTGCTCTATCTGGGTGATTGCCATGCAAACCAGGGGGATGGCGAACTTTGCGGCGTCGCCATCGAACACCCCACTGTCACCACCGTCCAGGTCGACCTTATCAAGAACTGGAACTTCAAGTGGGTGCGGCTTGAGAACGAAAAGGTCATCATGACGATTGGTTCGGGCCGTCCGATGGAAGACGCCGCCCGCATCGCCTATCGCGAACTGGTTCGCTGGATGGCCGCAGACTACAAGTTCACGGAGCTTGATGCCTACATGCTTTTGACGCAAGTCGGCCGCGTCAGGCTGGGCAACATGGTGGACCCGAAATATACGCTGGGTGCGTCGATCCTGAAATCCTACCTGGCATAGTCCTCTTACCAGATCGCATGCCTACGCCGGCGTCCCTTGCAGCCGGCGTCAGCATGCATGGTTTGGTTTCGGTCACCCGACGATGGCGTCGACCATTCGGTCGTGAAAGCGGTTCGAAAAAGGGATCTCGACAGGCTATCCAGTCCATCGAAATCGGGTTTCGGGTCATCGACTTCCTAGTCAATGCAGGCCGCCCCTGCCCCTGAAGGAAATCGCCGCGGGAACCGGACTTTCGGCGAGCAGGCTCCACTTCTATCTCGTTAAGCCTACTGGAGATCCGCGTCGCGCATCAGGACTCCAACACCGGCCACTACGGACTAGGGCCCTTACGTTGAAGCTTGGTATCGCCGGCCTCCAGCAGTTCGACATCTTCGCCGCTTCGCGCAACCGGCTGATCGAGCTTGCAAACGACATAGGACACAGCGTCTTTCTCGGTGTATCCCTGCAACCTACGGTGTACCAACCGCATCATATGAGCGAGGCTGTCGCCGTCGCCCCCTCCATCACCGCAGAAAGAACTGCGGTTTCACGTGGATGCGGGCGCGTAGGGATTTCCATCAGCAAGCCGCCCACGCCCATACTGCCAATGTCGGCCGCCGTCACCTCGAGCCCCGCCGTCAGTCGGTCGAGAACCCAGTCGAAACCGTTTTCCTTGGGGCTTCGGGCACAGCCGGGCGCACCGATCACGGCAGTCTTGCCGATATGGCCAAGCACCAACAGATTGCCAGGGTCGACGGGCATTCCGGAACGGACGACTGTGCCGCCGGCCGCGCGGATCGCCGCCGGGATGACGTCGTCGAAATCGGCAAGCGCCGACGCACCGAAAATGACGATCAGGTCATGATCGCTGGCGAGCGACTTGGCAGCCTCGGCTACCGCCGCCGTTTCATGCGGCGTACGATACTCGGCACTCATCTGGCTACCGGATCGCGCAAGACGCTGTCCGGTGACGCGCACGGTCTTGTCGAGCACGCTCCATTTTACACTCGGCAACACCGTCTGAATCAGGCCGACCCGCTTCGCAGTGAAAGGCTTCACAGCGCAGATATCGCGTTCGTGGCACAAGGCCATGACCCTGCGCACGAGTGCGCCGGCAACCGCAAAAGGGATAATCTTCACAGTCGCGACCATCTGGTCCTTCTCGACCACTGCATGGTTCGCGAGAGTGGCGACAGTGATCGATGGGTGGACCGAATTGATGGCGTTGACCAGAGCAGCTTCGACGGTGAAAAGGCCCGCATCCCTCGCATGCAGATTGACGCGGCCCGTCGCGGCTGATTTTACCTCGACATGAAAATGGCGCATGGCCGCTGCGATCGCCCCGGCAGCCTCGTCTTCGCCAAGATCGCCTGGCTCGAGCACGACGACAGCGATCTCCCCGAGCCCCGCAGCTTGCAGGGCAGCGATGTCGTCGGCGACGAGCACATGCCCCTTGCGGTAGCGCACCTCACCGGCGGTAGTGGCGTGGGCGAGTACCGCACCTTCTGCTTCTGAGACCGGAACGGAACCGAACTTCATGCCGTTTTGCCTTGTCTCCATGCCGCGCCCAGATCGCCGGCAGCGACATCGTCTCCATAAACGCAGTCACTGCCATTGTTCAGTCGGCTACAGGCCGCGCAGGGTACGCTCGACACTGGGGGCTTCAGTACGAACGGCGTCGGCACCTATCCGGGACCGATGCGGTCACTTGCAGCTCCCAGGCGCTTAGCCCAAATGCCCCATTCTTCTTGGCCGTACAGGTTGCGATGTAATCCATCAACGCCGGCGATAGGCAGTCGTACGGTACGAGGCCGAGTCCGTTGAGCCTGGCGCGAATTCCTTCCATCGCCGACGGATCGACACCAGCTTCGATGACCGAAGAGACGAAAGCTGCGAATCCGGGTTCGGACCAGCCTCCCTCCCGAAACCTCTCGGGGTGAATGAAATCGAGTCCTTTGAACGGATGATCGCGCTCGACAGGTCCGTACATGTGGACCCCGCATGCCTTGCAGGCATGCCGTTGGATCAGTGCTGTCGGGTCGACCACGGCAAGCTTGTCGCCGTTCTCAAGAACCTCGACGTTTTCGTGCGCTGTAACCGCGACGATGGAAAAGGCCGCTCCCGCAGGCTTCCAGCATTTCGTGCAGCCGCAGGCATGATTGTGGGCAACGTCGCCCGTGATCTTCACCTTCACAGGCCGGTCGGCGCAGCCACGGACAAGGTTTCCGCCGGCAAAGCTGCCCGTTCCCGACTTGACACCATGGTCGATGGCGGGATGCAAGGATATCATGTTCTCCTCCATTGCCGGGACATGCTTCGGCTGGCGGGCCCGGCTGACCGCTGCCGTGGGCCGGGAGACACAAGACGCCAGGTCAGAACAGGATGGACTTTCGTGCAGGAAGCGGCCCCGCCCTGACGGAAGGGCCGCCAGTGATCGAGTTGCTTCAGGAGCCGGATCGCTTGAAGTAGGACTTGACGACCATACCGGCCACTTTCAGGGCGCTGATCTCGTTCGACTGGGAAGGCACGTCTGAAGCTTCACCTGACAGGCGGGCCTCCACATTCTTGACGAACTGCCCAATCAATACGTTCGCCGTCTCGGTGATGATGCCGGTCCGGCCGAACTGAGCAATAGGCCCCGCCAGTTGAATGTCTGCGTCGATGTTGACAAGAGTTGCGGATCCGGCCTCGCTGAGCCGGTAATCCATCACCAGCTTGGAGCGGCTGCCGCCCTTCTTATCTACACCGCGTCCTTCGGCGCGGCCAACGAAGCTGGCGGGATCCACAGTCACTTGGGCCTCGCCCTCGAAGGAAGCACCAAACGGGCCAAGCTTTATGCCAACCCGACCGGCGTAAAGGCCGTCCCCCTTGTTCTCAGTAAGCTCCGCGCCGGGCATGCAAGATGCAACGGCGGGAACGTCCTGGAACAATTCCCAGACTGCAGGAAGGGGTCGTGCCACTTCGAAGGATTGACTGATCTTCATGCCTCACTCCCCTTGTCATGTGGACCAAATCACGCCACCGGTCTTGCGTACCAGCCGGCATCCGGATCGGTCCATCCTTCCGGCCGGCTGATCTTTCCGGCGACCTTGAGATCGTCGAAATATTGCCCACGATCGAACATGGGGGGCGTGCCGCGCTCCTTCGCCAACTTGCCGCGCCGTGCCGCCGTAGCTGCCGCATCAGCCGCCCACTTGCGACCGGATCCTGCGAGCTCTACTCCGTAATCGTCCCGCGCCGACTCCGGCGACACGAGCCCGCACTGGACATCTTCGATCACTTTTTCGACCGGGCGCTGCAACGGATCGCCCCAGCCGCCACCGCCGGTCGTCACGATGGTGATCGAGGCACCAACCGGTACGGTAACAGTGTCGCACATCCCTGGATGGACCGTCTCGCTGCCGTCAGTTTCGCTGACCGATACTTGATAGCTGGCGCCAGCCTTGCCACCGTTGACACCGTAGCAGCCAAGCAGCGACCGGTCGGCGTTGGAGATCAGCCGACAGTCCTCCAGCATCTTGATGCGCTTGTCATAGCCGAAGCCGCCACGATGGTAGCCGGGGCCGCCCGATCCCTGCTTCAGGCCAAGCCGCTCGACCAGGATAGGATAGCGCGTCTCGGAAAACTCCGCCGGCAGGTTCTTCGAATTGGGCACGATATGGACGACGTCCGAGCCATCGGCCCAGGGTCGGCCCGGACTGCCTCCGCCCAGCACCTCGCGGAAGAGGAAGAAGTCGTCCTGCTTGTTGCCGCCGGTGACGCCCCAGATACGGATCGTCTCGTGGTCCGCCGGCATCTTGCCCTCCGTCGCCTTGGAAAGGCACGCTGCAAATGAGCCAAGCGTACGCAGCATCAGAAAGAAACGCATGCCCGTCGGCTTCCCGAAGGTCGGCGTGATCAGCGTCCCCTTTTCGGGGAACACCACGTCGATAACGTCGAGCACTCCTTCATTGGAGTCGATCTCCGCCGCCCGCTCGGGCGAAGAGGCCAACGAGCGCAGCGTTGGCGCCAACCATTTCCGGAAGTAGCGGCCTTCCATTTCGTCAAGCGACCAATTGATCGGGCCCTTCGCCTCAGGGTCCGTTCCGGTAAAGTCGAGGACGATCTTTTCCGGGGTCTTGATCATCTTGATGCGTAGGGCGTGCAGCCGGGATTCTTCGACACCGTCCGCCTCGATGTAGTCTTCGAAATGATACTCGCCATCCTTGATGCGCGGGAGGATTTCGCGGCGGAAGACTTCTGCGGTGTTCTTCAAGATCTGGTCGAAAGCAGCTTCCAGCGTGTCGACACCATAACGCTCCGCAAGGGTAACAATGCGCCGGGAACCAAGCTTTGCTGCACCAATTTCGGCGTCAAGGTCGCCTGCCAGGTGATCCGACAAACGCGAATTGCGCACGATGATCTTGAATGCCGCCTCGTTGAGTTTGCCCCGGTCATAGAGCTTGATAGGCGGAATCAGGACGCCTTCCATCCAGCTGTCGGTGGCGTGCACTGGAAGACTGCCCGGCACAGCACCGCCGATGTCGTCGTGATGGCCGAACACCTGGCTGAAGCCGATGAGCCGTTCGCCGTGGAAAATCGGCACGGTCGTGCAGAGGTCAGGCACGTGTCCGATACCGCCGCAGGAATTGTACGGATCGTTCCAGAAGAAGACGTCACCAGGATGGATGTTGTCGGCACCAAAATATTCGAACACCGGCTCGACAATCGCAGAATAGGACCGGCCTGTCAGCTTGCGGCCTTTGGCGTCGAACAGTGCAACACGATAGTCGTGCTGGTCGCGGATCATCGGCGAGCGCGCCGTGCGCTCCACCGCCGCCTCGATTTCCAGTTCCGCGGCTCGGATGGTGCCGTGGATCACCTCGAGCTCGATCGGGCCGAGGGTCGTGCGCTTTGTCTTGTCAAGCATGGGGGTGTCCTCCGCTTAGGCGTTCTTGTCCAGAATAAGGTTACCGTAGACGTCGGCCCGCACGCTCCATTGCGCCGGCACGACAACGGTGGAGCCGTATTCCTCGACGATCACCGGACCGGCTATCTGCTGCCCGACGGCGAGTTCCGTCCGATTGTAGAGAGGGCAGTCCACCCAGCCGGTGGCGCGCCAGTAAGCCATCCGGTAGCCGAATGGCTTGGCGGCATCGCGGGTCACCGTGTCCGGCTTGAGGTTTGGGCGATGCTGAATGCCGACCGCCTGGACCCGCAGATTGACCACCTCGACGTCCTGTTCGCCTTCGTAGTGAAAGCCGAAAGTCTGATCGTGAACGCGGTGGAAATCCTTGAACAGATGGGCAATCGCCGCCTCCCCACTGACATCGGAGGGAATATCGACCTGCACCTCATGCCCTTCTCCGAAATAGCGCACGTCGGCTATGCGGCGGATCTCAATCTTGTCCCTGGCGATACCTTCGGCCGAGATATCTGCAACACCGCCACGCACCAAATCATCCCAAGCGGCCAAGATCTCGGCAGGATCGGCAGTCGACTGCCGGCGCACCATCGTGCGTATGTAGTCGCGGCGCACGTCGGAGACATGCAAGCCGAAGGCGCAGAGATTGCCCGGGTTTGGCGGCGACACGATGGTGCGCACGTCGAGGAAGTCGGCCACTTCTGCGGCGAACAGCCCACCGGCGCCACCGAAGGCCACCATGGCGTAAGCACCCGGATCGCGGCCGCGGGTCGTCGTCACCTGGCGGATACCGAACACCTGGTTGACGGCAGCAATTTCGAGGGCGCCGGCGGCGACCTCTTCTGCCGACATGCCGAACTCAGCGCCCAGTTTCCTGTAGGCCTCACGTGCCGCATCGGCATCGAGCTTGATCGCCCCACCGATCAGCGCCGCCGGCAAGCGCCCGAGTGAAATCGCAGCATCGGTCACGGTCGGCTTTGTGCCGCCCTTGCCGTAGCAAATCGGGCCCGGGTCCGCGCCAGCACTCTTCGGTCCAACCTTCAATTGGCCATAGGGATCGACCCAGGCAATCGAACCGCCGCCGGAACCGACGGTGACGATGTCGAGCATCGGCGTCTTGACCGGATAGCTCTCAACCATCGAGGCCGAGGTATACATGGGAGTGTAGTTCTCGATGATCGCGACATCGGTCGAGGTGCCGCCGACATCGACCGTGAGGATGTCCTTGTAGCCTGCGAGATGCGCCATGTGGATCGAGCCAAGGATACCGGCCGCTGGCCCCGAAAGCAGCATCGTCACTGGCTTCTCGCCGGCCGTGGAGTGCTTCACCACGCCGCCGTTCGACTGCATGATCAGAAACGGAATATCGCCCGACTGCGAGCGAATGCGATCGGCCGCATTCTGCAGGTAAGTCTTGCAATAGGGTTTCACCAGCACATCGATGAGTGTCGTCATGGCGCGTTCGTATTCGCGGTATTCGGGCAGCACCACCGACGACAACGAGAAGAAGACATCGGGAAAATGCTCCTTGATCAGCGCGCCGATGCGCTGCTCGTGAGCGTCGTTGGCGTAGGCATGCAGTAGGCAAACGCCAATGCAAGTCACTCCGTCCTCAATCAACTCGCGCACGGCCTCCAGCGTCTCGGCTTCGTCGAGAGCTTCCAACTCCTCGCCCGAAAAGTTCATGCGACCGCCGACTTCGCGGACCAGATGAAGCGGCACCAGACGCGGCGGCTTGACCCAGAAGAAGGAGTTTCCATAGCCGTCGGGAACCGACTGGCGGGCGATCTCGATCATGTGACGGAACCCGCGCGTCACGATCAGCCCCAGTCCGTCAAACTTATGCTCGAGCACGGCATTGGTCGCCACCGTCGAACCATGCAGCAGCATCTGCAGGTCTTCGTGCTTGGACCCTGTTTCCTCGAGGACGCGACGGACGCCGTTCAGCAGACCGACACTCGGATCGGCCGGCGTCGAAGGCGTTTTCACCGCAGTGATTTGCCCCGTCGCTTCGTTGATCGCAACCACATCGGTAAAGGTACCGCCCGTGTCGATAGCAATTCGCAGGCCCATTTGGTTCTCCTCCGTATCCATATAATAGATATTGCATTCATATGTTGCAGAAAGCGACCCTCAGATCAAGCGACTTTCACCAGAATATGGATATTATCGCTTCTATTCGGATATAGCGTATTGGGGTGTCGAAAGGGGCTTTCAGGCGGTTATGCCAACAAACACGCGCGACCGGCCTGCAACAAAGTCCGGCTACCGCCGCTCTTCCCGCAGATATGGCTGTCCGAGCCCGCGAGGCTCATCAAATCGCCTTTCCGTAGACTTGTTCAGGTTCGCGTAGACCATCACCGCTAGGGTGACGATGTAAGGCGCCATCAGCATGAAGTACTGCGGCACCTGCAGGCCAACGGCCGCAACGCGCGGGATCAACGCCTCGATACCGCCAAACAAGACGGCGCCGGCGAGTGCCCGCCATGGCTGCCAACGTGCAAAAATCACCAGCGCGACCGCGATCCACCCACGACCGCCTGACATGCCTTCTACCCACATCTTGGCAACCCCGACCGAGAGATAGGCCCCTGCCAGGCCGACGATCGCTGCGCCCGCGATGATCGCGCCATAGCGGTAGATCGTGACGCTCGTCCCTGCGGCATCAGCTGCTTCGGGGGCGTCACCGACGGCTCGCAGCCGGAGCCCAACCATCGTATGCGAAAGCAGATATGCTACAGCGAAGAAGATCGGCAACGTCAAATATACCAGCATGTCCTGACGGAACAGGATCGGACCAAGTACAGGAATGTCGGCGAGCGGGCCGAGCGGAATCCGATCGAGACCGGCGATAGGTCGATTGGTCCATCCCTGCTGGGTTCCAATCAATCCGGTCAGACCTTGCGCCAGAAAAACCATGACCAGGCCGGCCACCACCTGATTTGCTCTCAGCGTCACCGCCATCAGCGCGAACACCAGTGACAAAGCCGCCGCCGCCAATGCGCCCACCGCGAACGCTACCAACGAATGGTCACCTATCACCACGGAGGCCCCCGCCGCCGCTAGCGCGCCCATAAGCAAGTACCCCTCGGCGCCTAACGAAAGGACGCCGGATTTCTCGGTGACGATCAGACCCAGTGCGGCCAGTGCGAAGGGTACGGCAAACGCAGGAACGTTGGCTGCCCAGTTGATGAAGAAGTCAACCATCACGATCCCCTGTGAATGCGGCGAATGCGATAGCGTATGAAGAATTCAGACGCCGCGACGCAGATTACCACCACGGCCTGAACGAGTTGGACGACCGAACCGGGGATTTGATAGAAGACCTGAAGGCTTTGGCTGGCGATGAACAATGTCGCCACGCATAGTGCCACCAACACGGCGCCAAGCGGATTGTTGCGCGCGAGGAATGCGATCAAAATCCCCGAGAAGCCGTAGCCAACAAAAAAACCTTGCGTCATGCGGTATTCGACACCAGCGCTGATGGCAAAACCTGCGACGCCTGCGAGCGCACCTGACAGAAGTGCGGCACCCATCGTGACTGCGATGACCGGCAGACCCATCGCCGCAGCCATGCGTGGATTGGCCTGGACGACGCGGGTGAAATAGCCGTAACGACTGACGTTCAGCAGCCACCAGATCACTGCGGTCAAGATTAGCGCCAATGGCAATGCATAGGTGAGGCTCTCCCACCCTACCGTCGCCAGCCGCTCAACCGCCTCGTATTGCTCCGAATTCGGAAAGCCGCTCTTGGGATCTTTCCAGGAACCATAGAGAAGGTGCAACAAAAGGTTGAATGCCACGTAGTTGAGCAACAGCGTCGAAATGATCTCGTTGACGCCGTGCCTGATGCGCAGCAGCGCAGGTATCAGCATCCAAAGCATGCCACCCAAAGCCGCAGCGATGAACATCGTTGCGACACGTAGCGGCGCAGGGCCGATATTACCAATGGCTACCCCTGTTGCTGCAATCGAACCGAGGATCATCTGCCCCTCGATACCAATATTCCAGAAGCGCACCCGGAACGCCACGGCTGCAGCCAGCCCGACGATGAGCAGCGGCGCAGCTTGTGTCAGCACATCCGACAGGCTGCGCGGCGTAGAAAAGATCGAAAAGATGAACTCGTTGGCGAGGTCGGAGAAGCCGACGCCGGACGCAACGAGGATCAGAGCGGCAATGAAAAGTCCTGCGCCGACACCACCAGCCAGCGCTACCACCTGATACCAGGCCGACGCATGCTGGCGAACTTCAAGATTGAAGCGGCCGAAGCCTTGCCGTTTGGCCCGCAATTCGGAGTTGTTAACGGCCGGAAGCGCGGCCGGAATGTTGTGATCAATGTCAGTCATGGTGCACCATCGCCATTCCCACCGCCTGACGGTCGACTGGCGCGGCAAATTCCCGGACAATCCTTCCGCGGCTCATCACCCCGATGCGGTCCGCCAGGAGCAAGATTTCGTCGAGGTCCTCGCTGATCAGCAAAACGGCCGCGCCGTTGTCGCGCGCATCGCACAATCTCCGGTGAACCGCCGCTGTGGCGCGCACATCGAGGCCACGGCTTGGACTGTGCACGACGACAACCTGAGGCTGCGTTGCGAATTCTCGCGCGATGACCAGCTTTTGGGCATTTCCGCCAGACAGCAGGGCCGTCTTCTGACGCGGCCCCTGAACGCCGTTGACTTCGAATGCGGCCACTGCTGCAGCGGTTGCGGCTTGCGCGGTACGACCGTCGACCCGTGCCCAACCGCCGAACCGATGCGAACGAATGCCGTGAACTGCGTAGTTGTCGGTGACAGAAAGGTCGCCGGCAAGTGCATATGCCTGGCGATCGGCGGGTATCGAAACGACCCCGAGCTCGCGGCGGCGACGGGCGCCGTCTCCACCGATCTCGCCGACCCCGTCAAATTCGATACTGCCTGCCGCAGGGCGAAGCACGCCCATCAATATCTCGGCGAGCTCGGACTGTCCGTTGCCGCCGACACCCGCGATGCCGTAGATTTCGCCCCGGCGCAATTCGAAGCTTGCATCGGCGAGCGCGCGGTGGCCGTCGGCGCGCAAGCCGGCAACACCCGTGAGTTTCAAGATTGGCGCGCCCGGCGCTGCGGCCGGCTTGCGCACCTCTGTCTGGACTTCGCCGACAATCAAAGCTGTCAGGTCGGCAATCGAGCGCGACTTCGGATCGACAGAAGCGACGGTGCGGCCGCCGCGCATGACAGTCACGCGGTCGGCAAAACGCTGCACTTCTGCCAGTTTGTGGGTCACCAGGACGACCGCAGCCCCCCGAGCGGCCAGTTGCCGTATCACCCCGAGCAATGCCTCGGCTTCCTTGTCCGTCAGCACCGCGCTTGGCTCGTCGAGGATGAGGATGCGCGCGCCCTCTACCAGCACCTTGAGAATCTCCACCCGCTGCTGTTCGGCGACCGAAAGCGCGCCGACAGGACGCTTCAGGTCGACCTCGAATCCGATTGCTGCGCTTTGGCGTCGGATCGATGCCTCGACATCGGCAATGCTCTTGCCATAACGCCCCTTCCCACATGCAAGAAGCACGTTCTCAAGCGCACTAAACGCCTTCACCAGCTTGTAGTGCTGATGCACCATGCCGATGCCCAGCCGCTTGGCGGCAATCGGGCCGTCGATCAGAACGTCGCGACCTTCGATGCAGATGCGTCCTTCGTCCGGTTGGTAGAGGCCGGCAGCGACATTCATCAGCGATGACTTGCCGGCTCCGTTTTCACCCAACAAGGCGTGAACCTCGCCGGCGGCGACCGTCAACGAAGCGGCTGACAGCGCATGGAAGCCATCGAAGGACTTTGACACGCCGGAGAGTTCCATCGCCATCATGATTGCAACCTCGATACAACGACTTCAGAGGAGAGCCGCGGCGCTGACCGCCGCGGCTGCGCTTCACTGCTGGCTGACAACTCCCGGCACATACCAGTCCATCGCCCAGAGGTCGGCGTCGCTCAGGACGGCACCGGCGGGAACACGTTCCTTGCCGTCGCGGTCTTTGAGCGGTCCGGCGTAGACCTGCAGCTTGCCATCGACGATGGCCTGGCGGGCGGCCACGACCTTGTCGGCCACCGCCTGTGCCACCGCATCGCCGCAGCAAGAGACATCGGTCCCGCCTTCCTTGATCGACAGGAACGCGCCGTAGGGGCCAGGCTCCCAATTACCGGCTTCGATCTTCTTGATTTCTGGGACCAGGAAGCGGTCCCACACCCAGACGGAGGAACACTGCGTCGCCTTCGGCGCGAATTCCGCCAGGTCGCGATGGTGGCCGGTGCTGTAGATGCCCTTTTCCTGCGCCACAAGTTGCACCGCAGGCGTGTCGACATGCTGGCCGATGACGTCGATGCCTTGCTCGGTAAGCGCTTCAGCGGCGGCACGCTCCTTGACCGGATCGTTCCAGGCGCCTGTAAAGACCACGGTCACCGTCGCATTCGGATTGACCTGGCGGGCACCCATTGCATATGCGTTGACCGTCCAGTTCACCAGGCCGAAGGGATTGGCCGCAACGAAGCCCAGCTTCCCGCTCTTCGATGCACCGGCCGCCGCCATGCCGCACAGATACTGGCTCTCGTAAGTTCGACCGTAGAAGCTTTCGAGGTTCGGACCGTTGGTTGTTCCTGCCGGATTCAAGAAGGCGACTTCAGGGTATTTCGCCGCGAGTTCCTTGAACGTATCGGAATAGCCAAAGGCCGAGCCGATGATGACGTTGTAGCCACGCTGGATCAGCAGCTCGACTGCTGGACGGACCGCGGTAGCGTTCTCCGGTACATTTTCGATGACGGGAATGGAGACGCCCATCTCCTTCTCCATTCGCTGTCGCGCCTCGTCCAACGCTTGCGACCAGCCGCCATCGTTCTTGTTCGTGAAAATGACCAGCGCGATTTTCGCAGGGCCGGAAAGCTTGAAGGCAGCGTCTGCCATCGAGGTTGCGGCCGCCAAAGCAACGGCACCCAAAGTAAGCGATTTGCAATATCTTCCAACCATCGGATCCTCCATCAGACCGATTGAACAAAACTTGACTTGTTTGGGATGCGCCGCCCTGCGAGCGCGCGGAACCTACGATGCCGTGGCTTTCTCGAAGGCGGTCAGGGCTTCGTTCCAATTGGCGCGGTGCTCGATTAGCGTCTTGCTGAGCATCAGGCTCTTTGCCTCGTTCATAGCCAGTGCACCGACCAAGCGATCACCGCGCCTGTACCAAGCCAGGAACCTGCGCTCGGCAACCGAACCCTCGACGATGCGGATTTCATCGGCTGCGGTGATACCGGCAAACTGAATGCGCACGCCGTATTGATCCGACCAGAAATAGTTGCTTCCGTGGAATGGCCGCTGCTCCTCGGCGTCGGCGAGTATGTTGCGCGCGACGTGCCGGCCCTGCTCCACGGCGTTGGTCCATTGCTCGCCGCGCATGCGCAGGCCAAACAGTTCATTCGGCCAGGACGCAACGTCGCCGGCCGCGTAGACGCCTTTGGCCGGTGTCGAGAGCGTGGCATCGCAGACCGTGCCATTGTCGATGGGCAGCCCAGAGCCGGCCAGCCAATCCACTGTCGGGGCAACGCCGATGCCAACCACCAGGAGATCGCAATCAATCGTCGTCCCGTCCGTAAGCCGGACCCGTTCCACGCGCCCGTGACCTTCGACGGATTCGATCGACACGCCCCGGAGGAGCCTGGTTCCGTGGTCGGCATGAAGCCCGGCGCATGCGAGACCCATGTCGTTGCCAAGCGCGCGCGCCAGCGGCGCCGGCGAAGCCTCGACGATCGTAACGTCCAGACCCAGCTTCCTGGCGCTTGCCGCCACTTCGGACCCTATGAACCCTGCCCCGACGACAACCACACGGGGTGCTTTTCCGAAGGCGTCTCGAATTGCGACGCCATCGTCGAGCGTCCTCAGTTCATGGACGCCGGCCATATCCGCGATGCCACCCAAACGACGCGGCGCGGCGCCGGTACAAATGACCAGATCATCGAAATCAACGGACCCACGGCTGGTCTTCAAGCAACGCTCGCGAAGATCGAGACTGCCGACCCGATGCTCCAGCAACAAATCTATGCTCAGATTGTTGTAATATTCGGCATCGCGGTAGATGGCCTTTTCGACGGAGGTGGTCCCGACGAGCAGGCTCTTGGACAGTTGCGGCCGGTCGTAGGGTGCTACTGCTTCGGCCGTGACCATCTTGATCGAGCCGTCGAAACCCTGGCGCCGCAACTCTTCGGCAGCACGCAAGCCGGCCAAGCCACCGCCGGCGATAGCGACACGCCGGCGGTGGTGGGGAGGATGGCGAACGCTTGCATGTGTCATGGCACAACTTGCCCTTGCGCCCGCCTCGGCACTGGAAGCCAAGGGCTGGGCGGCTCAATCCTGTCGGTGACCCGAAGGTCAGTTCAGTCAGCTAGAAGGCAGCCGAAATACTCACGGAACATTTCGGCCGCCTGCACCCTGGGGCCTACCTGGCCAGTTGGTTGGACAGTTCGAGGAGCCATCGGCGATACTCGACCGAGTATTTGTCGACGCCCTTGACGTGCATCTCGACAGTCAGATCTTCCGGCAGTTCTTCGGGCCGCTGCGATTCAACGACCGCTTTGTCCTGGTCGTAGATAAACTTGACGAACCCGGCGAGTTCGGTGTCCTTCTGCGCCGGATCGCCAAAGTCACGCGTCGCGACCGTGAAATTGCGAATCTTCTTCGCGTTCATGGGCGTTGGATGGAAGATCAGGTTGTAGCGGTTTCCATCCTGGAACAGGATGTTCAAGACGCAGGTCAAAGGCATGAACACGCGCCAATCGACCAGGAACCGGATGTAGGGATCGGTCGGCATTTCCTTCCCACCCCAGGCTGCCGTGTCGATGGGCACACGCACCCACGCACCCTCACCTTGCTTGTTCTCGAGCTTGTTTTCGTTGCGCCAGACTTCGTGAGCCGGAACCTCCGGTACAGTTGCATCGCCGAGAAAACCATCGTGCAGAATGGCGAAGTGCGAATAGTCCGTGTAGTTCTCGACGCGCCGCGGCGCGCTGCAGGCCCAGTCTTCGGACGGCACCGCGACATAGTGGAAGGACGGGTCGTCCCAGAGATGAAACTCGGGCAGCGGGTAGTGAGGCTTGTCTTCGAGGCAGACCCAGACCATGCCGTACTTTTCGACGGACTGGTACTTGCGGACGCTGGCACGCAAGTGCCCGGCCAGATCGGGCCGCTGAGGGGCAAGCTTCAGATCGCCGCTCGAGTCAAACTGCCAACCGTGGTAGGGGCATTCCAGCCGGCAGTTTCCGTCTTTCGTCTCTTTCACGCTGCCGAGCGACAGCCGCGTTCCGCGGTGCGGACAAAGATCGTCGAATACCGAAATTTCGCCTCGCATGCGGACGATGACGATGTCCTGATCGCACAAGGTAAAGCCGATCGGCTTTTCCGTCACCTCGTGCGAGTATGCAACCACATGCCAGAAATGGCGAAGCGATCGGTAGACACGCGCTTCGCCCTCGACATCCAGTTCGTTCGCACGCATGCTGGCGACGGGCTTGAGTTTGGTAACAGCCATGCTCGTTCTCCTCTTTTTGGCTCTGCCGTCCAGATGACGCCTTCTAGGCGTTCTTGTTTGTCTGCCCGCAGGGCGAGCAAATCCGTTGCAGCGTGAGCTGCCAGTGCAATCCGGTGATGCTTGTTGGTTGCTAGGCTAAGCTGCTAGGCGATTGCCGGTTCCTCGTGCTGCAAGAGCTCGATGGCTTCGACGGGGCAACACATTGCCGCGTCCTGGGCTTCCTTTTGTTCGGTATCGCTGAGCTTGCAGCTCTTGATGACGACGAGGCGGCCGGCCTTATCCAGATCGAACAGGCTGGGCGCAATGGTGATGCACATGCCGGAGCAGATGCATTTGTCCATGTCCACATGCACTTTCATCTTGGTCTCCCTGTTGGTCAATCAATTGATGCGCATTTCCGGACGCCCACCCGACGGGCGGGCATCAACCGCCGGTCACGGCGGCGTAGATCATGCTCGGCGTGATTGGGATGTGTTGGAACGGGGCTGCACCAAACGGCCGTAGCGCGTCATCGATTCCGGAGGCGATCACAGCCCCGACCGGGATGCACCCTGCCTCTCCGACCCCCTTCACGCCTAGCGGATTGAGCGGCGAAGGCGTTTCGAGATGCAGAATCTCGACCTGCGGTACTTCAGTTGCGTAAGGCACCAGGAAGTCGACGAAGTTGGCGTTGATCATGTTGCCATCGGTGTCGAACTCGATGCGCTCGTACATTGCGCCGCCGATCCCCTGGGCAATCCCGCCCATCACCTGGCCCTCCACGATCATCGGATTGATCATGTTGCCGCAGTCGTGGATGCACACATAGCGCCGAACCTTGACCGAGCAGATTTCCGGATCAACCTCAAGGATTGCACCGTGAACTCCATAGGCCCAGGTAGCGCAGGGCGGGCTGTAGTAGTCCGTTGCCTCGAGGCCCGGGGCCTGGCCCTCGCCAAGCGCGGGACCATCGTGGCGACTGGCAGGGGCGAACTGGGTTGCAGCCTTGGCCGATTCATTGAAGGCATAACGCAACGGGTTGGTTGCCGTCGCCACTGCCGCCAGCGACACTTGGCGATCGGTGCCTTTCACCCAGGCTGCGCCGTCGCGTAGCTCAATGTCATCCGCGCTGGCCTCGAGCATGTTGGCGGCCGCCGTGAGCGTCTTGTTGCGGACGATCAAAGCCGACTTGTGGATGGCATTGCCCGACACCACCGCGGCGCGACTGGCGAAAGTAGCGACGCCCCAGTCGAACGCCTTGGTGTCGCCCTCGACGAGGATGACGTCCTCCACCTTCACGCCGAGCTGGTCCGACACGATCTGTGCGAACACCGTATCGTGGCCCTGTCCCTGAGAAGTGAGGCCCGTATTGACATACACCTTGCCGGTGATCGGGTGGATCTTGATGTGGCCGCCCTCATAGGGGCCGAGACCGGTGCCCTCCACGTAGAAGGCCATACCGAGCCCGAGATGCCTGCCCGCCTCGCGCGCCTTTTGTTGTTCGGCTGCGAAATTGGCGACGTCGAGCTTGTCGTGGAGCATCTCCAGCGCCTTGTGATACTGGCCGCTGTCGAGGCTGACCGGCAGACCGTCGGCAAACAGCAGCCCCTCGCGCAATTTGGGGAATTCGTCGTCGCCGATCAGGTTGCGGCGCCGGATCTCGAAGCGGTCAAGCCCGAGATCGTCGGCAAGCTGGTCCATCGCCCGCTCAATGGCGAAACAGGCATGCGGGCGTCCGCAGCCGCGGTAGGGCGTGACCGGCACGGTTGGAGTATATACCGCCTTGAATTCGACCCAGATATTGGGGATGCGGTACGGGCCGGCGATGGAGGTCGATGCGACCTGAGCCACCGCAATGCCATAGGGAATGAAGGCGCCGGTGTCGTGCAGGAAGCTGTCGCGCAGGGCCAAGACCTCGCCAGTCTTCTTGGCATAGAGCTCGATGGTGTGGATCTGCGTTCGTTCCTGGGTCGAGCCGACAAAGTTCTCGCGCCGGTCCTCGATATACTTTACCGGACGTCCCAGATGTCGTGCGGCAAACGGCACCAGCAACTCGTCCGGATAGAACAAGAGCACCTTCTGGCCGAAGCCGCCGCCGACGTTGGGAGCAATCACGCGCACCTTGTCCTCATCGATATTGAGGATCGAGGCCAGGCCGCCACGCACCGACAAGGGTGCCTGTGTTCCATCCCAGACGGTCAGTTCGCCGGTAACCCGGTCGAATATGGCGGCAACCGCGCGGCATTCCATGGCCGCTGCCGTGGAGCGGTCCACCTGGACCCTCACTCTTGTGACGTGCTCGGCCTCGGCAATCGCCCGATCGGGGTTTCCCGACACCTGCACGAGATGAGCCGCGATGTTGTTCGGGTGCGTTGGATGGACCAGCGGCGAGCCGTCCAGGATTGCCTTTTCGAGGTCTATTTCGACCTCCAGCGGATCGTAGTCCACATCGACGAGCGCCGCCGCATCCTCTGCAGTGTAGCGGTCCACCGCAACGACCATCGCCACGGTCTGACCGACGTAATAGACATCGCCCCGCGCCAGCGGACGCTGGGTGCGAGCGTCCGTCATAGATGAATGCGGAATGAGCAGCGGCAATTCCAGATCGAGGTCGCCAATGTTGTCGCAGGTGTAGACCGCCGCAACGCCTGGATGCGTGCACGCCGCCGTCACGTCGATCGAGTTAATCCGGGCACGGGCGAACGGGCTCCGCACGAATGCCACATGAAGAGCGTTTGCCAGCGGAATATCGTCGACGAACGACCCTTCGCCGCGCAGCAGCTGGGGGTCGATGTTGCGTTGGATACGGGATCCGAAAGCTCGAGTGGACATGGTTTCGATCCCTATCGAGAGGCCAGTGCATCCGCCGCCTGACGAACGGCGGCGACGATGTTCTGATAGCCGGTGCAGCGGCAGAGGTTTCCTGAGAGCATGACGCGGATGCCCTCCTCGGAGAGGTCCATCGGCATGTCGGATTCGAGATTGCTCAGGATGTTCATGATCATGCCGGGCGTGCAGTAGCCGCACTGCAGGGCGTGGCAGTTTCGGAACGCCTCCTGCAGGGGATGCAGGCTGCCATCATCGTCGGCAACGGACTCGATGGTGCGAACGTTGGTACCTTCGGCCTGGACGGCGAAGGTCAGGCAGGACCGCGCGGCGACCCCGTCGATGATCACGGTACAGGCACCGCAGACGCCATGCTCGCAACCGACATGTGTGCCAGTCAGGCCGAGCTCGTGGCGCAGAAAATCAGACAGCAGCATGCGCACGCTCACCTCTGCCGAAACCGTCTCGCCATTGACGCTCAGATTGACCGCCACCTTGGGATCGATGGAAATTGCCTGTGGTTTCGGCCTGATCGTTCCGCGGTTCATCTGCATTTCCTCTACTTCGTCCTCGATGCGGCCTTTTCGACCGCGCGCCTCACCAGCCCCGCCAGCAGATGGCGGCGGTAATCGGTGCTGGCATGCATGTCATCCGGGGCGGTGACCGCCTCCTTTGCAGCCTCGCCGGCAGCCTTCAGAACATCCGGCACCAGGCCGCCCTTGGCTATTATTTCCTCCGACTGCCTCAAACGCACCGGCCTTGAGGAGATACCGCAGGCGGCAAGCGAGACGTGACCGGAGGTACGATCCACGATCGCAGCCACAGCCGCGATCGCATAGTCGCCATGGCGGCGCGTGAATTCCTCGAAGGCCCAGCCGGCACCAGCGGGCAGCACCGAGAAGCGCGCCTCGGTGATGATCTCGTCCGGCTCGCGTGTCGTCGTCATGTGGAATTGGAAAAAGTCCTCGGCAGCGATCTCGCGGCGACCACGCGGGCCCTCGGCAACGACGCTGCCATCGGTTGCCAGCAGCACCATCGGCATCTCGGCGGCAGCGTCGGCATGGCACAGGCTGCCGACCACCGTTCCGCGGTTGCGAATAGGCACATGCGCCACATGCGCCATCGCTTCGCGGATCAGCGGATTGGCACGATGCGCCGCTTCGCTCAATTCGAGTTGGCGATGCCGCGTCATCGCCTTCACGACGATCCGCCCATCCTGCACCGAGATGCCCTTGAGGCCTTCGATGTGTTGAATGTCGACAAGGCGGCTGGGACTGGCGAGCCGCATGTTCAACGCCGGGATCAGGCTTTGCCCACCAGCAAGCACCATCGCGCCGGAATCGCCAGCCAGCAAAGCTATCGCGTCCTTCAGCGAACGAGGCGCGCGATACTCGAACAGCGGTGGCTTCATGCTACCTCCCGTTATGTTTTAGCCCCTTGCCCTGGACAGTGATCGCCCAAGGACCGACGCCATGTTTGGCAACCCCTCGTCGCCCACAGACAGTGTGGAGTGCTCATTTCCTGAGCTTTCCTCTATCCACAATCTGGATACTGCATCCTAAATAGCGATAGTCCGCGATGTCAACAGCAATTGCGACAGACCGTCATCGCAATTGCATTTTCCTTGAATTGTCAGGGTCTGGCGGCGTCTCCCACGCGATTCACAAGCAAGACGCCGATCACGATCAATGCGAGCGCCAGCCATATCCAGAGCGACAGGCTCTCAGCAAAAAGCAGAACGCCGAAGCCGACGCCGACGGCGGTGTTCACGTAGCTCATCTGGCTGACATAGACCGGCCCGCCGACCTGCTGAAGGCGGAAGAAAAGACCGTATCCAACGCCGGTGGCAACGCATTGTATCGCTATGAGATGCCAGCCGTTTGCGAAGCCAGCGCCAACATCTGGCATCGCCGACATTGCTATGAGCAGCAACAGCGTGACTGCTATGCCAAGCGCCGCAGCGACAAGGGTCCATGCCGCAAGCGGCAGCGGGTTCTTCCCTTTCGGCCAGTGCGTTGTGCGGTAGACATTACCTGCCGCCAGCACCAACGGCGTGATCAAGGCAGCCAGGTACCAATAGAACGGAGCATGGGCAGCATCGCCGCCATTGCGTGCGAAAAGGATGACCAGCGTACCGACCATGCCGATCCCGAGACCAGCCAGGCGCGGCAGGTTCGGCTTTTCCAGCGCCAGTACGTAAACGATGGCGAGCGTGGCGATCGGTGCCAGCGACTGGATTATCGCCGGGATGCCAGCTCCAAGATGGGGCATCACCGTCACGACGGCGGTCCAGGGAATGGCAAAGGTCAGCAGCCCTGCAGTCGCAGCGTAGCTCAGGGTAGCCCGGTCGGGTCGCAACGAATGGCCAGCCAGCCGGGCGATTGCGGCTAGCACTGCGCCTGCCCCGGCGGCGGTAGCTCCAACATAGACGAGAGAAGGTATGCCCCCGGCCACCGCAATCTTGCCCAGGGGAAAGATCGAGCCGATGCAGATGCCCGCCGCAAACAACAGAAGCACTGGCTCCAGTCGTGCGCCACGTCCTACATGCGTCATGCTTGCTCCATCGGATCGATCGGGCGGATCAGGGATTGTCCGAGCACGCTCTCGCACCAGGCAGCTGCCGCAACAAGTTCCGCCTCGCCATGAGGCTTGCCGACAAGCTGCAGGCCGACCGGAAGCCCGGCGGGGGTTCGGCCGCAGGGAATCGAGATCGCGGGACAGCCGCAGACGGTGATGGCGTAGCCCAACACAAGCCAGTCGAGATAGGTCGCCAGCTTTTGGCCATCTATTTGCTCGACATAGCGCTGTTCTACTGGGAACGGTTCGACCGGCGCCGTCGGGGTGATCAGCACGCCGTAGCGATCGAGAAACTCCAGCATTGCCAGGCGCACGCGGGCCCTGTCCGCCTCCGCGCCAGCGAGTTCCTGTGCCGTCAGCTTCAGCCCCTGTTCGATGTTCCAGATCACCTCCGGTTTCAGCTTCTCGCGGTGCCGCTCCAGCACATCGCGGCGCAGGGCAGCGAACTGGAATGCGCGCAAGGTGCGAAAGGCCGGATCGCTGGCGGCAAGTTCCGGGCAGGCTTCGTCGACCCGCAGTCCTGAAGCCACCAGCTTGTCCAGCGCCTGGCCGACGGTCGCCTGAACGGCACGATCCACCGCCGCCATGCCGATGGTCATGCTGAACGCTGCTCGGGCGGGCAGGCGGGCCGCTTGTGCCGCCGCCAGGAATGACGTGGCGCCGCACGGCCGTGACAGCGGATCGCGTGGATCGAAGCGAGCCATCCCGTCCAGGGCCAGGGCCACATCATCGACAGTGCGTCCCACCGGCCCCATGACCGACAACACCTGCCCGGGCAACCGACTTGGGCCCTGCGGCACGACGCCAGGCGTGGGCCGCAAACCCACCACATTGCAAAAGGCGGCTGGATACCGCAGGGAACATGCAAAATCCGATCCTTGCGCCACGAAGGCCATGCCAGTAGCGACGGCGACCGCGGCTCCACCTGAAGAACCACCCGCTGAGCGCGACAAGTCCCAAGGGTTCAGCGTTCGACCGAAAACCTCATTGAAGGTGTTGGCGCCGGCTTCGAATTCGGGCGTATTCGATTTGGCAAAGATGATCCCACCTTCGGCCTCTATCGCCTCGACAATATAGTCCGACATCTCCGGAATGTGATCGGCAAAGGCGAGCGACCCCCAAGTGGTGCGCACCCCCGAGACGGCGGCAGAGTCCTTGATCGGCCACGGCAGACCGGCGAACCGTCCCCGATCGGCGACGGGCAATTCCTCGAGCCGTTCCGCGAAACGTTCTGCGCGATCGAAGCAGAGCGTGGGCAGCGCATTGACCATGGGGTCGACTGCTTCCACCCGCTGACGCGTGCTCGCAAGCAGTTCGCTGGGCGTTATCTCTCCCTTCTTCAATCGCTCCACAGCCGCCACCGCGGTCCACGTCCAAGGAGCGTCGGTCATCGCAAATCCCCTCTATGGCTTGCTTTCATATATTCAATATCGCATCCATTGAGTGGACAGACTTTATTGCCTATGTATGCGGGTGTCTTCAACGTAAAGCGGCCTTCCCAAGTGAGCAATTCTCCTCGCAATTCGCCCGATGTGACACCGACCAAGAAATTGGCGAAGAACAACGACCTGAAAAATGGCGAAGAAGACAGCGCCGAAGATCCGCTGCGCGGGATGGCGCGCTCCTTCGCCGTCCTTGATTTCCTTGCGACCTCGCCGGGACGCGTCGTTGATGTGACGCGCAGTCTCAACCTGCCGTGGGCGACAGTGCACCGCACGATCATCCAGCTGGAAAAGGCGCAGTTCCTCCGCCGCGACCCGGAGACCAACCGCTACGAGATCGGACCTCGGCTTTGGCATATCGGATCCGCCTATCTCGCCAATCACCGCATCTTGAGGGTTGCCATGCCTTACCTGGCGCGCCTCGAGGGCGAGGAAGGCATCGCCATGCAGGTCGCAGAACGCATTGGCTGGCACTCGGTGGCGATCTATTCGCACCAGCGTGTCGACGAGGACATCACCAAGGCCCACTACGGCTACCATTTCCCGCTGCATTGCGGCTCCAAGGGCCAGGTGCTGCTGGCAAATGAGGATCCGCAATTTATTGAGGAATACCTGCAGCGGGATCTCGAGCGCCTGACGCCAGACACCATTACCGACCCGGCCCGCCTGCGAACGGTGCTGGAGCAAATCCGCCACGAAGGCCTGTCGCTGACCATAGGCGATGTGCAACCTTTCACAGGCTCGATTGCCGCGCCGATCCGCGATGCCAACGGTCGCACCATTGCTTGTATCTCCTTTGTCTTCAGAAAGACCCTCGCCAAGAACAGCAAGCGTCTCGACGATCTCAACGACAAGCTCCTACAGGCTACCCATTCGATCAGCATCGACCTTGGCTGGCACCCTGGCCAAGGATGACGACGAAACAAGCCGATCGGAGGGTTGGACCGAGCGACTGCGCCACAATTGCACAGCCTCTGATCCACCCTGCGAGCCTCTATTTCCGTTCCTCGTAGGACGCCTGCAGTGCGTTGAATGTTTCTGCCAGTGCATCGACCACAGTGTCGATGAACACCTCGCCGGCCTCGGCCGAGGCCAACGTCGGGTCACCGAATATCGCTGCGTGTCCTGCTTCTGGCCTGGGACGGCGTGAGTAGGTTCGCGTCGGGTTGGTCGGCGCAACGAGATCCCACCCCACCGGACCGTAGTATGCGCCCGCAAGCCGCTCCATCTTGACGACATTCGGCCGCGTTGCGAGCTGAAAAGAGGCTTCGAACTCACATCCGTGTCCCATGCCGCCCGGGACTGACTTGCGCAGTGCGTTGATCTTGGCCGCAGCAGGCTCCCAATAACTGACCGCCGAGACTTTGAAGTTGTGGCTGGCATCCAGTTCGTCGACCAGATGCCGAGCCACCGCATCGTTGGCCGTTCCATTCGGACGATTGCCATTCAGGATGATCAGATGCTCGAAACCCTGGCGGACAAGGGCCGCTCCGACCTCGAACAACATTGCCTGGTAGGTCGGAATCGACAGCGAGATGGTGCCGGGAAAGTATTCAAAGGTCTTTGAAATACCGTAGGCAACGGGCGGCGCTACAAGGGCGTCGATACGCTCGGCCAAAAGCCCCGCAATATGATCGGCCTGGTGTGTATCGGTGTCGGTAGGCATATGAGGCCCGTGCGCCTCCGTGGCGCCCGTGGGTAGGATAACCGCCCGCTTGGCAGTGATCGCCTCCCCGACCTCCATCTGCGTCATGAATGACATACGGCGTTCCATGGCGACTTCCTTCAGCTTGGACTTGCATCGATTCGACAATCGCGCCATATTCAAAATACGGATACGATATCTAATATATAAGCATCAGATCGCAACGACAGCAACCAGCTTTTTTTGCAAGCAGGACAGCGCCGGCAGGAGGAAGACAGGTCGATATGCGCGCATTTGATCGAGAAAGCGTCTTTTTCGGGGAGTTGTTCAACGGTATCGCCCAACGCGGCCGACGTCTGTTGTGGCGACCTCAATCGCAAGCGGCACTGCCGGCGGAGGGCATCGCAGGCTTGGCACAAAAGCTGATATCGAGCCGCGGCGAAGCCTCGGGCGTGGCCCTTGCCGCCGATCTGCTCAAAGCATGGCGCCGGCTGGACAACGAGGCACGCCTGGAGTGGTTCCGAACCTTGATGAGCGCATTCGGCCCGGACCAAAAGCGTCTCGAAGCAGCCGTCGAAACCTGGCGTTCCGGCCACACCGCGGAGGCCGCCTCACACCTGGCGACCGCAGCCGAACCGCTGAGGCAGGAGTTGTTTCGGCGCATCAACCTGGCGCCCGGCGGAACTGCTGCGCTGGTCGCGATGCGCGCCGAGCTCGTTCGGCATCTGCGACAAGCACCCGAACTGGAGGTGGTGGATCGAGACTTTGTCCACCTGTTCAGTTCGTGGTTCAATCGCGGCTTCCTGATGATGACGCGTATCGACTGGTCCTCACCCGCGTCGATCCTGGAGAAAATCATCCGCTACGAGGCTGTCCATGAAATTCACGGCTGGGACGACTTGAGACGCCGACTACAGCCCACGGACCGACGCTGCTTCGCCTTCGTCCATCCGCAGATGCCGGACGAGCCGCTGATCTTCGTCGAGGTCGCGCTCACTTCCGGCATGCCCGGCAGCGTCGACGGTTTGCTCGCCGGGGACCGTTCGCCCCTCAATCAGGCGGAGGCCGACACCGCGGTCTTCTATTCCATCTCTAACACGCAGGTCGGCCTCAAAGGAATCTCGTTTGGCAGCTTCCTGATCAAGCAGGTGGTCGAAGACCTTCTCCGAGACTTGCCCAACTTGCGCACTTTCGTGACACTGTCGCCCATTCCCGGCTTCGCGGAATGGCTTTCGAGCTACCGCCAGCAAGCAAGCCCCGACGAGGCGAAACTCTTCCAATTGCTCGACGAACCGGACTGGCACGGCGATGCGGACATTGTCGAGACATTGGCCCCCGTGCTGACTCAAGCGGCAGCCACCTATCTCGCCGCCGCGAAAGATGCCGCTGCGCGACCGCTCGACCCGGTCGCGCGTTTTCACCTGGGGAACGGTGCTCGCCTGGAGCGTTTGAACGCCAGTGCCGACCTGTCGCCCAAGGGCCTCAAGCAATCGCAC
Organism: Aminobacter niigataensis; assembly: GCF_014200015.1. Taxonomy (GTDB): domain Bacteria; phylum Pseudomonadota; class Alphaproteobacteria; order Rhizobiales; family Rhizobiaceae; genus Aminobacter; species Aminobacter niigataensis. The sequence continues at coordinate 340,843 of NZ_JACHOT010000005.1, forward strand.
GGCATGATGGTGAATTATCTCTACGATCTGCCGTCGATCGAGGCCAACCACGAAGCCTTTGCCAACAAGGGCGAGGTCGCGGCCTCGAAAGCCGTGCTCAAGTTGCTGGCTTCCGAACGTCCGGCGCGGCAGCCGATTTCACATTTCTAGGAGGAACCACACCGAACCATGAGCTGGCGCTATCAAGAGAACCCGTCGATCAACTCGCTCCCCGAACTCGTGCGCGCCCGCATAAGCACGCTCGACAAGACCTTCATCCAGAACGCCGACGGCCGCAATTTCAGCTTTGCCGAGTTCTGGAAGGTTTCCGGCAGAATTGCACAGACGCTCGTTGACGCCGGCGTCCGCAAAGGCGACCGGATTGCCGTTCAGGTGGAGAAGAGCCCTGAAGTCATCGCGCTCTTTCTTGCCTGCGCGCGTGCCGGTGCGATTTTCCTGCCGCTCAACACGGCCTACACGCTGGCCGAGATCGAATATTTCGTCGACGACGCCGAGCCCAAGCTCATCGTCGTCGCGCCGCAACGCATATCCCAATTGGTAGACCTCGCCGTGCACAAGGGAGCGATGTTGCTTTCGTTGGGTGTGGCGGGAGACGGCACGCTGATGGAGGCTGCCAACCAACAGAATGGCGCCTTCCGCGATGTCAGCCTTGGATGGGATGATCTTGTCGCCATTCTTTACACCTCCGGTACGACCGGAAGGTCGAAGGGTGCAATGCTTACCCATGGCAATCTTGCGTCGAACGCGCTTGCCCTCGTCGAGACCTGGCACTTTACCGAGGCAGACACGCTGCTCCACGCCCTGCCAGTCTACCACACGCACGGCCTATTCACGGCCACCAACACGCTCTTGCTGTCGGGCGGCACCATGCTGTTCCGCCCGAAATTCGATGCCGAAGAGGCACTGCGGCTGATGCCACAGGCGACCACGATGATGGGCGTGCCGACCTTCTACACACGTCTGCTGCAGCACCCTGGCTTGACCCGCAAGGCGACGACGCACATGCGGCTGTTTATCTCCGGCTCCGCTCCCCTGCTCGCCGAGACGCACGCAGAGTTCGCCGCTCGTACCGGCCATGCCATCCTCGAGCGCTACGGCATGACCGAGACGAACATGAATTCGTCGAACCCCTATGACGGACCTCGGATTGCCGGAACCGTCGGCAAGCCGCTGCCTGATGTCGACATTCGCATCACCGACCCGGCCAATTCGTCTCCCTTGCCAGTCGGCGAGATCGGCATGATCGAGATACGCGGTCCAAACGTCTTCAAGGGCTATTGGCGGATGCCGGAGAAGACGGCAGAGGAAATGCGTGCCGACGGCTTCTTCATCACCGGCGACCTCGGCCGCATTGATGACAACGGTTACGTGTCGATCGTGGGCCGTGGTAAGGACCTGATCATTACCGGGGGATTCAACGTCTACCCAAAAGAGATCGAGACCGAAATCGATCTGATTGAAGGCGTTGTCGAATCTGCCGTCATCGGCATCCCACACAGAGATTTCGGCGAAGGCGTCACCGCAATTGTCGTGGCGAGCAATGGAACGCCTCCAACCGAAGCCGCCATCCTTGCCCATCTTCAGTCACGCCTGGCCAAATTCAAGCTGCCAAAGAGGGTATTGTTCGTCGACGACCTGCCACGCAATGCCATGGGTAAAGTTCAGAAAGCGTTGATGCGCCAGACCTACTCAGATCTGTATGGAAATTGAACGGCGCAGGGCCGGCATGACAAGCCACAAGCCACAGCCTCGCTCAATGTCGTCCGAACCGCGATCCGTCTCAAATGGCGTGGCGGCTGCATCACCTCACCAGGACCCGCCTGTCGCTTTTCCATCAAAGGCCAGGCTTCAGGTGGCAATCGGCAGGGAGATCCGCTTCCATCGGAAGCACCATGGCGTTAGCGCAATCGAACTGGCAAGCACAGCGGATATCTCGCCAAGTATGCTTTCCAAAATCGAAAATGGTACGATATCGGCGGCTCTGGTAAAGCTGCAATCACTGTCCCGCGCACTTGGGGTTCCGCTGTCCACACTCATGCGTCGCTCCGAAGACGAGGAAGATGCCATTTTCATCAAGGCCGGCGATGGTGTCCGCCTCGAACGGCGCGGCGGCCATGTCGGTCACCTGTACCAACTGCTGTGCGGCACCGGCTCAAGTGCCGGCGGCACCTCCGTCCAGCCCCATCTCGTCACCCTAACCGACGACACCAGGCCGTTCCCTCTATGCCAGGAAAAGGGCACGCTTGCTCGACGACCAGGTAGGTGACCCGGTTAAAGGTGGCCCGCGACATTGGCGCGTCAGCATCATAGCCGGATGGCAAGACATAGCGGGAATTGCCGGCGCAGGTCTTCAGCGCGATGAAGATGTCGAGCATCTGACGCGACAGGTACACGTTGTACGCCTTGGACCGTTTCATGCGCTCCTTCGGGATCGACCAGACGGCGTTCCCGAAATCGACCTCATCCCAAGTCGCATCCTGCAGCTCGCTCTTTCGAACCATGGTCAACAGAAAGAGCTTCATCCCTAACCGTATGGTTGGAAGGGTTGCGATCTTCTCCAGGGTCTTCAACATCGCTCGAATCTCGGCCGGCGACAGCGAACGATCGCGTGGTACGAAATGGGCGATTGAAGCGGGGCCAACATCGTCCGCGGGGTTGGAGACCTTCTCCCCGTGCAGTATGGCAAAGCCATAAATCTGCTTGAGGGTATCTCGAACGTGGATTGCGGTTGCCGGCGCCCCGCGCTCGACAATCTTTGCGCAATGCGCCCGCAGATCGTCTGACGTATTTCGGTGAGCAGGCGGATTCGCCAGACCGGCAACAGATCACGCTCGAAGATTGAGCGGCGCATAGCGCGCGTGCTCTCCGCCATAAGCGCGCCCTCCAGCCACTTCGCGCCGAACTCACCAAAGCTCGCTTCCTTCAAGCGCCGCTTGTCGCGCTATTTTTCCAGCGCCGGAGAACGCCCCTCGCGAACCGCCCGCCGGGCATCGAGACAAAGCTCGCGCGCTTTCGCAAGTGAGATTCCATCTCGGCCGTACCTGCCGAGATAGATCGTCTCGCGCCGACCATTGATCCTGTAATCCAGGCGAAAGGAGATTGCGCCGCTAGGCATGACGCGAACATACATGCCGTCACGGTCCGCCACTTTGTAAACTTTGTCTTTTGGTCTCAATGACTTAAGGGGAACGTCCGTCAACATGCGAGCATTTCCACCGGAAAGTACCGTCAGGGTATTTCAGAGGCTAGTGGCGGACAAACGTATTTTAATTCAATGCGTTAGTTGTCAAAAAGTACCGTCACGATCTCTTTTCCTGTGACGGTACTTTCGAAAACCGGGGAGAGCAATATGGAGGAGGTCCGTCAGAACGTACGACAGGTCCGTCAGCTGCCTATCGATTGCTCTCGACAGGCAGAGACAGGATTTATTTTTTATTTCAATTAGTTAGATCGCAGCCTGGTGTATTTTTGGATACGCCCGGATGGGTCTGAATCACTCCCACTCGATCGTGCCGGGCGGCTTCGACGTCACGTCGTAGACGACGCGGTTGATGCCGCGGACCTCGTTGATGATACGGGTGGCGGCGGCGCCGAGGAAATTCATGTCGTAGTGGTAGAAGTCGGCGGTCATGCCGTCGACCGACGTCACCGCGCGCAGGGCGCAAACGAACTCGTAGGTGCGGCCGTCGCCCATGACGCCGACGGTCTGGACCGGCAGCAGCACGGCGAAGGCCTGCCAGATGGCATCGTAGAGGCCGGCCTTGCGGATCTCGTCGAGATAGATGGCGTCAGCCTGGCGCAGGATTTCGAGCTTTTCGCGGCTGATGCCGCCGGGGCAGCGGATGGCGAGGCCCGGTCCGGGGAACGGATGGCGACCGATGAAGCTGTCGGGCAGGCCGAGTTCCTTGCCAAGCACGCGGACCTCGTCCTTGAACAGCTCGCGCAGCGGCTCGACCAGCTTCATGTTCATGCGGTCGGGCAGGCCGCCGACATTGTGGTGCGACTTGATGGTAACCGAAGGGCCGCCGGTGAAGGACACGCTTTCGATGACGTCGGGATAGAGCGTGCCCTGGGCGAGGAAATCGGCGCCGCCGAGCTTCTTGGCCTCTTCCTCGAATACCTCGATGAACAGGCGGCCGATGGTCTTGCGCTTCTTTTCCGGGTCAGACTCGCCTTCGAGCGCGTCGATGAAGCGATCGGCGGCATCGACCAGGATCAGCGGCAAATTGTAATGCTCGCGGAACATGGCGACGACGTCGGCCGCCTCGTTCTTCCGCATCAGGCCATGGTCGACGAGGATGCAGGTGAGCTGGTCGCCGACCGCCTCGTGGATGAGCAGTGCCGCGACCGAGGAATCGACGCCGCCCGAAAGCGCGCAGATGACCTTCTTGTCGCCGACCTGCTTGCGGATCGCCTCGACCGCATGCTCGCGGTAGGCGCGCATGGTCCAGTCGCTCTCGATGCCGGCGATCTTGTGGACGAAATTGCGCAGCAGCTTGGCCCCGTCGGGGGTGTGTACCACTTCGGGGTGGAACTGCACGGCATAGAACTTGCGGGCCTCGTCGGCGATGGCGGCAAAGGGTGCGCCGTTGGAGGTGCCGATGACGCGGAAGCCGGCGGGGATGGCAGTGACGCGGTCGCCATGGCTCATCCACACCTGATGGCGAGTACCCTTGGCCCAGACGCCGTCGAACAAAGCACTTTCGTCTTCGATCTCGAGATAGGCGCGGCCGAATTCGCGATGGTGGCCGGCTTCGACCTTGCCGCCGAGCTGGGCGCACATGGTCTGCTCGCCGTAGCAGATGCCGAGCACCGGGATGCCGGCCTCGAAGACGGCGTCAGGAGCGCGCGGGCTGCCGATGTCGACCGTGGAGTGCGGGCTGCCCGAGAGGATCACCGCCTTGGGGCTGATCCGCTTGAAGGCCTCGGCGGCCGACTGGAAGGGAACGATCTCGGAATAGACCCCGGCCTCGCGGACGCGACGCGCGATGAGCTGCGTCACCTGGCTGCCGAAGTCGATGATGAGGACGGTTTCGGGGTGCTCGGAGTTCTTCATGGCGGGCGTTTAAAGAAAGATTCGAGTCTGTGCAATGGGCTGGATTGCATGGCTGGCAGGCAGGGAGCGCAATGGCCGGCCAAGGCCGGCTGCCAATCAGCTCGCCTGCGGTTCGGCAAGCCCGCGCAGGGCCGCCATCAACGCCTCGAAAGACCCCTCGCCCAGACGCTCGCGGTAGCGCTTCTCGATGTCGATCTTGATATGGTCGCCGTCGTCGAGTGCAGCCAGCCCCTTTGACGTGTAGCGCACAAACTTGCCACGCTTGTCCTCCGGGTCGGGCGTGCGTTCGATGACACCTTCGGCCTCCAGGCCGTCGAGCAATTGCTGCACCGCCTGCTTGGAGATCCCCATGCGTTCGATCAGCGCCGCCTGCCTGGTGCCGCGGCGGGGTATGTGGCCGAGCAGTCCGGCTCGGCCTTCGCTGAACCAGCCATGGCCGGCCGCGCGCATCGCCTCGGCAAACTCAGCCTTCCAGGCGCGGCTCGCTTGCCACAGGCGCCAGCCGATATGGTCGGGCAATGCCTTGGCGTCTTTTTCGTCAAGTAGCTTGACCATTTTTCCAATCATGCATATCGTCAAGATGCTTGACTACCTTGATAGTGGAAGGAACCGAACATGGCAATTCTCGACCAGGCCTCGCTGAGGGTGTTGATAGCAGGCACGACCCATGTGCTCGACCGCAACGGCAAGGAGGCCTACGTCTATTTCGAAACCGGCAACAGGGCGCACATGCTGCTCGACGACGGGGAAACGCGGAAGGGAAGCTGGGCGCTCGCCGAGGGCGGCTACGTGGTCGACTGGGACAATGGGGCTGTCGGCCGCTGGACGCTCGACCACGAGGCAGGATCAATCACCTATGTGAACCAGGATCGCGATGTCAGGGTGAGGCTTGCCGGCATCCTTTTCGGCAATGCCAAGGGGCTGCCGCGCGCGGCGCGGTAGGCAAGGATGGCCGCCCAAGGGGCGACCATCCAAATCTCGTCAGGCGAGTTCTTCGTCGCGCTGGGCAACAAAGACAAGCACCAGCAGAATGGTGATGAAGAAGCGGAAGGCGTCGGGGACGCCGTTCCACGTCTTCGACATCCACATGCCGAACCATTCGCCGCCGACCGACATGAAGCCGACCTGCCATACCAGGAAGCCAAGCGTCAGGCCGGCAATCGACAGCGTCTTGGAGGCGTTGAAGCTGCGTGCGTCATTGCGAAGGTTGGTGGCGAGGCGATAGGCGCCGATCCAGCACAGGATGGCGGTCAGCGATTCAGCGGCGATGATCAGGAAGTAAAACAGGTTGTGAAGTGCGGGATTGGTGATGGCGCGGTACTTGATGGCCGCATCCGGGAAGATCGTGTCCATGCTCATCACATGCTGCACGAAAGCGAAGTTGGTGCCGTAGTCGGTCAGATTGCCGAAGGCGACAAGCGTTGAAAACAGCGCGGTTGCGGCAACAGCGGCGGTCTTGGATATGCGGATGATCATCATTTCGTAGGCTACTCCTGAAAAAGCGCGCACGCTTCGGCGCTGTCGCGCCCGCCCGGTCCGAGCAAGAACCCGGATCGAGGAAGCGCGTCAGTGTCGATGAGTGTGCACGACTGTGCGCCGCATACATCAAACGTCGGGGCAAAACTTATGACAAAAGAGCGCAGCGCCGCATGGCCGGCGGCTAAAGCTTGAGAGTGCCGCTCTGGATCGCCTGGCCGAGAAGATGGACAGCATGGGCCAACTTCTCATCGACGACATGGAGATATTCGGTCCAGTCGTCGACATGGCTGATGTCGTTTGCGCCATCGGAAATGCCGCGCAGGCCGATGAGCGGGACGCCGAAGATCTGGCAGGCGCGCAGCACGGCAAAAGTCTCCATGTCGACCATGTCTTCCGGGATGGCGTCGTAGGCGGCACCTGAAATGATGGTGCTGCCGGTCGACAGGCTGGCCTGCCTCACATCGGGGATGCGCAACGGCAGGTCCAGGGTCGCGGGAAGGTCGAGAAACGGTGTCCTGCCCTTCTCGAAACCGAGGGCCGATGCGTCCATGTCGCGATAACAGACCGAAGTCACCTGATAGACCTCGGTGTGATCGAGCCGGCGGCTGCCTGCGGAACCAAGGCAGACGACGAGATCGGGCAGATAGTTGGAGGCGGCGAGCAGCGCAAGTTCAGCGCCTACCCTGACGCCTGCCTCGACCGGGCCAATGCCGGTCATCAGCGGCGTGAACAGCTTTTGCAGGTGCGGGCCGTATTCGGCATCTGCCGCCATGACGAACAGCACATTGCGGCCGGCAAATTGCGTCATGCCCGGCATGGTCTACCCCTCGATGCCGTCGCGGCCGGCAATGGCCATCATGGTGCCGGTCATGGTGGCGATCAGCCTGGCCTCGCCATCGGCGGCGATAGCATAGGCCTGGCCGTCGGCGACGACGATGGTGCGGCCGGGCTTGGTGACCGAGCCGCGGAACAGGAAACGCTCGCCCTTGCCGGGGGCCAGGAGATTGACCTTGAACTCGATGGTCAGGACGCTGGTGCTTTCCGGGAACAGCGAAAAGGCCGCGTAGCCGCAGGCAGAATCAAGCGCGGTCGAGAGGATGCCGGCATGAAGAAAGCCGTGCTGCTGGGTCAACTGATCCGAAAACGGCATCTCGATCTCGATGATGCCGGGGGTAACGAGCGTGAGTTCGGCGCCGATGGTCCGCATCGCGCTCTGACGCGCGAACGAGGCCCTGACGCGCTCGTCATAGTCGGGTGTGGGTACGATCTTGGCTGCCATGTTAGATGTTCCTCTCGCCTTGCTTATCGCAAAGCAGGCAAATGCAGGCAATCGCAAATGCTGCAGCGCAAACGTCAGTTGAGCCACCAGATCGATGCATTGAGCAGCGTGGCGAAGGCAACCCAGGCGGCATAGGGCGCAAACAGCCAGGCGGCAATGCCGTCCTTTCTGCTCGCAAGCACCATGAAACCCGAGATGGCGCCGAGAAGCGCTACGATGACCAGCAAAGCCAGGCCGGGCTGCTGCAGGCCGAAGAAAGTCGGCGACCACAGGAAATTGAGCACGAGCTGAGCGATCCACAACCGCATGGCGCCACCCCAGGGATCGCGCTGCCAGACGCGCCAGCCAGCGATGGCCACGAGGATGTAAAGCACCGACCAGACAGGGCCGAAAATCCAGTTGGGCGGATTGAAGAACGGCTTGGCCAGTCCGGCATACCAGTCGCCCGGCAGCGTCACGTAGCCGATCAGCGTGCCGCCGCCGAGCACGACGACGACAAATGCAAGCAGGGTGAGAAGTCTGCTCATCGAACCTCCAGAACAAGAGGACGGCCTGATGCGCCGCCCCGCTCTCAACTGGAGGACAAGTCCGGATCGTCAATGGTTGAGGCGATTTGAACTTCGCCGTCAGCCCTTGCGGCGCATGGCGGCGAAATAGAAGCCGTCGGTGCCGCTCCTGGCCGGCGTCAGCGACAGGCCCTGCGCGCCAAGGCGCACGGCATCGTCGCGGCCGGGGAAACGGGCCTGCCACAGCGCGCGGTGATCGATGGCCGCAAAGCCGTTGTCGCGCTGAAAAAAGGCGTCGACCTGGTCGGCGTTTTCCTCGTCGAATACCGAGCAGGTGATGTAGACGAGGAGACCGCCCGGCTTCACATAGGCGCTGGCGGCGTCGAGGATAGCCGACTGCTCGGCCTTGCGGACATCAAGCTGGCGCTGGGTGAGACGCCACTTGGCATCTGGCCGGCGGCGCCAAGTGCCGCTGCCGGTGCAGGGCGCGTCGATCAGCACCAGATCCATATGGCCGGTGAGACCCGACAATTCGGACGGCTTGGTGACGACCTGAACGTTGCGGTTGTCGGAGCGGCGCAGGCGATCGAACATCGGCGCAAGGCGCGACTTTTCCGAATCGTGGGCGAAAATCTGGCCGCGGTTCTCCATCGCCGCCGACAACGCCAGCGTCTTGCCGCCGGCGCCGGCGCAGAAGTCGAGCACCTGCATGCCAGGGGTTGCGCCGGCAAGTTCGGCCGCTAGCTGCGAGCCCTCGTCCTGGATCTCGAACCAGCCCTTCTGGAAGGCCGGCTCGGCCTGGACGTTGGGGTGGCGGCCGCTGCCGTCGATCGGCGGGATGCGCACGCCATGCGGTGCGAGCGCCATCGGCGCGGCCTGGGTGCCTTCGAGTTCGGCGATGACGCGGTCGCGGTCGGCCTTCAGCGTGTTGACGCGGATATCCAGCGGCGGACGGGCGGCAAGGGCGGCGCCCTCCTCCACCCAGTCGGTGCCGAAAGCGCGTTCGAGAAGCGGCGCACACCAGTCGGGACTGTCAGCGCGGACGGCATCGGGCGCATCAGTGAGCTTGCGCTCGGCTATGGCGGCCAGCTCCGCGGTGCTCAGCGCTTCGGGCGCGAACTTGTCGCCATCGAGCGTCTGGTTGAGCGCTTCGGCCGACTGGTCCCATTCGAGCAGGAGCGCGCCGAAGCCCAATGCGCGCGAGGTCTCGTCGCCAAGCAGCCAGCCGGCGGAGCGCTTGCGGCGCAGCGCGTCATAAACGATGTTGCCAATGGCCGCACGATCGCCAGCGCCGGCGAAACGATGGGAAAGTCCCCAGTCTTTGAGTGCATCGGCGGCGGGACGATGCCGCCTCTCGATATCGTCGAGTACTTCGATGGCTGCTGCCAGCCTTCCGCCAAGTCGCATGTTCGGTGATCCGTCTTCGGTTGACCCGTATAGGGCCTAGCTAAACAGCCGGGACGAATTGCACAAGCACTGGCCGCCGCTCACAGAGCAAAATCTTTGCACCTCAAAGGCCAGCCGCAAAACAAAACAGGCGCGGATCGCTCCGCGCCTGCCCTATCGGTTGTCGCGAGTGGTTATTACGCCGCCTTCAGCGTCTGCACGAGGTCGAAGCGGTCGGCATTCATCACCTTGGTCCATGCCGCCACGAAATCCCTGGAGAACTTCGCCTGGGCGTCCGCACTGCCGTAGACTTCGGCCAGCGCGCGCAACTGCGAGTGCGAACCGAAGATCAGGTCGACGCGGGTGGCATACCACTTGACCTCGTTCGTGTTGCGGTCGCGCCCTTCGAACACGTCCCTGGCATCCGAAACCGCCTTCCACTCCGTGCCCATGTCGAGCAGGTTGACGAAGAAGTCGTTGGTCAGGGTTCCGGGCCGCGCGGTGAAGACGCCGTGCGCGGACTCTGCAGCATTGGCGCCGAGCACGCGCAGGCCGCCGACCAGCACCGTCATCTCGGGTGCCGACAGTGCCAGCAGTTGCGCCCGATCGATCAGGTTTTCCTCTGAGGTCAGGCGCTGCCTGCCCCGGAGATAGTTGCGGAAGCCGTCGGCGGACGGCTCGAGCGGCGCGAAGGATTCGACGTCAGTCTGCTCCTGCGAGGCGTCCATGCGGCCCGGTGCGAAGGGCACCTTCACCTCCTGGCCGGCATCCCTGGCGGCTTTCTCGATTGCGGCACCGCCGCCGAGAACGATCAGGTCGGCAAGCGACACCTTCTTGTTGCCCGATTGCGAAGCGTTGAACTCCTGCTGGATCGCCTCGAGCTTTTCCAGAACAGAGGCCAGTTGCGCCGGCTGGTTGACTTCCCAGTCCTTCTGCGGCGCAAGGCGGATGCGCGCGCCGTTGGCGCCGCCGCGCTTGTCGGAGCCACGGAACGTCGAGGCCGATGCCCAGGCCGTCGAAACAAGCTGCGACACCGAGGGTACCGCGGCGAGAATCTTGTCCTTCAGGGCGGCAATGTCCTGCTCATCGACCAGGACATGGTCGACCGCGGGAATGGGGTCCTGCCAGATCAGCTCTTCCTTGGGGACGAGCGGACCGAGATAGCGTGCGATCGGGCCCATGTCGCGGTGGGTGAGCTTGAACCAGGCGCGGGCGAAGGCGTCGGCGAACTGGTCCGGGTTCTCGAAGAAGCGCCTCGAAATCTTTTCGTAGGCGGGATCAGCCCGCAGCGCGATGTCGCTGGTCAGCATCGAGGGCGCGTGACGCTTGGACTTGTCGTGCGCATCCGGCACCGTACCGGCGCCCATGCCGTGCTTGGGGGTCCACTGATGGGCACCGGCCGGGCTCTTGGTCAGCTCCCATTCGTAGCCGAGCAGGTTCCAGAAGAAGTTGCCGCTCCATTTCGTCGGCGTCGTGGTCCAGGTGACTTCCAGGCCGCTGCCGATGGCGTCGCCGCCCTTGCCGGTGCCGAAGCTGTTCTTCCAGCCGAGGCCCTGCTGCTCGATGTCGGCCGCTTCCGGTTCGGCGCCCACATTGGCCGCATCGCCGGCGCCATGGGTCTTGCCGAAGGTGTGGCCGCCGGCGATGAGGGCAACCGTTTCCTCGTCGTCCATCGCCATGCGCGCGAAGGTCTCGCGGATGTCGCGCGCCGATGCAAGCGGATCCGGGGTGCCGTTCGGCCCTTCCGGATTCACATAGATCAGGCCCATCTGGACGGCCGCGAGCGGGTTGGAGAGATCGCGGTCGCCGCTGTAGCGCTCGTCGGCCAGCCACTTGCCTTCGGAGCCCCAGTAGATGTCCTCTTCAGGCTCCCAGACATCGGCGCGGCCGCCGGCGAAGCCGAAGGTCTTGAAGCCCATCGATTCCAGCGCGACGTTGCCGGCGAGAATCATCAGGTCGGCCCAGGAGATCTTGCGGCCATATTTCTGCTTGACCGGCCACAGAAGGCGGCGGGCCTTGTCGAGATTTACGTTGTCCGGCCAGCTGTTGAGCGGCGCGAAGCGCTGTTGTCCGGCGCCCGCGCCACCGCGGCCGTCGCCGATGCGGTAGGTGCCGGCGCTGTGCCAGGCCATGCGGATGAACAGCGGCCCGTAGTGTCCGAAGTCGGCCGGCCACCAGTCCTGCGAATCCGTCATCAGGGCAGTGAGGTCCTTGATCACGGCATCGAGGTCGAGGCTCTCGAACTCCTTGGCATAATCGAACGCCTCGCCCATCGGATCGGACAGGCTGGAGTGCTGGTGGAGGACCTTGAGATCCAGTTGGTTCGGCCACCAGTCACGATTGGTCCTGCCGGCAGTGGTGTGCGCGACGGGGCATTTGCCCGCGCTGTTTTCGTCGGTCTTTGCGTCCATTTTTCTCTCCGAAACGTCTTTGCGTAGGTGCTTGCGGACCTGGGTCCGCCTCTTGATGAGTTGGCAGCTCTACAGCAGGGCCGGGCGGCATTCGCCGGCAGTGATGGAATTGCGATTGTCCGATACCGGCGCGCCCGCACTGGTGGTCATCGTCGGTCTTGTCATGGCTTGCGCCTCCCTCGTGGCTTCAACTCGCTAGACGGTCCTGGGCAGCGCAACAGGGTGCGCCGCCTCATTGGTACCATTCCAGTCTAGGATCGGATTTTGATAAAGCCAAATTGCCTTTTCAAACAATCTTGATAACCTTTGATTATGATACGCCTGACAATCCGACAGATGGAATATTTCGCGGCATTGGCCCAGATGCTGCATTTCGGCCGGGCAGCCGAGTTCGCCGGGGTCAGCCAGCCGGCGCTCTCGGCGCAGATCGCCGAGATGGAGGAAAGGCTCGGATGCATCCTGTTCGAGCGCGGCGGCAAGGCGGTGCGGATGACCGAGGATGCGCTCGAGCTACAGCCGCGCATCGAAAACATCCTGGCCCAGATCCGCGAGGTCGAGACGACAGCCCGTCGCGGCAGGCTGGCGATGGAGGGGCGGTTGCGGCTCGGCGTCATCCCGACCGTCGCGCCCTATCTTTTGCCGCACATCCTGCCGGCGCTGAAACGCGAATATCCAAAGCTCCGGCTGGAACTGCGCGAGGCGATCACCGGCTCGCTTGCCGAGGAGGCGCTGAACGGGCGTATCGACGCCTTCGTTGCCGCCCTGCCGCTCGACTATTCCGGGCTGACGACACAGGAGCTGTTTTCGGACCGCTTTTATCTTGCCGTGCCCGCCGACGACCCTGACTTCGTCTCGCCACCGGTGCCGCCGGAAAGCCCGGCACTCGAACGGCTGATGCTGCTGGAGGAAGGCCACTGCCTGCGCGAACAAGCGCTGGCGGTGTGCGGCAGCGTCAAGCCGGTGGCAATGGCCAACTATGGCGCGACCAGCCTGACCACGCTGCTGCAGATGGTTGCTCATGGGCTGGGGGTGACGCTCATCCCGGCGATGGCGGCAGGGCCGGCGCACGACCAGCGCGACCTGAAGATCGTGCCCTTCGCCGAACCGGTGCCGGAACGGCGCATCTGCCTTGCCTGGCGCCGCAACAGCCCCAGGCACAATGAATGCCTGGAGCTTGCGCGGATTATCCGCGGACTGCAGCCGCTATTGCAGCATTGAACCCGGCAAGCGTCGCCGCGTCGGCGGCGCCGCGCGCCTTGCGCGACTGCACCAGGCAGGCCTGCGATCGCAGGATGACGCCGTCCGACAAGATCTTGAGGTGATTGGCGCGCAAGGTCGAGCCGGTCGAGGTGATGTCGACGATGACGTCGGCGGAACCCGCAGCAGGCGCGCCTTCGGTGGCGCCCAGGCTTTCGACGATGCGGTAGACCTGGATGCCGTGCATCTGGGAAAAGAACTGCTGCGTCAGCCGCCAGTATTTGGTGGCGATGCGCAGGCGACGGCCGTGGCGCTGGCGGAAATCGGCGGCGACATCATCGAGGTCGGCCATGGTATCGACGTCGAGCCAGATGTCGGGCACGGCGACGACGACATCGGCGTGGCCGAAGCCCAGGCGCGCGACGATCTCGGCCTTGCTCTCCCAATCGGCGAGATTTTCGCGGATGAGATCCTCGCCGGTGATGCCGAGATCGACATTGCCCTGCCCAATCTCGCCCGAAATCTCCGAGGCCGACAGGAAGGCGATCTCGATATCCGCCCTGCCCTCGATCGAAGCACGGTAGCGGCGGTCGTCATCGGGCAGGTTGACGACAAAACCGGCCTTGGCCAGCACGTCGAGCGCCTGCTCCTTGAGCCGTCCCTTGGAGGGAAGTGCGATCGAGATGGCCATCAGCGCGCCTCCCTCAAGGCTTCGATGCGGTCGAGCCAGACGGAGAAGCCGACGCCCGGAATGGGCTTGCCGGCGCCGAGCAGCGTCAGCAGCCGGTCGTAGCGGCCGCCACCGGCCAGCGGGCGTTCGGCATCGGGCCCGGAAATCTCGAACACCAGGCCGGTGTAATAGTCGAGCGGACGGCCAAAGGCGGCGTCATAGCGCACCGAACCGGCAGCAAGGCCATGGCCGGCGACAGCCTTGGCGCGGGCGGCGAAATTGTCCAAGGCGGCACCGAGCGTGAGCCCTGCGCCGGCAGCGAACTCCTTGAGGGCCGCGGGAGCCTCGTCGAGCGAGACATGGATCGCCAGGAACCGTTCCAGCGCCTCGAAGGCGTCGCTGGACAGGCGAACGCTGCGCAGTTCGGCCTTTTCGATCAGGCGGCGGGCGATGTCGTTGGGCGTGCGGCCGGCCGAGGGCGACAGGCCGGCCTGCTCCATGCCGGCGGCGATATGGGCGGCAAGTGCGTCATGGTCGCCCGATGCAACCAGCGAGGCGACCGGTTCGGCAAGCGCCGATGTGCGCGTGGGGGCCGCGAGATCGCCAAGGGCAGCCGCCAGAAGCTCGGCCGAGCCGAAAGCGCGGGCAAGGCGCATGCGCCAGCCGCGCGGCAGGCCAAGCGCTGCCAGCACCGCCTCGAAGATCGCCTGGTCGCCGAGCGTGACGGTGAGGTCATGGCCGGGCAGGCAAAGCGACAGAAGCGCATGCGCGTCTGCTACCGAGCGCGCGTCGGCTGCCGCCGTGTCGGTGTCGCCGAGATCCTCGACACCGGCCTGGAAAAACTCGCTGCCGCCCTCGCGGCGCTGGCGGAACACCTCGCCGAGATAGGAATAGCGGCGCGGCGTGCCGGACTGGGTGTGGATGTGGTCGAGGCAGACAGGAATGGTGAATTCCGGCCGCAGGCAGAGCGACGCGCCGGTCTCGCTTTCGGTCAGGAAGATGCGTCGGCGCAGGTCCTCGCCGGCCATGTCGAGGAACGGATCGGCCGGCTGCAGCACCGGAACGTCGACCGCATCGGCCCCCCGCGCGGCGAAGAGCTTGAGGATATCGGACGCGATGGCCGGATAACGCGCGTTCATGGCCTTACAGCTTCGCCCGCTCTTCCGCCTGCGCGGCGAGGATCTTCTTGACCTCAGCGACGAGGTCGACTTCCGACACGGTGATCTGGGCCGGACGCGCGGCGCGCCACTCGGCATTGTCGGTGATTTCGGCCGACATGCGGGCGCCCTCGATCAGGTCCTTGATCTGGACCTGGCCATTGGCGCGCTCGTCGCCACCCTGGATGACGACGACGCCCGAGCCCCTGCGGTCGGCATATTTGATCTGGGCCTTCATGCCTGAACCGCCGAGATACATCTCGGCGCGCACGCCGGCGCGGCGGAGGTCGGCGACCATCTTCTGGTAGCGGCCGAGGCTTTCGGTGTCCTTGTCCATGACCAGCACGACCACGGGCGCGATCACGTCCGATGTGTCGAGCTTGCCGAGGTTCTTCAGCGCCGTCATCAGGCGCGACACACCGATGGAGAAGCCGGTGGCCGGCACGGGCTCGCCGCGGAAGCGCGAGACGAGACCGTCGTAACGACCGCCGCCGCCGACGGAGCCGAAGCGCACGACCTGGCCCTCGTCATTGGGGATTTCGGCGAGCAGCTCAGCTTCGTAGACGGGACCGGTGTAATACTCGAGGCCGCGCACGACAGAGGGGTCGATCTTGATACGGCCGTCGTCATAGCCGGCCGCAGCAGCGAGCGCGCCGATCTGGGCCAGTTCTTCCACGCCTTCAGTGCCACGAACATTGCCCGAAACGATGGCCTTGAGGTTCTCAGCCGTGGTGTCGGAATCGGCAGCACCGGCTTCAGTGAAGGCAATAACGGTGTTAATCGCCGCATCGTCCAGGCCGGCGCCCTTGGTGAAGTCGCCCTCGCCTTCCTGGCCGCCGTCCCAGCGGCCCTTGCCGAGCAAGAGCTTGACGCCCTCGGGCCCAAACTTGTCGAGCTTGTCGATGGCGCGCAGCACGGTCAGCCGGCGGTTGGCGTTGTCGTCGCCGCCGAGGCCAATGGCCTCGAGAACGCCGTCGAGCACCTTGCGGTTGTTGACGCGGATAACGTAGTCGCCGCGCTTGATGCCGAGCGCTTCCATGACATCGGCCATCATCATGGTCATCTCGGCGTCCGCCGCGACGCCCGGCGTGCCGACGGTGTCGGCATCGAACTGCATGAACTGGCGGAAGCGGCCGGGACCGGGCTTCTCGTTGCGGAACACCCAGCCGGAACGGTAGCTGCGGTAGGGCTTGGGCAGCTTCTCGAAATTCTCGGCGACGAAGCGCGCCATCGGCGCGGTCAGGTCGTAGCGCAGCGACAGCCACTGCTCGTCGTCGTCCTGGAACGAGAACACGCCCTCGTTGGGACGGTCCTGGTCGGGAAGGAATTTGCCGAGCGCGTCGGTGTATTCGATCAGCGGCTGATCGACCGGCTCAAAACCGTAGAGCTCGTAGACCTCGCGGATCTTCGCCATCATCTTCTCGACGACCCGGATGTCGTCCGCGCTGCGGTCGACGAAGCCGCGCGGCAGCCGCGCTTTCATCTTTTCCGATTTGTCGGCCATGGTCGAATTCCGCACTTTTCCAGAAATTTTGGGCCGCGATCACGGCGCGGCGTTTCGTAACCGAAATGGGGTGGAGCGGCAAGCGTTTGGCGCGCGCCGCAACCGGCAAGGCCGAAACAAAGCGGCCGCGCGCCGACATCGTGCCGAAACAGCCGCGCCCGATAAGCCGCCGCAACCGAACGATGGAACGACTGCCATGTCCAGCAACACTGGAGAAATCGACAAGACGTCGGCCCGGCTGCGTCCAGCAGGGCCGGAAAAGCCCGCAGCCAGGAAGCCTGCGACCGCACGCGACGCGCTGATGACCTGTGTCCTGGTGCTGTACCCGGCACTGGCGACGGTGGGCGCCATCGCGGCCAGCCTGCTGTTGACGGGCACGAGCGCCTGATGCCGATGCGCCCCTGGAAAGCGACGCCGGTGCCGAAGACGATTGCGACCCTCGCCGCCATGAGCGCGCTGGTGCTTGCCGCCTGCACCACGAGCGGCGGCGCGTTGGCCGGCGGCGGTTGCAAGCCCGGCGATGCAAAGCTGGCCGGCCACTATTATCTCAACGGCGTGATGGAGGTCGGCTCCGAACTGCTGCTCAGGCCGGACGGCAGCTTCGAGTTCATGCTCGCCTATGGCGCCAACGACCAGTACGGCAAGGGCTGCTGGGTGAAGCGCGGCGGAACCGTCGAGGTGATCCCCGCCGGACGATCGTCAGCCTCGCGGCGGCACACGCCGGAAGATCGCGGTTTCGGCGGGCTGGTGCTGACGGTCTCCGGCCGGGCGCTGGTCTGGGACATCGCCGGCAGCGGATACAAGGGCCGGTATGAGCGGTGAGTGTTGCTCCCTTCTCCCCTTGTGGGAGAAGGGAAGGCCTCACACCGGCCGCTTGAACGCCTTCCGCTCGGCCTCGATCTTCGGGCGGCACATGCAGCCTTCGATATGGTCATTGACCAGCCCCATCGCCTGCATGAAGGCGTAGACGGTGGTCGGGCCGACAAAGCTCCAGCCGCGCTTCTTCAGCTCCTTCGATATCCGCGTCGAGGTCGGCGTCGTCGGGTTGGCGATCAGCGTGGGATAGTCGACCACTTCAGGGCGCTCATCCGCGCCGGGCTCGAACTTCCAGAACCATGCCGCAAGCGAACCGGCCTCGTCGGCCAATTCGCGGGCGCGGCGGGCATTGTTGATGGTCGAGACGATCTTGCCGCGGTGGCGGACGATGCCGGGATTGCCGAGCAGGCGCTCGATGTCGGTCTCGCCATATTCGGCGACCTTGTCGAAATCGAAGCCGGAAAACGCCTCGCGGAAATTGTCGCGCTTGCGCAGGATGGTGAGCCACGACAGGCCGGACTGGAAACCCTCCAGGCAGATCTTCTCGAACAGCCTGATCTCGTCGGTGACCGGCCGACCCCACTCGTTGTCATGGTAATGCAGGTAGTCGGGCAACGTGCCCGGCCAGAAGCAGCGGGTCGCCCCGTCTGCACCCAGCATAAGGCCTGTCTTTTTCTCTTCCATCTCAAATCCGTTCGTTAACAGCGAGAAGTGCTGATTTACCCGTGCTTTACCAGACTCCTGAACCGGCCGGTAACCACACCAAAAGGTTTCCTGACAAACGCGCATTTTAAGCAACCCGATTCACGTTTCGGTGGGGGCGCGAAGACAACATGACCCGGAACCGGGAACGGATCGCCCTGCCCGGCAGCGACGAACGTGTTGAGAGTGCGTCCATGAAGAAACGTCTGATGCTTTTGGCAACGGCCGCATTGCTGGCCGAGCTGGCTTCGCCGGCCCTTGCCTATGACCGCTACGCCGAGCGGCCACCGGTGGTGGTGAGCCCCGACCTTTCCGCACCCTGGGTGCTGCAGCTCGGCCGCAGCCCGGCCGAGGCGATGCCGCGGCAGCAGCGGCGCCAGGCTGTCCAACCGCGGGCAAGGCAGGCGCCGCCCAAGGTCCAGCAGCGCACCGTACAGCAGCAGCGCAGCGCCCAGCCGCGCCAGCCCAAGGCTGCCCAGGTACAGACCGCAGCGCTGCGCGCGCCGGAAAAGCGCACCGTCAAGCCGCAGATCAACCCGATCTACCTGCCGCAGATGGTCGCCTATGATGGCGGCGAGAAGCCAGGCACCATCATCATCGATACCAATGAGAACTTCCTCTACCACGTGCAGGCCGACGGCCAGGCGCGGCGCTACGGCGTCGGCACCGGCAAGCCGGGCTTCGAATGGTCGGGCACGCACAAGGTGACGTCGAAGCGCGAATGGCCGGACTGGCGCCCGCCTGCGGAGATGATCGCCCGCGAGCGCGCCAAGGGCCGCGTGCTGCCGGCAATGATGGTCGGCGGACCGGAAAACCCGCTCGGCGCACGCGCGCTCTATCTCGGTTCGACGCTCTACCGTATCCACGGCACCAACCAGCCCTGGACCATCGGCGGCGCCGTGTCTTCAGGCTGCATCCGCATGCGCAACGAGGACGTGATGGACCTTTACGAGCGGGTCGCGGTCGGCACCAAGGTCATCGTCAGGTAATTTTCGATTACGGGGGCGGAGCCCGGTCGAAAGGCCTGGCTCCCGAGCAGAAGGGCAGCGCGGCGGAAGATCGCGCTGTCCTTTTCGCTTTTCGGGATCGAATTGGCCTTCTCCGGCTCGATCTCTTGGGAAAAAATGTTTATCATGGATGAAAATTGACCTGATCGACCCTCCCCCAGGCGTACCGACGTATCCGGGGGCTATCCTGGATCGACGACCGCCGAAGGAAGAAGAATGCCGCCGCTCGATGACAACCGCTATCTGAAAGGCGGCCCCGTGGCCGCCCGTATCATCGCCGAAGTGCGCGCTGCCGCGCAGAAGGCAACCGAGGAAGGCTTCCGCCCGAAACTCGTTTCGATCACCGTCGGCGACGTCGCCGCGGTCGATGTCTATGTCCGCAACCAGCGCGCCAAGGCCGAACTCGCCGGCATCGACTTCGAAGAACGTCCCTTTCCGGCCGAGCTGACGGCGGGCGAACTCGAAGCAGCCATCCACGGCATGAACGCCGATCCGCGTATCACCGGCATCATCATCCAGCGGCCGGTGCCGCCGCACATTCCGATCAAGGCGATCCAGGCTGCGGTGCATCCGCTGAAGGACGTCGAGGGCATGCACCCGGCCTCGATCGGCAACATCGTCTACAACCAGCTCGAACTCGCGCCCTGCACGGCGGCTGCCTCGGTGGAACTGCTCAAGGCCACCGGGCTCGACCTCAAGGGCCTGGAGGTCGTGGTCGTCGGCCATTCCGAGATCGTTGGCAAGCCGATCGCCTTCCTGCTGATGAGCGAAGGCGCGACGGTGACGGTCTGCCACCACATGACACGCTCGTTGGCCGCCCATGCGCGCCGCGCCGACGCGCTGTTCGTAGCGGTGGGCAAACCGCGGCTGATCAAGGCCGACATGGTCAAGCCGGGTGCGGCTGTCATCGACATCGGCATCAATGCCGAAACGCTGCCGGACGGGTCGAGCCGCATCGTCGGCGACGTCGACACCGAGAGCGTCAAGGAAGTGGCATCATGGATCACGCCGGTGCCGGGTGGCGTCGGGCCGGTGACGGTGGCGATCCTGCTGCGCAACACGATGGTGGCGCTGAACCGCCAGCGTGCGGTCTATCGCGCTACGTTCGGCACGGCCGAAGCGACGCTGGCGGCGGAGTAGACGACCCGGCTCCAGCGACGGCGCGCTAGAGCCTCCAGGTGCCGTCCTGGACCTGCGGCGTCGCGGGGTTGGCAACCATCTGCAGGCCGCTGGTGACAACGATCGGCGTGCCATCGGGCACGCGGTCGTAAAGATCCATGATGTCCTGGTTGATCAGCCGCACGCAGCCCGACGAGACGGACTTGCCGATCGAGGCCCATTCCGGCGAGCCGTGCAGGCGGTAGAGCGTGTCCTTGCCATCCTGGAAGATGTAGAGCGCACGCGCGCCGAGCGGATTCTGGATGCCCGGCTGCATGCCGCCTTCCCACTCGTTCTTGCCGGGAATCTGGCGGGCACGGTACTTTTCCAGTTCCGGCTGGCGGTCGATCATCTCGTTAGGCGGGAACCAGCGCGGCCAGGTCTGCTTCCATTCGATGACGCCGCGGCCGGCCCATTCGAAGCCGGCGCGGCCGAGGCCGACGCCATAGCGAATGGCCTCGCCATTGTCGCTGACCAGATAGAGGAAGTGGGCTGCGGTATCGATGACGACGGTGCCTGGCGCCTCGCCGGTGGGGTCGGCCACGACCTGGCGATAATAGCGCGGATCGATCTTCTTGAACGGCACGCCCGGAATGTCATAGCCATTGTCGATGACCGGCGCATACATCATCTGCGGCTCGGTGAAGGACGGGTCATTGCGCAAGGTGGGCGGTGGCGGCGCCACGGGAAACGCCGGTTCGGCCACGCGCTCGCTGCGCGTCGTCGAGCATGCCGAAAGGGCAGCCGATGCGACACCGGTTGCGGCCAATGCCAGAAGATTGCGGCGGGTGAATTTCGACATCGGCATTCCATGTGATTGAAGGCTTGCAACGCGCCGGACCCTTGCATGTTCCATGCCAAAGTTTCAATCAGCGCCCTGCCTGCTCGCGGCGCGCGCAGAGCGGATTGGCGCGAGATGAGGCTTTCAGGTCACTCAAGCCCGGCCGGCTTGTCGCCGCCATAGGCCCAGTCGAGCAATTTGACGGTGTGGACCACCGGCAGTCTTGCCGCCGAGGCGATCTGGGTGATGCAGCCGATATTGCCGGTGGCGACCAGCGCTGCACCCGTGGCCTCGATGTTTTTGACCTTGCGGTCGCGCAGACGCGCCGAGATCTCCGGCTGCATGATGTTGTAGGTGCCGGCCGAACCGCAACACAGATGCCCCTCGCGCGGCTCCTTGACGACAAAGCCGGCGCGCGACAGCAGGTCCTTGGGCTGGCGGGTGATCTTCTGGCCGTGCTGCATCGAGCAGGCCGAGTGATAAGCGACGGTCAGGCCCGGCTTGCGCTGGGGCTCGGGCAGATCCAGGGTCGCCAGATATTCGGTGACGTCCTTGGCCAGCGCCGATACCCGCGCTGCCTTTTCGGCATAGGCCGGGTCGAGCCTGAGCATGAAACCGTAATCCTTGATCGTCGTGCCGCAACCCGAAGCGGTGATGACGATGGCGTCGAGGCCGCCACTGTCGATCTCGCGGGTCCAGGCGTCGACATTCTGCCGCGCCGAGGCAAGCGCCGCCTCCTCGCGTCCCATGTGATGAACGAGCGCGCCGCAGCAGCCCTCGCCCTTCGGCACCACGACCTCGATGCCGAGCCGGGTGAGCAGCGACACCGTCGCCTCGTTGATGCCGGGCTCGAGCACCGGCTGGGCACAGCCGGTGAGGATGGCGACGCGGCCAAGTTTCGTGCCTTTCGCGGCATGGCTGCCTGGTGTCGCCATGGCCGACGCGGCTGGCACCGAGGCGGGCGCGAGCCGGAGCATCGCGGCGAACGGTTTCAGCGCCGGCACCCTGTCGAACACGTTGGCGAAGGGCCGGCCGAGCCGGGCCAGTTGCAACGCCGCGCGGAACCGCCCGGGATATGGCAGCACGGCGGCCAGCACGCCGCGCGTCAGCCGGTTCATCAAAGGGCGGCGATAGGTCTTTTCGATATGGGCGCGGGCGTGGTCGACAAGGTGCATGTAGTTCACGCCCGACGGACAGGTGGTCATGCAGGCGAGGCAGGACAGGCAGCGGTCGATGTGGGTGACGATTTCCTTGTCGGCCGGCCGGCCGTTTTCCAGCATGTCCTTGATCAGGTAGATGCGGCCGCGCGGCGAATCCAACTCGTTGCCGAGCGTGACATAGGTCGGGCAGGTCGCCGTGCAGAAGCCGCAATGCACGCATTTGCGCAGGATCTTCTCCGATTCTGCGACATGCGGATCGGCAAGCTGGGCGGCGGTGAAATTGGTCTGCACGGCGTTTTGAGCTTTCTCAGATCAGCCAGCTGTCGGGGTTCTTGATCGGCTCGCCTCGTCCCAATGCCTGAAGGCCGACGATGCAGCGGACGATGAACCAGACGGCGACGGCGAACATCAGGATGAAGCCGATGAAGACCATCATCAGCACAATGGATACCAGCGCGTAGAGCAGGCCAATCCAGAAGGTGCGGATGAGCCAGGTGTAGTGGCTCTCGACGAAACCGCCAGCCTTGCCGCGGTTCATGTAGGCCAGGACAATGCCGACTATGCCGCTGATGCCGATCACCAGCCCAGCGAGGTAGAGGATATAGATGACCTGGACATTGGTCTGGCCGGGGTCGAGCCAGCGGTCGGTCTGGCGCGGTGTCGTGGGCGGAGGTGTGTCGCTCATGGTGTTTTTCCCTCTGTTGCACCCGTCAGGGTAGCAGGTCCGGAGCCGGGCACCATGCGGCCAGGATTGAAGATGTTCTTCGGGTCGAACTCGGCCTTCAGCCGGGCCGAAAGTGCCGCCAATGCTGCAGGCTGCGGCTCGAAGACCGGAACAGCGGCGCGCCAGGCGGCCGGGGCGCGGACCAGCGTGGCGTGGCCGCCTCCGAATTTCCTGATCAGCATACGCAACAGATCGGCTTCGGGCTCGCCCTCCATGCGCAGCCAGACGAGGCCGCCCTGCCAGTCGTAGAAGGCGTCGGCTGCTGCCTGCATGCGCAGGGCCAGCACCATGTTGTGGGCATCCGCCGGCGGCATCGATACGCGCCAGACGGGCTTGTCGGAGCCATCGGCGAATGGCCTGACATCGCGCATGTCGCGCCACAGTGCTGCCGATGCTTCGCCCGAAATCTCCTCGATCGCCCCGGCATTGCCAAGCAGCTGTTTCAGCTGTTCGAGGCGGTAGGCGACCGACGGACCGAAACCCTCGACGCGCAGCAGCGTTGCGGGATCACCGCCGAGGCTGCCGCCTGTGACACGCGCGGCCATGCGTTCGGGCAGATGGGCTGCGGACGAGACCTCGGCACTCGACCCTATGGCGAGGGCCATCGCGGCCGTGGCGTTGTCGTCGAGCAGGCCGCGGATGGCGAGCGTGGTCTCGGTTTCCGCTGCGGGCAGCACCTTGAAGGTGACGTCGGTGAGAACGGCCAGCGTGCCCCACGATGCGGCCATGGCCTTGGACAGGTCATATCCGGTGACGTTCTTGACGACGCGGCCGCCCGACTTGAAGGCCTCGCCGCGGCCTGAGACGGCATGAATGCCAAGAATATGGTCCCTGGCGGCGCCTGCCTTGAGGCGGCGCGGGCCGGCGAGGTTGGCGGCGAGCGTGCCGCCGATGGTGCCGCGCCCGGGCGTCTGCCCCAGCAGCGGACCGTAATCCATGGGCTCAAAGTCGAACCGCTGGCCGTTTTGGGCAAGCAGTGCTTCGATCTCGGCAAGCGGCGTGCCTGATCTGGCCGACAGCACCAGTTCGGCGGGTTCGTAGAGCGTGACGCCGGACAGCTGCGACAGATCGAGCGTATGCTCGCACTGCAGCGGACGGCCGATGGCGCGTTTGGAACCATGGCCGAGAATTTCGAGCGGCGCTTCTTCCGCCAGCGCCCATTGGACGGCGCTGAGCACTTCGGCTGAGGTGGTGGGCGTGAAGGTGGTCATGACCTGGAAAACCTTGGGTTCCTCGCCCCCGCAAGGCACAAGGCAATCGCATAAGAAATCACCCCCACCCCTAACCCCACCCCACAAGGGGGAGGGGAACTTTTCGGCACGGACATCCTCAGCCAACGTTCGACGGTTTTGGTGAAACCAATGGCCCAGCGGTCCCCCTCCCCCTTGTGGGGAGGGGTTAGGGGTGGGGGTACAGCGCAGGCCGGACCATTCAGTGCAAGCGCACGCAATTGCATTACGCTTTGCGGGGGCGAGGAACCCAAGTCCTGCGAGCCCGCAAAATCCTGCGCGCCCATCACAGCCGATGCTCCCGGAGCTTTTCGAGGGCGGCTGTGCCGCGCGGCGAGAGGCGGTAGCCGACGTCGAGGCTTTCGGTCAGGCCGAACTCCTTGAGCTTGCGGACGTCCTGCTTGAATTTGAGCTTCTCGACGCCGAGGCGTTCAGCCAGCACAGCGGCCGCTACCTCAGGATTTTGCCCAATCAGACGCAGGATCGACGGGAAATATCCCGGCGCGGTGCTGTCCCATCTTTCGAAGCGGACGGCGAGCGCATGCCAGTCGGCATCGCTGAGGTCGACCGCCTCGCGCAGCGACAACCGGGCGTCAGCCTCGATGCCATCGAAGGAAATGCGGTAGAGGGTACGATCGGCGCCGTCGCGCAGATCGGCAGTCAGCGCGCCAAGATCATTGTAGCCGGCGGCACGGGCGTCCGCCT
The DNA here is from genome assembly GCF_014200015.1 of Aminobacter niigataensis. Classification (GTDB taxonomy): domain Bacteria; phylum Pseudomonadota; class Alphaproteobacteria; order Rhizobiales; family Rhizobiaceae; genus Aminobacter; species Aminobacter niigataensis. The sequence goes on from NZ_JACHOT010000005.1 coordinate 365,770, forward strand.
CGGACAACGTGGCTTCATCTACTACCTCGACCACGCCGATACGGACCACGCCAACGGCCGTGCGCAGGCCGGTGCCGGCCTTGACCGTGGGCCGCTGCCAGCGGCGGAAGGCGAGCGTGATGTCGCCGCGCCTAATACCTTCAAGGGTCGCCTGCTTCAAAAGCATCAGAACCTCGGAATGTCGGGGAACGCCACCTGCCCACGGTGGACGTGCATGCGGCCGAGTTCGGCGCAGCGGCGCAGTTGCGGGAACACCTTGCCGGGATTGAGCAGGTGGTTGGGATCGAAGGCGCATTTGACCCGCATCTGCTGGTCGAGATCGATCTCGTTGAACATTTCGGGCATCAGGTCGCGTTTTTCGACGCCGACGCCGTGCTCGCCGGTCAAGACGCCGCCGACCTTGACGCACAGTCGCAGGATGTCCGAGCCAAACGCCTCGGCCTTTTCGAGTTCGCCCGGCTTGTTGGCGTCGTAGAGGATGAGCGGGTGCAGATTGCCGTCGCCGGCGTGGAAGACATTGGCGACACCGAGGCCGTACTGTTCCGACAGCTCGCGCATGCCGGCGAGCACGCGCGGCAGTTCCTTGCGCGGGATGGTGCCGTCCATGCAGTAATAATCGGGGGAGATGCGGCCGACGGCCGGGAATGCCGCCTTGCGGCCGGCCCAGAAAGTTAGCCGCTCCTGCTCGCTTGCCGAGATGCGGCAGGTGGTGGCGCCGTTGCGGTTGGCGATCGCCTCGACCAGGCCGATCAGGTGGTCGACCTCGACGCCCGGCCCGTCGAGCTCGACGATCAACAGCGCTTCGACATCGAGCGGATAGCCGGCATGGACGAAGTCCTCGGCAGCGTGGATCGCCGGCCGGTCCATCATCTCCATGCCGCCGGGAATGATGCCGGCGCCGATGATGTCGGCGACGCACTGGCCGCCCTGCTCGCTGGTGGGGAAACCGATCAGCAGCGCGCGCGCCGTCTCCGGCTTCTTGAGGATGCGGACGGTGACCTCGGTGACGACGCCGAGCAGCCCTTCCGAGCCGGTCATGATGCCAAGCAGGTCGTAGCCTTCGGCGTCGAGATGCTTGCCGCCGAGACGCACGACCTCGCCGTTCATCAGCACCATTTCGATGCCGAGCACATTGTTGGCGGTGAGGCCGTATTTCAGGCAGTGCACGCCGCCGGAATTCTCGGCGACGTTGCCGCCAATGGAACAGGCGATCTGCGAGGACGGGTCGGGCGCATAATAAAAGCCGTCCAGTTCGACGGCGGTGGTGATGCCGAGATTGGTGACACCGGGCTGGGCGACAACGACACGGTTGGGATAGTCGATTTCGATGATGCGGTTGAACCGGCTCATGACCAGGAGCACGGCATCTTCGAGCGGCAACGCACCGCCTGACAAGGAGGTGCCCGAGCCGCGCGGCACGACGCGAATGTTGCGATCGTTGCAGTATTTGAGCAGGCGCGACACCTGCGCCACCGTTTCGGGGAGGACGACGACCATGGGCAGTTGGCGATAGGCGGTCAGGCCGTCGCTCTCGAACGCCCGCATCTCATTGACCGCGTCGACCACGCCTTCGCCCGGCACGATGATGCGCATGTCGGCGACGATCTCGTCGCGCCGGCCAAGGGTTGCGGCATCGGGCTTGGGCATAGATATGCCGGACATCGGTCACCTGCGGTCGCCAACTGGTAAAAAGCTTTTACCAGTGAAGCCCAACTGATGCAAATTGGAAGAAGGTCGAGGTCCGATCGGCCCAGCAAACGACCTCACGCAGCGTCAATCTGACGCTGGTGGGAAGGCGCTGCCCGTTCGGGCAGGCCACGATTGGAAAATTACTCGCCCGGGGCTGTCTTGGGCTCTTCGTGGGCGCGGCGCACGCGTCGCACACCCCACCAGACAAGCAGGATCGCCAGCGGCACCGAGGCTGCAGTGACGACTTCCGGGGCGAAGAAATGGTCCACCGTCGAGGCGCCCTTGGCGACATAGCCGATCAGGCCGACGACATAATAGGAAACTGCGGCAACCGACAGGCCCTCGACCGTCTGCTGCAGGCGCAATTGCAGGCGGGCGCGGTTGTTCATGGAGGCGAGCAGGTCGCGGTTCTGCCTCTCGACCTCGACATCGACCCAGGTGCGCAGGAGCGTGGTGGCACGGGTCAGCTTGCGCGACAGGTTGGCCTGGCGCTCCTCGACCGACCGGCAGGTGCGCATGGCGGGTGCGACTCGGCGCTTGAGAAAGCCGGCCCAGGTGTCGTAGCCGGCGACAACCTCCTCTTCGAGCGCCTCGAGGCGCTCGCGCACGATGCCGTCGTAAGCGCGGCTGGCGCCGAAGCGATAGAGGCTGGAGGCAGCATCGGCCTCGAGCTCGGCGGCAAGCTCGGTGAGATCGGCAAGCAAGGCCTGGCTGTCGCGCGTCTCGGTCGCCTTCATCTCGCGGGTCGCCTGGGCAAGCCGGTCTTCGATGCGGCGGACGCGGCTCGAAAGCGACAGCGCCATCGGCAGGCCGAGCATGGCCAGCGTGCGATAGGTCTCGATGTCGATCAGGCGCTGCGACAGTGCGCCGGTACGGGCCGGCGTGAGACCGCGATCGAGGATCAGGATGCGTGTCAGCCCGTCGCCATCCTGGCGGAAGTCGGTGACGATGGCGGCAGCACCGTTCTCGACGATGGAATAGCACAGGCTGGTGGGATCGAAGCCGGCGATCAGCTTTTCGGTGGCCGGGGTCCACTTGCGGATCTCCAGCCGGATGCCCGAAATGACCGTGCCGGGCGGGCTGAAACCGTTGCCGAAGGGCGAATCCTCCTGCGACCGGCCGCTGTCGGACAGCGGCCCCTCCCAGAGATAGGTCGAGAATTCGGTGTGCCGCTCCCAGCGCAGCGAGCCCTGCCCCCACTTCATGGCGTGGTGGCGAGCCTGGCGATCGGGCGAGGCGATACCCAACCGTCGCGACAGTTCGGAAAGCACCGCGTGGTCGACGCTCGAGCCGCCCTCGGTCATGAAGGAGAGCTGGACCAGCACGCGCGGGTTCTCGACCAGCGGGTGCGGCCTGGAATGCACCTCGCCAAGAGCGCCGGGACGGCCCTCATGCGCCGGGAATCCCATCACGCTGCCGGTGGAACGCGGCAGGAATTCGAGTGACGACGGATCGACTGTCACAGATGGCTCCCTCGATGCCCAAGCTTCGAGCCTCTAGGGAAATTCAATGCAACAGGCAAACGTGAACTTTAGGCCAAGCTGATAAAGGTGAGCGTGATCGAGACTGCACGAATGCGACGGATTGGATAATTAATTTGACCAGTTGGCGGCTGGGCACCTATCCTTGCAGACCGACAACGGCTCCGGACACGACCTTGAGCGACATCTTTTCCAGGATCGAGCATTCGCGAACCGCCGACGAGGTGGTGCAGCAGATCGAGAGCCTTATTCTCGAGGGCGTGCTGCGCGCCGGCGACCGGCTGCCCGGCGAACGCGAGATGGCCAAGCAGTTCGACGTGTCGCGGCCGATCCTGCGCGACGCGCTGAAGGCGCTCGAAGCGCGCGGCTTGATGGTCACACGGCATGGCGGCGGCACACATGTCGCCGATGTCATCGGCCAGGTGTTTTCGAAGCCGGTGATGGAATTGATCGTCAACCACCGCAAGGCGGCGGCCGACTACCTTGAATACCGCAGGGAGATGGAAGGACTAGCGGCCGAGTATGCGGCGCGGCGGGCGACATCGGAGGACCTCGCCCTGCTCGACGGCATCATGGCGCGGATGGAGGCGGCACATACCCGCGCCGACCCTACAGAGGAAGCGGAAATCGACGTCGAGTTCCACCATGCGGTGGGCGAATGCGCCCACAACATCATCCTGCTGCACACGCTGCGCTCCTGCTACCGGCTGTTGTCGGACGGCGTGTTCAACAACCGCCTTGTGGTGTTCACTGTGAGCGGGACGCGCGACGTGCTGCTCGAACAGCACAAGGCGATCCATCGCGCGGTGGTGGCTGGCGATCCGGCCGGCGCGCGCAAGGCGGCGATGGACCACATCACCTATCTCGAGCGCGCCATGGCCGAGGCCGAGCGCAGCGGCGACTGGCAGCGCATTTCGCGCCTGCGGCTGCGGCAGCGGACCGACAGCGCCGAGACGGGCCGGAAGCCATGACCGGCGTGCATTTCCTCGACGCCCGGGGCCCCGAGGGCATCCGGGTCTACGCCATCGGCGACATTCACGGGCATCTGGACCTGCTCACCGAAATGCATGGGCGGATCGCGGCGGAGATCGAGCGCGACAAGCCCAGCGACTGGCGCATCGTCCATCTCGGCGACCTGGTGGACCGCGGGCCCGACAGCCGGGGCGTGATCGAGTACCTCCTCGCGGCCATGGCGCGCGACAGCCGCAACATCGTCTTGACCGGCAACCACGACACCGGATTTCTCGATTTTCTTGCCAAGCCCGATGCGGACGGGCTGTTTGCCCGGCATGGCGGACAAGAGACGGCCCGCTCCTATGGCGTCGGATTAAACATGAGCGATGCGTCGGGGCTCAGGCAAAGCCACGTCCAACTCGTAACCGCAGTGCCCGACAGCCATCTGCGCTTCCTGCGCGCGCTGCCCTATTCGGCGTCCTTCGGCGATTTCTTCTTCTGCCATGCCGGCATCCGACCCGGCATTCCCCTCGACCAGCAGGATCCGCAGGATCTCATCTGGATCCGCAACCAGTTCCTGAACCATCCCGGACTACACCCGAAGGTGGTGGTGCACGGGCACACACCGCAGGCGGAGCCCGAGGTGCTGGCCAACCGGGTCAACATCGACACCGGCGTGTTCTATTCAGGCGTGCTGACCGCGCTCCTCATCGAGGGCGCGGAAAAACGTCTGTTTTCAGTGGAAAAGCCCGGCTTCAGCGGGAGGCGGTGACGCCGTAGCCGTCGACGGCGTGGTGGTCGGCCGCGGCATCGGCGGCATAGATCCCAAAGCCGCCGAGCACGATTGCCGACAGCATGGCGAAGGACAGGAGCGCTGCTTTCAAGGGAGTCATCTCAGGTTGAGCTTCCTGCATTCTGCATGAGCAGAGTTACGAATAAGTTTCCGAAAAGTTTAAGCGAAGCCGTCGAGGCGCGGCTTCACGGCCGTGCTTCTAGGGTGGTTCTGTATCGGGCTTGTGTCGCGCGGCACTCAGAGATGGTTCATTCGCGATACCATCGCCAACTGGCGCGGAGCTGTCTTTAGAAAGGCTTTGGGGCACAATCCAGCAGGCAAATGACTATCCCCGGCGGATTTTGTTCGACGTGCCAAAAATGTCACGAAAACGCGGGGCGCGACCGGTCAGATCGCGGCGACCCAGGACCGCGCCAGTGCCAGGCCGACGGCATCTGCCTCGGGGCCGTGAAGCTCAGCCTCGCTGTCGAGGCGCTGATGCCAATCGGGATGCCGTTGAGCAATCGTCTCGGCAAAGGCCTCGCTCCAGTCGCGAACCATCGGCCGGTCGGCTTCGAAGTGGAACTGGATGCCATAGCCGGCGCGGCCAATGCGAAAAGCCTGGTTGCCGGTGACCGAACTGCCGGCAAGCCGCACGGCATCCTCGGGCAAGGTGAAGGTATCGTCGTGCCACTGGAAGATCGGGAATCGCTGGGGAAGATCGCTGAAAACCAGGTCGTCCTGGGCCTCTTCGGTCAGGGTGATTCCGTGCCAGCCGAATTCGGTGGAGCCGCCGATGCGGTTGTGGCCGCCGAAGGCGCGCGCCATCAGCTGACCGCCGAGGCAGATGCCGAGCACCGCCTTGTCCCGTTCGACAAATTCGCGAGCGAGCTCGAGCAAGGCCGGGAAATATGGGGAATGGGCGTCGTCGCGCGCATTCTGGCCGCCGCCGAGGATCACCATGGCGTTGTGGCCTGCCGCATCGGCCGGCAGGGCGTCGCCGAGATAGGCATTGCACTGGTCGATCTCGGCACCGACCTCGACGAGTGCGGCTCCGACCTGGCCAAGGCCGGTGTTGGCAAAATTCTGGACGACAAGAACGCGCATTTCAGCCTTTCAGCAGCACAGTGACAACGCTGCGGCGAGCCCTATCATGAGGCGCGCGACGCAGCCAAGAAGGAACAGCTATGCCACTGCAGAACCGGGTCGACCCATTCGGCGAGATCCATGCTGACACGGCGCGCGGCCTGTTCACCGGCAATCGCGGCATCGTCCATGATCCCGAGACAAAGAGCTTGCTGAATAAACGCTGGGCGACCAAGGCGTGGATCACCTGCGCGCTTGAGTTCAAGGACGTCCGGCGCGTGCCGATGGGGCGCAACCGGCCCGGTGGCAAGCCCGGTTGGACCGAGCTGTTCTTCCTCGACGAGGTGACGGCGCTGGCGGCCGGGCACCGCCCCTGCTTCTATTGCCGTCGCGCGCGCGCCCAGGCCTTCAGCGCAGCCTATGCCAGCGCCTTCGGCGCCGAAGACCCGAAAGTCGGCGAGATCGACGGGCGGCTGCATCGGGAAAGGCTGGCCTCGGGCGGCAAGCCGGTCGAAGTAGACCGGCAAGGGCTGCGGCTGCTGCCCTATGGGGCGATGTTCTCGGACGGGGCCTCGGACTATGCGGTGCACGACGGCAAGGCGCTGCGCTGGAGCTTCGGCGGCTACGACGCGGCCTTCGGCTTTTACGAACTGGCCGATGCCGAAATGTGCATCATCACGCCGGCGACGACGCTGGCCGTGTTGCATCAGGGCTACCGGCCGGACTGGCACCCGAGCGCGGAGTTGCTTTTGGCAGGGGCATAGGTCCGCTGCGAGCGGCACGATGGGCATCGAGCAGCGCCGCGAAATAGGCAGGCGGGATGGTCATGACCAGCGATGCGCGACGACCGAGGATCTTGAAGGACATGCCGGTCGCGGCGCGGCGCGCCATCTCGTCTTCTGTGAGGTTGAGGCCAATTACTTCCTTGATGATGCAGAAGTCGGCGCAACTGACGCGCTCGCGATCGATTGCTATCGTGCTTACCTTTTCGCCATCGGCATAGGCCTGCTTGAGATAGACGCGCTTCGGGTATCGACCGGTGACAAGGATCTGGAAGTCGTCGTTTACGGACTGCCCCTTCGGATCGATCCAGCTGCGGATCAGGTAGGTGTTTCCAAGCAGGTTCCGGTCATGAAAAATCAGCGGCCCCGAGACTTTGATCAAGCCCGTGTGCGGATCCTGTTCAGCCGAAATGTTCTTGGACACCTGCTCCTTCTGCCCTGCTGGCACGATTGGAATGCCGTAGGCGGCGGCGAGCTGCGCACCGCAACCCGCCAACAAAAGGCATGCAGCAACGACACGAAAGATCGCCATCTCCGCCCCCCGGCAAAGGATGAACATAACATGAACAAACATGGATATCCAGAGGCCACGCAGCTGCCCCTTGACCACCGCCACGGCCTGCCGCATTGCTCGGCCATGCGCGCAAACTACAAGATGCAACGGCTGTTCATGCCCGATGACCTCTCCTCCGGCGCGGCCTTCGATGCCGATCCGCAGCAGAGCCACTACCTCGCCCATGTGCTTCGCCTCGGCGAAGGCGCGGAAGTGCTGCTCTTCAACGGCCGCCACGGCGAATGGACGGCGAAGATTACCGGCCGCACCAAGAAGGCGGTGCAGCTCGAGGTGCTGGAATTGCAGCGGCCGCAGCCGGAGCGTCCGGACCTCGTCTACTGCTTTGCGCCGCTGAAGGTGGGCCGCCTCGACTATCTCGTGCAGAAGGCGGTGGAGATGGGTGCCGGCACGCTAGTGCCTGTCATCACGCAGCACACGCAGCTGGCGAAACCGAGCATCGAGAGGCTGCGCGCCAATGCCGTCGAGGCCGCCGAGCAATGCGGCATCCTGGCCATTCCCGAGGTGCGCGAGGCGGTGAAGCTGGAGCAGTTGCTCGGCAGCTGGGACAAGGACCGGCGGCTGATCTTCTGCGACGAAGATGCCTCGACCAACAATCCGATGGCAGCGCTGCAGGGCATCAAGGAACGCAAGCTCGCCCTCCTGGTCGGACCTGAAGGCGGCTTCTCCGACGACGAGCGCCGCATGCTGCGCGCCCTGCCCTTCGTGACCGCCATTCCGCTGGGGCCGCGCATCCTGCGTGCCGACACGGCGGCGGTGGCAGCACTGGCCGTCATCCAGGCGGCAATCGGCGACTGGTAATCAGGCAAGCACCCTGCCCGGCCAGGGATTGATGCCGTCGCGCAGCCAGAGCAGCGTGTCGAGCCAGAAATCGGCTGCGTGACGACTGTGGAACAGCCCGAAATGGCCGATCTCCTGTTTGTCGAAATCGTCAGGCGAAAGCAGCACCTGGGTGGCGTTGGAGCCGGAGTAATAAGCCAACGACCGGCGGATGGCCTGTGGCGTGCCGAGTTCGTCATCCGAAACGCCGATGGCGAGGATGGGCGCTGAAACGGCGGCAAGGCGACGAAGGACAGCGTCGCGCTCATCTTCGGGATGGCTCTGCTCCATGCGAGCGCGGCGAAAACTCCATTCGTTGGCCACACCAGAGGGAAGATCCTCCAGCCAGCCGAGGCGCTTGCCGGGGAAATAGCCCAGCAAGGCCGTGAGCGCTGGCATCGCGACATGCCATTTCAGGAACAGCGGCAGGCGCTGGTCCCCGGCATAGTCGCGCCACCAGGCATATTGGGCGCCGACCGTGAGCATGCGCGTGATGACCGGGGCAGATTTGGCGAGGCCGGGCAGGAAACCGCCGATGCTGTGGCCGACGACCATTACCGGCGCGCCAGGATCGCGGGCGAAAACGAACCGCAGGGCGGCATCGAAATCACGTTCGCCCCAGTCACGCCATCGGTAGCCGCAGCGGCGCAAGTCGGCCGGCCGCGAGGCGCCAATGCCTCGGTAGTCGTAGGTCAGGACATCGAGGCCGTGTCCGGCAAGAAAGGCGGCGTAGCGGTGATAATATCGTGCCAGCACGCCGGTGGCAGGATTGAGGATGACTGTGCCGAAGCCGGAACCGAAGGGCCGCGGCCAGAGATGGCCGTGCAGCACGACGCCATCGTCGCAGACGATCTCGACAGAGCTGGGGGCGGCGACGGATACGGCAATGGACATGGAAAATCTCGCATGCGTGCAAGTTGCTGCAGGGATATGCGAAATTGCCTTTTGGAAACACTCACTAGTCGGTATACATAGACGATGAAACCGACAGACATTCCGACGCGCGAACGCATCGTCACCGCCGCCTCGAAACTGTTCTACAGCGCCGGCATCAGGGCTGTCAGCGTCGATGCCGTGGCCGAAAAGGCGGGCTTGACCAAGCGCACGCTCTACTACCATTTCGCCAGCAAAGACGAGTTGATCGCCGCCTATCTCGACGGCCGCGACCAGCCAAATCTCGCTCTGTTCCAGCGCTGGTTTGCAGAAGCGGAAGGCGGGCCGGCAGAGAAGGTGGCGGCCATATTCACCAATCTTGCCCGGGCCGCGCGCCAGCCGAAATGGAAAGGCTGCGGTTTCCTGCGCACGGCTGCCGAACTTGCCGACATGCCCGGCCATCCTGCGATCAAGACCGGCATCGCTCACAAGAAACGCGTCGAAGGCTGGCTGCGCGATGTGCTGGCAGAAGCAGGCGCGGCGTCGCCCGAGGTGCTCGCCCGCCAGATCGTGCTGCTGCTCGACGGTGCCTTCGCGGTGGTGCTGCTCAATCGCGATGCGAGCTACATGGAAACGGCAGGCGCAGCGGCATCGACGCTGGTCAAGGCGGCACTTTCGGCGCGATAGTCAAGACAAGGACTTGCTTGACGCAGCGGGTGCAGCGAAATCATTCAATATCTATTGACGAAGGCTCAGGATTTTTCGCTTGATCGGCAAGCGCTCGATCGTCCATCAAGCGCCCGCGGTCCTTCCGCCTTCAGGAGAAGCATACATGGCGCGCGACACCACTGATTTCCGGCCTATCGAAGGGATGGACGAACTCGTCGACTATCTCGCAGCCGGCAACAAGCCGCGCGACAAATGGCGAATCGGTACCGAACACGAGAAATTTCCCTTCTATGTCGACGGCAACGCGCCGGTTCCCTATGGCGGCGACCGCGGCATCCGCGCCATCCTGGAGGGAATGCAGACCAAGCTCGGCTGGGACCCGATCATCGATGCCGGCCGCATCATCGGCCTTGTCGAGCCGACCGGCCAGGGTGCGATCTCGCTGGAGCCGGGCGGGCAGTTCGAGCTTTCGGGCGCGCCGCTGGAGACGATCCACCAGACCTGCCGCGAGGGCAACGCACATCTGGCGCAGGTTCACGAAATCGCCGAGCCGATGGGCATCCGCTTCCTCGGCCTCGGCGGCAGCCCGAAATGGACGCTGGCCGAGACGCCGCGCATGCCGAAGTCGCGCTACGACATCATGACCGCCTACATGCCCAAGGTCGGCACCAAGGGCCTCGACATGATGTACCGCACCTGCACCATCCAGGTGAATCTCGACTTCGAGAGCGAAGCCGACATGCGCCGCAAGATGCAGGTGTCGCTGAAGCTGCAGCCGCTTTCCACTGCGCTGTTCGCCAACTCGCCCTTCACCGACGGCAAGCCCAACGGCATGCAGAGCTGGCGCGGCGACATCTGGCGCGACACCGACAACCAGCGCTCGGGCCTGCTGGAATTCTGCTTCTCGCCCGAGTTCGGCTTTGCCGACTATGCCGAATGGGCGCTCGACGTGCCGATGTATTTCGTCATCCGCGACGGCCGCTACCACGACATGACGCACATGACCTTCCGCCAGTTCATGGCCGGTGACGCGCGCAACGAAATCACCGACGGCATGCCGACCATGGGCGACTGGGCCAACCACCTGTCGACCCTGTTCCCGGACGTGCGACTGAAGCGCTTCCTCGAAATGCGCGGCGCCGACGGCGGCCCATGGCGCCGCATCTGCGCGCTGCCGGCCTTCTGGGTCGGGCTGCTCTATGATGCGGAAACGCTCGATGCAGCGGAAGAGTTCACCCGAGACTGGAGCTACCAGGACGTGCGGGCGATGCGCGATACGGTGCCCGAGCAGGGCATTTCGGCACCGTTCCGCAATGCTACGTTGCGCGAAGTCGGCCGCGAAGTGCTTGCCCTGTCGCGCCAGGGGCTGGTCAACCGTGGCCGCAAGAACCGCGACGGCTTCGACGAGGCCGGCTTCCTCAATACGCTCGACGAGGTCGTCGCACGCGGCACGACGAGCGCCGAGGAAATGCTCAACGCCTACAACACGCGCTGGGGCGGATCGATCGAGCCGGCGTTCCTGGAGTATGCCTACTAGGGCAGCGAAAGCCCCTTCAACCTCCAGCTAAAAGGCACTACGCTCCTCCTCCGGCGAATGACCTGAGGAGGAAAGCATGCTGCCACTGTTCGAAATGCTGGCCAATGCCCAGAACGGCAACGGCATGGAGGCACTGGCGCGCCAATTCGGGCTCAGCCAGCAACAAACGCAATCGGCGCTCGAGGCGCTGATGCCCGCCTTCAGCCAGGGGCTGAAGCGCAATGCCTCCGACCCCTACGGCGTCGGCTCCTTCCTGCAGGCCATGGCGAGCGGCCAGCACGCCAAATATTTCGAAGACGCCACGCGCGCCTTCTCGCCCCAGGGGGTGCAGGAAGGCAACGGCATCCTCGGCCACCTGTTCGGGTCCAAGGACTTGTCGCGAGCCGTCGCCGGGCAGGCAGCGCAGGCGACCGGTATCGGCCAGGACGTGCTCAAGCAGATGCTGCCGGTAATCGCATCGATGATCATGGGCGGGCTGTTCAAGCAGTCGACCGGGCAGATGCAGGCGGCCAGCGGCATGGGCGGCAACAACCCGCTGGGCGAGATCATAGAGCAGATGATGCGCCAAGGTGGCGGCATGATGGGCGGCGGGCAGCAGCAGGCGCCCCAGCAGACGCAGGCGCCCGACCCGTTCGACAACCCGTTCGGCAAAGTGCTGAAGGACATGTTCGGCGGCGGCCAGGCACAGCCGCAATCGGCGCCGCGCCAGCAGGCACCGCAGCAGAGCCCCTACGGCGACAATCCACTGGGCAAGATCTTCGAGGAAATGCTTGGAGGCGGCGGTGCCCAACCGGCTCCGCAGCCGCAGGCGCGCCAGCGCCCTCAAGAGCAGGCGAACCCGAGCGGCAGGCCAAAAAACCCATACGACGACCTGTTCGGCAAGATGTTCGAAACCGGCAGCCAGCAGCGCGACGACTACCAGAAGGGCGTCGAGTCGATCTTCGAGCAGTTCAGCAAGGGTATGGACAGGTATCGGTAGGGAACTTGGGGATCAAGGCAACAAGGAAGTAGGGCAACAGAGACGGCTGCCTTACTGCCTGCCCAAGAAAAAGCCCGGTCCTTGGGAGGACCGGGCAACTGCAGGCAAGGCCGGCGGGGACCGGCTGGGAGTGGGGAGCCTGCGAAAGCAGAAATCGATCAGGCGACGCGCCGGGCTATGGCCTCGATGTTGTCGGCGCGGGCTTGCCGGATCGTGCGCAGACGCGCGGTCGGATCGCTGGCAAACGGCAGGTCGACGGCGACATGCAGGTCGCCACGGGTGAGCCCGACATCGGCGAGTTCGGTGTCGGTCATTTCACCGAGGCGGTAGAACGCACGGCGATTTTTCCAGGCGCGCATGAGATCGGCGGCATAGGTGACAATACGCATCGCATTCACCGGTCGAGCCGCGGAATGCGTCGTCTCAGTGCAATGGTCGAGCGTGGTCATTGTCATCTCCCTGAGGGACAAACGGGTCCCTTCCGGTCGACGCTCCTTGCCGCCGCACCGGTTCCGATACACATGCCTCATGTGGACGATCAAACATTGCCATCGGCGGATTGATTAATCCAACGAATGTTTCTAATCTTTATCATCAAAGTTCATGATGGAAACGTCGATGGCCGCTCCGCTCGATCTTGACCAGCTCCAGACCTTCGTCACCATCGTCGACACCGGCAGCTTCACCCGCGCCGCCGACGAGGTCCACCGCACCCAGTCGGCAGTGTCTATGCAGATGCGCCGTCTCGAAGAGCGCATCGGCAAGGCGCTGTTCGAAAAGGAAGGGCGCATGAACAAGCTGACCGAGGAAGGCGAGCGCCTGCTCTCCTATGCCCGGCGGCTGCTGCACCTGAACCGGGAAACGCTTGCCGCCTTCGACGACCGCGCGCTCGAGGGCACGATCCGCATCGGCGTGCCCGACGACTATGCCGACCGCTTCCTGCCCGAGATCATGGCGCGCTTCTCGCGCTCCAACCCGCGCGTCGAGCTGTCGGTCATCTGCGAGCCGACGGTCAACCTCGCCGACATGATCCGCCGCGGCAATCTCGACATCGCCCTAGTGACCCAGTGCGAAGGCACCAACCCGACCGAGATCGTGCGCAACGAGCCGCTGCTGTGGGTTTCTTCGGCCAGCCACATGGTGCATGAGGAAGAGACCCTGCCGATGGCCTTCGGCCGGCCGAACTGCCAGTGGCGGCGAACCGCCTGCGAGATGCTCGACGCGCGTGACCGCAGGTATCGCATCCTTTTCACCAGTTGGTCGGCGACCGTCATCACGGCTGCCGTGCTGGCCGGGCTTGCGGTGTCGGTCTTGCCCGAGTGTGCACTGCGGCCTGGCATGCGGGTGCTGGGAGAGGCCGACGGTTTCGGCTCCCTGCCCGACTGCAAGATAGGAATCCTGCGCGGCCACTCCAGCCGACCGCAGATCATCGATGCGCTTGCCCGCCACATCTCGGAAAGCCTCGACAACATCTCGATACCGTCACCGGAAGAAACGGGTTCCTTCGATTTCGCCGCGATGATGGCGACGCGCAGCCGGCGGCTGAAGCCGAACCAAATCATGCCGGGATGGTAGGCAAAGGCTGAGCCGCGTGCTTGACGGGGGGGCCATGCCGGCCCTCAATCGTGCCATGAGCGAAGTTGCCACCGAATCACGAACCAACGCTGCGGAATACACCGTCAGCGAAATCTCCGGCGCACTGAAGCGCACGGTCGAAGACACCTTCGGCAATGTGCGCGTGCGCGGCGAAATCTCCGGCTATCGCGGGCCGCATTCGTCTGGCCATGCCTATTTCTCGCTGAAGGACGACCGCGCCCGCATCGAGGCGGTGGTGTGGAAAGGCACGATGAGCCGGCTGAAATTCCGTCCCGAGGAAGGGATGGAGGTGATCGCCACCGGCAAGCTGACCACATACCCCGGCTCGTCGAAATACCAGATCGTCATCGACAATCTCGAGCCGGCGGGCGCCGGCGCGCTGATGGCGCTGCTGGAGGAACGCAAGCGCAGGCTTGCCGCCGAAGGACTGTTCGACGACAGCCGCAAGCAGCTGCTGCCGTTCATGCCGCTGGTCATCGGCGTCGTCACTTCTCCGACCGGCGCTGTCATCCGCGACATCATCCACCGCATCAAGGATCGCTTTCCGCTGCATGTGCTGGTCTGGCCGGTGCGCGTGCAGGGCGAGACGTCAGGCGCCGAGGTGGCGGCGGCCGTCAACGGATTCAACGAGCTGCCCGAAGAAGGCAACTTCCGTCGCCCTGACCTTCTGATCGTGGCGCGTGGCGGCGGCAGCCTCGAAGACCTCTGGGGCTTCAACGACGAGGCGCTGATCCGCGCGGTGGCGGCCTCGCATATTCCCGTCATTTCAGCCGTCGGCCACGAGACCGACTGGACGCTGATCGACCTTGCCGCCGACAGGCGGGCACCGACCCCGACAGGTGCTGCCGAGCTTGCGGTGCCGGTCAAGGCCGAACTCGAGGCGACACTGGCCAATCTTGGCGCGCGGCTGCGCGGCGCCGTCTCGCGCATGATCGACCGGCGCAGCCAGGCGGTACGCGCAGCGGCACGCGCCCTGCCTACACCCGATCAGTTGCTGGCGCTGCCCCGCAGGCGCTTCGACGAGGCCACCAGCCGGCTTGGCAGGGCGCTGACGGTCACCACCGAACGCAAGCGCGCGCGGCTTTCAGCTGTGCGACTGTCGCCGGCGACCCTGTCGCGGCGCATCGCCGAGACCCGCCGCCACCTCGACCGCGACATGCTGCGGGCCAACGCGGCCCTGCGCTCCCTGGTGCGCGAGCGGCATATCCGCTTCGACCGTACCAGGGCACGGCTGTCGCCCGAACCGCTGGCCAGGCGGCAGGAGGCTTGCCGCCTGCAGGTTGCCAGCCTGGAACGGCGTGGCGCATTGGCCGTTGGCCGCAGGCTCGAACGCGCGCGGACGCAGCTCTCGCAGGCAGACCGGCTGATGGCAACGCTTTCGCACAAGGCGGTGCTGGCGCGCGGTTTTGCGCTCGTGCGCGATGCCGACGGTGCGGTGCTGAAGCGTGCAGCCGAGATTTCCGCAGGGGCCGCACTGTCGATCGAGTTTGCCGACGGCACGGCCAATGCCGTCGCCACCAGCGGCGACGCCAAGCCACGACCGCCGGCCAAGCCGGTGAGCAAGGTCAAGGAACCCGGCAACCAGGGCAGCCTGTTTTAGTCCGAGGTCGGTCCGGACGGCGTCGCAAGCACTGGAGCGACGAGCGGGGAAATGAAGGGCGCGCTCCACGATCCGCCGACGAAGAAAGCCGCAGGCGGGATTGCCGGCGGAGTGGTGGCCGTGGCGTCCTTGGCTTCGATCGCCCCGGACAAGGCCAAGCCGCGGCCGACGTAAGGCACGATTCCCGTCAGCCAGATGCGGTTGGAAGCGGTGCGCGCCTCGGCCTTGTCGATCCTGGCGACACCGTTGGCAACCGTCGCCTTCAACTCGACGCCATCGACCGGCAGCGTGCCGCCAGAGACTTCGTCAAGCGAGAAGAAGCCGCGTTCCGACGAACGCTTGAGGAATGCCTGCAGATCGAGGCCGACGATGGCGCCGGCGCCGAATGTGGCGGCAATCGAGCCGTTGGGATTCTGCAACAGGGTGTTCCAGCTGATGCCCGGCCCCTTGAGGATGACTGACACGGTGCCCCGCCCGATCGGCACGATGCGGCTCATGCCGGCGGCGGTACCGAACGCGCCGCCATCGATGTCCGATGCCAGAAGCCGCAGTTCGGCCTGGGTGCCGCCTGGCTTGCGATCGAAGCGAATGCCGGCCTGAACATTACCGCCAAAGGCTTCGGCGTCAGAGATGTCAAACGCCATCAGGCCGCCCTTTACCTGAGCCGTAGCGGCGACCTCGGACAGCGCAATCGAACCGGCAGTTGCCTTGCTGGTCGAAAGCCTGAGATCGAGGTTGATACGCTCCGCGAAGCTTGTATCGATCTCGGCCGTCCCGGCATTGGACGACGCCATCGGCGCGAAGGCCGAGGCAAAGGTCATCAAGTCGAGCGAGTCGAATGCAAGGGTGCCGGAGATCGCTGGCACGGGTCCGTTCAGCGACAGATCGAGAATCCCCATGCCGGGATTGCCATCGATCGTCACCTTGGCGCTGTCGAGCTTGAGACGATCGAGATCGCCCGTGATGCTGGAAGCTACGGAGATCGAGCCGACCGGGCTCGCGGGCAAAACGCCGGAGCGTGACCATTCGAGCACCCGCCTGAGCGAGGATGCGGCAAGCTTGACCTGGCCGTCGACATGGACATCGCCGGACAGGCTGGCGGCGCCGTCAAAGGACGCCTCCACCGGCGCTGACTTCAGTGACGCGACGATGGGCGCGGTGCCGCCGGCAAAGAGCAGCAGCGGGCGGGGTGACGACAGTTCGAGTGCAGCCTGCTCGCCACGCCAGATAGCGGTGGCGGTCAGGCTTCCAGCCTTGTTGAGCGCCGGCAGGCTGGCCTTGCCCGTGAGGTCGGTCAAAAGCTCGTCTTCGCCCTCGTCAGAAACGGCGACGACTCGGCCATCGACGAATTCGACAGAGCCGAATTCATCCGAGGGCATCTGGCTGAGATCCGGTTCAGCGGGACTAGCGGAAACCGTAGCGCGTGCAAGCTCGATCGCCCGCGTCAGCCTGCCCCCGCGCGATTCGGGCAGCTCCAGGCCGCCATCCGCCAGGCGCCGCAGACGCACCGTCGGCCGCAGGAAATGGGCATCGGAGAAGTCGACATTGCCGCTGAGGGCAGAGAATGCCGACAGCTCGATCTCGACGCGTTCGGCCTCGATGACCGGCGATCCCTGCTCATCTTCCCAATCTGTGAGTGTCACGTCGGTGAGCGTGGCGCGGAAGACCGGCCATATCTCAATGTCGGGCGTGCCGTTGATCGAGACACGGAAGCCGCTCCACGCGCTCATCTCAAAGGCGATGCGGTCCTTGACGATCTGGGTGGAGGCGACGAACGGCACGGCAGCAACAGCCACGGCGATCAGGACGGCAATGCCGACGATCGCCCAAATGCTGCGCCTGAACAGTGGTGATGGCATGTTGCCCTTGTGCTGCCCGTGCTGCGCGGTTGTGGCAACGGGTGTAACGGAGACTCGCGGCATTTCAAGTCTTTGTGGCCTTGCGATGACGTTTGCGCACAGCGCAATGGCGCTATTCGACATCTCCTTGATCTGCTGCAGTGCGACATGCATAACCAGATGCCGTTCTGGGAGAGATGCCGATGTCCGTTGAAACGCCGCTGTGGGTGCCTTCCGCCAAGCAGGTCGCGGAAGCGCCGTTGACGGCGTTCATGGCCGAGGTGTCTGCCCGCGCCGGGCGTGCATTCTCCAGCTATGCCGAACTGCACGCCTGGTCGGTGGACGAGCGCGAGGCGTTCTGGGACCTGGTCTGGGACTTCTGCGGCATCGTCGGCGACAAGGGCGGCCGCGTGCTGGTCGACGGCGACAAGATGCCGGGCGCTGCCTTCTTTCCCGATGCCAGGCTGAACTTCGCCGAGAACCTGTTGCGCGGATCGGGCTCCGGCGAGGCGATCGTCTTTCGCGGTGAAGGCAAGGTCGAGCGGCGGCTGTCCTGGGACGAGCTGGCGGCCCTGGTGTCGAAGCTGCAGCAGCTGTTCGTTTCGCTCGGCGTCACAACGGGCGACC
>NZ_JACHOT010000006.1 GCF_014200015.1 Aminobacter niigataensis
CAAACCCCTCCCAGAACGCATCCGCCTCGACACCCGTGCCGACCATCGCTTCCGACACCACGAAGTCGTGCAACTCACGCGATATCGAAAGGCCATGAAGGGAAACGGTATCTGTGACCCGGCTCATCATGTTCATTGTCTCAACTCCAAGGGTCAGGCCGCAATCGCGGCATCGGTGCGGAACTCGCCCGAAATGGTCTCGGCGACCATCTGGGCGGTCGCGGCGGACAGGGTCCAGCCAAGGTGGCCGTGGCCGGTGTTGTAGAAGACGCCCGGCTGCCGGCCCTTGCCGACCCGTGGCATCATGTTGGGCATCATCGGCCTGAGACCGGCCCAGGGCACGACGCGGTTGGTGTCGACATCGGGGAACAACATCCGCGTCCAGTCGACCAGCGGCCTGACGCGGTCGTCGCGAATGTCGCGGTTCATGCCGTTGAACTCGGCCGTGCCGGCGACCCGGAAGCGCCCGGCGCCCAGACGGCTGGTGACAATCTTGGCGCGGTCGTCGAGCAGGCTGACCCAGGGTGCCGCCTTCTGGCTGCGCTCGTCATCGAGATGCACGGTGATCGAATAACCCTTGACCGGATAGACGTTGACGCGGTCGCCTAGCATCGCCGCGAAGTGGCGACTGGCGGCACCGGCGCAGACGACGACGCCATCGGCCTCGACGATCTCTTGAGCTGCCTCCGCCACGGACCCGCCGTGGGAATAGCCGATGCAGAACACGCCATCGCGGGCAATGCGGTTGACCGTGGCGTCGAAGACGAAACGCGCCCCGCGCCTTTCGCAGGCCTGGGCGAGGCCATAGGTGAATTTGTGGATGTCGCCGGTCGAATCCGACGGGGTGTAGAAACCGGCGTGGAAATCGCCATGCAAGGCCGGTTCGATGGACTTCACTTCTGCAGCCGTCACCGGGCGGCGGTCGAGGCCGCCTTCGACCAGCATCGAATTGACCTTCAGCGCATGCTGGAAGCTCGGCTTGTCCCAATAGACATGCAAGATGCCGCGCTGGACATGGTCGAAATCGATGTTCTCGCGCTCGGCAATGGCAAACAGGTGCTTGCGCGCGGCAATCGCCAGCCGCGTCGTCTCCACCGTATTGTCGCGATAGTTCATGATGTTGGAGACGAACTCCGCCAGCCAGGCGTATTTGTGCCAGGTCGGCGCCGGGTTCATCAGCAGCGGCGCGTCGCGCCTGAGCATCCACTTCATGCCCTTGAGCACGGTCGACCAGTGGTTCCAGACCTCGGCATTGCTGGCCGAAAGCTGGCCGCCATTGGCAAACGACGTTTCCATGCCGGCATAGCGCTGGCGGTCGATGACGGTGACGGAATAGCCGCGCTCCAGAAGCGCATAGGCAGTGGTGACGCCGGTGATACCGGCGCCGATAACGGCAATATGGGGCATTTCACTCTCCGCGATCAAAGTTGGGGGCGGGCCTAAACCCGCTGTTTTTCCCCAATCTGTCGCTGTACCTGAGAGCTTAACCGCGACGGCCTTGCCGGCGCGGCTTTCCCCTTCGGTGGGCACTCGAGGTGCCTCTCTCCAGATCGTTCAGCTGCATGGTCACTTTTGCCTGAGAGTTTCCTGGGGGGTTGCTCCGTCGGCGCCGGC
Source organism: Aminobacter niigataensis (assembly GCF_014200015.1). Lineage (GTDB taxonomy): Bacteria > Pseudomonadota > Alphaproteobacteria > Rhizobiales > Rhizobiaceae > Aminobacter > Aminobacter niigataensis. The sequence goes on from NZ_JACHOT010000006.1 coordinate 1,615, forward strand.
CGGTGCCTTCAAGGATACGGCCGATCTCTCCCATGCAGCCTCTGAACGCATTTCTTCTACAGGCTGGCCAGTGCTTCCGCAACGTTAGATGCGGAAGCACTGCGCGTCAGTTTCCTTCGTCGTAGAGCGTAGTCGTCGTCTCGACGCCGTGTTCGTGCAGGCCGGCGCGCACGACCGCAGCTGCGGCCAGCTCGCGTGCCTTGCGGCGGATGCCCGGCTCGTCGACGCCCTGCACCTTGCCGTCGGCATAAAGCACCTTGCCGTCCACCCAGGTCTGGGTGATGGACGCGGTCGACGCCGAGAACACCAGCGCCTGCAGCGGATCGTAGAACGGCGTCCATTCGACATGGTCGAGGTCGAACAGGATGAAGTCGGCCTTCTTGCCGATCTCCAGCGAACCGATCTCGTCGTCCCACATCAAGGCGCGCGCGCCTTCGATGGTGGCGGCGCGCAACGCCTGGCGCGCGGTGAAGATGTCGGGCTGCATGCGGGCGTCCTTGAACATGCCGGCAACGACCAGCATCTGGCGCATCAGGTTCATGTTGCCTGCAGCCGACACACCGTCGGTGCCGAGGCCGACCTTGACGCCTGCCTTGACCATCTCAGGGTACTTGCCGATGGCCGTCGCACCCTTGCCGAGCTTGAACGACGAGCATGGGCAGAAGGCGACGCTGGCGCCACGCTCGGCCAAAAGCTTGACCTCCTCGTCCGACACCGCTGCACCATGAGCGATGACCAGGTTCTTGCCGATGCCGCCGGCGCGGTCGATCCTGGTGATCGGCCAGCAGCCATATTTGCTTTCGCAGACCTTGGCTTCCTCGATCGAGGTTGCAAGGTGGTAGGTGGTACCAACACCGAGCTTTTCGGCCAGCTTAACCGCACCGACATGCAGCTCGAGGCTGCAGGGTTCCTTGCCCTCGATGTTGACCCAGCAGCGGGCGCGGCCGTCGAGCGTGTTGTTGTAGCGGAGAACGTTTTCCTCAAGCACCTTCAGCGCCGACTGCGCATCGGGGAAGAAGTGGTGATCGGCCATCTCCTCGGTCCAGCCGCGCGGCAGCTCCGCCGGCCGGTTGTCGGCGGCGTGACGGCCGGTGATGCCGCGGATGCCGGTCTTGTCCATCGCCCGGATGACGATGCCGGGATCGTATTGCGAGCCCATGTCGAGGAAGCAGGTGGTGCCGCAGCGCAGCATCTCGGTGATGCCGAGCAGCGCGCCCCAATACTCGTCTTCCTCGGTGATGTGGGCATAGAAGGGCTTGGCCCAGTGGAACACCCAGGCGCGGGTGTTGAGGTTATCCGGGAAGACCGCACGCGACAGCGTCTCCGACAGATGCACGTGGCTGTCGACGAAGCCAGGGCAGATGCCCAGCATCGTGCCATCGATCACCCTGTCGAAGCTCTTGCCATTGTGGCGCGCCGCCACCTCGCTCGCCGTGCCGATGTCGGCAATGCGGTCGTTTTCCACCACCATGCTGGCGTTGCGCAGCACCGTGTCGTTCTTGTCGACCGTAAAGGCGAAATTCAAATTCTCGATCAGCGTGCGCATGTGTCTCCACCCCATACTTCACTCACGGACCTTCAATCTCGTCCCGCCGGTCCGTGGCGGCGGGCGATATCTCGCTGTGCAGCCGGGCCACAAAGCACCCCGGCTGCCATTTCACAAGTCAAGTTCGCTCAGGCGACGGCCTTGACCTTGCCGCCCTGCTTTGCGGTACCGCAGAGGATCAGCTTGTCGGTGTCGGCATAGTCAGACAACAGTTCCGAGCCGTTCGACGTCACCAGCAGCATGTCCTTGTTCTGCATGCCGTAGCCGTAGCCGGTGTCATAGCAGAGCGGCTCGAAGCCGAGCACCATGTTCTCTTCCAGCGGCGCGTCGCTGCCCGGCTTGCCGAGCACCGGCGTCAGGCCGAGATACGGATCCTCGTGCAGGTGCAGGCCGATGCCGTGGCCAACGAACGAGATCGGCGGCAGGTTCAGCTTGGCGAGCTTGGCGATGAAGGCATCGTAGATTTCGCGGCAGCTGGCGCCCGGCTTCACCTTCTCCATGATCTCATACTTGCATTCGACCAGGTGCGCCCAGATCTTGTCGGCCATGGGCGGCGCCTCGCCGACGATGGCGGTGCGGCAAACACCGGCCTGGTAGCCGTTGATGACCGAGAATATCTCGACACGGCAGACGTCGCCGCGCTTCAGAACGCGTTCGGACGGGCCGACATTTGGCAGCACCGAACGCTCGCCGGTGGCGACGATCAGAAGCTTGAAGTGCTCGGCGCCGAGCGAATAGACGTTGCGGGTCAGGTGGCCGGCAATGTCCATCTCCGAATCGCCGGCATCGACAATGGCCAGCGTGTCGGTGATCGCCTGGTCAGCGATGCGCGACAGCTTGCGCAGCAGGGCCACTTCTTCGGCCGTCTTGATCTGGCGCAGCCGCGCCAGGATCGGCTCGGCATGCTCGAAGCGCGCACCAGGCATCGCCGCGATCAGGCGGGCAAGATCGCCAGCCGGCAAATAGTCCATTTCGAGGCCGATGCGAGCTCCGGCAAGGCCGAGTTCGGAAAGCTGGTCGGCAAGCACCAGCATCGGATCGTCGGAGAATTCGGCCCAGATGCGCGTCGCCACGTTTGGCTGCTTCCGCTTGATGGTCGACGCCTCCATGTCGACGCCGAAGATCGCGGTGCGACCGTCAGCGGTGACGATGGTCATCGCATGGCGATGACGGATCAGCGGCTGCGACGGCACCACGAAGCCGGTGGTGTAGGCGAAGTTTTCTGGCGACGAGCAGATGATGGCATCGAGCCCGTGCTGGGCCATTGCCTTGACCTGCTTTGCGACGATTTCAGTCCGCATTCTTGTAGTTCTCCCCTAGATGGCTCGCGTCAGGCTCAATCGCGGACGCGGTATTTTTCGATCTTTGCGAGGTCGACATCAATGCCCATGCCGGGCCCGGTCGGAACGGCGATGGCGCCTTCGGAGAAGCGCATCGGCTCGACCAAAAGGTCGTCCTTGTAGTAGATGCCGCCGACCTGGCCGTGCTGCGCTTCGGCCGGCGTCGAGATCGGAATGACGCAGGACAGCGTCACCGCTGGCGAAGCCGCCGCGACCTGGACGTTTGCGAGGTTGCCGATGCCGGTCTCGATCGAACCGTTGACGTTGCAGATGATGCCGGCCGCGCGGCAGACCGCGCCGACCTCCATCGCCTTGTAGAGGCCGCCTGCCTTGGTGGTGTAGATCGACACGATCTGCACCTGGCCGGCAGCAATGATCTGGATCGCATCATGGGCGTTCCAGGCCGACTCGTCGGCCATGACAGGCGCATCGATACGGCGCGCCACCTCGGAGATGCGCTCGATGCCCATCACCGGCTGCTCAACATACTTGAGCCGGTACTTTTCCATCTGGCGAACCGTCTGCACAGCCTCGCCTGGCGTCTTGTAGCCTTCGTTGGCGTCGACGCAGATTTCCATCGCTTCGCCGGCGGCCTCGCGGACGGCAGCGACCATCTTGATGTCGCGTGCGGGATCGACACCGATCTTGACCTTGATCGTCTTGATGCCTTCCGCAGCGAGCTTGGCCGCCTCGACCTTAGCCTCGTCGATCGAAATCAGGCCGATCGAATGGGTGATGCCGACCTTGTCGCGCGCCTTGCCGCCCAGCAGGGTGTGAACCGGAACGTTGAGCCAGCGGCCCGTGAGATCGTAGGCCGCGAATTCGACGGCCGCCTTGGAATAGGGATAGCCGCGGATGATGGCATCCATGCGAGCATGCAGCTCGGCGAAATTGCCGAGTTCGAGGCCTATGACTGCGGGCGCCAGATAGGTTTCGATGACGCTGCGGGTAATCATGGCGGACTCGCCAAAGTAGCGGCCGAACTCGCCGCCCCAGTCCTTGAGTGCCGGCGCCTCGCCCCAGCCGACCCGGCCGTCGCTGTCGGTCATCTTGACCATGACATAGCGGCCGATAACCTCAGTGAGGCCGGCCCACTTGTGCTCGCGCCGCGTCGGCAGTTGGACAATCAGCGTTTCAATGGACTTGATCGTAGGCAACGTTTTTCACCTTCTTCATTGTCACCGGCGATGCGTCGCGCTACATTTGCGATCATCTAGTGTGATCACACTTTATGATCATATTTTTGGAGCGTCAAGCACCCTGCCACATCGAATTTTCCGGGCCCGTCGGCTGCATCGGAAATCGTCGCAGGAGAGGAGAAAAAATGATCGTCGAAGCGACCAACTACTTCGCCAAGGACGGGCACGCTGGCGCCGTTCTCGAACAGCGCCGCAAGGCGACCGAGATCAGGAAGCAGCTAGGGCTCGATCCCGGGCGCATCCTCGTCAGGATCGAGGGAGACGGGCCTGATGTACGCTGGGAATGCAGCTTCGCCTCGCGTGAGGCATATGACGCCGACATGAAGGCCAGGGGCGGCTCGCAGGCCTTCGCCGACGCCCGCAAGGCCATGCACACGCTGCTCGAACGCTTCGAGCGCCATATCTACCAGACAGGAGGCTGACGCCCGTCAGTTGCCTCTCGTCCAGAAGCGCGGCAGGGAGGTCCTCGATCTTGCCATGCCGCACCTACACCCCGTGCCGGGAGTGGGTTGCCATGGAAGCCTCGCAGTCAAGCGCCTGGGCGTCGCGGCCGATGGCAGCAACGGCGACGATCTTGCCGTCCTTCCTGTAGCCGACCAGACAGTCGCGGTCGGCAATGCTCCCGTCGATTTCGATGGCGTCCCACGTCCTGGCATAGCCGACATAGCGGATCGACACGTCGTAGTGCTCGCTCCAGAAGAACGGAACGCTCAGGAATGGCTGTCGCCGGCCGAGCATGTTTTCCGCCGCGATCTGACCCTGCCGTTGCGCCACGACCCAGTGCTCGACGCGCCGTGCTTCGGCTGTGTCGAGGTCATGCCATTGCGCGATATCGCCGGCCGCAAAGATGCCGGCCACGCTGCTTTCCAGGAATTCGTTCACCAATACGCCGCGATCAACGGCAATTCCGGCGTCCGCTGCCAGCGAGATGCGCGGCTTCACTCCAACCCCGACGACGACAAGATCGGCATCGAGCACCTGGCCGTTGTTCAGCGTAACCGTCTGCGCGGCAATGCCTACAACCGTCGCGCCCATGTGAAAGACGACACCGTGTTGTTCATGCAGCGAGCGGATGAACGCGCCGAGTTCGGACCCGAGAACCGCGCCGAGCGGATAGGCCTCGGGCGCCACGACATGAACCGCGAGGCCACGGCTGCGCAGTGCAGCAGCAACTTCCAATCCGATGAAACCTGCTCCCAGCACGACGGCGGTCTGGGAGTTCCGGGCACGCTCGATGATGGCGCGGCTGTCGGCCAGCGATCTCAATGTGAACACATGCTCGCCATCGGCACCGGCGATCGGCAGGCGGACCGGTTCTGCTCCCGTCGCCACAAGAAGCCGGTCGAATGGGAATACCCTTCCGTCGGCTGCTATCACTGCGCGACCATCGACGTCGATACGTTCGACTGTCGTCCGCAGTTGGAGATCGATCTTGTTCCTGGCATAGAATTTAGGGCCGCGTAGCGGAATCCACGCCTCCGGAGCGTTTCCGGCGAGATAGTCCTTGGACAGGTTGGGGCGGTCGCAGGGCCCATCCTGGTCCGCGCTCACCATGGTGATTTCGCCGGCAAACTGGCGGCGGCGGAGCATTTCAGCCGCAGCAAAGCCAGCGGCACCGCCACCAACAATGACAATGCGGCCTTGCTGGCCGGACGCGTCGTGCTGCGGGGCGGTTGCAGGCTGTTCGTCGGCGGCCATCTTGCCGGTCACGAACATCCGGTCCCCTCGGCGCTCCACTCTCCACCTCTGCAGCGAGTCGAAGGCGGGCGCGCCGAGCGCCTCGCCGGTGCGGAGACTGAAGCAGGCATGGTGCCAAGGGCATCGAACAGTATCGCCGACGACGATCCCGTGGGCCAGTTCTGCGCCATAGTGCGTGCACAACCCGCCGACGGCCAGCACCTCGTCGCCGACACGCGCCAGGAGTACCGCCTCGTCGCCGACATGCCCCTGAAGCAGCCCTTTGCCGTCAAACGTGGCCATCGGCACGCCAACTTCGAAATCGGGGCCTGTAACAGGATTTTTCTGCGCAGCCATCTTGGCTCTCCTTCACGACCTTGCCCGATCAGGCGTCGGATGCAGAATAGATGTGTCACCCCTCCAAAGGTTCCCAGGGTCGTGCGCCGTCGACTGCCGGAACCATTTCATTCCTGCCGCATCCAATGGATCTCATACGAACGCCAGGAGAGACCCATGGACACGCGTGCGGAATTGCCGACCAGAGAATACACCCCCACCGACGCAACGCATACGGCATCTGGGCAATGCCTGTCCGGGTTGCTGCTTGCCGGCCGCCCCACCCGGCTGGAAGCCGAGGCCGCGGTTCGAACGCTGATCCGCTGGGCCGGCGACAATCCCGCTCGGCCCGGCCTCCTGGATACACCCGCACGCGTCGCACGCGCCTACGAGGAATGGTTCGGCGGTTACGATCAGGATCCCGTCGCCCTGCTCGAACGAACATTCGATGAAATCGGCGGATACAATCACGCAGTCGAACTTCGCGATATCCCGTTCGATTCGTTCTGCGAACACCACATGGCGGCCATTCGCGGCAAGGCGCATATCGCCTACATGCCCGTCAACCGGGTGGTCGGCATCTCCAAGCTGGCAAGGGTGGTCGACGCCTGCGCGCGTCGCCTGCAGATCCAGGAACGCCTGACCGACGACATCGCCATCGCGATCGAGGACGCCCTGCAGCCGGCTGGTGTCGCCGTGATCATCGAGGCGGAACACGGCTGCATGACCTCACGCGGTGTCCATGCCCACGGTACGCGCATGGTCACCAAACGCATGCTGGGTGTTTTCGAGACGGACGCAGACCTCAGGCGCGAATTCCTCTCCTCGCTCGGCATGTGACGATTGTCGGCGCGCAACCACGGCGAAAGCCATCGAGCGCAGCTGAACGCAGTCAATGTCTCGGGAACGTTTTTCCCGGCGCCGCATCCAATGATCGTCAACTCAATCAAGCCCCGGCACCATTGGCGTCCCGGGCAGGAGGTTTCCCATGCGTATTCGCTCGACTGCCGCCCTGGCTGCGCTTTCCCTGCTGCTTGCCGCCCCCCTGGCCAGCGCCGCCGACAAGCCGACCGACCCTCAGATCGCTCACATCGCCTACACGGCCGGCGTGATCGACGTCGAAGCGGCAAAGCTTGCCATCTCGAAATCCAAGAACAAGGATGTCGTGGCCTTCGCCGAGGACATGGTGCGCGACCACGAGGCCGTGAACACCCAGGCGCTGGACCTCGTCAAGAAGCTCAATGTGACGCCGGAGGACAACGACACCAGCCGCGCCTTGACCAAGGCTGCAGCCGACGAGCGGGCCAAGCTCGAGAAACTGGATGGTCCGGCCTTCGACAAGGCTTATGTCGACAACGAAGTGGCCTACCACAAGCAGGTCAACGGCGCGCTTGAGAGCCTGCTGATCCCGTCTGCGAGCAACGCCGACCTCAAGGCCTTGCTCGAAACCGGCCTGAAGATCTTCCAGGGCCACCAGCAGCATGCCGAACACGTCGCGGCTACCGTCAAGTAAGGGTCAACAGATGGTGTCGAAAAGGCGTTTGTGGATCGCTGCAGCACTTTTTGTGGCGGCGTTTCCCGCACAAGCGGAAACCATCCAGGTCACGATCGAGAAGCTGGTATTCTCCCCAGTCGAGGTCAATGCAAAGGTCGGCGACACGATCGAATGGATCAACAAGGACGTCTTCGTTCACACCGCGACCGTGAAGGGCGGCTGGGAGGTGATGATCCCGGCGAAGAAGTCAGCAAGCATGGTCGTGGAGAAGGCGGGACCTGTTGAATATTACTGCCGCTTTCACCCCAACATGAAAGGCCGCCTGACGGTCTCGCCCTGACAGCCCTCAGAACTCGGGGCCGCGGAACGCCAATTCCGCGGCCTCGGACTTTTCAGTCGGCAGTCCAGCCGCCATCAACCAACAGCGACGAGCCAGTCACCAGCGACGACGCGTCCGATGCCAGGAACAGTATTGCGCCCATGAGGTCTTCCACCTGACCGATCCTGCCCAGCTTGATCTTTGCCGTGACAGCAGCCAGCGCGTCAGAATCGAGACCATAGGAGCGCGTCATCGGCGTGTCGGTGAAAGTGGGCGCAATCGTATTGAATCGAATGCCCTTCGGGCCGAGCTCGGTGGCAAGCGCCTTGGTCAAGCCTTCGATCGCAAATTTCGATGCGACATAGATCGACCGATTTGGCGCACCGACGTGCCCCAGCTGCGAAGAAATATGGATGATGGAACCCTTGCGACCTGCAGAGACGAGTGCATTCGTGACCGTCTGCGCCAGGAAGAAGGCAGCCCTGACATTGACGCCGAAAACGGCATCGAAATCGTCGGCACTGACATCGGCGAACGCAGCAGGACGATTGGCCCCGGCATTGCTGACGAGGATGTCGTATGGCTCCCTGCCGTCCAAAGCCCGACGGACAGCGTCAAGATCGGCGACATCCAACACCAAGGCTTCGGCTTTCCCTCCCGCCGTTCGGATGGCTTCTGCCGCTGCCTCGACCTCCGATGCCGTTCGTGCACACAAGGTGACACTGGCGCCGGCTTCCGCCAGGCAAGCCGCGGCAGCAAGGCCGATGCCGCGTCCGGCACCGGTGACCAGGGCGCGGCGTCCGTCGAGACGAAATGACGGCGTCGAAGGAAGCGCGAACGCACTCATCGTGAGCTTCAGCCCCCGAGCTTGTCGCGGAGCTGGCCAAGGGCCGTTGCGGCATCCTCGACCTCGACGACATCAAAACCTTCCGCGAGAGTACGGCTGTAGGTGGCGAGTGCCTTGCGAGCTGGTTCGGAATAGCTCACGCGCCCTGTTTCGGAAATGCTGACGCCGTCGGCGTTTTCGAACCCTCGGTTCCAGAGAATTGCTTCGTCACGAGACACGCTCTTGGGAAGGTCAAGGGATACCTGGCCTTCCACCACCCGCACGGGGTATCCGCCCGGCAATCCGCCCGGACCCGGCACATGCGCCCGGATATCTCCAAGTCCGGCCAAGGCGAGAAGCACCGGCACGGCAGATGCGCCGGAGATGACGTTGAGGTCCCTGTAGGGAAGCACGATATGACGTGTCCGCTCGTCGACATCCGCCATTTCGTCATCCCCGATCCAGGCACGGACCGGAGCGCCTGAGCGCTCGTTGCCTATTTTTCGCCACTGCACGAGATGCTGATGATGCGCCAGAACGCGCACCGACGCGCGCTGTTCAGGCTCCAGCATGCCGGCAATCACGGCAGAGAAGATACCGACGTTGCCCACGCCCGTCGTGATCGGCAAGCCGGCCGCATGCAGGACCTGGTTCACACCGTCGGGGTAGCACGTGTTGACGAAGGAAATGCCGCTGTCCACCTGCCGGATTGCAGCGGCTGTTCGCCTCGGAAGTACGGAATGGAGGGCGAGTGTCAGGCCGAATCCACCCTCCGCGACGAGACACGACCATTGCGAGTCCGCGCGGTCGACTTTCCAGGGCGACTGCAATGACGCGGAATGGACGACAACCCGTGGACGTATCGCATCGAGACTTTCGGCGATTCCCGAAGACGAAGTGAAATCAACCTTCACGATCTCGAACGTCACGGGCCTCCCGAAGATGGCTGCCCGGGCACGGCCAGCCTCGGCCAGCCACTGAAGCCGCTCTTCATTGCGGCCCCCGATCGCGACACGAAGCCGTCCTGTTGCGGTGGAAGCCAGGTCACCGATCATGACCTCGGCGTAGTAGCCGGTGCCAATGATGAAAATGTCGGCTGTAGTCATGTCTGACCCCACATCAACGGCCCGGGAGGCCACTATTTCAGGAACTGATTTGTGAACGCCTTGGACACGTCGATGCTGGTCTTCAGAAGCCCCATCTCGACGAGCTGCTTTTGGAGTTCGTCCCAACCTGCGAGCGTAGACGAGCCCAATCCGTTGGCACTGACGTCCGGCGACTGGGTGAGCTTCAGCACTTCCGGCAGCTTCAGCTTGGCATAGACCTTGTCCGTGCTGGGATTGGCCTTCACGAAGGCTTCGTAGGCCTCGTCGGGGTTCGCAACGGAGTATTCCCAGCCGCGCACAAATGCCTTGGTAAAGCGCGCCACCAGATCGGGATTCTCCGCAATCAGCTCGGCATTGGTCAGCAGCGTCGTGGAGTACATTTTCATGCCGAGTTCTTCGAGGAGGATCCAGCTGACATCCTCGCCGGTGGCCTTCAGCTTCAGCGCGTCGTTGAAATAGAAGCCAACGCCGACATCGATGCGATCGGCAGCGATAAGGGACACCAACGCGCCATCCGCCGGCACCTCGGTCAGCTTGGCTGGATCGAGATTAAGCGTCTTCTTGATCGCGTCCCACTGGCGGCCGGTGCTGCTCTTGAGCTGGATGCCGAGCGTCTTGCCGTAGAGATCCGTCTCCACGTTCTTGATGTTCTGCGACGTCTTGAAAATGAACGCCGTCGGGTTCTGCTGGAGCAGCACCGCCGTCGCAACGACGGGCAGGTCGCGCGAGGCTCCGAGCAGCACCTGATCGGCCGACGCGTAGCCGAAGTCGGCATCCCGGTTGCCGACCAGTTTCGTGGTGACCGACGAACCCTCGCCCGGGAGGAGTTCGACCTCGATGCCCTCTTCCTTGAAGAACCCCTTCTCAAGCGCCAGGAAAATAGGCGCATGTTCCGATCCGAACACCCAGTCGAGGCGCAGCTTGACCGAATCCGCCGCATCGGCCGAGGTGCCGATAGCCACGAAGCCCAACGCCGCGATCGCAGTACGACAAATCCACGACCCAAAACTGTTTGACATCTTCATCTCCCTTTTTGCGTAACCCATTCCAAAAGCAGTCATCGCTCACCCGTCTCCTTACATGGTCGCTGATGCCCCTGAGGCGTCGTCCTGAGCGTTGACCACGATCAACCGCTCGGCTGCAACGATGACGAGAAAGAGCAGGATACCGAGCACGCTCATGCAGACGATGGCCGCAAACATGAGTTCGGTATCGAGCGAGATGTTCGAGGCATTGATGATGTAGCCGAGGCCTTCACCGGCAGCGACGAACTCGCCGACCACGGCACCGACGATGGCCAGGGTGATGGAAATCTTGAGCGCTGCGAAGAAGTAGGGCATGGCCCATGGCAGGCTGATCTTGGTGAATTTCTCCCAGCCACTGGCGCCGAGCGAATCCATGTACTGCAGCAGTTCCTTGTCGACCGAAGTCAGGCCCTTGGCCGTGTTGATCACGACCGGAAAGAAGGCGATCAGTGCGGCAATGACGATCTTCGGCGTCAAACCGAAGCCGAACCAGATGAGGAACAGCGGCGCAAACGCGATCTTCGGCAGAATTTGCGCGGCGACGAGGAACGGATAGGTCAGTTCACGGATGATCCTCGAATAGGCGATGCCAATCGCAATGACGAAGCCCGTTGCGACCGCATAGAGGAAGCCAAGCGTGATGGCGACGAAGGTCGGCCATGTGTTGACCAGCAGCAACTCGCGGTTTTCCCATGCCGATACAGCGATGCGGCTTGGGGGCGGCAAGATCACCGGCTTGATCTGGAGGAGGTGCACGAGCACCTCCCAAGCGGCGAAAAACACGATGAAGACCATAGCTTGGCCGGCGGCGACACTGAGGCGGTACATGTGTGGTCCCCTATCAAGCGGTTACTGGATCGCGGTGACGCAGGAGACCGCGGATATGGCTGGCGAGCGCCAGGAACTCGGGTCGCTCGCGGGTCTCTTCGGTACGCGGCCGCTCGAACGGCACCGGAATGCGTTCAAGAACACGGCCGGGACGGGCCGACATGACCACGATCTGTTCCGACAACAGCACGGCTTCGGGAATCGAATGCGTGATGAAAACCACAGTGGTTTCGGTCTGCGCCCACAGCAGCAGCAGCTCTTCCTGCAACGTCTCCCGCGTGATCTCATCGAGAGCGGCGAAAGGTTCATCCATCAGGAGAATTCGCGGCTGAAACGCCAGGGCGCGGCAGATCGAGACTCGCTGCTGCATGCCACCCGACAATTCGTGCGGAAAACGCTCCTCGAAGCCTTGAAGGCCGGCGATCTTGAGCCAGCGCCGTGCCTCGGCCTCACGCTCGGCGCGGCTCATGCCGCGGCGGGCCACTTCCATCGTCAGCATGACGTTGTCGAGAGTGGTTCGCCATGGAAGCAACAGCGGTCGCTGAAAGACGTAGCCGACCTGGCCCTGGGTCTTGAGCCGGCTGAGCGGCTCGCCATCAAACAGCACCGTGCCACTCGTGGGCTGAAGGACACCTGAGAGAATCTTGAGCAGCGTGGTCTTGCCGCAGCCCGAAGGCCCGACGATGCTCAGGAACGATCCCGGTGCAATGTCGAACGAAACATCATCGAGAGCCGTGACTGTGCTGGTCTTTGTCCTGAATGAAACCGAGAGATTCTTGATCGAAATGCCGGGGGCCTTGCTCATGACTGGTCGAACCGACCTGTCTGGCTGCGATCCGAACGTTCCGACAAAAGCTCCGCACTGGCGACGACAACTCTTCGCATTCACTCCCCCACTTTGTGACAACAATATGTGATCACGTACTGTGATCTGTGTCAATTGAGCCAAGCGAAAGTCAGCTTGAGAACCAGCGGGAGATGCACACCAGGCGATCGGCAAATCTAGATGTACGCACCGCCCGCCCCAACCTTCGAGCGAACTGAGGCCACGCCGCGTCAAATGGCGAAGCGACTACAAACATCTTGGCGGGACCTGCTCCGGCGGAGCTCACAAGCATGACCCGGGAAGCAGCTATTCGCGCTGAGCCCGCGAAACGCCGCCCCTAAAGATGCTGCCGGCGCTGGTTTGCGCGAAGGCCTCGTCACGCGACAATCTCTCGGGGCTTCCGATGCCGCCGCGCCGCGTCGAACTCGCCTGTCATCTCGTCGAGCGCTCTTCGACCGGACCGGCACGCTTATCGACCTGAAGCCGAACCCACCACGCGCCGAATATCAAACCGGTTCCAGGTGGAGGCCTTCAACCCCAGGCGGCACCGTCAAGGGCGCCGAGGGGGAATTTCAGATAACGCATGCCGTTGGCTTCCGGCTCCGGAAGCCGTCCGCCATTGATGTTGATCTGCAGCGCATGCAGGATCAGCTTCGGCATCGGTAAGGTGCTGTCGCGCTCGTTGCGGAAAGCCACGAATTCATCTTCCCGGCCATAGCGCGTCAGGTGAATGTTCTCGGCTTTCTGCCGGGCGACATTGGTTTCCCAGCGCGGTTCGCGGCCGCCCGGCTGGTAGTCGTGGCCGACGAAGATGCGCGTGTCGCCGGGCAGAGCGACGATGTCCTGGATCGTCGACCACAGTGCCCTGGCGCTGCCGCCGGGAAAATCCGCCCGCGCGGTGCCGCCATCCGGCATGAAGACGGTGTCATGCACGAAGGCGGCGTCACCGACGACATAGGTGATCGAGGCCAGCGTATGGCCGGGCGAGAACATCACGCCGGACTTGATGCCACCGATGTCGAAGCTGTCGCCTTGCTCGAACAGCCTGTCCCATTGCGAGCCATCGGTACGCAGGCTCGGCCAGTTGTAGATGCAGGCCCAGAGTTTCTGCACATCGACGATGCGCGCGCCGATGGCGGTCGGTGCGCCGGTCCTGGCCTTCAGATAGGAGGCCGCCGAGAAATGGTCGGCATGCGGGTGCGTGTCGAGGATCCACTGCACCTCAAGGTTCTGGTCGCGGACGAAGTCGAGCAGCCGGTCGGCATTGCCCGTCGCCGTGGCACCCGACTTTTCGTCGAAATCAAGAACCGGATCGATGATGGCGCACAGCTTCGTCTGCGGATCGCTGACCACATATTGCACCGACCAGGTGCGGGGATCGAAGAAGGCGGCGACGTCGGGCCTTGCCATGAGTTACGCCTCGGCCAGTTCGGCAATGCGCGGATAGAAGATCGCGCGGCTGGCGTCGAAATCATACTGCGGCGCGTATTGGGCCGCATCGGCGGCGATCCGTGCAACCGAATCCAGGATGAAGTTCACCTTCTCCTCGGGCAGCAGGACGCTGAAATTGAGCCTGATGAAGCCTGGCTTCTTCATTTCCTCGCCGGCCTTGATCGCCGCGCGCATCTGCTCGGATTCCTCCGCGCCGATGCCGAGAAGCCGGTGGACATAAGGCCCGGCGCAGGCACAGCCGCCGCGCGCCTGGATGCCGAAACGGTCGCTCAGCATGCGCGTGACGAGTTGCTGATGCACATGGCCGCCCTTGCCGTCGCGGACCCGGAACGAGAAGATCGGCAGCCGCTGCGCGTCGAGCGAACCCAGGAGCTCCAGCCGGTCGACACCGCGCCAGGCAGCCATCGCCCGAAGTGTGAGTTCGGCATTCCGCGCCTGCATGGCCTCGGCACCCAGCGCATCCTTGACCAGGAAGGCGAGCGCCGCACGAATATCGCCGACGACGTTGGGTGTACCTGCCTCCTCCCGCGCCTCGATGTTGTCGCTGTAGTCGTGACCGGTCGGAGAGACGAACTTGACCGTGCCGCCGCCCGGCCATGACGGCTTGGTCGTGACCACGGCATCGCGGCGAACGATCAGCACGCCCGAGGCGCCCGGACCGCCAATGAACTTGTGCGGCGACACCACCAGCGCGTCGATCTCGACGCCTTCCGCCGGCGTCATGGCGATGGGAAGATACGGACCGGCGCCGGCATAGTCCCAGACGGCCTTGGCGCCCGCAGAGTTGATGCGGCGGGTGACGGTGGCGACGTCAGTGACAATGCCGGTGACGTTGGAGGCCGCCGAGAAGGCGCAGACGGTGAGGTCGGCCGGAACCGCGAGCGCCGCATCGAGCGCTGCGAGATCGGGACCGCCTGCTGCACATTCGGCGATCTCGACCATCTCGGCGCCGCTCTCGCGCCAGGGCAGGATGTTGGAATGATGCTCGTAGGGGCCGATGATGACGCGGACGCGCTTGCCGGCGGCCACTGCGTCGGTGACGCCGAGCAGCTTGACCAGCCGGTTGAGGCCGGCGGTGGCGCCCGACCCGGCGAAGATCACCGCATGGTCCCCGGTGGCACCGCAACAAGTGGCGATTGCGGCGCGCGCCTCGCGGCGCAGCCGGGTCATGAAGCCGCCGCAGTAGGACGCCTCGGTGTGGCTGTTGGCGTAGTAAGGCAGGACTTCCTCGAGGATGAAGCGCTCGATCTGCATCAGCGCGCGGCCCGAAGCGACATAGTCGGCATAGACCAGAGCCTTGCTGCCGAACGGGCCCTCGATCCTGGCGTTCTGGCCGACCAGCCCGGCCTGCAGCGCAGCGACCGTGTCGCCGGCGAGGCCCCGCCTGAAACCCTGCAGCAAACCGGCGTTGGCGGACATCTTCACGCTCCTCTGACAGCAAAACTTTTCCAGATCGGAATAGGCGAAGAGTCTAATCGCGTTTCGGTGGAGAAACCTCATCGTTTTCTCGCGACAGCAGCGCCAAATTGGGTCATATGATCCCGATCATGGAAAAGATCGACGAAATTGATCGCAAGATCCTGGCATGCCTTCAGAAGGACGGCTCGATCTCGCAGCGTGATTTGGCCGAACGTGTCGGGCTGTCGCAGAACGCCTGCTGGCGCAGGCTGCAACGGCTGAACACCACCGGCCTGATCCGTGGCACCCACGCCGACATCGACGTGGCAGCCCTTGGCTACGACCTCACCGTCTTCGTGATGATCCGCACCCGCCACCACTCCAAGGAATGGGCCGACGATTTCCGCAAGCATGTCGATCGCCTGCCCGAGGTCATCGACTTCTACCGCATCGGCGGCGACTGGGACTACCTGATCAAGGTGGTGACCAGGGGCATGTCGGGCTACGACGCCTTCTACCAGAAGCTCATCACCAATTTCGACCTGGCGACGGTGACCGGCTTCTTCTCCATGGAGGCGATCATCGACAACAGGGCCGCGGATCTAAGCCGCCTGCGTTGACCAGTTGACCAAAGGGGCTTTCGCCGCCCTGGCGACCCGGTGGCAATCCTTCACGCCAGGCCGAGATAGCCGGCAAGTTCCCTTGCCGCCGCCCCGCCGGCCCGGTTGGCTCCCACCGTGGAGGCGGAAGGGCCGTAGCCGACGAGGTGGATGCGCGGGTCCTTGGCAACTTGCGTCGCCAGCTTGCCGGACATGACGATGCCGCCATTGTCCTCGCGGATTTGCAGCGGCGCCAAGTGGTCGAGCGAACTGCGAAAGCCGGTGCACCACAAGATGACATCGGCCTTTTGTTCCGTCCCATCAGCCCAACGGACGCCATGCTCGGTGATCTCGCTGAACATCGGCAGGCGATTGAGCACGCCGCGTGCGCGTGCGGCCTCGAGCGCGGGGGCCATCGGAATGCCCGTGACCGAGACCACAGACCCCGGGATGAGTCCGCGCCTGACCCTATCCTCGACGAGGGCAACCGCGGCGCGCCCGTCCTCAGGCGTGAACGGGCCTTCGCGGAACTGCGGCTCACGGCGCGTCACCCAGGTCGTGGAGGTGACCTTCGAGACCTCGTCGAGCAGTTGCAGGGCGGAGACGCCGCCACCGACGACGATGACATGCTTGCCCGTGAATTCGTCGGCCGTGCGATAGTCACGCGTATGCAGCTGCCGGCCCTCGAACCGCCCAGCGCCGGGATATTCGGGCACAAAAGGCGTTTCCCAAGTTCCCGTCGCGTTGATGAGGCCGCGGGCGGAAAAAGTTTCCCTGTCGGTCTCTATGCGGAACCTCTCGTTGCGCGCGCAGACGACCTTGACCGTCACCGGACGGTAGACAGGCAAACCGAACTTCTGCTCGTAGGCCGCATAATATTGCGGCACAGCCGACGACGCTCTCACTTCCGTAGCTCTGGTATCGACCGCGTCGGCAAACTGCATGCCGGGAAGGTCGTGGATACGATTGACCGTGCTCAATGTCAGGGACGGCCACCGATGTTGCCATGCGCCCCCTGCTCCCGTGTTCTTGTCGAGCACGAGATAGTTCCTGCCGGGTGTCAGGCCGAGTTTGTGCAGATGATAGGCCGAAGAAAGCCCCGCCTGGCCGCCGCCGATCACCACGATGTCGACCTTGAATGCCGCGCGGACATCGCTCCGGCCGGTGTGATTTTCGGCCTGCGAAGCAGGCGAGTCAGGGGACGTGTTTTCAGCGGTCATTTCCAAGCCTGAAATATCAAACTGCTGAATTCAAGTCGTGTCGTCGCTCCCGCGATGCAAGTTCGAAAAGCCAAGGCGACGCGCCGCGATGATCCAAGACGGTGCTACTGGCAGCGCATGCGGGAGGCCCAACTGGTCGGCATAGCCGACCGTTTCCGGCCTTGGCGTCGCGCATTGCATCAGTCATCGAGGGCCGGGCCCATATTGGTCCGCTTCGAGCAAACTCACGCGAGGCGAACACATATCCATGGGGCGGAGTCCGCATGCCGGAAAGCACGAAGTCCAAAAAGTCACTCCGACCAGCTTGGACATGCGGCCTGCATAGGGTGCCAAGAGCGACACTAGGGCGCGTAAAACTGACCCCTAAGTCCTGCATCTGACCTAGGGTCCCGCAGAGTCTAGAAAAGCACAAAAGCGCCGCAAGTCCTGTTCGCGTCTCATCCAAACAATTTTATCCCGCTCCCTCGCGCAACCGTGTGGATCAAGGGGCTTGAAGGCCCCAGGTTCGAGCATATCGACGACTTGGACTCAACCTAAGCTGCCAATTAACCAATTGTTAACAATTGCCTACATCTTCCATCAGCATTTGCTACACGTGACCTGAAATGTACTGGCTCAAGCTACGGGACGCAGGAGATGGCTGATACGGATGTGGACGTGACCGAACGGAAAAGCTCGGGGCGCGCGGACCCATACGCCAACCGGAACAGTCGGGAGAGCCAGTTCCGGGCCAACCGGTTCAAGCTTGTCCAGGAGATCATACAGTCCATATTGCGTGCCAAGGGGAGTTGCAGAATTCTCGATTTGGGCGGCACCGAAAAATATTGGGATATCGGCGCAGAATTCATTCAGGACCATGCCGGCGTTCTGCATATCACGCTGGTCAACACCGACCCCGTCGATGTCAAGAATACCCGTCTCTTTGCCGCGATTGAAGGCAGCGCCACCGACGAGGCCCTGCTCCGGGGCCAGAAGTTCGACTTCGTACACTCAAATTCGGTGATCGAACACGTCGGCCAGATCCCCGACATGCAGTTGTTCGCCGAGAATGTACGACGCCTGGGCGAACGTCACTACGTCCAGACGCCAAACTACTGGTTTCCCTACGAGCCGCACTTCCGGTTTATCGGCTTCCAGTACCTGCCGGAACGACTGCGCGTCGAGTTGCTACACCGGTTTGCGCTCGGTTTCTTCAGCCGTCAGGACGACCGAAACAACGCGGCTTCGCTGGTGCGTGGCAGCCGCCTGCTCTCCACAGCAGAAATGAGGCGCCTGTTTCCGGATTCTGAAATAAGATTTGAGAAATTCCTTCTTTTCAATAAATCTATAATTGCTTTCCGATAGTCGTGCTTGCAAGCAAGACATGGAGCCAACCGGTGAAGATCTCATATCTTCTCAACACCTACCCGATACCGAGCACGACCTTCATCCGAGGTGAAATCGAAGCCTTGGAAGAACTCGGCCTCAAGATTGGGAGGCTTTCCGTTCGCCGTTTTGGCGGGACGCTTGTTGACCGGTCCGATCAGGCAGAGATGGTGTCGACGCGCTACCTCCTCACCGGCAATGCTGCGGGGCTCATCGTCGCCTTTGGGCGGGAAATCCTGACAAACCCGCGCGGTCTGATTCATGCCCTCCCTGTGTTCCAGCAGATGCGCCGCAAAGCCTATGCCGGGCTTGTGCATCACATCGCCTACCTGATGCAGGCATGCTATCTGCGCCAGGAAGCCCGCAGACAGGGCATTGCTCATGTCCATGCGCATTTCGGCACGAATCCTGCCGCCGTCGCGATGCTGTCGAAACTGCTTGGCGGGCCGAGCTACAGCTTCACCGCGCACGGTCCCGATGAATTCACTGACGCTGCGCATATGAGCTTCGACCTCAAGATCAAGCATGCCGCTTTTGTCGTGGCGATTTCCGATTATTGCAGCGGCCTGCTCGCATCGCTCGCCAATCACGGGGACGCACACAAAATCGTCATTTCCCGATGCGGCCTCAAGATAGAGGACTTCGAACCGACCCCTATCCCAGGCGGGAGCCGCACACTGGTGTGCATCGGCAGGCTCTGCCCCCAGAAGGGCCAGGTCCACATTCCCGCTGCTGTCGCGGCATTGCGGGCGGAATTTCCCGATATGAAGGTCGTTCTGGTCGGCGACGGTGAAAGCCGGGCAGAAATCGAGGCCGAAATCGAGCGTCACGATGTCGGCGCACAGGTCATCCTGCCGGGATGGGCATCCAACGATGAGGTTCGGAAAATCCTGAAGGAGAGCCGCGCCATGCTGCTGCCGAGCTACGCCGAAGGCCTGCCGGTGGCGATCATGGAATCGCTGGCACTGTCTCGCCCTGTCATCTCCACGACGATCGCCGGCATCCCTGAACTCGTGGATGAAGAGTGCGGATGGCTGGTCGAATCAGGCAACCACCAGCAACTGGTCGACGCTATGCGGTCAGCCCTGGCAGCACCGGCAGACGTCCTGGCTCGCATGGGCAAGGTCGGGCGCGAACGTGTCGAACGCCTTCATGACCGGAAACGTCTGGCGCTCGAGTTGCAGCGGCTTTTCACGGAAGCTACCAGCACTGGCCACAACAGCAATTCGGCACAGAGCCCGCTTCAAGGCGGAGCGAACTTCCAGCCCGCCGCCGAGTAGAATACTTACTTGTATTCTATCAACCCCTGGCGTCGGCCCATCAGGCGGTTCAGCGCATATTGCGCAACGCCCTGCATCTCGGGGAACTTTGCCAGCAACGCGAAGGCCGCGTAGAGCCAGGCGAGCCGGTCCCCGCCCTCGCGCAACGCGATGCGGGCGATCTGCAGCGGATATGCGGCAAGCAGAAGCAGGAACGCGGGGTGCAATATCACCGCGCCCAGCACTGCTCCCAGCGGCAGCACGCAGCCCCAGAACACGGCACGCAACACGTTGCGCCGCCAGATTTCGTGGGGCGATCCTAGGTGACGATGTGCAACCTCCGCGAAGGCATGGCCGGCGCGTTTCGACCTGCTCCACCATTGGCCAAGACGCGTGATGTTCGCATCGTGCAGCGTCATCTCCGCTTCCAGCCGATAGATCTTCCAGCCCGCTGCACGCAGGCGCACGCACATTTCCGGTTCCTCGCCGGCAATCAGGTCTGCCGCATAGGCACCGATTGAGGCAAGTGCATCGACACGCGCCAGGCAATCGCCGCCACAGGCGAGCGCGTCGCCAATCGGCGTGTCCCATTCGCGATCACACAGGGCATTGTAGATGGTCGCATCCGGAAAGCGTTCCCGACGGCGGCCGCAGACGATCGCGTAGGCTCGGTTTTCGGCGAGAAATCCGGCAGCTTCAGCCAGCCAGCCCGCGTCGATCCGACAGTCGCCATCGACGAACTGCACCAATTCGACAGTCGGGACCAGTCGCCGGAGTTGGGCAAGTCCGGCATTGCGGGCCCGCGCCGCAGTGAAGGCAACAGTCATGTCGAGCCTCACGACCGCCGCCCCCATCCTTTCCGCGACCTCCGCGCTGCCGTCGGTCGAGCCGGAATCGACGTAGGCCGTGTTGACGATCAGCTCGCCGAGGCTTTCCAGGCAGGCAACCAGGCGGGGCCCCTCGTTGCGGCCTATGACCACCACGCCAACGGTCGGGACTGCAGCATTCATGAGCGGAACGCCTCCAGCGCGCCGTCGAATGCCGTCCCGTAGCCGGCCTCATAACGAACGAAGGAAAACATCAGGATGAACAGCACGAGCAATGCGGTCGTTGCCACATCTTGCCGGAAGAAGGCGATCCGCTCGCGATACTGGCCGATCAGGATGGGAAAATAACGGCAAAGTTCGCTGGCGGTGATCATCAAGACGGCGCCGGCAATGCCATAAAATTGCAAGCCGAGTGGGATCGCGACGACCATGAACAGCAGCTTCGTCATGTTGCCCGCCGCACCGTACACGGGACGTCCAAGCCCCAGCAGCGAATATTCCGATATGGTGCAAAGGAGAGAGCACCAGACGCCGAGAAGGAGAACCGGCAGGATCCAGCCTGCATCCTGATAGCGTGGGTCGTAGACGAGCCAGACCGCAAAATCCGAAACCGAAACCACAAAGCCGATGCACGCGGCGAAAGCAAGCAGGAGCCGCAGTCGCAGCGGCCGCATCTCGGCGCGGAGCACGCCCATCTCTTGGCCCCTGCGCGAGGAAACCACTGGAAAGATCAAGGAATGGCTTAGCCGGCCCACCAGTACCGAGGGAAGGTCGGCAATCGTCCGCGCTATGCCGTAGACGCCAAGCACGGCAAGCGGCACCGCATGGCCGAGATAGAGCTTGTCGAAACTGGCGCAGAGGAAGGAGAGCAGGGAAGACAGGAATATCCACTTGCCGAACGACATGATCTCGCGGGCATAGGATGCCTGCCATGCGAACCACGCGCGGCCATAGGGCAAGAAATAACTTGCGAGCGTTCGCACGCCCATCGCCAAGATATTGGCAGCGAGAAGCGACCAGATCGTCGGACTGTAGAGCGCCAGCGCAATCACTAGGCCGACATTCACAAACTCGACCATGAGATCGAACAGGTTCAGCTTCACGAACTGAAGCTGGCGCTGCAGCATGTAGATCGAGACCGAGGTGCCTCCCCCAAGCAAGAGGACAACCGCAGACAGCTGAATCGCCGAAGACGGAAGGGAATAGAGCTGGCCCAGCGGTGCAGCCAGAAGGAACATCAGGCTGGAAAGAAGGAAGCCTCGGATGAGTTGGATGGTCCAGGCCGTGTCCCGGAACCTGAGTTCCTCGCCCTTGCTGTTGTGGACAATATTCTGGCCAATGCCAACGTCAGAGATCAGTTCGATACCGTTGCGCAAGGTGCCGATGATCAGCAGCGCGCCAAAGACTTCCGGCATGACCAGTCGTGACAGGATTACGTTCGACCCGAACCGCAGCGCGACCGAGACGAAATAGACGCCGGTGGTCCAGATTGCCCCGTGAAGGAGGCGTTTCGCAGAAATAGCCATCAGGCCCGTGCCCTGTCCTGTTTGCCTGAGAGCTGAAATTGTATCTAGCGCCCGAAAGTCGGCAGCCACTTGAATACCGGTTGGGGATCGCAGCGATTGAGGATCGACCCAACTAGTTTTTCCCAAACGGGCGGCGTTGCCGACAATGCCACAGACAGCGCCTCGTCCGAAACACGACCGGCTTCGACGACCAGGACGAAGGAATCGATGAAGCGAGCCGATGCGCGAAGATCACCGGCGGCGTCGAGCGCAGGCAGGTCGAAAACCACCAGATCATAGGCCGCTGCCTGGTTCAGGAGGTGCTCCATGCGGCCTGCCCACAACATCCCCGGCGCCTTGCCGGCCTGGCCGTAGGGCAAGGTGTCCAGCCCCGTTCTCGTATCCTGGACGATCAGGGCTTTCAGGTCGCTCTCGCGTCCCTCGATATAGTCGACGAGGCCGCGGCGATTGGCATACTCCATAGATTTCGACAGTTCCGGCCGATAGGATTGAGCATCGACGAGCAGAGCGCGTTTGCCCATCTGGGCAATATGAAGCGCAAGATTGGCGGCGAGCACGGTCTTGCCCTCACCCGGGAGTGCCGAGGTCACGCCAAGTGACCGCATATGCGGAGTGGCGGCCAAGGGAAGAATTGCTACGCTAGCCAGCCGCAGCGTCTGCCATTCCGGCGTTCCGGGGCGGCGGGCAATCTCCGACAAAAGCGCAGGACTGCCCTGCTTCGAAGAAGCGTGATCGTGCTGCACATTCGGAATCACACCGAAGCACTCTACGCCCACGGTGGAGGTTAGTTGGTCTGTTCGGCGGAAACTGCGATCGAGAAACGCCAACGTCAGTGCAGCCACGAAGCCAGCCGCGCCACCGACAATCCCCGCCAGGGCTATGATGACCAGGCCACGCGGATTGCTCTTGTCGACCGGCGGCGTGGCAGCAGACATCACCTGCGCCTTCGGACCTGCCTCGCGAAGCCGGTCCCGCAGCCACCCGCTGGCCGATTGAACGGCTTCCGCACGGTCCGATTCCTGCTTTGCCATGTAGGCACGCGCCACCTCGTTGGCGACGGTCGCGGCATGCTGGGGGGTCCCTGATGTATAGCGGATCTCGACCAGATTGCTCTGGCCGAGGCGCTGGATAGCGAGGCCACCGCGCAACGCCTTGAGGGCACCTTGCTGATCCAAGGCGTCAGGCTGGCCGAGCTTCAGCGTCTGAATAACGTTGGAAAGAACCGGCGTGGAGCCGATGGTCTCGATCTGCGTCTCGAGGAAGGTCGGATCGAACTGCGACTCGGTGAAGAACGCGTCCTCGCCGCTGGTGGTCAGCCGCAGATTGGTGATGTTGAGCACGGCCGACGCCGTATACAGCGCTGGACGAAGCGAGACATAGGCAACCGCAAGTGCTCCGCACAGCACGCCACCCGCAAGGATAAGCCAGAACCCCTTCAGGGCCGATCTTATCATCCAGCGCCAGTCATAGAGACTGGCGTCCGACGCCACGCCCTGCTGGATTGGCAATTCCTTCGGGTGTCGCGATTCAAGCATGGTGGTGCCTACAGTAAGCCAGTGCTGCGGTGGTCAGGGCCGGGTCGTCGGCGTTTCGACCTGCAGCGCACCGGTCATCTCCGTTGCCACGCGGAAGACCTTGACGATGTCTCCGGGCTGCACGCGCGTCGTTTCGGTGGCGTCGAACTCGGACGTTCCGTTGTCATCGGTCCGCACAATCCTGAAGCGCAACTGCGGGGCAGTCTCGGACTCGGCCAAGCGGGAGAGGTTCGATGAATAGTACGCAGCGCTGTCCAGGATCCGGGTCGAGGTGTCGTTCTGCTCGGCGATGGCGCGCAGGTCGATGGCAATGCGCTGGACGCCAGACAGAGCCGCGGCCCGGCGATGCTCGTCCAGTGTGGCGATCTCGCGCGTCGCGATGTTGATTTCCTGGCGCGCCCGCAGTTTGCCGATCTCCAGATCCTGCTGCTCGCGCTGAACGTCGCTCAGGCTGCGCTCCAGCGGCCCAAGGCGATGAACGGCGAGATCCTGCTTGGCCAGTCGACGTATCGTCTCAAGTTCGCCTTTCGTTGAACCCAACTTCACGGCGACGTCGGCAAGCTGCTGGTCAAGCGCCCCGATTTCCTGTTGTCGCATGGCAATCGACGCTTCAAGGCTGCGTCGTTCGGCACGATGGCGCCCAAGTTCCGTAGCGAAAATACGACGCTGCTCCTCGACAGCTTTTGCATGTTCGGGAGTTGCACCGCCGGGTGCTGCGCCTATGTCCTCGGCACCATCGAGCTGTGCCTGCCAGCGTTGCTGCTCGGCCAGCAGATCCCAGCGCCGCGCTTCGTTGAGTTTCAGCTCGCCCCGGCTCGAAATCGCCACGCGTTCGAGGTCCCATTGCGAGCCTTGCTCCGGCCGATAAGCGCCGCCACCGAGGCTCAGGGCATTGAGAATCATCATGCCGGGCCGATAGGCATACTCGCCAGGGGTGGTCACGCTGCCGAGGATATAGAAGGGACGATACGCAACGATATCGACCGTCGCGTCTGGCATCTGCTGGAGATTGGCCTTCTCCTGGAGGCGCGCCGCGATCGAGGCCGCAAGTTCAGGCGTGCTCAGCCCCTGTGCCGGAATCTGACCGAGCATCGGCATCAATATGTCGCCACCGGCACCAACAGTCAGCTCGCCGGTCAACGCCGGCCATTCGGAAACATGGATGCGCAATCGGTCCTGGGGACCAAGCTCGTACTCGACCGTCTCGGCTAGGGCATTGCCGGGCAAGCCAAGCAAGCTCAGCAGCGCCAGGCTGGCGACGATGGCGTCGCGTGCCGCGTACAGCTTTCTCCGTCCATCAAGCAACTTCATCGAATCGCTCCCGACAATATCTGGCAACAACCCAAAGCTGCTATCGTGCAACCCCTGACATATGCTGAAGATGTTCGATGATGCCGGACGAAATGGCCGTATCGGCGCCACTTTCGTTGTTCATGGTTAATACTGTCCTCATACTGCATTGATCGGCATCACCTTCGTTGGCGCCGCTTGCCGTGCGTTGGTACCCGGCGCCTTCAGGCGCAAGGCGATGCCGAAGACCATGCCCATCGTCATGGCCAGCAGATATTGGATTTCCTTGATGAAGATCACCCACTCGTAGAAGGAATGGAGATAAGCGATCAGAAGGGTCACGCCGAAGCCGAGAAGCAAATTGCCCTCCAATGTGCCCCGCGAGCGCCAGCCGGTCCACCACGCGACGAACATGGGCACGATCAGCATGATGCAGAACGCGATCACACCCGGATATCCGGCCTCGGCGGCGGTCAGCCAATAAGCGTTGTGGACAATGTTATTGCGGTTACCCTCGAAGCCGATGACGCCAGCTCGCTCCGAATAGCCAAAGTCCCGGGCCATATGAACGTAGTGGTTGATGCCGACGCCGAGCGGATAGTCATCGAGGATGAGCGATGCCGCACGATTGAAGGCCGCGCGCTCGTCATATTGGCTTTCTCCCAGCGGATTGAGTTCGAAGCGGTTGGAGAATGTGGAAATTGCCAGGGGTGCCACGATGAGAAGCGAGGCGAGCGCGGCAAAGCCGACGGCCATCTTGCGCTGCGTCAAGCCGGCAAGCGCCTGCGTCACGAACAGCGTCCCCAATCCGATCACCGAAAACCCGACCGTCGCACGCGATGCCGTGAAGACGACCACGACGATCGTCGCCACAACCATGCCGACCAGATAACGGACGTGGCGATAGCCGGCCAGAAGCAGGGCAAGGTGCGGGAAGAGGACGAAGTGGGCCGCCATGCCGAGCGTGTTCTGATGGATGAAGAGACCCATCGTCTGCGGCAATTGAAGCTGGAATCGCTGGTACAGGACGGCAACGAAATGCGCCGCCATGCCAATCGCCATTCCTTTCAAGATCAGGAAGGGCACATCCGGATCAGCGCTGGCACGAGCCACCACCACCATGACGAAGAAGATGCGGACGAATTGCAGCAGGCCGAAACTCGCGGCGACCGGCTCATCGGCTTGCAACAGCGAAAGCGCGGCAGCGAAAATGTAGAGAAGGAACGGCAGCTTGCACCACATGGGCAGCCTGCCGCGGGGCAAGGTGAAGAGAACCGCAGCAGCGAGCAAGTCGATGATCGTCACCTGCAGGCCGTATACGAAGCCAATCCAATAGCCGGACCAGGAAAGCAATCCGATGTCGAACATCGGGATGGCGGCGGCAAAAAATGGCAGGGCGCCGAAAACTATCCAGAATGGCTTGCGCAGCGCGGGCGTGCTTCTTAACAGCAAGCCGAGCGGAAAAATCGCAAGCAAAGCGAGAAAAAGCACCCCGAACTTCAAAGAACGATAACCCTTATGGCTCGACATGGGTGCAATAACATGGCGCCTGGGAACTCCGGGTTAACGTCCGAGAACAACCCGACGGAAGGTTAACGACAACGTGGTCTTCGCATTTCGTGTGTTTCTCATGGCGTTGCTGGTCTTGCCGGCGAGTGCTCGCGCCAATCCACCCGCGATCGAAATCGCGGAGATCGCCATGGCTGCGCCTGATATCATCGCTGTCGAACTGCGCGATCCGTCGTTCGTGCGTGGGCGGATCGTGACCTTGCCCGAGCCGATGCCGGCGATGCGCGGGCGGTGGACTGCCGTCGATGGGGTGCCAGGCCTGGTCATCGGGCCGAAAGCCGACCATGTCCGGCTCTCGGACACGCCACCCGGCACATTCCTCGACCGAGCCAGCGTCGATGCTGCCGGCCTCTACGGTACGATTGGCGGACGTCGCGTCATCTCGGTTCATCGCAAATCCATGCCCTACGATTCCGGGCTCTATCCCGGCCCGAATGGCGACACGCGGACAGGCGCCGCCTTCAAGCACCAGGTCTATCTCAAGCTCGACGGTCCCCTGCCGCAGGGCACACATGTCATCCGCTGGCCGAACGGCATGCTGGCCGACCGAAGCTTCACCTTCGACGACCGGACGACCCGCGCGGTGGCGATCCGTTCGACGCAACTTGGACATGCGACAAAGGACACGGCGAAGGCCGGTTTTCTTGCGCTCTGGCTGCCGGGCGGCAAGGACGACGGCGCGGTCGATTTCAGGGACTACGGCACTACCGCCTTCGACATCATCGATCCCGAAGGCAAGACGGTCTTCGCTGGCGCCATCAACCTGCGCAAAGATCCTGGTGACGCCGAACCGGGTAATGGCCTGCCCAAGCCGCTGATCGACTACACCACGGCAACCGCACCGCGCATCGTGATCCGGTCACTCGACACGAATGCCCGGCGCGTGACGACGGTTGCGCCACACGGCTTGACCGATGGTCAGCGTGTAGGTCTCGAACGACTGGGCGGCGAACAGGATCCCAGTGCGGTCTTCGGCACTGTGGCCGAGTCCACGGCCAACGCATTCACGCTGGACGATCCAAACGAGCAGCTTCCGGCAACCCTCTCCCCCCAGGCAACAGCCACCCCAGCATACAGCGCCAACCGCGCCGGAACCTTCGTCTTCGAGCTCGACTACTCCGCCTGGATGCCGCAGTCAGGCGGACCATTCCGACTGCGTGTTCCGGGCCTCGGCGTTTCGGACCCATTTCAGGTCGAACCGGATATCTGGCTGAGCGCAGCGCGGGTTTCCATGACGGGACTCTACCACCAGCGCAGCGGCATCGAGATTGACGGGCGCTTCGGCTACAGCCGACCTGTCGCCTTCCGGCCCGGCCCCGACATGTCCATCGTCGAAAGCAGGCTGCCACTGGCCTGGTCGTCCAATTTCGACACGGGTTTCATTGCCTTCGAGGAAGGTGTGAAGCCGCGCTGGCGCACCGAAAGAAAAGCGCCGGACAGCTATTGGGGCGGCTATATGGATGCAGGCGACTGGGACCGTCGCATCCAGCATGTCGAGGTCGCGGCCCTTCTGCTCGAAGCCTTCGAGGCCCTGCCTGAGGCACAGCGCGGGACCAGCTTCGATCTGCCGAAGTCGAGCGCCCTGCTCACCAACCCCACCTATCGCGATACCGACGATCTGCCGGACCTTCTCCATGAAGCGATCTGGGTCATGGATTTCTTCCGCAGGCTGCAGACCGACGACGGAGGCATTCGCGGCGGGATCGAGAGCGCAGCGCATCCCATGCTGGGCGAACCCAGCTATCTCGAGCGGCAGGAGGTCTATGCCTACGCGCCCGACCATATCTCGACCTACAAATACGCCGCTGTTGCCGCAAAACTTGCGCGCATTCTGAAAACGCGGGGCAAAGCGGGCGCCGCCATGCTTTTCGAAGACAGCGCCCGCGCAGCGTGGGCTGCCGCGGAACGCGGCTTCGCCGACCCAGACACCTTTTATCGCGACGCGATTGTCGTCGCCACGGAGACCGGCGCGTTCGGACCGGGCGGCTGGCCTGCACGACGCGAGCAGTTGCAAGGTATCGCTCGCGAATATCGCGGCGCCGCGGCGGCAGCACTCTACCGGCTCCTCGGCAGCACCAAACATCGCGATATCTTCGAAGCGTCCTGGCGCGATGACCAGGGACTTTTTGCACACAAGGGCGATGCTGCCTGGGACTATCTCAAGACAGCCGGCTCGGATGCGGGGATAGGCGAGGAGATTGTGGCGCGTTTCGCCGCGGAAGCTGCAATCATCACCGACGCGCAGCAACATGCCGCCTACCCAAACATGAAGCATCCTTATGCCCCTGCCGGGTGGGGAGAAGGCGGCGCGCCCGACTACAACCAGACGCAGACGCTGATCCGCGCGCATCTTCTGGCGGGCGACCCACAGATCCTGCAGGTCATGGAACAGGGATTTCAGGCCATGGTCGGGGTCAATCAGGTAGGCCTGAGTTTCGTGACCGGGATCGGGGCTCGACAGATCCTGCATCCATTGCACGAGGATCACCGTGCCATGGGCGTCGCCGCGCCGAGCGGCATCACCATCTTTGGCTTCGCTTCACAGAACGCGACCGCCTACAGCTGGGTGTTCGGCCCGGCATGGTCGCCGCTGGCAGAGTCGGGCACGACCGAAAACGCGCCGCAGCGCCGAATCGAACCGCCACGCTTTTCCCTGCCCTATCACGAATATCTGGTCGAGCACCCCGCGGTCATCATGCAGCAGGAATACACGGTGCATCAGTCCATCGGAACCATGGCCGCGCTGGCGCTCTACCTGCACGGCCGGCAGTAACGCGGCAGGTCAATCGCTGTAGGCATTGCGCAGGTTCCAGCCGAACCGTGCCGTATCCCGCAGGCGCTGAATCGCCACGCGCGGCCAGGAGAAGTCGGCGCGATAGGTCTTGCCGACATAGCCGGAATAAGCCCAGGCAAACGAGAGTGAAATACCGCCGGAGCATTGATCAAGAGGCTCGGCACGGTACCGGCTGAGGAAATCCGCCGCGAAGCTCTTCAGCGTCTGCGCTTGCGCGTCGCTTACTCCCGCCGGCATGCGCACCGTCTGCGCGTCCAGCCCCTCGATCGTCGCCAGGACGATCAGCGCGATATAGGCCTCGCCAAGTTCCGTCGAATGGACGGTGTCGGTAAACAGCGCCCGTACGATGTCTTCAGGTGACATATCTTCAAAGCCAGCGCGGGGAGCGCTGGTGAGATGGTCGACCAGTTCGGCCAGGGCGAGGCTCGCCGGGATGAAGCCGATGCCTGACGTGCTCTTGCCAGACGCCGCGGCACCACTGGCGGCTTGCACCGCGCATCGCCAGACCGGCAAGGCAAGCCGTTCATAGGCGATCCAGTCCCGCGGATCCTCCTTGTCTGACACGTCCAGCCACGGCGCCATGAACCAAATCGCCCCCAAGGGATTGGTCTCGAGGAATCGGCCCTGGTATTCGGCGAGATAACGCACCGTGCCTTGCCGCATGATCGTATCGAGCAGGGAGTGCAGTTCCGTCACGAGCAGAACGTCATAGGTCGCGCCCCCAACGGACGGTTGGCGAAATTCGGCGAGGACGTCGACGGAGCCGCCATTGCGATTCATGCCAGCTTTGAAGCCCGACCAAGGGCGCTCGGGATCGGATCCCATGGAGCGCTGTTCGAGCGACGAGCCGCCGATGTTCTGCATGTTCCAGACAACGGGCCGGCCCGCGCCCGCGGCCATTTCCGCCAGCTTGTCGAGCATCGGCCGGTCCGTGAGGCTATGGCCGGAAACAAACAATCTCATCGGCGCAACCCACTCCAGGGTTTGCTCCGCGGCCGAAAGGGCGATTGCCGCCGGAGCAATGAACAATCCCGCCGCGCACAGCACCAGTCGTCGCATGCCCCACATCACGCGTAGGATGCAATCAGTTCGGCGCGTTGACGATAGACCGTCGCCTCATCGAAACGACGACCGCAAGAGGCAGCATCACGCACCAGTTTGACGAGGCGGCCGCGATCCCGATCCAGTTCGGTAATGAGCTTTGCCAGGCCAGCGAAATCATCCATGGCGCTGAACATCCCACCGCCGGCACCTTCGACCAGGCCCACCGGATAGTGGGTACCATATCCCACGATCGGACACCCCGAGACCAATGCCTCGATCAGGCAGCGGGGCGATTCAGGCGTCTTGTGGCAGAACAGGAAGAGATGGCTTTCGCGTAAGGCATCTAGCACCTTGTCGCGGTCGCCTACATAGCCGGCCAGTTCGACATGGTTTCCAAGGCCAAGCTGTTTTACCGTCAACTGCATCTGGTCCAGCAGCGGGCCGTCACCGAGCCAGGTCGCCCGAACATCGACGCCAGCCTGTACGACGCCGTGTATGACGCGCAGCCAGTCTTCCGGCCCTTTCATTGCAACCGCACGCCCAACATAGACGATGCGCAGGGGTGCAGCCGCCTCAATCCCTGCCAGTTTTTGCTCGATCTGTTCGGCATTGATGAAATCCTCCGGCTGCGTGTGGACGTCATAGACGCAGGCAGGATTGGACGAATACTTCTCGTAGGCTTTGAAAGTATCCATGCCTTGGAAAAGGCCAAGCGAGGACTTGCGCACCAAATGTCGATGATAGGCTATCATCACCGGCAGCGTCATTCTTTCCTTGACACGCCGTCGAAACCGCAAAGCATGCAACGTGTTGCGCAGGACGTCATGTTCGACGCGGTCAAACCATGTCGCGAAACGGCGCCCTTGTTTGATCGCTTCGAGGGCAGCAACACCACCCCAATCACCAAAGACGTACCCGAGCGTGAAGCACAGCTTGTCGGCTTTCCCGATCTCCTCCGCCAGTTGCCGACGCGTTGCCCGATATGCACGGGCAAATGCTCCGATCTTGTAGGCAAAGGGCAGCGGCACGATGCGCATGCGGTCCCGATTGGGCAGGCTATCTATGTCGACCCAGGTCACGGACGCGTCGTCGCAGTCATCGCTCTCCTGCAACAGACCGCAATAGACGACACGCTCGAAATGCTCGGTCCAGCGTACTAGCCCCGCACATGTCTGGTCATCCAGTTGCAGACCGCGTGGTCCCCGACGCAGACGCACCATGGTGACCAGGAGCAACGTTTGGCCGCGCGCGGTAGCTTCCATGGCCGCGCCCATGTGCCTTTGTTCGTCGTATTGCACCAGGCTCATGCCGACAGTTCCCTTTGCGCGGCTTTTTCCTTGACGTTTTTCAGCGCAACACTAGTGGCAATGAATTCGGATGTAATCGCGATGCGGCCACTGGCTTGGTAGCCGGACAGGAACGGCTCGGCGTCTACGCGAAACCTGGCAAGGAAGCTGCCGCTGGCCATATCCAACGCTACCGAAACGGCATGGAAACCGATGATTTGTCGCGATAGCGGGTATTGAGCCTTGTAGACGCTTTCCTTGGCGGAAAAGATGGCCTTCGCTAGGAGCCCTCGCCCAGGCTCAGCCTGCCTCGCCAGCCACCGTAGCTCGTCGTCATCGCATATCGTGTCGAGGAGGTCTTCGTCTAGCGGTGTCGCCGGTTCGACATCTATGCCGATCGAACTGCAATCCTGGCTTTCGCGCGCCACGGCCGCAACGCACAAGCCGGAGCAATGGCTGATGCTTCCAACGATGCCGGCCGGCCAGACCGGCGCCCGATCCGACGCTGCAGGGATCGCAGCCTGTGGCACGCCCAGCGACGCCATCGCCTGGCGTGCCAGCGATCGGCCTGCTGCAAACTCGCGGCGACGGGATTCCGTCGCTCGCGACACATAGGACTGCTCGATGGGATACATCACTGCGGCCAGCGAGCGGGGATCCCCCTGCGCTGTCGCCACATGCCCATCGAATAGCTCGGCGAGCAGACCCATCAGCTTTCTCGCAGGCGCTGCATCGCGGCGCGCCGGTCGCCGAGCGCGGCTCGGCGCATGGCGGCGCGGTCTGCAACCTGGCTGAGCCGCTCGTCGGACTTGCCGCGGTCGGCAAGATGCGCAGACAGCGCCGCCACCGTCGGGAAGCGGAACAGATCGGTGATGGCGATGTCGGGCGCGACCGATGCCTTCAGTTCCCGGTGCGCCTGCACGGCCAGCAGCGAATGACCTCCGAGCGCAAAGAAGCTGTCGTTGAGCCCGACACGCTCGACGCCGAGGATCCGGCGGAAGGTTTCAGCGATTTCCCTCTGCACGTTGTCGACCGGTGCGACGTAGATCTCGGCTTCCGCCTCGCGCTTGGCCTCAGGCTTCGGCAGGGCCTTGCGGTCGACCTTGGCATTTGGCGTCAGCGGGAAGGCGTTGAGCGTTACGAAATGCGCCGGCACCATGTATTCCGGCAGCGACTTCGCCAAATGGGCGCGCAAGGCACTCTCGTCGAATTTCTTCTCCTTGAGGCGCAGATAGGCGACGATGCGCACGTCGTCGGCGCGATCCTCGCGGGCCATCACGACGCTCTCGGCGATACCGGGGAACTCGGCGATCCGCGATTCGATCTCGCCAAGCTCGATGCGATAACCCCGCACCTTAACCTGATGGTCGGTGCGGCCGAGGAACTGCAGGACGCCGTCGGTGGTGTAGCGCACCAGATCGCCGGTGCGATACATCCTGCCGTCGGCAAAGGGATTGGCCACGAAGCGCTCGCGGGTCAGGTCGTCGCGGCCGAAATAGCCGCGCGCCACGCCCTCGCCGCCGATGACGAGTTCGCCGGCCATACCAGGCGCGACAGGACGAAGCGACGCATCGAGCACATAGAGCTGCGTGTTGGCGATCGGCTTGCCGAGAGGCACGACGCCCTCGCCGATGTCGGCCGTCATCGTCGAGGACCAGATGGTCGTCTCTGTCGGGCCATACATGTTTTCGACCGGCGCCGAGGTCACCTTGCGCAGTTCGGCCAGGAGGGACGCCGGCAGCGCCTCGCCGCCGATGAGCAGATGACGGACCTGCTTGAGGGCCTTGCGGTCCTCCTCGTTGACAAGGAACATGCGCGCCATCGACGGCGTGCACTGCAGGTGCGTCGCTCCATGAGCTGCGATGTCGGCTGCAAGCGCGCTTTGTGGCATGGCCTCGTCCGCTTCGGCCCCACGCGACCGTGCAACCACCTCGGCCAGCGGCTTCAGACGCTCCAGCACGATGTCGCTCGGAATGCCATAGTCGATCAGGCAGGCGACCTCGTCGACGCCGATGGTCGCGATCTGGTCGACGCGGTCGAGCGCATCGTCGACGGTGCCGAACAGGCCGCTGTCTTCGAAATAGCGCAGGAAGGCGAATTCCAGGATGGCATCGAGTTCGTCCGGCTGCAGCGACTGCAGGTCGATGTCCATCGGCTGGACCACGCCCTGCGGCTTCTTGAAGGCTGGGAAGGCCCAGGCATATTGCTTGATCAGTGCCGCAGCGCTGCGCAGATAGTCCTTCATCGGGCCGCGCGCACGCTCCCGCACCTCCTCGCGATCCGCACCGAGCAGCGTGTGCAGCATCAGCGTGACCTTGTGCGCGCTCGGGTCGTGGCCAGCCTCGGCCAGCGCCTCGCGATAGACGCGGATCTTGCCGGCCAGCTCGTCGATCGACTGGCCGAGCAGATGGGTCAACACATTCGCGCCCAGGCGACCGGCTTCGCGGTAGGTGTCGGTATTGCCGGCCGTGGTGATCCAGACCGGCAGCTCCTTTTGCACCGGCCGCGGCTGGGTCACGACACCCAGCTTGCCATCGCCGAAATCGAACTCGACCTTTTCGCCGCGCCATAGGCGGCGCACGGTCTCGATGTCACGCAGCATAGCCGCCTTGTTGTGCGGCGGCGCGTTCTCCGGCCGCAGTACGAAATCTTCGGGCATCCACCCCGACGCGAAGGCCAAGCCGACGCGGCCGTTGCTGATGTTGTCGAGGATGGC
Organism: Aminobacter niigataensis; assembly: GCF_014200015.1. GTDB lineage: Bacteria > Pseudomonadota > Alphaproteobacteria > Rhizobiales > Rhizobiaceae > Aminobacter > Aminobacter niigataensis. The sequence goes on from NZ_JACHOT010000006.1 coordinate 36,018, forward strand.
CCACTCCTCGGCTACGCGCGCGGGATGGTGCAGCGGCAGGACGCAGGAGCCCGCGCGGATCGCCAGGTTCTTCGTCACGGCAGCGACCGCAGCTCCTGTCACCGCGGGGTTCGGATAGGGACCGCCGAAGGCATGGAAATGCCGCTCCGGCGTCCACAGCGCCTGGAAGCCATGCTCGTCGGCGAACTTCGCCCCTTCCAGCAGCAGCCGGTACTTTGCTGGCCCGGCGCCGTCGTCATTGCCCCAGTAGAACAGACCGAAATCCATCGGCGCCTTGCCGCTTGCGCGGCGGCGCGGCACTGCCGGAGCCGCGTTCTTGTGGTCATGCACGTCGCTTGCATGGATCACCACCTTGAAGCCCCGCGCCAGCGTCCAGAACAGCTCCAGCACGGAGATGTCGAAGGACAGGCTGGTGACGGCGAGCCATACCGGCTGTCCGGCTTCATCGACCGTGATCCGGTCGTCCATGCCAACGAAGAAATTCGCGACATTGCGATGCTCGACCATCACGCCCTTGGGGCGGCCTGTCGAGCCCGACGTGTAGATCATGTAGGCAAGGTTGGCCGGGGTGACGCCGCTGCGCGGCCGCTCGGCACTGCCGGAGGCCGCGAGGATGTCTTCGACATTCACACGCCGGGCGCCGTCCACGGCAAGCGATCCATCGAGCGAACGCTCGCTGAGCACCACCGGCGCGCCGCTGTCTTCGACCATCAGGGCAAGCCGGTCGGCCGGGAACATCGGGTCGAGCGGCACATAAGCACCGCCGGCCTTCTGGATTGCCAGCGCCCCGATGACGAGCTCCGGCGAACGTGAGACATGGAGGCCGACCAGCGTGTCCGGCTTCACGCCGAGTTCGATCAGCCGGTGGGCGACGCGGTTGGCCTTCTCGTCGAGTTCGCGATAGCTCAGCGACCGCTCGCGGAAGGCGACCGCGATGGCGTCCGGCGTCAGTTCGGCCTGTCGCTCGATCAACGTATGTACGCAAGCCGTACGATCATGGTCGCGCGCGGTCTCGTTCCAGCCATAGAGGACGCGCTGGCGCTCTTCCTGGGACATCAGCGGCAGCTCGGAAACCGCCTTGTCGCCGACGGCAAATGCAGCGGCGAATGTGCCCAGCCGGGACAGCATGTCGGCAAGGTCGCGCGCGCCAATCCGCGCCTGATCGGCCAAGACCAGGGTCTCGTCCGTACCGAGCACGAATGTCAGGGCCGACCCCTCGACAAGGCGATCCTGGGAGGGCGACGCCGCTTCCACCAGCCCGACGGCCAGGGGCGGAACTACCAGTCCGGGAACGCGCTCCACGAGGTCGGACACGTGGGTGCCGCGCTCGCGCTGCTTGCCCAGGGCTTCATTGGTCCGGGCTGCGAAAGCCTCGACCGTTTCATCCGGAGACTCGATGCGGAACGGAACTGACTTGGCGAAATACCCTGGGAACTGGCTGTCCAGCGCTGCGACGGCATCCGTCGCATAGGCGATGTCGAGGGAATCCTGGCCGGAGAAACGAGCCAGGAAAGCGCCAATGGCGGCGGCGCGGGCTCCTGACGGAACCGGCAATTGCAACGGCTGCGCGATCACCCGCGCCTCGCTGTCCGGCGACCATGCCCTCACGTCGGGCAAATCGACATCGCGCGCGGCGGCAAGCGCCTTGCGGAAGCGCCCCTCATGGCTGGCGGCCCGAGCAACTGCCTCGTCCAGCGCCTGTGCTTCGGCGTCGTTCATCAGCGGCAGGCGCATCCCCTGGCTGAGGCAGGAACTCAGCGTCTTGCCTGCATTGCGCCCAAGGCCAATCCCCTGCACCAGCACATGCTGGTCTGCCGCTGCAATGACGGCGCCGTCATCCGAAACCGAAATCACCGTGCCGGCGGGCTGGCCGTCGGCGTGCCCGATTGCCTCGAACTTCGTGACCGCGAACAGGCCGGCTTCGGTGCGCACCTTCGCCCGGGCCAGCGGGTTGGCATAGCCGGAGCCGAAATCGAGCCCGCGCGCCACGCGCGACAATGTCTGCGCATCGCGGTCGAAACGCAGCGTTCCAGCGGCCGCCGGGCGGCGGTCCCTGGCGTAGTAGGTGCGCTGCGACAGATCCTGCGCCTGCGGCGCTAACGCGCCTGTTTCGATGGCGGTCAGCATTTCCTCGAAGGTCGCGATGCCCGCTTCGAAGCATCTGGTGTTGAGGGTGAGCGCTGTCTCGTCGGGGCCGATCTCGACCATGCGCTGCGTATAGATCTCGCCCTCGTCGACCCGCGCCGTCAGCGCATGCCAGGTGACACCGTGGCCTGCCTCGCCTTCCATGATCGCCCAAGCCGGCGCATTGAGGCCGGCATAGCGCGGCAATGGACCGTCATGGAAATTCGCCGCACCCTGTCGTGCGTTGCGCCAGAGTGCATCCGGGATGATGCGCAGGTTGGCCGCACTGAAAAGCCAGTCATAGGCGACCGTTGCGAGCCGCACCTCGACGTCGCTGTCGAACGCGCAAACCGGGAGGCCAAGGCCTTCAGCCCAATTCCGGATCGACGCATTGTCCGTGACGATCATCGCGACGGCATGGCCATGGGCCCGCACGATCTCGGCGCATTGCACCAGAAGCGACTCGTCCCCGATCAGAACGCATTCCAATTGCCCTGATGGCATGTGCCCGACCCCATGAACTGCGATTGCTGCCGTATCTATATACGAATTGATCTAAACAAGAATGAGAATACCCTCCTTGTTTTCCATCAGGACTTCAATGTTTGGTTAAGGCTGTAGCGCGACAGTGGCATCAATATCGTCGCAGGGGCTGCGGGTCTGACCTGACAGCGGAAAGCTTAACGCCGTTTTCATTCTAGATGTTTCTTAGAATGAGCCTATCGGCAGGACGATTGGATATCGGCTACTGTGTTACCCGTATCCAGGCTTGGCTTGCCAAAGGAATAATAGGCTCTCGGGGCATTACGCGATGTATGAAACCGATCAGGTGTCTCCGAACGACATCGCCATTGTCGGCATGGCGCTTCGCGTGCCGGGTGCGCGCAATGTCCGCGAATTCTGGGACAACCTGCGCGGCGGCGTGGAGTCGATCCGCGATTTGACGGAAGAAGAGCTGCTTGCCGCGGGCGAGTCCGCCGCGCGCATGCATCTGCCCAACTATGTGCGCCGCACCTCAGAGCTTCCCGGCATGGAGATGTTCGATGCCGACTTCTTCGGGCTGAGTCCCAAGGAAGCGGCGATCATGGACCCGCAGCACCGCCATTTCCTGGAATGTGCCTGGGAGGCGATGGAGGACGCCGGACGCACGCCCGATTCGAGCGCCGGTCCCGTCGGCGTCTTCGCCGGCTGCGGCATGGGCTCCTATTTCTACTTCAACGTCTGCAGCAATCGCCAGCTTGTCGACCAAGTCGGCATGTTCCTTTTGCGTCACACCGGCAACGACAAGGACTTCCTCGCAACGCGCGCCTCGTTCGCCTTCGACCTGCGTGGTCCGAGCGTCAACATCCAGACGGCATGCTCGACCTCGCTCGTCGCGATCCACACCGCCTGCCAGAGCCTACTTGCCGGCGAATGCGAAATGGCGCTGGCCGGAGGCGTCACCATCGAATTGCCGCACCGGCGCGGCTATCTGTTCCAGGACGGCGAGATTCTCTCGACCGACGGCCATTGCCGCGCCTTCGACCATCGTGCCGACGGCACGGTGTTCGGCAGCGGTGCCGGCGTGGTCGTGTTGCGCCGCCTGTCCGACGCGATCGCCGATGGCGACATCATCCACGCCGTCATCAAGGCGACCGCCGTCAACAATGACGGCAGCAGCAAGGCCGGCTATCTCGCGCCGAGCGTCACCGGCCAGGCCGAGGCCATCATCGAGGCGCAAGGTCTCGCAGGTGTTTCCGCCGACGACATCCAGTATGTCGAGTGCCACGGAACCGGCACCTATCTCGGCGATCCGATCGAGATCGAGGCGCTGACGCAGGCCTTCCGGCAAAGCACCGCGCGCACCGGCTTCTGCCGCGTCGGTTCTGTGAAGTCGAACATCGGCCACCTCGACACCGCTGCCGGCGTGGTCAGCCTGATCAAGACGACCTTGGCGCTCAAGCATGGCGAGATGCCGCCGACGCTGAATTTCGAGAAGCCCAATCCTGCCATCGACTTCGCCCGCAGTCCGTTCATCGTCAACGACAAGCTGACCCCTTGGCCGGCAGCTGCAGGACCGCGACGCGCGGCGGTGAACTCGCTGGGCGTCGGCGGAACCAACGCCCATGCGATCCTCGAGGTTGCGCCCAAGCCGATAGTCGGCGCTGCAGGCACGGGCGACCGGGAGCCGCAGCTTTTCCTGTTTGCCACCAAGAGCCGCAAGGCGCTGGACCGCGCCATGGAGCAGATCGGCGAGGAAATTGTCCGGCAGCCGGCGCTGCCGCTCGCCGATGTCTCCCACACCTTGTTTGCCGGGCGAAAGCACTTCGAGCACCGCCGCGCCATCGCTGCACGCGGGCGCGACGAGGCCATCGCCCTGCTTTCCGGTTCCGAACCGAGGCGCGTCCACACCCACAGCACGATCGAGGCCGCCAACGCCGTGTTTCTGTTTCCGGGCGGCGGCGCACAGCATGTTGGCATGACCCGCAGCCTGTATGCCGAGGATGTCGGATTCCGTGCGACCGTCGATGAGGGCTTGAACTATCTCAAGCCGGAAGCCGCAACCGAGATCCGCCGCGTATGGCTGGCGGCCGATACCGACCCGTCCCTTGCGGCGAGCGATTTCCTCCGGCCTTCGGTGCAGCTTCCCGCCATCCTGATCGTCGAAATCGCCATCGCACGGCTTTGGATGCGCTGGGGCATCAAGCCCTCGGCGCTGATCGGCCACTCCATGGGCGAGAATGCCGCCGCCTGCATCGCAGGCGTGATGAGCTTCCGCGACGTCGTCAATCTCGTCCGCCTGCGCGGCGAACTGTTCGACACGGTCGAGGCCGGCGGCATGCTGTCCGTCCCGCTGTCGCCCGAAGCCCTTTCCGAGCATATGAACCCGGCGCTCGACCTCGCCTCGGTGAATGCGCCCGAGCTCTGCGTGGTTTCGGGCCGCAATGGGGATCTCGAGGCGCTGCGCCTCAGGCTAGCCGAGCGCGGCATCGATGCATCGCGCATCGCCATCGATATCGCTGCGCATTCGCAGATGCTGGACCCGATCCTCGGACAGTTCGAAGCGTTCCTGCGCGGCATCGACCTGCGGGCGCCGACCATCCCGATCGTTTCCAACCTCACTGGCGAATGGCTCAGCGAAGCTCAGGCACGCGACCCGCTCTACTGGGTCCGGCATCTCCGCTCGACCGTCCACTTCGCCAAGGGTCTCGCCGCGGTTTCGGCGCAGCCGGGGCGGGTCTATGTCGAAGTGGGCCCGAGCCGGGCTCTGTCGTCACTGGTCAAGCTTCAGCCGGGCATCGAGGCAAACCAGGTCATTAACAGCCTGCCGCATCCCGACGAGGCTACCGACGACCGCGTGCATTTCCTCGCCGCGATGGGCCGCGCCTGGGCGACCGGTCTCGACGTGAGCATCGCCAAGCTGTGGGAGGGAAGCGGCGCGCGGCGCGTGTCATTGCCAACCTATCCGTTCCAGCACCAGCGCTACTTCATCGAGCGCAGCGTCGCGGCGGTAGCCAACGAGAACGAGCAGGACTTCATCGGCAAGCTTCCCGAGATGGCAGACTGGGGTTTCCGGCCAAGCTGGAAACAGGCATTGGCCGATGTGACGATCGACGCCGATGCCCAGCCGGCATCCTGGCTGGTCTTCATGGACGATACGGGCCTGAGTGCAGCACTGGTCGAACGGCTTCGCGCCAAGGGCCATCGCGTTGCCACGGTCAAGGCCGGCGACGGCTTCGTAAGGCACGACAGCGGCGACTACACCCTGTGCGCCGAACAGGAACGGCCAGGCTATGACGCGCTGTTTTCAGGGCTCGCCGGCGACGGCGGCGTCCCCGAGCGCATCGTGCATCTCTGGCTGGTGACGGCCGAGGAAACCTTCCGCCCGGGTTCCAACTTCTTCAACCGCAACCAGGAACGCGGCTTCCAGAGCCTGTTCTTCATCGCCCAGGCGCTTGGCGACATCGAGGGCCTCGAGCCGCAGATCACCGTCGTGACCAACGGCATGCAGCGGGTCGGCAGCGAAGCCCTGCCCTATCCGGAAAAGGCAACCATCCTCGGCCCCGCGCTCGTCATGCCGAAGGAAATGCCGGGCGTCACGGTTCGCCTCGTCGACCTTGAATTTTCGGTGCCGTCTCGGCCGGACAAGGGCGGCTTCTTACGGACGCGCACGGCAGCGAGCGACTTTGCGGCATCATTGCGTGGCCAGCAGCTCGACCAATTGTGGGACGACATCTTCGCTGCGCCCGCGTCGGAAACCGTTGCCCACCGCAAGGGCAAACGCTGGATTCGCAGCTACGAGAAGCTGGCGCTTGCCGAAGCCAATGCCGATAACGGCTTGCTGCGCACAGGCGGAGTCTATCTGATCACCGGCGGCCTTGGCGATCTCGCTCAGGTCGTCGCCGGCGAACTTGCATCACGTTTCCAGGCAAAGCTGGTCCTGACCGGACGGCACGCACTGCCGCCTCGGGAGGAATGGGAAAAACTGGCCATTCCGCTCTCGCGCAACGACCGGATACGCCGCGCCATCGAGGCAATCCAGAGCCTGGAGGCCAAGGGGGCCGAGGTGCTCTACGTCACCGCCGACGTAAGCAACGTCGAAGACATGACAGCGGTTGCCGACGAGGCGCGCGCCACTTTCGGCGACATCAATGGCGTGTTCCACGCCGCCGGTCTCGTCGACGACAACCTGATCCAGCTGAAGTCGCTGGAGGGGATGGAGGCTGTGCTGTCGCCGAAGCTGCGTGGCACCGTGGTTCTCGACCAGGTCTTCCGTGACAGCCCACTCGATCTCTTTGTGCTGTTTTCGTCGACCAGCACCGACACGGCTCCCGCCGGACAGGTCGACTACGTCGCCGCCAATGCCTATCTCAACGCCTATGCCGACAGCCGTTTCGCAGACAGCTCACGCAAGACCGTCGCGCTCCACTGGGGCGTCTGGAACGCTGTCGGACTGGCGGCGCGTGCCACCGGCCAGGCGGGGCAAGCGGGGCAAGCGGGGCAAGCCGACGCGCCAAACCCGCATCGTGGCAAGGCACAAGGACCGTTCTTCACCGACTGGGTGGAGGACACGTCGGGCGATGTTTGGCTCGAGACGCGCATTTCACCGCGCAGCCACTGGATGCTCGACGAGCATCGCCTGGTCTCGGGACAGGCCATCCTGCCGGGTACCGGCACGATTGAAATCATCGCCCAGGCGATGAAGGAGTACGGCGTCGATCAGGGCGGGGAGCTTGCTGATCTCTTCTTCCTGCGCCCGCTCGAAGTCGATGACGGGCGCGACAAGATCCTGCGCGTGCGGCTTGCCGCCGACGGCGATCGACAACGGGTGCTTGTCACCGCCGCCGATGCCGAACTCATGTCGGAAGGCTTCACCCTCCACGCCGAAGCGACGCTGCGCAAACGCCTCGCCAAGCCACACGCTGCCTCCGATGTCGCTGCCGCTTCGGCGCGCCTGACCGTGGGCCAGCGCGCCGAAGGCGAAGCTGCGCTGCGCTCGGTACAGGAAGATCATATCCACTTCGGGTCACGCTGGAAGGTGTTGCGCTCCCTTGCCCGCGGGGATCGGGAAGCCTTTGCCGAGCTCAGGCTCGATGAGGCCTATCGCGGCGACATCGCCACCGGCTTCATCGCCCATCCAGCGCTGCTCGACATCGCCACCGGATTTGCACTCGACTTGGCGCCCGGCCATGCGACATCCCACGCCCTGTGGGCGCCGATGTCCTACGGCAGCATCGCGCTCTACATGAAGTTGCCCGAGGCGATCGTCAGCTGGGCGCGGCTGAGCGAGGCATCGGATCTCGGTGACGGATTCGCGACCTTCGACATCACAATCGCCACACCAGACGGCAGCATCGTCGTGGAAATCGAGCGTTTCGTCATGAAGCGGCTGGACGACGACCTCGCCTTGGCTGCAACGCAGCGCGTTGATCGCGCACGCAAGCCTGCGGGCGATGACAAGGAACCGCTGTCGCCGGCGGCACTGCAGCTTGCTGCGCAGGTCAGCCAGGGCATCCTGCCGGCCGAGGGCTTCGAAGCCATGATGCGTGCGCTCGGCACCGGCCAGCCGCAGCCGATCGTGAGCTCGATGGATCTCGGATCGCTGCGCAAACGTGCGTCCCAACCGCGCGCCGAAGCGCAGGGCGCGGGCGAGGTCTTCGAACGTCCCGATCTCGACAATGACTATGTCGCGCCGCGAGACGACATCGAGCGCACGCTTGCCGGATTCTGGAGCGAATTGCTCGGCGTCGAGAAGATCGGCGTCCACGACAGCTTCTTCGACATTGGCGGCCATTCGCTGATCGCGGTGCGCCTGTTTCGGATGATCCGGAAGCAATTCGCAATCGACCTGCCGATCTCCGTGCTGTTTGAGGCGCCGACAATCGCCGAGTGCGCGGCGCTGATCGGCGAGCAGGCCGCGCCGCTGTCAGCCAAGACGGAAGAAGCCGCCGCTCCGAAGGACAATAAGATCGAGAAGGCCACTCACCTGGTCACGATGAGCGCGGGACGCTCGGGCGGAGGAACACCGTTCTTCCTCTGCGCCGGCATGTTCGGCAATGTACTCAATCTGCGCCAGTTGGCCATGCAGCTCGGCACCGACCGCCCGGTCTACGGGCTCCAGGCGCGCGGTCTCTATGGCGACCAGGAGCCCCACGACAACTTCGTCGAGATGGCACGCGACAATCTCAAGGAGGTTCGCGCCGTCCAGCCGCACGGACCCTATCTGCTGGGCGGGTTCTCCGGTGGCGGCCTCGTTGCCTACGAGATGGCGCAGCAGCTGCTCGCCGGAGGCGAGGAAGTCGCGCAAGTGATCCTGCTGGACACGCCGCTGCCGACACAGCCGCCGTTGTCATTGCTCGACCGGCTCTCGATGAAGCTTCAGGATCTGCGCCGGGAGCGGCATAATTTCGTCGCCAGATGGATCGACGATCGCCGCCGGTGGAAAGAAAGAGTCGCAGGCCGCGCGGATGCCGAACAGGCCGAGCAGTCTTCCGAGCAGTTCCACGATTTGGCGATTGAAAACGCCTTCCGCGCCGCATTGCCACGCTACGAGCTCAAGCCCTACGCGGGCAGCGTGCTGCTACTCCGGCCGAAGCTCAACGTCATCTATCGTTTGAGCGGCGGGCGCATGTTGCAGGACGGCCGCAACGTTGCGATGGAAGACAATGGCTGGACGCCCTTTGCCGCCGGCTTGACCGTGCAGGAAGTGCCCGGCGACCACGACAGCATGGTGCTGGAGCCTTTCGTGCGCATTCTCGCCGACCGTATCCGCAAGCGGCTCAAGGAACCGGCGCGCGGGCTCGCCTACGGCATGGCGGCGGAATAGCTATTCGGCAACCGCAGTCTGCTGGACGCCTGGTACGCCGAAGAGTTCGCCGATCAGGCCCGTTTCCGCCGCGATCGTATACTCGGCGGCGATCAGGTCGTAGCGCGCATTGTTGAGATTGATTTCCGAATTGGCGAGGTCGGCAATCGCCCTTATCTCGTCAAAGGTCGAGCGCTCGCCGACCTTGCGTTCGGCGCGTACGCCCTCGAGGGCCGAGGCGGCGTTGCGCCGTTCCGCCTGGGCCAGAGTCTGCATGCGCCTTGCCAGCACGCGGCGGTCGAATGCGGACCGAATCGCGGCAGTCACGCCAATTCGCGCGGCATCGGCTTCGAACACCGCGGCGCGGTTTTCATCGTTGCGCTGTCTGATACCGGCACTGACACGGCCACCCGTGTAGATCGGCATCGAGAACCGCACCTCACCACGACCTGCGACATGGCGATCGACGCCGGGAAGCGTATCCTCGCCGCCCCGCACGCTCAGCCCCGCGGACACGGTCGGCAGCAGATCGCCCTTTGCCTGATTGACCCGGGCCTTTGCCGCATCGGCGCGGGCATCGCGTTCCTTGACGCGCGGATTGTTTTTCACAGCCAGTTCGATGAGGTCCTGTTCTTCGCTCGGCAGATAGAGCTTAGAGACCTCCGGCAGTTTCGTCTCGGGTGTGATCCCGAGCCGCAGCGCCGTGCGGCTCGCCTGGGCAATCAACAGCCTGGCGCGCTCACGCTCGACCGACAAGCGCGACAACTGGCGCCCGACGTCGTCGACGTCGACGCGACTTGCTGCGCCTGCCTTCAATTCAGTCTCTAGGCCGCCTTTCAGGCTGGCGAGAATGGCTGCCTGCTTGCTCAGGATGACAACGGCGCCCTTCTGGCGGTGGACTTCTATCAGCGCCAGCGCCAGTTCATAGGCGGCGGAAACACGCCTGTCATTGGCCACCTCGCCGCTGGCGCGGTAGTCCGCCTTGGCAGCAGCCACGGCGGACTGTCCCCTGCCACCCTGGTAGAGCGGGATGTCGACCGTCAGCGCATAGGAATAGGCATTGCCGGTCGTGCGGCTGTCGAATTCGTCGCCGTCGCCGGCTGCAACACCCGCGCTCGCCTCGATGCCGGCACTTGGCAGCAGGGTCGACCGCGCGCGCGCAATCTCCTCGCCGGCCGCATCGCGCCGTGCATCAGCTGCCAGTATTTCCGGATGGGTATTGATCGATGCAAGGTTGCTGCCGACGCTGCCAGTCACGACCTTGCCGGTCGCGGGAGCGGAAACCTGGCGGACAGCGCCGTTGGCGCACCCTGCAAGCGCAACGCAGGCACTCAACACCGCTACAGCCGTTCTGCAGTAAGACATCAGCGATCGCCAACCCGTTTTCTTAGACCAGTTTATGCGTGGCGGGTCGCAGGACCACGCCGTAATAATAACCAGGTGGTAAACAAACACGGTTAAGGCATGGTAAACACTTGATGCCCAGCGTCAACGACAGCTTGCATTAATCCTTTGGCTGCACACCGGGAGTTGACAACTTCTTGAGGTAGTTTCAGGGCCGCAAGAACGGCGCACCTCTATTGTTCGTCCCCCACGCAGCATGCAAGGAACCAGTTTCGCGTGCAAACGCCCGGTGTTCGGCTTGCCCGTTGCAGGAAATAGGGTTGAGGAAGGGACTGACCGAGGCATACCTGAAGTGTCCATCCTAACATCACCAGGAAACGGGCGATAAATCTGAAATCCTTCGGATCGCATGGGCGTCATTTTTATCGATCTTCTCTTCAATTCTTCTTTATCGAAAACCCCGATGAACCCCGCGCCTTGATTATTGAATTTAAACAGCTACCAATAAGACATGGAATTCGTGCTTGTTGTCCGCAGTGAGCCGAGGAGGCTCAAAACAGGAATCTAGCCCGGACGTCGACGAAGCCCTGGCCGGGCGTCCGGGAGAGCCAGGCTCCCCAACCTGTTCCTTTGAGTACGTCCGCGCTGCAGATCGCTTGCTGCGTGCGACACCGGCAGGCACGCACGGAGGCAGCCATGCAACTCCACGAGGTCCTTGCAGAAGACGGCATCGACTTGAACTTTATCGCCAAGGAAAAGCACTCTGCATTGGCCAAGCTTGCGGCTATGCTCGCAACCCAGGCCGGCATCGACGACAAGATCATTCGCCGCGAACTCCTCGCACGCGAACGCCTGGGCGCAACGGGAGTCGGGTGGGGAATCGCAATTCCACACGCATTGATGGATGAGCTTACCAAGCCAGTCGCGTGTATGGCGCGCCTGAAAGAGCCCATCGACTTTGGCGCGATCGACGACGCTCCCGTGGACATTCTGTTCGGCTTGCTTTGGCCGCGCAGCAAGGTGGGTACCTTCCTGCCGGCCCTGTCCTACCTGGCTCGCACGTTCCGCAACCAGACAACGCGACACCTGATCCGGCAGGCGACAACGCCCGCCGCCGTTCTGAGCTGTCTCGATCATTGCGAAGAATTGCCTGTCGCCGCGCACGACTGGCCTTCTCTGATACCGGACAGCGAGTTGCAGCACTCCAGGGAGCCAGGCAGCCCGGACCGAGCCGGCGGCACGTGACGGCGCACCGGCTCCTCGCGTGACAACGGCAGCCTCGGCAAGAGGCTGCCGTCATCTCATGGCTCAGGAACTGAACAGCAGGACGCTGAACACTGCGAACAGCATGAGGTGCATCAAGCCCTGCACCGCAGAAGTCCGCTGCCCCAGGAATGTAAGGGCGGTCAGGCCGATCGTCAGAAGCAGCAACACCGTCTCGGTCGGTGTAATTCCCAGTACGACGGTCTTTCCGGTGACAAGCCCGACCACCAGCACTGCCGGAACCGTAAGGCCGACGGTCGAGACGAACGCGCCGAGGCAAAGATTGACCGCACGCTGCATCTCGTTGCGCAGTGCAGCCTTGACCGCGGTGATCGACTCGGGCGTGAAGACGATGATCGCAATCAACACCCCGCCCAGGGCAACCGGGGCACCAGCAAGCTCGATTCCATGGTCGATCAGAATCGCCAGATCATGGGCCAGCAGGATGATCGGAAGCATCATGCCGACCAGGGTGATCGAGCGGATTGTGTTACCTCTGGTGTCCAGACTTGCCTTTGGATGCGTTGTATCGCCATCCGGGGCCGCCCGGGCCGGAATCGAAAGCGACCCTGGCTCGGGCTGCATGAAGAGCCGGCGATAGCCGCGCATCTGCATCAGCAGGAATGCCCCATAGAGCACGACTGTGAACGCCGCGAAGGCGATTGCCTGCGCCGGCCAAAAAGTGCCGTTGCCAGTGCTCAACGTATTCGGCAGCACGAGCGCGGTTCCGGTCAGCAAGACCGTCATCGAGATATAGGCCAGCGCACCCTGGGCGTTGTATTCCTGCTCGCCATAGCGCATCCCGCCGACGAGCAGGCAGATGCCCGTCACCAGGTTCAGGATGATCATCATCACGGCGAAGATCGAATCCCGGCCGATCGTGGGAGCCTCGCCTGGCCCCAGCATGACGGCTGCGATCAGGATCACTTCGATCGACACGATCGACAAGGTCAGGATCAACGTGCCATAGGGCTCGCCAAGCTGATGGGCGAGGTGATCGGCCTCGCGCACGACACCGAAAGCCGCTGTCAGGATCGTGGCAAACAGCACCACGAAACAGACGATGGCTGTGACCGGCGAGATGGGCTCGGAGAGCCAGGAACTGCCGCCGAGCTGAAATGCGACCACGACCGCCCAGGCAACCACAAGCCGCGCTACGGTGACCTTGGGAAACAGCTCTCCGAGTGAAGCGGTCGAAGGCGCGGTGTTGGATATTGCAGGAGAAGACATCACGTTGACCCCTGGTGGGGTCGTCCCCTCAATACTAGGTCGCAACGGGTCGTCCCTGCTGCGTCAGCAACCGACACCCGGCTGCTGCGCAGGGAGATAGCACCGGGCTCTCGCAGTGTCCAGCCACGGGCTTGCCACCGCCGGACCGGTTCTCCAATATCGAAACTGCCTTCCGCCTGCCGTCATTGCGCAGCGTGCTGAAGCACGCTCAAGCCACCATCGATGACAAGGCTGGCGGCGTTCATGAACGGGCACTCGTCGGAGATCATGAACACGGCGGCCTTGGCGATCTCGGTCGTGGAAGCGATGCGCTTGCCCGGATGCAGCGCCAGCGTCTCGGCCTTTGCCTTGGCGGGATCGGGGAAACTGTTCCAGTAGTCGACGTTCTTCTGCGTCTCGACATAGCCAGGCGCCAGCGCATTTACCCGTATGCCCGCAGCCGCATATTCCAGCGCCAGCGACTTGGTCAGCCCAAGCAGCGCATGCTTGGCCAGCGGATAGGGGAAGGTATGCGGGATGATGGTGAAAGCGTGCGTCGAGGCTATGTTGAGGATCGCCCCTCCGCCAGCCGCAATCATGCCCGGCAGAGCCGCCTTGCAACAGTTCCACGCGCCCTTGAGGTTGATGTCGAAGCAGCGCTGCCATTCGTCGTCGGTGGTTTCCAACGGCGTGTTGAAGACATTGATGCCGGCATTGTTGATCAGCGCATTGACCGGCCCGATCGTATTTCCGGCCGCGGCCATGGCGGCTGCGATTGCCCCGGCATCCGCAATATCCGCCTCCGCATGGGCCAGCGTGCCCTCGCCTGCGCCGAGCCGAGCCATGGCCTCGCGCAACAGGGCGCCATCGCGGTCGACCACGAAAAGTCTCGCGCCTTCCTTCAGGCACTCCTCGGCGATGGCAAGGCCGATGCCTTGCGCCGCGCCGGTAAGAAAGATGCGCTTGCCGGCGAGACGTTCGCTCATGGGATGTCCTCTAGGTTCGAAACTGTGATCGAGAAGCCTCCGGATAGCGTTTCACCGGAGGCAAGCATGTGCAGCGCCGCCGGTCCGGCGAGCATCAGCGCATTGGGAGCGTGGGTCATCGGCTCCAGACAGAAGAAGCCGCGATCTTCCTCCGGCGCGTAGAGCATGTATCTGGAAAAGACCGGATCGGCCGCAATATCGGCAGCAAGGCCAGCCTCCGGCCAGACGATCCTGGCCAAGCCGCTCCAGCCTTCGAAGCAATTGTTCAGCCTGCGGCGAGGAAGGCGGCGCGAGGCCGAGAAGTCGGCACTGTCGGGGATCGGCGTGCGCACGCCGGGCAGGCAGCCGTCGCGCTCGGTCCACCATGTCTGCGCCGGAGCCATGAGCCTCGTGCCCTCGGTGCGTGGAAAATAAGGATGGAAGCCGATGCCGAAGGGCAGCGCCTCCTGGCCCCGGTTTGTCACCGAAAGCTCCAGCCGCACCGTCGCCCCATCGATGGCGACGGTTTGGACCGCACGATAGGCATGAGGCGAGCTGGCCGGCCGCAATTGCTCGAAGGCGAGCTTCACATGCGCAGTCGACACCTCCTCGACGTTCCAGCCCACCAGCCAGCCGTCGCCATGGATGTAGTTTGGCTCGGCGGTGTTGGGCTCGAAGCGATAGTGCTTGCCGCGAAGTTCGAACCCGTTGCCTTCGACACGGTTGCCAATCGGCACCAGCGGAAAGCAGGCCGAGCGCAGCACGTCGAACGCACCATCCCCGTGGGGCCGCAGAAACGGACGGCCGTCTTGCGTCACGCCGTCGATGATCGCGCCGCCTCGCGCACTGAGACGCAAGGACAAGCGCTCATTTTCGAGTGTGATGAAGCCGGGCATCGATCAACTTAACGCCGTCCGAGCGCATTCGAGCGTAGGTTGTCGAGCAGCACTGCCAGCAGCAGGATCACGCCGCGGACGATGTACTGGTAGAAGGCCGGAATGTTGAGCAGGTTCATGACATTCTCGGCGATACCCATGATCATCACGCCGACGATGACGCCGGCAATCGCCGCCCGGCCGCCGGCCAGCGACACGCCGCCGAGCACGCAGGCCGAGATGACCGACAATTCGAGGCCGACGGCCGCATTGGGCTGGCCGGAGGTGATGCGCGAGGCAAGCAAGATACCGGCGATGGCACAGACGGCGCCCTGCAGCGTGAATATCCAGATGCGCGTGCGATCGACATTGACGCCGGCGAGACGCGAAGCCTCGGGATTGCCGCCGATGGCGAGCGTGTTCTTGCCGAAGACAGTGCGATTGAGCACGAAGCCGAAAACCACGAACAGGACCAGCAATACCCAGATCGGCGTCGGCACGCCGAACAGCTTCGACAGTGCGAGCTGATAGAAGTTGGGATCGTTGATACCGACAGCGCGACCGTCCGACGAGATCAGCGCCAGACCTCGAACGATCTGCATGGTCGCAAGCGTGGTGATCAGCGCATTGATGCGGAATTTGGCGATGACAACGCCGTTGATCAGTCCGACGGTGGCGCCGCAAAGGATCGCGGCCAGGATGCCTATGGTGATCGATCCTGTCGCGTTCGACGCCATCACAGCGACCATGCCCGCGAAAGCGACGATCGAGCCCACCGACAGGTCGAAGTCGCGTGCCGCCAGGCAGAACATCATGGTGCAGGCGACGATGCCGACGGTGACGACCGACTGCAGCAGGCCCAGCATGTTGCGTTCGGTCAGGAAGTTGGGGACGAAGATCGACACCAGAGCGAAGGCGAGCACGAAGATGACGACCAGCCCCTGGTCGCCGAGCAAGATCTTCTTGAAGGAATTTGTCATGCCGCGGTCCCTCTAGGATGCGATTGCGTCTGGCGTTTTCTTGTCGGGCAGAGCGGCGGCCAGAATGGCCCGCTCGCTGAACTGCTCGCGGTCGATATGCGCCGAGATGCGACCGCCGCACATCACCAGGATGCGGTCGCAGATGCCCATCACCTCGGGCAGTTCGCTCGAGACGACGACGATCGCCATGCCGTCTTCCGCAAGCCGGTAAAGGATCTCGTAGATCTCGGACTTGGCGCCGACGTCGATGCCACGGGTCGGCTCGTCGATGATCAGGACGCGCACGCCCTGCTCGGAAAGCCAGCGGCCAAGAATGACCTTCTGCTGGTTGCCGCCCGACAGGTTGACGATATCCTGCTTGCGCGAAGGCGTCCGCACCTTGAGCTTCTTGATGAAGGTTTCGGCGATCTCGACTTCCTTGCGCAGGTCGAGGATGCCGAACCTCGAATGATGTCGGCGCGAGGAGATATTGATGTTCTCCTCCAGCGAACGGCCCTGGACAATGCCGTCGTGCTTGCGGTCTTCCGAGCACAGCACGACCCCGGCGCGGATCGCCTGGCGCGGGTCGGCTATCTCGGCTCGCTCGCCATCTATCGTCATCGAGCCGCCACGACGGGCATCAGCGCCATAGACCAAGCGCATCAGTTCCGAGCGCCCGGCCCCGATCAGGCCAAAGAAACCGAGGATCTCGCCGGCGTGCGCTTCGAAACTGGCCGGCACGGGCAGCTTCTCGCCCGACATGTCCTCGACCTTCAGGCGCACCTTGCCAAGCTCGCGCGGCCGCCAGCCCCAGACGTTGGAGATCTCGCGGCCGACCATCTCGGCCACCACCTGTTCGCGGGTGACGTCCTTGAGGCTCGGGTGATGTGCGGCAAGCTTGCCGTCGCGCAGCACGGTCAGGCTATCGCAAAGGCGGAACACCTCGTCGAGCCGGTGAGAGATATAGAGGATGACCTTGCCCTCGGCGCGCAGGCGCTCGATCAGGGCAAACAGGATTTCGCTTTCGCGCGACGACAGCGACGAGGTCGGCTCGTCGAGCGCGATCACCCTGGCGTCGAGCATGATCGCCTTGGCGATCTCGACCATCTGGCGTTCGCCGATCGACAAAGTCTTGACCTTGCGACGCGGGTCGATGTCGATGCCGGCCGATTTCAGCTTCTCGCCGACTTCGGCGAACATCTGCCTGGCCTGGATGACACCGGCATTGGCAGGAAAGCGGCCAAGCCGCAAATTCTCGGCCACCGTCAGTTCCGGGACGAGTTGCAGTTCCTGGTGGATGACGATGACACCGGCGTGAAAGGCATCGCGCGTCGATGCGTATTTCTGGACCTGGCCATCGATGTTGATCTCGCCAGTGTCGGAGTGCTGGTCGCCCGACAGGATGCGGATCAGGGTCGACTTGCCGGCGCCATTCTCCCCCATCAGGCCGTGCACGGCGCCCTTTGCGACACCGAACGACACGTCCGACAGGGCCTGGACGCCGGGATAGGATTTCGAGATATGCGAAAATTCGAGAAACGACATCGACGGTCCTCCAGCATGTCCGGCGGCAGTGAGCCCGCCGCCGGACACCGTTCAATGATGCGATTTACTCGATGCCGAGTTCCGCACGAACCTTCTCGAAGTCGTCACGCTTGGCAAGGGCGCCAGCGGTCAGGATGAGCTTTTCCGGCTCCTTGTTGTTGGCGACCCAGTCAAACATGTTGAGGGCCGTCTCGTAGCCGTGCCGCTTCGGCGAGATGATCACCGAGCCGATGAACCCGGTGGCCGCCGGCTTCTTGAACTCGTTGATCGCCGAGTCCGCACCGCCGATGCCGACGCCGATCACGCCGTCAGCCGGGATGCCGACGCTTTCGGACGCACGCACGGCACCCAGGACCGCCTCGTCGTTGAGGCCGAAGGCAACCCACTTCTTGATGCCGGCGTTCTTGTTGAGGACGACGGTCGCGGCATTGAGCGCGGCTTCCGTGTCGGTCTTGGCCTGCGGGGCGTCGAAGATGTTCTCGGCCTTGAAGCCATTCGCCTTCAGCACCGAGATCGCACCCTCGACACGGTCGACGGCAGTCGGAAGCTGGTCGTAGGAGACGCGGATGGCACCGACCTCCTCGGCCTTCCAGCCACGCGCCTTCATCTCGTCGACGATGGCCTGGCCGACCGCCTCGCCGATCTTGGTCGCCGAAATGCCCATGTGAGGCACGTCTTCGAGCGGCTTGCCGTCGGCGCTGACCAGTCGGTCGTCCACGGTCATCAGCTTGAGGTTGTTGGCGGCAGCCTTGGCGACGATGCCAGGTCCGAGCTTGACGTCAGGCGTGCAGACGATGAAGCCCTGGGCGCCTTGCGCGCCGAGATTGTCGATGGCCGACATCAGCTTTTCGCCGTCCTCGGCGCCGATCTTCACCAGCGTGAAGCCTTTTTCCTTGGCTGCCTGATCGGCAAACTTCCACTCGTCCTGGAACCAGGGTTCCTCGGGCTGCTTCACGATGAAGCCGATCTTGGTCTCCTGCGCATAGGCAGAAGTAATGGTGGTGGCGGACAGGACGGCAAGGGCGCCCGCAAGGAGCGCCTTCTTCAAAAATCGCATGGTTTCCTCCCAAAAACGCGCCGGGCAAGCAGCCCGGATGACAAAAGCTAGCGTCATTCATCATACCAGTCAATTGCCTTGGTATGATGAATGAGATAGTTTCTTTCCGGAGGAGATGTGCTGCATGCCGTTACGGAGGATTGTCCGGCATACGGGGCACACATAAGAACGACGAGACTGACGGCAGGGGAGGAATGCATGGACAGTGCCAGGGCTGGTACGATGGACACCGCTTCAAAGGCGCGCCGTCCGCGTGTGATGCCGGACGTGGTGCGGGCAATTGCCTCCGACATCCTGGCCGGCCGCTATCCCTCCGGCGCCAACCTGCCGAGCGAAAACGACCTTGGCGTCGAACACGGCGTCAGCCGCACGGTCATTCGCGAAGCCCTGAAGATATTGGCCGCCAAGGGTCTTGTGCTCAGCCGCTCGCGGATCGGCACCGTCGTCTGCGAAAAGGAAAACTGGAACATCATCGACCCCCAGGTCCTGGAGTGGCACCGGCCGAATACGCTCGATCCCAAGCTGTTCGATTCCATCCTCGAGACACGGCGCGCCATCGAGCCGCTGGTCGCAGAGCTCGCTGCGGAGCGCGCTTCGCTGCACGAGATCGCCGATCTGGAATTGGCCTGGAAAGGCATGGAGGCGGCCGGCAGCGACGTTGCAAGTTTTGCCCGCTCGGACGCCGCCTTTCACCAGGTTCTCTATGGCGCCTGCCACAATCCGATCTTCCGGCAGATCGGCGGCCTGATCGAGACCGCGCTGAACTTCGCCCTCGAGGCGACGGCGAACTCCGTCGACCGGCGCGATGAAGCCGTCAAGGTCCACTACGGCGTCGTCGAGGCACTGCGAATGCGCGACGGCCCGGCAGCGCGCAAGGCCGCCAACGAGATCCTGGACCTCGCCGCGCGCGACCTCGCGCGGGCCAAGGCCCAGAAGAACCAGAGCTGACACCGCGCGAGCATTTGGAAAGAAGCGTCGAGCCATGAAGATCACCGCGTTCAAGACCTACATCGTTCCGCCCCGCTGGATGTTCCTCAAGATCGAGACCGACGAGGGCGTCTGCGGCTGGGGCGAGCCGGTCGTGGAGGGCCGCGCCCACACCGTCGAAGCGGCGGTGCACGAACTTTCCGACTATCTGATCGGCAAGGATCCCAGGCTCATCGAGGATCACTGGAACGTCATGTATCGCGGCGGATTCTATCGCGGCGGCCCAATCCTGATGAGCGCCATCGCCGGCATCGACCAGGCGTTATGGGACATCAAGGGCCGGGCGCTCGGCGTACCGGTGCACGAACTGCTCGGCGGCAAGTGCCGCGACCGCATCAAGGTCTATTCCTGGATCGGCGGCGACCGGCCCTCCGACGTCGCCGACGGCGCCCGGGACGTGGTGGCGCGCGGCTTCACCGCGCTCAAGATGAACGGCACAGAGGAGCTGCAGATCGTCGACAGCCACGACAAGATCGACGCCGCGGTCGAGCGCGTCGCCATGGTGCGCGAGGCCGTCGGCCCGCATGTCGGCATCGCCGTCGACTTCCATGGCCGCGTCCACCGGCCCATGGCGCGCATGCTGGTCAAGGAGCTCGAGCCCTACCGGCTGATGTTCATCGAGGAGCCGGTGCTCAGCGAGAACCGCGAGGCGCTCAAGGAGATCGCCGCAATGTCGTCGGCGCCGATCGCGCTCGGCGAACGGCTCTACAGCCGCTGGGACTTCAAGAGCGTGCTGCAGGAAGGCGTGGTCGACATCATCCAGCCCGATCTGTCGCATGCCGGCGGCATCACCGAATGCCGCAAGATTGCGGCGATGGCCGAAGCCTACGACGTGGCCGTGGCGCCCCACTGCCCTCTCGGGCCGATCGCGCTCGCCGCCTGCCTGCAACTCGATGCGGTCAGCTACAATGCCTTCATCCAGGAACAGAGCCTCGGCATCCACTACAACAAGTCCAACGACCTGATCGACTACGCCAAGAACAAGGACGTGTTCCGCTACGAGGACGGTTACGTCACCATCCCCGATGGCCCCGGCCTCGGCGTCGATGTCGACGAGGACTATGTCAAGGAACGCGCCAAGGAAGGCCACCGCTGGCGCAACCCCGTCTGGCGCCATGCCGACGGGTCCTTCGCCGAGTGGTGACTGCCGGCGGGTTGGGTAGCGTTGCGCCCGCCCGCAAGGCGTTTCGTCGGTGCTGCCTCCGCCGCGCTGCTCAAAAAAAGAGCCAGACATCGTCGATGTCTGGCTCTTTGCGATTTAGCCCGCGCGCGGGTTCAGATCCGAACCGCGATGGCCGTCAGGCGGCCGCTGCAAACCCGTCGCGGCACAGCCCGTTGAGCTGATCGAGCGACATCGTGTCGAGATCGAGCGCGGTGAGAAGGTCGTTCTCGGCGTTGAAGTCTCGGCCATACATGGCCGAGAAGATACGCACGCCGGCTTCGTGCAGCTCGGCGGGCTGGCCGGCAAGCTGGCCGATCTTGGCGGTCATGACCAGGCCGAACGGCACGTCCTCGGTGACATAGCGGCTGTCGGCGGTGGTCGGGCCCGTGCCGCCGTTACCGGCTTCGTGCATTTCCTGGTTCATCTGCGAGATCGAGTTCATCGGCACGTGGAACGACAGATGGAAGTGCTGGAAGATATTGCGCACTTCGAGGCCGAGCTTGGTGGCGATGGCGATACGCTCCTCGTCGAGCCGCTCGAGCAGCCGCCCGACATTCGGCGTCACGTTCTGGCCCTGGCTCCAGTTCTCGCCGCGCTCCATGCGCGTCATGTTGCCGAGCGCGATGCCCATGTGGTTCTGCGGGTTGAGGTTGGAAAGCGCGATCGCCATCAGGCTGCCGCGGTCGACGAAGCGGTCGCCGAACAGCGCCTGGCAGACGGCGAAGCCGTCGGCGCTGCGCGAAGCCGGCACCGTGGCGAGGTCGACCTTCTTGCGCACGGTGTTGACGTTGACCAGCGTCGGGCTGAGCTGTCGTCCCGACACCACGGTGGTGCCCCAGCCGACGATAGGCGCAACGACGCCGCGAGCCGCGAGCAGGCGCGACAGGTAGAGCGCGCCGAAGGACGCGTGCGAGCTGATGATGATCGTCTGGGCCGGCGTGATGTAGGGTGCGATGGCGTCGAGCACGGTCTTGTGGCCATAGGCAGGCAACGCGATCACGATCGCCTCCGAACCGGCGACAAGCGCTTCGGCGCTGGCCGCTGCCGATGGATGGAAGGTGCCTTCGACCGCGCCCAGCGCGACCAGTGACTCACCCTTGGCCAGCGCCTTGGTGCGCTCGCCCGACGGCGACCACAACGTCGCGTGGTGGCCCTGCTGTTCGAGAAACGCCGCCGTTCCAAAGGCGATCGAACCCGCGCCGACAATACCTACCTGCATTTCACTAATTCCTTTCTGGTAAATCATCATCCCGGCCCCGAGAGGCCGGTCGTCATTTCGGGCGTATCAACGCCCTGGGTGTGTTGGTTCCCACTTCGGCCGAAGCCACGACCAGGAACGCCCTCGCCCCGACCGAGCCGGCGCCCACGCTGGTCAGGGAGTGCGGCACATCGGCTGCGTAGCGCGCCGTCTCTCCCGCCCGCACGATCATTTCATTGCCGGCACTGCGCACAACAATCTCGCCTTGCGTGCAATGCAGGTGCTCGATGGTCCCGGCGCCATGCGGATCGCTAACCAGCTTGCCCTCACGCTCGAAGCTCAGGAGATACCATTCGATCATCGACACCATGCCGGCGGGCGACAATATCTGCATCGTGCAGCTGCCATCCGCACTTCGGATGGTGGGCGTCATGTTGCCGGGCTGCAGGTCGATACGGTCGCTGCGCTCTTCGCTGGCGCCGCTGACCAGGCTGTTGAGGTCGATGTTGAGCGCGCGCGTCAAATGCCAGAGAGTGCCGTAGGTCGGGTTTGCGTTGCCACGTTCGATCTCCGACAACATGGAGCGCGACACGCCCGACATTGTCGCCAGATCGTTGAGCGTGAGCTTCAGCTCCTTGCGGTGTGCCTGCAGGCGCGGCCCAATTTCGGGCGGATTGATCGAATTCATGCTTCTCCTCCCGCTTGACCGATCTACTTTGCGTGCCGGCCGGTCATTCTCCGACCGGCTCGCCGAGCGTGTGCATGAGCCGGTTGGCCCAGCCGAACAGCGACGAGGACAGGATCAGGTCGAGAATCTCGTCTTTGCCCAAGCCGGCATCGACAAGCGACTGCATGTCCGAAGCATCCGCATCGGAGGGACATTTCGACAGCTTGACCGCGAAATCGAAGATCGCCTTGAGACGGGGCTCCATCTCGGCATCGACGCCATCGGCGAAGATCGCCGCAATGACGGTTTCGTCCTTGGTGATCTGGTTGTAGCGCCCGGCGTGCACCGCAGCGCAGTAAATGCAGCGATTGACGATCGAGGCGCCGACAGCACCAATCTCACGCTCGGCGCGCGAAAGGCCGCCACGGTTGTACATCACGCCGTTGAACAGCGGCGAGCGGTGCGTCAGCGTCTCGACGTCATGCGCCAGCACCAGCACGTAGTCCGACACCTTGGTGTTGGAAGGCGTGACCTTGAGCGCTTCGAGTTGCTCGGCGCTGGCCTCCGCCAGATCGAGCGGCTTCACATAGGGCTTCCACTCGGGAATGGTGGTGGTGAATTCGTGAACGACCTTGCTCATGCCAGCCCCCGCATCAGCCGCAGCCCGGCGGCAACCCTGATCTGATAGCTGACGAAGGCGACGAGTTCCGACAGCCGTACGATGTCGGCATCGGTGAGCCCGGCTTCCTGCAGCAGCTCGATGTCACGCCGCGTCGCATCCTTGGGCGCATGCGCCACAAGGTCGACATGCCGGATCAGTGCCTTGATGCGGGCGTCGCTGCCGCCGTCAAACCAGATGTCGGCAATGCGTGCGGTGGCGCCGGAAGCGCCGGCCTTGTCGAGCAGCGCCTCGAAGTGCTCCTCGAAATCCTTGTCGTCGTTGATCTTGGCGATTCGGCAGGCAAGTGCTGCACGCTCGGCGTGCGACAGCCCGCCTGGTTCGACCGGCGTCAACGCCCCGTCATGGGTCTGCTGGGTCAGTGCCATGATGTCGGCACGTCCCACCACCACCTCGGCCAGCGCGCTACCGGGTTCGATGCCGACGATTGCGGCGATCACGTCCTTGTTGTCGGCCATGCCGTCCTCCTATGCCTGCTGGCGGACGGCCGTCCGCGCCTCGTCCGGCAAGGGCGATGCCGTCCACTCGTCGCCACGCAGTTCGGGCGTGTCGTAGTCGAGCAGGCGCTGCCAGTACTGGCCGAAATTCTCGGTGTAGAGTTTGGCGGCGATCTCGCGCGCTAGCCATGCCGCACCTTCGCTGATGCCCGGTATGTCGCCGCTCATCTTGCCGAGGCTGGCGGCAGCACCGGAGTTGAAGCTGTGGATGTTGGCAAGCCACGGCGCCTGCCCCGGCTCGCGCTCCAGGAAGGTGAAGTCGTTGGCGAGGTAAGGGTAATTGCCGAGTTCGGTGTTTTCCTGGCCTTCGGGCGGCGTGAAGCGGTCCTGCCACAGAAGGATCTTGTCGGCGTAGCCGTCGAGTTCCTTGCGCGCCAGCGGATCGACGCCGAAGCCGGTGCCGAGGATCAGGAAGTCGGCGCGCACCGTCTTGCCCTGCGATGTCGAAATGACGATCTCGTCGCCATCGAGCTCGGTCTTTTCGACGGCTGCATCGAAATGGAACCAGGCATTCGGATGCCGGCTGACGCGCATCGTCGAGCCACGCGGTGCCGGGGTCTGGGTGCGCAGCGAGTAGTTCATGATCTGCCAGCGCCTGGCATCGCCCAGTTGCGGGAAGGCAGCGGTGAAGCCGAACGAGCCGATGCCCATCAGCTTGTTGATGCAGGGCATCTCCTTGCGTCGGATGAGGTGGCGGACTTCCGCGGCACCTGCCTCCAGCGCCTCGGCCGCATTGTCGACGGCAGATGCGCCGACCCCTACCACTACGACACGCTTGCCGCGCAGGGCAGCGAAGTCGATGTCATGGGACGAATGCGCCCAGTATTTCGCCGGCAGGCCGTCGACGAAACCAGGAATGCTGGGATGCCCCATGCCGTCGCGGCCGGTCGCCATCACCACCTTGCGGGCCAGCACCGATTTTTCGCGCGCGCCATCGCCGCTGAGCGTCAGCCGCATCAGCTCGCCTTCCGGCAAGATGGTCTTGACCTCGACGCCATTCTCGACCGGCAGGTCGAGCACCTTGCGGTACCAGCGCAGGTATTCCATCCACATCGGGCGTGGGATCTTGTCGAGTTCAGCCCAGGTCTCGCTGCCGAACTGCGCGACATACCAGGCGCGGAAGGTCAGCGACGCCATGCCATAGGCCGGGCCGGTCAATTGCTTGGGCGAGCGCAGCGTTTCCATGCGCGCATAGGTCAGCCACGGGCCCTCGAAGCCCACCGGGCTGCGGTCGAAGATGCGGATGTTCTGGATGCCGGCGCCGATCAGCGCGAAGCTGGCAACCAGGCCGCACATGCCGCCGCCGATGACGACGACGTCGTGGACCTGTTCCTCCCCCTCGACTGCAGTCGGCACCACCCAGTTTGACGGCGGGTAGCACAGGCATGCGAGATCGTCGTGAACACGCTGCTCGAGTTCGGCCAGGCCGCCGGCGGCCGATTGAAGCGGCGCCTGTACGTCATACGCCATGGGTCGCCCCCGCTGTCCGCTCGAAATCGTCATTTCGCATGTCCTGCCCTGCCTGCTGTCGGCCCGCATCCGTCACCGGCGCGGGCCGTTTGTCGTCTCAGTTGTGTGCGTGGCGGTCGGGGATGACCGTCGTGGTCTCGGGCTTCCAGCCGACCCAGATGTCTTCGCCATTGAGCTGGGCAACGTCGGAAGGGTGGACCAGCGCATTGAGAACCGCACCGTCGGCAACCTCGACCGAAAGCGAGGTGTGATTACCCTTGAACACGCGCTGGCGGACCTTGCCCTTGATGCGATTGCCGCTTGTCGGTTCGTCGGCCGAGCAATGGATCGCCTCTGGGCGCAGCACGACATAAAGGTGATCGCCGGCCTTGGGCGCGAGCCCGCCCTGTGCCGCCTTGATGGTGACACCGTTCCAGTTCAGCGCCGTCGTATCGCCTTCGGTGCCGACAACGGTGCTGCGCAGGAGGTTGGTCTCGCCGATGAAGTTGGCGACGAAGACGCTGCCCGGACGGCCATAGAGCGTGTTCGGATCGCCCATCTGCTCGATCTTGCCCTTGTTCATGACCACGATCGTGTCCGACATGGTCAGCGCCTCTTCCTGGTCGTGGGTCACGAACATGAAGGTCTTGCCGGTCTTTTCCTGGATCGACTTGAGTTCGATCTGCATCTGCTGGCGCAGCTTGGCATCGAGCGCCGACAGCGGCTCGTCGAGCAGCAGCACGTCCGGATCGGGCGCAAGCGCACGCATCAGTGCGACGCGCTGGCGCTGGCCGCCGGACAGTTCCGACGGGAGGCGCTTGGCGTAGTCCTGCAACTGGACGAGTTCGAGCAGTTCCGATACGCGGCGGTGGATCTGCTGGTTGTCGAGCCCCTTGAGCTCAAGGCCGAAGGCGATGTTCTTGGCGACGCTCATATGCGGGAACAGCGCATAGTCCTGGAACACGATGTTGACGTTGCGCTTGTTGGGCGGAACGCGCGTCACGTCCTTGCCGCCGAGCAGGATGCGCCCGGAATTCGGCATTTCGAAACCACCGAGCATGCGCAGCGAGGTCGACTTGCCGCAGCCGGAGGGGCCGAGCAGGGTGACGAACTTGCCCGCCTCGATGCTGAGGTTCAGGTTTTCGACGGCAACGTGCTTGCCATAGCTCTTGGTAACGTTGTCGAACTGGACGACGGGTTGCATCAGCGGGTCCTCGCGCGGCGGGTCAGGTATTCGGCGTAAAGTCCGACGGCGGCGGTAACCACCAGGACGAGTGTCGCCATTGCGTTGATTTCGGGAGACATGCCGCCCTGCACCTTGGCGAAGATCAGCATCGGCAGCGTCGGGCGGTAGCCGCCCAGGAAGAAGGTGCGGACAAAGTCGTCGATCGACAACAGCACACAGAAGATCATGCCGCCGACCAGCGCCGGCTTCAGGTAGGGCAGCGTCACGCGGAAGAAGGCAACGACGCTGTCGGCGCCGAGGTCACGCGCCGCGTCGACCAGATTGCCCGGCATCGAGCGCAGCCGCGTCAGCGCCATCACCACCACGAAGGGCACCGCGTGCACCGTGTGGCCAAGGATGATGGCGGCCGTTCCCGTCGGCATGTCGATGGTCGAGATGAAGATGCGCAGCGAGATCGCCGAGATCATGCCGGGCACGACGGCAGGCAGGCAGGCGAGCGCGAAGATGATAACCTGGCCCTTGATGCCTTCGGCAACGATCAGCATGGCGATCCAGGTGCCGAGCGTCGTCGCGGCCAGCGTCGAAGCGGCGGCGATCATCACCGAATACAGGCAGGCCTCCAGGAACTGCTTGTCCTGCATCACCTTGGCGTACCAGTCGAGCGTCCAGTCGCCGATCGGGAAGGCGACGAAGTTGGCGTCCTTGAAGCTCATCGCCATCATCAGCGTCAGCGGCAGGAGCAGATAGAGCAGGAAGGCCCAGTAGAACGCGGTCAGCGTCGTGCGCGGAGCGTCCGCAAACATGTTGCGCATCAGAATGCACTCCTTTTTTTGCCGCCCACGAGGCGCATGAAGATGCCGGCCGTGATCAGGGCCGTGACCAGCATGATCAGTGCGAAGGCGGCACCGACGGGCCACTTGTCGCTGGCGCCGTGGAAGAAGCCGCTGATCGTCTCGGGGAACAGCACGGTGGTCGGGCCGCCGAGCAGCATGGGCGTAGCGAAGACGCCGATGCAGGTCAGGAACACCAGCGAGCAGCCTGACACGATCCCGTCCTTGGACAGCGGCAGGATGATCCTGCGGAAGCGCGTGAACGGACCGGCGCCGAGATCGGCCGCCGCGTCGAGATACTGGGAAGGAATCTTCTCAATCGCCGAATAGAGCGGCAGCAGCATGTAGAGGCATATGAGATAGACAAGGCCGAAGCCGAGCGAGAAGGAGGTGTAGAGCATCGGGATCGGGCGGTCGATCAGCCCGATTTCGCGCAGCAGCACGTTGACCGCGCCGCGGTTGGCCAGAAGCATGATGACCGAGAAGGTGCGGATCAGTTCGCCGGCCCAGAACGGCACCAGCAGCAGCAGCAGCGCCTTGGAACGCCCCTCCGGCTTGACGATCTTGGCGACGTAGTAGGCGACCGGATAGACGACCACCAGGGTGACCGCGGTCGCTGTCGTGGCGAAGATGAAGCTCTTGATCAGCGGCGTGAAATAGAGCGATTCTTTGAAGAAGATCGCGTAGTTATCGAGGGTGAAACGCGACTCCACGCCCGGCTGGACCGGGTAGTGGGACAACAGGCTGATCTTCAGCATCTGATAGATCGGCCCGACATGCATCATGACCAGCCAGATCAGCGGCACACCAGTCAGAAGCATGACCCGGCCGATGCGCGACTCCACCGCAGCCCCCAGCGTATGCCGGTAGAGCGCGGAGTTTACCACCTTGGCAATGCCGGTCGAATATTTGGGCACGGACGCGTCGCGCCCTCCCGCATAGCCGGCTGTCGTGTTGCTACTCACCATCAAACAATCTCGGTTGGCGCAACCCGACCGGTGCCGCATGACATGATCGGCCGTCGGTCATTGCGCGTTGTTGGATTACAGCGCCGCATCCGCCCCCGGATGCGCAATGGGACGCAGTAAAACTGTGAACGGTGCATGCCCTTTGGTAGCTCGGGTCATGCACTGAACAGGCCTGCGAAAGCGGGCTGCCTGCCCCGGAGATCGTCGCAGCGCTCCGGGACAGGTCGAGAGGCTTCGTTGCCTCGTCAGGCCGCTTTGACCTCTGCGGTGGCGCGGTCGATCATCTCGTTCTTCATGTCGCGGTTGACCGACGAGAAGAAGACGACGCGCTCCAGCTCTTCCTGCGGCAGCGTCGCGGCGAGCTTTTCGCGATCGTTGAGCAGGTCGCCGACGCCGTTGATGGTCGAGCTGTAGCCCGACTGGCGGGTCATCGCAGCGCCCACTTCCGGGCTTGCCAGCACAGCGTCGAGCAGCTTGTAGGCGTTCTCAGCGTTCGGCGCATTGTTGACTACGTTGAGCGTGTAGCAGAAGCCGAACGTGCCTTCCTTCGGCACCGACAGCTGGATCGGATGACCATCCATGATCAGCTTGGCGGCAGGGCCAGACCACGAATGGGCGAGGTAGATGTCCTCGTTGATGAACATCTGCTGCACTTCCGAGCCCGCGTCATAGTACTTACGCACCATGTCCTTGTTCTTGATCAGGAAGTCGCGCGCTTCGTTGGTCGCCTTCTGCGCCACGTCGGCCTTGTCGACATAGCTGACGAAGTCGCCGTCATGGCCGAGATACTGCATGACGATGGTCATGAAATCGCTGACGATATAGGAGGTCTGACCCTTGTACTGTGGGTCGAACATGATCTCCCAGCTGGGCGCGTCCTTCACGTAGTCGACGTTGCGGGCGAGGCCCTCGTAGCCGGCGAGGATCGGCAGGCCCCAGAGGTTGTTGTCGACACGCGCCCAGGGCGCATCCTGGTAAGCGGTGTTGAGGTTCTTCCAGTTTGCGATCTTGCCGGTGTCGAGCGGCTGCAGCAGCTTCGAGCTGATGAACTGCGAATAGCGGTGGCCGGCAACGGTGACGATGTCGGTCGAGGGATTGGCGCCTTCGGCGGTGAGCAGGTTGTACTGCTTGCCCTGGTCGTCGGTCAGGCGGATGTTGACCTGAATGCCGGTGTCCTTCTGGAACTTGTCCAGGAATTCCTGTGGCAGGAACTTGTCGTAGGTGGTGATGTTCAGCACGCCTGCGGCGGCAGCCGGACGCGGACTGATGATGTACGGAACGGCAAGCGCGCCCACGCCACCGCCCAGCAGCTTCAGCGCGTTTCTCCGGTTCGTCATAAGAATTTTACTCACTGTCATTCCCCTTCTTTGTAATTACCCACTAACCGAGCAAGCAAATCAGCGCACAATACTTCCCGCTCCGGCAGCATTGTTGCTTGCCGGTTCAAAACTGAAGAAATTGTGGCGCCTCCCACCTGGAAATCCGCTGGCTTGTTGAACAACCGCCTTGCGATCATCCAGTATGCCGCTATAAATTTCCAATAAACTGGAACTTTTCTCTAAACCGGACGAATGTCAAGCTGCCTCTTGGAAAAATGACAATTGATCCGCAGGGATGATTGGGATCAGCGGCCCTTCCGGCATTCGATTTGTCCGAATAGCCACTACCGCGATACCGCTTCCCGTCGCACAGAGAGACGCTGCGGCGCCGTCATTTCACTTCGCGACGCCGGGCATGAGCAAGGATGGAAAGTACTCGGACAGGCGCCGGCAATTCAACCGACAACCACGGGCCAGACACCTGAGGCTATCGGGACATCAATACTCAACTTCGCTGCCCACTTGCACGGACATTTGCACACAATGAACATTTCCGCCCCTCTCGAACTCCAGGAAAACTGGAACCGCCGGATGATCATGCTGGCGTTTCCGATCATCCTGGCCAACCTGGCCCAGCCGGTACTGTCCCTGGTCGACACCATGGTCGCCGGACACCTGCCCGGCTCGTGGTACCTCGGCGGCGTCGCTCTCAGCGGCGTGCTGTTCAATTTCCTGTTCTGGAGCTTCAGCTTCCTGCGCATGGCCACCACCGGTCTCGTCGCCCAGGCCTGGGGTGCCGACGATGCCGTCCTGATGCGCAAGCACCTGCTAAGGGCGCTTCTTGTTGCGGCCACCGGCGGCATGATCATCGTCATATTGCAAAAGCCGATCATCGAAATCGGCCTCTCCCTCCTTGGCGGCAGCGAAGCAGTCTATGAGAGTGCTGTCGCCTATTCCTCGGCGAGGATCTGGTCGGCGCCGGCTGCATTGGGCAATTTCGTCCTGCTTGGCTACCTGCTCGGCCGCCAGCGGGTAATGGTGTCGCTGGCGCTGCAAGTCGCGCTCAACGTGATCAACCTGGCCGCGACGCTGACGCTCGTCTTCGTCTTCGACTGGGGCGTTGCCGGCATCGGCGCCGGCACGGCGCTAGCCGAATGGATTGCATTCGGCGCCGGCCTGATGATCGTCCGGCCGTTCAGCGCCGTCGGCCCGCTGCCCTGGCGCGACATCCTGGATGGGGCAGCGCTGCGCCAGCTGTTTGCGGTCAACCGCGACATATTCCTGCGCAGCCTGTTCCTGCTGGTCTGCTTCGGCTGGTTCGCCCGCAGCGGCGCCGTCGAGGGCGACGCGATCCTCGCTGCCAACGCCGTCCTGCTCAACCTGCACGGCATCATGTCCTACGGGCTGGACGGTTTTGCCCATGCCACAGAAACGCTCGTCGGCTCGGTCATCGGGGCGCGCCGCAAGGACGCGCTCTACCGTGTCATCAAGGCAGCGTTCATCTGGTCGGGATTGGTCGCAGCACTGTTTTCGGTCTGTTACTGGCTGGGCGGTCCAACCATCGTCTCGCTCCTGACCAACCAGCAGGATGTCCGCCTGGCGGCCGAAACGTTCCTGCCCTACGTCATCGCCCTGCCACTGATCTCGGTGAGCAGCTACATGCTCGACGGCGTCTTCATCGGCGCGATCCGGACGCGCGAACTGCGCAACAGCATGTTCGTGTCCACGGTGGTCTTCCTGGTCGCGGCCTACGCCCTCCAGCACTTCTGGGGCAACCACGGTTTGTGGCTGGCGATGATCGTGCTGATGCTTGCCAGAACCCTGACGCTCGGACTTTACCTCCGACGGATATTCGCCGCGCTCTGAGCCATGCGAATTCGTCGCGAGGACCGCGTTTTCGATGCGGTCCTCGCGACGCCATCAGCGGAACCCGAGAAGGCTATTTGAGCGCGGAATCTACAAAGTTCTTGAGCCAGCCGATATCGTCGCCCGACAGGGTGTCTATGAGACCGCCCTTCAGCCAGGCCGCCAGGTTCTCATCCCAACCAAGACCGGCGCGCCGGGCCTCCTCCCACGCGCTTGGCTTGTAGGCATGGCAGCGGATGGCAATGCCGGCATCGTGGAGCGCTGCGGCATCGGCGGGATCGAAGACGTCGAGATCGATGCAGAGTTCATCGAGGTCGGACATCCGTGCCACGGCGACCGGGTCCGAGTAGCGCTCATGTGCGATACCGCCGGTTCGCAGCCCCGGAATACGAGCCTTGACGGCCTTGAGGCTGGCGTGGTCGAACGAGATCATCATCACTCGGTCGCGATCTGCCGGATTTGCAACCACGGCTTCCAGCGCCTCGTAATAGGCGTCGAGATTCACCTTCTCCTTGATCTCGACCTCGAGCACCAGGTCGAGCTCGTGCGCCAGGGCGATCGTCTCGGCCAGCGTGGGTATCTTCTCCCCGGCGAAACGCGGGTCGAACCACGAACCGGCGTCCAGTGCTGCGATCTCGGCCGCCGTCATTTCCCGGGCGGCACCGCTGCCGTTGCTGGTGCGGTCGACGAGCAGGTCGTGCAGGACGATGATCTGGCGATCGGCCGTCAGCACGGTATCGATCTCGATGCTGGTGGCGCCGAGTTCATGCGCTGCTCGGAAGGCGGCGAATGTGTTTTCGGGCGCCGTCATGTTGTGGCCGCGGTGGCCACAGAGGCGAATGAACCCGGTTTCGCGGGCAAGGAAGGGATTGGGCATTATAGACTCCTGGGGGACTAAAGTTTTCCGAGGCCGGCGGCCATGACGTCGTCCTTGCCGATACGTTCGGCGAGCACGAAGATGACCAGCATCGGGGTGAGAAGGATAAGGGTGACGACGGCTGCGGTCGGCAGCACCAGCACCTCGCCGCCGAGATAGCTCCAGAGCTGGACGGCAAGCGTGCGCACTTTCGGCGCCCCGACCATGAAGCTCTTTTCGAACTCCTCGAACGAGGCGATGAAGGTCAGAAGGCCTCCGGCGGCGAAACCCGGCCAAGCAAGCGGCAAGGCGATGCGGGTGACCGCAACGAAAGGCGACGCTCCGAGCGTACGCGCGGCGTAGATCAACTCGCGCGGAATCCCTTCGATGGTGGCGGTCAGGATGCGGATCATGAACGGCAGCGTGCCGACGATCTGCACCAGGATGACTCCGAGCACCGTCCCGGCCAGGCCGAAGCGGAAGAATATCTCGCCAAGGCTGACCGCGACGACGATGCCGGGGACGATCACTGGCGCCAGCACGAAAATCTCGACCAGTCGCTTGAGCCGGAACGGAAACTGCGCCAGCGCCCAGGCGGTCGGGAAGGCCAGGGACCCGGTCAGCACCGTGACGACCACCGAAACAAACAGGCTGAGCGCTGCTGCGGGCAGCACGTTGCGGTCAGCCAGCACCTCTCGCCAGGCCGAAAGCGAGAACGAGCGCGGAATGATGTCGGGTGGAAACCAACCGACCGCGGGGTCGTAAAAGGCCCAAAGAGCAACGATGGCTACAGGGAAGGCCAGGGTCAGCGCCAGGTAGGCATACAGGCCGAAGCCGATCAGCGCCTGGTTGCGCCTGGCACGAGGAGATCCGCTCATAGCCTAGCCCCTCGCGGTGTCGTTGCGGCTCAACGAGCCGATGATGGCGTAGTAGGCGAGCAGCACGGCGATCGCCATGGCACTAAGCAGCGTGCCCATGGCGTAGACCATCGGCCAATTCCCTTGCTGGAAGCCTTCGGAGAACATGTGGACGCTGAGCGGCAGCGGGTAGCTGGGGCCAAGCAGGCTCGGGATGACGTAGGAGCCAAGCGAGCCGATGAAGCTCAGCAGGACGGCTGCGGTGACGCCGGGTTGCGCCAGCGGCAGCTGGATACGCCGCAGCACGGTAAGGTGGTTCGCGCCCAGCGTCCGGGCGGCCGACAGCACATCCTTGCTGATCGCTGCCATCGAGCCCGCGATGATCAGCGTCATGAACGGCACCGTCTTCCACGACAATGCGATGATTGCGCCTGCTCCCCAATCATCGCGCACCAGGCGGGGCATGGTCACGCCAAGCGGTGCCAGCAAGCGCCCGGCCATCCCGCCGCGATCGAGGATGACGAGGACAAGAAAACCGGCAACGATCCCCGGCACCACCAGCGGGATCTTGTAGAGCGTGCCGAACAGCTTACGGCTCGTCTCGTTGGCCTGCATCAGCGCCGACAGGGGCAGGCTGATGCACAAGCTGACGATCGTCGGCGCGATGCCCAGCCAGAGCGAGAACCAAAGCCCGTCCATGTAGACGGGATTGCCGAACAGCTCGGCCCAGGTCGCGAGCGTCGGCCCCTCGGAGCCGCGCTCGGTGAAGCTGCCGGACAGGACCCGCACCAGAGGCAGGCCAAACAGCGCCAGCAGATAGCCGACGCCGGGAAGCAGGCAAAGCAGCAGCGTCGCGGTCTTGACCTTGCTCCCGCTCATGCCGCCACCTCTTGCAGGGGATGGTGCGCCCGCAACAAATGCAGCATCGGCGGCGGCACCAGTCGGACCTTCTGGCCGACGGGCAGGATTGCAGTGCGTCCGCCCGATGTGATCGCCCTCAAGGTCTTGCCGGCCGCTCTGATCCAGTAATGTGTCGCCGCACCCATGAACATTGCCTGCTCGACCACGCCATGATGATCCGTCTCGACGGCCTCGATAGCGAGGTCTTCGGGCCGTATCGCGACACCCTCGACATCGCGCTCTGATGGATTCTCCAACTCGCGCACGTCGCCCCAGGGCAACTGGCAGGCACGGTCGCGAAGCTTGGCTTCGATGACATTGGTCATGCCGAGGAACTCGGCCGTGAAACGGTAGGCCGGGCGACGGTAGAGGTCGATCGGCGTTCCGCGCTCGACGATCTCGCCATTCTTCATGACCACGATCTCGTCTCCCAGCGCCATTGCCTCGGATTGGTCGTGGGTGACATAGATCGAAGTGACGCCGAGCTTCTGCTGCAACGCGCGCAGGTCGTCGCGCAATGTGTCGCGCAGCTTGGCGTCGAGATTGGAGAGCGGCTCGTCGAAGAGCAGCACATCCGGCTCGATGACGATTGCGCGAGCGAGCGCGACACGCTGTTGTTGTCCGCCAGACAATTGCTTGGGCAGGCGCTTGGCATAGTCGGCGAGGCCGACGAGTTCCAAGGCTGCCGCGACACGGTGCGCGATGTCGCGCTTGTTTACGCGCCGCATTTCCAGGCCGAAGGCGACATTCTTCTCGACGCTCATGTGGGGGAAAAGCGCATAGGTCTGGAACACCAGGCCGAAATTGCGCTGCTCCGGCGGCATGGCGTCGATGCGGCGATCCTTCAGCCAGATGCCGCCAGAACTCGGGTCGGATATTCCGGCTATCGTGCGGAGCAGCGTGCTCTTGCCGCAGCCGGATGGGCCAAGCAGCACGACGAAGCGTCCGGCCGCAACTTCGAGATCGATGCCCTTCAGCACCAGGTTGGAGTCGAACTGCTTCGTGAGCTGTCGGATGGAGAGCGAGGGTTTCATCTTCAATCCGTTTCCATTGGCGGCGGCACCCGAAGGCACCACCGCCGCTGTCTTTGGGGAGGGGGAGAGTTACTTGCGCAGGACGTTGGCGGTGAAGTAGGCAGCCAACTGGTCATTGAGGACCGCCGGCATGCGCGCCAGAGCCCGCTCCTTGAACTGCTCGGTGGGGATCAGCCGTGCGACCTGCTCTGGCGTAAAGCTCTGGGCGGGGTCGATGTCGGTGCGAGCGGAGCGCGATCCAACCGCCGACAACTTCTCGAGCTGAACCTCCTTGCTCATCAGGAAATCGAGCATCAGGAGCCCGGCCGCCGGGTTGCTTCCGTTGACCGGCAGGAACAGGCCGTCACCGCCGCCAACCTGGCCCTCCTCCAGCAGTTGCTGGCGCACTGTTGGCGGCAGCAGGCCCCGACCGGTGAAATCATAGGCCATATCTTCCCAGGCGGTGCCGATGGCGCCGGCGCCGTTGGCGATAAGGTTGAGCGTATCGGAATTGCCGTTGGTCACTTCGATCGAGGACAGGATGTCCTTGTAGTAATCCCAGACCGGCGCCATGCAGTCACCGGCGGCGAAGGCATCGGCTTCCGTCTTGGTGATGTTCCACTGGACGAAAGTTTCGCGGCAGGCGGCGTCGGTTACCTTGGCAAAGGCAATCGCCTGCATCAGGCCGCTACCCGAACCACCTCCAGCCGGCGAAGTGACGACGAACTTTCCCGGATTGGCCTTGGCCCAGGCGGCAAGCGAATCGAGATTGGTCGGTACCGTATCCGCCGGCACCGTGCGGGTATCGAAGATGATGCCGGTCTGGTTGCGGTGGAACGGCAGGAAGGTGCCGCCGTGGTCGATGCCGCTGGTAACGGTGGCGATAGCCGGATCGAGGGCAGCTCCGCTCGGCAGCAGCTTGTGCAGCGGCACGTTGGCAACCACGCCTTCGCCCCCGAGCAGCGGCAGGCTGCCCGAGCTCACGAAATAGGCATCGGCAGGAGCCTTGGCACCCGAATTGTGGGCGGCGATCAGCTGCTGGTTGGCAGCCTTGTCCTCGCCCCGGACATACTCGACCTTGATGCCGTACTTGGCCTCGAATTCGGGGATGAAACGGTCGTTGAACAGCGGGCCGAACGAGTCGGTGAAGTCGTAGAACGTGACCGTTCCCTCTTTTTTCGCCAGCGGAACGATGACATCATAGAAATTGTCTGCACTCAGCGTGCCGAGATCGAAACCCGGATCGGTGTTGAACTTGTCCGAGCCTGTGGGTTCGACCGCGTAGGCGGCAGTGCTCAGCAGGATGGCGATGGACGCCGTCACCAAGGCTTTCATTGTCTAGTCTCCACGTTGGGGTGAGGCATTGCGATCAGTTCGCAACCTTTCCGGTGCTCCGCGGCTCATTTTCCCGATGAAGCGGAGTGCCGGAAAACGGAGCTGGCAGCGCGGCCAGCAATTGCTTGGACAGCAGTGGTGCCACGGCATAGACCGGGGCACCGGCGGCAAGCCCGTTGGCTTCGAGATAGTGGCCGGTCACCGCGCCGGCACAGGCGGCGAGATAAAGCCCGCCCACCGCGTCCCAGGGGTTCATGTGCGGTTCGAGGTAGCCCTCGAGCCGGCCGGCTGCGACATGAGCGAGGCAAAGCGCACCAGCTCCCAGGCGGCGATGCTCGGTCCCCACTGCCGTGAGGCCTGCGATGACATTGGCGGCAACTTCCGAGCCATGGCGTGACGAGAAGCCAAGGCCGATCACGGCTTCGAGGAGATCGGTTTCCTGCGAACATGAGACCTCGGCCTCATTGACGCGGACGACGCCATCCGGGCCGGCGTGAAACAGCTCGTTCTGAACCGGATCGAGGATCCACGCTGCAACAGGCCGGCCATCCGACAACAGCGCCAGCGAGATGCAGAAATAGCCAAGCTTTCGAGCGAAATTGACCGTGCCGTCGATGGGATCGATCAACCATGTGTAGCCGGCCGACGACGCTCCGCCGCCCAGCTCTTCGCCGATGATGTTGTCGTGCGGAAAGGCATTGCCAACTTCCGTCCGGATCATGCGTTCGATGGCGAAGTCGGTTTCGCTGACGAGGTCGCCGGGAGATTTGCTCGACACTTCGATAGACGGAGCTGCATAGGCGGCAAGGGCCAGCCTGCCGGCTTCGGCTACAAGAGTGTTAGCCAGCGAAAGACGTTGTTCGAGGTTCATTTCTGCCCCCTTGTGGTGTTGCGGACAATCAGCTGTGGTGGGCAGTAGATGACGCCGTCGGCGCTCGGGGTCGGCACCGGGCTCGCCATATGCAGCTCGGATTGCCGGTGATTTTCGATATGGCCGACAACGGCGGCCACCATCGTATCGAGCGGCTGCTCGAACGTGGTCAGCCGATAAGGCGCCCAGGCCGACGCCGGCAGATTGTCGAAGCCGACCAGCGACAGGTCCGAGGGAATTCCAAGCGCGCTCGACCTGAGTCCGTCGATAAACCCCAGCCCCAGCGCGTCGTTTGTCGCAAACACCGCGTCGGGACGCCCGGCTGCAGACAATTCGAGCAGCCGCCGCGCGCAGGCACCTCCTGCGTCGGTGGACATCGCGTCGTTGCACCAGATCTCTGGCTCGATACCGCGATCGCGTGCCGCGGCGACAAAACCCTCGGTGCGGCTGCGGCTGGCCCAGCTGTCGGCGGGTCCGGCGAGGACGAGAAGGCGTTGCCGTCCCTCGTCGGCCAGCACCGTCGCCGCATGACGGCCGCCGAGCCTGTTGTCTGTTGCGATGGCAAAGGCCCGCTCGTGATTTGCCGGGCGGTTGAGCGCTGCCAGGAACTGGCCGCGCGACAGGATCGCCTCGGCCCGCGCCTTCTGCACCACGCCGGCCGTCACGACGACGCCTCGTGTGCGCCAGCTGATGGTCTCGGCAAGCAGGCGATCGACCTCCTCGTCGCGTTCGGCGTGAAAAAGCAGTGGCTGCAGGTGGCGCTCCTCGAACGCCTTCAACAGGTGAGAGAGCACCTGGGCGCGCCAGTCGAAGCTCAGTCGGGTGGTGATCACAGCGACAAGCGGTGCATCGCCTGTCACCATGCTCGCCGC
This sequence comes from Aminobacter niigataensis, assembly GCF_014200015.1. GTDB lineage: Bacteria > Pseudomonadota > Alphaproteobacteria > Rhizobiales > Rhizobiaceae > Aminobacter > Aminobacter niigataensis. Next base: position 74,156 of record NZ_JACHOT010000006.1, read on the forward strand.
CAGCGCATTGGGCTGCCATCCGATCTCTGCGGCTGCCTTGAAGATTCTTTCCCGCGTGTCTGCCGCAATCCGGCCATTGCCGCTGAACGCGCGGCTGACCAGCGCTTGGGACACGTTGGCCGCCCGGGCAACATCGCGCGACGTGATGGTGTTGAGCTTGTCGGAACGAGGTCGGGTCATGGCCCCAGCTCCCCTATCCGGGTAATACGTATTACCAGCCTTGCTGTGATTTCGTCGGTGACCATTGCGCTTGCCAACTGTTTGGATGCGCGACTCCTAGCCGGCCATTGTGACAGGCAGATTACGTCCGAGGAAAACGTGGACGCCGTTGCGTTGGGCGCGACCCGCCCGGTGCGATACTGCGAATGAAGTGCGCAACGCTGGAAAAGTCCATCCGTTGATGATAGTCGCCACGAGATCAGGATTTTCGCAGGCGAGCGTTGGCGCGCCACCGGGCGCGACCGAGCGTTCCAACCGCACCAGTTATTGGATCGTCAGGCCAGTCAAATTTTGCTGCACCACGCCCCAGGCGCGGCACCTGCCCCGGCCGGTACTCTCGCGCCGTTCGAGTTCGTCGACCAGCCTTGGCGAACCGGCTTACCCAGTCTGTGTCAGCTCGTGAGAGCCTGTTCTATGCGGCGCGCCGTAGCCAGTATACTCTCGCCCAGCTTGGCCAAATGCGCTTCAGACGCAGCGTCCGAGGGCAATCCAAAGCTGATGGCTGCTTCAATGTCGCTATGACCCTGCGCTATCTTCGCGCCGACAGTGACAACTCCCGGAAAGAGTTCGCTCCTGATCAATGCGTAACCATTCTTTCGCGCGAACTCTATCTGAGCATCGAATTCAGCAAGAAAGGTTTCCCCCACGGCATTGTCTTGAAATACGCGATCCTTGAACTCTTTGAGACGTGCTTCGGACAAGTCCGCCAGAATCGACAGCCCCATCGCCGTAGCGACCAGAGGCACCTCCGTACCGGGTGCCAACCTGATGCTGCTCCGGCGCGCCGCGGAGAAGTCGTAGAGGTAAACGATGCTCGTATCCTTGCGGACGCCCAGGAAGCAGTTGACGCCTAGCCGTTGACCAGCCTCCTGCAGGATCGGCTTGGCCACGGCCTCGGTCTTCATTGTTTCGGTGTAGCTCTGGCCGACACGGTAGCTTTCGATTCCGATGATGTACTTGCCGGTCGCGGGGTTCTTTTCGAGAAAGTTGCGATGGCGAAGGGTGGCTACGAGCCTGTGCGTAACCGTCGAGCTGAGGCCGAGAATATGCCCGATCTCGCGCAGGCTCAGCTCACCGTTCGTCTTGGCCACGAGCGACAGGACATCCAGCCCGTTCGCGAGAACAAGACTGGTGCTGGTGTCCTGCTTGCGCTCGGCGGGACCGGTCTCTTGCAGAAATGTTTCGCTTTCGCTGTCCTTCGACACTTTGACCTTGCCTGTTCATGCGTCATGCGGAGAGTCCGGCGGCCAAAGATCATGGTCGCGCCTGAACGACAAGTCTCGGAAACAAATATCTTTTTGAGCGCCATTCAGAGCAGATTCGGAAATGACTATCTCGCGCGCCGTGTGCGCCGGCAATAGCGACGCCGGGCACGCCGTACCCGCCACCGCCGCCGTCAGGACCGGAGCTCGCGTCCGTACTGACGATACGGATCGTCCAAACCGTCGGGCATCTCGACCACTTCGCGCGTGCGACAGTAGCTGCGGCCGGCGATGCGCCCGAGCGGCTTGAGCTTCCGATGATCGACCCGATGCCCGGATACCAGACCGGCTCGCGCATGCACCGCCACCACCTCGCCGGCAATCAGGGTAGCCGTTTCCCCGAACCTTTCCGTGCGCTGCAACCGGCACTCGAACGACATCGGCGAGGCAGCAAGGCGTCGTCCGTCGATCGTCGTGCAATCCAGCGTGTCCAGACCGACGATCTCGGCTTCGCTCTGGTCTGAGCGGAACGGAAATGCACACGCCTGCGTCGCCTGCGCGAGATCCTCGTCCACCACGTTAATCACGAATTGCTGCGTGCGAAGAATGTGCGCATGGGTATCCTTGATACCGTCGCTGTACTGGCCCGACACGATGCCGAGGATCGGGGGCGTCGCCGACAGGATGATGAACTGGCTGAACGGGGCGACGTTGACTAGACCCGTCGGTCCTATTGTCGACACCAAGGCGATGGGCCGCGGCACGACCGACGCGGTCAGGAACTTGTAGCGGTTAAGCGGCGTCAACGGATTGAGATTCACCTGCTCGAAAGCGGCTTCGCCGAATGCGGAAGACATGTCACTCATGGTTGAAGAAGCGCCTCGATGAATGGGGATAGCGTTTGCTGCAGAAGGCGCGCGCCGTCAGCCTCGTATTCCGGCGCGCCATAGTCGTTCTCGTCGCGGACGAGAAGGTAAGCGTTCATGGCGATTTCGATCTGAACGGAATCAATTCCGGCCTTTGGGTTGCCGAAATGACGCGTGATCCATCCCCCTTTGAAGCGGCCGTTCGATACCCAGGTGAAGGGCGACTGTTCGGCAACAGCCTCGAGCTTCGCCTGCACCCGCGGCAAACAGGATCGGCCGTCATCGGTGCCGATGTTAAGGCCTGGCAACGTGCCGTCAAAAAGGCGCGGAATGCGCGGTCGGATCGAATGGCAATCCAGCACCGCGACCCGCCCGTGCCTTGCGCGCAGGCGTTCGATCTGCTCGCCCAACGCTCGGGCATAGGGCTCATGGAACAGGCGACGACGGCACTCGATCTCGTTGGGCGCAGGTTCGGAGCCGGGTCGGTAAAGTGGCGTCCCGTCGAAGTCCGTGGTCGGGCATAGCCCCGTGGTGGCCTGACCTGGATAAAGGGATTGCCCGTCCGGGGGACGGTTCACATCGATGATGCTTCGGGAGATATCTGTCCGGACCACCGTGGTGCCGGCGGGCAGGATCGGCCGGAAGACCTGATGCAGATGCCAGTCCGCGTCGCGTGTCGTGAGCTTTGTGTTGGCGAACCCTGCCGCAAACTCGTCAGGAACCGTAGTTCCGGTATGAGGCAGGCTGACGATGAAAGGGAGATTGCCTTCGACGACCTCCAGCCAGTCCCCTCCTCCGCGCAAGGAGGCCTCACCCATGGGTAACGCCGCCGCTGAAGGTTTCGAAGATCGCCACCACTTCGTCGAGTTGATCGGCGCCGGTGAAGAAGTGGTCGGCGCGCAGGCCGCACACGGGCGCGGCCTTCAGTCTGCGAGCGTTGACCGGCTCGAGCGCCGTGCGGATGAAGCCGGGCACGTCGAACGGCAGCTCGGAATTCGTCGAAAGCACCTTGAGCGGGCCAAAATGCTTGCGTTCGAGCGACGCAATGCCGAGCGCGTGCCATGTCTCGACGTCGATTACCAGCGAGAAGCCGAACTGGTCGCGCGTCACGGTGCAATATTTCGCGGTCGACTTCTCGAGGGCCGAAACGGCCACGGCGAGGTGTTCGACGGGAAGGTCAACGAGATAGTACTCTTCCGGCCAGACTTTGACCTGCATTGTCTTCCAGGTTTCGATCGGATCGTATGCCATTGCTTTCGCTCGCAGTTTGCTTCAACCGATGACGGCGGTCGAACGTGTGAAGAATCGAATGCTTTCGTCGCCGAGTTCACCGACGCCGGCGCCGGAGCCCTTCCAGCCACCCGCGGGCAGGCCGACGGACAGACCGGGGGTCGAGTCGTTTATCTTGACGGTGCCGACCTCTGCCTCTGCTGCGAAGCGGCGGGCCTTGGCCCGGTCGGTGGTAAAGACGCACGCAGCCAGCCCATAGTCGCTGTCGTTGACGCAGGCGATCGCATCCGTCAGATCGGACACTTGCGTCACGGCGAGGATGGGGCCGAAGAATTCCTCACGCATCAGGTCGTCGTCGCGCGGGACGTCGTAAAACACAGTCGGCGCGAAGAAGGCGCCGCCCGTGCTGTCGCCGACCGTCGTCAGTTCCAAACGGAGCTGAGGGATGCCACGTGCCAGCGCAGCCTCGCGAACGCCGTCGAGCTCCCGACTTTTGTCACTGGAGATCACCGGACCGGCGACTGTCCGTTCGCTCTGGGGATCGCCGAACCCGAGGGCGGACACTGCCTCAGACAACAGACCCAGGAACGCGTCGGCGACCTCACGCTCGACATAGACGCGCGAAACCGCCGTGCACTTCTGCCCCGCGAAACCGAAGGCGCCATAAGCGATCCGCCGGGCAGCGTGCCGAAGATCCGCGTCCGCCGCTACGACAGCTGCGTTCTTGCCGCCCATTTCGCACTGGATCGCGCCTTGCCGCTGCAGCACCGTTTGGCGGATCTGCTGTCCGACGGCGGTCGAACCGGTGAAGCTGACCGCCTGGACACGGGGGTCGGCCACGAGGCGGCGTGCCAAGTCCGAGCCTTGCTCGTAGAGCGGCGTCAGGACGTGGTCGGGAAGGCCAGCCCGCACCGCGAGATCGGTGACCAGAGCCGACGTCTCCTGGCAGAGCGGCGACGGACGCCATATGACGACGTTGCCAGTCACCAGGGCACCCGCGATCTTCTGGACCGGACTGGACAGCGGGTAGTTCCAAGGGGTGATCAGCCCGACCAGCCCCTGCGGCTTCAAGAGGACTCCCCCTTCAGGAAGGCTTGAAACTGCACCGACTTGAGCGGTCCGACCCCAAAGAGGCCAGCCCGCAAAGTATTCCAGCATCCGCACCGAAGCGTCGACTTCCGCTCGGGCTTCCCCAAGAGGTTTGCCGACCTCGCGGATCAGCAACTGGGCGAAACGCTCCTTCTCGACGCTAATCAGTTCGGCGAGACGCATGAGTATCCTGGCGCGGGCCTCGACAGGCATGCCGCGCCATTCGGGCCGCGCCTTGCGGCCGTTCTCGATGATACGGTCGAAGCTCGCCGGATCGGTCTGCAGGTTGGCACCCGTTGGCACTGAGGACAGGGCGACCGTCATGCCGAGTTCCTCGGCACCGTTCCGGCGCGGTCCGGCTGGGGATGGCCCAGGAACGGAAGCGGTCGGTCTGCCGAGACGGCAATCACGAAGTGACGCAGCGCCTCGACATATCGTGGATTGCCGGCGAGATGCTGCTTCAGCGTCCCCCCCTCCGGCACGGTCAGGTCGGCGGGATTGAAGAAGGCGCTTTGGATGATGTGGCGGGCGCCCATCGACTGCAGGATGGGACGCACGCCGTAGTCGAGCGCCAGCGCGTGGGCCAGCGATCCCCCCGTTCCGACGGGCCAGACGACCTTGTCGGCCATGCCGTACTGGGGAAGCGTGTCGATGAACGACTTCATCAGACCAGACAGCGAAGCCTTGTAGATCGGGGTTCCGATGACGACGCCATCGGCGGCCTCGACAGCCTCGATGGCCGCCTGCAGGGTCGGTTCGTTCAAGTCCCCCGACAAGAGCGCTTCGGCGGGGATGTCGTTCAGAGAAACCAGCGTCCTGCCGATGTTGTCGGGGAGTTCGTTGAGGATCTGCGAGACGACCGCGGCAGTGGAAGATGGTCGCGAAGGACTTCCGACCAGGGCGACGACGCGGAGAGGCATGTCCATTAGCTGTCTCCCTTGGTTGCGGTGCGCTGCCAGAAGACGACGCGCCTGTATGTGAAACGGACCAGGGCGGTCATCACGGCACCCAGGCAGGACAGCGAGATGATGCAGGCAAAGACGATCGGTAGGTTGAATGACACCGAGGCTGCCTGGATGACGCTTCCCAGGCCCTTTTGGGACGCGATGAACTCGCCCACGACCGCGCCCAGCAGTGCAAAGACCACCGCGATCTGCAATCCGGCGAAGAACGAGGGTAGAGCCGTCGGGATCTTGATCTCGAAGAACATCCGCCAGCGGCTTGCGGAGAAGGCACGGTAGAGGTCGACAAGTTCGATCGGCACGCTTCGCAGTCCGGTCACCGCGTTGACGAACATCGGAAAGAAGCAGATCAGCGCCACCAGCACGACCTTGCTCGCCATGCCGAAGCCGAACCAGACAATCAGCAGCGGGGCGAGCGCGACCTTGGGCATCGACTGCAGCGCGATGATGTAGGGGTAGATGCTGCGATCGACGATCTCGAACTCGACGACCAGGGCGGCCAGGACCACCGCGACCACGCAGCCAATGATGAAGCCGAAAATCGTCTGGAAAAGCGTCGTGAAGAGATGCTCCCAGAGTGTGCCGCGAACGATGTAACCGTCGATCAGCGACTGCACCACTGCCCAGGGCCTGGGAAGGATGAATGCCGCGTCCGGCCCCCGGGAAGCGAACTCCCAGGCGGCGATGATCAATATGAACGTCACCAGAGGCGGAAGGTATCGTCTGATTGCGCTCATGGCCTTGCGTCCGTCTGGTTCTTGTGATCCCCGAGAAAGTGCGCGCGCAGATGGCTGCTGAGCTGCCCGAACTCCGGCAGGGACTGGGTGTCGGCGTTGCGAGGACGAGGCAGGTTCACGTCGATAATCTCGACCACCCGGGCCGGACGGGCGGAGAGAACGACGATGCGGTCGGCGAGGAAGATCGCCTCCTGGATCGAATGGGTGATGAAGAACACCGATTTGCGCGTGTTCATCCAGATCCGCTGGAGCTCAGCACCCATATGCTCACGCGTCATGGCGTCCAGCGCCGCGAAAGGCTCGTCCATGAGCAGCAGCTTCGGCTTGTGTATCAGGCCGCGGCAGATGCCTACGCGCTGTTGCATGCCGCCCGACAGTTCATGCGGATAGGCCAACGCGAAGTCGGTCAGGCCTGCGATCTCCAGGAGTTCGTCGCACCAGTCCTTGTACTTCTCCGCGGGCAGCTTCAGCGCCCGGATCGGCATCATCACATTGTCCCGAACCGTCTTCCAAGGCAGGAGCGTCGGGTTCTGGAACACGATCCCGACCTCCTTGTTCGGACCGTCCAGTTCCTGCCCCTTGAAAAGGAGCTGGCCAAGGGTCGGCTTCAGCAAGCCTGCTATGAGCCGAAGCATCGTCGACTTGCCGCAACCGGAAGGACCCAGCACGGCGACAAACTGCCCGTCCTCGACCTCCAGGGTGAGGTTGTCGATGGCGCGGGTTTCCCCGCGCCTCGTGGAATAGGTGACGCCGACGTTGGAAAGGCTAAGAAACGAGCCGGCAAGGTTGGGGTTTTCGGTCAAGGCCATTGGCACTACTTTACCTCTTTGGCGAGCTTGACGATGTCGTCCTTGTTGAAGTCGTTGAAGGCGGGAACCAGTTCGTTGGTATAGTAGAGATCCAGCGATACGTTGGGGTCCGTCACGAGACGGCCCAGTTCAAGAGCCTCAACCAGACTCGTCCAGTCGCCCTTCGAGAATTCACCGTACTGACCCGGGATATCGAGCAGCTTGGCCAGGCGCGCTTCGAGAACCTTCTTCTCGGTATCGAGGGCCGCGCTTTCCTTGTCCGCAGTCGGCGCCAGTTCGGGATAAGCCTCCCAGTAAGCGCGAATGCAGCCCTCGATGTTTGCCTGGCAGGCAATGTTCGACTCCGCCAACACGCGGCCGAAACGCGTCCAGTAGTCCTTGTGCTCGGCATAGCCGGACTTCAGGATGGAAATCCCATGGCTGGACCCGGCGAAGTTTCCAGGCATTTCCAGCAAGCGGATCGGCGTTCCTGCAAGCTCGAGCCGCTTATGGGCGGTGTCGAAAAGGTTCAGAACGTCGATCTGGCCGCTCTTCAAAGCCTCGTATGCCGCGGCGCCGACACCCACGGCCTGAAAGCTGACGTCGTCGGGAGAAATCCCCGCCCCTTGCAAGATTGCCTTTGTGGTCAGCACGTTGGACGAGCCTAGCGCAAGAACACCGATCGTTTTCCCCTTCAGATCGGCGAGCGACTTGATGTCCGAATCCTCACGAACCGCCAGCTCCCAGATCGAGTTCGGAATGTAGTTGTAGATGAAGAAGACACCGAGATCGGCTGCGTTCGGCTGATGGGACAGGATGGCGGGTTCAAGCCCGGAATAGGCGGCGTCGATGGCTCCGGCATGGAGTTGCGGGACGATCACGCCCGAACCCGTCAAGACGACAATGTCCAGCTCCAGCTTCTCTCGCTCGAAAAGACCAAGCTTTTCGGCGAAGACGAGCGGCGCGACGCCGGAATTGATAGCCGACGGCCAAGCAAAGCGCACCGGCTCGGCGCTTGCGGCTGATGCGAAGCCAAAGAATGTGGCCGCCATCAAACTGGTCGATAGCACACGTGAGATCGTCATTTTTCCTCCTCAGTTTGTATCGGTCGTGCTGTGGTTCAGTTCATGTCTCTTGCAGCACACGCCGCGCTCCAGGGCGTCATTACATCCGGCTGGCCTGTCGCGACATGATTTGTGATCTTCAGGACGGATGGGCATCCAAAGTTGAGCGGCGCCGCGGCGTGTTCGCAAACCGTGACGTTGTTGATCTCCGCAAGCCTTCGTTTGACATCCTCGGCGATGCGTCGGTCGACGACAATCTGTTCGGTCGCGGAAACGTCGATCCGCGGAAGGTGCGCCGCTTCCTCCGGGGTAAGGGAGAAAACCGCGAGATCCGCCAGGTGGCTCAGCACGGCCGGCAGAATCCGCCGCCCACCCGAGGCACCGAGGCTGAGAATGTCGCCCGCGGCGGTTCGACAGATCACTGGCAACATGTTCGATTGGGGGCGAACGCCGGCACCGATCGAATTCGGTTTGCCAGGTACCGGATCGAACCACATCATGCCGTTGTTCATGAGGACGCCAGTCTTGGGCAGGACAACTGCGCTGCCCATCAAACCGAGCAAGGAAGTCGTGAAGGCGATCGTCAGCCCGTCTGAATCGCACGCGTTCAGGTGCGTCGTGCAGGTTTGACGCTCGTTTTCCGCCTTGATCCCCTCGATCCGCCGGCGTGAAGCCTGCGTGAGGACACCAGCCAGATCGGAAAACCATTCGGCATTCCGGGCCGAGGGAACCGTCAATTCCGGTAGAACCTCACGCAACATGCCGCCGCCGCAATCGGACGATGGCAGGAACAGGCGATGGCCTCCCCAGTCCATGTGTTCGGCAGTGTCAAACGAAGCGTCGGCCGCCTGCATATCTGCGAACGACATCCGTGATCTCACGGCTGCCAGGTCGTCAACGAGAAGAGAGGCCAGTTCCCCCTCGTAGAAGCTGCGCCACCCGTCTCGCGCAAGCATCTCCAAGGTGCTGGAAAGAGCGCCTTGCGGGAGAAACGACGGGTTGCCCTTTTCAGCGCCGACAGGCGGCAAGCCGTTCGGAAGATAGATCCGTGCGGCCTCCTCGTACTGCCGCAACAGATGTCCCATCTGGGCGATCTTGACCGTCGAGAACCAATCCTTCGGCATGCCCCTTTTGGCGCAGGCGACGGCTGGAGCGACGACCTCCGCCCAAGGCAGACGCCCGAAGCGATCATGAAGCCGTCCCAGGCCGGCAACGGCCTTCGGCACGCAAAAGCTCAGTGGACCGTGAACATTCCGGTCGCCCTCGACTTTTGGCCAGCCGAAAATCTCCGGAGACGAGCCCCCGCTCAGGGGGTAGTCGGCGATATCCACCGCGACCGGGGCAACCGGCCCAAAGTCGAGCGACCAGGCGGCATCGTCGGGTTCTCGTATCACTGCATAGCCGATACCGCCGAGCCCGCTGTTCCATGGCTCCACGACCGCCAGAACGAGCGCGGCGGCAACCACGGCGTCGGCAGCGCTTCCGCCCATCTCGAGCATGGCGCAACCAGCGAGGCTCGCCTCCCGGGATTGGGAGACGACGACGCCATTCGAGCCAGACGCAGACGGCTTGGTGACGTTCCAGTTCTGCGTCAGATGCAGCGAAGGACCTGCCACGGCGAGCCGATTCATCAGAGCCCAGCTCCGAAGCGTTGTTCTGGGCGACGATCCGGCCAGGTCTCCATGACGGGAATGACGTGCTTGCCGAGCACCTCGATGGTCGCCTTGTTGGTTTCGTGGCCCATTCCATCAACGCGCCAGATAAGATCGTCGACGCCCATATCGTAGAGCCTGCGGGCCGTCTTCAGGATCTCGTCCGGGCTGCCGGCCATGATGTAGGGCGACGTCTCGATCAGGAAGTCGATGTTTTCCGCATTCTCCTTAACCTCCTGAATGCGGCTCATATACTCGTAACCCTCGGCGGTCTGACCGAGCTTCGTCATCCAGCCGATGATCACTTTGAAGAAGTCGATCGTGTTCTTGCGCGTCAATTCGCGGGCACGCTTGGAATCCTCGTGGCAACTTGTGCCGACGGAGAAGGTCGCGAAACGCGACGTGATGGAACCCACAACCGGCTCCGCCTTCGCCATCCCGCGCTCATAAGCCTCCAGACAGTTGCGAACATAGTCCCAGCCCAGGATGCCGAGGCCTGACATCACGCCACAGCCGGCAGCACCTGCCTGCTCATGGGACTCGGAACTCGTTGCCGAGAGGTGGACGGGGATGGGACGGCGCGAGGGCGTCCAGGGCGAAATCCGCCGCTTGGGAATGTCGTACAGATCCGATTTGTACTCAAACCATTCCTCCGTCAGCGCCTTTCCGATGATGTTCAGGAACTCATCGCGGTATTCACGCGTACGGGACGGGTCGATGCGGAAAGCCTCGAGCGTGTACGGATTGTTCGACCTGGCGCCGCCAAGTTCGAAGCGTCCGCCCGACAGGATATCGAGCGTGGCCGCCTGCTCCACGACACGCAGAGGGTGGTTGAATGGCAGAAAATTGACGGAGGAAATGCGCAGCTTGATCTTGCTCGTGCGCGCCGCGACGTAGGCCAGGCAGACCTCCGGCGCTGAAATGATCGCTTCACCCTTGGCGAAATGATGCTCGGATTGGGCATAGGCGTGGAAGCCGTTCTCCTCCGCGAGAACCACCTCGTCGCTGATCTCGCCCAAGCGTTGGTCCCAGCTTGTCCCCGCCGGACAGATAGCCTCGTGAAACAGGATCGCCTTCATCAATAAATTCCTTATATAGGGATTTGTATTTCGATATACGGAACTTTTGAGAATTCTGTCAAGGTCAGAATTCAAAGCGCGGCGGTTTACGTCATGAACTTTCGGCGTGACTCGGTCCGCTGTCGGCTAGGAAGAAGTTCAGGGCCGACGACGCCCGTCGCAGCCATTTCAAATCGCAGGTCAGCGATCGCGCCGGCCTCGCCGGGGCTCCAGCCACACTTTAGACATGGCAAGCTTCACCCAAAGCGGCTAGGTCATGCACCGGCGAACCGGGACAGCGGTGACGACAGATCCCGACTGACTGTCCCCCAAGTGCCAGGGAGAACGACAAGGTGGCGATCCGACCGATCGTGAAATTCCCGGATCAGCTGCTGAAATCGGTGGCAGCACCGGTGACCGTCTTCGACGAGAACCTGCGCGGGCTCGCGGATAACTTGCTCGACACGATGCGCGCGGCGCCGGGCATCGGCATCACCGCGCCGCACATCGGCATCCCGCTGCGAGTGGTCGTGCTCGAGCTTGCGCCGGGCAACGGCGTGCGTGTCTACGTCAATCCCAGGATCACCTGGGCTTCACCCGACAAAATTCAGCATCAGGAAGGTAGCGTTTCGATGCCGGGCGTCGTCGAGCAGGTCGAACGCCATGCCAGCGTCAAAATCAGCTACCAGGATCTGGACGGAAACGAAAAAACGGAAGAGGCGGATGGCCTGCTGGCCGTCTGTCATCAGCACGAGATCGACCAGCTCGACGGCACCTTCTGGCTCCAGCGCCTTTCCCGACTGAAGCGCGACCGCCTGATCAAGCGCTATGAAAAGCTGCGCGCTCGCCAGCCTTGAGGTGGGGGACCCTGAACTCGCCAACGCGAGGCGATTGTCACCGGCCCTAAGCACCTCGCGATGCGCTTCCTTCGATGGCGCGGTGCACTGTATCGGCATCTGCCGGATCGAGCCCTGAAGAGGCATCCGAGAACCGGCTTTCAGGATCATCGGGCACGGCCGAAAGCAGGAGCTAGTCTAAGGGGTGCTGCGGCTCGTCGTCATCTCTTTGAGAGGTTGAAGACGCTGAACCAGCAGCAGCTAAATCACGCCCCAGGCCCTGTACCGGCCCCGGCCGGTGATCTCGCGCAGCTCGAGCTCGCCGATCAGGTTGAGCGCGCCGGCGGTGGTCACGCCGAGTTCCTTCTCGATCATGCCGCTGCTGACCAGCGGCCGAGACAGCACCAGCGCGATCACCTCGGGCAGACGCGATGTCGAGCGCCGGCCCTTGAGCCGCCGGTCCATCTGCGCCTTGGCGAGCACCAGCCGGTCATGCTCCTTCATGCCGGCCGCGGCGGTCTCGTAGACCCCGTCGAGGAACGCCACCAGCCGCGTCGTCCGGTCGCGCGCAAACCGCCGCTCGCGCGCAATCGTCCGTGCGCCGACATGCAGGGCCGCAAGATGCGCAGTCGTCGTCGCCGACTGGCGCAGCAGCGCCGCAACCAGCAGGCGCCCGAGCCACGGCGCATGCTGCAGAGGCGCGATCGCCGTCCACGCATCATAGGCGATGGCGGCGCGTACAAGCGCCGGCAGGCCCTCGCTTGCGGCGAGCGCCGCCTGCCACTCGGCAAGCCGCTCCGGCTCATCCCAATCGGCATCGTAGATCAGCGGGTTCTTCTCATCCGCGGCCTCGCTGCGGCGAGAGGCGTCGTCGCTCGACGCCTGCGGACCTGCCAACGCCTTGTCGAGTACGGCTTGGGCACGGCCGAGCGCAGCATCGAGCGCGGCCAGTTCGGCACTCAGGCGATCGTCGCCATCGTCGTCCTCCTCCGCATCGCCGCCTTGGTGTGTTGCCACCTGCCGTTGCGGTTTCGGCACGGCCGGCGCGGCGCCGCGCCCGCACAGCACGGAAAAACCCTCGCGGCCGAGCGCCCAGTCCGGCCTGTTGCTGAGGATCTGGCGCCTGAGGCGCAGGATTTCATGGGCACGCGTGAGTTCGTGCGTCGGTGCGCGCAAATCCATATGCGCATCGTGCAGCACGAGGTCCTCGACATGGACCAGATCGCCATCGAGCCAAAGCGACGAGGCCGCATCGGCAAAATGGCTGCGCTCGACAAAGCCCTTGGCCACCGGCGAGCGGGCGATGCGCTCGTCGAGCCGGACCAGCGCCTCGGTCGCCCGCATGGCCGGGCCGAACAGCTGTTCCGTGACCAGGGATTCGATCCGGTAACTCATTGCCAACGCTATAATCGAATATTTTTCCTAAAGCTATCTGCTCCCTAGCTTCACCCGAATGACCGCCCATCGGCGCCGACCTACCACTCGAACGTCCTGCGCCGCATCATCGCCGATGCCGGCGCGGAGGCAGTCATTGTGCGCCTTCATGCCGGCCGCGGCGGGCTCACGGACACCGTCGAGGACAGCGACCAGGCGTATCGTCTGGTCGCGCGCGTTCGTCCGCGCCCCGACATCCAGGGCTGCAAACCACTAACCGCATCTGAGCACGATCTTGCCCATATTCGCGTTTTCGTCCAACAGGCGATGCGCCTGGGCGGCCTCATGTAGCGGGTAGGTCCTGAAGATGGGCGGCGCCACCTTCCCCTTCGCGACCAGCGGCCAGACATGCCGCTCCACCGCTCGCGCCAGCCGGCTCTTCTCGTCTACGGATTTGGGTCTCATTGTAGAGGACGTCAAAGTGAGGCCCTTCATCATGATGGCGGTCAAGTCGACCTCCACGACAGCGCCTTCCATGAAGGCAATACTGACATGACGGCCACCGGGCGCCAGAACCGCGAGGTTGCGCTTGATGTAACTGCCGCCGACAATGTCCAGCACGACATCCACGCCGCGGCCACCGGTCATGCTTCGGCCGATCTCGACAAAATCCTCGCTGCGATAATCTATGGCTACGTCGGCCCCCAATTCGCGCACGAAATGCGTCTTTTCCGGACCACCGGCAGTGGCCAGGACAGTTGCTCCCGCAGCCCGCGCAAGCTGAATGGCCAAGCTTCCAATGCCACTGGCACCACCGTGGATGAGCACCGTGTCGCCCGGAGCGACGCCGCCGCGTTCGAAAAGATTGTGCCAGACGGTGAAGGCCGCCTCAGGTAGGGCCGCGCTGGCGACGTGGTCCAGGCCCGCTGGAAGCGGCAGGCAGTGCCCCGCCTGGGCGAGGCAATATTCGGCGTAGCCTCCGCCGGATACCAGTGCTGCAACCGATGTCCCCACCATCGACGGCGCGACGCCGGGACCCACGGCAACGATCTCACCGGAGATTTCCAGGCCGAGAACGTCGGTGACACCCGCCGGCACAGGAATCGCGCCGCGGCGCTGCATGATGTCTGGCCTGTTGACGCCGGCGGCCTCGACGCGGACCAGGACTTCGCCCGCACCCGGCTGAGGCAGCGGCCGTTCGACCAGCGTCAGAACCTCCGGACCGCCGGGATGGGACGCCACTACCGCTTTCATCGTCTTCGGCAAAACTGTCACTGCAAATCCCTGCTGTTGTTGATTTAGGTGCAGGGATCGACAGCCTCACCATCCTGACGCTTGACGATCACATCCTGCGATTTCCTGCCGTGCAGTTGTGACAAGGCTATTGGCTTCAGTACATTCGTGAATATCGGGCCCCGGCATCGGATAAACTGATCAACGGCACGCCAAAGGGCCAATCACGCTGGAAAAGCCAGGCTCATCGGGTCAAGCATCGAGGCTGCCTGTTCGCTGCTCACCAGACCGCGCTCCACCGCAAGCTCGGCCACCTTTCTATCGAGCCGAAGCGCGTCGTTGGCCAATTCGGCGCTGCGGCGATAGCCGATCAGCGGCACCAGGGCCGTAACTGAACCTACGCTCGCTTCGAGATGCGTCCAGCAGCGCGCGCTGTCGGCTTCGATGCCCCGCACACACTGCTCGTCCAGCGTGCGGATCGCGGCCTCGAGCATTTGCATGGAGAAATGCAAGTTGAACGTTATGAGCGGCTCCATGGCGTTGAGCTGAAGCTGGCCAGCCTCAGACGCCATGGTGACGGCGATGTCGTTGCCGATGATCTGGAAGCAGACCTGATTGACGACTTCCGGAATGACGGGATTGACCTTGCCCGGCATGATCGACGAGCCGGGCTGGACTGCCGGCAACCGAATTTCGCCAAGACCGCCGCGAGGACCGCTCGACAGCAGGCGCAGGTCGTTCGAAATCTTGGAGAGCTTCGTCGCCAGCCGCTTCAGCATGGCGGAGAACAGGACGAAGGCGCCCATGTCCCAGCTGGCCTCGACCAGATTGGCAGCCGGCGTCAACTTGTGGCCACTGATTGCCGACAGCTCGTCCAGCGCGATCTCGGAATAACCCCTGGGCGCATTCAGGCCGGTGCCAATGGCCGTACCGCCGAGGTTTACCTCCGCCACAAGCGGCAGCATCTCGCGGAGCCGGGCGACATCCTCGTTCAACGCCGTGGCGAACGCCGAGAACTCCTGACCGAGCGTCATCGGCACCGCGTCTTGCAGCTGGGTGCGTCCCAGCTTGGCAATCTTTGCGAAAGCGGCTGACCGCTCCTCGAACGAGCCGACCAGCGAGCGCAGCGCCCGTTCGAGGTCGCCATGAGCCAGAAGCAGCGACAGGCGCACAGCGGTCGGATAGGCATCGTTGGTGGATTGCGAACGGTTGACGTCGTCATTGGCGTGAACCGGCTCGTTGGCGCCGCGCACGCCGCCAAGCTTCTCATTGGCAAGATTGGCGATGACCTCGTTGGCATTCATGTTCACCGACGTGCCAGCACCGCCCTGAATGGGATCGAGCGGAAAGGCATCGAAATGGCGGCCGGCAATGACCTCATCGCAGGCGCTTTCGATTGCGTCGCACTTTTGCTGTGACAGAAAGCCAAGACGGGCATTCGCACGAGCCGCAGCCTGCTTGGTCATGGCGAGCGCCACGATGACATGCGGAAAGCGGGTGAGTGTCATGCCGGAGATGCGGAAATTTGCGCGTGCGCGTTCCGTTTGAGGCCCCCACAAGGCATCGCAAGGCACATCTACATGCCCAAGGCTGTCATGTTCACGTCGAAACCGAATTTCCATTTCCCGCCCCTCGCCGCACCCCGAAGCGATATTTGAGGTGCTGGAATGAGGCTAAGGGGGCGTCCGCGAGAGTGCCATTCGCAAAAGACTAAGCTGAAGAACGGCGAATACGATCAGATGCCGCCCGCAGCCCCCGGCCGGTGGACTTTACGATCTTCTGCTTCGGAAAAACCAAATGGCGCCGATGCGGGCTGGTCGGTTAGCTAGGACCAACTTCAACGAGCCACAGCTCGGGATCAATGTCCATTCAGCGCGCCACGGAAATACTTGACCGGCTTATTGCCTTCCCGACCATCAGCCGAGCCTCCAATCTCGACCTGATCCACTTCGTCAGGGACTTCCTGGCCAGGCTCGGCATCGCGGCCGACATCGTGCACAATCAGGAAGGAACCAAAGCCAACATCTATGCGACGCTCGGACCGGCCGAGGTTGCAGGCGTGCTTTTGTCGGGCCATACCGATGTCGTGCCTACGGAAGGCCAGGCGTGGAGCAGCGATCCGTTCCGGATGGCCCAGCGGGGCGAGCTTCTTTACGGCCGCGGAACAGCCGACATGAAGGGTTTCATCGCCTGCGTGCTGGTGCTGTTCGAGGAGTATGCGGCCCGCAGCTTCAGCCGTCCGCTGCATCTGGCCTTCAGCTATGACGAGGAAATCGGCTGCGTCGGCGTGCGCCGGCTCATCGACCTTCTGGCCAACAGATCCTATCGCCCTTCGATGTGCGTGATCGGTGAACCGACCAGCATGCAGACCGTGGTCGCGCACAAGGGCAAGGTCGCGGGCCGGATCAACTGCACCGGGCGCGAGTGCCATTCCAGCCATGCGCCGGAAGGGCTGAACGCCATTCATCTCGCCACCGACATGGTGGGTACGCTGCGCGCGCTGCAAGACGAACTGCTCGCAAGTGGCGCCCGCGACCCGGACTTCACCGTGCCGTTCACCACGGTTCACGTCGGCATGATCAACGGCGGAACCGCGCTCAACATCGTGCCCAACCATTGCAGCGTCGACTTCGAGATCCGCAACATTCCAACCGACAATGCGCAGCCGCTGCTCGACCGCTTGGCCGAGCGCGCCATGGAACTGACAAGCCATGCGCAGTCGCGCTTTCGCCATACCGGTGTCGCGCTCGAAATCGTCAACGCCTACCCCGGCCTGGATACCCAGCCTGACGCCGCGGTGGTTCGGGAAATTCAGAAACACACCAACGGCGGCAAGCTCGGGAAAATAGCCTTCGGCACCGAGGGCGGGCTGTTTCACGAACGGCTTGGCATCCCGACAGTCGTTTGCGGACCCGGCGACATTCGCCAGGCCCACCAGCCCGACGAATTCATCAGCCTCGATCAGATGACCCAGTGCATGTCGATGCTTCGCAGGCTGGCCGACGACCTGGCCGCATAGCGCCTCAGCGCATCGGCGCCATCCCCGGCAGATTGACCGTGGTCATGAGCTCGCGGCAATGCTCTTCGAATCTCTCGGTGGCTCGCGTCTTGCGCAAGCCCTTGAGCGTGGCAATGCCGAGCACCATCGGGGGATGGTCTCCCGCCAGTGGCACGTAGGCGAGCTGCTTTCCGTTGACGGCTGCCATGTTCATGGGACGCGCCGTCATGAGCGAATAGCCAAAGCCGCATGCCACGAAACTGCGAACCGTTTCGGGAGAAACCGATCGCGCGGTTATGTTCGGGGTAATGCCATGCGTCACGAACAGATTGAGGAAGTATTCCTTGCTCAGCGGCATGTCCAACAGGATGAAAGGCTTCTCCGCCAGCACGGACAGCTCGATCGATTTTTCGTTGGCAAGCGGATCATCGGCCGGCAGCAGAATATAGGTGGGCAATTCGGCCAGGGGCTCGAAGGCGATGTCGTCGGTCAAATGGATCGCATAGGTCAGCGCCAGGTTGATCTCGGCACGTCGCAGCTTGGCGATCAGCGCTGCCTCGTCGTCTTCGCTGACTTGCAGCTTCACGGCGGGGTATTGCGCAAGAAACCCCTTGCACAACTCGGGAATGAGCATCGGCGCCAGGGTACGGAACGAGCCTACCTGCAGCGGGCCAGAAACCGATTTGGCCACTTCGTCGGCAATGCCGTGAAGGTCCTCCGCCTGCTGCAGAAGCGCCTTGGCTGCGTGCAACAGACGTTGACCGGCCGGCGTCAGGGACAATCCCTGCGCATGATGGCGGACGAAGAGCTGGAGGCCAAACTCGGCTTCGAGCTGAGAGATGGCAGCCGAGATCGAAGGCTGTGAGACATTGATGCGTTCCGACGCAAGGGTAACCCCGCCCACCTCGCCCGCAGCCACGAAGTAGGCGAGTTGCCGCAACGTAAATCGCATTGAAAAGGTACGCAAATCGAGATCGTTCACGAGGCCCTGAGCTAGGTTAGTATTCAAGCTAGGTATTCCTCGCGGCGTCGGTCGGACGATTGCGTAAGGAACCATCGCGGACGATGGCGGCTGCGAATTTTACTGTCAAGGCGTCATTGGCGCCTTACAGATCTCCCGGAACTCCATAAGACGGCGCGACCGACGGGTTGATCCCGCGCGACACGTAAGCGTCAAGTTGCGGCTCCCACAGCTCCCACAACCTGGAGAGCTCACCGATGGGATCGGTTTCATGCCAATCCACGCGCAGGTCGGCAACGGGCCAGGCAACCTCACGCACCAGCAGCATGCCAACCGAATGGACCGGGCCTTCTTCACCCCCGGCCGCCAGTGCTGCCCGCATGGCCTTGATCAGGCGGCTGCCGAGCGACCCGCCCTCGGCCATCAGGAACGCTTCGACCATTTTTTCGGGCACCGCCGCGTTCGACAGCAAATTGCCGGCGGCCACGACGTTGGGCTCGATCACGGTCCGATGCGTGCCGAGCGTGTTGCGCCCGGAAAAAGCAGCACCGCCGCCATTGCCATCGACCAGCGCAAGCTGGCGATACTCAAGGTGACTGGCTTGCGATTTGATGCGCTCCATCGCGTCTGCGGCACTTAGTCCGGAAGCCATCAAATCGAGACCAAGTGGCCCGAGAGTGGGGTCGGTGATGTTCTGGGTCGCCACCACACCGACGCCTGCCCGAGCATGGGCGCAGCGCGCGGCGACGCACGGGCTGGACGACGAAACCGCAATGCCGAACATTCCGGTCTTTGCGCAGCGCGCCGAAATCGAGAAGGTCAACTGTTCAACCTCCGATCAGGCGGCGTCGGGGATGACTGCGGTCACCTCGATTTCAACGACCCATTCTGGCCGGGCGAGCGCCGGGACGACGATGCCGGTGGAGCAGGGGAACACGCCCTTCAGCCACTTGCCCATTTCCTGGTAGACCGCTTCGCGATAGCGGATGTCGGTGACATAGACGACGATGCGGCAGATGTGCGCCATCTCGCTGCCCGCTTCCTCAAGCAGCATCTTGATGTTTTGCATCGTCTTGGCTGTTTGCGCGCCTGGATCGCCGACATGCAGGCATTCACGCGTGTCGAGGTCCTGGGAAACCTGGCCACGAAGGAAGACCGTGGTGCCGCGGGCGACGACGCCCTGCGAAAGATCGTTGTCGAGCTTCTGTTCTGGATAGGTGACGCGGGTATTGAACGGACGCAGGCGCTGATGGATCATGATTGAGGTTCTTTCACAATATCGGGGGACGCCTGCGCCAACCGGGGGGACCGGCTGGCGCGAAGCGAGTTGAAACGGTGCTACTTCGCCGCCGCCGCAAAGCTCTGCGGACCGTAGACGCGGTCCGACAATCCGGCCGCTTCCTTGGTGAAGCGCAGTGGCTCCTTCCAGTCGAAGTTATTGTAGACGGCCGCCAGGTGCGCGAAGGGTGGGGCCTGCGCGAAGAGCTGGAAGGTCAGGCGATGACCGGCATAGTCGGAATTCAGCAAATCGCGTGCGAAGGCGAGAAGCTTGCGCCGATCCTCGGCATACCAGTTGTCGTTTAGCGTGTAGAACTTCTCGAGCCATTGGCCGGCTTCAGGATCGCGGAAGCTGGCGTAGTCCGGCGTGATGCAGATCTGACCGCCGCAAAGCTCGCGGGCGATGTGCATCATGTGGTGGAGTTGCGAGCAGGCGAGCACGCGGCCAGCCATCAGCAACGACTGGTTCGGCATAAGCAACCCTGCAGGGCTACGCTCGGCAGTGGCAATTGCCGCCGTCAGGTGTGCATTGATACCCTCGCGGTAGCAGGCCAGCGTGGCGAGCTTTTCCTGAACCGCCTGCTGCTTTTCAAGGCCGGTCTGGCGCACGTTCCACAACGCCGCACCGATCATCAGGTCGGCAAGCTTCTGGTTGCGCTGGACAAAAGCGAACGCCGAATAGCGATGCAATGTCGAGCGGATGAACTGCGCCGCTTTCGTGTACTGGTAGAACAGCACATTTTCCCACGGGATCAGCACGTTGTCGTAGATGACCAGCGTGTCGACCTCGTCGACGCGGTTGGACAGAGGATAGTCCTCGGCCGGCGCGCGTCCGGCAAAGCCGGTGCGGGCAATGAAGCGAAGATTCGGCGAGGAGAAGTCGCAAACGAAGCCTACCGCATAGTCCGACAGCTTTTCGTCGCCCCAGTTCGCAATCGTCGGCTTGGTGAATGCCTGGTTGGCATAGGCTGCGGCCGTCTCGTATTTCGCGCCGCGGACAATGATGCCGGCGTCCGTCTCCTTGACCACATGCAGAAGCATGTCGGGGTCCTGATCCTGCGGGCGCTTCGAGCGGTCGCCCTTGGGATCGGTATTGGCCGAGACGTGGAACGGGTCGTTCCTCAGAACCGTGTTGATATGGCGCTCGATGTTGACCGCAAAGCGCGGATCCACATCGTTGAGCATTTCGCGGCCGTCGAACAGCGACCACATTTCACCGACGGTCTCGTCGCCGACGCGGGTGACAATTCCCCGTGCCTCATCAAGGACGGTATCGGTGGAGCGGCGCTTGTCGTGCCAATCCTGCTGCGTGTACGGCAGCTTCAGGCCGACCGCGAAACGCTCGCCGCCTTCTTCGTAGGACATGACCGAGCTGTGCTTCGGGTCATGCGCCATATCGTAGATGCGAGCCCGGATATCGACGATAGGCTTGAACATCGGGTGCGACGTGACGTCTTTGACACGCTCACCATTGATCCAAACCCGCCGGCCATCCCGGATCGAATCCCGATATTGATTACCGGTTCTGATCATTGATACGCCTTTCTCTTGGGTACTTTCTTGCTTCCGGCCGACCGCTAGCTGTTCAGCGGCAAGGTGGACGGATGGCAATATGCGCGTCGGCAATGCGCCAGGGGGGCGCTTTCGGTGGCGGTTACATCCACCACACGGCCGACAAAAATCGTATGGGTTCCAACGTCGTGGCCGCTATCGACAACGCAGTCGAAGGTGCTTGCGGCATCCGGAAGGCGCGCCGATCCGGTGACGGTCGGCTGCCATTCGGCGCAGCGGAAATCGAATGCCTCGCCTTCGCGCGGATGCCCGGCAAAGACGTCGGAAATGTCGCCCTGGTGAACCGCCAGGAGATTGACGCAGAATACGCCGTTTTCCTTGATGGCCGCGCATGCCGGACTGCGACGGTTGACGCAAACGAGCAGCATTGGCGGGTCAGCCGACACTGACGCCATCGCACTGACGGTGACGCCAAATGTGCCGGCAGGACCGTCCGTGGTGATGACATTGACGCCGGTTACAGCGCCGCTCATTGCGCCAACGAATGCCCCGCGATCGACCGTCGGAAACTCCTGGCCGACAGCCTTGAACTCACGACTTGTACTAAGCGATGCTTGGAGGGTCGACATTTTGGGTGTCTCTCGAAGTTTTCATTGCCTTGTTCGATGGGTAAATATTGGCGCAGAAGGCATCTTTTTGAAAATAGAGCTTAAATATCTCTTGGTTCGGTATTCCTGATGCAGCCATGCCTTGGCTGGCGTCAGTGACCGCGCAATTTCTGCACGATCGCTTCGATGGCGATTTCGTAGCCGGCCGGGCCGAGTCCGATCAGGCACCCGGTGACAGCCTGGGAAATGAAGGAGTGATGACGGATCGCCTCCCGCTTGAAGACATTGCTGACATGGACCTGGAAGCTCGGGCCTCCGAAGCTCGCCATGGCGTCCATGAGTCCGATGGAGGTGTAAGACAGGCTGCCACCGTTGATGACGATGCCATCGGCCTTGCCGCGCGCCTCGTGAATCCAGTCGATGAGCATGCTTTCGGAACTGGACTGGTTGAAGCGGACCGTGGCCCCGAGCAGCTCGGCCTTGTGGCGGCAGCGCGCCTCGATGTCGGCGAGGGTCAGCCGGCCATAGGGGCCTTCGGGGTCGAGACCATACAGGTTCGTGTTGGGTCCATTGAGGACCTCGATATGCAAAATGTCGGACATCACGCGCTCACAGTCATGCTTTGATCTTGGTGTGATCGACCGCCGCCAGGCGGTCATAGGGCTTGGTCGCGACCATCGAAGCACGCGCCTCAAAGTCGGCGAACCATCGCTCCGCCACCGGGCGTTGCGCCCGCCAATTCAGCTCGGGAAACCGGAAGTCGAGATAACCGAGCGCGCAGCCGAAGCTGATCGCGCCGATCGTCACCTCGCCGCCGACGTCCGGCAGCAGAGCCTCGATCTTGTCCAATGCGGCTTCGACCTTGCGCAGCTGTGCGGCACGCCATTGAGGCGAACGCGCGCCCTCAGGCCGCATCAGCATTTCGTAGCGGGCAAGCAGCGCTGCATCGAGCAGCCCGTCCCCCAGCGCCTGCTGCATGAGCGCTGCCCAACGGCGCGGACCCCGCGGCTCGAAAATCGTGGTGTCCCCGGCCAGTTCTGCCAGGTATTCGCAGATGACCCGGCTGTCGAACAGACACATGCCATCATCGGTCAGCAGGGCTGGGATCTTGCCGAGCGGATTGAACGCGAGAAGGTCCCGGTCTCCCTCGAGCGGCGTGGTGCCGCTCGGTATCAATTCAATCCTGCTGACCAGCCCGACTTCATGGGCCACCGTCATGACCTTGCGGACATAGGGAGAAGTCGGAGCGTAAAAGAGTTTCAAGACGCGAACCCGCCATTGCAAGTGTTCTGATTTGGACGACAGCTGCCGACTTGATCGGATCAAGTCGCCAATGCCGATCGGGGCGATCGGGCGAGCCGGCGGCTAGGGCTTCTGGTCTTCGGCGCCCACGCCACTGAGTGCGGCACGCGCCACCTCGACGTCCTGGGCGCCTGTCCCGGAACCGACACCGACCGCGCCAACGCAGTGCCCGTCGATGAATATGGGCAAACCGCCCTCTAGATTGGTAAGGCGACCGCCGCCCGCGATGGCGAGCTTGATTTCGTAGTTCGGATCGAGGCGTGACGTCGGCTGGCGATGCGAGGCGGCGGTGATCGCCTTGGACATCGAGGTTTCACGCGACAAGAGTTTTGCCCCGTCCATCCGCACGAACGCCAGCAAATTGCCGCCGTCGTCGACGATCGTGATGTTTTGGGGAACGTTGAGCGACTCGGCCTTGGCAACTGCACTGGCGAGGGCCTTGAGCGCCCCGGCGTGCGTCAGCTTCAATGCAGGCTTGGTTGTCATGTCTACCTCCAAGGATGAGGCCGGCCATGACGATCTCGCTGGCAAGCCATATTCCTTGCTAGGTATCCACCCAAGGTCTTGGATCTGTAAAATAGTATAGCTCGTGCCTATGGATCACATTTTGCGATCTTTCGGCGAGACGGAACTAACCGGCGCGCCGACGGATGAAATCGACGAACAATATGGCCTGCGGTCCAGGCTCTATGGCACGCCAACACTCCAGCGCCAGGGTTGCCACCCCCGAAGCATCGATGGTGATGCAGCCGTGTGACAGCGGTCCAGATGCATTTGGCAGCCGTACCGTAACATCATATGCGCCGCAGGCGGGTTTGAGCACGCTGCCGTGCCAAGCCACGATCTTCTCTCCCGATCGCAACACCGCAGCCGGCTCTACTCCCAGCTCGACGCTCCACGCATGGCCGAGCAATGAGTTGGCTGCCTCGATGTCACCCGACATGAGCAGATTGCGCACGCGCGTCGACGAACAGGTGGCGTCGTCCCAGTGAATGTCCTCGACCACCGTCACCGCAAACCCGCGCTGTTGTCCAAGGCGTCGCAAAAGATCCACGTCGCCGCGTCGCTGCCGGCCGAAACGAAAATTGTGGCCGACAACCAACCGCGAGACCTTGAACCCGTCGACCAGGATTTCATCGATGAAATCCTCCGGCTCCTGTCCGGCGAAGGCGTGGTCAAAACGCGGGCTGTACAGGAAGTCGACGCCGAGCCGACCGAAAGTTTCCGCTTTGGTGGCGGGCGTGCCGAGACGGAACGCCTTGGCTTGCGGCGCAAAAAGCTGGCGCGGATGCGGTTCGACGGACATGACGCCGATCGGGCTGCTACCGACGAGCGCGGCCGCCTGGGCCGCCGCCATCAGCGCCTGGTGGCCGCGATGGAAGCCATCGAAACTTCCAAGCATCATGACGCTTGCCTGCAAGTCGGCCGGCAGCGTCGCTGCGTCAGTCACCAGCTGCAACGGTCTACCGCATGGCCCAACAAAGGGGACGCCCATGCCCTGATGCAGATCTCGCGGTGCAATGGATTGGTGGCGCTGGGCAAGATCGCCAATGCGGCCGCGATACGGCGAGAAGAGTGTATTTCGGGTATCGACCATCGTGTTCATGATCGAAAAAATAGCTCAACTTCATGCCTCGGGAAAATATGAAAGTGCAAGCAACAGGATCAGCAATTCTGATCCACCAGCCGACGGCTAGGCACGCGTCTCCGGTTCGAAAGCAGCAACCAGGCACACGCTGTCCCGGCCCGGAGCAATATCGACCCGGGCAACGTCCCGCACGATAAGCGTTTCGCCGGCATCGATGCGGCCGGGGGATGCGATGCATTCGCCGCGCACGGCATGCACGACAAGCAGCCCACCTGGCGGAACGGACATGCTGCCTCCGTCGGAATTGCCTACCACGGCGACCCGTGCAGACCAGCGTCCGCGGCGCGTCATGACGTTCATGACCTGTGATGCACCGCCTGGCAACTGCGAACATGGCGCCGATACACTGTCGAAGCGATAGGGCGACAGGTGCCCTAGCGCGACCTCCTCCCCGTCCTCGAAGCGAAGGACCAGGGGATTTTCGCCAAGGCGCGTGATCGTCCGGTCGATGCCCGGAAACGGAGAGAACTGTGATTCATCGACGATCGGCGCCCGGCTGATGCGAATATCGAAGTTCTCATGCGTTGCACCTTGCGGCAGCAGGAGAACGTCTTCGGTGACGCCCCGGCCATTTTTCCAGGGCGTCGTTCGATAGTCCTGCTCGGTCAAGAATTCCAACATCAGGATTGCCCTTCCTGCCAGCCAGGGCCTCGGCGCCGGCCGGTCATACGTTCTGCACCGGCGCCCGAGGTTCAGCTTCAGCTCGACTTGTCGGCGAGGAGAATGACCTGCGACAAATCGAAGGCGATCTGCGTCGGCATTCCCACGGGAACCCTGCCGACAACGTCGCCGCCAGGAAGCCGCATCTCGATCGGACCGAGGCCGTCAACGCGCAGACGCGTGATCGTGTGCGAACCCTGATAGATGTGGGTCAGCACTTCACCCGTGACGACGTTGCAGCCGGCGTCGGCGGACGTCGCTATCCGGATGTGCTCAGGCCGCACGAACGCCTGCACCATCTCTCCCTGGCCGAACTGCCATTCCGCACGCCGTGGCGCGGTCATGCGGATATTTCCGATTGCCAGCGAGATCTCGCGGTCGGATGCCTGATAGATTGCCGCCGGCAAGGCGTTGATTTCACCGATGAAGGAGGCAACGAAACCGTTGGCCGGATTGCGGTAGAGATCGATCGGCTCGGCCACCTGCTGAATTTGACCGCGGTTCATCACCACGATGCGATCGGAAAGGCTCAGCGCCTCGCCCTGGTCGTGTGTCACGAAGATCGTTGTCAGGCCGGTATTACGATGCATTTCGATCAACTCGACCTGCATCTGGGCACGCAGGCTCTTGTCGAGCGCCGACAAGGGTTCGTCGAGCAGCAGAACCTTGGGCTGGATGGCGATAGCGCGGGCCAGGGCGACACGCTGCTGCTGGCCTCCCGACAGTTGCGAGATGCGCCGGCCTTCCATGCCCGACAGCTTCATCATCTCGATGGTCTGCATGACCTTGTGCGTAACTTCGCTCTTGGAGAACTTCCGCTGGCGCAGGCCGAAGGCCACGTTGTCGAAGACGTTCATGTGCGGAAACAGCGCATAGCTCTGGAAAACCATGCCGGTGTCGCGCAGATGAACGGGAACATCGGTGACGTCGACGCCACCGATGTGGATCGCTCCGGCGCTGGGGTCGATGAAGCCCGCCACCATGTTGAGCAACGTGGTCTTGCCGCAGCCGCTAGGCCCGAGCAGGGTGACGAATTCCCCGGTACGGATCGGCAGCGATACGTTGTTGACTGCGTGGAACGAGCCGAACGTCTTGCTTACGGCCTTGATCTCGACCGAGTGTTCGAGAGCTGTGATGGCGGTCATTTTTTGATGCATCATGGTGCTAAACCTCTAGCGCTTCAGCCGTTGTCGATTCCAAGGATTCGACGGAGGCCGAGGAAATGATTGGCAATGATCATGATCGCTGTCGTCGAAAGGATCAGCAGCGCCGATATCGCCGAAATGGTGGGGTCCGCATATTCCCGGATGTAATTGTACATCGCGACCGGCAGCGTTTGGGTGCGGCTTGCGGTGACGTAGAGCGAAGCCGTGAACTCGGTCAGCGACAGAATCGATGCGATGAGCCAGCCGCCTATCATACCGGGCAAAATCAAGGGAACCGTGATCTTGACCATCACCCTGGTGGGCGTGGCGCCGAGATTGGCCGCCGCGCGGGCGTAGTTCGGGTCGACATTGCTCAGCGAGACAAAAACTGCGCGAGTCACGAATGGTGTCACAAGCAACAGATGGGCCATGACAATGACAGCAAAGCCCTGCGTCAGGTTGAGATGGCTGCCGAGCAGAAGGAAGCCAAATCCTGTGGTGAAATGCGGCACGATCAGCGGCGACCACAGCGCGGCTTCAAGGAGACCGCGACCACGGAAATTATAGTGGAAGATCAGATAGGCGAAGCTTGATCCAAGCAGCATGGCGAGTGTCGAAGACACCCCCATGACGATCAAGCTATTTTTGAAGGCCACCTGAAAGTCCGGATATGTCAGCGCCTTTTCATACCAGCGCAGCGAAAAGCCGTTTGGCGGAAACGCCATGACTTCCGTGGGGTTGAACGATGTCGCGACGACGACCACGGCAGGCAGCGTCATATAGACCAGGATCGCCACTACGGCCGTCCAGAACAGAGTGCTTCGCATGTTCGTACCCTTGCTCATGACGTCGCCATGTTCTGCTCGAGGCGGGCCGTGAGGAGTTTCATCAATGCCAGGCTTCCAAGTGCGGCAACCAGCGCGACAAGGCTAAGCACCGCCGCAAAGGGCAGGTTGAATGACGAGAAGCCCTGGAGATAGACGACATTTGAAATCATCAGCACCTTGCCTCCGCCGATCAGTTGAGGTGTCGAGAAGGCGCTCATCGTCCAGGCGAAGACCACGACGAAGCCGGAGAGAATGCCCGGCAGGGTAAGTGGAATGGTCACCCACCAGAAAACCGTGTTCGGTGTGGCGCCAAGATTGGCGGCCGCCTTTTCACAGTCGCGGTTGATCTGGCTGATCGCGGTCGCCAGCAGGATGATCATGACCGGCATTGCAAATTGCACTAGGGCGATGACGACGCCCACCCGCGTGTACATGATCGGCACGGACCGATCGATGATGCCCAGCGACTTCAGCGCCGTGTTGACGACACCGTCCGAGCCGAGCACCAGCATCCAGGAATAGGTGCGCACGATTTCGCCGGTGAACAGCGGCGTGATCGCCAGGACCACAAGTACCGAGCGCACCCAGTTCCGCTCGGCGCGTACCAATGCAAACGAAATCGGATAGCTCAGCAGCAGTGCGAAGAACGCCGTCGCAAAGCTTAGGATGAAGGTGTCGAGCAAGACCCAATAGTAGATTGGCCGATTGATGCGGGTGAAGTTTTCCAGCGTGAAGCCACCGACATTCAGCGATCCGGGAACGAATTCGAGGAAGCTGTACTTCAGGACATTGAACATCGCTGCGGCGAAAATCACCGCGACGAGTACCGCTGGCACGAGAAACTGAACGAAAAAGGGGCGCTGTCTGGTCATGGCCGTTGGGCAGCGCACAAGGCGCTGCCCATCCTCTCGACTGGTTACTGCATCATGTTTTCGGTGAACCAGATCTTCCACTGCGGAAGAAGCTTGGCGTAGGTCGCATCGTCAAGCACGATCGCCTGGGTCTTCCACTGCTCGTCGGTCGTGAAGATCCCTGGCAGTTTCGCAAGCTCTTCCGAAATCTTGGCCTTGCGGTTCATCGGCGAACATTTGTGGAATTCGCAGATCTCCTGCTGAACGATGGGGTCCAGCGCGACGTTGATGAACTCGTGCGCGGCATCGAGCTTCTTGGTTCCCGTGTTGATGCCCAGGGCGCCGATGCCAACCACGGCACCTTCCTTCGGGATGGCAATCTCGATCGGCAAGCCCTGCTCGATCAAATGGTATCCATTGATCGACAGCAGGACCTGCACAGGCGTTTCACCGGTGCGGATGAGATCCTGGCTGGTCGCATCCGACTGATAGAAGGCCTTGATGTTGGGCTTCAGCGCAGTCAGCTTGTCGGTGATGCTTTCCCAATCCGCCGGGCTTTTGCCTTCCATGACCGAAGCGGCGATGACGACATGGCTGGGATCGAAATCCGGGAGACCCAGGCTGCTCTTCATGGATTC
The DNA here is from genome assembly GCF_014200015.1 of Aminobacter niigataensis. Lineage (GTDB taxonomy): Bacteria > Pseudomonadota > Alphaproteobacteria > Rhizobiales > Rhizobiaceae > Aminobacter > Aminobacter niigataensis. The sequence goes on from NZ_JACHOT010000006.1 coordinate 102,894, forward strand.
GTCCCACAGAACTTTCCATGAATCGATCTTGAAGCCTTCAGGCATGAGATCGGTGCGGAAGGCCGGCGAATAGACGTAGGAGTAAACGCCCATCTCGTAGCCGCCGCGATCGCCGGCAGGGTAGAGGTCGGCGGCGTTCGGAACCTTGCTCATATCGAGTTTTTCGAAAAGGCCATCCGATTGATAGAGGGCCCCCACATGCGATGTCGTGTAGGTCACGTCGGACTCGGGATTTCCCTTGGCGACCTTGGCCTTGGCCAGACGGTCGAGCGTGCCGCCGGTGATGAACTCGACTTCCATCCCTGTACGCTTGGTGAATTCCTTGGCGATAATGGCCGTTCCGTCCTTCCAGTTTCCGCCCCAGGTGCTGACGATCAGCTTCTCCTGTGCGCCCGACTGCGTCGCGAACGATGCCAGCGCCATGGCGCCGATGCCAATCCAATAATTCTTCATTGCATGCTCCTCACTTTTTCATTGTTGTTTATTGACACCAACGTTGCCAAGCATCGCGTTCCCCAGCGATGCGAGACAGCGCCAACCTCAGGGATTTCCCTGAACCTAGTAGCCCCTTTGCGGATCGACTTGATGAAGGGGCGCTTCACCGCGGCGCACGCGCCTTATGCTCTCGGCCACATCGCGAACCGCCAGAGCGGGCACGGTAATGCTGGCCAGATGTGGCGTTATGAAAACGTTGTCCAAGGCCCAGTATGGATGGCTCGGTGGCAACGGCTCGGCGCCGAACACGTCAAGCGTTGCTTCGCCGATGGCTCCCGATCTAAGTGCCGCCACCAGGGCTGCTTCATCGACCACAGCACTACGCGAAACGTTGATGAACTTGGCGCCAGCCGGCATCAGCGCCAGTTCACGCGCGCCAAGGAGGGCATGCGTGTCGTTTGTCGCCGGAAGCATCGATACAAAGATCTCGCATTCTCCGAGCAGGGCATCGAGCGAGCTACGTCCGGCGTGACATGCGACCCCGGGAATGGTCTTCAATGAACGCGACCATCCACGAACGTCATAGCCCATATCGGCAAGCGATTTGGCCGCATGGGCACCGAGTTCGCCGAGACCGAGGACGCAGACCTTGATTTCGGACAGGGCGCGCGGGTGGACATAGTGCCACTCCCCTCGCCGCTTGGCGCGCTCGAAGATATGCATGTCACGGGCGTAGCGGGTCACTGCAAAGATGACATAGCTCGTCATGAGCGACACCATCCCGGGATCCGAAAGGCGGGTAATAGGAACAGGCACGAGGTCGTCGCGGTTCAACAGCGCGTCCACCCCAGCGCCAAGGTTGGTCAAAAGCTTGAGATTGCGGAACCTCTGGAAGAAGCCTTTCGGAGGCAGCCAGCACAAGGCGTAACTGACTTCCGCAGGATCGCCACCGTCTTCGTCAACGCGAAAATCCAGATCCGGCAATTCGCTGGCGAGAGCATCCCGCCATGCCGCGGGATCATCCACGGGACTGTAGAAGACAAGAGCATCACGCTTCATGCTAAACCCTTCTGCCGAGACTGATCGCGGCCTGCCACCGCCGCCGATTGGTCTTTTGTCCAGGCCCCTCGAGACCTGATCCTCGAACCAAGATATGGAAGTTCGCTGGTTAACGATGTGACGCCGGGGGACCATTGAAAAGAACTTTTAGTCGTTCCTTTGCATTGGATATTCCGATCCTATCGCAGGCCAGCCTAGCGGCTCGCATTTTGCCCTGAGCGCACTATCGAAGGCTCACTGCAGCGAAAAACTGCAATGCCAGTTGCTCGAATGTATGCGCTGCAATTTGGACGGCTAAATGCCCCCGTATCGGGCTAATTCTTGCGGCAAAGCCTCGGGCCGGAACTCGTTCAAGCCAATCAAGATATGATCTGCTTGCCATTGTGGAAGCGTGCACGAAACTTGGTCTGGCGTCCTACGCCGTTGCACTGGCGTGGATGTTCGACGCCCCTTCATCATCAACGATGGCCATCGCACCAGCGTTGTTGATTTAAGCACAGCACTATTTCAAACCAACCTTGATTTCCGAAAACAAGACTCTGATGCGTCGAAATACACCTTCAATCATACCCCACCCGAACCGGATCGCGTTGCGATTTGATGGGCCCTGTTGGCAAGCACGCTTGCCGGCGGACGCCAAAATCTCGTCATCACCGGATTTCATGGAAATCATGGCCATCCTCCAAGTTATGTGCTGGTCACTAGTGTAAGAATTTAGAATCCGAGATAATTTGGCGTAACTGAATCAAATCTATCTGGTTCGACATCATATAATTTTCGCCTAGACACATTTCCTATTACGCTATGTGCATAATCAAATTGATACCTCATTCCGAACACTCGAACTATAAAACCAGATATTCCATGCTTAGGTAAATTTGCAACTTTCTTGACATAGGCATTCTCTATCTCATCAGCTGTTGCATTCATTTTTACGCCTAGCACTTCGTATAGAGCTGATTTTGCCATTTCTGGAGACTCCAACGCATTCGGTGAGGCTGATTGACGTTGAGGCTGAACCTCCTGAATAAAATTACAAAACACCTTTTCCGAACCAGTAACTCAAGAATTCTGATCCAGTCCCGATTGCGAGATTGTTCAACGGGCGACGACTGATCATTGAAGATCTCGCTGAGTTGCGAGCCGGGTGCCTGCCGGTTGTCGCGAAACACCGAGAAGCGCCCGTCAGCAGTTGAGCCTCTCGCCGAATAGCTTCGGGATGCGCAAAGGTCGTTGCGCCGTTTAAGGTCAGGCTACCTGCCAAATTGCGCGAACAGGGCAGCGATCTCTTGTTCAGGCATGTTGGCAAGTGCCAGGCACAGCAGAATTCGTGCCTTCGGGCCCTTGAGGCGTCCGGCAAAAATCGCCCCCGCCTCCTCGAGGTCCCGGCCGCCGCCGTCGCCGTAAAGTGGAAGCACCCGGCCTTGGGGACAACGCGAGGTAACGATGGTGACAAGGCCCTTTTGCGTGGCCCGCGTTACTGCAGCAACCACCTCAGGCGTCGCGTTGCCGCGGCCGAAGGTTTCGAGCACGATGCCGCGGGAACCAGAGGCTACCGCAGCTTCATACAGGCGCTCGTCTGCCCCCATTGCAAGGGTGATCAAGTCGACGCGCGTCTCGATGTGTTGTGCCTTGATGGCCGGATACCCCGAAGGCCGACTGGTGATCAGGACCGCGCCATGATCGACCTCGCCCAGCGGCCCCAGGCCACTTGAATCGTATGCCGCCAGACGCGAGGTATGAACCTTGGTGGCGTCTATGGCGGACAGCACCTTGCCGGCGAATACAACCAGCGTGCCGAGATCGGCGGCATCGGCGGACGCAGCAACGGCAATGGCATCGGCAAGGTTGCGCGGCCCATCCGCGTCGGGCTGGTCTGCTCCTCGTTGAGCACCGGTGAAGACGACCGGCTTGGACGATGAAATGACGAGATTTGCCAGGAAGGCACTCTCTTCGAGCGTATCGGTGCCGTGGGTGACCACACAGCCGCAGATCGTGTCGTCCTTGAGCAACTCGTCGATGTGGCAGGCAAGTCGGAACGAAGTTTCGAGGTCGATGCGGTTGCTGCCAAGATTGCTGAATTCCTCAAGGACGATATCCACGGCAGGCGCAAGCGAACCGAGCGTCGACAGCAATTCTGCACCGGTCGCAACGCTCATCAGAGCTTTCTCGACCGGATCATAACGCGAGGCGATGGTGCCCCCCGTCGAAACGACCAGGACCTTTTTCGCACCAATTCGATCCGTGTTCACACCGCGAGCCTAATGCAGGATCTGACTGAGGAAGAGCCGCGTCCGGTCATGCTTCGGCGTATCGAAGAACGCCGAAGGTTCCGCGCTTTCGACGATCTGGCCACGATCCATGAAGATGACGCGATCGGCGACGCGGCGCGCAAAACCCATTTCGTGGGTGACGCAGATCATGGTCATGCCTTCTTCGGCCAAGCCCACCATCGTGTCGAGCACCTCCGTCACCATTTCCGGGTCGAGCGCGGACGTCGGCTCATCGAAGAGCATGATCTTCGGGTTCATGCAAAGCGATCGCGCAATCGCGGCGCGCTGCTGCTGCCCGCCGGAAATCTGCGAGGGGTATTTATGCGCGTGATCCGAAATCCTGACGCGCGACAGGTAGCGCATGGCGGTTTCGTTGGCGGCCTTTCGGCTCATGCCCCGCACCGACATCGGCGCAAGGGTGCAGTTTTCCAGGATGGTCAGATGCGGAAACAGGTTGAAGTGCTGGAACACCATGCCGACTTCCCGGCGCACCTCGTCCACCGATCGTGTGTCGTCGGTAAGGGCGATGCCGTCGACAGTCACCTGGCCGCTTTGAAACTGCTCGAGGCGGTTGAGGCAGCGGATCAATGTCGATTTTCCGGAGCCAGAGGGCCCGCAGATGACCACGCGCTCGCCCTTGGCCACATCGAAATCGATGTCCTTGAGCACCTGGAATTGTCCATACCATTTGCTGACGGAACGCATGACGACAGCAGCATCGGATGTCTTAGCCGGCATGAGCATCGATCGGCTCCTTGCTTGGGGTTCTCTGCGGAATTGCCATTTCCAACGGGTCGAGCAGGACCTGCAGCGCCTGCTCATCCAAACCCAGCGACACCGCGACCTCCATGACGGTCCGTCCCGATGCGAGCGCTTGCTTGGCGATATCTGCGGCCTTGGTGTAGCCGACGACAGGCACGAGTGCGGTGGCCAGCGAGATGCTGCCTTCGGCGCCGGCGCGACAACGTTCGACATCGGCCTCGATGCCTGCCACGCAACGCTCGGCGAGGTTGGTCATGGCCCGGCCGAGTAGCCGCATCGACGTCAGGAGATTGTAGACGATCAGCGGCTCGAACGCGTTGAGCTGCAGCTGTCCACCCTCCGCCGCCATGGTGACCGCCAGGTCGTTGCCAATCACCTGATAGCAAACCTGGTTGACGGATTCCGGAATGACCGGATTGACCTTGCCGGGCATGATCGATGATCCGGGCTGAACCGGAGGCAACCGGATTTCGCCCAGCCCACTGCGCGGTCCACTGGACAGCAGCCTAAGGTCGTTGGCGATCTTGGAAAGCTTGACCGCGATCCGCCGGAGGATGCCGGAGAATGTAACAAACGCGCCGGTGTCCCAGCTCGCCTCCAAAAGGTTGCTGGCGGCTTTCAGCTCAAGGCCAGATATCCTCGACAGTTCGACGATGGCACGCTCGGCATAAGCGTGCGTCGCGTTGATGCGGGTTCCTACGGCGGTGCCGCCCAAATTCACTTCCTGGAAAAACGAGGCGACCTCTTCCAGCCGCGCGGTATCTTCCCTGAGCGTTGCGGCGAAAGCTTCGAATTCCTGGCCCAGTGTGATCGGGACCGCATCCTGCAGCTGCGTGCGGCCAATCTTAACCGTGGTCGAGAACTCGCGCCCCTTTTCCTCGAAAGCCGAGATCAGCTTGGCAAGTGCGGTCTGCAAGTCGGAACGTGAGAGCAGCAGCGCCAGCCGAACCGCCGTCGGATAGACGTCGTTGGTTGACTGGGACATGTTCACGTCGTCGTTGGGATGAACCGTCTGGTATTCGCCCTTCGGGCGCCCCAGATGCTCAAGGGCACGATTGGCGATGACCTCGTTGGCATTCATGTTGCTCGACGTGCCCGCCCCGCCCTGGAAGACGTCGACGACGAACGGCTCCATCAGCAGTCCATCGATGACGTCGTCGCATGCCTTGACGATGGCTCCGAATTTCGGTTCGGGAAGTTGCCCTGCAGCATGGTTGGAAATGACGGCTGCCTTCTTGACCATGGCGAGAGCGCGGACCAGCGTCGGAAAATGGCTGAGCGCAATGTCGGAAAGCGAGAAGTTCTCGACTGCCCGCAGCGTCTGGATGCCGAAATAGGCCTCGATGGGAACATCCCGTTCGCCCAGTGAATCGCGCTCGCGCCGTGTGCGCGAGCGATTGTCTTCGTGCCAGGTCATGATGGATCTCAGGCCGCTGCGTAAGTCTGATTTCCGGCCTTTGCGGCGCTCGCTTCGAGCTCCGACTTGGTGCCGAAATAGTCCGCCCGCACCGCAGCGCCGATCAGGTTGACGAAGAACCGCCCGGCCGAAATCGCGGTGAGCTGGTTGACGTCCTTGGAAGGCGTGATCTCGACGATGTCCATGCCGACGACGCGACCCTTCTTGACCAGGCCGTGAAGGAGCTTGCGGGTCTGGGCGTAGGTCACGCCGGCCAGCGCGGGACCGGCGACGGCCGGCATCACCGAAGGATCGATGCCGTCGGCGTCGATGGTGATGTAATAGCGGCCACCATCGGGGATGCGGTCGAGGATGGCGTCCATGCCGACGTCGTGCAGTTCATATGCGGTGATGATGTTGGAGCCGTAGGCCTTGGCAGCCTCGTATTCCTCCGGACGCGCCGTACCCTGGGCGCGAATGCCGATCTGGAAGATGTCTTTGACATGCGCCATCTCGGAGGCACGGCGGATCGGGCTCGACAGGCCGTCATGCACGCCGTTGATCTGGTCGCGCCAATCGAGATGCGCGTCGATCTGGATCAGCGTGATCGGACCCTGGTCGTCATAGGCACGCAGGACCGGAATCGGAATGCCGTGGTCGCCACCGATGATCAGGGGCAGAGCGCCGGCGGCCAGGATCTTGCGAACCGCAGCTTCCGCATTGCGGTAGTGAGCGCCGGGGTCCTTGGGGTCGCCGACGACGTCGCCGCAATCCACCGCCTTGATCGCGCGGTCGTCATAGAGCGGACCCCCGACGTCGAAATCGTACCTGTCGAGGTTGCGGACGGCGCGGTCGGTTGCCTGGCGCACGGCGGTCGGCGCCCGCGTCTGGTCGTTGGTCACTTCGTCGATCGTGTAGGCCGAACCGTAGGGAATGCCCAGGAAGGCGATGTGAGCATCCAGCGTGTCGAGATCGGTATGCACCTTGGAATAGAGCATGCTCGTGTGGCCATGCTTGGGGGCGGAGGTGAGCTGTGCGGTCATTTCGCTGTCCTTCTTAGTGGATTGGCTGTTCGGCTGCAGGGGACGAACCTTTGCCTGCAGCTGGTTGGTCGGATGTGATCTGCGAGAGGAATTCGCGCAGACGAGGATTGGTGGGGTTGGAAAGCACATCGTTCGACGGACCGGCTTCGGCCACGTAGCCTCGGTCAAGGAAAACGACCCGGTCCGCGACATGGCGCGCAAAGCCGATTTCATGGGTGACGATGACCATCGTCATGCCGGAGTCGGCGAGCTCCCGAAGAAACAACAGGACTTCCTTGACGATTTCAGGATCAAGCGCCGAGGTCGGCTCGTCGAACAGCATCAGCTCCGGTCCCATGGCCAGCGCACGAGCGATCGCGACGCGCTGCTTCTGGCCACCTGAGAGCGAAGAGGGAAACATATGAGCCTTGTCGCGCAGCCCAAAGCGTTGCAACAGCGCGAGCGCTTGTTCTTCGGCTTCCGCGCGTGGTCGTTTCTGGACTTTGATGGGGCCCTTGACGATGTTCTCCAGAACGCTGAGATGCGGCCACAAATTGAACTGCTGAAAGACGAAGCCCATCTTCGGACGCATGCGGTCGATCTCGCGATGCGACTGCATCCGCAGCTTTCCATCCGCCTTCCGCTCGCGGCCGATATAGGAGCCGGCAACTTCAACAAATCCGCTGTCGGGAGCGGTCAGGTGGTTGATGCAGCGCAGTAGCGTGCTCTTTCCGCAACCGCTTGGGCCGATGATGCAGACAACCTCGCCTGCCGCCACGTCGAAGCTGATATCGCGAAGTGCCGTCGCGCCGCCGAAGCTTTTGGCCAGGTTGGAAACCTTGAGCAGGGTCTTGGTCATGCCGGCCTCCGTGCGCCGATCAACAGATACTTGTCCGCCAGACTGGTCCGCGCCTGATGGGCGCCTTGAGCAGCGCCAAACGCCTTTTCCGCGCGGTGCATGAAATGGGCAAAGATCGCGGTGACCACCCAGTAGACGGCAGCAGTGGTCAGGAAGACTTCGAACGGCGCGAAGGTTTCGCCCTGGACGACGAGCCCCTGGTAGGTGAGCTCGGCAACGGTAATCGTGCTGAGCACCGAGGTTTCCTTGACCATCGAGATGCTGGTGTTGGTCGAAGGCGGCACCAACAGGCGCACGGTCTGTGGAGCCACGATTTCCCACAGGCCCTGGAAGTAGGACATGCCGATCGCCCGAGCCGCCTCCATCTGCCCCTTCGGCACAGCGAGGATCGCGCCGCGGATGATCTCGGCAAAATACGAACTGGCGAAGAAAGCGAGCGCGATCGTGCCGACGATGGCTTCGGGCAGGCGAAGGTTGAAGAACGGCAGCCCGTAGAAGAACAGGTAGAGCACGACGATGAAGGGGATATTGCGGAACCACTCGACATAGGCGGTGGCGATCCAGCGCAAGGTCCGGCGATGCGACAGCGCCATCAGCGCGATCGGTATGGAGATCAGGAACCCCACTGCGACGGCAGCGACGGCGATGATGATCGTCAGCCATGTGCCGCGAGCGAAAAGCGCCCAGTTGTCGAGAATGACGTTAAAGTCGAAGGCCATGACCTTATCCTCTGCGCGCGGCGAAGCGCGTCTCCAGAATCCTGCCGCTCTGGCTGATGACGAAGTTCACCGCAAACAGGATGATCGCTGCGGCGAGCAGGGTTTCGAGCGGCCTGAAGGAGGCGTTCGCCACCTGCTGCGCGGTTCGCAACACTTCCACCACCGTGATCACCGACAGCAGGGCTGTGCCCTTGACGATGGTGGTGAGTTCGTTGACCAGCGGCGGCATGATGCGGATGTAGAGCTGCGGCAGGATTACCTTGGTCCAGATGACCTTGCCTTTGATGCCGAGGGCGATCGCGGCTTCGACCGGACCGGAATCCATGCCGGACAATCCCCCGCGCATGATCTCGGTGATAAATATCGAGCTGTTGAATGCGATGGCCAGGATGCCTGCCTGGATCGGCGACAGGTCGAGGCCGAGAGCCGGCAGGCCGTAGTAGAACAGGAAGATCTGCACGAGGATCGGTGTTCCCCGTATGAAGCTGATCACGACGCCGATCACTGCGTTGAGCGGCATGATGCCAAGCGTGCGCAGGATCGTAAGTGCCGTGCCGCCGATCAGCGCCAGCACCATGGCGACAAGAGAGATCGCCAGATTGATGCCCATGGCCGGCAGGAGCTGGGGAAAGGCGCCGCCCAGGGCGGCAACGCTGAAGTCCATCGTCGTTTCCTTCGATGTCGGGGGTGGATGGCTCGCCTACAGCGCCGCTCGTCCTGTTGAGCACACAAGGACGCTGTAGGATCTTGAAATTGCGCATGGTCCCGTTCGAAGATCGTTTCCGATTTTCGTGGTCATGCCGGTCCCGGGCCCTTGGCGTCGGGACCGCCAGGGAGGTGTTAGCGAGCGCCCTCTGGCAGGTAGCCCTTCTCGGGCAGATCGTAGGTCATGCCGAGCCACTTCTGCTGCAATTCGGCCAGCTTGCCGCTCTTCTTGAGTTCGAGGATCGCTGCATTGACCGCATCGCGCAGGTCCTGGTCCTCGGGACGTACGACCCATGCATTGTAGCTCGGCACCACCGCAGCCTTGCCGACCAGCTCGAAGATGCCGGGGCGCTCGTTCATCAGGTTCTGCAAGACCGGCAGGCCGGCAAGTGCAGCGTCTGACGTGCCATTTGCGACGGCAAGGAATGAGTCATTGAATGTCGGGAACAGCTTGAGATCGGCAAAGCCTTCCCCGCTGGCCTTCAGGCGCTCATCCAGGGCCTTGGCAACCGGATCGACCGCCGAAGCAAGCTGCGTCGACACAACCTTGCCCTTCAGGTCTTCGACCGTCTTGATGTCGGCATTGCCGACCTTCTTCATGGCGTAGGCGGTGCTGTCGGCAATAGGCAAGGTGTAGGCGTAGCGCTTGGCCCGCTCCGGGTTGATGCCAACCGAGGTGGCCACGAAATCGAACTTGCCGGCAATGAGGCCCGGCAGGATGCCCTGGAAGGGCAGGTCGAGTTGCTCGACCTCTACGCCCCACTGCTTGGCGATCTCATCGAGCAGATCCTTGCCGAAGCCGACGATCTGGCCGTCCTTGACGAATTCGAAGGGCGGATAGGCAGCCTCGGTTCCAACGGTAACCTTCTTTGTCCGCTGGATCTTCTCGAGCGTGGTCTCAGCCCAGCTGGGGGCGGCATAGGAAACTGCGCAGGCCAGGCCAAGCGCTGCAATTCCGAACATGCGTCTGGTAAGCATTTGGTTCATTCCTCCAAAAAAACCGATGGCGTTGGAATATTGGAGACGGGCGTTGGGCGCAAACATAATGAATCTGTCGCATCTCCTGGAAACCGCAAACGTTCCAGCTCGGGCATTGGCTGGACGTTGTATTGGTGCGCGCAAGGATACAAAATTACACTGCAATTACAGTGCTTTATGTCACCATTCGCAAAAGATGTCGCGAAATGTTTCGCGTTGGAGCGGAGATTGACGATTACCGACATTTCTGAATAACATGATCCAAACTCATAGTAGCGGCGTGCAATGGTGACGAATTCGACTGCGCACAACCAGATGGTGGTCAGCCGGCTGGGCTTTGACCTTCAGGCTTTGGAGATTTTCATCACTGTCTGCAGGACAGGCAGCATGACTGCCGCCGCAGCCCATGCCGACCTGACACAGTCGGCAGTCTCGCGGCAGATATTGAATTTGGAGCGGCGTCTCGGTGTTTCGCTGATCGAGCGTGGTTCGCGACCGCTCAAGCCAACTCTGGCCGGTCAAAAGCTGGTCAATGTTGCCGAGCGCCTGATCGCCGAAGCATCTGCGGTACCTGCGCAGTTGCAGAGCGCCGACGTCCGGATGATCCCGCAACTGCGCCTAGGCCTGATCGACTCCTTGTCCGATCCGCTGGTTCCGATACTGATAAAGGCGCTTCGCGACCGCGTCGGCTCGATCTCGGTTGCGACAGGATTCATGGAGCCGCTACGCCAGCGGCTGCTCAAGCGTGAACTCGATGCGGTGATCTCGGCCGATCCGTTCGACGATGTCGACGGCTTCGAACGGTTTGAGCTGTTTCAGGAGCAGTTCGTGGTGCTCGTATCTCGCGGCGAGCCGCCTTTTGGAGATGAAAGCGAGTTTCGCAGCTTCGCCACGCGGTTCCCCATGATCCGCTCGGGCACCACCACCGGAATCGCCCAACGGGTCGAACAGCATTTTCGCCGAATGAGACTCGAGGTACCGCAGGCGTTCTCTTGCGACACGATTGAATCGATCGTCAGCCTGGTTGCCTCCGGCGTCGGATGGTCGATCCTGACACCAGTGTGCGTCAGAAAATGCATTTCGCTGGCGCCCGCAATCCAGGTTCTCCAACTCCCCGGAGCGGGGTTCTCGCGGCACATCTATCTGGTTGTCAGGCAAGGCGAGATGGGCAGCTTCGCCAAGCAGCTTTCGACAATCTGCCGGCGCGCTGTGCAGAAGAGCTACATGCCGCCGCTCGTCGCGGTGGCGCCATGGATGGTCGACGCGATCACGGTCGCGCAAAGCTAAGGCTGCCTGGCAGGTGACCTCAGGGTGCCGCATGAATGACAGACGGTCGTCGATTAGTAACTCGGTGCGCTCGTCCGACAGATTGTTCGCCGTCTGGATCACCAACACCTTCAACATCATCACAGGATCATACGGCGGTCGGCCACCGTGCCGCCCGCTCGCATAGGCAAGCGCCTTTTTCCAGATCAGGTCGGAACGCCTCGAAGTCCACAATCCGCCCTTCGAGCTGATCGCCCAGATCACTCAGGAACGTCCATCTTGCCTCAAGCCGTTTACTCTGGCGCTACCCTAACGCATGCTATCGAAACATCGGGAGTGTCCCCATGAGCATTCTGTCCGAACGTGCGATTTCGTCGGCCGACGCCATCGACACGGTCTTCAGGTTTTTCAGCAGCTATCGCGACGGCGTCGACGACAAGGATGTGCGCGCCGATCTCACCTTCGGCAATCCGCACGAAATGCCGCTGCCTGCTATGGTGGCGGCGATCAAGGCCCGGATGGAGCCGAAAAGCGCGAACTGGTTCGCCTACAAGACCAGCGAAGAGGAACCGCGCGCGGTGATCGCCGAGGCCCTTGGCGCCGAACTCGGGCTGCCGTTCCAACCCAAGGACATCGCCATGACACAGGGCGCCTTCGGTGCGATCGCGCTCGCCTTTTCCCTGCTGCTTGACCCCGGCGACGAATGCATCATCCCGCAGCCGGGCTGGTTCTGCTACGCCACCACGCTGCGCGCCCGCAATGCGGTGCCGGTTCCGGTCCCGCTCGCCGAAGGAACATTCGACCTCGATGTGGCCGCCATCGAAGCCGCGATCTTGCCACGCACGCGGATCGTGGTTGTCAACACACCGCACAATCCGACGGGCGTCATCTACAGCCGGGAACGTCTGATCGAACTCGCCGCCATGCTGACCCGCAAGTCGGCGGAGCTTGGCCGCCCAATCTTCATCCTGTCCGACGAACCCTACCGCCGCATCCGCTTCGACGGCGTGCCCTTCACCAGCCCCGCCGCCGTCTATCCCCATACGCTCATCGACTACAGCTACGGCAAGATCCTGCTCGCGCCGGGCCTGCGCATCGGCTACCTTGCGATATGCCCGTCCATGCCCGAGGCCGACAAGGAAGCCCTGCGTGCGGCGGCGTTAACTTCGCAGGTCGGTGGCGGCTGGAATTTTCCCGATGCACCGCTGCAATATGCGGTCGCCGATCTTGAAAGGATTAGCATTGACATCGGCGAACTGCAGCGCAAGCGCGACCGGCTGCACGGCGCGCTGACGCAATGGGGCTACAGCATGACCAAGCCAGAAGGCACATTCTACCTCTGGGGGCGCACGCCCGGCGGGGACTCGATTGGCTTTACCCGCAGACTGGCGGATCAGGGTGTCTTCGTGATGCCGGGAACGCTCTTCGACCGGCCCGCGGATTTCCGGATCAGCCTGACGGGCACTGCAGACATGATCGAGGCAAGCCTTCCTGCCTTCCAGGCTGCAACCGAACGCTAATGCGGTTTGCTTTTGGAATGAACCGGGAGATTTGCAGTCCGGGGGCTCTGATACTGTCGCCCCCCTGACGGCATCGGCGTGCCAATCCGGCCTGTTGCCGAGGATCTGCAGCCTGAGGCGCAGGATTTCATAGGCCTTGTCATTTCGTGCGTCGGGGCGCGCCGGTCCATATGCGCATCGTGCAGCACGAGGTCCTCGACATGGACCAGTTCGCCATCGAGCCACAATGACGACGCCGCATCGGCAAAATGGCTGCGCTCGACAAAGCCTTTCGCCACCGGCGATCGGGCGATGCGCTCGTCGAGCCGGACCAGCGCCTCGGTTGCCTGCATGGCCGGGCCGAATAGCTGTTGCGTGGGCAGGGACTCGATCCGGTAACTCATTGTTAACGCTATAATCGATTCTCTTTCCTAAAGCTATATATCGCATAGCTTTATCGACTGATGGTTCCTCGAAGTTGAAAAATCGCTATTGATAAACACTTCTTATCGATAGTGATTGTTTTGGCGCGTGAAACGGCTAGAATCCGGGCCAATCCCACCGGCCGTGGCCGGAAATTCCACCGGGGAAAGATGCCTCATGGCCCCAAAACGGCCCGCCCTCTCCAATGCCGACGACGTCGCCCGCCGCGCCGAGACACTGGACGCACTCGACGCCGTCTTGCCCTTCGATCGCCGCGAACAGCTGGCCGGCGTGCTCAGCGACGACGACGTCGCCACGCTGCGCCATCTCGTCCAGGCCGGGCTTGGCGACAATTCGCTGCGAGCGCTGTCTTCGGATCTCTTCTACCTCGAGGCGTGGGCTCGGGCGGCGACGGGCGAGCCCCTGCCCTGGCCGGCGCCCGAGGCGCTACTGCTGAAATTCGTCGCCCACCATCTCTGGGACAGTTCCCGGCGTGAGACCGATTTTACCCACGGCATGCCCGACACCGTCGAAGCGGCTCTCCGGTCCGAAGGTCTCCTGAAGGTGACAAACAGACCGCATGCGCCGGCCACCGTCCGACGAAAGCTGTCGAGCTGGTCGACACTGACCAAATGGCGCGGCATGCAGGGCCACTTCAACGCCCCTGGGCTCAAGAGCGCGGTCAAGCTCGCCGTGCGTGCCACCGATCGGACGCACCAGCGCAAGAGCCAGAAGGCCATCACGTCAGACGTCTTGGCAGCCGTGCTGAAGGCCTGTGCCGGCGACAGCCTAGTCGATTGCCGCGATCGCGCCTTGCTGACCACTGCCTTCGCCTCCGGCGGCCGCCGCCGCAGCGAAGTTGCCGCCCTTCGCGTCGAACATCTGGTGGAGGAGGCCCCGGTGCCGGCCGATCCAAATGATCCCGACGGCACGGAAAAGCTGCCCTGCCTGATGATCAGTCTCGGCCGCACCAAGACCGGCAACGCCGATACCGGAGCCAGCGTCTACCTGATCGGCCGGCCCGTGACTGCGCTGCAGGGCTGGATCGCCCGGGCCGGCATCAGCGAAGGCGCGGTGTTCCGCGCGATCGACCGCTGGGGCCATCTCCAGCGCCGCGCGCTGACCCCGCAGGCGGTCAATCTGATCCTCAAGCGCCGCATCGCCGAGGCTGGGCTGGATCCGGCGCAGTTCTCCGCCCACGGCCTGCGTTCGGGTTATCTCACCGAGGCCGCCCGGCGCGGCATCCCGCTGCTCGACGCCATGCAGCAGTCGCAGCACCGCTCGGTCAACCAGGCCTCGAGCTACTACAACGATGCAGAACGCAAGCTCGGAAAGGCCGCGAGACTGCTCGTCTGAACACCACGAGACGCATTTCAGCCCCAGGACAGCTGGTTTTTCGGCAGTCGTCCATCAGGGTCGATGACAGTGACCTTGTGCGGCGGCGTGCCGTCCCAGCTCCACAGGACCAGGTTGTGGTCGTCGGCGTCAGCGCCCGGTGCGAAGCTCGGCACCAGGATGCCGGCCACGCCCTGCGAATGAAGCCGGTCGTGGATCGTCCAGGATGGCGGCCGCTCCCCTTCGGCAAGGAAGCTCATCCAGCCACAAGCCATATCCTCGAAGCGGACCGACGCAGCGTCTCGGGCCTGCGGTGTGCGCAGATCGACGATGTCGTCGCAGTCGACCTCATAGGAACACAGCACGCAGGGATCAATACGGTGCGCAAAACCCTGGTTGGCTTCCTTGACCGCGGTCATGATGCCGAGTGCCAGATAGAGCGTCGGCGTGCCCTTCGGGTTGAAGCGCGCGCCGCGGATCGACGCGCCTTCGCCAGAGATCGGCTGGAAAGACCAGCGCGGGTCGTGCGCCCGGTAGCAAGTGCCTGAAAACCTCAAGCAAAACCACCGACAGCGAGGTGGTCGAGATAGTCGCGCACGGCACCGGCCTTGCCGTCCTTGACCAGGGCTTCCGCCGTCCTGCCGCCGAATGCCGGGATCGGCTGGGCCCGGTACCAGGCCATCGCCTGCTCCTTGCCGCCGGCCCATTCGGACACCCGGCTGATGATCTCGAGCATTTCGCGCACCCGTGCCTGCGTCTTGAGGGTACCGACGCGTGCCGCCTTGTAGAGCGACTCCCGCGCCAGGCCGACGGTTTCGGCCAGCTGCGTCTTGGACATGCCGAAACTGTCGGCGACGCGATCAATGGCAATCCGGCCCGAACCATCCATAAAGGTCAGCACCAGGGCCTTGTCGCCGGAGCCCGAAGCTTGAGCCGATTTTTTCGCCAGCGCAGCCATTGCCTTATCCCTTGACCGGTTTGTATGGCAACATATAGGGCAATCCCCTTTCGACTGCAATCTTGGCCGAGCTGAAATTGGCCTGGGAACTTGGGACTGGCGGAAAATTCCCGGGGTTGCCCGTCACAGCCATTGGTTTGCAGGGCGCGACGCACCTGAACGAAGCGGCTCAATCCCGCGCAGCACAACCGCTGCTGACGCAACCCGCCGGCGACCAGGCATTCTCGCGGTTCACCGGCCAGTTCCTCACCCCGCCCTCGCCTGAGCCCCTCCCCTGCCCCGAAGCAAGGCCATCAGCACCGGCCCGATGGAGAACTCGCCGGCATGCGCCTTCGCCGTCAGGCTGCGCAGGTAGCCGCCAGGGCTCGCAATCGCCTCACCCTTCTGCAGCATCGCTGCCACCATGATCGCGGCGTCCACCGCTCCCATCGCCTCGCAGGCCTGGTTCCACGCATCCGGGCTCACGCCGAGCGCGCCGCGCACCAAATTCGCCGTCTCCACCAGATCGGCCCAGCCAGAAATGCCGTTTCGTGCGTAGTCGGCAATATCGGGGCAGGCCCGCAGCACCATGCCAAGCGGATATCCCGTCGGCGGCTGGCTCCTGGTCTCCAGCTTTTGCGCCACCGTCGCTCCCTGGTCTTCTTCGAGGCCGGGTTCAAGTTCATGAGGTTGTGTATTTGAATTCTGTATGTGGCGCTCAAAATGAGACTCATTGGCGCTTGTTTTCTTCGATTTAACGTGACTTTCCAGCGCGTTACGCACCTCCTGGGCGAGCGAGGCCAGTTCGGTTGCTACGGGCTCGAGCTCAAGTCGGCTTGCAGTGCGCGGAATCTGCGCAATGATCTCGCGATATTCGAGATGCAAGCGCTGCCAATCGGCAGCAATGCCCTCTTCCAGGCCGAACGAGATCATCTTGGCAATGTCCCGGCGCAGGATGGTGATCCGCTCCCGCAGGAGCTGCAGCGCCCGCCTCTCGGCCCGAACAGCCTCGGCCATGCGCTCGAACTCCTCGGCACGTGCGAGAAGCGGCGTCAGGTCGAAGCCGAAAGCCTGTTCGATCTCGCCACCGAAACCCTTGCGGGCGTAGCGCTTGCCGTTAGGGCTGTCGCGACGCACGACCAGGCCGCAGTCGACAAGCACGGAGAGATGGCGCCTCAGCGTCGCCGGCGCCATGCCATGCGCGCGAAGCGCCAGTTGCGCGTTGGAAGGAAATACCACCAGCCCCTCCCCTTCCGCGAGATCCGCGTCCGGATGGAAGCTCAGCAGTGCGTTGAGCACCGCCAGCGCGCGATCGCTGGCACCCAGCAAGCCCTTCGCCTCGCACACGGCGCGAAACACCTGCCATTTGTTGGCGCTGGCGCCGGGCGCGCAGCCGTCGGCCGCCATCTGCCCTGCCACCATGGCAAGCGACAACGACCGCCGCCCAAAGGGCGTCGTCGAGATATGCTCGATCATCTTCGTTCACCTCTTGTCGAGGCAAGCCAAAGGCGTTCCGGAACGCGTCCAGTGGTTGACAAGTCGGTCCGGAAATGATTCTCTCACAATTGCTACATTGATGAGGGCTTCCGGAATGGCGACGTTTCGGGGGCCTTTTTCTTGCGTCTATCCTTCTGGTTCCAATCCTCTACGCACTAGGTACTGACACACTCCGCATCCGCTGGAGCGCTGCTTCCAAGCATGCGCCCGATCACCAGACGTGGAGAATTCTAGTTCTGCCGGGCCGCGTCCGCGCGCTCCTGTTCGAACCTTTGCAGCAGCCTGGGCAACTCCTCGCCGAGAAAATCCTCGAAACCCTCGGCAATCTTTTCGACGAAATCGATGCGGGCCTTGCCCTTGGCGACCGTCAGGTGTGCCACCGCCCTGCCCTTGCCGTCGCGAATTTCGCGGGCGCCGTCTGTCTTGGCGACCTTGCGCTGCAACCTCGTGAACAGCAGATTGAAACGCTCATCACTGGTTGCTTCGCGAAACCGCGCGCTGGATATCTCGTCGTTGGCCTTGACCCGGGCCGCCTCGCTCTTGAGCAGATCGGCCAGCGCCATCCAGCGCGGACGGCCGACCTTGGGCGCAGCACCGATGGCACGCACGATGTGCTCGGGCACCGCATCCGCCACCTGCAGGAAGCGTGTCATCTCCGCCTTGTGCAGCGACAGCGCATCCTGCACCAGGCCGCGTTCGAACCCCCGGCCGATCAGCTCGTGGGCGAACAGCGCACGTTCGATGAAAGAGAGATCACGGCGTTCGCTGTTTTCCTTGCCCTGGGCAAGAACCAGCTCGATGTCGGAGAGCGGCCGCACGATCGCCAGGACCGGAACGCCGAGCCGGCTGGCAGCCCGCACGCGGCGGTGGCCGTAGGCCGTCTGGTAACGCCCCTGTTTGTCGGGATGCGGACGCAGCAGCACCGGCACCTGCTGGCCGGATGCCTCGATGCTCGCCACCAGCGCTTCAAAATCGGCATCGTGGTCGCCATGGTCGAGCCGGTCGGCGACAAAGGATGCTTCGATCAATCCGGTATCCACCGGGGCCACGCGCTCGGCGGTATCGAGACTTTCCTTGAGCCGACGCGCTTCCTCGATCTCCCTGGAAAGACCGCCGAGAGAAAGTCCCATCGCCTTGACGGCACCTGAGGCGCTGCGCGCCCGTGCCGGGCTTTCGGCTTCCATCGGCTTGATCGGCGGGTTGTCGGCCGGAATTGCCGCCACCGGTGCGGGCTCGCCGGTGCCAAACAGTGCCTTGAGCTGATCCTTGCGGTTCTGTGCCATCTCAGCCTCCCTCAGCCTGCCCGGTTCCAGGCCTTGACCATCAGGCCTTCGACCTCGTCGTTGACAGCTGTCAACGACTCCATGGCGCGGTCATAGGTGGCCCGGCTGAAGCTTTCGCGCGCCACTTCGTAGAGCGTCTGCTTGGTCAGGCCGGCGTCGGAAAAAGCCGTCGACTTGACCAGCGGCGCGGTCAGCACGCGATCGCCGAACAGCGAGCGCAAGAAGCCAACGATCTGCGTCTGTGGTCCGTCATTGGGCTCGTAGCGGGTAATCAGATAGCGCATGAAGTCGAAATTGAGCTCGCCACCCGCTTCCCGCACGACCGACAACAGATCGGCCGTCATGAACAGGAACTGGCTCATCGAGGCGACGTCCAGCATCTGCGGGTGGATGGTCACCAGCACCGAGGTCGCCGCACACAGCGCCGACAAGGTCAGGAAGCCGAGCTGCGGCGGGCAGTCCATGACGACGACGTCGTAATTGTCGGCAACGGTCTGCAGCGCCTCCTGCACACGCGCAAAGAACATCGCCTTGCTGTCGCCGGCCTGGCGCGCAGCCAGCATCTGCGGCGTGGTGTGCTCGAACTCCTGCAGCTCGAGATTGCCAGGCACGAAATCGAGACCGTCGAAATAGGTCCTGCGGATGATATCGCTGAGCGGCCGGCGCTCCTCGTCATAGCGGATCGCGCCGTACAGCGTGTCGTTGCCGTTCAGGTCGAGTTCCGGCTGATAGCCGAACAGCGCCGACATCGAGGCCTGCGGATCGAGGTCGATGGCGAGCACGCGATATCCGGCAAGCGCCAAATGCTGGGCGAGATGGGTGCTGGTCGTGGTCTTGCCCGAGCCACCCTTGAAGTTGGTGACGGCAATGACCTGCATATGCTCGCCGCGCGCGGCGTCGCGGCGCGGCAGGTAGTGGCGCGCCTTGGACGGGTTCTGCTCGGCGAGATGTCGGCGCAGCCCATTGATGTCGTCGAGTGCATAATAGCGGCGCCCGCCTGCCCCCGTCTCGGGCTGCGGACCCTCGCCGGCGATGGACAGTTGCCTGAGATAACCGTCGGAGACGCCGATCAGGCGCGCTGCCTCGCCGCTCGAAAACTTGCGCAATGCTTTCTTCGAGGTCGGTGAAAACAGCCGGTCGCGCATCGCCTGCAGCTGTGCCGAAAGCATCTCGGCATCGCGGGCAATGGCACGGTCGGTCGACACGACGTCCGCCTCCTCGCTCGCGTTTTCCGCCCGTGTTTGAACAGCCCCTGCCAAGTTCTTTAGTCCCCTCTCGGCTGCCCGGCCGCGTGCTACACGACGGCCTGACAAGCCTGCTACGGTTTATGCGCCGATTCGCTGCGGAATCCGAATCCGGGTTACGCCTTCACCAGTTTTTACGTGCTGGAGCGTGGATAACGGATCGATGAAGCGGTTACGCCGGGCACATCGAAATACGTCAAATTACCGTAACAGGGTGCTGGAGCGCCCGAGTCGAGTCAACTTATTTATAGTTAACGGAAATTAACCATTGTGACGGGGACGAAACGACGTGCTGCCAGGTCGTTTCGGGGCCGTCGGGAACTCGTTGACAGCTGTCAACCGGCGTTGCGGTACCCGCGCCTGAGCTTAGAAGCGGCCAGCCGGCGCAGAGCGTCATCGGCCTGGGCGGCGTCGGCGAACAAGTCGAGGCGCCGCCTGCCCGACGTGCCGATGCGGCCCCATTCGCGGACCAGAGCCGCATCGCCGAACAGCGACGGCTCGACAGACAGCCGATAGAACCGCGCCATGTTGCGGCTCGGGTCACGACGCTGAAGATGCAAAGCTGGGGATGGCTGTTCCATGGACGCCAGAATCGCAAGGGCGGATTCTGGCGTCCAATGAAAGTGCTGAATCGGTCAGCCGGGATCGATTCAGGGCGTTGATAGGCCGGCCTAGGCCGCCTGCCCTATTGGCGCCGACTGCGAAAAGGCTGCGAGCAGTTCGGCCTTGCGCTTCTCGAAGCGCGCGACGGAAGCGAGCTTGACATGGCCATAGCCGCGAACCTCTTCCGGCAGGCAGGCGAGTTCGGTGGCCGCCGAAAGGTTCTCCGGCGCCAGCCGTGCAATGAGGTCTTCGACGAGCGCAAAATAGTCCGCGATCAGGCGACGCTCCATCTTGCGCTCGGCGGTGCGGCCGAAGGGATCAAAGGACGTGCCGCGCAGGCCCTTCAGGCGGGCGAGTACGGCGAAGACCGGCTCGATCCAGCGGCCGATGGCGATCTTGGCCGGATGGCCGGTGCGCGGATCGACGCGGGTCAGCATGGGCGGCGCCAGATTGTACTGGAGCTTGAAGCCGCCTTCGAACTGCTCGGCGAGCTTCTGCCTGAACGCCGGATCGCGATGCAGCCGCGCAACCTCATATTCGTCCTTGTAGGCCATCAGCTTGAACGCGGCCTTGGCGACCGCATGGGCGAATGCCTCCTGGCCAGGTGCTGCCCGCGTCTCGGCCTGCCGCGCCTTGTCGACCAGCGCACGATAGCGCTCGGCATAGGCGGCGTTCTGGTAGCCTTTGAGAAAATCGACGCGTCGCGCGACGATCTCGTCGAGCGTCTTGACCTCGGGCGCAGCTGAGGCGGGCAACATGCCCGCCTGGCGGCTGACGAAGTCCAGATCTTCGGCCGAGCGCCGGCCCCAGGCAAAGGCGGCACGGTTCATCGCGACGCCGGCGCCATTGAGGTCGATGGCCTTTTCAATCGCCCCGCGGCTGATCGGCACGAACCCCTTCTGCCAGGCGTGGCCGAGCAGGAACATGTTGGCGGCAATGGCGTCGCCGAACAGGGCCGTCGCGAGCTTCATGGCCGGCAGGGTGGTGAGCGCGTCCTCGCCACCGGCATTACGCAGCCGGCGCAAGGTGGCGCCTTCGCGGAAGTCGATGGTGGTATCCTTCACAAACGAAGCGGTCGGAGCGAAATGATCGTCGACCACCGTCCTGGTCCGGCCCTTGCCGAAGGTGGCGATGGCGTTCTGCGAGGCAGCGACCACGAGATCGAAGCCGAGTACCAGATCGGCCTCGCCGGGTCCGATGCGCGCGGCGTTGAGCTGCTCGGGCTGCCGCGCCAGGCGGATATGCGAGACGACCGCGCCGTTCTTCTGCGCCAGGCCAGTCTGGTCGAGCGTCACCAGCGACAGGCCGTCGAGATGGGCCGCCTGGGACAGGATCGCGCTGACGGTGATGACGCCGGTGCCGCCGATGCCGGTCAGCAGCAGGCTGTAGGGCTCGGTGCCGAGGGCAGGGCGGTTCGGCTCTGCCAATGCGGCGTCGACCCCGCCGGCGGCCTTGGCGCGCGGCTTGCGCAGGCGTCCGCCCTCGATGGTGACGAAGCTCGGGCAGAAACCCTTGGTGCAGGAGAGGTCGGTGTTGCAGCTCGACTGGTTGATGGCGCGCTTGCGACCGAACTCGGTCTCGCGCGGTTCGATCGAGATGCAGTTGGAGACCGCCGAGCAGTCGCCGCAGCCCTCGCAGACCAGCTCGTTGATGAAGGCGCGCTTGGGTGAAACCGGATAGGTGCCGCGCTTGCGGCGGCGGCGCTTTTCGGCGGCGCAGACCTGGTCGTAGACCAGCACGGTGACGCCTTCGACCTCGCGCAGTTCGCGCTGGACCTGATCGAGTTCGTCGCGATGACGCACATTGACCGAACGCGGCAACTGGCCTGCCAGCAGGTGCGGACGCTCTGAGACGACAATCACCTGTTTGGCACCCTCGGCCAGCACCTGGCCGACGATCGATGACACCGACAGCTCGCCGTCATGGCGCTGGCCGCCGGTCATGGCAACCGCATCGTTGTAGAGGATCTTGTAGGTGGCGTTGACCTTGGCAGCGATGCCGGCGCGGATCGCCAGCAGGCCGGAATGGAAATAGGTGCCGTCGCCCATGTTGACGAAGACGTGCTTCTCGTCGGTGAAGGGCGAAAGGCCGATCCACGAGCCGCCTTCACCGCCCATCTGGGTAAAGGTCGAGGTGTCGCGCTCCATGCCGATCACCATCATGTGGCAGCCGATACCGGTCGAGGCGCGGCTGCCCTTGGGCACCACGGTCGAGGTCGAGTGCGGGCAGCCGGAACAGAAATAGGGCTCGCGGTTGAGCAGGCCCGGTTCGGCAGGGGAGGGGGCTCCGACCAGCGACAACTCGGCCGCGCGGGCGGCAAGGCCGGCATCTTCAGTGCCGAGCCATTTCAAGATGGCGCGCGCAACCGACAGGGCGCCGATCTCGCCGATCGAGGGCAGGAGAGGGGAGCCGTCCGGACCGGACTTGCCGAAGACCTGTGGCCGGCGGTCGCCGGGCAGGTTGAACAGCAGCGACTTGATCTGCTCCTCGATCACCGGGCGCTTTTCCTCCACAACGAAGACCTGATCCAGCCCGTCAGCGAATTCGCGCAGGCCTTCCGGCTCAAGCGGCCAGACCATGCCGACCTTGTAGAGGCGGATGCCGAGTTCGGCTGCACTGGCTTCGTCGATGCCAAGCAGCGACAGGGCGCCCTTGAGATCGAGCCAGGATTTGCCGGTCGAGACGATGCCGAGCTTGGCCCTGGGAGAGGGCCAGACCTGCCGGTCGAGGCGATTGGCACGAGCAAAGGCGAGCACGGCCGCAAGCTTGGTCTCGAGCCTGCGCTCCATCGCCTGCTGGGCGTCGGGCCAGCGCATCGACAGACCGTCGGCGGGCAGGGGTAGGTCGGGGATGACGATCTCGAGCCGGGTCGGGTCAAGATCGACGGTCGCCGAGCATTCGACGATCTCGGTCTGGCACTTGAAGCCGACCCAGGCGCCAGAATAGCGGCTCATCGCCCAGCCGAGCAGGCCGTAGTCGATATACTCGCCAACGCCGGCCGGCGACAGCAGCGGCACCATGGCCGAGATCAGATTGTGCTCGCTCTGGTGGGGCAGGGTGGAAGACACCGCGCCATGGTCGTCACCGACGAGCAGCAGCACGCCGCCATGCTGGCTCGTGCCGACGGCATTGGCGTGGCGGATGACGTCCATGGTGCGGTCGACGCCAGGGCCCTTGCCGTACCACATCGAGAAGACGCCATCGTAGCGCGCGCCGGGGAACATACCCGTCTGCTGCGTGCCCCACACGGCGGTCGCCGCCATGTCCTCGTTAAGCCCGGGCTGGAAGACGATGTGGCTGGCCTTCAGATATTTCTTGGCACTGCCCATCTCGCGATCGAAGCCGGCCAGGGGTGAGCCGCGATAGCCCGAGACATAACCCGCTGTGTTGAGCCCCGCGGCAAGGTCGCGCTGACGCTGAACCATCGGCAGGCGCACCAGTGCCTGCGTGCCAGACACCAGGATGCGGCCGCGCTCCAGTGTGTAGCGCTCGTCGAGCGTCGAGGGCATCTCGACCACCGGGGCGCTGTTATCGGGGGACTTCACTACGGTCATTGTGGATTCTCAGGCGCTGGGCAGGGCAGGCGGCATGTCGAAGATGCGGCCCCGATTGAGGATGTTGTTGGGGTCGAGCGCTGCCTTGATGCGTCGCATCGCGGCCAGTTCGGCCGGCGTTCGCGTCAGGTGCAGATAGGCCTTCTTGTCGAGGCCGATGCCATGTTCGGCCGAGATTGATCCGCCAGACTTGGCAACACAGTCGAACACCGCCTTGGCGACCTCGTTGGGCCGGTCGGTGCGGACGACGTAGTGCAGGTTGCCGTCACCGAGATGACCGAAAATATAGGCGCGCGCCGCCGGGTCGGCGTGGGCCTGGGCAGCCTCGGCCAGATCGAGGAAGGCGCCCATGCGTGGCAGTGGCAGGCTGACGTCGAGGCTGAGCATCGCGCCCTCGGCAAACAGGAACCGGTTGCAGTCGTCACGCAACGTCCACAGGCCCTGGTACTCACGCTCCGACTGCGACAGCACGACATCCTCGACCAACCCGTCTTCGATCGCCTGCGACAGCGCTTCGGTGAACGCCTCTTCGTCGGCGCCTGGCGTCATGCCCTGGATGTCGGTCAGCACATAAACGGGCGAGGTAAGTGCAACAGGTGCCGTGAACCCGAGCGCCGAAACCATGTCGCCCATCAGCGGCGCCAGGATGACCTCGAAGCCGGACAGCAGATTGCCGAGGCGGCCGCGCAGGAACTTGAGCAAGCCGAAGGCAGCGTCGAGCGAGGGCAGCGAGCAGAAGGCCGCGGACTGGGTGACGGGTTTGGGGTGAAGCCTGAGGCAGGCCCGGGTGACGACGCCGAGCGTGCCTTCGCTGCCGACAAAAAGCTGGCTGAGGTCGTAGCCGGAATTATCCTTGGCAAGGCCCTTCATCGACGACAGCACGCTGCCGTCCGCAAGCACGGCTTCGACGCCCAAAACCTGCGCCCGGAAATTGCCATAGCGAAGCACGCGAATGCCGCCGGCATTGGTGGCGATGTTCCCGCCGATGGTCGCGGTGCCCCGCGCGCCGATGTCGACGCCGAAGACCAGGCCCGCCGCGTCGGCCCTTTCCTGCACGACCTGCAACGGCACGCCGGCTTCTGCGACGATGGTCCCCGCTGTCGGCTCGACCTCCTGCAGGGCCGTCATGCGTTCGAGCGAAAGAACCGCCTCGCCGGCCAGCACGCGCGCTCCACCCGACAGCCCGGTGCGTCCGCCCTGGACAACGAGAGGCAGACGGGCGGCATTACAGGCGTTGAGTATCTCGGCGACTTCGGACGTATTGCGCGGGCGCAGCACCAGTTCGGGCCGGGCGCCCGGCCCGCCGGAAAGGTCGTCGCTGTAGCGCGGGTCGATTGCATCGCCGGCCAGAATCGCAGCCTTGTCGAGCCGCGTCTGGAGAATGGAAAGAACCTGATTGGTCGGTCGCGCCATGATGCCTGGATGGCCCGGAGGAAGCCATTTCCGGGCGCTGTCTCAAGCAAGCTTATTTCGCTTGCAATATTTGTCAAACCTATATTGTTTATCTCCATGTCGAGACGGATGTCGGCCTGCTCAGGCCGTACCGACGGAGGACGGATGCCTATCGAATATCAGGACGTGGTGCGCACCGGCGTTGCCCGGCAGGTCGCCGACAAGATTCGCGCCGCCATTCTTGACGGCCGGCTGCAGATCGACGAACGCCTGCCCACCGAAGAGGACCTTGCCAAGAGCTTCGGCATTTCGCGGCCGACCGTGCGCGAAGCCCTGAAGCGGCTCGCAGCGCAAAACCTCATCCGTTCGCAGCGCGGACCGACCGGCGGCACCTTTGTCAGCCGCCCCGATCCCGAAGGCCTGTCGTCGGCGATAACAGGGGCAGCGACCCTTCTTGTCGGCGTCGGCGCCTTCGACATCGACGAGATCATCGGCGCGCGGCTGGAGACGGAGGCTATCTGCTCCAGGCTGGCCTGCGAACGGCGCAGCGACGCAGACCTGGCGGCCATGCGCACGGAGATCGCGCTACAGCGTGGCCCCGCGCTCAGCGACGAGGACTTCTGTGCCTCGGACGTGCGTTTCCATCGCGCGGTCGTGCAAGCCGCCGGCAACGGCCCGCTCAGCCTGATGATGTACACGGTGGTCGAGGCGTTCATGCCGATCACCAACATGATCGTTTCGCAGGTGCGCGAGCGCCGCACGGTTGCCGACTTCCACGATCGGATAGCCGCGGCACTCGAGGCGCGCGACGCGGCGACCGCCACCGCTGTGCTTTCCGAGCTTTTGACCTATCTTCGCGACAGCTACGCGACCGCTCTCAAGCGACGCGACGAACGCGAGGCCAAGCGCGGCTGACGCGCGCCCATCCGACCCCGATGATTTCTTGGAGAACGTTATGAGCGAGACTTTCACAGCATTGATGCTGGAAGACGTCGACGGCAAGCCGCGCGCCGGCTTCCGCGAGATCACCAAAGCCGACCTGCCCGACCATGACGTGCTGGTCGAGGTCGCCTATTCGAGCCTCAACTACAAGGATGGTCTCGCCGTTTCCGGCAAGGGCCGCATCGCCCGCCGCCTGCCGATGGTCGCCGGCATCGACATCGCCGGCACGGTGGTCGAGTCGCGTTCGCCGGCATGGAAGGCCGGCGACAGGGTCGTGGCCAATGGCTGGGGCATGTCGGAGACCGAGTGGGGCGGCTACACGCGCTTCCAGCGGCTGAAGCCGGAATGGCTGATCCGCCTGCCCGAGGCGTTTTCCATGGAGCAGGCGATGGCCATCGGCACGGCCGGCTATACCGCGGCGCTCTGCGTCGACGCGCTGGAGAACTGGGGCACCATCGAGCCCGGCAAGGGCGAGGTTCTGGTGACCGGCGCTGCCGGCGGCGTCGGCTCGACGGCGGTCAGCCTGCTGTCGTCCAAGGGCTATACGGTCGTTGCCTCGACCGGCCGCGCAGAGACGCATGACTACCTGCGCTCGCTCGGTGCGACGTCCTTCCTCGACCGCGCCGAGCTTTCGGCGGAGGTCAAGCCGCTGCAGAAGGAACGCTGGAGCGGCGCCGTGGATTCCGTCGGCTCGACGACGCTCGCCAATGTCCTGGCGCAGACGGTCTATGGCGGCGCGGTCGCGGCTTGCGGTCTTGCCGGCGGCCATAACCTGCCCGGAACCGTCATGCCGCATATCCTGCGCAGCGTAGCGCTGATCGGCGTCGATTCCGTGTTTGCGCCATTGCCCAAGCGCCAAAAGGCCTGGCAGACGCTGGCCGACCACCTCGACCGGACCAAGCTGTCGGCCATGACCGAGACGCACAAGATGTCCGAACTGCCCGAACTCGCCAACCGCATCCTGGCGGGTGCAGTGCGCGGGCGTGTCGTCATCGAAATCGCGTAAGGGGAAGGGAGACCATCATGAGCAGCGAAGTCGTACTTTGGGAAAAGGACGCGCAGGACGCGTTCGTCACCCTGACGCTCAACCGCCCCGACAAGATGAACGCCATGAACCAGGAACTCGGCGACGCGCTCGAGGCGGCGATCGAACGCGCGGTCAAGGATCCCGAGATCCGCGCGGTCATCATCACCGGCGCCGGGCGCGCCTTCACCGCCGGCTTCGACCTTGGCGGCGAAGACTTCGAGATGGACACCGAGGCCTGGCGCGAGGACATCGGCGCCAACATGCGCCGCATGAAATTCATCCGTGAAGCGCCGATCCCGATCATCGCGGCCGTCAACGGCTTTGCGCTGGCCGGCGGGCTGGAGCTGATGATGTGCTGCGACATGACCATCGCGGCGGAAGATGCGATGCTGGGCGAGCCGGAAGTGCGCCACGTCTCGGCGCCGCCGACGCTGATGCTGCCCTGGACCGTGCCGATGATCCATGCGCGGCATTTGATGTACACGGGCGACCTGATCGACGGTCGCGAGGCGGAGCGCATCCATCTCGTCAACAAGGCGGTGCCGCGCGACCAGTTGCGGGCGGAGGCCGAAAAGCTGGCGCGCAAGTGCGCCCGCATGCCGGGTGCGGCGATCAAGTTCGCCAAGGCCGCGCTCAACCACCAGCAGCAGACGGCGGGCCTGGAGAGCTCCTGGACCTACAACCGCGAAACCACGGCGATCCTGCATGGTTCCGAGGAAGGGCGCTACTGGATGCGGTTGCTCAAGGAGCATTCGCTGAAGGAGTTCCTCGACATCCGCGAGAAGCCGTTCCGCGACCTTGATTGAGTTCGAAACAGGTCAGGCGCCCTTGGGTGCCTGGCCTCCGCCCGCCTGCAGCGCCTCGAACAGTTCGGCATGGTTGCGCAGGTAGCGCGACTGCACGATCTGCCCCTTGTCCGACAGTTCGCCCCTGCTGCGGTCGGCCGGTGTCGTCGCCAGGTCGAAGCGGGCAATCGCCGTCGAGCCTGCGGGGTTGGCGGCGTTCCAGCCGGCGATGCGCGCGCTGATTTCGCCGATACGATCCCTGCCCGCCGCCGAGGCAAAGACCAGCGCGACCAGCCGGTCGCGGTCCTCGCCCGAAATGACGATGTCGTCGGCGAGCGGCGCGCATTGCGCCATCAGGCCGGTGCGCAACGGGCCGGTGCGCACCTTGACCCCGCTTGACAGCTTGAAATCCTCGGCAAGACGGCCATCGAAGCCGAACACCGGCATGCCGTCCGTGCGCTGGCGCAGCACTCCGGCGTCGCCGGTGCGGTAGAAACCATGCTCGTCCATCGGCAGCGGGACCGTGCGGCCCTCGATGAGATAGCAGGGCGCGATGTTGGGGCCCGAAACGCGCAACTCACTGCGCCCATCGATGTCAACCAGGGCCACGCGATGGCCGGGCAGGGGATGGCCAAGCTCGCCCGGGCGCTCCAGTGGCGCCGGCGACAGCGTGATCGTCGATGCGGCTTCGGTCGCGCCATAGCCCGACAGGATCTGGAAATCACCATGGCTGTCGCGGAAGTCGGCGAGCCGGCGCCAGAGCGAGGCGTCGATGCCGGCGCCGGCAAAGAAGATGGCCCGCAGCTTGCGGGTGAACGCCGCGGCCGCAGCCTGGTCGTTTTCCAATCGGTCAAGCAGCAGTTTCAGGCCCAGCGGCACGGCGATATGCATGGTCGGAGAGACCTCCGCCATGATCCGCACACTCGCCTCGAAGGTCGACGGGCTGGGGGCGGCGTCGACATGCATCGCGCCGCCGTTCCAGATCACCTTGAAGATATTGTCGAGACCGCCGAAGACGTGGTGCCAGGGCAGCCAGTCGACCAGCACCGGCGGGGTTTCGGCCACGAACGGCCACATCGCGGCAATGGCGCTCTGGTTGGACGAGATCATGCCGCGCGTGATCGGCACGCCCTTGGGGGTTCCGGTGCTGCCCGAGGTGAAAAAGATCGCCGCCCAGTCCTCCGGCGCGGCATCCACGTCCGTCCCAGGCGCGGCTCCGCCCATGCTATCGCACGCCAGTTCGCCAAGCGAAACGGCACTCATGCCTTCGATGGCCGGATGGCCGGAAGGTGCCACGATCAGCCTGGGTTTGGCGGCATCGAGGAACGGCTTCGTCGCTTCGCTTTCGAAACCGTCGCGGAAAGGAAAGGGCGGCAGCGCCGCATGGACGAAACCGCCTGAAAGGCAGGCGAGCTTGAGCACCAGCGCATCGATGCCGGCCGGGGCCAGGGTCGCCACGCAATCGCCCTTGGCGAGGCCATGGTGATCGGCAAGCAGCTTTCGCATGGCGCGGGCCCGGCGAAGCGCTTCGCCGTAGCTGATCGAACGCCTGACGCCGTCGCCGGGCTCGGACAGAAGCACCTGGCCTGGCTGCACTTCCGCCCATTTGGCGAGCCGTGCCAGAATATCCGGCATTTCGGCCGGCAGCGCGATCGAGCTGCGATAGACGCGGCGCCCGTCCTGAAGCTGCTCTTCGATCAGCTCCTGGCCCGGGGCCACCAGCAGGCTCATCAGGCTTCGTGCCTCTGGGGGGCATCGCCCTGTCGCGCCGAAAGCGCCTTTTCGTAGACGCTCGACTGATAGGCGATGAGTTCCTCGAAGGCGGCGGTGGCGGCCGATGCGTCGCGGGCGCGCAGCGCCTTAAGGATGTCGGCGTGCAGCGACACGACGCGGCCGCGCTCGCGGAAGCGGAACGAGATCATGTTGGTTGCCGGGATCAGCGAGTCATTGACGACCAGCATGATGAAGCGCAGCTCGTTGTTGCCGGTCGCCTGGGCGATGGCGTGGTGGAAGGCGACATCGAGCCGGCAAAACTCCTCGTCTGAGATGTCGTCGCGCTCGAAGGCCTCCAGCGTCGCCTCGATAGATTCCAGGTCGTCGGCCGTGGCGCGCTCGGCGGCGAGCTGCACGCAGGTACGGCCGAGCAACAGGCGCGCCTCGACGATCTCGTTGAGCCCGAAGACGCCAAGGCCGACAAACCAGGTCGTCATCTCCTGCAGCATCTGGCTGGCCGCGGTGAGCGACGGTGCATTGACGAAGACGCCGCCATTGGGGCCGCGCTTGGAACGCACCAGCTTCTTCGCCGCCAGGATCTTCAGAGCCTCGCGCACCGTCGGCTGCGAAACGCCGAAACGCTGCGCGATCTCGGCTTCGGAGGGTAACCGGGCCTCGACGCTGAGCGCGCCCTGCACGATCTCCTGCTGGAGCGCCGTCGCGATCTGATGTGCCAGGCTCTTGGTAGCCTGGACTGCCTGCTTGGCCTCCTCCATGCGCGTATTCTCTCCCTCGGTTGCCGCTTCTTATTATTTCAATATTACAATATCTAAATTGTTGACCGCCTGATCCAAAAATGCAAGCCTTCGATCCAACAGGGCAGCGTTTTCGACCCGCGACGCAGCCACAATAAGAACTTCAGTGGGAACATGGGAGATAATTTCCGATGAAGCTGACAAGGCGTGAATTCGCCGTCGGTATGACGGCAGCTATTGCCTCGATGAGCCTGCCGCGGCTGGCCTCCGCGCAATCGTCACTGGTCGTTCCGACCTATGGCGGTCTGTGGGCCAAGTTCTGGGAAGAGAACCTCTTGCCGGGCCTCACCTCTGCCACCGGCATCCAGCCGCAGCTCGACGTCGGGCTTGGCAAGGACTTCGTTGCCAAGATCCGCGCCGGCGGCGACCGTTCGCCCTACAGCATCTTCATGGGCAACGAGAACATCGCAGCCGTGCTGCGCGCCGAGGGCTTCTTCGAGCCCTTCGACCTCGCCAAGGTGCCGAACGCGGCCAAGACCTTCCCGCAGTTCATCAACAAGGACGCCAAGGGCATCCGCGCCATCGTTTCGCCGATCGGCCTAGCCTACCGCACCGACCTGGTGAAGACCGCGCCGACCTCGTGGCACGACCTCTGGGAAAACCCGGAGTTCAAGGGCAAGACCGGCCTCTACCAGATCGGCAATACCGGCGCCGTGCTGTTCCTGCGCCTGGTCGCCGAGCTGTTTGGCAGCGGGCCCGACGACTTCGACACCGCCTTCACCAAGATCAAGGAACTGCTGCCGTTCACGCAGGCTTCGTGGAGCGGCGAGGTGGCAACGGCCCTGATCCGCGGCGACGCGATCATCGCGCCGGTCGACTGGACCGAGATCATGACGCTGCAGGACAAGGGCGCACCGGTGGCGATCGTCGCACCCAAGGAAGGCGTGCTCGCCTTCGAGCAGTCGTTCAACCTGGTCGCCACCGGCGCCGAGAAGGACGCCGCGCACGCCTACCTGAACTACATCCTCGACGCCAAGGTCCAGCAGGACATGGCCAAGGCCTTCTACACCTCGCCCAGCAACAGCGAGTCCGTCGTCGACGACGCGCTGAAGGCACGCACGCCGATCGTCGGCCCGCGCATGGCCGAGATCAAGAGCTATGACTGGGACAGCTACGTCGACAAGGCGGCGGAGATCGCCGACCGCTGGAACCGGGAGATGGCGTAAGGCCACACCGCGACCGGCAACGACGTAACCGCATGGCCGGGAGGCACCCCACCTCCCGGCCGGGAACTGCGCGAGGACACTGGATGACCGCCCTGACCATCGACCGTATCAATAAGCGGTATGGCAACCTGCACATCCTCAAGGACATTTCCATCCCGATCGGCCAGGGTGAATTCGTTTCCCTCCTCGGCCCCAGCGGCTGCGGCAAGACCACGACGCTGCGCTGCATCGCCGGTTTCGAGAGGCCGGATACCGGCCGCATTCTGTTCGGCGAGCGCGACGTGACGCGCGCCTTGCCCGAACAGCGCGACATCGGCATGGTGTTCCAGTCCTACGCCTTGTTCCCCCACATGACGGTGGCGGAAAACCTGAGCTTCGGCCTCGAAGTGCGCAAGGTCGCGCCAGCGGACCGCCAGCGGCGCATCGCCGACGTACTCGCCATGGTGCGGCTCGAAGGCTACGACAAGCGCTATCCGCGCGAACTTTCCGGCGGCCAGCAGCAGCGCGTGGCCCTGGCCCGTGCGCTGGTCATCGAGCCGTCCGTGCTGCTGCTCGACGAGCCGCTGGCCAATCTCGACGCCACCTTGCGCGACGAAATGCGCTTCTTCATCCGCGACCTGCAGCAGCGCGTCGGCATCACCAGCATCTACGTCACCCACGACCAGGCCGAAGCGATGGTCATGTCGGACAAGATCGTGGTGATGAATGCCGGTACCATCTCGCAGTTCGGCTCGCCGCGCGAGATCTACGAGCGCCCCGCCTCGCAGTCGGTCGCCGGTTTCATCGGCCGCTCCAACACCATATCAGGCAAGATCGCCGAAGCGCTCGGCCAGGACGGCTACAAGGTCGAGACGCCTTGCGGAAGCATCGGCGCGACGGGCCCGGCAGGACTTTCCAAAGGCGCCGAGGTCAAGATCATGATCCGGCCGGAGAACATCAGCACCCGCAGCCAAGCCGCGTCAGGCCACCAGCAAGGGGCAGGGGCGGAGGAGGCGGGCAGCGGCGAAAACGTGCTCGCCGGCTCGGTGGTCAATTCGGTCTACCAGGGCAGCGCCAACCAGCTAGCCGTCAAGCTCGGCAGCGGCGATCGCGTGATCGTCGACGTCAATGGCCGCAATCCGCTCGAAGTCGGCGAACAGGTCGCCTTGCGCTTCGCCGCACGCGACACCTGGCTGCTGGCGTCATGAGTGCTGTCGAAGCCGCTCCACGCGTCGAGGGCCGAAGCAATCGCGGCAGCACCACCTGGATGGTGGTGCCGGCGCTGGTGCTGCTCATCGGCTTCTTTGCGCTTCCCTACCTGACGATCATCACCATGAGCCTGCGCGAGGCCTCCACCCGCGCCGTCTACGGCGAAGGCTTCACGCTGGCGCACTACACCACCGCGCTTGGCGACTTCTACATCTGGGGCATTCTCGGCCGCACCCTGCTGATCGGCGCCACCGTCACGGTCATCTCGCTGTTGCTCGGCTATCCCGTTGCCTATCATCTCGCCAAGTCGCGGTCGCGCTGGACCAGCCTGCTCTACATCTTCGTGCTGTCGCCGCTGCTGGTCGGGCTGGTGGTGCGAACCTTTGCCTGGATGATCATCCTTTCCAACAACGGCGTCGCCAACCAGGCGCTCCAGGCCGTCGGCCTGATCGACTTCCCGCTCCAGCTGATGAACAACTCGCTCGGCGTGACCATCGCGCTGACGCACGTCTTCCTGCCCTTCGTCATCCTGCCGCTGCTCGGCAATTTGCAGGCGATCAGCCCCGACCTTGCCATGGCGTCGCGCTCGCTCGGCGCCTCGCGCATGCGCACCTTCTGGAAAGTGACGCTGCCGCTCAGCATGCCTGGCATCCAGGCCGGCACCATCCTGGTGTTCGTGCTGTCGATCAGCGCCTATGTCACGCCAGCCATGCTCGGCGGCACCGGCGGGCGCACCATGTCGGTTCTGGTGGTGCAATATCTCGTCGACAATTTCCGCTGGCCGGCTGGGGCCGCACTTGCCATCATCATGGCGGCGGTGGCTGTCATCTTCGTCGGGCTCTATCTCCGGCTTACGGCGCGCGCGATGCGGAGGCTGCCATGACAGGTGCAACGAGCGGCGTCGAAAAGACCATCTGGGACCGCCTCTTCACCGTGCTTGTTGCGGCGATCTACATCTTCCTGATGTTCCCGATCGTGCTGGTGGTGCTGCTGTCGTTCAATTCGGGCGAGTTCCTGGCATTCCCGCTCGAGGGGTTTTCGCTGCGCTGGTTCGAGGCGCTGTTTTCGAACAAGCGCTTCCTCGACGCCACGCTCTATTCGATCCAGATCGCCGCGACATCGACCATCGTCAACGCCGTGATCGGCACGCTGGCGGCGATCTACGTCGCCCGCCATGCGACGGTGGCCCGCGACTACATCCGCCTGATCATGACCGCGCCCCTGCTGGTGCCGGAAATCCTGACGGCGATCGC
The DNA here is from genome assembly GCF_014200015.1 of Aminobacter niigataensis. Lineage (GTDB taxonomy): Bacteria > Pseudomonadota > Alphaproteobacteria > Rhizobiales > Rhizobiaceae > Aminobacter > Aminobacter niigataensis. The sequence continues at coordinate 137,024 of NZ_JACHOT010000006.1, forward strand.
GCTGCTGTTTTATTTCTACGAGATCCGGATCGGCACCGACTATTCCATAGGCATCCAGATCGGCCACATCGTCGTCACCTTCCCCTATGTCTTCCTCAACGTGTCTTCGGCGCTGTTCAACTTCGACCGCTCGCAGGAAGAAGCCGCGCGCAGCCTGGGGGCCGGCGGCTGGATGACTTTCCGGCGCGTGACGCTGCCGGCGATCAAGCCCGGCATCATCACCGGCTGCCTGTTTGCCTTCGTCATCTCCTTCGACATCTTCAACATCTCGCTGCTGTTGAAGTCGCTCGGCAGCAACACGCTGCCGCTCGAACTGTTCGACTACCTGCGCTTCAATTTCGACCCGACGGCCGCTGCTATCGCCTCGCTCAGCATCTTCATGACCTTCGCCGCGATCCTGATCATCGATAGAACGGTCGGGCTCAGGTCGCTGCGGTTCTGAACAGGCTGGCAAAATGCCGCCACGCGCCGGAAAACTGCTGCTTTCCGGCGCGATTTATGTGGCCGGAAGGGCCCCCTCGCTTGACAAGAGATGAGCCGTAAAAATACATTTCAATATCAGAATAGACGGTTCTGATGTCACTGCCGACAGACAAGAAGGACGCCTCGCGGCGTTCGAGGGGAAGGCAGCGATAGGGACTGGCCGGGGCGCAAGCAACCGGCATACTACCCATCACAATGGAGAGGGCTGACATGCAACGACATCTTTCGCTTCTGCGCGGCACCGCTATCGCCGCACTGGCCGTCGCCGCAGGCGCCGGCGTTTCGGGCGCTGCCGAGCTGCCGAAATCGCCTGAGGTCAAGGACACCGGCAAGCTGATCATCGCCAACACGCTCGAATATGCGCCGTTCGAATTCATCGACGAAAACGGCAAGCAGGTCGGCATCAACATCGAACTCGCGCAAGAAACCGCAAAGCTGCTCGGCGCCGAACTCGAAGTCACCCGCATTCCCTTCCCCTCGATGGTGCCGGGCCTCGCCGCCGGCCGCTTCAAGGTCGCCTGGGAAACCTTCGCCGCCACCGACGACCGGCTGAAGCAGGTCGACTTCGTGATGTTCATCAAGTCTGGCATCGTCGCTTCGACGACCGCCGACAAGGCATCGCAGTTCCAGGGTGAGAACAACCTCTGCGGCAAGCGCGTCGGCGTCATCGGCGGCGCCGTGTCCGACTTCATCGCCGACCGGCTGAGCGGCGAGTGCAAGGAAAAGGGCCTGCCCGAGATCGCCAAGAGCATCTTCCCGGAAGGCAAGGACATCATCCAGGCAGCGCTCTCCGACCGCATCGACGCCCGTCTCGACGACGCCACCGCATCGGGCTATTTCGAAGTGACCAGCAAGGGCCAGATGGTGGTCGTGCCGGGTCTCTATGACGTCGCACCGCTCGGCATCGCCATTCCGAAGGGCGACAAGGAGACGGCCGACATGCTGGCCGCCGGCGTCAACGAACTGATCAAGAACGGCACCTACAAGACGATCATGGCCAAGTACGGCATGACCAGCGCGATGATCGAGGAAGCCTACGTCGTCGACGCCGCCGACAAGATCCGCAAGTAATAGATCCGGCCCGGCGAGAGGTTTATCCTCTCGCCGGGCCACTACCATTTTTTGAGAGGGCGCCTGAATGGACCGGGCCGAAACGCAAGCACCGCCGGAGGCGCTGACCGTCGTACCGCTGCGCCACTATGGCCTTTGGGTCGGCACGGCGATCACGCTGGTCATACTCGGGCTGATCCTGAAGGCTCTCGCCACCAACCCGGCCTTCGACTGGCCGACGGTCGGCAAGTACCTGTTCCACCCCTCGATCATTCGCGGCCTGGGCCAGACGCTGCTGCTGACGGTCACCATCATGGTGCTGGCGATCATCATCGGCACCATCGTTGCCATCATGAGGCTGTCGCCGAGCCGGATCCTCAACGCCTTCGCCAGCGCCTATATCTGGTTCTTCCGCGGCGCACCGGCGCTGATCCAGCTGATCTTCTGGTTCAACCTGTCGCTCATCGTGCGCGAATTTTCGCTGACGCTGCCATTCGTCGGCACGCTGTTCACGATCAAGACCAACGACGTCATGACGCCCTTCGTGGCGGCCGTCATTGCGCTATCGCTGCATGAAGCCGGCTACATGGCCGAGATCGTGCGCGCCGGCATCAACTCGGTGGCATCAGGCCAGACCGAGGCAGCCGGCAGCCTCGGCATGAACCACCGGCTGATCCTGCGCCGCATCACGCTGCCCCAGGCGATGCGCTTCATCGTGCCGCCGACCGGCAACGAGACGATCAACCTGCTGAAGACGACGTCCCTGGTCACCATCATCGCGGTCAACGACCTGCTATATGCCGCTCAGAGCATCTACGCCCGCACCTTCGAGACCATACCGCTGCTGATCGTGGTGGCTTTCTGGTACCTGTTCGTCGTCACCATCCTGTCGATCGGGCAGCACTATATCGAGCAATATTACGGTAGGAGCGACCAGCAGCAGGGCGCGTCGTTGGGCGAGATGCTGAAACGCGCCTTCAGGTTCGGACGGATGGCACAGCCAGCATGACATCGAAAGCAGAAAACCAGGCCCGCTTCGGCGTACCCGACAACTCCATGGTGTTTGCCCGCGGCGTGCGGAAATCCTTCGGCAATGTGGAAGTGCTGAAGGGCATCGACCTCAATGTGCCCACAGGATCGGTCGCCTGCGTCATCGGCCCTTCGGGTTCGGGCAAGAGCACCTTCCTGCGCTGCATCAATCACCTGGAGGAGGTCAGCGGCGGCGTGCTCCTGGTCGACGGCGAGTTCGTCGGCTACGACCTGCGCCACGGCAAGCTCTACGAGGTCAACAACAAGCTGCTGTGCCAGCGCCGCGCCGACATCGGCATGGTGTTCCAGTCGTTCAACCTGTTCTCGCACATGACGGCGCTCGAAAACCTAATCGAGGCGCCGATGATGGTGAAGGGCATGTCCAAGGCCGAAGCCAAGGAAAAGGCCTTTGCACTGCTCGAACGCGTCGGGCTTTCGGCAAAGGCCGACGCCTATCCGCGCCAGCTTTCCGGCGGGCAGCAACAACGCGTGGCCATCGCTCGTGCACTGGCGATGAACCCCAAGGTCCTGCTGTTCGACGAGCCGACCTCGGCGCTCGACCCCGAGCTGGTCGGCGAAGTGCTGGTGGTCATGCGCGACCTTGCCGAAAGCGGCATGACGATGGTGGTGGTGACCCACGAGATCGGCTTTGCCCGCGAGGTCGGCGACCAGTTGATCTTCATGGATCGCGGCGTCGTCGAGGAGCGGGGCGAACCCAGGGAAATGATCGCCAACCCGCAATCGCCGCGGACACGGGAGTTCCTGTCTCACGTGCTGTGAGAGGCGGCTCTTCAAGCATAAAAAGGGGCAGCGCCGAGCGCTGCCCCTTTTTTCGAACGCCGCTCAGTTGATGGCGGCGATGTTGCCGAGGCGCAGGAACAGGGTTTCGCCCGAGGAGTCGTCGACGCCATCATTGTCGGTGACGACGAAGGCTTCGCCTGATGCGTCGATGGCGAAGCCCTCGACCTTGTCGACGACGTAGCCGTTGGCCGACTTGAGATCGGGCAGCAGGTCGCGCACCAGCGCCTTTTCCACCACCGGCAGTTCGCCGCCAAGCTTGGCCGGCTTGAAGCCGTCGAGCGCCACCGCATAGATGCGCTTGTTTTTGGCTTCCGCGCCGATCAGGTTGTCGCGCTCGACGATATAGAGCTTGCCGTCATGGGCGGTGATCTCCGACAGGCCGACCCAGCCCTTTTCGGTGGCGTCGAGCGGATAGCGCACCGCCGACCACTCCTTGGCCTTGGGCTTGTAGGCAAGCAGCTTGACCTGGCCCTTCGGGTCGTTGGCCCATTCACGCTGGATCGCCATGACCAGCGTCAGGTCGTCGCCTTCGCCGACAATGGTGATGCCTTCGAGGCCGAAACGGGTCTCGCCGGCCAGAAGCTCGGCCGGGAAGGCGATCTCTTCCTTGATCTCGCCCTTGGCGTTGACGTTGTAGACAGCGTGCGGGGTCAGCTTGTCGCTGCGGCCTTCGGAAGCCAGCCAGAAGCCGCCCTTGCCGTCGGCCACGAGGCCTTCGAGATCGAGCTTCTGCGCCGGCTGGCCGTCGCGCGTGACGATGGTCTTTTCGGCGATCAGGGCCGGGGTCTTGGTGGTGTCGATGGTGAAGATCGCAGGCGCCGAACGATAGACCGAGTCCGAAACGGCATAGAGCTTGCCGGCTTCCTTGGGATCGGCAGCGAGGCCCGAGAGAGCACCCCAGCCGAGCGGGGTGCCGTCGTCCTTGAAGCTCGAGACGATCTGCGGATAGGCAGCGTCACCCTCGCCAAGTTCGTAGACCATGACATGCGAGCGGGCGAGGCCGTCCTCGACGAGGTCGGTCTCGTTGGCGGTGACCAGGAGCTTGCGTTGCGGGATGGCGACCAGGCCTTCCGGCCCGATGCCCGAAGGCAGCAGTTGGAGGAATTCGGGCTCGGCACCGGTGTCCTTGTAGACGCCGACGAGCGAGGCGCGTTCGGCTGCCACGAAGATCAGCTTCTGGTCGCCGAAGCTTGCGAATTCGAGGCCTTCGGGCTCGATGCCCTTCTTGTTGCGGGCGTCTGGATAGTGGCCGGCGGCGGCCGCCTGATATTCGAAAGCCGGACCGGATTCGTACAGCACCGCGCCAGCCCTGGAGAAGATGGTGAAGCCGCGCGCGCCGCCCTTGTAGTCGCCTTCATTGGCAACGACGAGGCGCTCATCGTCGAGCCACTTCACCGCGTCGGGTTCGCGCGGCGTATTCTCGACCTTGCCGGTGAAAGACAGCGCACCGTCCTTCCTGGTGTCGACGTTTTCGAGCGTGACCTCGCCGGCCGGGAAGTGGGAAACGACCTTGCCACTGGCGGCATCGACGATGGCGATGTGGTTGTTTTCCTGGAGCGTGACGGCGATCTCGCCCTTATCGTTGAAGGCGACGAATTCCGGCTCCGGATCTTCAGGCGAAACAGCGGCGATGCCGGTCAGGTCGACGGTCTTGATCGAGGCGCAATCGGGCGCGCCGTCGTTCATGGCGATGATCTTGAGGTTGCCAGCTGGCAACTGCGGCAGCGCACCTTCGTTGAGTTCCTCGTCGCGTTCGTTTTCAATGGCGACGGCAAGCAGCTTGCCGTCCTTGCTCAGCGCCACCGAGTCGGGCTGGCCGCCGAGGTCGCAGCTGGCGTCGATCTTCTTGGATGCCAGGTCGATCACGGTCAGGTTGCCGGATGGCTCCTGTTTGCTCTTCGACGTGTTGACGCCGGCGAGTACCTTGCCGCTGAGCACGGTGACCGAGGTCGGCTCGCCGTCGATCTTGACGATGCCGGCAGCCTTCGGCGCCTTGGGGTCGGTGAGGTCGATGAAGCCGACGGCGCCGAGCGGGCTATCGGAATAGACGAGCGTCATGCCGTCATCGGTCGCGGTGATGATTTCCGACGACGTCGGCGTGGCCGCATCTACGTCGGCCGGCAGGTTCTGCGAGACCGGGAAGGTGGCGACGCGGTTGAAGACCTCGGCTGCATGAGCGGGGAGGGCGGCCGACGCGGCAAGCGCGGTGGTCAAGAGCAGGAGCTTACGGTTGATGTTGCCTGACATGGTGAAACCTCTTTGCCTGAACGGAATTGCGGGTTCCGTTTGGGGCAGCGAGATTTCAGCACGATGACAGCTGGATGATGGTTTGGTGACAGGCGTTCCTATCGCGCCTTGTCGATGGCGGTGAGCGCCGTTTCCAGGTCGGAGATCAGGTCCGTCTCGGCCTCCAGCCCGATCGACAGCCGCAGCAGCCCGTCGCTGATGCCTGCGGCTAGCCGGGCTTCGGCGCCCATGCTCGCGTGGGTCATGGTGGCGGGGTGAGCGACCAGGCTTTCGACGCCGCCCAGCGATTCCGCCAGGGTGAACACTCTCACGGCTTCGACGAAACTGCGGACCGCATCGACGCCGCCGGCCAGTTGGAAACTCAGCATGGCGCCGAAGCCCGCCTGCTGCGCGCTGGCGATGGCATGGCCGGGATGCGACTTCAGGCCGGGATAGTGGACCGCGCTGACCTGCGGCTGTCGTTCCAGGAATTCGGCTATGGCTGCGGCATTCGCCTGCTGGTGCTCGATGCGCGGAAACAAGGTACGCAGGCCACGCAGGGTCAGATAGGAATCGAACGGCGCTCCCGTCACGCCGGTGATTTTCGCCCAGTCCGACAGCGCCTCGACGTCCGCCTTGTCGGCGGCGATGACGGCGCCGCCGACCACGTCGGAATGGCCGTTGAGATATTTCGTCGTCGAATGGATGACGAAATCGGCCCCCAGCGCGATCGGCCTCTGCAGCGCCGGCGACAGGAAGGTGTTGTCCACGGCGACCTTGGCGCCGGCGCGCCTGGCCCGGGCGGCAATCGTCCTGATGTCTACGACGCGCATCAATGGATTGCTCGGGGTCTCGATGAGCACCAGCGCCGGTTTCCTGGCCAGCGCTGCGAACAATGCAGCCTCGTCGCCCTGGTCAACGAAAAGCACGTCGAACTGTCCCTTGTCCCGTCGCAGGGACAGCAGGCGGTAGGTGCCGCCGTAGCAATCATGCGGTGCCACGACGAGATCGTCTCGCCCCATCAGTCCCAGAACCAGGTCGACCGCGGCCATGCCCGAGGCGGTCACCACCGCGCCCGCGCCGCCTTCCAGCCTGGCGAGCGTATCGGCAAGCAGGTCGCGGCTGGGATTGGCGGCACGCGTGTATTCGTAGCTGCCGGGTCTCTCGAAGCCGGGGAAGACGAAGGTGCTCGAGAGGTAGAGTGGCGGGTTGACGGCGCCGAAGCCCTGGTCGCCGGCGATGCCGTTGGCCGCAGCGACAGTCCTGGGTTCCCTTGGTTCGGCCATGCCAGTCATTCCTTCCATCCCACCCCGTTGGAAAGACGACCTAAGCACTGGGTCCGACAGCAGGCAAACGAATGATATTGCTGGTTGGCTGCAAGAAAATTGCTGCAAAGGGCACTTGAACCGCCCTGATCTCAGGTTGTGCCTACCGGACGACCTGCTTCAGCCCGTCCAGTGCCTCCTGCACGTCCGTGCGTCCCTCGCTTGCCTCGGGGTAGACGGCATAAACCGGATAGGTGAATTCGGGCGCGCCTTCGACCGTTTCGAGTTCACCCGCAGCGATCAGCGGCGCGACGACACCCTTGCGGAAATAGCCCATGCCGCCGGCACGCAGGATGTAGCTCAGGCCGAGCGGACCAAGGCCGACGAACAGCCCCGGCTCGCCGAAAGCCGTCGAAGTGGCATCGTGCTGGGCGGCGAACAGCGGCCCCCAGTCGACATAGACATAGGTGCTGGCCGCATCCCGCTTGCCGTCCTTCGCCACCGTCCTGACCAGCACGAGCTGTTCTTCCTGCAGGATCTCGACCTTGAAGCCGGGCAACAGCTTGGGCGCATAGAGAATGGCGATGTCGAGCACGCCGGTCCGCAACTGGTCGAGCAACTGGTCGGGAACGCCGACATGGGCATGGATGGCGATCTCGGGCTTGGCCTGCTTCATCCAGACAAGCCAGTCGAGCAGCAGGGGATTCCACAGGCTGAGTTCCCCACCGAGCGCGACAACGCTCGTGCGTCCCGAAGGGATGGCGAGCTGGTGCCGGGCGCGCTCCCAGATCTGTACGAACGACTGGGCGTAGCGTTCGAACTCGCGGCCGGCGGGCGTCAGCTGGGCGCCGTTGCGGTTGCGGGTGAAGAGTTGCCGCCCAAGCTCCTCCTCCAGCGTGCGGATTCGCGCGCTGACCGTCGTCTGGGTCACATGCAGCCGGTCGGCAGCCCTGAGGAAGCTGCCGCAGTGGACGATTTCAAGGAACGTACGGGCGCGATCTATGTCCATGGCATCCAGTTCAAAGCAAAATTATTGCACTCATATAGCATTTAATTCCGTTTGCGTTCTTGTTTGGCGCGGCGCAATTTTTCGCAAAGGACGACGTGGGTCGTCATCGCGGCAAAGGAAACGGTAGATGATATCCGACGAAAAGGGTGCCCCTCCCGAAACGCACGAATATGCCTCGCCGCCGTGCTTCATGCACGAGCTGTCACCGGACTATCAGGCTCAGGCGGTGTCGCGGGACAGATGGCCCGACGTCACCAGATGGCGCAAGGCCGAACGAACCCGCCTGATCGACGAGCGGCTTCTTGTCGGCGCCGAAGAGCGGACGGCGAAGTCGGAACGCATCGCCGCGGCGCTCGACGAGGCGATCGGCAAGGTGTCCGGCCGGCTGGTCAGCGTCTACTGGCCGTTCCGCGGCGAGCCGGACCTGCGCAACTGGGCGGTGCGGGTGATCATGCGCGGCGGCAGGATCGCCTTGCCCGTCGTCATCCAGAAGGCCTGGCCGCTGGAGTTCCGCGTCTGGTCGCCGGGCGACCCGCTGGAGCGCGGCGTATGGAACATCCTCGTGCCTTCGCACGGGCCGGCAGTGCAACCCGATGTCGTCATCGCGCCGGTGGTGGGCTTCGACGATGCCAACTACCGCCTCGGTTATGGCGGCGGCTTCTTCGACAGGACACTGGCGGCAATGCCTAGAAGGCCGCTGGTGATCGGGGTTGGCTACACCGGGAGCCGGATTCCGACGATCTATCCGCAACCGCATGACATTCCGATGGACGTCATCGTCACCGACGAATGAGCAGGGGATAATAAGTCGCGGGTCCGGACGGCACTTGGCGCTTGTCGCGGAGCATGCCGGTGTTACGTTTTGGCTACGCCGGGAGCGGAGCATTCCCGGTTCTTCACGCCATTGGCCGGCTTGGGGTCCAAGGCGTCATTGCGCAAGCGTACCAGACCGGAGGAGGTAGGTAATCTTGAACGAAGTTGTGCAGAAGGGGCGGTCGCTCTACCACGAACTCGGCGGCGAGGAGGCCATCCGGCGGCTGGTCGAGATTTTCTACGACATCGTCGAGCAGGATGAAGAAGCAGCGGAACTGCACCTGCTCCACCGCAGGGGCCACGGTGTCGCCCACTCTCGCGAGGAGCAGTTCAACTATCTCTGCGGTTTCTTCGGCGGCCCGAGCTACTACGTCCAGAAGCATGGACATTCACGGCTGAAGGAGATCCACGAGCATGTCGCCATCGGTCCGGAGTTGCGCGACCTCTGGCTGAAGTGCATGCGGCAGGCTGTCGACAAGGCGGAACTGCCGGAACGCCTGCAGGACCTCATCATGCGCCATTTCACCTTCGCCGCGGAGACGACGCGGAATCGTGAATAGGACCCCATTCCGGTTCGGAATGAGGCCCTATCGATGTCCTCGCGCCTGATATTTGCCAGGGCCTGGTTCCTGGTTTGCGGGAGCAGACCCTGGAGTTAGGCGAAAGCCGCCTCAGCAGGCCACTTCCGCACTGACCGGCACAAGGCCGAGCACCCGCTCCATGGCACAGGGAATGGGTGCGATGATCGGTGTCTCGAACATCGGCTGCAGTTGCTCGGCCGCCTGGCCGAGTGGCCCGCCGCCGATGATGACGGCTTCGGCTCGATCCAGTTCGATGCATTCGCGCACCGCTTCGGCAAGCGACCGCTCGAGCAGCTTTTCATCTCCTGCCACAGCGATGGGATCGCCCGGCGTGCACCGGATGCCCGAATAGAGATGGGCGAGCCCCAGGTCGCGGGCGCGGCCGGCAATCGCTTCGGCAAGGTCTGGTGTCGTGGTGGCGACGCCAAACCTCCGCCCGTCGCGCGAAGCCTCGATCATCGAGGCCTCGCAGATGCCGACCACAGGAACGGCGACCCGTTGCCTGAGTGCCGCAAGGCCGGGATCGCCGAAGGCGCTGACCACGATGCCGCGGCAGTCCGCATCATGGCCGACACCGATCTCGATGACCTGGTCGGCGGCAGCTTCGAGCTGTGCGCCGTTAACGATCATCGGCGGGTTCCGGCTGGCCGTGGCAACCGCCACGGCCATTCGTCCTGTTGCGGTCTTGCGCGCAATGGCATGCATCATGTCGCTGGTTGCGCGCGAGCTGTTTGGATTGATCAACAGGATGTGTGGGGCCGTGTTCATGTTTACGCTCTTGCTTGTGCCTGCAAGGTCGACGCTTCGGGCGTTTCGACCTCCGCCGGCTGGGTAAGATCTTCCATCGACATGCCATAGGTCTCGGGACCCATCTGGATGCAGACGGCGAAAACCGCATACATCGCTGCCGCCAGCCCGAACACGCCGATCATGCCGTAGTTGTCGAACAGCGCGCCCGAGATGGTGGGCACGAAGGAGCCCGCCGCCGATCCCGTCGCCAGGATGAAGGCAACGCCGAAGGCGCGGATGCGGGTCGGGAACAGTTCAGGCGCATAGATCCAGATGGAGGTGTTCAAGAGCAGCACGAAGAACTGGAAGATCGCGCCGAACATGAGCACCAGGTAGATGTTGGTGCCGAGCGTGGCGATCGACACGGCCGCGAGGCAGGCGAAGATGGCGCCGACAGTCAGTACCTTCTTGCGCGGGAAGTAGTAGCCGAACATCGACGCAGCGATGGCGCCGAGCACGCTGCCGCTCTGGATGATCATCGAATAAAGCAGGCTGCCCTGCAGCGTGTAGCCCATGGACACGAAGATGATTGGCATCAGCGTCAGCACCGACAGCTGCGCGCCGTAGCTCATCAGGATGGCAATGGCGACCGGGATGGTGCGGCCGAGGTAGGGCGCGCGGAACAGCTCTTTCCAGCTGTCCTTGGCCGGGGCTTCCTGTGCTTGGTCGTCCTTGAGGTACTCGCGCACGACAAGGTTCTTCGGACGCAGCGTTCCCGATTCCAGGATCGACAGCACCTTGTTGGCCTCCGCTATCCTGCCCTGCGAGGCAAGGAAGCGCGGCGTCTCGGGCACAAAGCGGCGGTAGAACACCACCAGCAGCGCCGGCAGCGCGAGTGCGGCAAACAGCCAGCGCCAGCCGTCCTCGCCCGGAAAAATCGTGAAGATCAACAAGCCGAAGGCAGGTGCCAGGAAGTTGCCGAAGCCGCCGGCGCCGACATTGACCAGGCCCGCGGCCGTGCCGCGGAACTTGGGCGAGCAGAACTCTGATAGCATGGTCACCGCGGTCGAGATCTCGCCGCCGATGCCGAAGCCGACGATACCACGCGCAATTGCGAGCGCGGCGAAGTTCGGCGCCAGTGCGCAGGCAAGCGAACCGATGGTGAAGAGCAGGAGATTGAAGGTCAGCATCACGCGGCGGCCATAGCGATCGCCGAGAATGCCCGACAGGAGCCGCCCGATGGCCGCGCTGCCGAAGGTGATGGTGTTGAGCAGGCCGATGTCGGCGCCGGTCAGCCCCCAGCTTGCCTTGAGCATCGGCCCTGAAACGCCGATCGTGTTCTGCTCGAAGGCGTCGAACAGCACGCCGATGAGCACCAGCGCGATGATCTGCTTATGGGCGCCGGTGACACCTATGCGGCTTAGCGCTCCCTCAAGTTGTCGAATGACCGGCGATGTCTTGCCGGATTGCACCATACTTTCCGCTGCCATGGTTTCTCCTCCCTTGGCTGAACCAGATGTGAAAACTGATTTTCACAAAAGTATCATATGAAATTGGCTTTTTACAGCTGAATCTGATGGAGGGGCCCCAATGTCTCGCGGCCAGCGGTTATGTCGTTGTGATTCCTGCGTGATTGGGACGATCCAAGCGATGCTCCCCGATGTCTGCCCCTTGCGGAGAGGGCGCATCGCGCGCAAATGTGCACGACGACAAGCGTGGCGGACGACTGCATGACCCCCAAGGAACGGCCCTTTCTTTTCCGCGTGCGGGAGGCACTCGACCAGTTGCATCCGGCCGAGCGGCGGCTCGGCGACTTCGTCTGCGACTTTCCCGGAGAGCTGGCCAGCTACTCGGCGTCGGAACTCGCCAACCTGGCCAATGTCTCGAACGCAACCGTGTCGCGTTTCGTCAAACGGTTGGGCTATGAAAACTACGAGGAAGCCCGCCGTCATGCCCGCGAGGAAAAGCAGACCGGCTCGCGCCTGTTCCTGACGACATCGACCGACACCGCCGGGGTCCAGTCGCTGGCGGCCCATGTGGCGCAGGGCATCGCCAACATCGAAGGCACCTTCGCCACCATCACCGACAGCCAGATCGATGCCGCGGTGGAGGCGATGCTGGCCAGCCGCAAGATCTGGGTGCTCGGCTTCCGCAGCAGCCATCCCTTCGCCGACTATTTCCAATGGCAGATGACGCAAGTGGTGGAAAACATCGTTTCCATTCCGGGCGGCGGGCAGACGTTGGGCGAACATCTGGTCAGCGTCGGCAAGGACGACGTGGCGGTCGTGTTCGGACTGCGCCGCCGCATCGCGCGCATGGAAATGGTGCTCTCGGCCATCGAGAAAAGCGGAGCCAGGCTGCTCTACATCACCGACGAGGGCGTGCCCCACAGGCAGAGCGCGGCGTGGCACTTCCGCTGCCAGACGCTGGCGCCGGGACCTCTGTTCAACCACGTTTCGGCGATGGCGATCTGCCATCTTCTGGCGACCCGAGCCATCGAACGCGCTGGCGCCGCCGGCCGGACGCGCCTCAGGGGCATCGAGAGCTTCGGCGACGCACTGGAAGAGCTGTAGGGGCGCTCAAGCCGACTTGATGTCGTTGCTGGGCTAGCCCTGGTTCGCCTGAACCACCGTCACGGCAATCATGTGGTAGGCGTCGTCGACGCTGCAGCCGCGCGACAGGTCGTTCGCCGGCTTGGCAAGCCCTTGCAGGATCGGACCGATGGCGTCGGCCCCGCCGATGCGCTGGGCGATCTTGTAGCCGATATTGGCGGCGTCGAGATTGGGGAAGACGAAGACGTTGGCTTCGCCGTGCAGCGCCGAGTTCGGCGCCTTGGAAGCACTGACGGCTTCGACGAAGGCGGTGTCAAACTGCAATTCGCCGTCGATGACCAGCTCGGGGTCGGCGGCATGCGCCAGGCGCGTTGCCTCGACCACCTTCGACACGCGCTCGTGTGCCGCGCTGCCATTGGTCGAGAACGACAGCATCGCGACCTTGGCAGCGCCACCCGCCAGCGCCTGGTAGGAGCGCGCGGACATGCGCGCGATGTCGGCGAGGCCGGCGGCATCGGGATCGACGACCAGGCCACAATCGGCAAAGACGAAAGCGCCCTTCTTTGCGTGATGGGGCTGGCACAGCATCATCAGGAAGAAGCTGGACACCAGGCCGACGCCCGGCGCCCGGCCGATGGTCTGCAACGCCGCCCGCACGGTATCGGCGGTGGTGGCAACGGCCCCGCCGACCGTGCCGTCGGCCTCGCCCTCGCGCACCATCATGGCGGCAAAGATCAGGGGGGAACGCAGGGCTTCCGCTGCCGCAGCGGCATCGACGCCCTTGGCCTTGCGCAGCTCGTGGTAGGCAGCAGCGAGCCGGGAGGCGAGGGGCGAAGCTTGCGGGTCCTCGATACGGAATTCCTGCGGGTCCGCACCAACGTCGGCCAGCCGCCGCTCGATGACGCCGCGATTGCCGACCAGGGTGATTTCGGCGATGCCTTCGCGCCTGGCCCGGACCGCCGCCTCGACGATGCGCGGGTCCTCGCCCTCGGCGAGCACGATGCGCCTGGGTGTCTGTTTCGCGGTGGCGATGATGCGTTCCAGCGGTTTCATCAGGCGTGCCCCAGATAGTAGATGCCGGCGAGGATGAAGAGGCCGATGAAGATCGTCTCGGCGACGATCAGCGCGACCGCGTCGCCGCCGACGTCGAGCACGCGGCGCAGCGCGGTCTTCATGCCGACGGCGACGATGCCGGCGAGCAGCGCCCAGCGCGACGCCTCCATGCCGGCCTTCGAAACGGCTTCGGGAACGAGGCCGAATGAGTTGGCTGCGGCGAGGATGAGAAAGGCGATGACGAAGCCGGGCAGCAGCGGCGGGCGCTTGCCCGTCTCGCCGGCCGGCTGGGCGACATTGCGCGTGGCGATGGAGAAGATGAGCACCACCGGCGCCAGCATGGTCACCCGGATCAGCTTGACCAGCGTCGCCGTCTCGCCTGCCTCGGGGGAGACGGAGAAACCCGCACCGACGACCTGGGCGACGTCGTGGATGGTGCCGCCGAAAAAGATGCCGGTGGCGCGGGCGTCGAGCCCCATCGTCTGGGCGATGATCGGATAGGCGATCATGGCCAGCGTCGACAGCACCGTCACCGACAGCACGGTGAAGATCAGGTTGCGCTCGGAGAATTCGTTCTTGGGCAGGACCGCGGCAATCGCCATCGCAGCCGAGGCGCCGCAGATGGCGACCGAACCGCTGGTGATGAGGGCGAGGCGCCAGCCACGACCGAGCAGCTTGGCCGCAATCAGGCCGAAGACGATGGTGGCTGCGATGGCAGCGACCAGCAAAAGGATCGTACTGGCGCCGAGGCCGACGAGCAGGTCGACGCTGATGCGCATGCCGAGCAGGGCGACGCCGATGCGCAACACCTTCTTGGCGCAGAAGTCGATGCCGGCGACGCAACGTCCTTCCTCGGACAGGAAGTGGAAGGCGATGCCGAGCAGCAGCGCCATCAGCATGGCCGGCGCGCCATAGTGGTCGGACAGGAACTGCGCGGCAATCGCCACGGCACCGGTGACCGCGAGGCCGGGCCAATAGGTCTGTACCACCGAAGGCAGGCCATTGAAGCGTTGGGTTGCGGCGGCGGTGTTCATCAAATCATTCCCGGTCACGGTGCTGTAGTCCTCGCCCGCCCGGCGGGCCGGGCAGGCGTGGGTTGTCGGCAGGTCAGGCGAGCTTCTGCTGGCGCATGTCGGAGCGCTCGATGCCGGCAACCGGCACCGGCTTCTTCATCGCGTCGCGGCGGAACGGCTCGCCGAGTTCCTGGTTGAGGATGACCTCGACGAAGGTGGTGACGCCCTTGGCCTGGTCGTCGATTGCCTTGTGAAGGGCCGCCGTCAGCGCCGCCGGTGTGTCGGCAACGACGCCCTTCAGCCCGCAGCCATCGGCGATCTTGGCGTAGCTGAGGTTGGGGTTGAGCTCGGTGCCGACGAAGTTGTTGTCGTACCAGAGCGTCGTGTTGCGCTTTTCGGCACCCCATTGGTAGTTGCGGAAGATCACCATGGTGATCGCCGGCCAGCCCTCTCGGCCGATGGCTCCCATCTCGTTCATCGAGATGCCGAAGGCACCGTCGCCGGCGAAGCCGACGACCGGAACGTCGGGTCGGCCGATCTTGGCACCGACGATCGACGGGAAGCCATAGCCGCAAGGGCCGAACATACCCGGCGCCAGGTACTTCCGGCCCTGTTCGAAGCTCGGATAGGCGTTGCCGATGGCGCAGTTGTTGCCGATGTCGGTCGAGATGATCGCCTCCTTCGGCAGCGCCGCTTGGATCGCCCGCCAGGCCTGGCGCGGCGACATGCGGTTGGCTTCGCGGAGACGCGCGGTAGCGTTCCACTCGGTGCCGACGTCGTCTTCCTCGTGGTCCATCGACGACAGCTGCTGCAGCCAGGCCGAGCGGGTCTGATGGATCGCCGCCTTGCGCTCCTCGCGACCGGCATTGCCGGCGGACGGGCTCAGCTGTTCGAGGATCTGGCGCGCCACCTGCTTGGCGTCACCGCAGATGCCGACGGACACCTTCTTGGTCAAGCCGATGCGGTCGGCATTGATGTCGACCTGGATGATCGCGGCATTCTTCGGCCAATAGTCGATGCCGTAGCCCGGCAAGGTCGAGAACGGGTTGAGGCGGGTGCCGAGCGCCAGCACCACGTCGGCCTTGGCGATCAGTTCCATCGCCGCCTTCGAGCCGTTGTAGCCGAGCGGGCCGGCGGCGAGGCGATGGCTGCCGGGGAAGGCGTCGTTGTGCTGGTAACCACAGCAGACGGGTGCGTCGAGCCGTTCGGCCAGCGCCATGGAATCCGGGATGGCTTCGCCGATCACGACGCCGGCGCCGTTGAGGATGACCGGGAACTTCGCCTCGGACAGGAGCCGGGCCGCCTCGGCGATGGCCTGCTGTCCGCCCGAAGGCCGCTCGAGCCGGACGATGCTCGGCAGGTCGACGTCGATAACATGGGTCCAGTAGTCGCGTGGGATGTTGATCTGCGCCGGCGCACAGCCGCGCCAGGCTTTTTCGATGACGCGGTTCAGCACCTCGGGAATGCGGGAGGGGTCGCGCACCTCTTCCTGGTAGCAGACCATTTCCTCGAACATCGCCATCTGGTCGACCTCCTGGAAGCCGCCCTGGCCGATGGTCTTGTTCGACGCCTGCGGCGTCACCATCAGCATCGGCGTGTGGTTCCAGTAGGCGGTCTTCATCGCGGTGATGAAACCCGTCACGCCTGGACCGTTCTGGCCGATAGCCATCGCCATGGTGCCGGTGGCGCGGCTGAAGCCGTCGCACATCATGCCGGCGTTGGTCTCATGGGCGCAGTCCCAGAACTTGATGCCGGCCTTCGGGAACAGGTCCGACACGGGCATCATAGCCGAGCCGATGATGCCGAACGCATGCTCGATACCATGCATCTGGAGAACTTTGACGAATGCTTCTTCGGTGGTCATCTTCATGGTTTTGTTCCTTTCAAGTGCAGGTGGGGGCGGCCTGGGAGGGCTAGAGGATTTCGTCCTTGAGGTAATACCAGCGGTACATTCCCCACTGGCCGAGGCGCCTAAACGGCGTCAGCAGGCCGTGACTCGGCAGCGGCGAGGTGAAGATCGGGAGGTCGAGTTCGCCGCCCTTGCCGGCGACCATCTGGGCCATGCGGCGGCCGGCCTGGGCCGAATACATGACGCCGTTGCCGCCATAACCCATGGCGTAGAACAGCTGTTGCTTCGGGTCGGGCCGAAAGATGCGCGGCATCATGTCGTGGCTGACATCGACCCAGCCCCACCAGGAGTAGTCGACCTCGATGCCGCGCAGGACCGGAAACTTGCGGTAGAGCCCTTCGAGCAGGCGGTCGAGGTGCTTTGGGTTGACCGCGTCGCGGCCGGTAATGGCGCTGCGGCTGCCGATCTGCATACGGCCGTCCGGCAACATCCGATAATAGTGGCGCAGCGTGCGCGTGTCGGTCAGCGGGATGCGGGTCTGGAAGTTCAGCATTTCGCGCTCGCTGTCGGTCAGCGGCCGGGTGACGATCGAATTGGACAGGATCGGCATCAGCCTGTGCCGCGTCAGGTCATGCAGGCCGGGCGAGGTGTAGCCAGCCGTGGCGATGCAAACGGCGCGGGCGCGGACCGTTCCGCCAGGGGTGCGCAGATGGTGGACGCCGCCCTTGAGCTCGCTGCCGAGCACGGGGCTCGACGTGTGCACCCTGGCGCCGAGCTTGCGGGCGAGCCTGAGATAACCGAAGGCGAGCTTCGCCGCATGGATGCCCATGCCGTCGGGCTCGTACATCGCGCCTTTGGCTTCGGCGTCGCGGACGAAATCGCTATGGACCTCCTCGCGCCCGATCATGCGGGTCGGATAGCCGAAGACCTCGTTCAGCAGCCGCGATTCCTTTTCCAGCGACGGCATCACCTTGTCGCGATGGGCGATGTAGAGATGGCCGCCGTCCTGGGGGTCGCAGTCGATCTCGGGCGAGCGGATCAGGTCGCGGAAGAGGTCGAAGGCTTCGGCGATCTCGACATGCATCTTCTTGGCGACGTCGACGCCCCAGCGCTCGATCCACTGCGAACGCTTGAGACGCCCGGCGGAGATCTGCGCCTGGCCGCCATTGCGCGTGCTGCAGCCCCAGGCAACGCCGTTGGCTTCGAGCACCGTCGCCTTGATGCCGTGCTCCTTGGCCAGATGAATGGCGCAGGACAAGCCGGTGTAGCCAGAGCCGATGATGGCGACATCGACGTCGATGTCCTGGGTGACGGGGCCGTCGTCTTCCGGCTGCGGGCCGGCGGTGGCGATCCAGTAGGTTGGCGCGTAGTCCTTGCCATCGCCGGGATTGGGCGCGCGCACGGGATCGTAGGCCGGGTCGAAAGGCTTCCTTTGAGCCACCGGCCGGGCAAGCTGTTGTTGCATCTCCTCGTCCTCCCTGGCCGTCTTCAGCGTTGCGCCGGAAGCAGCGGCCGGTTCTTGCGGAACGCCTGCTTGCGCACGATCTTGCCGCCGCTGAGCGTGAACAGATCGCAGCCTTCCGCCTCGATGCGGCTGCCGTCGCCATTGGTGCCTGAGAAGGTCCATTCGGACACGGCACGATCGCCGTGGACGAAGTGGCCGTGATGGGCCCAGTGCGCGTCGGGCATCGTCTTCCACACGCCGCTGAAGGCAGAGGCAATCGCCTCGGACCCCTCGAAGCGGGTGCCATGGACTTCCGGCCCGGCGACGCCGTTGAAGACGCAGCCCTCGGCGAAGAAACGCATGACGCCATCGATGTCGTGCCGGTTGAAGGCGTCGAACAAGCTGGCAAGGTCGTCGGCGGTGATCGTCATTTCGTGGTCCTCGTCTCTGGGCATGGCTTCGCCGTGGCCGGGCAACCCGGCAAACTGTTGGTCGTTGCTGGGCCGGGATCAGCCGGGCGGCGAATTTGCCGGGTGCGCGGGCTTTGCCATCAGATCTTGCCCTTCCAGGGGATCAGTGCCTTTTCCAGGTAACGCAGCATCAGGTCGAATGCGAAGGCGAAGATACCGATCACGATGATGCCCATGATGACCGTGTCGCTGGCGAGATACTCGGCGGCATTCAGCACCATGAAGCCAAGACCGCGGTGGGCGGCGACCATTTCGGCCGCGACGAGCGTCGTCCAGCCGACCCCGATGCCGATGCGCATGCCGGTGAATATCTCGGGCAGGGCGGCCTTGAGGATCACCTGGCTGATGACTTGGGCACGGGTGGCGCCCATGGCGTAGGCGGCGTGGATCTGTTCGGTCGACACCGAGCGCACGCCGGCGCGGGCGGCGATGGCCATCGGCGCGAAGATGGCGAGATAGATCAGGAACACCTTGGGGAACTCGCCGATGCCGAGCCAGATGATGATCAGCGGCAGGTAGGCGAGCGGTGGCAGCGGCCGGTAGAATTCGATGATCGGGTCGAACAGGCCACGCACTGTGCGGTTGACGCCCATCAGGATACCGATTGGCACGGCGGTAATCAGCGCCAGGAAGAAGGCCCCAAGCACGCGGCCAAGGCTCGCCAGCGTATGCTGGATGAGCGTCGAATTGGAGACGCCCTCGGTCATGGCGATGACGAACTTATCCCAGACGGCGAGCGGCGAGGGCAGGAACAGCGGCTTGACCCAGCCCATTTCGGTGATCAGCAGCCAGGTGCCGAAAAGCACCAGCGCCGTGATCAGGCTGATATGGCCGCTCATGCCGTCGCCGGGCGCGCCGTAGATCTTGCCGGGGCGAACGGACTTGGCTCGGGAGAGGCGCTCAAGCATGGAGGAGTTCCGGGTTGCCGGACTGACGCTCGTCGCCATAGATGATGCCGAGGATTTGCTCGCGCATGTCGATGAAATCGCGGCTGGATTTGATTGCACGTGCGTTGCCCTCCTCGAGGAAGCGCCGATTGAAATCGAGCTCGTAGGTGTGGGTGATGCGGCCCGGACGCGGCGACATGACGATCAGCCGGGAGCCGAGGAACAGCGCCTCTTCGACGCTGTGGGTGATGAAGAAGAACATCTTGTTGGTGAGCTGCCAGACCTTGAGCAGCAGCTCCTGGATGGTTTCACGGGTCAGCGCGTCGAGCGCCGCCATCGGCTCGTCCATCAAAAGCATCGCCGGGTCGCAGGTCAGTGCACGGGCAATGCCGACGCGCTGCTGCATGCCGCCCGAGAGGTGGTAGATCATGTGGCGGTGGAAATCCTGCAGGCCGACCAGGGCGAGGTTCTTGGTGGCGAGCTCGCGCCGGGTCGCCTTGTCGACGCCGCGCAGCTTGAGCCCGAATTCGGTGTTGTCGATGACATTGAGCCAGGGCAGCAGCGCGTGCTTCTGGAAGACGACGCCGCGATCGGCACCGGGGCCGACGACCTGCCGTCCGCCGAGCGTGATGTCGCCGTCGGTTGGCGTCATGAAGCCGGCCATCAGGTTGAGCAGCGTGGTCTTGCCGCAGCCCGAGGCGCCGAGCGCTACGACAAAATCGCCGCTTTTGACCTCGAGGTTCACGCCCTTGAGCGCAATGACCGCCTGGTCGGTGTAGAGGCCTGGATAGGTCAGGCTGACATTGCTGACATTGAGGGTTTCCATCGCGCCGAGCCTTTCGAAGAAAATGCAGTGGTGTGGTGGAGTAGGTGCCGCCGGCGCAGTGATCCGGCCGGCGGCATCGCCTGATGCTACTTGGATGCCTCCTTGGCATAGCTGCTGTTGACGAACGGCGCGTAGTCGTCGAGCGCGTTGTCGATCTGCTTCTGGGCGACGAGGAACTTGGCGCTTTCGTTGAGCGCGCGCACCGCACCACCACCCAGCCAGGTATCCGAGGCTTGTTCGTCGGCATTCGGGAACGACAGCAGGTTCAGCGCTTCGACCGCGCCCGCACCGTCGCCGCCGATCAGCTTGACGATACCCTGGACCTGCGGCGAGTCAGCCGTCCAGGCCGCCTTGTTCTTGTTGTAGTCGGCGTAGGCTTCGGCCAGCACCTTGGTGAAGGCGGTCATGAACTTCGGGTTTTCCGCAGCCCACTTCTTGTCGGCGACGAGACCATCGAAGGTCGGCACCGACGCGGCACCGATGACTTCGGAATCCGAGATCACCTTGCCGTTCTTGAGCAGCTCAGACAATGCCGGCGGCCAGACATAGGCGGCGTCGATGTCGCCACGTTGCCAGGCGGCGATGATCTGCGGCGGCTTCATGTTGAGGATGTTGACCTCGCGCGGGTCCACTTTCCAGACCTGTTCGAGACCAACCAGGAGGTGGAAGTGAGAGGTCGATACGAACGGTACGCCGACATTCTTGCCCTTGAGGTCTTCCGGCTTCTCGATTCCCGAGCCGGTGCGGACGACGAGCGCTTCCGACTTGCCGATGTTGTCGAGGATCCAGAACAGTTCGAGCTCGACGCCGCGGGTGGCGGCGGCGGTGGTGCCGGTAGAGCCGATGACGCCGATCGGCACGTTGCCTGAGGCAAGCGCGGTCGAGATGTCGCCGCCCGAGCTGAACTGGCGCCAGTCGATGGTGTAGCCGGCCTCCTTGGCGGCTGCGTCGAAGCGGCCGTCGGCGATCGCGGTCACGAATGGACCGACGATCTGCTGGTAGCCGACGACGACCGTCGTCTCGGCGTAGGCAAGGCAGGACGTGAAGACGCCGGCCGCTACGGTTGCGGCGCTGGCCAAATACTTGAAATGCTTAAAATGTATCATCGTTACCCTCTTTGTTTTGTTAGCTACCGGTTGTCCGGGAACTTGCCGGCTTTGATGCCGGTCTTGGTTCTGGCCATAGGGTTAAATGGAACACACCAATTGCCTTATATCCAGATTGGAAGTTGAATGATTCCAGATTGAATGCACGGGCAAGGCCAATGGCGCACGCGACCGTCTCGGAAACGATCTTCTTCCTCGACCGCGCCAGCCGGATCGGGCTGCAGGCGCAAATCCGCGAGACCGTGGTCTCGGCGGTGCTGTCGGGCCGGCTGCAGCCGGGCGCGCAACTGCCCTCGACGCGCAAGCTGGCCGACTATCTCAACATCTCGCGCATCACCGTGACCCTGGCTTACCAGGAATTGGCCTCGCAGGGTTATGTCGAAACGGCCAGCCGAAGCTCGTATCGTGTTGCCGGCAATCCGCCGACAAGCGGACTGGAAGCGGCGACATCCGATGCCGGCGCTGACGAGATCGATTGGTCGGCGAAACTGCGCAAAAGCTTCATCGTCGCCAAGCAGATGCGCAAGCCGCTCGACTGGCGGCGCTATCCCTATCCGTTCCTGTACGGCCAGATGGACCCTTCGCTGTTCGATCTCGGCGGTTGGCGCGACTGCGCCCGGCGCGCACTGGCACGCGAGGATTTCGAGCTCATGGCAGGCGATTTTGCTGCCGCCGACGATGTGCAACTGGTCAACTACATCTGCTCGCGGACACTGCCGAGCCGGGGCATCCGCGCCACCCCGGACGAGATCCTCGTGACGGTGGGTGCGCAGAACGCGCTCTGGATCGTCACCCAGCTTCTGCTCCGGCCGGGCGCGCATGCGGTGTGCGAGAACCCGTGCCACCCGGACATGAGCGCATCGCTTCGGCTGAGCGGTGCCGAGGTGTCGGCTATCGACGTCGACAAAGAGGGCCTGCCGCCGGCGGCGCTGCCATCGCATGTCGACGCGGTTTTCGTCACGCCCAGCCACCATTCGCCGACCGGCGCCACCATGCCCGTCGAACGCCGCGCGGCACTGCTGGCCGCCGCCGCTTCAGAGGACTTCATCATTGTCGAGGACGACTACGAGTTCGAGATGAGCTTCCTGGCGCCGCCGTCACCGGCGCTGAAGTCGTTCGACCGCAGCGGCCGGGTCTTCTACATCGGCAGCTTTTCCAAGTCGCTGTTTCCCGGGCTGCGGCTGGGCTATCTCGTCGCCCCGGCGCCCGTCATCCGCGAGGCGCGCGCGCTGAGGGCGCTGATGCTGCGCCATCCGCCCGGGCACCTGCAGCGCACGGCTGCCTATTTCCTGGCGCTCGGCCATCATGACGCCGTGCTGCACCGCATGCGCGCCGAATACCACAAGCGCCACATCGTCATGGCCGAAGCGTTGCAGCGCGAGGGCTTCATCATCGCCGGCTCGTCGGCTTTCGGCGGCACATCGTTCTGGATAGAGGGGCCCGAGGGATTGGACGCCGACCTTTTGATGAACGAACTCAGGCAGGATGGCGTGCTGATCGAATCCGGCTCGCCGTTCTTCCCTGCCGACGACGGACCCTGCCGTTTCTTCCGCATGGGCTATTCGTCGATCCCGCGCAGCCGCATCGTCGAGGGTGTGGCGCGAACCGCGGCACGCGTGAAGCGCATGCTGGCATGACGCGCCTCAGCCTTTGGGCCTGTTGTTGCGTCGTTCGAGATAGGCTGTGGCCTGCAGCGCTGCAAGGACCACCGCCGCGCCGATGACGATACGGGTATCGGGTATTTCGCCGAAGAAGATGTAGCCGGCGGCGGCCGTCACCACGATGGAAAGATATCCGATCGGCGCGAGCACGCTGGCCTCGGCGAGGCGGTAGGCGCGCAGGAAGCAATATTGCCCGGCCTGGGCCAGAAGTCCGATGCCGAGCAGGGGAATCCAGTCAATCGTCTCGACCGGCTGCCAGACGAACATGGCGGGCGCGGCGGTGATGACGGCGAGGCCGACCGTGTAGAACACCATCATCACTGTGGTGTTTTCGTCACGCAATGCGCGCGTCTGGATGATCGCCAGCGAGCCGAACACCACGGTGCCGAACACCGCGAGCAGACCGAGGTTCCATTCAACGCCACCAGGCGCCAGCATGACCAGCACACCGGCAAAGGCGAAAGTGGCGCCGACCCAGCGCAGCCGCGAAACCGTCTCGCCGAGGAAGGCGACCGCCATGGCCATGGTGATCAGCGGCCGCGAAAAGCTCAGCGCGTTGACCACCGCCAGCGGCAGCAGGGTGTAGGCCATGAACTGGCTGGTCAGTGCAATGGCGTTGCAGCTGACGCGCGAGATGTTCTGCCATGGATGCCTGGTGTGGCGGATGTGATGGCGGTGCCGCCAGATCAGCGGCAGGATGAACAGCAGGCCGATCATCGCCCGGATGAAGACGAGCTGGAAAGCCGGGTAGATGAGCCCCTGCGCCTTGACGAGCGCCGTCATGCCGCCAGCAACCAGCAGCATGTCGGCGAGCACCCAGACGATGCCCTCGCGGTTGGCCTTGTGCCGCTCCTCCCCCGCCTGGGGCGGCACGTCCGCGTCAGGCTGGCTGGACAAGATTTGCCATCAGCCTGAACGCACCCGGCACCAGCTTGTCCATCTGATGATGCAGGACGAGACTGGTATGGGTGTGGCGGCCCTTGCCTATCGGCGCCGAGACAAGCGCGCCCATCAGCGGCTGCTCGTTGACGTCGTGCATCGAAAGCAGCGGCTGATATGCCTCGTCCCAGCGGGAGACGAAATAGAGGCCGCGCTCCTTGTTCCAACCGGACCAGTCCTGCGGGCCGATGAGGTTCGGCCCGTTAAGCAGGACATGGTCCGGCACCAGCACCGTAACCTCGGCATCAGGATCCGTTACGCGCCAGCGTAAAGACGGCGAGCCGACCTCGAGTTTCCTCGGCGGCGTCGCTAGTGGATCCCAACCGTCGGTCGGGCGGTGGTAGAGCGTGACAAGGTGGCCGCCGGCTTCGACGAAGCGGTGCAGCTTCTCGGTTGCAGCGGCCAGATCCTTGCGGAAGCCGAAGGCAAAAATACCGACGACGACGGTGGTGTATTGCGACAGGTCGCCGGCGAGCGCCTTGGCGTCGAGTTCGGTGACATCAAGCCCCATGCGGGCAAGCCACAGGCCGACGCGATCGGCGCCGGCGCCGACATAGGCGACGCGCGCGCCTTGCGGCAGCTTGAGGTCGAGGGCCAGGATGCGCAGCGCCTCCGGCTGGCGATGGGTGACGCGGCCGATATGCGGGTAGACGATCGGGGTCAACCGGAGTGCCGGCCTGCCGCCGACGAGAGGCGTGATCGTGCTGAGCCCGGCCACCAGCTTGTCCGGCGCGCGGATGGCCTGGCCGCCCTGCGCCAGCGACCAGCCGCCCTCCATGGTGAGGGACACGGGCGTGTCCTTGCCGGCGACGGTTGGAGAGACCGGCCATTCGCGCCGTGTCCCATCGAGCGGTGCGATGATGGCTTCGGGGTCCATGGCAACAGAACTCGCCGGCAGCACGGCAAACGGCTCTTCGAGATCGAAGGTGGCACGGGCGGTGTAGCCGCCGAAGCTGGCCGAGACGACGACATGCGCCTCGCCATTGCCCCCGAGCGCCGACCAGCCCGCCGGATAGAGTTTGGAATAGGCGGCGTCGGCGGCAGCGGAAACCTCGAAGCTGCGTCGGTTGCCCGTGCCGGCGACGGGTTTGGCGGTGACGGCGCCGGGCAATACCGGCTGGATGCTGACGGAGCGGCCGTCGCTGCCTGGCGCGAGGTCGATGGTCAGCGTACCGGTTTCAGCCGGAGAAATGGTCGACGGCGTAAGTACGGCACGGTCGAAGATGCCGGCAGCCTCGATCAGCACGGCATCGATCTCTCGCGCCTTGCGGTCGAGACGGTGACGATGGAGCTCGAGGAAAGCGGGCGAAGCGGCCGCCCGCGCAGCCTCGAGCTGGTGTACAGCATCGGTGAGGGCCGCAATGATAGTATCGGGATTGGGGAAGGCGGAGATCGCCTTTTCGATTGCCGAACCCGCCGCCTTCAATGCCTGCGCGGCTTCGTAGGAGAGATCCCTGGACGCCGCGAGGTCGGCGAGCGTCGCCGGCAGGCCGTCGAGCACCGAAGCCTCGGCCCTGGCCCCGTCGCTTGCCAGCAGCAGATGCAGCGGCCAGCGTGTGTCGGCGCGGTCGGGCCAATGGCCCATGCCCTGGGACGCGTGATAGTAGCGCGACCATTCGCCGATGCGGTCGTATTCGGCGGCCGTCGCCGGTTCGCGGCCTGGTGCGTCGACGATGACCGTCGCATCGGGCGGCGGCACTTCGTCGTCATAGGTGTCGCCACCGCCAGACCAGGCCGGCAGGTAATATTTTGCTACCTGCCACGGGCTCATGCCTTCGGCAAAATGCTCCGGAAACGCTTTCGGGTCAGCCGCGAGCCTGATCGCGGTTTCGGCGGCGCGCGTCATGGCGCGGTGGTGGCCGTGCTGGCCGGGAACGTCGAGGAATGTCGGGATGACGATGTCGGGCCGCTCGCTGCGGTAGGCCCGCACCAGCCGCTCGACGGTTCGCATCTCGCCCCAGCGGGCAAAGGTCTGGTCGCCGTCCTTGGAAAAGCCGAAATCGTGCACGGCATCGTCAGGACCGTGGCCGAGCCAGACGACGTCGGCGTCGAGTGCGCGGGCGGCCTCTTCCATCTCGCGCGTGCGCATCATGCCGAGCACGCCCAGGCGCTCCGGCCCGAGCGAATTCTGGCCGCCTTCGCCGCGCGTCGAGCAGGCGACGATGACGCGCATGCCGAGACCGAGACGGAGCCAGGCGAGCAGCCCGCTCTGCTCGTCGTCGGGATGCGCGCCGGTGTTCATCATGGTGACGGTGGAATTCAGGCGGCTGAGCGCGCGGTGAAGCCTGACCAGCGACGGGCTGGATTTCTGTCTCTCGATACGTTCGCGGGCGCTCAGCATTCAGGTCCTCCGGTATTTCAGTAGGCTAGGCTATTCGGTGGGCCGCGTGGCGGCTGTTTCCAGCTTTGGCGTGACCACCTCGAACAGCGGCAGGGCGGCCGCCCCCAGTGCCGCCGTGTATTGCCCGGTCTGGCCGCGCATGACGCGGGGCAGGACCCGCCTGCTGCGGCTCGCAACCGAGATGGGCAGCTGTCCCATCCGCGCGATGAGCTCGTCGATGATCGCGTCGGGCAGCATGCCGCCGAGGATCACCGTTTCGGGGTCGAGGATATTTTCGATCATGGCGATCATCGGGGCGAGGTACGTCGCCGCCTCGTCCAGCCATTCCATCAGCACCGGATGGCGCTCGGCGTGAAGCCCGGCGAGATCGGTGAAATCGCAGTCGGCGATACCCGCGTCGCACAGCTTCTCGCGCAGTGCGTGGACGGAGGCATAGCGCTCCAGGCAGCCATGCTGGCCGCACGGGCAGGCCCTGCCGCCGGGTGCAACCACGACATGGCCGATTTCGCCCGCATTGCCGAAGGCGCCCCGGAAGGGCGCTCCGTCGTGAACCATGCCAAGGCCGAGGCCGGCACCGAAGTAGATCATGCCGAAACCGGAAATCGAGTGCCCGGCACCGAACAGCCGCTCGCCGACGGCCGCGGCGTTGGCATCGTTCTCGACGGTCACCGGCTCGCCGCAGGCTTCGGTGAGCAGGTTCGCGGCATCGATGTTGGCCCAGCCCGGCAAGGTCGTCGGGCCGACCGAGGTCATGCCTTCGATCTCGAACGGACCGGGCATGACGACACCGATGCCAAGCAGCGGCGACTTGAACGCAGCACGAACCGTCTCGAGCTCGGCACGTATATGCGCAATGACCTGCTTCGGGCTGGTGTCGCGGACCGGCATGATGCGCTTGGAGCGTGGCTGGCCCGAGAGATCGAGCACGGTCGACACCATGTGGTCCGCGGCCATCTCGATGCCCATGGTCATGGCGCCGTCGGGATTGACGGCAAACTGTATCGGCGGCTGGCCGCGGCCGGACCGCAGGCGGCCCGTCTCCATCAACAGGTTTTCGCCGACCAGTTCGTCGACGATGTTGGCGATCGCCTGCGC
Source organism: Aminobacter niigataensis (assembly GCF_014200015.1). Classification (GTDB taxonomy): domain Bacteria; phylum Pseudomonadota; class Alphaproteobacteria; order Rhizobiales; family Rhizobiaceae; genus Aminobacter; species Aminobacter niigataensis. The sequence goes on from NZ_JACHOT010000006.1 coordinate 164,246, forward strand.
CGTCAGATGCGTCAGCCGGGCGATGTGCATGCGTCCCAGCGAGCCGTGACGACGGACGACGTCGAGCACGACGCGGCGATTGTGATCGCGGCTCCGCTCGGGGTTCTTGCCCAATGTGACCTGATGTGTGCTGCCTGGCTGAAACGCCATTTCGCTCATCCTGACCTGTTTCGCAAAATTGATAACGTGGAAGCGTGGGCCCGGGCAACAGATTAATTCAAGTAAATTATCTTATTGACAAAAGGGCAGGGGCAGAAGAGCGTATAGGGTGGCAGGCGGCGTGAAACCGCAGCTCATGGCACTGGCTTGCAGGACGTCGTCCGTCTCCGCGCCAGATGACATGGATGAGGAATGGTCCGGGCTTCGGCTGCGTGCGAGGCTTATGGTCCCAGGGGATAATCACGACCCGCAGTCCGGGGCTTACCGGCGGGTTCAGATGGAGGTTTACATGCGCAAAGCAACTTTGTTCGCCGGACTGATCGCCGGGTTCAGCACGCTGGCTCTCAACGCGGCCCAGGCCGTCGAGATCGAATACTGGCAGTATGTGTTCGACACCCGCGTCAAGGCGATGGACCAGCTGATCGAGAATTTCGAGAAGGCCAATCCCGACATCACCGTCAAGCAGACGACTTTCCCCTATGCCGATTACCAGACGCGCGTGATCGCAGCGAAGATGGGCGGCCAGGGCCCCGACGTGATGCAGCTGTTCTACGGCTGGCTCGACAAGTTCGTCGCCGGGGGCCTGTTGCAGCCGCTGCCGGCCGACGCTTTCCCGCACGACAAGATCGAAAGCGACTTCTTCCCGATCGTCAGCGCCATGAAGCGCGGCGACGACTATTACGGCCTGCCGACGGCGGTTCGCTCGCTGGCCCTGTTCTACAACAAGAAGCTGTTCACCGAAGCCGGCCTCGACCCGGCGAACCCGCCCAAGACGCTCGACGAATTCGTCGCTGCGGCTGAAAAGCTGACCAAGCGCGACGCCAGCGGCAACCTGATCGTTGCCGGTTCGACCCTCGACATGGGCGGCCAGGACCACCAGTGGTGGCGTGAAGTGCTGGTGCGCCAGTTCGGCGGCGAGCCCTACACCGACAACGACCGCAAGGTGGCCTACAACACCGAGGCCGGTGAAAAGGCACTCAAGTTCTACACTGATCTGCAGACCGAAAAGAAGATCGGCCAGGTCGGCTTCATGGACGAAGGCCAGGCGGCGTTCCGTGCCGGCATGGCAGGCATGACCATCGACGGCACCTTCCGCCTCGGCGCCTTCAAGTCGATCGAGGGCTTCGAATGGGGCGTGACCGAGCTGCCGGCCAATGCCGAGGGCGTGCGCTCGAACTATGCCAGTTACTTCGCCAACGGCATCAGCGCCACCACCAGCGGCGAGAAGCTCGAGGCATCGAAGAAGTTCCTCGCCTACATCTCCTCGCCCGAAGCCATGGACGTCTGGCTGAAGACCGTCGGCGAACTGCCGGCGCGCCGCACGGCCGCAATGACCGAAGGCAACCTTGCAGACCCGATCTATGGTCCGTTCCTCAAGGGCCTCGAATACGCCCGCACCACGATGTTCGTGGACGAAGCCGCCCAGCGCCAGAACACCATCGACATGGCCAACCGCATCCTGCTCGAAGGCCAGTCGGTGAAGGATTCGCTGGCGCAGGGCGCTGCTGCCGAGCAGGCGATCATCGACGCTGCGGCTCCCAAGTAAGGCAAGGGCTTGATGTCTGTGACAGCGGATCGACAGGGGGCGGCACCGAGCCGCCCCGGCGGGACCTTCTGGAATCGTCGTTCCATGCGGACGAAGCGGCTGGTCTGGGTGTGGAGTTTCCTCGCCCTGCCCATCCTGTTCTATTCGGTCATCCGCTTCTATCCGACAATCGAGGCCTTCTGGCTCTCGTTGACGAACTGGGACCTGCTCAAGCCGCCGCAGTTCATCGGCCTTGCCAACTACGAGAAGCTGTTCGCCGACCCGCAATTCTGGAAGGTGTTCAAGAACACCTTCGCCTATCTCGTCGTCGGCACGCCGATCAGCCTGCTGCTGTCGTTCGTGATCGCCTATCACCTCGACCGCGTGCGCTTCATGCACGGGCTGATCCGAGGGCTCTATTTCCTGCCCTACCTGACCACGGCAGCCGCCATGGCCTGGGTGTGGCGTTGGTTCTACCAGCCGGCGCCGATCGGCGTGATCAACAACGCCCTCGGCACCATCGGTATTCCGCAACAACCCTTCATCCGCTCGGTCGACCAGGCCTTGCCGTCGATCATGGTGACCGCGATCTGGGCCGGCCTCGGCTTCCAGATCATCATCTTCATGGCCGGCCTGCGCTCGATCCCCAACACCTTCTATGAGGCCGCACGCATCGACGGGCTCGGCGAATGGGCGATCCTGCGCAAGATCACGCTGCCGCTGCTCAAGCCGACCACCGTGTTCCTCGTCGTGTTCTCGTCGATCGGCTTCCTGCGCATTTTCGACCAGGTCTACAACATGACCACCAACGATCCGGGCGGCCCGCTCGGCTCGACCAAGCCGCTGGTGCTGATGATCTACCAGACGGCGTTTTCGTCCTACGCGATGGGCTATGCCGCGGCACAGACGGTGGTTCTGTTTACGATCCTGCTTTGCGTATCGCTGCTGCAGCTGTGGATCCTGAGGGAAAAGAAATGAGCGCCGTTACCCAGACCCCGGCGCTTTCCCACGCCAATCTCCGCCCCGGACGCATCGTCGTCTGGACGCTCTTGTTCATCGGCGGCCTGATCATGGTGACGCCGCTGGCCTTCATGTTTTCGACGTCGCTGAAGACGGCGGGACAGGTCTACGACCTCAAGCTGATCCCCTCGGCGCCGACGCTGCAGAACTACATCGCCATCCTCGCCGACGGGCGCTTCATGCGATGGTTCATGAACTCGATGATCGTCGCCGTCGCGGTCACGCTGTCGAACGTCTTCTTCGACAGTCTCGTCGGCTACACGCTGGCGAAGTTCGAATTCCGCGGCCGCTACTTCATCTTCCTCGCCATCCTGTCGACGCTGATGATCCCGACCGAGATGCTGGTCATCCCGTGGTACCTGATGTCGAGCAAGCTCGGCTGGCTGGACAGCTACTGGGGCATCATGTTCCCGGGCATGATGACGGCCTTCGGCACCTTCCTGATGAAGCAATTCTTCGAGGGCGTGCCCAACGACTTCCTCGAAGCCGCGCGCGTCGACGGGCTGAACGAATTCCAGATCTTCTGGAAGGTGGCGATGCCGCTGGTGACGCCGGCGCTGTCGGCGCTCGCCATCTTCACCTTCCTCGGCAATTGGACCGCCTTCTTCTGGCCGCTGATCGTGACCACCAGCCGCGAGCTCTACACGCTGCCGGTCGGGCTATCGAGCTTCGCAGTGGAACAGTCCATCCAGTGGGAAATGATCATGACCGGTGCGGCAATCGCCACTTTGCCGACGCTGATCGTCTTCATCGTCCTGCAGCGCTACATCGTCCGCGGCGTCATGCTGGCAGGGCTCAAAGGATAAGACATGCCTGAACTGAACCCCAAGCTCGCCGACAAGAGCGTGTTCCCCGACCCCGTCTACAAGGAGACGGTACTGCGGCCACTGTTCGACGGCGCCAAGACCCACCATGTCGAGGGCTTCCGCGCCATCGACCGGGCGCATCTGGTGATGCTGACCGAAACCGGCATCCTCGACACCAAGCAGGCGTCGGCGATTGCCAGGGCATTGGAAGCCATCGACCGCGAGGTCGACCCATCGACTCTCGAATACACCGGCGAGGTCGAGGATTTCTTCTTCCTGATCGAAAAGGAGCTGAAGGCGCGCCTCGGCCCTGATGTGGCCGGCCGCCTGCACACGTCGCGCTCGCGCAACGACATCGACCACACGCTGTTCAAGCTCGGGCTCAAGCAGCGCATCGACGCGCTGATGGCCAAGGCACGACACCTGCTGTCGGCGATGATCGACACCGCCGAGCGCGAGAAGGCGACGCTGGTCGTTGCCTACACCCACGGCCAGCCGGCGCAGCCCTCGACCTTCGGCCACTACCTGTCGGCAGCCATCGAAGTGCTGATCCGCGACATCGAGCGCTTCGAGGAGGCGCGAAAGATCGTCGACCTATCGCCGATGGGTGCTGCGGCCATCACCACCTCGGGCTTCCCGATCGACCGTCAGCGCGTCGCCGAACTGCTCGGCTTCGCCGCTCCCTTGCGCAATTCCTACAGCTGCATTGCGGCGTCCGACTACATCACCTCGACCTACTCGGCGATCGAGCTGATGTTCCTGCATCTCGGCCGGCTGATCCAGGACTTCCAGTTCTGGACCGCCTTCGAGGTCGGGCAGATCTACGTGCCCAACGCCTTCGTGCAGATCTCGTCGATCATGCCGCAGAAGCGCAACCCGGTGCCGATCGAGCATATGCGGCTGCTCGCCAGCCAGACAATGGGCCGCGCCCGCACGGTGCTCAACGTCATCCACAACACGCCGTTCACCGACATGAACGACAGCGAGGGCGAAACCCAGTCGATGGGCTACGAGGCATTCACGGCCGCCGACCGCGTGCTCGACCTGCTGGCGGCATTCGTCGCTGCGATCAAGATCGACCCGGAGCGGGTCGCCGAAAACATCCGCCGCTCCTGCATCACCATCACCGAGCTGGCCGACTCGCTGGTGCGCATCGAAGGCCTGTCCTTCCGTGAGGCGCACGAGATCGCCGCGACCGTCGCCAAGGCGGTTGTGGCCGCCGGCGGCGGGCTCGCCAAGGACGGCTATGGCCCGTTCCTCGATGCCTTCAGGCATTCGACCGGGCGCGAACCGTCTTTCGGTCGCGACAAGTTCGAGGAGATCGTCTCGCCGGAACATTTCGTCGCCGTGCGCGACCGCTTCGGCGGCCCGGCACCGGCGCCGATGGCCGAGGCGCTTGGCGTCTACAGGGACAAGGCTGCCGCCTTCGAGGCGAAGGCCAAGGACAATGCCGGGCACGAGGCGAAAGCCGCGAAAGAACTCGGCGAAAAATTCAAGGCACTGGCAGGGGCGCGCTGATGGCGACGATCGAACTCGAAAAGCTGGTCAAGCGCTACGGCAAGGCAGAAGTCGTCCGCGGCATCGACCTTGATATCGCCGACGGCGAATTCGTCGTCTTCGTCGGCCCGTCAGGCTGCGGCAAGTCGACGACCTTGCGCATGATCGCCGGCCTAGAAGACATCTCAGGCGGCACGCTGAAGATCGGCGGCGAGGTGGTCAACGAGCGCGAGCCCAAGCAGCGCAACATCGCCATGGTGTTCCAGAACTACGCCATCTATCCGCATTTGACCGTGCGCCAAAACATCGGCTTCGGGCTCTACACTTCGAAGCTGTCCAAGGCGGAGAAGGACCAGCGGATCGAAGAAGCAGGCCGCATCTTGGGCCTCGAGAAATATCTCGACCGGCGGCCTGCCGCACTCTCCGGCGGCCAGCGCCAGCGCGTCGCCATCGGCCGCGCCATGGTGCGCAACCCCTCGGCCTTCCTGTTCGACGAGCCGTTGTCCAATCTCGACGCCCAGTTGCGCGCCCAGATGCGCATCGAGATCAAGCGGCTGCACCAGAAGCTCAAGACGACGACGGTCTATGTCACCCACGACCAGGTCGAGGCGATGACCATGGCCGACCGCATCGTAGTCATGCGCGACGGCCACATCCTGCAGGTCGGCACGCCGACCGACCTCTACGAAAATCCGGTCGACGTGTTCACCGCGCGCTTCATCGGCAGCCCGTCGATGAACCTGGTGCCGGGCCGCAACAACGGCAAGGGTGTCGAGCCCTCCGCCGGCGGCGACGTGCTGATCGGCGTGCGCCCGCACGAGCTGACCGCAGCCGTCGAAAAGGCCGATGGCGGGCTGGAGCTCACCGGAACGGTGACCGCGGTCGAACCGCTCGGACCGGAAACGCTGGTGCATCTCGATGTCGACGGAAACGCCGTCATCGCCACCGCGCCGGGCAAGTTCATCCCGGAGACGGGCAGCACGCTGACCTGCCGCGCGGCGCCCGGCAGCCTCTATCTCTTCGACGCCAAGACCGAAAAGAGCCTCGGCCGCCGGTAGCGGCCTTGGCATCGCCTCGACGGTTGCGGTTACGCGCGGTCGTCGGCGGCAAACATCGGCCCGCCCTTGTGGGCGGGGAAACCGTAGCCGTTGATCATCACCAGGTCGATGTCGCTCGAACGTGTAGCGATGCCTTCCGAAAGAAGGGCCGCACCTTCGTCGGACATCGCCTTGAGCAATCGAGTGAAGATTTCCTCCGCCGAGAAGTGGCGTGGTTCAATGTCCTTGGCCGCGCGCGCGGCCTCGATAAGCGCCGTAACTTCCGGAACGACCATACGCTCGCCACTCGCATAGTCGTACCAGCCGCGGCCGGCCTTGCGGCCGAAACGCCCGGCTTCACATAGCTTGTCGGCGATCTCGACATACCGCGCCTTGGGATCGCGGGTCGCAGCCTGGCGCTTGCGCCGCGCCCAGGCGATTTCCAACCCTGCCATGTCGTAGACGGCGAAGATGCCCATCGGAAATCCATAGGCTTCGAGCGCGGCATCGATCTCGTGCGGGGCAGCGCCATCCTCGACCATGAATTCCGCCTCGCGGCGGTAGGCGGAAAAGATGCGGTTGCCGATGAAGCCTTCCGTCACGCCGCAGACGATGGGCAGCTTGCCTAGCCGCTTGGCGAAGGCGAGTGCGCTGGCCAGCACATCGGGCGAAGTCGCCTTGCAGTCGACGATTTCGACCAGCCGCATGATATTGGCCGGCGAGAAGAAGTGCAGGCCGACAACGCGTTCGGGATGCGCCGTTGCAGCCGCAATCTCGTCGGGGTTCAGGTAGCTGGTGTTGGTGGCGAGGATGGCGTCCGGTCTGACGATACCGTCGAGCCGCTGGAACAGCTCGGTCTTGACAGTGAGATCGTCGAACACTGCCTCGATGACGAGATCGGCCGCGGCGAGTTGGCCGGCATCGGCGGTGACCGCAAGCCGGGCAAGGCAATCGTCCCGGCCCGCAGCCGCCAGACGCCCTGATTGAACCGACTTGTCGAGGGTGCCTGCGATACGCTCGCGCCCCTTGTCGGCGGCCTCATGCGTCTGCTCGACGCCGATGACGCGATAGCCAACGGTAAGTGCAGCAACAGCGATGCCGGCGCCCATCAGGCCGGTACCGACGATGCCGACTGTCTCCATCTTGCGGGCTGCGATGCCGTCGAGCTTGTCGACCTTGCCTGCCTGCCGTTCGGCGAAGAACACATGGCGAAGCGCTGCCGCCTCCGTGGAATCGCGCAGCCGCAAGAACGTCGCGCGCTCGTCGGCGAGGCCCTGTTTCAGATCGACCTGAGCGGCCGTCTTGACGAGGCGAACGGCCTCGGCGGGCGCAGTCTGCCCGCGCGACTTGGACAGCACCTTTTTCGCCACTGCTTCGACGGCAGCCTGTTCGGTGGCCGGCACGTCGAGCAAGCCTGTCCGCCGCAGTGGCTCTCCAGCGAGGTCATGGACGAGGCTGAGGGCGGCGTCGAGATGATCAGCGGCCACACCGTCGACGAGGCCGAGCGAAAGCGCTTCAGCGGCCTTGATCATGCGGCCGCTGCCGATCAGGTCGATGGCGGCGATTGTGCCGATCAGGCGGGGCAGGCGCATCGTGCCGCCGGCGCCCGGCACGATGCCCAGCTTGACCTCGGGCATGCCGAAACTCGCCATATCGCTGGCGATGCGGCCATGGCAGGCGAGCGCGAGCTCGCAGCCGCCGCCAAGTGCGGCACCATTGACCGCGGCGACGATGGGCTTGTCGCAGCTTTCGACGCGCTCGATGACCTCCGGCAGGGTCGGCTCGACCGGAGGCTTACCGAACTCCTTGATGTCGGCGCCGCCGACGAAGGTGCGGCCAGCGCCCGTGACGACCATGCCGACCACGAGACCCAGCAATGCGCCATGGTCGAGCGCCTCGACCAAACCCTGGCGGACATGCGCCGAGATGGCGTTGACCGGCGGATTGTCGATGGTGACGACAAGCACGCCGTCCTGGATCGTGCCCGTGACGCTTTCCGAAAACCGCATCGCGCTCATCGGGCCTTACTCGGGAATGACGGCGGTGGCCTGGATCTCGATCTTGGCGCGGTCCTCGACCAGCGCCACGACCTGCATGGCGGCCATGGCCGGGAAATGACGGCCGATGACATCGCGATAGGCCTGGCCGAGACCGCGCAGGTTCTCGGTGTATTCCTTCTTGTCGGTGAAATACCAGGTCATCGTGGTGATGTGTCGCGGCTCGGCGCCGCCGGCCTTCAGCACGGCGACGACGTTTTCCAGCGTCTGGCGCACCTGGCCGACGAAATCGTCGGTTTCGAATTCGCAATTTCCGTTCCAGCCGATCTGGCCACCGACGAAGACCGTGCGACCGGTGGCTGCAACGCCATTGGAGTAGCCGATCGGCTTGGCCCAGCCCTCGGGCTGCAGGATCTCATGCATCTGATGTCTCCAGACATTTTTCGAGCGCGGCGCGGAGGTCATCCGGCCAGGCAAGCGATTTGTGGGTGTCGAGCGAGGTCGCGACCACGCTGTGGCGAGCGCTCCAAAGCAAGGTGCCGCCGGCCGTGATCCTGTGTTCGAGATCGAGCGACGAACGGCCGACGCGGCGGACGAAAAGCGCGAAGTCGAGGGTGTCACCATGGAAGCCCGGATGGACGAAGGTCAGGTCGAGCCTGACCGTCGGCGTGCCGATGCGGCGCTCGCCGACGAGCTGTTTCCACGGCGCGCCAACTGAGCCGAAGAACTCCTCGAGAACACCGACGAGGATGTTCAGGTAGGACGGGAAATAAGCGATGCCGGAGGGATCGCAGTCCCCGAAACGCAACGGCCGGCTGGTGCGGAAGGGCATGGCAGCGCTCCCTATCTTGCGGCCTTCATCAGCTCGCGGCCGATGATCAGTTTCTGCACCTCAGTGGCGCCTTCATAAATGCGCAGCGCGCGGATCTCGCGATAGAGCCGCTCGGTGATCTCGCCGACACGCACGCCGCGTCCGCCGAACATCTGCAGCGCCTGGTCGATGACCCACTGGGCGTTTTCCGTCGCCGTCAGCTTGGCCATGGCCGCTTCCCGCGTGATCGGCAGCTTCTGCACGTCGCGGCGCCAGGCAGTGCGCACGGTGAGCAGCGAGGCGGCGTCGATGGCGGTCGCCATCTCGCCCAGCGTGCTCTGTGCCGTCGGCAGGTCGGCGAGCGTCGCCCCGAACATCTTTCGCGACTTGGCGTGGGCCACGGCCTCGTCGAGCGCGCGGCGGGCAAAGCCGAGTGCTGCGGCGGCAACCGACGGGCGAAAGATGTCGAGCGTGCGCATGGCAATCTTGAAGCCTTCGCCCGGCTCGCCCAGAAGCTGGGATGCCGGGATGCGGCAATTGTCGAAACGGACACGCGCCAGCGGATGCGGCGCGATCGTCTCGATGCGTTCTACGATGGAGAAGCCCGGGTTGTCGGCAAAGACGACGAAGGCCGAGATGCCGCGCGTGCCGGGCGCCTCGCCGGTGCGGGCAAAGACCGTGTAGACATCGGCGATGCCGCCATTGGAGATGAAGATCTTCTCGCCGTCGAGCACGTACTCGTCGCCGTCGCGGCGGGCGGCGGTAGCCATCGCCGCAACGTCGGAGCCGGCTTCCGGCTCCGTCAGCGCAAACGCCGAGATCAACTCGCCACGGGCGACCTTCGGCAGGATGGCTTGCTTGAGCTCGTCCGATCCGGACAGGCTGATCGCACCGGTACCGAGCCCCTGCATGGCGAAAGCGAAATCGGCGAGACCGTCGGCATAGGCCAGCGTCTCCCGGATCAGGCACAGCGAGCGGCTCTCGATTTCTTCGGATACGCCGCCGAATGCCGCCGGCACGCAGTTGCGCAGGATGCCCGCATCCCCCAGCACTTTCACCAGCTTCTTGCAGGCGCCATCGGCGTCCGCATGGTCGATTTCGCCGAGCCCGCCTCGGGCGATGAAGCCGTCAAGCTCGGCCGCAAGCGCGCGGTGGCTCTCGGCGAAGAACGGCCAGTCGAGATGGTCGCGGGCCGGCGCGCCGACCGGCATGAGGTGCGCGGCCATGGCTCAGTTCCCCTTGAATTCAGGTCTGGACTTGGCGGCGAAGGCCTCGAAGGCGCGGCGGAAGTCGCCCGTCGCCATGCAGATCGCTTGCGCCTGAGCCTCGGATTCGATCAACTGGTCGATGCCCATCGCCCATTCCTGGTCGAGCATCTTCTTGGTCATGGTGTGGGCGAACCACGGGCCGTCGGCGATGTCGCGGGCGAATTTCTGCGCAGCGCCCAGCAAGGCAGGGCGCTCGTGCAACGCGTTGTAGAAGCCCCAGGCATGGCCCTCGGAGGCGGTCATGACGCGGCCGGTGAACAGGAGTTCGGCAGCGCGGCCCTGGCCGATGATGCGCGGAAGGATGCCACAGGCGCCCATGTCCGCGCCGGCGAGGCCGACGCGATTGAACAGGAAGGCGGTCTTGGCTTCGGGCGTGGCGACGCGATAGTCGGACGACATGGCGAGGATGGCGCCGGCGCCGGCGCAGATGCCGTCGACGGCAGCGATGACCGGCTGCGGGCAGGCGCGGATCTGGCGCACCAGGTCGCCGGTCATGCGGGTGAAGTCGATGAGGTCAGGCATCGACATCTTGGTCAGCGGCTCGATGATATCGAAGACGTCGCCGCCCGAGGAGAAGTTGTTTTCCGCACCTGTCAGCACGACGGCGCGGACATCGCTGGCGCGACCGAGCGCACGAAACAGGTCGGTAAGTTCCTCGTAGCTTTCGAAGGTCAGCGGGTTCTTCTTCTCGGGACGATTGAGCGTGACGGTGGCGACGCGGCCGTCGGCATCGGTCTCGAACAGGAAGTGCTCCGCCTGGTGCCCCTGGAACGGACGCTTCTTGTCCTGCATCGGGTTGGTCATCGTCATCCTCCCAGAACTTCGCCGCCGGCGACCGGGATCGCCTGGCCTGTGATTGCCGTTGCCCTTTCCGAGGCGAGCCACAGCACGGTGTCGGCTACTTCCTCAGGCGTGACGAGGCGTCCCTGCGGGTTCGCACGGGCAAGGCTTGCCCGGGCCTCGTCGGCCGTGCGGCCGGTCTTGCCGGTGATGGTTTCGACCGCGCCGTCGAGCAGCGGCGTGTCGGTGAAGCCGGGGCAGACGGCGTTCACGGTCACGTCGGTGCGAGCGAGTTCCAGCGCCAACGCCCGGGTCATACCGACCACGCCATGCTTGGAGGCGCAGTAGGCGGAGACGTAAGGGTAGCCGGTGAGGCCGGCGGTGCTGGCGACATTGACGATGCGACCCTTGCCCGCCCGCTTGACCGAGGCGAGTGCAACCTGGGTGACGAGGAACGTGCCGGTCAGGTTGATGCCGATCACCCGGCTCCACATGGCAAGGTCGGTCTTGTCGAATGGTGCTGACGGCGCTTCGCCGGCAGAATTGACCAGCACGGCGATGTCGCCGGCCTGAGCAATCGCCTTGGCGATACCTGTCTCGACCGACTGCGCGTCGGTGACGTCGAAGCCATCAAGTACAAAGACTTCGCCACCAGCGGCGGCGATCTCGGCACGCAGGGCCTCGAGCGGCGCAACACGCCGGCCGCAGAGGCTGACGCGATGGCCGTTGCTCGCCAGCGCAAAGGCGATGGCGCGGCCGATACCGCTGCCGGCACCGGTGACGAGGGCGTGGCGCCCGTTCTTGCTCTGATTGCTCATGCCTTGCCCGTGGGCGCTGCAGCCGCTGCGCGTGCAAGGTTGTTTTCGTATTGCGCACGAGCCGTCCGGTACTGCTTCGGCCAGGCCTGCTCGGCGTAGCCGATCTTCGCCGCCTCATGCATGACGAATGACGGGTCGGCGAGATGCGGACGAGCGACGGCGCAAAGGTCGGCGCGGCCGGCAGCGATGATCGAGTTGGCGTGGTCGGCTTCCGAGATCGCGCCCACCGCGATGGTCGGCACCTGGATCTCGTTGCGGATCTTGTCGGAGAAGGGCGTCTGGAACAGGCGGCCATAGACCGGCTGTTCTTCCTTCACCACCTGGCCCGACGAACAGTCAATCATGTCGGCGCCGACGTCCTTGAACATCTTCGCAAAGATAGCGGCATCGTCCGGCGTGTTGCCACCCTCGTACCAGTCGTGGGTGGAGAGGCGCACCGAAATCGGCCGGTCCTCCGGCCAGACGGCGCGGATCGCGTTGAACACCTCAAGCGGATAGCGGGCGCGGTTCTCGTGGCTGCCGCCATACTCGTCGTCACGCAAATTGGTCAGCGGCGACAGGAAGGACGACAGCAGATAGCCGTGGGCGGCGTGCAGTTCGAGGATATCGAAGCCGAGGTCGCGCGCACGCTCCGTGGCGCTGACGAAGTCGGCGGTCACCCGGTCCATGTCCTCGCGGGTCATTTCGCGCGGCATGTCGGAATGCTTGAGATAGGGCAGGGCGGAGGCCGAGATCAGCGGCCAGCCGCCTTCCGTCACCGGCTGGTCGATGCCTTCCCAGGCAACCTTTGTCGCCCCCTTGCGGCCGGCATGGCCAATCTGGATGCCGATCTTGGCCGGTGTCTGATGGTGGACGAAATCGATCATGCGCTTGAAGGCCTGCGCCTGCTCGTCGTTCCACAGGCCGAGGCAACCGGGCGTGATGCGCGCGTCGGGCGACACACAGGTCATCTCGGGGAAGACGAGTGCCGCACCGCCCATGGCGCGCGAGCCGATATGGACGAGATGGAAGTCGTCGGGCAGGCCGTCGGTCGCCGAATACATCGCCATCGGCGACATGACGATGCGGTTCTTCAAAGTCATCCCGCGAATGCTGAAGGGCGTGAACATCGGTGGCGGTACCGAGCCGTTGGGCGCGGGGCTGACGCCGGCGCGCTCGGCGAACCAGCGCTCGTAACCTTCGAGCCAGTCCTTGTCGCGCAGGCGCAAGTTTTCATGGCTGATGCGCTGCGAGCGGGTCAGCATCGAATACATGAACTGCTCGGGTTCCAAAGTGTCGGCATAGCGCGTGCCTACGACCTCGAACCACTCCATGGCGTTGCGCGCCGCATTCTGGATGCGGGCGACATCGACGCGACGCACGTCCTCATAGGCTTCGAGCACAGCCGGGATGCTGGCCTTGTCGTGGCCGATGAGGTCGAACTGACGCGTCAGTTCAATGGCGTCGTCAATGGCAAGCTTGGTGCCCGAGCCGATGGCGAAGTGTGCCGTATGCGCGCTGTCGCCCATCAACACGACATGGCTTGCGCCGTTGAAGTGGCTCCACTTGTCGCAGATCAGGCGGCCGAAATTCAGCCAGGCCGAGCCGCGCAGGTGGCGCGCATTGGTCATCAGCCTGTGGCCTTCGAGCGTGCCAGCAAACAGCTTTTCGCAGAAGGCGATCGACTGGTCCTGGTCCATCTCGTCGATGCCGTGTGCCTGGAACACGTCGTCGGTGGTCTCAACGATGAAGGTCGAGGTGTTGTCGTCGAAGCGGTAGATATGGGCCTGGAACCAGCCATGCTCGGTGCGCTGGAAATCGAAGGTGAAGGCGTCGAAGCGCTTGTCGGTACCGAGCCAGATGTAGCGGTTGGGCCGCATCACCATGTCGGGCTTGAAGACGTCGGCATATTTGTGCCGGATGCGCGAATTGACGCCGTCGGAGGAAATGATCAGGTCGGCGTCCGGAAAATCCTGGTCGCCCTGGACGTCGGTTTCGAACACCAGCTCCACGCCGAGTTCGAGGCAACGCTCCTGCAGGATGTTGAGCATCTTCTTGCGGCCGATGCCGACGAAGCCGTGGCCGGTGGTGCGGATCTTGCGACCCTTGAACACCAGCTCGATGTCGTCCCAGTGGTTGAAGGCAACCTCGATGGTCTCAGCCGTCTGGGGGTCCCACTGGCGCATCGACTGCATGGTGGCGTCGGAGAACACCACGCCCCAGCCGAAGGTGTCGAAGGGGCGATTGCGCTCGACGACGGTGACCTGGTGCGCAGGGTGCTGCTTCTTCATCAGCAATGCGAAATAGAGACCGGCCGGCCCGCCACCGATACAGACAATGCGCATGCCGTTCTCCTCCGAAGGTGATGCAGCCGCCAGGACAGGGCTCGCCCGACCTTGACCGTACCGGCACCATGGACTCGTTTCAGAGAAACTTCAAGCTTAAAGTTATTTTCGCGATGGGCACTTCAGCCCGTCGTCAGTGATGAGTGCGGTGAAGACTACAGGGGATAGCGCGCGTAGCTGGGGTCAGCTCCCCTTGCCGAGCGACGCGACGATGGAGCGCTTGAGCTTGGCGAGTTCGTCGAGCAGGACCGCACCGTCCTTCGGGGCAAGGCCGCCAAACAGGTCGGCGATCCAGTCGGCATGCGCCGAGGCCATCTTTTCAAACTCGGCGCGGCCGAAGGGGGTCAGCGCGATGATCTGGACGCGCCGGTCGGTCGGCGAGGTCGTGCGGCTGATATGGCCGCTTTCGGCCAGCCGCTCGACCAGCACGGTGATGTTGCCGGGCGACACCATCATGCGCTTGGACACCTCACCGAGCACCATGCCTTCACTGGCGCGCTCGAGCTGGGCCATCAGGTCGAAGCGGGGCAGGGTGGAATCGAATTCCTCACGCAGCCGGCGCCGCACCTCGGTCTCTATCAGGGTCGAACAGGTGAGCAGCCTGAGCCACAGCCGCAACTCGGCGCCATGGTCGCCGGGTGCTTCGAGAACCTTGGTCTCGCCGTCGACCCATCCGGTGGCGTTCGTCGTTTCTTTGCGCTCGTCCATCTTCAGCCCGGTCTTTCCCAACCTCGCAGACCGGGGAAGCAGGCCGGTCCGAACAGGCTTTGTAGTGCCGTTTCGCCGGTTCGTACAAGCTTGAAAGATTTAGGGCGCGGGAATATAGCCGCCGAGCACCGTGGCATAGGCCGCGGCGTCGATGTTGCCGCCCGACACGACGCAGACGACATTGCCCCTGGCGTGCTCGCTTGACAGCGCGGCAGCCAGAGAGGCCGCACCCGCGCCCTCGGCGACGACCTTGGCCTTGGCGAACAGGAGGCGCATCGCCTCGGTCACCTGCTCCAGGCTGACGGTGATCGCGCCGTCGATCAATTCGCGCGCCACCGGCCAGAGTTGAGGCACCAGCGAAGGCCCGCCGATGCTCTTTATGAAGGAGGGGCGCGTTTCGATCTCGACGATGCGGCCGGCAGCAAGCGCCGCCGTCACTGGCGCCGCGTTCTCGTCCTCGACGGCGAAGATTTTTGCCTGCGGCCGCAGAGCCTTGACGGCACTGGCGACGCCTGAGGTCATGCTGCCGCCGCCATAGGGAGTGAGCACCACGTCGACTTCGGGCAGGTCTCCCAGAATTTCCATGCCGATCGAGCCATTGCCGGAAAGCACGGCCTGGTCGGTCACCGGATTGATCAGCAATTCGGGAAAGTCGGGCTGTTCTGCACCGATGATGTACTGCCACCAGGTGTCCATCGAGATAAAACGCACCTCGCCGCCGAGCCGCCGCACCCCGTCAATCTTGGTCTGTGGCGCACCTTGGTACATGTAGGCGGCCATCGGCACACCAAGTCTGTTCGCCGCCCAGGCCATGCCGTAGGCCATGTTGCCCGAACTGACCGTGGCGACACCATTGCGCAAGACGTCGGCGTCGCGCGACAGCAGAGCATTGAGCGCCGGGCGAAGTTTGAACGCGCCGATCGGCGACAGCGTTTCGAGCTTGAGGAATATCTGGCGGTCCGGCAGGCCGAGATCGAGACGCATCATGGGCGTGCGCGCCATGTGGGGTGCCAGCCGCAAGCGCGCCGCGGCAATCTCGTCCAGCGTCGGGCGATGCGGCGCGCTCATTCGGCTGCCGTAGGCGATTTCACGCGGCCGGTGCGTGCAGCCAGTTTGCCTCCGCTGCCGTCTTCGGTATGGACATAGACATGCAGCGTATAGCCGATGTGGTCGATCATCAGCTTCTTGGCCCGCTCGACGTCGCGGTCGAGTGCCGCCTCCATCAGTGCCGTATGGTGCTCGATCGCCATGGCCTCGCGCAAGGCCGCGACCGCCGCCTCGTAGCCGTTCTTCTGGCCGGCAGCAGCCTTCATCGTCGGCGACAGACCGAGGAAGCGGTGGTGGCGGCGCAACTGGTCCGAAACTGTCGAGCGGAAGCGCAACAGCCAGTTCGATGTCGCCGCGCTCAGTAATGCGGTGTGAAAGGCCTCGTGCTTTTCGTCCCATTCGTCGACCGCCTCGTCGGAGGGGTCGTCGGGTGCGATCTTGCAGCGGGAGAGCCGGTAATGCGCCGTGACAACGGCTGCTTCCCAGTCGGCGTCGCCCTTGTCCATGGATTCGAGCAACAGCGGAATTTCGACCACCATCCGGGCACGGGCAAGGTCTTCGAGTTCGCCGCGCGAAACAGGCGCAACGGCAAAACCGCGATTGGAAATCGCCGTCACCAGGCGCTCGGCCTCCAGCCGCGACAGCGCCTCCCGCAGCGGCGTCCAGCCGACACCGTAGGTGTTGCGAAGCACGCTTAGCTTGAGCGGCGCACCCGGCATCAGGCGCGTGGTCAGGATATCGCGACGCAGCAGCCGGTAGGCCGCTTCCGTCTTGGTGGAGTGCTCGTCATCCTGCATCGCTATCCATCCGCGAGACCGCTTGACTCGAAAAATTATATATCATGGGAGCAGCTGGCAAGAATTATATATAATGTTGACAGGCGCGCTGCGACTGCGCATGATCTTGTCCATGCCGCCGTTCAGTGAGCGGCGCCTTGTTAATCTGGGAGGAATAGATGAGAAACCTGAAGTCCGGCCTGCTGTCGGGCCTGTTCGTGGCCGGCGCTCTCGCCGCCAGCCTCGGTGCTGCCATTGCCGATCCGATCAAGATCGGCATCGCCAATTTCGGCGAGCATCCGCAGCTCAACGCCTCGATCGCCGGCTTCAAGCAGGCGCTGTCGGAGAACGGCTTTGTCGAAGGCAAGGACGTCGTCTACACCGAGAGCCACACCAATTTCGACGCCTCGCTGGTGCCGCAGATGATCGCCAAGCTTCAGGCCGAACAGCCGAAGCTGATCTACACCGTCACCACCCCGGTCTCGCAGATCGCCAAGAAGGCGCTCGCCGGCTCCGGCATTTCGGTCGTCTTCTCGGCCGTCACCGACCCCGTCGCCGCCAAGCTCGTTCCGTCGTGGGATGCGGGCGACGAAGGCATGACCGGTGCCACCGACCTGCAGGACATGGCAGCCGTCATGGAATTCACCAAGAAGCTGCTGCCGAATGCCAAGCGCTTCGGCGTGCCCTACAATCCGGGTGAGGCAAACGACGTCGCCCTGCTCGAAAAGATCAAGGAAGTGGCACCCGCTGCCGGCTTCGAGGTCGTCGCAGTCGGCGTCGACAACGTCAACGACATCCAGCAGCGCATCGCCTCCTTCGCCGGCAAGGCCGACGTGATCTACACGCCTGCATCGAACCTGCTCCAGCCGGCGGTTGCCGCCGTGTCGGCCGCAGCGCGCCAGGCCGGCATCCCGATCGTCAACTCCGACGATGGCGCAGTCCGCAACGGCGTGGTGCCGGCAAGCTTTGCCGTGAACTACACCCAGGTCGGCATGAACGCCGGCAAGATCGCTGCCGAGATCCTCAAGGGTGCAGATCCCAAGACCATCGCACCGTCGCGCCCGGCCTATGCCGACCACGCCCCGACGATCTCCAAGAAGGCGATGGCGGCGTTCGGCATCGAGATCCCCGAGACGCTGGCCGATTGCGGCTGCATCGTCGACTGACATAGCACTTCGTCAAAACAGGCGGCGGCGTCCTTGGCGCCGTCGCCTTTTTCGGGAGGGACGGATGCTCGAAATCCGATCTGCACGTAAAGTTTTCTACAAGGGCCAGGCCGACGAAAAGGTCGCGCTGGACAGCCTCAGCCTGAAGCTCGCCACCGGCGAGTTCGGTGTCGTCATCGGCTCCAACGGCGCCGGCAAGAGCAGCATGCTGAACGCCATATCAGGCGCGCTGGTGCTCGATTCCGGCCAGGTCATCATCAACGGCGACGATGTGACGGCCATGCCCGTCCACAAGCGCGCCATGCGGCTTGCACGCGTCTTCCAGGACCCGATGAAGGGCACCGCCGCCTCGATGACGGTCGCAGAGAACATGCTGCTCGCCGATCTGCGCAGCCAGAAGCGCACCTTGCGCCAGGGCCTCAATGCGACCCGCCTTGCCACCTACAAGGAACGTCTTTCGCTCCTCGGTCTCGGCCTCGAAAACCGCCTCGACACCCGCGTCGAGCTGCTTTCGGGCGGCCAGCGCCAGTCGCTGTCACTGATCATGGCGGTCGGCGGCTCACCCGACCTCTTGCTGCTCGACGAACATACGGCCGCGCTCGACCCGCGCACCGCCGACATCGTCATGCAGGCGACCGTTCGCGCCGTCGATGCGTTGAAGCTCACCACGCTGATGGTGACCCACAACATGCAGCACGCCGTCGATTTCGGCCACAGCGTGATCATGCTCGACGCCGGCAAGCTCCGGCTCGAAATCTCCGGCGAGGAAAAAGCCAAGGTGACGGTTGTCGACCTGATCGGCCATTTCTCCGTGAAAACCGACCGCATGCTGCTGGCGAGTTGATCATCATGGACCTTATCCAGAACATCTTTTCGAGCTTCGTCGCGCTCGTCCCCGTCACCCTGGCGCAGAGCCTGATCCTGGCATTCGTCGTGCTCGGCATCATGATCCCGTTCCGCACGCTCAACTTCCCCGACCTCACCAGCGAGGGCGCCTTTCCGCTGGGCGGCTGCGTCTGCGGTGTGCTGCTGGCCGGCGGCGCTTCGCCGCTGACGGCGATTGCGGTTGCCGTCATCGCCGGCTTCCTCGCCGGCTGCTGCACCGCCTTCATCCATTTGCGCTTCCGCATCCACACGCTGCTCGCCGGCATCCTGATGATGACGATGCTCTACAGCATCAACCTGCGCATCATGGGCAAGTCGAACCTCTCGGTCTTCGGTTCGCCCAGCGTGTTCGACTGGGCGCCATATCTGCAACCCGGTTTCCCGGCGAGCAAGATCGTCATTGCGGGCCTGATCGGCGCTGCCGTCTTCATCCTGCTCAACATGTTCTTCAAGACGGAGAAGGGCACTGCAATCCGCGCCGTCGGGGCCAACTCCGACATGGCCGAGGCCCAGGGCATCAATGTCTGGGTCGCCACCATCGGCGGCGTCGGCCTCGCCAGCGCCTTCTCGGCAACGAGCGGCGCCTTGATGGTGCAGTCGCAAGGTTTTGCCGACGTCAATATGGGCCTCGGCATCCTGATCAACGGCCTTGCGGCACTGATGATCGGCGAAGCCATCGTCGGCAAGCAGACCGTGCTGCGCCAACTCGCCGCCCCGTTCGTCGGCGCGGTCGTCTATTACCAGTTGGTGTCGTTCTGCCTTGCCGCCGGCATGCCGCCCCCCGATCTCAAGCTCGCCACCGGCCTGTTCGTGCTCGCCATGCTTGCACTGCCGAGCCTCAAGCGCAGCCGCGGGTCGGCGCCCGCACGCGAAACCATTCGCGAATAATCGAGGATAGGCCGCATCATGAGTGGAATTCCTGATTTCGTCGCGATCGAGGCGATGGATGCAGCCGATGTGCTGCGTCCGATGCGTGATCGTTTCGTGCTGCCCGAGGGGATGATCTATCTCGACGGCAATTCGCTGGGCGTGGCATCACCTGCGGCTTTCAACGAGCTTGCCGAGGCCGCCAAACAGGAGTGGGGCCAGGACCTCATCCGCAGCTGGAACAAGGCCGGCTGGTTCGACATGCCAGTCGAACTGGGCGACCAGATCGGCTGCCTCGTCGGCGCCGCACCAGGCCAGACGGTCGTCTGCGACACGACTTCGATCAACATCTACAAGGCGCTGCATGCGGCGATGGGGCTCCGGTCCGAGCGTTCGGTGATCGTCGCCGAGGGCGGCAGTTTCCCCACCGACCTCTACATGGCCGAGGGCGTCGCCTCGACACGAGCCGGCGCCGTGCTCAGGCTCGAGGGCGTCGACGCGCCGTCGATCGAAGAGCTGATCGACGAAAGCGTGGCCGTCGTCCTGGTCAATCACGTCAATTACAAGTCGGGCGAACTGCGCGACATGGCGGCGTTGACGAAGAAAGCCCATGAGGCTGGTGCACTGATCGTCTGGGACCTCTGCCACACCGCCGGCGCACTGCCGGTCGATCTCGACGGTTCGAACGCCGACTTCGCCGTCGGCTGTACCTACAAGTACCTGAATGGCGGTCCCGGCGCGCCGGCCTTCATCTACGTCGCCAAGCGACATCTGGCGGAAGCGCGCCAGCCGCTCAGCGGCTGGTGGGGGCATGCCAGGCCTTTTGCCTTCGAGCAGAGCTACGCCGCCGATGCCGGCATTCGCCGCTTCCAGTGCGGCACCCAGCCGATCCTGTCGCTGCGGGCGCTGAAAGGCGCGCTCGACATCTGGAACGACGTCGACATGCAAGCGCTGCGGGCCAAGAGCATCGCGCTCACTGACCTGTTCATCCAACTCGTCGAAGCGAAATGCGCCGGCTACGGTCTCGAGCTTGAAAGCCCGCGCGACGGCACAAGGCGCGGCAGCCAGGTCTCTTTCGCGCATGATAACGCCTACCAGATCATGCAGGCGCTGATCGAGCGCGGCGTCATCGGCGACTTCCGTGCGCCAGCCACGCTCCGCTTTGGCTTCACGCCACTCTATGTCGGCTTCAAGGATGTCTGGCAGGCCGTCGAGGTCCTCGAAGACATCCTGCGCACCGGTGCCTGGAAAGAAGCGCGTTTCGCCGTCAAGTCGGCGGTGACCTGAACGGCCAGAACCAAGAGATCAAGGAAAAGGGCGGCCGGGCCGCCCTTTTTCATACCCCGAGATAACGGTCCTGAAGTTCAGGCGTCAGCGCCTCGGGCGCGCCCGAAAAGACCGCCACGCCCTTTTCCAGGACGAAGCAGCGGTCGGCCACCGGCAGCAATTCGGACAAAGTCTTGTCGACGACCAGGATCGACTGGCCTTCAGCCTTGAGCTTGCGGATCGCCGCCCAGATATGCTGGCGGATGACCGGCGCCAGGCCCTCGGTCGCCTCGTCGAGGATGAGCAGGCTGGGATTAGTCATCAGCGCCCGGCCGATGGCCAGCATCTGCTGCTCGCCACCCGACAGCGTGTTGGCGTATTGGTCGCGGCGTTCGCCGAGACGCGGGAACAACTCCACCACCTTGTCGTAGGTCCACTCGCTGCCGCGGGCTGCGGCGACGAGATTTTCGAACACCGTGAGGTTGGGAAAGCAGCGCCGTCCCTCGGGCACCAGCCCGAGACCGAGACGCGCAATGCGGTGCGGCCGCATGCCGGCGACCTGGCGGCCGCCGAAGCTGATCGTGCCCGAGCGTGGTTTCGCCAGGCCAAGTATGGAATTGATCGTCGTCGTCTTACCCATGCCGTTGCGGCCCATCAGCGCCACGACTTCGCCCTCGCTGACGTCGAGCGTAACGCCGAACAGCGCCTGCGAAGCGCCGTAGAAGGTCTCGACGCCCTTGAGTTCAAGCAGGCTCACGCGGCTTCTCCGAGATAGGCCCGGCGGACTTCGGGGTCGTTGCGGATCACGTCCACCGTGCCGGTAGCGACGACGCGGCCATAGACGAGAACGGAGATGCGGTCGGCGAGCGCGAACACCGCATCCATGTCGTGTTCCACCAAAAGGATCGGCGCCTCGTGGCGTAGGCCGTCGAGAAATTTTGTCAGGCTTTTCGAGCCTTCCGGGCCCATGCCGGCCATAGGCTCGTCGAACAGGAAGGCTTTCGAGCCAAGCGCCAGCGCAATGGCTATTTCGAGCTGGCGGCGCTCGCCATGCGACAGCTCGGCGGCGGGCATGTGCGCACGCCCGGCCAGGCCGACGCGTTCCAACATCGCCATCGCCGGCTCGGTCAGCGTCGGATCGCCCATGACGGGGCGGAAGAAGCGGAAGCTCGAACCTTGCCGCGCCTGCACCGCCAGCATGACATTGCGCAGCGCTGAAAATTCCTGCACCAGCGACGATATCTGGAAACTGCGCCCAAGCCCCAGCCGGGCGCGTGCGGCCATGTCGAGCCCGGCCATGTCCTGGCCGAGGAAACGGATCGTGCCACTATTAGGCCTGATCGAGCCCGAAATCTGATGGATCAGCGTGCTCTTGCCCGCACCGTTGGGACCGATCAGCGCGTGGATCTCGCCCGGCATCAGCGTTAGGCTGACGCCGTCAGTCGCCTTCAGCGCGCCGAAGGTCTTGCGCAACTCCAGGATTTCGAGGACCGGCTCAGCCATGACGCGCCTTTCCTGCCAAAAGGCCGAGCAACCCGCCGCGCGCAAACAGCACGACACCGAGCAGGATAAGGCCGAGGAAGAACTGCCAGCGTTCGGTGATGCCACCAAGCGCGAATTCAAACAGAACATAGAGCATGGCGCCCGCGACCGGCCCGAACAGCCGGCCTTTGCCGCCGAGGATGATCAGCACGATCAGTTCGCCCGACATGTGCCATGACATCATCGACGGGCTGACGAACTTGTTGAGGTCGGCAAACAGCGCGCCGGCCACACCGGTGACCATCGCCGAGACGGCGAAGGCGACCAGCCTGATGTTGAACGGCGCGATGCCCACCGCAGACAGCCGCGTTGCATTCTGCCGGGCTGCCTGCAGAGCAGCGCCAAAGCGCGATCCGCGCAGCAGCCAGAACAGGCCCAGCGCTGTCATGAGCACGGCATAGCAGATCAGGAAGAAGGGCAGCGGCTGGGCGGCGTTGGCGCCGGGGAAGGCACTTCGGACGTAGATCGACAGCCCGTCCTCGCCGCCATAGGCCGGCCAGGAAATGGCGAAGTAGTAGATCATCTGCGCGAAGGCGAGCGTGATCATGATGAAATAGACGCCAGTCGTGCGCAGGCTGATCGCACCTATGGGCAAGGCGAGGAGCCCGCAAACCACCACCGTGACGAGCCAGATGATCGGCATCGAATCCGTGCCCGGGATGCCGGCGAAGAGCGGCACGCCGTCGAAGGCATGGGTCGCGAGGACGCCCGCCGCATATCCGCCAAGGCCGAAGAATGCGGCATGGCCGAACGAAACCAGCCCGCCAAGGCCGAGCGCGATGTTGAGGCCGACGGCGGCCAGCGCCAGCACAGCGATGCGCGTCGCAAGCGTGATGTAGAACGGTTCGCCCATGGCGGAGGCGCCGAGCGGGATCGCCAGCAGCAGCAGCGCCAGGAGAACGTTGACGATGGTTTCGCGTGTCATCAGGGATGCGTTTGTCATGGCCGGCCTCACGACTGCGCCGCGAACAGGCCGCTCGGCCTGAAAGCGAGGATCAGCGCCATGACGATGTAGATCAGCATCGAGGCGAGGGCGGCGCCGATCGGGCCGGCCTGCGCCGCAGGTATCATCAGGGCGAGCGCCTTGGGCAGCAGGAAGCGGCCCATGGTGTCGACGACGCCGACGAGGATGGCGCCGAACAGCGCGCCCTTGATCGAGCCTATGCCGCCAATGACGATGACGACGAAAGCGAGGATGAGCGCCGGTTCGCCCATGCCGACCTGCACCGACTGCAGCGCGCCGACAAGTGCTCCGGCGAGACCAGCGAGGGCGGCACCCAGCGCAAAGACCACGGTGTAGAGCGTGCGGATATCGACGCCGAGGGCTGCAATCATCTCGCGGTCGGATTCGCCGGCGCGGATGCGCATGCCGAGACGGGTGCGCGAGATCAGGAAATAGAGCCCGACTGCGACCACGATGCCGACGCCGATGATGGCGAGGCGATAGAGCTGGTATTGCCCGCCGCCGGGGAGCGGAACGGCTCCCTGGAGCAGCGGCGGAATGTCGAGATAGAGCGGGAACGATCCGAACAGCCAGCGCGTGCCTTCCGAAAAGATCAGGATGAGCGCGAACGTCGCCAGCACCTGGTCGAGGTGATCGCGGTCATAGAGCCGGCGAATGACGGTCACCTCCATGATCGCGCCGGCAGCAGCCGCGGCGACCAGGCTTGCCACCAGTCCGATCCAGAACGAGCCGGTAGCAGCTGCCACCGCCGCACAGGCGAAGGCGCCAACCATGTAGAGTGAGCCATGGGCGAGGTTGATCAGACCCATGACACCGAAGATCAGCGTCAGGCCGGCGGCCATGAGAAACAGCATTACGCCGAGCTGCAGCCCGTTGAGAATTTGCTCGATGAGCAGTGCGATGGACAAGGGGACGCTTTCGCTGGCTGGGTTTAAAGATGCGACGAAGACGCCTCCCTCTCCCCGTTTGCGGGGAGAGGGTAAGGGTGAGGGGCAATGTTGAGGTTTGCGGGCGCCGCTCCGCCCCTCATCCGCCTGCCGGCACCTTCTCCGGCATGCGGGGAGAAGAGAAGCCTACATCTTGCACTGTTCGGCGTAAGCGTCGCCGTGCTTCTCGAAGGCGGTGGCGACGATCTTGTTGGTCAGGACGTCGCCTTCCTTCACCACCTCGCGCACGTAGATGTTCTGGACCGGGTGGTTGTTGGTGTTGAAGGTGAAATCGCCGCGCACCGACTTGAAGTCGGCTGCCTTGAGGGCGGCGCGGAAAGCGTCCTTGTCCTTGACGCTGGCCTTGCCGAGCGCCGACAGGATCAGGTTGGCGGTGTCCCAGCTCTGGGCGGCATAGACCGAGGGCAGGCGCTTGTACTCAGCCTGGAAGGCTTCGACGAACGCCTTGTTGGCCTCGTTGTCGAGGTCCTTGGACCAGCTTGCCGAGTTCTTGACGCCGAGGGCCGCATCGCCGACCGCAGGCAGGATGTCCTGGTCGAAGGAGAAGCCGGGGCCCATGACCGGGATGTTCACGCCGGACTGGGCGTATTGCTTCATGAAGGAGATGCCCATGCCGCCGGGCAGGAAGAAGAACACCGAGTCGGCGCCGGAATCGCGGATCTGGGCAATCTCGGCGGCGTAGTCGGTCTGGCCGACCTGGGTGTAGGTCTCGCCGGCCAGTTCACCCTTGTAGTAGCGCTTGAAGCCGGTCAGCGAATCCTTGCCGGCCGGATAGTTCGGGGCGAGGATGAAGGTCTTCTTGTAGTCCTTGTTGGCGTACTGCCCCATCGCCTCATGGAAATTGTCGTTCTGGTAGGCGACGTTGAAGTAGTTCGGGCTGCATTTGGCGCCGGCAAGGGCCGACGGGCCCGCGTTCGGCGACAGGTAGATCACGTCTTGCGCGACCGCGTTCGGCACCACGGCCATGGCGAGGTTCGACCAGATGATGCCGGTAAGCAGGTCGACCTTGTCGCTCTGGATCATCTTTTCGGCGAGCTGCACGGCAATCTCGGGCTTCTGGGCATCGTCCTCGATGACGAGTTCGACATCCTTGTTGCCGGACTGCTTCATGGCCAGCGCAAAGGCATCGCGCATGTCAACGCCAAGGCCCGCACCACCACCCGAAAGCGTGGTGATGACGCCGATCTTGACCGGTTCGGCATAGGCCAGGCCGGATGTCGCCAGCGACAAGCCGAAGATGCCGGCTGCAATAATCTTCTTCATTAGGTTCTCCCTCCGAGTGTTCTCGTTGTAATGCAAAAAAGCGTTAGAGCCGGGTACGAACTTTCCAGAGTTCAGGGAACAGTTCAACCTCCAGCATCTTCTTCAGATACGATGCGCCTGACGTTCCGCCGGTGCCGCGTTTCATGCCGATGATGCGTTCGACCGTGGTGACGTGGTTGAAACGCCAGCGGCGGAAATAATCCTCGAAGTCGACCAGTTTCTCGGCCAGTTCGTAGAACATCCAGTAGCGCTGCGGATCGCGGTAGATCGCCTGCCAGGCGACAAGCACTTCCTCGCTCTCGGTGCGGGTCTCGCGCCAGTCAATGCGCTTGGCATCCGCACCAACGTCGAAGCCGTTGCGGCCAAGCAAAAGGATCGCCTCGTCATAGAGCGAGGGCTGGGCGAGCACCGCCTCGAGCTTTTCGATAAGCTCCGGCTGATGCGCATGCGGGCGCAGCATAGCCACGTTGCGGTTGCCAGCCATGAACTCGATCGCCCGGTACTGCCAGGACTGGAAGCCCGAGGACTGGCCGAGCGAGTCGCGGAACTCGGTGTATTCGCTCGGCGTCATCGTCCTGAGCACGTCCCAGGCATTGTTCAATTGCTCGAAGATGCGCGATACGCGCGTCAGCATCTTGAAGGACGGTTCGAGGCGGTCGGCACGGATGGACCGGATCGCCGAGCTGATCTCGTGCAGGGCGAGCTTCATCCACAGCTCCGAGGTCTGATGCTGGATGATGAACAGCATCTCGTCGTGGGCAGTGGATAGGGGCTCCTGCGCGTCCAGCACCTTTTCCAGGTGCAGGTAGTCGCTGTAGGACATGCGGTCCTTGAACGACATCTGCGCGCCCTCGGCCGAGGGATCGTATGGCTTGCTCAATTCATCTTCTCCGCGCGGAGCCGGAAGCGCTGGATCTTGCCGGTCTGGGTCTTGGGCAGGGCGTCGATGAACTTCACCGAGCGCGGATATTTGTAGGGCGCGATCGTTGCCTTAACATGGTCCTGCAGGCGCTTGATGGTTGCAGCATCCGCCGCCACGCCTTGCACCAGCACGACATAAGCCTCGACGATCTGGCCGCGATCGCCGTCCTCGGCGCCGATCACGGCGCATTCGGCGACTTCCGGGTGCGAGAACAACGCCGCCTCGACCTCGGGTCCTGCGATGTTGTAGCCGGCGCTGACGATCATGTCGTCGGAGCGGGCGGCGAAGTGGAAGAAGCCGTCCTCGTCCTGCAGGAAGGCGTCGCCGGTCAGGTTCCAGCCGTCGCGGACATATTCGAGCTGGCGGGCATCGGACATGTAGCGGCAGCCGGTCGGACCGCGCACGGCGAGCTTGCCGACGGTGCCACGCGGCACCTCGTTCATGTCCGCGTCGACGACACGCGCCTCGTAGCCGCCGACAGGCTTGCCGGTGGAGGCGGGCTTCATGTCCTCGAAGCGGTTGGAAATGAAGATGTGCAGCATCTCGGTGGCGCCGATGCCATCGAGGATCGGCTTGCCGGTCTTTGCGGTCCATTCGTCGAAGACCGGTCCAGGCAACGTTTCGCCCGCAGAGACCGCGACGCGCAGCGACGACAGATCGGCGCCTTCGTCCATCGCCTTCAGCATCGCCCTGTAGGCGGTGGGCGCGGTGAACGAGATCGTCGCTTTGTAGGTCTCGATGATGTGGACCATGTTCGGTGGCGTCGCCTGCTCAAGCAGCGTCGCGGCCGCACCGAAGCGCAGCGGGAAGATAGCGAGGCCACCGAGGCCGAAGGTGAAGGCGAGTGGCGGAGACCCGACGAAGACGTCGTCCGACGTCACCGACAGGACCTCCTTGGCATAGGCGTCGGCGATGATCAGAAGGTCGCGATGGAAATGCATCGTCGCCTTCGGAACTCCCGTCGTTCCGGAGGTGAAGCCGAGCAAAGCGACGTCGTCGCGGCCGGTCTTCACTGCTTCGAAGATCACCGGCTTGTCGAGGGCGACGCGGTCGAGCTCGGCATCATGATTGGCGGTGCCATCGAAGCCGATGACTTTTCTGAGGAAGGGGCTGTCCTTGGCGCAGGCGACCATCTCGTCCATCAGGCGGGTGTCGCAGAGCGCGATAGTGATCTCGGCCTTGTCGACGATCTTGGCCAGCTCGCCGGCACGCAGCATCGGCATGGTGTTGACGACGACGGCGCCGGCCTTGGTGGCAGCCAGCCAGCAGGCGACCATGGCCGGATTGTTGGCCGAGCGGATCAGCACCCGGTTGCCCGGCTTGACGCCGTAATTCTCGACCAGCGCATGCGCCAGCCGGTTGGTCCAGTCGGACAGTTCCTTGTAGGTGCGGCGGCGGCCGTTGCCGATCAGCGCCGTGTGGTCGCCCAGTCCTTTTTCGACCAGCCGGTCAGTCAGCTCAACGCCGGCATTGAGGTGTTCGGGATAGTCGAAACCGTTGAGCAGGAACGTCGGCCATTGGTCCTCGGGCGGGAGGTTGTCGCGCGTGAAAGTGTCGATATGCGCTGACGGTCCAAGCATTCTGCGGCTGTTCCCTATCTGCTTCCTCACCGTGGCGCGACTGTGCCCGGCTTCGTTGTTATCTGCATTCTCTGGGGGAGGGGTCGCATCGGCGGCCGCTGCGCAGTGCCTTCGAGAGAAGGCGGGCGTGGAAGAAACTTCGGCACGTCTTGCGAGCGGCGCAGCGAGACCTCCCATTCTCGACTGGACGGCAGGAGAATGGCATCAGTCCAAATTTATTTCAAGCCTAAAGTTTTTGGCGCGCAAAGCATTGACGCCGCCGCTGGCGCTGGCCATTGCTACGACCTGAAACGATGCCGCCAGGGAGTGCGCCGGTGCTCGAACATCACATCAACGATTGGGACAATGCCTATACCAATGGCGCCAACATCCCCGGCGGCGACCGCTGGCCGGCGGCGTGGGTGGAGCCGGCGCAGGCGTTTCGCGAGGATCTGGCGGCGGTCGGGCGGGCAAAACTCGACATCGCCTACGGCGACAAACCGCGCACCCGCCTCGACCTGTTCCTGCCTGAAGGCGCGCCGAAGGGGCTCGTCGTGTTCGTGCATGGCGGCTACTGGATGGCGCTCGACAAGAGCTTCTGGTCGCATCTGGCGGCCGGCCCGGTTGCCAACGGCTATGCCATGGCGATGCCGTCCTACACGCTGTGTCCCGAAATCCGCATCGCCGGCATCGTCAAGGAGATTGGCGCGGCCGTCAGCAAGGCCGCCGAGATGGTGGATGGCCCCCTGATGCTGACCGGGCATTCGGCCGGCGGGCATCTGGTTTCCCGAATGATCGCGGCCGGCTCCCCGCTTGCGCCAAAGGTCCAGGCCCGCATCCGCCATGTCGTGTCGATTTCGGGCCTGCACGATCTGCGACCGCTGGTCAACACCGGTATGAACGGGACACTCAGGATCGACGAAGCCGAGGCACTGGCCGAGAGCCCAGCCTTGTTGCGGCCGATAGCAAATGCCCGCATCACCTGCTGGGTCGGTGGTGGCGAGCGCGCCGAATTCCTGCGCCAAAACGCGCTGCTCGCCAATATCTGGACCGGCCTTGGTGCCACGACGTCGGCCGTGGTCGAGCCCGACCGTCATCATTTCAGCATCATCGATGGCCTTGCCGATGCGAACCACCAGCTGACCCGCACCCTGCTTTCGGAATAAAACGCTTACGGCTCGGGGCAAATCAGCCCGTTACGACAGCCGCCTCCAGCACGGCGTGCAAAAGCACGTCGCAGCCGGCGGCCGCCCATTCGGGGTCTATCTCCTCGGCCTCGTGGTGCGACAGGCCGTCGACGCAGGGGCAGAAGATCATCGCCGTCGGCGTCACGCGGTTGACCCAGCAGGCGTCGTGTCCGGCGCCCGAGACGATGTCGCGGTGGCTGTAGCCGAGCCTTTCGGCGGCATTGCGCACCATCTGCACGCACTCGCTGTCGAAGGCGACGGGATCAAAGTGGCCGACCTGCTCGACATCGTGCCCGATGTCGAGCACCTCAGCGATCAGGGCGATGCCCTCGCGGATGCGCTGGTCCATGGCATCGAGCACGTCCTTTTCGGGCGAGCGGATGTCGATGGTGAGAACGGTGCGGCCGGGAACGGTGCTGCGCGAGTTGGGATGAACATCGACGTGCCCCACATTGCCCACCGCGTCGGGCTGGTAGTCCATCGTCACCTCCTGGACCAGCTCGATCACCCTGGCCATGCCGAGCGCGGCATTGCGGCGCTTGTACATGGGCGTGCCGCCCGAGTGCGCTTCCTTGCCGACCAGCGTCACCTGCAGCCACTTCAGGCCCTGGCCGTGGGTGACCACGCCGATGTCGATGCCTTCGTCCTCGAGGATAGGCCCCTGTTCGATGTGCAGCTCGAAATAGGCCTGCATCTTGCGGGCGCCGGTCCTCTCCGTCCCCTTCCAGCCAATCCGCTCGAGTTCGTCGCCGAAGCGCTTGCCCTTGGCGTCCTCGCGGGAATAGGCCCAATCCTTGTCGATGGTCCCGGCGAAGACGCCCGACGCGACCATGGCGGGCGCGAAGCGACAACCCTCCTCATTCGTCCAGTTGGTAACGACGATGGGGTGCCTGGTCTGGATGCCCAGGTCATTCAGCGTGCGCACGATCTCGAGGCCGCCGAGCACGCCCAGCACACCGTCAAACTTTCCGCCGGTCGGCTGGGTGTCGAGGTGGCTGCCGATGTAGACCGGCAGGGCTTGGAGATCAGTGCCTTCGCGCCGGGCGAACATCGAGCCCATGTCGTCGACACCCATTTCGAGCCCGGCCTCGTCGCACCATGTCTTGAACAGGCGGCGGCCCTCGGCGTCCTCGTCGGTCAGGGTCTGCCTGTTGCTGCCGCCGGCGATGCCGGGTCCGACCTTCGCCATTTCCATCAGCGAATCCCAGAGCCGGTCCTGGTCGATCCTGGCGTTCGTGCGGGTCACTGGCTTGTCCAACTTTCCAACTCCTCGTTTTGCCCGCGCGGAACAGCCTTGCCGTGGCGGGGGCACCGCATCGGCATTTGGCCTTTCGCATCGCAAGGTCAAAGAGCCAGTGCATGAACCCCAGATCGGAAGCGATTTCCCGAAAGGATCATGCACAGGTTCAAAGTTCTGCAGCGTCCATTGCGCGTCCGGTTGGGCGTACAGCGCCGTAGCGGTCTAGCTGCTCGTGTTGGCGTCGTCGTTGCTGTTCATCCGATACCTGAAGTCGCAGCTGCCGTTGCCTTCCATGATGGTGCGGGTGCGCGTCATCGAAATGCGCGGATCGTAGCCTTCGCAGAACGTGCCGTCGCGCTGGCAGGACAGCAGCGTGCCGATCTCGCCGAGGCCCATCGAATGATACATCTCGGCATAGCGGCAGCGGGTGACGTTGTAGTCGAACTGGTCGGCCGTCTCGGTCAGCACTTCGAAATGCAGCGCATCGTCCTGGCGCCATTTCGGCTGCAGCGCTGCGAACGACTTGAGGTCGACCGGCCCCTTCTCGGCCGCGGCAAACTTCTTGCCGGCCTCGATCGCCGCATTGGTGATTGCCGTACGCAGCGTTTCGCGCGCCGCCTCGCGGCCGAAGCGCACCACCATCTCCTCGTAGATCGGCTTGATGATCTCCGCCTCGATGCGGCGGCGGGCAAGGATGCCCAGGCTATCGATGGCTGCCTGCACGTTCGACTGGGGATCGAGCGGATCCCGTTCGGGCGTGGTGGGTTGCATGTCGGTCATTTAAGCCTCTGCATTTGCGCCCATATGGCGTCTCAAGACGAGACTAGAGGTTGCGCCAGACTATGAAAATCGCAGATCCCTCAACTGCTGAGCTCATTTCACGACTCTGGCGGGTGTCTGTCGCGTTCGGCCCGCATCCAGGCGACGAAGCGACGGGACATCTGCGGCAGCTCCCGGTCGGTCCTGGTGCAGAGATAATAGCTCCGGCCGTCGTCCAGCGAGCGGTCGGAAAGCACGACCAGCCTGCCATGCGTAATGTCGTCGGCGACGAGCGGCAGCCGGCACAGCGCAGCGCCCAGGCCGGAGACGGCAGCGGCGCGGACCAGCAACCCGTCCTCGAACAGGGGGCCGGAAAGATGCTGGTGATCCGTCCGCACGCCGGCCGCGCGAAACCAGTTCAGCCAATGGTCGCGGCTTTCGTCGTGGATCAGCGGCAGCCCGGCAATCGTTTCCTCGCCCGGCAATCGGTCGCGGCCTTGCAGCAGGGCAGGGCTCGCCACCGGCACGACGGCGCCGCTGAGGAAGAGCTCGCTCTTGTAGCCCAGCCAGGCGCCGGCGCCGAACCGCACCGATATATCGGCCGCATCGCTCGAATAGTTGCGGTTCTGGGCATAGGTCACGCGGACGTCGATATCGCGGTTCTGGCGGCTGAACCCGGCAAGACGGGGGATCAGCCAGCTTACGGCAAACAGCGGAATGGCGCTGATCGAGATCTCGTGCGCACTCGCCCTGAAGCGCAGCTGGCTGGTGGCGGTGCGCAGCAGGAAGAACGCCGGCAGGATCGATTCCAGATATTCCCGGCCCTCGGCGGTCAGCGCCAGACCGCGTCCGTGCCGTTCGGTCAGCTTGGTACCGACGAATTCTTCCAGCTGCGCCAGGCGATGGCTGACCGCCGAGGCTGTCAAGCCGAGCTCGTCGGCCGCCGCCGTCACGCTGCCCAGACGGGCAAAGGCCTCGAACGCCTTGGCGGCGTTCAGCGGCAACAGATCCGATTCATGAGCCAGCTTCATCGATTTCCGCCAGAAGGCACGTCGTCGCCAACTTCTGACATACGCAAGCGGAGTGCAACGCGTCTCTGGGTCGAAAGCCAGCTTTCAGGCAGGCGGGGCGCGGGAAGACAGCCCCCTTGCCGATCAGCGTCGGTCCTGCCTACCTGGCCAACGTCGACGACGCTGGCCGCATGCTTCAGTGGAGCGGCTGCATCGATCCTGGTGCCGGCTGTCCACGCATGTTGACGACGGGCTCGCCCTGATTGGCGGACATCTCGAGGCCTGTGGCAACGACGGACACCTTGAACTGCCCTTCGAGCGAATTGTCGAAAATGGCGCCGACGATGATGTCGGCATCGTCGCCGACTTCCTCGCGGATCCGGGTCGCGGCCTCGTCGACCTCGAACAGCGTCATGTCCATGCCGCCCGAAATCGAGATCAGGACACCGCGTGCACCCTTGATCGAGTTCTCGTCGATCAGCGGGTTGGCGATCGAAGCTTCCGCTGCCTTGCTGGCGCGGTTTTCGCCGGTGCCGACGCCAGTGCCCATCATCGCCCGGCCCATGTCGCGCATCACCGTCTTCACGTCGGCGAAGTCGAGATTGATCAGGCCTTCCTTGACGATGAGATTGGTGATGCAGCTGACGCCCGAATAGAGCACCTTGTCGGCCATGCCGAAGGCATCCTCGAAGGTCGTCTTTTCGGTCGCGATCCGAAACAGGTTCTGGTTCGGAATGACGATGACCGTGTCGGCGGCCTGGCGCAAAAGCTCGATGCCGCGGTCGGCCATCTGCATGCGGCGCTTGCCTTCGAAGGTGAAAGGCTTGGTGACGATCGCCACCGTCAGGATGCCGGCGTCGCGCGCAGCCTTGGCGATCACCGGGGCGGCGCCTGTTCCGGTGCCACCACCCATTCCGGCGGTGACAAAGCACATATGCGTGCCGGAAAGCTGATCCATGATCTCGTCGATCGATTCTTCGGCCGCGGCCTGCCCGACCTCGGGCAAGGAGCCGGCGCCCAGCCCCTCGGTCACCAGCGCTCCAAGCTGGACCAGCCTCGGCGCCTTCGACATGGTGAGCGCCTGGGCATCGGTATTGGCAACGATGAACTCGGTGCCTTCCAGGCCCTCGGCGATCATGTTGTTGACGGCATTGCCGCCGCCACCACCGACTCCGATGACAGTCAGCTTCGGCCTCATCTCTGAGATTTCAGATTTCTTGGAAGTGCTCATGATGCCGTTTCCTGCGCAGCGCCCCTGCCCGAATCGGACAGCCCTAGGGAATCAGATAGATTCATACGCTGCAAGGATAGCTTGTGGATTGCGGCTTTTAGCCGGCCAGACGACACAGGTCCGCACGGCAGCGATGGCCGCCGTGCGGACCCTGGCGCATCAGAATGACTTGGCGGCTTCGTCGATCAAGGTGACGATTTCGAGCGGATGCGAGGCCAGCGAAGCGTGGCTGGCGTCGAGGGTGATGGTCTTGCGCGCCTTGATGCGCTCGGCCATCCATTGCTCGGTCTCCGGCGGGATCATGTTGTCGCGGCTCGATACCTGGTACCAGCTCGGCTTGGTGTGCCATGCCGCCGGTCCCGACTTGTCTTCGAAGCAGCGCGCGGCAATCGGCTTCTGCGTCACTGCCATGACCAGTGCCTCGGGCTCGCTGAGGTCCTGGCCAAAACTCTGGCGGAACGTGTCCTGGGCGAGCCACAGGAAGCCTTCCTTGTCGGGGCGGATGCTGCCTGCGCCCGACGGCGGTTCGCGCCGGGCGAAGATGCTGCCGAGGCTGTCGCCTTCTTCCGGCGCGAAGGCAGCGATGTAGACCAGCCCGACGACGTTAGGTGCATGGCCGGCGCCGGTGATCACCGCACCGCCATAGGAATGGCCGACCAGCAGCGTCGGTCCGTCCTGCGCCGCGGCGAGCTTGGTCGTGCGTTCGATATCGTCTGCGAGCGAAGTCAGCGGGTTTTGCACCGCTGCCAGCTTGTAGCCCTTGGCGTGGAGCGGCGGAATGACGTGGCGCCAGTGCGAGGCATCGCCCCATGCGCCGTGGACCAGAACGATATTCTTTACCGATGGCATAACCAGTCTCCTTCATTGATTGAATTCGAGCCGTTTTGCGTCTGGCGGCAGGTCGCCTTTCGAAATCTGGACGGCCGCCCCGACACGCAAGGGCCGGCAGCTTCGCCTTCAGGATCAGCAGCAGCAGGCAATCGGTGTTGCCTGGCGACGACTATGCGCGGGGGAGCCTATTCCTGAGCGAACCCGGCGTCGATTCATTGTCGGCCATCGCAAACAAATGTGATGCGGTTCACTCGAGCAGCTCTGCCTGCACGGCGACGATGCGCCGATTGGCAATGATGGGTGGCATTTCCCATACATTGTGCATATATATGGAAAACGCTGTTGGAACCTGCTGAGCAATGACGACAACGAACTGGTCTCCCTCCATCTCCAAGGCTGGGGGCCCTCTTTACCTGGCGATCGCCGACGCGCTTGCGACGGACATTGCGTCGGGCAGGCTGACTGACGGTTTCAGGCTGCCGCCGCAGCGAACGCTCGCCGACCAACTCGGCATCGACTTCACCACGGTCAGCCGCGCCTATGCCGAGGCCCGCAAGCGCGGGCTGGTCGAAGGCCGTGTCGGGCAGGGCACCTATGTCACGGCGCGGCGTCCCGCATCCGCCGGGTCGGCGGTGACGGGTATCATCGACATGAGCATGAACCTGCCGCCGCGCTTCGACGATCCGGACCTGGCGGCGGCGATGTGGGAGGGCGTCGCCCAACTGCAATCGAGCCACGGACTGGACCTGCTGATGCGGTACCAGGAGGCCGGCGGCACTTCGCGTGATCGCGCGGCGGGAGCAGCGTGGCTGGCCCCGCGGCTCGGCGAGATTGACACCGGCCGGTTGCTGGTCACTCCCGGTGCGCAAGGGGCGTTGCTCGCGCTTCTCGGCGCGCTGGCCGCGCCGGAAGAAACGATCTGCGCCGAGGCGCTGACCTACCCGGGCCTGCTTGCCGTGGCGCAGCATCTGCGCATCCACGTCGCCGGCATTGCGATGGACGCACAGGGCCTCATCCCGGAGGCGTTCGAGGAAGCCTGCCGCAAACACGCGCCCAAAATCTTGTACTGCACGCCGACGCTGCACAACCCGACGACGGCGACGCTGTCTCTGGCCAGGCGCGAACGCATCGTATCAATCGCCCGCCAGCACAATGTCCTGATCGTCGAAGACGACGCCTACGGCGCCTTGCCAGCCAAGCCGGTGGCCGCCTTCGCAACACTCGCGCCCGACATCACCTATCATGTTGCCGGGCTGGCCAAATGCGTGGCGCCGGCGCTGCGCGTGGCCTATGTGGTCGTCCCGCAGGGACGCACCGTCGCCCACCTCGCCGGTGCTATCCGCGCAACCGCCGGGATGGCTTCGCCGCTGACGTCGGCTGTCGCCACGCACTGGATCGAAACCGGCATTGCCCATTCCGTTCTGGCTGCGATCCGCACCGAGGCCAAGCAGCGCCAGGCGATCGTGTCGAAGATCCTGCCTGCAAAGCTGGTCCAGGCCGACCCCGAAGGCTTCCACGTCTGGCTGAAGCTTCCCGGCCACTGGAACCGTAGCGATTTTGCCGCGCGGCTGCGTTCGGCCGGCATCGGCGTGGTCACCAGCGATGCCTTTGCGGTCACGGAGCCCGCGCCCGAAGCGGTGCGGCTGGGGCTGGGCGCACCGCCCAGCCATGCCTCGCTTGCTGCCAGCCTCGAGGTCGTCGCCGCCCTTTTGGCTCAGCAGTCGGCCATGTCCTCGATGGTGGTGTGACGGCTGGCAGGGAAGGGGCCGGTGAACGGTTCGACCCGGCCCATGCCGAGGATCTCGTTGAGCGGGACCTCGTCGCTCACCCGCCGGAACATGCCGGGCGACATCCAGCGCGCATGACCGTCGACATTCGGCGCGCCGCGCCCGGTACGGACATCGTCGATCCAGAGCGTGCGGGTCTCCAGCGAGATGCGCGTCAGGCCGGTCGAGTTGGGCACGCCGGCATGGGCGTGGGCACTGGAGAAGGCGATCACCTCGCCCGGTGCCAGGACGACCGGCGTGGCGTCGGTAACCTCCAGCTGTTCGGTCAAATGCGGGATGGCCGCGTCGGCGTCATTGGCGTTGCGGCCGCCCGCCTTTGACCGGTCCAGCAAGGCCGCGAGATCGAATTCGGCACTGGTGTTGGCCACCGCACGCTGCCACAGCGACGGATAGATGGCGAAGGTGCGCCCGGCGTCGATGTCATAGATCGGCGCCCACCAGTTGGCCTGCGCATAGAGGTTCGAGCCCCACGTGTCGCGGTGGAACGCGATGGTCGCCGTGGTGCGGGCGCGAGGCACGACGGCGCCACGGTCCTGATGCGGCTGGAAGCGAAGATAGAGGCTGTCGCGCGCAAGCCCTTCGGCATCGAGTCCGGCCGCCTCGAAGAGGTCACGCCACAAGCGCTTGACCTCTGGCGCGCGGGCAAAGTCGCGCTGCCGCTGGGCAAAGCTCTCCATCTGCTGCTGATGCGTCAGGTGCTTGTGGATCTCGACCGGACTGAAAGGCGCAAACGCATCCTCGAGCATTGCGCGTGTGAAGTCGACGAGCTCGCGCATCGGCTTGAGATGGCCGAAGCGCAGCACGTCGCCGGCATAGATCCGGTCGTGGAGTTCGCGCTGGTCGAGCGCCCGGGCAACGTCGGTGTACATGGGCTTGGATCCGTTATTGAAGTCAGACGGTCAGGCCGGCGAGGCCCATCACGAAGCGGAACAGATAGGCCACGATGCCGAGGCCCAGCACGCTCGCGATCCAGATCAGCACCAGCCAGCCGATCCGCTTCGGCCAGGAAACCGGCGCTTCGGTGGGCGCGGCCATCAGTGATAGCCCTCGCCGGTCTTCACCTTGCCGCGGAACACATAATAGGACCACGCGGTGTAGCCGAGGATGAAGGGGATGATGAACAGCGCGCCGACCAGCGTGAAGCCCATGCTCTGCGGCGGGGCCGCCGCTTCGCGGATGGTGATGTCGGGCGGGATGATGTTCGGCCACAGGCTGATGCCAAGGCCGCTATAGCCGAGGAACAGCACGAACAGCGCAAGCAGGAACGGCGCGACGTGCGGCGCACCGTTCAGGCTGCGCAGGATCAGCCAACTGCTGACCAGCACCAGGACCGGCACCGGCGAGAAGAAGACGATGTTGGGGAAGCTGAACCAGCGCTCGGCGATGTCGGGATGGGCGAACGGCGTCCACAGGCTGACGATGCCGATGACTGCGAGGAGCGTCAGCGTGATCGGCCGCGCCAGGGCAACCATGCGGTCATAGAGGGCGCCTTCGGTCTTGATGATCAGCCATGTGCTGCCGAGCAGCGCGTAGGCGACGATCAGCCCAAGCCCGGTGAACAGGCTGAAGGGCGTGATCCAGTCGAGCGCACCGCCGGTATAAGAGCCATTTTCCATCGGGAAGCCGTTGAGGAATGCGCCAAGCGAAACGCCCTGGAAGAAGGTCGCGACATAGGAGCCGCCGGCGAAGGCCCGGTCCCAGAACGGCTTATGATGTTCGTCGGCCTTGAAACGAAACTCGAAGGCAACGCCGCGCCAGATCAGCCCGAGCAGCATCAGCACCAGCGGCAAATAGAGCGCGCTGAGGATGACGGCATAGGCGAGAGGAAACACCGCCATCATCGCCGCGCCGCCCAGCACCAGCCAGGTCTCGTTGCCGTCCCACACCGGGGCGACCGTGTTGACCATGGTATCCCGGTCCTGGCGGTCGCGGACGAAGGGGAACAGGATGCCGATCCCGAGATCGAAACCGTCCATGATGACATACATCATCAGGCCGAAGGCGATGATGACGGCCCAGACTACGGGGAGATCGATGCCCATGTTTCAGCCCTTCCTGTCCTGGTTCGTCGGCACGAACATGTCCATCTGGTCGGGCGCGGCCGAAAGCGGGCGCGCGGGTCGGCGCGCACCGGTGTCGTCGGTCGGCTCGTGCTCATGATCTTCCGGGCCCTTGGCCACCAGCTTCAGCATGTAGCGGGTTCCGATGCCGAAGACGATAAAATAGACCACGATGAAGGCGACCAGCGTCGTGCTCATGGCGAGCGCCGAATGGTTCGACACCGCGTCCTTGGTGCGCATCACGCCATAGACGATCCATGGCTGGCGGCCGATTTCGGTGGTGTACCAGCCGGCAAGGATGGCGATCAGGCCCGTCGGTCCCATGACCGTGGCAAAGCGCAGGAACAGGTTGGTGTCGAACAACCTGTCACGCCACCTGAGCCACAGCCCCCAGGCCCCGAGCAGCAGCATCAGCATGCCCAGGCCCACCATGATGCGGAAGCTCCAGAACACCACCGTCGAGTTCGGTCTGTCCTCCTTGGCGAACTCCTTCAGGCCGGGGAACTGGCCGTTCCATTCATGCGTCAGGATCAGGCTGCCGAGACGCGGGATCTTCAGCGCGTAGAGCGTCTCTTCCTTCTCCATGTCGGGCCAGCCGAACAGGGTGAGCGGGATGGCTTCGCCCGGCTTGTTTTCCCAGTGGCCTTCAAGTGCTGCGATCTTGGCCGGCTGGTGCTTCAGCGTGTTGAGGCCGTGCAGGTCGCCGATCAGGATCTGCAGCGGCGCCGAAGCCAGCAGCATCCACATCGCCATCGACAGCATGGTACGGACGCGGCGGTTGTCGTTGCCGCGCAGCAGATGCCAGGCGCCCGAGGCGCCGACAAACAGTGCGGTGGCCAGGAACGCCGCCACCGTCATATGCGCCAGGCGATAGGGGAAGGAGGGATTGAAGATCACCTCAAACCAATTCACCGGCACGACGATGCCGTTGATAATCTCGAAGCCCTGGGGTGTCTGCATCCAGCTGTTCGAGGCCAGGATCCAGGTGGCCGAGATCAGCGTGCCGAGGGCCACCATGATCGTCGAGAAGAAGTGCAGTCCCGGGCCGACCTTGTTCCAGCCGAACAGCATGACACCGAGGAAGCCGGCCTCGAGGAAGAAGGCGGTCAGCACCTCATAGGCGAGCAGGGGGCCCGTCACGCTGCCGGCGAAGGCCGAAAAATAACTCCAGTTGGTGCCGAACTGGTAGGCCATGACAAGGCCCGAGACGACGCCCATGGCAAAGTTGACGGCAAAGATCTTCGACCAGAAGTGATAGAGGTCGCGGTAGACGGTATCGCGCTTCCATAACCACAACCCTTCCAGCACAGCGAGATAGCTTGCGAGTCCGATGGTGATCGCAGGGAAGATGATGTGGAAGGAAATGGTGAAGCCGAACTGTATGCGGGCCAGTTCCAGTGCCGTCAGTCCGAACATTCGGGACCTCTCTTGCATGAACAATCGGCTTGCGCACGATTGCCGGTCGAAGCGCGATACTCGCCAACTTTCGTCAGGTATTGCTCACAACTGCAATAGACCTGCATTCTGGTCCGCGCATCGCGGAAAGTCGACGCACCCCCACGGACATTTTGACCCACGCCAGGCTTGCCCGGGTTGCAAGCGGCATAATCCATACAAATCACCGCATCAATCCATATTGATTGGAGTGTATGCTAATTATATGCATCTCGTGTCTTGCACGCAAGCGCCATGAGGATTATGTATGGATGCAAATGGAGCGCCGGCATGTGGCGCCAGCCGCTTTAGCGGCTCCGAGATGGAGGCGAGTATGTCTGAGAGCAGATTTTCGGCGGAAGGCTTCACCCCGACCGACAACCCGATGAAGACAGGCATCAGGGGGCTGTGCCCGCGCTGCCAGATGGGGCACCTGTTCTCGGGCTTCCTGAAACTCGCCCCGCGCTGCGAGGTCTGCGGCCTCGACTATTCCTTCGCCGATCCGGCCGACGGCCCGGCCTTCTTTGCGATGACCATCGCCGCCGTGCCGGCGCTCGCGTTCGGCGTCTGGTTCCAGATGGCCTTCGGCCTGCCGCTGTGGGTGCATATCTTCATCACCTTGCCGTTGACCGTGCTGAGCTGCATGGCGCTTCTGCGGCCGCTCAAGGGCTGGCTGGTGTGTTCGCAATTCTTCCACAAGGCCGAGGAAGGCTCGATCGACTTCGACTGGCACGCCAAGGCGAAGCTGGCCAAGCAACAGACTGGGCAAAAGCCGGGCGGCGCCTGATCGCGTCCGCGGCCCGATAACTGTGGGCATCGGCGGCAAGGCAGGGCATAGCCGTCAACCGACACCACCGGCAAGGCCGAGTTGTCGGCCGGCCGTCGAGACGTGTCATATCATTGGTCTCGGCACGACCGCGCTCGATGCGAGCGCCATGGCAAAAAATCCACTGGTGTGAAAAAACAATTCATGGTATGAATTAGTCACATCGGATATCGCGTGCCGCAGGGCACCAACCGAAGCATCCGCAGGACACAACAACCGAAACATGCGCTGAAGCCATCCTGGCTGCAGGCAGGACGTTTTTGACCGGCGACGACCATGAAAACAGCATCGACCACGCTCCAGTTTGTTGCACTGACCGCCTGCCTGGTGGCGCGGCTTTGTTGCGCGGGCGAACTCCAGATGCCGGGCGTACGCCGCGCCATGCAGACGATGGCAGCTGCCGGCCAGTCGGCGATCACGGAGAGCATCGACTACGCAGCGCAGGCGTAGGAACGCAGCTCAACCGGCATGCACGGACGCGGCCCGAAGCAAGTGGCTCGATCATGCCCGCCGTCTCTCCGCCATCAGAAACACCACCAGTACACCGCACAGCAGGCCAAGGGACAATGGCAGCCCCTGATGTCCCATCAGTTGCATGGCGAGACCGGTGATCGGCGAGCCGACAAAGCCGCCGATTCCCCAGACCAGCGCAAACGCCGCGTTGCCGGCGATGAGTTGTTGCCCCGAGAACCGTTCACCGAGCTGTATCAGCGCCATGGTGTAGATTCCGAAGGTCACCGCTCCCCAGACGAACACCATCGGCCAGATCAACGCGGACGAAAACAGCAGTGGCAACAGGGCACAACCGAGCAGCGCCAGAGAGCAGCACAACAGCATCGCA
The DNA here is from genome assembly GCF_014200015.1 of Aminobacter niigataensis. Taxonomy (GTDB): domain Bacteria; phylum Pseudomonadota; class Alphaproteobacteria; order Rhizobiales; family Rhizobiaceae; genus Aminobacter; species Aminobacter niigataensis. The sequence continues at coordinate 205,406 of NZ_JACHOT010000006.1, forward strand.
CGGGCCGAGCCGATCCCTTCCGCAAGGCGCCCGAGCGGTATCTGCAGGGCGGCATTGCCAAGGATGAAACAGGCGATCAGCGCGGAGATGCGGCTTTCGGGACTGCCATAGGCAGCTCCGTAAACGGCAAGCATGGCAAGCAAACTCTGTTCAAAAGCGGCCGCTGCAAATACCGCAAGCAATAACAGCGGCGCCAGTGCGACGAAGCGGCCGACCGATGTCGCCTCGCCTTCATGCGGCATGTCAGGCAAGCGTGGGATGACTGCCAGGACAATCAGCCCACACAGGAGGAACGCAGAAATCCCGACCAGAAACGGTGGCCAGCCTTCAGTCCCGAAGAGCCGGAGGGTCAGCGGGCCGATGGCGAAGCCACCCGAAACAATGGATGCATAGAGGCCCATGATGCGGCCCCGGCGTGACGCCGGCGCGATCGTGATCAGCCAGGTTTCGCTGATCACGTAGAGCGGATTGGCGAAGAAGCCGAGCAGGAAGCGCAGCGGTATCCAGGCCCAGACGTCCTGCGTCCAGGCAATCGCGGCCAGGGTGGCAGCTGCCAGGATCGAACACAGGATCGCAAGCCGCGCCGCGCCCATGCGCCGCACCAGCGCTGGAATAAGCGGCGCGGACACGATGAAACCCAGCGGCGTCATCGCCGCCGACAAGCCGATCAGGCCCGGCGTCGTTTCCTGCCGCTCGAGGATGAAGCTGAGCAGCGGATAGGTCAGCCCCTGCGCCACGGCGAACACCGTGACGGTCGCGATGATACCGGCCATCGCGGCCCATGGCATCCGATCCTCTCGTGGCGATGTCGTGCTTTCGGCAGTCATGCGGACCTCGAAGAAGGGCCGGCACGTTCCGGCAGGTGCACGTGCCGGCGAACCATCGCGGCACCCGGAAACTGGCGATCAAGTATCATTGCAGCATTCGCCTCACGCTTGCCAGAAGCGCTTGGCGATCTCTGCCTCGACCTGTCGCCTCGTCAGGCCGATATCGTCAACCAGATGGGGATTGTCCTTCAACTTTTGCTCAAGTTCCCAGCGAAAATGTATCCGCCAGCGCCAGGTCTCGAACATGCCCCGCAGGGTCGCCGGATACCGACGCGACACGTCTGCCGGCTCCACAGGCATTCCCGGCCGCTCTGCCTGATGCGGGGCCGACGCAAGACCATCGTCCATGGTAACCTCCATGCGGTCCAAGGGCACGGAGCCCTCGACCTGAAAGAGGATGAGTTGTGCAGGAGACGGACGGCGCCGTCGTTAAGCCCTGCCAAATAGTTCCAAAAACTCCCAAACGGGCTAAAGATGCGCCGCATGCAGCGGTCGCGCTTTGCCTTTGGTCCGTTCGTGCTTGATCCGGATGCGGGAACGCTGCTCCGGAACGATGAGCCCGTTGCGGTCGGCTACCGCGGGCTCAAGCTGCTCGCAGCGCTCGTCGAACGGCCGGGCGACATCCTCGGCAAAACCGAGCTGATGGACGCCGCGTGGCCGGGTACGGCTGTCGAGGAAGGCAACCTCACCGTCCAGATCGCGCAGCTCAGGAAGCTGCTTGGCCCGGCAGCCGGCGACGGTGAATGGATATCGACGGTTCCACGCGTCGGCTACCGCTTCACTGGGACCGTCGAAGAGCTCGGCGGTACGAAGCGAAAAACTTTGCCGCTGCCCGACAAACCATCGATAGCCGTGCTGCCCTTCGTCAATGTCAGCAACGATCCCGAGCAGGAATCTTTCGCGGATGGGTTGACCGAAGACCTGATCACCGACCTTTCCAGAATCCCCGGCCTGTTCGTCATCGCCCGCAACTCGGCCTTTGCGTACAAGGGCAGGGCAACGGACGTGCGCACGATCGCCGAGGATCTCGGCGTGCGCTACCTGCTGGAGGGGAGCGCGCGGCGCGCCGCCGGGCGCGTGCGGATCAACGCCCAACTGGTCGATGCGGCCAGCGGCGAGCATCTGTGGGCGGAACGCTTCGATCGCAGCCTGGATGACATCTTCGCCGTCCAGGATGAGGTTACCGGCAAGATCGTCGACGCATTGCTCGGCCGGCTGCAGACGCGACCGCCGCCGCGCAATCGGCCCAGAAGTCTCGAGGCTTACGATCTCTGCGTGCGGGCGCGCAAGCTGATGGACGACTCCCCGCAGTCTGCCCGGGAAGCACACCTGTTGCTCACCCGCGCGGTTTCGCTCGATCCCGACTACGCCGAGGCCTATCGCTGGCTTGCCATGAACCACTGGATGGGATGGGTACACAGCGGCGGGCCAACTGAAGCTGCCCGTAGCGTTGCCTTGGAACTGGCGCGCAAGGCGGTGGCGATCGATCCCAACGATGCCGGCTGCCGCTGGGTTCTGGCCTACCTGCTGGCCTACGAGCGCAGCTTCGCCGAGGCAGATGCGGAATTCGTCAAGGCGATCCAGCTCGACCCCAACGAGGCCGATACCTGGGCGGCGCTTTCCGACATCGCGATCCTGTCCGGGCGGGTCGAGGAGGGCCTGGACCACATTCGCAAGGCGTTCCGGCTCAACCCGTTTCCGGCGGCCTGGTACTACCTGACGCTCGGCCAGGCGCAATATGCGGCCGGCGACTACGAGGCCGCTGTCAAGACACTGCGCCGGGACGAGACCTATCGGACAAGCTCACGCCGTTTCCTGGCGGCGAGCCTTGCCCAACTCGGCCGGCTCGAAGAAGCGCAGGCCGAGGTCGAACTGTTCCTTGTCGGCAACCCGCAGTTCACCACCCGCCACTGGGCCGCGACGGAGCCATTCCGCGACACAGCCACGCTCGAGCATTTCGTCGACGGCTACCGCAAGGCGGGCCTTCCGGCGTGACGCGGCGGCGCCACCTCCCGATACTAACCAGGACTCGCAACGGGACAGTCCTCAGCCGCGTCCTACCCTGAGGTCTGTTTCCCCCACGCGACAGCCATCGTTGAGCCGCTCATCGCGGCGATTGGCCGATATGCGCCTCGCCCGGCGGCAAGTGCCGCAGCAGCATTCATCGCGAAATGCGAATTATAGTGTCTATTTTAAGGATTGTTCCATCAGTCGATTGACGGTCAGATGAATGCACAGAGGGGTCGGCAGATTGCCTAAACGGGCCGCTGACATTTCAAGAATACGTGCTGCGCCGAAAGCAGCCTTTGACTATGGGAACGCTTCTCGAGTGGCCGGAGACCAATCCGGATACGCTGGCATTCGCCTTGATACATGGCGGCGCGAGGGAAGCAAACAGTTGAGGATTACGCTTGAACGCGTTGCAGACGTCCATGAATCTCGGCCGCTTTCGAATATTCACCAACATTGCCATCTTCGCCTCGTCACTGATCGTGACCATGCTGGTCGTGGCCGGTCTCGTCGAACTGATCGGAGGCAGCGCCACCAGCGCACTTTCCGCGATGGTCGAGGGCGTGCTCGGCAGCCGCCAGGCTATCGTTGAAACGGTGATCGAGGCGACACCCACAGCACTTTGCGGGCTGGCGTTCCTGATCCCGTTCAAGGCAGGCTTCTTCAACATCGGCGCGCAAGGTCAGCTGCAGCTCGGTGCGCTGGCTGCCGTCTTCGTCACCACGGCCTTCACGCTGCCCGCTCCCTTGATGGTCGTTCTGGCATTTGCGGCCGCGGCGGCCGCGGGGATGCTTCTCATCGTTCCACCTTTGTTGCTCAAGACGAAACGCGGCGCCAGCGAGGTGACGACGACGGTGATGCTGAACTTCGTCGCCGTTGAGTTCGTGCTCGCGATGGTCACCGGCCCGATGAAGCAGCCGGACTCGTTCTTCGCCGAATCCGCGCTGATCCCCGTCGAGTATCGCCTGCCGGTGATCGTCGTGCATGTCGGCGTGTTCCTTGCCGTCGCCATCGTGGTGATCGCGGGCTGGATCCTCAAGCACACGGTTTTCGGGTTCCGCCTCGAGGCGCTCGGCGGCAACCCGGGTGCTGCCCAGGCGCTGGGCATGCGCACCAACATCACATTGACCAAGGCCGTGCTCGCTGCGGGGGCCATCGCTGGAATTGCCGGTGGCATACAGGCGCTTGGGGTCGTGTTCCAGGTTGCCGAGCTTTGGGCGAAACCGTGGGGCTTTCTCGGCATCCTCGCTGCCCTTATCGGCCGCAGTCCGGTCGGCGTGATGTTTGCCGCCCTGCTGCTCGCCGGCCTCGAAACGGGCGGTAGAAACATGCAGGCGATGACCGGGGTGCCGGCGGCGCTGGTCTTCCTTCTGCAGGCATTGCCGGTGTTGCTGCTCCTTGCCGTCAGATCGACGCATCTTTTCAAAATGATCTCTTTTGGCGGAGTGGGACGTTGATTTTCGATCTCGAATTTGTGCTCTCCGCGCTGCGTATCGCCACGCCGCTCATGATCGTCGCACTGGGCGTGCTGATCGCCGAGCGGGCAGGCGTGCTGTTCCTGGGCGCCGAGGGCGTCATGCTGTGCGGCGCCTTGTTCGGCATACTCGGCGCCGTCTATGTCGGCGATCCCTGGATGGGCGTGGTCTGGGGACTGAGCGCCGGTGTGGTCATGGGGCTTGTCACCGCGGTGTTGACCGTCTGGCTACCGACAGACCAGGTGGTCATGGGGCTGGCGATGAACATCGCGGCCATCGGACTGACCAGCTTCATCTTCCGCATCGCCGCCGACGACCTGCAGCAGATGAGCCCGCCCATGGGCTGGTCGGCACCGGGCGCGCTCAGCGAGAACCCGATCGCCGCGTTCCTGTTCGCCGTTCCGCCATTGGCGTGGCTGGCGGTCATCCTCTACTTCGTCGTCTGGTACATGCTGTTCCGCAGCGCGCCTGGGCTGTTGCTCCGGTCAGTGGGGCAGAACGTCAAGGCGGCGCGCTCCGCCGGCATCAACGTCGTGCTGGTGCGCACAGTCGCCCTGGCGCTTGCCGGCGGCCTCGCCGGCCTGGGCGGTGCTGCCCTGACGGTTGGCTGGGTCCGCAGCTTTGCCGACGACATCACCGCGGGACGTGGTTTCATTGCGCTGGCGGCAGTCTATTTCGGGCGCTGGTATCCGCGCTGGACGCTGTTCGGCTGCCTGCTGTTCGGGCTCGGCGAGGCACTGGCCCTGCGCACCCAGGTGCTCGGCGGCAACGCCCATTTCTACCTGATGATCCCATACCTTCTGACGGTCGGCGTCCTTGCCTTCGCAGAGCGCGGCTGCGCGCCGCGTGAGGTCGGCAAGCCCTACGAGCAGCTTTGATCGCTGCGTCGAACATATTTCTGCAACTATAACTTGGGGAGAGAGCAATAATGGGTACCTTTACAGCAGCCATTGGCAGGCATTTCGGCCGAATGCTCGCGGCAGTCGCACTATGCGGTGCCATGATCGGCACAGCTTCCGCGCAAGACAAGATCAAGGCCGCCGTGATCTTCGGCGTCAGCAACCCGGCTTCCGTCAACGGATGGGACCGCGGTCATTACCAGGGTGTGCGCAAGCTGATCGACGAGCACGGCTGGGACGTGACCATGGCTGAAAACGTGCCGTTCCCGCTGATCGCCAGCACCGCCGAGAACTATGCCAAATCCGGCTTCCAGGTGGTGATCTTCACCTCGAGCGGCCAGGTCAAGGCCTGGGATCAGGTGGCACCGAACTATCCGAACACACTGTTCGCCATGCTGTCGACGACCAGCAGCCTGCCCAAATCCAACAACGTCGCCGCCTATGCGCCCGACTTCTATTCCTACGGCGTCATCAATGGGCTGATCGCGGGCCAGGCCACCAAGTCCAACAAGATCGCCGGCGTCGCCGGATTGCCGGTCAAGGCAGTCGAGGACATGTTCAGCGGCATCATCGAGGGCGCCAAGGTCGTCAATCCGAACGTGGAATTCCTGTCGGCGTTTTCCGGCGACTGGACCAACATCCCGCGTGCCCGCGAAGTTGCCGCGCTGCAGATCCAGCGAGGCGCCGATATCGTGCTCGGCAATGCCGGCGTCGGCACCCGTGGCATTCTCGACGCTTCGCAAAGCGGCAAGACCAGATTCGTCGGCTACGCGACCGACTGGGCGGTAGATGCGCCCGAAACTGTGCTCTCCAGCGTCATTCTGGATGTCGCCGGCTGGTACGATGCTCTCGCCAAGGACGTGGCCTCGGGCAAGGTCGAGCCGAAGATCAACGAATTCGGCGCCAAGACCTTCTCCGTGATGCCGCTCAATAAAGAGCATCTGACGACGGAGGAAATCACCAAGATCGAAGACAGCGTGCGCCGGTATCAGGCAGGCGAATTGTCGGTTCCCGTCGTCGCGCACAGGTTCAAGTAAGGGAGCCGGATGATGGTCGAGGCAAGTCCTGGAAGCGAAGCGGTAAGGCTTGAAGGTATCTCCAAGGCATTTGGCTCGTTCAAGGCCCTGGACAATGTCAGCGTTACTCTTCGGTACGGCGAAATCCATGCGCTGGTCGGCGAAAATGGCGCCGGCAAATCTACGCTGATGAACGTGTTGTACGGGATCCTGCAGCCAAGCGCAGGTCGCATGCTCGTCGGCGGACAGGATGTCGGCTCTCATTGGTCGACACGGGACGCGATCGCCCACCAGATCGGCATGATCCACCAGCATTTCTCTTTGGTGATGGAACATTCCGTGCTCGACAACATCGTCATGCCGACACTGAAATGGACCGATCTGGCCCCCAAATGGGGCCAGTATCGGGAGCGGTTCAGCGAGTTGTCGGCGCAGTTCGGCTTCGAACTGTCGCCTGACACATTGGTGGGCAAACTGTCCGTCGGGCAGCGCCAGCAGGTCGAGATACTGAAGATGCTCTACCAGGGGGCAAAGATCCTGATCCTGGACGAGCCGACGGCAGTTTTGACCCCGCAGCAGAGCGATCGTCTGCTGGAGATGCTGCTGCAGTTCCGCGACCGCGGCTATGCGGTGGTGATCATTACCCACAAGCTGGAACACGCGCTGGATCTTGCCGATCACATCACCGTCCTGCGAAACGGCCGCCAGATCGCAACTGTAGCGAAGGGCGAGGGCACGATTGCCGACATCGCCCGCATGATGGTGTCGCAGGAGGTGAACACCGCGCAGCGGCGAAGCCGGTCGGCAGTGGGCGAAGTCGTGCTCGACATGGACAATGTCTCGCTCGACGTCGACGGGGTTGCCTTGCTCGACAAGATCTCCTTGCAGGTCAGGGAAGGAGAAATCCTGGGCGTGGCCGGCGTGGCCGGGAACGGCCAGTCCGAATTGGCCGAAACGATCATCGGCCTTCAATCCACCACTGCCGGCAGTATCAGTATCTACGGCAAGGAACTCGGGACCACCTCGGTCGAGGCGCGACGCCGGGGCGGTATCGCCATCATTCCGGAGGACCGTCACGCCCACGCGGTGGTCGGCGAGATGGACATCGCCTCCAACTTCATCATGGGCCACGAGGGCGAACCGCAGTTCTCCCGTCGCGGAATACTGAATCGCAAGAACATCGCCGAGTTCGCAAAGCACTGCATCGCAGAGTTCGACGTCCGTACGCGCTCGGCGGAAACCAAACTCGAATTCCTGTCCGGCGGAAACCAGCAGAAGGTGGTCATCGGCCGCGAACTGTCGGCCAATCCAAGGCTGATCATCGCGCACGAGCCGGCGCGGGGACTCGATTTCGCGGCCACCGCCTATATCAGGCAGCGCCTGGTGCAGGCGGCGGAAGCAGGAGCAGGCGTACTGCTGATTTCGAGCGATCTCGATGAGTTGATGGAGCTCTCGACTCGTGTCGTGGTGCTTTATTGCGGACGCGCCGTGGGCACCGTGGATGCCGACGCCTACGATCCGCAGCATTTCGGAAGCCTGATGGCGGGTGCCGAGGCGGCTTGACGCCAGTTGGTCCTGCGCAGCCGCCCGGCAAATGCCCGGCTGCTGCGCGGCATTCGCACAATCCACATCCGGGCCGCTCTGGCAGCCACTGTGCAGGTTCAAGCCAAGCCGCCGCTCCCAATCGTTGTGCCGCAAAAGCATTGATCGTTTTCTCGAAACAAAAGTATCGATCTTCGCGATTGAATGATCACCGGCATTCGCCATTCTTAGCGCAGGCCGAACACCAAGCGGCCTCTGGATTTTTAGTGAAGGCATATCCCAGATTATGGAAAACTACATTGCCGAATGGCTCCATCTGGTACTGCGCTGGTTCCATGTGGTCGCCGCGATAACCTGGGTCGGTTCGTCGTTCTACTTCAACAAGATTGACCGTTCGTTCCGGCCGCCGGAGCCGCCGGTAGACGGTGTCAGCGGTCAGCTCTGGTCGATTCATGGCGGTGCGATCTACAACTACAGCCGCTACCCGCTTGGCCCCGGTTACGTTCCGGGACAGCTGAAATGGTCGAAATGGGAATCGCTGGGCACCTGGATGTCCGGTGCGCTGCTCCTGGCCGTGGTCTATTGGTATGGCGCGAGCCTGAACCTCGTATCCGGCAGTGCCGATGCGCTTTCGCCGGTACTGGCGATATGCGTAAGCATCTTCTCGATCGTCTTCGGCTGGATCGCCTATGACGTGATCTGCAAGCAGATCAACGACGAGCGCATCCTGTTTGCCGTGCTCGGCGTCCTGCTTTCCGGTGCGGTGTGGGCGTTCTTCCAGATATTCAGCGGCAAGGCGGCGTTCCTGCATGTCGGCATCGTCATGGGTACGATCATGGCGGGCAACGTCTGGTTCGTCATTCTGCCGGGCCAAAAGCGCATGCTCAAAGCCATGGCGGATGGAACGATCGCCCAGTTCGACGTCGGCGCCGAAGCCAAGAAGCGCAACTATCACAACAACTACCTGACCCTGCCGGTGGTCTTCGCAATGATCGGCGCCCATTTCCCGATGGTCTATGGGCATGAACTGGGCTGGCTCGCCTTCATCCTGATCAGTGCCGCCGGCGTTTCGGTGCGCTACTTCTTCAATACGATGCACGCTGGCGAGGCCAGGCCCATCTACATCGCCTTCGGCGCGGCGCTGATCCTGGCCACCATGTTCATGATCGCTCCGACCCCGCGCAGCGTTGTGTCCGGTGAAACGCCCACCGTCACCTACAGCCAGGTTGCCGACATCCTCACCCAGCGCTGCGTGGCTTGCCATGCGGCAGATCCGTCGAAGGCGGGTTTTGTCGAGGCGCCGCCCAAGGGGCTGATCCTGGACGCCGCGCCGTCCGCGGTGAAAGCCGCCCAACTTGTCTACCAGCAGGCTGTCCAGACGCATGTCATGCCGCCTGGAAACGTAACCGAGATGACCGACGACGAGCGCGAACTGCTTCGTCAGTGGATCGAAGGCGGAGCCAAGGCGGAGTGAACATGAGCGAACAGGACAGCCAGGGCCCGGCGCGGGATTTCATAGGCTACGGCGCAACCCCACCAAATCCGAAATGGCCCGGTGGTGCCAGGCTGGCGGTGAACATCGCCCTCAATATCGAGGAAGGTTCCGAATACTCGCCGCTCGACGGCGATGCCAAGACCGATACCGCGTTGACCGAAGGCGAGGGGATGGACACCGGCATCGCAGGGCGCGATCTCGCCGCCGAGTCGATGTACGAATATGGCAGCCGTGTGGGCGTCTGGCGGCTGCTGCGCATGCTTGCCGACCGCAACGTGCCCTACACCGCCTTTGCTTGTGCCCTGGCGCTGGAACGCCACCGCGAACTGGCCGAACGCATTGCCGCCGACGGAGCCGATATCTGCTGTCACGGCTGGCGCTGGGAGAAGCCCTGGCTGCTGACGCGTGAGCAGGAGCGCGAGCACATACAGCGCGCCATCGACAGCCTGCAGGCAACCGTCGGACGCAAGCCCGAAGGCTGGTGCTGCCGTTACGGGCCCAGCACGAATACACGCGAACTGCTGGTAGAGGCGCAGATCGGCTACGATTCCGACGCCTATAACGACGAAGTCCCCTATTGGGTCGAGGTCAGGGGCGTCCAGCAGCTCATCGTGCCCTATTCGCTGGTGACCAATGACTGCAAGCTGGTGCCGCGCGGTCTTCAGACGGCCGACGAGTTCCATGCTTTGCTGAGAGATGCCTTCGACCAGCTCTATGAAGAGGGCGCTGAAGCGCCGCGGATGCTGAATATCGGGCTGCATCCGCGTATGGCCGGCCACCCCGGCCGAGCACGCGGCCTTGCTCGATTCCTCGACCACATTGTCGGGCACAAGGACGTCTGGATCTGTCGACGCGCCGACATTGCCAGCCATTGGAAGACACATTTTCCTGCTCCGGCCACAGGTGCGGAGGCATGAGCGATGGGTCATGTTCCACCTCGGTCGATCGCATACTGCGTGGACCCGATGCCGTCGTGTTGTGCCTGACGGCTGATCAATCGGATCACCCAGAGCTTGCCGCGGTCGAAACGAGACTTCGCCTCGCTTCAGGCTCCGTTCCGCGGCCGCTCTTCCTGGAAAACCGGAATATGCCAGTCGTCGCTGCCCGGCTCGGCGCCGACATTGCCGACGGTCGACGCCAGGCGGCGCAGGCCGTGGGCACCTTGCGCAAGATGAAGGTGGAGGGAGCGGCTATCGTCATCCCGTCTCGCTGCCAACTGGGGGACGATCCGGAACTCAAGCTGCAAGCGATCGCCGAAGGCGCTTTTCTCGCAAACCACGACTTTGTTTCGCGGGCCTTTCCCCGTTCCGGGGAACCTGCCCTGAGGCTGGGTTTTGCCTTTGGCAGTGGATGGGAGAGTGCCAAAGCCGACCGCGCGCTCGAGAGGGCGCGAGCGATAGCCGATGCCGCCGCGCTGGCGCGCGACCTTTGCACCGAGCCGCCTAACGTGATGACGCCGCCGCATTTTGCGGCTCGCATGAAAGAACTCGCAATCGAGGCCGGCCTGTCCATCTCGATCATGGGCCGGGCGGAACTCGAAAAGCAGGGCATGGGCGGGCTGCTGGCCGTGGCTTCGGGCAGCGCCTTCGAGCCGTTGCTGATCCGCATCGACTACAGGCCGGAGGGGGTGACGCAGAAGCCGGTCGTCCTCGTCGGCAAGACCGTCACCTTCGACAGTGGCGGCATTTCGCTCAAGCAGGCCCACGGCATGGAGCAGATGAAGGCCGACATGGGCGGCGGAGCGGCAGTCGCCGGCGCCATGCAGGCGGTTGCCAGACTGAAGCCTGATCTTGCCGTGACCGCGATTTTCGCGGTCGCGGAAAATATGCCGGGCCCCAATGCGATGCGGCCAGGGGACGTGCTGCGTACCCATTCCGGCAAGACTGTCGAGGTCATCAACACCGACGCCGAGGGCCGGCTGATCCTGGCGGATGCATTGTCATACGCCCGGTCGCTCGAACCACAGCTGATCATCGATCTGGCGACGCTCACCGGCGCGACCATGGGCATCTTTGGCCCGCTCGGCATTGCCACTTTCTCGACGGCGCCTTCCTGCCTGTCATTGCTCATCGAATCCGACAGGGTCGCCGGCGAGAAGATCTGGCCAATGCCGCTGTGGGATGAATATCTCGCCTTCCTGGAGAGCCCGGTCGCCGACCTGCGCAACTTCTCGAAGACCGGGCAGATGGGCAGCACGCCAGTCGCGGCGATGTTCCTGAAGCAGTTTGTGGGCGACGCGCCATGGCTGCATCTCGACCTCTACAACACCTGCTGGTCGGAACAGCCGCACGTCTTCGGGCCTTCCGGACCGACCGGCAGCGGGACCCGCGTGCTCACGCAATTCGTGCTCGCGCTCGCCGACCGTGATCCCACTCGCAGCTCTTCAATTTAAGCATGAGGACTAACTGAAATGGCAATTCGTACCATCTACTCGCCCAAGGTTCTTGTTTCGCCGAACCCGCATTCCCAGGCCACCATGGCCGGCAATCATTTCTACACCGCGACCGTGGCGCTGGATCTGGAAGGCAAGGTCGTGGGCGTCGGCGACATCCGGGCGCAGACCAGGCAGGCCCTGACCAACCTGACGCACTTGCTCGAAGCGGCCGGTGGCACCCTCAAGGACGTGGCACGGGTCATGATCTACCTGTCCGACATGCGTTATTTCCAGGGCATGAACGAGGCCTACCGGGAGTTCTTCCACGGCGACGTGCTGCCGTCGCGCGCAACCGTCACCGGCACCTTCGGCATACCGGAACTGCTCGTCGAATTCGATGTGATCGCGCATATCGAAAACGACTGAGGTTCTGAACATGGCGTTATGGAAGCATGATGTGGCCGAGCTCAACGCCGGCTACAAGTTTGGCAGGTTCGATCCGGTCGACGTCTTGTCGGAAACGCAGGCCAGGATTCGCGTCGCCAACCCGATCCTCAATGCCATCATCACACCGGACGAGAAGGGGGCGGCTGAAGCCGCTCACGCCAGCGCCATGCGCTGGCGCGCCGGCCAGCCGCTCGGGCCGCTGGACGGCGTCCCGATCACCGTCAAGGACAACCTGCAGGTGCGCGGTTTGCGCTGCAGCTGGGGCAGCAAGCTGTTTGCCGACCATGTTCCCGACGCCGACGAGAGCCCGGTCGAACGCCTCAGGGCGGCGGGCGCCATCATTCTGGGCAAGACGAACGTCCCTGAATTCACCTTGCAGGGCTTTACCGACAACCTGCTCTTCGGCGCGACGGGCAATCCATGGGACCCGAACCTGTCTCCAGGCGGGTCAAGCGGCGGCGCGGTTGCGGCGACGGCTTCGGGCATGGGCGTGTTTGCCGTCGGCACGGACGGGGGCGGCTCGATCCGTCGGCCATGCGGTCACACCGGCCTCTATGGGCTCAAGCCGAGTCCGGGCTTCGTTGGCCGTAGTGGCGGGCTGCCGGGCCTGCTGCTCGATTTTGAAACCGTGGGGCCAATGACGCGAAGCGCGCGGGATCTGCGTCTCGCGGCGTCGGTCCTGGCTGCCCACGATCCGAACGACCGCGCCTCCTTCGCTTTCCCCGCCAAGGCGCGCATCGGCAGCTATCGCGTGCCCAAGACCACCAGGATCCTCTATGTGCCACGGTTCGGCTCGGCGCCAGTTGACACCGAGATTGCGGCAAGCGTTGACCGCGCGGCCTCGCGGCTCGTCGATCTCGGCTGTCGCGTCGACCAGGGCGAGACGCCGTTCGACGCGGAGATGCTGGACGCCATCTGGGGCATGGTCGGGCCGGTTGGGCTGGCCTGGCTGATGCAGACGAGGGATGCGACCCAGGTCAACGAAAGCCTCGTGCCGATGATACGCACGGGCGGCGAAGTCAACGCTATGTCCTATTTCGACATGCTCACTCAGGTGGGCAGGCTGAGGGCGCAACTGGCGAAGGTCTTTGCCACCTACAATTTCATCATGACCCCCAGTATCGCGGCCCTGTCATGGCCGAAGCTGGAGACGCATCCGTCCCGGATCAATGGCATCGAGGTCGGGCCCCGCGGTCACGCCGTCTTCACCGCCTTCGCCAACGCAGGTGGATTGCCCGGTGTAGCCATTCCCGCCTCGCCATCGTCTGGCGGCCTGCCGATCGGCTTCCAGCTTGTCGGCGCGTTCGGGTCGGACAACAGCCTCATCGATCTGGCCGAACACTACGACAACGCCTACGGAGGTTATCAATGGCCGGCGATCTGACCTCCCAGGCAGGCGAACTGCTGCTATCGGCTCACCGCACCGGGGTCGGTGTGGAGCCTGACATGCCCGCTCCGCAGAGCCGTGCCGATGCCTATGCCATCCAGGATCATGTGTTGCGCCAGCTCGGCTCGGCGATCGCGTGGAAGATCGGACGGGCGGCCAACGATCCCGAGCCCTATATCGCGCCGATCCCGAAGCTCGGCATCGTGCGACCGGACGGGCGCTGCGTGTTGCCCCCGGGCGCTGCCCAGCTTGGTGTTGAGGCGGAACTGGGCATGCGGCTTGGCAAGGAGATCACGCCGGAGATGGCAACGTTGGGTCGGGCTGAGTGCCTGGCGCTGTTCAGCCATGTCGTTCCGTTGCTTGAGATCTTGCACACTCGACTTGCCGGGGCCAACGCCGCAGCGCCGCTTTGGAAACTGGCGGATTTTCAGGCCAGCGGCGGTGTTGTTCTTGGGGCGCCCATCGCTTGGACCGGGCAGGATCTGGCTTCGGTTCAGGTCATGGTCAATGGCGAGGCGAGGGAGGCTAGGCATCCCTTCGGCGATCCGCTCGAACTGTTGCACTGGGCGGTCCGGCATCTCGCGCGGCGCGGCGGGGCGCCGACAGGCACGGTGCTGACCACAGGCAGTTATACCGGCATCACCCAGGTTGGTGCCGGCGAGCGGTTCGAAGCTGAGTTCTCCAGGTTCGGCGAAGTCAGGACGCAGGTCATTTCGCCCGGCCATTGATGAAATAACCTGCATAAAAGCCGATAGTTTTTCAATTGTAAGATCAAAGACGTTCGCCGAATACTCTCGGAGACGATTGGGAGAAGACTACTATGATGCACCAAGGGACCCACTTCCTGCAGATACCGGGACCTTCGCCCGTGCCGGCGGACGTCCTGGCGGCCACGGGCCGCCAGGTGATCGATCACCGCGGCCCCGAGTTCGGCGAACTGGGTTCCAAGCTGCTCCGCGACATCAAGAAGATCTTCAAGACCCAGCATGACGTGGTGATCTTCCCGGCTTCGGGCACCGGTGCGTGGGAAGCTGCGCTGGCCAACCTGTTTTCGCCCGGCGATCGCATCGCCACCTTCGAGACTGGCCATTTTGCCAGTCTCTGGAGCCGCATGGCGATCAAGCTGGGGCTCAAGCCGACCACGCTCGGCACCAACTGGCGCGCCGGTGCCGATCCGGCCGTGATCGAAGACGCGCTGCGCCAGGACCGCAACCATGAAATCCGCGCAGTGTGCATCGTGCACAACGAGACCTCGACCGGTTCGACCTCCCGCCTGGCCGATATCCGCGCAGCCATCGATGCGGCCAACCACCCGGCGCTGTTCGTGGTGGACACGATCTCGGGGCTGGCGTCGGCCGATCTGCGCATGGACGAGTGGGGCATCGATGTCGTCGTGTCTGGTTCGCAGAAAGGGTTGATGCTGCCGCCCGGCCTGTCGTTCAACGCGGTTGGCCCAAAGGCCCTCGAAGCGTCGAAGGCTGGCGGCATGCCTCGCTCCTATTGGGACTGGAGCGAGATGATCGCCATCAACAAGAGCGGCTACTTTCCCTACACCCCGGCCACCAATCTGCTGTTCGGCCTGTCGCTCGTGCTCGACAAGCTGCTCGACGAAGGACTGGAGGCCGTGTTTGCTCGCCACGAGCGCCTTGCCGAGGCCACCCGCCGCGCAGTCCAGGCCTGGGGACTCGAGAACCTCTGCAACTCTCCGATCCACTATTCGCCGGTGCTCACCACCGTCATGATGCCGGAGGGCCATAGCGCCGATGCCTACCGTCGGATCGCGCTGGAAAAGTTCAACATGTCGCTTGGGTCGGGCCTGTCGAAGGTTGCGGACAAGGTGTTCCGCATCGGCCATCTTGGCAACATCAACGAACTGACGCTTGCCGGCACGCTTGCCGGCTGCGAGATGAGCCTCGACCTCGCCGGCGTTCCGCATCAGCGCGGTGGCGTCGACGTGGCGATGAAATACCTCGCGGAAACGGCTTGAGGGTTGGTCGCCATGACGGCACTGGCAGAGGCTGGGCACGATCCCCGTCTTCGCCGATGTTCGCGATCGATCTAAATGGCGCGAAATGAATTTTGGGAGGACATCATGAAATCGACGACGAAAATCGAACAGGGCGACATCGAGCGGGTGTTGGCGGCAGCTGTAGCTGAGGCAGCCTCCAACGGCTGGAACGTCAGCGTCGCCGCAGTCGATCCCGGTGGCCATCTATTGGGGTTCATCCGGCGTGACGGCGCCAACGCCGCTTCGGCCGAGGTGGCCGTGGCGAAGGCACGTACGGCTGCAATCTTCAACGGTCCGACAGGTGCACTGGAGGATCGCATCGCAGGTCGTCCAGGCGTCATGACCTTGCCGGGTGCAACACCGCTGCGTGGCGGGCTGCCGCTTGTCGCAGGTGGCGAGCTTGTCGGCGCTATCGGCGTTTCCGGCGTCGCACCGCAGCAGGACGAGCAGATCGCGCAGGCAGGGGCCGCAGCACTCGGTTGACTTGCCATCACCCGCTCGCAACGGTGCCTCGGCATCACCCGCTTCAAGAAGGCAACGCCGTGTCCAATCTGAAAGTCCTGTTTGCTACCTTCCGCGCCCCACGGCATCAGAAGATAGCCATGGAGGCTGCGCCCGAGGGGCTCGACATTACGATGTGCGAAGCGCCGTCGCGTGCCGAGCTCCTGGAGCAGCTGCCGCTCGCCGATGTCTTCATAAGCGAGCGCAGCGGCTTGATCGATGCGGAGATGCTTGCCACCGGCCGCAGGCTTCGCCTGGTCCAGCGGCTCGGTCGCATGACACATGACATCGACGCGGACGCGGCGCGAAAGGCTGGCATACCCGTGTGCCGATGGCCGCTGCGCGGCTGCTCGATGGTTGCCGAGCACGCCATGATGCAGGTGTTGTCCTTGGTCAAGGCCAGCCGCGAGGCGGAGCATGCGCTGGTTGCTACGCCAGACTGGGGGACGCCGCCCAAGAAATGCGACGAGAACCATTTTGCCTACAACTGGACGGAGCGCCGCAAGATCCGCTCGCTGGCCGGCGCGACGGTCGGCATTCTCGGATTCGGCGAGATTGGTGCCGAACTTGCCGTTCGGCTGCGGGCCTTCGATTGCGAGGTCTTGTACAACAAGCGGTCGCGGCTGCCGGCGGCGGTCGAAGCCGAGTTCGGCGTCGAATATGCGGATATCGATTCCATACGCGCGCGCAGCGACGTCCTCTGCATCCTGCTGCCGCATGGCGAGGGCATTGGCGAGATGATCGACCATGCTTTCATCGAGCGGATGAAGCCGGGCGCCTATCTCGTTTCGACGGGGGCAAGCACGGTTCTCAACGAGGCCGACGTGGCCGCCGCCTATCGCGTCGGCATCCTGTCGGGCGTGGCGACGGACGGCTGGACCTGGGAGCCGGTGCCGCGTGACAACCCGTTGCTGCGCCTTGCCGACGACCCGCAGGCGAATGTGGTCTTTACTCCCCACATTGCTGGCGGCGTGCGCTCGAATGACAGGTCGATGCGCGAACTCGAATGGGAGAACATCCGGCGCCTGATGGATGGCCGGGAACTGCGTCACCGAGTTGTCTGACAAGGCTGAAAGGCGGGAGACAAAGGCATGACAGGACAGCCTCGGCTACTGCTGCGAAATGGTATGTCTCCCGTGGGCACGGGTGGCTCGGCCCCTATCGACATCCTGATTTCCGCCGAGGGACGGATGCTCGATATCGCACCGGGGATCTGCGCCAGCGAAGTGATGTCGATAGACGTCGGCGGACGTCTGGTTACACCCGGCTTCGTCGACATGCACCAGCATCTCGACAAGAGCTTCACCTTGGCTGACGCGCCCAACCGTGACGGCACGTTGATGGGCGCGATCGAGGCGTTCCGCGCCTATTCCAAGGGGCTGGAAAAAGAGAACATTCTCAAGCGCGCCGAAGCGACGCTCGACACATGCGTCGCGATGGGCACGAGCGCTATCCGCACGCATGCCAATCTCGACTACGAGCTGGAACTCAAGAGTGTCGAGGCCATGTGCGAACTGCGGGCGAAAAGCCGTGGCAGGATACACCTCGAGGTCGTGGCCTTTGCAACGTCGAGTGCGGCGCGGGGCGATCTGGCTGTCGCACGCGAACTTCTCGAACGCGCCATTGCGGCCGGTGCCGACTGCATAGGCGGCACGCCCAATCTCGCTCCCGACCCCAGGAACTATATCGACATGCTCCTTGACGTAGCCGAACGTCATGACCGCTGCGTGGATCTGCATATCGACGAAACGCTCGACCCCGGCGCACGCTGGTTCGACTATCTTGTCGAGCAGACAATGCGGCGCGGCATGGGCGGCAGGGTGGTCGGCAGCCATGTGTCGTCGCTTTCCGCGGTCTCCGACGACGAGGCACGACGTTCGATCGATGCCGCCGCCAAGGCCGGCGTCGCCGTATGCACGTTGCCCGCGGCCAATCTGTTCCTCCAGGGCAGGGACAGGCGTCAACTCGTGCCGCGCGGCCTTACCCGCGTGGCGGAGATGCTCGACGCCGGCGTGCCGGTGGCGACCGCTTCCGACAATATCCAGGACGCCTTCGTTCCCGTCGGCTCCGGCGATCTGCTCGAGATCGCGCGATGGACCATCCTTGCCGCTCACTTGATGGAGGATGCGACCGGCCGTGCCTTTCGCATGATCACCGACACACCCGCGCAGATCATGCGACTGGGCGCCGATTACGGCTTCCGTGCCGGCGCCTTCGCCGATCTTGTCGTGAGCCGCAGCGAAAATGTCGGGCGTCTCGTCGCCGGTGGCGCTGCCGACCGTTCGGTCATGCATCGTGGGGAATTTGTCGCGGGCCCGCTTTGCGCAATCCACACGGCTGTTCCCGCCTAGAAGACCAGGCACGATCTGCCGCCGGCATGAAGGGCCAGATGGCTCGTCATGCGCCATTGCCGCCGGGGCCTTCATGCGCTGCCTGGAGTTCGGCCGCGCGATGGACCTTCGAGCGGCTTTCTGCAATGGTATTGCTTGGGGGAGACGACACGCATTTCAATGAAAAATGTCACCATCAAGCAGTTGCGCGCATTCGTTGCAGTCGCGGAATTAGGACGCTTTCGGCTCGCAACCGAGCATATCGGCGTGACGCAGTCCGCCATCAGCGTCTTGATCAAGGAACTTGAGTCACAATTGGGCGTGATGCTGTTTGATCGGCATACGCGCATGGTCGGGTTGACCTATGCGGGAGAGATATTCCTGCCGCTGGCCCGCCGGGCCATCGAACAGGTCGACAATGCCATCAACACGATGGATGACATTGCGTCGCTTCGAACCGGCAAGGTTACGATCGCTGCGGCCATCGTACTTGCCTCGTCGCTCCTGCCCGACGTGATTGCCCGCTTCAAGAAAGAGCATCCGCTGGTCAAGGTGTCGCTGCTGGACTTGCCGGAGAATCGTATTCGCGATCTCGTTGCGGACGGTTCCGTCGACATCGGTGTCGCCACCAGCCGTCCAATCGAAGAAAAGGTGCGCGAGCACCATCTCTTCTACGACCGTTTTGCGGTGTTCTTTGCAAAGGGCCATCCATTCGAATCCGGCACGCAGGTTCGCTGGATCGACATGGAGGGGCAAGATCTCGTAGGCTTTCCCCCCGACAGTCCGATCCAGAAAATGGTGGATCGCGTATTGGGTGAGAACGAGATTTCCGTAAACCGGCTCTTTGCCGTCAATTTCTCATCGACGATGCTGTCCCTGGTCGATCGGGGTCTCGGGGTGTGCATTGCTCCAGAGAACTCTCACTCGCTGTCGGCCTCGACCCTTACCGAGGTGCGCCCCCTGGTAGAGCCGCAACTAGATCGGGAGGTGGTCACTCTGACCTTGCGCGAGCGGACCCCGAGCACGCCGGTGCGCAGCTTCCTCGACATGCTGATTGCAAGCGCAGCGAAGCAATATCCGAAGGTATCAAAACCCGCATTGACGGTGGCGACGGCAAGGTCGGCGGGTTGACGCGCAAGGGTGGTGATGTCGAAGAGGGTGAGCAATCGGCTCCGGCGCGGCATCATGGCGATCATCGTTGCGGAACCGACGACAACGCCACACCAAACCGCACCGCAATCGCTCGGCGCTTTCCAACAAAAGCCGCGCCAACGATTCAGTCACGCAAGGAGCGGCTCCAAGCCGCCGGCCGGGAAGCCCCCGTGTCAGCCGTCGAAGGCAACCCCAGCCGGTGCTACGTCAATGCCTGGATCTAGTGAACGACCTCGCTTTCGGAGCCGGCCATCGTCGCCCCGATGTTGCGTTCACGCCGCAGCACAAACCGTCTGATGACCACGTAGAAGACGGGCGTCAGGATCAATCCGAACACCGTAACGCCAAGCATGCCGGCGAACACGGCGATGCCCATGGCATGGCGCATCTCGGCGCCAGCGCCGGTTGCGATGACCAGAGGCACGACGCCGGCAATGAAGGCGAGCGACGTCATCAGGATCGGCCTCAGGCGCAGGCGCGCGGCTTCGAGCACCGCCGCCAGAGGATCGCTACCTTTCTTTTCCTCCTCATGGGCGAACTCGACGATGAGGATCGCGTTCTTGGCCGCAAGCCCGACAAGGACGACAAACGCGATCTGCGTGAAGATGTTGTTGTCGCCGTTCGAGAGCCAGACCCCTCCGATTGCCGAGAGCACTGCCAGCGGCGCGATGAGCAGGACAGCAAACGGCAGGGACCAGCTGTTGTACTGTGCCGCCAGGATCAGGAACGCCAACAAGACCGCGAGCGGGAACACGATCATGGCCGTGTTGCCTGCCTGTTTCTCCTGGAAGACCAGGTCGGTCCATTCGTACGCCATGCCGGCCGGCAGCGTCTCGCGCAATATCCGCTCCATTGCCGCCGTCGCCTGCCCGGACGAATAGCCCTGTGCCGGACCTCCCGTGATGTCGACCGAGGGATATCCATTGTAGTGCATCACACGGTCGGGGCCCGAGCTGGTGGCGATGGTGGCAAGCGCCGCAAGCGGCACCATTTCGCCAGCGGCGTTGCGAACCTTCAGGCGTGCGATGTCATCCACCTCGGCGCGGAAGGGCGCATCGGCCTGCACGATGACGCGATAGGTGCGGCCGAAGCGGTTGAAGTCGTTGGCGTAGAGCGAGCCGAGATTGACCTGCAGCGTCTCGAAGATCCCCGTCAGCGGAACACCTTGTGCCTTGGCCTTGACCCTATCGAGATCGACCTGGACCTGCGGGGCATTGACCTGAAAGCTCGCCATCATGCCGGCGAGTTCAGGTGCCGCGGCCGCCTTGGCCATGATCTCGCCCTGCACCTTGGCCAGGGCCTCGAGGCCCATGCCGGCGCGATCCTCGACCTGAAGCTTGAAGCCACCTGTCGTGCCTAGCCCGGGAACCGGCGGCGGCGGGAAGATGCCGACGAAGCCGTCGGGGATCTGGCTGTATTTGCCCATCAGGCGCCCGG
Source organism: Aminobacter niigataensis (assembly GCF_014200015.1). Classification (GTDB taxonomy): domain Bacteria; phylum Pseudomonadota; class Alphaproteobacteria; order Rhizobiales; family Rhizobiaceae; genus Aminobacter; species Aminobacter niigataensis. The sequence goes on from NZ_JACHOT010000006.1 coordinate 226,306, forward strand.
CGATGGCGTTGGCTGAAAGCGACGGATCCTTGCGCTGATCGAAGGGGTCGAGCATGGCGAAGACCACGGCGGCGTTGGGCAGGTTGACGAAGCCGTTCACCGAGAGGCCGGGAAAGGCGACGATGCTTTCGACACCGGGCTCGGCCAGCGCAATCCTGGACATCTCCTTGACGACTGCTTCGGTACGATCGAGCGAGGCGCCAGAGGGCAACTGCGCGATGCCGACGAGGTAGTACTTGTCCTGCGCGGGCACGAAGCCGCTCGGGATACTTTGGAACCCGAGATACGTCGCGCCCAGCAGCCCCGCATAGATGACGAACACCACGCCGCTGATGCGGATGGCGCGGCGCGCGGTTCCGACATAGGCGTTCGACGCCCTGTCGAAGAAGCGGTTGAACAGCCGGAAGAACCTGCCGAACAGGAAGTCGATGCCGCGGGTCAGCCAATCGCGGCGGGCACCGCCATGGTGCGGTTTCAGCAGCATCGCAGCCAATGCCGGCGAAAGCGTCAGCGAGTTGATCGCCGAAAGCACCGTCGAGATGGCGATCGTCACCGCGAACTGACGGTAGAACTCGCCCTGAAGACCCGACAGAAATGCGGACGGGATGAACACGGCAGCCAGGACGGACGTGATCGCAATGATCGGTGCGGTCACCTCGTCCATCGCCTTGCGCGCCGCTTCCTTCGGCGTTTCGCCAAGGCCGATGTGCCGTTCGACATTCTCGACCACAACGATGGCGTCGTCGACCACGATGCCGATCGACAGGACCAGGCCGAACAGCGACAAGGTGTTGAGCGAGAAACCCATGAGATACATCACCGCGAGCGTGCCGACGAGCGATATGGGCACGGCCACCAGCGGAATGATGGACGCACGCCACGTCTGCAGGAACAGGACGACCACGATGACGACCAGGACGATCGCTTCGAGCAGCGTCGTCATGACGGCGGCAAGCGACGCACGCACGAAGACGGTCGGATCGTAGGCAATACGGTATTCCAGGCCCTCCGGAAAACCTTGCTGCAACTGCTCCATCTCGGCGTGCACGGCGTTGGAGACGTCCAGTGCATTTGCGCCGGGCCGCTGGATGATCTGTATCGCGACGGCCGGCTCGCCGTCGAGCAGGCTGCGCAACGCGTAGCCATCGGCGCCGAGACCAATCCGGGCAACATCGCGCAGGCGCACGATCTGCCCGTCATCGCCTGTCTTGATCACGATCTCGCCGAACTGTTCCTCGCTGGACAGCCGCCCCAACGTACTGACCGTGACCTCGTAGCTGGCTGCCGCCGACGGCTGCTGGCCTACCGAGCCGGCTGCGACCTGGACGTTTTGTTCGCGAATGGCAGCGACGACATCGCTCGCGGTCATGCCGCGCGCGGCAACCTTGGCGGGGTCCAGCCAGACGCGCATGGCGTATTCGCCGGCGCCCCAAATGATGACGTCGCCAACCCCTGGCAGGCGGGCGAGCGTGTCGCGAATCTGGAGGGTAGCAAAGTTGGAGATGTAGAGCGGATCGTAGCGTTTGTCGGGCGATACAAGATGCACCACCATCAGGATGTCGGGCGACGTCTTCTGGGTAACAACGCCGATGCGCTGAACTTCTTCCGGCAGGCGTGGCAGCGCCCGCGACACGCGGTTCTGCACCTGGATCTGGGCCATATCAGGATCCGTGCCCTGCGCGAAGGTGACCGTGAGCGTCATCCGACCGTCGGTCGCGGCCTGCGAGCTCATATAGAGCATGCCTTCGACGCCATTGATCGACTGCTCGAGTGGCGATGCGACCGTTTCGGCGATCACCTCGGGATTGGCGCCGGGATAGCTTGCCGTCACCTGCACGGTCGGCGGGGTGACGGACGGATATTCACTCAGGGAGAGACGGAACAGTGCCATCGCGCCGGCAATCAGCATGAGAGCCGACAGCACGATCGCAAAGATCGGGCGATTGATGAAAAAGTGCGGCAGGCTCATCGACGTGCCTCCTGCGTGTCGCCGTCGGCAGCGCCGTCGACCGAACGCTGATCGGGCGCCATCGCGATCCGATTCGGGGTAACCTGCATGCCGGGCCGGACAAGCCCCTTGATGATGACCGTGTCGCCGGGGTTGAGGCCGCTTGCAACAACGCGCAGTCCCTCGTTCATCGCGCCCAGTTCGACCGGCCGGTATTCGACCATATCGCCAGCGCCCAGCACCAGGACGTAGCGGCGTCCCTGATCGGTCCCGACTGCCTGATCGTCGATGAGAACGGTTTCTTGGGGCGCGCTGGTCGCAAGTTTCACCCGCGCGAACAGGCCAGGTGTCAGCCGGCCGTCGGGATTGGCCAGCACCGCTCGGGCGCGGATCGTACCGGTGCCACGATCGAGACGATTTCCGACGAAGTCCAAGGTACCCGAATGCGGGTAGCCGTTCTCGGTGGCGAGCCCGACTTCCACCGGGAACGAGGCGCCCTTGCGCCCGGCGGCGGCGGGGCGGGCTTGGCCCAGAAAGTTCAGATAAGTCGCTTCATCGATATCGAAATAGACATGGGCAGGGTCGACCGACACGATCGTGGTGAGCAATGTCGCGGCGCCTCCGGATGCGCCGGTGACGAGGTTTCCTTCTGTCACAAGTACCCTGTCGACGCGTCCGGCGATCGGGGCGGTCACGCGGGAATAGGAAAGGTCGAGGCTGGCTGCTGCATTTGCGGCCTTTGCCTCAAGCACCTGCGCTTGCCGCTCCTGCCTCCCGGACACGTCGTCATCATAGGTCTTGCTGGCGATGGCTCCACTCGGGAGCAGCCGCTGCGATCGATCGAGGTCGGTCTCGGCCTGGGAGAGCAGAACCTCGGCCCGTTGCAATTGCGCTTCCGCATTCTGGAGTGCAACCTCAAACGGGCGAGGGTCGATCTGGAAGAGCAACTGGCCGCGCTCGACGAGCCCACCCTCGGGAACGCTGACCGATTCGATGGTGCCGCCGACACGGGAGCGGAGTTCGACGGTCTTGGCGGCTGCGACGACGCCGGTAAACTCGGACGACGGCGCAAGCACGCGGGTGATGACTTCCGCCACCGGCACCTGTGGAGGCGGGGGTGTTGGCGCGGTCTGGCTCGTCTCGCCGGAGGCCATAGCCTGCCTGACATAGGCTGGCACGCCATCGGTATAGGAGAACCATGCAGCGCCACTCAACGCGGCTGCGGCCACCAGTATTATTCTAGTCTTCCCAGTCATTTGAAACGATCCCGTCGACAAAAATGCGACGTCTGTGACGACGCCGCTTGATGATTTTCGGCGAAGCTAGAGTTTCCAGTTACAGGAAGGTCAACCGTCTTCTGTTGCTGCAGCCAATTTGCATGCATCGCCGCAGAAAACCTCCGATCGGCAGCGAATCAACCGCGCTCACATCCTCATGAGAGATGGCCAGATGCCCATGCACGAGGGTGCTAACCGCCGATTTGCAAAGAGGTTTCTACCCGGCAAAGCCATCAGACACAGCTGTCCATCGACCCGCTTGACTTTCCAGTAACTGGAAAGCGCAGCCTTCAACAACGGCTCGAAAAGCCGCCACCAGGAAGGAGACGGAAATGCCCTGCTGATACTCGAACATGGCTAGCGGCCAGTCCGCAGGCCCGCATCGCCGGTCATCGGACCGAAGTCAGATCTTTACGAAAAACACTGGCGTGGACGATCCAGGCATCAGCGATGCCAGGAGCGCCCCTCCATTGTCCAAAATAGAAGGCACACCTAAAATGAAGACCATCCTCCTCATCGCTTCGCCTCTCATTTTCCTTGCGGGCGCAGCACTGGCATCGTCCAGTGGCGGCGTCGTAGCCAAATACAATCACGACGTGCGTGTCATCACGCTCGAGAACGGCAGAAGCTACACGGTGCCGCGCGACGTCGCCTTGCCCCCGCTCCAGGCCGGCGACAACGTGTCGATTCAACTGAACGACGAAGGAGACCGCGTGACTGCCGTGCTGAAGTAGTCGACTCGCACGTCCACGACGACAAGCGCCACGGGACCTCCGACCCGTGGCGTATCGTTCGCCGAGGTTCCATTCCGCTTTCACCGGGTGAGCTTCCCGATGCTCGTAGCGCGCATAGACGGCGGGTCAAACTGTCTCTGTTGCATTTGAAAATCTGCGCGCGGCCAACGCGAAAGCCGCATAAGATATCTTATGGAACCAATTTCGAGCTGTTCTCATGTGGGCTCGATTCTTGCCGAAATCCATCTTGTCGGTCGCTCAATGCCCGCATTCGAGTTTTGACGTCGAGATCAGCATGCTGGGCTCGTATCAATTTTAGTTTCAGCCGATATTTCGATTAAGCGTCTGATTAAAAATAGTTTTTATCTACATCATCAAATTTCAAAAGGGCGAACTCCGGTCAACCCGCCTCAGATATTAACCATTCGTTAACCATTTCCTCGCTACACCGAAGCAACCGAAAATTAACCAAGATGACCGAAGTGTTAACTCAACCCCGGCCGATCCGCCTCAAGGGGCGATCCTTCCTTGCGCTCGCACTTACCCCGGAACTCCCTTTCGAGGACTGGCTGGCGCGCCTCGACGATCTGGCCGCCCGCTCGGCCGGATTTTTCCTGCGACGCCCGATCGTCCTCGACGTGGGCGGGCTACCCATCGATCGCTTGCAGATTCGCGAACTCGTCGACCAACTCGGCAGACGCAATGTGCGGATCATGGGCATTGAAGGCGCGATGCCCTCATTGCTCGGCTCGGACATGCCACCGGCGATGAGCGACGGACGCCCGGCCTCGGACTTCGAAGCGCCGGTCGCGCATGAGGACGACGAAGCCGGCACCACCGAACACGTCGTGCCTTCCGACCCGCAGCCGGCCAAGGCCACGCCTTCGATCGTCGTTACCCAGCCGGTGCGCTCGGGGCAGTCGCTCTTCTTCCCCGAAGGCGATGTGACCATTGTCGGATCGGTTGCATCCGGCGCCGAGGTCGTTGCCGGCGGATCGATCCACATCTACGGCACGCTGCGGGGACGGGCGATGGCCGGCACGACGGGCAACGCCTCCGCGCGCATCTTTTGCCGCAAGCTGGAAGCCGAACTCATCGCCATCGACGGCTTCTACAAGACAGCCGAGGACATGGAGCCCAATCTGCGCGGGAAGGCCGTCCAGATCTGGCTCGAAGGCGACGCAATCAAGGCGGCAACCCTCGGCTGAGCCGAAGGCGTGCCCAATCGAATAAACAGGAGAGAGGTCTATGGGCAAAGTGGTCGTGGTCACTTCGGGTAAAGGCGGCGTCGGCAAGACGACGTCTTCCGCCGCACTGGGCGCGGCCCTCGCGCAAAGCGGCGACAAGGTCGTGGTCGTGGACTTCGACGTAGGCCTGCGCAATCTCGACCTCGTCATGGGCGCCGAAAGACGGGTGGTCTACGACCTCGTCAACGTGATCCAGGGCGAAGCCAAGCTGGCGCAAGCGCTGATCCGCGACAAGCGGCTGGAGACGCTCTACCTGCTGGCAGCCTCGCAGACACGCGACAAGGACAACCTCACGCCGGAAGGTGTCGAGAAGGTCATCGCCGCGCTGAAAAAGACTTTCGACTGGGTCATCTGCGACAGCCCGGCTGGCATCGAGCGCGGCGCGACGCTTGCCATGCGCCATGCGGATGTGGCCATCGTCGTGACCAATCCGGAAGTTTCTTCGGTGCGCGATTCCGATCGCATCATCGGCCTGCTCGATTCCAAGACGCTCAAGGCAGAGAATGGCGAGCGCATGGAAAAGCACCTGCTTCTCACCCGCTACGACCCGGCTCGCGCCGAGCGCGGCGACATGCTGAAGGTGGACGACGTCCTCGAGATCCTGTCGATCCCGCTGCTCGGCATCATACCGGAAAGCATGGACGTGCTGCGCGCATCCAATGTCGGCTCCCCCGTCACCCTGGCGGATGGCCGCAGCGCGCCGGCGGTCGCCTATTTCAATGCCGCGCGCCGGCTCAAGGGCGAGGACCTGCCAGTCACCATCCCGGGCGAAAAGCGGGGTTTCTTCGGCAAGATCTTCGGAAGGAAAGCGGCATGAAATTCTTCCAGCTCTTTTCCCGCCCCCAGTCGGCCCCCGCCGCGCGCGAGCGCCTGCAGGTGCTGTTGGCCCACGAGCGTGCTTCGGCAGGCGATTCGGACCTCGTTGCCAAATTGCGCGACGAAATCCTGCGCGCTATCTCCAAGCACATGCAGATCGACGACGACAAAGTCAGCGTCAAGATGGAGCGCGGCGCGAAGGTCTCGACGCTCGCCGTCGACATCGAGATCCCGTTCGACGCAGGCAAGAAGGCGGCCTGACGGCCGCCACCCGCCAGCTCGCCGTACGTCCCGCAGGGTTCGTTTGGGATGCTCTCAACGACCACTCCCTGCCAGCAAAGGAGGGAAATCATGACCCGACTCGCACTTCTGGAAAGGCTGAAGGAGGTCCAGCAGATGCCCAAGCATCAGGGACGCGACATCACCACCATCAGCGCGGTCCTTTCGAACCAGGCGCTGGCCAGGCATTTGGAACTCTGCGAGGAAGCTGCAGGCGCCACGCCGCGGTTCGCAGCAAAAGCCGGCAGTGCGGCCGGGCAGCCGCACACCGGCAGGGATTGAAGCGACCGCCCTATTGGCATGTCGCGTGCGGCGCAGGCCCGCCAACCAAATCCGGTCGGATCGGCGCCGCTGGGGCGTTCAGGCGCCCAGACTGTAAGGCGCCGATGTCGCGGCCCCACCCAGCACCAGAACACCAAGCGTTGGGAAGCGCGGTGTCCAGATCAGGATCGCTGCCAACGTGATCGCGATCGCTGCTGCCAAAAGGCCGCGGCCCGAAAGTGAGCGGGCCCCAATCCCAGCAGTCATCGCTCAATCGGCAGCGCTAGTTCTCCCACTAACGAGCGCTGTCCAGTAGCGAACGCCATGGATGATCGCGTCGTCGTTAAAATCATAGGCCGGATTGTGAAGCCCGGCCGAATCGCCGTTGCCCAGCCAGATGATCGCCCCAGGTCGCTTCTCGAGCATGTAGGAGAAGTCCTCGGCGCCCATCGTGCACTGGCAGTTGCCGTTGACCTTGTCCGCGCCGGCAACGTCGGAAGCGACCGAAATCGCGGCCTTCGTCATCTCCGGATCGTTGACGGTGACCGGATAGCCGGGCCGCCAGTCGATTTCCGCCTGAGCCTCGAAGAGGCGCGCGGTGTTGGCGACGATGTCCCTGAAGCGCTGCTCGACGGCCTTACGCGTCCTGGCGTCGATCGTCCTGATCGTGCCGCCGACGACGGCCTGCTCCGGGATGACGTTCAGTGCCGCCGCACTGCCGCCGGCGAGATAGGTCACCGAGACCACGACGGGGTCGAAGGGATCCACGTTGCGCGAGGCGATCGACTGCAGCGCCGTCACCAGATGCGCGCTTATCAGGATAGGGTCGCGCGATTCATGCGGCGAAGCGGCATGCGAGCCCTTGCCGTTCAGCGTGACCACGAAGCGGTCTGCCGCTGCCAGCATCGGACCCGGCCGAATGGCGAAGGAACCGACAGGCAGGCCCGGCTCGTTGTGCATGCCGAACACCTCCTCGATGCCGAAACGTTCGAGCAGCCCCTCTTCCAGCATCACGCGCCCGCCGGCGCCGCCCTCCTCGGCCGGCTGGAAAATGAGCACGGCCGTGCCGGCGAAGTCCCTCGTCGAGGCAAGGTGACGCGCAGCGCCGAGCAGCATCGCCGTGTGGCCGTCATGGCCGCACGCATGCATCTTGCCCGGTGTTTTGGAAGCATGGGCCAGATTGGTCTGCTCGGCTATCGGCAGCGCGTCCATGTCGGCCCGTAGGCCGATGGTGCGACCGGCACCCGCCTTTCCCTTCACCACCGCGACGACGCCCGACGTCGCAATGCCGGTGACGACCTCGTCACAGCCGAACGACCTCAGCTTGTCGGCGACGAAGGCCGACGTCGCAGGCAGGTCGAACAAGAGCTCGGGATGCTGGTGGAGGTGGCGGCGCCACTGCCCGGCTTCTTCCGCAATCGTCTCGATTGTCTCTTGTGCTGGCATGTCTTCCTCTTTCAGGCGGCTGGATTTGGAAGTGTCGGCGCGACGGTCAGTCGACCCGTGCCTCCGTTCACGTCTTCGACGCCCTAGGACGAAACGCTTGCCTTCACAAGACGCCAGTGCCACAGACGGGCAAAGCCAACAATGACGGTCCGCCATGCCTGTGATTGAACAGATCGCCCAGTTCGCCGACGATCTCACCGCGATACGCCAGGATTTCCACCAGCATCCTGAACTCGGATTCGAGGAGCATCGCACCTCCCAACGGGTGGCGGAACTGCTTGAAAGCTGGGGCGTCACCGTCGAGCGCAGCATCGGCGGAACCGGCCTGGTCGGCGTCATCGAGGGTATCAGGCCGGGGCGCAGCATTGGCTTACGCGCCGACATGGATGCCCTGCCGATGGATGAACTGACCAACCTGCCCTATGCGTCGAAGAACCCCGGCGTGTTTCATGGCTGCGGTCACGATGGCCACACCACCATGCTGCTCGGCGCCGCGCGCTATCTCGCCGGCAATCGCGATTTCGCAGGTCGTGCCGTGCTGATCTTCCAGCCGGCGGAGGAAGGCCTTGGCGGCGCGAGGGCCATGCTGCGCGACGGCCTGTTCGACCGCTTCCCCTGCGACGAGCTCTATGGAATGCACAATTCGCCCTACCAGGGGCACTCCCAGTTGACGATCCGGCCGGGCAAGGCGCAGGCCGGCGCCAGCTTCTTCGACATCACCCTTCATGGCCGTGGCAGTCATGGCGCGATGCCCCAGGCAAGCCGCGATCCGATCACCATCGGCTCAGGCCTGGTGAAGGAGATGCAGGAGATCGTCTCGCGCAACACCGATCCGACACATCCCGCCGTCGTTTCGGTCACGCAGTTCCATGCCGGCTCCGCCTACAACGTCATCCCGGAAACGGCGATCCTGCGCGGCACCTTCCGCTATTTCGACGACGCCGACGGCGTGATGATCGAAAACCGCATCCGCAAGCTCTGCGCCGGCTTCGCGCTCGCCCACGAAATCGAGATTGTGGCCGACATCCGCAACATCTTCGATGTCCTTTCGAACGATCCGGAGCGGGTGGGCAACCTCATCGAGGTGGCGCAGGAGATCGTCGGCGACAAGGCGCAACCGAATGCCGAACTGACTATGGGATCGGAGGACATGGCCGATCTCCTGCGCGTGGTTCCGGGTGCTTTCTTCAATCTGGGGCATGGCGGAACCGTTCCGCTGCACAATTCCGGATTCATTTTCGACGACACGATCCTGCCCGTCGGCGCCAGCCTTCTGGCCCGGCTCGTCGAGGTGCGCGGCGCCGCCTGAGGCGACTGCGCCCAATAAAATCAATTTCTTGATCTGAGGACTTCGCTCGATCCCGGCATCACTGCCGGGATTGGCGGAGCATTGCCTTTGCGATCCCCGATGCCGCCTGTCCGGTGGCATCGGGAAGTCGGCTCATTTTTTAACTTGACCGAATGAACAGACGAGAGCATTGGTTGCAGAAAGTGGAACCTGAGTTCCATTTAATGGAACGACTCGGAGGAGCAATGTCGGTCCTGAACAATGCCGCGGATGTGCTGAGGTGCTTCGGCAACGACTGTCCCGACCTCACGGTCTCGGACGTCGTGAGGCTGCTCGGCATGCCGAAGGCCAATGCGTCGCGCCTGTTGAAGGCGATGCGCGAAGCGAACATGCTGGAGACGATCGGCGACAGCCACCGGCATCGCCCTGGCCGCCTGATGCTCGACCTTGCCGCGGCCTACCGTCGTTCCTCGCTACTGATCGGCCGCGCCAGCGAAGTGGTCGCCGAAGCCAGCACCACCTTTGGCCATACCGGATACATCTCCGTGCGCGACGGCAAGGAAGTGACTGCCGTGGCCGACTTCCAGGGCACCAACGCACTGCGCGTCGTCAGCAACATCGGCCGGCGCCTGCCTGCCCATCTCAGCGCTACCGGCCGCTCGCTGCTGGCGCGACTTGGCGACGAGGCAGTCCATGCACTCTACACCGGACATGGCGTGCTGGCCGATCTCACCGAACAGCTCTCGAAGGTACGGCACCAAGGCTTCGCCTATTCGAGCCAGGAGGCGACACCTGGGGTGGACGCCATCGCGATATCGGTCGCCGACCCCCGCACCGACGAAGCCGTCAGCCTCTGCATCGTTTACCCCCACGCACTCGTGGACATCAAAGGCCGCGACGAGATGATCGCTGCCCTCGCCAAAGGTGCGGCCCGCATTGCCGAGGACCTTGGCGACAGCGCCTTCGTCGCACCCCGGATCTGAAGAAAAGGACATCATGTAATGAGTGATCTGCCCAACCGCTGGCGCGTCGGGTTCGACATTGGTGGGACCTTCACCGACTTCGTGCTTTATGACAGCCAGAACCACTCCGTAACGCTTCACAAGCGCCTGACCACGCCTCACGACCCCTCCCAGGCCGCACTTCTTGGCCTACAGGAGCTGCTTGCCCTGCAGAACATCACGCACCGGGATGTCGGCGAGATCGTTCACGGCACCACGCTGGTCACCAACGCCGTCATCGAGCGTAAGGGCGCGCCGGTCGGCCTCATCACGACACGCGGCTTCCGCGACCTGCTCGAAATGGGCACCGAGCAGCGCTACGACATCTACGACCTATTCGTTTCCTTCCCCGATCCCATGGTCAGGCGCGACCTGCGCCTCGAAGTCGATGAGCGCATGACGGCCGGCGGCGACGTGGAGATGCCCCTCGACGAAGCACAGGTTCTGCTGGCAGCGAAATCGCTAGTCGCGCAGGGCTGCGAGGCCATCGCGATTGCCTTCATCCATTCCTACGCAAACACCGCGCATGAACGCCGCGCCGCCGACATCATCCGCGCCGCCTTCCCTGATCTCTCGATCTCGATGTCGAGCGAGGTCGTGGCGGAAATGGGCGAATACCAGCGCACGGTCACGACCTGCGCCAATGCCTTCGTGCAGCCTTTGATGCACCGCTATCTCACCAAGCTGGAGAAGTCGCTGCGCAGCGCAGGCTTCACGGGCTCGCTGCGGCTCATGCATTCCGCCGGCGGCCTCATGTCCCTGGAAACCGCGCGAGACTTCCCGATCCGCCTGCTGGAAAGCGGCCCTGCGGGCGGCGGGCTCGCCACCGCGCTGTTCGGCCAGGCAGCCGGTCTTTCCGACGTCATTTCCTTCGACATGGGCGGCACGACCGCAAAGGCTTGCATGATCGAGAACGGCCGCGCCGAAATCTCGCCGATGATGGAGGCCGCGCGCGTCCACCGCTTCGTCAAGGGCTCGGGGCTGCCGATCAAGGCGCCAGTGATCGAAATGATCGAGATCGGCGCCGGCGGCGGCTCGATCGCCGCCATCGACGACGTCGGCCTCTTGAAGGTAGGCCCTCATTCCGCGAGCTCCGACCCGGGCCCGGCCTGCTATGGCATGGGCGGAAAGCAGCCGACGGTTACCGACGCCAACCTCACGCTTGGCTACTACGACCCAAACTTCTTCCTCGGCGGTCGCATGAAGCTCGACCTCGAGGCCGCCCGTGCAGCCATTGCGCGCGTGGCTGAGCCTCTGAACCTGACCATCGAAGAAGCTGCCCTCGGCATCCACAAGGTGGTCGTCGAGAGCATGGCCTCGGCGGCGCGCGTGCACCTGGTCGAGCGCGGCAAGGATCCGCGCGAATACTCCATGGTCGGTTTCGGCGGCGCCGGTCCGGCCCATGCGGTCGACGTGGCGCGCGCCATGGGCATCAGCTCCGTCCTGATCCCGCCGGCATCGGGTGCTGCATCGGCGCTCGGTTTCCTTGCGGCGCCCTTGTCCTTCGAGGGCGTGCGGTCGCTGCGTGTCGAGCTGAAATCAGGTTTTGACGCGGAAGCCGCCAATGGCGTGCTGACGGGCCTCGAAGACGAGGGACGTCACCAGCTTACCCGTTCGGGCATTGCGGCAGCCGATATCGTGGTCGAGCGCAGCGCCGACATGCGCCTTGTCGGCCAGATGCACGACATCAGCGTGCCGCTCCCCAACACCACGCTCGGCGAAGCCGACCTGCCCGCCATTCGCGAAGCATTCGTTCGTGCCTATTCCGCCCGCTATGCCGAGCCTTTCGAGGGCGCGCGCTTCGAATCCGTCAACTTCCGCGTTCGCGTCGCCGGCCCCACGCCGCAGCTTTCGCTGACCGGCGCCACCGGTGGCGGCGATACGGCAGCCCGGGTCAAGGGTCACCGCGTCTGCTGGTTCGACGAAGGCGAGTTCGAGACTGCGGTCTACGACCGCTACGCGCTGCGAACCGGCGACACGATCCCCGGCCCGGCAATCATCGAGGAGCGGGAATCCACCACCGTCGTCGGCCCGTCGGATAGCGTGACGATCGACGCCAGCCAGAATCTTTGCGTGCAGGTCGGCGCGCTCAAGGCCGCCGATGCGTTCGTCACTGCTGACATGACGAGGGCAGAAGCGGTGGCCCGCATCAAGGCCGACCCGATCGGCCTAGAGATCATGTGGTCGCGCCTCGTCAACGTCGTCGAGGAGATGTGGCTCACCGTGTGCCGGACCGCATTCTCGCTGGTCATCGCCGAGGCGCAGGACTTCGCCTGCGAGCTCCTCGACAAGGACGGCGAGACGCTGGCCCACAGCCCGCGCGCGATGCCGGTCTTCAACCTGACGCTTCCCCGCGCGGTCAAGGCGCTGCTGGCACGCTACCCCGCCGAGACGCTCAAGCCCGGCGACGTGCTGATCACCAACGACCCGTGGCTGTGCGCCGGTCATCTGTTCGACATCGCCATCGTCACACCGGCCTTCCGCAATGGCAAGCTGGTGGGCCTGATGGGCACTGTCGGCCACGTCTCGGATATCGGCGGCACCAAGGACTCGCTCCATGCCCGCGAGATCTACGAGGAAGGCCTGCAGATACCGCCGATGAAGATCTTCGAGGAGGGCAAGCCGAACGAGACGCTGATCCAGCTCATTCGCCAGAACGTCCGCAACGGCGACCAGGTCCTGGGCGACATCTTCTCCTTCGTCGCAGCCAACAAGCTCGGCGCGGAACGTCTCGATGCCTTCATGCACGACTATGGCATGCATGACCTGGGCGCGTTGGCCGAGGTCGTGCAGGGCTTGTCGGAAAAAGCCATGCGCGACGCCATCCGGGCGTTGCCCGACGGCGACTACCGCTCGGTCATCACCAACAACCCGCTCGGCGAAAAGATCACCTACCCGGTTCTGGTGAAGGTGGAAGGCGACAGCATCACCGTCGATTTCGACGGTGCCCCGCCGCAGCTGCCGCAGGGTGGCCTGAACTCGACGCTGAACTACACGGCGGCCCACGCGACCTATCCGCTGAAGTGCATGCTGACGCCGACGGTGCGCGGCAATGCCGGGTGCTATCGCCCGTTCACCGTGAGTGCGCCGGAAGGGTCGATCCTCAACCCGACCTATCCGGCAGCAGTGAACCTGCGCACGCGCACCGGCTGGTATCTCGCGCCGAACATCTTCGCGGCACTCGCCTCGGCCTCGCCGGACATGGTCCAGTCCTTCACCGGACTTGCTGTGGCCGCGAATGTCTACGGCCAGACCAAGGACGGGCAGTTCTACTCGGACATGCTCTTCTGCGGCGGCGGTCAGGGTGGCTCCGAGCGCGGCGACGGCCATTCCTCCCTGCTCTGGCCGACATCGGCGGCCAACACCTCCATCGAGCTGATGGAAAGCCGCGTGCCGGTGCTGGTGCTGGAGAAGGCATTCCTTCCCGACAGCGGCGGCTCCGGCAAGATGCGAGGCGGGCTCGGTCAGGTCTTGCGCTTCCGCAAGCGTGACGAGGACGGCCTGGAGATGCTCGTATCCGTCTACCCAGAAGGCGTCGACAATCCGATCGATGGCCTGTTCGGCGGACAGGCCGGCGGTGGGGCTCGCGGACGCGTTCTCTCAACGGATGGCCGCGTGCTGCGCGATTGCGGCACGGGCGAGCTGGTTTCGCTGCACCGCACCGACCAGGTGGTGGAACTCGTCCTTGCCGGCGGCTCCGGTTACGGCAATTCGGCAGAACGCGATCCCGCGGCGATCACCCGTGATCTCGCACTTGGTTTCGTGACGCCGGACCATGTGGCGCTCAACTACCGCAAGGAGCCCGGAACTCCCGGTTCCGCCGCGCTTCAGGACAACAAGGCCTGGGCGTAAGTCCGAGCCAACAAGGCGGCGCCCGGCCGATCAGGCGCCGCCCCATTTTGCAATGACGACCAGACATCCGACATGGAGCAATGCAATGACTGACCATCTCAATATCTCGCGGCGCGGCCTGCTGGCCCTGGCCGGCGTTGGCCTCGCCACCACCGTTTTCCCCCGCGCACTCTTCGCGCAGTCGGGCGGCGTCCTGATCATCGCCGCCGGCCAGGACATCCCCAATTTCGACCCGCACACCGCAACCGGCTATTCGGCGTCCTTCTTCATGCGCAACGTCTACGACCCGCTGGTGCGCATCTCGGGCAATCCGCCCGTGCCCACCCCGGGAATTGCCGAGAGCTGGACGGTCAGCCCCGACGGAACGGAGTACACCTTCGTCCTGAACAAGGCCGCGAAGTTCCATTCCGGCAATGCCGTGACGGCCGACGACGTCGTCTATTCCTTCGGCCGCGCGCTGAAGCTGGCGAAGGGCAATTCGTGGATGATCCGCGACATCGTCTCCGCCGAAGGCGTGACGGCGCCCGACGCCGGCACGGTGAAATTCAAGCTCGCAACGCCGTTCGCGCCGTTCCTGCAGGTCCTGCCGTGGATCTTCATCGTCGAGAAGGCGGTGGTCGAAGCCAATCTCGGCAGCGACTCCGGCGAGACCTATCTAATGACCAATACTGCCGGTTCGGGCCCGTTCGCAGTCGCCCGCTTCGAGGTCGGCACGCTCTACCAACTGGCCCGTGCACCCGAGGCGTGGCAGGCCGGCGGCGGCAATCTCGAAGGCGTCATCTGGCAGATCGCGCGTGAAACCGCGACGCAGCGGCTGTTGATCCAGCGCGGCGAAGCCCATCTCGCGACCGATCTTACCAGCGAGGACATGGACGCCCTGAAGGATGCGCCCGGCGTTGTCAGCATCATCGAGCCGGAATACCGCACCTTCTCGATCAAGATGAACACGCAGCAGGGTCCCTGTGCCGACATCAACCTGCGCAAGGCGATCTCCTATGCCACGAACTATCAGGCGGTCCTCGACGCCGCGGGTTATGCCGACCTGATGACCGGCCCGCTGCCGAACGGCATCCTAGGCTTCAATCCCGATCTCGTCGCCTATCGTACCGATCTCGCCAAGGCGAAGGAGTACATGGCGAAGTCGGCAAAGCCGGAAGGCGGCTTCAAGCTCAAGATGTACCACGTCTCGGGCCTCGAGCAGCAGCGCCGCTGGGCGCTCATCATGCTCGACAGCCTCAAGCAGCTGAACATCGACCTTGAGATCGTGCCGATGAACTGGCCCGACATGGTGACCGCCTGCAAGTCGCCCGAAACCTTCCCGGACCTGTTCCCGGTCTACCAGACGGCGAACTACGGCGACCCGGACAATATCGCCTATGCAGCCTACCACTCGTCGCGCAACGGCGCCTGGCAGAACGCCGTCTACAACAACCCGGAAGTCGATGCCCTGATCGAAGCCGGGCGCAAGGAGATCGATCCGGCCAAGCGCGTGGCGATCTACGGCGAGTTCCAGAAGAAGGTTGTCGACGACGCGCCCGACGTCTTCGGCGTGGTGGAACGCCGCAAGCTTGCCATGCGTGACGCCGTCAAGGGCTACAGCTTCACCCCGGTCGCCTCCAACGCGATCGAGGCGTGGGGCCTGTCGCTCGGCTAAGTCGAATCTTTGGCGGGCCTCCGGGCCCGCCAAAGCCCCAAACAGAGGACATCGGCAATGCTGCGTTTCATCCTGCGGCGACTCCTGCTGCTCATACCGGTCATCATCGGGCTGACGATCATCATGTTCGCCATCGCTCGGCTTCTTCCGGGTGATCCGGTGGCGCTCGCCGCGGGTCCGAACGCAACCCAGGCCGAGATCGCGGCGCTGGCGGTGGAATACGGCCTCGATAAACCGGTCTGGACGCAGTATGCGAACTATGTGTCGGGCCTCGCCCATGGCGACTTCGGCACGTCGCTCCTCACACGACGTCCCGTCGCGACCGACATCGCCGCCTACCTTCCTGCCACGCTCGAACTCGTTTTCGCCGCGATGATCATCGCCGTGGCGGTCGGCATTCCGCTCGGCCTCGTCACCGCAGTGTGGCGCAACCGCTGGCCGGACTATCTCGCCCAGGTGGGCGCGATCGGCGCGATCTCCATGCCGCGCTTCTTCCTCGGGCTGCTGCTGCAGCTCTGCTTTGCCATGTGGCTGATGTGGCTGCCGCTGGGCGGCCGCCTGCCGATCGTCGTCATCCCTCCGCCCAGCGTGACCGGATTCCTGACGATCGACTCGTTGATCGCGGGCAACTGGACGGCATTCACCATGTCGCTGCGCCACCTCGCGCTTCCGGCCATCGCCATGTCGCTCTCGCCGCTTGCCACCATTATGCGCATGATGCGCTCCTCGACGATCGAGGTGATGCAGCAGGACTATGTGATGACCGCACGCGCGCTCGGCCTGCCATCCAGGAAGATCATCACCAAATACGTCGCCCGCAACGCGGTCTCGGCGACGCTGACCGTGATCGGACTGTATTTTGGCTGGCTCCTCGGCGGCACGGTGCTGGTCGAGACCGTGTTCGACTGGCCCGGCCTCGGGCTCTACGCCACCAAGGCCATCGTGTCGCAGGACATGATGCCGGTGATCGGCGTGGCACTGGTCATCGGCCTGCTCTTCGTCTTCGCCAATCTCATCATCGACGTGCTCTACGGCGTCATCAACCCCAAGGTCCGCTACTCATGACCACGATGGAGCAGAACACCGCGGACCATCCTGGTACGCCTCGTCGCGACAGGCTGCGCCGCGCCTTCTTCCGCTTTTCGCAGAGCAAGCTGTCGATGCTCGGCGCGGTCATGGTCGCGGCAGTGATCTTCTTCACCATTTTTGGCACCGTGCTCGCCCCCTATCCCGCCCACGTCGCAGGCGGCGTCGATACCGCCTCGCGCTTCCTGGCGCCATCAGCGGCCCATCCCTTCGGAACCAACGAGCTGGGCCAGGACGTGCTGTCGCTGGTCATGGCCGGCACCAGCGTGTCGGTGCTGGCGGGCCTTGGCGTTGTGCTGATCGGCTCGGCCATCGGCACGCTCGTCGGCGCCATCGCCGGCTTCGCCCGCGGCTGGGTCGACGAAGTGCTGATGCGGCTGACCGACCTCACGCTGACCATACCCGGGCTGATCCTTGCCATGGCCATCGCCGCGGCCCTCGGGGCGGGCTTCGGCAACATGGTCATCGCCATCGCCCTGTCGTGGTGGCCCGGCTATGCGCGGCTTGTGCGCGGCGAGGTGCTGGCTGCGCGCGAAGAAGTCTATGTTACCGCGGCACGCGCGCTCGGCGCCACGCCCAAGCGCATCCTCTTCCGCCATATCCTGCCCAACGTCGTGTCGCCGATCATCGTCAAGATGTCCCTCGACATGGGCTTCGCCATCCTCACCGTGGCGGGCCTCGGCTTCATCGGCATCGGCGTCCGCCCGCCCACGCCGGAATGGGGCACGCTGCTTTCGGTCTCGCGCTCCTACATGCCCGACTACTGGTGGACGGCCATGGCCCCGGGCATGGCGATGTTCCTGGCGGTATTCGGCTTCAATCTTCTCGGCGACGGCCTGCGTGACGTGCTCGATCCGAAAGCGAGGCGCTGAGATGACCGCACCTCTGCTTTCGATCCAAAACCTCCACCTCAAGATGTCGAGCTTCGACGGCCGGGCACATGTCCTGAACGGCATCAACCTGACCGTGAACCGGGGCGAGATCTGGGGCCTAGTCGGGGAAAGCGGCTGCGGGAAATCGCTGACCGGCCTTTCGATCTCGCGCCTGCAGCCGACGCCGCCGGCGCACTACGTCGCAGGTGAGATCCTGCTCGAGGGGCAGGACCTTCTCAAGCTCAGCCAGGCCCAGATGCAGCGCCTGCGCGGCAAGCGCATCGGCATGATCTTCCAGGACCCGACGACCAACCTGAACCCGGCCTTCCGCATCGGCGAACAACTCGTCGACGTGGCGCTGGCCGCGGCGGAGCATGATGCCGGCGTACTCGATTGCCCGCCCAATGCCGGCCGGCGGGCGCGCCGCATCGCCGCGCGCAAGCTGGCCGGCGACATGCTGGCACGTGTCGGCATTCCCAATGCGCAGGCGAGGCTCGACAGCTATCCGCACCAGTTCTCCGGCGGCATGCGCCAGCGCGTGCTGATCGCCATGGCCCTGATCGGCCGGCCTGACCTCCTCATCGCCGACGAACCGACGACGGCACTCGATGTCTCGGTCCAGGCCCAGATCCTCGAGCTCATCAAGAACAGCGTCAACGACTTCGACATGGGCGTCGTGCTGATCACACACAATCTCGGCGTCGTCGCCCAGACGTGCAGCCATGTTGCGGTGATGTATGCTGGAAACATCGTCGAAAGCGGCCCGGTCGCGGCTGTGATCGGCAGTCCCGTTCATCCCTATACGCGCGCGCTGATGTCGGCGATCCCGACCCGGGAAACCAAGCGTGGCATGCTGCGCGGGCTGGCGGGTTCGGTGCCGAACCTCATCGTGCCGCCACCGGGCTGCCGTTTTGCCCCGCGCTGCCAGTTTGCCTTGCCCGCCTGCACCGCGGCCATGCCGGCGGCGGTTCCCGTCGGCAACGACCACGCAGTTGCCTGCATTCGCGTGGCCGAGATGGAGGCGCTTGTCCATGGCTGAGATCATGCTTGAAATCGACAACGTCTCTAAGATCTACCCCGGCCGTCGCGGCATTTTTGGTGCATCGCCCGAAGTCCATGCGTTGAAGAACGTCTCGCTCAGCGTGCGCAAGGGCGAAAGCTTCGGCCTCGTCGGCGAAAGCGGCTCGGGAAAGACGACCCTCACCCGCTCCATCCTGCATCTTGAAACGCCGACCTCTGGCAGCATCCGTGTGCAGGGCCAGGATTTGGGCAAGCTCTCCGATGTCGAGTTGCGGCGGCTGCGCGCGCGCGTCCAGATCGTATTCCAGGATCCCTATGCCTCGCTCAATCCGCGCATGTCGGTGCACGACATCGTGACCGAGCCGCTGCTGATCCACCACGAAACGCTTGGCCTGACCCGCAAGCAGCGCAGCGACCGCGCCGCCGAGCTGCTTTCGCTGGTCGGCATGGGCCCGCAGCATCTTCACCGCTATCCGCATGAATTCTCCGGCGGCCAGCGCCAGCGCATCTGCATCGCGCGTGCGCTTGCCTCCGGACCCGAGTTGCTGCTCCTGGATGAGCCAACTTCGGCGCTCGACGTCTCGGTACAGGCGCAGGTCCTGAACCTGCTGTGCGACCTGCAGGATCGCCTCGGGCTGACCTATTTCTTCATCAGCCACGATCTGGCGGTGGTGCGTTACCTCTGCGACCGTGTGGCGCTGATCAATCGCGGTGAAATCGTCGAACAGGGCGATTGCTCCGACATTTTCGACGCTCCGAAAAGCGAATATGCCCGCATGCTGATCGGCGCGATGCCGGAGGTGAAAGTGCCGGCAAATACCGGCCGCGGCGGCTAGCTAGCGCGGGCGGGCGGTGTCGTTGGTACCCTCGGCGTCCGGCGCCAGGCCGTAGCTCATGCGGCGCATCTGCTCGATGACCCGCGCCATCTCCTCGTCGGGCAGGATCGGCGGCTCGCCGAGCGTCAAGGCCTGAACATACATGCGCGACAGTGTCTCGACTTCGATCGCCAGCCACAGGGCGTGTTCGAGATTGGTGCCAAGCGAGATCTGGCCGTGCTGGCCGAGAAGGCAGGCGAGCCGGTCCTTGAGCGCAATAAGCGCGTTGTCAGACAATGCCTGGGTGCCAAAGGTGGCATAGGCGGCGCAGCGGATGGTGGTGCCGCCTGCGACGCCAGTCATGTAGTGGAAGGAAGGAATGGTCTTGTGGTGACAGGCGAGCGTCGTCGCATAGACCGAGTGGCAATGAAGCACGACGCTGATGTCCTCGCGTGCCTTCAGGATATCTCGGTGGAACCGCCACTCCGAAGACGGGCGGCGACCGACGTAGGTGCCGTCGAAATCCATCTCGACAATGTCGTCGGGGCCCATGATGTCGTAGGGCATGCCCGACGGCGTGATCAAGAAGCCTTTGCTTGAGCGCACCGACAGATTGCCAGCCGTGCCCTGGTTGATGCCGCTCGAATTCATGCGCCGGCAGATCGACACCATTTCGTCGCGCAATGCCTTGTCAGTCATGGTCTACTCCAGATGAAAAACCTTGCGCAGCGGCACGACCAGAGGCTCGTTGCCGTCGTTGTACTGCATGATGTCGGCCATGAAGTCCCACCAGCGGCGGTTGACCTCGGTTTGCGGTAGTGCGTCCATCGTGTGGTCGTCGGCGCGGACCAGCGTCGCGAATAGATAGTTGGTCTCGGGATCGAGCCAGATCGTGTAGTCCGACACCCCCGCCTCGCGAAGAGCGGTGCTGAGCTCCGGCCAGATCTCGTCGTGCCGCCTCTTGTACTCGGCGGCCTGGCCCGGGTTGAGGACCATGCGGAAGGCGATGCGCTCTGACATGTCAGGCCCTCCCCTCAGACGATGCCGCCACTGCCACCAACTGATGCAGGACGCTCGGCCGCGACCGTCTGGCGGTAGCCGCTGGCACGATAGGCCGCGACCGGATCGATGGCGCCGCCATTGTTGAGCCGAGCCATGGCGAGTATGGGCTCGACGTCGGTGCGGTAGGCGGCCTTCAGCGTCTGCGTCGCCATCAGCGCGTCGTTGGCTTCCTGGAAGCCTTCGAGCGCCTTGCGGTCGACCAGCAGTGCGGCCGCATAGGCGCGCTGCACCTCGACAGCCGACAGCATCAGGCTCTCGATCGGGTCGGTGACGTTGTGGCTCTGATCGAGCATATGGGCCGGGTGAACATCCGTCGCCCCCGAAAGCTCGGCATCGACCAGTTCGTTGAAGACCAGGAACAGGCGGTAGGGATCGATCGAACCGGCATCGAGATCGTCGTCTCCGTACTTGCTGTCGTTGAAATGGAAGCCGCCCAGCTTGCCGAACTGGATCAGCCGCGACACTATCATCTCGATGTTGACGTTGGGGGCGTGGTGGCCGAGGTCGACGAGGCAATAGGCCTTGTCGCCCAATTCCTTCGCGATGAGGTAGTTGGTGCCCCAGTCCTGCACCACCGTCGAATAGAAGGCCGGCTCGTACATCTTGTGCTCGGTGAACAACCGCCAGTCGTCGGGCAGTGCCGCATAGATGTCCTTCATCGCCTCGAGATAGCGCTCGAAGGCACGGGCGAAATTGACCTGGCCGGGGAAGTTCGAGCCGTCGCCGATCCACACGGTCAGCGCCTTCGACCCCAGCGTCCTTCCGATCTCGATGCATTCGATGTTGTGCTCGACAGCCTGCCGGCGAACGGCCGCATCGGCATGGCTGAGCGACCCGAACTTGTAGGATTGCTTCTGGTCACGGGCGTCGGAGAATGTGTTTGAGTTCATCGCGTCGAAGCCGAGGCCGAAGCGCGCAGCGGATTGCTTCAGCCTGTTCGGATCGGTCTTGTCCCAGGGGATGTGCAGCGAAACGGTGGGCGTGGCGCGCGTCAGCTGGTTGATGACAGAGCAGTCCTCGATCTTGTCGAACACGTCGCGCGGCTCGCCAAGCCCCGGAAAGCGGGCAAAGCGCGTACCGCCGGTGCCCACGCCCCAGGACGGGATCGCGACGCCAAAGGCTTCTACCTTGGCGAGGATGGCATCGATGGCGATGCCGCGGCGGACGAGCTGCTCGCCAAGGGAAGCGTAGTCGGCGCGCAGGGTCTTCTCCCTGTTGGCATTGCTCCTTTCGACGGAGTCGCCTGAAATCATATCCATCAAATCCTCCTCTTGCGCGGCCTCACCACGCAAATGTCCGCACAAGAAAGTCCGGGGTAGCGCCGTGCTCGGCGAACAGCCGTTCCCGCTCGGCCGCGCTGCTCGTCTCGATCACACCGGTCATGACAAGGGCGGTCCGCAGCCCAGCCCCCTGCCCGCCTGATATGTCATGCTCGATGCTGTCGCCGACGCAGACGACGCGCGCCAGACCGGGATCGCCGAGCATTTCGAGCGCTGCGGCGTAGATCTCGGGAAACGGCTTGCCGATCCAGGTCACCTCACCACCAAGTTCGGCGTAGAGCTCGGCGATGCGCCCCGCGCCGAAGCGCGGGCCAACCGAGGTCAGCATGATCTTGTCGGGATTGGTGCAGAGGCACCTTGCGCCTCGCGCGACTGCAGGCTGGAGCAGCCGGCGATAATGGTCGAGGTCGTGGCGGTCGCCCTCGCTGGCTGAAAGCAGCACGATGTCGGCCTCTTCGCCTGCGTCGACCAGCGTCAGCGGCAGGCCCTCGACCGCCGAGCGGTCGCCGTCGCGGGCGATGAGCAGGCAGCGGAGACCCGCTTCGCCGACGAGCTGCTTTCGCAGGCTCTGCCAAGCGATTTCGCCCGAGGAGAGGAAAAAATCCCAGCTGCTGGGCACGAAGCCGAGCTTGCCCAGCCGCGCCTCGTTGGGCACCGAACGCTTGCCCGAGTTGGACAAGAGCAGCGTGCGCTTGCCAGCCTCCTTCAGCTGCACCAGTGTCTCGACCGCGCCGGGATAGGGTGCCGTGCCGTCGTGCAGCACGCCGAACTGATCGAGGATGAATATCTCGAAGCGCTCGGCCAGTTCGCGAATACCTGAAAGCTGCTCGGCGGACATCAAAGATCCCCCACCGATTCAAGGCCGATCAGCGCAAGCCGGGCGGTACCGGCTGCCGCCTCCTGGGAATACGCCGGCAGGAACGGCACGCCGAGCTTGTGCCGGCGGATGGCGGTCCAGGCAGGGTTTGCGGCACCGCCGCCGAGACTACGGATAGAATGCAGCGGCGGTGCGCCAAGCTCGGTCAACCTGTCGTAGCCAAGCTTCTCGATGGCCGAGATGCCTTCGAGCATGGCCTTCAGGAAGTCGGCATCGTCTGCAGGACGGGGCTCCAGACGTGGCGCCCAGGCCGGATCAAGCACTGGGAAGCGTTCGCCCGGTTCGAGCAACGGGTAGAAGTCGAGGCCAGTCGAGATATCTGCGTCGATGCCGTTCGACATCCGCGCGATCTCGTCGGTCGAGAAGAAATGTGCCAGCACCTTGCCGCCGCTGTTGGAAGCGCCGCCGGCGAGCCACATGCCGTTGATGCGGTGGCTGTAGATGCCGAAGTCGGGCGCGAAGATGGGCCGGTCGCAAAGCAGCTTGAGCGTCAGCGTCGAGCCCAGAGCCGTGACGCCATCGCCCGGCCTGTCGGCGCCGGTCGCCAGGAACGAGGCGCAGCCGTCGGTGGTGCCGGCAATGATCTCGACCTCCTCGCTCAGTCCGAAGGTGCTGGCCATCTCCGGCGCGATGGTCTCAATCGGCGCGCCCGGAGCCACGACGCGCGGCAGAAGCTCGGTTCGGAGTCCGGTCGCGGCGATCCACTCCGGCCAGTGTCGGTCGATCGGGTCGTAGCCGGTCTTCAGCGCGTTGTTTTCGTCGGTCGTGCCGAAATGACCGGCGAGCCGGCCCGCGATCCAGTCAGCCTGGTGCAGGATTTTTGTCACCCCCGGCACCGACTGGAAGACCAGCGCCTTGGCAAGCCCGGAGGTGGCGCCGTGGGCACCGCTTTCGGCCAGGATGACGGCAGCGATGCGGGCAAGCAGCGCGGCATCGCTGACCTTGTCGTCATACATCAGCGGCTCGGCGAGCGGCGTTCCATCGACATCGACCGGCAGCAGCGTGCCGGAGGTGGCGTCGACGGCAATCGCATGGACCCAGGCGCGGTCGACCTTGGCAAGCACTGCGCGCAATGCCGCTTCGACCGCCTGCCACCAGATCCTTGGCTCGCGCCGGCTGGCGCCGAAATCCGCGAGCCTTGCCGCCCCTTGCGCCACGATCTCGAAGTCAGGCGTCATGGCCACGGCGCGGGCGCCTGACGTGCCGAGGTCGATGCCGATGGCAAGCGGGGTGTTCATCTCAAGCGGTCTTCTTGGTGGCGGCCCTGCGGGCCAGGTCCTGCCGGTACTTTTCGGCGTCCCAATCGGTCAGTTGGAGGTGCTCCTCAAGCGTCAGAACTCGCACCGGCGCGGCTTCCTGCACACGCGCCAGCACATCGGCAAGGCAGCGGGCCATGGCGTCGGCACCCGGCGTCGCGTCGTCGCGCATCAGGATGCCCTCGCCGGGAAACAGGATCGAGACCGGCGATGCGCTCACGCGTGCGATCACGGCAGCGACGTCTTCGCCGTCCTTCGCGATGGCCGAGCCAACTCCGAGGAAGATCACATGGTCGGGATAGAGGCTGCCTTTCGCGGCCAGGGCCGTGCTTACGGGATCCGTTGCAACTGAGTGGGCCACCTCGGACTGCGGAAGCCGGTAGCCGGTGCCGGCGGCGAGTTGGACAAGCCGGTCCAGACGAGGCCCGGATGCGGCGCGCGGTACGATCCGCAGCCTCGCCTTGACATCGTCGAGCAAGGCTTCGGCCTTGGCGACCGTTTCAGCCGCAACGACCAGCCCGTGATTGGCGAGGACCAGCACATCCGGCCGCTGGGTGCGATGTTCAGCAATGGCGAGCGCAAGCGGCAGGCCTGGCCGCGCATAGGGCACATAAGCCCAATTGAGCCCGGCAAGACGCGGGCCGACCTGTTCGATACAGTCGCTGCGCACGGCATGGGCGATGGTGTCGACACAGTGGACGTGCAGCACGACACGCTGCGGCATCAGCGCGTGTACAGTTGTCTCGATCGACGGGCGCAAGCCGGACCTGTTGAGAGGCGCAATCGTGAACTGATGCGCCTGCTCGGCAGCGGGATCGATCGCTTCGACCGCAGCAATCAACGGCGCCATCTCCACCGGCACCATGATGTCGCGCTCCAGCGCATGCGCCAGCCAGGTGCCGGACGCCTTAATCCAGAGCGTGCCGCCGACCTTGAGAGACGTGTTGCCGCCGGCGCCTTGCGTCAGCAGCGGGTCGCTACCGATACGGGCCGACACGGCTTTCAGCTCTTCGAGTTCGGCTTGCCAGCCGGCCGATTCTGGCATGGCGTTTTTCCCTTCCATTGCAGTGGCGGAGCTGGCCGGCGGTGATGTCGCCGGCCAGCTCCGAGAATTGGAAAGACGCGCGAGCGCGTCTCCCGTTTTCGACCTCAGAAGTCGAAGTTGCCGATGTTGTCCTTGTTGAAGACGGTCGGCGCGCCGAGCAGGATCTCCGAGCCGTTGATGACGGAGAGATCGCCGAGCTTGCCGGCCTTCACCGAGGTCGCGCCCGATGCCAGCGTGCCGTCGGCTGTCGCGCGCAGAACGTAGGCCGCGGCATAGCCGAGGTCGACAGGGTTCCACAGAACCACCGACTTGACGCAGCCGGCGCCGACATAGGGCTTCATCGCGTTCGGCGTAGCGAGGCCGACAACGGCGACGCTGCCGCATTTCTTGGCCTGGGTCACGGCGTCGGCAGCGGCCGGCGTCGCCACGCTGGTCATGCCGAAGATGCCCTTGAGCTCGTCGCCATACTTGTTGATGAGCGTGTTCGACTGGTTGAAGGACAGGATGTTGTCTTCCTGCGCCTCGACCGTCTCGAGCCACTTCATCTTGGGATGGCACTTGGCCTGGTAGGCGGCCATCTCGGCGATCCAGCGTGCCTGGTTCGGCGTGGTGAAGGTCGAGGTGACGATGGCAAACGCACCCTCGTCGCCGATTTCGGCGGCCATCGAGTCGACCATCGCCTTGGCGATGCCGTTGAACTCGGCCTGGTTGACGAACCACTGGCGGGCGTCAGGCGTCGAGTTGGCATCATAGCCGACGACGTTGATGCCGGCGGCGAGCGCCTTCTTCAACACCGGGGCAATGGCGACCGGGTCGTTGGCGGCGAACAGGATGCCGTCGACACCTGACGTGATGTAGTTGTCGATCAGCGTGACCTGGTCGTCGATGTTGGCCTTGGACGGACCGTCTGTCTTGGCGTCCATCGAGCCCATTTCCTTGGCCGCGTCGGCGATGCCCTTGGACGTGGCATTGAAGTAGCCGATGCCGATAAGCTTGGGCACGTCGACGACCTTGATCGTCTTGCCCTTGCGGTCGGGCGCATTGGTCGGCTGGCCGCCATCGTAAGGCTTGGCCGCCGCGGTGGCCGGGGTGGCGTCACAGGCCAGCGGGTTGGTGGGCAGGTCGTCGCCGCCCGTCCAGACGGACTGGGCATGGCTGAGGCTTGTCGAGATGGACAAGGCCAAAAGCGCAGAAAACACTATTTTACGCATTCCATCCTCCAATTGATCGTCCGGACACTTTAGAGCGGCAGTGAAGGACGTTTCTCTCCCTAGGTTCGAGTGCCGCTCCTCTCGAAGAGGTTGCTGGCGAGGATCGCCAGAATAAGAACGGCGCCGATCAGCATGATCGTGCCGTCACCCTTGACGCCGGCAAGCGACAGGCCGTTCTTCAGCGCCTGGATCAGGCACAGGCCGATGATCGTGCCGACGATCGTGCCGCGCCCGCCGAAGATCGAGGTGCCGCCAAGCACCACGGCAGTGATGGCGTCGAGCTCGATGCCGGTGCCCATGTCGGAGCGCGTGGTCGAAACCCGCGACACGAAGATGACGGCGGCAACCGCAGCTGCGAAGCCCGAGGCGGTGTAGAGGGCAAGCTTGGTCTTTTCGACCGACAGGCCGGAGAAGCGGCTGGCGACCTCGTTGGAGCCCACGGCGTAGACCGTACGGCCCCAGGTCGTGTAGGCGAGGATGATCGAAGCGACGACAGCTGCGAAAAACAGGATCCACAGCTGCGTCGGCACGCCGAGCACGTCCTGCTGGCCAAGCACGTAGAACCATTCGGGGTAGCCGCGCACCGAGCGCGCCTGGCTGATGCCTTCGGCAAGACCGCGATAGAGTGCCAGCGTCGCCAGCGTTGCGATCAGCGGCGGCACGCGGAACCGCGTGATGATGACGCCGTTGACGAAGCCGGCAAAGGTACCGGCGGCAATCGCAGCAGTTGCTGCCACCGGCAGCGGCAGGCCGACATTCTGCCAGAACACGCCGGTCAGGATGGCGGTGAGGCCGAGGATCGAGCCGACAGACAGGTCGATGCCGCCGGTGGCGATGACGAAGGTCATGGCAATGGCAATCAGACCGATCTCGGTCATCAGCCGGCCCTGGTTGAGCAGGTTGTCGACGGTGAAGAAGCGGTCCGACTGGAAGGACAGCACGATCAGGACGACGACCAGCAGCAGTGCCAGCAAGGTCTCGTGGCGGATGAGGGATTTCACGTTCATCTCGCAGACCCTCAGCTTCTGCCGCGCCGGCGCAGCATATCGGCCAGCACGGTCGCCAGGATCAGCAGCCCGATCACGGCGCGCAGCCAATAGGCCGAGACGTTGACGAAGATCAGCGCCGAACCGATGGTGGCGAACAGGATGGTCGCCAGCGTCGAGCCGATCACCGTGCCCGAACCGCCGAGAATCGACACGCCGCCGATGACGGCGGCGGTGATGACGGTGAGTTCCAGGTTTGGCGGAACCGTCGACTGGATGACCTGCAACTGGGTGGCGAACAGGATGGTCGCGAGGCCGGCAAAAGCACCGTGGATGACGAAGACGGCGACGATGCGGCGGGCGATCGGGATGCCGGTCGCAAGGGCTGCCTCGGCATTACCGCCGATGGCGTAGAGCGAGCGGCCGAAGGCGGTGTAGCGCATCCACAGTGCCGCAAGCGCTGTCAGCACGACCATGAATACGAGCGGCACGGGCAGGCCGAGAACCTGCTTCTGGGCGATCAGGTAGGCGGACGGCAGGTCGGTGATCCAGGTACCGCCAGTGACACTGATCAGGCCGCCGCGCAGGATGGACAGCGCGCCGAGCGTCACCACAATGGACGGTATGCGGGCATAGGCGACGAGGATGCCTATGATGGCGTTGATCGCCATGCCGACCAGGACCGGTGCCAGCCAGGCGAACCAGATCGGGTAACCGGCGACCGCCAGCGTGCCCGAGATCGTCGCCAGCACGCCGATCAATGCGCCGACCGAAACGTCGATATTGCCGGTGACGATGACCATCGCCATGCCGATGGCTGCGACGGCGATATAGGCATTACCCGAGAAGATGGTGGTGAGGTTGTTGGCGCTGATAAAGCGCGGATTGACCATCGTCACCACGGCGAACAGGACGACGATGGCGGCAAGCACCACGATCTCCTGGCCGTATTCGGCGAACAGCCGCTTGAAGAACCCGGGGCGCTGGGGTGCCGAGCGCGAACGGGCAGTCGCTTCGACTGTCGTCGTCATCATGCGGCCTCCCCGGTGCGATGCGCGGTCATTGCTGCACCGACGCGCTCCGGTGTCGCTTCTGCACGGGCGATCTCGCCGGTGATGCGGCCGCCGCTGATCACCAGGACGCGGTCACTCATGCCCAGCACCTCAGGCAGTTCGCTGGAGATCATGATGATGGCCACGCCCTGCTTCACCAGTTCCCCCATGATCGTATGGATCTCGGCCTTGGCGCCGACATCGACCCCTCGGGTCGGCTCGTCGAGGATCAGCACCTTGGGCATTGTCTCCAGCCATTTGGCGATGACCACCTTCTGCTGATTGCCGCCCGAGAGCTCGCCGACCGGCTGGCCGATGTTGCGACAGCGGATGCTGAGCCGCTTAACCGCGTCGAGCGCGCGCTGCGCTTCTTCGCCGGCCTTGATGAAGATGCCCGACGACAACCGCTCGATGGTCGCCATCGACACGTTCTTGCGGATGGCCATGGATTTCACCAGCCCCTGCTGGCCGCGATCCTCCGGCACATAGGCAATGCCCAGATCGCGCGCCTGGCGCGGCGATCCGATACGAACCACTTTGCCGTCCATGGCGATTTCACCAGAGGTTGCCGGCGTCATGCCGAACAGCGTCAGCGCCAGCTCGGTGCGGCCGCTGCCGACGAGGCCGGCAATACCGAGGATCTCGCCACGCCGCAGATCGAAGGAGATGTCGCGCACGTGGCGGCCGTGATTGAGGTTCGTCACCCGAAGAACGGTCTCGCCGATGGTTGCGTCGGCCTTGGGGAACAGGCTCTCGATCGAACGGCCGACCATCATCGAGACCAGTTGGTTCTCGTCGACCTCGCCGATGTCCCTGGTGGCGACATGGGCGCCGTCGCGCAGCACCGTCACCCGGTCGGCAAGCGCAAAGATCTCGGACATGCGATGGCTGACATAGACGATGCCGACACCGCGCTCGCGTAACTGCCTGACGATCATCATGAGCCGCTGCACGTCGGATTCGACCAGCGATGCGGTCGGCTCGTCCATGATCAGGATGCGGGCATTCTTGCTCAGCGCCTTGGCGATCTCGACACGCTGGCGCTGGGCGACCGACAGGCTGAGCACCTTGGCATCGACGTCGAGATCGTAGGTGTCGAGCTGGTCGAGCAGGTCGCGGGTGCGGCGGCGCACTTCGGCCCAGTCGATGATACCCAAAGCTGTACGCGGATAGTTGCCGAGGAACACGTTTTCAGCCACCGACAGCTCAGGAAAAAGCAGCAACTCCTGATAGACGGTGGCGATGCCTACCGCGGCCGCATCGCGCGTCGAGGAGAACTTCACTTCCTTGCCGCCAACCATGATGGTTCCGGCATCAGGTGTGTAGAGACCCGACATCATCTTGATGAGCGTCGACTTGCCGGCCCCGTTCTCTCCCAGAAGCGCGTGCACCTCGCCGGGACGGACGTCGAAATCCACTTCCTTGAGCACCTTCACCCCGCCGAAGGATTTCGACATGCCGGTGAGGCTGACATAGGCGGTCGGATTGCTCACCGGCTCGCCCTCTCCGCTTCGGCCATGCCGGACCGTGCCGCGGCCCGCGCGCCCTCGGCCATCTCGCGCCAGCGGGCACGGTAGGCATCTAGGCCCGGAATGTAGCTTGCGGTCACGGGAACGGTCTCGTCCTTGAACGGCTTGAGGCCGAGCGCCTTGAAGGCCAGCGCGGCGGCACCCGTCGCTGAACCTTCGCTCATCGTCGAGCGCACGACGGTCTGGGTCGGGCGCAACTGCGCCAGCATCGCGGTGAACAGATCGACCTTCGCCAGGCCACCATCGACGACGAGGAGATTTTCCGACTTGATCAGGTCGAGCGACAGGTCGGTCATCATGGCGACATAGAGGACGGCAACCGCCGCACGCTCCTCGCCGCTGACCTCGCCGCCGACGATCTGCCCTTTCGTCTCCGGGAAAGGTCCGCCGGCTGCCCATGACGGCATGGCAAAGACGCTGCGTTCCATCACGCGCTCGACCGCACCTTGCGTGATCGGCTTGTTCCAG
This sequence comes from Aminobacter niigataensis, assembly GCF_014200015.1. Taxonomy (GTDB): domain Bacteria; phylum Pseudomonadota; class Alphaproteobacteria; order Rhizobiales; family Rhizobiaceae; genus Aminobacter; species Aminobacter niigataensis. The sequence continues at coordinate 256,668 of NZ_JACHOT010000006.1, forward strand.
CCTTCGCTGATGAGATCGTATTCCCGCCCGCCCATGAAGCGCAGCGACGGCGCCGGCTCGCCATCGACGGTGACGTTGGCGATCATGTCGCGCTCCTGGTCGAGCGCGCCCAGCGGACAGTCGAGATTGATGATGATGACCCAAGTGCCGGTCGAGACGAGCGTAAAGTCGCTCAGCCCCGTCATGCGGTAGTAGGCCAGCGCCGCATTGGAGTCGTGCACGCCGTTGTGGACGGCGATGGCGCGGGTGCTACCGTCGGCCAAGGTTACCTTGGCTTCACCGACCACCGCGCCAGCCGGAGCGATCGCCGGAAACCTGTCGCGCCAGCCAAGCCGCTCGACCAGCGAGCTGTAGTCCCGCTCGAGCGGCGCCCAGAGCTGGCTGTGTGCGCCGAGATAGGACCATTCGGCCAGTTTGCGGCCGCTGAAGCGCCACACCCAGTATTGTGGATAGCAAAGGATCGCCTCGGTCACGGCGAAAGCCTCGGGCTCTTCAACCTCAAGCCAATAGATGTGGCGGGCAATGGAAAAGCCTAGAGGCAGCCATGGCGTATAGGTCTCGGCGAAGTCGGGCAGGATCGGGTCGATCGCATCGGCAACCGCATCGGGAATTTCCTGCTCGTAGTCGAGGATCGGATGCAGGAGTTCGTTGCCGCGCACCAGCGCAAAGGCGCAGCCATGGGCAGATATCGTCAGCCGCGTCACGTCGTGCGTCGCTGCGACCTCGGCCAGTTCGTGGTTCATCCAGGCGAACAGTCGTTCGTCGTCGAGCACGCTCCGCCCGTGAAAATCCTGCCAGATCGGCTTGGTACGGCGTTCGTCGAGCAAAGTGCCATCGGGCGAGAACACGAACAGCTTGGAGTTCGTCTTGCCGAGATCGAAGACTGCGAGCGCGCCGCTCATGCCCCGCCCCCGTTGGAAGCGATGCGAAGCGTTATGCCTGCACTCTCCAGCATCTTGGCATGCTGGTCGGACAGGCCGTCGTCGGTGATCAGCATGCCGACACGCGACAGCGGCAAGGCAGCATTGCGGGCATGGATCGAAAATTTTCGGCTGTCGGCCAGCACGACGATCTGATCGGCATTGCGGCTGAGTTCCTGGATCGAGCGCACCATCAGCGGATGCGATTCATGCAGACCGTCGGCACTGATCCCTTGCGCCCCGAGGAAAAACTTCGAGGCGTAGAAATTGATCGGCTGCGACGGCGAGTAGATCACACGTGGCTCGCGATGCAGCTCGCCGCCGGCAAGCGTCAGGCTGCATTTGCCGTGCTCGCCGAGATAACCGGCCAGCGGCATGGAGTTGGTGAACAGGCGGACATTGCGGTCGGCCAGCATGACGCCGAGATGGAAGCAGGTCGAACCGCCATTGACGATCACCGCGTCGCCATCGGCAACCATGGTCGCGGCAAGCTCTGCGATCAGCCGCTTGGGCTCGACGGCCAGATCGCGGTTCTCGTCATAGGGCCGCGCGAAGGCCGTGCCCTGGGCTGCGCCATCAAGCGCGGAGACACCGCCATAGACCTTGCGGGCACCACCAGCCTCATCGATCTTGTCGATGTCGCGCCGCACCGTCGCCGCGGAAACCCCGAGATGCTCCTGCAACTCGCGCACCGAAGCAAAGGGTCTGTCGCGCAAGAGCTCGACGATCTGCCGTTGGCGGACCATGTCGTTCACGAAAACACCTCCCATGGCTTCGCGAAAAGGCAGTGCCATGAGCTAACTTACGCAAATCAGATTCTTGCGCAAGCGGTTTGTGACGAAAATTGCTCATATCGCGCTGCAACTAGATCATACCGCGCCGCACAATGACAAAGTTCAATCTTTTTGCGATTGACAAACCGCATGGCTTGGCCTGATTTTACGGCCAAACGAGAGCGGCGCCCGATCTCGCGCCGGGAGGAATCCGACATGCCCGACACCAACTCCACGCGGCTTGCAAATCTGTGGGACGACGCAAGGGCCGCCGCCATGAGCGAGCCGGAGCGGCTGGTCTATCGCTCCAACATCCTGGGTTCGGACAAGCGCGTCACCAATTATGGCGGCGGCAACACCTCGTCCAAGATCATCCAGCAGGATCCGCTGACGGGTGGCGAGGTCGAAGTTCTCTGGGTCAAGGGGTCGGGCGGCGACAGCGCCTCGATCAAGCTCGATGGCTTCGCCACGCTTTACATGGATAAGCTCAGGGCGCTGAAGGGGCTCTATCGTGGCCTCGCGCATGAGGACGAGATGGTCGGTTACCTGCCGCACTGCACCTTCAACCTCAACCCGCGCGCGGCCTCCATCGACACCCCGCTTCATGCCTATGTTCCAAGGGCTTACGTCGACCACATGCATCCCGACGCGATCATCGCGATCGCCGCTGCCGAGGATTCGAAGGCCCTGACCGCCAGGATCTTCGGCGACGAGATCGGCTGGCTGCCGTGGAAGCGGCCGGGCTTCGAGCTCGGCCTCTGGCTGGAAAAATTCTGCCTGGAAAATCCGGCAGCCAAAGGCGTCGTGCTCGAAAGCCATGGCCTGTTCACCTGGGGCGATACACCAAAAGAATGCTACTCGATCACCATCGACACCATAAACAAGGCCATTGGCTGGTTCGAGGGCGAGACGAAGGGCAAGCCGGCTTTCGGCGGCGCAGCCGTGAAGTCGTTGCCGGCGGTCGAACGCCGTGCAATCGCTGCGCGCTTGATGCCCCGCATCCGCGGAATGATCTCGCAACAAGGCGTGCGCAAGCTCGGTCATTTCGACGATAGCGATGCCGTGCTGGAGTTCGTCAACTCGCACCATCTGCGCGACCTCGCAGCCCTCGGCACCTCGTGCCCCGACCATTTCCTGCGCACCAAGATCAGGCCCTTGGTGATCGACTTCGATCCGGCAAAGCCCGACGTCAATGCCGTAGTCGCAGCCCTGCCCCAGGCGCTGGACGATTACCGCGCCGGCTACCAGGCCTATTACGACCGTTGCAAGCATGCGGATTCGCCCGCCGTGCGCGACCCGAACGCGGTGGTCTACCTGGTGCCCAGCGTCGGCATGTTCACCTTCGCCGCCGACAAGGCGACCGCCAGGATTTCGGCCGAGTTCTACGTCAACGCCATCAATGTCATGCGCGGTGCCTCGGCGGTGTCGACCTATGTCGGCCTGCCCGAACAGGAGGCTTTCGACATCGAGTACTGGCTGCTCGAGGAAGCCAAGCTCCAGCGCATGACCAAGCCCAAGTCGCTGGCCGGGCAGATTGCCTTGGTCACCGGCGGCGCCGGCGGCATCGGCAAGGCAACCGCAGTCCGGCTTCTGCGCGAGGGCGCCTGCGTGGTGATCGCCGACATAGACGAGCAGGCCCTGGCCACTGCCCATGACGAGCTTGGCAAGGTTTTCGGCAAGGATTTCGTGCGTCCGGTGCAACTCGATGTTACCGACGAAGCCGGCGTGGCTTCGGCCTATGCCGCCAGTGCCGTCGAATTCGGCGGCGTCGACATCCTGGTCTCGAACGCCGGTATCTCGTCGTCGGCGCCGATCGAGGACACGGAGCTGTCGATGTGGAACCGCAACATGGACATCCTCGCCAAGGGCTATTTCCTGGTGTCGCGCGAGGCCTTCCGCACCTTCAAGCAGCAGCAGCTTGGCGGCAACATCGTCTTCATCGCCTCGAAGAACGGGCTTGCCGCCTCGCCCAATGCGGCGGCCTACTGCACAGCGAAGGCGGCCGAGATCCATCTCGCCCGCTGCCTGGCGCTCGAAGGGGCGGAGCACCAGATCCGGGTCAACACCGTCAATCCGGATGCCGTGCTGCGCGGCTCCAAGATCTGGACCGGCGAATGGCGCGAACAGCGCGCGGCGGCCTATGCGATGCAGCCGGACGAACTCGAGGAGCACTACCGCAAGCGCTCGATGCTGAAGCGCTCGGTATTCCCCGAGGACATCGCCGAGGCGGTCTACTTCCTCGCCTCCGACATGTCAGCCAAGTCGACCGGCAACATCATCAATGTCGACGCCGGCAACGCCCAGAGCTTCACGCGCTGAGGTGACGCAAGTCCAGGGCTATGCCGTGGCCCTGGAGCGCAGCGCCGAGTCTTCCGCGCCGGGTAGTGACGCCCTATGGCGGCCTGAGCAGCAGCGATCGCCTGGAAACGACAGGCTGTCCAGCCTGATGTCGAAGCGCCGTTAGCGTCGACGCCTGATCGTCACGCCGCGGGCGAGCGCAACTTGCTCGGCAGGACCTTGAAGTGGTCGCGAAAGCTTTTCGAGAAATGCGACGACGAGACGAAGCCGCAGGCAACGGCGACGTTCATGATGGGCATGCTAGTGAGTTCGATCAGTTGCCGCGCCTTGGCGAGCCGCAGGCCGAGATAATGCTGCCATGGCGTCGTCGCGAGATGGCGTTCGAACAGCCGTTCGATCTGGCGCCGCGACAGCGACACCTGGGCCGAGATATCCTCCAGCGACAGCGGCTCCTCGATGTGCTTTTCCATCAGCTGGACGATGCGCAACAGTTTCTTGCCGGTGCTGCCATAACGAAGGCCCGGCGGCACCGACTGGCAGGCGGCGCCGTCGCGCCAGCGATCGGCGGTGACATGCTGACAGATGCTGCGCGCCAATTCCGTGCCGCAGCGTTCCTGCACGATGTCGATGGCAAGGTCGAAGGCGGCGAGTTCGCCGGCGCAGGTGACGATCTGGCCGTCGCGCACGAACAGCGCGTCGTCGATGGCGAGATCGTAGAAGGTTTCGGAAAGTGCTGCCATCTTGCCCCAGTGGATGGTGCAGCGCGCATCGCCGAGCAGGCCCGCATCGGCCAGCAGCCAGGTCGCGGTGCCCAACGCATAGATTGGGAGTTGGGCGCGGCCGATACGGCGCAGGCAGGCGCGCAGCTCCTGCGAGCCGTGCTGTTCCACGCCCTCCCCGGCGCAGATCGCCAATGCCGCCTGCGGCTCGAACGGCAGCGCCTTGGCCGCCTCGGCGAAACTGCCTGATACCTCGACGGCAATGCCGCTGGCGCTCGCCACCGAGCGTCCGTCGAGGCTGACGAGCTTCCAGCGAAACAGCTCGGTGCCGGCCAGCGCATTGGCAAGCCGCAATGGCTCGACCAGTGACGACAGGCAGAGCTGGGAAAAGCCCTGCAAGAGCAGGATGGAGAACTCGGCCGATGCTTGTGCCACTTGGGATCGCGGCACGGAACGCTGGAAACCCACACCCGGCCAGCAGGCTCCAACATCGAAGTCCGTGTGCTTGCTTGGCGCGTTCATGTGGCCCTCCCGGCGCATGCGGCAAGGCAGGAGCTCGACTTTTCCCAGGCCAAAACCGTTGAGTCACAAATTGGCGCAAAATAACACAAAATGCAACATTGCAATTTGTGGCGAGCGTCACCCCAGGCAGTCCGAGATCACGCCCCGACGGCTGCCACGGGCGCGGTCATGTTCAACAGCCAGTCACGGAAAGCCGTCACCTTCGGTGTCCTGGCTTTCTGCGGCGTGGCAAGGAACCAATAGGATCCCGCCCCGCGCAGTCGCTGCTCGAACGGCGCCACCAGGAGGCCGCTCGCCAGTTCGCGCTCGATGAGCGCCGTCCTGCCGAGCAGCACGCCCTTGCCTTCGATCGCGGCACGAATGCCCATGATCGATTGGTCGAAGAACGAACCGGCCGATGTGTCGATGCCGGTAACGCCGACATGGGCGAGCCAGGTGTCCCAATCCTCGTCATAGCCGGGCACATGCAGCAGGTCTCGAGCCCTCAGGTCCTCGGGTGAATTCAGCGACTCGGCATATTTCGGCGTACAGACCGGAAAGGTCTCGTCGCGCAAAAGCAGCGTCGCCTCGCGCTTCGGCCAGTTGCCCCAGCCGAACTCGATCGCGGCATCGACCTTGCCTTCGCCATGGTCGAGCGCGGTCAGCCTGAGATCGATGGTCGGATGGGAGGCACGAAACAGGTCGAGCCGTGGCGCGATCCACTGGCTGGCAAACGACGTCGGCACATGCACGACCAGCATTTCGCGCGTGCCGCGTCCGGCGATCCTGGCGGTCGCCTCATCGATCAGGCCGAAGGCACGTCCGAGCTCTTCGGCATAACGGCGGCCGCGGTCGGTCAACCTGACGCCATTGGCGTGGCGGTCGAACAGCTCCTTGCCGAGCCTGAGCTCGAGCGCCCTGATGTGCTGGGAGATGGCCGAGGGCGTGACGTTCAGTTCCGCGCCGGCTCCGGCGAAGCTGCCGAGCCGTGCGGCGGCCTCGAAGGCCCGGAGCCAGTTCAGGGGTGGTCGGGCAGAGGCCATTGTACCATTAGATTTTCTTGCGCTTCCCCCAAGGTAATCGCGTTTGCTTGGGCAGGCAAGAACGTTTCCAATCTGCCCAGGTTCAGCATCTGGGAGGCACTGCTATGAACGTCCACTGGCTCCAGGGCTATCGCCCCGGCTACGGCCTGCCGCGCGCCTTCTACACCGATCCCGAGATTTTCGCCGAAGAGCAGGCCCGCATCTTCCGCAACAGCTGGTTCTTCGCCGGCCACTCGATCGAGCTGCCCAAGGCGGGCGACTACATGACGCTCGATGTCGGCGGCGCGCCCGTTTTGGTGGTTCGCGACCGCGATGGCAAGGTGCATGCCCATCACAATGTCTGCCGCCACCGCGGCTCGATCATCTGCACCAAGGAGAAGGGCAAGGCGACACGACTCGTTTGCCCCTATCACTCCTGGTCCTATGCCCATGACGGCCAGTTGATCGGCGCGCCGATGATGGGCGAAGATTTCGACAAGGCCGCACACGGCCTGAAGCGGGCGCATGCGGAAGAGTTCGACGGGCTGATCTTCGTCAACCTGTCCGGGACCCCCTCGCCTTTCCAAGAGCTGCGCGACCACCTGTCGCCGATCCTGAAATCGCAGGGCATGGCCAAGGCAAAGATCGCGCTGATCCGCGACTATGAACTCGACGTCAACTGGAAGATCGTCGTCGAGAACAACCGCGAGTGCTATCACTGCGAAGCCAACCACCATGGCTATGTCTCGGTGCAGTACGACACCGAAAACGACAATCCCGACCTCAAGGACGAGATTTCGGAGCGGCTGGGCGACTGCCGCATCCGCTGGGAAAAAGCCGGTCTCGACACGGCCCGCGTCAACACCTCTTCCAACAACACGTCCGAGTGGTTCCGCGCCAACCGCACCCCGGTGCGCAAGGGCATGGTCACCGAGAGCCCGGACGGGCAGCTGGTCTGCGACGTGCTGATGGCCGGCTTCACTGATCCCGACATGGGCACGGCGCGCGCCAACACCAATATCAATTTCTGGTGCCACGCCAATTCCGACTATGCCCACACCGTGCGGATCACGCCGTTGTCGCCGACCAAGACGATCGTGCGCGGCTACTGGCTGGTCGATGAAAAGGCTGTCGAGGGCCGCGACTACGACCCCGGGAAGATCGCCGCGTTCCACGATCAGGTGATGTCGGAGGACTGGGAGATCTGCCGGCGCCAGTGGATCGGCATCACCTCCCCCGGCTTCGAGCCCGGCCCCTATTCGCCGACCAAGGAAGCCAATGTCGATCGGTATGTGCGCTGGTACGCCGACCAGATGACGGCTTGATCCGGCCGGCCAACCTCCCTCCCCCTTGTGGGGAGGGATCGAGGGTGGGGGGTCCGCTGGCGATGCCATGTCAGGTTCCCATCCCGGCGGGCTCCGCCTCTGGCAATACCCCCACCCCTTACCCCTCCCCACAGAGGGGGTCGCCAGCGCCTAGCCCTAGGGACAAGTGTGAAAAATGCTCTCCAGGCCGGAAATCCTGCTGCAGATAGCCGAGATCGAGGTGTTGACGCCACGCGTCTCGGCCTATCGGCTGGTCTCGCCCCATGGCGAGCGATTGCCCGCCTGGAGTGCGGGCGCGCATCTCAACTTCCGCCTGCCGAGCGGCCGGGCACGCTGCTACTCGCTGTGCTGCGACCCGGCCAACAAGGCCGAATACTGGGTGGCGGTCCAGCGCGAGGAGAATGGCGAAGGCGGTTCGCTCGAAGTCGCCGAGACGTTTTCGCGCAGCGTGGTGGTGCGCGCCGATCCGCCACGCAACGGGTTCCCGCTTGCCGAGAATGGGCAACACCACGTCCTCATGTCAGGCGGCATCGGCATCACGCCTGTCATCGCCATGATCCACCATCTCAAGCGAAGCAAGGCGAGCTATTTCGTCCATGTCTGCGCCCGCTCGCTGAAGGAAGTGGCGTTTCGCGATATCATCCAGGCCGAGGTCGCGGCAGGGCGTGCGGCACTCCATCTCGACGGCAACGACCCGGCTCGCAGGCCTGACATGGCGGCGCTCGTCGGCACTGCGGCTGCAGGTGTGCATGCCTATGCCTGCGGTCCCGCCGGTTTCCTGAAAGCCTTCAACCGCGCCACGGAAAGCTGGCCGCGCGAGCAAGTCCATGTCGAAAGCTTCACACCCGAGGCCAGGCAGGCGGAAGGCGACAAGCCGTTTTCGGTGACCATCGCCTCGACCGGCAAGACCATCCAGGTATCCGTTGGCACGACATTGCTCGCCGCGCTCAAGGCCGACGGCCACGACATCGCGACCAGCTGCCGCCAGGGTATCTGCGGCTCCTGCATGGTTCCTTATCTCGACGGCGAACCCGACCACCGCGACCAAGCTTTGACCGACGACGAGCGCCGCGACTTCCTCACCGTCTGCTGCTCGCGCGCCAGGTCAGCCAGCCTCACCCTCGATCTCTGAACAGGCCGGCACGCGCCGGCCGCAACGAAACCGAAATTCCTCGCCGCCTGCGAGGCCAGTCCCGAAAGGCCAACATGTCCAAGCTTCCCTCGCACGCCCGCATCGTCATCGTCGGCGGTGGCGCCATCGGCACCTCCATCGCCTACCACCTCGCCAAGGCCGGCGAAAAGGACGTGCTGCTCCTCGAAAAGAACCAGCTGACGGCGGGCTCGACCTGGCATGCCGCTGGCCTGATGGGGCAGCTCCGCAGCAAGGTGAACCTGACCCGCCTGATGCAGTACAGCGCCGACCTGTGTGCGAAGATCGGTGCCGAGACCGGCCAGGACGTCGGCTGGAAGAATGTCGGCAGCCTGCGCCTCGCCACTTCCGATGCCCGCTGGGAGGAACTCAAGCGCGCCCATACCGCCGCCAAGAGCTACGGCTTCGACATGGAGCTGGTCAGGCCTGACGAGGTGAAGCGGCTGTTCCCGCTGGTCGACACCAAGGACCTCCGCGGCGCGACCTGGATCGCCTCGGACGGCCATGTCGACCCCTATTCGCTGACCCATGCCTACGCCAAGGGCGCACGTGCAGGCGGCGTACGCATCGTCGAGGGCGTGACGGTCACCGGCTTTGCCATCAAGGATCACCGCATCACCGCGGTGAAGACCGCGGATGGAGATGTCGGCTGCGAGATCGTCGTCAATGCCGCAGGTCTCTGGGCCCGCCAGCTCGGCGAACTCGCCGGCATCGACCTGCCGATTACGGTCGTCGAGCACGAATATTTCGTCACCGAGAAGTCGCCTGCCGTGCCCGACGACCTGCCGACCCTGCGCGATCCCGACGCCAATTTCTACGTCAAGCCGGAGCCGGGTGCTATGGCGATCGGCGGCTGGGAAAAGGAGACCCGCGCCGCTTACGGGCTCGGCAAACTGCCGATGAGTTTTGGCCAGGAGCTTTTCCCCGACGATCTCGAGCGCATCTCGGAAGTGATCGAAGGTGCCGCAAACCGCATTCCGATCCTTGGCGAACTCGGCGTGCGCGCCGTGGTCAACGGCCCGATCCCGATCTCGGCCGACGGCGAGCCAGTCATGGGCCTTGCCGGCGACTATGAGAACTTCTTCGTCGCCTGCGGCTTCACCTCAGGCATCGCCGCTTCCGGTGGCGCGGGCCGCGCCATGGCCAACTGGATTGTCGAAGGCGACCCGGGCATGGACCTCTGGGCCTTCGACCTGCGCCGCTTCGGCCATCCGCATGGCGGCCTCGCCTATCTCAGGGACAGCGCGATCGAGGCCTATTCGAAATATTACGCCATCGCCTGGCCGGAAGAAGAACGTTCGGCCTGCCGGCCGCTGCGGCGCTCGCCGCTCTACCAGACGCTGACCGCGCAAGGTGCCGTCAACGGCGTCAAGTTCGGCTGGGAACGCCCCAACTATTTCCTCAAGCCGGGCGAGGCCAAACCGCCGCTCGAAACCTTCGAACGCGCGCCCTATGCCGAAGTCATCGGCCGCGAGCACAAGATCGTACGTGAGGGCGTGGCACTGGTCGACCAGTCGTCCTTTTCGAAATTCGAAGTGTCGGGCCCGGGTGCACTTACCTATCTGCAGTGGCTGGCCGCGGCCAATGTCGACCGCGGCGACAATGCCGTCATCTACACCCAGCTGCTCAACAGGCGCGGCGGCATCGAGGCCGATCTCACCATCATGCGACGCGGCGAAGACCGCTTCCATGTCGTCACCGGATCCGCCTTCGGCACCCGCGACGGCGGTTGGATCCGCCGCCACGTGCCGCGCGACGGTTCGGTCTCGGTGCATGACGTGACCGGTGCCTATGGCGTCATCAATCTGTGCGGGCCGCTGGCCCGCGAGGTGCTGGCCAAGGCCAGCGAGCACGACGTCTCCAACGAGGCCTTCCCCTACATGACCTGCCGCGAGATCCGCGTCGGCTGGGCGCCGGTCTTTGCTGCCCGCGTCACCTATGTCGGCGAGCTCGGCTGGGAGTTGCATGTGCCCACGGAATACATGGCCTATGTCTATGAGGTGCTGCGCGAAGCGGGCGCTCCATTCGGCATTGCCGATGTCGGCTACAAGGCGATCTCGAGCCTGCGCATGGAAAAGCGCTACCTCTACTGGGGCGCCGACATCACGCCCGACGATACGCCGCTGGAAGCAGGCCTAGGCTTTGCCGTTGCGATGAAGAAAGGCGATTTCCAGGGCCGCGATGCGCTCGCCGCCCAGAAGGAGCGTGAACTGACCCGCAAGCTCGCCTGCTTCCGCCTGGATGATCCCCTGCCCGTTTATGGCGGCGAGGCGATGTCGATGAACGGCCGCGTCGTCGGCATGACGACCAGCGGCGACTTCGGCCACACGGTCGGCGCTTCGCTCGTCTTCGGCTACCTCAAGGGTGACGACATGGGCCTCCAGGAGATCGAGGTCGAGGCCTTCGGCCGCCGCAGCCGCGCCACCGTGGTGGAGCGTTGCACCTACGACCCCTCGGGCGAACGCATCCGGATCTGATGTGGCGGCATGCGCCGCATGCCACATATTGCAACATCTGCTTGCCAATGTAACGGCAATGCCGCCACATTGGCCCCATGTCCGACTCGCAGAACCACAAGGCGCTCGCGCCGCGCCGCCATGACGAGATCCTGAGGCGGCTTGCCGCCGACGGTTCGGTCGGCATCACCGAGCTTGCCGCCTTCTTCGACGTGTCGCGGGAGACGATCCGCCGCGACATGAAGTTTTTGGCCGAGCGCGGCCAGCTCGACCTCGTCCATGGCGGGGCGACTTTGTTCGAGGCCACCGAGCCGGCGCTCACCCTGCGCAGCCAGGAGAATGCCGGCGGCAAGGCCAGCATCGGCCGGGCCGCCGCAGCACTCGTCGAGGACGGCATGGTGGTGTTCCTCGATTCCGGCACCACCACGCTCGCCGTGGCGCATGCGCTTACCGGCAAGCAGAACCTGACCATCTGCACCACCAGCCTGACGATCGCCCTGCATATGTGCCGCCAGCCGCATGTGCGCGTCCACATGCTCGGAGGCGAGATCGACCCGTCGGAAGAGGCCGCGGTCGGCATCGACGCACTCGACGCCATAAGCCGCTTCCGCATCGACGTCGCTTTCCTCGGCGCCGGCGCACTGTCGCCCGATGGCGAGATCACCGACTTCACCCGCAACGGCGCCGAGCAGCGCTCGCGCATGGCGGCCACCGCCGCCCGCGCCTATTTCGTGCTCGACAGCTCGAAGTTCGGCCGGCTGACGCCGCTGCGCATCCAGCGCTTCGAGCTTGCCGCCGGCATCATCGTCGACGCCCCTCCCCCCGCAGCGATGGTGGAGGCACTGGAGCGCAAGGGACCGAAGGTGATCGTCGGCGAATAGCCGACCTGGGGGAGCGGCGAGGCTGCCGCTCCGCGTTTGCCCGGCCCGACGATCAGGTCAGCTTCCGCCGCCGTTCCAGTTCAGCCTCGGTCGGGGTCTCGAACTCGAACGAGCCGGTGACGATGTCGCCGTCACGGATGTACTTGTTGACCGTCACTCCGGTGCCGGAAACCTTCGACGACACCAGCTTCAGCGCCGACGGCAGGGCGGCATCGCCGAACAGGCGCTTGCCCTTGCCCAGCACCAGCGGGAAGATCGAGATGTTGAGCTCGTCGACAAGGTCGCCGGCGAACAGGGTCTTGAGGAAATCCGTCGAGCCCTGGGTCAACAGGTCGGGTCCGTCCTCTCTCTTCAGCTTGCGCAAGGCAGCAACCGCGTCCGGGCCGAGTGAATGGCTGTTTTGCCAGCCGAGCTTCAGGTCAGGATTGCGGGTGGCCACATATTTGTTGATGCGGTCGAACAGCGGGCCGATGGGATCGTCCGCATCGACATAGGGCCAATGCGCGGCAAAGATGTCGTACGTCTTGCGCCCAAGCAGCAGGTCGAACGGCCTGGCGAACATCTCGCCCACCGCCTCGGTCATCGTGTCGTCGAAATAGGGCGCCGCCCAGCCGCCGAGTTTGAAGCCGCCGATCGGATCCTCGTCGGGTCCGCCGGGTGCCTGCATGATGCCGTCGAGGCTCATGAATGCACCCACCACGATCTTTCTCATGTCTGATCTCCTCATCGCACCTGCCGACTGTACGCCTTGAAGACGTTCGGCGGAGACTCGTTCCGACAGGGTCGGGAAAAAATTGCTGGACTCTGCACCGCGCGGTCCCTGCCTCGTCGGGTTCCAGGCATATGTGATTATTTGTTGCATTTAATGTTGCATTTTGTTGCGACCACGCTAAGGTAGCGACCATCACCTTGGGAGGTCTTTTCATCATGGCGCAGGAATTCCCGACGCAGGCACGCGTCGTCATTGTCGGCGGCGGCATCATCGGTTGCTCGGTCGCCTATCACCTGACAAAGCTCGGCTGGACCGACGTCGTGCTGCTCGAGCAGGGTCAGCTCAGCGGCGGCACCACCTGGCATGCAGCCGGTCTGGTCGGGCAATTGCGCAGCCACGCCAACATGACGAGCCTGATCAAATATTCGACCCAGCTCTACAGCGAGCTTGAGGCCGAGACGGGCCTTGCCACCGGCTGGAAGAACTGCGGCTCGCTGTCGGTGGCCCGCAGCGCCGACCGCATGACGGTGCTGAAGCGCACCGCGGCGTCCGCCCGGGCACAGGGCGTCGACATCGAGGTGATTTCGGCCAAGGAGGCGCAGGAGAAGTGGCCGGTCATGGCCATCGACGATCTCGTCGGCGCAGTCTGGCTGCCCGGCGACGGCAAGGCCAACCCGACCGACCTGACCCAGTCGCTGGCCAAGGGCGCACGCAATCGCGGGGCGCGCGTCATCGAGCGCGTCCGCGTCACCGGCATCACCGTCAAGGACGGTCGGGCAACGGGTGTTTCGACCGACAAGGGCGACATCGCAGCCGAGATCGTGGTCAACTGCGCAGGTCAGTGGGCGCGCAAGGTCGGCGCGATGTGCGGGGTGACGGTGCCGTTGCATTCGGCCGAGCACATGTACATCGTCACCGGCAAGATCGAGGGCGTGCATCCGGACTTGCCGGTGCTGCGCGATCCAGACGGCTATATCTATTTCAAGGAAGAAGTCGGCGGCCTCGTCATGGGCGGCTTCGAGCCCGAGGCCAAGCCGTGGGGCATGAACGGCATCCCCGACGATTTCGAGTTCGCGCTTTTGCCCGACGACTGGGACCAGTTCGAGATCCTGATGCAGAACGCATTGGTGCGCGTGCCGCAGTTGGAGACTTCAGAGGTCAAGAAATTCTACAACGGCCCCGAAAGCTTCACCGCCGACAACAATTTCATCCTCGGCGAAGCGCCGGAGCTGAAGAACTTCTTCGTCGGCGCCGGCTTCAACTCGATGGGCATCGCCAGTGCCGGCGGCGCTGGTCGGGCGCTGGCCGAGTGGATCGTCAACGGTGCCGCGACCATGGACCTGTGGCCGGTCGACATCAGGCGTTTCGCCGGCTTCAACAACAATCCGCGCTGGCTGCACGACCGCGTCAAGGAAACGCTCGGCCTGCACTACGCCATGCCGTGGCCGAACCGCGAACTCGACACGGCGCGGCCGTTCCGCCGCTCGGCGCTCTACGACCGGCTGGCCGCCAGGGGCGCCTGCTTCGGCTCCAAGATGGGCTGGGAGCGCGCCAACTGGTTCGCCGCGCCGGGCGAGAAGCCGGAGACCGAATATTCCTTCGACCGACAGAACTGGCATGGTGCCGTGCAGCGGGAGATGAAGGCCACCCGCGAGGCCGCCGGCATCTTCGACCAGACCTCCTTCGCCAAGATCATGGTGCAGGGCCGCGACGCAGCCTCCGTGCTCAACCGCATCTGCGCCGCTGACGTCGACGTCGAGATCGGCCGCTCCATCTATACCGGCCTGCTCAACGAGCGCGGCGGCTATGAGAGCGATCTGACAGTGATGCGGCTTGGCCGCGATAAGTTCCTCATCGTCACCGGTTCGGCCCAGGCCGTGCACGACGCCGACTGGATTTCGAAAAATATCCCCGAGGACGCACATGTCACTCTGACCGACGTCACCTCATCCTATGCGGTGCTGGCGCTGATGGGCCCTCGCTCGCGCGACATCCTTGCCAAGCTAACCTCGGCGGATCTCTCCAATGCCGGCTTCCCGTTTGCCAGTATCCGCGAGATCGACATCGGCTATGCCACCGCCTACGCCAACCGCATGACCTATGTCGGCGAGCTTGGCTGGGAGCTGATCGTGCCGACCGAATTCGCCGTCGGCGTCTATGAGGCGCTGCATGAGGCAGGACGCGAACACGGCCTGACCGACTGCGGCTACTACGCGCTGGAGGCGCTGCGCATCGAGAAGGGCTTCCGCGCCTGGAGCCGCGAGCTGACCCCCGACATCAACCCGTTCGAGGCTGGCCTTGCCTTCGCCGTGTCGATGGACAAGCCGGGCGGCTTCATCGGCCGCGAAGCGCTGGTCGAAACGAAGGCCAAGGGCAAGCTCACCCGCCGCATCGTGCAGTTCACGCTCGACGATTCCGCCCCCATGCTGTGGGGTGGCGAGCTGATCCTGCGCAACGGCAAGCCGGTCGGCGAAGTGCGCTCGGCATCCTACGGCCACACGCTCGGTCGCTCGGTGGCGCTCGGCCTGCTCGACAATGCGGAGGGCGTCGACAAGGACCTCATCGAAAGCGGCCGCTTCGAGATCGACCTTGCCGGCGAACGCCACACCGCGACCGCACATCTCAAGGCGCCCTACGACCCCAAGTCGGAGCGGGTGAAGGCCGACAGCACCGACCTGCGCGAAGCCGCCTGATCATTCACCCTACCCACCCCGACTGCCCCTCCCATTGCGGGAGGGGCTTTTCTTTGGCGTCAGGCCTCAGCCAGCTTGAGCATGGCGATGCCAGCAAGCACGACAACGACCCCGCCCAAACGCAACGGCCCAAGCGTCTCGCCAAACAGCACGACGCCCATGATGACGGTGCCGGCAGCGCCGATCCCAGTCCACACCGCATAGGCGGTGCCGACGGGCAACGCCTCCAGCACCTTGCCGAGCAGGTAGACGAAGGCTGCCAGCAGAAGCACCGAGACGATCGACCAGCCAAGGCGGGTGTAGCCTTCGGCATATTTCATCGACACCGCCCAGGCGACATCGAGAACGCCGGCTACCACAAGCAGGGTCCAGGCAAGTCCCTGACCCATGGTCAGGCCGCGAGCTTCATGCCTTCGGCCCGCATCGCCTCGCGCACCATCGGCCGTGCGCCGACGCGGTCCATGAAGGCGCGCAGACGCGGGAAAGCGGAAAGATCGACCTTGGCAAAGTCCGACCAGCCGACGATGGTGAAGAGATAGGCATCGGCCGCAGTGAAGGTCTCGCCCATCAGATAGGGGCCGGTGCCTGCCAAATGGCTTTCGACAGAGGCGAGGCGTTCGGCGATCTTGCCGCGCGCCACCTCCTGGGCCTGGGCGCCGTATTCGGGATGGAACAGCCAGGGGCTGTACATCTTGTGCAGTTCGGAGGCGACGAAGTTGAGCCAGGACTGCAGCTCGTAGCGTTCGCGCGTGCCGGCCGCAGGAGCCAGCTTCGCTTCCGGCCTGAGGTCGGCAAGATATTGCACGATCGCCGCGCCCTCGGTGAGCAGCGAGCCGTCGTCGAGTTCGAGCACCGGCACGTAGCCATTAGGATTCACCTTGGTGAAGTCGTGGCCTGTCGAGGTGACATGCGGTTTCTTGAAGATGTCGACGCGTTCGATGTCGAGCGAAATGCCCGCTTCGAACGCCACGATATGGGGCGACAGCGAGCAGGTGCCGGTGGCGTAATAGAGCTTCATGATCTGTCCTCTCGGATTTTTGACCGTGCGGTCGTTGCTTCCAGGGAACAAAGCTATCTCTTGCGTTGTCGCAATTCTCGTTGGATTTTCGCCAGC
Source organism: Aminobacter niigataensis (assembly GCF_014200015.1). GTDB lineage: Bacteria > Pseudomonadota > Alphaproteobacteria > Rhizobiales > Rhizobiaceae > Aminobacter > Aminobacter niigataensis. Next base: position 273,232 of record NZ_JACHOT010000006.1, read on the forward strand.
CTCGCTTGCATGACTGCAAGCGCCGGCCGTGCTAGAAAGCAGGCATGGAAGACTGGAACGAACTCAGGCTGGTGCTGGCGGTGGCCCGCGCCGGCAGCCTCACTACGGCGGCCGGACTGCTCGGCATCGACCACTCGACGGTGTTTCGCCGGCTCAACGCGCTTGAGCAGCGGCAGGGAGTGCGCGTGTTCGAGCGCCTGCCTGGCGGTACATATCAACTGACACCGGCAGGCGAACGCATGGCCGCTGCCGCAGAGCGCATGGAAGATGAGGCGCTGGCGCTGGCGCGCGACATCGCCGGCGCCGATGGCCGGCTGTCCGGGCGGCTGCGCGTCACCTCATCGGAAACGCTCGCCTATAGCAGGCTGACGAAGCATCTGGCCGAGTTCCGCGTCGTCCATCCCGGCATCGTCGTCGAACTGGCCATCGACAACCGCGTGCTCAGCCTGTCGCGCCGGGAAGCAGATGTCGCGCTGCGGCCGATCCGGCCGAAGGAGGGCGACCTCTGGGGCCGCAAGCTCGCCGGCGTCGCCTGGACGTTCTTTGCCTCGCAAGCCTATCTCGACATCAACGGCGGCCCGATCGGCGAAGCTGCGGCGCTGGGCGCACATGCATTGATCGGCTGGGAGGAAACCGCGGGCGGCATCATGGCCGCGGACTGGCTGGAACAGAACGTCTCGGCGAGCAGCTTCGTCTACCGCACCAACAGCCTGGTCAACCAGTCAGTGGCGGCCAAGGCCGGCATCGGGCTTGCGCTGCTGCCCTGCTATCTCTGCGATGGCGAGCCGGGGCTGGTGCGCGCGCTGGCCGAACCGATCGAGGAACTCTCCGGCGAGCTGTGGATCGTCACCCATCAGGATCTGAAGGGCACGGCTCGTGTCCGCGCCTTCTTCGACGTCGTCGGCGAAGGGCTGGCGCGCGAGCGCGACCTGTTCGAAGGCCGCGTCGCCTGACGTCAGTGCCTCAGGCCCGGCGCTTCCTGGCCGGTGCGCTCGACATATTCGACATACCCGCCGCCATACTGGTGGACGCCGTCGGGCGTGATCTCCAGCACCCGGTTCGACAGGGCGGCAAGGAAATGGCGATCGTGCGAAACGAACAGCATGGTGCCTTCGTATTGCGCAAGCGCTGCGATCAGCATCTCCTTGGTGGCGATGTCCAGGTGGTTGGTCGGCTCGTCGAGCACCAAAAGGTTGGGCGGGTCGAACAGCATGATCGCCATCACCAGGCGCGCCTTTTCGCCACCCGACAGCACCCGGCACTTCTTTTCGATCTCGTCGCCGGAGAAGCCGAAGCAGCCGGCGAGCGCGCGCAACGGCGCCTGTCCCGCCTGGGGAAAGGTGTATTCCAACTGCTCGAACACGGTGCGGTCGCCATCAAGCAGGTCCATGGCGTGCTGGGCGAAATACCCCATCTTGACGCTCGGGCCGCGGGCGACCGTGCCGTCGTCGGGCTCGGAGGCACCGGCAACCAGCTTCAGCAGTGTCGACTTGCCGGCGCCGTTGATGCCCATGATGCACCAGCGTTCCTTGCGGCGGACCTGGAAGTCCAGGCCTTCATAGATGCTGCGACTGCCATAACGCTTGTGCACGTTCTTGAGCGTGACCACGTCCTCGCCCGAACGTGGCGCCGGCTGGAACTCGAAGGCCACCGTCTGGCGACGCTTGGGCGGCTCGACGCGATCGATCTTGTCGAGCTTCTTGACCCGGCTCTGTACCTGGGCTGCGTGGGAGGCGCGCGCCTTGAAGCGCTCGATGAACTTGATCTCCTTGGCCAGCATCGCCTGCTGGCGCTCGAATTGTGCCTGCTGCTGCTTGTCGGCAAGCTGACGCTGCTGTTCGTAGAATTCGTAGTCGCCGGAATAGGTGGTCAGCGAGCCGCCGTCGATCTCGATGATCTTGTTGACGATGCGGTTCATGAAGGCGCGGTCGTGCGAGGTCATCAGCAGCGCGCCGTCGTAGCCCTTGAGGAAGTCCTCCAGCCAGATCAGGCTTTCAAGGTCGAGATGGTTGGACGGTTCGTCGAGCAGCATCACGTCGGGCCGCATCAGCAGGATGCGGGCGAGCGCCACGCGCATCTTCCAGCCGCCCGACAGCTTGCCGACGTCGCCGTCCATCATTTCCTGGGTGAAGCTCAGGCCGTCGAGCACCTCGCGGGCACGGCCGTCGAGCGAATAGCCGTCCAGTTCCTCGTAGCGGGCCTGCACCTCGCCGTAGCGTTCGATGATGGCGTCCATCTCGTCGGCGCGGTCGGGGTCGACCATAGCCGCCTCGAGCTCGCGCATTTCGGCAGCGACCTCGCTCACCGGCCCGGCACCTTCCATGACCTCGGCGACCGCACTGCGGCCCGCCATTTCGCCGACATCCTGGTTGAAATAGCCGATGGTGATGCCGCGCTCGGTCGAGACTTGGCCTTCGTCGGGCAGTTCTTCGCCCTTGATCATGCGGAAAAGCGTCGTCTTGCCGGCGCCGTTGGGGCCGACGAGGCCGATCTTCTCCTGCTTCTGCAGCGTGGCCGAAGCCTCGATGAAAAGCAGCCGGTGGCTGTTCTGCTTGCTGATGTTTTCGATGCGGATCATGGAAACCAAGGCCTGGGAGGGGGAGTTGCGGCGGCTTATGGCACGCGCGCGCGCCGAGCGCGAGTGGTCTCGTGCGGGCATAGCAGCGCATGGGAAAATGGGCCGTCGGTCACGGCGGCTTGCCCGCGGGCCGTCGGACCCAATACTGTGCCTCCGAGATGTACAGGCAAGGGAGAGGCAGCGCATGTTGTACGCAATCCTGGCATATCACGCCGAGGGCGTGGTCGAATCCTGGTCCGAGGAGGAGGATGCGGCCCTGATGAAGGACCTGCTCGAGGTCAACGACCGCCTCGTCCGCGAGAAGCATCTGGGCCCGGCGGCGCGCCTGGGGCCGACGGAGAGCGCGGTGACGCTGAGGGGCAGAGGGCTTGGCCTCGTCACCGACGGTCCCTTTGCCGAGACCAAGGAGCATTTGCTCGGCTTCTACGTCGTGGACTATCCGACGATGGACGCGGCGGTTGCGGCAGCGCGCGAGCTCCGCTCCGCCAACCCGACCGCCGTATACGAAATCCGGCCGATTTCACTCTACATCCCCGGCACCCCGATAGAGACACGGGAAGAACACTAGGGCCCCTTTGGACTTGCCGTGCTTCCCACTGGCATTGTGCCATCCAGCGGCGTGGGTTAGCCTCGGCTGAAGCCGACAGTCGGTCCCTCACCGTCCAGCACCATGGAAATCCTCTACGGGTTCGGGTTCCTGATACTGTTCATCGTCGCCGCCATTTGCGGGGTGGCGCTGCGCGTGCGCTTGCATGAAGACCACCTGTCGCAAGGCAACATGGATGCACTGCGGCTGGTGACGGGACTTCTCGTCACCTTTGCCGCACTGGTTCTCAGCCTGCAGCTGTCGACGGGGAAGCAGGCTTTCGACGCCGCCAACAAGGACCGTTCGCTCTATGCCGCAAGACTGGCCCGGCTCGACCAGTGCCTGCGCAATTTCGGCACCGAGTTGGAGCCAGCAAGGCGGATCCTTCGCCAATACACCGCCGCCGTCATAGCCAGCACCTGGACGAGCGAGCCCGCGCCTGTCGTCGACGGCATGCCTGATATCAGCAAGATCGCCGCAAGCGGCGAAGACCAGGGCCTGAAGGCGCTCATCAACGAGGTTGGATTGATGGTGGACGGGCTGGCGCCATCGGATGCCTTCCACGTCAACATGGCTGCCAGGTGCCGCAGCGATTACACCCTGGTGCAGGAGAGCCGCTGGGCGGTCATCGAGGATGCCAACGGCGTCTCCCGCGGTTCGTTCAGCCGTATCGTCAGCGTCTGGCTGGCGCTGGTATTCCTGAGCTTCGGGTTGCAGATTCCGCGCAAGATGCTGGGCGCCGTCGTGCTAACCATCGGCGTGGTGGCCGTCGCCAGCGTCATGTTCGTCATCATCGACCTGCACATCCCCTATGGCGGCATGTTCGGCATCACCAGCTCTGCGATGCGCGAGGCCCTGGCCGACATGACGAGATAGTCAGGACTGCCAGCCCGTCAACCCGCAGCCATCGACCGGGCGATGTCGAGGAACACGCGCACCAGCTTGCCGCCGCTGCGCTCCTTGAGGCAGATCAGCGCCTCGTCCATCAGCATTTCGGGTGCGTCGATGGGGATCTGCACCAGCCGCGCGTCCTGGCCGAACTCGGCCGCCGAGACAAAGCCTATGCCGGCGCCTGACGCCACGATCTCGCGCACCGCCTCGCGCCCCTCCGCCTCGATCGCCGGCTTGAATTCGAAGCCTTCTTTGGCGGCTAGGTCTTCCAGCTTGGCCCTGGTCTTCGAGCCACGCTCGCGCATGACCAGCGGCAGCAGCGACAGTTCATGCAGCGACAGCGACTTGGCCACCGCCAGCGGGTGGTCCGTCGAGACGAACGCCACGATCGGCGTCGAGTTGAGATTGACCACCTCGAAATCGCGCCCGGTCGGGATTTCGCCGAGCACGCCGATGTCGGCCTCGTAGCTGTAGAGGCTGGAGATGACAGTCTCGGTATTGCCGGCACGAACCGAAACCTGGATGCCGGGATATTTCTGCCGGAACTGGCCGAGGATGTGCAGCAGGTGATGGGCGGCGTCGGCGACGATGCGCAATGTGCCCGAACGCAGCGCGCGCGATTCCGACAGCAGTTCCAGCGCCTGCTGCTCGGTGTCGAACATCCGTCGCGTGATCTCGAGCAGTTGCTGGCCTGCAGCCGTCGGCGTCACCTGCTTCTTATGGCGGTTGAAGAGCAAAACATCGTATTCTTCCTCGAGCTTGCGCACCTGGTCGGAGATCGCCGGCTGGGTAAGAAACAGCGTCTCGGCAGCGCGCGAAAAGCCGCCGCAAATCGCGACATAGTGGAATGCTCGAAGCTGTACGTAGCGCATACTCGTTTCCTGACGTCAGGGCAGAATAGCAATAAACTCAGCCAATACAAATATCAAAACTAACGATTTGATTTATGTTCACAACGGCCGAGGATAGGGCAAGCGCCACAGCTGCGCGCTTGCAATCGGAGGCTCGCGGCCATGCATTTCATGTTCATCCTGCTGCAACTGGCAGGCGCCATCATGCTGCTTTTATGGGCCGTGCGCATGGTGCGCACCGGCGTCGAGCGCGCGCATGGCGCGCTGCTGCGTGAGGCGCTGCGCGGTGCGACCAGGGGGCGGGTGCGGGCAGCAACCGCAGGCACCGTGCTCGCCGTCATGCTGCAGAGCGCCACCGCCGTGGCAGTGCTCGCCTCAGGCTTTGCTGCGACCGGCGTGATGACCGTCTCTGGCGGGCTCGCGGTGATGCTCGGTGCCGACGTCGGCTCGGCGCTGGTGGTCCAGGCGCTGTCCTTCGATCTCAGTTGGCTGGTGCCGCTGCTGCTTTTTGCCGGCGCAACGCTGTTCCTCAAGGTCGAGGCGCGCATCGTCAAGCAGACCGGCCGCACCCTGCTCGGCATCGCTTTCATCCTGATCTCGCTGCGCATGGTCGGCGAGGCGACGGCGCCAATGCGCCATAGTGCGCTTCTGCCGATGGCCGTCGATTACCTGCGCAGCGATCCCGTCACTGCCTTTGCCGCCGCCGCCCTGTTCACCTGGCTGGTCCATTCCAGCGTCGCTTCGGTGCTGCTGTTCATGTCGATGGCGGCGCAAGGCGTGCTGCCGGCCGAGGTGGCGCTGCCGATGATCCTCGGCGTCAATCTTGGCGCCGGCCTCGTCGCCGTCGGGCTGACGCGCGGCCAGGCCATCGATGCCAGGCGCATCCCGGTCGGCAACCTGATCTTCCGGGCCGCAGCCGCAGTCTCGATCCTGGTTGCCCTGCAACTGGTGGAACTGCCGATGGCCTGGTTCGGCGAAAGCGCCGCGCGCCAGGTGGTCAACATGCACCTCGCCTTCAACCTTGCTCTGCTGGTCCTGTGCCTGCCCTTCACCGGCCCGATGGAACGGTTGGTCCGGCTCATCCTGCCGGACGCGCCAGCCGGGCAGGAAAGCTTCGACCTGATGTCTCGCCGTACAAGTGCGCTCGACAGGACAGTCATCAAGATGCCGAGCGTGGCTCTCGCCTGTGCCACGCGCGAGGTGCTGCGCATGGCCGAGGTGGTGGAGATCATGCTGCGCCCGGTGATGGATCTTTTCGAATCCGGCGACCGGGCGCGTGTCGACCAGGTGCGCAAGCTCGACGACGAGGTCAACCGCGCCCACACCGACATCAAGCTCTACATTGCCGAGGTCAACCGCGGGACGATGACCCAGGACGAGGCGCGGCGCGGCATCGAGCTCACCGACCTTGCCATCAATCTCGAGCATGCCGGCGACATCATCGCCAAGAGCCTGCTCGTGCTGGCCGAGGAGAAGAGCGACAAGAGGCTGAGCTTTTCCCGGGAGGGGTGGTCGGAGCTGACCGCGCTGCATGACCGGGTGCTGGCAAACATGCAGATCGCCATGAACGTGCTGGTATCCGGCGATCTCGAGGCGGCGCGCCAGCTGGTGGTCGAGAAGGAGCGCATGCGCAGGCTCGAACGCGACAGCCACGAACGCCATCTCAAGCGCCTGCAGTCGGGCACGCCGCAAAGCATCGAGACCAGCGACATCCATCTCGAGGCGGTGAGGGCGCTGAAGGAGTTCAATTCTCTGCTGGTGTCGGTCGCCTATCCGATCCTAACCCAGAGTGGCGACCTGCTGGAAAGCAGGCTTGCCAGGACCGCCTGACGGTTGTCGATTATCATCGTTTCAGCTTATCGAAGAATACAAAATAACGATTTTACATATGGATCGAAGAGACCCAAGGTGAGGTCGAACCAAATATCTGAAGACGGCGAGGAGAAAGAAATGCTGTCCGAACACAAGCTTGCAGCCGCAGCCCCCTTCCCTGCCCCGGCGCTGGGCGAGCCCTATTTGCTGACCCCCGGTCCGCTGACGACCTCCTACGCCGTCAAGCAGGCAATGTTGCGCGACTGGGGCTCGTGGGACGGCGACTTCAGGGCGATGACGGCCGAGATGCGCCTGCGGCTTCTTGCCATGCTCGGCGACGGAAACGGCGAATTCGACTGCGTGCCGATGCAGGGCAGCGGCAGCTTCTCCGTCGAGGCAATGCTCGGCTCCTTCGTGCCGCGGGATGGCAAGGCGCTGGTTCTGGTCAACGGCGCCTACGGCCAGCGCATCGTCCAGACGCTCGGCTATCTCGGCCGCGACCACGTCTCCATCGACAAGGGCGACTACATGCCGCCGCGTGGCGACGAGGTTGCCGCAGCGCTCGACGCCGATCCGGCCATCAGCCACGTCATCCTGGTCCACTGCGAGACCAGTTCAGGTATCCTCAATCCGGTCGCCGAAATCTCCGAAACCGTCTACGCCAAGGGCCGCAAGTTCCTCGTCGACTCGATGAGCGCGTTTGGCGCGATCCCGCTCAACGTCAGCGAGATCCGCTACGAGGCGATGGTGTCTTCGGCCAACAAATGCATCGAAGGCGTGCCCGGCTTCGGCTTCATCATCGCCCGCAAGAGCGAGCTTGAAGCCGCCAAGGGCCGCAGCCACTCGCTCAGCCTCGACGTGCACGCCCAGTGGGCGCACATGAACAAGACCGGCCAGTGGCGCTACACGCCGCCGACGCATGTGGTCGCCGCTTTCCTCGAGGCGCTGCGCCAGCACGAGGCCGAAGGCGGCGTCGCCGGTCGCGGCGCCCGCTATATCAGAAACCGCGACGTCATGGTTTCAGGCATGCGCGAGCTCGGCTTCGAGACGCTGCTCAAGGACCGCTGGCTATCGCCGATCATCGTCACATTCTTCAACCCGGCCCATCCGGACTTCGCCTTCGACCGCTTCTACGAACTGATGAAGGAAAAGGGCTTCATCATCTATCCGGGCAAGCTGACCGTTGTGGACAGCTTCCGCGTCGGCTGCATCGGGCGGATGGACGAACACGTCATGCGCAAGGTGGTGGAAGCCGCCGGACAGTCGCTGCACGAAATGGGCGTCGACACCGCGGCTCCCCCGGCCGCCGCAATTGCCGAGCGCGCCAAGCTCGCCGCCTGATAACAAGAAGATTACAAAGGACCCTCCCCCCATGAACAAGATGACCACGATCAACGTCAGCGCCAACGGCCGCAACTACGAATGGCCGCGCGTGCCGGCGATTGCCATCTGCCTCGACGGCTGCGAGCCGGCCTATCTCGACGAGGCGGTCAAGGCCGGCCTGATGCCCTCGCTCGAAAGGATCCGCGCCAAGGGCACCGAGCGCACCGCCCACAGCGTCATCCCGAGCTTCACCAACCCCAACAATCTGTCGATCGCCACCGGCCGTCCGCCGGCTGTGCATGGTATCTGCGGCAACTATCTCTACGAGCGAGAGACCGGCAAGGAAGTGATGATGAACGACCCGCGCTTCTTGCGCGCGCCGACCGTCTTTCAGGCCTTCTACGATGCCGGTGCGCGGGTTGCCGTCGTCACCGCCAAGGACAAGCTGCGCGCCCTGCTCGGCAGCGGCCTGAAGTTCGACGACGGCCGCGCCATCTGCTTCTCGTCGGAAAAATCCGACGTCTCGACCAAGGCAGAGCACGGCATCGACAATGCTTCGGCCTGGCTCGGCAAGCCGGTGCCGGAAGTCTATTCGGCCGAGCTGTCGGAGTTCGTCTTCGCCGCCGGCGTCAAGCTGCTCAAGGAATTCAAGCCTGACGTGATGTACCTGACCACCACCGACTACGTGCAGCACAAATACGCGCCCGGCGTGCCGCAGGCGAACGCCTTCTACGAGATGTTCGACAAGTATCTCGGCGAGCTCGACGCGCTCGGCGCCGCCATCGTGATCACCGCCGACCACGGTATGAAGCCCAAGCACAAGGCCGACGGCACCCCTGACGTTGTCTATGTCCAGGACCTGCTGGACGAATGGCTGGGCAAGGATGCCGCGCGCGTCATCCTGCCGATCACCGATCCTTATGTCGTCCACCACGGCGCGCTCGGCTCGTTCGCCACCGCCTACTTGCCCGAGGGTGCCGACCAGGCCGGCATCATGAAGCGCCTGGCCGCCATCGAAGGCATCGACGTGGTGATCGACAACGCCACGGCCTGCGAACGCTTCGAGCTGCCTTCGGACCGCATCGGCGACATCGTGCTGGTGTCCACCGAGAATAAGACCATCGGCACCAGCGAACATCGCCACGATCTCGCCGCCCTCAACGAGCCGCTGCGCTCGCATGGCGGCCTGACCGAACAGGCTGTACCCTTTATCGTCAACCGCAAGCTGCCGACGCTCCCCAACGAGCCGGTTCTGCGCAACTTCGATGCGTTCCACTATGCCGCCATGGCGGCGGCGCTGGCGTGAGGGAGGACCTGTGATGGTCAAGGCTGAAACAACCTTCAAGGTGCGCCACGAGCCGATGCGCATCGCCGGAAGCAAGGTCGACGCCGATGGCGTCGTCAACGTCCACTACCCCTACACCAATGCGGTGATCGGCACAGTGCCGGCGGGGCGTGCCGAGCACGCCCGCCAGGCTTTCGACATCGCCGCCAACTACCGCTCGAAGCTGACACGCTACGAGCGCCAGCAGATCCTGTTCCGCACGGCCGAGGCACTTGCCGCGCGTAAGGAGGAGATCTCCGACGTCATCACGCTGGAGCTCGGCATCTCCAAGGTCGACTCGCTCTACGAGGTCGGCCGAGCCTACGACGTGTTCACTCTGTCGGCGCAGATGTGCATCCAGGACGATGGCCAGATCTTCTCCTGCGACCTGACCCCGCACGGCAAGGCGCGGAAAATCTTCACCACGCGCGAGCCGCTGAAGGCGATCTCGGCGATCACGCCCTTCAACCATCCGCTCAACATGGTTTCGCACAAGGTGGCGCCGGCGATCGCCACCAACAATTGCGTGGTGGTCAAGCCGACGGAACTGACGCCGATGACGGCGCTGATCCTCGCCGACATCCTTTATGAAGCCGGCCTACCGCCGGAGATGCTGTCGGTGGTAACAGGCATGCCGGCCGACATCGGCGCCGAGATGATCACCAACGAGAATATCGATCTGATCACCTTCACCGGCGGCGTGCCGGTGGGCAAGCTGATCGCCCGCACCGCCGGCTACAAGCGTCAGGTGCTGGAGCTCGGCGGCAACGATCCGCTGATCATCCTCAACGACCTCTCCGACGACGATCTCGCCAAGGCGGCCGATCTGGCGGTCGCGGGTGCGACCAAGAATTCCGGCCAGCGCTGCACGGCAGTGAAGCGCATCCTGTGCCAGGAAAGCGTCGCCGACCGTTTCGTCCCGATGGTGCTCGAGCGGGCCAAGAAGATCAGGTTCGGCGACCCGATGGACCGGACGACCGATCTCGGCACCGTGGTCCACGAGAAGGCAGCGGCATTGTTCGAAAAACGCGTCTACATGGCCGCCGAGCAGGGTGCCGAAGTACTCTACGACCCCGGCCGCAAGGGCGCGCTGTTGCCGCCGATCGTCGTCGATCGCGTGCCGCACACCTCGGAACTGGTCATGGAAGAGACCTTCGGGCCGATCATTCCGATCGTGCGCGCTCCAGACAATGACGACGAACTGATCGCGCTGTCCAACTCCACCGCCTTCGGCCTTTCCTCAGGCGTCTGCACCAACGATTTCCGGCGCATGCAGAAATACATCGCCGGCCTGCAGGTCGGCACGGTGAATATCTGGGAAGTCCCGGGATATCGCATCGAGATGTCGCCATTTGGCGGGATCAAGGATAGCGGCAACGGCTACAAGGAAGGCGTCATTGAAGCGATGAAGAGCTTCACCAACGTCAAGACCTTCTCTTTGCCCTGGGCCTGAGCCACTTGTCTTAAGCCGGCAAATCAGATGAGTGTCGATGAGGGGGCGTTCGCGCTCCCTCATTTGCGTGGAGGGGAAATGCTGCTGCCGACTTCCAGGAAGCGTCGCCTGACCAGGGTCTCGCCTCGATCCCTTCTTCCCCTGACCGCCCTGAAAGCCTGAACACATGTCCGGCTTTGCCCTAACCATCGTCCTGATCGCGGCATTCCTGCATGCGAGCTGGAATGCCGTCGTGAAGGCGGCGACCGATCGTGCTGTCGTTCTCGCCGCCGTCTCGGCCACCCATGCCACGCTCGGCACGGTGTTGGTCTTGTCCGCGCCGTCACCATCGATGGAAAGCTGGATCTACATCTTCCTGTCGACGGTCATCCACTACGGCTACTACGTCTTCCTGTTCCAGTCCTACCGGCTCGGCGACTTGAGCCAAGTCTATCCCATCGCGCGCGGATTGGCTCCGGCCCTTGTCGCCTTCGGCGCCTATGTGATGATCGGCGAAACGCTACCGCCGCTGGGCTGGGCCGGGCTTGCCGCCGTCACCTTCGGGATCGCTTTCCTCGCCTTCCAGCGCGGTGCAGCGAACGCCGATCCACGTGCCGTGGGCGCCGCGGCCATCAACGGCATGCTGATCGCGTCTTATTCGGTCATCGACGGCATCGGTGTGCGCCTGTCCGACAGTCCGTTCGGCTATATGGGCTGGCTGTTCCTGCTCGAATTCCCGGTCACGTTGTTCGTGCTTTTCCGCCGGCGCGGCGCCATCCGGATCATCAATCGCCGCACGATCGGGCTCGGGCTGATCGGCGGGCTCGGTGCGGTCACGGCCTATGGACTTGTCATCTACGCCAAGACCATTGCCCCCTTGGGAGCAGTCTCCGCCGTACGTGAATCGAGCGTCATCATCGCTGCGCTGATCGGCCTCTTCATCTTCGGCGAGAGGCCATGGCAGGCACGTATCGTATCAGCTGTGATCGTCGCCTGCGGCGTCGTTGCCCTGGCTTTTTCCTGACTGTTTCATCTCCCGGCAACCGCCCGGTCATATGCCTGTTACACAGGCATGCAGATCATAAGCTGAGGCTACAGTATCATAAAAAGAATAGATTTTACTTATTGACCCCTCGTTCCCAGTATCAGCCTTGGACGAGGCGCAATCGGGGCAATCGCGGCACGCGCATCCCGGCTCAAACCTCTCCCAATCAGAACGTGCCTAAGCGATTCAAATGGGAGCCAGATATCCATGAACCAGAAGAAAAACTTCGTGCTTGCTGCTGTTGCCACCATGCTGTTGTCCTCGGCTGCCTGGGCGGAGACCGAGCTTACCGTCTACACGGCGATCGAGGCCGAAGACCTCAAGCGTTACGCCGAGACGTTCAACCAGGACCACCCGGACATCAAGCTCAACTTCATCCGCGACTCGACCGGCGTCATCACCGCCAAGCTGCTGGCCGAGAAGGACAATCCGCAGGCCGACGTGGTCTGGGGACTCGCCGCCACCTCGCTTCTGGTTCTCAAGTCCGAAGGCATGCTGGAAGCCTATGCGCCCAAAGGCGCCGACCAGCTGAAGCCCAATTTCGTCGACACCGACACCCCGCCAAGCTGGGTCGGCATGGATGCCTGGGCGGCATCGATCTGCTTCAACACCGTCGAGGGCGGCAAGCTCGGCCTGACCGCGCCGAAGAGTTGGAAGGACCTCACCAAGCCTGAATACAAGGGCCATGTCGTGATGCCGAACCCGGCTTCGTCGGGCACCGGCTATCTCGACGTCTCGAGCTGGCTGCAGCTATTCGGCGAGAAGGATGGCTGGACCTATATGGACGGCCTGCACCAGAATGTCGCCGCCTACACCCATTCCGGCTCCAAGCCATGCAAGATGGCAGCCGCCGGCGAGACGGTGATCGGCATCTCCTTCGAATTCCGCGCCGCTAAGTCGAAAGCCGAAGGCGCACCTATCGACATCATCATTCCGGAAGAAGGCATCGGCTGGGACATGGAGGCGTCGGCCATCGTCGCAGGCACTGCCAAGGAGGAAGCCGCCAAGACGTTGCTCGACTGGTCGGTCTCGAAGAAGGCCAATGAGATGTACAATGTCGGCTATGCGGTCGTGGCCATGCCCGGCGTCGCCAAGCCGGTGCCGCACCTGCCCGCCGACATCGAAGGCAAGATGATCAAGAACGACTTCGAATGGGCAGCCAACAACCGCAACACCATCCTCGAGGAATGGACCAAGCGCTACGACTCGAAGTCCGAGCCGAAGAGCTGAAATAGCCGCCTCGACAGACGGGCGCTGCCTAGCGCAGCGCCCGCGCCCTTGCCCCCAATCCGGATGGTTACGATGAGACACGAAACCCTCGCCGGGCAGCCGCGAATTCCGACTGAAGTGAGCGCCATGACCGCCGCCAGCCTGAACGTGAAGCCAGCCTATCTCAAGATCGCAAACGTCTGGAAAGCCTTCGGCGACTTCCATGCGCTGAAGGACATATCGCTCGACATCAGGGAGGGCGAGTTCGTCTGCTTCCTCGGCCCATCGGGCTGCGGCAAGACCACGCTTCTGCGCGCGGTTGCCGGCCTCGACCTGCAGACGCGCGGCTCGATCCATCAAGGTGGCAAGGACGTTTCCGCGCTGCCGCCGTCGCAGCGCGACTACGGCATCGTCTTCCAGTCCTACGCGCTGTTTCCCAACCTGACGATCGCCAAGAACATCGCCTTCGGCCTCGAAAACACCAAGCGCCCGCGCGCCGAAATCGACAGCCGCGTCACCGAACTGCTCAAGCTCGTCGGCCTGGCCGACCAGGGCAACAAATACCCCGCGCAGCTTTCCGGCGGACAGCAGCAGCGCATTGCGCTCGCACGCGCCATTGCCATCTCGCCCGGCCTGCTGCTGCTCGACGAGCCGCTGTCGGCGCTTGATGCCAAGGTGCGCACCCATCTGCGCCACGAGATCAAGGAACTGCAGCGCAAGCTCGGCGTCACCACCATCATGGTTACCCACGACCAGGAAGAAGCCCTGTCGATGGCCGACCGCATCGTGGTGATGAACCATGGCGTCATCGAGCAGATCGGCACGCCGACAGAGATCTACCGCCACCCGGCGACGCTGTTCGTCGCCGACTTCATCGGCGAGGCCAACAAGTTCGAGGCGAAGGCGGCCAATGGTGCCGCCGTCGGCTTCGGCGCGGCAAGCTTCAGCTGCACGCAGCACGGCTTCGATGACGGCGCGCCCGTCATCGCCGCGATCCGTCCGGAGGACGTCATCCCCCATGCCATCAACTCGCTTGCCAACGGCGCTGCCACCAACACCATCGACGTCACCATCAGCGAGATGGAATTTCTGGGCTCGTTCTGGCGGACCCGGCTGCACGGCCACGCGCTCGGCAACGAAACACTGATCGCAGATTTCTCCATCAATGCCGCCCGCCGCCTGTCTCTGACGGAAGGCGTGCAGCTTACCGTCGAGCTGCCGGCCGAGAGGCTGCTGATCTACCCCCGGGGCGCCTGACATGGCGATGACAATCGACACCGCCCTGCCAGTCGGCCGCGCGCTCAGGCTCAGGCTCGACCGTGACGAATTGATCAAGCGCGGTCTGATGGTCGTGATCGCGCTCTATCTCGTGGTCGCGCTGGCGGCCCCGCTCGCGATCATGCTGTCCAAGTCGTTCTCGACCTACAGCTTCGACCTCGCCAGGTTCGAGTTCCAGGTCTCCGACAAGGACGGCAACTGGAGTAAGCCGACCACGGCGGAGGCGCTGAACAAGGCACTCAATGCAGTGCCCCCGGCCAAGCTCGGCACCAATTCGGACGGCCGTCTCCAGGCGACCAGCTTCTTCCCGGACTTCAGCTTCCGCAGCCCGGTGAAATACAAGATCCGCGGCACGACTACCGATGCTGCATATCTCGTCGGCCTCAAGCTGCAATCGGGCACGAAATGGCAGGAACTAACGTCCAATGATTTCCGCCGCGTGATGCTGCGGCCGTCGCGGGCGCTAGGCCTCGAGAACTACGTTGCCTATTTCTCGACCCCGACTTTGTTCCGCTCTATCGAGAACTCGGTCTTCATCGCCTTCATCAGCACCATCGTCACCGTCGGGCTCGCCTTCGGTTTCGCCTATGCACTCAACCGCAGCTGCATGCGCTTCAAGGATGCCTTCAAGCTGGTAGCAATGGTGCCGATCCTGGTACCGTCGTTGCTGCCTGGCATTGCGCTGATCTACCTCTTCGGCAATCAAGGCCTGCTCAAGGATCTCTTGATGGGCGTGCCGATCTACGGGCCGCTCGGCATTGTCGTCGGTTCGGTCTTCTTTGCATTTCCGCACGCCATGCTCATCATATCGACAGCGCTGGCAATCTCCGACCAGCGCCACTACGAGGCGGCAGCCTCGCTCAGGGCCAGCAGCTGGCGCACATTCTGGACCGTCACCATCCCCGGTGCGCGCTACGGCCTGATCTCGGCGGCCTTTGTCGTGTTCACGCTTGTCATCACCGATTTCGGCCTGCCCAAGGTCATCGGCGGCCAGTACAACGTGCTTGCCGTCGACATCTACAAGCAGGTCATCGGCCAGCAGAATTTCGAGATGGGCGCTGTCGTCTCAGTCATCCTGCTCGTTCCGGCCATCGCCGCCTTCATCGTCGACCGCATGGTGACAAAGAAGCAGGTGGCGTTGCTGTCGGCCCGCTCGGTGCCCTACCAGCCCAACCCGAACCGCGGCTTCGACACGCTGTGCTTTGCCTGGTGCTCGCTTGTCGCCATCTTCATCCTCGGCATCATGGTGACAAGCCAGTTCGCAGCGTTGGTAAAGCTCTGGCCCTATGACCTTAGCCTCAGCCTCAAGCACTTCGCCTTCGACCGCATGGACGGCGGCGGCTGGGGCTCCTACTACAACTCGATCCGGCTGGCCGCGCTGACGGCGGTCATCGGCACGGTCATCATCTTTGTCGGCGCCTACATGGTCGAAAAGACCGACGGCTTCCGCAGCGGGCGCACGGCGTTCCAGTTCCTGGCCATGCTGCCCATGGCGGTGCCGGGCATGGTGCTGGGCCTCGCCTACATCTTCTTCTTCAATGACCCGGCCAACCCGCTGCACGCCATCTACGGAACCATGACCATCCTGGTGGTCTGCACCATCACCCACTTCTATACCGTGGGGCATCTGACGGCCCTGACGGCACTCAAGCAGATCGACCAGGAATTCGAGCCGGTGGCCGCGTCGCTCAAGCAGCCCTTCTACAAGCTGTTTGCCCGCGTCACCGTTCCGGTCTGCCTGCCGGCGATCCTCGACATCTCGATCTACATGTTCGTCAATGCCATGACGACCGTGTCGGCAGTGGTGTTCCTCTATTCGAAGGATACGACACTGGCGTCCGTCGCCGTGCTCAACATGGACGACGCAGGCGACGTGGCGCCGGCGGCCGCGATGGCGATGATGATCTTCTATACCAACGCGGCGGCTCGCCTGATCCACATGTTCCTGTCCAAGGCGCTGATCAAGCGCACCCAGGCTTGGCGGATGCGGTAGGAGCTACGGCTTGACCCGGTCGGGATGGGCCTTGGCGAAAGCGTCGAGTTGCTCGCACCGACCGGCGATGTCGAGGATGCGCGGCATCGCCGACAGGTCAACGTTCCAGCGCCGCGCATTGTAGACCTGCGGTACGAGGCAGAAGTCAGCCATGGTTGGCGTGTCGCCGTGGCAGAACTTGCCGGTCGCAGGATTGTCGAGCAGCTTCTCGAAGGCCGCCATGCCATCCCCGATGAACTTCTGCATCCAGGCATCGCGTGCAGCCTCGCCATCAATCGCAACCCGCATCAGCTCGGCGACTACGCCGGTGTTGCAGACCGCGTGGATTTCCATGGCGATCGCATAAGACAGTTGCCGCACGCGCTGGCGCCCGACCGGGTCGGGGGGCAGGAAGCCGGCGGCCCGTGTCTCGTCGAGATATTCGATGATCGCCAGCGACTGGGTGAAGGCGTGGCCGTCTATATCCAGCACCGGCACCAGCCCTTGCGGGTTGCGCGCCAGATGGAGGGGCGATTTCTGGTCCTTCGCCAATAGATCGACGGACACCGAACGAAATTCCTCGCCCAGCATGTTGAGCGCGATACGAACACGATAGCTGGCCGACGAGCGCCAGTAGTCGAACAGGACGGTCTCGCTCATGACGGCTCAAGCCTTTTCGTATTTCTCGACAGTCTGCTCGATGGCACCGAAGATCGAGTGACCCGAACGGTCATGCATCTCGATGCGGACCTGATCGCCGAACTTCAGGAACGGCGTCTTCGCAGACCCTGTTTCAATGGTCTCGATGGTCCTGATCTCGGCGATGCAGGAATAGCCCGCGCCATCTTCGGCGACCGGCTTGCCAGGTCCGCCGTCGAGCTTGTTGGATACCGTGCCCGAGCCGATGATCGTACCTGCTACCAGCGATCGCGTTTTGGCCGCATGGGCGACGAGTTGGCCGAAATCGAAGGTCATGTCGACGCCGGCATTGGCACGGCCGAACGGCTTGCCATTGATGCTGGCCAAAAGCGGCAGATGCAGCTTGCCGCCGTCCCAGACATCGCCCAGCTCATCTGGCGAGACTGCGACAGGCGAAAACGTCGTCGAGGGCTTGGACTGGAAGAACCCGAAACCCTTGGCCAGTTCGGCCGGGATCAGGCCGCGCAGCGACACGTCGTTGACCAGCATGACAAGCCGGATGGCATCGCGTGCCTCTTCAACCGAAGCGCCCATTGCCACGTCGTCGACGATGACGGCGACCTCGCCTTCGAGGTCGATGCCCCAGGCTTCGTCGGCCATAACGATCGGATCGCGCGGGCCGAGGAACGAATCCGAGCCGCCCTGATAGATCAGGGGATCGGTCCAGAAGCTTGCCGGCATCTCGGCGCCGCGCGCCTTCCGCACCAGCTCGACATGGTTCACATACGCAGACCCATCGGCCCACTGAAAGGCGCGCGGCAGGGGTGACGCCGCATCATGCTCGTGGAAGCGCATCGTCGGCTGGCTGCCTGTCTCGATGCCTTCGGCGACATTGGCCAAGCGCGGCCCGACATGAGCCCAGTCGTCGAGCGCTGCCTGCAGCGTGCGGGCGATGTGGCCGACCTCGGAACAGCGGGTCAGATCCTTCGAGACGACGACAAGCCTGCCGTCGCGGGTGGAGTCTTTCAGCGTCGCGAGTTTCATGGTGTTCCCGTCTTCACTTGATGCCTGGCGTGCCGTCGAACTTGCGCTCGAGACCATCCCAGCAATCGATGTAGTTGTCCTGCAATGTTTCCAGCTCGGCGGCGAATTTCGTCAGTTGCTGGGGAAAGCGCGTCTCGAACATGAAGGCCATGGTGTGGTCGAGCTTGACCGGCTTGAGTTCGCCGTTCGACGCCTTCTCGAAACCCATGGCGTCGGGCCCATGCGGCAGCATCATGTTGTGCAGGCTCATGCCGCCGGGCACGAAGCCCTCCTCCTTGGCGTCGTACTGGCCATAGATCAGCCCCATGAACTCGCTCATGATGTTGCGGTGATACCAGGGCGGGCGGAAGCTGTGCTCGGCGACCAGCCAGCGCGGCGGGAAGATGACGAAGTCGACATTGGCCGTGCCCGCTTCCTCCGTCGGCGCGGTCAGCACGGTGAAGATCGACGGGTCAGGATGGTCGAAGAGGATCGCGCCGACCGGCGAGAAGGTCCGCAGGTCATACTTGAAAGGTGCATAGTTGCCATGCCAGGCGACGACGTCGAGCGGCGAGTGGCCGATCTCCGTGACATGGAACTTGCCGCACCATTTGACCAGCACGCGGCAAGGCGTTTCCTTGTCCTCATAGGCAGCCGTCGGCGTCTTGAAGTCGCGCGGGTTGGCGAGGCAGTTGGCGCCGATCGGGCCGCGGTCGGGCATCGTGAACTTGGCACCGTAATTCTCGCAAATGTAGCCGCGCCGCAGCTCACCGTCGCCGAGGCGCGAGACCTTGAACATCATGCCGCGCGGGATCAGGCAGATCTCCGACGTCTCGACGTCGATGATGCCCATTTCGGTAAAGATGCGGATCGCTCCGACCTCCGGCACGATCAGCAATTCGCCGTCGGCATTGAAGAAATAGTCGTCGACCATGTCGTCGTTGAAGGCATAGACATGCGCCGCCATGCCGACCTGGGTCATCGCATCGCCCGCCGTCGTCATGGTGCGTATGCCCTGGATGAAGTTGAGCTTGTCCTTGGGCTCAGGCAGCGGTCCCCAGCGCAGCTGGCCGAGCGCCAGCGAATGATCGTCGAGGCAAGGTGCGGTCTTCCAGTGCGGGTAGCTGGCGGCCGAGAACCGCTTGGTGTGGCGCACGCTCGGGCGGATGCGGTAGAGCCAGGAGCGCTCGTTGGTGCCGCGCGGCGCGGTAAACGGCGAGCCTGACAGCTGCTCGGCGTAAAGCCCGTAATTGCATTTCTGCGGGCTGTTCTGGCCCTGCGGCAGAGCGCCCGGCAGCGCCTCGGTCTCGAAGTCGTTGCCGAAGCCGGGCATGTATTTCAAGGCCGTGGCGGCCCCCGCCTGCTTGTCGGTTTTGTCCAGCATGGCTTGCACCTCCCGTCAGCACATGAGATCGTCGAATTGGTTGCAATTGTAACCGTTGATTTTGTAACTATCAAAGGCTGTTCGATGCCTCCGTCCTTCGATCTCGAGAGCTTCCTGCCCTATCGGCTGAACCGCGCCGCCGAGTTGATCAGCCTGAGCTTCGCACGCGAATACAAGCAGCGCTACCAGATGACCCGTCCGGAATGGCGTACGCTCGCCGCACTCGGCAGCGCCGGGCGGATGACGGCGACAGAGGTCGGGGCGCATTCCAACATGCACAAGACGAAGGTCAGCCGTGCCGTGCGCGAACTGGAACAGCGGCGCTGGCTGAAACGGACGGAGGACGATGCCGACCGCCGGGTGGAGCACCTGGAACTGACTGCCGCCGGCCTCAAGGCCTATCGCGAGATCGCCGACCTCGCGCGCACCTATCAGGCGAGCCTCGAACAGGTACTCGGCGCCGGCGCCATCGAGCGCATCGAAGCAGGACTGGCAGATGTCGAGCGGGCGTTGTTGGCGAAGACCTAACTGATTTACCCGATCGGCAGCCCGCCGAAGCTCTTCAATGTCGTGAGCACGATCGACGTCTTGACGTGCTGGACCGCGTCATGCGGCAACAGCACCTCGTTGACGAAGCGCGACAGGTCGGAAAGCCCGCGAACCACTACCTGCAGGTGGTAGTCCATCTCGCCGGTCAGCGAATAGGCCTCCAGCACTTCCGGCAGATCGTTGACCAGTTGCGCGAAGCGCCGCGCGTTGTCTCGGTTATGGGTCGCCAGCGTCACAGCCACCACCACCAGCAAATCCAGCCCCAGCTTCTCGCGGTCCAGCATGGCCTGGTAGCCGCGGATGAAGCCGTCGGCCTCCAGCCGAGCACGGCGGCGTGAGCACTGCGACGCCGACAGCGCGATCTTTTCCGAAAGCTCGTTATTGGTCAGCCGGCCATCGCGCTGCAGTTCGCGCAGGATCTTGAGGTCGAACTGGTCGAGGCCGTCAGCCATTGCATGTTTCTCCCATTTCATGCGTGTTTCGCGCATAGATCGGCCCATAGAGCGCCAGAATGCAAGCACATTGCATCGAAACGGGAGCACAATATGCGTCACTCAGTTTCCGAGGAGGAGTTTCCATGGGTCCGTTTCCGCACGACGCGCCGCCTGCCAAGATCAGCGCCGACAACCCTGCCGGCACCGACGGCTTCGAGTTCGTCGAATTCGCCCATCCCGAGCCGGAGAAGCTGGAAGAGCTTTTCACCCGCATGGGCTATCAGCCGGTCGCCCGTCACAAGGCGAAAAAGATCACCGTCTGGCGCCAGGGCGACATCAACTACATCGTCAATGCCGAGCCCGGCAGCCACGCCATGCGCTTCGTCGACGAGCACGGCCCGTGTGCTGCCTCGATGGCCTGGCGCGTGATCGATGCCAAGCACGCCTTCAACCACGCGGTGTCGAAGGGTGCTGTGCCCTACACCGGCAATGACAAGGCGCTCGACGTGCCGGCCATCGTCGGCATCGGCGGCTCGCTGCTCTATTTCGTCGACAAATATGGCGCCAAGGGCTCGGCCTATGCGGCGGAATTCGACTGGCTCGGTGAGGCCGATCCGAAGCCGGAGGGCGTCGGCTTCTATTTCCTCGACCACCTGACCCACAATGTCTATCGCGGCAACATGGACAAGTGGTGGGACTTCTACCGCGAGTTGTTCGGCTTCAAGCAGATCCATTTCTTCAACATCGACGGCCGCATCACCGGCCTCGTCAGCCGCGCCATCACCTCGCCCTGCGGCAAGATCCGCATCCCGCTGAACGAGTCCAAGGACGACACCAGCCAGATCGAGGAATATCTGAGGAAGTACAAGGGCGAAGGCATCCAGCACATCGCGGTGGGCAGCGACGACATCTATGCCGCCACCGACAGGATCGCCGAAAAGGGCCTGAAGTTCATGCCCGGCCCGCCCGACACCTACTACGAGAAGTCGCGCAACCGCGTCCACGGCCATGACGAGCCGATCGAACGCATGAAGAAGCACGGCATCCTGATCGACGGCGAAGGCGTGGTCGACGGCGGCACGACCAAGATCCTGCTGCAGATCTTCTCCAAGACCGTGATCGGGCCGATCTTCTTCGAGTTCATCCAGCGCAAGGGCGACGAGGGCTTCGGCGAAGGCAACTTCCGCGCGCTGTTCGAATCCATCGAGGAAGACCAGATCCGTCGCGGCGTGATCTCGCAGACCGCCGCCTGACAGGCAATTTCACGCAGGGCCTCTGTTGGGGCGGATTGCTCGCAGAGCAATCCGCCCCTTTTTCGTTTTTGATCGCCAGTTTGATCCAGCACAAGGAATGCCGCCGCCCGGCCTGCCACAGTTGCGCAGGGTGAGGGTCTCCTCACGTATCGGGAGGTTGCAGAAAATGAGTGGGATACCGCAAGCTTACGAACTTTGGCGCTCAGCCGTGCTCCTTTACAAGGACTGGCGCCAGCGCAGTGCCGCGCTGCAGGAAATCAGCCAGCTCGGCAATGACGGCGAACGCATGCTCGCGGAGTGCGGGCTATCGCAGTCGGATTTCAGGCAGGCCATGCGTGTTGCCTTCGCTTCGAAGATCCTCCTGCCCGAGGCTGTCAAATCCAGGGGCATCGATGCAGAGGCCTTCGAGAACCGCTACCCGGTATGGAACCGCGACATGCGCCGGACCTGCATGATGTGCTCGGTACGACGCCTCTGCAGCGACCGGCTTTCCACGGGAGAGTTCGAAAGATCCTATCGGGATTTCTGCCCCAACGCCGGCAGCCTCGACGCACTGGCTGAGCGCCGCGATTGCCGGATGGCGGGCCGATAAGTCAGGCCTTGGGCGCCATGACGCTGAGCAGGCGCGCGCGGCGATAGGCATCGGGGATCGACAGCGCCCAGACGAACAGGCCGCCGGCATGACGGCCGATGAACGACGTCTCGGGCGTCGTGGTGGCGTAGGAAATCACCGCAAACAGGACGACGAAGAATGCGAAGGCGAGCCCTCGCTTGGGATCTCGCACCGCGACGTGGCCGGCGCCTGGCAGGACGATCGCCAGGGCGAGCACGAGATAGGGATTGATCGGCTTGGCCATCGATTTTCCTCAGGCTGCTTCGCAGGCCGGAACTGCGTGCTCGTCTTCGGCGAGTACGGCGCTCAGCGCCTCGGCCTCGGCAAGGGCGACCCGCACGAGTTCGGCTGGGATCGATGTTAGCGGAAAGCGCGCCTGCCGCAGCACTTTATGTGCGCCAGGGTCGCCTTGCGCGGCTTGCCTTATGATGCGTGTGCCGCCCGGGGTGATGACGGCTTCCTTGACCGTTGGATCGGCAAACAGATTTTGGAACAGCGCCGAGACCCGCTCGGCCTGCCAGGCGGTCGCGCGGCCGTCGCCGCGCATCAGCAGCGAAGCCTCCGTCTCGGGAGGCGTCATCCAGTCCGTCATGTCGTGGACGAGCGAATAATATTCGGCGCCGGTCGGACGGGCCAGCGCTCCGATGGTCGGCCGCTGGCTCGTGCGATGTTCGCTGAGCGTGACCCTGAGCCAGAGCTGGGGAAGCCGGCGCGTGACCATGGTGTCGGCAATGAGTTCGATCTTGGCCTGCCTGCCGTCGTCGAGCCGGCCCACCACAACAGGAAAATGGTCGGGCCCGAAAGTGATGCGGGAGCTGGCAAACAGCCTCGCCGCGTCGTCGAGCAGGCTCTTGCGCTCGGCCAGTGCCGCGCGATGGTCGCGAACAGCGCACACGCCCATCCAGCCGCAAGAAACCGCGGCGAAGACTGATAGGGCAATGGTGGTGAGCATTGGGGGGCCGCCTTGTTGCGAAAATGGCGGCGCGAGGTCCGCGCCGCCACTCCTTGGAGGGTCAGTAACCGACCGGCTTCGGCCAGGGCATGGTGAACTGGTCGCCGCGGCGCACGAACTGGTAGCGCCGGAAATGGAACCAGAGCGATGCCACGATGTAGAAGCACATCATCGCGCTGAGCTGCGTGCCATAGCCGAGGAAGACGGCGAAATAGGCGGTCGAGCACAGGATCAGCAGGACGATCGTCGGCAGCGGATGGAACGGATGCACATAGCCGCGCTTGATCGTGTCGAGCGGCCACTTGTTGCGGAACATCACCATGTTGAAGGTCATGAAGGTGTATCCGAGCAGACCCGACAGGATCGAGAAGGTCACGACCTGGTCGAGCGGTGCGCCGAGCGCGAAGATGAGCGCGATCGGAACCAGGAAGACGATGGCGCGGTAAGGCGTCCGGTAGACCGGATGCACGGCACCGAACCAGCTCGGCAGGTAGCGGTCGCGGCCCATCGAGAACCAGGCGCGCGAGGCGTCGTTGATGCAGCCATTGGCCGACGCCAGCGTGGCGAAGGTGGTGCCGACGAACAGCAGGATCATCAGCCCGGTGCTGCCGGTGACGCGAGCGGCATCGAACAGCGGAGTGCCGGCCTGGCCGAGATATTCCCACGGCACCAGGCCCGAGCAAACATACCAGGTCATGGTCGCCGCGATCAGCAGCGTCATGATGCCGGCCATGGTGCCGTAGGGCAGCGAACGTGCCGGCGAGCGCACTTCCTCGGCCGCCTGGCAGGTACCCTCGATCCCGAGATAGTACCAGAGGCCGAAATGCAGCGCCGCGACGATGCCGACCCAGCCATAAGGCAGCGGATCGGTGGTGACCGCCGAGAAGTCGAGCGGCACGTTGGACGCGCCGAACTGCACGGAGATGAACAGCGTGATAATCGCCAGGAAGGCGATTGCGGTGATGACCAGGTTGAAGGTCAGCGTCGCCAGCACGCCGCGATAGTTGAGCCACGCCAGGAACATGATGGCGAGGATGATGAAGGGTTGCTGGTTGAGCCCGGAATGCCCTTGCATGCCCGCAACCGTGTCGAGCAGGAAGCCGACAGTGATCGCATTGGCAGCCTCGAGCATGGTGTAGGCCATGACCAGGAACAGGCCGACATTGAAGGCCATCAGTGGGCCGACGATGTGCTTGGCCTGGGCATACTGGCCGCCGGCCGCAGCGACCGTCGAGGTCACTTCGGAGTCGATCATGGCGACGCAGGTATAGAGCAGGCCGGCAACCCAGCAAGCGACGAGCCCGGCGATCATGCCGCCTTTGCCGACCGAGAAGTTCCAGCCCATATATTCGCCGACGAGCACGATGCCGACGCCGAGCGCCCAGATATGGGCCGGACCGAGGACGCGCAGCAGCTGAAGCCGTTCAGGCTCCGCCGCCGTTGAAGTTACATTTGCCATCGTCGTCCCCTCAGATCTCGTGGCGTTCTGCCGTCGCCTCGATCTCGCCTTCGCGAGAAGAGATCAGCAGTTCGTTGTCGTAGGTGGTGTCGATGCGGATGAGGTCGATGAGCATCAGCACGCCGAACATGGCTGAGAGTGCCCAGGCCACGTATTCCAGGATGTTCCAGGTATCCATTGTGGCCTCTCCCTATCGCTTCTTGCCGAAGCGTTCTTCGATGACTTCGCGATATTCCTTGTCGGACAGCCGCACGACCATGACGAAGTAGCCGATGACCAGCACGGCCATGACGATCAGCGCGACCCAGCTGAAGCTGTAGTCGAAACGAGCGGTGATGATGTCGTTGGCGGCTGCCGGATCGGTGATGCCGAGTGCTGCCCATTGCTGCTGCTCGGTGGCGTTCTGGCCAAGCGCTTCCCAGGTCGGGTTGGCGATCGGGTTCGGCACCTTGGCGGCGCCGGCGAGGCCCAGGTAGAGCGGAATGTAGAGCGCGCCGATGGTGAGCACGAGCAAAGTCAAGACGTCAAAAATCTGGCCCGCGAGGCCCTGCTTTGGAGGTTTGTAAGCCATTGTGCGTTTCCTCAGCCCCGGCGACGCCGCATCTCGTCGAGATGCTTGAGGTCAAGGCCATAGATGAAGTGTTTGTCTTCGACGTAGTGGCGCAGCATGGCGACGATGGCCGCCGTGTTGAACGTCAGCACCAGCGCGCAGGCGATCGAAAGGATCACGCGGATGGCGGGCAGCGAGATGTAGGACCAGACGCTGAACAGCGCGAACAACATGGTGCACCACAGCACCACAACAAAAATCACGAGGCCCGCTCGATCGCGCCTGTGCATCTTGTCGATGCGCTGCTCAAGCGTCGCATCTCCGCTTCGATGGGCTAATGTCGCTTCCATTCTCCTCCTCCTCCTGGCCGTTTTCGGCTTCATTGTGCGGGAAATTAATTTCCCCAGAGGAATGTCAGACAAACTTAAATTGCTGTCAAGCGAAGCCGCGCGCACATGCCGCACCACAACGTTGGGCCAAGGCAGAACAACGTTGAATAGATTGACTTTTACCGATCTGGCAGGATGTCGGAAATTTTGCGGGACAGGCCCGAAGCCCTGGGTGAAGGGCTCGTACACGGCGTTTTTGGCTGCCAAAGCGTCATTTTGACTTGTTAGCGACATCGGGAGTCGCGAACCGAGCGGCACCGGAACGGCGTTACTCATGATTTTCGGCAGGCAACAATATGCCTGCCGGGTCGGTCCATTGATCAAGTGACTTCGCCGCCGCGGCGTCAGTCCGGCTTGCTGACCGAAAACAGGACAAACTGCGTCGACGGCGTTTCCTTCTTGGTCTTGTCGGTCACAGCCAGATAGAGCTCGTCGGTGAGACGGGCCATGCCTTCGAAATTGTCGTTCAGCAGCGTGCTGGCCCCCGCATCCAGTTCCGTGGCCGTGCATGTCTCGGCAGCGCAGGCCTGCGGGTCGACGACGCGCAGCCGGCCGATGCTGGGACCTCCCTTGGTTTCGCGCGTGCGTTCGAGCACCAGCAACTGGCCACCGGGCATCGTCTCGATGGCTTTCAGATTGCTTCGCTTCGGCTGGAAGGTCGGGAACGTCCAGCGTCCGCCATCCAGGCCGTAGATCGTGTGCGTGTCGCCGGGCTGGCCCTGCATCGCCTCCTCCGGAGCCGTCACGATGCCGCGGTCGCTCGTGGCGGCCACCGCTTCCAGCCGGCTGTTCGGTTCGTTGTATTGTGCAACATCCGACAAGGTGCCCGGCAGCGTCACGGCTTCGATCGGCGTGCCGTCCCGCTTGAACCGATGGATCGCGGGGCCATCCTCGAACGCGACGAGGAGTTCGCCGTCGGATGGCACGCCATTCTCGCCATTGACCACGGCGAGCCCTTCGGCGTTGACGAGGGCGGGCGTCATTCCGGTAGCGAGTTGCACCGAAAACACCGGTTCCATGCTGGCGATCTTGTTGTCTTTGATTTCGACGCGGAAGTGATGCAGCACGCCGTCGTCCGAAACCGCATAGAGCAGCTTGTCATCCGCATCCCAGGCAAGGCCGGACAGCTCGTTGACATTGTGGCCGTTCGGACCGCTGGCCGGGCCGGCTTTGCTGTCGAGCAAGGTCAGCGCGAAAGTGGGCGACTGTGCCGCTGCAAAGGATACGGGTGCAAGGACCGAGGTGCATAGAAGCAGCGCGGGTATGATTTTGTTGGTCATCTCATTCTCTCCTATTGTTGGGTAGCCAGGGGCTGTGCCCCGCGGCTCGGGAAGCCGCCAAGCTTGCGCAAGGCCGGCAGGAATTTGTTGTGCTTGGTGCCTGGATTGAGCAGCGCGGTGCCGACGCAATATTTCGAGCATCGTTTCGTCGGATGCTGATGCAGCGCCCTCAGTATGGCGTCGGCGACGCCATTGCCGTTGGCCGATTTCGTCTCGACGATGAACAGGCCATCGTCGACCGTGTGCTGCGCGTCCGGGGTGAAGAACTGCAGGCCGCAATCGATCGTCATGCGCTCGCCGCCTTGCTTGGCGACCAGCGTCATGCGCCGGTAGCGCATGTCGATGACGCGGGACAGCTGGTGCGGAAACGGCTGGCCGTACTGGGCTCGATACACATCGTCGATGTAGGCGATGGCCGCATCGTCCAGAACGCCGAACTTCGACAGGTCCCGGTCGAGGCGCTTCTTGACGGTGATGCCGCGCTTGTCCTTCAGCTTGACTTCGAGGAAGCACAGGCCAGCCTCGGCGTAGCGGCGCACCCTGACCTTGGCACGCTGGCGCCTGCCCTGATGATGGTCGAAATAGCTGCGACGGTCTGCATCGTCGAAGTAGCAGGTCTCGTAGGTGAAAGCCCGCAGCCCGTCGATTTCCAGCATGTCGAAAGCCTGTGCCAGGTCGCCGGCGGCGTGCTTCAGCACTGTGGCGTCGACGACGTATTTGTTGTCCAGCCGCTCGAGCATGGCGGCTTTGCCGTTCAGCTGGGAAAGGCTGATGGGCAGGAAACCGCGCTCCAGCCAGGTGTCAGTGCTTGCGATAATGGACATTGAGCTTCGCCATTTCGGTGATGTAGTCGAGCTGGAGGACCTGGTAGGACAGCACGTCGACGCCGAGCCGCGCGGACAGTTCCGCGCGCATCGCCACCGGATCCGACAGCAGCGCCAGATGGATCTTGTCGAGCGAAACCTTGGTGCCGCTGACGGATTGCAGCATCTTCGGGTGGTCGATGACATAGGCGCCGATCAGCACGAACAGCACGGTCGCGGCCGCGAAAGGTATCGTGGTTCCCTGCACGGATGAAATTACCGCGATGGCGACGCTGCCGAAGAAATAGGTCATCTCCGTCTTGCTGAGCGGTTCCGACCGAAGCGTGAAAAGCGCCAGGATCGCAAACAGTCCGAAACCGGCTGCCACGCCGAAATCGACCACCGAGAGCACGGTGAGGACCGCGAAAACGAAGATGTTGAAAAGCGCCGCGGCGGTGACGAGTTCCTTGTCGCGATAGCGCCGGTAGTACATGCCGAACAGCAGGATCGACATGCCGGCAACATCCACGGCAAAGCGCACGAATTCCATGACGAAGAGGTTCTGCAGTACCTGCGGTGTCATTTCGACCTCCCCTGGACACAGACTTGTAGGCTTGGGCAGGTCGAGGCGCGTGGACCCGATGACAAGCAGCCCAGGGGCGCTGGGGAATAGAGGAATGGCATATTCGATCTCCTGACTTTTCCGCCGCGATGGCGGCGACGTCAGGAAGAACGGACGTAAACAGACTCTATTCCGCCGCAGGCGATTTTTTTCATGCGATCAGGAAGACTGAAAATGACTATATAAAACAATGCGTTATGATTTGAATTTCCGCACCCATGAATGTCCGATGACAATTTCATGAATGACGCCGGCTTCAGAACGGACAGCCCTGGATTATTCTGATTTTCGCTAATGCAACGCTTGGACATTGCTCACTTGAGCCGCCAAAGAACAATATCCACGGCAAAAGAAAAAGCCGCTGCGGGCCCGCAGCGGCTTCCTTTTTTCGGCTGCTCAGATGGAGAAAGGTGGTCGGTCCGCTTCAAGTCCCGCAGATGGCACGAGCGTTCAGCAGCCCCCAGCCAAAAACCGGATCCTTGCCCGGCTTGCCCAGATCCTCGGCCGACTGCTGCAGCAGCCCTTCGACATCGGCTGCCTTCAATTCAGGATTTGCAGCCAGCATCATTGCAGCCGCCGCAGTTACAAACGGTGCCGCAAAAGAGGTGCCCGTCTTCGATTGGGCGCCCTTGATCGAAGCGGCGGTCCACACCTGAACGCCCGGCGCAGCGATGTCGACATGGTCGCCGGCGCCGGCGCGGCGGTAGGGGTTCTTGCTCCGGTCAATCGCCGTCACCGCAATCACGCCGTCGTAACCTCCAGGATAGAGCGGTGCTGCGCGCGGTCCATCATTGCCAGCCGCCGCCACCAGCACGATGCCACGTGCGGCAGCCCTCTCTATCGCCTGCTTGAGCAGCAGGTTGGGAGGGCCGGTCAGGCTCATGTTGATCACCTTCACGCCACGAGCCGCCAGCAGGTCGATCGCGCGGACAAGGTCATAGACCGCCGAGCGATCATCATTGCCCGCGCCGCGATGGAAGGCATCCACCGCAATAAGTTCGCTTCCGGGCACCAGGCCGGGCGTGCGGCTTTCAGCCGAGCCGACAAGCAGTGCGGCCACGGCGGTGCCATGCTGGCGTCCTGAGTCAGGCAGATTGCCAGCCTCCAGGCGGATCGCCTCGACCTTGGCGCCTACGAAAGCCAGATGGCCGGAATTGATGGCCGTATCGATGAGGCCGATCCGCGTCGGCACGGCGCATCGGCCAGGCATCGCGGCACCCTCGGGCCAGCCGACGACATTGCGCGCGAGGCAATTGTCTGCACCGCACGGTTCGGCATGGGCGCCATCTGGCCGATAAAAGTGGTTGAGGTCCACCGCGGCAGCGGGCGCAGCACCGGCCACGCGCGCGCGCGCCGCTTCAAGCGTCACGCCACGCGGAATTGCCAATCTCACCATATCGGCGCCGGCTATCGAAACCGTCCTGCGATCTCGAACCGAGTATCCGGTCGCGGTAAGCTCGGCTATCGCTGCATCGTCGAGGCCAAGTGCTACGATCTGCCGAGGTGCCTGGCGATCGACCTGAACCACCCGCGCAGCAAGGGCAGCACGCCTGCTGGCACGATTCGACCGATCCCCGCCCCTGCGGTCGTCCGCTACGCCATCGCCATCGATATCATCGTCGTCGCCATCATCGGGATCACTGGTATCGCTATCGTCGCTGCTGTCACTGTCGTCGCTGCTATCGCTATCATCGCTACTGTCACTGCCACCGTCGTCGTCGTCGGCCAGTGCAACTCCGATACCGAACAGCCCTCCGTAATTCGGCGCCACGAAAGGCACGCCAACACTTCCGCCGGCCAACGCCAGCACAAAGGCAACCGCAAGCGAAGCTGATGGCGTTTTCAGAAGCATGGTTCGTCCTTTCCCGGCATCACGACACACTCGCGGCAAATGTTAGCGATCCACATAAGTGTGTCGGCATACCATATCATTTCGAATGCAATTGTGCATTTTGGGAGCAACGGGCCAGTGTCCGTTTTATTCCGTGGGAAGCGATAGGTACGACCGCATGAGGGGTGACGAGGTTCAGGTCAGCGACCGCCTGATTGCTTTCCTTCCCAATTTGCGCCGGTTCGCCATTTCGCTGTGCCGATCGCGCGATCTCGCCGACGACCTCGTGCAGGCAGCGTGCGAGCGCGCTCTGGCCAGCCAGGACCGATTCGAGCCCGGCACCAGATTCGACGCCTGGATGTTCCGCATCCTGCGCAACCTGTGGATCGACCACGTTCGTCGCGCCAAGACGGCGGGACCGCAACAAGACATCGACGACACCCCCGACATTACCGGTTCAAGTGGCGAGCGCGACGCCGAAGCCCGGCTGACCCTGAAAAGCGTCGCCCTGGCAATCGACCAGTTGCCGGACGATCAGCGGGAGGTGCTGCTGCTCGTCTGCGTCGAGGACCTTTCGTACAAGGAGGCGGCGGAGATATTGTCCATTCCGATCGGCACCGTCATGAGCAGGCTCTCCCGCGCTCGCAAGAATCTTGCCGACGCGGCTGGAATAAACTCCGGGACCGACCGTTCACCCGAAAAAGGTGGAAACAAATGAGCAGGCGCGAATTCGACGACGAAACCTTGATGGCATTTGCCGACGGCGAACTCGACGCCGAGACGACGGCAACCATCGAGGCCGCCATGGAGACGGACGACGATCTCGTTGCCCGGGTCGCCGCTTTCATCGAAAGCCGCGCACTAGCAGCATCCGCGCTCAAGCCGCTGATTGAGGAGCCGGTTCCAGAAGCGCTGACACGGTCGGTCCAAAAGATGATCGACGAGGCGCGAGAACTAGCCACTGAACCTTCAGCCCCGCAGGTGGCGACGAACAACGTCGTCGCCTTTCCGCCGCGCGACACGCGCCCGGTTCGTTCGACCTGGGCGGTGCCGCTGGCGGCATCGCTGGCGGCTGTGGTCTTCGGCGCTGGCGGCTACCTCGCCGGCCAGGCAGGCGCGCCGGCCTCCGGCAACCTGGCCATGACGACGATCGGCGACACCGCAATCGTCAAGGCGCTCGAAACGGCGCCCTCAGGCACCGATGTCGTGGCCGGCGATGCCACGCTGAAACTCGTTTCCAGCTTCCGTGACGCGAGCGGCACATTGTGCCGCGAGTTCGAGCTTCACCGCGCGTCAAGATCTGCCATCGTGTCGATCGCCTGCCGCCCGGAACAGGGCTGGGACGTCCGGCTGGCAGTGGCGGCCCAGGCGGCGGAAGAAGATTATGTTCCGGCCGGTGCCACGGAGGCAGTCGATTCCTACCTGACGACGATCAATGCGGGAGCCCCGCTGTCGGAGGCGGAAGAGAAGAAGGCCCTGGCTCTACCGCAATGACCACGACAGTCACCGACGTATAGCTGGTATCCTCTATCGCGGGATCGGCTGCGGACCGCGCTTGCGCTCGCTGGCGTAGAGCGCGACCGCCATCGCGCGGTTGCGCACGCCCAGCTTGTCGTAGAGATTTTTCAGGTGGTACTTGACCGTGTTTTCCGAGATTCCGGTCCGCGTCGCGATCTGCAGATTGGTCCAGCCGTCGGACAAGACGCCGAGCAGTTCGAGCTCGCGGGTGGTCAGGCGCGACAGCGGCGTCTCGTTGATCTTGGCGACATCGACGTACGGGATGCAGATACGGCCGTTCGCGACTGCCAGAAGCGTGTCGAACAGGATGCAGGGATCGTCGAACTGGTAGCAGAAGCCCTGCGCGCCCAGCCGTACGCATTGCTTGAGGATGCCGATGTCATGGTCGTTGGAGAAAATGACCAGGCGCGCCGTCAATTGCCGGCGCTGAAGCTCGATCAGCACCTCGCTGGCATCCATGTCGGACAGCTTCCAGGCGACGATGGCGACGTCGAACAAGGGCTGCGATCCAGCCACCGCCTTGATGAAGGCCTCACCGCTCTGGACGCCTTCGACAAAATCGAAGCGCTCGTCGCGGCTGATCATGTCGCGCAACGCGGCGATCACCAGCGGGTTGCGCTCGGCAACCAGGACACTCAGCTTTTTTTGTTGCGCCATTGGCCCGCCATCGACATCGGCATCATGCCTTGGCGCATTCCAATCGAATTTGCCAAGGCATGCCCGCTCTCCAGCGACAGGAATCAGTCGTAGATTCGGAATCGACCGACCAGATCGTGGGTTTCTTCGCGAACGGCGGCTTCGATCTTGGCGTTGCCGGCCTCGCCATTGGCCGCAAGGCCATCAATGACAGCCATGGTCATGCGGCCGACCTGGCGGAACTCCTCGGCAAGGAAGCCGCGGGTCGTGCAGGCTGGCGTGCCCAACCGGACGCCCGAAGTGACCATCGGACCCTGCGGATCAAACGGGATGCCGTTCTTGTTGCAGGTGATGTGGGCCCGCCCGAGGGACGCTTCCACCGCCTTGCCGGTGAGGTTCTTGCGCCGCAGGTCGACAAGCATGAGATGCGTGTCGGTACCGCCCGAGACGATGTCGACGCCACCTTCCTGCAGGGTCTCGGCCAACACTTTGGCGTTGGAGACGACGTTCGCGGCATAGACCTTGAAGTCGGGCGTCAGCGCCTCGCCGAAGGCAACCGCCTTGGCGGCGATGACATGCATCAGCGGACCGCCCTGCAGGCCTGGGAAGACAGCCGAATTGATCTTCTTGCCGATCTCTTCGTCGTTGGACAGCACCATGCCGCCGCGCGGACCGCGCAGGGTCTTGTGCGTGGTGGTGGTCACGACATGGGCATGTTCGAGCGGGTTGGGGTGGACGCCGCCGGCGACCAGGCCCGCGAAGTGGGCCATGTCGACGAACAGCTTGGCGCCGACCTCGTCGGCGATCTCACGGAACGCCTTGAAGTCGATGATGCGCGGATAGGCCGAGCCGCCGGCCAGGATGACCTTGGGCTGGTGCTTCTTGGCGAGATCGCGCACCTCGTCCATGTCGATGCGGTGCGTATCGGGCTTCACGCCGTAAGAGACGGGGTTGAACCACTTGCCCGATTGGTTGACCGGCGCACCGTGAGTGAGATGGCCGCCCGCAGCAAGGTTCAGGCCGAGATAGGTGTCGCCCGGCTGCATCAGCGCCATGAACACTGCCTGGTTGGCCTGGCTGCCTGAGTTCGGCTGCACGTTGGCGAAGCTGCAGTTGAACATCGTCTTGGCGCGCTCGCGCGCCAGATCCTCGATCTCGTCGACATAGGCGCAGCCGCCATAATAGCGACGGCCGGGATAGCCCTCGGCGTATTTGTTGGTCAGCACCGAGCCCTGTGCCTCGAGCACCGCCTTGGAGACGATGTTTTCCGAAGCGATCAGCTCGATCTCGTCGCGCTGGCGCTGCAACTCGCGATCCATCGCATCGCTGACGGCGGGGTCCGCCTGGGCGACGCCGGTGCGGAAGAAGTGGCGGGCGCTACCGATGCCGGGTCTGGTTGGAATATTCATGAGGCTCCTCCCTTGCGGCGCCCTACGGCGCCAGAAAATGTGGTCATCCGGTCCAGCCGAGGCCGGCGGAAATGCAATTGATCGAAAGTAGAAGTGCGTTGACGGCGCGCTTGGGCTTGGCGGTGGCGCCGTCCTGGGCGCGCACCTCGCGCAGCAGCTGCACCTGCAGCCGGTGGATCGAGTCCATCTGCGGGCGGATGCGGTCGAAATGCCGCTTGAAGGCGGGGAAGCGTTCGGAAAGCTTGAGCCCGCCATTGACCTCGGAGATCATCCGCCGCGTCAGCGCGTATTCGGCCGAGATCTTGCGGTAGATGCGCTCGCCGACCTCGCGGTCCTGCACCAGCCCGGCATAGAGGTAGCCGATATCCATGTCGGACTGGTAGAGGCCCTTGTCCACCTCGTCGACGACGAGGCGGAAGAAGCGTGAGCGTTCGAACATCTGCCTGAGCAGTTCCAGGCCAGCGTCGCCGCGCACGTTGACGAAGGAATTGAGCGCGCTGCCGATGCCGTACCAGTTGGTCAGCAGGTGCCGGTTCTGGCTCCAGGCGAAAACCCATGGGATGGCGCGCAGGTCGGAAATGTCCCTCGCGCCGAAACGGCGCGCCGGGCGCGAGCCGATCTTGAGCAGCGACAGTTCTTCAACCGGGCTAGCCTGGTGGAAGTAGTCAATAAAGCCCGGCTCGTTGATCAGGCCCGAATAAGACGCCTGCGACATGCCGGTCAGTGCTTCCAGCGCCTCGCTGAATTCGGGAATGTCCTTGAGCTCCGGCTCGTTCGGCGACTTGACGGTGTGGGCAAACACGCTCGCCGCCAGGATCTCGAGCTGGTAGAGGCCGGTGCCGCGGTTGGCGAACTTCGACGACACGACCTCGCCCTGCTCGGTGACGCGCATCGCGCCGCCAATGGTGCCGGCGGGCTGGGCAGCGATCGCCCTTCCCGTTGGCGCGCCGCCACGGCTGACCGAGCCACCACGGCCGTGGAAGAAGCTGATCTTGACCTTGCGCTTGATGGCGAGCGCCGTGATCCGCCGCTGTGCCTTGTTCAGCTCCCAGTTGGAGGCGAGGAAACCGCCGTCCTTGTTGGAGTCGGAGTAACCAAGCATCACTTCCTGAGCGTTGCCGAAATCCCGCACCGAGCGGCGGACGATGGACACACCGAACAACTGGTCGAGGATCTCGGGCGCGGCGCGCAGGTCGGCAATCGTTTCGAACAGCGGCACGACCCTGAGCGCAATGGTTCCGCTACCGTCGGATGCCGTCGCCATGCCGGAATACTGCGCCAGCAGATAGACCGCCAGGAGATCGTCGCTCGACCGCGTCATCGACAGGATGAAGGCCCCGACCGCACCGCCGTTCAGCCCGGCCGAAGCCTTGCGGATGACGTCATACAGGTCGAGAAGCTCTTGTGCTTCTTCCGACAGCGCCAGCCGGTCGACTTCAAGCTGTTCGCCGCAATTCAGTGCCGCCCGGATACGTGCCGTCCATTGCGGTGTGTCGGGAGCAGGCGCCGTCTCCGGATCGGCGTGCTTGAACAACTCGCTCAGTACACGATTGACGACGGTGGAGTTCTGCCTGATGTCCAGCGAAACCGTGCGGAAGCCGAAGGTTTCGACCTGCTGGCGCACCGGCCGCACGAAGCGCCGGGCGATGAGCTTGCCGCCAAGCTGGCCGAGCACGTTTTCCAACTCGCGCAAGTCAGTCTTGAAGGCATCGGAACGGGTATAGGGCTTGGCCGACGCCTCCCCGCGCATCGCCTCAAGGCGATCGAGCATCGCGGCTGCGAACTGGCGCAAGGGTTCGTCGGGATTGCGTGCCACGATCTCCGAGGCATTGCCGCTGCGATGCAGGGCATGGCCCAGTGCCTTGGTAAAGGCTTCCGGGATGTCGACGACATTGGCGCTGATGCTGAGCACGGTGACCAGCTTGCGCACCTGGCTGATATACCAGCCAACGATCGCCTGACGGCACTCGTTGAGCGCATAGGCCGTGGTCTTGGCCGTGACGTTCGGATTGCCGTCGCGGTCGCCGCCGATCCACGAGGCGTACCGCATGAAGGACGGCACCTTGAGATCGTATTCGGGGTAGTGGCGGGCCAGCGCTTCCTCGACGCTGTCATAGAGCTTGGGCGTCGCCTCGAAGATCACTTCACGGAAGAAGTGCAGGCCCCAGGCGATCTCGCGCTCGACCGAAGGCCGTTCGAGCCGCAGTTCGCCCGACATCCACAGCAGTTCGATCTCGCTCTTGAGGTCGTCGATCAGCTGTTCGCGCTCGCGCGGCGCCCAGCGCTGCTGCTCGAGTTCGGTCAGCTTGCGGTAGATGCGGCGGTGGATTTCGAGGACGGTGACCCGCTTGGCCTCCGTCGGATGCGCCGTCATGGTCGGCCCGACGCTGAGCGCGTCGAGGGTAGCCTGGATGTCCTCAGCCGGGTAGCCGGCGGCGGCGATCTCGCCCACGACATTGGCGAAGGAGCCGATGACTTCGTCGGCACCGCCCATCTGCTCCAGCTCTCGGCGAGAGCGCATGGCCAGAAGCTCGTTGGCAATGGCAACGAGCTGGAACCACATGCCTGTGGCCTGCAGCGCGGCAATGCGTTGCCCGCTTTCGAGCGCATCGAGGCTCACGCGGCCGGTAAGAACCTCCGCCATATCGGGCTCGCGTTCGCTGACGACGGCCAAAAGCACCCTGAACAGCAGGCTGCGGACGTCCTCACGAAAGCTGAGTGGTTTGCTCTCCTCCAAGCGACACCCATTCATCTCGTGTTGCTCCGGGACACCGGTTCGTAGAGCCGGCCATCCGGGAAATGCAGTTTTCCTGATGCCGAGCAGATCGGTTTTCCGTCTCTTTGAAAACGCCCGGACGGGTAGATTTCCTATTCGTTCGGGTGGTGCCGATACTGGCCGAACGATGATCGCAAAACTCAAATCCGACTACCGCCCGGGGCAGAAATTCTTGAGTTTCCAGAGGATTGGTCCAGTGCGATTTGCAGTGGACGAGATTTAACTCATGTGCAAATATGTTGCATATAAGGCAAGTATGGGAGGCACATTACAGTGAGGTCCAATACCCGATTCCGCGTTGCCGCAGCACGATCCAACAGAGCTTGAAGAGGAACATGCCCATGCAGAAAGTGCTGCCGGAACTCTATGAGGGCCACGCGCCCATCACCGTTCAGAACGCCTTCCATGACGCGCTCGAAGCGCTCGAGGAATGGAAGGAAGGAAACGAGGAACCTCTCGTACCGGTCGACGGCTTCAACGTCCCGATCAGCCATATCTTCGCCCGGATGAGCACCTGCACCGACCTGTTGCCGCTCAGGACGCGCGATGTTCTCGAGACCATCATCGACAAGGGTTCGTTCCGCGCGTCGGGCGGTTCGCTCTATGCCGACGGTGCCAAGCTGGTGATGCCGCTCTGCGTCGAGCTCCTGACCCTATCGTTGCTGCGCCCGACGGCATCGCTGGCCCAGCTGCACAAGGCCTGCGTCGACGCCTGAGCGACGACCGAGCTTATTAGCCCCCTGGCCGCCACGCATGCCGTGGCGGCAGTCGTATTTTTGACCTTTTGATTTTTGCCTCAACCGTGATCGCCAACGAAAAAGCCCCGGACCGCTCCGGGGCTTTCGTTTGTCTGGCGCTGCTGACGCGCGTTCAGGCCGCGCGAGTCCTCGACGTGTCGACGCCATATTCCAGCGAAGAATCCACGATGGCATGCCACAGGCTGTCGGCGAAGCTGGTGAAAACCAGCATGCTGTAGACCGGATGGCCGTCGGCACCGTTCGCCTCGCGCCAGCAATTGACCGCCGTGTGGTCGACCGACGTATTCGCGGCAGTGCCAACCGGAAAGGCGGCATCATGCAGGTCGAGCGACGAGAACTTGGCGATGGCATCGCGGCCGCGCGGGCCTGAAACCCGGATCAGGCAGCGGCCGTCCGACTGATCGGAAAGCGAGGCCGCGCCTGAGAAGGCCTGGCTCATGGCGTCGATCTGCGAGCTCTCGTCCGTCCGTGGCGCCAACACCGTGAACTGGTCGGGTCCCGACCAGACGAGCGTCGCGGACTTGCCTGCGACGGCCTTCGGCGTGTTCGGCGCATCGACGCCGAACAGCTTTTTTGCCGCCTTGGCCGTGTCGGCAGCCTTGCCGCGCCGGGCCATGACCTGGACCAGCACGAGATCGCGAACCTCGACAAGCGTCACGCCTGCCTGTGCACCGGCCACGCCATGGCGACCGGCGACGAGCGCCTTCTGGAGCGGCGACTGGGTGTTCCAGAGATAATCAACCACGCTGGCGCGCTCCTTCTGGATCATAGAAGACAGGATTGCAGATCTCGGCTTCGTAGTCCTCGCTCCGCAGCGGATCGTGGATGCGGACGATTTCGCCGATACGTTCGCGGCCGCGTTCGACCAGGCCGAGGCCGATCCACTGTTCCATCATCGGCGAGAAGCAGACCGAGGTGACGTAACCCTGGTCAGTCGCAGGACCCGGGATGCCGCCCTTGGGGATGACATGCGCGCCTGAGCGCAGCCGGCGTGCACGGTCGAGCGGCTTGATGCCGACGACGACCTGGCGGTCGGGTGCGGTCAGCGCCTCGCGTCCAGCCATGACGCGGCCGATGAAGTCCTTCTTCTTCGACATCATCTTGCCGAGGCCGAGGTCGTCGGCCGTCGTCATGCCGTTGAGCTCGGGACCGGCAACGTGGCCCTTCTCGATACGCATGACGCCAAGCGCCTCGGTGCCGTAAGGCGTCACGCCATAGGGCTTGCCGGCGATCATCAGGTTCTCGGCCATCGCCGCGCCGTAGCGCGCCGGCACCGAGATTTCGAAGGCGATTTCACCCGAGAACGAGATGCGGAACAGGCGGGCGGTGACGCCACCGCGCAGCTTGACCTCTCGGGCCCCCATGAACGGGAAGCCTTCGTTGCTCATGTCTTCCGACGGATCGACCAGCGCCTGCAGAAGCTTGCGGGTGTTCGGCCCGGCGATCGAGAACTGTGCCCACTGGTCGGACGCCGACGACAGCTGCACGTCGAGCTCCGGCCAGAGCACCTGGCGGCAGAATTCGAGATGCGCCATGACCGGACCGGCCTTGGCCGTGGTCGTGGTCAGGAAGTAATGGTCTTCAGCAAGACGCGAGGTCGTGCCGTCGTCCATGACGATGCCGTCCTCGCGCAGCATCAGGCCGTAACGCGCCTTGCCGACGGCAAGCGACGAGAAGGCATTGATGTAGACGCGATCGAGGAAGGTGCCAGCGTCGGCACCGCGCACGTCGACCTTGCCGAGCGTGGAAACGTCGCAGAAGCCGACGCCGTTGCGCACGGCGAGCACTTCGCGGGAGACCGATTCGATCCAGTCCTTCTCGCCCGGCTGCGGATACCATTGAGCGCGCTTCCAAAGCCCGGTGTCGACGAACACAGCACCGCGCGCAGCCGCCCAGTGATGCGACGGCGTCAGGCGCCAGGCGTGGAAGTTCTCGTCGCGGTGATGGCCGGCGAGTGCGCCGATCGCCACCGGTGCATAGGGCGGACGATAGATCGTCGTGCCGGTCTGCGAGATGGTGCGGCCGGTGGCATCGGCCATGATGGCAAGGCCGGTGATGTTGGAGGTCTTGCCCTGGTCGGTCGCCATGCCAAGCGTGGTGTAGCGCTTGAGATGTTCGACGCTCTCGAAGCCTTCGCGCTGCGCCAGCGTCACGTCGGATGCAGTGACGTCGTGCTGGAAGTCGACGAAGGCCTTGCCCTTGGCCTTGACCTGCCAGAGCGGCGAGATCGCGTAGACCTCGTCGCCGGCTTCCGATGCTTCGCCGGCATTGCCCGACGCGCCGCAATCGGCGGCCGCAGCCACACCGGCGGCATGGCCGTCGCGCAGGCAAGCGCCAAGCGAGAATTCGCCATTGGCGGCACCCGCCATGACCATGCCCGTCGGGCAATCGCCGGGGACAAAGGCTGCGATATCGTCACGCCAGACCGGCTTGCCGCGATGGAAACAGGACAAGCCCACATTGGGGTTCCAGCCACCGGACACTGCCAGGCAGTCGGCATCGATCTGCTGCTTCCTGCCGTCGGCGGCAGTAACCACCAGGCCACGCACGCCATCGACGCCACCCTTGACGTCGGACACGCCGCCAGCCAGCACGCGCAGGTCGGAGAGTTCGGCCAGTGCCTGGTATTCCGCCGGCACCTTGCCGCGCGGGTCGATCACCGCTGCGATATCGCCACCGGCCTGCTGGATCGCCTCGACAGTGCGCCAGCCGTCGTCATTGTTGGTGAACAGCGCGACGCGCTTGCCCGGCATCGCGGCGAAGCGATGGACGTAGGTGCGCACGGCGGACGCCATCATCACGCCCGGACGGTCGTTGCCCGGGAACGCAATCGGCCGCTCGATGGCACCGGCAGTGACAACCGAACGCTTGGCAACGATGCGCCA
Organism: Aminobacter niigataensis; assembly: GCF_014200015.1. GTDB lineage: Bacteria > Pseudomonadota > Alphaproteobacteria > Rhizobiales > Rhizobiaceae > Aminobacter > Aminobacter niigataensis. The sequence continues at coordinate 313,296 of NZ_JACHOT010000006.1, forward strand.
AATCCGCTGGCGGACCTGGTGCGGACCCGGCACCGGAACATGGTCGTTGACGCGCTCGAGCGCGGCGTGGACGCCGCCGTCATAGACGCCGAAAAGCGCCGTACGGGTCATGATGCGGACGTTGGGCAGCCCGGCGAGTTCGTCGGTCGCACGACGCACCCACTCCTCGGCATGCATGCCGTCGATCTCGCCACCGTCGCTGAGCAGGCGGCCGCCGAGACGGACGTCTTCTTCGACCAGGATGACACGCGAACCGGCGCGGCCGGCGGCCAGAGCCGCCGAAAGACCGGTGGGCCCAGCACCGACGACGAGCACGTCGCAATGCGCCCAGGCCTTGTCGTAGTGATCGGGATCCGGCAGTTCCGCGCTCTTGCCGAGACCGGCGGCACGGCGGATGATCGGCTCGTAGATCGCCTCCCAGAACTTCGCCGGCCACATGAAGGTCTTGTAGTAGAACCCAGCGACGAAGATCGGCGAGAAGAGCTGGTTGATCGACATGAAGTCGCGACGCAGCGACGGCCAGCGGTTCTGGCTCTGGGCGATCAGCCCGTCATAGAGCTCCTGCGTGGTGGCGCGGGTGTTCGGCTCCTTGCGGGCGCCGGTGCGCATCTCGACCAGCGCGCTTGGCTCTTCCGAACCAGCGGTGATGATGCCGCGCGGACGATGGTACTTGAATGAGCGGGCAACCAGCTTGACGCCGTTGGCGACGAGCGCCGAGGCCAGCGTGTCGCCGGCAAAGCCTGTCATGGTCTTGCCGTCGAAGGAGAACTGCAGCGGCGCCTGGCGATCGATCAGACCACCGCTGCGCAGCCGGTGCGACTGGCTGGCGGATGCAGCCTGGCTGCGCGCGTTGGTGCTGCCTTCGGCAGCGGCCGTCCTGCCGAGCGGTTCGGATCCGGAATAGCCCGACATCTTTATTCTCCTGCCTGCACCGGCTTGGACGCACCCACGCCGGGGGCTGCCGTGACCGATCTGAATTCATGCGTCACGGTGTTGCGCTCGGCTATCAGCCAGGAGCGGCAGCCACCGCCGTGATACCAGTACTCGCGCATGAAGCCGGCTACGTTGTCGCGCAGATAAACATAGTCGTAGAAGGCGTCTTCGACGCGCTCGGGGCTTTCGCCGCTATCGACTGCGAAGGTGGGCCGCTTGGGCGAGGCGTCGCCGAGATAGGTGAACTCGCCGTTCTCGCGTTCGCCGCAGAAAGGACATGCAATACGCATTCCGCCAGTCTCGCTTTCAGTGCAGGTTGGGTTGGGCGCCTTGGCCCTTTTCGTCGATCATCGCGCCGCGGCGGAACCGGTCGAGCCGGAAGCGCGCAGCTTCTGGGTGCGGTTCGTCACGCGCCAGCAGGTGGGCAAAGACGAGACCGGAAGCCGGCGTCGCCTTGAAGCCGCCATAGCACCAGCCGGCGTTGAGATAGAGGCCGTCGATGGGCGTCTTGTCGATGATCGGCGTGCCGTCCATCGACATGTCCATGATACCGCCCCACTGGCGCAGCATACGGACGCGGCCGATCATCGGCATGACCGCCATGCCGCCTTCGCAGACGTCCTCGACCACTGGCATGTTGCCGCGCTGGGCGTAGGAATTGTAGCCGTCGAGATCGCCGCCGAAGACGAGGCCGCCCTTGTCGGACTGGCTGATATAGAAGTGGCCGGCGCCGAAGGTGACGACGCCAGGGATGAGCGGCTTGATCGCCTCGGTGACGAAGGCCTGCAGCACGTGGCTTTCGATCGGCAGCTTCATGCCGGCCATGGCGGCGACCCGCGAGGTATTGCCGGCGACCGCCATGCCGACCTTGCCGGCGCTGATCTTGCCGCGCGATGTTTCGACACCGGTGACCTTGCCGTTCTGGTCGCGGACGAAGCCGGTGACTTCGCAGTTCTGGATAATGTCGACGCCACGCTGGTCGGCGGCGCGCGCATAACCCCAGACCACTGCGTCATGGCGGGCCGTACCGCCGCGGCGCTGCATCAGGCCGCCCATGATCGGGAAGCGCGGGCTGTCGTAATTAAGGAACGGCAGTTCCTTGCGGATCTGCACCGCGTCGAGCAGTTCGGCATCGATGCCGTTGATGCGCATGGTGTTGCCGCGGCGGGCAAAGGCGTCGCGCTGGGCATCGGAGTGATAGAGGTTGATGATGCCGCGCTGGCTAACCATCGCGTTGTAATTGAGATCCTGCTCCATGCGCTCCCACAGCTTCATCGAAAGCTCGTAGAAGCCGGTATTGCCGGGAAGGCCGTAGTTGGAACGGATGATGGTGGTGTTGCGGCCGGCATTGCCGGAACCGATCCAGCCCTTTTCGAGCACCGCGACATTGCGGATGCCGTACTCGTTGGCGAGGAAATAGGCCGTGGCCAAGCCGTGGCCGCCACCACCGATGATGATCACATCGTAGTGACTCTTGGGTGCCGGATCGCGCCAAGCCCGGGTCCAGCCCTGATGACCGGACAAAGCTGCCTTGGCGAGTGAGAAGATCGAATATTTCATCGCATGTGTTCCGGCGAAATGTGAGGTGTGTCCGAGGCAGCGCCCGATCTGGATGATCGGGCGCCGAGCCTGTTCTTGTGCCTCAGACGTCCAGCGTGTGGTCGCGCTCCCACTGGGTGAAGTGCGACGCGTAGGAGTTCCACTCCTGGTGCTTGAGCTTGATGAAGGCGGCGGAGAACTCCTCGCCCATCGCAGCTTTCAGCTCGCTGTCTTCGTCATAGGCGCGCAGCGCGTCAAGCAGGTTGAGCGGCAGCTTGGCGCCATGCGTGACGGTGTGGCCTTCACGGTACATGTCGACGTCGCTGCGCGGACCGGGATCGGCCTTGGAGCGGATGCCGCTGAGGCCGGCAGCGATGATGATCGCCTGCATCAGGTACGGGTTGGCAGCGCCGTCGGGCAGGCGCAGTTCGAAGCGGCCGGGGCCGGGCACGCGCACCATGTGGGTGCGGTTGTTGCCGGTCCAGGTCACCGTGTTCGGCGCCCAGGTTGCACCCGAAAGAGTGCGCGGTGCGTTGATGCGCTTGTAGGAGTTGACGGTCGGATTGCAGATCGCGGCAAGTGCCGAGGCGTGCTTCATGATGCCGCCGAGGAAGTACCTGCCCTTCTCGGAAAGACCCAGCTCCATGTTCTTGTCGGCAAAGGCATTGTTCTTGCCGCTCAGATCCCACACCGAAATGTGGGCATGGCAGCCGCTGCCGGTGAGGCCTGGGAAAGGCTTCGGCATGAAGGTCGCGCGCAGGCCATGCTTTTCGGCGATCGAGCGGACCATGAACTTGAAGAACGAATGCTTGTCGGCAGTCTGCAGGACGTCGTCGTACTCCCAGTTCATTTCGAACTGGCCGTTCGCGTCCTCATGGTCGTTCTGGTAGGGCTTCCAGCCGAGATCGAGCATCGCATCGCAGATTTCGGCGATGACATCGAAGCGGCGCATCACGGCCTGCTGGTCGTAGCAGGACTTTGCCGCCGTATCGTACTCGTCGGCAATCTGCTTGCCATCCGGCGTGGTCAGGAAGAATTCCGGCTCGACGCCGGTCTTGACGCGCATGCCTTCCTTGGCGGCTTCGGCGACGAGGCGCTTCAGCGTGTTGCGCGGCGCCTGGGCCACGCCCTTGCCTTCCATCAGGCAGTCGGATGCGAGCCAGGCAACTTCCGGACGCCAGGGCAGCTGGATGACCGAGATCGGATCCGGCACAGCCAGCATATCCGGGTGCGCCGGCGTCAGGTCCAGCCAAGTCGCGAAGCCGGCAAAGCCGGCTCCGTCCTTCTGCATGTCCGATATAGCCTGCGCAGGCACCAACTTGGCGCGCTGCCCTCCGAAGAGGTCAGTATACGACACCATGAAGTATCTGATGTTGCGAGTCCTTGCGAACTCTTTGAGATCAGTCACCTCCGACTGATCGATTTTGGCTTCGAAGGCCGTACCCATGTAAAATGCTCCTCCCAATCCTTGTGGTTTTAAAAGGGACCCTTCCCGGGTACCCAGCTCGTCCCCGCAAGCGGCACGCCAGCCATGGCGGCAGCTTCGATCGAAAGAGCGCAGAGATCCTCAGGCTCGAGATTGTGCAGATGATTTTTGCCGCAGGCACGGGCGATAGTCTGTGCCTCGAGCGTCATGACCTTCAGGTAGTTCGCCAGACGGCGACCAGCCGCGATCGGATCGACGCGCTTCATCAGCTCGACGTCCTGCGTGGTGATGCCGGCAGGGTCCTTGCCCTCGTGCCAATCGTCGTAAGCGCCGGCAGTGGTGCCGAGCTTCTGGTATTCATCCTCCCAACGCGGATCGTTGTCGCCCAGCGCGATCAGCGCTGCGGTTCCAACCGATACTGCATCGGCACCGAGGGCGAGCGCTTTGGCCACATCGGCACCATTGCGTATGCCACCGGAAACGATCAGCTGAACCTTGCGGTGCATGCCGAGGTCCTGAAGCGCCTTCACTGCCGGGCGGATACAGGCGAGCGTCGGCTGGCCGACATGCTCGATGAACACTTCCTGGGTCGCTGCGGTGCCGCCCTGCATGCCGTCGAGCACGACGACGTCAGCGCCGGCCTTCACTGCGAGCGCGGTGTCGTAGTAGGGGCGTGCGCCACCAATCTTGACGTAGATCGGCTTTTGCCAGTCGGTGATCTCGCGGATTTCAAGGATCTTGATCTCGAGATCGTCAGGACCGGTCCAGTCGGGGTGACGGCAGGCCGAACGCTGGTCGATGCCCTTGGGCAGGGTGCGCATCTCGGCGACGCGGTCGGAAATCTTCTGGCCGAGAAGCATGCCGCCGCCGCCCGGCTTGGCGCCCTGGCCGACAACGATTTCGATGGCGTCGGCACGACGCAGGTCGCGCGGGTTCATGCCGTAACGCGACGGCAGGTATTGGTAAACCAGGTGCTTGGAGTGGCCGCGCTCTTCCTCGGTCATGCCGCCGTCACCGGTGGTGGTCGAGGTGCCGGAAAGCGTTGCGCCGCGGCCGAGGGCTTCCTTGGCCGGGCCCGACAGCGAGCCGAAGCTCATGCCGGCGACGGTGATCGGGATCTTCAGCTCGATCGGCTTCTTGGCGAAACGCGTGCCCAATACGACCGAGGTGTCGCACTTTTCGCGATAGCCTTCGAGCGGATAGCGCGAGATCGAAGCGCCGAGGAACAGCAGGTCGTCGAAGTGCGGGACCTTGCGTTTGGCACCGGAGCCGCGGATGTCGTAGATGCCCGTCGCTGCGGCGCGACGGATTTCGGACATTGCGTATTCATCGAACGTGGCCGACTTGCGTGGCGTCGTCGGAGGATTGTGATAGCTCATTTTGTTCCTCAGTATGCGTCAGCGTTGTCGATGTTGAAGTTGTAGAGCGTGCGCGCCGAACCGTAGCGCGAGAACTCTTCCGGCTTCACGTCGGTGATGCCGGCGCGGTCGAGCAGATCCTGCAGGATCGCGATGTGCTCGGGGCGCAATTCCTTCTTGATGCAGTCAGCGCCGAGGCTCTTGACCGAGCCGCGAACGAACAGGCGGGCTTCGTAGATCGAGTCGCCGAGCGCGTCGCCGGCATCGCCGAGCACCACGAGGTTGCCGGACTGCGCCATGAAGGCCGACATGTGGCCGATGTTGCCGCGAACGACGATGTTGATGCCCTTCATCGAGATACCGCAACGCGACGAAGCGTTGCCTTCGATGACCAGCAGGCCGCCGCGACCGGTGGCGCCGGCGTACTGGCTGGCGTCGCCCTTCACGACGATGGTGCCCGACATCATGTTTTCACCGACGCCCGGGCCGGCCGAGCCATGCACGGTGATCGTCGACAGCTGGTTCATGCCGCCGCAATAGTAGCCGACGCTGCCCTGCACATCGATCGAGATCGGGTGCTCGGCGCCGACGGCAACCGCATGGCTGCCCTTCGGGTTGATGACTTCCCAGTTCGGCTCGGTGGAAGCGTCCTTCACCTCATGCAGCGCCTGGTTGAACTCGCGCAGCGTGTTCTTCGAAAGATCGAACACCTTCGGCGCGTAGTTGACCTGGTGCAGGGGGGACGTCGCAAGATTCGTTGAATGCATAGTCTCAGTGCTCCCAGAAATAGACGGTGGAGGGCTCAGGCTCCCAGACCTTGGCGTCTTCGATGCCGGGCAGGTTGGCGAGCGCGCGATATTCGGAGCCGAAAGCGACATACTGGTCGGTCTCGGCCATGACGGCGGGCTTGCAGGAGATCGGATCGCGGACAACGCCGAAGCCGTCCTTGGTGCCGACCACGAAGGTGAAGAAGCCGTCGAGGTCGTTGAGGCTGCTTTCCAGCGCCTCGCCGAGATTCTGGCCATGCGCGATCTTCGACGACAGGTAGGCGGCGGCCACCTCGGTGTCGTTTTCGGTCTCGAAACGCATGCCGTCGCGGATCAGTTCGCGGCGCAGATTGTTATGGTTCGACAGCGAGCCGTTGTGCACCAGGCACTGGTCCGGGCCGGTCGAGAAAGGGTGCGCGCCGAGCGTGGTGACAGCGGATTCGGTAGCCATGCGGGTGTGGCCGATGCCATGGCTGCCACCCATGGAGGCAATGTCGAAACGCTTGAGCACTTCGATCGGCAGGCCGACTTCCTTGTAGATTTCGATGGCTTCGCCAGCGCCCATGACGCGGACGTTGGGGCGCAGTTCGGCGAGTGCCACGCGGGCTTCACCGATCTTGTCGGCCGGCACGTCCAGCACCGCATGGGTGGACTTTACCGTCGACGAAACCTTGGCGTTGATCTTCTTGCCGAGCTCGGCGTCGAGACCCTTGAAATCTGCGTCCGGGGTAGCCGACTGGATGGTGATCTTGCCATGACCCTTGGCACCGCCGCCATAAATGGCGATGCCCGCGCTATCAGGGCCGCGATCGGTCATAGTTACGAGCATTTCGGACAGCAGCGCGCCCAATTGGGGCTCCAACGACTTGTCCTTGAGAAAGAGTCCTACAATTCCGCACATCCCAGTTTCCTCACCTGATTGGCTGCCTGTGACAAAAGCTAGCAGGTTCCCGAGGCCAATTCAACTGTGATGAATTTTTTATTCCTGTAGAAAAACAAGAAAGCGACAATTCGGCCACTCCGGCTAACGCTAGGGCAGCGTCCCGCGCGGTTTTTCGCCGCGCGGCGCGGAATTTCGGCGCTGATTGCACCGTGGACGACTTGAATTTCAGAAGTTGAGGCCGCGCTCGCCGGGCTTCATTGCCGATTTTTCGGACATCCGAGGGCGTACAACCGTCCGCGCCGGCGCATTTTTTTCGAGGCTGCGCACGGTCGAGCCGGCCTTGGGCCAGCCGCCAGAAATCATGGATGCAGGTGGTTAAGCCGAAGGGCGAGCGCCAAAGCTCGCCCCTGCCCGAGAGCTAGTCGCTGCCGCGACCGCGTGGATAAGAGATGATCGACAGATATTTGATCGGCAAATGGGTCAGTTCTTCCGGGCCGTGCGGCGCATCGGCATCGAAGAACAAGCTGTCACCCGGAGTCATGCGGTAGAGGTTGTTGCTGTGGCGATAAACGACCTCGCCCTCCAGCATGTAGAGAAACTCCATGCCATCATGCTGGAATGTCGGGAAGACATCAGAGTCTTCCGACAGCGTGATCAAATATGGTTCGACCGTTACGCCTGACGTGTCCGAACCGATATGGCCAAGCAACGTATATTGGTGTCCGGCGCGGGTGCCGCGGCGTTCGACGTCGACCCCTTCGTTGGCCTTGACGAACACGGCGTTTCTCTCTTCCTCGAAGCGGCGGAAGAAGGCGGTGACCGGGACGCCGAGCGCGCGGGAAAGCGCCTGTAGCGTCGTCAACGATGGCGAGGTGATGCCGTTCTCGATCTTGGACAACATGCCGAGCGAGATATCGGTGGCCGAAGCAAGATCGGCAACCGTGATGCCGAGCTTCTTACGGAAGGCGCGGACCTCGTGGCCGATCGCCACCTCCAGCACCTTTTCCCGGGTATCGCGCGTCGCATGCGGATCCTGAGACAGCGGCGAGACGCGCGACAGCGCTGATTTGGCCGCAACCGCCGGTATGGCTGCCGACAGGGCCTTGCCATTCTTCTTCGAGTGTCCGTGCTTTTCCGCTGGCTTGGCCTTCGTCATGTCGATGCCGTCTGCTCCTGCTCGCTGAATCTATTTCACCGAGAGTAAACATTTTAGGCAAAATGCACAACAGGTGTAAAGGCTGCAGTCCACCGAATGGAGTCGCCAGGACAGTAATTGGCCGAGAGTTCAACTTCGTGCGGGTTGGCCGGGACAGTTACCGCTACTGCATCAGAAGTATTTGCAGGTCGGCGACATTGGTGCCGGTGGCGCCGGTCATCACCAGGTCGCCGGATGACGCCAGCGCATGGTAGGAATCGTTGTTCTGCAGCAGTGCCACGGGGTTGCATCCCAGCTTGCGCATCCATGTGGTCGATCCGGCATCGACGATCGCACCCGCCGCATCGGTCGGGCCGTCGCGTCCGTCCGTGCCACCGCTCAGGAAGACCCAGGGGCGCTTGATCGACGTCCATTCGTTGAGAAGCGCAAAACGCAGCGCCAGTTCCTGGTTGCGGCCGCCCTTGCCGTTACCGGCGACACGCACCGTCGGCTCTCCGCCGGCGACGATTGCCACCGGACCGCGCTGGCTGGCTGCGAACACAGCCATCCGGTGCAGCGTCTTGGCGACATCGGAGACGTCGCCGCTCAGCCAGTCATCCGCCTTGACGACGACCGGATAATTGGTGCCGGCGCTGTTCATCACCCGCTGCAGACTGATGCCGTTGGAGCCGATGACGATGTTTTCGACATGCTCGAAGGTCGACGCCGGCTGTTCGTTTTCGAGGACGAAGTCGAGATGCGACTTCAGCGCCGGCGACAATGTCTTGATCAGGCCGTAGCGACCGAGAATGTCGATAGCGTCCGCCTGGGTGGCCGACGGGCGGGCCGTCGGGCCGCTGGCGATGGTGCCGACATCGTCGCCCGGTACATCCGACAGAATGAGAGAGAGCATCTTGGTGCGCGAAGCGAGCTGTGCCAGGCGCCCGCCCTTGAGCCGCGAAAACAGCTGCCGGACCGCATTGATCTCGCTGATATCGGCGCCGCAGCGGATCAGCGTGTCGTTGAGTTCAATCTTGTCGGCAAGTCCAATGCCCGCCGCCGGAGCGCAGGTGAGCGCCGAACCGCCGCCGCTGACCAGCACCAGGACCAGGTCGCCCGGTTCGGCCGAACGGGCCGCACGTTCGATCGCCTCGGCGCCCCTGATGCTGCCTGCGTCGGGAAGAGGATGGCCTCCGGCAATGACCTCGACACCGTCGATCTCGGCATGGTTCTCGAGATTGGTCACCGCGCAGGCGGAAAACAGCTTGTCCGTGATGAAAGGCAGCGCGGCGCGTGCCATCGGGCATGCCGCCTTGCCGAAGGCGATCAGGATCACCCGTCTTGCCGCCGCGATGTCGTCCAGTCTCGTTTCAAGCGCCGCGATGACCGCCTGCTCGGGATCCGACGCTGCGATGCCTTCGCGAAACAGGGCCATTGCCTGCGCGCGAAGCTTGACCAGTGCCGATACCGAGCAGTCGAGATACATCACACCACCTTGTCGGGTAAGGCGCGGCCCTCGAAGAAGGCGGTCAGGTTGTCCACCGCCTTCATGCCCATGGCCACGCGGGTTTCTTCCGTGGCGCTACCAAGATGCGGCAACAGCACCACATTTTCCATACGCATCAATGCACCGGGCACATCCGGTTCGCCGTCATAGACGTCGAGGCCGGCACCCGCGATCTGGCCGCTGTCGAGGGCCACGACCAGCGCTTTCTGGTCGACGACGTCGCCGCGCGCCGTGTTGATCAGGAACCCGCCGCGTTTCATGGCTGCGAGGCGTTCCGCATTGATCAAGTGCCGGTTCTCGGCTCCACCCGGGCAATGCAGCGAGACGAAGTCGGCCTGTGCCAGCACGTCCTCGATAGAGGCCAGCTGTCTTGCGCCCATGGCGCGGGTTTCCTCGTCGTCGACCTTCGAGCGATTGTAGAAGACGACATCCATGTCGAAGCCGAAATGCGCGCGCTTGGCCATCGCCTTGCCGATGCGGCCCATGCCGATGATGCCGATCGTCTTGCCGGTAACCTTGGCGCCGATCATGTGCGTCGGGCACCATCCTGCCCATTGGCCGGCGCGTACCTGGCGCTCGCCCTCGCCTGCCCGCCGGGCGACCGAAAGCAGGAGGCTCATGCCGATGTCGGCGGTGCAGTCGGTCAATACGCCGGGTGTGTTCGTCACGACGATACCACGGGCCTGCGCGGCGTCGGTGTCGATATGGCTGAAGCCGACACCGAAATTGGCGAGGATCTTGGTACGGACATCGGCGTCGGGAAATACCGTCGCCGGCAATTTGTCGCTGACGGTCGGCAGAATCGCGTCAAAATTCAGGAACGCTGCCTTGAGCTCGGTCGAGCCCAGCGGGGCGTCGCCCTGATTGAAGGTCGTGTCGAACCGCTCCGCCAGGATCTGTTCGACTGCCGCGGGCCAGCGCCGCGTGACGATAACGCGAGGTTTCATTTCAATTCCTTGGTCTTGCCTTGGAGCGCCGCCCGTCCGAAGGGACGCGCAGAGGACGATCCAGCACCACATAGGTTACGCATCGTCGCGCCTGAAAATCGAGACCGATTTCGGGCCGATGCGAGAAAAGGGAGCCGGTCGGCGCCGGCTCCCCGAAGGCCGGGTCAGGCGGCCTTCTTCTGTTGCTCGAGCACGCCCTGAACCGTCGGGCCAAAGGCGGCCGGGGTCGGCACGATGGTCACGCCGGCGTCGCGCAGGATCTCGACCTTTTCCTGAGCGGATTCGCCGAAGGCCGAGATGATGGCGCCAGCATGGCCCATACGCTTGCCCTTCGGCGCCGATAGGCCGGCGATGTAGGCGATCAGCGGCTTGCGCATGTTGTGCCTGGCCCATTCGGCGGCCTCGGCTTCCTGCGGACCGCCGATCTCGCCGATCATCACCACGGCGTCGGTGTCGGGATCGTCCTCGAACAGCTTGAGGATGTCCTTGAAGGACGAGCCGTTGATGGGGTCGCCGCCGATGCCGACCGAGGTCGAAACGCCGATGCCGAGCGCCTTCATCTGCGAGGCCGCCTCGTAGCCGAGGGTGCCCGAGCGGCCGACGATGCCGACGCGGCCCGGCAGGTAGATGTTGCCGGGCATGATGCCCATCAGCGCCTGGCCCGGCGTGATGACGCCGGCGCAGTTCGGACCGACGAGGCGCATGCGGTCTTCATAGCGGAACCGGCGCATGTAGCGCTTGACCCGCATCATGTCCTGAGAGGGGATGCCGTCAGTGATGCAGACGCAGAGCTTGAGGCCTGCATCGGCCGCTTCCATGATCGAGTCCGCCGCAAAGGGTGGCGGCACGAACACGATGGAGGCTTCGGCCCCGGTCTCGCGCACCGCGCCCCTGACCGTATTGAAGACCGGGATGCCCTGGTGGACAAGTCCGCCCTTGCCGGGAGTGACGCCGCCAACCACGTTGGTGCCGTAGCGCTTCATGTCGTCGGCATGGAATGAGCCGATCTTGCCGGTCAGACCCTGGACGATAACGCGCGTCCGGCGATTCAATAGAACTGCCATTTCGACCTCCCTTTAGTTCTTTTTTGATTTCGAATAGGCGCGCATCGCTTCGACCGATTTCTCGGCCGCCTCGGCGAGCGTGTCGGCGATGATCACCTTTTCGCCCGACTCGGCCAGGATGCGCCGGCCCTCCTCCACATTGGTTCCGGCGAGCCGCACGACCAGCGGCACCTTGACGCCAACTTCGCGGATCGCCTTGATGACGCCCTCGGCCACCCAGTCGCAGCGGTTGATGCCGGCGAAGATGTTGACGAGGATGGTCTCGATGTTCTTGTCGGCAAGCACGGCGCGGAAAGCCTTGGCGACACGCTCCGGCGAGGCACCGCCACCGATGTCGAGGAAGTTCGCCGGCTCGCCGCCTGCGATCTTGATCATGTCCATGGTTGCCATGGCCAGGCCGGCACCATTGATGATGCAGCCGATGTTGCCGTCGAGGCCGACATAGGAGAGGCCGCGGTCGCTGGCGAAGGTTTCGCGCGGGTCTTCCTGCGACTTGTCGCGCAATTCCGAGATCTCGGCGCGGCGGAACAGCGCGTTTTCGTCGAACGACATCTTGGCGTCGAGCGCGATCAGGTTACCGTCGCGGGTGATCACCAGCGGATTGATCTCGAGCATCGAGGCGTCGAAATCGCGGAAGACGCGGTAGCAGCCGAGCAGCGTGTCGACGGCCTTGCCGATGAGGCTGTTCTCAAGCCCGAGGCCGAAGGCGATCTCGCGTGCCTGGAACTGCTGCATGCCCGCGCCCGGATCGACAATGGCCCGGATGATCGAGTCGGGCTGCTTTTCGGCAATCTCCTCGATCTCCATGCCGCCGGAAGCCGAAGCCACGATCATGACGCGCTCCGACTTACGATCGAGCACGATGCCGAGATAGAGCTCCTGGCGGATGTCGACGGTTTCCTCGACATAAAGGCGCGACACCAGCTTGCCCTTGGGGCCGGTCTGATGCGTCACCAGCTTGCGGCCGAGCATCGACTCTGCTGCTTCCGATACTTCGTTGTCGGAGCTGCAGATGCGGATGCCGCCGGCCTTGCCGCGGGCACCGGAATGGATCTGCGCCTTTACAACCCACTTGCCGCCGCCGATCTCGCTGGCGCGATAGGTCGCCTGCTCGGGGCTGTAGGCAAGTCCACCGCGCGGGATCTGCACCGAATAGCGCGAGAGCAGTTCCTTGGCCTGATATTCATGAATATCCATGTCAAACTCCTCCTCAGTTTGGCAGGCTCGTGCGCGACCGCGCCGACTGCTCGATTGCCTCGTGCATGACCAGCACATTGCGTGCCATGCGTTCGGATGCTGCGTCGATCATCTTGCCGTCGAGAGCGGCAGCGCCCTTGCCCTGTTCTTCGGCTTCCTTGAGCACTTCGATGATGCGGCGCGCGCGGGTGACTTCCTTTTCCGGCGGCGAGAACACGGCGTTCGCCAGCTCGATCTGCGAGGGGTGGATGGCCCACTTGCCTTCGATGCCGAGCGCTGCGGCACGTTTTGCACCGGCGATGTAGCCTTCTGGATCGGAGAAATCGCCAAACGGGCCGTCGATCGGGCGCAGGCCATAGGCACGGCAGGCAACCGTCATGCGCGACAGGGCGGCGTGCCACTGGTCACCGGGATAGTCGGGGTTGAGGCCGCCGATGCTGACGGTGCGCGCCTTGCAGCTTGCGGCATAGTCGGCAACGCCGAAATGCATCGCCTCGAGACGGCCGCCATAAGCAGCGATCGCCTCGACATTGGCCATGCCAAGCGCCGTCTCGATCAGAGCTTCCAGACCGACACGGGTCTTGAAACCCTTGGCCGTCTCGATCTGGCTGACCATGGCGTCGACCATGTAGAGGTCGGCGGGAACGCCGACCTTAGGTACCAGGATGGTGTCGAGCTTGTCGCCGGCCTGTTCCATCACGTCGACCACGTCGCGGTACATGTAATGGGTGTCGAGGCCGTTGATGCGGACCGAAATGGTCTTGCCCTTGGCGCGCCAGTCGATCTCGTTGAGCGCCTGGATGATGTTCTTACGCGCCCGCTCCTTGTCCGGCGGTGCCACCGCATCCTCGATGTCGAGGAAGATGTAGTCGGCTTCACCGTCGGCCGCCTTGCGGATCATCTCCGGGTTTGAGCCCGGTACTGCGAGTTCGCTGCGCTGCAAGCGAAGCTTGCGCAGATGGTGGAGTGTATGGCTCATTCTGTTTCCTCCCGGTTCTGCGTCAGGCTGCTTTGGCGACGGCCGGCTGGGCCGACAGGCGGTAGTGCTCAAGGGCAGCACCGACACCGGAACCCGGCTGGACCTTGACGCCGCAGTCGCGCAGCGACATCTCGGCCGCCGAAATCGCACCGCACATCATAACTTCGTTGACCCAGCCGAGATGGCCGATGCGGAACACCTTGCCGGCGACCTTGCTGAGACCGACGCCGAGCGAGGTCTGGTAGCCGTGGAAGGCGCGACGGACGACGTCGGCGCTGTCGATGCCTTCGGGAACCAGGATAGCGCTGACGGTGTCGGAGTTCCACTTGGCTTCCTTGGCGCAGACACGCAGGCCCCAAGCATCGACCGCCTTGCGCACGCCAGTTGCCAGGCGGTTATGACGCTCGAAGATGTTGTCGAGGCCTTCTTCCTGGATCAGGTCGAGGGCAGCGCGCAGGCCGCGCAGCAGTTGCACTGCAGGGGTGTAGGGGAAATAGCCGGTGTCGTTGGCGCGGATCTGGTCCTCGAAGGAGAAGTAGCAGCGGCTGAACTTCGCGGCCTTGGCAGCGTCCAATGCCTTCTGGCTGACCGACAGGAAGCCGAGGCCGGGCGGCAGCATGAAGCCCTTCTGCGAGCCGGAAACGGCGCAGTCGACGCCCCATTCTTCCTGGCGGAAATCGATCGAACCGACCGACGAGACACCGTCGACGAACAGAAGTGCGGGGTGCTTGGCGGCATTGAGTGCAGCGCGCACCGCGCCGACATCGCTGGTGACGCCGGTCGCGGTTTCATTGTGTGTAACGAAGACCGCCTTGATGCGGTGTTCCTTGTCCTTGGCGAGGCGCTCGGCATAGATCTCGACCGGAACGCCCGTGCCCCACTCGGCATCGACAACGTCGACGTCGAGGCCGAAGCGCTCGGCCATGTCGACCCACAGATGCGAGAACTGGCCGAAGCGCGACATCAGCACGCGGTCGCCGGGGCTAAGCGTGTTCGTGATCGCCGATTCCCAGGCGCCGGTGCCCGAAGACGGGAAGATGAAGGCACGACCGGTCTCGTTGCGGAAGACCTTCATCAGGTCAGTGAAGAGGCCGCGCGTGAAGCTCGGATAATCCGGTGCGCGCATGTCCTCCATCGGCATGTTCATCGCCTGCCGGACGGTCTCCGGAACGTTGGTCGGTCCTGGAACGAAAAGCTGATTGAAGCCGGCCATGAAAAGTCCTCCCGGAGAATGTTGCGGCGTGGTGCCTGTCTGTGGCTTTCGGAAGGATGATCGGTTTTGCCCCGATCGCTCACAACACCTGTCGGGATAGATTCGCGGACCTTGGGGCGTTGGGTGGCGCCTACTCTTTCAGATGCGCCGGCGTCCTATCGGATAGGCTGGACCCTACCCGGCGTCACGATGGCCCGCGCACATTGCCGGCTCACGGAATGTTGTCATCGAAGGGCTCGTTCCGGTCTCGGTTCGGTCTGATAATGACACAAATGACGAAAACGGACCGGCCCGTGGATATGAAGGCAATTACCTTCTTCGTAGCGACCGCCTGGCTCACTCTCCAGGTTCCGCATGCGCTGGCGGACGACCCGCTGCGTTCTGGCCAGCCGGTGTTCGACCGCGCCGTCGATCTGGTGATCGACCATCACCATGACGCGTCGGCACTCGAGCGGTTCCGAGCCACCGTGAAACAAGAGATCGCGAATGCGCCGCTTGATGCCGACACGCCGAGCATCCGCGTCGACGAGGCGATCGATGCGGTGCTTGCCAGCCTCCGCGCATCCCATACCGGACGTTTCCAGCCCGACACGATCGCCTATTTCGAACTCGCCGACATCTTCCGCTTTGCGATCCGCAACGATCTGCGGCGGCTGTTTCCGCCTGATGGCGAGGTCAGCTACCCCGGCATCGGCATGATCGCGCAACCGGCCAGCGGCTCCCTATTCGTCAGCGATGTCTATGATGGTTCGCCGGCGGTCCGGGCCGGCATTCTGGTCGGCGATGAAGTCCTGTCTGTGGATGGCGCGCCCTATCATGAGATCGGCTCGTTCCGCGACAAGATCGGGCGCACCGTGGACGTGCGGATACGACGAAGCACCGGCACGGATCCCGTGGCCCTGAAGGTCGCGGTGGAGCGGCTGCGCCCGCTGCGGATGTTCGAGAAAGCGATCGAAGACAGCGTGACCGTGACCAAGCGCAACGGTAAGCGCATCGGCTATGTCAGGCTGTGGACGCTTTCGGCGCCCGATGGCCTGGACATCGTCGCCCGCGAGCTTGCTGCCGGACGCCTCAAGCACGCCGACGGGCTGATCGTCGACCTACGCGGCCGCTGGGGTGGCGGCCCCTCCGATGCGGCGGAGCTGTTCGTCGGCGACACGCCGACGTTCCGGCTCATCCAGCGCGACGGTGAGGCGACGCTTGCCAATGTACGCTGGCGGCGTCCCGTCGTCGCCATCATCGACGAAGGCGCGCGGAGCGGACTGGAATTCTTCGCCTATGCGCTGAAGACCAATGGCATTCCGCTCGTCGGCTCCCGGACGGCCGGCGCGTTGCTGGCCGGCCGTGCCTATCTGTTACCAGACGACAGCCTGCTCGAAGTGGCGGTCTCGGATGCCGTCATCGGCGACGACGTGCGGCTCGAAGGGCGCGGCGTCGAGCCAGACATTCCGGTGGCGTTCAGCCTGCCTTATGCTGCGGGCCGGGACCCGCAGCGCGACGCCGCGCTGGAACAGATGCTTCGCATCCTTGCCGGCGGCTGATCCAGCCGGTGTCACACGCCCGTGGTCGGGCGATGTTTCGTGCCGTCGATGAAGCGCTCGTAGCGGAAGGCCGTGGGGTCCACCAATGGCGTCTTGCCGGTGACGAGGTCGGCCGCCAACCGTCCCGCGGCCGGGCCGATGCCGAAGCCATGCCCGGAAAAACCTGTGGCGATCACCAGTCCCGGCAGCGAGTTGACCGGGGAGATGACAGGCACCGCATCGGGCGTGGCATCGATGAAGCCGGCCCAGCGCTGCAGCGTGGGTACTCCTTTCAATGCCGGAAAGACCTTCTCCATGTTGGCGCGGGCACGCTCCAGCGGAGCAACCGCCGGAGCGGGATCGAGCGTACGATTGCGCTCGTAGACGCTGCCTTCGCCTTCCAGCTTGGGCGAAAGCCCAAAGGGACCACCGAGAATATCGCCGAAACGCAGACCGATCGAGCGCCATTCGCGCGACAGGATCGGCAGGAAGTCGGCGAAATAGCGGAAGCTGTCCGGCGAGACATGGTGATAGCTGATCATGCCATTGGCAATGGTGTAGCCGCCGTCGAGCCGCTTGCGGTAGGCAAAACCTTCCGTCCAGGCCGCACCGTCCGGGCCGCCTTCGACCGGACCGGTGCGCATCACCGACGAGCGAACGGCAAGTTGCGGCAGGCGAATGCCGAGTGAGCGGCACAACGTGCTCGACCACGCACCTGCCGCGACAACCACGGTTCCGGCACGGATCGGGCCGTTCTCGGTGACGACGCCCGAGACACGGCCGCCTTCGGTCTCGATCTCGCGCACGGCACAGCGCAGCAGGATACGGGCGCCGACGCGTTGGGCGGCACGCGCGATCGCGGGGGCCGCCTTTTGCGGTTCGGCCCGCCCGTCGCTCGGCGTATGCAGTGCCGCACGGAATGTCTTCTGCGCGCCGGGCATGAGATCGGCCAGTGCCCTGCCCTCGATCATCCTGGTGTCGAGGCCATAGTCGCCAGCGCTCTTCAGCCAGTCGGAATGATGCTCGACGTCGCTCTCGTCCTGGCAGAGATAGAGGATGCCCGTGCGGCGAAAGCCTACGTCCTCGCCGACCAGTTCCTCGATGCCGCCCCATATCTTCATCGCCTCGACGATCAGTGGCAGTTCGCGCGGATCTCGGCCCATGCGCCGGCACCAGCCCCAGTTGCGGCTCGACTGCTCGCCGGCGACATGGCCCTTCTCGCAAACGACGACCGAAATGCCCTTGCGCGCCAGGAACAGCGCTGCGCTGACGCCGATGATGCCGCCGCCGACGATGACCACGTCGGCGCTCTTCGGCTGGAGGTCGCCAGCGGGAACCGGATCGACTGGAGGCCCCATTCATTTCTCTCCAATAAGCCGACGGGAGGCGTCCCGTGCCGGCTTGAAAATAACATACAGTACTGTATGCATGACGCTCGAATTCTTGCAATGCCGCCGGAGGCTACCCGGCGATCGAACCGGGGGAAAGTGCCATGTCGCCACGCAAGATCATCATCGACACCGACCCCGGCCAGGACGACGCCTTCGCCATCCTTTTCGCGCTCGGCTCGCCAGAGCTGGAGGTGGTGGCGCTGACCACCGTCGGCGGCAACGTGCCCCTGGCGCTGACCTCGCGCAACGCGCTGCAGATCGCAGAACTCGCCGGCCGTTCGGACGTGCCGGTCTATGCCGGCTGCTCGCGGCCGATGGTCAAGGCGCTCAAGACCGCCGAATATGTCCATGGCCCGACCGGCATCGACGGCTGCGTCCTGCCCGAACCAAGCCGGCCATTGCAGGACAAGCACGCCGTCAACTTCCTCGTCGACGCGCTGATGGCCGCTCCTGAAGGCGAGATCACCGTCTGCACGCTCGGGCCGATGACCAATCTCGGCATGGCCATGGTGATGGAGCCACGCATCATCCCGCGCATCCGCGAAGTCGTGCTGATGGGCGGCGGCTTCTTCGAGGGCGGCAACGCGACGCCGGCCGCCGAATTCAACATCTGGGTCGACCCGCACGCAGCCGCCGTCGTGTTCGATTCCGGCGTGCCGGTTACCATGGCCGGCATCGACTGCACCTACACCGCCCAGATGACGCCGGAATGGCTGCAGCAGTTGCGCGCGCTCGGCACGCGCTCGGCCATCGAGGCCGCCAACATGGCCGACTTCTATCGCCAGTACGGCTCGCACAAGTTCGCCACTGAAGCCCGCCCGATCCACGATGCCTGCGTGACCGGCTATCTGCTGGCGCCGCATCTCTACGAGCAGAAGCAGTGCAACGTCACCATCGAGCTGATGTCGCCGGAGACCATCGGCATGACCGTGGTCGACTGGTGGCACGTCACCGGCCGGCGCAAGAACTGTAACGTGCTGCGCCGCATCGACGCCGACGGCTTCTTTGCGCTGATGCTGGAGCGCTTCGGCAACCTTCCCTGAGCAGGCGATGAGCCATGAAAAGCAGCGCAATCTCTGAACGACCGGCCAAGCCTGCGGCGCGGAAAACGCTGTCGCGCGAGGCGTGGATCGCCGCAGCGATCGCCACGCTTGAGAAGAAGGGCATCGCCAACGTCAAGATCGACCACCTGTCCAGGCAATTGAAGGTCACGCGCGGCAGCTTCTACTTCCACTTCAAGAACCTGAAGGACCTGCTCGACAGCCTTCTCGAGCAATGGCGGCAACGCAATTGCAAGCCGTTCGAGGCGCTGATCGACCAGGAGGTCATCGACGGCCCTGCCTATTTCGACGCTGTGACCGGGGTGTGGATCAGCGAGGATCCGTTCAGCCCGCGCCTCGACCTCGCCATCCGCGACTGGGCACGCAGTTCGGCCGTGATTGCCCGCAAGGTGCAGGCCCAGGACGATTTTCGCATGGCGCTGCTCGTCCGCGCGTTTGCGGCCATGGGTTACGACGATGACGAAAGCCTGATCCGCGCCCGCATCACCTACTTCCAGCAGATCGGCTACTACGCCACCCACTTCAAGGAACCGCCAGCAGACCGCAGGCGCTTCCGCTCTCTCTACACCAAGATCCTGATCGGCTCCGAATGACGGAGCCATCGGCATGAACCGAGGAAACGAAATGTCCCTGCCTGTGCCCTATCTGTCCGCGCGGACCCTGACCGTCGTCAAGAAGATCGACACGTCGGGTGCGTCGCGCGTCGTCAATCTCGGGCTCAACGAAAGCTGGCTCGGTGCTGCGCCGGGTGTGGTCGACGCCATCCGCGAGGCAGCACCCCAGGTCTACCGCTATGCCGATCCGGGCTGCGGCACCATGCGCGCGGCCATCGGCAAGCAGTTCAACCTCGATCCGGCCCGCATCGTCTGCGGCAACGGCTCGGAAGAGCTGCTCGACGCCGTCGGCCGCGTCTATGCCCGTGCCGGCGACGAGATCCTGTTCCCGGCCTATTCGTTCCTGCAGTTCGCCATCGTCGCCTATCGCCTCGGCGCCAAGGCGCTCGAAGCGCCGCTCGGACCTGACTTTTCGGTCGACGTCGATGCGCTCCTGGCCGCCGTCACGCCGGCGACCCGCGTCATCTTCCTCGCCAACCCCAACAACCCGACCGGCTCGGTGGTCCCCATGGACGAAGTGGCACGCCTGGCGCGCGAACTGCCGTCGCATGTCGTGCTGGTGCTCGATGCGGCCTACGCCGAATATGTCGATCCGGCCGAGGCCGTCGCAACCTTCGAGATCGCCGACCGCCACCCGAACGTCATCGTCACCCGCACCTTCTCCAAGGCCTACGGACTGGCGTCCGCCCGCGCCGGCTGGGCCTATGCCTATCCGGAGGTCGTCGCCGCACTGAACAACGTGCGCGGCATCGGCAACGTCAACGGCCTGGCCCAGGTGGCGGCGACGGTTGCCGTCGGCGAACAGGATTTCATCCAGCATGTCCGCGCCCGCACCGCCGAGGAACGCGACTATCTCGAAAGGGAGCTGCGCACGCTCGGTTTCGAGATCTCGCCAAGTGCTGCGAACTTCGCTTTCGTCCGCTTGCCCGGCGCGGCAGCGGGCTGGGCGCAGGCGACTGTGGCACGGCTGGCGAAGCAGGGCTTCATCATCCGCTCCAACGAGGATTACGGCCTGCCGGAATGGCTGCGCATCTCGATTGCCGACCGCGCCGATCTCGATGAAATGCTCGGCCTGCTCCGCGTCGAGGTCCGCGCCGCAAACGGCGAGCGCCTGGCCGCCGGGGCATAAGCACGAAAAAGCCCGGCTTCTGGGCCGGGCTTTTTTCGTCATTATTGTCGGTTGTGGCTGCTGAGCTGGCTCAGTGGTCCATGGCCTTGACGATTTCTTCGGTCATCTTCTTGGCGTCGCCGAGCAGCATCATGGTGCCGTCCTTGTAGAACAGCGTGTTGTCGATGCCGGCGTAGCCGGAGCCGAGGCTGCGCTTGACGAACAGGCAGGTGCGCGCCTTGTCGACGTCGAGGATCGGCATGCCGTAGATCGGGCTGTTCTTGTCATCGCGTGCCGACGGGTTGGTGACGTCGTTGGCGCCGATGACATAGGCGACGTCGGCCTGGGCGAACTCTGAGTTGATGTCTTCGAGCTCGAAGACCTCGTCGTAAGG
>NZ_JACHOT010000007.1 GCF_014200015.1 Aminobacter niigataensis
GCGCCCACCGGCCATGTCGTGTCGGTGCGCGAGGTCAGGCTGTCGGCCGGTGCCGGCTTCATCGTCGCCATCTGCGGTGAGATCATGACCATGCCGGGCCTGCCCAAGGCGCCGTCGTCGGAAAAGATCTTCCTCAACGAGGCAGGTCAGATCGAAGGCCTGTTCTGAGATAAAACTCTCTCCCAAGGCGCTCCTTTCCACCCCTCCTGTCCCCCAGGCCCGGAGCGCCCTTCAAGGCCTGGCACAACGTGCCGGGCCTTTTTTTTCAATCGCGGATGGGAGCCGGTAAGAAACGCCCAAGCCAGGGCGGGCCATGCCGGACCACCATCCGGCGCATGCTGAAAGGCCTATTAAAAGTTGCCTATCAGTAAAAATTCTTGCACTTGGATATTGCTCTTCGGGCAAGTTTCGAGTCAATATGTCCCCAACAACGTCCGCCTCAAGGCCGGGTCGCCGGAACGAGGCGGGAGGAACTAACTGGAGGAGTACTACCGATGACAGCTTCATGGCGTTTTTCGACGTTGGCCGATCGCCACCGCGCCCTTGGTTCCAATCTCGAAGACTGGAGCGGCATGGGCACGGCCTGGTCGTACGACAAGGACGCGAACGAGGAATATGTCGCGATCCGCACCAAGGCCGGCCTGATGGACGTTTCGGGCCTCAAGAAGGTCCACATCACCGGCGCCCACGCCGGGCATGTCATTGACCTGTGCACCACCCGCAATGTCGAGAAGATCTACCCCGGCAAGTCGGTCTATGCCTGCATGCTCAACGACGCCGGCAAGTTTACCGACGACTGCGTCATCTACCGCATGGGCCCGAACTCCTGGATGGTCGTCCATGGCGCCGGTACCGGCCATGAAGAACTGACCCGCGCCTCGATCGGCCGCGACGTGTCGGTCCGCTTCGACGACAATCTGCACGACCTTTCGCTGCAGGGCCCGCTGGCGGTCGACTATCTCGCCAAGCACGTGCCGGGCATCCGCGACCTCAACTACTTCCACCACATGCAGACCCAGCTGTTCGGCTTCCCGGTGATGATCTCGCGCACCGGCTACACCGGCGAGCGCGGCTACGAAATCTTCTGCCGCGGCCAGGACGCCGGCACGATCTGGGACACCATCGTTGCCGAAGGCAAGGAAATGGGCATCATCCCGACCCGCTTCACCACGCTCGACATGCTGCGCGTCGAGAGCTACCTTCTGTTCTACCCGTACGACAATTCGCAGAAGTACCCGTTCGCAAACGAAGGCCCTGGCGATACGTTGTGGGAGCTTGGCCTCGACTTCACCGTCAGCCCCGGCAAGACCGGCTTCCGCGGTGCCGAAGAGCACTATCGCCTGAAGGGCAAGGAGCGCTTCAAGATCTTCGGCGTGCTGCTCGACAGCGACAAGGCAGCTGACGAAGGTGCCGAGATCTGGCGCGATGGCAAGAAGGTCGGTGTCGTGACCTGTGCGATGTATTCGCCGCTGGTGAAGAAGTCGATGGGCATCGCCCGTCTCGACGTCGACTGCGCCATCGTCGGAACGCCGCTCGAGATCCGCAACGCCAGCGGCACCGTCAAGGCAACCGCACAGTCGCTGCCGTTCGACGATCCGAAGAAGCTCAAGCGGACGGCAAAGGGCTGAGACCTTGGACAGTGCACCGGTGAAGACGATCCTTAGTCGCCCGGTCTACGGAACATTGTCACCGCAGGCCGGCAAGAGCCACCTTCTCATTGCGGACGCCGAAGGGGCGTCCGCGATCCTGGACCTGGCGAAGCAGGCTCCCGCGGACTTCTTCGCCAGTGCACACATTATGTTCATACCGGGCCGGACCGGAGACAGCTTTCAGGCATCCCTGAAGGCGTTGAAGCCGGCCCAGTATTATGAAGGCCCCTCGATCGCGGCGGCATTGCCGCGCCTGACATGGACACTTGCCAACGCCCACATGGGCTTGCGTGTCTATCTCGCCGGCACGGAAGGCCTGATCGGCCAGATGATGCAGGCTGCAATCGAAGCCGGCATCGACCCGGCCTCGATCCAGACCGAACATCGCGGCTCCTGGGCACGCCGGGTGCAGTGCGTGCACTGCAAGGGCATTACCGAAAACGTCACCACCCAGCCGGCAACCTGCTCGCATTGCGGCCTGCTGCTTCTGGTGCGTGACCACTATTCCAAGCGCCATGCCGCCTTCCAGGGCGTCTGCATCAACGCCGAGGATCCGACCGAGATCCCTCAGACAGAGGAGATTTTCCGGTGAGCGCAGGAACAAACAAGATTAACGTCACCGTGACCGAAGTGGTCGCGGTCAACGAACTGGTCAAGCGGTTCCATTTCGAACGGACGGACGGCGGCAATCTGCCGACGTTCTCCGGCGGTGCCCATGTCGTCATCGAAATGCGCGACAATGGCACGACCCGCCTCAACCCCTACTCGCTGATGAGTTCGCCGCTCAACACGCGCGACTACACCATCTCGGTGCGCCGCGACGATGTCGGCCGCGGCGGCTCGCTGTTCATGCACAACCGCGTCAAGCGCGGCATGGAAATGGTGATCAGCTATCCGGTGAACCTGTTTTCGCTGGATCTGCGTGCCAAGAAGCACCTGATGATCGCCGGTGGCATCGGCATCACGCCGTTCCTCGCCCAGACGGCGCAACTGGCGTCGACCGGCGGCAATTTCGAGCTGCACTACACCTGCCGCTCCGAAGCGCTCGGCAGCTATTCCGAGGTGCTGCGCGAACGCTACGGCAACCGGGTCAGCCTCTATCTCGACGAGCGCAACGAACGCATCCCGCTCGAGCGCCTGCTCGCCACCCAGCCGCTCGGCACGCATATCTATGTCTGCGGCCCTGCCGGCATGATCAAATGGGTGCGCGACACGGCGGCCACCCATGGCTGGCCGGACGATTCCGTGCACTACGAACATTTCGCGGCGCCGCAGCCGGGTACGCCGTTCGACGTCAAGCTGGCGGTGAGCGGCCTGGAGATCCGGGTCGGCGAGCAGCAGAGCCTGCTCGAAGCGATCGAGGCTGCGGGCGTCGATCCGCCCTATCTCTGCCGCGGCGGTGTCTGCGGCCAGTGCGAGACCAACGTCATTTCCTATGACGGTACATTCAAGCACAACGACCATTGGCTGAGCGATGAGGAGCACTGCTCGGGCAAGAAGATCATGCCATGCGTCTCGCGTTTCGAGGGCCGCTCGCTGGTTCTCGAACGGTAGCAGATCCCGGGGCGCCCGACGCTCTGGAAGAGGGAGGAATTGATGGGAATAAACTTCAGGAAAGAAACGTTCCGCGACGATTTTACCTTCAGGAACAGTCCGGAACAGGTCAAACGGTTTCCGTTTCCCTATCATGAAGACGCCTACATGTACTCGGTCAACATCGAGCCGCATGTCGCCGGGCCGAAGAACAGCGTGTTCGAACATCTGATCGATGTCGACGAGCACTACGTATCCGAAATGCAGGACCGCGCCATGGTGCTTGCGGAGGATCCGCTGCGCTGCCAGTCGCTGCCGCACATGACACTCGCCGGCTGGGACCTGCTCGAACTCTTGATGACCGAAATGGCCAAGGGCTATCCCGAGCACTTCACCTTGACCCAGGACGGCGACCGCTGGCGCTGGATCAACCGACCGCTCGGCATCGACGACACCTTCACCTTCGGCGACGTTTCCACCCTGCCCTACGGACCGATGGAATACATCACCCGCCAGAGCCAGGGCGACTTCGCCATTCTCGACCAGCGTGACGGCAACCTGTGGATGGATGCCGGCATGATCACCACACAGGCCGACTGGTCGCTCGATTTCGACATCGGCATGAACTTCTTCGAATGGCATGCCCCGGTGCCGCTGGCGCATGAAATGGGTGTCTTCACCCGTGCGCTGAAGTTCCTGACCAACATCCAGCAGGGCCAGCCGGCGCGGCGCCTGAACTGGACCATGACGATCAACCCGCGGCTCGATACCAGCCCGGAAAACTTCCACAAGTGGGGCAGCGACCGACTGTCGGTCACGGCTGAGAATGTCGGCCAGAAAGTGCATCTGCGCGTCGAGCTGCAGACCTTCTTCCGGCTGCCGCGCTCCAACGCTTTGGTCTTCCCGATCCGCTGCTACCTGCTCAAGATGGACGAATTGGTGAGCGTGGCGAAATGGGGACGTCGCTTCCATCGCGTGCTGCGCGACCTGCCGGATGAACTCGCCGAGTACAAGGGCCTGACGCGTTACCGCCAGACCGTCGTCGAGTGGCTGTCGAAATACGACGACGGCGCCCCGACCTCGCCCGGCTTCGGCCCGGAGTAGGCACAGAATGATCGGCATGGGCTTCGGCCCATGCCCCGCAAATGAAAAAGGAGGCGATTTCGCCTCCTTTTTCATTTGCGGCCTCTCTGTAGCCGGTCGTTCCAGGCAGCCTATTCGCTGCCACTGCCCTGCGGGTAGGAGATGATCGAGAGATAGCGGATCGGCAAAGTGGTCAGTTCTTCCGGGCCATGCGGTGCATCGGCGTCGAAGAACAGGCTGTCGCCCGGCGTCATCCGGTAGAGTTTGTTGCTGTGGCGGTAAACGACCTCGCCTTCCAGCATGTAGAGGAACTCCATGCCCTCATGCTGGAACATCGGAAACACGTCCGTGTGTTCCGACAGTGTGATGAGATAGGGCTCGACCACCACACCCGCGGTATTGGAGCCGATATGACCCAGGAGGTTGTACTGGTGCCCTGCGCGAGTGCCGCGGCGTTCGACGTCGACCCCTTCGTTCGCCTTGACGAAGACGGCGTTCCGCTCCTCCTCGAAGCGGCGGAAAAAGGCGGTCAGCGGCACGCCGAGCGCCCGCGACAGCGATTGCAAAGTGGTCAGCGACGGCGAGGTGATGCCGTTCTCGATCTTCGACAGCATGCCTAGCGAAATGTTGGTCATCGCCGCGAGATCGGCAACGGTGATGCCGAGCTTCTTGCGGAAGGCGCGGACCTCGTGGCCGAGTGCCACCTCCAAAACCTTCTCCGGGGTATCGCGTACCGCGTGCGGATCCTGAAGCAGCGGTGTCGGGCGCGCCTTTGCGGCGACCGCAGCCGATATGTTCTTGCCCTCGGCGACAGCGACGGCTGACATGCGGTCTTCTTTCACCCTGATAATCCCCTGCGATGGCAACTCTTGAAATCGACCTTTTCACTAGTGGTAAAATTTTTTTCCAACGATATCAAGTGGCGCTGATCGAAATGCAGGCAATATGCCTCTCATTGACTGCATTTCCGGCGGAAAATGCAGCACGACATGCAGCGGATGTGTGGGGTGCCGATCGTCTTGGCTTGCGGCTCAGCCGCGCATCAAAGCCTGAAACTCGGCGGGCGGCAGCAGGGCGCCGTGATGGCCGATGACGGTTGCGGCGACACGGGCTGCAAATTCCGCGGCAAGGCAGTGATCACCTGAAACGAGATACTTCGCCAGGAA
Source organism: Aminobacter niigataensis (assembly GCF_014200015.1). GTDB lineage: Bacteria > Pseudomonadota > Alphaproteobacteria > Rhizobiales > Rhizobiaceae > Aminobacter > Aminobacter niigataensis. The sequence goes on from NZ_JACHOT010000007.1 coordinate 5,432, forward strand.
CGCGCCGTTGAAGCTGTCGCCGGCACCCGTGGTGTCGAGGACATTCCGGGCGGCGACCGAAGGCACGAAGACCGTCTCGCCGCCGAAGCGCAACGTAATGCCCTCCGCGCCATCCTTGACCACGAGGTTCTCGACGCCGAGGCTGCCATAGCGAGCGATGGTCGCATCGATCGAGGCGTCGCCGAAATGCGTCGCCTCGTCTTCGAAGCTCGGCATGACGATAGTCGCCGCCGCAGCGCCGGCCGAGATCGTCCGGCGCATCGTGTCGGCATCGTCCCACAGCCGCGGGCGGATGTTGGGGTCGAATGCGACCATCTTGCCGGCAGCCCTGCCCCGCCGGATCTCCGATAGCAGCGTTTCGACTGCGCCAGGCGAAAGGATCGCCAGCGTGATGCCGGAGAACAGGATCACGTCCGAAGCGTCGATAGCCATGCGAAGGGCTGCGGGATCATCGGCGAGCAACCGAGCGGCGGATACCGAGCGCCAGTAGGAGAAGCTGCGCTCGCCATCCTTGAGGTGGATCATGTAGAGGCCGGGCGTGCGCTCGGGCACGCGCCTGACGAAGCCGGTGCCGACCCCCGTGCTCTCGATGAAGGCCAGAAGCTCGTCCGAGATCGTATCGGTGCCGACGGCGGTGAAATAGTCGACCGGCCACGCCGCAGGCAGGAAGGCACGCATGTAATAGGCGGTGTTGAAGGTATCGCCGGCAAAACCCTTGCGCAACAGGCCGCCCTCGGCCTGCCTGAGTTCGACCATGCATTCCCCGATCAAGAGAGCGCGTTGCGACATGCGGTAAGCCTATCCAGTGAGTTCAGGTCAGGGTCGGGTTGGTCAACCGCGGCCCGCGGCACGGACGGCGCCTTGCCCGTCCTCGTCCGCCGTGTGCCCGAGACGGCTCGACAGGTCAACTGCCGCATCCTGCAGGCTCTTGAGATAGCTGGCGTGGTTCTTCAGCCCGTCCTCGCGCGGCGCCACCAGGCACAGAGTCGCCACGCAGATGCGGCCTGCCTGATAGACCGGCACGGCAAAGCAGTGGGTGAAGGTCTCGACCGCACTGTCGAAGGTGTAGTAGCCGACGCGGGACGCCTCGCGCACTTCGGCGATGAAGACCGCCGGGTCGAGCCACTGGCCATTGGGCAAGCGGAAATCCTCCTTCGGGATGAAATCGAGAATTTCCTGGTCGCTCATATGCGCAACCAGCAGACGGCCGGACGCCGTCCACGGGATCGCCACCGGGTCGCCGACATTGGACGAGATGCGGAACGGGCGGGAGCCCTCCTTCATCTGGGCGACGGTGTATTTGTTGCCCTCGAGCAGGCACATCTGCGCCGTTTCGCGCGTCTCCTCGGCGATGTGGGTCAGCAGCTTGTCGCACTCGCGCATGAGGTCGAACTGCTCGGCATAGGCCATGCCGAGGAAATAGAGCTTGCGGCCGAGGAATACGCGGCCGTCGTCGCCGCGGTACTCCAGAACACCCTGCCGCACCAGCAGGTTGACCAGTTCGTAGATCGAGGAGCGCGGCGCGCCGATGCCCGAGGCGATCTCGTTGGGGCGCAACGGCTGACGCTTCAGGCGCAGGAAATTCAGGATCTCGAAGGCGCGGTCGAGACCGCGCGCCCGCCTGTTGGTCATGTCGTCCGAAACTTCGTCCATGTACCGCCTCCCCGGGAACGCCGAGCAAAAAACCTTATGCCGTCACGGGTGCCTTGTAGGCGACGCAATCGATCTCGACCTTGCAATCGACCATCATACTCGACTGCACGCAAGCGCGAGCCGGCGGGTTGGCGCCGAAATACTCGGCGTAGACGCCGTTGAACGACCAGAAGTCCCGGGGGTCGTCGAGCCAGACGCCGACGCGCACGACGTCCTCCAGGCCGTAGCCGGCTTCGTCGAGGATGGCGATCAGATTTTCCATCGTCTTGCGCGTCTCGGCAATGACCCCGCCGCCGACGATCTCGCCGTTTTCCATGGCGACCTGACCGGACACGTGGAGCCAGCCATTGGCCTCGACGGCACGGGCGAAAGGCAACGCCTGCTTGCCTGCCCCGGTCTGGCCGGTGCCGTAGCGCTTGATCGTCATGCTAATTCTCCGAATGTCAGTTGAAAGTTGAGGTCTTGAGGAACTCCGCCAGCCGCTCGGTCTGCGGCTTGTGGAACATCTCGCGCGGGTTGCCCTCTTCGCCGATACGGCCCTGGTTCATGAAGATGACGCGCGAGGACACTTCATAGGCAAATCGCATCTCGTGGGTGACGAGCAGCATGCTCATGCCGTCGCGGGCGAGGTCCTTGATGACCTGCAGCACCTCGTTGACCAGTTCGGGGTCGAGCGCCGAGGTGACCTCGTCGAACAGCATCAGCTTGGGGTTCATGGCAATGGCGCGGGCGATCGCCACGCGCTGCTGCTGGCCGCCGGAAAGCTGGCCGGGGTAGCGGTCGCGGCGTTCGGCGAGGCCGACGCGGTCGAGCCACTTCTCCGCCAGGGCGCGTGCCTCGTCGCGGCGCATGCCCTTGACCTTGACCAGGCCGAGCATGACGTTTTCGGCCGCGCTCATGTGGGGGAACAGGTTGAACTGCTGGAAGGCCATGCCGGTCATCGCGCGCTGACGGGCGATTTCCTTTTCCTTCTTGCGGCGCCGTGTGCCGCCCGAAGTCTCGTAGCCGATCTCCTCGCCGTCGATGCGGATCGAGCCGCCCTGGAATTCCTCCAGCATGTTGATGCAGCGGAGCATCGTCGTCTTGCCGGAACCGGACGAGCCGATGATCGAGATGACGTCGCCTTGCGCCATGGTGCAGTCGACGCCCTTGAGCACTTCGACGTCGCCGTAGCGCTTATGCAGATCGCGGATTTCGAGAAGGTTGCCGGTCATGGGGTCGGCCTCAAGATGGAATGGAGGTTTTGCGTTCGACGTAGCGGCCGAAACGCTCGATGCCGTAGTTGACGGCGAAATAGAGGAAGCCCGCGAAGAAATAGAACTCGAGGCTCATGAAGGTGCGCGAGATCAGTTCCTGCGTCCTGAGCAGCAGCTCGGCCACGCCGATGATCGACAGCAGCGTCGAGGCCTTGACCATCTCGGCAGCGGTGTTGACCCAGGCGGGCAGCACCTGGCGCAGCGCCTGCGGCCCAAGCACATAGGCGAAGGTCTGCGGGAAAGTCAGCCCGATCGCCTTGGCGGCTTCCGTCTGGCCCTTGGGGATCGACTGCAGCGCGCCGCGCACGATCTCGCCGACATGCGACGAGCAGAACACTGCAAGTGCCAGCACGCCGGCCTGGAACGGTCCGAGATCGATGCCTATGGTGCCGAGCACGTAATAGCTCGCCAGAACCAGCACCAGCACCGGCGTACCGCGAATGAAATCGGTGTAGCCGCGCACCAGCCAGCGCAGCGGCTTGGCGCCGTAGGTCAGCGCCAGGCCGACGCCGACGCCCAGGACCGTGCCGACGAGGATCGCCAGGACCGAGATGGAGACGGTGACGCCGATGCCCTTGAGGATCGGGATACGGGCAAGCCACAGCGTTTCGAGGAATGCAACGAGATCCATGTCGATCACCTCGGAATGGACATGCGCCGCTCGAGCTGGCGCAGCAGGGCTGCGAGCACCGAGCAGGTGGCGACATAGAGGCAGCTTGCGACGATCCACGTTTCGATGACGCGGAAGGTCTCGACGTTGATCTTGCGTGCCTCGAAGGTGAGTTCCGGCACCGCGATGGCCGCGGCCAGGGACGTGTCCTTGAACAGCGAAATCAGGGTGCTTGAAAGAGACGGCAGCACGTTGCGCAGCATCAGCGGCATGACGATCGAATTGCGGATCTGCGACTGCGTCAGGCCGATGGCCAGCCCGGCTTCCTTCAGCCCGTTCGGCACCGCAAGGAGGCCGCCGCGAAAGACCTCGGCGAGATAGGCGCCCGAATAGAGCGCCAGCGTGGCGACGAAGCTCTCGATCTTGCCGAGGCGGATGCCGAGTTGGGGCAATGCGAAGAAGGTGAACAGCACCAGCACGAGGATCGGCGTGTTGCGGATGATGGTGACGTAGATGCGCGCGGGATGGCGCAGCATTCCACGCTTCGACAACAGGCCGAAGGCGGTGATCAGGCCGAGCACGCAGCCGATGGCGATCGCCACGAAAGCAAGCCCCAGGCTGAGCGCCAGGCCCAGGAGCAGTTGGTCGAAGCTGCGCCAGACCGCCGAAAAATTGAGGGTGTAACCCATGGTGCCGTCAGGTTCCGATCAAAAGGAATGGCGCGGCCGGTGAGACAGGGGCCGCGCCATCATCGAGCTTACTTGTACTCGACCGGGAAACCGATCTGCGGCGGGGCAATCTCCTTGCCGAACCAGGTCTTGTAGGAGTTGGCGTAGAAGTCGAACTCGACACCGGTCATCGCCTCATGCAGGGCGGTGTTGACGAAGTTCAGCCAGTCCTGGTCGCCGCGCTTGACGCCGCAGGCATAGGTCTGCGGGTTCCAGCCGTAGCCGGCGTCCTTGTAGCGGTCCGGGTTCTGCTTCATGTACCAGGCGAGCGACGACTGGTCGGTGGCAACCGCATCGGAACGGCCCGATTCCAGCGCCTGGTAGATCAGGTCGACGGACTCGTACTGGTCGACCTTCGCCTCCGGCAGTGCCGCATGCACCATCGCCTCGGCATAGACGTTCTGCAGCACAGACACGGTCACGCCCGAGCCGGCAGCCTTCAGCGCCGCATAGTCGGCATGCTTGCTGTCGCCCTTCAACATCAGGCCAACGCCTTCGCGGTAGTAGGGAATGGTGAAGGCGATCTGCTGGGCGCGCTCGCCGGTCACCGTCATGAACTGGCAGGTCAGGTCGACCTTGTCGGTGGTGATGTTGGGGATGCGCGCATCCGACGACTGGTTGACGTATTCGATCTTGTCGGGGTCGCCGAACAGCGCCTTGGCGACGATGCGCCCCATGTCGACGTCGAAGCCCTGGAGCTTGTCGTCGGCGCTCTTGAAGTGCCACGGCGCGTTCGTGCTGCCGGTGCCCAAGACCAGGTGGCCACGCGCCAGAACCTCATCGAGCCTGCTTTTTTCCTGCGCGCCTGCAGGCACAGCGGCCGTCAGCGCGGCGGCGGCTGCGGCCGCCAAGAGATAAGCCTTCATCTCACCAATCCTCCCGGGGAAAATTTCTCTAAAACAATGTCCATTATTGTGGACATCTGTCCTGAATAATGGATTGACGTATCAAAATGCACACGGCATTGTTTGTCAAGCGGTTCGGAGGCAAGGTCCCCGACGTTCCGATTTGGAGGCAAAGCCAGGCATGTTCGACAAGATCCAGACGCCCGCCGTATTGGTGGACATCGATGTGGCGAAGCGGAACATCGAACGCTTCCAGGCCTATGCCGACAGCCACGGTCTGAAGGTCCGGCCGCACATCAAGACGCACAAGCTGCCGGCCATCGCTGAAATGCAGCTCGACGCGGGCGCTGTCGGCATCACCTGCCAGAAGATCTCGGAAGCGGAAGCCATGGTCGCCGGCAGCGACCGGCTGAACGACGTGCTGATCACCTACAACATCCTGGGCGATGACAAGCTCGCCGCGCTCGTCGCACTCGCGCGCAAGGTCAGGCTCGCCGTGGTGGCCGACAATGCGACCGTGATCGACGGGCTGTCTGCGGCATTTGCGGATGCAGGCGTCACGCTCGATGTCTTCGTCGAATGCAACACCGGCGCCGACCGCTGCGGCGTCGGCTCGCCCGAGGCGGCCGCCGAGTTCGCCTCGCGCATCGCCTCAGCGCCGGGCCTGCATTTCGCCGGGCTGATGACCTATCCGCCGGTCGGCGGCGCGGCCAAGGTCCAGACCTTCATGACCGAGGCCAAGGCGCTGATCGAGGCCAAAGGCATCGCGGTTCCCGCCATCACCTCGGGCGGTTCGCCCGACATGATGCTGGCGCATCTGGCGCCCGCCACCACCGAGTTCCGCCCCGGCACCTATGTCTACAACGACCGCTCGCTGGTCGCCGGCGGCGTCTGTAGCTGGGACGATTGCGCGCTGACGGTGCTTGCCACCGTGGTCTCGGTGCCCGCGCCCAACCGCGCCATCATTGATGCCGGTTCAAAGACGCTGACCTCCGACCTGCTTGGCCTCACCGGCCACGGCCATGTCCTCGGCCGCCCCGACATAGCAATCGACCAGTTGTCGGAGGAACACGGCCGCCTGCGCTGCGAGGGCGACATCGGCCTCAAGGTCGGCCAGCGTATCCGCGTCGTGCCCAACCATGCCTGCGTCGTCACCAACATGGTCGACGGGGTCCATGTCTTCGGCGAGGACCGCGCCCCCGAACTGTGGCCGGTGCCGGCACGCGGCAAGATCATCTGAACCGCACCATCCAAAGAAAAGGCCTCCGGGGTGCTGCACCCGGGAGGCCTTTTTGATTTGAGGCTGACCTGCGTTTAGCGAACGACCAGCACCGGCACCTTGCTGTTGGTCACCACTTCCACCGTCTGGCTGCCGAGGATCAGGCGGCCGAGGCCGCGGCGGCCATGCGAGGCCATGACGATAAGGTCGCAGCCACGATCGCTAGCAATCTGGTTGATCGCTTCCGCCGCCCACATCTCCTCGACATGCACCGCCTCGGCATTGACGCCAAGCTTTTCAGCCTGGGCCTTGGCGGCATTCAGCACTTTGGCGCCATATTCCTCGCCGGCCTTCTGGTAGGACACGATGTCCTCTGCCGTGGCTACCGGGCCGTACATGCCGGCGGAGGCAAAGATCGGCGCGGGCTCGGTCACGTTCATGATCGTCACCTTGGCACCGATGCCCTTGGCGAGGCTCAGGCCATGGTCGAGGCCCTTCTGCGCCAGTTCCGAACCGTCGGTGGCGATGAGAATGTGGGTGTACATCAGGCTCTCTCCATAAGCTTCGTGTCAATCCAGGCTGCGAACCTCGCCCGGACGTCACGGTCGGGTCAAGGCCAAGCCGGACGCCCCCCATGCCGAGACTGGCTGATCAGTTCCGGCAGATTTCGGCCGGCAAGCCTTCGGGACTGCGTTTTGCCTCCGCGCCGACGGAGAAGGTCGCGCATTCCAGTGTGTCGGCCATTTTGGCGCCGTTGAGGTCGAACTCCATCGGCTGCGCGCCACCTGGGAAAACCTGACGCCCCAGAATCCAGGTCAGCTGGTTGCGAACGATTTCAGGATCCATGTCAGGCGAACGCCTGATCACCGCGTCGACGCCGAACTGAGGGTTCGCCAGGCAGTCGTGCCAGGCCTGGCGGGTGATCGCGTGCAGCTTGCCGGCCAGGCCCGGCTCGTGCTCCAGCACCGAATTGAGCGCCACAAGCGCGCCTGAATAGATGTCTAGCCCGTTGTCGGCGAAGTAGAGGAAATCGAGGGCGGTGGTGTCATGGCCGCGCATCTGCATGGCAAACTTCAGCGTCGCATCGAAGCAGGTCGCAGCCAGCACCGAGCGTGACGCCACCATCCGATCGCGCTCCTCCGGCTGGACGCCGAGATAGGTGTAGCTGTCGGGGGCATAGCCGTTGCGCTTGAGCAGCAGCGGCAGCAGCCGCGCCGAGGTGTCGCCGTTCGGCCCGCACAGGGTGCTGCCGGGAACGTCGGCCAGTGTCAGGCGCTTGCCGTCGGAAAGATAGCCGAGGCAGCAGGGCGTGTGCTCATAGATCGGCACGAGGCACGAAATGTCGGTCTCGCCAGTGCGCAGCGCGCGCTCGAACACCGAGGATACATCACCGAATCCAATATCTGCCTCGCCGTCCACCAAGGCGCGCGTCACCAGCGATGAGCTGAAGCCCTCGACGAAGGTACAAGACAGGCCATGGTCACCGAAATAGCCGGCGTCGACGGCGTGCAGAAATGGCGAATTCTGTCCCTGAAACAGGTAGTTAAGCTTGAAACGCAGTTCCATTCCACAAAACCTCGAACTTTCGGAACGGCCGTTCTTGAGAATCAGATTCTCCAGAAACTATTGTATCCAAAGCGATTGCCGTCCTTGGTGGCTTTAGCAATTTGCGATATAACCCAAACATTCAGTTTTCAAGCAGCCCATTCAAGGAGTGATCATGGGAATTGTGCGGACAGCCCTGCTGGGCCTCATTGCGGTCTTCGGCGTGAGCGCGGCAAGTGCGCAGGATTACAAGGCCGCCCTCGTGACAGCCGACACCATCACGGTCGGCACGTCGGGCTCGGCTCCGCCTTTCAGCATGACCAATGCCGCGGGCGAACTCGAAGGCTTCGACATCGACGTCGTCAATCTCGTCGCCAAGCAGTTTGGCCTCACCGCCAAGTTCGAGAAGCTCGACTTCGCCGGCCTGCTGCCGGGCCTGAGCGCCGGCCGCTTCGACCTCATCGCCTCGGGCGTGACGCGCACACCAGAGCGCCTGGCGTCGAAGGACTTCTTCCTGCTGTCGCCCTACATCGTCAACGGTGCCGCCATCACCCGCCGCGAGGCCGACACCGGCATCGCCAGCTGGAAGGACGTCTGCGGCAAGACCATGGGCGCGGTGCGCGGCGGCGTCTTCCAGAAGGTCGCCAAGGAAAAGCTGCCGGCCGACTGCGTCACCGAAAGCCGCGAATATCCCGGTGCGACCGAGCTGTTCCTCGACCTCGAGAACCGCCGCATCGACTTCGCCGCGCATGACTTCCTCGGACCGAAATATCTGACCAAGTCGGGCAAGCTGACCGGCACGGTCACGCTCGACGACCTGCTGACGACCATCACCCAGAGCGTTGCCGTCAGCAACAAGAACAAGCCGCTGGCCGACGCCATCGACGCCCAGTTCGAGACATGGCGCAAGGACGGCACGCTGCAGGGCCTCGCCGACAAGTGGTTCGGCGCGTCGATCGACTGGTCGAAGGCGCAGTAAACAGCGTTCCCGGAGGGGCGGCCGGACATGGAAATTGCGATTGCGTGGCTGCCGCGGCTGCTGGTTGCGGCAGTTCTTACGATTGCGCTGTCGGCGGTGATCTTCACCCTGTCGGCAGCGGTCGGCCTCCTGCTTTCGCTGGTCCATTACGGCCGCGAGAAATCGCTGCCGCGCGCAGGCATCGAGGCGTTCAGCGCCTTCTTCCGCTCGGTGCCGGAACTGGTCGTGCTGTTCCTGTTCTTTTTCGGCGGGCCTCAGATCGGTGTCGACTTCGGCCCCATCGGCTCGACAATCATCGCCTTCACCCTGGTCGGTATCGCCTTCGACTACCAGGTGTTCAAGGGCGCGCTGAAGGCCATTCCATTCGGGCAATATGAAGCCGGGCTCGCGCTCGGCCTGCCCAAACCGGTGGTGTTCCTGCGCGTGCTGGTCCCGCAGATCCTGCCGTTGGCGCGCAAGGGTTGGATCACCTATGCCATCGGCACCGTCAAGCGCATGTCGATCGCGTCGGCAGTGTCGGTCAGCGAGATCCTCTATGTCACCAAACAGGGCATCGCCGCCACCAACGCGCCCTTCACCTTCCTGACGCTGGCCGTCGGGCTCTACATCCTGATCGTCACGCCGCTGCTTGTGTTCAACGAGCGCAAGCCCAAGCAAGCGGTGGCACGATGAACATCCTGCTCGATCCGACCTACCAGCGCATGCTGCTTGACGGGCTCGGCATGACGCTGCTGATCTCGGTGATCGTCATCATCGTGTCGAACCTTCTGGCGCTGCCGCTTGCCATCTACATGCAGCGGCCCGATGGAGCCTTCCGGCGCCTGATCATCGCCTACAGCTTCTTTGCCCGGGCGGCTCCTGTCCTGGCGCTGCTGTTTGCGCTCTATTACGGCCTGCCGCGGCTCGGCATCTACCTAGAGCCGGTGCCCTCGGCGCTGATCGGCCTGATCTTCGCCTCGACCGCCTACAATCTCGAATTCCTGCGTTCGGGCTTCGAAAGCGTGCCCCAAGGCCAGCTCGATGCCGCAAGGGCGCTCGGGCTGAAGCCCTTCGCCATCTATTGGAAGGTGATGATCCCGCAGGCCTACCGGCTGGCGGCACCGTCGCTGTTTTCCAATGCCATCCAGATGGTCAAGGGCAGTTCGCTCGCCAGCCTGGTCGCCATCGACGAACTGACCGCTGCCTCGACCACGATCATCGCCGAGACCTACAAGGCGATCGAAGTGTTGCTGGTCGTATCGGTGTTCTACCTGCTGATCGCAGCCGTCATCATCGGCCTGCAGTATCTCTACGAATCCCGCCAGCGCCTGAGCCGGCGATAAGAGCGGGTTTCAGAGAATACGCTTGCCAAAGGCGGACATGACGAAGTTGACCGCTTCGGCGGCGACGCGCGGCTCGGTGTCACCGCCAAGACCGGAAACATCCATCGACAGCATGCCGCCCGAGAGCGCTATCGTTTCCATCGCCTGGTGCGTTTCGCGCACGGTCATGCCGCCCGATCCGCCGCTCCATCCGGCGATTTCGGTTGCCGACGGCGAATAGCTGACGTGGAACCCGGTCGTTCCCGCGGAGGCGATGCGGATCGCCTCGCGCATCACCTCGCGCATGCCGGAACCGTCGATCTCGGCCATGGTGAAAGCGCTCACGCGCGAATCCTTGAGGATGCGCACCTCAGCCGGGTCGGCCTCGCGCAGGCCGACCAGCACGACATTTTCGGGCGACAGCTGCGGCTGCAGCGCACCGGGCTTGTGGTCGAGGCCAAGCGCCCGTGCCAGCACCGAGCTTTCCGGTACGTCGTCGCCGTCTTCGCCTTCGGGCATCAGGGCGGCGATGGAATCGATCCAGATCAAGCCAAAGGAATGCGTCGCCTCGGCTGCAGCGGCCAACGCTTCGGACGCAGTGTGCCTGTCGGCGCCGGCATGCAGCCTGAGAAGGCCGGCCGGCGGGTGCTCGGCATCGGCGATCTCGACCACGTCGAACTGCATCTGCTCGAGCCGGGCACCGGCTGAGTGCCGTGCGAACACGGGTCCGGCCTCTGCGTCGGCAATGATCGAGACCATGCGGCGGCCGGTGAAATCCGCGATGTCGTGCATCGGCGCCTTCTCGACATATTCCGAGGTCATCGCCGTCAGCAGCGCGCCGTAGTTCATGTGGAAGCTGACACGGTCGCCGACGGAGAGCGGCGGCTCGGCATCTGTGATGTCGAGCACCAGATGGTCGCTCGACGCGCCAAGCACGCGCACGCCCGGATTGATCGGCACCAGCCCCTCGATCATCGTGTCCTCGCGCCCGATATTGGCGATGCCACGCAGCCTGTCGCCCTCGTCGACGAAAACCGGCTGATTGCCGAAGGCGTCGTAGCCGGATTCGCCGATCGGCAGCGACGGCTTGGTCTTGACCTCGATCAGGTCGCCGGCGAGCCTGAAGGCGTTGAATTCCAGCTCCCTCCACGGCTCTTCGCGGAAGGTTTCGTAGCCGCCCTGCAGGATCGCCTCGCCGATGCGCAGATTGTTGATGCCGGCAGGCATCTTGCCTTCGAGCAGGAGCGGCAGCGACGACGAGTTGCCGCCCGACACCCAGTCGAGGCTGATGCCGGCAAGCCGCTCGACCTTGTAGGCATAGGCGACGAGCTGGCTGAGGTTTTCCTCGCTCGGCATGATGGCGCCGAAGCAGGTCAGGTTGGTGCCTAGGCCGGCGATGCGCACGCCTGGCAGTTCGAGCACGCGCTCGACCGTCGGCAAAAGGTCGTTCGGCCAGATACCCTCGCGCAGGTCGCCGAGGTCGACCATCAGCATGATGTCGTGGACCCGGCCTATGCGCTGGGCGATGCGCGAGATCTCGCGGATGATCTCCAGTTCCGACTGCAGGCTGATGTCGACGGTGCGCACCACCTCCTCGACACGCGAGATCGGCGGGCTGCGCAGCAGCATGATCGGGCAGCCGATGCCGCTTTCGCGCAGGCGGCGGATGTTTTCGAAGCGCGACTCGGCAAGCCCCGCCACACCGCCACGCAGCATGGCACGCGCCACCTGCGGCATGCCGCAGCTGCCCTTGGTAACGCCGAACACCTTTATGCCGGATTGCGCGCTGCGTTCCACGACTGCGCGGGCGTTGCGCTCGATGCGACCGAGATCAATGGCGACTTGCGGTCCCGACATGGCAGCACCTTAGCCCTTGTAGACCAGTCCCGTGGGGTCGATGTCGGGTTTGCGCCCCGCCACTAGGTCGGCAAGGAATTTGCCGGAACCGCAAGCCATGGTCCAGCCGACATGGCCGTGGCCGGTGTCGAGATAGAGCCCCTTGTAGCGGGCGGGGCCGATAACCGGCACCGAGCCCGGCATCATCGGCCGCAAGCCGGACCAGACCTCGGCCTTGGCCGGGTCGAAGGCACCGGGGAACAGTTCCTGGCCCGTCTCGAACATCCGCTTGAAGTCCGACGGCTTGTGGCTGCGGTCGAAGCCGGTGAATTCGGCCGTCGAGGCCATGCGCAGACGGTCGCCGAGGCGCGAATAGGCGACCATCCGGTCCTCATCGACGCCGCCCATGGTCGGGCCTTTCGACGGGTCGTCCATGGTGACGGTCGCGGTGTAGCCCTTGACCGGATAGACCGGCAGGTCGATGCCGTTGCGGCGGCCGAGCAGGCCGCTCTCCGGTCCCATGGCGATGACCACGGCGTCGGCATCGAGACGTCCGGCCGAGGTCTTCACGCCGGTCACGCGGTCGCCTTCGACGATCAGGTCCTCGACCGTGGTGTCGAACATGAACTTCGCGCCGAGCTTCTGTTCGGCATAAGCGGCGAGCGCTTCGACGAACATGCGGGAATCGCCTGTCTGGTCCATCGGCGAATAGACGGCGCCGGCGATGCTGCCCCTGGCTGCGGCCAGCCCGGGTTCGAGCTCGGCCATCCTGCTGCGGTCGACAACCTCGATATCGAGCCCGTGCTCGGCGAGGAAGCCGTACATCCTGGCACCATGTTCGAGGCTTTCCTGCGAGCGGAAGAAATACATGATGCCGCGGGCGCGCTTGTCGTAGCCGATGCCTGTCTCGGTCGAGATCTCGTTGATGCACAGGCGCGAATAGAGTGCGAGCCTGAGCTTGGCTTCGGTGTTGATCCTCATCCGGGCATTGGTGCACTGGAACAGGAAACGGAAACTCCAGGCATAGAAATACGGATCGAGCCCGAGCCGGACCTTGATGCCGAGGTCGGGCGTGTAGAGTGATTTGATGAAGGTCTTGAGCGCTGCCGGCGAGGCCCACGCGGTGGCGTCGCCTGGAGACACCAGGCCGGCATTGGAGTAGCTGGTGCCGCGCGCCGCCGCCGGATGGCGCTCGACGACCGTGACGTCATGGCCGTCGCGGGACAGATAGAAGGCGGCCGCAGTTCCCACCACGCCCGCCCCGAGAACGAGGATTTTCATGTCGCACCCTGGTCGACATCAGGCTCTGTCGGGAACCCTTTACCGTCGGGAGCCTGGCTCCTCCTGGCCACCTTTTAGCGCCTGTCGCGGCAGATTTCGAGAGAGCGGCGCAGAAATCCACCACTTGGGCCTGGTCAGCCCCCGGCGGAGTTCTTGCGCGACAGCTGCTGCTCCCAGTTGAGTGCGTCGTGGACGATCGCATCGAGATCGTCGCGCTGCGGGTTCCAGCCGAGTTCGCCACGTGCCAGGTCGGAATTGGCGACCACCGAGGCGGCATCGCCAGGGCGGCGCGCACCCATCTCCACCGCGAAATCCGCGCCATGGACGCGTCGCACGCTGTCGATGACCTCGAGCACCGAATAGCCGTGGCCATAGCCGCAATTGGCGACGAGATTGCCGCCGCCGGCGCGCAGACGGGCAAGCGCCAGTCGATGCGCGGCGACGAGATCGGAGACGTGGATGTAGTCGCGCACGCAGGTGCCGTCGGGCGTGGCATAGTCGTCGCCGAAGACCTGCATCGACGCCCGCTTGCCGAGTGCGGTCTCGCAGGCGACCTTGATCAGGTGGGTAGCGCCCTTGGTCGACTGTCCGGTGCGCCCCTTGGGGTCGGCGCCGGCGACGTTGAAATAGCGAAGTGCGGTATAGCGCAGCGGGTGCGCGGCGGCGGCGTCGCGCAACATCCACTCGCTCATCAGCTTGGACAGGCCGTAGGGCGATTCCGGCGCCAACCGGGCGTCCTCGACCACCGGTTCCATGCCGGCTGCGCCATAGACCGCGGCGGTAGAGGAAAAGATGAAGTGCTTCACCCCCTCGCGCACCGCCGTCTCGATCAGGCTGCGAGTCTTGCAGGTGTTGTTCTCGTAGTAGCCGAGCGGATCGGCGACCGATTCCGGCACCACGATCGAACCGGCGAAGTGGATGATGGCGTCGATACCGTGATCCCGGATCAGCTGGCCGAGCAATTCCTTGTCGGCGACGTCGCCTCGCACCAACGTCGCTTCCGGCGCCACGGCCCATTCGAAACCGGTCGACAGCCGGTCGAGCACGACCACCTGTTCGCCCGCATCGAGCAATTCCCACACCATGTGGCTGCCGATATAGCCCGCACCGCCCGTCACCAGGACCGCCATTTGCAACTCTCCCCGTCAATTGCCGCCTGACCTTGTCTAGCGCAAAACAAACGCACAAGGCGAGGTGCGGCGTGCCCGGCCATTCCGTCGCAGCGGAATTTGATCCACATCAAGGGACTTTTCGGAGTTCTGTGGTCGTTTGAGGGTGTCGAGGGCGTGGCATTTTGACCAAAAACGGTCGATGGACGCCGAAGCAGCCGTTGATTATGCTCACGGCTGAAAAATTGGGACGTCCAGATGAACTACCAGCGGTTTTTCGAAGAAGCGATCGACCAAATCCACGCCGAGCGCCGTTATCGCGTGTTTGCGGATCTGGAGCGCATCGTCGGCAAGTTCCCGCGCGCCATCTGGAGAGCCAACGGCAAGGCCGAGGAAATCACCGTCTGGTGCTCGAACGACTATCTCGGCATGGGCCAGCATCCCGACGTGGTCGATGCCATGCAGAAGGCGGCCGGCAACATGGGCACCGGTGCCGGCGGCACGCGCAACATCTCCGGCAACAACCATCCGCTGGTCGAGCTCGAGCTTGAACTCGCCGACCTGCACGGCAAGGAAGCCGGCCTGGTCTTCACCTCGGGCTTCGTCTCCAACGAGGCCGCGATCTCGACCATCGCCCGGCTGCTGCCGAACTGCCTGATCCTGTCGGACGAACTCAACCACGCCTCGATGATCGAAGGCGTGCGCCGCTCGGGCGCCGAAAAGAAGATCTTCCGCCACAACGACGTCGCCCATCTCGAAAGCCTGCTGCAGGCGGCGGGCCGCGAGCGCGCCAAGCTGATCGTGTTCGAGAGCGTCTATTCGATGGACGGCGACATCGCGCCGATCGAGGCGATCGCCGACCTCGCCGAAAAGTACAACGCCATGACCTATATCGACGAGGTCCATGCGGTCGGCATGTACGGTCCGCGCGGCGGCGGCATCACCGAGCGCGAGGGGCTCGCCCATCGCATCGACATCATCGAGGGCACGCTGGCCAAGGCATTCGGCACGCTCGGCGGCTACATCACCGGCACCCGCGAAGTCATCGACGCCGTGCGCTCCTACGCACCGGGCTTCATCTTCACCACCGCGCTGCCGCCGGCGATCGCCGCCGCGACCACTGCGTCGATCCGCCATCTCAAGAACTCGCAGGCCGAGCGCGACGCCCAGCAGCGCCAGGCGACGCACGCCAAGCAGGTGCTTGCCGACGCCGGATTGCCGGTCATGGAGTCGCCAACGCATATTGTGCCGATCCTCGTCGGCGATCCGGAACTGTGCAAGATGGCCAGCGACCGCCTGCTCGGCGTCCACGGCCTCTACATCCAGCCGATCAACTACCCGACGGTGCCGCGCGGCACCGAGCGGCTGCGCATCACGCCGACGCCGTTCCATACCGACGAGCTGATCGCCGAACTCAAGCTTGCGCTGGTCGAGACGTGGAATGCACTCGGCATTCCCTATCGCGGCGCCGGCCATACCGAGGTTGCGCAGAGCGACCGCATCATCCCGCTTCTGGTGCCCAAGTCCGGCGGCTGAGGCCGCCGACCCATTCCAAAAGAAAGGCCCGAAACCATGCCGGTTTCGGGCCTTTCTTTTTGGGTTTCACACGGTGGCTATTGCGCGTTGATCCACTTCGCCAGCCGGTGCGCGGCTTCCTCGACCTGGTCGAGGCGGCGGTGGAAGCAGAGCCGCAGGAAACCTTCGCCACCGGCGCAGAACGCCGTGCCCGGAGCCACCCCGACAGCCGCCTTGTCGACGATGTCGAAGGCGGCGCGCTCTGCATCCTTCATGCCGTCGACGGAGAAGAACAGGTAGAAGGCGCCCGGCGGCACGCTGAAGCGGACCTTGCCGGTGTCGCCCAGCACCTTGCAGACGATATCCCTCGCCTTCTGAGCCCGCTCGACCTGCGAGGCGATGAAACTGTCGCCTTCGTCGAGGGCGGCGATCGCGCCGCGCTGCAGGAACTGCGCCACGCCGGAGCTCGAATACTGGATCAGGTTCTCGAACATGCGGCTGAGCGACGGGTGCGTCTTCAGCCAGCCGACGCGCCAGCCGGTCATCGCCCAGTTCTTGGAGAAGGTGTTGACGAACAGGATCTTGTCCTCGGGATCCATGATGTCCATGAACGACGCCGCGCGGCCGCCGCCATAGTAGAACAGTGCATAGATTTCGTCGGCGACGATCCACAGATCATGCTTGCGCGCGAGGTCCAGGATTGCCTGCAGCGTCTCGCGGTCGGCGGTCCAGCCGGTCGGGTTGGACGGCGAATTGACGAAGATCACCCTGGTCCTTGGCGTGATCGCCGCAGCGATCTTCTCGACGTCGCAGGACCAGCCATTGTCGGTCATGTCGAGCAGGACCGGCACCGGCTTGACGCCGGCAACACCTGCTGCGCCGGCGAAATTCGGCCAGGCCGGCGCGAGATAAAGTGCCTCGTCGCCCGCCCCTGCCGTCGCCTCCAGCGCCATGGTGATCGCTTGCATGCCGCCAATGGTGACGAGGAATTCGTCCTCGGAGAAGTCCATGCCGAAATGGCGCTTATGGTAGCGCGATATCGCCTGGCGCAGTTCGGGAATGCCGGCCTGCCATGTATAGAAGGTTTCGCCATTGGCGAGGCCGCGCGCCGCCGCCGAACTGATGAAGTCGGGCGTCGGCATGTCACCTTCGCCGGACCACAGCGGGATGAGGCCGGCACGGTCGCGGCCATAGTTTGCCACCGCCTCGATGCCGCTGACCGGCGCAAGGCGGGCCTCGGTGCGAACCATATCGATAAGGCTCATGATCATCCCGGGTTGACTGATGTTGACTGACGGCAGTGGCGGGGAGCCTAGCGCGCCGGCGCAAACGAAAGAACCCCCGGTGGTCCAGCCAGCCGGGGGTTTTCGAGATGCCAGCGCTTGCGTCTACTTCTTGGCGAGCAGGTCGCGGATTTCGGTAAGAAGTGCCACGTCGGCCGGCGGCGGCCCTGCCGGTTCGGCTGCCTTTTCCTTTTCCAGGCGCTTGCGCATCGTGTTCACGCCCTTGACCATCAGGAAGATGATCCAGGCGAGGATCAGGAAGTTGATGATCACGGTGAAGAAGTTGCCATAGGCGAACACCGCGCCCTGCTTCTTGGCTTCTTCAAGCGAAACGGCCGTCACTGACGACGACAGCGGCAGGAAGTAATTGGAGAAGTCGAAGCCGCCGAAGATCGCCCCGACGATCGGCATGATGATGTCTCCGACCAACGACGAAACAATCAGGCCAAAGGCACCGCCGATGATCACGCCGACGGCGAGATCCATCACATTGCCCTTGGCAATAAACTCCTGGAATTCCCTGAGCATAGAACCCTCCATGTACGATCTGCGGAAAGGCGAATCGTTCCCAGCATTCGTCGCTAAACGCCGCCACCATAGCAAAAACCGCCGGTTGCAAAACCCGCGAATGCAAATCGCCATCCGCTGCCCTAGGAGACAAGGATAATAGACTTGTCGGCGCAGCTGTGATTGCCTCACCGCAAAGGCAACAGACCTATCCGGGAGTGAGAACTTAGAGTGCAGGGCCTGGCCGTCGTCCTCATCGCCATCGCCTATGTGACGCTGCTGTTCGCCATCGCGAGCATCGGCGATCGAAGGGCTGCGAACTGGGGACCGGGGCGGCCGCGGCCGTTCATCTATGCGCTCAGCCTCGCCATCTATTGTACGTCGTGGACCTTCTTCGGCTCGGTTGGGCTTGCCTCGGAGCGCGGACTCGAATTCCTTGCCATCTACATCGGCCCGGTGCTGGTCTTCATGTTCGGCTTCCCGCTGCTCAGCCGCATCATCAAGCTGGCCAAGGCCGAGAAGATCACCTCGATCGCCGACTTCCTGGGCGCGCGCTACGGCAAGAGTTTCGCCGTCGCCTCGATCGCCACCCTGATCGCCACTGTCGGCGCCATCCCCTATATCGCGCTCCAGCTCAAGGCGATCTCCGGCTCGGTCAGCCTGATGGTCGAGCACTACACCGGCTCGCCGCCCTCCTTCGATCCGTTCGTCAGCGACATCTCGCTGGTCGTGGCGCTGCTTTTGGCGCTGTTTGCCACCCTGTTCGGCACGCGCCATGCCGACGCCACCGAGCACCAGAACGGCCTGGTGCTGGCGGTCGCGGTTGAATCCATCGTCAAGCTGGTCGCCTTCCTCGCCGTCGGCCTGTTCGTCACCTTCTCGCTGTTCGACGGCCCCGGCGACATGTTGCGGAGCTTCGCCGCAACCGAGCAGGTCGGCGATGCCATGGGCTACCGCACCTCGCTCGGTACCTGGCTGGTGGTGACCGTCATCAGCGGCTTTGCCATCATCATGCTGCCGCGCCAGTTCTACGTGATGATCGTCGAGAACCGTAGCGAGAGCGAACTGCGCACCGCGACCTGGGTTTTCCCGGCCTATCTGGTGGCGATCAACCTCTTCGTGCTGCCCATCGCATTCGCCGGCCTGTCGACCGTCGGCACGGCCACGACCAGCGACCTCTACGTGCTGTCGCTGCCGTTGTTCCGGGGCCACGACCTGCTGGCCATGGTCGCTTTCATCGGCGGCCTTTCGGCTGCGACCGCGATGGTCATCGTGGCGAGCGTGGCGCTGTCGATCATGATCTCCAACGATCTCGTCATTCCGATCTTCGTGCGCCGCCTGATCAAGACCAAGGCCGGCGACACCGAGGACTGGTCGGCGATCATCCTGAACATCCGCCGTGCCTCGATCTTCATCATCCTGCTGGCCGCCTTCCTCTACTATCGCGAGAGCACCAATAACACGCGACTCGCCTCGATCGGGCTGATGTCCTTTGCGGCGATCGCGCAGTTCGCGCCATCCTTCATCGGCGGGCTGATCTGGCGCCGCGCCAATGCGCGGGGTGCAGCACTCGGCATGGCCGCCGGCATCGCCGCCTGGGGCTACACGCTGATGCTGCCGACGCTGGCGGCGCCCGACACCTCGATCCTCGCCGACGGGCTTTTCGGCATCGACGCGCTGCGGCCCCAGGCGCTGTTCGGCACCGCTGCCGAGCCGCTCAATCACGGCGTGCTGTGGAGCCTGGCGATCAACACGCTGTTCTTCGTCTTCGGTTCGCTGTCGCGCGCATCTGTGCCGCTCGAACGCATCCAGGCCTCGATCTTCGTGCCGCGCGATTCGAGCCCGATGCCGTCCCTGCGCCGCTTCCGCACCACCATCACCGTCAACGACCTGAAGGACACCATCGCCCGCTATCTCGGTGTCGAGCGCACCGAGCGCTCATTCCAGACCTTCCAGAGCGAGAGCGGCAGCAAGCTGAACGGCAACGATCCCGCCGGCATGGACGTCATCCGCTTCTCCGAACAGCTGATGGCGAGCGCCGTCGGCTCGTCCTCGGCCCGGCTGATCCTGTCGCTGCTGTTCAAGCGCGGCGACAACTCCGCCAGGGACACGTTCCGCCTGCTCGACGACGCCACTGAAGCGCTGCAGCACAATCGCGACCTGCTGCAGATCGCACTCGACCAGATGGAACAGGGCATCACCGTCTTCGACCAGGATTTCCGCCTGATCTGCTGGAACCGGCAATACCGCTCGCTGTTCGACCTACCCGACGACATGGGCCAGGTCGGCGTGTCGATCGACCGCGTCCTCGCTTATCTGGTGGCGCGCGGCGACATTGCCCATACCTCGCGACTGACCACGCTCAATCGCTTGACCAGCTTCGGCGGCCCTTGGCAGGTTGAGTTGCAGACCAGCGGCAGGATCATCGAGATGCGATCCAACCCGATGCCTGACGGCGGCATCGTCGCCACCTACACCGACATCTCGGCGCGCGTCGCCGCCGACCTTGCGCTGAAACGGGCCAACGAGTCGCTGGAACAGCGGGTGAAGAGCCGCACCGCCGAACTGACCCGCGTCAACGAGGAACTGGCCCAGGCACAGATGCTCGCCGAGGAAGCCAATCTCGGCAAGACGCGCTTCCTTGCGGCAGCCGGCCACGACATCCTGCAGCCGCTCAATGCCGCGCGGCTCTATTGCTCGTCGCTGATCGAGAAGGCCGGCAAGGGCAACGCCGGCCAGGCCGCGCGCAACATCGAATCCTCGCTGGAATCGGTCGAAACCATCCTCGGCGCCGTGCTCGACATCTCGCGGCTCGACGCAGGCGCGATGAAGCCCGCCGAAACCGTGTTCCGCCTCGACGGGCTGCTGCGCCAGATCGGCACCGACTTCCTGCCCATGGCGCGGGCCAAGGACCTCGAACTGGTGATCGTGCCGTCGACGCTTGCCGTGAACACCGACCGGAACCTTCTGCGCCGTCTGATCCAGAACCTGGTTTCCAACGCCATCAAGTACACCCGCAGCGGTCGCATCGTCGTCGGCGTCAGGCGGCGCGGCGAACTCGCCGAAATACAGGTGATCGACACCGGCATCGGCATTGCCGCCGACAAGCTCGGCACCGTCTTCCACGAATTCACCCGCCTCGACGACGGCATGCGCGAGGCACAGGGGCTTGGCCTCGGCCTGTCGATCGTCGACCGCATCGCGCGCGTCCTGAAGCTCGAAATCCAGATCGAGTCGCACAAGGGCCAGGGCACGCGTTTTTCGGTGATCCTGCGGGTCACCACCGCCGAGGAACAGCCTGCCACAGCGTCCGCCCGGCCGCGCATCGAGGCGGCCACCGCTCTCAACGGCTTGAACGTCATCTGTATCGACAACGACGCCCGCATCCTCGAAGGCATGCGACTGCTGCTCGAAGGCTGGGGCTGCCAGGTCAGGACCTATTCCGGCACGGAGGCGTTCGAGGCCGACCGGAGCGTCGGACCGGCACCCGAGATCATCCTGGCCGACTATCATCTCGATGGCGAAAACGGCCTCGACGTCATCCGCACCTTGCGCGGCGCCTATGGCGAAGCGACGCCTGCGGTGCTGATCACGGCTGACCGTTCAAACGAGGTGCGTGCGGCGGCCGACCAGATCGACGTCGCCGTGCTCAACAAGCCGCTGAAGCCGGCCGTGCTGCGTTCGATGATGAACCGGATGCGGCGCATGGCGCACGCCGCCGAATAATGATTACCCAGCCGGGCGCGGCTCGCCGCCGATCTTGGAGAGCAGGATCACGGCCTGCGTGCGGCTGTCGACGCCGAGCTTCTGCAGGATCGCCGAGACATGCGCCTTGATGGTCGCCTCCGACACGCCAAGCTCATAGGCGATCTGCTTGTTGAGCAGCCCCTCGGCCAACATGCCGAGCACCCGCGTCTGCTGCGGCGTCAGCGACTGCAGGCGCTTGATGAGGTCGGAAATTTCCGGGTCACGCTCGACGCCGAGGTCGATGTCGCCGGGTGCCGTGATCTCGCCTGACAGAACCGCTTCGATGGCGCTGCGGATGTCGTCCATGCTCGCCGACTTGGAGATGAAACCGGACGCCCCGAGTTCGAGCGCACGGCGGATGGTCTCCGGATCGTCGTGCGCCGACACGATGACGACGGGAACCGTGGCGTGGATGCCGCGCAGCGAGATCAGGCCCGACAGTCCGCTGGCGCCAGGCATCGAAAGATCGAGCAGCACGATGTCGATATCGTCATGGGCCGCGACCAGCGCCTTGACGCTTTCGAAGTCGCCAGCCTCGAGCACGCTCGACACGTCGCCAAGACCGGCAATGGCCTGCTTGAGAGCACCGCGAAAAAGCGGATGGTCATCCGCGATGACGAACTTGTGGCCTGCTGGCAAATATCCCTCCCGAGGTCCCGACCGTTCTGTGCGCCTTGGACCGTCGGGCGCGATTATGCGGCCCGGTGCCGGCTTTTCAAGCAGTTAAAGTCAAAACGACAGCGGAAGCACCGGTCATGCTCAATTTTCAGGCGCAGGCGGGCGGATTGGCGCTCAGGTCTTGTTGGGCGCAAGCTCGGGCTGCTGCGCCTTGTCTTCCTTTTCCATGTCCTTGACCATGCCCATGAAGCTGCGGAAAAACCGCTCCATGTAGCCCATGGTCTTTTCGAACTCTTCCTCGCTGGGCAAAGTCGATTCGAGCTTCTGGGTCAGCGAGTTCTCGAGCTTCACCACGCGCTCCTCGATGGCCTTGACCTCGCCCTGCAGGCGGCCGATCTCGTCCTGCAGCGCCGAGCGTTCGTCGGCTGCGAGCTTGCACACCAGCTGGTTGTCGCGCTCCTCGCAGATCGACATCTCGCCGGTCTGCGTGTCCATTCTGACATAACCCTTGTCGGTCTTTTCCATCTGGTAGCGCTGCGCTTCGGCAGCGAATGCCGATCCGCCACCAAGGCCGGCAAGCAGCGGAACAAGCATCAGTACGGCACGCATGGCTGTCTCCATTGGCAAACGATGCGAATTGTCGCGCCGCATTGGGCCCAAATTGCGGTGGGCAAGTTATGCCGCCCTTTCCCGCATCATGCTTTCAGCCTATAGCGCCCATATGACGAAAACCATCTACAAGATCTGTCCCGAACCGATGTGGCGTGAGGCCGAGCGGAGCGGGATTTTCAGTGGCGCGCCGGTGGACCTCGCCGACGGTTTCATCCACTTCTCGACCGCCGACCAGGTCGTCGAGACGGCGGCGAAACACTTTGCCGGGCAGGACAACCTGCTCCTGGTGGCCTTCGACGCCGACAGGCTCGGTCCAGCGCTGAAATTCGAAATCTCGCGCGGCGGAGCCCTGTTTCCGCATCTTTACGCGCCGCTCGAAACCGCCGCGGCCAAATGGGTCCGCCCCCTGCCTCTGAAGGCCGACGGCAGCCACGATTTCCCGGAGCTTGAAGCATGAGCGCATTCGACCGGCTCGGCCGCCACCTGCTTTTCAGCTTCGACGCCGAGGCCGCCCACGGCCTGTCGATCAAGGCGCTGCGCTGCGGTTTGCCGGTCGGTGGCCGCGCGCCGCGGGACAAGCGCCTGCATGTGAAGGTTGCGGGTCTCGATTTTCCCAATCCGCTCGGCATGGCCGCCGGCTACGACAAGAATGCCGAGGTGCCCGACGCCCTGCTCGGTCTCGGCTTCGGCTTCGCCGAGGTGGGCACCGTCACGCCCCTGCCCCAGGCCGGCAATCCCAAGCCACGCATCTTCCGCCTCGTCGAGGACGATGCGGTGATCAACCGGCTCGGCTTCAACAACGAAGGCCATGACGCTGCCGAAAAGCGTCTTGTCGCCCGTGCCGGACGGCCCGGCATCGTCGGCGTCAACATCGGCGCCAACAAGGACAGCACCAACCGCATCGGCGACTACATCAGCGGCGTAAAGCGCTTCGCCCGCCATGCCTCCTACCTCACTGTCAACATCTCCTCGCCCAATACGCCGGGCCTGCGCAACATGCAGGCGCGCGAGCAACTGGCCGAGTTGCTGGCGAGCGTCATGATCGCCCGCGCCGAAGCGGGTCATCCGGTCCCTATCTTCCTCAAGATCGCGCCCGATCTGCACGAGGCAGAGTTGGAGGACATCGCCGCCGAGGTGACCGATAAGGCGATCGACGGCGTCATCGTCTCCAACACCACGATCACGCGCCCGGCCCTGCGCAGCCCGACCCACACCGGCGAAACGGGAGGCCTGTCGGGCAAGCCGCTGTTTGCCCGCTCGACGGCGGTGCTGGCCAGGATGCGCAAGCTTATGGGCCCACAGAGCGCCATCATCGGCGTCGGCGGCGTCGACTCAACCGAGACGGCGCTCGAAAAGATCCGAGCCGGCGCCGATCTCGTCCAGCTCTACACCGGCATGGTCTATGCCGGTCCGTCGTTGCCGGCACGCATCGTGCGCGGCATGTCGGACTTCGCCGCTCGCGAAGGGCTCAACAGCATTTCCGAATTGCGCGACAGCAGGCTCGATCAGTGGGCAGCGGCACCGCTCTGAAACGTCGCCCGCGCCCGCGGCCCGAGGATCGCCAGCAGGCAGACGCCACGGACGATCAGCAACAGATGCAGTGCCGCCCATAGGCCGTGGTTGCCGAAGGCCGGCGCCAGCGTCATCAGCGCCACGACGAACACGACCAGCGACAGCACCATCATGTTGCGCATGTCGCGCGACCATGCGGCGCCGATGAAGATGCCGTCCATCTGGAAGGCAAGCACGCCGCTCAAGGCCGTAAATGCCGCCCAGGGCAGGAAGGCGATGGCTGCGGCCCGCACGTCTTCGGCGGTCGCAATCAGCGCTATCAGGTCAGCGCCGAAGACCATCAGGACCGTCGTCATGGTGCCTGCCAACGCAAAGCCCCAGATCGAGCAGAGGTAGACCGCCTTGCGGAACGCCGGCTCGTAGCGCGCACCGACGGCGCGGCCGGCAAGCTGTTCGGCGGCAGCGGCAAAGCCGTCGAGGAAGAAGCCTGCGGCGATGAAGAAGTTCATCAGCACCGCATTGGCGGCAAGCGTGACCGTGCCGAACTGCGCGCCCTGGCGGGTAAATAGGGCAAAGGCGACGAGCAGCGAAAGCGACCGGATCATGATGTCGCGGTTGAGCACGAACAAGTGCCGGAAGGCGCCTGCGTCGAAGATGCGCCCACGCGCCAGCCGCGGTTGCCGCGCAAAGCGCCGCAACAGCACGACAAACCCGATCGCCATGCCCGCCGCCTCGCCGGCGACGGCGGCCCAGGCGACGCCCTCGACGCCCCAGCCGAGGGTGAGGCCGAGCAGGAGCGACAGCGCGATGTTGACGCCGTTCAGGCTCGCCTGCAGGAAGAGCGCAAAGCTGCCCTCGCCGCGCCCGAGCACATAGCCAAGGATCGCGTAGTTGACGAGCGCGAAGGGCGCACCCAGCATGCGGATGCGGACATAGGCGTCGAGCGTCTCGTTGACGCGTGGCTCGGCCGACATGAACCACTGCCCGGCAAGCGACGTCAGCGGCGCCGTCAGCGCCAGCACGATGCCGGCAATGATGGCGATCACCACCGCGCGCCAGAATACGGCCTGTTCTTCGGATGCATCGTTGCGGCCAAATGCCTGCGCCACCAGTGCGGTGGTGCCGGCGCGCAGGAAATTGAAGCTGGTGAAGACGACATCGAAGGCGACGGCGCCAGCGGCGAGCCCGCCGAGAAGCGCGGCATCGCCGAACTGGCCGACCACGCCGGTGCCCACCAAGCCGATGAAGGGCGTCGTCAGATAGGCAAGGGTCATTGGCACGGCAATCGCCAATACCGAGCGGTTGGTGACGGAAAAAGGCGTCACGCGGCCCTCTGGCGATGCGCTGTCCAACGAAAATCCTCCTCCGGCCCTAATCTCCCGCTCGGGCACATGCCCCGGTTTCCCCAGCACCGGCAACCGTTTATGTATCGGGTCCAACCGATTTCGCCCCGCTGGTTCAGCCCCTTCCATGCCGCTTCAGATCGTCAGCCACCCCGACTATGACGCCGGCTTCGCCCCGGACCACCGCTTTCCGATGGGCAAGTACCGGCTGCTCATGGACCGACTGGATGCCCTGGAACTGACGGCCGGGCTCAATCGGCCGGAACCGATTTCGCCGCACTGGCTACGCCTCGCGCATGAGGCCGGCTATGTCGATCAGGTGCTGAGCTGTACCGTGCCGGCTCGCATCGAACGCGAAATCGGCTTCCCCGTCGGCGAGCGGGTTTCACGCCGCGCCCAGCTTGCCGCAGGCGGCACGCTGCTTGCAGCGCGGCTTGCGCTGCGCCATGGCATCGCCTGCAACGCCGCCGGCGGCAGCCACCATGCCAGGCGCGCCCAGGGTGCCGGCTTCTGCACCTTCAACGACGTCGCCGTGGCATCGCTGGCGCTGCTCGCGGACAGGCTGGTGGAAAACATCCTGGTAGTTGACCTCGACGTCCATCAAGGCGACGGCACGGCGGAAATCCTCGCCGGTCATCCCGGTGTCTTCACCTTCTCGATGCATGCCGAGAAAAACTACCCGGTGCGCAAGGTCACCTCCAGCCTCGACATCGGCCTGCCCGACGGCACCGGCGACGATGCCTATCTGGACATGTTGGCCGACGCTCTGCCGCACCTCTCACGTCGCGCGCCATGGGACATCGTGTTCTTCAACGCCGGCGTCGATCCTCACCGGGAAGACCGGCTCGGCCGCCTTTCGATGAGCGACGAAGGCCTGCGCCGTCGCGAACGCATGGTCATTGCGCATTTCCGCGCGGCCGGCATCCCGCTGTGCGGCGTAATCGGAGGCGGCTATTCGCACGACATCGAGGCCCTGGCCCGCCGCCACGCCATCCTGTTCGAGACGGCCGCCGCCTTCGCCTGAGCCTATTTGCGGTAGCTGAACAACCTGAGAATGATGAAGGCCGGGATGACGATCGCCGCGCCCAGCAGGAAATAGCCGAGGAAGCGGTCGATGGCACGAAAGCCCATGTGCCAGATGTCGAGGAAGAAGTTTCGAATGCCGTAGAGTACGTCGTAGGGCGACCAGCCGAAGGCGCTCATGACGATGCCGACGAGGAAGGAGATGACCAAGAGCTTGATGAACACCCGGAAGGGGGTGTCCCCGAGAAAACGCGCCAATCCGGACAAGCTCAGTCTCCTGCGATTCTAGCCTCACTGGAATATCGCGTTTGCGGAGCGGACATCAAGGTCGGCTGCACCCATTGCGCACTGCTCCGTTTCCCGATTGCCCAACCGCATCTGCGATGCTAACCAAGTGCCCGCGCGGGTATGATGTAATGGTAGCTTGTCAGCTTCCCAAGCTGAACGCGCGGGTTCGATTCCCGCTACCCGCTCCAGGATTTCAGACGAAACAGGCCGGGCGTTCGATCGACGCCCGGCCTGTTCGCATTTCAGGGCGTCAGTCCTGCGCGCCGTAGATGTCGAAATCGAAATATTTGGCGTTGATCTTGGCGTAGGTGCCGTCCTTGACGATGGCGTCGATGGCCGCGTTCAGCTTCTCGCGCAACGGGTCGCCCTTGCGCACGGCGATGCCGGTCAGCGAGTCGGTGCCGTCGAGATCGCCGATCATCTTGCAGCAGTCCTGTCCGGTGGTCTTGATCCAGTCGACCAGCACGAACTTGTCGGCGACGACGGCGTCGAGACGGCCGTTGGTCAGGTCGGCGACGGCCTCGTCCTGCGTCGGATAAAGCTTCACCTCGGCGCCTGCCTTGGCATAATGGTCCTCGGCATAGATGCTCTGGGTCGTCGAAGCCTGCGCACCGACGGTCTTGCCCTTCAGTGCGTCCGGTTCCGCCGAGGTCAGGGCGGAATCCTTCGGCGCAATCAGCGCCAGGGGCGTGGTGTAGTACTTGTTGGTGAAATCGACCTGCTGCTTGCGCTCGTCGGTGATCGTCATCGAGGCGACGATGGCGTCGAACTTGCGGCCCTGGAGCGCCGGGATGATGCCGTCCCAATCCTGGGCGACGATTTCGCACTCGACCTTCATCTGGGCGCACAGCGCATTGGCGATGTCGACGTCGAAGCCGGCCAGCTTGCCGTCTGCGGTCACGGTGTTGAAGGGCGGATATGCGCCCTCGGTACCAATCTTGAGCTTCTCCTGTGCCGAAGCTCCGCCAAGGGTCAACAAGAGCGCTGCGAGCGAGGCTGCGCAAGCGAACTTCCGGGTAATCTGCATGATCCTCTCCATTTGACGGGCACTCTTTCCGAGCGTCCCGCCTCCAGCCAAGCACAACGGCCGTAAATGGACAAGCAAACCAAAGGCTATGCTGCGGTGACCGAAGGTCAACCCATGCGGAAATGCTTGGAGAGTTTCAGGCCCTGCGCCTGGTAGTTGGAGCCGAGGTCGGTGCCGTAGAGCGCCTTGGGGCGCGACAGCATGTGCTCGTAGACCAGGCGGCCGACAACCTGGCCATGCTCCAGGATGAACGGCACTTCGTGGCTGCGCACTTCGAGCACGGCGCGGCTGCCGGTGCCGCCGGCACTGGAATGGCCGAAGCCGGGATCGAAGAAGCCGGCATAGTGGACGCGGAATTCGCCGACCAGCGGATCGAAGGGCGTCATCTCGGCGGCATAGAGCGGCGGCACATGCACCGCCTCGCGCGACACCAGGATGTAGAACTCGTCGGGATCGAGCACCAGTTCGCCGGCACCGTGGTCGTAGATCGGCTCCCAGAAATCGACGACGTCCTGGGCGGCGCGCTTGTCGACGTCGACAAGGCCGGTGTGGTGCTTGCCGCGATAGCCGACGATGCTGCCCGGTGTGCCGGCGAGATCGATGGAAAGTGCTATGCCGCCGCCGGAAATGTTGGGTGGATCCATGGCGACAAGCCGGTCGGACAGATGCAGCGCGTGCAGTTCTGCCTCCGACAGCAAGGCATTGCCCTTGCGGAAGCGGATCTGCGACAGGCGCGAACCCTTGCGCACGACGATCGGAAAGGTGCGCGGGCTGACTTCGAGATAGAGCGGGCCGGTATAGCCGGCGGGGATCTTGTCGAACTCCTGGCCACGGTCGGTCATCACGCGGGTGAAGATGTCGAGGCGGCCGGTCGAGCTCTTGGGGTTGGCCGAGGCCGAGATTTCGGCCGGCAGGGCCAGGCTTTCGAGCAGCGGCACGATGTAGACGCAACCGGTCTCCAGCACCGCACCGTCGCTCAGGTCGATCTCATGCAGCTTGAGGCGGTCGAGCTTGGCCGAGACCAGCGAATTGGGACCGGGCAGGAAGCTGGCGCGAACGCGAAAAGCCTTGGCGCCGAGGCGCAGATCGAGGCTGGCCGGCTGGATCTGGTCGGCATCGAGCGGCGGCGCCTTGAGCGCACCCGAGGCAAACAGTGCCGCGATATCCTGATCCGGAAGAATGCCCGACTGCCGCATTTGCCTCACTCCTTTACAGCGCCGCCGATCCGAACGGACAGTCGAGGATCGCTGGACCCAGGACCTCGTCAAGGGTCATATGCGTGGCCCAAGACGTTTAGTCGGCCCCGCGATTGACGCAAGCCAGCCATGGGTCTAAAGGACCTTTATCCCGTGGTGATTTGGCCGGTCGGCTTGCAGCCACGTTAAACAAGTCGCTAAAGGGCCGCGTTTGGACCGGTTTGCGACTTTTCGCGACCGGTTTTTTTGTATCTGGATTTTGGCTCATGACCTCCGACAAGCAGCGCAACTGGAACCCGCAGACCACCCTAGTTCACGGCGGAACGCTCCGCTCCGAATTCGGCGAAACCTCCGAGGCGATCTACCTCACCCAGGGCTATGTCTATGACAGCGCCGAAAGTGCCGAGGCGCGCTTCAAGGGCGAGACCCCCGGTTTCATCTATTCGCGCTATGCCAACCCGACCGTCGACATGTTCGAAAAGCGCATGTGCATGCTGGAAGGCGCGGAAGACGCCCGCGCCACGGCATCCGGCATGGCCGCTGTCGCCGCCGCCATCCTGTGCAGCCTGAAGGCCGGCGACCACATCGTCGCCGCCCGCGCCCTGTTCGGCTCGTGCCGCTGGATCGTCGAGACCCTGGCACCACGCTATGGTATCGAGGCGACGCTGGTCGACGGCACCGTCATCGAGAACTGGGAAAAGGCCGTCCAACCCAACACCAAGCTGTTCTTCCTGGAAAGCCCGACCAACCCGACGCTCGAAGTGATCGACATCGAGGCGGTCGCAACACTCGCCAACTCGATCGGCGCCCGTGTCGTCGTCGACAACGTCTTCGCCACGCCGATGCAGCAGAAGCCGCTCGAACTCGGCGCCCACATCGTCGTCTATTCGGCGACCAAGCACATCGACGGCCAGGGCCGCTGCCTCGGCGGCGTCATCCTCTCCGACAAGAAGTGGATCGACGAGAACCTGCACGACTATTTCCGCCATACCGGCCCGAGCCTGTCGCCGTTCAATGCCTGGACGCTGCTCAAGGGCCTGGAGACGCTGCCGCTGCGCGTGCGCCAGCAGACCGAGACCGCCGGCAAGATCGCCGACTTCCTCGCAGAGCGGCCGGAAGTGTCGCGCCTGATCTATCCGGGCCGTGCCGACCACCCGCAGGCCGACATCATCAAGCGGCAGATGAAGGGCGGCTCGACGCTGATCTGCTTCGACGTCAAGGGCGGCAAGAAGGCGGCCTTCGCCTTCGAAAACGCGTTGCGCATCATCCTGATCTCGAACAATCTCGGCGACTCCAAGAGCCTGATCACGCATCCGGCGACGACGACGCACAAGAACCTGACCGACGAGGCGCGCGCCGAACTCGGCATCGACGACGGCACGCTGCGCCTGTCGGTCGGCCTCGAAGACGCCGACGACCTGCTCAACGACATCGGCGATGCGCTTAAGGCAGCCCGCTGAACGAGTGCTGCGCTCCGCAAGGCGGAGCGCAGTCCGTACCTCACGGCTAATGCCGCGAGGCGTCGGCAGGGTGAAATCCGCCACACCCGCATCACAATCAGCGTGAATGCGTCAAACGAGAGTTGACCCGCCGCGCCAAGCGGCCGACCCTGTCGTCGTGCAGGCCAAGGAGCGCAGCATATGTATCGCGCGGTCACCCGCAACATCGCGGTCGAGGTCGAGCCGTTTTACCTGGAGGACCGGTCCGAGCCCTCGGAGAACCGGTATGTCTGGGGTTATCGCGTGACGATCGAGAACAATTCGGACGAATTCGTCCAGCTGTTGTCGCGCTACTGGCATATCACCGATGCCAGCGGCAAGGTCGAGGAAGTCAGGGGCCCGGGCGTGGTCGGCGACCAGCCCGAGCTCAATCCCGGCGACAGCTACCAGTACGCTTCAGGCTGCCCGCTCTCGACACCATCGGGCATCATGGTCGGGCGCTACACCATGCGCAACGAAGCCGGCGAGACGTTCGAAATCGCCATCCCCGCCTTCTCGCTCGACCTTCCCGACGCCCGGCACAGGCTGAACTGACCGGCTATTGGGCCGGTGCGAACTCGGCCGGGTCGAACTCGTATGACTTGGAGCAAAATTCACAGGCCACCCGGATGACGCCGTCCTCGACGCTGTCGTTGATCTCCTCGGCCGTGAAGCCTTGCAGGATGCCCTTGATCTTCTGGCTCGAGCACGAGCATTCATCGACAACGCGCACGCCTTCATAAACGCGCGCGCCGTGCTCGTGAAACAGCCGGTACAGCAGCCTTTCGGTGCCGACAGTCGGGTCGATCAGTTCGGTCGGTTCGATGGTGGCAACCAGCGCCAGCAATTCCTGCCAGGAATTGTCGTCGGGATGCACGCTGACGTCGCGCTCGTCACCGTCGCCGCCATGCATGTCCTGGATGCGCCGGCGCTCCGGCGAGTCCGGAAGGAACTGGGCCAGAAGGCCGCCGGCGCGCCAATGTTCGCGCGGGCCGCCCTCGGCGGGCAGGACGAGCTTTGCCACCGACAGGCGCACATCTGTCGGGATCTGCTCCGACTGGCGGAAATAGGCACGGGCTGCCTCTTCGAGCGTAATGCCGTTGAGTTCGACGATGCCCTGATAGCGCTGGGTGTGCTCGCCCTGGTCGATGGTCAGCGCCAGAACGCCGTTGCCGAGTAGGTCCTCGGGCGCGGTCATGCCCGCCTCGATCGCCGCATCGACGCGGTCGGCGTCGAAGCGGGCATAGGCGCGCAGCGAATGCGGCGTGGTGAAGTCGGCAACCAGCATGTCCACCGGCCCGTCGGTGCGGGTCTGCAGGATGAACTTGCCCTCGAACTTCAGCGAGGTACCGAGCAGAACGGTCACCACGCAGGCCTCGGCAAGAAGCCGGGCCACGGGCTCCGGATAGTCGTGCCGCTCGAGAATCTGGTCGAGCAGCGGCCCAAGCTGCACGGTGCGGCCGCGCACGTCGAGCGGCTCCACCGCGAATGGAACAACATGGTCGTCGCCTGCGAATCCGAATTCGCCGAGCTTGCGTTCGGTCTCAGTCACTGGAACTCATCCCGTATAAACAATTCCGCGACCAATCGGCCCTCCGACGGTCGCAGAACATGGCTTTGATGACAATAGATTGATCCCGCCCCAGATAGGGTCGCGGGATCAGCCATTCAAGCGCCCAGGCACCAGGCGAGCACCGCCTTCTGGGCGTGGAGCCGGTTTTCCGCCTCGTCGAAGACCACCGAATGCGGGCCGTCGATCACCTCGTCGGTCACTTCCTCGCCGCGATGGGCGGGCAGGCAGTGCATGAACAATGCGTCGGGCTTGGCGAGCTTCATCAGGTCGGCATTGACCTGGTACGGCAGGAAGACATTGTGGCCGCGCGCGCGGTGCTCCTGCCCCATCGAAACCCAACAGTCGGTGACAATGGCGTCGACGCCGCGAACCGCGTCCTCGGCCGAGCGCGTCAGCGTCACCTTGCCGCCGTTGGCGTCGGCCCAGTCGATGTACTTCTGCTCCGGCTCGCTGCCTTCCGGCACCGCCACATTGACGTTGAAGCTGAAGCGGGCCGAGGCCTCGAGCAGCGAATGCAGCACGTTGTTGCCGTCGCCGGTCCAGGCAAAGGTCTTGCCGCCCACCGGGCCGCGATGTTCCTCAAAGGTCAGGATATCGGCCATCAGCTGACACGGATGGGTGTCGTCGGTCAGGCCGTTGATGACGGGGATGGTGGCGTTTTCGGTCAGCTCGATCAGCCGCTCATGCGCCGTCGTGCGAATCATGATCGCGTCGACATAACGCGACAGCACCTTGGCGGTGTCGGCGATCGACTCCGAGCGGCCGAGCTGCATTTCGGTGCCGGTCAGCATGATGGTCTCGCCGCCGAGCTGGCGCATGCCGACATCGAACGAGATGCGCGTGCGCGTCGACGGCTTGTCGAAGATCATCGCCAGCACCTTGCCCTCGAGGGGCTTGGATCGTTCGCCAGCTTTCAGCCGCGCCTTTCGCGCAGCCGCATCGTCCAGAATCCCGCGAAGGTCGCTCCCGGAAAGTGCCGAGAGGTCGGTGAAATGACGAATTCCGCTGGTCATGTAACGTCCTTGGTTTACCCGCCGTTGGCGGCGGCCTTGGAGAGGCTGGCAGCTCCGGCGCGAATGCGCGCCAGCGCCTCTTGGATCTCTGCGTCGGTGGTCGTCAGCGGCGGCAGAAGACGCAGCACATTTTCGCCTGCCGGCACCGCGAGCAGCTTCTGGTCGCGCAGCGCCATGTTCACCTTGGTATTGGGCATGGTGCATTTGACGCCAAGCATCAGCCCTGTGCCGCGGATTTCCGAGATTACATCGGGGAACTCGTCGGCGACCGCGGCAAGGCCCTGCTTCATCAGCAACGCCTTGCGGCTGACCTCTTCGAGGAAGCCTTCTTCGAGCAGCACGTCAAGCACGGCGTTGCCGACCGCCATGGCAAGCGGATTGCCACCGAAGGTGGTGCCGTGCACGCCAGCCGTCATGCCTTTTGCCGCCTCTTCGGTGGCAAGGCAGGCACCGACCGGGAAGCCGCCGCCGATACCCTTGGCGATCGCCATCAGGTCCGGCGATACACCCGCCCACTCATAGGCGTAGAGCTTGCCCGTTCGACCAACGCCGCACTGGACTTCATCAAAAATGAGCAGCAGGCCATGCTTGTCGCACAGCTGGCGCAGGCGCTTCAGCGACTGCGTGGGGAACGGACGGATACCGCCCTCGCCCTGCACCGGCTCGAGCAGGATCGCCGCCGTCTCGGGTCCGATCAGCTTTTCGGCGGCATCGATGTCGTCGAAGGCGACCTGGTCGAAACCCTCGACCTTCGGACCGAAACCTTCGAGATACTTCGCCTGTCCGCCGGCGGCGATGGTTGCCAGCGTGCGACCGTGGAACGCGCCCTCGAAAGTGATGACGCGGAACCGTTCGGGATGGCCGTTCACATACTGGTAGCGGCGCGCGGTCTTGATCGCGCACTCAAGCGCTTCCGCGCCCGAGTTGGTGAAGAACACGCGGTCGGCAAACGAAGTTTCGGCCAGCCGCTCGCCCAGCCGGCTCTGGCCGGGGATCTGGTAGAGGTTGGAGACGTGCCACAGCTTGGCGGCCTGCTCGGTCAGCGCTGCAACAAGATGCGGATGGCTGTGGCCCAACGAATTGACAGCAATGCCACCAGCGAAATCGAGATATCGCTCGCCGGTCTCGGTGATCAGCCAAGAACCCTCGCCTCGCTCGAAAGCCAGGGGTACGCGAGCAAACGTCTCGTAAAGCGCCGATCCGCTCATTATATGCCTCTCCGGAACCGGAAAATCAAAAAGCCGCCTCAGCGGCGGCCCTGCGGGCTATATCAGGTTTTTCGGCCACAAAGTCAACGAAAACGTCGCATAGACGCGTGCGTTCCATCTCTCCCCTGCCGCTGCAGCGAGGTCGAACTCGGCAAGTTGGGGAAAACCGTAAAAACCGAATCGTGAAGACCCCTGGGACTCTTGTCACAGAGTCAGCGCATCGATAACTGTAATTGAGAAATAACTAGATTTCGTGCGGCGGACATATCCATCGAATAGATGTGGTGCCCACCCGGCTTGCCGGGGCGGAAAAGGATTCCGGATTCTGCGCGTTAAATCAGGAGCACGGTCTCATGAATTGGACTGACGAGCGGGTCGAACTTCTCAGAAAGCTTTGGTCGGAAGGTCTGAGCGCAAGCCAGATCGCGGCACAATTGGGCGGCGTCAGCCGCAATGCCGTCATCGGCAAGGTTCACCGGCTGAAGCTGTCGAGCCGCGGCCGCGCGACGGCTGCCCCGGCGCGCCAGAAGAAGACGACCACGGCGACCACCGCGACCAAGACGGTGCAGCGCACGGCAACCGTGACACGCACGGTTACCGCCAGCATCGGCGCCACCGCGCTCCAGGCGCAGTTCGACGTCGAGCCGGTTGCCCGCCATTATCTCCGCCCGGTGGAAAACGTCGTCGTGCCGATCTCGCGCCGGCTCCAGCTGGTGCAGCTCAACGAGCGCACCTGCAAGTGGCCGAACGGCGACCCGCTGAGCGAAGACTTCAACTTCTGCGGCAACGAAGCCGGCGAGAGCGGCCCCTATTGCGGCTATCACTCGAAGATCGCCTTCCAGCCAGCTTCCGAGCGCCGCAGGTCGCGGTGAGCGAATAGCGAATAGCGAATAGCGAATAGCGAATAGCGAATAGCGAATAAAACAAGTTTCAGGGCTTCGGGGCGTCAAGGCGACCCGAGGCCCTTTTTCTATTCGCTACTCCCTATTCGCTATTCGCTCTTCTTTCACAGCCAACCGTTCTTCTTGAAGCGCCAATAGAGCACCGAGCAGATCGTTGCGATGGCGACAAGCACGGTGGGATAGCCGTAACTGAACTGCAACTCCGGCATGTCGGCGAAGTTCATGCCGTAGATGCCGGCAAGGGCGGTCGGAACGGCGAGGATGGCCGCCCACGAGGCGAGCTTCTTGGCAATCGCCGTTTCCTGGCTCTGGCCGACGAGAAGGCTCGCCTCGAAGGCGAATGCCAGCACCTCGCGCAAATTGTCGACCTTCTCCAGCACGGTGCGGATGTGATCGGTGACGTCCCGAAACAGCGGATGCATGGCCGGGCGCAACTGCGGCAGGTCGGCGCTGGTGAGCCTGCGGCAGACCTCGACCAGCGGGCCGGCGGCATTGCGCAGGCGCAAGAGGTCGCGGCGCAGCATGTAGAGCCGCTCGATGTCCTTTGATGTCATCGGCCGCGCCAAGACGCCGTCCTCGATGCGGTCGACCTCTTCCTCGATCTGCTCGAGCACCGGCATGTAGTTGTCGACGATGAAGTCGAGGATGGCATAGAGGATGAAGTCCTCGCCCTTGGCGAGCGCACTGGGGCAACTCTCCCAGTGCTGGCGCACGGCGGCATAGGACGTCGATACGCCGTGGCGAACGCTGACGATGTAGCCCTTGCCGACAAACATGTGCGTTTCGCCGAAGTTCACCCGCCCCTCGACCAACTGCGCCGTGCGCGCGACGATGAACAGCGCGTCGCCATACTGCTCGATCTTCGGCCGCTGGTGCGGATGCTCGGCATCCTCGATGGCGAGGTCGTGGAGGTGGAACTGCTGCTGCACGCGCAAGAGCAGTTCGCGGCTGGGTTCGAGCAGGCCGATCCAGACGACGTGCCCTTCCCTTGCAGCCCAGTCGCCTGCCTCCTCGATGGCGATGTCGGCGATGCGGCGCCCGCCAAGATAGACGCTGGAGGCGACGACCCCGTCCTCCAGTTCAGCGCTCTTGTCGAACTTCCTGGCAAATTCGGTCATGCTGCACCCCTGCGAGGCCGCCTGATCACGTTCCTAGTCTAGACCTTCCGCACGCCGGGAAGAAGGGCCTGCCTCAGCCGGACTTGCCATCGTCGGTGAGCGTCACGCCGTGGCTCCTGTCTTCCTTGGGCCGTTCCGGCGGCATCTGGTCGCCGGTCACGATGTAGTAGATCGTCTCGGCGATGTTGGTGGCATGATCGCCGATGCGCTCGATGTTCTTGGCCACGAACAGAAGGTGCGTGCAGGGCGTGATGTTGCGCGGATCTTCCATCATGTAGGTCAGAAGCTCGCGGAACAGCGAGGTGTACATGGCGTCGATCTGTTCGTCGCGGTCGCGCACAATGCCAATGCGCTCGACCGAGCGCGACGCGTAGACGTCGAGCACGTCCTTGAGCTGGGTCAGCGCCAGTTCGGCCAGCGCCTCCAGGCCGCGGAACAGGCTGTTCGGTTGCCGGCCCTCGGCCACCGCTGCCACACGCTTGGCGATGTTCTTGCCGAGGTCGCCGACGCGTTCGAGATCGGCCGAGATGCGGATCGCGCCGATGATCTCGCGCAGGTCGGTCGCCATCGGCTGGCGCCGGGCGATGACCAGGATCGCCTTGTCGTCGATCTCGCGCTCGGCCTCGTCGAGCAGCAGATCGTCCTGGACGACCTTCTGGGCCAGGGTGTGGTCGGCATTGACGAGCGCATTGATCGCCTGATCGACCATGCGCTCGGCCTGCCCGCCCATTGCAGCAATTTTCCTCGCCAGAAATTGCAGTTCTTCGTCATAGGCCCGGACAGTGTGTTGCGTAAGCATCGGCGAACTTCCTGGAATGTGCGCGGAATCGTGATCCTGAATCCGCACTCATAGGCTAACGACATGACGGAAAAAAGAAATGGGCAAGGATAGCAACTTGCGAGTTGCCGCCGGACCAGCAAGAAGCGGGCAGATCGCAGTCAGGCGACGGGGAAATGGACGGTGAAGGCCGAGCCCTCGCCCAGCTTCGAGCGGATCGACAGGCGCGCGCCATGCCTGGTCAGGATATGCTTGACGATCGAGAGGCCCAGCCCCGTACCTTTGTGGGCGCGGCTCGTCTCGACGTCGACCCGATAGAAGCGCTCGGTCACGCGCGGAATATGCTCGTCGGGGATGCCCGGTCCGAAATCGCGGACCGTCACCTCGATCTCCGGCTGCGTTCCTTCCGCCAACCGCTTCATCGACACCACCACACGACCACCCGACTGGCCGTATTTGCAGGCATTTTCCAGAAGGTTCTGGAACACCTGGAACAGCTCGTCGCGATCGCCGTGAACCTCGAGCGGACCTTCGGCGAAATCGCGTTCGATCACCACGCCGGTCCCGGCTGCCAGGGGCGCAAGCGAGTCGATGACCGCCTCGACTGTCTGGCGCAGGTCGACGCGCACGCCGGGCTTGAGATAGGGCTTCATTTCCAGCCGCGACAGCGAAAGCAAGTCGTCGATCAGGCGCGCCATGCGCCCGGTCTGGTTCTGCATGATCTGCAGGAACTGGTCGCGTGCGTTGGGATCGTTGCGGGCCGGTCCGCGCAGCGTCTCGACGAAACCGGCGATGGAGGCCAGCGGCGTGCGCAGTTCATGGCTGGCATTGGCGATGAAGTCGGCGCGCATGCGGTCGATCCGGCGCGCCTCGCTCTGATCCTTGAAGGCAAGCACGAAAAGGCCGGTACCGCGGCCAACCGCCGAAGCCGTGACGCGATAGACGCGCTCGAACGGCACCCGCTCGACATAGTCGGCCGTCTGCGCCGTTCCCTCGCCGCCAAGTACCGCCTCGATCAGCGCCTGCATCTCGGGAGCGCGGAATTTCAGCAGCACGGGCAGTGGGGGCCTGATGGCGCCGAAGGCGGTTTCAGCCGCCTCGTTGGCGTGGACCACGGTGCCGTCGCGGCCGAAGATGATCAGCGGCTCGGCGACCGCCGCGGCGAGTTTTTCGCCCGACAGCCTGTCGAGCGGCGAGCGTTCGACGCGGGCGCTCGCTTCAGCCATGCGACGGGCAGCCGGGGTGCGCGGTGCTATGAGCGCGACCAGCACGAGCGCGACGATAGTTGCGGCAGTGAACCCACCCGAGGCTCCCCCAAAAAGGCGGACGGCAAGGACGGCAAGGATCGCCGCGGCAAGCATCCAGCGGTTCTGGTAGAGCCGACCGGCGGTGAGCTTCGCCGTGCGCCTTGTCCTCGTCTGGGTGCTGGTCTCAGCCATACGAACTTTTCCGCGGCGCGCGCGCCCTCAAGAAGCCTCTGGACCGCTTCCTAGCCACCCAATAGCATGACTTGCCAAGCTGGAAAGGTGCCGTGACCATGAAAAAAGACAAGGAAAGCAAGAAGGCTGAAGCCGGCCATGCGGCTCCGACCGCGGATGCGGCACCGAAAGCCGGCCCGGTCGAGATCAAGATCGGCAAGGACGAGCGCACCTTCGACATCAACGACCCCAACCTTCCCGACTGGATCGACAAGAAGGCGCTTAAATCAGGGAACTACCCCTACGACGACAAGCTGCCGCAAAAGGAATACGAGCAGACGCTCGAGCATTTGCAGGTCGAACTGGTCAAGCTGCAGGCCTGGCTGCAAGCCACCGGCAAGCGGGTGCTGGTGCTGTTCGAGGGGCGCGACGCGGCCGGCAAGGGCGGCACCATCTCCGCGGTGCGCGAATACATGAACCCGCGCACGGCGCGCAACGTCGCGCTGACCAAGCCCACCGAGACCGAACGCGGCCAATGGTACTTCCAGCGCTATGTCGCACAGTTCCCGACGGCCGGCGAATTCGTCACCTTCGACCGCTCCTGGTACAACCGGGCAGGCGTCGAGCCGGTGATGGGGTTCTGCACCCCCGAACAGCACCGGCAGTTTCTCGACGAGACGCCCCATTTCGAACAGATGATCGTCAACGAGGGCATCCACTTCTTCAAGTTCTGGCTCGACATCAGCCAGGAGATGCAGCTCAAGCGTTTCCATGACCGGCGCCACAGCGCACTGAAGAGCTGGAAGTTCTCGCCGATGGACATCGCCGGCATCAGCAAGTGGGACGACTACACCAGGGCGGTCGAACTGATGGTCGACAAGACCCACACCAAACACGCGCCATGGATCGTCGTGCAGGCCAACGACAAGCGGCGCGGACGGATCGCCGTCATCCGCCACATCCTGCGCGCGCTGGCCTATGACGGCCGCGACCTCGACGAGGTCGGTCGGCCCGACGGCAAGATCATCGCCGAGGGCCTGAAATTCCTGAAGGATTGAAGCTCAGAACGCACGAGCCTTGCGATGCGGCGTCTTCGCCCAATGGTGCGGACGCCGCCAGAGCTCGTAGAGCGCGCACCATGCCGCCCATGACAGCATCGTCCAATAGACCGGCGTGAACAGGCACAGCTTCCAGAAGCCGCGCCGGTCCCTGGGCTTGAGCACTAGCCAGCCGAGGAACAGGAAGGCGCCATAGCCGAGCAGGATGCTGATGACGTCGAAGGCGACGAGATAGGACTGCCACAGGCTCATCGGCACGTCGAACAGCACCTGTACGGCCAGGCCCAGCAGCATCGCGATCAGCACCAGATGCAGCAGCGACGACAGCACCATGCCGGCAAACAGGATCTGCGTGACGACGAAAGAAACGAGCGGCAGTTCAGAGGCCAAGGCGCTTGGCTCGCGCATATGCACCAGCCAGGTCTGTATCCAGCCCTTGAACCAGCGGACGCGCTGATTGTGCCACGCGACAAGGTCCTCGGGGCCATCCTCGCGGGTCGCGCAGGACAGCGTCTCGCAGCGGTAGCCATGGCGGGCCAGGCGCAGCGCGAGGTCGGCGTCCTCGGTGACGTTGTAGGGGTCCCAGCCACCGACCTCGTCGAGCACTTCGCGACGGAAGTGGTTCGACGTGCCGCCCAGCGGCAGCATGATCCGGTTGTGGGCGAGCCAGGGCAAAAGGCCGCGAAACAGCGCCGCATATTCGAAACCGAACATGTTGGCGATCAGGCCGGCACGCCGGTTTGCGATTTCGAGCGGCGCCTGCAGGCACGCCAGTTCGCGGCCGGATGCCTCGAAGCGCCGCCAGGCCTCGGCGAGCTGCATCGGGTGAGGCCTGTCTTCGGCGTCGTAGAGCACGACCAGTTCACCGCGCGCCAGCGGCAGGGCATAGGACAGGGCCTTGGGCTTGGTGCGTGGCAGCGATGGCGGCACCAGCACGACTTCGACGCAGGCGCGCAAAGGGTGGGCCCTGATCGCCGCGATGGTCTCTGTATCGTCCGCCTCGCACACCAGCTTGATCTCGATCTTGCTGCGCGGCCACTGCAGCATGCCGAGCCCGACGAGCAGGTCGGGCACCACGTCGGCCTCGCGGTAGAGTGCAACCAGCACCGAATAAACCGGCAGGTCGGGCGAAAGCGGCAGCGAGATCGGCATCTGCACAACGGGCGGACGCGCGATCGCGGCGATGGCGCGCAATGCGGAGCAGGCGATGAAAAAGGAAACCAGCAACAGGTGCAGGGCAAAAAGTGCCAGCATCGGCACGGTGGCGACGGCGAAAGGCAACAACACCGTCAGCATGCCGAGGCTGTAGGTCTGCCACGGCCAGAACACGTTGCGTGCCGAACAGTCGGGCCTGTTGTCGTGGAGATTGCCCACCGCAAATCGCGTCAGCATCGGGCGAGAGCGCTCCAGCAAGGCTTCCCGCAGTAGCGATGGTGCCGCCACCTTGATGCGCAGCCGGAGATCCGGGCTGGCTTGGCAACGCTGCTTCAGCAGGCGCCAGCCCGCCTGGTCCGGCGCAACAATCCCCGTGTGGCGTCCCGGTGCCTCGCACAGTCTGGCAAATATTGCCCGGCCGGTGCGGTGGAATTGCGCCCAACAGGCCTCGTCGGTCATCAGCAGCCGTTGCGGATCGATCGAGGTCAGGCATTCGATCTCGATCTCGTCGGCCATCGCCGCAAAAAAGGCCTGCTCCGGGACCTCGCCGGATGCCAGCAATTCCGTCTGGAAGGTCGTGCCATGGAAGGCCGCGCGCGAAGCGAATGCGAGGCGTTTTGCGAGCGGAAGTCCGAGCCGATCAAGTGCTGGCTGCAACTCCGGCAAGTTCGCCAGCGCAAGTTCGTAGACACCGTGGCTGTTGTCGTTGGCTTCTGTAAGGAAAGTCTGTTCGGGAGAGCCGACAGAAAAAGAGGGGCGGATGGCTGCGTGACTGGA
Organism: Aminobacter niigataensis; assembly: GCF_014200015.1. Lineage (GTDB taxonomy): Bacteria > Pseudomonadota > Alphaproteobacteria > Rhizobiales > Rhizobiaceae > Aminobacter > Aminobacter niigataensis. The sequence goes on from NZ_JACHOT010000007.1 coordinate 46,943, forward strand.
GTCCGTCGCAACCATCACGCACCCACGGCCTGCGAGCCGCAAATTTGGATACTTCGATAGTCATCGAACCATGCCGCACCGACTGCTTGACGCAGCCTGCACGTTCGCGTGCATCCCCCCCGCGGCGACCGGTCCAGTCTCATTGCAACATCCCCAGTGCTGCAACTAACCCCGCGGCAATAGTGCATATCGCCACCCCGGACGCTATGCTCCAAACGGGTGAGACTCCCCTCGCTCAATATATCATGATATATCTCTTGCGAAATTCAGCTGCTTCGGATTGCCCTGCTGCACAATTGCTTTTCCTGGCCGCCTTCACGCGCTAAAGCTCTTGCCAACCATTCACAGTCCAGCGCATCCACCCGGATGCGGAAACGCTCTGTGAGAGACGTCGAACCACATCGTCGCTTGCAGGAGCGACGCGTCAGCCAGGGCCGGAGCGCACTCATGAAACCCGCACCGCAGTTGCTTGCGTTCGCGTTTTCGCTCGCAGCATTGCTTGGCCCGGCCAAGGCAGCCGAACCGCAAGTGCCGGTGTTGTGGGACAGCAAGGAGCGCCTGCAGAAGCCCGACCTGTCGACGCTGCCACGGCTGCGCTTCCTGACCACTACCGATTTTCCGCCCTTCAACTTCATCGACAAGAGCGGCAGGCTGTCGGGGTTCCATATCGACCTCGCTCGCGCGGTCTGCGCCGAACTCGGCATTGCCGAGAAATGCCAGATCCAGGCCCTGCCCTGGGCCGAACTCGACGGCGCGCTGAATTCGGGCGAAGGCGAGGCCATCATCGCCGGTGTGCCGGCGACCGCGGCGACGCGGGAGAAATACGCCTTCTCGCGGCCCTACCTCCAGTTCCCGGCGCGCTTTATCATGCGCAAGGCGCAAGCCGTCAGCGAGCCGCTCGTCGACAAGCTGCAAGGCAAGCGCGTCGGCGTGCTTGCCGGCTCGGCGCATGAGCGCGTGCTCCGCGACTATTTCGGCAGTGTGAAGGTTGTGACCTACACCAAGCCGGATTGGCTCAATGCCGACCTCAAGGACGGCAAGCTGGATGCTGTCTTTGGCGACGGCATGCGCCTGTCGTTCTGGCTTGCCGGAACGGATGCCGCCGGCTGCTGCCGCTTTGCCGGCGGTCCTTACCTGGCGCCGGAATATCTCGGCACCGGCCTGGCGATCGCTGCCAAGCCGGACAACGCGGCCCTTGCGACCGCCTTCGACTACGCGCTGCACGAGATCTCGGCCAAGGGCACCTTCGCCGAGCTCTATCTCAGGTATTTCCCGGTCAGCTTCTTCTAGCCGCCGTCAGGTCAGCGTGCGATGGCGCGCCTTGGTGGCGCGTTCGATCGCTGCAAGCGTCAGGGCGTCGACGCTAAGGTGCTTGCGCAGAAGCTGCAGCACCCGCACCTCCTCCATGCGCATCTCGAGATCGACCGAGGCGACCTCGAAGGCGGCCGCATAGGCGGTCTCGTGCAGCCGTTCGGGGATCACCCGCCTTGCCGTGTCGAGGATATCGTCGAGGCCGTTGTCGGCATGCAGCATCATCTGGCAATCCTGCGCCACCGCAATCAGGCGCTTGGCGTCGAAATCCAGGAAGATCGGCCATGTCCTGACCACCTCGCCGATCCGCGCCAGCTCGACATCGGTCATGTCGCGGTCCGATGCGGAGGTGACGACCATCAGGTAGATCAGCGCCTCGTGGGCGGTCGGCATGGGCATGAAATTCTCCAGAACGGGGTTGAATGCCACCAGAACTTAGGAACGCCGCGGCCCTCCCGCAACGAAAAATGGGCGGAATCGTTGACGCCCGCAGCATGCACGCATAGAGCATGGCCGTCTTCGGCGGAATTTCCGCCCAAATAAAAAGGGCTCTCGACATGACGAGATCAAACTCAATAGATCTCAACCCGGAAATCCTCGCGGCGGCTGCCGAAAGCAAAGCCTGGCCGTTCGAGGAAGCCAAGAAAATCGTCGAGCGCTACAAGAAAACCGGCCTTCCCGAGACCGTCCTGTTCGAGACCGGCTACGGCCCTTCGGGCCTGCCGCATATCGGCACGTTCGGCGAGGTAGCGCGCACCACGATGGTACGCCATGCCTTTCATGTGCTGACCGAAAACAAGGTCAAGACCAGGCTCCTGTGCTTCTCCGACGACATGGACGGCATGCGCAAGATCCCGGAGAACGTGCCGGACCGCGCCTTCCTCGAGCCGCACCTGCACAAGCCGCTGACTGCCGTACCCAACCCGTTCGGCGGCGACTATGCCAGCTTCGGCGATCACAACAACGCGATGCTGCGCCGCTTCCTGGACACCTTCGGCTTCGACTACGAGTTCGCCAGCGCGACCGAGTACTACAGGGCAGGCAAGTTCGACGCGATGCTGCTGCGGGCCGCCGAGCGCTACGACCAGATCATGGCCGTGATGCTGCCGACGCTCGGCGAGGAGCGTCAGGCGACCTATAGCCCGTTCCTGCCGATCTCGCCGAAGAGCGGCCGCGTGCTCTACGTGCCGATGAAGCACGTCGACGCCAAGGCCGGCACCATCACCTTCGACGACGAAGGCACCGAAACCACGCTGTCGGTCACCGGCGGCAAGGTCAAGCTGCAGTGGAAGCCGGATTTCGGCATGCGCTGGGCAGCTCTCAACGTCGATTTCGAGATGTTCGGCAAGGATCACCAGACCAATGCGGTGATCTACGACCGCATCTGCAACCTGCTCGGCGGGCGGGCGCCGGAGCATTTCGTCTACGAGCTGTTCCTCGACGAGAACGGCCAGAAGATCTCCAAGTCCAAGGGCAACGGGCTGACCATTGACGAATGGCTGACCTACGCGCCGACCGAAAGCCTCGGCCTCTACATGTACCAGCGGCCGCGCCAGGCCAAGAAGCTCTATTTCGACGTCATCCCGAAGGCGGTGGACGAGTACTACAGCTTCCTCTCCGCCTATCCCCGGCAGGCGTGGAAGGAACGGCTGGGCAATCCGGTCTGGCACATGCACTCGGGCAACCCGCCCGTCGTCGACATGCCGGTGCCGTTCTCGATGCTGCTCAACCTCGTCAGCGCCTCCAACGCGCACGACAAGGGCGTGTTGTGGGGCTTCATCTCGCGCCATGCGCCCGGCGTGACGCCTGAGACGCATCCGGAACTCGACAAGCTGACCGGCTATGCCGTCCGTTACTTCGACGATTTCGTGAAGCCGACGAAGACCTTCAGGGCGGCCGACGACGTCGAACGTGCGGCACTGGAAGCGCTGGAGAAGGCGCTCAGCGCGCTGCCGGCTGGTGCCGACGGTGAAGCCATCCAGAACGCCTCGCTCAATGTCGCCCGCCAGATCGAGCGCTACCAGGACCACACCAAGCAGAGCCCGGAAGGCGGCCCCGGCGTATCCGGCGCCTTCTTCCAGATGATCTACCAGGTTCTGATCGGCCAGGAGCGCGGCCCGCGCTTCGGCTCCTTCGCAGCGCTTTACGGCATCGCCGAGACCCGGGCGCTGATCCGCAGCGCGCTGGAAGGCAAGCTGGCAGCGTAGGATCGAAAAAAGGCCGGCTGTCGCAGCCGGCCTTTTTCATTGCGGCGAGCTATTGGTATCCGGCTCCGTCGCAGGCGGCGCCTCGACCTCGGGCAGGCTGGTTCCGCTCGGCGACAGCGTCATTTCGATGCGCTCGGGTGCCGCCCCGAAAATGCCCTTCTTCTCCGCCTCGGCCTTGGCGCCGGCCTCGGCATAGGGGCCGTTGGCGTCCGCCCTGACCCAGCCATTGGCCACCAGCCATTCGCCGACATCCTGCTTGCCGACGCGGCACCTGGCGACGATCACGCCGCGCTCGGCATCGGGCGGCACATCGCAGACCACGGCACGCGAGCGCAGGAAACTGCGGAACGCCGTGCGGGCACGCACGCCGCAGTTCCACTCCTTGCCCTCGAACGAACATTTCTCGCTCGTTTCGACAGCCGTCACGCCCGATATCGCCACGCTGAAACCCTTGGCCTCGATCAGGCCGGCGGCAGAAGCGACTGGCCGGAACAAGGTCGTGCCGTCCCAGTCGTCAGGCATCTTCGGCTTCGGCGGCAGGGCCAGGCTCAACTCGCTCAATGGCGCCCGCGGCGCCTCGCGCACCAGCCCGCCCTGCTCAAGCGCGGGCGGCACGATTTCATCTGGCGCCACGGCGCGCGAGATGGCTTCAGGCTCGGCCTGCGGCGCGGACGGCGCAACGGCAGCCGTATTGCCGTCTTCAGGTGGAAGCGCCTCACCTCCATCTTCAGGCGGAAGTGCCTGCTGGATGTCGGCCTCGTCGATGACGTCGACGGACGGCGCCTCGATGGCGGCCAGCCTCTGCCCGCCCAGCGAGACGAGCAAGGTGGCGATGCCGAAAGCGGCGGCTGCGATGGCTATGGCTGCGGGGCGCATGGATCCCTACTGGCTCGCCCAGACGATGCGGGCCACCCACTCGACCTCGGCCGTCTGGAAACGCCTGTTGGGGTGCTCGGGGTTCAGCGAAAGCAGTTCGATCACGCTTTGCGTCTGCCGCTCCAGCACCTTGGCCATGACTTCGCCCGAGATCGTCTTGACCACGACGCGGTCGCCCTTGCGCACGGCAGCACCGGGCTCGACGATCAGCACGTCTCCGTTGCGGTAGAGCGGCAGCATCGAGTCGCCCTGCACTTCGAGCGCGTAGGAGTTGTCGGTGGCGCGCGCCGGAAGCTCTATCAGTTCCCAGCCCTGGCCGGCCGGAAAGCCGGCATCGTCGAAGAAGCCGCCCGCGCCCGCCTGGGCGAAGCCGAGCAGCGGCACGCCCGCCGCCTGTTCGCGGCCCCTCGCCTTGCCGGCAGCCTTCACCGGCTCGACGAAACCCAAAAACTCCTCGAGCGAGGAATTGGTGGCGTCGATGATCTTGGCGAGCGACTCCGTCGAGGGCCAGCGCGGCCTGCCATCGACGGACTGGCGCTTGGATTTGTTGAACGCGGTCGAGTCGAGCCCGGCCTTCTTGGCGAGGCCCGACGCCGAAAGCGAATAACGCTCGGCGAGAGCATCGATCGCGGCCCAGACACGTTCGTGCGAGAGCATGGCGCCCCCTCAAGACAGGAAAAAATACCTTTCGGCATTTAACCACGCCAGTTGCAATTGTCCACCGGCAAAGCAGGCAAACAGACAACGATCAGCCCATCAGAACAGGCGTCAGCGCTCGGACTTCGCCAACGTCCTCAACCCCTTGTGCGAAGCGATGAATATCCGCTCTTCCTCGCTCACGTCGCGCGGCGCTGCCCCGTCGTAGCCCAGTTCGGCGACCAGGTCGTCGATCTGCACGAAGCGCCTATTGCCGCGGTCATAGACCCCGGCACTGGTCATGATGAGGGCCGCCGTCTCGCCGTTGTCGAGCACGAAGCGGTGCTTGCCGATGACTTCGGAACCGCTCCAGGTTTCGATCGAGGACACCACCTCGAAGCTGCGCCAGAGCCTGATCTCGCGCACGAACACCGTCTGCAGCCCACCGAGCATCGGCGCCCAGCCGCGCTTGCGGGCGAGCTCGATCAGGCCCGAGCGCATGAAGATGTCGATGCGGCCGACATCGGCCAGCATCATGTAGCGCGCATTGTTGAGATGCATGTTGAAGTCGATGTCGGTCGGCAGGCAGCGGAATGACAACCGGCCCTCATCGCCAAAACGGTAAGGGCCGCGACGGGATGCCGTCGCGGCCATGCGTGCCAGTCTTGCCCAGACGTACATGCTGCGTCAGGCCGCCTTCTTTTCCTCGGCCTTGGCGTAGGGATCGAAGCGCTGGTAGAAGCTCTCGCCCTTCTCGGCCATCTCGATGAGAAGTTTCGGGGCCTTGAACTCGGCGCCGTATTTCTTCTGCAGGTCCTTGGCGATCTTGACGAACTTCTTGGCGCCGATGCCGTCGATGTAGGACAGCGCACCGCCGGTGTAGGGCGCGAAGCCGAAGGCGAGGATCGAGCCGACATCCGCTTCGCGCGGGTCGGTGACGATGCCTTCTTCCATCACGCGTGCTGCTTCGAGCGCGATGACCGAAAGCAGGCGCAGCTTGAGTTCCTCGACGTCGACCTTCTCGGGGGCGAGCTGCGGATAGAGGTCCTTGAGGCCGGGCCACAGCTTCTTCTTGGCGGGCTTTGCCGGATAGTCGTAGAAGCCCTTGGTGTTCTTGCGGCCGAGGCGGCCATGGGTATCGACCATGGTGTTGATCAGCGCCATCTGGCGCGGATCAACGGCTTTTTCGCCGAGGTCCCTGATGGTCTGCTTCATGATCTTCTGGGCGAGGTCGACCGCCGTCTCGTCGGTCAGCGCCAGCGGGCCGACCGGCATCCCGGCAGCCTTGGCGGCGTTTTCGATCATCGCCGCCGGCACGCCTTCGATCAGCATCTTGAAGGCTTCCGACATGTAGCGCAGCACGCAGCGGTTGACGTAGAAGCCGCGCGTGTCGTTGACGACGATCGGCGTCTTCTTGATGGCACGGACGAAATCCATCGCAACCGCAAGCGCCTTGTCGCCCGTCTTCTTGCCCATGATGATCTCGACCAGCATCATCTTGTCGACCGGCGAGAAGAAGTGGATGCCAATGAAGTTCTTCGGCCTGGCCGAGTTCTTGGCCAGCGAGGTGATCGGGATGGTCGAGGTGTTGGAGGCAAACACCGCCGACGACTTGATCACGGCTTCCGCCTTCTCGGTCGTGGCTTTCTTGACTTCCGAATCCTCGAATACCGCCTCGACCACGAGGTCGCAGCCGGCGAGATCGGCATAGTCTGCGGAAGGCGTGATCAGCGACAGAAGCTTCTCGCGATCCTCGGCCTTGGCGCGGCCCTTCTTGACCTGGTCGGAGATCAGGCTGTCGGAATGCGCCTTGCCCTTGTCGGCCGCTTCCTGGTCGCGGTCGACAAGCACCACCGGGATGCCGGCCTTGGCCGTCACAAAGGCAATGCCCGCGCCCATGAAGCCGGCGCCGATGATGCCGATCTTCTTGAACTTGGTGTCGGCAATGCCCTCGGGGCGGCGGGCGCCCTTGTTCAGTTCCTGCAGCGACACGAACAGCGAGCGGATCATCGCCGCAGCTTCCTTGGTCTGCATGATCTCGGTGAAGTAGCGCTGCTCGATGCGCAGGCCGGTGTCGAACGGCACTAGCAGGCCTTCATAGACGCATTTCAGGATCGCGGTCGCGGCCGGATAGTTGCCATAGGTCTCCCGGCGCAGGATGGCGATTGCCGGCGGCCAGAGGTTGGCGCCCGCCGCCGAATAGACGGGACCGCCCGGCAACTTGAAGCCCTTCTCGTCCCACGGCTGGACCGGCTTCAGGCCGTTCCTGATCATCGCCTTGGCGGTCTCGATCAGCTTCTTCGGCTCGGCAATCTCGTGGATCAGGCCCATGCCCTTCGCCTTCTGCGGCGACAGCGTCTGGCCCGAGGTCAGCATCTGCAGGGCCGACTGCGGATCAGCGAGCCTGGGCACGCGCTGGGTGCCGCCGGCGCCCGGGAAGATGCCGACCTTCACTTCCGGCAGGGCCATCTTGACCTTGTCGGAGTCCGCCGCGACGCGGCCGTGGCAGGCCAGCGACAGCTCGAAGGCGCCGCCCATGCAGGTGCCGTTGATCGCCGAAACCCACGGTTTTCCAGAGGTCTCGAGCTTGCGCCACAACGCGCCCATGCGGCCGGCATTGTCGAACAAGAGCTTCGCCGCCTTTTCCGGGTCCTTGGCCTTTTCCTTGGCGTAGAGCTTCAGCATTTTCTGCAGCATCGTGAGGTCGGCACCGCCCGAGAAAGTCTCCTTGCCGGAGGTGATGACGGCGCCCTTGATGCCGGCGTCGGCAACGACCTGGTCGATGATCTTGTCGAGCTCGTTCATCACCTCCTCGGTGAAGACGTTCATCGAGCGGTCGGGCATGTTCCAGGTCACGAGCGCAATGCCATCGGCATCGGTTTCGACCGTGAAGTTGGTGTAGGTCATGTCTGTCTCCTTCCGGGCGAAATCAAACGCGTTCGATGATCGTTGCGGTGCCCATGCCGGCGCCGATGCACAGCGTCACGAGAGCGGTGTTAAGGTCGCGGCGCTCGAGCTCGTCGAGCACGGTGCCGAAGATCATCGCACCGGTGGCGCCCAGCGGGTGGCCCATGGCGATCGCGCCGCCGTTGACGTTGATCCTGTCGTGCGGGATGTCGAAGGCCTGCATGTAGCGCAGCACCACCGAGGCGAAGGCTTCGTTCAGCTCGAACAGGTCGATGTCCGAGAGCTTCATCTTGGCGCGCTTGAGCAGCTTCTCGGTGACGTCGACCGGGCCGGTCAGCATCATCGCCGGCTCGGAGCCGATGTTGGAGAAGGCGCGGATGCGGGCGCGCGGCTTGAGACCAAGCGTCTTGCCGGCCTTCTTCGAGCCGAGCAGCACTGCGGCGGCACCGTCGACGATACCGGACGAATTGCCGGCATGGTGGACGTGGTTGATTTCTTCCAACTCGGGATAGCGCTGGACGGCAATCGCGTCGAAGCCGCCCATCTCGCCGGGGATGACGAAGGACGGGTTGAGCTGGCCCAGCGACTGCATGTCGGTGGTCGGGCGCATGTGCTCGTCATGGTCGAGGATGGTCAGGCCGTTCTGGTCCTTGACCGGCACGACCGACTTCTTGAAGTAGCCCTTCTCCCAGGCCTTGGCGGCGCGCTTCTGGCTCTCGACCGCGTAGCCGTCGACGTCGTCGCGGGAAAAGCCGTACTTGGTGGCGATCAGGTCGGCGGAAACGCCCTGCGGCATGAACCAGGCCGGAATGCCGACCGAGGGGTCCATGAACCAGGCGCCGCCCGACATGCCCATGCCGACGCGCGACATCGATTCCACGCCACCGGCAATGACGATCTCGTCGGCGCCCTGGGCGATCTTGGCAGCGCCGAAATTGATGGCGTCGAGACCCGACGCGCAGAAGCGCGAGATCTGCATGCCCGGTGCCTTGTTGTCGTAGCCGGCTTCGAAGGCGGCCGAGCGCGGGATCACCGAGCCGGCTTCGCCGACAGGATCGACGCAGCCGAAGATGATGTCGTCGACCTGCGCGGTGTCGAGCCCGTTGCGGTCACGCAGCGCTTCCAGCACCTTGGCGCCGAGGCGTACCGCCGGCACTTCGTGCAGCGATCCATCCTTCTTGCCCTTGCCGCGCGGCGTGCGCACGGCGTCATAGACAAAAGCGTCAGCCATTTTTCTGCTCCTTGGTTTCCGGACCGGCGGCTCAGAGCGAGCGCGCGATCAGCAACTTCATGATCTCGTTGGTGCCGCCATAGATGCGCTGCACGCGGGCATCGCGATACATGCGGGCGATCGGGTATTCATTCATGTAGCCATAGCCGCCAAACAATTGCAGGCATTCGTCGACGATCTTGCACTGCAGGTCCGACAGCCAATACTTGACCATCGACGCAGTTACCGGATCGAGCCCGCCGGAAATATGACGCGCGACGCAATCGTTGTAGAAGACGCGCCCGATGGTCGCCTCGGTCTTGAGCTCGGCCAGCTTGAACTGGGTGTTCTGGAAATCGAGGATCGCCTTGCCGAAGGCCTTGCGGTCCTTGACGTAGTCGATGGTCTCGGCCAGCGCGCGCTCGATCATGGCGATGGCGCCGGTGCCGATCTGCAGCCGCTCCTGCGGCAGCTGCTGCATCAGCTGGACGAAGCCCTGCCCCTCTTCCTGCCCGAGCAGGTTGGAGGTCGGCACGCGCACGTCGTTGAAAAACAGCTCCGAGGTGTCGTTGGCCTTCAGCCCGATCTTGTCGAGGTTGCGGCCGCGCTCGAAGCCATCGACCTCGTCGGTCTCGACAACGATCAGCGACGTGCCCTTGGCGCCCTTGGCCGGGTCGGTCTTGGTAACGACGATGATCAGATTGGCATGCTGGCCGTTGGTGATGAAGGTCTTGGAGCCGTTGATCCGGTACTGGTTGCCATCCTTCTCGGCGCGGGTCTTGACGCCCTGCAGGTCGGAGCCGGCACCCGGCTCGGTCATGGCGATGGCGCCGATCAGCTCGCCGGTCGCCATCTTCGGCAGCCACTTCTTCTTCTGCTCTTCCGAGCCATAGTGCAGGATGTAGGGGGCGACGATCGAATTGTGGAGCGCGATGCCGAAGCCGTCGACGCCGACATGGCCGATCGCCTCGATGATGGCGCTCTCATGGGCGAAAGTGCCGCCCGAGCCGCCATATTCCTCGGGCATCGAAGCGCAGAGCAGGCCGGCAGCACCCGCCTTCTCCCAGCTCGCGCGGTCGACCATCTCGTTCTTTTCGAACGCGTCGTAGTGCGGCAGGATTTCCTCGGACATGAAGCGGTGCGCCATGTCGTAGAGCATCGCCACGTCATCCGCCGCCCAGGCGGGTTTGGGGAGTCCGAGAATTTCAGCAGGAATTGTCGCCACGATCTCCTCCGCGTTTCGGCGCCGCAAACTTGGGACAGCCGCAAACGGCCGTCCGGATAGTCGATCAGAACGCTTCCGCGGCAAGCGCCATCATCGTTGCCGAACCGGTCGAAAGCCGCGCAAGATGCGCCGCGGTTTCGGGCATGACACGCTCCATGAAGTAAAGGCCGGTCACCAGCTTGGTCTCGTAGAAATCGGCCGAACCATTGGCGCCTGTCGCAAGCTTGTCCTGAGCCGTCTTGACCATCCTGCCCCACATGTAGCCGAGCGCCACAAGGCCGAAGAGATGCATGTAGTCGGTCGAGGCCGCACCCGCATTGTCGGGATTGCTCATGCCGTTCTGCACCAGCCACATGGTCGCCGCCTGCAGGTCGTTGAGGCCCTTCTTCAGCGCCTTGGTGTAAGGCGCCATCTGCTCGTCGCCGCGATTGGCCTCGCAGAACTCGCCGACGTCCTTGAAGAAAGCCTGCACGGCGCGGCCGCCATTGAGGCCGAGCTTGCGGCCGACGAGGTCGAGCGCCTGCACGCCATTGGCGCCCTCATAGATCATGGCGATGCGGGCATCGCGCACGAACTGGCTCATGCCGTGCTCTTCGATGTAGCCGTGACCGCCGAACACCTGCTGCGCCATGACCGCATGCTCGAAGCCCTTGTCGGTGAGCACGCCCTTCACCACCGGCGTCATCAGGCCCATATGGTCGTCGGCTGCCCGGCGCTCGGCGTCGTCCTCGGAGCGGTGGGCGACGTCGGAGTTGATCGCCGTCCACAGCACCAGCGCCCGGCCGGCCTCGTTGAAGGCCTTCATGGTCATCAGCTTGCGGCGGATGTCGGGGTGGACGATGATCGGATCGGCCTTCTTGTCGGGCGCCTTCGGCCCGGTCAGCGAACGGCCCTGGATGCGGTCCTTGGCGTAGGCGACAGCGTTCTGGTAGGCGACTTCGGAGACGGCAAGGCCCTGCAGGCCGACGCCGAGACGGGCCTCGTTCATCATCGTGAACATCGCCTTCAGGCCGCCATTGGCCTCGCCGAGCAGGAAGCCATGCGCCTCGTCATAGTTCATGACGCAGGTCGAGTTGCCATGGATGCCCATCTTCTCTTCGATCGAGCCGCAGGAGACCGCGTTGCGGGTGCCGGGGTTGCCCGAGGCGTCGATGTTGAACTTCGGCACGATGAACAGCGAGATACCCTTCACGCCCTCCGGTGCCCCTTCGATGCGGGCCAGTACCAGATGGATGATGTTGTCCGACATGTCGTGCTCGCCGGCCGAGATGAAGATCTTCTGGCCTGAAATCTTGTAGGAACCGTCGCCGTTCGGCACCGCCTTGGAGCGCAGCAGGCCCAGATCGGTGCCGCAATGCGGCTCGGTCAGGTTCATGGTCCCGGTCCAGGCGCCCTCGACCATCTTGGGCAGCCAGGTGGCCTTTTGCTCGTCGGTGCCATGAACCAGTACTGCGGCGATCGCGCCCTGGGTCAGGCCGGGATACATCATCAGCGCCATGTTGGCCGCCGACATGTATTCGCCGACCGCCGAGTGGACCGTGTAAGGCAATCCCTGACCGCCAAATTCAGCCGGCACGGCAAGCCCCATCCAGCCGCCTTCGCGATACTGGTCGAACGCTTCCTTGAAACCCTTGGGCGTGGTGACAGAGCCGTCGTCGTTACGGACGCAGCCTTCCATGTCGCCGACGCGATTGAGCGGATGCATGACGTTTTCGGCGAGCTTGGCGCCCTCGGCGAGAATCGCCTCCAGCACGTCGGGGCTGGCATCGGAAAAGCCGGCAAGGTTGCTGTAGCGCTCATAGCCGAGCACGTCGTTGAGCACAAAAAGGGTGTCCTGGACCGGCGCGCGGAATATCGGCATTGCTCTTCCTCCAGCAAATGTAACCGGTTCCGGCCAGACGGTATGCGACGGGGAACCGCTTGTCGAACGTCGATTAGCAAAAATTGACGTTTGCGTAAACGTCAATTTTTGCTACAGCCGTTTTTGGGTGATCGTTGCGTCCAGCGGGACGGAATCGCCGGTTCGAAGAGCACATGGAATCATGTCGCTCCCAAACGCAAAACGACCCGGCGAGGTCTCCCTCGCCGGGTCGTTTCAGAAAGCAAAGTCGCCTGGTTAGCTTGCAGCACTTGCCTGAGGCGCGGTGCGCTCGGCCAGCAGTTGGCGAACGACGTCCATATGGTTGTTCAGCTCGCCGATCGCCTCGTCGAGCAGCTGGCGCTGCTTCTGCAGGCGGCCGAGCTGCTTGTCCGACTTGTCCAGCGTCAGGCGCAGCTGCTTGGCGTTGGTACCCGTGGGATCGTAGAGGTCGATCATCTGCTTGACGTCGCGCAGCGAGAAACCGACCTTCCTGCCGAGCAGGATCAGCTTCAGCCGTGCGCGGTCGCGCCGGGTGTAAAGGCGCGTCGCGCCCTCACGCTTGGGGTTGAGCAGCCCCTTGTCCTCGTAGAAACGCAACGTACGAAGCGTCACGCCGTACTTCTTCGCCATCTCGCCGATGCGGACATAGTCCTCGCCGGAAAGATTGTTTTCATTGGCCGCTACATCGGCGACCGATACAAGCTTCATCATCTGCTTCCGATATCCCCAATTGCGAGCGCGGCGGCGGTGAGCCGGCCATGCTCTGATGGAAGCCGCAGGGGGCGGGGCTTCCGATCATGGTTTCTATGTAAAGGCACTCAAGACGGCGTTCTGCACACGTCTTACGTTTACGTAAATGCTATAGCGATGCGGCCTACCCTACGCAAGGGAAATTTGGTCGCTTTCGGCGCCAGGACGGGAACACAACGTCGCACATTCTTAAGCTTGGTTAAGAGGTTGTTTACCACGTTCGGGGAAATGTGCGCATGTCGGTTCTCCCGTGGTCATCATGTATCGAATTGTTCACGGTTTCGGAGGGCGGCGAATAGCCCCAGGAAGCCAATTCCCGCGCGGCCCTTCGCGACCCCGATCCCGGCAAGGATTTGAGACAACTGGTTCATAGCCAGCACTCTTACCAACGGGCGTTTCGATGAACAGCAAGCGGTCCTATCTCGACAGCCTCAACGACGGCAGGCAGCGCCGCCCGCACGCGTCGCTCGACCAGCTCAACCGGTCTCTCGAAAATCTCGAAGCGCGGCTTGAACGCGCACGCGAGGAAAGTGCCGAACCCTACCGCGACCAGATGCGCCAGGCCCCGGCAGCCGGCTACACGCCGCGCGGCGAATATGGCCGCAGCGCACCCTACGAACGCCCCTACCACACCATCGTCCGCGACATCGACCGGGTCCGTGGCCAGGAGGACGGCATCGCCGCCGTCGGCAAGATCGCCGGCGAGTTGCGCGCATTGCGCGAAGAGATGCGCCACCAGATGAGCTCCGGTCTGCAGCGAGAGTTCGACCTCCTGCGCAAGGACATAGACCGCGCAAGCCAGGCAGGCGTAGCCGGCGCCGAAGCGGTCGAGCTCGGTCACGAACTGGAGCGCCTGTCGGGCGCCATCCATTCGCTCGCCGAACGCAGCGACGACAGAAGCGTCAACACGCTGCGCCTCGAACTGGAACAGGTCCGCCGCGCGCTCGGCGATCTTGCCCGCGAGGAAACCGTGCTTTCCGTCGATCGGCGCTGGGACGATTTCGACCGCCGCTGGACCGATTTCGCCGACCGCATGTCGGCGAGCCAGGATCAGCGCGCCGAAGACCCGGCGCTTGCCGCATTGGCCGGCCGGCTCGAACAGATCAACGACGCCGTCAACAACCTGCCCGAATCGCTATCGCTGCGCAGCATCGAGGAGAAGGTCCGCACGCTGGCCGGTGCCGTCGACCAGTTCGTGCGCCAGCGCGACAGCCACAGCGACGAGATGTTCGGCCTCATCGACGAGCGCCTCGACGAGATCTCGCGCGCCATCGTCGCCTCGACGGTCGCGGCCCAGACACCGCATTTCGACCCCGCGCCGTTCGAGCGTATCGAGGTGCGCATCGCCGCGCTTGCCCACCAGATCGAGGAGATCACCGCCGACCAGCCGACGGCAGAGATCATCGACCGGCTCAATTTTCTGTCCGAGCGCGTCGACGGCATCGCCGCCCGCAGCGACATCCCCGAGCAGGCAGTCGAGCGCCTCGGCCAACAGATCTCGCTGATCGCCGACAAGATCGAACGCACGCCTGCAACACCCGACGCCGGCCTCATCTTCCAGGGCATCGAACAGCGCTTCGACGCACTTGCCGACGTGTTCGAGCGCCGCCAGGGCGATGCCTTCGAACATGGCAATGCGCTGTTCCGCGAACTCGAAAACCGCCTCCAAGATCTCGGCAATCGCCTCGACCGGCAAGCGGCCCAGCCTGTCGCCGATCAGTCGGGCATCATGGAAGCCATCGACGCCCGCTTCACGGCATTCGCCCAGCGCCTCGAAACCAACCGTCCGGACCCTGCCACCGAGCAGGCGATGCGCGGGCTCGAAGCCCGCCTCGAAGACATTTCCGGCCGCCTCGAAATGTCGGCGGCACAGGTGTCGAGCATCGACCCGCAACTGATCCGCGGTCTTGAGGCGCAGGTCAGCGAACTGACGAACCATCTGGCGCGCCCCGGCTCGCCGCTGCCCGAGTTCGAGGACGTCCGTCCACGCCTCGACGAGATCGAACGCTCCATCGCCGGCAACCACCACGCCCTTGTCGAGGCTGCCCGCCAAGCGGCCGAGAATGCGGTCCGCTCCTTCACCGGCTCGACCACCGACACCGCTGCCGTCACCGGTCTGGCTGAGGACCTCAAGGCGCTCGAAGCGCTTACCCGCCGTTCCGACGAGCGCAACGGCAAGACCTTCGAGGCGATCCACGACACGCTGCTCAAGATCGTCGACCGGCTCGGCTCTATCGAAACCGGCGAACCTGCCGCCGTCGACATCCCGCCGGCTTCCGTCGCCGAATTGCTGTCGCCGAGGATCGTCGAGGCGGAAGCCAAGCTTGCGCTCAGCGAGACGCCGTCGCTGGATCCCGATGAACCTGCACCGCTGCCCGAAGCCAACGCCACCTTCGGCCGCCGCAATGCAGGCGATGACGAACGCGTCACCCGCAGCCCGGCCCAGGCCGCCGCGGAAGCTGCCGCAGCGGTTGCAGCGCTCGACGGCGTGCGCGCCGACAAGAAGGATGCAACACCCGCCAGGGCCTCGATGTTCAGCGGCCTGGCCCGCGCCTTCAGCTCCAAGAAGACTAGGCAGCAACAGCCGGCAGCCGAGGCTGCCGAGCCGGTCATCGAGGACACGGCCCCGAGCGTCATGCTCGACGCGCCGCTTGACCCCAAGATCGCCAACCGTCCACTGGAGCCCGGCTCCGGCGCCCCCGACCTCAACGCCATCATGCGCCGCGTCCGCGACGAGCGCGGCGAAACGGCCCGGCCGAACGAGACCGATGCGTCGAAGTCCGACTTCATCGCCGCCGCCCGCCGCGCCGCCCAGGCAGCGGCAGCCGAAGCCGACGCGCTCAAGCGCAGCTCCGATCTCAAAGGCCCGGTGCGTGCACTGCGCATCGGCGATCTCATCAAGTCGCGCCGCAAGTCGGTGCTGATGGCGGTCGGTGCGGTGATGCTGGCGCTCGCCGGCATGCAACTCGGCAAGGCCTTCCTCAACGATCCGGTCGAAACGGCAAGCGTCACCGTCGCACCCTCGGCATCCCAGCCGGTCAAGGTCGCTGCCGCAGCGCCGGCCAAGGCCATCGAAGCCCCCGCAGCCTCGGTTCGCAATGTCGACAAACCCGAAGTCGCCAAGGCACCGGCCGCCGAACCCGACATGGTCGCCGAGACGATCGAAGCGGCCGCACCGGCCCAGGTTGCGCTCGACCACAACAGCACGCAGTCCATTCCGGCGCAGCCGACCGTGACCGAGACGTTCAAGCCGACCAGCACGCCTGCCGCCTTCATGCCAGAGGCGATCGGCCCGACGGCCCTGCGCGAAGCTGCCAATGCAAGCGACGCCAAGGCGCTGTTCGAGATCGGCTCGCGTTACGCCGAAGCCCGCGGCACCAATGCCGACATGAAGGCTGCGGCCCAGTGGTACGAGAAGGCCGCCGAGCTCGGCTTCGCACCGGCGCAATACCGCATCGGCAACCTGTATGAGAAAGGCAACGGCGTCGACCGCGATGCCGCCAAGGCCAAGACCTGGTACCAGCTCGCCGCGGCCCAGGGCAACGCCAGTGCCATGCACAATCTGGCGGTGCTGTTTGCCATGGGGGCCGACGGCACCGTCGACAACGACTCTGCGACGCGCTGGTTCGTCAGTGCCGCCGAACTCGGCGTCAAGGACAGCCAGTTCAATCTCGGCATCCTCGCTGCCAAGGGCGTTGGCATGAAGCAGAACCTCGAGGAGTCCTACAAGTGGTTCGCCATCGTCGCCAAGGGAGGCGACAAGGATGCGGCTGCCAAGCGCGACGAGATCGCCAAGGCGCTCAACCCCGAGCAGCTCAAGCGTGCCGAAGAGACGACCGCGCTCTGGCAGGCCAAGACGCTCGACCCGGCATCTAATGCCGTCGACATCCCGGCCGCATGGCAGGATGCGCCGGCGGCCGTCGACATGAAGAAGGCCATCCACAACGTCCAGGCCATTCTCAACAAGAACGGCTACGAAGCCGGCCAGCCTGACGGCATGATGGGCCAGAAGACCAAGGACGCCATCGCCGCGTTCCAGAAGGACAACGCCCTCAAGCCGACCGGCGAGATCGACGGTCCCCTGGTCGAAGCGCTGCTAGCGCGCAAATAATTCACCGTCTCCACTATCAGCAGCCCGCCTTAACCGGCGGGTTAACTGATTGAGATATTTTCATTTCGGGCACGGCGAAGTTTGACTTCGCCGCAATGTCGGCGCAAGTACCCGGTAGCCAACTGGCTCCCAGGGATGGGCGACGGCAATAATTCATTTTGCAGAGACTGACGGGTGGGCATTTATCTCCCGATAGCTGAAATGTCGGTCAATGTGTTCGTGCTCCTGGCGATGGGCGCGGCGGTCGGCTTCCTGTCGGGCATGTTCGGGGTCGGCGGCGGCTTCCTGATCACGCCGCTCCTGATCTTCTACAACATCCCGCCCGCGATCGCGGTCGCCACCGGCGCCAACCAGGTCATCGCCTCGTCCTTCTCCGGCGCGCTCGCCCATCTCAAGCGCGGCACGCTCGACTTCAAGCTCGGCACGGTGCTCCTGATCGGCGGTATCGCCGGCTCGGCAGCCGGCGCCTTCGTCTTTGCGCTGCTGCGCGCCATCGGCCAGCTCGACCTGTTCATCTCGCTGCTCTACGTCGTCTTCCTCGGCACCGTCGGCGGGCTGATGCTGATCGAAAGCGTCAACGCGCTTCGCCTGACCAAGGGCGGCGTGCCGCCGGCGCTGAAGAAGTCGGGCCAGCACAACTGGATCCACCGCCTGCCCTTCAAGATGCGCTTCCGCACCTCGAAGCTGTTCGTCTCGGTCATCCCGGTGCTCGGCATCGGCGCCGGCATCGGCTTCCTCTCCGCCATCATGGGCGTTGGCGGCGGCTTCATCATGGTGCCGGCGCTGATCTACCTGCTCAAGGTGCCGACAAACGTCGTCGTCGGCACCTCCTTGTTCCAGATCGTCGTCGTCTCGGCGTTCACCACGCTGGTGCATTCGACCACCAACCAGACCGTCGACATCATCCTGGCGCTGGTGCTGATGATCGGCGGCGTGGCGGGCGCCCAGTACGGCGCCAAGGCCGGCCAGAAGCTGCGCGGCGAACAGCTGCGTGCCCTGCTCGCGCTGCTCGTGCTGGCGGTTGCGCTGCGCCTCGGCTTCGACCTGTTCGTCAAGCCGCAGAACCTCTATTCGCTGACCGGCGTGAGCGGGCTGCTGTGATGCGGGCGGCGGCACTTCTTGCGGCCCTGTTGCTGGCTCCCGCACTTCCGGCGCAGGGCCAGGAAGCGGCGCATCCCGAAAGCATCCAGATCGGGCTATCGACCGACCGCGTCGCCATCACCGCCGACTTCTCGGGCGCAGACCTGACCATCTTCGGCGCGCTCGAGAACGCCGATCCGCTAATCAACCGCCAAGGCCGCTACGACGTCTATGTCGTGCTCGAAGGCCCGGCCCGGTCGGTCGTCGTGCGCCGCAAGGACCGCGTGCTCGGCATGTGGATCAACACCCGCTCCGAGACCTTCGTCAACGTGCCGGTGTCCTATTCGGTGGCGACCACGCGCCAGCCGCAGGACATCACCGATCCCAACAACTATCGCCAGCTGTCGCTGGGCGCCAACAACATCTACATGGAGCCCGAGGACAAGCGCGACAGCCCGCTGACCATCCAGGAGTTCACCGAGGCGCTGCGCGATCGCAAGCAGGCGATCGGTCTCTACTCGGACAATATCGGCGGCGTGCAGTTCCTGTCGCAGAGCCTGTTCCGCGCCACGCTGCACCTCGCCCCCAACGTGCCGGTCGGCACCCACAAGGCGCGCGCCTTCCTGTTCCGCAACGGCATCTTCATCAAGGAAACCTCGGCCCAGCTCGCCATCGTCAAGTCGGGCTTCGAGCAGACCATCTTCCGTTTCGCCACCGACCACGGCTTCGGCTACGGCCTCTTTGCCATCGGGCTCGCCATGCTCACCGGCTGGCTCGGACGGATCATCTTCAGGAAGGACTGAGGGGGCCGACGAACGCGTTTCGCAGCGTATCGCCCCCTCTGGCCTGCCGGCCATCTCCCCCTCAAGGGGGCGAGATCACGCCGTCATCGGCGCCTTCACAACCTGCAGAGCCACTCCCCAGGTCTATTACTGGTGCACATCTGACGTCGAGAGCCGCCGGCAACGCGACTAATCTCCCCCCTTGAGGGGGAGATGTCCGGCAGGACAGAGGGGGGCGTGAAGGAACTCGACGTCCTTTCCAGCCAGTCTCGCCTCATCCCGGCCTCAGTAACGACCCGGCAATCGGATAAACGCGACTCGTGCCGATCATATACGCGGTGGGCGCACCATCGCGGAACATGCCCTTGTACGCCCGGTCGAGCACGTTGAGCGAACCGGTGAAGGCGCCGAAGGCGGGCATGATCAGCCGCGCGCCGTCGCTGGCAAAGCAGCGCCGGCGCACCGAGCGGCCACGCTGGACGATCCTGGCGCAAGGATGCAGATGGCCCGCGATCTCGCCCTCGGCATGGCCCTTCGACGGCTCGTGGCGGAACACCAGCCCGCCGACCGCCAGTTCCTCGACCGTCTCGCCCGGCAAATCCGCCGGTGCATCGGGATCGTGGTTACCCGCGATCCAGAACCAGTTCCGCCCCGCCATCATCGCCATCAGGCTCACGCGGAACGGCTCGGGCAAACGCGCGGCGCCCTCGCCGTCATGGAAGCTGTCGCCGAGGCTGACGATGATGCGCGGCTGATAATCTTCGACCACCTCGGCAAGGCGCGACAGCGTCGCCGCCGTGTCGTAGGGCGGGATCAGACGGCCGCGGCGGGCATGGGACGAGCCCTTCTCCAGATGCAGGTCGGAGACGACGAGCAGATCGAGTTCGGGGAAGTGCAGCACCCCGCGCTGGTCACAGGCGGCGCGCATGCCGGCCACCGCGATCGCCTCGCAGCCGGCCCTGGTCAGTTCGCGCGCGGCTATGTTCATGCGCTTCCCATCGCCTCTTCGATCAGGTCGGCTGCCTCCATCAGCAGCGTGTCGTTGGCCTCGCCATTGACCGGTTCCCGGCCAATTTCCAGCATGACGGGCACCGCCAGCGGGGAAATCTGGTCGAGCATCTTATGGACGATTCGGCCGCGGATGCGCGAGAGCATCTCCGCCAGTCTCCTGACATCGAGCAGCCCGCTGGCGGCATCCGCACGCGTCGCCTTGAGCAGGATGTGATCGGGCTCATGGCTGCGCAAGACGTCGTAAATGAGGTCGGCCGAAACCGTCACCTGCCGGCCGTTCTTTTCCTGCCCGGGAAAGCGCCTCTCGATAAGGCCCGCTATGACCGCGCAATTGCGGAATGTGCGCTTGAGCAGCCAGCTGTCGGCGAGCCAGGCCTCAAGGTCATCGCCGAGCATGTCCTCGTCGAACAGTTCCGCCAGCGACGGCTTCTTCGCCTTGAACATGCGACCGAGGTCGCCCAGCGCCCAGACCGCCAGCGAATAATCTGTGGCGACGAAACCCAGCGGTCGCGCGCCCATGCGCTCCAGACGGCGCGTCAACAGCATGCCGAGCGTCTGGTGCGCCAGCCGGCCCTCGAAGGGGTAGGCGACCATGTAGAAGCGTTCGCCGCGCGGAAAGGTCTCGACCAGCAGGTCCTCACGCCTGGGCAGGATCGACTTCATCTGCTGCATGCGCAGCCAGTCCGACACCTGGTCGGGCAGCGCCGTCCAGCGCGCGGGGTCGGCCAGCATGCCGCGCACCTGCTCGGCGAGATAGGTCGAGAGCGGGAACTTGCCGCCGGCATAAGACGGCACCAACACGTTGCCGCCACCACCCGTGGAGACGTAGCACTCGTTTTCGCGGATGCCCTCGAAGCGCAGCACCTTGCCGGCGAAGATGAACATGTCGCCGATCGACAACGTCTCGACGAAATACTCCTCGATCTTGCCGAGCACGGGCCCGCCGCGCAAGGCAAGCGACTGGGCGCTACCCGCCCCCGACTTGCCCTTGGCGCGGGTGTAGCGGACGTTGAGCATCGGCGCCTCGATGATGGTGCCGACGTTGAGTCTGTATTGCTGGGCGATGCGCGGATGCGACACCCGCCACTTGCCGTCCTTGGTCTTGCGGATGCGCGCATAGCGCTCGTAGCTGCGCAGCGCGTAGCCGCCGGTGGCGACGAAGTCGACGACGCGGTCGAAGCTTTCGCGGTCGAGCCCGGTATAGGGCGCGGCCCCCCTCACCTCGTCATAGAGTTCGTCCGCGTCGAAGGCTGCACCGCAGGCGCAACCCAGCACATGCTGGGCCAGCACGTCGAGCGCGCCCTCGATCAGCGGCGGGGTGTCCTGCGCGCCGAGATAGTTGGCCTCCAGTGCTGCCCGGCACTCCAGCACCTCGAAGCGGTTGGCCGGCACCAGGATCGCCCGGCTCGGCTCGTCCATCCGGTGGTTGGCGCGGCCGATGCGCTGGGCCAGCCGGCTCGCGCCCTTGGGCGCGCCGACATGGATGACGAGATCGACATCGCCCCAGTCGATGCCGAGGTCGAGCGTCGAGGTGGCGACGACGGCGCTCAGCACGTTGTCGGCCATCGCCTTCTCGACCTTGCGGCGCTGACCGACATCGAGCGAGCCGTGATGTAGTGCGATCGGCAAATTGTCGTCGTTGACCCGCCACAGCTCCTGGAACAGCAGCTCCGCCTGGCTGCGGGTGTTGACGAAGAGCAGCGTCGTCCTGTGCTTGCGGATCGCTTCATAGACATCTGGAATGGCATAGCGCGCCGAATGCCCCGACCACGGCACGTGTTCCTCGGAATCGAGGATCGATATCTCGGGCTTGGCGCCGCCCGACACCGTGATCAGCTCAGCCATGTTGTTTGTACCCTCCCCCTTGTGGGGAGGGTCGACGCGCAGCGTCGGAGTGGGGGTAGAGGCGAGACCGTCACCCCCACCCCGCCCTTCGGGCGACCCTCCCCACAAGGGGGAGGGTGAAGAGCCCTGCCTCACCAACCAGCGGCGCAGCTCGTCCGGTTCGGCCACCGTCGCTGACAGGCCGATCGCCTGAAGGTCGGGCACGAAGGCACGCAGCCGTGCCAGCCCGAGCGACAGAAGGTGGCCGCGCTTGGAGGTCACCAGCGAGTGCAGCTCGTCGAGCACGATGTAGCGCAGGTCGGAAAAGAAGCGCTCGGCATCTGGCGAGGCGATCAGCAGCGCCAGTTGCTCGGGCGTGGTCAGCAATATGTCGGGCGGCGACAGCTTCTGGCGGGTGCGCTTATGCTGCGGCGTGTCGCCGGTGCGCGTCTCCATCGAAATCGGCAGGCTCATTTCATCGACCGGCTTGCCGAGATTGCGCTCGATGTCGACGGCCAGCGCCTTGAGCGGCGAGATGTAGAGCGTGTGCACGCCGCGATGGGCCGCGCCCGGCCGCTTCTTCGGCCTGATGGCGAGATCGGTCAGCGCCGGCAGGAAACCGGCCAGCGTCTTGCCGGCACCGGTCGGAGCGATCAGCAGCACCGAGTTTCCCTGCTGGGCCGCGGCCAGCAAATCGAGCTGATGGGCACGAGGCGACCAGCCGCGTTCGGCGAACCATCGCACGAATGGTTCCGGCAACATGGCGGCAGTCGAATTCGGCTCCAGTCGCGCTTGGCTCGTCACGCCCCAGACCTAGCGCGGGCGCGTTGGAACGCCAAGTGGAATCTGGAACAAAAAGGGATCAGGCGTCGCATGCACCAACCAGCTTGAAATGCCTCATTCCTTCGCGCCCCCCTCTGGCCTGCCGGCCATCTCCCCCTCAAGGGAGGAGATCAGGCCTTCATCGCCGCCGCAGCCAGTCGCCAACGTAGCTGTTTGCGCCTTGCAACCTCTCAGGAGATGGGCACTGCCGGCGACGAGACTGATCTCCCCCTTGCGGGGGAGATGGCCGGCAGGCCAGAGGGGGGTGGGAAGGATCGCGACGCAACAGACTTGCATCCCAAGCACTGCGGTATCAGATGGACAGCCCAAACTGAGAGCCGCCCGAATGATCGACACAGCCTCCCACGAAGCCCGCATCGCCAAACTCGAAAAGCTCGTCCACGAGCTTCAGGCGCAACTGGAGATCGTGCAGAAGCAGGTGGGCATCACGGCCAAGCCGGCCGAAAAGCCGCTACGCTCGCGCGGCATGCTCGGCAGCCCGAAGGGGCGCTAGGCCGCCCACTCCGTCACCACGATCAGGCCCTCGACCGGCTCGCGGCGGTCCTGGCGGATCACGGCGCGCTCCAGCGAAACCAGCTTCAGGCCGGCAGCGGCGATCAGCCCGTGCACATAGGCTTCGGAATGGGCGTAGCGGCGCGAGTCCTGAAGCTCGAACGGCTCGACGCCCGAAAAGAGCTCGACCGAAAAGGCAAAGATGCCGCCCGGCGCCAGCATCTTCATGACGCTTGAAAACACTCTATCGAGCGCACCGAGATACATGAATACGTCAGCGGCGGTGACCAGGTCTGCCGCCTCGCCCGCAAATTCCGGTTCCTGCAGGTCGGCCTTGATCAGCTGGTCGTAAACGCCCTTGTCGCGCGCCTTGCGCAGCATTTCGGCCGAGATGTCGTAGCCATCGAGGCGCTTCGCCACCGGCCGCAGCTTGACGCCCATCAGCCCGGTGCCACAGCCGAGATCGACCGCATGCGCAAACGCGTTGCGCCCGGTCGCACCGATGGCCGCCGTCAGCAGTTCCGGCACGCGGTAGTGCAGCGTCTCGACCAGGGCGTGATCGAACTTGTCGGCATACTGGTCGAACAGCATTTCGACGAAAGCGCTGGGCGGGCTGTCGGCAGCGGGAGCCGCACCGACCAGTTGCAGCTTCAGCGCCGCGCCCGGCCTATCAGCCGGCTCGAGCTTCAGCGACATGCGCCAGGCCTCGGCCGCGGCTTCCATCTGCCCAGCAGCCTCGTGCATTTCGCCCGCGCGGAACCAGCCCATCGCCCAGTTCGGCGCCAGTTCGAGCGCGCCGAGCATCAGTTCGGCGGCAGCAGCGTGGTCGCCCGAGGCGAACAGCATTTCGGCATAGTCCGCCCGCCGGTCGGCAAGCAGGTCGTTGGAAGAGAGCTGCAACGGCGTCAAGCGCGGTATCCAGAATGAGGAGAGTGGCGCGCATTACTGCCAAAGCGGCCTTCCACGCAAGCGGCAAATGCCTATCTTGCAAAGATGCGTGCCCGCGACCTGCTCCATCCGCGCCCCGAAGGGCTCTATTGCCCGCCCGGCGATTTCTACATCGACCCCGTGCGCCCGGTCGAGCGCGCGCTCATCACCCACGGCCATTCCGACCATGCCCGGCCCGGCCATGCCAAGGTGCTGGCAACGCGCGAGACGCTCGACATCATGGCGATCCGCTGCGGACCGGGCTTTGCCGGCAGCACCCAGGCGATGGCGCTGGGCGACAAGATCAAAGTCGGCGATGTCACCGTGTCGTTCCACCCTGCCGGCCATGTGCTGGGCTCGGCCCAGATATCGGTCCAGCACAACGGCCTGCGCATCGTCGCCTCGGGCGACTACAAGCGCGCCAGCGACCCGACCTGTGCCGCCTTCGAGGTGGTGGCTTGCGATGTGTTCATATCAGAGGCCACATTCGCGCTGCCGGTGTTCCGCCATCCCGATGCCGCACACGAGATCGGCAAGCTGCTGAAGTCGGTGCAGCAGTTTCCCGAGCGCGCGCATCTCGTCGGCGCCTATGCGCTGGGAAAGGCGCAGCGCGTCATGCGCCTGTTGCGCGACCAGGGCTACGACAAGCCGATCTACATCCACGGCGCCATCGCCAGGCTCAGCGAATATTACCAGCACCAGGGCGTCGACCTTGGCGAGCTGCAGCCCGCGACCGTCGAGGACGGCGACAAAAGCGACTTTGCCGGCGCCATCGTCATTGCGCCGTCGTCGGCCTTCGCCGACCGCTGGGCACGGCGCTTTCCCGATCCGCTCGCCTGCTTCGCCTCCGGCTGGATGCGCATCCGCCAGCGTGCCAAGCAGGGCGGCGTCGAACTGCCGCTGATCATCTCCGACCATTCCGACTGGATTGAGCTGACCGACACGATCAAGGAAACCGGCGCCGGCGAGGTCTGGGTCACCCACGGCCGCGAGGAAGCGCTGGTGCGCTGGTGCGAGCTCAACGGGATTTCCGCGCGCCCGCTGCATCTCGTCGGCTACGAGGATGAGGGAGATTGAGGATGCCCAGCCGCGCGATCTTTCACGCCTCCCGCTGGCCTGCAAGGCTTGCGGGACAGCGCCCCCCTCTGTCCTGCCGGACATCTCCCCCACAAGGGGGGAGATTGGCAGTTCCACCGCCGGTCCTCGTCCTGCAACAATGGCGATTGGCGAAAGCCGAGATGACGGCCAATCTCCCCCCTTGTGGGGGAGATGTCCGGCAGGACAGAGGGGGGCAACGTAGAGCGCCCACCCAGCCCAGGTCGGCTGCCCCATGAACCGCTTCGCCGAACTGCTCGACCGCCTGGTGCTGACGCCGTCGCGCAACGGCAAGCTCAAGCTCATCACCGACCATTTCCGCGCGGTCGAGGATCCCGACCGCGGGCTGGCGCTCGCCGCACTCACCGGCGATCTCGACATCGCCTCGGTCAAGCCAGCGATGCTGCGACAGCTGGTTTCCGAGCGCATGGATCCCGTGCTGTTCGGCTATTCCTATGACTATGTCGGCGACCTCGCCGAAACAGTCTCGCTGGTCTGGCCAGAGCCGAGCCGCAACGCATCGCCTGTGACACCCCCACCCCTTACCCCTCCCCACAAGGGGGAGGGGAACGTCGACGCCTCAGAATCCCCCTCCCCCTTGTGGGGAGGGGTAAGGGGTGGGGGTAGCCAGGAGCACGACCCCAAACCCAAGCCGCAAACATTGGCCGATGTCGTCGCCGCCCTCCAATCGGCCAGCCGCTCCGACGGGCCGGCCGTGCTTGCCCGCCTGCTCGACCAGGCGGAAACATCCGCCCGCTTCGCCATCATCAAGCTGGTCACCGGCGGATTGCGCATCGGCGTCTCGGCACGGCTTGCCAAGCAGGCGCTGGCCGACCTTGGCCCCGTCGACGTCGCCGAGATCGAGGAGTTGTGGCACGGGCTGACACCGCCCTATGCCGAACTGTTCGCCTGGCTGGAAGGCAAGGCACCGAAGCCGGAACAGGCTGCCAAGGCGCCATTCCGCCCGGTGATGCTGTCCAACCCGCTCAGTGACGGCGATCTCGAAAAGCTCGCGCCGGCCGACTACGCCGCCGAGTGGAAATGGGATGGCATCCGCGTCCAGGCGGTTTCGGAGGGCGGCATCCGCCGGCTCTATTCGCGCACCGGCGACGACGTCTCCGGCGCCTTCCCCGACGTGGTCGCGTCGATGGATTTCGATGCGGCACTCGACGGCGAATTGCTGGTCGGCGTGCCCCGCGAGGCGACCGGCACCTTCTCCGACCTGCAGCAGCGGCTCAACCGCAAGACCGTCTCGGCCAAGATGCAGGACCGCTACCCTGCTTTCGTGCGCTGCTACGATCTGCTCCAGCTGAACGGCGAAGACCTGCGCGGTCTCGCCTTCACCGAGCGCCGCGCGCGGCTCGAAACCTTCATCGCCACGCTGGACCCCGACCGCTTCGACCTGTCGCCGATCATCGCCTTCGAAAGCTGGCAGCAGCTCGAAGGCATGCGCAGCGCACCGCCGCACCCGATCATCGAGGGCGTGATGCTGAAACGCCTGGATTCGGCCTACCTCGCCGGCCGCCCCAAGGGTCCGTGGTTCAAGTGGAAGCGCGATCCGCACACGGTCGACGCCGTGTTGATGTATGCCCAGCGCGGCCACGGCAAGCGCTCGAGCTTCTACTCCGACTATACATTCGGCGTCTGGTCGGGGGCGGAAGGCCAGGAGGAACTGGTGCCAGTGGGCAAGGCCTATTTCGGCTTCACCGACGAGGAACTCAGGCAGATCGACAAGTTCGTCCGCGACAACACCATCGAGCGCTTCGGCCCGGTGCGCTCGGTGCGCGCCGACAAGTCGAACGGGCTGGTGCTGGAAGTCGCCTTCGAGGGGCTCAACCGCTCGACGCGCCACAAGTCGGGCGTTGCCATGCGTTTTCCCAGGATCTCGCGCCTGCGCTGGGACAAGCCGCCGGCGGAAGCCGACCGCATCGAAACGCTGCAGGCGCTGCTCGACTGACTCTCGATGGCGATCTACTCGGTGACAGACACCCTGATCTCGTAGATGTCGACCGCCTTGCCTTCCTTGGCGAGGTCCGAGTTGATGGCGATGGTTCCGGCCGCGCCCGGCTCCTTGTCGGGCACGTCCATCTCGAACAGATACTCGCCGCGCTGATAGCCGACGATGTAGCGCTTGCGGCCGCAATCGCCGAGTTCGCCGAAATTGCAGTCGACGGCCATCTGCGTTTCCTTGCCGTCCTCGGCGCGGGCGACGATGTCGAACACCGCATGCTTGCCGGCGATCTGTTCGAGCACGCCCTGGCCGACGTCGAAGCTGACGGCCGAGCCGGTGTTGCCCGAGCGGATGCGCAGGAAGCTGCCGGTGTCGTCCTTGGCGACTTCCGCCGAGGTGCCGCTCGGCGCGCTGACATCGGTGGGATCGGTCGGCGTGAACACGGTGATCCAGTTGCGGGCCTGGTCGGCCTCGCCCGGCCGTGCCGGCCCGCCGTCCGGCGAAAAATCTTCGCTCTCGAGCGTCTTGGGCGGGTTACGCACCGAGGTATCGATCTCTTCGGCCGACTTGAACTGGTCGGTCTGCACCGCCCACCAGGCGCCTATGCCGCCCATGGCAAGCAGCGTCACTGCCAAGAACATCGCCGCGAAAGGCCGTTGCCTTTCGGCGCGCCGGGCCGCGCGATCCGCCGCGCGCCTTTCGGCCCTGCTGCGCTTTTCGGTGATCTCGACCGGCGGCCCGCCCGGCAAGGTGGCATCGGGCATGATGTCGGGCACGACGGGTGTCACGCCTGTTGCAGGGCTGCCGATCGATACGGAAGGCGCCTTCGCAGCGCCATTGCCGTTGAGCGACACTTCCGGAACCGGGGTCGCACCGGCTGCGCCGGCCGAAACCGCCGGGGCAGCCGGCATGAACTCCGATTCGATCTCGGTGATCGTGGCCTGCAGCGACTTGCGGCGGTTGATCGCCACCTCGACCGTCATGGCAGGATTGGTCTTGAGCGCACGATCGAGCGCGGCGAAGGCCGCGCGGTAAACCTTTTCGCGAAATTCGCGGTTCTCGGGATCGCCCTTTTCGAAAGCGTTCCGGATCGCCTTTTCGATCGAATCCAACCGATATTCCTCGCAACGCGCCTGTGTTGCCAGATGGTTAGCGACAGAGGCGGCATCAATCAACGGCACGGAAAGCGTTTTGTCAGCCAAAACTGGATGCAATGTGCCTCCGGACCGGCAAAACGCGTGCAGCAACCGTCGAAGTCGGTGCATTGTCCGGAGCGCCCGATCTGCTATATGAAGTTACGTTTACGGAAACGTCAAAACAAAGAGCCGGGAGAGACAAGCGTGGCGCTGCCTGAAATCCTCAAGAAGAACCTGCGCGTCCCGGTCGTCGGCGCGCCGCTGTTCATCATCTCGCATCCGCCGCTGGTGCTGGCGCAGTGCAAGGCCGGCATCGTCGGCTCGTTCCCCGCGCTGAACGCCAGGCCCGAGGCACAGCTCGACGAGTGGCTGGCCCAGATCACCGAGGATCTCGCCGCCCACGACGCCGCCAATCCCGACCGCCCGGCAGCCCCCTTCGCCGTCAACCAGATCGTCCACAAGTCCAACAAGCGCCTCGAGCACGATCTCAGGCTCTGCGTCAAATACCGCGTGCCGATCGTCATATCGTCGCTCGGCGCGGTCGAGGAGGTCAACCAGGCCGTCCATTCCTATGGCGGCATCGTGCTGCACGACATCATCCACGACCGCCATGCCCGCAAGGCGATCAAGATGGGCGCCGACGGCCTGATCGCGGTCGCAGCGGGCGCCGGCGGCCATGCCGGGACGCTGTCGCCGTTTGCGCTGATCCAGGAAATCCGCCAGTGGTTCGACGGGCCGCTGCTGTTGTCGGGCGCCATCGCCAATGGCGGTGCCGTGCTCGCCGCCCAGGCCATGGGTGCTGACCTCGCCTATATCGGCTCGCCCTTCATCGCCACCGAAGAGGCCCGCGCCAATGACGCCTACAAGCAGATGATCGTCGAATCCAAGGCCGCCGACATCGTCTACTCCAACCTGTTCACCGGCATCCACGGCAACTACCTCAAGGGCTCGGTGCGCGCCGCCGGCATGGACCCCGACAATCTCGCCGTCTCCGACCCGACGCAGATGGATTTCGAAGGCGACAACAAATACAAGGCCTGGAAGGACATCTGGGGTTGCGGCCAGGGTACCGGCGCCGTCGACAAGGTCGTGCCCACGGCCGAACTCGTCACGCGCCTCGCCAGCGAATACGCCGCCGCCAAGGCCCGCATCTGCGCCTGAGACGGGCGTCCTGCGCCGCCGCGGCGCCCGGGTCCGTGCATGAAGGCAGGCGGCGTCCATTCGCCACTTGTCAAATCCCTTCAAAGGCCGCTTGAAATCGGCGCGCAATGAAGTTATCAGGCACTCACGTCGCGCGAGCCTCCGGGATCGCGTAGCCTGGAAGCCGCTTTAGCTCAGTTGGTAGAGCACATCATTCGTAATGATGGGGTCAGGTGTTCGAGTCACCTAAGCGGCACCAGCCATCCAGTTGAAACACGCACTGTTTTTTCACGACGTGAAGCATCCTGCGACGTGAAGCATCCTGCATTGAAAATGCGGCCGGGGCGTCACGGCGTTCGAATTGTCGCCGCTTGCTCCATATCGACGTGCCGTCATTATGTCGACGCAAGGTCCGCGCCAACGTCGTGGGCGCAGCGTGTGGCGCCCTGTTCACAAGGGACATACATGCCGTCGGGGTACGGGAAGCGGCGAGCGGTCATTCCGCCGAACGCTCAGATCCCATGCCATTGGTGAGCCGCACCAGCACGTAGGTCGATGCCAGGATTGCGCTCGCTCCCATCCATTGAATGGGTGTCAGCGTTTCACCAAGAAACACATAGGCAAGCCCAACTCCGAATATGGGAATCACGTTGAAATAGCTGCCAGCGACTGCTGCCGGGACCGAGCGGAGAGCGGCGATGTAAAGCCAATATGCGGCGGCATAGTATAGAAGGCCGGATACTGCTGCCGTTGCGAGGATGCCTGGAGGGATAGTCTGGAAGTCGTCCACCGAACCGAATGGGGTGCGGACGAGCAGCAGAGCAACAGCCCAACCTAGCCCAGCCGTCTGCTGCAGGGCCACGGTGAACACTGGGTCGACGCTTTCGACCAGCTTTCGTGAAAACACGGTGTAGACAGCACAACAGAGGACCGCTCCCAGCAGCAAGAGTATTCCCTGGGGAGCAGTTACGTCTCCGAGACCGCCGTAGACGTTGGCCACCAAACCAACCCCCAAACCGCCGAGCAGCATTACCAGGAGCAGCCGCCAGGTGACTTTCTCTCCGAGAACCAGCGCAGCCAGGCCAAGTATCATCAGCGGCTCGGCGGCCCACAACAGCGTCGCGACGCTCGCCGACACGCTGGCAAGGCCCATCAAGTTGAGCGTGTAGGAAATGCCGGGGTTGAGTACGCCGAGAGCGATCAGCGGAAGCCAATATGACTTCGCGGGAGCAGGACAGGCTGTTGCAAGAACGGCGGCCCACAGGAACAAGGCACTCGGCGCAAGCTGGACGACCAGCAGCGTAACCGGGTTGATTGACGCAAGCAGTGCCTTGTTCAGGACGGTTGCAGCACCCCACAGGGCACATGCAGCAACCAGCAGGACAGCAGGAGGAAAGCGCGGCGAATGGCGCATCTCAGTGGACTCCAGAAGCGGTTACGGAAAAGCGGTGGATGCAGCGAACGGGCTAGCGCCCGGCGCAGTTCTCCGCGTCGCAATGGTCGTAACCGGGTCTTCTTGGAGGCCTAGCCATCCGTCTCTAACCCATCATGCAAGATCTTCGATTGTTAGCACCTGCGGCAGGGGCCATCAACCTGTCGGGTTTTCCGCCTAGCTACAGCACGGCTGGCCATCGCCTTTCGCGGGGCCGCAGCAGGCAGCGGTGGCCTTAGCCTGTTCGACCAGCCAACGGTCTCGCGGCTTGCAGCTCGCCGCCCCGGGCGGACAGCTGCACATGCACATCACCTCCCTGGACGAGCGGCATCGATGCCTGGTGAAGCTGCATCGGCGCGATGCCGTCGCTTGCCTCAAAGGTCAGCTTGGCAGTGGGATCGAGCGCCACGTGTTCGCTGACCTTGCGTATGATGGCCGAGAACTTTCCGGCGGGCATGCGGGTCCGCTCGTCCTCGTTCGGTGTCGAGGGGCGAAACGCAGGAACCACTCAGGCTCAAGGGCAAGCAGTTCAGGGCATAGAGCCCGCGCCAGGGACGCTTGATGGGTGGCCCCGGCTTTCCACCGGGGCCTTATTGCAGGCCGATCTCTACGGGTGCAATGGTACGCCTGTCTCAGGCGAATGCGCCGTTGCGCACTTACGATCCGACAGTGACGACGAAGTGTTTCGTCACTGGCTCGATGATCTTCCAAGTGCCCTTGAAATCCGCTTCCACGACAAACGCGTCGCCCGGCCCAACCTCGACAGGCTCGCCGCCGTCTGGAGTGATGACGATACGGCCCGAGATCATGTGGACGAATTCGTAATCTGTGTAGCTTGCGTGGTAGGTGCCCGGGGTCGCTTGCCATGTTCCCGACAGAACCTTGCCGTCCTTGGTCTTGTGCTGGACGGCGGTCTTCATCGTCGGCTTTCCTTCGACCACCACCCATCCCGGCAGATCGTTGACGTCGGCATTTTCCACTTTGCCGAACTTGAGGACAGTGTTGTGTGCCATGGTAAAGAACTCCCATTTATCAGACGCTTCTCAATAGCCGATGTATCATTGACAGGCAACTTAGTTTCCTACCATTTAATTTTCTTGAAGGTCTTGCGCCGCCGAGGAGAGGCGCAAGTCCCGGCACTTGCGGCGGCGATCGAGATCCAGCAGACGCTGGCAATCGCGCCTGGGCTGGTGGGGAAAGCGGAAGATCCAAGAGCCAAGCTGTCATCCAGGGAACGCGCGCGACAGGCTGGCCACGCGCTCGACCGATCAGGCGAAGCAACTCCTTATGCTTTGCGCCGCACCGATCGCAGACGAGGCCGGCGATCTTTCGAACCACCTAAGCGGCAACCGCTTCCCCCGAGAAAACTGGACAATCGACAAGCACGCGGCCCATGCGCGTCCTGATGGCGCAGAATCGGTCGCAGACATTGCTGTGACGGAATTAGGCGGCCAAGGTCTGCGCAAGCACGCGCCCGATGTCGGCAATGGCGGCATTCCATGGATGCAGCTGGCAGTTTGACCCAGCGCAAAGAAGCCACCGCCGGACTTGCTATGGTCTTTCGGTCGGGTGCAACACCCTCTGTTTGCACTTGATGCAACCTCGCCCGCGCTGCTTCCCCATTCGGCGCGGGCCTTTTCGTTTGCTGGCCGGCTGTCTCTGTCTCCGGCGAAGCAAGGCCAAGCATGGCTGCGACGTTTGCCGCATCGAGGCAACCGCGGGCATCTTGTTTGCGCTAGCGCAAAGAAGACGCAAGACGTTGGGTCATACTGCCGGCAGCCCAACCGGAGAAATGCTCGTGCCTGACGCCAATCAAGAAAGCTCCCTTCTGCCGATGCTGGTTGCCGGGCTCGTCCTAGTGGCGGTCGGCGGCATCGCCATCATGATGTTCGTCTGACCGGCGGCCGGGACCCGCGAGACAGAACCCACGCAAAGGCGGGGCAAAGATGGGGCGTATCCGCCATATTGCTGCCCTGCATGTGAGCCGGCGGATATGCCGGAGCTCAGGCGGAAATGCCAAGGGCCCGCCGGTGGTACCGGCAGGCCCCTATGTCGGAGCGATGGCGGGCGGGGGTGTTGGGTCGCTCCGTCAACAGGAACGTAGCTGTGAGGCTTCGGTTCCCGAACTCAGAAACGGCAGCGCAAGCCGCTTGTATCCGCGTTCATTCAAGCTGCATCACCCGCCAATCACCACGCGGAACGCATAGCGACAGGGCGGCCGCCGCAAGGCCTGGCTGCCATAGCGGGGTGAACTCAGGACGCAGTCTGCCGCAGGCGGGCGATCAGGGCGACAAGTTCCGATTGGCGCCCGGTGCCGGTCTTGGCAAAAATGGAGCGGAGATGCGATCGCGCCGTCTCATAGCTGACCGACCGCAATTCGGCGGCTTCGCGAAGCGACATGCCATCGGCCAGCATCGAGGCCAGCATCGCCTGGGACTTGGTCAGGCCGAATGTTTCGGCCACATTTTCGGGTTCCGATATCTTCGATTGATCGAGGTCTTCGATCAGGCAAACGCCAACCGAGTGCGAGAAGATGTCGAGAAGGTTGCCGCCGAGACGCTGGATACGCAGCAGGATCGGCCGCGCGGCATCCCTCTGGATCACGACCGGCTTGGCGAGGCTAGGGTCCAGCCATCTTTCCGTCAGCACGGCATTCATGCGCGTCTTGATCAGGACGGTTTCGGCATGTGTCCGCGAACGGAGTTCACCTTGCGAAATCTGCAATTCGCGCCCGAGGCTTGCGCTTGCGGCAGCGTTCGTGGCCGTTACTCTCCCAAAGCGGTTGAAAAACACCGCTCCCATCCTGGCCATCTGGAAGGCTTCCAGCATGCCGTCGATTTTCTGGCTGGCAATGTTCCACATGATGGAGGCGGAGACCATCAACCGGTCCCGCATGGCGCGGAAAATCCGCTCGTCCTCTACGTCGAACGGGTCCTCGTCCAGGCGCCGGTGCAAGGTGAAGCAGACCAGGTCGCTGGGGTTGGAGAGGCCTATGATGCAGGTGCGGCCAATGCCGTATTTCGACTGGGCGCGATAATATTCCTGCTTCTTGAAATCTTCGCTGGTGGTGTAGTGCTGTTCCAGAACGGTTCCCTGCAAGGCCAGCAACGGCAATGCGCGAAGACGCCACTCCCTCTTGTTCCAGCCGCCATCAAAGTAGCCCTCGAGGGCTGGCTGGAGGCTGTCAGTCATGACCACCCCACCGGGGAAACAGCCATGCAACGGCACGATGTTGACCCCGAAGGCGCCCGTAGCTTCGGCCACCTGGTCGAGAATGCGCGGCCACAAGGAAGGGTCGACGGCAGCTTCGAGAGTTCCGTCGAGCGCACGATCCAGTTTGGCTAAGTCAATTCGCATGGGCATGCAGAACAGGCGCGAGTTCTATTTTCCAATACATACATCAATACGTCGCAGGAAATCGAGACAGCTGCGGTGCGTGTTCGGACTCGATTTGCCCTGGCCGCGATGAATACCCAGATGCTCCCGCCGGCATTTTCTTCCAGCCGATGCCGGCGCTGCACGCGGACGGATCTTTCTGCCGTCCATGGAACTGTCCTTCGTTTCGGGAATTGAATCGTGAGGCAGCGTTCAGGAGCCCCACATCATGCCGACGCCGTTGCAGCCGCGCCAACCGAGAGAAGATCAAAACAGCTTCGAATACTTCTTCGCGGCGGCGGTCATGATCGCCGTTGCGGCAACGCTTCTCAACGCAGCGGCGGCGGATTTCATGCTGGCCATATTGCTGCTGCCCTAACCGCACGAGGAGCGGGAATGCCCCGCTTGCCGCTATGGACTGGTCGGATTGGTTCTATGTCGCCGTGGCATTCGGCACAGTGAGCGCGGTGCTTTGGCAACTCGGCTACTAATGGCTGGTGGGTCGCACGCGGCGCGCCGCCTCTTCGTCGCGAACATGTCGACGGCGCAAGATCGCGGTCGCCTTGAGCTTTGCAATTGCCGCCTATTGCGCGCAGACCCGGACATTGCCCGGGCCTGCGGATTTGTACGCGCTCGGCGCTAGGCTGATTTCACCAGTCTCAGCAGCACGAGCAGGATCACAGCACCAATGGTCGCATGGAGGATGGCGGCGATGATGCCGGCCCCCAGGCTGATGCCGATGGCCGGAAACAGCCAGCCGGCAATCAGCGCGCCGACGATGCCAACCACGATATTGCCGATCAGGCCGAAACCGTAGCCCTTGACCAACTGGCCGGCGAGCCAGCCGGCGACGGCACCGACGATAAGGAAGACGAGCAGGCTTTCGATACCCATGTGATCTCTCCTGGTTTGTGCCGTTTGCAGGTCAGGCTACGGCAGTGGTCTGGTCTTCGACGGCAGCGCCCGGTGTATTCTTCTTGATCGACTCGATCGCCTTCAGCGCCGACGCCTTGGCCGCGTAGCCTTCGGAGCTGAACATGACCTCGCCATTGGAAGCCCTGAAGCGGAAGCGAAACTCGCCGCCCTTGTCCTTGTAGACCTCGAACTTATACATCGCATTTCCTCGTAATTACCGGTTCGCGACTCACGCCGCTGACGAATCGTCGCACAGGCTGGCGGCGAAAGTCCATCGCGGTTGCAAGGGCGCTGTGCCGACACGCTGCAGGCGTGTCAGGCGTCCCTGTCGGTCAGGCAGATGTGGCAGCAGCCCGTGCCGTGGCCGGGCGTCCAGGTGACATTGTCGAAGCGCACGCCGGTCGCCTCGAACAGGCCACGGTCGAAAGCGCCAGCGATCCGGCACAGCGTCGCCAGCCTGTCGTCGCCGACGTCTGCCGCCACCCACGCGTCCTTCAGCGGACAGCGCTTGACCTTGAAGGCGATGTGGCTGTCGCTGCGCTCGACATCGGTCGGGTACATGCGTCCGTCATCGGGGCTGACGGCTAGGAAAGCCTCGCCGATAGCGCGCGCGTCGTTCGGCCCGAACTGCGCGAACGCCACCTCGGCCACCTCGCGGCCGCGCCGTTCTATCGCCCGCACCAGCACTTCCTCGGCCTTCACCTCGCCCAGCTCGGCTGACAGCTCCTCCAGCATCAGCCGGTAGAGGTCGGCGCGGTTGCGGAAGGCGGAGTCGAGTTCCGCGGCGAGCTTTTCCGCACGTATCGCAAGTTCGGTCACGAAACAGTCTCCTTGATAGTCGGCAGCTCCGGCGTGGCGGCCACCAGCGCCCGGCCAGTGGCGGAGGCGGGTGCGGCGATCACCGCTTTCGCCTCGCCCTGTTCGACGATGCGTCCGCCATCCATGATGGCGATGCGGTGGGCGATCGCCCTGACAGCACCCAGGTCATGCGAGATGAAGAGATAGGCGATGCCCTCCTCCGCCTGCAGTTCCCCAAGCAGGCGCAGGATATCGCCGCGCACCAGCACGTCGAGCGACGCCACGGCCTCGTCGAGCACGATCAGCCGTGGCCTTGTGGCAATCGCCCGGGCAATGGCGACGCGCTGGCGCTGCCCACCCGAGATCTCGTGGACCCTGCGGCTGGCGAGTTCTGCCGACAGACCGACACGCTCGAGCAGGGCAGCGATGGCCTTGGGGCGCGTGGCTCGGTCGGCGATGCCGTGGATCCGCAGCGGATCGTCGAGCAGGCGCGCCACCGTGGCGCGCGGGTTGAAGGCGGCGAGCGGGTCCTGGAACACCATCTGCAGTTTCGGCCTGACGGCGCGCAGCGCGGCACCGCGCAGAACGAGCAGGTCTTCTCCGGCGAACCGAACGCTGCCGGCGTCCGGTTCGACCAGCCTGAGCAGGATGCGAGCAACCGTCGACTTGCCCGACCCCGAGGGACCCACCAGCGCCAGTGTCTCGCCGGCTGCAATTGAGAAGGAAACACCGTCGAGCGCGGCGAAATCCCTGTCGCCGCGACGGTAGCGTTTCGACAGCCCGTCGACTTCGAGCAGCGCGCTCATATGCCAGCACCAGAATGGGCCTCGAGCCCCAGATGCGCGGCAAGCAGCGCGCGGCTGTAGTCGCTCCTGGGTTGGGCGACCAGTTCGACAGTCGGCGCCAGCTCGACCATGCGGCCGTGGCGGAACACGGCGATGCGTTCGGCAAAGCTGGCGGCGAGCGCGATGTCGTGGCTGACGAAGATCAACGCCATGCCGTCCTCGGCCACCAGTTCGCGGATCAGTGCCACGATCTCGGCCTGGACGATGGTGTCGAGCGCGCTCGTCGCCTCGTCTGCGATCAGCAGCCGCGGCCGCGCTGCGATGGCCGCGGCAATCGCCACGCGCTGCTTCTGCCCGCCGGAAAGCTGGTGCGGATAGGCATGCGCCAGTACCGAAGGCTCGGGCAGCCTCACCCGGTCGAGCAACTCGACTGCCAGCCGCATTGCCGCGCGCCAGTCCATATCGAGATTGGCATGCGCCACCTCGGCCACCTGCTTACCGACCGACATGACAGGGTCGAGGCTCGACCCCGGGTCCTGGAAGACGAAACCGATGTCGCGACCATTGCGCGCCGGATGGTCGAGACCCGGCCACGCGATTGTTCCTTCCAGCGTCGCCGTTTGCGGCAGCAGGCCGGCAATGGCCCGTGCCAGCGTGCTCTTGCCCGAACCGCTCTCGCCGATGACGGCCAGCCGTTCGCCGGGGGCCAGGTCAAGGTCGACGCCTTCGAGCGCCGCCGCTGTGGCGCCGCTGTAGCGCACGCCCAGTCCACGCAGCGAAAGCAGCGGGCTCATGCCTGCCCCTCCCGCGCCGCGGTGCTTTCGACCACGCCCTCGCCGGCGAGGTAGACGCCGAGCACTGAGAAAACCAAGGCGATGCCGGGTATGACCGAAAGGAAGGGCGCCGAGCGCAGCACCGCCCTGCCCTCCGCGATCATGCCGCCCCAGGTGACGCGATTGGGATCGCCGAGGCCGAGGAAGGACAGTGCCGCCTCCGTCAGGATCGCCGCCGCCACGATGACCGAGGATAGCGCCAGCACCGGCGGCAGCGCATTGGGCAGCACCTCGCGGAAGGCGATCTCGATGGGATGCATGCCGATGACCCGCGCCGAGGCGACATAGTCGCGCTCGCGGATCGACAGCACTTCGGCGCGGGCGATACGCGCCGGCCCGGTCCAGGCGCTGAGCGCGATCGCCGCCACCACCACCGAAAGTGAAGGCCCGACGACGCTGACGAGTGCCAGCGACAAGAGGAAGCCCGGCACCGTCTGGAAGGCGTCGGTGATGCGCATCAGCACCTCGTCGACCAGCCCGCCGGCAAAACCGGCCACCGTGCCGACGACGCTGCCGACGAGGATCGATGCAGCGGCGGCGGCAAGGCCGACGGCCAGCGAGGTGCGCGCGCCGTGGAACAGCCCGGCCAGCACGTCGCGGCCGAGCCTGTCGGTGCCGAGCGGCAGCGCCCAGTCCTGGAAAGGCCGCAGCAGGGGCTGGCCGGCGATGGCCAGCGGGTCGCCGGGAAACAGCAAGGGCGCCGTCAGCGCCATCGCGCCAAGCAGGCCGAGGATGACGAAACCGGCGACGGCCTCGGGCGAACGGAACAGGCGGCGCAGGCTCATGCGTTCGCCTCGTTGGCGCCGACGCGCGGGTCGAGCGCGGCATAGGCGATGTCGACGAGCAGGTTGATGACGATTACGAGCACGGCGCTGACAAGGATAATGCCGATCAGAAGCGGCGTGTCGCGCGACCCCACCGCCTCCTGCGCCAGCCGGCCTAGGCCCGGCACCGAAAACACGCTTTCGATGACCACGCTACCGCCCAACATCTGGGCCGACTGCAGGCCGAGCATGGTGACCAGCGGCAGCAGCGCATTGCGGGCGACATGGCGCAGCACGATGCGGCGCCGGCCGATCCCCCTGGCGCGCGCGGCGAGGGTAAAGTCCATGCGCCAGACCTCGGCCATGCCAGCGCGCATCATGCGCAAGTACAGCGCCAGATAGATCAGGCCGAGGCTCGTCACCGGCAGCACCATATGCCGGGCAATGTCGAGCGCGCGGGCAAAACCCGTCTTGCCGGACGCGATGGTCTCCATGCCCGACAAAGGCAGCCAGCGCAGCTCGACCGAAAAGACGATGGTCAGCACCAGCGCCAGCCAGAATCCCGGCACGGCATAGAGCGCCAGAGAACCGATCGACAGCAGCCGGTCGCGGGCGCTGCCCGGCCGCGCGCCGGCAAGGATGCCAAGCGCTGTTCCAAGTGCGAAGGACAATGCAGTTGCCGCCCCCATCAGCAGCAGCGTGTTGGGCAGCCGCTCCAGCACGACATCCAGCACCGGCCTGGAAAAAGCGACCGAATGGCCGAGGTCGAGATGCAACAGCGCCCAGAGATAGGCGGCAAGGCGCGTCATCGGCGAAGCATCGAGCCCCCAGCTCTGGCGCAACGCCTCGATCATGCCGGCGTCGCCGCCGACGGAGGCGACATAGGCGTCGACCGCGTCGCCGGGGGCGGCCTCGAGCAAAAGGAAGGAACCGACGATCACGATCAGCAGCACCGGGATGCTGCCAATCAACCGGCGCCGGAGAAGGCGCAATGCGCGGTTCATGACCTACCCTCCCCCTTGTGGGGAGGGTGGCCCGTAGGGCCGGGTGTGGGTTAGCGGAGTGGAAGAATTACCCCCACCCCCACCCCCACCCCTCAAGGAGGAGGGGAATTCTGATTCCGCCTGGTCGGCCAAGACAAACACCCACCCAATTGAAAAGCGCGCAACCGCCAGTCCCCCTCCCCCTTGTGGGGAGGGGTCAGGGGTGGGGGTGAATTGAGGCACTGCGACTTCCAGGGGCATGCTCAGTAACGGGTCATCATCCCAGCTCAGGCGATGATGTCACGTTTCGACATAGGTGTCCGCCCAGTTCGAAACCGCCCAGCGCGGGTTGTTCGACACGTTCTTCACCGTGTCGCGCGCCACTGTGATGAAGCCCCACTCGGCAACGTTGATCAGCGGCAGGTCGGCCGCCACCTTCTTCTGGAACTCCTTGTAGAGCTCGATGCGCGCCGCAGGATCCAGCGTCTCCGCCGCCTTGGCGATCAGCGCGTCGAGCGCGTCGTTCTTGTAACCGCCCTGGTTGGAGAACGGCACGCCATCGGGGATACCCGACTGCACCAGGATGGTTGTCGAGATCGCCGGGTCGCCGCGGAACACAGGCGGGGCGATGGCGATGTCGAAGGCATGGTCGGTGTAGACGGCCTTCTGGTGCGCGGCCGAGTCGTTGTTGACCAGTTCGGCGTCGATGCCGACGGCAGCCAGCGCCTGGCGCAGATAGTCGCCGAACTGCTTGGTCTCATTGAAATAGGGCGCCGGCAACAGCTTCAGGGCAAAACGCTTGCCGTCGTCCTTCTTCGGATAGCCCGCCTCGTCGAGCAGCGCATTGGCCTTGGCGACGTCGAAGCCATAGGTCGCAACATCAGGCGTGTAGAACTGCTTGTCGTTCTGCGGCACGATGCCGGTCGCCGGCTTGGCGTAGCCGAGGAAGATCGTCTTGACGACGAAGTCCTTGTCGATGGCATGCGCGATCGCCTGGCGCACCTTGAGATCGGCGAGTTCCTTGCGGCGATGGTTGATCTCGACGACGAGCTGGTAGGTCAGCGCCTCGTATCCTTCCGTGATCACCCTGATGCCGGGCACTTTGGAAATGCGCTCGAGGTCGGCCAAAGGCACGGCGGAAAACGCGGCGAGCTGGATCTCTTCGGCCTCCAGTGCACCGGCCGCTGCCGCACGGTCAGGCAGCACGCGGTAGATGATCTCGTCGAGTTGCGGCTCGCTCTCGCCCCAGTATTTGTCGTTCCGCTCGAGCCGGTAATATTCGCCCGGCTTGTGCTCGGCAAACTTGAACGGCCCGGTGCCGACGGGCGCATTGTTGGCCGGGTTCTCGGCGATGTCCTTGCCCTCGTAGACATGCTTGGGCACGACCGACGTCAGCGCCGGCAGCGCGTTCTTGATCAGTTGCAGCGGCGTCGGCTTGGAGAACTTGAAGACGGCGGTGTGTTCGTCGGGTGTCTCAACCGCCTCCAGGTTCTTGAAGACGACGCGGCCGAGGTTCTGCAGAGGTTTCCAGACGTTGAGCGCCGAAAACGCCACGTCGGCCGAGGTGAAGGGCTTGCCGTCGTGCCAGGTCACGCCCTCGCGCAGCTTGAAGGTAACAGTCAACCCGTCCTCCGAGCCTTCCCAGCTCGTCGCCAGCCGCGGCTCAAGCCCGCCCTCACCGTCGAACGAGGCCTCGGCCAGCGGCTCGACAACCTTGCTTGCGACGAAGAACACGCCGTTGGAAGCGACGATCGCCGGGTTCAGGTTGCGCGGCTCGGAGTCGGCCGCCACCACCAGCCGCCCGCCTTTCTTCGCCTGCGTCCAGCCGATCGATGGCAAGGCCGTCGACGCCAGAAGGAATGCCGACCCTGCCAGGACCCTGCGCCTGGAAATTTTGAAACCCGCCATATCGGCCTCCATGCCCTCGGCACGGCGACATCGCCGGCCCATCAGATGATGGCCGGGATTATGATCCGGGAAAGCCGTTTTGCGAGAGACGAAATTGGCGTTTTGCGGCGCTGGCCCAAAACATTGTGCTCTTTGCGCGATGCCATGCCGCGCAAACGCCTCGGAAAATGCATCGGCCCGGAAACCGCTGCCGATTTCCGGGCCGATGCATAAGACCGTGCGTCGAATATCTGCCGCCGTTCAGGCGGCCTTCTTCTTGGCCAGGCGGGCGCGTATGCTTTCGACATCGGCGCGCGGCGTCGCCGCAAACAGCGTCTTGGTGTAGCTGTGCTTGGGGTCGGCGAAGACCTCGTCGCGGCTGCCATATTCGACCGCCTCGCCGAAATACATCACCATCACCTCGTCGGCGATGTAGCGCACCACACTGAGGTCGTGGCTGATGAAGACGTAGGTCAGCTGGAACTCGTCCTGCAGGTCGGCGAGCAGGTTCAGCACCTGTGCCTGCACCGACAGGTCGAGCGCCGAGACGGGCTCGTCCAGCACCAGCAGCTTCGGGTTCAGCATCAGGGCACGCGCAATGGCGATGCGCTGGCGCTGCCCGCCGGAGAACATGTGCGGATAGCGGTTGTAGTGCTTCTCCTCGAGCCCGACCTTCTTCAGCAGCGTCATCGCCCGGTCGCGGCGTTCGTCGGCGGGCGTCTTGGTGTTGATGACCAGCGGCTCGGTCAGGATGTCGCCGATCTTCTGGCGCGGGTTGAGCGAGCCGTAGGGGTTCTGGAAGACGATCTGCACCTTGCGGCGCATCTCCGGCGTCAGGTCGCCCTTGGCGATGTCGATCTTCTTGCCTTCGATCAGAAGATCGCCCGACGTCGCCGGATCGATCAGCGTCAGGATGCGGCCGAGCGTGGACTTGCCGCAGCCGCTTTCGCCGACGATGGCCAGCGTCTTGCCCTTTTCGACAGAGAAGCTCACGCCTTTGACGGCGTGCACGGTCTTGGCTTTCTTCAGAAAGCTGCCGGGCACATGGTAGTCGCGCACGATGTTGCGCGCTTCGAGAATGACGCTCATCGTGCTGCCCCTTCAATCTGGTCGTCGACGAACAGTTCGGAGATCGTCGGCAGCCGGTCGCCGGTCGCATTGTCGGGCAATGCCGCCAGCAGCGCGCGCGTGTAGTTGCTCTTGGGGTTCTCGAACAGCGTCAGCACGTCGGCCTCTTCCATCTTGCGGCCCTTGTACTGCACGACCACGCGGTCGGCGGTCTCGGCAACCACGCCCATGTTGTGGGTGATCATGATCAGGCCCATGCCATAGTCCGCCTGCAGCTTCATCAGCAG
This sequence comes from Aminobacter niigataensis, assembly GCF_014200015.1. Classification (GTDB taxonomy): domain Bacteria; phylum Pseudomonadota; class Alphaproteobacteria; order Rhizobiales; family Rhizobiaceae; genus Aminobacter; species Aminobacter niigataensis. The sequence continues at coordinate 89,445 of NZ_JACHOT010000007.1, forward strand.
GTCAAGGATCTGCTTCTGGATCGTCACGTCGAGTGCCGTGGTCGGCTCGTCGGCGATCAGGAGCTTGGGGTTGCAGGCGATCGCGATGGCGATCATCACCCGCTGGCACTGGCCACCCGACATCTGGTGCGGGTAGGAACCGAGGCGCTCGGCCGGGTCGGCAATGCCGACCGCCTCGAACAGCTCGATCGCCCGCTTGCGGCGCGCGGCTCTGTCGAGCCCCAAATGCATGCGCAGCACTTCCTCGATCTGGAAGCCGACGGTGAAGCACGGGTTGAGGCTGGCCACCGGCTCCTGGAAGATCATGGCAATTTCCTTGCCGATGATCTTGCGCCGCTCGTTGGCCGACATCGACAGCAGGTCGCGGCCGTTGAAGGTCAGTTTGTCGGCCGTGACCTTGGCCGTCCAGGGCAAGAGGCCCATCGCCGCCAGCATCGACACCGATTTGCCCGAACCGGATTCGCCGACGATGGCGAGAACCTCGCCCTCGTGAACCTTCATCGACACGCCGTTGACCGCCCGGAAGGGGCCAGAGGCCGTCTCGAATTCGACGACCAGGTTTTCGATTTCAAGAAGTGCCATGTCAGGACCTCTTCAGCTTCGGGTCGAGCGCGTCGCGCAGGCCGTCGCCCATCAGGTTGATCGCCAGAACGGTGATGAGGATCGCCACGCCCGGGAGCGTCACCACCCACCATTTGCTCTGGATGAACTCGCGGGCCTCGGCCAGCATCGTGCCCCATTCCGGGGTCGGCGGCTGCGCGCCCATGCCGAGGAAGCCCAGTGCGGCGGCATCGAGAATGGCGCTCGAAAACGACAGCGTCGCCTGGACGATCAGCGGCGCCATGCAGTTCGGCAGGATCGTCTTGAACATCAGGCGGATATGGCCGGCACCGGCCACCTTGGCGGCGACGACGTAGTCGCGGCTCTTTTCGCTCATCACCGCGGCGCGGGCCAGGCGCACGAAATGCGGCTGGTAGACGAGCGAGATGGCGATCATGGCGTTGACAAGGCCCGGCCCGAGGATGGCCACCAGCACGAGAGCCAGCAGCAGCGACGGGAAGGCCAGGATGATGTCCATCACGCGCATGATGGCGGTGTCGACCCAGCCGCGGAAGTAGCCGGCGATCACGCCGAACACGACACCTACAACCAGCGACAGCGTCGTCACGATGACGCCGACGAACAGCGAGAACTGGGTGCCGAAGATCAGGCGCGAAAGCATGTCGCGGCCGACGGCGTCGGTGCCGAGCAGGAAGTCGGCGCGGCCGCCCTCCTGCCAGACCGGCGGAACCAGGACCGCGTCGCGGTACTGCTGGGTCGGATCGTGCGGTGCGATCAGCGGGGCGAAGATCGCCAGCAGAACCAGGAAAATGAAGAACACGAGGCCGATGACGGCGCCGCGGTTTTCGGAGAAGTAGTACCAGAATTCGGCCAGTCGCGCCCGGCGGGACGGATCAGTCGAAACGGCGCTTGTTGCAGCAGCTTGAGACATGACGCCCTCCTAGTGCCGGATGCGCGGATTGATGAGACCGTAAAGCAGGTCCACGGCAAGATTCACCAGCATGATGACGGCGGCGATCATCAGCAGGCCGCCCTGGATGACGGCGTAGTCGCGCCGCGACACGGAATCGACCATCCACTTGCCGATGCCCGGCCAGGAGAAGATCGTCTCGGTCAGGATCGCGCCGGCGAGCATCACGCCGACCTGCAGGCCGACCGTGGTGACGACCGGGATCATGGCGTTGCGCAGCGCATGGACGCCGACGACACGGAAGGTCGACAGGCCCTTGGCGCGCGCGGTGCGGACATAGTCTTCCGACAGCACTTCGAGCATCGCCGAGCGCGTCTGGCGCGCAATGACGGCAAGCGGGATGGTGCCCAGCACAATCGTCGGCAGGATCAGGTGGCTGACGGCCGACTTGAAGGCGCCGGCCTGGCCGGACAGCAGCGAGTCGATCAGCATGAAGCCGGTGACGGGCGGGAAGTAATACATCAGCGAGATGCGGCCGGAGACGGGCGTCCATCCGAGCATGCCGGACACCAGCATGATCAGCAGCAGGCCCCACCAGAAGATCGGCATCGAAAAGCCGACCAGCGCCGTGCCCATCATCGCCTGGTCGGCGAAGGAGCCGCGCTTGATGGCGGCGATCATGCCGGCGGGAATGCCGAGCACGACGGCGAAGATGATGGCGCAGAGCGAAAGCTCGACGGTCGCCGGGAACAGCTCGAAGAACTGGTCGACCACCGGCCGCTTGGTGACGATCGAAGTGCCGAAATCGCCCCGCACGACGCCCCAGAGGTAGTCGAGATACTGGATGACGATCGGCCGGTCGAAACCGAGCTGGGCGGAGATTTCCGCGTGGCGCTCCGGCGACATGACGCGCTCGCCCGACAGGAGGGCTACGGGATCGCCGGGCAGAAGTCGGATGAATGAGAATGCGATGATGGAAACCCCGACGAATGTCGGGATGAGGACGGCTAGCCGCCCCAATAGGAACCGGAGCATGTCAGACCTTTAAGTGAATGTTCCGAGAAAGGTAAGGGTAGCACAAAATGTGCATTGGGGCGCTTGTCGTCCAAGCGCCCCAACCCAGGTTGGCCATGTTTAGGCAACCTTACTCCGTGATGTCAACTCCGTCGAAGGCGAAGTCGCCGAGCGGGCTCTGGACGAAGCCTTCGACGTTCTTGCGCATCGGCACGACCGACAGCGAGTGGTCGATGGTCGCCCAGGGGGCGTCCTTCTTGAACACCACCTGCGCCTGCTCATAGAGCTTGGTGCGCTCGGCCAGGTCGTTGGTCTCCTTGGCCTTGGTCACCAGGTCGTCGAACTCCTTGTTGCACCACTGGGCGCGGTTGTTGCCGCCGACGGCGTCGCAACCGAGCAGGGTGTCGAGGAAGTTGTCCGGATCGCCATTGTCGCCGGTCCAGCCGAGCATGACGGCACCGTCACGATCCTTGGCCTTCGACTTGTCGAGATATTCGGCCCACTCGTAGGAGACGATCTCGACCTCGACGCCGACCTTGGAGAAGTCGGACTGGATCAGTTCGGCCGCGCGGCGGGCGTTGAGCATGTAGGGACGCGAAACCGGCATCGCCCACACCTTCATCTTGAGACCGCTGACGCCGGCTGCCTCAAGTGCCTTCTTCGAGGCTTCCGGATCGTATTTGTCGTCTTCGACGGCCTTGTTATACGACCACATGGTCGGCGGGATCGGGTTGGTTGCCGGGGTGGCAGCACCCTGGAACACGGCGTCGACGATCGCCTGCTTGTTGATGGCCTGGTTCAGCGCCTTGCGGACTTCCGGCTTGTCGAACGGAGCCTGGGTGGTGTTGTAGGCCAGGTAAGCAACGTTCAGGCCTTCCTGCTCCATCACCTTCAGGTTCGTGTCGGCCTTCATCGCGGCCACGTCTGCAGCGTTCGGGAACGGCATCAGGTGGCATTCGCCGGCCTTCAGCTTCTGGTAGCGAACCGATGCGTCAGGGGTGATCGCGAAGACCAGGTCGTCGATCTTCTGCTTGCCGCCCCAGTAATCCGGGTTGGCCTTGTAGCGGATGATGGCGTCCTGCTGGTAGGCGACGAAGCTGAACGGACCGGTGCCGAGCGGCATCTGGTTCATCTGGTTCATCTTGCCGTCGGCCTGCAGCTTGTCGGCATATTCCTTCGACACGATCGAAGCGAACGGCATCGCGATGTTGGCGAGGAACGGCGCTTCCTTGCGGGTGAGCGTGATCTTGACCGTCAGGTCGTCGACCTTCTCGACCGACTTGATGACTTCCGGGAAGCCCATGCCGGCGGAATATTCCCACGAAGCGCCGGTCACGTACTTGTTCCAGGGATTGTCGGCCTTGAGCTGGCGCTCGAAGGAGAAGACGACGTCATCGGCGTTGAAGTCACGGCTCGGCGTGAAGAACTCGGTGGTCTGGTACTTGACGCCCGGACGCAGCTTGAAGGTGTACTCCAGGCCGTCGTCGGAGATCGTGTAGCTCTCGGCCAGGCCCGGCTCGGTCTCGGTCGTGCCCTTCTTGAACTCGAGCAGGCGGTTGTAGACGGTGTGCGCAGCAGCGTCGAAAGTCGTGCCGGCAGTGTAGAGGCCCGGATCGAAGCCTTCCGGCGAACCTTCCGAGCAGTAGACGAACGTCTTGGCGCTCGCCGCACCGCTGAGGACGGTTGCAGCCAGCAACGCGGCCGCAAAGGTCGTTTTTTTGAACATTGAACACTCCCTATGATTTTTCCCAAGCCCTACCCGTCAGGCTCGCAGGCGCGCATATAAGCACCGTTTATTCAGCTTTGGAACTCCCCGCCTACGTGCCCTTTGGTAAGCAGAATAAATTACCCACAGATGACTTGAAGACAGTCTGTTTTTTTCGAAGTTTCATTACCGGGCAGTCGATTTCAACTTTGCCGACGCTTCATCAGAAACCGCTTTATCAGCGTCCGCTACGCCATATCCCGTCCCGGTCGCGATATCGGGCCGGCCGCGTCGTGGCCGGGTCCAGCCGTGCCAAAAAAAGCGCAATTCGTGTGTCTAGCTGACGTTGGGTGATACTTGCCGTTAACGTCAGGTGGCAATACAAACAACTACAACATGCCCCGACGCGGCACTGTTCTTGCGGCGCTGCGACTGATCACGAGGGCGAATGCCGGCGGTCCATCAAGCCGGAAAAACAAGAACAACGTGGGAGGCTGCATTGGCTAAATCTACCGGCAAGGCGCGTACGGCAAACACCGCAACGAAGACGGCGGCCACCAAACCCGCCGGCAAGGAAAAGCCCGAAACCAGGGCAACCGCCAAGCCTGCCGCGCCGAAGGCCGAGGCCGCCAAATCGACAGCCCCGGCGAAGCCCGCCGCCAAGCCGACAGCCAAGACGACAGCTCCCGCAAGGAAGGCCGAGGCGAAAGCCGCCGCGCCAGCAGCCAAGGCGAAGGCCACGCCGGCAAAGCCCGCCAGTGCCAAGCCGGCAACGCCCAAGTCGGCTGCAACCAAGGCAAAGCCGGCCGAAACCAAGCCTGCTGCTGCCAGGGCCGAACCGGTAGCGACCGCGCCTGCTGGCAAGGTCGCACCTGCGAAGGCTGCTCCCGCCGCGCCCGCCAAGTCTGCGACCAAGCCGGTGGCTGCGAAATCCGAATCCACCAAAGCCGCCCCGGCCAAGCTTGCCGAAATGCCGAAGCCCGCAGCCAAGGCCGCGGCGCCGATGAAGGCCAAGCCTGCCGCCAAGTCTCCCGCGGCAAAGGCCAAGCCCGCCACCAAGTCTCCGGCGGCAAAGGCCGAGCCGGCGGCCAAGGCAGCCACCAAGCCCACCCCGGTCAAGGCCGGCACCAGGCCATGGCTGAAGAGCTACCCCGCCAACATGGCCGCCGAGATCGCGCCGCTGGCCTACCAGTCGATCGGCGACCTGCTCACCGCCGCCTGCCAGACCTATGCCGGCCGTCCCGCCTTCTCCTGCATGGGCAAGTCGCTGACCTATGGCGAGCTCGACCGCATGTCGACGGCGTTTGCCGCCTGGCTGCAGTCGAAGGGCCTCGCCAAGGGCGCGCGCGTGGCGATCATGATGCCCAACGTGCTGCAGTACCCGGTCGCCATGATGGCGGTGCTGCGCGCCGGCTACACCGTCGTCAACGTCAACCCACTCTACACCCCGCGCGAACTCGAGCACCAGCTCAAGGATTCGGGCGCGGAAGCCATCATCATCCTGGAGAACTTCGCCACCACGCTGCAGGCGGTCGTCGCCAAGACCGGCGTCAAGCACGTCGTCGTCGCCTCGATGGGCGAGATGCTCGGGCTCAAGGGCGTGCTGGTCAACCTGGTCGTGCGCCGCGTCAAGAAGCTGGTGCCGGCTTGGTCGTTGCCCGGCCACGTCACGTTCATGGCAGCGCTCAAGGAGGGTTCGGGCAAGAGCCTCAAGCCCGTCGCGGTTGCCCCCGACGACATCGCCTTCCTGCAATATACCGGCGGCACGACCGGCGTTTCCAAGGGCGCGATGCTGATCCACACGAACGTGCTGGCCAATGTCGCGCAGCTGGCGCTGTGGGTCGAGGACGCCTACACGGTGCGGCCCAAGCCGCCGCACCTGACCTTTGTCTGCGCGCTGCCGCTCTACCATATCTTCGCGCTGACGGTGAACGCGCTGATGGGCATGCAGCAAGGCGCCCTCAACGTGCTCATCCCCAATCCGCGCGACATCCCCGGCTTCGTCAAGGAACTGGGCAAGTTCAACTTCAACATCTTCCCCGGCCTCAACACGCTGTTCAACGCGCTGACCAACAACGAGGATTTCCGCAAGCTCGACTTCAGCGGCCTGATCCTCTCGCTCGGCGGCGGCATGGCCGTGCAACGGCCGGTCGCCGAACGCTGGAAGAAGGCGACAGGCAACCACATCACCGAGGGCTACGGCCTGTCGGAGACCTCGCCGGTGGCGACCGCCAACAAGTGCTCGTCGCCCGACTTCACCGGCACCATCGGCCTGCCCCTGCCCTCGACCGACATCGCCATCCGCGACGAGGACGGCAACGACATGCCGCTCGGCGAGGTCGGCGAGATCTGCATCAAGGGACCGCAGGTGATGGCCGGCTACTGGAACCGGCCCGACGAGACCGCCAAGGTGATGACGCCGGACGGCTACTTCAAGTCGGGCGACATGGGCTTCATGGACGAGGCCGGCTTCACCAAGATCGTCGACCGCAAGAAGGACATGATCCTGGTCTCGGGCTTCAACGTCTATCCCAACGAACTCGAGGACGTCGTCGCCCAGCATCCCGGCGTGCTCGAAGTCGCGGCCATCGGCGTGCCGGACGAGCATTCGGGCGAAGTGCCCAAACTGTTCGTCGTGCGCAAGGATCCCGACCTCACCGTCGAGACGCTGATCGCCTACTGCCGCGAAAACCTGACCGGCTACAAGCGGCCGAAATACATCGAGTTCCGCACCGAGCTGCCGAAGACCAATGTCGGCAAGATTCTCAGGCGCGAACTGAGGGGTTAGTTTCCGCTCGATCGCGATGAACACGCTGCCACCGTGGAGAAGTTCTCCACGGTGGCTGTTTTTTGTGGCATTCTGGCGCGGCTCACTGCGTCCCCGATCCTCAGCTGGCGAATTCGCTGGAACCGTCAGCATGGCGGAACTTTCACGGCATGGATCCCCGGGTCTCCGCACTCGCTTCGCTCCTGCTCCGCCCGTGGATGACGAAGGCATCTACGCCCTAGGCAAATCGCGGACGTCGACGATTGGCACCAAACACGATCCTTTGAACATGCCTTTATCTTTGCGGGCGCATGCCGGCATTTCCTGCCAAATGCCATCTTGGAGATTAGCCGGAAGCCTACATGCCTTCGTCATCCTCGGGCGGAGCAGGAGCGCAGCGACGTGCGGAGACCCGGGGATCCATGCCGTGAAGTGGCAGCTGCCGCTGCGGTCCAGAATCAACGCCCAGCGCATCCCGAAACTGTCATCATCTGTCAGCAATCCGTGTGGATAGACCGTCCCCGTTTTTCAACCCCCTCTCCGCCTCCCGTATGATTCCCCTTGCGATCTTCCACGGGACTCCGGTGCGCACCGGGCAGCGGGGGGAAGCGCCGGTGCCGGGCTGGCAGGAGGTCGGATCTCCTGCTGGGTGATGAGCCCCCAAATCCGGGCCTTGCGGCGGCTGGCGGTGAAAGCCGAGGCGACTGAGCGGGGCAAGAACATCGGGCGGGGCGCGAACGTCGCGCCACATAATTACAATCGGAAGGCACGGCCTCGCGCCCCGCTTCCCGAACCTCAAACAATAGCCAGACCGGAAACGGGGTGTGGCAAGGCGAGAACCTGCCTTCTCCCCCTTGTGGGAGAAGGCAGGTTGGCGCGCAGCCCAAACATGCAAGGGGTGTTGGAAGAAATGAGAGGCGACAATAGGAAACATTGGTGGGCACCCGGAAGTCGAGCTCCGTCCAACACCCCTCATCCGACCTCGCTTCGCTCGGCCACCTTCTCCCACAAGGGGAGAAGGGGCTTATGCTCCGCCCACCTTCTCGCCGAAGGTAGAGAAAAACTGCCCGGCCAGCTTCTTCGACGTCGAAGTGATCAGGCGGCTGCCGAGTTGGGCGATCTTGCCGCCGACATCGGCCTTGGCCGCGTATTTGAGGATGGTCGCGTCAGGACCGTCCTCGGTGAGCGTGACATCCGCGCCGCCCTTGGCGAAGCCGGCGATGCCGCCCTTGCCCTCGCCTTCGATGGTGTAGGAATGCGGTGGCTTGAGGTTCTTGAGCGTGACCTCGCCGGCGAAGGTCGCCTTGATCGGGCCGATCTTGAGAACCACCTTGGCGGCCATTTCGGTCGGCGACGACATCTCCAGGCTCTCGCAGCCCGGAATGCTCTCCTTCAGGATCGCGGGGTCGTTCAGCGCCTTCCAGACCACGTCGATGGGGGCTGCGATCTTCTCTTCGCCTTCGATCACCAGAGCCACGGCAAATCCCTCCCAAATGAACTGACCAAACGAGGGGTAACGCAGCAAATCGGGCTTGTCCATCGCGCCGGAGCCACGCCAGGCAGCGCCCTCGGCCGGCAGCCACGGCACACGCTCCGGCATCGCGCTTGTAGCGTTTTCGTGCTTGGAATAACGATGCAGGTCGGAATACGGGAGAAATCGATGGCCGGCCAAAAGACGACGAAGAAGCTCCGTTCGCAGGAGTGGTTCGACAATCCCGATAATCCCGGCATGACCGCGCTCTATCTCGAGCGCTATCTGAATTTCGGCCTGACACGCGCGGAGCTGCAGTCGGGCAAGCCGCTGATCGGCATCGCCCAGACCGGCTCGGACCTGTCACCGTGCAATCGCCACCACATCGAGCTGGCCAAGCGGGTGCGCGAGGGCATCGTCGCTGCCGGCGGCGTGCCGTTCGAGTTCCCGTGCCACCCGATCCAGGAAACCGGCAAGCGCCCGACCGCCGCGCTCGACCGCAACCTCGCCTATCTCAGCCTCGTCGAGGTGCTTTACGGCTATCCGCTCGACGGCGTGGTGCTGACCATCGGCTGCGACAAGACCACGCCGGCGCTGCTGATGGCGGCGGCGACCGTCAACATCCCGGCGATCGCGCTGTCGGTCGGGCCGATGCTCAACGGCTGGCACAAGGGCAAACGCACCGGCTCGGGCACGGTGGTATGGGAATCGCGCGAAAGACTGTCGGCCGGCGAGATCGACTACGACCAGTTCATGGACATCGTCGCATCGTCCGCACCCTCGGTCGGCTACTGCAACACCATGGGCACGGCAACGACGATGAACAGCCTAGCCGAGGCGCTGGGCATGCAACTGCCGGGCTCGGCGGCCATCCCCGCGCCCTATCGCGAGCGCGGCCAGATCTCCTACGAGACCGGCAAGCGCATCGTCGACATGGTGCGCGAGGACCTGAAGCCGTCCGACATCATGACGCGCGCGGCGTTCGAGAACGCCATCGTCGTCAATTCGGCGATCGGCGGCTCGACCAACGCGCCGATCCACCTCAACGCGATTGCCCGCCATCTCGGCGTGCCGCTCGACAATGACGACTGGCAAAAGGTCGGCCATCATGTGCCGCTGCTGGTCAATTTGCAGCCGGCCGGCGAATATCTCGGCGAGGACTATCACCATGCCGGCGGCGTGCCGGCGGTGGTCGCCGAACTGATGAAGGCGGGCCTGCTGCCCCATCCGGATGCGGCCACCGCCAATGGCAAGACCATGGGCGAGAACTGCGCCGGTGCCGAAAACATGGACCCCAAGGTGATCCGGCCGGTCGCCGAGCCGCTGAAGACGGATGCCGGCTTCATCAACCTCAGGGGCAATCTGTTCGACAGCGCGATCATGAAGACCAGCGTGATCTCGAAGGAATTCCGAGACCGTTATCTGTCGAACCCACGCGATCCGGAAGCCTTCGAAGGCACAGCAAAAGTGTTCGACGGGCCGGAGGATTATCACGCCCGCATCGACGACCCGGCCGAAAACATCGATGAGAACACGGTGCTTTTCATGCGCGGCGCGGGCCCCGTCGGCTATCCCGGCGGTGCCGAGGTGGTCAACATGCAGCCGCCGGCCTACCTGCTCAAGCGCGGCATCCATTCGCTTCCCTGCATCGGCGACGGGCGCCAGTCGGGCACGTCGGGCTCGCCGTCGATCCTCAACGCCTCGCCGGAGGCGGCCATCGGCGGCGGACTGGCGTTGCTGAAGTCAGGCGACCGGGTGCGCATCGACCTCAGGAAAGGCACCGCCGACATCCTCATCAGCGACGACGAGCTTGCCCGTCGCCGCGCCGAGTTGCAGGCCAATGGCGGCTACCATTTCCCGGCGCACCAGACGCCGTGGCAGGAGATCCAGCGCGGCATGGTCGACCAGCTGTCGGACGGCATGGTGCTGAAGCCGGCAGTGAAATACCAGCGCGTCGCCCAGACCAAGGGTATTCCACGCGACAATCACTGAGGGATCGCCGCGCGGGAACCAGACGCATTGGTCAGTCGAGTTGCGACAGCAGCTGATCTTTCGAACGGCTCGCCGGCGTGCCGGCGCAGATTGGCTGGGCGAGCACCTCGGCAAGCACCGTGCGCCGGTTGGCGTCGGCGCGTTCGGCGTAGTGGCCGAAATGCTGCGCGGCGGCAGCAGCAGCACCGACACCAAGCACCAGGGCCGCGGCGAACACCGCAGCCCATCGCAGCATGCGACACCAGCCTGACGCCACAGCGAGCAGCCGCCGCCATATGGCGACCATCGCAAGCATCAGGCCGGCCAGCGCGCAGCACATATCGCTCAGACGTGCTTGCCGCAGCCGCAATCGGCCGGGTGATAGCGGCCCGTCGGCTCGACCATGCCGCCCTTGCCATACATGTCGTGCGGCCGCACCCAGCTTGTCAGGTCGTTGGAAGTCCCGTTTTCGTTGCGGCCCTTGGGCATGGCATCGAGAATGCCGTAGGCACCAAGATACATTTCGCTGCCGCGGCCGAAGTTGGCATAAGTCAGGAATATCTGGCCGTTATCGTCCTTGTAGAAGACGCTGTCGCCGGAGAGATCCTCGATCTCGAAGTCGAGCGGGCCGAAGTTATAGGTAGCCTTCTTCGCCACCAGTTGCTCGGGTGTGTAGGAAACATTGAAGTCGAAGTTGAAGTCACTGCCGTAGGACGAGACGAAGCGCGCGCGCCAGCCCATGCGCGCCTTCAGCGCCTCGATTTCCACAATCGGCGCACGCGCCACGGCGACGTAGCTGACGTCGTGATTTTCGAGATGCACGAGCACGCCTTCGGCATTGTCGAGCTCGAACGAGCAGCCGACGCAGTGGTGTTGCTGGCCCGGGCCCATCATGAAATGCTTGATGAACAACTGGCTGCGGCCAGCGAACAGGTCGGATAGTGACAGCCGGCCCTCGGGCCCGTCGAAGAAGTATGGCTTGTCGATCCGAACCCAGGGCAGTTCGCGCCGCTCGGCGCTGAGTTGGTCACGAGCGCGGGTCATCGCCTTTTCCTTGGCGAGCAACGCGCGCCGCGCCACCACCCACTGCTCTTTCGATACGATTTCATGCTGCATCTTGCTCTCCATCGTTTGGACACAAGTTTCCTATCGGCCGCAGGATTGCGGCCGTCATGCTCGGCTTCAAACTGTCAGTGCGTGGGCTACAGGTAGGACGTCACCGCCGGCGGCCTGTCCCAGGCGTCGTTGCGACCGTCCTCGAAGATGATCGGAATGGCGGCCAATTCTTCGGGCGGAACGTCATCAAGGCAGGCGATGTTCACGGCGTGGAAATCGCCGCCCATCGGCTCGAAGCTCGCGGTGGCGAAGGGATGGACGCCGCAGCGGCTGCAGAAGGTGTGGCGGATGGCGGCCTCGCCGAAGCGGTATTCGGTCAGCATGTCGGCTCCAGAAGTGACGCGGAAACCGGACGGGCGGGCAAAACCCTTCCAGAACCGCGTCTTGGCGCACCAGGAGCAATTGCAGCGGAAGCTCGACGTCCACCAGACACCGTCGAGTTCTGGCTTCGAGCGCTGGCCCTCGGGCGCGAGATCGAGCTGGCATTCGAAATGGACTGCTCCGCAATGGCAGCTGCCGCGATAGGATTTCAGCATTCGTCGCTCCTCGGCATGGCGCATCGTTCCGAGGATCGGCGACGACCCTCGGCAAGCGCAGTTTCAAGACAGGCAGTCGTCGCGCGCCGGTCTGGCGCGCAAAACTCAGACCACGGGACGGCCGGCGAGCGCGTCGGCCAGGCGATCGAGGCATTCGCCCCAACCACCCAGATGCGAGTCGCGCGTTTCGATATCGAGGAACGGCTCCTGCCGGAAGGTCAGCCGCGTTCCCGTGCCTTCGGCCACAAGCGTCACCGTCACCAGCGTCTGCCACTCGGGGTCGTAGTCCCAGGCGAAGGTGAAGACGATCTTTTCGCCCTCGACGATTTCGCGGAACGTGCCGGACATACCGGACGACATGCTGTCATCCTGGCCGCCTGGGCCGAGGATGAGGAAGTGGTAGCGCCCACCCTTGTGGAATTCGAGTTTCTTGACGGCCGAGGTGAAGCCTTTCGGACCCCACCAGCGGGTCAGGTGCTCAGGGCTCGACCACATCTTGAAGACGAGAACCGGCGGCGCATCGAAGACCCTGGAGAATTCGAGCGAAAGCGACTGTGCTGCGACGGCGTCAGTTCTTGCGGTCATCCCGGTCTCCCTTGGTTTTCACTGTCTGCAGTTCCTTGAGATAGTCGGCCATGCGGTCGAAGCTCGCATCCCAGAAGCGGCGATAGTGCTCGACCCAGTTGGCGATGTCCTTGAGCGGCCCGGCCTCCAGCCGGCACGGCCGCCACTGCGCCTCGCGGCCTCGGCTGATGAGGCCGGCGCGCTCAAGTACCTTCAGATGCCTAGAGATGGCCGGCAGGCTCATCTCGAACGGTTCTGCCAGTTCGTTGACCGTCGCCTCCCCTTGCGCCAGCCGGGCGAGAATGGCTCGCCTCGTCGGGTCGGCGAGGCTGGCGAACGTAGCATCGAGGCGATCTTCGGTCATTTATTTAGCACGACTGTTAATTAACATACTTGTTAACTACAGCGGACAAGTTTCTCTGTCAAGCTCGGGCCGCTAAATGCGCCAGGCACGCGCGGCCGAGCTCCCAGAAAGCTCCATCCAGGGAGCAAACCTCCGGGAAGGAAAGAAGCAGCCTCGCTACAGCGGCATGTCAAAACCGATTTCGGCCCTTGCGGTGAAGGCGCTGTTGCTGTCGTAGCCAAGTTCGGTCCCGACATTGAAGCTTGCGCCGCCTGCCGTGGCATAGGCCGCATCGAAGCCGGCAAAGCCGCGCAGGATCTGGTCGGAGCCGTCGACCGCCGCGAAATCGAGCGGGTTGCCGGCAATTCCCGCTTCGATGCTGCCGCCATCGGAAAAGACACCGTCCGCGCCGGCGCGCAGCGTTGCGCGGAAGATGCCGTTTTCGGCCTGCCACGGTGCCAGGCCATAGGCCAACTGCCCGCGCAGCTCGAACACGTTTACCGTGCGGTTGTCGACGCTGATGTTCGCTGCTGATCCGCTTTCCTCGTAGCTGCCAAGGAACAGCCCGGCGTAGCGCGCCCGCAGGCTCGGCGTGACGACGCCGCCATTGGCCATTGAAAAATCCCTGCCGAAGGTGACCGAGGGGCTGATGAAGACGCCGTTGTAGTCGGCTTCGGCATGCTCGAAACCGCCAGGAGCCAAGTTGTTGGCGACGCGCCGGTCGCTGGAAAAATCCGACAGGCCAGCCGTCAGCGACAAGTCGACGAAGCCGCCGGGGCCTGAAAAACCCGCATAGCCGCCGGCGAAATAGTTGCCGGTGTCGATGGCCTGGGAGTCCCGGTCTGTCCGCATGCGGCTTGCGGCGGCGCCGATGAACAAGCCGCCGCGCCAGCCCTCGCCGATTGCCCCGTCGGCGCCGGCCATCAAGCCGCCGATCTGGTTGTCGAAGCCTGCGTCGAGGCCGTCGGTTTTCTGGTCGCGATGGCTGCCGAGAGCTGTGAGCCAGGCGACCGTGCCGGCGCCCTCGGCGCCGTCGCCGACAGCAACGGGGCCGCTGCGCGCCGCGGTAAAGCGTTCATCGAGCGCGCCGGCCACGACCCCGGTCAAGTCGGCGACCATCTCGTCGGCGGTGGAAAAACCGGTCGGGTCGACGACATAAACGACGCTACCGCTGTCGTGGCTTGGCAGGCCGAAGGTGTTGATGGTCGGCGTGCCGGTATAGGCAAAGGCCGAACTGAGGCCGATATCGATGTTGAGCATGTTGCCGGTGCCGAGCGCCAGCATGCCCTGGATGTTGCTGCCGGCCAGCAGGTTCAGCGTGTTGCCGGTGCCAACCAGATGAACAGCAGACGCGCTGCCGACAATCGTGCCCGAGTTGGTGATGGTGTTGGAGCTACTGGCCGCGATGCCGATGTTGCCGCTGGCCGTCCCCGTATTGGTGACGGTGTTGAAGCTGCCAGAGCGGATCCCATAACGAACACCTGTGGCGGCGCCCGCATTGGTGATCGTATTATTGTTCTGGAGCCAGATGGCAGAACTGCTCGCACCGATGCTGGTTATCGCGCCAGTATTGGTGATTGTGTTGTTATCGATGACGGCGATGCCAGCAAGCCCCGAGCCTATACTGGTTACATCACCAGCATTGATGATGGTGTTGGATTCGTCTGCCTGGATGCCATAGTCGCCCTTTGCCGTGCCCGTGTTGATGACGGTGTTGCCGTCACCGGCTTGGATGCCTGCGGACAGGAAGTTCGCGCCAGTAGCCGTGCCCGAATTCACAATGATGTTGTTGTCAAGGCCGCGGATGCCGCTGAGCCCACCCTCAGCAATGCCCGCATTGGTGATGGTGTTGGAGTTGTCGACGCCGATGCCGATGTCCGCGCTCGAGCTCATGCCCGAGTTGGTAATGGTGCTGCCGTCGTTGGCGTAGATGCCAAACAGCCCGCCCGAGGCCGTGCCCGAGTTGGCGATAGTGTTGTTGTCCCAGGCGTGAATGCCAGACCAACCGCCGGTGACCTCGCCCGTATTGGTGATGGTGTTGTTGTGAAAGGCACGGATACCAAATAGTCCGCCCGTTAGCGTGCCCGAGTTGGCAATGGCGTTGCCGTCGTTGGCGCGGATGCCAACATCCCCGCCCGTCACCGTGCCCGCATTGGTGATCGTGTTGCCGTCCTCGGAGTAGATGCCGGAAGCCCCGAATGCCGCGGCGCTGACGCTACCCGCATTGGTGATGGTCACACCGTCGACGGTGGCTTCGATACCATGCCCGGCAGGTACATCGACGGTTCCTCCCGCCTCTACCGTGCCGACGTCGCCCGCGGTGTCGAGTATCTGGGTGGTGCCGACGGCCTGTCCATTGACGATGGTGAAGCTGTCGGCAGATGCCGCCTGCGCCAGCACAATCGTGGATGCGGCAACGCCGCAGAATAGTACCTGGTACCGCTTGACCTTCATTGCCCCCGCCCACTGCCAAAGAAGTCCGATCAAGGCCAGTAGCCGCATTTCGGCAGGCGAACAGTTCCCATTTGGGAATGAAATTCGAGCATGGCGGCACAACGATGCCGATGGCCGTCACTTCCTTTCCATCAGCTTCGAGGCGACCACAGCAACAGCCCGGCGCATTGACCTGACCATTGACCTGGGCAGTCTCCAATCAGGCTTCACCGACAATGTGCGCAACGTTCGCTCAAGGAAAAGGTGCCCGTCGCCCGCAGCAATTCAGGGCCCCGCCGGAAAGATGTCGGCCAAATGCGGACACCGGCCTTTGAATTCCATGGGCAAACCACCTAGGTGATTTGGCAAACGGATACGGACATCATGGCTAGACGGCGCTCTTCCCTTGGTTTTCTCGGCATCTTCGGCCGCTCAGGCGACCTGCGCCAGCTTGACGCTGCGTTGCGCAGTGTCGACCTGCATCCGGCGCTGGTGCCGGAGGGCGTCAAACTCACCATCGTCAACCTGATGAAGGACCGCTGGCCCGACGAGCCACCGGCCTCGGCCTATCCGCCGGTGGCGCAATTGTTCGGCTACTGCATTGCCGGACCGGAGGTTTTCGCGCAGGCAAACGGGCGCGACCAAATGCTGGAGGCGGAGCGGCGCATCGAGGCCGCACTCGAAGCCGGCAGCGGCTTCGACGCCGACATCGTACTTCTGGCGCTGCATGCCAAGCTGATCAACCCGGAAGTCGTCGAGCGCTTCGACCTGACGGCCGACTGAGCAGCGCCTAACCGCCCATGCCGCTGCGCGGCAGCTTGATCATCTCGCCGAAGCGGGCACGCAGCTTGTCGTCGGTCGCTTTTGGAATATGGCGCGGGAACCGTTCGGCAAGGATGCGTTTCTTCTCGGCGATGGCGCGGCCCAATATGTCGGGCTTGCCCTTTTCATTCCACTCCTTGGGCGAGAAGCGGTCGGCGATGGCAGGATAGAAATACTCGGTCTGCATCAACCTCAGCGTCTGCTCGTTGCCGAGATAATGGCCGGGACCGTTGAGGCAGACTTCGGAAATGGTGGCGATGGACAGCGCCTCGTCTGTGACCTCGATGCCGCGCACGCAGCGCAGGCATTGGCCCAGCATGTCGTTGTCGATGATCAGGCTTTCCAGGCAGAAACCGAGCAGCGAGGCATGCATGCCGGCGGACTCATAGACCAGATTGAGGCCGGACAAACCCGCCATGACATTGGTGATGCCCTTCTCGTAGCCGGACTGGACGTCGGGCAGCTTGGAGTCGGCCATGCCGGCGGCCGAGCCGCCGGGAAGGTCGTAGAACTGGGCCATCTGGGCGCAGGCCGCCGTGAGCAACGCCTGCTCGGCCGAGCCGCCGGACATCGCGCCGGTGCGCAGGTCCGAGACGAACGGCCAGGTGCCGAAGATGGCGGGATGGCCGGGCTTGAGCGCGTTGACATAGACGAGGCCGGCGAGCACTTCGGCTACCGCCTGGACGACCGCGCCGGCGATTGCCGCAGGAGCGGTTGCGCCCGCCTGCCCTGCCGACAGCAGCAGGATCGGGATGCCGCCCTCGACGCAGGCCTCGAGCACGCCGCAGGCATCCTCGGCGAACTTCATCGGCGGCACGACGAAGCAGTTGGAGTTGGAGACGAAGGGCCGCGCCCGGAAGTTCTCCTCGCCGCCGGCGATCTCGTAGAGCATCTCCAGCGCCGGGGCGACGTTCTCGCGTACGGTGAAGCTGGTGCCGACATGCTTGGTCGTTCCGCTGACGCAGGCGTACAGCGTGTTGAAGTCCATATCGAGCGGATCGGGGATGTCGCGCGGCACCATCGGGCGCTGGAAGAAATGGATGTTGTCGAGCCCTTCGACGATGCGGGCGGCGTCGTAGATGTCCTGCAGCAGCGATTCGCGGTACTCGCGCCTTTCGACATCGACCAGATGCACCGCGGCGCCCGCCGTGCCGTAGTGCACGCGCTTGCCCTGTATCAGCATGTCGTGTTTGGGGTCCTGGCCGCAGAGGGTGAAGTTGCGGGCGGCATTCTCGATCGTCGACATCACCAGCGCACGGGGGAAGCGGATGCGGCCGTCGTCGCCGTAGCTGGCGCCGACCCGCGTCAGCGCCTCGATACAGTTCGGAATGGCATTGGCGAACCCGACTGTTTCAAGCAGCGTCAGCACCGCCTCGTGGATGCGCTCCAGATCGTTCCGGCCGAGCGGGCCGAAGCGGCCACCTTCGAGGCCGGCACGGATGGGGCGGATGTCGTCGGCCAAAGGTGCTGCGCGCATCGCCCGCCTCGCCTCCCGGCCGCCGGACCGACGCGAGCGCTGCTCTACCGACAGGTCATGGCTTTCGATGGCAACTGACATGCAGGTCCTCCGAATTTCTGTGAGGCTGGCCGCAGTGATTATGCCACCGTCGTGTCGCCTCGTTCCCTTTGCGCGACTATGCAGCGTCCATTGGCCCAGACCATGGGCCAGCATATCCCGCCGGATATGCCAGAGCGCTCATATGACCGGCGGCACGGAGAAGCCGCCGGCAAAGGGCATCATGCAGCCGCGGGACGGCGACCGGCGGCAGTCGCCAGCTCACGGATTCCTGGCTCGATATGCTGCAGGGCGATCGAGGAAATACCCAGCCGCATGAAGCGTGTAGGCTTGTCGCCATGCTCAAAGAAGCGTTCGCCCGGCTCGATGATGACGCTGCGCGCCGCCGCCGCCGCGGCAAGCCCGCGCGAGTCCGTTCCGCGCGGCCCCTCGAGCCACAGCGACGTGCCGCCGGCCGAGTCGGTCGACTGCCAGTCCGGCAGAAAAGCCGAGATCGCCTGGACCAATCGCTTGCGCCTCTCGGTGAAGGCCGTCGACAGGCGACGCACCAGCGCCTCATGATGGCCAAGCGACAAGAACAGGGCGACCGCGCGCTGGTTGTTGGCCGGCGGGTGGCGCAGCATGAATCGGCGCAGCGCGCGCAGCTCGGCGATGAGATCCGCCGAGGCGACGATGTAGCCAAGGCGCAGGCCAGGCGCGAGTGTCTTCGACATCGAGCCGACATAGACGACGCGGCCGGAGCGATCGAGGCTCTTCAGCGCCTGCTGCGGCGCCTCGTCGAGCAGCTGGCTGTCGTAGCCATCCTCGATGATGATCTGGTTGTTGCGCGTGGCGCGGGCGAGAAGGTCCTGGCGACGCTCGGCGCTGAGCGGCACCATGGTCGGGCACTGGTGGCTCGGCGTGACGAAAACGAAGCCGGCATCCGAGGGGATGGCTGACGTGACGATACCCTGCTGATCGACCGGCACGGGCTCGATGTCGGCACCGGCGAGGCGGAAGATCGAACGCGCATCGGGATAGCCCGGATCTTCCATCGCCACCTTGGAGCCCTTGGACATCAAGAGCGAGGCCAGCATGTAGAGCGCGTTCTGGGCGCCCAGCGTGACGATGATCTCGTCCGGATTGGCGAAGATTCCGCGGCGCGGCAAGAGACGCGCCTGGATCTGCTCGATCAGGAGCGGATCGTCGCGGTCGACCATGTCTGCAGCCCAGTTGCGGATCTCCAGAACGGCCAGCGCCATGCGGTTGCATTCGCGCCATTCGGCGGTCGGAAACAGCGTCGGATCGAACTGGCCGTAGACGAAGGGGTAGGACGACTTGATCCAGTTCTCGAGCTTGGCCGGCGGCGGCATGTCAGAGGCAGCGATCTTGCGGCGCGCCTTCCAATCGATGTCATTGGCCTGGTCGGGAGCCTTCTGCTGCGGCTTGGCCGGCGTCGCCAGCACTTCCGGATTGACGAAGTGGCCGCGGCGCTCGCGCGCCACGAGGAAGCCCTGGTCGACCAGCTGCTGGAAGGCCAGCACCACGGTGCCGCGGGCAACACCGAGCTTTTCTGCCAGGATTCGGCAGGACGGCAGCGGCATCGAGGCCGCAATCTGCCGGTCGAGAATGGCGGCGACGATCGCCTGCCTGATCTGCGCCTGGAGCGTCTGGCCTGATTCCGCTGAAATCCGGAACAGGCCGGACCAGATCGCCGTGTCGTTTCGCTGTGGCATAGTGGCGTTTCCTGCATGTCCAGTCTTTTTGACTTTGCTGGACCATAGAAAGCTATCCTTGGCACAAGCCGTTGCACCAATCAATTTTTCTAATCCTATGGATTTATGCCAGTGAACCTTTCCATCGACGGTTGCTGACAGGACCAGTTGAATCGATTGAAATTTGCCCCGATAGTCCGCCGCGACACCCTCTCAATGAGCCCACAGGTCTGCTAGGATGGCGTCGCAGGCGAACGGGCAGCCCAACTTCCGGAGTTCCATGGTGACCGAACAACCCTTCCAGGCGGCTCTTGCCGCGCTTCGCAACCATCGTCAGGAAGCGCCGAAGAACATGCGTGCGGCTTTCGCGTCCGACCCGAAGCGGTTCAAGAACTTTTCGATCACCGATGGCGACCTGTTGTTCGACTGGTCGAAATGCGCCGTCGATGCGACGACCATGGTGCTGCTCGAAAAGCTGGCGCAGGTGGTCGATATCGAGGGCAAGCGCGCGGCGATGTTTGCCGGCCAGCGAATCAACATCACCGAAGACCGGGCGGTGCTGCACACGGCTCTGCGCAACCCGCGCGGCGAAGCGGTCATGCTCGACGGCCAGGACGTGACGGTGGACGTGCATGCCGTGCTCGACGCCATGGCGGCTTTCGCCGACGACATCCGCTCGGGCAAGGCGGCCGGCGCGACCGGCAAGAAGATCACCGACGTCGTCAATATCGGCATCGGCGGCTCCGATCTCGGCCCGGCCATGGCGACGCTGGCGCTGGCGCCCTATCACGACGGGCCGCGCGCCCATTTCGTCTCCAACATCGACGGCGCCCACATCCACGACACGCTGAAGGGGCTCGACGCCGGAACGACGCTGTTCATCATCGCGTCGAAGACCTTCACCACCGTCGAGACCATGACCAATGCCGCAACCGCCCGGCGCTGGGTCGAACAGGCGCTCGGCGCCAAGGCGGTGGGCAGCCATTTCGCGGCCGTGTCGACCGCACTCGACAAGGTCGCGGCCTTCGGCATCGAGCCGTCGCGCGTCTTCGGCTTCTGGGACTGGGTCGGCGGGCGCTATTCCTTGTGGTCGGCGATCGGCCTGCCGATCATGATGGCGATCGGACCGCGGAATTTCCGCGACTTCCTCGCCGGTGCGCACGCCATGGACCGGCATTTCGCCACGGCACCACTGCTCAAGAACATTCCGGTGCTGATGGGGCTGGTCGGCTTCTGGCACCGCGCGGTGTGCAACTATCCGGCGCGCGCCGTCATCCCCTATGACCAGCGGCTTGCGCGCCTGCCGGCCTATCTGCAGCAGCTCGACATGGAATCGAACGGCAAGAGCGTGACCGTTGCGGGCGGCGCCGCGGTGACGCCCACCGGCCCGCTGGTCTGGGGCGAACCCGGCACAAACGGCCAGCACGCCTTCTTCCAGCTGCTGCACCAGGGCACCGATTACATTCCGGTGGAGTTCCTGGCGGGGGCTGAGGGCCATGAGCCCGACCTTAGGGAACACCATGACCTTCTGCTCGCCAACTGCCTAGCGCAGTCGGAAGCACTGATGAAGGGCCGCACGCTGGAAGAGGCGCGGCGGCAGATGCTGACCAAGGGCATCAAGCCGGAAGAAGTCGACAAGATCGCGCCGCACCGCGTCTTCTCCGGCAACCGGCCCTCGGTAACGCTGCTCTACCGCAAGCTCGACCCGCATATGCTGGGCCGGCTGATCGCACTCTACGAGCACCGCGTCTTCGTCGAAGCGCAGCTGTTCGGCATCAATGCCTTCGACCAGTGGGGCGTGGAACTGGGCAAGGAACTGGCGACCGGGCTGCTGCCTGTCGTGGAGGGGCGGGAAAATGCCGCGCGAAGCGACGCCTCGACAGCCGGGCTGGTGGAGCATATTCACCGGCTAAGGGCTAAGGAGTAGGTGATTTGCGGGGCATCAAGGGCATACTTTTCGACAAGGATGGAACCCTTGTCGATTTCCAGGCGACGTGGTTCGCCATCGGCGAAATGATGGCGCTGAAGGCGGCGGATGGCGACCGGGCGCGGGCGACCGCCCTGATGGAAGCCGCCGGGTACGATTTCGAGGCTCATTGCTTCAAGGCCGATTCGGTGTTTGCCGCCGGCACCAACGCCGACATCGTGGCGCTGTGGTATCCCGATGCCGACGATGCCGAGCAGGCGGTGCTGGTCAAGATGTTTGACCAGGTCTCGGCCGAACAAGGCTCGGCGCAGGCCGTGGCGCTGCCCGGCAGCAAGGACGCTTTGGCCAGCCTGCACAGTGCCGGCTTCCGGCTGGGCGTCGCCACCAACGATTCGACCAGCGGGGCGGAAAAGACGCTGCTGTCGCTCGGCGTCGCCCAGATGTTCGACGCGGCCTATGGCTACGATGCGGTTGCCAATCCCAAGCCTGCGCCTGATTCGATCCACGCCTTCTCCGACCTCACCGGCCTCAAGCCGTCGGAGATCGCGATGGTCGGCGACAACCGCCACGACCTCGAAATGGCCAAGGCCGGCGGTGCGCTGGCGATCGCCGTGCTTTCGGGAACGGGCACACGCGAGTCGCTGACGCCGATGGCAGACGTCGTGCTCGATTCGATCGCCGACCTGCCGGCGTTCCTGGCTGCCGGCCAAGACTGACAGGGCGCGGTCGCCTCTGCGGCGGCCCTTCCCGTCCAGTGGAAAAACGGGGCACGTCCATCCGCGCAGGTTGCCGGCGAATGCCGACTATCGGCCGTCGTCGCGTGCTGGTTCCGGACCGCTGCGGCGTTTCCCACTTCCGGCCATGATCCCCGCGCCACAATCGGAAGTTCTCGACAGCCCAATGCCGCATCGTGGAATTGGCGGGCAATCCGCTTCAAAATCGGGGGACGACGTCCGCTATCGCTCCCGTGATTGATCGCTGTCCGTGGTCAACGTCCTGAAAAGCACTTCAAGCACCATAGAAACCTTCGGCAGTTCCTGTTTACTCCGCTGCCACATGACGCTGATGGGGAGCCCGACTGTCGACGCCTCCGGGAGTATTGCAACGATTGTCCCGCTTTCCAACTCGTGCTGTGCAAGCCAGGTCGGAAGTTGAGCCACGCCACAGCCTGCGGCTACCGCCGCAACTTCTGCATCTCCGCTACCGACGGCGATGCGTCCATCGACAACGTGACGTACCCCAGGGTCGTTTTCGGTTTCCTTGAACATCCACGAAGTGGCTGTACCGTCAGCCTTCTTGTAGACGATGCAATCGCGTTGTTTCAAATCGGCGACTGACAAGACCGGACCGTGGCGCTTCAGATACTCTGGCGAGGCGCAGAAAATCACCCGCTCGAAGCCCAGGAGCCGGTGCCCGAGGGAGGGTTGCCAAACAGCAGGCCCTCCGATCCGGACGACGATATCGATCTCCTCGGCAATCAGATCGACGAAGTGGTCGGAAAAGGAAATTTGCGGGCGAAGGCGCGGATGTTCGTTCGCGAACCGCAAGAGATGAGGCAGGACGTGCAACCTCCCGTAGGACACCGGGACGTCTATCCGTAGGCGACCTGCGGGCTCGAGCCGCTCGGCCGTGAGAACAGCCTCTGCATCCTCAAGGTCGGCAAGGATCTTTGCGCATGTCCGATAGTACGCCACGCCCGCGTCGGTGAGGGACAGGCTTCGGGTGGTTCTGGCGAACAATCGCGTACCAAGGCGCTGTTCAAGTCTTGCGACCGCCTTTCCCACCGCGGAATTGGTGATCTTCAGTCGCGAAGCTGCTGCCGTGAAGCTTCCACTGTCAGCGGCTGCGACGAACGCATCAATGCCCTTGAGCCGTTCCGGCAACATCTCGACTCGTCCCAATTCTGGAATTCCAGTCCATTATTGCTGGAAATCTTAGCCAGAGACACATGTAAATTTCCATTATACCTGGATGTGCATCTTCGTTCCCATGGTGATCATCGATGCACACGACCTCTTCGGCTTTCCCTTCATCCACGGATCGGGAGGGCATTCCAAAGCCCGGCCTTTCGATCTTTCTCCTTGCAGTTGCGGCATTTCTGATCGTCACGACGGAATACATCATTCTTGGAATCCTGCCCGCTCTTTCCCGAGACCTTGATATATCGATCTCCACTGCCGGCCAGTTGGTCACCTTGTTCGCCTTCACGGTGATGCTGTTCGGGCCACCTCTGACGGCTGCCCTGTCGCATCTCGATCGAAAGCAGCTGTTTATTGGAATCCTGCTTGTTTTCGTTGTTTCGAACGCCGTAGCGGCTGTAGCGCCCAACATATGGGTCCTGGCGGCGGCGCGTTTTACCCCGGCTCTGTTCCTGCCGGTATTCTGGGGGACTGCCAGTGAAACCGCTGGCCAGTTGGCTGGACAAAGGCACTCTGGACGCGCGGTTTCAAAGGTCTATCTCGGTATCTCAGCGGCCCTCGTCTTCGGAATCCCGCTCGGTACCATCGCGACAAACACGATAGGCTGGCGTGGGACCTTCTGGGTCCTTGCGGTCATGTCGCTGGCGATGGCGATCGCCATGGCGGTGATGATGCAAAAGCTTCCCGCACCTCCTACGACTGCCCCAGGGACACGGCAGGCTCATGTTCTCAGGGACAAGGCCTTTTTGGCGAACGTCCTCCTGTCAGTCTTTCTCTTTACGGCAATGTTCACCGCCTACACCTATCTGGCGGACATGCTGGAACGTCTGGCAAACATCGCGCCAAAGCATGTCGGCTGGTGGCTGATGGGCTTTGGTGCGGTCGGCATGCTTGGCAACTGGCTGGGCGGACGCATGGTCGACAAGGCCCCGCTGGGGGCGAGCATGCTGTTCGCCGCAATCCTGGCCGTGGCCATGCTCGCATTCGCGCCCTTGGCAGGTTCGACGGTCGGATTGACTTTGTCCCTTGTCGCTTGGGGCGTTGCCTACACTGCCTTGTTCCCAATCTGCCAGGTCCGGGTGATGAAGGCTGGCGCGGGTGCCCAGGCACTTGCGGGAACCATCAACGTTTCCGCCGCCAACGCCGGCACAGGACTTGGTGCGATTTTCGGCGGCCTCACCATCGATCATCTGGGCCTGGAGAGCGTGGGAGCGGTATCGAGCGGGGTCGCCGCCATAGCCATCCTCGTCGCTCTGGCGATGTCGGTTCGGCTTCGGCGCCTCGCCACCGCATAAGCTCCACCACGCCCGATTGTGGCCCAAACGAGCATCCTGGGCGAACGACGGTTTCCCAACCGTCTCAGACGCGATGAGAATGGCGTTGCCGATCAAATGCCCGACGCAAAAACGGCCACCGTGGACAACGCGACATCAGAACTTGTAGGCGACCCCGAACCGGACGTCCTTGCATGTCCGGTTCGTATGCCGACATACCCTCCCGTCCAGACGACATTGGAAGCCGGCGGAGCAGCCACCGATTCGGCCCTTGCAACACTGGCGAACATGGCCAACAGCGCTACCCCGACGCCGGATTGTTCGACGCCGGCCTCGATATATGGCGGCTGCAGCCGTGGGAAAGCTGAGGGGGCAGAAGCCCCCTCGCCTATTCGAACACGATCGTAGGCGTGGCGGCTGCGGCGGCGCCCTGCTCTTGCTGGAGCCGCTCCCAGACCTTGGTGGCGATGTCGCGATAGGTCTTGGCCTCGACGCTGTCGGGCCTGGCTACCGTGACCGGCGTGCCAGCATCGGAGCTTTCGCGGATGCCCATTTCCAGCGGCACTTCGCCGAGGAAGGTCACGCCGAGGCGCTCGGCCTCCTTCCTGGCGCCGCCATGACCGAAGATGTCGTAGCGCTTGCCGGTATCGGGGGCGACGAAATAGCTCATGTTCTCGACGATGCCGAGCAGCGGCACGTCGACCTTCTTGAACATGTTCAACCCCTTGCGGGCGTCGATCAGGGCCAGGTCCTGCGGCGTGGAGACGATGACGGCGCCGGCCAGCGGCACCTGCTGGGCCATGGTCAGCTGGGCGTCACCGGTGCCGGGCGGCATGTCGACGACGAGCACGTCGAGCGGACCCCATTCGACTTCGCGCAGCATCTGCGTCAGCGCCGACATGACCATCGGGCCGCGCCAGATCATCGGCGTCTCCTCGTCGACGAGGAAGCCCATGGACATGACCTTGAGGCCGTAATTCTGCATCGGCTTCAGGATCTTGCCATCGACCGTTTCGGGGCGGCCATGGATGCCGAGAAGCTTGGGCATCGACGGGCCGTAGATGTCGGCATCGAGCACGCCGACCTTGAGACCGTTGGCGGCGAGGCCGAGTGCGATGTTGACGGCAGTCGTCGACTTGCCGACGCCGCCCTTGCCGGAGGCAACCGCGATGATCGCGGCAATGCCGGGCACGCCGCGCTTGCCCTGCGACTGCGAGGCGGGCGCGTGCGGTGCGGGGCGTGCGGCGGGCGCGGCTGCCGGACGCGGAGGTGCCGGGCGCTGCGGCACCGGCGCTTCCATGCCGCCGCCCTTCTTCTCGGCGGTCAGGGCCACGACAGCGCCATTGACGCCGGGAATGGCCTTGACAACGCGCTCGGCGGCGGCACGCAGCGGCTCCATTTCCTGGGCGCGCGCGGCCGGCACGGTGATCGAGAAGAACACCTTGCCGTCGGCGATGAAGATGTCGGAAACCAATCCGAGATCGACGATGTTGCCTGAGAAATCCGGGCCGTTGACCGTCTTGAGACGCTCCACAACGGTTTCTTTGGTGACTGTCATGTGTCGAACCTGTCTGCTTCCTTGTTGGGCTTCAGATAATGCAGTTTGGCGAAAGAACCAAGCTACCCGAAATGGCAGTCGACGGCTGCGCTTGGCAAAGCGGCATCGCGCCCCACCTGTCATGGACATGATTTTTTTGCCGATGTGTCGGCATCGACCAGCCTGCGGCGTCCTTGGTGCAGACACCCAACCAGGGAGAAATGCGATGAAATTCGTCAACTACCTGTTCTTCAACGGCAACTGCCGCGAAGCCTTTGCGTTCTACGCCAAGGTTTTCGACGGCGAGATCGTCGGCATGCTCACTCACCGCGAAACGCCGGCCAGCAAGGACGTTTCGGAGGAATGGCAGGACAAGATCATCAATGCCCAGCTCGTCATCGGCGACGAGATGATCATGGCTTCCGATGCACCGCCACAATACCGGACGGAGATGTCGGGATTTTCGGTATCGGTCGACACGGACGACCTGGCCAAGGCCGAGGCGATCTTCGCAGCACTTGCAGATGGCGGCACGGTCAACATGCCGTTCAGCCCGACCTTCTGGGCCAAGGGTTTCGGCATGGTGAAGGACAAGTTCGGCACGCCCTGGATGATCAGCAGCGGCAACGCCGAATAAACAGCACGAGTGCGATTTCACGAGGAAAACATGACCTATTCAGCCATTGAAACTCCCGCAATTTCGAACGCGGCACTGTGGACCGGCCGCGCACTGAGCGGCGCGGTGATCGCGTTCCTGGTCTTTGACGCGGCGATCAAACTCGTGCCGCTGCAGGTGGTGATCGAAACCACCGCGGCACTCGGCTTTCCACCGGAGCTTGCCCGGACCCTCGGCGTGCTGACCCTTGCCTGCGCGGCGCTCTATGCCTGGCCACGAACGGCCGTCCTCGGCGCGATCCTGCTGACCGGCTATCTCGGCGGCGCCATCGCCATCCACCTACGCATCGGCAACCCGCTGTTTTCGCACACTTTGTTCGGCGTCTATCTCGGGCTGATGGCCTGGGGCGGGCTCTATCTGCGCGATCCACGCCTGCAGGCGCTGATCCCGTTCCGCCGCTGAAGCCATATCCACGGAGACGACCATGCAGATTCTCGCCATCATCCTCGGCCTGATCGTGATCGCGATCCTCGCCATCCTGGCGATTGCCGCGACCAAGCCCGCCACGTTCAGCATTCGGCGAACAACCGATGTCGCTGCCGTACCGGAGGCAATCTTTCCGCTGATCAACGACTTCCGCAATTGGCGCGACTGGTCGCCATGGGAAGCGCTCGACCCCGACCTCAAGCGCAAGATGAGTGGCGCCGAATCGGGTCGCGGCGCGGTCTACGAATGGGAGGGCAACAAGAAGGTCGGCAGCGGCCGGATGGAGATCACCGAGGTGACGGCACCGACCAAGGTGGTCATCAAGCTCGACTTCCTGAAGCCGTTCGACGCTCACAATGTGGCGCGCTTCACCATGGAGCCGCAGAACGGAAAAACGCGGCTGAATTGGGAAATGACCGGCCCATCGCCCTTCATGTCCAAGGTGATGCAGGTGTTCATGAACTTCGACAAGATGGTCGGCACGGACTTCGAAAAGGGCCTCGCCACCCTCAAGGCGATCGCCGAACGGAAGCGCCTCGCCGGCTCGTGAGTCCGCCGATCTGGCGCAACAGCCTGTCACCCCGCCGGGGCGGCACTATCTTCATCAGGATGTGGGGCAGCACGAAAGGAAACTGACATGCTTGGTCAAATCAACGCCGTTGCCAATCTGGCCGTCAAGGACCTCGGGCGCGCCAAGACCTTCTATGAGCGCACGCTCGGCCTCAAGGAGATCGACCATATGGGCGAGGAGGTGTCGGTGCTGAAGAGCGGTGACACCGTGATCAACGTCTACCGGTCGGACTATGCCGGAACCAACAAGGCGACAGCGGTAAGCTGGGCCGTCGGCGACAAGATCGACAGGCTGGTCGATGAATTGAAGTCGAAAGGCGTGACATTCGAGCACTACGACATGCCGGATACCCGCCATGAAGGCGACGTCCATGTCTTCGGCGACATCAGGGTTGCCTGGTTCAAGGATCCCGACGGGAACATACTGAACCTCATCAACCAGTGATTTTCATAGCAAGTGCAATGTGATGGCTGGCCTAATCGATCGGCGCCGGATAGTTTTGCGGCATGATTGACAAGCTCGAATTCTTCATCGCACTCGCAAGGGAGCAGCATTTCGGACGCGCAGCCGAGGAATGCGGCGTCACCCAGCCGACGCTTTCGGCCGGGATCAAGCAGCTCGAGGACATCCTGGGCGTGATGCTGGTGCAGCGCGGCTCGCGCTTCCAGGGCCTGACGCCGGAAGGCCGGCAGGTGCTGGACTGGGCGCGGCGCATCGTCGGCGACACCCGCGCCATGCGCGAGGAGATGCGCGCCGCCCGCCACGGCCTTTCGGGCCGCATCCGCATCGCCGCCATCCCGACGGCACTCGCGATGGTGCCGCGGCTGACGACGCCGTTTCGCGACAAGCATCCCGGCGTCACCTTCTCGATCCTGTCGCGGACGTCGATCGAAGTGCTGTCGCTGCTCGGCAATTTCGAGATCGATGCGGGAATCACCTATCTCGACAACGAACCGCTGGGGCGCGTGACCAGCGTGCCGCTCTATGCCGAGCGCTATCAGCTGATCACCGCTGCGGGGAACGAATATTCCGATCGTGACAAGGTGACGTGGGAAGAGGTGAGCACGCTGCCGCTTTGCCTCCTGACCCCCGACATGCAGAACCGCCGCATCATCGACCAGCACCTCGCCGATGCCGGCGTGCAGGTCCGACCGACGCTCGAATCGAACTCGATGATCGTGCTGTTTTCGCACATCCGCACCGGCAAATGGTCGTCGATCATGCCGCTGAACCTCGCGGAAACCTTCGGTTTTGCCGAACCTATCAGGGCGATTCCGATCGTCGAGCCGGATGCCAGCCACAATGTCGGACTGGTCGTGGCGCGGCGCGATCCGAACACCACGCTGGTGCAGGCGCTGCTTGACGAAGCCATGACGCTGGCAGGCGATTTTCGCCGTCAATCCTGAGCTAGGCTTTTCCTGCTTTCGTCCACTCGATAGAAAATTTTTATCATGTGACGAAACAGCTTTATTGATTCCGGCTGCCAAAATCGGGTTCAATAGGGAAATAGCGCCCATGTTAGGCGCCAGTGTCAGGGAGGGCGCTGCGTGGTCATGCAGCCAGCAAGTACCGAACTCGCCGCGCGCACGGCCGCGGTGATCAGCGAAATGAAGAACCTCGAGGGTCCGCTGATCCCGATTCTTCACGGCGTCCAGGAGGAATTCGGCTATGTTCCGCAGGAGACCCTGCCGATCATCGCCGAGGCGCTGAACATTTCGCGGGCCGAAGTCCACGGCGTCTTCACCTTCTACCACGATTTCCGCCACAACCCGGCTGGACGGCATGTGCTGAAGGTCTGCCAGGCCGAGGCCTGCCAGTCGATGGGCAGCGATGCCATCGCCGCCCAGATCAAGCAGACGCTCGGCATCGGCTTCCACGAGACCAGCAAGGACGGCGCGGTCACGCTGGAGCCGATCTATTGCCTGGGCCTGTGCGCCTGTGCTCCCGCCGCGATGCTCGACGGCCAGGTGATCGGCCGGCTTGACGCAGACAAGATCGAAGAAATCGCCGAAGAGGTGCGCAAATGAGCGTGACGATCTACGTTCCCGGAGATTCCGGCGCGCTTTCGCTCGGTGCCGAAAAGGTCGCCAAGGCGATCGCCAAAGAGGCGGCCGAGCGCGGCGTCGACGCCAAGATCGTGCGCAACGGTTCGCGCGGCCTGTACTGGCTCGAGCCGATGGTCGAGGTCGTTACCGATGCCGGCCGCACAGCCTACGGTCCCGTGTCGACCAAGGACGTGGCGTCGCTGTTCGACGCAGGTTTCATCACCGGCGGCCAGCACAAGCTGTCGCTCGGCGACCCAGAAAAGCTGCCCTACGTCGCCAAGCAGACGCGCCTGACCTTCGCCCGCTGCGGCATCACCGACCCGCTGTCGCTTGAAGACTACGAAGCGCATGGCGGCCTGACCGGCCTGCGCAACGCGGTCAAGATGGCCCCTGCCGACGTCGTCAAGCAGGTGACCGAGTCCGGCCTGCGCGGCCGCGGCGGCGCCGGTTTCCCGACCGGCATCAAGTGGAAGACGGTTCTCGATACCCCCGGCGAGCAGAAATACATCGTCTGCAACGCCGACGAAGGCGACTCGGCAACCTTCGCCGACCGCATGATCATGGAAGGCGATCCCTTCGTGCTGATCGAAGGCATGGCGATCGCCGGCCTTGCGACCCACGCGACCAAGGGCTACGTCTACATCCGCTCTGAATATCCGCATGCGATCGCGGTGATGACGAAGGCGGTGGAAGTCGCCAAGAAGGCCGGCATTCTCGGCAAGAGCGTTCTCGGATCCTCCCAAGGCTTTGACATCGAGATCCGCTCCGGCGCCGGCGCCTATGTCTGCGGCGAAGAAACCTCGCTGCTGAACAGCCTCGAAGGCAAGCGCGGCGTGGTCCGCGCCAAGCCGCCGCTGCCGGCGATCCAGGGCCTGTTCGGCAAGCCCACCGTCATCAACAACGTGATTTCGCTCGCTTCCGTGCCGATCGTCATGGACAAGGGCGCGCAGTACTACAAGGACTTCGGCATGGGCCGCTCGCGCGGCACCATCCCGATCCAGATCGCCGGCAACGTCAAGCATGGCGGCCTGTTCGAAGTGGCCTTCGGCCTGACGCTGGGCGAGATCGTCGACGAGATCGGCGGCGGCACCGCATCGGGACGTCCTGTCAAGGCGGTGCAGGTCGGCGGCCCGCTCGGCGCCTATTTCCCGCGCGCTTTGTTCGACACGCCCTTCGACTACGAGGCGTTCGCGGCCAAGGACGGCCTGATCGGCCACGCCGGCATCACCGTGTTCGACGACAGCGCCGACATGCTGAAGCAGGCACGCTTCGCCATGGAATTCTGCGCCATCGAAAGCTGCGGCAAGTGCACGCCCTGCCGCATCGGCTCGACGCGCGGCGTCGAGACGCTGGACAAGCTGGCCCAGAACATCGAGCCGGAGAAGCAGCTCGCGCTGGTGACCGACCTCTGCAACACGATGAAGTTCGGTTCGCTCTGCGCGCTGGGCGGTTTCACGCCTTATCCGGTGATGAGCGCCATCAACCATTTCCCCGAAGATTTCCGGCCGGCAGCGGTCGCACAGGCAGCGGAATAGGAGACAGCATCATGGGTCTCGTACACGAAATCGACTTCGGCACCCCCGCCTCCAAGTCCGAAAAACAAGTCACCCTGATCGTCGACGGCTTCGAGGTCACCGTGCCGGAAGGCACCTCGATCATGCGCGCCTCGATGGAGGCCGGCATCGAGATCCCGAAGCTCTGCGCCACCGACATGGTCGACGCGTTCGGCTCCTGCCGCCTCTGCCTGGTGGAGATCGAGGGCCGCAACGGCACGCCGTCTTCCTGCACCACGCCCGTCATGCCGGGCATGGTGGTGCACACCCAGACCGGCCGCCTGAAGGATATCCGCAAGGGCGTGATGGAGCTCTACATCTCCGACCACCCGCTCGACTGCTTGACCTGTGCCGCCAATGGCGATTGCGAACTGCAGGACATGGCCGGCGCTGTCGGCCTGCGCGACGTGCGCTATGGCTATGAAGGCGACAACCACGTTCGCGCCAAGAACGACGGCGCCGAAAACTTCAAGTGGATGGCCAAGGACGAGTCCAACCCCTATTTCACCTACGATCCGTCCAAGTGCATCGTCTGCTCGCGCTGCGTGCGTGCCTGTGAAGAGGTTCAGGGCACCTTTGCGCTGACCATCGAAGGCCGTGGCTTCGACAGCCGCGTTTCGCCGGGCGTGCACGAACTGTTCCTCGACAGCGAGTGCGTTTCCTGCGGTGCCTGCGTACAGGCCTGCCCGACGGCGACGCTGACGGAAAAGTCGGTCATCGAGATCGGCCAGCCCGAGCACTCGGTCGTCACCACCTGCGCCTATTGCGGCGTCGGCTGCTCGTTCAAGGCCGAGATGCGCGGCGAAGAGCTGGTGCGCATGGTGCCGTGGAAAGACGGCAAGGCCAATCGCGGCCACTCCTGCGTCAAGGGCCGCTTCGCCTACGGCTACGCCACCCACAAGGAGCGCATCCTCAACCCGATGATCCGCGAGAAGATCACCGACCCCTGGCGCGAAGTGTCGTGGGAAGAGGCGATCGAGTACACGACCAAGGAATTCCGCCGCATCCAGTACCAGTACGGACGCGGCGCCGTGGGCGGCATCACCTCGTCGCGCTGCACCAACGAGGAAACCTTCCTCGTGCAGAAGCTGATCCGCCAGGGTTTCGGCAACAACAACGTCGACACCTGCGCCCGCGTCTGCCACTCGCCGACCGGCTACGGCCTCGGCCAGACCTACGGCACGTCGGCCGGCACGCAGGACTTCGATTCGGTCGAAGACACCGATGTCGCGCTGATCATCGGCGCCAATCCTGCCTCGGCCCACCCGGTGTTCGCTTCACGCCTGAAGAAGCGCCTGCGCGCCGGTGCCAAGCTGATCGTCATCGATCCGCGCCGCACGGAAATGGTGAAGTCGGCCCACATCCTGGCTGAGCATCACCTTGCGCTGAAGCCGGGCACGAACGTGGCCGTGGTTACGGCCCTGGCACATGTCATCGTCACCGAGGGCCTGTTCAACGAGACATTCATCCGCGAGCGCTGCGACTGGTCGGAATTCCAGGATTACGCAGAGTTCGTCTCGGATCCGCGCCACAGCCCCGAGGAAGTCGAGAAGCTTTCGGGCGTTCCGGCGGAGACGATCCGCGGTGCCGCCCGCCTTTACGCCACCGGCGGCAATGGCGCGATCTACTACGGCCTCGGCGTGACCGAGCACAGCCAGGGTTCGACCACGGTCATAGGCATCGCCAACCTCGCCATGCTGACCGGCAATATCGGCCGCAAGGGCGTCGGCGTGAACCCGCTGCGCGGCCAGAACAACGTGCAGGGCGCCTGCGACATGGGCTCGTTCCCGCACGAACTGCCGGGCTACCGCCACATTTCGGGCGACGCCGTGCGCGACATCTATGACAGCCTGTGGGGCGTCAAGCTCGACAACGAGCCGGGCCTGCGCATCCCCAACATGCTGGACGCCGCCGTCGACGGCACGTTCAAGGGCATCTACATCCAGGGCGAGGACATCCTGCAGTCGGACCCCGACACCAAGCACGTGTCGGCCGGCCTCGAGGCGATGGAATGCGTTGTCGTGCAGGACCTGTTCTTGAACGAAACCGCAAATTACGCCCACGTGTTCCTGCCGGGCTCGACCTTCCTCGAGAAGGACGGCACCTTCACCAACGCCGAGCGCCGCATCAACCGCGTGCGCAAGGTGATGACCCCGAAGAACGGTTATGCCGACTGGGAAGTGACGCAGAAACTCGCCCAGGCAATGGGTCTGAACTGGAACTACAAGCACCCGTCCGAAATCATGGACGAGGTTGCCAAGACGACGCCGAGCTTCGCCAACGTCTCCTACGACTTCCTGGAGAAGATGGGCTCGGTGCAGTGGCCGTGCAACGAAAAGGCGCCTGAAGGCACGCCGATCATGCACATCGACGGCTTCGTCCGCGGCAAGGGCAAGTTCATCCGCACCGAATATGTCGCGACGGACGAAAAGACCGGCCCGCGCTTCCCGCTGCTGCTTACCACCGGCCGTATTCTCAGCCAGTACAATGTCGGCGCGCAGACCCGGCGTACCGAAAACGTCGCCTGGCATGCCGAGGACCTGCTGGAGATCCACCCGCACGATGCCGAAAACCGCGGCTTGCGCGACGGCGACTGGGTGCGGCTGCAGAGCCGCGCCGGCGAGACGACGCTCAGGGCGCAGATCACCGACAAGGTGTCGCCAGGCGTGGTCTACACCACCTTCCACCACCCCGACACGCAGGCCAACGTCATCACCACCGACTTCTCCGACTGGGCAACCAACTGTCCGGAGTACAAGGTGACGGCGGTTCAGGTCGGCGCCTCCAACGGGCCGTCGGAATGGCAGAAGGGCTACAACGAGCAGGCACAGCAGAGCCGGCGCATTGCCGGGCATCTGGAAGCGGCGGAGTAGCGACGGCGTGACCACTCGCCCCGCAATCACCCAGACCTCCCGTCTCGCCCGCCGGGCGAGCGGGACGACGGTTGCCAACCGCATGGTGCCCGAAGAGACGCCGGTGGCGTTGTCTTATGGCGGCACCACGCATGCGGTGATGATGGCGAGCCCGGCCGACTTCGACGATTTCGCGCTTGGCTTCTCGCTGACCGAAGGCATCATCGGCTCGGTCGAAGAAATCGAGTCGATCGAGGTGCTGGACGTCGAGGCCGGCATCGACATCCAGATCAGGCTCAAGGACAAGGCGAACAAGCGCTTCGAGCAGCGCCGTCGCCGTCTCGCCGGGCCTGTCGGCTGCGGATTGTGCGGCATCGAATCCATCGAAGAGGCGATGCGCTCGGTCGACGATGTGCACAAGGCAACATCAGGGCTTTCCTCCGAGGACATCGTGCAGGCGGTGAAGCTGCTGTCCAAGGTCCAGCCGCTGCATGCGGAGACCGGCGCGGTACACGCAGCCGGCTTCTACGTGCCCGGCAAGGGCATTGTCGCGGCGCGCGAGGATGTCGGCCGCCACAACGCGCTCGACAAGCTTGCCGGCGCCCTCGACAAGGCAGGCATATCGGGCGCGTCGGGCGCCGTGGTCGTGACCAGCCGGGTGTCGGTGGAAATGGTTCAAAAGACGGCCGCCATCGGCGCGCCTTTCATCATTGCCGTATCGGCGCCAACCGCACTGGCCATCCGCACCGCCGAACAGGCCGGCATGACACTGATTGCGCTCGTGCGTGGCGACGATTTCGACATCTTCACCCATCCAGACCGCGTAAGTACCGGAGCCGCCAAAAATGTCGCATGAAGAGCACAAGATGGGGACGAAGGAAAAACTCGTCTACATGGCGAACCAGATCGCGACCTTCTTCGAAACCAAACCCCATGACGAGGGTGTGGCCGGTGTCGCCAAGCACATCAACGATTTCTGGGATCCGCGCATGCGGCGCCAGTTCTTCGAGATGTTCGATGAAGGCGGCAAGGGCATGAAGCCGCTGGTCATCGAGGCGGCCGCCACGATCCGTCGCCCCAGGCAGGACGCAGCCTGACCGCACCGAGGCCGGCGGAACAGGCCGTTCCCCCCGACCAAACATCTGCTATGTTAGCCATCCCTAATGGTTTCTACCGATGGGATGGCTCCGATGAGGCTGATCGCGACCCGATATGCGCGCAGCGGTGACGTCCACATAGCATATCAGGTGGTCGGCCAGGGGCCGATCGACCTCGTTTTTGTTCCCGGCTTCATCTCCAATCTCGACCTGCACTGGGAAGACGAAGGCTACAGCCGGCTGTTGCACCGGTTGTCGTCCTTTTCCCGCCTGATCCTTTTCGACAAGCGCGGCACCGGGCTTTCCGACCGGGTCGACGCGCATGCCCTGCCCAGCCTCGAAACGCGCATGGACGATGTCCGCGCGGTGATGGACGCCGTGGGCTCGAGCCGGGCCGCAATCCTTGGCGCCTCCGAAGGCGCGCCGATGGCGATCCTGTTTGCCGCCACCTATCCGAAACGGACGCGCTCGCTGGTGCTCTATGGCGGCTACGCGCAGTTCGACAAATGGGTGATGGGGCGCGAACGGCTCGACGCCTTCATCGAGGCGGCGGCGACCACGTGGGGCACGGGCGCGACGCTGGCTAACTTTGCGCCCGGGCGTGTCGACGACAGCCGCTTCGCCAACTGGTGGGCACGTTTCGAGCGGCTGTCGGCCAGCCCGACCGCAGCCGCCGCACTGGCCCGGATGAACGCAGACATCGACGTGCGCGGCGTCCTGGCGAGCATCCGCGCGCCGACGCTGGTGATCCATCGCCGCAATGACGCGCGGGTCAACCCCGACGCCAGCCGCTATCTCGCGCAGAAGATCCCCGGCGCGCGGCTCGCCGAAATCACCGGGCGCGATCACCCGATCTGGACGGGCGACGTCAACCGTGTCGCCGATCTGGTCGAGGAATTCCTGACCGGCACGCATGCAGCCCCCGACACGGAGCGGGTGCTCGCCGCCCTGCTCGTTACCCGCATTTCGGATACGGCACGGCTGGGCGACCGGATGTGGGCGGAACGCAGCCTGCGCTTTCATGAGACCTGGCGCCTTCTGGTCGGTCGCCACGGCGGCCGTGTAGCCGACCAGCATGGCGAGATGCTGGTCTCGCGCTTCGACGGCCCGGCGCGAGCGGTGCGCTGCGCCGCCGCCTTGCGCGAGGCGGCCCAGGACATCGGCATCGCCAGCGCGCAAGGCGTGCATGTCGGCGAGGTCGAGATGCGCGGACCTCCCTCCGGCCTGGCGATCCGCGTGACGGCACAGATCGCCGACCATGCCGGGCGCGGCGGCATCCTTGCCTCGCGGCTGGTCGCCGACCTCGCCGCCGGCTCGGGCCTGCATTTCGCCGATGCCGGCCGGCTGTCCCTCGACGATCTCGACGAGCCGCTGGCGCTGGTCGAGGCGACGTCGGAACAGCACCTGGAGCCGGCATGCCGCAGCAAGGCGATCGCGGTGGAGCCATCGGCGCTGACAGTGCGCGAGAACGAGGTGGTGGCGCTGATCGCCGACGGCAAGAGCAATGCCGCGATCGCAGCCGAGCTCAGCCTCAGCGAACACACGGTCAAGCGCCATGTCGCCAACATCCTGCTCAAGCTCGACCTGCCGTCACGCGCGGCGGCAGCCGCCTTTGCCGCCCGCCAGACTGGCCCG
The DNA here is from genome assembly GCF_014200015.1 of Aminobacter niigataensis. GTDB lineage: Bacteria > Pseudomonadota > Alphaproteobacteria > Rhizobiales > Rhizobiaceae > Aminobacter > Aminobacter niigataensis. The sequence continues at coordinate 126,380 of NZ_JACHOT010000007.1, forward strand.
GACGGGCCATAGCGTAAATGGCCCGTCCGGGCGAAGCGGAAGGGCCACACCAGGGACTACAAATTCTCCCCAAGCAGGCAGGCAAAATGGCCATGGACCTGCGGATGGAGGAAGTCATGACCAAGGCACGTGAGGTGTTCGCAGCGCTGGCGGTCGCAGCCGGGTTCTCCGCGCTCATCGCATCGAGCGCGCTCGCCGAGGACAGTTCGGCTGAGGCAACCTACCGGGATATCGAGGCCACGCTCGGCTCGGTGCCCGGCTTCTTCAAGCAGTTTCCGGAGTCCGGCATCGCCGGCGCCTGGGCCGAATTCAAGGGCGTGCAGCTCAATCCCAAGACCGAGCTGGACGGCAAGACCAAGGAACTGCTCGGCCTGGCAGTCGCAGCACAGATACCGTGCCAGTACTGCATCTATTTCCACACCGTAGCGGCCAAGGCCAACGGCGCCACCGACGAGGAAATCCGCGAGGCCGTGGCGATGTCTGCGACCGTGCGGCACTGGTCGACGGTGCTGAACGGCATGCAGGTCGATTACCCGCAATTCAAGCAAGAGATCGACACGGTGATGGCCGCAGCCAAGGCCAAGTCGCAATAGACCGCTGAGATCAATCAACCGGGCGTCCCGCTGAGGGCGCCAACAGGAGGAACAAATGCTTGCCACCAAGGAAGCCGTGACCGGCGCCTCGATCAAGAAGGCGATCGAAGGCCGCGACGGCAAGATGCTGTCCAGCTTCTATGCCGACGACGCGCTGGTGCGCGTCATCGACCGCAACAACCCGCCGAGCAAGCCGCGCGAGATCCGTGGCCGGGCTGCCATCACCACGTTCTGGGACGACATCTGCAGCCGGGCGATGACCCACCGCGTCGACACCACCATCGCGCAAGGCGACAGCCTCGCCTTCTCGCAAGCCTGCTCTTACCCCGACGGCACCAAGGTCTTCTGCGCTGCCATGCTGGAACTCAAGGATGGCAAGATCGCGCGGCAGACCGTCGTGCAGGCCTGGGACGAGTGATCGAATGCGGACGAATGGTCGTCCGCAAAAAGGGAGGAAGCCATGTTCGTCGCACGCTGGAAGATCGATGCCCGCTTCGGGCACAAGCAGGGTGCAATCGAGCTGCTGCGCCAATGGGAACGGGAGATCGGTCCGCAGGCCGGCACCGACCAGATGGCGATGCAGATCCTGACCGGATCGATCGGCGCCAAGGAGGCGGCGATCGAGGTCAACCATACGGTCGAGAGCTTGGCGCAACTCGACGACATGTTCGCCAAGATCTCCAAACTCGACGCCCATGCCCAATGGGGCAAACGGCTCGAGCCGCTGGTCGTGTCAGGCTCGTCCTACTGGAACATCTACCGGGTGATTGACTGACGACCACCCGATCAGGCCTACTGATGCGTTTCGCCCGGAGGGCGGTCTTCGACCGGCCTTCGGGTACTGTGGCGCAGTGCCAAGAGGAAGATAATCTCGGCGGCGACGACGATCGCAATGATGCGGAAGCCGATGGTCACGGGATCGTGGTCGCCATCGCGCATCAGGTAGCCGCCGATCAGGAAGGCGGAATTCCAGATCAGGGCGCCGCAAAGCGTGGCCAACGCGAAAGGCACGAAGGAAAGCCGCAGGACGCCGGCCTCGAGCGCCAGGTAGGTGCGCGCCACCGGCACCAATTGGGCGATCAGCGAAGCGCGGAAGTTGTTGCGGCGATAAGCCTGCGTCAGCTTCTGATAGGTCGCGTGCTTGAGGAAAACGTACTTGCCGAAGCGCTTGACGGCAGCGTCGGCGCGATCAGGCCCCAGCCAGTTGCCGCCGGCATACCAGATCATCGAACCGAGGGTCGAGCCGACCATGGTCGCAAACATCAGCGCGACAAGCGTCTGCATGTCCGGCGCGGCGGTCATGCCGAGGAACAGCAGCAGCACATGCGACGGCGGGACCGGCGATATCTTCTCGGTGAAGGCCAGGCCGGCGGCACCAAACAGGCCGAAACCCAGGATCGATGGGATCATGCAAAACGCCAGTCGTAACTCTTTGCCGGCTTCATCCTGGTGATCCGATAGAAGGCCGCCGGCGGCAGGTTGCGGAAAGTATGGCCAACGCGCGTCACTTCGAGATCGAGCCTGTCGAGTAGCGGCTGATCGATAGGACAACGGAAGCCGTAGGTGAACATATACATCGCCCCGCCGGGCCTGACATTAGCAAAAACGCCTTCGAGGATGGCGAGTGTCCGGCGCGGCGCGGGCCCGGGCCTCAACCTGGTCCATGAGATCATGCAGATCCATGGCGGCCGCATCGAACTCGCCTGCGGCGAGCAAAGAGGCACCCACTTCAGGATAGTCTTTGCAAGCGATCCGGCTGCCTAGCCAGCGGCGATGGAGAGCTTCGCGCCGGCATCGGACAGCGCCCCGGTGAGATCGTCCGCTGGCTGCCGGTCGGTGAAGAGTTCGGTGAAACCGGAAAAGCCACAGACCTGGACCAGCCCCTGGCGGCCGAACTTGGTATGGTCGGTGACGACGACCGAACGCTGGCCGCGCGACAGCACCATGCGGGCGAACTCCGCCTCCTCGAGATCGTAGTCCATCACGCCGTTGGCCGCGTCGAGCGCGCCGGCCGAGATCACCGCATGGGTGACGGCGAAGCGGCTGACGAATTCGATGGCCGAGACGCCGAAGGCAGCACCGCTGTCGCTGCGCAGTTCGCCGCCGGCCATGTAGACCTTGTTGCCGTTGACGGTGGCCAGCGTGCGGGCGATGTCGGAGGAGTTGGTCACCACCGTCAGGCGGCGATGGCCGAGCAGTTCCCGGGCAAGATAGCTGGTGGTGGTGCCGGTATCGAGCATGACCGACTCGCCGTCATGGATGGTGGCGGCGACGGCCTTGGCGATGGCACGCTTGGCCTCGGCATTTTCGCGCATGCGGCGCTCGAAGGGCGCCTCGCCGACGGCCGACGGCAGGCCGATGGCACCGTGCATCTTGAGGATCGCTCCGTCGGATGCCAGCGGCTTGACGTCCCGACGCACGGTTTCGAGCGACACGCCGAGCTTGTCGGCAAGGTCGGCGATGGTGATCGTGCCCTCGTCCTCGAGCAGGCGCAGGATTTCGCTGTGACGCTTGGAATGGTTCATCAGGCTGCCCCGCTCGAAGGGCCAGTTTGGCCGTTTCCGAGATTCGCGATGACTGACTCTACCGTATTCATCTCGCGATATTCAACAGATACGGTCAAAAGAACAACAAAAACCACAAATCCGGATTGACACTGCCGCTTCCGCTGCGTGAGACTGCCCGTCAACAAGACCAGGGCGCAAGGGGAACGCGCCGGACACGGCACGGAGAGGCTGGATGTCGAATAGCGAGGATCGCATCCGCGCCCTGCCGCTGTGGAACGGGGCAGTGACGATCGCGCCGCTGAAGGGCGGCATCAGCAACGAAAGCTGGGTGGTGACCGACGCGTCGGGGGCGCATGTCGTGCGCTTCGGCAAGGATTTTCCCTTCCATCACGTCACCCGCGAGCGCGAGGTGATGGTGGCGAAAGCAGCCTTCGAGGCGGGCTTCGCGCCTGAACTGCAATATGCGGCACCCGGCGTGATGGTGACGGAGTTTCTCGGCGCCAGGACCTATGGCGCCGGCGATGTCCGGGCCAATGCGACAGGCATCGCCCGCATGGTCAGGCGCTTCCATATCGAGATGCCCAGGCATGTTTCAGGGCCCGGCTTCATGTTCTGGGCCTTCCACGTGATCCGCGACTATGCCCGCACGCTTCAGGCCGGCGGCAGCCGGATGACGGCCGAATTGCCCCGCTATCTCGAACTGGCCGACGCGCTCGAGGAGGCGCAGGCGCCCCTGCCGATCGTCTTCGGCCACAACGACCTGTTGCCGGCCAACTTCCTCGACGACGGCGACAGGCTGTGGCTGATCGATTTCGAATATGCCGGATTTTCGACCGGAATGTTCGACCTTGCCGGCATCGCCTCCAATGCAGGGATGACTGAGCAAGAGTCGGACGATCTGCTCACCACCTATTTCGGCGGCCCGCCCGACCAGGAAATCCGCCGCTCGCACGCGGCCATGCAGTGCGCCTCGCTGCTGCGCGAGGCGATGTGGAGCATGGTCTCGGAAATCCACCTCTCCGCTCCGGACAGCGACTATGTCGCCTACACCGCCGAGAACCTCGGAAAGCTCGATGCGGCGCTCGAAACCTATCGCACATTGTACGGAAAACTCTGATCATGGCCCTCCCTTCACATGCACAGATCGTCGTCATCGGCGGTGGCATCATCGGCTGCTCGACCGCCTATCACCTGGCGCGCGACCACAAGGCCGACGTGATTCTGCTCGAACAGGGCAAGCTGACCTCAGGGTCGACCTGGCATGCGGCGGGACTGGTGGGGCAGTTGCGCTCGTCGGCCTCGATCACCCGCGTGCTCAAATATTCGGTCGAACTCTACAAGGGGCTGGAGGCCGAGACCGGGCTTGCCACCGGCTGGAAGATGACAGGCTGCCTGCGGCTCGCCACCAACCAGGACCGCTGGACCGAATACAAGCGGCTGGCGACGACGGCGAAAAGCTTCGGCATGGACATGCAGCTGGTATCGCCGGAAGAGGTCAAGCGCATGTGGCCGCTGATGGAGACCTCGGATCTCGTCGGCGCTTCGTGGCTGCCGACCGACGGCCAGGCGAGCCCCTCCGACATCACCCAGTCGCTGGCCAAGGGCGCGCGCATGCATGGCGCGAAGCTGTTCGAGAACGTGCGCGTGACCGGCTTCGAGATGAAGGACGGCCGCATCCTGAAGGTTATGACCGACCAGGGCGACATCGCCTGCGACAAAGTGGTGAACTGCGCCGGCCAGTGGGCGCGGCAGGTGGGTGCGCTGGCCGGCATCAACGTGCCGCTGCAGCCGGTCAAGCACCAGTACATCATCACCGAGAAGCTGCCCGGGCTCGCCACCGACGCGCCAACCATCCGCGACCCTGACCGGCGCACCTATTTCAAGGAAGAGGTCGGAGGGCTTGTCATGGGCGGCTACGAGCCCAACCCGATAGCCTGGACCACAGGCGACGTGCCCAACGACTGGGAATTCCGGCTGTTCGACGACGACTACGACCATTTTGAGCAGCACATGGTGCAGGCGATAGAGCGTGTGCCCGGACTGGCTGATGTCGGCGTCAAGCAGATGATCAACGGCCCGGAGAGCTTCACGCCCGACGGCAACTTCATCCTGGGGGCGGCGCCTGAGTGCCAGAATATGTTCGTCGGTGCCGGCTTCAACGCCTTCGGCATCGCCTCTGGCGGCGGTGCCGGCTGGGTGCTGGCGCAATGGGTCGTCGACGGCGAAGCGCCGCTGGACCTCTGGGTGGTCGACATCCGGCGCTTCTCGGGCCTGCACCGCGATCGTCAATGGGTGTCCGACCGCACGCTCGAAGCCTATGGCAAGCACTACACGATCGGCTTTCCGCATGAGGAATATGACAGCGGCCGGCCCTACATCGTCTCGCCGCTCTATGAGCGGCTGAAGAAGTATGGCGCCGTCTTCGGTTCCAAGCTCGGCTGGGAGCGGCCCAACTGGTTCGCGCCCAAGGGCATGGAGGCGAAGGACGTCTACGCCATGGGCCGCCAGAACTGGTTCGAGCCGGTGGGCGCCGAGCATGCCCATGTGCGCGAGGCGGTCGGCGTCTTCGACCAGTCGTCCTTCGCCAAATACGAAATGACGGGCAAGGACGCGCAACAGGCGCTCGACTTCATCTGCGCCAATGACGTGTCGAAGCCTGCGGGGCGTCTGACCTATACGCAACTGCTCAACACGCGGGGCGGCATCGAGGCCGACCTGACCGTGGCGCGGCTGGCAGAAGACAAGTTCTACATCGTTACCGGCACCGGCTTCCGCACCCACGACCTGGCCTGGATCAGCGACCACATTCCGGAGGGGCTGGACGCGAGGCTGGTCGATGTCACCGAGCAGTTCGGCACGCTGTCGCTGATGGGGCCGAATGCGCGGAAAGTGCTCGAAGCCGTCACCGATGCCGACGTCTCCAACGCTGCCTTCCCCTTCGGCCATATCAAGGAGATCGCCATCGCCGGTGCCACCATCAGGGCGCTGCGCGTGACCTATGTCGGCGAACTCGGCTGGGAACTGCATGTGCCGATCGAGGCTACAGGCGAGGTGTTCGACGCGCTGATGGCGGCGGGCGCTGCACATGGCATCCGCCCGGTCGGCTACCGCGCGCTGGAATCGCTGCGGCTGGAAAAGGGCTACCGCGCCTGGGGCTCGGACATCACCCCCAACGACACGGCATTCGAGGCGGGGCTCGGCTGGGCGGTGAAGCTGAAGAAGAACATCGACTTCCTCGGCCGCAAGGCGCTGGAGAAGCTCGGTAACGCGCCGCTGACCAAGCGGCTCGCCTGCTTCACCGTCGACGACAAGGAGGTCGTGCTTGTCGGGCGCGAGACGATCCTGCGCGACGGCCAGCCGGTCGGCTACCTCACCAGCGGCGGCTATGGCTACACAGTGGGCAAGAACATCGGCTTCGGTTACGTCCGCGACGCCGGAGGCGTCGACGATGCGTTCCTCACCGGCGGCAGCTACGAGCTGGTGGTCGCCATGGAGCGGGTTGCGGCGAAGATCCACCTCGAGCCGCTGTTCGATCCCGCCGCAGCACGTGTGAAGGGGTAAGTGCTCGCCAAAAAGCCATGATCTGCCTTATCAAGGCTCGCAAGGACGGGCACGAGACAAGGACCTGATGATGGCGAAACAGATGGCGCGCGCGGCCTTGCGCGCAACGGCGATGGGCGGACTGCTTTTCCTGGCCGCCTGCCAGACCGGTTCGAACATGGCCGGTGACGGTGCCGGCGCGTCGACGACAGGCATAGCCTATCTCCAGACCATCCGCTCCGAGCACGGCCTGCCGCCGCTGCGCCCCGACTCGACGCTGGAGCGCGCAGCACTGCAGCAGGCGGGCTACATGGCGCGAAGCGGCAAGATGGAGCACACCACCGGCTGGGGCAAGGATTTCGCCGCCCGCATGAACGACAACAGCGTTGCAGGTGCTGCAGCCGAAAACATCGCCCATGGCGGCATGGAGCCGGCCAAGCTGTTTTCGATGTGGATGAACTCCGCCGGACACCGCCGCAACATGCTCGACCCGCGCTTCAGCAAGTTCGGCCTCGCCTATGTGCGCGAGGCCAAGGGCAGCGACAAGCGCTACTGGGCGCTGGTGCTGGGCAAATAACTCTCAGTGCACGCTGGTCGGCACCGTCTCTGGCTCGGCCTTGTCCACCACCTTCTGGCGGTGGAAGATGAACAGGCCGGCAACGACGATGATCGCCGAGCCGATGAGGCCCTGAGCATCGGGGTAATCGCCGAAGAAGGCGATGCCCATGACAATTGCCCACAGAAGCAGCGTGTATTGCAGCGGCGCCAGCAGCGAGGCGGGCGCGAGCTTGAGCGCGCGCGTAATCATCAGGTGCGCCGCGCATGAGACGACGCCGAGCAGCAGCATGGCCGACCAGTCGAGCGCACTTGGCGCGCGCCAGTCGGCGACCGCCAGCACACCGCCGACAATAAGCGCGCCCACCGTCTGCCAGGTAACGAGCGTGGTGTCGTTGGTGGCGCGCAGCTTGCGGCTGAGGATCAGCGTGACGGAGAAGGACAGGCTGCCGACGATGGCGAACAGCGACGGCCAGGACAGCGAGGCTGTCGACGGACGCAGCGCAATGACCACGCCGCAGAAGCCGAGCACGATGGCGATCCACCGGCGCCAGCCGACCTTTTCGCCAAGGAAGAAGTGCGAAAGGGCGGCGATGTAGATGGGGCCGGCCATGTAGAAGGTCATGACGTCGGCCAGCGGCAGGTAGGCGACGGCGGCATAGAAAAAGCCCGTATCGGCCGTGGCGAGCACGACGCGAAGCACCTGCAGGCCCGGGCGCTCGACCCTTGTCAGAGGGGCTACGCCTTGCTTGGCGATCATCGGGCCGAGGATGATGAAGGCGCCGACCGAGCGGATGAAAAGCACCTGGCCGACGGAGAAGCTGGTGACCAGCCATTTGCCCATGGCATCGTTGAGGGCGAACATGAAGTCGCCCAGCAGCATCAGCAGGACGCCCGCGAGAACGAGGTTCCCCTTGGGCAGGGCTATGGCTTGTCGAAATGTCATGGTGTCAGCGTCCGCGGGCAACGGGCCCGGATCGCGCCTATCTAGGCCCGCAACGCCATCTTTGCGAGAGCTAAGTGCCCTGGACCATGCGTTGCTGCGTCGCAGCGCCAGCGATCACGGCCTGGGCGCGACGACGATCGGGCGATAGACGACAAACGGTCGACCCCAATCATCGAACTCGCTGCGACGGCGGAACTCGGCGCGGCGGTCGAGTTCGATGCGCTGCAGGCATTCGGCGAAGGCGTCATTGCGCTTGGTGAAGCCGTAGGTACGGCACTTTTCCTCGTCACGGGCGCGCTGCTCTTCGGAAGACACACAGCCGGCAACAACGGCGGCCGTGAGAAGCAACAAGACGGTCCTGAACTTCATGGCTGCGCCTCGCATTCAAAACTTGATTCCGGACGGCGACTTTATTCGTTCGGCCGGGGTTCGGGAAGAGGTGGCCTATTCGCCTGCTGTCGGCATTACCCCTCTCCGGCTCGGCTTTGCCTCGCCACCTCTCCCCACTTCGTGGGGCGAGGAACCCAAGCTGGAAAAGCACCTCTCAATTTGCTTGCTGCGGCACGACGTGGCGGCGGTTGATGCTCGCCGGACGGCCCTTGATCGAAAGTGACGTATCGCGCTTCGGGCGCTCGGCCACCACCTTGCCTTTGGCGACGACGCACAGCCGCTCGGCGCGCAGGCGCACCGCCTCGATCGGATTGCCGGCGTCGAGCACGACGAGGCTCGCCGTCTTGCCAACCGCGAGGCCGAGATGGTCGAGCCCCATGATCTCGGCATTGACCCTGGTGACCATGTCGAAGCAGCGGCGCATATCGGCGGGCGACGACATCTGGGCGACATGCAGGCCCATGAAGGCGACATCGAGCATGTCGGCGGTGCCGAGCGAATACCAGGGGTCGAGCACACAATCCTGGCCCCAGCCGACGCGGATGCCGGCCTTGAGCATCTCGGGAACGCGGGTCATGCCGCGGCGCTTGGGATAGGTGTCGTGCCGGCCCTGCAGCATGAGGTTGATCAGCGGGTTGGGGATCGCCGACACGCCGGCTTCGGCGATGAGCGGCAACAGCTTCGAGACGTAATAATTGTCCATCGAGTGCATCGAAGTCAGATGCGAGCCGGCCACCCTGCCCTGCAGGCCGAGGCGCTGGGCCTCGTAGGCCAGTTGCTCGATGTGGCGCGACAGCGGATCGTCGGTCTCGTCGCAATGCAGGTCGACCATCAGCCCGCGCTCCGCCGCGATTTCGCAGAGTTCGGTGACCGAGCGCGTGCCGTCGGCCATGGTACGCTCGAAATGCGGAATGCCGCCAACGACATCGACGCCCATGTCGAGGGCGCGGATGGTGTTTTCGCGGGCCGTCGGCGAGCGATAGAGCCCATCCTGCGGGAAGGCGACAAGCTGCAGGTCGATGTAGGGCGCGATCTCTTTCTTGACCTCGAGCAGGGCCTCGACGGCAAGCAGCCGATCATCGCAGGTGTCGACATGGGTGCGGATGGCGAGCAGGCCCATCGACACGGCCCAGTCGCAATAAGCAAGCGCCCGTTCCTTGACCGCCTCATGGGTGAGCAGCGGCTTGAGTTCGCCCCACAGTGCAATGCCTTCGAGCAGAGTACCCGAGGCATTAATGCGCGGCAGGCCGTAGGACAGCGTCGCATCCATATGGAAATGCGGGTCGACAAAGGGCTGCGAGACGAGGTTGCCGGAGGCATCGACGACACGGCCCGCCTCGGCATCGATGCGCGGTTCGATCGCGGCGATGCGGTCGCCCTTAATGCCGATGTCGGCAACGGTTCCATCGGGCAGCGTGCCGCCCTTGACGATCAGGTCGAAGCTCATCTCTCGCCTTTCTGGTACGGGATCATCAGCGCCTTGGGATAGGTAGCGCGGCGCGCCACCAGGATCAGGGCCAGGATGGACAGCGCATAGGGCATCATCAGGAACACCTGGTAGGGCACGATGCCGCCCGACATCTGCTGCAGGCGAACCTGGTAGGCGTCGAACGCGGCAAACAGGATGGCGCCGATCAGCGCCTTGCCCGGCCGCCACGAGCCGAACACCACCAGCGCAATGCAGATCCAACCGCGGCCGTTGATCATCTCGAAGAAGAACGAGTTGAAGGCCGACATGGTGAGGAAGGCGCCACCGACCGCCATCAGCGCGCTGCCGACCATGACGGCGCCGATGCGGATGCCAGTGACCGAAATGCCCTGCGCCTCGACGGCCGACGGGTTCTCGCCGGCGGCCCGGACGGCAAGGCCGACGGGCGTGCGGTAGAGCACCCAGGCGACGACTGCGACGGTGAGGAAGGCAAGATAGGTCAGCGGCGTCTGCGAAAACAGCGCTTCGCCAAGCACCGGGATCTTCGACAGGCCGGGGATCGGCAGCGGCTGGAATGGCTCGATCTTGGGCGGCGAGGTCACCTCGGGCAGCGCCAGGCGATAGATGAAATAGGTCAGGCTGGTGGCAAGCAGCGTGATGCCGATGCCGACGACATGCTGCGACAGGCCGAGCGGCACGGTCAGCGTCGCATGCAGTAGGCCGAACATCGCGCCGGCAAGGGCCGCGACCAGCACCCCGGTCCACAGGTCACCGCCGGCATAGACGGTGAACCAGCCGGCAAAGGCGCCAGCAGTCATGATGCCCTCGATGCCGAGGTTGAGCACGCCGGCGCGCTCGCAGATCAGTTCGCCCATGGTGGCGAAGATCAGCGGCGAGGCGATGCGGATGGCAGCGACCCAGAAGGAGGCGGTGAAGAGGATTTCAAACGCGTCCATCAGAGGGCTCTCCGCCTCGATACTGCCTGCATCAACCGATGTGGGCGCCTTACGTTGCCCCCCTCTGGCCTGCCGGCCATCTCCCCCTCAAGGGGGGAGATCAAGCTGTGACCAGCGCCTCGCCCAATCGTCGGCGGCAGAAAGGTTTCGCCATGTCTGCCAAAGCGCATTGCGACGCGGCAGGAATTGGTGCGGCGTCGACGCGACTGATCTCCCCCCTTGAGGGGGAGATGGCCGGCAGGCCAGAGGGGGGCGCGAAGGATCACAGCCATCACCTCCACCTCACCCGGAACCGCGTCAGCAGGATCGCCACCACCATCGTCAGAAGCGACGTCGCGACCATGACGTCGGCGATGTAGCTCGGCACCTTGGCGACGCGGCTCATGGCGTCGGCGCCGACGAAAATGCCGGCGACGAAGATGGCCGAGGCGATGACGCCGAGCGGATTCAGCATCGCCAACATGGCGACGACGATGCCCGAATAGCCGTAGCCCGGCGACAGGTCGAGCGTCAGGTTGCCCTTGAGGCCCGAGACCTCGGAGAAACCTGCCAGTGCCGCCAGCCCGCCCGACAGAAGCGCTGTCTTCATCAGCACGCGGTTGACCGGAATGCCGACGAAACGCGCGCCCTCGGGGTTGTGGCCGACGGCGCGCATCTCGTAGCCGAGCACGGTCTTCTTCATGATGACCCAGACGACAATGGCCGAGACGATGGCGATGACGAAGCCGTAATGCAGCCGCTTGCCCTGGATGATGCGCGGCAACTGCGCCTCGGCGATGACCTTCTGCGACTGCGGCCAGCCGAGGCCCATCGGGTCCTTGAGCACGCCCTCGAGCAGCATCGAGACGAACAGCAGCACGATGAAATTGAGCAGGAGGGTGGTGACGACCTCGTCGACGCCGAAGCGGGTCTTCAGGATCGCCGGACCGAGAAGCAGCAACCCTCCGGCGAGCATCACCGCCAGCATGATGACGGGGATGAGAATGATCGATGGCAGCGGCAGGGCGCCGGTGCCGAGCACCACGGTGACAATGCCACCGACATAGAGCTGGGCCTCGGCGCCGATGTTCCAGAGCTTAGCGCGGAAGGCAACGGCGACCGCCAAGCCGGTGAAGATCAGCGGCGTCGCGCGCGTCAGCGTCTCTAGCAGGGCGAATTGCGAGCCCGCGGCACCTTTGGCGACGAGGTAGAAGACCGACAGCGGCGAAGCCCCGGCCGCGAGTACCAACAGCGAGGTGATGAGCAGCGTGGCAACAATCGCCGCGATCGGGAACAGCAGGGTGAGCGCCAGCGACGGCGCGGGTTTCGGCTCAAGCCGCATGATGTTGCCTTCCCCCGGCTTGAGATGGCTGCGGGACAGCGCCCCCCTCTGTCCTGCCGGACATCTCCCCCACAAGGGGAGAGATCAGCAGTGGCTCCGGCTGACGCCTTTCTGCAACTCCGCAGGTTGGCGAAACCGGCGCGGCCGGCCAATCTCCCCCCTTGTGGGGGAGATGTCCGGCAGGACAGAGGGGGGCAACGTAGAGCGCGGCCCGAGCAAAGGTGCACTCGTTGCTCACGCCGCCTGCCCCTCTTCGCCGTGACCTGCCATCAGTTCCCCCAGTTCGCGAATGCTGCGCTCGCCGCGCGCCGACGGGCTCGAAAGCCGCCCCTTGGACATCACGACGATGCGGTCGGACAGCGCCAGGATTTCCTCCAGGTCCTCCGAGATCAGCAGCACTGCTGCCCCCCGCTCGCGGGCGGCAAGCAGCATGCGGTGGACATAGGCGACCGCGCCGACGTCGAGGCCGCGCGTCGGCTGGCTGGCGAGGATGACCGCAGGCTCGGGGTCAAGCGCGCGGCCGAGGATGAGCTTCTGCATGTTGCCGCCCGAAAGCAGCCGGATGCGCGCCTCGGGCGACGGGCATTTGACGTCGTAGTCGGCGATGATCTCCTCGGCGAAGCTGCGCGCCGCCTTCCAGTCGAGAAAGCCCATGCGGCTGAAGCGCGGACTGCCGTAGCGCTCGGCGATGACGTTCTCGGTGACGCTCATGTCGCCGATGGTGCCGACGGCATGGCGGTCTTCCGGGATGCGGGCAACGCCATGGCCGAGCGCTGCCTGTGGCGACCAGTCGCCGACCGGTTGGCCGGCAATGGAAATGCAGCCTCCGGTGGGGCGCCTTGTGCCGGCGATGAGCGCGGCAAGGGCCGCCTGGCCGTTGCCGGAAACGCCGGCCAGGCCGGTGATCTCGCCGGCGCTCAGGGTCAGCGACACCTCGTCGAGGCCGGCGCCATTGTGGCGGGCGGTGGAGACACGGTCGAGCACCAGCAGCGGCGCGCCAACCTGGACCGGGCTGACCTCCGCCGGCTTGACCTCCTGGCCGACCATCAGGGCCGCCAGTGCCTTGCGATCGGTCGCCTTGGTTTCGCGTTCGCCGGCGAGCCGGCCGGAGCGCAGCACCAACACGCGGTCGCTGACGGCCATGACCTCATGCAGCTTGTGGGAAATGAAGATGATCGACAGGCCCTTGGCGACAAGCAGCTTCAGCGTGCGGAACAGCGCATCGGTCTCGGCTGGGGTCAGCACCGCCGTCGGCTCGTCGAGGATCAGGATGCGGGCCTCGCGGTAGAGGGCCTTCAGGATCTCGACACGCTGGCGCTCGCCGACGGAAAGGGTCGAGACGGTAGCAGTGGGGTCGACCGCCAGGCCGAAATCGGTGGAGAGCTGTCCTATGCGGTTGCGCGCGGCGGCCCGGTCGAGGCGCGGACGCCACAGGCTCTGAGTGCCGAGGGCGATGTTTTCCAGCACCGTCATGTTGTCGGCGAGCGTGAAATGCTGGTGCACCATGCCGATGCCGGCATCGAGTGCTGCGCGCGGATCGCCCGGCGGCAACGGCTTGCCGAAGGCCTCGACCGTGCCCTCGTCGGCGACGTAGTGGCCGAAGAGGATGTTCATCAGCGTGGTCTTGCCGGCACCGTTCTCGCCGAGCAGCGCGATCACTTCGCCACGCTTCAGCTCGAAGGAAATGGCGTCGTTGGCGACGAGCGGGCCGAACCGCTTGGTGATGCCGGAGAGGCTAAGGACGGGTTCTGAGGCGGTGGGCGACATTCGCGATCCGGGCGGGGCGATTGGGCGACCCCTTCTCCCCTGTAGGAGAAGGTGGCCGAGCGGAGCGAGATCGGATGAGGGGTGTTCCAACTTGGAATACCCCTCACCATTGCCAACCTTGCCGCTGCGGGGCTGCGGGGCAATCCGACCTCTCCCACAAGGGAGAGGTGGAAAGCGCTAGCTCGACTTGGGCTCGGCGTCGTTGATCTCGACGGTGAACGAGCCGTCCTTGATCGCCTTTTCCTTCTCGGCGACCTTGGCCTTGATCTCGTCGGGCACCTTGCCCTCGAAGGTGCCGAGCGGAGCCAGCGACGAGCCGCCGTTCTTCATGAAGGAATAGACGCCGTAGTCGTCGGCCTTGAAGGTGCCGGCCTTCACTTCCGCAATCGCCTTGTCGAGCGTCGGCTCAAAGTGCCACAGCGCAGAGGCGACGACGGTTTCGGGATAGTCGGCCTGGGTATCGATGACGTTGCCGATGGCCAGCACCTTCTTTTCCTTGGCGGCATCAGAGACGCCGAAACGCTCGGCGTAGAGCAGGTCGGCGCCGCCGTCGATCTGGGCGAAGGCGGTTTCCTTGGCCTTGGGCGGATCGAACCACGAGCCGATGAAAGCGACCTGGAACTTGGTGTCGGGGGCCACTTCCTTCACGCCGGCCATGAAGGCGTTCATCAGGCGGTTGACCTCGGGGATCGGGTAGCCGCCGACCATGCCTATATTCTTCGACTTGGTCATCGCGCCGGCAACGAGGCCGGAGAGGTAGGACGCGTCCTGGATGTAGTTGTCGAAGACCGAGAAGTTCGGCACGGCGGCGTCGGGCTTGAAGCTGGAGCCCATCAAGAAGGCGACGTCGGGATAGTCCTTGGCCACCGCGCGGGCGGCGTCCTCGACGCCGAAAACCTCGCCGAGGATGAGCTTGTGGCCGGCCTCGGCATATTCGCGCATGACACGCTCATAGTCGTTGTTGGCGGTGTTTTCCGAATAGACATATTCGATGTCGCCGCGGTCCTTGGCGGCGTTGGCCGCCTTGTGGATGCGGCTGACCCACTGCTGCTCGACCGGAACCGTGTAGACGGCTGCCACCTTGATCGGGTCGGCCGCGAAAAGCCGCACCGGCAGCCCCACCGCCGCCACGGCGGCGGAGGCACCCGTAGCCTTGATCAGCGTACGCCGAGACAAGCCGAAATCGTTTGAATTTCTTGGCATTCTTTCCACCTCTGGCTGGTTTTGGTCTTCTTTGGCGAAGGCGCGTTTTTTATCGTTTGGTCAACGGTATGCGAAATCCGGAATGCCGGCAATCCGCAGGCAGCCTGCTGTCCACCGTCTCCTTGCGCACTGCCACGGCAGGTCCTTGCATTGGCAGCACATCTCCCGTTTCCCTTCGCCCGCAGGTGCTTTATATAGGCCCGCACGGGGGGCCGCGCCTCAAGGGACCCATTGATTTGTTTGGATTTTTTCGTCCGACGCAGAATCACCGCCTGATCTTTCGATTGCTGCGCGAATCCTTCCGCCAGCATGCCCTTGGCTACGGTATCGCAATCGCCGCCATGCTCGTGGTGGCCGGCATGACCGCGGCCAGCGCCTGGATCATGCAGGACATCACCAACGAGTTCGTCATCGGCAAGGACATCAACCGCGTCTACATGATCGCGGCGATGGTGGCGGGGATATTCATCCTCAAGGGCGTGGCGACGTTCGTCCAGGCCTTCTTCCTGAGCCGTGTCGGCAACAGCATCATCGCCGACCGCCAGCGCAAGATCTACGATCGCATCCTGGCGCAAGGCATCTCCTTTTACCATTCGATCCCGTCGTCGGACCTGATCACCCGCGTCACCCACAATGCGCAGGCAGCGCGTGCGGTGCTCGACGTCATCGTCACCTCCTTCGTGCGCGATCTGTTTTCGCTGCTCGGCCTGGTTGCTGTGATGGTCTACCAGCAGCCGATCCTGTCGCTGGTCGCCTTCATCGTCGGCCCGATCGCTATCTTCGGCGTCAACCAGATCTTGCGCCGGGTGCGCAAGATCATGGAGGCGGAGTTCATGTCGCTGGCGCAGATCGTGCAGGTGATGCAGGAGACGACGGTCGGCGTGCGCATCGTCAAATCCTTCAATCTCGAATCCCTGATGCGCAGCCGCATGCACCGTGCCGTCTCCGACGTCGAGCAGCGTGCCAACACCATTGCCGCGCTCGAAGCCGGCACCAGCCCGATCATGGAAACTCTGGCCGGCCTCGCCATCGCCGGCGTGGTGCTAGTCAGCGGCTACCTCGTCGTCCAGGGCGGCCAGACCCCGGGCAGCATCATGTCGTTCATCACAGCACTGCTGTTGGCCTACGAGCCGGCCAAGCGGCTGGCGCGGTTCCGCGTTTCGCTCGAGGCCGGCCTTGTCGGCGTGCGCATGATGTTTGAACTTACCGACCGGCCGCTGACGATTACCGAAAAGCCTGGTGCCGAGGCACTGTTGGCCGGCCCCGGCAGGATCGAACTCAAGGATCTCAGCTTCTCTTATGCCGACGGCGAACCGGTGCTGCGCGATCTCGACCTGGTCTTCCCCCCGGGCAAGATGACCGCACTCGTCGGCCCCTCGGGCAGCGGCAAGTCGACGATCATGAACCTGATCATGCGCATGTACGATCCCGACAGCGGCCAAGTGCTGTTCGACGGGCAGGACATTTCGCATGCGACGCTGCATTCGGTGCGCGACCGCATCGCCTATGTCAGCCAGGATACCTTCCTGTTTACCGGCACGATCATGCACAACATCCGGCTCGGCCGCGAAGGCGCCAGCGACGAAGAGGTGATCGCAGCCGCCAAGGCCGCCAACGCGCACGACTTCATCACGGCGCTGAAGAACGGCTATGCGACCCAAGTCGGCGAGAACGGCGCCCTGCTTTCGGGTGGCCAGAAGCAGCGGCTGTCGATCGCGCGCGCCATCCTGCGCGATGCCAACGTGCTTTTGCTGGACGAAGCCACCAGCGCGCTCGACGCCGAATCCGAGGCGCTGTTCCGCGAGGCACTGGAAAAGCTGTCGGCGGGCCGCACGACGATTGCGATCGCACACCGGCTGTCGACCGTTCACCAGGCCGACAACATCGTGGTGATGCAGGACGGCAACGTTACCGAACAGGGCCGCCATGCCGATCTTCTGGAAGCCGGCGGGCTCTATCGCCGGCTCTACGAATTCCAGCTGATGCGCTGATCGCCGTGCGCCTGAAAGCCGCGCCTTGGCACACCCGAGGCGCGGCTTTTTGCTTGTGCATTTGGCCTGGCGGCCCTCAATCGATGCGGATGAAGACGCCCTTGGTGCTGAGATATTCGCCAAGATGCTCGCCACCGCCCTCGCGGCCGTAACCGCTCATCTTGTAGCCGCCGAAGGGCACCGCGGGGTCGATGGCGTGATAGGTGTTGACCCACACCGAACCGGCCTGCAGCCGGCGCGACAGCTGGTGCGCGGTGGCCAGGTCGCGCGTGAAGACACCGGCGGCCAGGCCATAGGGCGTGTCGTTGGCGCGTCTGACCGCCTCGTCCAGCGTATCGAAAGGCAAGGCCGAGATGACCGGGCCGAATATCTCCTCGCGCGCTATGCGCATGGTGTCGGAAACGCCGGCAAAAACCGTCGGGGCGATGAAGTTGCCGGCAGCCAGGGCGCCGTGCGACAGCCTGGTGCCGCCGGTGACGAGCCGAGCGCCCTCCTCGGAGCCGGCACGCAGATAGCCCTCGACACGCTCGAGCTGGCGCGGCGAAATCAGCGGGCCGATTTCGGTCTCCGGGTCAATGCCATTGCCGATGCGCAAGCTTGCGGCATAAGCGGAAAGACGTTCGACGAACTCGTCATGGATCGAACGCGCGACGAACAGGCGCGAGCCGGCGATGCAGATCTGGCCGGAATTGGCGAAGACCGACATGGCGGCGACCGGCACCGCCCGCTCCAGGTCGGCATCGGCGCAGACGATGACCGGCGACTTGCCGCCGAGTTCGAGCGACACGCGCTTGAGATTGCCGGCCGAGGCCCGGACGATGCTCTGGCCGGTCAAGGTGGAGCCGGTGAAGACGATCTTGTCGACGCCCATGTGTTCTGCCAGCGGCGCGCCGGCTTCCGCTCCCGTGCCGGTGACAACATTGACGACACCGTCGGGCACCCCGGCCTCTGCCATCAGCTCGGCGATTAGCAGCGGCGTCAGCGGCGCTTCTTCCGAGGGCTTGAGCACGACGGTACAGCCTGTCGCCAGCGCCGGGCCGATCTTCCAGATCGACGCGGCGGTCGGTGCATTCCACGGGATGATCGCGCCGACGACGCCGACCGGCTCCTTGCGCGTGAACGAAACGATGTCACCGGGCAACGAGTTCTCGATGGTCTCGCCGTGCAGGGCGGTCGCCATACCGGCGTAGTAGCGCAGCATGCCAAGAACACGATTGGCATTACCCCGCGCCCTGGCGATCGGCAGCCCCATGTCGGTGGTGTCGGAGGTGCAGATCTCCTCCCAGTGGCGCTCGAACAAATTGGCAATGCGCAGCAGCAGCTTCTGCCGTTCATGCGGCTTGAAGCGGCTCCATGGTCCGACAAAGGCATTGCGTGCGGCGGCCACTGCGCGCTCGATATCCTGCCTGCCGCCGCGCGGCACCGTGGCGATGATCTCGCCGGTGGCCGGGTTGCGCGTCTCGAAGGTCTGGCCGGAAGCCGCCTCCACCCACAAACCGCCGATGAACATCGGCCTATGGCGGCCATCGATGGGCTGGCGGATGGGGACGATGGTCATGGTGTGCTCCTCGCCGGCGCGGCCGAGGCGTGGCGCCATGGCCTGGTCAACGCGGCAAGGCTAGGCCGGAGTGGCCACGCCATTCAAGCCATTGCGATGAGGCCAGGAGCCGAACGTCAGGCGATTGCGGTGCGTTCGAAATCGCCGGTGGTGCGGTCCATGACCCACAACTCGCCCGCCGAGATGTCGAACCAGGCGCCGAAGATTTCCAGTCGGCCCTTCTGCTCGAGGATCTGGACGCACGGGAAGGTGCGCAGATTGGCGATCGAGTAGCGGATCGAGATGCGCTCGAGCGCGGTCTGCCGCTCGGACTTGGTCATCATCTCGTTGCCGGAGACGACTTCGGCCGCAGGCCCGACGAGGCTCATCCACTTGCCGATGAAATCGCCGGGCGAGAGCGGCGTGGCATTGGGGTCGAGGGCCGCGCGGATGCCGCCGCAGCGGCCGTGGCCCATGACGACGATGTTCTTGACCTTGAGCGCCTGCACGGCGAATTCGAGCGCCGCCGAAGTGGAGTGGAACTCGCCATCCGGCGAATAGGGTGGCACGAGATTGGCGACGTTGCGCAGCACGAACAATTCGCCCGGGCCGGCATCGAAGATGGTTTCGGGCGCCGCACGGGAATCGCAACAGGCGATGACCAGCGTTTCGGGCGACTGGCCCTCGCGCGCCAGCGACTTGTAATGCTCGGTTTCGGCCGCGTAACGGCCCTTCATGAAGTTGCGATAACCGGTGAGCAGCGTATCAGGCAAATTCGACATGGAGTTGCCCATAAACGGAAATTGCCGTTGCGGCAAATGCAAATGAGCAACAGCTACTAAGTCTCCGACGTCTTGGACCGGTGCCCCTCGCGCCGCTCAACCGCGGAACGAAAAGCCAGGCGCTTTACGATGAACGAAGTTGGGCTATGCTGCGGTTCGAACCGCACCGGAAGCGCCTTGCCCAGCAAGGCTCTCGCCTGCCCGCCGAAACCCGGCAGCTGACAACAAGCGCGGCACACTATCTGCAACACGGCAAGGAGAGTGAAATGCGCCTGCTCCTTTTCATCATTTTTGCTGCCGGCGTTCTGGCGGCGACAGGCGTCGGACCCGCGCCCGTCTCACCCGCACAAGCCCAGGAATGCTCGGGCGAAAACTGCCCGCAGCCAAGCGGCCAGGGCAGCGGCCGGGACTGCGAAAGCAAGAAGGAAAATACGGTCAGCTGACGGCGCGCCAGCCCGACAGGTCGACTGACGCTTCTTCCGCGGGGGCTCAGGACTTAAGTGGCCGCGCATCGCCGGCAGCGCTCGCTGCGCAATGCCGGTTGATTTTGCGTGCGCCGTTGTCGAGGATGCCCGTAGAGCCTCGCTGCCGACAACAGACCGGGCCAGAAGCTGTCGCATTGGAAATGAGCATGGACGGACACGTCGTCGATAACCCGGCCATGAGCCGATACGAACTTGCACTGGGTGACGAAGTGGCGGCGGCCTACTACCGGATCGAGGACAACCGCATCGTGCTCGTCCACACCGAGGTGCCGCAGGCGTTCGCGGGACAAGGCATCGGCTCCAGGCTTGCCAAGGGTGTGTTCGAAGCCATCAAATCCAGCGGCCGCAGGGCGATCGCCAGATGCCCCTTCATGGCGACCTATGCCAGCCGCCACCCGGAATACCTGGCGCTGCTGGATGGTTGACCTTCCGAACGCCACCGCCTTGCGGACCGAGGTTCGAGCAATCTCGAGCGTCGATGCGAGGCAGCGCTTCTGAGCCGTACTTTCCACCTTCGAGCTACATCCGGGACAGGCCACACATGATCAAGGGCATAGCACTTCTGCTGCTGTTTCAATTGCTGGGGGAAAGCATCGTCTTCACCACAGGGCTTCCCCTGCCCGGCCCGGTGGTTGGCCTGGTGCTGCTGTTCGTGGCGATGCAGGCATGCAAGATGCTCGGCCTCGGGCTGTTCGCCGAGGCGGAAACTGCGGCCGACGGCTTCCTTGCCAATCTCGGCCTGCTGTTCGTGCCGGCCGGCGTCGGCATCGTCGCACTTTGGAGCCAGTTGCAGAGCCAGGCTGGTGCGATCCTGATGGTGCTGGTGGCGTCCGCGGTTCTGACCCTTGCCATCACCGTGTGGACGTTCGTCATCGTCCGCCGGTTCGTCGGACGGGAATAGCCTGATGAAGCATCCCATCGAACTCTGGGTCTACCTGTCCGCCTCGCCGCTGCTGTGGCTCACCCTGACCTTGTTTGCGTGGATATTGGCCACCACGATCTCGGTGCGCCTGAAGCGCCACCCACTGGCCAATCCGGTGCTGATCACCATCGCGGTGCTGTCGACGACGCTGTGGTTGTTCGACGTGCCCTACGAGACGTTTTTCGAAGGCGCCCAGTTCATCCATTTCCTGCTCGGCCCCGCCACCGTGGCCATCGCCATCCCGTTGTACCGCCAGTGGCAAAAGGTGCGGCAGGCGCTGATCCCGATGGCGGCGGCGCTGGTCGTCGGCTCCTTCTCCGCGGTGTTGTCGATCGTGCTGATGGGCAAATGGGTTGGTCTTTCCCAAGATGTGCTCGTCTCGTTCCTGCCCAAATCGGCCACGGCCGGCGTGGCCATGGCGATTTCATCGTCGCTGGGTGGGAATCCCTCGCTGACCGCCGTCCTGGTGGTGCTCACCGGCATCGTCGGCGCGCTTGTGGTGACACCGCTGATGAATGCGATGCGGATCAAGGACTATGCCGCGCGCGGCTTTGCGGTCGGGCTGACTTCGCACGGCATCGGCACGGCCCGCGCCTTCGACGTCGATGAGACTGCGGGACTGTTTGCCGGGATTGCGATGGCGCTGAACGCCATCGCAACGTCCCTGATCGTGCCGCTGCTGGTCAGGCTGGTGCTGTGATCAGCGAGGCGGTGGCTCTTCGCCGGGCGCCAGCGTCATGACGTCGGCCCATTCGGGATGCTTGCGATACTGCGCCCGCACATAGGGGCAAAGCGGCAGGATCTTGAACCCGTTCTTGCGCGCGTCCTCGACCAGGAACGTCACCAGGGCCGCGGCGGCACCGGTTCCACGCATCGTCTCGGGCGCGCCGGTGTGATCGGCGCTGATCAGCCCAGGGCCCCTCTTGGTGAAGGTGATTTCGGCTTCGCCGTCGACGCCGGCGATGCGGGCGACGTAGCGCCCGTGGCGCTGGCCGCGTTCTTCCCTGGAGATGTCGATTTCAGACATGTCTTTCCTCTGCTTTCACATCATGGAACCCGGACAAAAGCCGCTCCGGGATCAGGCCACCGGCTCGACCGACAGCATCCGTTCCATCTCGGAACGGCCGAAAGTGGCGCCGAAGATCGGCGTGCCGGTTCCGAAGGTGCGGCTGGCCGCGAGCGGACCGGCATCGACGGCATCGTAGCCGAGGCGGTCGACAAACGCGGCGACGATGCCGCGGGCAGCGGGATCGTTTCCGGCGATGGCCAGGGCGCGCCTGTCGGGATCACCGGCCGGACGCGCCTCCTCCTCGATCTCATGGTAGCCCATGTGATTGAAGCTACGCACCAGCAGCGCTGCCGACAAGAACTCCTGGACAACCTCGCTGCTCGACCGCACGCCCTCGAACTCGGCGATTGTCCCGTCGGTCGGGGCCCAGTAGTTCATGATGTCGACCACCACCTTGCCGGCCAGAAGCTCGGGCTTCAGGCTGCGGTATTTCGACAACGGCAGCGCCAGCAGCACGATGTCGCTGTTGGCGATCGCAGCCTCCGCCGTCCCTGCCTTTGCCCCCGGAGCCATGATCTCCAGCAGCAGTTCGATCTCGGCGGGCGGCCGACCCGTTGCGACACGGACCTCGTAGCCGGCTCCTAGCGCCAGCCGAGCCAGCGCGGTGCCGACACGGCCGGCGCCGAGAATGCCGATGGCGGACGTCTCAGGCGACATTGGTCAACTCCTTGGCCGGCTCGCTGGTGCCGAGTTCGGCATCGACGAGCGGCTTCACCTTGGTGCCGAGCAGTTCGATGGAGCGCAGGAACTCCCTGTGCGGCATCTGGCCGACATCGGTCTGGAAGAACTGCCTCATGTGGCCGAGGCTCTTGTGCAGGGCCACGATCCGCTCGGCGATCTCCTCGGGTCCACCGGCAAACAAGGCGCCGGCACCGCTGGCCTCCTTGTCGAAATGGGCGCGCGGCGGCGGTGCGAAACCGCGGATCTTGCCGAGCTGTTCCATGACGCGGTGCCAGTGGGTCCAGAAGAACTCCTTGGCCTGTGCCGCATCCTCGCCGACGAAGCCGGGGCTGGCGACGGCGACCTTGATCTTCTCCTGCGCTATGCCGGCCTGTGCGGCAGCACGCCTGTAGAGATCGGCCAAGGGCGCAAAGCGGTTCGCCTGCCCGCCGATGATGGCATAGGAGACCGGCAAGCCGAGCAGGCCGGCACGCACCGACGAATGCGGATTGCCGCCGGTGGCGAGCCAGATCGGCAACGAACCGGCGTCCGGGCGCGGCACCACCAGCGCATCGTTCAGCGCCGGGCGGAACTTGCCGCTCCAGGTGATCGATTCGCTCTCGTTGATCTGGAGCAGCAGCTCGAGCTTTTCGGCATAGAGTTCGTCATAGTCGTTCAGGCTGTGGCCGAACAACGGAAAGGATTCGGTCGACGATCCGCGGCCCGCGGTGATTTCAGCGCGGCCGTTCGAGACTGCGTCGAGCGTGGCAAACTGCTGGTAGACGCGCACCGGATCATCGGTGCTGAGCACGGTGACCGCGCTGCCGAGCTTGATGTTCCTGGTCGTGGAGGCGGCCGCGCCCAGGATGACGGTCGCGGCAGAGGCCGGCATTTCGCGGGTGTGATGCTCGCCAATGCCGAAATAGTCCAGCCCCACCTGGTCGGCGAGCTGGATGGCTTCGAGCAGGTTGCGCGTGGCATCGGCGGTCGAGCCGAGCTTGCCGGTTGCGGCGTCGGCCTGCACATCGCCAAAGCTGTAGACACCCAGTTCCATGGTCTTCGCTCCTTTGCCGGCGGCGCCCTTGTCGCTCGCCTTGTCAGTAAGTATATTTTTGTAACCTGGCCTAATATTGTTACTGGCCGGAAAGGCGCAAGGAGGCACATCGATGTTACCTGAACCGAGCGGCCTGCTGGAGATTTGCAGGCCTGTCCGCCACATTCTCGCCCGCGTCGGCGACAAATGGAGCGTGCTCATCGTCATGGCCCTGCGCGACGGCCCGCGCCGCTTCAACGAGATCAAGCGCGCCATCGGCACCATCTCGCAGCGCATGCTGACATTGACGCTCAAGGGCATGGAACGCGACGGGCTGGTGCGGCGTATGGTGACGCCGTCGAACCCGCCCCGCGTCGACTACGAACTCACCGAATTGGGGCATTCCCTGCGCGGACCGATCGAAGAGCTCGGGCGCTGGGCGATCGACAACGAGAGGCGGATCACCCAGGCTCAATTGTGGTTCGACGGCCGCGACAAGGCCGCCTAATCTGGTTCCGGCAGGTGCGGCCGGCGACAAGCTCGCAGCGTGGCGCTCCCCGAAGCGTTCGACGACAAAGGTCAGGAGCCGACCGGCATGTTCGCCGTCGGTTTCGCCTGCGCACGCTCCAGCGCCGGCGACAATGCTCGATAACTTGCGAAGAAAAATGGCGCGCCCGAAAGGATTCGAACCTCTGACCCCCAGATTCGTAGTCTGGTGCTCTATCCAGCTGAGCTACGGGCGCGCAACAGGCCAAATGTTGAAAATGGCCGAGACGCTTCGGTCAATCGACCGCAGCGACCGGCGCTACCTAGCGGTTGGTTTTGCGAATTGCAAGCAGCCGCCGAGCTTTTTCTGGAAAGGCAACGCAGTTGTCCCGCCGCGCGGCGAGCGGGACAGAAAATCGAACTGCGTCTTGAACAGTTCCATCATTCTGAAATTCGGAAGAATGGCGCGCCATGGAGGATGAAACTGAGAACTTCGAATTGGTGGTCCTACGATGAAGAACGCGCCTTTTCGACTAAAAGAAATAGATGAAACCGAAGAGGCTCTTTCCGAAAGACGGCAGCTAGATTGTGCTGCTGTCAAATTCCTGGCGGATCGCGGTGCAGACGATAAATTGGTCGACGCTGTTGCCATTGCGATTGACGATCAACGGATCAATGAAGAGCTCGCGAAACAGCTGCGAGAGTACGGCAAACTCACGGGCGGAATTGCATAGCGAATTTCTCGCTGTGCACGGACAGAGTGGCCGGCCAGCCTGATACCCATAACCACCGAACTTTGCCTTGATTACTGTTTTGCCGAGAGCCAAAAAGACACTAGCGGCCTTTGCAACATCTGTTGTTGAGCGACCGAAATGGCCGATGCCGGACCGTCCGCTTGCGGCAGAATTGG
This sequence comes from Aminobacter niigataensis, assembly GCF_014200015.1. GTDB lineage: Bacteria > Pseudomonadota > Alphaproteobacteria > Rhizobiales > Rhizobiaceae > Aminobacter > Aminobacter niigataensis. The sequence goes on from NZ_JACHOT010000007.1 coordinate 151,462, forward strand.
GCAAAAAGCCGACCTTTCATTTGGGCGTAGTCCGATCGCATTGTTCACCACGCATAGCGCAGCACGCCCTTGCCCGAATATGACCTCGTCACGTTGGAGAACTCACCCTCGAAGCTTGCCGCCGCCGACCAGCCGTTCAGCCATCTCTTCTCAACCGCAGCGGTTATCAAAGCGGAATCGGGCGCCATGGCAGCTCCATTCACGACGAAACTGGCGCCGGGCAGCGTTTGGAAGGTTGCGGTCAGGCTCCGGTCCGGATTGAAGTTATGTGCCCAGGCAAGGCGCCCGCGCAACGTTAAGACGCCATCGGCCATGTCAAACGACTTGTCCATGCGCAGGCCGAGTTCGGCGCGCGTGTCGGTCACGCTTCTACTTTCGTAGGACAGAGCGAAGGTGTTTGAGCCGCCGACCGTCTGCTCGGCATAGGAGGGCATGTCGAAGGCGGTGAACTGGCCAGCCGCGTAAGGCGTGAAGCCAACGCCGCCGACGTCAAGGCGGTAGCCGCCCTCAAGGCGCCCGGACCAGGCATTGGCGTCGAACTCGGCGCGCAGGTGATCGGTGCCGGATACTGTCAGGAACCGGTCCGTCGTAAAATCCTGCCGGCCATAAGCGAGCGCGCCCGTCAGATAGGCGGCCCCGGCATTGTGTCGGAAAAAGGCGCCGGCCTGGAACAGGTCGGAGCTGCCGCTGCCGAGGCCGGGGACGCTGAAGCTGGTGCTGCCGCCGGCCAGCGCGAAGCCGGCGACGGTGTCGGGAGACAGGCTGTAGTCGGCGCCGACGGCAAAGCCGTAGAGGCTGGTCCGGGTATCGTTCGACCCCACCGAGGCATTGCCGTCGGTCAATTGCGAGCCGCCATACCCGGCCACCCATGCGCGCCAGGGCTGTTCCACGGGCAGGTGGGGCGAGGCGTTGGCGGACAGAGCCGCATCGGCATTGCGCTTGCCTGGTCCCCCGCCATCTTCGGCATAGGCAAGGCCGGCCGGGACTTTGGTGTCGGCATCATTGTCGCCGCCGACCGGAACGCCCCGCCCGGTGATGAACGGATCCGTGATCACCCCAACAAACTGGTCCATGGCATAGAACGTCGCCTGCTGCGCGCCGGTGCCGATCTCGCCGGAAAGCTGTGTCAATCCAGCCGGTGTCAGCCCGCCGAATACCATCGGGATGCTGCCAGTGGTGTCGAAGAAATCGACGATGGCGTCGCCGACATTCTGCTGGTTTTCGGAAAGTCCTATCCCGGTCGGCGGCACGAAGTTCAGTTCAAGATCGAGATAAGCTCGCGTGGTGTCGTAGCTCAGTGAGGTGTGGAAGCCCGACGGCAGGTTGCCGTTGTTGGTCGTGGGATTGAACGTGCCGGTGATGCTGCCTGCGGTCAGGATCGTGTATTGCTTGGCGACATAGCTGCCGCTCGCAAAAAGCGGGGCGACGGTGGCGCCGCCTAGCGACGCGTTGCCGGTGACATTGGCGTAAGAGGAGGAGGCAGGATCGACGACCACCGCATAGAAGGCGCCCGGCTGCATCGTCAGGCTCGACAGGGTCATTGACGTTCCCGGCAGGCCGTGACCCGGCGCAAATACGCCGCCTGCGCTTACAGTGGTAGCGCCGGCGAAACCGATGCCACCCAGAATGCCGCCGTTTTCGACGGAGGTCAGGGATGACGACGCGATCGAGCCATCCACCACAAGCGTTCCGTCGCTTACAGTGGTCGCACCCGTATAGGTGCTTGTTCCTGTAAGTATCAGAGTGGCGATGCCGGCTTTTGTCACCGATCCGCTGCCGGTGATGGTCTGGTCCAGGGTCGAGCCCGTTGGCTGATCGAAGGTGAGCGAGCCGGTGACCGAGATACGACCGGTGATTCCGGACGTCGAGTTGGCCAAGGTGAGGAAATTGTCCCCGCCGGTGAAGACGATGGCGTCGGCACGTGTCCCGCCGTCACCGCTCAGGCCTCCCGAGATGACACCGCGATTGGTGACGGTCAAATTGGCGCCGACCAGGCCCGCGCCGCCCAGACCGGGTGGAGATCCTCCACTGCCGCCTCCGCTTGCCCCGCCATTGCCTCCAGCCACCGTGCTGTCGATTGTAATCATGACCCCGCCAAGGCTGGTGAGCAGCAGCCCGGTTCCGCCGCTCCCGCCACTACCGCCGAATTGGGCGGAGCCTCCGTCGCCGCCATCACCTCCGGTCACCGCCACGCCAACCGTCCCGAGGTTGCCCGAGCCGGTCGCCACGACACCAAAACCGCCCGCACCGCCGCCCCCGCCGCCACTGACACCCCCTCCTCCCGCGCCGCCATTGCCTCCGGCGCCTCCGGTCGAAATGGCGGCGGGAAGGATGGCGCCGACAGAGCCATGGGCGCCGCCGCCGCCGCCGCCGCCGGAACGTTCCCAGAATGATCCGGCCGCGCCGTTGCCGCCATCCGCTCCGGCCGACGGCCCCCCGGCGCCGCCCGTCCCGCCAAGGCCGGCGCTGCCATTGCCGCCGCTGCCACCCGCGGCACCGGCGCCACCGCCGCCACCGCCGCCGCCGATTCCACCCGGTCCGTTTGCGCCCGTGCCGCCGGGGCCGGTCGCGCTGTCGGCTCCGCCTGCACTGTTAAAGATCCCCCCCGTGCCACCACCCGCGATCGCCGGGGCGGCACAGATTGTTGTACCTGCGAGAAGCAACAGGGCGACACTTCGCGTGACGCTTCCCCGAACGAAAGTCTGACACCTATGCGGACCGATGCAGGCTCGTCGAGGGTCCCAAAGGCCCAGCCGCGACCGGCCGAGTGGCACATCCGGCAACAGCGACGACGCGAGTTCAGCTCGCACGCCTGCCGTTTTCGATTCGTGACCCATCATCCGCCCCCTGCCAACAGCTGGACATTTTGCGGAAGCACTGCGGCCCGCAAGGGTGGGCAAAACGATTGAGACGATATGTCGAGAAAATGAGATGCTCGGCAAAATCAGGCCCGGCTTGCGCGCTCACAAGCGCGCAGCTACGTTCGCGCTGAGGGCTGGATGGAGGGGATGCCATTGGACAAGCCGGCGGCGGAATCGCACGGCAAAAGGCCATCTTCCCGCCTGGACATCTCGGTCAGTCCGGGAAACGCGCGTGATTTCGATCTCCTGCGTATTGGCCTGTCTCCCCTCTACGAGATGGATGCTCCCGATACTTCGGCGCGGGCCTCGTTTGCAGCCGGAATGACGAGTTATCATTTCGCCGATATCGGCATTGCCAACAGCTGGGGGGCCGCCACCAACTTCGAACGGACTCCCCTGACCATCGCCCGCGGCGGGCTCGACAACATCTGCCTGCTGCTCTACGCGCAAGGTGGCTGCGGCCTGACCAGCGAGGGTCATTCGGCCGAGGTCCATCCTGGCGACGTGTGCTTTCTCGACATGACCCGGCAGAGCACGTTAAGCGCTACGCGCTACCGGAATCTCTCCCTGGTGCTGCCTCGCGCCTTGCTTGCCCCGCTGGTCGCCGACATCGACGGTTTGCACGGCCGCATCCTGCAGAGGTCGACGTCACTCAACGCGATGCTGGCGAGCCATCTGCGCGCCCTGTTCAACGAGGCCCCCGTCCTGGCTTCGAAGGATGCGGGTGCTGCCGCACACGGTACGGCGGCGCTGGTTGCGGCATTCGCCGGTGCATCGGCGACTGGCCGGGAGATGATCGAGCAGGCTTCCTCCAGCGCGTCCCTGCAAACCGCGCGCCGACTGATCGAAGCGAACCTGCGGGAGCCGGACCTGGGTCCGGAATTCGTATGCCAGCGGCTCGGCATGTCGCGTGCCAAACTCTACCGGCTGTTCGAGCCGATCGGCGGCGTTGGCGCGTATATCCAGCAACGACGGTTGACGCGCGCCTACCACGCGCTGACCGACCCGGCGCAGGCAAACGTCTATATTGGCCTCGTTGCCTCGCAATGCGGCTTCGGCAATGCCTCGGTCTTCAGCCGCGCTTTTCGACAGGCTTTCGGCATTTCGCCGACCGACCTGAGGTCCAACCATCGGCGCGTGGATGCGGACGACACCGGCCTCTCTGGTGATAACGCCTTCACGACCATGAGGCGGCAGCTGCTCGGAATGGGCTCGCGCCACAGATAGCCGGGCGGCGGAACCGCGCTACGTGCATAGAGTGCTGGCAGCCTTGGGGCCGCGAGCGGAACGGCGGCTTTGCGGAAGCGCGGCCGGGAATGGAGACATGCGGTTGCCTTCGAAACAGACAGTAGGTCGGAATCTCGTCCGGCGCGCCGCATTGGGCACAGATGATAGCTATGGGATAGCATCACAATGCCCGGCTGGAGCTGAAGGAGGTCAAAGTGCAAGACAAGGAAATTCGCATCACAGGGTCAAAAGCCGTGCTCGCGAGAGTTGCCTCGCAGGGCTTCGTTAAGACCCCGCCTTCGGTTCTCTCTTTTGTTCGAGAATGGCGCGCCCGAAAGGATTCGAACCTCTGACCCCCAGATTCGTAGTCTGGTGCTCTATCCAGCTGAGCTACGGGCGCGCGACAGGCCATGCGAACGGCCAACACGCTTCGGTCAATCGACCGCGGCGATTGGCGCTACCTAACGGCTGGCATGACGAAATGCAAGCCGCTGCCGGCAAAGTTTTTTGACATCAGGCCGGTCGGCGCAAACCGTGGCGTGCCTCGTCGAGGCGGACCGGCTGATCGGGAATAGTGACGGCAAAGACGGTGCGACCGCCGGTGCTCTCGACCAGTTCCAGCGAGCCGCCATGGGCGCGCACCAGCTCGTAGGCGATGGCGAGGCCAAGCCCGGTGCCGCCGCTGCGCGCAGAACCGCGGAAGGCGGCAAAGAGATTTTCGCGTGCCTTCTGCGGCAGCCCCGGACCGGTATCGGCGACCAGGATGCGGCTGACGCTGCCTTCGCGTTCGGCATAGACGGTGAGGCGATTGACGATGGCGCTGTCGGCCACGCCCGCCATGGCCTGGACGGCGTTGCGGCAGAGATTGGTCAGCACCCTGAACAGCTGGTCCGGGTCGGCATCGATCTCGAAGTCGGTATCGACCGCATTGAAGAATTCGATGCCCGAGTCAGACTCGAGGCCGAGCAGGCCATGCACGTCGTCGACCAGCTGGCTGAGCCGCAGGCGACGGCGCGCCGGCGGAAGTTCCTGGGCGCGGCCATAAGACAGCACGTTTTCGGTATAGGCGACGGCACGGTCGAGCGTCTTCAGCAGCTTCGGCGCAAAGGCCTGGACGGCCGGATCCTTGACCATGCGCAGGCGGTCGGACATCAGTTGCGCCGAGGCCAGTATGTTGCGCATGTCATGGTTGATCTTCGACACCGCAAGGCCGAGGTCGGCGAGGTGCTTCTGTTCGTTCAGCATCTTCTGCAGATGCATCTGCATCGCCGACAATTCGCGTTCGGCAACGCCGATCTCGTCGCCACGCGACCCGGCCGGAACGATGACACCTGCCGGGCTGTCGGGAGCATCGGAGAAGGTCAGCATCGAGCGCGTCATGGCGCGGATCGGGCCGATCATGATGCGGTCGATGGCTGCGTAGACCAGGGCTGCAGTACAGAGCGAAATCAACAGCGAGACGAAGACGATGTACCGCGCGTTGCCCAGCATGGCGCGATGCAGCCGGTAGTCGGGGATGACGAGCTCGAATTCCTTCTGGCTCTCGCCGACGGTTCCGAAGACCCGCAGCATGCGGTTGCCACCGAACAGCAACGTGTCGATCGCCGCCGGCATCGAGCTCAGCACGCCTGCCTTGGTGATGTCGATATGTTCGTCGACCTGGGGCGGCATGTCGGTAACGACGAGCAGCCTCGAGACGCCGCCATCGCGCACGGCGATCGCCTTGGCGCCGATCGCCATCAGCACGTCGTTCTGGGCGGCGCGCGACAACGACGTCGGATCGCCCTGCACCAGGATGGCCGCAACCGCGGCAGCCGTCGCCAGCCGCTCCTCCAGCCAGCGAAGCCGGTAGGAGGCGATCGAGGGCAGGAAGAACAGGACTTCGGCAAAAAGCACGAAGGCAATGGTCAAGAGCAGCAGCTTGGCCGAGAGGCCGCGCGAAAGCGGAACCGAACGGTCTGCTGGTTTTCCGGCATATGCGCCGGTATCTGCTGCTTCAGTCATTTTGGTCTTTGCTGCAAGTCCACCCTGGGAGCGTAGGTTCGGCCAATGGAAGCGCGAAACGCCTTGCATCCCGTCACGGCAAAGATAGGCTATTGCAGCGCAGTTGCAAATTCCGCAGTGCAAAAGACGGCCTGTAGCCATGTCATGGACGGGCCGGTTGGCGGTCCCGGACGGGCTGCCGACAACCGGCGGTGGCAACGGCGCCGGCGGATTGACTTCACGGCACCTTCTTTCTATAAGCCCGCACACGCTCGGGACCCGCTTCCGTCGCGGTTTTTGATCGCGTCGAGGCAAGCCGAGCCAAGCTCCTGTTACAAAGTGACAGAATCAAGAAGGGCCGCACCCCGCGGTATTAAAACAAATGAAGCGTACCTATCAGCCTTCCAAACTCGTCCGTAAGCGCCGTCATGGTTTCCGTGCTCGCATGGCTACCAAGGGCGGTCGTGGCGTCGTCGCAGCTCGCCGCAATCGCGGCCGCAAGCGGCTCTCCGCCTAAGCCGTAGGCGGGGACCTTGCCCGCTGACGGCAAGCCAGAGGGGTCTGCTCCGCATGGACGCGGCCCCGAACGGCTTCTGAAAAGAAAACAGTTTCTGGCCGTCCGCCGCGGTGACAAGCGGCGCGGGCGGTTTTTTCTCGTCGAGGTCCTGGATCGCGACGACAAGGCCGGGCCGCGGGTCGGCTATACCGTCACCAAGAAGGTCGGCAATGCGGTTGTCCGCAATCGTGTCAAACGGCGCCTGCGGGAGGCCGTTCGTACACATGCCGCAGGTGACATGGCCGCCGGCAAAGACTATGTGATCGTCGGGCGCGAAGATGTGCTCACCGCCCCTTTCGGCCAGATAACGGCTGAACTTTCTCGGCGCATTCGCGGAACGCGATAAGGGCTTTCGATGGAAAACAACCGTAACTTCTTCATCACCATCGCCTTGTCGGTGCTGATCCTGACGCTCTGGCAGGTGTTCTACATGAACCCCCGCATCGAAACGCAGCGGGAAACCGCGCGGATCGAGGCCGAGCGCGTGGCGCAGGAGCAGAAGGCCGCGCAGCCTGCCGGCACGACGCCCGGCAGCGCCACCCCTGCCGCGCCGCAGGCCGGCATCCCCGGCACGCCGACGACGCAGGCCGCCATTGCCGACCGCGCCCAGGCGATCGCCGGCTCGGGCCGCGTCGCCCTCGACACGCCGAGCCTGAAGGGTTCGATCAACCTGACCGGCGCGCGCATCGACGACATCAGCCTCAAGCACTACCGCGTGACGGTCGAGCCGAATTCGCCTGTCATAGAGCTGCTGAACCCGCAGGCACTGCCGTCCGGCTTCTACGGCGAGATCGGCTTCGTCGGCAGCGAGGCGACCGGTGCCGTTCCGGGTCCCGACACGGTCTGGACCGCCGAAGGCAACCAGACGCTGACCCCGGCAACGCCAATCACGCTGACCTACACCAATGAAAAGGGCCTGACCTTCAAGCGCGCCATTGCGGTCGACGAGAACTACATGTTCACGGTGACCGATACGGTGACGAATGCCGGCAGCGCCGACGTCGCGCTGTCCAACTACGGACGCCTGACCCGCTTCGACAAGCCGCTGCATGCCTCGACCTACGTACTGCACGAAGGCCTGATCGGCGTGACCGGCACCGAAGGCCTGCAGGAGATCAGCTACAGCACGATCGAGGACGACAAGCAGGTCCTGCCCGGCAAGTCGACCGACGGCTGGCTCGGCATCACCGACAAATACTGGGCCGCGACGCTGGTTCCCTCGGGCAAGCAGCCGTTCCAGCCGCGCTTCTCCTATTTCGACGACGGCCGCCCGCGCTACCAGGCCGACTACCTGACCGACCCGATCACGGTGGCGGCCGGCCAGTCGGCGACTGTCGAAACGCTGGTCTTCGCCGGCGCCAAGGAAGTGGCCAAGATCAACGCCTACGAGGCGGATCGCCAGATCCGCCAGTTCGAACTCCTGATCGACTGGGGCTGGTTCTACTTCATCACCAAGCCGATGTTCTGGCTGATCGACAACCTCTACAAGTTGCTCGGCAATTTCGGCCTGGCGATCCTCGCCACCACCGTCATCGTCAAGGCCATCTTCTTCCCGCTCGCCAACAAGTCGTACAAGTCGATGGCGAACATGAAGATGGTGCAGCCCAAGATGCTGGAAATCCGCGAGAAGTACGCGGACGACAAGATGAAGCAGCAGCAGGCGATGATGGAGCTGTACAAGACCGAGAAGATCAATCCGCTCGCCGGCTGCTGGCCGGTGCTGATCCAGATCCCGGTGTTCTTCGCGCTCTACAAGGTGCTCTACGTCACCATCGAAATGCGCCACGCGCCGTTCTTCGGCTGGATCCACGATCTGGCGGCACCCGATCCGACCTCGATCTTCAACCTGTTCGGCCTGCTGCCATGGGGCGTGCCCGCCTTCCTGATGATCGGCGTCTGGCCGCTGATCATGGGCGTGACCATGTTCCTGCAGATGCGCATGAACCCGACGCCTCCGGATCCGACCCAGGCGATGATCTTCACCTGGATGCCGATCCTGTTCACCTTCATGCTGGCGTCGTTCCCGGCGGGCCTCGTCATCTACTGGGCGTGGAACAACTCGCTGTCGATCCTGCAGCAGGGCGTGATCATGAAGCGCCAGGGCGCCAAGATCGAGCTGTGGGACAACCTTGTGGCGCTGTTCAAAAAGAAACCGACACCGGCCGAATAGGCCGGAAAATCGAGATGAAACAGAAAGGCCCTGGAATTTCCGGGGCCTTTTCTTTTCACTTGATATCGAAGCACTGAAACTCTTTCGGCAGGCGCTGCGTATCTCGAAGATACCTGCATGCGTCAGCTTGCGGGGTGGCGGTGTCTGACCTCCCCCCGGTCAGCAATGAACCGTCTCGGCAAGGCCGGGGTCCCGCTGTCCCTTGCGGGACCCCGGTTTGCGGCCCAGCAATCGCAACCAAGAATTCAAGTATTCGCGCAATGATCGAATGAAGAAGGTCCGGCGCGGCGATGTCAGCGCGGCGGATCGCGCTATACTGTCACCCTATCCGCCTCAATACGGACGTTGCGCCATGCCGGGACCGAACCCCTCGATCAAGCACCCGATGCCGATGCACAAGCGCGTCGGCTTCCTGAAGCCCCTCGTCGACGCCGAAAACATCGAGGTCGGCGACTTCAGCTATTACGACGATCCCGAGGGCCCCGACCTCTTCCAGACCAAATGCGTGCTGCATCACTACCCCTTCATCGGCGACAAGCTGATCATCGGGAAGTTCTGCGCCATCGCAGAAGGCGCGCGCTTCATCATGAACGGCGCCAACCACGCCATGTCCGGCTTTTCGACCTACCCATTCAACATCTTCGGCCATGGCTGGGAGGAAGGCTTCGACGTCGCCACCTGGCAGCAGGAGGTGCGTGGCGACACGGTTGTCGGCAACGACGTGTGGATCGGTATGGAAGCGGTGATCCTGCCGGGCGTCCATATTGGCCACGGCGCCATCATTGCAGCGAAATCGGTTGTCAGCAGGCACGTACCGCCTTATGCGATCGTAGCCGGCAATCCTTCGGTCGTGGTCAAGAAGCGTTTCGACGACAAGACCATCGAACGGCTGCTTTCGATTGCCTGGTGGGATTGGCCGGTGGACAAGATTGGCCGCAACCTCGACGCCATTCGCGGCTCCGATATTTCTCTGCTGGAGGCAGCGGTTTGAACGACCAGACAAGACCGGCAGCACCGGTGGATGCCGAGCTATTCAAGCGCCCGTGGATCTTCATCCGCGGCGTGCCCGCCATGAAGTTCCTGCCGCCAGAGGGACCGCCCGAGATCGCCTTTGCCGGCCGCTCGAATGTCGGCAAGTCGTCGCTGATCAACGGCCTGGTCAGGCAGGGCGGGCTGGCGCGCACCTCGAACACGCCGGGGCGCACGCAGGAGCTTAATTATTTCGTGCCCGACGGCTATTCCGGCGAGGCCGGCGACCTGCCGCCGATGGCGCTGGTCGACATGCCGGGCTACGGCTACGCCCAGGCACCCAAGGAACAGGTCGACGCCTGGACCAAGCTGGTGTTCGATTATCTGCGCGGCCGGGTGACGCTCAAGCGCGTCTATCTGCTGATCGATTCCCGCCATGGCATCAAGAAGAACGACGAGGAGGTGCTGACCCTGCTCGACAAGGCGGCGATCTCCTACCAGATCATCCTGACCAAGACCGACAAGATCAAGGCTGCCGGCGTGCCCCGGTTGATCGACGAGACGCTTCTCAAGATCAAGAAGCGGGCGGCGGCGTTCCCGGTCGTGCTCGCCACCTCTTCGGAAAAGAACGAAGGCATGGACGAACTGCGCGCGGCGATCGCGCTGGTGGTCAATGGCGGCTAGGCCGTCGCCGGCCTGAAGCTCAGCGCCAGGCCGTTGATGCAGTGACGCTTGCCGGTCGGCGGCGGGCCGTCGTCGAAGATGTGGCCGAAATGGCCGCCACAGCGGCGGCAGTGCACTTCGGTGCGGGTCATCAACAGGGCACTGTCGACCTTGGTGCCGACGGCATTGGGCAGCGCCTCCCAGAAGCTCGGCCAGCCTGTCCCGGAGTCGTATTTTGTCTCGGAAGCGTAAGCGCCGAGATCGCATCCCGCGCAATGGAAAACACCCTTGCGGTGCTCCTGGAGCAGCGGGCTTGTCCATGGCCGCTCCGTGTCTTCCTGGCGCAACACCGCAAACTGGGCGTCGGAAAGTACGGTGCGCCACTCCGCCTCCGTCCTGGTGATCTCGAAGCTCTCGGCCAATGCCGGGCCGGCAATGGTCAATCGCCTGGAAATGACGACACCGGTAAAAACGGCTATCGCTGCGCTGCCCAACAGGAATGACCGGCGGTTCATGGCATTGCTCCTATCCGACCATAGGCCGGTGCCGCATCACGGCGAAATCAACTGGGCTTGAGGGCAAACGATGCGCCCCGCCGCGGCTTCAAGGCCGTTGCGGGGCGCATCGTCGATTGCACGAGCGTCAGCGAGCCAGTGCCCGCACAATCATGCCCCCGGCTCACATCTTGGGCAGAAGCACCTTGTCGATGACATGGATGACGCCGTTCGACTGTTCGACATTGGCAATGGTGACATTGGCGACATTGCCGTTCTCGTCCTCAACGGTGACCTTGTCGCCGTCATACTTGGCGGTCCAGGTGCAGCCGCCGACGGTCTTGACCGGGTGAGCGCCCTTGTCGTCGTCGACCATCTTCTTGATGTCGGCCGCCATCGCCTTGGCGCCGACGACGTGGCAGGTCAGGATCTTGGTCAGCTGATCCTTGTTCTCCGGCTTGAGCAGGTTCTCGACGGTGCCGGCCGGCAGGGCGGCGAAGGCCTCGTTGGTCGGCGCGAAAACGGTGAACGGGCCCTTGCCCTGCAGCGTCTCGACCAGGCCGGCAGCCTTGACGGCGGCGACGAGCGTGGTGTGGTCCTTCGAGTTGACCGCGTTCTCGACGATGTTCTTGTCGGCAAACATCGCCGCACCGCCAACCATCGGGTTTTCGGCATAAGCAACGGTGGCGAGAGCGGAGAAAGCACCGGCGAGCAAAGCGAGAGAGATCTTACGCATATCGTAACTCCTTGGATTGTTTCCCTAGATGGAAAGGCAAAAGGAATTACGGTTTCGAGCGAGAACAGTTTCACAAAAAAGCAGAAATATATATTTATTATCAAACGGTTATTTCTCAAAACCTTGTAGATACGTGGGTCAATGCGAATAAGTTTCGACCCACCTTGCTTATCTGCGAAGATTCTCAGATTTCCCGGAGGTCGCCGGCCGCAACCACAGGTCCGGTCGGCTGGCCGGTCGGCGAACCGCCTGTCGGCTCGAGGCTGACTGCGAGCACGGCTCCGGCTGCGAGCTTGTCGCGCATGTCTTCCTTGACCGGCATCTTCATGGTGGCGCCGACCGGAATGACGCCCATCGACACCGGCGGGTTGGTGCCCTCGATCATCCAGAGCTCGAAGTCCTTGCCGGTGCCGCGTTCGCCCGCGACATGGGACAGGCCGACCTCGCCGGAGGCGGCGTCGTACATGACCATGTACTTCACGTCGCTGCCGTCGGCGGCGAGCGATGCCACCATGCGCTCCTGCGGCACGTCGACCGGCGGGCTGATCATGGGCACGGCGACATAGATCGCCAGGGCAGCCACGGCAGCCGTTGCCAAGCCGCGCCAGAAGGCAAGGCTCGCCCACAGGCCGGCAGGCTGCCCAACCGGCGCCTGAGCGGTGGAGGAGAACAATCTGGCGTCGATGGCCTGCTTGACCGAGGCCGGCGCCTCGACCTCGGGATAGGCCGCGCCCAGCGGGGCGAACCGCACTTCCCATTCGTCGACGAGCCGGGCGAACCCAGGCTCGCCATCGATGCGCATACCGACCTGGCGGCGCTCGTCGGCAGGCAGGACGCCGAGAACGTATTCGGCGGCGACGATGTCGTCCCCTCCACGTTCCGGTCCATTGTCTTCCGCGAGCGTCATCTTTCCAGACATTCCCTAAGCTTCAACAGGCTGCGGCGCAGCCATGTCCGCATGGTATTGAGCGGCACGCCATGGCGTTCCGCGAGTTCGGCATAGCTCTCGCCCTTGAGATAGGCGCCGCGGACTGCGGCGGCCCGGTCCTTCTCCAGTTCCTCGAGGCAGCCGTGGATGCGCCCGGCCTCGTCGCCCGCCACCGCCGCGGCCTCCGGTCCCGGCGCGGGATCGGCAATCTCAAGCGCCTCATCGATGGCGAGGGGTGCCTGGCGCCGTGCCCGGATACGATCGATCGCATGATTGCGCGCGATTGCCACAAGCCACGAGATGGGGCTGAGGTCGGAGGCGGCAAACCGGTCGGCCTTCGTCCAGATCTTGACGAAGACCTCCTGCAGCGCTTCCTCGGCATCTGCCCTGTCGTTCAATACACGCAGGCAGACGCCGAAAAGTTTCGAGCTCGTCTGCCGGTAGAGCAGATCGAAGGCACCGCGGTCCTTCATCGAGGTCCGCACGATCAGTTTGGTGATGTCCTGCGGCGTCATTGTCGCCACGTTACGTTGCGGAGGCCGAATTGCAACTGCTGTTTAGATTGCGCCACAACCTGCAACCGGTTTCGGAAGCGCAGGAGGCATGGCGTCACAGGCCGGCCAGGGTCATCGAACCATTTGCCCCCTGCCCGGTTTCCGGCTAAGACCGCGCCGACCTTTTCCACCGATCCGGGACCATGCCGATGACGACGAACGTCGCCGCCACCGCCGAAATGCAGGCCGCCCTGCTTTCAGCCGCCCTGCCCTACATGCAGCGCTACGAGAACAAGACCGTCGTCGTGAAATATGGCGGCCACGCTATGGGCGACGTGGCGCTCGGCCGCGCTTTTGCCCGCGACATCGCTTTACTGAAGCAGTCGGGCGTCAACCCCATCGTGGTGCACGGCGGCGGCCCGCAGATCGGCGCCATGCTCAACAAGATGGGCATCGAATCGAAGTTCGAAGGTGGCCTGCGCGTCACCGACCAGAAGACGGTCGAGATCGTCGAGATGGTGCTGGCCGGCTCGATCAACAAGGAGATCGTCGCCCTGATCAACGCCGAGGGCGAGTGGGCGATCGGCCTGTGCGGCAAGGACGGCAACATGGTCTTCGCCGAAAAGGCCAAGAAGACCATGATCGACCCCGATTCGAACATCGAAAAGGTGCTCGACCTCGGCTTCGTCGGCGAGCCGGTCGAAGTCGACCGCACTTTGCTCGACCTTCTGGCCCGTTCCGAAATGATCCCGGTCCTGGCGCCCGTCGCCCCGGGCCGTGACGGCCACACTTACAACATCAACGCCGACACCTTCGCCGGCGCCATTGCCGGCGCGGTCAAGGCATCGCGGCTTTTGTTCCTCACCGACGTGCCGGGCGTGCTCGACAAGGACAAGAAGCTGATCGACGAGCTGACGGTCGCCGACGCCAAGGCGCTGATCAGGGACGGCACCATCTCGGGCGGCATGATCCCCAAGGTCGAGACCTGCATCGAGGCGATCGAGCGCGGCGTCGAAGGCGTCGTCATCCTCAACGGCAAGACGCCGCACTCGGTGCTGCTCGAGCTGTTCACCGAGCATGGCGCGGGCACGCTGATCGTCCCGTAAGCGATAACAGTTCTGCCCCAACGGACTATGACGAGGCCGGCTTTTGTCGGCCTTGTCATTTCAGCCCTTGCGTTCACGAAGCATTGAAGCGCCTTGGCTTTCATTTTTCCCGCGTTGACGCACACTGATTTCCGGTCCCTTGGACGTCGAACCATGCTGGCGGCGCTGGCGCTGATGCTGTGCACGAGCTGCGAACTGCCTGCCACGCCGGTCATCGGCGTGGATGCCGGGACGGTGGATGTCGAGCTGGTGCTGGCCGTCGATGTTTCGAGCTCGATGGACGAAGGCGAGTTCGCCCTTCAGCGCGCCGGTTATGTCAAGGCGCTGCGCCACCCCGACTTCGTCAATGCCGTTCTGTCGGGCGTGAGGGGCCGCATTGCAGTGACCTATTTCGAGTGGGCGGGAACCGTCCAGCAGGAATCGGTCATACCGTGGCAGATCATCGACAGCCGCGACAGCGCCGACGAATTCGCCGCCAAGCTCGCCGTCAGGCCGATCGGCGGATCTGGCGGCACCTCGATCTCCAATGCGGTGGCGTTCGGCGCGAGCCTGCTGCAGCACAACGACTTCAGGGGTGAAAAGAAGGTGATCGACATCTCGGGCGACGGCCCGAACAACACCGGAGCGCCGGTGGAGGTCGCTCGCAACAACGCGGTTGCAACCGGCATCATCATCAACGGCCTGCCGATCCTCGTTCGACCGACGGGAAGCCTCGAAGACATCGACCGCTACTACGCCGAATGCGTGACCGGCGGGCCCGGCTCGTTCGTCCTGCCCATTCATCTCGCATCGGAGTTCATCACCGCGATCCGCCGCAAGCTGATCCTCGAGGTCAGCGGCGTCACCGACGCGCCGGACATCCTGAAAATCCAGGCGACAGAACCCGTCAACTGTCTCGTCGGCGAACGCTACCGGCTGGTTTATCCAGAGCCGTAGTCGCTTACGGCCGCAGGTGCCCGAGCGGCACGTGGCCGGGCCCCTTGATGTTCTGCAGCACCAACTGCGTGTGCACGTCGCGCACGCCCGACAGCCGCATCAGGCGGTGCATGACGAAGGCGTTGAGGTCGTCGACGCTGGGCACCATGACGTGCAGCAAGAAGTCGTAGTCGCCGGTCATCGTCCAGCAGGCCGAGACCTCGTCCATCCGCTGCACGGCGGCGATGAACTTTTCCGGCGAGTCGTCGCTGTGGCTGACCAGCCTGACCTGGACGAAGACCTCGACCATGAGGCCCACCGCCCGACGGCCGATGCGGGCGGCAAAGCCCTTGATGACGCCGGCCTCCTGCAGCGCTTCGAAGCGCCGAGCGCAAGGCGTATTGGAGAGGCCGATCTCCTGCGCGATCTCGGACACCGGCTTGCGGCCGTCGCGCTGGAGAATATCGAGCATCTTGATCTCGAACTCGTCGAACTGAGGCATTTTCACTCCCTTGTGCATCATCTGCAGGTAAATATACCTCAATTCCCGGGCTGATGCGCGGAAAGAAGTGAATCCTGCTCGACAGCCCCGATTATGATTCGGCATCGAAACCATGTTGTCGGGAGGATCAGACAATGGGCATCAGCGTTCAGGACTACGCGCAAGAATGTGCGGCCCAAGGGCTGCGTGGCGACTACACGGTCTGCCGCCCCGACTTCACCGTCGAACAGAAATACGACTACAGCGCCGCCGAGCAGGAGGTGTGGCGCACATTGTGCGACCGCCAGACCAAGCTGACCCAGAGGCTGGCGCACAAATCCTATCTCGATGGCATGTCGGCGCTCGGCCTCGTCGACCGCATCCCGGATTTTCACGACGTCAGCGAGAAGCTGCGCAAGCTCTCCGGCTGGGAGATCGTCGCGGTGCCCGGCCTGATCCCGGCGCAGCCGTTCTTCGATCATCTCGCCAATCGCCGCTTTCCCGTCACCAACTGGCTGAGGACGCGCGAAGAGCTCGACTACATCGTCGAGCCCGACATGTTCCACGACTTCTTCGGCCATGTGCCGGTGCTGAGCCAGCCGGTGTTCGGCGACTTCATGCAGATGTATGGCGAGAAGGCCGGCGACCTGATCGCGCTCGGCGGCGACGAGATGACCACCCGGCTCTACTGGTACACGGCGGAATACGGCCTGATGCGTGAAGCCGGCCAGCCGCTTAAGGCATTCGGCGCCGGGCTGATGTCGTCGTTCACGGAACTACAATTCGCCGTCGAAAGCCCCGATGCCCACCAGGTCCCGTTCGACATCGAGACGGTGATGCGCACAACCTACGAGATCGACAAGTTCCAGCGCGCCTATTTCGTGCTGCCGTCGTTCGACGTGCTCAGAGACGCTTTCCAGAACTCCGACCTGGCCGGTATCATCAAGCGCTGGAAGGATGAGCCGCCGCTCGACCCGGCGACGATCTAGGCTTGCCTGGCTAGCCGACGGCCAAAAGCACCAGGATGCCGCCGACGATCAAAACGCAACCGGCGATCTCGAGCCGGTTGATGCGTTCGCGGAAGAAAAAGACGCTCGACGCAAAGGTGAACAGCATCTCGATCTGGGCCAGCGACTTGACGATCGCCGCCTGCTGGAGCGTCATGGCCATGAACCAGCCGAAGGACGCCGACGCACCGACAAGGCCGGTGAACAATGCCGGCCGCCACGCCTTGGCGATGCGCGGCAGCTCATCGCGCTCCTTCCAGACGATCCAGGCCAGCATGATCAGCGTCTGGAAGACGATGACGACGGCAAGCGTCACCGCCGCCTGCATCATGAAATTCGGCCCGCCGAGCGAAAGCGAAGCGGCGCGGTAGGCGACGGCCGAGATGCCGAAAAACGTGCCCGAGGCCAGCCCGATCAGCGCGTTGCGGCTGAGCACCGAGGTCACCAGCGTGCGGGCGGTGAATGCCGTGTGCGCGACCGAGATCAGCATCACGCCGAAGACGCTGATGGCGATGGCCGCGATGGCGCCCGCCGTCGCACGCTCGCCGAGGAACAGCAACCCGAACAGTGCCGCCTGCGCCGGCTCGGTACGCGAATAGGCGGTGCCGACGGCAAAGTTGCGGAACGAAAACAGGTGGATCAAAAGGAAGGTCGCGGCGATCTGGCCGACACCGCCGACCACGGCCCAAGCAAAAAACGCTCGGTTGAGCGGCGGCAGGTCGTAGCCGACGACAAAATGCAGCACGCCGACGAAGGCAAGCGCGAAGGGAAAACCGAAACCGAAGCGGACGAAGGTGGCACCGGTGGTGCCCATCACGCCCTTCAGGTGCTTCTGCACCACCGACCGCAGGTTCTGCAGGAAGGCGGCGGCAATGGTGATGGGTATCCAGAGTTCCATGGAGATGTCCGGCGGGACGGCTGGAGGCGCCGCCCGTTCCCTCTAGAAGCGGCAAAGGCCGCGTGCAACCGTACGCGGCCTCAAAAACCTTGTGCCAGAAACAGATCAGGCCGCTTCGGGGACGCCCGTATCGAAGATCGCGCGGTTGCGGCCACGGCGCTTGGCCTCGTAGAGGCGCTTGTCGGCGCTTTTCATCAGTTCCGATACGTTGGCCTCGGACTCGCAGGTGGTGCCGCCGATGCTGACGGTCAGCGGCACGGAGCGCTCGTCGTTGGGCTGGAAGCGCAGCGCCTCGACCTCGCTGCGGATACGCTCGGCCACCAGCTTGGCCTCGTCCTTCGTGGCGCCAACCAGGAAGGCGCCGAACTCCTCACCGCCGATGCGCCCGAGGATGTCGCCGCTGCGCACGCCGCGTGTGATCGCGGCGGCGATCTGGAGCAGCGCCTGGTCGCCGGTCAGGTGACCGAAGCTGTCGTTGATCTGCTTGAAGTGGTCGGCATCGATGATCAGCAGCGCGCCGCGATCGGTCTTGCGCCTGGATCCATCGAGGGCGGCAAAGAAGTTCTCGCGGTTGAGCATGCCGGTCATCTCGTCGCGGCTTGCCTTTTCCGAGAGGCGCTTGTGCGCGGCGGCAAGCTGAGCGTGGGCACGCGTCAGCTCTGCATGGGCCACCTTCAACTTTTCACGCTGCCAGAAGGTGTGAAAAGAAAAGGGAAATGCAATCAAGACGGGACACAGCACCGGCAATAGATAAGCGGCGGTGTCGACAGTGCCATTCGTGAGCGGAATCACCGTCAGGACCAGCGCCATCGTGACCGCAATGCACAATAGTGTGACGAAACCGGATTTTAAAAGCACAATCTTCAATTTCTGCTCCCTGCCGACAGCTGGAATGCCAGCATCAACTGAAGGTCATCTTTCCCAGGTAGTTAAAATTCGACTTACCCCGCGTAAATTCGCCATCGTCCAATGCGATTGTGAGCGTGCGCGGACGCTTCCAAATTTCCTGAACCATGCCATAAGGGCGTCATGACCGATATTCCCGATCCCGCCCGCTTCGACCACGTCACCGACTGGGTGTTCGACCTCGACAACACGCTCTATCCGCATCATTCGAATCTGTTTTCCCAGATCGACGTGAAGATGACGGGCTATGTCGCGGAGCTTCTGACGCTGTCGCGCGAGGACGCACGCAAGCTGCAGAAAGAACTCTATCTCGAATATGGCACGACGCTGAACGGCCTGATGCAGCGCCATGGCATCGATCCCGATGCGTTCCTCGAACATGTCCATGACATCGATTATTCCTGGCTGGTGCCGGATCCGGTGCTGGGCGCTGCCATCCGCCAGCTGCCCGGCCGCAAGTTCATCTTCACCAATGGCAACCGTAGCCACGCCGAGCGCACCGCGCGCCAGCTGGGCATCCTCGACCATTTCGACGACATCTTCGACATCGTCGCCGCCGGCCTGACGCCCAAGCCGGCACGCCAGCCCTATGAGACCTTCGCCGCCCTGCACAAGGTCACCGGCGCCAATGCCGTGATGTTCGAGGACCTGGCGCGCAACCTTTCGGTGCCGAAGTCGCTCGGCATGACGACGGTGCTGATCGTGCCGCGTAATTTCGAGCCGACCTTCTCGGAGATCTGGGAGAGCGATCCCACCCACGAGGACGACGTCGACTACGTCACCGACGATCTCGCGACCTTCCTGACGACGATCGTCGAGGCCAACGCCGCTTGAGCCGTTTCACCTCCGTCGAGGCGCGGATCGATGCGGCGGCACATGCCGTGCTCGACCGCTTGCCTGCCGGAGGCTTTTACGGTGCGCTCGTCGAATTCCTTGTCTTCGGGCTGAAGCAGGCCTGGGCCTGCCTGTTCGGCGGCGCCATGCTGGCATTGATCATGGCGACCAGGCTGTGGTGGCCTGCGGACGCCGGACTGACGCGCTACGACTTCCTGTTCCTCGCCGCGGTCGCCATCCAGGTCGCCATGCTGGCGCTGCGCCTGGAGAAGCCGTCCGAAGCCAAGGTCATCCTGATATTCCACGTCGTAGGGACAGTGATGGAGGTGTTCAAGACCTCCGCCGGCTCGTGGATCTATCCCGAGGAGAACCTGTTTCGCATCGCCGGCGTGCCGCTGTTCTCCGGCTTCATGTATGCGGCGGTCGGCTCCTACCTCGCCCGCGTCAGCCGCATCTTCGACATGCGCTATACTGGCTATCCGCCGCTATGGGCGACGGTGCTGCTGTGCGCGGCGATCTACGTCAACTTCTTCGCCCACCATTTCACCATCGACATCCGCTACGGCCTGTTTGCGGCAACCGCGCTGCTCTACCTCACGACGGTGGTGCATTACCGCGTCTTCCGCTTCCGCCACCGCATGCCGCTGCTGCTCGGCTTCCTGCTGGTCGCGATGTTCATCTGGTTCGCGGAGAACATCGGCACGTGGTCGCGCGCCTGGATCTATCCCGGCCAGCATGACGGCTGGACGCCGGTGTCGATCCAGAAGCTCGGCTCTTGGTATCTGCTGATGATCATATCCTTCGTGCTGGTGACGCTGGTCCACCGGCCGCGGCCGATGGACGCGACGCCAGGCTCAAAGGCTGTAGAACTTGGCGATGATGTCCCAGGCCTCGTCGGCGGTGTCGACAAAATCGATGATGTCCTGGTCGCCCGGCGTGATCGTGCCCTGGTCGGCGAGGAAGTCGAGGTCGATCGCCCGCTCCCAAAATGACTTGCCGAACAGGATGACCGGCACACGCTCCATGCGTCCGGTCTGGATCAGGGTCAGCGTCTCGAAGAACTCGTCCATCGTGCCGAAGCCGCCGGGGAACACGGCGACCGCCTTGGCACGCATGACGAAATGCATCTTGCGGATGGCGAAGTAGTGGAAGTTGAAGCACAGCTCCGGTGTCACATAGGCATTGGGCGCCTGCTCGTGCGGCAGGACGATGTTGAGGCCTATGGAAGGCGCGCCGACATCGTCGGCACCGCGGTTGCCGGCTTCCATCACGCCAGGGCCGCCGCCGGTGACGACGACGAACTCGCGGTAGTAGGACGCAGCCGAATGCTGCGAGCACAGGCGGGCAAACTTGCGCGCCTCCTCGTAGTAGCGACTGTTGGCCTCAAGATTCTTGCGCTGCGTCTCGTTCTTCGCCGCCCAGGCCTCGCCGCCGGGCTCGGGAATACGCGCGCCGCCGAAAAGAATCACCGTGGAGCGTATGCCGCGCTCTGCCAGAATCATCTCGGTCTTGAGCAGTTCCAGCTGCAGCCGCACCGGGCGCAGGTCGCGCTGGGTCATGAAGTCTTCGTCGTTCCAGGCAAGCCGGTAGGTCGAGGCGCGCGTCTGCGGCGTATCGGGTACGCTTTTGGAGCGCTCCAGGTCCTCGTCAGAGTGCGGCAGCGGCGTCCAGCCAGCCTTATCCATAGGATTCATTTTCTGCTCGACCCCAAATTACCGTTGCCCGCGACATTCCGCGGCGTCACCGCGATTGACCCCTCCACTAGCCTGAAATAGGGTCCGCGCGATTTTATGCCAACTTAGAAGCCTTAACCTTAACGGTACGTAACGGAGATGTTCATGTCGAAGCCCGATCTCGCCAGCCTCGAAAAGACGATCGACAAGGCGTTCGAGGAACGCGACGGCATTTCGACATCGACGCGCGGCGAAGTCCGCGACGCCATCGAGACCGCACTCGACCTTCTGGACAAGGGCACTGCCCGCGTCGCGCAGCGCCAGGACGACGGCAAGTGGCAGGTCAACCAGTGGCTCAAGAAGGCGGTGCTGCTGTCGTTCCGCCTGAACCCGATGGAGCTGATCTCGGGTGCGCCCGGTGGCGCCTCGTGGTGGGACAAGGTGCCGTCCAAGTTCGACGGCTGGGGCTCGGTCGACTTCGAAAAGGCCGGCTTCCGCGCCGTGCCGTCGGCCGTCGTGCGCAAGTCGGCCTTCGTCGCTCCAGGGGCCGTACTGATGCCGTCCTTCGTCAATGTCGGCGCCTATGTCGACACCGGCACGATGGTCGATACCTGGGCCTCGGTCGGCTCCTGCGCCCAGATCGGCAAGAACGTGCACCTGTCCGGCGGCGTCGGCATTGGCGGCGTGCTTGAGCCGATGCAGGCCGGCCCGACCATCATCGAGGACAATTGCTTCATCGGCGCGCGTTCGGAAGTGGTCGAGGGCTGCATCGTGCGCGAAGGCTCGGTGCTCGGCATGGGCGTGTTCATCGGCCAGTCGACCAAGATCGTCGACCGCGCCACGGGCGACATATTCTACGGTGAAGTGCCGGCCAATTCGGTCGTCGTCGCCGGCTCGCTGTCCGGCAAGCCGCTGCCCAATGGCGAGCCCGGCCCGAGCCTCTATTGCGCCGTCATCGTCAAGCGCGTAGACGCCAGGACCCGGTCCAAGACCTCGATCAACGAACTGCTCAGAGATTGACCTTTCGGCAGAATTTTCTCCCAGGCATTTGAGCAAATCGCTCTAATGCCCGGCCAACAGAACGGACCGGATGCACTTGCCTGACAAATCCCAGCTTTTCTGGTTGTTCTTCCGATTCTCGGGCCGCGTGAACCGCGCGGCCTACGTGCTCGGCTTTCTGCTGATGCTGGTGACGATGTCGTTCCCGCTCTACCAGTTCATGCGCGTGCATCCCGAAAGCGGCGCGGCCCAGTTGTGGTCGATGCTGTTCGGCCTGAGCTTCCTAGTCTTCCTGTGGGCGCACATCGCCTTCAGCGTCAAACGCCTGCACGATTTCGACAAGCCAGGCCTCTTCGCGGTGGCGCTGTTCATCCCGGTGATCTCGATCTTCGCCTTCATCGCGCTCTGCTTCTATCCGGGAACGCCGGGCCCGAACCAGTTCGGCCACCAGACCAACGCGCCGCAATAGACCCTTCCTGTGAGGCCCAACGAGCGAGCCTGCGCCTGCCCCATGACAGGTCGTGACGGGCGACGCTGTAGCGAGGCTTAACTCGGCGTTCACCGGAGCAACCGAACGTCGTGACAGGGCCGGGCGATTCAATTATCGCTGTGGCCATGAAACTGCCTACAGATCCCGCCGAGAACCTTGCCGCCCTCATTCGCTGCCCGTCGGTCACCCCGGCTGAAGGCGGCGCCCTGACGGCGCTGGAAGCCATGCTGAAGCCGCTCGGCTTCGCCGTCGAGCGCCCGACCTTCTCCGAGTCGGGCACACCCGACATCGAGAACCTCTATGCCCGCCGTTCCGGCAACGGACCGCACCTGATGTTCGCCGGCCACACCGACGTCGTGCCGGTCGGCGACGAGGCGGCGTGGACGCACCCGCCGTTCTCGGCAGCCATCGCCAATGGCGAGATGTATGGCCGCGGCGCCGTCGATATGAAGGGCGGCATCGCTTGCTTCGTGGCGGCGGTGGCGCGCCATGTCGAGGCCAATGGCGGCCCGAAAGGATCGGTGTCGCTGCTGATCACCGGCGACGAGGAAGGCCCCGCGATCAACGGCACCGTCAAGCTGCTCGAATGGGCAGCCGCACGCGGCGAGAAGTGGGACGCTTCGCTGGTCGGCGAGCCGACCAACCCGGATATGCTGGGCGACATGATCAAGATCGGCCGGCGCGGCTCGGTGTCGGGCGTCGTCACCGTCAACGGACGCCAGGGCCATGCCGCCTATCCGCACCTCGCCGACAACCCCGTGCGCGGGCTGATGACGCTGGTCGACGCGCTGCTCAACCCTGCCTTCGACAAGGGCACCAAGGATTTCCAGCCGAGCAACCTCGAGGTCACCACCTTCGACGTCGGCAACCCGGCCACCAACGTCATTCCGGCCAAGGCGACGGCAGCCTTCAACATCCGCTTCAACGACACCTGGACGGTGGAGACGCTGCAGGCGGAGATCCACAATCGCCTGGACAAGGCGAGCGGCCGGAAGAAATACCGCAAGGGCCGCAAGGAGCCGATCGAATTCGAGCTGACCTGGCGCGACACGCCGAGCCATGTCTTTTTGACCCGCGACGACAAGCTGGTCGACGCTCTGGCGGGCTCGATCAAGGCGGTCACCGGCCGCAAGCCGAAACTGTCGACCACCGGCGGCACTTCGGATGCGCGTTTCATCAAGGATTATTGCCCGGTCGTCGAATTCGGGCTGGTCGGCAAGACCATGCACATGGTCGACGAGCGCGTGCCGCTTGCCGAACTCGAAATGCTGACACAGGTCTACCAGCGCTTCCTGGAAGACTGGTTCGGATGACAGCTTAGGACGCGATGTTGGGCAGCAGTGAAATCCAGCAATATCTGTCCGGTGCCTGGCGGCTGATGCTGGGCAAGGCCGACGGCCTGCGCCTGCTCGATCTCAGCGCCGACGGGTTCTGGAACTCGTTCTTCGCCATCCTGATCGCCGTGCCGGCCTTGATCATCGGCTGGGTCGGGGTCTCCGACGAGCTTGCCCTGCAATCGACCGCATTCGCAGGCCGCTTCGGCATCGTCGTCCGGCTGGCGCTGGTCGACATCGGTGCCTGGGTCCTGCCACTGATCGTCTTTGCCCTGGTGGCACGCCGCGCCGGCGTCGGCGACCGCTTCGTGCACTATGTCGTGGCCAGCAACTGGGCTTCGGCCATCATCGCCTGGCTGATGCTGCCCGCCGCCCTGCTCCGGATGCTGATGCCGGCGGCGCAGAGCGCCACGTCAGCGCTGTCGCTGGCGCTGTTCGTCCTGTCGATGGTGCTCAGCTGGCGCATGACCAATGCGGCGATCGGCAAGGGGGCTGCGGTCGGCTCGGCAGTCTTTGCCGGCATGTTCCTGGTGTCGCTGCTCGTGCTGTTTTCGCTGCAGTCGATGTTCGGGATCTACGTACCCGCATAATCCACGCCGGTCAGGTAGAGACCGTCCGGCGGCGCCACCTGTCCGCAAGCGGCGCGGTCCTGCGCCTCGAGGGCCGCCCTGAGATCGTCGGCCGTCCAGCCGCCCTCGCCGACCCGCTTCAGGCTGCCGACCATCGAACGTACCTGGTTGTGCAGGAACGAGCGAGCCGAAGTCCTGACCTCGATCATGTCGCCGGACCGCGTGACGTCGAGCCGGTCGAGCGTGCGGACAGGGCTGTTGGCCTGGCACTGGGTCGAGCGGAAAGTGGTGAAATCGTGCCGCCCGAGCAGGAGCTTGGCCGCCTCTGCCATCGCCTCGTGGTCGAGGCGCTTGGGCACCCACCAGACCCTGCCACGCTCCAGTGCGGCTGGCGCGCGGCGATTGAGGATACGGTAGATGTAATGGCGCCCTGTGGCGGAGAAACGGGCGTCGAAATCGTCTGGCACTTGCCGGGCGGCAAGCACCGATACCGTCTCGCCGGCAGCCTGCATATGCGCGTTGACGGCATCGCGCACCTTGTCGTCAGCCCATGCCTTGGTGAGGTCGGCATGGGCGACCTGGGCGGACGCGTGCACGCCGGCATCCGTGCGGCCAGCGCCCCGCAGGGAGATGTCATCGCCGGAGAATTTCAGGATTGCCTGCTCGATCGCCGCCTGGACGGTATGAAGGCCGGCCTGCCGCTGCCAACCGGCATAAGCGCGACCGTCATATTCGATGTCGAGGCGATAGCGCGGCATGTGCTGTCAAAACTCCGGCCGCTTTACGCGGCCAGAGCCGTACCGAAGGCCGAGGCGTAGACCAGCTCGCCGGTCTCGGGCGCATCGCCCCAGGCCAGCGCCTGCAGCGCCTCGCACTGGTAGTCGCTTTCGAATTTGGCCGCGCGGTCGTGCGTGTAGCCGAAGCGGCCGTAATAGGCCGGATCGCCGAGCACCACGGCCAGCGTCTCGCCGCCATCCTTGAGGCGGATATGAGCCTCGCGGATCAGCGCGCCACCGATGCCGGTGCCGTGGAAATCGGGCTCGACCGCCAGCGGTGCGAGCGCAACTGCCGGAACGGTCTTGCCGCCGTTTTGGACATAGAGCCTCGAAAACAGGATGTGGCCGACAACGTCGCCGTCTTCTTCGGCCACCAGTTCGACGACCGCGTCGCCCTCGGCGACCAGTGCATCGACGAGACCGGCTTCGGCCTGTTGCCCGAAGGCGTGTTCCTCGACGAGGCGGATCGCCTCGCGGTCGCGGGGCGTTGCCGCCCGGATCGACATCATGCTCATGACAACTTCATTCCTTTTTCGATCTTGGCACCGCGCAGGAATTCATCCGCGGTGACGGGTTTTCCTCCCGCCCTTTGCACCTCGACCAGCCTGACGGCGGCTTCGCCACAGGCAATCTCCAACCGGTCGTCGAGAACCGTTCCCGGCTCTCCTTGTCCGGCGGCACGTTTCGAGCGCAGCACTTTCAAGCGCTCAGTCCGTCCGCCGATCTCGAACTCGCACCAGGCGCCGGGAAATGGCGACAGGCCGCGGATATTGTTGTCGACCGCCGTCGCCGGCAAGGTCCAATCGATCCGCGTCTCCGCTTTATCGATTTTCTTGGCGTAGGTCACGCCTTCGCTGGCCTGGGGCACCGTTTCCAGCCTGCCCGCTTCGAGCTCAGCCAGCGCTTCTACCATGAGCGAGGCACCTACCGCCATCAGACGATCGTGCAACTCGCCAGCCGTCATGTCGGGTCCGATCGCGACTTTTTCAAGTCGCGCGACCGGTCCGGTGTCCAATCCCTCTTCCATCCGCATGACCATCATGCCGGTTTCAGCATCACCGGCCATGATCGCGCGCTGGATGGGTGCGGCCCCGCGCCAGCGCGGCAGGAGCGAAGCATGGCCGTTGTAGCAGCCCAATCGCGTGCCTTCGAGAATGGCCTTCGGCAGCAACAAGCCATAGGCCACGACCACGGCGACATCGGCCTTAAGCCCGGCGAATGCCGCATGCTCTGCGTCGCTTTTCAGCGAAAGCGGCGTGCGAACCTCGATGCCCAGCCGCTCGGCCTCGCGCTGCACCGGCGAGGGCGTGAGCTCCAGTCCGCGACGGCCCGCGGCGCGCGGCGGCTGCGAATAGACGGCGACGACCTCGTGGCCAGCCTCGGCGATCGCACGCAGCGTCGGCACGGAAAAATCCGGCGTTCCCATGAAGATGACGCGAAGGCTCATGAGGGTATGCGGTCCAGCAAGCTAGGCCCGGCCGGCGACGGCCAACCGTTCAGGCCATTGCTTCAAACGGGTTTACGAGCCTGAGGTCAAGTCCGTCGAAGTCGCGGATGTTGCGCGTGGCGAGCTCTGAGGCAAACAGAGCGGGATCAACCCACCATGCGGCTCGGCGGACGGTCCTTGGCGAGCTTCTTGAACTTGCGCAGCACCATGTCGCGCTTGAGCTTGGAGATGTAGTCGATGAACAGCACGCCATCGAGGTGGTCGATCTCGTGCTGGAGGCACGTGGCGAGCAGGCCGTCGGCCTCGACCTCCTGCTCCTTGCCGTTCTCGTCGAGATACTTGACCCGAACCGCCGACGGACGCTCGACCTCGGCATAATAGTCGGGGATCGACAGGCAGCCTTCCTCGTAGACCGAGCGTTCGTCGCTGCGCGAAAGCACTTGCGGATTGATGACGACGCGCGGCGCCGGCTCCTCGCCCTCCTTGGCAAGGTCGAGCACCAGCATGCGCAGCGGCTCGCCTACCTGGATGGCGGCAAGGCCGATGCCCGGCGCGTCATACATGGTGTCGAGCATGTCGCGCGCGAACTTGCGCACGTCGTCGTCGATGCGCTCCACGGGCCTGGAAAGCTCGCGCAGCAGTGGATCGGGAAGGATGATCAGCGGCTTGATAGTCATGTGCCTCAACTAAGATGTCGGAATAAAACCGTCAACCGGTGGCATGGGGCGATGTTCCTGTTTTGATCTGACCGTAGGATGCGAATCGGTTATGGTGCCGGCCATGAACGACCTTTCCAGCATCTTGTCCGCTCCCATCGCCCAGCTTGGCGCCACCATCATCACGCTCGGCCAGGCGCTTGGTTTCGGCGCCCTGCTGTTCGTGATCCTGCTCGCCGTCCTCATGATCGCCTTGTGGCGATCGGCAAAGGCGCGCGCAGTGGCCGCCGCCGAAGCCGCCGATCACGCCCGCGACGCGGAAGCCCGCATGGCCGGCATCCTGCAGGCCCAGGCCGAGATGCAGGGGCGGCTCGGCACGGTTGCCGACATCTTCGGCGCGCGCCAGGCCGAGCTGACGCAGTCGCTCGGCCAGCGTCTCGACGCCATGACCGGCCGCATCGGCCAGACCATGGCCGAGCAGACGAAATCGACGCATGACAGCCTGGCCAAGCTGCAGGAGCGGCTCGCCGTCATCGACACGGCCCAGGGCAACATCCAGTCGCTCGCCGGCCAGGTGGTGCAGTTGCAGGCGATCCTGTCCAACAAGCAGACGCGCGGCGCCTTCGGCCAGTCGCGGATGGAGGCGATCGTCGCCGACGGGCTGCCTCTCGGCGCCTATGAGTTCCAGGCGACGCTGTCGAACAACAACCGGCCGGACTGCCTGGTCAAGATGCCCAATGGCGCACCGTCGCTGGTCATCGATGCCAAGTTTCCCCTCGAGGCCTGGAACGCCATCCGTGCCGCAGCCGACGTCGATGGCGCTGCAGACGCGCAGAAATATGCCGCGCAGGCGTTCCGGCGCGATCTCGAGGTGCACATCAAGGCGATCGCCGACAAGTACCTGATCTCGGGCGAGACGCAGGACACGGCGTTCATGTTCGTGCCGTCGGAATCGATCTTCGCCGAGATCCACGAGAATTTCGAATCACTGGTGCACCGGGCGCATCGCGCCCGCATCGTGATCGTCTCGCCATCGCTTTTGATGCTGTCGATCCAGGTCATCCAGGCGATCCTCAAGGATGCGCGGATGCGCGAGCAGGCGCACCTGATCCAGGGCGAGGTCATCCGCCTGATGGAGGATGTCGGCCGCCTCGACGAGCGCGTGCGCAAGCTGCAGACCCATTTCGGCCAGGCCAGCAAGGACATCGACGACATCCTGGTGTCGTCGTCCAAGGTCACCAAGCGCGGCGAAAAGATCGAGGCGCTGGAATTCGGCGCCTCGCATGCCGGCGAATCGGACGAAGCCGCGAAACCTCAAGCGCCGAATGGCCGCGCCGCCGACTCCAAGACGGGCCAGCTCAGGCTGCGGGTGGTAGAGGAAAGCGAATAGGGCGTCGCTAGGACTGCTTCTCGACCGTCTCCATGCCGTCGAATGCGGGCAGCCAGTGCAGGGCCGAGCGGTGCCAAACCTGCTTGCGCGGAACCAGCTGCTCGCGCTGGCTGGATGTCCCGGTCCTGAGGCCGTAGACCTTCGGCCCGTCGCCGACCGAGGTGGCGAAGAGATGCGACCCACACTCGGCGCAAAAGCCTTGTGCCCGCTTGTTGCCGCTCTCGCCGGTCTTCACGTAGATCCTGGGTGTGCCCGTGAACGCGATCTTGTCCTCTGCGACCGGAACCGTCACGCGAAATGCAGTGCCGGTCAGCTTCTGGCAGTCGGTGCAATGGCAGATCGCCGTCTTCTCGGGGTCGACCTCGGCCATGTAGGTGATGGCGCCGCAATGGCAGCCGCCTTCAATCTTCATTGAAATTCCTCCCTTTTCCTCACGATTCTATTCCGTCTCAGGCGCCGCCGTATCCCCGGTCATAAGTCTATCCCGCCGCTCGCGCCAGCGCTCGGAAGTCTGCGGCTTGATGAAGACCGCACTCACCTCGGGGACTTCCGCCTTGAGCTTGTTCTCCAGCCGCTCGACGCAGGTTTCGATATCGGCCGCCGAGATGTGGTCGACAAAATCGAGGCTGAGGCCAGCGACGATCTGCTCGGGGCCCATGTGCACCGTCAGCACGCCGTTGGCCTTTTCGACCGCCGGGTCGGCCTGGGCAACCTCCAGGATCTTGGCCTGCATATCGGGCAAGGCGGGCTCTCCCATCAGCAGCCCCTTGCTCTCCCGGGCGAGGAACACCGCCGTCGCCGCGAGAATCAGGCTGATGCCGATGGATGCGGCGCCGTCCATCCAGGGCTGCTCGAAATACTGCGCCGCGGAAATGCCGATGAGCGCGATGACCAGCCCGAGCAGGGCTGCGCTATCCTCGAACAGCACGGTGTAGACGCTGGGATCCTTGCTGCGCCGCACGGCCTGGATGTAGCCGAGGCTGCCTTTGCTGCGCCGGAACTCCTTGAGCGCGACCAGCCAGGAGCCACCTTCAAAGACCATGCACAGGCCAAGCACCACGTAATTGACGAGCGGGTTTTCGATCGGCTCGGGATCGAGCATGTGGATCACGCCCTCATAGAAGGCGACGCCGGCACCGAGCGCAAAGACCAGAAGTGCGACGATGAAACTCCAGAAATAGAGCTCGCGGCCATGGCCGAATGGATGCAAGCGGTCGGGCGGTTGGGCGGCGCGCCGAAGCCCATAGAGCAGCAAAAGCCCGTTGCCGGTGTCGACCAGCGAGTGCACGCCTTCCGACAGCATCGCCGAACTGCCGGTGAACGCGGCGGCGACAAACTTGGTGGCGGCGATCAGCAGGTTGCCGGCGATTGCCGCAAAGATCACAAATCTGGAGCCGGAGTGTGCCACCGTCAGTTCCTCGCGAGAGGCAACTGTAGCGGGCGCCGGGCTGGGCTCAAGCCAATTCGTGGCTGCGAAACAAGCGGCTGGTGGCTCAACACCCCTCTTGCAAGCGAGACAACTTCGCGTTTCACTTCGTGTCTCAGCAGCGGGAGAAACGAATCATGGCCAAGGGTGCGATGAAAGCCGGGAAAGAAGCCCGGAAACCCAAAAAAGACGCCAAGAAGCCTGCGCCAGCGCCGGCATTCAAGGCGCCTCCGGTGCAAGCCACCAAGATCAAGGACAAGTAGGCTCTGGTCTCGGCTTGATATCAATCACCAGACGCCCGGTCTCGGCCGGGCGTCTGGTTGATTCTTCTTCCAAAAACCCCATCTATCCTGGCGCAGGAACGATCTTGCGCCTCCCCCAAAAAACCGGTCGGGACGACCCGCCATCCAATGGAGCGTTCCATGGCTTGGACTTATCTGTTTCTTGCTGGACTGTTTGAGATCGGCTGGGCCATCGGGCTGAAATACACGGACGGCTTTTCGAAGCCGATGCCGACTGTCCTCACCATCGCCTCGATGATCGTCAGCCTCGGCCTGCTCGGCCTGGCGCTGAAGACGCTGCCCGTCGGCACGGCTTATGCCATCTGGACCGGCATCGGCACGGTCGGCACGGCGATGCTTGGCATCTGGCTTCTGGGCGAGCCGGCAACGGCGCTCCGCCTTGCCTGCATCGGCCTGATCGTGTCCGGCATCGTCGGCCTCAAGCTCGTCGCCTGATCGCGCAGTCGCGAAATGGCCTGGCCTGGCCTGCCCAACCGGGCGGGCCACAGCAATCTGCATGCCGACTGACCTGCGGACACGCCAAAGCGGCCCGCGCCCCGGGCTTGGCAAAACCCCGGTCGCGAACCACCAGCAATGAGAATTCGCGCAATCGGACCTGGCTAGCAGGCCGATGCGTCTTTCAGGCGAATGTGTCCTGCAATCAGCCGAAATTGGCCGAAGGCGGCATCCGCTTGCCGCGCGCCTTGCGCGCTGCGTAACGCGCGTCACGCTTGGCCTTGCGCTCAGCCTCGTCGGAGAGCACGCGGCTGATACGGTCGGCCTCTTCAGCCTCGCGTGCCTTGGCTTCCGCCTGCGCGGCCTCTTCGGCGGCCAGGCGTTCAGCTTCGGCCTTGGCTTCGCGTTCGGCCTTTTCGATGGCTTCACGAGCCAAGCGTTCCTGCCGCAGCTTTTCCTTTTCGGCTTCGCGGATGGCGCGTGCCTCTAGGATCGCCTTGCGTTCAGCCTGGCGTGCCACAACCGCTGGATCGTCAGCTGCCGGGCGTGCCTTGTACTTTTCGAGGAGAGCTTTCTTTGCGTCATTGGCGGCGTTACGCCGTTCGAAGACGTCTTTTTCCCTGTAGATTGCCAATTTGATTTCCCTGGAGTCACTTCGCGCCGCTTACATACGCGCGCAAAGGCAGAGTTCAAGCGCCAAAAAGGCATGTCTCCCATGAATTCGCGTGATGTTGCGGATAGGAAACGCTCTTTGGCGCCAATCTCGATATGGATTGTTCACTAGTCCGCATCTGGCGGCTTCGTGGAGCGATGGCTACCTGTAGCACGAATGACAGCGACAGGACCAGCGATATGGAACTTGGCCTTTACACTTTTGCCGACGTCAGCCCGGAAGCAGGCCCGGGAGCCATTGGACCGCATCAGCGGTTGCGCAATCTCATCGAAGAAATCGAACTGGCCGACCAGGTCGGGCTCGATGTGTTCGGTCTTGGCGAGCACCACCGCCCGGATTACGCAGCCTCTGCGCCGGTCGTCGCGCTTGCTGCCGCAGCCGAGCGCACCAAGCGCATCCGGCTGACCAGCGCCGTCACCGTGCTTTCCTCCGACGATCCCGTGCGCGTGTTCCAGCAATTCGCCACCCTCGACCAGCTTTCCGGCGGCCGCGCGGAGATCATGGCCGGTCGCGGCTCGTTCATCGAATCGTTCCCGCTGTTCGGCTACAACCTCGAGGACTACGACGAGTTGTTCGCCGAAAAGCTCGACCTGCTGCTGGCGCTGCGCGACAGCGAGCGCGTCACGTGGTCGGGCACGCATCGCGCGTCGATCGACGATCGCGGCGTCTATCCCCGCCCCTATCAGGACAAGCTGCCGATCTGGATCGCCATCGGCGGCACGCCGCAATCGGCAGCGCGCGCCGGCGTGCTCGGCCTGCCGCTGGCGCTTGCCATCATCGGCGGCGAGCCGGCACGATTCGCACCGCTTTTCGACCTCTATCGCGAGGCGTCACGGCGCGGCGGGCAGGACCCGGCCAAGCTTGCCACCAGCATCAACGTCCATGGCTTCGTCGGCGAAACCACCGAGCAGGCGGCCGACGACTTCTACCAACCGCAGGCCGAGGTGATGAACCGCATCGGCCGCGAGCGCGGCTGGGGACCGACTTCAAGGGCGCATTTCGACCAATCGCGTTCGCCGCAAGGCGCGCTGTTCGTCGGCAACCCGGAGGTGGTGGCCGAAAAGATCGTGGCACAGCACAAGCTGTTCAAGAACGAGCGCTTCCTGCTGCAGATGGCGATCGGCATCATGCCGCACGACAAGATCATGAAAGCGATCGAGCTCTACGGCACCAAGGTGGCGCCGCTGGTGCGCAAGGAACTTGGCGCCTCGCCCGCCGGTCCGGCAGCTTGAATCCGGCTGGACCAAAACTTACCCTGAGCGGGAAGGTTTGTTTGCGAGGATAGTGGTTCCTATATCCGGCGGGTCCCCACCCGCCGGAGCTGCATCATGACCACCCTTTCTGTCCTCGACCTTTCGCCGGTCACCGAAGGCAGCACTGCCGCGCAATCGCTCCGGAATACGCTCGACCTCGCCCGCCACGCCGAGACACTCGGCTTCCACCGCTACTGGCTGGCCGAGCACCACAACATGGCCGGCATCGCGAGTGCTGCGACCTCGGTCGTCATCGCCCATGTCGCGGCCGGCACCAGCACCATCCGAGTCGGCGCTGGCGGCATCATGCTGCCCAACCACGCGCCGCTGGTGATCGCCGAGCAGTTCGGCACGCTGGCCGCCCTTCACCCCGGCCGCATCGACCTCGGCATCGGCCGGGCGCCGGGCACTGACATGCTGACCGCACGCGCCCTGCGCCGTAATCTCGAAGCCGGCGTCGACAATTTCCCGCAGGATGTCGTCGAGCTGATGGGCTACTTCGAGCCGGCGACGCCGGAGCAGCGCATCCGCGCCGTACCCGGCGAGGGCGAGCAGGTCGAGGTCTGGGTGCTCGGCTCCAGCCTTTATGGCGCGCAACTCGCCGCCATGCTTGGCCTGCCCTACGCATTCGCCTCGCATTTCGCGCCCGCCGAGCTCGACCATGCGATCGAGATCTACCGCTCGCGCTTCCAGCCCTCGGAGCGGCTGGCCAAGCCCTATGTCATGGCCGGCATCAATGTCGTGGCCGCGGAGACCGACGCGGAGGCGAAGCTCCTGTTCACCTCGGTGCAGCAGGCCTTCGTCAATCTGCGAAGCGGCCGCCCAGGCAGGCTTCCGGCCCCGGTCGAAGGCTACGAGCGCGACCTTGACCCGGTCGCCCGCCAGATGCTGTCGCAGACGCTCGCCTGCGCGGTGGTCGGTTCGCCCGAAACCGTCCGCCGCGGCGTGGAGGCGTTCATTGCGCGAACCGGTGCTGACGAATTGATGGTGACGGCGCAGGTGTTTGACCATGTCGCGCGCAAGCGGTCGTACGAGATATTGGCGGAAGTCGGCGCCGCACTGGCAAAGGCGGCGTAGTCTGGTGTCTTACCTTCTCCCCTTGTGGGAGAAGGTAAATCGGCGCGAAGCGCCGAGACGGATGAGGGGTGTTGGAAGATATACGAGGCATCAGGAGCGGGCGCAGGACCGAATTTCGAAAACCGAGCTCCGGCCAGCACTCCTCATTGCTTCGAGGCACCTTCTCCCACAAGGGGAGAAGGAAGAGTGCGCTATCGCATAGCCTCTACGATGCCCTTGTCCGGAAAACACGTCGCTGCGCGGCCATTCTTGGCCTGCCAGTCGCCGATCGAGCGACGGGTCTTGAACCCCGGCAACCCATCGGCGCCGCCGACGTCGTAGCCGAGCTTTTCCAGCCCACGCTGCATGGCGGCGATGTCGGAGCGGTAGAGCCCGTCGACCTTGCCCCAGCTGCCGGCGAAGCGCCTGTCGCCTGACGCGATCCGGTCGGCGCCATGGCCGATGAACAGCGCATAGACGTCGCTCTCGTTGTATTCCTTGAGCACGTAGAAATTGGGCGTGACGATGAAGGCAGGCCCGTTGCGTCCCGCCGGCATCATCAGGAAACCTTCGGCCCTCGCTTCGTTTTGCGGGAATGGCTTGCCGCCGATACGGCCGATGCCCATCGCCGCCCAGTCGGCGATTTTTTTGCCCTGGTCAGGACCCTCCAGAGCGCAGGTTACGGTATCCGGCACCGACACCTCGAAACCCCAGTCGCGCCCCTTCACCCAGCCGTAATGGACAAGATAGTTGGCGATCGAGGCCAGCGTGTCGGGCGTCGAGTTCCAGATGTCGGCGCGGCCGTCGCCGTCGAAATCGACGGCATGCTCGAGGAACGAAGTCGGCAGGAACTGCGGCTGGCCAAGCGCGCCGGCCCAGGACGAGCGCATGGCCTTGCGGCTGACCAGCCCGCGCTCGACCATCTCGAGACCGGCGAGCAACTCCTTGCGGAACATGTCCTTACGGGTGGCGAGAAATGCCTTGGTGCCCAGCACCTCGAAGGCATCGTAAGGCATCTTGGCGGCGCCAAAGCCAGACTCGCGGCCCCATATGGCGAGCACCACGCCGCGGGGCACGCCGAAGCGCTTTTCGATCGCGGCAAGCGTTTTGGCATTGGAGCCGGCACGCGTGCGCCCGCCTGCACTGACCGCACCCAGGGTCTTCTCGGCGAAGTAGTTGCCTGGCGAACCGAACTCGGCCTGGTGCTGCTTCTTCGGCGTCTTCGGCTTTTCGCCGGGCAAGACGAGGTCGGGCAACTTGAGATTGGGCGAGACGCCGGCGAAAGCCGCGTCGAATGTCGCCCTGGAGATGCCCTTGGCCTTGGCTTCCGGCCAGAGGTCCTTCGCCAGCCAGGCCTGGAACTGGCTGTCGATGGGGGCAGCGGAGGCTGGGGCGGCGCAGGCCAAGAGTCCTATCACCAGCGAAGCCAGGAACTGGCGCAAGGATTGCGCTCCACGTTGCCCCCCTCTGTCCTGGCGGACATCTCCCCCACAAGGGGGGAGATTGGCGGCTGCGCCCTCACCGCTCGTCGTGCAACGACGGTGGAGATTGGCCAAAGGTGCGATGAGGGCTGATCTCCTCCCTTGTGGGGGAGATGTCCGCCAGGACAGAGGGGGGCAACTTAGGGCGCCGATCATCCAACCTCCCTGCAAGCCAATTGCGTCAAAACACGGTCCGCGACTTGAGGGCCGCGGAAAGCGTGCCTTCGTCGAGATAATCGAGTTCGCCACCGACCGGCACGCCATGTGCCAGCCGCGTGATCTTCACGTCGAAGCCGGAGAGCTGGTCGGTGAGATAGTGCGCCGTGGTCTGGCCCTCGACGGTGGCGTTGACCGCCAGGATGACCTCGCTGACGCCGCCCTCGGCGATGCGGGTCACCAGTTGTTTGATGGTCAGCTGGTCCGGCCCCACGCCATCCAGCGGCGACAGCGTGCCACCAAGCACATGGAAACGCGCATTCATGGCGCCAGCCCGCTCCAGCGCCCAGAGATCCGACACGTCCTCGACGACGATGATGGTGGTCGGGTCGCGACGCGGATCGGTGCAGATCATGCAGGGATCGGAGGTATCGACATTGCCGCAGGTCGAGCAGACACGCACCTTGTCGACCGCTTCGCCCATGGCGGCAGCCAGAGGTGCCAGCAGCTGCTCTTTCTTCTTGATCAAATGGAGGGCTGCGCGTCGGGCCGAACGGGGCCCAAGCCCCGGCACCTTGGCCAGCAGCTGAATCAGGCGTTCGATCTCGGGACCGGCGATTCGCTTCGACATGGAAGCGGTATAAAACGAGGAGCGAATGGTGAGTAGCGAATAGTGACGAAGCGCCAACCGGCTGCTCCTGTCTTCTTTCCCTATTCGCTCAGTCGCTCATCGGCCTGTCCTGGCTGGCAATCAGCGCGCCGATCGCGTCGGCATCCTCGGATGTCGCCTGGAACGACATGGCACTGGCCAGTGCCGCATCGGAACCGGCGGAAGCGACGGTCGTCGGCTTCTCCTCGACAACGCCCGGCAGCGCCTGTGGTTCGGCTGAAGCGACCATGGTTTCGGCCTCGATCGCAGCAGGCAGCGGCTTTCTGCGACTGCGCTTCTCGTAGAAGGCGTTGCCACCGGCGACTGTCGTGTAGTGCATGTTCTTGTAGGGAAACTTCAGCCCGGCCGTGTGGAAGAACATCACTTCGGGCTTCACCTTTGGGTGACGTTCGCCCTTGAGCACGGCATCCGCAGCCGCCTGCACGTCGGGCAAGGCCTTCGAATTCATCGGTCGCGACAGCACGCCGGGCGCGAACTGGCCTTTCTGGCCAACCACACCGCAGACCGTTTCGCCATATTCGCCCGACTTGAGGCGGTTCATGACGACGCTGCCAACGGCAACGAGGCCGTCGCGGCTGGAGCGGTTGGATTCGAAGAACATCGCCCGCGCCAGGCACTCCTTGTCCTTCGCCGTATAGGCGTAGGAACCGGAACGAACCGAGCTCGTGGTGACCCCGTCAGCGAGTTTGCTGGTGGTGCATCCGGACACGATGAACAGCGAGACCAGCATGCCGACAAGGATCGGCATCTTCCATTTGTTGGCGATCAAAAAGCGCCCCTCTTGCAGTCCCGCCACGTCCCCAGATTGCAGCAACAATGAGCGCATTTCAGGCAAAATGATGGCCGAAGGCCGAAATGTGGCAATCGGCAGGGTCGCCTCTGCAACGCCCGGTCGCTATGGTCGCTGCCAAGACGCGGCGCAACGGCCGAGAAGCAAGAGGAAGACGATCGTGAAAGCTGTCCTGTTCGAGCAATTCGGCCAGCCGCCAAAGATGCAGAACGTGGTCGATCCGACGCCCTCGCCGGCAGGCGTGGTGATCAAGGTCGAGGCGACCGGCCTGTGCCGCAGCGACTGGCACGGCTGGATGGGGCACGACGCCGACATCGTGCTGCCGCACGTGCCGGGTCATGAGCTTGCCGGCACGGTGTCTGCCCTGGGCAAGCTGGTGACGCAATGGAAGGTCGGCGACCGCGTGACCG
The DNA here is from genome assembly GCF_014200015.1 of Aminobacter niigataensis. Taxonomy (GTDB): domain Bacteria; phylum Pseudomonadota; class Alphaproteobacteria; order Rhizobiales; family Rhizobiaceae; genus Aminobacter; species Aminobacter niigataensis. The sequence continues at coordinate 188,676 of NZ_JACHOT010000007.1, forward strand.
TGCCCTTCGTCGGCGGTTGCGGCCGTTGCTTCGAATGCACGTCGGGCAACCACCAGGTCTGTGAACATCAATTCCAGCCCGGGTTCACGGCCTGGGGCTCGTTTGCCGAATATGTCGCCGTCGATTTCGCCGACACCAACCTGGTGCGGCTGCCGGAAAAGCTGGACTTCGCCACGGCGGCCAGCCTCGGCTGCCGCTTTGTCACCTCGTTCCGGGCGGTCGTCGATCAGGGCCGGGTCAAGCCGGGCGAATGGGTCGCCGTGCACGGCTGCGGTGGCGTCGGGCTGTCGGCGATCATGATCGCGGCGGCTGCCGGGGCCAACGTGATTGCCATCGACCTCACCGACGACAAGCTGGAGTTCGCCAGGAAAGTCGGCGCCGTGGCGACGATCAATGCCTCAGGCGACAAGGACGTCGTCGATGCTGTCAGGGAGATCACCAAGGGCGGCGCGCATCTTTCGCTCGACGCGCTCGGCCATCCCACCACCTGCTTCAACTCGATCGCCAATTTGCGTCGCCGCGGCCGGCACGTGCAGGTCGGGCTGATGCTCGGCGATCACCATCACCCCAGGATTCCGATGGACAAGGTGATTGCCCACGAACTCGAAATCCTCGGCAGTCACGGCATGCAGGCGTTCCGCTACCAGGCGATGATGGAGATGATCGACGCCGGCACGCTCAAGCCGCAGATGCTGGTCGGCAAGCATCTCAGCCTCGACGAAGCGCCCGCCGCACTGATGGCGATGGACCGGTTCGAGGGGCTTGGGATCAGTGTGGTGACGAGGTTCTAGGGGCAAACAGCGAATAGCGAATAGCGAATAGCGAATAGCGAATAGCGAATAGATTGATGAGCAACGGCGCCTGATGATCAAGCGCCGCCCCGCTATTCCCTACTCACTATTCGCTATTCGCTCGTCTTAGAACGGCAGCTTCATGCCGGGCGGGATCGGCAGGCCGGCGGTCAGCGCCTTGGTCTTTTCCTGCATCGTCGCCTCGACCTTGGCCTTGGCGTCGTTGTGGGCGGCGACGATCAGGTCCTCGAGGATCTCACCCTCGCCTTCCTTCAGCAACGACGGGTCGATCTTCAGCGACTTCATCTCCGACTTGCCGGAAAGGGTGACGGTGACGAGCCCGCCGCCGGACTGGCCGGTGGCTTCGATCAGGGCGACCTCTTCCTGCATGGCCTGGAGTTTGGCCTGCATTTCCTTCGCTTTGCCCATCAGGCCGAGCAGATCCTTCATGGTCGTATTCCTTTCGTCTCAGAACGGGTCGTCATCGTCGTTGTCCACGCCGGGATCGGGCGGCAACTCGGTGTCGGTATCCAGATCGGGCGCGTCCGGCTGCGTCGGCAGGCGCACGTCGATGATCTTGGCACCGGGAAAGCGCGACAGGATCGCGGCCACGGTGGGATCGGCCTTCGCATCGGTAAGGGCGACCTCGCGCTTGTTGGCCTCGATCTCGGCGAGCGTGGCACCGCCTTCGTCCTTCGACAGCGACACCAGCCAGTGGCGCCCGGTCCAGGCCTTCAGCTTGGTGGTCAGGTCGTTGAGAAAAGTCCGTGGCGCGTCCGCGGTCAGGCTGACCTCGATATGGCCCGGCTCGATGCGGACCGGCCGAACCACGCGGCGGATCAGCACCTTGAAGGCCATCTCGCGATTGGTTTCTGCAAGCGCCGCCAGATCAGCTATCGACTTGACCGGCACCGCGTCGACCACCGGCTCGGGTGCCGGCGTCGGCGCGACAAAAGCTGTGGGTGCAGGCGTCGTTTCCACCAGGCGCATGGCCTGGCCACCGCCATTGCTGACCGGCATGCGGGCTTGGGAAACGGCCGAAGTGCTAGGTCCACCATTGCCGCCGCCCGCAGGCATGCCGCCATTGCGTGGGCCGGATGCGGGTTGTGACGGCGCATCGCCCAGCGACTTCAACGCCTCGTCGAGCGTCGGCAGGTCGGCGGCGTGCGCCAGCCGGATCAGCACCATCTCTGCGGCACTGACAGGCCGGTTGGACGACTGCACTTCGGGGATACCCTTGAGCAGCATCTGCCAGGCGCGGGACAGGACCCTGACCGACAAGCTCTGGGCGAACTCCCCGCCCCTCTTGCGCTCGTCTTCCGACAGCGAGGCGTCGTCGGCCGCGGACGGCACGAAGCGCAGGCGCGTGACCAGATGGGTGAATTCGGCGAGATCGTTGAGCACGGCGACCGGGTCGGCGCCGGTGTCATACTGGACGCGCAGTTCGCCAAGGGCAGCGGCGATGTCGCCCTTCATGACGTTTTCGAACAGGTCGACGACACGGGCACGGTCGGCAAGGCCGAGCATGGCGCGCACCGCATCCGTCGTCACCTTGCCGCCGCCATGGGCGATGGCCTGGTCGAGGATCGACAGCGAATCGCGCGCCGAGCCTTCGGCTGCACGGGCAACCATGGCAAGCGCGTCATCCTCGACCGCAATGCCTTCCTGCTGGGCGATACTCCTGAGATGGCCGACCAGCTTGCCGGCATCGATGCGGCGCAGGTCGAAGCGCTGGCAGCGCGACAGCACCGTGATCGGAACTTTTCGGATTTCGGTGGTGGCGAAGATGAACTTCACATGCGGAGGCGGCTCTTCCAGCGTCTTCAGCAGGCCGTTGAAGGCCTGCGTCGAAAGCATGTGCACCTCGTCGATGATGTAGACCTTGTAGCGCGCCGAAACGGGCGCATAACGGACACGCTCGATGATGTCGCGGATGTCGTCGATGCCGGTGTGGGAGGCCGCGTCCATTTCGATGACATCGACATGGCGGCCTTCCATGATCGACTGGCAATGCTCGCCGAGCACCGACAGGTCGACCGACGGCCGGTCGATGTCCGGGGTCTTGTAGTTGAGGGCACGGGCCAGAATGCGGGCGGTGGTGGTCTTGCCGACGCCGCGGACACCGGTCAGCATCCAGGCTTGAGCGATGCGCCCGCTGGAAAAAGCGTTGGTCAGCGTCTGAACCATCGGCTCCTGGCCGACGAGGGCTGAGAAATCCGCAGGGCGGTACTTGCGCGCGAGAACGCGGTAAGCCTTGCTCTTATCGGTTTGTCCGGCTTCGCTCATCCGCCCCGTTCGCTCGCCCGTTCGTAGTGGCGCCCCTGCCTCGACCCCACAGGGCCGATTCCGCGAAACGAGTTTCGCCCGCACGGCGCAACGCCGTCAATGACGCGGAGAAGGGCGAAGAGGCGGGAGGCTGGAACAATGACCCGTTCCGGGCTCGTTAGGGCTGCTTCCTTCCGGACCTGACCCGGTTGGCGAGTGGATCGTCCACCACCAACCTCCCAATCCCCATATCGGCAATTGCCGCAGCAATTGCAAGAGCCAAGCAGGCACCGCCTGCAAACATGCCCCTCTATCGTCCCTCCGGTAGCCCATCAGATTGATCGAAGCACGGCGGCCGAGAGCAATGATTCGCTTGCAGCGGCAGCAGGCAGGCTCTAGCCTCCGCATGAACAGGGAAAACGCCAATGATGTCGGGGCTCAAGGCCGGGTTTGCGCTGGATTCGCGTCTCGACACCGACAGCGAGCCCTTGATGTGGCTTGGCTTGTGCGAATTGCGCGTCATGAACGACCAGCGCTGGCCCTGGCTGATCCTGGTGCCGCAACGCTCCGGCATCGAGGAAATCCACGACCTGACCCCGCTCGACCAAGCCATGCTGACCTTCGAAAGCAACATGGTGGCCCATGCGCTGAAGCGCGTAACCGGCTGCGCCAAGATCAACAGCGGTGCACTCGGCAATGTCGTGCGGCAGCTGCATTTCCATGTCGTCGCCCGCTCCGAGGGCGACCCCGGCTGGCCCGGCCCGGTCTGGGGCCATGGCGTGCGCGAGCCTTATCGCCGCGACGACCTCCACCGGTTTGCCGAGAACATCAAGGCCGCCCTATAAGGGCATCCCCCGACCCAGCGCCTGAGTCCACGCAATGCATTTCAGCCTGTCCAACGCGCCCGAGCGCGAAGCCAGCCAGTTCCTCGGTTTTGCCGGCAACGTCATCGACCGCCAGTCGGAAAAGCGCAGCGACGATTCCGCCCGGCTGGCGTTGGCCGAGCCCGGCGCGCGGTTGCTGCTGATCGGCGCGGGACGGTTGGTGCTCGATTTCAGCACCGGCGCGGCCAGCCCTTATTTCACGGTCGCCGCAGCCGAGGCCATCGGCATCCAACCCGACGCCGCGATCCTGCTCGGCCGGGCCGACGATGTCGCCATGCTCGCGGTGCCTGTCGCCGTCGAGCCGGAAACCCTGCCCGAGCACCTCAAGGCGGTCGATTTCCGCTCGATCCTGACGCAGGGCCTGATCGACGGCGCCGGCCTCGGCGCCATGGCGCAAGGTGCGGCCCTGCTCGCCTGGCATGCAACCCACCGTTTCTGCGGCCGCTGCGGCGGGCCAACCGAGATGCGCGCCGGCGGCTACAAGCGGCGGTGCACTTCCTGCGGCGCCGAACACTTCCCGCGCACCGACCCGGTGGCCATCATGCTGACCGTGTCGGGCGACCGGTGCCTGATGGGGCGGGGCCGGCATTTCGCGCCCGGGGTCTACTCGGCGCTCGCCGGCTTCATCGAGCCGGGCGAGACCATCGAGGCGGCGGTGCGGCGCGAAACGCTGGAGGAATCCGGCATCAGGCTCGGCCGCGTCGTCTACCACTCGAGCCAGCCCTGGCCGTTCCCCTACTCGCTGATGATCGGCTGCTATGGCGAAGCGCTGAACGAGGACATCGTGCCTGATACCGCCGAGCTCGAGGATTGCCGCTGGTTTTCCCGTGCCGAGGTGCTGCAGATGCTCGACGGCACGCACCCCGGAGAACTCCGGGTGCCGCCGCCCCACGCCATCGCCCACCAGCTGATCCACGCTTGGGCAAAAACGCTCAATGAAATACCTGACTAAAGTCCGATAATTCTTGCCTGCCCGCATATGCCTGACTATAGTCAGGCAATGGACAAGGCTCTGCAAGTCACCCGGATTCGCAGCTTCAACCGCACGGTGACCCGCCGTATTGGCGTGCTGGAAGACAGCTATCTCAGCCGTGGGCGCCCGCTCGGCGAGGCACGGGTCATTTTCGAAATCGGGCTGGAAGGCGCGGGGCTCGGCGTGCTCCGCTCGCGGCTTGGGCTGGATTCGGGCTATCTCAGCCGGATGTTGCGTTCGCTCGAGGCACAGGGCCTCGTCGCCGTCGGCAAACACGCCGGCGACGCCCGCAGCCGCCGCGCGACGCTGACCCAAAAGGGCCGCGACGAGCACGCAGCCTATGACGCCTTGTCGGACGAATTGGCGAATTCCATTCTCGATCCGCTTTCGGTGTCGCGGCGAGATCGCCTCGTTGCCGCGATGGCAGAGGTCGAGCGCCTGCTTATGGCAGCGTCGATCACGATCGGCGAGGAGGCTCCCAATTCTGCGGAAGCGCGGCAATGCCTGGCGCAGTATTTCGACGAACTCGCAGAGCGTTTCGAGAAGGGGTTCGACCCGGCCTGGGGAAACACAACCACAGAGGAAGAGTTCATCCCTCCCCGTGGCAGTTTCGTGATCGCACGGCTCGACGGACGTCCCGTAGGCTGCGCAGCACTGCGCATGATCGATGCCACGACCGCGGAGATCAAGCGGATGTGGGTCGCGCCTTCCGCACGCGGGCTTGGCATTGCCAGCCGCCTGCTGCTCAAGCTGGAAGCGATCGCGGCAGGTCTTGGCGCGAAAACGGTTTGGCTCGACACCAACCGGGCGCTCAAGGAGGCGCAGACTCTCTACCGCCGTGAGGGCTACGAGGAAATTGCGCGCTTCAACGACAATCCCTATGCCGACCACTGGTTCGAGAAACGCCTGTAGAGCGCTTCGCCGGCAGCATCTGGCGACAGGCGCCTAAAACTCCGGCACGGCCTTCACCCAGCGAAACTGGTTGGCAAGCACGACCTGACCATCTCCACGAATATAGGGCTTGATTGCGTCGGCAAGCGCGTCGCGAACCTTATGGGCGCCTGAATGGCGCTCGGCTCGGGTGACCATCCCGGCCGAGGCAAAGGCACGCAATGCCGTGCCGGAATCGGGAAAGGCGATGGTCTCGTCAAACACGCCAGAACCGCTCGGTGTCAGCCCTGCCTTGCGCAGAAGGCCCTCGATCACGCCAGGCTCGGCGAGTGGCGGGGGCGGCACAGGCGATGGCGGCAGCAATGGACCGAGCGCCCGTATCGCCGCCAGTTGCAGCTGGCATCTATCCCGCTGCCCCCAGACCAGCATGAAAACGCTGCCACCGCTGTCACAGACGCGAGCGGCCTCGCCCAGCGCACGAATCATGTCGCCCGCGAATTGGAACGAATTGATGCCGGTCACGATATCGAAGGCACCGTCAGCGAAGGGCAGCTCCTCCATCTCGCCGGCTTCTATCTGGGCGTCCGGCAGGCGCTCCCGCGCAATGGCGACGAAGGCCTCCGAGGCGTCGATGCCTGAAACCTCCGCCCCACGATCGCGAGCGATCACGAGTGCCCCGCCGGTGCCACAGCCGATGTCGAGCAGTCGCCTGCCCTGCCCGACGCCGGCCAGTGCCATGGCGGCCCCAAACACCGGCAGCCAGGCGGGTTCCTGGGCTTCCGCCCAGTCTCGCGCCTTGGCGCCCCACAATTCACCCTGGATTGCTGCCGTGCCCATGACGCCGTCCTAGCGTGGACGATGCTGCGCCAGGTGCGGCGAACTCACAATTCAATCTGCGGTGAGCAAGCTGCGGCTTCAGTCGCCGTTGCCCTGCGTGCCGCGGAATTCGTTGGCTTCGTAGACGCCGAGGATGCGCACCTCGCGAGTGAAGAAACGCAGCTCCTCCAAGGCAAGCGCCACGAGACGGTCGTCGGGGTGACCCTCGATATCGGAATAGAACTGGGTGGCGGTGAACTCGCCGCCGAGCTGGTAGCTTTCCAGCTTGGTCATGTTGACGCCATTGGTGGCGAAGCCGCCCATCGCCTTGTAGAGGGCGGCCGGCACGTTGCGGACGCGGAAGACGAAGGTCGTCATCATCTTCGTCTCGGGATTGGTGCGCTCGGCCCAGCTCTTGCCCTTGGACAGGACGACGAAACGGGTGATGTTGTTTTCCGTGTCCTCGACGTTCTCCTCGAGAATGTCGAGGCCGTAGAGCGACGAGGCCAGACGCGGCGCAAGCGCTGCCATCGTGCGGTCCTTGACCTCGGCGACGAGCTTGGCCGCACCGGCGGTATCGCCGGCAACGACCGGCTTCCAGTTGTTCTTGCGAATGTATTTGCGGCACTGTCCGAGCGCGTGGATGTGGCTGTGCACGGTCTTGATCTCGGAGCGCTTGACGCCCGGCAGCACCATTAGCTGGAAATGGATCGGCAGGAAATATTCGCCGACGATGTGCAGCTTGGATTCAGGCAAAAGGTGATGGATGTCGGCGACGCGGCCGGCGATCGTGTTTTCGATCGGGATCATGGCGAGATCCGCCTTGCCGGTCTCGACCGCATTGAATGCGTCCTCGAAGGTCGGGCACGGCAACGGTTCCATGGTCGGATAGACGTTGCGGCAGGCGGTGTCGGAATTGGCGCCCGGCTCGCCCTGGAAGGCAATCTTGTTGGTCGTGGTCGGCATGGTTGGCCTGTCTTTGTCTATTTCGAGAGAAGTTCGCGGGCGCGTTCGAGGTCTTCGGGCGTATCTACGCCGAGCGGTACCGACGAGACGATCTCGGCGTCGATGCGCATGCCGGCTTCGAGCGCGCGCAACTGCTCGAGGCGCTCGCGCTTTTCGAGCGGTGACGGCCCGAGCCGGACGAACCGTTCGAGTGCCGCACGGCGATACGCATAGAGCCCGATGTGGTGGTAGAGCGGCCCCTCGCCCCAGGGGGCAGTCGCGCGCGTAAAATAGAGCGCCTTCAGATGCTGCACCGAAAGGGCGGAGCCGACGATCTTGACGACGTTGGGGTTGGTCTTTTCTTCCTCTCGGACGATCTCGACGCCGAGCGTGGCAATGTCGACGGCTGCTTCAGCCAATGGCCGGAAGGCAGCCCGGATCAGTTCCGGGTCGATGGTCGGCAAGTCGCCCTGGACGTTGACCACCGTGTCGACCTCGCCCTTGGGATCGAGCCTGGTCAGCGCCTCGAAGATGCGGTCCGAACCCGACTCATGGTCGGCGCGTGTCATCACCGCCTCGAAGCCATGCGCCCTCACCGTTTCCGCGACGATGTCGGTGTCGGTGGCCACCACGACACGGCCCAGGCCGCTTTCCGAAGCGCGGGCGGCGACATGGACGATCATCGGGCGGCCGGCGATGTCGGCGAGCGGCTTGCCCGGAAGGCGCGTCGAGGCCATGCGGGCGGGGATCAGGACGAGAGTGGACATGGCTTGGCTGCGGCTGTCTCGAAATGGCGTGGAAAAGTGTCAAAAGGTCTCACTGGAAGCGCCCTTATAGGTGTTGCAACCGGCAAGCAAAAGACCTAGTTTCCGCGCGATTTCACCCGGCCGGCCGGGCGATAGACGATACCGACGAACGGCAACGGTCGCAGAGGATGGCGATCGGCCGGATAAGGGAGCCAGGGGCGTATGGACTCATTCGAAATCAACAAGGTGCTCGGCGGCCTGCTGGGCACTGCCTTTGTGGTGTTCTCCATCTCGCTCGTCTCGGACGCGATTTTCGCTGCGCCGGTTCCCGAGAAGCCAGGCTTTGCCATCGAGGCTGCCGAAGAAGGTGGCGCAGCAGCAGGTGGTGGCGAAGCCGCTCCGGCCGCAGTACCGGTCGCCCAGCTGCTGGCCAGCGCCAATGCCGAAGCGGGCGCTGCCGTGTTCAAGAAGTGCACGGCCTGCCACTCCATCGAGAAGGGTGGCCCCAACAAGGTCGGACCGGATCTCTGGGCCGTGGTCAACCGCCCGATCGCCTCGCATGAAGGCTTCTCCTATTCGGGCGCGATGAAGGAATTCTCGCAGGGTGGTTCGGTCGTTTGGGATTTCGAGCACCTGAACCACTTCCTGGCGTCGCCGAAGGGCTATATCAAGGGCACGGCGATGGGCTTTGCCGGCATCAAGAAGGATGACGAGCGCGCCAACCTGCTGGCCTATCTGAACTCGCAGTCGGACAGCCCGGCACCGCTGCCTGCGGCAGACGCGGCTCCTGCCGCTGAGCCGACAGCAGCCCCGGCTGGCGAGGCTCCGGCAGCTCCCGCTGGAGGCGCCGCACCGGCTGCTCCCGCAGAGGGTGCTGCCCCGGCAGCACCGGCAGAAGGTGCCGCGCCGGCTCCGGCCGCGCACTAACCGATTTGTAATCTTCGCATCTTGAAAAAGCCGGGTTTGACCCGGCTTTTTTGTTGCCTGCCGCAAACATGCGACGACAATCGTCCAACGTGCGGTTCCCATGCGTCGGGAAACAATTAGAGTGGCGCGAAGCACCGGGCGAAGGGGAATTTCATGAAGGCTTGCCTGACGAGGATATTTGCAGCCGGCCTCGCCACTGTTCTGGCATCGGGCATGCTGCTGCCGGCGAGCGCCCAGGAGTGGCAAACCAGTTCGTCGCTGACCGGTCCCTCGAAATACGGCCAGGACTTCAAGCGCTACGACTACGTCAATCCGGATGCGCCCAAGGGCGGCACGCTGAATTCGACCGTCGGCGGCACCTTCGACAGCTTCAACCCATATATCGTCAAAGGCGCATCGGCCGCTGGCTTCACTTATTTCGGTGGCGGTTTGCTCTATGAAACGCTGATGGAGCAATCGCTCGACGAACCCAGCGTTAGCCACCCCATGATCGCCGATGCCTACAATTTTGCCGCCGATTACTCTTCCGCGACGTATCGGCTCGACCCGCGCGCCAAGTGGCACGACGGTAAGCCGATCACCACGGACGATGTCGTCTGGTCGTTCAATGTGCTGAAGGCCAACAGCCCGCAATACGGCCAGTATTATGCCAATGTGAAGGAAGCCGTCGCGGTCTCGGATCGCGTGGTCGAGTTTCGTTTCGACCAGAAGGGCAATCGCGAGCTTCCCAAGATCATCGGCGACCTGGTGGTCCTGCCCAAGCACTGGTGGGAAGGCAACGACGCTTCGGGCAAGAAGCGCGACGTGACCCGGCCAACGCTCGAAATCCCGCTCGGCTCGGGCCCCTACAAGGTCGAAAGCTTCAAGCCGGGTACCGAGATCGTCTGGACCCGCGTACCCGACCATTGGGCGACCACCGTCGGCGTCAATGTCGGGCGCAACAATTTCGACAAGCGCCGTTATAGCTACTTCCTCGACGAGAGCGCCGAATGGCAGGCCTTCACCAAGGGCGGGCTTCAGGACGTCAAGCGCGAAAACAGCTCGCGCCGCTGGTCAACGCAGTATGATTTCCCCGCCTTCAAGGCCGGCGACGTCATCAAGCAGGAGTTCAAGACCTCGTCGGGCGAACCGTTCCAAGGCTACGCGCTCAACCTGCGTCGGCCGCAGTTCCAGGACCGTCGCGTCAGGCAGGCGCTGACGCTGGCGTATAATTTCGAATACATGAACCGCACGCTGTTCTTCGGGCTCAACACCCGCACCAACAGCTACTTCCAGGGCCAGGATCTCGCCTCAAGCGGCTTGCCGACCGGCAAGGAGCTGGAGCTTCTGACGCCTTACAAGGACAAGCTGCCACCCGAACTCTTCACAGAGGAATTCAAGCTGCCCGTCTACGACACGCCCCAGGCGGAACGGCAGTATCTGCGCCAGGCGATATCGCTGTTCGCCGAGGCCGGTTGGCGCGCCAGCGGCGGCAAGCTGATGAACGAAAAGACCGGCGAGCAGTTCAAGATCGAGTTCCTCGGCAAGGACGCCACCGACGAGGTCATCGCCAGCCCCTTCATCGACAGTCTGCGCCGACTTGGCATCGACGCGACGCTGCGCATGGTCGACACCAGCCAGTACATCAACCGGATCAATGAGTTCGACTTCGACGCGACAACGACGACGCTCAACCAGTCGTCCTCGCCGGGTAATGAGCAGCGCGACTTCTGGAGTTCGAAGGCCGCCGCCAAGCCCGGTTCGCGCAACATCATGGGCATCGGCGACCCGATCGTCGATGCGCTGGTCGAACGCGTCATCTTCGCCACCGATCGCGACGACCTGTTGGCCGCCACCCACGCGCTCGACCGCGTGCTGTTGTGGAACTACTACGTCGTGCCGCAATATCACCGGCCGGTGCTGTGGCTTGCCTACTGGAACAAGTTCGGCATCCCTGAAAAGCAGCCGAGCTTCATCGGCGCCGACATCGATTCCTGGTGGATCGACAAGGACAAGGAGGCGGCACTCGCCGCCAAGTACAAGGGAGCCAATTGAGACCGCGCCCGACCCGTCGCGATTTCCTGGCGTTTGGTACGGCCGCGGCCGTAGCACCGCTGATGGCGGGACGCGTTTTCGCGGCGAGCCCCACCGGTGTGGGGCTGCACGGTCTGTCGGCCTTCGGCGATCTCAAATATGGCCCTGACTTCACGCATCTCGACTTCGTCAATGCCGACGCCCCCAAGGGCGGTACGTTCAACTTTTCGCCGTCCTACTGGGTCTTCAACCAGAACCCGCAGACCTTCAACACGCTGAATACCTTCGTTGCCAGGGGCGATTCCCCGCCACGCATGGAGCTGTGCTACGATTCGCTGATGACGCGGGCGATCGACGAGCCCGACGCCATCTACGGCTTGCTGGCGCAGTCGGTGACCATTTCCGACGATCGCAACAGCTTCGATTTCGCGCTGAGGCCCGAAGCGCGCTTCAACGACGGCACGCCGTTCACGGCGCAAGACGCGGCCTACGCCTTCGATCTTTTCAAGAAGAATGGCCATCCGAACCTGCTTTTGCCGCTCAGCCATCTCAAGGAGGCGAAGGCGCTCGACGCGCACACGCTGCGGCTCAGCTTCGACGGCCAGCAGTCGGACCGGACCGTCCTCGACATCGCGACATACCCGATCCCGGCCAAGGCTTTCTTCGAGGCCAATCCGTTCGACGGCTCCCAGCTCAAGGCGCCGCTGGGCTCCGGCCCCTACAAGGTCGGCCGCGTCTCGCCCGGACAGATCATCGAGTTCGAGCGCGTCGCCGACTATTGGGGCCGCGACCTGCCGGTCAATCGCGGCCTCTACAATTTCGACCGCATCCGCATCGAGTTCTACCAGGACCGGCAGGCCGCCTTCGAAGCCTTCAAGAAGGGCGCGATCCTCTACCGGCAGGAATACGTCTCCCGCGTCTGGGCGACCGGCTACGACTTCCCGGCACTGAAGGCCGGCAAGGTGGTCAAGCGCGAGTTCCCCAGCGAAAAGCGCCCATCAATGCAGGCACTGGCGCTCAACCAGCGGCGCGAGCGCTTTCGCGACCCGCGCGTGCGGCAGGCGATTGCGCTGTGCTTCGACTTCGAATGGACCAACCGCAATCTGTTCTACGGCGCCTACGAGCGTTCGCAGTCGACCTTCGAGAAATCGGCTTACCGTGCCGAGGGCTTGCCCACGCCCGAGGAACTGGCATTGCTCGAACCGTTCCGAGGCCGCATTCCCGACGAGGCCTTCGGCGAGGCAGTGCTGCAGCCGCCGTCGGACGGCTCGGGCCGAGACCGCAAGCTGCTCGGCAAGGCTTCGAAACTGCTCGCTGACGCCGGCTGGATCCGCAAGGACGGCAATCTGCGCAACGCCAAAGGCGAGCAGCTGACGCTCGAAATCCTCGTCGACGACGACTCCCTGGTCCGCGTCTTTTCACCCTGGGTCGAGAACATGAAGGCGATCGGCATCGCGGCATCGCTGCGCATGGTCGATTCGACCCAGCACCAGGCGCGGCAGACAACATTCGACTATGACGCCATTTCGGCCGCGGCCTCTTTTTCGGCGACCCCCAGCCGCGACGAGATCGACGGGCTGTTCCATTCGCGCTCGGCCGCCCTGCAGGGCTCGACCAACCTGCCCGGCACCGCCGACCCCGCCATCGACGCCTTGATCGACGCCGTGGGTGCGGCCAAGGATCGCGAAGCGCTGACAGTCGCCATGCGGGCTCTGGACCGGGTCTTGCGCGCCCGGCAAGACTGGATTCCAAATTGGTTTTCGGCGAATCACCGCGCCGCATTCTGGGACATGTTCGGCTTCAAGGAGCCGAAACCGGATTTCGGCTTCCCCATCGAGGCGATGTGGTGGTTCGACAAGGACAAGGCTTCACGTATTGGCAAGACCTGAGATTTTTTCGCTTGAAGCTCCGTTCCGCCTGAGGAGCCTCGCCTGATGGGCGCCTACGTCTTACGCCGTATCCTTTTGATGATTCCGACCCTGTTCGGCATCATGGCGATCTCGTTCGCCGTCATCCAGTTCGCGCCGGGCGGCCCGGTCGAGCAGGTCATCGCCAAGCTGACCGGCCAAGGCGGCGACGCCAGTGACCGGCTTTCGGGCGGCGGAGGCGATGTCGGCGGCAACAACTTCGACCCGGCGGGCGGCGAAGGCTCGTCCAAATACCGCGGCGCGCAAGGTCTTGACCCCGAGTTTATCGCCAAGCTGGAGAAGCAGTTCGGCTTCGACAAACCGCCGCTCGAACGCTTCGGCATGATGCTGTGGAATTATGCCCGCTTCGACTTCGGCGACAGCTATTTCCGCGACGTCTCGGTGCTCGATCTTATCCTCGAGAAGATGCCGGTGTCGATCTCGCTCGGCATCTGGATCACGCTGCTCTCCTACCTGATCTCGATTCCGCTCGGCATCCGCAAGGCGGTCAAGGACGGTTCGTCCTTCGATATCTGGACCAGCGGCGTCATCATCGTCGGCTACGCCATCCCGGCCTTCCTGTTCGCCATCCTTCTGATGGTGTTGTTCGCCGGCGGCTCGTTCTTCGACTGGTTCCCGCTGCGCGGCCTGACCTCGGAGAATTTCGACCAGCTGTCGCTCGGCGGCAAGGTGCTCGACTACCTCTGGCACCTCGCATTGCCGCTGACCGCACTGGTGCTGTCGGCCTTCGCCACCACGACGCTTTTGACCAAGAACTCGTTCCTCGACGAAATCCGCAAGCAGTATGTCGTCACCGCCCGCGCCAAGGGGCTGTCGCAGCGCCAGGTGCTTTACGGCCACGTCTTCCGCAACGCCATGCTGATCGTCATCGCCGGCTTCCCCGGCGCCTTCATCTCGGCCTTCTTCACCGGTTCGCTCTTGATCGAGAACATCTTCTCGCTTGACGGACTCGGCCTGCTCGGCTTCCGCTCGGTGCTCGACCGAGATTATCCCGTGGTCTTCGCCAATCTCTACATCTTCTCGCTGATGGGGCTGTTCGTCAGCCTGATCTCCGACCTGACCTACACATGGATCGATCCGCGCATCGACTTCGAGCGGAGGGACGTCTGATGTCGACGGTCGATACGGTTGCCGCACCGGTCAAGCGGCCCTGGCTCTCGCCGATCAACAAGCGACGCTGGCAGAGCTTCAAGGCCAACCGCCGTGGCTACTGGTCTCTGTGGCTGTTCCTCATCCTGTTCGTGCTCACGCTGTTCTCCGAGTTGATCGCCAACGACAGGCCGCTCCTGATCCGCTTCAAGGGCGAGTTCTTCTCGCCGATCGTCAGCGATTATGGCGAAGAGACGTTCCTTGGCGACGAGGGTTTCCTGCCTGTCACCGACTACCGCATGTCGGTGGTGCAGGAGGCGATATCAGCCAATGGCTGGATGATCTGGCCGCCGGTCCGCTATTCCTACCGCACGACCAACAACGAAATTCCCGAGGCAGCTCCCGCCAAGCCGTCCTGGATGTACCCCAAGGACGTTCGCTGCCAGCGCTATCCGCTGGGGGTGGACGACCCCAACTGCACCATCGGCAACTGGAACTGGCTCGGCACCGACGACCAGGCGCGCGATGTGCTCGCCCGCGTCATCTACGGCTTCCGCATCTCGGTGCTGTTCGGCCTGATCCTGACCGCCGGCTCGGCGCTGATCGGCGTCTCGGCGGGCGCCATGCAGGGCTATTTCGGCGGCTGGACCGACTTGCTGTTCCAACGCTTCATCGAAATATGGTCGGCGATCCCGGTGCTCTATTTGCTGCTGATCGTCGCCGCCATCCTGCCGCCCGGCTTCTTCATCCTGCTCGGGCTGATGCTGGTATTCTCATGGGTGGCGCTGGTGGGCGTCGTACGGGCCGAGTTCCTGCGCGCCCGCAACTTCGAGTACGTCAATGCAGCGCGCGCGCTCGGCGTGCCCAACCGGACGATCATCTTCCGCCACCTTTTGCCCAACGCCATGGTGGCAACGCTGACCTTCCTGCCCTTCATCCTCAACGGCTCGATCTCGACGCTGACCTCGCTCGACTTCCTCGGCTTCGGCCTGCCGCCGGGCTCGGCGTCGCTCGGCGAATTGCTCAAGCAGGGCCAGCGCAATCTCAACGCGCCATGGCTCGGGCTCTCCGGATTCGTCGTGATCTCGCTGATGCTGTCGCTGCTGATCTTCATCGGCGAGGCAACCCGCGACGCCTTCGACCCAAGGAAGACGTTCAAGTGAGCTGGGACCTATGGTATAATTTCTTGTGTTTTCTACCATGGAGATCAACATGGGCATGAACATCAAGAGTGAGAAGGCGCAAAAGCTCGCGAGACGGTTGGCCGATGCGACAGGGCAAAGCATGACGGCAGCCATCGAACAGGCGTTGGAAGCCGAAATCAAAAGGCTCGAAACCAATGACGACCTTGCAATTCGCAAAGCGCGGATCAAGGAAATCTTAAGGCGCTCGGGGCCAACACCCCCAGGCGCCACAAGCGATCATTCCGACCTTTATGACGATGACGGTTTGCCGGCATGATCGTTGATGCGTCGGCAATTCTCGCAATCCTACTGGAAGAGTCCGATGGCGACGCGATGGAAGACAAGCTCCTTTCGCCTCGTCAGCGCCACGCGATGTCCCCAGTCAACTACCTTGAAGCCGCTGTCAAAGCAGACGGCCTAAAGGACACCAGGAAAGGTGCTGAACTCAACAATTTGTTGGCAGACTTCGGCATCGAGATCGTCGTGGTGACACCGGAACAGGCATTGCTCGCCCGCGAAGCCTATCAACAATTCGGCAAGGGCAACCACCCGGCCAAGCTCAACCTCGGCGACTGCTTTGCCTATGCGCTTGCCAAGGCGCGCCGCGAGCCGCTTCTTTTCAAAGGCGACGATTTCCGCATGACCGACATCGAGGCCGCCATTTGACCTCCCCTCTCCTTTCCGTCCAGGACCTGTCCGTCGCCTTCAGCCAGGGTGGCATGACGACGACCGCCGTGGACCACATCTCCTTCGACATCGCCAAGGGCGAGACGGTGGCGCTGGTCGGCGAATCCGGCTCGGGCAAGTCGGTGTCGGCGCTTTCGGTGCTGAAGCTCCTGCCCTACCCGCCGGCGAGCCACCCCTCGGGACGCATGATGTTCGGCGGCCAGGACCTGCTTGCGCTCGACGAAAACGCCTTGCGCAAGGTCCGCGGCAACAAGATCACCATGATCTTCCAGGAGCCGATGACCTCGCTCAACCCGCTGCACACGATCGAGCGGCAGATCGTCGAGGTGCTGTCGCTGCATCAGGGCATGGGCGACAAGCAGGCCAAGTCGCGCACTCTCGAACTGCTCGAAGAGGTCGGCATCCGCGAACCCAGCAAGCGGCTCGACGCCTATCCGCACCAGCTCTCGGGCGGCCAGCGCCAGCGCGTGATGATCGCCATGGCTCTCGCCAACGAGCCCGAGCTCCTGATCGCCGACGAGCCGACAACCGCGCTCGACGTGACGGTCCAGGCGCAGATCCTGGAGCTGCTCGCCAAGCTCAAGGCCCGCAAGGGCATGTCGATGCTGTTCATCACCCACGACCTCGGCATCGTCCGGCGCATCGCCGACCGGGTCTGCGTCATGACCAAGGGCCAGATCGTCGAGACCGGACCGACCAAGGAAATCTTCGCCAACCCGCAGCACAGCTACACCCGCCACCTGCTGGCCGCCGAGCCCAAGGGCAAGCCGCCGGCCGCCGACGCGTCAGCCAAGACGGTGATGTCTGGTTCCGACGTGAAGGTCTGGTTTCCGATCAAGCAGGGCTTCTTCCGCAAGACGGTCGACCATGTGAAGGCGGTCGACGGGATCGATGTTGCCGTCCGCGCCGGCCAGACCGTCGGCGTGGTCGGCGAATCCGGCTCCGGCAAGACGACGCTGGGACTGGCGCTGACCCGCATGATCTCGTCGCAAGGCAGGATCGACTTCGATGGCCGCGAGATCGACAAGTTCAGCTTCAATGCGATGCGGCCGCTCAGGCGCGAGATGCAGATCGTGTTCCAGGACCCGTTCGGCTCGCTCAGCCCGCGCATGTCGGTCGCCGACATCATCGAGGAGGGACTGAAGATCCACGAGCCCGGTCTCAAGGTGGCCGAGCGCGACCGCAAGGTTGTCGACGTGCTGCGCGAGGTCGGCCTCGACCCCGAGACCCGCTTCCGTTATCCCCACGAATTCTCCGGCGGCCAGCGCCAGCGCATCGCCATTGCCCGCGCCATGGTGCTCAAGCCGCGCTTCGTCATGCTCGACGAGCCGACTTCGGCACTCGACATGAGCGTGCAGGCCCAGGTGGTCGATCTCTTGCGCAGCCTGCAGGCCAAGCACGACCTCGCCTATCTGTTCATCAGCCACGACCTCAAGGTCGTGCGCGCGCTTGCCAATGACGTCATCGTGATGCGCAACGGCAAGGTGGTCGAGGCGGGGCCGTCCGAGCAGATTTTCGAGCGTCCGCAAACGGATTACACTCGGGCGCTGATATCGGCGGCGTTCAAGATCGAGACCGCTCCTACTGGCGTCGTCAGCGAATAGCATCAAGGGCATAGCATGGCAGGCAAGGGCAAGGTTCTTCTTTCGATCACCGGTTTCAGCCCGCAGCGCTGGTATGAATTGCTGTCGGCGGAGCGCGAGGTGGTGCTCGAACCGGATGGCCCCGCCGATCCCTCGATCGAATACGCCGTGGTTTGGAAGCAGAAGCCCGGCCTGCTCGCCAAGTTGCCGAACCTGAAGGTCATCTTCTCCATCGGCGCCGGCGTCGATCATCTGTTTGCCGATCCCAACCTGCCTGCAGCCCCGATCATCCGCGTCGTGGATGAAAACCTGACCCAGCACATGGTCGAATACGTGTTGTGGCGGGTGTTCGACCATCATCGCCAGGGCCAGCTCTACCGGATACAGCAGACGAAGAAGGCCTGGCACGAGCCGCAGCAGCGGCCTGCCTCCGACATCTCGGTCGGCATCATGGGCCTGGGCAATCTCGGCCGCGCGGCGGCCGAAGCGCTCAAGGGTGTCGGCTTCCACGTCAATGGCTGGAGCCGCCGCCCACAGGAAGCAGCAGGCGTGACCACCTATTGCGGCGATGCCGGCCTCGTGCCGTTCCTCAACGCGACCGACATCCTTGTGGTGCTGCTGCCACTGACGGAGGCGACCAAGGGCATCATCAGCTACGGCCTGCTCAAGGAACTGCGCCGGCGCAACGGCCTCGGGGGTGCTGTGCTGATCAATGCCGGGCGTGGCAAGTTGCAGCGCGATGCCGACATCCTGCGCGCGCTCGACGACGGCACGTTGAAGGAAGCCAGCCTCGACGTCTTCGAGGTCGAGCCGCTGCCGAAGACCAGCCCGATGTGGAACCACCCGAAGGTGTTCGTGACGCCGCATGCGGCCGCGACGTCCGACCCCACCCATCTGGTGCCGCCGATGCTCGAGCAGATGGACGCCTTCGAGCGGGGCGAACCGCTTGAGAATGTCGTCGACCGCGCGGCAGGGTATTAGAGCCGGAAGCCCTTACGGCCGGCGGAAGCTCGTAGGCCCGCCATAGAGGTAGCCTATACGGTCGATGGCGTCGCGCAGACCTTCGCGCGCAACCGTCATGGTGTGACCATTGGCGTGGATCATGTTCACCGCATCGGTCATGATCGCGACGTGGCCTTTCCAGAAGACGAGGTCGCCGCGCTGGAGCTTGGAGAAATCCGTGCCCGCGTCGACCGGGTTGCCAAGCGAGGCTTCCTGCATGTCCGAATCGCGCAGGACGTCACGCCCTGTCATGCGCATCGAAAGCTGGACCAGCCCCGAGCAGTCGATGCCGAAGGCTGAGAAGCCGCCCCAGAGATAGGGCGTGTCGATCAGCCGTTCCGCCACCGAAACGAAGTCGTCGGCCTTTGTGCCCAAAGGCGCCAAATGCTGGGAAACCAGTGCCTCGCCCGAGGCAAGCAGGGCATATTGGGTGCCGCGCGTTTCGGCATGGCCGGCAATCGCAACCTGCGATCCCAGCGACAATGCCGGGCCGCGCGGAAACTTCATGTCAGGACCGGGATAGACGAAGGTGCGTGTCGCCATGACGACGTGGGTCGGCGCCGGGCCGCGCGGCGCAAGGTCGCCAGACGAGACATAGCCGACATAGCCGTCACGCTCGGCCTGGAGCCAGGCGAACCCCTCAGCCTCCTCGAAGATCGTGACGTCGTCGCCATAAAGCAGTTGCGTGTTGAGGCCCGAATCCGGCCTGGGCGCCTTGCGAACGTCCGCAACGGGGGCGGAAATGCGCGCCGGGCGGCCGGCGACAAATCGCTCGGCCGCCACTTCGCCCTTGAGGCGGGCGTCGGCAAGGTCGGGACGGAAAGCGTGAAGGCGGCTGTCGCGGGCGGTCAAATCGGAAGCTCCATGGCTTTGGCGATGATAGCATCGCCCAATCTCTCGACATAGAGCGCGCCTTCGACGGTGCGCCTGATCAACACGTTGCGCTTGTCGCTCGGGTCGCGGTGCCGCGATACCAGCTTGAGCGCACCCATGGTGTCGAGCGCGCGGGTGATGACCGGCTTGCTGACGCCGAGCCGAGCCGCCAGCCCCCGCACCGTATGCGGCGGCGGGTCGAGATAGATGGTGAGCAGGATCGCCATCTGGCGCAGCGTCAGGTCGGGCGCGTCGTCACGCACCTCGGAAAGGGCAAACTGCTGCAACAGTTTCAACGACTGGCTCGGACGCAATGCGATCGGCATGCCGCCAGCATCCACTGTATTTGTTTCGGTTCCGTTTCATTCAAATGGGATTTTGCGGCGATGGCAAGGCGCAGTCGGACAGATGCGGAGTAAACACCTCTCCGCCTCGCTGCGCTCGGCACCTCTCCCCCGCAAAGCGGGGGCGAGGAACCACGCCAGCCTCAGCCAAATCGTGCCGAAATCACTTTTTCTAGTGCCCGGATCGCCTGCGCTTCGCCGCCGCTCGGGCCGTACGGGCGGTCCGTCGGGTTCCAGGCGAAGATGTCGAAATGCGCCCAGCCGGGCGTCTTTTCGACAAAGCGCTTGAGGAACAGGGCAGCAGTGATCGAGCCGGCGAAACCGTCCGAGGTGACGTTGTTCATGTCGGCGATCTTCGAAGACAGTTTTGCGTCGTAGGGCTTCCAAAGCGGCATGCGCCAGATCGGGTCCTCGACCGCGCCGGATGCGGCCGCGAGTTCGGCAGCAAGGGCATCGTCGTCGGTGTAGAAGGGTGGCAGGTCCGGCCCGAGCGCCACGCGCGCAGCCCCCGTCAGCGTCGCCATATCGACAAGCATCTCCGGCTGTTCCTCATCGGCAAGGGCCAGCGCGTCGGCGAGCACCAGCCGGCCCTCGGCATCGGTGTTGCCGATCTCGACCGTGATGCCCTTGCGGCTCTGCAGCACGTCGCCCGGGCGGAAGGCGTTGGCCGAGATCGAATTCTCCACCGCGGGGATGAGCACGCGCAGCCTGACGTTCAGCCTTGCCGCCATGATCATCGAGGCAAGGCCAAGCACGTTGGCGGCACCGCCCATGTCCTTCTTCATCAAAAGCATGCCCGAGGCAGGCTTGATGTCGAGACCGCCGGTGTCGAAGCAGACGCCCTTGCCGACAAGCGTGACCTTCGGGGCGTCGCTTGCGCCCCAGGTCAGGTCGATCAGTCGCGGCGCATCATGCGAGGCGCGGCCGACGGCGTGGATCATCGGGAAATTGTGTTCAAGCAGGCCGTCGCCGATCGTCACGCGGACCTCGGCGCCATGTGCGCCGGCAAGAGTCCGTGCCGCGGCTTCGAGCGCCGAGGGGCCCATGTCATTGGTCGGCGTATTGACGAGGTCGCGGACGAGGAAAACCGCTTCGACCAGGCGCTTGAGGCGATCGGCATCGACCCCCGCTGGGACCGCCAGCCCAAGTTCCCTGCCCGGCTTCTTGCCATATCGGGTGAAGCTGTAGCCGCCGAGCGCGACTGCAAGCGCGGCCAGCTCGGGATGCGCCGGCGCGGTGGCGAAATGCCAGTCGCCTTCCGGCAGGTTGCGGGCAAGAACGCCGAAGCCAAGCCCGTTTTCCTGCTGACCCGTGCCGAACAGCGCCCCGGCCAGCCTGCCGTCCACGCCGGGCACGGCTAGCACCCTGCCCGCCTCGCCGGCAAAGCCGTTGGCATTGGCCCAGGCGGCAATTTCGGGTGCAAGACCGGCATTGCCCAGGCCATCCTTGGCAACAAGATGGATCGGCAGCGCATCGCTGGGCTTGGCGTCGAGCAGTTCGACCGGCATTGCGGCTTCCTTCAGTGTCGGACGGCTCGGTACATCAGGGCACTCTTAACCATCCGTTAGGGTTAACAGATTATTTCTCCAAAGCGGGGAAATGGCCGGCGAACGGCCACGCGGACGAATGGAGACCTGCCTCCGATGTTGACCAATCGCTCGATGAACGCAACGGGAAAACGCCTTGCAAGAGCGGCTTTCGTGGCACTGCTGATGGCAGGCGTCGCCGGTTGCGGCACCAGCAAGATGACCACCGGTTCGATCGGCCGTGGCAAATCGGTCGACACCATGTCGACCGGCGCGATCGCAGGTTCCGCCGACCAGATCGGACGCACCTATGCCAGCGACCCGAACAACAAGCCGGTGGCTATGCAGTACGCCTCGGTGCTGCAGATGAAGGGCCAGACCGATCAATCGCTCGCTGTCATGCGCAAGCTCGCGATCGGCTACCCTAAGGACCGGGACGTGCTCGCCGCATACGGCAAGGCGCTGGCCGCGTCGGGCGAGTTGCAGCCGGCGCTCGACGCCGTGCGCCGCGCCCAGACCCCGGAATATCCCGACTGGAAGTTGGTCTCGGCAGAGGCAGCGATCCTCGACCAGCTCGGCCAGACACAGGACGCGCGCAGCCTTTACCGCAAGGCGCTCGACCTCAAGCCGAACGAGCCGACCGTGCTCTCCAATCTCGGCATGTCCTATGTGCTCGAAGGCGACCTGAAGTCGGCCGAGACCTATCTGCGCTCGGCCGCCTCGCAGCAGGGCGCGGACAGCCGCGTGCGCCAAAATCTTGCGCTCGCCATCGGCCTCCAGGGACGGTTCGGCGAAGCCGAGCAGATCGCCAAACAGGAGCTTTCGCCCGAACAAGCGCAGGCCAATGTCACCTATCTCCGAAACATGCTTGCCCAGCAGAACGCCTGGAACCAGATCAAGGCCGAGGACAAGCCCACCACCAACTGACCGCTTGCCGCCGGATACGAAAAAGGCCGCGTTGTCTGACGCGGCCTTTTTCGTTCATGACTGGCGATGCGGAACCTATTCGCTGCTCGACTGCGGCTTGTCGCCAAACAGGCCGCGTTCGCTGATCTGGATGCCGGCAGGGCCGAGGATGATGGCAAACAGCACCGGCAGGAAAAACAGGATCATCGGCACTGTCAGCTTGGGCGGCAGTGCGGCAGCCTTCTTCTCGGCAGCGTTCATGCGCATGTCACGGCTTTCGGCTGCCAGCACGCGCAGGGCATGCGCGACCGGGGTGCCGTAGCGCTCTGCCTGGATCAAGGCCTGGGTCACCGACTTGACGGAGTCGAGGCCGGTGCGGGCGGCGAGGTTCTCATAGGCTTGGCGGCGCTCAGTCAGGTAGGAAAGCTCGGCGTTGGTCAGCACGAACTCTTCGGCGAGGTCGACGGATTGCGAGCCGATCTCATCGGCGACCTTGCGAAGCGCCGCTTCCACCGACATGCCCGATTCGACGCAGATCAGCATCAGGTCGAGTGCATCCGGCCATGCCTGCTGGATCGACTGCTTGCGCTTGGTGGCGCGGTTGGAGACGTAGAGCACCGGCAGGTAGAAACCGGCATAGGCAGCCACGATACAGATGAAAATCTTGACGAAGATCGGCTTTTCCGCGGCTCCGCCCATTGCGAACACGTAGACAGCCGCCAGCACGAAGCCGACGAAGGGCAACACCAGGCGAAAGAACAGGAAGCGCGTTAGAGGATTCTGGCCGCGGAAGCCGGCAACCTTCAGCTTGTTGAGCGTCCCTTCGTCAACGAGCGCACGGCGCAGGTCGAGGCGCTCGACGATGTTGCGCATGCCGACATGCTGCTGCTCGCGCAGCGCGCCACGGCGGCGATCACTTTCGGCGGCGAGGCGGACGCGCTGCTTGGCGCGCAACTCATCGCGTTCCAGAGCAACGGCTTTCATGCGCGCCTTGAGCGGATTGCCGATCAGCGACGGCATCGCGGTGAAGACCGTGGCAAAGACAGCGATTCCGACCAGCAGTGCGATGAGGAAGGACGGATCCGTGAGCGACTTGACGACTTGATCGGTCATTTGTGCACTAGACCTCGAAATTCATCATCTTGCGCATCACGAAGATGCCGATCGACATCCAGATGCCCGAGATGCCCAGGATCAGGTTGCCGGTATTCGTGGTGAAAAGCGGCATGATGTAGTTCGGGCTCGATAGGTAGACGAGGGTGGCGACGATGATCGGCAGGGCGCCGATGATTACGGCCGAGGCCTTTGCTTCCATCGACAGCGCCTGAACCTTGGCTTTCATCTTCTTGCGGTCACGCAGCACGCGCGACAGGTTGCCCAATGCTTCCGAGAGGTTGCCGCCCGCTTGGCTCTGAATCTGGATGACGATACCGAAGAAACCGGCCTCGGGGCACGGCATGGTCTCGGTCATGCGCAAGGCCGCATCGGGGATGGCGATGCCGACCTGCTGAGACTCGACTATGCGGCGGAACTCGCCGCGCACCGGCTCCGGCGATTCCGACGCGATGAGGCGAATGCCGTCGTTGAGCGGCAGACCCGACTTCACCGCACGCACGATGATGTCGAGCGCATTGGGAAACTCTTCCAGGAATTGCTTGACGCGACGGTTGCGCCGGAAGGCGACAAACCAGCGCGGCAGGCCGATCGTGCCTGCAAGCAGCGCACCGGGCAGCAGGATCAGCGGGGCACCGGCGATGTAGACGAAAAGAGTCGCAACGATGCCGCAAACCACCGAATAGACATAGAAGCGCTCGATCGTCACCTGCATGCCGGCCTGCCGGATCTGGACCTTCAGCGGCGGCTTCTTGATGTTGCGGTCCTTGGCCCTCTGCTTGTCGTCCAGTTCCTTGAGCGTGTCCTGAACCGACTTCCTGCGCTTGGCGACTTCGGCAGTCCGATCGCGCGAAGCCTTGACCAGCGAGCGATCCGTTTCGGTCTGCCTTACAGTCGAAAGGCGGCGCTCGGTGTTGCTCTCGGTTTCCATGCGCTTGAACAGGAAAGCGTAAGCCACCAGGCCGGCGCTGAGACCGGCAAGCGCGACAAATACCAGCATTGAAGCATCAAGCCCGAACATGGCGCGCTAAATCCTCCCTGCTCGCATCGTTGTTAGTGCCATCTCAGTCAGCGCTCTTTTCCATGCTCTCGAGAGCATTGGCCAACCGGGAATCCTCGCCGAAGTAGCGTGCCCGGTCCCAGAAATGCGGCCGGCCGATCCCCGTGGAAACGTGCTGGCCGAGAAGCCTGCCGTTCTGGTCCTCGCCCTTGATGTTGTAGAGCACCAGGTCCTGGGTGATGATGACGTCGCCTTCCATGCCGATCACCTCGGTGATGTGGGTGATGCGGCGCGAGCCATCGCGCAGGCGGGCGGCCTGGATGATGACGTCGACGGAACCGACGATGATCTCGCGAACCGTCTTCTGTGGCAGCGAATAGCCGCCCATGGCGATCATGGACTCGATACGATTGAGGCACTCGCGCGGGCTGTTGGAGTGGATGGTGCCCATCGATCCGTCGTGGCCGGTGTTCATCGCCTGCAACAGGTCGAACACTTCCGGTCCGCGCACTTCGCCGACGATGATCCGCTCCGGACGCATGCGCAGGCAGTTCTTGACCAGGTCGCGCATGGTCACCTCGCCCTCGCCTTCCAGGTTGGCGGGACGGGTTTCGAGACGGACCACATGCGGCTGCTGCAGCTGCAGTTCTGCCGAGTCCTCGCAGGTGATGATGCGCTCGTCGCGGTCGATATAGTTGGTCAGGCAGTTGAGCAGGGTCGTCTTGCCCGAACCGGTACCGCCTGAAATGACGATGTTGCAACGGACCCGGCCGATGATCTTCAGCACGTCGGCGCCATGCTGGGAAATCGCGCCGAACTTGACGAGCTGGTCGAGCGTCAGCTTGTCCTTCTTGAATTTTCGAATGGTGAGCGCGGTGCCGTCGATCGACAGCGGCGGCGCGATGACGTTGACGCGGGACCCGTCTGGCAAGCGCGCATCGCAGATCGGCGAGGATTCATCGACACGGCGGCCGACCTGGCTGACGATGCGCTGGCAGATGTTGAGCAGTTGCTGGTTGTCGCGGAAGCGAATGCCCGTCTGTTCGACCTTGCCGTTGACTTCGATGTAGACGTTCCTGGCGCCATTCACCATGATGTCGGCGATGTCGTCGCGGGCCAGCAAAGGCTCCAGCGGACCATAGCCGAGAACGTCGTTGCAGATATCCTCGAGCAGCTCTTCCTGCTCGGCGATCGACATTGCGAAGTTCTTGATCGCGATGATATCGTTGACGATATCGCGGATTTCCTCACGCGCACTGTCAGGATCGAGCTTGGCCAATTGCGACAGGTCGATGGTGTCGATCAGCGCCGAAAAGACCTGGCTTTTCGTGTCGTAGTAGCTTTCGCTGCGTTCGCGCTGCGCCTTGCGCGGTTCCGCGGCGGCGAATGGCGGAGCCGGCTGGACCGTCCGCCGCTGCGCCGCGGCCGGCTCTACGGGCGGCGCCGGGACGGGGGGACGCGGCGCGACCAGTGTGTCGCTGGTGCTCGCGACCGGCGCCTGTATGGGTGCGTTCGGGCGGAATCCCGGCGTTGAGCGGTTGCCGTCGTCGCTGCCTCTTCTGCCAAACATGGTCGACTATCGCCTCCGCCGCGCCGGCATCACTTCTTGCGAGCCTTGAGCCGGGCCAGAATTCCGCCAAGCCCTGACTGTTTCTT
Organism: Aminobacter niigataensis; assembly: GCF_014200015.1. Lineage (GTDB taxonomy): Bacteria > Pseudomonadota > Alphaproteobacteria > Rhizobiales > Rhizobiaceae > Aminobacter > Aminobacter niigataensis. The sequence goes on from NZ_JACHOT010000007.1 coordinate 214,818, forward strand.
GACCTTGGCTTCCGACCTCCCAGTCAGCACATGCGCAATCTCGTTGATCATATGGACCGTCGGGTTCTTCGCATCCATCTCGCCCAGCATGCGGCCATTGTTTGCGGCATTGCCAAACAGCAGCGCGTCGAAGGGGATGACGGACATCGGGGTGATGCCGAGCGGTTCGGCGAAATCGCTTGCCGCAATTTCCGGACGCTTGGGCAGACCTGCCTGATTGAGGATCAGCCTCGGCGGCGGATCGTTGGGCCGCAGCCGCTTGAGCATATCGACCAGGTTCTTGGTATTGCGCAGATTGGCGAGTTCCGGCGTGGCGGTGATGACCACTTCGTCGGCACGGGCCAGGGTGTTCTTGCTCCAACCACTCCAGATGTGGGGGACATCGAGCACCAGCAGCGGGGTGCTGCGCTGAGCGGTGTCGATGATCTGGGCGAACGCCTCTGGATCGAAATCGTAGACGCGCTCGAGCGTCGAGGGCGCGGCAAGCAGGGACAGGTGTTCGGCACATTGGGCCAAAAGGCGGTCCAGGTAGACCTCGTCGACGCGCTCGGGCGCAAACACCGCCTCGGCAATGCCTTGGGCGGGGTCCTGATCGAAGTTGATGTTGGCGGTACCGAAAGCCAGGTCGAGGTCGGCAACGACCACTTCCGACTTGAACAGGCTGGACATGCTCCACGCAACGTTGTGGGCGATGGTCGAGGAGCCGACGCCACCCTTGGCGCCGACGAACGCGATCGAGCGGCCCATCGGCTCCGCTTCGGGATCGATAAAGATCGAGGAGATCACGCTGACGATGTCGGCGGTCGATACGGGCGCCACGACATATTCGGAAATGCCCGAGCGGATCAACTCGCGATAGAGCGCAATGTCATTGTAGTGCCCGATGACCACGACCTTGGAACTCGGGTCGCAATATTCCGACAGCGCGTGCAGGGCTTCGAGAAGGTTCTTCGGCTCGCGGCGCGATTCGAGAATGATCAGGTTGGGCGTCGGCGAGCCGCGATAGACTTCTACCGCAGTCTCGACGCCGCCCATATGAACCTGGAGGTGGGCCTTGGCCATGCGTCGGTCGGCGCCGGCGCGTTCGATCGGGCCCGCGACGCTGTCGGTCTCGCAGAAGGCCTGGATGGAGATGCGCGGCACGGGCCGCAGCGCCTGCATCAATGCCATGTCCTGATGCGGCTGCTCCGCGTTCTCAGGCTGGGAATCGTAGGCGAGATTGCTCATTGTCTCGTTCTTCCCATAGCTCGCGATCAATAGTTCACTTCGGAGTTCTTGTTGAACTCGGTGGTGATCCCGCGTTTGCGGTAGAGATCGATCACTTCGCCGCGATTTTCAGCGTCGATCTCCGTCTGCTTGCGCGGTCCAAGCAAGTCGGCAGGGTTGGCAACCTGTGCGGCGAGATTGTTCTGATAGGAACAGCCGAAATTTGCGTAGTGCTTGTTCTCGGTCGTGTTGAGCACGTCCTCCGGCCAGCTGCCGCACCGGTCGGTCTGCGCGCGCATGGCGGTGTAGGTCACACGTACCGGCGACGCGGCATCGGCATAGGCCGCCTGGTAGCGGGCGATGTCGATACGGTTCGACGGCACGCCATTCCTCGTCGCGACGCGCGCCAGCGCCCGCGCGGCCTCGTTCGCCGCTACATCATTCGAGGCCCCCGCGGGCACCATGATCGTCAGCGCCGGCTTCGAGCGGCGGTCATAGTCGCTGAGGAAGCCGGCGAATGTCGCTTCCTGGCCCTTGGAGATGCCGCGATCGCTGGTGCCGACCGCGATGTCGAGGGTCTGGTTCTTCTCGGCAATGACGATTGGGTGATTGGTTCGGTAGTCATCCGGGATCGAGCCGACAGTGACGCTGTCGCGGTTGGTCGCGCATCCGGCGACAAGGGCAACCGCGGCCGCCGCCAGAAGCGGACGGAAGAGGCGCGACATTTCCTGCCGGGTCCGGCCGGTGGCGCGCGTGGCGTGGTGTATTGCCTGAGACATGCCCCTATCCCCGCTCATTTGTAGATGAAGCCGACGACGCCGTGATAACGGCCCATGGGCTTGTCGGTTTTCATGGTGCCGTAGACGCGATTGACGCGGCCGAGGAACATGCCGGCGCCGTCGCTGGCGGCGTTGAAATTGTCGTCGGGCCTGGCGAGCTCGTTGCGCGCCACCGGACGGGCCAGATACGGCGTGACGATGATGACGAGTTCGGACTCGTTGCGGACAAAATCGCGGCTGCGGAACAGGGTGCCAAGAACGGGAATCTTGGACAGCCCGGGCAATCCGTTGACCGCCTGACGCACGTCGTCGCGGACGAGGCCGGCAATCATCATCGACCCGCCGGAGGGCAGCTCCACCGTCGTGTCGGCCAGGCGCTTACGGATCGACAGGGCCGTCATGCCAGGAGCATTGAACCTCGCTCCGCGGGATCCGCCTCCCGACAGCGAGACCGACGCTTCGGTGGTCGGCTCGGAGACCTGGGTTCTGATCTTGAGACTAATACGCCCTGGCGACAGCACCACCGGCTGAAATTCGAGACCGATGCCGTATTCGATCTTCTCGATTTCGTAGGTCCGGCCGCCGCTTGAGCCGCCGCCTTCCTGGTTGGTCACCAGGTTGAACTCGCCGCCGACCTTGAAGGTCGCCTTTTCGCCCGAAACTGCGGTGAGTGTCGGCTCGGCCAGCGTCTTCATCACGCCAGCCTGTTCCATGGCATTGACATACGCGTCGAGAAGCGAGGTCCCGATCGAGACCTGCGAGGCGCCAAGCGGCTTGCCGAGACCCGGGATGCTGTCGCTGATGGCGCCCCAGCTGATGCCGTTGGCATCGCCCGAGCCGATCATGTTGACGCCGAGCTGCTTCATCACCGTGCGGCTGACCTCGGCGACGGTGACCTTGAGCATCACCTGGTCGTCGCCGACGATCTGGAGCAGGTTGACGATCTTGCTCTTCTGGCGCGTCGAGTCAGGATTGTCGATGTCGACGCCGCCATTTTCGGAGCCGCCGCTGGCGGTCTGCGAATATTGCCCGGTCGTCGCCTCACCGCCGGTGACGAAGATGGTCGCCAGATCGACAGCGCGCTTGGCATCGAGCGGCGTATCGACCATGCCGGTCAGCACGACGTTGTCGTTGATCAATTCAACCTTGATCTGCGAATTCGGGATGAAACGCTTGATGTAGTCCTCAAGCCCGGCAACGTCGCGTTCGATAGCGAGATCGAGGCTGGCGATCTGCTCGCCATTGGGGCCGAAGACGAAGATGTTGGTCTGGCCGACCGACTTGCCGAACAGGTAGATGCGGCGCGCCGTGCGCGTCACTGCATCGGCAACAGCCGGATTGGCGACAAGGATATCGTAGGCGTCAGACGGCAGGTCGATGACCACCGACTTGTTGAGCCCAAGCTTGACGCGCTGGCTGGAATTTTCCGCGCCGACCCTCGCCTTGGCAGCAAGTACCGGCGACTGCCAGACCCCAACGGAGCCTATGGCCAACGTCGCAGCAGTCACAAGAAGTCTGGCGGTGGACCTCATTTCCTTGCTCCCGATTCGGAAATCTCACCTGACTTGATCAGCCGCACCGTGCCGCGCTTGCCACTACCCGAGACCAGATAGTCGGCCTCGGCGAGGTTCTTTTCCTGGGCGTCGGCAACCGAGCGCAGGGCAAGGGTGAGGCGGTCCGCCATCTGCTGGGCCACGGTGATGATCTCGGCCTGCTGAGCGGTGAGTTCCAGCGTCGCGGTTTCGCCGACCTTGACCTTCTTGCCCTCCTCATCCTCCTGGATGGTCTGGTCGATGGCCAGCACGCGGATGTTCTTGAGGATGGTCTCGGTGGTGAAGCCGCTTCCCGATTTCGCGGCATCGCTGCGACGGGTCATGATCACGTCGACATAGTCGTTCGGCAGAATGAAGCCGCCGGCGGAGGTGTCGGCGGAAATCGCAGTGGCGACTGCGCGACTGCCTGCCGGCAAAACCGCCGACATGAAGCTCTGGCCTTCGCCGATCAGCTTCGACTTGCGCAGCGGTTCGCCGCCGTACATGGCAAGGCGCGCGACCGAATTCTTGAATTTTTCCAGCGCTTCAGGCTCGACGCTGCGCGTGATGAAATTGGGATTTATCGCGTCGCTCGGCCAAGGCTGCCAGCCGATGTTGCCCTCCACAACACCGCCCATCGGCACGTCGCCGGTGAGCACCAGCACGTCGGTGAGCGCGAGTTGCGGCTGTTGCGGCCCGGATTCGACGATGACCTCCTGAGGAGGTGGAGCAGACATATTCTTGGCGACGAAACCAGCGCCACCCGCGGCGGCGACCGCTACGCCAAGTATCATTAGTCGCGATGCAGCCATTGTCCGAACCTCGCCCCGGCAACCCATCAAGCCAAGTCGGACTTTGCATAGCCAATCGTCAAATTATGGTTAACGCGATGCTTATATATATGATTAACGATACCTTACGCCCGCAGGCGTGGAGATCATTGGGCAGTCAGCCGCTCCAGCGCCCAGACCATCAGGGGCGAACTCGGATAGGTGATCAGGCCACCTATGCCGAGCGCAATGCCGTAGGGCACGCCGCCGGCATCTTTGGAGAAATTCCTGAGGAACATGTTCTGGCTGGTGATGTGGGAAAGAGCGGAACTGCGGAAGGTCAGGATCGCGAGCGTCAGCATCCCGCCAAATACAGCGGAGGTAAGCAGGTACTGCATCAGCGGCATGCCGAACCCCATCCAAACGGCGGACGCGGCGATGAGCTTGGCGTCACCGCCGCCCATGCCGCCGAGTGCGAACAGCGCGAAGGTGACGGTAAGAAGCAAGGCGCCTGCAGCAAGATGCATGCCGATGTCGGCCCAGGCCATGCCGGTCAGCGGCGCGACGACAAGGAAGACGCCAAGTAGGAGTAGCGGCACGCGGTTGGCGATGGTCATCGACATGGTGTCGGATACGGCCGAGTAGACCATGCAGAACGGGAACACGACAAAGATCAGTGCTTCAAGCATCGCCACATACCTGATAGGTTGAACCAAGATCTAACTTAGAGAATTGACATTAATCTTGGGTGAAGGCTGGGCCTATTCTCAAAAAGAAAAAGGCCGCCCTTGAGCAGCCTTTCGCTTTTTGTCTACGTGATTTTTGGCGTAGAGCCGCCTATCACGGAGCCACAGGGGCGTTTTCGATTGCCGTCGCGACACCCCTGAACTTGGTGTCGAGCGCGCTGCCAACCAAGCCGGCGCCGGCAATGATGGCAACTGCGATAAGGGCGGCGATCAGACCGTATTCGATGGCGGTCGCGCCGGATTCGTCCTTCACAAAGCGTGCGATGAGATTGGACATTGGAGAGCTCCTTACTCCGTTTGTTACAGCACTTCCGTCAACATTTCTTTGTCGTCGATCGGATGAGTGCAACCTAGCGGGGAGCTCTTTCAAACGGCTTAAGAAACAGCCTTACCGAAACCTTTAGCCGGCCATTGCCATCGTGTGGTTAACTACAGGCTAAGCTGGGCTGACCTTTTGTCTTCAGCTGGGAACCGCTGCACGCGAGGCGTTTGGGGGGCTGCATGGCACTTCCTTAGCGGCGCTGCTCGCGCACCGGTTGCCACCAGTCAGACGGCTTAACTGTTGGTTCACCAAAAGCGTTCATCTTCCGTTGATCAGTCGATACTGACAGTGATCGAGGGGCAGCGATGACAAGGCCGAAAGCTTTCTTTCCGGGAGCGTGCGCAGTTGCGATAGCGATGGCCGCCGCCGCTGTGCCGGCCCATGCGGGTGGCGGCATCGAAGTGACGATGAACCAGGCCAAGATCGTGCGACTCGCCCGCCCTGCCGACACCATCGTGGTCGGCAACTCGTCCATCGCCGACGCCTCGGTCCAAGACGCTTCGACCCTAGTGCTGACCGGCAAGGGTTTTGGCGTCACCAACCTCGTGGTGCTCGATGCGGACGGCACGCCCATCGTCGACGAACAGGTGACCGTCATCCGTCACGACGCCTCTTCCGTACGGATCTACCGCCGCTCCGAGATACAGACGCTCTCTTGCACGCCCTATTGCGAGAGCTCCTACAAGAGCGACGCCGAGCGGATGTCCGAAAGCGAGATGAACGCTTCCCAGTAAGCGTGGGACCCGCAGGACGTACCGGACAAGGTTAGCCTTGGGTAAAGATTTTGCCTGCTATTTTCCCGAACATCAAAACGGGACCTCAACGGCTTTGCACTATTGTCCGCCCGGAACGAGAAGGCGGTCGGGACATGAGCGACACAGCGTCTGCAGTGCATGACAAGACGAAGGCGCGCCGGCGGGGATTGTTCGCCGGCTTCGCGCGCGACCGCAGTGGCAGCACGGCGATCGAGTTCGTCATGCTGGTGATACCTTTCTCGCTGCTGGTCTTTGCGATCCTCGAGAGTTGCATTTCATTCGCCGGCCAGCAGGTACTTTCTAACGCAGTCGACGATGTCGCCCGCCAGTTGCGCACTGGACAGGTCAAGAGCAAGGACGTCACCAAAGATTGGCTGGAAGGCAAGATCTGTGAGCGTCTTGAGGTCATCGTCGCCGACGGGTGCCCCAATCTGATCGTTGACCTGCGCAGCTATCCAACTTTTGCTGCTGCGGCCGACGTGAAGCTCAGGCTGACTGGCCGGGAGATCGACACGACCGGCATTAGTGTCACGCCTGGACCAGCCGGCACCAAGAACATGCTGCGCGTTTTTTACAAATGGCCAGTCATCACCGACTTCATGCGGGCGTCCATGTCGAACCTGAACGGTGGCTATACGCTGCAGTTTGCGTCTGCCATCTGGCAGAACGAACCGTTCAATGATTGATCGAAACGGCCAGTTACGGCCGCAGCTAGCGGAAAGTCTTGGGATGTCGGCGTGGCGGGGGGCACAATCGATGCTGAAGCAATTGCGATCATACGCATATGCCCTGATTTGCGACCGGCGCGGTATCGCCGCGGTCGAATTCGCCTTCGTCGTCCCTCTCCTGTTGTCGCTGTATTTCGTGACCATGGAGGTCTCCCAGGCGATCGAGACGAACAAGAAAGTCAGCCGGGCCGGCTCGATGGTCGCCGATCTCATCACGCAACAGCAGACGATCAAGGCAACCGAAGTGGACGCGGTGATGAAGATTGCCGAGTCGATCCTGCAGCCCTACAACCGCAGCACCGGCAAGATCTTCATCACGGCAATCCAGGTCACCGACGAGGCGTCGCCCCAAGTGCTGGTGGTCTGGTCGCGCAAATACGTCGACGGCGTCGGCAAGCCCGACGTCGTCAAGGACACGGTGACGACCGTGCCCGACGCCCTCAAGACCAAGGGCGCCTTCCTGATCCGGGTCGTCAGCGAACTCGACTACAAGCCGATGATCACCTGGGCCGCCGAAAGCAAGCCCGTGCTTGGCCTCGCTGCCGCAATCGATCCGATCACGATGGACGAGACCTATTATCTGCGGCCGCGCATGAGCCAGACGATCCCCTGCACCGGTTGCGAAATCTAGGTAGCCGGTCCATCTGCTCTCGTCAGTTGCCATTTGCGGGATAATTGCCAACGACCGCGACTGATCCTATGTCTGTGCGGCAAGCTGGCAACCGAGAGCCCTTCATAGATGGCGCGTGCATTCCTGTTCGTCCTGGATTCCTTCGGCATTGGCGGCGCGGCCGACGCCGAACGTTTCGGCGATGTCGGGTCCGATACCTTCGGCCACATAGCAGCCGCCTGCGCCGAGGGCCGCGGCAATCGCGAAGGTCTGCGCTCAGGTCCGCTCGACCTTCCGAACATGACGGCACTCGGGCTCGGCCGCGCGGCAAGGCTGGCAACCGGCTTTGAATTCGAAGCGAACGCCAAGCTGCGCGCCGGCGCCTTCCACGGCGCCGCCCAAGAGATTTCGAGCGGCAAGGACACGCCGTCGGGCCATTGGGAGATCGCCGCGGTGCCGGTCACCTTCGCCTGGGGCTATTTTCCACAGACCGTGCCGGCCTTCCCGGCATCGCTGACCGAAGCCATCACCCGCGAAGGCAATGTGCCGGGCATCCTTGGCGATTGCCACGCCTCGGGCATCGAGATCATCGAGCGCTTCGGCGAGGAACACATCCGCACCGGCAAGCCGATCTGCTACACATCGGTGGATTCCGTGCTGCAGATCGCCGCGCACGAAGAGCACTTCGGGCTCGAGCGGCTCTATGAGCTTTGCAAGACTGTCCGCCGGCTCGTCGACCCGCTGAACATCGCCCGCGTCATCGCCCGACCCTTCGTCGGCGAAAGCAAGGAGACGTTCGAGCGCACGCCGAACCGCAAGGACTATGCCACGCCACCGCCGGAGGCGACGCTGCTCGACAGGCTCACCGAGCGTGGCAGCAAGGTCATCGCCGTCGGCAAGATCGGCGACATCTTCGCTCATCGCGGCATCAGCGAAATTCGCAAGGGCGTCGGCAACATGGCGATGTTCGACGCAGCACTCGGCGCCATGGACGATGCCGGCGACGGCGATCTCGTCTTCGCCAACTTCGTCGACTTCGACACCGAATTCGGCCACCGCCGCGACGTGCCAGGCTATGCCGCAGCGCTGGAAGCCTTCGACAGGCGCCTGCCGGAAGCGTTCGCACGGCTGAAACCGGGCGACCTGCTGATCCTGACCGCCGACCACGGCAACGACCCAACCTGGCGCGGCACCGACCACACCCGCGAACGCATCCCGGTGATCGGTGTTGTGCAGGGCCATCGCGGCGGCGATATCGGCCTCAGGCCGACATTCGCCGACATCGGCGAGACCGTCGCCGAGCATCTTGGCCTGCCGCGCGGGCGCCACGGCGCCTCTTTCCTCGAAACGATCGCCACCCATGCCTGAGTTGCCCGAAGTCGAAACCGTCCGGCGCGGACTGCAGCCGGTGCTCGAAGGCGCGCGCATCGAACGGGTCGAAACGCGCCGGCCGAATCTGCGCTACCCCTTCCCCGAACATTTCGGCGAACGCCTTGCGGGCAAGAAGATCACCTCGCTCGGCCGCCGCGCCAAATATCTGCTCGCCGATGTCGAGGATGCCCCGCTGCTGATCTGCCATCTCGGCATGTCCGGCTCGTTCCGCGTCGAAACCGACGAGGATGGAACGACGCCGGGCCAGTTCCACCACGAACGATCGAAGTCGGAAGCGCACGATCACGTCGTCTTCCACGTCGCAGATCAAAGAGGCGCCCCGGCGCGCGTCGTCTTCAACGATCCCCGGCGTTTCGGCTTCATGCTGTTTGCCGAGCGCAACGGCACCGAGCATCCGATGCTGTCCGGCCTCGGGGTCGAGCCGACCGGCAACACGCTCGACGGCGAATTGCTGGGCGGCTTGTTCGAAGGCAAGAAGACGCCGCTCAAGGCGGCACTGCTCGATCAGCGCCTGATTGCCGGGCTCGGCAATATCTATGTCTCGGAAGCTCTCTGGCGCGCCGGCCTGTCGCCGCTGCGCGCTGCCGGCACCCTCGCCGGCAAGGGCAAGGTGGCACGCGAACGTGCCGCGCTGCTCGCTACCAGCGTGCGCGAGGTGATTGCCGATGCGATCGCGGCGGGCGGCTCCTCGCTGCGAGACTACGTCCACACCGACGGCTCGCTGGGATACTTCCAGCACTCGTTCTCCGTCTATGACCGCGAGGGCGACCCGTGCCCGCACACCGGCTGTGCCGGCCATGTCGAGCGCATAGTGCAGAGTGGGCGATCAACCTTCTATTGCCGCCAGTGCCAGCGCTAAGCTAGATCAAGTCTCATTGGTGGTGCTGCGAGACAGGGAGAGCCTGAGATGGCCTATGAAACGATCATCGTGGAAACACGCGGCAAGGTCGGGCTGATCACGCTCAATCGACCGAAGGCGCTCAATGCGCTGAATTCGCAGGTGCTCGGCGAACTGCTGGCCGCCACCGCAGCCTTCGAGGCCGACCACGGCATCGGCGCCATAATCATCACCGGCTCGGAAAAGGCATTCGCCGCCGGTGCCGACATCAAGGAGATGCAGGCCAAGACCTATGTCGAGGCCTATCTCGAGGATTTCTTCTCCGGCTGGGAAGCCTTCACGCGCAACCGCAAGCCGATGATCGCGGCTGTCGCGGGCTATGCGCTGGGCGGCGGCTGCGAGCTCGCCATGATGTGCGACTTCATCATCGCCGCCGACTCGGCCAAGTTCGGCCAGCCCGAGATCACCCTCGGCGTCATGCCCGGCATGGGCGGCTCGCAGCGACTCACCCGCTTCGTCGGCAAGTCCAAGGCAATGGACATGTGCCTGACCGGCCGGATGATGGATGCGGCCGAAGCCGAGCGCTCGGGGCTGGTATCGCGCGTCGTACCGGCGGCCGACCTCATGGAAGAGGCAATGAAGGCGGCGGCCAAGATCGCCGATTTCTCGTTGCCGGCGGTCATGATGTGCAAGGAGGCCGTCAATCGCTCCTATGAAGTGACGCTTTCGGAAGGGCTGCGCTTCGAGCGCCGCCTGTTCCATTCGATGTTCGCACTCGAAGATCAGAAGGAAGGCATGGCGGCTTTTGCGGAGAAGAGGACTGCGAATTTCCGCAACCGCTGACCGGAATCGCGTTGACGTTGGGAGTAAGCTGAACTATAAGCCGCACCAACCGAGGCGCCCCTAGGGACGCCCGAATGATTTCTGCGCTTTGCGGGAAGCTGCTCGCGCCCACCATAGATCAAAGAGAGGCACCATGGCCAATACCTCCTCGGCCAAGAAGGCTACCCGCAAGATTGCCGCCCGCACTGCGGTCAACAAGAACCGCCGTTCGCGCGTCCGGACCTACATCCGCCAGGTCGAAGAGGCACTGGCCTCGGGCGACAAGGCAAAGGCAGAAGCCGCCTTCAACGCCGCTCAGCCGGAATTGATGCGCGCCGCCAGCAAGGGCGTGGTCCACAAGAACACCGCCTCGCGCAAGGTTTCGCGCCTGGCTCAGCGGCTCAAGGCGCTTTCCGCCTAAGCCCTGCAAGCAATTGGATTTCTGATCAACCCGGCCTCACCAGCCGGGTTTTTCTTTTGTCCGAAAACAGCCGGAAAAGCAGTCCGCAATGGCCGTGCGAGCATACCCTTGGGGCACCAAGTTCTTTGCCGGCATATGCGGCTATTCTCATAAGTACAACTGCAGCAAGCGGCCTCCCCCGCAGACTCACCCTGGCAGAAATTCTCCTGTAAATTCATAGAGTTGTGAACGGTCATCCACAGCTTGTTCACGTCACCCACGGGGCTTGGGGGACAAGTTGGTGTCAAGCGGATTCTTTTATAATTTTTTCCAGCAGGGCCCGGTTTTTTTCGATCCCCGGAAAAGGGTTTGAATCACAAAGGCTTTGGCCGCGCGAGGGACACAAACGGGCTTTGAATCCGGGCGGGGGCTAAGCAGATTCATTAAAAACGCGTTAGACTCGGCCTTGCCCTGTCCACAGCGATTTTTGTAAGGTCTTTTCATCGAAGGGACGGGCACCAAGCCCTCTGCCAAGCCTAAAAATCGGCGGCGTTCTCGGCGTGGATGGAATCCGCGATCGGGGGAGGCGTGCTCACTTCGAGCTATACTTGGGGCGTGTGGGGATACACGGCATGGTGACTTTGCAATGCACCGGCGATTTCGCCGGAGGGCTACGCATTTGCCTGGTGCTGCTGCCCCCGCAGCACCAGCCTTCCGAAAGCGCCTGACGGCGCCGAGGAAGGCGATACGGGGCCTCGCCGGAAACGGCAGCATCCCGAATGAACATACCGGTGGAGATGCGAGCGGCGCATCCCCATACGGCAACGAGGACCGAAGGTTAGGGATTGCGACATGCAAAGCGGCATCGAAAGGGAAGCAAATGCGGGCTTTCTTTTTACCGGCGAACTGATCGAGGGGAACGAAGTGGCAGCAACCAGCGCCGCAGAGAAGAATTTTGACCGGGTCAAGACGCAGCTGCAGGTTCGCCTGGGCAGCGAAGTATTCTCGAGTTGGTTCGGCCGCATGAAGCTTGCCGAGACTTCGAAGGGCGTGGTGCGCCTTTCGGTGCCGACGGCCTTCCTGCGTTCCTGGATCAACAGCCACTATCTGGATCTGATTTCCGAGCTTTGGCGGCAGGAAGAACCCGAGCTCCTGAAGCTCGAAATCATCATCCGCACGGCCACCCGCCAGATGCGTCCCGGCGTCGAAGCCGAGGCCGCAGCACTGCGCAAGCCGGTGCGCCAGGCTCAGACGGCCCTGGCCACCAGCACCGTGGCTGCCGGACGCACCGAACGCCCCGCCCCTGCCCGCAACGGCACGGCGGATGCGGAGTTCAAGCAGAGCGTTCTCGGCTCGCCGCTCGACCCGCGCTACACGTTCCAGTCCTTCGTCGAAGGCCCGTCCAATCGCGTGGCGCTGGCCGCCGCCCGTGCGGTTGCGGAATCGAACTCGCGCTTCAACCCGCTGTTCCTCCACGCCACCGTCGGTCTCGGCAAGACGCACCTGCTCCAGGCGATCGCCGCGGAGTCGCTGCGCCAGAACCCGAAGTCGCGTGTCGTCTACCTGACGGCCGAATACTTCATGTGGCGTTTTGCGACCGCGATCCGCGACAACAACGCGCTGACGCTCAAGGAACAGCTGCGCGACATCGACCTGCTGATCATCGACGACATGCAGTTCCTGCAGGGCAAGTCGATCCAGCACGAGTTCTGCCATCTCATCAACATGCTGCTCGACTCGGCCAAGCAGGTCGTGGTGGCAGCCGACCGCCCGCCGGCAGAACTGGAATCGCTCGAACCCCGCGTCCGCTCACGCCTCAATGGCGGCGTGGCGCTCGAAATGTCGGCGCCGGACTTCGGCATGCGCCTGGGCATGCTCAAGATGCGCTTTGCCGGCGCCAAGAACGAAGACCCGAACCTTGCCATCGACGAGGAGATCCTCGCCCATGTCGCCCGCACGGTCACCGGCAGCGGCCGCGAACTGGAAGGCGCCTTCAACCAGTTGATCTTCCGCCAGTCGTTCGAACCGCAGCTGTCGATCGAGCGGATCGACGAGATCCTCGGCCATATCTATCGCTCGGGCGAGCCCAAGCGCGTGCGTATCGAAGACATCCAGCGCGTCGTCGCGCGCCACTACAACGTGTCGAAGACGGAGCTCCTTTCGAACCGCCGCACCCGCACCATCGTCAAGCCGCGCCAGATCGCCATGTATCTGTCGAAGGTGATGACGCCGCGCTCGCTGCCCGAGATCGGCAGGCGCTTCGGCGGCCGCGACCACACAACCGTGCTGCACGCCGTGCGCAAGATCGAGGACCTCTCGGGCGGCGACAACACGCTGGCGCAGGAACTCGAGCTGCTGAGAAGGCTGATCAACGACCAGGCCTGACGGCTCGGTGGCGGCGGCGACCGATCGACGTCCGCCACTTATCCCCAGAACGCCCGCGCAACCGCCCTGGAATGGCTGCGCGGGCTTGCCTTTCCATAGTTTTTACTGTCAGACTCGGCGCAATTCCGATCGTGTTGCGGGCTTTCCCGGGCGCATTCGAGCCCGTGAGCCCGCACCTTCAAATAAGCGAGCCTGTTTCGTCATGCGTGTTATCCTGGAACGCTCCAACCTGTTGAAGTCGCTGAACCACGTGCACCGCGTGGTGGAGCGGCGAAACACGATCCCGATTCTTTCCAACGTGCTGCTCCAGGCCAACGGCGCAAGCCTCGAACTCAAGGCCACTGACCTCGACCTTGAGATCTCTGAAGCTACGCCGGCAAATATCGAGCAAGGCGGCGCGACCACCGTACCCGCCCACCTGCTCTACGACATCGTGCGCAAGCTGCCCGACGGCGCCGAAGTGATGCTGAGGACCGACGAAGACGGCAACGCCATGTCGGTGGTGTCGGGCCGTTCGAGCTTCCGGCTGCAGTGCCTGCCGCAGTCGGACTTCCCGGAGCTTTCGGCCGGCACCTTCTCGCATATCTTCCGGCTCGACGCCCAGGCGCTGAAGGGCCTGATCGACAAGACGCAATTTGCCATCTCGACCGAAGAGACGCGCTACTACCTCAACGGCATTTACCTTCACACGCATGAGAGCGGCGGCAAGCTGATGCTGCGTGCGGTTGCCACCGACGGCCACCGCCTCGCCCGTGCGGAGGTCGAGGCGCCGGCCGGATCGGAAGGCATGCCGGGCATCATCATCCCGCGCAAGACGGTCAGCGAGTTGCAGAAGCTGATGGACACGCCCGACGTGGCGGTGACGACCGAGCTTTCCGATACCAAGATCCGCCTGACCATCGGCGGCGTGATCCTGACCTCGAAGCTGATCGACGGTACCTTCCCCGACTACCAGCGCGTCATTCCGAGCGGCAACGACAAGCAGCTGATCATCGACCGGCAGAGCTTTGCCGCGGCCGTCGACCGCGTCTCGACGATCTCGTCCGAGCGCGGCCGCGCGGTGAAGCTGACGATCGCCGACGGCCAGGTGACACTTGCCGTCAACAACCCCGATTCGGGCAGCGCGACCGAAGAACTCGCCGCCGACTACTCGTCGGACCCGATCGAGATCGGCTTCAACGCCAAGTACCTGCTCGACGTCGCCGCCCAGCTCTCGGGCAGCGAAGCGCGCTTCATGCTGGCCGATGCCGGCTCCCCCACGCTCATCCACGACACAGCCGACGAGAACGCTCTCTACGTGCTGATGCCGATGCGCGTGTAGCGCCCCGACGCCCGTGCCAGACCAGGAACCGGGGGGCGAGCGAAAACGCACCCCCTCGACGCATATCCGTAAGCTCACGCTTACGGACTTCCGCAACTATGCCTCGCTTGCGCTCGACCTCAGGCCCGGTGCCGTGGTGTTCACCGGCGACAACGGCGCCGGCAAGACCAACCTGCTCGAAGCGATTTCGTTTCTGACGCCTGGGCGCGGGCTGCGCCGTGCGCCCTATCCTGACGTGGCGCGCGAAGGCAGTGCCGGCGGCTTTGCCGTGCATGCCGGCATCGAAGGATCGTTCGGCGATGTCGAGATCGGCACAGGCACCGCACCGGAAGCCGCCAACGAAGCTGGCCGGCGCGTTCGCATCAACGGCGCCAATGCAAAGTCGGCCGACGAGATGCTCGACTGGCTGCGCGTGGTCTGGCTGACGCCGTCGATGGACGCGCTGTTCACCGGGCCGACCGGCGACCGCAGGCGCTTCCTCGACCGGCTGGTGCTGGCCATCGACCCGGCACACGGTCAGCGCGCGCTCGACTACGAAAAGGCGATGCGCGGCCGCAACCGGCTGCTTTCAGAGGACCGCCGCGACACCGCCTGGTTCGATGCGATCGAGATCCAGATGGCCGAGACCGGTGCGGCTATCGCCGCCGCCCGCGTCGAGATGGTGCGGCTGCTTACCGCCATGATCGGCCGCATGCCCGAGACCGGTCCCTTTCCGCAAGCCGAGCTGGCGCTTTCCGGAACGCTGGAGGAAAGCATCGGCAACATGCCGGCGGTGGAACTGGAAGAGCGCTTCCGCCAGGCGCTCGCCAGCGGCCGCGACCGCGACCGTGCGGCGGGGCGCACGCTGGAAGGCCCACATCGCTCCGACCTCCTGGTCCGCCATCGGCCGAAATCGATGCCGGCCGAACTGTGCTCGACCGGCGAGCAGAAGGCACTGCTGGTCGGCATCGTCATCTCGCATGCGCGCCTGACCGGCGAGATGGCGGGCGCCGCCCCCATCCTGCTGCTCGACGAGATCGCCGCCCATCTCGACGCCGGACGCCGCGCGGCGCTGTTCGAAATTCTCGAGGAGCTCAACTGCCAGGCCTTTATGACCGGCACCGAAGCCAGCCTGTTTTCGAGCCTTGCTGGGCGGGCGCAGTTCCTGACCGTCGACCACGGCAGCGTTCGAGCGACAGTCGCTCCGGACGGCATGGACCTATAGATCGCGCCGCTACCGGACTGACAAGCAGAACTCGCGGCGATATGGTTGCGTCATGAACCAGTCGGCCCCGCTCTCTTCAGAAGAACTCGAACGCTACGCCCGCCACATCGTGCTGCCGGAGATCGGCGGCCCGGGCCAGCAGAAGCTGAAGCGCGCCCGCGTGCTGGTGATCGGCGCCGGCGGGCTCGGCGCGCCGGTTCTTGAATATCTGGCGGCGGCAGGCGTCGGCACGCTCGGCATCGTCGACGACGATCATGTCTCGTTGTCCAACCTGCAGCGCCAGGTGATCCACGACACCCAGTCGATCGGCATCTCCAAGGCCGAAAGCGCAAGGACCGCGATCCTGCGCATCAACCCGCATGTGAC
This sequence comes from Aminobacter niigataensis, assembly GCF_014200015.1. Lineage (GTDB taxonomy): Bacteria > Pseudomonadota > Alphaproteobacteria > Rhizobiales > Rhizobiaceae > Aminobacter > Aminobacter niigataensis. The sequence goes on from NZ_JACHOT010000007.1 coordinate 230,994, forward strand.
GGTCGAACTGCACAAGCTCAGGCTGACGCCCGACAATGCGGCGGATCTGATCGCCGGCTATGACATGGTCATCGACGGTTCCGACAATTTCGAGACACGCTACGCCGTGGCCGACGCCAGCGCCGAAGTGAAACGGCCGCTGGTGCATGCCGCGGTCGGTCGTTTCGACGGCTCGATCACCGTGCTGAAGCCGTTCGAGTCCGGCGCCGACGGACGCCGAAACCCCTCGTACCGCGACCTGTTTCCCGAACCGCCGCCGGCGGGACTTGTGCCCTCCTGCGCGGTGGCAGGCGTGCTCGGCGCGCTGACAGGCGTCATCGGCACGCTGCAGGCAATGGAGGCGATCAAGCTGATCACCGGCATCGGCGAACCGCTGGTCGGCCGCCTGCTGCTCTACGATGCGCTCGGCGCCCGGTTCGACACGGTCCGCTACAAGGCGCCCTGACGATGACCGGCCTGATCGTCACCCGCCTCCCCGAGGATTTTTCGGCCTGGGCCGAATTGCACGACCTGATCATGCGGTCCTTCGCCTACATGGACGGTGTCATCGACCCGCCGTCCTCGGCGCATCGGCTGACGCCGGCCAACCTTCGCGACAAGGCCAGAAACGAGATCTGTTTCATCGCCACGCTGGACGGCAGGCTCGCCGGCTGCATCTTCGCCGCCGAGCGCGCCGACGCCTTTTATGTCGGCAAGCTGGCGGTCGATGACAGTGCCCGCGGGATGGGCATCGGCCGGGCGCTGATGCAGGCGGCCGAACACCATGCCGTCGCGCAAGGCAAACCCACACTCGAACTGCAGACCCGAATCGAGCTCGAAGCCAATCACGCGACCTTCGAACGGATGGGTTTCGTCGAATTCGAGCGCACGGCACACGAAGGTTACGGCCGCCCGACCTCGATCACCTACCGAAAGACGCTCAATTGAGCCTTAAACTCACAGCCGACGAGCGGCGAATCGCCAATGGCACCGATGGTGCGGCGATGGCGATGCGCATCGTCGCCGAAAGTGCCGCCCTGCTCGGCGCCCCCAGGCTGCTCCCGATCGCATCGGCGCATATCGACGGCGCGCTCTACCATGGCGATTCGGGCACGCTGTTCGCAGAAAGACTGGTCGAAGGCGGCGCGCGGGTAGCGGTGCGTTCGACGCTCAATGTCGGCGCGCTCGACCTCATGGGCTGCGCGCGCGTGCGCCTCGAAGAGCCGCAACGCTCGATGGCGCGGCGGATGATGGAGGCCTACCGCAAGCTCGGCTGCGAACAGAGCTGGACCTGCGCTCCCTATCAGGCCGGCCACCGGCCCACTCTGGGCACCGATGTCGCCTGGGGCGAATCGAACGCGGTGGTATTCTGCAATTCGGTCCTCGGCGCGCGCACCAACCGCTACGGCGATTTCCTCGACATCGCCTGCGCCATATCGGGCCGGGCGCCCGACTATGGCCTGCACCGGCCGGAAAATCGCCTGGCCAGGCTGGTGTTCGACGTCTCCGCCCTGCCCCGGGCCTTCATGGCTTCCGAGATCGCCTGGCCGGTGCTGGGCAGCCTTTATGGCCGCGAGGTCGGCGACGCCATCGGCGTGGTCGCAGGCGTTGCGCGCGATCCCGGCGAGGACGCGCTCAAGGCATTCGGTGCCGCCGCGGCCTCGTCGGGCGCGGTCGGGCTGTTTCATATCGCAAGCGTGACGCCGGAAGCACCCGATGCCGAGACGGCGCTGGGCGACGTGGAGGCCGAAACTGTGATCCGCGTCACGCCGGACATGGTCGCCGAGGCGCAGGCGCGCTTGTCGACCGCTGAAAGCACCGACCGAATCGACGCCGTCGCCATCGGCAGCCCGCATTTGTCGCTGGCGGAATTCGACGCGCTGGAGCGGCTGATATCAGGGCGGCGACTCACAGTGCCGATCCACGCCTGCACCGGCCGGCATGTTCTTGGCGAACTCGACCGCGACGGCAGGCGCAAGGCGCTGGAAGACCTGGGCGTGGTCATCGTCGCTGATACCTGCGTGGTCGTGACGCCGATCCTGCCCGACCGGTCGGGCGGCGTGCTGATGACCAATTCCGGCAAGTTCGCCCACTATGCGCCCGGCAATACCGGTTATGCCGTGCTTTATGGCTCGCTCGCCGATTGCGTCGAGAGCGCCGTCGCCGGCAGGCCGCGGTTTGCGGAGATCGGACGATGAGCCAGGCCGCAATCCTGGTACCAGGCCAGGCGGGCGAAGGCCCGGCACTGATCCTGTCGGCGCCGATCAGCTTCTGGGGTGGGGTCGATCCGAAATCCGGACGCATTGCCGACGTGCGCCATCCTGAATGCGGAGAGAGCATCGCCGGCAAAGTGCTGTTCCTGCCCGGCACCATCGGCTCGTCGTCGGCGTCGGCGGTGCTGATGGAATTGGTGCATGCCGGCCATGCGCCGACGGCGCTGGTGCTGCACGAGCCCGACGCCATCCTGCTGCTCGGGCTGATCGTGGCGCGCGAGATGGGCTGGATGACCCCGGTGGCGGTGAAGTTGCCGCGCGACGCGTTCAGCGCCTTCGAAGGCCAGCAAGTGCGGGTCGGGGCTGACGGCGAGGTGACGATTCGGGGTTCGGACCTGACGGACTGAATTCATCAGTGCGTCCTTCGAGCCTCGAAGGACGCAGCGAACGTGCAGCGCCCTCGCTGATCAGGTCCTGAGCGGCAGTACCCTATCCGGCGGGCGATGCCCGTCGACATGGGCACGGATGTTGATGATGACCTTCTCGCCCATGTCGATACGGCCTTCGATGGTGGCCGAGCCCATATGCGGCATCAGCACCACCTTGCCCTTGGCGGCGAGCTTGAGCAGCTTGTGGTTGACCGCCGGCTCATGCTCGAAGACGTCGAGGGCAGCACCGGCAAGCTTGCCATCCTGCAGCATCTTGACCAGTGCATCCTCGTCGATGATGTCGCCACGGGCGATGTTGACGAGGTAGGCGTGCGGCTGCATCAGCGCCAGCCGGCGCCCCGACAGCAGATGGAAGGTCGCCGGCGTCGACGGGCAGTTGATCGAGATGATGTCCATGCGGGCGAGCATCTGGTCGAGGCTTTCCCAGTACGTCGCCTCCAGTTCGTCTTCGACCGACTGCAGCACGCGGTGGCGGTTGTGATAGTGGATCGATAGGCCGAAAGCCTTGGCGCGGCGGGCGACGGCGGTGCCGATGCGGCCCATGCCGACGATGCCGAGACGCTTGCCGCCGATGCGGCGGCCGAGCATCCAGGTCGGCGACCAGCCAGCCCATTTCTTGTCGCCGGTGAGAACGCTCGCGCCCTCGGTCAGGCGGCGCGGCACGGCGAGCATCAGCGCCATCGCCATGTCGGCCGTGTCTTCGGTCAAGACATTCGGCGTGTTGGTGACGGTGATGCCGCGTTTCGCGGCAGCGGTGACATCGATCTTGTCGACGCCATTGCCGAAATTGGCGATCAGCTTGAGATTAGGCCCGGCCTGCTCGATCAGGGCTGCGTCGATGGTGTCAGTGACCGTCGGCACCAGCACGTCGGCCTCCTTGACCGCCGCCACCAGTTCCGGCTGGGTCATCGGTCGGTCGTCGACATTGAGGCGCGCGTCGAACAATTCGCGCATGCGCGTCTCGACCTGGTCGGGCAGCTTGCGCGTAATGACGACGAGAGGCTTTTTTCGACCGGCCATTCTATCCTCGACGAAGATCTCGTTGAGACCTCTTTAACCAAGACCGGCGAAACTGGGAACCGATCACTGAGCGGTAATCTGTGTAACAAGCAGTGCCGCCGAAGACAAAGAAAAAGGGTGCCCGCCAAAAGGACACCAGGTTCAAACAGAGGTTACGGAAGTGTCTGGTTTCGCGTCGCTCCGCCTGGCCGTCAGCGCAGCACTGATCGGCATTGCTTTCGTTTCGCCGAATGCCGGTCTGGTTGGCCCCGCCGTGGCGGCCCAGGACGTCAGGCTCGGCCCGAGCGGGCTGCCGCTGCCGCGATTCGTCAGCCTGAAATCCGGCAAGGTCAATTCGCGCATCGGCCCCGGCGTCAACTATCCGGTCGACTGGCTTTATCTCAAGCCGGGCCTGCCGATGGAAATCATCCAGGAATATGACAACTGGCGCCGCGTGCGCGACTCGGAAGGTGCCGAGGGCTGGATCAACCAGTCGCTGCTGTCGGGCCACCGCACGGCGATGACGGCTCCCTGGCAGCGCGGCAAGCCGGCACAGCTCAACCTGCTGGCCAAACCCGAACAGGGCGCGCGCACCGTCGCCGTCATCGACCCAGGCGTGATCGGCTCGATCAAGCAGTGCAACGGCGAATGGTGCGAGATGACCTTTGCCGGCACGAGCGGCTGGCTCAACCAGTCGCAGGTCTGGGGTGCATATCCCGGCGAAAGCATCGAGAACTGAGTTATCTTCCCGGCTGCCGCAGCCGGGATCGCCGACCTCAGGCCTGGCGCTTGGGCCTGAGCCTCACCACGATATCGACATTGGCGATTTCCATGCCTTCCGGAGGCTCCGGCAGGTTGGTGACCGTGACCGGGCCCGATTCGATATCGAACACGCGGTTTTCGCCTTCGATGAAGAAGTGGTGGTGGTCGGAGGTGTTGGTGTCGAAATAGGTCTTCGAACCTTCGACCGCGAGAATACGCAGCAGCCCGGACTCGGTGAACTGGTGCAGCGCGTTGTAGACGGTCGCCAGCGACACCGGCACGCCGGCGCCCAGCGCCTCTTCGTGCAGCTCCTCCGCCGAGAGATGGCGGTCGCCCTTTGCGAACAGGAGTTCGGCCAACGCGATGCGCTGCCGCGTGGGCCTCAGCCCCGCGTCGCGGACACGCGCTTCCACAGCAATACTGGCCTTGCGGGAATCCACTCGGTTTGCCTCGTCGAAGTTGGCCTTCGCCTCAATAATATCCGCCAGGCGCTCTCAAATCCGAATGGAACGCCGGCAAGCTATGCCTGACATATATTCTGTCGTTCAAATGCGATCAATAGCGCGCATTGACCCAGGCGGACGGGCACGTTAATCGCAAACGCCGGTTTCCGGCTGCAAACAGTCTGTGCTAGTGAGAGCACACAAGAAGGGCGTGGCACCGCCCGAGAACTATTACGGGGAAGGTGTTCATGGCCGATCAGAAATCCAGCTACGGCTACGAAGAATTGCTGGCATGTGCCCGCGGCGAGCTGTTCGGACCCGGCAATGCCCAGTTGCCGGCCCCGCCGATGCTGATGTTCGATCGCATCACCGAGATCAGCGAGACCGGCGGCGAGTTCGATAAGGGCTTCGTCCGCGCCGAATTCGACATCAAGCCGGACCTTTGGTTCTTCCCCTGCCATTTCATCGGCAATCCCATCATGCCGGGCTGCCTCGGCCTCGACGCCATGTGGCAGCTGACCGGCTTCTTCCTCGGCTGGCTCGGCGAGTCCGGCAAGGGCATGGCGCTCTCCACCGGCGAGGTGAAGTTCAAGGGCATGGTCACGCCTTCGGTGAAGAAAGTCGAATACGGCATCGACTTCAAGCGCGTCATGCGCGGCCGCCTGGTGCTCGGCATCGCCGATGGCTGGCTGAAGGCTGACGGCGAACCTATCTACAAGGCTACCGACCTGAAGGTCGGGCTCTCGAAGCAGGAAGCCTCGGCCGTCTGATCGGCCCCATACACTGGACCGGAGATTCTCATGAGACGTGTCGTCGTAACTGGCCTTGGCATCGTATCGTCCATCGGCAACAACGCCTCCGAGGTTCAGGCTTCGCTGCGTGACGCCAAGTCCGGCATCAGCTTTTCCGAATCCTTTGCCGAACATGGCTTCAAGTGCCAGGTCTGGGGCGCGCCGAATCTCGACACGACCGAGCTTGTCGACCGTCGCGCCGCGCGCTTCCTGTCGCAGGGCGGCATGTGGAACCATGTCGCCATGAAGCAGGCGATCGCCGACAGCGGTCTCGAAGAGAACGTCATTTCCGGCAACGAACGCACCGGCATCATCATGGGTTCGGGTGGTCCTTCGACCCGCACCATCGTCGAAGCCGCCGAGATCACTCTGAAGAACAACAGCCCCAAGCGCATTGGGCCATTCGCCGTGCCGAAGGCGATGTCTTCGACAGCATCGGCAACGCTCGCCACCTGGTTCAAGATCCACGGCGTCAATTATTCGATCTCGTCGGCATGCTCGACCTCGGCGCATTGCATCGGCAACGCCGCCGAGATGATCCAGTGGGGCAAGCAGGACGTCATGTTCGCCGGCGGCCACGAGGACCTCGACTGGACCATGTCGAACCTGTTCGACGCCATGGGAGCCATGTCGTCCAAGTACAACGACCGCGCCTCGGTCGCCTCGCGCGCCTATGACGCCAACCGCGACGGCTTCGTCATCGCCGGCGGCGCGGGCGTGCTGGTGCTCGAGGAGCTCGAACACGCAAAGGCGCGCGGCGCAAGGATCTATTGCGAACTGGTCGGCTACGGCGCCACCTCCGATGGCTACGACATGGTCGCGCCGTCGGGCGAAGGCGCCATGCGCTGCATGCGCCAGGCACTGTCGACGGTGAAGGGTCCGGTCGACTACATCAACACCCATGGTACCTCGACGCCGGTGGGCGATTCGAAGGAAATGGGCGCGATCCGCGAAGTCTTTGCAGACAAGCTCCCCAACATCACCTCGACCAAGTCGCTGACCGGCCACTCGCTGGGTGCTGCCGGCGTGCAGGAATCGATCTACTCGATCCTGATGATGCAGGGCGGCTTCATCGGCGAGAGCGCCCATATCGAAGAGCTGGACCCGGAATTCGAAGGCATGCCGATCGTGCGCAAGCGCATCGACAACGCCAAGATCGACACGGTGCTGTCCAATTCCTTCGGCTTCGGCGGCACCAACGCCACGCTCGTTTTCCAGCGCCTCTCCGCATAGGGACACCGACATGGATGGATTGATGAAGGGCAAGCGCGGGCTCATCATGGGCGTCGCGAACGACCACTCCATTGCCTGGGGTATCGCGCAGAAGCTCGCCCAGCACGGCGCCGAGCTTGCCTTCACCTATCAGGGCGAGGCCTTTGGCCGCCGCGTCAAGCCGCTGGCCGAGAAGGTCGGCGCGGAGATCCTGGTGCCCTGCGATGTCGAGGACAGCGCCTCGGTGGCTGCCGCCTTCGACACGCTCAGGGAAAAGTGGGGCGGCATCGACTTCCTGGTCCACGCCATCGGCTTCTCCGACAAGAACGAGCTCAAGGGTCTCTACGCCGACACCACGCGCGAAAATTTCGTGCGCACCATGGTGATCTCGTGCTTTTCGTTCACCGAAGTCGCCAAGCACGCTGCGGCCCTGATGAACGACGGCGGCTCGATGATCACCCTGACCTATGCCGGGTCGGTGCGCGTCATGCCCAACTATAACGTCATGGGCGTCGCCAAGGCAGGCCTCGAGGCCAGTGTCCGGTATCTTGCCAACGACTACGGCCCGCGCGGCATCCGCATCAACGGCATCTCGGCCGGCCCGGTGCGCACGCTGGCAGGTGCTGGCATCTCGGATGCCCGCCACATGTTCTCCTACCAGCAGCGCAACTCGCCGCTGCGGCGTACCGTGACCCTCGACGAGGTTGGCGGTTCGGCGCTGTATCTGCTGTCGGACCTGTCGTCGGGCGTCACCGGCGAGATCCATTACGTTGATTCGGGCTATCACATCGTCTCGATGCCGACGCTCGACGAGCTCAAGCAGATGGACGGTGGCCGCGAGTAGTATCCGGAAATCGGATTCGATTTCCGGCAAATCCCATGTACCTATTCATGCTTTTGCAGCGTCTTTTGCGCTTATGGGAAGACTTGCGGCGGGGTGAAAATTCTTGCCCAAATTAAAATTGTAGACAATCGCCGCAAGCGATCTTAACGAGCGAATCGGTAGTGATGCCACGCAAGTTAGGAAAGTCACGCATGCCTGCCGTCAGGAATCCCCGTCGAAGCCCGCTGTTTCGGCTCGTCACCATCGCCAGTTCGGGGTTGGGCAGTTTCACATTGGGCATGTGGGGGCTGAAGTTCGCCCTTGGCGACAACATCGGCGGCATGCCCACGGAAGTTGCCAGCGCGGTCATCGCCGCGCTTTGCGCGCTCGCTGCGTCGATTGCAGCCATGTCGTTCTTCGCCGGCATCGACGAATCGGCCGATTACGTCTTCAACGAGACCCATTTCGACAAGCTGACCGGGCTTCTGGCCCGTACCGCAATGGTCGGCAAGATCGCCGAGGCGGCGTCGGCCACGGCACGAACCGGCAAGCCGGTGTTCCTCATCGATATCGACATCGACCGCTTCAAGCAGATCAACGATGCCATCGGCTACAGCAACGGTGACGCGCTGATCCGTGCCTTCACCGCAAGGCTCAAGGCGGCGCTGCCGCGCGACGTGGTCGTCGGCCGCATCGGCGCCGGCGAATTCGCCATCCTCTATCCCGACCAGGCCTTGCACGGGTCGCTCGAAGCGCTCATCGACCGCGTCATCCACGATCTCATGCGGCCTTACCCGCTGGCATCGCATCTCCAGTCGGTCAACGTGTCCGTCGGCGTCGTCGCCATGCCCAAGGACGGCTACGATCCGGTGACGCTGCTGCGCCGCTCCAACCTGGCGCTGCAGAACGCGCGGGCCAGCGGCATCGGCGCCTGGACCGTTTTCCAGCCCGAGATGGGCCGCGTCGCAGATCACCGCCAGTGGGTCGAGTCGGAACTGCATGTCGCCTTCGAGCGCGGCGACTTCGACCTTCACTACCAGCCGCAGCTCGACCTGCCGACCGGCCGCGTCGTCGGCTACGAGGCGTTGATCCGCTGGAACCACCCCGAGCGCGGCATGATCGCGCCCAACGAGTTCATCTCGGTCGCCGAAGAAACCGGCATGATCGCCCCGATCGGCGAATGGGTGCTGCGCAAGGCCTGCACCGATGCGCGCCTGCTGCCGGAAGACTGCTTCGTGGCGGTCAACATTTCGCCGGTCCAGTTCATGACCCGCGACTTCGTCGGCATCGTCGAGAAGATCATCAAGGAAACCGGCATCGCGCCCAAGCGGCTCGAACTGGAGCTGACCGAATCGGCGATGATGCAGGACCGCGACCGCGCCGCCCTGATCTTGAAGCAGCTGACGGCGATGGGCATTTCGGTGGCCGTCGACGATTTCGGCACCGGCTACTCTAACCTCGCCTACCTGATCGACTTCTCGTTCCACAAGCTCAAGATCGACCGTTCCTTCGTCAGCCGCATGGAAACCGACAGCAATTCCGGCGCCGTGGTCTCGACCATCGTCGGCCTGTCCAGGGCGCTCGGCGTGCGCACCATTGCCGAGGGCGTCGAGACGGAAAACCAGGCCACCCTGCTCAGGGCGGCTGGCTGCCAGGTGGTGCAGGGCTATTTCTTCGGACGGCCGGCGCCGCTGGTCATTGGTGACGCAGGGCTTGTCGTTCCCGCTGACCGCCCCACCAGCCTGCACTGAAAACGTACGCTCAGCGCTTGGCGGAATAGACCCTGAAGGCGCTGTCGACGGCTATTTCCTGAACCGATGAGAATGTTGCCGCCAGCACGGGCTGGTAGGGCAGATGGCGGTTGGCCACCATGAACAGCCTGCCGCCCGGCTTGAGCGCGGCAGATGCCGCCTTGATCATGCGCTGGCCGATCTCCGGATCGGCATCGCGATCCTGATGGAACGGCGGGTTCATCACCACCAAATCGTAGCGCCGCTCGACCGGTTCCTTGGCGAGATCCTGCCAGTGGAACGCGGGCTGGACAGGGGTATTGGGCACGTTGGCCTTGGCCGCCTCCAGCGCGTCGAAGTCGGCCTCGAACAAGTCGAGCGCCTTGAGTTCCTTGGCGCGCGCGGCCACCTCGGCGGCGACATAACCCCAGCCGGCGCAGAAGTCGGCGACCTTGCCCTTGATGTCGGACGGCAGGTTGTCGGCCAGAAGGCGCGAGCCGGCGTCGACGCGTTCGAACGAGAACATGCCGGGCGCGGTGCGGAAGCGGTCCTCGACCAGTTGCTCGGGATTGTCAGCGCGCAAGGTGGCAGCGGCAGCGTCCGCCTGCGCGGTGCGCCGAAACCATAATGCGGTGCCGTGATACTTGGGCAGATGGTCCTCGATCTCGACCATCGAGCCAAGCCGCTTGCGCAGGCTGGCAATGCCGTCGTCCTTGCCGCCGGCAACAACGATCAGGCCGCCGGCCGCCACGCGCTCGATCGCCTCGGCAATTCGCAATTCGTTGAGGCCGCGATGCCTGCCAGCGAGCACGAGAGCGGTGTCGAAGCCGTCTTCCTCGGCGCGGGCCGTCACATCATGTCCCGCGGCCGCCAAGGCCAGCACGTGGGGTCGAAAGCCCTGAACCAGGGAAAGCTTTGCGTCGAAGCCCTGCGGCGTCCTGAAGCCCGGCTCGGCGCCGATGAACAGCACGCGCGCGCCCTGCCCCGGCATCGCCAGGACGTCGGCCTCGAAGGGATAGAACAGGGTTTTCAGGGCATCGCGCATTCTGGCATCCTAGTCGTGCGTCCTGCGAGGCTCGCCCTCGGCAAGCACCTCAGGATGAGGGTTGGTGGCGCCACCAACCGGAGATGTTGTGGCTTGATGGAACCTGTCATGCTGCCACCGAGCCGCTACCTACCTCATCCTGAGGTGTGAGCGAAGCGAGCCTCGAAAGACGCACAACAAACGAAAACGGGCGCGACCTTACGGCGCGCCCGCTTCTTATCAACTTATCAGGCTATCAGGCTATCAGGCGGCGGATTCTTCGCCTTCAGCCTTCTTGTCGCGAGCAATTTCCTTGCCCGTTTCCTGGTCGACGACCTTCATCGACAGGCGGACCTTGCCGCGCTCGTCGAAGCCCATCAGCTTGACCCAGACCTTGTCGCCTTCCTTGACCACATCCGAGGTCTTGGCAACGCGGTCGTTGGCAAGCTGCGAGATGTGGACGAGGCCGTCGCGCGGGCCAAAGAAGTTGACGAAGGCGCCGAAGTCAGCGGTCTTGACGACCGTGCCTTCGTAGATCTCGCCGACTTCCGGCTCAGCCACGATGGTGTGGATCCACTTCTTGGCCGCTTCGATTTCCTTGGCGTTCGACGAAGCGATCTTGACCGTGCCGTCGTCCTCGATGTTGATCTTGGCGCCGGTCTTTTCGACGATCTCGCGGATGACCTTGCCGCCCGAGCCGATGACTTCACGGATCTTGTCGGTCGGGATGTGCATGACCTCGATGCGCGGAGCGAATTCGCCCAGTTCCGAGCGGCCTTCCGACAGGGCCGTGGCCATTTCGCCGAGGATGTGCAGGCGGCCGTCCTTGGCCTGGCCGAGCGCGATGTTCATGATCTCTTCGGTGATACCGTCGATCTTGATGTCCATCTGCAGCGCGGTGATGCCGTTGGTCGTGCCGGCAACCTTGAAGTCCATGTCGCCGAGGTGATCCTCGTCGCCGAGGATGTCCGACAGGACGGCGAAGCGCTCGCCTTCCTTGATCAGGCCCATGGCGATGCCGGCAACCGGCTTCTGCAGCGGAACGCCCGCATCCATCAGCGCCAGCGAGGTGCCGCAGACGGTGGCCATCGACGACGAGCCGTTGGACTCGGTGATCTCGGAGACGACGCGCAGCGTGTAGGGGAACTGCTCGGCAGCCGGCAGCATCGGGCGGACAGCGCGCCAGGCGAGCTTGCCGTGGCCGATTTCGCGGCGGCCGGGCGAGCCCATGCGGCCGGTTTCGCCAACCGAATAGGGCGGGAAGTTGTAGTGAAGGAGGAACTTCTCCTTGTACATGCCGGTCAGCGCGTCGACATACTGCTCGTCTTCGCCGGTGCCGAGCGTGGCAACGACAAGCGCCTGGGTCTCGCCGCGGGTGAACAGCGACGAACCGTGGGTACGCGGCAGGACGCCGACTTCGGAAACGATCTGGCGGACGGTCTTGAGGTCACGACCATCGATGCGCGAACCGGTGTCGAGGATGTTCCAGCGCACGATCTTGGCCTGGAGTTCCTTGAACACGGTTGCGACCTTGTCGGCCGACCACTTCGGAGCTTCTTCGCCTTCAGCGGCGAAGGCTGCCTTGACCTTGGTCTTGACCGCGTCGACGGCGGTGTAGCGGGCCTGCTTGTCGGTGATCTTGTAGGCGTCGCGCAGTTCGCCTTCGACGATCTTCAGCATCTCGGCTTCAAGCTCGGAATAGTCCGGCGCGGTGAAGTCGCGCGGATCCTTGGCGGCCACTTCGGCCAGCTTGATGATGGCGTCGATGACCGGCTGGAAGCCACGGTGACCGAACATGACGGCACCGAGCATGATGTCTTCGGCCAGTTCCTTGGCTTCCGACTCGACCATCAGCACGGCGGCATCGGTGCCGGCGACAACGAGGTCGAGCTTGGATTCCTGCATCTCGTCGATGTGCGGGTTGAGCACGTATTCGCCGTTGATGTAGCCGACGCGCGCGCCGCCGATCGGGCCCATGAAAGGCACGCCCGAGAGCGTCAAGGCAGCCGAGGTGGCAACGATCGACAGGATATCAGGATCGTTTTCGAGGTCGTGCTGGACAACCGTGATGACGACCTGGGTGTCGTTCTTGTAGCCGGCGGCGAAGAGCGGACGGATCGGGCGGTCGATCAGGCGGGAGACCAGCGTCTCCTTTTCGCTCGGACGGCCTTCACGCTTGAAATAGCCGCCGGGGATCTTGCCGGCTGCGTAGGTCTTTTCCTGGTAGTTGACGGTCAGCGGGAAGAAGTCGAAGCCGGGCTTCGGCTCCTTGGCCGAAACGACCGTCGCGAGAACGACGGTCTCGCCGTAGGTGGCGAGAACGGCGGCGTCAGCCTGACGCGCGATCTTGCCGGTCTCGAGGATGAGCGGACGGCCGGCCCACTCGATTTCGACTTTGTGGTGTTTGAACATATCTTGTCCTTCGTAGCGGGAGTGGCAACGCCGCTCGGCGGCGCGCCCATTCCCTGGCTTGTTAGGCACGGGATCCGGGAAAACCACAGGGCCTTCCTGATCATGTGCCTGGCTTCAGTTTGGCCAGCCACGGGCAAGACAACAAGAAGCTCGGTGGTGGATGTTGGCCGCGAAGGCGGCCGACCGAACGTCCTGCAATCCTGCCCCATGACCGTCCATGGGCGGTTCGGGCGCTTCCCTTTGGCGCTCCGGAACCTTTTCGACGCGACCGCACCCTGTGGCAGGATCGGGCCGAGGGACCATCCGGTTGATGGCCCTGAATGCGCGACCGGCGGGCTCCCACAAGGAGAGCCCGCCGGTCAATTCGTCAGCGGCGCAGACCGAGCTTCTCGATCAGCGTCTGATAGCGTGCGTCGTCCTTGCGCTTGAGGTAATCAAGCAGGCTGCGACGCTGGGAGACGAGCGCCAGAAGACCACGACGGGAGTGGTTGTCCTTCTTGTGGTCCTTGAAGTGCTCGGTCAGGTTCTTGATGCGCTCGGAGAGGATGGCAACCTGGACTTCCGGAGAACCGGTGTCGCCCTTGACGGTTGCGAATTCGCCCATGAGTTCCGACTTGCGCTCGGCAGTGATCGACATCGTGTTTTTCCTTTCGATCTGGAGGAAACGGGACGCCCACGGCCGGGATGTCGTCCAGCTGGGGCCGATGAACAAAGCGGCAAAAGACGCGATGTTGCGGCGCATATAGTGGAATTTGGCGGCAAATGCCAGCTATTTCGCAAGCCGGCTCCGGGCCGGGGTTCAGAGCCATTTCCGCCAGCGGAAAAACAACACCAGCGAGATCGCGACCAGGGCCATGAAGCCGAGGGCCACGGGATAGCCATAAGGCCACAACAGCTCGGGCATGTTCCAGGGCGATATGGTGGGGTCGAAATTCATTCCCCAGATGCCGGCGAGAAAGGTCAGCGGGATGAAGATCGCCGAGACGATCGTCAGCACGCCGATAATCTCGTTGGTGCGCGATTGCGACAGCGACAACTGCATTTCGATAAGGCCGATCATCGTTTCGCGCTGGGATTCGACTGTCTCGGCCAACCTGATCGAGTGGTCGAGCGTGTCGTTGAAATAGACCTTTGTCTCGGCCGAGATAAAGGCGGCGTCGGAGCGGATGAGGGTCGTCAGGGCATCGCGCAGCGGCCAAAGCGTGCGCTTGAGCAGATTGGTCGCCCGACGCAGGCCGTGCAACTGGCTGATGTGCTGCTTCCTGGGGGCGGCCAGCAGTTCGTCCTCGATCGCATCCACCTTGTCGCCGGTGGCATCGACGATCGGGAAGTAGCTGTCGACGACGGCGTCGATCAGGGCATAGGCGAGATAGTCGGCCTTACGATGGCGCAGCCGGCTCGGGTTCGAGATGCGGATGCGCTGGCGCACCGGTTCGAACGGATCGCCCTCACGCTCCTGGAAGGTGACGACGAAGTTCTCGCCGAAGAAGAATGAAATCTGCTCGTAGCGGCCGCTCTTGGCATCGTCGATCATGCTGAGCACGAAGAAGGCATGGTCGTCGAAGAAGTCGGCCTTCGGGCGCTGGCCGGTGTTGACCACATCCTCGAGCGCCAGCGTGTGCAGGCTGAAGATGTTTCCGATTTCCTCGATCAGCGCGATGTCGGCGAGACCGACGCAGTCGAGCCAGATCAGCGGCCATTTCTCGCAAGCGGCCGCGACATCGTCCAGACTGGCGTTGTTAATGAATTCGCACGCGTCGGGCGAAATCAGCGTCAGGTTGAGCGCCGATTGCCGTGCGGACGGATCGGCAATCAACGTGCCAGGCGAGGCCCCTACAGGGGCCCGCCGCACGTGTCGTGATGGACGTACTGCTATCGTCTCAGCCCCTGCCATTCGCGTTCCGCCCGCGGAATCACCTGGGACGATCCAAGCGGAAACGGCAGCCGCGTACAAGTGTCAGGCGGTGAAGACGCGCTTGGGCTTGAACATGCCCTGCTCGATGGCGCCGATGGCGACCAGCTTGCCACGCGCGGTGGCGCAGGCCTCCTCGGCCTCCACGGGCGCGTCGCGGCCGCGCACGATGACCGGGTTGCCAAGCCTGATCTTGTTGGCAGCCTCGTCGGTCACGGCGACCTGCGGCAGGCAATCGAGCGCTGCGGCGGTGTCGACGACGAACTCGTCAATAGCGGTGAAATCCCAGCTCCCCTCTTCGCCGTCCGGCTGGCCGGCGGCGCGAGCAGCTTCGAGTTCAGCGATGGTGACGAAGTCTTCGGCAGTGAACGGATCGACCTCGGTGCGGCGAAGCTCGGAGATATGGCCGAAGCAGCCGAGATCGCGGCCCATGTCGCGCGCGAGCGACCGGACATAGGTGCCCTTGCCGCAATCGATCTCGAAAACGGTGCGATCAGCACTGTTTTCGATGATCTCGAGGCGGCCGATCTCGACCTCGCGGGCCGGAATGTCGACCGTCTCGCCCTCGCGGGCAAGGTCATAGGCGCGCTCGCCGGCAATCTTGATCGCCGAAAACTGCGGCGGCGTCTGCATGATGACGCCGGTGTAGTTCGGCATGATGGCACGGATTTCGTCCTCGGAAGGACGCTTGTCGGAGCTCTTGGTCACCGGGCCTTCGAGGTCGTCCGTGGAACGCTCCTCGCCCCAGGAGACGGTAAAGCGGTAAACCTTGGCGCCGTCCATGACGTAAGGCACCGTCTTGGTCGCCTCGCCAAGCGCGATCGGCAGCATGCCGGAGGCCAGCGGGTCGAGGGTTCCGGCGTGACCGGCCTTTTCGGCATTGAACAGCCACTTGATCTTGGAGACAGCCTCGGTCGAGCCCATGCCCACGGGCTTGTCCAGCACCAGCCAGCCGGAGACGGGCCGGCCTTTCTTCTTGCCGCGACGCGACATGTCAGTCTTCCTTGTCTTCTTCGCCGTCGAGGTCACGCGCCACTTCGGGCGAGCGCAGCAGATCGTTGATCTTGGCGAAATTGTCGTAACTGGTGTCCAGCCGGAAACGGAATTCCGGCATGTATTTCATCTGCCGCAAGGCAAAGGAAACGCGGCCACGGATGAACTTGGCGTATTTGTTGAGCGCCTCGATGACCGTATCGGGATCCTTGGCGCCAATCGGCGACACGAAGGCGGTGGCGATCTTGAGGTCTGGCGACATGCGCACCTCGGTGATCGAAATGACAGTCGTTTCAATCACCGGATCGATGATCTCTCCGCGCGGGAGCATTTCGGAAAGCGCATGGCGCACCTGTTCGCCGACGCGAAGCTGGCGCTGTGACGGGCCTGAACTCTGAAAACGCGACATGGTCCTGAAAATCCATATGTCGCAGGAGGCGGAATGGGACCGCGCTTCCTGCTGCACGAAAACGGACGGCGGCCGACCGGCCACCGTCCAAACGATGAGACAAATGCCAGAGGCTTAGAGCCTCCGGGTCACCATCTCCACGCGGAAGCACTCGATGACATCGCCCTGGCGCATGTCTTCGTAGTTCTGGAAGGCCATACCGCATTCCTGGCCGACCGGCACTTCGGAGACTTCGTCCTTGAAGCGCTTGAGCGTCTTGAGCGTGCCTTCGTGGATGACAACGTTTTCGCGGATCAGGCGGACGCCTGCGCCACGCTCGACCTTGCCTTCGGTGACGCGGCAACCCGCAACCTTGCCGGTCTTCGTGATGTTGAAGACTTCGAGGATTTCGGCGTTGCCGATGAAGGTTTCGCGGCGTTCCGGCGACAGCAGGCCCGACATCGCATCCTTAACGTCATCCACGAGGCTGTAGATGATGTTGTAGTAGCGGATCTCGATCCCGGACTGTTCAGCGGCGTGGCGCGCCTGCGCGTTGGCGCGCACGTTGAAGCCGATGATCGCCGCACCCGAGGTTTCGGCGAGCGTGACGTCGCTCTCGGTGATGGCGCCGGCGCCCGAATGGACGATGCGCGCACGCACCTCGTCGGTGCCGAGCTTGTCGAGGGCAGCCACGATCGCTTCGACCGAACCCTGCACGTCACCCTTGATGATGAGCGGGAACTCCTTGAGGCCGGACGACTGCAGCTGCGACATCATCTGCTCGAGCGAGCCGCGCTGGGTGGCGTGCTTGGCGACAGCCTTGTCGCGCGCCAGGCGCTGGCGGTACTCGGTGATCTCGCGAGCGCGGGCCTCGTTGTTGACCACCGCAAAGCGGTCGCCAGCCTGAGGCGTGCCCTGGAGGCCGAGAATCTCGACCGGCATGGACGGCGGCGCCTCTTCGAGGTGTTCACCACGGTCATTGACCAGCGCGCGGACACGGCCCCACTGGTTGCCGGCGACGAGAATGTCGCCGGGCATCAGCGTACCGGTCTGGACCAGGACGGTCGCGACCGGGCCGCGGCCCTTGTCGAGCTTGGCTTCGATGACGACACCTTCGGCCGTACGGTCGGGGTTGGCCTTGAGGTCGAGCACTTCGGCCTGCAGCAGGATCGCCTCGAGCAGCTTGTCGAGATTGGTGCCGTTCTTGGCCGAAACCTCGACGTCGAGCACTTCACCGCCCATCGATTCCACGAAGACTTCGTGGCGCAGCAGCTCGGTGCGGACCTTCTGGGCATCAGCCGTCGGCTTGTCGATCTTGTTGATCGCCACGATGATCGGCACGCCGGCAGCCTTGGCATGGCTGATCGACTCGATCGTCTGCGGCATGACGCTGTCGTCGGCCGCAACCACGAGGATCGCAATGTCGGTCGCCTGGGCACCACGAGCACGCATCGCCGTGAAGGCGGCGTGGCCGGGGGTGTCGATGAAGGTGATCTTCTGACCGTTCTTCTCGACCTGGTAGGCGCCGATGTGCTGGGTGATGCCGCCGGCTTCACCCGACTGCACATTCGCATTGCGGATGGCGTCGAGCAGCGAGGTCTTGCCGTGGTCGACGTGGCCCATGATGGTGACGACAGGCGGACGCGAAACCAGGGTCGCGCTGTGATCGGCGATGTCGAACAGGCCTTCTTCGATGTCGGACTCGGCAACGCGGCGAACCGTGTGGCCGAATTCGGAAGCGACCAGTTCAGCCGTATCGGCGTCGATGACGTCGCCCGGCTTCAACATCTGGCCTTGCTTCATGAAGAACTTGACGACCTCGACGGCGCGTTCGGACATGCGCTGGGCCAGTTCCTGAATGGTAATGGTCTCAGGAAGAATAACCTCACGCACGATCTTTTCGCGCGTTTCCTGGTGCATCGCACGCTTGAACTTCTCCTGACGACGACGCATCGCCGACAGCGAACGCGAACGGGCGTCGCCATCCCCGGAAGTCAGCGCCGTATTGAGCGTCAGCTTGCCGCGACGGCGGTCGTCTTCCGTCTTGGTCTTGGCCGGACGGGCAACCTCGGGGGTCGCAATGCGGCGGATCGGCGCTGCAGCAGCGACGCCGGGACCGACGCGGCCCTTCGGCTTGGCGTCCACCTCGTCGGGTACATTGGCTTCGAGCGCTGCAGCGGGGGCGCGGCGACGGGCTTCGTCCTCGGCGCGACGGCGCGATTCCGACTCCGCCTTGAGACGGGCTTCCTCTTCCGCCTGGCGGCGAGCCGATTCCTCGCGCTCGCGGCCGCGGCGTTCATCTTCCTCGGCGCGGCGGCGTGCGTCGTCGGCAGCGCGCTGGCGCTCCTCGTGCTCGCGAGCGACAGAACCTTCGAGCGCGCGGCGACGCGCATCCATCTCGCTGCGCGACAATTCATTCAGGACCATGCCCGAACGCTCGGGCTGGGGCCGCGGCGTTTCGCGCACGACGACCGGCGCGGGCGCTGGCGCTGGCGCTGCGACCACCGGAGCTACGGCCACCGGAGCTGCGGGCTGAGGCTTGGGCGCAAAGACGGCTGCAGCCGGTGTCGGCTCGTGCTTGTCGCCGGGCATGGAGAACTTACGCTTCTTGGTCTCCACGACGACCTGCTTTGTGCGGCCGTGCGAGAAGTTCTGGCGTACGGTTCCCTGCTCCGATCCCGGGCGCTTCAGCGTCAAGGTCTTCTTCGGAGTGACGCTCAACGTGTTGTCATCGCCCGATTTAGTGTCGCTCATTCCATATCCTCTGCGGCATCATCGTCGTAGGCAATCGCCGCAATCATTGCCAGATCATCCGGGGATCCGCCCCGATATCGGTCAAGCGCAACCATGCGCTTCGCGACCGCCTTGCCCGCTTCTCCCGCGAGGACGGCAGCATGTATCACATTTGTTGCACCCAATGCCAAACCCAATTCGGCTTCCGAAAAAAGTTTATAGGCAGGCGTTGCAGGCCCGCCGATATGCACTGTGGCCTTGCGGGCCTGGGTGATCTTGCGGACGCCGTCTTCAGCACCCTCGTAAGCATGGAGTACAAGAAGCGCCTTGCCGGCGCGGACCGTGGAGTCGACCTTGGCGGCACCTAGTGCCACCAGACCGGCCTTTCGGGCAAGCCCAAGCGCGCCAAGCGCCGATCTGGCGAGCAGATTATCGACCATGGCGCCCAATTCAGGCGGCACGACGACCTGCGCCTTGAAAGCGCGGGCGAACATGCCCTTGGCCTCCGCCTTGTCGATATGTAGGCGGTCGGCCGTCACCCAGCAACCGCGGCCGGGCAGATTTCTCTTGAGGTCCGGAAAAACGGTCGAATCCGGGCCGACGACGAAACGGATCAGATCATCCGGTTCGGCGCTCTTGCGCGTGACGATGCAGGTGCGATCGTTCATCTCGTCCAACAGATTCTCCGGCCGGCCTCACGTCACTCACCGGCGACGTCGGCTGGCTCTTCCTCGGACACGACTTCGTCCTCGGCGATCCAACCAACCATGCGGCGGGCAGCAACGACCATTTGTTCCGCATCGGTGCGCGACACGCCGTAGTCGGCGAGCACGCCCGGGAAGAACTTGGTCTCGCCGTCCTTGCGTTCCTTCCAACCGACGAGGTCGTCGGCGGCATAGCCGGCGAAGTCCTCGATCGTCTTCACGCCGTCATCGCCGAGCGCCACCAGCATCGCGGTGGTAATGCCGGGGATTTCGCGCAGTTCGTCCTGCACGCCGAGCGTCTTGCGCTTCTCGTCGTGCTCGGCCTCGATCTTTTCGAGATACTCGCGGGCACGGGTCTGGATCTCGGAAGCGGTGTCCTCGTCGAAACCGTCGATCGAGGCAATTTCGTCGGCATCGACGTAAGCCACTTCCTCAACCGAGGTGAAGCCTTCGGAAGCCAGCACCTGACCGACCATCTCGTCGACGTCGAGCGATTCCATGAACAGCGTCGAACGCTCGACGAATTCCTTCTGGCGGCGCTCCGATTCTTCCTGCTCGGTCAGGATGTCGATATCCCAACCGGTCAGCTGCGAAGCCAGGCGCACGTTCTGGCCGCGACGGCCGATGGCCAGCGACAGCTGGTCGTCGGGAACCACCACTTCGATGCGCTCGGCGTCCTCATCGAGAACGACCTTGGCGACTTCAGCCGGTTGCAAGGCGTTGACGATGAAGGAAGCGGCCGAGGGCGACCACGGAATGATGTCGATCTTTTCACCCTGGAGCTCGCCGACGACGGCCTGGACGCGCGAGCCGCGCATACCGACGCAGGCGCCGACAGGATCGATCGAGCTGTCACGCGAGATGACGGCGATCTTGGCGCGCGAACCGGGATCGCGGGCAACCGACTTGATCTCGATGATGCCGTCGTAGATTTCCGGCACTTCCATGGTGAACAGCTTCGCCATGAACTGCGGATGGGTACGCGACAGGAAGATCTGCGGGCCACGCTGCTCGCGGCGCACGTCGTAGACATAGGCGCGAACGCGGTCGCCGTACTTGTAGTTTTCGCGGGGGATCAGCTCGTCGCGGCGGATGATCGCCTCGCCGCGGCCGAGATCGACGATGACGTTGCCATACTCGACGCGCTTGACCGTGCCGTTGACGATCTCGCCGATGCGATCCTTGTATTCGTCGTACTGGCGGTCGCGCTCGGCTTCACGCACCTTCTGGACGATGACCTGCTTGGCCGACTGGGCGGCGATGCGGCCGAAATCCATCGGCGGCAGCTGTTCGGCGATGAAATCGCCGAGCTGGGCGTCGGGGTTGCGTTCGCGAGCCGAGCTCAGCGCGATCTGGATGGCATAGTCGTCGACCTTTTCGACAACTTCCATCAGGCGCTGCAGCTTCATCTCGCCCGTGTTGGGGTTGATGTCGGCGCGGATGTTGGTCTCTTGACCATAGCGCGAGCGCGCTGCCTTCTGGATCGCGTCGGCCATCGCGGCGATGACGATCGACTTGTCGATCGACTTCTCGCGGGCGACCGCATCGGCGATCTGCAGCAGTTCGAGCCTGTTGGCGCTTACAACCATTGTCTTTCTCCCGGAGCGTTCGGCCGAACCTGGTCCAGCCGCGCGGCTCTATCAATCTTCCGTTTCGGTTTCTTCGTCTTCCGGCGCATCTTCGTCTTCGCCGCGACGTTTCCGTGCTTCCTTGCGCGCCTGATTGTCCTTGCTCAGGGCATCGCGAATGAGATCGTCGGTAAGGATCAGCCGCGCCTCGGAAATCGCCTCGAAAGGCACGCGCACGGTCGGCTCCTCGCCGTAGGCAGCCTGGTCACGCTGGATCAGGATGCCTTCTTCATCGACCTCGGCGATCTTGCCGCGGAACCGCTTGCGGTCGGCAACCATGACCGAGGTCTCCATCTTGACGATGTGACCGATCCAGTTGCCGAAATCCGACTTGCGGACCAGCGGCCGGTCGATGCCCGGCGACGACACTTCGAGATGATACGCTTTTTCGATCGGATCATCGACATCGAGAGCAGGCGAAACCGCGCGGCTCACTTCTTCGCAATCCTGGACGGTCATGGTGCCGTCTTCGCGCTCGGCCATGATCTGCAGCGTCAGCCCGCTCTGCCCCGAAAGGCGGATGCGAACGAGGCGGAAGCCGATCGCACGAAGGACGGGCTGGACGATCAAGGCGATGCGGGCGTCGATGCCGGTCTCGCGGATGATGCGGTCGTCGCCTGTCTGTTCGACTGCGTTTTCGGTCATAGAATCTCCAGACGGTCGGCAGGTAACAAAAAAGAGCGGGACCGGGTGGACCCACTCTTCGTCATACCGACCAAGAATTTGAGGCTGATATAGCCGAAGGCGGCGCGCCTTTCAAGTCCCGTGGCCGGTTGCGTCCACGACCGGTAAATTAGCCGACCAATGCAGCGGATGCATGGCAAGCATGCGCAGATGCCCCTACCGCTTCCCTTTGCGTCACCTATATTTGTTGCGCTGCACAAGAAATGATGATGCAGCGCAAAAGAGGATAAAGAGATGAACACCCGCAAGCCCCTTGGCCGCATTGGCGAACTGGTCCGCACCTTTGGTAGCGCCGTCGCTGCCGCAGCAGCCGTCGAGCGCGGTCATCGCCCAACCAACCAGGACCTGGTGATGCTCGGCATCGACCCGCTCCACTTCGACCGCATTCGCAAATACTGATTACAGGCATTCAGGGTAGAGAGCGCACCGCTGACCGCGTCATTGGCGCTTGCCAAGGCGTTGCCAGCCGGGCGGTGCTCCGGAGCGGCCGGTCAATCTGACCGTCGCTCTGTCCCTGGGTATCCCGCCTCGCTGTCGAGGCAAAGAAAGAGCCGAGGCCGGAATTCCGGGCCTCGGCTTTTTTTGTTTCGCAACCGAGAGGCCTCAGTCCTCGTTGGCGCCCAGCTGGGCCAGCACCTTGCCGCGGCCACGGGCGCGCAGGTAGAGCGGCAGCAGCACCGCCGTTGCCGCCAAGAGCAGCAGCACGATCGCAATCGGCGAATGCACCAGGATCATCGGGTCGCCCTGGCTGATGGCCAGCGCGCGGCGTAGCTGCTGCTCCGCCATCGGTCCAAGGATCAGACCGACCACCACGGGCGCAATCGGATAGCCGAAACGGCGCAGGCCGTAGCCGAGCAGGCCAAATGCCAGCAGCATGCCGAGCTCGAAAGTCGACGGATTGGCGCCGATGGTGCCGAGCGTCGCAAACAGCAGGATGCCCGAATAGAGCCAGGGCAGCGGGATGGTCAGGAGCCTGACCCAGACGCCGATCAGCGGCAGGTTGAGCACCAGCAGCATCAGGTTTGCCACCAGCAGCGAGGCGATCAGGCCCCAGACCAGTTGCGGGTTGGTCGCAAACAACAGCGGCCCAGGCTGCAGGCCGAACTGCTGGAAGCCGGCGAGCATGATCGCGGCGGTCGCCGTGGTCGGCAGGCCGAGCGTCAACAGCGGCACCAGCGTGCCGGCCGCCGATGCATTGTTGGCCGCTTCGGGGCCGGCGACACCTTCGATGGCGCCATGGCCGAACTCTTCAGGCTTTTGCGCCAGGTTCTTTTCCACAGAATAGGACAAGAAGGTGCCGATTTCGGCGCCGCCGGCCGGCATCGCACCGATCGGGAAGCCGATCGCGGTGCCGCGCAGCCATGGCTTCCATGAACGGCGCCAGTCCTCGCGAGTCATCCACACCGAACCCTTGATCGCCTGGATGGTCGAATCGCCGCCCTTGCTGGCGGCGACGCTGAGCGCCTCGCCAACGGCGAAGAGCGCAACCGCAAGCGTCGTCACCTCGATGCCGTCGAGCAGGTCGGGAATGCCGAAGGCAAGGCGCGCCTGGCCGGTCTGCAGGTCGATGCCGATCAGACCGAGCCCAAGGCCGATGAACAGCGCCGTCAGTCCGCGCAGCGTCGAGTCGCCGAAGGCGGCGGACACGGTCATGAAGGCCAGGATCATCAGCGCGAAATATTCGGCCGGACCGAAGGACAGCGCCATCTTGACGACAGTCGGCGCAACGAAGGCAAGACCTATGGTGGCGATCAGGCCGGCGACGAACGAGCCGATGGCGGCGGTTGCCAGTGCCGGGCCGCCACGCCCGGCGCGCGCCATCTTGTTGCCTTCGAGCGCCGTGACGATCGAGGCACTTTCGCCAGGCGTGTTGAGCAGGATCGACGTCGTCGAGCCGCCATACATGCCACCGTAATAGATGCCGGCGAACATGATCAGCGAACCGGCGGGATCAAGCTTGTAGGTGACGGGCAAAAGCAGGGCGACGGTAAGTGCCGGGCCGATGCCGGGAAGAACGCCGACAGCCGTGCCGAGCGTCACGCCGATCAGCGCATAGAGCATGTTCATCGGCTCGAGTGCCGTGAGCAGCCCCTGCGCGAGCAGACCAAAGGTATCCATTTAGAGCCGAGCTCCCTTGATGATCGCTCAGAACAGCAGGTGTTCGAGCGGGCCGGCGGGCAGCGAGAGCTGCAATCCCTTGGCGAAAATGACCCAGACGACGAACGAAAGCACGATGCCGATCGGGATCGTCTTCCACAGCGGCCCGCGTCCGAACGCGCGTGCTGTCGCGGCGAAGAGCAATCCGGTGGCGATCGAGAAGCCGGCTGCCTTGAGCAGCAGCATCTGGGCGGCAAGACCGCCGACGATCCACAGGATCGGGCTGATCTCTTGTTTCTCGCGCTCGGGGAAATCACCGCGGAAAGCTTCGAAAACCGTCCAGATCGACAGGCCGAAGAACGCCACGGCGATCACGTAGGGAAAGGTTGTCGGGCCGACGCGGGCATAGCTGGCGCCGGCGCCATGGCTGGCGGTGCTCCAGGCGATGACGACAGACACCGCCATAAGCAGAGCGGCGATGACAAGCGCCGCCCAATCGGGGCGGCGCCTTTCTTGTTGCTGGTTGTCCAGGCTCATTTCACCAGGCCGATGTCTTTCAGGATCGCTGCGGTGGACTCAGTGTCCTTCTTCAGCTGCGCTGCGAAGTCATCGCCGGCGAGGTAGGTGTTGGCCCAGCCCTTGTCGGCGAGGATCTTCGTCCACGAAGCCGAGGTGACCATCTTTTCGACGTCGGCGAGCACTGCCGCCTTCTGCTCGGCCGAGATGCCGGGAGCGGCAGCGACCATGCGCCAGTTCTGGATCGAGACGTCAACGCCGCCTTCCTTGAAGGTCGGTGCGTCGATGCCTTCGACCTTGGCGTCGGACGAGATGCCGATGATGCGGAGCGTGCCGGCCTTGATCTGCTCGGCGAACTCGCCGTAACCGGAAATGCCGACCGTCACCTGGCCGCCGAGGATGGCGGCAAGAGCCTCGCCACCGCCGGAATAGGCGATGTAGTTGACCTTGGTCGGGTCGACGCCGACGGCCTTGGCAATCAGGCCTGCCGTGATGTGGTCGGTGCCGCCGGCAGAGCCGCCGCCCCAGGAAACCGCGCCCGGATCGGCCTTGAGCTTGGCAACGAGGCCAGCCATGTCCTTGATGTCGGAAGCGGCCGGAACAACAAGCGCCTCAAACTCGCCGGTCAGGCGGGCAATCGGGGTGACCTGGTCGAGCGTCACCGGCGAGGCGTTGGTCAGGATCGCGCCGACCATGACGTAGCCGCCGACGATGAGCTGGGCCGGGTCGCCATTGGCCTGGTTGACGAACTGGGCGAGGCCGATGGTGCCGCCGGCGCCCGGAACGTTGTTGACCTGGACCGAGGCGGAAATCTTCTCGTCCTGGAGCGCGGTCTGCATCGAGCGCGCGGTCTGGTCCCAGCCGCCGCCGGGGGCCGCAGGTGCCATGATCTTGTAGTCGGCGGCCGCAGCCGGCAGGGCGAGCGCGCCTGCGACGATGGTGGCCAATACGAACTGCTTCATTGCTGTTCCTCCCTTGCCCGCATGCGCGGGGCAGATGCTTTTCAGTTTCGAGGCCAGCGCCAGGGCAGCGTCTCGGCATTTCGGGGGAAGGAACTGGCCGGCCAAGGGGCCTGCCATCAGAGCAGCGTTTCCCGGCCCCTCTGCCCGGCGATAGGATCGCCGTCGGGTAGCCGTTGCGGAAACGTGTTCGAAATCCTCCCGAACTTTCCGAGCCTCGCCGCCTCCAACGGATGGGCCAAAACTTCCCTATCGCAGCAACCTGACATCAGACTGACACCGATGCAACAGCTTGGGAACATCGCCGGAATCACGGGCTGCGCAGCGCCTCGTTCCAGCGCTCGATGACACGGGAGCGCTTGACCTGGTCAAGATAGACCATCAGTCCCGGGCTGACCGGCACCGGGCGCAACTGCCCGCCAAGAACCTCCTGCATGCGGTTGGCGGTATTCTCGCCCGAGACCTCCGGATTGACGGCTGCGATATGCAATTGCCGCGCCATCACCGTCTGGCCCTCGGCCGACATGAAATATTCGAGATAGCGGCGGCCGAGATCCGACGACTTGGCGGCAGCCGGCACCAGGCCGATGCGCGACATGACGACGGTGTAGTCCTTGGGCAGGACGATGCCGACGTCGGGGTTCCGCGCCGCCCAGTCGGCGGCATAGGAGCCCAAGATGTTGTAGCCGAGCACGAAACGGCCGTCGGCGATGCGCTCGAGGATGGCGCCACTGGTCGAATAGAGCTTCACGCCCGCCGCCCCCATGGCGCGGATCACCGACCAGATGTCGGGGTACTGCTCCTGGTCGCGCGCCATGAACATGAAGCCGACGCCGGAACGCTCGATGTCGTAGGTGGCGATGCGGCCGTAGAACCTGTCGCCCTGCGTCTTGAGGAATTCGACGAACTGGCCGCGCGTCGCCGGCGGCGGCGCGTCCTTGAAGCTCGGCTTGTGGTAGACGAACACCGCCGGCTCGAAGGTCAGCGCATAGGCGGTGTCGCGCCAGTTGGCCCAGCGCGGCCAGCGATCCGACAGCGGCAGCCGGCTTTCCTGGGCATAGCCGTCATTGGCGAGCTTGACCTGCAGGTCCATGGCCGAGGAAAAGGCGATGTCGGCGGTGCCCTTGCCGGCATCCGTCTCGGCGACGACGCGGTCATAGATGTCGACCGTCTGCAGATCCTCGTAGCGCACCGCCACGCCGGGGTTTGCCTTCTGGAAGCCTTCGATCATCGGCTTGGCCAACGGCGCGTCGAGCGACGAATAGACAACCAGCGTGCGGGCGTCGGCGGCGCCATTCAGCGCCGGAAAGACGGTGACTTCGGCCCAGGCGGGCGATGAGAGGCAGGCAAGGACGGTGAAAATGGCCAGACGCATGATCGCCAGACCATGCAACAGCCGGGCGAGCCGCACAACGGCGAAGCGCTATCGACGCGCATGACGGGCACTGGACCTTTGCCTAGCGAATAGGCATCGTTCGAACGGGCGGGCAAGGAGAATTCGGGTGCGCATTCTGGTGGTCGAGGACAATGCGACGCTGGCCGGGGGGCTGGCGGCGGTGCTCAAGGGCAGCGGCTATGCCGTCGACGTCGTCGGCGACGGCGCCTCTGCCGTGGCAGTGCTTGCCACCGAGCGCTTCGACCTCGTCATCCTCGACCTCAACCTGCCGGAAATGGACGGGCTCGACGTGCTGCGCACCATGCGCGGGCGCCAGCACGACGCCGCGGTGCTGATCCTGTCGGCGCGTCATTCGCTCGACGAGCGGGTCAAGGGTCTCGACCTCGGCGCCGACGACTACATGGTCAAGCCGTTCGACGTCGGCGAGTTGGAGGCGCGTGTGCGCACGCTGTTGCGCCGCCGCGCCGGGCTCAAGGCGTCGACCGTGTCGTTCGGCGACGTGACGCTCGACCTCACCACGCGCAGCTTCTCGTCGCACGGGGCGGCCATCGACATCCCGGCGCGCGAACTGGCGCTGCTCGAGACCCTGTTCATGCGCGCCGGCAAGGTGGTCGCCAAGCAGGCGATCATCGAATCGCTCGCCGGCTTCGACGAGGATTTGAGCGCCAACGCTATCGAGCAGTATGTCAGCCGGCTGCGCAAGCGGCTGGCGCCCTATGGGCTGACCGTCCGCACCGCCCGCGGCATCGGCTACTACCTCGAAAAGCTGCCCAGCGCCTGATGGCCCGAGCCAAACCATATTCACTGCGCAGGCGGCTGCTGCTCTGGCTGCTGGTTCCGCTGGTCGCCCTGGGCCTAGTCGCGCTCGCCGACACCTACAACGAGGCGGTCGACACCGCCAACGCCGTCTCCGACCGCGTGCTGGCCGGCTCGGCCCTGGCGATCGCCGAGCGGGTGGTGGTGGCAGAAGATGGCGCGCTGGAGGTCGACATCCCCTATGTCGCGCTGGAAATGCTGACCTCGGCGGCGCAGGACCGCGTTTTCTACCGCGTCGACGGCCCCAGCGGCTTCATCACCGGCTACCAGACCCTGCCCATCATCGAAGGGCTGGAGCAGGAGGAAAGCGGCTATACCGACGCCAGTTTCCGCGGCGAGCCGATCCGGCTGACCTCGCTGTCCCGTGCCGCCTCGACGGGCGCGAGTTCGATCCCCTTCGTGGTCACCGTGGCAGAAACGACGATTGCCCGCACCCAACTGGCGCAGACGATCCTTCTGCGCTCGGCGCTGCGCCTCGCCATCCTGATCGGCAGTGCGGCAGCCATCGTCTGGCTCGCCGTCACCTTCTCGCTGCGCCCGCTCTACCGGCTGCGCGACGCGATTGCCGAGCGCAACCCCGACGACCTGCATCCGATCGAGCAGTCGGTGCCCAAGGAGGTGCGCGGCCTCGTCGACACCGTCAATTCCTTCATGGGCCGGCTCGGATCGGCGCTCGGCGCGATGCGCCACTTCACCGGCAATGCCAGCCACCAGTTGCGCACGCCGCTGACCATCATCCGTACCCAGCTTGCGCTCGCCTCACGCGCACATTCGCTGGAGGAAGCCCGGCAGGCGGCGCGCATCGGCGACGAGGCGGTGGCCCATGCCGAACGCGTCATCGCCCAGCTCCTGCTGCTCGCCAAGGTCGACGAAGCCGCGTCCGACCGGCTGAAAAGCCTCGACGCGGTCGATCTCACCGCGCTTGCCCAGCAACTCACCGCCGACCGCGTGACCCAGGCCCATGCGGCAGGGATCGATCTGGGTTTCGAAGGCGAACAGGCTCTGTTCGTACGCGGCGAGCCGATGCTGCTCAGCGAAATGATCCGCAATCTGATCGAAAACGTGCTTGCCTATGCGGGCCAAGGCACGGAGGCGACAGTCAAGGTGCTCGACCAGGGTGCCGACGTTGTGCTGGAGGTCGAAGACACCGGGCCAGGCATTCCGGCTACCGAGTTGGAAAACGTACGCCAGCGTTTCGTGCGTGGGCGGGAGGGCGACAAACCCGGCGCCGGCCTCGGCCTGCCCATCGTCGAGGAGATCGCCTCGCTGTTCGGCGGCCGGCTGGAGCTTCTGGCGGGTGCGGATGGGCGCGGGCTCAGGGTTCGGGTGTCGTTTGGGAAAGCCGAGGCGTGACGGTTAGCCCCTTCTCCCCTTGTGGGAGAAGGGAAGTGCCGCCTACACCCTGACGAAGGTCAAATATGCAGGCGTCCGGTTTTCGCGGATCGCCTTCGCCTCGTAGCGGGTGCGCGTCCAGCCTTCGTAAGGCGTGTGCCAGTCGGCGGCGTCGGCCGCCTGCCACTCGAAGGCAGCGTGGGCGCGGCAATGCAGCAGCGTCCAGTTGACGTAGGTGTCGATGTCGGAGGCGAAACGGAACTTCGCGCCGCTCTTCAGCACGCGGGCGAAGCGGTCGAGATTGACCGGGCTGACGAACCGGCGCTTCCAGTGCTTCTTCTTCCGCCACGGGTCGGGATAGAGCAGGTCGATGCCGGCGAGCGACGCCTGCGGCAGCCAGTCGAGCAGTTGGGTCGCATCCTCGTCGTACAGGCGGATATTGGCGAGCGGCTGGCCGTCAAGAGCCGTCGTCATCTTGGCCATGCCGTTGACGAAGGGTTCGACGCCGATGAAGCCGTCGTCGGGATTGTTCGCGGCGATATGGCGAAGATGCTCACCGCCGCCGAAGCCTATTTCCAGCCTGACCCTGGAAACCGGGGCCGCAAACAGCGTGCGCAGGTCGTCAGGTGCCAGGGTCTTGATGTCTATGCCCATGCGGGCGAGCCCATTTTCAAGGGCGATCGCCTGATGCGGGCGGACAGGCTTGCCGCGCCGCCGCCCGAAAAAGGCTTCCGTCGTGCGGCTGCGGCGCGGTTCCTGTTCCATGTAACCTACAGTCGCCTCAGGCGGCGACCGCTTCCTTGCTGGCTACGGCGTCCTTGAGCGCCTTGACCAGGTCGGTCTTCTCCCAGGAGAAGGAACCGTCGCGACCAGCCTTGCGGCCGAAGTGGCCGTAGGACGAGGTCTTGGCATAGATCGGCTTGTTGAGGTCGAGGTGGCGGCGGATGCCAGACGGCGACAGGTCCATGACCTGGCGCAGCGCGTCTTCGAGCACCGCTTCGTCAACCTTGCCGGTGCCGTGCAGGTCGACATAGACCGACAGCGGCTGGGCAACACCGATGGCATAGGCCAGCTGGATGGTGCAGCGGTCGGCAAGCCGGGCGGCAACCACGTTCTTGGCCAGGTAGCGCGCGGCATAGGCTGCCGAACGGTCGACCTTGGTGGTGTCCTTGCCGGAGAACGCACCACCGCCATGCGGGGCAGCGCCGCCATAGGTGTCGACGATGATCTTGCGGCCGGTGAGACCCGCGTCGCCGTCTGGACCGCCGATGACGAACTTGCCGGTCGGGTTGATGTACCAGTTACAGTCATTGGCGATCTCGAGATCGCCAAGGGCTTCGCGGATGTAGGGCTCGACCACCTTGCGAACCTTGCCCGAATCCCAGCTGCCGTCGAGGTGCTGGGTCGAAAGCACGATCTGCGTGACTTCGCGGGCCTTGCCGTCCTGGTAGCGGACGGTGACCTGGCTCTTGGCATCCGGGCCGAGCATGCCGGCGTCGCCCTTGTTCTCGTGCCGGGCGGTGGCCAGCAGTTCGAGAATCTTGTGGCTGTAGTAGATCGGAGCCGGCATCAGGTCCGGTGTCTCGCGGCAGGCATAACCGAACATGATGCCCTGGTCACCGGCACCTTCTTCGCCCTGGCGGTCGGCGGCGTTGTCGACGCCCTGGCCGATGTCGGGCGACTGGCCGTGCAGCAGCACGTCGATCTTGGCGGTCTTCCAGTGGAAGCCGGCCTGCTCGTAGCCGATGGCGCGGATGGCCTTGCGGGCCACCGACTTGAACTTCGACGGATTGACGACCGGATGGCCAGCGGCGTCCTTCACGATCTGGCCGTTCTTGTCTTTCTTCAGCAGCGTGTCGGGCACGCGAACTTCGCCGGCGATCACGACGCGGTTGGTGGTTGCCAGGGTCTCACAGGCAACCCGGACCTTCCACGGATCCATGCCGGTCTTTTTGGCCTCACGGTAGACGAGATCGACGATCTCGTCGGAAATGCGGTCGCACACCTTGTCGGGGTGACCTTCGGATACGGATTCGGAAGTGAAAAGATAATTCTGCCGCGACACGGGATGTCCCCTCTTGGAAAGGATCGGCGCTATGCCGATCGGTTTGGCGCGTCACGTGTTAGCGAAGCCTGCCGGAACTCGTCAAGCAGGCTTTCGTCGCGGAAGGCCGGTTATTGCGAGGGCGTGGCGACGGCGCACCGCCGCCGCTCTCGCGCATCGGCCGGAAATCGGAACCGATTTCCGGAGAGCACGATGCACAGTTCAGGCACTTGGAGCGCCCGTTGTGCGCCCTTTCGGACGCACGGCGCTCGCTGGCATTATTGCTCTTCGTCGTCGGCGAGGACCTTGGCCAATTCGATGACCTTGCGCCGGACCTTGGGGTTCGAGATCCGGGCAAAGGCGCGGTTGAGCTGCAGGCCTTCGGCGCTCGAAAGAAAATCGACCACGAAGCTGGTGGAAGAGTCCTCGGCAAGCCCCTTGTGCTCACCGCCATCGGCCCCTGGAGCGTCTTCGAAGAAGAATGCGACCGGCACACTGAGGATCGAGGCGATGGCCTGGAGACGACTCGCTCCAACACGATTGGTCCCCTTTTCGTACTTCTGAATCTGTTGGAATGTAATACCGAGGCTTTCTCCGAGCTTCTCTTGGCTCATTCCCAGCATGTTGCGTCGCAGGCGAATTCTCCCGCCGACGTATACGTCGGTCGGGTTTGGTTTTTTCTTGTTCTCTTTTTCCACTGTCTTTCCTCGCCGGATTTTTCCAGCTTATTATTGGGCAGGTAGCCCCGTTCAGGGCAATTTATAGCGTCCGGGCATGAACGCCGATTGGCACAGCCTGAAGCCGCGCGGTGGCATATGAGTTTCTAACAATAGCAGTGTCAATTCGCCCTGAGCCTCTGTCTGAGCTTCAAGCCACTTGCCGCTACGGCAATAAGGAACATGATCAGGAAACCGTTAACGCGCGAAAACGGCGGCGAGGCAGCGCCGGAGGCGGCCACCGGAAGCGAGACATCGATGGTGCCGCGAACATTCATCGCAAGTGCATCCACAACTCGCCCGCTCGGGTCGACAATGCCGGAAATTCCTGTGTTGGCCGCGCGCAGGACCGGCAACCCGTTTTCGACCGCGCGGACCTGCGATTGCCGGAAATGCTGATAGGGACCCGGAGTATCGCCAAACCACGCGTCGTTGGTGACATTCACCATAATCTGAGTTGACGCCGCGTCAACTGCAACGATAGCGGGAAAGATTATTTCATAGCAGATGAAGGCCGAGGCCTTGATGCCGCCCGGCAGGGCGAACGGCCGCCGGTCCGTACCGGCGACAAAATTCATCGGGCCGGCCACCAGTTGCGTCAGGCCGACACGCTCCATCAGGCCTGCGAAGGGGATGTATTCGCCAAAAGGCACCAGATGGACCTTGTCGATCGAACCGACGATCTCGCCCTTGTCGTTGATGCTGACGACGGAATTGTAATAGCGCGTTTCCGTGCCGGCTACCGATTCGCCCTCGTCGCGGACGATGCCGGCCATCAGCATCTGTCCTGCGGACAGCATCTCCCCGATCGCCACAAGCGCATCCGGCCGCTCGGTGAACAGGAACGGCACCGACGTTTCGGGCCAGATGATGAGGTCCGGCTTCGGGGCGCCCGGCTTCGGCGCTTCGGCCGACTGCTGCAGCATGCCGGCGAAGATGCGGTCGCGGACGCTGCCATCCCATTTTTCGCTGAGGTCGATGTTCGGCTGGACAATGCGAACGTTGATCGTTTGCGCCGGCGCCGCGGCGGGCGCTGCCAGCTTGAAATAGCCGTAGGCAGCGTGAGCAGCGACGAGCAGCACGGCCAACGCGGCACCGAGCTTGAGATTGCGCCGGTCAGCCAGCAGCGCCGGCATGGCGAAGACGAAGACGGCCAGCACGTTCATGCCGACGACGCCGATCACCGTCACGCTCTGCATCAGCAGCGGCACCGGCATCGCGGCAAAACCGAGCGGGTTCCAGGGAAATCCGGTGAACAGGAAGGTGCGCAGCCATTCGGCGAGGCCGAATGCAAAGGCCAGCGCGAAAATGCGGCCGATGCCGTCGCTCCACAACAGTCGTGCCAAGGCCGCTGCGAAACCATGGAAGAAGGCCAGGATCAACGGAATGCCGACAACCGCCAGGGGCAGTGCCCAGGCAAAACTGTCGGCCTCGACCAGAAGCGCGCCGCCGACCCACCACAGCCCGGCAAGGAAATAGCCGAAGCCGAACCACCAGCCGACGGCAAAGGCCGGCCTTAGCTGCCGCAGGAAGCCTGCCGGCCTATCGGCGACGGCACCGTCGATGAGCCAGACCAGGATCGGGAACGAAACAAAGCAGGCGGCGAAGAAATCGTAGGGCGCCTGGCCCAGGACTGCCAGGGCGCCGGCCAGAAAGGCCACCAGCGCCCTTTTCCATCCCCACAGCAGAATTATCCGCCCAGCAAGGCGCGCCATCCTGTCCCCTCGTCCAAGAATCACGGATCGAAGGTGTAGCAGCACCGCGAGGCGGCACCAAACGGCGGACCGCCCCGGCCGGCCAGGCTCACGCCTGTTCAGCCTTGGCGCGGCGGCGGCGCTCGCTCTTGACGGAGTGGACGATGCGGACACGCTTGACCCGGCGCGGGTCGGCGTCGAGCACGTGGAACTCGAAGCCCGGTATCGCCTGCACCACCTCGCCGCGCGCGGGCACGCGGCCGAGCGCGTTGAAGATCATGCCGCCGATGGTATCGACATATTCGCTATGCTCGCCGGCAGAGAATTCCTCGCCGAGAACCTTTGCGACCTCCTCGATCTCAGCCTTGCCGTCGACGACATAGACACCATCGCCGGCCTGGGTGATCATCGGCTCGTCGTCGTCGTGCTCGTCCTCGATGTCGCCGACGACCATCTCGACGATGTCCTCGAGCGAGACCAGCCCGTCGGTGCCGCCATATTCGTCGATGACCAGCGCCATCTGGGTACGTGTCGCCTGCATGCGGGTCATCAGGTCGGATGCGAGCATGGAGGGCGGCACGAACAGCACGGTCCGGACGAGGTTGAGATCGCCGATGCTGCGCTGGAGATCGACCTGCGACAGGTCGAGCTGGGCTTCGGCTGCCTGTGCCTTGCGTGAGCGGCCCTTCTTGACGCGGGCACCACGGGTGATGTGGGCAAGCACGTCGCGGATGTGGACCATGCCGCGCGGATCGTCGAGGGTCTCGACATAGACGGGCATGCGCGAGTGGCCGGACTGCTCGAAAACAGACAACAACTCGCCGAGCGTGGTGGAAAGCTCGATCGCCTCGATGTCGGCGCGGGGCACCATGACGTCCTCGACGCGCACTTCGCGCAGCCGCAGGATGTTGTTGAGCATGGCGCGCTCGCCGGGCGAGAACGAGTCGGCGTCGCTGCCGGTCTCGGCCAGCGCGTCGACGATTTCCTCACGGATATTGGTGCCGTTGCTGCGGTGCCGGAAAAGCCTGGTCAGCCGCTCGATGAAGGATGGCCGCTCGGCCTGCGTGTCGTGCGTCGCGGTTAACGGCGCACTGGTACTAGGTCCGTCCTCGGTCTGGTCGGAGGCCCTTGCCGCGGTTCCCGGTTCGGGCGTGGCGGCAGTCTCTGTTTTGTCGTTCATCTTCTTCCGGTCGATTGCTCGTCCCTGTTACGCGTAGGGATCGGGAATGGCAAGCCTCGCCAGCGCCCGGCGTTCCAGCGCTTCCATCTCCTCGGCCTCCTCGTCGGTCTCGTGATCATACCCCAAAAGATGCAGGAGTCCGTGGATTATGAGGTGGGTGATGTGGTTTTCGAGCGTCTTGCCTTCAAGCTCGGCCTCCCGAGCCACCGTCTCGTAGGCGAGCACGATGTCGCCGAGCATCGGCGGCAGCGGATCGCCGGGCGCCACCGGAAAGGCCGGAAACGACAGCACGTTGGTCGGCTTGTCCTTTTGGCGCCATTCGGCGTTGAGCTTGCGGATCGCCGCGTCGTCGGTGAAGACCAGGCTCAGTTCGACGCCGTCGGCAGCTTCGACCTCGGCTTCCGCGAAAGCCGCAGGCACGGCGCGGTCGACCAGCGCCCTGAGCGCATCCTCGCCCGGCCAGGCGCCCTCCTCGACCATCAGGTCGATGTCGAGGCCGCCCTCCGCGCCGGAAGACGGCGGTAAATCCTTGTCAGGCATTGCCAAATTCGTTCCCGGTCAACCCTCGGTGCCAAGGCCGCGGGCGACCTTGCCGTCGCGGTCATAGGCCCTGACGATCTCGGCGACGAGCGGATGGCGAACCACGTCGGTGTCGTTGAAGCGCACCGTCACCGCGCCCGGCACGCCGTCCAGGATCCGCAATGCCTCGACCAGGCCCGACTTGGTGTTGGGCGGAAGGTCGATCTGGGTCGGATCGCCGGTGATGATCATGCGCGAGTTCTCGCCGAGACGCGTGAGGAACATCTTCATCTGCATCGAGGTCGTGTTCTGCGCCTCGTCGAGGATGACGGCCGAATGCGCCAGCGTGCGGCCGCGCATGAAGGCGAGCGGCGCGATCTCGATGACCTCGGCGGCAATGGCACGCTCGACCTTGTCGGCCGGCATCATGTCGTAGAGCGCGTCGTAGAGCGGGCGGAGATACGGATCGACCTTTTCCTTCATGTCGCCGGGCAGGAAGCCGAGGCGCTCGCCCGCCTCGACCGCCGGTCGCGACAGGATGATGCGCTCGACCATGCCGCGTTCGAGCAGCATGGCGGCGTGGGCGACCGCGAGATAGGTCTTGCCGGTACCGGCGGGGCCGATGCCGAACACCAGTTCGGAGCGCTCCAGCGCCCGCATGTAGGCGTCCTGGTTGAGCGAGCGGGCATAGATCGTGCGCTTGCGCGTCGAAATCTGGGCGGCGGCCATCTTGCCCTTGCGCTCGAGCGTCGGCAGCGTCAGCTGATCGTCGGGGGCAACTGCCATGCGGACGGCGCCGTCTACGTCGGACTGGGCCAATTCGCCGCCTTTCTGCAGGATGGCATAGAGATGGTCGAGGGCGCGGCGTGCCTGCTCGGCTGCGGTGGCGCTGCCCTTGATGGTCAGCTGGTTGCCGCGCGAGCGAATGTCGACGCCGAGCTTCTGTTCGAGACGGGCCAGGTTTTCGTCGAACTGGCCGTAAAGCGCACTGGCTAGCTTGTTGTTGTCGAAGGTCAGTACGATGTGCGCCATGTCAGACGCCCCGGAGGGCAGGTTCTTGAGTTCAGCAGCGCTCAACCGTCTCTCCTCATCTGCCGTACGGCCGATCAGACCGCTTCGGCGAACAGGCTGTTGGTACCTGTCTTCGTGATTCGCACATCAACAATGTCACCGATTTCGCCGGCCTTTTCATCAACAATAACCGGTTGTAACCAAGGCGATCGTCCGACGATCTGTCCGGGCTCGCGGCCGGGCTTTTCGATCAGCGTCGAAATCGTCATACCGACCAGCCCGTCGGCGAAGGCGTGCTGCTGCTTGGTGATCAGCTGCTGCAGCCGCTGCAGGCGCTCGTCCTTGACCTTTTCCTCGACATGGCCGTCCATGTCGGCGCCGGGCGTGCCGGGACGCGGCGAATATTTGAACGTATAGGCCGAGGCGTAGTTGGTGGCGCGCACGATCTCCATCGTAGCCTCGAAATCGGCATCCGTCTCGCCCGGAAAACCGACGATGAAATCGCCCGACATGGCGATGTCGGGGCGTGCCGTACGGATGCGCTCGATCAGCCGGAGATAGTCCGATGCCGTATGCCGGCGGTTCATCGCCTTGAGAATACGGTCGGAGCCCGACTGCACCGGCAGGTGCAGATAGGGCATCAGTGCCGCGAGGTCGCGATGGGCTGAGATCAGCTCGTCGTCCATGTCGCGCGGATGGCTGGTGGTGTAGCGCAGCCGGGCAATGCCGGGGATTTCGGCGAGACGGTAAAGCAGGCGGCCCAGCCCCCATTCCTTGCCGTCGGCGCCCTCGCCGTGCCAAGCGTTGACGTTCTGGCCCAGCAGGGTCACCTCGCGCACGCCGGCCTCGGCCAGCCTTTCCGCCTCGGTGACGATCTGGGCGACCGAACGCGAAACTTCCGACCCCCTGGTGTAAGGCACGACGCAGAAGGTGCAGAACTTGTCGCAACCTTCCTGCACGGTCAGGAAGGCGGTGACGCCGCGCCTGGCGACTTCGGACTTCCTTGGCTGCGGCAGGTGCTCGAACTTGTCTTCGAGCGAATACTCGGTCTCGACGACCTTCTGGCCACCGCGCGCCTTCTTCACCACTTCCGGCAGGCGATGATAGGTTTGCGGGCCGACGACGAGATCGACCGCCGAAGCGCGGCGCAGGATTTCGCGGCCTTCGGCCTGGGCGACGCAGCCGGTGACACCGACGATCAGTTCGCGGCCGCTTTCCGCCCGCTCCGCCTTGAGCTTGCCCAGGCGCCCGAGCTGCGAATAGACCTTTTCGGCAGCCTTTTCGCGGATATGGCAGGTGTTGAGCAAGATGAGGTCGGCGTCCTCTATGGCCTCGGTCGCCGCATAGCCGTCAGCCGCGAGCGCATCGCTCATGCGCTGCGAGTCGTAGACATTCATCTGGCAGCCATAGGTCTTGATGAAGACCTTCTTGGCAGCGCTGGTGCTTGCCGCGGCGACCTCACCAGAGGCTGCCGGCATGATTTCAAACATATCGTCGAGTTCCATGCCGCGCCTATTACCGCCTTTCGGCGGCAAAAAACAGACGCTTTACGCCTTTGGTGCCGCCAGCCTTGGCTGGAAGACGTGGGAGCCGTTTGGACGGCATGGCCACCACATCGCATCCTGGCCCCCGGCTCAAGTCGGGGTTTTTGTTTGTGCCTGGAACGCAAAAAGCCCCACCGCCTTTCGGCTGATGACTGTGCGTCCCATCTTCATGACTTTGCGTCCCAACGTGCGGTCGCAATGGTGACGGAACTATCTGACCGTGTCAGAGCCGAATGATCTGCTGCGGCATAAATCTAATTTAGGGCTTGCCATGAAAACGATTCTTCTCGCTTCGACATTCTCACTTGCCGTAGCAGGCGGTGCCATCGCGGCAGATGCAGTCGTCTATGAACCAGTTCCGGAGGCGGCAGCCGGCTTCGTCTGGACCGGTGGGTACATCGGCCTTCAAGCGGGCTATATGGTAGGCGGCTCGGTTGATCACACATTGGCCACCGACACCAATGGCAGCTACAATCTCAGTCCCGATGGGATGTTTGGCGGTCTGTATGTTGGCTACAATCAACAATTCGCAAACCGTATCGTATTGGGAGCCGAAGGCGATTTCGCTATTGGCAATGCAGGTGCATCGGGCAACCCGGTCGGCTCCACACTCTATCGCAGCACGAATGATTTCGATTGGACCGGGTCGATCAGAGCGCGTCTTGGTTATTCAATCGACCGGTTCCTACCTTACGTCACCGGGGGCGTGGCATTCGGTCGATTGAGTTACGAAGAGCGGGAGGGGGGTGCCTTCTATTCCGACGCCGAAGTCGATCTTATGGGATGGACAATTGGAGGCGGCGCCGAATACGCGCTGTCGGACAACTCGATCCTGCGTGGCGAATATCGTTACGTCCGATTCAATGACAAGGACTTTGTCCCATCCTCGGATGAGAATCTTGTCGCTCGAATCCGAACACACGATTTCCGCATCGGGGCGGCTTACAAGTTCTGATCGGCACGCTCCCGCCGTCCTCACACCCCGGCTCCGGCCGGGGTTTTTGTTTGTGCCTGGAACGCAAAAAGCCCCACCACCTTTCGGCAGCGGGGCGATCCTTTCAAGGATTAATGCTTACTTCTTTGAGAAGGGCTGGGTAGCCGACCCACTGGCCAAGGCCTTGCCACTCGCGTCAAGCGCCTTCACCGTGATCTTGTAGTGATGCGTGCCTGCAGGCGGGCAAGGCCCTTTGTATTTGAAGGCATCATAGGGGAGCTGGGACTGTCCCTTGAACGCCACCTTGCCGCCCCCGTGGCTGAAGCTTGCATTCTGATCGATCATCTTGATCTCAAGATTTACCGTTCCCTGCGGCACATTCGACAGTGCAATCGGCGGAGACTTCGGGTCCAGGCACTTTTTCGTCGGACCCCAATCAAATGAAACGCCCATGCCGGCAGCAAAGACATCGAGCCTGCGAGCATCAACGCTCCGGCAAGCATTAGTCTAACCATCTCTTCCCCGTTCGGTATGGCTGAAGGCCCCCTCCATAAAACCCGGCCGCGGCAACCTTTAGTATGCCTACGATCCCTCGTCGTTTGCCAGGTGAACATATTCGTTGGCAGTGTTACACGCAGCCGATCGTTACGGGAGGATCGATGGAAACGCTAAAACTCGTCGCTTGGTATGCATCACTAGCCAGCGTGCCTGTGATCATGATCATTGCAGGGTCATTCGCCAGAGATAAGAGATGGCAACAGGCAATCACCGCAGCCGCGTCGGCCATTGCCCTAGCCGTGATCTTGATAACCGATCGCATGTGATCTCCCTACTCCGGCATGACCACTCACCCGATCTTCGGCGTTGGCGCCTTGTCGGCGCTGCTCTATCTCGGTGAAAAAACCAAAGTTCGTCAATCGTGAGCACAAAGGACCTCGCCACGAACCTCCAAATTGGAAGCGTACCGAAGATCCTCTGATGACTCGGCGTCGCGTACAGGTTCCAAGACAGTCAGACCTTGGGGATCCCGGCTCTCGCCGGGGTTTTTTGCTTTTCTAAACTGGTGCTATCCAGGCCCCACAGGCGA
Organism: Aminobacter niigataensis; assembly: GCF_014200015.1. Classification (GTDB taxonomy): domain Bacteria; phylum Pseudomonadota; class Alphaproteobacteria; order Rhizobiales; family Rhizobiaceae; genus Aminobacter; species Aminobacter niigataensis. Next base: position 270,718 of record NZ_JACHOT010000007.1, read on the forward strand.
AGCTGCGGCGCCGTCGGCCATTCGATGGAACGTTCAGGGGTTTCCCTCGGCGAATGCTCAGCGTGCCGGATGCGGCTCGGCGAGCGATTGCAGCATCATCGTCCGCACCCGCTCCTCCATCAGCCGCGTCGCCTCCTTGCGGCTCGACTTGGCCGAGAAATCGATCGGTTCGCCGAAGCGGATCTCGACGTCGAGCCCGCCCTCGGCCAGGAGCTGGCCGACATGCGGCACCAGGTCCATGTCGCCGATCCAGCTGGCGATCGGCCGGTGCTGGCGGCCCATCGGCAGGCCGTGGATGCGGGTATAGGCGATCGAAACCGGCTGGATGACGACGTGAGCGGCAGCCCCCTCGGCAATCGCCATCGAGGCGGCGCCGAACAGCGTGCTCTTGAACGGCAGAAGCAGGTTGCCGTCGCCGGTGCTGCCTTCGGCGAACAGCACCATGGCGTTTCCGGCGGCAAGGCGCTGGGCGATCTCGCTCGCCTGGTCGCCCGACTTGCGCTTGCGCTCGCGCTCGACGAACACGGTGCGCTGCAGCCGCGACAGGAAGCCGAAGACCGGCCAGCCGTTCAGTTCCGACTTGGCGATGAAGGTGACGTCGACCAGCGAGCCGAGCGCCATGATGTCGGTCCACGAGACATGGTTGGCGGCGATCATCAGCGGCCGGGTTTCGACCATCTTGCCGACGATGCGGACGCGCATGCCGAGCCCCCAAAGCATGGCGCGATGCCAGATCTTGAGGATGAACGTTTCCGGCCACAGGCCGGTCTTCATCGAGATGACCTGCAGCGGTACCAGCACCAGCGAGGCCGCAACCATCCAGAAGAGCGCGAGCCCCGTGCGGATCTTTCCGATCATGTAGCCCTCAAAGCCCCCGAACGGGCCTCTGGCTAGCGAAGATCGAGCCGCATGACAAGCGCGCCCGTCGCCCCCTGCGCCGACTGGTAGTAATTCGGGCGCTTGCCGACCTCGTGGAAGCCGAACTTGCGGTAGAGGCCTATCGCCGCCGCATTGGTCTCGTCGACCTCGAGGAACAGTGCTTCGGCGCGCTGGGCGTGCAATTCACGCAACACGGCGTCCATCAGGCGCCAGCCGAGGCCATGGCGACGATGCGACCGCGACACCGCGATGGTCAGGATTTCGGCTTCGCCCGCCGCCAGCCGTGCCAGCACGAAACCTGCCGGCGCTTCCGCGCCGTGGCCGACCTCACGGACGGCAAAACCGAAAACCGTGTCTTGTGCGAGCAGCGACGAAAACTCCTCGCCTGACCATGGGCGCACGAAATCTTCGCGGTGCAGGGGTGCGATGGCCGCGCTGTCGTCGACCGAGAGCGGCAGGAGCGCAAAGTCGCGGCGCAGCGGCCAGAACGGCAATTTCATTTCTGTTCCCTCGCCAGCACGAAGCCGGCTTGCGGCTTGGCGTCCGGTGCTCTGAGGTAAAGGGGCTTGGGCCGGTCGCCGGGCTGCTTGGCGGCGGCCAACCGGGCATAAGTGCCGATATCTGCAGTCGCCGCGAGCGGGCCGATTTGCAATGCCTTGTCCACTCCGACCGCATTGGCGATAGACTGGGCTGCGGTTCCTGCTAGCGCCATCGGCGCGGAAGAGGCGATCTCGACAGCCTCGGCCAGCGACAAGACGGCAGGTTCGCGAAGAGCCTTTCCGTTCGCATCGTACAATGCCGCATGAAGCTCCTCGCGCCCCGCATCGAGGGCTGCCAGCACCTTCATCGGCCCGAGCGCCTGGTATGTTTCATAAGCAAGCGCTTCAAGCGTGGTGACCCCGACTGCCGGGATTTTCAGCGCCAGTGAAAAGCCGCGCGCGGCTGAGACACCGACACGCACGCCGGTGAACGATCCGGGACCGGTGGACACGCCGATCCGTCCGAGATCGGCATAGGCCTTGCCGGCCTGCGCCAGCGCCTCTTCAATGACGGCCATCAGGTGCTCAGCATGGCCCTTGCCAAGATCGCGTACGCAGCGGCCGAGTTCGCGACCAGCGTCGGCATCGTGGATACTGGCGGCACAGAGGCTTGCGGCACAGTCTATGGCGAGGAGGATCATGGCGCCCGGTACTTTGCGGATATGGGGAGCTCTACGTCGCCCCCCTCTGGCCTGCCGGCCATCTCCCCCACAAGGGGGGAGATCAGCCGCGTTGAACGCGCCGCCCGCTGGACAGCATGGGCAAGGGGTTGCGCCGTCGCGATTGGTCGATCTCCCCCCTTGTGGGGGAGATGGCCGGCAGGCCAGAGGGGGGCAACGTAGAGCGCTGTCATAACTATCAGGCTGTCAAAATCACATCGGGCATCATACCCGAGAATTCTAAACTCTTTCCCTGGCCTTGAGCTCCAACCTGCGCTTGTGGAGGACCGGCTCGGTGTAGCCGTTGGGCTGGGCGCGGCCTTCGAAGACGAGGTCGCAGGCGGCACGG
>NZ_JACHOT010000008.1 GCF_014200015.1 Aminobacter niigataensis
CTGTTCTACAAGGACGGCACCATGATGCTGCTCGGCGACGCCAAGAAGATGACCGAAGAAATCGTCAAGGCCATGGACCACTGAGCCAGCTCAGCCCTCCAAGGCAGACCAAAAAGAAAAGCCCGGCCAAAAGCCGGGCTTTTTGTATTGCTAGCTTAAGGCAGTCCACTGCAGTGCCGCCGTTGAGACGCGACGCTGACGACCCGTCCCCTTTGTGGGAGGGATAGACAAGGGGGAGGGGAAAGCTCTTATCGCTGCGCTTCCGTCGCCATCTTCACCGCCAGTCCCGCCAGCACCGTTCCCATCAGCCAGCGCTGGATCGCCAGCCAGCCGGGGCTGGCGGCGAGGAAGGTCGAGATCCAGCCTGCCGAAATGGCGATGATGGCGTTGACGGTGATGCTGATGGCGATCTGGATCGAACCGAGCACGAGCAGCTGGGTCAGCACGCTGCCGTCGGCGGGATCGATGAACTGGGGAAGCAGCGACAGATAGAGCACCGCGACCTTGGGATTGAGCAGATTGGTGAAGAAGCCCATGGCGAACAGCTTGCGCGGCCTGTCCTTGGGCAATTGCCGGACATGGAAAGGCGAGCGTCCGCCGGGGCGGATGGCCTGCCAGGCGAGCCACAGCAGGTAGGCAGCACCAGCGAAGCGGATGACGTCATAGGCATAAGGCACGGCAAGGACGAGGGCGGTGATGCCGAAGGCGGCGCAGAGCATGTAGACGACGAAGCCGAGCGCCACGCCACCGAGCGAGATCAGCCCGGCCGTGGGACCCTGGCTGAGCGAGCGTGACACCAGGTAGATCATGTTCGGCCCCGGCGTCAGCACCATGCCGAGCGCGATCGCGGCGAAGGCGATGAGGTTTGCAGTCTCGGGCATGGGGTTCCCTTCGCATTTGCCGGACGGCGCCCATCGGACGCAGGTCGGACATCGTGTCGAGGGAATTTCTAGCGGCTGCGGCTGGGCCGCGACAGGGGCAGGTCGGAGCAAGCCATTGCGACAGCTCCGACCCTAGCGGCCACCTACGTGCCGGCTATTTCAGCGGTGCCGTCAACTGCAATGCGCCGATGGCGAGCGCGGCGTTCAGGCCGGTCTGGTTGGTCACGCTGAGCGGCTGCAGGGCGATGGAGCGCGCAGAGCCGCCGACCAGGACGTTGGCGCCAAGGCCGACCGCAATGGTGGCCTCCGCCGTCGCGCCGAGATAGTTGCCGGCGAGACCGCCCGGATCATAGACGTCGCGACTCGGCGCCAGCACCAGCCACTCCAGCGCACCGCCAGTCGTGGTGCCGATGTCGACACCGTATTTGTTGATCCGGCCGGAATAGATCTCCTGCGTGCGGCTGCCGAATGCCGGCGTGAACGTGCACTGCATGTCCTTGCTCGAGCCGACGACGAAGCCGGTGCCGCCGTTGACGGTGCAGCTCAGCATGCCGAGCTTGGCGCCGAACTGTGCGTGCGCGGGCACCGCAAACGGCACAAGGGCGAGGGCAAGAAGGACGAGTTTCTTCATCGGACGTTCCTTTCAGACATGAAGCAACATCAACCGCATGGCCGCCGAAAGGTTCCGTTTGCCGTTGTTGGCGGGAACCAGATCTGCCCTTGTCTTGGCAGCGCGGCGCGCATGTATCCAGGCGCAAGCCTGGCGTTTTTCCATCACGCTTGACGGATTTCATCTTATGATCATAAAATGTGATCACATCGCGTGATAGCACTGCGATGGATAATAGCTCTCGCTGAAAGAGGGCAGAACAAAAAAACCTGGGGGTTAACAATGTTTGCTCGAATTTCGAAGACAACGATGTGCTTCTCGTTGGCTGCGTTCGCCTTCCTCGTCGTGTTCAACAACGTCACCGACTATGGTTCCAACTACAATTTCGTCCGTCATGTTCTGAGCATGGACACGACGTTTCCTGGCAACGCGCTGATGTACCGCGCCATTACCTTGGAAACACTTTGGCATCTTGGCTACTGGCTGATCATTGCTGGCGAAGCCTTGACCTGCGTGTTGTTTACGCTTGGCGCGTTGGCGCTGTTGCGGGCCCGGAACGGCACCGCCACAAGCTTCAACAAGTCGAAAAACTGGGTGCATGCGGCTGCCTGTGTCGGCTTCCTGGTCTGGTTCTTCGGCTTCATGGTCGTTGGCGGCGAATGGTTCTCGATGTGGCAGTCATCAGACTGGAACGGCCAGGAAGGAGCCTTCCAGTTCTATATGACGATCCTCGCCGTGGTGATCTACATCGTGCTGCCGGATGGCGAACTGGAGTGATGGCACCAGTGTGCTGACTAGCCGCCGCGCGTCATCTGATACGCGGTCGGCCGCGACCAGGTCTGGGGGGCTGGGCCTGGTCGCACATTTGGCCGAAGGCAGCGAAGGAACCGAGCCGCCAGTACAGCCTATTTGAACTTGCGCAGTTGCTTCCGGATGCTCTCTGCAAAACGCCCGACCCGTTCGGGCTGCGGCTTTTCTGCGGCATGGAACGACAGCATGGCGAAGCTGGCCTTCGGCGCGCAGGCCTTGAACACGCCCCATTTGAGGATGCGGCGGACAGGCCGGCGCATGACCAGGCGGTCGACCCACCAGGGGCTGCCGAGCGTGGTGACGGCGACGACGTGGCGGAGCTTGTAGAGCAGCGGCCTGATCGGGCCGAAATCGGCACCGTGGTCGAAGGCGATGCCGGGCGAAAACACCCGGTCGACCCAGCCCTTCAGCATCGCCGGCAGGCCGAACCACCATGTCGGGAAGACCAGCACCAGCACCTCCGCCTCGCGCAGGGCGGCGGCATGGCTCATCAGCGCACCGGCGTCGAAGCGCTCGCCATAATAGGAGCCTCGCTCGGCCTCGCTCAGCCGCGGGTCGAAGCCGCTGGCATAGAGGTCGAGCAGCGTCACCTTGTGGCCGGCGTCGGCAAGTTGCTTGATGGCGATGTCGGCGAAGTGCCGGTTCAGGCTTTCTGGCAGCGGGTGCGACAGGACAACGAGGCAGTTCAAGGCGAAGGCCTGTCTTTGTGCTGCTCGGTATCAGGCGCCGCGCGTGCGCGCCAGCCCGTCGACTGCCGGCTTGTAGTTCGGGTCGAGCCGAACCGCCTCGGCATATGCCTTGGCAGCCTTGGCCTTGTCGCCGCGGCGCTCGTAGATCAGCGCCTGGTTGGCCCAGCTCTCGGCGATCTTGCCGTCGAGCTTGATCGCCATGTTGATGTCGGTGAAGGCGTTCTCGTCGTCGCCGGTGGCGAGATAGGACAGGCCGCGGCCATTGTAGGGCTCGGCCGAGTCGGGGGCGAGCGAGATCGCCTTCGAGAAATCCTCGATAGCGAAGGCGTGCTGGCCCTGCTGCTGATAGATCAGGCCGCGATTGTGGTAGGCGCGGGGGTCGGTGGTGTCGAGCTCGATCGCCTTCTGGAAATCGTTGAAGGCGTCCTGCGTGCGGCCGGCCTTGCGATAGAGATTGCCGCGGCCGATATAGGCTGCGTCATAGGAGGCGTTGAGCTGGATGGCCTTGTTGTAGTCGGCCAGCGCCGCCGGCTGGTTGCCCATGAAGCGATGGATCAGCGCCCGGTTGGAATAGGCCTGGTAGAAGCTCGGGTTGAGCTGCAGCGCCCGGTCGAAATCCTGCAGCGCCTCACGGTACTTGCCGCCGCGGCCATAGGCCGAGCCGCGCACATTGTAGGCTTCGGGGTCGTTCGGGTTGCTGGAGACGACGGCGCTGAGCGAGGAGATGTTCTCGCTCGAACCCTGCATGGTGTCGATGCGGGTCAGCTCGCCGGCAGGTCCCGCCGACTGGCAGCCGGCAACGGCCATCGCGACGAGCATGAGAGCGGTCATGGCGCCGCCGCGCAGGAGGGAGGTGCGGTTGCTCATGACTGCATTCATCGCGGTATCCCTCGCTTGCGCCCCGGGCAGGTGGCGCGGCGTCCGGCGGGCGGCCGAACAACAAAAAGGTGGCGGCGATGTTTAGTCGCCCCACCTCGTCGTTATCCTTCGAAAAGGACCAAAGATTGGCAGATCAACGTGCCGGACGTGCACCAGCGGCGCCAGCAGCAGCGGCCGGACGCGGGGTGCTGGGCAGCAGGCCTTCACGCTGGGCGCGCTTGCGGGCCAGCTTGCGGGCGCGGCGAACAGCTTCAGCCTTTTCGCGGGCGCGCTTTTCGGAAGGCTTCTCGTAGTGACCGCGCATCTTCATTTCACGGAAGATGCCTTCGCGCTGCATTTTCTTCTTCAGCGCGCGAAGCGCCTGGTCAACATTGTTATCGCGGACGAGTACCTGCACGTGTGATCCTGTCTTTCGGGTTCGATATCCTAAGGCTAGTGGCAATAGCCACGATGCCTCCGCGATGGTTCCACCGCGAATTGTGGGCGGCTGATAGCAGAATCAGGCCTGCTTGTCCACCGCAAAGGCCGCATTTCCTGCGCTGCTTGGGAAAACGGCGCCGGGACGTGCCCACTTCCGCCGCAATCCTTGTCGACCAAGCCTCTCCCATCTTCCGGTCCTACATGCAAGGCATTCCATGCGCTCCCTGATTCTCGCCCTGGCACTCGCCGCCGCCGTCCCGCAGGCACATGCTGCCGATCTCATCGGCTTCTGGGACAAGCCACAACATGGCGGCAACAGCTTCAACCGGCTGCCGCCTGACCAGGCCTATTTCGATGCGCTGCGCGGCTATGGCGCGACCTGGGTGCGGCTGTCCTACGACAAATGGAAGCCGGAGAAGCGCGACTTCCTGATCGGCACCGCCGACAAATACGAAGGACTCGTCGCCTCCGACGTGAAGACGCTGAAGGAAGTGCTCGACCGCGCCGACAAGGCCGGGCTCAAGGTGGTGATCGCGCCGCTGTCGTTGCCGGGCATGCGCTGGTCCCAGAACAACGACAAGAAGTTTGACGGCCGGCTGTGGGCGGACAAGGCGTGGTGGACCGAGGCCGCCACCTTCTGGCGCGATCTTGCCGCCGAGCTGAAGGACCATCCGGCGGTCGCGGCCTACAACATCGTCAACGAGCCGGCGCCGGAAAAGGAGGGCGGGCTCGCAGAACACGCATCAATCGCAGAAATGCGCTCCTGGTACACCGGGAATGCCGGCAGTTCCCGCGATCTGCTGGCCTTCTACGAGACGGTGATCAAGGCGATCCGCGAGGTCGATCCGGTGACCCCCGTCATGACCGACGCCGGCTGGTATGCGGCGGCCGACGCTTTTTCCTATTGGCCGGCCAAGCTCACCGACCAGCGCGTGCTCTATTCCTTCCACATGTACGAGCCTTATGCCGCCACCAGCGCGCCCAACATGAAGCGCGACAAGCCCTACGCCTATCCGGGCAACGTACCCTTTGGCGACGGCGAGCCGCAGAAGTGGGATGCCGAGCGGGTCAAGGCCTATCTCGCCCAGCCCGTCGAATGGGCCGACAGCCGAGGCGTCGCCCGCAACCGGATCGTCGCCGGCGAGTTCGGCTGCATGCGGCGGCTGCCGTTCTGCACGCAGTATCTCGAGGACGTGCTTGCCCCGCTCGACGCCGACAAGCTGCACTGGGCCTTCTACAGCTTCCGCGAGGATGCCTGGGACGGCATGGACTACGAACTCGGCTCGGCCAAGGTGAACTGGAAATACTGGGAAGCGATGGAGAACAACGAGCCCGATCCGGTCAAGCGCAAGGCGACGCCGCAGTTCGAGCCGATCTCCCGGCGCCTGGCTGCGGGCAAATAGCTGCTTACAGGCGCCCGATACGGGATGACGCCGAGGGACGCTTTGCCACGCTCAATTGCGTTGGCGCAGTCCTGCAACTGGACCGCACAGTACCGCATCGTGCACCATGAAAGCCGCGCCCCGGCGGTCTATGTCAGCCTTGCCGCACCAGAAGACCGCCCGGGAGTTACCGCCGTTGACCGACACAGCCATGCCCAGCCGCCCCTCGGGGGCCGATGCAACCGTGTTTGCGATCCTGCTTGCGGTGAGCTTCAGCCATTTCGTCAACGACGTCATGCAGTCGCTGCTGTCGGCGCTCTATCCGATGCTGAAGACCGACTACCAGCTCGACTTCTGGCAGATTGGGCTATTGACCCTGACTTTCCAGATTACCGCGTCGATGCTGCAGCCGCTCATCGGCATGTATGCCGACAAGAAGCCGCTGCCCTATTCGCTGCCGGTCGGCATGGGTTCGACGCTGGTCGGCCTGCTGATGCTGGCCTTCGCCCACAGCTACACCATGCTTCTGGTAGGGGCGGCCTTCATCGGTTTCGGCTCGGCGATCTTCCATCCTGAATCGTCGCGCGTCGCGCGCATGGCCTCGGGCGGGCGCTATGGGCTGGCGCAATCCTTGTTCCAGGTCGGCGGCAATTTCGGTTCGGCGATCGGGCCGCTGCTCGCCGCGCTCATCGTCGTGCCGCAGGGCCAGACCGGCATCGCCTGGTTCGCGCTCGGCGCCATCGTCGGCATTGTCGTGCTGATCCGCGTCAGCGCCTGGTACAGCCGCCATCTCGTCGCCACGGCGCGCCACGCGACATCGACGCTGTTTCCGCCGCTGCCGCGCCGTACGGTGATGGTCGCCCTGATCGTGCTGGCCCTGCTGGTCACGACCAAGAACATCTATACGGCCAGCCTTTCGAGCTTCTACACCTTCTATGTCATCGAGCGCTTCGGCGTTTCGGTGCAGGAATCACAGTACCTGCTGTTCCTGTTCCTCGGCTCGGCGGCCCTCGGCACCTTCCTCGGCGGCCCGATAGGCGACCGTTTCGGCGCCAAGACGGTGATCTGGTTCTCGATCCTCGGGGTTTTGCCGTTCACGCTCCTGCTGCCTTATGCCGACCTGTTCTGGACCAAGGTGCTGACGGTGCTGATCGGCCTGATCCTGGCATCCGCCTTCTCGGCCATCGTCGTCTTCGCCCAGGAGCTGGTGCCGGGCCGCGTCGGCATGATCGCCGGCGTCTTCTTCGGTTTCGCCTTCGGCGTCGGCGGCATCTCGGCGGCGGTGCTCGGCGTGGTTGCCGACGCTCGCGGCATCGAGTTCGTCTACAAGATCTGCTCCTACCTGCCGTTGCTCGGGCTGCTCACCGTCTTCCTGCCCAACATGAAGGCCGCGCGCGCCGGCGCGGCCTGACACGGGGGCTTCTCAGACGCGGGTGATGGAGACGCCGCCGTCGGCGAGCAATGCAGCCCCCGTCGTGAAGCTCGACGCTTCCGAAGCGAGATAGAGCGCGGAGCGCGCGATCTCCTCGGGTTGTGCGACGCGCTTCAGCGCGTGCAGGCCTTCGACGAATGCGCGTTCGTCAGCAGTCTTGAAGGTGGCAGCCGGCGTGTCGGTGCCGCCGGGCAGAAGCGCGTTGACGCGGATGCCTTGCGGCCCGTATTCGGCCGCCAGCACCTGGGTCAGACCGATCAGTCCGGCCTTGCTTGCGGCATAGGCGGTCATGCCGGGCATGCCGACGGTGTGGCCGACGAAGGTCGAGGTAAAGATCAGCGAGCCTGCGCCGCGCTTCAGCATCGCCGGAATCTGGTGCTTCGCGCCGAGATAGGCGCTGGTCAGGTTGGTTTCCAGCACCTCCGTCCAGTCTTCCAGCGCAAGGCCGGTGACCGGTCCCATCGCGCCGACCAGCCCGACATTGTTGAATGCTATGTCGAGCCCGCCGAACGCATCTACCGCGAGGTCTACCAACGCGCGTGCATAGGCTTCGTCCCTGACGTTGCCGGCCAGTGTCCGCACTGCGCCGCCGGCCTCGGCGATCTCGCCTGCGACCGCCCCCAGCTCTGCCTGCCGGCGCGCCGCGAGCACGACTTTTGCTCCCTGGTCGGCGAACAGCTTGGCCGTCGCCCTGCCAATTCCCGAGCTGGCCCCGGTGACGATCGCGACTTTTCCGTTCAAATCAAACATCGTTGCTGCTCCTGTACGAATTGCGGACGGCGTCTGCCGGCCTCGTTTGTACAGGTCGCAATTCGCAGGTCCTGCAGCCACCCGATACATGCGGCGCAAAACGGCAGGCCCCGTCGCAAACAGTGCAAGGCTGGTCGTGAGATTTCGCTAGTGCTACACCTCGCGCTCTTAAGCTTGCGGCATCTGCGAGGCCCTGAAAAATGCGGAAATATTCGGTTTTTGCCATAGCCCGGGAGGCGATGCGCGGCCACAAGGGCTGGGAGGAGCAGTGGTCCTCGCCCGAGCCGAAGAGCGAATACGACGTCATCATCGTCGGCGCCGGCGGCCATGGCCTTGCCACCGCCTATTATCTCGCCAAGGAACACGGCATCACCAATGTCGCGGTGCTGGAGAAGGGCTGGCTCGGCGGCGGCAACACCGGCCGCAACACCACCATCATCCGCTCCAACTATCTCTATGACGAATCGGCCGGCATCTACGACCATGCCCTGAAGCTTTGGGACGGGCTGTCTCAGGACCTCAACTACAACGTCATGTATTCGGCGCGCGGCGTCATGATGCTGGCGCACAATGTCCATGACGTGCAGGTGCTGAAGCGCCACGTGCACGCCAATCGCCTGAACGGCATCGACAATGAGTGGCTGACGCCCGAAGAGGCGAGGGAGTTCTGCCCGCCGCTCAACATCTCGGCTTCGGCGCGCTATCCCGTTGTCGGCGCCTCGCTACAGCGCCGCGGCGGCACCGCTCGTCACGACGCCGTCGCCTGGGGCTATGCCCGCGGTGCCTCCGACCGCGGCGTCCACATCATCCAGAATTGTGAAGTCACCGGCGTGCGCCGTACGCCAGACGGCCGCGTCTCCGGCGTCGAGACGTCGAAGGGCTTCATCGGCGCCAAGAAGGTCGGCGTCGTTGCCGCCGGCCACACCTCGGTGATCATGAACATGGCCGGCGTGCGCATGCCGCTCGAAAGCTATCCGCTGCAGGCGCTGGTGTCGGAACCGGTCAAGCCGATCTTCCCCTGCGTGGTCATGTCCAACACCGTGCATGCCTACATTTCGCAGTCCGACAAGGGCGAACTGGTCATCGGTGCCGGTACCGACCAGTACATCTCCTATTCGCAGACCGGCGGCCTGCACATCATCAACCACACGCTCGACGCCATCTGCGAGATGTTCCCGATGTTCACGCGCATGAAGATGCTGCGCTCATGGGGCGGTATCGTCGACGTCACGCCGGATCGCTCGCCGATCCTGGCCAAGACGCCGGTGCCGGGGCTCTACGTCAATTGCGGCTGGGGCACGGGTGGCTTCAAGGCGACGCCGGGTTCTGGCAACGTCTTTGCCCACACCATTGCGCGTGACGAGCCGCACCCGATCAACGCGCCCTTCACCATCGAGCGCTTCCGCACCGGCCGCCTCATCGACGAAGCGGCAGCGGCGGCGGTGGCGCACTGAGGGGCGAGGTCGATATGTCCGAGACGCCGGTCAACCTCGCCGAGAAGCTTGCGCTGTTCTCCGAGCGCTGGACGCCCAAGATCGTTGCCGGCTTCAACGGCAACGACATCATGGTCGTCAAGGTCCAGGGCGAGTTCAACTGGCATTCGCACCCTGATACCGACGACTTCTTCATGGTGCTGAGCGGCCGGTTGCGCATCCAGATGAGGGAAGGCGATGTCGTTCTCGGACCTGGCGAGCTCTATGTCGTGCCCAAGGGCGTCGAGCATTGCCCGCTGGCCGAGGAAGAGACCCACCTGCTGCTGATCGAGCCCGCCGGCGTGCCCAACACCGGCGATGTGACGACTGCCGTGACCAAGAACCGGATCTGAGCCCGCATGGTGCCGACGCATTGCCATTCCAGCGATCTGCATGCCGTAGGCGCAGCGGTCGCCTGCGCCATGGTGCGCCGATGACGATGCTCGCTACCACATTGGCCGCTGTCGCAGCGCCCTTCGTTCTCGCCGACGAAAAGGGCATGTTCCACATGCCCGACGCCAGCGAGGTCCGGCTGCAGGCGATCAGCCGCACCGGCAACGAGGACGAATGGCCGTTCTCGGTCGCTTCGGGCATTCTCGCCTGCGTCTGGAGCGGCGGGCGCAAGGTCGTCTCCTTCATCGAACAGCCCGAAGACCCCGACGACGAGCACGATGCCCCGCCCGGGCGCCACGTCATCGTCTCGGCCAATCCGTTCGAACTCACCTTCCTCAACATATCGAGCCGCGACCTGTTCCTGCCGGCGGACACGGTGGAGGCGCTGATCAAGCGTGTCGCCCCGTTCGAGGCATTGGGGCAAAGGCTCTGCGACCAGCCCCAAGGCTCCAATATCGGCCCCGGCGAACTCTAGGGATCATCCAGATGCTTCTCATTCACTGCCCCTATTGCGAGGAAGAGCGCCCCGAGCTCGAATTCCGCGCCGCCGGCGAGGCGCATATCGCGCGCTCCACCAACATCGCCGCCGAAAGCGACGAGGATTTCGAGAAGTTCTTCTTCATCCGCTCCAACCCCAAGGGCGTGATCTTCGAGCGCTGGCGCCACATCCATGGCTGTGCGCGCTTCTTCAACGCCGCGCGCGACACCATCACCGACCGGTTCCTGCTCACCTACAAGGCCGGCGAGCCGAAACCGGATGTCTCGACCCTGTCGAGCGAAGGCGGACCCGCTGCCTGGGCCAACCGGCCGCCGGATCAGCTCAACGAGAAGCCCAAGGCAAAACGCTCCACCAAGGGAGAGGCATGATGGCCGGTTCCTACCGCATTTCCGGCCAGGGCCGCCTGACGCCTGCCAAGACCGCGCGCTTCACCTTCGACGGCAAGGCGATGACCGGCCTCGCCGGCGACACCGTCGCCTCGGCGCTGCTCGCCAACGGCGTGCATCTAGTCGGCCGCTCGTTCAAGTATCATCGCCCGCGCGGCATCCTGTCGGCCGGCGCCGAGGAGCCCAACGCGCTGGTGACGGTGACCCGCGACGCCGCGCGCAAGACGCCCAACGTGCGCGCCACCGTGCAGGAGCTCTATGACGGGCTCAACGTCGCCTCGCAGAACCGCTGGCCGTCGCTCTCCTTCGACGTCGGTGCCGTCAACGATCTGGCGTCGCCGTTCTTCTCGGCCGGCTTCTACTACAAGACCTTCATGTGGCCGAAGGCGGCGTGGAAGAACTTCTACGAGCCCAACATCCGCGCGGCGGCCGGCCTCGGTGTCGCGCCCGATCAGCCAGATCCCGACCATTATTCGGCCCGTTACGCCCATTGCGAAGTGTTGGTACTCGGCGGCGGCGCAGCCGGTCTTGCCGCGGCGCTGGCCGCGGCCGAAACCGGCGTTCGCGTCATCATCTGCGACGAGCAGGCCGAGTTCGGCGGCGCGCTGCGCTTCGAAAAGGGCGCCGTCATCGACGGCCAGGACGGCTGGAACTGGGCCCAGGCGACGGCGGCCAGGCTTGCCGCGATGGACAATGTCCAGGTGCTGCCGCGCACGACGGCCTTCGGCTATTATGCGCAGAACTTCGTCGGCTTGGTCGAACGCGTCACCGACCATATCGCGCGCCCCGGCCGCGACGAGCCGCGCGAGCGGCTGTGGCAGGTCCGCGCTAGGCGCGTGGTGATCGCCACCGGCGCCATCGAGCGTCACATGGTGTTCGCCAACAACGACCGGCCCGGCGTCATGCTGGCGTCGGCTGCGCGCACCTTCCTCAACCATTACGGTGTCGTCGTCGGCAAGACTGTCGGCGTCTACACCGCCAATGACAGCGCCTATGCAGCAGCCATCGACCTCAAGAAGGCCGGTGTCGGCGTGGCGGCAATCGTCGACCTGCGTGACAACCCGGCAGGCCCACTGGTCGACGAGGCGCGCGCGCTGGGCATCGAGGTCAATCATGGTCGCGCCGTCACCAGCGCCAATGGCAGCCAGCGCATCAAGTCGATGACTGTGCAGGCCAAGGCCGGCGGCGCTGAGCGCACCATCGCTGTCGATGCGCTGCTGATGTCTGCCGGCTGGACGCCGTCGGTGCACATGTTCTCGCAGTCGCGCGGCAAGGTCGCCTTCGACGACGCCACCAAGCGCTTCCTGCCCGGCACCTATGCCCAGGATTGCGTCTCGGTCGGTGCCTGCAACGGTTCCGACTCGCTTGAGGACACCGTCGCGCAGTCGCTCGAGGCTGGTGCCAATGCTGCCCGCGACGCCGGCGCCAGGCCGTCCAGGGGCGTGGCGCTGAAGGTCGAGGCCTCAGAAGGTTGGGGCGGCGGCATGCTGGGTTCCGGCCCGGGCGCCGGTGCCGACACCAAGGTCAAGGCGTTCGTCGATTTCCAGAACGACGTCACCGCCAAGGACATCCGCCAGGCGGTGAAGGAAGGCATGCGCTCGATCGAGCACGTCAAGCGCTTCACCACCAACGGCATGGCCACCGACCAGGGCAAGACCTCCAACATGCATGGCCTGGCCATCGCCGCCGAGGCGCTGGACAAGGACATCCCGCAGGTCGGCCTCACCACCTTCCGTGCGCCCTATACGCCGGTCACCTTCGGCGCCATCGTCAACCACGCCCGCCATGGCCTGTTCGACCCGACGCGCAAGACCGCGACCCACGCTTGGGCGGAAGCGCACGGCGCCGTGTTCGAGGATGTCGGCCAGTGGAAGCGCGCCTGGTATTTCCCGCGCGCCGGCGAGGACATGCATGCCGCGGTCGACCGCGAATGCGTGACGGTGCGAAAAGCCGCCGGCCTGTTCGACGCCTCAACGCTCGGCAAGATCGAGGTCGTCGGCCCGGATGCGGCGAAATTCATGGAGCTGCTCTACACCAACCCGTGGGAGAAGCTCGAGGTCGGCCGCTGCCGCTATGGCATCATGCTGCGCGAGGACGGTTTCATCTATGACGACGGCGTGGTCGGCCGCCTGGCGCAGGACCGCTTCCACGTCACCACGACGACGGGCGGTGCCGCCCGCGTCATGCACCACATGGAGGACTACCTCCAGACCGAGTTCCCCAATCTCGATGTCTGGCTGACCTCTGTTTCCGAACAGTGGGCGGTCATCGCCGTGCAAGGACCCAACTCGCGCGACATCATCGCGCCGCTGGTCGAGGGCATCGACATGTCCGATGCGGCGATGCCGCACATGTCGGTGCGCGAGGGCAAGATCTGCGGCGTGCCGACGCGGCTGTTCCGCATGTCGTTCACCGGTGACCGCGGCTTCGAGGTCAACGTGCCGGCCGATTATGGCCGCGCCGTCTGGGAAGCGCTGTGGGCCGAGGGCCAGAAGCACGGTGCCTGCGCCTACGGCACCGAGGCAATGCACGTGCTGCGCGCCGAAAAGGGCTACATCATCGTCGGCCAGGATACCGACGGCACCGTCACGCCCAATGACGCCGGGCTCGACTGGGCCGTCGGCAAGAAGAAGACCGATTTCGTCGGCATTCGCGGCCTGATGCGCCCCGATCTGGTCGCCAAGGGGCGCCGCCAACTCGTCGGCCTCAAGACCAGGGATCCGCGCACCGTGCTCGAAGAAGGCGCGCAGATCGTCGAAAATCCCAAGCAGGCGATCCCGATGAAGATGATCGGTCACGTCACGTCGAGCTACTGGTCGGCGAATTGCGACCGCTCGATCGCCATGGGTGTCGTTGCCGGCGGCCGCGATCGCATCGGCGAAACGCTCTATGTGCCGATGCCCGACGGCGTCATCGAGGTGGAAGTCACCGGAACCGTGTTCTTCGACGAGAAGGGAGACCGCCTCAATGGCTAAGCTCGCAACCGCCACCCGCAACCCCGCCCTTGCCGGCCACAGCGTCGGCGGTCACGGCGTTTCGCTCAAGGTGCTGGAGCCGGCCAGCCGCATGTCGCTGCGCGCCCGCCCGGCCGCGGTTGCCGCGCTCTCCAAGGCGCTCGGCATGACGCTTCCGGACAAGGCCAAGACCTCCTCCAACAAGAGCGGCCGCACCGCGCTCTGGCTCGGCCCGGACGAGTGGCTGGTCATCGACGAGGCCGGGGGCGATCCCGTCGCCGACTGCGCGTCGGTCAAGGGCCTGCACTCGGCGGTCGACGTCTCGCATCGCAACGTCGCCATCGCGGTGACCGGCCCCAATGCGGCTGCCACCATCAATGCCGGCTGCCCGCAGGACCTGTCGCTTGCGGTTTTTCCGGTAGGTGCCGCCTCGCGCACGGTGCTCGGCAAGGTCGAGATGGTCCTGCTCAGGACTGGCGAGGAAGCCTTCCGCGTCGAGTGCTGGCGCTCGTTTTCCGACTACGTCTACGGCTTCCTGTCGGAGGCCGCCCGCGACGGCTAGTAACGGAAGATGCCGTGCCCCAGACTCGACGAGGGTCTGGAAGACAGTTTTCCGGGCCAGCGATCCGGTGTCGGTGACCTCGACGACCATTTCCTCGATGGCGATGCGAAGGGCAAGGAAGCACTAGGTCGTCCGCAACTGGCGCAATACTGGACAGCTTTTGTGATGGCTCGTCCGCGGCATGGATCCTAGGGTCTGCGCAGTTCGCTGCGCTCCTGCTCCGCCCTAGGATGACGAATGTGCGAGGGCGGCGGCAACAGCTAGTCGAAGACCTTGGAGATCTGCAGTTCATTTGCAAACGTTCGTGACTGGCGGAATCGAAGATCGAATTCGTCATCCTAGAGCGGAGCAGGAGCGTAGCGACGTTGCGCAGACCCTAGGATCCATGCCGTGACGTTCGAGCTGTGGCACCGTTCCAAGCATAGCGGGCGACCCTCCAGCAACGAACGGAATGACTCCTGTACCTGCCCGACAAAGCACACGCACCGAAACAAAAAGCCGCCCTTTTGGGCGGCTTTTTCATTGAAATTGCTCGAGAAAATCAGTTGAAGCTGGGCACGATCCAAGGGTTGATGTCGATGCCGACCCTGGGCTTGTCGCTGGTCCGGATGCTGTTGGTCGTCAGCGGTCCTCGGTCGTCCTTGACCGAACCGGTTGCGCTGCAGTCGAGCTTGCCCGAGGCCATCTCGCTGCATGCAGCGGGGGTGTGCGGCTTCGTCGTGTGCGTGTCTTTTGCCATTGCAAGGCCACTCGTCGCGAGCACCGCCGCGAGCGCCAGTATAGTCCGTTGCATTGTCCATCTCCGTAGAGTTTTACCGTACTTGTACGGAACGCCTTACAGATACGACCGCACTTCGCGTGCTGAAAGAGGTATTCCGTACGCGTACGGAATTTTTTGTTGAGGCACTGAAAGCACTGAATGCTGCCCGGCTGGAGCTAGCAATTGCCGGGTTCGTCGGTGAGTGGGTCGGTCTCGCCTGCTGCCAGTCCGGCAAGGGCGAGGTCGCCGATCCGCATCACATAGGCCTTCGGGTCGCCGAACGGATAGAAGGGAAACGTGATCAGCAGCGAGATCGCACCATGGGCCACGGTCCACAGGGAGGTGGCGATGGCGCGCGCGTCGCCCTTCATCTTGCCGGCCGCGATGCAGGCTTCGACCCGTTCCATGATCACCTGGAAGGCCGGGTTTCCACGTTCCATCTCGGCAAAGGTTTTGTCGATCGGCGGTTTCTGCTTCTCGGTCATGAACACGGTCCGGTATTCGTTCGGATTGCCAAGGCCGAACTCGGCATACTCAGCAAGCGCTGCGCGGACCGCTTCGAGTGGATCGCGAGGCCGGTTTTGCCGCATCCTGCGCGCCAGGTCGATGAAGGCATCCTCGGCAAGCGCCATCAGGATCTCTTGCTTGTCGGCAAAGTAGGAATAGACCGACATCGGCGCATAGCCGACCCTGGTGGCGAGTTTGCGGATGGTCAGGCCCTCATAGCCTTCTTCCCGCACCAGCGCGTGAGCGGCTGCCACCAGGTCGGCCCTGAGTTCGGCCTTCTGGAGCTCACGTCGGTTTGCGGCAAAACTGGTCAAGGATACGCCCTGCTGACTTCACGTACTCGAAGCGTGGGACTCTATACGCCGCTCCCGAGGGCAGCAAGTTAACCGCCCATAGCTCATCAGGACTAGGGCCACGATGCGGCTGCAGGGCCAGTGATGCCGGTGTCAGGCGGTTTCGCGCTTCGGCTCGACGAAAGTCAGCGTCAGCCAGCGCGCGGTCAGCGCCGGCTTCTTCTGGTCCTCGATCTCGATGGTCACGTCGTGCGTCGCCTGGATCCAGCCCGACGGACGGATCTTGAGGTCGGCCAGCACGAAGCGGGTGCGGATGCGGGATCCGGTTTTCACGGGTGCCGCGAACTTCAGCGATTCGAAGCCCTGGTTGATGCCCATGTCGCCGCCTTCGACGGGCGGAACGGTCTCGAAGGTCATCGCCGATAGCAGCGACAGCGTCAGGAAGCCGTGCGCGATGGTGCCGCCAAAGGGCGTTTCGCGGGCTGCCCGCTCGGGGTCGCAATGGATGAATTGATGGTCGTCGGTGGCGTCGGCGAACTTGTCGATCATCTCCTGGGTAACGGTGCGCCAGGGCGACACGCCAATCTCCTTGCCCACGGTGGCCTGAAGTTGCTCGAGATTGATCGGTTTCAGGCTCATCGCATCCCGTCCTGCATAAGAAAAAGTCATGCACCGCGCACCAGCGACCAGACTGATACAGAATCAGACAGGCGCTGTCATCGCTTGCGGCGGCAAATCCGTCGCAGATTGGCCAACCAAGTAACCGAAAACTATTCCGCAGGTTCCACGCCGGTATAGGCGGCTTCCTCGAGCTCGCGCTTGAGGCGGCTTTCCTCAGCGACCTTCGGTGTGATGAAGCGGCCGAGCAGCAGGTAGGCCACCGGGGTCAGGAACAGCGTCGAGACGGTCGCCAGGCCAAGGCCGCCGACGATCACCCAGCCGAGCGCGATACGGGCCTCGGCTCCGGCGCCCTGCGCCAGCACCAGCGGCAGGCCGCCGAGCACGGTACAGATCATCGTCATCAACACCGGCCGCAGGCGGATGCTCGCCGCATCCTCGATCGCCTGGCGGACGCCCATGCCGCGGTCGCGCAACTGGTTGGCGAACTCGACGACGAGGATGCCGTTCTTGGCCATGACGCCGACAAGCAGCACCAGGCCGATCTGGCTGTAGGCGTTGAGCGACGTGCCGGTCAGGATCAGCGCGAAGACGGCGCAGGCCAGCCCCAGCGGCACGGTCGCCATGATGATGATCGCCGAGACGAAGCTCTCGAACTGTGCCGCCAGAACCAGCAGGATGATGACGATGGCAAAGCCGAAGATCGTCAGCATGCTGCCGCTGGTCTCGTTCAGCGTGGCGGCCTCGGCGAGCGGCAGCAGGCGGCTGCCGGCAGGCAGCACGGGAGCCGCGATTTCCTCGACACGCGTCAGCGCGTCGCCGAGCGCGAAATCGTCGGCCAGGCTCGCGGTGATGGCGATCGAGCGCTGCTGCTGTTCGCGCGACAGCGACGGCGCCACGGCGCGTTCGCTGAGCGAGGCGATGGTCGAGACCGGTACGAAGCGTCCGTCGCTTGCCCGGATGAAGATGTTTTCGAGATCGGTTGAATCGTTGATCGGGTTTGTGGTCGAGACCAGCTTCACGTCGTAGCTGCGGTCCTCGATGAAGACGCTGGCGATCTTGCGGCCGTCGAGCATCGCCTGCAGCGCCGGCGACAGCCCGTTGATGTCGATGCCCAGGTCGGAGGCACGGTCGCGGTCGACGGTGACAAAGAGCTGCGGCTGGTTGGCGTCGGTGGAGAGGCGCGGCTGGCGGAAGCGCGGGTCCTTCTCCATCTCGGCCAGCACCTTGGCGGCGGCGACGCCGAGATCGGCATAGCTGTTGCCGACAAGAGCAAATTGCAGGCCGTTGCCGGCGCCGCGGATGCCCAGGCTGTTGGGCTGGCCGACGGTGGTGCGCACGCCCGGCACATCGCGGGTCCGCGCCAGGATGTCGGCGGCGATCTGCTGCTGGGTGCGTTCGCGCTCGCTCCACGGCGCCAGTGACAGCACCATGAAGCCGCTGTTGTTGTTATTGCCCATGCCGGCGCTGACGAAGGTGCTCTCGATCTCACCCGACTTGCGCAGCGGCTCGATCAGCGCCTCGATGCGGCGTAGCTGCGAGGCGGTGTAGTCGAGGCTGACGCCCTGCGGGGCGGAGACACGCAGCATCACCATCGAGCGGTCTTCAGTGGGCGTCAGTTCCTGGCGCACATTGCCGAAGGCTAGGTAGGCGGCACCTGCAAACAGCACCGAAGCCAGGATGACCAGCCACGGTGCGTTGAGGCAGGCGCGCAGGCAGCGCGCGTAGACGGCGGCGAGCTTGGTGCCGAGCTTGCCGAGCGCGCCGCCATGGCTGTGCTCGATGCTCTTTTCGGTCAGCATGCGCGAGGCCAGCATCGGGCACAGCGACAGGGCCACCACCGACGACAGCAGCACCGCGATCGCCAGCACGAAGCCGAATTCGCGAAACAGGCCGCCGGTCTGGCCGGGCAGGAACGAGATCGGGATGAACACGGCGGCAAGCGTGGCCGTCGTCGCCACAACGGCGAAGAACACTTCCTGCGTGCCGAGCACGGCTGCGGCGCGCGGGCCCATGCCCTCGTTGCGGCGGCGGACGATGTTTTCGAGCACCACGATGGCGTCGTCTACGACAAGGCCGGTCGCCAGCACCAATGCCAGCAGCGTCAGGATGTTGACCGAGAAGCCGGCGAGATAGATGCCGGCGATGGTGCCGATCATCGCCACCGGCATGGCGAAGCCGGGGATCAGCGTCGCGCGCCAGTCCTGCAGGAAGACGTAGATGACCAGGAGCACGATGGTCACCGCAAGGATCAGCGCGATCTCGACTTCTTCGATGGCGCCCTTGACGAAGGTGGCGTCGTCGGAGGTGACGCGGATGGTCATGCCTTCGGGCAGGGTGGCCTGGATCTTTTCCGCTGCGGCCCGCACGCCCTGGGAGATGTCGAGCGTGCTCGACTGCGCCTGGCGCACGATGCCGATGCCGATGCCGGTCTTGCCGTCGGAGCGCAGCGAGGTCGAGCCGGGATCGCCGCCGAGCGTCACCGTCGCGACGTCGCCGAGCTTGGTCTTGCCGTTGATGATGATGCTTTCGAAGGCTTCGGGCGTGGTCACCGCAGCGCTTGCGCGCACGATGATGTCCTGGTTGCCGACGGTCAGCGAACCCGCTGGTGCGTCGAAGGAAACGCTCGCCAGCGCGTTGGAGATGTCGGCCAGCGTCAGGCCGAGGCTTGCCACCCTGGCCTGGTCGATGTCGACGCGGAACACCTTGGCGCGGTCGCCATAGGTCTGCACGTCGGCAACGCCGTCGACGGCGGCCAGCGCGTCGACGATCTGGTCCTCGACCAGGATCGTCATGTCCTCGACCGGCATGGTGTCGGAGGTCACCGCCAGCCGCATCACCGCGTCGGCATTTGCGTCGGCCTTGACGATGCGCGGTGCGTCGGCGTCGTCGGGCAGCGTATTGGTCACCCGCCCGACAGCGTCGCGCATGTCGGAGGCGGCGACGTTGAGGTCGACGCCGTCGTTGAATTCAACGGTGACGCGGCTGTTGCCGTAGGACGAGCTCGACGAGATCGACTTGACGCCGGTGACGCGCGCCACCGCGCCTTCGACCACCGCCGTCACCTCGCGGTCGACGATTTCGGCTGCGGCATCGGAGTAGGAGGTCGAGACGGTGATGACCGGGCGGTCGACGTCGGGCAGTTCGCGCACTTCGACGCCGTAGAAGGCGGCAAGGCCAGCCACCACGATCAGCGTGTTGATGACGAAGGCCAAAACCGGCCGGCGCACGAACAGCGCGGTGATGCCTTTCTCGGCGTTCTCATTGTGGACGGTGCTCATCGGCCGCGCTCCGCTCAGGAGCCGCTGCGCGTGGCAGCTTCGCTGCCGGCGATGAGAAGTTCGGCGCCCTCGCGGACGGTGTGGATGCCTTCGGTGACGACCTGGTCGCCCGGCACCAGCGCTGCCTCGACCAGCACGCTGTCGGTGTTGCGCTGGATGATGCGAACCGGCACACGCTTGGCCTTGCCGCCGGCCAGCGCCCAGACGAAGGCGCCGTCGCCGCCCCACTGGATCGCCAGCGGATCGACGGAGGGGAAGGTGTCGCCGGGAAACTGCATGACGACCTGGAACGACATGCCGGCCCGCAGCAGGTCGCCGTCATTGTCGAGACGGGCCTGGATGCGCAGCGTCCGGCTCTGCTCTTCGAGCCTGTTGTCCACGGCGCTGACCACGCCGTTGAAGACCTGGCCCGGGCGCGCGACCGAATTGGCGGTCAGCGGCGCGCCGACCGCGATCAGCCCGGTGAAGCGCTCAGGCACCCAGAAGTCGACGATGATGCGCGAGCGGTCGTCGATGGTGGCGATCGTCGTCTGGCTGGTGACGTAGTTGCCGGCCTCGACCGGCAGGATTCCGACAATGCCGGCGATGGGAGCCGTGATGGTGCGGCGGTCGAGTGCAAGGGCCGCGTCGCGTACGGCGAGGCGGGCGTTCTCGACGGCGAGTTCAGCCTCCTTGAGCTGGACGTTCGTCGCAGTGTTGGTGGCGCGCAATGCCTTGATGCGCTCCAGCGAGGCCTCGGCGTCGCCCTGTGCGATGCGGGCGCGCTCGAGCGCGATTTCTTCGGAATCGGCATCGAGCCTGGCCACGACCCCGCCGGCCTCGATCTTCTCGCCGGCCTCGACCGCGATCTCGGTCAGGCGGCCGGAGGCGTAAGGATTGATCACCACGGAGTTCAGCGCGCGGCCGGTGCCGATCGCCGACAGCCGGTCGTTGATGGTGCCTGTGGTTACCGGCTGTGTGACGACGGGAGTCTGCGCCTGCCCGCCACGGCCGCCGCCCTGGCGGCCATTGCCGCCGCTCGCCTGCTCGGCCTTTTCCGTCGCGGCCCGCGCCCAGTCGATGCCCCAGCTGGCCAGCACGTCGCGCGAACCCGGGACGAACAGCACCCAGCCGGCGGCTGCGGCGAGCACAATGACGGTTGCCAAGACAATCTGCTTCCAGGCGGCCATGCGTACTCCGGTCTGCTGCGTTTCGTTCCGCTTTGGGAACACGTGGCGTTTCGATCGTTGCGCTCGGCGCAGCCTTCGCTGCGCGGCGCATACAAAATCGCTCTTCGGCGTCAGGCCTGTTCAGCCGCGTATCATAGCCTAGTTCGATAGCGGAGACTTATGGCAATTCTCCAACTGCCGCACATTAAATCTGCGTAATCTTTGCAGGATTGGCGCTCGGCCTCAGCGCAGATCCTCGATCGCGCGGATGCGCTTGGCACCCTCGGTTTCGAGCTTTCGCGTCAGCGCGCCGATCAGCGTTTCGGCGGCGACGAACAGGGCCGCAGATGAGTCCCAGGCCGAAGGCACGGCGGTACGGCCGGCGACGACATGGCGGGCAAAGCGCGCGATCGGCGACAGCCACTGGTCGGTGAACAGGATGATGGTCGTGCCCCTGTTGTGCGCCTTCTCGGCCAGGCGGATCAGGCTGTCCTGATAGCGGCGGATGTCGAAGATCAGCAGCGTGTCGCGCTTGCCCATGTCGATCAGCCGGTCGCGCCACAGGCTTTCCTGTCCGACGAGATGGCTGACATTCGGCCGGATCAGGTTGAGGTGGGCGGCCATGTAGCGCGCCAAGGGATCGGTGAAGCGACCGCCGACCAGGTAGACATGCGCCTTCGGATTGGCGAGCTGGGCGACGATATCGGTCAGTTGCCGATCCGAAATATGCCGGAAGGTCTCGCGGATGTTTTCGAGCACGGCTTCGAGGATCGGTGCGGTCGAGGCGGGCAGGGGCGACTGCGTCGCCGTCGTGCGCGAGGCCGGAGACTGCAACTGCGCTGCCAATTCGTCCTGCAGGGCCGACTGGAACTCGGGATAGTTCTGGAAGCCGAGCCGGGCGACGAACCGCAGGATCGTCGGCGACGAGACGCCCGCCTGCTGGGAAAATTCCGCCACCGTCTTGAGCCCGATCAGCGGGTAGGAGGCGATCAGGGTCTGCGCCGCGCGGCGCTCGCCGGCGGGCATGGTGTCGATCCTTTCAGTGATCAGTTCGGCAACGCTCGAAACCATTCGTCTCCCCGTCTCGGTCCTGCACCGCTCGCCCTGTTCTGGCACAGCGCTCAGTCCGGTGCATGCCTTCAAATGGCATTTGACAAACTCTCATGATGTGTATGAAATCATCCATACGGGCGCAATGAACAAAAATACGTAACATACGATACGCCCTGGGGATGAAAGAATGGGAACAGCGAAGGTAGCCGCGCGCGCCATTTCGAATGCTGTCCGGGTGACAAACCGGGACGGGCGCAGCCCCTACGTCATCCTTTGCGACCACGCCTCCAACCATTTGCCCGCGAGCGTCGGCCCGCTCGGCCTCGATGCATCGGAAATGCTGCGCCACATCGCCTGGGATCCGGGCGCGCTGCCGGTGTCGCGGCGCATGGCCGAGGGCCTCGACGCGACGCTGGTCGAGTCCTGCGTCTCTCGCCTCGCCATCGACTGCAACCGTCCGATCGGCGCCCCCGACCTGATCCCCGAGATCAGCGAGACCACCGTCATCCCCGGCAACGCAGGGCTTTCGGCCACTCAGCGCGAGGCGCGAATCGCGCTATCATGGCAGCCGTTCCACGAAGCGATCGACGAGATTGTTTCGGAGCGGCGCCGCGAAGGGCGGGAGACGAGACTGGTGTCTGTCCATTCCTTCACTCCGGTCTACAAGGGCGTTTCGCGCCCCTGGCACATTGGCATCATCCATGACGAGGACGCCCGGCTCGCCGCGCCGCTGGTCGCGGCGCTGCAGCAACTCGCCGGCGTCACCGTCGGCGTCAACGAGCCGTACTCGCCGGCCGACCGCGTCTACTTCACGCTGGAACACCACGGCAGGTCGCGCGGCCTGGCGTGCGCGATGATCGAAATCCGCAACGACGAAATTTCGGCGCAGGCCGGGCAGCGGAAATGGGCGGATCTGCTCACGGGCATCTTTGCCGAACTCGAACCCGAAGCGGGCGAAGCTGTCCCATTCGGGTCGGGCAGCGGTCGCGCAGCGCAGACAAAGGCATAACAACAAGGGGACATTCAAAATGACATCGCCTGGTTATTCCGATCACGACAAGAGCGAGGACGTCAAAGTCCTGCACAGCATGGGCTATGCCCAGGAACTCGAACGGAGAATGAGCCAGTTCTCCAATTTCGCCGTTTCCTTCTCCATCATCTGCATCCTGTCCGGCGGCATCAACTCGCTGGCGCAGGCCACCTCCGGTGCCGGCGGCGCGGCGATCGGCATCGGCTGGCCGCTGGGCTGCTTCGTGTCGCTGGTCTTCGCCGTCGCCATGGCCCAGATCAGCTCGGCCTATCCGACGGCCGGCGGCCTCTATCACTGGGGTTCGATCCTCGGCAACCGCTTCACCGGCTGGCTGACCGCCTGGTTCAACCTGCTCGGCCTCGTCACCGTGCTCGGCGCCATCAATGTCGGCACCTACTACTTCTTCATGGGCGCCTTCGGCACGACCTATCTCGGGCTCGAAGACACCACCACCACGCGCATCATCTTCCTGGCCATCATCACCGGCCTGCAGGCGCTGGTGAACCACATGGGCATCGGCCTCACGGCCAGGCTGACCGACTTCTCCGGCTACCTGATCTTCGCAACCGCGATTGCGCTGGCACTGGTCTGCCTGGCAGCCGCCGACAGCTACGAGATCTCCAGGCTGTTTACCTTCGCCAACTATTCGGGCGAAGCGGGTGGCAATGTCTGGCCTGCCAACTCGTCGATGTGGGTGTTCATGCTCGGCCTGCTGCTGCCGATCTACACCATCACCGGCTACGACGCCTCGGCGCACACTTCTGAGGAAACGCTGAAGGCCGCACATTCGGTGCCGCGCGCCATGGTCGGCTCAGTGCTGTGGTCGGCATTGTTCGGCTACATCATGCTGTGCTCGTTCGTGCTGATGCTGCCGAGCATGGACGAAGCCGCCAAGCAGGGCTGGAACGTGTTCTTCTGGGGCATGGAACAGCAGGTCAATCCGGTGGTGAAGGACATCCTGTACCTTGCCATCTTCGTCGCCCAGTGGCTTTGCGGCCTGGCGACGGTGACGTCGGTGTCGCGCATGATCTTCGCCTTCTCGCGTGACGGCGGCCTGCCGGGCTCGAAGGCACTGGCCAAGGTCAGCCCGACCTACCGCACGCCTGTCGCGGCAATCTGGACCGGCTCGATCCTGGCCGTGCTGTTCGTCTGGGGTTCGTCGCTGGTCTCCATCGGCGAGACGCCGGTCTACACCATCGTCGTCGCCTGCACGGTCATCTTCCTGTTCTTCTCCTTCACCATTCCGATCGCGCTTGGCCTGATGGCCTGGGGCACTTCGAAGTGGGACAAGATGGGTCCGTGGGATCTCGGCGAAGGTACCTTCAAGCTGTTTGCGGTGCTGTCGATCATCGCCATGGTGCTGATCTTCGTGCTCGGCATCCAGCCGCCGAACGACTGGGCGCTCTACATCACCGTCGGCTTCCT
This sequence comes from Aminobacter niigataensis, assembly GCF_014200015.1. Taxonomy (GTDB): domain Bacteria; phylum Pseudomonadota; class Alphaproteobacteria; order Rhizobiales; family Rhizobiaceae; genus Aminobacter; species Aminobacter niigataensis. The sequence continues at coordinate 24,235 of NZ_JACHOT010000008.1, forward strand.
GGTCGTTACCGGCATCGTCTGGTTCGTGTTCGAGCGCGGCCGCTTCCAGGGCCCGCCGATCGGCGACGAGGTGGCCAAGCGTGCCGCCGAGATCGCTGCGGCCGAGCGCGCCGTGGGCGAAACCGGACACTGACAGTCCTCGACATGGCCGTGGCCGGCCAAGCGCCGGCCACGTCTCGTTTCACCATCTCGATCATCCCGAAAACCTGAAGCGGCATCGCCCGGAGCGGAACAAAAATGGCTGGAAATCTTACTTTCGATCAGTTGAAGAAGGCTGTTGCCTCGGGCGAGATCGACACGGTCCTCGCCTGTGCCGTCGACATGCAGGGCCGTCTGGTCGGCAAGCGCTTCCTGGCCAAGTACTTCGTCGAATCCGCCTACGACGAGACGCATGGCTGCAACTACCTGCTGGCCAACGACATCGATATGGAGCCGGTGCCCGGCTACAAGGCGGCAAGCTGGTCGAAAGGCTATGGCGACTTCGTCATGAAGCCCGACCTCAACACGATCCGAAACGTGCCTTGGCTCGAAAAGACGGCGCTGCTGCTCTGCGACCTGCAGGATCACCATACACATGAGGACCTGCCGCATTCGCCGCGCGGGATCCTGCGCAAGCAGGTCAAGCGGCTGCAGGAGCGCGGCTATCTCGCCTATTTCGCATCCGAGCTCGAATTCTACCTGTTCTCCGAAACCTACGATTCGGCCCGCGCCAAGCACTGGCAGAACCTCGACACAGCATCGCCCTATATCGGGGACTACCTGATCGGCATCACCACCAAGGAAGAGGGCGTCATGCGCCGGCTTCGCAACGAGATGGAAGCCGCGGGCATTCCGATCGAGAATTCCAAGGGCGAGTGGGGCCCGGGCCAGGAAGAGATCAACGTCCGCTACGCCGAAGTGCTGGAAATGGCCGACCGGCACGTCATCCTGAAGAACGGCGCCAAGGAGATCGCTGCTAGCGAAGGCAAGTCGATCAGCTTCATGTCCAAATACAATTACGGCCTCGCCGGCAACTCCAGTCACATCCACAATTCGCTGTGGAGCGCCGACGGCAAGACGCCGCTGTTCTTCGACAAGGGTGCGGAGTGGACGCTGTCCAAGCTCGGCCAGCAATGGGCCGCAGGCCAGCTCAAATACGCCAAGGAGTTCACCTGGTTCCTGGCGCCCTACATCAACTCCTACAAGCGCTTCCAGGCCGGCACGTTCGCGCCGACCAAGATCATGTGGAGCGAGGACAACCGCACCGCCGGCTTCCGCCTGTGCGGCGAGGGCACCAAGGGCATCCGCATGGAGTGCCGCATCGGCGGCGCCGACCTGAACCCGTATCTCGCCTTTGCCGCTCTGATTGCCGCCGGCCTCGCCGGCATCGACGAGAAGCTCGAGCTGCAGAAGCCGTTTGTCGGCGATGCCTATCAGGCGGCCAGCCTGCCCGAAATTCCGAAGACCCTGCGCGATGCCACCGAGACCCTGGCATCGTCGAAGATGCTGATCGAGGCGCTGGGGGAGGACGTCGTCGAGCACTACGTCCACACCGCGCGCTGGGAGCAGTTCGAATACGACCGCCGCATCACCGACTGGGAATTGCACCGTGGTTTCGAGCGGTACTAAAGTCATCACCACCCACTGACACCCTCCGGCCGATGGCCAGAGGGACTTGAATACTGGAAGGACCAAAAAAATGACCGAAACGGTCAAGCTCAAATCCCCCATCGACGGTTCGATCTATGTCGAGCGCCCGTTTGCCGAGGACAAGGCGGTCGGCGCCGCCGTCGAGCGCGCCCGCGCCGCCCAGGTCGCCTGGGCCCAGACCTCGATCGCCGAACGCGGCAAGTACATGCTCGCCATGCTCGAAAACCTCGTGGCGATGAGCGACGAGATCGTGCCCGAGATCGCCTGGCAGATGGGCCGGCCGACCCGCTATGGCGGCGAGTTCGGCGGCGTCAAGGAACGCACCAACTACATGGTCGAGATTGCCGAACAGGCGCTTCGGCCGGTGCCTGCCTCCAATCCCAAGGACGGCTTCCGCCGTTATGTCCGCAAGGATCCGCTCGGCGTCGTCATGGTGGTTGCGCCGTGGAACTATCCGTACCTGACGGCCGTCAATACCATCGTGCCTGCGCTGATGGCCGGCTCCACCGTCATCCTCAAGCACGCCGCCCAGACGCTGCTCGTCGGCGAGCGCTTCCAGCAGGCCTTCGACAAGGCCGGCTTGCCGAAGGGCGTGTTCCAGAACGTCGTGCTCAACCACGCCCAGACCGAGAAGCTGCTCGCCTCGGGCAAGATCGACCACGTCAACTTCACCGGCTCGGTGGCCGGCGGCCGCGCCATCGAGAAGGCCGCGGCAGGCACCTTCATGACGCTCGGCCTCGAACTCGGCGGCAAGGACCCGGCCTATGTGCTGCCCGACGCCAAGCTCGACCATGCCGTCGCCAACCTCGTCGAGGGCGCCTTCTTCAATTCGGGCCAGTGCTGCTGCGGCATCGAGCGCGTCTACGTCCACGAGAAGGTCTACGACCAGTTCGTCGAGGGCTTCATCGCCGAGACCAGGAGCTATGTGCTCGGCAATCCGCTGGAGCAGGCGACGACCATGGGGCCGATGGCGCAGGCGCGATTTGCCGACTTCATCCGCGAGCAGAAGGCGGAAGCCCTGCGCAAGGGTGCCGTCGCCCACATGAACACCAAAGATGCCCAGGACAAGGCCGGCTCGCCCTACCTGCCGGCCGAGGTGCTGACCAATGTCGACCATCAGATGTCGGTGATGCGCGAGGAAAGCTTCGGCCCTATCGTCGGCATCATGAAGGTGCGCAACGACGAAGAGGCGATCGCGCTGATGAACGATAGCCCCTATGGCCTGACCGCCTCGATCTGGACCGCCGACACCGAGCACGCCATCGCCATCGGCGACCGCGTCGAGACCGGCACCGTGTTCATGAACCGCTGCGACTATCTCGATCCGGCACTCGTCTGGACCGGCGTCAAGGACACCGGCAAGGGCGCCGCCCTGTCGCAGATCGGCTACGACAACCTGACCCGGCCGAAGTCGTATCACCTGCGCGAAACCATCTGATTTCCCAAAAGCTCATCTGATTTTCTGAAAGCGAAGACATGTCCAAACTCGTTTCCAAGTGGAACTACCCGACCACCGTGCGCTTCGGCGCCGGCCGCATCTCCGAATTGCCCGACGTGCTTGCCGCCACCGGCATCAAGAAGCCGCTGTTCGTCACCGATCCGGGCCTCGCCAAACTTCCGGTCGTAGCCAGCACGCTGAAGATACTCGATGACGCCAAGGTGCCTTACGGCGTCTTCTCCGACGTCAAGCCGAACCCGGTCGAATCGAACCTCACCGCCGGCATCGCGGTGTTCAAGAAGGGCAAGCATGACGGCGTCATCGCCTTCGGCGGCGGCTCGGCGCTCGACTTGGGCAAGCTGATCGCCTTCCAGGCGGGGCAGACGCTTCCGGTTTGGGATTTCGAGGATGTCGGCGACTGGTGGACCCGCGCCAATTCCGACGCCATCGCGCCGATCATCGCGGTGCCGACCACCGCCGGCACCGGCTCCGAAGTCGGCCGCGCCGGCGTCATCACCAATGAAGAGACCCACACCAAGAAGGTCATCTTCCATCCCAAGCTCCTGCCGGCCATCGTCATTGCCGATCCCGAGCTTTCGGTCGGCATGCCGTCCTTCATCACCGCCGGCACCGGCATGGACGCGCTTGCCCACTGCCTCGAGGCCTACTGCGCTCCGGGCTACCATCCGATGGCCGACGGCATCGCCGTCGAAGGCATCCGGCTGGTGTTCGAGAACCTGCCCAAGGCCTTCGCCAACGGCAAGGACCTGACCGCCCGCGCCCACATGATGAGCGCTGCCGCCATGGGTGCCGCCGCCTTCCAGAAGGGCCTTGGCGCGATCCACTCGCTGTCGCACCCGATCGGCGCGCTCTACGACACCCATCACGGCATGACCAATGCCGTGTTCATGCCATATGTGCTCGCCTTCAACCGCGACGCCATCGAGGAGCGCATCGCGCGCCTGTCCGCCTATTGCGGCATCAAGGGCGGGTTCGACGGTTTCGCCAAGGCGGTCATCAAGCTGCGCAAGGAACTCAAGGTGCCGCACGCGCTGCCGGGCCTGATCAAGGGCCTCGACATGGACAAGAAACGCAAGGGCCTGATCGCCGACATGGCCGTGGTCGATCCGACCGCTGGCGGCAACCCGGTCAAGCTCACCAAGAAGGCCGCGCTCGGCTTGCTTGAAAACGCCATCGAAGGGACGGTTTGAGACTAGTGCAGGGAGGTATTCCTGATTTCTATAGTCGGCAAAATAGAGGGAGGGGCTTGGGAAGGCATGCGGAATTTAATTAGCCGGTAAACAACGGCGACGATTGCGACAACCGATTAAAAGTAGTTAACTTTTTTCCACTGCGGGCGGTGGCTTCATGGAACTTTCATGTGACTGTCACATGAAGCCATTACCGCATCGCAGGCGTCTCATGGCGTCAGTTCAACGGAGAGAACACATGTTCAAGTTTGCAGGGAAAGTGCTTTCCCTAAGCGCGGCGTCGCTGATGGTGACGACGGCAATCGTGTCGGCCCAGGATATGGCCGCGCTCGAAGCCGCCGCGAAGGCGGAGGGCCAGCTGACCACGATTGCGCTGCCACACGACTGGTGCGGCTACGGCGCCGTCATCGATGGTTTCAAGAAGAAGTATCCCGAGATCACCGTCAACGAGCTGAACCCCGACGCGGGCTCCAGCGACGAGATCGAGGCGATCAAGGCGAACAAGGACAACAAGGGCCCGCAGGCGCCTGACGTCATCGACGTCGGCCTCTCCTACGGCCCGCAGGCCAAGGCCGACGGCCTGATCCAGCCCTACAAGGTCGCGACCTGGGACTCGATCCCCGACACCGCCAAGGACGCTGACGGCTTCTGGTACGGCGACTATTACGGCGTGCTGTCGTTTGAAGTGAACAAGGACCTCGTCAAGAACGCACCGGCCGACTGGGCCGACCTGCTCAAGGACGAATACAAGAACTCGGTCGCGCTTGCCGGCGATCCGCGTGCGTCCAACCAGGCGATCCAGGGCGTCTACGCCGCCGGCCTGGGCTCGGGTGCCACCGACGCCGCTTCGGCCGCCGAGAAGGGCCTCGCCTTCTTCAAGGAACTGAACGCCAAGGGCAACTTCGTGCCGGTCATCGGCAAGTCGGCGACGCTGGCCCAGGGCCAGACCCCGATCCTGATCACCTGGGACTACAACGCCCTTGCTGGTCGCGACACCCTCAACGGCAACCCGCCGGTTGAGGTCGTCGTTCCGAAGTCGGGCGTCGTCGCCGGCGTCTACGTCCAGGCGATCAGCGCCTATGCACCGCATCCGAACGCTGCCAAGCTATGGATGGAGTATCTCTATTCCGACGAAGGTCAGCTCGGCTGGCTGAAGGGCTATTGCCACCCGATCCGCTTCAACGATCTCGCCAAGAACGGCAAGATCCCGCAGGAGATGCTCGACAAGCTGCCGCCGGCCGCCGCCTATGAACAGGCCGTGTTCCCGACGCTCGACGATCAGGCCAAGGGCAAGGAAGCGATCACCAAGCAGTGGGATGCCGTGGTCGGCGCCAACGTTCAGTAATTGAGCAATTGCCATCGCGGGCGGCTTTGCGGCCGCCCGCATTTTCTCTCGATACGGCGGCCCGATGACCCAAGCCAGCATATCCACCACGGCTGATGCCGCGCGCTCCGCGCCGCCGGAGGCGAAGAGCGGCTTCCGCCTGCCGACCCATTGGCTCGGTGTCGCGCCGTTCTTCATCTTCGCCCTGATGTTCCTGATCCTGCCGACGCTCTATCTCGTCGTCGGCGCCTTCCAGAACGATCAGGGCCAATACACGCTCGACAACATTCGCCAGCTTTTCACCGACCAGTCGATCCGCGACTCCTACTGGGTGTCGATCAAGATCAGCTTCTGGTCGGCCACCATCGGCGCCTTCGTCGGCCTCGCCATGGCGATTGCCATCGTGCGCGGCGGCCTGCCCAGGTGGGTGCGCTCGTCGACCATGACGTTTTCCGGCGTCGCCTCCAATTTCGCCGGCGTGCCGCTGGCCTTCGCCTTCCTCGCGACGCTCGGCCGCCTCGGCCTCGTCACCGTCATCCTGCGCGACGTGTTCGGCATCAACATCTACGCGATGGGCTTCAACGTGCTCACGTCGTGGGGCCTGATCATCGTCTATCTGTTCTTCCAGATCCCGCTGATGATCGTCATCATCACGCCGGCGATCGACGGCCTCAAGCGCGAGTGGGGCGAGGCGGCAGCCACGCTCGGCGCCACCACCTGGCAATACTGGCGCATGGTCGTCATTCCGGTGCTGTGGCCGAGCTTCCTCGGCACCGTCATCCTTTTGTTCGCCAACGCCTTCGGGGCGATTGCCACGGCCTATGCCTTCACCGGTTCGTCGCTCAACATCGTGCCGATCAAGCTCTATGCGCAGATCCGCGGCGACGTGCTGCACAACCCGCACCTCGGCTATGCGCTGGCTTTCGGCATGATTGTCGTCACCGGCCTCGCCAACATCTTCTACATCTGGTTTCGCACCCGCAGCGAGAGGTGGCTCAAATGAAGACCGGTCGCTTCTGGGCCTGGCTCGTCTTTGCCATCGGCACCGCCTATTTCTTCATTCCGCTGATCGCCACTTTCGAGTTCTCGCTGCGCATGCGGCGCGGCGTCTATTCCTTCGACGCCTATCGCGTCGTGCTCGGCGACAGCCGCTTCCAGGAGACCTTCGCCTATTCGGTGACGGTGGCCGTGTTCACCATCCTGCTCGGCGTCCTGCTCGTGGTGCCGACAGCCTACTGGATCCGGCTGCGCATGCCGCATCTCAGGCCGGTCGTCGAGTTCATCACGCTGCTGCCGCTGGTCATCCCGGCGATCGTCATCGTCTTCGGCTATATCAGGATGTACGGCTCCAACTCGCCGCTGCCGTTCCTCGGCACGGCGCGCGGCACCGATGCGCTGCTGGTCATCGGCTACGCCACGCTGGCGCTGCCCTACATGTACCGCGCCGTCGACACCGGCCTGCGCACCATCGACGTGCGCACGCTGACCGAGGCGGCCCAGATCCTCGGCGCCGGGTGGACGACGATCATCGCCCGCGTCATCCTGCCCAACGTGCTGATCGCGGTTCTGTCGGGCGCCTTCCTGACCTTCGCCATCGTCATCGGCGAGTTCACGCTGGCGAGCCTGCTCAACCGCCCGGCCTTCGGTCCGTACCTGCAGAACATCGGCGCCAACCGCGCCTATGAGCCGGCGGCGCTTGCTGTCATCGCCTTCGCCATCACCTGGGGCTGCATGTCGGTGATCCAGATCCTCGCCCGTTTCGCGCCGAAGTCGGCAAATCGCCCGAACTGAACAAGAAGAGCAAAAGCCAATGGCCGATCCCTTCCTCTCCATCCAGAACGTCAAGAAGTCGTTCGGCAACGTCGCCGTCGTCAAGGACTTCAATCTCGACGTCGGCGCCGGCGAGTTCGTTTCCTTCCTCGGGCCGTCGGGCTGCGGCAAGACCACCATGCTGCGCATCGTCGCCGGCTTCGAGGAGCCCTCGGCTGGCAAGGTCTTCGTTGGGGGCAAGGACGTCACCGGCCTCAAGCCGAACCAGCGCCACATCGGCATGGTGTTCCAGGCCTATGCGCTGTTTCCCAATTTGACGGTTGCCCAGAATATCGGCTTCGGCCTCAAGGTGGCCGGCATGCCGAGGGCCGAGGCGGATGCCCGCATTGCCGAGATGCTCAACATCATCAAGCTGCCCGATTTCGGCGACCGCTATCCCTACCAGCTCTCCGGCGGCCAGCAGCAGCGCATTGCACTTGCGCGCGCGCTGGCGCCCAAGCCCAAGCTGCTCCTGCTCGACGAGCCGCTGTCGGCGCTCGACGCCAAGGTGCGTCTGTCGCTGCGCGAGGAAATCCGCGCCATCCAGAAAAAGCTCGGCATTACCACCATCTTCGTCACCCATGACCAGGAAGAGGCGCTGTCGATGTCCGACCGCATTGTGGTGATGAACGAAGGCCGCGCCGATCAGACCGGCACGCCGTTCGAGATCTACAACCGGCCTTCGACCAAGTTCGTCGCCAATTTCGTCGGCACGCTCAACGTGCTCGAAGGCACGATCAGCGACGCCGCGTCCGGCACGGTCACGATCAACGCCGAGGAGATCGGCCTCAAGGGCAAGCTCAACGGCTCCAAGGCCGGCGACACGCTGTCGCTGGCGCTGCGGCCCGAGGCGATCTCGCTCGGCCGCAAGGCGGGCAACGATTCGAACCTCACCGGCCAGATCGCCGACGTGCATTTCCTCGGCTCGGTCATCCGCGTCCGCGTCGGCGTCGGCCAGAGCGTCGTGTCGCTCGACACCTTCAACAGCCCCAACAGCCCGCCACCGGTCGTCGGCGAAAAGACCGAGATCAGCTTCTCCTCCGGCGACGTGCTGGTGCTGCATTAATCTGTCTCAGACGGATCATCGATTGTGTGAGGCGGGATTTTCCCGCCTGCTGCTTTTGGTGGCTGATGCTGTTTCGCAGTCCCGCGAGGAGACGTTTTCCACGGTCACCGCGATTTTTCGCCGTCGCGCCCGACAGGGAGGGAGAATAGCCGCGTCGCCTGCAGGGCATATCCTGCAACACCGCAAGGACAAGTCTTGCGATCTTGGCGATTGGCTGCGGTGCCGATGACGGCGTAATCTCCCTCCTTGTGGAGGAGATGGCCGGCAGGCCAGAGGGGAACGAAGGATCGCGGCGGCTTTTTTCTGCACGGTCAGCTAGACGGGACGGTCACGGCATGGATCCCCGGGCTCCGCAGTTCGCTTCGCTCCTGCTCCGCCCGAGGATGACGAAGGCATGGTGGCTTTCGGCTAGTCTCCAAGGTTGGCCCTTGGCAGGGAGTCCTCGCAATTGAGAGCTACGCAAGAACAAGAGCCGGAGCTCTCTGCAGTCACCGACGTTGACGATTAGCCGCGAGCCCCAATGCCTTCGTCATCCTCGGGCGGAGCAGGAGCGAAGCGACGTGCGGAGACCCGGGGATCCATGCCGTGAAGTGGCAATTGCTGCTGCGGTGCAGAACCGGCTTGCTTGTCAGGAGCTCTGTCACCATCCCGCGTGGATCAAACTATCGGCAGGCAGGGCCTCGCGCCCCGCTGCCCGAACCTTTTCATCACGATGGCCAGACCGGAAACGGGGCGTGGCAAGGCGAGAACCTGACCTTCTCTCCTTGTGGGAGAAGGTGGATTGGCGTGCAGCACCAAGACGGATGAGGGGTGTTGGAAGCAATGAGAAGCTGGAGAAGAGATAATAGCGCACAATCTGAACGCCTCACTCCGTCCAACACCCCTAATCCGCCCCTTCGGGGCACCTTCTCCCACAAGGGGAGAAGGGAACGCCGGCCTCTTCCCAAATTCCCCGCCGCCCTGTCTACTCCCGCCATGGCCTTCACGCTTCGTCAGCTTCAGTTCTTCGTCGCCGTCGCCGAGCAGGGCACGATCTCACGCGCGGCGCAGAACCTGTCGATCTCGCAGTCGTCGGTCACCGAGGCGATCAAGGAGCTGGAGGGCGATCTCGGCGTCGAGCTGTTCGAGCGCCATCCGCGCGGGCTCAACATTACCCACAAGGGCCACCAGTTCCTGCGCCACGCCACCAAGATCCTGGCCGATGTGTCGGACGCGCGGCGCACCTTCTTCGGCGGGCAAGCGACAGCCACCGGCCAGCTCAAGCTCGGCGTGACCTCGCTGGTCGCCGGCTACGTGCTCTCCGACCTGCTGGCGCGCTACCGTCGTGCCCATCCGGCGGTCGAGATCTCGGCGATCGAGGACAATGGCGACTATCTCGAGCACCTTCTGGTCGGCGGCAAGCTCGACCTCGCCGTCATGGTCACCTCCAATCTGCGCGACCGCATGGCGCTGCAATCGGAGATTCTCGAGGTCTCGGCCTACCGGCTGTGGCTGCCGCTCGGCCATCCGCTGGCCTCCGCCGAGATCATCAGCGTCGGCGACATCGCATCGGAGCCACTGATCATGCTGTCGGTCGACGAGATCGAGGAGAACACCGGCAAGCTGCTTTCGGCCATCGGCGCCAAGCCGCATGTCGCCTTCCGCACGCGTTCGGTCGAGGCGGTGCGTTCGCTGGTGGCGACCGGGGCAGGGGTGGCACTGCTGCCCGACCTCGTCTACCGGCCGTGGTCGCTCGAAGGCGACCGCATCGAGTCGCGCGACGTCTCCGGCTCGCTGCCGGTGGTACAGGTCGGCATGGTGTGGCGGCGCGGCTCGTCGCTGCCGGCGGCAGCGCGCGATTTCATCGGCATCGCCCAGGCGCAGCGGACCGTCCGCCAGAAGCTTTGACGTGCCGGCGCGAAAATCGGGCTCGATCTTCGCAAAGCACGATGCGTAGCTACAAAGTGCCAGAGCGTCCTTTGCGCGTCCGAACGGACGCGCGGCGCTCTGGGTATCGGAAAAACCGATATCACCCTTCTTTCGAATGAATTTGCGAAACCTGCGCTTTCGCCGCACCTTTCGTTTCAGGGCAACACCGCCGATGAGAGAGCGGTTCCTGCACATGGGAGGATCGTGATGAAGGCATTTCTGAAATCCTGCACGGCAATCGCCTTGGCTTGCAGCTTTTCCGGCCAGGCGGTGGCGCAGGTCAAGGAGATCGGCAAGGCCGAGGGCCAGGTCAACATCATCGCCTGGCCGGGCTACATCGAGCGCGGCGAGACCGACAAGAATTACGACTGGGTCAGTGATTTCGAGAAGGCGTCGGGCTGCAAGGTCAACGTCAAGACCGCCGCCACTTCCGACGAAATGGTCGCGCTGATGAACGAGGGCGGCTTCGACCTCGTCACCGCTTCGGGCGACGCCTCGCTCCGCCTCGTCGCCGGCAAGCGTGTCCAGCCGATCAACACCGACCTCGTCAAGAGCTGGTCGACCGTCGACGAGCGCCTCAAGGATGCGCCGTGGTTCACCGTCGACGGCCAGCATTACGGCGTGCCCTACCAGTGGGGCCCGAACGTCTTGATGTACAACACCGACGTGTTCAAGGAAGCGCCGAAGAGCTGGAGCGTCGTGTTCGAGCCGATGGACCTACCCGACGGCAAGCCCAACAAGGGCCGCGTCCAGGCCTATGACGGCCCGATCCATATTGCGGACGCCGCCAACTACCTGATGGCGCACAAACCCGATCTCGGCATCAAGGATCCCTACGAGCTCAACGAGGACCAGTACAAGGCAGCGCTTGATCTGCTGCGCGTGCAACGCACGCTGGCCGGCCGCTACTGGCACGATGCCATGATCCAGATCGACGACTTCAAGAACGAAGGCGTCGTCGCTTCCGGTTCGTGGCCGTTCCAGGTCAACCTGCTCAAGTCGGAGAAGCAGCCGATCGCCTCGACCATCCCGGAAGAGGGTGCCACGGGCTGGGCCGATACGACGATGATGCATGTCGAAGCCGCCAACCCCAACTGCGCCTATATGTGGCTCGAGCATTCGCTGAACCCCAAGCTGCAGGGCGATCTTGCCTCCTGGTTCGGCTCGAACCCGGCAGTACCAGCCGCCTGCAAGGGCAACGCGCTGCTCACCGACGAGGGTTGCAAGACCAACGGCTTCGAGGACTTCGCCAGGATCAAGTTCTGGAAGACGCCGGTGTCGAAATGCGCCAGCCAGAACGACCAGTGCGTACCCTATTATCGCTGGGTCTCGGACTATATCGGCGTGATCGGCGGCCGCTGAGGCCAGCAACGAACGATGTCCCCTCGCCAGGCCGCGTTGCGGCCAACCCTCTCCCCGTGGGGAGAGGGGGCGGAGGGCACCAACCGACCTGAAATGACCGCCTGACGGCGGCGGCAGACAAGCATCGGCGGCCGTGGGTCGGCCGGATGCGCAGCCATGGCCAGGGCATATCGCCCGGGCTTGCATGGCCCAGACATCGAAAGCCTGAGACGATGACCCCAGCAGTCGCCTTTCAAAAGACCTCCCGCCATTTCGGCGCGGTGCGCGCGGTCGATGCTGTCGACCTCGAGATCAAGCCTGGCGAGTTCTTCGCCATGCTGGGACCGTCTGGCTCGGGCAAGACCACTTGCTTGCGTTTGATCGCCGGCTTCGAGCAGCCGACATCGGGCAGTATCTCGATCTTCGGCGAGCGCGCCGAGGGCGTGCCGCCTTACCGGCGTAACGTCAACACGGTGTTCCAGGACTACGCGCTGTTTCCGCATCTCAACGTGCTCGACAACGTCGCCTACGGGTTGATGGTCAGGGGCATGGGAAAGGACGAACGCCACCGCGCCGCCGAGGACGCACTCAAGCTGGTGCAACTGCCGGGCTATGGCAGCCGTAAGCCGGGCCAGCTGTCCGGCGGCCAGCGGCAGCGCGTGGCGCTGGCGCGTGCGCTGGTCAACAAGCCCAAGGTGCTGCTGCTCGACGAGCCGCTCGGCGCGCTCGACCTCAAGCTGCGCGAGAGCATGCAAGAAGAGCTCAAGCAATTGCAAAAGGCGCTCGGCATCACCTTCGTCTTCGTCACGCACGACCAGGGCGAGGCGCTGTCTATGGCCGACCGGGTCGCGGTCTTCAACGACGGCCGCATCATGCAGGTCGGCGCGCCGGAGGACATCTACCAGCGCCCGGCGTCGCGCTTCGTCGCTGATTTCGTCGGCTCGTCCAACGTGCTGCCGCCCGATTTCGTACAGCGTTATGCCGGCCAGCGCCGCTGGGGCAGCCTCAGGCCGGAACAGATCCGCGTCGGTCGCGACAAGAGCGGCGATGGCGTCGCCGCCCGCGTCCTGTCGCGGCACTATCTGGGTGCGGCCACCAAGCTGGCGCTCGATGCCGATGGCCTCCGGCTGCACGCCACGGTGCCGGCCGGCGCTTCGCTGCCCGACGATGGCGAGCATGTCATGCTCAGCTTCAACCGCGACCAGCTCCACCTGATGGAGGAGCAGGCATGAGCGTCCAGGCTGTCACCGGGGCGACCGACGTGGCTGCCGCGATCCTGCCCAAGCGTGGCGGTTTCGCCGGGTCGTTGTCGGACCTGCTGTGGCGCCGGCCGGGCCTGCTGCTGTTCCTGATGCTGGCGCCGCCGCTGCTCTGGCTCGGCGTCGTCTATATCGGCTCGCTGATCGCGCTCTTGGCGCAGAGCTTCTTTTCGATCGACGAGTTCTCCGGGCTGATCAGCCGAGAGCTGACGCTCAAGACTTATGGCGACCTGTTCCAGGCGGCCAATCTCGACATCATCGTGCGCACGGTAACCATGGCGGCACTGGTCACGCTGGCTTCTGCCGTCGTCGCGTTCCCCATCGCCTATTACGCGGCGCGCTATGCCCGCGGCAAATGGAAGGCGCTGTTCTATCTTGGCGTCATGCTGCCCTTGTGGTCGAGCTACCTGGTCAAGATCTACGCGTGGAAGCTTATCCTCGCCAAGGAAGGCATCCTGACCTGGCTGTTCGCCAAGCTGCACCTGTCCTGGCTGCTCGACAGCTGGCTGTCACTGCCTGTGGTCGGCGGCAACTCGCTGTCGGTCTCGTTCACCGGCACCTTCATCGTCTTCGTCTATGTCTGGCTGCCGTTCATGATCCTGCCGATTCAGGCCGCCCTCGAACGCGTGCCCGGCAACCTTGTCGAGGCCTCGTCCGATCTCGGGGCGTCGCCGGGCCAGACCTTCCGCAACGTGCTGTTCCCGCTGGCGCTACCGGGCATCGTCGCCGGCTCGATCTTCACCTTCTCGCTGACGCTCGGTGACTACATCATCCCGCAGATCATCGGCACGTCCAGGCTGTTCATCGGCCAGGCGGTCTATGCCCAGCAGGGAACCGCCGGAAACATCCCGCTCGCCGCCGCCTTCACCGTGGTGCCCATCGTCATCATGGGTTTCTACCTCTGGGGCGCTAAACGCATGGGAGCCTTCGATGCGCTCTGACCGTTCGCAATCGGCTCCGCGCGGCCTCAAGATCGCGGCTGCCGCAGGGCTTGCCTTCCTGCACCTGCCGATCCTGCTGATCTTCGTCTATGCCTTCACGACGGAGGAGAAGAGCTACCAGTGGCCGCCGCCCGGGCTGACGACGCAGTGGTTCGCGGCCACCTGGGCACGGCCCGATGTCTGGCAGGCGCTCGGCCTGTCGGTGCAGGTCGCGGCGATCTCGACGGCGATTGCGCTGGTGCTCGGCACGTTGTGTGCCGCCGCCGTCAGCCAGACAAGGTTCTTCGGCCGTGAGGCGATCTCGCTTTTGGTCATCCTGCCGATCGCGCTGCCCGGCATCATCACCGGCATCGCCTTGCGCTCGGCCTTCAGCCTGGCGGAGATCCCGTTCTCGTTCTGGACGATCGTGCTCGGCCACGCGACCTTCTGCGTCGTGGTCGTCTACAACAATGCGGTGGCGCGGTTCCGCCGCACCTCGGGCTCGCTGATCGAGGCCTCGATGGACCTCGGCGCCGACGGGTTCCAGACGTTCAGGCACGTGATCCTGCCCAATATCGGCACCGCACTTCTGGCAGGTGGCATGCTGGCGTTCGCGCTGTCGTTCGACGAGGTCATCGTCACCACCTTCACCGCCGGACAACAGCAGACGCTGCCGATCTGGATGCTCGAGGAACTGGTGCGGCCGCGCCAGCGCCCGGTCACCAATGTCGTTGCCATGATCGTGGTTCTGGCGACCCTGCTGCCGATCCTCGCCGCCTATTACCTGACCCGCGAAGGCGACCAGATCGCCGGGGCGGGAAAATGACAACAGCGAATAGGGAGTAGCGAGTAGCGAGTAGCGGATAGGATCTGTTCGATCGTTTGTTTCTACTCGCTATTCGCTACTCCCTATTCGCCCTCCAAAGACACTGATCCAGGGAGAACTTACATGGACACCCAAATGCTGATCGGCTCGAAGTTCGAGCGCGGAACCGAGACGGAAGAAGCGATCCTCAACCCGCGTACCGGCGAGACGATCCTCAGCCTGCCGGAGGCCTCGCCGGCGCAGATCGAGGCGGCAGTCGCGGCGGCACAGAAGGCGTTCGTGACGTGGTCCAAGACCACCCCGGCGCAACGCTCGGGTTATCTGCTCAAGATCGCCGACCGGATCGAGGCCGAGGCGGAAGGCTTTGCCAAGCTTGAAGCGCTCAATTGCGGCAAGCCGATCAATGCCGTGCTCAATGACGAGATTCCGGCCATTGTCGACTGCTACCGCTTCTTTGCCGGTGCGGTGCGCTCGATGCCGGGGCTGGTGGCCGGCGAATACCTGCCCGGCCATACCTCGATGATCCGCCGCGACCCTGTGGGTATCGTCGCCTCGATCGCGCCGTGGAACTATCCGCTGATGATGATGGCGTGGAAGCTGGCACCGGCAATCGCCGGCGGCAACACGGTCGTCTTCAAGCCTTCCGAGCAAACGCCGCTGACGGCGCTGAAGCTGGCGAAAATCCTTGCCGACGTGCTGCCCGAGGGCGTGGTCAATGTCGTGCTTGGCCGCGGCGAAAGCGTCGGCAACACACTGATCAACCATGCTGCCGTCAGCATGATCTCGATCACTGGCGACGTCGCCACCGGCAAGAAGGTGCTGCAGGCGGCGGCCAAGTCGGTCAAGCGCACGCATCTGGAACTCGGCGGCAAGGCGCCGGTGATCGTCTTCGACGATGCCGATATCGACGCCGTGGTCAGCGGCCTGCGTGCCTTCGGCTACTACAATGCCGGCCAGGACTGCACGGCGGCCTGCCGTATCTATGCCGGCAAGAAGGTCTACGATAAGCTCGTCGCCGACCTGTCGTCTGCTGTGTCGACCATCCGCTTCGGCCAGGCCGACGACACCGAAAACGAGATCGGTCCGCTCATCTCCAGGCGCCAGCGCGACCGCGTCGCTTCCTTCGTCGAGCGCGCCTCGGAGCTCAAGCACATCGATATCACCACCGGCGGCAAACCGGGCGAGGGCGGCGGATTCTACTATCAGCCAACCGTCGTCGCCGGCGCGCTGCAGGAAGACGAGATCGTGCGCCGCGAGGTGTTCGGGCCGGTGGTGTCGGTGACGCGCTTCTCCGACGTCGACGAGGCAATCAACTGGGCCAATGACAGCGACTACGGCCTGGCGTCGTCGGTTTGGACCAAGGACATCTCGCGCGGCATGTCGACGGCGGCACGGCTGCAATATGGCTGCACCTGGATCAACACGCACTTCATGCTGACCAACGAGATGCCGCATGGCGGCCTCAAGCAATCCGGCTACGGCAAGGACATGTCGGTCTATGCGCTGGAGGACTACACCGCCGTGCGCCACGTGATGATCGCGCATGGGTAACTTTTTGACCTCTCCCCTTGTGGGAGAGGTCGGATTGCCCCGAGCCGCTTGCGGCGAGGTTGGCAATCCGGGTGAGGGGTCGCTGCGGCCAACACCCCTCATCCGACCTCGCTTCGCTCGGCCGCCTTCTCCCGCAAGGGGAGAAGGTGAGGCCGTTCAACTTGGGAGGAAAAGACATGCACCGCCGTCAGTTTCTCGCATCCGCAGCAGTAGCAGCGCTCCTCGCAGCGGTCCCTTCAGTCGCGCTGGCGCAGGATACGCCGCAGGCCGTGGTCGAAGCCTATCTCGCCGCCTGGAACGCGCATGACTCCGCCAAGGCAGCCGAGCATCTCGCCGACAATGTCACCTACTATGACGCCTCGGTCGGCAAGCCGGTCGAAGGCAAGGATGCCGCAAAAACCGGCGTCATCGACAATTTTCTGACCGCCGTTCCGGACGCCGTCTGGCAGATGAAGGGTGCGCCGGTGGTGCAGGATGACCGCGTGTCGTTCGAATGGGAGTTCTCCGGCACCAATACCGGCGACTGGTCCGATGGCACCAAGGCGACCGGCAAGAAATTCGCCATCACCGGTGCCTCGATGTTCTCGGTCAAGGACGGGAAGATCGCCAGCCAGAGCGACTATTACGACGCGCTCGGCTTTTACAAGCAGCTTGGGCTGATGTAGCCGGTCAGGCGATGCCGTACTGGGTCATGAAGGCTGTCATCCGCTCAACGGCGAGGTCTGGCTTGTCGAGCACATTGGCCTGGTCGGCCAGGCGGAAGATGTCAGCGTAGTGCACCGCACCTCGCGCGGACTGCATGCCGGCAGGCATGGTGAAATGGCTCTGGTGGCCATTGAGCCAGGCGAGGAAGACGACGCCGGCCTTGTAGTATTGCGTCGGCGCCTCGAAGATTTTCCGCGACAGCGGCACCGTCGGCTCGATGGTGCCACGGAAAGTGGCGAGGTCGCCTTTGGCCAGTGCCGCCAGAGCCTTGGACGCCTGCGGCGCGACTGCGTCGAAAATGCCGAGCAGGGCATGGCTGTGGTGCGTGCCGTCGCCCTCGATCAAGGCGGCATAGTTGAAATCGTCGCCGGTGAAGCAGATCACGCCTTCGGGCAGGCGGCGGCGCAGTTCGACCTCACAGGACTGGTCGAGCAACGAGATCTTGATGCCTTCGACCTTGTCTTTGTGGTCGCGGATGATGGCGAGCACCGTGTCGAGTGCGTCCTCGAAACGCGTGCTGCCCCAATAGCCCGCGAGTTCGGCGTCGAACATGTCGCCCAGCCAGTGCAGCACCACCTTGTCCCTGGCCTGGCCAAGGATACGGCCATAAACCTTGTTGTAGTCGTCGGGCGAGGTGGCGACATGGGCAAGCGCGCGGCTGGCCATCATGATCGAGCGGCCACCATGCTTTTCGATGAAGTCGAGCTGTTCCTCATAGGCAGCGATCACGTCGTCGAGCGATCGCGCATCGCGCTTGTCGAGCTGGTCGGTGCCGGCGCCGCAGGCGAGGTCGGCGCCCGGAACCGTGCGAGCTTCGGTGAGCGAGCGCCGGATCAGCTCCTGCGCACCGGCCCAGTCGAGCCCCATGCCGCGCTGCGAGGTGTCCATCGCCTCGGCGATCCTGAAGCCGAGCGACCAGAGGTGATGGCGGAAGGCCATCGTCGCATCCCAGTCGATGGCCGGGCTGGTCCAAGGGGTGGCGTCGGCCCACGGGTCGGAGACGACATGGGCCGCCGCATAGGCGATGCGGTTGAAAACAGGTGCCGCTTGAGGCCGTTCTGTCGGCGTGCCGACAAGCGCGTAGGTCTCGATCGAGCGGTCCGCCCGCGGAAGTTTCACTGCCTTGGCCATGGGTTCCTCCCCTGATCGGCTGAATCTCGTAATTTAGATCGTTCCAAATTTCAAGTTGGAATTTTGGGACCCCGAGCGGTTGTGCGGATCGACTTGCCGGTGATGCGGGGCGTCGAAGCGGTTGAACGCTATTCAAGTGTAGTAAATCGTTTGAAATGTCGAATTGTGTACAATTTTGGCGTTTCGGTGGCCGTGCGCCTGTCGTTCGCTCTTTGTGAAAACGGCAGCGTTCGGGTTCTTCAATGCTTGACAGTTTGGAACGTTCCAATTATTGGACTCGGAAATGGGAGCCAAGAACGTTCCCTCGGGAGGATCGGTTTGAAGCAGGCGAAGGTGACAGTTGTCGATGTTGCGCGCGCCGCCGGCGTGTCGAAGTCGACCGTCTCGCTCGTCCTCCAGGGCAGCTCCCTGGTGAACGAGGTGACGCGCGCCAGGGTCGGCGCCGTCATTCGCGAACTCGGCTACGTCTACAACCGGGGTGCTGCCAATCTCAGGCAGTCGAAATCGAAGATCGTCGGCATCGTCGTCAACGACCTGACCAACAGCTTCTTTGCCGAGCTGGCCGTCGGCATGGATATGGTGGTGCAGTCGGCCGGCTATATCCAGTTCATGGCCAACACGTCGGAAAATGCCGACCGCCAGGGCGAGGTGATCGCCTCGATGCGCGAGCACGGCATGGCCGGGCTGATCCTGTCGCCGGCACGCGGCACCACTGCCGCCGACCTCAGGCCTTTGGTCGATAGCGGCATTCCGGTGGTGCTTGTGGCGCGCAACGTGCCGGGGCTCAAGGTGTCGTCGGTGGTCTCCGACGGACATGCCGGTGCCATGGCTGCGGTGCGTCATCTCATAGAACTCGGGCATCGCCGCATCGCCTTTCTCGGGGGCTTCAACGACACGGCTGTCTTCGACGAGCGCATGCGTGGGTTCCGCGATGCGCTGCTGGAGGCCGGTCTCGATGCCTCGGACGAATTGGTGATCAGCTCGGCGCCGTCGCGCGCGGGCGGCGTGGTGGCGGTCGAGCGGCTGCTGTCGATGGCCGACCGGCCGACGGCGGCATTGTGCTTCAACGATGCGGTGGCGTTCGGCGCCTGCGACGGCCTGCGCAGCGCCCGCATCGAGCCGGGAGTCGACTTCGGCGTCATCGGCTTCGACGACGTGATCGAGGCAAAGACGGCGGTGCCGGCGCTGACCACCGTTTCGGTCGATCCGCAAGGCATGGGCCGGCGGGCAGCACAGCTCCTGCTCAAGCAGATCAACGCCGGCGATTTCGACGCCGAGGCGCTGGTGGCGACGGTACGGCTGGTGGTGCGCGAAAGCTGCGGTGCGCCGCAACGGGTTAGGGAGCTTACGGCATGACATGCTGGGGTCTGATCGGGGCGAGCACCATCGCCAAGGAATGGGTCATCGGCGCCATCCGCGCGACCGGCGGCGAGGTCGTCTCGGTGATGAGCACCAACGCCGAACGCGGCCGCGCCTATGCGGAGGCGAATGGAATCGCGAAGTCGGTGACGTCGCTCGACGGCATCGTCGGCGATCCCGGCATCGACGCGGTCTATATCTCGACCACCAACGAACTGCACCTGGAACAGGCAATTGCTGCGGCAAAGGCCGGCAAGCACGTGCTGTGCGAGAAGCCGCTGGCGCTGACGCTCGACGACGCGTTGGCGATGGTGAAGGCCGCGCGCGAGGCTGGCGTGGTGATGGGCACCAACCACCACCTGCGCAACGCGGCGAGCCATCGTGCGATGCGCGATGCGATTGCTGCGGGCCGTATCGGCAAGCCGCTCGCCGCACGCGTTTTCCACGCTGTCTACCTGCCGCCGCACCTGCAGGGCTGGCGCCTCGACAAGCCGCAAGCTGGCGGCGGCGTCATCCTCGATATCACGGTGCACGACACTGATACGCTGCGCTTCGTGCTGAACGACGATCCGGTCGAGGCAATCGCCTTCAGCCAGGCGGGTGGCATGGGGCAGGCGGGGCTGGAAGACGCCGTCATGGGTGTGCTTCGTTTCAAGTCGGGTCTGGTCGCCCAGTTCCATGACGCCTTCACCACCAAGTTCGCCGAGACCGGTTTCGAGGTACACGGCACCGAGGGATCGCTGATCGCGCGCAACGTGATGACGCAGAAGCCTGTCGGTTCGGTCGTGCTGCGCAATGCCGAGGGCGAACACGAGCTCAAGCTGGACCAGCACAATCTCTACGAAGCGGGACTCCGGGCGTTCCATGACGCTGTCGCCGGCAAGGGCACGCCCTCGGCGACGGGCGAGGACGGCGTGTGGTCGCTGGCGACCGGACTTGCCGTGGTCAAGTCGGCTGCGACCGGCAAGGCGGTCGCCATCGAGGCGGGGCTCTGACCATGGGCAAGCACATCACCCCAGCTCAGGCCGTAGCACTCATCCCCGACGGTGCAGTCGTCTCGGTATCGTCGTCGAGCGGGCTCGGCTGTCCCGACCTGATGCTGAAGGCGATCGGCGAGCGCTTCGAGGCGACGGGCCATCCGCGGGATCTCACGACGCTGCACCCGATCGCCGCCGGCGACATGAGCGGCATCAAGGGCGTCGACCATATCGCCAAAAAAGGTCTGCTGAAGAAGATCATCGGCGGCTCCTATCCGTCTGGTCCGTCGAGCGCCGAACCGCCGCTGATCTGGCAAATGATCGGCAACGAGGAGGTGGCGGCCTACAACGTTCCCTCGGGCATCATGTTCGACATGCATCGGGAGGCCGCGGCCAAGCGGCCGGGCGTGATGACCAAGGTCGGGCTCGACACCTTCGTCGATCCGGAGCGCCAGGGCTGCGCCATGAATGCGCGCGCCGCGGCCGAACCGCTGGTCAAGAAGATCAGCTTCGAGGGCGAGGACTGGCTGTTCTTCCCGGCGATCAAGCCACAAGTGGCGATCATCCGCGCGACGACGTCAGACGAGCGCGGCAACCTGACCTACGAGCACGAGGGTGCTTATCTCGGTGGTCTCGACCAGGCGCTCGCCGCCCGCAACAATGGCGGCATCGTCATTGCCCAGGTCAAGCGCATCACCAAGGACGGCTCGCTGCGTCCGCATGACGTGCGCGTGCCCGGCATGCTTGTCGACTACATCGTCGTCGATCCAGAGCAGAAGCAGACGACGCAGACGGCCTACGATCCGGCGATTTCGGGCGAGATCATGCGCCCGCTCGACAGTTTTCGCGTGCCCGAATTCAACATCCAGAAGGTCATCGCCCGCCGAGTGGCTCAGGAGCTGGAGGCCGGCAGCGCCGTCAATCTCGGCTTCGGCATCTCGGCCAACGTGCCGCGCATCCTGCTCGAAGAGGGGCTGCATGGCGAGGTCACCTGGGTGATCGAGCAGGGGGCTGTCGGCGGCGTGCCGCTGCTCGACTTCGCCTTTGGCTGCGCCTCGAATGCCGACGCCTTCATGCCGTCGCCCTACCAGTTCACCTATTTCCAGGGCGCAGGGTTCGATGCCTCGCTCTTGTCCTTCCTCGAGATCGACCGCAGCGGCTCGGTCAACGTCTCCAAGCTCAGTTTCCGGCCGCATGTGACGGCCGGTGCCGGCGGCTTCGTGGACATCACGGCGCGGGCGAAAAAGATCGTCTTTTCCGGCATGTTCAATGCCGGTGCCAAGCTCGATATCGCTGGCGGCAAACTGGTGGTGGAGAAGGAAGGTAAGCTCAAGAAGCTGGTCAACGAGGTCGAACACGTCACCTTCTCCGGTCGTCGCGCCGTCGAGCAGGGCCAGGACATTACTTACGTCACCGAGCGCTGCGTAATGAAGCTGACGCCCGAGGGCGTCGTGCTGACCGAGATCGCGCCGGGCGTCGATCTGCAGGCGCATATCCTTGATCAGTCCGAGTTCCCGCTGATCGTTTCGGACAAGCTCAAGCAGATGGACGCAGTACTTTTTGCCGAAACGCCGATCGGGCTCAAGCTCCCGCGCAAGGCCGAACGCAGGCTGGAGGGCGCCCATGGCTGACCAGCGCATCAAGGTGGCGTTCGACGGTCCTGTCGCAGTCATCACTGCGGCCCGGCCGGACAAACTCAACGCCTTCGACATTGAGATGCTGAAGGCACTGGCGGCGGCCTGTGATGAGGTCGAGGCGAATGCCGAGACCCGCGTCGCGATCCTGACCGGCGAGGGCAAGGCGTTCTCGGCCGGCGGTGACATCAAGGCCTGGGGCGGCATGACGCCCAACGAGTTCGGTCATGCCTGGGTGCGCTTCGGCCACCGTGTGTTCGAGCGGCTGGCGACGCTGCGCGTGCCATTGATCGCTGCCATCAACGGCCATGCGCTGGGCGGTGGGCTGGAACTGGCGATTGCCGCCGACATCCGCATTGCCGAACGTCACGTGAAGATCGGCTTGCCGGAGACCGGGCTCGGCATGGTGCCGGGATGGTCGGGCACGCAGCGGCTGGTGCGGCGCGCCGGCGCGCAGGTGGTGCGGCGCATGGCGCTGGGCGGCGAGGTTTTTTCCGCCGACGAGGCGGCAGTGCTCGGGCTGGTCGACCATGTGGTCGAGACCGGCGAGGCGGTCGCTGCCGCGCGCGACTATGCGGCCCGGATCGCCGCGCGTGGCCCGGCGGCAGTCGAGGTCGCAAAACTGATGATCGCGGCTGCGAACGGCGAAGACAATGGCACCGCCGTCGAGGCGCTGGGCTCGATTCTCGTGGCCAAGACCGGCGACCTCAAGGAGGGGCTCGCGGCCTTCAGCGAGAAGCGTGCCGCCAAATTTGCAGGAGAATGGTGATGACGGTCCTGATGCGCCCCAAGCCGCTCGACGGCTTCAAGGTCCGCGAGTTCAAGATGCTGATCGACGGCAAGTGGACCGCCGGCGCCGAAGGCAAGATTCTTGAGCGTTCCAGCCCCGGCCACGGCACCGTTGTTAGCCGCTACGAGGCTGCGACATCAGTCGACGCCGAGCGCGCTATCGCGTCCGCGCGGAAAGCTTTCGACGACGGCCACTGGCCGCGCATGACCGGTGTCGAGCGCTCGCGCATCCTGCTGAGGGCCGCCGACATCATTGACGAGCGTGCCGACGAACTGGCCTTCCTCGACTGCATTGAGTCCGGCAAGCCGATCTCGCAGGCCAAGGGCGAACTCGGCGGTGCCGCTGACATCTGGCGCTACGCCGCTGCCCTTGCCCGTGACCTGCATGGCGAAACCTACAACACACTGGGCGACGGCACGCTGGGCGTGGTTCTGCGCGAGGCGATCGGCGTGGTGTCGATCATCACGCCATGGAATTTCCCGTTCCTGATCGTCAGCCAGAAGCTGCCGTTTGCGCTGGCCGCAGGCTGCACGGCAGTGGTCAAGCCGTCGGAGCTGACGTCTGGCTCGACGCTGGTGCTTGGCGAGATCCTTGAGGCCGCTGGCGTGCCGGCAGGCGTGGTCAACATCATCGTCGGCACCGGCCCCGAGGCGGGCGCGCCGCTGACCAGCCATCCCGACATCGACATGGTGTCGTTCACCGGGTCGACCGGCATTGGCCGGCTGACCATGGCGAATGCGGCACAGACGCTGAAGAAGGTGTCGCTGGAGCTCGGCGGTAAGAACCCGCAGATCGTGTTCCCCGACGCCAATCTCGACGACTTCATCGATGCGGCGGTGTTCGGCGCCTATTTCAACGCCGGCGAGTGCTGCAATGCCGGCTCGCGCCTGATCGTCCATCGCGACATCGTCGACGAGGTGACCAGCCGCGTGGCCGCGCTTTCGGCGAAGGTCAAGGTCGGCGATCCGCTGGACCCTTCGACACAGGTTGGTGCTATCATCACGCCGCAACATCTTGCGAAGATCGTCACTTACGTGAAAAGTGCGAGCGACAATGGCGCTGATGTCGCCATCGGCGGTTCTGCCGCCGATCTCGGCCTTGGCCAGTTCATGGAACCGACGATTCTGTCGTCGGTCGCCCCCGACATGGCGGTGGCGCGCGAGGAGGTGTTCGGACCGGTGCTTTCGGTGCTTGCCTTCGAGACCACTGACGATGCGATCCGCATCGCCAATTCCATCGACTATGGCCTGTCAGCCGGCGTGTGGAGCCGCGACTTTGACACCTGCCTGACCGTAGGTCGGAGGGTTCGAGCGGGCACCGTCTGGATGAACACCTTCATGGATGGCGCTTCGGAACTGCCCTTCGGCGGCTATCGCCAGTCGGGCATCGGCCGCGAGCTCGGCCGCCATGCGGTGGAGGACTACACCGAGACCAAGACGCTCAACATGCATATCGGACCGCGCACCGGCCACTGGATGCCGAAGGAGGCGCGGACCTGAGGAGGAATTCCCCGAGGCGGGGCCAAGGGGAACTTATGTCACGCAATGATGCGTGAGGAACTTGCAACCCGGGAGGAACTGGAATGCGTAAGTTTTTGATGAGTACGGCAGCTGTGGCGGCCCTGTTTGCCGCGCCGATGCCGATGGCACATGCCGAGGAAAGCGTCGAAGTGCTGCACTGGTGGACGTCAGGCGGCGAGGCCGCGGCACTCGACGTGCTGAAGAAGAACCTCGAGGCCCAGGGCGTGACCTGGAAGGACATGCCGGTTGCCGGCGGCGGCGGCGAAGCGGCGATGACCGCCCTGCGTGCTCGCGTCACCGCGGGCGATCCGCCCACCGCCGTGCAGGCGCTTGGCTTCGACATCACCGACTGGGCCAACCAGGGCGTGGTCGGCGATCTCGGCGAAGTGGCGGACAAGGAAGGCTGGGACAAGGTCGTTCCGGCAGCGCTGCAGAACTTCGCCAAGCATGACGGCAAGTGGATCGCAGCACCGGTCAACGTGCATTCGACCAACTGGGTCTGGATCTCCAAGAAGGCGCTCGACGCTGCCGGCGGCAAGGCGCCCGAGACCTGGGACGAGCTGGTCGCGGTGCTCGACAAGATGCAGGCCAACGGCATCACCCCGCTCGGCCATGGCGGCCAGGCCTGGCAGGATGCCACCATCTTCGACGCCGTGGTGCTGTCGCTCGGCACAGATTTCTACAAGTCGTCGATGATCGACCTCGACCCGGCGGCACTTGGCGGCGACAAGATGGTCGAAGCCTTCGACCGCATGACCAAGCTCAAGGGCTATGTCGACAAGGACTTCTCCGGCCGCGACTGGAATCTTGCCTCGGCGATGGTCATCGAGGGCAAGGCCGGCATGCAGATGATGGGCGACTGGGCCAAGGGCGAGTTCCTGAAGGCTAACCAGAAGCCGGGCACCGACTTCGTCTGCATCCGCTTCCCCGGCACGCAGGGCGCCGTCACCTTCAACTCGGACATGTTCATGATGTTCAAGGTCGGCGACGACAAGAAGAAGGCGCAGCTTCAGATGGCCGCCGACATCGAGGACCCGGCTTTCCAGTCGTCGTTCAACGTGGTCAAGGGTTCGGTGCCGGCACGCACCGACGTGCCTGACACCGCTTTCGACGATTGCGGCAAGAAAGGCATCAAGGATCTGGCGGAAGCCAGCTCCGCCGGCAAGCTGTTCGGCTCCATGGCCCATGGCTACGCCGCACCTGCAGCGGTCAAGAACGCGCTCTATGACGTCGTCACTCGCCACTTCAACGGCGAGCTCGACTCCAAGGCTGCCGCCAAGGCGCTGGCCGAAGCGGTTGCCGCTGCAAAAGGCTGATCGCCTGCTTTCGTGCCCCGGCTTCGGCCGGGGCACATCCTGACCTGACAACCCAGAGGCTGGACCCATGGCCGATCTCACCACGACCGCACCCCGCGCGGTAACGAACCCGCGCGCGACGTTGCAGGACCTGCTGCCGAAGATCGTGCTGGCGCCGAGCTTCGCGTTGATCCTGATCTTCGTCTACGGTTTCATTGTCTTCACGGGCTTCCTGTCGTTTTCCGGCTCGAAGCTTTTGCCCGATTTTTCGACCTGGGTCGGCCTGAACAACTATGTCAGGCTGTTCAACCATCCCAACTGGATCACGGCGCTGAAGAACCTCGCCATCTTCTCGGTGCTGTACATCGTCGTCTGCAGCTTCATCGGGCTGGCGCTGGCGATCTTCCTTGACCAGAAGATCCGGGGCGAAGGCTTTCTGCGGCCGATCTATCTCTACCCGATGGCGCTTTCCTTCATCGTCACCGGCGTCGCCTGGAAGTGGTTCCTCGATCCCGGCATCGGCCTTGAGCACGTGATGCAGTCATGGGGCTGGGAGAGCTTCTCGTTCCGCTGGATCAAGGAAGGCCAGATGGCGATCTACACCATCGTCATCGCTGCGGTCTGGCAGTCGTCCGGCTTCGTCATGGCGATGTTCCTCGCCGGCCTGCGCGGCGTCGACAACGAGATCATCAAGGCGGCCCAGATCGATGGCGCCTCGACGCTGACAATCTATCGCCGGATCATCATTCCGCTGATGCGGCCGGTGTTCCTGTCGGCCTTTGTCGTGCTCGCCCACCTTGCCATCAAGTCTTACGACCTTGTGGTGGCGATGACCGACGGCGGGCCAGGCACCGCGACGTGGACGCCTGCGCTGTTCATGCAGAAGTTCACCTTCGGCCGCAACGAAATGGGCATGGGCGCGGCGTCCGCGATCATCATGATGATGATGATCTTCGCCATCATCGTGCCCTATCTGTACTCCGAACTCGGGGGGAAGAAGAAATGAGCGCCGCTTCCCAGGACGTCGCCACGCGCAACAGCATCTTCGTTCGCGCCATCATCTATGTCGTGCTGATTCTTTTTGCGATCTACTACCTCTTGCCGCTCTACGTCATGGTGGTGAACTCGCTGAAGCCGCTGGACGAAATCCGCCAGGGCAACATGCTGGCGCTGCCCAAGCAATGGACCATCGCGCCATGGCTGTCGGCCTGGTCGACCGCGCAGATCGGCGTTCAGCCGGTTGGACTGAAGCCCTACTTTATCAATTCTGTGCTGATGGTCGTGCCGGCGGTTGCGCTCTCGACTATCCTCGGCGCGCTCAACGGCTATGTGCTGACCAAGTGGCGCTTCAAGGGCGACAACATCGTCTTCGGCCTGATGCTGCTGGCCTGCTTCATCCCGTTCCAGATCGTGCTGATCCCCTCGGCGCGCATCCTCGGACTGACCGGGCTTGCCGGCACTATCACCGGGCTGGTGCTGATCCATGCCATCTATGGCCTCGGCTTCACCACGCTGTTCTTCCGAAACTACTATGAGGCATTCCCGACCGAGCTGGTGCGGGCGGCACAGATCGACGGCGCCAGCTTCTTCCAGATATTCCGGCGCATCCTGTTGCCGTCGTCGGGTCCGATCATCGTCGTCACCGTCATCTGGCAGTTCACCAACATCTGGAACGACTTCCTGTTCGGCTCATCGTTCTCGGGCTTCAATTCCATCCCGCTGACAGTGGCGCTGAACAATCTGGTGAACTCGTCGACCGGCGTGAAGGAATACAACGTGCATTTCGCCGGCGCGATCCTCGCCGCCCTGCCCACCCTCATCGTCTACATCGTCTCCGGACGCTATTTCGTGCGCGGCCTGATGGCCGGCGCGGTCAAGGGGTAAGCCCATGTCGTTTCTCAAGATCAGCAATCTCTACAAGAACTACGGCCAGGTAGAGATCCTCAAGGACATCAACATCGAGATCGACAAGGGCGGTTTCCTGGTGCTGGTCGGGCCGTCGGGCTGCGGCAAGTCCACGCTGCTCAACACCATCGCCGGGCTCGAGCCGATCACCTCGGGCGAGATCGCGATCAACGGCAAGTCGGTGGCCGGTCTGCATCCGTCCAAGCGCGACATTGCCATGGTGTTCCAGTCCTACGCGCTCTACCCGAACATGACGGTGGCGGGGAACATCGCGTTCGGCATGGAAATCCGCGGCGTGCCCAAGGACGAGCGCGACAAGGCGATCAAGCAGGTGTCCGACATCCTGCAGATCGGCCACCTGCTCGACCGCAAGCCGAGCCAGCTTTCCGGCGGCCAGCGCCAGCGTGTGGCCATGGGCCGGGCGCTGGTGCGCGATCCGCAGGTGTTCCTGTTCGACGAACCGCTGTCGAACCTCGACGCCAAGCTGCGCGTCGACATGCGCACCGAGATCAAGCGCCTGCACCAGCGCATGAAGACGACCATCGTCTATGTCACCCACGACCAGATCGAGGCGATGACGCTTGCTTCCAAGATCGCGGTGCTGAAGGACGGTATCCTGCAGCAGTTCGGCACGCCGGCCGAAATCTACAACAGCCCGGCCAACATGTTCGTCGCCGACTTCATGGGCTCGCCGGCGATGAATCTGCTCAATTGCCGTCTCGAAGGTGGGGCGGGCAGCAGCCTTAGCGTCATCCTCGATCGCCCTGGCGACCAGCCGCTGGCGCTGCCGATCAAGCTGGCCAATGGCGCGCTCGGCGCTTACGCGGGCAAGGAGATCATCTTCGGCGTGCGCCCGGAAGCGCTGACCGATCCCGACGGCGCCGACCGCAACGCCAAGTCGATCGCCGAGGGCGAATGCCTGATCGAGGTGGTCGAGCCGGCAGGCTCCGACACCTTTGCCGTCACCAAGCTCGGCGGCAAGGAAGTGGTGGCGCGCCTGCGTGCCGATGCGGCGATCCATGCCGGCCAGAAGACCAAGCTCGCCTTCAATCTCGACAAGGCGGTGTTCTTCGACCCCAAGAGCCAGCTGCGCATCGCCTGACATGTCCGGACAGCCTGACATCGTCATCATCGGTTCGGGGGTCGGCGGGGCGACGGTTGCCGCCGGGCTCGCCGCGACCGGGGCCGAAATCCTCATCCTTGAAGCCGGCGGCCATATCGAGGATCGGCCGGAGAACCGCGACCAGCGCGCCATCTTCCAGCGTGGCCACTTCCGGCCCGACGAGACCTGGTACGAGGCTGACGGCACCGGCTTCAACCCCGGCAACTACTACAATGTCGGCGGCAACTCGAAGTTCTACGGCGCCGTGCTGACGCGCTATCGCCGCGAGGACTTTGCCGAGATGCAGCATCTCGACGGTGTCTCGCCGGCATGGCCGATTGCCTATGAGGAACTGGAGCCGTGGTACGGCCTGGCGGAAGAACTCTACCAGGTGCGTGGCGCACTGGGCGAAGACCCGACCGAGCCGGTACATTCGAAGCCCTATGGGCTGAAGCCGGTCGCTGACGAGCCGGCGATCTCGAAGGTGCGGATGCGCCTCAAGGCGAAGGGCGTGCACCCTTTTTCGCTGCCGCTGGGCGTCGACATCGAGCGCTGGCTGGCCAAGGGTAAGACGCCGTGGGACGCGCATCCCAACAGTTTTGACGGCAAGATGGACGCCGAAACGACGGCACTTGCAGCGGCGCTGAAGCATGACAACGTCAAGCTGCAGACCGGTTCGCGGGTGACGCGGCTGGTGAGCGGCCCGGACGGCCGGATCGTCGCGGTTCACTATGTCAGCAACGGTGAGGCCGCCGTACTGAAGCCCAAGCTGGTGATCCTGTCTGCGGGTGCGGTGCAGTCGGCGGTGCTGCTGCTGCGCTCGGCCAACGACAGCAATCCGACCGGGCTCGCCAACCGCTCCGACCAGGTCGGCCGCAACTTCATGAACCACAATTCGACGGCGGTGATCGCCATGAGTCCGTGGTTCCGCAACGACTCGGTCTACCAGAAGACTTTCGGCTTCAACGACTTCTATCTCTCCGACGGCGAGGGCGGGCCGCCGCTGGGCAATGTGCAACTGTTGGGGCGCATCTCGGGAACGATCCTGAAGGGGGCGATGCCTTCGGTGCCGGAGTGGCTGCTCAACCGGGTGACCGCGCATTCGATCGATTTCTACGCGATGAGCGAGGACCTGCCGTCGCCCGAAAGCCGCATCATGGTCGATGGCGACCGCATCGTGCTGAAATGGGTGCGCAGCAACTGGGAGGCGCATGAGCGGCTGGTGGCCAAGCTCAAGCAGGTGCTGCGTAGCGCGGGCTTCCCACTCGTCGTGTCACGCGCTTTCGACAAGCGCACGCCGTCGCACTAGTGCGGCACGGTACGCATCGGCAACGACCCCGCGCAGGCGCCGCTCGACGTCTTCTGCCGTGCCTTCGATCATCCGAACCTGTTTGTCGTCGACGCCGGCTTCCTGCCGACCTCGGCGGCGGTCAATCCGGCGCTGACGATCGCGGCCCAGGCGCTGCGCGTCGCCGACCATATTGCCAGGAAGGATCTCGCGGCATGAGTATCCAGGCGAAACCCGTGGCGCTGGTGACCGGCGCGCGCCGCGGCATCGGGCTTGCGGCTGCCAAGGCATTGGCCGAAGCGGGCTTCGATCTTGCCATCACCGACCGAGAAATGGATCAGGCTGCGGTGGAGGCCGTATCCGGCCTTGAAAAGCACGGCGCCAAGGTGCTGTTCGTCGCCTCCGACCTCGCCGAGATCGACGGTCATGCATCGACGGTCGAAAAGATCGCCGATCATTTCGGGCGGCTCGACTGCCTGGTCAACAATGCCGGCATCGCGTCCAAGGTGCGCGGCGATTTCCTCGAGCTTTCGCCCGAGAATTACGATGCCATCATGGCGGTCAATTTGCGCGGCACGGTGTTCTTCACGCAAGCTGTGCTGCGCGCGATGCTGGCCATGTCGCCGCCGAGCCAGCGGCGATCGATCATCAACATCACCTCGATCTCGGCCGAGATGACCTCGCCGGAGCGGCTCGACTACTGCATGTCGAAAGCCGGGCTCTCCGCCTTTACGCAAGGGCTGACGCTCCGGCTGGCGAGCTCCGGCATCGACGTGTTCGAGATCCGGCCCGGCATCATACGCTCCGACATGACGGCCAAGGTCCAGGAAAAATACGACCGGCTGATCGGCGACGGGCTTGTGCCGATCAAACGCTGGGGCGAGCCGGACGATATCGGCCGCATCGCGGCAGCCCTTGCCAGCGGCAGCTTCGGCTTCGCCACGGGCACCATCATCAAGGCCGACGGCGCATTGTCCGTCGCGCGTCTCTGAGAGTTTTCGGGATGAGCTACGACTACATCATCACTGGTGCCGGCCCAGCCGGCTGCGTGCTCGCCAATCGGCTGAGCGAGGACCCTGAAGTGCGCGTGCTGCTGCTGGAAGCCGGCGGCGGCGACTGGAACCCGCTGTTCCACATGCCGGCAGGCTTTGCCAAGATGACCAAGGGCGTGGCGAGCTGGGGTTGGGAGACAGTGCCGCAGAAGCACATGAAGAACCGCGTGCTGCGCTATACCCAGGCCAAGGTGATCGGCGGCGGCTCCAGCATCAACGCCCAGCTCTACACGCGCGGCAACGCCGTCGATTATGACCTCTGGGCGAGCGAGGACGGCTGCACCGGCTGGGACTATCGTTCGGTGCTGCCCTATTTCAAGCGCTGCGAGGACAACCAGCGCTTTGCCGACGACTACCATTCCTATGGCGGGCCGCTGGGCGTGTCGATGCCGTCGGCGGCGCTGCCGATCTGCGACGCCTATATCCGCGCCGGGCAGGAATTGGGCATTCCCTACAACCACGACTTCAACGGCCGCCAGCAAGCCGGCGTCGGCTTCTACCAGCTGACCCAGCGCAACAAGCGCCGCTCTTCGGCCTCCATGGCCTATCTCGCGCCGATCAAGGATCGGCGCAACCTGACCGTTCGGATGAGTGCCCAGGTCAGCCGCATCGTGGTGGAGAAGGGCAGGGCGGTTGGCGTCGAGATCGCCAACGGCAGCAGCACCGAAATCATCCGCGCCGAGCGCGAGGTCCTGGTGTCCTCGGGCGCCATCGGCTCGCCCAAACTGCTTCTGCAGTCGGGCATCGGCCCGGCCGATCATTTGAAGAGCGTCGGCGTGCCGGTCATGCACGACCTCAAGGGCGTCGGCGAGAACATGCAGGATCACCTCGACCTGTTCGTGATCTCCGAATGCACCGGCGATCACACCTACGACAACGTCGCCAAGCTGCACCGCACGCTGTGGGCCGGGCTGCAATATGTGCTGTTCCGTACCGGGCCGGTGACATCGAGCCTCTTCGAGACGGGCGGGTTCTGGTATGCCGATCCCGATGCGCGCTCGCCCGATATCCAGTTCCACCTTGGGCTCGGCTCGGGCATCGAGGCGGGCGTGGCGCGCCTCAAGAATGCAGGGGTGACGCTGAATTCAGCCTATCTGCATCCGCGCTCGCGCGGAACGGTACGCCTTGCCTCGAACGATCCGGCGGCCGCTCCCCTGATCGACCCGAACTACTGGGCCGATCCGCACGACCGCAAGATGTCGATCGAAGGCCTCAGGGTCGCGCGCGAGATCATGCAGCAGGCAGCGCTCAAGCCGTTCGTGCTGGCCGAGCGGCTGCCGGGGCCGGACATCGTGACCGAGGAACAGCTGTTTGACTACGGTTGCGCCAATGCCAAGACCGATCATCACCCTGTCGGCACCTGCAAGATGGGCACCGATGACATGGCCGTGGTCGACCTCGAGCTCAAGGTGCGCGGCATCGAGGGCCTGCGCGTCTGTGACAGCTCGGTGATGCCGCGCGTGCCGTCCTGCAACACCAATGGGCCGACGATCATGGTGGGTGAGAAGGGTGCGGACATCATCCGCAACCGCGAGCCCTTGCCGGCCGCGATCTTCACCCACGAGCGCAACGATGCGCGGCCGCGGGCGCGGGCCGAGGTGAGATAGCCGGCTCCACGGCGCACGATGAGTACCGGACCGCTGCGCTACCTGGAAGCGCGGACGCGGCAAGGGCCGGCGGGCAACAATTGCGCCCGTTTGCCTATCGACATATTGACATAAAGATGTCTTTATGTGACCTGACGGCTTTGTCGCCGAAAGGACGTAAAATGTCGCAAAACGCCTCCTCCCTCGACGCCCTGTTTGGGGCCGTGTCCGCCAGGCCGGACGGTTCGGAGATGATGGCCGCGCTCAAGGCTGCGGCGCGCGAACGAATTCTCGTCCTTGATGGCGCGATGGGCACCCAGATCCAGGGATTGGGCTTCGATGAGGACCATTTCCGCGGCGACAAGTTCACCGGCTGCGCCTGCCACCAGCAGGGCAACAACGACCTTTTGATCCTGACCCAGCCCAAGGCGATCGAGGAAATCCACTACAAATACGCCAAGGCCGGCGCCGACATCATCGAGACCAACACGTTTTCGTCGACCTCGATCGCCCAGGCCGACTACGGCATGGAAGACATGGTCTACGAGCTCAACCGCGACGGCGCGCGGCTGGTGCGTCGTGCCGCGATCCGCGCCCAGCAGGAGGATGGCAAGCGCCGCTTCGTTGCCGGCGCGCTCGGGCCGACCAACCGCACCGCCTCGATTTCACCCGACGTCAACAATCCCGGTTATCGCGCCGTCAGCTTCGACGACCTGCGCATCGCCTATGGCGAGCAGCTGCGCGGCCTGATCGACGGCGGTGCCGACATCATCCTGATCGAGACGATCTTCGACACGCTCAACGCCAAGGCGGCGATCTTTGCCTGCGAGGAAATCTTTATCGAGAAGGGCGTCCGCCTGCCGGTGATGATCTCCGGTACGATCACCGATCTTTCCGGCCGCACGCTCTCGGGCCAGACGCCGACCGCCTTCTGGAACTCGATTCGCCACGCCAACCCCTTCACCGTCGGCCTCAACTGTGCGCTTGGCGCCAATGCCATGCGGCCGCATCTCTCCGAATTGTCCGACGTCGCCGAGACCTTCATCTGCGCCTATCCCAATGCCGGCCTGCCCAATGCCTTCGGCCAGTATGACGAGAGCCCGGAATTCATGGCCGCCCAGGTCGAGGAATTCGCGCGCGAGGGTCTGATCAACGTCGCCGGCGGCTGCTGCGGTTCGACGCCGGAGCATATCCGGGCCATCGCCGAAGCCGTAGCCAAGCATCCGCCGCGCCAGATACCGGAACTGAAGCCGCAGATGCGGCTGTCGGGCCTCGAGCCGTTCACGCTCACCGACGAGATCCCGTTCGTCAATGTCGGCGAGCGCACCAACGTCACCGGCTCGGCCAAGTTCCGCAAGCTGATCACGGCGGGAGACTATGCGGCCGCCCTCGAGGTGGCGCGCGACCAAGTCGCCAATGGCGCCCAGATCATCGACATCAACATGGACGAGGGCCTGATCGATTCGAAGAAGGCGATGGTCGAGTATCTCAACCTGATCGCCGCCGAGCCCGACATCGCGCGCGTGCCGGTGATGATCGACAGCTCCAAATGGGAGATCATCGAGGCCGGCCTGAAATGCGTGCAGGGCAAGGCGATCGTCAACTCGATCTCGATGAAGGAGGGCGAGGAAGCCTTCCTGCATCACGCCCGGCTCTGCCACGCTTATGGTGCTGCCGTTGTCGTCATGGCCTTCGACGAGCGGGGCCAGGCCGACACCAAGGCGCGCAAGGTCGAGATCTGCACCCGCGCCTACAAGCTGCTCACCGAGCAGGCTGGCTTCGCGCCTGAAGACATCATCTTCGATCCCAACATCTTTGCGGTCGCCACTGGCATCGAGGAGCACGACAATTATGGCGTCGACTTCATCGAGGCGACGCGAGAGATCACCCGCACCCTGCCGCACGTCCACATCTCGGGCGGCGTGTCCAACCTGTCCTTCTCGTTCCGCGGCAACGAGCCGGTGCGCGAGGCCATGCATGCCGTGTTCCTCTACCACGCCATCCAGGCGGGCATGGACATGGGCATCGTCAATGCCGGGCAGCTGGCGGTCTATGAATCGATCGATCCGGAGCTGCGCGAAGCCTGCGAGGACGTCGTTCTCAACCGCCTGCCCAAGGCCGGCGGCACCGCGACCGAACGCCTTCTCGAGCTGGCCGAGCGCTACAAGGGCACGGCCGGCAAGGAAGCCAAGGAGCGCGATCTCGCCTGGCGCGACTGGCCGGTCGAGCAGCGCATCAGCCACGCGCTGGTCAACGGCATCACTGAGTTCATCGACGCCGACACCGACGAGGCGCGGCTGAAGGCGGAACGTCCGCTGCATGTCATCGAAGGGCCGCTGATGGCCGGCATGAACGTCGTCGGCGACCTGTTCGGCGCCGGCAAGATGTTCCTGCCGCAGGTGGTGAAATCCGCCCGCGTCATGAAGCAGGCGGTTGCCGGGCTCCTGCCGCACATGGAGGCGGAGAAGGCTGCCAACGCCGCCAAGGGCATCGACGATGGCGAGCGCCAGACCGCCGGCAAGATATTGATGGCGACGGTCAAGGGCGACGTCCACGACATCGGCAAGAACATCGTCGGCGTCGTGCTCGCCTGCAACAACTATGAGATCATCGATCTCGGCGTCATGGTGCCGGCAACCAAGATCCTGCAGACCGCGCGGGAGCAGAATGTCGACATCATCGGCCTGTCCGGCCTGATCACGCCGTCGCTCGACGAGATGGCCCATGTCGCGGCCGAAATGGAGCGCGAGGGTTTTGACATCCCGCTGCTGATCGGCGGTGCCACCACCAGCCGCGTCCATACGGCGGTCAAGATCCACCCGCGCTACGAGCGCGGCCAGGCCGTCTATGTCACCGACGCCAGCCGCGCGGTCGGCGTGGTGTCCAACCTGTTGTCGGCCGAGGCGAAACAGGGTTACGTCGAAACCGTACAAGCGGAGTACAAGAAGGTCGCCGATGCGCACGCCCGCTCGGAGGCCGACAAGCAGCGACTGCCGCTGGCCAAGGCCCGCGCCAATGCGCACAAGGCCGACTGGACCGGCTACACGCCGCCGAAGCCGAGCTTCTTCGGCACGAAGGTGTTCGAAAACTGGGATCTCGCCGAGCTCGCCCGCTACATCGACTGGACGCCGTTTTTTCAGACCTGGGAGCTCAAGGGCCGCTACCCCAAGATCCTCGAGGACGAGAACCAGGGTGCGGCTGCGCGCCAGCTGTTCGAAGACGCCCAGGCGATGCTGAAGAAGATCATCGACGAGAAGTGGTTCGCGCCGAAGGCGGTGATCGGCTTCTGGCCGGCCAATACTGTCGGTGACGACATCAGGCTGTTCGCCGACGACAGCCGCTCGAAGGAACTCGCGAGCTTCTTCACCCTGCGCCAGCAATTGACCAAGCGCGACGGCAGGCCGAATGTCGCGCTGTCCGACTTCGTAGCCCCTCTCGACAGCGGCAAGGCCGACTATGTCGGCGGCTTCGTGGTAACCGCCGGCATCGAGGAGGTGGCGATCGCCGAGCGCTTCGAGCGCGCCAACGACGACTATTCCTCGATCATGGT
Organism: Aminobacter niigataensis; assembly: GCF_014200015.1. Classification (GTDB taxonomy): domain Bacteria; phylum Pseudomonadota; class Alphaproteobacteria; order Rhizobiales; family Rhizobiaceae; genus Aminobacter; species Aminobacter niigataensis. The sequence goes on from NZ_JACHOT010000008.1 coordinate 60,411, forward strand.
CAAGGCGCTGGCCGACCGCTTCGCCGAGGCTTTCGCCGAGCGCATGCACGAGTGCGTCCGCAAGGAGTTCTGGGGTTATGCGACGGACGAAAGCCTGTCGGGCGACGAGCTGATCGGCGAGGCCTATCACGGCATCCGCCCGGCGCCCGGCTATCCGGCGCAGCCCGACCACACCGAAAAGACGACCTTGTTCCGCCTGCTCGACGCCGAGAACAATGCCGGCGTGACTTTGACGGAGAGCATGGCGATGTGGCCGGGCTCGTCGGTCTCGGGCCTCTATCTCTCGCATCCGGAAAGCTATTATTTCGGTGTCGCCAAGGTCGAGCGCGACCAGGTCGAGGACTATGCCAAGCGCAAGGGCATGTCGGTTGCAGAGACGGAGCGCTGGCTGGCACCGATCCTCAACTATGTGCCTGCCGCCTTCGCCGAGGCGGCGGAATAGTCGGAGCAGCTTTAGGCGCTTGACTTGTCAATGCGCGCCTATAGCTTGCCGCGTGGTTATGGTTCTCCCGCCTCTCGGCGGGAGCTAAGAGGGAATTCGGTAGAAGCCGAAGCTGCCCCGCAACTGTGAGCGGTCAGGGCATGGTCCCGAAAAGTGGTTTCCGCTTTTCGGAAACGATCATGCCCAATGGTGAATAGCCACATTGCCCACCACGTCACTGGCATGGAGCCGGGAAGACGGGCGATGAAGCAACGACCCGCGAGCCAGGAGACCTGCCTGACCAAGTGAGGTTCCGTGGGCGGGGTGTACCACAGGAGCGCGGATTGAAACGGTAGCCATCCGGCACCGGCTTTGGCCTGCGTTGCTGCAATCCCGCTACGGCTGGTCAGGGATTGCAGGTGTCGAACTCAAGCGAAAACAACTCCGCGCCGCAAAGGCATGTGCTGCTGGTCGCCAAGTCGGCCTTTGCCGCTGCGCCCTACAGGCAGATGCAGCGCCTTGCCGAGCTTGCGGCCACGCTGCCAGGTGTCGCCGGCGCCAGCTTCGGCTTCACCGAGCAGGGCACGCCGTCGCTGCGAGAGGCGCTCGGAGCCCTGCGTGAGGCCAGCGCCTCCGACATTCTCATCCTGCCGCTGATGCTGCCGATCGAGCCGAGCTTCACCGCCTGGCTCACCAAGTCGCTGCGTCGATGGCAGGCCGAGGATGGTGCGCAATGGCCCAATGTCCGCATCGCACAGGGCCTCGCCGAAAGCCCGCTCTTGGCAGCCCTCATGGCCGGGCTTGTCGAAACAGCAGAAGTCGCAGCCCCTGTTCCGCCTGCCGAAAAGCTGGCGCCGGAGGGGTCGCTGATCCCGGCCCAGAAGCGCCGCGTGCTGGTCTGCCAGGGCGGCCCGTGCAACGCCGCCGGCGCCGATCTCATCTGGGGCCACCTGCGCAACCAGCAGGACCGCCAGAAGCTGCGCACGACAGGCGACGGCACCATGAGCTGCAAGTCGACCTGCCTCGGCCCCTGCAACCTCGCCCCCGTCATCCAGGTCTTTCCCGAGGGGACCTATTACGGCGGCGTCACCGAGGCCGCCATCGACCGCATCGTTGCCGAGCACCTGCTCGGCGGCCGTGTGGTCGATGAGTTTGCCTACGAGCCAACCGGTCGCAAGCAGACGCTGCGCGCTGCCGCTCCTGTCAAACCCTCGCTGGCCAAATCCTAGCGGGACGTTCGTCAGGCCATTTCGTGCGTGGCGCGGCCCAAGCCGTGGCGCGCCTGTCGCGTCTCGCGCGGAAGCTCGCCGAATTCATGCCTGTATTCGGCGGCGAAGCGGCCGAAGTGGGTGAAGCCCCATTTCAGAGCGACATCGGTGACGGTGGCTTCGCTCGCCACCAGGTCGAAGCGGGCGCGGCGCATGCGTTCTCGCGTCAGCGCGCGCAGCGGCGAGATGCCAAAGGCATTCCTGTAGGCAAGTTGCAGCGTCCGGGGCGCGACACCAGCGGCGCCGGCGATCTCGTGCAGCCCGATGGGCAAGGCGGCATGGGCGCGGATGAACTCCTCGGCGCGCTTGAGATGGCGAGGTGCCGCACCTTGCCTCCGGTCGTCGAAGAACAGGCTCATGTTGCTGGGCTGGCTGCGCAGGAACAGTTCCAGGAGGTGCTGCTCGTACAGAACGTTCTGGATGCCCGATCCCGCTGAAGCCGTCTTCCTCTCCGCGGCTTGGAACAGTGAGTTGGCGAGGCGCCGCCACGCCTGCATCTCGGGCCTCGAAAAATCCACCAGCGGATCGAAGATCAGCGGCCCCGGTATGTCGCGGTCGAGCAGGCGCATGGCAAAGGCGTGCAGCGGCGCCTTGCGCACCTGGATGAGCAGTTGCGCGCAGCCCTGCCACCACTTCATCCTCGTCGCCAGGTCGGCGTTGAGCACGGAGGCGATGCTGCGGTTTGTGATGAATTCGCGCGAGCCGTTGCGGACGGTCGCCGTGCCCGAAACCGGCATCTGGATCAGATAGAAGTCGCCAAGTTCGCCGGGGTCGATCAGCACGTCGGCGCCATAGCTGATGTAATTCAGCGAGATCATCTCGCCGGGGGCATGATTGTGTGTGACACGAAAAGATTTTCGATCACCGATGATGTCCAGTCGGTGATTGCAGAACTTCTGGGCGACCCGCTCCCTGGCGCAGTCGAGATCGTTCGACTGAAACAAGACATGATCGGAAAGCGGTACCCTTCGAATGGACGCCTCTTCCATCAGCATCCGGCCAGACTAGCACCGATCCTCCTGCTGCCAACGAAAATGAACGGCAATGCATCCACCCTGCTGCATTTTTGCGTTTTCTGGATAGTCGCCGCGCATTCCGGCTAGTTCATTGACGATGTCTGCAGCACTCTTCGGGGTGGAACAAATGAAAGGGCCGCCATGGGCAGGTCCTTCGAACAGAGGGAGCTTATGATGAGCAAGGAACTCGCCAAGGGCATTACGCGCAAGGGCGACGGCTATGCCGGCAAGACCTGGAATATCCTTGGACAGGTCTATTTTCCGAAGGCGGTTTGCGATGCCACCTTCGCCTTCGAGACCAACAGCGAGCCGGGTCAGTTCGTGCCCGTGCACATCCATCCGACCCAGGAAGAGTTCATCCTCGTGCAGGAAGGCGAACTCGATCTCAAGCTCGACGGCGAATGGGTCAAGGCCAAGGCAGGCGACCTGGTGCGCATGCCCAGAGGCATCCCGCACGGCTACTTCAACAAGTCGGACAAGCCGACCAAGGCACTGTTCTGGGTGTCGCCGGCGGGCATGCTGGAAGAGCTGTTCAACAAGCTCGACAATCTCGCCGACCCGGCCGAGGTGGTGAAGGTCTCGGCCCAGCACGAGGTCAACTTCCTGCCGCCGGAAGCCAACGACTAAGCCGCCGGATCACACGCCGCTGACCGTCCTGGCGCACGCGACATCCGTCGCGTGCGAAGGCGAGCCTGCGTCCTGGCTGACAAGGAAAAGCAAATGGTCGACAAGAAGAAAGTCTGCGTCATCGGCGCTGGCGTGAGCGGGCTCGCGGCTGCTCATGCCTTCAGGCAACGCGGTCACGAGGTGCACATCGTCGAGCGCGGCAATGATCTGGGCGGGGTCTGGGAGCCGTCGCGCTCCTATCCCGAGGTGCAGACGCAAAGCCCGAAGGATCTCTATCGCTACACCTCGATGCCGATGCCGGACGACTATCCGGAATGGCCCAAGGGCACGCAGGTCCACGCCTATCTCAGGACCTATGCCGAGCGGACCGGGCTGGTGCCGCTCATCCGCTACGCCACCAAGGTCGTTTCCATGCAGCGACGGGAAGGGGCCAAAGGCTGGAGCGTCGAGCTTGCCAGCGACGGCAACGCAGTCAGCGAGGATTTTGACTTCGTTGCGGTCTGCACCGGAAATTTCAGCGAAAAACGCGAGCTCGTGCATCCGGGCCAGGATGATTTCACCGCGGCCGGCGGCCAGGTGCTTCATTCCTCGGAATACACCGATTCCGCAACCGTGAAGGGCAAGCGCGTCGTCGTGCTCGGCTTCTCGAAATCCGCCACCGACATCGCCGTCAATGCGGTCAATTCAGGCGCTGCCGACGTCAACATCGTCTATCTCGAGCCGGTCTGGCGCATACCGTATTTCATTGGCGGGCTGATCAATTTCAAGCGCATCCTCTATGTCCGCGCCCAGGAGGTGATGTTCCCCAACTGGGACCAGCCGCTGCTGGCGCGGCTCGCGCACACTGTCGCCAAGCCGTTCGTCTGGGCCAACTGGCGGGCGCTGGAAAGCCTGCTCTCGATCCAGCTCAAGTTGAAGAAGACAGGGCTCAGGCCGAGGAAGCCGATCGAAACCACGATCAACTGTTCGGTCCCGATCGTCACGCCGGGTTTCTTCGACATGGTGGCGGACGGACGCATCAAGGCGATCCAGGGCACCATCTCCGGCTACGAGCAGGGTACGGTGATTCTGTCGGGCGGCGAGCGGGTGGCGGCCGACATGGCTATCCTCGCGGTCGGCTGGAAATCCGGCGTGCCTTTCCTGCCGCAGGAATACCAGCGTAAGCTGGTCGAGCCGGACGGGCAGTACAGGCTCTACCGGGTCATCGCCAATCCCGACCTGCCCGACATGGGCTTTGTCGGTTTCAATTCGTCATTCTGCACGGTGCTGAGCGCTGAGCTGGCCGGTAACTGGCTGGTGCGCTACGCCGACGGCATGCTGGGCCGCCAGCCTTCGAGACAGGAAATGAACGACAACATCGACATGATGCTGTACTGGAAGCGCAACGAGCGCCCGGCGGCGGGCGTCTATGGTGGCCTGTGCGTGGCGCCGTATCATTTCAAGCATTTCGACGAGTTGCTGGCCGACATCGGCGCCAGGAAACGGCGACGCAATGCGCTGGCCGAAAACTTCGCGCCACCGAACGCCGATGCCTATGCGGGCTACCTGGCAAGCGCGCCGGACTATCGCGCGGCGTAGACCAGGAAAGGACCGCGCGGCTGCCGTGGTCGTCGATCGTAGTCGTATGGCCACGGGCGTCGTACTGGGGCCGATTTTATCTTGCGATATCAGGGAGTTCGGATGGTGGGCGTGACAGGGATTGAACCTGTGACCCCTGCAATGTCAATGCAGTGCTCTCCCGCTGAGCTACACGCCCATCCGATGGGGGCGGATACACCATTTTTGATCCGGCGCGTCAATAGCGTGTTTGGCGGAAAAATGCGCCGGATCATCAATTCCCTAGACGACGCTAGGGAAACGCCTCAGGCGGCGTGCAGCATCTTCTCGACCTCGTTGACGAGATCGCGCAGATGGAAGGGTTTCGACAGCACCTTGGCGTCGCGCGGTGCCTTCGAATCAGGGTTGAGCGCCACCGCGGCAAAGCCGGTGATGAACATCACCTTGAGATCGGGATCGATCTCGGTGGCGCGGCGCGCCAGCTCGATGCCGTCCATCTCCGGCATGACGATGTCGGTCAGCAGCAGCGAAAAGGGTTCCTCGCGCAGCCGCTCGTAAGCGCTCGCGCCATTGTCGAAGTCGCTCACCTGGTAGCCGGCGCGTTCCAGCGCCTTGACCAGGAAGCGGCGCATATCGTCGTCGTCTTCTGCCAGAAGAATGCGTGCCATCAGTTTCCCGTCCGAATTAGCGGTCGAAGCCGCCCCCCATCAGGGGCTTCGTTAACCATCTTGTATATGAGTTCGGGACGGTAAACATCAAGTGAATGCGCTGCCGGATTGGTGACGCAAAGGCACGATCGGGGCGGCTTTTCCACATTTCGAATGCTGGACACCAGCGGCCGCAGGTGGCACCTTCGAACAATGAGTGAGTGCATTTCGCAGGTCCGTCAACAAAGATGACGCCAGCCGAAGATTTCTCGGTGCTGCCGCCGTTCGAAGTCAGGACGAGCGCAGAGCAGCGCGTGCCGTTCGTATTCAACTCGCCGCATAGCGGGCGGTGCTATCCCGAACGCTTCCTCGCCATGACCCGGCTCGATTCGACGTCCATCCGGCGCTCCGAGGATTGCTACGTTGACGAGTTGTTCGGTGCTGCCGTCGCACTCGGCGCACCCATGCTGACGGCACATTTTCCGCGCGCCTATCTCGATGTGAACCGCGAGCCGTGGGAGCTCGACCCCAGGATGTTCGCGGAACCTGTGCCGCCTTTCGCCAACGTCCGCTCGGCCCGTGTCGCCGGCGGGCTCGGTACCGTGCCGAAGCTGGTGGGCGAGGGGCTGGACATCTATCCGGGCCGGTTGCCGCTGTCGGAGGCGGTCGACCGCATCGAATGCGTCTACAAACCCTACCACGAGACGCTGAAGCGGCTGGTCACGCGCACCCATGCGCGGTTCGGCTATGCCGTGCTGGTCGATTGCCATTCGATGCCGGCCTCCGTCCGCATCGGCGACAGCGGCATGCGGCCGGACTTCATCGTCGGCGACCGTTTTGGCACCTCGGCCGCGTCGGAGCTTTCCGAACGGGCCATCGGGCTATTGGCGGCGATGGGTTATACCGTGGCGCACAATAAACCTTATGCCGGCGGTTTCATCACCGAGCACTATGGCCGGCCGGCGCGCAAGCTGCATGCGCTGCAGATCGAGATCAATCGCGGGCTCTACATGGATGAGCGCACGTTCCAGAAATCGGCGGGATTTTATGCGCTGGCCGACGATCTGGCGCGGTTTTCCGCCGATCTGATGGCGGTTCCGGATCATCATTTCCTCGACCTGCCGCTGGCTGCGGAGTAGCAGCGCAGGCCGAGCAGGTTAAAAAAAGACCGCTCCGGAGAGCGGTCGAAGTCTAGGGAGGAAACGCCCAAGGAGGGCATGGACAGGAAACCCTGTCCGAAGTCGAGATTATTGTGCGCTGCACAAAAGTCAAGGCGCCTTGGGATTCTTTAAATCAAGTTGATGTGGTTATTGCCGGCGAGGGCCGCGGCGTGTCATCCACGCAACAGTCAGAGATGGGGTGAATGATGGTCGACGCCGAATTCATGCGACGGATCGCACGTGCTGCCGCAGCCGAAACGCTGCCTCGCTTCCGCCGGCAGGGTGCAGTCGCAAACAAGCTCGCTGGCGGTTTCGATCCCGTTACCGAGGCCGACCAGGAGGCCGAACGCGCCATCCGCGCGCTGATCAACGCCGAATTCCCCGGCCACGGCATCCTCGGCGAGGAGCATGGCAGCGAAAACATCTCCAACAGCCATGTCTGGGTGATCGATCCGATCGACGGCACGCGCGCCTTCATCTCCGGCCTGCCGGTCTGGGGCACGCTGGTGGGCTTGACCGTCGATGGCGACGCGGTGGCCGGGCTGATGTCGCAGCCCTTCACCGGCGAGTTGTTCTACGCCGACGGCAACGGCTCGCACTACGAAGGGCCGGGCGGTCCGCGCAAACTTTCGGTGCGCAAGACGACCAGCCTGTCGGACGCGACGATGTTCACCACCACGCCGGCGCTGTTCAAGGGCGAGATGCGCAAGCGCTATGACGAGCTTGAAAGCAAGGTGCAACTCGCCCGCTACGGCACCGACTGCTACGCCTTTGCCATGGTGGCGGCGGGGCAGGTCGACATCGTCGTCGATCCCGGCCTCAAGCCCTATGACATCGTGGCGCTGATCCCTGTCATCGAGCAGGCTGGCGGCATCGTCACCACCTTCGATGGCGGCCCGGCGGAGAATGGCGGCGACGTCATCGCGGCGGCGACGCCGGAACTGCACAAGGCGGCGATGGCCGTGCTGGCGGGATAGTCCTGCCTATGCGTCGGCGGTTGCCGGCGTTCCGGGCACGAAGGCGGTGAAGGCTGCGAGCAACTGCTCGCGGTAGATGTCCGCTTCCTGCAGGATTTCGTGACGCGCGCCGTCGATGGTCAAAAGCGATGCCACGCGGCATTGGCTGGCAAACTGCTCGACGTCGCGCGACGACACCACTTCGTCGGCACCGGCGTTGACGATCAGCATCGGCACCTTGAGCGCTGCCATGAATTGTGGCTCGCGCACGGCCTCGGACGCCTGCGCTGCGGCGCGCATCCAGGCGATGGTCGGCCCGCCGACGGACAGCTCGGGATAGGTCTCGTAGAGCAGCATGTTGCGGCGATAGCGGCGCTCGTCGCTGGTCAGCTTGTTGATTTCGAAAGGCGTGCCTTCCCTAGGCCGCGGGCCCCATGCGGCGTAGAGCCGGCCGAGGCCGAGCCAGCAGAGCAGGGTGCCGATGCGGCTGATCGCCTTCATCGACAGCGGCGCGCCGATGACCGACAGGAACGGCGCCACCAGCACCATGCGCTGGACGCGGTTGACCATCGAGGGTGCGGCGAGAAGGGCGATCAGCGCCCCGCTCGAATGGGCAAGCAGGAAGAAGGGGCCGCGGCAGTCGGGCAGCACGATCTGCTCGAAGAAGGCTTCGAGGTCGCGGACATAGTGGTCGAAGCTTCTGACGTAGCCGCGATGGCCGTCACGCAGCAGCCGCTCGGACGCGCCTTGGCCGCGCCAGTCGAAGGTGGCCACCGCATGGCCGCGCACGGTCAGGTCGCGGATGGTCTCGAAATATTTCTCGATGCACTCGTTGCGGCCGTTGAGCAGGATCACCGTGCCCTTGAAGGGATGGGAGGTCGCCGGAAACAGCGCATAGCGCAGGCGCTTGCCGTCATGGGCGACAAAGTCGCCGGAGGTGGCCCTCTCAGGAACCGGATTGCCGGGGATTTCGTGGAACAGGTCCGTCATCAGGCGCTTCGGCTTGGCACTCGCTGCCGTGGGATCAGGCGATACGAGGGTGATAGAAAGGCGGGCCGAGAAAATCAAAGGAATTTCGTGGGCGAGGCGGAATCGAATGAGGCCGGAGGCAGCTTGCGGGATGCCTCCGGCCTCTGTCGTTCCGGGAGGAAGGGACGTTACAACCCGGCTCGGCCTCGTCGGCGGCATTCTGTGGTGCCGCCTGTTCTTCAACTTGGGTGCACTCTAGACGGGGCGACCTGAACGGATGCCGAAGGCCCGGTTCATCTTCGGTTCATCGACGGGCCGGTGAAAAGCTATTGGGAAAACGTCTTGAAATGGCTTCGGGTGGCACCCAAATGTCTCCTTGCGGCGCCCAATATCGGGGCCGCTGATCACCGCCGGGGCGCCAGAATGGGCTTCGGCACAGATCATGCGCAAAACCTTGTTGCTCACTGGAGAACACCCATGCGTCACGTTGATTTTTCCTCGCTCCACCGCTCGACCGTCGGCTTCGACCGGCTGTTCAGCATGCTTGACGGCCTTGGCCAGCCCGAAGGCGGGCAGACGACCTATCCGCCCTACAACATCGAGCGCACCGGCGAGGACGCCTATCGCATCAGCATGGCGGTTGCCGGCTTCTCGGAAACCGAGATTTCGATCGAAGCCCATCGCAATGTGCTGACGGTCAAGGGCGAACGCGGCAATGAAGGCACCGGCGAAGGTTCGGAGCTGCTCTATCGCGGCATCGCTTCGCGCGCTTTCGAGCGCCGATTCCAGCTCGCCGACCATGTCGAGGTCGTGGGCGCGGCCCTCAAGAACGGCCTGTTGCACATCGATCTGAAGCGCAACATTCCTGAAGAGCACAAGCCGCGCAAGATCGAGATCTCCGCTGCGCCCGCCAAGGCCAAGCAGATCGAAGCCAACACCGTCAACTAAGACAACTCCTCCCAAGGAGAAAAGGCGGCGCCCTCGGGTGCCGCCTTTTTCATGTTCAGCTGCCGGCTTCAGCGCTTGATCGCCGGGATCAGGTCGGCAAGCGAGATATTGCCGTAGCTCGACATCACCCTTGTCTCGGCGTCATCGAGAATCGTGCCGAGCGCAGCATTTACCGAGCGTTCAACCGGACAGTCGGGATGATCCGCCGTGATGCCCAGCGCAAAGAGGGATGGGCTTCCCAGCGCCCGGTGCACGTCGAGGACGGTGATGTCCTCCAGCGGGCGCGCCAGTTTCCAGCCGCCGTTCGGTCCGCGAGCGGCTTCCACATAGCCCTGTTTTCTCAAACCGGCCATCATGCGCCGAACCACGACCGGGTTGGTGCCGAGCATCTGCGCGATGGTTTCGGACGTCGCCCTTCCGTCGTGCAGATCGATGTGGATCAGCATGTGGAGCATGCGGGATAGACGGCTGTCTTGCGTCATTGGCGGACCCGACCGAGCGTTTCAGGGGAAATCATAACAAGAGGGGTTACAATCTCTTGCCTTCTGATAGAATGTAACTTGAAGAGTTACCTTCTGCAAGCCAAGGCCATAAGCAGGCGAACCTTCGCCCGGCGTGTCGTTGCGCTGGCAGCGGCGACCATGTTCCCGCAGCGATCCCTTGCCGGATCACCAGGACCTGAGAAGGAGACTGCAATGCCGCAATTGCCCTATCGATTCCTCGACGTGAATGGCCTTCGCATGCGCATCGCCGATCAGGGCCAGGGCCAGGGCCCGCTGGTGCTGCTTTGTCACGGCTTCCCGGAAACCGCCTATTCCTGGCGCCACCAGATCGCCGCGCTGGCGGCTGCGAACCATCGTGTCGTAGCCCCCGATCTCCGTGGCTTCGGCGGCACTGACAGGCCAGCCGACTCGGCCCAATATTCGATCATGCATCTGGTCGCGGACATGGTCGGCCTGCTCGATGCGCTTGGCGAAGAGAGAGCGGTGATCGTCGGCAATGACTGGGGAGCGACCCTGGCCTGGCAAGCAGCCCTTCTGCGCCCCGACCGGTTTCATGCGGTTGCCGCCATCGGCGTTCCGATGATGGGACAGCCTCCCGTGCCGCCCACGCGCATCTTCCCGCAAACCGACGATGCCATCTTCTATACGCTCTATTTTCAGCAGCCCGGCGTGGCAGAAGCCGAGTTCGAACGGGACATCGGCCTGACGCTGCGCAAGATCCTGTATGCGGCTTCGGGCGATGCGGGCCCGAGGCTTGAAGGCGATGGAACGCCAAATCCCTTCGCCATGGTGAGCCGTGAACAGGGGCTGCTGGCGCCGCTGCCAACACCCGATGCCCTACCGTCCTGGCTGAGCGTGGCCGATCTCGACGCCTATGTCGGCGACTTTCAGGCCAGCGGGTTCCGGGGCGGGTTGAACCTCTACCGCAATCTAGACCGCAACTGGGAAATGCAGCATGCCTTTTCGGGGCTCAAGGTTGCGGTTCCGGCGCTCTTTCTTATCGGGGAGCGCGACGTCGGGCTGCAGATTCCGGGCATGCGCGACATCATTGCAGCAATGCCCAGCCTCGTGCCACTGCTACGTCAGCCGATCTACCTGCAGGGCAGCGGTCATTGGGCTCCGCAAGAGCGGCCGGACCTCGCGTCGGAGGCGCTGCTGTCGTTTCTCAAGACCCTGTGACACAGGCCATGCTTGCGAAGGCTGTAGAAGCGAACGGCGCACCTCGGCAAGCCGTCCGGTCACACGTCAACTCCGCAACAATTCACCGAAGCGACCGATCTCGTCGGCCGTCGTGGCAAAGCTGGTGACGAAGCGGTAGAGCGTTTCGTCCTCGCCCAACTGTCCGTCGAAGCCGGCCGGCGCGTGCCAGTCGTAGAAGGCAGCGCCCGCAGCCAGCGCCTTTTTCGCCACATCGGTCTTGATCACCGCAAAGACTTCATTGGCCTGCGGCTGCCAGGCGAGGCGAGCGACCGGCGAGCTTGCGATGGTCGCGGCCAACTCGGCCGTCATTTCATTGGCGTGGCGTGCCGTATCCAGCCACAGGCCGCCGTCGAAATAGGCGTCGAACTGGGCGGAGATGAAGCGCGACTTGGAAAACAGCTGGGCCGCGCGCTTGCGCAGGAAGGCCATTTCCTTGGCACGGTCGAGATCGAACAGCACAACCGCCTCGGCGCACCAGCAGCCATTCTTGGTGCCACCGAACGAGACGATGTCGACGCCGCGCTTCCAGGTCATCTCGGCCGGCGTGGTGTCGAGCGATACCAGCGCATTGGCGAAGCGGGCACCATCCATATGCAGCGGCAGCGAATACTGCCTGGCGATGGCGGAAATGGCCTTGATCTCGTCGAGGCCGTAGACGGTGCCGACCTCGGTCGACTGGGTCATCGAGATCGCCATCGGCCGGCCGGCATGGACGAATTCTGGCGCGAAACGGTCGACCGCGCGTTCGAGGGTCCTGACGTCCATGCGACCGAGCGCCCCGTCGATGGCATGCAGCCTGGAGCCGCCGGTAAAATATTCGGGCGCGCCGCATTCGTCTTCGATGATGTGAGACTCGCGATGGCCGAAGGAAATGCCGCCGGGGCGGTTGTAGGCGGCCAGCGCCAGCGAGTTCGCCGCGGTGCCGGTGGCGACGAAGAACACCGCCACCTCGCGTTCGAATATCTCGCTGAAACGCGCGTAGACAGCCTGGTCGAGATCGCCGTCGCCATAGGCCCGGCTGAAGCCTGCCGCGCTGGCGTGCAGCCGTTCGGCGATCTTGGGGTGCGCGCCGGCCCAATTGTCAGATGCGAAGAACATGTTATCCGTCCGTGATATGGCTGTCGAAGACTGCGTGGCAAGGATGGCCCGAGCTAGAGCGGGTTTTGCCGTTTTCGGCAAGTCCGGGGCCTGGAAATCGGTTGAGACAGGCGGGAAGAACGCTTTTGACCGGTTGTTCAAAAGTTACGCCAGGCATGAGTTCGACGAAACTTTCTGTCTTTGACGATGCGGAAAATTGGTGAATCGGTCTTGTGTGTATTCAAGAATTCTGTCATACGAAATTTAGGACAGCAGTGCTGTCTTATTTATCTGCCCAAAGCGAACCGGATATGGCGTATGATAATGCCACGTCCGTCTGCCGCCGCGAGCTAGGGTCAGAGGTCGTGCCGGAGTGCATTTGGCCTTGTCTGCCCCGACTGGCGGTTCGGTGCCGGCCAACGGCACTGTGCCGCACGCATATCGAAAGCATATCTGATCGTGAGCGGACCGGCACGTTGCCGTCCAAAATTGAACTGCCCGGATCGGGCCGTAGTGGAGAGAGAGACGATGACGGAGTTGACGCCATCTGTGACGACGGGTTTTGTGCCGGCCGCGCAGACGAAAGCGGCCAACAAGAAAACCGATCATCTCCGAACCACCACCGGCTATGCAGCGCATGGCCTCTACGATCCGCGCAACGAGCATGACGGCTGCGGCGTCGGCTTTATCGCCCAGATGAAGGGCATCAAGTCGCACCAGATCGTCAAGGACGGGCTGTTCATGCTCGAGAACCTGACGCATCGCGGTGCTGTGGGCGCGGACCCGCTGGTCGGCGACGGCGCCGGCGTGCTGGTGCAGATCCCCGATAGCTTTTTCCGCGAGGAACTGGCCAAGCAGGGCATCGAACTGCCGGCAGCAGGTCAGTACGGCGTCGGCCATTGGTTCATGCCGCAGGACGCGGCGATGCGCGACCACATCGACGACATCATCCGCGAATCGGCGCAGTCGGAAGGGCTGCCGCTGATCGGTTTCCGCGACGTGCCGGTCGACAATTCGTCGCTGTCGAAGGCGCCCGAGATCGTCGCTGCCGAACCTCATCACCGCCAGGTGTTCATCGGGCGCACGCCCGACATCGACGATGACGAGGAATACGAGGCCCGCCTTTATCTGCTGCGCAAGGTCATTTCCGGCCGCATCTATGCCGAGAACGCCAACAAGGACATTGGCGCCTACTGCGTGTCGCTGTCGGCGCGCACTATCGTCTACAAGGGCATGTTCCTGGCCAACCAGGTCGGCGTCTATTACAAGGACCTCAACGATCCGCGTTTCGAGACGGCGCTGATCCTCGTCCACCAGCGCTTTTCGACCAACACCTTCCCGTCGTGGAAGTTGGCTCACCCGTACCGCATGGTCGCCCACAACGGCGAAATCAACACGGTGCGTGGCAACAACAACTGGATGGCGGCGCGCCAGGCTTCGGTCGACAGCGAGCTGTTCGGCAATAACATCTCCAAGCTCTGGCCGATCTCCTATGAGGGGCAGTCGGACACGGCCTGCTTCGACAATGCGCTCGAGTTCCTGTTCCAGGGCGGCTACAAGCTTGCGCACGCCATGATGATGCTGATCCCGGAAGCCTGGGCCGGCAACAAGTCGATGGATGCCGACCGCAAGGCGTTCTACGAATACCACGCCGCGCTGATGGAGCCGTGGGACGGCCCGGCAGCGGTGTGCTTCACCGACGGCCGCCAGATCGGCGCCACGCTCGACCGCAACGGCTTGCGTCCGGCCCGCTACATCGTCACTGACGATGACCGGGTGATCCTGGCCTCGGAGGCCGGCGTGCTGCCGGTCGCCGAAAAGCACATCGTCAAGAAGTGGCGCCTGCAGCCCGGCAAGATGCTGCTGATCGACCTGGTCGAGGGCCGCATCATCTCGGACGAGGAGATCAAGTCCGAGATCGCCACCAAGCACCCTTACAAGAAGTGGCTGGCCAACACCCAGCTGATCCTTGAAGAGCTGAAGCCGGTCGAGCCGCGCGAGCTGCGCAAGGACGTCTCGCTGCTCGATCGCCAGCAGGCCTTCGGCTACACCCAGGAAGACACCAAGCTGCTGATGTCGCCGATGGCGACGACCGGACAGGAAGCTGTCGGCTCCATGGGCACCGACACGCCGATCTCGGCGATGTCGGACAAGGCCAAGCTGCTCTACACCTATTTCAAGCAGAACTTCGCCCAGGTCACCAACCCGCCGATCGATCCGATCCGCGAGGAGCTGGTGATGAGCCTGGTGTCGTTCATCGGCCCGCGCCCGAACATCTTCGACCTGGTCGGATCCTCGCGTCGCAAGCGGCTCGAGGTGCGCCAGCCGATCCTGACCAATGCCGATCTGGAGAAGATCCGCTCCATCGGCCACACCGAGGACCGGTTCGACACCAAGACGATCGACATCACCTATTCGGCGGCCGAAGGGGCTGCCGGCATGGCGGGTGCCATCGAGCGGCTGTGCGAGCGCGCGGAAGCTGCGGTCGCCGGCGGCTATAACATCATCATCCTGTCCGATCGGCAGATCGGGCCTGACCGCATCGACATCCCGACGCTGCTGGCAACCGCTGCCGTCCACCACCACCTGATCCGCAAGGGCCTGCGTACCTCGGTCGGCCTCGTGGTGGAATCGGGCGAGCCGCGCGAAGTGCATCACTTCTGCTGCCTGGCCGGCTACGGCGCCGAGGCGATCAACCCGTATCTCGCCTTCGACACGCTGACCGACATGCACAAGCGGGGCGAGTTCCCGCCTGAGGTCGACGGCTCGGAAGTCGTCGGCCGCTATATCAAGTCGATCGGCAAGGGCATCCTCAAGGTCATGTCCAAGATGGGCATCTCGACCTACCAGTCCTATTGCGGCGCTCAGATCTTCGACGCCATCGGCCTGAAGACCGACTTCGTCGAGAAGTACTTCACCGGCACCGCGACCAACATCGAGGGCGTCGGCCTGGAGGAAATCGCGGCCGAGACCGTCAGCCGCCACGAGGCTGCCTTCGGTCCCGACCCGGTGCTGCGCAATGCGCTGGAAGTCGGCGGGGAGTACATGTACCGCATGCGCGGCGAGGCCCACATGTGGTCGCCAGACGCGGTTGCATCGCTCCAGCATGCCGTTCGCTCAGGTTCGTGGTCGACCTTCAAGGAGTTCTCGGCCCAGATCGACAGCGAAACGGCGCGTGCCCAGGCCATCCGTGGCATGTTCCACATCAAGCCCGCGGAAGAGAGCGGGCGCAAGCCGGTTTCCATCGACGACGTCATGCCGGCAGCCGAGATCGTCAAGCGCTTCTCGACCGGGGCGATGTCCTTCGGCTCGATCAGCCGCGAGGCGCATTCGACGCTCGCCATCGCCATGAACCGGATCGGCGGCAAGTCGAACACCGGCGAAGGCGGCGAGGAGCCGGATCGTTATCTGCCGCTGCCCGACGGTTCGGTGAACCCGGAGCGTTCGGCGATCAAGCAGGTGGCCTCGGGCCGCTTCGGCGTGACGACCGAATATCTGGTCAACTCCGACATGATGCAGATCAAGGTCGCCCAGGGCGCCAAGCCCGGCGAGGGGGGCCAGCTGCCTGGCCACAAGGTTGACGCGACGATCGCCAAGACCCGCCATTCGACGCAAGGGGTCGGCCTGATCTCGCCGCCGCCGCACCACGACATCTATTCGATCGAAGATCTGGCGCAGCTGATCTACGACCTGAAGAACGTCAACCCGGCGGCCGACGTTTCGGTCAAGCTGGTGTCGGAAGTGGGCGTCGGCACGGTGGCGGCAGGTGTCGCCAAGGCGCGCGCCGACCACATCACGATCTCCGGCTATGATGGCGGCACGGGCGCTTCGCCGCTCACCTCGCTCAAGCATGCCGGCAGCCCGTGGGAAATGGGCCTTGCCGAGACGCACCAGACGCTGGTGCTGAACGGCCTGCGTTCGCGCGTCGCGCTCCAGGTCGACGGCGGCCTGCGTACCGGCCGCGACGTCGTCATCGGCGCGCTGCTTGGCGCCGACGAATTCGGCTTCTCGACCGCACCGCTGATCGCGGCTGGCTGCATCATGATGCGCAAGTGCCATCTCAACACCTGCCCGGTTGGCGTCGCCACCCAGGACCCGGTGCTGCGCAAGCGCTTCAAGGGCACGCCCGAGCACGTCATCAATTACTTCTTCTACGTGGCGGAAGAGGTGCGCGAGCTGCTGGCCAAGATGGGCTTCACCCATCTCGACCAGATCATCGGCGACGCGGACCTGCTTGAGAAGCGCGAGCTGATCAACCACTGGAAGTCGCGCGGGCTCGACTTCTCCAAGGTGTTCTACAAGCCGGACGCGTCGCGCGAGGCGTCGCACTGGACCGAACGCCAGAAGCACCCGATCGACGACGTGCTCGACCGCAGGCTGATCGCAGAAGCCAAGCCGGCGCTCGAAGCGCGTCAGCCGGTGAAGATCGAAGCCACGATCCGCAACGTCGACCGTTCGACCGGTGCGATGCTGTCGGGCGAGGTCGCCAAGCGCTTCAAGCACAAGGGCCTGCGCGAGGACACGATCTCGGTCAAGCTGACAGGCACCGCCGGCCAGTCCTTCGGCGCGTTCCTGGCACGCGGCATCTCTTTCGAACTCGTCGGTGACGGCAACGACTATGTCGGCAAGGGCCTGTCGGGTGGCCGCATCGTCATCCGGCCGTCCGAGGATTCCAAAATACTCGCCGAGGAGTCGATCATCGTTGGCAACACCGTGCTCTACGGTGCGACCGAGGGCGAGTGCTACTTCCGCGGCGTCGCCGGCGAACGTTTCGCCGTGCGCAACTCGGGCGCGGTCACCGTCGTCGAGGGCGTCGGCGACCATGGCTGCGAATACATGACCGGCGGCGTCGTCGTCGTCATCGGCAAGACCGGGCGCAACTTCGCGGCCGGCATGTCCGGTGGCGTGGCCTATGTGCTCGACGAGGACGGCGATTTCGCCGAACGCTGCAACATGGCGATGGTCGAGCTCGAACCGGTCCCCGAAGAGGACGACATGCTCGAAAAGCTCCACCATCATGGCGGCGACATCGCCCATATGGGCCGTGTCGACGTCTCGGGCGACATGACCCGCCATGACGAAGAGCGGCTGGTTCAGCTGATTTCGAACCACATGCACTACACCGGTTCGACCCGTGCCAAGCAGATCCTGGACGACTGGGCGAGCTACCGACCCAAATTCCGCAAGGTCATGCCGGTGGAGTACCGCCGCGCGCTGATCGAGATGGAGCGCATGAGGATGAACGTCGCGGCGGAGTGACCGCGACCGTCCGGCCGGCGCGGCGCCCGCAACGGGTGCTGCGCCATCGCATGCTTCATTTGAAGTGGTGGAATGAGACGCCCGCGCCGAGACGCTGGGCATGACTGACGAGAGTTACGATGGGCAAGGTTACAGGTTTTCTCGAGATCGACCGGCAGGTGCACAAGTACCAGCCGGCTTCCGACCGCATTCGGCATTTCCGTGAATTCACGCTGCCGATGTCGGACAAGGAAGTCGAAAAGCAGGCCGCGCGCTGCATGGATTGCGGCATCCCGTTCTGTCACGGCCCGACGGGCTGTCCAGTGCACAACCAAATCCCCGACTGGAACGATCTGGTCTACAATGGCGACTGGGACAATGCGATCCGCAACCTGCATTCGACCAACAACTTCCCCGAATTCACCGGCCGCATCTGCCCCGCGCCTTGCGAGGAAGCCTGCACGCTGAACCTCGAGGACATTCCGGTCGCCATCAAGACGGTCGAGCAGGCGATTGCCGACAAGGCCTACGAGACCGGCTACATCAGGCCCTATCCGCCGGAAAAGAAGACCGGAAAGAAGGTGGCTGTCATCGGCTCGGGTCCCGCCGGCATGGCGGCGGCCCAGCAACTCGGCCGCGCCGGCCATGACGTCCACGTCTATGAGCGCGAGAGCCGTCCCGGCGGCCTGCTGCGCTTCGGCATCCCGGACTTCAAGATGGAGAAGCACTATATCGACCGCCGCGTCGAGCAGATGGCGGGCGAGGGCGTCACCTTCCATTGCGGCGTCAATGTCGGCGTCGACAAGAAGGTCGGCGAATTGCTCGCCGAATTCGACGCCGTGCTCTATTGCGGCGGCTCCGAGACGCCGCGTCCGGCGGGTATCCCCGGCGACGATCTCCTGGGCGTGCATGACGCGATGCCTTATCTCGTCCAGCAGAACAAGCGCGTCGGCGGCGAGGACATCCAGTCGGTTGCCTGGCCGTCCGAGCCGATCGTCGCTGGCGGCCAGCACGTCGTCGTCGTCGGTGGCGGCGACACCGCATCCGACTGCGTCGGCACGGCGTTCCGCCAGGGCGCGGTCCGCGTCACCCAGCTCGACATCCGGCCGCAGCCGCCGGAAAAGGAAAACAAACTCGCCGTGTGGCCCTATTGGGCGACCAAGATGCGCACCTCGTCGTCGCAGGCCGAAGGCGCGCAGCGCGAGTTCCAGGTGGCGACGCTGGAGTTCATCGGCGAGGAAGGCCAGCTGACCGGCGTCAAGTGCTGCGAAGTCGACGACAAGCGCAAGCCGATCCCCGGTACCGAGTTCGTCATCCGCGCCGATCTCGCCTTCATCGCCATCGGCTTTGCCGGTCCGATTTCCGGCGGCCTGGTCAAGGAACTTGAAGGCAAGCTCGACATCGCCACCGACAGCCGCCGTTCGACCAACGTTTCGGCCAACGAGCAGGACTACAAGACCAATGTCGACAAGCTCTATGTCGCCGGCGACGTGCGCCGCGGCCAGTCGCTGGTCGTCTGGGCGATCCGCGAAGGTCGCCAGGCCGCGCAGTCGATCGACCTGGCGCTGATGGGCTCGAGCGTCCTGCCACGCTGACGACGGTTCGATCGAAACAAAAAGGCGCCGCGAGGCGCCTTTTTCATATCTGGGGATTTGCAAGCCTACCGCTTGATCGCGGTCGTCGTTTCAGTGCCCTGCGCTGTCGGCAGCGGCTTGGGCGGCCAGGAGAAATCATCGGCGCGTCCAGGCGGAGCCGCAGGCGCTATTCCCTGCACGGCGAGCTTCTCGCCGGGCGAGCGCGGATCGCCTTTGGGTGCCGCCTGCGCGCCCATCAACTCGGTGCCGCCATCGAGCTCGGGATCGGAAAGCGAGACCGGCACGGTGCGGTCGATGTTGACCGGCACGTTGAGCTCGCCGGGGGTCGCCTGCGGCAGGCTCGCCGGAACGACGGTCTCCGTCCCTTGCGGTGTGATGCCGAGCAGCTTGTTGAGCGGCTTTTCGGCAAAGAAGGCGAGCTTGCGCTTGCCGGCGCGGGTGACGTTGATGCCGTCGTCGGAACGCAGCCGCACCGGCTGGCCGTTGATGTCGGGTCCCGAGGTGACGAAAGCGCCGTTCTCATCGACGAAACCGTCCCAGACATCGACGAACTCGCTGCCGGCGGCCTCGGTCGCGGCACGGTAGATATCGTTGAAGGCCAGCATGTCGGTGCTCATCTTCGACGATTTGAACGCCGGCATGCCGACCCACAGGAACGGAACCTTGGTCTCGGCGATGGCCTTGGCGAGCTTTTCGGTGCGCGCGGTGTATTCCTTGGTCCAGCCCGGGCTCATCGGAGGCTCGCGATTGTCGGCGACCCGCATCTGCTGGCGGTCGTTGGAACCCATCATGACGATGACAGCGGCCGGCTTTTCCTGTTCGATCAGTGCCTTGGCCTGCTCGGGCCAGTTGTAGTGGTCCTCGCGCACGAAGCCCGACGACCCATTGGTCCTGTCGATAACGCGGATCTTGGCGTTCTCGGCAAAGACGGTGCCCAGTCCTTCGGCAAGACCGCCCCCGAGGAAGTCGCCGATGACCAGCACGACACGTGCGTCGGCTGCCTTCTCGATCACAGGCACGGCGGGCTCGGCAGGACGGCTGACATTGCCGACAGTTGCCTTCGGCTTGCGTGGCGTCTTGCGGATCTTCTTGCGCGGCTGGCCCTGCGGCTGCTCAAGGATGTACGGGTCGACGCGCGGCTCGCGGCGCGGCATGAACAGGTCGCGCAGCGACCAGCGCCGCAAGATGCCTTCCTGGGCAACGGCCGGGGAGGGCATCGTGCTCGCAATGGCGGTCAACGCGACCGCCACCGCGACCAGCGGCATCGTCAGGCGCAGAGCGAGTTTTCTCGAAAGACGCGACGATGCCAACAGCAACCTCCGATTGCTAATTCCGCCTCAGCCATTTGAGCACTTCCATGCTCGGATGGCCGTCCTGCGTCAAGCCCAGCTGTGCCTGGAAAGACTTGATCGCCGAGCGCGAACCCTCGCCGATCTTGCCGTCCGCCTTGCCGTCGTAATAGCCATGCGCCGACAGCCGCTTCTGCAACTCCTGCTTCTCTTCGAAGCTGAGCTTGGTGAAGGGGCGCTTCCAGTCCTGGACCAGACCGCCATAGCCGGCGATTTCGTCGGCAAGAAGGCCTACGGCCAAAGCATATTTGTCGGCGTTGTTGTAGCGCTTGATGACCGAAAAATTCTTGGTCATCAGGAAGGCTGGACCGCCGCGGCCGTCCGGCACCTTGAGGGTGGCGACATCCGACCCGCGCTTGAAGGCCTTGCCATTGGCGCGTTCGACGCCGAGCGAAGCCCACTTGTCGAGCGTCAGAGAGCCGGTCGGGAACTTGCGGCCCTCAGGCAGCACGACCTCGTAGCCCCAGGTCTTGCCACCCTGCCAGCCGTTCTTCTTCAACAGGTTGGCGGCGGTGGCGAGCGCGTCGGGTATCGAGTTCCAGATGTCACGCTTGCCGTTGCCATCGGCGTCGACGGCATAGGCCTGGTAACTGGTCGGAATGAACTGGGTGTGGCCCATGGCGCCGGCCCACGAGCCCACCAGGTGGCTTTCGTCGATGTCGCCGCGCTGAAGGATCTTGAGCGCCGCGATCAGCTGGGTCCGGGCGAACTTCGCGCGCCGCTGGTCGCCATAGGCGAGCGTCGAGAGCGAGCGCACGACATTGCGCATCACCTTGTCGTTCTTGAGAATCTCGCCGTAGTTCGATTCCATTGACCAGATGGCAAGCAGGATGTAGCGGTCGACGCCATAACTGGCCTCGATACGGTCGAGCCACGGCTTCCACTTGCGGGCCATCTCGCGGCCGACCGTAATCGATTGGTCATGGACGCGATTGTCGAAATAATCCCAGACGGGCGCGGTGAATTCGGGCTGGAAGCGGGCCTTTTCCAGCACTTCGGGGTCGGCCGAGGTCACGCCGCGAAAGGCGCGGTCGTAGGTCGAGCCGGAAATCCCGTTGTCTGCGGCGACGGAGCGGAAGCTCGCCACCCAGCGCTGGAAGCCGGCTTCGGCCGCCGCCGGGCCGGCAGGCAGCATCAACGCCAGCGAAAGGCCGGCGATTGCAGCGGCGCTGGCGAGGCCTTTGGCGGTCTTGCGAAGGGGCATTCTTTCCTCCTTGGAGAGATCAGAAATACGATTCATCGCCGATGCCGGTTATCAATCAGTTTACCATAGCCCCCTTGGGGAACGAAAAGCGGCTTTGGCGATTGTTTCCCGACTGGCTAGGACAATCAAGATCGCGTGATCGCTGCTCTTGTCCGCTGCCGGCGAATATGTGAACGCATTCAGTATTCATCAATTCGGGTGTGGCAGTATCCCTGCCCGATACTCGCAATCTTCCATCGGATGACCAAGCAATGAAAAGAGTTCGCAAGGCAGTTTTTCCGGTCGCGGGCCTCGGCACGCGTTTTCTGCCTGCCACCAAGTCGATTCCCAAGGAAATGCTGACGGTCGTCGATCGTCCAGTGATCCAATACGTGGTCGATGAGGCACGCGAGGCGGGAATTGAACACTTCATCTTCGTCACCGGCCGCAACAAGGCAGTTATCGAAGATCATTTCGACGTCCAGTTCGAACTTTATGACACGCTGGTACAGCGCGGCAAGAACGAGCAGCTGGAGCGCCTGCAGCGCCTGCAGCCAGGCCCTGGCCAGACCTCGTTCACCCGCCAGCAGGTGCCGCTCGGGCTTGGCCATGCGGTGTGGTGCGCGCGCGAGCTGGTCGGCGACGAGCCCTTCGCATTGCTTCTGCCCGACATGATCATGCAGTCGGAAAAGAGCTGCATGCGCGAGATGGTCGAGCTCTATGCCGAGACCGGCAACAACATCATCGCCGTGCAGGAATGCGACCCTGCCGAGGCGCACAAATATGGCATCGTCGGCAAGGGCAAGGCTGTCCACACCGGCTTCGAGATCGAAGGCATGGTGGAAAAGCCGAAGCAGGGGACGGCGCCTTCGAACCTCTTCATCAACGGCCGTTACATCCTGCAGCCGGAGATCTTCGACATCCTGGCCAAGCAGGAGCGCGGCGCCGGCGACGAGATCCAGCTTACCGATGCGATGCTCAAGCTCGAGAAGCAGCAGTCTTTCTACGGCTATCACTATCGTGGCCGCACCTTCGATTGCGGCTCACCGGAAGGATTCGTCGAGGCCAACGTCGCCTTTGCGCTGTCGCGCACGGATATCAACGAGCGCATGGCGGGTGTCATCGAGGGCCTGCTCAACGAGATGAAGCCGGGTCGCTGACTTCGCTTCAGATGTCGCCCGCGCGCCAGGTTTGGACGCGCGGGGCGATGGCCATCGGCGTCAGTGCCGTGTAGACATCTCCTGCCAGGTGCCCGCAGCGATGCGGGAGAATCGGGAACACGGTGAAAATCCGTGGCGTGCCCAACGCTGTAAGAGGGACCGCATCGGCAAAAGCCACTGTTCGTTGAACGGGAAGGCGCCGAAGGCGGGTTGAACTCGAGCCAGAAGACCGGCCCGGCAGAAATCGTCCATCGCATGGTCAAGCGGCGGAAACCGATTGCTCGCCAGGGGACACGCGATGCCGGCCGACCATACCCATGCCAGTTCAGGCTGTTTCGACACGGCAGCGCAGGATGCCGTCTACCGCGCCATCTTCACGAGGCGCGACGTGCGTAGCCATTTCCTGCCCGACCCGCTCGACGACGAGGTACTGGCGCGCCTGCTGATGGCAGCCCATCACGCGCCGTCGGTGGGTTTCATGCAGCCGTGGAACTTCATTGTCATCCGCGATCTTCAGCGCAGGCAGAAGGTCCGCGACCTGTTCCTGGCCGCACGCCAGCAGGAACTGCCCCATATCGCCGAGGAGCGGCAGGCGCTGTACCGCAAGCTCAAGCTCGAGGGCATCTGCGAGAGCCCGCTCAATCTCGTGGTCACCTGCGACCGCAGCCGCTCGCAGAACTCGCCGCTGGGGCGATGGCACAATCCCGAAATGGACCTCTACAGCACCGTCTGCGCGGTGCAGAATTTCTGGCTGGCGGCGCGGGCCGAAGGCGTCGGTGTCGGCTGGGTCAGCATCATCGACCGCGAGGCGCTCAAGCAGGTGCTAGCCATTCCCGAACATGTCGTGCCCGTCGCCTATCTCTGCGTCGGCCGGGTCAGCGAGTTTGCGCTGCGGCCTGATCTCGAACGGCATGGCTGGGGCAACCGGCTGCCGCTTGCGGAACTGGTCATGAGCGAGATCTTTGGCGGCGATGGCGAGAGCGGGTTGAAAGAAACCGTCACTGGCCTGTGCGCTGGTCGAACCGCCGCTTGACGTGGCTGGTGACGGCGGACCTCGATGCCCTCTTGCTGGCTCTCGACCGCTTCTGGCTTCTGTCGCGTCGCGGCATGGATTGCCGACACACTCTGCTCGTTCCTGGCTGGCGAGGTCGGAATGTCGGATTGCAGGAAGTGCTTTCGCAAGAGTCCGCATGGGATTCCCTTTGGCGAGTGCGCGTAGAGTGACCGCCCGCTTCAACGCACCGTCGGTTCAAGCTATTCTAAAAGAGCTGGGGGGGAGGATTTGCATCATGGCGAAGCTCGTTTTTGGAATGAACCAGTCCTTGGACGGCTACGTCGACCACATGGCGTTTGGGCCAAGCCCAACGCTTTTCCATCACTTCATCGAGCAGGCGCGCGACCAGGTGGGTAGCGTGTACGGTCGCCATTTGTACGAGGTCATGCGCTATTGGGACGAGGATCATCCCGAGTGGGACGCTGCGAGGCGCGACTTTGCGGCTGCCTGGCGGAGCCAGCCGAAGTGGGTCGTGTCGCGCTCTTTGAAGTCAGTCGGCCCCAACGCCACGCTTGTCGACAATGACATCGAGGCGACGATACGTGGGCTCAAGGCTCAGATCGTCGGGGAGATTCAAGTTGGCGGACCAGACTTGGCACGAAGCCTAACCGACCTTGGTCTTGTTGATGAGTATCGCATCTACCTCCACCCCGTCGTGCTCGGTCGCGGCAAGCCATTCTTCGCCGGCCCGCGGCCCCGGCTCCGCCTTGTGGCCAGCGATCCAATTGGCGAGGACGTGATCAGGTTGACGTACGTTCCTGCTTGACCTCGAGACGGACTGCGCCGATGCGTCAGGTCCGCTTTGGGTCGACGCACGTCATATCGCTGTTGGCTACCCAAACCTGTTGTTCGACAGGCTCACCATGAGGATTTTGGGTTGCATCCCGCCAGAGACGCGCAGCTCCTAGCGCTGCACCCTCAGCCCGACGAAGACGCTGTTGGTCTTGCTGTCGCGGCCGGACAAGGTGCTGTCGAAGGTTTCGTGGCGTAGCCTACCGGTGAGGCCGGCATAGCGGTTGAGCCACCAGGTCAGGCCCGCCTCGGCGCTCAGCCTCAGTTCATGGTCGTCCCTGCCGGCATAGTCTCGCCAGCCCATGCCGGCTGCGGCAAAGCCGGTGAGGTTGGCGCGGATCTGGCGTTCGACGCTGAGGCGACCGGAATAGAGCACCGAGCCGCTTTCGCCCGGTGTCGTCGAGCCTTCGACCAGGGTGGTTCCGTTGAGCGCGACGATGGTGCCGCGCATCGGCGACCAGCGGAGATCCGCGGCGATCGTCGCCGCCGAGATGGTTTCCAGCCGGTCATCGTCGAAATCCTCGGAGAGCCAGCCAGCGGAAATCTCGCCGCCGAATTTTTCGCCCATGTCGAGTTCGACGCCGGCACGGGCGCCGATCCGGTTCGAGGAGCGCTCGAAGCCGGCGGTGTCGAACCGGAGGTCGTGGACGCGGCGGCCATATTCGATTTCGCCGAAGGGCGTCAGCGCCGGCGAAATCTCGTAGCCGGCACGGAAACGCCCGGCATAGAGCGTAGAGTTCCTGTCTTCCTGTGAAAGCGTAGTGCCGTCCGACAATTCGGCGTCGCCGTAGCTTTCCCTGGTGGCTTCGCCTGTCACGGCGAAGCGGAATTTACCGACGTCCTTCTCCAGGCCGACGCTGCCGTCGATGGTGTGGCGCACCGGGCGCGAGGCGGTGTCGACGATCACCACCGGCGAACTCGCCGATTCCGGGCGGATGTCGTAGCCGAGGGAGGCTATGGCGCGGATATCGTCGGCAAAGTCGAGCTGCAGGCGGCCGTCGATGCCGGCTTCTGTGTCCTTGACCTCCTGGCCCGAGACGGATTTGCGGAAAATGCCGTAGGCGTCGATGGTCGCCGAGTGGTTGTCCCAGTCCGAGGCCGCGTTCAGGCGCAGCGTGGTTTCCGACAGCACTGCCGACTTGCCGTCCGAACTCGAATCGGCGTTGGAGGTGGCGGTGACGCCCTGTTCGAGACTCGGCTTGAGCACGAAGGTGCCGAAGCGGATGCCGGTCGGCTCGAACGGATTTTCGTCCGGCACCGGCCTGCGGCCCTCGATCGCTCCCTGGCGTTCCGATTCCGGTCCGTTTTCTTCCTCGGTCAGCGAATCGACGGTCCCTTGGCGCACCGTGCCGGTGGTCAGATCCTCGTCCGGCTCAGGCGTGGCCGTCCTTGGAGTAGCTGCCCGTCCGGGGGCGGCAAGCTTTTCGCGCGCGTCCCTGGCGCGCTGGAGCGCGGTCGTCGGCGGACGAATGGAAGATCTTGCGCCGGTAGCGGCCGCATCTGCGTTTGGCGGCTCGCTGAACAGTTCGTCCGAGATCGTCGGATCGTTCTGCTCCGGCAAGGCGCCCGGACTGATGGGCTGGTAGGTGGCGGCCTGGTCCTGGACTTCGGGCGTGGCCTGCTGGGCCGGTCGCGTGCGCAACAGGCCGGCGGTGTCGCCCTCGCTGATGGCGCCCCGCAGACCTGCTTCCTGGGCATGCACCGGCAGGGCGCAAAGCAGGGTTGCCGCGCTTGCCGTTGCCAGCAAGAAGCGCAATCCCGCACCGCTCATCCGCCTGTTTTGCCCTGCCCTGCCCTGCGCCATCTTCACCACTGCTTCGCCGACGCATGAGCGCCGCACTTACCAACTGGTAAATCGCCATGGTTAACGGAGCGTTTCCGGCTGCCGCCGCAGGCCGCCATGTCGGGCGGATAATCGTGGACAGGGGCCGTGCGACGCGCTAACGCATGCGCCATGCACGCTGGATCGCTGAAAAAAGAGCCGGACCGGCAGGCGTCGATCGCCTCCGCGCTCCGCACCGTCGCCACCGAGCAGGTCGGCATCGCCGCGCTTGCGGCCGCGCTCGAAGGGCCGCTGGCGGAGCCCTTCGCCCGGGCCGTGTCGATCCTCGGCCAGCTGAACGGCCGCGCCATCATCACCGGCGTCGGCAAGAGCGGCCATATCGGCTCCAAGGTGGCTGCAACCTTGGCATCCACCGGAACTCCAGCCTATTTCGTCCATCCTTCCGAAGCCATCCATGGCGATCTCGGCATGATCACCAAGGACGACGCCATCGTCGCCATCTCATGGTCGGGCGAGACGGCGGAACTCAAGGGCATCGTCGGCTATTCCCGGCGGTTCTCGATCCCGCTGATTGCTATCACTGCCGGCGACACGTCGGCACTGGCGCGTCAGGCCGATGTCGTGCTGTCGCTGCCGCGCACGCCGGAAGCCTGCCCGCACGGGCTTGCGCCCACCACCTCGACGCTGCTCCAGCTCGTCGTCGGCGATGCGCTGGCGGTGGCACTGCTGGAGGCACGCGGCTTCACCGCCGACCATTTCCGCACCTTCCATCCCGGTGGCCAGCTCGGCGCCAGCCTGATGCCGGTCGGCGACCTGATGCATAAGGGTGACGAAATGCCGATCGTCGCGATCGGCACCAAGATGCCCGAGGCGGTGAAGACGCTGTCCAAGAAGCGTTTCGGCTGCGTCGTCGTCGTCGACGAGCAGGGCAGGCTTGCCGGTATCGTCACCGATGGCGACCTGGCCCGCAATCTCGACCGCAATCTCGCCGAGACCAATGTCGAGGACATCATGACCCGACAGCCGAAGACGGTGCCGCCACAGATGCTGGCGGGCACGGCGACGGCGATGCTCAACGAGTACAACATCAGCGCCATCCCCGTGGTCGAAGGCGACAAGCCTGTCGGCATCGTCCACTTCCACGACCTTCTGAGGATCGGCGCGGCCTGAGCCGCGCCACCGCCTCACACAGGCTCGACGACAAGCTCCAGGTCGGTGTCGGCGGCAGCGGTGACGCGTACCTGCGTGCCCACGGGTAGGTCGGGGCCTGACACTCGCCACATCGTGTCGCCGAGCTTGATGCGGCCGCGCCCTTCCTTGATCGGCTCGGTCAATGTCGCGGTGCGGCCGATCATCTGGGCGCCGCGCCGGTTGAGCAGCGGCTGGTCGGAGGGGTCTTCGCGGTCGCGGACGATCTTCTTGCCGATGTAGGCAGAGGCGAGGGCGAGCACGAGGAAGACCAGGACCTGGACCTGCCAGCTCCAGAACGCCACATCCCAGAGCAGCAGCGAGGCCGAGCCGACGATCAGCGCGGCAATGCCGATCCACAGCAGGAACACGCCCGGGGCGAAAATCTCCAGGCACAGCAGGATGAAGCCGAGCAGCATCCAGTTCCAGGGACCGAGTTCGGCAACGATGCTTGCGATCATGTGCGGTTCCTCAATTCACCCAGGCCCGGCTTGCCGGCTCAGGTCTGCTCGGGCGGAATCCTGGGCGTGCGCGAGGCCTGGCGTTGAGCTCCGGCGGTGCCGCCGTCGCGGAACACCTCCTTGGCGATCTCGCCGATGCCGCCGAGCGTGCCGATCAGCGACGATGCCTCCATCGGCATCAACACCACCTTGCTGTTCGATGCCGAACCGATCTTGGCCAGCGCCTCGGTGTATTTCTGGGCGACGAAGTAGTTGATCGCCTGGACGTCGCCCTTGGCGATGGCTTCCGACACCACCTGGGTGGCGCGGGCTTCGGCTTCGGCGGCGCGCTCGCGGGCCTCGGCGTCGCGGAAGGCGGCTTCCTTGCGGCCCTCGGCTTCCAGCACCTGCGCCTGCTTCATGCCCTCGGCTTCGAGGATCTGGGCGCGCTTGTTGCGTTCCGCCATCATCTGTCGGCCCATCGACTCGATGAGGTTCGCCGGCGGGTTGATGTCCTTGATCTCGACGCGGGTGATCTTGATGCCCCAGGGGTGCGCCGCTTCGTCTACGACACGCAGCAGCCGCTCGTTGATGGCGTCGCGGTTCGACAAAAGCTCGTCGAGGTCCATCGAGCCCATCACGGTGCGGATGTTGGTCATCGTCAGGTTGAGGATGGCGTTCTGCAGGCCGGCCACCTGATAGGCGGCCTGCGGAGCGCTGAGCACCTGATAGAAGGCGACCCCGTCGACGGCGACCATCGCGTTGTCCTTGGTGATGATCTCTTGCGTCGGCACGTCGAGAACCTGCTCCATCATGTTCATCTTGGCGCCGATGCGGTCGATGAAGGGGATGATCAGGTTGAGGCCGGGCGTCAGCGTCTTGGTGTAGCGGCCGAAGCGCTCGACCGTGTAATTGTAACCTTGCGGGACGGTCTTGATGCCGGCAAACAGCAGCAACAGAACCAGTACGACAAGGACCGGAATGACCACGTCGAAGCCGCTGAAGTCCATTCGAAACACCCCCGCAAGTTGAGCGCGCGATTCACAAGTCGCGCCGCATGCGCAAAAAGACTTAAGGGCGTTTCGGCGGCGTTACAACAAGGGAACCGCTAAATGCTGCCCGGCTCAGCGCCGGAAGCCGAACAGGCCGGCGTCGGTATCTTCGTTGCCGCACAGGGCGGCGCTGACGATCTCGGCGGCAATGCGCGAATAGGTGATGCCATTGCCGCCATAGCCCATCACGGCGTGGATGCGCGGCTGCCGGGGAAGTGTCCCGATATAGGGTAGGCCTGTCGCGGTGGTGCCGAACGAGCCGGTCCAGGCGAATTCCGGCGTGGTGTCGAGTTGGGGCAGGAGCCGCTTCAGCTTGGCGGCGATGCGATCCGATTTTTCGGCGATCAGCGCATCGCGACGTGCCTCGTCGGTGAACTCCTCGTCCTCGCCGCCGCAGATCACCCGGCCGTCGGACGTCGCGCGCAGATAGAGGTACGGATCGGACGCTTCCCAGATGAAGGCGGCGCCCGGCCAGAGCGCGCGTTTCTGTGGCCGCGTGGCGATGGCCCAGGTCGAGATGATCTGGTGATCGGTCCCCGCCTGGAAGCCAGCGACGAGTTCGTAGCCAGTGGCGAGTACCGCATGGCTTGCGGTGATCGTCGGGCCGTCTCCGGTGGTGACCGTCACCTCGTCGCGGCTGGTGGCAATGCCGGTGGCCTCGGCCGGTGCGTAGAAGCGCGCCTTGCGTTGGCGTGCCGTCAACAGTAGGCCTGCGGTCAGCTTGCGCGGATCGAGCGCCAGATTGCCATGGCTCAGGATCGCGCCGTCGCGCGCGATGCCGAACCGTTCGCGCAACTCGGCCTTGGGCAGATAGGTCGCATGGATGCCGGCAAGCCGGCGCGCTGCCGCCTCGATGCGCAAGCTGTCCGCATCGAGCGTGTCGCCGGCAAGGTAGAGCGACTGCCTGGTCTCGACGTTGCATCGGATGCCGAGTTCGTCGATGCGCGCCTTGAGGTTCATCACCGCCAGCCGGGATCGCCGCCAGGCGCGCTCGGCGCGGTCCTTGCCGATGCGTTGCGCAAGCTTGGAGAGCGGCTGGTCGATCTCATATTGCACCAGCGCCGTGGTTGCCGAGGTCGAGCCCAACAGCGGGCCGCGGCGGTCGATGCAGACCACGGACATGCCGGCATCCGTCAGCGCTTCCGCCACCATGGCGCCGCTGATGCCCATGCCGACAATGGCGACGTCCGCCTTGATGTCGCGGACGAGCCTGCCGGTCGCAACCGTCGGCGCGCGGTAGGCGTACCAGACGGGCCGTCCGGTCCTGAGGTCGAGCTTGCGGGTCACGAGTAGCGGGTCTCCCTGGCCCGCGTTCAACGCCGCGCGCCGGTGGAGGTTCCGCCCTTTGCTGTCAGACCCAGCCCATCAGTTCGCGCCGGGTGATCGCCTCGATCACGGCCATGCCTTCGGCGCTGTCGTTGAGGCAGGGGATGTGGGAGAAGTTCTTGCCGCCGGCATGGTGGAAGATCTCGGCGTTCTCGCCGGCGATCTCCTCCAGCGTCTCGATGCAATCGGACGAGAAGCCTGGATTGACGATGGCGATCGACTTCACGCCTTCCTTGGCCAGCCGCTCGACCGTCTTGTCGGTGTAAGGCTGCAGCCATTCCTGCGCGCCGAAGCGCGACTGGAAGGTGGTCATCAGCTTCTTGTCGCTCATGCCGAGGCGTTCGCGCAGCAGCCGCGTCGTCTTCACGCAATGGCAGTGATAGGGGTCGCCGCGCTCGAAATACGGCTTCGGGATGCCGTGATAGGAGGCGAGGATCATCTCCGGCTCGAAGTCGAGCGAAGCAAGATGCTGTTCGATCGAGCGCGCCAGCGCCTCGATATAGACCGGCTCGTCGTAGTAGGCAGGCACGGTGCGCACCGACGGCATGGCGCGGATTTTCATCAGCGCTCGGAACAACTGGTCGCTGGCGGTCGCGGTCGTCGTCGCCGAGAACTGCGGATAGAGCGGGAACATGACGATGCGGTCGCAGCCCTGGGCGATCAGCTTGTTGACCGCGCTTTCGGTCGAGGGACTGCCGTAGCGCATTCCCCAGTCGACGACGACGTCGGGCAGGTCACGCAGGGCTTCGGAGAGCTTTTCCGCCTGGGCGCGGGTGTAGGTGCGCAGCGGAGATTCGTCGCGTTCGGTGTTCCAGATCTTCTTGTAGTTCTCACCCGATTTCTTCGGCCTCGTGTTGAGCACGATACCGTAGAGGATCGGGTACCACAGAACCTTGGGCATCTCGATGACGCGCGGATCGGACAGGAACTCGCGGAGATAGCGCCACATCGACTTCTTGTCGGTGCCGTCGGGGGTACCGAGGTTGACCAGGAGGACGCCGACCTTGCGCTTGAGCACCGACGGGTGGCCGTTGGGGAACGGGCCGGGCGCCTTGGCTGATTTTTCGTCGATGGTCGTGGTCAGGTTCATTCGGTGTCTCCGTTATGCGGGATACCTAGTTGAATGGTGCCGCTGTTCAATGTCGCGTCTGGCCGCACCCGGCAAAGGAGCGATTAGAGAATAGTGAGTAGGGAATAGAGGGGGGGTGAGCCAACAGGCTCGTGCGCGCCCAAGGGTACTGCCCGACTATTCGCTACTCACTATTCCCTATTCGCCAATCTCCAAAAGCGAAGCCCGCCCGGTTTGCCGGGCGGGCTTGTTGGGACAGGTCAGCCCTATCAGTTCGTCGACGGGATCGAAAGCGTTCCGCCGATGTGCAGATCCTTGGCCCGGGTATCGGGATTGGCGTCGGCGATCGCCTGCCACTTGGTGGGGTCGCCGAGATAGGTCTTGGCGAGATCCCAGAAAGTGTCGCCGGCGGCGATGGTGTGCGTCTTGCCACCTGCGGCGCCGGCTGCCGGTTCCGCCGCTGCGGGTGCTGTCGCCGCCGGTGCCGCTGCGGCGTCGGCGGGCTTGGCCGGCTCGGCTGCCGCAGGGGCAGGTTCGGCCGGCTTTGCCGGTTCGGCGGGGGCGGGTGCTGCGGCGACCGTCGCCGCGATCTCGGTGATGCGGCCGTCGAGCTTGGGCGTGAAGGGCCGGTTCTTGGCGAGATAGTCGGCGACTACCTGCTCCAGGCTCGGACCGTAGTCATAGGCGTTGGCGCCGTTGTCGGCGAACAGCTTGTAGCCGTCGCCGCCCTGGCGGACGTAGTTGTTGGTGGCAACCATGTAGACCTTGGCTTCGTCGATCGGCTTCCAGGCGCCCCCGTCCATCACCTCGACCGACTTGATGCGGCCGGCATTGGCCGCAACCGACTTGTCGAAGGAGTATTTCAGACCGGCGACCTGTGGGAACTTGCCCTTGCCTTCCTCGATCTCGCTGACGCCGGCCTCGAGCGAGGCGACGATGTCCTTGCCGGAAAGCTGGAAGGTGGCGAGCGTGTTCTGGAACGGCAGCACGGTCAGCACTTCGCCCATGGTGACGACGCCCTGGTCGATGGAGGCGCGGATGCCGCCGCCGTTCTGGAAGACGATGGTGACGCCTTGGTCCTTGACACGGTCGAGGATGGCGTCGGAGATCAGGTTGCCCATCTCGCATTCGCGGGCGCGGCAGCTTTCGCGGCTGCCGTCGATCATCGCGGTGGTCTCGGCGACCTCCTTGTTCTTCAACTCCTCGATCGGTGCGCCGAGCTCCTTGATGCGGGCAAGCACGGCCTCGTCGGGCTTGATCGAGTTGTCGAGATAGATCGGGTCGCCCTTGGCTTCCTTGACGACACCGTTGTCGTCGAAGGTGACGGTGAACTCGCCGAGGTATTTCGAGTAGGAGGCGGCCTGGGTGACCGGAACCTTGTAGCCCTCGGGGTTGTCGATCATCGTCGGGTAGGGCCCTTCGGCCTTGGCGTCGGTGTTCGACAGCAGCGAGTGCGAGTGGCCGCCGACGACCACGTCGACGCCGGGAATCTTGGCGATCATCTCCTTGTCACGGGGATAGCCGACATGGGTCAGCGCGATGATCTTGTTGACGCCCTCGGCCTTCAATTTCTCGACTTCGGCGGTGATGTTCTTGACGTCGTCCTCGATGGCGATGTTGGGGCCGGGAGAGGCGACTTCGGGCGTATCGTTGGTGACGGCGCCGACTATGCCGATCTTCTGGCCGCCGACTTCGAGCACCAGCGACGGCTTGATGCGGTCGCCGACCTTGGACTGCGCATTGGGATGCACGTTGGCGGAGAGCACCGGGAACTGGATCTTTTCCAGGAACGGCACCAGCGCCTCTTCGCCGTCGTCGAATTCGTGGTTGCCGACGGTCATGGCGTCGAACTTCATCTGGTTCAGGAATTCGGCTTCTGCCGCACCCTTGTAGGTGGTGTAGAATAGCGAGCCCTGGAAATTGTCGCCGCCGTTAAGCAGCAGGACGTTCTGGCCTTCGAGCTTCTTGCGCTGGTCGGCAATCGCCGTCACCAGGCGGGCGGCACCGCCGATGCACTCGCCCTTGCCCTCTTCCTCGGTCGAGCAGGTCGATTCAAACTTGTTGTTGCTCTCAATGCGGCTGTGCCAGTCATTGATATGCAGAATGGTCAACGTGTAGTCGGCAAATGACGGTGCGGCGGAATAACCGAACGCCGAAGCCGACAAAGCCGCAATGGCAGCCAATCTCTTCATGTTGAAATCTCCCGAATGACCCCCGCGAGACGTTTAGCGTCTTCGCTTGACCGGAATGTTACACATTCCTTGGCGCCATGTTCACATTCCGATTTTTCGGATGCAAGGGAGAATCGAAGGCTGCAAGCCGGCTCAACTGACTTGCCAATTGACATCGCTAGCCGATGAACTGTCGCGGGGTATTTGGCGAGCCGGAGCTTCAGGAGAAGCGTTGCGCCCGCCTTGACGGGCGCAACGTCTGAATCAGGCCGAGCGCCTGGTCAGGGTGAACTGCTGGCCGGCAGAGCTGGTGCAGTTGAGCTGGTTGGCCGAGATCAGCAGGCAGTTGAAGCTGATCGGCGACTGGCGGATCAGCGAAGTACCGTTGATCTGCACCGAGTTGGCGCCGGTCAGGATGTAGGTGCCATCGGAAAGCTTCTGGCCGGTGTCGGTGGCGACCGTCTGGAATGCGCCGCTGGCGAAGGTCGAAAGACCGGTGCCCTTGGCGTCCAGCCATGCGCCTTCCACGCCGGACGGCGCTGGCCTGGAGCCCCCGCCCGAACCGCCGCCGCTGGTCGAACAGCCGGCAATCGCGGCCGCAAGCAGGGCAAGCACTCCGGCCGAAGCAATTTTGCGCGAAGTCGTCATCAAGTAATCCTCTCCTCAGTCCGCCTGACTTCAATCGCCCGATTTGGCGATGAAGGCAAGGGCAGGGCGGTAGGGAGTAAGGCAGTAGGAGAATATGGCAGCAGGTTCCTTGGTGCCCTACTGCCTTATTCCCCTACCGCTCTATTCCCGTATTCCTTACCGGACCAGCACGTTGCGGAACTGCCAGGGATCATCCTTGTCGAGATCCTCCTCGAACAGGCCGGGGCGGCCTTCGAGCGGCGTCCAGTCGGTGTAGTAGCCCTTGACCGGTCCGAGATAGGGCAACTGCACTTCAAGGCAGCGCCTGTAGTCGGTTTCGTCGGCCTCGACGATGCCGGCTTCGGGGTTCTCGAACGCCCAGACCATGCCGGCGAGCACCGCCGACGAGACCTGCAGGCCGGTCGCGTTCTGGTAGGGCGCCAGCTTGCGCGCCTGCTCCAGCGACAGCTGCGAGCCGAACCAGTAGGCATTCTTGTCGTGGCCGTAGAGCAGGACGCCGAGTTCATCGATGCCGTCGACCAGTTCGTCCTCGTCGAGGACGTGGTGGACAGGCTGGGGCTTGCCGGCGGCGCCGAACATCTCGTGCATCGACAGCACCGCGTCGTTGCATGGATGATAGGCATAGTGGCAGGTCGGCCGGTAGGTCACCTTGCCCTTCTTCGAGCGCACGGTGAAGAAGTCGGAGATCGAGATCGCCTCATTGTGGGTGACCAGGAAGCCGTATTGTGCGCCCGGCGTCGGGCACCAGGTGCGGACGCGGGTGTTGGCGCCTGGCTGTTCGAGATAGATCGCGCCCTTGTTGCCGTGCTTGAACTTCTTGGCGTTCTTGGGCTTCCACTTCTCGTGTGTGCCCCAGCCGAGTTCGGACGGCTGCAGGCCTTCGGAGATGAAGCCCTCGACCGACCAGGTGTTCCAGAACACGTTCATCGGCTTGGGGTTCTTGGTGCGCTGGGTGTCGCGCTCGGCGATGTGGATGCCCTTGACGCCGGCCTTCTTCATCAGCGCGGCCCAGCCTTCGCGGTCGTGCTGCTCCGGCTCCTCGAACTCGATGCCGAGGTCCCTGGAGAGGTTGACCAGCGCCTGCTTGACGAACCACGAGACCATGCCTGGGTTGGCGCCGCAGGTGGAGACCGCAGTCGTGCCGCCAGGATGCTTGCGCCGTTCTGCCAGAAGCGTCTCGCGCAGCGCATAGTTGGTGCGCTCGTCATTGCCGGCGTTGTTGTCGAAGTAGAAGCCGAGCCATGGCTCGATCACTGTGTCGACATAGAGCACGCCAAGCTTGCGGCAGAGATGCATGAGGTCCACCGAGCCGGTGTCGACCGACAGGTTGACGCAGAAGCCCTGGCCGCCGCCATTGGTCAGCAGGGGCGTCAGCAGGTCCTTGTAATTGTCCTTGGTTACCGCCTCCTGGATGAATTTGATGCCGCGCTCATCCGCGAGCTTACGGTTTTCGTCGCTGGGATCGATGATCACCATGCGCGACTTGTCGAACTTGAAATGGCGTTCGATGAGGGGGAGCGTTCCGCGACCGATCGAGCCGAAGCCGATCATCACAACAGGGCCAGTAATCTCACCATAAACGGGCCATTTTTCATTCGCCATTTTTTATGGCACTCCTTCTCACACTAAAAGAGCCGGGCCCCGATTGACCCGGCTTCAACGGCTAAACCATACATGCTTGTCACAATAAAGCGAATCCCCCGGCCCCAGATGCTGTAGGAGCCGGACGTTATGCCGCTATTAGCCGGCTTTTTTCATCTCGGAGAGAAAGCCGACGAGCCTGTCGCGGTCGGCCACCAGGCCCTTGTAGTCGAGCTGTTGGCGGTCGAGGCTCATCAGCTGATCGGCGAATGAGGCGGCCAGCCGGGGGCGGTCCTCGTGGCGGGCCAGCACTGCCAGCGGGTCGAGATGGATGCGGATGGTGAACAGGATGTCGCCCGAGACCGGCAGCTTGCGCAAGGTTTGCCGCTCGACGCGGATAAAGGCGTGAGCGACATCGGCGCCGGGAAACGTCGATTCCGTCTCGGCCGAGCGGGCGAGACGCTGGCGGTCGGAAAGCGGGTGATAGAGCGAGCCATCTGCCTGGATCGACCAGTTGAAACGTTCCACAAGCACGGCAAGCTTGTCGAACATGCGCGCGATCAGCTCGGCCATGCGTGTGCCAGGCCCGAAATCGGGCACGGGGCCATGTATCTTGTCGATCGGCTGCCCGAATTTTTCCGTCAGCCTCCACGACGAAGGAAAGCACAGAGAACCCGCGGCGAGCCGCCAGCCATCGTCGCCGCGCCGCATCAGGATCAGGTCTTCCTGGACGAGCTTCGAGGCAGCGACCAGCGGGCTGTCACCAGGATTCTGGACGTCGATGGAGCGGCCCGTGCCGGCAATGCTGCAGCGGCCTTCCTCGATGCGATAGGTCTCGGGAAAGCGCTCGGTCAGATGCGCCACCAGGAGGTCCAGCACTTCCCTTTGAGACTGCTTCGTGCCGGGCTCGGCGACGAACACCTTGTCCGGGATCTCGGCGTAGAGCCGGTCCTTCTCGGCCAGATAAGCTTCGAGATGGCCGTCGAGCTCGATCCAGTCGCGCGGCTCCGCCTGCTTGAGACCGATGGCGAAGGGTTTCGAGCTGCCGTCATAGGGCGTGTGGGTGGGGTCGGTCATGGCGATTTGTCGGACTGGGCTGATATGCTGTGACTTAACCTGCGCCCGGTTTGCCGATAATGTCGCGTCATTGGACTAGCCTTGCCGCAATCAGCCCACGCAGCGAATTGCCGATCCAGATTTGCGCCGCGCGGCGAAGGTCTTCAGCCGCCAGCACCGCCTCCACCGCCTCGCCCTTGTCGATCAACTCCCCGCGCAGCACGCCGGCGAGCAGACCGCAGGCGAGGGGTGGCGTCTTCAGCGGGCCGCGGTCGCCCATGTCGACGAAGATGTTGGTGATGGTGCCTTCGCAGACCTCGCTTGCCTCGTTGAGCAGGATCACCTCGTCGGCAGCCTCGCGCGGGAATTCGGCGCGGGCGCGGTCGTAAGCCTCGCGGCGCGTCGTCTTGTGGCGAAGCAAGTTGTTCGAGGAATCGAGCTTCGTGGCCGCGATGCGCAGCGTCCAGACGGCATCCGATGCCAGCGGCACGAACGATTGGCTTGTTACTTCGCGGCTACCGTCCGGAGCGAGAGCAAGCCGGACTCTGAGCGGCATGTCGGCGCCTGCAGCCTGCGCCAAAGCCTGCTCGATCGCCGCCCTGTCGAACCCGAACCCGAGCGCCTCGGCTGACGCCTTGAGCCGTGCCAGATGTCGGCCGCCGCGCAGCAAACCGCTTTGCGGCTCCCAGCGCATGGTCTCGATCAGCTCGAAGCCGGCACCGTGCCCGTGGCGAAACGCGCTTTCAGAAGACATTCGGCATACTCCGCTTCGGCAGTCGAATCGAAGACGACGCCGCCGCCGACATTGTAGACGGCCTCGCCGTCGGGAAAGAGCGTGATGGTGCGGATCGCCACGTTGAAGCGCATGGTGCCGCCCGGGGCGATCCAGCCAATGGCGCCGCAATAGACGTCGCGCGGGGTGCCTTCGAGGTCACGCAGGATCTCCATCGCCCGGATCTTGGGGGCGCCGGTGATCGAGCCGCAGGGGAAGAGGGCGGCAAATACCTGCTCGATGGTCAATCCGGGCAACAGCCTGGCGCGCACGCGGCTGACCATCTGGTGCACCGTCGGATAGCTTTCGATGCGGAAAAGCTCAGGCACGTCGAGCGTGCCGACCTCGCTGATCAGCGAGATGTCGTTGCGCAGGAGATCGACGATCATGCGGTTTTCCGCCTGGTTCTTCTCGTCGTTGCGCAGGAATTCCCTGAGGGCTGCGTCCTCCTCCGGCGTCTTGCCGCGCGGGGCGGTGCCCTTCATCGGGTGTGTCTCGATCCAGCCCTCGCTGTCGATGTCGAAGAACAGTTCGGGCGAACGCGACAGCACGACCGGCCCGCCGAGCGAGACCAGCGAACCGTATTTCACCGGCTGACGGGCGATCAGCGCGTCGAAGGCGTCGAGCGCTTCGCCGGACCATTGGGCATGCACGGGAAAGGTCAGGTTGGCCTGGTAGCAGTCGCCCTGGCGCAAATGCTGGTGCAGCGTCTTGAACCGGCGCTCATAGTCGGCCTGCGACCACGTCGCCCGCGCATCGAATATCGGCCCGTTGGTTGCGGGCTCGCGCGACGGGGGGCGGTCCCTGTCCGATGGCTGGTCGAACACGCCGAGGCAGACCAGCGGCGTGCGCCGTCCCTCGGGAAGCAGCGGCCTGAGCTTCGGCTCGAGCAGATAACCGGCCTCGTAGGAGAAATAGCCGGCAAGCCATTTGCCCTGTTCATGCGCCTTCTGGGCTGCCTGCAAGGCCGGGAAGAAATCCGCCGCATCATGCGCGACGATGATCTCGCGGGGTGCTTCAAACAGCACCTCGCGACCGGCGGGGTCGTCCCTGAACAGGACGAATGGGGATGTGGGACCAGTCATGATGTCAGCGTGCTTGCGATAGAACCGGGCTCAGTCCAGCGCTTCCAGTTCGTCGATGAGGTTGCTGATCACGGCAAGCCCCTTCTGCCAGAAGGCGGGATCGGTGGCGTCGAGCCCGAACGGCTTCAGGAGTTCGGAATGATGCTTGGTGCCGCCGGCGCGCAGCATCTCGAAATACTTGTCCTGAAAGCCGCGTTCGGCGTTCTGGTAGACCGCGTAGAGCGAGTTCACCAGGCAATCGCCGAAGGCGTAGGCATAAACGTAGAAGGGCGAATGGATGAAGTGCGGGATGTAGGACCAGAACACCTCGTAGCCCTCGCGCAGCTTGATCGCGGGGCCCAGGCTCTCGGCCTGTACTTCGAGCCAGAACTGGCCGAGCTGGTCGGATGTCAGTTCGCCGTTCTTGCGCTCGGAGTGCACCTTGCGTTCGAACTCGTAGAAGGCGATCTGGCGCACGACCGTGTTGATCATGTCCTCGACCTTCTGGGCCAGCATCGCCTTGCGCTCGCGCTTGTCGGTGGTGCGGTCGAGCAGCGAGCGGAAGGTCAGCATCTCGCCGAACACGCTTGCCGTCTCGGCCAGCGTCAGCGGCGTCGAGGCCATCAGCGCGCCCTGGCCGCCGGCCAGCACCTGGTGCACGCCATGGCCGAGCTCGTGGGCGAGGGTCATGACGTCGCGCGGCTTGCCCATGTAGTTGAGCAGCACGTAAGGATGCGCCGAGGGTACCGTCGGATGGGCAAACGCTCCCGGCGCCTTGCCGGGACGCACCGGCGCGTCGATCCAGCGGCGGTCGAAGAAGTCGCGAGCGATCTCGGCCATTTCAGGCGAGAAGCTCTGATAGGCGGTCAGCACCGTGTCCTTGGCCTCGTCCCAGCCAATCGTCGCCTGGGGCGTCTCGGGCAGCGGCGCGTTGCGATCCCAGTGGTTCATCACCTCCATGCCGAGCCACTTGGCCTTCATCGCGTAATAGCGGTGCGACAGGCGCGGATAGGCCTCGCGGACGGCGGCGGCCAGCGCGTCGACGACCTCGCGCTCGACCCGGTTGGCGAGGTGGCGGGAATCGGCGATGTCCTCGAAGGCGCGCCAACGGTCTGAAATCTCCTTGTCCTTGGACAGGGTATTGGTGATCAGCGTGAAGACCCGCAGGTTCTTGCGGAAGGTCGCGGCCAGCGCCTCGGAGGCTGCCTTGCGCACCTCGCCGTCGGGGTCCTGCAGCTTGTTCAGCGCTGGCTCCAGCGTCAGTTCCTCGCCGCCGATGTCGAAGCGCAGGTCGGTCATCGTTTCGTCGAACAGCCGGTTCCAGGCGCCGCGCCCGGTGATCGACTTTTCGTGGAACAGCTGCTCGACGCGGTCCTCGAGCTGGTAGGGCTTGTCCTTCCTGAGGTCGAGCACCCAGGGGCGGTAGTGGCCGAATTCAGGATCGGCATCGAGCGCCTTGAGGATCAACGCGTCATCGACAAGATTGAGCTCGAGCGCGAAGAACAGAAGATGCGCGCTGGCATCGGTCATCTTTTCCTGGACGTCGCCGTACAGCTTGGCACGCTTGGGGTCGGAGGTGTCGCCGGCATAGACAAGCCCGGCATAGGAGACAACGCGCCCGACCAGTTCCTCCAGTGCCTCATAGGTCTGCATGGCCTGGCCGAGCTTGCCGGCCGCACCGCGTTCGGCCTCGATGGCAAGGGTGCCTTTCCAGCGGGCTTCGAAAGCGACCGCATCGATCGAGGCCTTTTCGAGATCGCGCGCCAACTCGGGCGCGTCCATGGCGGCATACAGGTCGGCGAGATCCCATTCGGGCAACTCGCCAAACCCTGCCGCGCCCCTGGCGGAGGCGGTGGCTGACATCTCTTGCCCGGAATTCCAACGCATTGCGTCTTCCTTTTCACTTCCCTCGGCCAGTCGATTCAAATCCTAAGGGATTCGTTCACCGGCTTTTTTGAAACCTTATTTAGAACCCTGTGCCAGGATGATCCACATCCAATAAGCAACTACGGGCATATTCCGGACATTCATGGCAGGTTCGATTCTCATAGTCGATGACGATCCCGTCCAACGTCGCCTCGTCGACGCTGCGGTGACGAAATTCGGCCACACCGCGATCGCCGTCGACGGCGGCGAGGCGGCCCTGCGCATGCTCGACGGACCGCGCGGCGGCGAGATCGGTGTGCTCATCCTCGACCTGTCCATGCCCGGGCTGGACGGTATCGGCGTGCTCAAGGCGATGCGCGAGCGCGGCATCACGCTTCCGGTCATCGTGCAGACCGCACAAGGCGGCATCGACACGGTGGTGTCGGCGATGCGCAACGGTGCCTTCGACTTCGTCGTCAAGCCGGCGTCCCCGGAGAAACTCCTGGCGGCCATCGCCAACGCGCTCAAGGTGGAAGCGGTCGAGAATACGGTCCGGCGCACGGCGCGCCGCAGCGGCGGGCTGCTTACCTTCCGTGACATGATCACCAGAAGCCCTGCCATGGACCGGGTCATCCGGCTTGGCCAGAAGGCGTCGGCGTCGAACATCCCGATCCTGATCGAAGGCGAATCCGGAGTCGGCAAGGAACTCGTCGCCCGCGCCATCCAGGGATCGGGCGACCGGCGCTCGAAACCCTTCGTCACCGTCAATTGCGGCGCCATTCCCGACAATCTCGTCGAGAGCATCCTGTTCGGCCACGAGAAGGGCTCGTTCACCGGCGCCACGGAAAAGCACCCAGGCAAGTTCGTCGAGGCCAACAACGGCACGCTTTTCCTCGACGAGATCGGCGACCTGCCGCTCGACGTGCAGGTCAAGCTGCTGCGTGCCGTGCAGGAGGGCGAGGTCGACCCGGTTGGTGGCCGCTCCACCGTCAAGGTCGACATCCGCCTGATCTCGGCGACGCACCGCAACCTCCTGCAGCAGGTCAAGGACGGCAAGTTCCGCGAGGATCTGTTTTATCGCCTCAACGTCTATCCCATCTTCGTGCCGCCGCTGCGCGACCGCCGCGAAGACATTCCGCTGCTGGTCAGCCACTTCATTTCTCGTGTCGCGCCGGCAAGCGCGCATGGCCGGATCCCGATGATTTCGGAAAATGCGCTGGCGCTACTTCAGGCCCATGACTGGCCGGGCAACATCCGCCAGCTCGAAAACGCCGTCTTCCGCGCCTGCGTGCTTTGCGAAGGCGACGTACTGACTGAAGACGAGTTCCCGCAGATCCGCGCCCAGGTGGAAGGGGTGGTCGACCTCGGCGGCGAGGCGAAGCAGGAGCTTGCGGACACATCCGCTGAAAAGGCGGTTGCGGCTGCGCCGTTGTCATCCGCGCCGGAACGGACCCGTCCCGGCATGCTGCGGGCGCTCGACGAGCGCGGCAATGTGCGCCCGCTGGCCGACGTCGAATTCGAGATGATCCGGCTCGCCATCGAGCACTACAACGGCCAGATGAGCGAAGTGGCGCGACGGCTGGGGATCGGCCGCTCGACGCTCTACCGCAAGCTCAAGGAATACGGAATCGATCCGGAAACCGGGCGCGTCGAGCGACTCGCGTCCTGATATTTTCTCCGCCGATCTGGAATTAAAGCTTGCGTGTCGCTTGCGGGACGCATCCAATTGTGGCCGAAGGCTCAATTGTTCAGCGCCATTTTTGTCGTATAAACCAGCGGTTTACCATGAAATTCTGAGATTCCCTTTTGCTGGGATATCGCCATGGTGTTACCGCATTTGGCCTTCAATAAGCAGTGATTAACCATTAGGATCGATATTCGGACACGAATCCGTAACAGTGTCCGGGCTTCAAATCCGGGGACAGATGGCAGCCTAACAGGGCCTTTTGATTTGAACAGGATCGAGAACACCGAAGGGCGTCGCTCGAAATCGAATGTTTGGCAAAAGTGGCTTACCGCCGCGATGCTGACCTTTGGTTTCCTGACAGCTTCTCAGGCGACAGCCTCCGCCGAAACGCGGACCCTCAAGCTTTATTACACCCACACGGGCGAAAGGGCTGAGATCACGTTCAAGCGCAACGGCAGATACGATGCTGCCGGACTCAAGAAACTCAATCAGTTCCTGCGCGACTGGCGCCGCAACGAGCCGACCAAAATGGACCCGCGTCTGTTCGACGTGGTCTGGGAGGCTTATCGTTCTGCTGGCGGCCGCGACTATATCCATGTCGTGTCGGCCTATCGTTCGCCGGCGACCAATTCGCTGCTGCGCAGCCGTTCGAGCGGCGTTGCCGAAAAAAGCCAGCATATGCTCGGCAAGGCGATGGATTTCTTCATTCCCGGCGTGCCGCTGAAGAAGCTGCGTGACTCGGGCCTGCGCGTCCAGGCCGGCGGCGTCGGCTACTATCCGCGCTCCGGTTCGCCCTTCATTCACATGGACGTCGGCAATGTCCGCCACTGGCCGCGCATGAGCCGCCGCGAACTGGTAGCCGTGTTCCCGTCCGGCAAGACCCTGCACGTGCCAAGCGACGGCAAGCCGCTGCCCGGTTTCGAGCAGGCGCTCGCTTCCTATCAGTCGCGCAAGAAGAGCGGCGAGATGGTCCTTGCCAGCGCTGGGGCGCCGGCAAAGCGGAGCGGTGGCCTGTTTGCAGCACTGTTTGGTGGCGGCGGTGCAGACGAGGAAGAGGATACCGGCGAAATCGCAGTGGCAGCCGTTGCGCCCAAGAGGGCGCCGGCCAAGGCAATTGCCGAGGCGCCTGCCGCCAAGTCGCTGCCCGGCATCCAGATCGTAGCGCCCGAGAATGCGCAGCGCGCTGAGCTGCCGCAGGTCGCCGACGAGGAACCGGCCGATCAGGCGCCGGAGACCATTCTCGCGGCACTTCCCGCCCGCAGCGTGCCGCTTCCGGGCATCGCGCCGCGGCCGCAGGCCGAGATCGGCGTGGCGACCGCGGAGACCGTGCCGTTCGGCGCGGCATCGGCGCCGCTGGCCGAAGGCGAGCAGCCGACCGCAGTTGAACAGCAGATCGCAGCCAATGTTCCGCTGCCGACCCGGCGTCCGAACTACAACCCGCCAGCCGAACTCACGCCCGAGAACCAGAATGTCCTGATGGCGCTGGCCTCCAGCGATGACATGCCGGCTGTCGCAGGCAATGCACCTGTGCCTTCGTCGCGTCCGCAGGACATGACGGTGGAAGCGGCACTTGCAGCGGCGGACGACATTCCAGCCGAAGAAGCGGCCGACGACGAGTTCGAGGTTGCGGCTCTCGCGCCGGTGCCGGAGCAGCGCTCCGTGTTCGACCAG
This sequence comes from Aminobacter niigataensis, assembly GCF_014200015.1. Classification (GTDB taxonomy): domain Bacteria; phylum Pseudomonadota; class Alphaproteobacteria; order Rhizobiales; family Rhizobiaceae; genus Aminobacter; species Aminobacter niigataensis. Next base: position 104,505 of record NZ_JACHOT010000008.1, read on the forward strand.
CCCGAGGCCGTGGCCACTGCCGCGCCCAAGGCTGCGACGCCGAAGAACGCCATTGCCTCGCTTTCGGCGGGCCAGGACCCGGCCGCCGCGATCGGCGGCAGCGTCAAGACCACCCGCAAGTCGGCCCGTCCGGTTGCCGAGGAAGCCAAGCCCGAGCCCAAGGCCGTCGTGGTTGCCGCAGCGCCCGACGCCGCACGCTGGGCCCTGCGCAGCGGCGAGCAGGTGACGACGGTCACGACCAATACCAAGGCGCCGGGCTTTGCCTACAACATCGTCCGCACCGCGCCGAAGGAGGTCTACACGGCCGGTTTCCAGCAGGGCAGCCAGGCGGCAGATGCCAATCGCTTCTCCGGCAGTGCCGTGAAGTTCCTGTCGGTCGCTCGTTTCGAGAATAACTGACCGACGAACAGGACAATAAAAAAAGCCGCGCTGGCTGCCAGCGCGGCTTTTTTGTTGGGTTGGCCAGATCCTGACTTCTCCGACAAGGGGAGAAGGCAAGATTCTCAGTTCTTGCGCAGCTTGTTTGCTTCGGCGGCCAGCGCCTCGATGCCGGCCCAGTCGCCTGCCTTGACCATGTCGTCGGGGGCGACCCACGAGCCGCCGACACAGACGACGTTCGGCAGGCTGAGATAATCCCTGGCGTTCTTGGCCGAGATGCCGCCGGTGGGGCAGAACTTGACGTCGGCGATGGGCGAGGCGAGGGCCTTGAGGAAAGGCGCGCCGCCGGCCTGCTCGGCGGGGAAGAATTTCAGGAAGTCGAGACCGGCTTCGCGCGCGGCCATGATTTCGCCGGGAGTGATGGTGCCCGGCAGCAGCGGCACATCGCTGGTCGCGGCATGCACGATCAGTTCGCGGGTCAGGCCGGGGCTGACGATGAACTTCGAGCCGGCGGCCACCGCCTCGTCGAAGTGGCGGGCGTTGAGGATCGTGCCGGCGCCGACGATGCAGTCCTCGACCTCGGCGGCAACGCGGCGGATGCATTCCAGCGCTTCGTCCGTCCTCAGGGTGATTTCGATCGCCCTGAGGCCGCCGCGGGCGAGGGCACGGGCCAGCGGCACAGCATCGACCGCACGTTCGATCTTCAGCACCGGAATGACCGGCTGGCCATCCAGCAGCGCAAGCAGTTTCTGGGTTTTGCTGGTCATGGCACTCGCTCCATCGTTACTTTTCAACCGATTTAACAGACCGTGCAGAACGAGTCCACGAAGCCTGCAGCGACATGGTGATGCGGCCCGCATGTCAGCTGGAAAACCGGACCGCCTTGCGTGCCTGCATAGCGCTCCGGCGCGTCAAGATCGACCGAAAATACCGGCGAGCCAGGACTTCAATGCTGACCACAGCCCGCCTGCTCCAGGCTGCAACGCCCGGCGTATCGCGGCTTGGGTTCGTTCACCGGCGATGCCATCAACGGCAAGGCCGTGCTCGGCCTGGAACTTCCTGACCGCGGACGCCGTGCCCGGGCCGTAGATGCCATCTGTGTCGACGGGATAGCCAAGTGCCACGAGCGCTTCCTGCAGTTCGGTGACCAGCTCGCCGCGCGAGCCGACCTGCATCGTCCGGTCGCCGGGGGCTGGGCCGTCGATCTGCCTTCGATAGGCATCGGCCAGCTTGGTATGGTAGCTGTTCTTGCGGAAGCCCGGGCCGTTATAGCCGTGTCCGACCGCTTCCCAGTCATGACCGTTGAGTGCCTCCTTGAGGCCGGCCTTGTCGATGTAGCGTGCCATCAGCCGTGCCTGGCCGGCAGCGCCGGAGCGCGCCTCGGCGACGAGCCCGTCGACATTGTCGAAACCGAGCCACAGCCAGTGCGACCCCATCACCTGCCCGAGGCCCCACGACGTCGATTCATAGGCGGCCTGGTGGTCGATGTCAGCCGCCTGTTCGAGCATTTGCCAGCGCGCCGCCTGGCCGCGCGGGTTGGCGACGGCACCCGTCGTCGGCGAGGCAAGGCCTGCCGCGCGCGCCCTTGCCTGTTTGTCGCCCGAAAGCCTGCGGTCGAAATAGTGCCCTTCGAAGCGGATCAACGGTTCGTTGCGTCCGTCGATCCTGGCGAAGACCTGGCCGGCGCTCTCGATCTCGGCAATGGCGAGCAGGGCGGCCGGCTCCAGCCCGAATTCGCGCGCCGCCCTCTCGATTTCATCGGCCGTTTGCTTGCTGAACATGCGCGACACTCTCCGTTTCGTCGCAACCATTGTCGCCGGAATTCCGCAGGCGTGGAGAAGATACCCCGGGAAATCGGCCGTCTTTCTCCGGTGCGAGACCGACCCGAATCAGGAACTGCCTGTAATCGCTCCACTTTCAGCTGCACGTTGAAAAAAATGAGGCGAAGCGCTAGTGGCTCACGCCATGAATCTTTCCACACCCGCATCCCAGTTCCGCGTCGCCGCCCTCTACCGCTTCTGCCGGCTGGAGCGCTTCGAGGACCTGCGCGCGCCGCTTGCCGCCTTCTGCTGCGGCCGCGGCATCAAGGGCACGCTGCTGCTTGCCCGCGAGGGCATCAACGGCACGGTCGCCGGCACCGGAGAGGCGATCGCCGAACTGATCGCGCATCTTGAAGCCATGCCGGAACTCGCCGGCCTTGAAGTCAAGTACAGCGCGGCAACCGAGATGCCGTTCCACCGCATGAAGGTGCGGCTGAAGAGCGAGATCGTCACCATGGGCGTCGAGGGCATCGACCCGCTCGCCAGCGTCGGCGCCTATGTCGAGCCTCACGACTGGAATGCGCTGATTTCCGATCCCGACACGATCGTCGTCGACACGCGCAACGACTATGAGGTTTCGATCGGCACGTTCTCCGGGGCGGTCGATCCGCAGACCAAAAGCTTCCGCGAATTCCCCGGCTGGGTCGAGGGCCATCGCAGCGAGCTCGAGGGCCGCAAGGTCGCGATGTTCTGCACCGGCGGCATCCGCTGCGAAAAGGCGACGGCCTATGTGAAGTCGCTCGGCATCGACGAGGTGTTCCACCTCAAGGGCGGCATCCTCAAATACCTCGAAGAGGTGCCTGCGGAGCAGAGCCTGTGGCAAGGAGAGTGCTTTGTCTTCGACGAGCGCGTTTCGGTGTCGCACGGGCTTGCCGTGGGCGAGGCCGAACTGTGCCGTGCCTGCCGGCATCCGCTGATGCCCGAGGAGTTGCTGTCGCCCAAGTTCGAGGCTGGCGTGTCCTGTCCGCACTGCCATGATACCCGCACTACCGAGGACCGTGCCCGCTACGCGGAGCGCCATCGCCAAGTAGAGCTGGCAGAACAACGCGGCGACGCCCCCCACATCGGCAGTTGAACGGCTGTATCGGATTGCCTCGCCAAATTGACCGGCGTCATTGTAATGTCGCGATCGTCCGCCTACCTCACGGCGACAGACATTCCTAACCGGAGGCATTCATGTTCGACCCCAAGAAGCTGCTCGACGATCTCCTCGGCTCCAAGATCCCAGGCACCGGCTCCACCGTGCGGGACAAGGCCGGGCAGGCGACCCAGCTCGCCAAGGACAATCCGCTGGCCGCAGGCGCGCTGGTCGCCGTGCTGCTCGGAACCGGTGCCGGCCGTCAGGTCACGGGCACGGCGCTGAAGGTCGGCGGCCTCGCGGCCATCGGCGGCCTCGCCTACAAGGCCTACCAGAACTACAAGGCCGGCAACGCCCCCGAGCAGACTGCCGCTGCCCCACAAGCCGAGCCGCAGCTCCTGCCGCCGCCGGCCGACAATTCCTTCCATCCCTCCCAGGCGCCCCAGGGCGAGACCGAATTCGCGCTGACCCTGATCCGCGCCATGATCGCTGCCGCCAAGGCTGATGGCCATATCGACGACGAGGAGCGCAAGAAGATCGGCGACAAGCTCAGCCTGTCCGGCATCGGTTCCGAGGCAGAGCAGTTCCTGATGGCCGAGCTCGATGCGCCGCTGGACCTCGATTCGATCGTCGCCGCGGCCCAGACCGACGCACAGAAGGTCGAGCTCTACACCGCTTCGCGCCTGGCGATCGATCCCGACACGCGCGCCGAGCGCGGCTATCTCGACCTTCTCGCCGGCCGGCTGAAGCTGCCGGACGCGCTGGTCGACCATGTCGAGGCGACGGTGTCGAGCGTCAAGGTGCCGATCGAGGCTTCGGCCAATCCACAGGTCAATCCACGCTGGTAGGTCTCTCTCGGGAGGCTCGCGAAAAGCAGCTAAAAGGCCGCTTTTCGCGTTAAGGATTTGTTAACCGAGCAGGCGCATCCTTTTCTTACTCGGATCGGCTCTCCTCCTCCCAAGCACGGTTCGATGAAAAACTGGGCGGTCGCCAATGACCGCCCTTTTTCTGTGGCCGATTTCCTTCGCTCCATCGCTACAATCAAGACAGCCGATCTGGTTTTGCTTGGGTCGGCGCTCTAGATTGTTGACGCTACAATGATCGTCCGCCGGCGATTGGTCATGCGCATGGAGGAGCTTCATCATGGCGAGCAACAGGGTCGCAGTGGTTACCGGTGCCGGCAAGGGCATCGGCAAGGCGGTGGCGACTGCGCTGCTGAGGGATGGCTGGAACACCGTCTTTTGCGGCCGCAGCAAGACGTCGCTCGACGCGGCGATAGCAGATGCCGGCAAGACCGACGCCAAGGCCCTGGCCGTGGTCTGCGACGTCACCAGGCCCGATCAGGTCGACGACATGTTCGAGACCATCACCGAGGCGTTCGGGCGGGTCGACCTGCTCTTCAACAATGCCGGCATGGGCTACAAGGCCTCCACCATCGACGAAATTCCCGTCGAGGCGTGGAACGATGTCGTGGCGGTCAACCTGACCGGCACATTTCTGTGCTCGCGCGCTGCCTTTGCGGCGATGCGCCGGCAAGAGCCGATGGGCGGCCGCATCATCAATAACGGTTCCGTCTCGGCCCATGCGCCGCGCCCCGGTTCGGTGCCCTACACCGCGACCAAGCACGCCATCACCGGCCTGACCAAGACGCTGGCGCTCGACGGCCGTCCTTACGACATCGCCTGCGGCCAGATCGACATCGGCAATGCCTTGACCGAGATGGCGGTGCCGATGACGGTGGGCGTGCAACAGGCGGACGGCTCGATTGCCGCCGAAGCGGTGATGGACGTCGAGCGCGTCGCCGAGGCGGTGGTCTACATGGCTGGCCTGCCGCTCGACGCCAACGTGCTGTTCATGACCGTGATGGCAACCAAGATGCCCTATGTCGGGCGGGGGTGATGTCCGTCAGGCGCTTCGGCTGCGCCAGTGAGTCAGGCGCCGGACGAAGTGGCGGTAGGATGAGCGCCGTAGCGGATAGGTCAGTTGCCCGATGAGGCCATTGCCCATCGGCTGGGGAACGCCCAGGGCAGTGTCGCATGCGCCGGGGACCCTGAACGTCCCGAAGGCCCAGTCGAACACCGAGAACACAGAGGCGAAGTTAGTGTTGTAGGCGATCGGCTCGGCTGAGTGATGCCAACGGTGCATTGCCGGCGAAACGAAGATGCGACCGAACGGACCGTAAGTCCAAGGCAGGTCGGCGTGGATGAAAGCGCCGTAGTAATGCCTCACGAGCCAGTTCACGAGGATAGCGTAGGCTGGCAGTCCCATCGACAGGATGAAGGCGAAATCGATCGCCACTGTCGTCAGGCGATTGATCGGATGGAACCTGAAGATCGCCAGCCAGGTCATCTCCGTGTCGCTGTGGTGGACGGCGTGCGACGGCCAAAGCAAGGCCGAATGCTCGATCCGATGACGCCAATAGCCGATGAAATCGCCGAGGAAGACGGCTGCGAGGCCGACCAATGCCGGGTGCAGTCCCTCCCACATGGTGGCGGGGACGAGGGCGAGGTCGTAGGTCTCGAACGCCTGCTTCATGAACAGTGCCAGGGCGACCAGTATCGGTGCGACCAGCAGCACGTCGATAAAGTGGATCAGCAGGTTGATCTTGGCCTGGGGAACGGCCTTCAAGATGTCGCCGACGAACCGCTCTCGCTTGACGACAAGCGCCAGCAGCACGAAGAACGGCAATGGCAGATAGATCGCGCGCCAGAAATCGTGCGCAGCGTTTGCCAAGTGCTCGAACGGTAGGTCAGGCAAGCAACATCCCCAATGCCACTGTTGGTACCATTGTGAGATGTGAATAAATCGAAATGGTTAACTTTGCGCGGCCCTGCGGCTATTTCGCCAGGAACGCCTCGATCCGCTCCAGCGCGCGCAGGATGTTTTCTTCCGAGTTGGCATAGGACAGCCTGATGTAGCCTTCGCCGAGGATGCCGAAGTCCGGGCCGCCGATCAGGGCAACGCCGGCTTCTTCGAGCAGCGCCGAGGCGAGCTTCTTGGCCTTCCAGCCGGTCTTTTCGACATTGGCGAAGGCATAGAAGGCGCCCTTCGGCGAGATGCAGGAAATGCCCTCGATGGCGTTCAGCCCTTCGACGACGATGCGGCGGCGGCTGTCGAAGGCGCGCATCATCCTGTCGACGTCGTCCTGCGGGCCGTCGATTGCGGCAATGCCGGCATATTGGCTCGGCGCGTTGACACATGACCAGCAATTGACCGCGAGCTTGCGTACCTTGTCGTAGAGTTGGCCGCTCCCCACTCCGTTCGGCCAGATCGACCAGCCCATGCGCCACCCGGTCATCGCCCAGGTCTTGGACCAGCCGTTGAGGATGATCAGCCGGTCGCGAATCTCCGGGAAGGCGAGCAGCGAGCTGTGGCGCTCGCCGTCATAAGTCATGACGTCGTAGATCTCGTCGGACATGATGGCGACGTGCGGATGAGCCTCCAGACCCTTGACCAGCTTGGCGATCTCGGTGCGCGGCGTCACCCCGCCCGTCGGGTTAGCCGGCGAATTGAGGATCAAAAGCCGCGTCTTCGGGGTGATCAGCGACAGCGTCTCCTCGGCGGAGAAGGCAAAGCCATTGGCCTCGCGCATCGGCACCGGCACCGGGGTCGCTCCGGTGAACTCGATCATCGAGCGGTAGATCGGGAAGCCGGGGTCGGGGTAGAGGATTTCCGTGCCCGGCTCGCCGAACATCAGGATCGCCGCGAACATCGTCGGCTTGCCGCCGGGCATGATCATGACGTTTTCGGGCGAGACTTCGACGCCCGTGGTTGCCAGAGTACGCCGCACCACCGCCTCGCGCGTGGCCAGCAGGCCGTTGGCCGGGGTGTAGCCGTGATGGCCGTCGCGCAGCGCCTTGATGGCGGCTTCGACGATATGCTCGGGCGTGCGGAAATCGGGCTGGCCGATACCGAGATTGACGATGTCGCGACCCTCGTGCAGTAGCGCCGTGGCGCGCGCGAGCACGGCGAAGGCATTTTCCTCGCCAAGGCGTTCAAAGGCGGAAATCGTGTGGAGCATTGCGGGCACTCGTCTGGTTCTGTCGATGTCCCTGGATTTTTGCGAGACTCGTGGCAGCCATGTCAAACGAATTGGAGAGATCGTTGACCGAGAACCTGCAGGACTGGAAGCCGAGGCCGCGCCCCGAGCGCATCGTGCTCGACGGAAATTATGTCCGGCTGGAGCCGCTCGACGCGGCAATGCATGGCGAACGGCTGTTCGATATGGCGACCGCCGAGGATGCCGAAGGCCGCTTCCGCTGGCTTTTCGACACCAAGCCGCAGACCCGCGCCGACTTCCAGCCCTGGCTCGACAAGTCGGCGGCAAGCAACGATCCGCTGTTCTTCGTCGTCATCGACAAGGCAAGCGGCAAGATGGCCGGCCGCCAGACGCTGATGCGCATCGATCCGGCTCATGGCGTCATCGAGATCGGCAACATCTACTGGAGCGACATCGTCTCCCGGCGACCGGCGGCGACCGAAGCGCAGTTCCTGTTTACGCGCTACATCTTCGAACTCGGCTACCGCCGCTACGAATGGAAGTGCAACAACCACAACGAGCCCTCCAAGCGCGCCGCCGAACGGTTCGGCTTCAAGTTCGAGGGCATCTTCCGCCAGCACATGGTCGCCAAGGGCGAGAACCGCGACACCGCCTGGTATTCGATCATCGACACCGAATGGCCGGCGCTGCGACGGGCCTATGAGGCCTGGCTCGACCCGGCCAATTTCGATGCCGCGGGCCAGCAGAAGCGGCGCCTTGAGGATTTCCGCACCGAATTCGGCGCCTGAGACGACCCGCGCCAACGATCCGCGGGCTTGCCATGCGACAATGGAACCGGCCATGGCGCGTTGGCTGATGCGCCGGCGGGCGCTATGAGGTTAAGTCACGCCGGGTACCGCACCCGGCAACATCCGGAACCCTGGGGCCGATAGCCGATGGATACCAAGACGCGCAATTCCGCCATCGCCGCCGCCATTTTCCTGGGCGGCTTCGGCCTGTTTGCATATTTCCTGCCCAAGATCATGCTCGCTGTCGGCGACTATTCGACAGTGGCCGCCGGCGTGATCGCGGTCATCTTCGTGCTGGCCTTCTTCGGTGTGTTCTGGCTGCGCGGGCGCAGCCAGCGCAACAAGGGCCTCTAGCCGAGGTCAGGCGCTCAGGCTGGCTGCCAGCAGCATGATGCCGATCAGCATGACGAGGGCGGCGCCGCCGATCTCGATTGTATTGTGAACGCGGTTGCCGGCGCGCCCGTCGCCGGCGATGGCGACGGCCCAGTTCTTCGCCGTCACCGCAAGCACGGCGAGCGCTGACACGGTGATTGCCGTTCCCAATGCCATGGCAAAGACCGAAAGGATGCCGCCGGCCCAAAGGCCGTTGAGGAAGGCGAAGCTGAGCACGATCAGGGCGCCGGAGCAGGGGCGGATGCCGACGGCGGCGACCGCTGACCACGCCGTCCGCCAGTCGAAATGCTTGCCTTCCAGCATCTTCGGATCGGGCGCGTGCGAATGGCCGCAGGTCGAGCAGACTTCACCCTCGGCGTGATGGTGCGCATGGCCGTGGTGATCGTGATGCGCGTGGCCATGAGCGTCGTGGGCATGATCGTGGCCGCAATCGCCATGGTCATGGTCGTGACCGTGTGTGTGGCCGGCATGCGCTGCCGACAGGCTGTGGCCCGCGGTCGCGCCGGCCAGGCCGAAGGCCATCGGCCGGAGCTTCTTCCACAAAAGCCAGGCGCCGAAAGCGGCGATCAGCGCGTAGCTTATGGTTTCCAGGAACCAGGTCGCGTTGGTCATCGACACCGAGGTGCCGCGCAGCACGAGGAACAGCAGCGTCATCAGCACGATCGCCGTCAGGCCCTGAAGGAACGCCGAGACGAATGACAGCATGATGCCGCGCTTCAGCGCCACCTCGTTGGCCAGCATGTAGGACGAGATCACCGCCTTGCCATGGCCGGGGCCGGCGGCGTGGAAGATGCCATAGGCGAAGGACAGGCCGACGAGCAGCCAGATGCCGCTGCCTTCGCCGTCGCGCATTGCCTTCAGCGAGCCGGTCAGCGATCGGTAGAATTGCTGCTGGTGGACATTGATCCAGTTGAGCAGGCCCGCAAACAGCCCGGTCGACGGAACGATGGCCTCATTGGTGCCGATGCCGAGCGAGCTCTGGGCATGGGCGTGGCCGGTGAAAAAATGGCTGAGCACGTAGCTGATCAACAGAAGGGCGAAGATCGCGCGGATGGTCATCTTCTTCACGGGATCACCCCTTGGCCTGGCAGTTCAGTTCGAGGCGGGTGGCGAAGATCTTGCTCATGTCGGTGCCGGTCGGGTCGTTGAAGAAGGCGTCGGTCAGGTTGGCCTGGTTCTGCGCGATCACTTCGTCGGGATCGGGCCGGATCACCTGGCGCGTACAGGACGAGGGCAGGTCGGCGACGTTGAGGTTGGTGTCTTCGGTGAAATCGATCGCCGTATAGAAGGTCGGATCGTAGACGCCGAAATCGATCTTTCCGGAGAGCTTCAGCGGCTCCTTCGGCTCCGCCTCGAACAGGATGATGAGCTGCTGGTCCTCCAAATCGGCGATCAGACCGGCTGGCGGCTTCATCGCCACATCCTTGCCGTCCAGGGTGACGACCTGGAAGTAATTGTACTCGCCGATGGATTCGAACACCGTCTTGGAAACCTCGGCCAGTTCGGCCTCGTCGAGCTTGAGATCGGCGTTCTTGTCGAACTCCATCAGGACCGTGCTGGAAAACAGGTCGTCGAAGCGCCAGAGGTGGCGCAGCGACTTCACCGTGTTGTCGGTGTTGAGCAGGACATCGAGCCGGGCTTCGGCGAAGACGTGCGGATGAACGCTGGCCGGCACTGTCGTTGCCAGCAGGGCTGCCCCGGCCGCGGCCAGTATCGACGTTCGCATTTTCAGAATCATGGCACTGGTGGTCCGGCGGTTCGAATGTAGCCGACCATTATCAGAAACAGGGCGAAAGTGGGACGTTCAGCCTTTCAATTCTGCGGGATGGTCGCAAGGATTGATCTTGAACCACTGCACCAGGAAATCGACGAAGACGCGTATCTTGGCCGGCAGATAACGCCTGTGAGGGTAGACGGCGAAGATGCCGCCGCCCGAAAGGCGGTTGTCGTCGAGCACGGCCACGAGCCGGCCGGCATCGATGTCCGGCGCGGCGATGAAATCAGGCAGGATGGCGAAGCCGAGGCCGGCAACTGCCGCAGCCCGTGCCGCCAGCGGGCTGTTGACCTCCATCGGTCCAGAGACCGAAACGGTTACTGTATCGCCGGTTTCGCCGACGAAGGGCCAGTTGGACAGCCAACGCCCGTTGGTGTCGATGATGCAGGGCACCTTGGCGAGGTCGGCCGGGCGTTGCGGCTTGCCGTGCTTGGCGATCGCCTCCGGCGAGGCGCAAAGCCTGATGCCGAAGGGCGCCAGCCGGCGTGCGATCAGCGAGGAATTCTCGAGCCGGGAGATGCGGATGGCAAGGTCGAAGCCTTCCTCGACGAGGTCGACGAAACGGTCGTCGAGATGGATTTCGAGCACGATGTCGGGGTGCTCCTTGGCGAAGTCGATCAGCGACTGGCCGATCGGGGCGTCGGCGAAGGTGCGGGGCGCCGACAGCTTGATGCGGCCGCGCACGTCGCCGGAGGATTCTCGCACCGCATCGGCCAGGCTGTCGACCTCGCGGACGATCTCGGAAGCGCGGCGATAGTAGGTGTGACCCGCTTCCGTCAGCGAGAACTGGCGGGTGGTGCGATTGAGCAGCAGGGCGCCGAGCTCGTCTTCCAGCTCGCGGACATATTTGGACAGCAGCGCCTTGGAGCGGCCGATCTTGCGTGCCGCCGCCGAAAAGCCTTCGGCCTCGACGACGTCGATGAAGGCGCGCATCCGGGTGAGTGTGTCCATGGTGCCTGCGGTCTCGTTCAAAAATTAGCTACGACGACGCTAGGATTGTTCACACCTGGGGGTCAAGTGCTCTGGCACGGAGCTTGTCGTGCCATGCGCGTCGGCGCGGGTGGCGATCAGTTCGAGACTTGAACCTCGACAGCGTCGAACCTGCCCGCCGCGAGGTCTTGCTTCCTGATCGTCAGCACCAGGTTGTCGACGTCGCCGAACATCCAGCCCATCAGGTTGCTGGTGGGAAGTTCGAGCAGGGTCACGTCCTTGTCGAGGTCGAACTGGTGCACATACTCAAAGGGCACGTGACCCATGCCCGCCATTTCATGTGCGGCCTGATCCTTCCAGATTGCCTCGAAATAGCTGCGCATTGCTGGAGGCAAAGCCTCGGGCGATCTTGAGTAGGCATGTCGCGCCCGGTCGAGCCGGAGGCACTCGAAATCCCAGACCCACAATGATCCTTCCCCATTTTGGGCGGTCAGCGGCAGTTGTTGGACTCGCGGATAGATGATCTCGCACTTGCCGAGTTCGGCCGTGATCGCGGCGATTTCATCCTCCGAAAGTTGCGTCTGGTCCGATGCCGCATTGGTCCGCTCGGCCACTGTCCGCACCTGGGCCAGGGCTGCTTCGAGCATCGGACGCCCTTTCGTCCTCGCTTCGATCAGTGCGGGCAAGGTGGCGGCACGTTCGCGCAGTTCGGCAAGATTTCTGGGCGGTACCGGCGCGGCTTCCGCGACCGCGAGCCAGTCAAGTACCTGTTCGAGCTGCTGTCGGAGCGGTGTGATCAGATCCTCGGCCAGATATTCGACGAGGCGCGCCTCCGCGATATCGAGCATTCCGAGGGTGGTGGAGCGATCGAACGGGCGATGCTCCGGCGACGGGTCGAAACCCTGTTTGTAGACTTCGTGGCTGGCCTCGCTATATCCTTCCCGCCGAGGGTCGGGGTCACCCGGCCGCAGCGCTACCAGATCGACCGGCCAGCGCGGCCAGGCGTCGATCGGCTTCAGCCGCGACTTCGCGTAAGGCAAGCTGATGGACCAGCCATCTATGCTCAGGTCCTCGGGTCCTTGCCGCCACGGCCCCATCTCACTCAGATGCAGCACATGCACCGCGTAGTCGGTCGGGTGGATGAAGAAGGCCAGCCAGCCGTCACGCGGACCGAGGCCGTCCCACAGATCGGCGGGAAGATCGGCGCAGCAGATCTGCACGAGGAAATTGGCGTTGCGGCCGTCTATCACCGGCCAGGGGATATACTCGGCCATGGCAGGCGCGCCGCCGAGCCAGCTTCTGGGGTGATCGACGTCGCGCAGCGGAATCTGCGGCACCAGCCGTACGACCACAGGCTCGGTAGCCTGCGCATCCATGAGCTTCTGTTCGTGCACGAGCTGGCCGGCCAGATCCTCCCGAATCTTGACCAGGAACTGGTGCTCAGCGCCGGTCAATGGCCGGTCTGCCGCTTGGGGAGGGGGCCTTCCGACCGCCTTGGCGATACGTTCCGGGGAGGGGGCTTGCATGGTTGGCATCGTAGCCTTGGCGGCACGCCGCCTGACGACAGGCTTTCCAGTCAGCTCCTGCTCGCTGTGTTGCCTGCGATAGGCCAGCACCGTGAAGACGACGGTCAGCAGGGCGAGCACGGCAGCAGAGGGAACTACGCCGATCCAGGACACGAGCACGAAGTCGAGGAAGGCATTGATGCCCTGGACGCCGTTGGAGACGCCACTACCCGGCAGGCCGTCGAGGAAACGCGTGAGCGTCTGGGCCACCAGCATGGCCATGAAGACGAAAACCAGTATCGGGCGGGTATATGGGCTCATGCGCGCAAGCTAGCGACGGATTCCTAAACAATCGTGATTGATCAGAACTGTCGCTACCTGCGCCGATTGCTAAAGTTGCTGCTGCAGTACTTGGCGTCCCAACTGGATGAGCGCCAGATCGCTGCCGGCAGGTCCCAGCAGCGACAGGCCGAATGGTGCGCCGTCCACCGTGCCGATGGGCAGGGTGATCTGAGGGAAGCCGGAAAGCCCCGACAGGCAAAGCAGCATCAGCGCGCGCTCGCGATAGGCCAGCAATTCGGCGTCCGCCGCGCCGGCTAGTGGGGCCGCGCCCGGCACGGTCGGCAGGATCAGGATGCCGTCATCGCCCAGCAATGCGCCGAGTTCGCTGCGGAAAGCGTCGCGCCTGGCGATCTCTGTTTGATAGGCCGCGGCATCGATGGTCGCGCCAAAGGCGAAGCGCTCCTTGACGCCTGGCCCGAGGCCGCGGTCTCCGGACGATATCCACGCGCCATGCTGCTGCCAGGCCTCAAAGGCCTGGACCTTGCGGAAGCACCAGTAGAGTTCGTCGGGCGAAAAGGTGAGGGGTGACGCCTTGGTTATGGGGCCAAGGGCGTTTTCGGCGATGCCGCGCATGCGCCGGTATTCGGCTGCCTCGGCCGGGCCGGAGGGCAGCGCGTCGAGCCAGTCGAGCGCAAGCGGCCGGACCAGTTCGCCGCGATGGGCATCCTCGCCGATGAGCAGCCTGGCCATCTTCTCATAGGTGTCGATGTCCCGGGCGAACCAGCCGAACGTGTCGAGGCTGGGGGCGAGCTTCATTGCGCCGTCGAGCGAGATGAGATCATGGGTCGTGCGCAGGCCGATCAGCCCGCAGAAACTGGCCGGTGCCCGGATCGAGCCACCGGTGTCCGAGCCCACTGCGATGTCGGCAAGCGCGCCGGCGACTGCGGCGGCCGAACCAGATGACGAGCCGCCGGTAACGCGGTCGGGTGCCGTGGGATTGATCGGGTGCGGAAAATGCGCGTTCTGGCCCATCAACGAAAAGGCGAGTTCGTCGGTCTGGGTCTTGCCGACGAATCGAGCGCCCGCATCGAGAATCACCTGCACTGACGCGGCAGTTTTGTGGGCCGGAAGGCTGCTGGCAGCCTTGCCGGGATTGCCGCAGCCGGTGACGAGGCCGGCAACATCGTAGATGTCCTTGACAGCCAGCCGCAGCCCCGCAAGCGGGCCATTTTCCGCATTGGAAACAGGCACTTGTGGCATGTCGAGGAACGAGTTGAAAGGGTCGGGCATGCTATTCATCGTTCGAAGCCTGTTTACGATATCGCCAGCATTGTTCGACGTTTGAATTTTTTCAACCCGCCATCCGATTTTAATTGATTGTGACGGCAGTGGTGCATATATCCCGGCTTGCCCAAAGTCGCACGTGCCTGTGGGTGTCCGCCGATCCCTCGAATGGCGAGGAAATCGGTAAGGTAACTGGAGCTAACCCCTCCAGTCGGTTTAGCGGCCAACCGCGAAATCGAGGACACCTTGAAGCAACGACGGTGCGGGCCTTTCTGGTTCTCTTCCGGCTGTCCAAAAGCCGGGGTTACTGAAGAGGCACACCTTCATTGCCGGCAGTGCGGAACGGGTCTTCCCATTTCCAAGCCAAGGCAGACAAAGCGAACCGAAGCCGGGCTGGCTCAGGTTCACCGCCGCGTGAAGCGCATTTATGGATCCAGGGTCTCCACAGGCTGGTTCCATCAAATAGCGATCATGTCTTTGTCCACCGCGGGATACCACGGCCGGGAACGGCCGTCCCGCAGCTTGATGATCTTGCGCGGCAGGACCGCGCGATGGAGAGACCTATGGCCACTCAGCGCATCCTCGACTTCCTCGCCACCCGACGTCCCTCGGGCCCCTGCCTCGTCGTCGACCTCGACGTCGTGCGCGACAATTTCCGCGCCTTCGAAAAGGCCATGCCGGAGTCCAAGATCTACTACGCCGTGAAGGCAAACCCGGCGCCCGAGATTCTGCGCCTGCTTGCTTCGATGGGCTCGTCCTTCGACACCGCTTCGGTCGCCGAAGTCGAGATGGCCATGGATGCCGGCGCGCCGGCCGAGCGCATCTCCTTTGGCAACACCATCAAGAAGGAGCGTGACATCGCGCGTGCCTTCGCACTCGGCATCCGTCTGTTTGCCGTCGACAGCGTCGAAGAGGTGGAGAAGATCGCGCGTGCCGCCCCCGGCGCCCGCGTGTTCTGCCGCGTTCTGACCGATGGCGAAGGTGCGGAATGGCCGCTGTCGCGCAAGTTCGGCTGCGTGCCTGCCATGGCCGTCGACGTGCTGCGCCAGGCCAAGGCGCTCGGCCTCGATGCCTATGGCGTGTCGTTCCACGTCGGTTCCCAGCAGGTCGATCTCTCCGCCTGGGACCGCGCGCTGGCCGACGCCAAGATGGTGTTCGCCAAGCTTGCCGAAGAAGGCATCACGCTCGGCATGGTCAACATGGGCGGCGGCTTCCCGACGCGCTACCTGCGCGACGTGCCGGCTGCCCAGGCCTACGGCCAGGCCATCTTCGAGGCGCTGTCCAAGCACTTCGGCAACAACATCCCGGAGACGATCATCGAGCCGGGCCGCGGCATGGTCGGCAATGCCGGCGTCATCAAGTCGGAAGTCGTGCTGATCTCCAAGAAGGCCGACAACGACAATCTGCGCTGGGTGTTCCTTGACATCGGCAAGTTCGGCGGCCTCGCCGAGACGATGGACGAGGCGATCCGCTATCCGATCGTGACCGAACGCGATGCCGACGAAAAGTCGCCATGCGTGCTCGCCGGCCCGACCTGCGATTCGGCCGACGTGATGTACGAAAAGACGCCGTACCCGCTGCCCCTGTCGCTGACCATCGGCGACGAGGTGCTGATCGAGGGTACCGGCGCCTACACGACGACCTACTCGTCGGTCGCCTTCAACGGCTTCGAGCCTCTCCGATCCTACGTGATCTGACGGCTCGCAAGAGTTGATCAGATCACCCGGCGCGGGCGCAATCGGCGCCCGCACGGGTTCGCTTGTGGAACAGTTATCCGCTCGTGAAGGATCGCGGACATGCATATTGAAATCGAAAAAACCAAAACCTCGCCCGACATCGTGATCGTGGCCGAAACCCTCGCCGACGTTCCGGCGCGCGAAGCTCTGCTCGACCGCGCCATGGGCCTGAAGCGGCGCAAGAAGTCGTCGGAGAAGCTGCGCCGCGGGCGCCGCCCGTCCGAGGGCCTGGGGCTGATCGCCCGCAATGCCGATGGCTCGGTGGTCGGCACCGTGCGGCTGTGGGACGTGCGCCTGGGCGAGGGTGGCCCGGCTGCGCTGCTGCTCGGCCCGCTTGCTGTCGACCAGTCGATGAAAAGCGCTGGCGTCGGCTCGGCGCTGATGCGCCACGCTATCGCAGAGGCTGCGCGCCTCGGCCACCGCGCCATCCTGCTGGTCGGCGATGCGCCCTATTATGCGCGGTTTGGCTTCACCGCTGAGAAGACCGGGCAGCTTTCGATGCCTGGCCCCTACGAGCGCGAACGCTTTCTCGCGCTGGAACTTGTTTCGGGCGCCCTGGACGGTACCAAGGGCGTCCTGAAGGCCGCCGGCCGCAAGCTCAAGACCGAGCGCGCGCGGCTGGCTGCCTGATCGTGACCTTCCCGTGCCTGGCGGTGACGGGAAGGTCCATTAGGTCTGTGGAACCGAGGCCTCAGCCGAGCAGGCTGCTGAGGCCCATGGCCACCGACATGTCGCCTTCGACCTTGATCTTGCCGGTCATGAAAGCCATCGTCGGGTTGAGGTCGCCTGCGATGAGCGACTCCAGATCGTCGAGCGACAGCTTGATGGTGCAATCGGCCGGGGCGTCGGTGGTCGACAGTGTTGCGCCGTCGATGACGATGACGCCATCGGCGCCGGTGTCGAACTTGACCGAACGGTCGAAGCCGGAACTCTCGACCTTCGACTTGATCTTGTCTGCGACTGTCTGAATGCTCATGGCTCTCTCCTGATCTTTCCTGAAAGGCGCTTTGCGCCCGGCCTCCCCGGACCAATCCGGCAAGCCGGCCCGCGTCACAGGACTGCAAAGCCTATAGCGGCCAATTGACGTTTACGTCAACGTAGATTTGAGGAATGGCTCGTTCCGGCTGGCTCGCATCGGGTTCAGTGAGCGGCGGCCGGTGCCTCTCCGGCGGCTTCGGCCTCGGCCGATTTAGCGGCCGCTGTCGCCGCTGCAGAACGGCGACGCACCGCATTGTCGCGCACGTCGTCCGGCGTCAGGAAGTCGATCTGCTCGACCATCACCTCATGCACCAGCTTCTCGCCGATACGGGCGTTGATGCTGTCACGCAGGCCGTTGCGAAAGGCGTCGAGGTCGAGCTTGTCGTATTGGGTGAAATCGATCTGCGGATTGCCGTAGAGATAGGAATAGACCTGGTCGACGAGCAGCGCGTCCATCGGCACCGACATCTTGGCAACCTGCTTGGGCTCGACCGTGTAGACCAGGCGCGTCAGGAAATAGCCCTCGACGCGCTCGCCCTTGAGCAGCGGCACCGAGATGACGTCGGTCTTGACGTAGTCGAGACCGCCGAGCAGCGGCTTCTTGTCGTCGGCCGCGGGCAGGTTGGCCGCGGCCTGGAACGAATAGAAGACCGCGCCGAGCGTCACGGCGACAATCCACAAGGCCGCCGCGATGAACTTGATCACCGCGCCCATCCGAATTCGTTGGCCGAGTAGGTGCCGTCGGTCTCGGAACGCTGGATGGCGTCCTTGAGCAGGTTGGCGACTTCGCTGACCGCGCTGAGATGGGCGAGGATGGCGCGTTCGTTTGCAGCGAGCTTGTCGCGCAAGCGTTCGACGCCGACCTTGAGATCGCCCGGAAAGTCCCCCTCGACCAGGCCCTTGGTGGCGCGCGTCAATTCGTAGAGATAGCGGCTCTTGCGCGCATTCGACGCCTTGATGTCGAACCGGGTGTCGGTGCGGATCGAGGCGGTTTCTTCTTCGACCGCCTCTTCGATGCGGCTGATGATGGCACCGATGTTGCCCGGCTGCGCCGACTGAACGAGTTCGATTGGCTCGGCCTTGGCCGGGAGGTTCGGCCTGTATTCGGAGAGATCCGACATATCTTACCCTCTAGGATTTGGTGTCAGTGACGGAGGAGGCGGCGTCGCGTCCCAGCGACTGGACCATCTTCCGTTGTATTTCCTGGATGACCGCAGTCGCCTGGCTTGCCTGCTCATCGAGCGCAGCCCGATCCGGGCCGCCGGACACCGGTCCGACCGGCAGCGCCTGCTCGTCCTTGATGTAGTGGTCGCGCATGAGGGCCTTGGCGATGCCGATGCCGCCGGCTTCGGCGGTCTGGTCGGCCAGATGTTCGGCCATCATCGACTTCCACATGTCGCCGGCCATGCCCTTGCCGTAGACGCTGTCGGTGTTCTTGGGCAGCATGTTCTCGATGAAGGTCTGCAGCACCATGGCCTCGAAGCGCTTCATGCTGGCGTCGGGGCTCGCCGCGTCGGGCTGGCGCGAGATGCCGCCGGTGACCGCCGCCTCGGTGAGCGAGAAGGCGGCGCCGGTGCTGGGCGTCCGGTTGGCGAGCGCGGCACGCGCGGCCTGGATGCCGGCCGGCTCGACGGCCTTGGCAACGTCCAGAACGATGTCGCTGGGTGGGGAGATCGCCAAAGCTGGCTCGCCTTTCCGGGGTTTACGTTACTGCTGATTGTGGAGGGTCAAGCTTGCGGCAACCTTACTTGTCGTCACTGGGCTTTCTTTCGATGATTTCGAGACGCTCGCGGTCGGCACTGTCGCGCTCGTCGCGGCGCCTGACGTCGCGATAGGCGCGCTCGACCATGTTGGTGCGGGCGGTGGCGGTTGCGATCTTTCCGACCTCAAATCTGGCGAGGCCGAGGTTGAGCTGCTGCCTGTTGATCGCCGCCGAGATTCGCCGGTGATAGAGTTCCGGAAAGAGCTGGGGCATGCCGTCGGTGCTGTCGAAGCTTTCCGCCAGGGATTGCGCCTCGCTCTCAGCCGCGATGGCCTGGGCGACGAAACCGGCGTGACGCGTCTCGTGCAGCGCCTTGAGCTGCTCCTGCACCACGACCAGCTTCTTCAGCCGTTCCCTGCGCGAGGCCATGTCTACCTCCCCACCGTGATGTCGGCGAAGCCGTCGGCAAACAGGCTGAGCATGGTGGCGATACCGAAGTACATCAGGATCAAGCCGCCGGCGACGACGAAGGGCAGCGAGATGAAGTAGACCGGGATCTGCGGCGTCAGCTTGTTGACGAAGCCGATCGTCAGGTTGACCAGGATGGCGTAGGCGACGAACGGGCTGCCCAGCCTGAGCACGACCATGAAGCTCTCCGACAGTGTGTCGGCGATGTCCACCAGCGCCGCCTGCGGGTTGAAGAACAGGTTGATCGGGGCAACCTGATAGGAGGCGACCAGCGCGCGGACGATCTCATGGTGGAAATTGAAGGCGAAGAGCAGGATCAGCGCCGAAATCGAGATGATCGATGCGAGCGGGGCCTGCGGCTCGTTTTCCTCGATGGCGTGGCCGCCGACGCCGCCATAGCCGATCAGCATGGCGATGGCCGAGCCCATGAACATCAGCGCCAGTATGTAGAGGCGCGCCATCAGGCCGATGAGGCCGCCGATGAGCAACTCCGAGGCGATCATCGGCATCAGCACGCCCGGGCGCGCATCGACATAGGGAAAGATCTGGTCCCAGAGGTGGACCAGAAGCCCGCCGGTGGCGGCGACGGCGACGAACAGCCGGACATGCATGGGCACGCGTACGCTCGAAATGCCGGGCATCAGCATGAAGCAGCTGCCGATGCGGCAAAAGGCGAGGAACGCCGCAAGGACGAACCCTTGCGCGGCAACATTCATGAGATGGTTCCAAGCACGCGCAGCTCGACGCCCTTGGCGATCTCGACATGGCTGAGCACCGGCAGGGTCGGGAACAGCCGTTCGATGATCATGCGGACATAGGGCCGGGCGTCGGGGGCGGTGACGAGCACGAAGCGCTCGCCGGCCTCGAGGTGGATGCGGATCGCCTTCGAGGCGTCCTGGCCGAATTCCTCGAGCTGGCGCGGGTCGATGTCGAATTCGCGTACTTCGCCCTTGGCGTCGCGTTTGAGGCTCTGGTGAAAGGCGAGGTCCCAGCGGTTGCCGAGACGCAGCACCTTGAGCACGCCGCTTTCGCCAAGGTCGCCGCAGATCTGCTGGGCCATGCGGATGCGGACATGCTCGACGATCTGCTCGGTGCGGCGGACATGGGGGGATATCTCGGCGATGGCCTCGATGATGAGGTGGAGATTGCGGATCGACACGCGCTCGGCGAGCAACAGCTTCAGCACGGCCTGCAGGCCGGGATAGGTGATGTGCGAGGTGCAGATCTCGTCGGCAAGCTTGCGGTATTCCGGATCCTGGCGTTCGAGCAGCGCCTTCATGTCCTTGTAGGACAGCAGCTGCGGCAGGTTGTTGCGGATCACCTCGGAGAGATGGGTGAGCAGCACCGACATATTGTCGGCGAAGGTGAACTGCTCGCGCTTGAGGTCCTCGGCGAAGGAATCGAGCACCGAAAACGCGCGCATGCCGAAGGCGGGTTCGCGAACTTCCTCGCCCGGAATGTCGGGCAGTTCGCGCGAGCCGAGCAGCACCATGATCTCGCCGACGCGCATCTGGTATTCGGCGACGACCGTGCCGTGGATCTTGATCTGGTAGCTCTTGGGCGGGATCGAGTAGTCGTCGGTCATCCTGACTTCAGGCACGACGAAGCCGTATTGGGTGGCGAACTTCTTGCGCATCTTCGACATGCGGAAGGCGAGTTCCTGATGCGTTGCAAGCAGGCGCGTCGACAACTGCTTGCCGATCAGGAGTTCGATCTCGGCGGTGGCGAGCGATGCCTTGACCGAGTTCTTTTCCTCTTCGACCTTGTCGACTTCCGCCTGCTTCTTCTCGGCGTCGGCCTCGGCGACGCGGCGGTTGTGGCGCATCGGGATGACGTAACCGAGTGCGGCCATGCCGGCAGCGAGCGTGACGAACGGGAACATCGGCAGGCCGGGCATCAAGCCGAGCAACAGCAGCAGGCCGGCGGCGACGTAGAGCGCGCGCGGATAGGCGCCGAGCTGGCCGAACACTGCCTGGTCGGTCGAGCCGCGCGTGCCGCCCTTGGAGACCAGCAGGCCGGCGGCGAGCGAGACGATGAGGGCCGGGATCTGGGTCACCAGACCGTCACCGACCGACAGCTTGATGAACACGTCGGCGGCTTCGCCCATGCCCATGTCGTGGCGGAAATAGCCGATGGCGATGCCGCCGACGATGTTGATGGCGGTGATCATCAGGCCGGCGATGGCGTCGCCGCGGACGAATTTCGAGGCACCGTCCATCGAGCCGAAAAACGAGCTTTCCTCTTCCAGTTCGCGGCGGCGCAATTGAGCGGTCTTGTCGTCGATCATGCCGGCGGCGAGATCGGCGTCGATCGACATCTGCTTGCCGGGGATGGCGTCGAGGGTGAAACGCGCGCCGACTTCGGCGATACGCGTCGCACCCTTGGTGATGACGATGAAGTTCACCACGATCAGGATCAGGAAGACGATCAGGCCGATGACGAAATCGCCGGACATGACCAGGCTGGAGAAGCCCGAGATGACGTAGCCGGCGGCGTGCGTGCCCTCGTTGCCGTGCGAAAGGATCATGCGCGTGGTGGCGATGTTGAGGGACAGGCGCAGCATCGTGGCGATCAGCAGGATCGTCGGGAACGACGAGAAGTCCAGCGGCCGCTGGATCCACAGGGCGACCATGAGGATCAGCACTGAAATGGCGATGGAGAAGGCGAGGCCGACGTCGATCAGGAAAGCCGGGATCGGCAGGAACAGGACGACCAGGATAACCACGATGCCGAGCGCGAAGAAGACGTCGCGTCCGCTCTTGTTTGGCGCGCCTATGCCCGAAATGGTTTCACTGATCGCCATGGCTCATCCGATCGAATTCTGCCGCGAACCCATGCCACGGCCCGTTGACCCTATTGCTTCAAGCTTGCGCGAGGGTGGGAGCTTGCCTTCGAAGGGCCAAGCTTGCTCACCGCCACGCCCCGTTTCCGGTCTGGCTATTGTCTGGGAGAATTCGGGAAGCGGGGCGCGGGGCCGTGCCTGCCGATAGTCTGAGATGTGGCGCGAACCCGCGCACCGCCGGCGATTTCCGTTCCCGTCCGTTCCGCTTCCGGGGCATCGGGCATTTTCGCCCATGCCCCCACTAGCGCATCGTCCAGCGCACCCGGGCCGTAGTGCCCGAGGGGGAACCCTTGGACGGAACCTCCCCGGACCATGAGCCACGTTAGCCCATGATCGGAGGCGCCGGTTCCTCCCCACAGATCACCGTCGCGACCGGCGTTCCCGCGGGAGGAACTGGCATGGATTGTACGGGAGGTTTTCAGGGCGTGGAAAAGAGGGATGGGTCTATCCACGCGGATTGCTGACAGATGGTGACACATCGGGATGTATCGGCGTTGGTTCTGGACCACAGCGGCAATTGCCATTTCACGCATGGATCCCCGGGTCTCCGCAGGTCGCTTCGCTTCTGCTCCGCCCGAGGATGACGAGCTTCGTTAGACGTCGCCGCCAATCTTCAACGTATGCGATTGGCGAGGAAGGGAGGATCGCGATGTGGAGGGAAGGCTGCTCGCGAGGACATCCACGAAGCCGGTTTCGCTCACAGCCATCGCCGCACGCGTCGCCTGTAGTCGAGATACGCATTGCCGAAGCGACGTTCGAGGTAGGCCTCCTCGCGGGCAACGACGCCGTAGCGGATCACGATGGCAAGAGGAACAGTGAGGACAAGGATCCACGGGCTCAGTGCGGCGACGCCGATGCCGCCATAGAGCAGGAACATGCCGAGGTAGATGGGATTGCGCGTCCACCCGTGAATGCCTGAGGTGACGAGCACGCGGGTCGGCTCATAGGTGGGCACCGGTGTCGCCGCCCGCGAGAAGTTGCGAATACCCGCGATCGCTAGCGCAAAGCCGGTGAGGATCAGGCAACCGCCGACCAGACGGACCAGATCGCTCGCCGCGACAGGGGCCATCAAAGGCAGCAGGCGATCCGCGGCCAGTCCAAGCAGAAGAGCGCCAAGAAACAGCAGAGGCGGCCGCGCGATGACGCCTGCCGTTCCAGTGTCGTTCACGTGTTGGCCAGATGGTTCACGCATGAATGCTCCCGCATATGCTGGAGGACGAAATTCAATGCAAAACGACAACCAAGGTGTCATTCTACAAATTGACAAC
This sequence comes from Aminobacter niigataensis, assembly GCF_014200015.1. Taxonomy (GTDB): domain Bacteria; phylum Pseudomonadota; class Alphaproteobacteria; order Rhizobiales; family Rhizobiaceae; genus Aminobacter; species Aminobacter niigataensis. The sequence continues at coordinate 127,731 of NZ_JACHOT010000008.1, forward strand.
CATGGTGTCAATGACGGAGGCTGTGCAGCTTGTTTTACGCAATTCCGGACGGAAAGCCGCTGCACACTTTTCCTGGAATTGCTCTCACCGGACGAAGGCGATGACGTCGGCACGACAGGAGACCGGGATGGCGGCTGAGACGGGGGCGGGCCCAACCGCCGACAACAAGGCAGAGGCGATCGCCGAGCTGATGCTCGAAGTGGCCCAGTGCTTCTTCAGGATACGGGCGGTCGGCCAGAAGACCGGCTTGATCACCAACTGGGGCGGCGGTGCGTTCGGTTTCATGCGAAGCCTGGCGGTGCTTGGTCCGCTGACGGTGCCGCAGATCGCCCAGATGCGGCCCACGAGCCGCCAGCGCATGCAGCGGCTGGCGGACGAACTTGCGGCCGAGGGGCTGGTGGCATTCATCGAAAATCCGAAGCACCAGCGCTCGAAGTTGGTGCAGCTGACTGCGAAAGGCGAGGCGCGCTATCGCGAGATGAACGCCCAGCTCCTGGCGATCGCCTCGAGCATGGGCGTCGCCCTCAGCGAAGCCGATATCCTCAGGACCACCGAGATCGTGCGGCAGCTGAGCGACGATGTGAAAGCGCGGTCGGAGCGGCTGCCGTAGCAGGCACCGCCACGCTGTTCAGACGCCCTTGGGTTTCTTCTGCGAGCGGACGGATCGGGCGGCGAGCACCGAGGTGTTCAGGGCCACGGCGGCGCGGATGAGCGCCTTCAACGCCTCTTCATCGATGGTGTCGCCCTCGTGGAAATCGATGGCACGCCTGGTGTTGCCTTCGAGGCTGGAGTTGAAAAGGCCCTTCGGGTCTTCCACCGAGGCGCCCCTGGCGAAGGTCATCTTCACGGCGTTCTTGTAGGTCTCGCCGGTGCAGATGATGCCGGCATGCGACCAGACCGGAACGCCGCGCCACTTCACCTCCTCGACCACCTCGGGGTCGGCCTGCAGGATCAGGGCGCGCACCCGGGCAAGCGTCTGGCCGCGCCAATCGCCGAGCGCAGTGATCTTGTCATCGATCTGCCGGGAAGCTGCGACTCCGCTGCCCGCTTCATTCGAGGCCGTTTTCTTTTCCATTCTTTCCTCCTCGATGGGCAGATTGCGCTTGACCCTCAATGCAGGTCGATCGGGCCTTTCGGCGTGACGATGGCCGCAGCGAGGCTGGTGGGACGCTCGATCAGGCGATGGACGCGCGGCGGCTGGGCGCCGCTGTGCAACGACCTGAGCTTCTCGCCAATCTCGGCGTCGGCATGGGTGGCGCGCTGGTTGTGGCGGACATATTCGAGCCAGGTCGGCGTGTGGTAGCTCTCGACCCAGATCTCGGGGTTTTCCAGGTCGCGTGCCAGCGTCCAGTTACGGGCACCGTCGCGGCGGCGGATGCGGCGACGCTCGGCCATGGCATCGAGGAAGGCGGGTACGTCTTCCTCGCGGATGATGAACTCGATGATGATGGCGATGGGACCGCTGCGCGGCTGGACGTCGAGCGCCAGATGCGGTTCGCGGAAGCGGTTCAGCGGGTCGAGGTTGAGCGCCGTATGCTCGGGCAGGGGCAGGAGGAAACCGATCGCGGCGCCGGCCAGCATGACGATGCCGGCGACGATGAGGGCGGTCGCCGGGCCCTGGCCTTCGGCGATCAGGCCCCAGACCCAGCTGCCGAGTGCCATGCCGCCGAAGGTCGCCATCTGGTAGATCGAGAGCGCGCGGCCGACGACCCAGCGCGGCGTCGACATCTGCACGGTGATGTTGAAGTGCGACAGCGCCAGCACCCAGCAGGCGCCGCCGATGAGCAGGCCGGCGCTGGTGACCCAGGCGTTCGAGCTCCAGGCGGCGATCCAGCTGCACAGGGCAAAGCCGAGGAAGGACGAGCGCACGATCGCCTCGCTCGACATGCTGCTGCGGATGCGGCCGCTGATCAGCGCGCCGCCGACGGCGCCGACGCCGAAAGCGCCGAGCATGATGCCGTAGGTCAGCGGGCCGCCGGCGACGAGGTCGCGCGCGACGAGCGGCAGCAGCGCCTGGAGGACGACGGCGGTGAAGCCGAAGGCGAAGCTGCGCAGCAGGACCTTGCCGATGTTGGGCGACATGGCGATGTAGCGCAGCCCCGCACCCATGGCGTGGCCGAGCGTTTCGCGCGGCAGCGGGTTCGCCGGATACTGCGGACGCCAGCGAAACAGGACGAAGATGATGGCGAAATAGCTCAGCGTGTTGACGGCGAAGGCGGCAGCGGCTCCGGCGGCGGCGACGATGATGCCGCCGATGGCCGGGCCGACGCTGCGCGTCATGTTGAAGCCCATCGAATTGAGCGCCACTGCCGCCGGCATGACCGGGCGGGGAACCATGTCGCCGACGGAGGCCTGCCAGGACGGGTTGTTGAGGGCGGTGCCGCAGCCGATGAGGAAGGTGAAGGCGAGCAGCAGCCACGGCGTGATCAGGCCGAGATAGGCAACGAGCGTCAGCAGCGCCGAGACCGCCAGCATGAAGCACTGGGCCGTCAACATGACGCGGCGGCGGTCGAAGCTGTCGGCAAGGGCGCCCGAGACCAGCGAAAACAGCATGATCGGCAGCGTGATCGAAGCCTGGACCAGCGCCACCATGTCCGACGAGGTGGCGATCGAGGTCATCAGCCAGGCGGCGCCGACCGACTGGATCAGGCTGCCGAAATTCGATGCCAGGCTGGCGAGCCAGACGGAACGGAAAATGCCGTGCTTGAACGGCTCGAGTGCAGAACCTCGCTCGTACTGGTGGTCGTCGTCCATGCGCCAAGCCGGCCGAGCCGGATGCCCTCGTGTGAATCGTCGTCGTGCGACTAGACCATGATCGGCGAGCGGGGTGAACCCATTTGTCGAAGGCGGCCATGGGCCAAGGCCGGTTCGCCGGCGGTCCAGCCGGGCGCGGACCGCGGCCTGCTCAGAAGCCGGTTTCGATGCGCTCGAAGATGACGTTGGTGAAGGCTGAGATCTGGGCGCCGATGAACGGGCCGGTCAGCGCCACGACCAGGAAGATGGCGACGATCTTGGGCACGAAGGTGAGGGTGATTTCCTGGATCTGGGTCAGCGCCTGGATGAGGGCGATGCCGACGCCGACCAGCATGGCTGCGGCCACGGCGGGCGCCGAGGCGGTCAGCACGGTCCAGATGGCGAACTGGACAAGGTCGAGGGCATCGGCCTCGTTCACGCCGGCGTGGCCTTGATCGAAACGCCGGGATTGATGACGACCTGCTTGCCGTCGGTCAGGACGGCGACGACGCCGTCCTTGAACAGGCGGACTTCGGCGACGACGCCGGAAGTCTTGCCGTCGGGCGAGGTGACGGTCCGGCCGATCAGCGCGTCGGCCTGGGCGAGCGCCGAGCCCTGCAGGATCTGGTCGAGCCGCGTGTTCATCTGCACCGACTGTTCGACCTGCGAGAAGGTGGCGAGCTGCGCCACATACTGGGTCGAGTCCATCGGCTTGGTCGGGTCCTGGTTCTTCATCTGCGCGACGAGCAGCTTGAGGAACGAATTGTAATCGACCTGGGTCTTGGACGGCGCCGGCGTGCCGGTGGCCGTCTTGTTGGTGCTGGTGGAGCCCGGCACCGAGGCGGTGTAGTCGATGGCCATCAGAATGTACCTCCGGCTGCGATGGCGTGCTCGGCCAGCTGTGGCTGGTCGTTGCTGGCCATGGCGCGCTTTTCCAGGGGATAGAGCGAGCGGATGGTCTTCAGCGCTTCGTAGACATGGTCCTCGGCGACGAGGCGGTCGATATGCTTGAGGCTCGACAGGATTTCGGGATTGTCGAAGGTGGCGAGCAGCAGCGGCAGCGACCGGCGGAACATATCGCGGGCCTCGACGGCGCCGACGGGATCGACCAGCATGACCTGCAGGATGAAGTAGAGCTGGCGCAGCGGCGTCGATGCCTGCTCGGGCTGCAGCACATGGCTTTCGAGCAGGAACTGCACGTCGTTGAGCAGTTCGAGCGAGACCTTGCGGTCGACGCGGACGACCGCGCCGTTGATGTAGATCTTCTCGTTGGCCTTCAGCGAAATCTTCAGGGTGTTTTTCATTGGATGCCGTCGCGGATGATCTGCGAGACCTCGATCAGGCCTTCGAAGCTGTCGGTGCGGCCCTGGCGGATGTCTTCGGCTTCACGCAGCAGCCACAGGCCGATGGAGATGAGATTGGCGCGGAGTTCCTTCGGCAGCTCGTTCTCGGGGCTGCCGAGGTCGTCGAGCAGCGATGTCCACACCCGGTTGGTGAAGTTCAGCGCCTGGATGGCCTCGTTGGAATTGGCTCCGACCTCGCTGGCCGTGGTCAGCATGTCGATCGAGCGCGTGAGAAGCTGACGTTCGCGATCCCGCGCATCGGCGACGGAGTCGGTCTGGATGTCGGCATAGGAGAATTGATACATATGCGTCCCGTTTGTTGCCGGTCAGGTCAGAGATACTTCATCAGGCTGAGCTGCTGGATGCGCGCGGTCAGCGCGTAGGATCTGTCTATCTGCGATACCAGGTCGGCGACGCGCGCCGAAGCCACGTAGTAATCGACACCCTCGGTGTCTAGGATGTAGCGCTCGTACAGGTCCACCTGCACGTTGATGCGGTCGGTGGCGCTCTTGACGCGCTGTTCGATGATGCCGGTCTGCGCTTCCAGCTGGCCGATGTCGCTGATGGCCTCGCCGATGCTCGACACGGCATGGGTGACGAGCGCGCCACGTGCGGCGTTGCCGACATTGCTGTCGAGCAGGTCGCTGATGATGGCCGCTGACATGGCGATCTTGCGAATGCCTTCGTTGTTGGCGCTGACCGAGGTCTCGGTGGTCTCGTTGAGCGTGATGCGGCTGGTGATGCCTTGATTGGTGGCATTCGACCACGGGCTGCCGGCTGGAGGTGGCGTCTGCCAGTCCGCGCCGAGGAACATCGGCTCGACGATGGTGGACATGAAATTGTTCATGTCGGCCGCGGTGATGTCCTGGGCGTCGGCATGGTTCTGGCTGAAGCCGAAATAGCCGGCGAAGGCGGCGTCGAATGCCACCTTGGTTGGCGAGCCCGGCTTGAAGTCGTTGATCGGCTTGACGTCGGTGTTGGTGCCCGAGAACAGATATTCGCCGTTGAGGCTGGTGTTGAGCACCGAGGTCAGTGTGTCGAGCGTGGCACGCCCGCTCTTTTGGGTCAGCGCGTAGGCGGCATCGCCCGAGGCACTGCTGGTCAGGCTCGAGAGGAAGGACTGGGCGGCGGCGCCAACCTGGGTCAAGGCTTTCTGCGTCGCCGATAGCCGGGCCGAAACCAGCCCGTTGGAATCGACGATACCGCCGAGCCGTTCGAGGTCGCGGTGGAGCGTGACCGACTGGGCGGTGCGGGCGCCTAGCGCCAGTCCTGTGTCGGCGACAAAGCCGGACGAGGCTTCCTTCTGTGCCTTGGCCAATTCCGACTGCTGGCGCAGCAGCGAGTAGCGCAGTGCGCTGGTGACGGCGGCGGAAGAGACGAAGGTGGTTTTCATCGCTACCTCACCGCCGCAAGCAGCGCCGACAGCATCTCGTCGACCGCCTTTATGAGCCGCGCCGAGGCCTGGTAGGATTGTTCGAGTTCGAGCAGCAGCGACATTTCGACGTCGACATTGACCGACGTCTCGTTGGACAGCGCCTCGGCCGTGCGCACGGCCAGCGCTTCCTTGGTCTCGGACGCGCTGGAAGCCTGCTTGCGCATGCCCTCGAGCCAGCCGATCGAGTTGGTGGTGAAGGTGCTGAGGCTCGACGAGGCGCTGATGCCCGCGGCCGGATCGAAGCTCATGGTCTGGTCGATGCGGTCGCCGTAGGAGATCAGCAGGTCGGCGTAGGAGGCGTTCGCTGCCGGGTTCTTGATGTAGCCAGCGCCATTGATGCCGCCGTCGCGCAGCAGCTTGGGGTTGCCACCGGCAGCCGGGTCGACGGCCGGATTGAGGCGGATCGAACGGGCAAGGCCGTTGACCAGCCCGCCGGGGACCGCCGGTCCGCCCGACCAGGTGAACAGGCCGGCCTGGTCGGCAAGCGCGGGCGCGGTTTCGGAAAAAGCCGTGATCAGGCCGCGCGCCGTCTCGTCGAGCTGGGCCTGCATGGTGACGGCGACGCTGTCGCGCAACTGGACGAGGCCGGCGAGCTTGCCCGCCGCATCGGTATTGGCGCCGGTGCCGGGCTGGACCGGCACGCCGTCGATGTAGATCTTGTTGCCCGCGGCACCTGGGGCATAGCCGGCCGATGGGGAGAAGCTGACAGCACGCGGGACGGTTTCGAACAATGTCGAACCGTCGGCCGTGGTGATGACCATGTCGTTGTCGGAGCGCTTGAAGGTCGAGATCGGCACGATCTCGGAGATCTTCTTCAGGATGGCGTCGCGCTGGTCTAGCGAATCGTTGACGTCGCGGCCGGTGCGGGTGCCCGCGATGATGGTCTTGTTGGCCTGCTCGAAATCGGCCAGAAGCCGGTTCAGATCGTCGACAGTGGTGGCGATTTCGCTGTCGGTCTCGGTGCGGAAACGCTGGATCGCGCTGGACCCGTCGTTGAGCGTGCGGACCACCTGGCGGGCGGCGTCGATAGCGGCCACGCCGAGGTTCTGGTTGGACGGGGAGGCGGCGTAGAATTGCAGCGCCTGCTGGAACTTGCCGAGCGCCGTTGCCGGCGAGCCCGCGTTGTCGCTGCCGTTCACGTCGAGGGTGAGTTTCTGCAGGCCCTCGAAGAGCGTGCTCTGGCCGGAGAAGGAGGCGAGCGCGGACAGGTTCTGACGGAACAGAAGTTCGTTGGTCGCCCGCTGTATCTCGACGACGCGCGCGCCAGGGCCGGTGCTTGCCAGCATGGCCGAGCGGCGCGCGTAGTCGGGGTTCTGCGCCTCCGAGACATTGCGGGAAACGTTGCTGGTCTGGCGCGACGTGTGGAGAAGCGCGGATTGGGCGATGTTGAGGGCAGACGTCAGGGACATGCGGGATCTTTCGCGGGCTGAGGCCCGTCAGTCCTATCTCTTCAGGTTGACGAGGACATCCATGAGGTCGGCGCCGGTTTGGAAGACCTTGGAATTGGCGGTGTAGTTACGCTGGGACTCGATCATGGCGGTGAGTTCTTCGGCGATGTCGACGTTGGAATTCTCCACCGCGCCGGAGACGACCTTGCCGTTCTTGCCTTCGGTCGGCCAGCCGATAGTGACTGCGCCCGATTCCGCGCCCTGGCTGAAGACGTTGCCGGAGATGACGGTCAGCTTGTCGGGGCTGGGGACGTTGGCCATGGGGATCGAGAACAGCGCCTTCATCGAGCCGTTGGCATACTGGGCGTAGACGGTGCCGTCCTTGTCGATCTCGATGCGCTCGATCTTGCTGGGCGGACTACCGTCGATGACGGCCTTGGCGACGCTGTAGTCGGCATCGGCCTGCGTCATCTTCGACAGGTCGATGGTCAGCGCGGCGCCGCCCGGTACGGTCAGCGTAATGTCGGTCGCGCTCGTGGCGGTCAGCTTGCCGGTGGCGTCGAAATCGAGCGTCTCGGTGGAAAGTGCAGCTCCCGTGTATGGGAAGCCTCCCGCCGTTGCCTGCGACTGGTCGAAGACCGTGACTTCCCAGGTGCCTGCCGCCGTCTTGCTCATGTAGACGTCGAGGATCACCTGTCCGCCGGCGCTGTTGTAGGCGACCACAGACGATTTGGCCGTATAGGCAGCCGTGGCGGCGTTGGCCGATGGCAGATTGGCAGCCGGGACGATGGTCGCATCGCGCGGCAGGTTGGCCGCGAACGTGCCGTTCTCGCTCGCCGCCCACTGGGGCGTCGTGTCGTCGATCTTGATGGCGTCGATCTGGCTGGGGTCTATCGGCGCACCCGGCCTGGGGCCCTGGCTCAGATCCCAGCCCTGGAGCCTGAAACCGGCGGTGTTGACGAGATAGCCGTCCTTGTCGGGCACGAAGGCGCCGGCGCGGGTCAGGAACGTGGTGCCGCCAGCGTCTTCGACGACGAAGAAGCCGTCGCCGTCGATGGCGAGATCGGTGACCGACGTGGTGTATTGCAGGGCGCCCTGCTTGCTAATCGAGTTGATCACCGTGGTGGTGACGCCGCCGGAATTGTAGCTGCCGGCAGTGCTTGGCAGGACCAGGGACGAGAATTCGGTAGAGGCGCGCTTGTAGCCGGTCGTGCTCGAATTGGCGATGTTGTCAGCGACCGTCGAGAGGCGGTTCGCCTGGGAGTTCATCCCCGACACGCCAGTCCGCATCATTCCATAGAGGCTCATCGGTGGTCTCTCCAATTCTCATGCCACGAAGCAAAACTACGCAACATGTCTTGCGCGAGGCTGGTCAGACAACCAGCCGGTAGCCAAGGAAGCGTTTTGAATCGATCGGATCGTGGCCGAGACGCTCACGCAGCTTCTTGCGCAGCTTGGAGATGTGGCTTTCGACGACATTTTCTTCGACTTCTTCGTCGAAGACACCATAGATGGCGTTGAACACCTGGGTCTTGGTGACGCGGCGGCCGCTGTTGCTTGCCAGATATTCGAGGATGCGGCGTTCGCGGCGCGGCAACGGCATCGGCTGGCCGTCGATCTCGGGATCGCGGCCATCCATGAAGATGCGCATGGCGCCGATCTGGGTGAAGCCGGTGTCTTCCTGGGCGCGGCGGCGGATCGCCGAGATGCGGGCCAGGATTTCGCGGATGTGGACCGGCTTGCGAATGACGTCGTCGACGCCGGATTCGAAAAGCTTGAGCGTGTTCTCGAGATTGTTCTGCTCGCTGAGCGCGATCACGGGCGCCTTGGAGCGGTCCCGCAGCTGGCGCGGAGAGATCGAACCCTCGTTGCAGTCGCCAATGAGAAAGGCGCGCACCGAACGCAGATCCTCTTCAGGAGCGCTGGTCACCCATTCGCCGAACTCGCCCGAACGGAAGCCTGCGCAAGCCACGCCTTCCCGGTCGAAAAGTGAATTATAGCCTTTAGTGACGAGCTCGCGCTCGTCGACAACAACAATCATCGGCCCCGCCTCCGAATCAGAAAAAATGCCCCGTTAACCAATCGGTAATGGGTCGAGACCAAGGCGACCAATCGTGAATTCTTGCCGCTATTTTTTAGGGAGTCTGGAATCGCATGGGTTGAAGCGGTTGCACGACATGCGTGCATCCGGGTTTCAAGTCGTCGATGAGGGGCGGGGTCGCGGTCGTGGCCGGTTCAGCGTGGCGCAAAACCGCCTAGGGGTTGCAGAAGACTTTGGCGTTTTCGGTCCAGCGGCCAAAGCCGGTGGCGACCATGTTGGCGATGACGCGGCAGACATAACGCTTCTGTGCGGGGTCGTTGTCGGGGCCGGCGTGATAGCGGGCGACGGCCATGGACCAGGACTCGTGGCGGCCGTGCAGGCTGACCAGGAAACGCGCTGCATAGTCGACATTGCGGCGCGGATCGAGCATGTCGCGCACGCTGCGGAACTCGGCAGCGTGATAGCGGTGGTTGATCTGCATGCAGCCGAGGTCGATCAACGTCTTGCCTTCGCTGCGGGCTGTATCGAAGGCGGCAAGAGCTTCGGCCGCGCTTTTTGGAAAGACAGCTTTTCCTTCTATATTCAATGCGTTGGGCTGAAGGCTGCCCTTCCTGCCGGTTTCGGTGAGGCCGACTGCATAAAGGATGCCGACCGGCACGCCATAGCGGTCGGCGGCGCGCAGGATCTCCGGCTCGCACGGATTGGCCGCGGCTGCGGCCAGACCGGTCGCGGCACTAGATATAGCGGCTGCTGCCAGGGCGATCCGTGCGAGGCGACGAGATGTTGCGTGCATTGGCTTCTTCATTTGCCGCTCTCCCACCGGGACGTCCACTGCCTGAATTGCCACCTTCGCCGCCCATCCCGTCCGACTGGAAAGCCGGCTGTTCGCGGCCGCCGGAGCCGGAGGAAAGGCCACCGCCGTCGCTGCGCGTCTGCGCCTGCGCGGGCGACTGAGGCTGCAGGATGGTGACGCGGTCGACGTCGAAGCCGAGGCCACGAAGGGCGGAATTGATCGCTTCGCGATCGGCCGAGAGGCGGTGATAGGCCTCGGCGTTTTCGACTTCGATTTCAATCGAAAGTTGTTCTCCGGCGAGATGCAGGTTCGCCGTGACCATGCCCAATTCGACGGGGCGCAACTGGATCTTCAGAACTTGGGCCGCGGGCGCGTTTGTGGCGCTGGCCTGGAGCTGCTGGACAGCGCTCGCGGCGGCGGTGTGACGGGGTGCCGAGGAGGCAATCTCCATCGCCAGCGCGCCAGCCGTGCCGGTGGCGCCGGAGGCGACCGGGGCAGGGATTATTTGTTCGGAAATGACGCTGACGCGGGTGGCCGCGGCGGACTGTTCCGGCTGCCTGGAGGGTGTCGGGCGTGACGGCTTGTCGGCCTCGGTGGCTGCATCGCCGGTTGCCGAACCCACGGCAGAGGCCGGCGCGGGCGAGGCTTCGGCGCGCGTCGGTGCTTCGGTCGCGGCCGTCATGCCGGGCGGTAATGCGGTGCCGGAGGCTGTTGCCCGGGAAGGCGCGGTGCCGGCGCTGCGCGACGGATGCTCCGTCTCCAGTGCATCGGTGGCGAGGTTCGGCTGTTCGAGGACGCCTTCCGCCTCTGTGGCGGGTGCGTCGGCCGGACCGGCACTGGCCGCCTGGCTGCCTGCCTTGCGCAATTCGCTCAACGCAAGCACCAGCGGCAAAGCCGTGTCGGCTGACGCATCGGGCTTGGCAGGTTCCTTGGCCGATACTTCGGCAAGTGGCGGTTCAGCGTCTTCGACCTGTTCGCCATGCCTGGCCGGGTTGGCGTCGACAGTGTCGTCCCTGGGCTCCGCCACATGCGGGCCGCGCACGGCTAGCCGTTCGGCCAGCTTGAGCCAGTGCTTTTCATGCGGTGGCTCGGCGGCGAGGCGCTTTTCTTCGGACTTCTGGTCGCCCTTTTGCGGCGTTGCCAGGGCACGGTCGAAATCGGCCTGGTCGTCGTTTCCGGCGAACGCGTTGCGATCGGTGGCGGATGACTGCGATGCGAGCGGGCCTGCCAGCGCCGAGCGGATGGCGTCGGTCATTTGGGGGAGCCTCCGAGAAGTTCGTCTATGGCTTCGAGCGTACGGCGCGCTTCGGTAATCTTTGGGTCTTCCGCTTCAGGCGGGGCTTCGGCGGAAGCCGGCTGCGCCGCCGCCGTCAGGGGCACTATCCTGGGCTTGAGACTGGGCGCGGCCGCGACTGCCGGCTCCTGGATCGTGGTCACCGGCCGTGTTTCGGGGGCGGGCGTCTCGGCCGCATCGGGAACCATCGGATCGGCTGCCGGCGTGGCGATGTCGATCGGGGCCGGCGGCAGGTCTTCGATGTCGACAGGCTTCGGCTTGGCGTTCGGCGAGGCCGGCAGGGCCGAGGTCAGTCCGGAAGCGACGGCTTCCACGGCATCGAGCAAGGCGCGGTCGCCCTTGGACAGCTTGTCGCGATCGATGCCGCTGAGCTTGCCCAGCATGTCGTCGGCCGAGCCTGAGGTGACAGACGACAGCCCGGAATAGAGTTGGGTGCGCGGGTCGGCATCGTTGCGCTGGCCGTCGCGTCCCCGTTCGGCCTTGGCGGCTGCGAAGGCGGAAAGCTCGGTAAGCCCGTCGATCGCGGCACGCCGGGCGACGCGGAGGTAGACGACCCGTTCCTGCTCGGCATCCATCATCGCGGTGATCTCGCCCAAGGCATCGAGGCTGATCGAGGCATGCAGCGCGACGATGCCGGCGACGAAGGCGTCGGCGAACTGGCTGGCATAGGGCGAGCGCAGATAATAGCGGACATACTGGGTCGAACTGCGCAGGAAGCGGGCGCCGTCCTCGAGCCGGGGGGCGAGCGCCACCGAACGGCGCAGCGCGGCCTCCTCGACGAGGGTGCCGGGGCTGAGCAGCCGGGCCTGGTCGAACAGCTTCATCGCCTGTTCGGGCTCCTGGGCAATGCTGACCGAACCCTTGACCAGCGCCAGGAAGGCGCCCAGTTCGGAAATCTGCGTCAGCGGGTCGACCGAAGCGAGGGCGTCGACGGTGCTCTTGGGCTTGCCCCTGAGATAGTCGATGATGCCTTGCGCCAGCGCCTGGTCGGCCTCTTCGAGGCTGAGGCGCGAGACGACCTGCTCGATGGTCAGCGGGTTGCCGCCGCTCATGGCGTATATGAGCAAGGCGCGAAAATTCTTGGGTTCCTTGAATGCGTCGGGACTGGCCGCGCGCATGTTCTCGTCGGTCATTTCGAGCAGGCGGCGCTGCATCGGCAGCGAGGCCTGGTCGCCGGCGGCGATGCGGTCCTGCACCAGCTGCAGGCAGCGCACCATCTGGTAGGGCTCGAGCGCCGGCGCCTCGGCGGCGCGCGCGTGCTCGGGCGCCGTCACCGCAAGCAAAGCGACGAACGCGGCGCCGGAGAGGGTCGCCGCGAGCCTCATTCAGCCCGCTCCAGCAGGATTTCGATACGGCGGTTGGTGGCCGAGAATGGCTCCGCCGTGTCCTTGAGCTTGCGGTCGGCGAAGCCGGCGACCTCGACGATGCGCTTCTCGTCGAGCCCGGCGCGCACCAGCATGTAATAGGCCGAGTGGGCGCGCGCGGTCGACAGCCGCCAGTTGTCGTAGCCGCCGCCACGGAAGGGGCGGGCGTCGGTGTGGCCATTGATCGAGACGTTGCCTTCGTGGGCCGCGATGGTCCTGGCGATCTTTTCCATGGCCAGCACCAGCTGCTTGCGCGGCACGGCGGAGCCGATCTCGAACATGCCGAAATCGAACTGCTCGGTGACCGAGATGACGACGCCCTTGTCGGTGGCGACGACGGACAGGCCGTCGGGCAGGTTCTTGCCCGACTTGATCGCCTCGGCGAGTTCGCGCCGGATGGCGTCGGCCTCGCCGATGGTGTGTTCGCTCGGCGCGGCGTCGCGGGGCTTCGGCTTGTCGGCCATTGCCTCGGCTTCCGCGGTCTCGGCCTTCGGGGCGTCGCCCGGCTTGGCGCCGTCGCGGGCGAGGGCGCCGGGAGCGATGTCGAGCGGCGAACGCTGCTCGGCGGCCTCAGGCTTGGGCTCCGGCGCTTTCACCGGCTCGGGCGTGGCGGAGCGCTCGGTCTTGTCGCCGGGCTTTGCCGGATCGCCTTCGATGGCCGCGCGCTCGGCGCTTGCCTCGGCGATAGGCGTGGCGACCTGCTCGGTCCAGAAATCGGGCGCGAACGGATCGCGATAGGCTTCGCCGCCGGAGGCGCCGCTGGACGGCCCGGCATTCTGCGCGCCGCCTTCGCCTCGTTCGGAGACATTGGCCTTGGTGCCGGTGTCCTGGGCGATCTCGGCCAGCACCGCATAGGGGTCGTTGAACAGGTGTTCGTCGGAGCGCTTGACGACGTGTGCGGAATCCCTGGAATTCTGTTCGGTCGCGGGGCCGGCATTGCCACGCCCGTCGGTACCAGCCTTGCCACTGGCTTCCTGCGGGCTCTCGGCGGTCAGGCCGACGGAATTGGGGCCGTCGCCGAGCTCTTCCAGTCCCTTGCGGCTGGCGTTGCGGTCGACGAGCTTGACCGGGTTGAAATAACTCGCCACCGCAGCCTTGGTCTGCTCGTTGGCGGCGCTGATGAGCCACATGACGAGGAAGAAGCACATCATCGCCGTCATGAAGTCGGCGAAGGCGATCTTCCAGGCACCACCGTGGTGGCCTTCGTCGTGATCGGAATGGGCACGCCGGACGATGACGATCTCGTGGCGCGGCTCGGTGCCGTCGGCGACACTCATGGCAAGGTCTCTGTCAGGGCGGCCGACCACTCGCCGAGGCGGGTCTCGAACAGGTTGTCATCGATCGAGACGCTGAGGTCGAAGCCGACCCCCTCGCTGAAGTCCATGTTTTCGGCACGGTCGCCGATGGCGGTTGCCAGCGCGCCGAATAGGAATTGCGGGCCGCTGACCTTGATGCGCACGGCATCGCGGTCGGCGGTGGCCGAGAGGATCGCGGTGGCGAGGGCATCGATCGAGCGGGTGGCGATGTCATCGCTGACCAGGCCGGCGACGACGCGGGCGGCGGCGTCGGTGGCGAGATGGACGACGCGGGTCTCCATCTCGGCGATGCGCGCGCCAATGACGGCGCCGATGTCGGTGCCGAAGCGGGCGCCCAGGTTGGCGATTTCGGACGCATGGCGCTGGCGCTCGGCTTCAAGGGCGGCCTGGTGCTCGGTGTCCAGGCGTATCGCCAGTTCGGCCTCGGCCGTGGCGACTGCTGCCGCGACGATGGCCGGGATGTCCGGATCTGGAACCGCCTTGGGATAGGAATTCGGGGCCGGGGCTTCGACGTCGGAGGCATTTGCGGCCAGCGGCGCGAAGTCGGTCAGCCTTTCGAAAAGTGCGGCAATCGACATCAGGCGGCGACTTCCTGGGCAGCCCATTTGCGCAGGATCAGAGCGGTGCGCTCTTCATTGATGTCGACCATGCGGGCGAGGCGGTCCTGTGGGGCGGGACGCAACTTGTTGCGCAGGTCGTCGATGGCGGTGGGACGCGCGCCGGGAAGGGCCGCAGGCGCTTCGGCGGAGGCGGAACCGGCATCCGGCGTCGGCAGCGAACGCTGGACCTCGTCGAAGCTGGGCCCGGCGATGGCGGCCGGGACCGGCTTGGAAAGGGCGGACGCAAGCGGCCGCAGGCCGAAGAAGGCGACGAGGAAGACGACGACGATGAAGGCCGCGGCGTTGATCAGCGTGCCGGCGTGCTGGCCAACCGAAGCGAGGACGCCGGGGCTGGCGATCTCCTCGCCGTCGAGGCCGTCGATGAACTCCACCGCCGAGACGTTGATCAGGTCGCCGCGCTTTTCGTCGAAGCCGGTGGCCGAGATTACCATCTTCTGGATCTCGGCGACGCGGGTGGCGATCGCCTCCGGCGTGGCGTCCTTGCCGAGGATCGTAGCGAGGCGCTGCTGGTTTACGACGACGGCGATCGACATCTTGGTCACCGAATAGCCGTTCGAGACGGTCGCGATACGCTTCGAGTTCATCTCATAGTTGGTGATCTCTTCCTTGCGGTCGCTGGCCGAAGTCGACTGCGGCCCGTCCGTCGCGGTGGCCTCGGCATCGGGCAGGTTCTGCTCGACGGTAGCAGGCGTGGCGGACTGCTTCTGGTTGCTGTTTTCGTTGGCGCGGACGACCTGGACGGAGCGTTCGACGCGCGACTCGGGATCGAAGATGGTCTCTTCGGTCTGGCGCGAGTCGGTGTTGACGTCGGCTTTGACGCTGGCGCGGAAATTGTCCGGGCCGAGATAGGCGGCAAGCGCGCGGCGGATGTTGTCCTCGATCTGGGTCTCGACGGTGCGCTCGACGCCGATGGAGCGGGCGGCACTCGAATTGTTGGGATCGTCGCCCGCTGCAAGCAGGTTGCCGCTCGAATCAAGCACGGTCACCCGCTCGGCATCGAGGCCAGGCACCGCAGCGGCGACCAGATGCCGGATCGACATGGCGCTCTTGTCGGCATCGAGGCTGGAGGCGCGGATGACGACGGAGGCCGAAGGCTTCTGCTCGTCGCGGCGGAAGTTGGCGCGTTCGGACATGACGATGTGGACGCGGGCGGCCTTGATGCCCGTGATCGACTGGATGGTGCGGGCGATCTCGCCTTCCAGCGCACGGACGCGGGTGACCTGCTGCATGAAGGAGGTGAGGCCGAGCGAGCCGACATTGTCGAAGAGTTCGTAACCGGCGTTGGCGCTGGTCGGCAGGCCCTTTTCGGCAAGCAGCATGCGTGCCTGCGCGGTCTTGCCGGCGGGGACCAGGACCGTCGTGCCGTCGGAGGCGACGTCGAAGCCGATGCCGGCCTCGCCGAGGACCATGCCGATCTGGTTCACGTCAGAGCGTTCCAGCCCGACATAGAGCGTCTCGTAGGCCGGGCGGTTGAGATAGACGGAAGCCACGCCGACGACGGCGATGACCAACGCCGTGATGCCGCCGAGTATGGCGAGCCGGCGCGGGCCAAAACTCCTGAAATTGGCAACTATGCTCTGTAGCTGTTCGGGCACGTGCGTAGGCTCCCCGCAATATCTTCCGCGGAGACCCTAGACCTCGAAGCTTGTGCGAAAATGATATGGGCCGCGCACGAGGCGCGGCCCATTGAAAAAGAAGGGGCGTTTCAGATGCCGATCAGCTCTTGAACAGCGCCAGGATGTTCTGCGAGTTCGAGTTGGCGATCGACAGCGCCTGGATGCCGAGCTGCTGCTGGACCTGAAGCGCCTGCAGGCGGGTCGATTCCTTGTTCATGTCGGCGTCGACGAGCTGGCCGACGCCACGGTCGATGGAGTCCATCAGGCTGGTCGTGAAGTTTTTCTGCAGGTCGATCTGCTTCTTGGCCGCACCGAGCGTGGTTGCGACATCGGTCAGATCCTTGAGCACTTCGTCGACCTTGGAGATCATCTGGTTGATGATGTCGTTGGTCACGCCCGTCGCCATGATGTCGAGATTATGGACCGACACGTTGTCGACCCTTGTCGTCGCGCCGGCTGCGGCCAGGCCTGCGGTGTGCGCCGCGATGTCGGTGCCGCCGCCGGCAAGCGAAGCGGCATAGGCCGTGTCGTACTGGGTCTGCGCCGCGGCGGTAGCATAGACGGAGGTCTTGCGGTCGAGGTGGCCGGAATTCTTGACTTCGGCTGCGAGGCCGGAATCGAACAGCTTGACGCCTTCGACATCGACATCGATGGTGCCGAGCGTGACCTTGCCGTCGGCGCCACGGTTGAAGGCGGACACGATCTTGGCGTCGGGCTGCACACCGTCGTTGGCGGCGGCAATCTGCTTCGAGGTCACCGACAGGATGTTGGTGCCGGAGAAGGTGGCGGCATCCGCATAGGACTTCATCTGGCCCTGGAGGGCCTCGATTTCGGTCTGGATCTTGGCCTTGTCGGAATCGCTGGCGCTGTAGGCGGCGACGAGCTTGATCTTGATCTGGTCGACGGTCTCCAGAACCTTGTTCATGCCGGTATAGGCGGTGTCGACCTTGGAGGCGCCGAGACCGAGCGCATCCTGCACGGTGGAGAGCGCCTGGTTGTCGGAGCGCATGGTGGTGGCGATCGACCAGTAGGCGGCGTTGTCCATCGCTTCAGCGACTCGGTAGCCGGTCGAGATGCGGGCTTGCGTGGTCTGGAGCGCCTTGTTTGTGGCGTTGAGGCTCTGAAGCGCGGTCAGGGCCGAAGCGTTGGTCATGATACTGGACATCGAAATACCCCCTCTGAAATCCGCGCGCTGCGCAGGACCGCCCTAGCAATTGGTTAACCATAACTACCGTTTCATGGTTAACGAGCGATTAAGGGTGGCATGCCCACGCGCGGCCGATGACGCGGCGGAACTTATCTCGGGGGGAGCTTGCGCGGGGCTAGCGTCGTGGGGCGGCGGCCTTAGGCAGGGGACAAAAGCAATCGGGCCGCATCTTGCGATGCGGCCCGAGCTGGGACGTCTTGTTGCCTGGAACGGTCCGGTTAGCCGCGGAACAGCGACAGGATGGTCTGCGAGTTGCCGTTGGCGATCGACAGCGCCTGGATACCGAGCTGCTGCTGGACCTGGATGGCCTGCAGACGGGTCGATTCCTTGTTCATGTCGGCGTCGACGAGCTGGCCGACGCCGCGGTCGATCGAGTCCATCAGGCTCGAAGTGAAGGTCTTCTGCAGCTCGATGCGGTTCTTGGCGGCGCCGAGATCGGTGGCGGCGGTGTTCATTTCCTTGAGCGCCGCTTCGACGCGCTGCAGGTGGTCACCGACGTCGGTGTCGGTGCTGGCAGCGGTCAGAGCGATGCCGGAAACGGCCGTGCCGGCGCCGGCGGCGCCGGTGGCGGTACGGGTCTTGTCGAGGATGCCCTTGGGAGCTGCGCCGGCCTCGAACAGCTTGATGTTCTCGACGGTGACGTCGATGGTCGAGATCGAGGCCGTGCCGGTCGCATTGCGGTTGAAGGCTGAGACGATCTTGACGTCGGCCGCCGCCGCCGCACCGTTGGTCGAGAGCATGTTGGTGCCGGAGAAGGTGGCACCGTCGGCATAGGCCTTGAGCTGCTTCTGCAGCGCCTGGATCTCGGTGTTGATCTTTTCCTTGTCGGCACCCGAGGCGCCGTTGGCGGCGACGAGCTTGACCTTGATCTCGTTGAGGGTGTCGATGGCCTTGTTCATGCCGGTGTAGGCGGTGTCGACCTTCGAGGCGCCGAGACCGAGCGAATCCTGGACCGTCGAGAGTGCCTTGTTGTCCGAACGCATGGTGGTGGCGATCGACCAGTAGGCGGCGTTGTCGGAAGCTTCGGCGACGCGGAGGCCGGTGGCGATGCGGCCCTGGGTGGTGTTGAGCGCCTTGTTGGTGGCGGCGAGGGTCTGCAGCGCCGTCATTGCCGACGCGTTGGTATTGATGCTGGACATGGGAATAACGCCCCTAGGAAAATGCAAAATACAGGGACATACCGGATCGGCCGGTATGACGGAGAGGCATCATGCCCATGACCCGAAGGTCACCCGCCATGCCCGGTAACCTGTCGGAGACTCGCTACCAAAGCTCTAAGCGGCATGGTTAACCCAAGAATTAGTGCTGCTTTATTTGGGTTTTCTGCAAATAGACTGTGTAAAAGCAATCTGGCCGCATCTTGCGATGCGGCCAGATGAGAGAAGTCTGTTGCCTGGAACGGTTCGGTGTTAGCCGCGGAACAGCGACAGGATCGACTGCGAGTTGCCGTTGGCGATCGAGAGCGCCTGGATGCCGAGCTGCTGCTGGACCTGGATGGCCTGCAGGCGGGTCGATTCCTTGTTCATGTCGGCATCGACGAGCTGGCCGACACCACGATCGATGGAGTCCATCAGGCTCGAGGTGAAGGTCTTCTGCAGTTCGATGCGGTTCTTGGCGGCGCCGAGATCGGTGGCAGCCGTGTTCATCTGCTTGAGCGCGGTTTCGACCTTGCCGAGCAGGCCGGCAAAGAACTGGTCGCCGACAGTGGTGATGTTGAAGTTGAACACCGAAACGCCTGCGGTCGACGTCGCACCGACGACGCCGCCCGATGCGGGCAGCACGGCGGCAGCCGCGCCGGCCGTGTGCGCGGCCGTATCGGCGCCGCCGCCGGCGACCGAGGCGGCATAGGCCTTGTCATAGGCCGCCTGCGCGGCGGCCGAATCCCAGATTGCGGTCTGGCGATCGAGGATGCCGGCATTCTTGATGTAGGTCGGGTTTGCGGCGTTGGTGTCGAACAGCTTGATGTTCTCGACCTTGATGTCGATGGTCGAGATCGAAGCCGTGCCGGCCGCGTTGCGATTGAAGGCCGAGACGATCTTCGCATCGGCCTGAACCGCGGTGCCGGCAGCGGCGGCTGCTGCGCCCGCCGCGGTCTTGTCCGAAGACACGGACAGGAAGTTTGCGCCTGAGAAGGTGGCGCCGTCGGCATAGGCCTTCAGCTGCTTCTGCAGCGCCTTGATATCGGTGTCGATCTTGGCCTTATCGGCAGCCGAGGCACCGGTGGCGGCGACGATCTTGACCTTGATCTCGTTGAGGGTGTCGATCGACTTGTTCATCGCGGTGTAGGCGGTGTCGACCTTGGATGCGCCGAGGCCGAGGGAGTCCTGGACCGTCGACAAAGCCTTGTTGTCCGAACGCATGGTGGTTGCGATCGACCAGTAGGCGGCGTTGTCGGAAGCTTCGGCGACACGCAGGCCGGTGGCAATGCGGCCCTGGGTGGTGTTGAGCGCCTTGTTGGTGGCTGCGAGGGTCTGCAGCGCCGTCATTGCCGACGCGTTGGTGTTGATGCTGGACATGGGAAAATACGCCCCTAGGAAAATGCAAAAAGTACAGGGACATACCGGGTTGGCCGGTATGGCGGAGCGGCATCATGCCCATGATCGAAAAGATCACCCGCCATGGGCAGAGTGTTCCCAGATAATCCCTACCAAACTGTGTATATTCGATAGATGAGCGAAGTGTTTTGAGATTATATACTTTGGATACTTCCGAAGGCGCAGTTTGGTCTCAGTCTTTCGCTGCAGGAGCCCTGACCTTCCAAAAGCAATCGGGCCGCATCCAGGGATGCGGCCCGATCTTATGATCAATCGAAAGAGACGGTCAGGTCAGCGGAACAGCGACAGGATGGTCTGTGAGTTGCCGTTGGCGATCGACAGAGCCTGGATGCCGAGCTGCTGCTGGACCTGGATGGCCTGCAGGCGGGTCGATTCCTTGTTCATGTCGGCGTCGACGAGCTGGCCGACACCGCGATCGATGGAGTCCATCAGGCTCGAGGTGAAGGTCTTCTGCAGTTCGATGCGGTTCTTGGCGGCGCCGAGATTGGTGGCGGCCGTGTTCATGTCCTTGAGAGCCGCTTCGACGACGCCGAGCATGTCTCCGATCTGGGTGTCGCTCGCCGCCGTGGCACCGCTGACCAGGGCCATGGTGGCGACGCTGTAGGTGTCGCCAGCAGCCGAGGCGACGCCGAGGGTCGGTGCCTGGATGTCGGCATCGGCGACACGCACGCCATCGCTGGTGCGCTGGGCGTCGAGCAGGCCGGCATGGGCATTGTCGGCGGCGCCGGCAGCGTCATAGAGCTTGAGGGCGTTGACGTCGACGTCGATGGTCGAGATCGAGGCCGTGCCGGCTGCGCTACGGTTGAAGGCCGAGACGATCTTGACCGGTGCGGCGGTGCCGACCGTGGCCGCGGCCGAGGAGTCGACCGAGAGCATGTTGGTGCCGGAGAAGGTGGCACCGTCGGCATAGGCCTTCAGCTGCTTCTGCAGCGCCTTGACCTCGGTGTCGATCTTGGCCTTGTCGGCAGCCGAAGCGCCGGTGGCGGCGACGAGCTTGACCTTGATCTCGTTGAGGGTCTCGATCGACTTGTTCATGCCGGTATAGGCGGTGTCGACCTTCGATGCGCCGAGGCCGAGGGAATCCTGGACCGTCGACAGTGCCTTGTTGTCGGAACGCATGGTGGTTGCGATCGACCAGTAGGCGGCGTTGTCGGAGGCTTCGGCGACGCGAAGGCCCGTGGCAATGCGCCCCTGGGTGGTGTTGAGCGCCTTGTTGGTGGCCGCAAGGGTTTGCAGCGCCGTCATTGCCGACGCGTTGGTATTGATACTGGACATGGGAATAACGCCCCTAGGAAATGCAAAATACAGGGACATACCGGGTTGGCCGGTATGGCGGAGCGGCATCATGCCCATGATCGAAACGATCACCCGCCATGCCGGGTAACCTGTCGGAGACTCGCTACCAAAGTTCTAAGCGGCATGGTTAACCCCCGGCCGGGGTGCCGCTTTGGCTGGATTCGCCTCAAATAGACTGTGCAAAAGCAAATCGGGCCGCATCTTGCGATGCGGCCCGATGAGAGATGTCTGTTGCCTGGAACGGTTCGGTGTTAGCCGCGGAACAGCGACAGGATCGACTGCGAGTTGCCGTTGGCGATCGAAAGGGCCTGGATGCCGAGCTGCTGCTGGACCTGGATGGCCTGCAGACGGGTCGATTCCTTGTTCATGTCGGCGTCGACGAGCTGACCGACGCCGCGATCGATGGAGTCCATCAGGCTCGAGGTGAAGGCCTTCTGCAGCTCGATGCGGTTCTTGGCGGCGCCGAGATTGGTGGCAGCCGTGTTCATGTCCTTGAGCGCGCTTTCGACAACGCTGAGCATCTGGCCGATCTGCGCGTCGTTGGCGTAGTCGGTGCCGTCGGTCAGCTGCATTGACGCCACCGTGAAGGTGTCGGTTTGGCTGAAGGTGCCGAGCACCACGGCATCAACCGCAGCAACCTCGGAGACAGCGCCTGCAACGCTGACAACGCGGTTGGAGTCGAGGATGCCCTTGTTGACGCCGGCAGCGGTGCCGGCTTCGTAGAGCTTGATGTTCTCGACGGTGACGTCGATGGTCGAGATCGCAGCCGTGCCGGTCGCATCGCGGGTGAAGGCCGAGACGACCTTGATGTCGGCCGCAGTGGTGGCGGTGGCGCCGCTGTTGACCGAAAGCATGTTGGCGCCGGAGAAGGTCGCGCCGTCGGCATAGGCCTTGAGCTGCTTCTGCAGCGCCTTGACCTCGGTGTCGATCTTGGCCTTGTCGGCAGCCGAAGCGCCGGTGGCGGCAACGAGCTTGACCTTGATTTCGTTGAGGGTGTCGATGGTCTTGTTCATGCCGGTGTAGGCGGTGTCGACCTTCGAAGCGCCGAGACCGAGGGAATCCTGGACCGTGGACAGCGCCTTGTTGTCCGAACGCATGGTGGTGGCGATCGACCAATAGGCGGCATTGTCGGAAGCTTCGGCGACGCGGAGGCCGGTGGCGATGCGGCCCTGGGTGGTGTTGAGCGCCTTGTTGGTGGCTGCGAGGGTCTGCAGCGCCGTCATTGCCGACGCATTGGTGTTGATGCTGGACATGGGAATAACGCCCCTAGGAAAATGCAAAATACAGGGACATACCGGATCGGCCGGTATGGCGGAGAGGCATCATGCCCATGACCGTTTCAAGCAAGTCATCCGCCATGCAGCAGATGTAGCTTCGGCGTGGCTACCAAATTGCTAACAATTGTAGTTAATTTCAATTAACTTATTGTAATTGCTTACTTTTGGTCCGCAAAAATAATCGGGCCGCATCTTGCGATGCGGCCCGATCAGAGACGTTGGTTGCCTGGAACGGTTGGGTGTTAGCCGCGGAACAGCGACAGGATCGACTGCGAGTTGCCGTTGGCGATCGACAGGGCCTGGATACCGAGCTGCTGCTGGACCTGGATGGCCTGCAGGCGGGTCGATTCCTTGTTCATGTCGGCGTCGACGAGCTGGCCGACGCCGCGATCGATGGAGTCCATCAGGCTCGAGGTGAAGGCCTTCTGCAGTTCGATGCGGTTCTTGGCGGCGCCGAGGTTGGTGGCAGCCGTGTTCATGTCCTTGAGCGCGCTTTCGACGACGCCGAGCATGGCGCCGATCTGCGTGTCGCTGGCAAACAGCGTACCGTTGGTCAGCTGCATGGTGGCGACCGTGTAGGTGTCGGCGGCAACGGCAGCGGCACCAAGCGTCGGAGCGGCTGCAGCACCTTCAACGCCGGCGGCGGTGCGGTTGGA
Organism: Aminobacter niigataensis; assembly: GCF_014200015.1. Taxonomy (GTDB): domain Bacteria; phylum Pseudomonadota; class Alphaproteobacteria; order Rhizobiales; family Rhizobiaceae; genus Aminobacter; species Aminobacter niigataensis. The sequence goes on from NZ_JACHOT010000008.1 coordinate 150,665, forward strand.
GTCGAGAATGCCCTTGCCGGTCGTGGCGACGCCTGCGCCGGCTTCGTAGAGCTTGATGCCCTCGACGTTGATGTCGATGGTCGAGATCGAAGCCGTGCCGGACGCATCGCGGGTGAAGGCCGAGACGACCTTGACGTCGGCAGCCACGGCGGCGCCGCTGCTGACCGAAAGCATGTTGGCGCCGGAGAAGGTCGCACCGTCGGCATAGGCCTTGAGCTGCTTCTGCAGGGCCTTGATTTCGGTGTCGATCTTGGCCTTGTCGGCGTCCGAGGCGCCGCTGGCGGCAACGATCTTGACCTTGATCTCGTTGAGGGTGTCGATGGCCTTGTTCATGCCGGTGTAGGCGGTGTCGACCTTCGAAGCGCCGAGACCGAGCGAATCCTGGACCGTCGAGAGTGCCTTGTTGTCCGAACGCATGGTGGTGGCGATCGACCAGTAAGCGGCATTGTCGGAAGCTTCAGCGACGCGGAGACCCGTGGCGATGCGGCCCTGGGTGGTGTTGAGCGCCTTGTTGGTGGCTGCGAGGGTCTGCAGCGCCGTCATTGCCGACGCATTGGTGTTGATGCTGGACATGGGAAATACGCCCCTAAAATATGCGCAAGGTACAGGGACATACCGGATCGGCCGGTATGGCGGAGAGGCATCATGCCAATGACCGCTTCAAGGAGGGTCATCCACCATGCCGGGCAATCTGGCCGATACTTACTACCAAACGTCTAAATGTTATGGTTAATGCGCGTTAACCCGCTAAAATTGTTGATATTCCGAGCGAACAAAGAAACGCCCGCAGCAAAGGCGGGCGTTGTCTCCTGACGGTTCCGGCGAGGGCAGCGCGCGTCCTTCAGACGCGCGGCGGTCTACGTAAACGAGCGCACAAGACTGCCGACGAGCAGGTTCCAGCCGTCGATCAGGACGAAGAACAATATCTTGAACGGCAGCGAGACCACGGTTGGCGGCAGCATCATCATGCCCATGGCCATGGTGATGGTTGCGACGATCAGGTCGATGACGAGGAAGGGCAGCACGATCAGGAAGCCGATCTCGAAGCCGCGCCGGATCTCGGAGATCATGAAGGCCGGAACCAGGATGCGCAGGTCGACCTTGTCTTCCGATACCGTCTGGCCGCGCTCGCGAGCGAGGTCGGCGAACAGGTTGAAGTCCTTGTCGCGGACGTTGTGCATCATGAAGGTGCGGAACGGATCGGAGATGCGGTCGACGGCTTCGGTCTGGGTGATCTGGTTGTCCATCAGCGGCTTGACGCCGTTGTTCCAGGCCTGATCGAAGGTCGGCGACATGACGTAGAAGGTCATGAACAGCGACAGCGAAATCAGGATCAGGTTGGCCGGCGTCGACTGCAGGCCGATGCCGGTGCGCAGGATCGAGAAGGCGATGACGAAGCGGGTGAAGCTCGTGACCATGATCAGCAGACCCGGCGCCACCGAAAGCACGGTGAGCAGGCCGAACATCTGGATGATGTAGCCGATGGTGGCGCCGTCGGCATTGCCGATGGCGCCGAGGTCGAGCTGCTGCGCGCTCGCGGGCAGGGCGGTGCCGGCAAGGATGGCTGCGGTGGCCAGGAGTTTTTTCATTCGAACAGCAACGTTCTGATCAGCACTTCCTTGACGTGGCCGTCGCTGCGGATCGCGGCGCGTTCGTCGAGGTCGGTCTTGAGGTGGCGCAAGGCGCTGGCGCCCTGGACCTGATGGATCCGGAGCGTGCGCACGAAGGCGAGCAGGTCCTGGTGGACGCGCTCGGCGAGGTCCGGCGGTTGCGGTGCGTCGAGCACCAGGGAAAGCTCGAGGCGCACCCACATGCTGTCGGGGGCGGCGAGGTTGGAGGTGATGGCGGGCAATTGCACCAGGGTGCCGGCGCCTTCGGTCGCGCCGGTGTCGGTGCTGCCCTCTTTCGCGGTGTGGGGCTTGGCTTGTTCGGCTGCGGCCTGCTCGACCGGCTTGGCTTCGCCGTAGAGATAGCCGCCGGAGAGCCAGCCCATGCCGATGGCCGCAGCGGTCATCAGCAGCAGGATGCCGACCTGGACGACGAGCGAGGGGCCGGATTTCTGGGCGGGGGTCTGTTCGATCGCTGACATGACCTGACCTAGAAGGGGAGAACCTGGTCGAGGAACTGCTGGCCATAAGGTGGCTGCTGGACCTCGGTGATACGGCCGCGGCCGCCATAGGAGATGCGTGCTTCGGCGATGCGCTCGTAGGGAATGGTGTTTTCGGGGCCGATGTCGGACGGGCGGACTATGCCGGCGATGGTCAGCACGCGCAGCTCGGCGTTGACGCGGACTTCCTGCGAGCCACGGATCATCATGTTGCCGTTGGGCAGAACCTCGGTGACCACGGCGGCGACAAGCAGGTTGAGCTTTTCCGAGCGCGTGGTGGCGCCGTCGCCGGAGAAGACCGACTTGGAGCCGGCGCTGCCGTCGGCCGAGCCGCCCGTGCCGACACCATCCCATTCCATGTCGAGGCCTGCCCCGATGGTCCTGTTGGTGGTGCGGTTGCGCTCGGACTCGTTCTGGAAGCGGGCCCGGTCGTCGATCTCGATCTTGACGGTCAGGATGTCGCCGGGTTGAAGCGCGCGCGGATCGGTGAACATGCGGCTCTGCTTGTCCTGCCACAGCGAGAAACGCTTGGGCGGTGCCGAGGGTGCCTCGGGATAGCGGTACATCGTCGAGCTGCCATCCTCGATGCCGGAACCGACGGCCGACATCTTCGGCTCCTTGCCGATTTCCTTGAGGTCGGTGGCGCAGCCGGCGAGGCTGGCGAGCATGGCCGCGAGGAGGGCTTTTCTGATCATGAGGGGTCTTCCCGGCGGGCGGCGCTCGCCATGATGCGGGTCAGCTCGGCGGCCGACTTGCTTTCCATTTCGTTGAGGATGACGCTCGACTTGCGGGCGTCGAGCTTCATCAGGATGGCGGCGGCGAGATCGACATGCATGACGGCCAGGCGCTCGGCCGCGGCATCGGGCTTCATGCGCGAATAGATCTGGACGACGCCTTCCTCGGCGCGGGCGAGGAAGACCTCGCGGCGCTTGAGCCAGGTTTCGTACTCGGTCTTGCGCTCTTCGAGCAGGGCGATGCGTTTGTCGACCTCGGCCTGAAGCTTCTTCAACTCCTCGGCCTGGAGGGCATAGCGGCGGTCACGGGCGGCGTCGGCGATGTTGGAGCAGAAACGCTCGACCTCGCTAGGCTCGAGCGCGGCGGTCATCTCGCCGGCGGGTTGCTCGGTGGGGATTTCGCGCTCGACGACGCGGGTGGGCACGCCCTGGACGGGAGCAGCAGCGGCTTCGCCCGTGGCTTCCTCAGCAAGGGCGGAAGCACTGCCGAACAGCACGATGGCAAGCACTGCCGCTGCAAGTGCGCGGCTGCTGGTTGTCCTGGAGTGTCGGATCAAGGCCATGGCTTACTGCACCACCAGGTCGGCCTGGAGCGCGCCGGCCGACTTGATGCCCTGGAGGATTGCGATGATGCCGTCCGGCTTGACGCCGAGGCGGTTGAGGCCGGCGACCAGCGTCTGCAGGTCGGGGCCTTCGAGCATCGCCAGCTTGGAGCCGGGACGCTCGGCGTCGATGACGGTGAAATCCTCGACGGCGGTCTCGCCGCGCGAGAACGGCTCGGGCTGGACGACGCGCGGCTGCTCGGTGATGCGGACGGTCAGCGTGCCGTGGCTGATGGCGACGCGCGCGATCTTGACCTCGTTGCCGATGACGATGGTGCCGGTACGCTCATCGACGACGACGCGGGCAGGCGTGTCGGACATGACCAGCAGGTTTTCCAACTCGGCATAGAAGCGCGCCGTCGAAATGCCCTCCGGCTTGCGGATGGTGACGGTGCGCGAATCCTGCTCGCCGGCGACACGCTTGCCGAAGCGATGGCGGGCGTAGTCGTTGATGGCGTCGGCGATGCGCACCGAGGTCGAGAAGTCCGGATTGAAGAGCTGCAGCGTCAGCATGTTCTCGTCGCCGAAGCGGGCCTTGACCTCGCGCTCGACGATGGCGCCGTTGGGTACCCGGCCGGCGGTGGGAATGCCCTGGGTGACCTGCTCGGCCGCACCCTGGGCAGTGAAACCGCCAACGAGCATGGAGCCTTGCGCCACGGCATAGATCTCGCCGTCGGCAGCCTTGAGCGGGGTCATGACCAGTGTGCCGCCGGCGAGCGAGGAGGCATCGCCGAGGGACGAGACGTTGACGTCGATGCGCGCGCCGGCCTGGACGAAGGCGGGCAGGTTGGCGGTGACGATGACGGCGGCGACGTTGCGAACGCGGGCGCGGCCATCCTCGGAGGCGATGCCCAGGTTTTCCAGCATGGCGCGGATGGACTGCTCGGTGAACGGCGAATTGCGCAGGCTGTCGCCCGAGCTGTTCAAGCCGATGACAAGACCGTAGCCGACGAGCTGGTTGTCGCGGGCTTCCTGAAGCGAGGCGACATCCTTGATGCGGACATTGACGAGGTTGGCGCCGGTGCCGCTGTTGAGCGTGGTCATCCGTCCGCCGTCGCCGGCACTGGCGAAGTTCTCGCCAAGCTCGGCAACCGCACCACCTCCAGCGGCCGTGGCACCGCGTGCCTTGAGCTGCGATGCGGGGACGCCGTCGGGGCCGTCGGCATGGGCCACCTGCAGACCCAGAACGGCAATTGCCGCGAGCACCAGTCTGCGGATCATGACGCACCCACGCGGATCGAGCCGTCGGCCATGACGACACCAGTGAATATCTTGCCGCTGTCGAGGTTGCGGACCTTGACGATGTCGCCGGCGGCACCCGGCTCGAGCGTGACGGCAGCGGCGGAGATCATCAGCCCGGCAGCGGCGAAGACGACCTGGACGGAAGAGCCGCGGTCGACCAGCCAGGCCTCGCGGAGCGCTGCCACCGGAACGTAGCGACCGGGCAGCAGCGTGCGCTTGGCGACCCTGCCGTCGAGCTCGTCGGGGAGGGTGGCGACCGCGTCCGGCCGCACCTTGCCCGGCTTGAGAGTGATTTCCTTGAGCGCGGACAGCACGATCGTCTCGCCGGGATAGATGACGCGGTTGGGAACGAGCACGACCTCCTGCTCGGCAGCCAGTGCCGTGCCGCCAAGCATGGCGAAGGCGAGCACTGCCGCGCGTAGCCGAGGGAGGGCGTTCCGTCGCCGCATGACAATCACCGGATATTCTTGGAGACGACGGCGGCCATTTCGTCAGCCGCCTGGATGATCTTGGAGTTCATCTCATAGGCGCGCTGCGCCGAGATCAGCTCGGTGATTTCCTTGACCGGATCGACGTTGGAGTTCTCGAGATAACCCTGCTTGATGGTGGCGAAGCCGGGGCTGCCCGGCAGGCCGGTGACGGCGGCACCAGAAGCTTCAGTCTCGGAGAACAAATTGTCGCCCAGCGGCGCGAGCCCTGCCTCGTTGGCGAAGTTGGCCAGATCCAACTGACCTTCGAGCTGCAGCGCTGTCTGGTTGGAGAGGCGGGAGAAGACCTGGCCGGCGTCGTTGACGATGACTTCGAGCGCATCGGGCGGGATGGCGATGCCGCCGCTGACGACATAGCCGTCGACGGTGACGAGCTGGCCGGTGGCATTGGTGTTGAAGGAGCCGGCGCGGGTGTAGAGCGTCTGGCCGTCGGCACCCTCGATCTGGAACCAGCCACGGCCGGTGAGCGCGAGGTCGAACTGGTTGCCGGTGTTGGTCAAGCCGCCTTGGATATGGACGTTGCGGACGGCAGCGGTCTTGACGCCGAGGCCGATGCTGACGCCTTCGGGCACGACCGACGAGTTGGCGCGGCTAGGCACGCCCTGCATGCGGTCGACCTGGTAGAGCAGGTCGGAGAATTCGGCGCGGGCGCGCTTGTAGCCGGTGGTGTTGATGTTCGCGATGTTGTTCGCGATCACCTCGAGATTGGTCTGCTGGGCATTCATGCCCGTTGCAGCGATGGCCAGTGCTTTCATCGGGATGTTCCTCAGATGCCCATGCGGCTGACTTCGAGATAGGCCGTGACGATCTTGTCGCGGATGGCGATGGCTGCTTGAAGCGCCTGCTCGGCGCTCATCACCGCGTCGACCACCTCGCGGGTGTCGGCCTTGCCCTGGAGGCCGGCGATGGAAAGCTGCTCGGCCTGGCGCAGCGTGGCCTGGGTCTGGGCGGCGGCGTCCGAAAGAGCGGCGGCGAAGGACGAGGCGACACCTGCGGCCGCGGTCGAGCCAGCGTCGGGAACGACGCTCGTCGGCTTGGTCAGGATCTGTTGGCCGAGCGGGCTGATGGCACCGATCATGACTGGCTCCTCATAAGATCAATGGTCATGGAAATAAGATCGCGCGCCTGCTTGATGACTTGCAGGTTGGCTTCATAAGAACGGTTGGCCTCGGTCATGTCGGCCATCTCGATGATGACATTGACGTTCGGCATCTTGACGTAGCCATTGGCGTCGGCCGCTTCGTTGCCCGGCTGGAACTCCAGCGGGAAGGCGGACTGGTCGTGGCCGATCGCGGCGATCTCGACGGTCGAGGCGCCGGTCGCGCGGTCAAGCTCTGCGGCGAAGCTGACGGTCTTGCGGCGATAGGGCTCGGCGCCGGGCGTGTTGCCGGTCGATTGCGCGTTGGCGAGGTTTTCCGAGACGATGCGGAGACGTTCGGACTGGGCTCCGAGACCGGAACCGGCGACCTTGAGGGCGGCGACGAGCGGATCCATTCAATCAGCCCTTGCTGCTCAGCATGATCATGCGGTGGAATGCCTTGACGATGGCCGTGTTGAGCTCGAAGGAGCGGCGGACCTCGCCGGCCTTCATCAATTCGTCTTCCATCGCCACCGTGTTGTCGGAGGGAAGCACCGCGTGCCTGGGCTCTTCCGGCTTCACGGCAAAGCCCGCTTCGGTGGCGCCGCCGGTGAGATGGCCCGCCTGGGTCGACGTCATGGCGACCCGGGAACGGTCAAGCACGCGCTCGAACGGTTCGATCTCGTTGGTCCGATAGCCCGGCGTGTTGGCGTTGGCGACGTTGCCGGCGATGGCGTTCTGGCGCACCGAGAGCCAGCGTGCCTGCTGGGCGGCCAGATCGAACAGATTGACGGGTTCCATGGAAATCTCCGAGCAGATTTCCGGACACTATTGGGTCAGTCTTGCGCGGGCCTTGCGCGGGGGGCCGGCGCATCGGGCCTCAGCGCGAGACCTGGAGAACCTCGTCGCGCGAGGTGACCAGCACCCACTTGCCATTGCGCTGCTCGATCGAGGCGACCTTGCTCGAATCCGGCAGGACCGAGCCGGCCTGGACGACCCAGAGGCCGGCATTGTCCTGGATCATGGCGCGGCCGTTGGCGACGTGGACAAGGGTGAAGTCGATCTTGGGGCCTGGAAACGGCTGTTCGGCAGCGCCGGGAACGCCGACCTCGTCATCCTTGCCACGGCGCAACGAACCGGTGGCGAAGAGGTCGAGCTTCATCGCCGGAATGTCCTCGACCGACATCGGCGCGCCGACGCGCTCGGGCTGCTGACCCATGGCGAGCGGGATCGGCTGCTCGTTCTGGCCGCCGCCTGAAAATTTCATGGCGCGGATGCCGAACTTCTCCTGGTTGAAGAAGATGTACCAGGGAAACAGCGCGCAGGTGAGGCCGAGCGTGATGCCGAGGCAGGCAACGACGAAGTCGCTGCTGCGGTCGCGCTTCTTGCGTTTCGGCGTCATGGGCCTGATCGGGGCCGCCGGGCGCAGGCGCTGGAACAGCGAACGCGGCTTGTCCTTCGCCTCGATGATGTCCAGAAGCTCGCGCGCTGGGTCATTCCGCCTGAACATGGGGTCTTTCCTTGGCTCTCAAATAGCTTGCGAGGTCGGAGAACGGGTCAGGCGACGGCCCGTCGGCGGGCGATTGTGCCAGCGCTTCGTAGATCACCGGAACCTGGCGCACGGCCAGGTCGAGTTCGGGGTCGGCGCCGGCCTGGTAGGCACCAAGCAGGCGGATGTCGCGCGTATCCTCGAAACGCGAGATCATCGCCTTGAGCTTGCCGACGAGCTGGCGCTGCTCCGGCGTCCAGGCCTTGCCGGCAAGGCGCGAGATGGACGACAGCGGATTGACCGGGGGATAGCGGCCCTGTTCGGCGATCGAGCGGTCGAGCACGATGTGGCCGTCAAGGATGCCGCGGACGGAATCGGCGACCGGATCGTTGTGGTCGTCGCCGTCGACGAGGACAGAGATGATCGCCGTGATGGAGCCCTTGCCCTCCATGCCGGGACCGGCGCGCTCGAGCAGCTTGGGCAGGTCGGTAAAGACCGAGGCCGGATAGCCGCGCGCTACCGGCGGCTCGCCGGCGCCGATCGCCACCTCGCGCAGGGCGTGGGCGAAGCGGGTGATCGAATCCAGCACCAGCAGCACGCGGTCGCCGCGGTCGCGGAAATGCTCGGCGACGCGCATCGCGGTATCGGGCGCGCGGCGGCGCATCATGGCGCTCTCGTCGGAGGTGGCAACGACAGCGACGGTCTTGGCCATGGAGGCCACGCCGATGGTGTCTTCGAGGAATTCGCGCACTTCGCGTCCGCGCTCGCCGATCAGGGCGACGACGACCGTGTCGAAGGCATCGGCGCCGGCGAGCATGGCAAGCAGCGTCGACTTGCCGACGCCGGAGCCGGCGAAGATGCCCATGCGCTGGCCCAAGCAGAGCGGGGTGAAGATGTCGATGACGCGGACGCCGGTCATGAAGCCGGTTTCGACACGCTGGCGGGCGAGCGCTGCCGGCGGCACGGCTTCGGCCGCGTCCTGCCTGGCATTGCGGACCAGCGGCGCGCCGCTGTCGATGGGTCGGCCGAGCGCGTCGATGGCGCGGCCGCGCCAACTCGGGTGCGGGGTGATGGCGATGGGGCCCCGGGTGAAGATGGCGTCGCCGACGCCGACCTCGCCGCTGCTCTCATAGGGGGCGACCAGCACCTCGTCGCGACCAATCTGGACGATCTCGCCGCGGCGGTTGCGGCCCTGGCCACGATGCTCGACGATGTCGCCGAGGCGCGCGCTGGATGACAGGCCGCCGACCTTGTAGTGGGTCGGCGCTATTTCGGTCACCCTGCCGCCACGTCTGACCAGAAGACGGTCGTCGGCGAAGCGGTGCATGATGCGCTCCAGCGCCTCCAGCCGGTTGTCGTGCACGAGCGGGGGCTCGGTGCGTATGGCGGTCAGGGAGGTGCTCACTTACTTCGAGCCGAGCGTCTTGATGGCGTCGGAGAACGAGGCGTCGGTCTGGCGTATCAGGGCTGCGGTGTTCTCGAAAGCGCGCTGCACCATGATGAGCTTGGTCATCTCCTTGATCGGATTGACGTTGGACTCCTCGACGAAACCCTGGACCATGCCGGCTTCCATGCGGTCGACCACCGGCTCCGGCGTCGTCGGCGGCACGACCCCGGAATTGCCGTAACGGACGAAATTGGCGCCGGGGTTGAATTCGTAGAGGCCGATGGCGCCGATCAGGCGACCGTCCTGGCGCAGCGAGCCGTCGGCGCCGGCCGTAGGCGGTCCGGCACGCGGGTCGAGCTGCATCGGCGCGCCGCCGGCATCGAGCACCGGGTAGCCCTCGACTGAGACCAGCTGGCCGTCCTGGGTTATGGTGAAGCGGCCGTCGCGGGTCATGACGGTGCCGGCCGGCGTATCGATGCCGAACCAGGCGTCGCCGCGAATGGCAAAATCGAACGGGTTGCCGGTTTCGCGCATGCCGCCATGCTGGGTCGAAAGGTAGGTGTCGCCCGCCGAAGCGAAGGAAACCGATTTCGAGCCAAGGCCGGAGACGACATCCTCGAACTTCACCCCCGTAGCGCGGAAGCCGACGGTCGAGGCATTGGCGACGTTGTCGGCGATGGTGTTGAGGCGCTTTTCCTGTGCGACCTGGGCGGAAAGGGCGACGTATAGACTGTTCTGCATGGTGACCTCAGAACCTCAGTTTCTGCATGGCGAACATCAGGTCGGTCGACACGCCGTAAGCCGGCGGCATGCCGAACAGGATGCCGACTGACGCCTGCACCGGCGACGACGGGTTGTTGATCTCCCAAAGGCTGGTGAAGCGCTTGAGGAATTCGCCGAGCTTCTTGGGATTGGAGAAGTCCGTGATCTTCAGCTTCTCTTCGAACAGCTTGACCTGGCGGTCGATGTCGGCCGAAGCAAAGGCTTCTGGCAAGCCGAGCGCGGTGCGCACGACCTTGGCCAGAGCGGGGTCGGCGAGCACGTCGTAGAAGCTGCCGATGGAGGATGCCTTGCGTTCGAAATAGAGCGCCAACCGGACGCCTTCGTTGTCCCTGCCCGCGTCCTCTTCCAGCGTCTGGCGCAGGAACTTGTCGGTTGCCGGTTGCTGGGAAGGATTGATGGTTGTGGCATCGGCGCCATGGGCCTCGAAGTTGAAGGCGGTGGCGAAGGCGGCGTAGCGCTTGTCCGCCATCTCGTTGGCGTAGCTTTTGGGATCGCGAACACCGCCGGCCAAAACCTTCTCCATCATCTCCTTGTTGGGGATGGAGGCTTCGATGCCGAAGGATTTCATCGCGAAGGCGTAGAGCCTGGTGTCGGCCATCAGATCCTTGGCCGACGTCACCTTGACGATGTTGTCGAGGTAGTACTTCACTTCCTTCTGGACGGCTTCCGACTTGGGATCGCCGCCGTCCATCCCGACCCGCAGCAGGTATTTGTCGACGGCGCCCTGCTGGGCCTTGTTGAAGACCGTGGCGCGTTCGCCGAGCTCGGCGAAGTTGAAGCTCTTGACGAATTCGGCGTAGCGCTTGTCGGTCAGCTTGTTGGCGAAGCTGTCCTTGTCGGCGACGCCTTCCTTCAGCGCCTTGACCATGAACGCCTTGGCATAGGCCATGTCCTGCAGGCCGTGGGCCTTCATGGCATATTTGAACAGCCGGTCGTTCTTGACGAACTCATCAATGGTTTTCACCTTGGTGATGTTCTTGAGGTAATATTCGGTCTCGCGCTCGATGATGGGCTGCTTTTCCACGCGTTCGAGAGCCTTGCCGATGTCTCTCGCGATCAGCTGGTAGCTTGTATAGGTATTGAGCACGACACGCCCTTCCGCCGCAGGATAGACTGGGAAGGCTACGCTCAAATGCTTGCGCGAGGCTGAATCGTTTTCGCGTCGTCCCTTCAAGCCTCACACAAGGCACAGCCGCTATCTGTGCATGCATAGTGCTTTGAATGCGGAAGGACCGGCTTGTGGGTATTCTGATCGGACTCGTCGTGACGCTGGGCTGCGTGCTTGGCGGCTTCATGGCGATGGGCGGACACCTCAACGTCCTGATGCAGCCGTGGGAACTCGTCATCATCGGCGGTGCGGCGCTCGGAACGTTCCTCGTCGCCAACCCTATGGCCACGGTGAAGGACACCGGCAAGGCGATGGTCGAGGCGCTCAAGCAGCAGGTGCCGAAAGAACAGGACTATCTCGAGACGCTCGGCGTGCTGCACTCGCTAATGCGTGAGCTGCGCACCAAGACGCGTTCCGAGGTTGAAGCGCATATCGACAACCCCGACGAGTCGGCGATCTTCCAGGCCTTTCCTTCGGTGCTGAAGAACTACGACCTGACGCATTTCATCTGCGACTACTGCCGCATCATCATCATCGGCAATGCGCGCTCGCATGAGATCGAAGCGCTGATGGACGAGGAAATCCAGACCATCCGCGCCGATAAGCTCAAGTCCTATCACGCGCTGATCGCTGTCGGTGACGGCCTGCCGGCGCTGGGCATCGTTGCTGCGGTGCTCGGCGTCGTGAAAGCGATGGGCGCCCTCGACCAGTCTCCCGAGATCCTCGGCGGCCTGATCGGTGCCGCACTCGTCGGCACCTTCCTCGGCATCTTCCTGTCTTATGCCGTGGTCGCGCCGATCGCCACCAAGATCAAGACGGTGCGCGAGAAAAAGAACCGCCTCTACATCGTCGTGAAGCAGACGCTGCTGGCCTACATGAACGGCTCGCTGCCGCAGGTGGCGATCGAGTTCGGCCGCAAGACGATCTCGTCCTACGACCGCCCGTCGATCGACGCGGTGGAGCAGAGCACGCTGAACACGGGCAATCTCGAAAAGAAGGCGGCCTGAGCCAATGCGGGACGCTGACAAAGGGCATCGCCAGTCATGAATACCACCGCAAGCCCGGCGGAACCGCGCGACCTCGTCATCGAGCGCCTGCTGGGCGACACCGGCGAGCCAGCCAAGGTGCATGCCGCCGCCCGCCGCCTGGCGGAACGTTCGGCGACAGCGATTGCCGCCGCCGTCAACGAGGTGCTGCCGTCGCCGATCTTCGTCGAAGTCGCCGAGGTCAAGCTCGGCCGCATGGCCGACGCCAAGACCGGCAAGAACAACCAGGCCATGTGCGTGGCGGCGACCCGGACGTCGCCTGACGGGCTGGTGATGACGTTCGACCCGCAGGCGATCGCGATCCTCGTCAATGTCATGTTCGGCGGCGATCCGGACCGCGAAGTCGCAGCCATCGAGCGCGAGCTGTCGTCGATCGAACTCGGTGTCGTTTCGCTGCTCATCCAGGACGTGGCACGGGCGATGAATGCGCAGGGCGCCAATGGCGGCCTTGGTGTTAAGCTGCCGGTGCCGGAAGCGATTACCAGCACGGTGATGAAGAAGCACGTGTTCCGCGACGGGCCTTCGGCGCGCGTCGTGCTGTCGGTCTCGACGGCGGTGTCTCGCGGGACGCTGACCCTGACGCTGCCGCAACGCGTGCTGGTCGAGGATCGCCGCGACAAGAGCGAGGCGGAGTCCGCGCCGGCCACGGAATGGAGTTCGCGCTTCTCCGACGAGCTGATGCGCTCGACCGTCCGGCTCGAGGCGTCGATGCCGCTCGGACGCATGACCCTTGGCGATCTCTCCGTGCTCGAGTTGGGGCAGGTCATCGAACTCGCCGAAAACACCCAATCCAATGCCGTGATCTCGGCGCGCGGCAAGTCACTGTTTGCGTGCGAATTCGGCAAGCTCGGCCAGAACTACACCGTCCGCATCAGGCGTCCGTTCGATGCCACCGAAGAAACAATTGAAGGGATCGTCGCGGGTTGAGGCGATGCGCTGCCAAGCAGCGCCCGGCACCGTGAACGACAGAACTGGAGAACACCGATGAGCAAGGCGCAGCCCAAGCCCGAGGTCGAAAAGCCCGAAATCGAAGCCGAGGACGACCAGCTCAACCGCGCCATCGAAGAACTGCGCGGCGTGCTGAGCGAGGAAGAGAAGCGCCCAGGCGCCGCTCCCGCCGCCGCCGCCGGCAACAGCGTCATCTTCGACATTCCGGTCGAGGTGCAGATCGTGCTCGGCAGCACGGAGATGCCGGTGTCCGACCTGATGACGCTGCAGAAGGGTTCGACCGTGGCGCTCGACCGCCGCATCGGCGAACCGGTCGACGTGGTGGTCAACGGCCGCCGCATCGCGCGCGGCGAGATCACCGTGCTCGAAAGCGACCCGTCGCGCTTCGGCATCCGGCTGACCGAGATCGTCGCGGCAACCAAGAGCGCCTGAGGAGCCCGACCGTGCTTTCCCCTGCTTCGAGAAAGGCCTCCGCATGACATTGCTGGCGACGCTGACGCGGCCGCAGAAGGCGGCGGCCATTCTGGTGGCGATGGGCAAGCCGTCGGCGAGCCGGCTGCTCAAGTTCTTCAAGCAGGACGAGCTCAAGGCGCTGATCGAAGGCGCACGGCTGCTGCGCACCATTCCGCAGGCCGACCTCGAACGGATCGTCGCCGAGTTCGAGGCCGAGTTCACCGAGGGTGCGGGCCTGCTCGATTCCGCCGACAAGATGGACACGATCCTCAACGAGTCGCTGTCGCCCGAAGAAATGAGCGCGCTGATGGGCAAGGACGAGCCCGCCGCCAAGAAGGACACGACGCCGCCGGTCTGGCCGCAGCTCGAAAAGCTGGAGCCGGCGCAGATCGGCACCTTCCTTTCCAACGAACATCCGCAGACGGCGGCGATGATCCTCTCCAACCTTGTCCCGACCTATGCCGCAAGCGTGGTGCTGACGCTGGACAAGCCCCTGCGCAGCGAAATCATCAAGCGGATGATGGAACTGGCGAGCGTGCCCCCGGCCGCGACCAAGCTGGTGGAGGACCAGATCCGCAACCGCGTGCTGACCGAAAGCGCCCAGAAGGATACCTCGGCCGGCCAGACGCGCGTCGCCAGCGTGCTCAACGAACTCGACAAGTCGCAGCTCGAGGAAGTGATGAACGACCTGCGCGAGGTCGGCATGGCCGACCTCGATGCCATCCGCGCCCGGCTGTTCTCGTTCGACGATGTTCCTGTCATGTCGCAGAAGGCGCGCGTGGCGCTGTTCGACGGCCTGTCGAGCGAACTGATTACCCTTGCCCTGCGCGGCACGGCGCTGCCGCTTGCCGAAGCAGTGCTTTCGTCGATCGGCGCGCGCACGCGGCGCATGATCGAATCCGAACTCAGCCAGGGCTCGGAAGGCGTCCAGCCGGCGGAGATCCTGCGCGCCCGCAAGACCATTGCCTCCACCGCTTTGCGCATGGCGAACGAGGGTCTCCTCGAATTGCCGTCGGCGCAGAACGCCGCCTGAATTCGCGCCAGGGTTCCTGAGCGATGGCGGACGGCGAGGACAAAGACTCCAAAACAGAAGAACCGACAGAGAAGAAAATCCGCGACACGATGGAGAAGGGCAAACTGCCCGCCTCCAAGGAAGTGGCGATCTTCACGTCGTTCCTGGCGATCCTCGTCTACACCGTGTTCTTTGCCAGCAATTCGGTGGCCGAACTCGGCGTCTTCCTGTCGAACTTCCTGGAAAAACCGGAAGCCTGGCCGCTCGGCACCGAACGCGATGTCGTCGAGCTCTACCAGGCGGTGGCAGTCGAGGTCGGCCGGGCAATCGCCAGCCTGTTCCTGATGCTGGTGGTGGCCGGCGTCGGGGCGTCGCTGGTGCAGAACGTCCCGCAATTCATTGGCGAACGCGTCCGGCCGCAGGCCTCGCGGATCTCGCTGACCCAGGGTTGGAAGCGCATGTTCGGCGTGCAGGGGTTCGTCGAATTCCTGAAATCGCTGGGCAAGCTCGGTTTCGCGATCATCGTGCTGATCTTCGTGCTTTCGGACGACCTGCGCGTGCTGCTGACCGGCATGATCACCAATCCGGTTGCCTATGGCAGCGTCATCCGCAACATCGCCGTCGACATCCTGGTGGCGATCGTCTTCGTCATGGGCGCGATCGCCGTTGCCGACTTCGTCTGGTCGCGTTTCCACTGGTTCCAGGAACAGCGCATGACCAAGCAGGAGGTCAAGGACGAACTGAAGCAGTCGGAAGGCGATCCTATCGTCAAGTCGCGGCTGCGCTCGATCGCCCGCGACCGTGCCCGCCAGCGGATGATGACGGCGGTGCCGAAGGCGACGCTGGTCATCGCCAACCCGACCCACTTCGCCATCGCGCTGCGCTATGTCCGCGACGAGAATGCGGCCCCGGTCGTGCTCGCCAAGGGGCAGGACCTGGTGGCGCTGAAGATCCGCGAGATTGCCGAGCAGAACGGCGTCCCGGTGTTCGAGGACGTGGCGCTCGCACGCTCCATGTACAAGCAAGTTTCGGTGGATAGTGTCATTCCACCTCAGTTCTACCAGGCCGTCGCCGAGTTGGTGCGGATCGTTTACGGAAACAGGGCCCAGCGCAATCAGCCATGAAAAACCAGACGCATGCTTTGTCCCGAGAAGTCCTTGTCGCAACAGCTATCCAGCCGGTGGTGCGCGAATTGCGCCTCATCGACATTGCCGACTACATCGCCTTCATTCGGATGGAGCATTTCGGCAACGTGGCCGATCTCGTCGACTCCGCGGCGGAGCTCTATTTCATGCCGGGCGCATTGCGGCTCGGGCTTGGCGGCGAGGCGCATGTCAGCTGGACCGGCGCGCCGCGCATCGTGCTCGACCTCGAACTCAGGCCGGAAGGGGCGGTGGTCTATTTCCAGCTGTCGATGACGGCCAACAACGCCTCGGTCGAGGTGCACTACGTGTCGTTCGAAAAGCCCGACCTGGAGCCCGAGAAGAACACCGAATATCTCGCCGCCGCCATCCAGCACGCGATGATCCGAGGTGCGGAACCGCGGGCCGAGGCGGCCTAGGATTCAGGTGCTGCCTGACCTGGTTCTCGATACAGCCTAGTCGATCAAGCCCATGCGCAGGGCCTTGGCGACCGCATGCATGCGGTTGACCGCATTGAGCTTCTGCGTCGTCTGGGTGAGGTACTGGTTGGCGGTGTGGACCGACAGCTTGAGCAGCTTGGCTATCTCTTCGCTGGTGTAGCCGCGCGAGGTGAGCTTCAGGCATTCGATCTCGCGGCGCGACATTGCCGGCATGTCGGACGAGCGGCCGGGAGCGAGGCTGGCAACCGCGCCGAACAGCGCAAAGCAGCGGCCGTGCAGGTCGTGCAGCGAATGCGGGCTGGGTGCCAGATCGGGACCGGCGAAGATCAGCAGTCCCGCCTGGCCGGCGTCGGTATAGACGGGGAAGGCGATGCCGCGGCCGCTCTGCGCCAGGGGCTCGATCCGGCTCGTCCAGGCGAGCTGCGAAAACGGCTTTTCAGCGTCGGCATCGTCGGCCCACCAGCAGGGCGCCGTCGACTGCCTGATGTGGCGCATCAGATGTTCGCCTATGCCGCCGCCGAGCAGTCGGGCCGCGGACATGGTGCTGGGATAGTCGGAATCGAAGACAGGCGTCAGCCGGCTGCTGTCGGAGGACGAGCCGGCAAGGCAGAGCGCGAAGTCGCGCGCGCCGAGATCGATCGCTATCCAGCGGCAACGCTTGGCAGCATCGGCGAGGGTAACGGCGTGCTGGCTGGGTGGACGACCAGCGGCCGAAACGTCCTGCCTGAGGTCGAGTGCGCGGCCAGGCTGCCTTGACTGGGCGTAGCTCAAATGATGCCGCTCCTGATCGCGGTCGCAATCGCCATGGCGCGATTTGAGGCCGACAGTTTCTGGATCGCATGCGTGATGTAGCTGTTGACCGTGTTCGACGAGACGCCAAGGATCAGCGCGACTTCATCGGTGGTCTTGCCCTCGGACACCCAGAACAGGCACTCGCGCTCGCGGTCGGAGAGCGGGTCCCGCATCGTCGCTGCGGCGAGGATGGCCGGTGCCTGGGACAGCGCATAGCAGCATTCGAGCTGGGTGCGCGGCATCGCGGCGGGATCGATGCGGCCGGCCTCGGCGGCGGAGAACAGCACGAACAGGCGCTGGCGGCCGACATGCAGCCTGAGGGCGAAAATCTCGGCATGGCCGAGGACGTCGAGCAGGCGGGCTTCCTCTCCGCCCAGGACGGCGGGAGCCTGCGCGGCAATCAGGCTCTGCGGGCGGACGCCCGGGGCGCTGGCGAAGGGGCTCTGGGCAAGCCCGGCGATAAGGGCGTGGCCGGCGATCTGGATGGCGTCGTAGATCCAGTTCGAGGCGATGATCTGGAGATTGTCGCGGTCCTGGTCCTGGGGAATCGCGACGAGCATGTAGCCGTCGGCACCGATCTCGTCGGTCATATTCATGAAAAAGGCCGTGAGATCGCTGCGCGATGCGAGCCTTGCTGCGACGGTCGTCTGTTCGTTGCGGGCTGCGAGGGCGGTCATGCGGTACTTGGCCAGAATCCATTTGAGGCCGGAAAAGGCTGGTGCCTGAACCGGGTCGAAAATCACTTCACTTGGGCGAAAAAACGCGACGCGGACACCTGAGGTACCCATCGGCCGAATCCGTGCTGGTCGCGCGAAGCCTGACGCGCTCTCCACCGGGAAAGTTCCCGGCATTTCAGAGAGTTGGTGGTTCGCCGCGCCCCCCGAGGACCGGCTGATTCGGGTTCAATCTAACCCCTCGCGAATCGCTCCGCAAACAGAATTGACAAAAAGTTAATTCAGAGTCCTCCAACAGACTCAGCGCGGTACCGAAGGCCCGTCAAATGCTGGGGAAGTGCGGTCGAAAATCGCCATTGATCGGTCGGGGCATTCGGCTTAACGCTGCGTCCACTGCGGCAGGGGAATGCAATGAGCGACCAATTTCGTGAAGTGACCAGCGTGTCCTGGTTCGGGCGGATCAAGCGCGCGGTCGGCGGCGTGCTGGTCGGCCTGATCCTGGCCGTCGCGATGGTGGCCGTGCTGTTCTGGAACGAGGGCCGGGCGGTGACCACCGCGCGCTCGCTCGCCGAGGGTGCGGGTGCCGTGGTGTCGGTGCCCGTCGACAAGGTCGATGCGGTCAACGAAGGCGAGCTGGTGCACACCACGGGCCCGCTGACCTCTTCGGAGGGGGTCGGCGATCCGGATTTTGCGATCGAGGCCAAAGGCGTGCGCCTGGTGCGCAATGTCGAGATGTTCCAGTGGGTCGAGAACTCCAAGTCGGAGACGAACACGAAGCTTGGCGGCGGCGAAGAGACGGTCACCACCTACAGCTATGCCAAGGAGTGGCAGGACCGGCCGATCGCCTCGGCGGAGTTCAAGCAGCCGGCCAACCACCAGAACCCGTCGATGGAGCTCGGCTCGCGGTCTTTCCAGATCCATGAAGGCAAGCTCGGCGCGTTCACACTCGACGAGCCGATGCTCGACCGCATCGGCGACACCGATCCGCTGACGATCACACCAAGCCAGCTTGCCGACATCACCGCAGCCTATTCCGGCACGGAGCGCGTCAGCATTGTCGATGGACGCATCTTCATCGGCGCCAATCCGACCTCGCCTGGCATCGGCGACTACCGCATCGGCTACCAGCTGGTTCCGCTGGGCGAGATCAGCGTCATCGGGCGCCAGACCGGCGACCGGTTTTCGCCCTACCAGACGGTGGCCGGCGACGAACTGCTGATGGTCGACACCGGCAGGGTGCCGGCGGAGAAGATGTTTGCCGAGGCGGTGAGCGTCAACACGATCGTCACCTGGCTGGTGCGCGCAGGCTGCCTGCTGCTCCTGGCGCTCGGCTTCGGGCTGTTGCTGGCGCCGCTTGGCGTGCTGGCCGACGTGATCCCGTTCGTCGGCTCGATCGTGCGCATGGGCACGGGGCTGATCGCGTTCGTGCTGGCGCTGCTGGTGGGAACGGCGACGATCGCGGTGGCGTGGTTCTGGTACAGGCCGCTGCTGGCAATCGGCATCGCCGTGGCTGGATTGGCGGTCGCCCTGCTGCTGACGCGGCTCGGACGCCGTAAGCTGGCCGCCGCGCCGCCACAGGCGGGCGCGACGGCCTGAACGGTCAGTCGCCCTCGAACCCGGTGAGCACGCCGACGGCATTGATGCCGATCTCGTCGACGGCGTAGCCGCCTTCCATGACGAACAGGCTGGGCAGGCCGAGCCTGGCGATGCGAGCGCCGATCTTTGGATAGTCGGCGCTGGTCAGCTTGAACTGGCTGATCGGATCCTTCTCGAAGGTGTCGACGCCGAGCGAGACGACAACGACGTCCGGCGCATAGGCGGCGAGCTTCTGGCAGGCATCCTCGAGTGCTTCGTTCCACTTTGCCCACGAGGTGCCGAAAGGCAGGGGGTAGTTGAGGTTGAAGCCTTCGCCTGCGCCCGCGCCGCGCTCGTCGGCGTGGCCGAGGAAGAACGGGTACTCGGTCATCGGGTCGCCATGCAAGTTGATGACCTGGATGTCGGGACGATCGTAGAAGATTTCCTGCGTGCCGTTGCCGTGGTGATAGTCGACGTCGAGAACGGCGACGCGCGTCGCGCCCTGATCACGGAACCACTGCGCGGCGACGGCGGCGTTGTTGATGAAGCAGTAGCCACCCATGAAGGCAGCACCGGCATGGTGGCCGGGAGGGCGGCAGAGCGCGAAGGCAGCGCGTTCGCCAGCCTTGACCAGCTGGGCTGCGGTCAGCGCCACGTCATAAGACGACTTGATGGCGTCCCAGGTACCCTTCACAAAGCTCGCTCCGCCGTCGAAGGAATAAAAGCCGAGCAGGGCCTCGATGTTGCGCGGGGGGACATCGCCGCGCAGGCCGCGCGTCGGCCAGGCAAAGGGGATCGCCGAACCCGACTTGCCGGCGGCTTCCCACTGCGGCCAGACGGTCGGCAGGAAGTCGATGTAGTCGGCGGCGTGCACGCGCTTTGCAGCGGTGAGGTCATGTATTTCGGGCGCCAGGATCGGGCCGAGCTTCTCGCTTTCGACCCGCTTTCTGATGATCTCGGCCCGCGAGGGCTTCTCGAAGCCGGGCACGATGGCACCGGCGACAAGCTCCATCTGGCCGCCGTGGCCGGCATGGAGCGGCGAAAAGACTGTCTTCATGAAAATCCTTCCTTGTTCTGGTCGAGGTCGAGATAGGGGATGACCAGTGCGAGCCACATGGTCTTGACGTCGTCCTGGATGAGATCGAACGCCTTGCGGTCCCGCTTGAGCCCGACGAGCCGGCAGACGTGGCCGACTTCCATCATCACTACGCCCAGCCGACTGGCGACCTGGTCCTCAAGTGCGGGGTTCACATGCTGCAGCCAGGCCGCGTAGAGGGCGATGATCTGGTCGTCGTATTCGTTCTGGATGGGCCTCAGGTCGGGGTTGCCGGTAATGGCCTCGATGACCGGCATCAGGTTGGCATTGTCGAGATAGAGCCTGGAGGTGTCGATGAAGAGCTTGTCGACTTCCTGCTGAAACGTCTCGTGGCTGTTGGGGCGAGGAGCGTTGATGCGCCTGGCGATCACCTCGGGAAAGGCTGCGAGCCAGCGCCGGGCGAGATCCAGAAGAATGGCTTCCTTGTTGGGGAAGTACTGATAGACCGAACCGACGGACAAGCCGGCGCGCTGCGCAATGGCGAGCGTCGTCGGGGTCTTGGTCCCCTGTTCCCTGGTCAGAATCAGAGCGGCATCGAGAATCCGGTCGACCACCTTGCTCGAGCGTTCCTGTCGCGGCTGCTTGCGCGGTGTCAGCGCTGTCCTGGTTTTCCAGTTGAGACTGCGATTCACGGAATGATCTTCTCGCTCCCTAGGCGCGCGCATCATACACGGGGGCGTCCTCCACAACGCATCCGAAAAATCCCGCATATTGACAAACGCGAATAATTAGTCGCATTTTTTCGTGTTGCTGTCTTCAGGGAAACGCGAGGAATTCCTGGGGTCAGCGGATCGGCTTCAGCCTTCCAGTCTGGTTGCGCCATCCCCTTGGGAATTGGGGGCAGCCGATGCGAGGGTGAACGGCCTCAGTCAGTCAAGTGCGCGGAGTCGCGATGTCTGTCCAAACGGTTCGCAATGCCGACCTGATCGTCATCAACGGCCGCGTGCTGACCATGGACCCGGCCCAGCCCGCTGCGGAAGCGGTGGCCATCAAGGATGGCCTGATCGCCGCTGTCGGCGACAAGACGACAATCGAAGCACTGCGCGGGCCCGACACAAAGGTCATCGACGCGCGCGGCGGGTCGGTGGTGCCGGGCTTCATAGAAGCGCACATGCACCTGTTTTCGGGTGCTGCCGAACTCGCCCATCTGCAGCTTTCCGGCGTGCATGGCTTCGAGGCGCTTCGCGTTGCGGTGCAGGCCTACGCCAGGTCGCGGCCCGATGCGCGGATGCTGGTGGGGCAAGGCGCCGACTACACCATTCTTGGCAGCGAGCGCGTGACGCGGCATCACCTCGACGCCATCCTTCCCGACCGGGCGTTCCTGATGGCGGCGCCCGACCATCACACCTATTGGGCCAACACACGTGCGCTCGAGATGGCCGACGTGCTGCACGGGCGCGAACTGACGCCCGGCAACGAGATCGTCATGGGCGCCGACGGCCTGGCCGAGGGCGAGCTGCGCGAAAACGAGGCGTTCAACCCGGTGCTGAAGCTCGCAGGCGAGGGGCGCGTTCGGCTCGGCCTGTCGACCGGCGGCGAGCCTGACCCGATGCCCAATGCGGAAGAACGTGCCGGCGACCGCGCCATCATGCGCCGCGGGCTCGACTGGTGCGCCCGGCACGGCATCACCTCGATCCAGAACATGGATGGCAACTACTACCAGCTGGAGCTTCTGTCGGAGGTAGAGGCCGAGGGCGACCTGATCTGCCGGGTGAAGGTGCCGTTCCACTACAAGAACTTCATGACCCTCGACATGCTGGACAAGGCGACTGACATGGCCAACCGCTATGACAGCGAGTGGCTGTCGTCCGGCATGGTCAAGCTGTTCTACGACGGCGTGCTCGATTCCTGGACAGCCGTAATGATCGAGCCATATGCCGACCGGCCGGACTGGGTCGGCGAGCCGCTGTTTTCGCCGGAAGAGTTCAAGCGCATCGCCGTCGAGATCGACAGGCGCGGCCTTCAGATCGCAGTGCATTCGATCGGCGACGGGGCGACGCGCGCCGTGCTCGACGGCTACGAGGCGGCGCAAAAGGCCAACGGCAAGCGTGACAGCCGCCACCGCGTGGAGCATGTCGAACTGACGACGGCGACCGACATCCAGCGCTTCGTCGACCTCGGCGCGATCGCCTCGATGCAGCCGCCGCACCCGCCCGGCGCGATGACCTTTCCGCTGGAGCCGACGGTCTCGCGCATCGGGCGCGCACGCTGGCCCTATGCCTATCCGACACGGACGCTGATCGAGGCAGGAGCACATGTGGTGTTCGCTTCCGATTGGCCGGTGGCACCGATCGACCCGATCGCCGGCATGCAGGCGGCGATGCTGCGCAAGCCTTGGGCAGAAGACATGCCAGACCAGAGCGTTTCGCTGCACCAGGCATTGGCCGGCTACACCGTCGAGGGTGCCTATGCCGAGTTCATGGAAGACAGGAAGGGCCGGTTGAAGCCGGGTTTCTTCGGCGATCTGGTCGTGCTGTCCGCCGACATCGAAGCGACCGATGCTGCCGTGCTGCATGAGGTGCGGCCGGTGACGACGGTCTGTGGCGGCAGGGTGACCTACCAGGCCTGATGGGGCAGGCCGGCGATGGCGTGGCGTGTGTGGACTGCGAGCCGTTGTTGCCAAGCCTAGCGGCGTGTGGTGACAATCGAACGGGGAAAAAAGTTCCACTGTGAAGGTGGACGGAAACAATGGGGCGATTTGCGTGCCGGCTACACCGGGTAAGAATGCGATTGAAGTTCGCGGGGTTCGCAAGGTCTTTGGAACGGGAGAGGCGCAGGTCGCGGCGCTGGACACCGTCTCGGTGTCGATCAGGGAAAACGAGTTCTTCACGCTGCTCGGGCCATCCGGCTGCGGCAAGACCACGCTTCTGAGGTTGATTGCCGGCTTCGACTTTCCGTCGGATGGCGAGATCATGCTTTACGGCGAGGACATTGCGCCGCTGCCGCCGTTCAAGCGGCCGGTCAACACGGTGTTCCAGTCCTACGCGCTGTTCCCGCACATGACGGTGGCGCAGAATATCGGCTTCGGCCTGGAGATGCTGGGCAAGCCGCGCGCCGAGATCGACGCGCGTGTCGCCGAGATGCTGAAGCTGGTGCGCATGGAAAAGCTCGCCAAGCGCCGCACCAGCCAGATCTCGGGCGGCCAGCAGCAGCGCGTGGCGCTCGCCCGTGCGCTGGCGCCGCAGCCCAAGGTGCTGCTGCTCGACGAGCCGCTGTCGGCGCTCGACTACAAGCTGCGCAAGGAAATGCAGATCGAACTCAAGCGCCTGCAGCACGAGACCGGCATCACCTTCATCTTCGTCACGCATGACCAGGAGGAGGCGCTGACGATGTCGGACCGCATCGCGGTGATGTCGTCGGGCAAGATCCTGCAGGTCGGCAGCCCGCGCGACATCTACGACCGGCCGGCCGAACGCTTCGTCGCCGACTTCATCGGCGAGACCAACTTCCTCGATGCGCGGATCGACAGCATCGAGGAGGGGAGAGCCAAGGTGACGCTGAAGTCGGGCGCGACGATCTCGGCGACGCTGCCCGACGGCTTCAAGCCGGACGGCGAAGCCACGGTGGTGATCCGGCCCGAACATGCCAAGGCCGTCAAAGACGGTGGCGACATTTCGGGCGTGGTCGAAAACGTCGTCTACTTCGGCACCGATACGCATGTTCACATCAGGCTGGACGACGGCGAGACGTTCACGGTCCGCCAGCAGAACGCGCGGGGGGCTGGAACGAGCTTCGAGCGCGGCCAGCGCGTCGGCATCGTCATCGGCGACGATGCGGCCCAGATCCTGAAGGACTGAGCCATGGCGACCGCAGCCGAAATCGAAAAGCAGGCAGAGGCGCGGGAGGTCAGGAACCGCTGGTTTCTGTCGGCGCCGGCGCTGATCATCATCCTGCTGGCCGCATCCGGCCCGCTGCTGATCGTGCTCCTCTATTCGTTCCTGACGCCCGGACCCTACGGCGACGTGGTCTGGAAGTTCTCGACCGAAGGCTGGGTATCGGTCTTTCTCGAACGCGATATCTTCGACGACACGCTGTCGTTTGCCGGTGCCCACCTCACCATCTTCTGGCGGTCGCTGAAGCTTGCCATCATGGCGACGGTGGCGACGCTGATCTTCGGCTTTCCGACGGCGTATTTCATCGCCACGCGGCCGGAGCGGACGCGCGACATCTGGCTGTTCCTGATCACCATCCCGTTCTGGACGAACCTTCTGATCCGCACCTTTGCCGTGCTGCAGGTGATCCGTAACGAGGGCATCATCAACACGGCGCTGATCAATCTCGGCATCATCGACCAGCCGATCCAGATGCTCTACACCGACTTCGCCATCATGGTCGGCATGGTCTACGTCTACCTGCCGCTGATGGTGCTGCCGCTCTATGCCAGCATGGAAAAGCTCGATTTCCGGCTGGTCGAGGCCGGATACGACCTCTATGCCACGCGCTGGCAGGTGCTCAAGCGGATCATCTTCCCGATGGTCAGGCCCGGCGTCATCGCAGGCTCGATCCTGGTCTTCATCCCGGCCATCGGCGCCTATGTCACGCCCAGCGTTCTCGGCGGCGGCAAGAACATGATGTTCGCCAACCTGATCGAGCTGCAGTTCGGGCAGGGCCGCAACTGGCCACTGGGCGCTGCGCTGTCGATCACCGTCATGGCGATCGTGATGGTGGCGCTGCTGGTCTATGTCCGCAACACGTCCGGATCGGAGGCGCGCCATGGCTAAGCGTTTTTCGATCCGCCAGCAGACCGGCTTTACCGCAATCGCTGCGGCCTGCTTCGTGCTGCTCTACGTGCCGATCGCGGTGCTGGTGGCGTATGCCTTCAACGAGTCGACCTCCGTGTCGGAATGGGGCGGCTTCTCGCTGCGCTGGTTCGCCGCCGCCTGGAACAACGACCAGGTCATCGACGCCTCGCTGCGTTCGTTGAAGATTGCTTCGTCTGCGGCGGTGATCGCGACGATCGCGGCAACCATGGCGGCGCTGGCGACGACGCGGACACGAGCCTATCGCGGGCTGACGTTCAAATACGCCTTCATCAACCAGCCGCTGATGGTGCCCGAGATCGTCACCGGCGTAGCACTCTTGATCTTCTTTGCGCAGATCAAGATCGCCACGGGTTATTCGGGCCTCGGCTACCTGATCGCCGCGCATACGGCGTTCTGCATCCCCTTCGCCTATCTGCCGATCCGGGCGCGGCTCGAGAACATGGACCTGACGCTCGAACGCGCGGCCGCCGATCTCTACGCCACGCCGTGGAAGGCGTTTCGCCGCGTGACGCTGCCACTGCTCTGGCCCGGCATCATCGCCGGGCTGATGCTGGCCTTCGTCATCTCTCTCGACGACGTGGTGATCACCGAATTCGTCAAGTCGGGCGGTCAGGATACCCTGCCGACCTACATGCTGGGGCAAATCCGCCGCGGCATCACGCCGGAGGTCAATGCGATTTCGACCGTCTTCCTGCTCTTGTCGGTCGTCATCGTCACGCTGTTCTTCTTCTTGAGCAGGAAACGGGATTAATCAACGGGAGAGAAATGATGAACCTGAAATCCATGTCGACGGCGGTCGGCCTGGCGCTGCTGGCCTCGACCAGCCTTGCCTCGGCCGAGGGCGCGCTGAACATCTACAACTGGGGCAATTACATCAGCCCCGACATGATCAAGAAGTTCGAGGAGAAGCATAGCGTCAAGGTCACGGTGACCGACTACGACTCGAACGACACGGCACTCGCCAAGGTGCGCCAGGGCGGCCACGGCTTCGACGTCGCCATGCCGTCGCAGACCTACATCCCGATCTGGATCCAGGAAGGCCTGCTGCTCGAGACCCGTCCCGACCAGATGGAGAATTTCAAGAACGTCATGCCCGAGTGGAAGGATCCTGCCTTTGATCCGGGCCGCCACTACAGCGTGCCGTGGGCGCTGGGCACCGTTGGCGTTGGCGTCAATACCGAGTTCTACAAGGGCGACATCAACACCTGGAAAATCGTCTTCGATACGCCGGACGAGCTGAAGGGCAAAGTCAACGTCGTCCCCGAGATGAACGACGTGATGCATGCCGCGATCAAGTATGTCGGTGGCGAGCAGTGCACCGGCGACAAGGAAGTACTGAAGAAGGTGCGCGACGTGCTCGTGGCCGCCAAGCCGAACTGGATCGCCATGGAGTACAACACCATCGACAAGATGGGCGCCGGCGACTTCAAGGCGACCAGCGACTGGAACGGTTCAGTTCTGCGTCAGCGTCTGGCCAATCCGGCCATCCACTATGGCTACCCGGTCGAGGGCTTCCAGTTCTGGAGCGACAACGTCGTGGTGCTGAAGGACGCCGCGAACGTCGAGAATGCCAAGCTGTTCCAGAACTTCATGATGGATCCGGAAAACGCGGCGATGAACTCGGCCTTCCACCGCTACGCCAACGGCATCGCCGGCTCGGAGAAGTTCATGCCGGCCGACATGACCTCGGCGCCGGAAGTCGTGGTGCCTGAGGAGTTCAAGAAGAACGGCGAAATCCTGCAGACGTGCGCGCCGGAAGTGACGGCGCTCTACACCAAGATCTGGACCGAACTGCAGAAGTAAGTTCTGCCGGATTCGCAAGGAACCATCGCAGCCGGACCCCGTCCGGCTGCGATGGACTTTTAGCCTGCCGCTGGCAGGGTCATCACAGCTCAGATAAAAAGGAGTCCCGCTGTGAAACCATTGATGTCCACCACTGTCGCGGCGATTGCGCTGCTTGCGGCGACCGGTCTTGGCCGGGCCGAAGGGCAGCTCAACATCTACAACTGGGGCAATTACACCAACCCCGAGGTCATCAAGAAATTCGAGGACAAGTACAAGGTCAAGGTGACGGTCACCGACTACGACTCGAACGAGACCGCGCTCGCCAAGGCACGCCAGGGCGGCAGCGGCTTCGACATCGTGGTTCCCTCGCAGACGCACCTGCCGATCTGGATCAACGAAGGCCTGCTGCTCGAAACCAATCCCGGCGGCATGGAGAACTTCAAGAACGTCGCGTCCGAATGGGCCAACCCCGAGTTCGACCCGGGCCGCAAATATTCGGTGCCGTGGGCCTGGGGCACCGTCGGCGTGGTGGTCGACACCGAGGCCTACAAGGGCGACATCAACAGCTGGAAGATCATTTTCGAGACGCCGGAAGAGCTGAAGGGCAAGGTCAACGTCGTTCCCGAAATGAAGGACGTGGTCACGGCGGCCGTCCGCTATGTCGGCGGCGAACAGTGCACGACCGACAAGGAAGTGCTGAAGAAGGCGCGTGACCTGCTGGTTGCCGCCAAGCCCAACTGGGTGGCCATGGAATATGGCGCCGTCGACAAGATGAAGGCCGGCGACTTCAAGGCCTCCAGTACGTGGAACGGCGCAGGACTGCGTATCCGCCTGGAGCGTCCTGAAGTGCATTTCGGCTATCCGAAGGAAGGCTTCACCTATTGGAGCGACAACGTCGTCGTCCTCAAGGACGCCGCGAATGTCGAGAACGCGAAGCTGTTCCAGAACTTCATCATGGATCCCGAGGTCGCGGCCGGGCTTTCGGCGTTTCATCGCTATGCCAACGGCATTGCCGGGTCGGAGAAATTCATGCCTGATGACATGAAGGATGCACCGGAGATCGTCATTCCGGAGGCCAGCAAGGCGCATGGCACGATGGCACTGATGTGCTCGCCGGAAGCCGATGCGCTCTACACCCGGATCTGGACCGATCTGCAGAAGTAAGTGACTTTTGCGATGGGGTTCGGCGTCCGCGCCGAACCCCAGAAACAGCGCGAGGGTGATGCCATGAGCTCCTACCGCAACAGCGAAACCGTGCCGCCGATCATGCAGGGCTCGCCGCCCAGGATGCCGGTGCCGAAAGCGGCGTGGGACATGCCGCCGTGGAACCGCTGGGCCTTCCAGCATGTACGCGAGATCGTGCCGACGGTGGAGGTGTGGCGCGGCGAAGGGCCGGTGCGTGCATTGCCGCGCGCCGAAACCGACCTGGACGGGCTGGCGGTCGTTGACAGCGAGGGCAAGCCGACGACGCTTTCGGGCCTGCTCGACGAGACCTACACTGACGGCTTCCTGGTGCTCAAGGACGGCAACATCGCCTATGAACGCTATTTCAACGGCATGACGCCGCGCACGCCGCATCTGTCGCAATCGGTGGCCAAGTCTGTGACGGGAGCGACGTTCGGCATCCTGGCGGGGCGTGGCATCGTCGACCCGAAGAAGCTGGTGACCGACTATCTGCCGGAACTGGCAACGACCGGCTGGAAAGGTGCGACCCTCCAGCAGGTGCTCGACATGACCACCGGCGTGCGCTTCAGCGAGGCCTATACCGACCCCTATTCGGACATCGGCCAGGTCGATGTCGCCGGCGGCTGGAAGCCCGTTCCCTCGGACACCGACCCCGACTTTCACTGGCCGCAGCATATGTTCGAGCTGATCCTGCGCCTGACCGAAACCACGCGGCCGCATGGCGCTGCCTTCGAATACCGCTCGATTGAAACAGACGTGCTCGCCTTCGTCATGGAGCGGGCGACGGGCAAGCGGCTGGCGCAATTGGTCTCGGAAGAGCTGTGGCAGAAGATCGGCGCTGAGGAGAGCGCCCATTTCACCGTCGACAGCGCCGGCTATGCGATAGCCGATGGCGGCTTCAACGCGACGCTGCGCGACTATACCCGCTTTGGCCAGGCGATCCTGGAAGATGGCGCCGGTATCGTGCCAGCCGACTGGATTGCCGAGACGCGGAACGGCGTTCACGGCCCGAACTTCAGCACTTCGATGCCGGATGCCAGCTACCGCAACCAGTTCTGGATCGAGGATCCGCGCTCGCGCGCCCTGATGTGCCGGGGCGTGTTCGGGCAGCTGATCCATATCGACTGGGCGACCCGAATGGTGACGGTGAAGCTGTCGACCTGGCCTGACTTCACCTCCGTGCCCTATTCAGTGGCGACCTTGAAGGCTGTGCATGCAATCGCCGCCGCACTGGCCTGACGGGAATATTCAGCAGCAAGGAAAGATCATGACGTCATCCACCGCGTTCGAGCGCATGTTCGGCTTCGCCCGCCAGGACGTGAGCCTGGGCAACTGGCGCGAGCAGCCATACAATAGCTGGTCGTTCCAGAACGCTGGCGAGATGGTGCCGAGTGCGCGCATCGCGGCGCGCGATGGCGACATTGAAGAAGCGCCGGTCGATCTGGGCGGGCTGCTCGACGATAGCGTTGCGATCAACGGCAATGACGAAACCGTCGCCGGCTTCCTCTCGCGCTCGTCGACAGATGCGCTGGCGGTGATGAAGAAGGGCCGTTTCGTCGGCGATTGGTTCGCGCCGACGATGAAACCCGATGCGCGGCACATCATCTTCTCGATCTCGAAGTCGCTGACGGCGATCCTCGCAGGCAGCCTCGAAGGCGAGGGCAGGCTCGACCCGAACGCGCCGGTGACCGACTACGTGCCGGAAGCGGCAGGCTCGGTCTATGCCAATGCCACCGTGCGCCATGTGCTCGACATGACGGTCAGCCTCGATTTCGAAGAGGCCTATCTCGATCCCGAGAGCCTGTTCGCGCGCTATCGCCGCGCCACGATGTGGAACCCCGGCGGCGGGGCGGAATCGCTGCGTGAGTTTCTAATCGCCCTGCAGCCGCTGGACGAACCGCATGGCCAGACCTTCCGCTACCGCTCGCCCAATTCCGACCTTCTCGGCATCATCGTCGAGCGCGCCTCCGGCCAGCGCTATGCCGAGCTGATGTCCGACAGGCTGTGGAAGCCATTGGGCGCCAGGCGTGACGGCTTCGTCACCGTCGACAAGGAGGGTTCGGCGCGTGCCGCGGGCGGGGTTTCGGTTGCGGTGCGCGACCTTGCCCGCGTCGGCGAGATGATGCGGCATGGCGGTGTGGCGGAGGGCGGACGGATCGTGCCGCAGGCCTGGGTGGAGGATACGATCCATGGCGGCGACGCTGCCGCCTGGCAGCGCGGCACCATGACCAACCTGTTCGCCCACGGGCGCTATCGCAACAAGTGGTACCAGAGCGCCAACGCTAGCGGCGCCTATTGCGGCATCGGCATCCATGGCCAGTGGCTCTATGTCGACCCCAAGGCCGAGGTGGTGATTTCCAAGATGTCGTCGCAGGCGCTGCCGGTGGACGATCCGCTCGACCTCGACAATGTCGCGTTCTTCGAGGCGATCTGCGCAAGGGTTTGAGGGGTCGACCGGCTTCGAGCAGGCCCCTCATCCGGCCGCTCCGCGGCCACCTTCTCCCGTTGGGGAGAAGAGGAAGGGCGGCGCCGTCTCAGATCTCCTCGCCCCACCGGGGAGAGGTCACCCGAGCGTAGCGGAGGGTGGTGAGGGGGCGCCCTTCTCACTCCACCGTCGAAAACCTGTATTCCGTCACCTGCGAATAGATCTCGCCCGGCCTGAGCACCGTGCTCGGGAAGTGCGGATGGTTGGCCGCATCGGGGAAGCGTTGCGGCTCGAGGCATAGCGCGCCGAAGCGGACGGGGTCGATGCCGCCGCGCAAAGGCGGGGCGACCGGCAGGAACGCGCCATCGTAGAATTGCAGGCCGGGCTCCGTGGTCCAGAGATCGAGACGGATGCCTGAGCGGGACCCTTCCAGCCGGGCGGCGTGCCAGGGCTCGGGTGCCGGCTGCATGGCGAGCACGAAATTGTGGTCGTACGCCTGGTGAGCGTCGTCCTGGCCGTTGCGGATGGCGCGCAACTCACGGAAGTCGAAGACGGTGTCGTCCACCGCCAGCACCTCGCCGGTCGGGATGCTCGCGGCATCGACCGGCGTATAGGCCTCGGCGGCGATCTTGAGGCGGTGGTCGAGGATCGAGCCTGAGCCGCCGAGGTTGAAATAGGCGTGGGCTGCGAGGTTCATCAGGGTCGGGGCGTCGGTGCGGCCGCCGAGCGCGATGCGCAGCCGGCCCTTGTCGAGCAAATAGCGGCAGGTGACGATGACCTTGCCAGGGTAGCCCTGGTCGCCGTCGGGCGAGGTCAGGCCGAGCAGGACGGAGTTTTCGCTGGCGTCGACGACCGTCCAGTTGCGGCGGTAGAAGCCTTCGCCACCGCCGTGCAGGTGGGTGCGCCCGGCCTCGTTGACGTCGACCTGATGCTGGACACCGTCGAGGCTGAAACGGCCGCCGGCGATGCGGTTGGCGCAGCGTCCGGCGATGGCACCGAAATAGCCGCCATGGGCGAGATAGCCGTCGAGGTCGTTGAAGCCGAGGATGACCGAACGTGGACCGGCCGGGGTGGTGACCGTCAGGTCGGCGAGGGTGGCGCCGAAGGTGAGAACCCTGGCCTCGATGCCGTCGGCAGCAATGCTGACCGCTTCCACCATCGAACCGTCGGGCATCCGACCGAATTCGCTGACCGGCATTGCTTGACACCTCCGCAGTCGGCGCGCGCGAGCCCTCGGGGCAGGCGAGCTGCCTCGCTCCAGAGTCCAGGAAAGCGGTCCGATTCTCAAGCGGCTTGCCCCCGAAAAAATCAGGCAGCGAGCAGGCTCTTGAGCTTGACGGCTGTCGACGCCAGAGCAGTGAGGTCGGGGCGGGCCGATCTGGCGATCAGCATCTCGGCGAGACGAATGTCGCGGGCGACCGTGTTGTCCGGGCCGATGCCACTGGCAGCAACGAGACGACCGTCACCTTTGAGGTGGAACAGGATGAAGGCGCCGTCGCCGAGATCGCGGCGGACAGTGCGTTCGCCTTCGTCGGGCAGGCCGGCGATCTGCAGGGTGAGCCCGTACTGGTCGGACCAGAACCAGGGGACCGAGGCGTGGGCTTCCTCGGCGCCGAGCATGTTGCGGGCGGCAAGCGCGCCATGTTCCTGGGCGCTGCGCCATGCCTCGAGGCGGACGCGGCGGTGGCCATAGACGGCGAGCGGGAAGGAGCAGCAGTCGCCGGCGGCAAAGATGTGCGGGTCGCTGGTGCGCAGGCGGGCGTCGACGGAGATGCCGTTGTTGAGCGCCAAGCCGGCGGTTTCGGCAAGGGCGGTCACGGGGACGGCGCCGATGCCGATGATGGCGAGGTCGGCCACAACAGTCCGGCCGCTCGACAGCGCGATGCGAACCAAGTTGCCGTCGTCTTCGATGGCTGCGATGCCGTCGCCGCAGACGATCTCGACGCCTTCGGTGACGTGCGTCTCATGCACGATGGCGGCGATCTCCTCGGGCACGCCGCGCATGAGGATGCGGGGCTGCGCCTCGACGACCGTCACTTCGGCGCCGAGTTTGCGGGCCGAGGCTGCGAGTTCGAAGCCGATGAAACCGCCGCCGACGATGGCGATGCGGACGTCCTCGCGCAAATACTGCCGGATCAGCAGCGCGTCGTCGAAGGTGCGGAGATAGACGCAACGCGCCCCAAGGCCCGACATAGGTAACTTTCGCGGGATGGAACCGGTGGCCACCAGCAGCTTGTCGTAGGCCAAGTCGGAGCCATCGCCGAGGCGCACCGAGCGGTTGGCGCGGTCGATGGAGATGACGGTCGTCGAGCCCTTGAGGTCGATACGGTGTTCGGCCAGGCGGGCGGCATCGGCGATGGCCTTGATGGAGGGCGCCTCGCCACTTGTCATCGCCTCCTTGGAGAGCGGCGGGCGCTCATAGGGAAGGTGAGGCTCTGAACCGACCAGCGTGATGCTTCCGTCGTAGCCTTCCTCGCGCAGGGCGAAGGCCGCGCGCGTGCCGCATTCGCCAGCGCCGATAATGACCATTCCAGCCGTCATATCAGTTGCCCAGTTGGATGAAGACTTTGCCGGCGTCGACCTTGACCGGATAGGTCTGGAGGTTGACGCAGACGGGCGCGCCGCGGGCCGCCCCAGTCTTGTAGTTGAAGCGGCCGTTATGCTTGGGGCACTCGATGATGTCGCCCATGACCAGCCCCTGCGAGAGGTGGATCTGCTCGTGGGTGCACAGGCCGTCGGTGGCGAAGAATTCGTCCTCCGGGCTGCGGTAGATGGCGAAGCTTCTGCCCGCATGGTCGAAGCGGATCACGTCTTCCTCGTCGATGTCGTCGGCCGCGCAGGCCTCGATCCAGTCGCTCATGTCTCTCTCCCTGGGATTTTGGAATACGGGGCCGGCTGGGGGCCGCCGCCCCGGGGTGGCGCCTTGGGAGGCTATTCGGCGGCGAGGGCTGCCTCGCTGTGGAATTCCTCGCGGTAGGGCCGCGCAGTGGGGGGCAGCTCGCGCTTGATGAAATAGTCCTCGTTGCGGAGCTGGCGGACAAAGGCCGGCAGCATTTCCCGGTAGCCCGCCCACATGGAAGCGTTCGGCGCCGGCAGGTCGTGCCTGATCATCTCGTGCAGCTTCGGCAGCGCGTGATAGGGCACCATCGGGAACATGTGGTGTTCGACGTGATAGTTCATGTTCCAGTAGATGAAGCGGCTGATTGGGTTCATCAGCACCGTGCGGCTGTTGAGGCGGTGGTCGACGACGTTGTCGGCGAGGCCGCCATGCTGCAGCAGGCCGGTGAGCACATGGTGCCAGGCGCCGTAGAGGCGGGGCAGGCCGATCAGCATCAGCGGCAGCCACGAACCGAGATAGACGGCGAGTGCGATGGTTGCAAGGTAGATGGCGAGCCAGATGCGGGCGATGCGGATGGCCCTGGGCTGCTCACTCTCGGGAATGAAGGTCTTTTCTTCCTTGCCGATCACGCCGGCGGCGTTGCGGACCATGTCGACGATCGCGTGCCAGGCATCGACCAGACCGAAGAAGTTGAGCACGACGCGCAGAAGGTCCGGCGGGCGCATGACTGATATCTCGGGGTCGCGGCCGACGATGACGGTGTCCGTATGGTGGCGGGTGTGGCTCCAGCGCCAGGTGACCGGGTTGCGCATGATCATGAAGCAGGCGATCTGGTAGACCGCGTTGTTCATCCACTGCGTCTTGAAGGCGGTGCCGTGGCCGCATTCATGCCAGCGGGCATCGGTGGCCGAGCCGTAGAGCACGCCATAGCAGAAGAAGAAGGGCACGCACCACCAACTGCCCCAAAGCGCTGCACCTACGGCGCCGAAGGCAACGAGCAGGCCGAGCCAGATCGCGGTGTCGCGGATGGCCGGACCGTCGGAGCGCTGCATCAGCTCCTTCATCTGCTTGCGCGGAATGTCGGTGTGGTACCACTCGGCGGCGGCGAGGCCGCTCTCGACGGCGCGGCGCGCGCTCTCTCCCACAAGACTGTAGTCGCGCGTCGAAGGCGTGACGGTCATGGCTCTCTCCCTGGAAGTCGGGAACGGTTCCACGGTAGGCGTCGGAGATCGTTCACTGGAAGAATGGTACCCCATGATGCGATTTTTTCAATCACAAGATGATAGTTTCTATCATTTTCTATCATGATGGATTATCGTGAGCGCAAATCCCGGGAGCGGACATGAGCAAGCGGCCCACCATCACCGATCTCGCCCGCGCATCGGGCGTCAGCGTCGCCACCGTCGACCGGGTGCTGAACGGGCGGCTGCCGGTGCGCGAGGAGACGCAGCGCCGCGTTTATGAGGCTGCGACCGGCATCGGCTATCACGCTGCCGGGCTGATCGCGCAGCGCATGCGCAAGGAACTGCCGGAATACCGGCTCGGCTTCGTGCTGCTGCGCCCCAGGGACGTGTTCTACCGCGCCTTCGCCAGCGAGTTGGAAAAGGCGATCACACAGGCGCCCGGTTTCCGCGGCACCGCGGTCATCGACTTCGCAGAATCGCTCGCGCCGGAAGAGATCGTCGACAAACTGCGCCGTCTGGCGGCAAACTGCGATGCCGTGGCGCTGGTCAGCCCCGACCATCCGACGGTCACGGCTGCGGTGGCGGAGGTGAAGGCGCGGGGAGTTCCCGTCTTTTCACTGCTGTCCGACTTCGCCACGGGCATTCGCGAGGGTTATGTCGGCATCGACAATCTCAAGGTCGGGCGGACGGCTGCCTGGATGATTTCCAGATGCGCGCGCAAGCCGGGCAAGGTGGCGCTGCTCGTCGGCAGCCACCGCTTCCATGGCCACGAGCTGCGCGAGATCGGCTTCCGCGCCTTCTTCCGCGAGCACGCGCCCGAGTTCACGGTGCTGGAGACCATCGTCAACCACGAGTCCTACGAGATCACGCATGAGGCTGTCGCCGGGCTGCTCGGTCAGCATGGCGATCTCGTCGGGTGCTATGTGGCCGGCGGCGGCATCGAAGGAGCGATCTCGGCGTTGCGGCAGGTGAGGCCCGATCCACTGCCGGTGCTGATCTGCAACGAGATCACCGTCGACACGCGCGCAGCACTCGCCGACAACCTTGCCGTCATGGCGATCGCGACGCCGCTCGCGCCGCTGTGCCGCGAACTCGTCGGACTGATGGCGCATTCGATCGAGGAGGGGGCAGCGAACGCTCCCGGGCAGACCTTCCTGCCGTTCGACATCTATCTGCCCGAGAATGTCTGAGGATCAGCCCCTGAAGAGGCGGATGATGTTGCGTGGAATCCGCCGGATCTCTGCGGCAATCCGCTGGACCGGTGTCCTGACAGACCGCACCGCCGGTGGGGCATCCTTCGCCGCCAGCTGGCCCGCCTGGGCCTGAAGTCGCCGGTTTGTCGTGGCCCGGTTGTGCCGGATCTCATCCCACGCAAGGCGGGCAGCAAGATCGGCGGATGCCTGCCGAATGTGGCTGCACCATCCGGGCGTGCTGCCCATCAGATCGGCAAATGTTTCCTGTTCGGTCCGGTCCGGATCAATCGGCACGCGCAGGGCATCGGGCCACCACGCTGCGGAATCGGCAATCGCAATGAACTCCGCCAACTGAGGCATGGCCGAATGCCTGGATGCCTTCCTGCGGGCGCTGAAATGCAGGACGGTCGGCGTCCGGCAATAGGCAATGCGTGATTGGGGATTGGCATCCAGGATGCGGTTCCACAGGCGCCAGTCTGCGGCGGAAGGCACATCCTCCGGCCATGCATCGCGATTTGGGAGGGCGTCGGCTCTGTAAAGGAAGCAACTCGCCGCAATGGTGTTGCCCCGGCGAAAGGCATCCATCTCGTCCTGAAACTCCAGATTGGTCAGGAAGGGCGCGACGATGCCATCAGTGGAGACCCAGAGCGCCTGGCTATAGGTGATGGCTGCACCGCTCTCCAGGCCGCGAAGCAGGGTTTCGAGATGGTCGGGGAACAGAAGGTCGTCGTCGGCCGCGAAGCCGATCAACTCGCCGCGCGATTCCCTCAGGGCGACGTTTCGATTGGCGTAGCCGAAATGCGGAGCCTTGGGCAGGTCGAAGTAGCGGATGCGCGGGTCGTCGAACCGCTTGACCGCCTGCGCCGTGCCGGGGATTGCACCGTCGCCGACAACCAAAAGTTCGAAATCCCCGAACGTCTGGTTGAGGACGGATTCTACGGCCAGCCCGACAACGTCCGGCCGGCAGTGCGTGGGCATCAAGATCGAGATGCGTGGACGACTCACCACCCAGTGGTGTCCCCGAAGCTGTAGGGAATAAGGTCCGTGTCGAGCGGAAGGCGATATTTGTCGGGGCTTGAATGGTCGTACTGGATGGTCGGGAAATTGACCACGACCACGTCTGACGTGCCGATGTTGCGGTCCGCATGCCAGACGAACTTGGGCACATTGATCAAGCGCGGGCGACTGCCCGAGAGGTAGACCTTGCAAACCTTGCCGCAAGTGCTGGAGTCGGGTCGTGGATCGTAAAGGACAAGCTCCAGTTCGCCGCTGATCACGAAGTAGCGGTCCTCATGCAGCTTGTGCAGGCCCCAGCCCTTCGCCATGCCTGGCCGGATCGTGAAGATATAGGAGAACACTAACGGGTCGGGATGCCATCCCCAACGCGGGTCAAACAACTCGGTGACGCTGCCGCGGTCATCGTCGTGGCGGATGCTGTCGTAGAACGACATGCCGTCAAGCAGAGGTGCCGTGCTGCGGCGCTGTTCATCGACGGTGCGTTGATCCTGCATGGCCGCGGCAAGAGTTGCTTCAAGGATGTTGTGGCGATTTTCGGGGCCAGCGCTCATGATCAAGCTCCTCCAGAGTGCGACACGGTTTGCCACGTGTGGCTCTGAAACACTACGGCCGTTGCAAGGATTTGTGGTTCTCTGGGAGCGCGCGCCTGTGCCCTTTGCCGCCGATGATGTTGAATCTATCAGAAATGATAGCTTGGAAGGTTGATGCGGCTTTGACCGGCTTGCAGAGAATGACGTATATCGCTCCACGGTGATATGGAATAAATGTTCCGTTTTGGCTGGAGGAATTTCGCCGATGTCTGTCGTTTCGTTCGCCCTCAACCATATGGCCGCGCCGGGGCTGTCGATCGAGCGCTTTTTCGCGCTGGCCAAATCGCTCGGGATCATTTCCGTCGAAATCCGCAACGATCTGGCCGGCAATGCCATCATCGACGGCACGCCCGCCAGTGCGGTCCGCGCGCTGGCAGTGGAAAATGGAATATCCATAACGAGCATCAATGCGCTGCAGCGCTTCAACGAGTGGAATGCGACGCGCGAGGCGGAGGCGATCGAACTCGCCGACTACGTCCGCGACGTGGGCGCCCAGGCACTGGTGCTGGTGCCCGTCAATGACGGCACGGGGCAGGCCGACGGCGAGCGCCAGCGCAACCTCAGGACGGCGCTGGCTGCACTCAAGACCATCCTCGGCGATCGCGGCGTGCGCGGCCTGGTCGAGCCGCTCGGCTTCGAGATCTGCTCGCTGCGCTCCAAGCGCGAGGCCGCCGAGGCCATCGAGGATGTCGACGGCACCGCTGCGTTCCGCATGGTGCATGACACGTTCCACCACCATCTTGCCGGCGAGCCGGACATCTTTCCGGGCATGACCGGATTGGTGCATATCTCTGGCGTCGATGATCCGATGGTGACGGTGCCCGACATGCGCGATCCGCACCGCGTGCTGGTCGATGCCGGCGACCGGCTGGACAATGTCGGCCAGATCCGCGCGCTGGTCGCTGGCGGCTACCAGGGGCTGTTGTCGTTCGAGCCGTTCTCGCCGGTCGTGCAGAAGCTTGCCGACCCGCGCACAGCATTGGCCGAGAGCATAGAATTCATCCGCGCAAAGGTGTGAGGCATCGGCTGCGACCGGGCGATCTTGGTCGCGCCGGCTGCAGCCGGTCGACGCATGCTCTTTCACGCAAAGATTGATCGGGCAGCAATGGAATGCCTCTTGACGTTCATCCACAATATGGAATAAACATTTCATAAATAAAAAACACGGCCCGAACATTCTGAAATCGGGCCGGCATCGGGAAGCGGGTGGCACATTTTGCATCGCGGAGGAGCGATGGTGTCGCTCGTAGAGGCGAGCCTGCGGCACGACCGCGGCTTCCGGCACAACGGGGTGCAGCCGGACACCATTGTTGGAGGAGAGTGATCATGAAGAAATTCTTGCTCGGCGCTGCCATTTCCGCGCTGATGGCCGGCTCTGCGTTTGCCGGCGACGTCGGTGTCAGCATGGCCAATTCGGACACCTTCCTGACTGTCCTGCGCAAGGGCATCGAGAAGTCCGCGGCCGATGCCAGCCAGCCGGTCGTCATCGAAATCGCCGACGACGACGTCAACAAGCAGCTCAGCCAGGTCCAGAACTTCATCGCCGCCAAGGTCGACGCCATCATCGTCAACCCGGTCGATACCTCGGCCACCGGGCCGATGACCAAGCTCGCCAACGACGCCGGCATTCCGATCGTCTATGTCAATCGCGAGCCGATCGACGTCGGAGCGTTGGGCGCGAAGGGCGCCTTCGTCGGCTCGAACGAAGTCGATTCCGGCACGCTGGAAACCAAGGAAGTCTGCCGTATCCTCAAGGAAGCCGGCAAGACCGAGGCGGGCATCCTGATCATGGTCGGCGACCTTGCCAACCAGGCAGCCGTGATGCGCACCAAGGACATCCATGACGTGAATGCCGGGAGCGAATGCGGCGTCAAGCTGAACGTCATCGACGAGCAGACCGCCGGCTGGGATCCGGTCAAGGCACAGGACCTGATGACCAACTGGATCGCTGCCGGCCACAAGCCGGACGCCGTCATCTCGAACAATGATAACATGGCCATCGGCGCCATCAACGCCATGAAGGCGGCTGGCTGGGACATGAAGGACGTGATCGTGGCCGGCGTCGACGCCACCCAGGAAGCGCTCGCCTACATGAAGGCCGGCGACCTCGACGTGACCGTGTTCCAGAACGCTGCGGCACAGGGCGGTGGTGCAGTCGAAACGGCCATGAAGCTCGCCAAGGGCGAAGCGGTGACGTCGCCTGTGTGGGTGCCGTTCGAGCTGGTGACCCCGGCGAATATGGACCAGTACACCACCAAGAACTGATATGATCTGACCAATGCGCCGTCGGCCAACGGCGGCGCATTTCCCCACAAGGACCACGCCCGCGCGAAAAGCCGGGCCGGCCTGGGAGGACCAATCCATGCAAAACACTGGCACGATGGAGGCGGCGCCTGCGGGCGGTGCCGCTGTAGACGGTGGCTATCTTCTCGAGGTCGAGAACGTCCGCAAGGAATTCCCGGGCGTCGTCGCCCTCGACAATGTCCAGTTGCGCCTCAAGCGCGGCAGCGTGCATGCATTGATGGGCGAGAACGGCGCCGGCAAATCGACGCTGATGAAGATCGTCGCCGGCATCTACACGCCCGATTCCGGCAGCTTCAAGCTGCGCGGCGAGGACATCAACCTCCGTGGCCCGCTCGACGCGCTGGAGCATGGCATCGCCATGATCCACCAGGAACTCAACCTGATGGCGCCGATGTCGGTGGCCGAGAACATCTGGATCCGCCGCGAGCCGCTGAGCCGCCTCGGCTTTGTCGACCATGGCCAGATGCGCCGCAAGACGGCCGACCTGTTCAAGCGGCTCAACATCGACATTGACCCGGACGTGCAGGTGGGCACGCTTTCGGTCGCCAGCCGCCAGATGGTCGAGATCGCCAAGGCTGTGTCCTACGAATCCGACGTGCTGATCATGGACGAGCCGACTTCGGCGCTGACAGAGCGCGAGGTCGACCACCTGTTCACCATCATCCGGGCGCTGCGCGCCCAGGGCAAAGGCATCATCTACATCACCCACAAGATGAACGAGCTGTTCGAGATCGCCGACGAGTTCTCGGTGTTCCGCGACGGCAAGTACATCGCCACCAAGGCTTCGACGGAGGTCACCCGCGACGAGATCATCAGGATGATGGTGGGTCGCGAGATCACCCAGATGTTCCCGAAGGAAGAGGTGCCGATCGGCGACGTTGTGCTGTCGGTGAAGGGGCTGACGCTCAAGGGGGTGTTTTCGGACGTTTCCTTCGACGTGCGAGCGGGCGAGATCCTCGGCATCGCAGGGCTGGTGGGATCGGGCCGTTCCAACATCGCCGAGACCGTGTTCGGGGTGACGCCGGCAAACGCCGGCACCATCGACCTGTTTGGAAAGCGGGTGCGCATCGACAGTCCGTCGACAGCAATGAAACACGGCATGGCTTTCCTGACCGAGGACCGCAAGGAAACCGGCTGCTTCCTGCTGCTCGACATCCAGGAAAACACCCAGATGGCTGTGCTGCAGTCGGGCTACGTCAAGAACGGCTTCGTCAAGCAGAAGCAGCTCGCCAAGGATTCGATGGAGATCAGCCAGGCGCTCAGGGTGAAGACGCCCGACATGGCCGAGCCGATCATCAATCTTTCCGGCGGCAACCAGCAAAAGGTGCTGATCGCGCGCTGGCTTCTGACCAAGCCGAAAATCCTCATCCTGGACGAGCCCACCCGCGGCATCGACGTCGGCGCCAAGGCCGAGATCCATCGCCTGATCTCCAAGCTCGCAGGACAAGGGGTGGGCGTCATCATGATCTCGTCGGAGATGCCAGAGGTGCTTGGCATGAGCGACCGCATCATGGTGGTGCATGAGGGCCGCGTCACCGGCTTCCTCGATCGTGCCGAGGCCAGCCAGGTCAAGATCATGGAACTCGCGTCGCACTGACGGCGCCAACGAGCTCAAGGGTGGAAGAACCATGTCGACGAACGAGATTGCGAGCCCCGCAAACGTCATCGGTAGCAAGAAGCGCCTGCCGCCCGAGGTGTCGATCCTGGGCGTGCTGATCGGCATCGCCATCGTCTTCGAGATACTCGGCTGGATATTCGTCGGCGACAGCTTCCTCGCCAACAAGCAGCGCCTGTCGATCATCATCCTGCAGGTGTCGGTGATCGGCATCATCGCGGTGGGCGTGACGCAAGTCATCATCACCGCCGGCGTCGACCTGTCCTCGGGCTCGGTCGTCGGTCTCGCCGCGATGGTGGCGGCAAGCCTGGCGCAGACATCGGCCAATCCGCGCGCTGTCTATCCCGCGCTGACCGACATGTCGCCGATCTGGGCGATCCTCGCCGGTCTCGGCGTCGGCCTTCTCGCCGGCACCGTCAACGGGTCGCTGATCGCGAGAACCAAGATACCGCCATTCATTGCGACGCTCGGCATGATGGTGTCGGCGCGGGGTCTCGCCAAGTGGTACACGCTCGGCCAGCCGGTGGCGCTGCTCGACGACAGCTTCACCTGGTTCGGCAAGAGCTTCAACATTCTCGGCTTCCCGCTGCCGCTGCCGGTCATCGTCTTCCTGCTCGTCGCGGTCATCTTCCATATCGCGCTGACCTATACCCGCTACGGCAAGTTCACCTATGCGATCGGCGCCAACCCGCAGGCGGCGCGCGTGTCGGGCATCAACATCGGCGGCCACCTGGTCAAGGTCTATGCCATCGCCGGCCTGCTTTCGGGGCTGGCAGGCGTGATGACCGCGGCGCGTGCCGCCTCCGGCCAGCCGGGCATGGGCGTGGCCTACGAACTCGATGCGATCGCCGCGGCGGTCATCGGCGGCACCTCGCTTTCCGGCGGCGTCGGACGCATCACCGGCACTGTCATCGGCACGATCATCCTGGGCGTGCTGACTTCGGGCTTCACCTTCCTCAAGGTCGGTGCCTACTATCAGGAAATCATCAAGGGCATCATCATCGTGGCGGCCGTGATCATCGACCAGCACCGTCAGAACAAGCGCAAGAAGGCTTGAAGTAAACCCGGGTCGCCCGTCATCCCGTCAGCGGGTGGCCCCATCCCTACAGATCAAGATTGCAGGCCCGGACGGCGCGGGCCAAGGAAATGAGGTTGTCATGACAGTTCGGTTCGGTGTCCTGGGTGCAGGCCGCATCGGCAAGGTCCACGCCAAGGCCGTGGCTTCCAATCCACAGGCGAAGCTGGTTGCGGTGGCAGATGCTTTTGAAAAAGCCGCCAACGATCTTGCGGGGGCCTATGGCTGCGAGGTCCGTTCCATCGACCAGATCGAGAAGGCGTCGGATATCGATGCGGTGGTGATCTGCACACCCACCGACACCCACGCCGACCTGATCGAGCGCTTCGTGCTCGCCGGCAAGGCGGTGTTCTGTGAAAAGCCGATCGACCTCGACGCCGCCCGTGTCGAAAAATGCCTGGGGGTGGTCGAGAAGGCCGGCGGCACGCTGATGGTCGGCTTCAACCGGCGCTTCGATCCGCATTTCGCCGCCGTGCGCAAGGCCATCGACGACGGCGCCATCGGCAAGGTCGAGCAGGTGGTCATCACCTCGCGCGACCCCGGCCCGCCGCCGGCGGAATACATCACCCGCTCTGGCGGCATCTTCCGCGACATGACCATCCACGATTTCGACATGGCGCGCTTCCTGCTCGGCGAGGAGCCGGTGGCGGTGACGGCGACAGCCTCGGTGCTGGTCGACAAGAAGATCGGCGAGCTTGGCGATTTCGACAGCGTCTCGGTGATCCTTGTCACTGCCAGCGGCCGGCAGTGCGTGATCAGCAATTCGCGCCGCGCCACTTACGGTTACGACCAGCGCATCGAGGTGCACGGTTCCGACGGCATGGTTTCGGCCGAGAACCAGCGTGCCGTTTCGATCGAGGTCGCGGGGGCGCTTGGCTATACCCGCCCGCCGCTGCACGACTTTTTCATGACCCGATATACGGAGGCCTATGCCGCCGAGATCGCGGCCTTCATCGCCTCGGTGACCAAGGGCACCAAGATTTCGCCGGATGGCAAGGACGGCCTGATGGCGCTGAGGCTGGCGGATGCGGCGCTGAAATCGGCCAAGGAAGGCAAGACCGTACGGCTTTAGGCCAACGGGCGGACAGTCGCCTCGGGGCCATTGGCCTCCGGGGCGCACAGTCGCAATCAGTTGATGGAATGAAAATTCCGGTTTACTGATTATTGGAATTGAAATTGCATTGTGTGGCCTGCTATCTGATTTTGTGGGCAGGCCGGCGCGGCGGAGCGACCGGGAGGACAAAATGACCGACCCCAAGAACCAGCCTGTACTCGACGTCATCACCATCGGGCGCGCGTCGGTCGACCTCTATGGGCAGCAGACCGGATCGCGGCTGGAGGACGTGGCGTCCTTTGCCAAGTCGGTCGGCGGCTGCCCGGCTAACATCGCCATCGGCACGGCCAGGCTCGGCCTGCGCTCGGCTTTGCTGACTCGCGTCGGCGACGAGCATATGGGCCGCTACATCCGCGAGCAGATGCTGCGCGAGGGCGTGTCCGACAAGGGACTGGTGACCGACACGGAGCGGCTGACGGCGCTGGTGCTGTTGTCGGTCGAGAACGACAAGACGTTTCCGCTGATCTTCTACCGCGAGAACTGCGCCGACATGGCGCTGAACGAAGACGATATCGACGGTGATTTCATCCGTTCGGCGCGGGCCATCGTCGTTACCGGCACGCATTTCTCCAGGCCGAACACGGACGCCGCCCAGCGCAAGGCAATGCAGCTGATCAAGCAGGCCGGCGGCAAGGTGGTGTTCGACATCGACTACCGCCCGAACCTCTGGGGCCTG
This sequence comes from Aminobacter niigataensis, assembly GCF_014200015.1. Lineage (GTDB taxonomy): Bacteria > Pseudomonadota > Alphaproteobacteria > Rhizobiales > Rhizobiaceae > Aminobacter > Aminobacter niigataensis. The sequence goes on from NZ_JACHOT010000008.1 coordinate 194,626, forward strand.
GCCGGCCACGCTGCCGGCGAGAGCCGCTACATCGCCTCCGACAAGGTGTCGAACCACATCAAGGGCGTGCTGGCCGATTGCGACCTGATCGTCGGTACCGAGGAAGAGGTGATGATCGCCTCCGGCGAGAGCGATCTGCTTGCCGCGCTGAAGACCATCAGGACGCTGTCTTCGGCGACCATCGTGCTCAAGCGCGGGCCGATGGGCTGCATCGTCTATGACGGGCCGATCACCGACGACCTCGAGGCCGGCATCGTCGGCAAGGGTTTTCCGATCGAGGTCTACAACGTGCTGGGCGCCGGCGACGCGTTCATGTCCGGCTTCCTGCGCGGCTGGCTGGGCGGCGAAAGCCTGGCTGTGGCTGCGACCTGGGCCAATGCCTGCGGCGCCTTCGCCGTGTCGCGGCTGCTGTGCTCGCCGGAGATCCCGACCTTCGAGGAGTTGCAGTTCTTCCTGAAGAACGGCAGCACGGAGCGGGCGCTGCGAAAGGACGAGGCGATCAATCACGTGCATTGGGCGACGACGCGCCGGCACGAGATCCCGTCGATGATGGCGCTCGCCTGCGACCACCGCATCCAGCTGGAAGACATCGCCGCCCGCAACGGCGCCGATGCCCAGCGCGTCCGCGACTTCAAGGTGCTGGCGGTGAAGGCCGCAGCCAAGGTGGCCGGTGGGCGTGACGGCTACGGCATGCTGATCGACGAGAAGTTCGGCCGCGAGGCGATGTTCGAATTCGCCCGCCATCCGTTCTCGTGGATGGGGCGGCCGGTGGAGTTGCCGGGTTCGCGGCCGCTGCGTTTCGAGTTCTCGCAGGACATCGGCTCGCAACTGGTCGAATGGCCGCTCGACCACACCATCAAGTGCCTGTGCTTCTACCATCCCGACGACCCGGCCGAGCTGAAGGCCGAGCAGCAGCAAAAGCTGCGCACGCTGTTCGAGGCGGCGCGCAAGGTGGGCCGGGAGCTGCTGATCGAGATCATCGCCGGCAAGCACGGCAAGCTCGCCGAGGACACCATTCCACGCGCGCTTGAGGAACTCTACGCACTCGGCATCAAGCCGGACTGGTGGAAGCTCGAGCCACAGGCCTCGGCGGCAGCATGGAAGAAGATCGAGGCGGTCATCACCAGGAATGATCCGTATTGCCGCGGCGTGGTGCTGCTCGGGCTCGAGGCGCCGCTGGCCGAGCTGGAAGTGGCGTTTGCCGCCACCGCCGACGCGCCGGTGGTCAAGGGTTTTGCCGTGGGCCGCAGCATCTTCGCCCATGCGGCGGAGGAGTGGATGGGTGGGCGGATGAATGACCAGGCAGCGGTCGACGACATGGCCCAGCGTTTCGAACAGCTGACCAAGGCATGGCTTGCGGCGCGGGACCGTCGGGCGGCATAAATCGAATGACAGCTGAAGCGAGGCCGGCATCCCCTGGATGCACTGCTCCAGCGGGAGGAGAAGAGATGACCAAGACCGTTCGCCTGACCATGGCGCAGGCCCTGACGCGCTACCTGACGCGGCAGATGACCGTGATCGACGACAACATGGTGCCGCTGTTCGGCGGCGTGTGGGCGATCTTCGGTCATGGCAACGTCGCCGGCATCGGCGAGGCGCTCTATCAGGTGCGCGAGGAACTGCCGACCTATCGCGCCCACAACGAGCAGGCGATGGCGCATGCGGCGATCGCCTATGCCAAGACCAATTTCCGCCAGCGGATGATGGCGGCGACGAGCTCCATCGGACCCGGCGCGGTCAACATGGTGACTGCGGCAGCACTCGCCCATGTCAACCGCCTGCCGGTGCTGCTGCTGCCTGGCGACGTGTTCGCCAACCGCGTGCCCGATCCTGTGTTGCAGCAGGTCGAGGACTTTGGCGACGGCACGGTCTCGGTTAATGACTGCTTCCGTCCGGTGTCGCGCTATTTCGACCGCATCACCCGACCCGAGCAGATCATTCCCGCACTGGCGCGTGCGATGCAGGTGCTGACCGATCCGGCCGAATGCGGACCGGTGACCCTGTCGCTGTGCCAGGACGTGCAGGCCGAGGCCTATGATTATCCCGAGAGCTTCTTTGCCGAGCGCGTGTGGACGCTGCGCCGGCCGCGGCCTGACCGCGATGAACTGGCTGTGGCGGCCGAGGTGCTGAAGGCGGCGAAGAAGCCGCTGATCGTGGCCGGCGGCGGCGTGCTCTACTCCGGCGCTTCGGAAGAACTCGACCGCTTCGTCGCGGCGACAGGCATCCCGGTCTGCGAGACGCAGGGCGGCAAGTCGTCGCTGACCGACGAGCATGCGCTCAACATGGCGGCGGTGGGCGTGACCGGCACGTCAGCGGCAAATCGCCTGGCTGAAGAGGCCGATGTGGTGCTGGCGGTCGGCACGCGCCTGCAGGACTTCACCACAGGCTCGTGGTCTCTGTTCAAGAACGCCGGCAAGACCATCATCGGGCTCAACGTACAACCGTTCGACGCCGGCAAGCACATGGCGCTGCCGCTCGTCGCGGACGCCAGGGAAGGCCTCGCCGAACTGGGTGCCGCGGTTGCCGGCTACCAAGCGCCTGTTGCCTGGATCGAAAACGCCAAGGCGGGCAAGGCCGAGTGGCGCAAGGCGGCGGCCAAGGTGACGGCTGCGACCAACGTCGCACTGCCGTCGGACGCGCAGGTGATCGGCGCCGTGCAGCGCACGCTGGGCTCCGACGTCATCGTGCTGCATGCGGCCGGCGGACTGCCGGGGGAGATGCACAAGTTGTGGCAGGCGAGCGGACCGGGCTCCTACCACTCCGAATACGGCTTCTCCTGCATGGGCTACGAAATTGCCGGCGGGCTGGGCGCCAAGATGGCGCGACCGGACAAGGAGGTCGTCATCATGATCGGCGACGGCTCCTATCTGATGCTGAACTCGGAGATCGCGACATCCGTCATGCTCGGGCTGAAGCTGACGATCGTGCTGCTCGACAACCGCGGCTATGGCTGCATCAACCGGCTGCAGATGGCGACCGGCGGCGCCAACTTCAACAACCTGCTGCGCGATACGAAGCACGAAATGCTGCCCGACATCGACTTCGTGGCGCATGCGAAAAGCCTGGGCGCGAATGCCGAGAAGGCGGCATCCATCGCGGATCTCGAAGCGTCACTCGACTGGGCGCGCAAGAGCGACCGGACTACGGTGGTGCTGATCGACACCGATCCGCTGGTCTCGACCGGCGAGGGCGGCCACTGGTGGGACGTCGCCGTGCCCGAGGTCAGCGCCCGCGCCGAAGTGAACGCCGCGCGCAAGGGTTATGAGGAAAAGCTCAAGCTGCAGCGGGTTGGGGATTGAGGAGTTTACCCTCCCCCTTGTGGGAAGGGTCGGCGCGAAGCGACGGGGTGGGGGTACTCGGCGTCGCGTTCTTTCATCATTACCCCCGCCCGCGCCTGCGGCGCGACCTCCCCGCAAGGGGGTAAGAATGGAGAACTGACGTGAAAGCCAAACTGGGCATGTCCCCCATCGCGTGGTGGAACGACGACCTTGCGGAACTGAGCGATGATGTGTCGCTGGAGGAGTGCCTGCGGCAGTCACGCTCGGCCGGCTTCACCGGCATGGAGCAGGGGCGTCGCTTCCCGAGCACGCCCGAGGCGATGCTGCCGATCCTGAAGAAGGCGGACGTGACTTTGTGCGGAGGCTGGTTCTCCGGCACGCTGGTCAACGAGAACCTCGCCGCCAACAAGGACCGCATCCAGCCGATGATCGACCTGTTCAAGGCGGTCGATGCGCCGTGCATCGTCTATGGCGAGGTCGGCCGCTCGATCCAGGGTGATCGCTCGAAGCCGCTTGCCGGCAAGGCCGTGCTCTCCGATGACGAGATGAAGGCATACGCCCGCAAGCTTACCGAGTTCGGGGAGTGGTGCGCCGGCCAGGGCATGCCGCTGTCCTATCACCACCACATGGCGGCTGTGGTGCAGTTCGAGCATGAGCTCGACGCTTTCATGAAGCATTCGGGCGAGGGCATCCCGCTGTTGCTCGATGCCGGGCATCTCGCATTCGCCGGCGGCGACGTGCTGCGCGCCATCGACAATCACCACAAGCGCATCAGCCACGTGCATGTGAAGGACGTGCGCATGGACGTCATCAAGGCGCTCGACTGGACGAAGCAGTCGTTCCTCGATGCGGTGGCGCTGGGTGCCTTCACGGTGCCCGGCGACGGCTCGCTCGACTTCGGCAAGATCGTGCAGAAATTTGCCGATTATGGCTATGAGGGCTGGTTCGTCGTCGAGGCCGAGCAGGACCCCAGGAAGAACCCGCCGCTGAAGATGGCGCAGGTCGGCCATGCCGAGCTGATGCGGGTGATGACGGCCGCCGGCTACACTGTCGAAACGCAGGGTTTTCCCGCCGCATGACCCCGAAAATCGACAGTGATTTTCGGAAGAGGTCATGCGCCGATTCAAAGTGTTACGGCGTCCTTTGCGCGTCTCCGACGCGCGGCGCCGTAATGCTTGAGGCCGATCGCCGAGCCGGTTACGATCCGACAATGTTGATCGGCAAGGCGGTGCGCAATTGATGAACGACCAGAACCACCCGTTCCTGAAGCCGCTATGGCGGCGCATTGCACTGGTTGCGTTCTGCGCTGCGTGGTCGGTGTTCGAGTTCGTCACCGGAGCGGCGTTCTGGGGCACGCTTGCCGGGGGCATGGCGGCGCTCGGCGCCTACCAGTTCCTGTACGCCTACAAGCCTGGCGACGACGCCGCCACCGACAAGGAGTGAGAGACCATGTCGAAACTTCTGATCAAGCCGAAGCATGGCACGGGGCGGGTGACGCATGTCACGCCGGAGACGGCTGGCTGGACCTATGTCGGTTTCGACCTGCACAAGCTGGAACCCGGCGACACCTATGGCGACTGGACCGCAGACCGCGAAACCTGCCTGGTTCTGGTTTCCGGCAAGGCGCATGTCCGGGTCGGCGAAGACGATCTCGGCACGCTGGGCGAACGCATGTCGCCCTTCGAAGGCAAGCCGTGGTCGGTGTACGTACCTGCCGGCGGCGACTGGTCGGTGCGGGCCGAGACGAATGTCGAGCTGGCAGTGTGCACGGCGCCGGGGCTGGGCGGCAACCTGCCGGTGCGGATCATCGGGCCCGACGACGTCAAGCAGGAGGTACGCGGCAAGGGTACCAACACCCGGTATGTGACCAACATCCTGCCGGAAGGCGAACCGGCGGATTCGCTGCTGGTGGTGGAGGTCATCACGCCCGGCGGCCACACCTCGAGCTATCCGCCGCACAAGCACGACGAAGACAACCTGCCGGCTGAGTCACTGCTGGAGGAGACCTACTACCACCGGCTCAACCCGCCGCAGGGTTTTGCCTTCCAGCGCGTCTACACCGAGTTCAACGATGCCGGCCACCGCGATATCGACGAGGCGATGGCGGTCGAGGACGGCGACGTGACGCTGGTGCCCAAGGGCTATCACCCCTGTGCTGCCTGCCACGGCTACGATCTCTACTACCTCAACGTCATGGCAGGGCCGAAGCGGACGTGGAAGTTCCACAACGCCAAGGAACACGAGTGGCTGCTGAAGGCCTGACCGCCCAAGGCCAACAATCCGGAAGCGAGGACGAACGATGGCACGCAACAGGCCAACGGTCGCGGATCTGCGCGCGCTCAAAGGCAAGCGCCAACTGTCGAAGCTCAGGGTGACGACGCTGGAGGAGGCGGAAGCGGCCGAGCGCGCCGGCATCGATCTGCTGTCGGTCACCTATGGGCTGATGCTCGACCCGCGTTTCCGCGATGCGGCGCCGACCTGCTTTGCGGTGCCCGGCGACGAATATGGCATGATGGGGGCTACGACCGACGAGATCCTGCGCACGGCGGTCAAGCTCAAGGCGGCGAGCGCCGACGCTGTCTATTGCTCGGCAAGCCTGCAGACCATCCGGCGCCTGGCCGACGAGCACATCCCGGTCTGCGGCCATGTCGGGCTGATTCCTATCCATTCGACCTGGACGGGCGGGTTCCGCGCGGTGGGCAAGACCGCCGAGACGGCAGCGCTCGTCTGGAAGCAGATCAAGGATCTGGAAGACGCCGGCGCGTTCGCCGCCGAGATCGAGGTCGTGCCTGCGGAGGTTGCGAGCGCCATCTCGAAGCGTACGCCACTGGTGATGATCTCGATGGGGGCGGGCGCCGGCTGCGATGCGCAGTATCTCTTCGCCGAGGACGTGCTCGGCCTCAATCGCGGCCCCTATCCGCGTCATGCCAAGGTTTATCGCAACCTTGCCGCCGAATATGGCCGCATCCAGCAGGAGCGGATTGCGGCATTTGCCGAATACGCCACCGACATTGCCAGCGGCGCCTATCCAGATGCCAGCCATAAGGTAGGCATCGACGCGGAGGAAATGCGCAAGTTCGAGGATTTTCTGAGCGGGCAGGCCTAGGCCTGCCCGCTCCGGAAGGCGGTTCGCATTCCAGCGCCCTAGAGCGCGGTACTCAGAACTCGCGTCGCCGCCTTCCTATCTGGATTGAGCATGATGTAGCTCGGCCGGTTTTCAAATTTCAGCCGCTTGAGCATTGCCCTGGTCTTGACCAGCAGCGTGTCGTCGCGCGAAGCGGCCTCAAGCTTGTGCTGCAATCCTTCCAGCGTTTCGATGGCTTCCTCGCTGCGTTCGAGTGCCGCGAGGCTCCTGGCCAGCGAGAATTCGGCGCCTACGAAATCGGGTGCGAGCGACAGCACCGTGCGGAATGCATCCGCTGCCTCGATGTGTCGAGACAGAGCTTGCATCTCCATTCCCAGTCTGAGCCATGCCTTCGATGAAGTCGGCACCGAAGCTGCGAGTGTCTGGAAATGTGCCAAAGCCTCGCGGTGGTCGCCCTTGCCAGACAGCAGCTGGCCAATGCCATAGAGCGCGCGGGAATGGGTGGCATCGCTGGCAAGGATCTGGCGGTATCCGTTTTCCGCCCTTGCCAGTTGCCCCTCCTGGTGGAAACGCGTCACCTCGGCGAAGATGCTGCCGAGCGAGCGAGGGTCGAGCCGGTCGCCGGCATTGCGGCCGCTCTTGGTGTAGATCATCGCGCAGTTGACCTTGCTCTCGGTCACGCCGAACGCGAATTTGTAGGGCTCGTCGCCGCGCAGGAAGTCGTAGGTGGTGAGGCCGTTCTCGATTGCCAGCTTGATGCAATGGCCATGCAGGATCAGGCCGGTCGGGATGGAGGTCACGGCTTCGTCACGGCCGGCCATGAAGAACAGCAAGGCCTTCTTGACCGGGTCGACAAAGATGGCGAGCGCGCCCAGCGGCCGGTCGCCTTGCCAGAGGACCGGCAGGAACAGCGTGCCATTCTTGAAGCTTTCCCTCAGCACGCGGCGGTTGTTGTGAAGGATGCCTGCCAGCCGGTCTCCCTTGCGTGCGCCCCATTTCACCCGCCACAACTCCAGCAGCGTGTCGATGTCGCGCTCGTAGGTGGTGACGTCGGCCCGGGCGATGCGCAATTCGCCGGCATCGATCTTGCGCATGAAGCGCCGCAGCTTCTGGCGGGTGTTGGTGCTGAGCACATTGTCGAGATAGCCGTCGAACGTATCGGGCAGGGCGGCCGAGAAGCAGCGGCAATTGTCGACGTTGTCGGCGGCATTGACGCGACTGAACTCGCGCATCGCAAAGATGTCGCGCGAGAACTGGCCGATGAACGCGAAGACGCGTTCCCGTGACATGCGCAGGTTCTCGAGATTGAGCCGCGCCCAGCCCATCTGGGCGACGTGCCGGCCAAACGCCTTCAATGCCTCTTCTGCATGCAAGGGATCGCAGATCGCGCCGGTGTAGTCGGCAGCATTGTTGCCGGCCATGCTGATCTCGTTGAAGAACAGCCCGGTCTTGCCGCTCATGCGGGTGCGCATGCGCAAGGGCATCAGCGCGACATAGGGCGAACCTGGATTGCCGAGACGGGCCGCGAGCACGAACCAGGCGCCCTTGTAGAAGCGCATGTACGGCACCAGCCAGTTCCAAGAGACAAAGAACTGTGCCTCCGGATCGGCCTCGTAGAGGCGCTCCCAGTCCTTCTGCAACTTCGCCAGCGTATCAAGATCGGTAATGACATCGACCTGCATCTGCATCCCCCTCAAAGTCATGGCTTGCCCCTGGTTCACCGCTCCATGAATGCGCGCGACATGCTGTCGGCGATTGGCTTGGTCAGGTATCTGAAGAAGGTCCGTTCCTCGGTCTGGACCAAAACCTCCGCCGGCATGCCGGGTGTTGGCGAGAAGCTGTGAACACGTGAGATCTGGTCCGGCGACAGGCTGATCCGGGCGACGTAGACTTCGCGCGCAACGGGACCCGAGGTGTCGGGAAGGGCGTCGGCGGAGACGTAGATCACCTGGCCGTCAAGCACCGGCGTGGTGCGCCGGTTGAGCGCGGTGAGCCGCACCGTGGCAAGTTGTCCGACACGCACGTTGTCGATGTCGGTGCGCGAGATCAGCGTCTCGATGACCAGCGGAACATTGGACGGCAGGATCTCGACGATCGGCTTGCCGCTTTCGATGACGCCGCCGGAGGTGTGATAGTACATGCGCACGATGGTGCCGGCGACGGGAGCGTTGATCGTCACGCGATTGAGCACGCTCTTGGCCTGGCGCAGCTGTTCGCGGATGGTGTCGAGATCGCCCTCGAGGTTCTGCAACTGCTCGAGTGCGGCTTGCTTGTAGGCTTCCTGGGCCTGGGTGATCTGCTGGTCGAGCTTGATGATCTCGGAGCCGATCTCGGAAACCTCGGCGCCGAGGCGGCCGATCTGACCCTCGGCGTCGGCCATGGCGCGCTGGATCGCCTTGATCTCGGTTGCCCGCAGCAGGCCCTTGTCGAGCAGCGACTTCTTGCCCGCATATTCTTCCTTCATCAGGGCGAGCTGCCGTTGCACCGCGTCGTGCTGTTGCTGGTAGCCGTCCGCGCGATAGCGGTAGGCGGCAATGTTCTGCTTCAGCAGGCCGATTTCGCTTTGCAGCTTGCCGCGTGCGGCGGTGAAATTCAGTTGCTGGCCGTCGACGATCGGCTTGATCTCCGGATCGTCGATGTTGTCGGTGACATTCTTGGGAAAGGTGATCTCCGGCGCGCCGTTGATCTCGGCATTCAGCCGCGCGGCGATGGCGTCCAGCCGCACCTGGCGCAGGAACAGCTGCCGCTCGTTGGCTTGCGCTGCCGTTTCGTCGAGGCGCACCAGTGGCTGGTCGTAGCGGACGCGGTCGCCTTCGCTGACCAGCAATTCCTTGATGATGCCGCCTTCCAGGTGCTGCACGATCTTGTTCTGACCGGCTGCCACGAACGAGCCCTGGGCGATGATTGCCGCTGCAAGCGGGGCGGTGAAGGCCCAGGTGCCGAAGCCGCCGAAGGTAAGGGCGATGAGCAACAGGCCGACCTTGGTCTGCTTGCCGATCGAGCGCGGTACCTCGGAGTACCATTCGAGATCGTGGACCTTTACGACTGCCGTGTCGCTCATGACATTGCCCCCTTACGGAATCTGATGGCCGAACGATCCGCCTTCGATGCTCAGGCCGCGCTGGGCTAGTGCCTGGAGCACGTCTTGCCGCTGGCCGAACAGGGCGACGGTTCCGTTGACCAGCAGCAGGATCTTGTCGACGCTGTGCAACAGGGCCGGCCGCTGGGTGATGGTGATGACGGTGATCTTGTTTTCCTTGGCGTGCTGGAGCGCGCGGGCAAGGGCTGCGTCGCCGGCTGCGTCGAGGTTGGAGTTCGGCTCGTCCAGCACGACCATGCGCGGGTTGCCGAAGAAGGCACGGGCGAGCGCGATGCGCTGCTTCTGGCCGCCTGAGAGCGGTGCGCCGTCGGCGGCGACGAATGTCTCGTAGCCATGCGGCAGCGTGGCGATCATTTCGTGCACGTCGGCGAGTTGGGCCGCCTGGTAGATCTCCGCGTCCGTGGCGTCATCGCGCATGCGGGCGATGTTGGCCTTGATCGAGGCGGGGAACAGCTGCACGTCCTGCGGCAGGTAGCCGATGTTCTCGCCGAACTGGCGCTGGTCCCAGTTGCGCAGGTCCATCAGGTCGAGGCGCACGTTGCCCGAGGTCGGCAGGATCGAGCCGACCAGCATCTTGCCGAGCGTGGTCTTGCCGGCGCCTGAATTGCCGATGACTGCGAGCGAGTCGCCGGGGGCCAGGGCAAAGGTGATGCCGTTGAGCACGACACGCTTGGTACCCTGCGGCACGAACAGCAGGCGTTCGACATCGAGCCGGCCTTCCGGGCGGGGCAGGTTGAGCCGTTCGAAATTGAGCGGCGAGGACTGCAGCAGGCTGGCGATGCGGCCATAGGCGGCACGCGACTGCACGACCTGGTTCCAGCCTTCGATGGCGCCTTCGATCGGGCCCAGCGCACGGCTGGCGATGATCGACGCGGCAATGACCATGCCGCCGCTGAGATGGCCGTCGAGCGCGAGATGCGCGCCCCAGCCGAGCATGGCGACCTGGGTCAGCAAGCGAGTTGCCTTCGACGTCGCGGCAAAGGCGATGTTGCGATCCTGTGCGATGACCTGCGCACGCAGCGAGCTTGCGGTGTCCTTGCCCCAGATGCGCACGGCTTCCGGGATCATGGCGAGCGCGTTGATGATCTGCGAGTTCCGCGACATCGAGTCGAGATGCAGATTGGCCTTGCTCTGGTGTGTATTGGCCTCGCTAAAGGGGGCCGCCGTCGAGCGCTGGTTAATGATGGTGATGACCAGCAGGATCAGCGATGTCGTGACGACGATGAAGCCGAGATGCGGGTGCACGAGGAACACAGCGAGGACGAACAGCGGTGCCAGCGGTGCGTCGAGCAAGGTGAGCAGAGTTCCCGAGACGAGGAACGACCGGAGTTGCTGGAGGTCACCGAGCGTCTGGTATTCGCGGCCGTTGCTGTTCAGGGCCGCGCGGGCTGCAGCGCTCAGGATCGGGGCGCCCAATTGGGCCGCGACCTCGACAGCGGTGCGCATCAGGATGAGGCGGCGGATGGCGTCGAAGATGGTCTGCAGGACCACCGCGCCGACGATCACGACCGTCAGCATGACCAGCGTGTCGACGGAGCGGCTGGTCAGCACCCGGTCGGAAATCTGGAAGAGGTAGAGCGGTATTGCCAGCACCAGTACGTTGCTGGCCAGCGTGAACAGCATGACGATCAGCAGGTTGCGCTTGACGACCTTCAGGCCGGTCTTGAGCGAGGCCGAGAAATCGATCGGCCCGAGACGCTTGTGGAAGACGCCGCCACCGCCTCCGCCGCCGCCACCACCGCCGCCACCGCTGTCGATGTCGCCGCCGTTGGGGCCCTTGGCTTCGGGCAGTCTTTCCTTTGCCTTGATCGGTCCGTTGTCGGCGTCGATCACCTTGCCGACCGGCATCGAGGTGTCTTTCATTTCAGTCTTCGCCGGCCCTTGCGGTTCGCTGACCCGCATCTCGGGACGAGGGGAGGCCGCTGCTGCCGCAGGGGTTGGCGAAGGCGTCTCGGCGGACGTGGTCCTGGCCTGGGGCGCATCGTCGCGTTTTGCGGCTGCGATGGGTTCCTCCGGAGTTGCATGCGGGGCTGGTTGGGACCGCATGCTCGGCGCTGCTGCGGCGGGCGCAGACGCTGGGGGGCGTTGAGCCGTAGCGCTCCGCTCCGGAGGTATGATCGAAGGCCCGGCCATCGGCGGCCTTCCTGATGGCAGCTGGGTGCTTGCCGGCGTCGCCTGCGAGGGTGTTGAAGGCGCGGGCGAAGGGGCGGAAACGCCGGCCGACGGAGGGGTTGCCGGAGCGGATGACTTGTCGCCCGCTTCTTCATGCAGCCGCCCGACGACCTTGTCGATGTAGCTTTCGAGGTGGTCGAGCGCCCGTTCCTGCGAGGCCACGGCAGTCGACAGTCTCGCTTCCGCCGCAGGTTTGCCTGCTGCCGCTACCGGCTTGCTGGCTGCCTGTGCGGGCCTTGCCTCCGAATGCCTCGGCGCCTGCGGGCTGTCCTGGCTGTCGCCGTCGTCCGGCACGTTATGAAAACCACTCCAGCCTTCACGGTCGTCGGTCATCTTGCGCCCCTCTGAAACGGCTCAGCCCAGCATGTGCTGCATGACGTCAGCCGATCCGGAATCGGCCGGCTGCGGTGCTATCGGATTGGTATTCGAGGCGTCGCCGGTGTCGTCGGTGCCGTCATCGAGAAAAACGACGGCTTCGGTGACGAGTATGTCCGGGTTCTGCGCACCGAGGTCCGGATCGCTCGATACGAGATTTGCCTGGATCAGGATCTCGTCGGAGTAGCTGTCGCCACCGACATAGATCTTGGACATCCCATCGACGTCGACGATGGTCGCGTCGTTGACCAACTGGTTGCCGCCGGTGGTGATGGTCCATTCGGCGTCGGGATTGGCGACCAGATTGTTCATGGCAAGCGCCACCTGGTCGCTGTCGCCGACCACGGTGGTCTGCTTGATGTAATTCAGATTGTAGATGTCGCCAGAGATGTAGAGCACGCGCAGCACGCCGATGCCGGCGAATGCGGCGTCCTGGAGAATGGCGTCCGGCAGTTCCTTGTTGCCGCCCGCGAGGTTGCCCCCCGCCGTGCTGTAGCCATCGGGCAGCGCCTCGGCGGTCGCGTTGCCGACGTTGACGATGCTTGCCTGGTTCCAGAGCAGATTGTCACCCGTCGAGACCGAGCCTTCGCCGGTCGTTTGGAAGCCGGAGACCGCGCCGATCACATCGTTGTCGAGCAGCAGGTTTATCTGGTGAATGATGCTCGCGTCGTAGACGTTTCCGCCGATGATGATGAGGTCGTAGTAATTGCCGATTTCGTTGAGGCTGAGCCCGTTGAACGCGGTGTTGTCGCCGGTCGAGACGACCGATTGCACACCCGACGACGAAGCAATGCAGACGTCGTTGTCGGTCACGAACGCATATTGTTCGATCCAGTTCATCATGATGAGGTCGCCCGAAATCTCGGTGACCACATAATAGGCGGGGAACCCGGTGGGGGCCTCGGCAGGCGTTTCGTCGCCGGCGGAGGTGTCGATGTGCTTGAACATCGCGATGTTGAAACTGAGGTTGTCGCCGCCGCCCGGATCGAAAGGCCAGCCGCCGACCGCCGAGCCGACGCTGTCGGTGTCACACGTGCCGTTGATCTGGATGATGGCGTTGAGCGAGATATGGTCGCCCATGACGGCCATGACCTCGGCCGATGCCCAATCGTTGACCACTACGGCGTTGTTGATGACGGTGTTGCCGCCGGTGCTGATCTCGACGCTCGGGTTGGCCGTTCCGTCTCCCCAGCCATCCATGAAATCGCCGGAGTCCGGAGGCGTGTCGGTATCGAGCGGAGCGTCAGGCCCCTTGGCGTCGTCGTCCTGTTCCTTCAGGAAGTTGACGTAATCTTCCATCTTCGGGGCGTCGGCTGCGTCGATCAACTGGCCATTGAAATAGGTGCCCTCGATCGTTTCGGCCTTGACGCAGAAGACGTCGGCGTTGCCGTGGTCGTCGGCCTCGAAGTCGTTGAAACGGGCTTGTGCGGTGGTGACGAACGTCGCCATTTCCTCGGTCGAGCCCGGAAGCGTCAGGTCGTCGATCGGCGACAGGTCGGCCGCTGCCTGCTGCATGTCGGCCATGGGGCTTTCGTCGACGGGCGGCGCATTGAACTTCAGGCCGCTGCCGCCAAAGCCGACATAGTCGTTGTCGGAAAGCCGGATCTCCTGGTTGACGATGGCAGCCAGGTCGCCCGGCGGCACAATCTTTGGCAGGACGATGCCGCCCGAACCAACCGTCGTGCCTTCTGGCAGGTTGGTGTAATTTTGGAGGAACGGTCCATCGGGAACCGGTACGTCGGGAGGGGTGAAGGCGACGTTGGTCCAAACCGTGACTTGCTCGATTTCGGGCCTGACGCCGACATACTTCACGCTCGGGTCGAAGTCTTCCAGGGAGTGGGAGGTGTCGACCTTGAGGGCGGCGGTCTGGTGCTCCGGCAATTGCTCGTCGGCCTGCTGCTTGGCCCTGAATTCGTCGTAGGCCTGCTTGAGGCGGGCCTCCTCACTCGCCGTGTCGAACAGGCCAATGAAGTGAGCGATCGTCTCGGTAATTCTGTCGAAATACGCGGCATACATCGTAGTGCCTCCGCCCGAATTTCAGGCACGGTGAGGCGCAAATGTGCTCCACCGGCCAAGATGGACTGCGCGGGGGTTACCCGCGCAGTCCGGCTCACTGGTTCCGCAAGCGCGGAGCCTTATGCCGATGGCTAGAGCGTGCTGTGGTCGTTGGCGTCTTCGCCGGTCAGGGTCTCGTGGAAGTTGCCGCCCACTACGGTCATGTCGACCGTATTGCCTTGCAGGTTGGCACCCATCACGATCTGCTGGTTGAAGGCGCTGGTGTCGATGATCGCATCGGCGCTGGCTTCACTTGAGCCAGTGACATAGCCGTCATCGCCATTGCTCGAGCCCCAGGTGCCGCCAGCGCCACCGGCGCCGCCAGCTCCACCCCATGCATCGCCAGCAGTGCCGCCGCCGCCGGCGCCGCCGGACCAGGCGCCGCCGCCAGTTGCGTTGCCGCCGGTGCCGTCAGCCCAGGCGCCGCTCAGCGCGTTGCCGCCGTCGCCATCGCCATAGGCCCAGGTGCCGCCGCTCGTGCTGGCGCCGCCGGTCGCTGCGCCTGCCGTCGCGGAACCACCGGTTCCTGCGCCGCCGCCGCCGCCGCCGCCGCCAGAGCCCGTGCCGTCGCCGTCGCCGTCGCCGTAGCCAACGCCTGCGCCGAGGCCGAAGCCGAGAGCGTCGCCGGTATCGCCATTTGCGTCGCCGGCATTTGCCTTGGCATCGCCGCTGTCGGCATCTGCGTTACCGGAGTCGGCGTCGCCGCCGCGCCCGCTGTCGGCATTGGCGTCGCCGCCGTCGCCCTTGGC
>NZ_JACHOT010000009.1 GCF_014200015.1 Aminobacter niigataensis
GCGCCCACCGGCCATGTCGTGTCGGTGCGCGAGGTCAGGCTGTCGGCCGGTGCCGGCTTCATCGTCGCCATCTGCGGTGAGATCATGACCATGCCCGGCCTGCCCAAGGCGCCGTCGTCGGAAAAGATCTTCCTCAACGAGGCAGGTCAGATCGAAGGCCTGTTCTGAGATAAAACGGATTTCCCTAAAAGCTCGGCCGCCGCGACATCGCGGCGGCCGATTTCGTTTGCGCGGATCAGAAGATCCCGTTCACCGGCAATCCCAACGCCATCGCCCCGGCATACTGCGCCTGCGGGCCGGCCTGGAGCGGATGGAAGCGCGCGCCCTGCATGTCGCGGAAGCGGCGTTCGAGCCCGCGTTCGCGGTAGAAGGACGCCCCGCCCGCCAGTTCCATGGCAAGGTCGACGACTTCGAGGCCGTGGCGCGCGACCAGCGCGCGTCCGATCATCACGTCATTGACGCTTTCGGCCGAGGGTGCATTACGTTCGACCGTCTCGATCATCGAGCGGTGGGCCATCTGGGCGGCGCGCAGGGCCGTGTCCATGCGGCCGGCAAGATTGAGCACGCCCTCGCCTCCCGGCTTCTTCCGCGCGATCTCGACGGCGATGTCGCGCGCACTTTCGGCGACGCCGAGATAGACCGCGTAGATCAGCGGGAAGGCAACGGTGGCGATGATCTGGAACACCGGATGCCATTGCCGCGGCGTGCGCGAGAAGCCGACCGCCGCATCGGGGATGAACAGTCCGTCGATGACGACGTCGTTCGAGCCGGTGCCGCGCATGCCGAGCGTGCGCCAGTTGTCCATGACGCTGACCTCGGGCGCCCGCATCGGCGCGCCGAAATGGATGACCTTTTCGGTGCCGTCCTCTTCGCAGAGGATCGCGCCGGTCATCAGGATGTCGCCAGCGACGGCACCCGAGGTGAACGCCTTTCGCGCGGTGATGCGATAGCCGCCATCGACCTTCTCGGCCTTACCCGAGCCGCCGATCCAGTCGGACCCGCCACTGGAAAGGAGAATGATCTTCTCGGCCGCGATACGCTTGAGCAGGGGCTCGACCGCCGCCACCTTCTGGTGACGCCAGCGCCAGGCGGGGATCGCCACCTGATGTGTGTGCATGGCAAAGGCAAGCGCGGTCGAACCGCAGGAATGGGCGAGGATGCGCAGCATGTCGCAAAGTTCGGACACCTCGGCGCCGCCGCCGCCCAGTTCGAGCGGCACGCCCGCTTGAACCAGTCCGGCTTCTTTCAAAAGCACGTAATTCTCGGCGACGAACCGATCGCTCTCGTCGAACTTGGGAGCACGTTCCGCAAGGATCGGAGCCAGTTCATGGGCCGCGCCCACGACATCGGTGGCAACCGGAATGGTCCCACCTGCACTTGCCGTCGCGATGTTTTCAAGACTTCTCATCAAGTCGTCTCCTGGTTGACCGGCAGGTCGGGGCGGAGAATTGCGCCAAAGCCATCGCCGGTCCAGTTCAGGAACTGTACCGGTGCGCCGGGACGGCTTTTGCGCTATGATCGCCAATTCCTCAGGGAGCGATGCGAGATGAGCGATCGCGGCGGCTACGGCCAGTTCTGCCCGGTTTCGATGGCATCCGAGGTGCTGTGCACGCGCTGGACGGCGCTGGTGGTGCGCGAAATGCTGATGGGATCGAGCCGATTCAACGACTTGCGGCGCGGCGTGCCGAGAATGTCACCAGCCCTTTTGTCCAAGCGCCTGAAGGAACTCGAACGCGCAGGCGTGGTCCAGACCGGGCGCGGATCGGCTGGGACGGTCGAATACCGGCTGACCGATGCCGGCGAAGACCTGCGCCCGATCATCCTCGGCCTCGGCGAATGGGGCCACCGCTGGGTGGAAAGCCAGCTAACCCTCAGGAATCTCGACCCTTCTCTTCTGATGTGGGACATGCGGCGCAACCTCAATCCCAAGCCGCTGCCGCCGCAGCGCTGCACGATTCACTTTCTGTACCCCGAAGTGGCGAAATCCCAGCAGAATTGGTGGCTGGTGGTCGATGGCGGCGCGGTCGACCTGTGCAATTCGGATCCTGGCTTCGACATCGATCTCGAGGTCAAGGGATCGCTGCGCAGCATGACGTCGGTTTGGATGGGGCTGAGCGCGCTCAGGCAGGAGCTCGATTCAGGTCGCCTCGAGGTCGACGGCGACGACAGGATCGCCCGCGCCATGCAGGCATGGCTCGGCCTCAGCAGCTTCGCGCCGATGGCGCGGAACGTACCTTAGCTCGAGGCCTTCCCCGCTTCCGCCCAGGCCCGGTATTCCCGCATCAGCGGCTCGAGTTCCTCCATCGTGGGGAACTCCGCAAAGCTCCTGGCAGCACCGGTTTCGGCGAAGGCCAGCCTGGTTTTGGTGAAGGTTTCCATGAACGGGCGGAACCACGCCGTCTCCTCCAGCATGGTCGGCCGCACGTTGACGAACCACTCCACACCCGCGACTCGGGTGAACATCCACGTCTTGCAGTGATCGCAGAACTGGTGATGCAGGTCCTGGCCATGCCGCCCGCCGATGACGGTCTCGCCTTTGGTGACCGCAAAGCCGTCGGCCGGCACCATCGCCGTCAGCGAATAGGCCGAGGACGACATCTTCTGACAGCCCGGGCAATGGCATGCGGCGGTGCAGATCGGTGCTTTCGACACCTCGATCTCGACCCGGCCGCAGCGGCAGGTGCCCTTGAGCGGAAGCGGAATGGACGACATGGCGGACTCCCGTCTGAAGTTCCGCGATCATGCAACCCCGCCGCATCGCCGTATAGGGGGCCAGAGCCGGGTTTCAGCGTGGCGTGTGACAACCGGACGGTCCACCCGGCCCTCCCCTGGGGGAGAGCCGGGTGCGTCCGATGGTGTCAGGCCGCGACCAGTTCGCGTGCCTTGAGCAGTTCGACGCAGGCATGGGCCGCTTCGGCACCCTTGACCTTGAAGTGGTCAAAGAAGAAGCGGTGATGCTCGGCGCTGTCATGATAATTGTGCGGGGTCAGCACAGCCGACAGAACCGGCACGCCGGTCTGGAGCTGCACGTTCATCATGCCGTCGAGCACCGCCTGCGCGACGAATTCATGGCGATAGATGCCGCCATTGACGACAAAGGCAGCGCCGAGGATCGCCTGATAGCGGCCGGTTTCGGCGAGCGTCTTGGCAAACAGCGGGATTTCATAGGCGCCGGGCACGTCGAAGACGTCGACGGCGATGCGGCCGCCGCCCAGCTTCTCGATGTCGGCAACGAAGGCATTGACGCATTCGTCGACGATGTCGGCATGCCAGCGTGCGCGGATCACGGCAACGCGGCGGGTATCGAAGTCTTTCGGGGATTGCTGATTCATGGGTCCATCCTTCCGTTTCGAACCAGAATCAGGACGCACGAGACGGAATCCCGGCAGCATGCGCCACCGCTTTCCCGTTCGTTCTCTTCCATCCGGACTATGACCGTCGGCTCCGGAATCACACCGGATCTGCTGACCTTCCCGTTGCCGGAAAGCGCTCGCGGGCTTGAGTTCGAAAACCCTTACCGCCGGTGGGGACTTTCACCCCGCCCTGAGAACATTAACACCTCCGATATGGCGGCACGGGCCGGCGCTGTCAATCGCAGGAATAATAGTTTCAGCGAACTGGCCGCGCCGGATTGCCGACAACGGTAGCACCTGCCGGCACGTTCTTTGTCACCACCGAGCCGGCGCCGACGATCGCGTTGTCGCCGATCTCGATGCCGCCGAGGATGATGGCGCCGCCGCCGATCCAGACATTTTTGCCGATTGCGACCGGCCGGGCGATCTCCAGCCCGGCGCGGCGATGGACCGGGTCCTTGTGGTGCTCGGGGCAATAGACCTGCACATTGGGCCCGAACATCGTGCCGCCGCCGATGCGCACGGGCGCAGTGTCGAGGATAGTGCAGCCCGCGTTGAGGAACACGCCTTCGCCGAGATGGATGTTGAAGCCATAGGCGCAATGGAACGGCGCCTCGATACGCGCGCCCGCGCCCGCCATACCCAGGAGCGCCTTCAGCTTGGGCGCGATGTCCCCGCGCAATGAAGGTGCAAGCGTATTGTGCTCGAAGATGGCGTTGGCGGCGACGAGGCGCAGCGCGTCGAGTTCGGCATCGACACAATTGTACCACGCGCCGGCGGCCATCTTCTTGCGTTCGCTCATGGCACGATCTCCTCTTCGGTACGAAGCAAAATCACAGAAGGACGAGGCTGCAAAAGCTGCCATCTCTGGCCAAACGGACAGGCTGTGCTAGCCTGACGATCTGGCGGCGAGCCGGCAACTGGCGAACTGCACGACAAGAGCATTTTCGGACCAGTCACATCCACGGGGGACACCGGATGATCTACCTGCTCGCGCTTCTCATCGGAATTGTTACCGGCCTCAGGGCCATGACCGCACCGGCGGCAATTGCCTGGGGCGCCTGGCTCGGCTGGCTGCCCTTGGCCGGCACCTGGGCCAGCTTCATGGGCCACTGGATCACGGTGGCGATCTTCACCGTGCTGGCGCTTGTCGAATTCGTCACCGACCAGTTGCCGTCGACCCCGAGCCGCAAGGTGCCGCAGCAGTTCGGCGCCCGCATCGTCATGGGCGCCCTGGCCGGTGCTGCGATCGGCACCGCCGGCGGCATAATGGTCGGCGGATTGGCCGCCGGCATCATCGGCGCGATCTTGGGCACGCTCGGCGGCGCGGAAGTGCGCGGCAGGCTCGCTGCCGCCTTCGGCAAGGACCTGCCGGCGGCACTGATCGAGGACGCAGTGGCGATCCTCGGCGCCCTTCTGATCGTGAGCGCCGTCGCATGACGGACGCCCGGAAATTCGACGCCGTCATCATCGGCTGCGGCCAGGCCGGCCCGCCTCTTGCCGGGCGCCTAACGGCGGCAGGCCAGACGGTGGCGCTGATCGAACGCAAGTTGGTCGGCGGCACCTGCGTCAACACCGGCTGCAAGCCGACCAAGACCATGGTGGCCAGCGCCTATGCCGCCCATCTCGCCCGCACCGGCGCCGATTACGGCGTTTCGACCGGCGATATCTCGGTCGACATGAAGGTCGTGAAGGCGCGCAAGGACAAGGTGACGGTCGATTCCCGGACCAGCCTGGAAGACTGGATCGGCGGCATGAAGGGCTGTACGCTGTTTCGCGGCCACGCCAGCTTCGAAGGACCGCACAAGGTGCGCGTCGGCGACGAGTTGCTGCATGGCGAACGCATCTTCATCAATGTCGGCGGCCGCGCCAACATCCCCGATATGCCGGGGCTTAGCGACATCACCTATTTGACCAACACGTCGATGATGGAAGTCGACTTCCTGCCGGAGCATCTGGTCGTGGTCGGCGGCAGCTATATCGGGCTCGAATTCGCCCAGATGTTCCGCCGTTTCGGCGCAAAGGTGACGGTGGTCGAAAAGGGGCCCCGGCTGATCTCGCGCGAGGACGAAGACGTCTCCGAGGCGGTCAAGGGCATCCTCGAACACGAGGGCATCAAGCTGAGGCTCAATGCAGAGTGCATCAGCTTCGCGCGGCATCCCGACGGCGTGCAGGTCGGCGTCGACTGCACCAGCGGCGACCGTGCGGTGACGGGCTCGCATGTACTGCTTGCCATTGGGCGAAAACCCAACACCGACGACCTTGGCCTCGACAGAGCGGGCGTCGCCACCGACAAGCGCGGTTATGTCGAAGTCGACGACCAGCTCCGGACCAATGTCCCGCATATCTGGGCTTTGGGCGACTGCAACGGCAAGGGCGCCTTCACCCACACCTCCTACAACGACTTCGAGATCGTCGCCGCCAATCTGCTCGACAAGGACGGGCGCAAGGTCAGCGACCGCATCGAGGCCTACGCGCTCTACATCGACCCGCCGCTCGGCCGGGCCGGCATGACCGAGACTGCGGCGCGCAAGTCGGGCCGCAAGGTGCTGGTCGGCCAGCGACCTATGACGCGGGTCGGCCGCGCCGTCGAAAAGGGCGAGACGCAGGGCTTCATGAAGATCCTCGTCGACGCCGACAGCAGGGGCATCCTCGGCGCCTCGGTGCTGGGCACCGGCGGCGACGAGGCGATCCATGCCGTGCTCGACCTGATGTACGCCAGGGCACCAATCGAGACACTGCAGCGCGCGGTCCACATTCATCCGACGGTTTCGGAGTTGTTGCCGACGATCGCCATCGAACTGAAGCCGCTGGCATAGGATCGACCCATCCCAAGGTCGGGATGGCCCCGGCCTGTTGACTATTCGAAAGCCGCCCTCGCCTTTGCCTCAAGCCATTCGGCCATCTGGCGATACGGCACCGGACCGTAGCTGATGCGGGCGACGCCGAGCTCGGCGAGCTTGGCCTTCGGCGGTACATGCGCGAGCGCGATGATGTTGACCGGCAACTCGGCCTCGCGGCAGAGCCGGCCGATCAGCTTCTCGTCACCGAGACCCGGTGCAAAGAAACCGTGCGCGCCGGCCTTGGCGTAGGCGCGGGCACGCTCGACGGCCTCGTCGACGTGCTTTTCGCCGTGGGTGTCCGGCTTGTTCTTGAGGAAGACGTCGGTGCGGGCGTTGAGGAAGGCCGGCACGCCCGAAGCCTTGATCGCACCGGCTGCCGCAGCCACGCGCTCGGCCTGCAACGCTGTGTCGTGCAGCCCCTCGCCGCCGACGACCTGGTCCTCGAAATTGAAGCCGATGGCACCGGCCTCGATGGCGCGCGAAACCGTCTTGGCCACCTGCTCCGGCACGACGCCGTAGCCGCCCTCGAGGTCCATGGTCACTGGCAAGTCGACGGCCGCGACGATGCGCCTGATATTGTCGAGGGCGACGTCGAGCGGAATCTTCTCGCCGTCGGCGAAACCGAAGGCGGCGGCCACGGGCCAACTGCCGGTGGCAATCGCCTTGGCGCCGGCCTTGGCGACAATGGCCGCAGTGCCGGGGTCCCAGGCATTGTAGAGCACCACGGGATTGCCCTTCACATGCAGGGCGTGGAAGGCATTTGCCTTGTCGATCTGGCTTGTCATGGAATCTTCCTCGCGGGTTCGGGAGGTTTGCAGCCTAGCAGCGCGGCCCGGCTTCGCCATGGCGCAGAACGCGATATCAAGGTGGCCAGCACCCTCAGCCAGCGTCCGGGCCAGCGCTCAGCAGCCGCCCCTCGAGCCGCTTCAGCAAGCTGACGGCGGTCCTGAGACCCACGTCGCCTTCGCCGGCGAGCAGATCGGTACGCAGACGCTCGAGAATGCGCTCGATCTCGACGACGCGGGCACGGCCGGCATCGGTCAGGGACAGGATCTTGGCGCGCCGGTCACCGGGGTCGCCGACCCTGACGACCAGGCCGTCAGCCGCCAGGATATCGACGATACGCACCAGCGACGGGCCCTCGAAGCCGAGATGGTCGGCAATCACGCCCTGACGGACATTGTCGCCGAGGCGAGACAACATCACGAGCGGCATGGCGGTGGCATGCGACAGCCCGCAATCGTCGAGTGCGCGGTCGGCGGCGTGCCGCCACAACCGGGCAACCGATACCAAATACTTGCCGAAACTGGCGCGATCGGTGGCCCCATTGGACATTGCCGAAAGATAACATACTATCTATTAGGATGCGATCAGATTCTCGCACGACGCATCGTGCCTGGCGAAGACCAAAACCGGTTTTCGCCTCGACGATGCGCAGGCCGCCACGGGCGGCACCGGTTCCATGCGGACGCAGGGCGAGGAAGCGCCCGCACAGCGCCGGCATGACGATCGCAGCCGTCGTCGCCCACAAGGGCGGTGGCGATATGTTCAATCTTCACAGGTAACTACAAATGGCAGAACAACGGACAAGCGGAGGCAGCGGCGGCTGGCTCCTGGTTCTCTTCGGCCTGCTCATGGTCATCATCGGCGCGCCGCTCGTTTATGGCGGCGTCCAGCTGATTGGCCTGGGCGGCTCCTGGTATTACGCACTCGCCGGCCTCGGCGTCATCGCCTCCGGCATTCTCTATGCGCTGCGCCGCAAGCAGGGACTGTGGCTCTACGCCATCGTGTTCCTGGCGACCGTCGCCTGGGCGATCTGGGAAGCCGGCCTCGAATTCTGGCCGCTCGTGCCACGCCTCGTGGCGCCCGCCGTCATCGCCATCCCGGCGCTGCTCCTGGCTCCGCTGTTTCCGTCAAGCAATGGCAAGCGCGCTCCCTTCGCGCTCGCCGGCCTGCTTGTCACGGCGCTGGCCGCAACGGCCTTCTATGCCTTCACGCCGCACGGGGTGACGCGCAACGAATTTGCCAAGGACCCAGCGCCTGCCGTTCCCCCGGCCGCTGCAAGCGCCGGTGACTGGCGCTATTACGGCCGCACGCCGGCCGGCACGCGCTATGCCCCGGTCGACCAGATCAACCGCGACAACGTCAACCAGCTCGAAGTCGCCTGGACCTTCCGCCATGGCGACACCCCGCAGGGTTCGGCGCAGGACCAGAGCACGCCGCTCTTCGTCGGCGACACGCTCTACACCTGCTCGCCCAACAACATCGTCCACGCGCTGAACCCGGACACGGGCGAAGTGAAGTGGAAATACGATCCCAAGGCCAAGTCGCCGCTTTGGCAGCGCTGCCGTGGCGTCAGCTACTACGAGCCGGCACTGGCTCCGGTCCAGGCGGAAGCCCCGGCGCCCACCGATCCGCTGGCCCCGACCAGCGTTATCGCGCCTGTGGCACCCGCCGCCCCGGTATCGAACGCCTGTGCCGCCCGCATCGTGATGACCACCATCGACGCCCGCCTGATCCAGCTCGACGCCAAGACCGGCGAACTGTGCCAGGACTTCGGCAATGGCGGCATCGTCGATCTCAAGCAGGGTATGGGCGAGATCAAGGACGGCTTCTACTTCCAGACCTCGGCGCCCACCGTCATGCGCGACCTGATCATGGTCGGCGGCTGGGTCTGGGACAATGTCGAGACCGGCGAGCCTTCGGGCGCCGTCCGTGCCTTCTCGGCCCGCACCGGCGAACTGGTCTGGGCCTGGGACCTCGGCAACCCCGCCATCACCAAGCTGCCGCCGGAAGGCGAGAGCTACACGCGCGGCACGCCGAACGTCTGGTCGACGCCGGCCTATGACGAAGCCCTCGGCCTCGTCTACCTGCCGACCGGCAACGCCACCCCGGACTTCTGGGGCGCCCACCGCAGCAAGGCAGCCGAGGAATATTCGGCCGCGGTCGTCGCCCTCGACATGGACACCGGCAAGGAGCGCTGGAAGTTCCAGACCGTGCACCACGACATCTGGGACTATGACGTACCCGCCCAGCCGGCACTCTATGACGTGCCCGACGGCAAGGGCGGCAAGACCCCTGCCCTGATCCAGCTGACCAAGCGCGGCCAGATCTTCATGCTCGACCGCCGCGACGGCAAGCCGATAGCCGAAGTCGAGGAACGTGCCGTGCCGCAGGGCGCGATGGAAGGCGACTGGACCGCACCGACCCAACCCTATTCGGTCGGCATGCCTTCGATCGGCACCGAGCCGTTCACCGAGGCGCGCATGTGGGGCGCGACGCCCTACGACCAGCTTTATTGCCGCATCGAGTTCAAGAAGCTGCGCTATGACGGCGAGTTCACGCCGCCGAGGACCGACCGCAGCCTGATCTACCCGGGCTACTATGGCGGCATGAACTGGGGCAGTGCGGCGATCGACGAGGCCCGTGGCCTCTTGATCGTCAACGACATCCGCATGCCGCAGTTCGTGCAGCTCATCGCCCGCGAGGAGGCCGACAATTATGGTGGTTCGGCAGCGCATGACGGCCTGTCTCAGCAAAAGGGCACGCCCTACGGCGCGTTGAAGAACGGCTTCATGTCGCCGCTCGGCGTTCCCTGCCACCAGCCGCCCTACGGCACGATCAGCGCGGTCGACCTCGAGTCGCGCACGCTGGTCTGGCAGGTTCCGGCCGGCACGCTCGAGGACACCGGCCCCCTCGGCATGAAGACCGGGATGCAGATTCCGATCGGCATGCCGACGCTCGGTGGCCCCGTTGCCACCTCGGGCGGCCTCGTCTTCTACGCCGGCACGCAGGACTACTACCTGCGCGCGATCGATGTGGAGACCGGCGAGGAATTGTGGAAGGGCCGCCTGCCTGTCGGCGCCCAGGCCACGCCGATGACCTACGTGTCGCCTGAAACGGGTGCGCAATATGTCGTCATCTCGGCCGGCGGCGCCCGCCAGTCGCCCGATCGCGGCGACTATGTGGTCGCCTACAAGCTGCCCAAGACGAACTGAGTTCTGACGGCATCGACACCGGAAGGGGCGCCCAGGCGCCCCTTCTTCATTTCTGGCCGACGAAGGCTGTGGAGGCACGCCTGATCGGCAGGCGCCAGCCAAGCTTGACGCCGAGCGTCGCAACCGCAATGAGCGCCATGCCAACGCCTTGCGCCAAGCCGATAGGATGATCGTAGATCGCCCAGTCGATGATGATGGCGACGACCGGATAGATGAAGGTGAGCACGCCGATGACCGGCGTCGTCAGCCTGGGATAAGACGAAAACATCATCACATAGGCAATGCCGGTGTGCAGCACCCCGATGCCGGCCAGCCAGCCCCATGAGGCGGGCGCGATGTCACTGGCGAAATTGGCGAAGGGCGCGAGCATGACCACGCCGACCGCCGTCTGGCACAACACCGTGACCTCCGGCCGCTGCTCGCCCAGGCCCTTGGCCAGGATCGTCACCACCGCGTAGAGGAAGGCGCCGCCGAGCGCCATGGCGATGCCGATCATCCAGGTCGTCGTGACCGGATTGTCCGAGACGACGAGGCCGCTGGCCAGCACGACGCCGAAGAAGGCAGCCGCCATCCAGGCGACCTGGTCGGCGGTGATGCGCTCCTTGAGAAACAGCACCCCGATCAGCACCACGAAGAACGGCTGGATGTGATAGACGATGGTCATCACCGCAATCGAGGTCTTGGCGAAGCCCGCGAAGAACGCCGTCCAGCTCAACACCATGCAAACGCCGCAAAGCGCAGCGCGTCCGAGGCGGCCCCAAGACAGCGAGCGGTCGGGAAGATAGCCGCGCACGAGGCACCAGATGCCGAGGAACAGCGAGCCGAACAGGCAGCGCCAGAACACTGTCGTGACCGGGTCGACGCCGGCCTCCGTGACGAAGGCGCCGACGGTGCCGGCAATCGCCATGGCGACGGCGAGGTAGAGGGCGGGAAAGCGGGAAGCGTTGGTCATGCTGGTCTTCCTTGGCGATGATCAAGCAAGCCCGCATTGACGATTTCATTCAAACGAATAGATTTGGCAAACCCTATTCGAAATACTGATACCGCCATGGCCTTGCCGCTCGACCTCGACCTGCTCAGGACGTTTGTCGCCGTTGCCGACAGCGGCAGCTTTTCCCATGCCGCCTCACGGGTAGGGCGCAGCCAGTCGGCGATCAGCATGCAGATGCAGCGGCTGGAACAGACTGTCGGCAAGCAGCTTCTGGTCCGCGGCCCGCGTGCGGTCCTGCCCAACGCTATCGGCGAGGAGCTTCTGGTCTATGCCCGCCGGCTGCTGAAACTGTCCGACGAAGCCTGGGCCAGCGTCACCCGTCCCGAGGAGGCCGGCAGCGTGCGGCTCGGCGTGCCCGACGACTACGCCGCCTTCCTGCTGCCGCCGGTCCTGTCGCGCTTTGCTGCCGCCCACCCGCTGGTCAACGTGGAACTGATCTGCGAGCAGTCGACCTCCCTGATAAAAACCTTCGCCGACGGCAAGCTCGACCTCGCCATCATCACCCGCGGTCCCGAGCAGGCGATCGAGGTGCTGCAGCGCGAGCGCCTCGTCTGGGTCGCCTCGCCCAACCATGTCGCCTGGGAGATCGATCCCCTGCCCGTCGCCCTGTTCGAGCCGGGCTGCGTCGCGCGCAAGAGCGTGCTGCAGGTGCTGGGTGCGGCCGACCGATCGTTCCGCTGCACCTACTCCAGCGCCAGCCTGCTCGGGCTCATCGCCGTGGTCCAGGCGGGATTGGCCGTCGCCGGCCTCGCCCAGCGCAGCGTGCCGCCCAGCCTGCGGGTCATCGGCGAAGCCGAGGGCCTGCCGCCCCTGCCCGAGATGGAGATAGGCATCCTGCGCAATCCTCAGGCGGGCAATTCGGCCGTCGAGCGGCTCTACGACTTCCTCCGCCGCGACCTGACGCAGCAGTCCTGATGTAAGCCGGCTTGCTGCCAGCGAATGGCTGCCATGCACAGCACGCATTGCTGCAATGCACCAACATCGCTTGTGCCGCGAGCGACTTGAGGAAACTGTAGACCTAAATCGTTTCAGCCTCCCCCGAGTCCATCATGCCCTTGCCGATCCTCGCCCTGGCCGTTGCATCCTTTTGCATCGGCACCACCGAATTCGTGATCATGGGCCTGTTGCCCGAGGTCGCAGCCGACCTCGGCGTGTCGATCCCGGCCGCCGGCCTGCTGGTCACCGGCTACGCGCTCGGCGTGGTCATCGGCGCTCCGATCATTGCCGTCGGCACGGCAAAACTGCCGCGCAAGCCGGTGTTGATCGGGCTTGCGATGATGTTCGTACTCGGCAACCTGCTCTGCGCCATCGCCCCGACCTACTGGACGCTGATGATCGCCCGCGTCATCACCGCCTTCGGCCACGGCGCCTTCTTCGGCATCGGCTCGGTGGTGGCGGCAAGCCTGGTGCCGGCCAACAAGCGCGCCAGCGCCATTGCCCTGATGTTTGCCGGCCTGACGCTCGCCAACATCCTCGGCGTGCCCGGCGGCACGGCACTGGGCGAGGCCTTCGGCTGGCGCATGACCTTCTTCGCCGTCGTCGCCATCGGCCTGATCTCGGTCGCCGCCATCGCCTTCTTGGTGCCGGCGGGCGTCGCCCCTCCCGGCAAGGGTGGCGTGGCCAGCGAGGTCAAGGTGCTCGGCAAACTGCAGGTGTGGCTCGCCATGATCATCTCGGCGCTCGCCTCGGGCAGCCTGTTTGCCGTCTTCACCTACATCAAGCCGATCCTGACCGACGTCACCGGCGTGTCGGTTGCATCTGTCACCTGGATCCTGCTCCTCTTCGGCGGCGGCATGACCATCGGCAACATCATCGGCGGCAAGCTGGCCGACTGGAAGCTGATGCCGACGGCCATCGGCGCGCTGGTGGTGATGGCCGCGATCCACGTCGCCTTGGCCCAGCTCGGCTATTCGGCGCCCGCCGCGATCCTGCTTATCTTCCTCTGGGGAGTGATGACCTTCGTCATAGTGCCGCCGATGCAGATGCGGGTCGTCGAAACCGCCTCGGAAGCGCCGAACCTTGCAGCGACGCTCAACCAGGGCGCCTTCAACGCCGGCAATGCCGCCGGCGCCTGGGCCGGCGGTACCGCGATCTCGATGGGCGTCAGCTATGCCGACCTGCCTCTTGTCGGCGCGGCGATCGCGCTCTCCGCCTTCGGCGTCGCACTGTTTTCCTTCGCGCTCGACCGGCGTGACGCAATTCAGCAGGCGGCATGACGCTTTAGCGATTGTCAGCACTTCGCAGCTGCTGTAGCCACCTCATTGATGGTTCCTGCTGCCTGACTCGGGCAGCGGATTAAATGGGAACACGGTGAGACGTCCCTGACGCGAAACCGTGGCTGCCCCCGCAACTGTGAGCGGATAGCAAATCGGAAAATGCCACTGGCCAAACGGCCGGGAAGGCTCCGAGGAGTGATCACCCGCAAGCCAGGAGACCTGCCATCATCCGATTAACTCAACCGGCCGGGGTGTGCCGCGGAGATGATGATGGTTGCGACTGCCTTTTTCCGTACCGGCGCGCTCACCGGATCGTTCTGCCACCTCCGCCTGACTGCGGAGACAGGGCATGCTCGATCGCGTCCACGCCGCTAGCCGCCTCGTAGGCACCACCCCGGCACTGCTCGAACTCGACGGCGTCAGTTGGGGGCCTCGCGCTTCCCGGCCTATTCTCGAACCAGTGAGCCTTGCCGTCGCGCCTGGCGAAATGCTCGCCATCGTCGGCCCCAATGGCGCCGGCAAATCGAGCCTGCTGCGCTGCCTCTACCGCTACCACAGACCGATCTCGGGAACGGTCCGGCTCGACGGCACCGACATCTGGACGATGAAGCCGCGTGACTGCGCCCGCCGCATCGCCACCGTGCTGCAGGAAAGCGCCTCCGACTTCGGGCTGACCGTGGCAGAGATCGTCGAGCTGGGGCTGACCCCGCACGCAACCGGCATTCGCACCGGCGATCAGGACTACGACCAGGTCGAGGCAGCGCTTGCATTGCTCGGCCTGACCGCGCTCGCCGCGCGCGACTTCAACTCGCTGTCCGGCGGCGAGAAGCAGCGCGTGATGATTGCCCGCGCGCTGATGCAGCGGCCCGATCTGCTGATCCTCGACGAGCCGACCAACCATCTCGACATCCGCCACCAGCTTGAAGTTCTGGAGCTGCTCGGCAATCTCGGTTGCACCGTCATCGTCTCCCTGCACGATCTGGCGCTGGCCTCCGCCCATGCCGACCGCGTGCTGGTGATGGACGCAGGCCGCGCGGTCGCTTGCGGCAGGCCGGCAGACATCCTGACGCCCGAACGCATCCGCTTGAGCTTTTCCGTCGGTGCGATCCTCGACGACCATCCCATCACCGGTCGCCCGCGCTTTTCCTTCCACCTCGAACGCTGACAACAACTCAAGGAGCCCCAATGCGCCTGCCCATCATCGCCGCCGCCCTGCTCGCCACCTGTGCTTCCGCCGCTGCCAGCGGCTTCCCCGCCACCGTCAAGAGCTGCAACCGCGACGTGACTTTCGAGGCCG
This sequence comes from Aminobacter niigataensis, assembly GCF_014200015.1. Classification (GTDB taxonomy): domain Bacteria; phylum Pseudomonadota; class Alphaproteobacteria; order Rhizobiales; family Rhizobiaceae; genus Aminobacter; species Aminobacter niigataensis. The sequence goes on from NZ_JACHOT010000009.1 coordinate 14,699, forward strand.
CGCCCAAAAGGGCTGTCTCCCACGACGTCAACCTGACCGAGATGATGCTGGTGCTCGGTTTGGCTGACCGCATGGCCGGCTATTCCGGCATTTCCGGCTGGAAGACGCTGGACGAGAACCTGCGCAAGGGCGTCGGCGAACTGCCGGAGCTCGCGCCGAAATACGTCACCAAGGAAGTGCTGCTGGGTGCCGATGCCGACCTGTTCTTCGCCGGCTGGAACTACGGCATGAAGGTCGGCGGAGACGTCACCCCCGACACGCTCACCCCCTTCAACATCCCGGTCTACGAGCTGACCGAGAGCTGCATCCACATCATGAAGAAGGACAAGTCGTCGCTTCAGGACATGTATGCCGACCTGCTCAATCTCGGCGCGATCTTCGGCGTACGCGAGAAGGCGGAAGCGCTGGTGGCAGGCTACGAGAAGGAGCTCACCGATTTCCAGGCGTCGCTGCCCAAGCTGGACAGGCCGGTCAGCGTGTTCCTCTATGATTCCGGCGAGCAGAAACCCTTCACCGCCGGCCGCTACGCCATGCCGACAGCGATCATCGAGGCCGCCGGCGGCAAGAACATCTCCGACGACGTCGAGTCGAGCTGGGTCGAGATCGGCTGGGAGCCGGTCATCGACCGCAACCCCGACATGGTGGTGATCGTCAACTATGGCGAGGTCACCGCCGAGCAGAAGATCGAGTTCATGCGCTCCAACCCGGCCTTCAAGGACATAACCGCGGTCAAGAACAACCGCTTCTTCGTACTCGAATACATCGAGGCGACGCCAGGTCCGCGCAACATCGCCGCCATCAAGCGGCTGGCCGCCGCCTTGCGGGCCGACTGACCGTGTCGCACCGCCACCTCGTCGCGGGGCCAAGGCACGCCCTGATCCATGCCATGCCGGCCCTGATACCGGGGCTGGTCATCCTGCTCGTCGCCGCCATGGTCATCGCCGTCGGCGTCGGTCCGGTCGCGATCCCTCTTGAGACCGTGTGGGGCGTGATCGCCAACAAGCTGGTGCCGGGAAGCGTCGAGGTGGCCTGGTCCAGCGGCCGCGAGAATATCGTCTGGGACGTGCGCGCCCCACGCGTCATCCTGGGCGCGGCCGTCGGCGCCTCGCTGGCGCTGGTGGGTGCGGCGCTGCAATCAGTGACGCGCAATCCGCTCGCCGATCCGCATCTGCTCGGCGTCTCGTCCGGCGCTGCTTTCGGGGCGATCATGGCGCTTATCCACGCCGGCATGATCTTCGGCGCCATCACGGTGCCGGTGTTCGCCTTTGCCGGAGCGCTGGCGGCGACAGCGCTGGTGCTAGCGATCGCCAATTTGGCACGGGTGCAGTCGGCCGGCCAGCTGATCCTCGCCGGTGTGGCGGTGAGCTTCATCATCAGCGCCGCCGGCAATTTGTTGATCTTCATCGGCGATCCCAAGGCCGCCCATGTCGCGATCTTCTGGATGCTCGGCGGGCTCGGCCTGGCGCAGTGGAGCCACCTGCCCTACCCGCTTGCAGCCCTCCTTGTGGGCGGCGTCTGGCTGATGACGCAGACGCGCAACCTGAACGCCATGACGCTCGGCGACGAGAGCGCCACCGCGCTCGGCATCCCGGCCCGGCGATTTCGGCTCAATGTGTTTGTCGTCTGCGCGCTGTTGACCGGATGTGCCGTCGCCTATTCCGGCGCCATCGCATTCGTCGGCCTGATGATCCCGCATATCGTGCGCTTCTTCGTCGGCGGCGACTATCGCCGCGCGCTGCCGCTGTCGGCGCTGGTGGGAGCCATCTTCCTGATCGCTGCCGACATGGCCGCCCGCACGGTGATGCCGCCGCAGGACATGCCGCTCGGCATCGTCACCGGACTGATCGGAGGCGTGGCATTCGTGGTGCTGATGCGGCGCCGGACGACAAATTGAGCGTCAGTTGGTAATGCAATGCAAGACGACGCAAATCCAGTTGCACCCCCGGTTTTTCCTAGCTATGGATTTGCCATGAACACGACTTCGCTCCAGAATATTTGGTGGCGGGCCAGCTGACAGCGGCCTCTTGAAGCGCGTGCGCGTGAAAATTGTGATGGCCGCAACGGGATTTCCGGGCGGCCATTTGCTTTTTTCGAACCAGGCTCCGGACGCTCCCACGGCAACAGATGGAGACGGGAATGACGTTGGAACTGCTTGATAACGGTGCCGAGCGCTACGTGACCGGAGGTGGTGTTTCCATCACCAGGCAGCGCCATGAGACCGCCTATGCCGGGGCGATCGAGACCTATCTCGACGGGCTGAACAGCCGGCGCGGCGCGGTCTTCTCCTCCAACTACGAATATCCCGGCCGCTACACGCGTTGGGACACCGCGATCATCGACCCGCCGATCGTGATCTCGGCACGCGGCCGCGCCATGAAGATCGAGGCGCTCAATGCACGTGGCGAGGTGCTGCTGCCGGTCATCCACGCGGCACTGGCGCCGCTCGAGGAACTGACCATCGGCGAGACGACCAAGCGCCTGATCGCGCTTCAGGTGGCAACGCCCGGGCGTGTCTTCACCGAAGAGGAGCGTTCGCGCGTGCCTTCGGTGTTCACCGTGCTGCGTGCCATCACCGCACTGTTCAAATCGGACGAGGACAGCAATCTCGGCCTCTATGGCGCCTTCGGCTACGACCTGGCCTTCCAGTTCGACCCGGTCGAGCACAAGTTGGAGCGCAAGGAGAGCCAGCGCGACCTGGTGCTGTTCCTGCCCGACGAGATCCTGGTCGTCGACCACTATTCGGCCAAGGCCTGGCACGACCGCTACGACTATTCCGGCAAGGGTTTTTCGACCGAAGGCATCGCCCGCGACAGCGCTGCCGAGCCCTTCAAGGCTTCCGACCGCATCCCCCCACGCGGCGACCACGAGCCGGGCGAATATGCCCAGCTGGTGCGCCGGGCGATGGACAGCTTCAAGCGCGGCGACCTGTTCGAGGTCGTGCCCGGCCAGATGTTCTATGAGCGCTGCGAGACCGCACCGTCCGAAATCTCGCGCCGGCTGAAGACGATCAACCCCTCGCCCTACTCGTTCTTCATCAATCTCGGCGAGGGCGAATACCTGATCGGGGCGTCGCCGGAGATGTTCGTGCGCGTCAACGGCCGCCGCGTCGAGACCTGCCCGATCTCGGGCACCATCAAGCGCGGCGACGACGCCATCTCCGACAGCGAGCAGATCCTCAAGCTGCTGAACTCGAAGAAGGACGAATCCGAGCTGACGATGTGCTCGGACGTCGACCGCAACGACAAGAGCCGCGTCTGCGAACCGGGCTCGGTGCGCGTCATCGGCCGTCGCCAGATCGAGATGTATTCGCGGCTGATCCACACCGTCGACCACATCGAGGGCCGCCTGCGCGAGGGCATGGACGCCTTCGATGCGTTCCTCAGCCATGCCTGGGCGGTGACCGTCACCGGCGCGCCCAAATTGTGGGCGATGCGGTTCATCGAGCAGAACGAAAAGAGCCCGCGCGCCTGGTATGGCGGGGCGATCGGCATGGTTCATTTCAACGGCGACCTGAACACCGGCCTGACGCTGCGCACCATTCGTATCAAGGACGGCATCGCCGAGGTGCGCGCCGGCGCCACCCTGCTCTACGATTCCGTTCCCGAAGAAGAAGAAGCCGAAACCGAACTGAAGGCCTCAGCCATGCTTTCCGCCATCCGCGACGCCAAGACCGGCAACTCCGCAGGCACCGAGCGCACCACCGCGCGCGTCGGCGAAGGGGTCAAGATCCTGCTCGTCGACCACGAGGACTCCTTTGTCCACACGCTGGCCAACTACTTCCGCCAGACCGGCGCCGACGTCTCGACCGTGCGCTCGCCGGTGCCCGAGGAAATCTTCGACCGCATCAAGCCGGATCTCGTGGTGCTTTCGCCCGGACCGGGCACGCCCAAGGATTTCGACACGGCGGCGACGATCAAGAAGGCACGCGACCGCGACCTGCCGATCTTCGGCGTCTGCCTGGGCCTGCAGGCGCTGGCCGAAGCCTATGGCGGCGAATTGCGCCAGCTGGCGGTGCCGATGCACGGCAAGCCGTCGCGCATCCGCGTCTCCAAGCCGGGCATCATCTTCTCCGGCCTGCCAAAGGAAGTGACCGTCGGCCGCTACCATTCGATCTTCGCCGACCCGGTGCGCCTGCCCAGCGATTTCGTGGTCACCGCCGAGACCGAGGACGGTGTCATCATGGCGTTCGAGCACAAGAAGGAGCCGATCGCCGCCGTTCAGTTCCATCCCGAATCGATCATGACCCTCGGCCACGATGCCGGCATGCGCATGATCGAGAACGTCGTCGCGCACATGCCGCGCAAGGCCAAGGACAAGGCGGCCTGAGCGGCCGCCGGGACTACAAGCAGAGATCATGAGCGAAACCGAAACACAGAGCTTGTCGGCCACCCGCGGTGGACAGCCATCGTCCAAGCGGCGTGTCGCCAGACTCGCCTTCTGGTCGATCATCATCGGCGCGGGCGTCATGGGCCTGAAATTCGTCGCCTGGTGGCTGACGGGTTCTGTGGCGCTGTATTCGGACGCGCTCGAATCGATCGTCAACGTCGTCGCCGCCATGGCCGCCTTCTGGGCGATCAAGATCAGCCACAAGCCGGCGGACATGGGCCACCAGCACGGCCACCACAAGGCGGAATATTTCTCGGCCGTGCTCGAAGGCGTGCTGATCGTCGTTGCCGCCTTCCTGATCCTGTTCGAGGTCTGGCGCAGCTGGGGCGTGCCGATGGACGTCGAGCAGCCCTGGTTCGGCCTCGGCATCAACGGCGTCGCAGCAGTGATCAACGCCATCTGGGCAGGCGCGCTGATCCGCGTCGGCCGGGCCGAACGCTCGCCCGCCATGGTTGCCGACGGCCATCACATCATGACCGACGTGGTGACCTCCGCCGGCGTGCTGATCGGCCTCGTCGCTGCCGTTGTCACCGGCTGGAAGATCCTCGATCCGGCACTGGCCGTGATCGTGGCGCTCAACATCCTGTGGCAGGGCTGGCACGTCATCAGCTCGTCGATGGACGGGCTGATGGATCGCGCCGTCGAACTCGACGAGCACATGCGCATCCGCGACATCATCTCGGCCAATTCCAAGGGCGCGATCGAGGTCCACGACCTCAAGACCCGCATCGCAGGCCGCGCCACTTTCATCGAGTTCCATCTTGTCGTCGACGCCGACATGACCGTCGGCGAAAGCCACGTCATCTGCGACCGCATCGAGGATGCGCTGCGGGCCGACATCCCGTCGGTGCGGGTCATCATCCATGTCGAGCCTGACGACGAGGCCAAGCTGCCCAGGGGCACCGTGGCGGTGCCGTTCGCGTGATCTTGAGCTGATGTAGCCCGGCCTGGCATGGGACAACGCGAAATCAAAGAAGAACGCGCACCGGCTCGAGGAAACGCCCCGCTCGAACCGATGCGCCCGGCCCCCCGCCGGATTAGTTGAACTGCCAGCTCACCCGCGCCATGATCGCGTGAAATGCCGTGTCGACATTGTGGGTCGAGCCGCGGGTGTCGATTTCGCCCGTTTCGGAATCTCTGGCAAAGCTTGAAACAGTGAACGACCCAAGGTCGACATAGTTGTAATCGAGCCCGAGGATGATGTTGTTCGTCCAGGCGTAGTTGACGCCTGCGCCGATGGTCCAGCCTGGCCGGGAAAACGTCTTCGTAACATCGAACCTGCCCACGTCGCTGTAAGCATCGATGCGGCTGCGCACCTGGCCATAGGCCAGGCCGCCCTTTGCGAAGACCAGCCATCTGTCGGAGGCATAGCCGACCCGCGGCGTCAGCATCCCAAGCCAGTCGAGCCGCGTCGATATGGTGTCCTGCCGAGTGTCATTCCAATTGAACGGACTGTGGATGCCGGACCTGCCGACATTTGCGAGGGAAAGCGACCCCTCGAGGCCGAGCACGAGATTTTCGTGCTGCTGGTTGTAGCCGGCATGGACACCGAGCAATCCGCCGCCCATCCGATGTGAGAAAGTGTCTCCAGCTTCCCAGTTGAAGTAGTTTTCCGAGGGAAAATTGATTCCCTCGTCGTTGGCGAATGTGTAGTCGGCATCACCCCAGCCAACCCCTGCATGGCCACCGGCGTAGAAGCCAGTCCAGTCGAACGGGGCCGCCGGCTGGGCAACCCGCGGGTCGGCGGCAGACGCAATTGCGACGCTGCCAACCAGGATCGTCGCCGCCAAGACCAGTTTATGCATCTTGCGCACTGCACTTCCCCCTGGACGCCGCGGCGGCGTCCTGTCCCCGAATCCAATCGGCCAATCCCTAGTGCCGGGCTGACCGATGCGTCTCGCGCAGCGAGCGGAAGACTCCGGAATTGAGCGGAAATCGGGGCAAGGCATCTGTCAGCAGCCTTTCAACCCAGCCACTTGCGACACTGGACATGAAGCTCCTGCACGCGCTCAATCGCCTGCGGCGGAGATTTGGATGCGAGGATATCGGGTATGTTCGGATTGATAGGCAAGATGCGCGCGCAAGCCGGCAAGCGGGACGCATTGCTGGCAATACTGCTTGGTAGCACCGGCAACATGCCCGGCTGTCTGAGCTACGTCGTCGCCAAGGATCCGGCCGATCCCGACGCCATCTGGATCACCGAAGTGTGGGACGACAGGGAAAGCCACAAGGCATCCTTGCAGTTGCCCGAAGTGCAGGCGGCGATCAAGCAGGCGATGCCGCTGATTGCCGGTTTCGACAGCAGCACCGAGATCGAGCCGGTCGGCGGCTTTGGGCTTCCGGGTTCCTGAACCCACCCAATCAGATCTTCACCAGCATGGCGGTGAGGTACATGAGGCCGGCACCTGCGGCGAGGCCGGTCATGGCGGCAGGGCTGAACAGGCCGCCAACGTCAACGCCGTCGCGGCGGCGCAGCAGTGCCGTCACCTCGACGATGACCTGCAGGATGGCCCCGGCGCCGATGGCGAGCGCCAGTGCCGACCATTGCGGCGCAAAGGCGAGGCTGCCGATCCACAGGCCAAGCACCGCCGGCCCGCCGGCGAGCAGCGTCAGCCAAACGAAGGTCCACAACGTCACCCTCTGGCGCAGGATGGGTGCGGCGATGCCGATCCCTTCGGTGACATTGTGCAGCGCAAAGCCGATCACCAGGAAAGTACCTAGCCCGGCAGCACCGGCGGCGAAGGCGGCACCTATGGCGAGCCCCTCGCCGAAATTGTGCAGCCCGATGCCGATGGCGATGTAGGTGGCGAGCGCAAGACCCTTCGGCGCGCCGTTGCGCCGGCCGATCCCCATCAGGATCAGGAAGCTGGCCGTTGCGGCCAGCACCACCATCACCTGCCCCTGGAAAATCGCGGCGGATTCTCCTGCCAACTCGAGGGCTTCGCTCAACGCATCGACCATCAGGAAAGCGAGCAGGCCGACGGTGAGCGCAAGGAGGAAACTCATGCCGGAGCGACCGACGCCGCGCAGCGCCGGATAGAACATCAGTCCGACCGCAACCGGCACGATTCCAACGAAGATGCCGAGGATCGCCTGCGTCAGCAGGCTCGAGCTGTCGGGGACCGGTGTCGCCACGGCAACGGGAATTTCGTGAGCGAAGGTGGCACCCGTGCTGGTCACCAGATTGACCGCGTGCGCTTCGCCAAGCACCCACGGGAAAGGCACGTGGATCCAGGCGGACGACCCTCGCGCCAAAGGCCCGGGGGGATCTTGCGTGAATTGCCAATAGGCATCGTCGACCTGGACCTGGGCGATGGTCATCGGTTCGGACCCGCCGGCACGGACCAGGACGCTGATGCCGTCGCCGGCAAGGATGACGCGTTCGAAGGCAATGTCTTCAACCGGCGGCGCACCGCTGTTGAACCTCGCCATCGGGTTGGTCGCAATCAGAACCGCGATGGCAGCGGCAAAGGCCAGCAGCGGCAGGACGACCCACCACAGCGCCCGGCGCGGCGAAGGCGTGCCCGGCAATTCGGCTTCGGTTTCGACGATCGGAGCGTCCCTCATGCGACTTCCTCCACGACGTCGAACATGCCGACCCAGCCAAGCTCGGTGAATTCCGACTGATGCGGATGGAACATATAGAGGCCTGGCTCGTGATCGGCGAAGCTGAACTCGACGATGCCGCGCTGGGCCTGGCATTGGGTGATCAGGTCGACGGTCTTCAATGTCGGCGTTAGCGTCGTTCCCTGGTCGAAATAGTCGAAGAAGTTGGCGTGCAGGTGAAACGAGTTGATCGGATCGAACTCGACGACGTTGATCAGGTAGATCCGCACCGGCCTGTTCTTCACGATCCTGATCGGCGAATTCATGTAGGTGTGCGCCACCGTGTTGACGGCATAGAACTCGTTCTCGCCGTCGAAATTGGTGTCGAAGGCGTTCATCACCATGACGAACTCCTGCCACTGCCTGTTCTCGGGCATGCCGTAGAGCCGCGAACGGGCGACTTCAGCCTGCTCGGGATGGCGGGCGGGATCGGGATCGATGACGAAGGCGCCGTACATGCCCTTGTGGATGTGCCGTTTCAGCGGCAACGCGTGGCAGTGGTAGAGGTGGCAGCCGAAGGGCTTGGCGTCGAACTCGTAGACGAACTCCTCGCCGGGATTGATCAGGCCGGCCCCAGGCACGCCGTCCATGCGCGCCGCATGAATGCCATGGAAATGCATCGAATGCGGGTGCGAGCCGTAGTTCTTGAAAACGATGCGTAAGCGCTCGCCTTCGGTCGCTCGCAGCGCCGGACCGGGAACGCGTCCGTTGTAGGTCCAGGCCGGGAACATGACCCCCGGGGCGATCTCGATCTCCTTGTCCTCGGCAGCGACCTCGAAGGTCCGGAGCGTGCGACCGTCGGGCAGGACCGACTTCGTTCCAACATCCCAGTCGGTAAGCATCTTGGCCGGGTCGAAGCCGTTGCGGACACTGTCGACCTCGCCGACCGTGACCATCGCGCCATGGGCGCCGCTGTGCCCGGATATTGGACCGGCCTTATAGGCGCTGTCGGCAGCAGCCGCGCCAGCAGCATCATGCCCGCCGTGCGCCGCCTGGCCCACGGCCGAACTGACGCTGACAGCGGTCGCGCCAGCCGTGCAAATGCCGCCGGCCAACAGCAACCTGCGGCTCAGCCGTTCCCGCAACCAACCTGGTGTTTCCACCTTACCCTCTTTTGCAAATGCGAATGATTTGCATCATGCACTCGCAGTCGCCAGTGCACAAGTTGAATCTGAGCGGCAGCGCCATGGCTCAAACCAGTGCCGTGCAAAGACAATCCAGCACGGGCGGAGAGACGCCCTCGCAAGCTACAGAGGAGAGGAGTTGCCTGTATTGCGCACATCGCTGGTTTCAGAGCCGCAGCCGACCGCGACAAACACCTGTTCCGATTCATCAATTCGGCGTCCACAGGTCGCGAACCGCAATTGCCTTTGTTGCCGCCAAACGCATGGCGCTCACGAAGATAATTACCCTTGGACAGGGCTGACACCGTCGGCCGAATAGGTCTAAGACGGCCGCATGAAGCCAGACCCGCAGCCTGCCGCCCCGCTGTCCGAAACGAAGCCCTGGCTGCAATGGCTGCTGCTGCTAGCTTGCTCGGCCCTGGTTGGCGGCGTGCTGGAAATGGTCCACCTGCCTGCCGCGCTGCTGGTCGGCCCGATGCTGGTGGCGATCGCACTCGGCAGCAGCGGCGCCACGGTCCGCGTGCCCAAGCCACTCTTCGTCGCAGCACAGGCGCTGTTGGGTTGCCTCGTCGCCAACTCGATCTCGCCCGGCATCTTCACCACATTCGCCGCCGAATGGCCGCTGTTTTTGGGCGCGGCGATTGCCACGGTTGCCGCCAGCAGCTTCCTTGGCTGGTTCATCTCGCGGCTCAAGGTGCTGCCGGGCACGACGGCGGTTTGGGGTTCGGCGCCGGGAGCGGCAACAGCGATGGTTCTGATGGCAGACGCCTTCGGCGCCGACGCCCGGCTTGTCGCCTTCATGCAATATCTGCGCGTCATCATGGTCTCGCTTGCCGCCGCGGTCGTCGCCCGGCTCTGGGTCGACACGTCGGGCGTCGAAACGCCGCCGATCGAGTGGTTCCCCGCGTTCCAATGGCCCGCCTTCGGCGCGATGATCGGGGTCGCCGTGGCCGGCAGTGCGCTTGGCGTTCTGCTGCGCATCCCCTCGCCCTACTTCGTCGGCAGCATGATCGTCGGTGCGACCCTGCATCTCGGCCTGGGCGTGCCGCAGCAACTGCCGGAGTGGCTGCTTGCCATCGGCTATACGCTGATCGGCTGGTCGATCGGCCTCAACTTCACCCGGCCCATCCTGCGCCACGCCGCGCGTGCCTTGCCTCAGGTGGTCGGCTCGATCGCGGCCTTGATGGCCTTCTGCGGCGCCCTGGCCTGGGGGCTGCACCAAATCCTCGGCGTCGATCCGCTGACCGCCTATCTCGCCACCAGTCCCGGCGGCATGGATTCGATCGCCATCATCGCCGCGGCGGCCGACAATGTCGACCTGTCGTTCGTGCTGACACTGCAGATGCTGCGCTTCCTGATCGTGCTCATGTTCGGACCCGCCCTGGCAAAGCTGGTGGCCAAGTCGATCAAGGATTGAGACGCCACGCGCACCGGCCAGCGCTCCCATTTCGACAAGATCGATCGCCCCTGTAGCATCGGCCACCCGTCGCTCGTCCTTTGGTCACTGGCACTGAAACCAACGGAAGGGACAATGGCGATGGCGCGCACCGGACCAGCAAGAGTCGAACTGGAAAACGTCAATCACCCCGGCCAGGTCAATTCAGCCGATGCCGCCATGTATCATGCGATGAAGCAGGCGATCCTCGAGGTGCTGCCGGCAAGGTCGCCTGGGCTGACCGTGGCGCAGATGCAGGACGGCGTGCGCCGCCACCTGCCTGAAGACCTTTATCCCGGCGGCGCCAAGGCAGGCTGGTGGGCCAAGGCGGTGCAGCTCGACCTCGAGGCAAAAGGCATCATCGCCCGCGAGCGGGTGAGCCCCCTGCGCCTGCACAAGGCCTGACGCCCGACGGCATCACGCCGGAGTTGCCCGGCTGACATCCGCCCTGTCGCGGACGGTCGCCCTTGCGCGCGCCATGCGCCTCCTGTAAGAGAGCGGCCATGACTTCGCGCAAGATCATCGAAATCTCCCGTCCGGCCGCTTTTGCGGGCGAGACGCTGCGCGCGCTTTCTTCGGCTCTTCTTCTTCTCGGCCTTATCGGCGATCGCCGGGCTCGTTAAGGGAGCGTCCGGCGGTCGAATTGCCGCCGAGGCATCTGCTCCTTTACTCTTCACAACAGATCCGAAATTCTGATTTAAGACCGCTGAAGCATGCGCGCTATGTCGTGCATGGCGGCCAAGAGAACGAGACCGACAATGAGCAAGACCACCCCAGCTTCCGGCCGGAGCGCCGGCATGCCGACCGCCGCCGTCAAGTATCAAGCCTATCACAAGATCGACCTGCCCGACCGGACCTGGCCGTCCAAGGTCATCGATAAGGCGCCGATCTGGTGCTCGGTCGACCTGCGCGACGGCAACCAGTCGCTCGTCGACCCGATGGGTCACGACCGCAAGGCGCGCATGTTCCAGCTGCTGCTCGACATGGGTTTCAAGGAAATCGAAATAGGCTTCCCCTCGGCGTCGCAGACCGATTTTGATTTCGCCCGCTGGTGCATCGAAGACGGCAACGTCGCCGACGACGTGTCGCTGCAGGTGCTCGTGCAGTGCCGGCCGGAATTGATCACACGCACCTTCGAGGCGCTGAAGGGCGCGCACAAGCCGATCGTGCATTTCTACAACTCGACCAGCGAGTTGCAGCGCCGCGTGGTGTTCGGCAAGGACGTCGCCGGCATCAAGCAGATCGCCACCGACGCCGCCAAGATGATCACCGACATGGCGGCCAAGGCCGGCGGCGGCTACCGTTTCCAGTATTCGCCGGAAAGCTTCACCGGCACCGAACTCGAAGTCGCGCTGGAAATCTGCAACGCGGTCACCGAGATCATCAGGCCGACGCCCGACAACAAGCTGATCATCAACCTGCCCTCCACCGTCGAGATGGCGACGCCCAATATCTATGCCGACCAGATCGAGTGGATGTGCCGCAACCTCGACAATCGCGAGAACCTGATCATCTCGCTGCATCCCCACAACGATCGCGGCACCGGCATCGCTGCCACCGAGCTCGGCCTGATGGCGGGTGCCGACCGTGTCGAAGGCACGCTGTTCGGCAATGGCGAGCGCACCGGTAACGTCGACGTGGTGACGCTGGCGCTCAACATGTTCACCCAGGGCGTCGACCCTGAACTCGACTGTTCGGACATCGAGCGGATCAAGGCCGTCTACGAATATTCCAACCAGATGGTCATTCCCGAACGCCACCCCTACGTCGGCGAACTGGTCTACACCGCCTTCTCCGGCTCGCACCAGGACGCTATCAACAAGGGCATGAAGGCGATCAAGGTCGCCAACAAGCCGTTGTGGGAAGTGCCTTACCTGCCGATCGACCCGCAGGACGTGGGCCGCAGCTACGAGGCGATCATCCGCATCAACTCGCAGTCGGGCAAGGGCGGCATCGCCTATGTGCTCCAGGCCGACTACGGCCTCAACCTGCCGCGCAGCCTGCAGGTGGAGTTTAGCCAGGACATCCAGGCGATCACCGATGCCGAAGGCAAGGAAGTGTCGGTCAAGCGCATCCATGAACGCTTCCTCGAAGTCTATGTAGACCAGCCGGCCGCACGCCTCAAATTCGTCGATCACCAGACCTTTCCCGATACTGTGATGAAGGGCCGCCGCGTCGTCGAGGCGACCATTGTCGACAACGGCAAGGAAGTGGTGATTTCCGGAACCGGCAACGGCCCGATCGACGGATTCGTCGATGCCCTGTCCCGCCATATCGGGATCGACCTTTCGGTGCTCGACTATTCCGAGCATTCGATCCAGCGCGGCTCCAACGCTTCGGCCATCTGCTACATGGAGGTCGAGCATCCGCGCGGACGCCTGTTCGGCGCCGGAATCAACACTAATATCGTGGCGGCTTCCCTTGAAGCGGTGGTTTCAGCAGCCAATCGCATCCTGACGCGTTAGGGTTAACGCCACTCCGGACACGCCTCGCCCGTGGATAACGGGCGAGGCGTTTGTGCATCGGTGCGCTGCATGCTTGTGCGCCACCGCCAGCCGACTATGATCCGATCATTCGTACCGGTTCGAAAAGGGTCGATACTTGGTTGCCTCCACGCCTGCCGCCCCCGCAGTGCGCGAAGCGCTTGAGCGGCTTGTTGCCAGCGAGACCTTCGGCCGGTCCGATCGGGCACGAAAACTGCTGCGCTATCTCGTGGAGCGCGATCTCGCCGGCGAAGCCGAGCGGCTGAAGGGCTTTGCCATCGCCGTCGATGTCTTCGGCAAGGACGCCGAATTCGATTCGGCAACCGATGCCGTGGTCCGCGTCCAGGCCGGACGCCTGCGCGAACTTCTGGCCCAGTACTATGCCGTCGAGGGCACGGCCGACCCGATCCGCATCACCATTCCCCGCGGCAGTTACGTGCCCGCCTACGAGGCGGTTGCCGAGAGCCCGCCCGACGTGCCCTCCCCTGGTGAAATCGAGGGAAACGAGGCAATTGCGTCACCAGCCAATGTCGAGCTGGGGGCGGCGGCGCTACATGCCGAAGACCAGATGGACCCGGTGTTGCAGGGCACCAGCGTCAAACGGCAGCTCAGGTATTTCTGGGCGGCGATGGCACTGGTCATCGTCATGCTCGGCATCTTGGTCTTCCGCAACATCGGCGGCCCGTCCGCCACCAATTCCGCCAGCGTGACCGACTTCCGCAACTCCACCGCCAGTATCACCGATGCAGTCGACCAGTTGCCGGCCGTGCATATTCACCTCGGCCCGGAGGGCGGCGACACCGCGCGGGTCGCGACAGTGCTGCGAACGGCGCTGTCGGGCTTCGACACCATCGATCTCATCGCCCGCGACCGTTCGGAACGAGCCAGGCGTGCCGACGCAACCGATTTCGATTTCGCCGTGAATGCGGGCCCCTCGCCGGGTTCCGTGCTGATCGAACTGCAGCACATGGCCAGCGGCCGCATCCTCTTGTCGCGCGTACTGTCGCCTCAGGAGGTCCAGCCGGATGCGATCGACGACCGCATGGCCGAAATCGTCACCTCGGCGATTCCGGTTTCCGGCATGATCTATGGCTACATCGAGCAGAACGGGCTGCAGCGCGGGCTGGTGGCCTGCCTTCTGCTCAGCGACGACTTTTACATGGATCAGACTGCCGCGAGGCACCGCGCCGCTTATCAATGCATGGAAGAACTGTCGCGGCGCGGCGCCAAGTCTCCCATCGTCTATGCCGAACTCGCTTCGCTGCAACTCGAAGCCGTGACCGACAACTACCGCTATCCGCCCAACGCCACCGCCGACGGAGCCTATGCGCAGGCCCACAACGCGGTACAGACCGGCGCCACCAGCCCCTATGCGCATCGTGCCTACGGCTATCTGCAGTCACGCCTCGGCGACCGCACGGAGTCCATCCGCTGGATGCGCAAGGCCTACGAACTCAATACCTACGACCTGACCATGGCGGCCGCTTACGGCTATGCGCTGGTCCTGTCGGGGAGCTACAGCGACGGCGTGCCGATCATGAAGCGCGCGGTGGAAAGCACCAGTGCCCGTCCCGGCTGGTGGGACTATGGCCTGTTCCTCGGCGAATTCATGCTGGGCAACCGCTACGCCGCGGCGCGCGCCGCCAATTCGCTTACCGCGAACAAGAAGCCGCACTATCTGGCTGCACGCCTCATCGCCGCGGATTTCGCCGGCGACGAGAAGCTCACCGCATCGCTGGTGAAGGAGATTTCTGCAACCTACCCTGCCTTCGCCACCGACCCGGCCACCGCCTTCAACAAGGGCAAATATCCCGCGGAGCTGATAAAATCGCTGACGAAGGCCCTGCGCGCAGCCGGACTGGGCAACCAGACTTGAGTTTCGGTTTATTTTTGGACTGTTTTTTTGCATATTGGGCGCGCTACAAACGTCCAACGGCATTTTAAATCCAACGAATTATACTTATAGTTGCAGTCGATTTCAGGCTTCGGGTTATTTCAGGGACGATGAATTACTCCATCCATGCGGCCGTTCGGGGAAACGGCACCAACGTGGTGGTCTTGCTTCACGGCTTCGGCGGCTGCTGCGACATCTGGGAGGATGTCGTCGACACGCTGGGTGATGCATTCAGGACCATTGCCTATGACCTGCCGGGACACGGCCGTTCGCTCGACTATCCCAAGGCCGGCTCGGCCAAGGTGGCGGCAAAGGCCGTTCTTTCCGATCTTGCGGCGCGCGGCATAGCCTGCGCCCACTTCGTCGGCCACTCGATGGGCGGCGCGGTGGCAACGCTCGCAGCATTGCTCGACCCCGCGCGCGTCGCATCGCTGACACTGCTTGCGCCTGGTGGCTATGGACCTGAGATCAACGCTCCCCTGCTCCGGCGCTATGCGGCAGCCGCCTGCGCCGACGAGATCCGCGCCTGTCTCGCCGAAATGTCGAGCCCTGACAGCACAGTGCCGGATGCCGCCATTCGCAACCTTACCGAGATGCGCGCCCGGCCCGGCCAGACCGAAAAGCTGGTCGCCTTTGCCGAGGCAATGACGGCCGACGGCAGGCAGGGAGTCATCCCGCGTCAAGACCTTGCCTCGCTGGCCATGCCGGTGATGGTGGTCTGGGGCACCGACGATGCCGTGCTGCCTTACAGCCATGCCGACGATCTCCCGCCTGGGTTCCTCGTTCACCACGTGCTGGAGATCGGTCATATGCTGCCCGAGGAGACGCCAGGTCTCGTAGCCGACATCGTGCGCCGCATGAGCCGCCGGCGCCAGCGGCGCCAGCCGACATTCACCGACAACAAGGCCTGATGAATCGGATTCTGCACGGCTGCCGATAAAGGATTGTACAGAAACCGTTTTGACCGCGTCGCATCTGCGGCAGGACATTTCGGCGGGATACAATTCCGCCGCGATCGTGATTATGTTAACTCTTGCTTAACCGACACCAGAGGCAAGAGGCGATGAGCGACGACAACGTGACCGCGATGAAGCCGGCACGCGTGCTGTCGGACGCCATTCGCGATGTCAAGAACGCGACGGCGGATCGCACCGACGTCGTCGTCGACCTGCGCGAGGCCCATCGCATGCGGCTCGAATTGCTTGCCGCCGAGCTCGAGCAAGTCTTCGCCGACGTGCCAAAGGACATCGACAATTTCGACTTTGCCATATCGTCGGGCTTGCAGCCGCGACTGTGGATCGACGCCGTGAGCCATGTCGCCCTCGGTCGCGACCGCCGCACGTTCCGCTTCGTGCGCGACACCCGCATCGGACGCGTCGTCCTGGCCGAGACGACCGACACCAAGCGCGTCGCCGCCCAGGTCACCCGCTACATCGCCGAGCGGATCGTGGAGCGGCAGCAGATGATGGACGGAGGCGCCGAGCTGGCGTTGCCGAGCTTTGCCAGGGACCCTGTCGCCGAAGCGGAGCCGCCGTTGCGGCCCATCGCCCGGCCGATATGGCCACGCTTCCTGTCCGGCTTCGGCCTGCTTGTCGCCGGCGCCGTCGCCGGCATCGCGGTGATGGCCGCGCTCTACTGGCTGCGCCTCGCCGCGACCGGCGTCAGCTTCTGACCTCGACGATCGAACGCGGAACCATTGCCGTCAGGTCAAGGCTTGCGATCTCCGCAGGCGCCATCGCAGGTCCCACCAGGCCGCGGCGGGTCAGTTTCACATTCCAGCCGCCTGGCTCGCCCGAGATATCGATCAGGTTGAACTGCGCCGCCGGCCTGTGGCCGCCGGGCGCCTGCCCAGCGGCTGCAACGCCGACCACCGGCACCCGGCCAGTCGGTCCGTGGATCCAGTGCAGCGTCGGCAAATGCGAATGGCCGTGCAGCACCAGTTCGGTACCGTAGCGCATGACCAGGCTCTGGAACTTGCCGATGCCGAACAGCCGCTTGTGCTGGCCCACGGCACCGCGCACCGGCGGATGATGGATCATCACCACCCGAAACAGCCCCCGCCTGCCCGTCTCCTCCAGAATGCGCGCCAGCCGTGCCGCCTGGCCTTCGCGGAAGAAACCGCTGGCCATGAAGGGTGCGGTCGCGCGCGCCGTCGACACGCCGATCAGCGCCACGTTCTTGCGCACGCGAAGATAGGGAAAGGTGTGGCGGCCGATAGGACCATGGGAGCCGTCGCCATTCATCCATGGCGCCCAGGCGTGACAGGCCTTGTCGAAGGCACCAGGCACATAGGCGTCGTGGTTGCCCGGCACGACCGATACGTCAGCCGGCGTACCAAGCGTTTCGAGCCACAACCGCGCCAGTTCGATCTCGCCGTCGAGCGCCAGGTTGACCAGATCGCCGGTCACCGCGAGATGGTCGGGCGCCTGCGCCTTGAGGTCGGCTACAATTGTGTCGACGATGCCGTCGTGATGGTGGCGGCGCCGGTTTCGCTGCCAGTTGACGTAGCCGACCATGCGCTTGGAGGCGAGGTCGCGATAGGTTACATCCGGAAGCGGACCAAGATGGACGTCTGAGATATGCGCAAGCCTGAACATCCTTCCCTTTTAGGTGACGCTGCTCCGGCTTTCCACCCATGGCGGCACGCCTGATGGGGAATCACATCAAGGCCGCTCCGCAGCGCCAGAGCCTGTGGGCGCGGCTGCGAGGCAGGCTGTTTCACCTCTATTTTCTGCTGAGAAGGCCGATGACGCTCGGCGTGCGTGGCCTCGTTCACGACAAGGCGACCAACGCCGTCTTCCTCATCCGCCACACCTACGTGCCCGGTTGGCAATTGCCTGGCGGCGGCGTCGAGATCGGCGAGACTTTTGTCGAATCGCTGACACGCGAATTGGAGGAGGAAGGCAACATCAGCCTCACCGCGCCGCCCGTGCTGAAATCGATCCACCTCAACAAGCAGGCGACCCGGCGCGACCATGTCGGGTTCTACCTGATCGAAGCATTCAGGCAGGACCGGCCCAAGCTGCCCGACCATGAGATCGCCGAGGCGGGATTCTTTCCGCTCGACGCCCTACCGGAGGGTACGACGCCAGCGACGCGGCGGCGCATCGCCGAAGTCTTTGAGGGCGTGCCAGCGTCGCCGTATTGGTGACGGACTCCCCAAACCCTCACGGTGAGCTGTCGAACCACGGGTTTGGGCAAGCAGAATAGAGCCAAGCGCCCTCATGGTTCGACAGGCTCACCATGAGGGCTACTGAGCGCCAACAGGGGGCGCTCAGGCCGCCTTCAACAACTTCCCGCGGTTGTGCGGTGCCAAAAAATCGACCTCCGGACCGACGGGCACGATGCCGGTCGGATTGATGCCGGTGTGGCTGCCGTAATAATGCGACTTGATGTGATGCAGGTTCACCGTCTCGGCAACGCCAGGCACCTGGTAGAGCTCGCGCAGATAGTTCGACAGGTTGGGATAATCGGCGATTCGCCTGAGATTGGTCTTGAAGTGGCCGACATAGACCGGGTCGAAGCGAACCAGCGTCGTGAACAGCCGCCAGTCGGCCTCGGTCAGCGAGTTGCCAACGAGGTAGCGTTGGCGCGACAGGCGGTCTTCCAGCGTGTCGAGCGCCGCAAACAGCTCCCCGAAGGCCTCTTCATAGGCGGCCTGGGTGGTAGCGAAGCCGGCACGGTAGACGCCGTTGTTGATCGAGGGGTAGACGAGGTCGTTCATCGCATCGATCTCGCTGCGCAGCGCCTCCGGGTAGAAATCGAGCGAGGCATCACCCCATTCGTCGAACGCCGAGTTCAGCATGCGGATGATCTCGGACGACTCGTTGGAGACGATCGTCTTTTCCTTCTTGTCCCACAGCACCGGCACGGTGACGCGGCCCGAATAGGTCGGGTCGGCCTTGGTGTAGAGCTGGTGCAGGAAGTCGAGCCCGTAGAGCGTGTCGCCGGTGGCGCCGTC
The DNA here is from genome assembly GCF_014200015.1 of Aminobacter niigataensis. Classification (GTDB taxonomy): domain Bacteria; phylum Pseudomonadota; class Alphaproteobacteria; order Rhizobiales; family Rhizobiaceae; genus Aminobacter; species Aminobacter niigataensis. Next base: position 33,588 of record NZ_JACHOT010000009.1, read on the forward strand.
GTCGGTGCGGAAGGTCCAGCCGTTCTCACCCATGAAATGATGCACGACCGACACCGAGATGATGTCCTCGAGCTTCTTCAGCGCGCGGAAGATCAGGGTCCTGTGCGCCCACGGACAGGCGAGCGAGACATAGAGATGGTAGCGCCCCGGCTCGGCCTTGAAGCCGCGCGTGCGGCCTTCCGCCGGCTTGCCGTCAGCGGTGATCCAGTCGCGCCATTGCGCATGCGAGCGCACGAATTTGCCGCCTGTCGACTTGGTGTCGTACCAGCGGTCCTGCCATTTGCCTTCGACCAGCAATCCCATCGTGAAATCCTTTCGTTTGCCAGCATGTAGGGCATGACACCGGCAATCCGAAGGTCCGCATCCTGAACGCATCGTTCAACGTTGCGCGCACATCGGCGAAATCCGCGATGGACGACCACGCGAAATGATGATAGCGGGCATTTCGATGTCACATTGCTTTGCAAATATCCGGATTGACCGACGACGAATGAGCGCACGCGCCTGAGGCGCTGACTTGCGAACGCTGCGGCTTGGCTCGCGGCACCTCATCCCAGGACACCGGACTGCAACGAACATGACCCTCGCCGACGTCACCTATCTGCCGGAAGCTCCGGCGCACGACCTCGAAATCGACGACATCAACGCCGAGGCCTTCGGCCCGGGCCGTTTCACCCGCGCTGCCTACAAGATCCGCGAAGGCGGCCCGCACGACCGCTCCTTGTCTTTTGTCGCCATGCACGCCGGCCAGGTCGTCGCCTCTGTGCGCATGACGCCGATCGCTGCCGGCGAAGGCCGCGCCCAGATGCTGGGACCACTCGCCGTGCGGCCCGACTTCAAGAACCTCGGCATCGGCCGCAAGCTCGTCACCATGGCGCTGGCTGCAGCCGCCAAGGCCAATGAGCCGGCGGTGATCCTGGTCGGCGACGAACCCTATTACGGACCACTCGGTTTTGCCCGCATTCCACGCGGGCAGATCGAGATGCCGCGCCCCGTCGACCTCAACCGCCTGCTCGCACACGAGGTCGTTCCCGGTGCGGTCGCGCTGCTGTCGGGCGAAGTCTGCCACGCCGACCTGGCCAAGACCCCGCAACGCGTGGCCGAGCCCGCCTGAACCCGACTGCCCTTTCCGTGCAGAGCGCGGTCTTAATACCGATTTCGGTTTTCAGGCCGATGCGATAGACCATCCGTTCACAGCAAGAAGAGGACAGGCTGACATGAATCCAAACGGGCAGATCGCAGTGGTCACCGGCGCCGGCTCCGGCCTTGGCGAGGCAACCGCACGCGCACTCGCAGCCAAGGGCGCCAAGGTTGCGATCTTCGACCTCAGCCTCGAACGGGCCGAAAAGGTTGCCGCTGACATCGGTGGCGTGGCGGTTCGCTGCGACGTCAGCAACGAGGAAAGCGCTGTCGCCGCCTTCGCCGAAGTCGCCGCCAAGCTCGGAACCCCGCGCATCCTCGTCAACTGCGCCGGCATCGCCGTCGGTGTGAAGACAGTCGGCAAGGACGGGCCGCACCCGCTGAGCGTCTTCCGCCAGGTGGTCGAGGTCAATCTGATCGGCTCGTTCAACATGATCCGCCTGTTCGCCGACGGTGCGGCCAAGCTCGAGCCGTTGCAGGGCGGCGAGCGCGGCGTCATCATCAGCACGGCATCGGTCGCCGCCTATGACGGCCAGATCGGCCAGGCCGCCTACTCCGCATCCAAGGGCGGCGTCGTCGGCATGACGCTGCCGATCGCCCGCGACCTCTCCCGTTCGGGCATCCGCGTCGCCACGATCGCGCCCGGCATCTTCAAGACGCCGATGATGGCGGCGATGCCGCAGGAGGTGCAGGATTCGCTCGGTGCCGCCGTGCCGTTCCCGCCGCGCCTCGGCGAGCCGTCGGAATATGCGGCCCTTGCCCTGCACATCGTCGAGAACCAGATGCTCAACGGCGAAACCATCCGCCTCGACGGTGCCATCCGCATGGCGCCGAAATAAGCTCCTGACGTCTGCAATTCGTCTATCGTACAGCCCCGGACGCGCAAGCTCCGGGGTTGTCTCGTCTTGGACAAGGCACGCCCTTGCCAAACCTGCGAGGATAAAGATAAGTAGATTGAATTATTCATATTTGATGGTGAAGGTGTTGGAAGAGCGCAAGAAGGATGTCATCCGCGAAACCGATGCAGAGGCGATCGCGCTGGCGCGTTCGCTGATGCGCACCGCGCGGCATGGCGCGCTCGCCGTCATCGAGCCGGAAACCGGCGCCCCGCTGGCCAGCCGCGTCGGCACCGCAACCGATGTCGACGGCACGCCGCTGATCCTGATCTCCGGCCTCTCCGCCCACACCAAGGGCATCGTCGCCGATCCGCGTTGCTCGCTTCTCGTCGGCGAGATCGGCAAGGGCGACCCGCTCGCCTATCCGCGCATCACGCTGTTCTGCCGGGCGGTTCGCCTGGAGCGCGGCACGCCGGAGCAGGCCCGCGCCGAACGCCGCTACATCAACCGCAACCCGAAGGCCAAGCTTTATGTCGGGCTTGGCGATTTCGCCATTTATCGGCTCGAACTGGAGCGCGCCAACCTCAATGGCGGCTTCGGCAAGGCCTATCTGCTCAGCCGCGACGACCTGCTGCTGCAAGGCCCGGCGGTAGACGCCATTGCCGGCGCCGAACAGTCGGCGCTCGATCACATGAATTCCGATCACCGCGAGGCGATCGCCATCTACGCCAGCCATTTCGGCAAGCTCACCGACGGTGCCTGGACGCTCAGCGGCTTCGATCCGGAGGGGATGGATCTTGCCGCCGGCGACGAAACCGGACGGGTAGTTTTCCCGGAAATGCTTGTCGAAGCCGCCGATCTCAGGCGCAGCCTTGTCGAAATGGCAAGAGTAGGCCGCGAAGCAAAGTCTTGATTTTTTAGAGGAAAGCTGATTTCTGCTGGTTTTGTTAGATCATTCATTGATTCCATTGAGGATCTGGCGTGGTAATTCGGTGTTGTTGCCCCCATGACGCCGGAAAGCATTGAAGATACACGGGGTTCGCATGAAACCGAAGAAATTGACGGCAAACGCGGAAGCCGCAGCCTCATTGCTCACGCTTATGGGCAATGAAAAGCGGCTGATGATCATGAGCCACCTGCTCGACACTGAGATGTCGGTCGGGGCCATCGCTGAAAAAGTGTCGCTGAGCCAGTCGGCGCTTTCGCAGCATCTTGCGCGGCTGCGCAACGAGGAGCTGGTCGAGACACGTCGCGACCGGCAGATGATCTATTATACCTGCAAGTCGGAAGCCGTGCGCAAGCTGCTCGGCACGCTGGAAGGCATTTTCGACGACGCCTGACGGGCATCCATGCCTTTTCGGCTCCCATAGCGGCCTGCCCTCCGCTATGGAGCAAGCCATGAACATCATCCGCATCGAAGACCCGGCAGACCCTCGTGTCGCGCCCTATCTCAGCATCCGCGAGCGCGATCTGGTCGGCCGCGAAGGGCGCTTCATTGCCGAAGGCAAGGTTGTGCTGAACGTACTGTTCGCCGCCGGCAGGTTTCAGGCAGAATCGGTGCTGGTCCTCGAAAACCGCCTCGCCGGCATGACCGAGACGCTCGGCTTCGCGCCCGAAGGCATGCCCGTCTACGTCGCCTCCGCTGCCGTCATCGACGCCATTGCCGGCTTCCACATGCATCGCGGCATCCTCGCCATCGGCAACAAGGGCTCAGCCCCTTCGGCCGACGAGATGCTGGCCGCCCTGCCCGAGCGCGCGCTGGTCGCGGTTCCGGTGGGCATTTCCAACCACGACAATATCGGCTCGATCTTCCGCAATGCCGCGGCCTTCGGTGCAGATGCGGTGCTGCTCGACGAAACCTGCTGCGATCCGCTCTACCGCAAGGCGATCAGGGTCTCGGTGGGCGCCGCACTCAAGGTGCCCTTCGCCATCGGTGGAACGGCCGGCGAACTCGCCGACGCGCTGTCGCGCCATGGCTTCGAGCAACTCGCGCTATCGCCGGCTGGAAAAGCTGACATCCGCGACATTCGACGCCCGAAGCGCCTGGCGCTCTATCTCGGCACCGAAGGCGACGGCCTGCCGGAACCGCTGCTGAAGCGGCTGACGACGGCAAGGATCAGGATGGCGCCGGGCTTCGACAGCCTCAACGTCGCGGCCGCCTCGGCGATCGCGCTGCATCATTTCACGGATGCAACCGGATAGACCTATTCGGCAGGCGGGGACTTCTGCAGAGCCCTGACCCGATCGGCGAGGCTGATCATCGCCGGCCCGTCATCATTGGTCGGAGCCGGGGTGCCGCCCGCCTTTGCGAGTGCCTGGGCGATGGGCGATTCCGGTCCCTCGAGCCGCGCCGTGAGTGCCACGACTTCGGCCGCGAGTTCGTGCATCTGCTCGCGCAGCACAGAGTCTTCGCCCGCAACCGGCGCAGATCGCCCTGCCCGGGCAAGTTCGCCCTTCAGCCGCTTGTTCTCGCGCAGGAGCGTAGTCAGCCGGCCTTCGAGACGTTCGCGCTCGGCCGATGGAGCGGTTTCATTGTTCATGCTGCCGGCCTCCTGCGCCGCCGGCGCACTTTTCAGTTGCGCGCGTACGCGGGCAAGTTCGCCCTCGCGCCGCTCGATCTTGTCGTCGCGATCGCTCAGCGACGTCACCATTTGCTGCAACTTCTTGTCGAGGTCCGCAGCGCGCCTGGTTTCCGCCGTCAACGCCTCGCGCACGGCCTTGTTGTCGGCTTCGAGCTCACTCACGCGCCGATCCGTGTCTTTTCGCTGATGGCGCAGCGCCGACATGTCGTCCGACAACTTTCCCATCTCGCTCTCGCGGCTCACCAGTTCGATCTGGCGATTGCTGGATGAAAGGCTGGCTTCGTCATAAAGCCTGCCCATCTCCTCGATTTCCTCGGAGCGCTTCTCCAGCAGCCGCTCGGCCTCGGCGAGCTGGGCGGCGAGCGCCTTGACCTGCTCGTCGCGCTTGCCGACCTCTTCATGCAGATTGCCGCGCTTGGCCTCGAGCTCGCTGACAACCCGGTCCTTCTCGGCATGGCCGTCGGCAACCAGCTTCTTTGCCTCGCGGTGGCGGCTGAGCTCGATGGCTTGCGCCAGCACCTTTTCCTGCGAAGCCTTGAGTTGGACCTCGACCTTGCGCAGGGCCATGGCATGTTCGGCGCGGAGACTGTCCTTGTCGGCGCGAATCTCGTCCAGTGTCATGGGAAGCTTCGCCTGGACCCTTTGCCGCGTAACCGAAACGGCGCGCCGCCATACCGACGGCGCGACCAGCAGCACGAGAAACCCGGCGGTCAGGAAGCCAAGAACGAAAAACAGGATCGACTGGACCAAGGCACATTACCCGTTACGGACAGGCCGACTTTGCCATGTTCCCATGGCAGGAATCCAGCACCGCTGCAAACGCTATGGCACCCGACCAGCCTGTTCTTCACACAATCAGAAGGGATTCCACGTCGGCTGCTGCGTCAACTTCAGGTAGCCGAGATTGACCCCCAGTCGCGCCCCCACGCCCGTGCGCACCGGCACCAGCAGGATGTTGCCGCGCTTGAGCACGTTGAAACCGACGCCGGCAACGATATAGGCCGAACCGGCAACACCGCCGTAGCGGTCGTAGAGATTATTGATGTCGTCCAGATTGTAGACGAGGATCATCGTCCGCGAGCCTTGGCCACCGAAATCCCAGCCAAGCGAAGGCCCCTGCCAGAACACCTTATGGTCGCCGGCATTCTTGGTATAGAGCGTGCCTTCGCCATAGGTCAGGCCGCCGACAAAGGCGCCGGAACCCTCTTCGCCCAGTACATAGCCGTTAGGCAGGCCGTAAGACGCGAAAACCTTCTCGACGACGCTGGCGAGACCGCCCGAGGTCGAGCCGAAAAACCGGTGTCCGGAATCGAGGATCTCCTGCGCCGTGTATTGCTGCGCGCGAGACGCAGATGTCGAAAATGCCAGAACGCCGACAAGGACGAACATCGCGGCAACTAGCCGGGCGAACGTCCGGCCATAGAATCGGGAAATCATGCTTCCAAATCTCCGTCAGGGAGCACACTTTCTCCGACGCCCCGGACTGCTGCTGCTCTTGATCGGCAGCTGGCTCGTCCAACTCCGGCAAACTATGCCGTAATCCTTTTTCAACCATTAAACTGCCTGATGAAGATGGCGGATCGAAGGCATAAAACCCTGTGGAAAGGCCGGATTTGCGCCCAAATGTAGGCGTTTTAATCAAGTGCAGTATGCTGATTCTTGCCGCCGTTACCGGCGCTGTGTAACCAAGAGTACCGTCGACCAGCCCTGATTCGCATTGGTGGGTCCTGGTCTCATTTTGAACTTAAGCTGCTGCCGAGGGATGTCGTTCATGGCCGAATTGATGATGCTTTCCGCCCCCGATCTCGCGGCGCTGCTGTGCAGCCGGGTCTGCCACGACATCATTTCGCCGGTCGGCGCCATCAACAACGGCCTCGAACTGCTTGACGAGGGCGGCGCCGACGAAGACGCCATGCGCCTCATCCGCACCAGTGCGCGCAACGCATCGGCGCGATTGCAGTTCGCCCGCATCGCCTTCGGTGCTGCCGGTTCGGCCGGCATGCTGATCGACACCGGCGACGCCGAAGCGGTCGCCACCGCGTTTCTCAAGAACGAGAAGCCGGAACTGGCATGGTCGGGCGGGCGCGCGCTGTTGCCCAAGAACAAGGTCAAGCTGCTGCTCAACCTGCTTCTGGTTGCCCACGCCGCGATCCCGCGTGGCGGCAAGCTCGGCGTCACGCTCGAAAACGTCGAGACCGCGCCGAAATTCACCCTGTCGGCCAGCGGCCCGATGCTGCGCGTGCCGCCGAAGTTCCTCGAGCTGCATTCCGGCCAGAAGCCGGAAGAGCCCATCGACGCCCATTCGGTTCAGCCCTACTACACGCTGCTGCTCGCACGCGAGGCTGGCATGACGATCTCGATCCACGCCACGCCGGAAGAAATTCTGCTGACTGCCGAGTGAAAAGGCGCCGCGCGCCAGTATTCGCCGAGTAAAATTGGCCGCCCTGCCCCTTCTGGCGGCATGGAACCTGGTGGCACCGCGTCCTGCACGGTCTCAGCCCTTGTTGACCGGCATCGTTTCCACGAATTTTACCATTCGGGTTTTCAGCTTCTTTACGAGGTCGCGCTAGGGTGAGTGCATCACCCCGGCGCGCTTGGCGCGTTCGGCCCCCGCAAGAAGGACCGGGCCATGAAGCGCTGCCTGTTCGTCGATGACTCCAGCGTCATCCGCAAAGTCGCCAAACGCATCCTCAACAGCCCCGATATGGCCGTCGTCGAGGCGTCGACCGGCGCCGAAGCGCTCGACATGTGCGCCTATAACATGCCTGACATCATCGTGGTCGACGGTGCGCTCGAGGACATGGCGACCGCCGACTTCATCCGCCGCGTCCGTGCCCTCAACAGCCGGGTCAAGCCGCAGATCGCGATCTGCCTGACCGAAGTGGACATCGGCGCCATCATGCGTGCCAAGCGGGCCGGCGCGCAGGGTTACCTCCTGAAGCCGTTCACCAGGCCGCAACTGCTCGACCGCTTCCGCGCCTTCGACGTCGCCGCCTGATTCGCGGCAAAGAAAAACCCGGCATGCAGGCCGGGTTTTGACTGAAATCGGAACAAGAAATCAGGCGATTTCGCGAAGCTCTTCCGGCTCGCGCAGAACATAGCCGCGGCCCCAGACAGTTTCGATGAAGTTCTGTCCGCCGGATGCGGCGTCGAGCTTCTTGCGCAGCTTGCAGATGAACACGTCGATGATCTTCAGCTCAGGCTCATCCATGCCGCCATAGAGGTGGTTGAGGAACATTTCCTTGGTCAGAGTCGTGCCCTTGCGCAGCGAGAGCAGCTCCAGCATCTGGTATTCCTTACCGGTCAGATGCACGCGCTGGCCACCGACCTCGACCGTCTTGGCGTCGAGATTGACGATCAGGTCGCCGGTCATGATGACCGACTGGGCGTGGCCCTTCGAACGGCGGACGATGGCGTGGATGCGCGCTACCAGTTCGTCCTTGTGGAACGGCTTGGTCATGTAGTCGTCGGCACCGAAGCCCAGGCCACGCACCTTGTCCTCGATGCCGGCCATGCCGGAGAGGATCAGGATCGGCGTCTTGACCTTGGACAGGCGCAAAGTGCGCAGAACCTCATAGCCCGACATGTCGGGCAGGTTCAGGTCGAGAAGGATGATGTCGTAATCATAAAGCTTGCCGAGATCGACGCCTTCTTCGCCGAGATCGGTCGTATAGACGTTGAAGCTCTCCGATTTGAGCATCAGTTCGATGCTCTGTGCGGTTGCACTGTCGTCTTCTATCAGCAGAACGCGCATTCAAATCCCCTTTTCTGCTGCCGGAACATCTTCGCGGTCTCGTCCATACCGGCCCAGTGCTACTGAATCGGAGGCTGCCATCGAATGGTTAACAAAACCTAATTTCGTATGGAAGACCATATCAGAAATTTTAACCGGCGCATACACCCTCTTGAATCCAAACATGAATCACACGGTCAACATCTTAACGCGACGCATTAACTAGGTTGACTAAGCGACTCCAGAGAAGGACCGATCACATTCGCGGCGAAAACCAGAATCTTTACCGGGCCTTAAGTCTCGATGGGTATGATTAACGATGCCCGTAAACGAATGGTTACCGGCGGAGAAAAACTTTAAAAGTTTGTTTTCCATAGCCGGGAGTTCAGAACCGGTTCGGGTGCGGCAGGGTCCCTCGGGGCCAAAGTAGGCGAGTGCAAGTGCGTTTTTCGTTGTTCGGGAGTGTCGGGTCATGAAATCACGTGAGAACCTGGTCAGGCTCAAGCAGTTTCAGGTGAACGAAAAGCGCCGCCAGCTGATGCAGCTTGATTCGATGATCGCCGAGTTCGACCGGATGGCGAACGAACTCGAGATGCAGATCGTCGCCGAGGAAAAGAAGGCGGGGATCACCGATCTCAATCATTTCGCCTACCCGACCTTCGCCAAGGCGGCGCGGCAACGACGTGACAACCTGAAGAACTCCCAGCATGACCTGGCGCAACAGCGCGCCGCTGCCGAATCCTTACTCTCCGAAGCTGAAGCGGAGCTGTCCAAGGCGGAAATGCTGGAATCGCGCGACCGCACCACCCGCGAGGCCGAGACGGGTGGCCGCAACGCGATGATCGGCTGACAAGCCGCTCCTTTAGACAGATTCTGGCCCGGCGGCGCCCGGCCGGCAATTACACGACGAGTTCGCCTTCGAGCGACCTTGCCCGCGCGTCGCGAATATCGGGCGCGTGCTGCTCCGACCACACCCTGATCTGATTGAGCAGGTCCGCCAGGTTCCGGCCGAGGTCGGTCAACTCATATTCGACCCTTGGCGGAATGACCGGGAAGATTTCGCGCCGCACCAACCCGTCCCGCTCCAGCACGCGCAACGTCTGCGTCAGCATCTTGGGCGTGATGCCCTCGACCTTGCGCTGCATCTCGCCATAGCGCCGCTTGCCCGGCTTCAACGCCCCGACAACCAGATAGACCCACTTGCTAGCCAGCATCTCGAGCACGGTGTGCGACATGCATTGACGCCGGAAGGCGTCGTAGCCGAATGGGGTATCGGGAGCGCATTCACTATCCATGGGGTACCTATATATCATTGAGGTACATTCTCGACAATCGATTGATACTATCCAAATGATAGTGGCACATGCATCATCCCAAGGAGGACAATCCCATGCGTGCCATTACCCAGGCCACCGTCGGCGGCCCAGAAGTGCTTGAGCTTGCCGAACGCCCCGCCCCGCAGCCCAAATCAGGCGAAGTGCTGATCCGCGTCAGGGCAGCAGGCGTCAATCCGGTCGATGCTGCCGTGCGCGGCGGCTATTACCCCCTGCTCGGCGAACCGCCCTTTGTGCTCGGCTGGGATGTCTCGGGTACGGTCGAGGCGGTGGGCCCCGGCGCCAATGGTTTCGCCCCCGGCGACGAGGTCTTCGGCATGCCCCACTTCCCGGCGGAGGCCGCGGCCTATGCCGAATTTGCGACCTCACCGGCAACTGAGGTCGCACACAAGCCAGCAGCGCTTGATCATGCCTCGGCTGCGGCCCTCCCCCTCGCCGGACTGACCGCCTGGCAGGGTCTCGTGACATCAGGAAAGCTCAAGGCCGGCGACCGCGTCCTGATCCATGCTGCCGCCGGTGGTGTCGGCCATCTCGCCGTACAGATCGCCAAGGCGCTCGGTGCCCATGTCGTTGCCACGGCAAGCCCCGGCAAGGTGGAGTTCGTCCGCTCCCTCGGCGCCGATGAGGTAATCGACTATACATCGAGCGACTTCGTCGCCGTGGCCGGGCAGGTCGACCTGGTGTTCGATCCGCTTGGCGGCGAGCATGCCGAGAAATCGCTCAAGGTGCTGCGCAAGGGCGGTGTGCTCGTTGCCCTGCTCGACCCCAGCGAGAAGGCAAAGTCGGACGCCGAGGCCCTGGGCATCCGGCTCGAGCGCATCCTGGTGCGGCCCGACCGCGAGGGGCTCGAGGAACTTGGCCGATTGGCCACCGCCGGCAAGCTCAAGGTGCATGTCGCCAAGAGCTTTGCGCTCGAGGACGCAGGCGCTGCCCACGCTTTCCTCGCCACCAAACCGAGGGGCAAGGTAGTGCTTGCGCTCTAGCGCTGCAGGAAGCCTGGGCTCAAACGAAAAAGGGTGCGGCAAGCCGCACCCTTTCTTGTTGGTTGGCCGTAACGGCCGGTGTCAATGACGGTATTGCTGGATGCGCGTGGTGCGCAGTCCGGCAAGGCCATATTCGTCAATGGAAGCCTGCCAGGACAGAAACTCCTCGGTCGTCAACTTGTAGCGTTGGCACGCTTCGTCGAGACTGAGCAGCCCTCCCCTGACCGCTGCGACCACTTCCGCTTTGCGGCGGATAACCCACCGGCGCGTATTGGTCGGGGGCAGATCGGCAATCGTAAGCGGGCTGCCGTCCGGCCCGATAACATATTTGACACGCGGTCTAACCAGATCGGTCATCGTACTCTCTACTAAAAACTCAAAGACCCAATCACCTGCCACACTAGCGCCACAGCTTTAAAAATTGCCTAAGCGTGTCCTAAGAGCTAAGTAACGAACGTGAACAGAACGTTAGACTCTCAATCCGCAATTTAACCACCTGCCCAGTTGGCGGGTTTGCCGCCGAAAAAGGTGGACCAGACCGCTTCGGGTGGCACTGCGGCGAGGCTTGACCTATATTGCAGCCATTGGCATGCAGCCGACCTAAAGACAGCGGAACGCAATCCCGATGAACAGCCTGGACCTGCCCGGACGCCCCGAAGACACCCGCGTGGTTGTAGCCATGTCGGGCGGTGTCGACTCTTCAGTCGTGGCCGGCCTGCTCAAACAGGAAGGCTATGACGTCGTCGGCGTCACGCTACAGCTCTACGACCACGGTGCGGCCACCCATCGCGCCGGTTCGTGCTGTGCCGGACAGGACATCGCCGACGCCCGCCGCGTCTCCGAGACGCTCGGGATTCCCCATTACGTGCTCGACTATGAAGAGCGCTTCCGCAAGGCCGTCATCGACCCGTTCGCCGAAAGCTACGTCGCCGGCGAGACGCCGATCCCGTGCGTGTCGTGCAACCAGACGGTCAAGTTCGCCGACCTGCTCGCCACCGCACGCGAGCTCGGCGCTGATGCGCTGGCCACCGGCCACTACATCCGCTCCAGGCAGAATGGCGCCCATCGCGCGCTGTACCGCCCGGTCGACGCCGACCGCGACCAGAGCTATTTCCTGTTTGCCACCACCCAGGAACAGATCGACTACCTGCGCTTTCCGCTCGGCGGCATGTCCAAGCCCGAGGTTCGCGCCGCAGCCGAGCGCATGGGCCTGACGGTTGCCGCCAAGCAGGACAGCCAGGACATCTGCTTCGTGCCGCAGGGCAAGTATACCGACATCATCGCCAAGCTGAGGCCCTCCGCCGCCAATCCCGGCGACATCGTCCATATCGACGGCCGCGTGCTTGGCCGCCACGAAGGCATCCTGCGCTACACCATCGGCCAGCGCCGTGGCATCGGCATCGCTTCCGGCGAACCGCTCTACGTCGTCCATATCGACGCCGAACGCGCCCGTGTGATCGTCGGCCCGCGCGAGGCGCTGGAGACGCACAAGATCTTCCTGCGCGGCATGAACTGGCTGGGCGACGAGGCGCTGTCTGCCGTTCCCGCTGGCGGCCTCGAGCTCTACGCCAAGGTGCGTTCGTCGCGTCCGCCCCGCCCCGTGGTTCTGCATCATCGCGACGGCGCGACCTGGGTCGAACTCGTCGATGGCGAGTCGGGCATAGCGCCCGGCCAAGCCTGCGTGCTTTATTCCGACGAGGTCAACGAAGCACGCGTCTTCGGCGGCGGTTTCATCGAACGTTCCGAACGCCATGCCGACGCCGAGGCGATGCTGTCACGGCTGGCGGCAACGCCGGGCTCCATAGCCGCAGAATAAGCTCGATACCCGTGCTGGAAGCGGCCAAGCGCTGGGCGCGGCTCCTCAAGCGCGATGTCGTGGCCCTCTACCTCGCCGCGCGCAGCCGGTCGACGCCCTGGTATGCCCGCGTGGCAGCCGCCTGCGTGGCGGCCTACGCGCTGAGCCCGATCGATCTCATTCCCGACTTCGTGCCGATTCTCGGCTATCTCGACGATCTGCTGATCGTGCCATTGGGCATCTGGCTGGTCATCCGCATGATCCCGCCCGAACTGATGGCCGACTTCCGTGCAAAGGCAGCCGAAATCAACGCCAAGCCCAGGAGCCTGGCAGGCCTCGCTTTCGTCGTGACGGTATGGCTGGCAGCTCTCGCCCTTGCCGGGTGGTGGGTGATGAGGGGAATAAGGCAGTAGGAAAAAGGGACCGGGCAATACTGCTCTATTCCCCTACTCCCCTACTCCCCTACTCCCCTACTCCCCTACTCCCCTACTCCCCTCACTTCAGTCGTGCGTAACCGTGCCCGCAGTCAGGATGCGCAGCACACCCAGCGCCTCTTCGGCGCCGGTGCGCGGCTCTTCGCGCGTCTGGATGCAGTGGATGAAATGCTCGAGTTCGCGCGTCAGCGGCATGGCATTTTCGAGCGCGATATAGGTCGGCTCGTTCATCGTCGACGTCCACTGCCCTTCGTCCCGCCACACCGCATGCCGATAGAGTGCAAGCTTGCGCTCCTGCGGCTCGACGTCGTCGAACACCGCCATGCCCTTGGTCCCGACCACCGTCAGCCGGCGCTCGCGATACGGATTGAGGCGCGATGCAAACAGGTGCCCGCGCAGGCCATTGGGGAAGCGCATGTGCAGGTGGGCAAAATCGCTGAGGTGGTTGAGCACTGCAGCGCCCTCGCCGCGCACCTCGATCGGGGCTGTGCCGGTGATCGCCAGGATCATCGACAGGTCGTGCGGAGCGAGATCCCACAGCGCATCGTTTTCGGCGTGGAACTTGCCGAGGCCCAGGCGATGCGAATGAATGTAGCCGACTTCGCCGAGTTCGCCCTTGTCGACCAGCGCCTTGAGCCCTTCGAAAGCCGGATGGAAGCGCAGCACGTGCCCGGTCATGAACACGCGGCCATTGTCGCGCGCGGCTTTCACCGCGCGCTCGGCGTCGGGCACGGTCAGGGCAATCGGTTTTTCGACCAGCACGTCCTTGCCCGCCTCGACGGCACGAATCGCGAAATCGGCGTGGAACTGCGGCGGCAGCGCCATGACGACGGCGTCGACGTCGTCGCGGGCAAACAGTTCGTCCGGCGTCAGCGCAAGGCAGCCCTGCTCGGCGGCAAATCGTTCGGCGCGGGCCGGGTCGACGTCGGAGACGGCATGAAGGGCGCCGAGCGACTTCAGGGTGCGGATATGATTACCGCCCCAATAGCCGCATCCAAGAACTGCAATACGCGGATTCATCAGGCTCTTTCCAGGGGGATTTATGTCGGCAGACATAATGTCCGAGCCTCTCTAACTCAACCCCGCAGCCTGCGCCAAAATCACCTAGCTCGCATGCACGTGGGTTCAAGCATACGCCAAAGATCGTTAACCGCACGCTCTACGGCCAGGCTCCCATCATGCGCTGCATATCAAAGTTGCGGGCCGGCGCAGGAGCAATCCCGCCCAAAAACCAGCCGCAAACAGGCTGAATAGCAACCGGCGATGCGTCCTTGGCAATTATCCGGAATTGCGCAATGTCACTGCTTGACAGGTTCGTCATCCAGACATTATATCCGCCCGACCTTGGCGAACGCATCGACGCCTGCCTCTTCCGAGACAGTTTTTCGAGCCTTCTCCACCCTGGCGGGATAGCTCAGTTGGTTAGAGCACGGGAATCATAATCCTGGGGTCGGTGGTTCGAGTCCACTTCCCGCTACCATCACTCCCCCCCGAATTTTGAGATTTTGTTCGGGGGCGTCCTCGACGAACTTCGAAAGAAACCCTTCGACCTCGATCTCTGGCGGTTGTCCGCTCGATGTCGGGTAGACCGTGACTTTCGAAATCAGCTCGCGAACCGTAGCCTTGATGTCGTCGGTCAACTCGTCGTTGCCTCGCAGGCTGGCTGCCAGTGTCTCCACGATCCGCAGATAGCGGTTGATCAGCGCCGGCTTCAACTGGATGACGTTAGGGGGCTCCGGCATCGTTTCCAGCTTCTTCTCGATCTCGGCCCGCTCGACACGGAGCTCGTCGAGCCGCACCTTGGCCTCGTCAGCACTGAGGACGCCGTCGATGGCGAGATCTGCGGCGCGCTGGAACGACTTGTTGACGGCGGCGAGACGTTGCGCCGCCTTTTCCCGTTCGGCGCCGTCACCGGCCGACAGCCGCTGCTGTTCGGCGTTGTAGACCGTCACGTAGTATTCGACGGACCGCCGATCGCTGAGGCGCTGCTGCAGCCCCGAAATCACACCGGCCTCGATATCCTCGAGCACATACGGCCGTCGGTTGCCGCAGGTCCTGGCTTCGGTGGCCTTGGTGCACTTGATCCGGGTCACCCTGCCCATCTTGCCGTGGATCGACATCCCGCCACCGCAGGCCCCGCACCGCAGCAAGCCGGATAGCAGCCGCTTCGGGTTGCGCTTCATCGTCTTCGAGAACGGGCGGTAATGGCTTTTCAGCTCGACAACGGCCTGGAATAGCTCAGCCGGCACGATCCTGAGATGAGGCGCCGGGACCTCCTGCCATGCTGATTCGGGATTTGGTCGCGAGATCCGGCGCCCCGTATCGGGATCCTTCACCATCGAGACGCGGTTCCAGATGATGCGGCCGTCATAGATGGGGTTCTGCAGGATCCCGTTGAACCGTTTCATGTTGCCATTGATCGTGGATGCCTGCCAATCGTTGCCGCGTGGTGCAACGATGCCGTCACGGTTCAGCCGCCCCGCGATATCTCGCGGTGGTGCCCCCGCGGCGTATTCCTCATAGATCCGCCGAACCACCTCGGCCTCGGCTTCAACGATTTCGAGCTCGCCAGGCTTTCCCAGAACGGGCTTGTAGCCATAGGCCTTGCCACCGGCGTTCCTGCCGTCGCGGACGACACCAGCGAGACCGCGCCTCACCTTGTGGGCGAGATCCTGGAGAAACAGGGCGCCGACGAGCCCTCTGATCCCGATCTGGATGATGTCGGCACGACCGTCGTGGACGGCGCAGATCTCGACGCCTTCATGGGTCAGCCGCTTGAAGATGCCTGCGAGATCTTCCTGATCGCGCGAGATCCGGTCCAGGGCCTCGACGACGAGCACATCGAAGGCGCCGTCGCGAGCCGCATCCATCATGCCAAGCAGGGCATCGCGTCCCATGATCGAGGCACCGGATTTGGCGTGATCATGGAATTCGGCCACGATGTCGTGGCCCTGTTTAACGGCATAGGACCGGCAGAGATTGAGCTGATCCTCGATGGACCGATCAGTCTGCAGATCGCTTGAATACCGGGCGTACAGCGCGGCGCGTTTTGACATCGGGTTCATCCGTTGTGGGGCCATCGGTGGCGCCGCCACAGTAATCCTCATGCGCGGCCTTGCGCGCAAGGGCCTCAATGATCTTGGCGAGCTCGGGTTCTAGACCTGGTGGTGGCGCGATGACCAAGCGCTTTCGCTTCATCATCAGTCATAGCCCTCAAGCCAGAGCCGATAGGCCTTCTCGATGGGACGGAAGATATCGGCGGCGCGGGCATCATGATCGAGGTCGGCGCGGCTTTCGATGCCGCAGACCTTGCGCAACCAGGCGCCGGCCTCCTCGGCCGAGGCGATATCGACACCACGCTTCTGCTTCGCAAAGGTCCAGAACCCTTTTTCGGAACCGATGATGGCGGCGGAACGAGCGAGTGGGCCGCCCTTGCGCTCCGGCTTTGGCTGCTCCGCTGCGTGCTCCTCGGCCGGCACGCTTGCCGCCTCTGAGGTCTCCGCCGGAGGCAAAGGACATGATTCCGCGATCTGTTCTGGGGTCAGGCGCAGGTCCGGCGCCACTATGTCGACGACGAGTTCGTCGCCCTCGACTCGGATCCTCCAGCTCTTGGCGTCGCCGGCGGCGTCCCCAAGCAGGGCCTCAATGGCTTCAGTGATGTGCCAGGAATAGCGGTGGACGATGACCGGCTTCATGACCGGCCCCCGCCGGCGTCCGCGGCTTCCGGTCGAGCTCCCACTTCACTTCGAAGCCGCGGCCGAGCTGATGGCGCGCACGAATATGGGCGTGCCAGAACCCTGGGATGGGGCCGTCGTACTTGAAACGGCAACGCCCCTGCTCGAAGTAGATCCGTGGGTTGATGAGGTCGAGTTCTCTGGTTCGACCATCGAATTCGATGATGAAGTACGAGTATTCTGCCAAGATAGCGCCCCCTCCTGCTTTCTAGTGTTATGTAGTGAGATGGCGAAATGGTTCCCGAGACCGAGAAATAAATATCGGGCTGGTTAAGGGAGTCGCACCTAATTCGTTCCAAAGCCGACCTCCTCCAGGAAGGAGGCGAGCCCCTCGGGGCGCCCCGGTTCGAAGAAATTCGGTCTGACGTCGCTGATCCAGTGCCGATTGAGGTTATCCTCGAGACGATCACGGACACGGCGCATTCTGTTGGCCTTCAGGTCGTCGGCGGTCCGAGTTATGCGGCGCTCCCATTTTCGGAGCTCACGCCACAGCCGGCGGTGTTCAGCCCTCACCGACGCCGGCAGGCAGCAAAAGCACTTCCCGCAGATGATCTCGGCGCTGTCAGGGTGCTTGTCACTGGATGCGGTACGCCGGCAGCGCGGATTGATGCAGGGGATCCGATCAGACATCGCGCCCCGACCTGACTATGCGGTTGTCGATCTGACCTGTATGCCAGGCAGTCAACACGAAACGCAGGAAAGGGATCGAAAACTGACGTACTATCAATCTCTCAAGGTATCTGGCAGCGCTATTGCTAGTGCGGTCGCCATCGCGATCCTTCACGATCTGAAGGCGAACAAGATCAGCCTCGATGGACTCCCACAAATTCTGGTCGAAAGATGCGAGACGACAGGGTTTCAGGTCTCGCTGAAATGGGATGAGAGCGTGGTACGCTTTTTTATCGCTGATGTCGAAGCCAAGGCGGCTGTTGCATTGTTGAAACGCTCCGGCGACCATGATCCTGCAATGTTCAATCGCGTCCAGGCGAGTGTGGCGGCCCTTGAAGCCAAAGTGAGTCAGGCGAGATAGGGCGTTCATGGCGCCACCTCGTCGATGATGTCGATGTTGCCGACGCGCACCGTGAAAGTGGTCACGGTCACCCAAGGGTTGGTGTCCCAGCCGTAGCCGCGGCCAGCATTGAGGCTGTTCCAGAGCCAAGCAAACAAGGTTATCGGCGGAACTCGATCTGCCTTCACGAGACAAAAGCCGGTGTCAAACCATTCGCCGTAGGCCGTGCGCGCTCCCTCCGCAACAGCGTCGGCCTCGCTGATATCCTGCAGGCGCTCGACGCGAACGTCGGTGACGGTCAGGGTGAGGCGCGAGGCCCAGCGCGGCATATGCATGCCGGCGCGAAGGCGGCCGGCCCATTTGGGCATGGAAGACGGATAAGAGAGATCTGGCGGGTACTCATCCGCAGTCCGAAGGCGGCCAACGGGGGGAGAGCTCACCCCGCCCATCGACCCGCCAGCCTCGAACATAACCGTCATGGTGCGCGGCGGCAGATCGCGCGGAGCGGTATCGTTCCACTTGTTAGAAACCCGCCAGGCTTCGCGGACATACAGCCGGTCGCCGGCCTGAACGCGGACGCCATTTATCAACTCGGCTGCAATTAGCTCAGGCGTCGACTGATCGCTGAAGACGACACCGCCACCAACCTGCCAGGGGACGTTCCAACCAAAGGCCGTCATTTCTGGCTGCGGGATGATGCGCCGCGTCTTGGTCTTTCGACCGTCAAGCAAGGCGCGAACCATCGGGCCGGAGAAAAGGATGGGGCGGTCAGCCATGTTGATAAGCCAGTTCTCCCCCGACCAGATCATTGAAAGCGCTCTGCCGTTTGGCTAGCGTCGGGTCGTGGGTGATAAAATCTCTAGGGGCTGGGAATTTTGGCTTGGCGCGGCACTTGTTACCGCAGCCATTTCGGTTATCGCGGCTGCGTTCTTCGTGGCAGAGTTGCGGGAAATCGTTTCGAAACTTGGTGCGGCAACTGCCGCGATCGCGGTCGTCGGTGCCGCGCTGATCGCTTACAGTGGCGCAATGGCGAAGGTCCGCTATGATTACAAAGGGGATCTCGGAAAGAAGTCGGCGGCGCGCAACAATTTGACTGCGAAGTTCAAATTCTTGACCTCGCGGATCATCCTGGAAAGTCGTGAAATCAAGACCTCTCTTGTCGCAGCTAAGGGCACCTATGCACCAGCACGCGCTGTCACCCCGGCAGATTTTCAACTCTCTGAGCCATCTGAAATGAAGGAACTCTGGGATCAGCTCGAACAACTGCCAAAAGACGCGGTCAGCTCGATCGGGATCGTCCGCCTCAGGTACGCACAATACCAGCGGTTGCATGCGGGCTATATGGATATGATCAAGATCGCATCCATACATCCTGGCTCGCTTCGAAGCCGAGAGACCGAAATGATAAATACTATTGATGCCATCATCGGAGCTGCTCAAAATGCGCGAGCGAGCTTCGAAAACCAAGATAAGCCAAAGTGATCTATCCATGGTCGCCGCCTACCATCGCGGCGATGCACGCGTTCCAGCCGTCGTTCCAGTGCTTGCGCCAGGAGGCATCGAACCGATCGACCGGCTTCAGCGCCGGCACCCTGGGGTGCGGCACCGCCTCGAGTATTTCGCGGGCGGCCGCATAGACGGCCTGCTCTGGCGCGTTGATATGGCGCATGAGGATATCGCCGGCGGCGCGTACCGACGCGTCGTTGACATCCCGGTTCGTCACCTCAGGCATGACAGCCCCCTCCTTTTCAGGGCGTCCAAAATGGTGGTGTGGTGGCGGCCAAAGGTCTGAGCGAGGCGCGTCGAGGTCATGCCGGGATAAGCCAGCTTCACGGCCGCGATGGCGTCGAAACGCGCCTCGACGACGACTCGATGGCGGTCGTCGGACAGGACAAGGCTCACGGGGACCTGATGCCAGGCCGCGACTCGGTCGATGATCTCGCGCGCCGGGGTGCGCGGCACTGGCCTCGGAATGTTGGCGAGGCGGCAATAGATCTGCCAATCGCGCCTAGCATCGGCCCGAAGCTTCGCGGCGGCGGCGGCGCGGAGACGCTCGATTTCGGCATCAGCCCATTGCCGGATCGCGGCGTTGCGACGTTGGGCCTGCAGGAATGAAGGTGAGTGTAGCATCACGCACCTATCTCTTTCAGCGCCTCGGTCCGGGCTTGGTTCAGTTCGGCCATCTCAACGGTGGAACCGCCTGGTACGTCGGGATGCGCTGCTTTCGACTTCGCGCGGAATCGCTCGTTGAGGTAGCTGGCTGAAATCTGCTCCGTTGGTCCGAAGCCAAAGACCTCGCGCCACGACCGCCTGGCGCTCGGCGCCGGCAGCGCCGTGAAACCAGCGAACATCTCCGACATGTTGGCGACGCCGTAGCGCTCGATGGCGCGTGTCGCTTCGATGTGCTTCGCGATAGCTGCGATGTTGTCGGCAACTCGGTCATAGGTATCGCAGGGCATGCAATGCGGCTTGCCAGCGAGGTCGAAGTACAGTGCAACGCCCGGATCTCGGGGTTCGGCCTGTCCCGAGCGCGGGCGGCCATCGAGGCGCGGTTCGAGATTGGTCGAGACAACCGGATATCGAGCGCCGATACGATCGAGCTCGTCCTGAAGCCGGCCGAGTGCGTCGGCGACCGTGAGATCCTTGGTCTCCTGGTACCGACCGTTGTTGACCTTCTTGCCGAAGCTGGCGCGCTTGCGACCTCCGGCCGACTTGCGGGGACGTCGCTGCGGCCACTGGAGCGGATAGGCTGCGGTCACTTTCCCGCCCTCCACGCCAGTTCTTCCTCGATCTCTCGCTTGTGTCGATCGAGATCGGCGCGCACCGCGAACATGATGTCGACCTGCCCCTGATCGCTAAGACGAATCGGGTTCGAACCGACGACGAGCCTCATCGGCTCGCCGGCGTCGATGCCGGCAATCGCGGCTTTGACCTCTTCGAGGCGACGGGTGAGGCGCATCGTATCCGCGATGCGGGGCAGTACTGAATCGGCATAGGTCTGATCGGTGATCATGACTTTCTCCATTCACATGACTGGGGGACAGCGGCGGGGCTCAGTGCCCGCCGTCGATAACGACGATGCGGTCAGGGGGAACCTTTTCGGCGAGCTCCGAGAGAGGATCGATGCGCTCATGCTCGGCGATGTTGAGCCGCGGGACCGCGATGGTCTCCCCGTATCGAGCCTTCCATATCGCCAGCCATTCCCGCCAGTTCTCGCCATTGACCTGTTCGGCCTCGGCGATGGCCACCGCCAGCTCGGGATGCATCGCAACGATGACGGGGGTAGCTTCCAGACTGACGCGCGGCAGCTGGTGGGTGTACAAGCTTTCACCCGTCATCCAGTTCAGGACTTCGTAGACGCCAGCGATGTGGTTCTCGGAGACGAGAACATCTGCGACGACCGAAAGCACGGCGCCTGTGGGGAAGTCCTTTGTCCGATTTTGAACAGTCTCAGACATTGGTTTTGCTCCATTTGTTGAAGGCAACGATCGCGTTGCCAAGCGCCTCATCGATCGAGGCGCCGGTGAATAGCTCGTCGTGCCAGTCCGTCCAGTCGCCGCAGCACAGGACCTTGCAGTTGGGCTGACCGTTGAAATCCGGGTTGTCGCAGAGGATCTGGACGCTGTGGCCCTCGGCGGCTCTAAGCTGCTCGACGATCCGCCAGTTGCGGGCTTCCTGCAGATACCGGTTGTTGGCCTCGATCAGATCGATGACGCGCTTATTGTGGGCAGTGAACACCGGCTGCAGGGCGGCCAGCACTGCGGCGGCGACCCCATCGGACGAACCATTGGCGTGAGCGTATCGCTGCAACGCGGCTTGGAACGCCTCGTCGTCGCGGATCATGTCAGTGGAGATGACCGGCATCATCGCCCCCCACGCTGTTCGTTGCGCTTGATCAAGCGCGAGATCGGGGCGTCGAGTTTGCCGAGGTCCATGCCTTCGCGGACGATCTTTATGACATCGCTTTCGTTGAGCGACCGGCGATGACGGCGCATCTGGAGGATGACGCTCAGCAGCCCCATCATCACGATGAAGAGGATCAGGAGGATGATCAGGGTGCCGAGGAACGACCAGACCGAGCTCAGCACGATTTCGAGGAAGCGGTTCATCAGAATCCCCTCTCCATTTCTTTGCGCCAGGCATCGGGGTCATGCCGCTCAGAGGCATAGGCGTCTGTGGTCTTGGGACGTGGTGTCGGCGCTGGTGCAGCGACAGCGCGCTTGCTGACCTCGAGGCGGGCGGTGTGAACGACGTCCTCGCGATCCGGGTCCGATGGCATCTTCGACTTATTCAATATCCAGTCGAGGTAGCTGTCAGGGATCTCAGAGAAGCGCTTGCCGCTATGCTCGCCGAAATCGATCTTGATCAGGGTGACCGGCTTCCCCGTCATCTCGACCAGCGTTTCGGGCTGATAGATCTTCAGGAGATCGAGCAGGATATGCGCAGTGATCCAGGTGTCCGGGCCCGCGCGATGCGGCGGGTCTGCCCGCGCGTCACCGAGACAGAGCCCGCGTTCGTACCGGATCGAGCCATTGCCGTGGCTCTGTAGCTCCGGCCAAGCCGTCCGTGCCGCCTTGAACGTGCAGATCCAGGGCAGGTTGTGGCCTCGGATAAAACGCCTGTCGAAGCCGACGTTGTGGGCGCAGAGAATGTCGGCACCCTTGACGATCTTGGCTCTGACCTCGTCCGGATTTTCAGCGTGTTCGACATCGGTTTCGGTGATGTGATGCACCGCCATCGCCGGGAACGTGATCGGCATGCCGGGATTGACGAGAACAGAATGCGGTCCGCTTTCGATCTGCCAGCCAGCCAGAAACAGGCGGATGTCTGTCCAGCCGATCTCCACCATCTCGGCGGGATCGTTCATAGCGCTGGTTTCGGTGTCGACGACGCGGATCAGGGTGAAGGGCTCAGCCACGGCCTTGCTCCTGCAAAGCGCGAAGGAAGCTGTCGCGGGCGCCGGACTCGACGAGCCTCATCATGCCGTCGAAGTCAGGCCGCCCCGCGTTGGCTGCGGCGGCGCCGAGAACCATGGACAACGCTATGTAGCAGGCAACCGTATTGCGGCCCTGGAGTACTGCGCCCAGCTCGTTGGCAATATCGACGGCCTGGCCGCCGACATCGGACACATCAAGGCTTTTCCTGGCCACCGGGGTCGCCGCAATATTGATGATCTCGATGAGCAGTGCGGCGATCTCGGCGGCCTCACTGTCTTCGCGTTCGCCGTTGTGGTCGATGACGCAAACCTCGACACCCTCGGCGTCGGCGATGCTGCATGCGTCCTCGGCGTGCTGCTGGACAGGCAGCCGAACGCCAAGTTCGGCGAGCCGCGTAATGATTGCTGAAAGCCTCATGAGCGTGTCAGCCCTTGTTGTCGCGGGGTTTTCCGACCCGCTCGATGCCGGTTTTCTTGTCGGCGTCGTACTTTTCGGTCGTCCGAACGGGCGGCGACGGAATGTGCTTGTCGTCCATGGACGGTGTGATTGCCTGGTCCTCGATCTTTTCACTCATTTGGGATCAAGCTCCGGGAACAGACACGGCAGCGGCCGGTTCGACGGGCTCGGGTTCAGCGGGATCGTTCTCGATCCGGAACCCGGCAATGGCGGTGGCGAGCGTGAGCAAGGCCAGCGGATCCGTGAATGCACGCTGGTCGCCTTCAAGGATCCTCTCGGCGAGGTCGACGGCTCCGACGAGACTGACGGGCCCTACGATGACCCGACCGTGTTCGTCGGACAGAAGAAGGTCGCCGGCGGCGAAGGGGACATCGACGGTGCCGTCCTTGGTGATCACCTTGGTGATCCCCGGAGCCGCCGCGTACATCAGATTGCGCATCCCTCTGCGGTAGCTGTCGATGCCGAAGGCCTGGATTTCTTTGGTCATTTTGCCCTCACGACCTTGATTTTCCTGATGTGCGCGGAGTGCACCTTCTCGGCTTCGGTCCGCGCGCCCTTGGGGTCGGTTGCGGTCACATCGACGGTGGTTCCGTCGGCGAAATGCACCCGGAACGTGGCTGCACTCATGCCTTGATCCCCCTGTGAACCTGGATCGGCACCGTTGCTGGCTCCGACCTTGGAACCTGCCTAGCCGACATCGGAGCCTCCAGGCTTGCCTGGTTCGGCTCCAGGGCAACCAAGGCGTCCCTGCTCGACCTCACCAGGATCTGGCGGGTCGCGATGCGGGCATCGGCGCCGCGTCGGGTATCCGCGATCTGCTGCAGTATCCGCTCCTGCTCGGCTTCGAAGGCACGCGCGGCCTCCGCCAGCTCGCCTTCAAGGGACCGCAGCGCGATATCGCGGTCGCGTTCCATGTCGAGGATCCGCTGTTCGTTTCGCCGGATCGCGTCATGGTGGATCTGCGCCTGCTTCGCGATGGGATCGCCGGCCGGTGACACAGTCCCCTCTCCCCTCGGTTCCATGTCATTCCTCCTCGACCACGTCGGCTGCGGCCTCGTCGTCGAAGCCAGCGAGATACGCGTCGAGCTCGGCTCCGCGACCATCGGCCTTGAGCTCAGCGGGGATCGCCTTTCGGCCGAGGCCGCGGCGGTACGCCGCCCTGCCCTTGCGGGTAGCCACTGCAATGGGATCGCCGTCATCCGACTTGGAGGTAGAGTCGGACGACGGCTGTTGCCCGGCGTTGTCGGCGGGGGATGACTCGCCGGGCTTCTCGGAGGCCTCGGGGGACGGGCCGGCCTCCGAATTCTTTGGCGCTGCTGCAGTGCCTTCCTTGCTCTTGTCGGCACCGCCGGCGAGCTGGTCGAGCCGTCCTTTGAGGCCCGCCGGCTTGTCGCCGGCCTGACGCTTCACCGGGAACATCTCCTCGACGGTGGCCTCGCCGCTACGCAACGCCTGATGCATGCCGATGAGCGTCATGTACTGGTCGGGGCCGATGTCATCGAGGCCGCCGATCTCCAGTATCTCGAAGATCTGCTCCGGCTTCACTCCGAAAGCGGCGAACGCCTTCATGGCATCGTCACGCTTTTCGGCCATGGTCATCGCGTCGCCGATGAGCACTGCCTCGACGGCCGCGTACGCCTTGCGCCAGGCAGCCTTGGGGACACCACCCAGGATCGCGTTACGCTTCGCGATGGAAGCCGCCGCGTTGCCAGTCAAAGTGATCATGTCCTCGGTGATCAAACCGGTCTTCTTGTCGGCGACGAGACGCCGACGAACCCGCGCCGTCGCCGCCGAGTTGGTCTCGAGATCATGGAAGACGCCCTCGGCCTCGACATATTTTTCGACGCGGTCGACATGGACGACTCGGGTGCCCGACCTGTTGTTGCCCCACTGGCTCTGAATGATCTCGGCCAGCCTGATCGAGGGTCCGCGTATCGCCTTGCCGGCGCGTGGTAGCGCATAGATGCACTCCTTGGCGGTTTCCTCGTCCAAGGTGGCCAGCGCCGTGATGTTCCTGACGGCACGGTCGATGCTGCGAGGGAACGCCCTGGCAGTCGTGATCTGCTGGTCAACCTCAGCCATGGCGAGGCTGATGGCTAGGCTCTGATTGCCGGCGAGATAGTTGTCGGGCAGACCGATTTCGGTCAGCTCTCCGGTCTGCGGATCGTGCGCAGGAACGCGCGCTGGAGTGTTCATCGCAATGGTCTCCTGTTGTCCGAGCTGGTCAGGCGCGGAACCGAGTTTTCTGATCGGGGATGAAGTCGACGCCCGCGAGCGGGGCAGTGTTCTTGTTCTTTTTGGCGTACGCGGCCAAAGCCTTTTCGATGCCGTCGACGCTAAATGGCCCGTAGCCACGCAGCTTGTTGAGGTCGATCTTGCTGTAGTCTTTGACGGCGTAGGTCCAGTTCTTGACCTGGCTGATCGTGCCGGCTTCGGTACGAGTCGGCCCGTTGCCGGCGGTCAATGCAGCGTTCTCGAGCACCGCGGCCTTTTGCTCGGCGCTGGTGGCCTCCTGCAGGGCGATGTCGGAAAGGACGGAATGGCCAGATGTGGCGGCCTCGTCGAGCTTTCGATTGGCAAGAGCCCTAGCCGCGTCGGCCTCGGCAGCGGCCTTCCGCCTTTCTTCTTCGCGCTTCTCGTCGTCGTACCGACCGACCACCATCTCTGCGAATTTCTTCATCGCGTTGCAGCGGTACTTCAGCGAGCCCTCTGCCGGCTTGTCGGTGCCGAAGAGACTGTTCCACTCGTCGACCTCGGTGCGCAGTGGCTCGATGACCTTCGCGCGTTTCTCGTCAATCGACTTCGCCAGCTTGGCAGCGTTGACGCCGATCTCGACAAAGGTGTTGCGATCGTTGTCAGAGGCGATGGTGTCAGCGGTGAGCGCACCGCGGGCTCCATTTGCCTTGATCGCCAGTGCCTCGACTTCGTCGATCAGATCCTTGAACCGATCCCGAAATACGTCGGCAGTGGTCGCGAGATTGTGCCCTGGTCCCGCGATGGATGGGGCATCAGAAACCTGCATTGAGGTTCTCCCTTGGCTTGATGCGCAGCACGCGCGTTGTGGTGCCGTCGCCACGCACCGATGTCCGGGCGCTGATGAACCAGCGTTCGGTTTCCCCGATCTCGGCCGTACCGAGGGCATGGATGATCATTGCGCGGAGCCGCCCTGCCCTTGCGGCCTGCTCGGTCTCCGTCGCCTTGGCCTCGACGTAGAGGCCCGCGAGATCGTTGACGTGGTAATCGCGGGTGAGGTCCAGGCGCTCCGGCAGGCTTTGGCGAAGTACGTCGAGGACCGCTTCGCTATCCCGATCCCAATCGGGATCTGGTGTCCTGCCGGCGGCGATCATTTCCCAGAAGGCTTTGACCTTCTCGACCAGCCGTTCCCAGAACTCGAAGTTGTCGAGCGGGATATCTATGATGGGTTCCAAGCGGAACGTGCCGCGCCGGGTCAGCACCACAACAGCGACACAAGCCCATGGGCACTTCGTCAAGGTGGCCTCAACTATTGCCTGAATCGCGATCCATGTCGGCGGGATGACAGCGCCGGTATCGGGGTCGGTCTCCCAGAACTTCTCGAAGGCATCCTCGGAGACGCTCTTGATCTGCATGATGCCGGTCCCGCGACGGTCCGGGCGGACGACGAAGGCATCCGGTGTCGCACCGATGCGGGTCTCGGGGTCCCGGTAGTAGACCGGGTTGTCGCCGTCGTAGCTGATGGCCCACGCCGGATGGCGCTTCTGCACCATCTTGACGACGACTGGCTCCATCAGGATCCCGCGCTCCATCGCATCGGAAGGCTCGCCGTCTGGAGAGCGCCGACCGGTCTTCTCGGCCCAGAGTTCGTAGGGTGACGAATACGGGTCGACGCCGAAGAGCGCGCCGGCGACACTTGCGGTGACGTCCTGGGTGCGGGCGGCAAGCCAGGCGGCGCGGTCGGCGGGCCTGATGATCTGGATCGTCATGATGCCCTGCCCGATCCGCGCTTATTGCGCTGCCGCCATTCGCCGTTCGGAACCGCGCGGCAGAGGTAGGACCTGATGCTGGATTTAGGCACCTGCTGGCCCAGCGCAGCAAAGATCGCATCGACGTCAGGATTGTCAGCGAAAGCAGCCAGCACGCGCTGGCGCTGCGTCATGATGCGGGTAAGGCCAAGCTTGGCGACATTGGCGGCGTCGAGATCAGATGCCAGCCCGGCGCCGCGCAGCATGTCGCGGACCTCGGCATCGGTGAAGCGGGTGAAGGGGCTGCTGTCCATCAGGCCCAGCCCTCAAGAAAGTCAGCTATCGACGCGTAGAACTGGCCGCGTTCTTCTTGGCTATTGGGCCAGCCTTCGATTTCAGCGGCCATCTTAGCCGCGTCGAGCAGCTGCTCGACGACATCGATACCGAATGCGCCCGACATGCTGCCGTCGCCTTCACGGGCGTAACGCATCAACTCGGCCATGGCGTCGGCAGCCTGCGAAGCCGCTGCAATGGCGAGATCGCGATTCCTGCTCTCGGCTTCTGTGGTTGGGGCGATGTCGATCATAGCCGTGAAGCCTCCGCCCTAGCGCAGCGCATGATCGCGCTGACATCGTGAGACAGTGGGACCAGCGCCTCGAGTGCAGCTCGGGCATGGTCCTCACCACAGGCGTGAATGCCGCGACGGGCATAGTCGACGAGCTGCTCGAACTCGCGTTCTTGCCCGTGGGAAATGAAGCATGGTCTCACGCCGTTCATGGCCGCACCTGCCGGCGGATATGGCACTGGCCGAGACGTCGCCAGAACGCCTCATACCGATCGGCGTCGACCGGATCGGCAAACTTCTGCTCGAACATCGGCGACGGCGGCATCGTTAGCGCGAAGATGGAGATCGTGATCATTCTGGCCTCACCGCGGCTGGCCGGTACCCGAGGGTGACCTCGAAAGTTCGGGCGACCTGCTCGATCTGCTGCTCGCGCTTCATGCCGATGCGACGCGCCCAGTTCAGGACATCGAATGCGTCGACGGCGAGCTCGTGGAGCTGCTTGGGCGAAAGCTGGTTGGTCGGGGATGGTTGGGCGGTCATGACAACGCGACCCACAACAGGGCGGCGACAACGATGGCGCCGGCGCCCAGGCTGATCCAGCCAATGACGGAAAACATCGGCTGGGCCTCGAATGGTGGGCAGTCGTCGGCATCGGCGATCGCTATCTCGGTGAAGTCGAGACCGAGGTCGAGTTCGGCGTCGAGTTCGTAATCGAGCGGCGGCGCGTCGACCTGCGTGTAGACTTTCCCGCGCCGGGTGATCTCGTCGACGTACCGCGCCGACGAGATCACCCGGAGATCGGCCCAGGCACGAAGCTGGCCTTCGGAGACATGGGAGAGATCAGCAAGCTCGCTCATCACAGCGTTTCCTCGATGTGGGTGATCTGGGCGCGCAGCTCGGCGACGCGGCGTTTCGCGGCCGGGAGTTCGACCGCACGACGGCGGAAATCGTCGATCATCTCGGCGCAAACCTCGTCGCGTTCGGCGCGCTCGAGGCTGTTGCGGAGGTCGTCGAGGCTCGGGACGATGGAGGGCGTATCCACGTCAGCGCCCCTCCGCTTGCGCGAGAGCAGCGCGGACGTCGGCGAGTGTGCGCACCTCCATCTGAACTTCAGCGGTCCAGTCGTCGGTGCATGAGCCGGGCGCATAACCGCGAGCAAGGAGGGTTCCAGAAAGGCAAGCCTCTGCCAATCTCAGCGCAGCCAGCATGGCCGGCGCTGCCTGCTCGCGCTCGATGGCTGCTCGCAAGCCGGCGAGAATATCGGCGACGCCATCTTGGGTTGGATCACCTTCAAAGCCGGCGACGAAAGCTTCGGCCTGCATCAGTGCATCCACGGTATCGTTGGCGTCGTCAGCGCTTGGCGCGACTGGCATGGCAGCAACAGCGGCGATCATCAGAACCACCCCTTGAGCGCTTCGGCGCCCCCCATGGTCAGCACCAGCCACGATCCCGGAAGGATCAGGACAGCGAACAGCAGCTTGACCAGATCGGCGGCCAGGCCGAGGGCGTCATCGGTTTCGGGGTCACGTCGTGGGGTCGTGTTTGGCATCGGATTTCTCCTTTGCCCAAAGCATAGCGCGCAACGCTATAGTCTTGTCAAGCCAGAAATATAGCTTTTCACGCTATGCTGTCCGTTCGGCCATTCACCGATAGCGGCCCACGCGTTCGCGCGCGGAAGCGCCAGACCTGATTCGTAGCGCGCTGCGCAGTGGGGTGCGACAGCACCCCACACTGAGAACGATGCGGGACACGGATTCGTTGAAAGGTTGAGCTCTACGAGTATCGTTGAGCAAGACCTGAGAGGTCTAAACGTAGAGCTCTATGTTAGAAGTTTATACTCACCGGGCGTGTGCGAAGGCGCGCGCGGTTAGCCCGCGCGCCGCGGCGATGTCAACGATGTCAGAGATGGATTTTTTGACCCTCGTCGAGATCGAAGATCGCCTTCCCGAACAGGTTATAGGATCCCGTCACATAGGCGATGATTCTGATCTCCTCGCCCTCGACGATGCCATTTTTGGGGATCAGGATCGGCTTGTGATGGAGGTTCGTGGACTCCGGCATCAAGGCGATCCCGTTGGGCTCCTCCCAGTACCGCTTGATGGTCCGCTCCCGCTCCTGGCCATCGAACCGCATCCGTTCGACGACAACGATGTCGCCTGTCGCAATCGGCCGATAGTGCTCGACGAAATCCAGGTAATCGACGCCGACAGCGAACATGCCATCGAGGATCCCAGCCTTGTTCATGGAATCGCCAAGGACCTGCCAGACGTACTGGCGGGCACGCCGATACCGCGGATCCGGAGATATCGCGACGGCCTGCGGCTCATGATTGGAATGCAGGTTGATGTCGACGAAGACACCGGCCTGGGCGATCCCTGCATAGGGGAGGAACGGCGCTGCTTCAGCGTCGGAGCCCCGGTCTGAGGTGCCCTCGAATTCCTCGCCGAAGAGCTCGTTGAGATCGACTCCCAGGACCTGCGCGATCTGCTGATAGCGGTCCATGCCGGGATTCGATTTGTCCCGCTCGATCTTGCTGAGATTGGTCCAGTGCATGTCGAGCTGCTCGGCGAGGTCGGCTTGCGACATCCCTTTGGCAGCCCTGATAGCGGCGATGTTGTTTTTCATTTCAATAGCATAGCGCCATTTGCATCATACGGGAAAAGCGGCAAACGCGATGCCGCTTGACAAATGCATAGCGTTGCGCGCTATGATTATCGTCATGAAAGTCCGCGAATGGCGTATCGCCAACTCCAAGTCTCTTCGACAGGCCGCCGAAGATTTCGGTATCGGTGCTGGAAAGAACCCCTCTCGCCGTATGCAGCGTATCGAAACCGGTGAAGCGCCGGTCGATGCCCTGCTTGCCGATGTGATCGTCCAGATCACGAATGGCGCGGTCACTCTCCAGGATCTCAACGATACGCGTCGCGACTGGATGCAGAACGCTCGCGCCGAGGTGGCGTGATGGTTGGCGTCGCGCACATCGTTTCAGGTGCCTTGCGCGACTGCCGGCGTGTCGCCGGCATGGTGGCCCCCTTGCCTTCCCGGCTGGGTGTTGCCCGCTTCGTTTCGTCTGTCCGTTCATCGCGTCTCTCCAACTCCGTTGCTGGATTGAGGGATAGCAATGATCGAGGCCGAGATCGTGGAAAGCTCAACCAAGAGCTTGGAAAGTTTAGCCAAGGGCAGAAGCCCGAGGCGGGGCGGCGGCATCATGTCTAGCGTTACCGCCGCCTTCACAGCCGAAAAGCGATCACCACGCCAGATAATCCAGGCAGTTGGCGACCTGTTGGCGCCTAACGTGCCGGCAAAGAGCCAGTTTGCTCCGATCCTGCGGGCGCTGATCAAATTTGTTCCCCAAGAATACCATAAGCGAGTCACGGAACGGCGGGTTCGTGGCATCTACAACGGCGACGCTCGCCGCGTTGAATGGTACGAAGTGCAAGCGCTTCTTGATATCGAAGCGACCGAGGAGGCCAGACGTGCCAAGCTTAAACTCGCCACCACGGCGCACATTCTGGCAGCTCATCTTGCCGCTGAGGGTGCGCCGCTCGATGGCCACCAGATGCGTGCTCTGGGGCGACTCGCTGGCGCACTGGATCTATCCGGAACTGGCGGAGACGCCAGGTGAGCGCGCCAGCAAAACCATGGCTGGCGATGACGCCAGCCCAGCGCCTCGAGGCGGTCCGCCAGCTACTTGAGCAGGGGCACGCCCCTAGCGCCATCGCCTGGAAATTCCAGGCCCGCCCCGCCGCTATCGCCACGGTCGTCAAGGCGATCCGAAAAGCCGACGGGGCCCCGCAAGACGAATCCCCCCCTGTCGCGGCCGACCTCACCCAGCGAGCCTGGGCAATCCTGACCAGCGAGGAACGGGATGCCGTGGTTCTCGCGCTGCGCGCCGACGGTCTGGCGGCATCAGCGATAGCAGCCCAGCTCGCCACGACCCGCAATGCTGTCATCGGGTACATGAAGCGGTTGACCGACGCCGGCGTCGAGGTGCCAGGCCTCAAGAAGCCGATGCGGCCGCGCACCAGCAGGGTGCCGACGCCACCATCACCAAGCAAGAAGCAGGCGACTCCAAAACCTGCAAAAGCCCCGGCGCCGAAGCGCGACAAGGTTTTACGCAGAAGCGCCGCCGGTGCCGTCGAAGCGGTACCGATGCGCGGCCCCAACAATCCGCATCCCTATGACTTCAAGGCGCGCGCCGAGCAGCGTGCCTCATCCCCAGGGCTATCCCCTGCTCTCGTTGCCGGCGAGCCCATCCGTGCCATCGAGGATCTCGCGGCACCCGTTTCCCGACGTCTCGCGTTGACGCAGCTCACCGAGCGGACCTGCAAATGGCCGAATGGGGACCCGCAGGCCGAAGACTTCGGGTTCTGCGGCCACCAGGTCTCCAGCGCGCCGTACTGCGCCTACCACGCCCGTATCGCCTACGTGCCTCCCACTATCCGCCACCGCGCCGACATCAGGTCGGCGGAAAGGAAATTCGCATGACCGTTCATGAGCGTCCGAACCGCGCTTCGGCGAATGAAGCAGCTTCCTTTGTCGAAGAGTACGACCGTCTCGAGCAAGTCCGCGAGGAAAAGCTTCGCCTCCTCGATGCCGACTTCAAGACGAAGAAGCGGGCGATCCAGAAGGAAATCGACAGCTCCCAGGGCACGCTTCTCGCCGATGCGAAGAGGCAGGGCGTCAACAAGGGCGTCATCCGGGCGCTGACCGATGCCCAGAAGATCAAGCGCAAGGCCGAGGCTTTGATGGAACGCGCCGAAGGCAAGGTCGACGGCCTCGATGAGGACGATCGCGACTTCGCCGTCGATATCCGCACCGCTCTTGGCGACGACTTCGCCGGCTTCGGGCTCGGCGCCGCGGCTGTGGCGCGCGAGGACACCGTCGCCGAAGAGGCGAAGCCTGATGCCACCACGCAGGCCGTGATTGCAGCCGTCAGGGCCGACATGAGCGAGGACGACTGGGACAAGGCCGCACCAGACGTAAACAGCGAGGCGACTGCCCCGCACTGATCCCGAGCGAAAGCCTCCGATGACAACGGCAGGATCACCGGCGAGGCCGGCCCTGTGACGGGAGAGGTGAGTAGGCCGCGCGGGGCGGACCGCGCAGGGGGAACGCCACCTCCTATCAGGCGTGACAGGACGGAGAGACGTCCACCAATCCAAGGCCCGAAAGGGCGGAGTTCCGTGATGACCACACCGCGCATTCTTGCAATCGATGCCGCAGCCCATTTCGGCTGGGCTTATGGTCCCATAGGCCAGATACCGCGGTCCGGCGCACAGTACTTCGCGAAATCCGGCGCCGGCGCCAGCTACGCCAACATCATGCTTGGCGCCATGCGCTGGACCACGGAATTCCTGACCGCCTATCCGGCCGACTATGTCGTCGTCGAACGGGCGGTGCCGGACACCGGCGGCATCAAGAACAGCACCAATTACGAAACCTCGGAAATGAAGAACGGCCTGATCGGCGTCATCGTGGCGACGGCTCGTCTTCTCAAGGTCCGCAATCCGGATCTGATCATCGGCGACCAGCGCGGCGAACACCGACTCTGGCTATCGACGGTCCGCGCAAAATTCCTTCCGAAGAAACCCAAGGAAGACGCCGCGAAGCCGATTATCCGGCAGAAGTGCATCGACCTCGGCTGGATCAGCCAGGCCGAAGCCCTTGCCGACAAGGGCTTCGACAGAACCGACGCCCTTGCGAACTGGTACTGCGCTTGCCTGCTCATCGACCCCAGGAAGGCGCCGCCTGTAGACCCGCTGTTCCTGGCCGCGGAACGCCGCAAGCGCGAGGCCGAGGCGCGGTCGCATCCATCCCAACCAACAGTTCCGGAGCGTTTCTGATGCAGTTCCGAACCCCGCAT
Organism: Aminobacter niigataensis; assembly: GCF_014200015.1. Taxonomy (GTDB): domain Bacteria; phylum Pseudomonadota; class Alphaproteobacteria; order Rhizobiales; family Rhizobiaceae; genus Aminobacter; species Aminobacter niigataensis. The sequence continues at coordinate 66,933 of NZ_JACHOT010000009.1, forward strand.
ATTGTGAGCCACGCCCTGCCCGTCGTGGTGTTTATCGCCGCCCTCGTACTGATCATTGGTGTCGTTGCCGGCATCATCGAACCAGTGGAGCCACGGTAGATGCGTGCCGTGGTTGCCGGAGATAGACCGCCATTCAATGCAGTCGTGACGTCCTGGCTGTCGCATCGTCAAGCCAGTGTCGGCGTCGCCAGCAGTCCCGAAGAGCTCGCAGCGGCGACCCGCGCCGATCCTCTCCGTCTCGCCGTGATCTGGTCCGAAGATGGATACCGCGCGGTGTCCGCGATTCGTCGCCTCCGCGATGCCGCCATCGGCAATCTGATCATGGTGATGATGCCGGCGCAGTGCGAGGACCTCGCCGCCGATGCGAAGCACCGTGCCGTCGCCTTGCGTGCCGGAGCCGATGACGCCCAGACCTGGCCGCTGGCCGAAGACGAGTTCATTGAACGTTGCCGAGCCCTGATCCGCCGCGACCGTGGGCTCTATGCCGACGAGAACATTGTCAGGTTCGCGGGCTGCGATTTCCTGCCCGAGCTCAAGATGATCCGGTCGCCGGCAGGTGTCATCGCTCTAACGCCCCTCGAGACAGCCTACATGCTCGCTTTGACCCGGCATGACGACCGGGTTGTCACCAACAAGGCGATTTCGATCGAGGTCTATGGTTGGGACCATCAGGACATCTCCCCCAGTCTCGTCAAGGTATTCGTCCACCGTCTCCGCAAGCAGATCTTCGTCCTCACCGGCGGTCTCGATTTCCTCGAAACGGTATGGGGCCGCGGCTACAGGTTCGTTCGCGAAGGCTACCGGCCGAAATTCGACCATTGGGGTCGGAGGGCGGTGGGATGAGCGACCGTCCGATCCGCGACATCCTCGCCGAATGCATCCGCCTCGAGCGCCTCGGTCCGACATTCCCGCTTTGGGGAAGCTGGTTCGAAGAGGGTCGAGAACCCGTCCGGAAACGGGCCGACCACATCCTGCGACTTCTCGGCGATCGTGGCGTCGGGCTCGTCCGGACAGGCGAGCCCGCACCTCAAGCCAGACCCGATAGCCCGGAATACTGGCGGTGCAAAATTATCGGTCGCAACGCGGAACGCATCCTGCGCGTCGGTGCCAATGGCATCGAGGTCATCATGACAGAGGGCGGCAAAGAGACCGTCCAGCTCGTCTTCGCTGTTGACGAGGCTTACGCCTTGGCGGGGCGCGGCCTCATCGGGGATCGGGATCTCATGAAGGAACCCGGTCTCGTCACCAAGCTCTCAGCGGCGCTCGAGGCGTATCGCGTCAACATCGTGGGGGCGCAGTAGCGATGGCCCACGTCAAGAAGCACCCATGGGCCGGAATGAAGGGGCCGGCCGCCGACTTCCTGAAGCTGATAGATGATCTCGCCCGCAGCAGATCCCATCGTGACGTCTTCCACGATTTCCTTGAGGCTGCGTTCTGCGCCTTCATCTCACCGCTGACACCTCCCGGCAAGAAGCGCGACGACATCGAGGCCCGGTACCTCAAGGTCATCAACTCCGACAAGAAGTATCCGACCCAGTTTCCCGAGCTGCTCGCGATCACCGCCGCCGGCATCGATGACGAATACGACTTCCTCGGCCCCATAGCCGGCCAGGTCGCATCCCTGAACGCAGCACAAGGCCAGTTCTTCACACCCTGGGCAGTGTGTCGGGTCACGGCCGAAATGATCCTTGACGAAGACAGCGTCAAGCGAGCCATCGAGAAGAATGGCTTCATCACAGTCGAGGAGCCTGCGGTGGGTTCCGGCGCCCTTGCGCTAGCCGCAGCGGAGCGCATCCGCGAACTCGGCTTCGACCCCGAAACACAGGCATGGATCACGGCACGGGACGTCTCGATGCCCTGTATCAAGATGGCCTACCTGCAGCTCAGCTTGCGCGGAGTCTGCGCCGATGTTTGCCATGCCAATACGCTCACCTTGGAACAATGGGGACGATACCCGACCCCCTCCAAATTGGTATTTCGTCAACACCACGGCGACCGGCTCATCGCTTATCTAAACGATCCCGCGAACTACCTGCAACCCGCGGTACCGGCACCAACACCACCCGCACCACAACTCGACCTCTTCGGGGATGCCGCATGAGCGAGCTCTCCGTCACCGATCTCTGTGTCGCCATGCTGCGGGTCGCTGCCCGCCGGCTGCGGGCCGGCGTCGCACCAGCAGACGTTCCGCACTCCATCGACCAGGTCGCCAGAGCCTCGATCGAGAGCGGCCGAGACAACCGGAACCTCACCACCACTCGGGATCAGAAAGGGACCTGAGATGATGAATGCCGAAGTCCGTGAATCCACAGAACGACCGATCAGCCGTGCATTTGGCGTCGTGTTCCCCAAGCCCGATCAGATCGCGAAGCTCTCGCCAGCGGATCAGCTCGTCGCCCAGCTTCTTGCCGAGGAATCCGGGGTCCCATCGCCGGTCAAGATCATTCGTGACGAACCCAGGCAAGGCGCTGCCGACGTCGTAACCATCGACACCTCGGCACCAGCTCGTCCTCTTGGTGCCGGCGATATCCGCATCGGCGATACCTCGAAGGGTGAACCCGTTGGCATCGACCTCGCCAAGCTGATCGACGGCCGACTGTTGATCCAAGGCAACAGCGGCGCCGGCAAATCCATGCTGCTGCGCCGCCTCTTCGAGCAATCGTTCGGCCGCGTCCAGCAGCTTCTCCTGGATCCCGATGGCGAGTTCTCGACGCTGAAGGAACACTTCGACGTCGCGGTCCTTTCGGCCGCTGATGTCCGCCGGATCGGCGGCCATGCCTTCGCCGAGCATCTTCGCCAGCACCGCTACAGCGCCGTCCTCGATCTGTCCGATGCGACCCCAGAGGATCGCCTCGAGCTCGTCGCCGACATCGCCGAAGGATTGCTCGCGGTAGCGGAGCAGCATTGGCACCCGCTTCTCGTCCTCATCGATGAAGCCCAGACCGTGGCGCCGCACTACGACACCGGCGACGTCACCGCCGATACTCGCAAGCGCTCCACCGCAATGCTTTCAGACCTCATGGGCCGAGGCCGCAAACGTGGCATCGCCGGCATCATCGCGACGCAGCGCATCGCCGAAACAGCCAAGGCCGTGGTATCCAAGGCCACCAACGTCGTCGTCGGCCGCACGATCTTCGACCGCGATCTCGAGCGGGCGGGCTCGCTGCTGGGGTTTACGCTCGGGCATAGCCGGGCGCTCCGTACGCTTTCCGACGGCGAGTTCCTGGCAATTGGTCCCGCTATAGCTGGACCGCGTCGCATCAGGTTCAAGGCAGGTTCGGTCCAGTCCAGGCACAAGGGTGCGGCGCCCGAGGTCCTCGCGCCGCCGACGATCTCGGCGGCTGATGCTGCTGCCCTTCTGTTGCAGGTGCCCGATGCCGCCCCGTCCGTTCAGGCCGAGAATCGAGCGCCTGGCACGCGTGGTCGAGGATGGGACCAGCGCGAAGACCACATCATCAAGCAGGGATACACGGAGAAACTGCCGGTTCGCGACATTGTGAACAGGCTTGAAGCTGCCGGCTTCAAGCGTCGTTCGAACAGTGGGGTTTCGACCCGTGCCCGCGACCTTGGGTTCGTGAGCGTGCGGGCCTCGGTGATGTGGTCGGATGACGAGGATCAGATCATCGCTGACGGCTATGCCCGCGAGGTCAAGATCATGGACATCGTCCAGCTGCTGTCGGACGCCGGTTATGATCGAGGCCGCGTCGCCGTTCAGATGCGCGCCATTGCCCTTGGCATCACCCGCGACCGCGTCAACTATTGGACCGAGCCCGAAAAGGACATCGCCCGCGCCGGTCTCGAAGGGGGCAAACCCTACCGCGAGATCATCGCGGATCTGGCCGCAGCGGGCTTCCACCGCGGTCTCACCGGGATCCTAAAGTTCGCCCAGAAGAACAATTTCAATCGGGCGGCTGATCCTTGGACGCATGAGATGATCGAGCGTCTTCGTGTCCTCTACGAGAAGAAGACGCCGGTCAAACAGATCGCCGAAGAGCTCGGAAAACCGATCGCGTCGGTTCGAACCCGGGCCAGCAACCTCGGCCTGAAGCAGCGCATCGCCTGGACCGACCAGGAATACCAGATGCTCACTGAGGCAGCGGAGCGGGGCGACAAGCTCATCGACATCGCTGCCCGCATAGGGCGCCCGTACCCCAATGTCGCGGCCGTTGCCAAACGTCTCGGCCTCAACTTCCGGCAAGGCAGATCCACCCCAGGTACCCACGAAAGGACACCCACATGACCTCTCGCATGATTCCGCTCAACGAACTCCGGTTCGGGCACGAAGCCACGCCACCGATCAATGCCAGGCGTGTCGGCCGGGAAGACGAGATCGCCGAACTTGCGGCTTCAATTCACGCCCACGGGCTGATCACGCCGCCCAAGGTGAAGGAGATCGCGAGAACGTTCTATGTCGGCATCGGCAATCGCCGTCTCGCCGCAATGAGGCTGCTCGTCGAACAGGGGCAACTTGCCCCGGACTGGCTGGTCACATGCGACGAGTTCGATGGCGACATCGCCGATCCCCGCGAAATCGCTTTGGCGGAGCAGATCATGCGGGCGCCACTGCATGAGGCCGACCAGCTCGAGGAGTTCACAATCCTCGTCGACGCCGGGCTTTCCGAGGCCTCCATCGCGAGCCGCTTCGGTATCGAACCTCAGCGGGTCAAGAAGATCCTGGCGCTTGGTCGCCTCTCCCCTGTCATCCTCGATGCCTGGCGTCAGGGTGCCTTTGATCGTGAACCCGCTGGCTGCGTTCGTGCTTTCACGCTCGCGCCGTCGATCGAGGCCCAGGAGGCCGTGTTCGCGAAGCTGCACAAGAACAACAATCTGCATGCCCACGCGATCCGGCAAGCCTTCGGGGCCAACAATCATGAAGCCGCGAAGGCAATCAAGATCGCGGGTGTCGAGGCCTACACGGACGCCGGCGGCCGGATGACGACGGACCTCTTCGGGGACAACCATGTCATCGAAGATCCCGAGATAGCGGTTCAGGTCGCCGAGGCCAAGATCGAGGCCACCCTCACAGGTCTCCGTGCCGAGGGCTGGTCGTGGGTTTCGACGGCCGATGACCTCCCCTATTCCTGGACCTATTCCTGGGGCACCGAGAAACCGGCCGAGGGCAAGGCCACAGCCGGCGAAAAGAAAGCGATCAAGAAGCTCGAAAAGGCTGCGGCCAAGGGCACCGATGGTGCCGCCGACGATCTGGCGGCACTGCAGAAAGCGATTGCGGAGCGGCAGTGGACCCCGGAGCAGCTCGCGCGCGCCGGCGCCGTCCTCACCATCAGCCACTACGGCGATCTCAACATCAAGCGTGGTGTCGTCAAACCCCATGCCGCGAAGAAGGCGGCAAGCGCGGACGCCGATGGCACCAAAGAGAAGGCGGCCCCAACGATCTCGAATGCCTTGGCGATGCGGCTGTCGGCGCAGGCCGGCCTCGCCACCCGCAAGGCATTGCAGGCCGAACCGCGTCTCGGGCTCATCGCCCTGCTCGCCGGCTTCCTGACGAAGCGTGACATGTACAGCGGGGCGAGACTTTGCCCGATTCATGTCAGCCACGAAGGCATGGGCTACCAGCAGCTCCGTGGTACCGAGCTCTTCCAGGATGCCCTCGAACGTCTGCAGGCAATGACGGATTCCGAGCTGTTCGTTGTTGCCGCCGGCATCGCTGGCAACGCCGTCGACCTCCATGTCTCGTCATCCGAGTATAAGGCTTTCGACGGTGCGCCGGCCGCGCTCGCCGCTGCCATTGACGCCGACAACATGACGGCGGCTCTCCATGAGACCTTTGATGCCGCTGATTACTTCGGCGGGGTCTCGAAGTCATTCGTTATCGATGCGATCCGCGAAGCCATCAACGACGATGAGGCGAGGCGAGCCGACAAGCTGAAGAAGAAGGAGCTCGTTGACTTCGCCGTTGAGAACGTGGCCGGCACCGGCTGGTTGCCACCCGAGCTTCGTGCCCCAACCTATTCCGGCCCAGGCGAGCGGCCGGCCATCGCTGCCCCAGCCCTCGAAGAAGATCCCGATTTTGCGGAGATCGACGAGGAAGAGGCTGCTTGATCCATCATGACGTCAAGCATGATCAATACCGGTAGTGGTGATGACGTGGGCAATATAACCGCGGTCGGCCTCCTGGACGTCGTACGCCTCAATGATGGAAGCGAAATCCGAATTTGTGATGAAAGGTCCCAGGACACCTTGCTTCAATTGTATCTGGGCTGCGGCGACAGAGAACATGTGCGCAAGGACTTGGGCTCGGTATGCAAGAGGCTTTCGACTCTCCATGAGCGTCATATACCTTCCTGCCGCCTCAGGAGATCTAGTCTTCAGCTCAGATTCGAACTTACCAACCTCGCTGCAATGCTGATGCAGTGCAATTGCGAGGGAGGGAGAAATCTTGGCAGCCTCCACGACCATCGTGCGAGCCGTCGCCGACATTGGCGGATCGAGTTCGCTCGCCAGAGTAACGTATTTGATACGCATGGCGGTATCCAGCAGATCGGCAGTCAAAGTGGCGGCCACGGCTTCATCTTGCCGCCTGTAGTCATCCTGTCGATGTTTCTCGGATTGATCCATCTGGAAACGAACGTAAGCGATGGTAGCAAACGCCGCCCCCAGCGCCAGAAGACCGGAAACATACGTCTGCCAGATGTTGAGGATTTCGAGCGAGACGCACGTGAAGTCAGACTTACTCCACCAGTGAGCGCAAGCATATGTAAGGGGGAGCACAGACGAAAGTGCAGCCAACCCTGCTACAACGGCCGCTCCGAGCAGCCATCCCCCAAGTTTCATAAGAACCGCCCGCACCATAATTGTCGGCACTCATTCTTATCTCATAGCGCCACCCCGGCAAGCGGGTGGTTGCAATGAACGAGGTCAACGCACGCGCTGTTGCTGTCATGGGCGGCTTCGAAGGTCAGTTCCGCAAAGTCCACAAGGCAGCCTGGGAATCGGTCTGCATCAAAGGCATCGCCCAGATCTACCCAACCGCCTTCGAGGCCGAAGCCATGGCCTGGCGGGCGCTCCGATCACATCTGCAGGGCGACATCGTCGGCAGTGGTGACAAGGCATCCCCGATGCGCTCGAAGGCAGAAGAACAGTTCGGCGCGATCTTCAGGCGCGGCCGCAAGATCGAGGTCGAGCGTCGGTGAGCGAGAAAGCACGTTTCAGTTCAGAGGCCGAACTCTGCGCCACTTTCATCTCGCAGCTGCCCGAGGGATGGACCGCATACCCGGAGACCGCCGGTTTCGACATCCTGCTTGCGCGCGATGTGGATGGCGTGCAGATCGGCATCGAGGCCAAGCTTGCCCTGAACGCCAAAGTCATCGAGCAAGTGATGCCACATGATAGTTGGTGGCACGCCGATGGCGAGCACCCCGAATATCGCGCCGTGCTGGTGCCATGGGGATGCTCCGGCGGCCTCGCCGCGGTCTGCAAATTCCTCGACATCACCATCATCGAAATGGCGTCGAAAGCCCTCTATCAGTCCTGGCACCCCATGGTACGCCGAAAGATGTCGCCCGATCTCCCTAAGGTCGGCGACCATTGGTACCAGGACAGGAAATGGCGGGACTGGTGCCCGGCGAAGCGCTGCGCGCTCCCCGATTATATCCCTGATGTGACCGCGGGCGCCTCGGCACCCGTCCAGCTCTCGGGTTGGAAGGTCAAGGCCATCAAGCTCATTATCCTCCTGGACCGACGTGGCTACGTCACCCGAGCCGACTTCAAGCATCTCGAGGTCGATCCCGGCCGCTGGATCTACAGCGGGCGCTGGCTTGCCCATGGGGCCGTCAAGGGCCAGTTCGTGAGATGCGAATACACCCCTGATTTCCGGGCCCAGCATCCCGTGAATTTCGATCAGATCGCGGCCGACTTCGAAAAATGGTCGCCGCAAGCCATCAGGGCCGACCACGTCCCCGCTCCGGAAAAGCAGGAGCGCATGCTCTGATGTCGCAGCGATATGACCCCGCCGAACTCGACGTTTTGAAGTCGCGGACCTCGCTGTCCAAGGTGTTCGAGACCTATGGCATCAGGTCCAAGGGCAGTGCGCGCGCCCGATGGGCGGTCTGCTGTTTCCATCATGAGAAGTCAGGCAGCCTGAAAATCGACGATCAACGTGGCCGATACAAATGCTTCGGCTGCGGGGTCAGCGGCGACCACTTCACCTTCCTGAATGAGTTCGTGGGAAAGAGCTTTCATGAGGCCGTCGAATATCTCGGTGGGAGTGTCGGGTTTGTCACCACGGAGGAACGCCGAGCCATCGAGCAGCGCAACGCCGAATGGGAGGCCCAGGAGCTCGCCGAGAAACAGCGAACGATGACGTCGGTGCAACGGATCTTCGACAACGGGAAAACGATCCATGGCACCCATGCCGAGGCCTATCTGGCGGCACGTGGCCTCAGGGTCGTCAAACACTGGACGTTCGATATCAGGTTCGTCGCCGCGTTGACCTATCGGGGTTGGCCAAACCCCGATGCCGACGACACCGTCGAACTCGGCACGTTCCCGACCATGATAGCCGCGATCCGCAACCCGGGTGGCGACATCATCGGGCTCCACCGCACCTATCTCGATCCCGACCGGCCGGCGAAGCTCACACCTCCTGGCGATCAGCGGCGCAACAAGGCGAAGAAGGTGCTCGGGGAGCAGCGCGGCGGCATGATCCGCCTCTCCCCGCTGGGTCCACGTCTGGCGATGGGCGAAGGCATCGAGACCTCGCAGGCCTGGTTCTCCGGAGGCTTCGGCGGCATCGATGACGTCGCTGTTGCCGCTGCGGTCTCGCTGGGCAATCTTGCGGGCTCCGCCATGGGGTCCGCGGAGCATCCCAGCGATCACTCGAAGCGCGTCCCCAACGGGATCCCCGATATGGAGCGCCCCGGCGTCGTTCTCCCCGACGAGGTCCGCGAGCTCGTCCTCATCGGCGACGGCGACAGTGACCCCGCGATGACGAGGGCCCGCCTCATGGTGGCGGGCCGCCGATACCGAAACCTCGGCCGCAGGGTGTTCGTATCGATGGCGCCTCAGGGCAAAGACTTCGCTGACCTCAACCTCGAGCTTGGGGCCGGCCAATGAACGATGTCCCTGTCTTTATCGAACCATTCGAGGCCTTCGAGGCCGCCACGACGACATTCCTGACCCCACCGTTCCGGTCGAAGTTCGGGCTGATCCGTTGGGAGGATCAGGACAAGCCATCGGATCGCACCTACGAATTCCAGGTCGCCGGACTGATACCGCGGCGCGAAACCGTGCTGTGGTTCGGGGAAAGCCAGTCCGGGAAGTCGTTCTCCGCCTTCGACTGCGGGATCCATGTGGCCTCGGGCATGGAATATCAGGGCCGCCGCACCCGTCGCGGCGGCGTCATCTACTGCTTCATCGAGAAGGGTCACGGTGCTAAAAACCGCATGCAGGCGTTCCGGCAGCACTTCGACCTCCCCCTCGAGGGTTTCCCATTCGCCGTTCTGACGAAGCGGATCGACATCTTCTCCTCGGAAGAAACCGTCGACCTGCTTGCCGCCGAATGCGCCGAGATCGCCAAGGGCTGGGACGTCCCCCTGGACGTCATCGTCATCGATACCCACGACAAGGCGACACCGGGCGCCTCCGAGATCGACAAGAAAGACGTCTCCACGGTGCTGAATCGGTACGAGCGTCTGCGCGATCGTAGCAGTGCCGGGATATGGGTCATCGGCCACTCGAATTCGTTCGGATCCGCCCGCGGCTCCCTCGTCCTCTACAATGCCATCGAGACCGTGATCTCGATATCGGTGCTTCGCGACAAAGCCCTCGGCGAATTCCGCGACGCCAACCAGCGGGTGATCCGCCAGGCCAAGGTGATGAAGCAGTCCGAGGGTGAAGCCGGGCAGACCTGGAAGTTCGTGCTTCCGGCCATCGAGGTCGCCCGCAACGAGTACGGGGAGTCGGTGACATCATGTGTGGTGACCCCACCAGCGGACAAGGAAGGCGATGACCTCATCTCTTCGGGCTTCAAGGCTTCAGCCAACGACTCCATCTTCCTGAAGGCGCTGATCAAGGCGCTCGGCGAACGCGGGGAGGCGCCGTCGCCGCTGCTCGCGCTACCACCATCGATCGTGCGCGTCGTCGATTACGCCCATGTCAAGGAGGCCTACAAAGCGCTGAACCCCGACGACGGCAACGACGCCGTGAAATGGCGGGAGCGTCTGAAAACGGGGCTTCGCCGCGCCCGAGAACGCCTCATCGACCATCGCATCATCGGGGTCTCGAGCCCGCATATCTGGATCACGGGCCGGCCGGTGCGCGGCATCATCAAGGCCAGGGACAGCGGACCCGCCGATTACGATCAGCGTGATCAGGACTCGCCTGGGCTCGCCGAGGCGATGGAAAACGGCGGGAGCGATCTGCTGTGAAAATGTCCCCGGTGATGTCCCCTTTGTACCGCCGCTCCGAAACAGTGGGAACCCTTGTATCACATGGGGTTGCGCTGTGGCCGGCGGCATCGAGGGGTACACGCCATTTCGTCGTTTTGTCCCCTTTTGTCCCCGCGATGTCCCCCTTTTTGTCCCCCCTTCCAGGGAGGTCGCGATGACGACAGTTCAGGCGATCTGCAGCGAGTTCGGGATCACCATAGTTGACGGCCACCGCTATCCCGAGATCGGGCAGACACGGGCCGTCGCCACCCTGGAACGCATCATGCGGCGACATGGTGAAGGTCACCTGCGCCTCGTCCTGACGACACTGGCCGAAACAGCGAACAACAAGGTGCTGCTCGATGAGGTCGGCTTGTGGATGGCTTCAGATATGATCCGGGCCTGTGCCGGCATCGTCGAGGCCCGCGCCGCGGACTGGCTACATGCCTGGGACGAGATGCCCGTCGGCGAGCTGCAGTTCATCTGCCAAGACCTCCGCGGTGTGGTCCCACAGCGCAACGCGTTGGGCGGCATGGTCTTCGAGCGCCTCTATCGCCGGTTCGGTCCCGCACAGATCGAGCTCTTCGACGGCAAGGAGCCCGCATGAACATCAGGCTGGTCCGGGATCTGCTCATCGATGCGGTCAGGCTCGATCGAGAAACCCATGATCATATCGGCCCGGCCCCGTTGCGGGGCCAGCAGCTGCCTTACGCCCATGGCTTCTCGGACATGGCGGGTTGGGGCAAGGTGCCCAATGACTTCAGATGCCAGCTGCGCACCGAAGACGGCGATCCCCTGGCCACGATACGGCATGATTTCTGGGACCAGTACGACCGCGATCCATCCCCGGCCGAGATCTCGCGCGCCGACACCGTTCATGGGTGGGTCTCATACATCGATGTTGATGCGGAGCGGCGCGCCCTTCTGGGATGGCTGAAATCGAAGGTTGGAGGCAGAGCGTTCAAGCGGTGGTGCGCCTCGGAAGGGATCTCGACGACGACGGGGACAAAGCGCAAAAACCGAGCCCTTGACAAAATTCTTGCCGAATTGGCTCGCAGGCCTGTCCAAGATTACCGATTGCTCGATTTCGGGGTGTTGCATCTGGAGCCCGAAATCAGCGATGTTTCGGCTACGATCGCAGAAGGTGCGGGTGACGCCACCGAGGGGCTCAACAACTGGGCTGCCGCCGATGCGCTCCCCGACCAGATCGAGTTCTCCTACAAGAGCGACCGCACCGGAAACCGCGGCATCGAGATCCCGCAATCTGAGTTCTCCTGGGCGGCGAGGCGCAACGAACGCCGGCGGAGGCAGCGCGCCAAGAAGGCGGCGAAAAAGGCCAAGGCTAAGTCGTAGAGTTCGAGGCGCGTTCCCGATCTACCCACGCTTGCTTCTGGGAACGCTCTTTCGCCCGGATATTCACCGCATCGGGCTCGTACTGGTATAGCAGGTCAGTAGTGCGCTTCTTATCATCGACGACGGACCAGACCCTGATGACCTTGCTTTCGAAAGCGGCCGAAGTGATCTGTTCCTCCGACATCGCCAGGTTGGCCACGAGGTGGTGAATGGTACGACTGCCCTTGGTGCCTATGGCTCCGAAGTCTCTTTCCAGCTTCAGGTAAGCCTCGACTTCGCGCCGTCGCTGCGTCGATTTCCAGACGACCAACAGCCAAATCCAGCCTGCGAACACCGCGGTCAGGATCGCTGCGATATTGGCGAGATGTGTGAGCACCTGACCAACAAGTGCCAACGTGAGCCATTCCGGCATTTCGTGATGTCCCCTTTGCCCTTGGGACTAAATCGGCCCAAATCATCCCGGCGCGTCAAGCAAAAAACACTGCCGTGCCGGGGTACATCACCTATACCGCCGGATGTCCCCTTTCCGGCGATCCCCTTGGAGTCGTTGGAGCCAAGGGGGTACACGCCGTGGGTACATGGGGGGACAAAAGGGACAATCCCGAATTGTCACAATTCGTGATTTCCAGAAACCGTTAGAATTCAGCACCTTATCGCGGCTCCCTTCCCTCGCGTAGACGCCAAGTTGTGATGACCCGACGCCCTCCGGCGGGCGGCCATCAGGCCGACCCCGGCTGAAGTGCTCTACGATCAAAGGTATACGCTGGCACCATGGCAAAGCTCATAGGGCCGTCGATCCGAACGATCGACGTCCGCATCGCGCTACCTCCAGCCAAGAAGGTCGACCCCGAACTGCGTACCGCTGAACATCAGGCATGGCGTCGTGCCGTCCTGGAGCGTGCCGGATACCAGTGCGAGGGCACCACTCATGGGCATCGCTGTCATGTCCGTGCCCCTGCCCGTCTCTTCGCCGACCACATCAAGGAGCGAAAGGACGGCGGTGCCCTGTACGACGTCGCCAACGGGCAGTGTCTATGTGGCCACCACCACACCTTGAAGACGGTGGCAGCCCGAGCCGATCGGATGAAGGAACGGTACTGAACGAGGGAAGAAAAACTGACAGGCAGGTCGTCCAACTCCTGCTGACCGCCTTGCCAACTCCCCAGCTCGGCGGGCTGGATCAACGCCTTACCCGTCTTCGGATCTCCGGGCTGCTGTCAGTGCCCCCCTTCTACCTCATGGGGAGGGGGGTGTCGATCTCTGGGCGGTCCGGGGGCCCCCAACCCCCATCCTGCCGCAATGCAGGCCGACCGGGGGGCCATCGAATCTCTAGGGCCTCCGGGGCCCCCGACCGCCTGGGGCTCATTCGCAGATTTTTTTTCGGCCTAACCGCTGAAACGCACTTTCCCGTCTATCAAAGGATGGGGATCGCCACCGTCATCGACGGGGGCAAGGGCGCGCCAACGCCCGAGCCGCGAGCTTGAGACTCGCATGACCAGACCCGGCCGGTTTTCCTGGCCACCCCGCCACCGCAGCTGCGGCGGGTTCATTGGGCCATGTGTTCATGCAATCGCACAATTCATACTCGGCCGAGATGCGGCCGATTGCCGACGTTATCCCCTATGAACGCAATCCGAGAGTGATCCCGGAGAGCGCAGTACTCAAAGTTGCGGCTTCGATCCGCGAATTCGGATGGCGCCAGCCCATCGTTGTCGACGAGGCCGGCATCATACTCGTCGGCCATACGCGGCGACTCGCCGCCATCCATCTCGGCTTGGCAGAGGTACCGGTCCACGTCGCTGTCGGCTTGACGCCGGCACAGGCGCGGGCTTATCGCCTCGCCGATAATCGCGTCGGCGAAGAGACATCTTGGGATTTCGAGACCCTCGGCCTCGAGATCGAGGCGCTTGGGGCCTCTGATCTCGACATCGATCTGTCATCGATAGGGCTCGACCTCGGGTCTTTCACCGATTTCGACGGCGAATTGACTGCCGGCGCCGACGCCGTCGAGGCCAAAGCCTCGCTGATGGAGCGTTTCGGGGTCGCCCCATTCTCGGTTCTCAACGCCCGCGATGGGTGGTGGCAGGACAGAAAGCGCGCCTGGCTGGCGATCGGCATCGAATCCGAGCTCGGCCGAGGCGAAAACGCGCTGAATTTCAGTGCGACTGTGATCGCGGCGACTGCTCCGAAGCGTGGAGCACGCCGATGAGCCGCTCAAAGAAGGCCGATGCGCAGATTTCCGGCGGCGGTGGTGGCGCCTGGGCAGAATTCAATGCCAAGGCGGCAGAGCGGAGGCGGAAGTCGAAGGTTGCGGCCGGGCTCGTGTTCGGCGAGATGAAGTTCGATGACGGATCGGCGCGGACGCTGAACGGGACTTCGATTTTCGATCCAGTGCTATGCGAGCTCGCCTATCGCTGGTTCTGTCCCGTCGGCGGGCTAGTTATTGACCCATTCGCTGGCGGCTCGGTTCGCGGAATCGTGGCCTCGCGGCTCGGTCGGGCATATTTCGGCGTCGACCTACGTCCCGAACAGATCGAGGCCAATCGAAAACAGGCCGAAAGAATCTGTTCGGATCCTTTTCCGGAGTGGGTCGAGGGCGACAGCACCAATGTTCGGGATCTGATCGGGGGCCGGCGCGGAGATTTCCTGTTTTCGTGCCCGCCCTATGCCGACTTGGAGCGCTACAGCGACGATCCGCGTGATCTGTCGACCATGGAATACGAGGACTTCCGGGCCACATACCGGAAAATCGTCGCGGCGAGCTGCGATTTGCTCGAACCGGATCGCTTCGCCTGCTTCGTCGTCGGCGATGTCCGGGATCGACAGGGTTTGTACCGGAATTTTATCGGCCACACCGTCGAGGCCTTCGAGGACGCCGGGCTGCCGCTCTACAACGAGGCCATTCTGGTGACCCAGGCTGGATCGTTACCGATCCGCGCCGGGAAACAGTTCGTGACGAGCCGCAAGCTTGGGAAAACGCATCAGAACTGTCTGGTTTTCGTCAAAGGCGATCCCCGCAAGGCAACGGAGGCCTGCGGGGATGTCGAATTCGGGGAAATCGAGGAAGGGGCGCCGGAATAGCGCCCCTTCGGCTATCTGATGGTGTCGACGAAGGCCTGTCTGCCGGTTGGTCCAATCGCGTAGATGATGGTTCCGCGCCCCATTTCGGCGGCGATGGTCCTGATCGCATCTTGTGTCGGGGCCTCTCGCTTGTCGTATCGGCCGACACCGGTCTTGCGGCATGCGGTGAAGTAGGCGGCATTTGCGATGATGTCGGCGTTGTATTCGTCGATCGTCATCTCGGTGAGCAGCTTCTTCATTTCGCTGCCGGCGCCGAGAGGGCCCAGACCGCGAGCTCGTGATAGCGAGCGATGGCCTTCCGGCTGCTGGTGTGCCGCTCGAGCTTGAGCGCGCGCAGCGCCTTCAGATTCCTGGCTTCGACCAGGGCGACGACCTCGGCGAGCCGCTTGCGGTGCGCCTTGTGGGTTTCAGCGCTGAAATCCGGCGCTGTAGGGATTTTCCCGGCCTTGGCATCGGCGTCGGCCTGTGCCCGCTTGCCGCGTTCCTTCGGTGCCTTCGGCGCCTTGGCGGCCTTGGGCTCAGCTGCCTTCTTGCCCTTCGCCGGCTTCGTGGCTGGTGCAACCAGCGCCTTCAGCGCCTCTGATGCGGCCTCGAAATCGGCGGCGGCCAGAACCGCGGTAGCGTCGTCGATGCCGATCTTGGCGCCGTTGGCGATGTTGAGGAAGCGACCGACAGCCGCGTCCTTGGTGTTGGACCGGCGATATCCGCCGCCGGTGATCACCGCGGAAAGCTTCGCGATCTCAATGCTGGAAAGATTGGTCGTCGTCATGGTGGTTTTCTCCGGTTCGCGGCGGCTTGATTGCCTGCCGTGCTCTGGAGTTAGCAGTACTGTGGGACGCTTCAACTCAAGATCATCGAGATTTTTCAACCACTTGGAAGAAAGTTCGCATGAAAGGAAAGCAGCATGTCCCGACCGCGAAGGATCGCAAAATGGTCGAGGCAATGGCGGCGGTTGTGACGCAGGAAGAGATCGCTATCGTGATGGAGATCGACACCAAGACGCTCCGTCGCCACTACCGGGTCGAGCTCGATCGAGCCCTCGTCATCGCGAATTCGAAAGTCGGGCTCAACCTGTTCAAGATCGCGACCGGAAAGGGTCGTGAGGCCGTCACCGCCGCCATATTCTGGATGAAGACTCGAGCGGGCTGGTCCGAATACAGCCCGCCTCCGAAGCCGCCGGCGCCGCCCAAGGAACCCGCTCCAGGCAAGAAGGAACTCGCGGAGCGCGAAGCCAACGAGCGGCCTGGAGACCCCGAATGGGGTGACCTCGTTGGGACAGGCCGGCGTCCGAACTGATGTACGCCACCCTCGCCTGCCCGGACTGGGTCGATAGGCTCAAGTCGGGCAGGTCCCTTATTCCTGACCTGCCGCTTGATCGCAGTCGCGCCGACAGGGCCGTCGCGATCTTCAATAAGCTCAGGCTTCCCGATGTCGGCGGCCAGCCCTCAATGGCTGAGGCCGCCGGCGATTGGTTCCGCGAGATCGTCGCCGCCCTTTTCGGCGGCTTCATGCCGGACAGCGACGATCGGTTCATCCGAGAGATTTTCACTCTCGTCCCGAAGAAGAACAGCAAGACGACCGGCGGCGCCGGCATCATGATGACCGCGCTCATCATGAATGAGCGGCCGCGTGCCGAATTCCTGCTGATCGGCCCGACCCAGGCGGTGTCGGATACCGCCTTCAGCCAGGCAGTCGGCATGATCCAGGCCGACCCGTATCTGACGAAACGGTTCCACATCAAGGAACACGTCAAGGAGATCCGGGACCGCACCAACGGCGCCAAGCTCAAGATCAAGACCTTTGACACCAAGGTTCTGGTCGGATCGAAGCCCGTCGGCGTCCTCATCGACGAGATCCACGAGCTCGGCAAGATCGCCAGCGCTGCGCGCGTCCTCCGTCAGATCCGCGGTGGCATCCTGCCCTTCCCCGAAGGGTTCGTCGTCTTCATCACGACGCAGTCCGACGAGCCGCCGGTCGGTGTGTTCCGCTCCGAGCTTATCAAGGCCAGGATGATCCGTGACGGCAAGGCGCAGAGCGTCATGCTTCCGGTTCTCTACGAGTTCCCGGTCTCGATGATGAAAGATGGATCCTGGAAGGATCCTGCTAACTGGTGGATGGTCACCCCGAACCGGGATCGATCGATCACCATCGAACGCCTGATCGAGGGGCATACCGAGGCACTGCTTGAGGGCGATGCTGCCCTCAAGATCTGGGCGTCACAGCATCTCAATATCGAGATCGGCCTCGCCCTGCAGGACGACAATTGGGCCGGTGCCGAATTCTGGCCGCTCGCCGCCAACAAGCGTCTGACGCTCCAGGAGGTGAAACGCCGATCCTCAGTGATCGTCATCGGCATCGATGGCGGCGGCCTGGACGACTTGCTGGGTATCGCCGTCATGGGCCGATGCAAGTTCACCGGCAAGAACCTGCTTTGGAGTCATGCCTGGGCGCATGAGATCGTGAAGAAGCGCCGGCCCGAAATCGCATCGAAGCTCGACGATCTTAGTAAGCTGAAGCAGCTGACGTTTGTGAAGTTGCCCGGCGAAGACGTCTACGAGCTCGCCGGCATCGTATTTGATATCGAGGCGAGCGGCTTGCTCGCCGCCGAGAATTCGATCGGCGTTGACTCATTCGGCGTCGCTGCGATCCGCAAGGCGCTTACGAAGGAAGATGGCGGAATCGCCAAGGAACGCATCGTCGGTATCCCGCAAGGCTGGAAGCTGAACGGCGCCATCAAGGATGCCGAACGCGACCTCGCCGGCGGCCAGCTCGTCCATGCCGGGCTCGAACTCATGGATTTCGCGGTCGGCAACGCGAAGGTGGTACCTCGCGGCAATGCCGTAGCCATCGACAAGCAGGTCTCGGGTTCGGCGAAGATCGATCCCCTCATGGCTGCTCTGCATGCCCAGGTCCTCATGGGCCTGAACCCGGTACCTGCCGGCGTCTCGGGTTGGGACACCGACGACCTCGATGCGCTCGAGGAAAAAATCGCGGCTGCGGTCCTTGAGGCCGAGGCCCGCCACGTCGCCTGACCACATCTGGAGCAACTGTATGCGCTATGTCACTGCCGCTGCGCGCGGTATCCGCCGTGGTGCGACGTCAGTTGCGCGGGCCGTACCGGTCCTGGCTCGCGATTGCATCGGGCTCGTCGGCGCCGCATCGATCGTATACGGGATCGCTCAAATCCATGTCCCCGCCGCATACATCGTCGGCGGCTTGATGTTGATGTGGGCGGCATTCGCCCTGGCCGGGCGGGCGAACTGATGCGCGGCCTGTTCGGAACGCTCGCACAGCCCGAGGTCAAGGCTGACGGCTCGTCGCGATATGGCCTCGTCGACGAGATGTGGGCCAACTTCTTCGGCGGTTACCGGACGTCGAAATCCGGGGTCGCCGTGAACTGGCGCTCCGCCTTGTCGGTGACAACCGTTCTGGCCTGCGCGCGAGTCCGCGCCGACGGCCACGCCACTGTGCCTTGGAAGCTCTACCACAAGCCGGAAGGCAGCAACGTTCCGACCGAAGCCAGGACACATCCGCTCTACGACCTGATGGCGACGGCGCCGAACGAATGGATGACGAGCCTGGAATTCAGGGAAACCCAAAGTTTCCACGTCGATCTCGCTGGCAGATCATACGCCTTCCTGAACAAGCTTCCGAATGGCCGGATCCTCGAAATGATCCTGCTCGATCCTGCCCGGGTCGCCTTCAAGCAGCATCCCGATTACTCGCGGACCTACACGCTGCAAGGGCTCGACGGTACCACCCAAACGGTTTCTGGCGACAAGATCTGGCACGTCAAAGGCCCGTCGTGGGACACCGTGGAGGGACTCGATATCGTCCGCTTCGCATCCGAGGCCATCGGCCTGGCGCTTGCCGCCGAGGAAAGTCATGCCTCGTTCCATCGCAACGGTGTGATGCCGAGCGGAATTTTGTCCGTTGAGGGCAACGTTAATGAAGCCGGCCTGATCCGCCTCGCCGCATGGGTGCGTCGGCATTTCGGCGGCGCCGACAACGTCGGCAAGCTGATGGCCGTCGACAGGAATGCTAAATTCCTGCCGGTCCGGATGAATGGCGTCGACAGCCAGCATCTTGAAACCCGGAAATTCCAGGTCGAGCGGATCTGCGAGGTCATGCGGACGATGCCGATCATGATCGGCTTCTCCGGAGACAAGAACGCGACCTTTGCGTCGGCGTCCGAGATGTTTTTGGCCCATCTCGTCCATACGGTTCGACCGATTCACCGCCGTTTCGAGGCGTCCGCTGATCTCTTCCTGCTCACCAAGGAAGAGCGCGCCAAAGGCTTCTACACCGGGTTTGTCGACCAGGAATTCTTGCGCGCCAACGCCAAGGATCGAGCCGAGTACAACAAATCCGCGCTGGGCGGCTCAAGCCCCGGCTGGCGGACTCCGAACCAGATCCGCGCCGATGATGAGGAGCCCCCGATTCCCGGCGGCGATTACCTCTACGTCCCCGCCAACATGGTGGCGATCGGCGCCGACGGAAAACCCATCTTTCTCACCGCGCCCAAAGCGCCTGTGGCTGGAGAGTGAGCCAAATGGAACACTTCAACGTCAATTTCGACGAGCTCAAATTCGCCTCGAATGGTGTCAAGGAAGGCACGTTCTCTGGCTATGCGTCGATTTTTGGCAACGTGGATTCCCACGGCGATATCGTCGAAAAGGGCGCCTTCGCGAAGAGCCTTCGCGACTGGGGCGACAAGGGCAAACTGCCCAAGATGATGCTTCAGCACGGCGGCTTCTTTGGTCCCGTCGACGACATGCTTCCGATCGGCAAATGGACGTCGATGGAAGAGAACTCCAAGGGGCTCAAGGTCGAAGGCGAGCTGTTTGCCATCAACACCGACCGCGGTGCCCTGATCCATGAAGGCATGAAGAGCGGCGAACTCGATGGTCTCTCCATAGGCTACCGGCCGATCAAGTACCGGATGGGATCGAAGCCCCAGGACCCGACACGGTGGCTCGAAGAGATCGACCTCCGTGAGGTTAGCATCGTGACGTGGGGCTCCAACGACAAGGCGCTGATCGGCCAGGTCAAGGCCGCCGATCTTCTCAATCCCCGTGAGCTCGAACGCGAGCTCAAATCCATTCTCTCCGCGACCGACGCCGTGAGGGCCGTCGCCATCGTGAAGAAGCACCTTCAGCGTGAGGCTGAGGGCCACCCATCTCCCAACGCTCGTGAGGAAGCGATGGCGATGGAACTGCTCGATTCACTGAAAAAGTTCCGGGCAGCCTGACCTCAACCTGACAATTAGGAGGGCGAAATGCCCGAACTCAAGGACGTGCTGGACGATGTCCAGCGCGAGGTGAAGAAGTTTGGCGACGATGTCGGCTCGCTGAAGACCTCGATGGAAAAGGACCTCAAGGAGGTTCGCGAGCTCGCCGAAAAGGCCGGCAAGGCCGCCGGCGAAGGCACCCAGCTCAAGAACGATCTCGAAGCCTTGACCCGTGGCGTCGAGGAGAAGCACGCCGCGATCGAGAAGAAGGTCCAGGAGATCCTGGATAAGGCCGCCAAGGAAGCCGAGGCGGTTCTCGAAATCCAGAAGAAGATGGGGCGCCCCGGTTTCGGCGGCAGCGGCGATGTCGACACCGTGCTGAAGCACGCCACCGACTTCAAGCGCGTCGCGATGTCCCGTCGTGGCGAGCTCAAGTCGACAACCAACCTGAAGCCCGAAGACACCAACGTCGACGAGTACAAGGCCTATGTCGACGCCTTCAAGATGTCGATCCGCCGCGAGATCAACACCCTCTCGCAGGACGAACAGAAGGCCATGATGGTCGGCTCCGATCCTGACGGCGGCTATTTGGTGCCGACGTCGGTGTCGGCCCGCATCATCACCAAGGTCTACGAGACCTCGCCGCTCGACGAGCTCGCCTATCATGAGTCCGTCTCGACCGATGCGCTCGAGATCGCGGTCGACACCGACGAGGCCGGCGCCGGCTGGGTTGGTGAAACCGAGGCCCGTCCCGAAACCAGCACGCCGCAGGTCGGCGTCCAGCGTATTCCGGTCCACGAAATCTATGCGAAGCCGAAAGCAACGCAGCAGCTGCTCGAGGATGCCGGCATCGACGTGGAGGCCTGGCTTGCCGGCAAGGTCGCCGACAAGTTCGCCCGGATGCGCGCCCTTGCGTTCATTTCGGGCAACGGCATCAAGAAGCCTCGCGGCATCCTGACCTACCCGGCGGGTTCCGCTGGCGTTCGCGGCACCATCATGCAGGTCCCGTCGGGCCACGCCACCCTGTTGACGGCCGATGGTCTCGTCACCATGACGTTCTCCATCAAGGACCGGTACCTCGCCAACGCGAACTGGATGATGAAGCGGGGCACCGTTGGCGCCGTCATGCTCTTCAAGGACTCGCAGGGCCAGTATATCTGGCGGCCTGGCCTTGAGGCCGGCAAGCCGTCGATCCTGCTCGGCTACAACGTCCGCCGCGCCGACGACATGCCATCGGTTGGCGCCGGCGCGTTGCCGGTGGCCTTTGGCGATTTCCGCGCCGGCTACACCGTCGTGGACCGTCTCGGCATCCGGACCCTCCGCGACCCATACTCGTCGAAGCCGTTCGTCGAGTTCTACACGCGCCAGCGTGTCGGCGGCGATGTCGTCGACTTCGAGGCCTATGCCCTGCAGGTCGTCGGGACCTGATCTCCCTTGAGCCATTAGAGGCGCGGCGACCCCGCGCCTCTCCCTCTCAATCCTGTCCGGCGCGACCGCCGGCACCTTTCAAATGGAGGTCCCGATGCGGGACATCATCTCTCATATCGATCCAAAGCGCGGGATTTCGCCGGCCGCCGCGGTGACCGACAACACCGCCTTCGTTTCTCAGATCAACAATCGCCTCGGCGTCGAAGCCGTGGCTTTCCTGCTGCTGATGGGCTCCATCGCGGATGCCGACGTCACCTTCACGTTCCTGATGGAACACGGCGACGCCGCAAACATGTCCGACGCCACCGCGGTGCCGGACGACATGCTGAACGGCACCGAGCTTCTGGCAACGCCGCTGTTTTCCAGCGACGATAAGGTCTTCAAGATCGGCTACACCGGCGGCAAGCAATACCAGCGCGTCACCCTGACGCCCGTCGCGAACACCGGCAACATTTTCGTCGCCGGGGCTTGGCTGAACAGCAGGCTCAATCTCGGCCCCGCCGCGAACCCGCCGGCATAACGCCGGCAATTGATGGGTCGGCGCCTCGGCGCGCCGGTCCTCCCTCTCACAAGTAGAAGGATCGGTCGCCATGAAAGGCAAGGTCATCAAGGCATTCCCGTTCGCATTTGACGGGATCAGCATTCAGCACCTCCCCGTGAACACGGATTTTCCGCCGGTCGGTTATGCTGTCAGCCAGCGTACATTCGACGGTATGGTGGACGCCGGGTTTGTCGAGCGCGGCGCCGCCGACGAACTGCCGGCCGAAGAGGCACTCAACCGCGAAATCATCGCCGCATTTGACCGCCAATTGTCGGCAGCATCCGACCAGGATCTCAAGGACATCATTGCGCGCTCGGGCCAGCCCTACAGCGGCAACCTGGTGCACGCCCACCTGGTTCTCGCGGCCAAACGCCAGATGCTGGCCGAAATGCAGGGCGTAGAACCTGTATTCGGCATCGACCCCACCTCAGGCGTCACCGAACAACCACTCTCGAAGCCAGGCGAGGCAACACCGCCTTCGGCAGCCGCTGCGGTACAGGAGCAGTTGGATCAGCAGGATGCCGGAAAGACTACCGGCGAGAACAAGGCAACCAACCAGTTCGGCGATCCGTTGCCGGGAGCCGCGCCGCGTCCGACCGTTGATCTCGACGGGTTGAAGAAGGATGAGCTCGAGAAGCTCGCCGCTGAACGTGGCGTCGACATATCGGCCGCGAAGACCAAACCGGAAATCCTCGCCGCGCTGAAGGCAGCCCAGGCTTGAAATCGCGGGCCGGCGCGCGAATGCGCCGGCAGCGGCCCAACGGAGGATGCTCGACATGATACGGTCTCAGCTCGTCGTCGACGTCGCCGCCGATAGCCTACAGCTCCTGAGCATCGAGGAGATGCGTGCCGCTGCTGAAATTTCGGGGTCGGCCAGCGACTCCCAATTGAAGGCAATGGGGCTCGAGGTGGCTCAGGCCATCATGTCGGAGTGCAACATCGCGGTCGGCAAGGGTGCGGAGCACACGCTTTGGCAGGAAACGCTGGTCGAAACCTTCTATTGGGTGCTGAGCGACGAGCTGCTGCTGTCACGCCGGCACGATATCGAATTGTTGTCCGTCGTCGCCGGCGGTGTCATCCTGGCCGACACCGAATATCAGGCTGATCCCGAATCCGGCATCATGCACAGGCTTTGCGGTGACCGCCCGATGGAGTGGCGGGCAACCCGGATCGTGGTGACCTATAAGGCCGGCTTCGAAGCCATCCCCGGCGACCTCAAGATGGCTGCATCCGAGTTCTTCAAGCTCGCATGGCAGAATCAAAAGCGCGATCTCGCGCTGCGGAGCGAAGTCGTCGATGTGCCCGACGTCCTGCGCACCGAAAAGAACTGGTGGATCGGCTCGGTACCCGGTCAGTCCTCCGATGGAGCCGTCCCGGCATCAATCGCCGGCAAGCTTCGCCGTTTCCGCAATATCGCAATCGGCTGAGTAAGGAACCGAAGCCATGTCGATGAGCAATGCGCTTGAAAATGCCCTTCTGCTGCTGATCTTCAATGCCACAGCCTGGGCAAACTATGCCGACAACGCGGCGTCGTCACCGCAGACCAATATCCATGTCGCCGCCCATACCGCGGATCCCGGCGAGGCCGGCGATATGACGACCAGCGAATCCGCCTATACCTCGTATGCCCGTGTCAACGTGGCCAGGACCTCGGGTGGCTGGACGGTCACCGCGAATAGCGTGAGCCCTTTCGCCAACATCGATTTCCCGGCCGGTACCGGTGGCTCCGGCACGATCTCCCACTTCTCGACGGGCAAGACGGGAGGCGGCGCCACTGCGATCCTGTTTTCAGGAACGGTGACTCCGAACATCGTCTCCGGCAATGGTGTGACCCCGCGCCTCACCACCGCGACGGCGATCACGCTGGACTGAGCGATGCAGCTCGGCGATGCGTTCCGGCGATGCCTCGTCGAGCTCGACGTCGCCGGTGCCCGCGCGCTCTGGCGCGAGGTCTCCCCGCACCTTCGTCAGCCCGCCAACGATGTTGAGACCTTGTTCATGCTGCATCGGGCTCGCACCGAGGCCGCGTCGATCGACCTCAAGCTGCGCGCATATTCGCATCGTTGGCTGGTCGACAACGGGTATCCGTCCGGACTGCCGGATACACTGCGACCGCGCGCCGAGCGGCTCTATCCCCGTGTCGTCGATGCTGTCGGAGTCTGCGTACGTCCGAGCTCATCTGACATGATACCCTTGGCGAAGGAGGTCGAAAGGGCGATGTCAGATGCCATCGCCGATGCCTATGCGGAGGGCAGGAAGTATCCCGAATTCGTTCGGGCCCGGATGCTCGAGGCGCGCGCGGCGACGCGGAAGAAGCTGCTCGGCATCGCGAAGTAGCCACGATGGCCATAGTCGTTGTCGGCTCCGCGGTTGGTTCGACCAATCCGACGACATCTTTTACGATAACGATCCCGTCGACGGTTCGAACCGGCGATATCATGGTGTTGGCGGCGACCAATCGTGGAGCAACCGCCGCTCCGACGGTCACTGACAATGACACCGGTGGCAACACCTGGACGCGAAAGAACTCGGAAACGTCCAAGGCTTCCTTGTGGTGGAAGCGCGCCACATCTGCGACAGCCGGCAAGACGATCACAGTAAGCGGGATGACGACCGCGAGCTCTGGCGGCATTGTCGTCCTGCGGTTTGCCTATCCGACGGGCGATCCTTTCGACACCTATTCGCTCGAAGACAATACTTCCGGTAACGAGACCCACGCCTCGATAACCCCTAGCGTAAACGGGTGCGCCGTGGGTCTCGTGGTCTACAATACAGTCGGCGCGCGCACGATCACGACGCAGGCCGCAACCAGCCCGACTTCGCTGGTTGAGCGCTTCGACAACATCAATACCGGCGGCAACAACTGCGGCACATGTCTGGCCATTTCGAACCAGACGACAGCGGCCGCGACTGGTGCCGTTACTTGGGCTCAGGCCAACGACGTCACGACATCGATCGTTCTTGCGATCAAGCCAGATCCTAATGTCGTTACCTCGTTCATTACCGCAACAGGCAGCGGTACCTGGACGAAGCCGAGCGACTGGTCCGATGTCAATTGCATCGAGGTCATCGGCGGCGGTGGTGCCGGTGAAGATGTCACGGGCGGTGGTGGCGGCGGTGGAGCCTATTCCGCCTCGTTCGATGTCACCGGGCTTAACGCGACCGAAACGGTTGTGGTCGGCACAGGTGGTGCAACAAGCTCTGCCAATGGCGCCGATACCTGCTTCGGGGGCACGACGCTGGCAGGATCCATAGTGTCAGCCAAGGCTGGCGCAGGTTCCACCGGAACAGCTGGCGGTTTAGGCGGAGATACCTCCGGCGTCGGAGATGTCAAATTTGCCGGCGGCAATGGCGGCAACGGTGATTCCGGCGGCCAGGGTGCCGGTGGCGGCGGCGCCGGCGGCATAGGGGGCGCCGGCAAGAACGGTGGTAACGGCGCGACGGGCTCCAACGATGGTGGCGGTGGTGGCGGCGGTGCCGGCGGCAACATGTCCACCGCAGGCACCAATGGTGGGGCCAACGGCAGTCCTGGCGGTGCTGGACCATATGGAAATGGTGGCGGTGCTGGCGGGTCAGGTGCGGGCACTGGCGGTGCTGTAGGCGGTGGCGGCGGCGGCGGTGTCACCACAGGTGCTGCCGGCGGCGTCGGCGCCGAGTGGGATAATACCCATGGTTCCGGCGGCGGCGGCGGCGGCGGTGGTTTCTCTGGTGGCGCTGGTGGTGCTGGTGCGCTCTACGGTGGTGGGGGTGGAGGCGGCGGCGATACCGGCAACGGTGGTATCGGTGGCCAGGGCCTCATTGTTATCACCTATGCTGTCTCGGCCGGCTCGGCTGGCGCAGCAGGTGGCACCGGAACAGCGTCGGGCGCTGGTACCGCAATTGGAACCGCTAGCGCCTCGGCAACCGGAACTGGCACAGCGACAGCAACTGGCCGGGCAACTTGTGAAGGCGTCGGCGCTTCCTCCGGTACCGGAAATGCGACGGCGGTTGGGATCAAGATCGATGCCGCAGTTGGTGCTGGAGGGGGATCCGGGGCGGCAACGGGCACCGGTCGGTCCACTGGCGCCGGAACGGCCGCAGCTTCGGCTACAGGTGGCGTCACAGCGCAAGGTGCCTCGACGGCCGCCGGTTCATCGGCGGCATCAGGTCTCGGCGCCGCAGCGGGCTCAGGCGCCGCCACAACGGCGGGCGTCGGGGCCGCATCCTCGGCGGGAGTCGCCACTGGCTTAGGTTCCGGCATCGGATCGGCCGCAGGGGCATCTACGGGGGCCGCGACAGCAACTGCCGCTGCAACCTCTGTCACGATATCCAGTGGTGGCGGAACAGCCGGCGGGGGCTCTGTTGTTTCGGCAACCGGGCAATCGACCGGAACAGGCACCGGCGCAGCAGCTGGGCTCGCGTCGGCGGCGGCCACAGGCCGACCGATTGCTGCCGCCATAGGTGCGGCAAGCAGCTCGGGCCAGGCTAGCGCTAGTGGAGCCGCAACAGGAACGGGTTCGGGGTCGAGCAGCGCAACCGCATCGGTCCAGGCCACTGGCCGGGCCACCGCGGGATCTGCCGGCTCGGTTTCGGGCGCCGGTGTTGCCGCAGCTGCCGCGGTCACGATCTCGGCTGGCGCCGGTTCTGCCTCTGGCTCGTCGAGCGTATCAGGGCTGTCGTCCTCGGCCAGCACCGGCCTGGCGTCGGGAAACAGCAGCGTTTCAGCCGTTGGTGCCGCCGTCGCAGGTGCCGGCGGACTTTCGACTTCCTCTGGCATCGGAGCTGGCGTCGGTCGCGCGACCGCTGCTTCGGCGGCATCTGCCAGCGGGAGCAGCTCCGCAGTCAGCCAGGGCGCCGGAATCGCGTCGGCCATCGCGACATCGTCGGGCGCCGCGCAGGCCTCTGCAGCAGGATCAGCGATCGTGGCGCGAGCCGGATCGGCGACTTGCACCGCTGTAGTGGCCGCAAACGGTGGCTCGGTATCCGCAGCTATCGGGGCCACGACTGCTTTTGGCGATGCCGATGGCTTGTCGTCGGCTATCGGCGCCGGCGTCGCGATATCGAGCGGATTCGGCGTCGCACTGTCGATCGGTTCCGCGGTTGCGGAAGCCGACGGCACCTCGTCCGGCCAGTCGTCGGCTTCCGGGGCTGGTCATGCGCTCCAGGGGTCACCGACGCCACCGGAACGGATCGTCGAGCTCGCCGCTGAGAATAGACGTGCGGTGATTGCCGGTGAGACCAGGTTGCGCGTCCTCGACGCCGAAAACCGCCGAAGCGTGCTGGGGGCCGAAGATCGACGGCTCGTGTTGGGCAACGAAGATCGAAGCACCGAGCTGCCGGCGGAAGCCAGGCGCAGGGCGATATGAAAGGTTTCACCGATGGCTGAGGTCTGGGAGGCCCCCAAGGATCCCGATGACGTCAAGGATTACGAGCTCGACTGGACCGCACGGCTTCCCGGCGACACGATCTCGGGGTCGACGTGGTCAATCGCGGTCGGCACCGGCCTGGTCATCGACAGCTCCTCGCACACGAACACCGTGACGAAGGTCTGGCTGTCCGCAGGGACCGCCGGCGTAAACTACGAGCTGCTCAATCGTGTCGAGACCACAGGCGGCCGAATCTACGACCAGACCATGAAGCTGAAGGTCAGGGCGCGATGACGCCGGCGGAGATGATCGCCGATCTCGACGCCGCCCTGCTCGAAGCGGGATCAACGATCCAGCTCCGGAAGACCAACACCGCGGTTGGACAGATTTCGGTCCGGGCGCGCGTCCGCTTCTACAAACCGGACGAGATAGTCGGGATCATCCAGCAAGGCGACAGCAAGGTCGTGCTGTCGCCGACCGGGCTCGGTGCATTCGGGGTGCCGCCGCAGAACGGGTTCGTCGTCGTCGATGGGGCGCCACGCCGGATCGTATCGGCCAACCCGATCGAGATCGTGGACACGCTTGTCCGCATCGAGTTGCAGGTCAGAGGCTAATGGCGCGCACCGCCGGGATCGGCCAGCAGTTCCGCATCGCGACGCAAGCCACCCTCGAGGAAACCCGGAAGCAGCTCGTCAAGGTCGCGAAGCGCGAGCACGCCCGCGTGATGGGGACCGATCCGCGGCCGACATCGTTTCAGCGGTTTGTCGATGGCCGTGTTGGTGCCGTCGAAGAGGCTGTGAAAGCGGACGGGATCATCCACTACGTCTATCCACGCCTCGACATCGTCGCCCAATTCGCGATGGAGACGCTGTTCGACCGGTCCCCGCTCCTCTCCGGCGAATATCGGATGGCGCACCAGCTCTTCCTGAATGGAGCCGCGGTGTCGAATCTCAAGGGTTGGAGTACCGGCGATGAGGTCTCGATCAGCAATCCCTTGCCCTACAGCAGGAAGATCGAAGTCGGCTCGATGACGATGCGGGTGCCCGGTACATCTCGCGTCTATCAGGAAACCGCGAAGATCGTACAGGGGCGCTTCGGCAATCTGGCCAGCGTCGTTTTCACATTCCGGGCCGTCGTCGGTGGCGCCATTCGCGGCTCCAAGGCGCGCGATCTCCGGTATCCCGTCCTCGTCATCACGGAACGCTGATATGGCCGACTATGCAGGCGCCAAAGCCGCGATCCGCGCGCGGCTCGAGGCCGGTTGGACGACGACACGGATCACCGTCCAGAACGAACAGCCCGCTGCCCCGTGGCCACCAGTCGATGTCGACGGTGTCCTGCAGCCGTGGATCCAACTTGAGGTCGTCGGTCTCGGAAGCAGCATCTGGACTTTCGGGACCCCTGGCAATCGTGGCTGGCGGTATCCCGGCACGATCTACGTCCATGTCTTCGCCCCGGTTGGTAGCGGCGAGGCCACCGCCAATCAGTATGCGGTTGCCATCGGCGAAATCTTCCGAGCCGCGAAATTCTATGAGGACGGACAGGGATCCTACGTCCGCTCTCTTTCACCGCAGGTCGACGACGGCGACAGCGGGTCCGATGACGGGAACTGGTTCCGCGTCACGATGTCCGTCGATTTCACGTACTGGCATCGCGGCTGATCCGCATCTCCAAGGAGCCCAATCATGGCATATTCTCAGAATTGGAACGGCTACGCCGCTGCCAAGGTTCAGGCCGGGCAAGGCAGCCAGGCCAGCGGCGGATCTGCAAAGGTCATCCGCCAGACCGGCGGCCAGGGTGGCAGGCTTTCGAAGGCCCCCATCGAAAGCCAGGAAGTCAGGCGCGACGGCCTCTCGACCCGTGGACGCCATGGGCTCCAGAAGACCAACGGCCAATATTCCAGCGAGCTTTCCATCGCCGGCTTCGACGACATTTTCGAAGCCGTGATGCGCGGCACCTGGGGTTCCGCCAACCTGGCGATCACCGAAGCCACGGCCGGTCTGACCAGCATCACCACGGGTGCCAACACCATCGTGGCCGCCGCTGGATCATGGATCACGGCTGGTCTCCGTGTCGGCGACGTCGTCGTGCTTACCGGCCATTCGACGGCCGGTAACAACGGCCGCAACCTCAGGATCACCGCGCTGACCGCCACCACAATGACAGTCGCGGAAACGCTCATCGTCAATGCGGTCGCCGATACCGCGTTCACGATCACCCGTACAGGGCGTGTCCTCGTCAACCCGGGCGCCGGCGCGCTGGTGAAGCGATATTTCACAATCGAGGAGCACGAATACGATCTAGACCAGTCCGAATTGTTCACTGACGCGGTCTGGAGTTCCTTCCGGCTGTCGATGCAACCCAACGGGTTGCTTATGCTCGATACTTCCTGGGTCGGCACCGGTCAGTTCGACGCCTTGGCTTCGGGATCGTCGCCCCACTTCACGTCACCGACGACGTCAACCGGGGAGCCGCTTGCGGTCGTCGAGGCCGTGGTTCGCATGGGTGGTGTCGACATGATCGACCTCACCTCGTTCGATCTGTCCGTGGATATCCAGGGCGTGTCCCCCGATGTCATCAGCGCGACGCCATATGCCCCGGATGTCTTCACCGGTACCGAGTTGGTGTCGATGAACCTGTCGATGCTGCGCAAGGATCTGCTCACCGTAGCCGACTTCATCAACGAAAACCCACTGTCACTGCATATTCTGGCACAAGAGAACGAGGCTGCCCCGGCGAGCTTTGTCTCGATCTTCGTACCCAACTTTACTCTGGGTTCCGTCGACAAGTCGGCGCTTGCCAAGGCAGGTGGCCCCCGCACCCAGACGATTTCGGTCCCGCCGGCGCTCGTCGGCATCGACAGCAGGGGCGGCGCATACGACGCCACCGCCCTCAAGATCCAGGTCAGCAACGCAACCTGAAGCTCCTAAAACGGAAAGGTAACCACCCATGAAAGCGAAGGAAAAGGCTATCCGCGACGCCGCCGAGGCGCTGCGCGTCGCGATCGTCGACGGCCAGGCAACAGGCATCGCCGTGACTTGGCCGCCGCGCCGCGTCGCCGATCTCTCCGCGCTGGAGATCAGCGACACCGGCAAGGCAGCCGATGAACCCGCCGAAAGCGCCAAAGCGCCGCCGAAGAAATAGGCCAGATCCGGCCCCACAGCTGGACGAGTCGCATGCGAAAGGCGGGGCGGTGTGTGGGCGCCGCCTCGCCACCTTTCCCACAAAGGACAATCCCCCATGACGAAAGCACCTGAAACCGACGCCGGGTTCGTCGACATCACCGGCTTCGCGCCCGTTGATACGATCCGCTACGAGGTCTTGAAGCCCGGTACGACTGTAGGTACCGGCTGGTTTATCGAAATCGCGGACGAGAGCCATCCGAACGCGATGGCTTGGTCGAACGAACTCGCTCGCAAGAACCTGAAGCGCCGGGCCAACCTTGAAGCCCAGCAGCTCAATGGCAGGAAGATCAAGGCCGAGGAACGGGATCCTGAGGAGCAAAAGCGGGAAAACATCGGCTGGGTTGTCAGCCGCATCGTCGGTTGGACGCCGGTGAAGCTCGCATTTATCTCGCCGGATCCGATCACCTATTCGGAAGACGCCGCCTACAAGGTGTTCATGCACCCTAAGATGGGGTGGGCTTTGGGGCAGCTCGTCGATGTCATCGGTGACGAAAAGGCTTTTACGAAGGCCTTGCCGAAGCCCTAGAGGCTCACGCCAAGGCATATTTCGCACTTACCGCGCCGGACACCGACGGGATCTCGGCGCGGGATCACATCGAGGGTCTCCTCGATAGAGCCCGGACCCCGGAGCGCCGAGAGCAGCTCGAGACCGAGCTCGACCTTCCTCCGCTGCCTTGGTGCCTCGTCTACCTCTGGAGCCGCTTCAACCGCCTGTCCAATCGCCGAGGCACCAACGGCTTCGGTCCCTCCCTCCTCACCTATCCCGAGATCGATGCATTCCAGCGGCTGACCGGCTTCAGGTTCACGCCCTGGGAGATCGAAATGATCGAGATGCTCGATCATGCCTATATCGCGGCGCGAGCCGAGGCGAAAGATTCAGGTGGCTAGCCTGGGCATCCCGCACCGCTCATGATCAGCCGCTTGTACGGCGGCAGATACTGGAACGGCGCGAATCCGACATATCCGCCGTAACCGTTCTTGGCGTTGAACTCGCCGCAGACCGCTTCGTAGTCAGCTCCGACCGGCGTGAACATTCGGAGCCGGCGCAGCTGTCCTGATCCGGGGTCAGACAGTCGATCCGACATCGCTGCTACGACCTCCTTGAGCATCACGTCACCCACGGATGCTGTGGAATCGTCGACGACGACCTGCGCCTGAGCAGGCAGGCCCATCGCCCCGAGGATCACCAGTACGCCCAATGTGCGCATTTTGCTTGGCCCCACAAACTCCAGGCCAGCATACCCAACAGTCAGAAGGCAGACAATGAATGCCGTCGTAACCGAACTCACCATCGATGCGCGCGGCGCGACGCAGGGTTCCGCCGAATACGTTCGGGCCATGGCGGTTGCCCAGGCTGCCGTCGATCGGTTGAGGGATCGTGAGGACAAGCTGGCTGCTGGTGCTGGCAAGGCCACCGACATGCTCATGGTCCAATCGGCCTCGATTGGGCGTGTCGCCGCATCGTGGGATCGGCTGCGGGCATCTATCGACCCCGTCACCCGGGCAGAGGTAGCGGCGGCTCGTGAGCTCGACAGAGCCATGTTGACGGCCGATTCCGCGGTGAAACGTGGTGTCACCTCGCAGCAGGATGCTGCTCGCGTGATCTCTGCACTGCGCCAGAAGCAGATCGTCGAACTCAACGCGGTGCGGGAGGCTCAGCAGCGATTGAACTCGACGATGGCGGATACCCCCGTCATCGCCGCCAACCAGAACAGGGGCTTCGCAAACGACAACCGATACAATACCGCGAACGTCGCGGCCCAGTTCCAAGACATAGCTGTCACCTCGGCGATGGGGATGTCGCCGCTACAGATCGCCTTGCAGCAGGGCACCCAGCTATCCGCTGTCCTCGGACAGCAGGGCGCCGCTGGCGCTGCCCGAACGCTCGCTTCCGCGCTTTTTTCGATCATCAGCCCGGTGTCACTGATCACCATCGGATTGGTCGGCGCCGCGGCCGCAGCGATTCAGTATTTTTCGAAGTCAAAGGCCGAAACGAAATCGCTGGATGACGTGCTCAAGGAGCACGAGAAGGCAATTGGCCGGGTTCGCGATCTCTGGGGCGAAGCCGCAGACCAGCGGAGCAAGTACGGCCGCGAAAGCACCGGAGCGGTCACCTTCGGGCTCGAGAGCAACCTCACCGAATTGGTGAAACGGCTCCGCGATGCCAACAAGCCGACCATGTTCGGCGCCGGCGCTATCGGCGAGGCCGTCACCTCTGCGATCAACAAGAACCTGGATATCACCGGTTTCGGCGCCCGCGAATTCCGTGGCACCACGCTGTTCAAGACGCTGCAGATCGATTTCGAGGCGCTGCAGAACGCAACCATTCAGGGCCGGCCCGATGTGCTCGGGCTCATCAAGAACCTCGAAGAGATCGGTCAGACATCTGCGAACGCAGGTATCAAGGCAATCGCAGCCGATGCCATCGCGGCGCTGGCCCCATTCAAGGATCTCGCCGAGGCGATCCAGGCCGCCGACCGGGAGCTGAAACGTCTCTTCAACGACCGCGGCCCCAACGGGATGCTGTTGTCGCGCGGCCAGACCAATCGTGACGACATGGGCAATTTCGCCCTGTTCGAGGCTCAGGAGGCAGTCGCTGCGGCGCGGCGACGTGCCGCTGCACAGGCGCAGCTCGATGCTTTGTTGGCGAGATCTCCGGCCGATAAGGCAGCTGCGGCTCGTGCAGCGGCGGCGGCACAGTACAATGACAGCGAAAGTGCGGCGGCGCGTGCGGATCGCATCGACATCGCTGGTAAGCTGGCGCTGGCGGAGGCCGAAAAGGCACTCGCCGAAGCACGTCGAGACCGGGCTCGCTCCCTCGAAGAGACTTTGGCGTCGCAGCAGCTCGAACTTGGTCTCATCGGACAGACCGTCGGCGAGGTTGCCCGGCTCCGCATGGAATACGACCTCACTGCGAAACTGCGTGAGGAGGCCGCAAGGAACGGGATCGAGGCCGACCAGAAGGAAATCGACCTCATCAAGCAGAAGGCGGCCGAATATGGTCGCTACGCCGAAGAGATCGCCCGCACCAATCTCCTCCGCGAGGTTCAGTTCGAGCGGGAACAGATGTTCCGGAGTGCAGGCGATCAGGAGATCGCGTCCCGCCTCCGCGGTGCCGGTCTTCCAATCGATCTCAATTCCGATATCGCCAGAGCGATCCGGGAGAACCAACGGATCGAGCAGCTTCGCGCGGGCATCCGCGGCTTCTTCGACGACTTCCAGGCAGGATTGATGCAGGGTGACTCCTTCGGGAAGGCCCTTGGCAACGCGATCTTGAACGCCCTCAACAGGGCCTTGGACAACGTTCTCGACAAGCTACTGAACTCGATCGTGGACTCGCTCGTCGGCGGCGCCACTGGAGGCAGCGCCGGCGGTGGCGTCGTCGGTGCCATCCTCGGCGCCATAGGGCTTGGCGGGAAGTCCGGCGGTGGTGGTGCGGATCCCTGGAGCGCGCTGCGCGACGTCACATCGGGATCGGCTGTCACCCGCATGTTTGCGCCGGCGAACTCGAACACTGACATGTCGATCTTCCGACAGGCGATCTCGGCAATCGAGAGCC
Source organism: Aminobacter niigataensis (assembly GCF_014200015.1). Taxonomy (GTDB): domain Bacteria; phylum Pseudomonadota; class Alphaproteobacteria; order Rhizobiales; family Rhizobiaceae; genus Aminobacter; species Aminobacter niigataensis. The sequence goes on from NZ_JACHOT010000009.1 coordinate 101,040, forward strand.
TTGGCAGCGGTGGATATTCGGCGCTGGGTCCTTGGACGAAAGGTGACCGAGCCTATGGGGCCTATCAGGTCATGGGCGCCAACATTCCTTCATGGACGAAACAGGCTCTCGGCACTTCGATGACGCCGGGCCAGTTCCTCGCGAACCCGCGCGCCCAGGATTCTGTGTTCGATCATTTCTTCGGGAAATCGCTGGCGAAATACGGGAACCCTCAGGATGCCGCGTCGGTGTGGTTCACGGGGCGGCCGCTAAGCGGTGGGGCCGGTGCCAAGGATGTCCTCGGCACCTCAGGTTCCGTCTATGTCGACAAGTTCAACGCCCAGCTCGACAAGCTGGGTGGCTCCGCTGAAAAAACGGCGTCGGCGATGCTGCGGACCGGCACCGCCGGCAATCAGGCCGCCCAGGGCCTCCAGCAGACCACAGGCGGCCTGTCAGGGTTCGCTCAGCAGCTCCAATCATTCATGGGATCGGCACAGGGCGGCGGTTCGTCGTGGTTCAAGGGCCTGTCCGGAATGTTCGGGGGCGTCGGCGGCGCCTTCAGCTTCATGAATTCGATCTCGCCACTGGCCACCATGGACATCCTGTCAGGGTCCTGGGGGCTGTTTCATGATGGGGGCGTCGCTGGCTATGCGACCAGGTCTCGTGCCGGCGTCGATCCTCGAGTCTTCATCGGGGCTCCTCGCTACCATAACGGAACCCCGGGTGCTGGGCTCGGCCATGACGAAGTGCCCGCCATCCTTCGGCGTGGGGAGCCGGTGTTCAAGTCGTTTGAGCACGCCCGCCAGGTCGTCGGTGGCAACAAGGTGAGCATCAACATCAACAACCTCGGGGGCGCCTCGGTGCAAGCGGAATCCAGGGAACAGGCAGATGGAACCACGGCGATCGACATCATTGTCGACCGTGTCGTCGCCGAAAAGCTGTCGCGACGCGGCACCGCGGCCAACAACACGCTGCGGACCCAGTTCGGGGCACGCGAAGCTCTGAAGAGGCGGTAATGGTCGCTGCTTGGCCGGCGACGCTGCCGCAGTATCTTCTGACCGAGGGCTATTCCGAGGCACAGGGCGACGGGCGCCTCCGGACCCAGCCCGATCTTGGCCCCGCCAAGGTGCGGCGCCGGTCATCGTCGATGCCGGGGCCCCTCCAGGGCCGCATGACCATGTCGGGGGCTCAACGTACCATTCTCGACGATTTCGTAGAGACGACGCTGGCCGGCGGCACGCTGCCTTTCACGTTCCCGGATCCGCTGACCCGGGCCCCGATCCTTGTGCGATTTAGCGCCAATCTGCCGGCCTGGTCGAGCCCAGGCGGCGACACCTTTATTGCCGCGCTTGATCTCGAGGTGTTGCCTTGAGCCGAACGGTCTCGATTACCCTTCGGCAGGCAATGAACTCGCAGGAAACCGGCGAGGTCATGGTTGGATTGCTGACCCTGACACATCCCTCGTTTCCGACGCCGCTTCTTCTCAGCAGCGATCCCACGGAGCGTCTTTCCGACGAGCCATTGACCTATGGGACCATCAGCCGGGGCGACACTTATACGTTTTGTCCAATGGTGGTCTCGCTTCCCGACGATCTCGGGGAACGGGCGCCGGCGGCCCGCTTCATGGTCGAGAACGTCAGTCGGAAAATCGTCGAGCAGATCCGCGGAATCTCCAGTCCCGGCATCGCCAAGCTCGAGCTGGTGCTGGGGAGTTCGCCGGATAACGTCGAGATCGGCTACCCGGACTTCCAGGTCAGCCGCGCCCAATACAACGCGAACGTGATCACCCTCGAGGTCTCGATCGACGCCCTCACCGACGAGCCATACCCGGCCGAGACCTTCAACCCCAGTGGTTTCCCAGGACTGTTCTGATCTCATGAACCTTGATGATTTTGTAGGGCTGCCCTGGTTGGACCGGGGTCGCGACCGCAATGGCTGTGACTGCTGGGGGCTTCTCGCCCTGGTCTACGCCGAGCGGTTCGGCATCGAATTGCCGAGCTTTCGCGACGATTACCAGACCGCAGCCGATGGAGATGCGGTGTCCGCCCTCATCGACGGCCGCCGTGACTGCTGGACCGAGATCCCCGATGGTACAGAACGCCCCGGCGACGCCGTGCTGATGTCCTTAGGCGGCCGTCCGCGTCATGTCGGTATCGTCATCGGCGGCGCCCGTGTCCTGCACATCGAGCGCGGTGCCGGCTCCGTCATCGAGAGCTACCGGTCATTCCGCCTGCGCCGTCGCGTCCTCGGCTTCTTCAGGCACGATGGAGTCGCGGCATCATGAACATGATGCCAGTGCCCACCGCTCTGACCGGCGAGATCCTCGGTACCAAGGACAGCATTCGGGTTGTCGCCGCCCTGCACCCGTTGCGGGTCGAACGCACCGAGTTGTCGGCGCCCCCAGGCTCCACGATCGCCGAGATCGTCGATCTCGTCGTCGCAACGGACGGCTGCAGGTCGATTGCCTCGGATTTCATCGTTCATCTCGCCGGCCATCCTATCGAAGCCGCGGCTTGGCATCTGGTGAGGCCGAAGCCAGGCACCACGGTAGCGCTACGCCCCACTGTTCAGGGTTTCATCGCACCGCTTTTCGCCGCGCTTTCGGCCGCGTTTACAGGCTTCAGCGCCTTCATCGGCGGCCTCGGCTTCTTCGGCAAGATCATCATGGCGGGCCTGAGCTTCGGCGTGAAGCTGTTGCTCAATGCCCTGTTTGCTCCGCGTCCGCCGCAACTTTCCCAGCCGAAGCCGAGCTACTCGCTCGTAAACTCACGCAACCAGGCCGCGCCATTTGAGCCCGTGCCTGTTGTCCTCGGCAAGCATCGTATCAGCCCGTTCTACGGTGCCCTGCCCTACACCGAATCCAGCGGCGAGAATCAGTACCTCCGCCTGTTGTTCGTTTGGGGCTACGGCCCCCTGCAGGTCGATGACATCAAAATCGGCGAGACGCTGCTGTCGTCGTTCGATGAAGTCGAGATCGAAACCCGCACCGGTTATCCTTCTGATCTGCCTGTCACGCTCTATCCGCGTCAGGTCGTAGAAGAACCGCTTTCGATAGATCTCAAGCAGGTCGACGGCTGGCATCGGCGGACCACTGCCGCCGATATCAATGAGATTTCCGTCGATATCGTGATGCCGAATGGCCTCATCTACATCGACGACAAGGGCAAGAAGCGCACCCGGCAGGTCAATATTTCGGTGCGCTATCGCCTGTTCGGCACCATCGATTGGACGACGCTGCCCGAGCTCGTGATCTCGGCCCGGACCGTCAATACGATCCGGCGGACCGTATCCGCGGTGGTCCCGCAGGGCGAGTATGACGTCGAGGTCTCGAAGACGAGCCCCGACACCAACAACAGCACTCAGGTCCGCGAAACAGCGGTATGGTCGGCACTCCGCGGCTTCCGCACCGGTTCCCCGCTGACGTTTTCGAAACCGCTTTGCGTCTCGGCGATCAAGATCAAGGCGACGTCGCAGCTCAACGGGACGCTGGACACCCTCAACGGCATCGCGACGTCGTTGGTGAAATCGTGGAATGGTGCGGCCTGGGTCGACAACCAACCCTCCCGAAACCCCGCCGACCTGTACCGTCATGTCCTTCAGGGTGCCGCTAACGCGCGACCGGTCGGAGATGCGGCTATCGATCTTGTCGCTCTTCAGGGCTGGCATGGCTACTGCGTCGCCAACGGCTGGACTTTCGATCATCCCCGCGTCGCCGCGGCATCGGTGTTCGACACCCTGGCCGACATCTGCGCCGCCGGTCGCGCCGTACCGATCTTCAAGGATGGTCTGTGGTCGGTGGTCTGGGACGAGCTCGATACGCCGATCGTCCAGATGTTTACGCCGCGCAACAGCTGGGGCTTCGAGGCACAGCACGAGTTCCGCGAACTGCCCCATGCCTGGCGCGTCAGGTTCATCAATGAGATGCGGGATTGGCGCGAGGACGAGCGTATCGTCTACGACGATGGCTATTCGGCCGCGAACGCAACCCGTTTCGAGGGAATCGAGTTTCCGGGGGTAACGAAGCCGGACTCGATATGGCGCCATGGGCGCTTCCACATCGCGCAGCTCCGGCTTCGTCCCGAAACCTACACGCTGAACGTCGACTTCGAAAACCTGCTTTGCACCCGGGCGGATCGCGTCCGTGTCGCTCATGACGTCATGCTGGTCGGCATCGCCAGCGGCCGTGTGAAATCGGTCGATGTCGGGGCTCAGTCCATCGAGATCGATGAGCTCGTCATGCTCGAGAGCGACAAGCTCTATCAGATCCGGATCAGGCTGGCTGACGGCGCCTTCCTGGTTCGTTCGCTTATCCCAGGTGCCGCCGGCGAGACATCGACGCTCCTGCTAGAGGGAAACGACGATCTTCCAGCGGCCGGAGACCTCTTCACGTTGGGCGAAGCCGACAGGGAGAGCGGGGTCTACAGGGTTGTCGCGATCGAGGCACAGGAGGATATGACGGCGCGGGTCACCCTCGTCGATGATGCGCCTGGGATTGCTGCAGCCGACACCGGCGTGATCCCTGCCTTCGAAAGCAACATCACGACACCATTCGATCCCTATGCCCAACCCCCGGCAAACTTCCTCCAGTTCGAGGGCGAAGCAGAGGGCGACCTTGCCTCGGCGCACCTATTCTGGATTGCACCCACTCTTGGGCAGGTCCAGGCCTATGAAATCGAATACCGCAATGAGAGCGATGCGGATCCGCTCTGGCTGCCGGCCTCCGTTATTCTTGCCCCTCTGACGACATCAAAGATCAGTGGTCTCGAGCCTGGGGTCTACACCTTCAGGATCAGATGTCGGTTCGTATCGGGCGACACTTCGCGGTGGAACACGTCGCCGACGATCGCCATCGACACGCTGCTCAATGCGCCCCCCGATGTCACCAACTTCAGGATCTCGGTTCTCGGTGATCTCTCAACGTTGAGCTGGTCCGCAGTCGTGGGACCTGGGATCACCTACGAGATCCGCTTCGTTTCCGTCGATGGCCTCGTGGTGGACTGGAACTCGGCGACGACGCTGATCCCGTCGGTATCGGGCACCAGCGTGCAGGTGCCGACCATGGTCGGCACCTACCTGATCAAGGCGGTGTTTCCAACCGGGCTCAAGAGCACCAATCCGGCAACGATAGAAACCGGCGTCTCGGCCATCGCAGGGCTCAACGTTGTCGAGGTCATCGCAGAAGAGCCAACCTTTGCCGGGGTTAGAACCGACGTCGATGTCTCCGGCGGGATCCTGCGGTTGCTGCCCAGAAACGTGATGTCGAGATGGGAGACCCTCAGCACCGTGATCTCGCTTGCCGAGGGCGACGGCGCCGAGGACTCTCGCGGCGTCGTGGTGACGGGCACCTACGACTTCGCTGATATTTTCGACCTCGGCGATGTCTACACCTCGCGTGTCACCGCATTGATCGATGCAGTCGGAGAGAACCAGCAGAACGTGATGGCAGGCTGGGCTACGCTCGCAGATGTCGCTGTCCTCGATGATTCCGACCCCGAGGATTGGGAGGTCTCCCTTGAGATATCCGACACCAGCTCCGATCCCATCCTCGGCCTGTGGAGCTCATGGCGCCCCTTTATGGTTGGTGACATCACCACTCGGGCTTTCAGGTTTCGGCTGCATCTCGAAGGAAGGGCCGCAGAGGACGGCACCGCCGATTACAGTTTCGTGACCCCGGCGGTCAGAACCCTTCACGTCCAGATCGATATGCCGGATCGCGTCATCGCCGGCGACGATATCGCGGTGCCGGCGATTGGCCTCGATATATCGTTCACCCCGCCGTTCCGTGCACTGCATGGCATTGGCACCAACGACCAGGACATGGCGACTGGTGACCGCAAGTCGATCACGGCCAAGGGACCGGCCGGTTTCCACATCCAGTACTTTGATTCGGGGGGAACCCCGGTGGCACGAACCATGGATTACGTCGCCAAGGGCTACGGGAGCATCATTCTATGAGCCAATTCGACTTCGGGACGCTTGACCCGAACATAAAGTCCGGCACAGCGCTTGCGACTGACCTGAACTCGTGGCGCAACGCGCTTCATACCGGCCACAAGGGTGCCGCGGCACCGGGATATGCCGTCGCAGGTTTGACGTGGCTCGACGACACCCTCGACCCGCTGTGGCTGGTGAAGAGGTACGATGGCACGAGCTGGATCGTTATTGAGGCCATCGACATCACCAACAACCTCGCCTGGACGCCAACAGTCGGCGAACGCCAGCGGTTTCCTTTGGCCGGTGGCTCCGCGAATGCGCTGACGCTGACCCCGGCGGTTGCCTTGACCGCCTATACGGATCTCGACGTCATCACCTTCGAGGCCTCGGCCGACAACTCTGGCGCCACCACGCTGAATGTCTCCGGTGTCGGCGCCAAGGCAATCCGCAAGATTGTCGCTGGCGCCGACGTTGCCCTGGCCGCTGGCGACATCCTTGACGGTAGCCGTTACACAGCCAACTACGACACCGCCGCGAACGCAGCAGCAGGCGCCTGGATCCTGGCTGTACCACCGCCTGCTTCGGCCACGGCGCCGGGCCTTGTCGAACTTGCAACCAACGCCGAAGCGCAAGGAAAGTCTGATGCGGGTCGTGCGCTAACCCCGTCCAACCTTGCTTCCCTTGGAGCGTCAGCGACCTTTGCAGGTCTTGTTGAGCTCGCAACTGCTGCTGAGGTTGCTACCGGGACGGATACTGCTCGTGTCCCCTCTGTGTCCACGATGGGGGATCATCAGGGCATGGCTAAGGCCTGGGTTAAGTTCAACGGGTCTGGTGTTGTCGCTATCAACGACAGCTATGGTGTAACTTCTATCTCCGACAACAACGTGGGCGACTACACTGTCAACCTAGCTTCCGCTATGGCGAACGCCAATTTCGCCGCAGTTGGTATGGGAGGTACAGATGGGTCCGGCAACATGCGGTGGCTGTCTGTGTTGTCTCAAACCACCACCGCCATCAACGTCATTTCCTGTGGCACCACGACACAAAGACTTGATTCCAACAACAACACTGTAGCCGTGTTTGGAGACTGACCCGATGGTTCAGCGCATCATCTACCCTAACGACAGCGGCGGCATCGTTGTACTTATCTGTCACAGGGCAGATGGCACTCCTTTGACGAATTTGCCGCTTTCGGATGTGGCTCGCAAGGACGTCCCTGTTGGTGTCCCTTATCGTTTTGTGGACGAATCCGAAATTCCGATCGATCGCAGCCAGCGCGATCTGTGGACGGCGGATTTTAGCGAACCGGAGGGCCACGGAATAGGCGCCGAAGCGTGGCTCGCCGAGCAGGCCGCTATTGCCGCCGAAGCAGAGGAGCCGCAGGAATGAACGTCATTACCATCCGCCCCGCGCCGCCGCCTTCTATTGATGACTATAAAGCGGCGATCGTCGCCATGCTCGACGCCAAAGCGCAAGAACGTCGCTACGACAACGCGGTGTCGATTTCGACGTACGAAAAAAGCACCGAAGAGGCGTGGGCGGCGGAAGCTGTAGCGTACATCGCTTGGCGAGATCAGGTGTGGAAGTGCGCTTACGCGGAGCTCAAGAAGGTCGAATTGGGCCAGCGCACGCAACCGACCGTCGAGGGGTTCTTGGAGGAACTCCCTACTCTGACTTGGCCTTCGGGAAGCGCTTCCTGATCGAGCGGCCCATTCTGCGAAACAGTCTGACGATTCGCGGCTCGCGCTTTTCGAGAATATCGGTGATCCGATGCCGGTTCACGGGCCCATTGCCTTGGCCCGAACTCAGCGTTGCGTTGTAAATCCCTGTCCTGCGGTCGTACGCGAACTCGTCGGCGTAGGAGAGCGAGGCACCGACTGCTGCCAGGAGTTCATCTGAGCTTTGATAGTCGTTGTGCACCTTCATCTCCGTTCGGGACTTCTTGTCGTCACCAAACATGTACGTGAAGATGATCTGGCGCCCCGGCGCATGCCTCGCGAGCTCTCGGAAAAAGGCGGGAACGTCGTCGACGTATTCCAGGAATCCGGCGCAAACAACCACGTTGAAATCGGTGTCAGGCAGCCGGAATTCCTTGTTGAAATCGACAACGAACGTGCCAGGCAGATCGGCGACACAGTCGACTGGGATGTATCGGCACATCGGCGGAATAAAGCGGGCCAGCTTTTGATTGCCCGCGCCGATGTCCAAAACAGAGTCCGTGGCGCGGATCAGTTTCGCAATGGTTCTCGATCTCGGTTCCCAAGTAGGCTGCATGCCGTTGGCAACAGCACTCCACTCGCCGACTGAAGTAAGCATAGAAATCCCCTAACCGGTGACTTCTCGCCTTCTGCCATTACGCTGATGCGGAGGCAATAGCGGCCATCTCCCGCACCCCTACCTACCGGGTCGCGTCGGCGCACCTCAAAAGGATCATCCCATGTATCTCCGGTTCGCGCTCCTGGCGCCGCTTTCGCTCGCCTTCAATTTGTTCGTGATGCTGACGGCGCCGATCTGGGCGGCATGGGCCGCCCTCGGCAACCTCTATGTGCTCCCCGGCGTTTTCGCCTGGATCCACACCCACGACGCCAGCATCTACGGGCCGATCCCGAAACCGACCGGTGTCCTCGTCCGTTTCAAGACCGCGGTTTGGTGGCTCTGGCGCAACCCGGGCTATGGCTTCGACGCCTATGTGCTCGGGTTCGACCACGAAGGCATGGTCATCGTCGAGGACACCGGACCGACGACGCCATTTGACAAGGCCCGAACTGCATCCCGGTTCGTCGTGATGCGTGCTGCAGATGGTCGGCGCTACTTCTCGTATCGGTGCGACCTGATGCTGCCTGGCAACCGGTTCATCAAGATATGGCTGGGCTGGCACTGGGATACCAAGGACGGCCGCCGGCACATGATCAAGGTCATGTTCAACCCGTTCCGCAAGCTCTCGTCATGAGGGCTCTCGTCATCGCCGTTCTGCTGCTCCAGGCCTGCCAGACCGGCCACGACATCGATCCTGCCGCGGAGCGCGCCGTGATCTGCAGCATGCTCACCTGCGGTTAGTCCGCTCCCCCCCAATCTGCGACCGAGGAAGTTGTCATGACCACCGCAAACGCGTGGCCCACTCAGGCCGACGTGAGGAAATTCTATGGCGAGCCCGGAAACCCGCAGTGCACGGCCGGCATGGTCGACCTTGCCTATCCAATGCGCATCGCCTGGGATCTCAACCAGCGCATCACCCGGTTCCGCTGCCACGGCAAGGTCGAGGCTCCACTGGAGCGCATCTTCAGAAATACCCTTGCCCACTACGGCGAGGCCAAGATCAAGGCGCTCGGCCTCGATCTCTTCGGCGGCTGCTACAATCTGCGCCAGATGCGCGGCAGCAAGGCTTGGTCGATGCATTCCTGGGGCATCGCGGTCGACCTCGATCCCGCACGGAACCAGCTGAAATGGGGCCGCGACCGCGCTGTTTTCGCGAAGCCGGAATATGAACCGTTCTGGCAGATCGTCGAGGCCGAAGGCGCGCTGTCGCTCGGCCGAGCCCGTAACTACGATTGGATGCACTTCCAGTTCGCGAGGCTGTGATGTTCTTCGATAGGTGGGGTAGCGACGACTGGCGGATCCGCCGGCGCATCATCATCCTACTGCTGCTCTGGTGCGTCGGGCTCGTCACCTACATCGCGATCTACGGGCCGCCGGATCAGCTTCGCGAGGCGATCGCGACATCCCTCATCATCCTGATCGGCTCGATCGTCGGCAGCTACGTGTTCGGTGTGATCTGGGACAACAAGACGAAGATCCCGAGCTCGACAACCGAGATCAAGCAAACCGTTGTGCAGCCGGCGCCCGCGCCGGCTTCCCCTGTGGATCCGGCGCCGCCGCCGGGGATGGCTGAAAGCTGATGCCGTTTCTCGCAATGATCGTCCGTTACGTCGGCTTCACGGGCTTGGCGGTCGCCGCCATCGTCGTCTTCTACGAGGGCCTGCCGCTTGGTCCTCTCCGGGCAGTCCCCGTTCTCGGGCCAGGACTCGAGATGCTGACTGACGGCCGCGTCGACCGGGAACGCAAGGCCGCGCTCGCCGGCTTCGTCCAAGAGGCCAAGCTTGTCGCCGCCGAGGCTGAGCTCGCGGAGACACGCCGGCAGCACGCCGCCGGCCGCAAGGCCACTGCGGGATTTGCCGAGCTGCTCGCGGCGGCGCAAGCCCGCGAGGCCGAGCTCGATGTCACCAACCAGCTGAAGGAGGCCGAGTATGAGGCACAGCTTGCTGCTTCAGGTCGCGCTTGTCGTCTCGACGCCGATGATCTCCGCTTTCTCATGCGCTGATGCGGCGCTGAGACAGGCCGCTGAAACGAAGGGTCGGGTCAGCGCCGGCGTCGTTCTCCCGGACCCTCCTGTCGATTGCGGCGTCAGGGAGCCATATGCGGCGCGCGGTATCGGCGTCGAGGCCCGTATTGTGATCCGGAGGTCAGACGACGCCCTAGACCGCGCCAACGCCCGTGGCGCCCGCTGCAACGGCTGGTATCTCGACCTGAAGTCCGGATACGAGGCAGGGCGGCCACGATGACAACGAATCTCGATGACATCTCAGAGGCGATCGGCAGATTGCGAGCCGAAGTCCAGAACCTCAGCCAACAAATGGCGCACAGCAACAAGCGCGCCGACAATCATCGATCCGCAATTCACCGGCGGGTCGACGACCTGGTACGCGACGTCGGCGACCTCAGTTCCAGCCTGGTCGGGGTCAAACACGATGTCGCTGTGGTGCGCGAAGACCTCGGCGACGCCAAGAAGGTCACCGACGAGGTCAAGCAATGGAAGCAGCGCGGCATCGGCGCCCTGTTCGTCACCGGCATCGCCAGTGCATCCCTATCCGGCATGATCGTTGGGTTCGCGGTCTACTGGTGGGATGCCTTCATGAAATTGCTGCGTTCGTAGCGAGATCCGCGCCCGGCGGTTCCGGGCATCAACCAAGGAGAAGACTAAAATGTCCGCGACTATGAGAGCGAAAATGAAGGTTTCGCGCGTTGAACGTTGGGAGGGCGCCGACAAGGTGACGATGAACGCGGTCTGCAAGCCGAGCGGCTACCCGACGGACGGCAGCGACGAAGACAACACCTACGCGAAGTTCTCACCGCAAGGCGAACTGACGCTGACCATCGCGAATCCTGCGCTCGTCGGCAAGATCGAGCCAGGGACGACCTTCTATCTCGACTTCACGCCGGCATAGCACCGGTATCCATCGGCAACCGCCCCCGTCACCGAAAGGTGGCGGGGGTCTTTTGTCGTTTGAACGGAAATTTTTCGCCGTCTGGAACGGAGTAGCACCAAAGGCGTTTCTGCGGGCGGAGCGCCCCACTCGCCCCTCAAGTGCCCGCGCTCCCCGGCAGTGGGCCTGCCTCTTCTCCTCCAACCGGAAGCGGCGGGCCTTTTCATGGAACGATCTCCCCATCTAGATGCTTGTGCTGGTGAGCGGACTGTCTGCACCCGTCCGTTGAATAGGCCCGCTTATGGCGAGGCTATTTTTCGTCAGCCGACCCGGGCCGCCTTCATGTGTGGTCCCGAAGGGCATCAACATGAACCCCGACCAACCCAGCGAGCAGCCGAAACCTGCAAACATTACGATCCAACGATTGATGAAGGAAGGCGATATCACTGAAGAACAAGCTCGGAAGCTTGTAGCTGATCTCGGATACGACTGGTCGTCACTTCTACGGGAAGCCCGGTTTCTTGCGAAGAAGCGATAACCAAGGGGCCGCGCCGCTATCTGATCTTCCTGATGCGGCCTTTCTCTATGAAAAAGGCGCCGTTTGTCCCGCCTTGCCGCGCAAGATCACTCTGCAATTCGTCCCACGTACCGAGATATTCGCCGCAGTCATCGCATACTATCGGCGTGTCTGACTTGGCGTCCTCTGGAATCCTCAGCCGGATCGTCTTGCAGTAGGGGCATTCCAGCTTGTGGTTCAGATATCGTGCCTCAGCCATAGCGATACCTCCGCCAAGAAAACGGGAACGATTGAGCGTATCGCGACCAACGCAAATTTCAAGAATGTTCCGCGAACCGGGTCAAGAAGGCGGACAGCGCCAAGAGGCGGCCGGGGCGTGATGCCTTGCCGGCATGAGCCACGCTGCCGAGAGGTGGTGGGGCTTTCTCTGCGTTTCAGAGTGTCGGCCACATCAGCCACATCGCCGCGATGTTGGCGCAGGCCGCGACGATCCAGCCAATGACTGACCGATGCCAGATCGCGAAAGCCGAGATGGCAATCGCGGCAATCGAGAAAAGCACGGGGCTCATGGGGTGTCGTCCTCAATTCGCACCGGCAGATATGCGCCTTTCTCCAGCCATTCACGGATGATGACGCGGATCAGGTCTTTCCTGTTCATCTTGAGATCGTATGCGAGCGCGTCGATTGCCTCGTTGACATCGGGCTCAAGCACAATGCCTTCGACGTTGCGCAGGCGGATCGCAGCCCGGCGCAGCATGATCTGCAGATCGGCGCGGCTGATGTCCGCGATCCGGTTCGATGCACTTTCCATCTCGTCGGCGAAGTCGATGCGGGTGCTCATGGGCCGCAGCGTATTCATGCGAAGTCAGATTTCAAGGGGTGAGGATTTCGGTCACCGTCGCGTGGCGCAGTTTCTCCTCGCCGCGCAAGTGCTTGGCCATGACCTTCAGGACGGGATGCACCGGCACCGCGCCCTTGTTACCGGCGCCGATGGGTGTCGCGAAGTGGCTGGTGTGCAGGAACTCCAGCGCCTGCCAGAGATTGTCGCGTTCCTCTCGGGCTATGGCCGGTATGGCACGGCCGACGTACCGCATGCTTGCATCGGTCTCCTCGGCAAGCAGAAGGGATGGTGCGGCGCCTCGCTTACGCTCATACCCAATCACCACGAACTCGCCTGTGATGTAGGCCTTCGTCTTCAGCCAGTCCTTGCTGTCGCCGCTCCTGTACGAGCTAGCCTTGCGCTTCGATACGATGCCTTCGAGGTGCATCTTTTCGACCTCGGCAAAGAACTTGGCACCAGATCCCTCGAATGATTGGCTGAACTGGATCGGCGAGGTGCTGCGCGGATCGCCTATCAGTTCGTGAAGACGCAACCGGCGATCGTCGCAGCGCTGCTTGCGGAGATCGTTGCCGTCGAGCCCGAGCAGATCGAAGGCGTAGAAGATCAGGCTGGCGTTTTCCCAGCGGATCGCGGTCGCAAGCTTCTTGAAGTCGGATCGGCCGGATTCGTCCTGCACCACCATCTCGCCATCGAGGATCGCGTCGCGGGTGATCAGGTCGCGCGCCGCAGACAAGACCGATGCATACTTCTTCGACCAGTCATGGCCGTTGCGGGTGAAGGCCCGCGCGTGGCCGCCAGCGATATGGATCTGCGTCCGGTAGCCGTCGTATTTGATCTCGTGTGTCCATCGGTCGCCTTCGGGCGGCTCTTCCACGAGCGTCGGGATGCAGGGCGGAATGAAGATGCTTGCCACGGCCACCTTCCCTGTAATGACCGGCGCGCCTCCGGCTGAGTCATCCATCAGTCGCGCCGGCCTGCGGGAAGCATTAGCTCCTGCGACCGTAAGCTATCCGCCCGAATTGTTTTTCAGGCAAGCCCTCCGACGAATCCGCTGGTGTCACCCTTGCGCGGCATCGCGAGGCGGACTGCCCCTCGGCAACCGCGCGCCTTGCAGATCTCGTTGCGCTCGACCTCGTCGAGGTACTCGAACTCACGCTCCTCAGACCTGCAGATCATCGCCTTGGTGAGATAGTGGACATGCGCGCAGGCCTTGCAGGTGATCTCCAGGCGCTGGGCATCGTCGAGATCGCGGACCTGTATGTTCTGTTTCCAGCTGCTCACCAGAAATCCTCCGCTGTCGGAATACGCGTGTAAGAGATCTTGCCGCCGACGTGGCCGCCGGCGGGCGGCTTCCACATCCCGAGCGATGTCACGGTTTTCCCGTATCGGGCATTCAAGCCGTCGACCGCATTGGAAACCCGTTCCCATTTCTGGCGGACGCGGTCGTCATTGAGGAGGAAGTCGAGCTGGCGCTCGCCGGCGCGGCTCAGATCATAGAGGGTGACGCCGACCCGGAAGACGGTGACACCGCGCGGGTATGTGGCGCGAACGCGCTTCCATAGCTCATCCAGGGCGGCGAGCACCGCCTGGTCATCGTGGACGATCGGCAGCTTCATCTTGGCCGACCAGTTTCGATCCCTGACTGCCAGCCAAAGCCACAACCCGCTGCAGTAATAATCTTCGCGACGGAGCCGCCGCGCCGCCTTGGTCAGCAAGAGACGGCAGATCTCGAAGGCCCCGGCGAGCGAGCGGCTTTCCGGAGGCAGCACGCGGCCGTGCCCGAACATGCCGCGTGACGACAACGGCGCCTGGACGTCGTAGCCGTGCAGCGCGTACCAAAGCCGTTCCCCGGTGACGTTGTTCCAGAGCTTGCGCATGTGCTTGGGCTCGAGGCGATACAGATCCGCGGTGGTGTAGATGCCGGAGCGGATCAGGCGCCGCTCCATGTTCTCGCCGACGCCAGGGATATCGGAAAGCTTGAGCCCAAGCAGGGGCGCCGGTAGGTCTTCGGGCCGCCAGATCATGACGCCGTTGCCGTAGGTTGCTCCGGAACGCTTTCCCTCCTTGCATGCCATCTTGGCGAGCTGCCGATTCGCGGCGAAGCCTACCGATGAGGTGATGACGGTACCGACGTTGTTCGCCAACGTGGTCTTGAGCCTGGCGGCCAGATGCTGGGGATCACGACGGCCCTCCCCGTCGAGCCGGCAGGTCAGCTCATCGATCGACTTCACGGCATCGATCGGGATGACGGACTGGATCTCCGACAGCAAGGCGTTATGGGCACGGCGATAGAGATCGGGCTTCTGCGGGACCAAGACGATATCGGGGCACAGCTGGCGTGCCTCGGCCACAGGCATCACGTTCTTGACCCCGAAGGCCTTGGCCTCACGCGAACACGCGATGACACATGTCCTGTCGGTCCCATCGAACGGCACAACACCCACTGGTCGACCTCGCAGACGACGGTCGGCCTGCTGCTCGACACTGGCAAAGAAGCCATCGAAATCGAGATACATGCGCTCGATGGTCTCCGGTTTCCGCAAGGCATAGTTCTCCCGTGGCGCGGAACAACGCGCAAAATCGAATGCTGAAAGGGTTTGACCAGCCGGTTGGCGCGGCTGATGTTCTAGAAATGTTCTCATCGCGTGATGGAGTCAAGCGAAAAGGAATGAAATCCTAGAAGTGAGCGTTGACCTTGGGGGGGGAGGTCAGGAATGGCGATTATGCGCGCTTTCGGAGCAACTCGCGCCAGGTGAACGGAACAAAAACATTCGGGGGGGTCGGCATGAAACGCCTTCCCGCTACCATTTCCCCTCCGGAATCATGCCTCTAAAGTGTGAAGCCTCTCGGCATCTGCGAGGCGAACTGACCGCGATGATTCCGGCCAAGCGCACGATCACGGATCTCACGCCACGGACATTCGTCGGACCCGACATATTCTGGCAACGATTTTTACACCCCCCGGCAGGGTGGCATGCCTGTCCATGATACTTGCCGCTATAATGTCGCTCGTTTCGAATGGGCCGGGATGGTTCGGCATCGGCGCTGGCACGCATGTGAGGCAAGATACTGGTGGGTTTCCTGAATTTCCGACAGCAGAACCGGCCTCAGGGGCGCGAACGGGTCGAACTCGAGCTGTCCGACACGGTCGTCTATGCCGTCGGCGACGTGCATGGCTGCTTCAGGGAACTGCGCGCGCTCGAGGCGAAGATCGTTGCCGACGCGGCAATGCTGCCCGGGCGGAAGCTGATCGTCATGTTGGGCGACTACATCGACCGCGGCCCGGATTCGGCGCGCGTGCTCGACCACCTGATCGCCCCACCGCCGGCCGGTTTCGAGCGCATCTGTCTGATCGGCAACCACGAAGCCCAGGCCCTCGACTATCTCGATGGGAAACTCTCGCTCGAACGCTGGCTCGCCACGGGTGCACGCAGCGCCTTGTTTTCCTACGACATCGATGCCGAGCACCTGGCCGAACTCTATGGCAGCAGTGGCAAGCTCGACGAGTACATCCGCGCCAACATCCCGCGCGACCACATCCGGTTCATGCGCTCGCTGCCGATCATGGCCTATTCGGAACGTTTCCTGTTCGTGCATGCCGGCATCCGGCCAGGCGTGCCCCTCCTCGAGCAGAAGGACGACGACCTTCTCTACATCCGCGAGGAGTTCTTCGAGGCGTCCCGGCGGCTCGACCGCTGGGTGGTGCACGGCCACACGCCGACTGACTTCCCGCGCATCGAGGGCCGCCGGCTCGGCATCGACACCGGCGCCTTCAAGACCGGCCGGCTGACGGCGGTGCGGATCGCCAACAAGGGCGGCCGACTGCTGTTTTCCTAGGCCACGCCCCGAAAGGCGGTCCCGGTTCTCGGGAGGCCCATGCGGGCTCCGTGCCTCAGCTGGCGACCTTCACCTTGGGCTCGCTCTTGTCGACATAGTAGCTGGAATATCTCTCCAGGAACTGCTCCGAGCCGCCATAGGCGCCGTAGCGCGGCAGCTTCTTGAGATCGACCTTGTTGAGCACCAGGCCAAGGATCTTGCTGGCGATCTGGGGTTCGGCGTTGAGCGCCGAGCGGACGAGCGGCCGCGGCGTCGCACCCCATTCGGCGACCAGCACGAAGCCGTCGGCGAGTGGCGCGAACGCCTTGGCGTCGACCACCGGGCCGAGCGGCGGCAGGTCGACGATGATATAGTCGAAGGTCGCCTTGGCGTCGTCGATGAAGCGCCGCATGCCGGCGGACGAAAGCAATTCGCTGGTGTGCGAGAAGCGGCCCCGAACCACCGCGGGAACGATCGCCATCTTGGTCTGGCGATCGACCTTGATCACCGATTGCCAGCCCTGGTCGTTGACAACCGCCTCGACCAGCCCCTGCTCGGCATCGATGCCGAGGCTGCGGCTAAGACCGGGATTGCGCAGGTCGGCGTCGATCAGCAGCGTCTTGGCGCCATTGCTGGCGATCAGGCCGGCGAGATTGGCGGCGACCGTCGACTTGCCCTCGCCCGGAAGCATCGAGATGATCCCGATTACCTTGCAGCCCACATCCTGAAGCACGATGTCGCCGGCGATTTTGGTGCTGCGCAGCGTCTCGGCGAACATCGAGGCCGGGGCATCGACGGCGATGCGCATCTTGGCCCTGCGTTTCGCCGCCTCGGCGGCGCGCGTCGGGGGCTGTGGCGGCGGCGTGCCCATCTTGCCCTTCTCGGGTTTGGTCGCGTCCTTCTTGTCGTCGCTCGACCCGAGCAGCGGCAGATAGCCGAGGAACTTGACGCCAAGCCGCTCGCGCACATCCTCGGCGGTGCGGAAGAAGCGCTCGTTGAACTCATTGAGCGCGCCGAAGGCCGCACCGATGACGACGCCGAGCACGAGCGCCAGCCCGAACACCATCGAGGTTCGCGGGCTCGACGGGCCGCGCGGCGTCGTCGCCTCCGAAATCACCCTGACCTTGGCGATCGGGAAGGAGCGCTGCTGCGACGCCTCCTCGTAGCGCGACAGGAAGGTCTGGTAGAGCGTGCTGAGTGCGGTCGCCTGCTGCTGCAGTTCGCGCAGGCGCACCTGTGCTTGGTTGGCGCTGGAGTTCTGGCCGGTCGCCTCCATCACGCTGTTGCGCAGCGCGGTCTCGCGCGACTGTGCCACTTCATATGCGTTGCGGTAGGTCTCGGAAAGCTGGCTCAGTTCGCGAAGAATCTGGTTGGACAGGTCCGCCTGCTCCTTGCGCAGGGCCACGGCCTGGGGATGGTTGGGCCCGAAGCCGGCCGAAATCTCCTGCTCGCGCTTGGACACGCCGGAATAGCGTTTCTTGAGTTCGGAGATCAGCGGATTTCCCGCCTCTTCCGCCGACAGGGTCGAATTGCCGACGGCAGCTTCCGGCCCACTTTCGACGATGGTGCGGTATTGTTCGTAGCGCGCCCGGGCCTTGGCGGTGTCGGCCTGGGCAAGGATCAGCTGGGCATTGAGATCGGACAGCTGCTGTTCGGCGATGGTTTCGCCGCGCGCCGCCGCAAGACCGTTCTCGGCGCGGAACTTCTCGACCTCGAGTGCCGCCTTCTGCGAACTCGTGCGCAGCTCCTCGAGCCGGCCCTGGAGCCAGACGGCGGCCTTTTCGGTGGCGTCGAAACTGGCGTCCAATTGGTCGGCGACGAAGGCGTCAGCATAGGCCTTGGTGATGGCTGCCGCCAGTTGCGGATCGTGCGAGCGGTAGCCCATGGAAATGACATAGCTGCGGCCGGAGCGCTCGGCCATGATATCCGCCTGGAGCATGGCCATCGCCTGCTCCTTGCGCGCCGCTGCCGCCATTGCCTTGCGCTGCGCTTCGGTGAGTTCCGCGCCGCCCGCGACATCGGGGGCGGAACGGAAGATCTGCAGGAAGCCGCGTGCGTAGCCCACCAGGGTCGACAGCAATGACTTCGGCGGCTGCATGAAATTCTGGTTCTGGTCGAGCTTTTCCTTGTCGACGACCACCGCGGCCAGGCGCGCCGACTTGATGATCTCGATTTGGGAGAGGATCGCCGCGTCGGTCTGCATGTTGACCGGCGTCGCCGAAACCTCGTCGACCATCTTGTTCATGCCCTCGTCGATCAGCACGCGGGTGGAAGCGGTGAAGGTCGGCGGGGTGGTCTGGAGGTAAACGAGACCGAGCAGCAGGCCGATGATTGCGCCGACGCCGACGACCTTGGCCTGACGCTTGGCCATGGAAAGAAGGCGTTCGAGATCGATGAAGTCGCTGCCTTCCCGCGGGTCCTCGCGAGACGCGGGTATGCGGTTGTTGAAGGGAAAGCTGGCGTAGTTCATCTGCATTCCAGTTCTTGCTGAGCAGCGTCTGCCGCTCGATGGGTTCTGGCGGAGCCGACTTCAGCTACGCAACTGCGGTGCCGATCGGGCACGCGTTATCTCAAATGTCGTCGAAGGCGAACCGTTTCGCCCGCCTTCGACAACGGTTCATGGCTTTAGGCCGCAGCGACGTGATCGTGCTCGGCGACCATGTCGCGGATGGCATCGAGCACGGAATCGCGGATGTCGGCCCGCTTCAGCGCAAAGGCGACATTGGCCTGGATGAAGCCTTCCTTGGAGCCGCAGTCGAACATCCGGCCATTGAACGGCCGGGCGAAGAAGGCCTGGCTCGCGGCAAGGCGAACCATGGCGTCGGTCAGCTGGATCTCGCCGCCGGCGCCGCGCTTCTGGGTGCCCAGCAGGTTGAAGATCTCCGGCTGCAGGATGTAGCGGCCGTTGATGTAGAAGTTCGACGGCGCGTTGGCCGGCGCCGGCTTTTCGACCATCGCCGTCACCTCGAATCCCGAGCCGACATCGGGCCCCTTGCCGACGATGCCGTATTTGTTGGTTTCGCTCGGATCGCACTGCTCGACGGCAATGACGTTGCCGCCTGTTTCGGCGTGCAGGTCCATGATCTCGGCTAGGCAGCCGCGCTTGCCGAACGACACCATGTCCGGCAGCAGAAGCGCGAACGGCTCGTCGCCGATGATGTCACGGGCGCACCAGACGGCATGCCCGAGCCCGTGCGGCGCCTGCTGGCGGGTGAAGCTGGTGGCACCAGGCACGGGCAATAGGCTCTCCAGCGATTTGATCTGCTCGACCTTGCCGGCCTGTTCGAGCGTGCCCACCAGTTCGGGATGAAGGTCGAAATAGTCCTCGATGACCGCCTTGTTGCGGCCCGTGACGAAGACGATGTGCTCGATGCCGGCTTCCAGTGCCTCGTCGACGGCGTACTGGACGACGGGCCTGTCGACGACGGGCAGCATTTCCTTGGGCATGGACTTGGTCGCGGGAAGGAACCGCGTGCCGAGCCCCGCCACCGGGATCACCGCTTTCCTGACTTTCTTCATCGTGCCAATCCTCTCGCTCATTTCAGTCTCCTCGTCTTGGTCTTGGCCGTCCCGGCTGTCGCATCATTTGCTGGGCCGGTATGCGAACTGCCTGGCAACCCGGCGCAACCGGACTGCGATCGGCATTCGCAAATGGCGAACCGCCGCCGGGTCCCCCAGGGCGGTTCTGATCGCCTTGAGCGGCGACCGCTGCTTGATGTGCTCAACCAGTGACAGGAATGAGGCAGCCTGAGAGAGGCTGCGTGTCCGTCGCGTGAACGCTTTTCGTGCCTCGCCGTCGAGCCTGTTGCGCGCCGCGAAGGCGGCATCAGCGCGCTGCATCGCCTCGATGTGATGGAGCCCCAGAACCCTTGAAATCGAGCCGCTGCGGACATGATAGGCATAGCCTACGGCGGGTTCGACCGCGCAGCGCCCGCCATTGGCGAGTGCGCTGGCGAGCAGGATGTAGTCCTCGCCGATGCGCAA
The DNA here is from genome assembly GCF_014200015.1 of Aminobacter niigataensis. Taxonomy (GTDB): domain Bacteria; phylum Pseudomonadota; class Alphaproteobacteria; order Rhizobiales; family Rhizobiaceae; genus Aminobacter; species Aminobacter niigataensis. The sequence goes on from NZ_JACHOT010000009.1 coordinate 121,312, forward strand.
TTCCTCGTCGTAGCGAAGGCCATGGTGCTTGAGATATTCACGCAAGAATATCGGCTTCATGTAACCAAAATTGAACGTGGATTCGAAGACGACATTGCCGCCGATGAAGTCGGCCAGCGTGAGATCTGCCAGTTCTTCGAGATAGCGCTCGGGAAACATCACCTCGGGCGGCGTGCCGTCTTCTCGAATCACGGCGATGTTGTCGACGGCCATCTCGGCAGAGCTCTGTTCGGCTCGGGCGATCATTGCGGCAAGCCTGCCCGGCAGTACCGCGTCGTCGGAATCGAGCACGGCGACCCAGCGCCCCCGCGCGGCATCGAGACCGGCATTGCGCGCCCCGCCCGGACCGCGATTTTTCTCAAGCGCCACCACGCAGACGCGCGCGTCGTCATAAGAGCGCGCAAGCGCAAGCGTTGCGTCGGACGAGCGGTCGTCGACGACGATCACCTCGACGGTGACGCCACGTTGCGCCAATGCGCTGTCGATAGCGCGGCCGAGCGTCGCCTCGGCGTCGTAGGCGGCGATGACGAAGCTGACGTCAGGCTGCATCCTGGCCTCCTTCGTTGCCGTAGAGGCGCAGTTCGCGTGCGCCGACCAGCCCGCTGAGCACGCCGACATGCATGACCCCGCGCAGCAGGCTGCGGTTGCGGCTGACCGGCTGGAACGCGGTCAGCCCTGCAGCGGCGAAGCAATAGCTGGCCTTGGCCGAGGCGCGAGCCAGTTCGCCGACCCGGCCCATGCCCGGGCGCTTCGAGCCGAGCAACCGGCCATGCGTCTGGCCGACCCGGAAGCGCCGCTTGGTGAGCCAGCCGAACGAGGCACGCGACGATGGAACAGGCTCCTCCACCCAGGCCTCGGCGGCATAGGCAATGCGCCCGCCGGCGCCGTGGACCTGATCGAAGAACTCGGTGTCCTCGCCGCCAGACTGGCCGCGCGCCAGGCTGAAGCGGCGGCCGGAGATGCTGGGCGAACCCATCCTGAGCAAGGCATTGCAGGTATAGCCGGTGCGGATCTCGCCCTGGACGAACACCGGATAGGTCGAGTGGAAGTCACCGACCTGCATCCAGCCCGGCGCCCCTGCCCCGTAGCGCGCCTTGACCGGTCCGAGCACCACGTCGGCGCTGGTCGCCTGGGCGGTCTCGACCAGCCGTCTCAGCCAAGCGCCCGTCGCCTTTTCGTCATCGTCGATGAAGGCGACGAAATCGGCCGCGCTGGCATCGAGGCAGGCATTGCGGGCGAGCGAGATGTTGCGTGCCGGGCAATGGACGTAGCGGATCGGCAGCGGCAGTTCCTGCGCAAGCTCCGAGACCAGCGGCGAAGCGCTCGGCACCTCGTCATTGTCGGCGACGACGATGCCGATGCGATATCCCTCGGGCAGGTCCATCGCCGCCAGCGAGCGCAGCGTGTCGGCAAGTTCGCGGCGCCTGAAGGTGCAGACGCAGATGTCGATGCCTGGCATCCCGGTCATGCGGTTCGCCCTCCTGCCGGCATGCCGAGCAGCTGGAGCCAGAAGCCGAGCGACCATGCGAAATGCATGACCATTGCCGACACGCCGGCAAGCGCCAGCCCGGGCCTGCTTTCGCGCAAGGCAAGGGCCGCGCCATAGCTAAGGCAGATCGCCGCCCAGACGAGCAAAGGCACGGCCAATATCCAGTGGACGACGGCGAGGCTCGCCAGAAGTGCCGTCGGCGCCACCATCAACGGCACCATCTGCCGGAGCTTGGGGATGACCCGGTGCTTCAGCACGTTCTTCGCCCGGCCCCGGCCGTAGCCGAGATACTGCCGGAACAGGCCGGCAAGGGAGGCACGCGGAAAATAGGTCATGCGGGTGCTGCCGCTCATCCAGATGCGGTAGCCGGCCTGACGCAGGCGATGGTCGAACTCGGCGTCCTCGTTGTGGCTGAAGCTTTCGTCATAGCCGCCGACGTCGCGGAACGCGGCTATGCGGATCAGGGCGTGGTGGCCGTGGTCGACCCATTCTCCCGCCGAGCCATGCCTGTGCTTGGAGCCGCCAGTGCCCAGTTTCGAGTTCTGCGCCGCGGCCGCGGCCTGCTGAACCGTGCCGGTGCCTTCAGTCAGCATCGAAACCACGACGGAATCCGCACCGGTTTCCAGCGCTTCTTCGAGCAGCCTGTCGCAATAGTCGTCGGGGTAGCCGCCATGGGCGTCGATGCGGATCAGGTAGTCGACACCATCGCCGAAAAGCTCGACCGCACGGTTGATGGCAGCACTCTGGATGCGCGCGGGATTGTCGATCAGCACGACATTGTCGTCTTGTGCCACAACGCCGGAAACGATAGCGCGCGTGGCATCACGGCTGCCGCCATCGGCAACGACGATCCGGGCCCCAAGCCGCCTTGCAGCCGGGCGAAGCCTGCCTAGCAGGCCGCCGATATGGCGCTCCTCGTTGAGGCACGGAATAACGATGATGGTGGAGGACGTCTCAATCATGAAGCTGCTTGTCTTGGATGGGTTGGGAATCAGGCGGCGATAGCGCGCGCGTCGACTTGCCCGTTCTCGGCAGCGACGCGTTCGAGCCTCGCCACCAGCGCGCGGCAATCGGAGCGGCTGCACACCCATGTCGCGGGATCGCGCGCAAGCACTGCCCCGTGCAAGGCAGCGTACCGCTCCGTCGTCACGTCCGAGAGCGTTTGCGTCAGCGCCGCGACCGACGGCTCGGACAGCACCAGTCCGACATTCTGGCATTCGAGGAAGCTGGCTGTTTCGGTGCCGGCCATGGCGATCGGCACCGTGCCGAAACGGCAGCCTTCATAGAGCCTGTTGGGCAGCAGCCATGTCGAATTCTGGCCTTCCTCGAAGAAATCGATCGCCCAGGAGAAATGCACTTGCGAATAGATGTCGGCCATATCCTCGGGGTTTCGGTAGGCACCCTTAAAGGCCAAATGGGGCTCGGATTCGACGAAACCATGGAAATCCGGAAACTCCGAAAGCGCCGGGCGCCCGCGCATGACCAGTTCGAAACGGCCTTCCGCGCTGCGGGTGAAATCGGCCAGCAGTTCGAGCGACTTGCGGCAGCGCAGCGCGCCGAACCAGCCGATCTTCCAAGGCAGCTGCGGAACCTGTGACGGCCGCAAATCGAATCGCGGCTCCAGTTCCAGCAGCTTGTTCTCGATGAGTTCGATGGGTGCGTCGATCTGGCCGAACCTTTCGAAATAATGCCTGACGAAGGCCGGCGAACTGGTCAGCAACAGGCTGACATTACGCCCAAGCAGGCGCTCGGCACCGCGCAGGCCCTTGCCGAGCAGATCCTCGCGCAGCACCAGCCGATGGATGTCGAGGCACTCATAGACGGTCGGCACGGACGAAGAGAACGCACTCCGCGCGCGCTGCGCCAGCGCCAGCATTTCAAGATTGCGGGCTACGATCACGTCTGGCGCCGCGACTGATTTCAGCGACGCGGCAATGCGCGTCGCCGCCATGGCGACCGCGCCCAGCCGCTGCGCAAAGCGGCCATCGCGCGTGATACCAAGGTCGATCGGCGTCACGCCTTCGACGTCTTCGAGTTCTTGCGTCCGGCGGAAACCAGCGAGCGTAACGCGCGCGCCACCGGCCTTGAGCATGATGATCCGTCGGCGAACTGCCGGGTCGGAAACATCATGCACCAGGTACAGAACATGCAGCATGAATTCACGCTCGCAGTTTGGCCCACCGATGACGAGGCTAGAGCACCCATTGCTGCATCGCAACAATTATTGACTGGCAGGACCTCAAATATTGTTGCGCCGCAAAATGGCCCGGTTAGCCTGTACTTAATTTCCCGACACGACCAATCCGAGGAGGCCAAGGCCCATGAAGACAGTCATCGTCGAAAATACCGTCTGCCTGAACACCGGCGATGCGGCGATCCTGCTGGCGATCCGGCACATCCTCAAGGCAGCCTATCCCGGCGAGCTGCGCTTCCAGGTGTTCGACAGCCAACCCGAAGTGGCGTCGCGGCTCTACTCCAGGCAGGCCTATCCCGACATCGAGATTCGCAAGCTGTTGTCGGAATCGATCTTCAAATACCCCTATGACGACAACCGGCTGAAGAACCTGGCCAAGCCGATCTACAACCGTCTCGCACTGAGCGCGCTGCGCCACTACGGCAAGAGCCGGGCGCTGGATGAGACCATGTTCGGCGCCGAGGACCGCCGCAGCCTCGACATGTACCGTCAGGCCGATTTGGTCGTCACCACGGGCGGCACCTATCTGGTCGAGAACTACAATCTCGAACGCCGCCTCAACCAGTTCCGCATCGATGCCATCTTCGGCAAGGATCCGGTCTTCTTCACGCAATCGCTTGGGCCGTTCGCCAAGGACTACAACCGCCGCGAATTGAAGCCGGTGTTCGACCGCAGCCCGCTGATCCTGCTGCGCGACGAACGCTCGCGCGCCCACCTTGCAGGCCTCGTCGACAATCCCGGCAAGTGCCATGTCGTCGCCGATTCGGTGTTCGCGCTCGCCGACAAGGCACGCATCGAGGCGCTGCTCTCGACCGGCACGCCGCCCCGGCCGACCGGTCGTGTCGGCATCTCGGTGCGGCACTGGAACTACGTCAATGATGGCGCCGACGGCATGCGCCGCTACATGGATTCAATCCGCGACATCGCCACCTCGCTGGTGCGCGACCATGGCAAGCAGGTGACCTTCGTCTCGACCTGCCAAGGCGTGCCCGAATACGCCCACGACGATTCGAAGACCGCGCGGGCCATCGTCGCCGAACTGGCATCCGAGATCGCCGCCCAGGTCAGCGTCGACGCCGGCTTCCACACGCCCGAACAGCTGATGGAACTGGTCAAGGGTTTCGACTTCGTCGTCGCAACGCGCATGCACATGATGATCATGTCGCTGTGCGTCGGTGTGCCTGTGCTGCCCATCGCCTACGAGTTCAAGACCCGCGAGCTTGCCAAGCGTGTCGGCCTCGCCGAGCTGCTGCTCGACATGGACACGGTGACGCCCGACGAAGCCGACCAGAAGCTCGCGCGCTTTGTCGGCGATATCGACCGTTACCGGGCGACAACCCTTGCCGCAGTGCTGGAAGAACATGCCTCGGCCATGTCGGCCGCCGATTTGGTCAGGCCGCTTCTGGCGGACGCTTCAACGGATGTTGCGGGCGACGGTCTTCCAGGTCTCGACAAGGGCGCGGCGGGACTGCGGCACGGCGACCATGAAGGCAAGCGCCACCGAGTAGCTTAGGGTGGCAGCCGCAAGAGCTGCCACGAGATTGGACTGCGCGGTCAGCGATGCCGGCAGGTAGCCATAGCCGAGCCAGGCCACGGCAGCCGCAACGATCAGCAGTCCCTGGACCATCAGGAAGTCGAGCGCCGAGACCGGGCCGGTGCGCCCGAGCATCGCCGCCAGCACCGGCAGCCTGAGCACATAGCCGCTGATCGCATAGGCGGCGGCGACCCCGACTGCCCCCCATTTCAGCCCGACGGCGAAGGACAGGACCGTGGTCAGCGCCGAATAGACGCCCCAGCGGAACATCGTCTTCGTCTTGCCCTGGCAGATGAATATCCAGCCCGTCGTGCTCGACACCGGCTGCATCAGCCCGGCGATGCCGAGCCAGGCGAAGATCGGCGCCACCGCCAGCCAGCGTTCGCCGAACAGAATGGCGACCACCGGCTCGGCGGCGATTGTGAGTGCGGCGATGCCAGGCACGGTGACGAAGGCAAGCAGCCAGTTGGTACGCAGGTAAAGCTCGCGAAAGCGCGGCTTGTCGTCCTGGATGCGGCTGAGCAGCGGCACCATCAGCCGCGACAGCGGCTGGTTGATGTTCTGCAGCGGAAACAAAAGCAGCTTGTAGGCGCGGTCGTAATAGCCGAGCTCGACCGGGCCGGAGAACTTGCCGATCAGGATGTTGTCGAGGTTGCGCGAGAAGAAATTGACGAGGTTGAAGCCGGTGAGATTGGCACCGAAAGACAGTATCTCGCGCTCCACCTTGACGCTGGGCCTGCCCGGCTTCCAGCGCGTCGCCAGCCAGGCGCCGAGCAGCGTTACCACCGCACCGGCTGCAGGCCCGATCACCAGCGACCAGTAGCCAAGCCCGGCATAGGCGGCGGCAATCGCGGCCCCCAGGCCGGCGAGTGCGGTCGCCACGTCGTTGATGGCAAGTTGCCCGAACTGCAAATTGCGGTTCATCAGCGCCAGCGGCAGCGCCGCAAGGCTGCCGAGCAGCAGCGGCATTGCGGCGGCAAGAGTGATGCCCGTCATGCGGGCATCGCCGTAGAACGCCGACACCGCCGGCGAGAGCGCTGCGATCACGATCGTGCAGATCAGGCCGGCCAGCGCACTGATCCAGAACACCTGGTTGAGCTGCGGCTGGCTGATCTCGGGGCGCTGGATGACCGCCTGCTGCAGCCCAAGATTCTGGAACAGCCCGACAAAGGCGATGATCGGCCCGACCGAGGCGACAAGGCCGAAATCCTCCGGCGCCAGCATTCGCGCCAGGATCACCACCGAGATGAACTGGATGCCGATCTTGATCGCCTGGGCTGCTGCGGTCAGCGCTCCGCCACGCAGGGCGATGCGCCCCAGCTGCTGGGATTCGGCCGTCATGCCGCGGCCTTGGTGGCAGCAAGGCGGAACAGCGTGTCGGCGAAAGCGTCGTTGAGCCGGACAGAATCGAAGTCGTCTTCGATCTTGCGTCGCGCAGCGACGGCCAGGCTTTCGCAGGTGCTGGGGTTGTCGGCGATCCAGATCAGCTTTTGCGCCAGCGCGCCGACATCCCTTTCGGGCGCCAGCAGGCCGGTCCTGCCATCCTCGATCAGTTCGGGGATGCCTGAATGATAGGTGCTGACAACGGTAAGGCCTGCCGCCATCGCCTCCATCAAAGCCACGGGTATGCCCTCGAGATCGCCGTCCCTCGCCCTGACGCTGGGCAGCACGAAGACATGCGCCTTGCTCAGGCGCTGCTTGACCTCGCTGTGCGGGCGGGGCCCGAGGAAGGCGACGCGATCGGATATGTTGAGCCTTGCCGCCAGTTGCTCCATGGCGTCGAGCAGTTCGCCGCCGCCGATGATCGTGTAGGACCAGTCGATGTCAGGCCGCGCAGCCTGCACTTCGGCGAGCGCACGCAGCGCGAACTCGATGCCCTTCTTTTCAGTCAGCCGGCAGACCGAAACCAGCGAAAGCGTAGCGTCACTGCGCGCGACCGCCTGAAAGCCGATCGCGTCGGTGTCGACCCCCATGTGATGCACCGCGACGGTTTCGGATGCCGCACCCGCTCCAATGAGCGCGTCGCGGAAGTAGCCGTTGACCGGCAGCTGCAGGGCACCTTGCTGGAACACCACCTCGTAGCGCGCCAGCGTGCCGTCATGCATTGGCGCGCCAACATCATGGCCGTGGAAAATCGTCACCAGGGGGGCAGCAATCCGTCGCCGCTTCATCGATCTCGCGACGCGCAGGCCGTTGTTGCCGAAATGCGCGACGATGACATCGTATTTCTCGAGCTTGCCGGCAAAGGCAATGTCGAGCGCCGTCGATGCCTTGTCCCAGAGCTTTCCCGACCATTTGCGCAGCGAAGGGCGCAGCGGCCCGAGCGCGCCCCACCATTGCTCGACCCCGCCGGGAAGATTGCGCCAGCGCGGGTCGTCGATGTTGCGCTCCTTGCCGAACGTCGTCTCGTTACATACGACGCCGACCTCGATGCCGCGCTCGAGACAACCCTCGATCTGGTCGAGCACAAAGGTCTCGGAGAGCGAGGGAAACTTGTCGACGACGAAACAGACCTTCATCGATCCGCTCTCCTGGAACCCAGCCGGACAATCGCCAAGTCAGGCAGCCTTGTGCAGGCTTTGCGCCGCTGCGCGTTCGAGCACGCCCATGAAGGTGGCGAACTGGGCATCGGGTTCGAGTTGGGGGCGCTCGGAAAACTCGCGGGCCGCGGCCGACAGGCGGTTGTACGCGACCCTATCCTGCCACAGCCGGCGCACGGCATCGACCCAATCGTCGAGCGGCGCGTCGTAGTCGAGAACCACACCGCCCTTGCCGATCGCCTCCGGCAGCCCGCCGCGGCGCGAACCGACGACGGGAATACCGCTGCAATGCGCCTCGGAGGCGACACGGCCCCAGGCCTCTTCCCATTTGCTCGGTGCGAGCAGGATCTTCGTGCGGCCATAGACCGTCTTCATGTTGTTGGTGCGGCCTTCAAGCCTGACATTGCCGAGCGGGGCGATGGTCTCTTCGATGCGGGCGCGGTGGTCGTCGGCTAGTTTCCAGCTTTCGACGAACAGGAAGGGAATGTCGGAGCAGCGCCCGGCGATCCGCACCGCGAGCTCGAAACCCTTCTCTTCGTAAGGGTTGATCAGCGTCACGAATTCGCCTGATGTCGGCGTGGCATAGAGCGCGGGATTGATCGTCGGCGGAATGACTGTCGATTCGATGCCGAACCTTTGCCCGTAGGCGCGGGCGGTGAACTCCGAATTGGCAATATACTGCGCCGAGCGCAGCTCGCTCAGTTCGCCGGCGAGTTCATGGAATTCGACATTCCTGAGATAGACGACCAGCGGCACGCCCTGAGCTTCCAGCGCCTTTCCGATCGGCACCGACTTGTGGCACTGGACCACAGCGACGTCGGGCTTGAGCTTCTGCACGGCAAAGCCGGCGGCCTCCCACGGGAACCAGGCGCGGACCACAGGGTAGCCGGGAAAGCTGTCGATGACGGCGCGTTGCCGCGTCAGCTTCATCTTGGCGCGGGCCTTGAAGCCGAACATGCCGTCGCCGAACAAGGCGGCGAGGACAGAAGCCTCGTGGCCATGCGCCCGCAGTTGCTCGACCAGATGATGCGTGCTCGACTGAACCCCGCCGCTGAATTCGGGCGTGTAACCGTTACCGCCGGCAAAAAGGACCCTCATGCTGCCAGTTCCTTTGTCGCTCTCGAATTCTGTTCGCCAACCTTCCGACCGATGGAGACGTAGTGGAGGCCATGGCGGGCGACGACCGCGGGATCGTAGAGATTGCGGCCGTCGAAGATGACGGGTGTCGAAAGCGCCTGTCTGATCGTCTCGAAGGACGGTGCCCGGAAGTTCTTCCACTCGGTGGCGATCAGCAGTGCATCGGCGCCGCGCAAGGCCGCCTCCTTGGTGCCGCAGAGCAGCAGGTCGTCGCGCTGGCCATAGATCTGCTGCGCCTCGTTCATCGCCTCGGGATCGTAGGCCTGGACCTTGGCGCCCGCGGCCCACAGCGCCTCCATCAGGACGCGGGCCGGCGCCTCGCGCATGTCGTCGGTGTTGGGCTTGAACGCCAGTCCCCACAGCGCAAAGGTCTTGCCCGCGAGATCGCCGTTGAAGTGGCCCTTGAGCTTGTCGAACAGCACCGCCTTCTGGGCGTTGTTGCGCTCCTCGACCGACTTCAGCAGCACCGGCTCGAAGCCGACATCGTCGGCGGTGCGGATCAGCGCACGCACGTCCTTGGGAAAACACGAGCCGCCATAACCCAGGCCGGGATAGATGAAGTGATAGCCGATGCGCGGGTCCGAGCCGATGCCCTTGCGCACCTCCTCGATGTCGGCGCCGAGCAGTTCGGCGAGGTTGGCCATCTCGTTCATGAAGCTGATCTTGGTCGCCAGCATGCAGTTGGCGGCATATTTGGTGAACTCGGCCGAGCGCACGTCCATCACGATCATCTTCTCGTGGTTGCGGTTGAACGGCGCATAGAGCTCGCGCATCACCGCCTCGGCGGCCTCGCTTTCGGTGCCGACGATGATGCGGTCGGGCTTCATGCAGTCGGCGACCGCCGAGCCTTCCTTGAGGAACTCCGGATTGGAGACGACGTCGAAGGCCAACTCCTCGCGGCCCCTGGCCTTCAGCGCCGAAGCAATGGCCGCCCGCACCTTGTCGGCGGTGCCGACCGGCACGGTCGACTTGCCGACGACGATCTTGGGTTCGACCATCTCGCGGCCGATCGTCTCGGCTACGGCCAGGACATATTTGAGATCGGCCGAGCCGTCCTCGCCCGGCGGCGTGCCGACCGCGATCATCTGGATCTCGCCGTGGCGCACGGCCAGCACCGCATCCGTGGTGAAGACGATGCGGCCCGCCGCATGGTTGTCGCGCACCAGCGCTTCCAGCCCCGGCTCGAAGATCGGCACGAACCCCTGGTTCAGCCTTTCGACCTTGGCCGCGTCGACATCGACGCAGACGACGTCATGGCCGACCTCGGCCAGCACCGCAGCCTGCACCAGACCGACATAGCCAATTCCAAATACCGTGAGCTTCATACGGTCCGTTCCTGTCTGTTGATGATGTTGAGGCGCGGGCGGACCGCACCTGCATGCCTGCCGGTCATTGCAGCGTGCAAGCGACCGACTCCTTGAACTGGCAAGGCTCGCCCAGCGCGGTGAAGGCGACGCGGTCGACGGCCATGGTCACCGGCTTGCCGGGATCCGAGAAGGCCCCCATCCATTCACGCAGCGTGTCGGTTCCCCACAGGCTGAAGAAGATCTTCTGCGGGTGGCTTGGCAGCTGCGATGGCTCGGTCACCTCGTGCACGAGCTGGCCGTTGACGTACCAGCGCAGCCGCTCCTTCTCCCAGACGAAGGCATAATCGTTGAAGGCCTGGTCAGCGCCGCCGGACACGTCGACGAGCTTCTCGTCGTTGGACTTGCCGCCGACATAGGCATTGACCTGCACCTTGGAAGGATCCTTGGTCAGCACCTCGAAATCGATCTCGTCATGCGGCTGTTTGTGCACCGGGCCGATATAGGTGAAGAAGGCTGCATTCAGCCCCGAGCCGGTGCCGCTCTTCATGCGCGCCTCGTAGGTGCCATAGCTGAAGCGCTGCTTGGTCTGCACTTCGCCGCAGGAATAGTCGCGGTCTTTCAACGGCTTCTTCTCGAAGCTCAGCGTCAGGTTGCCATCGGCGACCTTGACCTGTTCCTTCGACCAGGTGCAGTTTTGGTGCTTGCCGTTGTCCCATCCGTCGGAGACGAACCAGCGCGAACCGCTCAGCGTGTCGAACGTTTCCACGAAGGACTTGCCGGTGGCATCCTGTGCCAATGCGCCGCCCGAAGCGGCAAGCAGGCCGGCCAGCGCGACCGACAGGCGCAAGCCCCATGAGCGGCGACCGATCCGGCCGGCTGCGTGATGTGTGACGTTTGCGTTCATAGCCAAGTCATCCTTGTGCCTTCGCGCCTCCCGCCCGAGAACCGCATTGCAACCGCCGGCCAGGGGTTTCGCCCCGACCGGAAAACAACCTCCCATCCTCCCGAAAATGCTGGCCCGTCAGGGCCGGTGCCGGACCTCCTCCGGCGCCGAAGCTGCCGACGATCTCTCATCGGCCTTGCGACCCTCGTCGACAAACGTGTCCAGCGCATGACGAAGCCCGGCGATCAATTCGGTCTGCCGCCCCAGTGCCTCGATGCGGCGCAGACAGGTCTTCAGCGACTCCGTCCATCGGTCCATGTCATCGGCCCGTCGCGACGAGGCTTCGGAATTGTCCATCGCCTCGACCAGGAAGGCCGCGTTGGCCGAGACGGCCTCGTATCGGTTCCGGATGCCGGTCCTCTCGGCATCGATCTCCGAGGTCAGCTGATCGAGCGAACGCGCCAGCTGTTCGAAGCGGGTCACGTCGGTTTCCCGGTCGCGGTCCGGGCTGCGTGTGCGGAAAGCGAAGATCGATGCCATGCTCTGCTACTCCACGTTTGCCCGAGCGTGCCAGTTCCAGGCGCTCGACACAATCGCGGCGAGGTCATGGCGCGGCGCCCAGCCGAGAACGTCGCGCGCCTTCGAATTGTCGGCGACGAGCGACGGCGCATCGCCTTCGCGCCGCGGTGCCAATTCGACCGGGAATGTCCGGCCAGAGACCTCCTTCACCATCGACAGCAATTCGTTGACCGTCGTGCCCTGCCCCGTACCGAGGTTGAGCGCGACGCTGTCGCCTCCGTCGATCAGATACTGCACGGCGCGGCTATGCGCGTCGGCAAGGTCCATGACGTGGATGAAGTCGCGGACGCAGGAGCCGTCGCGGGTGTCGTAATCGTCGCCGAACACGCTGAAGCCGGCGCGGCGGCCGAGCGCTGCGTCGATCGCCAGCGGGATGGCATGCGTCTCGGGCTCATGGCGCTCGCCGATGCGACCCTCGGGGTCGGCGCCGGCGGCATTGAAATAGCGCAGCAGCACCGAGCGGAAACCCTCGTAACGGTCGAGATCGCGCAGCATGTCCTCGACGATCAGCTTGCTGCGGCCGTAGGGATTGATCGGCTGCTGCCGGTGCGTCTCGCGCATCGGCGTCTCTTCCGGCTCGCCATAAGTGGCGCAGGTCGAGGAAAACACCAGCCGCTTGCAGCCCGCAGCACTGGCTGCGGCGAACAGGTTCAACGAACCCGCGACATTGTTCTCGAAGAACGCCATCGGATTCCTGACCGATTCCCCGACCTCGATCAGGGCGGCGAAATGGATGACTGCCGCCGGACGGTACTTGGCAAAAACCTCATCGAGTCGGGCGCGGTCGCGGATGTCGCCTTGCTCGAGCGGTCCCCATTTGACGAACTCGGGATGGCCGTTGCTGAAATTGTCGTAGACGACCGGGCGAAAACCCTTTCGCGCCAGATAGAGGCAGGTGTGGGAGCCGATATAGCCGCCGCCGCCGACGACCAGAATGTCTTGCATGTCTTGTGGCCTCACTTCTGGGCACCTGCGTTCTCGGCCGCAATCAGGTAGCGCAGGCGCGGTTCAGGAACCGACGGCACCGACCCGGATTTCGCGAGCGCATCGAACTTGTCCATGGCCACCCCGCGAACGACGGCCATAAAACTGGCAGGAGATGCGACTGCGAATTTCGCCGCCGCGGCCATGCCGCCGGCCGCCTTGAGGTCGAGGAAGCGCCGCAAACGGTACTTGTCGCGCACATGCCGCTCGTGGCGGCGAAGGATGCGTTTGTCCTCTGCCGCCAGCCCCGGCTGTGCCAGCAGCCCGAGATCGGCATCGGCCAGACGCTGCAGATCCTCCGTGCGGTGCTGGCCGCTCAGCGAATTGGGCCGCACCACGGCGCAATAGCCGCAGGACCTGACGACTTTGAAGCGGGCGCCCATCAGCATGGCCCGCGCATAAAGGGCATAATCTTCGCCGAGCCGCAGTTGCTCGTCGTAGCTCAACCCGTGCCGCTGGAGCATGGCTCGGCGCATCACCGGCTTGAGGAATCCGAGTTCGCCGCGCCTGGCGCCACGGCTGGAAATGTTGCCGGCGATGAACTGCGCGAATCCGAGCAGCGCCGGATCGGCGTCGAACTGCGCGACGCTGCCCGACAGTACATCACGCACCGAAGCGTGCTCGACGAACACGATGTTGTCGGCGACAAGATCCCAGTCGTCGCCACCGACAAGGTTCGCAAACCGTGCAGGCAGGAAAAAATCGTCGGCATCGAGGATGCTGATCAGTGCCGATCTGGAGTTGCGTATCGCCATGTTGCGGGCGAATGAGGGGCCGCGGTTGACGTCCAGCCGCAGCACCAGAAGCCGACCGCTGCCATCGTCGGCGGCGCGCGCCATGGCTTCGGTTGCATCGGTCGAGGCATCGTCCACGACCACGACCTCGGCCACTTCAGGCTGCCGCAGCGCCGAGGTGATGGCCGTCGTGATCGTTTCCGCCGCGTTACGCGCAGCAATGATGACACAGACGTCAGTTCCGCTCACGTCGGTTGCCTTTCCGTCATAGCCCGCCGACGCCAGAGCTATATTGCACCTGCGAACAAGGAAACCCCAACTTTTGTTACGGCGCTTCACCGTTGGGGTCGTGAAGACCCGGTGTCGACCGCCGCGACATGCGGCTTTCCAAGGCCTGCAGGCGCGTTGCCGCGATCACGCCGGATGCCTCCATAATCCGCGGCGACGGCAACGCGGCATCACCTGAGGGCAGCAAGCCTGGGCATGAAAATGGCCGCGCAAATGGTCGGAGAAGCAGAACCGATTCCTGCGGAAACCCAGTCCGTGCGGGGCCTTGAGCCCACCGCAGCGGCCTAGTGCGCGCTGCCCTTTGGCGTCAGGTCGTCGGCCGGAACTGCCGGTGCGCCTTCGGCCACGGTCTTTGTGTTCTTGATTTCTGCCGCTTTGGGGCTCGTACGCAGCACCATGGCCAGGATGACAAGAAAGTATCCGACCTGAAGAATGACGGCGCAGGCCAGCACGCGCAGCAAGATCGTGCCCCAGCCGGCAGCATCCAGATAGGACCACAGCGCCACGACGGCGATTACCATCGCCATGCCGAACACGAATTTTGGCAAGGTCATAGCCGTTGACCGTCAGGCCCGAGGAATCGGCACTGATTTTGTCGCCATGTTGCTTGCAACTCCCCTAGCCCTGAAAGCTCCACCCGCATCGTTCCTTCGTTATATTTTGATGCCGACATGCTGGCTGGCGGTCGACCGGAAGAACGTCGTTTCATTATATTGGTCCGCCCAGCAGTCAGCAAGCGGAGCCCTCTTTCGCCGAGAGTCTTGCCGCCGACGCCAGATGCTGCATTGCACTTTCACAGCTGGTCGAAAGTCGATAACATTTTCATTCAGGATGCCATTATTTCAGAATATTTTGGCGAATACCCACGTGATGCATAATATGTTTTATATTTTGGCGCGCATTGCTGGAACGTTTACCAACATGTTGCAGATACAATTTTTGACATTTCACCTGTATTGACACATTCGATTCTGCTCATGCATGCGGCCATTGGACATAAAACTGTCGCATTGAGATTTTCTTGTGCACGCCATGCACGGATTTTGGTCATCTACTGGTATAAATATTTCACGCGTCAAAAAAACGTGTGTTGCAGCGCAGCATGTCGGCCGTATCCTGACACAGGGCGATTCTGGGGCGATTCATCGACCAATTGGAGTTGCAGCATGAGGGATCTTGCCAAGTCGACGAGCTTGGAGTTTCCACACGTCGCCACCGACCTCCCCCCTCTGGGTGGCGTGGCCAAGCGCGGATTCGACATCATCGGTGCGGGTCTCGGGATTATCGCATTAAGCCCGTTGTTCCTGCTCATTGCCTTGCTGGTAAAGGCCTCGGACGGCGGCTCGGTCTTCTATGGCCATCGCCGGATAGGCCGTGGCGGCCGTATCTTCCAGTGCCTCAAGTTCCGCACGATGGTCCCCGACGGGGACGCGGTACTTGCGGCGCATTTTCGCAATGACCCGGAAGCCAGGGCCGAGTGGGAGGCAACGCGCAAGCTCAAGGACGACCCTCGGGTCACGCGTGTCGGCACGGTGCTGCGCAAGCTCAGCCTCGACGAGCTGCCGCAGATCCTCAACATCCTTCTCGGCGACATGAGCATCGTCGGCCCACGCCCGGTGGTACGCGACGAGCTCGATTATTACGGCAAGGCGGTCGTCTTCTATCTCAAGTCGCGGCCCGGTCTCACCGGACTGTGGCAGGTCAGCGGTCGCAACGACGTCTCCTACGACAGCCGCGTGGCGTTCGACCGTCACTATGTCGAGAACTGGTCGCTGGTCGAAGACATCCGCATCATCCTGAAGACGGTTCCGGCCGTTTGCATGTCGCGCGGCAGCTACTGAGCCTGCCGCAAACGAGGCTGCGCCCATGTGGGGGCGCGCAGCTTCTCCCGCCCGCGGGCTCCAAGAGATCCCCGCGGCCCACGAACGGACGATGAACTTGAACCCAATTCTCGGCTCCCATCCCCGCACCCGACGCCTGCTCAAGCTGGGCGGCGCGCTCTGTCTCACGCTGGCCATTTCGGCATCCGCAGTGTTTGCTGAAGACTACCAGCTCGGAACCCAGGACAAGCTGACCATCCGCGTCGTCGAATGGCAGACCGTCGAGGGCGCCTTCCGCGACTGGTCATCGGTAAGCGGCGACTACACGATCGGACCATCCGGCAATCTTTCGCTGCCATTCGTCGGTGAAACGCAGGCCGCGGGCAAGACGACGGCCGAGATCGCCGAGACGATCGGCAAGACCCTGCAGGACAAGTTCGGCCTTTCCGACCGTCCGGAAGCGTCGGTCGAGGTGGCGCAGTTTCGTCCCTTCTACATCTCCGGCGACATCCAGACCCCGGGCCAGTATGCTTATGCCCCGGATCTCACCGTGCTCAAGGCAATCAGCATCGCCGGCGGCATGCGCCGCGGTGCCGACGGCGCCCGTACCGAACGCGACCTCATCACCGCAGAAGGCAGCCATGCCGTGCTCTCCGACGAGCAGCTCCGCATGATGGTCACCCTGGCGCGGATCGATGCCGAGCTTGCCGGCAAGACTGAAGTCGAAGCGCCGAAGGAGATCGCGTCCCTGCCGGCGGTATCAGGCATGATCGCCAACGAAACCGCCATCATGGCCTCGCGCCAGAAGAAGCTCACCCTGAGGCTGCAGGCACTTGAAGAGCTCAAGGGCTTACTCGAGCAGGAGATCGTATCGCTGGGCCAGAAATCCGAGACACAGAAGCGCCAGGTCGAACTCGCCAGGAAAGAGCTCAGCGGCATCGACACGCTGGCCCAGAAGGGTCTCGTGGTGAATACGCGCGTGCTGTCGACCGAGCGCTCCATCGCCGAGATGGAGGGCAAGATCCTCGATCTGGAGACCGCCATGCTGCGGGCCAAGCAGGACATCAGCAAGGCCGAGCAGGAGGCGATCGACCTCAAGAACGACGGCGAGTCCGAACTGGCGGTCGAGCGGCAGAAGACCGTCGGAGAACTCAACGTTGTCACGCTCAAGCTCGGAATGCAAAAGGGCCTGATCGCCGAGGCCGGAGGCACGGCACCAACGGCTGCTGGCACCGAACAGGCGATTTCCTATGTCCTCGTGCGCAAGGGCAGCGACGGCAAGAGCAAGGAAATCGCGGCCGCCGAGGACATGCCCGTTCTGCCCGGCGACGTGCTTAAGGTGGAGCGGACAGACGGCCCGCTCATCCAGTAGCCCGGCGGTCAGACGCGATGCGGATCAGAAAATCGGCGCTGGTCGAACCCGGCCGCAACACGCTCTACGGCGCCTTCGCGGTCGCCGTATCATTTTTTGTGTTCGCCTACTCGTTCCGCATCGGCCAGATCTCGATCCTGATGTACTACGCGGTCTGGCTGCCGTTGGTCCTGGTCGATTACCGCTTCACGCTCGGCCGCCTCGGCGCATCGCCGCAGTTCCTGGCCTTCGCGCTGCTCGCCTGCCTGTCCTACTTCTGGTCCGACGCGCCTGACGTGACCAGCCGGGCGGCACTTCAATATCTGTCGCATGTGGTCTGCGCCGTGATCGCCGCCAGGGTGATCGACGCACGAACCCTGTCCATCGGCGCCATGGCCGGCATCGCGGTCATTCTCGCCTATTCGATGCTTGTCGGCGGCTACGTCTATGACGCGCTCGACGGCACCTACAGTTTCGTCGGCGCGTTCGGCTCCAAGAACCAGCTCGGCTTCTACGCGTCGCTGGGCGTGCTGTTCGGCTGCTACTTCGCACTGTTTCTGACGCGCGGGCGCATCGCCCGCCTTCTTGCCCTCGGCGTCGTCCTGCTCTCGGCCGCATCGCTTGTCATGTCGCAGTCGGCAACCTCAATGCTCGCCACCCCTGCGGCAATTGCCATGATCGTCGCCATCGCCGCGTTGGAGGCGTTCTCGCCGACCCACCGCCGTATCTTCTTCGCTGCCGGCCTGGTGCTTGCCGGCACGGCCGTTCTGGCGGCTCTCAATGTCGGCGCGATCGACATGGTTCTGGGCGCGTTCGGCAAGGACTCGACACTGACCGGCCGCACATATCTCTGGCAGCAAGGCATCGCCGCATCGGCAAATACGCCACTGCTCGGCATCGGTTATGCCGCCTATTGGGTGCAGGGCTTCTCCGAAGCGGAGCGGCTGTGGAACGAGTTCTACATCACCTCCCGCACCGGCTTCCATTTCCACAACACCTACATCGAGGCGCTGGTGGAACTCGGCTATGTCGGCGCGTCGATGATCGTACTGCCGCTGCTCGCCATCCTCCGGCTGTGCATCTCGCGTCTTCTGAGCGAGGGCGACTGGACCGAGCCGCTGCTGCAGACGGGCCTGCTCGCTTTGCTGGTCATCCGCTCGTTCTTCGAAGTCGACATCCTGCAGCCCTACGTCATCGGCTCGTTCCTGCTCTACTACTGCTGGGCACGCGCCAAGGAGCCGGCGACACGGCAAACCGTGCCAGCTTCGCCGCCTCGGCAAATGACGTTCGGGCGCAGCGACGGCATCGCCGGCCAGTACAATCACTGAGCCTCGGTCGAAACGCTGAGTTCGACCCTGTCGGCAACGAAGCGCGTTTCGGCATATTGGATCGGCAAGCCCTGGGTATCGACATTAACGGCGACCGCGACCAGCACGATGGCACCGGCTGAAAGCTTCAAGTCGGCAAGGTCGGCGGCATCGGCATGGCGCGCCGAGACCAGAGTCGACTTGCGGAAATAGTCCTCGATGCCGTAGCTCTGGAAGCCGAGCGTGATCGAGCCCGTCTCGGCATAGGCCTCGGCATAACCGGGAAACCGCTCCGCATCGAACCAGCTGGTCGCGCGCGACACCGGCCGTTCGTCGGCCTCGCTCAGCGTCTCCAGCCTGACCACGGGCGCACCCTCCGCAAGGCCAAGCCCTTCGGCCACACGCTGTGACGCCTGCTCCACCGCATGGGCGAGAAGGATGCTGCGGCGGTCGCGGGTCTGGCTGCGCAGGCCGGTCGAAAAACGCGTCCGCGCCGAGATCGGGTAGGACAGCTTCTGGCGGCTTTCGACGAAGGTGCCCCTGCCCTGCTCCGCCCTGAGAACGCCTTCCTGCACCAGCGCGGCGATGGCGCTGCGCAGCGTGTGGCGATTAACGCCGAATCTCTCCGACAGCACCATCTCCGGCGGCAACCGGCCGTCGGCTCCAAGCGTGCCGGCTGAAACCGCCTGCCTGATCTGGTCGGCGATCTGGCGCCACAGCGCCACACCGCTTTTTCGCGTCACCGCCTGTTTCGGTCCCTGCCCGCTCAAATCCACCGCCCCCTGTTTCGCGATTTGTCATGCGACCGTCACGCAGCCTCGCTACAAGCCCGTTGTATGTTGTTCGATTGTATAGAACAATAGACAAATACGAAGTGGAGCGGCAATCGAGATGGACCGACGGCAGGAAAGAGAAACGGAGACGCAGCGCAAGGCGGCCATGGCAGCGCTTGCCCTGGCGCCGGCGGAAGAGTTGAAGCGGCTGTGCACGGCGGCAGGGATTTCAGGCGAAGCCGAGATGCTGCGCGGCCCCGAGACCGGCCTGGTATCGGTACGCGGCCGCATCGGCGGCGGCGGCGCGCCCTTCAACTTCGGCGAGGCGACAGTGACCCGCGCGACGGTCCGCCTGCCCGGCGGCGAGATCGGCCACGCCTATGCGCTTGGCCGCGACAAGGAAAAGGCCCGCCTTGCGGCCATTGCCGATGCGCTGTGGCAGGACCCCACCCGCCGCGCCGAGGTCGAGGACAAGATCCTTGCCCCACTGCGCGCTGCACAAGCTGAAGCCGACGCGACCAGCCGCGCCGAGACGGCGGCGACCAAGGTCGACTTCTTCACCATGGTTCGCGGAGAGGATTGATGGAACAGATGGATGTCATCGACGGCGGTTTCGCCGCCCCGGTTTTCGACGCGCAGACGGTTTTCCGCGCTGTCATGGACGCCATGGCGCGTCCTGGGACAGTCCAACATGTAGCTGTCCTGGCTCAGCCGCCTGCACCGCTGGCGGCAACCGCGGGTGCGGTGGCGCTGACCTTATGCGACCACGACAGCCCGCTCTGGCTCGATGCCGCGCTTCAGGTCTCGGCGGCAAGATCCTGGCTCGGCTTTCACACCGGCGCGCCGCTGGCCGCGACACCGGCAGACGCGCATTTCGCGCTCGTCGCCAACCCGGCCAGCCTGATCTCGCTCGAGAACTTCGCGCAAGGAACGCAGGAATATCCCGACCGCTCGACCACGCTGATCCTGCAAGTCGAAAGCCTGACTGATGGCGCGCCGCTGCATCTCGAAGGTCCCGGCATCGAGACCTCGGCTACCATCGCGCCGACGCCGCTGCCGCGCCACTTCGTCGAGCAGTGGAAGCAGAACGGCGCCCGGTTCCCGCGCGGCACAGACGTCATCCTGGCAGCGCCCGGAGCGGTCGCCTGCCTGCCCCGCACCACCCGCATCAAGACGATGGAGGCCTGACATGTATGTGGCTGTCAAAGGCGGCGAAGCCGCCATCGCCAATGCCCATCGCCTGCTTGCCGACCGTCGCCGCGGCGACCGCTCGGTGCCCGCGCTCCGCCTCGACCAGATCGTCGAGCAGCTGGCGCTCGGCATCGACCGCGTCATGTCGGAAGGCTCGCTCTACGACCGCGAGCTTGCGGCACTTGCCATCATGCAGTCGCGCGGCGATCTGATCGAGGCGATCTTTCTCGTCCGCGCCTATCGAACGACCCTGCCACGCTTCGGCTACACGAGGCCGATCGACACCGCCGCCATGCAGGTCGAACGCCGCGTCTCGGCCACCTACAAGGACCTGCCGGGCGGCCAGCTGCTCGGCCCGACCTTCGACTACACCCACCGCCTGCTCGACCCCGAACTCGCCAACGATCCCGAGGTCGCCACGCCGGAGCAGCGCGACGGCGACGGCCAGCTCATGTCGCGCGTGTCCGAGATCCTCGCCCATGAAGGCCTGATTGAGGCCGACGGCGAGCTGCCCGAGGATCATGTCACCGGCGACATCACCCGCGAGCCACTGGAATTTCCGCTGGCGCGCGACAGCCGCCTGCAGGCGCTGTCGCGCGGCGACGAGGGTTTCCTGCTGGCGCTCGGCTATTCGACCCAGCGCGGCTATGGCCGCAGCCATCCCTTCGTCGGCGAGGTCCGCATCGGCGAGGTCGAGCTCGAACTCGACGTGCCGGAGCTGCCTTTCCCCGTCACGCTCGGGCGAATCCGCGTCACCGAGTGCCAGATGGTCAACCAGTTCAAGGGTTCGGCCAAGGCGCCGCCGCAGTTCACCCGCGGCTACGGACTGGTCTTCGGCCAATCCGAGCGCAAGGCCATGGCGATGTCGCTGTGTGACCGCGCGCTGCGCGCCGGCGAACTCGGCGAGGACATAACCGCACCCGCCCAGGACGAGGAGTTCGTGATTTCGCACTCCGACAACGTCCAGGCCACCGGCTTCGTCGAGCACCTGAAGCTGCCGCACTATGTCGACTTCCAGGCCGAACTCGACCTCGTCCGCCGCATGCGCTCAGAGCACGAAAAACGCAACCAGACTAACGACACCGAACAGCGGGAGGCGGCGGAATGAGCACGCCTGCAACAGACATCGCAACCTACAACTTCGCCTATCTCGACGAGCAGACCAAGCGGATGATCCGCCGGGCGATCCTCAAGGGCATCGCCATCCCCGGCTACCAGGTGCCGTTCGCATCCCGCGAAATGCCGATGCCCTATGGCTGGGGCACCGGCGGCGTGCAGGTGACCGCTGCGATCATCGGCCCCGACGATGTGCTCAAGGTCATCGACCAAGGCGCCGACGACACCACCAACGCGGTGTCGATCCGCGCCTTCTTCCAGAAGGTCGCCGATGTGGCCGTGACCACCGAGACTGCGAAGGCGACGATCATCCAGACCCGTCACCGCATCCCCGAGCACCCGCTGACCGAGGGCCAGACGCTGGTCTACCAGGTGCCGATCCCCGAGCCGCTGCGCTTCCTCGAGCCGCGCGAGACCGAAACGCGGAAGATGCACGCGCTCGAGGAATACGGTCTGATGCACGTCAAGCTCTACGAGGACATCGCCAGGCACGGCCGCATCGCCACGACCTACGCCTATCCGGTCAAGGTCGAGGGCCGCTACGTCATGGACCCCTCGCCCACGCCGAAGTTCGACAATCCCAAGATGCACATGTCGCCCGCGCTCCAGCTGTTCGGTGCCGGGCGCGAAAAGCGCATCTATGCCGTACCGCCCTTCACCAAGGTCGTCAGCCTCGACTTCGAGGACCATCCCTTCGAGATCCAGGCCTTCGACCAGCCCTGCGCGCTGTGCGGGGCCGAGCAGGTCTATCTCGACGAGGTCATCCTCGATGACAAGGGCGGGCACATGTTCGTCTGTTCCGACACCGACCATTGCGAGACGCGCCAGGCCTGCGGCCACCGTGGCCATCTCTCGCCCGATATTCTGGAGCCTGCCCAATGACCGACGAACCGCTTCTGCGCGTCACGGCTCTGTCCAAATATTACGGCTCGCGCATCGGCTGCGAGGACATCTCCTTCGACCTCTGGCCGGGCGAAGTGCTGGCCATCGTCGGCGAGTCCGGCTCGGGCAAGACCACCCTGCTCAACTGCCTGTCGACGCGTCTGCTGCCGACATCGGGCACCGCCAGCTACCGCATGCGCGACAACCAGTGGCGCGACCTCTACCGCATGAGCGAAGCCGAACGCCGCTTCCTGATGCGCACCGACTGGGGTTTTGTTCACCAGAACCCGGCCGACGGGCTACGCATGACGGTGTCGGCCGGCGCCAATGTCGGCGAGCGACTGATGGCCATCGGCGACCGGCACTATGGCAACATCCGCGCCACCGCAGTCGACTGGCTCGGCCGCGTCGAGATCGATGAGGAGCGCATCGATGACGAGCCCCGCGCCTTTTCCGGCGGCATGCGCCAGCGCCTGCAGATCGCCCGTAACCTCGTCACCGGCCCGCGTCTGGTGTTCATGGACGAACCGACCGGCGGCCTCGACGTGTCGGTGCAGGCGCGCCTGCTCGATCTCCTGCGCGGGCTGGTCACCGATCTCGGGCTCGCGGCCATAGTCGTCACCCACGACCTCGCCGTCGCCCGGCTCCTGTCGCAGCGCATGATGGTGATGAAGGACGGCCACGTCGTCGAAGCGGGCCTCACCGACCGCGTGCTCGACGACCCGCGCGCGCCCTACACCCAGCTCCTCGTCTCCTCCATTTTGCAGGTGTAAGCCATGGCCACCCCACTCATCGTCTCCGAGGTCGCCAAGGCCTTCACCATGCACCTACGCGACGGCATCCGCCTGCCGGTCGTCGCCAATGTCTCGTTCTCGGTCAGGGCTGGCGAATGCGCCGTGCTCGGCGGCCCCTCGGGCGCCGGCAAGAGTTCGATTTTGAAGATGGTCTACGGCAATTACGGCGTCGACCAGGGCCAGATCATCGTCGACCACCACGGCCAGCTGGTCGACCTCGCCACCGCCAACCCGCGCACGGTGCTGTCGGTGCGCCGCGACACCATCGGTTATGTCAGCCAGTTCCTACGCACCGTGCCGCGCGTCTCGGCCCTCGACGTCGTCGCCGAACCGTTGGTGGCACGCGGCACTGACCGCAAGCAAGCTCAGGAGCGCGCCGCCGAACTGCTCGACAGGCTCAACCTGCCGGAACGGCTGTGGAGCCTGCCGCCCGCCACCTTCTCGGGCGGCGAGCAGCAGCGCGTCAACATCGCCCGCGGCTTCATCACCGACCATCCGGTGCTGCTGCTCGACGAGCCGACGGCCTCGCTCGACGCCACCAACCGCGAGGTGGTGATCAGCCTGATCGAGGAGAAGAAGCTGAAGGGCGTGGCCCTGCTCGGCATCTTCCATGATGCCGACGTGCGCGAGGCGGTCGCCGACCGCATCGTCGACGTGACGGAATTCGCAGCCGGAAAGGCCGCGGCATGAGCCGCAAGCTTTCCGAACAGCCCTGGGTCCACCCGACCGCCGAGGTGACGCAGTCGACCCTCGGCCGCTGGACCGAGGTCTCCGAACGCACCCGCATCAGCGAGAGCGAACTTGGCGACTATTCCTACGTCATGCAGGACTGCAGCCTGTGGTGCACCACGGTCGGCAAGTTTTCAAACATCGCAGCCGCCGTGCGCTGCAACGCCACCAACCACCCGACCTGGCGACCAACGCTGCACCACTTCACCTACCGCGCTTCGGACTATTGGGACGACGCCGCCCACGAGACCGAGTTCTTTGAGTGGCGCCGTTCGAACGCGGTGACCATCGGCCATGACACCTGGCTCGGCCATGGCTCGACGGTACTGCCCGGCGTCACCGTCGGCGACGGCGCCGCCGTCGGCTCCGGCGCTGTCGTCACCAAGGACGTCGCGCCCTACGCCATCGTCGCCGGCGTGCCGGCCAAGCCGCTACGCGAGCGCTTCGACCGCAAGACGGCTGAGCGCTTCCAGGCGCTCGCCTGGTGGGACTGGGACCACGCCAGGCTGCGTGTCGCCCTCGACGACTTCCGCAACCTCTCGGCGGAAGAGTTTCTGGAGAAGCATGGCGGCTAAGACTGCCTCAGCGCGCCAGGAAGAACTGGATCGCGACCACGTTGACCAGGTCGACGAAAAACGCTGAGACCAGCGGCAGGATGATGAAGGCGTTCGGTGACGGTCCATAGTGCTTGGTCACCGCCGTCATCGACGCAATGGCGGTGGGAGTGGCACCCAGCGAAAGGCCGGTAAAGCCGGCGCTCAGTACCGCAGCCTGATAGTCCCTTCCGAGCAGCGGAAAGAGCACGATCACGATGAATGCGACCGCGAGAAGCGCCTGCAGGGCAACGACCACCAGCAACGGACCAGCCACCCCGGCAAGTGTCCAAAGCTGCATGCTCATCAGCGACATGGCAAGAAACACTGACAGCGAATAATCGGAGATCAGCGACATCGACGGCGAGCGCGCCGGCCAGGGCAAACGTGGAAAGATGAAGGGGATCGTATTGGACAAGACGATCCCCATGATCAGGCAAGGCACGAACAACGGCAGCTTCACGCCCATCGCCAAGAGCGGTCCGTGAACCAGGTAGCCGAGCACCACGGCGACGTTGACCAGCAAAAGCGCCTGCATGAAGCTCGACTTGTCGATCGGTGCCGCCTCCGCCTTGGCGAGAGCCCCTTCGTTCTCTGAAACTGTCGCGTCGGTGGTCAGCTTGCCGCGCTCGATGAGGAACTTCGCCACCGGCCCACCCAGGACACTTGCCACGATGAGGCCGAGCGTCGCTGCGGCGGTACCGACTTCTACAGCCGCAGGAAAGCCGTGCTCGGCCGCGATCGCAGGCGCCCACGCAATCGTAGTGCCATGGCCGCCGACAAAGGCGATCGATCCCATGATGACGCCTGCGGCAGACGGCAAGCCGAACAGCCAGGCCCCGAGCGTGCCGACGCCATTTTGCAAGAAGACGAAAAGCACGGTCAGCACGCACAGCACGGCCAGTGCCCGCCCGCCGACCAGCAGGTCGGACAGCCGCGCATTGACGCCAACGGTGGCAAAGAAGATGACCAGCAGCCTGTCGCGCGTGGTCATCTCGAAGACGATTTCCATGCCCGACAGCTTGTAGAACGCCCATATGGCGGCAGCCGCCAGAAAACCGCCGGTGACCGGCTCGGGGATGTTGTAGTTGCGCAGGAAAGCAATGCGGCGGGTCAGGATCACGCCGACGAAATAGACAACCAATCCAAGCGTAAGGGTGAGGAAATCGGGCGAAACGAGAGAGTTGGCTGCCGTCGTCATCCGAGCCTTGTTTGGTCAAGGGAACTGGAAATCCTGGATCGGCAGACCCCAGCCTATCCAGCTTGCAACCTTGCCTAGAATGGGCACCAGAGCAATCGGCAAATCGTGACGCGGCCACAGGCGATTGTTGAAACGACAACGCCCGCAATCGACACCTCGAAAGGGCGACTGCGGGCGCTGAAAAGTAAATTGCGGAGGTAGATCAGGCTTCCTGGATCGCCGACAGCTGCCAGTCGCCGCCGTTCTGGCGAACGAACGTCCAGAGCTCCGTCGTCTCGGTCGGCTCATTGGCGTCGCCTTCGACGATCTCACCCGTGGTGCGGTTGCGGGTCACGTCGATGGACGAGTAGTTGACCGCGGCGGTCGCATAGTCGCGATCGCCTTCGCTCCAGCTTTCGGCGATGTCGGCCTGAAGCAGTTGGACATCGGTCACGTCGTTGCGCACGCCGTTCTGCGCGTTGTCGGCCAGTTCTTCCGAGAGGTAGGACACCATCTCGGGCGTCACCAGTCGGCGCAACGCCTTGTGGTCCTCGCGGCCGAAGGCTTCCTGCACCTCGGTCAGCATGCGCTGGAACGTGTCGAGGTCTTCGCCGGATACGGTGATGTCCTTGCTCACTGGCTGCTGCGGAGCAGCGTCGGCGCGGCTGCCGCCGATGCTCGGTATGCTGAACGAACGGCTGCCGCCATTGGCCTTGCCGGTGTCAGCCGGTGCGGCATCGCGGTAGTTGAAGTTGCCGCCACCGGCACCCGCGCCGGCCATCGCCGGGCCGGACGCCTGCCGCGAGCGGAAGAAGCGCAGGGCGAGCCAGATGGCGCCGCCGATCAAGAGCACCTGCATCAGCATGCCGAACATGCCGGCGAGACCGCCGAAGCCCTGGCCCATCAGCATGCCGAACAGGCCGCCCATCAGCAGGCCGCCGATCATCGCGCCGCCGAAGCCGCCCATGAAGCCGGGGCGCTGCTGCGCGGCCGCACCTGGACGCGCGGCATTGGTGGCCGGGCTTGCCGCCTGGCCGGTGTTCGGCGTCATCGAGCGCTCGACAGGTGCCGACGGCTGCGGCGCGGTACGGGTCGGCGGCGCCGACTGGAAGGTGCGCGCTCCCCGGCTGCCGAAGCTGCCGCCGCGTCGCGCGTCGGCCTGGTCGACGGCGACCATGGAGAAGGCAAGGAACAGGCCCGCGAAAAGCGTGGCAAGGCGGGTCGTTCGGGACAGTTGCATCGGCGGTTCCTCAAAGTGAAGTCCGCCCTCATATAATGACTAACAAGTGTAGTGTCAGGGTTTGGGGGCCAAGTTTTTGCAGAATCTTTCCGGCCGCCTCCAAGGCATTGAATAGATTTGGTTTTACCCGCACTGCCTCGAATCGACGCCAGTGGCCTGAACATGAATCTTGGCCAAACACGGTCCCAAAAGACCGTTGCCGATCAAATAGATGGAACGCCAATCCGATTCTGGTCGGTAAGAACTGGCCCTGTCGGCTCGCTGCCTGCGCGCGCATCGCATTCGGGCCGCATTTTTCGCATGCCTGCCTGTGCATCGTAACAAAACTGACATGGTCCCGACATTGCAGCTTCACGTCCCGGGTCTAGGCCCAAGCCTGAAAAAGGGGGCGCAAAGCCCCAAAGGGACAGGGAAGCTACGATGCTCGAAATCCGCAACGTCAGCCGCCGCTTCGGCAAGAACGTCGCCGTCAACGGCGTCAATCTCCAGATCCAGCCGGGCCAGATGGTCGGCATCATCGGACGCTCCGGCGCCGGCAAGTCGACGCTGCTGAAAACCATCAACCGGCTCATCGATCCGAGCCAGGGCTCGATCGTCTTCGACAACACCGAAGTGTCGTCGCTGCGCGGCCCGGCCCTTCGCCGCTGGCAGCGCGATTGCGCAATGATCTTCCAGCAATTCAACCTGGTGCCGCGCCTCGACGTGCTCACCAACGTCCTGCTCGGCCGCCTCAACCATCGCTCGACCAGCCTCAACCTGCTCGGCATCTTCTCGCGTGAAGACCGCATCCGCGCCATCGCCGCGCTCGAACGCCTGGACATTGCCCGCACCGCGCTCCAGCCCGCCGGCACGCTGTCGGGCGGCCAGCAGCAGCGCGTCGCCATTGCGCGTGCCCTGATGCAGGAGCCCAAGCTGATCCTCGCCGACGAGCCAATCGCCTCGCTCGACCCGCTCAACGCCAAGGTGGTGATGGACGCGCTGCGCGACATCAACCTGCGCGAGGGCATCACCGTCATCACCAACCTGCACACGCTCGACACCGCCCGCACTTATTGCAACCGCATCATCGGCATGTCGGGCGGCGCGGTCGTCTTCGACGGCGCGCCAGAAGAGTTGACCCGCGAGGCCGTGCGCAAGGTCTATGGCGCCGACAGCGACGGCGCCGAGATTTCCGAAGCCATCACCTCGACCAGCATCCGCCCGGTCAAGGTCGTGGTTCCTGCATCCGCCGCACCTCTGGAACCGGCCTACGCCCCGGCTTGAGGCCGTTCGCGGTCGTCTCGCCCGCGTCAAGGGCCCGCAATCAGCAACGGAAATGACCCGGCAAGGTGCCGGGCCAAACTGGAGACATGCCATGTTCAAGAAAGCACTTCTGGGTGCCGTTTCGCTCGCCGTCCTGGCGATCGGCCAGGCCCATGCCGCAGACCTCAAGGAATTCCGCATCGGCGTGATCGGCGGCGAAAATGAAGCCGACCGCCTGCGCAACTTCCAGTGCCTCGTCGACCAGTTGCCGTCCGTCCTCGGCGTCGAGAAGGTATCGCTGTTCCCGGCTGCCGACTACGACGGCACCATCCAGGGCCTGCTCGGCGGCACGCTCGACTACGCCGAACTCGGCGCTTCGGGCTACGCCAAGATCTATCTCGAGAACAAGGAAGCGGTCGAGCCTATCCTGACCACCGTCCAGACCGACGGCGCAACCGGCTACTACACCATCATGGTCGCCAAGAAGGATTCCGGCATCACCAAGCTCGAGGACCTCAAGGGCAAGAAGCTCGGCTTCGCCGATCCGGACTCGACCTCGGGCTACCTGATCCCCGTCACCGCCCTGCCGAAGGACCTCGGTGGCGTTGCCGTCAAGGACTTCGTTGCCGAGACCGGCTTCGGCGGCGGCCATGAAAACCTCGTCCTCGAAGTGCTCAAGGGCACCTTCGACGCCGGCACGACCTTCGGCTCGGGCGTCGGCGAATTCAAGGACGGCTACACCTCGGGCAATCTCAAGAAGATGGTCGACAAGGGCATCCTCGACATGGACGACCTGGTCGAGGTCTGGAAGTCGCCGCTGATCCCGAACGGCCCGATCGTCGTGCGCAGCTCGCTCGACGCCGACACCAAGACCAAGTTCAAGGACTACATGGTCAAGCTGCCGGAAACCGACCCGGCCTGCTTCTCGGCCATCCAGGGCGGCGACTTCAAGGGCTACACCGAAGTCACCCCGGACTTCTACCAGCCGGTCATCGACGCCCGTAAGGCGCAGATCGGCAGCTAAGCCCGCAGCCGACATCGACGCGTCGCGGCTTGCCCGCGGCGCGTCTTTCTTTGATCCGGGATCGGACGGAACTTTTCATGACCATGCCACTCTCGGAAGCCGGCCTCGCGGTCGAGCGCCACTGGCGCGAACTCGCCGGCCGCCGCCGCCTGTACACCGCCGGCGGATTGATCTTCCTGTTCATCGCCTTGTCCGGTTCGCTCTGGTTCGCCAACGAGAGCAATGCCGGCAAGTTCTTCGACCGGCTGCCGCATTTCTTCGACTTCGTCGACCAGATGATCCCGCGCGACGGCTTCGAGGTTTGGCGCGCCTTGTTCGACCTGCCCTCGCCCTACGACGACGGCAGCCTGAAGTTCGACTACCCCGATGGCCGGATGTACATCTTCGGCTCGTTCTACCTGCCCGAATACGTCTACAAGATGCTCGAGACGATCAACATCGCGCTGGTCTCGACACTGATCGGCTTCGCCTTCGGCTTCCTGCTCTGTTTCCTCGCCGCTTCCAACCTGGTGACGCAACGCTGGCTACGCTTCTTCGTCCGCCGCTTCCTCGAAATCCTGCGCGCCTTTCCCGAAATCGTCATTGCCGGCTTTTTCCTCGCCATCCTGTCGATGGGCGCGATACCCGCGATCATCGCCGTCTCGCTGCACACCATCGGCGCGCTCGGAAAGCTGTTCTTCGAGGTTGTCGAGAACGCCGACATGAAGGCCGACGAAGGCCTTCGCGCCGTCGGCGGCAACTGGCCCGAGCGCGTCTGGTTCGGCATCGTTCCGCAGGTCATGCCCAATTTCCTGAGCTACGCCTTGCTACGGCTCGAGATCAACGTGCGCGCTTCGACCATCATCGGCGCGGTTGGAGGCGGCGGCATCGGCGAGGCGCTGCGCCTGTCGATCAGCCGGACCCACGAAGCCAAGACCATCGCCATCATCCTCCTCCTGTTCTGCACCATCGTCGCCGTCGACCAGCTTTCCGCCTGGCTGCGCAAGAGGCTGGTCGGCGAGCAGGCCTTCGGTCGCGGGGAATAAGATCATGACCAGCCTTTCCATGTCCGATATGCAGTCGATCGCCGACCGTCACCCCGACGTCTTCACCGGCTCGTGGCGCAAGAGCCTGTCCGGCTGGGCCGTGGCCGCCGGCCTCGTCGCCTATCTCGGTTTCGCCTGGTGGTTCTTCGCCGTCGGCGCAGTGCTCGCCGGCGGCAACTGGGGCATCGCCGGCACCTATCTCGCCGATTGGGTGTCCTACGAGGTGCGCCCGCAGATCGACTTCAGGGATGACCGTCTCGACATCAGCTATCCGCGCTTTGCCTCCTATCGCGCCGATCGGCATCCCGCGTGGCTGAGCTTCGACCCGCCGGCGGCGACCGCAGCCGCGCCTGCGGCCAACAAGGCAGCTGCCAGCCTCGTCACGGTCGAGATCGACGGCCGCAACCGTATCGAGATCACGCCGACCAGCGTGCGCGTGTCGCGTGGCGAAGAGACGCTCGACATCGCCATCGTGCCGGAAAAGAGCATCACCGTTGCCGGGACCCTGCCGTCCTGGGCGACGCAAAAGGCTCCGGGCGAAAAGATCACTGTCGATTTCGGCTTTGCCGGCAGCGCCCAGATCGACGCTGACGACGTCAAGATCCGCCACCGCTTCCTGGGCTGGGAGAACTTCGTCTTCGACGCCAACTCGCCGTTCTGGGGCAAGTCGACGAGCGAGGTGTTCTCGCTGATCGTCTCCGGCGAACGCCTCGATCCGGGCGTTTCGAACGCCGCCCTTGCCTGGGACAATATCGTCAACAATTCCGAATGGCAGCATGGCGACGTCTGGACCAAGATGCTGCAGACCATCGTTATGGCCTTCGTCGGCACGCTGTTTGCCAGCCTGCTTGCCTTCCCGCTGGCTTTCCTTGCGGCACGCAACATCACGCGCAACGGCCTCGTCAACCAGGTTGCCAAGCGCTTCTTCGACTTCCTGCGCTCGGTCGACATGCTGATCTGGGCACTGTTCTTCACCCGCGCCTTCGGCCCAGGCCCCATCGCCGGCATCTCGGCGATCTTCGTCACCGACACCGGTACCTTCGGCAAGCTCTACTCCGAGGCGCTGGAAAACATCGACGACAAGCAGCGCGAAGGCATGCGCTCGGTCGGCGCCTCGCCGGCTTCGGTCCAGCGCTACGGCGTGGTGCCGCAAGTGCTGCCGGTGCTGATCAGCCAGTCGCTCTACTTCTGGGAATCGAACACCCGCTCCGCCACCATCATCGGTGCGGTCGGCGCCGGCGGCATCGGCCTCAAGCTATGGGAAGCGATGCGCACCAATTCCGACTGGGAGAACGTCGCCTACATGGTGCTGCTGATCCTGATCGTGGTGTTCATCTTCGACAATATTTCCACCGCATTGCGCCAACGGCTGATCGGCAACAAGGCCAGCCACTGAACATCTGTTGCTGGCCATTGCAAATCTGATGAAGTCGGCCACTACTTCGTCAAACTGTCACGCAAATCATCTATCGGGCGAACGCCTAAGGAACCGCGCCATGCGCTACGCCGTCTATTTCACGCCAGAGCACGATGATCCGCTGTGCCGCATCGCGGCCGGCTGGCTCGGGCGCGATGCGTTCGGCGGTCACGTGACCCCCGCCAAGGCCTTTGGCGAATTGTCGGCGGCCGAGGTCGCGTTCCATGCCGCCGCGGCGCGCCGCTACGGCTTTCACGCCACGCTCAAGGCGCCGTTCCGCCTCGCCGACGCCGCTTCCGAGGCCTCGCTGATCGAGGCGGTTGCCACCTTCGCCAGCGAGGCGACGCCCTTCGCCATCCCGCGCCTGAAACTCGCCCAGATCGACGGCTTCTTCGCGCTGATTCCGGCTGAACCGCTGCCTGAACTCGACCGCTTCGCCGGCGATGTCGTCAGGGCCTTCGAGCCGTTCCGCGCACCGCTCAGCGATGCCGAGATCGCCCGCCGCAACCCCGAAGCGCTGTCGCCGCAGGAGTACCGCCACCTCAGCCTCTGGGGCTATCCTTACGTCTTCGACACGTTCCGTTTCCACATGACGCTGACCGGCCGGGTCGCCGCCGAGGAAGTGGCGCGCGTGCGCACTGCCATCGAACAATGCCTGGGCAACGTGCTCGACAAGCCGGTGCCGGTCGATGGGCTGGCGCTGTTCGTCGAGCCCACGTCGGGCGCGCCGTTCGAGGTCCGCTCCTACCATGCGCTGGGCAAGCAAGCTGAAAGAAAGACCGCCTGAGATGACCGACCTTGTTCTGAAAAACGCCCGCATCGTTCTTGCCGACGAGGTGGTCGACGGCTCCATCGTCGTGCGCGACGGCAAGATCGCCGAAATCTCCACCGGCCCCAGCGCCATCGGCGAGGACATGGCCGGGGACTTCGTCATCCCTGGTCTCGTCGAGCTCCACACCGACCATCTCGAAGGCCACTACGCCCCGCGCCCGCGGGTACGCTGGAACCCGATTGCCGCCGTGCTGGCCCATGACGCGCAGGTGGCTTCCGCCGGAATCACCACCGTCTTCGACGCGCTTCGCGTCGGCATGGACGAGGATGCCGACTTGACCGCGGCCGACATGCGGCTGCTTGCCAACGCCATCGAGGACAGCGTCCGCACCGACCGTGTCCGCGCCGACCACTTCATCCACTTGCGGTGCGAAGTTTCGGCCGGCGATTGCCAGGAGGGTTTCGCCGTCTTCGATGGCGACGACCGCGTCAAGCTGGCCTCGCTGATGGACCATGCCCCTGGGCAGCGCCAGTTCGTCGACTTCGAGACCTATGCCTACTACTACCAACGCAAGCTGAAGCTCAACGACGTCGAGTTCAAGGCCTTCTGCGACAAGCGCATGGGCGAATCCGCCCGCAATTCCAGGCCGAACCGCGACGTCATATCGGCCGCGTGCCACGCCCGCGGCATCGTGTTGGCGAGCCATGACGATGCGACCACGGCCCATGTCGACGAGGCGATCGCACAAGGCATTCGCGTCGCCGAATTCCCGACCACGCTCGAAGCCGCCAATGCCTCCAAGGGCGCCGGCCTCGGCGTGCTCATGGGTGCGCCCAACGTCATGCGCGGCGCCTCGCATTCGGGCAATGTCTCGGCCCGCGCCCTTGCTGAACACGGCCTGCTCGACATCCTATCGTCGGACTACATCCCCTTCAGCCTGATCCAGTCGGCGTTCTTCCTCGGCGAGGTCGTCGACGGCATCTCGCTGCCGCAGGCGATGGCGATGGTGTCGAAGAATCCGGCGGACGCCGTCGGCCTCACCGACCGCGGCGTCATCGAAGCCGGCCGCCGCGGCGACCTCGTGCGCGTACGTGTCGACGAGCATGTGCCCGTCGTCCGCACCGTCTGGCGCGAAGGTCGCCGGGTGGCTTAAGCCGTTACCGTGCCTCGTTGTCGTTGAGGCTGAACAGCGTCTTTTCCATGTCGGGCTCCTCGCCCGAGCAGACGCACAGCATCTCGGCATCGCCCTCGCCTATCGAGAGATAGGCGTGGCCCATGGTCGAGTCGATATAGACGCTTTCGCCCGCCCTCAGCCGCACCGGCGCATATTGGTCGGTATGGAGTTCGATCTCGCCTTTCAGCACGATCAAGAACTCCTCGCCGGCATGCCTGGTCAGCGGGCCGAACTCCTCGAGCGTCCGCGCCCTGGCGTGGGCGAGGATCGGCACCATGCGCTTCTTCACCAGGTCGGTGGCGAGGTAAAAATAGTCGTAGTTGCGCGTCAGCTGGCGCAGCGTATTCACTGGTGAGGCGACCGAACGGCGGGTGCGTGCCGAAGGCTGCTTGCTGTCGCCGCTGAGCAGTTCGGTGACGTGGATGCCGAGCCCGCCGCACACCTGCAGCAGCTTGTCGTAGGTCAGCGACATCTGGTCGTTTTCGACCTTCGACAGCGTCGACACCGCCACGCCGGTCAGGTGGCTGACATCCTGCAGCGTCCATCCATGCTGCTTCCTGAGGCTTCGCAGGCAGTCGCCGAGATTCGGCTGTTCCGACATGGCCATCTCCATCACCCGTCCTCAGTAGCTAATCGAACTCCTCCGGCATCGCAAGATTCGCCAAAATTTTTCCTATGCGCTAAATATTGACCGCATACGAAAATGATTTTACGGATAGCTATGCACGAAAATTCCCGTCCCCAGAAAGTGATCGTCATCGGCGGAGGCATTGCCGGCCTCTCGCTCGCAGCCAGCGTCCAGCAATGGGCGGAGGTGACCGTGATCGAGCGCGAAAGCCAGCTTGGCTACCACGCCAGCGGGCGTTCGGCGGCGCTGTTTTCCGAGACCTATGGCAATGCCCTGGTGCGCGCGCTGTCGGTGGCGAGCCGGCAGGCGATCATCGACGGCGGCTTTGTCGAGCACACGCGCGGCGCCTTGCATTTCGGCGGCCCCGACGACGCCGACGCCATCGACCGCATGGCCGAAGAGCAGAAGGCACTGGTACCGAGCGTCCGCCGCCTGTCCGCCGCCGAGGTGAGTGCGCTCGTACCGGCCATCGCACCGGACAGGACCTGCGGCGGCGTCCATGAACCCGACGCCAAGGACATCGACACCGGCAAGATGGTCCAGACACAGGCATCCCTGCTCAAGGCCGCCGGCGGCACCGTCATCAGCGGAGCCGAAGTGCTGAAGATCTCGCGCGGGCCCGAGCGCTTCCGGGTTACCACCAGTTCAGGCGTCCACGACGCCGACATCGTCGTCAATGCCGCCGGCGCCTGGGTGGACGTCATCGCCGAACGCGCCGGGCTTTCCGGCCTTGGCTTCAGGCCCAAGCGCCGCACGGCCTTCCTGTTCGACGCCCCAGAGGGCATTGATCCACGCAACTGGCCGCTGGTGGTCGACCTGCACGAGCGCTTCTATTTCAAGCCCGACGCCGGGCGCCTGATCGGATCACTCGCCGACGAGACCGACAGCGAGCCCTGCGATGCCTATCCCGAGGACATCGACGTCGCCACCGCCGCCTACAACATCGAGGAAGCGACCGGCCTTGCCGTCGGCCGCCCGCAGACGCCATGGGCCGGCCTGCGCACCTTCTCGCCCGACCGCAGTCCGGTCGCCGGCTTCGACCCGCGCCTGCCCGGCTTCTTCTGGCTCGCCGGCCAGGGCGGCTACGGCTTCCAGGTGTCGTTGACGCTGGCGCGGCTTTCCTCGGCGCTGATGCGCGGCGATCCCATTCCCGCCGACCTGGCCGATCTCGGCGTCAGCTACGCCGCGCTGTCGCCGGAACGATTCTTGGACACCTCGCGCGCTGCGGAAACGCGCTGAGGCTCGACACGACCATTCCGCAAATCGGTTGGCGCGGGGAGGAGACCCGCCGCGCGGTTACGTCAACATGAAAGCAGGAAGCTTTGCGATGAAATCCTTGGGTATTCTGCGTACGGCGCTCGTCGCCTCGACAATCCTTCTCAGCGGCCAGGCCTATGCCAAGACGCTGGTCTACTGTTCGGAAGCGAGCCCCGAGACCTTCAACCCGATGATCGGCACCGCCGACTCGACCATGGACGCTGCGGCCAAGACGATCTTCAACCGTCTGGTCGAGTTCAAGCCGGGCAGCACCGAAGTCGGTCCCGGGCTTGCCGAGAAATGGGACGTTTCCGAAGATGGCAAGGTCTATACCTTCCACCTCCGGCACGGCGTGAAGTTCCACGCAAACGAGACCTTCACGCCGACGCGCGAGTTCAACGCCGACGACGTGCTCTACACGTTCGATCGCCAGCGCGATGCCGACAATCCCTACCACAAACTGGCTAACGCGGCTTACGAGTACTTCAACGCGCTCGGCCTCGGCTCGATGATCGAAAAGATCGAAAAGATCGACGACTACACCGTACGCTTCACGCTGAACGCACCGAACGTCACTTTCCTGCCCGGCATAGCGCTCGACTATCTGTCAATCCTGTCAGCCGAGCAGACCGAAAAGATGGTCGCGGCGGGAACGCCCGGACTGATCGACCAGATGCCCGTCGGCACCGGTCCCTTCATGTTGCAGGCCTACCAGCAGGATGCCCAGATCCGCTACGCCGCCAACAAGGACTACTGGAACGGCGCGCCGAAGATCGACACGCTGGTCTTCGCCATCACGCCCGAACCGACGATCCGCGTCGAGCGCATCAAGGCCAATGAATGCCAGGTTGCGGCCCCTCCGCCGGCAGCCGCCGCAGCAGCGCTCAAAGGTGATCCCAACATCACCGTCCACAATCTTGAGGGCCAGAACATCGGCGTTGTCGGCTTCAATGTCGAACACCAGCCGCTCGGCGACGTGCGCGTGCGCACGGCACTCGCCAAGGCCGTCAACCGCGAAGCGATCATCGAGTCGGTCTACCAGGGCGCCGGCTCCGTCGCCGGCAGCGTGGTTCCGCCGGCACAGATCGGCGCAGTCAAGGATGCCGGCATCGACTACGATCCGGAAGGTGCCAAGGCGCTGCTGAAGGAAGCCGGCCACGAAGCCGACCTGTCGGTCAAGCTCTGGGCCATGCCGGTTTCGCGCCCCTACAACCCGAATGCGCGACGCATGGCCGAGATGATCCAGGCCGACTGGGCAGCAGTCGGCGTCAAGACGGAGATCGTCACCTTCGAGTGGGGCGAGTATCTCGCTCGCACGGCCAAGGGCGAGCATGACGCCCTGCTGATCGGCGGCAGCAGCGACAATGGCGACCCCGACAACATGCTGAGCTACCTGCTGTCCTGCGACGGCGTGGCCGGCGGCTCGAACCGTTCGCGCTGGTGCAACCAGGATTTCGAGAAGCTGCTTCAGCAAGGACGCGTCACCGCCGATCCGGCGAAGCGCGCCGACATCTACAAGCAGGCGCAGGCGATCCTGAAGGCCGAGGTGCCGCTCGCGCCGATTGGCCACTCGGTCGTTTCGATCCCAGTGCGCAAGAGCGTCATCAACTACGTGCTGGATCCGTTCGGCCGGCAGAATTTCGCCAGCGTCGACATCACCGAGTAAGCCGTCAAATAGCCGAGGAGAGCAGATCGCCATGCTCGAACAATTGAACAATCTGCTCGCAACCTATCGCGCCGATGGCGCGGTGGGTGCCTCGCTTGCCTTCTCGCTTGGCGACGGCGAGACCATCGCCGTCACAGCGGGACAGGCGGATCGGCCAAACGACGTTCCGGTCACGCCCGACCGGCTGTTCAAGATCGGCAGTTGCACCAAGACCTTTGTTGCAGCGGCGCTGATGAAGCTGGTGGAAGAAGGCAAGGCCGAGCTCGACGCCCCCATCGCCGGATGGTTTCCCGACCTGCCACGCTCCGGCGAGGTGACGGTGCTCCAGCTGGTCAACCACCGCGGCGGCCTGCCAGAGTTCGAGTACGACATTCCGATGGACCCGAGCCGGGTCTGGACGCCGGCCCAGCTCGTCGATCTCGCCTTCAAGGTCGGCGGCCAGACCTCACCGGGCGGAGCCGCCGTCTACAACAACACCGGCTATGTGCTGGCCGGCATGCTGATCGAGGCAGCGTCGGGTCTCTCGCTCGGCGAATATGTCCGCCGCAAGGTGCTCGCCCCGCTCGGGCTGAAGGATACCTGGTCGCCGGCAACCGAAGGCTTCCCGGAAACACGCATGGTGCGGGGCTATTACCACCGCCCGAAACCTGCCGCCGACGCCAGCTCGGCATTGGCCGAAGGCGGCGAGATGTGGCGCATGGATGGCGTGCTGCCCTACGCCGACGAACTTCAGGATTCGTCGGACTCCTTCCCCTTCTCCGGCGCCTATGGCTGCGGCGACATGGTTTCGACGCCGAGCGATCTCGTTGGCTTCATGAAGGGCTTGCTGGATGGCCGGCTGATGCCGGCGGCCCTGCTCGCCGAAATGAAGGACGGCCGCTCCAGGGTCAGCTACCCCGGCACCCGCCTGCGCGAGACCGGGGCCGGGCTCATTGCCAGCGAATATGCCGGGCGCCTGGTGCTCGGCCACCAGGGCAGCATCCCGGGATATGTCACGGTGATGGAGCACGATCCGGATTCGCGCCTGACGATCGCCATGACCAGCAATGTCGGCTCCGGCAACCGCCTGTCGTTCTATGCCAGCGGCCTGCACCCGGTGGTCGACCAGGCGATCGACATCATCCCGCGGTGATCAGACGCCGAGGCCGGCGGCCATCTGGCGAAGGTCGACGCCGCGTTCGGACGTCACCTCCAGCGCGCGGTCCTCGCGCGCTGGAGCGCCACCTTCGGGCCGGTGTCCGGCCAGAACCTTGTCGCGCTCGCGGATCAGTATCTTGATCTCATCCGCATAGAGCGCCAGCACGGCTGCCAGCCAGCGATTGACCAGATAGGACGGCCTGGCGAAATGCAGGTCGAAGCGCGGCAGGAGCGCCACCGTGCCTTCGGCTTCCAGCCAGTTGTCGCCAACGACCCACTGGTTGACCGTGAACAGCCTGACCAGCTTGCCATAGGCATCGACGCCGACGGCGACGAGATGGTGGATCGGCCCGTTCGCGCCATCGGGCCGGACGAAGCAATGGAAGTGGCCGTGCTCGGCCTGCCCTTCCTGCGGCGGATGGCTGTGATAGTACCACTGCGCCCCCGTCTCCGGATCGAAGACGTCGCCCGGGGGAAAGTGCTCCCATGCGGCAACCGACTTGGCTTCGCGCAGCGTCTCGAGCAGCACGTTGCTGCCCGACTTGGCCAGTACCTGTTCGCAGAACAGCGCCTGCCGCGCCGCCTCTGATCTTGTCTCGTCCATCGTCGGCCTCCAGGCCGCAGCTTGGCCTATTGCGGCTGGGCCGCGCAAGGCGAGGCTGCGGGAGCGGCAGCGCATGGTGATGCAGCCGGCGCGGCAGCACAGGGCGAGGCTGCCGGCGCTGCGGCGCAGGGCGAAGCTGCCGCCGGAGCAGGAGCCGCCGAGCATGGCGAGGCAGCAGAACAGGGTGCGGCTGCAGCGCACGGAGATGCTGCCGCACAGGGGGACGCGGCCGCGCAAGGGGCGGCGGCTGCACACGGAGACGCCGCCGCACAGGGAGCCGCTGCAGCGCAAGGCGAAGCGGCCGAACACGGCGAAGCCGCAGCGCACGGTGACGCTGCTGCACAAGGCGAGCCTGCAGCACACGGTGATGCCGCCGAGCAAGGCGTCGCCGGCGCACTCGCCGCCGGTGCCGGCTTGGGCGCGGCAAATCGGTAGTGGTCGACCGCGACCGCCGACGTGGCGGCGAGGAATGCAGTGCCGAACAGGAGAGTGTTGCGCGCGCTCATTTCTTGAACCCATCGAGTCCGAAGAGCGGACGCAGCGCGACACCGCCAAGACTGCCGACGAAGGCCGAGGCGAACCACAGCCAGCCATGGACGCTGCCCGAGGCGATGCCCGAAAACAGCGCACCGACATTGCAGCCGAAGGACAGCCGCGCACCGTAGCCCATCAGCACGCCGCCGATGGCTGCCGCCAGGAACGAGGCGAAGGGCACATGCACCTTGGGCGCGAACTTGCCGGCAAGGCCGGCCGCGAGCGCTGCCCCCAGGATGATGCCGAAATTCATCACCGAGGTGACGTCGGCGAGCACGCTGGAACCAAGCGCCTTGGCCGGTCCGGGCCAGCTCCAGAACGCCCAGGTCTCGACCGGCACGCCGACAGCCTGTGCTGCCTTGGCGCCCCACAGGCCGAAGCCGAAGGTCACAGACCAGGGATGACCTGCCGTCAGCAGCGTCGCGATGTTAAGACCGGCAAGCCCGAGCCCCGCTGCAACCAGCGGCCACGGGCCGTGCAACAGCCGCGCCACGCCGTGACGAGGGGCCGGCTTGGTCTTTTCGAGCCCGCCATGCGCGCGCCGTTCCACCAACACGGTCATCACGGCAACAGCGCCAAGGCCGAGCAGCGTGACGATCACCCCGCCAGGCACGCCGAGCGTCCTGCCGAGGCTGATTTCCGGCAGCGCCGGCAGCTCCAGCCACCACGGCAGATGAGCCGTACCGATGACCGCGCCGACGATGAAGAACACAAGCGTCACCAGCATGCGCGAACTGCCGCCACCGACGGTGAACAGTGTGCCCGAGCCGCAGCCGCCGCCGAGCTGCATGCCGAGCCCGAACATCGCAGCCCCCACCAGCACCGACACGCCGACCGGTGCAAAGGCGCCGACCAGTACCTGGCCGTTGGCATTGCCAAGCGCCAGAAGCGGGATGAACACGACCGACGCCGCCGCGATCATCAGCATCTGCGCGCGGATGGCATTGCCGCGCCGCTCGACGACGAAACGCCGCCAGCCGCCGGTG
Organism: Aminobacter niigataensis; assembly: GCF_014200015.1. GTDB lineage: Bacteria > Pseudomonadota > Alphaproteobacteria > Rhizobiales > Rhizobiaceae > Aminobacter > Aminobacter niigataensis. Next base: position 161,423 of record NZ_JACHOT010000009.1, read on the forward strand.
AAGCCGAATGAGGCGTGGTAAAGGGTCAGCCCGAGCAGGCCGCCGATGAGAAACAGCAGCGCCTGGCGCATGCTGATCGCCTCGCCGATGGCAAGTGCGCCAAGCACCAAGGCCAGCCCGACGAAGATGACCGGCCCCTTGTCGAGATTGACGGGCACCGACGGCGCCGGAGTTGCGAGATTGATCTGTGTCATTTCAATTCTGTCGTGAACTTCAATTGATGTGGAATGACCCGTTCAACGAAAGATGTCCAGGATCGCTCCCGGACATCTTGTAACTCGGATCTGCCTTGCGCGAGATCAGGAACCGGGCTGCACCGGGCGGGCCGGATCGGCAGCCCATTCGGCCATCGAGCCGTCATACATCTTGGTGTTCTTGTTGCCCTCGATCTCGCTCAGGCCGAACCACACGACAGAAGCCCAGTGGCCGGTGTTGCAGAAGGCGATGTTCTGCTCGTCCTTGCCGAGGCCCACGGACTGGGAAAGGTTGCCGACGGTTTCCTTCGAAGCGAACGTAGCCTTGTCGGCGTCATAAAGCTTGCTGTTTTCGAGGTTCTTCGAGCCGGGAATGGTGCCGGCGGCGCGGACGACCGGGCTCTTGGCCTCGCCCCTGAACTGCGCGGCCGGGCGGCCGTCGATCAGCTTGATGCCGTCGGCACGAGCCTTCTCGACATCGGCGGTGGTGGCGAGAAGCTCCTGCTTGAGCTCGCCCTTGAAGGTGGCCGCCGCGGGCTTGGCCGCTTCGGCCGAAACTTCGCCGCCTGCGGCTTCCCAGGCGCGTGCCCCGCCGTCGAGGATCGACACGGCGTCGTGGCCCAGCACCTTGAAGGTCCAGTAGACGCGGGTGGCGCCGCCGAATTCGGAGGAGTCGGTGCCATTCGGCACGATGACGACGTGGCTGTCATTGCTGACGCCGAGGTCGCCAATGGTCTTGGTAATCGTGTCGAGCGGCGGCAGCATGCCGGGAACACCGTTCACTTCGGCGCGCCAGCCGGCTGTCGAATAAGGAGCGCTGACCGCACCGGGAACATGGCCCTTGGCATAGGGGTTGGCGCCGTCCTTGGCTGCGTCGCGCACGTCGATCACGACGAGGCTCTTGTTGCCGAGGTTGGACTTCAGCCAGGCTGCATCAACCAGCGGCTGGTCAGTCAGGCGTTCAGCCTGCGCGCCGGTGGCGAAGGCCAGGCCAGCAGTAATGACAGCGGCAAACAGAGAAAAACGCATCGGATTACTCCCCGGAAAAAGATTCTAAAAACAGGCGTTGACCACATTTGTAATCCAACAACCCGACCCGCACACGGCATTCTCGACCTAAATTTCCTGCAAGTCCGGAATGGGATGCGGCCAAACAGCCATGCATTGGAATTTCATTCCAAGCGCCGAATTCGATGTTCACATGCAGAATAAAGAATATAACCACTTCACAAATCGGCCCTTTAAGACGATTTTCTCACCAACGCCGCCGAGCCGATAGTTTGGGCCGAGCAAAGGCTCATGAGGGGACTGGTATGCGTTTTCTGAAGGCCATGGCCGGAGCGATGTTCGGCGCGGCTCTTGCCGTGTCCATCGCTTTTGCCGAAACGCCCGCGAATACGCTCATTGTCGCCGACGCCATCGACGACGTCATGACACTTGACCCCAACGAGGTGGGCGAGGTCGGCGGCGTGCTTGCCAGCACCCAGATCTACCAGTCGCTGGTCAGTTTCGATGTCAACGACCCCACCAGGATCATCGGCGTGCTCGCCGAGAGCTGGACCATTTCGCCCGACGGCCGCACCTTCACCTTCAAGATGAACCCTGCGGCGCGCTTTGCTTCGGGCAATCCCGTCACTGCATGGGACGCCGAATATTCGCTGCGCCGGGTCGTCCATCTGAAGTCGCGCTCGGCCTTCATCATCGGCCAGTTCGGTTTCTCGCCGGAGAATGTCGATGACCGCATCAAGGCCCTCGACGACCAGACCCTGGTCATCGAGATCGCCGACACCTACGCGCCGAGCTTCCTGTTCTATTGCCTGTCGTCCTATATCGGCGGCATCGTCGACAGCAAGATCGTCAAGGCGAACGAAGTCGACGGCGACTTCGGCAATGGCTGGCTGAAGGCCGACAACTCAGCCGGTTCCGGCCCGTTCGCGCTCAGCAAGTGGCAACCCAGGCAGTCGATCCTGCTCAAGCGCAACGACAACTACTGGGGCACGGCACCAAAAGTCGACAGCATCCTGATCCGTCATGTTGCCGAGAGTGCGGTCCAGCGGCAATTGCTCGAGGCCGGCGAAATCGACATCGCCAACCGCCTCGGACCCGACGATTTCGACACCATCGCCAACAACCCTAAGCTTGCCGTCGTCAACGGCCGCTCCGGCAACATCTATTACATGGGCCTGAACGTCCGGAACCAGTATCTCGCCAATCCCAAAGTGGTCGAGGCGATGAAATACATGATCGACTACCAAGGCATGGTCGACACCGTCTCGCGCGGCATGATGGAGGTGCATCAGACGCTGGTACCGAAAGGTTTTCTCGGCGCGATCGACTACAGGCCTTTCAGTTTCGATGTCGCCAAGGCCAGGGAACTGCTGGCCGAGGGCGGCGTCAGCGGCGAGTTTTCGCTCGACATGGTGGTGTGGGACACCCTGCCCTACACCGAATTCGCCAAGGCCATCCAGGCCAGCATGGCCAAGGCCGGCGTGAAGCTCAACCTGCAGATTGTCGGCGGCCGCGAATGGCTCGACCGCTACCGCAATCACGACCTCGACATCTGGCTTGGCCTGTGGGGGCCGGACTATCCCGACCCGCATTCCAACGCCAAGGCCTTCGCGGTCAACAAGCAGGATGCGCCCGACGGCTCGGAAGGCATCACCGACCGTTTCGGCTGGAACGCGGGAGCCCTTTCACCCGAAGCCATGGCGGCCGTGCGCGAACAGGACACGACGACGCGCAAGGGCATGTATGAGGCGATCCAGAAAGTGCACAGCCGCGTTTCGCCTTTCATCTTCATGTTCCAGGAAGTGCGAAAGGTGGCGGTGAATGCCAGGGTCAAGGGTCTTGTGATGGGCATGACCTTGTCCGACGACCGCTACTCGGCCGTGTCCAAGTAGTGCCGAAGCGGCAACAAGTCCCAGCCTGCATGCAGAACTGACCAACAAAAAGCCGGGCGGCAATGCCGCCCGGCTTACTGAGTTCATCAAGTGATCAGGCGTGTGATCGATCAGCTACCGCCGCCGGCACCGCCGCCGCCGCCGCCACCGCCACCGCCACCGCCGCCACCGCCGCCGCCGCCGCCGCCGCCGCCGCCGCCGCCACCGCCGCCGCCGCCACCGCCGCCGCCGCCACCGCCGCCGCCACCGCCGCCACCGCCGCCACCGCCGCCGCCGCCGCCGCCACCGCCGCCACCGCCGCCGCCGCCACCGCCGCCGTCACCGTCGCCGTCGTCGCCGTCATCGCCGTCGTCGCCGTCATCGCCATCGTCGCCGTCATCGCCGTCGTCGCCATCATCGCCGTCGCCGCCGCTGTCACCGTCGCTACCAGTTCCGCCGTCATTACCATCGTTCTCGCTGCCGGCCAGTACGGCCGAGACCAGCGACGTCGTCAGCGGCGGGCATTGCGCCAGCTGGTCGTCCGACATGATGCTGCCGCGGTTCAGCGCAATGCAGCACATCTCATAGTTGCCTTGGGTAAGGGGTTGGCACTGTGCAGCCGACATGACCGGCCGGATGTTGCTTTGTGCCGATGCGGGGGTGATGAAGCTGACGGCCACAAGTGCCGAAGAGACCAACAGAATCGAATGGATCCCGCGTACGCAGGTTGGGTACGTCGTCATTTCTTCCTCCTGAGGGAAAAAATGCGCCCGTCCCCAAACTGGCGCTATGATCAAATGTTCCGACCATCGGAAACACTTTTTTAATCATACATCCTTTTGAAAACGGTGCAAAGTCCTCCCGTTGGGGTTGATTTATCTAGCTCTAATATGCTGTTTGCTGGTCACCCATTGAGAGAGGGGACAGCACGTGCAAAAACTCGTGGCGCTCTTTGCGATCGCCTTGATCGCTGCTGGCTGCAGCCAGTCAACCACTCCCGGATCAAGCATGACGACCGTCGGCTATGCCTTTGCGCCGCCGGCGGCAAACACCTTCTGCGCCCGCCAGCCTGGGCTATGCAGCACCGCGGGCAAGACCGCGGTAATGGCTTTGACGGACGAACGCATGAACGACCTCAAGCAGGTCAACGCCTCGGTCAACCGACGCATAAGCCAGCGCAATGACGCTGTGACCGCCAGCGGTTCGGACAACTGGCGACTGCCCACGACGGTGGGCGATTGCGAGGACATTGCCATCCTCAAGAAGAGCGAATTGCGCAAGCGGGGCTGGCCGGCATCGACCTTGCTGCTGACCGTTGCCCACTATCGCGGCGCCGGACATACGGTGCTGACCGTGCGCACCGACAAGGGCGATCTCATCCTGGATAATCTCACTGGCTCGGTCAGGAACTGGAAGAGCACGCCCTATCGCTACTTTGCTCGTCAGTCGCAGTTCGAAACCGGCAGGTGGTCCCGCATCGGCGTATGATGCGCCGGCCCGCAGCGCCGCGACCGGCGGGCCTTGGCGCGGCGTTCAATGCGGAAACGCATTGTCCTCGACGATCTTCCATATCTGCCGGTTGATGTCGCGGATCGCTTCGATCGAGGCGGAGATGCGGTGCATCTCGTTGTCGTCCAGCTCTTCGTTCTTGCCGTAGCGGACGGAATCCTTGCTGTCGAAAATGCGCATCAGCTGGGTGCTGGCCCGCGTTCCGGTCTCGTCGAACGAATAGATACAATGGCTATATTTGTTGCGCAGCTTGCCCTGGTGGGTCAGTTGCTCCGACACGGCCAGCACCGCCTCGCGGCAGGGCAACGGCGTCTTAGCCATCTTGGCCAGCCGCTCGACGAGGTCGAGCCGCGCGCGCGTCGTATTCAGCGTCAGGAAGATGATGATCGCCGTTTCCTTGTCGACCTTGGCAAGGCCGGCGATCAGATAGATGAGCAGGCTCTCGGTGTTGGTCCAGGTATAGTTGAGCTGGCCAACGGTAAGCAGGACATCCTGGAATCGCGGCATTTCGCGCGCTCACACCCCCAACGGCAGCTGCGCCTGGATCGCACCTGCACCGATGTCACGTTCGCCGATCGTCTCCCCCCTACGCCCGTGAAAGATGGCGGCCGCTTCGGTGCGGTTGTGCGCGCCGAGCTTGGTGATGATGTTGTGCAGATGAATCTTGACGGTGTGCTCGGATAACCCGAGAGCCGCCGCAATGAGCTTGTTCTGCAGGCCGCGCGCGACCATGCCCAGGATCTGCAACTCGCGATCCGTCAGTTCGTCGAAGTCGTCGGTGTCGCCGTCCGCCTGGACCACGGCCTTGGGCACCACCACCTCGTTGAACGCGGTCGCGACTGTCGTTCGCCGTTCGATGATCGGCTCGAACAACGAGAGCGGAAAGTATTCGCCGCCCCGCAACACCAGGCGAACCACCGAAAGCCAGACGTCGAGCTTCAGGTTCATCGGCAGGACGCCGCGCACGTTGCGGGCTGTCACCACGTCGCGGATCGAAACCTCATGCCGCCCGTCCTCCTGGATCAGCATGATCTGCGCTGCCGGGTGCAGGTGCGAGATGCGTTCCGAGTGGCCTGCCACGTCAGGCAATTGACCAGCATCGAGCAATATCAGCGATACCGGGCACTCGAAGGAAACGCAGGCCTCCGCCAAGGTCGCCACCTGTTCGACGGCGATCGACGGAAACTCGCGTTCAATAGCAAAGACCAAGCACTCCGACACGAAGTCCGCCGGAGCGACAATCAGCAATGTCTTGCAGGTTTTCTGCACGGAGCCACCAGCTCCGTTAGCGCGGCGCGCGCTGGGAATTGCCACCCGATACATGAGATCTCCCGCCCAATGTTCGCAACTATGCGCGATTTTCCCCACGTGCCGCCTGATGGGGAACATTATTGGTTGATCATACACCTCCTGTTAACGGTTCGGTATAAGCAAGATGAGCTATCGGGCGCATTTGTGTAGTCCGTCCGGATTGTCGGGCATCCGCGTGATCTAGCCTCTAGCCCGGGCGGAACTTCTCTCAAAGCATTCGACCCGGCAGATTTTTCGCGGGTACAAGCAGCCGGAACCACGGCGCTCTACCTGCGAATGACTGGCAATTGTACATATACGGCAAGCATCTAGTAATTCGCGCCGAAATTCCGGCGGCAGTATCTAGATCATCGCCGCAAGTTCTTGAGCCGCTTAGCCGAACAGCCTAGCGCGAACTGTCAGCTACCAATTTCACGGTCATGGTCGCACCCTTTGCCGGTTCAGCCAACAAGGGTGTGGCGCTTCCGGAACTCCGATTGCTCGTGACCAGGGCCTTATGTAAACGCCCGACAATCACGAAATTGTGAGAATCCTAGCCTCCGCCCAAGCCAAAAAAGGGAGGTTTTCAGCCATCCAGACAGCTTCGGGGCCTCCGGCTGCTCAGTCCCCTTCAGCCTTCAGACCCCTTCATTCTCGAAAATCAGTGCATTCGTAAATCAACCCGTAGTCCGCGTGACCCCAAGACCGTGTGAAAGATGAGAACGGTCCGGTAATCGCGGTCCCAACCGAGGACAAGACGATGTCTGATCGTAACAGCAACAATCTCAATGCGTTTGGCCTGCAGTTCGTCGGCAACGAAATCGAACTGGGCGGCGACAGCGAGAACGAAAACAAGAACGAAAACGAAAACGAGAATAAGAACGAGTCCGAGAATAAGAACGAGAACGAATCCAAGAACGAAAACGAAAACAAGAACGAATCCGAGAACAAGAACGAAAACGAATCCGAGAATAAGAACGAGAACGAATCCAAGAACGAAAACGAAAACGAGAACAAGAACGAATCCAAGAACGAGAATGTCAACGAGAACAAGACGGAGACCAAGGTCGACGTCGACGTCGACGTTGATGTCGATCTCGAAGGCCGTCTCGGCGACTACAAGGAAGACAACGACTTTGCCGACATCGACACCGGCGGCGGCGACATCAAGGGTGATGTGCTGTTCAGCAAGGACGGCGACGTCACCTACGATCCAGGCGACGACATCAACTTCAAGGACATCCTGAACGGCTCGATGGGCGCCAATAGCAACGCCTTCCTCATCAACCAGACTGCCGACATGGTCGACAACGACAAGCTTGAAGAAGCCACCGTCAAGAACGACGGCGACTTCAAGCAGGAGTTCGACAACAAGGGCGGCCATGCCTCTGCCGGTGACGGCATCGACGCAGGCGGCGGCGGCGCGAGCGGTGGCAAGGCCGACGGCGGCAGCGCCGACGGCGGCAACAGCGGCGATGCCAAGGGCGGCGAAGCCGACGGCGGCAAGGGCGAAGGCGGCCTGGCGCTGAGCGCAGCTTTGGGTGGCGACTCCAAGGGCGACACCAAGGCCGAAGGCGGCGA
>NZ_JACHOT010000010.1 GCF_014200015.1 Aminobacter niigataensis
GTGACGAGGAAGCCGCCGAAGATGTTGACCGAGGCGAGCACCAGGGCAATGAAGCCGAAGCCGGTGGCAAGCCCGGAGGCTGCGATGCCGACGGCGAGCAGCGCCCCGACCACGATCACCGAGGAGATGGCGTTGGTCACCGCCATCAGCGGCGTGTGCAAAGCCGGCGTCACCGACCAGACGACGTAGTAGCCGACGAAGATCGCCAGCACGAAGATGGCGAAGCGGAACACGAACGGGTCGATCGCCCCGCCGCTCAGCGCATGTGCGGCATCGCCCGCGGCGTCCGCCGTCCCTTGGCTGGTGGCGAGATCCTGGATGCCGAGCCGGACGGCACCAACCGCCTGGTCGAGCTGGTTGAGGGCTTTCTGAAGACCTTCCATCACGCGTCTCCCTGCTTGGCCGGCTTCTTGGCGGTGGTTTTCTGGGCAGTGGTCTTTTTGGCAGCGGCCGGTTTTTCGGCCTTGGCGGCACCGTCGCTTGCCGGGTCGTCGCCGCGGTTCTGGCCCGCAACGACCGGCTTGGGCTTGTCCGCTGCAGCCGCTGCCGCGGCATTGGCGAAGTTGGGGTGAACGACCTTGCCTGCATCGGTCAGCATCGTTGCCTTGACCAGCTCGTCGTCGCGGTTGATGGCGATCTGCTTGGTCGTCTTGTCGACCATGGTCTCGAGGAAGGCGAACAGGTTCTTGGCGTAAAGCAGCGAGGCCGAGGCCGCGACACGGCCCGGCACGTTGAGATGGCCGACGATCTTGGCCCCGTTGGCGGTGGTGACGACCTTGCCAGGCACCGCACCTTCGACATTGCCGCCGCGCTCGACGGCGAGGTCGACAAGCACCGAACCCGGCTTCATCGAGGCGACCATGGCCGCCGACACCAGCTTCGGCGCCGGGCGACCCGGGATCAGCGCGGTGGTAATGACGATGTCCTGCTTGGCGATATGCTCGGCGGTCAGTGCCGCCTGCTTCGCCTGGTACTCCTTCGACATCTCCTTGGCGTAGCCGCCGGCGGTCTCGGCTGCCTTGAACTCCTCGTCCTCGACCGCCAGGAACTTGGCGCCGAGCGAGGCGACCTGCTCCTTGACCGCCGGACGCACGTCGGTGGCGGTCACGATCGCACCCATGCGGCGGGCGGTGGCGATCGCCTGCAGGCCGGCGACGCCGACGCCCATGATGAACACTTTCGCTGCCGGCACCGTGCCGGCCGCCGTCATCATCATCGGCAGCGCCCGGTCATATTCGGCGGCACCGTCGATCACCGCCTGGTAGCCGGCAAGGTTCGCCTGCGACGACAGCACGTCCATGACCTGGGCGCGGGTGATGCGCGGCATGAACTCCATGGCAAACGCCGTGACGCCTGCCCTGGCCATCGCCGCGACCGCGGCGTCGTTGCCATAGGGATCCATGGTGGCGAGCACCGCGGCACCTGGCTTGTAGCCCTTGAGCTCGGCTTCGGAAGGACGGCGCACCTTGAGCACGACATCCGCCTTGCCGGCATCGGCGGCCTTGCCGATCTTGCCGCCGACCGCAGCGAAATCGGCATCGGGGATGCGCGACAAGGTCCCCGCCCCGCTCTCCACGATCACGTCAAAGCCCAGCCCGACAAGGCGTTTCACCGTATCCGGCGAAGCACCAACCCGGCTCTCAATCGCATCAATCTCTCTCGGTATGAATATCGTCTGGCCCACCGTTAAATCCTTTCGGCTGGAACCTTACCAAACGTAAGGTGCCGGACGCAGATAAACGCGTCGGCGCCTTACCAACGAAAAGTATTCTGGACACTAACGGAGGTTGAAACCGCCGACGCACCCGTCCCTTTGGCCATGCCAAAACCTGCCCTTGCCAGACAAATGACCGGCAAGACTGCTGCGTGCGGCGCGTTCGCGTCTGTTCTATTCGAAGCGAAAATCACCGGTTCCAACTCCCCCTAGGCTGGAACGTGGACGACCGCGAAGGCCTCGCGGCCGCAGAAATAGAGATCAGCTAATATGGGTAGGCAGGTCGCGGAGCAGGAAGCCACCCACGGCGACGAGCACCAGGAACAGCACAGCCGAGGAGAAGAAGCCGGCCGGGGCAAAGAAGCCGAACGCCATGGCGACCATCAACGCGACGCAAAAGAGCGTGCCGTATTTGGAAAGTTTGATGAAGAGTTTGTAGGTGCCTTCATGCTCGGCGTAGTCCATCTGCGCGCCAAGTTCGACCGGGCCGGTCGGCGTGTTGTCAGCCATGAGAGTCCCTCCGGAAAACAAGTTCAAGCGCACATACCGAAATGCGCGCGGCAGGGCAATGGGAAGATTGCCCATAGGCTGCGACAAGATAATCAATCAAAAGCGATAAATCGCCTGCTGCCGCTCGATCCGCTCGATGTCGCTGCGGCCACGTGGCAAAAGCCTGTCTATCGATTCGGTGCTACCGTCGGCACCTCGGCCTCATCCCCGGAAGAGCGCTCGGCCCTACAACTTGCAATCTTCGTTCATCGCCCACGGCGCATGCGTCTCGGCATATTTGCGCGCCTCCAGGTCGGCCAGTGGCGCGATCATCGCGCGATCTGCCATCAGCGCGTCGGACGCCTTGACGAATTTTTCCCCGTCCCAACTGAGCATCCATGCGGCGGCATGACCGGCATGGTTGTCGCACGAGGTCGAGAACGTTCCGATCATCCCCTCCGCGCCGACCGAGACGAGCCTGTCGGCGTCGATCTTCAGGTTCTCAAGGCCCCAGCGCAGCTGCTCGGCATTGATGATCCTTTTGTCGAAGTGCTCCTGCGCGGCCTTGATCGCCTCGACCGACAACATCGAGATCAGCACGCCGCGCTGGTAGAACAGCTGGTCGAGTTCTTCTGCCGAAGTCAGCGACGTGCCGGCCTCGACGACATATTTACGGATGTCCTGCATTACCCCGGCGTTCGACGCCGGCAGGTTCCATGACAGGGTGCGATAACCCTTGCCGGCAGCGCCGACCGCCTTCAGGTCCTCGTCATGGCCGGACCACCAGATGCCGACCAGCTTGTCCATCGAAAAGCCGGTCTTGATCGCCTCGGCGAAAGCCCCCGCATTCATCGCACCCCAACCCCACAGCAGCACGAAATCCGGGCGCTCGCTCGCAATCTTCTGCCATTGCGTCGACTGGCTCTGCATTTCCTTCACGCCGACCGGGATCGGCAGCAGCTTGAAGCCGAAGGTGTCGGAATATTCCTGCAGCAGCGGGATGGGCTCTTCACCATAGGGGGCATCGAGGTGAAGAAGCACGATCTTCTTGCCGCGCAGGCTGTCGAGATTTCCACCGGAGATGCTCTTGAGCATCATCGAAGTGCCGTCCCAATAGGTGACCGGCGGGTTGAACACCCAGGGAAACACCTTGCCCTCGGCCATCGCCGAAAAGCCGTAGCCGGGTGCGAGAATCGGCCGCTTGTCGGCGGCGGCCTTCGGCAAAATCGCGAGCGTGGCGCCGGGCGACCATGGCTGGGTGACGATACTGGTGGCCTTGGTGCGGTCGTAGCACTCGGCCGCCTTGTCGGTGCTGAAGCCGGTCTCACATTCGCTGTAGGTCAGCTTGATGCCGTTGACGCCGCCGTCGCGCTCGTTGAGCATCAGCATGTAGTCGCGCTGGCCATCGGCCAGCGGCGTACCCGCGGCGGCAAACGGCCCGGTACGGAAGGCGAGATTTGCGATGCCGATCGCGTCCTGGGCCAAAGCCGGTGCCGACAGCATCGCTCCCGACAGCAAGACGACAGGAAGAAGGGACATCTTGCTCGGCGTCTTCATTCTTCCCAACCGTTGCGGACTGGCCGCCAAGGCGACCTTACGCGAGCTCAGGCGGCTTCGCGAAAATATTTTGCCGTCGGCAGGATGGTCAGCGGAGCCAGTTCGCCAAGCGGTGGCTTGCCGAACATCAGCCGCTGCTCCATCGGCGTCGACTTGAAGAAGGGAAAGCGCTGGAAGGAGCGCTCGCGAATGGCGTTTACATCGGCGCGATAGAGAACCACCTTGTTGAATACGCCCGGATACGAGCGCGGCTCGCTGATCCGCTCGGAATAATAGATCCGCTTGTAGAAGCCAGCGTGGTCTTCGCGAACTGTCGACAGGCAGTAAGGCGCCTTGAAGTGGAAGCACGCCATCCCGGCGAGGCGAAGCGTGATGTAGGGGATCTGGGGGTAGACGCGCGACCACTCGGGGTCGGATGCGAACCGGCTGGGGCAGATGAATGTCAGCCCCTTGGCCAACATCGGCATCACGATGTCGCCGAATGCCTTGGTCGACGGTGACAATGGCGTGGCCAGGGTGACGTGGTGGATACGAAGTGTGCTCACCAGATGCTGGTCGACATAGACACCAAAACGATACGCGTTGGGGGCCTCGTCCAACTCGTCATTGATCGTATGGCTTTCGTTGTCTGGGACCATATCGTTGGAGCGGTACGATTTGTACCTCAGCCGGTAGATGTCTTCGAGATCCTCGCCCTTGTCGCAACGTCGGTATTCGGTGCGCTCGAGCAAGCTCGAAACGTGGCGTGCAAATGACGACCCCGGTTCGGACGCACTGCTACTCTTGACGTCGGCGTCGCCGCCGGACGTCGCTTGATGAATGGTCATGGTAGTCCCCGTAATTCCGCCCGACTGAAGGGTAGCGGAGGCCGGGGTGATGTAAAGATGAAAATCAAACTGTTCCTGTTTACCTTCCGTTAAGGTTAATAGTTTACGGAAAATTAAGCATTTCCACACTGTCGGCAATGTATCTGCGGCCGCCTCAACGAGTGGCGGAGATTCGGGCGAGGCCGATATCCTTGGCGAAAGGCCAGACGGTGTTGGACATCGTTTCAATACCGGACGAAGACAGCGCCGAGCCGAACAGGAACCCCTGGACCAGGTCGGGTTGCACCTCGACGGCCAGGATCTTGAGCTGTTCGAAGGTTTCGACCCCTTCCACGGTGACCGCAAGCCCGAGCGGGCGCGACAGGTCGACGATGCCCTTGAGCAATTGCAGCGAGCGCGGGTTCTGACCGACGTCGGCGAGGAAGCTTCGGTCGATCTTGACCTTGTCGAGCGGCAGCTTGTGCAGGTAGCTCAGGCTCGAATAACCGGTGCCGAAATCATCCAGCGCGATGCGCACGCCAATGCTCTTCAGTTCCTCGACATAGCTGCGCGTCAGCGACTTGTCGTCGAGCAGTGCGGTTTCGGTGACCTCGATCTCCAGGCGGTGCGGCGCAAGGCCGGAGCTCGCCAGTGCCCCCCTCACCTTGTCGATGACGTCGCGGTTGCGGAAATCCTTGGCCGACAGATTGACCGAGACACTGATCTTCGCCGGCCATTTGGCGCATTCCACACATGCCGCATGCAGCACGAACGTGCTGATTTCGGAGATGATGCCCATCTCTTCGGCGAGCGGAATGAAGGTGGCCGGCGAGACCGGCCCGAGCTCAGGGTGATCCCAACGGCACAACGCCTCGCAACTGGCGATCCGCATCGTGGCCATGGAGACGATTGGCTGGTAGACGACGCGCAGGGCGCCTGCCTCGACGGCATTGCGCAGATCGGCCTTCATCAGCTGGCGGTTGCGGAAGGCCGCATCCATCACCGCCTCGAACAGATGCCAGCTGTTCTTGCCAAGGTCTTTGGCCTTGTAGAGTGCGAGATCCGCCTTGACGATCATCGCATCGACCTCGGAGTCCCGCACCTGTCCCAGGACCGCGCCACCGCTCGCCTGGATGCGCAGCACGTGACCGGCGACGTCGACCTCGCCTTGCATCTCGGCAAAGATGCGATCGAGTTCCGCTGTCAGATGTGCTTCGTCGTCGACCCTGTCGAAATAGATCATGAATTCGTCGCCGCCAAAGCGGCTGACCTTGACGTTGTCGCTGGCAAACGCCGCAAGCCGCTCCGCCACGGCATAGATCAGCCCATCGCCGACGGGATGGCCGAGCGTGTCGTTGACGCTCTTGAAGTCGTCAAGGTCGAGCACGGCAAGGGCGCAGAGTCGATCGCGGTCGCCGGCATGGATGCATTCGGCGACCACCTCATGGAAATAGGCGCGGTTGGGCAGCCCGGTCAGGCTGTCGTAGCGCGCCATGAAACGGATCTTCTCCTCCGCCGCGACGCGGGACGTCACGTCCTCGAAGGTGATGACGCCAAGCTCCTGGCTGCCTTCTCGTGCGGAAAATTCCAGGCACTGGCCATTGGCAAGCGCAACCAGGACCTTGCGGTCCTTGCCTTCGCGCAGCGCCCGCGTCAGCTGAGCCTCGATGTAGCGGCAGTCCTTCAGCGCAAGCTGACCGCCGGCCACGCCGCGCATGAGCAAGCCATGGATCGAGCGCCCCAGCAAAGCCTCGGGCGACTTGACCGACATCAGATGCGCAGCCTCGGCATTGGCGACCGCCACGCGCCCGTCCGGGCCAAGCATGACCAGGCCATGCGACATGGTGTTGAGCGCACGGTTGAACCGCTGGGCCAGACGATTGGCTTTCTTCTCTTCCGACACGGCGGTGAACAGCACGTCGCGAACCGTGTCGGCGAATTTTCGGATCGCAAACAGGAATGGCGCCGACAGCAGGCCCAAAAAGACGTGGTAGGCGTCGCCGCGCAGCAGGAAGCCGAGCGAGATTGGCCAGGTCAAGGCGATGATCAGGATGATCACCATACGCGGTGAGCCATAATTGCGGCCGGCGATCGACGTTGCCGTGGCGAGCGTCACGCAAACTGAGGCGATTTCGGCAAACGTATCGTGCGCGAAGTAGATACCCGCGAGGCAAAATGCGCCCAGCGACGCGCCGTGAAGCGAGCCGTAGAGAATGTAGTCATTTTCGCGCTGGTGCGCTTCTTCCCACGTCGTCGGAGACGGCAAGCTGTTGTACTTGCGGAAATTTCGCATGCGCAGCGTGCCGACAAGCAGCATGCAGATCGCAACAACCAGATAGAGCGGATGGGCCGTCTTCCACCAGACGACGACGATCAGGAAGGTCTGCGCGATGATACCGACGGCCAACGTAGAGCCATCGCGGAAAAGCGTTTCCACGAAGGGTATGTAGACGTCGACGGGTATCTCGTTGTTTCTTCTGCGCATCCGAGGCCTGCCTAGGAGGCCAAGGACTGCCACATCCGCCTTAAGAAAGGCTTAGAAACCGGGCGCGGCCAGCATCTGCTTGCCCATCGGGCTCCGAATAGGCCTGCTACCTTAGGTTCAGGTAAACAAGTCGTATCAACTATTCGGCGGCCTGAAGCTCAGTTCTTGTCGGCGGCGCTTTCAACCTTGGGACGAGACGCCCGCGTTCGCCTGCAGCCTTTTCGACACTGGCATGCTTGACGTGGCCATAGCCGCGGATCAGTTGCGGCACCGACGCAAGGCCTGCTGCCGCCTCGATGTTGTCGCTCGACAGCACGCTACGGATCAGTTCCAGATCGGCTTCGTAGCTGTCGAGCAACTGGCGCTCCATGCGGCGTTCGGCGGTGTAGCCGAAGATATCGAATGCGCTGCCGCGCAGCCCTTTCATCGCCGAAAGCAGCTTGAAGCCCTTCATCATCCACGGACCGAAACTCGACTTGCGCGGCACACCATCGGCCCCCTTGCGGCCAAGGATCGGCGGCGCGAGATGGAATTCCAGCCGGTCGTAGTCCTGGAATTGCTTCGCCAGTTCGCGCTGGAACGAGCCGTCGGTGTAGAGCCGCGCAACCTCGTATTCGTCCTTGACCGCCATCAGCTTGAACAGGGAGCGCGCAGCCGCTTCCGCGACCACGGTCGATCCGGGCCTAGCCTTCTCCTCTGCCGCGCGAAGCGAAGCGATGCGCCCGACGTAGCGTTCGGCGTAGGCCGCGTTCTGATAGGCAGTCAGGAACTCGGCGCGGCGCGCGATCACCTCGTCGAGCGTTTGCGCCACCGCAGGCTCCGCCCCACGGCCGGAACGGTCGATCATCGCGCGGACGAACTCCGGCTCGTGTGCTGCGCGCCGGCCCCAGCGGAAGGCGGCGACGTTCATCGCCACGGCCTCGCCGTTGAGCCCGATCGCCTTTTCGATCGCCTCGGCCGACAGCGGCAGGCCGCCATGCTGGAAGGCGAAGCCGAGCATGAACATGTTGGCGCCGAGCGAATTGCCGAAAAGGGCCGCGGCCGTGCGGGTGGCGTCGAAGAAATGCGCCTTCGCGTCCCCTGCCGCCTCGCGGATGGCCTTCTTGAGCCGTTCGGTGGGCAGCGAGAAGTCGGCTGAGCGGGTGAACTCGCCGGGCATGATCTCGGCGGTGTTGGCGACGAAGATGGTGTGGTTCTCGCGGACCGCCGCCAGCACCTTCTTGGCGCCCGACACGACGAGGTCGCAGCCCAGGATCAGGTCTGCCTTGCCGGCCGACACGCGGATGGCGTTAATGTCTTCGGGCGTGCGCGCGATGCGGACATGGGTGAACACCGAGCCACCCTTCTGGGCGAGGCCGGCCATGTCGATCATGCCGCAGCCCTTGCCTTCGAGATGGGCGGCCATGCCGAGCACGGCACCCACGGTGACGACGCCGGTGCCGCCGACGCCGTCGATGATCGCCGCCCAGCCGTCGCGGTCGAGCGCGAACTCCTTCGCCACCGGCACGCCCTCGAGCGGGTCGCCGGTGCCGGCAATGCCGTCGGCCTTGCGGATCTTGGCACCATGGACCGTGACGAAGGACGGGCAGAAGCCGTTGACGCAGGAAAAGTCCTTGTTGCAGCTCGACTGGTCGATCTTGCGCTTGCGGCCGAACTCGGTCTCGACGGGCTGGATGGAGACGCAGCTCGACTTGACGCCGCAGTCGCCGCAGCCCTCGCAGACCAACTCGTTGATGAACACGCGCTTGTCGGGATCGGGGAAGGTGCCACGCTTGCGCCGGCGTCGTTTTTCCGCAGCGCAGGTCTGGTCGTAGAGCAAGACGGTAACGCCCTTGATGTCGCGCAACTCGCGCTGGACGAGGTCGAGATCGTCGCGGTGATGGAAGGTGGCGCCGACAGGAAACTGCGAACGCCCGCCATATTTGTCCGGCTCGTCGGTGACGACAGCGATGCGCTCGACGCCCTCGGCGCGCACCTGGCGGGCGATCATGTCGACGGTCAGGCTGCCTTCATGTGGCTGGCCGCCGGTCATGGCGACGGCGTCGTTGTAGAGGATCTTGTAGGTGATGTTGGCATCCGAGGCGAGCGCGAAGCGGATCGCCAGCGTGCCCGAATGGTTGTAGGTGCCGTCGCCGAGATTCTGGAAGATGTGCTCGCGCTTGGTGAACGGCGCCTGGCCGACCCACTGCGCGCCCTCCCCGCCCATGGCGGTGAAGCCGATGGTGCTTCGGTCCATCCACAAGGACATGAAATGACAGCCGATGCCGGCACCGGCGATCGATCCCTCTGGCACCTTGGTCGAGGTGTTGTGCGGACAGCCCGAGCAGAAGAACGGCGTCCGCGAGGCCACGTCCTTGGTATCGGCGAGCATCGCCTGGTACTGGCGCAGCCGGCTGACGCGGGCGGCGATTTCCTCCGACGGGCCGATGACCTTGAGGATGCGCTCGCCCAGCGCAATAGCGATGTCGTTGGGATCGAGCGCGCCCTTGGCCGGAAACAGCCAGTCGCCGCGCTCGTCGCGCTTGCCGACCACCTTCGGCTGCATCGAGGTGCCGTAAAGCTCCTCGCGCACCTGGGTCTCGAGCAGCGAGCGCTTTTCCTCGACGACGACGATCATCTCGAGGCCGCTGGCGAAGTCCCTGATGTGCTCGATGTCAAGTGGCCAGGGGCAGCCGACCTTGAACAGGCGGATGCCGAGCTGGTTGGCGCGCGCCTCGTCGATGCCGAGATCGTCGAGCGCCTGGCGCACGTCGAGAAAGCTCTTGCCGACGGTGATGATGCCGATCTTCGGCTTGCGGCCGCCGGAATAGACGATGCGGTTGATGCTGTTGGCGCGGATGAAGGCGGAAGCGGCAGCGCGCTTGTATTCGTGCAGCCGCGCTTCCTGGCCAAGCTGGTCGAGCTCGTGGCGGATGTTGAGCCCACCGGGCGGCATGTCGAATTCGGGGATGACGATGTTGAGCCGATCGAGCGAGGCATCAACGGAGGCGGTCGATTCGATGTTGTCCTTGACGCATTTGATCGCGGCCCACGTGCCGGCGAAACGCGACAGCGCAAAGCCGTACAGGCCGTAGTCGATGAGTTCCTGCACCCCGCCCGGATTGAGGATCGGGATCATAGTGTCGACGAACAAGAACTCGGTGGCATGCGCATTGGTCGAGGATTCGGCGGTATGGTCGTCGCCCATCAGCGCCAGCACGCCACCCTTCTTCGACGATCCCGCAAGGTTGGCATGGCGAAAGACGTCGCCCGAACGGTCGACGCCGGGCCCCTTGCCGTACCAGACGGAAAAGACGCCGTCATGCTTGCCCTCGCCCAGAAGCTCTGTCTGCTGCGCGCCCCATACGGCCGTCGCAGCCAATTCCTCGTTGAGGCCGGGCTGGAAGACAATGCTGGATTGGGCGAGTTGCTTCTTGGCCTTCCACAGCTGCAGGTCGAGGCCGCCGAGCGGCGAGCCGCGATAGCCGGAGACGAAACCCGCCGTATCGAGGCCGGCAAGCCGGTCGCGCTCGCGCTGCATCAACAGCATCCGGATGACGGCCTGGGCGCCGGAGAGGAAGATCCGCTCCTTGCCGAGATCGAACTTGTCATCGAGAGCGACGTCGTGAAGCGTCATCAGCATTTCCTGTGCCCGAACCGGCCCCCGATTCGGGCGGCTGACCTTGGGTAGCTTAGGGATAGCTTTTCCGGGCACGGCTGTCGCGTCAAACGAATTTCTTTGCACGGGGAAAAGAACAATCGAAGATGCTTTTGGCCGCTTGCCACGAAACAATCCGAGCGCAGAGCGCCGCAGCGCGCACGAATATTGAAGCTGACCGCAATGCTCAGGCCGGCGGTGGACAGTTCACACCGCGGCCGCCGGGCAAATGCCCGTCCGGATGTCCCTTGAGCTTAGGATTGAGGTCGTAGAACGGCCCGGCGACAAGCGGCTTGTCGGGCAGCACCGACTGGTCCTGCGACGAGACCATTGTCGTCTCGATCACCTGCATTGCCTCGCCCTTCGCCCCTTCGATGACGATCGACACCTTGTAGGGCCGGTCCTTGGCCACGCATTCGAGCGGCGGGCTTTCGATCGTTACCTTGTCGCTCTGCGGCCAGATCTTCTGGCGCACGGCGATCGCCTCGCCGCCTGCGGGGTTCTCGAAATTCACCACGGCTACTTCGCTTTCGCCGACCGGCTTGAGCGGCCGCAAGGTCACCATATAGCGGACGGTGGCGACGCGGTAATTGAACACGAACAGGCGGCCGGACAGCTCGAAGTGCTCGCCCTCGGCGCCGCTGTCGCGGCAACCGGCCAGCCCCAGCAATGCCAGTGCGGAAAGTGCTATGGCAGCGCGCAAGAACCTCCGCTCAGACATTCGCCACCTCCTCCTTGCGCCTGCTGTAATGCCGCCTGGCCTTCTGGCGGTTGCCGCAGACGGCCATGTCGCACCACAGCCGGCTGCCGTTGCGGCTGCGGTCGACGAACAGCCATCTGCAGTTCGGACAGATCCTGAGCCGCGACAGAGCGTCGGTCGACATCAGAGACAGCGCCGAAACGGCAAGCGCGGCCTCGAATGCCAGCGGTTGCGCCGACACGCCGAAGGGCGCAGCCGCCGTCAACGTTTCGCGCGACCCGGCAAGCCCCCGGGCACAGGCATCGAGGAAATCAGGCATGTCGGCCGATGCCAGCCCGCCGGCAACCACTGCGTCGCGGAAAAGCCGGTCCGTGGTCTCGCGCAGGGCGATGACCTTGCCGGCGATGGCATGCGGGTCGGCTGCGGCAAGCGCCCGGCCCTTGAGTTCATCGGCGCGAAATAAGGTCGCTGCATCGGCAAAGCGGGAGATCTCGGCGGGATCGTCGAAGCGGTCGAAGCCGCGCTCGGCGTCGCCCCGCAACACGACCGTGTTGGCGGTGTCGAGCGCAAGCGCGCCGCCGGAAAAGCGATGCCGGGTCCAGGAAACTGACATGGTTTAAATCTAACTGGTAAAGCTAATTTGACAAGTTAGATTCGCGGGCGCAATTTTGCGGCGATGCGGAACGTACCGACCAGCCGGAAAGCGCATGCTCTATCTCCTGCAACAGCTTCTCAACGGCGTGCATTCGGCGGCGATCTATGCACTGCTGGCTTTCGGCTATGCGCTCGGCAACGGCCTTCTCCGTCGAACCAACCTTGCTTATGGCGGCATCTTCGCATTCTGCGGCCAGACCATGATCCTCACCGCGGTCTATGGCTGGCAGGTGCTGTGGCTGACCCTGCCCGCGACGGTCGCCTTCGGCATCCTCGTCGCGCTCGCCTATGCAGGATTGCTGAGCCGCCTGCTGTCGCGCGCCGTCTTCGCTCCGCTCGCCACCCGCTCGCCCAATGCGATTGTCGCCGCCACGCTCGGCGTGCTGCTGGTGCTGTCGGAACTGAGCCGCATCGCCGCCGACACCCATGACTATTGGCTGCCGCCGATGCTGGCGACACCGGTGGTCTTCGCGTCGAGC
Organism: Aminobacter niigataensis; assembly: GCF_014200015.1. Classification (GTDB taxonomy): domain Bacteria; phylum Pseudomonadota; class Alphaproteobacteria; order Rhizobiales; family Rhizobiaceae; genus Aminobacter; species Aminobacter niigataensis. The sequence goes on from NZ_JACHOT010000010.1 coordinate 12,522, forward strand.
GGCAATTTCGTCGCGACGCTGACGGTCATCCAGCTGATCAATACGGAGATCGTCGTGCTGGTGATCGTCGGCGGCACGGCTTTCCTGGCCCGCTCCGATTTTGGCCGGCATTGGCGCGCAACGGCCGACGATCCGTTCGCAGCGCAGCTCTGCGGCATCGACACCGCACGCGTGTTTCATCGCGCGCTGTTGTACGGTGGTCTCTGCGCCGGGCTCGCCGGTGTTCTGGCAGCGCTCTATTACGGCAATATCGGCTTCGGTGCCGGCCTCGTCTACGGCCTCAAGATTTTGTTCATCACCGCGGTCGGCGGCTATTACGCCCCTGGAAGGGCAGCGCTCGGCGCCGCGATCTTCGGCATGGCCGAGGCCCTGTGGGCCGGCTACTTCCCGATCGAATGGCGCGATGCCTGGATGTATGCGCTGCTCGCCGCAATGCTGGTGCTGGCAGGCGACCGCAAGGACGCGCCCAGCGCTGTCTGAAGCACAGCTTCTGGCGTGCGACTTTGGTTGAATGTCGCAGCGTCAGCGCAGCTTTTTCCCCGGATTTGCAACCTTCGCAGCGGTTGACGCCATAGCGCTGTTATGTTGACGCGGCACCCATGACCGGCATACCCATGGACATCGGGGAATGCCGGAAAAAGAACGTCGGGGAACAACGGCTGCCCCATCAAATCAGGGAGGAATGCATGGCAGGGCTGCTCGCTCTATCCAGGGTCATTGACCGTATCAACGAGGCAATCGGAAAGATGGTCGCCTGGGCGATCCTTGTTGCCATCCTCGTCAGTGCGGGTAACGCGATCGTCCGCAAGGCGTTCAACATGTCGTCCAACTCCTGGCTGGAGCTGCAATGGTACCTGTTCGGCGCCGCCTTCATGCTGGCAGCCGCCTATACGCTCAAGCAGAACGAGCACATCCGCATCGACGTCGTCTACGGCATGTTCTCGCGCCGCGTGCAGCACTGGATCGACCTGCTCGGACACCTGCTGTTCCTGATGCCGTTCGTCCTCCTGATGATCTACTATTTCATCCCCTATGTGAGCCTGTCGTTCCGCTCGGGCGAAATGTCGTCGAGCGCCGGCGGCCTGATCCTGTGGCCGGCCAAGGCGCTGCTGCTGATCGGTTTCGTTCAGCTCGGCTTCCAGGGCATTTCGGAAATCATCAAGAAGGTCGCCATCATGCGCGGCGACATGGATGATCCGACCCCGTTCATCTCTGCCCACGAACAGGCCGAACTCGAAGGCAAGGCGCTTGCCGACGAGGTGCGTTCATGATCGAGTTCATCGCCCAGAACATGGCGCCGATCATGTTCTTTTCGCTCATCATCTTCATGCTGGTCGGTTACCCGGTCGCCTTCTCGCTCGCTGCCAACGGGCTGCTGTTCTTCCTGATCGGCGTGGAACTCGCGCCTTTCTCCAACGGCAGCATCAACCTGTCCTGGCCGCTTCTCTACGCCCTTCCGGAGCGCTTCTGGGGGGTGATGGCGAACGAAACACTGCTGGCGATCCCGTTCTTCACCTTCATGGGCATCGTGCTCGAACGCTCGGGCATGGCCGAAGACCTGCTCGACACCATCGGCCAACTGTTCGGACCGATCCGCGGCGGCCTTGCCTATGCGGTGATCTTCGTCGGCGCCCTGCTTGCAGCCACCACCGGCGTGGTTGCCGCCTCGGTCATCGCCATGGGCCTGATCTCCCTGCCGATCATGCTGCGCTACGGCTATGACCGCCGCCTTGCCTCCGGCGTCATCGCTGCGTCAGGCACGCTGGCGCAGATCATCCCGCCCTCGCTCGTGCTCATCGTGCTCGCCGACCAGCTCGGCCGCTCGGTTGGCGACATGTACAAGGGTGCGCTGATCCCCGGCCTGGTGCTGACCAGCCTCTACATGGGCTACATCCTGCTGATGTCGATCATCCGGCCGAAGGCGATGCCCGCACTGCCGCTCGAGGCCCGCACGCTGGGCCATGGCGTGACCTCGCTGTTCGTGGCGCTGCTGTTCGCCGCCGTGATCGCCTATGCCGCTCATGTCTATCTGTCGCCGACCCACGGCGCCAACGCCGACATCCTCGGCGCCTGTGTCGGCATCATCGTCATCTACATCGTGGCGATCGCCGACCGTAGCCTCAAGATCAACATGATGTCGCGGCTGGCCCAGCAGGTCATCATCGTGCTGATCCCGCCGCTGGCGCTGATCTTCCTTGTGCTCGGCACCATCTTCCTTGGCATTGCGACGCCGACGGAAGGCGGCGCGATGGGCTCGGTCGGAGCCCTGATCATGGCCGCGGCGAAGGGCAGGCTGTCCTTCGACGTGATCAAGCAGGCGCTGGCCTCGACCACGAGGCTGTCGTCCTTCGTCATCTTCATCCTGATCGGCGCGCGCGTCTTCTCGCTCACCTTCTACGGCGTCAACGGCCATCTCTGGGTCGAGCACCTGCTGGTGTCGCTGCCCGGCGGCGAGGTCGGCTTCCTGATCGCCGTCAACATACTGGTCTTCCTGCTCGCCTTCTTCCTCGACTTCTTCGAACTGGCCTTCATCGTCGTGCCGCTTCTGGCGCCTGCCGCCGACAAGCTCGGCATCGACCTGATCTGGTTCGGCGTCCTGTTGGGCGTCAACATGCAGACCAGCTTCATGCATCCGCCCTTCGGCTTCGCGCTGTTCTATCTGCGTTCGGTGGCAGCGCGCGTGCCCTATCTCGACAGGATCACCGGCAAGAACATCGAGCCGGTGACCACAGGGCAGATCTATTGGGGCGCCGTTCCCTTCGTCTGCATCCAGATCATCATGATCGGGCTGACCATCGCCTTCCCGCAGATGGTGATGCACTACAAGGGTCCGACGGTCGACCCGAGCAGCATCGAGATCAAGATGCCTGACATGCCCAGCCTGGATGGCGGGTTTGGGCTGCCGCCGCTCGGCGCGCCGCCTGCCGGCGGCACCGCTCCGGCAGCGCCGGGTACCGCGCCTGCCCAACCGGCAGCCCCGGCCCCCGACCTGTCCAAGCCGCCGAGCTTCAACTGAACCTGTCGGCAAGCAAAAAGGGCGCCCACGGGCGCCCTTTTTCGTTCCGGCCTTGGCCGCTGGCAAAGAAAAACCCCGGGGCGGCGCCCCGGGGTTTCTTCGCGAGTAGCGATCAGCTCAGAGTTTGCCGCCGCGCTGCTGTACCATCATGAAGGTGTCGTAGTTGTATTCGGCGACCTGCATGTTGAGGTAGTAATCCTTGCGGAAGGCCTTGATCGATTCCCAGGTCTTCTTGAATGTGGCGTTGCCCGCCTCGATCTCGGCATAGGTCTGGTTTGCCGCGTCGAAGGATGCCGACATGATCTCGGGGCTGAACGGACGCAGTTGGGCGCCGGCCGCAACGAGGCGTTTCAGAGCGGCCGTATTGAGCCAGTCGTAGGCGGAAAGCATGTTCGCGTCCGCCGCCTGGCAGGCCACCTTCAGCACCGACTGGTACTGCTTCGGCAGTTCCTCGAACTTGGCCTTGTTGAACAAGGAGTGGACGGTCGGACCGCCTTCCCACCAGCCGGGGTAGTAGTAGAACGGCGCGACCTTCACGAAGCCGAGCTTTTCGTCGTCGAACGGGCCGACGAATTCAGCAGCATCGATCGTGCCCTTTTCCAGGGCCGGGTAGATGTCGCCGCCAGCGAGCTGCTGGGGAACGACGCCGAGGCGTTCGAGCACCTTGCCGGCAAACCCGCCGACGCGGAACTTGAGGCCCTGGAGATCGGCGACCGTGTTGATCTCCTTGCGGAACCAGCCGCCCATCTGGACGCCGGTGTTGCCGCTAGGGAAGCCGACGATGCCCTGCGTTCCCAGGAACTCATTGAAGAGATCGATGCCGCCGCCCTGATAGTGCCATGCGTTGATGCCGCGCGCGTTGAGCGAGAAGGGCACCGCCGAGCCGAGCGCCCAGGTCGGGTCCTTGCCCCAGAAATAGTAGCAGACCGTATGCGCGGCCTCGATCGTGCCGGCCGTTACAGCGTCTGCGACCTGCAGCGCGGGAACGATTTCGCCCGCAGCGAAAACCTGAATCTGAAAATTGCCGTCCGTGACTTCCGACACATACTTTGAAAGCGTCAGCGCCCCGCCGAAGATCGTGTCCGAAAGCGACTTCGGGAACGACGAGGCCAGGCGCCACGTAACCTTGGGATTGGACTGGGCAATTGCCGGTGCTGCAAGCGTCGCGGCAGCCGCTGCTGCCCCGACGCCGGTCGCGCCGGCCTTCCTGATAAATGAACGGCGATCCATCAAATTCCTCCCATGCTGAACCGAAAGAACCTATGCGACGCTGAGGAAATTGTTGGCCTCCCCCCACTACGCGCCCGCGACAATACACGGCGAAGAGTGCGAGTAAAGCGCGCCCGGCTGGGCACTCGAAGTTTGGCCTAGGAAAACGCTGCGGCACCCAAGCATCTAAAACTATAGTCTAATCCCGATTTCGCGACGCATGACAGGCATGCAAACTTGTGTTGGAAAAGAGCCTTCGGATCGCCTATTTTATGGGCAAGGAAACCGCATGCTTCCCACAAGGATCTGAACCTCATCATGCACCAGCCGCTTGTCGCCGTGTCGACCGATGTCCGCCAGTTCGAGAACTACACCTGGCATGCGGCGCCCCAGCAATATCTGGAGGCGGCGATATCGGGCGCCGGCGTACTGCCGCTTCTTGTGCCGTCGTTCGGCGACCGGCTCGACTTCGACGAACTGCTTTCGTCTGTCGATGGCGTCATGCTGACCGGCTCCAAGTCGAACGTCGACCCGCGCCTTTACGGCGAGGAAGCGACCGAAGCCAACGGCCCCTACGACCCGGCGCGCGACTCAACCACCATGCCGCTGATCCGCAGGGCGATCGAGCGCGGCGTGCCGCTGCTCGCCATCTGCCGTGGCATCCAGGAACTCAACGTCGCTCTCGGCGGCAGCCTCGCCACCGAGATCCAGGAACGCGAAGGCTCGATGGATCACCGCGCCCCGGTGAGCGACATCCAGGACGAGCGTTTCGCCATCCGTCAGACGGTCACCATCAAGCCCGGCAGCTGCCTGGCTGGCGTGTTCGGCCCCGGCGACATCATGGTCAATTCGGTGCACCGCCAGGCGGTCGAACGGCTCGGCCCGAAATTGCAGGTCGAGGCGGTGGCGCCGGACGGCACGGTGGAGGCGGTGTCCGTGCGCGACTCGCGCGCCTTCGCCGTCGGCGTGCAGTGGCACCCGGAATATTGGGTTGGTACGGACGACGTCTCGCAGCGCATCTTCAAGGCGTTCGGCGATGCTGTCCGTGCGCATGCCGTCGCACGCCATGCGGCAAGGACGGCGGCGGAGTAAGTTCTACGCCCCGGGGCAACTGTCCCAGCCGGTTTTCAAGTCCGCTCTTTGGGCTTTCCAGTCGACTGCCGGACGTGCAACTCCGGCTTGATCAGTTCCTGCGACGGCCGCACCGACTGGCCGTTGAGCTTGTCGAGCAGCGCACTGGCGGCGCGGCGGCCGACCTCGCGCTGGCCGTTCCACACCGTGGTTAGCGCCGGCGTTGCGATCTGTGCTTCCTCTAGGTCGTCATAGCCGGTGACGGAGACGTCAATGCCCGGCACGAGCCCGGCGCGGGCGATGCCGTTCATCAGGCCGATGGCGACGAGGTCGTTCCAGCAGCAGGCGGCGGTCGGCTTGTCCTTGAGCGCCAGGAACTGCCCGGCCGCCTCGAAACCGCCCTGCTTAGTGCGCGGACCGGCGATGCGCCACGATGGCAGCACTTCGAGCCCGGCCGCCTCCATCGCGTTGACATAACCCTGGTAGCGGTGACGGCCGGTCGAGGTCTGGTCGGTGCCGCCGATCATGGCGATGCGCTTGTGCCCGAGCGAAATGAGATGATTGGTGGCAAGCGCGGTGCCATAGGCGTCGTCGCCCCGGAACACCGGTACTTCCGCGCCCTCGACCGATCGCGCGATCAGTACGGCAGGCAGGCCGTTTTCCTCGGCCATGATGATGTCTTCGGCCGGCGTGCCGATGGCTGGCGACATGATCACGCCGTCGGCGCCGAGCTGCAGCAGCGTGTCGACGAAGGTGCGCTGCTTTTCGAGGTCGTCGTAGTGGTTTGAAAGGATAAAGGTCTGCCGGCTGCGATCGAGCTCGCTCTCGATGGAGCGCAGTATCTCGGCGTAGAACGGGTTCATGATGTCGTGGACGACGACGCCGACGATGCCGGAGCGCGAGGTGCGCAGGCTGGCGGCGCGGCGATTGTAGATATAGCCGATCTCGCGGGCGTGCTGCTTGATGCGGTCGCGGGTGGCGTCGGCGACGAGCGGGCTGTCCCGCAGCGCAAGCGACACGGTAGCGGTCGACACACCCAGCGCGTCAGCAATCGTCGAAAGCTTGATCTTCTGAGCCAGCGGGCCCTCCATCCGCAAGCGTGAACGGACGGTCTTTTAAACCGTTTAAAGCCGTATGCCATTGTTCAACGGCAAATCAAAGCTTTTTTGCCAGCTCCTCGGCTTCGGCATTGGGCGCGGCACGGTTCTTGACCCGCAACTTGTGCTCGCGGTGGATGATGTAGAGACCGCTGGCAACGATGATCGCAGCCCCCGCGAGGGTGTACCGGTCGGGCAACTGGTCGAAGACCAGCCAGCCGAGGATGATCATCCACACCATCTGCAGATAGGGATAAGGCGCAAGCGCCGTGGCTGTGGCGCGCTGATAGGCCTTGATCAGCAGCCAGTGGCCGAAACCGCCGAAGACTCCCAGGCCGAACAGCACCAGCCAGTCATAGAGATGGGCGGGCATCGAACCTGCCAGCGGCAGCGCCGGCAGCATGAAGATGGCGGGCACGACAGCCGAATAGAGGATCAGGCTCTCGGCCGTTTCGCGGCTGCCCATCTGCCGGGTCATGATGGTGTAGAGCGACGAGCTCAGCATGGCGCAGATCGAGAACAGGTGGCCGATGCCGAAGCCGCCGAAACCCGGTCGGGTGATGACGATCACGCCGATGAACCCGACCGAGACGGCAAGCCAGCGCCGCCAGCCGGCCCACTCGCCGAGCAGCGGCCCGGCAAGCGCGGTGATGACCATCGGGCTGGCGAAATTGATCGACACCGTTTCGGCGAGTTGCAGTGTCTGCAGCGCCATGAAGTTGAAGATGGTCGAGCCGAACATGAACACGGCGCGCAGTATCTGCAGCCAGATGTTCTGCGGCACCAGGCGCTCGGGCCGCCGCCATGCCTTGAACAGCACCATGACGAGCATTGCATGGACCGCAAAACGCACCCAGGTGACGAAAGGGGCGGCCATGCCCGACGTCACCAGGTGCTTGGCGCTGGTGTCGAGGAAGGAAAAGACCAGGCCCGACGCGAATATCAGCAGGATCGCCGATGACGGCGTTGCAGTTTCTGCTGGTTTTTCAGGAGTCACGCTGGCAGGCCGGATGGAACGGAGGATCACTCGCTATTGCGCCAATAGGCGCCGCCCGGCAAGGCAAAACTCGTGTCTGCAGGCGACGAAGCGCCTATTCCGCCGCTTCGGCTTCCGCTTCTGGCTCCACCTCGGCCGTACCCTCGACATCGGCAGCCGCCTCTTCGTCGATGATCGTCAGGTCCGACAGATTGGCCTCGATGCGCAGGAGAAGCTTGGACAGCTGCTTCAGATCCTTCTTGTCGAAGCCCTTGAGCGCCTGCTTTTCGGTCTTCTTGACCGACTTTTCGATGGCGCGGATGGCATCTTGGCCGGTTTCGGTGAGGAAAATGTGGGCCTGGCGGGCATCGGTGTCCGAAGCGCGCTTTTCAAGAAAACCCTGCGCCTGCAGCCGGTTGATGGTCTTGGTGATCGTCGGCGGACGCACGCCCAGCCGCGAGGCGAGCTGACCGGGAGTCTGGCCGTCGTCGTCGTGCAGCGACAGCATGATCTGGTCCTGGCCGGCATAGAATCCGTGGGCAAGGAGCCGTGCGGCAAGCGAGGTGCGCGCCAGCCTGGCCACTTGGTGAAGCCGGCTCATCGCCGCGCCTTTGTTGGACTTGGACATCCGCCTCTCCTGCGCCACGCCCCCGTGCCGTACTGGCCGAGAATAGTTGCTGCGTAGCCCTTGGCAATCGACAGTGCGGGAGATTGTTGCCGTCTCACTTTGCCGGCAACCGACCTTCCGCATGAGCGCTATTGCCAGACGGATGTTACAGTTCGATGACAGATACCGTTCGCCGGCAAATTTCCGGGCAACGCAGCCTACGCTGCCCTTTTCACCGCGATGATCATCAGCGCCTCGTAGGCGGCAGCAGCCTCGCGCACCGCACTTTGCACGCCCTGGCCGGCGCGACGCAGGATGCCGTCGTCGGCATTCATCGTATCGCGCTCCCCGCTGCGCTGGTTGTAGGGCGCGACGGCGGTGAAGATGTGCTCGCTGAGATCGTCGGGAAAGAACATCTGGCCGGTCATCGCCCTGCCTTCGCTCGGAAACGCCTTGAAATGGATATGCGTGGTGCGGCCGCGATACCAGCCGGGATAGATGGTCTTGAAGGTGACGATGCCGTCCCTGCCGGTGCGCTGCCAGCCGCGGAGGAATTTTTCGCCCGTGGTGTCGACGTCGCGGCCGTCGCCCTGGCCGGGATAGCCCGAATAGTGGCCGGTCGCGTCGCAATGCCAGAGGTCGACGCGGGCGCCCTCGATCGGCACGCAAGCCTCGTCGACGACCTGCAGTTGCACGGTGAGCGCAACGCCCTTCCTGCCTTCGGTGATCTCGGCGCGCTCCAGCGCCGGATCGAAATAATAGGGACCTTCGGTCGTTTCCGGCGTGATCGAGCAGACGCCGGCCTCCGGCATCAGTAACGAGGCTCCGGATGCCGGCGTAGTTTGCTGCGCAAACAGCTGGACCGGCACCAGCGCGCTGCCGCTCGCGGTCACTGCGATGAGGCCAAGCGCCCGGCGGCGGCTCAGTCTGCTGGGAAAAGATGCTTTCGGCATCGATGCTGTCTCCGAAAATGGGGCGGCAAGCCCTTGCCCAGCCCTCAATCTAGGCACGTCCCGGCCACCGTCCCAATGAAACTTCCGTAATGTGCGCAACGCGCCGCCTTGATGCCGTTTGAGACGTGCAAAAGCGTCTCCGGCATCCTATATGGAGCCTCTATTCGATCCCGAGGACGACCATGACCGAAGCTCAGACCCAAATCCCCGTCACCGTACTGACCGGCTATCTCGGCTCGGGCAAGACGACCCTGCTCAACCGCATCCTGTCGGAAAACCACGGCAAACGTTATGCGGTCATCGTCAACGAATTCGGCGAGATCGGCATCGACAACGACCTGATCGTCGAATCCGACGAGGAAATCTACGAGATGAACAATGGCTGCGTCTGCTGCACCGTGCGCGGCGACCTGATCCGCGTCGTCGAAGGCCTGATGCGCCGCCCCGGCCGCTTCGACGCCATCGTCGTCGAGACCACCGGCCTTGCCGACCCGGTCCCCGTCGCCCAGACCTTCTTCATGGACGAGGACGTTCGTTCCAAGACCAAGCTCGACGCCGTCGTCGCCCTGGTCGACGCCAAGCACCTGCCGCTCCGCCTCAAGGATTCTCGCGAGGCCGAGGACCAGATCGCTTTCGCCGACGTCGTCGTGCTCAACAAGACCGATCTTGTGAACGAGGATGAACTGCGCCAGGTCGAAGCCGCCATCCGCGCCATCAATCCTTCGGCCAGGATCCATCGCACCACCCGCGCCGGCGTGGCCCTCGACCAGGTGCTCGACCGCGGCGCCTTCGACCTCAAACGCGTGCTGGCCGACGACCCGCATTTCCTCGATGCCCACGATCATGACCACGACCACGATCACGAATGCGGCCCGGATTGCGGCCACGACCATCACCACCACGACCATGACCATCATCACCATGATCACGACCACCATGACCATGGCGCGGTGTCGCCGATCCATGACGTGACGGTGCAGTCGGTGTCGCTGCGCGGCGGCGAGATGGATTCCAAGAAATTCTTCCCCTGGATCGAGAAGATCACCCAGATGGAAGGCCCCAACATCCTGCGCCTCAAGGGCATCATCGCCATCAAGGACGACCCGGACCGCTATGTCATCCAGGGCGTGCACATGATCATCGAGGGCGACCACCAGCGCGCCTGGAAGGACGACGAGAAGCACGAGAGCCGGCTGGTGTTCATCGGCCGCGAGCTCGACGCCGAGCGTCTGAAGCGCAGCTTCGAGGCCTGCCAGGCGGCTTAAGCGCCAACGTGTCCACGGAATACCCTGCCCCTCATCCGCCTGACGGCACCCTCTCCCCGTAAACGGGGAGAGGGTAAGGGTAAGGGCAGCATAAATCTCGAATGGAATAGTCTCTATGCCCACAGTCGCGCCGCTTGATCTCGATGGCCATTGCATCGCAGCCGCCTTCCTCGACAACATTCCGTTTTTCGCGCTCGCCGAGGGCATGGTGCACTGGCTCGACCACGGCCAGAAGTCGATCAAGCTGCATGATGGCCTGCTGTCGGCGACGACCAACGCCGGCAACGATCAGCTGATCACTGGCGGCGAGGACGGCAAGGTGATGTCGCTAAGCTCGTCAGGCACCGCTGAAGAACTCGCCAGCGCCGGCAAGAAATGGGTGACCTCTGTCGCCTCGGGACCGCAGGGCGCCGTCGCTTATGCCAGCGGCCGCAATGCCTGGGTGCGCTTCGCCGACGGCAAGACCAAGGAATTCGCCCATCCGCGCTCGGTCGAAGGCATCGCGTTTTCACCGAAGGGCATGCGCATCGGCGTCGCCCGCTACAATGGCGCGACGCTGCATTTCCCCGCCGCCGACGGCACCCCGACCGAGTTGCAATGGGACGGCGCGCATACCGGCATCACCTTTTCGCCCGACGGCGCCTTCCTGGTCACCACGATGCAGGAAAACGCCCTGCATGGCTGGAAGCTGGTCGACGCCAAGCACATGCGCATGACCGGCTATCCCGCCAAGGTGAAAAGCCTGTCGTGGAGCGCCAAGGGCAAGTGGCTGGCGAGTTCCGGCGCGCCCGCGGCCATCGTCTGGCCGTTCACCGGCAAGGACGGCCCGATGGGCAAGGCGCCGCTGGAGCTAGGCACGCGCGGCAACACCATGGTGACGACGGTTTGCTGCCATCCGAGCGAGGACATCGTCGCCATCGGCTACGACGACGGCATGGTGATGGCTGTGCGTTTCGCCGATGCCAAGGAAGTGCTGTTGCGCCGCCCCGGCAAGGGCGCGATCACGGCAATGGCCTGGGACAAGGACGAACGCCGCCTCGCCTTCGGCAGTGCCGCCGGCGACTGCGGCGTCATCGACATCGCCGGCTAGAGCAATTCCAGGAAAAGTGTGAAGCGGTTTTCCGTCCGGAATTGCGTCAAACGCTCTAAATTCAGCCTGCGCGTACCGCCCTGGCCGGCTTGCGGCGCAGCGCCAGGCCGTCGCGCATGTTGAGCGACAAGAGCGTTATGTTGACGGCGCCGGCCGCCAGTTCGAGCGCCTGGACGGCGAAGAAGGCCGCATCGAATCGGCCAGTTTCGGCCCAGCCGGCGAGCACATAGGCCGACGGCAGGAGTACCAGAAGGCCGTTGGCGGCGACGATGCGCATCCGGCGCTTCTTCTGCTGCACCACCGGGCTCTTCCAGCCCCTGCCGAGCGAGAAGCCCGAGGCGCCGGCGACCATCATCGCCGGGATCAGCACGACCATCCCGGCAAGTATGGCCGCCTTGACCGCAGCTATGGTTTCGGCGCTGCCGGTGAGTTCGGCCGCGGCCGTGGCAATCCAGAAGCAGGTGATCGTAAGCAAGGCGACCGCACCGGCCGCCGCATGGAGCTTCGCTTTCATCGTCGAGCCTCCGATTTGGATAGCAAGCTATATATCATTGCATAGCATGCTATTCAACAGCTATCTCTCAACCATGGCTTTCCAGAAAGAACGCTCGGCCGGCTATCTCGCAAACCAGATGGCGCGCCTGTTCGCCAAGGGCCTGCATGAGCGTATCCGGCCCCTCGGGCTGGCGCCGGCGCAGTTCATGACGCTGCTGGCGCTCTGGGACGAGGACGGGATTTCCCAGAGCGAACTGGTGCGGCGCCTCGACGTCGAGCAGGCCACCATGGCCAACACGTTGACCAGGATGGAGCGCGACGGGCTGATCGAGCGGCGCGCCAACCCCGACGATGGACGCTCGCAGGCCATCCACCTGACGCCGACGGCGAAAGCGCTGCGTGATCCCGCAACCCAGGCCGCCCGCGCGCAGAACGAGACAGCGCTCGCCGATTTCTCCGAAGGCGAACGCCAGGCATTCCTGGCGCTGATGCGGCGTGCCATCGCCGCCATGCACAAGGGTTGATTTGGGAGAGGCGTTTCGCTGGCCTATTCGACCAGGCAGGTTGCGCGGCCGGTGAAGTTATAGGTCTTGCCGTCGCCGCCGGCAGCGCCCGTCATGTCGAAGACGGTGACAGAATACTGGCCGATATAGTCACCCTCGTCGCCCGACCTTGTCCTGATCGTCACCTCGACATAGCCGTGCGGCTTGTCGCCGACGCGCTCGCGGTAGACCACCATGCGCAGCTCTTCGCCGTCGAGCCAGTATTGCGCGAGGTGCTCGCGCTCGAAGGTGATCTTGCGCAGGTCCGCCTCGACCGCCTTGTTGGCGATTTCGATCTGGCCGCGAAAATCGAAGACCGGACTGCCCATGCCGCGAGTGACGCCACTCTCGATGGTCAGTTTCACTGCCTCATCCTTGGCACCGCATGAAAGCCCGCCAGAGGCAACGGCCGGGCCCGCTGCAAGCAGGATCGACATAAGCGTCATCATAACACGCATCAGCATCCACCCCCAAAGCACAGTGTCATGATCGACGATGCGCCGGGATGGTCAAGGGCTGCGGGACTGCGCCAATCGACGCCGTGCGCACGGCCAATTGCCGTTTCGCGTCGGCTCTGGCTAGAGTGGCGCCCGTCTTTCCAATGGGAGCCATGATGAACCGCATCGAACGACCTGATGCCACCGAAGGCTGCGTAGCACTTTCGCGCATATCGGAGCTTGCTGCCGCCGAGGCCGAAATCTTCATCAGGGCGCGGCCGAAATCGCAAGCCTCCCTCGGCAACGGCGTGGCGGGCTTCTTCGGCGGCGTCCCGATGCACTGGATGAAGGACTGGCCGACGCCCTTCCCGATTCTCGTCGACAAGGCGAGCGGTGCTACCATCACCGATGTAGACGGCAACAGGCTGGCAGATTTCTGCCTTGGCGACACCGGCTCGATGTTCGGCCACTCCCCTGCCCCGGTCGCCCGCGCCATCCGCCGCCAGGCGAGCCGCGGCCTGACCTACATGCTGCCGTCGGAGGATTCGCTGACGCTCGGCCTGCTGCTCGCCGAGCGCTTCGGTCTGCCGCACTGGCAGATCGCCACCACGGCCACCGACGCCAACCGCTTCGCCCTGCGCGTCGCCCGCGCCGTCACCGGCCGCGACAAGATCCTGGTGTTCAACGGCTGCTACCATGGCGCCGTCGACGAGACGATGGTGCGGATGGACAGCGGCAAGCCGATCAACCGCCCCGGCCTCGCGGGCGAATTCCGCGACCTCACCGCCCGCACCCGTATCGTCGAGTTCAACGACCTGCCGGCCCTGGAGAAGGCGCTGAGCCATGGCGACGTCGCCTGCGTCATATCAGAGCCGGTGCTGACCAACTCCTGCATGGTGCTGCCCGAACCGGGCTTCCTCGAAGGCGTGCGGACGCTGACCCGCAAGGCCGGCACGCTGCTGCTCATCGACGAGACCCACACCATCTCGACCGGCCCGGGCGGCTACACCAGGAAACACAACCTCGACCCCGACCTGTTCGTGCTCGGCAAGCCCGTCGCCGGCGGCGTGCCGGCGAGCGTCTGGGGCATGAGCGAGCAGGTCGCGGCCCGCTACGCTGCCTACAACAGCACCAAGCAGCCGGGCTATTCCGGCATGGGCACGACGCTGTCGGCCAATCCCCTGCAGTTCGCGGCGATGCGCGCCACGCTCGAAGAGGTCATGACCGAGGCCAACTACGCCCACATGGAGAAGCTGGCTGAACGGCTGGCCACCGGCCTCGACAAGGCCATCCGAAAACACAAGCTGCCTTGGCACGTGATGCGCGTCGGCGCCCGTGTCGAGTTCATCTGCGCTCCCGGCCCGCTGCGCAATGGCGGTGAGGCCGAGCATGCGCACGCCTCGCGGCTCGAAGCCGCCATGCATGTGGCGTTGGTCAATCGCGGCGTGCTAATCGCGCCGTTCCACAACATGATGCTGGTCTCGCCGGTCACCACGGCACGTCAGGTCGACAGGCTGGTTGCGGCTTTCGGCGATATTGCCGCCACGCTTGCCGCATGAGACAAGGCATCAGGACAATTGAGTAAGATCATGACATCTCCTTCCGGCTCGAGCATCGACGAGGCCAGGGCCTTCCTCGACGCCAATCCCGACATAGAAGCCTTCGACATCGTGCTGACCGACGCCAATGGCGTCGGCCGCGGCAAGATCATCCGCCGCCACGAGTTGATGGGGCTCTACGAAGGCGGGCGGCACCTGCCGATCTCGATCCTTGGCCTCGACATCACCGGCGAGGACGTGCACGAAACCGGGCTGATCTGGGATTCCGGCGACGGCGACCTCAGGGCGTGGCCGATCCCGGGCACGCTGAAGCCGATGCATGGCACGAGCCCTGCGCGCGGCCAGTTGCTGATGTCGATGTACCATCTCGACGGCGCGCCGATGACCTCGGACCCCAGGCTCGTGCTGCAGCGCCAGGTCGACAAGCTGGCAGCAAAGGGCCTGCATCCGGCCGGTGCCTTCGAGCTCGAGTTCTTCCTGCTGTCCAACGAACGCGACGGGGACGGCAAGGTCCAGCCGGCACGCGCCGTGCTCGATGGCCGCGCCTCGGGCAAGACCGAGGTCTATTCGGTCGACCATCTGCACGGCATGGAGCCGCTGTTCTCCGACATCTATGCCGCGGCCAAGCTGCAGGGCATTCCGGCGGAAACCGTCATTTCGGAATACGCGCCGGGCCAATACGAACTCACCTTGCGCTACCGCAAGGACGTGATGCAGGCCGCCGACGACCTGATCATGCTGAAGCGCATCGTCCGCATGCAGGCGCGCCGCCACGGCGTGACCGCATGCTTCATGGCCAAGCCGATCGAGAAATATGCCGGCTCTGGCATGCATTTCCACGCCTCGCTGCTCGACAGCAACGGCACCAACGTATTCACCGAAGCCAAGGAAGGCGAATGGCAGCCGAAGCTGCTGCACGCGCTCGGCGGCCTCGCCGACACCATGGCGGAGTCGATGCTGGTGTTTGCCCCGCACGCCAACTCCTGGCGCCGCTTCGTGTCGCAGTCCTACGCGCCGGTGGCGCCGACCTGGGGCGTCAACAACCGCTCGGTGGCGCTGCGCGTGCCTGCGGGCGACGCCAGGAACCGCCGCATCGAACACCGCCCCTCGGGTGTCGACGCCAATCCGTATCTGGTCGCAGCAACCATCCTCGCCGGCATCTCCAAGGGCTTGGAAGAACAGCTCGACCCCGGCCCCGAGACGTCAGGCAATGGCTATGAGCAGGCCGAAGGCAGCGAAAGCGTGATGCCGCCGGACTGGCGCACCGCGATCGAGGCGGCGAAGCGCTCGGAGTTCCTGCGCGAAGCGCTCGGCCACGACCTGCACCGCACCTTCACGGCAATCAAGGAAGCCGAGTACCTGCGCGTTGCCCGCACGGTGAGCGAGTTGGACTACCACCTCTATTTGCACGAGGTTTGAGGGCGGATAGCAGCCGGCTAGGACTTTGGCGCCGGCTGTATCGTCACGGTCAGACCGAGACTCCTGACGACGCCGAGCAGCGTCGTCAGTCGCGGGTCACCGTGGGCGCTGAGGGCTTTGTAAAGGCCTTCACGCGTTACTCCGGCATCCTTTGCAACTTGGCTCATGCCACGAGCACGGGCCACCACACCAAGTGCGTGCGCAATGTAAGCCGCGTCACCAGTCTCAAAAGCATCGGAAAGCAACTCAGCCTGCGCTTCAGGCGTGTCGAGATAGGATGCCGCGTCGAATGGAGTGGTCTTAAGGGCCATACTCAAACCTCCTTGGCCAGTTCCAAAGCGCGCTTGATGTCGCGCGCCTGGTTGGATTTGTCGCCGCCACATAGCAGAATAATCAGTATCCTTCCGCTCTGCACGAAATAGACCCGATAGCCGGGACCGAAGTTCACGCGCAGTTCGCCGATGCCATCGAAGAATTTGACATCGCCAAACAGACCGGCCTCGAGCCGAACCACGCGTTGGGCGACCTTGCGCCGGTCCGCCAAGTCCCGAAGCCCATCAATCCAGTCTCGGAATGTGTCGGTCTGACGGACCTCGAACATGCGTGAACTATAATTCACAGTCGCCTGGGAGTCAATGCTGATGTAAACTATCGTTCACAGCGCTGATCGCCTTCAAGCCGCTAGACAGTTTTGCCACGCCAAGATCGAGCTTTGCTGATCTTATGTTCCAATCACATTTCGCTGCCCTGCAGCAAAGACTCTGGCCTTATCGGTCGAAAGAACATACCATGAACGGATGCCCATTCTTTCCACCCACGAGAAACTCGCGATCCTCTCCGACGCAGCGAAATACGACGCCTCCTGCGCCTCGTCGGGCGCCGGCGGGCGCGACTCGCTGGCGTCGCGCGGCATCGGCTCGACCGAAGGCATGGGCATCTGCCACTCCTATGCGCCCGACGGCCGCTGCATCTCGCTGCTCAAGATCCTGCTGACCAATTTCTGCATCTACGACTGCAGCTATTGCATCAACCGCTCGTCCTCCAATGTCCGCCGCGCCCGCTTCACGGTCGACGAGGTCGTGCGGCTGACCATGGACTTCTACAAGCGCAACTACATCGAGGGGCTGTTCCTGTCCTCCGGCGTCATCCGCTCGCCCGACGAGACGATGGGCGAGATGGTAGAGGTGGCCAGGCGGCTTAGGCTCGACGAGAAGTTCGGCGGTTACATCCATCTCAAGACGATCCCGGAAGCCTCTGCCGAGCTGGTCGAGAAGGCCGGCCTCTATGCCGATCGCCTGTCGATCAATGTCGAGCTGCCGACCGACGAGGGCGTGAAACGACTGGCGCCGGAGAAGCGGCCCGAGACGATTCGTGTCTCGATGGCCAGGTTGCGCTCGAAGATCGAGGAAAAGGCGGAACCGACGCTGAGAACCAAGAAACGCGAACGGTTCGCACCCGGTGGCCAGTCGACCCAGATGATCATCGGCGCTGACGCCACGCCCGACGCCGGCATCCTCAAGACCAGCGCCCGGCTCTATGGCAGCTACCAGCTGCGCCGCGTCTATTACTCGGCCTTCAGCCCGATCCCCGATGCCTCGTCGGCGCTGCCGCTGAAAAGGCCGCCGCTGATGCGCGAACACCGGCTCTACCAGGCCGACTGGCTGATGCGCTTTTACGGCTTCGACCAAGGCGAGATTCTCGACGGCACGACGGACGGCATGCTCGACCTGGAAATCGACCCCAAGCTCGCCTGGGCCCTTCGTAACCGCGCTTTGTTTCCGGTCGACGTCAACCGAGCCGAAAGGGAGACGCTGCTGCGCATTCCCGGGCTCGGCACGCGGGTGGTCAAGCGTATCCTAGAGACACGCCGCTTCCGGCGACTGCGCCTCGAGGACATCGGCAGGCTTTGCCAGTCCATCGCCAAGGTCCGTCCGTTCATCGTCGCCGAAGGCTGGTCGCCTGGTGCGTCGACCGATGCCTCGCGCCTGCGCGAGACGGTGGCGCCACAACCCCGGCAACTGGCGCTGTTCTGATGGCCATCCAGCCCGCATTCGCGCTCGCCGCCCACAGCGTACGCCTCGCCAGTCCGACAGATTTCGACGGCTGGCGCGATGCGGCGCGCCGGCTGGCCCTCAACGAGGTGAAGCCCGAGGACATCGAGTGGCATATCGGCGACGCGGGAGGTACCGGCAGGGACTTACCACCAGCGCCCGTGGGCGTGGAACTGCGGGTTGCCAAGGACTTCATCGACCGCGCGGCAGCCGTCGCCTGCCACAGCCACAGTGAGCGCTTCGCCCTGCTCTATCACCTGCTGTGGCGGCAGCGCCAGGAACCGCATTTGCTCCGGATCGCCTCGGACCCCGACGTGCGCCGCTTCGAGGCGATGGAGAAATCGGTTCGGCGCGACGAGCACAAGATGCATGCCTTCGTCCGCTTCCGGAAGATCGGCGACGGCAATAGTGAGCGCTTCGTAGCCTGGTTCGAGCCCGACCACTTCATCCTCGAACGTGCCTCCTCGTTCTTCGTGCGCCGCTTCACCGGCATGCTCTGGGCAATCCTCACGCCGCATGCTTCGGCAGAATGGAATCGCGAAAGGTTGGCGCTTGGACCCGGCGCATCAAAGGACGATGCCCCCGCCGCAGACCAATCGGAAGATATGTGGCGGACCTATTTCGCCAGCATCTTCAATCCCGCCCGCCTCAAGGTGAAGGCGATGCAATCGGAGATGCCGAAGAAATACTGGCGGAACCTTCCCGAGGCCTCGCTCATTCCCGGCTTGGTAGCCGGCGCCGACCAGGCCGCCAGGGAGATGATCGCGAGGATGCCGACGATGCCAGCTCCGCATCACCAGGCGATACAGGCCAGGCATTGGCCGGCTGCGGAAGTACCGACGGAGACTGAGGCTCAATCCATCGACGCCCTGCGCCAGCAGGCGAGCCAGTGCCGGCGCTGCCCGCTGTGGAGCGAAGCGACCCAGACGGTTTTCGGCGAAGGCCCCGACGATACCGAACTGGTGTTTGTCGGCGAGCAGCCCGGCGACCAGGAAGATCTTCAAGGCCGGCCCTTCGTCGGCCCCGCCGGCAAGATCTTCGACGCGGTACTTCAGGAAACCGGCATCGACCGCACGGCGGTTTACGTCACCAATGCCGTCAAGCACTTCAAGTTCGAACCGCGCGGCAAGCGCCGCATCCACAGCAGGCCGAATGCCGGCGAGGTGCAGGCCTGTCGCTGGTGGCTGGCGCAGGAACTCAAGCTGCTGAAACCTCGACTGGTGGTGGCGCTCGGCGCCACCGCGGCCCAGTCACTGCTGCAGGCACCGGTGGCGATCACTAAACAGCGTGGCCAGACCATCAGCCGTGGCGACGGCCTCGCCGTATTCCTGACGATCCACCCTTCCTACATCCTGCGCATCCGCGAAGCGGAACAAGCCGCGGCGGAGCGTGCCCGCTTTGCCGAGGACATCAGGACGGTGCGCGCGATGATGGCTGCCTGATCTATCTGACCAGGATCGCCCTGAGATCGTTGACGTTTGTGCCGGTCGGCCCGGGGACAAAAAGATCGCCCACCGCGTTGAACGCCGTCCAGGCGTTGTTGCCGGCGAGCATCGCCTTGGCATCGACGCCTTCACCGTGCATCCGCGCCACGGTCGAGCCGTCGGCGAAGGCACCGGCATTGTCTTCCGAGCCGTCGATGCCGTCGGTATCGGCGGCCAGCGCGTCGATGCCCTGGAGCCCGTCAATGCCGATGGCGAAGGCGAGCAGGAATTCGCTGTTGCGGCCGCCCTTGCCTTTTGCGCGCAGCGTGACCGTGGTCTCGCCGCCCGACAGGATCAGCACCGGCTTTCGGAACGGACGGTTGCGCACGGCGACCTCGCGGGCGATCGCGGCATGCACGCCACCTACTTCGCGCGCCTCGCCTTCGATCGCGTCGGACAGGATCACCGTTTCGACCCCGAGCTTGCGGGCCGCTGCGGCGGCCGCGTCGAGCGACACGGCGGCCGAGGCGATGACATGCACCTCGTTGCGGGCAAAGCGCGGATCGGAAGGCTGGGGAGCGTCGGCGGCTGCCGAGTTGATGTGGGCCATGACGTTGGCCGGCAGCGCGATCCTGTAGGTCTCGATCATCCTGAGCGCGTCGGCGCGCGAGGCCTCGTCGGGCACCGTCGGCCCCGATGCAACCAGCGCCGGGTTGTCGCCTGGGATGTCCGACACCACCAGCGAGACCACGCGCGCCGGATAGGCTGCGGCGGCGAGCCTGCCGCCCTTGATGCCGGAGATGTGCTTGCGGATGGTGTTCATCGCCGAGATCGGCGCGCCCGAGGCAAGCAGCGCCTCGTTGACGGCAATCTCGTCGGCAAGCGTCAGGCTGCCTGCCGGCGATGGCAGCAGCGCCGAACCGCCACCGGAGACCAGGGCCACGACGAGGTCGTCCTCGGACAGGCCCGAGACCGTCTCTAGAAGGAGCTTGGCGGCCTCAAGGCCGTTGGCATCGGGTACCGGATGCGAAGCCTCGATGATCTTGATGCGCTTGCAGAGTGCCGCAAATCCGTAGCGCGTGACGACGACACCTTCCAGCGGGCCGTCCCATGCCTTTTCGAAAGCGGCGGCCATTTGCGCCGAGCCCTTGCCGGCGCCGATGACGATGGTGCGGCCCTTGGGCTTTTCCGGTAAGTGGCGGCGGATGGTGAGTTCCGCGTCGGCGGCCGCGACAGCGGCCTCGAAAATGCTGGTGAGAAACTGCTTCGGGTCGGTCATGGCCATCGGTACGCTCAAACTCTCTCAGCTGCTCGAAACGGGGGACAAGGCAAGCTCGTCGCCGGGGATGCCAAGGTGGGCGCAGAGTGCCGCGACCACCACCTCATGATCCTGACGCTCGGGCAGGCCCGAAACGGCAATGGCACCGACGACGCCAACGCCTTTGACGCGGATCGGAAAGCCGCCGCCGGCCAGCACATAGTCGTCGATCGGCAGCGCATCGCCGACGGGAAAGGTGCGGTCCGTCCGCGACTTTTGCAGCACCATGCGATAGCTGCTGCGGTGGAAGGTCCTGACGACGTTGATCTTGCGCCGCGCCCATTCGGTATTGTTGACCGTCGAGCCGGGCAGCGCGCAGTAGAACAGTGCGCGGTCCCACAGGCGGATGTCGACGATGATGGGGAAGTTTTCCGACAGGCCGCGCGCCCGGATGGCCGCGCCGATGTCGAACGCCACGGCCTCGTCGAAGCGCTCGAAGACCAGTCGGTCCTCCTGCTCGGCGATCTTGTCCAGATCCTCGGCTGCTGCCATCGTCCGTTCCTCCATCAGACACGGCTCACATGGCAGACACAGGCGGAGGACGCAAGGTCAGGCGGCTTGATCCATCGTCGTCTTGGCGGCTTTGCCCGCGACATAAACCTCCACCACGGCGCGGTCATCGCCCAGCGTTTGCAGCAGGAACAGCTCTTCGGCCAGTGTGCCGGTGCGTTCCATCCTCAGCCGCATGCCCGGCGTGGCGCGCGCATTGAGCACCACGATGTCGGCGTCGGTGCCGACTTCGAGGGTACCCACCTTGTCCGAAATCGACAGCGATTCGGCATTGCCGCGCGTCAGCTGCCAGTAGGAGGCCAGCGGGTTGAGCTTCTCGCCATTGAGGGCGATGACCTTGTAGGCCTCGTCCATCGTGCGCAGCATCGAATAGTTGGTACCGCCGCCGACGTCGGTTGCGGTAGCGATGCGCAGCGGCTTGTCGCGCTTGCGATAGCGCTGGTAGTCGAACAGGCCCGAGCCGAGGAACAGGTTGGAGGTCGGGCAGAACACCGCGATCGAGCCATGGTCGGAAATCGAGTCGGATTCGCGCTCGCCGAGATGGATGCAGTGGCCGAGCAGCGTGCGTTTGCCGAGCAGGCCGTAGTGTTCGTAGACGTCGGTGTAGTCGCGCGACCAGGGATAGAGCTCCTGGGTGAAGGCGATCTCGGCGTGGTTTTCCGATAGGTGCGTCTGGATGTGCAGGTCTGGATGCTCGCGCGCCAGCTGGCTGGCCATCTCCATCTGCTCGGGCGTCGACGTGATGGCGAAGCGCGGCGTGATGGCATAATGCTGGCGGCCCTTGCCGTGCCACTCGGCAATCAGCGCCTTGGTGTCGTCATAGCTCGCCTGCGGCGTGTCCAGCACGCCATCCGGCGCGTTGCGGTCCATCATCACCTTGCCGGCGATGTTGAGCATGTTGCGGTCGTGCGATTCGGCGAAGAACGCCTCGGCCGACTGCTTGTGCACGGAGCAATAGGCAGCGACCGTCGTCGTGCCGTGGCGCACCATCTCGTCAAGGAACAGCCGCGCGATACGGCGGCCGTGCTGGGCATCGATAAAGCGTGTTTCCTCGGGGAACGTGTACTTGTTCAGCCATTCCAGTAGCTCGGCGCCATAGGCGGCGATGATCTGCATCTGCGGGATGTGGACATGGGCGTCGATGAAGCCGGGCAGGATCAGGTGCGGCCGATGGTCGATGACCTTGACGTCGCCGCCGGCCTGGGCCGCGACCTGGGCATAGGCGCCGACAGCGGCGATCTTGCCGTCGCGCATCAGCACCCCACCGTCTTCCTCATAGGCATAGGACGCATGGTCGTCGGCGCTGTCGGGCCAGCGCAGGAAGGACAAGGTACGGCCGCGAAGAAGTGTGGTGGTCATGATCGGACTCTACAAGCTTTCTGGCGTGGCGAAACCGCGGCTGTCGCCGCGCGTCGAAATGGGCGCGATGACGCGCCCTGAACCTGCAATCTGCGTATCGCGGTCTTATTGCTGGAGCATGATCCTACCCGAAAACCGGGTTCCGTTTTTCGGGATCATGCGCCAGGCGCTACTTCCGCGCCTGCTCGTACCAGGCGACCAGCAACGCCCGCTCTTCCGGCGTGATCTGGGTGACGTTGGCGGGCGGCATGGCGTGGCTGCGGCCGGCCTGCAGGTAGATCTCGCGGGCATGCTCGGCGATCGAATTGTCGGTCTCCAGCACCACGCCCTTGGGCGCGTAGTAGACGCCTTCGTAGGATGGCTCATTGGCATGGCACATGGCGCAGCGGCCGAGCACGGTATCGCGCACCTTGGGGAACTGCGCCGCCGCGATATAGGGCTGGGTGGTGACGGAAGCGTTCTTGTCCTCGCCGGTCAGCACCTTCGGCACGGTCGACAGCCACATGATGACGATGAACAGCAGGCCGGCGACGAACCAGGTCCAGTGCGGATTGCCCTCGCGCTTGTGGATGGTGTTGAAGTAGTGGCGGATCAGCACGCCGATGATGAAGATCAGCGAGGCGATGACCCAGTTGAACTCGGTGCCGAACGCCAGCGGATAGTGATTCGACAGCATCAGGAACACGACCGGCAGGGTCAGGTAGTTGTTGTGCGTCGAGCGCGTCTTGGCGATCTTGCCGTATTTCGGATCGGGTTTGCGGCCGGCAATGAGGTCGGCGACGACGATCTTCTGGTTCGGGATGATGGTCATGAAGACGTTGGCCGACATGATCGTCGCGGTGAAGGCGCCGAGATGCAGGAAGGCCGCGCGGCCGGTGAACAGCTGCGTGTAGCCCCAGCTCATGAACACCACGACGACATAGAGCACGATCATCAGCAGCGTGTCGTGATCGCCGAGCTTGGACTTGCACAAGAGGTCGTAGACCACCCAGCCAAGGCCGATCGAGGCGAGCGAAATGGCGATAGCCACCGGCGCCGACACGTCGAGCACATTGCGGTCGATCAGGAACAGCTCGGCACCGCCATAGTAGACGATCCAGAGCAGCGCGAAGCCAGACAGCCAGGTGGCATAGGATTCCCACTTGAACCAGGTCAGGTGCTCCGGCATCTGCGCCGGCGCCACCAGGTATTTCTGGATGTGGTAGAAGCCGCCGCCATGGACCTGCCATTCTTCGCCATGGGCGCCGACCGGCAGTCCGTCATGCTTCCTCAGCCCGAGATCGAGGGCGATGAAATAGAACGATGAGCCTATCCAGGCCATCGCGGTGACGACATGCAGCCACCGCACGGCGAAGCTTGCCCAGTCCATGAAAAATGCCAAGTCGTACATCCGCCGTCCCTTTTCCGCAGCAGCAGCAATCTTACGATGCCAAATGCACGGGGGAAGTGAAAGGATTCGCGATGACTTTCAAAAAAATCTGGAAAATACTACCGTATCGCGGCACGGCATAAGCCGGCTATGGAACCCACGGCATCGCATGGCTTATCTCGACAACATCGCCGTTTTCGTTCGCGTCGTGGAACTCGGCAATCTTTCTGCCGCGGGCCGCGACATGCGCATTTCGCCTGCCGTCGCCTCCAACCGCATCAAGGAACTGGAAAAGCACCTCGGCGTCAGGCTTTTCAACCGCACCACGCGCCAGTTGATGCCGACCGAGCATGGCAACGTCTTCTATTCCGGCGCCAAGCAGGTTCTGGAGGCGATCACCGAGGCTGAAGCCGCGGTCTCGGCACTTTCCGGCCAGCCACGCGGCACCATCCGCGTTACTGCCCCGCTCGGCCTTGGCCGTCGGCTTGTCGCTTCGGGCATTCCCGAATTCCATGACAAATACCCCGACATCGAGGTCCGGCTGCGTCTGTCGGACCACAATGTCGACATCCTCAAGGAAGGCATCGACGTCGCTTTCCGGCTTGGGGTGATCGAGGATTCCAGCCTCCGCATGCGCGGCATCATGGAATGCGAGCGGGTTCTGGTCGCTGCCCCGAAATATCTCGAAAAGCGCGGCGAGCCCGAAAGCGCCAACGACCTGATCGGCAAGAAGCACGACTGCCTGATGCTGCGTTATCCCGGCTCACGCGAGTTCTACTGGATGCTGGAGACCGCGGCAGGACCGACCAAGTTCGAGGTCCATGGCCCGTTCGATTCCGACGACGGCGACGTTCTGACCGGCTGGGCCCTGGCCGGGCGCGGCATCATCAATAAGCCGCGCTTCGAGGTCGAGCCCTTCATCCGCGACCAGCGGCTGAAGATCATCCTGCCGCAGACACCGCCGACGCCTGTCCAGTTTGCCGCCGTCTATCCCCACAAGAAGCTGCAGGACCCGAAGGTCCGGCTGCTGCTCGACTTCATGGCCGACCGCTGCCACAAGCTGATCAAGGACATCCTCGCCCACAAGTAGGACGGTCGCGTCAGCTCATGGCCTGGTAGGCCGAAGTCCAGAAGTCGGTGTAATGCGCCGGCGCCTGCGGCGAATCCATCAGCCTCTGGGAAAGCAGGATGCCGGCAAGGTCGTTTTCAGGATCGGCATAGCCCGAGGTGCCATAACCGCCATCCCAGCCAAAACGTCCTGGCACCTGCCAGAGGTTGTCTCGCTTGAGCGCCACCGACATGCCGAGACCCCAGCCCGAATTGCCGTTGAAGAACATCCGCCCGCTCGCCTTCTCCTCGTCGGTAAGCTGGTCCGTCGTCATCAGCTCGACCGAGGCGCGCGACAGGATGCGCTCGCCACCGAGCCTGCCCTTGCCGAGCAACATCTTCTGGAAGGCAAGGTAGTCCTCGGCTGTCGAGACCAGTCCGCCGCCGCCTGCCTCGAAGGTCGCCGGCTTGGCAAACGACCCACCCCTGGCTTCGTCGTAGACGCCGAGCTTGCCGGTCTGGAAATCCCGGGAATAGGCGGTGGCGAGCCGGTCGACCTTCTCGACTGGGCAATGGAAGCCGGTATCCTTCATGCCGAGCGGGCCGAAGATGCGTTCCTGCATGAAGGCCGACAGCGGCTGTCCCGCCGCGCGGGCGACCAGCACGCCGGCGACGTCGAGGCCTGTGTGGTAGAGCCAGCCTTCACCGGGCTGATGGGCGAGCGGCAGCGAGCCGATGCGCTTCATGTAGTCGTCGGGCGAGCCGCGGAACAGGTCGGCACTCGGCGCGATGCCGGCTTCCTGCATGGCGTGCTGCAGCGGGTACCGAAACGGATAGACCATGATCGCGCCGAGCCCGAAACGCAGGGTCAGCAGATCGCGCAGGGTGATCGGCCGGCTGGCGGGAACAGTCTCGGTGAGCGGGCCGTCGATCGCTTTCAGCACCTTGCGATCGGCAAGCTCGGGCAGCCATTTGTCGACCGGGTCGTCGAGGCGCAGCCGCGACTCCTCGACGAGGATCATCGCCGCAACCGCAGTGACCGGCTTGGTCAGCGAGGCGATACGGAAGATGCTGTCGCGCTGCATCGGCGCCGAGCCGTTGAGCGCGAGCGTGCCAACGGCTTCTATATGGGTTTCGCTACCCCGGCTGACGGCCCAGACGAGCCCAGGCAGGTCGCCGCGCTCGACATGACCAGCCATCACCTTGCGCATCCGCTCGAGTCGGTCGGGAATAAAGTTGCCTGTGCTCATCGTCGTGCTCCCTGACTTTGCAGCCGCGCTCGAAGCGCCCGCTGCTGGTTGTGCCGACGCCCCTTCTGCCGAGGCAAGCAATGCCGCAAACGCCGCGCCCTTCATGACGGTGCGGCGATCCATTCCCGATATCGTGCCCATCCTTGCATCCTTCCTGTGGTGGACGACAGTCCGTCAGCCCGCCGTCTCGTCCAGGTGCCTGGCCAGCGCTTCAAGAAGTTCGGCCCAGCCCGCCTTGCGATCGGCCGTCTGGGCATCGGCGTTGTCGCTGTCGAGATAGGCGGCCTGCTCCGAGTAGACGAGCCGAGTGCCCTCGCCTTCCGGTACGAACTCGATGGTTGCCAGCGAGGCGGAGAAGGGTTTGCCCTCTGTTGCCATCACATAGGCGAAGACGATCCGCCTGTCGGGGACGATGTCGAGATAGGTCGTGTCGTTGGAGAACGACGCTCCGCCCTCGAAACGGAAACTGCTGCGCTCGGAACCGCCGGGCCTGAAGTCGACGACGAACTCGTCGACCTGCCAGCCTTCGCCCTCGACGAACCAGCGGCGCTTGCGGTCGGCCTGCGAGAATGCCGAAAACAGCTCCGCCGGTGACACCGGGTAGACGCGATGGCTGCTGAAGGTGGAGTGCGATGTTGAGGTGCTGGACATTCCTTTCCTCCTCTTGTGGGTGCTGCAACCAGAATTAAAACCAGTTGCATTTACTAACCAGTTGCAGGCTAGCGCAACTGATTTTATGTTGCAACCAGTTCTTGGAGACATTGCATGAACCAGCATCAACGGTCGGGCTGCCCGATCAACCTCACCCTCGAGGTGGTCGGCGACAAATGGAGCCTGATCGTCCTGCGCGACATGATGTTCGGCAACCGTCGGCATTTTCGCGAGCTACTGACGAACTCCGAGGAGGGCATTGCCTCCAATATCCTGGCGGACCGGCTGAAGCGCCTTGTCGAGGACGGGCTGATCACCAAGGCCGACGACCCCAGCCACAAGCAGAAGGCGATCTACAGCCTGACAGAGATGGCGATCGAACTGCTGCCGGTTTTCGCCCATATCGGCGCCTGGGGCCGCAAGTGGCTGCCGGTCAGCGAGGAACTCAGCATCCGTGCCGAGCTGCTGGAAACGGGCGGCCCCGAGATGTGGCAGCGCTTCATGGAAGAGCTGCGTGCCTCCCATCTCGGCGAACCGCTGTCCGAGACGGCAAAGCAGCGGCTTCCGGTGCGCGAACAATTGCAAGCGGCCTATCTCGAAGTGGTCGCCCGCAACGCCGCCGCTGGCTGACTTTCGACTGGTCCAGCCCGGAACCGAACTGTCGTGAGGCTGTTGTACGCTGCGGATGCCTTCCGGCCGGCCGGGGGGGGCAGGCACGACCCGCGGATCAAGGAGCAGCCGATGATTTCCCACCCGACACGCAACGACCTCAAGTCCAACGCCAAGAAGGTTTCGATCGAGCTTCTGAACGCACGGCTGGCCGACGCGATCGACTTGGCGCTGATCACCAAGCAGGCGCACTGGAACGTCAAGGGCCCGCACTTCATCGCCATCCACGAGATGCTCGATGATTTCCGCAAGTACCTCGACGAACACGTCGACACCATCGCCGAACGTGTCGCCCAATTGGGCGGAGCGGCACTCGGCACTTCGCAGGTGGTGGTCGAGGCCAGCAAGCTGAAGCCCTATCCGACCGACATCTCGAAGACCAAGGACCACATCGCCGCGCTGATCGACCGCTATGCCGACGCCGCGAAAAGCGTGCGCTCGGCCATCGACGAGGCGGGAGAGGCGGGCGACGCCGACACCGCCGACATCTTCACCGCCTATTCCAGGGCACTCGACAAGTCGCTGTGGTTCCTCGAGGCCCACATCCAGGAAAACGAATAGCCTGGCCGGTTCCGACGGCGGCGGTCACTTTGCCGGCAGAGCCAGCGCGGTCATGATCTCGGCTGCGGCAAGGGCGGCGATTACAGCGGGGCGCTTGTCCTTGACTGCGTCGCCGCCGATCGGGCAGACCAGCCGTGCATACTGCTCGTCGCTGCCGCCGGCCGTCTTGAGGAACCAGCTCCTGAACGTCGCCTTCTTGGTCTTCGAGCCGATCATGCCGACATAGCCGGTGTCGTCGCGCTTCAGCGCCTCGGCAACGATCAGGAAGTCGAGCGCATGGTCGTGGGTCAGCACCACCACGGCCGAGCCGGAGGGCGCCTCGCGCACCATCTCCTCCGGAACCGGGGTCAGCCTCACATCAATCTCCGCCGGCATGCCGTCGAGCGCATCGGCGCGGGTCTCGACGACCACCACATTCAGCGGCAGCAAGGCAAAAGCGGATGCCAGCGCGTGGCCGACATGGCCGCCGCCGAAGACCAGCACATGTGGCAGGGCAGCGTCCGATATTTCGGCCGAAGCGACCAGGTCGGCAGCCATTGCCTCGTCGACGTGGCGGACGGCAACCTCGACCCGTCCGCCGCAGCACTGGCCGATCTCCGGCCCGAGTGGAATGTCTAGGGTGAGCGTTTCCCTCCCCCTTGAGGGGAGGGTGGCGGCGAAGCCGCCGGGTGGGGTCGTTTCGACCGGGCTCAACACCACTTGGGCGCTTCTTCCTGAGGTTACCCCCTCTGCCCGCTTCGCGGGCATCTCTCCCTCAAGGGGGGAGATCGACCCCTTCAGTATCGCCCGCGCGCTGTCGATCGCCATGAATTCGAGCTGGCCGCCGCCGATGGTGCCGAAGATGCGCTCGGGCGACACCAGCATCCACGCGCCCTTTTCGCGCGGGGTCGAGCCCTTGGCCTCTGCCACCTCGACCAGCGCCACCGAAGGCGCTGCGTCGAGGAATGCCCGGAGGCGCTTGGCCGTCTTGCTCACTTGGCCTGGGCCGCCTCGGCCCGGAGGCGTTCGATCGCCATCAGCACCCGCTCCGGCGTCGCCGGTGCGTCGAGACGCGGGCAGACCTTGTGGTCGGCGACGCTCGCAACCGCATCCGACAGCGCCTGCAGCACCGAGATGCCGAGCGGCAGCGGCGGCTCGCCGACGGCCTTGGAGCGGTGGATCGTCGGCTCATAGGCTTCCGACCAGTCGGTCAGTTCCACGTTGAAGATCTTCGGTCGGTCGGAAGCCAGCGGGATCTTGTAGGTCGACGGCGCATGGGTGCGCAGCCGGCCCTTGCCGTCCCACCACAGTTCTTCGGTCGTCAGCCAGCCCGTGCCCTGGACGAAGCCGCCCTCGACCTGGCCGATATCGATGGCCCGGTTCAGCGACCGGCCGGTATCGTGCAGGATATCGGCCCGCTCGATGACATACTCGCCGGTCAGCGTGTCGATCGACACCTCCGAGCAGGCCGCGCCATAGGAGTAATAGTAGAAGGCGTGGCCCCTGCCCTTGCTGCGATCCCAGTGGATCTTCGGCGTCTTGTAGTGGCCGGCGGCCGACAGCTGGATGCGGTTGAGATAAGCCTGCTTGACCAGGTCGTTGAAGGAAATCTCCTGGTTGCCGACGCGCACGCGGTTAGGCAGAAACACCACCTGGTCGCCCGGCACCTGGTACTTCTCGGCGGCGAAATCGGTCAGCCGCTTGCGGATCTGCCGCGCCGCGTCCTGTGCCGCCATGCCGTTGAGGTCGGCGCCCGAGGACGCCGCCGTCGGCGCAGTGTTGGGCACCTTGGCGGTGGTCGTCGCCGTGATCTTCACCCGGTCGAGATCGATCTGGAACTCTTCCGCCACCACCTGCGCCACCTTGAGGTGAAGGCCCTGGCCCATCTCGGTGCCGCCGTGGTTCATGTGCACCGAACCATCGGCATAGACGTGCACCAGAGCGCCGGCCTGGTTGGACTCGGTCTTGGTGAACGAGATGCCAAACTTGACCGGCGTCAGCGCCAGTCCGCGCTTGACGAAGCGGCTGTTGGCGTTGAACGCCGCGATCTCGCGCCGGCGGTGGGCATAGGACGCGCTCTCCTCCAGTTCCGCGACGATGCGGTGGATGATGTTGTCCTCGACCTTCTGGTGATAGGGCGTGAGGTTGCGTTCGCCGGCAACGCCGATGGCGTCGTAGAAGTTCCGCTTGCGGATCTCGAGCGGGTCCTTGCCGAGCGCAAACGCCACCTCTTCGATGACGCGCTCGGCGCCGACCATGCCCTGCGGGCCGCCGAAGCCGCGGAACGCAGTGTTCGACACGGTATTCGTGTAGAGCGTCGACGACTTGGCATGCACGTTCGGATAGAAATAGGCGTTGTCGCAGTGGAACAGCGCGCGGTCGCCCACTGGCCCCGAGAGGTCGGCCGAGAAGCCCGCATTGAGCGCGAACATGTAGTCGACGCCGAGGATATTGCCTTCCTCGTCGAAGCCGACTTCGTAGTCGATGGCGAAGTCGTGCCGCTTGCCGGTAGCGGTCATGTCCTCGTCGCGGTCGAGCCGGACCTTGACGGCGCGCTTGTGCTTCTTCGCAGCGATGGCCGCAATCGCCGCGCACTGGTTGGCCTGGGTTTCCTTGCCACCGAAACCGCCGCCCATGCGGCGTACCTCGACCGTCACCGCATGGCTGGGCACGCCGAGCACATGCGAGACGAGGTGCTGGGTCTCGCTCGGTCCTTGCGTCGAGCAATAGACCACGACCTCGTCGTCCTCGCCGGGCACGGCGAGTGAAATCTGGCCTTCGAGATAGAAGTGATCCTGGCCGCCGAGCTTCATCCGGCCTTTCACCCGGCGCGGTGCCGCGGCAATCGCAGCCGCCGCGTCGCCGCGCTTCAGCGTCAGCGGCGACGTCACCTGCTTGTCCTTCTCCGGATCGAGGTCCCAGATGCTGATGACCGCCGGCAACTCGTCGTACTCGATCTTGGCCAGGCGCGCCGCCCGGCGGGCCTGCTCGCGGGTGTTGGCCACGACCGCGAAGATCGGCTGGCCGTGGAACTCCACCTTGCCCTGAGCGAAGACCGGGTCGTCATGCATGCCGCTCGGCGAAATGTCGTTTTCGCCCGGCACGTCGGCATAGGTCAGCACGTCGACGACGCCGGGCGCAGCGCGGACGGCAGACAGGTCGACCGACTTCAGCGTGCCATGGGTGATGTTGGATAGGCCGAGGCCGACATGCAGCGTGCCCGCCGGTTCCGGCATGTCGTCGATGTAGACGGCTTCGCCGGCAACGTGTTTGTGCGCGGAATCGTGGCGCTGGTCGGTGTGCACGCCGCCCGTGATCTTCGCCGCCTTGAGGTTGGGTTGGTGCTGGGTCATCTCAGGCAGCCTCATATCTCGACACCGTGAACGGCGCCTTGGTGCCGGTCGTCTCCACATGGAAACGCAGCAGCAGGTTCTTCGCCACCAGCGCACGATACTCCGCCGTGGCGCGCATGTCCGTCAGCGGCGTGAAGTCTTCGGCAAACTTCGCCATCGCCGCCTCGACCGTTTCTTCGGTCCAAGGCTTGCCGACGAGCGCCTTTTCCACAACGCTCGCCCTCTTGGGCGTCGCCGCCATGCCGCCATAGGCGATGCGGACGTCTGCCACGGTGCCGTCCTTGGCAAGCTGCAGCCAGAAGGCACCGAGGGTGGCGGTGATGTCCTCGTCGCGGCGCTTGGTGATCTTGTAAACGGCGAAATGGTCGCCCTTGGCCGGCACCGGCACATGCACTGCCTCGACGAACTCGCCGGGCGCGCGGTCCTGCTTGCCATAGGCGATGAAGAAGTCCTGCAGCGGGATGGTGCGGCGTGTCTTGCCCTTGCGCAGCGTCAGTGTCGCGCCGAGCGCGATCAGTGGCGGTGGCGTGTCGCCGATCGGAGAGCCGTTGGCGATGTTGCCGCCGATGGTGCCCATGTTGCGGACCTGCTGGCCGCCGATGCGGTCGATGAGCGGGCCCAGCGCCGGAATGCGCTTCGACAACATCTCGAACGCCTCGGTGTAGGTGACGCCGGCACCGATGGAGATGACGCCCTTGTCATCGTCAAGCGAATGCAGGCCGTCGATGTTGGCGATGAAGACGGCGGGCGCGATGGCGCGCATGTGCTTGGTGACCCAGAGGCCGACGTCGGTCGAGCCGGCGACGACGGTCGCGGTCGGCTCGGCATCGAGCACGTCGGCGAGATCGTCGACGCTGGCCGGGATGACGAAGCGGTCCTTGCCCTCGCCGACCTCGACGCGGGTGCCGTCCTTGAAGGCTTCGAGGCGGGCGGTGATCGCCTTGCGCTCGACCAGCAGCGGATCCTTGGCCACCTTGCCGTAGTCGGAGATGGCGCGCGCGGCGCGCATGATCGCCTCGTAGCCGGTGCAGCGGCAGAGATTGCCCTGCAGCGACTTTTCGATCGCTTCGTCCGACGGCTCGGGCGAGCCCATCCACAGGCCGTAGAGCGACATCACGAAGCCCGGCGTGCAGAAGCCGCACTGCGAGCCATGGAAATCGACCATGGCCTGCTGCACCGGATGCAGTGTGCCCGCCTCGCCGGCCAGATGCTCGACGGTCACGACATGGCAGCCGTCGAGCGAAGCCACGAAGCGGATGCAGGCGTTGACGCTTTCATAGACCAGCTTGCCGGCAGACAGCCGGCCGACAAGCACCGTGCAGGCACCGCAGTCGCCCTCGGCGCAGCCTTCCTTGGTGCCGCGCAGCGTCCGGCGCAAGCGCAGATAGTCGAGCAGCGTTTCGTCGGGCGCGACCTGCGAAAGCGTCATGTCCTCGCCGTTGAGGATGAAGCGGATATGGTTGCGTGTCTTGACCGTCGCCATGGCTCAGCTGCCCCTGTAGGTGGAATAGCTGTAGGGGGAGATCAGCAGCGGCACATGATAGTGCGTTCGCTCGGCCATGCCAAAGCGGATCGGCACGATGTCGAGGAAAGCCGGCTGCGGCAGCTCGGTGCCTTGGCGGCGCAGATAGTCGCCGGCCGCGAAGACGAGTTCGTATTCGCCCGTCAGGAATTCGTCGCCGGCAAGCAGCGGCGCGTCGCAGCGGCCGTCGGAGTTGGTGGCGACCTTCTTGAGCAAGGTCCGCACATCGCCCTCGATGCGGAACAGCGAAATCGACAGCCCCTCGGCAGGCTTGCCGGATGCAGTGTCAAGGACATGGGTGGTGAGGCGTCCGCCTTCAGCCTTTGTCATTCGCTCTCCCTACTGGCGACACGCGCCATCATCATTGATTTTGCGCCATTTAAGGCCATTGCATAAGGTGCGGTCGAGAACACCGCTACAAAAAGACTTTCAAAATTTTTCGAGGGAATGTCTGCCGCTCCTTTCGCTATCCTGCTCCAGTGGCAGTAATCGACCGGTTCGAGGGATCATGCGTTACGTAAGAGACATGCGCGGCTATGGCGCGAACCCACCAGATCCGAAATGGCCCGGCCGCGCCAACGTCTGCGTGCAGTTCGTGGTCAATTACGAAGAGGGCGGCGAGAACAACGTCCTGCACGGCGACGCAGCCTCCGAAGCCTTCCTGTCCGAGATCGTGGGCGCGGCCCCGTGGCCGGGCAAGCGCCACTGGAACATGGAATCGATCTATGAATACGGCGCCCGCGCCGGCTTCTGGCGGCTCCACCGCATGTTCACCGAAACCAAGGTGCCGGTGACCGTCTACGGCGTCGCCACCGCCCTTGCCCGCTCGCCCGATCACGTCGCGGCGATGCAGGACGCGGACTGGGAAATCGCCTCGCACGGCCTGCGCTGGATCGACTACCGCGACCACGAGGAGGCTGCCGAACGCGCCGACCTGCTCGAAGCGATCCGCCTGCACACCGAAGTCGTCGGCGAACGCCCCACCGGCCTCTATCTCGGCCGCACTTCGGTCTATTCCGTGCGCCTCGCCGCGGCCGAAGGCGGCTTCGACTGGATTTCCGACACCTATGACGACGAGCTGCCCTACTGGCTCGACCATGACGGCCATGGCAATGCCATTCCGCCGCAGCTGGTCATCCCTTACACGCTCGATGCCAACGACATGCGTTTTGCGACCGCGCAAGGCTTCAACTCGGGCGACCAGTTCTACGCCTATCTCAAGGACAGCTTCGACACCCTCTATGACGAGGGCGCCAAGGGCCGCCCGCGCATGATGAGCATCGGCCTGCACTGCCGCCTCGTCGGCCGTCCCGGCCGTGCCGAGGCGCTGCGCCGCTTCATCGAGTACGTACAGGGCCACGATAAGGTCTGGATCGCCCGCCGCGCCGACATCGCCCGGCACTGGCGCGAAAACCACCCCTACCAGCCGCAGGCGCTGCGCCCTTCGCGCATGGCGCGCGACGAATTCGTCCAGCGCTTCGGCTCGATCTTCGAGCATTCGCCCTGGATCGCCGAACGCGCCTTCGAATTCGAGCTCGGACCGGCTCATGACAGCGCCGGCGGCCTGCACAATGCACTCTGCCGCGCCTTCCGATCGGCGAGCGAGACAGAGCGGCTCGGCGTGCTCGCCGCCCACCCCGACCTCGCCGGCAAGCTGGCCCAGGCCAAGCGCCTGACGGAGGAATCAACCAAGGAGCAGGCATCCGCCGGCCTCGACGCGCTGACCGACGCCGAGCGCACCCGCTTCACCGAGCTCAATGCCACCTATGTCGAGAAATTCAGCTTCCCCTTCATCATCGCAGTGCGCGACAATGACAAGGCAAGCATCCTGAAGGCATTCGAGACCCGCATCGCCAACAGCCGCGACCAGGAATTTGCCGCCGCCTGCAAGCAGGTGGAACGCATCGCCTGGTATCGCCTCAACGACCTCCTTCCAAGCTAAGAAAAATGGCAAAACGCTCCTATTACGCGCCGAAAGGCGGCCTCCCTCCCCAGACGGACCTGATCACCGACCGCGCCGTCTTCACCGAAGCCTATGCGGTGATCCCGAAGCGCGAGTTTTCGGACATCGTCACCAGCTTCCTGCCGCACTGGGACAAGACGCGGCTGTGGGTCATCGCCCGTCCGCTCTCGGGCTTCGCCGAAACCTTCTCGCAATACATCATGGAAGTGCAGCCCGGCGGCGGCAGCGACCGGCCGGAACCCGATGCGGGCGCCGAAGGCGTGTTCTTCGTCGTCGAAGGCGAAGTGACCGTGACCGTTGCCGGCAAGAGCCATGTGCTGACGCCGGGCGGCTACGCCTATTTGCCGCCGGCCAGCGGCTGGACGATGCGCAATGCCGGCGTAGAGACGGCGCGCTTCCACTGGATCCGCAAGGCCTATGAATATGTCGACGGCCTCGACGCGCCCGATCCACTGTTCCTGAACGACAACGACATCGAGCCGAATGCCATGCCGGATACGGATGGCAGATGGGCGACGACCCGCTTTGTCGATCCCAACGACCTGCGCCACGACATGCATGTCACCGTGGTGACGTTCGAGCCCGGCGGCATCATCCCCTTCCCGGAAACCCACGTCATGGAGCACGGCCTCTATGTGCTCGAAGGCAAGGCGGTCTACCGGCTGAACAACGACTGGGTCGAGGTCGAGGCCGGCGATTTCATGTGGCTGCGCGCCTTCTGCCCGCAGGCTTGTTATGCCGGCGGCCCCGGCAGGTTCCGCTACCTGCTCTACAAGGACGTCAACCGCCACATGCAGCTCGGCGCCTTCAACGCCACGCGCCGCCGCTGAGGGTCAGTCATGTCGGGTGAGATGAAGCGGATCGTGGCCAAGCCCCTGACGCGCGAGAACTTCGCCGAATTCGGCGAGGTGATCGACACCAACTGCGACAGCCACTACCCGATCAACGCAGGCAAATGCGAGCGCTATCACGCGCTCGCCCGTGTCGAGGCGGCCGGCCCCGACGGCCACGTCATCATCAACATCTTCAAGGGCACGCCCTATCCGTTCCCGCTGAAGCTTTCGATGGTCGAGCGCCACCCCTTCGGCAGCCAGGCCTTCATTCCGCTGTCGCCGCGGCCTTACCTCGTCGTCGTCTGCCACGACATCGGCGACGGCCCGGGCGAGCCGCACGCCTTCGTCGCCGCGCCCGGCCAGGGCGTCAACTATCCGCGCAATCTCTGGCACGGCGTACTGACGCCAATCGGCGAGAACCAGGACTTCGTCGTCGTCGACCGTGGCGGCACCGGCCCCAATCTCGAAGAGTTCCATTTCTCGCACCCCTACGAAATCGTCCTTCCGGAAGGCTTCTGAGCAAATGGCCGAACTCTCGCTGATCGAGCGCCTCTTCGACGTCATCGAACACGACATCGTGCCCAAGACCGCCGAAGGCGTGACGAAGGGCAACAAGCTGTTCGGCGCAGCACTGCTCGCCAAGGACGACCGTTCGCTGGTGCTGGCCGAGACCAACAACGAGCTCGAAAACCCGCTCTGGCACGGCGAGATGCATTGCCTGAAGCGCTTCTACGAAATGCCCAAGGCCAGCCGTGCCGACACCAAGGACCTGATCTTCCTGTCGACCCACGAGCCCTGCTCGTTGTGCCTGTCGGCCATCACCTGGGCTGGCTTCGACAATTTCTACTATCTGTTCAGTCACGAGGATTCGCGCGACAGCTTCGCCATCCCGCACGACCTGAAGATCCTGAAAGAGGTCTTCACGCTGGAGCCGGGCGGCTACAACGCCGACAACGCCTACTGGAAAAGCTTTTCGCTACGCAAACTGGTCCGCGAATTGCCCGAACCCGACCGCACGCGGATGGAAGAGCGCGTGGCCAGGATTTCGGCGCTCTACGACGAGATGTCCGGCACCTACCAGGCGAGCAAGGGCGACAACGACATCCCGCTGAACTGACGCGAACAGGCCAGAGAAATCCGCTCTCTGGCTCATTCGCCACCCTTTGCGTTTGGCATCCTGTCGCCTACTGATGGCGCAGGGAGCCACGCATGAAAACCATCACCGAATTTCCGCGCGACATCGTCGAATTTCCCGACATGGGCATCGTCATGCCCGATGGCACGCGCCTGTCGGCGCGGGTGTGGATGCCCGCCGATGCCGACCAGGACCCGGTGCCCGCCATCCTCGAGCACCTGCCCTACCGCAAGCGCGACGGTACGACGACGCGCGACTGCCTGACCCATCCCTACTTCGCTGGCCATGGCTACGCCTGCATCCGCGTCGACATGCGCGGCAACGGCGATTCCGAAGGGCTGATGGACGACGAATACACCGAGCAGGAATGGCAGGACGCCTGCGACGTCATTGCATGGGCCGCAGCCCAGCCCTGGTGCAACGGCAAGGTCGGCATGATGGGCATCTCCTGGGGCGGCTTCAACGGCCTGCAGGTGGCGGCGAAACAGCCAACGGCCCTGAAGGCTGTCATCACTTTGTGCTCGACCGACGACCGGTATGCCGACGACATCCACTACAAGGGCGGGTTGCTGCTCAACGAGAACATGGGCTGGGGTGCGACCATGCTGTCCTACTCGTCGCGACCGCCAGACCCAGCACTCGTCGGCGACAAATGGCGCGACATATGGCTCGACAGGCTTGAGCATGAGCCGTTCCTGCCGGCGGTCTGGCTGAAGCACCAGACCCGCGATGCCTACTGGAAACGGGGCTCGGTCAACGAAAACTATTCCGCCATCAAGGCCGCCGTGCTGGCTATCGGCGGCTGGGGCGACGCCTACAAAAATGCGGTGTCCCGTCTGGTCGAGGGCGTACAGGCGCCGGTCAAGGGCATCGTCGGCCCGTGGATCCACAAATACCCGCATTTCGCCGTACCCAATCCGGCCATCGGCTTCCTGCAGGAGGCCCTGCGCTGGTGGGACCGTTGGCTCAAGAGCAAGGACACCGGCGTCGAAGACGACCCGGCGATGCGTCTCTACGTCATGGATTCCGAGCCGCCGCGCGACTGGTATCTCGAACGCCCGGGCCGCTGGATCGCCGAACGGCAATGGCCGTCGCCGAACATTGCCGCCACGCGCCTTGCGCTCGGTGCGAATGGCATTTTGGCCGAGGACGCCAGGCTCGACGCGGCCGTTTCGATTAACTCGCCCCAGGATTGCGGCATGGACGGCGGCGAGTATTGCGCCATCTGGCTCGGGCCTGAACTGCCGGGCGACCAGCGCGTCGACGACGGAAAATCCGCATGTTTCGACGGTGCTGTGCTCGACGTCCCGCTCGACATTGTCGGGGCGCCGGTCATCCGCCTGAAGCTCGCAACCGACCGCCGGCACGGCATGGTCGCGGTGCGACTGTGCGACGTCCAGCCGGACGGCGCCTCGACCCGCATCACCTATGGCGTGCTCAACCTGTGCCACCGCAACGGCCACGAATTCCCTCAGGAGATTGTGCCCGGCGAGACGATGGCGATCACGCTCAAGCTCGACGACATCGCCTATAGGGTACTGCCCGGCAACAGGTTGCGGATCGCCGTGTCCTCGACCTACTGGCCGCTTGTCTGGCCCTCGCCCGAAGAGGTCACGCTGACCCTCCATGACGGCGCCATCGACCTGCCGGTACGCCCCTCCGGCGACGGCGATGAATGGACCTTCGAGGAGCCCGAGGGGGCGACGCCCTGGCAGACCGAAACATTGCGCGAAAGTTCGAACAGCCGCACCGTCGAACGCGACGAAGCGGCCGGCACGGTCAGCCTGCGCATTGTCGACGACTTCGGCGAAATCCGCGATTCCGACCACGGCCTGGTCATCGGCGATGTCGCCCGCGAACTCTGGACAATCGATCCATCCGACCCGCTTTCTGCCCATGGCGAGACCCACTGGACGCAGACTTTGTCGAGAAACGACTGGGCCGTCCGGACCGAAACTTTCACGACCATGCGTTCTGACGGCCAAAACTTCCAGCTGACCGGCCGGATCGAGGCCTATGAAGGCGAGACGCTGGTGTTCGAACGAGATTTCGACGAAATCATCGCACGCGATCACATCTGACGCGGAAGCGGCTTGGTCCAAAAGCGACGTGGCGATTGCGCCACTCGATGTCGCATTCGGCCTTGCCGATGCCCTTACGTTACGGTCAATATTGCCACCAGAAGTCGAGCAATAACGACCGCCAGAGTGAGGAGCCTTTCCAATGTCGAATGAACTGGAATATCTGAGCCGCCGGGTCGCTGCGGGCAAGTTGAACCGCCGTGACTTCCTGGGCCGCGCCGCGGCCCTGGGTGTCGCGGCAAGTTTCGCGAACTCGTTGCTCGCCAGCGCCGCCAAGGCCGAGGGCCCCGTCAAGGGCGGTGTCCTTCGCGCCGGCATGCAGGGTGGTGCCGCCACCGACAGCCTCGATCCGGCGTCGTGGTCGAGCCAGGTGCCCTATTTCTTCGGCCGCCAGTGGGGCGAGCAGCTGGTGCAGATCTCGCCCGAGGGCGAGCCCAAGCCGGCGCTCGCCGAGGAATGGGGCGCATCCGACGACGCCAAGACCTGGACCTTCAAGATCCGCAAGGGCGTGCAGTTCCACGACGGCAAGGAGATGACCCCCGCCGACGTCGTCGCGACCATCGAACGCCATTCCGACGAGAAGGCGAAGTCCGGCGCGCTTGGCCTGATGGGCGGCATCGCCTCGGTCAAGGCCGACGGCCAGAACGTCGTGTTCGAGCTCAAGGAGGCCAACGCCGACCTGCCCTTCCTGCTCGACGACTACCACCTGATGATCCAGCCCAATGGCGGCAAGGACAAGCCCGACGCCGGCATCGGCACTGGCCCCTACAAGATCACCGTCAACGAAGCCGGCGTGCGGCTCGGCGGCGAGAAGTTCGCCAATTACTGGCGTGACGACCGCGGCTTTGCCGACCAGATCGAAATCATTGTCATCAACGATGCCACGGCCCGCACGTCTGCGTTGCAGGGCGGCCAGGTCGATATCATCAACCGCGTCGAGCCGAAGATCGTCGAGTTGATCAAGCGCGTGCCGGGTGTGGTCATCCGCAACGTCGCCGGCCGCGGCCATTACGTCTTCATCGCCCACACCAACACGGCGCCCTTCGACAACAACGATCTGAGGCTTGCGCTGAAATACGCGCTCGACCGCGAGGAGATGCTGCAGAAGATTCTGATGGGCTACGGCTCGGTCGGCAACGACACGCCGATCAACAAGGCCTATCCGCTGTTCACCGAGATGGAGCAGCGCAAATACGATCCGGAAAAGGCAGCCTTCCACTACAAGAAGTCGGGCCATTCCGGCTCGGTTCTGCTGCGCACCTCCGACGTCGCCTTCCCCGGTGCGGTCGATGCCGCCCAGCTCTACCAGCAGAGCGCGGCCAAGGCCGGCATCACGCTCGAGGTCAAGCGCGAGCCCGGCGACGGCTACTGGTCGGAAGTCTGGAACAAGCAGCCCTACTCGGCTTCCTACTGGGGCGGGCGCCCGACCCAGGACCAGATGTATTCGACCGCCTACTATTCCAAAGCCGAATGGAACGACACGCGTTTCCAGCGCGAGGACTTCGACAAGATGCTGTTTGCGGCGCGTTCCGAGCTCGACAACGACAAGCGTAAGAAACTCTACGCCGACATGGGCCAGATCGTCCGCGACGAAGGCGGCGTGATCACCCCGATGTTCAACGACTTCATCGACGCAACCAGCGCCAAGGTCGGCGGCTGGGTCGATGACGGCAACCAGGAGATGATGGGCGGCTACGCGCTGTCGAAGTGCTGGCTGAACGCCTGACAAGGGCGTTGAGCGCATGTCCAATCCGATTCTGAAACTGATCGCCCAGCGCATTGCGCTGGGCCTTCTCCTGCTCCTGGCCGTTTCGGTCCTGATCTTCGCCGGCACCCAGATCCTGCCCGGCGATGTCGCCCAATCCATCCTCGGCCAGTCGGCCACGCCCCAGGCGCTCGCCAATCTGCGCGAGGAACTCGGCCTCAACGACCCCGCCATCGTCCGCTATTTCAGGTGGCTCGGCGGCGTCCTCACCGGCGACCTCGGCACGGCCCTGTCGAGCCGGCAGGACATCGCCGCCTCGATCGGCGGACGTCTGTGGAACACGCTGTTCCTCGCCTTCTGGGCGGCTGTCGTTTCCGTACCGCTGGCGATCATCCTCGGCCTGCTGGCCGTGCGCTATCGCAATGGCTGGATCGACAAGACCATCTCCGGCCTGGCGCTGGCATCGACCTCGCTGCCCGAGTTCTTCATCGGCTACCTCCTGGTCTATTTCTTCGCCGTGAAGCTGCAGTGGTTCCCGGGCATCTCCACCGTCTATGACGGCATGCCGTTCCTCGAACGCATGAAGGCGATCGCCCTGCCGGCTACTGCGCTGACACTGGTGGTGCTGGCCCACATGATGCGTATGACCCGGGCCGCGATCCTCAATGTCATGCAGTCGGCCTATATCGAGACGGCGGAGCTCAAGGGTCTTTCGCCCTTCGACATCATCCGCAAGCACGCCTTTCCCAATGCGATTGCGCCGATCATCAACGTGGTCATGCTCAACCTTGCCTTCCTCATCGTCGGCGTGGTCGTGATCGAGGTGATCTTCGTCTATCCCGGCATGGGGCAATACCTCGTCGACCATGTCGCCAAGCGCGACGTGCCGGTGGTGCAGGCAGTGGGGCTGATCTTCGCAGCGGTCTATATCGGCCTCAACATCGTCGCCGACATTGCCGCCATCGTCGCCAATCCACGCCTCCGGCATCCGAAGTGAGGGGCGCGCCATGCTGGACCTGAAACGCATCCCCCTTGGCGCCGCGATCGGCCTGATCCTGACCGCATTGTTCCTCATCGCGGCGATCTTCGCGCCGCTGATCGCACCCTATGGCCTCGGCGAGATCGTCGGCGACGTCTGGGCGCCGGCCTCCGGCCAGTTCCTGCTCGGCACCGACAATCTCGGCCGTGACCTGCTTTCGCGCATGATCTACGGCGCGCGCACCACCATCTTCATCGCCGTCATGGCAACCACCTTGTCGTTTTCGCTCGGCGCGATACTGGGCTTCACCGCCGCCGTCGTCGGCGGCTGGTTCGACAC
Source organism: Aminobacter niigataensis (assembly GCF_014200015.1). GTDB lineage: Bacteria > Pseudomonadota > Alphaproteobacteria > Rhizobiales > Rhizobiaceae > Aminobacter > Aminobacter niigataensis. The sequence goes on from NZ_JACHOT010000010.1 coordinate 54,356, forward strand.
CGGCATGTCGCGCTTCGTCGACTTGCTGATGGCGATCCCGACGCTGATCTTCGCGCTCGTGGTGCTGTCGGTGCTGCCTTCGACCTTGCTGACCCTGATCCTGGTGATGGGCATTCTCGACGCAACGCGCGTCTACCGGCTGTCGCGCGCGGTTGCCGTCGACATCAACGTCATGGACTTCGTCGAGGCGGCCAAGCTGCGCGGCGAAGGCAAGGGCTGGATCATCTTCCGCGAGATCCTGCCCAATGCGCTGTCGCCGCTGGTCTCGGAACTCGGCCTGCGCTTCATCTATGCCGTCCTGTTCCTGTCGGCTCTGTCCTTCCTCGGCCTGGGCGTGCAACCGCCTGACGCCGACTGGGGCGGCATGGTCAAGGAAAACAAGGACGGCATCGTCTTCGGCATCCCGGCAGCACTGATCCCGGCCGCCGCGATCGCCGCACTCGCCATCTCCGTCAACCTCGTCGCCGACTGGGTGCTCAACCGCACCACCGATCTCAAGGGAGGGCGTGGCAATGGCTAAGGCACCCGCGAACGGCTCCGGCCCGCTGCTCGACATCCGCAACCTCAGGATCGAGGCAAAGGTCTACCCACCCGGCGAGGCACCGCGCACCATCACCCTGGTGCACGACGTGTCGCTGACGCTGGAAAAGGGCAAGGTGCTTGGCCTGATCGGTGAATCGGGCGCCGGCAAGTCGACCATCGGCCTGTCGTCGATGGCCTATGGCCGCGGCGGCGTAAAGATCACCGGCGGCGAGATCCTGCTCAACGGCCGCGACATCCGTAAGGGTGGCACGCAAGGCATCCGCGCCCTGCGCGGCCGCGAGGTCTGCTATGTCGCGCAGTCGGCGGCGGCAGCGTTCAACCCGGCACACCGGCTGATGGATCAGGTCGTCGAAGCCTCGATCCTGCACGGCGTGGCGAGCCGGGCGGAGGCCGAAAAGCGGGCTGTTGCACTGTTCAGGAAACTCAGCCTTCCCGATCCTGAAAACATCGGCCAGCGCTTCCCGCACCAGGTCTCGGGCGGGCAGCTTCAGCGCGTCATGACGGCCATGGCGCTGTGCTCCGAGCCGGACCTGATCGTCTTCGACGAGCCGACGACCGCACTCGACGTCACCACCCAGATCGACGTGCTCGCCGCGATCAAGGAGGCGATCCGCGACACCGGCGTGGCAGCGCTCTACATCAGCCACGACCTCGCCGTGGTCGCGCAGGTCTCCGACGAGATCATGGTGCTTCGGCACGGCAGGCTGGTCGAATGGGGCGGCACACGCCAGATCATCAAGGAGCCACGCCAGGAATACACCTCAGCACTCGTCTCGGTGCACGAGATCGAACACCAGGAGAAGGAACCCGGCGCCAACCCGTTCCTTTCGGTCAGGAACGTCACCGCCGCTTATGGCGGTGGCACGATCAAAGTGTTGAAGAACGTCTCGGTGGACATCCTGCCAGGCCAGACGCTGGCCGTGGTCGGCGAATCCGGCTCCGGCAAGTCGACGCTGGCCCGCGCCATCACCGGCCTTCTGCCGCCCGAGCAGGGCAGCATCACCTTTGCCGGCCGCACGCTTTCCAATCGCCTCGCCGACCGCAGCCGCGACGACCTGCGCGAGTTGCAGATGATCTACCAGATGGCAGACGTGGCGATGAACCCGCGCCAGACCGTGGGCACGATCATCGGCCGGCCGCTGGAGTTCTATTTCGGCATGGGGGGCAAGGAGCGCGATGCCCGCGTCGCCGAACTGCTCGACAAGATCGAGATGGGTCGCGGCTTTGCTGATCGCTATCCGGCCGAGCTTTCCGGCGGGCAGAAGCAGCGCGTCTGCATCGCCCGTGCGCTCGCCGCCAAGCCGCGTCTGATCATCTGCGACGAAGTGACGAGCGCGCTCGACCCGCTGGTCGCCAACGGCATCCTCAAGCTGCTGCTCGGCCTGCAGGCCGAGGAAGGCGTCGCTTATCTCTTCATCACCCACGACCTCGCCACGGTGAAGTCGATCGCCGATTCCATCGCCGTCATGTACCGCGGCGAGGTGGTGCGCTATGGGCCGAAATCGGAAGTGCTGAAACCTCCCTTCGACGCCTACACCGACCTGCTGCTCTCGTCGGTGCCGAAAATGGAGATCGGCTGGCTGGAAAAGGCCATCGGCGGACGCAGGATGGCCAGCGCGGGGAATTGAGGGAACAAAATAGGTGCGTCCTTCGAAGCTAGCCTTTCAGGCGAGCACCTCAGGATGAGGACCGTTGCGTTCCTTCGCACCCCTCTCTGGCCTGCCGGCCATCTCCCCCGCAAGGAGGGGAGATCATGGCTTCATCGGCCCGGGCGGCCACCACAAAGATTGCAAGCCGGGCCCTGCTGGTTCGCAGGATGGGCGCAAACGGCGGCGTGACTAATCTCCTCCCTTGCGGGGGAGATGGCCGGCAGGCCGGAGGGGGGGTGCGAAGGCGCGCTAACCTCTAACTGTCACCAAACCCACTCGCCACGCCCCAGCACAGCCACAGCATCGACGATACGCGTGAAGCTTTCGCGGGCGCGGCCAACGCTGTGGCGGGCGCGGAGATAGCCGTGCACAAGCCCAGCCTCCTCGAACCAGAACGCCTTGCCGCCGGCGGCGACGATGCGCTCGCCATAGGCCTCGCCGTCCGACGACAGCGGGTCGCATTCGGCAGTAATGACGACAGTCGGTGGCAGGTTGGCGAAATCGCCATCGGCCAGCGGCGACAGCGTGATGTCACCGGTGCGGTCTTCCCCGCCGGTGCGGATATCCTGGTAGAAATCGAGGTCGCGCATGGTCAGCATCGGTGCCTCGGTGTGCCTGACATAGGAACCGCGGCTGCGGTCGCCGCCAAGGCCGGGATAGATCAACAACTGCCCGACCGGATGGCGCTTGTGGCCGCGCGTCGCATGGCTGATGGCAGCCGCGATGTTGCCGCCGGCGCTGTCGCCAGCGAGCACGATGGGCTGCACGTAGGTAGCGATCGCCCATTCGAAGGCGGCCATGGCGTCGTCGAATGCCGCCGGATGTCGGCGCTCGGGCGCCAGCCTGTAGTCGACCGACACGACCTCGTAGCCGGTTCGGCCGCAGAGCTCGGCGCAGACATCGTCATGGCTGTCGAGCCCGCCGAGGATGAAGCCGCCGCCGTGGAAATAAAGCACGACCGCTTCCGCCGCGTTGCCGACCAGGCGATAGATGCGGACGGGCACGTCGCACCCCGGAGCAGCGATAGCCGTCGTCTCGGCCGACACGCCCTCCGGGTAACCGGCGAAGAACTCCCGGCACATGCGGTCGTAGATCTCGCGCTGTTGGACGATCGTGTAGTCAACGGTATCGGGCGGATAGTACGATTTCGTCCGCTCGATGAACGCCCAGGTCTCGGCGTCGATGAGCTTTGTATAGTCGGTCATTGGAGCAGGCCTTGGGAATTGCCGCGCCCTACGTTGCCCCCCTCTGGCCTGCCGGCCATCTCCCCCAAGAGAGGGGAGATCACCTGTCGTCCCGACTTTCGCCAACCGCCAACGTTACAAGAGGTGGGCCGCCGGCGAAGCGCTTGATCTCTCCCCTCGTGGGGGAGATGGCCGGCAGGCCAGAGGGGGGCGAGACGGAACGTAATCACCTCCACGGAGCCTACTTCCCCTTCCACACCGGGTCCCGCTTCTCCGCGAACGCCTTGAAGCCCTCAAGATTGTCCTCCGAGGCGTAGAGCTCGTCCACCGTTGGGAATTGCCGCTTGGTGATGCGGTTCATCGTCTCCTGGAAACCCATCACCTCGGCCGCGCGCGCCACCTCCTTGATGGCGGCGAAGACCAGCGGCGGGCCGCCGGCGAGCAGCCGGGCGATCTCCCAGACGCGGCCTTCGAGCTTGTCGGCCGGCATTACCTCGTTGACCAGCCCCCAGCGATGCGCCTCGGCGACATCCATCCAGCGGCCGGTGAGCAGGAGGTCCATCGCCACGTGATAGGGAATGCGCTTGGGCAGCTTGATGGTCGCGGCGTCCGCCAGCGTGCCGGCCTTGATTTCGGGCAGCGCGAAGCTCGAATGCTCCGAGGCGTAGATCAGGTCGCAGGACAGCGCCAATTCGAAGCCGCCACCCACCGCCATGCCGTTGACGCAGGCAATGACCGGCTTGTTGAGGTCGCGTAGCTCCTGCAACCCGCCGAATCCGCCGACGCCATAGTCGCCATCGACCGCATCGCCGCTTGCCGCAGCCTTCAGGTCCCAGCCGGCCGAGAAGAATTTTTCCCCCGCCGTCTTCACTATGGCGATGCGCAGGCCGTCATCGTCGCGGAAGGCCTTGAACGTCTGCCCGAGCAGCCGGGACGTGGCGAGGTCGATGGCGTTGGCCTTGGGCCGGTCGAGCGTGACCTCGAGGATCACACCCTCCCTGCGGGTCTTGATGACGTCGGACATTGCGCTTTCTCCATTGCCCCTCACCCTTACCCTCTCCCCGTGGAAAACGGGGAGAGGGGGGCGTCGGCGTCGTGATTTTCCTCCTTCTCCCCGTCATTACGGGGAGAAGGTCCGGTAGGGGATGAGGGGCTGTTTAAGGCCAACACCAGCAGCGCATCGGCGATCCAGGCACCCTGCCCTTCGCCACAGACGATCAGCGGATTGATGTCGAGTTCCTCGATACGGTCGGCATGATCGGACACAAAACCGGCAATGGCCATTATTGCATCCACGGCCGCACCGACGTCCGCCCTGGCACGGCCACGATAGCCGTCGAGCAGCGGGTACATCTTCAACCCCTTCAGCGCAGCCTCGACCTCGCCGCGCGAGGCAGGGAGCAGCAGCGTGGCGCTGTCCTTGATGAGTTCGACCAGCACGCCGCCGGTGCCGATGGTCATGACAGGGCCGAACAGCGGATCGCGGGTGACGCCGACGATCAACTCGGCCACGCCGCCTGAGACCATCTTCTCGACATAGAGGCCGGTGCCGAGCGGCAAAAGGGCTGAAGCAGCCGCGCCGACCTCCTCGGCATTCTTCAAACTTAACCTGACGGCACCGAGTTCGCTCTTGTGGGCAACGCCCAGAGCCTTGAGCGCGACGGAATAGCCCAGCGCTTCCGCCGCCGCGATGGCCTCGGCGACGCTCGCCGCACGACGGCCGGCTGGCGCGGCAAGGCCAGCGTCGCGCAGCAAGGACTTGGCAGCGGCTTCGTCGAGCTGGGTATCCTCCCCCCTCGAGGGGGAGGTGCCCGCGAAGCGGGCGGAGGGGGTAACCTCAGAAGGCACCGCCGACGCATCGTGCACGACCCCATCCCGATCGGCTCCGCCGATCGACCCTCCCCTCAAGGGGGAGGGATCGCGCCGCCACGCCTCGCCAATCGTCGCTGCAGCCTCCGCCGCGTCCATCGCCTCGGCAATCCCCTGCAACGGCACGATGCCGCGCGAAAACAGGTCTGCGGCGTGGTCCTCGGTCAGGTTCTCCGACATCGACGCCACCACGGCACCTCGCGCGCCATTGGTCTTCAGCGCTACCTCGAAGGCCCGCACGGTCGGCCACCAGTCGGCGTCCGAGCAGCGGTCGTTGCGCGGGAAGTCGAGCACCAGCATGTTGAGGTCGAAACCGCCTGACGCCATCGCCGTGAAGGTGGCCGTCATCGCCGGTTCGTCGTTCCAAATGAAGGTGTGGTAGTCGAGCGGATTGGCGACCGCCACGAAGGCGCCGAGCGTCGATTTTATCCTCGTATAGTGCTCAGGCGTGAGCGCCGGGAAACGCAGCCGCCGGCCCTCGGCGCTGTCGGCCATGACCGACGCCTCGCCGCCCGAACAGCTCATCGAAGACAGCGTGAAGCCGGGCAGCGGGCCGACCGCGTGCAGCAGCTTCAGCGTTTCGAGCAACGACGGGATGGTGTCGACGCGAGCGATGCCCAGCCGCTTGAGGAAGGCATCCGAAGCGGCGTCCGACCCGGCGAGCGACGCCGTGTGCGAGATCGTCGCCTTGCGCGCCTGTTCGGAGCGGCCGACCTTCATGGCGACGATCGGCTTGCCCAGTTCGCGCGCCCGCGCCGCCAGCCGCTCGAAACCGTCTACGGTGTCGAAGCCTTCGATGTGCAGGCCAAGGCACGACACGCGCTCATCCTCGATCAGGCCCAGCGCCATTTGGGAAAGGCCGATCTGCGCCTGGTTGCCGGCGGTCATCAGGAAGGCGACCGGCAGGCCGCGCTTCTGCATGGTCAGGTTGCAGGCGATGTTGGAGGACTGCGTGATGATGGCAACGCCGCGAGTGCCCGGCGCCAGCCTCTGGCCGCCGTGCTGGTCGGGCCACAGAAGCGCTCCGTCGGCATAATTGATAAGGCCGTAGCAGTTGGGGCCGATGACCGGCATCTGGCCCGCAACTGTGACGAGTTCTCCCTGCAGCCGTTCGCCGTCGGCATCGTCGCTGCCAGCTTCGAGGAAGCCGGAGGCAAAGCAGATCGCCCCGCCGGCGCCGCGCTCGGCAAGTTGAGCAATCACCTCGATAGTCAGGAAGCGGTTGACGCCGACGAAGGCTGCGTCTGGGGCTGCGGGCAGCTCTGCGACCGAACGGAAAGTCCTGATGCCCTCGACCTTGTCCTTGGTCGGGTGCACCGGCCAGATGTCGCCGGCAAAGCCCATCTTCAGGCACTGCTTGACCACGGCCGCGGCCTGCGAGCCGCCGAACACCGCAATCGACCTAGGCCGCAGCAGGCGTTCGAGGCGCCCTTTACCCTCCCCCTTGTGGAGAGGGTCGACGCGCAGCGTCGAGGTGGGGGTGTCAGAAGTCGAGCAAGACATTGTTTCACCCCCACCCGGCCCTGCGGGCCACCCTCCCCACAAGGGGGAGGGTCGAACAAGAAACCAGATCGCTCATCCGCCCACCGCCCTGAGCAGCGCGCGCGAAATGATGTGGCGCTGGATTTCCGACGTGCCTTCCCAGATGCGTTCGACGCGCGCGTCGCGCCAGATGCGCTCCAGCGGCAGGTCGTCCATCAGGCCCATGCCGCCATGGATCTGGATCGCCTCGTCGGCGACGAAGGCGAGCATTTCCGTGGCCTTGAGTTTGGCCATCGCCATGTCCTGGTCGGTGACCGTGCCCTGGTCGTATTTCCAGCCGGCCTCCATCACCATCAGCTCGGCTGCCTTGAGCTCGGTCGCCATGTCGGCCAGCTTGAACGACACGCCCTGGAACTTGCCGATCTGCTGGCCGAATTGCTCGCGCTGGGCGGCGTATTCGACGGCATGGTTGAGCGCGCGCTCGGCGCGGCCGAGGCAGGTGGCACCCACCTGAAGGCGCGTCGCACCCAGCCAGCTGTTGGCGACTTCGAAACCCTTGTGCACCTCGCCGAGCACTTGAGCTGCCGGCAGGCGACAATCGTCGAACTCCAGCACCGAATTGGTGTAGCCGCGATGCGAGACGTTGCGGTAGCCGTCGCGTACGGTGAACCCAGGCGTGCCCTTGTCGACGAAAAACGCAGTGATCTTCTTGCGCTTGCCGCGCGGCGACTCCTCTTCGCCGGAGGCCATGAAGACGATGGCGAAGTCGGCGATGTCGGCATGGGAGATGAAGTGCTTGGTGCCGTTCAGCACCCAGTCGCTGCCGTCCTGGACAGCACTGGCCTTCATGCCGCGCAGGTCGGAACCGGCGCCAGGCTCGGTCATCGCCAAACAGTCCGATTTCTCGCCGCGAATGCAGGGGAAGAGATACTTCTCGCGCTGCTCCGCCGTGCCGGCGAGCAGGATGTTGGACGGGCGCGCCACGCAGGTCCAGTGCAGCGCGTAGTTGGCGCGGCCGAGCTCCTTTTCGTAGAGCAGCCAGGTCAGCGTATCGAGCCCGGCACCGCCGACATCAGCCGGCATGTTGGCGGCATAGAGCCCGGCGGCAATCGCCTTTGCCTTGATCTCCTCGACCAGCTCGCGCCGGAGATGGCCGGTGCGCTCGACCTCGCCCTCGTGCGGATAGAGCTCGTTCTCGACGAACGCGCGGGTGGTGTCGACGATGAGCTGCTGTTCCTCGGACAGACCGAAATGCATCGTCTCAGCCCTTCTTCTTGGCAGCTGCCTTCTTCACCGGCTTGCTCGCCTTGGCCTTTTCGGCAGCCTTGGAGACCTTGGGCTTGGCCTGGGCGGCGAGCTGCTTGGTGTAGTCCTTGTAGAGCGCGCCGGCGCCCCAGCCCTTGCCCTTGTTCTGCTTGGACAGCGCATCCATGATCGCGACGAGATTGTCGTCGCGGATCTTTTCCAGCTCGCGGATCGACCATTTGTCGGACTGCTCGTCGGACTGGGTGGCGATCAGGTCGACCAGCTCGTCGTTGAACTCCGGCACGTCCATCAGCTTGGTCCACGGCCATTTCAGGCACGGCCCGAACTGCGCCATGAAGTGGCGCATGCCGGCCTCGCCACCGGCGACCCGATAGACCTGGAACATACCCATCTGGGCCCAGCGCAGGCCGAAGCCATAGCGCATGATGTCGTCCAGTTCCTCCACCGAGCAGATGCCGTCCTTGATCAGCCACAGCGCCTCGCGCCAGGCCGCTTCCAGCAGGCGGTCGCCGACGAAGGCCTCGATCTCCTTGCGGATGACGACAGGCTTCATGCCGATGGAAGAATAGATCTCCTTGGCGACCTCGATCGCCTCGGGGAAGGTCTGTGCGCCGCCGACGATCTCGACGATGGGCAGGAGATAGACCGGGTTGAACGGATGGCCGACCACCAGCCGCTCCGGATGCTTCTTCATCGCCACCTGCATGTCCGATGGCTTGATGCCGGAGGTCGACGAACCGATGATCGCATTGGCCGGCGCATGCATGTCGATCTCGGCCAGCACCTTGTGCTTGAGGTCGAGCCGCTCCGGCACGCTTTCCTGGATGAAGTCGGCGTCCGCCACCGCTTCCGCAATGGTCTTGGCGTAGGTCAGCTTGCCTTCCTTGGGCAGGCCGCCTGGCAGCATCTGCTTGTAGGCACGGCGCGCGCCCTTCATCACCTCGCCGACCTTGCGTGAGGCCTCCGGGTCGGGGTCGAAGATCGACACGTCGATGCCATTGAGCAGCAGCCGCGCCACCCAGCCGGCGCCGATAACCCCGCCGCCAATGGCGGCTGCTTTCGAGATTGTGCTCATGAAAATGCCCCTCCCGGCAGATTTGTCAGCGATCAGGCCGCCAGCGGCGCGCGCTTGACGAGGTTCAGTTTCTTGCGCACCTCTTCCGGCCCGATAACTCGCGCGCCCAAGGTCTCGACGACGGTGACCGCCTTCTCGACCAGCTGCGCGTTGGTGGCGAGAACGCCCTTGTCGAGCCAGAGATTGTCCTCGAGGCCGACGCGCACATTGCCGCCGGCCAGCACAGCCGCCGCCGCATAGGCCATCTGGTTGCGGCCGAGCGAGAAGGCCGAGAAGGTCCAGCTCTTCGGCACGTTGTTGACCATCGCCATGAAGGTGTTGAGGTCGTCAGGCGCGCCCCACGGCACGCCCATGCACAGTTGCACCAGCGCGTCGGGCGCAAGCACGCCCTCCTCGACCAGTTGCTTGGCGAACCAGAGGTGGCCGGTGTCGAATGCCTCGATCTCGGGCTTCACGCCCATCGCCGTCATCATGCCGCCCATGGCGCGCAGCATGCCCGGCGTGTTGGTCATGACATAGTCGGCCTCGGCGAAGTTCATCGTGCCGCAGTCGAGCGTGCAGATCTCCGGCAGGCACTGGCGCACATGCTCGACGCGGTTGGTGGCGCCGCCCATGTCGGTGCCGGCTTCCTTCAGCGGCAACGGGCTTTCGACGCCGCCGAACACCATGTCGCCGCCCATGCCGGCGGTCAGGTTCAGCACCACGTCGACATTGGCCTCGCGAATGCGCTCGGTCACCTCGCGGTAGAGATGGATGTCGCGACGCGGCTTGCCGGTGTCGGGATCGCGGACGTGGCAGTGGACGATCGCCGCTCCCGCCTTGGCCGCCTCGATGGCCGAGTCGGCGATCTGCTTGGGCGAACGCGGCACCAGGTGGCTGCGATCCTGCGTGCCGCCGGACCCGGTCACGGCACAGGTAATGAAAACCTCGCGGTTCATCTCGAGCGGCATCGCATTCCTCCCTTACGAAACTTGACGGATCATCGCGCCGCTTGCGTGAACTTGTTTTGCGTTTTACGAAATTCAAATGGCCAAAAGCGAAAAGCCGACAATCTTTCGCGAGGAGCGCTCACCGCTCAAGGTGACGATGCTTGTCTTCTCCGGCGCGTCCATCATGTGCGTCGCCTCGGCCGTCGATCCGCTGCGCGCCGCCAACCGCGTCTCGGGCGAAACCCTGTTCGACTACCGGCTGGTCTCGAGCACCGGCGAGCCCGCGATCACCACCTGCGGCCTGCCGGTGGCGGTCTCGGGCGCCTTCGACCCGGACGAGGCCTGCGACGTGCTGATGGTCATCGCCGGCTTCGGCACACAGGGCTATGCGACGTCGAAGCTGCTCGGCGGGATCAGGCGCTGCGCCCGCCAGGCGCGCGCCGCAGGCGGGATCGAGGCCGGCACCTGGCTCGTCGCCCGCGCCGGGCTGCTGGAAGGCCGTGCCGCCACCACCCATTGGGAAGACATGGAGGATTTTGCCGCCGCCTTCCCCGATGTCGAGGTCCGCCCTGACCGCTACATCATCGACGGGCCGGTCTTCACCTCGGGCGGTGCGGCGCCCACCTTCGACCTGATGCTGCATCTGGTGCGCTCGCGGCTCGGCATGGCCACCGCGCTCGATGTCGCAAGCGTCTTCATCTACGACCAGTCGCGCGCCGCCACCGACGCCCAGCCGCTGGTTTCGCTCGGCCGGCTCGACGGCTACGACCCGCGCCTTGCCCAGGCGATCCGGCTGATGGAGGCGCATGTCGACCAACCGCTGACGATTGCCGCGATTGCAAAGCGTGCCGGCGTCACGGCGCGGACGCTCGAAAGCATCTTCCGCGCCTCGATCGGAGAGACGCCCGGCGCCTACTATCTCAGGCTGAGATTGAACGCCGCGAGACGGCTGGTTGTCGACACCCGCGTCAGCATGGCCGAGGTGGCGGAGCGGACCGGCTTTTCCTCGGCCGCTGCATTCTCGCGCAGTTTCTCGCATGCCTTCGGCACGCCGCCGGTGCGGATGCGCAAGGGCTGAGATTGCGCCTTGCGGGAGACCAGCTCAAGGCAGAATACCCCCACCCTCAATCCCTCCCCAAAGGGGGAGGGAAGCTTTGCGTCGCGCCATACGATCCGATCGCGGGAAAATCTCGCTTGGCATGGTAGTGCCGATCCCCCTCCCCCTTGTGGGGAGGGGTTAGGGGTGGGGGTGATGTCTCAGCCTCGCCTGCAAAGAATCCACTCAACCGCTGCAGCGAGGTCATCAACGACGGCGCTCGGGTGCGGCGCGTGGCGGCTCTCGTCACCGGCACGATACTTGCCGGTCCGCACCAGCAGGGCCGATCCGATGCCCGCCTTCAGGGCCCCGGCGACATCGCTTTCGGCGTCGTCGCCAACCATGACCGCCTGTCCCGGCAGGCAGTCCAACCCGGCAAGTGCGGCGTGGAAGAAGTCGCGCGCGGGCTTGCCCAGCACCGTCGCCTGCTTGCCGGCGGCGAATTCGAGTGCTGCGACGAAGGCACCGGCATCAAGGCTGAGGCCGCCGTCGGCGTCCTTGAAGGTGCGGTTGACCGCAAGCGCGAGAAATTCGGCACCGTCGATGAGTTGCCGGAAGGCGGCGTTCATCGCCGCATAGGTGAAGGCCTCGGCGGCATCGCCGACCACCACCGCCTTCCTCTCGCCGAACATGTGTCCGGCGAATTCGGGCACGAGGTCGGGATGCACGAGCAGCTGCGGCGCGCAGCCTTCGCGTGCAAGCCATTCGACGGCCGCGCGGGCAGGCGTCAGCAATTCATCGTCGCCGACTTCGATGCCGAGGGCGGCGAGTTGCCTGACGATGGCTGCACGTGGCGAACGCGTGGTGTTGCTGACGAAGCGGATAGCAAGGTCTTCGCCATGCAGCCGGCGAATGGCTTCGATTGCACCGGGTATCGCCGCGTCGCCGTCATAGACGACGCCCGAAAGGTCCAGAAGCACCGCGCGTATCATCGGCGAAGGATGGCGAAGCATCCTCCGTTCGTCAAACCGTCAGCAATCAGGCGGCACAGCTTTCGCTGCCGATGCGCGAGCGCATGTTTTCGGCGAGCACGGCTTCGAGGCGCAGCGCCACTGCCCGGCTCCATTCGTCCGACAGCTGCGTCTCCCCGACAGGAGGCAGCGCCATCAGCCGGTCGACGATGGAATTGGTGTGCGAGCGGTCGAGCAATGCCTCGATCTCCGGCTCGTTCGTATTTGCGATGAAAGTCTTTTGTTCCCGTCTCATGACGCCGTAACTCACTGATTCGACGGGCGTCTTGAGGGCGAGAAAGAGGCAATTCAGCGGCAAGGGGGAAAGCGACTCCCCCTCGCCTGATGGTTGTCCGGTTCAGACATAGCGGTTGACGACGTTCTCCAGATATTCCTGCCGGCCCGACTTCGGCTGCGGCTCGATGCCATCGGCGGCGACGCGCGCGGCGATCTGCTCGAGGCTGCGCTCGCCAGAAAGCATCGCCTTGGCTTCAGTCGAGTTCCAGCCGGCGTAACGCGCGTCGAGCGGGGCGGACAGTGCCTTGTCCTCGATCATCTTCGCAGCAGCCTTGAGGCCGCGGGCGCAGGCGTCCATGCCGCCGACATGGGCAACCAGCAGGTCTTCGGGGTCGAGCGACTGGCGGCGCAGCTTGGCGTCGAAATTGGTGCCGCCCGTCTTGAAACCGCCGCCCAGCAGCACCTGGTAGTAGGCCAGCGCCATCTCGGGCACGTTGTTGGGGAACTGGTCGGTATCCCAGCCCGACTGGTAGTCGTTGCGGTTCATGTCGATGGAGCCAAAGATGCCGAGCGCATTGGCGGTCGCCAGCTCATGCTCGAAGGAATGGCCGGCCAGGATTGCGTGGCCCTGCTCGATGTTGACCTTTACCTCCTTCTCCAGCCCGTACTTCCTGAGGAAGCCGTAGACGGTGGCGACATCGTAGTCGTACTGGTGCTTGGTCGGCTCCTGCGGCTTCGGCTCGATCAGAATGGTGCCGGTGAAACCTATCTTGTGCTTGTAGTCGACGACGAGGTTGAGGAAGCGGCCGAGCTGGTCGAGCTCGCGGCCCATGTCGGTGTTGAGCAGCGTCTCATAGCCTTCGCGGCCGCCCCACAGCACGTAGTTCTCACCCTTGAGCCGCTTGGTGACGTCGATGCAGTGCTTCACCGTCGCGGCTGCATAGGCAAAGACATCCGGGTCGGGGTTGGTGGCGGCACCCGACATGAAGCGGCGGTTGGAAAACAGGTTTGCCGTGCCCCAGAGCAGCTTGACGCCGGTCTTGGCCATCTTGCCTTCGAAATGGTCGGCGATCTCATCGAGACGCTTGGCACTCTCGGCAAAGGTCGCACCCTCGGGCCGCACGTCGGCATCGTGGAAGCAATAGTAGGGAACGCCGAGCAGCGAAAACAGCTCGAAGGCGACGTCGGCCTTCAGCTTGGCATGCTCCATGGTCTCGCCGAACCAGGGCCGCTCGAAGGTCTGGCCGCCGAACGGATCGCCGCCCGGCCAGGCGAATGTGTGCCAGTAGGCGACCGCGAAGCGCAGGTGGTCTTCCAGCCGCTTGCCCAGCACCACCTCGTCGGCATTGTAGTGCCGGTAGGCCAGCGGGTTGGTGCTGTCGGGGCCTTCGTAGCGGACGGGCTTGATGTCGCCGAAATAGCCGGTGCTCATGGGAGAACTCCTTTCAGTGAGTACGCATGACCGTCCCGGATCGGGCGGCCGCAAAGATTCCGAATTCGATTACCTCAGGCGTAATTGGTTCCAGTCGGCACTGCTGCGACAAGGGTCGCGTTATCAAAGACAAACCCGACGGAGAGCAGAGATGACCGACGACAACGCCATCGCCGAAGCCTACATCGCCGCCTGGAACGAGACCGACGCCGACGCCCGCAAGGCGAAGATCGAGGCCGCCTTCACTTCCGGCGTGACCTATCGCGACCCCATCATGCAGGGCGACGGCCATGGCGGCATCGACGCGCTGATCGCTGGCGTGCACGGCCAGTTCCCCGGCTTCCGCTTCAAGCTGAAAGGCAAGGCCGACGGCTTCGGCGACCATATCCGCTTTTCCTGGAGCCTTGGTCCCGATGGTGCGGAGGCCGTGATCGAAGGCTCCGACTTCGCCACCCTCGAGAACGGCCGCCTGAGCGGCATCACCGGCTTCCTCGACAAGGTGCCCGGCTGATCTGGCTCGGGCGCTCACATCGCCCCCCGGATCGCCGGATAGAGTTTGCGATAGCGCTGGTAGGCCTCGTCATAGGCGCCTGCCAGTGTGGCCACCGGCTCGATGGTTTCGGCTGTCGCAGGCGGCGTGCAGACCTGATGCGGGTCGGCGCCTTCGGCGGCGATGAGGCCGAGGCGCGCAGCACCAAAAGCAGCGCCGAAATCACCGTCGGCAGGAATGTCGACCGGCAGGCCGAGCGCGGTGGCGATCGACTTCAGCCAGTAGCGCGAGCGCGAGCCACCGCCGATGGCCGTCACGCGTGTCAGCGAGGTTCCGGCATTGGCCAGAGCTTCAAGGCTGTCGCGGAAGGCAAAGGCCACACCCTCGAGCACGGCCTGGGTCAGACCGGCGCGGTCGATCTCATGGGCAAGGCCCGTGAAGGAGCCGCGGATCGCCGCGTCGTTGTGCGGGGTCCGTTCGCCCGAGAGATAGGGCAGGAAGCTGACGCCGGTGGGCGCGCGCAGATCGTCGCCGAGTTCGCGGGTCAGTTCGGCCGCATCCTTGCCCGTGATGTTGCTCAGCCAGTTGAGCGAATCCGTCGCCGACAAGATGACGCCCATCTGGTGCCAGGCGTTGGGCAGCGCATGGCAGAACGTGTGCACCGCACTTTCCGGATTGGGCAGGTAGGCGCCGTTGGCGGCAAACAGCACGCCCGAGGTGCCGAGCGACACGAAGGCCGCGCCCGGCCTGACCGTGCCCATGCCGCAGGCGGAAGCCGCGTTGTCGCCCGCGCCGCCGGAAATCGTCACCGCCTGCCCCATGCCCCATTTCGAAGCCAGTTCTCCGCGCAGCATCCCGGCTAGATCAGTACCCTCGACCAACGACGGCATGTGTTCGGTGCCGAGGCCGGTGGCGGCCAAAAGCTCCGGCGACCACCGTCGCGACGCGACATCAAGCCAGGACGTGCCGGCCGAGTCGGACATTTCGGAGATGTATTCGCCGGCCAGCCAGAGCCGCAGATAGTCCTTGGGCAACAGCACCTTCGCCACCCGGGCGAAGACGTCAGGCTCGTTGGCCTTCACCCAGGCGAGCTTGGGTGCGGTGAAGCCGGGGAAAACGATGTTGCCGATAATCTTGCGAAAACGCGGGTCGGCGTCGAGCCTAGCTGCCTCGGCAAAGCTGCGCGTGTCGTTCCACAGGATGCAGGGACGAAGCACTTTGCCCGAGGCGTCGAGCAGCGTCGCACCATGCATCTGCCCGGACAGGCCGATGCCGCGCACGGCAGCGATTTCCCCTGGATGTGCCGCCTTGAGCTCGGCGATCGCCTCTTCGGTGGCGCGAATCCAGTCGGCCGGATCCTGTTCGGACCAGCCGTGGTGCGGCCGCGACACGTCGAGCGAACCGTGGCCGGAGCCGATGATCTTCTGGTCGGCGTCCATCAGCAGCGCCTTCACGCCTGACGTACCGAGATCGAGCCCGAGATACATGCCATTCCTCCCGAATGAGAGCCGCGGACGCCTTTGGCGCCCATCCTCTCACGTCATTGGCCAGCCTTCATCGCCAACAGGCAGAAACGGCCAGGCCATCGTCCCGTTCCTCCGACGGACGCTGCTTATTAGCAAACATTCCAGGGTCGGGTCGACATTTATTTCGGAACTCGCAAAAAATAATCGGACGTTCGACCCAGCGGCTCTGTAAGCAGCGTCGAAGGTCGACGGACTGATTGCCAACTCTGGGCTCAAAAGCTCGGGAAGGCGGACGAGGCACTGCCTCTGGTGCAGCCGATCGCAAGGTGGTCTTATCAGGCCGAGGAGACGTTGAATGGTTGTGAAAACACTCGTCATAGCCCCCGAATACGTCAGCTTTTACGTTGCCGGCAGGCGCGAGGTCACACCGCCGATTGACCTAGACTATGGGCGTATTGCGGCAACACGTGAATGCATCACCGTTCCATCTCTCTATTCGAACGACGGGGATACCACGGTAGTTGTCGGGCCACTCTCGGAATTGAACCAGACGTTAACGCCGGACCACGACGGTTTACTCGACACCCCTCACCGGCTGCTGATGCTGTCGGATGCCCTAATTGACATCGCAGACATCCCGGTTAGCAGCACAAGGACGCACATCCGTATCTGGGTCAACCATCCAACACAGCCTGACCACGTCGTGATCGGCTGGGCGGACGGCTAGATGTGGCATGCCTGATCGTCAGCCGTGCGCCAGAAGCGCCGCGCGCTGGACGAACAGGCCCGACAGCGGGCTCGTCGGGCGCGCGTGGTTGCGGGCGGCGGCGAGCTTCACCGCCAGCGCCTCGTCGCCATCGCGCAGGGCCGCTTCGATCAGCGTCAGTTCGATCACGTCGCGCTGGGCATGGCTGCCGCCGAAGCGGTGGGCGATGGCCCTGACCGGCCCAAGCAGCCGCACCGTCTCGCCATAGCGCCCTTCCCCGAAGGCCTTGATCGCCAGCGTGACGGGGTGGCCGACGTCGCGCGTGAAAGCGGCGTTGTCGTCGTCGCGGGCGATCGCCTCGCGCTGGGCGTCGAGCATCGCCTTGGCCGGCGCTTCGAGACCGGCGCCAACGAAGGCCATCATCGCATGTGCGTCGTTGAAGGCGTAGTTGCCGGCCGCAGCCTTGGGCGCCCAGTTAGCCGCAAGGCTCGCCCAGCGGTCGCCGACATCGACGCCGCCGAGATGAAGCCGCCACAATATCGCTGAGGCATCGACCATGTTGAGCGCCAGCTTCGACTGCGCGCTGTAGATCGGCCCGTCATAAAGCGCCAGCACCTCGTCGGTCTCGCCGAGGTCGTAGTGAAACAGCGCCAGGTGCCACCAGTTGTGAACCTGGAGAAAACTCTCCTTTATCCAGGCGTCCGAGTTGCCGCGCATCCAGGCGATGCCGTCGCGCTGGCGGCTCTGCATCTCCATCACATGCGCCACCGCGTGCTGCGCCCAGCCGTCGCGCGGTTCAATCTCGACAGCTTGGCGGCCCAGCGCCTCGGCGTTGGAATAGTCGCCCATCTCCTCGAAGCCGAAGGCCTGCATGCCGAGAATGGCGTGATAGCCCGGCATGCCCGTGCTCCACGCTGGCATCGCCAGCGCAATGCGGTCGCGCAGCATCGGCGCATTGCCGGTGAAGAAGTCGATCTGGTGTCCGGCCTGCAGCGCCAGCGCATCGGCGGGATGCTCCGCCGTCAGATCGGCGAGGATATGCCCGGCCTCGTGCCAATGGCCCGCTGCGAGACAGCCGAGGGCTGCGACATGCGCCTTCTCACGGGCCGTTGCAGCGAGCACGGCGGCGGCAACATGGCAGTCCCGCGCGACCGCCATCGCCTCGCGCTCGGTGGCGAGGCCGTAGAGCCAGCCCTTCAGCACATGCGCCATGACGAAATCGGGCGCAGCAGCGATCGCCTTGTCGGCCGAGCCGACCGGATCGCCAACGAAGCGCTGGAGTTCGCTCACCCCGCGCTCGTAATGCGCGGCGGAAGCCTCGTCCGCGCCTGAAAGCGCAAGCCCGAGCCGGTCCTTCACCACGGCCGAAGTCCTCAGTGCCCCGAACGGGTTGCCGCCGCGGCAAGACCGGCGCCGACAAGCAAAGTGCCGCCGGTGCGGTTGAAGATGCGGATCGCGCGAGGATTGGACACAACACTGCGGGCGCGCGCGGCGACCAGCGCGTAGCCGAAGGCATTGGCGAAGGCCAGCGTCAGGAACGTCACCTCGAAGATCAGCATCTGGGTCCAGAAATCGCCGCTGCGGTCGATGAACTGCGGCAGGAAGGCGACGAAGAAGGTGATGCTCTTGGGGTTCAGCGCCGTGACGATCCAGGCATGCGCCATCATCTTGGCGGCCGACGCCGCATCCGTGCGCGGCTTGGCCTCGAGCGACCCGCCGGCGCGGAACAGCTTTATGCCGAGATAGATGAGATAGGCAGCACCGATCCACTTGAGGATGGTGAAGACCGTGGCCGATGCCGCCAGCAGCGCGCCGATGCCGAGCATCGACAGCGTCATCGCGGTGAAATCGCCGAGTGCCACGCCCACCGCCATCGGCAGTGCGGTGCGCCAGCCCTGGCCGAGCGCATAGGACACCACAAGCAGGATGGTCGGCCCCGGAATGACGAGCAGCACCGCAGACGCGGCGGCAAAGGCGGCCCAGTTTTCGAACGACATGAAAAGCTCCCTGATCAACAATGGGATCAAGCTCCGCCGCTGCGCGGTTGTAAAGCCCTTGAGGCAACACACGCGGCATTCATGCTTTCTCAACCATGAATGATGAAAATGCCACCTATCCAGCCGGGGTTCGCCCCGGTGCCTGGCCGCCCCCGCGTTTAGAGTGGAATTGTACCGTGTCGAAATCGCCTGCTTCGCCGGTCTCCGGCCCAACCGATCATGCCCCGAAACTGGCCTCGCGCCGCAACGTGCTTTTTGGCCTCGGCGCCGCCGGGCTGCTGGCCGGCTGCAGTCGAAGGATGGAGATGGACCTCGCCTCGATCCAGATCGACGACTACACCACCGGTTCGATCCGGCCCAGCATCAGCGTTGACAAGCAGGTAACCCGCCCCGAGCTGATGTACGCCTCCTTCACCGACGAAGGCTACCAGTTGCCGGAGATCCCCTTCGCCAAGGTCGATCCTAAATTCCGCCGCCAGATCGTCGTCGACCCGACCGGCGAAGCACCCGGCACCATCGTCGTGCGGCTGCAGGAACGTCATCTCTATCTCGTCCAGCCGGGTGGCGATGCCATCCGCTATGGCGTCGGCATCGGCCGCGACGGCTTCCTCTGGAACGGGCGCGCCAACATCCAGTACGGCAAGAAATGGCCGCGCTGGACCCCTCCGGCGGAAATGATCGCCCGCAAGCCGGAACTCGAGAAATGGCGCGGCGGCCAGCCCGGCGGCCTCGACAATCCGCTCGGCGCACGCGCCCTCTACATCTTCAAGGACGGCCAGGACACCGGCTACCGCGTCCATGGCTCGCCGGAATGGTGGACCATCGGCCAGGCGATGTCGTCGGGCTGCGTCCGCATGATCAACCAGGACGTCATCGACCTCTTCAGCCGCGTCAACGGCAAGACGCCGATCGTCGTCAGCTAGGCTGCGGATAGCTTTAGAACCGACTGAATCTCCCATTGCGTCCGGTCGCCAGAAGGGCGAATGTGCCGGAAATCAGCACTGGGAGGACAGCGTCCATGCCTTCGACATTCGTCATCGCGCAAGGCGGTGGACCAACCGCCGTCATCAACCAGACGATGGCCGGCGCCGTGCTCGAAATCCGCCGGCGCCATCCCAAGGCGCGCGTCCTGGGCTCGCGCCACGGCGTGCGCGGCATCCGCGACGGCGACTATGTCGACCTGACCGATATCCCCGAGGAGCAGCTTCTACGCATTGCTGCGACCCCCGGCGCCGCCCTTGGCAGCACCCGCGACAAGCCTGATGCAGCCTATTGCGATGTCATCCTCGAAGGCCTCAAGAAAGCCGACGCCCGCGCCTTCATCTATATCGGCGGCAACGACACCGCCGGCACCCAGCAGATCCTGACCGACGCGGCGCAGGGCAGCATCGCCTTCGTCCATGCACCCAAGACCATCGACAACGACCTCGAGGAGAACGACCACACGCCGGGCTTCATCTCGGCGGCCGAGTTCGTTGCCGGCGCCTTCCTCAGCGTCGATCTCGATTTCCGCGCTTTGCCCGGCATCTATGTCGGCATCGTCATGGGCCGCCATGCCGGCTTCCTGACAGCGGCAGCCGCAGCGTGGCGCGACGAGGACACCGACGGCCCGCACCTGATCTACGTGCCCGAACGCGCGTTTTCGGTGCCGCGCTTCATCGATGAGGTGAAGGCGACGCTGGCCCGCCATCGCCGCTGCGTCGTTGCGGTTTCCGAGGGCGTCAGCACCGCCGACGGCAAGGCGCTGGTGGAAAGCATCGTGCCCGCCGACAAGCTCGAACGCGACGCCCATGGCAACATCAAGCTTTCGGGCAGCGACCTGAGCCGTGCCTTCGAGAACGCCCTTGCCGAAGGCCTGCCGGGCAAGCGCGCCCGCGTCGACGCGCTCGGCTACATGCCGCGCGGCTACATCGGCGCCGTCAACGCCGTCGACGCGCAGGAAGCCTTCGACGCCGGCGTCTTCGCCATCGATGCGGCAGACAAGGGCGGCGGCTCGGTGGCGCTGAAATACGAAGGCGGCAAGACCGTGCTGAAGCTGGTGCCGCTGGCCAACGTCGCCGGCAAGACCCGCCACATGCCGGACGACTTCATGCTGCCCGACGTCAACCAACTCTCCGAAAAGGGGCTGGAGTATCTGCGCCGGCTGGTGCCTGGCAGGTTCAAGATCGGCAGGCCATTCGTTTGAACCGACGCTTGGGCTGGTTCTCGAAAAGCATCGTCGACGCAACCACGACGATGCTGACGGAACCGTTCGTCACCGACTATTGCCGCGCCAATATGTGGCTGGTGCGTGGCCGCGACATCGACATGCTGGTCGACACCGGCATGGGCATCTGCCCGCTCGGGCCCGAGATCGAAACGACACCCGGCAAGCCCCTGCTCGTGGTCGCCACCCATGTCCATCTCGACCATGTCGGCTCGCTGCATGAATTCGCCTGGCGCGCCGGCCCCCGCATCGAGGCGCCGTTCTTCGAGACCATGCCCGACACGGCGACCTACGCCCACATGTTCCGCAATTTTCCAGGCGACGTATCGGAACTGCCCTGGCCCGGTTGGCGGTCCGCCGACTACGCTGTCAGGCCCGCCCCGCTGCACCGCCTGCTCGACGAGGGCGACGTGATCGATCTCGGCGACCGCCGCTTCACGGTGCTGCACCTGCCCGGCCATTCGCCGGGATCCATCGGCCTGTTCGACGAACATGACGGCACCTTGTTTTCGGGCGATGCCATCCATGGCGGGCTGCTGGTCGACGACATGCCGGATTCCGACCGCGCCGACTACTGCGACACCATGCGCCGCCTCATCGGCCTACCGGTGCGCGTCGCCCATGGCGGCCACGCCGACAGCATCGACGGGTCCAGGATGCGCGAGATCGCCGAGGATTATCTGAGACGGAACGGCGGCTAAGAGCGTCGCTCAGCGCTCGCCCCCCTCACCGCTCGGGCTTCGCCCGAGCCACCTCTCCCCCACTCCGTGGGGGCGAGGAACCTAGTCCTGCGAGTTCGCACTCTAGCGGCGGCAAGGCGGAGCCTGCGCGATTGGCGTTTCCTCGCCCCCACGAAGTGGGGGAGAGGAAACGCGGCGAAGCCGTGACGGTGAGGGGGAGTCTCTTGGCTAAACGCTGGAGATCAGTCCAGCCCCTCCTCGAACCCGCTGATCGCCTTGACCTCAAGGAAATCCTCGAGCCCCCACTTGCCGCCCTCGCGGCCGAGGCCCGACTGCTTGTAGCCGCCGAACGGGCTGCCATAGGGACGGCTGGTGCCGTTGATCTGTACCATGCCGGCGCGGAGCTTGCGCGCCACGCGCTGGGCGCGCGCCTTGTCGCCCGTCTGGACATAGGCCGACAGCCCGTAGGGCGTGTCGTTGGCAATGGCGATCGCTTCTTCTTCCGTCTCGAACGGGATCATCGCCACCACCGGCCCGAAGATCTCCTCGCGGGCGATGCGCATGTCGTTGTTGGCGTCGGCAAAGACCGTCGGTCGCACGAAGTAACCGCGGTTGAACCCTTCGGGCCGGCCGAGCCCGCCGGCAACGACGCGCGCACCCTCCTTGATGCCGGCGTCGATCATGCCCTGCACCTTGTCGAACTGGACGTCGGACGACAGCGGGCCGATATGGTCCCCGTCCTCGGCCGGATTGCCGATCTTCACCGTGGCCGCATATTTCGCCGCGATGTCGACGGCCTTGTCATAGACCGGGCGCTGCACCAGCATGCGCGACGGTGCGTTGCAGGACTGGCCGGTGTTTTCGAAGCAATGCGCCAGCCCGCGCGTCACCGCGTCGGTGAGGTCGGCATCGTCGAAGACGATGTTGGGCGACTTGCCGCCGAGTTCCAGCGTCACGCGCTTGACCGTCTCGGAAGCAGCCTTGGTCACCGCCACGCCGGCGCGCGTCGAGCCGGTGAACGACATCATGTCGATGCCGGGATGGCGCGACATCGCCTCGCCGACGGTCGGGCCGTCGCCATTGACCATGTTGAACACGCCGGCCGGGAAGCCCGCTTCCTCCATCATCTCCGCAAAGACGATCGACGACATCGGCGCGATCTCCGACGGCTTCAACACCACCGTGCAACCGGCGGCCAGCGCCGGCACCACCTTCAGCGCCACCTGGTTCATCGGCCAGTTCCACGGCGTGATCAGCCCGCACACGCCGATCGGCTCGCGCACGATGCGCTCCTGCGGATTGGCCGCGTTGAGCGGCTCTTCGAATTCGAAGCGCTTCAGCACCTCGATGAAGCTCTTGATGTGCCCCGCGCCACTGGAGGCCTGCGACTCGAGCGCCAGCTTGATCGGCGCGCCCATCTCCCAGGAAATCGCCTGGGCCATGTCGCGCACGCGCCTGTTATAGGCGGTGAGCAACTTTTCGAGCAGCGCGAGACGCTGTTCGCGGCTGGTCGCACTCCATGCCGGGAAAGCACGCTGTGCTGCTTCCACCGCCTTGTCGACATCGGCGGGCGACCCCAGCGAAATCACCGCAAAGGCCTGCTCGTCGGCCGGGTTGATGACCTCGAGCTCCTTCGCAACCGCGGGCGCGACCCATTTTCCGTCGATGAAGAAATTCGTCTTGCGCAGCATGGCAGGCTCCTTGGTACATGACCCGAAAAACGGGACTTTGCAGTGTTGGCAGACTTCTAGAACGGCGCGCGGCACGTTCATGTCCTGATTCCGACCGCATTTGTAGGCTGGCTGTCCCCGTGCGGGAAGGCTTGGGTCACTGCTTGACCGCTCGTGCCACAATGTCAGTAGGTTTTGGTAATGTGGCCGGACATGGGTGGATCGCACGCCACGTTGTTTTATAAGGCTCGTCCATCGAGGCCACCATTATGTCCATCACAGGTTCGCGTCGCCAGGCGGCGATCGCCTTCATCTTCGTCACCGCCGTGCTCGACATCGTGGCGATGGGCATCATCATCCCGGTACTGCCCTCACTGATCGAGGAGTTCGCCGGCTCCAACGCCGACGCCGGCTGGATCAATGGCGTCTTCATCGCGCTCTGGGCCTTCATGCAGTTCGTCTGCTCGCCGATCATCGGCTCGCTGTCGGATCGTTACGGCCGCCGCCCCGTCATCCTGCTGTCGACCGTCGGCCTCGCCGCCGACTACGTGCTAATGGCGCTGGCGCCGAACCTGTGGTGGCTGGCGCTTGGCCGCATCGTCGCCGGCATCACCTCGTCGAGCTTCACCACCGTCTTCGCCTACATGGCAGACATCACCCCGCCCGAGGGCCGCGCCCGCGCCTATGGCCTGATCGGTGCTGCCTTCAGCGCAGGTTTCGTTGCCGGGCCGCTGATGGGCGGTTTCCTCGGCGAGATCTCGCCGCGCGCGCCGTTCTGGGTGGCGGCGGCGATGAGCGGACTTGCCTTCCTCTATGGCGCCTTCGTCTTGCCAGAATCGCTGCCGCGCGAAAAGCGCATGGCCTTTTCCTGGCGCCGCGCCAATCCGTTCGGCGCGATGATGCTGCTGCGTTCGCACCCGGAACTGACCGGTCTCGCCGCGGTGACCTTCCTGCTGCATTTCGCCCATCATGTCTTCTCGGCGGTGTTCGTGCTCTATGCCGCCTACCGGTACGGCTGGCATGCCTGGGAAGTGGGCCTGCTGCTGGCGATGGTCGGCGTGCTCGACATGATCGTGCAGGGGCTGATCGTCGGCCCGGTGGTCAAGCGCTTCGGCGACCGCACAACGATGGTGTTCGGCCTGTTTGCCGGCGCCTTCGGCATCGCCTGCATGGGCTGGGCGCCGACCGGCTTCTGGTTCACGCTGGCGATCATCCCCAACGCCTTGTGGGGCCTCGCCATGCCGACGACGCAGTCGCTGATGACCCAGCGTGTTTCCGAGTTCGAGCAGGGCCAGTTGCAGGGCGCCAATATGAGCGTGGCCAGCATCGCCGGCGTCGCCTCGCCGCTGTTCTTCGGCGCGGTATATGCCTGGACGCTGAGCGAAGATACGCCGATGCCCTACCCCGGCCTCGCCTTCTACCTCGCCGCAGTCGTGCTGCTGTCGGCGGCATTGCTCGGCTGGGCGGTCGCCCGCAAGGCCGACCGCGCCGACGCGGCGGAAGAGACGGTCTGAGAGTGCATTGGCCTGCCGCCTGGCCTCAGCGCGCCGGCGAGACCTTCACCGAAACGATCTCGAACGGCACCGCGCCATAGGTGGCAACGGTCTGCTCGTGCTCCCACTCGCGGAACTGACGCGACGGACGCGCCGCGAGCGTCAACGCGCCAAGGGCTGGGTCGGGCTGGATGACACCGCGAAACCGCAATGTCAGCCGGCCTCCCGACTTGCCGAGCTTGCGATAGCGCAGTCGCGCGAAATGCCGTTCGCCGCCATTGAGCTCCATCTCGATGCGCCGGCGCACCGGCGGCACGTCCATGCGCACGACGATTTCGATCTCCGCCTGCGCGCCACCGCCAATCGTCGGCGGCATCGGCACCGGCTGCGACAGCGTCGGGACGCCTGCCCCGGCATCGCCCGTCTCGGCGGCGCGACGGCCATGCCACTGGACGTCAGGCAGTTCACGCTCGCGAAGCGCCCGCTTCTTGCGCATCCGCAACTGCTTGGCTACCCCGCGCGAAAGCCACGTCAGCCCCTTGAAATCGGTTCGCGGCTTGGCCTGGAGCAGCGAGCCGATGCGGGATGCTCCGGCGCGGTCGGCCAGCGCGACAATCCGTTCCAGCGCGCCGGAAGGCACCGGCGCGGACATTTCCGCTGCGAGATAGGTCAGCGCCACCGCTGCCGGCACCGCCAGGCGGCGCCGGTCGACGATTTCGCAGAACACCTCCCAATCGAACGCGCCGGCGCCGATCGCTGTCGCACTGTCGACCAGCCAGTCGCTGTGGACATGGGCATCGAGACCGCCATGGCCGATCGCCAACGCGACACGGTCGGCAGCCGAAGGCACCAGCACGCCAAGGCCGGAAAAGGTCGCCGGCAAGGCGCGCTGCCAGATCGCCTCATCGTCAGCCGCATCGGCCTGCGACCAGTCATAGGCGACCTGGTGCAGGTCGATGTCGCCATAACTGCCCTTGAAGAAATTCATCGAGCGCACGGCGCCCAGCCGCGGCTTGAGATATTGCGGACTGACGCCTGTCGACACATGCCAGTCGCCATGCCGCAGCACATCGAAGGCAACTGCCATGTGCTGCGGCCGCACCAATATGTCGATGTCGTGGGCGACGCGGCCACGCTGCGCCGCCGGATCGACCGCGATGCGGCTGGCGCCCTTGAGCAGCATGATCGGCGCACCGCCGTCGATGATGCCCTTCAGCGCAGGCTCGGCTTGGCGCATGGCGAGCCGCGACTTGGTCCACAGCATCTTCTGCAGCCCGGCAAGACGTGGATAGGCGGGATGCGCGGCCAGCGCCTTGCCGAAACGGTCGGCGATGGCTGCAAGCAGCCGATGCTCGCGAAACTCGACAGCGTCGATGTCGTTGGCATCGAGCCAGCGCAGCGCTTGGGCCTGCGCTGCCTGCTGGTCCGGCAGCAGCACGGCCTTGAGCAACTGGTCGAGCCCGTTGGTCGGCCATGCCCAGCCATAACAGGGGAAGCGCCGGCTGATGCGGCGGGATGCGGATGCCATCAGCCCTGCCCGGAGTTCTTGAGCTTGCGCCGCAGCATGGCCATCCTCGCCACTTCGAGATAGCCGCGGTCGCGCTCGGGATCGCGGCCATAGGACATGCTGCCCGGCAGTATCCGCCGCAGCGAAAGCACCTCGTCGATCATGCCGAACTGATGGCCGTCCTCGCGGGCGCGGCCCAACCAGTCGATCATCTCGCCACGGTTGCCTGGTGGGTCGATCACTGGCCCGACGGCGAGCGCCACATCGCGGCGAACCAGCATCGTGGTGCGCGACCAGCCGGGAACGACCTGGCCAGTGCCGGTATCGGCTTCGCCATGCCTGAACGTCCGCCAGAGCGTGAAGACGGCGGCCAGTTGCGGCATCTCCTCCAGCCTGCGGAACTGCCGCTCGATCTTTTCGGGCAGCCACAGGTCGTCGGCATCCACCGTGGCGATGTGGGGATGCGATGTCAGCGCAAAACCTCTGGTCGTTGCGCTGCCCGGACCGGCATTGTCCTGCCTGACATAGCGGATGCCGACGCCCGACTGCCGGGTGGCGGCCTCGGTCTCGTCCGTCGAGCCGTCGTCGACGACGATGATCTCGGCCGGAGCGAGGCTCTGCGCCGCAACCGAGCGCAGCGTCTCGGCGATGGTCCGGGCCGCATTGTAAGCGGGAATGACGACGCTGTACTTGGCCACCTAGCGCCCCCTGCCCAATCCACGCTCGTCGACCTTGATCAGATCCTGAAAGCTGCCGAGCGACGGGTCGCGGCGGCGACGCACGATGGACTTGTGGCAAGCGCGCAGGAACTGGCGCCGCACCTCCGCTCGGTTGGCCATCAGGCTGTCCGGATGCTGGCGATAGTAAAGCGCGATCGTGTCTGGAAAGACATGGCGAGCGTGCTGCTCGAACACGCGAAACAGGAAATCGGTATCCTCCGACTGAGCCAGTTCTTCGTCAAAAGGCCCGATCCGATCGACCAGGCCCCTCGCGTAGATTCCTGCCGAAAGATGTATCCCGCGAAAGACACGTTCGTCACAACCTTCGGCGGGCTCCAGGGCCTCTTCGTCGACCAGGTCGACCATGCGCATGTAGGAATAGGTCAGTTCGAGAACCGGGTCGGCCTTGAAATATGCGAGGTCGGCAGCGAAACGGCCGGCTGGCGAAATGTCGTCGGAATCGAGGAAGGAAACGAACTCGGTGTCATCACAGAGCTGCCGCAAGCCCGCGTTTCGCGCCTTGGTCACACCGGCGTTCGGTTGTGAAAACAGGCGGATCGGCGCCCCGTCCCCGATGAAGGCGCGGATGACGTCCGCAGTACCGTCCGTCGAGCCGTCGTCGATGACGATGATGTCGAGGTCCGCGGCATCGCGCTGGCGCAACACCGAGCGAAGCGCCGAGCCGACATATCTCTCGCGATTGTAGACAGGCACGACGATGCCCAGCTTCATGGCTTTCCCCCATCCAGGAACGCAGCGATCGTCTCCGCGATTTCCTCGCCGCGCCTGCCCAACGCCAAGCGGAAGCACGGCAGGCGTCGTGTCAGCTCACCGAAGAACCGGAAGCCGCTCTCCCGTTCGCCCGGCATCTGCGCGATCCCCGAGGGCGCCAGCGCCATCAGCGCGTCCCTGCGCGAGATCGGCGTGATTGCGCTTTTTGCCTCGCTCGAGATCCGCGGCACCATCAGGGCGACGATGTCGAGTTTTTCGGCCACGCCGCCCGGGGACAGGTCCTGGACCCTGAACTGGTATTTGCCTTGCCAGTTGAGCGGGCCCGGGTCGGGCAGCCGACTGGCAAGTCCCAGCCGGTCGAAACCCGTATGGTCCTGCTTCAGCGTGGTGAACAGCGGACGCGCCACCGAACGATCGCCGTCGAACTCGACCAGCACATAGTCGTCACCGACGCTTTCCAGCCCCGCAAGCAAACCGGCCGCAACCGTACCGGACTTGCCCGCCCCGCCTGCCCCGGCCACAAGCACGCCCCTGCCGCCAGCGCCGAGCGTTCCGGCATGGGTCAGCCGCATGCCGCGCGCCGCATATTCCCAGTGGAGAAAACACCGCAACGGCGCACCGAACTCCCATGGCGGGCAGCCGTCGGCGGAAAGCATGAGTTGGACGCCCAATCGCTTCTCGACGTCGTAGAACTGCCAGTAGCGCAGGTCGTGGAAATAGTGTCCGCGCAACCCATCGGCCTCGAGCCTCTCAGAGAACGCTTGCGGGTTGAACAACGCCTCGCCCCACTGGGCCGGCGTCGGCACCGAGCCTATTCCGGGATGCGCGAGGAAGATGCGAGCCGGCCGCCGGCGTCCGGCATCGTTCGCCGTTGCCATGCCATGGCCGAGCGCCGCCGCCAGCTCGCCATGATCGGAGTACACGTCGATCGACAACCCCGGCAGCTCGACGCGGCTTTGCAGGGGAAAGTTCCCGGCGCCGGCCTCGCATGCGGCCAGAACCTCGCGCGCATAGTCGGCAAGGCCATCAAGGGTTACCCGTTGCATCTGTGCCCAATGAGTTGACTGGAGAGAAAAAGTACGACTGCCGGCAGCCGCACCTACTGCCTGACCGCCGGCCAGCCGGCGGGCTCGTCGACATCGTGGATCGGGTCGACCATGACCAGGTCTGCAAGCTCGTCGTGCATGTCGATCTTGAGGCCGTCACGTGCCGCAGCCAGGCGCGCAGCCAGCTCGGGCGAAAGGGCCGTGGGCGCAACCTCAGCCGCGGGCGAAAGCAGCCCATATTCGCCGAGCCTGGCGATGAAGGCATCGAGATCGTCTGCTGCGATCACGCCGCTGCCGCAATCCCGGCCAACGAGGCTTGCCGGCGAAACATGCGCAATCAGCGCCTCCCACACACAGCTGCCGCTGTCCGAGAAGCCGAAATACCGGCCGCTGGCGAGATCGAGAACGACCGCATCGCCATCGAACGTCTCATAGACGATGTCGCTGCCCGAGACCGCGTAAATCGACGAAAACCCCATTACCCACACCTACCCCTAGGTTACCTCTGAGATGCAGTGCTTATCAAGCAAGCGCTTATATAAGCAACCTGCATCCAGGTGGCGCCGTATATCCGGTTGCATCCATTGGCGCAATACTCGCCTCTAGATTGTTATTGGTAGTATTTTTTAGTGCCTGCGGAGCAGACGTTCCGAAGGCGTTGATGGCACAGCGTCTCTTTGCGGGATTGTTCGACCGCGTTCAACCCAATACGCGCTGCCGCTCAGTTTCGCTCGACCGGCTTCGAGCGCATGCGCGAGACCGTTTCGCGCTCGGCACGCTTGCAGCGCATTGGCGGCAGGCCGCGATCCATCAGGGCCATGTCCTCCAGCACCATGTCGCCCATGCGCTTGAAGGCGATGTCCAGCGCACCGGCACGGTGGGCGGAACGCAGGAACCCGGGCAGGGACCGAACGGGATGGTCCTTCGCCGGCGGCTCCTCGGGAAAGACATCGCTGGCAGCCAGGATATGGCCGCTTCGGACAGCATCCATCAGCGCGTCGAAATCGACAACTCCAGCACGGCTGAGCAGGATCAGCGCCGCCCCCTTACGCATGCTGGCAAACGATCTTGCATCGAGAAAGCCCTGATTCTCGCTTGTCACCGAGGCGACGACAAAGACGAAGTCGCTGCCCAAGAGCACCTCGTGGAGCGACGCCGGCTCTACACCGTTCTCCCTGAGTACCGATGGCGGCAGCCACGGGTCGAAGGCCCTGACGCGGGCGCGAAAGCCTTGGAGCAGTCGGTTCAGCGCCTTGCCGAGATCGCCGAAGCCTATGAAGCCGATGTCGGCGCCGGAAAGCAGCCGCGCCGAAGCGTTGCCCTCGGCGCCCCAAAGCTCACGGCCCTCGCGGAAGGCGAGGTCGGCGTCGGTGATGCCGCGGGCAAGGTCCAGCGCCAGCCCTAGTCCGATCTCGGCCACCGGCTCGGCGAAGACCTGGCTGGTCGTCACCACATGCACGCCACGCGCGAACAGGTGCTCGTAGGGCATGTTGTCGAGCAGGTTGCCCTCGACGTTGAATATGCAGCGCAGCGACGCCATCGCCGCGACAGTGTCCGGCGACAGCGCCGGCTGTCCGATCAAATAGCGCACGCGTCCGAGCACATCGGAAGCAATCCCGGCGATGCCCTCGGGCTCGACTTCCAGTACCTCATTCTCATCGCGTAGCCTCGCCAGCGCCTCGGGCACAAAGATCAGCTCCAGCGTGCGCGGCGCCGGCGAACTCAGCACCAGTGGCTTGCGTGGCTTGACCATATCCGCCCCCGATGTCCTGCCGTCGTCAGCCGTGGTCGAGGCCCAGCGCCTCGATCAGGTGCTCGCCGGTGATCACCCGCTCGACCTCCTCGATGGTCGATTTCTTCGGATCGATGTTGTCGGCAACGATCTTGCCGCCGCGCATGACAACGATGCGGTCGACCACCTGGAAGACGTGGTGGATGTTGTGGGCGATGAAGATGCAGGAATGGCCGGTATCGCGCACCTCGCGCACGAAGCGCAGTACGCCTTGCGTCTCGGCGACGCCGAGATTGTTAGTCGGCTCGTCGAGGATGATCAGGTTGCTTTCGAAGTGCATGGCGCGTGCGATGGCGACCGCCTGGCGTTCGCCGCCCGACAGCGCCCCGATGGGCGTGGTCGGCGGGATGTCCTTGGTGATGCCGACGCGCTTGAGCAAGGTCCGCGCCACCTCGTTCATCGCATCGTGGTCGAGCCTGTTGAACAGGCGCGCGCCTTTGACCGGCTCGCGCCCGAGGAACAGGTTGCGGGCGATCGACAGTTGCGGCACCAGCGCCGAGTCCTGGTAGATGGTCTCGATGCCGTTGGCTATGGCGTCGGTGGTGCTCTTCATCTGCACCTCCTTGCCCTTGACGTAGATCTGGCCGCTGGTCATCGGCACCGCGCCAGACAGCACCTTGATCAGCGTCGACTTGCCGGCGCCGTTGTCGCCGAGCAGGCCGACGACCTCATGGGTATTGACCGTGAGCGAGACGTCCCGGAGCGCATGGATGCGCCCATAGTACTTGTTGATGTTCTGCATCCGGACGAGTTCTTGGATCATCGCTCAGGTACCCGCATTGTGTCGGCGTTCGAGCCAGGAGTGCAGCGCCATCATGGCGAGGATGATCGCGCCGATGAAGATGTTGTAGGCGAGGCCGGGCACGCCGACCATGACGATGCCGTTGCGCATGATGCGCAGGATGAAGATGCCGATCACGGTGCCGATGATGGTGCCACGCCCCCCGGTCAGCACCGTGCCGCCGATGACCACCATGGCGATCACTTCCAGTTCATAGCTCGTGCCGCTGTTGGGGTTGGCAGCCGAGGTGCGAATCGAGCTGATGATGCCGGCAAAGGCCGCCATCGCCGACGAGGTCATGAACAGCAACACCTTGGTACGCCGGACATTGACGCCGCGCGCCCGCGCCGCGTTGGGATTGCCGCCCGAGGCCTGAATCCAGTTGCCCGCCTTGGTCTGGGTCAGCACGTAATGGGCGAGGAAGGCAAACAGCACGAACCACAGCAGGGACATGTAGACGCGGAAGCCGCCGACGTAGAACTCGCCGACCAGGACTTGCGCCAGCCACTGGTCCTCGGCGTTCCAGGTGCGCTGCGGGAAACCGTCGGTGATGTAGAGCGCCGAGCCGCGCGCGATCAGAAGCATGCCTAGCGTCACCAGGAAGGACGGGATGGCGAGCCGGGTGACGAACCAGCCGTTGACGAAGCCGATCAGCATGGCAAGGCCGATGGCGATCAGGAAGGCCACGGGCAGCGGCGCAAGGCCGGTGTTGAACACCGTCCACATCACCACCGCCGACAGGCCGAACACCGAGCCGACGGACAGGTCGAATTCGCCCGAAGTCATCAGCAGCGTCATGGCCAGCGCGATAAGGCCGAGCTCGACGGTGAAGGCGAGCGTGTTGGAGATGTTCAGCGGCGACAGGAAGTCCGGATTGATCGACCAGAAGATCGCGATTTCCAGGATGAGCAGGACCAATGGCCCGAATTCAGGCTTCGCGATGAAGCGCTGCACAAATGATCGATTGTCCATGACTGATCCGTGAAAAGACGTTGGTCGTCAGGTGGAATGGCCTCGCCGCCGCGGTTATGGATGCGAGCACCCGGTAAGCGACAGCGACCGAACCTGCAGCTGGCCGTTGCGTCGAATATGAAACGGCGCCGGCGGAGATTCTCCGGCCCGGAGTGTCCGGACCGGAGGCTTTGGCAGGCTTATTTGCCGGCCAGGATGTCGTCGTAGAGCTGCGCCCGGTCCTTCTCGTAGAGTGAGCCGACGATGATGTCGAAGCCGGGCGGGATCTTGCTGGCAGCCATCGCCGCCATCGACAGCGCCATGTAGCTGGTCGCCTGCGGATCCTGCCACTGGGCGGCGTTCACATAGCCTTCCAGCACTTCCTGGGTGGTGTCGCGCGAGTTGCCCCAGCCGACAACCGGGATCTCGCCCGGCTTGACGCCGGCCTGGTCGAAGACGCGCTTGATCGAGCCGGTGACGAGGTCGCCGAGACCGATGATCGCCTTAACCTTGGCCTTGTTGGCGGTCAGGTAATCGGCCATGCGGGTGATGATCTCCGCCTGGTCGAGCGTGGCGTCGGTGACTTCCCAGGTGATGTTCAGCGGCTTGAAGACGCTTGAGATGCCCTCTTCTTCCTGCACGCCATAGGTGGCGCCGGGAACCTCGACCGGCATCCAGACGAAATCGCCTTCCTTCACCAGCTTCTTGTCGACCAGGTACTGCGCCCAGCCCTTGCCGAAGGCGACGTTGTTGCCGCCGACATAGGCGTTGAAGTTGGCGGTCGGATCTGGCGTGTTCATGTTGATGATCGGAATGCCCGCGGCGCGGGCCTCCTCGGCCACCTTGACCAGGCTGCCCGGATCCGGGCTCGAGGTCACGATACCGGATGCCTTGGCCGCGATGGCGGCGCGAATGGCTTCCTGGTGCGCCGGCACGTCGCCATTGTGGAACGACGTGTTGACGGTGTTGCCGGTGTCGTCGGCCCATTGCTTGGCGCCAGCCAGGAAATAGGTCCACACCGGATCGGCCGGCGAGCCATGCGACACCCAGTAATACGTCTTCTTGGCCTGCGCATAGGCGGTCGTGGCCATCCCGAGGCTGGTCGCCACCAGCGCCGCCGAGATGACGGCTATTGTCCTTTTCAGCACGGTTTTCTCCTCCTCATCCGGGCGGGATGCCCCCGCTCCGCTTTTCAATCCGACGTATGCAGAGCAACGCCCGGCAACCGGACGCGCGCGCTATCGTCGATGGATTGGCCCTCCAGCCACCGTGCAATTCCTCCCGCACGGTGAATGCTCAAAATGATGCTTTTTCAGGATCATTTTGATGCTCGAAAAGTGGCGTAACGGCAGATACGAGTCAAGCGCGAATCCCGCCAGACCAGCGAATTGGCGACCCAGCTTGGGAAACTCAGGTTGCAGCCAGGGGAAGCGGCGCACAGATGCGCAGACACGCCTCATTTTGAGGCATGATCATCACCGAAGAAGCACGAATGGTGAGCCGCAGCTCAGCCGGCGAAGAAGCCGCCATCGAATGGCAGCGACAGGCGCGCGCCGCTGCGGTCGACAAGGGTCAGCTCATCGCCCGACACCTCGATGTCGGTGACTTCGCTCCAACCGACCGGTGCTGGAACTGCACCAAAGGCATAGCGAACGACCTTGCGCCCGCCGCCAAGCTCGATGTCGGTGGCGACGCCGTCCGGCATATGCTCGCCGGGCTGCAGATGGATGCCGGTTGCCGCTTCCTCGATGCCGAGCACCGCGATGTGGCGGCTGTTCCAGGGCGCATAGCGGCGCCCGCCATTGCTCATCCACAGCACCGTCTGCGGTAAGACGCTGGCATCCTTCAGCGCAAAGAACAGGAACCCGTCCTCGGCGGCCAGAGCAGCCGACCAGCCGATGCGGCGTCCCGGCTGCTCCGACAGCACCACGATGTCCTCGTGCCCATGGTCGAACGGATAGCGGCCGAGATCCGCCATCGCCCCATCGTCGCGACGGACGGCGGAAAGATCAGTGAAGGATTGCGGATAAGAAAGGATCGAGCGCCCCCGCGCCGGATCCGTTTCCGGCGGCCACGCCATCGTCCGTCCGCCGGACTTGGGTGAAAAGCTCAGCCGCGCACCGCCGGGCACACGCACCATGGCATGATGCGCCACCGGCAGCCTGCCGGCCCCGCCCTCGAAGACATGGGCCTGGTAGACCACCGGCTCGCCGGGCCGCAGGGCAATCGCCTTTTCAAGCCGCGCGCCCGAGACTTGCTGCGCGAGCCTGTAGACCGAGCTGACGCCACCGCCGGCCGTGGCCGATTGCTCGCCACCTTCCCAGTCGCCATTGGCCGACCAGCCATGGATCGGCACGCCGGGCTCGCTTCGCGCGAACGGCGCACAGAAGAAATCGCCGGCCAGCCGCTGCTCCACAGGAGCCACGCCGTCGGGCAGCGTCTCGCCGCTGTCCAGCCACGGCGCGCGATGCAGCGGCCGGATCGTCTGGCCGCCAGATTCGATCGCCAGATCGTCGATCACCCCGCCCTCGCGGTTGAAGCGCAACGAGATGCCGTCGGCCGAGATCACATCCATCTGGAAAGTCCTATGGCCCTGAGATTACGCAATATCCGGCGACTTGCTCAGACCTCGCTCGGAATATTTTCCCGGAACACCGACTGGATTCGGATGGTCGTCGTCGGAATGTTCGGCTCGTCGCGCACCGCGCGCACCAGCCGGTCAATCGCCTCGCGCGCCTCGACCTGGGCATTCTGGTCTATCGCCGCGTCCATGACCCCACTCAGCAGATAGTGCCGGGTCTGGTCGGTCAAGTCGTGACCGATGAAGATCACCGACTTGTCACGCCCCGTTTCCGTCAGCGCCCGCGCCACGCCGTCCTGGCCGGCGCCGATGCAATAGATGGCAAGCAGATCGTCGTGCTCCTCGAGCAGCGCCCGCACCTCGTCATGCGCCCTGTCGGGGTCCTCGTGCACCTCGCGCACGGCAACCACGTCGAGCCTGGGGAAACTCTCCGACAGCACGTGGCGGAAGCCCATCTCGCGTTCCTCATGGCCGCGATAGGCAAGCGCGCCGGCAAGCAGCGCCACCTTGCCCGCGGCGCCCGGCAGGAAGCGGCCGATCAGATAGCCGGCCAAGCGGCCCGCCGCCCGGTTGTCGATGCCGACGTAATTCATGCGCCCGACATGACTGATATCGGACACCAGCGTCAGCACGGGAACGCTTGACGCAATCAGCCGCCGCACCGCCTCGCGCACCGACGGGCTGTCCAGCCCGATCAGCCCGACGCCCTGGCAATTGGCCCGCAGACCGCCGAGCGCGGCCGCCGTCTGCTCCGGGTCGACGCCGGCCACCCGATGGATGACGACATCGACATCGCCGCGCAGCTCCGCGCGGCGCTCGATCTGGCTGACCAGATCTGCCATGAAGGCGTTGCTGCCGCCGGGCAGCACGAAATCGAGGCAAACCGTGCCCGATGCCGACGGCGCCGGCTCGCCAGCCAGGTTGGCGGCAATCGCCAGCACATGCTTGCGGGTGTGATCCTGCACCCCGGCACGGTTGTTCATCACCCGGTCGACCGTCGCCTTCGAGACGCCGGCCAGCCTCGCGATTTCATCCATCTTCGGTCGCGAACTGGCCACGGAACCCCTCTCCGGCATTGCAACAGCCGCAAACTATGGCGGCCATTTCGGCCGGTCAACGTCAACCTGATATCAAAATGATGCTTTTTTAGTGGAAGCGCGGGTTTCCCACTGGTTCCAATCTGCATTTGCCTCGGCCAAGGCTTGACGCAGCGCAATTTCTGCCGATAGCATCAAAATGAAACATCATTATGATGCTTCTGATTTTGAAATGCTGCCGACCATGACACCGACACCCAGAGACTACAGCCTGATCGGCCGCGACGCGGCGCTCGCCGAGGCCAACGGCATCGCCGCCGCCGAATGGTACTCCTGCCCTATCCCGCGCAAGCAGCTGAAGGAGCTGATGAAGCGCAGCGACGGCCCCGCCCTGCGCGACACCGCCATCTGGGTAGCAGCGCTTGTCCTGTCCGCCGCCGGCGGCATCCATTTCTGGGGCAGCTGGTGGGCCGTCCCCTTCTTCCTGGTCTATGGCGTGCTCTACGGCTCGTCGAGCGACAGCCGCTGGCATGAAGCCGGCCACGGCACCGCCTTCAAGACCCGCTGGATGAACGACGTGCTCTATTACGTCGCCAGCTTCATGATCCTGCGCGAGCCGACCGTCTGGCGCTGGAGCCACACCCGCCATCACACGGACACCATCATCGTCGGCCGCGACCCCGAGATCGCCGTGCCGCGCCCGCCTGATGTCGTCGCCCTGCTGCTCAACATCTTCGCCCTGAAGAGCAGCCTGATGACGCTGAAGTCGCTGTTCATCCATGCCTCCGGCCGCCTCAAGCCGGACGAGGCCACCTTCATTCCGGAAATGGAGCGCTGGAAAGTCTATCTGGTGGCGCGCATCTATCTCGCGATCTTCGCCGCCGTGATTGTGGCCTGCGTCTGGATGGGCAGCATCCTGCCCGCCATGCTGGTCGGACTGCCCAGCCTCTACGGCGGCTTCATGACCATCTATTTCGGCCTAACCCAGCATGCCGGCCTCGCCGAGGACGTGCTCGACCACCGGCTCAACACCCGCACCATCTACATGAACCCGCTGTTCCGCTTCCTCTACTGGAACATGAACTACCATGTGGAGCACCACATGTTCCCAATGGTGCCCTATCACGCGCTGCCCAGGCTGCATGAGGCCATCAAGGACGATTGCCCCGAGCCTTACCCCAGCACCATCGCCGCCTATCGCGAGATCATCCCGACCATCCTGCGCCAGGTGCGCGAGCCCGCCTTCCACGTCATCAGGCGCCTACCCGACGGCAAGACGCCGGTGCCCTACAACCACGGCGCCATCATCAATCCGGCCGAATAGGCCGTCGGAGACCCATCATGCCGGAACAGTGGATCAACGCCTGCGACACAGACGATATCGACCAGGACGACGTGATCCGCTTCGATCACGACGGCCGCACCTTTGCCCTCTACCGCACCGAGGACGATCGCTTTTTCGCCACCGACGGCCTGTGCACCCATGAGAAAGTGCATCTCTCCGGCGGGCTGGTGATGGGCAACATCATCGAATGCCCCAAGCACAACGGCC
Organism: Aminobacter niigataensis; assembly: GCF_014200015.1. GTDB lineage: Bacteria > Pseudomonadota > Alphaproteobacteria > Rhizobiales > Rhizobiaceae > Aminobacter > Aminobacter niigataensis. Next base: position 91,474 of record NZ_JACHOT010000010.1, read on the forward strand.
GCTTCGACTTCACCACGGGCAAGGCCAAGGGCGCCCCCGTCTGCGTCGACATCGCCACCTATCCGGTCAAGGTTGAGGACGGCCGCGTGCTGATCCAGATCGCCTGACCTTTCAAGCAAGCCCGAACGCCAGCCAAGAGATGAAAATGCAGTCTTCCCAGCCCACCGTCGCCGACCTGCTCGCGCTCAAGGGCAAGCGCCAGCTCACCAAGCTCAGGGTCGAATCGCTCGACGAGGCAGCTGCCGCCAATGCCGCCGGCATCGACATGCTGTCGGTGCCGCCGGAGGTGCTGTCGCTTGAAGGCTTCCGTGCCGTCTGCCCCACTCCCTTCGTCGTCGGCGGCCTCGAGCCCGGTGCCTACATCACCGAGGAGGACTATCTCCGCGTCGCCTTCCGCTTGCTCAAGCTCGGCGCCAACGCCGTCTATTGCGGCGCCAGCCTGAAGATCATCCGCCGCCTGCGTGACGAGGGCATCCCCGTCGTCGGCCATGTCGGGCTGATCCCGTCGCGCCGCACCTGGACCGGCGGCTTCAAGGCTGTCGGCAAGACCGGTGATTCGGCGATAATGGTCTGGCAGCAGACAAAAGCGCTGGAAGAGGCCGGGGCCTTTGCCGCCGAGATCGAGGTCGTGCCGCCCGCGGTTGCCGAGGCGATCTCAAAACGCACCAGCCTGCTGATGATCTCGATGGGTGCAGGCGCCGGCTGCGACGCGCAATACCTGTTCGCCACTGACGTGCTCGGCGAGCACGACGGCCACTATCCCAGGCATTCCAAGGTCTATCGCGACTTTCATTCACAGTATCAGCGCCTGCAGCAGGAGCGCATCGCCGCTTTCCGCGAATATGCAGCCGATGTTTCGAGCGGCGCCTACCCCGCTGCCAGCCACCTTGTCCGCATGGACGCGGCAGAGCAGGATCGTTTCCTGGCCGAGATGGAAAAGATGCCGTTGGTCTAGGGCAGATCGGGAAGGACCGCGGAACGACGAGGAGGACAAAATGGCCAGATGGCGTGTTGCCGGCATCAATTTCGATCACATGCATATGGGCGACCTGCTGCGTGAGGTGCATCAGCATCCCGATGCCGAGATCGTCGGCATCTACGACAGGCAGCCCGAGCGCATGGCTGCCGCGATCGCCAACTTTTCCATCCCGGCGAACCGCGTTTTCACCGACCTGGACGCCTGCCTCGAGGCGACAAAGCCGGATCTCGCGATCATCTGTGCGGCAACGGCCGAGCACGCCGACCATGTCGAGCGCGTCGCCCGCCACAAGGTGCATGTGCTGGTCGAAAAGCCCTTCGCGTCATCGCTGGCCGATGCCGACCGCATGATCGCGGCGATGAAGCCGACCGGGCGCCAGATGGCGATCAACTGGCCGCTCGCCTGGTATCCCAGCCACAACACGGCGAAGCACCTGATTGATGACGGCGCCATCGGCGAGGTCATCGAAGTCCATTACTACGATGGCAACCGCGGACCGCTCTACCACCTCGCCGACAAGGTCGAGGTCACGCCGGAAGAAGTCGAGGCGGCCAAGTCGCAGTCCTGGTGGTACAAGAAGGCTTCCGGCGGCGGCAGCCTGCGCGACTATCTCGGCTACGGCGTCACGCTGGCCACCTGGTTCCGCAACGGCGACAAGCCGGTCGAGGTCACTTCGGTCGTGGACCAGGTCCCCGGCATCGAAGTCGACCAGCATTCCATCACCGTCTGCCGCTATGCCAGTGGCCTCTCCAGGTTCGAGACGCGCTGGGGCACCTTTACCGACCCATGGACGCTGCAGCCGCAGCCGAAATGCGGCTTCGTCATCGTCGGCAGGGACGGCACCATTTCCAGCTACGACTACGAGCCGCATGTCACGGTGCAGACCCGCACGCGGCCCGAGGCGCACCAGATCCCGGTCGACGTGCTCCCCGTCGGTCGTCGCGCGCCGATCGAATATGTGCTGGATTGCCTGGCGAAGGATCAGCCGATCTCGGGCCCGCTCTCCCCGACCCTGTCGCGCATCGGCCAGCAGATCACCGACAGTGCTGCCCTTTCGGCCGAACTCAAGCGCACCGTCGAGTTGCTGCCATGAGCGGGACACCAAGCGAAGACGCCTATGCGCTAAAGGCCGCCGAAACCAGGCTGGTCGCGGCCCCCGACCTCGCCTATCGCCCGCCCCGGCCGAGGACCTATGCGCCGCGTATCGCGCTCGTCGGCGCCGGCGGCATTTCCTTCGCCCATCTCGATGCCTATCGCAAAGCCGGTTTCGACGTAGCCGTCATCTGCAACCGCACGCTGGCCAAGGCCGCCGAACGTCGCGACGAGTTCTTTCCCAATGCGGCGATCACCGACGACCTTGCCGCAGTTCTCGTCCGCGACGACATCGAGGTCCTGGACATCACCACCCATCCGGCCGAGCGCGAAGGCATGATCGAGCGGGCGCTTCTCGCCGGCAAGCATGTGCTGTCGCAGAAACCCTATGTGCTCGACCTCGACACCGGCGAACGCCTTGCCGACCTTGCGGAGCGACAGGGCGTGAAGCTCGCCGTCAACCAGAATGGCCGCTGGGCGCCACATCTCGCCTGGATGCGCGAGGCGGTTCGCACCGGCCTGATCGGCGACCTCGTCTCCTGCCACGTCTCGATCCACTGGAACCACGGCTGGATCAAGGGCACGCCCTTCGAAGCGATCGACGATCTCGTGCTCTATGATTTCGGCGTGCATTGGTTCGACTTCCTGGTGAGCCTGATCGGCGACCGCGCCACCTCTGTCTATGCGACCCGCGCCCGCGCCGCCGGACAGGAGGCACGGCCTCCGCTTCTTGCACAGGCGCTGGTCGAATTCGACGGTGGGCAGGCTTCTCTGGGCTTCGACGGGGCGACGCCCTTCGGCCCGCAGGACCGCACCTACATCGCCGGCACTGGAGGCAGCCTGTCGAGCACCGGCCCCGACCTCGGCATTCAGGCGGTGGAATTGACGACCATGGCCGGTACGGCACGGCCCGCGCTCGCAGGCAGCTGGTTCAACGACGGCTTTGCCGGCACGATGGGGGAGCTTCTGTCGGCCATCGAAGACGGCCGCGAGCCGCTCAACGGCGCCCGGGCCAATCTGCGGAGCCTTGGGCTGACCTTCGCCGCGATCGCCTCGACGCATCGCGGCACACCGGTCGTGCCCAGCGCCGTTCGCAGCTTGGAGGAGGCGAAACGTTCTCCGGGCTGAGCCCGGACCAACGCCTCGTTCCAAGGTTTCAATCGACCCGCAAGACCGTCTGTCGCGTATTTAGACAGGCCCAGCCAACACACGAAGCGGCGCTCCACCCAACCACGCGCCGATATTCTCGAGCGCGTCCCCATAGTAGACGCGGTAGTTGTTTTCAGACACATAGCCAATATGGGGCGTCGTGATCAGCCGATCTGATCGACGGAGCGCGTGATCAGCAGGCAACGGCTCGGCATCGAACACATCGAGTGCCGCCCCCCCGATGGTCCCGGCATCGAGTGCATCGACCAGTGCCTCGGTATCTATGAGGCCACCGCGCGAGGTATTGATCAGCAAAGCTGTGGGTTTCATTTTTCGCAGCTCATTGGCACCGATCATATGCCTTGTGGTCTCGGAGAGGACCATATGCAGGCTGACGACATCGGCGGTTTCCAGCAGATGCTCCAGAGACGGGGCCAGGGTGACCCCGGCATCGAGACAACGGGCGTTGGTCAGGTTGGGACTCCAAGCCAATGGCTCCAGCTGGAAGGCCTTCGCATAGCGCGCAATCACTTGTCCGATGCGGCCCAGCCCGACAATGCCGATGGTCTTGCCTGCGAGATCGACCCCAACCGTACCCTGCCAATGGCCATTGGTCCGTATCGCCTGATGTTCCTGCGGAATGTGCCTGGCCAGCGCCAGAAGCAGACCCCAGGTGAGTTCGGGCGTCGGCGTGGAAATGCTGCGAGTGCCGCAAACCGTGATGCCCTGTCGCGCCGCAGCCGCCAAGTCGATTGCGGCATTGACCATGCCCGTCGTGATCAGCAACTTCAGCCGCGGCAGCTTCGACAAAAGGCCTGCATCGAAACGCGTCCGCTCGCGCATCGCAACAATGATGTCGGCATCGGCGATCGTCGCCAGCGTATTGACGCTATCCATCGGAAGATGACTAAAAGTCAGCTCGACCTTGCCCTGAAGACTGTCCCAGTCCGCGCATTTTCTCGCTGCATCCTGATAATCGTCAAGCACGACGCAATTCAACATAGGACCACCCGGAATGAGCTATTAGTCATGCGTCAGCGGGCACGGGCCGCGACGACTTCGATCTCGACCTTGAATTCCTCGCGGGTAAATCCGCTGACGATCATCAGGGTCGATGCGGGTGCCGGGTCGGGAAAAAGCCGATCCCTCACCGACATGTACGGTTTCATGTAGGCCCTGTCGGTGACGAAGGCGTTGATCCGCACGACGTCCGCCAGGGACATTCCGCCTTCGGCGAGAATGACGCGGATGTTGTCGAAGCAGCGTTCTGCCTGCTCGGCGACATCAGGCGAGATTTCGCCATCGGACGATATCCCCAATTGCCCTGAACAGAAGATCAGTTCGCAATCGGCAGCCACCGCGACGCCATGGCTATAGGCCGCGAGTGGGGGCTGGATCGATTGAGGCAAAAGGTGCCTCAACGCGCTTTTGGTGTCATTCATCTCATGCCTCAAATCACTGGATGCGAAGCCGCATCTCCCTGTCTCTCGAACGAAGGGGACGTGCGAGCGACCTGTTTCGACTGCTGGTTTCAGGAAATCCCGCGGCTCAGTTGGCAGCCTGCTCGGCCATCACTTCCTGCGCCACGCGAAAGCACTCGAGCGCCCGTGGAACGCCGCAGTAGATGGCAACCACATGAATGGCCGCCCTGACCTGTTCCTTCGTCACGCCGTTCGCATTCATTGCGGCACGGCAGTGAATCTTCCACTCGTGCATCTGCCCAAGAGCACCGATCATTGCGAGGTTCATCAGGCTTCGGGTTCTTACTTCGATGGCGTCATCGCTCCAGCCGAAGCCCCATGCCCAGGCAGTCATCGCTTCCTGAAAGGGCCGCGTGAACTCATCGGCTTCGGTGAGGTTGGCAGCGACATAATCTTCGCCGAGTGTCGCACGTCGCTTCGCCACGCCGCGTTCGAACAGCTTGTTGTCCACGTTTTCTACCTTGATATGTTGATGGCGTTCGTTCGCGCGGCGCAGCGTCGGCGATAAACGTCAGACTTCGCTTTTCACGCTGGCTGGATCCAGGCCGCAGCCACGGAGCACAAAAGTCGTCACCTCGGCAACGATGCGCTCGCGGTCCAGGGGTTGCCCCTCCTTGACCCCCATGATCGCGCGAACTTGCGATTCATAGTCGGCGTAATATTGCGTCAGCGCCCAAAGATGAAACATGAACAGGATGGGGTCGAGGGGCTGAATAAGGCCGGTGCTGATCCAGCGCTCGACGACGAGCGCAGCCTTGCGGCGCCGCGCCGTCCACTGTTTCCACAGCGGCGCCATGAATGTGCCGCCACTCAGGACGTCATTTGTCAGAAGCCGGGATTCCTGGGGAAAATCGAGCGCGAAGTCGAGCTTGCTGCGGATAAGCGCCGAGATCGCCTCGACGGGATCGGCGTGCTTGCCCGCAAGCGTGATGCCCTTGCCCCATCGGGTGATGGCGCGGCGCATCACCTCGGCATAAAGCGCTTCCTTGCTGTCGATGTAATAGTGGAGATGCTGCTTGGAGATGCCGGCGCGCTCGGCGATCCCCTGGGTCGACGCTCCCTTCGGCCCATGGAGCGAGAATTCCACGATGGCCGCATCATAGATTGCGTCGAGCACCTGCTTGCGCTTGGCAGCGGAGTACGGCGTGCGTGGTGCATCAGCTGTTTTCATGGATCACAATTCGATGCGAAGAGTGGAGCTGAACGCACGGCTGCAGCACAGGGCAAGTTTGTTCTTACGCTCACGCGGGCTCAGGCAGAAGTCACGGTGATCGGGCTCGCCATCTGAATAGTTAGTCACGCAGGTACCACATACACCTTCCTCGCACGAGGTCGGAACATCAATACCGTGGACGCGCAAGACATCCAAGATGCTCTTGTCGGAGGGCACCACTAATTCTTTGCCGGATTGCGCAAGAATTACCGCAAATTGCCGGATCTCGCCTTCCGCCACGTCTTCTCTGTTGGCCGCGAAATGTTCGACATGCACCTGGTCGGAAGGCCAGTGTGCAGCATGCGACCGCACTGCCTTCATGAAGCCGTCCGGACCGCAGAGATAGAGATGCCGACCATCTGCAGTTCCACCCAGCAATTGGGCAAGGTCGATCTTCTCAGGCTCGTCAGCGGCGTCGAAATGCAGCCGCATGTGCGCCGCAAGTTCGGGACGCCCCAGGCGTTCGGCAAAAGGCAGAAAAGCCCGTCCACGCGCGAACAACGCAAGATCGAAGTCGATGCCCCTTGCAAGCAGGGTTTCCGCCATGGCCATCAGCGGCGTCATGCCGATGCCACCGCCGACAAGCAGAACACGAGCCGAGCCCGGTTCCAACGCGAAATGATTGCGCGGGGTGCTGATCTCGACCCGATCACCAGCTTTGACGCTGTCATGCATCGCCGCTGAACCGCCTCGCCCGTTCGGTTCCCGTTTGACGGCGATCACATACCGCCCGGTCTCGGTCGGATCGTTGCAGAGCGAATATTGCCGAACGTACCCTCCCGGCGCATAGACGTCGACATGCGCTCCCGCATCGAATGCAGGCAGACAATAGCCGTCGGCTGCCCGCAGGTCGAAGCTGCGAATGTCTTGCGTCTCGTCGATGATCTCTTGGACCACGACCTGGAGCCGGGAAGGAGTTGTCATTCTATCCTCGTACTAGGCACTTGCATGCTTGCAGGCGTTATTTGGTCTCAAGTTGCTTCCGCACCTCGAGCCCGACGCCCTTGTTGACGAACTGATCCGTGACGGCGGTCTTGAGGTCGATCTCGCCAGGCTTGTAGAGCCCGACTTCCACCATCTCGTCGTGAAAACCGGCAAGGCGCTTGAGATCGATGGCTCCGAGGCCCTTGTCTACGGCGTCGCCCGTATCGGCGAGGCCTCGCCGTTGGATTTCCGCGACCTCCGCCTCAAGCTTCTCTTCAGTCATCTCCGGATTGTCTTCGCGGATCAGGGCATAGGCTTGCTTGCGGTCGCCGTAGAGGTAGTTGTTCCATCCAATGATCGAGGCATCGACGAAGCGCTGCACCAGGTCCGGGTTGTCCTGGATGAGTTCACTGCGCGTCTCGATGATGTTCGAGTAGGCAGTCCAGCCGTAGTCGGCGAGCATGAATACGTCGGGCTTGAACGTGTCGACGTAAAGCGCTTCCGCGGTGGCATAGGCTTGCTGCACCGAATCCGGCTTGGTCAGGAACGGCGCCAGCGTGTAGTTGTATGGCTTCACCTGGTCGTCGCTGAAGCCGAACTTCAGCTTTAGCCATGGCCACCAGGTGAACTGCGCCGGCTTGCCGATGAACACCATCGGAGCCGCCTTCATGTCGCCGAGTTCCTTGTACCGGCCCGGATGTGCCATCAGTGCCTGCGGGTCCTTCTGGAAGAAGGCTGCCACGATCGTGGTGGGTATCTTTGCCCGGTTGTTTTCCAACGCATTCTGAGGCGACGGAGACAACAGGAAGTCGACCTTGCCGGCCGGCAACAGCGCGCGGGTGTTGACCTGCGGCCCCCCCTGCACGATCTCGACGTCGAGGCCGTACTTCTTGTAGGTGCCGTCGGCAATCGCCTGGTAGAACCCACCCTGACTGCCCTGAGCCTTCCAGTTGGTGGCGAAGCCGACCTTGTCTTGCGCATGGGCCGCCATGCCCGATCCGATCAGACCTCCAGCCAGAGCGGCTAGAGCCAAGCCCATACGCTTGAGTTTAGTTTCAATCATCCCATTCATGGTGTTTTCCTCCCAAGTAGCTGTAGCCGATTGTGACCGTCACTCCCGCCCGACAATCGTGGCCGACTTTCCTCTGTTCAAAAGATCCAGCGGATCGGCGACGCCCTTCATGGCTATCTGTTCCTGATCCGCGACCCGGCCACACTCCTCAAGCGTGAAGGCATGGGCATTGCGAACCAGGCAGCCGTCGGCGGCAAATTCCTGCGCCAGTTCCGCAAGCCGCTCCTGCGAGCTGTAACGGACGAGCGGCAAGCAAGAGACCCGCGGGGCGCCCCCTACCCTGGTGAATTCATGGTGCATCAGGACCTCGTCGCCGTAGCGTGCCATCTGGCGCGTCACGAGCTCCGGATCGAATGGCTGCGCCATCACAAATTGCAGGTAGGTCCAGCCTCTATCCTTCTTGAGCACTTGCAACGTCGTGTGATTGAACGCGCATTCGTGCATCGGAGGCAGTTCCGCATGCTCAAGTTCATCCTCGTCCATGGCGAGAGTGATTTCACCACCGAACGAAGCGGCGAGTGCACGAAACGCTTCAAGATGACTCCGATTGACGACTCCGAACATCGCATGGCGGGCCGCATCGAAATGGGACCCGAGCGACTCGTAATACGGAGCGAAACGCCCCTCCACCGCACTCAACTGGAAAACATCCAGATCTGGGGTGGCGTGGACGACGTTTCCGAACCGGAGCACATCCTCATAGCTCGCAAACTGGGTAATGCAGTGTATCCAGTCTTCCGCAGCCACCAGCCCGAGTTCGAATTCCAGCAGGATGCCGTTTGTTCCCCATGCGTGGAGAATCGCATCCACCTCGTCGCCGGCGAGCGTGATGATACGTGGCTCCTCCTCGACCGTGAGCACCCGTACGGAGCGGACGAAGTGCGATTCCTGAATGATCCCGTGCCGTATCGACCCGATGCCGGCGAGGCCGCCGGCAATGAAGCCGCCGATCGTCGCGATGCGTTGCGTCGACGGAAACATCATGAGTTGCTGGCCGTGTTGCTCCACCGCTTCCTGGATAACCGAGATGCGGCAACCGGCCTGGACGCGGACATAGCCGTCGCCAACCTCGATGATGCGGTCGAGCTTCGTCATGTCGATGACCGCACCGCCGGCCAGCGGCACGCTCTGGCCGTAGTTGCCGGTGCCGCCGCCGCGCAGCGTAAGCGGTACCTGATGGCGGGCCGCCGCAGCGGCGATCGCCACGATCTCTGCTTCATCGCGAGGCTGCAGCACGACGTCGGCGCGACAGTCCTTCAGACGGGCGTCCAGGATCGGTGAGTACCAGTAGAAGTCACGAGATTTGAGCCTGAGCTGCTGCGGGTCCGTGGACTGGGTGATGCCAGGGAGATCGGCCTGCAGCGCCTTGAGGTCAAAGGATGCTTGGGTATGTATCATCAGAATTTCCCCGACCTAGCTTTCGCTCTTGATTTCGCTCTCGTGCCAGTAGCCGAGGAGCCGTTTCGACAGCCAGATGTTGATCATGAAGATCGCCATGCCGCACATCGAGACGAGCACCAGGGACGAGAACATGCGTGGAATCTCGTTTCGGAAGCTCGCTTCCAGAATGCGGGAGGCGAGGCCGGTATCGCGACCGGAGGCACCGGCAACGAACTCGGCAACGACCGCGCCGATCAACGCCAGCCCGCCTGCAATCTTGAGACCCGCCATGAAGAAGGGCAGAGCCGAAGGGGCAAGCAGGTAGCGGAACGTCTGCCAGGGCGTGGCCCGGTAGAGCCGGAACAAGGCCTTGAGATTGTGATCCGCGCTCCGCAGGCCGATCACGGTGTTCGACAACATGGGAAAGAAGGCGACGATCCAGGCGCAGATCAGCAGCGCAGCAAAGGTGCTGTCCACGTAAATCATGATCAGCGGCGCGATGGCGATGATCGGCGTCACTTGCAGCATGATGGCGAAGGGAAAGAAGCTAAGTTCAATCAGCGGCGAAAGGGCAAAGACGGTGCCGATCAACGCTCCACTTAGGACGGCAAGAGCCAGAGCCATCAACGTCAGCCTCAGCGTGAACCAAAGCGAGGACTCAAGGGAGGAAAAATTCTCCACCAGGGTCTGAAGAATAAGGGATGGCGCCGGCAGGATGTACGGTGGCACGGCCTGCTGCCACACGTAAAACTCCCAGGCCGCCAACCAGGCGAACATGGTTGCCAAGGGCAATGCGAGCCGCAAGAATCGCTCGCCGTTGCCGGTCACAGCCGCTTGCACGGCACGGGGCTTTTGGCTTTCAGTGGTCGACATCGTTTCCATCCAGCGTGCTCCTCAGCGCCTTGCTCACTTGCTTGCAGTTCTCGGCGTACTCTGCCGACATTCGAAATTCGTCGTCACGCGGATAGGGAGCCGAGATGGTGATATCGTCGACAACGCGACCGGGACGCGCCGCCATGACGATGATGCGATTGGACAGATAGACGGATTCCCACACGCTGTGCGTGACGAAGATCACCGTCAGATCGTGCTCCGACCAGAGCCTCAGCACGTCGTTGTTGAGCTTGACGCGCGTCATCTCGTCGAGAGCCGCAAACGGCTCGTCCATGAGCAGGACGCGCGGCCGTGTCACCATCGCCCTGGCAATGGAGACGCGCATTTTCATTCCACCCGACAATTCACGCGGGTAAACGGCGGCGAAGTTCGCCAAACCGACCTGCTCAAGGGCTTCCTCGACGAGCGGCTGCGCCGCTTTGCGACTGGTTCCGACAAGCCTCAAAGGCAGATAGACATTGTCGAACACCGTCGCCCAAGGCATCAGCGTCGGCTCCTGGAAAACGAAACCGATGTCATGCACGTGCTTGCTGGCGGCGCCTGACTCCTTGCTCCACTCGATCGAACCCGTCGATGGCGCAGTAAGTCCGGCGATCATGCGCAGGGCCGTGCTCTTGCCGCAGCCCGATGGCCCAAGAAAGCTGATGAACTGCCGCTGGCCGATATCCAATGACAGATCGCGCAAGGCGACGGTCCCGTTGGCGAAGCGCTTGTCGACGCCGCTGATACGGATCAGGCTGTCGGCTTTCGTCATGGTAGGTACAATTCCCATTGCGGTCACCACGCCGGCTCGTTGGTGAGCCATGTGAGGGGCGCCTCATGGATCTCCCGCAGCAGTTCGACGAATCGCTCAGCCACGAACTCAAGCCCCTGCTTGCCCTTGTCGGCAGTTGCTGCGGCAGCATCCCCGCAGGCCCCGCACGGATGCAGATCCTGAATCTGCCAGCCCAGCTTTGTCAGCGGACCGATGGACAAATGCGTATTCGTCTCGGCCAGGCGCTCATGCAGCCCGACGAACCGCTCCGCCTTGCTCATGTCGACGAGGTCCGGACGCAGCGCCAGCATCATCGATGTTTCCTTGTCTCCCGCGTGGATACCGAACCTCGATTCGGCAGCGCTGAAGAGGCCGGACGGCATGCCGAATGCATGCGTGGCGGTCGCCACCGTGAAAAGGCCATGGCGCACACGAAGATCACGCGCAACGATGTCCAGCACAGCGGTTTGCCCGCCATGGCTGTTCAGAAGCACCAGCTTGCGCACGCCCGAGGCCGCAACGCTTTCGCCGATATCCATCAGCACGCGAAGCAGCGTGTCGGCCGAGAGCGTCAGCGTGCCGGGGAAACGGCTGTGCTCATTGCTCTTTCCAACGCGCTGACCGGGAAGAAAGACCACCGGCAGATCGTCCGGCAGCCGCTTGATAGTCTCCGCGACCACGCCCTCGCTGATGGTCGTATCCACGGAAACAGGCAGATGCGGGCCGTGCTGTTCGATTGCCGATACAGGCAAAACAGCGATCAGCTCGTCGCGTTTGAGTTTGGCGAAAGCGGCACTTGTATAGTCGGCCCAATATCGCAGCATCGTGTCCTAACCTCCCAGGTTTCAGGCATCCTTACCATTTGTAAAAATACTTTGCGTTGGTTCAAACCTCGTGTCAAGCCACCTGCCATCACACTGAACAAGGATCTAACCGTCGCCTGATTTTCACCCCGTTTTTGCCCACGGGCCGCAGAAAGCCATGCCCTGCATCACAACCGGCAAAGTGGACGGAGTCTTCGGAACTCACCCATTTCGCCCTGACCGCCCTCCAAACAGGCCCGGCGTGGTCCTCAACGCCCTGCCATGAAACGCCCAATTCGCGGTATTTGCGCTACGAAAGCAGCCAAATCACACCGTTTGACACGGTGCGCCTCCAAGGCGTACTTTCCACATGTAAAAATACTGTACGAAAGATCAGACGTCTGTTTCGAGAGCAACACGCATGCCGGCTGGCATGCCGTGGTACCCAACTTGGTGGAGGCAGGTGCATTGGAGCTTCGTCAGCTGGAATATTTCCTCGCCATTATCGAGGGCGGGTCTCTCTCTAAGGCGGCCACGGTGGTGGGCATAGCCCAACCAGCCCTAAGCAGGCGCATGCGCCAGTTGGAGGAGGAACTCAACGTTCAGCTGTTCTACCGCCATGGGCGCGGCATCCGGCTGACCAGCGAAGGAAAGCAGCTTCAGAGCGTCGTTGCTCCGATCATCCGCGATCTGGAGCAGGTTCGATCTGAGCTCAGGGAAAGTTCCGTCGTGCCTACCGGCAAGATCAGCTTCGGTGTGCCTCCGTCCATAAGTGCCGCCATCGGCGCGGAGATCGTTGCCAAGTTTTCGCGACGGTTTCCCCATGTGAAAGTACACTTGGTCGACGGGCTGTCCGGCTTCATCAATGAATGGCTGACCGCGGGGCGGATCGACATGGCCGTCATCAATCACGCCAGGCGCTCTCCGTACATGCGAATGGACTACCTGATGTCCGTCGATTTGTTTCTCTTCGGTCCGCGCGATGACATCGATGCAATTTCCCCCAATTCCGATGTCTTTCCGACCAGCGATCTGACCAAGCTTCCTCTTCTGCTGGTTGGCCGCCATCACGGCTTGAGACGCGAGTTGGACGGTGCCATGCGCAAGCTTGGCCTCGAGCTCAACGTCAAAGCGGAAGTCGATGCGTTGGTTGCGCTAAAAAACCTCGTGCGCGGCGGCCATGGCTTCACCGTTCTTCCACACGGCCTGATCCTGCCGGAGGTGGGCAACCGCGATTTCGGCTTCCGCCGCCTCGTCGAACCTGGGTTGCGCCAAGACTTCATGATTGCGTTCTCGCTTCAGACACAAACCACACGCGCCATGCGGGAACTGGCCAAGCTGGTTCGCACCGAAGTCAGCCTGGCCTTGAATGACGGCCGGTTGGTAGGTCACGTCGAACAACGCACGACGGCCAGGATTGGCGATTGCGCCGAAAGGCTCCAGGCCGCCCTGTCAGGCGTTCTCTGATCAGGACTGCATTCGTATAACCAGCAGGCATGACTGGCTGGGCGTACGGCGGCCCAGCATTGCGTTCGCGTCCAAGCATGCAGCATGCCCGGCGGCACGAGCCGATAAAGGTCCGCCAGCGTCACAGATCAATCCGCCTCGCGTGTCACGATCTTCCCTTCTGGCCGTCTGTGCAACAGCCCATGGAGGACGGCCCAGCCTGTCTTTGTTTCTGAAGGTAGCGCCGTCGGGCCATGCGACTTAGCCAGCTATACCCAACCAGCATATCTTCTGTTCCCCGCAGGCGCATGGAACCCATTGGGTATCTGCAGCACAGTGGTCCCGACAACAAAAGAATGCACCGCGCATTTGAGGGTCGGCGCGACCAGCCGCGATACATCGCAACCCGACCTTCCCGCCGCACAAGGGCAGGCCCGTCACGACCTCGACGGGACCCCCGATCGGGCAAACCACCAACAGGAGTATATCAAAAACAACGTCAGGCGGGGCCTACGTGACCGTTATCTGCAAGCAACTCTGGGAGGAGAAAAAATGAACGGAATGATAGCAACGAGCCTAAAGCGATTGAGCTGTGCGATGTCGCTGGTGGTTGGTCTGGTTGGGTCGGTCGTGACCGTCCAGGCGCAGGACAAGGTCGCATTCGCGACCAATTGGAAAGCTCAAGGCAGCCATGGCGGCTTCTACCAGGCGGTCGCCGACGGCACTTACAAGAAGTTTGGCCTCGACGTCGAGATCGTCCAGGGCGGGCCGCAGATCAACACCCGCGCTCTGCTGTCCGCAGCAAAAGTCGACTTCCTTTTGTCGGTGCCACAGAATGTTCTGGAGAATTACCGAGCGAACATACCGACGGTCATGGTGGCGGCCCTGCTCCAGAAAGACCCGATAGCGGTGATGGCGCATCCGGGAAAATTCAAGGACATCGCCGATATGCGTCGCGCGCAAACAATCTATGTCGCGCGCCCTGCCCAATTCAGTTGGTGGCCCTGGGCAAAACGTGCGTTTGATCTCAGCGATGATCAGGTGAAGGCATACAACTACACCATGGCGCCGTTCCTCGCCAATCCAGAGTCCGTTCAACAGGCCTATGCCACGTCGGAACCGCTCTACATCGACGCGTTCAAGCCGGACGTGTTCCTGCTCGCAGATTATGGCTGGTCCGCCTACTCCAGCGTCATTGAAACGCGCACCGAACTGGTCGACGACAACCCCGACCTGGTCAGCCGTTTCATCGACGCGACCATGATCGGCTACAGCAATTTCCTCTATGGCGACCGCACTCCAGCCTACGACCTGATTCGAAAAGACAATCCCGAAATGACGGTTGAAAAGCTCGACGCCGAGGTCAACGAGATCCTCCGCCTGGGCCTCATCGACGGCGGCGACGCCGTGGAACGTGGTATCGGCGCTGTCGATCTCAAGCGTTTCTCCAAGTTCTATGACGACATGGTGGAAGTCGGGCTCTACAAGCCCGACGAAATTGACCTCGCCAAGGTCGTCACCGACAAGTTCGTAAACAAGGCTGTCGGCGTCGACATCCGCAAGCGGGCTCAAGGCAACTAGCAGAAGCGGCTCGGGCCATCGCGCGAGCCACCCCGACATGCCAGGCGACTTTCGGCAATGAGCCGAAAGTTGCCGTTGGCTTCGCTCACCACTATCGCCGCTCAGGTAAACTCAAATCGCCGATCCAAAATTGCCGCCAGCGGCCACCGACTCGGGCTTGCGATGCTCACCAAACCAGTTGCGTAAATTTGCGCGCGTCGATCTGTGGGTGCTCTCGCCCCCCACAAGGCTGGCCAATCAAGGCCTTCGCCTCTCCGTTCATGCCTGCACGGAGAAGCCACCATCCACGGTCAGGGATGCGCCCGTCACGAAGTCGGACGCAGAGCTCGCCAGGAACACAACTGGACCGGCGAGTTCTTCCGGCCGACCCCAGCGTTTTGCCGGGGTCCTGTCGATCACATGCTGGGCGAGCCCCGCGACCTCGCTGCGCGCCGAAACCGTCAAGTCGGTATCGATCCATCCGGGCAGGATGGCATTTACCTGGATATTGGAAGATGCCCAGGCGGTAGCCAGGGCCCTGGTGAATTGCACAAGTCCACCCTTGCTCGCCGAATAGGCAACGGAAAACGGCGCTCCGAACACCGCGAGAATTGACGCGATGTTGATGATCTTGCCGCCACCCCTGGCCTTCATGCTGTCAAATACCGCCTGTGACAGGTAAAATGCGCTCGACAGATTGGTGTCGATGACATCCTTCCAGTCTGCCTCGGAATAGTCCTCGGGAGTTTTGCGGATAGCGATCCCGGCGTTGTTGATGAGAATGTCGACGCCCCCGCATTTTTCGACAATGGAAGCGACAAGTTTCCTGCATTCGCTCTCAGAGGTTACATCAGCCTCGAAAAACAGCGCATCAAATCCGTCTGCCTTCAATGCGGCGACCGCGTTCTTTCCCTTGTCCCGGTTGCGTCCGACAAGAACCGGAGTTGCCCCGGCAGCCGCAAGTCCTCGAGCCATCTCAAGCCCAATCCCGCCATTCCCGCCAGTTACGACAGCCACTCGTCCATCAAGTTTGAAAAGGTCCACTCGTTTTTCCTAGGTCTTTGAATTCGTTATGGAAACCCTGCCGCGCGAAGTCGCGCAAAATGGCAACGGGTTGCCAGCCAAGGCTGCTGGCGGATTCACGCCACACTCAGCGCCGCTATTCCGCGCCGGCTGCAAGTTCCCTGGCCCGGGCGCGAAGCATGAACTTCTGCACTTTTCCCGTGCCGGTCTTTGGCAGTTCACCGAAACTGAAGTGACGCGGCGTTTTGTACGGCGCCAATCTTTCTCGGCAATATGCCTTCAACTCTTCGGAATTGACCCCGGCATTCGGCCTCACCTCGATGAATGCATAGGGCGTTTCGCCCCATTTGGGATCGGGCGCGGCGACCACTGCAGCAAGCAGGACGGCCGGATGCTGATGCAGCGCATTCTCGATCTCGATGCTCGAAATGTTTTCGCCGCCAGAAATGATGATGTCTTTCGAGCGGTCCTTGATCTCGATGCTGCCGTCCGAATGACGGACCGCCATGTCTCCCGTATGGAATACGTCGTTGAGGAAGGCTGCGGCGGTCGCCTCGGCATCACGATAATAGCCGGCCATCACGGTGTTGCCCGCCAGCACGATCTCTCCGAGCGTCACGCCATCCGCCGGCACGTCCTTCGCCGCGTCATCAAGGACGCGAACGCGACTGGCCGAAATGTGCCTTACGCCCTGCTTCGACAGTTCGACGGCTTTCGCCGCCGCATCGATCGAGTTCTGGTGTTCGGCGAGCGTCTGCATGGTCACCGGCCCGAAAGATTCAGTAAGACCGTACAGGTGCGTGAGGTCAAAACCCAACGCATCGAGTTCATTGATCAAGGTGCTGGTCGGAGCCGCCCCCCCCATGGCGACATTGACGCGCCGCGCCGGGTCGTGACCTTCTCGCGCCGGGTGATTGAGAAGCATGTAAAGCACGACCGGCGCGCAGGACATGTGCGTGACGCCATGTCTTGCTATCTCGGCAAAGACAACGCCCGGGTCGACCTTGTCGAGGCAGACATGCAGCGCACCGGCCGCCGTGACGGCCCAGGTGTGGCACCACCCGTTGCAATGGAACATCGGCAGCGTCCACAGATAGGCGGAACGCGAATTGAGCCCGAGGGCCAAGACATTGCCGATCGAATTGAGGTAGGCGCCGCGGTGATGGCAAACCACACCCTTCGGGTCGCCCGTGGTTCCTGAGGTGTAGTTCAGGCTGATGGGCTGCCATTCGTCGACGACGGCCGAGTTCTCGAGCGCTATGTCGATGCCGTCGTCGGCGAGAAGGTCGAGCACATCCAGGCTGGCATGCCGTTCGCCATCGTCAGCGAAAACGACGCATTGAACGTTTTTGGCCTTCGCGGCCAGGCTGGCGACGTCACGGCTCGCGGCATCGCTAAGAACCATTCGGCTTTCGGCATGGTTGAGAATGAAGCCGACGGCGTCGGCATCGAGCCGCGTGTTGACGGTGTTGAGAACCGCCCCGATCATCGGCACGGCATAATGCGCGGCAAGCATCTCGGGCCGGTTTCCGGCCATGACGGAGACGACGTCTCCTGCCTGCACGCCTCGCTCTTTCAAGAAACGGCATAGCCGGCCGACCATCCGGGCAAACTCGCGATAAGTCCAACGTCTGTCGCGCCAGGCAACCGCCGGACGCGTCGGAAAAACTTCGACCGATCGCAGCAGGAAATCCACCGGCGTAAGCGCAACGCAGTTCGCCGGGCGCGCCGACAGATGTGGTTCCAGACGCATTGATAATTCTCCCCCTCTTCGGCCGGCGCCTTGGCACGATAGCCAGCGCCACCCCAATCACATCGACAAGACGATTTTTCCGGACACTTCCCGCGCGGCGAGCGCGTTCAAAGCGAGCCCGGCTTCTTCGAGGCAGAACCGCCTCTGAATCGACGGTTTGATCTTCCTGCGGACATAAAGATCAGTCAGTTCGGCGACGGATTCATGATGCCGCTGCGGATCACGCTCCATTGCCGCGCCCCAAAACACGCCCCTCACGTCGCAACCTTTCAGCAGCGGCAGGTTGAGGGGAAGACTTGGCACACCCGCCGCAAAGCCTACGACCAGGTAACGGCCCTGCCAGCCAATCGACCGCATGGCCGGCTCGGCATATTCTCCCCCGACGGCATCGTACACGACCGACGCACCATCCGGGCCGCAGGCAGCCTTGAACAAGCCGGCCAGGCGTTTCTGGCCCTCGCGCCCCAGTTCGCCGCGCGGATAGAGCACGGTCTCATCCGCCCCAAGCAACCGGGCGATCCCCAGCTTCTCTTCGGTTGAGGCAGCCGCGACGACTTTGGCGCCCAGGGCCTTGGCGAGTTCGACCGCCGCCAGCCCCACGCCCCCGCCGGCTCCCAGCACCAGCAGGGTTTCGCCCTGCCCCAGTGCCGAGCGGTCGCGCAAGGCGTGATAGGCCGTGCAGTAGGCCATCAGGAAGGCTGCGGCGTCGTCGTATGACATGCTGTCGGGAATGGGCGAACAACGAGCAGCGTCGACGCAGACATATTCTGCCATGCCGCCCCAGCCGAGCATCGCCATGACCCGGTTGCCGACACAAGGCCAACTCACGGCTTCGCCGACCGCCTCGACAATTCCTGAGACTTCGGCACCCGGAGAGAATGGACGCTCGGGCCTGTATTGATAGCGGTCGTCGATAATCAGCAAATCCGGATAATTGATCCCGACTGCCCGAACCCGGATGCGCACCTGGCCGGGCGCGGGCTCAGGTATAGGCACGCGCCTCAATGCGAGCGTTTCTGGCCCGCCAGCCTTCTCGCTGAGGACCGCCGCCATCGTGTCTTGAGGCTCTGACGCCTGCGTCATGTTGCGAGCGCTCCCAGCCCAACGTAGAGCTCGAGCGCTTCGGGGTTTGCCAGCGCTTCCTGGTTCTTGACGGGTCGGCCATGGACGATGTCGCGGACGGCGAGTTCGGTGATCTTGCCCGACTTGGTGCGCGGGATGTCGGCGACGGCGACGATCTTCGCCGGCACGTGGCGCGGGCTGGCGCCGGTGCGGATTTTGGTGCGGATGCGCTTTTCCAGCTCCGCGTCCAGCGAAACGCCCGGGGCGAGGCGGACGAACAGCAC
>NZ_JACHOT010000011.1 GCF_014200015.1 Aminobacter niigataensis
GCCGTCGCCGACATCCCGCGCACCAAGTCGGGCAAGATCACCGAACTCGCCGTCCGCGACATCGTCCATGGCCGACCCGTCAAGAACCAGGAAGCACTGGCAAATCCCGAAGCGCTCGAGCTCTACAAGGACATCGAAGCCCTCGGGAGCTGAGGGCCTCATGCTTAACGAAGGGTAACCACCAAATTTACCTAGACTTCAGGAGTGGTACACTTTCGTAAACTTATCATTATCTCGGTAAGGAGCTGTTAAGGTTCGACCCCGATAGTCATGCCTAACTTGAAGGGAGAAATCCCTTTCCTCGTCTTCGAGGATGGCACGTTAGCTCAAGTCCCCGTTGTAAACAGCATCTCCTTTCAAGGCGCCAATCTGGCGCCTTTTTCTTTGGCGTTTGTTGGAGAAGCTAGAGCGACGCCTCGGCGTCGCGCACCAGAGCGCCGGAAAGCAGTACCACCGGCACCATGGCGGTGATGATGATGACGATGGCTGCGACGGCACCCTCCTCCGGCACGCCGCGCGAGGCGTTCTCATAGACATGGGTGGCGAGGGTGCTGAAGCCGAAGGGGCGCAGCAGGATGGTCGCCGACAGTTCCTTGACGGTATCGACGAACACGAGAACGGCGGCTGTCAGGATTGCCGGCTTGAGCAGCGGCAGCAGCACGCTGGTGGCACTCTGCGCCGGCGTCTTGCCGAGGCTGCGGGCGGCCTCGTCGAGGCTGCCGGGCAGCTTTTCCATGCCGGAGCGGATCGCGCCCTCGGCAAGCGCGACGAAGCGGATGGTGCAGGCGAGGATGACGGCGGCGGCCGAGCCGGTGAGCAGCAGCCCGGTGGAGACGCCGAGATAGGCGCGGGCGAAGGCGTCGACCGAATTGTCGAAGCGGGCAAGCACGAAGAGCAGGCCGAGGCCGAGGATACCGCCTGGCAGGGCGTAGCCAACCGACGCGAGCCGGACCATCGCCGCCATGCTGCGTGTCTTCGACAGGCGCTGGGCGTTGAGCAGGAACAACGCGATGCCGACGGTGACGACGGCGGTGATCGAGGCAGTCATCAGGCTGTTGACGAAGGCGCGTGCGACGTCGGGCGAGGCGAACTGTTCAAGGCGGCGCGATGCATACTGGCCGAAGATGGTGATCGGCACGCCGAATCCGCTGAGGATGGGCAGAAGCAGGGCCGCGGGCATGGCAAAGCGTGTCCAGCCCTTGAGCGCAAGGCGCGGCGGGTGGACCTTGAGGTGGGTGCCGCGGCCGGCATGGAAGCGTTGGCGGCGGCGCGCCCATTGCTCGGCGACCAGAAGCAGCACGACCAGCACCAGCATCAGGATGGCGATCTGCGCCCCGCCTTCGAGGCTGCCGCGGTTGAGCCAGGTGGTGTAGACGGCGACGGTGAGCGTGCGGACGCCGAAATATTCGGCCGCACCGATGTCGTTGATGCTCTCCATCAGCACCAGCGCCACGCCGGCGACGATGGCCGGCCGCGCGACGGGCAGCAGCACGCGCCAGAACACCCGCGCCGGCGAGGCGCCGAGCGTGCGCGCGACATCGGCGATATTGCGTCCCTGCATGAGAAAGACGATGCGGGTGGTCAAATAGACATAGGGATAGAGCACAGAGGCAAGCACGAAGGCCGTGCCCCAGGTCGAGCGTATGTCGGGAAACCAGTAATCGCGGATGGTCTGGAAGCCGAAGACGGCGCGGACCAGGCTCTGCACCGGCCCCTGATAGTGGAAGAACTCGCCGAAGGCATAGGCTGCGAGATAGGGCGGCACGGCAAGCGGCAGCACCAGCGCCCAGGACAGCATGCGGCGGAACGGAAAATCATAAGCGACGACCGCCCAGGCGCAGGCGACGCCGGCAACCGATGTCAGCGCTGCCACCATGACCAGCAGCGCAAGCGTGGTGCGCGTGGCGCCCGGCAACACGTTTTCGATCAGGTGCGGCCAATCCTCCCCGGTGCCGGAAAGGGCGACGAAGACAAGCGAAAACACCGGCAGGACGACGACGACGGCGATGGCGAGCGCCAGCGTGCCGAGCAACGGGTGGCGCGAGCGCTTGACGGGCAAAGCTCGGGCGTCCGCGGCAATCGCCTCGCCCGAAATCCCCTGACCTGCTCCGCTTGTCATCGGCAAGGCCGCTCCCCGGCAATGCAGAAAAGCCGGACCGATTGCCCGGCCCGGCTCTTCTTCAGTTCATATACCCGCCTATCAGCTGCTCGGGCCGTCGTCGAGGCCGACGCGGTCGACCATCTCGGAGGCAGCCTTGCGGCCCTTGGCGATGTCGACCAGCGGCAGCGTGTCAGCCTTCAACTCGCCGAAAGCCTTGACGGTCTCGGACGGCTCGAGGCCGGGCTCGACCGGGTATTCGTAGTTCTTCTCGGCGTAGACCTGCTGGGCCTCGTGGCTGGCCAGGAAGCGGATCAGCTTGACGGCGTTGTCACGGTTGGGCGCGTTCTTGGCGAGCGCCGCACCCGAGATGTTGACGTGAGTCAGGCCGTTCTCGAAGGTCGGGAAGAGCACGTTGATGGCGTTGCCCCATTCCTTTTCCTTCGGGTCCTTCTCGTTGTTGCGCATCAGGCCGACATAGTAGGTGTTGCCGATGGCGATGTCGCACTCGCCGGCAGCGATGGCGCCAGCCTGCGGACGGTCGCCGCCGTCGGGCTTCTTGGCGAGGTTGGCCTTCAGGCCCTTCATCCACTCTTCGGTCTTCTCAGGCCCCCAATGGGCAATTGCTGCCGAGAACAGGGCCAGATTGTAGTCGTGCTGGCCCGAACGCATGCAGATCTTGCCCTTCCACTTGGGATCGGCGAGCTCGGCATAGGTGATCGCCGTGTCCTTGACGCGCTCCTTGGAGGCGTAGATCACGCGGGCGCGCTTGGTGACGCCGAACCAGTTGCCTTCCGGATCGCGATACTCGGCCGGCAGCAGCTTGTTGATTTCCTCGTCGACCAGCGGCTGGGTGACGCCCTTTTCCTTGGCCGAGGTGAGACGGGCGATGTCGACGGTCATGATGACGTCGGCAGGCGAATTCTGGCCTTCCGCCTGGATGCGTTCCTCAAGACCCTTGTCGAGGAACAGCACTTCGGTCTTGATGCCGGTCTCGGCGGTGAAGGCATCGAGCACCGGCTTGATCAGATCGGGCTGGCGATAGGTGTAGATGTTGACCACGCCATCGGCGAGCGCCGAGGTGGTGAAGAGCGCCGCAATCGCGAGGGCGCCGCCGGCAATTGCCGACCTGGCGTTTCCAAACTTCATTTTTTCTCTCCTGGCCAAAGGGGGCAAAGTCCCTTGAGGAACATATGGCAGCCTCGCTCGCGAGACCCCCTTCCCTATGGCCATTGTGACACTTGCGGTCAAGTTTAAAGGCCAACAAATTCAATAGTTTAGAAATGTTCTAAACTGGACTGTTTTTCACCGGATTCAATGGCTTGTTCGACAAATTCTAACAACAGCCGGCGAGGATCACGCAGATGTGCACAAAATGTCGCACCCGGCGGGCGCCCACTACTCTGCGAGAACCCTCGTCGAGGGGAAGGTCACCTCTATCAGAGTGCCTTCGCCCGGGGTCGACGCAATGGTGAAACGGGCGCGATTTGCCTCGACCATCGCCTTGGTCAGCGGCAGGCCGAGGCCGGTTCCGTCGCCCCTGCCGCGCTTCAGCGAATTGATCTGCTTGAACGGTTTCAGCGCCTGCTCGATCTCGGCCTGGCTCATGCCGATGCCGGTGTCGCGCACCCGCATGACGATGTCGCCCGAGGTTTCGTAGGCGGTGGAAACGATGACCTGGCCGCCAGCCTGGGTGTAGCGCACGGCATTGGACAGGATGTTGAGCGCGATCTGACGGATGCTGCGCCGGTCGGCGACGATTTCCGGCAGGCGCGAGGCAAAGCTGGAGCGGATGATGACGCGCTCGCGATTGGCCTGAGGCTGCATCATGGCCACCGTCTCGGCGAGCGTATCGTTGAGCGACACCGCCTCGTAGTCCATCTCCTGCTGGCCGGCCTCGATCTTGGAGATGTCGAGCAGGTCGTTGACCAGATCGAGCACATGATTGCCGGAGCGGTTGATGTCGCGGAGATAGTCGCGGTAGCGGTCGTTGGCGACCGGTCCGAACTTCTCGTCGACCATCAGTTCGGAGAAGCCGATGATGGCATTGAGCGGCGTGCGGATCTCGTGGCTGATGCGGGCGAGGAAATCGGTCTTCTGCGACGACGACCGCTCGGCCACAGCGCGCGCCTGGGTCAGTTCCTCCTCGGCGCGCTTCCACTGGGTGATGTCGCGGACGACAGCGCAGAAGCCGCTGTCGTTGGGCAGGCGGCCAATGGTCATGAACAGCGGTATGAAGCGGCCCTGCGATTCGCGGCCGATGACCTCGCGGCCATCGTTGAGCACGCTCGCCACGCCATGCTCGGACAGGCCGACCAGATAGTCGCGCGCGGCGCGCTGGCTCTCGATGGCAAACAGCGAATGGAACTGCTTGCCGGTGACCTCGTCGCTGTCGAAACCGAACAAAGCTTCGGCCGGGCGGCTGATCGAGCGAATGGCGCCGTCGCGGTCGATGAGCACGACGCCGTCGGTGGCAGTGTCGATGATGGTGCGCATCTCGGCGAGACGCTCTTCAAGCTCGGCTATCTGGCCTGAGGCGTCGTCGAGGTCGTCATCGCCGCTGATGCGACGTACCACCAGCATCAGCGCCTTGCCGTCCTGCCAGGGCACCGAGCGCAGCACCGCCTCGATCGGAAACTCCTCGCCGTCGCGGGTCTTCAGTTTCAGCTCATGGTCTGAGCCCGGTTCGTCGCCGTAGCTCTCGGCAAACAGCGCGTCGAGGCCGCCGGCCTGCGCCAGTTCATCGACCGAACCGTAGCCGGTCAGGTCGAGAAACTCGGCATTGGCATAGTGCAGCACGTCGCCGGCATGGATGAGCACCGGTACCGGCAATTCCTCGAGGATCGGGGCATCGACGGGCGTGTCGCGTCCCCCCGAGAACGACGGGATGACGTCCTCAGTGCGCAGCGGAGGCCTTGCGGGCTCGTCGCGCGGAGGTTCGGCCTGTTCGGCTGCCGGTTCGCTTGCTCGCACGGACGACAGAGCCACGACCTCTGCACCCTCGCCCGCCGGCTGATCTTCCGGCGCCACCTGAGTGGCACCAGGGGCATCCTGTTCGGCAAGTTCGGCGGCGGCGGCTTCGGAATAGCCGGCAATTTCGGCCGACGCCGCTTCGCCGTTGTTCTCGGCTGCCGCCACGTCCGCTTCTGGTGCGCCCGATCCTGGCTGCTGCCGAGCGGCGACAATCTCGCCCGCCCGTTTGAGCTTTTCGCCGATCTCGCGGAAGGCGTTGCGCTCGACGGACGAAAGCCCCTTGCCGTTGGCGGGCTCCTCCGGCGCGGTCGGCCGATGCTCGGCAAGCCGGATCACCTTGTCCGAATAGCGGCGATCGTGCGTCGGCTCGATTTCCAGCGCCGGCACCTCGCCGGAGAATGGGTCGGCGGGAGCGGCTGCTTCGGCTGCGGGCCCGTCCGATGGAGCAGTCCCGGCTTCCGCCTGCTCAGCAGGGTCGACGGCCCCCGGTTCGGCGGCCGAAGACGCAGGTTCCGCCAACTCTTCGGCGGCGTCTTCAGGCGTAGCTTCCAGCGGCGGCGTGCCGTTGGGCACCAGGGCCAGGCCGATGCGCTCGTGGTCGATCACGGCCTCAGCCGGGCGCGCCACGCCAAATCCTCGAAAACCCTCGAAACTGCGGTCGCGCCCATAAACCGGCAATGCGGCGAGATCGACCGGGATACGCTGTTCCGAGCCGGCCACCGGCCATAGCACCGAACGGCCCGACCAGGTGTCGCGGCGCTGGAGCAGTCCGGCGATCTCGCCGGAGGGATCGAGCTCGAACGTGTTCGAGACATCCTGGAAGCGCCGGCCGATGACATCGGCTGCATGCTCGCCGACCACGGCGGCGAATTCAGGCGAAATCGCGCTGAAACGTCCCTCGGCATCGGTGCGCCAGACAAAGCGGACCGGTGCCGCCGATCGTTCCGTCACCGGCTCGGGGCGTTTCGCCGGCGGCCCGGCGGCCTCGCCAGTCACGACAGCCGGCCTTTCCACGAGTTCGGCGACAGATCCCGGCTCAGGCAGCTTGGGCGAATGCTGCGCGGCAGCCATCTCGCGGACCGCGGCCCCGCCTCTGCTTTCGCGTTCTTCCGGGCTGAAATACCAATGATCGTGGTCTGAATGCGGAGAGACTTGTGGCTGCGCTGGGGCGGTCGCCTGAGTCCGCTGGGGATCGGCATCCCGGGCAGGCTCCAGCGCAGGTCCGGCCGGAGCCTCCTCGGGGGGGCTGCCTTCGAAGGCTTCGATGCGTTCATCGACGACGACAAGCAGATGCCGCGCCGGATCGTCGACAAGCCGCGCCAGTCCGGCAGGCAGGTAGCCACCGGCGGCGGGGATGGCCCGCTTGATGATGCGGTCGCGTTCGCGGCTGACGGCAGAGACCAGACCGGCAAGGGTCGAGGTGGCGATGCCAAGGTCGGCAAATCCCTCGGTCGCCGCTTCTATTTCGCCTCGACCATCGACAAAGGCGAGAAAATGCCCCGGCTCGGTGAAGCCACGGATGGCGTTGGCGGCAATGTCCCTGACGCCGCGCGCGCTCGCCTGGGTTACGGGAACGGCAAGCATGATTGCGGTTTCGTCATCGGGCAGCCGGACCGAGCTCGCCGTGAAGGCCACGGCGCTGCT
The DNA here is from genome assembly GCF_014200015.1 of Aminobacter niigataensis. Taxonomy (GTDB): domain Bacteria; phylum Pseudomonadota; class Alphaproteobacteria; order Rhizobiales; family Rhizobiaceae; genus Aminobacter; species Aminobacter niigataensis. Next base: position 6,716 of record NZ_JACHOT010000011.1, read on the forward strand.
GGTCATGCCCGATGCCACCCGCACCATGATGGCGCGGTCGCTGCCGATTTCGGGAAAGCCCGAAGTCGCGGCGATCTGCCGACGCGCCGCCAGGCCCAGGCGCGCCGGGGCGCCGATCACCGCATCGATGTCGTCATAACCGAGCACGGCAGCACCCGGACCATTGGCCCAAACAACGTCCTCGAGGTCGGCAGTCAACACGACGATAGCGTCGCCAGCAGCAAAATGCTGCCTGACACGGTCGACCACCGCGACGTCGATGAAGGAATAGGCTGCTGACGGCATTCACATAACCCGCAAGGCACGCATTCTCGTAATTAACGCTTTGTTAATAAAAGCCGTCATCGCCAAGGTCTAGCAAACAGGTGTCATAGAGCGAGATTATTCTCGCCACGTGGTTAACCCCGCAGAAGCCAGAAATGGTGCACTGCAACATAGATATTGCATTGCACCATAAAATGCCCTATATGAGATATGCGAATAAACGAGACGGGTGACAACACCCCGTCCAGTCACAGGGTGAGACAATGTCCAAGACCAAAACCGCAGAATTCGCAGACACCATCGAAATGCCGAGCTTCGACGTTTCCAAGGCCACCGACCAGTTCCGCGTCTTCGCAGAAAAGGGCGTCGAGCAGTCCAAGGAAGCCTACACCAAGCTCAAGACCGGCGCCGAAGAGGCGCAGAAGACGATCGAGACCAGCTATGAGACCGCCCGCAGCGTGACCAACGAGCTGTCGCTCAAGGCGATTGCCGCACTCCGCACCAATGCCGAAGCCGGCTTCTCGCATCTCGAAGCTCTCGCCGGCGCCAAGTCGCTGTCGGAAATCGTCGAACTGCAGACCTCTTATCTGCGCAGCCGCGTCGAGCAGACCGTCGAGCAGGCCAAGGACTTCCAGGCCGTTGCCTCGAAGGCCGCCGAAGACGTTTCGAAGCCGGTCAAGACCGCCTTCGAAAAGGCGCTGAAAGACCTCAAGGCCGCTTAACAGCGTCCGACAAGATACCCGGCGGGCGGTTCCTCCTCCCTCTGCCTGCCGGGCGAAGCGGCCAGCACCTCCTCCCGCTGGTCACACAAAGGAAAAGGCCGGCACCTCCTCCCGTCGGCCTTTTTCTTTTTCCGGGGCTGATATCCCGCTGAATTCAGCGACTTCGCGCTATGGGCACAAATCGCCGCAGTGGATGGTTCGCAAAGCTCTTGAAATGTGTTGGAATTGTCCGTAAGGACGCTGCGCCAGAGCAAGGCACGCGGTTGTAGCTCAGTTGGTTAGAGCGCCGGATTGTGGATCCGGAGGTCGGTGGTTCGAGCCCACCCAACCGTACCAACACCTTCCCCCGACAGACTGATATGCACGGCAAAGCCTGGTTTTCCTGATGGCGTTGTGCGTCGTCACATCCCTATCGCAATGCTTGCCACCAACATGGCGATTCGGACTGAGCACACCGTTCCGCGATTCGCGGCTCGGCAATCGGCAGCAGCGCACAACGCAAAACGGCGCGCCTCGCTTGAAGCGCGCCGGTTTTGCGGTCTCTGGGACGAAGGTGTCGTCCCGGCGTTTGTTACTGGCAGGGGGCCAGGTAGGTCACCGGCCTGCCATTGCGGTCATACATCGGCCGACCGCGGTTGTCGTACTGGTGGTAACGGCATTCGCCAGGTGCGGTGCCCGCGCCGATCATTGCGCCGGCGAGGCCGCCAATGACGGCGCCAGCAACGGTCGAGCCCGTATTGCCGCCGATGGCCTGGCCGACCAGGGCGCCGCCCACCGCGCCGACGGCACCGCCGCCGACAGCGCGTTCCTGCGGGGTGTTACAGGCCGTAGCGGCCAATGCGACGAAAGACAAAACTGCAGCTGTGGCGAGAAAACGCGTCATTACCCCTACTCCTCAAAGTTGATCGCCATGACGCTATCATGGCGACATTGGCTTATCCAGCGGCACATCCTTGGAAAGGTTAGCCTTTTTGCGCCGCTCCAAGATCAGCCTATACTTGCGGACGAGCGATCTCCGGGGTTGCCGATGTAGCGATGGCTGTCACCCGTTGCGCGGCTTGTTCGTCACGCAAGCGCTGAACCTTACGTGCTTATCCGCCAAAACATGGCTTCGCATCGAGATCTGTAACTACAACATGGATCTGCAATACATAAAATCTGCCATAAAGCTTTCATCTCTCCTTCTGGCGTCATGTGACTTCATGGCGACTTTCAGGAGAGAGCAATGACAAGACTTTACCTCGCCGCCATCATCATTCTAACTGCAAATACAGCTGCCTGGTCGCAAATGATGCCGCTGAGAGGCGGTCGCGCGCCTGACGGATACATCTCCCTGTCTTCAAACATCACCATTTCCATGCCATTCGACAAATCGCAAGACATCGAAGCGCAGCAGAAGGCGGCAATGGAATCCGTCTACCGGATGATCAAGAACAGTTGCGAGCTCGTCGTCGACGCGTTTGCCGAGAGCTGCGAAATCACCGGCGTCAGCAGCAACGTCAACATGAGCAACCGAAACGACCGCGAAATGTCCGTGACGGTCAGCGGCCAGGTGCAGATGGTTGCGAAGCCCAGAGCGGTCGCCGCTCCCAATCCGTGAGCGGCGACAAATCGCCAGATCGTAAATGCCGCAGCCTAGCCCCGCTGCGCCGCCTGTTCGTCGCGCAGGCGCTGAACCTCGCGCCGCTTGTTGACCAGCGAGGCGGCGATGACGCCGACGGCGACGATGCCGATCAGGATGGTGCAGGCGGCGTTGATTTCGGGCGTCACGCCAAGCCGGACCTGGCTGTAGATCTTCATCGGCAAGGTCGTTGCGCCCGGACCGGAGGTGAAGCTCGAAATCACCAGGTCGTCGATCGACAGGGTGAAGGCGAGCATCCAGCCGGAGACGATCGCCGGCAGGATGACCGGCAGCGTGATCTGGAAGAAGGTCTTGACCGGCGGCGCGCCGAGATCCATCGCCGCTTCCTCGAGCGAGCGATCGAAGGTGACCAGCCGCGACTGCACCACCACCGCCACGAAACACATCGAGAAGGTGATGTGGGCGAGCGTCAGGGTGAAGAAGCCGCGGTCGAGCCCGACGGCAACGAACAGCAGAAGCAACGACAGGCCGGTGATGACCTCGGGCATGACCAGCGGGGCGAACACCATGCCCGAAAACAGCACCCTGCCGCGAAAGCGGGTGTAGCGGGTGAGTGCCAGGGCGGCGAGCGTGCCGAGCACGGTGGCCAATGTCGCAGACACCAGGCCGACGCGGATAGTCACCCAGGCGGCATCCATCAGGCCCTGATTGTGGAACAGCGAGACGTACCACTTGGTCGAGAAGCCGCCCCAAACGGTGACGAGCTTGGATTCGTTGAAGGAGAAGATAACCAGAAGCACAATGGGCAAATAGAGGAAGGCAAAGCCCAGCACGATCGACGTGATGTTGAAGCGACTCCAGCTCGCGTTCATCTCAGCGCCCCTCTTCCTGGGCGCGGGCCTGCGCCTGCTGGAAGAACATGATCGGGACGACCAGCAAGAGCAGCAGGATGACGGCCACCGCAGAGGAGACCGGCCAGTCGCGATTGGCGAAGAACTCGTTCCACAGCGTCTTGCCGATCATCAGCGTCTGCGAACCGCCGAGCAGGTCGGGGATGACGAACTCGCCGACGGCCGGGATGAAGACCAGCAGGCAGCCGGCGATGACGCCGGGCAGCGACAGCGGAAACGTGATTTTCCAGAAGGCGGCGATCGGCGGGCAACCAAGGTCCTGCGCCGCCTCGATCAGCGAATAATCCATCTTCTCAAGCGCCGAATAGAGCGGCAGGATCATGAACGGCAGGTAGGAATAGACAATGCCGATGAAGATCGCCGTATGGGTGTTCAGGATCACCAGCGGCTGGTCGATGATACCGGTGCCGAGCAGCAGTTGGTTGAGCAGCCCCTCGGGCTTGAGGATGCCAATCCAGGCGTAGACGCGGATCAGGAAGCTGGTCCAGAACGGCAGGATCACCAGCATCAGCAGCGTCGGCCTGATCGTCGCCGGCGCGCGCGCCATGCCGTAGGCAATGGGATAGCCGACCAGCAGCGCCAGGAATGTCGAGATGCCGGCGATGACCACGCTCGATACGTAGGCGTTGAAATAGAGCGCGTCCTGGGTCAGCCAAAGGTAGTTGTCGAAGCTGAATTCGCCGATCTGCGACATCAGGCCGGAAAAGCCGTCGGCAAGGCCAAGGACGGGCGTATAGGGCGGCATGGCAATGGCCGTCGTCGAAAGCGATATCTTGAAGACGATGACGAACGGAATGAGAAAGAAAAACAGCAGCCAGAGATACGGAACGAGGATGACCAGGCGGTTGGTGATGGCCGAGAGGGGGCTTTTCATCTCTCCACCTATCGCGTCAGAACGACGCCGGCGTCGTTGCGGAATGAGATCCATGCCTTGTCATCCCAGCTCAGCGGGTCCTCGGTGGCGCGCGTCGCATTGAGCGAGCTTGCCTTGACCACCTGGCCATTGCCGAGCTGGACGTGGAAGATGGTCATGTCGCCAAGATAGGCGATGTCGTAGATCTCGCCTTCCATGACATTGTCGCCGCTTTCCGGCTTTTTCGACGAGACCTTGATCTTCTCGGGCCGGATGGCGAAGGCGACCTCGCTGCCGGCCGCCGCATCGCCGGCATTGGCGGTGCGTATGGTGACGCCATTGGCGCTGGCGATGGTGGCGCCCGCGCCGTCGCGGTCGGCGACCTTGCCTTCGAACATGTTGATGTTGCCGACGAAGTCGGCGACGAAACGCGAGCCTGGTGCCTCATAGACCTCGGCTGGCGTCGCCACCTGCATCACCTCGCCCTTGTCGAGGATGGCGATGCGGTCGGCCATGGTCATGGCTTCTTCCTGGTCGTGGGTGACGACGACGAAGGTCAGGCCGAGCGTCTGCTGCAGGTCCATCAGTTCGAATTGGGTTTCCTCGCGCAGCTTCTTGTCGAGCGCGCCAAGCGGCTCGTCGAGCAGCAGCACCTTGGGCTGCTTGGCGACTGCGCGGGCGAGCGCGACGCGCTGGCGCTGGCCGCCCGAAAGCTGGTGCGGCTTGCGCTTGGCGAACTGGCTGAGCTTGACCAGCTTGAGCATCTCGGCGACACGCGTGTCGATGTCGGCCCTGGCCATGCCGTCCTGCTTGAGGCCGAAGCCGATATTCTGCTCGACCGTCATGTGCGGGAACAGCGCATAGGACTGGAACATCATGTTGACCGGCCGCCGGTAGGGCGGGATGCCGCGCAGGTCCTGGCCGTCGAGCAGGATCTGGCCAGAGGTCGGCTCCTCGAAACCGGCCAGCATGCGCAACAAGGTCGACTTGCCGCAGCCCGATGCGCCGAGAAGCGCGAAGAATTCGCGCTCGTAGATCGACAGCGACAGGTTGTTGACCGCGGTGAAGTCACCAAAACGCTTGGTGACATTCTTGAATTGAATGTAGGGCTTGGCGTCTGGCTTGTTCCAGGGCGCAAACTCCCTGCGGATATTGCCGAGCGATTTCATTTCCCTCTCCCACCTGCCCCTGATGCGAAATCCCGGCGCGCCATGGCGCCGGGATCGGGTGGCCTGGCTATTGTCCCGTGACGATCTTGGTCCAGCTGCGGGTGACGGCGCGCTGGGTCTTGGGATCGTAAGGCGGCACGGTAAAGAGCTTGGCGAGCGTTGCCTCATCCGGATAGATCGCCGGATCGCCTGAAATCTCCTTGTCGATGAACTGCTGAGACGCCTTGTTGCCGTTGGCATAGAAGATGTAGTTGGAGGCCTTGGCCGCCACTTCCGGCTTCATCATGTAGTTGATGAACTCGTGCGCCTCGGCGACGTGCTGGGCATCGGCCGGGATCGCCATCTGGTCAAACCACATCTCCGCGCCTTCCTTCGGGATGACGTAGTCGACGACGACACCCTGGTCCGCTTCGGCGGCTCGGTCACGTGCCTGGAAGACGTCGCCCGACCAGCCAACCGCCAGGCAGATGTCGCCGTTGGCGAGCGCGTTGATGTATTCCGACGAATGGAACTTGCGGATCGACGGACGGACCTGGAGCAGTGTCTCTTCCGCCTTGGACAGGTCGCCCAGTTCGGTCGACTGGGGCTTGAGGCCGAGATAATTCAGCGTCGTCGGGAAGATGTCGGTCGGCGAATCCAGCAGATAGACACCGCAATCGGCAAGCTTGGCCAACTGCTCCGGCTTGAAGACGACATCCCAGCTGTCGATCTTGTCGATGCCGAGGGCCTCCTTGATCTTCTTCTGGTTGTAGCCGATGCCGACCGTGCCCCACATGTAGTTGACCGAGTATTCGTTGCCCGGATCGTAGGCGGCGGTACGCGAACTCACGACGTCCCATACATTCGCCAGGTTGGGCAGCTTGGATTTGTCGAGCTTCTGATAGACGCCGGCCTGAATCTGGCGCGCCAGGAAGGGGCTGGCCGTGGGGACGACCACGTCGTAGCCGCTGCCGCCGGCAAGCAGCTTTGTTTCAAGTATCTCGTTGGAATCGTAGACGTCATAGACGACCTTGATGCCGGTCTCCTTGGTGAAGTCCTCGATGATGGAAGAATCGATGTAGTCCGACCAGTTGTAGACGTTGACGACCCGCTCCTGGGCGCTGGCAGTGGTCGCAAAAACAGCGATAAGGGCTGACGCGGCGGTCAGCCAAAGCGCTCTACGGTTCATGGCAGTCTCCTTTTCCGGACGCGCCCGTCCCGGCACATCCTGATCCCTTACAAAAATCGAGTGATGAAGGTAGCGCGCTCCCGCCGGCTCGCAGTTCGGCGCAAACGTGATGGCGATTTACAGCTGCGGACACCGAAGCCCCGGCAGTGGAACCTGGCAAGATACGCCTGTGTTGTTGTTACCCTCGGAGGTCAGCCTGCCCGCCGGACGGTAGCATTGTCAATGGTAAACAAGACATCGCTCAATCAGGCATGGGGACGCCCGTGATACCCGGCCTTTGGGGCCGTGCCTGGCGCTTGAATTCCAAGGTCAGATGCACCAGCAAGGCCGAGAAGATGACGGCTCCGCCGACAATGGTGCGCGTCGACGGCACCTCAGCGTGGACGAGCCAGACCCAGATCGGGCCGAGCAACGTCTCGAAAGTCCCGATCAGCGCGGCAATGGCCGCCGGAATGAGCCGCGCGCCGGTGGCAAAGCAGGCAAGGCCGAGGCCAAGATTGAGCGCGCCGAAGGCGAACAGGAAACCCATGTCGTGCGGCGTCACCACAAACATCGACGCTTGTGAAGCGGCAAAGGTCGCGGCGATCAAGGTGCCCAGGCATGTGGCCGGCGTCATCCGGACATGGGCGAAGCGACGGGTGATGACGGTGGCGATGGAGAACGCCACGGCGATCAGCAGAGCGAGGCCGTCGCCAATGGGCGACACGGCGCCGTCGAGCGATTCGGAGACCATGATGGCGACGCCCGAGATGACCGCGAAGATCGCTACCCATGTCGCCGTGGCAACACGTTCGCGAAACAGGACCCAGGCAAACAGCGCCGCCAGCAGCGGCACGCCGGCCTGCATGAGCAGGATGTTGGCGACGGTGGTGTAGGCAAGCGCCACGACAAACGAGGTCGAGGCGGTGGCAAAGCAAATCGCCACGAGCAAGCCGGGAACCCCCATCTCGCGGAACAAGCGTAGCGTGCCGCGCATGCCATCGCGCCAGGCCATGAAGGCCAGCAGGAAAGCGGCCGCCCAGAACGAGCGCCAGAACACGATTGTCCAGCTGTCGGGAGCCTCGATGAAGCGGGCAATGGCGCCGCCCAGGCTCCACATCAGCGCCGACAGGAAGACCAACACCACGCCAATGCGCTGCTCGCCCGTGCTGCCGGTCGAGCCCAACTGCGAAGTTGATGCCTGTTCGCCCATGCGTGCGTCCGTCGCCTCCCCCTTGGCGTGGTTGGACCGCACACGCCTTGCCTCCGATAGCCGAGCAGCCGCGCGTTGGCGAGGTCCAGTGCCCCTATCCCGTTAGGGCACTTGCATAAGCCGCATATGTGCACTCCAGAACTTTCAGATCCTGTCATTTATGCGCTTGACCTCAACTTACCTTGAGGTTCTAAAGACACGGCTCCGACGCCCGCATTGAATTGCAGCCATGCCGAAATGCCGCCGAAAACCAAGCTCGCTGTGATCTATGGCAGCGCCCGCCAGGGCCGTTTCTGCGACGTCGTGGTCAATTGGGTCGCCTCCCAGATCCGCGGGCATGACCAGTTCGCGCTCGAGCTGGTCGATCCGCGAGACCTCAGCCACGACCGCCACGACATCGCGCGCCGCCTCGACGAGGCGGATGCGTTCATCATCGTAACGCCCGAATACAATCACGGCTACACCGCCGACCTGAAAGCGCTGATCGACGCGCACAGCATTCAATGGCAGGCCAAGCCACTTGCCTTCGTATCCTATGGCGGCATCTCCGGTGGCCTGCGCGCGATCGAGCAGCTACGGCTGGTCTTTGCCGAACTTCACGTCGTGGCGATTCGCGACACGGTGAGCTTTGCCTTCGCTTCGAAGAAGTTCGATGCCAGCGGCGCGCTGATCGAACCCGGGGAACCACATCGGGCGCTGGCCGTCTTGCTGGCGCGCCTGCGGTGGTGGGCAGTCAACCTGCGCGAAGCCCGCGCCAACGCGCCCTATTTCGAGGTGGCAGCATGAACATCGCCCAGCAAGTCCAGGTCGCGAATGCGACGCCTGCCCCCGAGCGCCATGCCGCGCGCAATACGACGCTGCTGCTGATCAGTTCGCTGACCATCATGTCGGGCGCGACCATTGCACCGTCGCTGCCGGCGATCGAAGCCCATTTCGCAGGCAGCGCCAATGTCGAGATCCTGACCAGGCTGGTGCTCACCCTGCCAGCGCTGTTCATCGTGATCTGCGCGCCCTTCGCCGGCGGGCTGGCCGACCGCTTTGGCCGTCGGCCGCTGCTGATCGCAGCCGCACTGCTCTATGGCCTGAGCGGGATGTCGGGCATCTTCGGCAATTCTCTGGTGGGGTTGCTGATTGGCCGCGCGCTGCTCGGCGTGGCGGTGGCCGGCGTCATGACCACCGCAACCGCGCTTGTCGGCGACTACTTCAGCGGACCTGCACGCGACCGCTTCATGGGCTATCAGTCGGCATTTGTCGGCGTTGGCGGCCTGATCTTCCTGACCGGTGGCGGCATGCTCGCCGAAATGCACTGGCGCGCGCCGTTTGCCGTCTACGGGCTGTCGCTACTGTTGATCCCGGCGGTGATGGCCTTCATCAAAGAGCCGGTTCGCGCACAACGCTCCACCCACGCAGCGTCCGCACCAAGCGGCAGCGGCACCGTGTGGCTGGCCGTCATGGCAGTCTATGCCGCGGCGGTGATCAACAGCGTCGCCTTCTACCTGCTGCCGACGCAGCTGCCGTTCCACCTCAACGCCATGGGCATTGGTTCACCTGCCGTGGCCGGGCTGGCGATCGGCGTGGGCAACATGGTGGGGGCAGTTGTCGCCCTTTCCTATGACCGGTTGCGAGCAAGGCTCGGGACGACCGGCGTGTTCGGTCTCGCCTTTGGCCTGACAGCCATCGGCTATGTACTCCTCGGGTTGGCGGAAACGCTCGCGCCGGTGCTGGCAGCGGCAGGCGTGGTTGGCCTGGGGCTCGGCATGATGATGCCCAACATCGCCGCCGCCGCCATGGCCGTCGCATCGCCCGACATGCGCGGGCGTATTGCCGGCGGCATGACGGCAAGCGTCTTTGCCGGCCATTTCATCTCGCCCTTCGTCAGCCAGCCAATGATTGCGGCATTCGGATTTGCCAACACCTACGTCTACGTGGGCGCAGGTGTCGGCGTTATCGCCCTGCTCGCTGGGGCAATAGCAGTCACATATGCGCGGCGCGTTCCGGCTTCTGTCGCCTGAAGCCTATTGGAAATCGAAGGCCGACAGGCCGGTCACCATCTCGTCGAGGCCGAGCGGCCTCGTGATCGGCGGCTCGGCGCGCGACAGGCATCCGGAACGTTCGCAAAGCCGGCAAGCGGGCCCGATCGGCGTCGCCGCCACGACACCCGGCTTGGCGCCGACGGCCTGGGCGGGCAAGGCCGCGCCATAGACGATCTCGTCGCGAAAGGCGATGTCGCAGCCCAGCAGGATGGCCGTGCGCCTCGGCCGCTCGCTGAAGGCGCCCTGCGGCCCTTCCAGCGTGCGGGCGACGCAGAGGAACTCGGCACCATCAGGCATCTCGACGGCTTCGACGAAGATCTGGCCGGGCTGGGTGAAGGCGGCATGGACCGGCAGTTTGGGGCACCCGCCTCCGAATCGGCTTTGCGGGAACCCTTGCGCGCCGGCCTTGCGGAAGCGGTTGCCGGCATTGTCGACCTCGAGCATGAAGAACGGCACCGACGACGTACCCTGCCGCTGAAGCATGGTCAGCCGATTGGCCGCCTGCTCGAACGACACGCCGAAACGCGAACGCAGCACATCGACATCGTAGCGGGCGCGCTGGGCGGCTGCGTGGAACGCCTGATAAGGCATCATCAGCGCGTGTGCTGCGTATCGGCCGAGTTCGAAACGGGCAAGCCGCCGTGCCTCGTCCGAGGTGAGTTTCAGCGCCTGAAGCTCGGCGGCAACCGCCACCTGCATGCGGATCAAGCTCGCTTCCATCGCGACTTCACGCAACTGGTCGAATGGTGACAGCCGCTCGGACAGGAACAGGCGCTGCGAATGGCGGTCGTAACGGCGGCGCCAGTTGGGCATGGTGGCGACCGGCAACACCTTGACGACGATGCCGTGCTCGCGCCGGAGCCAGGCCTTCAATGCGCCAAACAGATCATCGCCAGGGTCGAGCAGCGTCGTGAACGCCTCTGCTTCCTCTTCCAGCGAGGTGAAATGATTGGGCCGGCGTTCGAAGACCTCATGCACCTCGTCGATCGGCAGGCGCGCACCTGACAACGCAGTTGTGTGCCCCTCGCGTGCGAGCAATTCGGTGAGATCGGACAGGCGTTCGGCCTGCTCGCGATAGGCGCGGAACAGCTTGATGACCGCCGCCGCCGCATTGGGCGCAGCCTCGGCGATCTCCACCAGCTCCTGGTCGCCCGGCAACTCGCCAGACAACAGCGGGTCGGCGAAGACCTCGCGTAGTGCCGCGATTGAACCGCGCGCCTCGCCTTGCAACTCGTCTGGGTCGACCTTGTAGACCGAGGCGAGTTTAAGGATGAGCTGGACCGTCAGCGGCCGCTGGTTACGTTCGATGAGATTGAGATAGGACGGCGAAATGCCGAGCCCCTCGGCCATCGCCGTCTGGGTCAGCCCCTTCTGGTTGCGGATGCGCCTGATGCGCGGTCCGGCAAAGATTTTCTGCTCGGCCATCGGCTTTTACACCATTTTTACAACGAAAGTAGGGGTTTCACCCTACCCATCCTTTTACATTCTTTACAATTTTACAGTCGCTATCTGTCAAACACAATACAGGTTTTCCCTAAAGTCGTCCGCAAATTGTTGAATTTTCTGGCTGGTTTGGCGCTGGGATGTAAAACAAGTCACATAGAAATCGCCGCAAAAACCCAAGACGCGGTGGCCGCCCCTAGAACCAAGTGACCAGACGGAGTCGACAATGACCGATTTTTACAACCTCGTCCCTTCAGCCCCGGAAGGCCGTTTCGACGGCATCGAGCGCCCCTACTCGCCGGAGGACGTGAAGCGGCTGCGCGGCTCCGTCCAGATCAAGCAGACCCTGGCCGAGATGGGCGCCAATCGCCTGTGGAAGCTCATCCATGAGGAAGACTTCGTCAACGCACTCGGCGCCATGTCGGGCAACCAGGCGATGCAGCAGGTCCGCGCCGGCCTGAAGGCGATCTACCTCTCGGGCTGGCAGGTCGCTGCCGACGCCAACACCGCTTCGGCGATGTATCCCGACCAGTCGCTCTACCCGGCCAATGCCGCGCCTGAGCTGGTCAAGCGCATCAACCGCACGCTGCAGCGCGCCGACCAGATCGAGACCTCGGAAGGCAAGGGCCTGTCGGTCGACACCTGGTTCGCCCCGATCGTGGCAGACGCGGAAGCCGGCTTCGGCGGCCCGCTCAACGCATTCGAGATCATGAAGGCCTTCATCGAGGCGGGCGCTGCCGGCGTGCACTTCGAAGACCAGCTCGCTTCGGAAAAGAAGTGCGGCCATCTCGGCGGCAAGGTGCTGATCCCGACCGCTGCGCACATCCGCAACCTCAATGCGGCTCGTCTCGCCGCCGACGTGATGGGCACGTCGACGCTGATCGTCGCCCGCACCGACGCCGAAGCTGCCAAGCTGCTGACCTCCGATATCGACGAGCGCGACCAGCCCTTCGTCGACAAGGATGCCGGCCGCACCGTGGAAGGCTTCTACCAGGTGAAGAACGGCATCGAGCCCTGCATCGCCCGTGCCATCGCCTACGCTCCGTTCTGCGACCTGATCTGGATGGAAACCGGCAAGCCGGACCTCGCCCAGGCGAAAAAGTTCGCCGAAGCCGTGCACAAGGCGCATCCGGGCAAGAAGCTGGCCTACAACTGCTCGCCATCGTTCAACTGGAAGAAGAACCTCGACGACGCGACGATCGCCAAGTTCCAGCGCGAGCTGGGTGCGATGGGCTACAAGTTCCAGTTCATCACGCTGGCTGGCTTCCACCAGCTCAACTTCGGCATGTTCGAGCTGGCCCGCGGCTACAAGGACCGCCAGATGGCGGCCTATTCGGAGCTGCAGGAAGCGGAATTCGCAGCCGAAGTGAACGGCTACACCGCGACCAAGCACCAGCGCGAGGTCGGCACCGGCTACTTCGACGCCGTGTCGATGGCGATCACCGGCGGCAAGTCGTCGACGACCGCGATGCACGAGTCGACCGAACACGAACAGTTCCGTCCGGCCGCCGAATAGGCCTGACGACAGAAAAAGCCCCGGAGGCAATTGCCTCCGGGCACCTGCCAGAGGCAACGCCCAACAGGGCAAAGGCAACACCGAGGAGAACCACGATGGCACCGCGTACCCGTGTCAAGGAACGAGCCGAAGAACAGGCGACCACGATGAGCGCCGACCAGCAGGCCGTGATCCGTATCGTCGCCAACGACCTGCACCGGCTCAACCAGTCGGTCATGAAGGCAGTCGAGGCCGGCGTGTCGGTGGAATTGGTCCGCTCGGCCCGCCACCATGGCGGCAACGGAAACTGGGGTGACCTGCTGATCCCGGTCATCGTCACCCAGCAGCCGCACGGCTAAACTCACTTCCCCCTTGCCCCCCGGGTCCCGTCCGCGGCCATGCCGTGGGCGGGACTTGCTTTTAAGGTACTGCAAGCTGGTCTGTGGCGAACATGCGGGAATGCTGAAACTTACGACTAAAGTTACACCTCATTTTGAGTGTATTACTTGACACTTCTCATACATGACGCGAAACGTATGGGACCGAACGCAACCTCGCATTGAACAATCGCCCCCCAGCTGTCGGCCAAGCCAATGAAGCGAAATGACCTGAATCCGGGCCACGCCCCGGGTACGAATGCGCGCGATCACCAGATTGCCGACCTGTCGAAGGTGCTGGTCGTCAGTCGCTCGCCGATCAATCGCGTCGTGGTCGCCAAGATCGTCGAACGCTCGGGCCTCAAGACGATCTCCGAGGAGCCCGACAGCGCCCTGTCGGTGCTGCGCAGGATGGCGCCGGGCACGATCATCCTGGACGGTGGAAGCGACAACAAGGATTGCGATGCGCTGATGCCATCGATCATGTCGCTGAGGCTCGCGTCGGGCAACAAGCTGCCTTCGGTGATCCTGCTTTCCAACCGGGCAGGCACGCCTGAGAGCCTGTCGCTGCCCAGCGCCGTCGACATCGTGGTCGCCAAGCCGATCACGCCGGAGCGGCTCCAGCCCGTCGTCGAAAAGCTCATTGGCCGCGGCTGAGGCTTAGCCGAGACCTTTCAGAAGCTCCGACAGCTCACCGAGATGCGGCAGCTTGCGGAAGCGCTCCGCAGCGGTCGGCTCGTCGACATGCTCGTAGGCCCAGGTCAGGTCGTGGGGAATGTAGACGCCCCAGCTGCCGGCCTCGATGGCCGGCACAACGTCCGATTTCAACGAATTGCCGACCATCATCGCCCTGTCGGGACCATCGCCGTGGCGGGCGAAGATGCGCTCGTAGGTCGGGCGCGACTTGTCGCTGACGATCTCGACGGCGTCGAAGAAATCGCCAAGGCCCGACTGCGCCAGCTTGCGCTCCTGGTCGAACAGGTCGCCCTTGGTGATCAGCACCAGGCGGTAGCGGCCGGCGAGCGCTTCAAGCGTGTCGTGGACATGCGGCAGCGTCTCGATCGGGTGGCTCAGCATCTCGCGGCCGGCGGCAAGGATCTTTTCGATCACCGAAGCCGGCACGCGGCCCTCGGTCACCTCGATCGCTGTCTCGATCATCGACAGCGTGAAGCCCTTGATGCCGAAACCATAGGTGCCAAGATTGCGCTTCTCGGCTTCGAGCAACCGCGACATGAGCTGTTCCTGCTCGCCATGATCGGCCAGAAGTTCGGCGAAATGCCGCTCGGTCATGCGGAAGAACTGTTCGTTCTGCCACAGCGTGTCGTCGGCATCGAATCCGATGGTGGAAAGGCGGGTCGAAATGGAGGTCATGGCGATCATCTAGGTCAAGAATCGCCTGAAAACCAGCATTCTGGACCTCACAACTCGCTAGAATCGCTGATTTGCCCCCCTTTTCTTCCGTCATCAGGCCCGGCTATACTCGGTAACCTGCAACCACAACCTGGTGATTGATGCCGCCTGCAAAGAAGGAAGTCCGTCCGACCGCTCGGAGGGCTCGCGCCCGCACGCCTGCTTTCGTCAAGAACACGCGCGGTGTACGCAACTGGAAAGAAGCCTCCGAATGGCTGGAATGGCGCGGCATCGAGGACATAGAGTGCATCACGCCCGACCAGGCAGGGGTCGCCCGCGGCAAGATGATGCCGTCGAGCAAGTTCACCTCCAACACCTCGCTGGCGCTGCCTTCCGCAGTGTTCATGATGACCATTTCCGGCGGTTATCCCGAAGACGGCAACGGCTTCGAATATCCCGAAGATGACGGCGACCTGAAGCTGGTGCCCGATCTGTCGACGCTGAGTGTGGTTCCGTGGGAGGACGACCCCACCGCTCAGGTGATCTGCGACCTCGTCCACCAGGACGGGCGCCACGTCGAGTTCACGCCGCGCAACGTGCTCAAGCGCGTGCTCGCCGCCTATGAAAAGCGCGGGCTGAAGCCAGTCGTCGCACCCGAGATCGAGTTCTACCTGGTTCGCAAGAACCCCGACCCGGACTATCCGCTGACCCCGCCCGTCGGCCGCTCCGGCCGCCCCATCGGCGGCGGCGCGGGCTATTCCATCGCCGGCGTCAACGAGTTCGACGAACTGATCGACGACATCTACCATTTCTCCGAGGCCCAGGGCCTGGAGATCGACACGCTGATCCACGAGGAAGGTGCGGGCCAGCTCGAGATCAACCTGCGTCACGGCGACCCGATCGAACTTGCCGACCAGGTGTTCCTGTTCAAGCGCACGATCCGCGAAGCGGCGCTGAAGCACGATACCTACGCCACCTTCATGGCCAAGCCGATCCAGGGCCAGCCGGGTTCGGCGATGCATATCCACCAGTCGATCATCGACAAGAAGACCGGGAAGAACATCTTTTCCGCCGAGGACGGCTCGGAGACCGAGGATTTCTTCCACTTCATCGGCGGCATGCAGAAGCATGTGCCCAATGCGCTGGTGATGTTTGCGCCTTACGTCAACTCGTACCGTCGGCTGACGCAGGCGGCTTCCGCCCCGGTCAACAACAAATGGGGCTACGACAACCGTACCACCGCCTTCCGCGTGCCGCGTTCCGACCCTGGCGGGCGGCGCGTCGAAAACCGCATCCCGTCTTCGGACGCCAACCCCTACCTGGCGCTCGCCGCATCGCTGGCCTGCGGGTTGATCGGACTGACCAACAAGCTGCCGTCCGAAGCGCCGGTGCTGACGACCGCCAACGAGGACGAGATCGACCTGCCGCGCGGCCTGCTCGAAGCTGTCGACCTGTTCGAGGCCGACGAGGAACTGACCTCGCTCCTGGGACGGTCGTTCGCCACCACCTATGCGGCGATCAAGCGGGCCGAGTTCGAGACCTTCATGGAAGTGATCAGTCCGTGGGAGCGGGAGTATTTGTTGCTGAACGTGTGAGTGAGGGAGCGAGTAGGGAATAGCGAGTAGCGAACGAGATTTTTCCGCCCCGCTACTCACTACTCACTACTCGCTACTCGCTATTCGCTATTCGCTTCCCCCGCCCGGAGTCCCCTCCGCACCATGCCCTACCTCTCCCCCATCTCGCCCGGCCTTTCCTGGTACGAAGACACCGCCGGCCCGCGGCCCGAGTACCCTGCCCTCGACGGCGACAAGCAGGCCGACGTCGTCATCATCGGCGGCGGTTTCACCGGGCTTTCGGCAGCGGCGCATCTTGCCAAGGCAGGCACCAATGTCGTGCTGATCGAGGCGCATCGCTTCGGCGACGGTGCATCGGGGCGCAATGGTGGCCAGCTCGGCACCGGCCAGCGTGCCTGGGCGGAGGAACTGGAGGGCGAATACGGCTTCACCCGCGCCAAGGCGCTGTTCGACCTCGCGGAAGACGCCAAGGCGCATCTGCTGGAATTCTCGGCCACCAACGACATCGACATCGACTACATGCCCGGGCAGATGTCGGTGGCGCACAAACCGCGCTACGTCGACGACTACAAGGCCCATGCCGAGATCATGGCGAACCGCTTCAACTATCCGCACATCACCTTCATGGACGCGCGGGAAACGGCGGAGCGGCTGGGTTCGACGCATTACTACGGCGGCACGCGCGACACAGGCACGGGCCACATCCACCCGCTCAAGCTGGTGATCGGCACCGCAAGGGTCGCGGCGGCAGCCGGCGCACAGCTGTTCGAGAAGACGCAATCGACCGGCATCACCTCGCAAGGCGGCAAGGTGCGCGTGACGACGGAGCGCGGCACCATCACGGCGCAGAAATGCCTGATCGCGGTCAACGCCTATGGCGGCAAGCTGGAGCCGATCAGCGCCTCGCATATCATGCCGATCGGCTCGTTCATCGGCGCGACCGTACCGCTAGGCGCGGACTCAAAGGTGATCCCCGGCGGCGAGTCTGTCGACGATTCACGCTTCGTGGTGCGCTATTTCCGCAAGTCCAGGGATGGCAGGCTGCTGTTCGGCGGGCGAGAGATCTACGCCGTCAACGACCCCAAGGACATCCACATCCACATCCGCAAGCAGATCGCCGAGATCTATCCTGCGCTGAAGGATGTCGAGATCACCCATGGCTGGGGCGGCTATGTCGGCATCACTGTGCCGCGCAAGCCCTTCGTGCGCGAGGTGATGCCCAACGTTATCTCCGTCGGCGGCTATTCCGGCCACGGCGTGATGCTGTCCAACTTCTTCGGCAAGCTTTACGCCGAGACCGTCGCCGGCAACCGCGACCGGCTCAAGCTGATCGAGGACCTGAAGATACCGCCCTTCCCCGGCGGCCGGCGCTTCCGCGCGCCGCTGCTGTTTCTGGCGCTCAACTGGTTCGCGCTGAGGGACAGGATCTAGCCCGGCAAAACGCACATCCCGCGCCAGGACCGCCCTTGCCCGGGAACCTTTTCCGACAGGCCGCATCCAATGGTTCGGAAGCCGCTGCATGGCGCAGGGGCTACCAACAGGGTATTGTCAGGTGCCGCATGCAAACGCCAGCATGTTGGGGCGGATCGTCGTCTGCGTGCCGCCTGCACAAGTTGCAGCGATGGCAGCGCCGGACCGAAAAATGGAGGCGACAACATGCACCTGGCAATCTTGCGGCAACAGGTCGATCTCGACGGACACCGCGACGAGGAACTGGTGGCACTCGCGCGCCAAGGCGGCGAAAATGCCATCCGCGCGCTCATCAAGCGCAACAACCAGCGGCTCTTCCGCGTCGCCCGAACCGTCACCCGCGACGACGCGGAGGCCGAGGACGTGGTGCAAGAAACCTACGTCAAGGCCTTCACCAGGCTCGACAGCTTCAAGGGCGACGCGCTGTTTTCGACATGGCTCACGCGGATCGCGCTCAACGAAGCGCTCACCCGCATCCGCAAGCGACGGCCGGTCGCCGAGTTGGAGGAACTGGATGTCGCTGCCGCAGCCAACGGAGGCCAGGTAATCATGTTTCCGACATCGCTGACCCCGCCTGGCGCCGACGCCGAACTGGCTCGCGGGCAAGCGCGCGAACTGCTCGAACAGGCAATCGACGAATTGCCGGAGATCTTCCGCCTCGTCTTCATCCTGCGCGATGTCGAGGAAATGAGCATCGAAGAGACGGCAGCCCAGCTCTCGATCAAGCCGGAAACCGTCAAGACGCGCCTGTTTCGGGCGCGCCGTCTGATGCGGACAGCTATCGAAAGAAGGCTCTCGACGGGCTTTGCCGAATTGTTCCCGTTCAATGGCTGGCGCTGCGAACGCATGGCCGACCGGGTGGTCGAGCGGCTTCGCGGAGAAGCCTAGATCTTCCTGACGATGACGCTGCCGGCAGAATAGCCGGCACCGAACGAGCAGATCACGCCGAGGCTGCCCGACGGCAGGTCGTCGGAGAATTTCGAAAACGCGATGATCGAGCCGGCCGAGGAGGTGTTGGCGTAGTCCTGCAGCACGTTGGGCTGCTCCTCACGGCTCGGCTCGCGGCCCAGCACCTTCGAGCCGATCAGGTCGTTCATTCCCTTGTTGGCCTGGTGCAGCCACAGCCGCGACAGGTTTTGAGGATCGATACCCTGGTCGGCGAGGTGGCCCAGCATCAGTTCGGCCACCATCGGCACCACCTGCTTGAAAACCTTGCGGCCCTCCTGATGGAACTGCATGTCGCGGCGGTCGGCCATGTGGCCTTCGCGTGTGCGGCGCAGGAAACCGTTGTTGTTGCGGATGTTGTTGGAAAACTCGGTCAGGCAGCGGGTGGCCAGCACCTCATAGGCGTTGTCCGTCTTCACATCGTCGGCGCGCTGGAGCACGACTGCGGTGCAGACATCGCCGAAGATGAAATGGCAGTCGCGGTCGCGCCATTCCTGGTGGCCGGAGGTGATCTCCGGATTGACCATCAGGATGGCGCGGGCCGAGCCGGTGCGGATCATGTCGGCGGCAAGTTGGATGCCGAAGGTCGCCGAGGAACAGGCGACGTTCATGTCGAAGGCAAAGCCCTTGATGCCGAGCGCCTGCTGCACCTCGATGGCAATCGCCGGATAAGCACGCTCGTGGTTGGAAGCAGCGCAGATGACGGCGTCGATATCGGCAGCGGTGAGCCCGGCCTTCTTCATCGCCTTGTCGGCCGCCTTGACCGAAATCTCGGCCATCAACGACAGCTCGTCTTCGGCGCGCTCGGGCAGCACCGGATGCATGATGCCGGGATCGAGGATGCCGAACTTCGAGACGACGTGGCGGCGCTCGATGCCGGATGCCTTGACGATGAACTCTTCCGACGACATCGCCATCGGCTCACGCTCGCCGGCCTCGATGGCGTCGGCATGGAGCCTGTTCTGGCGGTGGGCATATTCGTTGTAGGAGGCCACCAACTCGGCGTTGGTGATGACTTCCTCCGGCGTGAAGATGCCGGTACCGCTAATCGCAACCCTGTGCATGGCGTTTCCTGCTGGTTTTCAACCATTGGAATAGGGTTCCGACGTCGCCGGTCAAGCTTTGCGGGCCCCATTTCAGGCCGAGATGCGGTTACCTCGCGGCAGAAACGCTCAAATGCAGCGCCCGCCGTCGACTTCCATCGCCACGCCGGTAATCAGCGATGCCTCGTCGGAAACGAGGAACAGCGCGGCGTTGGCGATGTCGAGCGGCGTCGAGAAGCGGCCGAGCGGGATCGAAGCTTTGAACTTTTCGCGAATCTCCGGTGTGTCCTTGCCCATGAATTTTTCCAGCATTCCGGTTTCGCCGGCAACCGGGCAGAGGCAATTGACGCGGATGTTCCTGGGCGCCAGTTCGACCGCCATCGACTTGGTGGCGGTGATCGCCCAGCCCTTCGACGCATTGTACCAGGTCAGCCCCGGGCGCGGCCTGAGCCCTGCCGTCGAGGCCGTGTTGAGGATCGCGCCGCCGCCCTGGCGCTCCATGATCGGCACGATGGCGCGGGCGGAATGATAGATCGCCTTCATGTTGACGGCGGTGATGAGGTCGAAGACGTCTTCCTCGACATCGACGAGGTCGCCGTTGCGATGGGTGTAGCCGGCATTGTTGACCATGATGTCGATGCGACCGAAGGCGCTCTTGGTGGCATAGACCAGTTCGTCGAATTCGGAGCGTTGCGACACGTCGGTGGTGACTGCAATCGCATCATTGCCGATTTCGGCCGCGACGCGCTCGGCTTCCCTCGCATTCAGGTCGGCGACGACCACTTTCGCGCCCTCCTCGGCAAAACGCCTCGCCATGCCCTCGCCGAAGCCGGCTGCCGCACCTGTTATGATCGCTACCTTGTCCTTGAGTCGCATCGTCCTGCCGCCCCGTCGATTTTCTGCATGTCCGGTCTAGCGGTCGTCACAGTTCATCGCAATGCTGGGCGCGAGGTAGTGCGCCCGATGCACCGACGCCAGCGGCTTATTCTTGGAAACGGGAGCGCCGAAGCCCTATGCTCGGTGGACATGATCGCAGCATCGAAAACGAAACTGTGACACCGAGGCACTGGCGTTTTTAAATCGATTAGCATATATCGGTCGGCGACATCACGGCCGTCCTGGAAACGGATAGAACATGACAAGCCAGATCATCCCCGTCGATCCTTTCGACTTCATCATTTTCGGGGGCACCGGCGATTTGTCGGAGCGCAAGCTGCTGCCGGCGCTCTATCACCGCCAGCGCGACCACCAGTTTTCCGAGCCGACGCGCATCATCGGGGCGTCGCGCACCAAGATGGACGACAAGGAATTCCGGGCCTTCGCCAAGAAGGCGATCTCCGATCACGTCAAGCCGGAATACATCGAAGAGGCCGAGCTCAAGACCTTCCTCGACCGGCTCAGCTACGTCACCGTCGACGCCAAGTCCGGCGACGGCTTTGCCGAGTTGAAGAAGTCGGTCGGCGACAGCAAGCGCATCCGCGTCTTCTACCTCGCCGTGGCACCGAGCCTGTTCGGCGACATTTCCGACCACCTCAAGGCGCACAAGCTGGTTACGGCCGACTCGCGCATCGTCGTCGAGAAGCCGATCGGCCGCGATCTGGAGTCAGCCAAGGCGCTGAACGACATCATCGGCGACGATTTCGGCGAGCACCAGATCTTCCGCATCGACCACTATCTCGGCAAGGAGACGGTGCAGAACCTGATGGCGCTGCGCTTTGCCAACGCGCTCTACGAGCCACTGTGGAACTCCGCCCATATCGACCATGTGCAGATCACGGTGGCCGAGACCGTCGGCCTGGAAGACCGCGTCACCTACTACGACAAGGCAGGCGCGCTGCGCGACATGGTGCAGAACCACATACTGCAGCTGCTTTGCCTCGTCGCCATGGAAGCGCCCGCCTCGATGGACGCGAATGCGGTTCGCGACGAAAAGTTGAAGGTTCTCAACGCGCTGAAGCGGGTCAACGGCAATGAGGCGCCCAAGCAAACGGTGCGCGGCCAGTACCGCGCCGGCGCTTCCGCCGGCGGCCCGGTGAAAGGCTACATCGAGGAACTCGGCGCCGACAGCACCACCGAGACCTTTGTCGCGATCAAGGCCGAGATCGCCAACTGGCGCTGGGCCGGGGTGCCGTTCTACCTGCGCACCGGCAAGCGGCTGGCATCGCGCGTCTCCGAAATCGTCATCGAGTTCAAGCCGATCCCGCATTCGATCTTCGGCGAAAGTGCCGGGCCGATCTTCAACAACCAGTTGGTCATCCGCCTGCAGCCGGACGAAGGCGTCAAGCAGTTCATCATGATCAAGGATCCCGGTCCGGGCGGCATGCGCCTGCGCCAGATCCCGCTCGACATGAGCTTTGCCCAGTCGTTCGACGGGCGCGCGCCTGATGCCTATGAACGCCTGATCATGGACGTGGTGCGCGGCAACCAGACGCTGTTCATGCGCCGCGACGAGGTCGAGGCGGCGTGGAAATGGATCGACCCGATCCAGCACGCCTGGGAAGGCAGCCGCCAGGAAGCCCAGGGCTACACCGCCGGCACCTGGGGCCCGTCTGCGTCGATCGCGCTGATCGAACGCGACGGCCGCACCTGGCACGAGAGCAATTGAGCGCCATGGCTGGCATTGCGCCCCACTGGAACGAGTTTGCCACGCGGGAAGAGCTGGCGGCTTCGCTGGCAAGCGCTGTGGCCGACGCGTTGCGGGCTGCGATCGGGCGCCGCGGAGAAGCGTTCCTGGCCGTTTCAGGCGGCTCGACGCCTGGCCGCTTCTTTGCCGCACTGTCGAAGGAAGCGCTCGACTGGAGCAAGGTAACCGTGACGCTCGTCGACGAGCGCTTCGTGCCCGAGAGTTCGCCGCGTTCGAATGCGGCACTGGCCAAGGCCAGCCTGCTTCAGAACGAGGCTTCGGCAGCACGCTTCGCACCGCTGTTCCATGAGGCATCAACGGTCGAAACGAGCGCCGATCTTGCGGATGCGGAAATCCGCACCCTGCCCTGGCCGCTCGATGCGACGATTTTGGGCATGGGCGGCGACGGCCACACGGCTTCGTTCTTCCCGGATGCGGACGGGCTCGACGCCCTGCTCGATACGGCATCGGCGCGCATCGTCATGCCGGTTCATGCCGACAGCGCCGGCGAACCCCGGCTGACGCTGACGCTGCCCGCGCTGGTCGGGGCCGGGCTTGTCGTCGTCCACATCGAAGGTGCGGAAAAGCGCAACGTCATCGAGGCGGCGCTCGCGTCGGAACCGGCCTTGCCGATCCGCACCGTGCTCGACCGGGGGCCCCGCGCCGCCGAGATCTACTGGGCGCCCTGAGACGGGCGCTCGCGTCACCGGCGTCCGAATAGCGCCGTGGCGCGTTGAACAAGGCATGCCCCCTCACGGACCATGCCGCAGGCCCGAAGCTCCCCCGGTTCGGGCACCGAGTTGAAAGGACTGAGGTCATGACCGCCAGGAACGACATCCAAGCCATCACCGAACGCATCCGCGAGCGCTCGCGGGTCAGCCGCGAGATTTACCTCGGCCGCGTTGATGACGCCGCCGGCAAGACTGCCAACCGAGGCGTGCTCTCCTGCGGCAACCTCGCCCATGGCTTTGCCGTGTGCAGCCCTTCGGAAAAGGTGGCGCTGGGCGGCGACAAGGTCGCCAATATCGGCATCATCACCTCCTACAACGACATGCTGTCGGCGCATCAGCCGTTCGAGACCTATCCGCAGCTGATCAAGGATGCTGCGCGCGAAGCCGGCGGCATCGCCCAGGTGGCAGGCGGCGTGCCGGCGATGTGCGACGGCGTCACGCAAGGCCAGCCCGGCATGGAGCTGTCGCTGTTCTCGCGCGACGTGATCGCCATGTCGGCGGCCATCGGCCTCAGCCACAACATGTTCGATGCAGCCGTCTACCTCGGCGTCTGCGACAAGATCGTGCCGGGTCTGGTGATCGCAGCACTGACCTTCGGCCACCTGCCGGCGATCTTCGTGCCCGCGGGACCGATGACTTCGGGCCTGCCCAATGACGAGAAGGCCAAGATCCGCCAGCTCTACGCCGAGGGCAAGGTCGGCCGCGCAGAACTGCTCGAAGCGGAATCGAAGTCCTATCACGGCCCGGGCACCTGCACCTTCTACGGCACCGCCAATTCCAACCAGATGCTGATGGAAATCATGGGCCTGCACACTCCGGGCGCCTCCTTCGTCAATCCGGGCACGCCGCTGCGCGA
This sequence comes from Aminobacter niigataensis, assembly GCF_014200015.1. Lineage (GTDB taxonomy): Bacteria > Pseudomonadota > Alphaproteobacteria > Rhizobiales > Rhizobiaceae > Aminobacter > Aminobacter niigataensis. Next base: position 30,517 of record NZ_JACHOT010000011.1, read on the forward strand.
TGCGCTGACGCGCGAGGCCGCCAAGCGCGCGCTGGCGATCACCGCGCTCGGCAACGAATACATCCCAGCTGGGCGCATGATAGACGAGCGCTCAGTGGTCAACGGCGTCGTCGGCCTGCATGCCACGGGCGGGTCGACCAACCACACCATCCACCTGATCGCCATGGCGGCGGCCGCCGGCATCCGCCTGACCTGGCAGGATATTTCCGACCTGTCGGATGCCGTGCCGCTGCTTGCCCGCGTCTACCCGAACGGGCTTTCCGACGTGAACCATTTCCAGGCAGCTGGCGGCATGGGCTTCCTGATCCGCGAACTGCTCGACGCGGGACTGCTGCACGAGGATGTGCAGACAGTGTGGGGCGAAGGACTGCGGCCATATGCGGTCGAAGCCCAGCTCGGTGCCGACGGCTCCGTCGTGCGCGAACCCGCCCCCAAGCAAAGCGGCGACGAAAAGGTGCTGGCACCGGCATCCAAGGCGTTCCAGCCGAGCGGCGGCCTCAAGGTGCTCGGCGGCAATCTCGGCCATGCCATCATCAAGACTTCCGCCGTGAAGCCCGAGCGTCGCATCATCGAAGCACCGGCATTGGTGTTCGACAGCCAGCAGGGCCTCAACGACGCCTTCAAGGCCGGACTGCTCGACCGCGACTTCGTTGCCGTCATCCGCTTCCAGGGCCCCAAGGCCAACGGCATGCCGGAACTGCACAAGCTGACCACGGTGCTGGGCATCCTGCAGGATCGGGGCCACAAGGTTGCGCTCGTCACCGACGGCCGCATGTCGGGCGCCTCGGGCAAGGTGCCGGCGGCGATCCACGTCACGCCGGAAGCGCTAGAGGGCGGTCCGATCGGCCGCGTCCATGATGGCGACATCGTCCGGCTCGACGCCGAGATCGGCACGCTTGAAGTGCTGGTGCCGGCCGGGGATCTTGCGCTGCGCCCAGCCCCGGTCTGCGACCTCTCGGGCAACGAACATGGCATGGGCCGCGAGCTGTTCGCCGGCTTCCGCCAGATGGCCGGCCGCGCCGACCATGGCGCGAGCGCGTTCGGGACGGCGTGACCTCAGCTTGAAAGTAAGGCAGTTCTGCCTTACTTTCTGGGATCAGGAGCCATGCCATGCAAACGCTGACGGTAACGTCGAAGGGCCAGATCACGGTGAAGAAAGAGGTGCTGAGGCACCTCGGTGTCAAACCAGGCGACAAGATCCTTCTGGATCTGGCCCCTGACGGCAACGTCGTGCTCAAGGCAGCGCCGCACGAACGACACGGGATCGAAGCCATATTTGGCATCTTTCATGATCCCGGCCGCGCACCGGTTTCCGTTGAGGACATGAACAAGGTCATAGCAGACGCCTGGGCCGGCAAGCGGTGAAGGTCGCTGTCGATACCAATGTTCTCGCTCGCGCGATGCTGGCGGACGACCCTGGCCAAGCCGAGGTCGCCCAGGCCTTGCTCGCGGAAGCGGACCTAATCGTCATTCCCCTGGTCACTCTCTGCGAGCTGGTCTGGGTTCTCAGCAGCCTCGGGATAGAGCGAAAAGCGATAGCGCGAGGGATCGAAGACACGCTTAGTTCACGGCATGTCGTCGTCGATCACGCCGCAGTGGCTGCCGGCCTTGCTCACTTGCGGGCTGGCGGTGACTTCGCGGATGCAGCCATGGCTTACGAGGGCTACAAAGCTGGCGCCGAGCAGTTCGCGACATTCGACAGGAAAGCCGCTCGGCTGTTGGCCGCCGAAGGCAAGCCGGTGACCCTGCTCAAAAGCCGGGCGGAATAGCTCTGCAGCGCCCCGACCTTCAGCGCTACTTCTCCGCCGTGCAGGAGAAGACCGGCGGAGCGTCCTCGCCCTTGGTCAGGTCGTAGAGGTCGGCGCTATTACCCTTGGTCCACCAGACATATTGCTGGCCAGCGTATTTGGCGCCGCTGCCGCTCAGGACCGTGACAGCCACGACGATCTCGTCGCCCATCGTGAGTACAGCGAGGGAGTTGCTGCCGGCATTGATGTACTCAGCCTTCACGTCGCGGTCGCCACACTTGTAGCTGGCCGTCTGTCGGTCGACCGCAGCATTGCCGGGCAACTCGAAAGTGACGGTGGTTGCCGAGGCCGTATCTGCGACTGATGTCAGCACGAGTGCCGCCAGGAACAAACGCATTTCGACCTCCGTTGCCTTCGCTTTTGCGGGAACGATAGCACGGCGAAAAGGCCTGCCGAAGCCAAAGCTCCAACAGGCCTTTCTCGCACCGAAGGCTATGCGCCGTTTTTTGCCACGTCGGCGAAGAAGCCTTCCGGGCTCTCGACTTCGATCAGGCGCTTCTTCTCGATCTGCCAGAAACGGTTGCCGACGGCGCGGACGAAGCTGCGGTCGTGCGACACCAGCAGGCAGCTCGCCTCGTGCTTGAGCAGTTCGTCCTCCAATGCCTCCTGCCCGTCAATGTCGAGGTGGTTGGTCGGCTCGTCGAGCAGGTAGAAGTTCGGATTGGTGAGCCTCAGCACCAGCATGCCGAGCCGAGCCTTCTGGCCGCCGGACAAGCGACCGATCGGATTGGCCTGCATCTCGACAGTCATGCCGGCGCCGGCAAGCAAGGTGCGGGCGCGCTGCTCGCCGAGTTCGAAGCGCCGCGTCAGAACGGCCAGTGGCGCATCGCTGTCCCTGAGATCGGACAGGCCCTGGTCGCCGTAGCCCAGCACCAGCGAAGGCGTCGCCTTGATGCCGTCCACCGCGACGTCCGGCTGGGCGATGGCGCGCCTCAGCATATTGACCAGCCGCGTCTTGCCGGTGCCGTTGCGGCCGAGCAGTACGACGCGGTCGCCCTGGCGGATCCACAGCCTGCCAGTCTTAAACAGAACCGTGCCGTCGGGCGTGGTGACAGGCGCATCGTCGAGCGTCACCAGCACCTTGGCATGCGTGCCGCGATTGGCGAGCTTTATCGCACCGGCCGACCGCTCCAGATGGGCGGGGCGTGCAGCGTCCTCCAACTTGTCCGCCCGCTCCTTCAGCTGCTTGGTCTTCACCACCAGCAGATCGCTGCCCGAGTTGATGCCGATGTTGTTGAGCTTGGCGGCTTGTCGGCGCAGTTGCTGCGCCGTCTTCATATCTTTCTCGAAGCGGCGTGCATCCGACGCGTCGATCTCGTCGAGCGCTTCCCGTGCCCTGGAATAAGGCAGCGAGAACACTTGCGAGTTCTCGGGGCGCAGGAACAGCGTCCGGTTGGTCACGGCGTCGAGGAAGGCGCGGTCGTGGCTGCAGATCACCACCGGCACATCGCGCGGCAGCGCATTCAGCCAGTTTTCGAGCTGGGCTATACGAGCGAGGTCCAGGTGATTGGTCGGTTCGTCGAGCAAAAGCATGTCGGGTTCGGTCACCCAGACGCGGGCGAGCATGGCCAGCCGCTGCCAGCCACCGCTCAGTTGCGACAACGGGCGCTGGCGCATCTCCTCAGGCACATCGAGTTCATCGAGCACGATGTCGACGCGCCAGCTTTCGCTTTCGGCCTGATCGGCCGGCAGCGCCTGCAGCACCGCCTCGAAGAAGGCCACATCGCGCAGGCTGGCCGGCACGTCCTGCTCGACATGGCCGACGCGCAAGCCGCGCGCCCGGGTGATATCGCCTGTCGTCGGTTCGAAAGCGCCTGTGATCGAGCGCAGCAGCGTGGACTTGCCGCGGCCGTTGGCAGCGACGATGCCGAGCCGGTCGCCCGGTTCGATGGAAAGGTTGAGATTGGAAAAGAGCGGAGCACCGAGCGTTACGCCAAGCGACCTCAGATTGATCAAAGCCATGTTCGTTCTCTGGTCTGTCCGGACCTTCGCCCGCATCCGATCTTACGAGATGCTTTTGGGGAGCCAAGTCCGGTGAGTTGTCCAGATGCGATCGAGCACAAGGCTCGATGCCGCATCACCACTGAGGGCAGACCGGGAGAGAGTTGCGCTTTGGCGCGTCGTCCGAGGTCAGCCCTGCAAACGCATTTGCAGGGCGTGGACAGGGCCGCGCTGGCGGTGGAGATAGAAATGCTCGATCACGCAGCCCTCCTTTGTCGTTCGAGTTGCGCCGCTTTCATAGCTGCAATAGCGGCGCGAGACAATGCTACTGCACGGTGAGCTCGGTGCGCTCGCCCGCCTTGACGCTGGCAGAACCTTCCTTCTTGCCGGCATCGCCCAGGTCGGCCTCGACGACATAATCGCCCTCAGGCAGCGTGGCCTGGTGCTTCTGGTCGTAGGCGTAGCCAAAATCCTTGCGGTTGCCCTGGATGTCCTTCTTGGCCGCGTAGACCCGGATCTCCTTGGCACCCGGAGCCTCGATCGCCAGCACGCCGGCGCCGAGCACGGCGGTCACGTCGCCCGCCTCGCCGACACGAACGTTGAAGGGCTGTTCGGCCTCGGCCTGGTCCATGCGTGCAACGACGACATAGTCGCCGGCCGGCAGGTCGAACTTGTTGTCCGGCCCGTAGCCATAAGTGACTTGATCGCGCGTGCCGTCGATCTTCTTCTTCGCCTTGTAGATTCTGACATCGAGGCCACCGGCGTCGACCTTGTCGCCGCCCTGGGCATAAAGCGCATTGACCACCACGCGGCCGACGCCTGCGACGATGTCCTTCTCGACGGTCTGACCGGCGGCGAACTGGATCGTCTCATTGGCCTCGCCCTGGCCGATGGTGACCTTCACCTTGGTCTCGCCGGCCGGCAGCACCACCTTGGTCTCGCCGTAGTAGGTCGCCGGGTGGTCGCCACCGGGGAAGTCAAGGACGACGGCCGCACCGGTGTTGATGTCGCCACCTTCGCTGGGGCGTGGCCTGACGATCAGCGTGCCGGCGTTGAGCACAAAGAGCGGTTTGTAGGCCTGGCCCGCTTCGACCTTCAGCGGCTGCTCGACCGCCGCCTCGCCGAGCGTCGCGCGGATGACGTAGTCGCCGGCTTCCAGCGATCCCTTGTAGTTGCTGTACTCGGTGGTGATACGTTCGCCCTTGGTGCCGTCGGCATTGGCCTTGTAGATTTCCCAGGCGTTGCCGGCGTCCTTCAGCGGCGCTCCGCCTTCGGCCAGCGTCAGCTCTGGAATGAAATTGAACTCCGGCTTGGCCGGTTCAGGCGCCGGCGCGGGTTCAGGGGCCGGCGCGGGCGCAGGCTCGGCAACCGTCTGGGCGAGCGCGTCCTCGAGCCCTTTCGCATCGGAAGCCTGGATATACTTGCCGCCGGTGTTTTCGGCGAGGCAGGCGACCTGCCTGCCCTCCTCCGCCGTCAGGCCGAAGCCGACGACATGGGCGGTGAAATCGACTCCCGACTGCTCAAGCTCCTTGCCCAGTGCGCAAGGGTCGGCGTTGCAGGTCTCCAGCCCATCGGTGATGAGAATGACGGTTGCCTTGTCCTCGGTGTATCTGAGGTCTTCGGCAGCCTGCTTGACCGCGGCAGAAAGCGGCGTCTTGCCCAAGAATTTCATGCTGTCGGCGGCAGCGGTAATGGCAGATGCCGAGCCGGACGCCGGCGGCACCACCAGCTCGATGTCGGAACAACTGCCCTTTTCGCGATGGCCATAGGCCATCAGGCCAAGTTCGGTGTCGGCGGGAATGGTGGTGAGCACCGAACGGAGTGCCTGGCGGGCGATCTCCAGCTTGGGCTTGCCATCAATCTGGCCCCACATCGAACCCGAGGCGTCGAGCACGATGATGGCACGGTCGGCGGCACTCGCGCCCGCCACTCCCGCCAGCATGAGGACAGACGTCAGGATGCCTCGTGTGAACGCCTTCATGCTGCCCCTCGCCGATTCAGACCGTTTGTTCGAGGAAGCTAAACTTGGGGCCTGCCGCTGACAACCCTGGCAGCGCTCAATAGGTGGTCCGGCGCTCTTCGCTCGGCGGGCGGCCGAACTGCAGCCGGTAGCTCTGGGCGAAATAGGAATGCGAGGTGAAGCCGGTGGCGATCGCCACGTCGAGGATCGGCATGTTGGTCTGGCGCAGCAGCTCGCGGGCACGCTCGAGCCGGAGCCGCATGTAATAGCGGCCGGGCGTCACATTGAGATGGCGCAGGAACAGCCGCTCGACCTGACGAACCGACAGGCCCGCCGTCTTGGCAAGCTGTACCGCTGACAAGGGTTCGTCGAGATTGTCGGCCATCAGCTCGACAATGCGCTTGAGCTTGTCCGACTTGCCGGTGAGGTCGCGTTCGGGGCCGACCCGTTGGCGGTCGCCGGCATTGCGGATGCGCTCGTGCTGGAACTGGTTGGCGACCTCGTTGGCAAGGTTGGCGCCGAAATCGCGCTTGATGATCTCGAGCATCAGGTCGATCGAGGTGGTGACGCCGGCACATGTGTAGCGCTTGCGGTCGATCTCGAAGACGTTGTTGGTGCATTCGATATCGGGAAACTTCTCCATGAAGCCGGCGCGGTTTTCCCAGTGGATGGTGCAGCGGTAGCCGTCGAGTTGGCCGGCCTCGGCGAGAAGGTAGGAGCCGACCGATAGCGCTCCCAGGGCTGCGCCGCGGCGACCCCATGAACGAAGCGCGCCGAGCACCTTGCTCTTGCCGGGGAATTCGGTGGAGACGCCGACGCAGACGAACATGATCTCGACCGCCGGGACGTCGGCGACGGAATAATCGACCTTGAGCGGCAGGCCGTTGGAAGCGATGACCGCTTCGCCATCGGCCGAAACCGTTGTCCAGCCATAGACGTCGCGGCCGAGCAGGCGGTTGGCGGTGCGACATGTGTCGATCGCGGCAACCAGCGAGAACATCGAGAACTTGTCGACGAGCAGGAAAGCGAACTGGCGGCCTTCGGGATGAGGTTCTGACATGACGGCCAGGCCTACAGATTACGCCGACTTGGAAGCGGCGCCGCGATCAACAACGCCGCCCGCATTTTCAAAGGCCCTTGTATTCGAGGCCGGCGTGGCGATGGGCCGACACCAGCGTGTTGGCCATCAGCATGGCAATGGTCATTGGACCGACGCCGCCCGGCACCGGCGTTATGGCGCCGGCAACCTTTGCCGCGGAAGCGAACTCGACGTCGCCGACGAGGCGCGACTTGCCGTCGCCCTTGTCGGGCGCCGGTATGCGATTGATGCCGACATCGATGACGGTGGCGCCCGGCTTGACCCAATCGCCCTTGACCATCTCCGGCCTGCCGACGGCTGCAACCAGGATGTCTGCCGTGCGGCAGAGCGCCGGCAAGTCCTTGGTGCGGCTGTGGGCGATGGTGACGGTGGCGTTGGCCGCGAGCAGAAGATGGGCCATCGGCTTGCCGACGATATTGGAGCGGCCGACGACGACGGCGCTGAGGCCCGAAAGATCCTTGCCGTGCTTGCGCTCGATCAGCAGCATCGAGCCAAACGGCGTGCACGGCACGAGCGCAGTGTCGACCTCGCCGGTGGCAAGCTTGCCGACATTGATGAAATGGAAGCCGTCGACATCCTTGTCGGGCGCAATGGTCTGGATGATCTTGCCGGCGTCGATATGGGCCGGCAGCGGCAGCTGAACGAGGATGCCGTGGATCGAAGGATCGACATTCAGCTTTTCGACCAGCGCGACCACATCGGCCTCGGACGTTTCGGCAGCGAGCGTGTGCTGGACCGACAGGAAGCCGCACTCCTTGGCGGTACGCGACTTGTTGGCGACATAGACCTGGCTTGCCGGATCCTCGCCGACAATGACCACGGCCAGGCCAGGTTTGACGCCATGCGCGGCAAGCGCCGCCGCTGATTTCTTGACGCCTTCGACGACCTCTGCCGCGACAATCTTTCCGTCAATGATCTCAGCCATGTTCACTCCCTATGCAGGCACTGCTGGCGCGGCATTGTCATCAAAATTTCGACCCGCAACCCCGCCATTGCGGCGTCCGGTGCCGTAAACTCGAAACCGCAGTGCGGAATATTCAGAAGTAGCGGCGCGAACGGCGCTCGCGCAACTGGTTTAGCTCCTTGCGGACCTCGCGCAGGCTTTCGCTGATCTCATCGATCTGGCTGCGCGGCAACGGGGCCTCGGCTTGCGGCATGGCGCTCGCGGGCTCAGGCGCTGATGGAGCCTGTGGCGGCATGGGCGGCCAGGGATGATATCCGGAGGAAGCCGGCGGATAGGCATAGGTTGTCGCGTAGCCCGGAGGCGGAGGACCATAGCCAGGCTGCGAATAGGGCGGATAGGACTGCGGGAAGCCACCGTCTGCTGCCTGCGGCGCCACCTCGGCGGGCAACGACGGCGAGGCAGGCGCGGCCGCAGTGGCAGGGGACGGCTCCGCAACCTGGGGTTCCGACAGCGGCGCCGGTTCCGCATCCAGCCTTGACGAAGGCACTTCAACGCGGTCGTCCGGTCGGCCGCCCTCATTGTCCTCCACGGGCGCGGAGCGGCGCGGCGTGGGCCGAGCCCGAGCGCGCCGATTGGCGGTGTCGCGCAGGCTTTCGAGCGCCCCGCGCAGGCCGCCGAGGCCGACGCCGACGGCGAAGCCGGCCAGCATGCCCGCCAGAGAGATCATGGCGCGCGACGGCCCTGTCGATTCCAACGGCGGCGAGGCAACCGAAATGACGCTGACATTGGCCGAGTTGATATCCTTCTGCTCACCGGTCTCGCGCGCCCGAAGCAGGTACTGTTCATAGACTGCGCGCTTGGCGGTGACGTCGCGTTCGAGCTCGCGCAGCGTGACCAGTTCGTCAGCGACTTCGCCCTGGCGCACCTTGAGCTGGGCAAGCCGGGCGGCGAGTTCCTGCTCTAGCTGCACGGCCCGCTTGAGTTCGACCTGGATGGAGGCCGCGACCCGGCGCAATTCGGTTGCGATGCGTTCGCGGGCGCCGCTCAGCTGGGCCTCGACGGCGAGACGCTCGGGGTGACGCGGGCCGAGCCTCACCGCCGCCCGGTCGGCCTCCTGGGTGAGGGCTGCATACTGCGCGCGCAGCTCGGTGATCGCCGGCGAATTGATCGCCTCGGGCAAGGTGCCGCTCAGCACCGAATCGATGCCGAGGCTGCGGGTCGAGGCGGCCCGCGCATTCAGCTCCAGGGTACGCGAGCGCGCAGCGGTCAACTGGTCGTTGACGCGCTGGATCTCGTCGTCGGTAATCAGCCGCCCCTGCGGATCAATGAGTTCGTTTTCGGCCTTGAAGGCTTCGACCTTGCGCTCGGCGGCTTCGACGGACTTGCGCATCTCGTCGAGCCGGGCATTGAGTTCGTCGGTCGCACGGCCCGCACTACCGGACTGCAGCTCGCCGTAGGTCTGCATGAAGACCTCGGTCATGGTGTTGGCGATGAGCGCCGACTTTTCCGCGCTCTCCGTCTTGGCACCCACCGAGATGACGAAAGTCTTGCCGCCACGCTCGACGGTCAATGCCTCGGCGAGATGGGTCGTCGCCAGCGCGTGCCTGTTATCGACGGCACCTGTCGCCTTGTCGTCAGGCGAGATCAGCGAACGGACGAAGGAACGAACATCGAGGCCGCTGCCGGCCGTGCCGTTGAATTCCGGATCTTCGTCAAGATTGAGCTTGTCGACCACCTTGGTCAGGACTGTGCCCGATGTCAGCACCCGCACCTGGTTCTCGACGATGGCCAGCGTCGCCTCCGACGACAGGCCGCCCTCGGTCAGTTCCCGGTCCGTGAGCTTCAGGTTGCGCGGATCGACGATCATCTCGGTCCAGGCCTGATACATCTTCGGCATGGAAAGGGCGATCGCCACGCCCGCAAGCGCGCCGAGAAGCGTGGTCGAAGCAATCAACAGCTTGGATCGGCCAATGCCGCCGATGACCTTCATCGGGTCGATCAAAGGTTTCCAGCGCACATCGTCCGGGTCGTCCTGTTCGTCGAACGACTGGACCGCTTGCGGCTGAGCTGGCGTGCTGACGACTGCCGGCGCAACGGCCGGCTGGGACGGCCCCACCAGCCTTTCGCGCCAGCCGCCGATCAGCGAAGACTGGGCCGGCTTGTGCGGATCGTCGGCAGCTTGAACTACAGAGTCAGTTCGCGTGTGCGTGTCCGCCGCCATTTCGGTGGCCCGCTCTGCCTCGGAGCTGCGCGCGGCTATCTCCGCCTCGCGGCGAATACGAGCCATGCGATGGCGCGTGGCCGCATCCTGCGCATCCGGCTCGGGATGCTCGTCCGTGCCTAATGACAGCAGCGAAGCGCCTTGCCGCTTCGGAGCCGCGTCGTCCTGGGCGAGCGCGAGCAGCGATCCCTTGCGCCTGCCATCCTCGCGGTTCCCAGAATCGGCCATGTCTTGGGTTGCTTCCATGCACTGGGACGGATCAGGCGTCCGGTTCTTAACCCAAGCTAAACAGGCATGGGAAACAAAAGGTTAATTTTGTCACTTCAACGCTCCCCTGCCGCGCTTGCAAAACGGCACATTAAGCTTTGCGTCCTATCCTGCAGCCGGATCATGACCCAGGCCAACGACATACCGCGCATGCCGCTGCGCGAACGTATCGGCAGTTTCCTGTTGGAACGGCGCGCAATGCTGCGCGACTATTTCTCGGCAGTCAGCGGTTCGGCGGGCCGGCTGGTGTTCTCGCTGATCTATTTCGTGGCGCTGGCCAACACGTTGTCCATCGCCGATTTCGGCCTGTTTGCCACGGCGTCTGCTGCCGGCGTGATGCTGTCGCGCACGCTCGCCTTCGGTTTCATCTCGGCGCTCTACCGCACCGCCACGATCAGGCCGCGGCTGATCGGAAGCTATACCGCCGGCTTCCTGATGCTGTCGCTGCTGTCGCTGCCGGTGCTCGCCGCTGCCTCGGCGCTGACCTGGCTCCTGTTCTTTTCGAGCACGTTGTCGGCTGGCATCTTTGCCACCGTCATCTTCGCCGAGGCGCTGCTGTGGCGACCGGTCGAGGTGGCGATGATCGTCAACAACGGCCTCGGCCGCTTCGGCCGCGCCGCAGTGCTGGCTATCCTGACTTCGGCGATCAAATCTGCCGCCGCTGTGCTGTTCATCTTCTGGCCGACATCCACGATCGAAGCCTGGGCCTGGTTCTACGTCGCCTGCAATGTCGTTTCGCTTGCCGTCGCCTTCGGCGTCTTCTACCCGCGCCAGAGGCTCCGGCTGACGCCAGATCTCTATTGGCGCCGGCTTTCAGACTCGATCTATGTCGCCGGCGCGGAAGTGCTGTTCTATCTCCAGATGGAGTTCGACAAGCTTCTGGTCCTGGCCATGGGCGGGCCGCACCTCGCCGGCATCTATGCCATCGTCATGCGATTGGTCGACCTCACCGCCATCCCGATCCGCACATTCTCGATGATGCTGGTGCAGCGCATGATGCGCGCGCCGCAAATGCTGGCGCGGTTCAAGGTCAAGCTCGGCATCGAGGCCGGAATCCTGCTCGTCTCGACCTCGGCGCTGCTGTTCCTCGCCGTGGTGCTGCATTTCTATCCCAATTTCCTCGGCCGGAATGTTTCCGAGGCCGCGCCGCTCGTCGGCCTGGCCCTGTTCGTGCCGGCCTTGCGCAACCTCGTCGAATATCACGCCGAGTTGCTGTTCGCGCGCGGGCAGACGCTGATCCGCGCCGGCAATCTGGCCTTGCTCGCCGGCCTCAAGGCCGCATTGCTGTCGACCCTGCTGGTGCAGGTGGCCGACACGGAAAGCTTGGTGTGGTCGCTGAACGGGATGTTCGCGCTGCTCTATCTTGCGTCGGCAGCGGTGACCTATACGGCACTGCGCCGGCCCGCCAAGGCGATCTAGGTCAGGCGCCGACAAGCTTCCTGATACGGCCTAGATCGGTGCCGATGAAGGATTGCATGCCGATCGCCACCTGCTCCGGCGACATCTCGGAGACGAATGCCTCGAATTGCGCATCCGACAGCGGCGTGCCGGTCCAGTGGACGCGGCAGAATTCCTCGGAGCCGTGGAAATGCCCGGCCCCGCCAGCGACTTCGTCGACGAAGCGGCCGTATATCATGCATTCGGAAAATCTGCGCCGCGCGCACACCGCCTCGACCCAGTGCCGGCCGCTCACCTGCTCGACGCGGGCAAGCATGTCGCGCACGCTCGAACGGCGCCAGGCGATCAGGGTCGAGATGTAGTCGTGCGGCGAGACCTCCGGCGCCTCGATGCCAAGCACGGCGGCGGCGTTGCGCGACCAGACATGGTGATTTTCGTGATCCGGGCGAAGCAAGGCGTTTTCGCGGATGAACAGCCGCAACTTGCCGTCGCGCCAGAACCGGGCGCAGTCGAACGGCCTGAGGAAAGCGACGTCGGAATCGACATAGACGAGGGTTTGCTGCTCGATCCGCTCGGCGATGGCGATGCGGCGCAGTTGCTGCACATGCCAGCCACGCAGCGGCGGCGCCTTGAAACTCAGCCAGATACGGCGCTTGAACAGGCTCGTCGGGTCCGGCAGGTCACGCAGCCAGGACGGCAGCAGGTCGCGCTCGTCTATGACGGTACGCTGTCTGCTCTCCAGTTGGCGGAACAGCGCCACATCGCGGTGCTCGACCAGCAGATAGTGGTGCGACGCACCAGTGACATGGCGGTCGACTGTCTCGCACAACAGGCGGCAGCGCTCGAAATCGGCAGCGTAACTGGCCGTCACCAGAGCCGCGTCGGCAACAGCAGGCATGCCGCTTGCGTTCAAGAACGATCCCCAGCCAGCTTTTGGCGCAGCACGCGCAAGAGGAAAAGCGGATTGCCGACGATATAGCGCCGCCACAGCCGCCCAGGCTCGATGACCAGCCGGAACAACCATTCGAGGCGTAGCCGGCGCATCCACTCCGGCGCGCGCGGCACCGAACCGCTGAGGAAGTCGAGCAGCGCTCCAACGGCGATCGGCAAGGTGCAGTGCTCCGGTCCCAGGTTGCGTGCGATCCAGAATTCCTGGCGCGGCACGCCCATGGCGACGAGCAATATGTCCGGCCGCAAGGCGGCCAGAGAGGCGATGACCGCGGGCTCTTCCTGTGCAGTGAAGAAGCCGTCGTGGACGACCACAAACCGGTGCTGCGGCGCAATCTCGCCCAGGCGCTGGGCTGCCCGTTCGGCATTTTCGCGCGTGGCACCGAGTAGGCCGACCGTCAGCGGCTTGTCGGCCGCCAGGAGCAAGGCCGGCACGAAATCTGTACCGTTGAGATTGGCCGGAAACGGTGCCCCGTAAAGCCAGCGCGCGGCAATGTCGACGCCGATGCCGTCGGCCAAGACCAGGAAATCGTCCAGTGCGGCAGCAAATTCCTTGTTGGAACAGGCCACGTTGGCGTTGTGGGCATTGAGGAACCCGACCTTGGTGAAGGTCTTTTCCCGGATGAAACCGGACAACAGCGAGACCGCCTCTTCGCGCCCCAGGCTGGCAACTCGAATCCCGAGGATGCGCCGGAACGTTGCGGCCGGGTTGGAGATCGTCAGGCTCAAGCGACAACCTCGCGCGTGCCGGCACCAAGCCTGGCGAGACCGAGCGCAATCGCACGATCCAGCGCCGCGATCTGGCGACGGTGGAAGTCGGTGCCGTCGACGTCGGCCACGCGCTGATCGACAGTTTGTTCGAGCGCCCTGGCGAAGGCTGCGGGATCATCAGTCATGATGCAGTTCCGAGGCTTATGGGCAATGCCGCGCAACGAATGCGCCGTCGCCACCGACGGCAGGCCGAGTTCAAAGGTCTCGATGGTCTTGAGCTGGACGCCGCTGCCGGAGGTGCTGACCAGCGGGATGACGGCGGCACTGCGCACGAAAGCCTGGGCATTGGGCACGCGGCCAACGAACTTGACGCCGGGATGCGGCGAGGAAACACCGGCCGGAACGCTGCCAGCGATGTGGATGCGGAAATCCGCGCGCAGATGCGGAACCACCTTGCCCAGGAACCAGTCGAGGCCGATGCGGTTTGGCTCCCAGGTCCAGGTGCCGATGAGAGCCGCGTCGCAATCGATCGGGCGCGTGCCGGGTGCGGACGGAAGTTCGGAACGGGTGACCAACGGCAGCGCAACCGAGCGTGTGTCGGAGGCGACGCCGAGTTCGGCCCGGTCCTCTTCGGCCAGCGTGAAGACGAAGCGCGCATTGCGGCACAACCGCTTCTCGATCACCTCGAGCAGCCTCGCCTCGCGCCGGAACAGGGTGCGCTGGAAGGCACCCTTGGCGGCCAGCGAATTCTCCGCCGCCGAGCGGAACTCGACATTGTGCGCCACGAAGATCGACTGCTTGTCGCGAAAGACGTTTTCGAAAGCCGCGGCCATTTGAACGGAATTGAGGATGTAGCCGTCGAACGGCCCTGCAGCCTGGATCGCATCGCGCACCGTTTCCTCCGAGACCACGCGCAGCTTGGCCGACGCGAATGTCAGGCCGGAGGCAATAGCGCTCGCCAGCCATGCAAGCTTGCGCGGCAAGGGTGCAGTGTCGGTGCGCACGTCGAGCGAACCGAGCAGGACGGTATTTTCCGGATCGGACGGTGCCTTGCCCGGCCAACCGAAACCAAGCACGGTCACGCGCACGCCGTTGCGGCGCAACGCGTCGATGATCGCCTGGTTGGCGATCTCGTAGCCCGAGGAAAGTGCTCCGTCGGGCACGATCGATGTAGCAAACAGCAGATGCATCACAACAGATTCCTGACCCACGGCTAACAGGCTGCGGTGAAGTCTTCATTAAGCAATCTGGCCGTTGTTGTGCAAACGCAACTGGCGGGAAGCCTCCGAGGCGCCATTATTTAACTCACCGTTATCGTGCCGATGCTAGGCAAGGACATCGTAAGAATCGGCGTTTTTCCATGACCGTCCTGCCACCCCTCAAGTCCGTGACCATCGCCGGCCAGTCGCCTTCGCTGGCCAATGACGTCGTGGACGTGGTTGTGACGCTGCCGACCTTCCGCAGGCCGCAGCAATTGCTGGCGACGCTCGATTCGCTCGCCAGGCAACAGACGGCGCGCCGCTTTGCGATCATCGTCATGGAGAATGACGACGAGGGCCGCGAGGGCTTGAACGCGGCACTGCCGCTGTTTGAGAGCGGCAAGATGGCCGGCATGGTGATCATCGCCCATGAACGTGGCAATTGCAGCGCCTACAATGCCGGCTGGCACACCGCACTTCTGCACTTTCCGAATTTCACCCAGTTGCTGGTGATCGACGACGACGAACTGGCCGACCCCTTGTGGCTGGAAACCATGTGCAGCACGCAGTTGCGGCTCGACGCCGACATCGTCGGCGGGCCGCAGCTTCCTGTGTTTGCCAATCCGTCGCATCAAACATGGGCCAAGCATCCGGTGTTTGCGCCGCCCTACTCCAGCACCGGACCCGTCCGGGCGCTGTTTTCCTCTGGCAATCTGCTGCTCACCCGCAACGTGCTGCTGGCGATGGGGCCTCCGTTCCTCGATTTGCGCTTCAACTTCATGGGCGGCGGCGATTCGGATTTCCTCAGCCGGGCCGCGCGGCGCGGCTTCAGGCTCGCCTGGTGTGCCGAGGCCAAGCTGTTCGAGAACGTGCCGGCGCGGCGCGTCGAGGCCGACTGGATCCGGGCGCGCGGCCTGCGCAACGGCGTCATTTCCACGCTGGTCGCCAAGAAGCAGTATTCCGGGGCGCCGCTCGCCAATACGCGGGTGTTCCTGAAGAGCCTGACGCTGCTGATCTTCTCGCCGTTGCGCGCACTTTTGCGGCTGATCTGGACCGGTTCGCCTTCGGTCGCCGCCTATACGATCCATGTCGCGCTGGGCCGCGTGCTCGCCGATTTCGGTTATGCCAATGAGCAATATCGGCAGCCTGAAAAGAACTGATGCGGCGCCGCTGTCGGCAGCGTTCACCCGTTCGGGTGTCGCCACCGCCATCGCGACGGTGCTGCTGACCGTGGTGATCGTCTCGTTCCGCCCGTTCCAGCCAGCAGGCGCCGATGTCGCCGGCGGCGGCGACATCGTCAACCAGCTTGGCTTCGGCTCGCTCGGCGGACTGTCGATCTTCGCCCTGCTGACATTCGCCGCTCCCGACCGGCTGCGTGCGCTGGCGAGTATGCCTTGGGCGATCCTGCTCTGCTTCTTCATGATTTCGGTGGTGACCGCGACCGATCCCGGATCTGCGTTCCGTGCTGCGTCCTTCACCCTGATCGGCATCCTGGCCATGGCGACCGTGCTGGCGCTGCCGCGCAACGCCGATGCCTATTCGACGGTGCTCGCCGTATCGGGACTGGTCGTCGTCGGGCTCTGCTATGCCGGCGTGGTGCTCAACCCGGGCGTGGCGATCCACGGCGCCGACGGTGTCGAGCCCCAGCATGCCGGGCTGTGGCGCGGCGCGTTCTCGCACAAGAACATCGCCGCCCCGGTCATGGCCTGCTACAGCTTCGCCGGCATCTACCTCTTCCGGCGCGGCTGGCAATGGTCGGGCGCGATTTTGTTCGCCGCCGCCATGTTCTTCATGTTCCATACCGGCTCCAAGACCACGGCCGGCCTGGTGCCGCTGTCGATCATGGTGGTCATCCTGCCAGGCCTGATCGGCATGCGGGCGGGCGCGCCGGTGTTGTTTGCGATGGCCATTGTCGGCACGGCGCTCGCCACGCTGGGTATCGTCTTCATCGATCCGCTGAAGGATCTTGCCGCCTACTTCGTCCCCGACCTCACCTATACCGGCCGCACCACGCTGTGGGCCTATGCCGGCGAGATGCTGGCCAAGCACCCTTGGTTCGGCTACGGCTACGAAAGCTTCTGGGGCACGCCGCTGCTCACCGAAAGCGAGCGCGCCTTCGACCAGGACTGGGACATCCGCGCCATCGTGCACGGCCATAACGGCTATCTCGACCTCGCGGTGCTGATGGGCATCCCAGCGCTTGTCACGGCGGTCTACGCTTTCCTGATCGCACCGCTGCGCGACTACATGCGCATTCCGCTGACCAAGGAGAATGTCTTCCTGGGCGACATGTTCATGATGGTGGTGCTGTTCACCGCGCTCAACGCCTTCCTCGAAAGCTTCTTCTTCCGCCGGGCCGACCCGGTGTGGCTGTTCTTCGTCTTCGGCGTGCTGGGGCTGCGGCTGGTGTCACGCGTGGTGATCCGCAAAGCCTGATCCTGAGCTCTTGATCCCACCCGGCACGCACGACATTCTGGCGCCATGGCCACCGCTGTTTCCAGACGCCAGCTGCTCGCCGGGTCGCTCGGTATCGGCATCTTGCCGCTGCTGCGGACCTTGCCGGTGCGAAGTGCCGCATGGCCGAAGGCCGACGCGACCTTCCTGTTTGCTGCAGACATCCATGCCTGCCGCATGGCAAGCGGGCTCAGTCCGAACTGCCAGACCGAAGGCAAGACGGACGAGAACCTGCGTCGGCACATCGCGGCCCTGAACGAGGTCGCAAAACTGGAGTGGCCCAGCGAAATCAGTGGCGTGTCGTCGGGCCTTGCCAGCGCCGGCACACGAATCGGCCGTCCGCTCGGCCTGGTCATCGGCGGCGACATGACCGACGACGGCGGTGGGCAGGTGACGCTGCCGCACGAGGGCACCCAGCTCTTGCAGTTCAGCCATCGCTACCAGGAAGGAAACGACCCCGACCGCGTGCATGTGCCGGTCTATGTCGGGCTCGGCAATCACGACCTCGATCAGGATGGGCCGCCGCAGCATGTCGACTGGTACCGGCGCGAGCTACGCGACTATGTCGAGATCAACCACCGGCCAAGCGTGTTCTTCAAGCCACCGGTCCCGGCCACCAACTATGACGCGCCGTCCGACTGCTACTCCTGGGACTGGGGCGGGCTGCATCTCGTCCAGACGCACAGATTTGCCGGCGACACGGCCAAGGACGCGCCGAGCGCGCTCGGCTGGCTGAAGCGGGACCTCAAGACCTTTGCCGGCGACGGCAGGCCGGTGATCCTGTTCCAGCACTATGGCTGGGACCAGTTCTCGATCGAAAGATGGGACCCCGGTGCCCGCCAGTTCAACGACACCGGCAGCGGCAAGCCGCACTGGTGGAGCGACGACGACCGGCGCGCGCTGCTGGCTGCCATCGACGGAGCGAACGTGATCGCCGTCTTCCACGGCCACCAGCATGAGACGCCAATGATCTACAGGCGCGACGGGCTGGACCTTTTCAAGCCGAAAGCCGGTTTCATGGGTGGCTTCGCGGTCGTCCGGGTGACCGACGGCTTCATGGATGTCGTGCTGGGGGAAGCCGGGGCGCGCGGCAGCGTCACCTTCACCAACGCCTTCGGCAAGAGACTGGACGACACACGCTGAAGTGGCGTTTCCGCCCTTCCGCATGGCTGCAAGACGGTCTATGTCAGGATGTTCGGAGGGCTTTGAATGACCATCAGACTGATCCTCGCAGGTTGCGGCAACATGGGCTACGCCATGCTCACGGGCTGGCTGAAATCGGGCAAGCTCGCGCCAGCTGAGACATTCGTCGTCGAGCCAAACGCCGAACTGCGCGCCCGCGCCGCCGAGCTCGGCAGCCGCGTCGCCTCGGAAGTTGGCGGCATCCCGGCCGATGCCGATCCCGAAATCATCGTCATTGCGGTCAAGCCGCAGGTCATTCGCGAGGTCACTGCCGGCTACCGCCGCTTCGGCAACGGCCGTGCGACCTTCGTCAGTGTCGCTGCAGGCACATCGGTCGCCACCTTCAGCAACATCCTCGGTGTACGGACGCCGATCGCGCGCTGCATGCCCAACACGCCCGCCGCCATCGGCAAGGGCATGATGGTGGTCTATTCCAACGACCACGTCACGGACGCCACAAAGGCGCGGGTCGCGGACCTGCTGTCGGCCAGCGGCGAAGTCGCGACGATCGCCGACGAAGGCCTGATGGACGCGGTCACCGCCGTCTCCGGCTCGGGACCGGCCTACATCTTCCACTTCATCGAATGCCTGACGGCAGCGGCCGAGAATGCCGGACTGGCGCCGAAGACGGCGTCGCTTCTGGCGATGCAGACGGTCTATGGCGCTGCCAGCCTGGCCGCCGAAAGCCGCGAGGACCCGGCCGTGCTGCGCCGCCAGGTGACCAGCCCCAACGGTACGACTGCGGCAGCGCTCGGTGTGCTGATGGGCGAGGATCGTCTCAAGAACCTGCTCACCGAAGCCGTCGAGGCGGCCCGGCTGCGCTCGGTCGAACTCGGGAAATAGCTACTTCGTATCGGCTTCGGCCTGCAGCGCCTTGATATGGGGCGCGGCCGCCTCGTAGACGGCGCGCTCCATGTCGCGGAACTGGCGGATGACCTGCTCGCCGACCTCCGTGAGCTCGGCGCCGCCACCGTGCTTGCCGCCGGTCTTGGCCGCGACCAGCGGCTTGCCGAACATGTCCTTCATCTCTTCGACAAGATCCCAGGCGCGCTTGTAGGACATTTCCATGGCCCGCGCCGCCGCCGAGATCGAGCCGGTGGCTGCAATCTGTTCGAGAAGCTCGATCTTGCCCGGACCCAGACGGCCCTTCGGATCGAGATAGAGGCGCAGGGTCAGGGACGGCATCGGCTACTCCAGTCTTCAGCTGGTTAGCACAAGCGGCGCCCCCGGAGAAAGATTGGCGCGATCGAAGGCAACAGTCTTGATGACCGCAAAAACGTCGCGCCCGACAGTCAGCTGCAGCGTTTCGAGCGACTGGCGCGTGATACGCGAGACGAGCATGTCGCCATGGCAGTCGAGGCGAAGGTCGACCTGCGCGCCGTTGACTTTGCCGATATCAACGATCCTGCTCGGCAGGATGTTGAGCGCACTGAGGCCCTGGGGCCGCTCGGTGGCGATCATGACGTCGCGCGCCCGAACCCGGACACGCACGACAGCGCCTTCAGGCAGGGCGACACGAGGCACGCGCATCTCGCCGGCGGCAGCGCCAAGCACGGTCATGCCGAAGCCTTCGTCGTGACGCAGCACCTTCATGTCGAGCACGGCACCGCCCTCGCCCACTTCCTCCGGTGGCAACAGGTCGAGCCTTTGCATGATCTCGGTCGTCGGACCCGAAGCTGCGACCTTGCCCTCGGCCATGACGACGACGTCGGTGGCGAGGCGGGCGACCTCGGCAATCGAATGGCTGACATAGACGATCGGGATCCTGGTCTCGTCGCGCAGGCGTTCGAGATAGGGCATGATCTCTGCCTTGCGGGCATCGTCAAGCGAGGCCAGCGGCTCATCCATGAGCAGCAGCCGAGGGCTTGCCAGCAGCGCCCGGCCGATGGCGACACGCTGCTTTTCTCCACCGGACAACAAAGCTGGACGCCGGCCCAGCAGGTGGCCGATGCCGAGCATCTCGACCACGCGGTCGAATTCGGCGTAGCGCTCGCCTTGCGGCGTGAACCAGCGGCCATAGCGCAGGTTCGAGCGTACCGTCAGATGCGGGAACAGCCTGGCATCCTGGAAGACGAAACCGACGCGGCGCCTGTACGCGGGCACGAAACGGCGGTTTGCGGTGTCGACCAGCGTCCGGTCGCCGATGACGATGCGGCCGGCGTCGGGGCGTATCAGCCCGGCGATGATGTTGATGAGCGAGGTCTTGCCCGAACCCGAAGGTCCGAACAGTGCCGTCAGGTGACCGGCGCTCTCGAAGCTGGTTTCGAGGTCGAGCGCGCCGAGGCGGTGGTGGACAGCGACGGAGAGCGTCATCCGATATCCAAGCGTTGGCCAATGCGGCGAGCAAACATCTCGGACACCACAAGCGCTGCCATCGAGATGGCGATGGAGATCAGCGTCAGCCGCATGGCTCCGGCATCGCCGCCCGGCACCTGGGTGAAGGTGTAGATCGCCGACGGCAATGTCTGGGTTTCTCCGGGAATGTTCGAGACGAAGGTGATGGTGGCGCCGAACTCGCCCATCGCCTTGGCGAAGGAGAGGATCATGCCGGCAACGATGCCGGGTAGGATCAGTGGAAGCGTCACCGTCAGAAACACCCACAAGGGGCTTGCCCCGAGCGTGCCGGCAGCCGCTTCGAGCCGCCGGTCGACCGCCTCGATGGAGAGCCTTATGGCGCGTACCATCAGCGGAAAGCCCATGACCGCGCAGGCAAGGGCGGCACCCGTCCAGCGGAACGAGAAGACGATGCCGAAATACTCGTCGAGAAACGAGCCGATCGGGCCGCGGCGACCGAAGCTCAGCAGCAGCAGGTAGCCGGTGACGACAGGCGGCAGGATCAGCGGCAAATGGACGACCCCGTTGAGCAGCGACTTGCCCCAGAATTTCCCACGCGCCAGCAGCAAAGCAATGGCGATGCCGAAAGGCAGGCTGGCAGCCATCGCCCACAGCCCGACCTTGATCGACAGGCGGACCGCATTCCATTCGTCAGGAGTGAGGTCCAGCATTGCCTAGTCGCATTCCCTCAAAAAGCCTGTCCCACCCCGCCGTGCGGGATGGGACACAGATTGTCGTTGCGGCAAGAATACCGGAGAGCGGTAAACCACTCCCTAGTTGGACACCACCGGCGCAAGCATGGTGAAGCCCTGGGCCTCGAACAGTTCCTTGGCCTTGGCGGACTGAAGATATTTCACGTAAGCAGCAGCGTCCGCGCTCTTCGAGTCCGCCGTCACGCCGACCGGATAGACGATGGGAGGATGCGAGTCTTCCGGGAACACACCAACGACCTTGACGCCGGGTTCTGCAGTCGCGTCGGTCTGGTAGACGATGCCGAGCGGGGCTTCACCCGTCGACACGAGCTTGAGGGCGGCACGCACGTTTTCTGCCTGGGCGATCTTGCCCTCGACCGACGACCAGACACCGAGCTTTTCGAGCGCGGCCTTGCCATACTTGCCGGCGGGCACCGCCTTGACGTCGCCCATGGCGAGACGGCCGTCGCCAAGCAGAGCGGCAAGGTCGAAATTCGCAGCGATGTCGGCCTTGGCGGCGGAATCCTTCGGCGCAACCAGCACGATGCGGTTGCCGAGCAGCTTGACGTCCGAGCCGTCCTTGATCAGCTTCTTGTCGGCAAGATACTTCATCCAGTCGAGATCGGCCGAGATGAACACGTCGGCGGGTGCGCCTTCCTCGATCTGCTTGGCGAGGGCCGAGCTCGCGGCGTAGGACGCGGTCGCGGATTTGCCGCTCTCGGCCTTCCAGGCGGCGTCGACGGCATCGAGTGCGTTCTTGAGGCTGGCGGCGGCGAACACGACCACGTCGCCATCGGCGCGCGCCGAAGGCAGGCCGAACGAGAGCATCGCCGCCAAGCCGCCCGCAGCGGCCACAAGCCGCAACCCAAATCCCCTACGCGTGAACATCGTCATTCCTCCATGATTGACCAGGCCGCAGCCCGGCTGCGGATTCGTTATATTCATACGAATATAGCACTCCCCGCACAACCACCCATCCGGGTGGTTTTCGGCAAAACTGTTGCCGGATTTTGGGAGGTTGCGTGATTGGACTTGCAGTCCGGGGGAGACTGGCCCGTCCGTTCATGGCATATGTCTCGCTCTCACCTTGGGGCATGCAGACGTGGCACCTTGTGTCCGGCGACACCCTGTCCATTCAGCCACGCCAACACGAGTTCCCCGAAATGTCCGGCATCACCATGTTCGAAATCATCTGGCTCGCCATCGCGCTGCTCGGCGCGGGCGCCGTCACCGGCCTTCTGGCCGGTGTGTTCGGTGTCGGCGGCGGTGCGGTCATCGTGCCGGTGCTGTATGAATTGTTCCGCATGGTCGGCGTGCCGGAAGAGGTGCGCATGCCGCTGTGCGTCGGCACCTCGCTCGCCATCATCATCCCGACGTCGATCCGCTCGTTCAGCGCCCACAAGGCCAAGGGCGCGGTCGACATGACGATCCTGAGGCAATGGGCGGTGCCGGTGGTGCTCGGTGTGTTGATGGGCAGCGTGATCGCGCGCTATGCCTCGCCGGATCTGTTCAAGATGGTGTTCGTCGTCGTAGCCGGCATCTCGGCGATCAGGCTGCTGTTCGGCAAGGATTCATGGCGCCTCGGCCTCGACATGCCGGGCAAGCTCATCATGAACGCCTATGGCTGGCTGATCGGGGTGCTGTCGAGCCTGATGGGCATCGGCGGCGGGCAGCTTTCAAACCTGTTCATGACCTTCTACGGCCGTCCCATCCACCAGGCGGTGGCGACGTCCTCGGGTCTCGGCGTGCTGATCTCGATCCCCGGCGCGCTTGGCTATATCTATGCCGGATGGCCGCGCGCGGCGGAATACCCCGATGTCGCCGCCCTGCAGTTTCCGCTGTCGCTCGGCTATGTCTCGCTCGTCGGCCTGATCCTGTTCGTGCCGACCAGCGTGCTGACCGCCCCTTTGGGCGCGCGGCTGGCGCACGCGCTGTCGAAACGCAAGCTTGAAGTCGCCTTTGGCATCTTCCTGCTTTTGATCAGCCTGCGCTTCCTGATCAGCCTCGTCGGCTGATCTTCCAAATCAAAACGCCCGGCAGTGCCGGGCGTTTGCATTCTCGGGACAGACAGCGGATCAGGCGCGCTCGAGTGCGACCGCGATACCCTGCCCGACACCGATGCACATGGTGGCAAGCGCCAGCTTGCCACCGCGCAGGCCGAGCTCCAGCGCCGCGGTACCGGCGATGCGGGCGCCCGACATGCCCAGCGGATGGCCCAGTGCGATGGCCCCGCCATTCGGGTTCACGTGCTCCGCATCCTCGGCGATGCCGAGTTCGCGCAGCACGGCGATGCCTTGGGAGGCAAAAGCTTCATTGAGTTCGATGACGTCGAAGTCGGCCGGGCTGATGCCGAGCCGGGCGCACAGCTTCTTGGTCGCCGGTGCCGGGCCGATGCCCATGATGCGGGGTGCTACGCCCGCCGCCGCACCGCCAAGCACGCGAGCGATCGGCGTCAGGCCGTACTTCTTCACCGCAGCTTCGGAGGCAACGATGAGGGCTGCCGCGCCATCGTTGACGCCCGAGGCGTTGCCGGCGGTCACCGTGCCGCCCTGACGGAACGGCGTCGGCAGCTTGGCCAGCGTCTCGATGGTCGTGCCGGCGCGCGGATGCTCATCCTTGGCAACGACGATCGCATCGCCCTTGCGCTGCGGGATCGTCACCGGGGTGATCTCCTTGCCAAGGCGACCGTTTTCCTGCGCGGCGACGGCCTTGTTCTGGCTGCGCACGGCAAAGGTATCCTGATCGGCGCGGGAGACGGAAAAGTCCTCCGCGACGTTCTCACCGGTCTCGGGCATCGAATCGACGCCATACTGCTTTTTCATCACCGGGTTGACGAAGCGCCAGCCGATGGTCGTGTCGTGGATCTCGGCATGGCGCGAGAAAGCCGCGTCGGCCTTGGGCATGACGAAGGGCGCGCGGCTCATGCTCTCGACGCCACCGGCAATCATCAGCTCGGCTTCGCCGGCCTTGATGGCGCGGGCAGCAGCAATCAGCGCGTCCATGCCCGAACCGCAGAGGCGATTGATGGTCGTGCCGGAGACTTCCTGCGGCAGTCCGGCCAAAAGCAGCGACATGCGGGCCACGTTGCGGTTGTCCTCGCCGGCCTGGTTGGCGCAGCCGAAGATCACGTCATCGACGGCAGCCCAATCGACCGAGGCATTGCGCTCCATCAGCGCCCTGAGCGGCACGGCGCCGAGATCGTCTGCGCGGACCGAGGACAGCGAACCGCCAAAGCGGCCTATCGGGGTGCGGATGTAGTCGCAGATATAGGCCTCAGCCATCCTTGGATCCTCTCTTTGCGGAAACTGCCTCGCCCTTGTGGGCGGCGTCGGTGCGCGCCTTTAGATCACGCAGCGTCTGCAATTCCAACTGCGTCGGAACAGGTGTTTCCTCCAGCGTATCGGCGAATTTAACCGTCCAGCCGCAGGTCTCCTGGACCTTGTCGCGGGTGACGCCAGGGTGCAGTGAAACGACGGTGAATTCCTTGGTCACCGGATCCGGCTTCCAGATGGCGAGGTCGGTGATCAGCAGCGTCGGGCCCTTGGTGTCGATGCCGAGGCGCTTACGATGGTCGCCGCCGTCGCCATGGCCGAAGGAGGTGTAGAAGTCGATCTTTTCGACCATGCCGCGCTTCGACTGCGCCATGGTGATGTAGATTTCCTTCGACGAGGTTGCGATCTCCGGCGCACCGCCGCCGCCCGGCAGCCGGGTCTTGGGATGGGCATAGTCGCCGATGACAGTCGTGTTGATGTTGCCGAACTTGTCGAGCTGGGCCGCGCCGAGGAAGCCGATCGAGATGCGGCCGCCCTGGAGCCAGTAGCGGAACATCTCCGGCACCGAGACGGTGGTGACGGCAGTGTCGCACAATTCGCCGTCGCCGATCGACAGCGGCAGCACGTCGGGCGCGGTGCCGATGGTGCCGGATTCGTAGATCAGCGTGATGTCTGGCGCATGGGTCAGGCGTGCGACGTTGCAGGCGGCCGACGGCGCGCCGATGCCGACGAAGCAGACATCGTCGCCCTTGAGCGCGCGCGAGGCGGCAATCGTCATCATTTCATTGGGGGTGAAGCCGAGCTCGCTCATGCCACGTTCCTCAGGTGTTCGACGCGTCCGGCGAAATCGTCGGCGGTCTTTTCGATGACGTTCTTCTGCATCCACTCGCGGAAGCGGTCGCGGTCGGCGGCGATCTCGTCCCATTCGAGATAGGAGGCGTTGTCACGGATATAGTAGCCATGGGCATAGGACGGGTGCGCCCCGCCAGGCACGACGGAGATCGCGGTGACCGACCAGTTGGGCAGCACGGTCAGGTTGGGGTGCAGGTCGTCGAAATTGTCGACCACTTCCTCGACGGTCACCACCGCGCGCTTGGCAGCAAGGGCTGCCTCCTTCTGGATGCCGATGATGCCTTCGACGAGCACGTCGCCGCGCTTGTTGGCCTTCTGGGCATGGATGAAAGTGACATCCGGACGAACCGACGGAACAGCCGCCAGCACCTCGCCGGTGAACGGGCAGGTCACCGACTTGATGTTCGGATTGACCCTGGCGAGCTCGGCGCCGCGATAGCCGCGGAAGATGGCGCAAGGCAAGCCGGCGGCGCCCGCCTCATAGGCATTGGCCATGGCGGCGTGGCTGTGCTCCTCGATCTCCAGCGCATGTGGAAAACCGTTCTCGACCGCATCGCGCAGGCGTCGCAGCAGGCCGACGCCGGGATTGCCGGCGTAGGAGAAGATCGCCTTCCTGGCCATGCCCATGCCGATCATCTGGTCGTAGATCAGGTCCGGCGTCATGCGGACAAGCGTCAGGTCCTTGAAGCCCTGGCGGATCGCCTCATGGGCGGCCGCGGTGGGAATGAGATGCGTGAACCCTTCGAAGGCCACGGTGTCGCCGTTGTTGAGGTTATCGGCGACCGCCTTCGACAGGGGGAGAAATTTGGTCATCGCGTTTCGTCCCGGTTGTCCAAAGTTCGCTCAAAAGTTCGTATTGCGAACATTTGTTTTCTATGCGATACATTTCTGAGGCAAGATGGCGCTGGAGTCAATGACCAGGCTCTGCCGCAGCAGATATTTCGGAGAAAGGCCGCCATGCGCGACGACGACACCGCACGCGACCACGTCACCTCGCTGGAGCGCGGACTGTCGGTGATGGAGATCCTGGCCGCCAATGCGGCAGGCCTGACGCTGACCGAAACGGCCGAAAAAGCGGGCCTCACCCGCGCCGGCGCGCGGCGCTTCCTGCTGACCTTGGTGGCGACAGGCTATGCGGTGCAATCGGGCCGGAACTTTTCGCTGTCGCCCCGGCTGCTGACGCAGGCGCGCATCTGGCTGCACGGCGTGCCGCTGTGGACTTTCGCCGAGCCCTTCATGAAGGAGACGGCGGCAAAGCTGCATGAGTCTTGTTCGGCGGCGACCCTGTCGGGCGAGGACATGGTCTATGTCGCGCGCGTGCCGGGACCGCGCATCATCGGCGTCGACCTGCAGGTCGGTGCGCATTTGCCCGCCTTCTGCACTGCAATGGGCCGCGTGCTGCTGTCGGGGCTGACGGATGCCGACCTCGAGGGCTTCCTCGCCCGTGCCGCGATCGTCCAGCGGACGCCGAAGACCGTGACCGACCGGGCGAAACTTGCTGACATCATCGGCAGGGTGCGAACGGACGGCCACGCCATCGTCGACGAGGAACTGGAGATCGGGCTGCGCTCGATCGCCGTCCCCTTGCGCGACCGATCGGGCGTGATCGTCGCCGCGATCAACATCTCGACGCAGTCCACACGCCACACGCCGGCCGAGATGGAAGCGGAGATCCTGCCGCTGCTCAGGGAGATGGCGGCAAGGATCAGCGACTTCTTCGTCGTCCAGTGATCAGGCGGCTTCAGCCAGCCCATTGCGCTTGGCATTCAGCCGGATCACGGCCCTGATCGGCAGATGATCCGAGGCGATGCGCGCCAATGCGGTGTCGTGCGCCTCGATCTCTGTGAGCAGATTGTGCGGCCTGGCCATGACGCGGTCGAGCGCCAATACCGGAAAGCGCGAGGGAAAGCTCGGAACGATGGCGTGCATCGGCCCAAAGGCCGGTTCCAGGCTGCGCAGCGACGAGCGCTTGCCCAGGCGCCATTCGTTGAGGTCGCCGACAAGAATCGTTGGTTTTTCGCTGTGCAGCTCGGCGGCGGTCAAAAGCGTGCCGGCCTGGAGCTTGCGCGAATGGCGCAGCAGGCCGAAATGCGCTGCAATGATGCGCAGCGGACCCGCTTCGAGCTCAAGATCGACGATGACGGCGCCACGCGGCTCGGCGCCGGGCAGCACGATC
The DNA here is from genome assembly GCF_014200015.1 of Aminobacter niigataensis. Lineage (GTDB taxonomy): Bacteria > Pseudomonadota > Alphaproteobacteria > Rhizobiales > Rhizobiaceae > Aminobacter > Aminobacter niigataensis. The sequence goes on from NZ_JACHOT010000011.1 coordinate 57,935, forward strand.
TGCCGCGCTGAACTGACCGAGCCCTTGCGAAACAGCACGACATTGCCGTGCCAGCCATGGCTCTTGCGCCGGCCCGCAAGGGGAACCGGCACCAGCCCGGTCTCGCGCGCGACCGCATCGAGGTCGAGCAGCCCGGCACGGTCGCCGAAGCGCTGGTCGGCTTCCTGCAGCGCAATGACGTCGGCGCCGATCTCGGAAATCACCGCCATCGTGCGCTGCGGATCGAAACGGCGATCCAGCCCGACGCATTTGTGAACGTTGTAGGAGGCAACGACGATTTCGCTGTGGGTGCCGGTTGCGGCGATCGAAAACGCGTCCTGCTGGTGCTGTGCCGAAGGCTGGTGCCCGGCACCTGCCCTATCGGAAATCTCCAAGCCTTGCGTGCTAGCCATCACTCGTCTGGAATCTCTGGGAAATTCGTGTTCAGTTGCGGCAGGCGTTCGTGCCAACTGTAACCTATATGGTCGAGGTGTTCGAGGTTTTCCACATGCGTCACGATGGCTCTCCACCGAAATGCTGTCGCGAGGCTATGGTTCCCATCCCAGCCGGCGGACCGCAATACGCATGAAACTCATTGCCATCATTGTCGCAGTGGCGGGGACGCTGGTCATCGCGTCGCTGCTCGCGGTCTATGCTTTTGGCCGTTTCGCCAAGCGCGCGCGGGGGACCCCCTCCCAGGCGCTGCCGACGGCGGAAAGCGAGACCCAATTCGATGCGCTGGTGGCGCCGCTCCTGGCCGATCATCCGGGCCAGAGCGGGCTGGCGCTGCTTTCCTCCAATCTCCACGCCTTTGCCGTCAGGGCCTATACCGCCCGCCACGCGCAGCGCAGCCTCGACCTGCAATATTACTACTGGAAGGACGACCTCACCGGCGGACTGCTCGCCCGCGAAATCCTCGGCGCTGCCGACCGCGGGGTGCGCGTGCGGCTGATCCTCGACGACATCAACGCCCGGGGCTACGACCCCAACTACATCGCGCTCGACAGCCACCCCAACATCGAGGTCCGGCTGTTCAATCCGAGCTGGGCGCGGGCCTTCGGCCTGCAACGCGGGCTGGAACTCGTGCTGCGGGCAGTGCGGACGACCCGGCGCATGCACAACAAGGCATGGATCGCCGACGGCAGGCTGGCGATCGTCGGCGGCCGTAATATCGGCGACGCCTATTTCGATGCCTCGGAGGAGGCCAATTTCCGCGACATGGATCTTTTGCTCGCCGGCCCCGCGGTCGAGCAGACGGAAGCGATCTTCGACGGTTTCTGGAACAGCGAGGCGGTGCTGCCGATCCGCCATGTCACCGGCATGGCCAAGGGCGACCTGCCGGCGCTCAGGGCGCGACTGGAACGCACGGCCACCACAGGCCTTGCGGAACCCTACATCCATCGCGTCGCGCAGGAGAGCGGGGCATGGTCGTCCTCGGGCATGGGTCGGCTGCGCTGGACCAGCGAAGCCGCTGTCGCGTCGGACCCGCCGGAAAAGGCCATGGGCGCGGGCCAGGACAACTGGCTGATGACGGCGATCAGGCCGGTGCTGAAGTCGGCAAGGCGGGAATTGCGTATCGTCTCGCCCTATTTCATCCCCGGAGAAGCGGGAACGCAGGAACTGACGACCTTGGCCGAGAACGGGGTTGCGGTGACCGTGCTGACCAATTCGCTGGCGGCAACCGACGTTGCGGCGGTCCATGGCGCCTATGTCCGCTACCGCAAGCCGCTGCTCGAAAACGGCATCGACATCTACGAACTCAAGCCGGACGACGAGCGCACCGACATGTCGCTGTTCGGCTCCAAGGGCGCCAGCCTGCACACCAAGGCATTCATCGCCGACGGGCAGGCAGGCTTCGTCGGCTCCTTCAACTTCGACCCACGATCGGCCTCCCTCAACACCGAGATGGGCGTCCTGTTCAGGCAGGAGGAACTGGCAAGCGAGGTCGAGGCGGTGATCGAGGCGCAGATTTCGCCACGCAGCAGCTTCAGGCTGTCGCTGCATGGCGACAAGCTGAGCTGGACCGACCACACCGCCAACGGACCGCGCAAGCTGAAGCACGAACCGCAGGCCAGCCTGCGCCGCCGCCTGGTGGCCAAAGTGATCAGCTATCTGCCGATCGAATCACAGTTGTGAGCAAAAAAGGCGGCCCAGCGGACCGCCTTCAGCGATTCTACCGCAATCAGGACGTCGCCGGCAGACGCCTTCCCGCTCAGTAGTTCAGCGACAGCCGCATGAACGGGCCATGGATCAACTGGCTGGCGCGCCCGCTTGGTTCAGGAAGAGGCGCATCCTGAAACGTCTTGTAGCCGACAGCCGACAGGTATTCGAGCTGATATCCAGCACCAAGCTTGGCACCAGGCGCGAACTCCCAGGCGAGGCCGCCCTTCGCGCCAACAGTCGCAAACGTGCGGTCTTCGGAAAACTCGGCTGGTGCTCCATAGTGCCTGTCAGCGTTGATCCGACCGAACAGGACTGAGGCATCTGCAGATGCAAAGAAGCTCAGTTGTTCTCCTACAGGCCTCGCGACGTCGAAGCCCAGTCTTGGGCCAATGCCCCAAGACCTGGACGAAGCGACAAAAATTGGCAACAAGATATGATCGGTGAAATCCGCGCTATAGTTCTGGTAGCGCAGGCCAGCGAATGGGCGCAGCGACCAATCGTCGTGCTCAATATTGTAGCCGGCTTCAACGTCAAAATTCCAGTACCGACCGCCGGTGAACTGCCAGTCGTATGGATCGTCGTTGCGCCTGCCGGCGGACTGCTCCAAATAGCGGAGCCCGGCTGCGACATCCCAACTATCGGCAAAACGGTAACCCAGTTTTGCAGCGCCGGAACCACCTGCTCCGGTTCTCGCGTCAAGATAACCAGCGCCGTCGAACTGCCGATTGTGGCTGTTGGTGCGGAAGGCATACGCCCCTTCGACGTAGCCGAACCAAGATGCAACCGGCGTCGTCTCAGCAGTACCCTGTATATCAGCGGCGGCAGAAGCTGTTGTCGCAATGACGAGCGAAGAAAATGCAATAATTACTTTTTTCATACCAAACCAACTAAATTAGACAATGCGCAGTATCACGCACGAATGGATTCGAACAATAGCAAGGCAGCAATAGTTTTCATTGTATCGACGCCTGGACCTCACCTTCGCGTCAGCATGTCGCACGGCGCGCCTGCGACGGTTCCGCTTCCTGCAAGATGACTGTTCGCGTGCAGCAGCCGGCCACGTCCATCCCCATCATCAAGCGCCAGCTCCCATTCCACCGGGTTGGCGATGAAGCCCGGGCCTCCGGTTCGCGAAGCCTCTCCTTGGCGGGGCTTGGGTCCTGGGCGGCCAGCGATGTTCGACTTCAGGCTAGCCGCAGGACAATTGAAGAACCCGTGACTCGCCGCGCGCAACCGCGTCGCCCTCAAGCCCTTGCAGGGCCCAACTTTTCGAAATCTGGGGAAAAAATGGTGCTGCCAGAGAGGATTGAACTCTCGACCTCTCCCTTACCAAGGGAGTGCTCTACCACTGAGCTACGGCAGCATCCGTGGACGGGGCGGCTTTTGACACATGAATCGGGGGAGCGCAAGTTATCAGTTGCTGCAAATCGACACTGATTTTCCACAGACGCCATTACGCCACAAAACTGGCCATTTCCGTTGCCAAGCGGTTATGAACGATCGGCAAGCGGGGACCACCACATGTCGTCGAAACCAAAAATGCCCTCAAGCGGTGCAGACGCGCGCAAGGCGCGGCTCGCGGCCGAGTTGCGCGCCAACCTGATGAAGCGCAAGGCGCAGGCGCGCTCGCGCCGTACCGGCGAAGCCGATACGAGGCCGGAAGGCCTTGCCGCGGCCGAGGGAGAGACAGAGAAACCCGAGAAAGCCTGACCGGCCACGGCAGGCGCTTGGCGCATGGACCCGCAAAACCCTGATTCTTGAACCGGGTGGCGCGATGGTCTAGACGGCGGCAAGAAAATTTCTCGCCAGAACCGGGATCCCCCGGAGAAACGACGGCCAATGGATCGCATCAGAATTGTCGGCGGCAACGAGCTGACCGGAACCATCCCGATCTCGGGCGCGAAAAACGCAGCCCTTCCGCTGATGATCGCCTCGCTGCTCACCGACGATACGCTGACGCTGGAGAACGTGCCGCACCTGGCCGATGTCGAGCAGTTGATCCGCATCCTGGGCAACCACGGCGTCGACTATACGGTCAGCGGCCGCCGCGAACGCCAGAGCGAAGGCTATTCGCGCACCATCAGCTTCAGCGCGCGCAACATCGTCGACACCACCGCTCCCTATGAGCTGGTCTCCAAGATGCGTGCCAGCTTCTGGGTCGTCGGCCCGCTGCTCGCCCGCATGGGCGAGGCCAAGGTCTCGCTGCCCGGCGGCTGCGCCATCGGCACGCGGCCGGTCGACCTGTTCATCGAAGGCTTGCAGGCGCTCGGAGCCGACATCGACGTCGATAACGGCTATGTCGTCGCCAAGGCCAAGAACAGGCTGATCGGCAACCGCTATGTGTTCCCCAAGATTTCGGTCGGCGCCACGCATGTGCTGATGATGGCGGCGACACTCGCCCGCGGCGAAACGGTGCTCGAAAACGCCGCCCGCGAGCCCGAGGTCGTCAATCTCGCCGAATGCCTCAACGCCATGGGCGCCAGGATCACCGGCGCCGGCACCTCGACCATCACCATCGAGGGCGTCGATTCGCTGTCGGGCGCGCGCCACCGCGTCATCCCCGACCGCATCGAGACCGGCACCTATGCCATGGCGGTGGCGATGACCGGCGGCGACGTGCTGCTCGAAGGCGCGCGTGCCGACCTGTTGCAGGGTGCGCTCGATGTCGTCTCGCGCACCGGCGCCGAGATCATCCAGACCAACTCCGGCGTCCGCGTCATGCGTAACGGCTCTGGCATCTCGCCGGTCGACGTCACAACCGAGCCCTTCCCGGGTTTCCCCACCGACCTCCAGGCGCAGTTCATGGGCCTGATGACGATGTCGAAGGGCAAGTCGAAGATCACCGAGACGATCTTCGAGAACCGCTTCATGCACGTGCAGGAACTCGCACGCCTCGGCGCCCACATCACGCTGTCGGGCCAGACGGCGATCGTCGAAGGCGTCTCCAAGCTCAAGGGCGCGCCTGTCATGGCGACCGACCTGCGCGCCTCGGTGTCGCTGGTCATCGCCGGCCTCGCCGCCGAAGGCGAGACGGTGGTCAACCGCGTCTACCACCTCGACCGCGGTTTCGAGCGGCTGGAAGAAAAGCTGTCGCGCTGCGGCGCCGTCATCGAGCGGATCAGCGGCTGAATGAAGGGAATAGGGGAATAAGGGAGTAAGGGAACAGGAAAGCTGCTCCCCTACTCCCTACTCCCTACTCCCTACTCCCTCCTCCCTCCTCCCTACTCCCCCTTGCGGTTGCGCGCTGCATCAAGACCGCCTAACAAAGCCGGAAGCATTACATTCCGCACAGGCAGCCGACCGGACATGAACCAGCTCAAGCTAGTCGCCCTCGACGAAGAGGATCTGGAGATCGTCTCGGCCCATGTGCAGGATGCCGTGGTCAAGGTCGGCGACCTCGCCTTCGATGCACCGGCCAAGCGTTTTGCGCTGGCGATGAACCGTTTTGCCTGGGAAACCAAGACCGGTTTCTTCCGGCCCAAATATGAGCGCCGGCGCTCGATCCTGCATTTCGACCGCGTGCTGTCGGTCAAGCTTTTCGGCATTTCGCGCACCAAGAAAGACGAGGTGCTGGAGCTTCTGGCGATCGGTTTCGCGCAAGGCGAGGATCCCGCCGGCGAGATCGAACTGCTGTTTTCCGGCGACGCCGCGATCCGGCTCGAGGTCGAGGTCATCGAAGCCCGATTGACCGACACCGGGGCCGCCTGGCAGGCCTCGTCGCGCCCCATCCACAAGACCTGAGCATTCTCGATGGCCATCACCCTTCGCCAATCCGATGCAGACTTCGAGACGCGCTTCGCAGCGTTCCTGACGACCAAGCGCGAAGTATCGCCCGACGTCGAGGCCACGGTGCGCGCCATCATCGACGACGTGCGCGCGCGCGGCGACGCGGCGCTGATCGACTACACCCGGAAGTTCGACCGGGCCGACCTGACGACGCTCGGCATCGCGGTGACCCGCGCCGATATCGACCAGGCCTACAAGGACGCCGATCCCGCGACGGTCGAGGCGCTGCGTTTCGCCCGCGATCGCATCCGCTCGCACCATGCCCGCCAGATGCCCAAGGACGACCGCTACGTCGACCCGATCGGCGTCGAACTCGGCTCGCGCTGGACGGCGGTCGAGGCAGTCGGGCTCTATGTGCCCGGCGGCACGGCGAGCTATCCGAGCTCGGTGCTGATGAATGCGGTGCCGGCACAGGTCGCCGGCGTCGAGCGCATCGTCATCGTGGTGCCCGCCACCAGCGGCGTCATCAACCCGCTGGTGCTGGTTGCCGCCGATCTCGCCGGCGTGTCCGAAATCTACCGCGTCGGCGGCGCACAGGCGGTGGCAGCCCTTGCTTATGGCACCGGGACGATCCCCCCGGTGGCCAAGATCGTCGGGCCCGGCAATGCCTATGTCGCCGCCGCCAAGCGCCAGGTGTTCGGCACCGTCGGCATCGACATGATCGCAGGCCCCTCGGAGGTGCTGATCGTCGCCGACAGCGACAACGACCCTGACTGGCTCGCCGCCGATCTGCTGGCCCAGGCCGAGCATGACGTGTCGGCGCAGTCGATCCTGATCACCGACGATGCCGCCTTCGGCAAGCAGGTCGAGGAGGCAGTCGAACGCCAGATCAAGCTCCTGCCCCGCGCCGAGACGGCAGCAGCCAGCTGGCGCGATTTCGGCGCGGTCATCCTGGTCGACGACTTCGATGCGGCCCTGCCGCTTGTCAACCGCATCGCCGCCGAGCACCTCGAGCTCGCGGTCGCCGACCCGGAAGCCCTGCTGCCACGCATCCGCAACGCCGGGGCGATCTTCGTCGGCAAGCATACGCCCGAAGTCATCGGCGACTATGTCGGCGGCTCCAACCACGTGTTGCCTACGGCCCGCTCGGCGCGCTTTTCCTCCGGGCTTTCGGTGCTCGACTTCGTCAAGCGCAGCTCGATCCTGAAGCTCGGCCCCGATCAGCTCAGGGCGCTGGCGCCGGCGGCGATCGCACTGGCCAAGGCGGAGGGGCTCGACGCACATGCGCGCTCCGTCGCCATCAGATTGAACATGTAGGCGGCCATGTCCGACAAAGGCCACGCACGCTCCCGCCTGGTCGACGTCGAACTCGACGAATCGATCGGCCGTTCCACGCCCGACGTCGAGCATGAACGCGCTGTCGCGATCTTCGACCTGATCGAGGAAAACTCGTTCCATCCGATGAACGACGACGGCCATGGCCCATATCGGCTCAAGCTGTCGCTGGTCGACGCGCGGCTGGTATTCGCCATTTCGCGCGAGCACGGAGAGGCTGTGGTCACCCACATCCTGTCGCTGACGCCGTTCCGCCGTATCGTGAAGGACTACTTCATGATCTGCGAAAGCTATTACGAGGCGATCCGCTCTTCGACGCCGAGCCAGATCGAGGCGATCGACATGGGCCGGCGCGGCCTGCACAACGAGGGTTCGCAGACCCTGCTCGATCGTCTCTCCGGCAAGATCGAGATCGACTTCGACACCGCCCGCCGCCTCTTCACGCTGATCTGCGTTCTGCACTGGCGCGGATGACATATGGCGGGAAACGCAACCTCTCCGCGCTCCATCCTGTTCATGTGCCGAATGAATTCGGTCCGCTCGCCGATGGCCGAAGCGATTGCCCGCCACAGCCTGTCGCCGTCGATCTTCGTCACCTCGGCAGGCGTGCGTGCCGGCGACCGCGACCCCTTCGTCGATGCCGTGCTGGCCGAAGAAAACATGGCACTGGACGAGCACCAGCCGCGGACCATCGACGATCTGGAGGACGATTATTTCGACCTGATCGTCACGCTTGCGCCGGAAGCGCATCACGCCGCCCTCGAACTCACCCGGTCGATGGCCGTCGACGTCGAGTACTGGCCGACCCCCGACCCGACGGCAGCGACCGGTACGCGCGATCAGATCATGAGTGCCTACAGGGACGTGCGCGAACGGCTGAAGGCAAGAATGGTCGAAAGATTTGCGGTAGACGCACAGAAAATCGACGCCGATTAAGCGTGTTCACAAAGCGCGGATTATCATATAGGTTCCGCGCAAATTCCGGCCGGGACGCCGGGCAAGTCATCCAAACCAAAGGTACCGAATGCCGAAGGAAGAAGTCCTCGAGTTTCCGGGCGTCGTAACGGAATTGTTGCCGAATGCGATGTTCCGGGTCAAGCTCGAAAACGAACACGAAATCATCGCCCACACCGCCGGCCGCATGCGCAAGAATCGCATTCGCGTTCTGACCGGCGACAAGGTCCTCGTAGAAATGACGCCCTACGACCTGACCAAGGGCCGCATCACCTACCGCTTCAAGTAGACCGTCTGCTGCCTCGAGCGCGTCGGCCGGCCTCAGCCTACAGGATCTTGGATTGAGCGATCTGCAAAAGCTTGTGCTTGCCTCGGGTTCGCCCCGCCGTGTCGAGCTGTTGCAGCAGGCAGGCATCGAGCCCGACCGGCTGTTTCCAGCCGATGTCGACGAACGGCCGATGCGCGCCGAACACCCGCGCTCGCTTGCCAAGCGACTGTCGGTGACCAAGGCGCAGAAGGCGCACGAAGTGCTGGCCAAGGAACCCGAGCCCGTTTCGGGCTTCATCCTTGCCGCCGACACGGTGGTCTCGGTCGGGCGGCGCATCCTGCCGAAGGCGGAGACGTCGGACGAGGCGCTGCATTGCCTGCAGCTCCTGTCGGGCCGCTCGCACCGCGTCTATACCGGGCTTGCATTGGTGACGCCTGCGGGCAAGCTGCGCCAGCGCCTGGTCGAGACGCGCGTGCGCTTCAAGCGCCTGTCGAAGCAGGACATGGAAAATTACCTCGCCTCGGGCGAATGGCGCGGCAAGGCCGGCGGCTATGGCATCCAGGGGCTTGCCGGCACCTTCGTGGTCAAACTCGTCGGCTCCTACACCAATGTCGTGGGCCTGCCGCTCTACGAGACGACGTCGCTGCTTTCGGGCGAAGGCTACCAGGTCCAGCTCAACTGGCAGGCCGGGGCGCGCGCATGACGAACAAGCCCGCCGATATCGTGACGCCCTTGCGCGCCAGGAAGCCCTGCCCCGAATGCGGCAAGCCGTCGGCGCGCGAGAGCTACCCCTTTTGCTCGCCGCGCTGCAAGGCGGTCGATCTCAACCGCTGGCTCTCGGGCTCCTATGCCATTCCCGTTCGCGACGACGAGGAAGAAGATTCGACCAGCAGCAGCGAAGCCGGCGAACGAAGCTGACGCCCCATTTCGGCTTCCGCGACGGCCTGTGATTTCTTTGCAGAAAAAGACATCCCAGGCGCTGGACAGAGGCAAATCTCGTGCTATAACCCACCCGCTTTCAAGGGTGCAGCGCACCACTCAAGGCATCCGGATCAAGGCTCCTTGCCCGATCCCGGAACTAGGCCCAGATAGCTCAGTTGGTAGAGCAGCGGATTGAAAATCCGCGTGTCCGTGGTTCGAATCCGCGTCTGGGCACCACCTCTTTCCTAAACAAAATCAGCAACTTAAACCCACACTATTGCGGCAAATTTGCCGACATCATGTCGCGTCATGTTGCGACTGAGTTCCCGTGATTTCCAACGGTTTTCACTCACACTCGGCTACTACACGCGACATGAAACGCAACATGGGGCGGGCGGAGGCACGTGTGCACGTCTGAAGAAGTGGCAGGTCGCCGACAACAATATCGCGATGAGGAACCCCTACCCACCGGTGCGGGTGTCCAGGTAAAAAACATCTTGCAATTGGAGGGCACTGCACGAGCCGGATGTTGACGGGATCTATCTGGTTGGAATGGGATCTGGCTCTGGCCCCGGATCCGGCGCTGGTCCAGGCGGCGTCGGTGGCAGCGGATCAGGCACCGGGCGTGGGGGCGTCGCCGCGCGCATTGGGGGCACGCGAACTTCATCCGGGTTCGGATCCGGCAACTCCTCCGGTAATCGGTCAGGGTTCGGTTCTTCGTCCGGCCTGGGCTGCGGTGACGGCAGCGGATTGGGCATATCATCGTCTGGAATAGGTTTCTTCGGTCCGGCCATCTCGCGTGCTCCTCGTTGCCTATAGATGGAGAAACCGGTCATCCCCCGCATCGTTCCCTTTGGCGCTGGCTACTGGATCGGACGACCGAGGCCAACATCACCTTTCTCCCTCATTGGAACCGGCTGCGTCGAGACCAGTTCATTCCCAAGGAGTAGGCCCATTGGAATGGTGAGGAGATCACGATGAACACGTCTAGAGAATGGTTGATCCAATGGCTTCGGGATGTCCATGCCATGGACTAACAAGCCGAAACAATGTTGTCGGGCTTGCTCGATCGCATCGAAAACTATTCCGAACTGCGTGACAGAATTCGCATCCACTTGGATGAGACTTTCTGGCGAGCTACAGCTTCGAACATGTGGAGATCGCTTCCTACACCATGTTGAGCGCTGCCGCGGAAACGTGTGGTGAAATGGCAGTTGTCCAAGTCTGCCAACAGAACCTTCGCGAGGAGGTCGCGATGGCCGAGTGGATGCACAATCATTTAGGCTCCACGACCAAGGAGTTCATTGCGCGCGGATGCGAGACTCGGAGAGGCCAAACGCTGAAGCCGTCTGGATGCTCGGATGCGCGTCTACAACCCAATTGCTGCAAGGCTTGCAGTTGCTCGATGCTATGGTGCTTCATCGCCTCCTCTTTTAGAACTTCCTACTCCTTTAGAACTTCCTAAAATGTCTAACTATGGCCGCGCTACCTAGCGGCAAGCCTAGAGAATCAAATCAGCATGCAAACTTCTCTTTTTGAGGCGCGCCATCGTGCCAACCCGGCTTTCGGCACCCCGAGTATTAACAGAGTTCTAATGCGCCCCCTCAAATCGTGGCTTTTCTGCCACACGGTAATTGGATAGCGCGATTTGGCGTGTACGTTTGGCACGTTGGTTGTTGAACCGCATCGGCTCATCAGTAATGTCGGGGTCGAAGAGGGAGCGCGGTGCGCATCTTTTTCAAACGGGGATGGGGCAGGGAACGCTGTCCTTCAGCAAAAAATACCCAGACCCTCTTTTGAAACTTTTGACTGGAGGTCAGAAAATGAACATTAAGAGCCTTCTTCTCGGCTCCGCTGCGGCTCTGCTCGCAGTCTCCGGCGCTCGTGCGGCCGACGCTGTCGTCGTCGCTGAGCCGGAACCCATGGAATACGTCCGCATCTGCGACGTTTACGGCGCGGGCTTCTACTACATCCCCGGCACCGAGACCTGCCTCAAGGTCGGCGGCCTCGTTCGTTACGAGATCGGCTGGGCCGAGACGACCGGCGATGACGGCTGGATCAAGACCACCAAGGCTCGCGTGAATCTCGACGCCCGTTCGGAAACCGAATACGGCACGTTCCGCCGCTTCATCGAACTCGAATACGCAAACGATGGCGGCTCGACGCTTCGTGACGTCGATGGCGATCCGATCGGCTACGAAGGCGACTCCACGACCTCGAAGGTCCGTTATGCCTTCTTCGAGCTGGGCGGCCTGATGGTCGGTCGTAACGACACCCTGTTCGACGGCGACCTGGGCGGCGAGTTCGACGCCGGCGGCGGCGACTTCATCAACCAGATCCGTTACACCTTCGACGCCGGCAACGGCATCGCAGTGTCGCTCGGCCTGGAAGAGGAAGACAACAACTTCGACTACATCCCGCTCATCACCGGCAAGGTTTCGGTGTCGCAGGGCTGGGGTTCGGTCGACCTGTTCGCCGGCTATGACGATCGTTTCTCGGAATTCGCCCTCAAGGGTATCGCTCGCGTCAAGGCGACCGATGCTCTGACCGTCGAGCTGCTCGCAGCTTACGAGTCGGGCGCCACTTGGTTCGGTCTGGCCGACTTCTACGAAGGCTACGAGTGGTCGGTCGGCGGTTACCTGAAGTACCAGGTCAACGAGAAGCTGCGTATCGGCTTCGGCGGCCAGTACTTTGCTGACTCGCACTTCGGCGATTTCCCGAGCAACACCACGGTTGACGTCGGCAACGACGACTGGACGGTTGGTGCGGTCATCGACTACACGATCGTTGAGAACCTGAACGCCAAGCTCGCCGTCAACTACGACGACGGCGACAGCTTCGAAGACGGCTCGTTCAACGGCTTCCTCCGTCTCGACGCCTCGTTCTAATCGGCTGAAAGGCTGACTTAGACAGACGGCCCGCGGTCCTTGGATCGCGGGCCGTCTTCGTTTGTGCTTAAATGGCGCAGTTTCTTCTCCGCCGATTTGGTGGATGATCCATGGCTGATTTCCACAACCTGTCTAAGGCTCGCGCACAGCGGGAAGGGCTTCCGCCAGTCCGATTTCTGGACGGGAAAGAGGAAACAGCTTTGTTTGCTGCCCTCCGCACTCAATCGGAACTGTATTTCAGTCTGTCAGTCTTTCTCCTAGACACCGGCGCCCGCATCGGCGAGGCCACAGCGCTCAAGTGGGCGTCAGTAGGCGAACAAAGCGTGACGTTCGAGCAGCGAAAGACAACGATAAGGCGGACGATACCACTGACTAAACGGGCAGCGCGTGCCATGGCTGGGCAGCGCGAGAACGCTGACGGACCTTACGTATCGGTAAGGCTCCAGGACTATCGAGCCGCCTGGAAAAGCGCCAAGCAGGACGCCGGGATCTTCGAAGCGAACCTCGTTCCCAACGTCTTAAGACACACGTGCGCGGTACGGCTTGTCAAAGGCGGCGTCGACTTGCGTACCGTCCAAAAGTGGCTAGGTCATCGATCGCTAACAATGACGATGCGCTACGCGCAGTATGCCGATACCGACTTGGAGGCATGTGTACGGGTTCTGGAACGATGATGTGCCGTCGGCCAGCACCCGACGCCAGCTACCTCGGGTCGTTTTCCGGTAGCCGCACGGTTTTCGCATAAGCCCGCGCCGCCTGAACAACATCCTGCACACGGTCCATTTTTAGAAGATCAATTGGCAAATAACCGTCAAGCTCGTCACACGGCCTGCTTAGCCAATACCAAGTCAGTCTAGAATGGCCGATCACCCCGCTCACATCCGCGATCCCGTTTGCTGGTCGGCCATCTACAAACTGGGCCAGAGGAAACACGTGCCTCTTACCGCCCGCGAGAAGCGCAATTGCTTCATTCCGTCTTTGCCAGCGGTGCAGGGTAGAACGAGGAATACCATAATTTTCCTCCAAGAATGTGGGGCCGGCTGATGGCCCGACCCAGTCGTGCAAGGCAACCACAGAAAGCGGATTTGGGATGGGCGTGGGTGACTTGCTCGGCTTGGTAGTGCCTCCGTCCGCAGCCCGCTGCGCGAGAAGTTCCTGTCTCGTCACCCCTGCTATCTCTGCGATGAAACTGTCGAGCTTATCTGCCACATCGTTGAGATCCGTCGTGAGCGCCGCCTGCCTTTTCAGCGATAGGAAAACATAAGAAGTTGCTGCAACTCCTGCTAACTTCGCCGCGCTAATGATAGCGGGACGCTTTAGGTCGGGATCCAGACGCGCAAGCAGTTGCTCGACCTCAGCAGCTATGAGGCCTGCCATGTCCTCTTTTTTGAATTTCTGGGGACGTTGGGGGGCATCACCGTTCAACACACTCTCCTATGCTAGAAACTCGATCACGGGAGGCCCGATCATTGCTAGACGATGACTTGGTAGCGGTATTGGACGTGCTCAAGTTCCGTTTATGGCCCAACGCTGCACACCGTTACAATGCTGAGCTTGCGATCAACGAGTTGGACAGGCTCGCTGGGCGCTGCGGAATCGTCGCGACTGCGCTGTCCATTGACGAAACAGTCACCCGATATCGAAACGCCGGTAATTCAGATCCCACGATCAACCGGAAACTGTCCTTCTTCCGCAAGTTGATAAAAGGGGCTTTTGACGCGGGCTATATACCAGAAAGCCCCAGGGTAGACCGACTGCCGGAAATTACAAAAGCACCGACTCTACTCAGCAACGATCAAATTAATCGAGCTCTCGCTGCGCTGGAAGCCAGTGACCGCGAATCACATCGGCTTATCACCTTTCTTGCTGATACTGGTTCGACGATGCAGGAAGCCCTTGCACTAAGATGGTCTGACATTACCCACCGGCACGTGACATTTTGGTCCTCAACCGGCTACGGGCGAACGATCCCGCTTACGCAGCGTGCTTCAAAGGCACTGACATTCCGGTCGTCTCTTCCTCAAGGACCATTTTCGGCAGTCAGATTGAAAGGGCTTCGGGCAGCCTGGCGACGGTCGCAGATTGACGCCGGGATTGGCAGCCCGATTTCGCCGTCCGGTCTCCGTTACTGCTGCGAAGCTCGGTTAGTGGAACAAGCTGTCGATACAAAAACCATCCATCGTTGGATGGGTTATCGGACGCCGCGAACATCATCGAGATTTGTTACCTCGGATGATCTCCGCGGAGTGCAAATAGTTCTTGAGAATGGCTGCGTGGAAGAACCTTGAGAAGGACAGCTCACGAAGTTTTGCTAAGGCGCATAGTGCTAACCTACGGGCAATGAGCGACGAACAATCCACCGCATCGCACAGGGCGTCGAGCACTTTTACGAACATGTCGGCAGCAGAAAGGACAGAACCAGTGCGGCGCTTGCTAGACGGCGAAGCCCAGAGTGCCGTGCTACGAGCACAAGGCCGAGGGCAAGAAGTACGTCGTTTGGCGCGGCATCAGCATTATATTCATGCAAACTAACATGTTGCAACAAAGTTACAGTAGAGATGCCAGTTGCAACCTTATGTATAGCATCCACTTTCCCTCAACCGAAAAGTTCGTATATTGCGCCGGGCTTATGGATTGGGGTGCTTCAATGAAAAAGATTCTCGTGACTGCCATCGCTACGCTGGCAATCTCCACCGCAGCGAACGCTGCAGACAACGTGGTGGTTGAGCCTGGCGCGGCAGCCTACAACTGGTCCGGCGTCTATGTCGGTGGCGCGATTGGCTGGGCGTCTATCAATTACGATGAATTGGAAAACGGCTATTTCGATCGTCGCGACGGCGGCTTCGCTGGAGCCCTATACGCGGGCTACAACTTCCAGTTCAGCAATGTGGTCTTGGGCGTCGAGGGCGATCTGAACTTCAGAACCGCTGAACCGGAAGACGATTTCACGCTTCCTCTAAGCCAGGAACTGGGTGGATCCATCCGCGGTCGGGTTGGCTATGCGATTGACCGCTTCATGCCCTACCTGACTGCCGGTGTAGCCATCGCCAGTTTTGAAGCCGATCATGATGGTGATGGCGACGATATCGCCAAGAAGACAATGACCGGCTATTCCGTTGGCGCCGGCGTCGAGTGGGCGGTGACGGACAATCTGATTGTCAGAGGCCAGTACCTGTATTCGGATTTCGGCAAAGACGAGTTTGCCTTTGAAGGCTCACACACGCACGAGTACGACGTCAAAACGCACGACGTGCTTCTCGGTGTGGCCTACAAGTTCTGAACGGCGGCCCGCCTGAACTTCTCAAGCCCCGGCCTCGCGCCGGGGTTTTTGTTTGCGCCAACAAAAAGCTTCGCCGGGCCGGAGCAGCTTAGCATGACCGTGCCAGTGCAGCCTGTCTTGAAGGTCATGACCAAGCGTCTACGCGGTGAGGAAAAAGCTGCGCCACGTGACCGTGACCGAAGACTTGATACCACAATAAAAAAAGAGGCCCGCCGCGTGTTCGCAGGCAAGGGCCTCAGTTTCGGGATCAACGGAGCCTAAGGACAAAAGCCACGTTGTGTGCATATGCAGAACTCGGGAAAAGCGTCGAGGTTCCACTGCTCGTGTCAATCGCCAAATCTTGCGATAGCGAAGCCCCCAAGGACGGGCTATTGCAATCTCAACCGCATGAGAGAATACGTTCTACGAAGTCATTTTGTTGGAGTAAGCTTATGACCGAACTATTGCCAGAGCCGACCAACCAGCTTGTTGAGCTAACTGCTGATCTAGTCGCGGCCTATGTTTCCAACAACCCCGTACCCCCTGCAGAGCTTCCTGGGCTGATCGCCCAGATTCACGCCAGCATTAGCAGCCTGAGCACCCCGACAGCGGCGTCGAAGAGCCGCTCAAGCCCCACATGCCGATAAAGAAGACCATCACCCCGGAATACCTGATCAGCCTGGAAGACGGTAAACAGTACCGGACGCTCAAGCGACACCTGGCGGTTGCTGGTCTGACCCCTGAAGAGTATCGCGCTAAGTGGTCGCTTCCTGCCGATTATCCGATGGTCGCTTCGGCCTACGCGGCTAAGCGCTCCGAATTGGCGAAGAAGCTGGGCCTCGGTCGCAAGCCAGTTGCAGCGCTGCCGGCGAAGAAGACGCGCAAGGCCAACACTTAATCCGCCACTTCAAGAACTCGACGGGCAGGTTCAAAAGGCCTGCCGCAGGGCGACCACGGCAGGCCCCATGCTGGAGCGCGTGACGGTTCGGGTCGTTGCCTTCGCGCTCCAGAAAATCAGTAGGAGCGCTCCCACAAGAACCAGTAGCACTTGGTAGCCGCGCTGCCCCTGGCGGGCTTTCCAACTGGGAATGATTTTGGCCATGGCTTTCTCCTGCAGCTTCGGCGTCACTAATCCGAACCCCTGCGATTGGAGATGGTTCCCGGTGAACTGTCCCGATGCTGGATCTGCGACCTCCATCTTTTGAGGCTGGCGTTACCGGGCTGACCTCCCTGACAGAAACCTATGCTCGCCGCCGATCGCGGCTTTGGTACTGGCTCGATCACCCCGCCCACTTAACTGATGCCCTTTTGATCCGGAAGTTCAGGGAGGTGCCGGGGCACGCCAATCGCGAATGCGCGATCACGTTTTCCCTCGTTACCCGGCTAGGTGGAACGGATCGGTGGTTTGATCTGTTACGCCCATCTAACCCAGCGAGGAGACCAGCAATGGACCACACTACCCACGTCCGCCTCACCGAGGCAGAACTCACTCCCGATGTACTGGAGGGCGCCACCATCTATGGGCCCGACGATGAGGACATCGGCTCGGTCTCACATGTTCACGGAATGGGAAGCTCTGCTCAGGTCATCATCGACGTCGGCGGCTTCCTCGGCATCGGCGCCAAGCCGGTTGCCGTTCCTATCAGCCAGCTCGATTTCATGCGCGACGAGGACGGCGATGTTCACGCTGTCACGACTTGGACCAAAGATCAGCTGAAAGACATGCCTGAGCACACCGACGACTATTAGCCGATGTTCCAAGGGTGGCACGGGTCGGTCGGTCTGCCGTCCGCGTCACTCCCTATTCCATACCCGCGGGCTTCCTCTTTCTGGATGAGTCTATCGTGGTGAGGGGCGCAGGCGCTTTCATGGTTGGCCGGGCTGATGAACAGTGACCAGCTGCCTTTATGCTGCTGGCGATGGTTGACGACAGTGGCCTCCGTAACCCTGCCGATTGCCCGACAGCGCTCGCATAGTGGCTGCTTGGCGAGTTGAGCCTTGCGGGCTGCCTGCCATGCCTTGAGGCCGTACCACTTTCGGTAGTCTTGAGCCTCAACGCTGCTGCGCATTCTTCGCCATTGGATAGTCCGGCATGTGTTGATCCTCTCGCCGGGTCGGGTCAACATGGTCTCTTGACGATGACGTCGCGAAAAATGAGAAACTGGTCGGAGCGAAACAACGAGGTGACCAGAATATGAGTAAGGAAGACGTCAGATCCCCGCAACATCAGCCCCTGTCGGTGGACTATGACGGTGATTGCCAGGACGCTCTCGCAGCTCATCTAGACAAGCTTCTGGATAATGCTGAAGCAGCCGGATGGGTGAGGACCACGGCAGCGGCAGCGCTCATGTATCTAAGTGCTAAACGCCTAAAGCCCGTTTCGTAACCTCAATCGCGCGGCGTATATTCTACTCCGACTTGAAACTCGCCCCTGAACCATCCATCCAGATGGCAGGGGTGATGCGCCGTGTCCACCCGACGACTTCCGGGGAAAGGCGCTACCGTTGCCCGGCACACTGCCCGTCTCTACCGCGCGACTGGCGACCTCTGATCTTAAAGACAATCACCCCACCCGCTTAACGGACGCTTTGATCCAGAAGTTCAGAGAAGTGGGGGCGATTTTTGCGCTGCATCGTTCAGGCTGGTGGCTCTGAGGCGCGAGTCTTTCGTGCCGTCGATGACTTTCAGCAGAGCTGCTCTTGAACCCAGAAATTTGCCGACACATATCGACTGCAGGCCTTTGCCGCTGTCGGCATTGGCCTACTCAAAAACGCAAACTTTCGTTCGACTTGGAGGAACCGATGAGCGATCGGATGTTCGACAGCCCTGTTTTCGTGAAATCCGGAAACAGCCTAATCGAGGAGATAGCCTGTTTGGAGGATGCCCTCGAATTTCTCTACGAATGGCCGAAGCACAGGCGC
The DNA here is from genome assembly GCF_014200015.1 of Aminobacter niigataensis. Taxonomy (GTDB): domain Bacteria; phylum Pseudomonadota; class Alphaproteobacteria; order Rhizobiales; family Rhizobiaceae; genus Aminobacter; species Aminobacter niigataensis. The sequence continues at coordinate 76,349 of NZ_JACHOT010000011.1, forward strand.
GGCACTATTTACGAGACAGCTCTCTGCGCCTGTCAGCGTGCTTTTGATAGCAACTATCCTTTGCACGCGGCGAGGCAGGCATTCTGCAGTTTCGCCAAATCGGCCAACATTCTCGAAGAGGTCAGTGTGCCACTGCCGTGGATGGTAGGAGGCAAGACTGGCGCCAGCGGCCTCGGCGCTTGATCGGAGGGCCTTCCTATGTTCGGGCAACCGTTCGAGAAACCTATCCGTGTTTGGGTCGGACTCGGCTTTCCTCGTCAACTCAACACCGTCGCCGACGCCTACCAGTTCGCGATGGAATGGTGCGGCAACAGTCCGGAGCAGCGAGCCGCTATCAGAGCGTGCAAAGCCGCATTGTGCGGAGACGTCGACGCGGAGACAGCCAGAGGTGTCTTCACAGCCTTTGCTCGCAAAAAGGATATCTTGGTCCAAGACTGCGAGATGCCTCCGTTGAGCGGACCGTCTCGACCTAGCCACGCCTGATCACACATTGAAAAAGGTGGCGGTGCTCGGCCGCCACCTGCTGATGCCCCCGAAGGCGCATGGTATTGCCATCAGATCCTCCCGGGTATGTCCGGCAGCGGCTCCAGCAAATCGGTTCGATGGGTCGGCTTCGCGCCGGGCGCCATCCAGTTCGTGACCATCGCCAGCTTATCGAAAGACCTACCCTGATTTGGCAGAAGTGGCGACACCCTCGACCAGTTAGGTGCCTGTAACGATCGGGCTTTTCTAAGGATCGCGGCGGCGATAGCTTGCGTTTGCTGGTCTATCCGCCGCTCCGCCGTCCTACGAACGCGGCCAGTTTTCTTGCAGAACTCGCGAAACGAGCCCGCCAATTGAGGCGCCGCAAGGCACATCGCCCACTTGCCGAGGATCACTCGGCGCTCATCGTCTTCAACGAAGTCGAGCATCCAACCATAGCTGACCTCTTCGGCACGGGATATGGCAGCAGCCGAGGGGCGATACCGCACGCGGTCGCCGTTGATGCCATAGCCCACATCGTGGCCGCCGACGGTCTCCCCTGGCGCCTGCGGCCAGAACGAGCGGATTGCCGAGGGCTTCAATCGCCCCACGTCCATATGCGCCATCGTGTCGGCCGCTTCGATAAGTCGGGCCTTCACGACGATGCTGGCGTCGGCGATGGTTGCTGCCTCGTAGGAGAGATCAGACGGCAAGGCGATGCTCCGGTTCGTCAAGAATGGCCTCCAGGCGTTTGTAAATCAGCGTTCGAAGGGTGGCCCGGACAGGCCATGGGCGGAGTTTCACGGCCTCGCCACGCAACGGGCCGAGAGGAATGGTGTCGAAGGCGGTGAGCAAGTCCCCTGCCCGTTCCATGGCCCAATCCTGGCGCTGGACGAGAATGTCGGAGATTGCCCCGATGGTTTCCGACCAAAGCTCATCCCGGTTGTTCCGCGTTTGCTTGATGCAGCGAAGGACGAAGATCAGGTGCCCGTCGCCGTACTGGTTGCGGATTTCGTGCATGGTGCCGCGGGCGTGGCTCTGCGCGGCTGCGCGGCGGCGGTAAACCGGCACGAGCTTGATCCCCAGCCCATCAAGCAGGGCGTCGAGTTTGCCCTTCGGCCTGCTCAAATGCCACCTCGAGCCGAATAGTCGAGTTGTTCACGGATCAGCCTCATGGATGCCGGCTCGGCCAGGACGCTTTCCCGCCCCATCAGGCTTAGCTCGTCCGCGCGCTCGTTCCCGACGATGCCGGCATGCCCCTTCACCCACTCCAAGGTGATCGGCACGAGCGTCAGCGCTTGGTCAAGCTCTCGCCACAGATCGGCGTTGGCAAGTTCCTTCTCGACACCGCGCCGCCAGCCCTTGAGCTTCCAGCCAGCACGCCATTCGTTGCAGCCTTTGACCACATACTGGCTGTCGCAAAGCAGCCGAACGGGCTCGACGACCTGTCGATCGGCAAACCAGCGCAGAGCCATGAGGGCGCCGGTCATCTCCATCACGTTGTTCGTGGTCCGACGCTCACCACCATGCTCAGAGTGGATCTCGGCGCCGTCGCGGTAGACGACGAAAGCCCAACCGCCGACGCCGGGGTTCGGCTCGCAGGCACCGTCGCAGTAGATGACGAGGCCAGGAGGCACAGCCTTGCCAGTGTGGTTCCTTGCCGGCACCGCACTGGAAACCAGTTCTTGCTGCGAACCGGTTTTGGCCTCTACTTCAAAGGGCCCGAGATGCGGATGCTTCTCGGCGTTGAGCAACTGCTTGACTGACAGCACGAACGGCATGCAACCAGGCCGGCGGGCCAGCACGTAACCATCGTGCGGTCCACCCATGATCCGGATTGGGCCGCGCTCGTCGCGCCACCGCTTGGGCAGGGGCGCTGTTGGGTCGATCACATAGCTGGTCATACGGTGGTTCCCTGCATCGGCTCATCGAGGGCGGCGGTTATCATGGCGGCGAATACCTCACCCATGTCGTTGAAAATGACGCCGCTGCCTTCGCCTTCGAACATGATCGCTTCGCATTTGAGGCCGCCGGCAACCTTCATGGTGTCGGTCGCTGGGCTCATAGCTTCGATGGCAGCACGGGCTTCGTCGAATGTGTTCGTCTTGTCGCTTCCCTGGGCATCCTCCCAAGTTGGCATTGCGCCGAACGCGATCTCGGTGAGGTACCGCTCCGCGTAGATTGCCCGTGCAACCTGTTCGATCGGGCTCATGCTCTTTTCCTCCGCTCGAACAGGTATCGGACAAGGAAGCGAGCGCACTTCCGGAGCGAGTCCGCGGCGACCAGCAAATAGACCTCGCCGTTCTTTCTCACCTCGATCTCCCACGACGTCATGCTGCCATCGCCTCCTGCACCAGCTCTTGGTATTCTGCGGCGACGTCGGCAGGCACGATCTGCATATCGAACGTCGCGAACTTGCCCTTTGCGAACTGCTCGATAGCAAGCCAGACACCACTGACGAATTCGCCGTTGGACATCAGGATCGGCGCCGCCCTTGTAGGCTTGCCAAGAAAATGGACCTCAACCCCGTCGTCTCGGCTATCGATCGATGCAAAATGGTAAAAGCCCCGATGGTCGGAGGACGGCCAGAGAATGGCCATCGGTTCATTCGACGCTTGGTCGAAATTGTCGACCGAGACCACGAGCACCTCATCGTGCGTGGGCAGACGAAAGTCGGCGAGGACCTTCAACGTCGCCTTGATACCGCCCAAAGCCGTCACGGTTTCGGATTTGATGCCGGCCCGTGCGATCTTCATAAGGTGTTGGGCCCACCTCTCGCCTACACCAGCTCGATCCAGGAGCGGCAACCATTCGCCGTGCTTGCATTCATCCTTCGCCCGGCAAAGCAGACGGCCGGTTTCGAGTGCTTTGTCCGCAGTCATGCGCTGGGCCGCGAGAAACGCTGCGTGGCTCTCTTTGATCCGCTCCGCGAGGTCGGCCAGACTGTTCGTCAGGTCTGTCATGGTGCAACTCCGAAGATGTGGGGAAGTGCAGCTTCGAGCTTCTTCAGCGCGGCAGTCCGCACGCGCCTCTCAATCGGCTTCGAAAGCTTGGCCACTTCGCGTTCGATTTCGTTGTCGGCGTCTATGCCGATCGCCAGCAGCGTCGAGCGCAGGTGCTCGGCCTGCTCGCGCGTGTTGGCAGCAGCGACCACGGTCTCGCGGTAGACGCGCCAACGCCCGCCGGCCTCGAAGGTTCTCGGCATCACGCGGCTGACGTGGTGGAGCACCAGCACCTGATCCGATGCCCAATTCCAACCGCAGCCGCGGTAGATCAGATTGAAGACGTTGTCCGAAAAGCTCTTCTGCTGATTGAAGAACTCATCGGGGAAGACGACGGCCCACTGGCCTGGTTCGATGGTGACGTATGCAGTCATGCCGCACCTTTCGGATTGTTGGCTCGGAGTGGAACACGCGCAAAGACCTCAAGGGCAAACCGGCGCAGTTCCTCGTCAGCGGTGGATTGGTCGACCTGGGCCCGCAGCATCTGCGAGCGAAGGACCATCACGGTTTGCCGCCAGTACCGGTCGGCCTCTCGGCCGTGCTTACGGCGGAGCACTGCCGCGACATGGCGGATGTGGCCCTCTCGGTGGCATGTGGGGAAAGGGATGATGACCGCTGTCATGAGCGCACCCCTCCCGAGATATAAGAGATAGTACCCTTATGGGCACTAGGCGGAATGGAGGAATGGGCACCGTAGAGCCCTCTTCGAATGGAGGAATGGGCACCGAAACTTGCGGGAATGGGCACTGGGGACGCGTTTTTCATGCGACCTCCTTCAGCGCGGTCGTGACCCGCCTGCGCTCTATCTCGAAGTATGCCTCGACCAGTTTCCCCGCTCTGTCCGACGACACCGCCTTCCACTCATCCGTCGGCGCCTTGCTGTTGATGGCCGGCACATAGGTGAGCCGGTAGGAGTTGGGGGCCCGGAGGTCGCCAGATGTCTCGGTTGACCTGATTACCTCCATCAGGCCCAACGCCTCGCCTAGGTCCTGCGTTGCTGTGATCTTGCGACGGGATATGGAAGCCGCGACGAACTGGTTGAACGACACGAAGAGTTCGCCGTTCTTATAGCCGCCATGCCGTAGGTGCTCGACTTCCAGGCGCTCCAGCATCCGGCGCAGTGGCACCGGGGCCAAGTTCCACGTCGGGTGCATCAACATCTCGAGGCGATGAGGCACGAAGCAATCGAGCCACTTCTTCTTGGCTGCCATCACATCGCCCTCCAGACCATCCCGACCCAGACGCCGGCAACGCCGACGCCCACAATCGAGGCAAGAAGGAAGAGATCGGCCGCGGACAGAGAACTGTTTGCGCGATGTGCAAACAATTCCGGTGGGCGCAGTCCTTGCCGGACACGAGCCATCGCTTCGCTTGCGCGGTCGTCGTGCCACTCAGCCCAGCGACCAACCTGCAGCGCCATCCACGCGTGGAATACTGCCCGTAGGGCGCGGAGGAGCCTCATTGGACACCTCCGTCGACCACAACGAGAGACCGCAGGAAGGGCAAGACAAGATTTGGCTCGTCTTCGCCGCCGCAATATGTTTCGTCGATAAGGCAGTCCAAGAGGGACGTGCGCAGCCCGACCGACCCATTCAGGAAGTAGTCGAGCTTTGACTGGACCTCATCGGCGTTGCTGCAGCTTGCCAGCACCAATGAACGATAGGCTCCCTGCTCCGCTTCAAGGCTCAACTCAGCCGCTTCGGCGTCAACGGGATTGCCATCGTCATCAAAATTCGCTTCGTCAGCCATGACTGCTGAACGATGGGCCTCGATTAGTTCACGGAGATCAGCCATTGCGCTGCCCTCCCATCGTTCTCGCCCTACCAATACGCTCGTGATTGACCGCGCCAGGCTCGTCGCATTCGAGATGAGTGAAGATGAGGATCATCCCGTCTGTGCCGTTGTCCTGATCTCGGATGCGGATCGGAGCGTCGGGCCATTTCTGCCAATAGGCGGCCTTGATCTCTTCGATGGCGGCTTCGATGCGCTCGTCTGGGGTGAGAGGCTGGATCGGCTCAGCGACGGCGGTAGAGCCCACGGTAGCGCCAACGCCGGCAACTGCGGTCTGGCGAAGGAAGAGGCGTCGCGTGATGCTCATGACCGCGCTCCCTTGGTGAGGAACCGCTGGTCACGGACCTTGATGTCGGCCACAACGATGGCAAGCACGCTGTCGTCGAACTGTTCCTTCGAGCAATAGTGGTCGGAATAGTGCGGGTTCTCACGGAACAGCCGGAGCCGATCCATCATGTTCTGGACGCAAATGAGTTCAGGGCCGATGCCGTTGAAGCGGACGTAGGTGCCTTCACCGACGTAGCGATCGACCGGCTTGACCAGCACGAAGTCGAAGCCGTCACGAAGCCTGGGCGACATACCGTCGCCGATGACTGGCTCGATGCGGAGCGCGTCGGAATAGATGGCCTCAGGCGCTGCCGTGATTGGGAAGAGATCCATGGTCATGCCGCGCCTCCCTTCCGGGCAAACCACGCGCGCCGGCATTCGAGGAAGGGCATGTCCTCAGCGAGGAAGGTGCGGATCGGGTCCAGTTGATCGAGCACCTTGCCAATCATCACCTCGGCGTCGGACATGCTGTAGTCGACCAAGCCGAGGGTATCCGCGATGACCGCCGTCCGGATCGTGCGGAGGCACGCGATAGCATCGTCGATTTCATCAATGGGAGATTGCGCCGGATACGGCACGGTTGCCGGGCAAGCCGCGGCTGTGGTATTCGTGTCCATGTTCGATTGTCCTATGCGGGATTGAGAACCAAGGCCTGGCAATGAGGTGGCCGCCTCTGCCGGGCCTTTCTTTTTCGCGTCGGCGATGTCGTCGTCCGCCTTATGAGTGGCATCGCCTTCTTGGGAATTCTCCGAAATCTCTTGGGAGATTTCCGAATTCTCGGCTCGGCAACCGCTCATGCTGCGGCTCCGAATGCCGGCTTGATCAGGCTCGCGAGCTTCGTCAGGCCCTTTGGGGTTACCCTCACCTGCTCCGAAACCTTCTCCGAGCCGTCAGCCCGCAATACGGTTGTCACCTTGTGCTCGAGCAGCCCGTTCGTGGTCTTGGATTGGTAGCCGAGATCATGGCCCGAGCCAGGTCGGCGATAGATCCAGCCGTTCTGCCGGAGCCACGAGAACAAATCCTTCGGCCGCATCTGGAGAGCCTTCGCGGCCTCGGTGATACAGAGAGAACCATCTGCCTCAGCGATACGCTGCAGCGCCTCGTGCGACGGCTGCAACTCGGCAACCCGGCTTTCGAGAGAGAGTACCTTCTCGACATTGTCGAGGAGCAACTGTCGCAAAGTCGGAACATGGCTCAGAGCGGCCACAGGGTCCTTTGCCCGACGCTCGCAGTCGATGAAGTACTGACGCGCGCGCTTGCCCTGCTCGTTGCGCTCGACCATCGAAAGCTCTTTGGCCATGTCGATGGTGATCGCGTACTCGATCGCCGGCCGGCCTTTTACTGCGTTTTCAGTAAAACTCGTGAAGTCCGATCCTTCGACGAAGCCGTACTGTTCGATGCGCGAAGCGATCCAGTCATTGAAGCGCGTGCCAACTAGCAGGAAGGCGTGAAGGTCGCGGGCGTTGACGGTCTGAACGGTCGAGCCGCCGACCGATCTGGTAGTTAGGATGGGGAAGCTGCTGCTGGTCATGCGGCAACTCCCAGAAAGAAGCTGATGAGCTTGGACCGCTCGACCACCCACCTGCCCCCGACCTTTTTTGCCGGCAGCTGCCCGGTCGCCAGTAAGTGAAATGTTTGGCGCTGGTTGCGCCGAATTATCTTAGCGATTTCCTCGACCCCCCAAATGAGGTCAAGCGAACTGTCATCATCTTTGTGCACGTCACTCTCCATCGCGGAAAATCCGCTCTTGCAGTTCCATATATGTTCATGTGCCTTTCAATGTCAATTAACCTTACCATACGATGTTCAATTGAATTTGAGCAAGCGCCGTGCAAGCTGATGTCAATCAATTGTGGATAAACGCGATGGCCAATGAGAAGGACAAGGGACAGCGACGTGTGTACGTGCTGCCCAATGAACTGGTGGAACGGATTGCTGCCTACCAAAAAGACATGGGCATCCAGTCCGAAGTCGAGGCCGCGCGACGTTTGCTTGATGAGGCGCTGAAGAGCCGTGATGACTGGCGTTCGATTACTCGCCGGTTCAAAGAAAAATTGGCTGAGACGCGCGTGCTATCCGAGATCGCCAAGGAAGTTTTGGTGGGGCACCCGCTTGTTAGCCACATCGCGTTTGAGCCGAACATGGTGCGGTTTACGTTGACGACAGGCGAGACAGTTGAAGTCACTGGCAGCGGCGGCGTAATGGCGACTGACAACTACAACAACCAAATTGAATTTGATCCGAAACCTGTCGACTACGGTCAGCGGAAAGCTAGCCGTAGTCTCGACGACGAAATCCCGTTCTAGGCCATGTCAATTCGTAAGCGCACCTGGACGACCGGCAAGGGCGAAGAGAAGACCGCCTGGGTGGTCGACTATGTCGACACCAAGGGCGCGCGCCGACTGAAGACGTTCGCGAAGAAGAAGGAAGCCGACACGTTCGCTGCCACGGCTCATGTCGAAGTGCGCGAGGGCACCCACGTCGCAGACAGCGCCAGCGCTTCGATCAAGCAGGCCGGTGCGTTCTGGATCGCCAGCGCTGAGGGTGCAGGCTTGGAGCGAACGACCACTAATCAGTACCGCCAGCACCTTGACCTTCATATCGCGCCACTGATTGGCGACACGCTGCTGTCGAAGCTCTCGGTGCCCGCCGTGCGGGACTTTGAAGACAAGCTACGTGAAACAGGTCGCTCGCCCGCAATGGTGCGCAAGGTGCTGGTCAGCCTCGGCTCGCTCTTGGCCGACGCGCAGGAGCGCGGGCTGGTAGTTCGCAACGCGGTCAGGGAGAAGAGCCGCGCTAGGCAGAAAGGCAAAGATAAGCGTCAGGAGAGGCGCCAGAAGGGCCGCCTAAAGGTCGGGACAGACATTCCGACCAGAGACGAGGTCAAGGCCATCGTGGGCGCGCTGGATGGCCGCTGGCGGCCGTTGCTACTGACAGCAATCTTTGCAGGTCTCAGAGCATCGGAGCTGCGGGGGCTGCGCTGGCTCGATGTCGATTTGGAGAAACGCGAGATCCACGTCCGACAGCGTGCGGACAGGTTCAATGATATCGGCAGGCCGAAGTCGGAAGCCGGCGAGCGAACGGTCCCTATTCCGCCGATGGTGGTCAACGCCCTGAAGGAATGGAAGCTCGCCTACAGCAGGCCGATCACTGGCCGCGATGACGATGGCAACCTAATTCGGGAAGACGCCAAGCCATCACACCTCATCTTCGCCAACGGCTCCGGCAACGTCGAGAGCTTGGGGAACATCATCAACCGGGGCCTAATCCCGGTGCAGATCAAAGCTGGCGTGTCAGTGCCGACGGAAGAGTCAGACGAGGAAGGCAATCCGGTCCAGGCCGCGAAATATACCGGCATGCATGCCTTACGGCACTTCTACGCCTCGTGGTGCATCAATCGCCCTCAAGATGGCGGCCTCGGCCTTCCCGCCAAGGTCGTCCAAGAGCGGCTTGGTCACTCTTCGATCGTCATGACGATGGATGTCTACGGACACCTATTCCCGAGGGGCGATGACGCCGACGAAATGGCAGCTGCAGAGCGAGCGCTGCTTTCATGAGCGCGACATAGGCGCAACATGATGCCCTGACTGCCTTGCAACACAAGGATTCTGATCGGATTGAAAATCCGCGTGTCCGTGGTTCGAATCCGCGTCTGGGCACCACTTCCTCCCCCAAACAGATCGCTTGCGAGAAAGCGGCACGCTGCGTCACTGCGCAAGTGGCGCGAAGAGACTGCCCTCCCCGTCTCCTTCGACCCGCTGTCCGGTCGGTTGCGACCAAAATGTCCGACGAGTTCTGCCAACAACAATTGATGCAGGACTACACTGACATTCATGCAACTTCATGCAAATCAGGACCGATCAGGAATCCAGGTCGAAATACCTACTGGTCCGCGCGGCAATAACTCTTCGCATTTACACGCAATTCATCATTGTTCTGCATTTTCTTGCCCGGGGGAACTTCTGAGATCGAGTTGGCGGGGGAAAGTCGACATGTCGGCGAGCGCGCAGGCGAGCACGGAACACGAGAAACTCGCAGACGGCTTGATGCACAAGACCAGGGCGTCTTATGTGGCAGCGCTGATCCTGATCGCGTCGCTGGCAACCGCCAGCTTCTTCATGTTGAACTCGGTGATCTCGGCGAACACGCAGAAGACCGCATTGATCGAGCTCGGGGCCCGCCAGCAGATGCTGTCGCAGCGGATATTGCTGAGCGCGACGGAGGCCCATACGGCCGATGCGCAATGGCTGCGCACCCAGGCGCGCCAGAACCTCAAGGCGGCGCTCGAAAGTTTCCTCGCCAACGAGCGCATCCTGCGGAACGGATCGCCCGACGCCCGGTCACCGCTTCACCGGCTCGAGCTTTCGGAGGATGCGACAAAGCTGTTTACCGAGGTTCCCGGCCAGATCGACGCATCGACGCGGATCCTCGAGCACACGGTCAATTCCTATCTCAAGCTGCTGCCCGACTCGGTGTCGGCAGACATGCCTGCCGATGCCATCGCACATTTCGCCGCGCTCAGGCTTTACGTCGCCGAGAAAGCCCGGCGCGAATATGAAACGCTGACCCGGCTGTTCACGTCGGAAGCTGCCGAAAAGGGCGCAGCGGTCGAGAAGCTGCACCTTACGGTCTTTGTCCTCACTTTGCTGCTGCTCGTCGCCGAGGCGGTGCTGATCTTCCGGCCGCTGGTGCGCCGCGTCGTGTCCTGCACCAGCGAACTGCTCAGGGCGCGCGACCAGATGAACTTCGCCGCCAATCATGATGCGCTGACAGGCCTCTACAACCGGGCCTTCCTCAACGACTACATGGATACGGCATTGGCCACCGCCCGGCGCAAAGGCGAGGCGATCGCCGTCATCCATCTCGACCTCGACCACTTCAAGACCGTCAACGACACGCTCGGCCATGCCGCAGGCGATGCCGTGCTGATCGAGACCGCACGGCGCCTTGTCGCCAGCGTTCGCGAATCCGACGTCTGCGTGCGCCTTGGCGGCGACGAATTCACCGTGATCCTGACCGACGTGGGCACCGAGGCGGCCGCCGTCGAAGTCGCGGCACGGATCACCGCGAGCATCAAGCAGCCGCTGGAATTCGCCGGAGCTTCGCTGAAGCCGAGCGCCAGCGCAGGCGTGGCACTGTTCCACGACGCCACCGCCACGATGGATGAGCTGTTCGTCAACGCCGACCTGGCGCTCTACCGCGCCAAGGCCGATGGGCGCGGCGGTTATCAGCTCTTTGCCACGACGCTGCGCGACAAGTTCGAAGAAAAGGCCAACCTCGAACGCGAACTGCGCGAAGCCATCGCTACCGAGGCCTTCGCGGTCCATTTCCAGCCACAGGTCTCCCTGCAGACCGGGAAGGTGATCGGCGTCGAGGCGCTGGTGCGCTGGGAGGTCATGGGCAGGAACGTTTCGCCCGGCGAGTTCCTTCCGGCAGCTGAAAAGGCCGGGCTGATGCCAGCGATCGGCCGTTCCATCTTTGCCAAGGCCATACGCACGGCCGCGGGGTGGCACCGCATGGGACTGGATTTCGGCCGGCTCTCGCTCAATGTGTCTGCCCAGGAGCTACACGAGGCCGACTTCGCCAATCATTTGCTCGGCCTTCTCAAGGCCGAAGGCCTGCCCAACCGCCTGGTGGCGCTGGAAATCGTCGAATCGGTCATGCTCGACGACGAAAACAGCGGCATCGGGCTGACGCTGAAGCGTCTGCGCAAGGCCGGCATCCGCATGGAACTGGACGATTTCGGCACCGGCTACGCATCGCTGTCGCATATCAGCGCCAACGAGGTCGACCGGCTGAAGATCGACCGCCGCTTCATCCGCGACATCCACAAGAACCCGGCCAACTCCAAGATCGTCAAGGCGATCATCGAACTGGCGCGCGGCCTCGGCATTTCGATCATCGCCGAGGGTGCCGAAACCGAAAGGGAGCTGTCCTTCCTGCGGGAGTTGGGCTGCCCTGCAGTCCAGGGCTACGGCATAGCCTTTCCGATGCCCGACGCTCAGGCCGAGGCGTGGCTGGCCATGCGCAACGCCTCTCCCCAGCCTGTCGTCGCCCGAACTGCCTAGGGGCAGCCGGGGCTAGATGCGTGCGTCGCCCAATGTCACCTGCGCAACGCCGACATAGGGATTGGCATGCAAGGCCAGGATCCACAGGCTGACGCTTGCCGTGACGGCGAATATCAGGATCGCCTTCCTGCCGGCATGCGGCCTGTCGGCGTGGACTGCCCCGATGACCACCGCCGAAAGCATGGTCAAGAACAGCACCAGGTACCATTTGAGCTGATTGACCGAACCTGCGCCGATGGCCAGGCGCGAATTGCGGGCGTCCTGCAATTCGTCGAAGTCCTGCACCATCTGGCCAATGATCGGATCAGGAAGGCCTGACTTCGACAGCGCGATCAATGCCAGGCGGATGTCCTGCAAGGCCTGTTCGACGGCGGGCTCAGGCGAATGGTTCGCATTCGGCCATTCCAGCGAAATGACGGCACCCTTGTAGGCCAGTAGGCCATTCAACAATTCGGCAGAGGCAAGCGCCTCCGGCTTCGCCATGCCGGCAAGCCGCATCATCGACGAACGCTCGGCGCTGGCGACCTCGCTTGCGCGCGCATTGACCGACCATACATCCGCGGCCGTGAAACCGAGCGACAGCGCCCAGGCCGTGGTGATGGTGCCGACGAAAGCGGCGACCGGCATCGATAGAGGGTCGCCTTGTGCCTGCCTGGCGAAGATCGCGAGGAACGCCGCACCCAGGAAAAATGAAACGATGCCGACGACGATAAAGGGAAGCGTCAGCAATATGGGCGACCAGGAGAATATTTCCACGATGCTGCCTTGCGCCAAGGGTGTTCTCTATTGACCGTGAATAAGCCAATTCCCGGAATCCTCAAACAAAAAGCCCCGCAGGTCGCGGGGCTTTTGCATTGATGACGGCGAAGTCGCGGTTGATTTACGACCGTGGCTTTTCCTTCTTGGGATCGTAGTGGGCGAAGGGCACGATCCTGGCCGGCAGGCGCTTCTGGTGGCCGTCGAGCTTGCCGATCTCGACCTCGGTGCCGACATTGGCGTGGGTGGCGTCGACGCGGGCGAGCGCGATGTTCTT
>NZ_JACHOT010000012.1 GCF_014200015.1 Aminobacter niigataensis
ACCACGCCCATGTCGTGGGTGATCAACACCATGGCCATGTTGAGCCGGCGCTGCAGATCCTTGAGCAGGCGCAGGATCTGGGCCTGAACCGTCACATCGAGCGCCGTCGTCGGCTCGTCGGCGATCAGCAGCTTGGGTTCGCCCGCCAGGGCCGTGGCAATGACGATGAAGGCCGGGTTGCGGGCAAGAACCTGCTCGCCGGAAAGGATGAGCGCGAGGTCAATTATCCGCCGATCCCGAGCGTTGTCTTCACGCTGCCGCAGCTTGCCTCGGTCGGGCTGTCCGAAGCCGCGGCGCGCGACAAGGGACTGGCCTTTGACACGCATTTCGAAAAGACCGCCGGCTGGTATTCGTCACTGCGGGTCGGCGCCCGCTACAGCGCCTATAAGATTCTGGTCGAGAATGGGACGGGGCATATTCTTGGTGCACATCTCATCGGCCCCGGCGCGGAGGAACAGATCAATCTCTTCGCCATGGCGATGGGCGCAGGGCTGACCGCGAACAGGATCAAGGGCATCATCTTCGCCTATCCCAGCTATGCCTCGGATATCAGTTCGATGGTGTAGCTGATACGACAAGGCTGGCAGTGCGCATTCTCGTCATCGTCTTCGGCGTTCTGGTTTTCGCTCGGTGTCGTCGGGGCCCTGATCGGGCTCTACGATCTGGCTAGCAAGCCACGATAGAGCCGCGGCAACGTTGCACGATGTCAGCGATGGTGTTCTTGGTGAGCCCAAGTTGCAGCCAATGAGCCGATAGCTGCGGCCTTGAGCGACGAGCGTCAGAACGCGTGGCGCCAATCGATCCGACTTTGCACCGCTGCACCCGCTGTCGACCGAGTTTCTTGCCGCGTGCCTTGGCGGCGGCAAGGCCGGATTTCACGCGCTCACTGATCCGATCGCGCTCGAACTCGGCAGTGCAGGAGAGAAACGTCGCCAGTATCCTGCCGACCAGTGAATACAGATGGCCGATCGCTTAGACCAGATGAGCGATTTACGGCGGCAAAGCCGCTAGGTTTTCCTTGTCAAACGGATTGGTTTGGAAAGGAAGAAGTTCATGGAAAGAATAGTTTACGTCGGCCTTGATGTTCATGCTGAGGCGATTGCTGTTGCGCCAGCAGATGACGGCCGGAATGGCGATGTGCGGTTTTATGGTGTGATCGACAACACGGCCGATTCTGTTTTACGCCTGACAAAGCGTTTTTCGGCTGCAGGCGCGCGACCGGTGTTTTGCTATGAAGCAGGCCCGTGTGGCTACGGGCTGCATCGCCTTCTGACAAAACTCGGATATGATTGTGCTGTTGTCGCTCCGGCGATGATCCCGCGCCGCGCTGGAGATCGGATTAAGACGGATCGGCGCGATGCGGAAATACTGGCGCGTCTGTGGCGAGCCGGAGAGCTGAGTCCGATCTGGACGCCGGATGAAGAACAGGAAGCCATGCGGGATTTGATCCGCACCCGCAAACAGGCTCTGGAAGCGTTGAAGATTGCGAAGCAGCAGCTTTTGAGCTTTCTGCTCCGCCATGGTCTTCGATATGAACGCCCTAGCTCAACGAACTGCGCAAACTCCGCTACCCGCATCAACAGATCGCCTTCGAGGAACTGAAGCGAGCTATCCGCCAAATCGAAGAGCGTATCCGGACGCTGGATCTGGCTATTGAAGATGCGGCGAGCCCTGGCGTTTTGCTCCGGTCGTCGATGCATTGAGAGCGTTACGCGGGGTCAATACGACAATTGCTGCAACCCTGGCTGCCGAAATAGGCGATATTAGCCCTTTCTCCAATCCGCGGCAGTTGATGGCCTGGCTGGGACTCGTGCCGAGCGAACATTCCAGCGGGAGCACCGTACGACGCGGGCGCATCACCAGGACCGGCAATGCCCTGGCTCGAACCATGATGGTCGAGGCGAGTTGGTCCTACCGGCATCCGCCCCGTGAACGGCACCCTCATCTCAGACGAAGCCAGCATCTTCCGCAGGAAATCAGAGATATTGGCTGGAAGGCGCAGACGAGGCTTTGCAAGCGATATCGCGATCTGTCGAAAACCGGGAAACCGCAGCCACGTGTTCTAACTGCTCGCGAGCTTGCTGGCTTCATCTGGGATATTGCTCGTAAAACACCGCTGTCGGCCTGAGACCCGACGAATATCTGCCTGTGCAGCATGCTGGAGATGATGGCCAGAGATCAGGGAAACCTCGACACACGCTGGGATAAATATCCGTTCTTAGAGAGAGGCGAGCCCGCATCGAATATGGTCAGGCGGTAAAATCCGCGGATGAGAGTATGATAACCATTGGTTCGGACCGTCATCTCCAGCACCGTGCACAGGCTACATCAATTGATCTGCCTCGCGTATGTGGGGGAGTTTAAACACGTCCGGAAAACCTAAATCGCTCATGAGAGGGTGTCATTTCGCCCCCTACCGGAACCGACCCCTTATCTCGGCGACCGGCTCGGCATCTGCGAGCGCGATCAGGCCATTGCGCCGCTGGCCGGCCTTGTTGCTGCCCGAGCCTGACGGCCACTTCCTCCTGCCGATCCCGATCTCCTGCAGCGCGCAGCCGCGGTCTTTGTTGATGCCTGAACTGCTGCCGTTCAACGTTGCGCCTGTCCAGCGTCGGCAGCATTCCTCGTCGAGATTGTCGATATCCAGCCCGAGCGCGTTCCATCTCTGGCGCCGGCATGCGCCGCTCATGGGCTGTTCTCGACTGCCATCGCATTCCACGACGGCACAATTGCCCGGCAAAGCGCCACCGCCAACAAATCTGCCCCGCTTACCCGCCGAACTCCCGAACTGCCCCGAATAGCTGTTGCGTGGGCAGGGACTTGACCCAGTAACTCATTGTTAACGCTATAATCGATTCTCTTTCCTAAAGCTATATATCGCATAACTTTACCAACTGATGGTTCCTCGAAGTTGAAAAATGACTAATGATAATCATTTCTTATCGATAATGATTGATTTCAGAGTCCAAAACGCTAGAATCCGGGGCTAACCGCGTCGCCAGCGTCCAAAAATTCCACCGAAAGACCGCGCCAGATGGCCAGAGACACACCCGCCCCTGCCGACAGCCTCCACCAGCGCGCCGAACAGCTCGACGCCCTCGATGCGATCCTGCCGTTCGATCGGCGCACCCAGCTGGCCGAGCTGCTGACCGACGAGGATGTCGCCACCCTGAAGCATCTGGCCCGGGAAGGGATCGGCGACAACTCGCTGCGCGCGCTCGCCTCGGATCTTTCCTATCTCGAAGCCTGGTCGCTCGCCGCAACCGGTGCTGCCCTGCCCTGGCCGGCGCCCGAGGCTCTGCTTTTGAAATTCGTCGCCCATCATTTGTGGGATCCGATCAGGCGCGAGGCGGAAACAACCCATGGCATGCCCGAAGCGGTCGCGGCCGTCCTCAGAGCCCAGGGCCTCCTTAGGATGGAAAAAAGACCGCACGCGCCGGCAACCGTCCGTCGCAAACTGTCGAGCTGGTCGACGCTGACTAGATGGCGCGGATTGGACGGACACTTCAACGCCCCTGGCCTCAAGAGCGCGCTGAAATTGGCCGTCCGCGCCGCGGCCCGCCCACGTCTGCGCAAAAGCATGAAAGCTGTGACATCGGACGTTCTCGCCGCCGTGCTCAAGACCTGCGCTGGCGACAGCCTTGTCGACTGTCGTGACAGGGCGCTTCTGCTTGCCGCCTTTGCCTCCGGTGGCCGCCGCCGCAGCGAAATTGCATCCCTTCGGCTTGACCAATTGGTCGACGAGGCCCCGGTTCCGCTGGACCTCGACGATCCCGACGGCAAGACACTGCCTTGCCTGGCGATCAAACTCGGCAGGACAAAAACCGCCGATGCCGACGCCGGCCAAAGTGCGCTGCTGATTGGCCGGCCGGTTGTGGCGCTGAAAGACTGGATGTCCAAGGCCGGGATCACCGACGGTCCGGTGTTCCGCGCCATCGACCGCTGGGGCCATGTTCAGCGCCGCGCCCTGACCCCGCAAGCCGTCAATCTGATCCTCAAACGCCACATCGCCGCTGCGGGTCTCGATCCGGCCGAGTTCTCCGCGCACGGCCTGCGCGCCGGCTATCTCACCGAAGCGGCGCGGCGCGGCATCCCGCTGGTTGAGGCCATGCAGCAGTCGCAGCACCGCTCCATCAACCAGGCCGCCCGCTATTACAACGATGCCGACCGCAAGCTTGGCAAGGCCGCCAGGTTGCTCGTCTGACAAGTGGCCCGGACGTCGGTCCAACCGCTTTAAGATTGCTGTTTCAGCCGACTGGTTATGCCACTGTGTGAACTGCCCGCTCCAAGCCCGAGGTTCTCTTTCGGATGACCGAGCGCAAAATGCGCGCCGTCTGAGACAGGTCGGCACGTACGGCAATGCCGTTGTGCTTCAAGAGCGACTGACCAAATTTTTGGGGCGAGCTCTGCCGCACACCCATCAACGGCATGAATCAATGAGGTCAAAACGATTCCTGCAATGCGTTGGACCCTGCCTCACCTGCACTGGCAGTCTGCACTCATGCCCGACATGCCTTCGACGAGCCTTGTTCTTTACCGCCGTGATCCCGAGCGCAACATGGCGCGATTTTACGCCATGACGATCGAACCGACATTGTTCGGCGACGTCTCCCTCGTGCGCCACTGGGGCCGCATTGGTACGCGCGGCCGGCAGAAGGTCGACCTCTTTGCCGAATCGACCGCCGCTGAAGCCGCTCTTGTCGCACTTCGCAACACGAAACTGCGCCGCGGCTATCACCACTGATGGTAGCGGCCGGTTTACACGACAGCGAGACTTCCATTCACCGTAACAGACCAAACTTCTCGTCCTCACCCGGTCATCCTAGCCGGCATCGCGTTTGTTTTCAGGGCTGCCATGAGCATCGGGCCAACTGAAAACTCCCCTGCCCTCGCCTTGTCAGTCAGGGATCGCAGGTATCCGCCAGCCGAATGGATGTGCTGAGCCCTCTGCAGAATGCAGGCAATCACGACGGCCGTATTTTCCTGTCCGAGAGCGTCCAAGGCTTCAGCATAGGCCGAGGGACTGATCCCCAGATAGCCCCTCACCTGCGCGGCCGTGGCCATCAGATCGCGCCAGCTGGATATTCCGCCTGCAGCGTAATCCTCAATGTCGGGGCAAGCCTTCAGCACCAATCCAAGCGGAAAGCCTTTGCTCGGCTCGGTGGTTCTCCGTCCTGGCTCGGCCGGCACCCCGCTTTGGTCTAAAGCAGGTTCAAGTTCAAGATAGGAGTCTGGGTTTGATTCAGATTGTTGCCGATCAGAATGAGCGTCATTGCCGCTTATAATTTCATCATTATCGTTGAAATTCAGTGCACTATCCACTTCTTCCCGAATTGCCGAAAGCTCAGCAAGAATGGCTTCGAGCTCTACGAGGCTCGCACGACGCGGAATAGTGTCAACAACCGCCCTGAAGCGACTCCAGAGGACTTGCCAGTTGCCTGCAAGGCTTTCCTCGAGGGCGACTTCAATGAGCTTGTAGATATCCCGTCGCTGTAGTGTCACCCGCTCCCGCGTCAGCCTTAGGGCAGCATTCTCCGCACGCACCTGTTCAGCAGCCGCGGCAATTTCGTCAGCGCGAACCAGAAGCGGTGCCAATGAGAACCCGAACGCTTCCGCGATGTCCCCTGCCCTGCCCTTGTGGGCATATCGCTTGCCGTTCGGACTATCCCGTCTCAGGATCAACCCAGCCGTCAGCAACGCAGCCAGGTGCCGCCTGAGCGTTGGATCAGGCATCCCGTGGGCACGAAGGGACAACTGCTTGTTCGAAGGAAAAACGATTAGGCCATTTTCCTCTGTCAGCTCGCTGTCCGGATAGAAAGACAAGAGGGCGCTCAAGACCGCGAGCGAGCGATCGCTGACACCTATGATCGTTTTGCCCTCACACAGGTCCTTGTAGAGCTGCCATTTGTCGACAGCCCTGCCCGCAGGGAGGTTTTGACGTGAACTTTGCTGCGCTGCCAACAAGGCAAACGACATCGGTCGCGCCCCAAACGGGGTCACGGCAATATGCGTTTCCATTTCCTTCGCCTCAGTTAGGCAAAAGAACCCTGCCCGCCGAGACGACGGTTACGACTCTTGACAGCGATTCGTGGAAATGCGATTCTCAAGTTGCTACACGATGAGAGAGGCTTCCACGACTTCGGTCGCTCGGGGGCCTTTTTCTTTTGCGGTTTTCGTCTCCGTATTGCTACTTTTCCAACTGCCTGAACGCCTCGTAGAGGCTGTCCAATTGGCCAGTGATAAAATCTGCGAAGCGTATGCCATCTGCCGCCTCGACGGCGATTACTGCCTTCTTCGGTGTCTTATTGACCGAAACGCAAACTAAGTTGTCGTCGGGAGCCCAGACATTGGGCTTCGCAGCTGTCTTGGCCTTCTTGGACCTCTTTGAGGATTTCAGGAAATTCAGGAGGAAGTTGAACGCCTCATCGTTTGCCTGTGCTGCGGCAAATCCCTCGGTGCCTACAACCTCGACGGCTTTGATCGCATTTGCGGGGATCTGAACGATCTTCTTGAGTTCTTCCCAACGATCTCGGCCGACACCCTTCGCGGCTCCAACAGCATCCAGGACGGTCTCGGGAATGGTCTCTGCAACTGAACTCATGCGAGACAGCAGCGTGTCGTCGATCGTTAGTGCGGATTTGACCGTATCCTTCGTCATACCACTGTCGAGGAGCTTTCGCGCGAAAAGAGCCTTTTCGATAAACGACAAATCGGCTCGCGCGGTATTTTCTTGACCCTGAGCAACGACGTGCTCGATGTCAGCTAATGGCTTGATGACGGCCCGCACACTGAAGCCAAGGTCCTTGGCAACTTTCGCGCGACGATGACCAAACACGATCATGTAGCGCCCAGCGTCATCAGGATGTGGCCGAACCAGGATCGGCGTTGACTGACCCGACCTACGTATAGCCTCCCGCAACTGCTTATATTCCTCGTCGTCCTCGCCAATGCGATCAGCAACAAACGAGCCATCAAGCAATGCAGGGTCGAGAGAAACGACGGTTTCCCCACCAAACATTCGCAATGAGTTCTCAGCCATTTCGTCTAATGACTGGATCATGGACCGCGAGGCTCCGCGCTTGGCGTACTCCGACCGAGCTTCCGATGCCAAATGAGTCAGCTCTCCGTTATCAGCGTTCAGAGATGCTGTTACGCTTGCCAAAAGGTGTTTTCTAGCCATCACCACCTCCGAAATTCCACGCCATCAAATTGATTTCACATACAAAAATGGCGTTCTGCACGGCTGTCAAAATCATCATTTCCGTCCCCAAGCCTGGTGAACGAGAGTGGTGATTTCGGAATTCACTGCATTCAAGCTTTCCATCGCTCGTTCGTAGGTTGAGCGCGTAAATTGGCTCTTTTCTACCTCGTACAATGTCTGCTTGGTTATGCCCGCGTCCGAGATGGCCGTGGACTTCACCATCTGGCTTTTAAGCATTCGCTTGTTAAACAGCGCTTGCAAGAAGCCGACCATTTGGGCTTGTGGACCGTCGATCGGCTCATAACGGGTTACCAAGTATCGGAACCATTTCAGCTTCACCGCTGCCCCTGCCCCCTTGATGGACTGCAGGATGCCTCCGAGCATCAGAAGGAATTGGCTCATCGACATGACGTCCAACATCTGAGGGTGCACGGTGATCAGTACTGAGGTCGAAGCCGTCAACGCGGTCAACGTCAGATAACCGAGTTGTGGCGGACAGTCGATGACAACCACGTCATAACGGTCGTCAACCTCCTTCAGAGCTGTTGAAATCCTGGTGAAGAACAGTCTGCCTTCGGGGGAACTCTTGTTCGTCGCCGCCAATGGCGTTTCGTATTCGTACTCTTGAAGCTCCAAGTTCGCGGGCACGATGTCGAGGCCGGGAAAATTCGTGGACCTGATCACGTCCGTGATAGATTTCCGGTCATCATCGTAGCGAAGCGCCTCGTAGAGCGATGGGTTTTTGTCAAGCTCCGGCTGAATGCCATGGAGAGCCGACAGCGAAGCCTGAGGATCCAGATCGATCGCAAGTACGCGATGCCCGGTAAGTGCCAAGTGCTGGGCGAGGTGTGCTGCAGTGGTGGTCTTGCCGCTCCCACCTTTGAAGTTGACGACCGAGATCACTTGCAGTGCTTCGCCCTGGCGGCGATGCGGGACATAGCGCTTGAAGTCGGAACGGCCGTGTTTGTCGAGGTATTGCCGCAGCTCGAGCATCTGCTGCGCCGTGTAAGAGCGGCGGCCCGAGTTGGAAACGTCAGGGGCGGGGCCTTTTCCTTCCAAGTGAAGCTTCTTGATGTGGTTTTGAGTCACACCGAGGAAATCCGCGACCTCAACCGACGAGAATTGGCGTAGCCCCTTCAGCGCGTTTGGGGGATACTGCTCGAGCCGCAGCATGTTGAGTTTGTCCGAGATGAGTTCCCCTTGCTCGAGAATCTCCTCATCAAAATCGAACTCCTCCTCGCGGGGTATAAAATTCATGTTCGCTGATTCCGGAATAACGCTTTTCTGAAGCGATTTGCTTTTCAAGCGTGATTAATGCCCGATTCGCAACTCTCGGCAAGAAATTTTTAGTTAACAGAAGCTTAACGCTGATTCTGCATCCTAGAGCTTCGCCAAGACAGTGGGCTGGGCCCTGGATCCTGCGATTTGTTGCAAGTGTCTCAGCTCGAGGACGAGATGATGCACAAAACCGCAGGTCAAATTGTATCTAAAGCAATGATTTGTAGGTTGAATTTGTCCATATGCACGGCTGTCAAATTTTCTCTCTCTCTCTCTCTCTCTCTCTCTCTCTCTCTCTCTCTCTCTCGCCAAGTTAGGGTGCGGTCGGTCGAGTACGTCAAAAGTTGCAAAACATTCAGGCGAGGTCGGAGAAACCGACCGTCGAGTGTTGGGATGGGGCGAGGGGGGCCTGCAGCGCGAAACCACTCAGTTTCGACCCTCAATGCCGTTCATTGCCAACAACATGATGCCAGCCTTCGGTCACATCCGGAGCGCGGCGGGGAAGGTGATCTACTCGCGCATCACGAGTTCCTGTGTAGATCGGCGGAACGGGCGGAGCCGATGACGACGCAGAGGATCTGGAGGTTTTCGAAGAATGACTCAACCACAGGGCGCGCCCACATCAGCGAGCGAACTTACCGCCATCAAACATGACATCATCAAGCAGCTGTTCCTCAAGACCGCCGACCAGACCTATGTCGTCGCCCGTTGGTGCTTTCTGAACCAGCTCTACCTCGACTTCTACTGGAACGCAGTTCATGGCCTGGAGAAGCACCTCAAGGCAGTGTTGCTCATGAATGGGTGCTCGGCCAAGGCTCCCGCGGGCGGCCCGGCCTATGGCCACAATGTCGTCAAGCTCTTCGAAGCAGTGCGGTCGCTCGCGCCAACTCTCCTGCCCACCATCCTCACCCGCCCGGAGGACCTGCAGATCCGCCGTTGGCGGGACGAGACGGTGGAGGACTTCCTCAAGCGCATCTACGATCTCGGGCAGGGGGAAAACCGCTACAACATTTTCGGCTTCTCGCAGCAGCCGGAGGACCTCCATAAGCTCGACATGGTCATCTTCGCCATCCGTAAGCTCTGCGTTCCGCTCGACGCTCCGTATTTCGGTCGGCGACCGGATCGGGCGAATGACAAGACCTTCCGGAAGATCCTCACCGAGCACCCCGGGACGGTGCTGCGCCGGGTCGGCACCAGATTTTACGAGCTCATCGGGCGCAAAGGGACAGAGGCCGTGCGGGAGGCCGCGCTGACGCACAATTTGCCATTTGCGCCCGCTGACTACGATCATGGTGAGCTCCGCAATCGGTCGTCCGGGGACAATCCCGTCCTCTATCGCCGCATCATCGTCTATGCCGAAGGTGGCACGCAACGCGGGGAGGATGCGCTCGGCCTGGCCCAGATTTGCGAATGGCTGATTACGAACGTACAGCTTTCATCCGACGTGAAGGGACAGATTCAGGTAGCCAAGAACAAGCTTTTGGCTCAGTCGAGAAAAGCTGATCGCAGCGTGAGCGAGCCGGAAACCGGCACAGAAGGGCGGATGGAATGAAGCGAGCAGTCTTGGTGGTCGGCGCCGGCGCCTCGGTTGAGTACAAAGCGCCCTCGACGGCCACGATCACAGCCGAGATCGAGCGGCAGATCAGGGCGGACAGCTGGATGATTGCCAGCGGGGGGAACAAGGCATTCCAGCTCATAAAGACCGAACTGGAGGCTCATCTCAAAGCGCCGGGAGATGTCAATTTCGAGCACATCTATCATTGTGCCCACGAGCTGATCTACTGGTTTGCGTCGTCGGCGGGTGCGGTGAATGAGCATGGGCCGATCCTCTTCCCGTTCATCGAACACAAGACCGATCTTTCGAAGGAGGCTCTGCGCGCGCTCTGCGGCAAAATTGTCGATGTGATCTACAAGACGTTCTCGACCGCCTGCGACAACAACCCGCTAGACCTTGCGCCGCTTTCCGCCTTCATCAGCGGCCTTCAGAGCCAGTTCACCACCCGCATTTACACGACCAACTACGACGACTTCATCCTGCAAGCCGTGCCTGACCTCTATACGGGCTTTCCACCGCGACCGTCTCCGGGGCCAAAACGTTTCGAATCAAAAGAGTTCCTGGCGCGCGAAGATGAGCACGCCGTGTTCCACTTGCACGGCTCCGTACATTTGGGTTTCCCTCATCCCATGCCAGCCGGGAGCGAAATCGGCGACCTCTACTGGTTCGACGATCGCTCGGAAGCCATCAGACACGCCCGGTTCGATGGCAGCGATGTGTCGAGGATGGATGGCACGTCCTTCATGCGCACCTCGGTCGTCACGGGACTGGACAAGCTTTCACGGCTTCAGCAGCGCCCGCTTGCGCATTACTACGCCGCACTGGCCCGCGACATGATGTGCGCCGATGTCATCTACCTGATCGGATCGGGCCTGACCGACCTCCACATCAATACCTGGTTGCGCGAGGCGAGAGCCGCACGCCCGGTTGCTCCGATCATATTCGTTGACTACTGGCCTAAGCCCTTCCTGGAAGCGACCGCTTGGGAATACGGAAGCAAGGAAATTCACCTGTTCCACGATCTCTATGTCCATGCCAAGGGGCCGAGGGGAGGTATTCGCTCGGGCACCGGCTGGACGGTTTCACCTGACCGAACCTCGGCGATCTGGGACCGGGGATTCCAGAATTTCCTGACCGCTCCAGACGAGTTATCGGCGGTGCTCCATGAATTGGAGGTACCCGCGAGCGTATAAGCAAGCCTCGGCGTTTCGGTCCAAGGTCGCCTGCCTCTCGCTCAGCAACAAAATCTTGAAACGGTCACCATACCCGTCTATCGTGTGCGAAGCGGTTACGACACCCGCTTCGATGCTAAGAATGGGTATGGCAACCGCTTTGGAGGCAACAGATCATGATCCCGGCGGGCCAGGTGCTGACATTGACAGGACTGACCGCCAATCAGCTGCGCGAGTGGTCTCATCGGCGCGACCTCGTGCCGCCAGACGTCGAGGCGCGGGGACCCGGGCGGCCGGCGCTTTACAGCTGGCAGACGGTACTCTTGCTGCGTATAGCAGTCGTTTTGCGTGAACGGTTCAAGATCGAACTGCAGGCCCACAAGGATTTGCTGCATGCGCTACGCGAGCTTTTCATCGGAGTGCCCTTTCCAACTTTGAGGGGCTGCGTTCTGGCTCTGCGCGCCATGGAACATGGGGAAGTGATTTCGGAGGGCATGATCCGCGTGAGTGGGAGCGATCCTGACACCTTGTTCCTCCACCTGGACCCCCATCTCGATGTTCTCGAGAGCAAGTTCGCGCCTCAAGATCAGGGCGGGCAGCTTCCGCTGTTCCGTGCGGTGCGGATCCGATGAGCGCCATTACCAAGATCGAACAGGAGCTGATCGAACTCGGTTACGACGCTGAGGCGTTGCATCGCGCCTATAGTTTTGCGGATGTCCTGGACCCGGCCGCCCAGACGCGCACCGTCGCGCTTGCCGCTTTCACGCAAACGCCAGAATCTTTCCGTTCCGCCGCCTTCGGCGTTGTCGAGGGGGAGCCCGATAGTGCTGCTGCGGTCATGGCCAGTCGTGCCCTTGGCGCTCCCATCTTTTTTTCGATCGACAGCGATAGTGTCGGTGTCTGGTCGGTCGGCGCGCGGCAGGCGCCACGTCTGCTCGAGCGTGTCCCTGTGGATCAGCTCGGCGACCTGTTCGACCGCCACAGAGACAGCTGGACGCCGCAGGCACTACATCGTGCCAAGGCTCTTGGCCTACCGCGTGGCCCGATCCAAGTCGACTTCGTCGATCTCGGCCTGCTCCCGGCTATCGAACATGAGGTCCAGCACAAGCTGCACCATACGATGGCAGACGTGCTTGATCTGCTGCTACCCGCGGACGCTGGACGTGACAGCGAGAAAGCGGCTTTCCGGCTGACCTTCCGTCTGCTGGCCGCCAAGATCCTGATGGATCGGGAGCATCCAGCGGCGGCCGATTGGCCCTATGATGATGTCAGTTCCGCTCTCAGCGGAATCCAAAGCTACTACGGCCTAGGTCTGCTCGGCACCGACGTCGCCGGTGTGTCCCCTGATGTCATTGCTGGCGCCTGGGCACGCTTGCGCGCGTCGATCACCCTGCGAAACATTTCGTCCGACAGCCTTGCCTTTGTGTACGAGAACACCCTCGTCACCGCCGATACGCGAAAGCTCTTCGGGACGCACAGCACACCGAGGTCAGTGGCCGAATACGTGCTGAGCCAGATCGACCTCTCCCGCTACGACCCTGAAAAGGTCCGGGTCGCCGAGCCCTTCGCGGGAGCGGGAATCTTCCTGGTCGCGGCACTTCGTGAACTCCGCGACTCCCTTCCGGCTGACTGGTCGGCCGAACGGCGTCACCAGTTTCTGGTCGACCGCATGGCTGGCGCCGAGCTTGATGCATTCGCAAGTGAGGTGGCGACTCTCTCGCTGATTCTTGCCGACTATCCCAATGCTAATGGCTGGCACATCGGCTCGACTGATCTGTTCAAGGCTGGTGCGCTCCAAGCCTTCCTGGAGGGTGCGACAGTCGTCCTGTGCAATCCACCGTTTGAGGATTTCACCGCGGAAGAACGGCAGGACTATCCCGAAGCCTTTTCTGTTTCTCCTTCCAAGGCGATGGTCGCCCTTCACGCGGCAATCGACGCTGGTCCTGAGGCGATTGGGTTTGTTCTCCCGCGCGGCTTTCTGCAGCAGACCCAGTACCGTCAGCTTAGGAAAAGGCTTGCCTCAGCCTATGACCGTGTCGAGCTCGTGTCACTTCCGGACCGCGTGTTCGAGAAGGCCACCTATCCTTGCGCGCTCGTCATCGCAACTGAGCGCCGGCCGGCCGAAAGCTTGGCCAAACCAGTGAGGCTGCGGGTCAGGACAGTTGCGGATGCCGACAGAGAGCTGTTTCTATCCGAGGGCGCCTTCACGTCCGAGCGCCGAGCAATTCGGGCGGCCGCGGAGGGCGATCTCTGGATTGGCGAGCTCGACGCTCTCTGGTCCTATCTTGTAGACGCTCCACGACTTGGCGATCAAGCGGAGATTGGTCGGGGGCTACAATGGCGAACGCAGCGCTCGGGGGTGCTTGGCGAGCCCGGGCCCATGCGGGAACGAGGAGTGTACAGGCCCGCCGACAGTCTCGTACCCTTCCATCTGCTGAATCCGGTTTGGCTTAGCACGGACCCGCAGCTCAGCCATCGGCTGGGGCCGATCAAACGGCCTTGGAATGAGCCCAAGGTCCTGATCAACAATCAGCGTTCATCACGTGGCCCCTGGCGGCTTGCGGCGGCCCCGGACCACAGCGGACTTTGGGCGTCGCAGCAATTCACCGGCATTTGGCCCAAGGGCGATTACGATGTACAAGTGCTGGCGGCGATCTTGAATGGACCGCTCGCGAACGCCTTTGTCACCGAGCATTCGACGGACCACGACTTCACCAACGTCATGCTCGCGAGCATGCCACTGCCGCGCAAACTGGATTCGGCCGCGCTCAACGAGGCCGTGCGTGAATATCAGGCTCTGCTCGAGAAATCGCTCAGCGCCGTGCTTTCACCAAGAAGCGAGGACGAACGTCTGAACCAGTTGCTGGTTTGGATCGACGCACTCGTTCTCGATGGTTATGACCTGCCGCCGCGCCTTGAGCGGGAGCTGTTCGGCTATTTCGCGGGCCGCGAGCGGCCCGTTCCGCACCCGTTCTCCGGCTGGCTGCCACCGGATTTGAAGGGGTATGTGCCCCTTCATGAATGGCTGACTCGCGATCATGGTCTGAGCCGGGGACCCTGGGTGCTCGACGTGTTCAAGCCTGTGCCTGCTGAGGAAAATGACGCGCTCTCCAGGTTCCTCGCCTGATGGAGCAGGTTCTACTCGACACCAACTTTGTGTCCGTTCTGTTCGATCAACGTCGCCCCAACTTTGCAGCGGTCAAGGCGTGTGCGCAGAATTTCGCTTCGACCGACCTCGTCTATCTTTCAGTCGTTGTTCTGGCAGAATTGCGATACGGGTTGGAGGCTGCCCAACGAGCCGGGCAGGATGTTACCCACATCCGTCAGACCTTGGCCGAGGCTGCCAACTATCCTCTTGCCGAAGTCGGCCGCCACACCGCCGAGGCGTATGGAGAGGTCAAGGCGCGCCTTGCCGAGCATTACCTGGACCTTTCGCGTCGCCCCCCGCGATGGCTGGAAAACTGGCAGGACCGCGTTTCCGCGCAGACGCTGCAAGTCGATGAGAACGACCTCTGGATCGTGGCCCAGGCGATCGAGCGCGACTATCTTCTCGTCACGAGCGACCAACGCTTGGCGGATCGGTTCAGGCCAGCGATTGCCGAACTGCGCCTGCTGGTTGTCTAGAGCTATCTACGCTCAATTCCCCGGATGTCGCGCTAGGACGTCTGCCAGGGGCGGGATGTACCGGCCGCAGACGCTACTTCCCGTTCCCGCTGGAGGAGGAAGACACTCACGGCACAAGCGACGCTGACGACGAGCTCGGCTTCAGCGGTACTGTCCTCGGCTCCTTCCTTGAGGTGGCGACCGTTTTCGGAGGCATAGCCCCACAGTTTCTCCAGTGCCGTGTCCAGTGGCCGTGGGACGTTCAGGCGAGGGATCAAGCGCCCGAGCGTCAGGTTTGGCTCTCCCGTCAAGTCGCGGGCAGCGCACTCGACAGCAGCCATCGCATGTTGGATGGCGCCTGTTCTATCGGGCACGGGCCGTCTAGAGATGTCCTTGAGGGCCTCGCGGATTTCCGCTGCGGCGGTCAGCCGGCCGGTGTCCTCAAATGCTTCGACAGCACGTTTGGTGGAATTGGTGAAGTTCGCGTCGCCTCTGAAAACAATGCCCATGGGGCTTTTTAGCTCCCAGCCAATTCCCTTCTCGCAGAAGAACCTATTGAGCTCGGCCTCGAAAAGCTGCTGTTCATCGTATCTATACTCGAGGCCGCGCCAGATCGTTTCCGCTATGTCATAGACCTTGTACCACTCGCAGGTGTCTATCAGCCTGAGCACCTCCTCCCAGATGTTGGGATACTCCGACCAGTTGTTCGTATCTGGCGTTTCAAACAGCACGCTGCAGACGACACTGCGAATGGAAGATGGAGCGAGCCCGACACGCCGTGCAAGCTCAGCCAGCGCATATCGAAGCGCGGGCGGCGCGTCTTCCCGCACAGTGATGGGCACCTCTGCGCTTCCAAAGCCATGCCTGTCGGAGAAATAACGGCTCACAACTTAGTCCTTCTATTCAGTCCGATAAAATGCTCAAGGTTGAAATCCACGATGCCGACGATCGTCGCGCATCTCGCAAGCTTGTTGGGCATCGAGTGGTCACAGCAATTGAGACCTCGCTTGTAGCGCCTCAGGCAGCGGATTTGCATAATATGCGTGTGGAACCTTCGGGGGCTGAAGTTCCCAAACGGCAGCTATGCGCCTGCAAGGACAAGGTCCATGGTGTCGGCCGCTTCGTTGGCAACAAAACCGCGATAGCTCAGCGCGATACCGGTTGCCAATCCGATGATTGCCGCAACAATCTCGAGCGCCCAGGCGCCACGATAGGTCCACTGACCATAGTTCGCCAGCTTCTGGCTCATTGCCGCGTTCATGCAACCCCCCACCAAACAAGGCCATCTTGCCATGCGGTGCGAGCGTCTGCAGCAAAATTAGAGCGCCGCTCGCAGCGCAGTTTAGAATGCAGTGAATTCGAAGACTGTTGGGTGATATTGCCAACAGAAAGCGCGGTTCGGACCGTGGCTGCGGCAAGGCCTCATCGAGGGATCTATCGCTTTGAAAGACTACGCTATCCAGTGCTGGCAATTCCTGTAACCAGGCGCCGAACATTTGAAGCAAGCCCGTTTGCTTATGGCCCAGGATGTGCGGGAGCTGCCTCGATCAGTGGCAATGCACTGACCCGGCGCTATTGTCCATGTGACAACATTGTCCGGGTGGCGAGCTCTTGCGGCAACCACCACCATGAGCGGCCGCAGTTTCGGACATCGCCAAGATAGCTAGAACGACAACAAGTGTAGGCTTCAACCCCAATGCCCACTGCTTTGCACGAGGCCAGAACGACCTCGTGAAAGGCAACGCTTGAAGAAAACTCTTATTTGACATTGCAACGTCCCTTCAGCCGGGCAATCTCTGGTTCGTGAGTGTCGTCGCCCCCCAGCGGAACGCCAGTCATGAACACGCCCCAAGCGTCCTTGTTAGCGGTCCGCTGTTGACGCGCCGTGATGTCGGCCAAGCGATCGCGGTCGGCCTGTGTGCACTGTCGTCCATCGGACGCGACAGCCTTGATATTGGATGGTGGAGTTGCGCAGCCAGCGACAAGCGCCAACAGGACGATTGGCAGTACTGATTTCACGAAATCCCCCCGAATTTAGGTTCATCCTCGCTTCCCGGTTTAGATCCGTCAAGACATGCTGAGGGTCATCTTTTGGACTTGCGCCAGCCAGCTTGTTTGGCTTCTGCCTCCGAACAGAACCAACGCTCGCCTTTGCCCTCGGAAATCTTGGTCTGGCGATAGAACTTTTGACCAGGGGCGTGGTAGATGCGCTCGCCCTCTGCACTTATGTTTCCTTTGATGTCACACGACGATGAGCCCAGGAATGTGAAGCTCGGGCTCGGCGCCACAGCAGTTGGCGCAATGCCCTCGGTTTGGTTTGCCCGCCAGTCCCATGGTTTCTGAAACTTCCCTTGCCAAATGCCACGCTTGGCATTCTCTGCCGCAGCTTGGTGGCCGGCATATTCGAGCCCCGAATATCGCGGCCAATCCAGTGCATGACCGCTCTCGACTAGCCAACCGGCAACGGATTTGCCATCGGCGCGAAAGCAGTTGCCGACGAAGCGGCCATATTGATCCCACCCGACGAACGCGCACTTGACCGGACGAGATATTGCCAAAAATTGGTCGAGCGCCTTCGCCGCGGTGCGCCCGCAGGCGTACTCGAAGCCCTTTGCGTCCTGGCAGAACTGTGAGCTCTCTGGGGCATCGATCCCGTTGAAGCGCACGCGCTGGCCAGCGATCTCGATAGTGTCGCCATCGATCACCGCGGCGCGGCCTTGGATGGTTCTTGCAGCGGGGCGCGACGCACTCGGCCCTAGGTTGTCGAACATGCGGCCGACTTGAGCACCACTTCGCTCGACAGCCTGATAGGCAACGATCCCTCCGATGATCGCCAACGTTGGAACCAGTTTTCGCACAGCATAGGGCAGTCTGCGCCGTCTTGGACGCATCCTGTGCGGCAACTTTCTTGATGGTTGGCTCCCCCAGCCTGTCAAAGCCTCTCCTGACGGTGTCGTGCACTTGGCCAAGTCAAGGCCATGTCTCATGCATTGCCTAGATTTTCGCTCAGGCATTTGACCATCGCAAGATTCCGTACTTCACGAGAAGCTGTTTTATAGATAGCTTGATTAACGTAATATTGGGGCTGGGGAGCTCAAAATGCAGATTGGTCGGCAATCCGCCGCTGTTGCGGCGGCGCTTCTTACTGTGTCACTTGCTGCGTGTACCACCTCCCAACAAGCGCTCAGTAAGAACCCCAAGGCAGTGAGCACCTCGGCATTATGCCGATCCTTTGTCACAACGAATGACGGTCAGTTCAAGCAAGCTCTCTATGTCGAACTATCAAGCAGGTCGGTGTCGGCCCTCCAGTGCGTGGAGATGGTCAATAACCAAAACAACGCTATAGCAGCTGGCGTGGCTATTGCCGCAGTTGGGGCAGCGGTGGCGGTGTGCGCCAACAACGATTGCGGGGGCGGAGGGAGCTATCGCCCAAGCGATTACCAGGGTGCAGATTGGGATGCCTTCTACAATCAGTACGGTCAAATTGTGTGGGCTTGTCGGGAGGGGGCCTCCGGTCGCTTTACCTATGACACCAACTGTTATGGCAAACCCCAGACTGACTGGCGGTGGCCGTCAAAATACGTCTGACGAGGTACTGCCAACTGAAACCCCAACAAACGACTCGTGGCGTTCGCTGTTTCAACCCTGGCTGGCTCGTTCATGTCCGGCAGCTAGGTAAGGTGAGGAAGTTCAGGTCAATGCAAGCACGGCGCCTAGAGGTCCGCTTTCGCAATCGCCTGTCGGCTGCCGGCCCCGCTAGAGACATTCGCCCCACGAAATGCCAAATTGCCCGACAGCGTGTTCCAATTCTGAGGCTAGGAATTGTTCCTGTTCGTCGATGATCTGGCATCCTGATCGCCATCGTTTGAAAGGTCCTGCCCAGCCCCTGCGCCCGTCGGTTGGGTGAGATGCTTCAATGCGGCAGGCATGATCGCGGGGTAGGGCGGCAGAACGATCTCTCGTGCTTGTATCACTTCTTCGGTCCATCTTGTGATTGGGCTGACATTTCCCTCCTGGAACGGTACTGCCATGGCCGGCGCCCGGTCATCACGGACCCAACACGGAGAGACTGACCCTGCCGGAAGCACTACAGGCTTTTTATCTATACACCCAACTTTACACCCCTTGCGCGCTGCCAGGACCACATTAAGTTCGGACCACCTCGCATAGACGGTAGGCCGAGAAACTCCCGCCTCTCTCGCCAGGGCAGACTTTGACACTTCAGCGGCCTCGACGGCCAGCGAGTCCCAGGCGTCGACGAGCTTCTGAAGCGTCTTGTCGGCGCGTTCACGAGAAGCGTACTGGGCAGCGACCTGTTGGCGCTCCCTAACGCTCGCGAGATGACCAACAACATGCATCAACGCGCCTCGAACGATGCCTTTTTCGAGCCGTGCAGGATCAAACGAGCCTGCGGCATAGGAGGCGATCCGCGACACCAGTAGCGTGACCGCGGTCCGCGACATTCGACGGCAGCTAGCCAGGCCGGTGGCCATTTCTTGTGCGACCGGCTCCAAATCCTGATGCAGATTGTCGACGACGGTGCCTTCCGGCGCACGCAGGCGCGGGTCTGCATCGAAATGCCACCTGCGCAGGATTGTGTAGGCTTGCTTCTGAACGGCGGTAAACAGGCCGTTTGACGTCTCAAGTTCAACGCCCGCCTTGTCGGCGGCGCGCTGACGGACGAGCCTCTCGCGGCAAAGCGAGGTGTCGACCCAGCCCGCCCAGCCGGTCATCGACAGGAAGTCGCGATCGTTCATCATGAGTGACGTGGATAAAGGCGAGAGTGGATTCTTGCCGCGCTGAGTTGTCGCTGGCGCACCCGGATCGGCCCCCAGCTCCTTCAGCGCGTCGACAATGCCAAAATAGACGGCCTCGAAGAACTTGACGGTCCGCATTCGGCAGCGGGAATCCTCGGGATCGTTCCAGACGGCCTGACCTGGTGGCAGCAGGAAATAGAGATGCGGCTTCACAAAGCGGCCATCGGGACGTTCGTCTCCGGCCACGAGATGCGGTGCAAAAGGAATTTTGCAGCCGACCAGTTGCAGGATGTCGTCAACAAAAGCATCAACTGACGGCCAGACCCGGTCCAGGTCGATGCGCCAGAAAGACAAAAAGGCCTTGTTGCCTTCAATGTAGGGCAGGTCCAGCGACAGCAGCTTGGAGCGGCTTTCGATACCGAGGTTTGCCTTGTCCCACGACATCCGCAACTCGCCCCCTTTGTGGCACGCTGCAACGAACATCCGTCCCGGCAGGCCAAAGGCCTCACTGCGCAGGCCCAATTCGTGGACATCTTCGCGCCGGCGACCGTAAACCATCCTCGGGGCAAAAAGCCGAAAGCCTCGCTGCAACCGGTCTCTGACAAGACCAGCTTCGAAGCTTGCATTTTCGGAGAACTTTTTCGCATCCTCGAGGCGCAGTTGCTCCTTGAGCCGCCATATGCGCTGCTCGGCCTCAGTCAGTCCCTCCGGCATCGTGCGCCGCTTGCAGGCACGTCTGCGCCTTTTGCGCTCCCTCTCGTCGGCAAGGGCTGCCGAACGGGATGCGCGCGCAGCGGCATAGGCGTGCTCAAAAGCCTGCGTGCCAGCCATCAGATCATGTTTGCCAATTCCACCCATGGCACTGATGGTTTGGCGTCCTTTCGATGGCGACAATAGCCGGCGGAACAGGCAGTCGAGCTAATCAATCCCATCGCGCGGAGAGAGCGCATCTGCCGCCGCTGGTGACCCGGCGCCTTGCTCTGAGTTGCGGCTCTGGTTTCGACAACAGCAGATCCTGGACGTGCATCCGAAAAATGCGAAGCCGTGCTTGCAGGTGGCGGCTCAAGGGCCCGCGACAGCGAAGGTGATCTCGTTTGCACTGTTGCATTCAAATACTATGGCAACCCAGGCCCAGAGGATCGGACCACGTCGACCGACCGCTCGGCCTTGCAAACAATGCCATCACGGATGTTGCCGGAAGATCGTGCTGTGTCATTTCCGCCGGCGGACGCATGCTTATGGGGACCGGAGGGAGATGACCATGTCGAAATACATGGTCTCCAATCCGAATGGTCTGCTGACGGGCGCTCTGGCCTGCGCTTCGCTGGCGGACAAAATGCACGAAGCGATTACAGGGCGACATCGATGAGATTGACAGCGGAGGAGCAACGCGAACTGGAGGATTGGGTCAGGTCTTGGTCGTCATCGCCCGCGATCGTCGACCTGGTCCGCTGCTCGATAGGCAGGACCGCCGTCAAACGACTTCGTGAGTTGCGGACAAAAATGTCGGGGCGCGGGGTGCCATTGCGCGGAGCGTTACCCGACCACGATGTGACGAAGCACATCGTTGACTGGCTGACCGCGGATTTCCTGGGTTCTGCCGCCTGGCTCAACCATGTCGACGACCAGGGTCGACCGCGCAAACTGATGAAGTGTGGATCGATCGCTCAGCTTTCCCATGAAGCCGACAAGGCCATGCGCATGCGGCTTCAGGGAAAGTCGTTTATGGTGGATGCGGGAGATGAGATTACGCTTGCGAGCCTGACTGAAGGCTTCGTTGTAATGCGGCTCTTGAGCAGTCGCGCGCTCGATCTTGAAAGCCAGCGCATGCAGCATTGCATTGGACATGGCGCATATGACGAAGCGCTCTCCAATGGAACCACAGAGATCTACTCCCTGCGTGACAAAACAGGGCGGCCTCACGTCACGATCGAAGTGGACGTTCATCCCGACGAAGCGTTCCCACCAGGCGGCCCGCTGTCAAGGGCAAGCGGTCCGGTCAGACGAACGCTTTGGCAGCTACAAGGCCGCTGCAACAAGCGTCCGCCACCCATTCACATGAGGGTCTTGAGACCCTTCCTGGAACACTTCGAAGACTGGAAGAGGTTGTATCCTATTGTCACGGACGTGCACGGCACGGAACACGAGGCGGACAACATCCCCAAGGGAGCAGTGTTCTCGCGCCTGACCTTCACGGTCATTGCCAATCTTTCCGATCGCGAAATCACCTTGCCCGAGGACCTCACCATTCTCGGAGACCTGGATCTTCGCGGAGCTTGCCTCACATCTCTGCCGGAAGGGCTGCAAGTTGATGGCAA
The DNA here is from genome assembly GCF_014200015.1 of Aminobacter niigataensis. Taxonomy (GTDB): domain Bacteria; phylum Pseudomonadota; class Alphaproteobacteria; order Rhizobiales; family Rhizobiaceae; genus Aminobacter; species Aminobacter niigataensis. The sequence goes on from NZ_JACHOT010000012.1 coordinate 21,885, forward strand.
CCTGCATATTGGCGACAGCGTCATCACCCAATGGCCTGCCGAAATCGGAATTGGTGGCTGCATACTGGGCGGAGAGAGCTGCCCGACTGAGCGGATCCCAGAGCATGTGACGGCAAAGATGGAGGAGGGCAGGGCATGGAAACACCAGGAGGACAAGCAATGGGAGGCAAGCCTGCAGCGCTGGCTTGAAACGGACGTATCCCAGCCTCCACCAGAGCCTGTTAATGCTCCGATGCAATGCGGCTGAAACGTCGCCCGCCTAGGGTCCGACCACCGCGCGGCGAAAATCTTAGGCATCAGGACTGGCAGTCCCAATGACAGGGTAGGGCGCCGGACCTATTCCAGACGCGCGCAGCTCAGACAGATCGGGCCTCGCTTCTATGGTTTGCCCCTCAAAGCTGCGAGCAGGGTTCGATGCCGAGGTAGAGACGCTTGCCAAGAGTTCGCGGCGCGCGCCGCGGCGGCATCAGATCAAGACCGCACTGGATACCGCCCCCCCCCCAAAAGGCAGGGAGCCGCACAGTAGTCGCTCCCTCGACGCTGGCCAAAGTCATGTCATCCACCTGCTGCCTTCAATCAATACGCCCAACTCCCGGAGGATCCTGACCCCAGTCCAGTTCACCGGACCGCAGGATGCCGCACACACCAGTGCGCGCCCGATCTCCTCGGGCGTTGCAGAGCCCGTCGTAAGTTTTGGCCAATGGGCCCTTGCGTATCCAGCAAGCAATTCGGCCTCCGACGGCTCTGACCGCACAGCGACAGCGACCTTGTTCTCGTCATCGGTCATCGCTGTCTCTTTCTGCTTTGCAGGGCAACCCATCGTCGGCATGAGCGGCACACCGGGTGGCGTAACAGCCATTGGCGACACGAAGGACACCGGGACGGCCGCACACGTCACAGCAACTGAAAGACGCGTCCTCTGCTGCGAGCCTGGCCTTGAAGATGGCGGCGGCGATTGCAGGTCCAGCGGCACTGGCAAGGTGATAATGGATGCGAAGGCCTCCCAGCTTCTCCTTGACCTGATATAGGTCGAACCGTGCGTGGTGCTCCTCGGCTGCGAGTGTGGTCCGAACTGTTGCGAAGAATTCGTGCAGGAGATCGTACCAGCCTTGATGACATTCAAATCGCCGGGTCACGAGGTGGGGGAACTCTGTCCTGATTTGTTCGTAGCGACGCCGCTCGGCCGACCGGTATTCGTCATCATACCAATCCCGCATTCAGTCACACAACTCGATCACGAGAGCCGGATCAAAGGCTCTGTTTTCCTCGTGATAGCCCAAAGGGTTGCAGACGATACGTGTTGCAGCGACCCGGTAGTCGAAACAATTATGCGTATGCCCGTGCACCCAGAGATCCGGCCCATGCTCGACGATCAGGCCGTGCAGGTCGGACGCGAATGCGGCATTGAGAGTGCTATCGCGATAATCCGGGTGAACTGAACCCGGGTGAGGGGCATGATGGGTGACGACCACAACCGGCCCGGTTCGCGGGCGCGCCAGTTCGGCCTCCAGCCAGTGCCTTGCCTGGCGGTGCAGTGCACGCGTGCGCTCGGCCGTGAGCCGTTCGCGCTGCGGCAACACGCGCCATGCGGCGTATCTATAATCGTTGAGCAGAGATTCAGCGTTGCGCATCGCATCGCGGACCTGGGATGTACCGGAGCCGTCGAGTTCAAAATCCGTCCAGAGCGTGGTTCCCAGGAAACGGGTGCCGCCAATCATGACGGAAGTGCAATCGAGCACGTGCAACCCCTCCGACAGATCACCGGTACGGTAACGTTCACGCCAATGCTCCCGCTCTTCGAGAATGCTGGCTCCGTAGAACTCATGAGTGCCCGGCACAAAAACCACCGGCATATGCGGCAACACTTGGTGTTCGAGCACATTGCACGCTTTGCCGACACCGCCCGAGGCCACGTCCCCGGCGACGACCGCGACGTCAGCCTCGGGCACAGACCAGCCACGGTTGTGGCGCAGCACGGACGGGTCGAAATGAAGGTCCGACAGGATCCAGAGCTTCATGCCACCACCTCATCGGCCGCGGCGGTGACGGAAAAACCCCAACCCGCGGTGAGTTCGGCGAAGGTGCGCGGCGCAAACGCGACATCAGGCATGTCGACGCCAACGTCGCGCGACAGCCCGATCCCGGGCAGCCTGCCATGGCTATGTCCATAAAAATGGACGCTACCATGGTGCGATGCCGGCCACACCCGCATGGCATAATGCGACAGGATCACCCGCCTGCCTGTATCCTTGACTTCGAGCAGATGTGTCGGCGGCTGGTGCCAAGGCAGTTTTGCGATTTCCGGGTCGACACGGCCGTCACGGCCGAGGTCGTGATTGCCGAGGATCAGGACCTTGCGCCCGGCCAGGCTGTGGAACTGGCGACGGAAGGCGTGCACGTCCTTACCCGGCCGGCCGTAGTCGCCGAGGATGTAGGTGAGATCGTTCTCGCCCACGACTGCATTCCAACGGCGGACGATTTCGCCGTCCATCTCCCGGGTGGAAGCGAAGGGCCGATCGCAGTTCCCGATGATGCTAGCATGGCCGAAATGCATATCGGCGATGTAACGCTGTGTCACAAACGACATGAGAAACTCCTCGAAAAGAATATGAGCTGGCCGACCGCCGATGCGGCAGGGATGATCAGCTACGTATTCGGTTCAAGGGTCTCGTCATGGCGTTCAGAACTCCGGCTCCCGCTCCTGGTATGCGGGAAAATCCAACAATATCCGATCGATAGGGCGTCGGATGGCGTGGCGTCAAGGGGCGATCTCCGAACGGGATACGCACAAGCGCCTTGAATGCAGCACTTGGCGGACTGCCATGCTTCCGGCCAGATCGGTGAACCCCCATTGTGCCGACGGCAATCTCGCGCCAGCCTTCCCATGGGACACAGGATGCGAGCGAGAAATGGCCAAGGACAGAGTTAGCGAGGAACCCTCGACGGAACCGCACGGTTCAGATGACGTACGACCAGTCAGATCGGGATACACGGGACTGGACGCGGCAGGCAGGAGATCTTACCACGCCCAGAAGCAGCGCGAACGGCGCGCGCGGCTGAAGGAGGCGATGGAGCGGGGCAAACCCCGTCCAACGATTCCCGCGATACGAGCCGCGCTGGCTGACGCAGCAGCTGTCATTCTGCGCGAAAACCTGCAGGGCGCAGATCTGGTCCATTCGGCTCTGGACGCCGCATTCAACGCGCCAGGGATCGGATCGACCGTGTCGAACATGGTGCGGGCAAGCCGCCTGCCGTCAAGACTGCTACCCGAACAGTGGCGGCCGCCGGCAGCGATTTCGGCGGGAACAGCGACTTGTGCGAGGATTCCTGACGCGCTCCAGCCACGGTCGACCGACCAGACGAACTGAACGCCCACGGTAGCGGTCGTGCAATCGCCGGCAGCGGTTGTGACTTGCGCGCCTGCAAGCGATCTCACGTTTAGTGAGCTTTAGTGAGACGAGGGAAGGGGACCATGGCAAGACCGATCACGGTTACGGATCCGAGACACAGGATCGAGCAGGCCACATACCGACGGGGCCTGGACGCGAGGCGATCCCCCGAAGCGCCACAGACAGACACAGCGATCACAGTGGCCCTCTACGGGCTCTTGCGCGAAATCGCCATCAGATCGCCGAAGCGCAGCAGGAAATCCCGTGATGAATTTTTGTCTCGCGCCGCCGACGTGCTTGTGGCGCAGGGCTTCGATCGCGCTCGCTCCATTGCCGTGCTGCGCCGAAGGCTGGTACGGCCCCCGGAGCGGTTCGACAGACTACTCGGAATTGAGGACCTGGATGGCCGCTCCGACATCCTTCCATAGCACCGTCTTCTACCCGTTACTCCGCAGCTTAGAATCCGGATTCCCGAAAACTGCATAGTGAGAAATAGTGAGCTGACCAATCCCTCAAAGGCTGTGAGCGGTGGCCACTCTCTATCGCAGCCTCGGCCACCGACGCGACTATCCTGCGGTATTCCGGCTCGGTCGCCCACCGGGCCACTGGATAGCGTGCTGGCCACCTGGATCGATTTGCACATACGGCGTTTCAAATTGGACTGATTTTTTTGACACCTAAAAACAGGGGCTGGCATAGCCGAAGGGCCCAGAGTCACGGAGTGCTAGCCTGTCGCCATCCAAACCGACCGACGCACGGCTCGGGCGATGTCGTATCAGTGCTCGACGACCGAGGCGGGGGTGTTCTTGCCGCGGTGATAGGCGGCAACCCGGGCCAAAAACCCGCATCTTGGCTACGCTTCAGACGCGGGCATCGTTAGCTTTGGTCTCTTGCACGCCGGCAAGCCAGCTTCGGGAACACAGGCGATGGAGCCTGTATTCGGAGGGGCGTATGGCGGTAAAATCTGTCTCGGAAGAACCCCAGGTTAAGCTGATTTCCTGGGGCGTCGTTGTTGACGGCTGGAGCGAACCGCGTTTGGTTGGTACGCCGTTAGGCACGACCCGAGGGCGCATCTCAAGCGCGGTTCAGTATTTCAACCTGGATACGATGACTGCGGTCACGGCCAGCGGGCGGACATATCGGCTCATCGGCCCGGCGGACTACTTTTCTGCAGTGGCCATTGTAATCGCAATGCGCGGCATGTCGGAGCACATCAAAGCCTGGATGACGGTCGAGGACCTGGCGCTTGCCGTCGCACCCCCATCGCGTGGAATGAACTGATGGACGCGATGAACCTCGATTTCAGCCGCATGGAAGGTGATGAACTCGATGCCGTGCAACAATTGTTGGAGACAGCTCTGGGTGGGCTAGACGCCGTCCGGCGAAGCCGCAAAGAGAAGGCCGAAGCAGCCGAACAGGCATTCTACGATCGCTTGCCGGACGTTGTTTCGCACATCAGAAAGGATGGTCGCAGTTTCGTCATGCAGACGGACGCGCCAAGCTTCTTTGTCGAGATGCCCTGGCATGAATGGGTAGCGCTCGCCCACGCAGTGATCGCCGCTGACATGGCAGCCCGAGAAATTTGACGAGTACATCGTCGGGAGGAAGACCGTGCGATGCGGACCACTCGCGGTTGTTCGGGAGCAGTGTCAACGACAAGTTGAGACGCATCTTGCTCCATGTACAACTGTCGCATTGATACATCCGGAAAGACTTATGATCTCCCGCTCGTCTATTAACCATGGCGTCAAGCGGATATTTATTTTACCTGCCCGGCTTCTGTTATCGTCGCGGAGAAATTGCTCTTGCGCCGATACGAAAACGCCTTCACGCTTGAAATGTAGGCAACAGTATTGACCTGCCAACACCCGACAGGGAATGCGGAATATCAAGAATACGAGGAGCTTTCCGATGAAGACTGAACTGTACAACATGGCCCTTGAAGGTGCGGCGGCCGAGGGCAAGCGCTTCCGCGAGCAGATTGAACGCGAAGGCAGGGACCGACCGATTGACGCCTGTCCCGGTGAGAATGAGCGCTACTGGCTCGAGATCGACTTCCGCGACGGGGATGTCTCCGTGAACAACTCCTGGGGATCTGGCACCCCGGCATGGATATGGGAGGGCAAAGGCGTTCGCTTTCCACTCAAGTCAAGTTGTTCCCAGCTTGCCATCGCCAACTTGCTAGAGTCCCGACCTGATCTGGTTGCCGAAGTTGCGATTGCTGAGGGAGATGAAGCCTTCCGCGATCACGAAATCCTCGAGACAGCGATCAGCGACCTTGCCAATTATTGGGTCATGGGCCCCGAGGAATGGTTTCGGGGCTTCATCCCCAGGGGCGACGAGACCGACGAGCAACTCCACGACATGACTGATGGGAGGGAATGGCTTGGCTCCGGATTCGATGGCGCGATCTATCTAACGTTCAGCAAGGACGAGGCTTTCGAGTGGCTCAAGCAACGTCGCGACGAGGCTCGCGCGGAACTGAACGAGGCCGCCTGATCCGATGGCGGAACTCCTTGCCTGGCTGTCCTGGTCCGCGAGCGGCAGCGCTGCTCGCGGAACGTCAGTCGGCTGGAATATTGTCCGGATGCGGATCTGGAAGCAATTGAGCGCACCGACGGAAGAAACGTCGTTGGGCTGTTTTTCGACATCACGCGCGTTTGTCGATTGCATGCCGGCGGTGGATTTTCCTCTCGAAGCCAAGGGAGGAAATCATGGCAAGATTTATCGGACAGATCATGAGAGGCATAGCCAGGGCACTTGCCGGCGGCATCCGGCTCCCCTTCGATCTACTTGGCGACATCGGACGGATGCTCGGTCTGTCGCCTGCCGCAACGCGCTTGCCCCCAACAGGGGTCTTCGATCAGTCTATCGATCTTGAAACAGCTGAACTGAGGCACCGCCTCGAGGCCGCGGCGACGATCGTTGTTCCAGCGCCGAATCTGCCACGACAAGATGCAGGGCAGATCGTACACGCCTACGCATCGACCGACGGGCGATCGAGACAAGGCTTCGACATGTCGAAACTTGACGAGCATGTCGCTATAGCCCTGCTGACCATGCAGCCGACCCAGCTCCACAGGTTGGCGTTGGCGGGTCCGGCGGCATGCGGGCGTTGGGCGAGCGGTTGTAAAGGCATCGTGGGTGTGCCGTTGCCGTCCCCGAACCTGCTTAGACATCCAGACGCCGGGAAAGCCGAATGCGTGGACGATGGTTGCGACACAGCGCCCTGTTCCCAATCCGCCACGTTCCGGGCAGCCTGACCCTGGACAACCGGAGGCCCCATTCCAGGGCCTCGCCACGTTTTCTACATTGTTTGCACGGCAAGAAGACAAGCCCGGCGGAATGCGTGATCAGGCCTCATCGCCTTGGTCCTGATGTTCAACGGGGACGGCAGCGTGGCGCATCTCGGCCCGTTCTCTAACCTCGCGCATGCGTGCGATGCGCCAGACCTTGCGCACCGCCGGTTCCGCCTCGGGCACTTCATGCAGGAAATCCCCAAAGACGCGATAGATTTCTGCGGTTTCGTCGAGCTGATCATGCATTCCTGGAAAGCCTCCGGATCAATGTGTCGCGAGACGACACAGCACAACGCAATGCCGCGATCTCTTCCTCGAGCTCGTGGACGCGGTCAACAGCAGCACGCGCCACGGACAAGGCCTCGGCGGCTGAGGCGCGGGCGCCGATCAAACGCTCGGCCCACTGGTCCGAAACGGCAGTCTCACGATGATTGCTAACCGCCTGCATGCCGGCTGCATGCGCGTGTGCAGCGACCGCAACGCCGGCGATGCCAAGTGCAAGGAAACTGTTGCCAACGGACTGACCGGGGCAGGGGACGGAACGGCGCATGATGACTTCTCCGTTATTCGGACACAGCCATTGCAGGATCTTATTCCTATTGCAACCCGATCGCCGGCGAGATGCCTGGCAAAGATCTAAGCCAGGCCTCCTGTGCCGACTGTGCGTGTCTTCCGCAAGGTCTTGCGGAGGAGCCCCCTCTGCCGGCACAGGCCTTTCAAGCGAACACCTCGAGCGCGGGGTCGGAAGCCCCAACCATACCGGGGGATTCCGACCAGCAACGAGGGTCGAAACCAGTGGCCTCAACATTGCGCAGGCACCCCCGGAGATCCCAGCGAATCGCCGGGGACGAAAGTAGCCGAAACTACCTACTGGAGGCGATGATAGTCTTCGATCTTGCGTATTTCACTGAGCTTCACCACACCCTTGCTGCGTTTCGGCGGCATTTGAGGTGACCTCAAGGCCTGCGCATAGTCGAATTCGACGCCGGTGAGTGCCGAGTAGATCGCCAGTCCGACGGCGTGCCCCATGATCGGCGGTAGCGCATTGGCGATCTGGCGCGTTTTCGTCTTGCGGTCCTTGTCCGATCCTTCGGCGCCGGCGCCGACAAACCTCCATCCGTCAGGGAAACCCTGCAGCCGTGCCCCCATCGCAAGCGTAAGCTGGAAGAGATTTTCGAGCTTATGATCCCGCCCGGGGGCCGAGTTGGCAATGCCCATTGGATCGATCTTCATGTCCAGCCAGTCTTGCTTGCGGAGGTTAGACGAGAAGGCAAGCCGTCCGGACTGTTCGGACCCCCCAACAATCGTCGATCCGCGGCGGTTGGCTTTGTTTTTCGCCCAGTCATCGGCCCCAGACCAACCATTTGCACCGACAAGATCAACCAGGGCGCCGCCGACCGTCAGATTCCATTCCGGGAACTTTGGCGGCATCCGGAACCTTTGGATCGGAGTATCCCTGAAACCAACGAACGCAACACGTGGTCGCAACTGAGCAAGGCCATAGTCGCTCCCGTTGATCGAAAAAACCTGGCTTTCATAACCAAGATCCGCAAATTTCCGATAGAGATCCGCACGGTAGTCAGAGTTGCCCTGGAAGCCGAACCCCTGCACGTTTTCGAAGAAGAAGGCGCGCGGCTGAACCTCATCGACCAGGCGCACAGCCTCCATGAACAGATCACGCTCGTCATTGCGTCCCTTCTGCTTGCCGATACTGGAGTGCGGCTGGCACGGCACGCCGCCAGCAACCAGATCGACATTGCCACGATGGCGCCTGAAATCCACCTGGGTGACATCCGCACAATGCACCGGGCCGAACCAGCGATTGGCCATAAGCGTCTCGGCGGCCGCCGGATTGCGCTCGTACAGCGCCAGGGCATCGAAGCCCGCCGCGTGAAGTCCGAGCGCCTGGCCACCGGCACCAGCACAGATCTCGAGTGAGGTCAGCCGCAGAGGTGGATGAACTACCTTCGGTGCGGAAACCTCGGCAGGAAGCTTGCGCGCTCTTAGATCATTCCTGGAAATCCCATTGTCGTTGAACAACCAGATGACGTTCTCGACTGTCTCCAGATCGAGATGAGCATAGTCCCGGTCAACCGGATTGCCACTCTCCTCATCGGCGAGCTTGAATGCGCCATCAACGAGGTCGCGGAGACTATTGTAGGCCCGCGCCAGTTGGACGGTCTGAGGATCGTGGGCATGGAAGCCGAGTTCCCAAATGCCAGGGAGGCCGGCGATATCGAATACCGCTTCGAACTCCCGAAGACAGCGGCCGGCTTCTTCCTGAAGGCGCATCTTGCGCGCACCGAGTTTTCCCGCATCGGCGCCGTCATCCTGCGCATCGTTGAAAAAATCGATCAGGGACTGAGCAAAGAAGATGAAGCGGTTCGAAAACGTTTCGAGATCGATCGTCGCCTTACGCTGCGCTGATAGCCGCAGCGTCTTTTGCCGACGTCGCTCCAGTTCCACCTGCGGATCTGCGACCTCTTCCCTCTGTCGGCGCTTGATCGCCGATACGTCGCCGGAGTGAACGAAGCTGCCCGCTGCGATCCGTTCCAATGCCTCCTTGCGTACAGGGGCCGGCGCGGCGATGAGCGACTTGGCAAGCGTCATCGGCAGCCCACGGGCCACGATCATCTCCCCATGCTTCCCCAGCACTTCCGAGAACCCCAAATACATGCCCAGGTCACTGCGGTTGAGGCCACATTCAGAGGTGAGGAAAGTCTTCAACTTGGAAATGGGAAGGGCCCCGCGTGCCCGTTCGATCTCGGCTGATATCCGCACATAGCCTTCGGCCATACGTTGGCTCTGCTTGAACACCACTGTCTTCAGCGAGTGCAGAACCTTGTTGAGATCATGCGCCGGCGCCAACCTCACAGGTTCAATCTGCGCGTGCGATACTTGCTCGCCCTGTCTGGCCTCGCGCGCCGAATTCGTAAAGTCCACTTTCTACCCCCAACACTGTGATGGGCGGCACTTTCGGTGTCGAATGCTAACTTGGTATGAACACGACAGACTAGTCTTCGCTCATATCTGAACGATCCTTTCCAGATCTTCGACACTGGTTAACGATTGTTTGATCGGAGTTGGAAACTCCAGAGGGCTCCGGGTCCTGTAAGCTCGCGGACTGCGAGGTGGACACCAGGGCTGACGAACGGTTGATTCGACGAAGGAACGTCGTCTGCGTGGGGGTCGAGTAATCCTGCTCGATGTCTGCCCCGCGGTGGGGACTGACCGAAAGCCGAGCTAAGGAGCCCGGCGGAGCATACCGACGGCCTTAGCTACGAGCTTTGCGGTTGTCCCGCTTCGCTTTCGATATGCGCGTCATGAACACCTTTTCGGACCTCAAAAGCTACCTGACCAGCGCCAGGGAAGGCGGCTTCGAGGGGGCAGATCTTTCTGTTTAACGAAAAGATTCGTTCGAATTGATCGGATCTTACAGATTTCGATCGCGCATTCCTGGCGACGGCCCGGTCCGTTGGAATGAGCTAGGTCGGCCCTGCACGCCTTTGGCGAAAGAACAGTTGCGCCTACGTCCAATTCGCTTCACGCTTTTCATGCCCGTCATGCATGCAGCGTGACGGCCGGGGGGCACACGGAAAATGAATAGACGGGAAAGACGCGCGGCATACGCCGACGCTCGGGCAACGGAGGTGGAGCGAGTTGTCGCTATGCATGAGGCTGGGCACGCAGTCGGTCGCCTGTTGATGGCCAAGCGCATGGGATTTCCGCTGCATCTGGCCGTGCACAGCATCGAGGTCGGAGCGGGGCCAAGTTGGTACAACCCGGACGGGGCGCGCGTACTTCGATCTCAGGCAACCTGCTACGGCCCAGCGATCTCGAGTGAACTTCAATCCGCGCTCAAAAGAGCTTTTCCGGTGCGACCGACCACCAAAGCTGAAGAGCTGCCTGGCCTTCTGAAACTTGCTGGAGCAGCGACGGCCCAGCGTGTCGCTTCCGCACGCGCCAAGCTTTTCATCATCGCTATGGGGCCAGCCGCTGAAGCTCGCGTGACGGGGCGATCTTGGTTTGAGGTCGTAAACGACAACGCATGTATGGCCGATCGTGAAGCATGTCGCCACGAGGGGCGGATTGCGGGCTTTGACGAGGCGCAATTGGCTGACGAGGTAACGCACGCTCGCCATCAAGCGGAAAAGCACGTCGAAATACCTGATGTTTGGCGGGCGATCGATGCTATTGCCAAGAAACTCAAGGGGACGCTGACAGGCGACAAGGTCACACAGCTCGCGGCACCATTTCTTACGCCGCTGTTGGGCGATGCACTATTGGAGGGCGACCCCGATGGCTCGTAAATACTTCGACGAATGGGCGCGAGGCGATCGCGATTTCCATCGGCGACGCCGCACGGTGACTGAGGAAGACGACTATGAAATCAAGTCGCTATCGTATCTTGTCCAACCGCTCCCTGGTGCTGACGAACCTTGGGATGAAGTCGGGTGCAAAGCAGTCGACAAGACATTTGTGCTGGCAGTTACAATCGGAATTCCGTCAGAGGTGATGTTGGGGGTGACCGTTTCCAAGTCGGAGTACGACAATCTGCAGATGCCAAAACCTGTGCATGTTGGGGACGTTCTCAGGGTCGAAACGCAGGTCGTCGAGATGAAGCGGTCCAGATTGCGATCGGGTACCGGCATCATCACATTTGAGCACGTGACAAAGAACCAGGGCGGTGACGTTGTCTGCCAGTGTCTGCATAGGATCGAGTTGCGAGCGCGCCCTCAGCATGACGACAACGCCAATGCGTGTATTGCTTTGCCTGAATTCCTTAGGCGGAGGGTTTGAGGGCACGTCAGAGACTAGGCGCTCTCGCATGTTGCAGTTGACCCAAGCGCTCGACTTTCATTGAAGCGGATTTCGGTGCCACTCCCGCGTCGCGATGAGATGCTCGCTTTAGTCAATGACGAAGTAGTGCGCGCGTCTGTCGCATGCCGAAAAATGGGCTGACTAGGGCCCAGACCCATAAAAATGTTGGCATCGCCTGAGGTTTGTGATTCACGACTTCCGAAAGGGAGGGGTGATGAATCGGGACCATTTCTGGCTCACCGAAGAGCAGTTTCGCCGTATCGAACCTCATCTTCCGACTGACACGCGGGGCAAGGAACGTGTCGACGACCGGCGTGTGATCAGCGGTATCGTTCATGTTCTGAAATCAGGCGGGCGCTGGGTCGATGCGCCGCCGGACTACGGGCCGCGCAAGACGCTCTGGCGGTAAAGGGGGGAGCAAAATCAGGCCATCGGGCGCTCGCGGGGCGGCCGCACGACCAAAATCCATGCCCTGACCGATCGCTATTGTCGCCCCATTGCCTTCATGCCCACCGGCGGCCAAGTCGCTGATTGCACGGCAGGAGGCGAGCTGCTGAAACGTCTGCCAGACACCCGCATCCTGCATGCAGACAAGGGTTATGATTCAGATGCGATCCGCCGCCAGGTCGAGGCCAGCGGCACGATGCCGAACATCCCACCAAAGGCCAACCGTCGCTGGAAAAACTGCTTCTCTCCGGTGCTCTATCGCGACCGAAATGCCGTCGAACGCATGTTCTGCCGCCTCAAGGACTTCCGCAGGGTCGCAACACGATACGACCGCCTTGCCGTCAACTTTCTCGCGGCAGTCTGCATCGCCGCGACTGTCAGCTATTGGTTATGAGTCTGGGCCCTAGTTTCGTTAAAACTTTCTTTGACATAGGTCATTTTTCGATGAAACCATAGTCGAACCGAGAATTCCAAATGGATATAAAAATTAAATTCAAATGACTGTGAACCACAAAAATATGGATATTTTACTGGAAGATATTTGCGAGAGCGTATCCGTATCTGATATTATATTTCAGTCAGAGGATGCTGATAGGAATTGTATTGTTACTTGCCTATTCAATGTCATTCTGCCGTCGTATGCTGCGCAACGGCTCGGAATTGCGCGGCAGTTCGTTTTCCGCTTCAACTGTGAAAGCATGGACTTCGATGGTCAATCTGCGGATGGCCGTAAGCTTGAATACTCTACGAGTCTAGGGCTTGGTTTTGGCCCGCCCGACGAACCTCCGGCATATTCCCGTTGCCGAAGCAAACCAGATGGCTTCATCGGCGATCTTCTTAGCGCGGTCGTTCATCGGGGCAGGGAGCGAAGCGATTTCAATGAGAGGATCGAGACGTCGGCGCCGAGCGAAGGCGCCGAGAATCGATCAGATGCGCTTGCTTCGACCGCGCCAACGCTTCCTAGGACTCCCTGCCGACTCGCTTCGATGAGGAGCGCTGCCCCTGGAACAAAAAAACGCATCAAGCCATTGAGAGAGACCGGATATAGATGTGAAGGCGCGAACCAATCGAACGCGGGAGGAGGCAAAGATGGATCTCACCACGCTTCTCGTCATTATTCTTATTCTTGTTCTCGTCGGAGGTGGCGACTGGTACGGCCGTGGAAGATGGAGTCCTCGACCACAGACGGCTGACCACGCCTCGAGCGAGTTCCGGAGTAAGCAGCAGCAAAGTCACATTCCGAAATCTTCGCCTGCTTCCGGATCGGGATCTCGAAGGATGCCAGCCTCCGGCCAGATCCTGATGCAGTCCCGGCGAAGGGAGGCGATGGCGGAAATTGCTGCGTCTTCATCCATATCAAGTACTGAGGCGGCATACCTTAACTCAGAAACCTTCTGCAGATGATTCAGGATTCCCATGGCTTTCCGCGGGACATCCCTACCGTATGCTTTTTCTGCCTTGGCAACAGCAGTATCCGGTATGTGCCCATACGCTTCGACCAGTCGACCTAGATCGATCGCGTCTCGGTAGGCCACGGCCCGGTCGTAGCAGCGGTCGGCGTTCGCCAGAAGTTTCTCAGCGAACATGTCCGATGGGCTAAGAGTTGGCACCTGAAGTAGTGGATCGACGGCGCCGTCCAGTTCGATACGAACTTCGCGGACGATCTCGAATTTTATAGGCAACCCTTCATGCTCGATAAACACCCGAATGCCATAGCCATCGGCTTGCACGTCCCGGAGTGATCGAGTTCGGGAAGTAAAGAGGGCGTGAATGCCTTGTTCAAAAAAGGCATTCCTCAGTTCGCGATAGCCGGCGCCGTCTGCGCAAAGAAAATCGAGATCGAGCGACTTTCGATACTCGCCATGTTTCAAGACAATGGCAGTTCCCCCGCCAAACCAGCACTTGTTGGTGACCAGTAGGTCCTGGTTCATCGAGGCGAGAACCCCGACTATCGTGTTGTGTTCGTTGCGTTGGAATAGCATCACAGGGCTCCTGTTGGTACCCATAGGATGCATCATGCGATTGAAAAGACTAACTAAAAAAATTAAACCAGCATGTGGCCGTGGCCAAACTCTTCAGTCAGCTCAGCAATGAGAAGAGTCTCTTCTGCCGTTAGGCGCGCACGGTCGACGAACCGCCAGTTGCGCTCGTAAAGAGCGAACACCTCGTCGGCGGGCATCGGACGCGCACAATCTCTGTTCCACATAAGCATCTTGAGCTCAGGGAAATCCTTAGGAACAATAGCGGGTCCAAAATGCGTCATGATGAGCCACCTACTACCAAGAAAAGCCCCAGAAATCAAATATCTCACTTCACCCAGCTGCTGCTGCTTGAGATAGGGCCAACAATCCAACAATTCAATCCAGCCTAGCGGCGATCAGTTACGCAGACGCGCGGAACGGCGACGCACTAATCGCACATCGCTGGCCGGGCTAGCATGAGCCAGAACATCGCGACCATCGCAAATGGCACCCACCTCTCAATCAATCTTGAAACGCGGCACTCCAAATTTGCTCGAATACCCCAGAGTGGTTCACTGGCTGCGAAGCGTTTCCGTCGGCCACCTGTCTGTCATCTGTCGGAAGACCCGACTGAAATGCCCGGGGCTCACAAACCCCGCTTGGAACGCCACTTCGCCGACCGCGTCCTTGCCCGCGAGAAGCAAACGCGTTGCCAGGCTGATTCTCTGCTTCATGTGCACGTGCGGGACTCGTGTTCAGCTCTGCAGCGAAGGCTCGATCGAGCTGCCTGGTCGATACTCCCACAGCCCGTGCTTCGGCCGCGCCTGCTCCACCAGAGCAAGTCGCCCGGTCCCGATCTACGACAAAGAGCCTGTCGCAGGACGCGTTCACGTCCGGGAAGCGTGACCGCGTGAAACCAGCTGACTGAAGCCCGGAACCCGTCCAGCAAGCCCATTTCAGCGAGCAGGAAGCTCCCAGTGCAAAGACCGCCTAATGGGAATGCCTTTTCTTGCAGCGTGTTGGATGAATCTCTCAGCAGTATCCGGCAACGAACTTTTCGGTCCAAGCAGCCCGCCTATGACCAATATCTGGTCGTACTCCTCGGGACGGTGGGCGGATTGGTGCTGGTGCACGCTCAGCAGGTTCGATCTGCAAGACCGCAAATTGCTCGTCCCGCTTGGCCTCGGCATGTTCGTTGCGCACCGGTTCCGTAAAGTCCACTTTCAACTCCCAACTATGTGATGGGAGGCACTTTCAGCGTCGAAAAGCTAACGTCGTATGAACGAGACGGGGCAGTCTTCGACCGGATCTGCGTAATCTTTCTCTGCCATAAATTCTGGTTAGCGAATTCTTTGGCCAAGAGCTGAATATTGGCGGCAGGCGCTTCGTTGAACGGCTGCTGTCGCAATCGCACGCTGGTGACGAAAAGATGACCCTGAGCGGAAATTCGCAAGGCCCGCAAACGAACATCCGCCCACCAATGATACTTGAACTTCGATCCCCTTCGTCTGGGTCCCCAAGCCGCATTCTGCCGTATAGCTTCATAAAGGATGTGGATTCCAGGTGGATGACTCAGCCAGACTGACTTCGCTCGCAAACGATGCGGGACCTGCGGGTCCGCTGGTGGGATGCGGACCATTTGGCCAGTGTGTCGCTGGATGATCGTACTTTGCCTTCATCCCCCGGTGTGCCACCTCAATCGAGAATGCGTCACTC
This sequence comes from Aminobacter niigataensis, assembly GCF_014200015.1. Lineage (GTDB taxonomy): Bacteria > Pseudomonadota > Alphaproteobacteria > Rhizobiales > Rhizobiaceae > Aminobacter > Aminobacter niigataensis. Next base: position 37,518 of record NZ_JACHOT010000012.1, read on the forward strand.
GACAGATCGTCATCCATCCCAGTTCGGCATGTATTCCAGATCCGCAGCCAAAAACGCTTCCTGTTCGGCGATGATCCCGGAATCCAAATCGTCATCGTCTGGCTGCCAAATCGTAGCGTCATTCGCCCTGCCGATGGTCTCAGGGATGACAACTGGAGTAACGCGTACAACTACGGGGCAGGGCGGCAGGACGATGTGTGGCGTCTGCTCGTGCCTCCCATCCTCGATGATCTGGATCTCCGTATCTTCGGTGACCGAGGCTCTGGCGATTGCATCATGGACCGGAACAATGATGACCGGTGCTCGGTCCTGGCAGGCTGTGATGGAGAAGTTCATACCTGCCGGGAGCAGTACAGGCTTCTTATCTATACAGCGAACTTTACACCGCTTGCGCGCTGCGAGGAGGGCCTTGAGTTCGGCCCACCTCGCATACACAGTTGGACGGGAAACGCCGGCCTCACGCGCCAGGGCGGACTTTGAGACTTCGGCGGATTCGACAGCCAGAAAGTTCCATGCGTCCACTAGTCGGGCCAGCGTCTTTTCCGCCTTCTCTTTTGACGCGTATTCGGCGGCCACCTGCTGGCGTTCCCGGACCGTCGGCAGATGGCCGACGACATGAAGCAGCGCCTTCCGGGCGATGCCCTTTTCGAGCCTGGCGGGGTCAAACGACCCGGCTGCATAGGAAGCGACCCGCGACACGAGCAGTGCGACCTGCCTTTCCGACATGCGGCCGCGGCCAGGCAGGCCAACGACCAGATTCTGGGCGACCGGCTCGAGGGCTTGGTGAAGGTTATCAGCAACGGTAGCTTCCGGCGCCCGCAGGCGAAGGTCGGAGTTGAAGTACCACTGCCGAAGGATCCAATAAGCCTCCTTCTGGATGGCGGTGAAGATTTCGTTCGAGGTCTCCAGATCAACGCCGGCCTTGTCGGCAGCGCGCTGGCGGACGAGGGCCTCACGATTGAGCGACGTGTCGACCCAGCCAGCCCATTCGGACATAGACATGAACTCGCTTTCGTTCATGACGAAGCCTGTCGCCAGAGGCGACAGCGGGTTCTTGCCACGCTGTGTTGTCGCCGGCGCTCCCGGGTCGGCCTGCAGTTCCTTCAGCGCGGCAACGATGCCGTAATAGACGGCCTCGAAAAATTTGACGGTTCGCATATTGCAGCGGCGATCGTCTGGATCGTTCCAGACCGCTTCGCCCGGTGGCAGCAGAAAAAATATGTGCGGCCGGGCGAAGCTACCATCGGTGCGTTCGTCTCCGGCGACGAGGTGCGGCGCAAAGGGGATCTTGCAGCCGACCAGCTGCCGGATATCGTCAATGCAGGCATCAACCGAGGGCCAGGTCTGGTCGAGATCGATGCGCCAAAATGACAAGAAGGTCCTGTTGCCCTCGAAATAGGGAAGGTCCAGCGACAGGAGCTTGGAACGGCTTTCTACGCTCAGGTTCGCCTTGTCCCAGGACACGCGCAACTCACCGCCTTTGTGACACGACGCGACGAACAGCTTTCCAGGCAGGCCGAAGGCTTCGCTCCGCAGCCCCAGCTCGCGGACATCCTCACGCCAGCGGCCGTAGACCTTTTTCGGGGCGAAGAGCCGGAAGCCTTGCTGGAGCCGCTCCCTGACCAGGCCAGCCTCGAAACGCGCATTTTCGGCGAACTGCTTCGCCTCCTCGCGGCGGAGTTGTTCCTTGAGCCGCCATGTGCGCTGCTCGGCTGGGTTCAGGCCGTCGGGCATTACCTTGGGCTTGAGGGCGCGACGGCGCTTCTTGCGCGCCCGTTCGTCGGCAAGGGCTGCGGAACGGGACGCACGCGCGGCGGCATAGCCAGCCTCGAACGCCTGCGTCCCGCTTGCCGGGTTGTCTGTGCCGATCCCACTCATGATATGATGGTTCGGCGTCTCTTGGACGTCCGCAATAGCCGGCAGACCGGTTGCAACCTAGCGAGGCGACCTGCTTGGCTGCGGCGCCCAGCATGCTCAGAGCCTCTTCCACTCTAGCTCGGAGATGCAGCCACGATCGCGGTTGACGTCGCCCCGACTTCGGTTGACCATTTTCAATGTCGGGGTCGACCGACCAAACCGACGCACAGGAGTCGATGCGCAGGCTCTCTGGGCCTGCCTCGCCGTCGGGAAGAATTATCAGTATACAAGTCGCATCACACCTCACAAGCAAACACTATTACGATCATCAACGTCACACACCTCAATCATTTAAAAAATAATACTTGATCTCCCATTTTTTCATCATCACCATTGGTTACGTTAGCGATCACAATTACCGACAAATTGCGAAAATACAGAACAGAGAGCCCAACAGATGTCCGATTCAAACGCAACACTCGCCGCGCTACTTGAGAACGTAGAGGACGAGCACGAGGAGGGCTGGGGCACGGTCTACCTCGACAACGCCAGGCTACCTAGCTTGTCAGACGCGGTCTTCCGCTCACACTTGTCTGCACTCGCGAAGAGCGGCGTCTACAAGCCGATCGACAGCTACGCCTTTGGAGCGGTCTGCCTGAGCCTCCAGGAGGCTGGGCTCCAGGTGACACATCTTGAATCTCAGCGGCCGCTGTCTCACCGCGACGCTATCAACTGAGACATGGAGGAGGTGAAGATGACATGCAATCTTGATCTATCCATCAACTTCAGGCCGGGCATTGATGACATTGAGGAAGAGGCGTGGTCGATACCGACTGGAGAAAAGGATCGGCTTGAGCAAGTGATGAGCGCACCGCTCATGCGGGCTCTCGACGCCTGGAACAATCGGATAATCGAAGGACCCCTTCCGCAAGGAACCGAACGGGGAGATCTCGACGACAGAATTGAGGAAGAGATCTGGTTGCTCTACATTCACGGCTACAGCGCCTTGACATCTAGAAGTGACGATCGCCGTAGCGGGTGTGTCTGCGCGCCCGGTGTGGTCCTACCTGCGAGATACGCGTATGATGTGTATAGCCTTGACGAGCTGGGTATTCCTCAGCGGACAAGGTCAGTGCGCACCTTCCCCGCGACAGGTGGTTTTCAACCTGGCGAATTCGAGCGGGCCCGCGATCTGGCCGAGGCACTCGGAGGCGCCGTCATCCGTAAGCAAATACGCTGGGACAAGGAATACGACGTTAACGGTTTTGAGATTCACGAGCGTCCCGAATACGACCGGTGTGTCTTCATATCCGACAAGATGACACCCGTCGCTGCCTATGAAACGTTCATGCAGCAATACGACGACGGGGTCGTGATCAGAAAATTCCATGCAGTGTTCGAGCACATGAGAATGCGAGAACACCGTAACGTGGAGGCCATCACAGAACGGAAGCAGGCAGACTTTCAGCGTCTCGGAGAAATCTCCTTCTATCTGGGCGAAGTGCGCTCTTGGAAGGCCGACCGAGATTCGTTACTTGCGCAGGGCAAGATCTAAGGAGAATCGTGCGGCCTCCTGCGCAGAACCATGCGTTTTGTGAAATGGATCGTTGCTCCCAGCTAAACGGAAATCATCAATGACTGCGGACGTTCATTCACCTGTCTGAGCGACAGACGACCGTCGACTTCCGAGAACGAACCCGCTGCGCGGAATGGGCGCGCGATGAGGTAGAGGTCACCGAACCGATCGTTGCGCCCGCATTGAGCGTCGTCCCGCAGCAACAGCGCATCACAGGCTTCTTCGGCAAGGAAGCCTGATCCTGCCATACCCTGTACTCGATGCACCGATCAGCCCACTGCATCAGCGGTTGATCGACAACATGAGCATGCCGCGCTTTTCGCGCGAGACACAGCGCAACTGGTAATGTCAGGTTAACCGGCGTTGAAGCTGCCGGCTGGTAGTCGGCGGTCATGACCTAGTCCTCCGGCAATACTCGACGGATGGGCCGTCGTCGTTTGCACGGCCACGGATTGGCATCGGCTCGAGAGACTGAGCTTCCTCGATCACGAGGAATGGCCAACGAGCGAGGAAAGAGCGCGAGCTCAGCGCGGGAAATTGAATCACGTTGGTCATGCTGCGTCCTCCATTTGGTTAGGGTTTACGATGCCGCTATATTCCAGGTGTTCCCGGCACCCGGCTTCGTCCAAATCCCCTTCCACCTGTTCCATTCATGAAACTTTCCGATGATCGGGGGTAACGATCTCTGGAATTGATCCCGCCTTCATCACTGTGATTTGCATCCGGGCGACACGATCTTGGGCGGCTGCTTCGCTCAGGTCGATCTCGTATGAGTAAACCCCTCGTGCGAGTTCACGGGAAAGAGGCCCCGCATCAGCCACCGAAGGCAGCCTGATTAGGGTAATCCACGGCCAGCCAACAGAGTCTTCTGTTGGCATGTAGAGAGCCATGGCAGCGAGACCGTAATGCCGCTTCATGTCGACCTTGCTGACTGCGGCATCCGGTCCCGATGCGAAGTCCACAATCTGGCCGCGCATAGGGACAGGTTTCGAAAGGGCATCCATCAGAGCCAGCCTCTCCACCTGGTTTTCCACGATCCAGACCTTCCATTGGTGGATGCCATTTCTTCCGAATGCGGCCGGAAGCTTCCCGACGTACAGGTCGGGCAAGCCATCAAGGAAGCCGCCGTACCAGCGGGCCGGCAGCCATTCCTGAATTGGATTCTGTAGCCACGAATGAAGCATATCTGTTCCTCTTGTTTTTCAGGCTTTCGGCCCTCGCCGAAGCCGCCGCGGGAGGGACGGCGAGGGCCGGGGATGTCGCCCGGTTGAAGTGTAAGGCGGCTTCGTCCTCGGGGAATTCGGCGGCGCGCCGTGTCGCGAACTCCTGGGCGGCTCGACCATTCCGGCGATATCCGGGCCGTAGGCAAACAGGTCCGCGCCATCGTACGTTTCCAGCACGTAGGCAATAGAAAAAGGCCGATGTACCGGGTGCGGTACGTGTTGACCTGGCTCTTGACCCAAGCCGCATGTTGAGGGGTGTCGCAGAACACCGTGAATGCCCCGCCCTCGATCGCGTCCGGCTCTCCCTCCAGTTCCAAGAAGACCTTCATGTCGCTGCGGTCGGTCTTCGCGTCGATGCGCAGCTTTTACCCTTCATATGTCGGCATCGATCCCGAACGCCTTCGCGCTCCACGATCCCCGCTGCTGTTGCTATCTCGCTGCTCCTTTGCTTGGCTACCGCGACCGGGAAATCCCGGTTTCGGCCCGCGCCACAGGGCCATCGTCAGGCGGCTTTCAGTCTCCGAGGCGCTTGCCCCACTCCCATGTCGCAGCTTCGCGGCCGACGCGAATGGAGTGCCAGAAGTCGCCGTCGCCATAAGTCGTGAGGTGCTGCGCCTTGGTGTGCCTGACGGTCGGGCCGTGGGCGTAAACCACGCCCTTCTTGTCGCGGCAGAAGGCGGAGGCGTGGACTTCATGGGTCCCGCCGACCAGCACTATGTCGGCTTCGATCGTTTCGCCGTTCGCTGGCCTGCCCTTTGCGGGGACGATCAGGATGTCGCCCTGACGGATTCCGGTGGCAAGCTGCTTGTCAGTAACATCCCACATCCACCGCTGCGCGGCGCGAATGACGGCAACGGGGTTCACGCCGTCCTTTCGGATGGCCGCGTGAACGGCATGGGCGGAGACGGGATGACGGAAGAACTGGCCCGTTTCCTCGTTCCTACCTGCAAGGACGTAGTCTTTGTGTACGTTCGCGAAGCCCTTTGCGTAGCGCTTGAAGAAATGCCGGATTTGGATGACGGCGACATCCTGCTCGGGGTCGTACCCGTAGAGGTCCAGGTTGAGGCTGTCGCCGCGCATCTTTCGGTCGAATGACGCGAAGGTGTCCGGCAGGGCCGCCGAGAACTTCCGCACGATCTCGGCGGCGGACAGGATTGTGCCGCCAGCCAGTTCGATGCGGCTGATTTCTCCGTAATAGCCGCGCTGCGCGGTGGCGATGATGGCGATGCCTTCGTCGGGAACGGAATGTTTCATAGTACCTCTCCTGTTTCGGAAGCTCTGGGGCCGATCCCCGCCGCTCATGTGAATATGTTGAGTTCTACTTCTGTCGAGCGCAAGGGAAAACAGAAGAGAAATTTGCGTTGTTTCTAGGCTTGCGACGTAGCCTTATAATCTCCGTTGGTCCCGCTCTCATAATTGTTGACAAAACTTCCATTCGGCTCGGCCGTCGGTTTATTTTAGTGTGGGCCTGGCATCTCCATACGAGACTGCCGAACGACGTGTCAAGCGAGGGCAGGTTTCCATAAAATGAGGTCGTATCAGTATGTTAGCAAGGATTCGTGGGCGTCCGTAAGCATTCGAGAAGGGTCGAATCCTTGAGCGCAGGGACTCGTTTTCGTGCGAATCCTTGGTGGCAAGGACTCAAATATCGGTCGGTCTTTTTGTGGATAGCTACAGTATCGTTAACAACATCTCGCGGTCTGGATGGAGTTTGTGTCATGGGCAGGGTGCGCGACGGCCAGACATGGCCCGTATCCGCGCTGGAGCGGAGGCCCGTCACACCGGAAAACCGCCGAATGGTGCGGGCGCAGGCCATAGCCCAAGCCACGGTCGGCGGTTTTCTGGTTGACGGACCGAAGCGACCCCACCCCGCCCGACTCCGGGGAAGAACGAGACAGGAAGGAGTGCAGCCCGCACCAGGCCTGCCGTTCCCCGGAGGGCTTGTCACATTAACTTCTGCTCAGCGTTTTGGGGGGGGGTCGACGCGCAGGCATGAATACGCTCGCCATCCGCTACAAGCGCCCATCGTTTTCCGGCAACGATCATCGCCCGTGCAGTCTGGCTTTATTTTCGATTTCCGCTGAGCTTGCGTCATGTCGAGGAAATGTTGCTGGAGCTTGGCATAGTGGTCTCCTGCGGTGTGGAGAACTCTGCAAAGCCGTAATTGGCCGCTTCCGACAATCCGCCGATTTGTAAAGCGGTTCGACGCCAGCACCTGAGTTCCAGGTTTATTATGCGACCATCACATGTAGCGCGGTACATTCTATTTCCAAGTGCGACATACCAATGAATTCAATGGTTTCGCTTTGGAGATTTTGGCTTGTCCCGATGCTATTCGCAATTGACCCTCGCCGATCGTCGTCGCCTTTATCACCTGGTCGAACGCAAGGTTCCGATCAATGAGATGGCGCGCCAGCTCGGTCGTCACCGATCGACGATCTACCGTGAGATCAAGCGCAATACGTTTCGCGATCACGAGCTTCCGGACTACGACGGTTATTACAGTACGGTTGCCGATGACATCGCCAAGGAACGCCGCAGACGGTTGAGGAAACTTACGGGCTTGGCCATTATCGACATCTGCCTGAGGCGCGCCGCAAACGCCGTCCGCGGGGCTTCAGACAGCCGCGAGACAGCGTGCTTCCTGCCAGTCACAGGATATCGCAACATCCTGATTTTATTGGCGATCGATCTGAATTTGGTCACTGGGAGGGCGACCTTTTGATCTTCGAGCGTGTACTGGGCCATGCCAATGTCACCTCCCTGGTCGAGCGTAGGAGCCGCTACACGGTGATGATCAAGAACCAAAGCCGGCACTCGCGTCCAATCATGGACAAGATCATCAAAGCATTCTCTGCTTTGCCACCTCCGCACGTCAAAGCTTCACCTTCGACCGCGGCACCGAGTTTGCGGGCTTCAGGGCCTTGGAAGACGGAATCGCCGCAAGGAGCTGGTTCTGTGACCCCAGTTCACCCTGGCAGAAAGGGAGCGTCGAGAACGCCAACAAGCGCATTCGCCGCTTCATGCCCGGCGATACGGACCTGGCGGACGTCTCACAGCAAAAGCTTGTCCAACTCGCCCATCATCTGAACTCGCTGCCACGAAAGTGCCTCGGATACAAAACACCCGCCGAAGTCTTCATGGCGCATTTGCGCGATGGTGGCTGATACCCTACCCTCCACACGCCTGTGTTGCACTTGGCGTAGATTCTCCAACCGATCATACGGGACGTTGGGTTGCGATACGCGAAGGCCACACGCAGCACGGTGCTGCGGTGAAGTAGGCTTGCCGCACCAAGCGCTCAGCCAATCGATCCGAGCGCGGGAAACCGCTCAAGCAGCCAAAAAGCGATTAGCTGCAGGCGTCCAGTCATCATCAGCACGCCCATCGTGATCATTGCCGCGCCGGCCGCCAAGTTCAGGATCCGGCCGGTGTAGCGCAGTCGCTTCAGCCCCGCCGCGGCATTGCCGAAGAGCAATGCCGCTAACAGGAAGGGCACGCCCAAGCCAAGACCGTATGCGGCCAGCAGAATGGCGCCGCTGCTTGCGGACATCGCCGAAACAGTCAGTATGGAGCCCAGGACGGGTCCAATGCAGGGGGTCCATCCAAATGCGAAGGCGAGACCGAGCATGTACGCGCTGCCCGGCCCTGATATCGAACTTGGTCCCAGCGATCGAAACTCCTGCATCAGGAAGGGGACTTTGAACAAGCCCGTCATCAGCAGTCCAAAGACGACCACCAACAGGCCGCCGACTAGGTTTGCTTCGGCGCTGTAGCGAAGCAGGAGTCCGCCCAGGACCTGGGCGCCCAGTCCAAGGAGCACGAACACCGTCGTGAAGCCGGTGACAAACCAGAGGGCAGGCCACGTCACCCGAAGGCGATCGATCAGGCGTGTCGAGCCCGGGTCAACACCGTTGGAGACGAATGAAAGATAGCCAGGAACCAGAGGCAGGACGCAAGGCGAAACGAAGGAAATCGCGCCCGCCAAGGCCGCGGTTACCAATCCAATTGCCGATACCTCGATTGACACAAGCTTTCCTCACATGATTGCGTGCTTTGGCAGGAGAGAGCACGCAATGCAACGAACCAGCAGTCTCATCGCTTGCGCAACGGATACCGGAATCACTTGAGCCCGCGCTACGCAAGCAGCCTCATGGCATTGGCCGTGACGAGGACCGTGGCGCCGGTGTCCGCGAGAATCGCCGGCCAAAGCCCGGTGATCCCCACGACTGGAGCTTGACCCTGAGATGATAGTGCCGTCCGCCGGAACGCGGTCTCCCGGGCGCACAAGAATGGTCGCTCCCACTGCAAGGCTTTCGGCGGGAACCTCCGACGTTTTTCCGTCAACTTCCAGGAGCGCTGTCTTGGGCACCAGTTTGGCGAGAGCCTTGATGCTGGCGCGAGCCCGACCGGCTGCTACACCCTCCAGCAGTTCACCGACAAGAAACAGGAAGACGACGACTGCGGCTTCCTCGCTGGCGTTGATGATCACGGCGCCGACTGCTGCGATCGTCATCAACGTTTCAATGGTGAATGGCGAACCATTCAGGGCTGCCATTACGGCCCGTCGAGCGATAGGTATGAGTCCAACCGCCATGGCGGCGATGAACGCCCATGGCGCAGTTTCCGGAACCAGCTTTGCGAGGATGAAGGCTGCGCCAAGCGCGAGACCACAAAGTATCGTAAGCCTCGCCTTCGCGGTCTGCCACCATGGGCCTTCTTCGCTTTCGTAATCGTGGCCATGGAGTCCCGATACGGAGCTATCGCGGCGGTCGGGGGATTTCTCATTCTTGTGAACGTGCCCGCCCTCGCCGTGCGCGTGCCCATCGTGCGCCACGTCGGCTTCGAGAGCAGACTCTGACTGAGAAACCGATTCTGCTTGTCCCACGGCAATCGGAGCGACCTTGTAACCCAGGCTTTCGACGCGTTTCGCGAGATTCGACATATCGGTCCCGCGACGATGTTCGATCGTCATTGTTCCGGCGGTAGCCGAAACGGAAACGCCTTCGACGCCGTCGACCCGCCTCGCCGCGGTATCGATTTTCTTTGCGCAACTGGCGCAATCCATACCTTCGACCCTGTACCGGCTTTTGAGAACAGTTTCATTCATGGCGTCGCGCCTTCCGATTGCCTTCCGGATCCGTCATCAGCCGCACGCTAATCCCTCTAGCAACTAGAGGGACAAGAGATATTTTGCGCCAAAATACAGATTTCATTGCGACCCAGCTTCACCGGCGCCGTTCGCGTTCGTGGGATCGAATCGTCGGTTAGCGGCGTTAGGCTCATACCGACGGTTGCGAAAGCGGCTACTGTGGGAAAAGATTTCTTGCAGTGAGGTGAATAACGATCAAAAAGAGAGAATCCGTTGTCAATTCTGCCTTTCTGTTCACTGTGGCAGTGCTCGGACTCGGTTATGTGTTGTTAGGCATTTTGTCCATGTTGCTTTTCGCGTTCGGCTTTTTAGGCGGCTTCATCCTGTGGCTCCTCATGCCGACCAACGTGTCGTTCGCGTCGATCAAAGTCCTTACTTTCGACGCTTGGCTTCGTCATTCTGCAGAGAATGGAGGAGCGCTTCCTTGATTTTCCCCTCTGCACTTTCGAAGATCACCGGAGTACCCGTCCAGGAGACCGGCTCATTTCTAGTGATTCTACTGAAGACGCGGGTATCAATTCGGGTACTACCTAGCGTGGACGTTTTTCACATCCATGGGAATTACCGAGCTCGCCCACTTCGTCTTTCCTTTCCCCACGGGAAAGCCGTTGGATACTTCCGGGCATGGCGAGCGTTGTCCGCCTCGCGCCGGTCGCATGGTTAGGCATGTGGAGGCTTACACGTCGCTGAAGACGACGCCGATCGCGACGAGCGCCACCTTTGAATTCGGCGGCATTTTCCACCTGCTCCGGCGTCCCGCCCATCACCGCGCAGAGGCCCACCGCCGCCATGGCCGACGCCGAACCCCACTCGTCCTGGCAACTTGTCGGTTCAGATGCCAATGCCTCTCAGAAATCAAAAAGCTCTCCGAGCAGCGACTTCTTTTTTCTGTGTTTGGAATAGGAGTGATCGCGATCACCACGCGCTCCGTGACTCTCGGTTTCCTCCCGGTGGCGCGGTTCATCGGCATATCGTAACGGGGCTTCATTTGCGGCGGAGCGCTCGATGATTTTGTCGAGTTCGCCTCTGTCAAGCCAGACACCCCGACATTTTGGGCAGTAGTCCACCTCAATCCCCTGGCGCTCTGACATCACGAGTTCGACATCATCGATCGGACATTTCATAGTTCTGCTCCTCGTTACCGAATACCGGGACTAGTTCTAGATGGGGCCCTCGGCGACAGCGTTCAAGTTCAAGCGATCCGATCTTATTAGAAGTATCAGCGGAGCTCTAATCATGCAGCAGAAGGCCCCGCTTGTCCTTCGTCCCTATCAGTTCCGAAAACAGGGCTTCAAAGCGCTCAACCGCAGGCGAGGCCATCAGTTCGCAGCGTTCTGTCTCCGGGCTGAAACTGAGCGCTTGCTTCATAGCGGCAAGTGCGGGCCAATAGCCCTCATGGAACCAAACCAGCCCTCGCTCGAACAAACGGAAATAGTCGAGACGATCTACCGCTCGAAGGGGCTCCGGATCACAGAGCCACGACGGACCATCATCAGCGTCATTTCGGAAATGACGGATTATCCCGATATGGTGGAGTTGCACCGGCGCATCCAGGCCGTAAACAGGCGCACCTCTCTTTCCACGGTCTACCGCAACCTACGGCAGCTCGTTGAGGCTGGTGTCGTCATCCGCCATACGTTTGAGCACGGTCGCTCGCGCTACGAACTGGCAGGCCGCCCGCATCATGATCATTTGATCGACCACAAAACAGGAAAGCTCATCGAGTTCCACTCACCCGAACTTGAGAAGATGCTGGACGATTTGGCCGCACGCTATGGTTACCGGGTCGTTGGCCATCGCTTGGAGGTTTACGTCGAAGCCTTGCGGCGGCCGATCCGCAGGATTGACTGACGTGCACTCAACAAGGGGCTCAAAAGATACCGGCGCTCGCCCTTCCTGTGGCGATCGAGGTCGAACGAAGAAGACGCTTGAGACTGGCTCTGAGACGCGCGGGCATCGAAGTAAGGCGGGTTGTCAAACTGTGGCGCGTTTCGTGGGGCGCTTGCGTCGGAGCCTGGGGAAAATAGAGCGCGAAGACCGGAACGCGCTTGTCGCCTCGGCGTGCATCATGGCCGTCTTCGCGACCGCGCCATTTTATCTCTCAACCGTGATGATCGCGATCGGCAACTTCTCGACCGTCGCCGCAGGCGGATTTGCCGTTTTGTTCATCGCGGCGTTTTTCTTCCTATTCTGGCTGAGGTCGCGAAGCCAGAAAAAGCGCGATAGCGAAAAATAGAGCCGTTGAACATTTTGGTTTCATTAATCCTTTTATAGCGAGTCCCGCCAATCAAAATCGGGCAGTACCGCCTTGTTCAGCAGCTAACTTCAGCCGAGCCGCTCGGTTCTCAGCATTTGTTTTGTGTTGGGTTTTTCGACCATCTTCGTCGCTCTTGGCGCCAGTGCTACCGCCATGAGTCGCCTTCTTCTGACCAACCGGTATGAACCCAACATCGTCGGCGGCGCCATCATCATCGTGTTCGGCGTCTCCGTGGTGGTGCGCCTACCATGGATGGATCGGGATGTGCGTTTTCACGGCCACATTCCGGGCGGCCGTCCTCTCGGTGCCTACCTTTTGGGCCTTGCTTTCGGTTGCGGCTGGACCCATGCATCGGTCCCATTCTCGGTGCGATGCTGACTGTCAGCGCAGTCTCGGCAACTGCGTCCAGCGGCATCGTTCTCCTGAGCGTCTATTCGATTGGCCTCGGTTCTACCTTTCATCGCTTCAGCCCTGTTTACCCAAGGTTTGACAAAGCGGCTCACGGCCATGCGGCGAGCCGGACGGCTGCTTCAGATTGGCGCTGGAGTGATCATGATCGCCATGGGCCTGGCGATGATTACCGGCCAGATGTCGCTGTTCGCCTTCTGGCTACTCGAAAACTTTCCGGTCTTCGGGCGGATCGGCTAGAATGAGAGCCATGCCGTCAGAGTGATGCGGCTCACAAACTATAGCGGTCGGACGGAAATCTATTGGGTAGTAGCCGGCGCAGATCCCCATATCGCGCCCGCTATACCGTAAGCTATCGTGAAAACGACTATACTCCAGGCCGCCCAAAGCTCTTCCGAAAATGTGTGCTCGACAGCATAGCAAACTATCAAGAAGCCGACGCTGGTTATGGCATATCCCAAGATGGCGCCAAGGCATCCGAAAAGGATGATTTTTGCAAGACGCCTTCGGCGTAACGTGGATAACATATTCGGAAGGTGGTCAAGTTTGACCGAAGATGCCAATCACGATCTCGCGCAGTTTGCCAAATTCCAAGATCTCAGTGCGGGCTTGGACGACGACAATTTGTTCCGCTGGCTCATTGCGAAGGCGACAGGGAATCGATGATGCGGCACTCGGCCACGGTTCCGCAGCCGCACTGGTCGATTATGCTGTCGAGCTCGAGCTTGAGCGCCTGGAGATCGCGAATCTTGCGCTCGATCTCAGATCGATGCTCATTGGCAATGGCATCGACAGCCGCGCAGGACTGGTTGCGATTATCCGACAAAGACAGAAGTTCTCGAACCTGATCGAGCGAGAAGCCGAGATCGCGCGCACGGCGGATAAAGCTCAACCGGCCCAAATGAGCAAGGTCATATGCGCGATAATTGCCCTTCGTCCGCTCCGGCGCGGGCAAGAGGCCGCTCTTTTCATAAAAGCGAATTGTCTCGACTTTTGTGTCGGTCTTTCGCGCGAGGTGACCAATCGTCAGAATGTTCGCGCCCATGGCTTGACCCTGTAGTTGCTATAGGGTCCATGTAACCGGTCATGTCGAAATTGTCGAGGTGAACCATGGCGACCCCTAGCGCCTTGAAACTGCGTATTGAAGGAATGGATTGCGGATCCTGCGCGATCAAAATCGAAAACGCGATGAGGCGGCTACCGGGCGAAAGCGACATCAATGTCAGCCAAAAAAGCCAGGAGAGCGTCTCGCTCTCACTCGATGAAAACAGAACCTCGCCTCGGACAATCGAGGACAAGATTCGGGCGCTCGGCTTCACGCCGATCAGTGATCGACAAGAATCTCCGGCGATGTCAGGCTGCCTGCCTCAGCGGCGTCGGGAGGCATGGTGGCAAGGCCGGAAAGGTCGCCTGGTGGTTTTACGGGAGCAATGTTCGCCCTCGCCTTCGTTTTGGCGCAGATCGAACGGCAATTGGGTCTGGGCATATTCTGCTGCTGCGCTCGTCAGCAAACGCGTTGCGCCTCTTGCGGCATGGCCGGTATGCCACGAGCAATAAGAAGAAAGGATAGATTCATGCGATTGAATGTTTTGACCGTCGCCGCAGCGACCCTGGCGGCACTGATGGTTTCCATCCCGGCCAGCGCTCAGGAATACACAGTGGGCACGATTAAGATTGTACAGCCTTGGTCACGGGCCACGCCGCCGGCGGCTCCGGTAGCGGGCGGCTACATCACGCTGACTAACACGGGAACGGAGCCTGATCGCCTTGTTTCCGGTTCATCGCTGATCTCGCAGAAGTTCGAGATCCACGAGTCGAAGGTTGTTAGCGGGGTTGCAAGCATGCGACCCGTAGTTGGAGGTATCGAGATCGCGCCTGGTGCTACCGTCATGCTCCAATCCGGCGGGACACACATCATGTTCATCAAACCGACGAAACGGTTCGTCAAAGGTGAGAGGTTTCCGGTGACCCTGACCTTCGAAAAGGCAGGATCGATCACAGTCGATTTCGCTATCCAGGGTCGTGGCGCCTCGGCGCCGACTGAGAACAATGACGGTCACGGGGCAATGGATCAATGAATGCTGTAACGACATTCCGCATCGTTGCCTGGAGTGCGGTCGCTGTCGTCGGTGGGCTGCTCATTGGGTTCAGTGGTATTTTCCCCGGCGTACAGCCACTGCCGACATCCGGAACCGTGTCAAGCACCGGCGAAGCAGCGGTCGGCGGACCATTCGAGCTGACAACGCATAGGGGCCAGAAATTCACCAATGCCGACGTGGCCGGCAAACCTTACCTGATGTTTTTCGGCTTTACTTACTGCCCGGACATCTGTCCAACGACATTGTCTGAGCTCACGAGCCTGATGGACGAACTCGGCCCGGACGCCGACCGCTTTTCCCCGCTCTTTATCACGGTTGATCCCGAGCGCGACAACCAGCAGGCGCTGGCCGAATACATGACGGCCTTCGACAGCCGCATTGTCGCCCTGCGCGGCACGCCGCAACAGACCGAGGCCGCCGCCAAGGCGTTCAAGGCCTACTACAAGAAGGTCCCGGTCGATGGCGGCGGCTACACGATGGATCATACGGCGGGCGTCTTCCTGATGGGAGCCGACGGCCGTTTCATCGGGACGATGGACATGGATGAACCGCGCGAAACCCGTATTGCAAAGCTGCGCCGCCTCATCGAGTCAAAAGCCTGAACAGCACAAGCACCACTTTCAGAACGGAACAACAGACGGAACCTCACGAGAAATGGTTATAGGCAACAACCAGAAGACAAGTCCGGAGGCGGCTAACTCCGATCTTCCCGATCTTCGCGCATGGGGGCTCCTGCTCGCGGCCTGGCTGGTCGCAATTTCCGCGACGCTCGGCGCCCTCTTCATCGGCGAGATCATGGGCCAGGCGCCATGTGTCCTCTGCTGGTTTCAGCGGGCTTTTATGTTCCCGCTTGCGGTGATCCTCACGATCTCCTGCTTTGTCTCGGATTCGAGCGTCTGGCGCTACGCGCTACCGCTGGCCATCATCGGTTGGCTCGTCGCACTGTATCATGGCCTTCTATACGGCGGCGTGATCCCGGAGAGCATCGAACCGTGTGGAACCGGCCCGTCCTGTTCCGGCAGCGATATGAGCATCCTCGGCTGGATTCCCATACCAGCCCTTTCACTGGCCGCGTTTACCGCGATCATTATCCTTCTCATCCTCGTTCGCAAAAGGTCCATCGCATGAACAGACGCACGACCGTCCTCGCCATTGCCGTTCTGGCGCTGGGAGGTTTCGCAACGGCAGGGTATTTCTACAAAAAAGTCCCTGTGGATGCGCCAGCTGCCCCGATGCAAGAGTCGAGCACCCTTGTCAGACCTCATTCACCGGTCCTCGGCCCGGCCAATGCGCCGGTCACGATCGTTGAATTTTTCGATCCGTCCTGCGAGGCGTGCCGCGCTTTCTATCCGGCCGTGAAGCAGATAATGGACCAATATCCAATCGATGTTCGGGTGGTCCTGCGCTACACCCCTTTCCATGAGGGCTCGGACGAGGCTGTACGCATCCTTGAAACGGCCCGATTGCAGAATGTTTTCGTGCCGGTGCTAGAGGCGCTCCTGGCCAAACAACCCGAATGGGCCTCAGATAGCGGACCGCAACTCGACAAGGCCTGGGAGGCGGCAGGCGCTGCAGGTCTCGATGTGGCGAAGGCGAAGGAAACGATGCTGGCGCCACACATCATGGCGACGTTGAACAAGGACATGGAGGACGGAAAAACTATCGGCATCTCGGGAACGCCCACCTTCTTCGTGAATGGCAAACCCTTGCCCAGCTTCGGGGTGCAGGAGCTTCAGGAACTCGTCCGCGCCGAGGTCGCGGCCGTCCAATGATCCGCGCCGATCCATGACCCGCCGCATGCCGAGCGTTGACGTCTTGGTGATCGGCGCAGGGCAAGCCGGGCTCGCGGCAGGATACCATCTGCGTGAGACTGGCTTGCGGTTCTGAATTGTCGATCGTGCGAAGACAATCGGCGAGAGCTAGAAGGATCGCTACGAGTCCCTGACGCTCTTCACCCCTCGAGCCTATAGCTCGTTGCCGGGACTAAACGTTTCCGGCGCCCCTGACGGCTATCCCTCGCGGGAGGAGTTCGCGGCTTATCTGTCCGATTACGCGTCGCACTTTGATTTGCCTGTCTCGCTCGGCGACGGGGTCCGCCTCCTCGCCCGAGCAGATGACGGGTCTTTCAGCGCCACGCTGGACTCGGGCGAGGAATTGAGCGCGACTCTCGTGATTGTCGCAACGGGCCCGTTCCAGAAGCCGGTCATACCGACAATTGGTCGGAAACTTGACGCGTCGATCCTTCAATTGACCGCGGAGACCTATCATCAACCCCGGCAAATTCCCGCCGGCGTCGTCCTAGTGGTGGGCGATGGGGCAACGGGGCGGATATCGCGGCAGAGCTTTCCGCGACCCACTCGGTTCTGCTCGCAACCGGGCGGTCGCGGCGGCTGTTGCCCGAGCGCATTCTTGGGACAAGCATGTGGTGGTGGCTGCGGGCCAGCGGCCTCATGAACGTATCCGGAAAGTCGATCCTCGGGCGATTGATGCGCCACGGCACGTTTCTCCAAGAAGGCGGTGTGTCCCCGGTGCCCGGGCTGTTTCACGTCGTCCGCCCCTGGCAACGATGGACGGCCTCCGATCAAGCCCTTGACGATCACGCGGGCATCATCGCCGACACTCATGACCAAGGCAGACGCGCGATTCCGGTCTTTCGCTTCGGCAATGTCGAGCCAGGAACTGTCGTCCTTGTAGCCCGTCGCCCATACCTCCGATGTACCAAATCTTAAGCAGTTGCAGACCGCCATAGGCAAAGGAAAGGCTCTTTGATCGATGCTTCTTGCTCTGTGCGACCAGCGTCGACCGCCGGATCAACCGCGCAAAGCACGATGATCGTCTACAAGGCAGGCAAAGAAGTTGATCGACAGGTTGGCCGATCCGGCAGCCATCGAGCCCCTTTTGCGTCTGGACGCGGTAGCACACGAGAATTTCCTTCTGCGAGTCGAAATCGACGTCGAACTTTTCATGTCCTTGAAATCAGAGCGCGACAATCAATCAGCTTCTTAAGCTGGCAACCTCACACCAGGGTGCCGTT
>NZ_JACHOT010000013.1 GCF_014200015.1 Aminobacter niigataensis
AAAATAAACGCCTCCGTTTACAACGAGAGTCAGCGCCTTCGCTAGTTCGTCGCCCCCGGCGCTTTTGGGAATATAAGCGATGACACCTTCTTCGATCGCGCGCAGTATTCGGTTTCTATCTTCGTGAACGGAGATCACTGCGATCGGAATATCGGGATAACGCGCTCTTAGCGTGCTTAGCCCGTCGAATTCGGAAAGTCCCGGCATCACCAGGTCGAATAACATAAGTTCTATGTCATGATGAATGTTTAGAAGTTCCATCGCTTCGTCGAAAGTTGATGCGTCAACCGTCTCTAGTGAACTGTCTAGGTTACTGATCGCATGCTTGAGTGATGCTCGGATCATCCAGTGATCGTCGGCTATAAGAATTTTCATTCAATGCCCCGGTGGCGCGTTGATTAAATAATTGCCTTTCCCTGTCGACCTGCATGCTCAGTCTTCCATTTTGAACGGCGGTTTAGAAGCGCCCATCGGCATCGCGGCATTCCGATACTACTGGAAAATCCACACTGCTCGGTTGTGCGTCTGTAGATAAACATACCAAATCCGTGCGATCTTCATGTCATGCGCGACGGACCGCTGAACAGCAGACATTTCCCTCATTCTTCTGTTGAGCGCTCGGATCACGTTTAGGTTTTCGGCAGCAATCTAAACGTTAATATAAAAATTGCAATGTCAAACAGCTGCCGGCGCGCCAAGGATCTGTCCCAAGGTCAAACTAGTGCCTACAGCAAGCTACAATTATTGGAATTAAGCTTCGCCTACTATCCTGTTGATTCATCTGGATTTTATGATGACAGCGGGCGAGGGAGAGGAATGAGCTAAGTCCGCAGTGGATGCCTGGAGATGACGATCTTGGCGTGCCAACGCCATGCCGTGGTGCAGGTAACGCTGTTTGGGCATCGTGGTCTCCGTCGCATCTAAAAATTTGACGGAATCATAGCCCGCTGAAATCACGCGCTTTTTTTTGGTTAAACATTTAAAGCGGTAGTAAATTTCGTGTAGAGGGCATTTTCAACTTGACTAAACAAACGCTTGGGTTTTACCATCGTACGCCTAATGGTTGTGTTTAGAGTGTTTAGAAGAACGAAAAAGTAACACCTAAACAATGAGCCCGCACAAAAGCATATCGAGGTCGCTTAATGGCATCACGCGACTCTGTGGGTGTTACAAAATTGAAGTTGTCGTGAATAGAAATAAAAAACATCTGAGGGAAACGAAAAATGGACAACAATCCCGTGGACCAAAGTGCATTTGGTCTATCTCGCCGCTCGCTTATGAAAGGCGGGATAGCGCTCACTGGTCTGTCTGCGCTTTCCAGTGTTGCGGGCGTAACCTCTGCTTTCGGGCAGAGCGTTCCTACTCTCATTGTGGCATCGCCGCAGACTCCGCAGAGCCTCGACAGCGAATTCGATATCAGCCTCGGCACCGTCGATGCCTACGGTGTGCTGTATGAGAATCTCATCGAGTTTGCAAAGATTCCGGACCCCAAGGTTCCTGGTGTAATGCGCGAGGATACCGGGTCCTATCCAGACAAGCCCGGTGGTGTGAACGCGGTTGGCAAGCTCGCGGAAAGTTGGGAGATGGATCCCGGGGCAAGGTGGGCAAAGTTCAAACTTCGCGAAGGTGTAATCAGTAACTGGGGCAACGAACTTACCGCTGAAGACGTCGTCTGGAGCTGGCGCAGGAAGTTTGAGCTCGGCGGCGTCGGCCTCTTCTACCTTGCAACGCTTGGACTCACCAAGCCAGAACAGATCAAGGCAGAAGACAAGTACATCGTTTCCTTCAGCCCCGAAAATCCGAATCCCATGTTGGTTCGCATCATGGCGAACCTCTTCGCCCATGTGTTCGACTCCACGAAGTGCAAGGAAGTCGGCGGTGAGGAAGACCCTTGGGCGAAGGAGTTCCTGCGCAACGAGACGGCCAGCTTTGCCCCCTATGTTGTGGAGAGGCTTGAGCGTGGCCAGCAGGCCGTGTTTAAGGCGCGCGAAGACTACTACGGCGGCAAGCCGTTCTTCGACCGCGTGATCTATCGCGAGGTTCCAACCTCGGCAGCTCGCGTATCGCTGCTTCGCGGTGGCGCTGTCGATATCGCCCAGTTCCTTCAGCCTTTGGAAGTCATTCAGTTAAAGAATGTACCGAATGTTGAGGTGAACACCATTGACGCGACTTCAATGCTTTGGATCGAACTGAATGCCGTAGTAGCCCCCTTTGACAACAAGCTAGTGCGGCAGGCGATGAATTTTGCCTTCCCTCAGGAGGAAATCATCAAGACAGTCTTCCAGGATCTGGGAGCCCCGCTTATCGGTGCGATGCCTTGGTTTTATCCAAGCTTCACGGATCAGTACTGGCAGTACGGGCAAAACCTCGAAAAGGCGCGTGAACTCCTCAAGGAGGCGGGCTTCGAAAGCGGGTTCAGCACGACGCTTTCCTACAACGCCGGCGACCCGGTGCACGAGCAAATCGCGATTTTGTACCAGTCAGCCCTGCGTCAGATCGGGATTAATCTTGAACTCAAGAAGTATCCGGCAGGAACATTCTACAATGCTGTTTCCGAGCGTAAGGAGCCAATGATTTTCTATCAGGATAATCCATGGACTCCTGATCCTGGTTATGCAATGAGTTTATATTTTGACTCGAAATCTTTCGTGAATTACTCTAATTACAATAATAAAGAAGTTGATGAACTTCTTTATAAAATTGCAAGAAGTGCTGATGAATCCGAACGCGTAAAGATGTCACAGAGAGTTCAGGAAATTGTTATGGAAGAGGCACCATGGGTCTTTGTAGCTTATCCGAATTACCATTGGGCGCACAAGACCGGTGTAAAAGGACTTACATATTATACGTCAAACAATATTCGCTATCAGGATTTGTCCAGAAGTTAGAGCTGCATAAGACAACGGAAATCAACCGATGACCGCCACTACATCTAACGCGTTATCGAGTCGCCCGACGGACCCGGCTATTACGTCGGGTCCCGAGGTGGTCGGATGCTCCGGCGACACGGAGTCCTTGACCCTTTCTGGTGAGCGTCGCAGGCGTGAAGCCGGACGGGTACGTTTTTTCTTCGCTGTTCTGCGCAAGAACCCGTCTTTTGCGTTGGGCTACATAATCGTAAGCGTCGTCTGCGCAATCACGGTTTTTGCGCCTTGGATCGCGCCCTATGACCCTATGACGGCAGACCCATCGCGATACCTTCAGCCTCCGAGCTGGGCATATCCCATGGGTACCGATTCTGCGGGCATGGATATTTTTAGTCGCGTCATCTACGCGCCACGCATAGATCTTACGATCGCGCTCTTGGGAACCCTGATTTCGGCAATGATCGGTTCTATACTCGGTGCGATCACTGGGTTTTATGAGGGTGGACGCACTTGGCGAAAATTCTCGAGCGCCTTGGTGATGCGCTCTGCCGACGTACTGCAGGCCTTTCCCGTCTTTGTGTTCGCGATCGCTCTCGTTGCGGTGTTCGGCCAGGGTGTTAGCAGCGTCATCGCCGCGATCGCCTTCGTCAACACACCCATCTATCTGCGCCTAATGCGCAGCCAGGTCTTGTCAATTCGCAAGATGCGTTACGTCGAAGCGGCATATGTCGCGGGTTCCCCCGACATCAGTATTATCATGCGTCATGTCATCCCTAATGCACTGCCGCCGGTATTAAGTCAGCTTTCCGTGAACATAGGATGGTCCGTGCTTCTTACCGCAGGTCTTAGCTTCGTTGGCGCCGGCGTGGTTGCTCCGCTGCCCGAGTGGGGCAGCATGATCTCGATGGGTTATCAGAACATCGTGACCGGGCAATGGTGGCCGTCCATCTTTCCTGGTTTAGCCCTCGGGGTGACGGTTTTCGGCTTCTCGTTGATTGGCAGCAGTATCGAAATCCTCTCCGATCCCGCCCGGCGTCGGGTACTCGCCGGAACTGTGAGCTGATCGTCATGTCCTTTGTCCGCTACATCCTGAATCGACTACTTTATGTCGCACCGCAACTCTTCGGAATCATTTTTATCAGCTTCCTGTTGGTGAAAATGATTCCCGGCGATCCCGTTGTCATGATGCTGGGGCCGGTTGCAAGCCAGGCGAGTATCGATGCCCTGCGCGAAAGCATGGGCTTCAACAAGCCCGTTCTCGAGCAGTTTGTGATCTACTTCGGAAACGTTCTGCAGGGTGATTTTGGCACATCGTGGCAAACGACAAGGCCTGTCGTCGAAGATCTTCTCGTCCGTTTTCCTGCTACGTTGGAACTAGTCACGCTTGGTCTTCTGTTGGCAATGATTATCGGGGTTCCGCTCGGAATTATGGCGGCGCGTCGAAAGAAAGGTCCTATTCGCAAGTTCACCGATTATTATGGGCTGATTGCAGGCGCTATTCCCGACTTCTGGCTGGCGCTCGTTTTTGTATACGTATTTTACACGATCCTCGGCATCGTTCCGGCACCTCTCGGGCGCGTCGACATGGCGCTGCTAACGCCGCCCGCGGTCACGGGTTCCTATATTATCGACAGCTTGCTTATCGGTGATTTCGAGGTCCTCGCCTCAACGTTTGGGCATCTTATTTTGCCGGTGACGACGCTCGGCCTCATCAATGCCGGCCGATTCTCAAGGTTACGCAATCCACGATGGAGCGCGTCCTTTCATCCGACTTCATCAGCTACGCGGAGATGAGCGGCCTCTCGCCCCGCACGGTGATGTGGCAGGCGGTGCGAAATTCGATGCCTTCGATTGTTACGATCATCAGCGTTCTCTACGGCTTCCTCATAGGCGGGGCTGTGCTGGTGGAGATCGTGTTTTCTTGGGGCGGCGCAGGCCAATACGCGATCCAGGGCGTGCTGAACAATGACATCAACCCTGTGCTCGGTTTCGTCGTGTTCTCTGCGGTCCTGTGCCTCTTCATATATCTTATCGTCGATCTCATCTGCTTTGCGATCGACCCAAGGATGAGGGCTTGACGGTGAGTGTGCATGTATCCGCGGGAGTCACCAGCAAGGCTACGCTTCCTGTCTCGAACCTCCAAAAAAACGAGGCTCTCGTGACGAACGCAAGCGTGCCGAACAGCCATGAATCGTTAACGGCACAAGCAATCAGCGGGGACACGATGCTTGTCGAAAAAAAATCGATTATGACGATAAGCGACTTGAGCGTCGTCTTTCCTGCCTACGGCAAAGCTCCCAATCGGGTCTTGAAACATATTTCGTTGGATATCCCCAGCGGAGAAATTCTCGGTCTAGTGGGCGAGTCTGGGTCAGGAAAGACGACGCTCGCGCGAGCTATAATGGGAATGGTACCGGCACCCGGAATTGTGGAGAGCGGTCGCATCATTCTCGATGAGTTGGACCTTTCGACGCTCGACGACAAGGTGCTTCGTGCGGTGAGGGGCAAGGAATTGTCGATGATGGTTCCAAATCCTCGCTCTGAACTGAGCCCATTGCTTACGGTCGGCAAGCAGATATCCAACGTGGCCTACCAGCACCTCGGGCTGACTCGCAAGGAAGCTGATGCAAAGGCGCTGGCAATGCTCAAAGCGGTGCAGATACCCGACGTCGAGCGGCGTTTCAACGCTTATCCGCACGAGCTGAGCGGCGGCATGGCCCAGCGTGTCATCATCGCCATCGCGCTCATGTGCTCGCCGCGATTCATCATTTCAGACGATGCCACCAGTGGCCTCGACGTGACGGTCCAGGCCCAGGTGCTTGACCTGATGAACACACTTGTGCGCGACCGGGGCGCTTCCATGCTGTTCGTAACCCGTGATATCGGGGTGACGGCTCATTTCTGCAACCGTCTCGCGGTTATGTACGGCGGCGAGATAGTCGAGATCGCGGATACAAATTCCTTTTTCGCCCGGCCCGCGCATCCCTACAGCGTCATGCTTCTATCCGCATTCTCGCACAATCCAACGTTGCGCGCTAAATGGACAAAGAATCCGGAAGAGGTATCGGCACAAGTTGCTGTCGAAGGCTGTCCTTTCCGGCATCGTTGCGTGCGCGCCCGCGAGAAATGCGAGGTGGAACACCCCGGCCTCACAAAATTTAGAGAGCGGCATGAGGTGCGGTGTCACTATCCTGTGGGAGGAAGGGCATGACGGCGCTTCTTGAAGTCAACGATATGGCGATGACGTTCCCGCTCGCCGGATCGAAGAAAGTGCAGGCGGTGAACGGAGTCAGCTTCACTCTCGACAAGGGTGAGACGTTATCGCTCGTTGGTGAATCCGGCTCCGGCAAGACAACGATTGGACGTTGCGTTCTTGGTCTCATCGAAGCAACCGGGGGCACCGTTACGTTTGCCGGCGAGCGTATGGGCGGCCGCCGCACCATACGCAGCCCCTCCTTGCGAGGACGCTTGCAGCTGGTGTTCCAGGAACCAGCTGAATCACTCGATCCGCGCGTGCGCATAGGCAGGACGATCGCCGAGCCGCTTGTGGGATTGAAGCTCAGTCGCGCGGATCGCGACAAGCGAGTGTTTGAGATTATCCGTCGCGTAGGCCTTTCCGAATCCGTCCTCGATCTTTTTCCGGCTGAGCTGAGCGCTGGGCAGCAACAGCGTGTCGGCATCGGCCGTGCCATCGTTACCCGGCCAGAACTAATCGTGTTGGACGAGCCTACCTCGGCCCTCGATCCTACCGCGCGAGCTGAGATTATCGACCTGTTGATTCGGTTGCAGGGGGAACTCGAGACTGCATACCTGTTCATTTCCCACGACCTGAGCACGGTTCGTTATCTCAGTCACCGAGTCGCAGTGCTTTATCTCGGCATGGTCGTGGAGGAGGGGTTCGCTGACGAGCTATTCGCAAAGCCGCGGCATCCCTACAGCATCGGCTTGTTATCCTCGGTCCTTCTTCCGGACCCGAAGCTCAAGGGCAAGCCGAAAATCGAACTCAAGGGCGAAATTCCCAGCCCGATCGACCTTCCGAGGGGTTGTTTCCTCGCGTCGCGTTGCCCCTTTGCCGACGACCACACTAGAAGCAACATGCCGCCGGTCAGCATTGTCGATCGCGGCCACATGGTACGCTGTTTCAAACACAAGCAAATCGCTGAGATGGACTACACGAGCGATACCTTCTCAGCCTTTCAGGCCGAGACCGAACGATTGCTCAGCGAAGGTGTTGAGAACAACTGATATGCCCCGTCCAACTGAACAGGAGTCATCTGATGCATCGCAACGCTACCAGCATGTCACAGAACGCATCGTGGCATGCGACCGACGAATTCATCACTCTTACCCATGTGATGCCCATCCTATGGGATGAGGAGCGCCGGCAGGCAATTATCGACGAGCATCGCGAAAATCCAATTGGAAAGCCGGGGAAGGCTGGCAAGCCGGTAGTCCAACATAGTAACGATCTTGCGCGCGTTCTCGACAAGCTACGCAGGGCGGCTCTCGCTGGAAAAGAGGTTCGGGTGGAGATCGAGCCCTTCAAGAAATACGCAATCGGCATACTTCCGGGGAAGCGCGGTGAGCCCGTTGAAATTCTTGAAGATCAAGTCTACGCGACCGGAGATGAATGCGAGCACGCGATTTTCCTCCGCCGCGTAAAGAATATTCTCGACAAGTACCCTTCGCCGAAGAAGTGACCCAAGGCAGAACCCAAGAGGTGTAATCTATGTTGAATATCGTCGGATACAGCGACAAGCACTCGGTAACGCCGGGTGAAACCGTGACCTTCCATGTCAGTTCAAGCGAAAGCGAGAGCTATTCTGCAGACATCGTCCGCCTGATCCACGGCGACACTAACCCTGAAGGCCCGGGCTATAAGGAAGAGGAAATCGCCAAAACCTCCGACAAGGAATACCCCGGCCGCCCTCAGGAGATTCATATCGGTTCATACGCCATCGTTCCGCACGATCCGCACTTCGATGTGTCGAGTTTTTCGATGCAGGCTATGGTTTTTCCGACGACTCCAGAAAAAGGAGTCCAGGGCATCATGGGCACTTGGGCCGAGGAAGACGGCACCGGCTACAGCATGGTCGTCGAGGAAGACGGCAGCCTGGGACTTTGGATCAACGGCGAAAATGGCGTCGCCAAGGTCTCGTCCGGCAAACCGATGCTGAAGCGCGTCTGGTATCAGGTCGCTGCGACCTATGATGCTGAAACGGGCGAGATCAACTTGATTCAAATCCCGACCCCGACATCGACCAACGCGGGCATCGGCATGTTGCTGGTGCATCCCATCGAGGAATCCCTCGCAGTCGTAAAGTTCACCAAGCGGGTCGGCGCTCCGAAGAAGGGAACCGCGCCATTCATCATGGGTGCGTTGACGAAGAAGACGCTTTCAGGTCGTTTCATTTTTGGTGCTCACTACAAGGAGGCGAAGGAGCCGATCGCGCTCCCGGTTCAGTCGCATACCTACAACGGTAAGATCGACCGCCCGCGCCTTGCTGGCTTGGCGCTCGGACGTGGCGATATCGACGCCCTCGTTCGCGGTGTTCGCGCCTGCAACTCTACACTTCGCGGCCAAGTGATTGCTGCATGGGATTTCCAGGCGAACATCGGTAAGGCGATTGCTTCGACGAAGATTATCGACACCTCCCAGTCCGGTCTTGATGGCTTTACCGTTAATATGCCGTCTCGCGGCATGACAGGATATAACTGGACCGGTGACGAAATCTCGTTTCGCCATGCTCCCGAAGAGTATGGCGCGATCCATTTCCACGACGACGACATTGACGATGCTCGCTGGTCGCCGGATTTCTCATGGACGATCCCCGATGATCTTCCAAGCGGCATCTATGCGGCGCGATTGCGGATCGGCGGCGTCTCATCGTCGGATACCGAAGACTACATTCCGTTCTTCGTGCGTCCGCCGAAGGGCACCACCACTGCCGACGTTGCGCTGATCGTTCCGATCTGCAGCTATCTTGCCTATTCAAATGACAATCTTGCCACGGACGCGGTTATCGCCGAACTCCTACGCGGTGCGGTTCCGCTTATGCAGGTGTCGGACCTCCATATGAACCAGCATCGCGAGTACGGTCTTTCCCTTTACTCTGTACACTCGGACGGTTCGGGCGTGTTCTACTCGTCCCGGCTTCGGCCTATCCTGAATATGCGCCCAAAGTACAGGCACTGGCTTTCGCCGTCGCTGTGGCAGTTCAACGCCGATCTCCACCTCACTGACTGGATGGAAACCAAGGGCTTCAAGTTCGACATCCACACGGATGCCGACCTCGAGCGCGAGGGTGTGGGGCTGCTCAACAAGTACAAGGTGGTCCTGACCGGCACGCATCCAGAATATGTTTCAGAGAAAATGATCGAAGCGTTTGCCAACTATCAGCATTCGGGCGGCCGCTTCATGTATGTCGGAGGTGACGGCTTTTACTGGTGTACGTCCTTCCATCCGGACAACGAAAACATCATAGAGGTTCGCAAGGGAGAGGCCGGCAATCGTGCCTACAACACCGATCCCGGCGAATACTCGCAAGCCTTTGATGGCGGCTTCGGCGGTATGTGGCGAGCTCGAGGGCGAGCACCTTCAAAACTGTGCGGCCTAACCTTCGCGGCCTATGGCTTCGATGTCAGTTCCTACTACCGACGCATGCCCGAAGGCAATCTGCCGGAATGTTCGTGGATATTCGACGGAATAGGTGAGGATGAGGTCATCGGCGATTTCGGCCTTGTCGGTGGCGGTGCGGCCGGTCTGGAAATCGACCGCTATGCGGCCGATGTAGGTACGCCGCACCAAGTTTATGTGCTTGCACGTTCAGAAGGCCATGGTGACCTGATGCAGCAGGTCAACGAGGAAATCCTCCACTACGCGCGTGGCTACTGGGGCGGCGGAGATGAGAATCCAATGGTGCGCGCCGACATGATATACTACAAGACGGCCAATGGCGGCGCGAGTTGGGCACCAGGGTCGTTGACGTGGTGCGGTAGTCTTTCGCACAACGATTACGACAATAACGTCTCGCGTATCACGGAAAACGTGTTACGCGGCTTCATTGAGGAGGTGGAGCTGCCATGAGTACTCTCTGCGCAACGACGGGCGATGCCGTGAACGCAGACACCGCCTATTTTCCTAAACATAGGCCTTGGTGGATGGATCATACCTACCACGAGGAAAAGCAGGCCAACCTCGACGGATTGGCCGAGTTCCCCGAGGGCAGCTTTGAGTTGCTTGAATCTCTCGAGGATCGAAAAACCGCGAAGGAATTGAAGGCTCGAGTCGATGAAGGCGAGTTTTCCGATCTCGCGGCGATCTTGTTCATGATCAACGGGCACAAACCTGGCCCTGTGCCTGGTTTCTACGTAATCGTTGAAACCGTGAAGGGCTCGGGTTGGTGCGTGGGCCAGTTGCACGCCGACGGAGCGACGCCACTCAGGGTATTCCGCAATCCGATTTATCCCTCTGAGGATGAAGCCCGACAGGCAGCGCAAAAATTGAGACTTGCGGATGTAGGGAACGCCCCGCCGCGGGCCTGACTGGAAGGTCAGGCACATCAGTTCCGCCCGCGCACCGCAGGGGTTGCTGCCCGCGCGGGCGGAAATACTACGAGGAGTGTATTAAAGGATGGGCGAGGCAAATCCGTTTACGCTAGTCGGTCGCAAGGCGCTCGTCACAGGTGGAAGCCGTGGTATCGGTTCAGGCATCGTTCGTGCATTTGCCGCGCACGGAGCAGAGATAGTCTTCTGCCATTTGGGCGACTGCGAGCGCGCATGGGAGTTGAAGGAAGACTTGTCGTCCAACGGCGCGGTCGTTCATTCTCTGGAATGCGACGTGTCAGACGAAAAATCGGTTGCGGCGCTCTCGAAAGGAGCTTTGGAGCGGCTCGGGCAGGTGGACATCCTCGTTAATTGCGCCGGTATAGGTGGTGACAAGCCGTTTATCGAGATCACCGTTGACGACTGGGATCGCATGATCAGCGTTCATTTGCGAGGGACATTTCTTGTCAGCCGATGCTTCTTTGCGGGCATGCTCGAAAGAAGATACGGCAGGATCATCAATATAGCTTCACAGCTGGCCTACAAGGGTGCGCCGAGGCTCACCCACTATTGCGCGGCCAAGGCGGGCATTGTCGGTTTCACGCGCGCGCTGTCCTATGAAGGAGCTCCCCATGGGGTGCTGGTGAATGCAATCGCACCAGGTCCCGTGGAAACGGACCTTCTTATGGAGCTGAGCGAAGAATGGCGTGAAATGAAACAGAAGCAATTGCCGATCGGCCATTTTGGCCAGATCAGCGAAATCACACCTACGGCGCTGCTTTTGGCTAGCGAGGCTGGCGCATATTATGTCGGGCAGTGCCTGTCGCCGAACGGCGGTGATATCATGATCTGAGCCAGCGCTGTCGATGGCTGAGGAGCGGCCCGCCTTCTTTGACTCGACTGTGCGACTGAGGCCTTTGCCCACGGCACGCCACCCCGAAGGCATCAAGGCGAGGGCGTGCGCGACCTCATCATCACCGCGGCCGAAACCCGCTTCGGACTGATGATGCCCCGTTTTCGTGGACACGGGTTTAGGCCATTTGTTGCTCGACCTGTTCCTGGAGACTTGTAATGTCGGACGAAGATGGTCAGCGGCAAAGGGATGTGCACGCAATCGCGGCACCCTTAGCCGTAGCAGCTGTTATACTGGTGGCATTTGGGTTGCGACCGTCATTGGTGTCGGTTGGCCCGATCCTGCCGCGTGTCCTTGAGGATTTCAGTCTTTCGCACGCTGCAGGCTCCTTGCTGACGTCCTTGCCGGACCTGCTCATGGGGATATTCGCACTACCGGCACCCTGGCTGGCGCGCCGGTATGGCCGGGACGCCGTGCTCCTTTTGGCTCTTGCATTGCTGGCCGGCTCGACGCTCGGGCGAGCCTTTGCGACCAGCATCTTCGCTCTTCTCGCGACGACCGTCGGCGTGGGTATTGGCATTGCTCTGGCTGGCGCGTTGATTGCTGGCTTCATCAAGGCACGTTTCGCTAACCGCGCCGCTCTCCTCATGGGGATTTATGCGGCGTCGCTTTCGCTCGGCAGCACGATCGCGGCCGCGGTAACGGGGCCGGTCGCCGCAGTCGCTCCGAGCGGGTGGCGGCTCGCGGCGGGAATGTGGAGCGCAGTGGTCGTCGTGGGTCTTGTTGGTTGGTCGCTGGTGGCTGTGCGTGAAGGCCGGGCCGCCGCATCGATCGACGCGGGCGCTTCAAGAGAGAAGATGCCGTTGGCGAACCGCAAGGCGTGGCTTGTGGCCCTGTTTTTTGGCTGCGTGAATCTACTTTTCTATTCTGTCCTGACTTGGACGTCGGCGATGTATCAGGAGCGGGGCATACCCGAGGGGGAAGCGGGTCTCATCCTTGCAACCTTCACCGGGGTGTTCACAGTCGCCAATCCGGTCTTCGGCTCGCTGAGCCGCAACGAGGATCGACGGGTGTGGCTCGCGGCCGGCGCCGGCTTGGCAGTGCTGGGGCTCATCGGGATCGCGGCGGTTCCGATGACGGCACCGTTCCTCTGGATTTCGATCTTCGCCTTCGGTCTGGGAGGCACATTTACTCTGGGCATGACCCTGCCCCTCGACAACACACAAACGGTCGACGAGGCCAATGCTTGGAACGCTTTCGTGCTCATGGTTGGCTATGTGATCGCCGCTGCGGGACCGCTCGTGGTCGGGCGACTACGCGATTTGACGGGTTCCTTCGATCTGGCCTTTTGGGGTCTGGTTGGGGTGGCAACATCGATGCTGCTTATCGCGCCCTTTTTGCAGCCCCGTCGTCTGGATACGGCCCGGCGGCCCGAAGCTGCGATTTTGGTTAAATTGAAGAACGTACAGGGAACATCCCGGTCAGGTAGGGTCTGAGCGCACGTCCTGGTCTGCCAATGCACGGTAGACGGTCATTCTGAAAACCTTCAGTTGACGAGCAACCTCGGTAACGTGCTTGATGACATCATGGGGTCGTTTGCGGGAGGGGGCGAAATCCTACGCTAAGCCAAGAACGCGCTTCCCATAGTCCCTGAGTTCGCCCTTCGGTCCGACATATCTGTATAGAGTGACGCGCTCGATCCCGAGTTCCTTGCACAGATCGGAAACGGAAGTGTCGCGCTGCGCCATGGCGGCCTGGGCGAGACGGACCTGTGCTTTGGTCAGCGCAAATTTCCGCCCTCCTTTGCGGCCGCGCGCCCGGGCGGCAGCGAGTCCAGCCATAGTGCGCTCCCAGATCAGGTCTCGTTCGAACTCGGCTAGGGTGGCAAAGATTCCGAACACCATGCGGCCGGATGCGGTAGTGGTGTCGATCTGAGCGCCCTTTCCGGCCAGCACACGCAGGAGCGCAATCGCTGGATCACTCAGCTTCGCTCTACACCCGAAGGAGAAGCCGCGCTCGAGGAAGCGCGGAATGTCGGCAAGGCGCTCGAGGCGCGGTTCGGCCGCTCCGATCCTCGCGATTTCGGCCAGCAGCTCGAGCGCAATCCCGAGCTGGCGAAGAAGGCCGAGCAGATCAAGGGTATTGCTCGTGTCGTGGAACGCACCCGAATGGCGGAACTGACCCGCGACCATACGGCTGAAACAGGAGCTTTCACGCTCGCAGGGGCTGGGATTGAGCCGGTAATGAGGTTCGGTAAGAATTGTCGCATGTTTGCGATTTCTGCGACATCGCGACGCGCAGGAGATACCTGTTCGTCCTTCAGTCACCCGCGCAAAAGGGTGGTACAAAATAAGGATCGGTTGCCCGGCCAATGCCTCACCGTTTCCATATCAAACAGGCGGTCGAAACGATGGAGGCGGGCAAAACCCGCGCCGATGTCGCCACGCTGCGCCGGGTTTTAAATGGCTCTCAAGCCGCTCTATCGCGGTAGATACACTTTCACCAGATACCAGATTTCACCATGTGCTTGCGTCATGGCGGCGGTGCTCGGCGGGGTGTTGTCATGGCAAGCGTCGTTCGCAGTTTGCTTGAACACCGTAAACTTGCCGGGGTGAGACGGGTCCCGATCAAGAAGCGGCTCGACATGCGGCAGTAGCCACTCCATTGTTTTCCCGTCGTAGTCAGTGAGCGAGGCTGCGGTATCGCCCTTCTTGCGACGATCATTCACAAGAATTTCCTTACAGAAGCGCTCGCCGGCGTCGCGCAACTGGACTCCGCATTCCTTTCGACTATCCGGGTGCCCTCCACGCGCCAGCGACTTCGCGCGATTCAATTTGGCAACCAGCGCATCGCTCGTATTCTCGATCACCGTACCCTCGGCGGGCGTGTCTATGTAGAGCTGCGCGGTCGAAATTCCGGAGTGTCGATAGCGGGTTTCTAGTTCCTCCCATGTGTCGTGATCCTGCGTCAGCACGATTACCTGCATAGGCAAGGCGAGAAGTTCGGTAAGCACTGTCGAATTGAAGTGCACCCGGTAATCCTCGTCGCTCGAAAGCACCGGGTCATCGAGGACGATGAAGCCGGCACCCTCATGCTCGGCCCGTGCGAGAAAGAGGGAGAGGCCAAGACAGTGAAGCTGGGACTGGCTAAATATTGCGATTACATCACGCAGTTTGGGCGCGGCACGGTCTGCGCTTGCGGAAAGCCCCGCTTTGAAATCGATCGTCCGCTTTGCACCTTTGCGCGGCTGAACCGCTGAAAAGAAAGTCGGCTCGTCAGGTCTCAGCCTTTCCCACCATGCCTGTATGGCTCCGCTGTAATCGGAGAATTTATCTTCGAGAACCTTCTCTTTGGCGGTATCAATCTGCTTAAGCGCCGCCTCAAGCTCCTTGGTAACAGTGGCTCGGGTCAGGCGTTCGATCAGGAGCGTCCGAAGCCCTGTAGGGTCCGGGGCGATGTCGAGAAAGTTCTGCCACCCTGCGGTGTCGGATTGAGCGTCTAGAACCTCATTCAGCGCGATGACAAGTGCCTGCGAAGGCCCGTCGTAAGCGTCAAGTGCAGCGGCATAGACCATGCGGAGTTTAACCAGCTCCGCAAAGAGGGCCGTCAGTTCGTCCGGATCAAAAGCGGCACCAATTTCGACGGTTTGCTTCTCGACAAGGGCTTGAGCGGCTTCCGCCTGACGCCGCAAGGCAGCGCCGGCCCGCACAAGTGGCCTGATCCGGGCGAGCCACGGCTCCACCACGGCAGCGGCATCATCGTCTAGAAGCTGACGGATGCGGCTGATCGTGAAGCCCTG
The DNA here is from genome assembly GCF_014200015.1 of Aminobacter niigataensis. Classification (GTDB taxonomy): domain Bacteria; phylum Pseudomonadota; class Alphaproteobacteria; order Rhizobiales; family Rhizobiaceae; genus Aminobacter; species Aminobacter niigataensis. The sequence goes on from NZ_JACHOT010000013.1 coordinate 15,065, forward strand.
CTTGCGGCGCTTTTCGGCCTTCACTTTGAAAAATTCCGGCAAAGCGGCCTGCACGGCTTCGATCAGATTGTGCGCGGATGTCGATAACTGAGAAAACGCCGTCTTAGCTGCCGTCTCGGCCGCTTTGAAATCCTTGGTATCCGCCGCGTGCTGCCGAATGAGCTGGACGCGCGCCGGCGTCAAAGCGGCCTCCGCGCCGCATAGGAGACAATCGACGGGTTCCTCGATATCAGCGACGGCGGGCAGTTTGAGAGCTTCATTGAAAAGCGCCACAAGCCGGCGCGTCTCTTCGGAAACCTTCTCCCTCTCCTCGATGTACGTTTCGAGCTGAGTCCACGTGACACCGGCTGGCGGATTCCAGCCGGCAAGCTGCGTGCGCTCAAATCCGCGCACGGGGAACGTCTTGCTCCGGAGATCGGCCAGCAGTTTTTCGACTGCCGCAAGCCGCTCTGCCGGCATGCCGGGGACATTCGCGCCGGCGCTTTCCAAGAGGGCGCGGGCGCACTCGTTGAGTTTTTCAGCCAGGCCGGACAGGTCCGGGATCGTGCGGGAGATTTTTGCGAGCACCGGTTGCAGTAGCGCAAGCGCCGCGCAGCTATCGAACTTGGACAGAGCGTCATTATCGGGCGGCGTCAGCTCGTCCGCCAGAACCGCTATGACGTTGCGCAACTCATCAAGATCGGTAACTTCAAACAGGGCTTTGAAGTACGTCGCGCGGTCCTGTGGCCGCACCGAAAAAATGTAGCTCAGCGTATGCTGTGCGAGGACCGGTGCCTGCAACGGAGGCTGAGAAAGCACAATGCCAAGCCCCGCAAGATCGGCTTCTGCGGCCTCTGCCCCGTCGATCTCGAGTCGGGACGTGCAATCCTGCCGTTTGGCATAATCGGCGGTTAGCACCCGCTTGATCTCGTGATCGGTCCCGTCCGGTGCCGTGATCCGCGCGGCAACAAACACGTCCTGACCGGCGGCAAGGTGGGCGTTGCGGAGCGCATCCGCAAATTCGTCCTGGCTGCTCGCCATCAGTTCGCGGCGCGTGATGCTGCCCGTCAAAAGAAACTCGAAGGCCTCTCCAAGGCTCGTTTTCCCCTTGCTGTTCGGTCCCCAGACGGCGGCGATCTCACCGGGTAGGTTGAGAGTCTGTTCTGCGGCTCCGTAGGCTCGGAAACCCTTGACCGTGAGCGCTCTAATTCTCATCGCCGCTAAGGTCTTTCCTCACCTGGTCAAGTCGTTCCGTGAGGACCGTTTTCAGGGCGGCGGCCGGATTGGCAGCTTTTTTTTGCGCCAGAACGAGGCGGGCTGCGAGTGAGTCTGCCTTCAAATGCTGCAAGAGACGATCGCTATTACTCAAGGTCTCCGCTGGTGCCTCCTGGGTATCGTCTTCCGCCATTCCACTTCCCCGGTTCACGTCCCCTGGATGATGTTATCCGCCAAGTCCCGCACACTGGCGACGATTTTGCTCCGCGCCGCAGCGTTGTCCTCGCCATGGGCCGACTTCGCAAGCTTCGCAAGTTTCGTATGTACAGCACTACCTTTCTTGTAGGCCGGAAGGCTCATGTGCTTGAATATGTCGCCTACCTGAATAGAGATGTTGTGGCTTTCAACGAACTCTTTCACGGAACGCGATGTCAGGAGACCGCATAGGAAATATGCCGGCTCTTCTTCATCAAATTCTACAAAGAATATCTTGTGATCCGGGACGTAAGGTCGTGATCCCACAAGAGGCACTTTCGCACTTGCTGCAACCGCTGCCGAGAAACTGCCGGATTGCTCTGCCCATACCACTTTATAAGGCGCGAACGTATAGGTTCCTACATTATAGACCGCATAATACGGAGCGTTCGGCATTCGCTTGCTCCATGTAGAGCGGGCGCGAAGCCACTTCTCGTAAGCTTTGAAATACCGCTTCGTATTCGGGCAATGCGCATTCATTCGCGCTTCAGCCGCCGCTCCGGCATCCCGCGTAATGCCGTCGTTTGGCACAATCACGAAAAGATCGCGCTTGGCCTTAAGGTAACAGGATTCAAAGTCGGACGCGCCTTTCAGAAGGGGGTAAAGCAGAGTGGGTTCGATCCAGAATTTCCGTGCCTTTCCGATGTCGGTCTTGCCTGCCTCGGGACGAGTCGTAACTTCCACGAGTCCTGTCTGCTTGTTCGCGGCAGACACGTTTAGAAAATAGACAGCATTCAAGTCTGCCGTGATGCCTTTGCGGCCCTGCACCCATGTTGATTTTCCCGCAAGGCTTTGCAGCGCCGCGAACCGCCCAGGAGGAAGGATCGCCCATGGAGACCCTTCGTCACCAACGGGCGTTGCCTCGTGCGGTGCAATCGTGACGGCTTTCAGCACGTCCTTTCGGGAAAGATGCGGGGGGATCGCACGGCTGCTTCCCTTCGCGGCAGTCCACAGATGATAGGGCACGGGATATTTTGGAGCGCGGGGTCCTTTCCTGAATACAGCGATGGCGGTCTTGTTCGCTGCACCTGGAAACGGCTTTAGAGCCTTCAGGTCGTCAACGGAAACAGGGGCCAACCGATATTGGGAATTGATTCGAAAGCGGCGAAATCCCTGAGATGATGGCGTCTGAAAGTGGGTTTGCGTGATGACGAAAACCATTGTTCCGCCTGACTTCAGCCATTTGTCAGCGGTCGTGTACGTAATCATCCCGGAGATATCGAGTTCATTGCCGCCGTGGTGCGGTGTCTCTGAAAAGATCGTGTACTGTTCGCAGGTCGGCTTCACGCGCTCGCGGTAGGTGTCGGGGAGCTTAGACCATCGAACCCAAGGGGGATTGCCGACAATCACGTCAAATTCTCCGGCGGTTGCAGACCAGAAGAAGTTTCGCACGATCCGGAACCAGATTCCGTTCCAGTTCTGGCGATGCAACTCCAGCACCTGGTCATAGGTCGCCTTGAGCGGCTTGACCCACAATTTCAGATTTTCAGGAGTGACGATGCCGCGCGTGGAGAGGGCCTTCGCGCAAGCCGGATATTCCGCGTCTGTCTCGACCAGCTCTCCCATCACCTGGAACACCTCATCGAGCGTTTTCCGGTCGTAGGCAAGCTCTGGCGGAAGCAGAATCTTGAGGTTGGCGACCTGGCTGCCGATCTGGTATTCGACCGTGCTGTCATCGGAACCGGGTGGCGGTGCCGGCGAATAGATGGCGTCGGCCAAAAGGACTGGCACTTCGACCTGCTGGCCGGGTGCGGCTTTAAGCAGGTCAGCGATGGCCATCAGGAAGTTGGTGCGCGAGGACTGAACCGCCAGCGGGTTCAAGTCGAAACCCCAAACGGTCTGCGCCAGCATGGCCACCGTATCGCTGGGAGATAGCCCGGCGGCGACGGCGGCGGCACGTTTTCTGCGAATGACTTCAACGAGGAACGAACCCGACCCGCAGGTCGGATCGAGCACGCGCGTCTTGAGCCAATCCTTGATGCCGGCCTTATCGACGGCGATCTCGACCAGCCATTGCGGCGTGTAAAATTCGCCGAGACTCTTTCGCAAAGTATCCGGAACGAGGTCTTGATAGAAGTCGCAAAGCACGTCTCGGGTGTGATCGAGCTTGTCCGTGCGATAGAGAGAAAGCTCTGCCAATACGTCCCGGATTGCTGAGGCAATCGATGCTTTTTGGCTTTTGGGATTGGCTGCATCAACGTACCAGCTAAAAATCGCTTCCTCGATGAACCCGTAGATGCCGGTCGCCTCGAAGAAGCCCCCTTCTTCGATATCTGAACGCAAGCGGGATATCAGGGCTTCATCGTCGTCTATGGTGGCCAGTTCCTGCGCAAAAGCTGTTCCTGACGCCAGGCCGTGGGCGGCGACGATCTCCGCACCGAGAAGCTTTATTAGCAGCGAGTTGAAGGTGTGAATGACGAACAGGCGCGCCGGTACGTCATCGTCGGGTTTTCCGCTATAAGAAAACCGGAGCGTTCCATTGATATCTTTAAGCTGTTCCCGTGAAAGAGCGGAAACTTGCCCATAGAGTGTGCGCCACTCTTCAAAAAGCATTCGGATTTTTTTGTTGCCGCCCGGTTTTAAAGCGTTCGAAAGCGCCTCCACCATCGCCCGCATAAGGGCGAGGCCTCTATCCGAATCGTGCCCAAAATCTTCAATCAGATTTGCGGCCGTGACGGCGCGCCGGTAGGATTTTCGGCAGGCTTCCACAACCATGCCGAACGTCACCTGCGTTATAGGAAGCAGGTGCTGGTGATGAATGACCCCATTTATTACTTGGGCAAAAGCTAGGTGATGGCCATCGATTGCGATGCCGATGTAATCACTTTGGTCGATATGCTCGGATTTGGAGGTCTTGACGATATAGGGCAACAGGCGCTTTTCCATCGCCTCCTGAAAGGCTGGACTGGTCGTCTTGCCGTTGAACTTCCCTGGCCCTTTAAACTCGATAACGACGTTGTTGTAGCTAAGGTCTCGCTTTCCGCGCTCGGCATGGAAGACTATTCCAAGGGCTTCCTCAAGTGCCCTTACCCATGACAGCCGGATTTCTTCCTCGTTCTGGGCCGCTGCAACCTGAGTGCAGAGCTTTTTGTAGGGCGCGTCCAGTTCTGGAGTGAGTGGCATACTTACTCCTGTTCCTGCGAATGATTGGCGACGTATTTTTCGGCGGCGTCGCGGACGACCCACGCAAGAGAAACTTTCTTTCCCTTGGCGATCTGCTCCAGCTCGCGGTAAAGCTGGGGGGGGAAACTGACGGATGCACGATGCGTTGTAGCGGGTTCCATTTTTTTCCGCCCTGATCCCTTTGTCGCCATAGTGAGTGATCTCCGATTCGGGAGTTGCACCACGTTACACCACAGCGGTGCATCTTCCTACGCGGAAAGCGGCAAGTTGGGGAGTTTTCCCGTCTGAACTTGTACAGTGCCCGCTGCGAGCCGGCTGCTACTCGATCGTGCCATTTATCTGTCGCAGAACTCCTAAATTTTGCGACAAAATCGCCGACGCTGATTTTTCAGGGAAAAAGCTGTCGCAAAAGTCGCGTGCGAAAGTCAGAATTGCGCGACTGAATTTTGCGACACGTCGCGGCCCGGAATCGGGTCGCTGCGAACGCGGTGCAGGTTTCAGGATTTGCGCGACACCCGCGTTCCCTTGAAACCTGCCCTTGACATTGACACTAATGTCAAGGTGCTAAGCCGGTGTGGAAAGGGATCAAGATGCAGATCAAGGAAGCGGCCGAAGGGCTCGGGATCACCCAGCGCATGCTGCGCCATTACGAGACGGCGGGCCTCATGGATGCCCGCCGCTCGGAGAACGGCTATCGTAGCTATAGCGAGGCTGATCTACGCCGCGCGGCACGCATCCGCGATCTCATTGCGACAGGCTTTTCCACACGCGAGGTTCGCGCAATGGCGGCCTGCCTCTCGGATGAGGGGGCAGGACCATGCGAGGGCGGTATTCCGCAACTGTTGGAGAAACTTGAGCACATCGACCGGCTGAGAGCTGATCTCGACGTGCGGCGGGAAGCGGTCCTCGGCCGCCTCGCCATGTTCCGGGAGTCCCTTTCGACCCACCACGAAAGGAACGACCCGCACCATGCTGCACCTGATATTGCTTTTCCTGATCGCCTTCCTCGTGGGGGCCGACGAATTTCTGTTGGGGCCGATCCTCACGCCGATAGGAACTGACCTTTCGGTTCCTCCCGAGCGCATTGCTCTATTCATCACGGCCTATAGCCTGCCGCTGGCGATCATGGCCCCAATCCTTGGTGGGGTTTCCGACCGATACGGCCGGCTTGCCATACTTGTCCCCTCGACCCTCGTGTTCGGCATTGCGTCGATTGCAACATCCTTCGTCCCTACATTCGAGACGGGCATTGCAACTCGTATCCTGACTGGGGCGGCCAGTGGCGGGATGCTCGGCATCGCTATGGCAATGGCCGGCGATCTTGGCGAGAAAGCCGCTCCCAAAGCCATTGCCTTCGTTACCTCCGGCCTGACACTCGGCATTATCCTGAGTCCCGGCATCGGCGCATTGTCAGCGGAAATGTGGTCATGGCGCTTCGCCTTTTCCGCGCTTGGCGGTCTGGCGCTGATCGTGGTTCTCATTGGCCTGCCGTCGCTGCGCACGACGCACGCCCCCGACAATCGGCCAAACGCGGTTGCTGGCAACATGACGGAACCGCTTTTCGTGCCGGGCACGTGGGGAAGCCTTATCGCTATGGCCTTCGGTCTCGGCGGCGCGGTCGGATGCTTCGCACTTGTCGGCGAGCGGCTTCGTTCCCTCTACGAATGGGACACGGCGACGGTCGGCATGGTCTATGCCGCCTTCGGCATCCTCACGCTGGTTGGCAACTTCACCATGCCGATGGCGCTGGCCCGCGCCGGAAGTGGGCGCGCCCTGATGCGGATCGCAATGGCCTTCGTGGCGGCGGCGATCGTTGTTACCTATGTCTTTGACGCGCTTGGTTCGATTATGATCTTGGCCGCGCTCGCAGTTTGGGCGGTGCTCGGCGGCATGGGCGCTCCGGGCCTGCAAACCCATATCGCGCAGCTCTCGCCCGCCCGTAGGGGGGCATTGATGGCGCTGGCCGGAAGCAGCATGAATCTTGGCGTAGCGGGGGCTTCCGCGCTTGCGGCAAGCATCTATCCTGCTGGTCCGGTGTGGGTCGCCGCCGTAGGTGTCGGGCTGATAGCTGTTGCTATCGTGGCGCTGCGTCCGGTGTGCGCCGACAAAACCGAAGTGGCTTCGGCGGGGTAAGCGGGATTTGTCGCAAATATCCCGAGTTTTGTTCGGGTTTTGCGCCCGATTTCTACTCCGTCGCAGAATATGGATTTTCGCGACGAGTTGCACGCGGTAGATTTTGGGCAGACCACAGCGAACGGAAACCGCCTTGCTTATTGGATATGCCCGCGTCTCGACCGAAGGCCAGACTCTAGACCAGCAACGCGCGGCGCTGAAGGCGGCCGGCTGCAAGCGCGTATTCGAGGAAAAGGCATCCGGCGCGCAGCGCGGCCGCCCCGAGCTGGCGAAGATGCTGGACCATTTGCAGCCCGGCAACGTGGTGACGGTGACGCGGCTCGACCGCCTCGCTCGATCGACGCTCGATCTTCTCGATATTGCCGAGCGAATCGGCCAGGCCGAGGCCGGCTTGCGCTCACTGGCCGAGCCGTGGGCCGACACGACGACGCCGGCCGGGCGCATGGTGCTGACATTCTTCGCCGGCGTTGCTGAATTCGAGCGTAGCCTGATCTATGAGCGCACGAGTGCCGGCCGAGCGGCCGCGAAGGCTAAGGGCGTGCGCTTCGGCCGTCCCCCTGCCCTGTCGGCCGAGCAGATCGCGCACGCGCGCCAGCTCATCAACGATGATGATAAGAAGCCGGCCGAAGTCGCCCGGCTCCTGGGCGTGCACCGCGCTACGCTCTACCGGGCGCTAGGCGGTCAAGCGGTCGGGAGCTGACAGGCAGGCGCGGCCGTCAGGCCGCTTCCTCCTGGTCCTCGCTGTCGCCCTCCAGAGTGGCGTCACGACACGAAAGTGGTGAATCTGCCCGACATTTGAGAACATAGGGTGATCAAGCTGCCAGCATGGAGGTTTCGCGCCTCAGCGGCCTGAGATCGAGGCTGCCTGTCGGAGTCCAGATGTAATCGCCGGTAAGGCTGATATGCTGCCATCCGAGCGGAGTGATGTGTTTGATCACGTCCGGCGGTGTGGCGACGCCTTCTCGGTTGAGCTCGGCGAAAGTCGGTTCGAGATAGAGCGTGTTCCAGTAAACGATGGCGTTGATGAGCAGGTTCAGCCCGGACGCCTTGTAGAACTGGCTCTCAAAGGTTCTGTCCCGCAGCTCTCCAAGGCGGTTGAAGAACAGCGCGCGGGCCAATGTGTTCTGGGCCTCGCTCTTGTTGAGGCCGGCGGTGGCGTTCCTGCGCATTTCGGGGTTCTGCCACCATTGCGGCAGGAAGATGGATCGATTGATGCGCCCGATATCGCGCAGCGCAAGTGCCAGTCCGTTTTGGCGCGGGAATGCGGACAATTTCGCCAGCAAGGTCGAGGGCCGGACCTGGCCGGAACGGATCGTGGTAACGAGACGCAGGATGTCATCCCAGTTCGCCTTGATCCGCTCGACGTTGATAGGTTCGCCGACGAGCGGGGCGAGATTTTCGGGAGGCGCGTCGCCCGGGAAGAGATAGAGCCGGCGATCCTTGAGGCCACGCAGCCGGGGCACGAGCTGGAAACCGACAAGATGGCAAAGAGCGAAACTCATGTCGCTGACCCCGCCGGTGTCGACATAATGGGTTTCGATGACGAGATCGCTGCCATGATAGAGCAGACCGTCGAGAACGTAGATGGCCTCGCTCGCGTTGGCGTTCATGGCGATGATGTGGAACGCGCCATACTGGTCGGAGGTGAAGCGATAAAACTTGGCGCCGGGGTTAGGGCCATAGCGGGCGTTGAGGTCGCCGATCGCCTCACCGTGCCCTCCCGCCGGAAAATACTGCCCATCCGAGGACGAGGTGGTTCCGTCGCCCCACAGCCTTGCCAGAGGCAATTGCCTCTGGGCGTTGACGAGGATGGCATGTGCGGCGGTGTAGCCTTCTTCCCGGATATGCCAGTCGTGCGCCCAGGCGAGCTGGCGCATCGTCAGCCCGGGGGAAACATCCGCCATTCTGGTGAGACCGAGATTGATGCCGTCTGCCAGAACAGCGGTAAGCAGGGCAAGCTTGTTGTCGGCCGTCCGCCCAGTGCGCAGATGGGTGAAGGCGTTGGAAAATCCCGTTCGGGCGTCCACCTCAAGCAGCAAATCGGTGATGCGGATCGCCGGCAGGTGGCCTTCCACTTGTCGTTTCAGCGCCTTCGCGATGTCCGGAAACATGGCCTTGTGCGGCGTGATGCTGAAACCCGCGCCGATCAGTTCGACATCGTCGAGCTCACCGGCTTCTGCCAGACGGGAAAGCTCGCTCAACCCGTCGTTCAATGTCTGGCGCTGTTGCTTCAGATAGGTTTCTACATCGGTATCGACGGCGACCGGAAGCGGACCTTCCTCGCGCATCAACTCGAACGTCGGCGCCGGAATGAGGAAGCTCTCGAAGGACTGGAAGCGCTTGGCTCCTTCCACCCAGACGTCGCCGGCGTCGAGGCGGCGTTTCAATTCGCTGAACAGGCAGAGATCATAGGCCCTGCGATCGATCTTGCCATCCTTCAGGATGAGCGGCATCCAGCCTCTCGGCGCAAAGGATATGGGAGCCCTGTCGGGTATCGCTCTTTTGCCTTTGCGGTACAGATCGGCGACCATGGATAGCGCCCTCAGGAGATTCGCCGCCACGGCGTGGCCGCGAAACACGAATGTCGAGAGGAATTCCGGCGCCATTTTCCGGATTGTCGGGTAGCGCTGGAGCATTTCGATTTTCCCGTCGATGCTGTCCGGGGCGATCAGCGTGTCGACCGCCTGAACGCTGGTCGCGAAGGCCGGCCATTGAATGACCCGTTCGAGCGCCCTGCCGATATCCTCGCCTTTCTCCCTGGCCTCAATGATTGCGTGGCAAACTTTCGAAACGTCCTTGAGCGGCTTTTGAACTTCCCGGACGGAACGGGTGATGCGGGCGGTCGCCTGATTGTCGGCTCGCCGCGTCAAGGCGCCGATCAGTTTCTTGAACACGTCGATTGCGCAGTCGGTCAAATGGCGAGAGAGGTGTAAAGCCGTCGCGGCCAACACGGCATGCCGGCGTTCGGGGTTGAGGTCGCGTAGATGCTGCGCGCTCATCCGCATCCCTTCCGCGGCGAGTTCGTCAAAAACCTTGACCGGAATGCGCTCCATCAATTCCATTGGCAGATTCAGGGACCTAAGAAACTGAACGCGTTCGGCTATCCTGTCGAGATTGATGGCGGTGGGCGACAATGCCGGTGTTCTCGCCCACGCAAGGTTGGTCACGTTCGTCCCCGCACGCGGGTCGAGAAGTTTGTCGAGGTCACGCTTCTGGCCTTCCGAAAGCCCGCCAGCCAGGGCGCGGTGAGCGATGCGGATTCCGCGCCGGATTGCAACTTGGATGATGGCTTCGAGCGCTCCGCGCGCCGGCAGGAGAATTCGACGACGTCGCAATTCCTCGACGACCATGTCCGCCAGAGCATCGGCCCGGCGCAGGGTTTGCGCAGCCGGTGTCAGCCAGCCGGTTAGCGCCCGCACGTCTGAAGCCGCAAATGGGCGCATCTTCATTTTCTCGAAAAGCAGGGTGAGGTGCTCGCGGCGCGTCTGCGGGCGCTCGAAATATCGGTCGATCTCGCGATGATCGGCGCCGATCTGCCGGGCCAGGAACCTCAAGACGCCGGAAGGCAGGATCTCACCATCCGCGAGCGGTCGGCCCGGAAATCGCAACATCGCCAGCACGCAGGCCAGACCCAGGCGGTTCGATGCACGATTCTGCCGCATGATCAGATCGAGATCCGGCTGGTCCAGCGTGTAATGCTTGACGATCTCCCTTTCGTCGTCGGGGAGCGCTGTCGCCTGGCTCCACCATGTTTCGCTCAGCAGTGCTCTTCGCGCCATTCATCATCATCCATCTCATCGCGGAGGCTGCACCGAAATGGAAAATACCTGTCCGGCAAACGGTCGTTTTGCGGCTTCCACAGAATTTGTCCGCAAACCTTGCCATGAAACGGCAAATCGGACATTGTCCGCATTCAATGAGAAAACGGACAGCACACGCCTTATGACATCCATCGGCTATGCACGGGTCTCCACCAGCGATCAGGATACGGCGCTGCAACTCGACGCATTGCGCAAGGCAGGTTGTGAGAAACTGTTCGAAGACAGGGCTTCGGGGGTCAAAACCGATCGACACGGTCTGGCGCAAGCCATTCGCTATGTCCGGGAAGGCGATACGCTCACGGTCTGGAAACTCGACCGTCTCGGCCGATCGATGAAGCACCTCATCGAGATCATCACCGAATTGGAGGCCAGAGGCGTCGGGTTCCGATCGATCACCGAAAACATCGACACCACGACATCGGGCGGCCGCCTGGTCTTCCATTTGTTTGGGGCGCTGGCGCAGTTCGAGCGCGATCTCATCCGGGAAAGAACCCGCGCCGGACTACAGGCAGCAGAGGAAAGGGGTCGGCGCGGAGGCCGGCAAGCTGTCGTCACGCCGGAGAAGCTCGCTAAGGCCCGCCAGCATCTGGCTGCCGGCCTCAATGTTCGCGAAGCCGCCGCGCGTGTGAAAATCGGCAAGACCGCGCTCTACGAAGCCCTCAAAGCCGAAAAATCAGCCGCACCCACCGTCAAACCGGCATGAGTTCTTCATGCGTTCTCAAATGTCGGACAGATTCATCACTTTCGTGTCGTGACGCCAGAGTGTCCGATTTGCACGATATTCCTGCACCTTAGAGATTCGGGGTTGCAGAATCGGGCAAATCCCCGCTTACTCGTAAGCATGAAGCAGAACACGGAAAAGATTCGGAAGGACGTTGCCGCCCATCGGGCACGGCAGGCGGCCGCCGGTCGCGTGGCGCTGAATACCTACGTTCCGGGTGATCTGATCGAAGCACTCGATCAGATCAAGGAACGCCGAGGCGTGCCGGGTCGCGCGCCGCTTATCGAAGAAGCATTGAGGTTGCTGATCGAGAAGGAAACGAGGGCATAACGAAAAACCCCTCGCCGTTAGCAGCGGCAAGGGGTTTTGGGATTTCGGAACGGCTTTGTTGAAGCGCCCTAAACGTCAGCGCCCAACATAGTCGAGCAGCACCAGACTCGCAAGATTGATTCTTGCGAGAACGGGAAACTGTGTCCGCCGTCCACACCGTCATGTCCTCCCGAACGGAAGGACGAAGGACAATGTTGAGGACGCAGTTCGCGGCCGCGATCGGCTGTGCGCGTAGACACGCGCTTGATGACCTCATGCGGGAGGTCTGGACACACTACAACGCCGGCCAGCTCTCCGAGGAAGACGCGGGCCAGCTCTCCACGCTCGCCCATGAGCGCCGGGCGGCGTGGCAAGGATCGGGCCAGACAGTGCTTGGCCTGGCCTTCCCTCCCCCGGCGGCCCGATGCCCGACGCCGGTTCGCCGGCGCAGCCATTTCAAGGGGCGATCGGAGGGCCGCATATGGCGGCCGACGACGCGCAAGGATGTGCAAGCGATCCTGAAGGCGGCCGAAATCTACAACGAAGCCGGTTTGCAGGAGAAGGGTGAGCGCAGCGGTCCGCTCGGATCGGTGGCGCTGGACGTGCTGCGGCTGTTTGTTAACCTGATCGACTTTCGCACCGGCCGGCTAGAGCCGTCAATCACCACGATCATGGACCGCCTGGGCCGTTCTCGTGATGCGATCGTGCGGGCGCTGAAGAACCTGCGGGCGCATGGCTTCATCGACTGGCTGCGGCGCTACGAGCCGACCGGGAACGAGGGGCGCGGCCCCCAGGTGCAGCAGGCGAGCAATGCCTATCGCCTGTCGTTGCCGGAAAAGGCCCAGCAATTCCTTAGCCGGTTCGGCAAGACCCCTCCCCCGCCCGAGGATCATGGGCAAGATCAGCAGGCGTGGAGCGAGCAAATCGACGCTTACCGCCAGTCCCTACCCCTCGATGAGTGGACGCAGCTCGACGTTGGTGATGGCCCGCTTGGGAAAGCTCTTGTCAGCATCGCTAAAGGCTTGATGAAACGTGAGTCCGATAACCAGACTGAATCCCCCTCTAGTTCTATTCTTTATGTGAAAACATAAGCGGTCGCCGCTGTTCGGGCTGCTAACGCAGCCCTGCGGCGGTTCCGGACCGCGTAATAGGCGGTCCGGTTCGGCACCAACAGAGCGAAAATCCCAACCGCCTCGCCTGCGGCCAACGTCGCATGGGCTTCCGAGAGAAAGAAGGCGGCAAGGGCAGCGCGAAACATGAAAACATGTAATCATGATTACATGTCAGCCTGAAATGTGCGATTGTTGTTTTGTACGATACAGCAGAGGTCGCCATGTCCCCCACCAATCCGACCGCAAAAACCTACGCCGCGCTAATCAAGCGTTCGACTTTTTCAATGGCCGCCTGTTCGATGGTAAGCTGCCGGCTTGCCTCGTGACGGAAACGGAGTAGTTAACCGTTCTTACATGAAAACATGTTTTCATGTACTTTGGAAAGCATGTAGCCCTTATTTCATGAAAGGATGCAATCATGATCACAGTAGCGTTCTGCACACAGAAGGGCGGGACCGGGAAGACTACGATCGCGACGGCGCTGGCGGTTGCGGCTCACCTGGCCGGGAAAAAATCGGCCCTGCTCGACCTCGATCCACAGACTAACGCGGTCAACTGGTTCGACCGGCGCGAGGGTGACGGCCCGGACGTTGCGTCGATTCAGCCCGGTGCTATCCGGCGCTCGCTGGATGCCTATCGCGGCCTTGGTATGGATTGGGTGTTCATCGATACGCCCGGCAAGATGGACAGTGCCTCAACGGAGGCGGCCAACCACGCCGATATTGTGCTGATCCCGACGCAGGCGCAGATATTCGCGATCGACACCTTGGAGCCACTAAAGCGGCTTCTCGACATGGCGGGCAAACCGCTGGCCTTCGTGGTGCTGAATCTGGTGCATCCGAACGCCGGGGGTAGGGCGGCCGATGACGCTGCCGCGATCGCGGACCGGTTCAGTATGTCGGTTGCGCCCATCCATATGTCACGCCTGAAAACCTATGAGGACGCCCCGGCCTTGGGGCAGACGCCGCAAGAGCTGGAACCGCAAGGCCGCGCGGCCCAGGAAGTTGCCGGACTGTTTGCGTTCCTTTCAGAGCAGGCAAGCATGATGACAGGAAAGCATGAAAGGATGAAAGCATGAGCCGTAAGCCTTCGCTTCTCGCCACAGCCATCAAGACCGCAGAACAACCCGTATCTGCGCCGGAGGCTCCGCGAGAACCGCAAGACATCGCGCCAAGTCCGCAGCCGCCCGTGAGCTATGTTGCGCCCTCACGCGCGAAGAAAGTCGCCAGAACGCATTTCTTGCCGCCCTCCTATTGGGAGACGCTGGACGAAATCAACTTTCGCAGCAGGGACGAGAAGGGCAAGCGGATTTCAAAGGAGCGCCTTGTTGCCGAGGCGCTGAATCTGCTTTTCGCCAAATACAATTATCCGGTTGTCCGTGAGGATGGGGATTGAAGCTATAACAATATGCACTATAGTTTATCGTGCTATAGTGAGGTTCCGTGCGAATTTTTTTGACCAGAGGCGTTGTGCGGTTCGCTCGCAGGCAACGGATTGCTGACGCCCAGCTTGGGCGAGGCGATCGAGCGGGCCGAGCGCGGCACGATCGACGCCGATCTTGGCGGCGGCCTCATTAAGCAGCGCGTAGCGCGGCCGGGTCAGGGCCGTTCCGGCGGATTTCGGATGATCGTCGCCTATCGGGCCGCTGGCCGCGCTGTGTTTCTGTATGCGTTCGCCAAGAGTGACCGTGACAACATCAATGCTGACGAGCTGGAAGCCCTGCGCACGATCGGCGCGAATTGGCTTGCCGCGTCGGCCGAACTGGTCGGGCAAGCCATTGAGGACGAAGATTTGAAGGAGATCGAGCATGACGACGACGAAGCCTAGCCGCCTTTCCCGCGAAATCGCTGAAATGGCTGGCGCGCAGCACCGCCTCGGGATCATGGACGAGGCGACCTATGAGAAGATTACTGCGCGGCACCTTGGCGAGAAGACCCTTCCGACCGAAGCGCCGATGACGGGCGCAGAAGTGCGGGCCGTGCGTGAGCAGGCGCACCTTAGCCAAGCCGCACTCGGCCGCTATCTCAATGTGACACCCGGCTATGTGTCGCAGCTTGAGCGTGGCGAGGCGCTGGCCAAGGGACCGGCGCTGGCCTTGTTAAACGTCATTCGCCGGCGAGGCATTGACGTGCTGCATTAATAGAGCAGAACAATCATGATTGCATGTAAATGTGTAATCAGCCCGCGCCGAAGTGACCGGAGGGCCGTCAGTGACCAAGTCCTGGCGCGCAGCGTCGGGACCGCAAATCACGCCAGAGTCACGTCGAGGGCAGGGCTAAAGTTCCCTGCCAGAACCCGGCCTCAATGAGCGTCATACAGCCCCCTGAATTCCGCATCGGCGTAATAGGCGAGCTTGCCGGCGACGATCGGCCGTTGCCCGGCTAGGAACAGCAATTCGAGATTCTGCGGCAGGTTGCGAACCTCATCGGGTGTCAACAGCGGCCGGGCCGTGTGTTGCTCGCCGTAGGAAATCCCGGATTTATCGGAATCGAGGGCGCGGCTCATGGTCTGGAACACAACCGTCTCTTGTCCGAGAAGATCGGAGACGAGGTGGGCGCTGTCGTGATCGTTGACGCCGAAGACTTGCAGGACGCCGGCATTTGACAGGAAGGTGCCGGCGCGCTGCCTGTAGGTGGCACGGAGCTGGTGAACATCTTGCAGGATCGGCCAGAGCTGGACGCCGTAGCCGGCCATGAGGCCCATGGCCCGCTCGACGGGAGCCAGGTGGCCGAGCGCGGCGAACTCATCCAGCAGATATAGGACCGGCACGGCGGGCTTGGCCGGATCGCGTGCCATGTCGGTGAGGCTTTGCGCGACGAGCAGGCGCAGCCAGCGCGAATAGGTGGACAGGCGATCGGGCGGCAGGACGAGGAAGACGGAGACGTTGCGGCGCTTGAGATCGGCAAAGCGGAAATCGGAGCGGCCAAGGACGGCGGTCATACGCGGGCTGTCGAGGAAATGGGTATGGCGCTGCGCGGCCGACAGCACGCCGGCCGCCTCGCGATCGGATTTGCCGAGGTGACGGTTTGCGGCGCGGGCGACCAGGCCTGCCGCTCCAGGGGATGCCTGCATGTCCTTCAGGAGCGCGGCGAAGGCTTCCGGGGCGAGTGTGAGATAGTCGCGCAGGGTGGCGAGGTTCCGGCGTTCACGCAGCTCCTGGGCGGCGATATGGAGGATCAGGCCGGCAATCAGCGCCTTGGCTTCCTCGTTCCAATGCGCTTCGCCGGCCATGCCCGGTTCATCGAACACGAGCGCGTCGGCCAGGGTGCTTGCATCTTCCGCGACATCGAGGCCGGCCGGGTCGAGGGCATCGAGTGGATTGAAGGCGGCCGAGGTCATGCCGGTGACACCGAAGGGGTCGAGAACATGGACCGGCCCGAACTTTTCGCGGGCGCGGCCGGCGATCTTGGCATTCTCGCCTTTGGGATCGATGCAGATCACGGAACGGTCGGCGGTGAGCAGATTAGGGATGATGGTTCCCACGCCCTTGCCGGTTCTGGTCGGTGCCATCGTCAGCAGATGGGCCGGGCCGTTATAGCGCAGCAACCTTTTCGTTTTGGCGTCCCGGCCGATCAGCAGGCCGGTATCGGCGCGGGTGAGGGGAGCGACTTCCTTTGACGTGGCGAACCGTGCCGAGCCGTGGGTTTCGCCTTCCATGTCCCCGAAATGGATAATCAGCGGATTGGTGACGACGCGGAAGACGATGGCGGCCAGCACCAGCAGCGTGACGAGATCGAGCGCAATGAACGGAATCGTGCCGGGACCATAGCCGAGATCGTTAAGCGCAAACCGGCCACCCATGCCAACGACGAAAAGCGCAACGATAAGGATGAACAGAACGCGCAGCAGCGTTTGCCAAATGCGGAACGGTAGAGTTATCAGGGAGACAAACGCCCATACAGGATCATGCGCGGCGGCGCGCAGCATGTTCTTGAAAGCGCCCCATGCGAGCGTCGCCCGGTTCACGATGTAGCTTCCCCGGTGCTCCCTGCCGTTTGTCCGGCCGATGATGCACCGAGCAGATCGGCAAACAGTTCCTTGTCGCCGTCGCGCGTGAGGAAGCCGGGCAGTTCGCGGCGCAGCCAGTCGCCAAGGTTTCTTGAAAAATCGTCACGCCCGTTCTCAAGGCGATGGAGAACAAGCGCGCCGAGCAGCACCTTCCGGCGTGTGTCGTTGGCGCGTTCCTGCTTTCCCAACCGTGCTTTAAGCGAAGCCCTTTGTGCGTCCAATTGAGCTAGCCGTTCTTCAATGGATTTGCGTGCCATCCTCAAATCTCCTTTTCCGATCGTTCGCCCAGACTATCGTTCCCGGCTGTCATTTCCAGTTGTTTGGCCGGTACGCTTGAATTTTTAGCGACCTTGCAGCACAGTTGCGGCCTCAGTTCATAGCACAGAGCTTGCCGCAAGCACCATACCGAGCGACGAAAGAGCGGAGCGAATGAGTTGATAAGGGCGCACTTACGAGTTACTGCGTAACTCAGCGCGCCGCCAGCTTGGAGGCTGGCAGGAAAGGCTGAAACGGGATCGAGGCAACGGGTTGGCGATCTACCATTTGAGCATGAAGCCAGTTTCGCGGGCGAGCGGCCGTAGCGCCGTCGCCTCAATGGCTTATCGCGCCGGGGAGAAGCTGACCAACGAGCGTGACGGGATCACGCACGACTACACGGCAAAGCAGGGCGTGGAACATGCGGAAATCGTCTTGCCCCAAGGCGTCAACGCCGATTGGGCGCGGGATCGGTCAACCTTGTGGAACGCCGCCGAGTTTGCCGAGAAGCGCAAGGATGCCCGCGTTGCCCGTGAGTTCGAGATTGCCTTGCCGCATGAGCTATCGGCCGAACAGCGGCTAGAGGCGGCGCGGGAGATGGCGCAGGAGCTGGCCGACCGATACGGCGCGGCCGTGGACTTCGCCATTCACGCGCCGCACGAGGCGAGCGACGTTCGCAATCACCATGCCCATATTCTTATGACTACGCGGCAGGTGACGGAGGACGGTCTAGGCGACAAGACCTATCTTGAACGCGAAAACAAATGGCTGCTGGCGCACGACCTGCCGACGACCGATATGCAGCTCCGTGACCTTCGCCAGCGGTGGGAAGGGATCGCCAACGAGCGGCTTGCGATGGCCGGGCTGGATATTCGCATCGACCATCGTTCGCACATGGAGCGCGGGCTAGAGATCGCGCCGACCGATCATATGGGCGTCCATGCCACGCAGATGGAGCGGCGCGGCCTCGACGTGTCACGGTTGCGGCTGGACGAGGATGCGGCCCGGCGCAATGCCGAGCTGATCCGGGAGAAGCCCGAGCAGGTTCTAACCCTCATCACCGGGGAAAAGAGCGTATTCGACCGGCACGACGTTGCGCGGGCGCTGCATCGCTACATCAACGACGATCCGCAGGAGTTCCGGAACGCCTTTGCGGCCGTCATGGCCTCGCCGGCGCTGGTCGAGTTGCAGCCCGAGCGCGCCCACGTAGTGGGGGACCCGGCAGCAACGGGCGAGCCAAGGGGGCAGGTTGAGCTTGCCCGGTATTCGACCCGCGAAATGGTCGAGATCGAATCCGGCATGATCGAGAGCGCGCAGCGGATGTACGGCACGCATGGTCATGGCGTCGATCGCCGGCATGTCGAGCGGGCGATAGAGCGGCAGGACGCCGCCATTCAGCGCAGCGCCGGCGATGCTTCCGCCCGGCTGTCCGACGAGCAGCGCCGGGCGATCGAGCATATCACCGGCCGGGAGCGTATTGCGGCCGTTGTTGGCTATGCCGGTGCGGGCAAGTCCACCATGCTCGCCGCAGCGCGCGAGGCGTGGGAGGCCGAGGGTTACACGGTCCACGGCGCAGCCTTGTCGGGGAAGGCGGCCGAGGGGTTGGAGGAATCTTCCGGCATCCAGAGCCGGACGCTGGCGTCATGGGATTTGGGTTGGCAAAACGACTGCGGCACGATCGGCCGCGGCGATGTGTTCGTGATCGACGAGGCGGGCATGGTCGGGAGCCGCCAACTCGCCCGCTTCGTTGGCGAGGCCGAGGCGCGCGGGGCGAAGATCGTCCTAGTCGGCGACCATGAGCAGTTGCAGGCGATCGGGGCCGGCGCACCGTTCCGGGCGATCGCGGAGGAAATCGGCCATGCCGAGCTTTCCGAGATACGCCGGCAGCGCGTGGACTGGCAGCGGGAGGCTTCCGTTGACTTCGCCACGCACCGGACGGCCGAGGGACTGGCGGCCTATCGGGATCATGGCAATATCAGCTTTACCGAAACCGGCGAGGACGCGCGCGGCCTGATCGTGCGCGATTATCTTGCCGACCGCGACGAGCGGCCGGAGGGAACCCGCGTTGCGATGGCGCATCGCCGGGCCGATGTTCGGGCGATCAATGACGCGATCAGGACCGAGCTACAGGACCGGGGCGAGCTGGCGCGCGTCAGAGAGGCCGACAGCACGCCGGGCGATGTGGCGCATGAACGAGAAGGGCAGGAGCGTGAAGGTCCTGGTCTGGCGCTGACCTTCCAAACTAATGACGGTAAGCGTGACTTTGCGACGGGCGACCGCATCGTATTCCTCGAAAACAGCCGCGACCTTGGCGTCAAAAACGGGATGTTGGCGACGGTCGATCATGTCGAGCCGGGCAGAATCATGGCCACGCTGGACCGGGGCGACAGCGTTTCCGTGCCGATGAACGATTATCAGGCGATCGACCACGGCTATGCGACGACGATTCACAAAAATCAGGGCGCGACGGTCGATCGTTCCTATGTGCTGGCGTCGGGGACGATGGACCGGCATCTGACCTATGTCGCCATGACCCGGCATCGCGACGGGGCGCAGCTCTATGCGGCGCAGGACGAGTTCAGCGATCGGCAGGCCGGCCAAACGTTGGCTTCGGGCCGCCTGGTCGAGCATGGGGCCGCGCCCTATGAGCATAAGGAAGGCAACAGCCAGAGCTATTTCGTGACGCTGGAGAACGACAAGGGCCAGCGGAATACCATTTGGGGGGTCGATCTTGAGCGCGCCATGAAGGAGGCCGCGCCCGAGATTGGCGACAAGATCGGCCTTGAGCATCGCGGGTCGGAGCCGGTTCGCCTTCCAGACGGCCAGATGGCCGAGCGCAACGCATGGAAGGTTCGGGACGCCGGCGAGTTGGCCCCTGAGCAGCTTGAAAAGCGCCTTTCCCGGTCGGGGATGAAGGAAACGACGCTCGATTATACGCGCGACTTTGCCGAGCGGCGCGGGATCGCGGAGCAAATGGGCGTCCGCAGCGAGATTGAGCTACGTCCGGACAGGGGGCCGGCACAGGAGCAAATCCGGGTTGGGCGAGAACGCGAAAATCTGTCGCAGTCCGAAAATATGGTCCCGGCCTCGTTAGGCATAGGGGATATTGGGGGCGAGGGCCGGGACCAGGCTCGCGATGCGAGTGCGGACAGATTGCGTTCTCCGGCAGAGAAAAACAAGGGCGTGGATCTCGCGCAGGATCTTCGTGCAGATCCTCGCGAGGATCTCGCCGACGATCGACAACAGCGCCGCAATCCGTTCGAGGGCCTGAAACTGTCACGCGGCGCGGCGGCCGAGCGCCCACAGCAGGACCGGGCCGCAGAAAACAGCTCGCAGATCGAGCAGCAACAGCCGCAGCAGGCCGCGAAGCAGCGGCGCGGCATGTTCGCTGGCCTGAAGCTCAATGCAGCTCCTGCACCCTCGCAGGAGCGCAGCGAGGTATCGCGTATGCAGCAACAGCCGGAAAGGGATGGGGGCTTGCGGCCGCCATCGGCGCCCGCCCGGCTTGCCCAACGGGCGCGGCGACAGTCGCCGCTTGAGGCGGCCGTGGACCGCTACGCGCGGGCCTATGAATCGGTCGCGCAGCACCATCGCGAGGGTTTGCCGGTCCTTGATATGCAACGCCAGGAAATACGCGCGGCCGGGCAGCAGCTCGAGCAGGTGCAGCCCGGCATGAAAGATTTGATGCGCTCGACCCTGCAAAATGACCCGGCGACGGCGCGCGCCATGACGGAGCTTTCCGGCCGGGAGCGTGTCGCGCATGTAATCGACGGGATGAAGCGCGAAAAGGCTGCGCTGCAAGACCCGAATGTCAGGGCCGAGCGGTTCGTTGAGCGCTGGCAGGACTTGAGAGCGCAGCACAAGCAACTTCGCGGCTGGCAGCATGACGACGTGCGCGGCAAGGTCGAAAGCCAGATGAACGGCCTGACCAAGAGCCTGGAACGCGACCCGCAGGTGGATTCCATTCTGCGCAATCGCCGTCAGGAACTCGGGATAGGCGAGCATTTGCGCAAGGGCCAGACCATCGCCCATGAGTTGCAAGAGAGCATCACGCGCGGACAGCGCCTTAGCCGGGGCATCGGCATAGAAAGGTAGATCATGACGGAACCGGGCGACCATGATGACAGGGAAGGAATCGAGCCGGAAGCACTGGACGAGGCCGCTGGCGACCCGGTAGCCGCGTTCGACGCGCTACGGCTGACGGTGGAAGACTTCGCCGGCGACCTCACGCGGGAAATGACAACTATCCGCAAGGGCGTCGAAGCCGCCTTTGAGGAATTTGACCGGTATGGGCCGCCAGCGGACTACAAGCCGGAACTGGCGCAGATCGTGCAGCAGCTCGCCTATGTCGGTGAGCGCGTGCAGGGCGTCGAGCAGTCGCCCATTCTCCGGCAGGGCGCGCAGCATTATGCGGCGGCGCTGGAGCGCGGCGGCGAGAGTCTTGTTCGCACCGCCGCGCAGCAGTTCGAGCGCCAGGCATCCGACCTTGAGCGCGCCGGCCGCGTTCTTTCCCTATATGTCGCAAGTGCGCGCGAGCGTCATGTTCAGAACCGTCGTTTGTGGATCGTTGGCGGGACGGGCCTGGTCCTTGGCATCCTGCTGACGCTGTTCGCCCCGCGTGTGCTGCCCGGTTCCATTGACATGGCCGTGGCCTCCACGGCCATGAACGCTGATCGCTGGAACGCAGGCGTCTCGTTGATGAGATCGGGACACCCCAGGGACTGGAATACTCTGATTTCGGCCAATGACCTGGTGCGAGACAATCGACCGGCGCTGACGGTATGCGCCGAGCTGGCCGCCACGGCGAAGAAGGACCAACCCTGCACGATCATCGTGGCACCGCTGGCTACGCCGGCGCAATGATCTTCATTTGATCCGACCGATCAACCGGCAATGGATTCGACAAACAGAGCGTCATTTTCCGCGTCAAACTTCATGTACATGCCGCCTCGCCTAACTTTTCCTGCTTGAGCGCATCGTAAAGCGCGGTTTTTCCGACTTTCACGCGGGCCGCCGCTTCGCGCACGTTCAGACCGAGCATGGAGCGACAGAACCGGCGGTAGACCACCGCTCGAACGTTGGCCGACTGGGTTGGCCCCGCCGCTTGACATCTGCGGCCAATCCACGAGAAGCTGAAGGCCTCGCCCAAGCTCTTTACCGATGAGACCACGGCACCGGTGCTTGATCTCGGCCGCAGAGAGACCAAGACCGAACAGCTCTGGGTTTATGCTCGCGATTGGTGCTTAATGCAGCCCGTCGCCTGTGCGGTCAATCGGGGCGCACTCCACTATCCGGTGTGGAGGTTGAACGATACCATGGCGGTATCTGAAATTTTCCGGTGGTATAAGGCTCAGGTGCGATTATGCCTAATTTCGTTCCATTGTCCCGAACTTGGTAGAATAGATGTGGCATGCCACGTGAAGGGTCGCTTATTGCGTCGGGATAGGGCACCGCAGCTTGCCAGTCTGGATGGTAATGGATCGTGCCTAGGACACTCCGATATATTAAGGATTTCAGGCGTTGGGCAACTTTCCTGTTTTGATTGAATTCGTAAGGAGCGCCGGTGCCACCTGCAATGCCCGCTGCCAATGCATAGTGATGCATGGAACTGTACGAAAGTGCGCCGACCTCAGGTGTCGAGTTCGGCCCGAAACGCGCCCGATACCGGTGGCTAAACGCGATGCCTTCGGAATCATGCACGAGTCCCACCACCGTTCCGATGATCACGCCCTCAGCCGATGAGTTTGCAATGTCAAGGAACGTCTTATGCATGCCTCCCCACTGGAGGTAAACTAGGCAATTTATGGGTTTACGAGCGAATTGCCTCTGAAAATGTGCGAGGTCACTCGCATAGAAATGAGTATTGGCCAGGATTGCTGGCCGCGTTTCGCGCGCCCGATCGATGGCCAATTGCCACTCCGTCGTTGGCGTTCTAACGATTTCTGGTCCAAAACAGACGGACCATCCGAAGTCTGCCGCCGACGAACGCATCGCGTTTGCGGTAACGATGCTGTAGGACCGCGAGCCGGAGATGATCGCAAGCCTATTCGATTCCGGTCGCCAGCGACCGCTGTCTCGGAGCCAGGAAATAAATTTTATAAATCCTTGTCCATACCAGTAATCTGCCGGATCACTCATAAAACACCCAAAATAACGTTCAGGATTTCCCATAAACGTATCATGATGCTGAATAAGAGTATTATGATGTATATAAATTATACCAGAGTCAGCAACAGGTTCATACTCAGCATTTTGAGAGCCAATATTGTAACCATTAATGATTGCATGGACAGAATGTTTGTTTATAAGGTAACGTGCTGCCGAAGTGACTTCATCGGCGCTTTGATTGCGGGTATCATAAAAAAAGGGGGTAAGTGACCGTCCATGAATTCCGCCGAACGCATTAATCTCTTCGATGGCGAGGATTATACCATTGCGAAACTCTCGCCCGTCTGCCGCCGAGGCGCCCGAGAGCGGAACCATGCTGCCTATTGGAATAGATGAAGCTTCAGTGATCATGTGACAGTAAATCTCGGCCGTGTTCGTAAAGAAGATGATGCATCGCTGATCTAAGGCGCGTCGGATTGATGGGTTTGATCAGGACTGGAAGACCTTGAGCTCGTATCTGCTTGATAAGCGTAGGGTCGTTGTCAGCCGTCGCCACGATACCGGGGATTTCGCGCCCTGCAATTTCGCAAAGCTCCTTCAGGACATCTGTTCCGGCTCGACCGTTAGGCAGGCGAAAATCGACCAACGCCAGATCAAAGTGATAAGCGCCGCGTTCAAATAAGGCGATGGCCTGCTCGCTATCACTCGCTTCGGTTACCTGAACGCCCCAGCCGTCAAGCATATCACACACTGTACGGCGGAGAGGCTCATTGTCCTCCACAACAAGCATCTTGACGTCCAGGAATTCACCACCGATTCGTTCCGATATCTCCGGCTCACCAAGGTCACTTTTCCAGATGCTGCCCAGTGGAACGCTAACGGAGAAAACCGAGCCGCGGCTCGGCCATGAGCGCACATTGATGTCGTGATCCAGGAGTATTGAAAGGCGGTGGGCAATGTTGAGGCCTAGTCCCAATCCTCGCTGCCTGTCGTGGCTCTGTTCGGCGACCTGATGAAACTCCTCGAAGATCATCTCAAGTTGATCTTCAGCAATTCCGCAGCCGGTATCCCAAATTTCGATATTCAGCATCGCATCGCGTTTGCGCGCCCCGACGACGATCTTGCCTGTCTCTGTAAAGCGGATTGCGTTGGCTATCAGATTGCTCAGTATGCGACCTAGCAGGGCGCGATCAGACTGGACTGTCTCGCAGCTTGCGACAACGCCCATCTTGATCCCCTTAGCCTCAGCCTGTGGTCTGAACTCGATCGCCAACGGCTCCAGCACCTGTCGGAGTTGAAAGTGAGTGATTCGGGTTTCGATCCGCCCCGCATCGAGCTGCCCGATCTGAACCAGCGAGCCAAGAATTTCATCCATGATTCCAATAGTAACATCCATGGAATGCAAAAGTTCTCGACGTTTTTCTTCGTCTTTTACGCCAAAACAGCTGTAAACAAGTATCTTTAGGGTCGCAAGAGGTTGTCTTAAATCATGATTCGCGGCACGAAGGAACCTACTTTTCTTAAAATTTGCGGTTTCGGCGGCTTCCTTTGCTTGGCGCAGAGAATGCTCGCTGCTCTTCAACTGCGTTACATCGTGCACTCGCAGGATCGTTCCTTCCGCAAAGTGAATCGTCGAGGCTTCGATCCATCTGCCGTCGGCAAGGCGGTGATCGCGCGAACGCTCGTTTTTGAGATCACTTAGCGTTTCGTTGACCCACTTGTGACGAGGCCCGTCAATCATGACCTCACCCGATCGCGCAATCATAGTCACAAGGGCTTCAATCTTAGTTCCAGGGGCGACCGAATTCGCAATGAGCCCATGAAGGTCACGGAATTTTCGATTAACCAAGACTAGTCGACCCGCAGTGTTCCAGCACGCGATTCCGAAGTCGATGTGATCGTAGGCTTGCTCTTTCCAGAAGTTCTCGCCAGCGTAGCTATCCCATATCACGGCACCAAGATGACGCACAGTGCCCACGATACGCACCACCCGACCATGTCGATCGAAAGCGGGTTGTGCGGAATCACGAATCCGGAAGGCAGTTCCTTCCCGCTTCCAGATCAACTCGATCTCCGAACGATTGCCGCCAAGTAGCTTTTCAAGGTGGAGTTTCACCCGGGTCTGTTGGTCACCAAGCGAGCCCTCCAGAAAGGAGCGTAGCGGAACCGCTAACTGCCTCTGAACTGTCCCGGTCGCCCAGGCAAAAATTGGCGCGCCAGCGGTGCTGACGTCAAAGGCGTATCCGACGCAATCCAAGGATTCGCATAAGAGTTCAGCGTCCGAAGCGCTAGCATGATGAGGCTTTAGTGGGAGTTCTGTCACTGCGCCGGTCGCCTCACGCGCGCGCCGACTTATAGGTCGCTAACTTGGCGCGATCTTTGATGTTTAGCTTAAGACTGGCGTTTCTGATATGGACGCGCACCGTGTTTGGACTCAATCTAAGCTCGTTGGCTATTGCGGTGTTCGAGCGACCTCTCACAACTAGATCTAGGATTTGCTCCTCCCTTGCTGTGAGAGCAGAGGAAGCCTCGGACGGTTTAGCAGCGTAATCGGACGCGGTTGGCAATACACTGCCAAACCGGTTTCCTTGCAGGATGTCGCGCGGAAAATAAACGCCTCCGTTTACAACGAGAGTCAGCGCCTTCGCTAGTTCGTCGCCCCCGGCGCTTTTGGGAATATAAGCGATGACACCTTCTTCGA
>NZ_JACHOT010000014.1 GCF_014200015.1 Aminobacter niigataensis
TCGGCTCTGCGTGAGGCGGAAGCAAATGCAGAGCGTGTTGGGGCCCTGGTTCCCTCCTGACCAGGACTCCCGAAGCCATCCGGTGCGATGACCCAAGCACCGCGCTGTTCGGGCAGAGCAGCGCCTGTGCTGAGCCCCTTGGCGAGCACCGGATGGCCCGCAGACCCGTGCCCAGGCAGCCGAGCTAAGGACGCTCGCTTGCGATTTGTCGCTCGAGTTCTCGCATTATCACGCAAAGTCGGGAAAGGTCGTCCTGCCACGCCGACGATTGATCCTGACCCTTGAAAACGCTGCATCGCTCCAACTCGCGCATGGTGCCTTCAATCGCACGCAAACGCTCGAGCTTTCGCTGCGGGCCTAGTGACGAATCTTCGCAAATGTCTTCAAGCGTCATGCCTGTGTCCCAATCAAGGGAAGCCTTATAAATTGCATCACCTTCAATGCAAACAGGCTCAACTAGGCTGTCGGGTCGTCAGGGCCAGTGGCTGTGCTCATCCTCGACTTTCAAGAAGCCGTTCTCTGTCAGCCACCGCGCGAGGATGAGCTGAGCCATAGAGCTCGGAGACCTCATTTCTGCGTGCGCTGCATGATCAAGGGCTTCCTTCAATGAAGCACACGAATTGCCAATTGGGCGGTGCGCGTTTCCGATTTTGGAGACATGGGCTTTTTTCCGCAATTGTCAGATGAGAAGGATTTCGTGAAATGCTATCGCGACGAGCACAAATCCCGCGATGGCCTCTATCGAGCGGGTGATGGCAGCCACCAGTCGTGGCGCATGACAAAGAGCGTCAGAGGGCAGCGAATGAGGCCCGCCATGACGCCTACGACCTCGCCTTCATGCGAGTGATCAATGTGTGCGTTCCGACGAAATGAGCGCAATAGCATCCATAGGCCTATGAGGCCCAGAAGCCCACGGCTGACATCTTCGAGCAGAGGCGCGCGTCCAACCGTTCCCAAGGCGAACGACACCAAGGGCAGCGCAAGGACGGCTATGACGACCGCCATCGTCACGTGGGTGAAGGAGAGGATCAGCGAAACTGCTACCCCTCGGCCGACGCCGTTCGTGGAACCCGTCAGGTAGGTCGCAAGGATCGCCTTGCTGTGGCCGGGCGTGAGCGCATGTGCGGCACCGAACATCACGCCCATGGGCAAGAAGGCCAGGAAGGCGGCCCAATCCCCGTTCGTGGACAGCAGCTTTGTCTGCTCGGCAAGCGCCAGATAGATCTCACGCTGGAATTGGACGAGGGATTGAAACATGAAATCTTGCTGTGTGCGCTGGGGAGGTGCTGGCGATCTGTCTGGGATCAATGGGTCAATATTGCGACGCTGCAATGGTAGCTGAAATAGGACCACTCCTGCGAGAGCAGATGCATCCAGCGTCGGCATCATTCCAGTCTTGGAACCTCAGCTTGGCCATCATGGCAGCGATGGCAAGCAATGCGGCCCCCAGTTGATGCAAGTCATAACTGGAAGGTCGGGTCCGAAACCGATGCTGCGGACTTCGCCGAACATCATGTGCAAGGCAAACGAAAGCGCAAGGTTCAATACTCGTCGGGTGGAATGCTGCGGCGCGCGACGTGACTGGGGCTGGTCGCAGCGCGCGCCATGAAGCGGCTTGCAGTTGAGCGCCACTGCGTGACGCGGCTTCATCCCTTCCGCGGCGGATAGATGATTCTCCTCCGGCAGCCGGTGCGTCGGCAGGACCGTCGTCTCGCATAGTGCAAATCGACAACGAGCCTGTTGCGACTTCTGCGCCGACCGCTGGATCTCGGAGTAGGACAAGGCTTGTGGGTTGCGCGCCTGGTTGAACAACATCTGCGCCTCTTCCTGAGGCGAAGTGATCCCGATTGGCGATCTGCTCCAGTGACCCCGCAGGCGGTCAGAACGTTTCCCTCGCAGTTCGACCGATGGAACACGGTGAACGCATTAGCGAGCACGCATATTTTCCGCTTGACAGATGTCAGAAATGAATGAGACGCTGGAACTCATACAGATTATGCATTTAGGATAATCATGGAAACCCGCGATCTCCAGACCTTTCTTGCGGTTGCTGCCAGCGGCAGCATCACCAAGGCGGCCGAGTTGCTCGAGCGGTCCCAGCCGTCGGTGACACGTACCATTCAGGATCTCGAAGCTGAGCTCGGTTTCGAACTGCTCCACCGGATCGGGCGACGAGTGCAGCTGTCCGAGGAGGGGGTGGCCTTCGAGGAAGAAGCGCGCCGCCTGCTCATGTCATTTACGGAACTTGCTGCGCGAGCAAAGATGATCGCCGGCGGCAGGGGGCGCTTCCTGCAGGTCGTTGCAACCGCTGCAATCGGCAATGGCTTGATTCCGACTGCAATGGCGGAACTGAGCAATGCGGAGCTGCCACAAGAAACGCATGTTGCACATTTTCTGGCTTCGACCGTTGCCCAGGAAGTGCGTAGCGGGCGTGCAGAGATCGGATTCTCGAGCTTGCCACTCGATACTCCCGGCCTGGACGTCTTGCGGCTCTATTCGGCGCCGGTTGTTGTAGCCCTGAATGAACGTGATGCTCTGGCGGAGCTCGATGTTGTGCCGCTGTTGGCCTTTGCCGGCCGCAGGCTCGCCACGATCCTTAACCCGCTACGATTTCAGTTGCATATCTCTCGAGCACTGGCCGCCCGCGGCATTGAGACCGGTCCGGTGATCCGGACTAACACTGCCTATAGCGCATTGCTAATCGCGCAGAAAACCGGCGCTGCTGCAATCGTCGATCCTGTTACTGCCTATGGCTTGGGCCTGCCAGGCATCGTCATTCGCCCCATCGACATGGCCGTTCCATTCTATTGGGGCGTTCTGGCTGCCAAGGAAAGACCACTTCGACCAGTCGCACGGGCGTTGATGGAAGCAGTCGAAGTTGTCGCAGAACGGTCGATCGTTGGTTTCAACAAACTCGATCCCGGCATGGCCGGGCAACTGGTAACCGGTCCCGGATCAAGCCTGCATTACGGAACTGAAACATGATGCACACTTCCACCCCTCCTAGCTCGACGGGCCTTGCTGCGCTGGAAGCACAGCTTGCACAGGATCTCGACTTTCTGGAACTGCCCGCCAAGCCCTGGGTCCCCGAGTGCAGGCATGACGGCACCCCGGTTCGTGACGTCGTTGTCATCGGTGCCGGAATGTGTGGGCTTGCCGCCACTGCCAGGCTTGTGTTCGCAGGGATCACCAATGTTGTCGCCTACGACGCCGCTCCCGCCGGGCTCGAGGGGCCCTGGGTGACATTTGCCCGTATGCAGACGCTTCGTTCGCCCAAGACCCTGCACGGTCCGGCGCTCGGCATGCCGCAGCTGACCTTCCGCGCCTGGTTCACGGCGCAGTGGGGCGTCGAAGCTTGGCAGGCATTGGATAAGATTCCCAAGGACCAGTGGATGGATTACCTGGTCTGGTACCGCACAGTTCTTGCCTTGCCGGTGCGTAACAACGTGCGCATGACCGGTATCGCGCCCGCCGACGAATTCATTGCGATCGATATCGAAGGTGCGGAAACGGGGCGTGTCCTCACGCGTCACCTGGTTTTGGCCACTGGCCGATCCGGTTTGGGCGGCTTTGCTGTGCCCGACTTTCTCAAGGGTGTCGATCGCACCTTCTGGGCGCATTCCGCCGACGAGATCGATTTCGACGCGCTGAAGGGTAAACGTGTCGCGGTCATCGGCGCCGGTGCCTCCTCCATGGACAACGCCGCCACGGCGCTCGAGGCGGGCGCCGGCTCTGTGGACATGCTCATCCGGCGAAAGGAAATGCCGCGCATCAACAAGATGACAGGCATCGGCAGCCAGGGCGTCGTGCATGGAATGCATCAACTGCCGGACATCTGGAAGTGGAAGTTCGTCGACTACACCGCCTCGACGCAAACACCCCCGCCGAGCTCATCGACCCGTCGCGTGTCGCGCCACTCGAATGCCCGGTTCTTCCTCGATTGCGGCATAGTTGGGATAAGCGAAGATGCGGAAGGCCTGCTGATTGAAACTACGCAGGGCCCCATGCACTACGACTTCCTGATTGCGGCGACCGGCTTTCAAAACGATCTTCACGGTCGCCCTGAATTCGCGGCAATCGCCCCGCACATTCGCAATTGGTCCGACGGTCGCTACTCGCCTGAGATGGGACCGCCTCGAATGGGTATGTCCGAGGCGCCGGACCTCGGTCCTTCGTTTGAGTTCCGGGAGCGGGTCCCGGGTTCATGCCCGATGCTGGCGCATATTCACTGCTTCAATGATGCCGCAACGCTGACCCATGGCAAGGTCTCCGGCGACATCCCGGCCGTTAGCGCCGGCGCCGACCGCCTCGTCCGAGGCATTGCCGCGTCGCTGTTTGCCAGGGATGTCGAAAGGCACTTCGACAATCTGGTCGCTTTCGACATTCCCGAACTTCAGGGCGACGAGTGGGTCGATTCAACACCCTTGTTGCAGAAGGAGGTCGCGCTGTGATCGATGCTATGGACAAGGCGGCGGGTCTTTCACTCAACGATGCACGTTTCAGTGCTCGACGGTTTCGCCCGGAATTCGTTGAGGGGGCAGAGCTATGTCGCCTCTCGGTTCTAACGCCGGCGAATGACCAAGGGCTTGCGCGTGACCTGCGCGTTGCTCTCGCCCGTCGGATGGCCACTCTGAATGCCGACGAGGCTCTGATCGCTCAATATGATGCTCAACTCGCCGAACTTGATCCTTCAAGACGGCTGTCGGCGCTAGCCGAGGGGGCCACGGACCTTGCCGAACCGCTGGCGACCATCGCCCGTCATGTCGATCTGGTCACGCTGAGCCCGATCAAGGCAGAGGAGAGCGACATCGCCAGGCTTGCAGAGGCCGGATTGAACAATCCGCAAATCGTCGCTCTCTCCGAGCTGATCGCCTTCGTCAATTTCCAGACACGGGTTGCGGCCGGGCTGCGATTGATGAGGGCAAGATGATTTCCTCGGTTCGCCTGAAGCCACTGACGTGGCACCCCTACATCGCACCGGTTGAGCTTCCCCAAGCTACGCCGGAACAGCTGGATGCGATGAAGGTCACGCCATCCGCCAAGAAGGTTTCGGAGTATGTGCGCACGCTCGTACATGATCCCGAGAGCTATGTTGCCCGCACCGTGTTGTTCAATGCGATCATGTATGTCGAAGGCGGGCTCGCTCGTCCCGATCGTGAACTCGGCGCATTGGGCGCCTCGATCGTGAATGGCTGCAAATTCTGCGCCGTTGTCCACGCACGCCGTCACGCCGAGCTCACCAAGAGCGATGACGTGGTTACCGCGCTTTATCTGGAAAGACCCGAAACGCTTGGGCCACGCGACGCTGCAATCAACAGCTTTGCCCGCCGCCTGTCGGCGGCGCCATCGGAGGCAACCGCGGACGATATCAACTCGTTGCGATCTATCGGCATGGATGACATCGAAATCATCGACCTGATCCATGCCATCTCGATTTTCGGCTGGGCCAACCGGTTGATGCACGTGCTCGGTCACGCTGAAAGTGGCAAATAAAACAGATTCCAGTATATTGACAATTCCAGCTTAACGGATACGCTGTCCAAATATGCAGGAAATAGAAGAGATGTATCTAACCTGCTGAAGGTTGAATATCTGGCAATCAAATGACTGAAGCTCTTGTAGATGGCAAATAAGAGAATAACGTCTCATTGAGTTATATATCTAGTCTTGTTTGCTATTCGTAAGTACCACAACAAGTGGCCTTAGCAATAAAACAAAGAGGGTTAAAATGAGGATGTCATCTTGCGTGTTCGGAATTTTTGTTGACGACATCGCAGTTTTTGCCTGCGAGTAAGATTCTTCAACGGCTGAGGCCAGATGGGATACCAACAAAGATGCTCGAACTAAAAGATATAAAGCTGTCGTATGGGTCTGCGCAGATCCTTAATGGCGTCAATCTCTCGGTGAAACGAGGCGACGTGGTGTCGATCATTGGCCCCAGTGGCACCGGCAAGACCACGCTTCTGAAGTGCATCAACTACCTGGCCAGGCCGGCCTCGGGGACAATCGCGTTCGATCAAATCCGGATGGATTATCAGCGGGCGGACAAGGCCGCGGTCCAGGCGATCCGGCTCCGGACGGCCATGGTCTTCCAGCAGTTCAACGTCTTCAAGAACATGACTGTCATTCAGAACGTGATGGATCCGCTTGTCGTGGTGCAGCGTAAGTCCAGGGAAGAGGCGCACGCAATCGCCCTCCAGGAGCTTGAGCGAGTTGGTCTCTCCGACAAGCGAGAGCACTACCCGTCCCAGCTTTCAGGCGGCCAGCTCCAGCGCACTGGCATTGCACGTGCTTTGGCGGTTCGACCGGACGTTATTCTCTTCGACGAGCCCACGTCATCGCTCGATCCCGAACTCGTCGGTGAAGTGCTGAAGGTCATCAAGGACGTCACGTCGTCGGGAATAACGTCGCTGCTTGTGACCCATGAGATGCAATTTGCGAAAAACATCTCAAATCGCATCGTCTTCATGGATCGAGGCGTCGTCGCTGCCGACGGCAGCCCGACCGAGATTTTCGACACGCCTTCAAGTCCACGCCTGGCGCAATTCCTCAGCTCTGAACTGGCATTCCAATAAGTCAGCACTGCACTTGCATTCCAATAAACAAGGAAGGGAACTAAAGAAATGTCTGCAATCAAGTCTCGTTTTGGTCGTCGGTCTGCTCTTGCTATCTTTGGCGGCGTTGCAATCACCCTCGCAGCCTCGGGGGTCGGCTACAGTCAAACCCCTGCCCGGGTGGTCAAGATCGCCACGTCGGCGGAATCCAAGCCGCTGGCATGGGGGGCGATCGGCGTCGAGCCGCAGGGATACGAACCCGATCTGCTGAGGGAGATCAACGCAAAGCTGCCGCAGTATAAGTTCGAAATGGAAGGCGTGGCCGATATCGCGCAGGAGACCGGCCTTGCCACCGGAAAGTACGACATGGCATGCGGCGGCTACTACAAGTCGCCCGAGCGCGCCAAGCAGTTCTTCATTCCGGAAAACCCGATGGGCGCCAGCCTGATGAAGATCTACAGCCGCAAGGACAGCAACATCAAGGAGATGAAGGACCTCGTCGGTAAGCGGATCGTTCCGGCGACGGCCGGTGGCGGCACGTACAAGTTCATGATGAGCTGGCAGAAAGAAAATCCGCAATATCAGCTTGAGGTCACGGCATCGAGCGCCGGTATCCCGTACCCCAATCGCCTGGACGAAGTTCAGAACGGCAAGTTCGACGCGCTGGTCCTGCCGTCGAACCTGGGTGAGCAGACCGTCATCGAACAAAAGAAGCTCGACGTCGTGGCCTCCGACCCGGTCTACAGCAACAATACCTATATGCTGATCCACCGTTCGGACGAAAACAAGGTCCTGGCTGACGACATCAACCGGGTGCTCAAAGAACTCAGGGACGATGGCACGATGGACAAACTCTCGCAGAAGTGGTTCGGCGAGGAAATCGTCAAGTACATGAAGTAGAAATATCGCTCGCAAACAATCTTTGTTTAGTCAGCGGTCAAAGCTGAAATTGCAAAAGGAGTGTTTCAAGTGGATCTTTCTACGATGATCCCTGAGCTATTTTCGGCTTTGCCGCTGACGCTCGTGATTACGTTTACTGCCATGAGCGTCGGGTTCTGCCTGGCTCTCATCGCGACAACCCTGCGGGTTCGCAGGGTCCCCGTCATCAGTCAATTTGTAGATCTCTACGTGTCCTATGCCCGGAGCGTTCCGGTCGTTCTTCAGTTGTTCGTCGCGTTCTACGGGCTCCCGCTGTTGGTAATCCTGTTCGGGTTCCAGGATTTCATCACGGCTACGATGGCCGCCATGGTGGGGCTGAGCCTCTACCATGGAGGCTATCTGTCGGAAGTCATGAGACCCGCCTATCTGGCCGTCGAACGCGGCCAGCATGATGCGGCCGACAGTCTTGGGTACAGCTTCCGTCAGAAGATGTTTCGCATCGTAGGTCCGCAAGCCATCCACATCGGACTGCCGGGTTACGGAAACTCGATCATCTACCTGATCCACAATGTCGCGTTGGTCATGTACATCGGAGCGGCGGACGTGATGGCGACGGCGCACCTGATCATGGAGCGAGACTACAACCAGTTCCAGTTCGAAACCTACCTCGTGCTGGCTGTCATTTACTCGCTGATGTGCCTGATCGCATGGCTCATCATACGTTTCTTCGAGCTTCGCTTCGCGGTGCACCTCTCGAAAGAGGCTACATCGATCCCATTAAAAACCGCGGCCTTCGCGAGCGTCTGAGATAGAGAGAGTGTTCATCCATGTTTGAAACCGATGTTCTGCTCCAGGATCTACGGGAAATTCTGGGCGCCGTGCCCGTGACGCTTGCCATGGCGTTGGCGATCTTCGTCTTCTCGACGATCATCGGAAGCCTGTTTGCTTTCATCGAATACAGAAGGGTCCCCGTGCTGCGGGAACTCGTCATAGCCTACAAGGTTGCCTTCAAGGGCGTCCCGATGGTGATCGTGATTTTCCTCGCATATTTCGGTCTCCCACCGGCACTTCAGTTCTTGCTGTCTTTGGTCGGAATCGACTTCAACGCCCACCTGACGCCAAACTGGGTCATTCTCGTCATTGCCATCACCGGCTGTATCGCAGCGTTCCAGTCGGAGATCATTAAGGGAGCCCTGAACTCCTTTGACACCGGCCAGGCGGACGCTGCCCATTCGCTGGGCTATACGAGCAGCCAGCTGTTCCGGCGGGTCATGTTCCCTCAAGTGGTCGTTGCCGCCATTCCCGACCTCACCACCTCTATGATGGTGATCATGAAGGCGCTTTCTCTTGGATTCGCCATCGAGGTTGTCGAAATATTTGCGCAGTCACAACTGACTGCCGCGCTGAATTTTTACTACCTCGAAGCCTTTGTGATTGCCGTCGTGATCTACATGGTGATTGCTTACATCGTCACGCAGATCGCAGACAGAACGGAGCGAGCTCTCAGGATACGGAGCTGAGCGTCGCCTCGTCCTGACCTCTGGAGCATGTTCAGGCGCTGTTGGCACGGCAGTGTAGGCGGCGTCTGAACCTTCAGGATCAGGGTGGTGATCAATATTGCGAGGAGCATCGCCTCCGGCCCGGACCTGCGATGGCTCGAACAGCATCACTTCAGGATCGAGAGCTGGCGATTCCATCTGGGCCACGCGTCGGCGCTGGCCACCCGACACGGCTTGCGCTTGACGAAGTCCTGCAACTCACCACCAATCAGGTTCTAGGGCAAAATCCGGCGTCGCGCCTTTGGCTTTAAGGCAGTGTTAGGTGGGGCGAGGCCAGGCGCATGCAGATCATGAACTAGTCGCTGCTTAGCCAGACACCTGTGTCATCGACAGCCTCAATGCGGATGCGGCAGCGAGCCTCGGCAAGTTGAGCGGCGATATCCCCGGCATCAGCGAGGATGCGGCGCTGCTAGCCCGAGAGGTCGCGGCCTAGGTAAGAATTTCGGCCAGTACTGGCAGCGACTTCTCGACTACAACACGCCCGAACTGCGTGGCGACGAGTGGACGCTGTCGGAACGATGAGCGGACCGGTGTCCGCCAGCAGGCATAGGAGGACGGCATGGCCGACAACAAGGACGTGATCGCCGAGATCGTCGGCATCGAGTCGGGCAGTGTGCTCGCCGAAGTGGTGGCGGGCCGCGCCGACATCCATGGCGCTGACACAGCAGACCCATGATGCGGCGCTGACGCCTGCCGATCCTGGCGGGCTCACGCATCCCGAGCGCGCCGCACTTGCCTGCCGCATCGCCAAGATCAACGACGCCAGGGATTTCGAGGAGCATTTCGAAGCCCTGCTCGACAACTCCGGCGCATCTGGCGACGCCGCGCGCATTGCCGACATCTGGTTCGACGGCGGCAGCGACAGCAGGCTCAAGGCACTGATCTGGCACGTCGATCTCGTCGCGCATGCTCCCAAGGATGCGACGCGTCGTGACATCGAACTGCTGCGGGAGGCCGGGCTCGCCGATGCCGACATCGTGCGGCTGTCGGAACTCGTCGCCTTCGTAAGCTATCAAATCAGGGTTGCCGCCGGACTGCGGCTGATGCGGGGAATGGAATGAGCAAGGTCGTTCACGAATTCACCACCGCGATCCCCGAGTGGAAGCCATACGTCAAGCCGTTGGATCTCGCGGAGGCAGCTCCGGCGCAGCTCGAGGCGCTGAAGATCACGCCGTCCAACACCAAGGTGTCGGACTATGTGCTGGTGCTGGCGCATGACGTTGAGACGCTGACGCATCGCTCGCCGCTGTTCAACGGGGTGATGTACAACAAGGGCGGCTTGTCGCGCGCCGAGCGCGAGATCGGCGCCGTCGGTGCCTCGATCGTCAATCGCTGCATCTATTGCGCGGCGGTGCATGCCGGGCGCTACAACCAGCTGACCAAGGACGAGACGGTCATTGCTGCGATCTTCGCCGATGGTGTCGAGGCCGAGATTTCGCCGCGGCTGAAGGCGATCCTCGATTTTTCGGTCAAGCTGTCGAAATGCCCCTCCGATGCCGATGCTTCGGACATGCAGGCGCTTGTCGATGCCGGCTTGGGCAAGGACGAGATTCTCGACCTGATCCTGTCCTCGTCGCTGTTTGGCTGGGCCAACCGGCTCATGCATACGCTGGGTGAACCTCTCCTCGGTTCGGATTAATCAATGGTACAGAAACTCAGACATGGCGACATGAATGCAGTCAACCCGCCCGAAATCGGGCCGCGCTTGTTGGCCCTCCGAAAGGAACGCAAGTTGACGCTCGCTGATCTTGCGACGAAATCGGGCGTGTCGAGTTCGATGCTGTCGGAGATCGAACGCGGCAACGCCAGCCCGACCTATGGCACGCTGTGGCATCTGACGCGCGCGCTCAACATCGACCTCAACAGCCTGGTCAGCGGCGCCAGCGAAGAGCGCAGCGACCGTATCGACCTGCAGCCCGGCAACATGACGCCCACCATCCGAAGTGCGGATGGCAGCTGCACGATGCAGATATTGTCGCCCGCCGGCATGGTGTCGATGATCGAATGGTACCTCCTGAGCTTCGAGCGTGAGGGCAAGCTGGTCAGCGATCCGCATGGCGCCGGGACCATCGAGCACCTGCATTGCACGCAAGGCGAGATTGTTGTGCGCAGCGCCGGTAATGAAATGATCGTGCGGGCGGGAGAGACGGCGCGCTACGCAGCCGATGTGCCGCACTCTCTGACCAGCGTGGGCGCCGGCTCGGTCGGGGCGAGGGCGTTCCTGGTCGTGGCTTCGGCCGAAGTGGGAACCAACACACTCAGGGCGTCGATACGCCCGAAATGACGACCGGCCTCTTGGGGCCGGGATGATGATTTACCAGAAAGGAATTAGTGGAATGCAGGTAGGTATTGTCGGCGCGGGTTCGATCGCCTTTGGAACGGCGGCGTTTCTCGAACAGCAGGGCCACCGCGCGACGTTGTGGTCGCCGTCGGGCGAGCGCACCAAGGCGCTGGCCAAGGGTGAGGCACTGGTCGCCCAGGGCGCGGTCGAAGGCACCTTCCATCCATCGGCAGCAGTCAGCGCCGAAGCGCTTGTCGCCGGTTCGGAGGCGATCGTGATCGCGTTGCCGGCCTATGGCCACAAGACCGTGCTCGACGCCATCGCACCCTACATCACGCCGGCCCAGACGATCATCATTAGCTCGCATGCGTCCTTCGGCGCACTCTACCTGTCGCGCCTGCTCGCGGCTCGCGGCGTCGTTGCGCCAATCGTCGGCTGGGGCACCACCGTGGTGTCGGGACGACAGCTCAGCCCGACGCTGGTCAACGTCAACACCGTGCGCAAGAAGGTCGACCTCGCCACGGTGCCGGCTTCGCGCAGCGCCGACGGCTTTGCCGTCTGCCAGACGCTGTTTGGCGACCGCTTCGTCGACCGCGGCAGCCTGATGGCGATCGCGCTCTCCAACCTCAACCCGCAGAACCACATGGGCATCGCGCTCGGCAACATGACGCGCATGGAGCGCGGCGAGAACTGGAGCCAGGGCCAGAACGTGACGCCGAATGTCGGACGGCTGCTCGAGCGGCTCGACGAGGAACGTATCGCCATCGCCACCAAGCTCGGCCTCGAAGTGCGCAACATCTTCCAGCACTTCCATCTGTCGTTCCACGTGCCGATGAACTCGATCTCGCAGATGAACCAGGAAATGCACGAAGCCGGTAACGGCGGCACGGGCCCGACCACCGCCGATAGCCGCTATGTCACCGAGGACGTGCCGTTCGGCCTGGTCATGACCGCCAAGATCAGCCGGCTTGCCGGCCAGCCCGCCGAGCTGCACGAAGCCGGCGTGCGCATCTTCTCGGCCATGTATGGCCGCGACTTCGCCGCCGAGAACGACCTGCTGACCGCGCTCGACCTCGACGCGATGTCGCTGCAACAACTTAGCGAGTCGTGTCGCGAAGGATATCCGTCGCCGGCCTAGCGTGGGCAGTGCCCGAAGGGGGCTCGGCGCGGGCTCAATTGCCGACGGAAAATCGAGCACGTGGTCGGATATCTAACCGTTCCGCACACAGTCGCTGGCCCTCGACGGTGACAAATTAGGCGATGGAAAGCCACCCCATTCGGTTCCAGGCCATTCCGAACGGGCAATATGAGGCAGCTGCGTCACTGGGGCTCCCGTTCTGGCGCACCCAATACCTTGTCATCCTGCCGCAGGCCATCAGGGTGGTGATCCCTGCACTCGCCAACACAATCATCGTGATGATCAAGAACACCAGCCTTGTCCTGGTCGTTGGCCTGTTTGACCTCATCAGCTCAGGCAAGGCAGCGCTTGCCGATCCGGAGTGGCCATCGCCCGCAGCAGAAACATTCCTGTTCATCGGCGCGATCTTTTTCGTCCTTCTCCTTTGCGCGCTTCGCCGACTTCCTTGAACGGCGTGGCCCGACTTCGTACTAGGAACACAAGAAATGCGGTCTGCAACTCTACAGCGACGTACCAAAGCCACACCTGCGGTTGCCGAAGCGGCAGCTGTTGAAATGATCGGCATGAACAAATGGTACGGGCCTTTCCACGTCTTGAAGGAAATCAACCTTACGGTCCGGCGTGGCGAAAAGCTGGTCATCTGCGGACCGTCAGGGTCCGGGAAGTCGACCCTGATCCGCTGTATCAACAGGTTGGAGGAACACCAGCAAGGTCACATCGTCGTCGATGGCACTGAGCTGACCAGCGATTTGAAGAAGATCGACGAAATTCGGCGCGACGTTGGCATGGTCTTCCAGCATTTCAATCTGTTCCTTCACTTGACGGTATTGGAGAACCTGACACTTGGGCCGATCTGGGTGCGCAGAATGCGCCGCCACGAGGCAGAACAAACGGCTTTCCACTATCTCGACCGCGTAAGGATCCCTGACCAAGCGCACAAATCCGGGACAACTGTCCGGCGGCCAGCAACAGCGCGTAGCTATTGCACGATCACTCTGCATGAATCCCAAAATCATGCTGTTCGACGAACCAACCTCGGCGCTTGACCATGAAATGGTCAAGGAAGTGCTCGAAACAATGGTGTCCCTGGCAGTGGATGGCATGACGATGCTGTGCGTCACGCACGAGATGGGTTTTGCGCGCCAAGTTGCGGATCGCGTCGTATTTATGGATCGGGGCGAAATCGTCGAGACGAATACCCCAGCCGAATTCTTCGCACACCCTCGCTACGAACGCAGCAAACTGTTTCTCAGTCAGATTCTGAACTGAACGATTAACCTCTTCTTGTGCGCATTCGAACGTCCGCTGGTTGTGCCGGATCTGTGATGGGATCGTTGTCGCAAACAGAGCAGGGTCCGCAGGTCTACACCCAACCGTGATCGTGGCGCGCCGCTTCGTCGCAGTAATTAGGACCCGCTCGTATTGAGCAGACCTCTTCGGCGCTGTAGATTGCGCGTCAATGCGCTGGTCGATCAGACATGTTTTCGCCTTGCTGCTCGCTGCCTTCGTGGCCGCAGGGCTTAGCTTGTCGTCCGTTCAGGCCAGCGACATGGCGGTCAAAATGACCATGGCTTCCGACATGGGCATGCCTGCCGACGGCGGCTGCACCGCATGTCCCGACGACAGCACTGATGGTGGCAAGATGACAGCCTGCCCTCAGGTCTGCATTGCTCCGGTACTTGCCATCGTTCCGCAGGGCTTGGCCGCTGTTGTCGTTGCACTGACGCCTCACCTTACGCCCATGCCGTCCGCGTATCTGCACGGACGCGCAGCAGTGCCAGACCCCTATCCTCCAAGACCCAGCCGTGCTGTCTGACACAGTGGATCCGCCTTTGGGTGGTTGATCACGGTGTCTGAGTGCATCTACCCGCTCTGTCGGGTGGGTGTGAGTTGCTGATGGCGCTATGTGGGCCTCCGAGCCTGCGGTGTCGGCCATCCGCGATCACGGCCGAAGGATTTGGAAGTGACCGTCAAGTCGAATTGTTCCATGTCTCGCCGGGAGCTTCTCCGGGCAGGTACAGGCCTTGCTGTCGCATCGGTAATGCTACGGCCGCGGGTCTCTCTCGCCACTGCTGCCCGCGACTACGAAATCACGCCCGGTCCAGGTCGCGCCCTTCTGAAAGGGGAGCAAGGTGGTCCGTCCACGAACGTATGGGCTTATAACACCCGCATTCCTGGACCTGAGGTTCGTATCCGCCAAGGACAACCCGTCCGCATGGTCGTTGAAAACCGTCTCGAGGAGGACACGACCGTACATTGGCACGGCATCCGGCTGCCGAATGCCATGGACGGCGTTCCAGGGCTTACGCAGCCACCGATCAAGCCTGGCGAGCGCTTTGTCTACGAGTTCATGCCGCCCGATGCTGGCACATTCTGGTACCACCCTCACGCCAACAGCCTGCAGCAGCTCGGCCGAGGTCTTGCCGGGGCCCTGATTGTCGAGGAAGCCGAGCCCGTCCAGGTCGATCGCGACGTCCTGTGGGTGCTCGCCGACTGGCGATTGGATTCAGACGGCAATATCGCACCTGGATTTGGCAACCCGATGGAAGCGGCCATGTCAGGTCGCGTCGGCAATTCGGTGACCCTCAACGGCTCGGTGCCACAGGATCAGGTTGTGCGGGCTGGAGAGCGCGTCCGTCTGCGCCTGATCAATGTCTCATTGGCCCGTATCATGGCTCTCCGCTTCGGGGGGCACAGTCCCGTCGTCGTCGCCATTGACGGTCAGCCCTGTGACCCTCACGAACCTGATGGCGGCCGCCTGTTGCTCGCCCCGGCGATGCGCCTCGACCTCATTGTCGACATGCAGGGCGAGCCGGGCAGACGCTACGCCGTCATCGACGACTATTATGACGGGCTCGCCTATCAACTCACCAGTTTCGCCTACAGGGGCGAAAAACCGCTGCGGGTGAATCCGCTCGATGCTCCGCTGCGCCTGCCGCGCAATCCGCTTCCCGAGCCGGATCTCCAGAACGCCGAACGTCACGAAATGGTGCTCCAAGGGGGCATGCCGAGCATGAGAAACATGATGGGCGGCGGCAAGATGCAGGGAATGAGCGGAATGCAAGGGGGCATGGCAGGACACGGCCGCGCCATCTGGTCAATCAACGGCACCTCGATGACAGGCGACGGCCACGCCGAAATGCCGCCGCTCATCACGCTGAAACAGGGTCGTAGTCACTACGTAACAATGCGCAACGAGACCGCCTGGTGGCACCCGATGCATCTGCATGGGTTCAGCTTTCGGGTGCTCAACCGCAACGGCGCACCAGTGCTCCACAACCAGTGGGCCGATACCGTCCTGCTTGCCCCCAAGGACACTGTCGACATTGCCTTCGTCGCCGATAACCCCG
Organism: Aminobacter niigataensis; assembly: GCF_014200015.1. Classification (GTDB taxonomy): domain Bacteria; phylum Pseudomonadota; class Alphaproteobacteria; order Rhizobiales; family Rhizobiaceae; genus Aminobacter; species Aminobacter niigataensis. The sequence goes on from NZ_JACHOT010000014.1 coordinate 15,762, forward strand.
GTGACTGGATGCTGCACTGCCACGTCACCGACCACCAGACCGCCGGACTGATGACGGTGATTAGAGTGGCATGAACGGAGACGCACGACATGACAACCAGATTGAACCAACTCGCCAATTCCAGCGACTACACTGAAAGGAAAACACCGATGCTTCGAATTTTTGCTCTTGCCGCGTTTCTTGCGACCAGCCTTACCGCCGTTCACGCGGGCGAGGCGCGTAAGGCGGTCCTCTACAAGAACCCGCAATGTGGCTGCTGCGAAGGTTACGCCGACTACCTGCGTAAGAACGGGTTTGAGGTCGAGGTCAAGCCGACAAACGACTTGGCCGAAATCAGCCGGAAGGCCGGGGTGTCCGAAGACTTCCAAGGTTGCCATTCGACGTTTGTCGACGGGTATGTGATCGACGGCCACGTGCCTTTGAAGGCTGTCGAAAAGCTTCTCACCGAACGGCCCGACATTGCCGGAATTTCGCTTCCTGGAATGCCAATGGGTTCGCCCGGGATGGTTGGCGACAAGACTGAACCCTTCACGGTTTACGCCATCACCAAGGACGGCAAACAGCCAACTGTCTACACGACGGAGTGACGGCATGCGCGATAGCGGATCGGGAACATCGTCCGCCATGGCTTTCATCTTAGCGGGAGGACTTCGCGAGCTCCTGCTACCTGTTTGGCTGCCAGGCGGTGGCCTTCGGACAGACAGCCGAGGCGATCATGATGGTCGATAACATTGCCTCCACAAAGCCCACGGGCGATGCGGCTTATCCCGTCAGTCGGCGGCTGATGGTTGTTCTGCCCGTCGCGGTGTTTGCCGGGCTCGCCTTCGTGCTTGCCTGGGGGCTCAACCGGAACGCGGCGGACATCCCGTCGGCATTGATCGGCAAGCCAGTGCCGGAGTTCAGTCTGCCTCCAGTCGAAGGGCGGACGCTCGGGCTGTCGAGCGCCAACCTCGTCGGCGAGGTCTCTCTGGTCAATGTTTTCGCTTCATGGTGTGTCGCCTGCCGCGAGGAGCATCCCTTGTTCGTCCGGCTCGCGGCGGACAAGCGGGTGCCCGTTCACGGCCTCAACTACAAGGACCGGCCGGAAGACGCCGCGAAATGGCTCAACACGCTGGGCGATCCGTACACGCGCACCGGGGCCGACCTGAACGGCCGCGTCGCCATCGACTGGGGTGTCTATGGCGTGCCGGAAACCTTCGTCGTCAGCGCCGATGGGCGCATTGCCTACAAACACATCGGTCCGGTGACGGAGAAGGCTCTCAACGACACGATCCTTCCGCTTGTCGAACGCCTTCGGGCCAAGGCGCAGGAGCGGCGGCCATGAGGATGTTCGCGCTTGCCCTCGCCGGAGCCCTGCACCTGTTGGCGCAACCGCTGCTGGCTGCGGAAACGCCGCCGAACTTTGCGATGCATGAAGCGCCAAAGCCCATGCCGGAAATCCAGTTCCAAGACGGCGAGGGCCAGCCGAGAACGCTCGCGGACCATTCCGGCAAGGTCGTACTGCTCAATGTCTGGGCGACCTGGTGCATTCCGTGCCGGAAAGAAATGCCAACACTCGACCGATTGCAAGCCGAGCTCGGCGGACCGGACTTCGAGGTCGTGGCTCTGTCGATCGATCGGGCAGGGCCGGATGCAGTGCGCAAATTCTTCGCCGAGATCGGCATCCAGCATCTCGCCCTCAACATCGACGCTTCCGGCAAGGCGATGTTCGCCCTCGCGATTATTGGCCTCCCGGCAACGATCTTGATCGACCGTGAAGGCCGGGAAGTCGGGCGGCTGATCGGTCCGACCGAATGGGGCTCTCCCGTAATGGTTGCCTTCCTGCGCGACCTTATTGCCAATGACTGAGAAAGGAACGTCCGTGACGAATATCCAAGCATCCGAAACCTCAGAAAATGCATCTGGGAATACTGCGATGGCCTACGCCTTACAGCGCATTTTCAACGGCCAAGGCGGTCTTGTCTTGGTGGCGGCCGCAGCGCTTACAGTCGGCATCGGTTACAACTGGAGTTGGCTGGTCGCGGCCGGGATCGCGCCGCTGCTGCTGTCCGTGCTGCCGTGCGTCGCGATGTGCGTCCTCGGCTTATGCATGAGCCGGATGAAAAGCAGTTCGTGCCACTCCGATGCGGTGTCCGAAGAGGCATCCGGTAAATTGGAAAGCGAAGGGCAGGCGCAATGACGACCTATAGCCTCGGCGCCTTTTTCCACGGACTGCCTGACGCGCTCGTCGCCGGAAAGGCCATGCGTTTGCTCGCTCGCCTTATGGCGGCACTGGCACTGATCGCAACGTTTGCGACGACCGCCAGTGCCCATTCGCTCGATGAAGTCGAGGCCATGATCGGCGGCACGGAGAAGTATTTCCAGCCGATCGACAAGCCCGCACCTGACTTCACACTGCGGACGGCGGACGGCGGCGCCGTGCGGCTTGCAGACCTCCGCGGCAAGGTCATCATCCTGCATTTCATCTACACCTCCTGTCCGGACGTCTGCCCGCTGCATGCGGAAAAGATCGCCGAGGTCCAGAAGCTGGTGAACGACACGCCCATGAAGGACCGTGTCACGTTCGTCACGGTTACGACCGATCCGTCGAACGACACGGCCGAGGTGATGCGCGCCTATGGCCCGGCGCATGGGCTGGATCCCGCCAATTGGCTGTTTCTCACCACAACGGCTGATGAACCCGAGGACACAACCCGTAAGCTGGCGGAGAGCTTCGGCCACAAGTTCGCGAAAACTGATGACGGCTATCAGATGCACGGCATCGTCACGCATGTCATCGACCAGGATGGGAACTGGACGGCGAACTTACACGGCCTGAAATTCGATCCCGTCAATCTCGTCACGTTCGTCAACGCGCTCACCAACGGAACCACCCGTCCTCACGAGCACGGCAAGGACAACTGGTGGGAACCGTTTTGACAACAACTGGGAAATGGCCATGACCGACATGCGCAAGCGTTCTTCAGGAATTATGTGGTTCTTGTTCGTGTTTGCCGTCGCTGGTGCCGCGGCCGCGTGGTTCGTGCTCGATCCCGGGCTCAGAAATCCGCACGAGGCGGCAGCAGACAATATTGTATCCAACGCGGCCTTCGACAAACGGGTACGTGAATATCTCCTCGCCAATCCCGAAGTCATTGTCGAGGCCGTGCAAGGCCTCGAAGCGCGCCAACGCGAAGCCGAAGCGACGGAGGCCCAAGCCGCACTGTCGGCGCGTGCCAGCGAAGTGTTCCGTGATCCGGACAGTCCGGTCGGCGGCAATCCGCAAGGCGATGTCACGATGGTGGAGTTCTTCGACTATAATTGCCCCTATTGCCGCCAGGTCGCGCCCGTGATGCGTGAAGCGGAATCCGGCGATCGGCAGCTGCGCATCGTTTACAAGGAGTTTCCGATCCTTGGCCCCGGCTCTGTATTTGCCGCCAAGGCCGCGCTGGCCGCCCATCGCCAGGGGCGATACACGGCGTTCCACATCGCCTTGATGCAGGCCAAGGGCAAGGTTGGGGAGGCCACGGTTCTTCAGGCAGCAGCGGATGTCGGCCTCGACGTCGATCGCCTCAGGAGAGATATGGGCGATCCGAAGGTTCAGGCTGCCATCGACCGAAACGTCGCATTGGCTCAGTCCTTGCGCATCAACGGGACGCCAGGCTTCGTGATCGGCGACCAGGTTTTGCGCGGCGCGACCGACCTTGCAACAATGAAGACCCTGATCGCGCAGGCGCGGGCCACAACGGACACGCCATTGGCGCAAGAGGGGAAGAACTGAACGATGTCGGGAATTTCCAGCATTGGGTTGCTGTCCGCCTTTGTCGCGGGGATCGTCTCGTTTCTTTCGCCCTGCGTGCTCCGCCTCGTGCCCGGCTACGTTTCCTACGTCGCTGGGAGGACGGCAATTTCCGGGGCGGCCGGCGATGCGGTCTCGCAGCGATTGCCAGCGGTCGGCCTCAGTCTCTGTTTCGTGGTTGGCTTCTCGACGGTCTTCATCGTGCTTGGTGCCAGCGCCACCGCCTTGGGCCAGTTGCTGATCGCCTACCGGTACGAGATGAATATCGTGGGCGGCGCAGTCGTGATCCTCTTCGGGCTGTTCATGATTGGAAGCATTCGCCCGATGTGGGTCATGCGCGACCTGCGATTTCACACTGATCTCCCAGGTGGTCGTCCATTGTCTGCCTACCTGCTTGGACTGGCCTTCGGCTTCGGTTGGACGCCGTGCATCGGGCCGATCCTCGGCGCTATCCTGACCGTGGGCGCGGCGTCGGCGACGGTCGCTCAGGGTGTAGCGTTGCTGGCGGTCTACTCGTTGGGATTGGGCATCCCCTTCCTCCTCGCTGCCCTGTTCACGCACACCCTCGCCAAACGGTTACGGACCATTGGTAGAGCGGGCATGGTCCTGCAGACGGCGGCAGGTGGCGTCATGGTGACGATGGGGGTCGCGATGATCGGCGGCTACCTGTCGGCCTTCTCGTTCTGGTTTCTTGAGAGTTTCCCCGTGCTGACCCGGATCGGGTGAACTGCTGCGGGGAAAGGAGGAGTGAAGCGAAGCAAAGCTGCGGACATCAATCCCCATGCTGGAGGGGATGAGGGAGATGTGTGGACGACAGCAGGATCCGGATTGGCTGGTCAACGGCCGAGTTGAACGTAACAACACAGGTTTTTGGAAGCATCGCCCATGACCATTCCGACCAGCACTATCACTTGCCCCGAATGTGGGCATAAGGAAACCGAAGTGATGCCGACCGACACCTGCCAGTTCTTCTATGACTGCAAGGGCTGCGGAGCAATGCTGCGTCCAATATCGGGAGACTGTTGCGTTTACTGCTCCTACGGTTCGGTCCCTTGCCCTCCGGTGCAGGAGGCTGGGAAGAGCGACTTCCCCGGGTAGGGTTACGATGCCTGAGGAAGATTTTCGGCTGCCCATGGAGTTGAATACATGCCTGCCTGTGCCAAGCTCGCAGACATCGGCAATTGCAAGCAATGACCTTGACCTTCCTGTCGCTGGAAGAGTGATGATAGGCGGCTAGGGAGCGATGCGATGATCGCCCATAGGCAAGACCTCGACCAAGCCATACTTAAGGCGTTCAAGATTGCCAATGACACTGGTCGACTCGACATCGCCGACCATCTGCTCCACGCGCTGGAATGCCTGTGCAGTGATCTCGGGCGAGGATGTCTTGACGAGGCCTACCGCATTGTCTGCGATGAATCTGACAGTCGCGACCCAAAAGCCGACCGCCAGGGGGGCCGCAGAAAACGACCAAACTAATTCATGAATGCCTGCTTCAGGGATGGGGTGACTTGGCTGCCACCCCATCCGCATTTCAGCCGACGCGGCAACGTTCAGGCGTAAGAACGCACTGGCAGCCAGGAGTTCCGTCACACGGCCCGTCAAAGTTCCAGGAACGGTCACATTGGATGAGCGACGTATAGCGTGGTCTCAACCCGTACTGAGGCCTTCGTTGAAGAAGCAGCTGACATCACCACGGAAGAGGCACGCAGGGAAGGGACGAGGGACGGTCGTGTCCCCCCAAGTGGTGTAGCTGGGCAGTTTCCGATCGGCTCGCGAGGGCGCCATCTAAAGCGCTGTAGCGAGCGCGCGTCGGTTCGGTGGTCATCGGCGCTTTTCCGGTAGGGTCGGGTTGCTCACACCAACCGTGACCGGAAGGGGCCACCGATGACCGACGACATGATGAACCTGCGCACGCTCGTGGAGAAGACCCCCGATGCCGATCTGCTGCGCGAGATGATCGGCTTTGCCGCCGAGCGGCTGGTGGAAAGGGAGGTGGGAGCGGCCACCGGCGCCGGCTATGGCGAGAAGAACCCGCTGCGGACAGCCCAGCGCAACGGCTATCGAGATCGGGATTGGGAGACGCGCGCCGGAACCGTCGAACTGCGCATTCCCAAGCTCAGAAAAGGGAGCTACTTCCCGGGCTTCCTCGAGCCGCGCCGCATGGCCGAGAAGGCACTGACCGCCGTCATTCAGGAAGCTTACATCCAGGGCATCTCGACACGCTCGGTCGACGATCTCGTCAAGGCGATGGGCATGAGCGGTATCTCCAAGAGCCAGGTCAGCCGCGCGAGGAGATCGATGGCAAGGTGAAGGCGTTCCTGGAACGGCCGATCGAAGGCGACTGGCCGTATCTGTGGATCGACGCCACCTACCTGAAGGTGCGCCGCGGCGGGCGCATCGTTTCGGTGGCCGTCATCATCGCCGTCGGCGTCAACGCGGATGGAAGGCGCGAGGTGCTCGGCCTGGAGATCGGCACATCCGAGGCCGAGCCGATCTGGACCGAGTTCCTGCGCAAGCTGACGCGCCGTGGCCTGCGCGGCGTCAAGCTCGTCGTCTCCGATGCCCACGAAGGCCTCAAGGCCGCTGTCACCAAGGTGCTTTGCGCAACCTGGCAGCGCTGCCGCGTCCACTTCATGCGGAACGTTCTCGCTCATGCCGGAAAGAGCGGACGGCGCGTCGTCTCGGCCTTCATCGCCACCGCCTTCGCCCAGGAGACGCCCGAGGCGGCGAGCCTGCAGTGGCGTGCCGTCGCCGACCAGATCCGGCCGAAGGTGCCCAAGCTCGCCACCATCATGGACGATGCCGAGCCCGACGTGCTGGCCTACATGACCTTCCCTAAGGAACATCGCGCCAAGCTGCACGGCACGAACCCGATCGAGCGCCTCAACGCCGAGATCAAACGCAGGACCGAGGTCGTCGGCATCTTCCCCAACGACGACGCCATCGTCCGTCTCGTCGGCGCTCTGCTGCTCGAACAAAATGATGAGTGGGCAGTCCAACGCGCCAGATACATGACGCTGGAAACAATCGCCCTGATGAGCGATGATCCGCTCATCAGCCTGCCAGCAGTGGCGCGCTGATCATCCCGGCCCATGCCGGAGAGCGCGGCGACCAAAGCCGTCAGCTACACCACGCCCCGGGACACGATCGAAGGGACCGCCCAGTGAGGTGATCTTGATGACTTTCCATTTGGTGGAGCGCGCAGATTTCGACAGGAGTCAGGCCGCTGGAGCGTGGACAGTCATCAAATGTAGGGCCGACCCGAGCATGTACCTACACGAATTGGGGGCGTAGAATAGCCTTGCGGCGATCGCCTTCGCGGGGTGTATCATGCGTGGTGCAAAGGTACTGCGTTCCTGCCGTTCCGGTCGGGAGCTTTGCCGCCAACTGATTTCTATTGGCCTGGTAGCCACAGCCATAGCGTACGCCCTCGTTTCACCCAGCCGTCCGCATGAGGCGGCCTCTGGGTGGAGCTATCCGCCCGCTTGTTGTCGCGGCAGCAACGAAGGTGGCGATTGCCAGAGGATACCTAAGTACGCTGTTGTCGAAGGACAGGACGGGTGGATTGTTGTTCTCCAGCCCGGAGACCACATCAAGGTCACGCACCAGCATCGCTACTTCATTCCGCGGGGAAGTGAAATTCTTTCGCAGGATGGGGAGTACCACATTTGTTTACATCCAACGGAAGAAGACGAGAACTGCTTTTTCGTGCCTTTGGATGCAATGTAACTATGTTGCCGGCTTCGTCCGGGATGTGGCGTTATCGCACCATAAGCGGGTAGCCTGCAGCATTGGGGAGCCTAAGCTTGCGGCTGCCATAGGAGCGAAAGACGCTTGCTATCCTTTTGCTCAATATTGTTGGCACAATCGTCGGTGTTATCGGGATCAGCGAGGACCGCGTCCGGGCGCCTGATCGGCAACCCTTCGGCTCATTTCTGCTTGAGAAGTTAGCGGAAGGAGAGGTGCATGCTTTCCTCGGCATAGATCGTCATAAAAACTGGGTCTATTGAACCGATCCGACGAGCTCCGAGTGCCCCTCCCGGACTGTGACCCAGCGACCACTGTCGTACGTAGCTTGGCGTTTCAGATAAATGTAGCCTGTTTCATCCCAAGGGCTGACAGCGTCGTTCAGATTGTCGAGGATGAGATCCCCTATGTCCGTCCTTACTGTAAGCACAGCGTGGCCCTCGCCATCGGGTTTCTTTAAGACCGTGATAAGAAGGTCCGAAGCGGAAACGCCCTCATCCATCAGGATTCGACGTTTCAAGAGCACATAGTCCTCGCAGTCGCCGCGCTTTTCAGGATATGTCCAGTACTCATCGATGCCATAGATATCGATATCATTCATCGGCCTAACTGCCGAGTTCACCCACGCGGTGACTGCCTCAAGTCTCGCTTTAAGTTTCTCCGTAAGAATTAGGGGCGCTTGTTCCTCGGACCGCACCGAGCACTCTGCTGGAAGGCGCTTGCAAAGTTCCAAGTGGCCAAACGGTTGAGTGGTGAGACTGCCCGTAAGCATCAAGCTTGGATGAGCGGCGGCCGAAACCGTACACGCGGTGACGATCAATAACGCGCTTAGCGGACTGACCAGCCAGTTCCCCATCGTCCTTTCTGTCATCGATCATCCCGCACTATGAATTGTTAAGAAAACCCTACTGCAAGTTGGGACGAATATCCATTGTGACCGAATGGACTGCACCCTGTTTTGAGCGGACAGGCAGCGTCGGTGCAGCGCCGGCGGCGCTGGACAACTGGCGAGAAGTTCGCCTCTTCGAAGGAGGTTGTTGGCGCAGCTCGCGTGCGTGAACTCGAGAAGCGCGTGCGCGATCTGGAACGCATGCTCGGCCGCAAGACCATGGAGGTCGAGATACTCAAGGAGGCTCTCGATCTTGCTGCCCCCAAAAAGCGACTGTTGCGGCTCGCCTCGTTCGACAAGGACGGTTCGCGATGAAGATGGTCGCCGACACGATCGGCGTCCCGCGCTCCAACCTTGCAAGCAGACGAAGAACCGCCTTCGCGAAAGCCATGCGGCGGCGCAGGCCATACACCAAGGCTGACGATGTTGCAGTGCTGTCCATGATCCGCAGGCTGGTCGACCAGTGGCCGACCTATGGTTGGCATCGCGGCTTTGCTCAACCGCGAGCGGCGCAGCCAGGACCTGCCACCTGTCAACCGCAAGAAGCTGCTGCTGCGCATCATGCAGGCCAACGGTCTCGTGCTGACGAGCCATACAGCCTACCGTCGGGCCAGAACCCATGACGGTGTCGTCAGCGCGCTGCGCTCCAACATCCGCTGGTGCTCGGACCATCTCGAGCTCAAATGCCGCAACGGCGATATTGTCCGCGTGCTGTTCGGCATCGATGCCTGCGACCGCGAAATCGTGGCGTATTGCCGTGGTCCTTGGTGTGTGCTGTCGTTCAGGCAAGCGCGGAACTCCGCACTCGAGGCTACAACGCCAGACGACTGGAGGACGGGATGCTGGAATGGAAGGCAGCGGGGCTGCCCGTCGAGATTGCAGCCTTCGAAGAAGCGAACATGGCCAGATAATCTCTACAAACGCTTTACGGACTTGGGCGTGGCCTATGTCTCGCAAGCGATTGCGCTTCTTCGTATCGGAAATTCGGAATCATGCGGCGACGGTTTCCGAGATGAGCGAACCGCCTCGCACCTTCCGCGGATGTTGTTGCCATGACGGACAAAGTCAGCCTCCAACATGTCACAGTTCAGATTGAAAATGAGGAATGCTAGGCGGCCGGCGCCGTCCCTTATCGAGAGGACGATAGATGCTTGGGATCCCGAAGGCCTTCCTGATGGCCGCATGTGCCGTCTCGCCTCTAACCTTATCTTCTGTGCTGCATGCACAAACCAATAACTCCCCTGTTGGAATGTACCTCTGGTTCCCGGGCCCAGCCGGGCCTAAATCAGATAACGACTGTCAGGCTCTTGTCGACAAGGTCAAGCCGTCACGAGAAAAGGTAGAGCAGTGGCTTTGGGGAAGAATGCCAAACGGCAGCCAAGGAACTGACGACCTTTATCTGGTGCTCACAGAAACCCGGATGGAGCCAACTTTCTCGGCCGAGGGTGATTTTGATTTCGGCGATGTTAAGCTTGGACCGACGAGAGACGGGGAGACGTCGTTCACACTTGTTCCCGACGAGCATCCAGGCACGACGATCAGCGGAACAATTGTCGCGAAACCCGGCGGTCAGATCGTGACCGTCACGCTTCGCGGCATCCCCCTTGACGACGGGAAGACCGATCGTACTGTGTACTATTGCCGTTTTGATGAGCCGATGACGGAAACGTAACAAGGGTAAAGTAATGCGGCATAGCCATGCTCTCGCATAAAAAAAAGAGCGATGCTGCTGAAAAACATGTGTCGGCCCAAAACCCATTTCCAGAAGAGTTCGGATTGGCAAAAACATGGGGGCGACCGCTGTAGAGTTGGATTAGGAGGTTGGCCTGACGAGACGCCAGTGGGCTACTGAGATAGGCGGAAGCGCTCGTGACAGCTTGAGCATGACTGACCGACAGCTTTGAACGGAACCCTCATATCATCAAGGTTCCCGGCTTCCGAAGCGGCAACCAGAGCCTTGACCGCAGCATCGAACGTCTCCATCGCAGCCTTGAATTCATTTGGCTTCTCCCACACCGCCGCGGACGAGCGGCTGGAGTGAACAGCAGTTGCCGAAGAAAACTGTGCCTGAGCCTGATGGCAATTCTCGTGAAGGGCTGCGATGCCGGCTTGGGCCGCGGCCGCATCAAAGGCCTTGCGGCCGTTCAGCATCTCGCCAACGGTCTTCAAGTTTGCGGCCATACCCTTCATCACGGTCATGCGTTCGGCGACGATGCCCATGGCGCCCTCGTGGGCTACCGCCGCTTCGGTCGCGAGAACGGTAACCGCAAGCGTGATCATTCGGTAGTTTTGCATGGGCGAACGATCCTGAGGTTGCCGTGTCAGATTTTCACGAGCATGGCGGTCAGATACATGAAGCCAACGCCGGCGGCCAAACCCGCAAGCACAGGTGCAGACAGCAGCGTTGATGAGCCCCTTCTGTCGTCCGAGTGCATGAGAAATAGTGCAACTTCAACGACCACTTGCAGAATCGCGCCGGCTCCGACGGCGAGTGCCAACGCCGACCATTGCGGGGCGTAGGCAAGGCTGCCGATCCACATGCCGACCACTGCGGGGCCCCCCGCTAGAAGCGCCAGCCCGGCGAATGTCCAGAGCGGCGGCCTCACCTTGAGAATCGGAGCTGCAATACCGATACCCTCGGTGATGTTGTGAAGCGTGAAGCCCATTACCAGGAAGGTTCCAAGCCCAGCCGAACCTGCAGCGAAGGCCCCACCAATCGCCAGTCCCTCGCCAAGATTATGCAGGCCGATGCCGAGCGCGATATAGGTCGCAAGCGCAAGCCCCGCTGGTCGCCCTTTTCGACGCGACACGCCCATTAGCAGCAGGAAACTCGCCATTGCGGCAAGAGTAGCCATTACCGGTCCCTGGAAGATCGCAGCGGACTGTGCTGCCAATTCCAGGCTCTCGACGAAGGAGTCCACCAGTAGGAAGGCGAGCAGTCCCATCGTCATGGCAAGCAAAAAGTTCATCGTTGCCGCTCCAGCGCTACGCAACGCCGGGTAGAACATGAGGCCGATGGCAACCGGGAGAATGCCGACGAACGCGCCGAGCACGGCCTGCGAGAAAAGATTTGCGGATGTAACCACAGGTGTCGGCACGGCCACGGCGATTTCGTGATCAAACGTCGCGCCCGTATTGGTGACGAGCGTCACCCTGTGAGCTTCGCCGAGGACCCAGGGAAACGGCACGCTTACCCACGCCGTATCGCCGCGGGCGATCGGCCCTGCCGGAACTTGCTCGAATTCCCAATAGGCGGCGTCGACTTGCAACTGCGCGATACGCATCGGCTCGGAACCGCCGGCACGGACTAACAGGCGGAGCCCGCCCTGATCGAGGATCGTGCGTTCAACGGTCAGGCTTTCGACCGGCGGCGCGCCATTGTTGAAACTCGCCAGCGGATTGGCCGAATACAGCCACGCTATGGCGAGGGCCAGCACAGCCAGCGGTGCCAGTAGAAATAGGAGATTGATCCGGCCTCGTTCGGCGGGGCCCGTCTCTGCAACTGTTTCGGTGTTCTGAATCTGAGAATGCTGGTTCACGACAGGACCTCGACGACATCGAACATACCCATCCAGCCGAGTTCAGTGAACTCGGACTGATGGGCGTGGAACATGTAAAGACCCGGCTCATGGTCCTTGAAGCTGAACTCCAGGATGCCGCGTTGGGCCTGACACTGCACTATGAGATCGACCGTCTTCGAGGTCGGCGTCAGCGTCGTGCCTTGGTCGAAATAGTCAAAGAAGTTGGCATGCAGGTGGAATGAGTTGATCGGATCGAATTCTGTGACGTTGACCAGATAAATCCGTACCGGTCGGTCGCGCAGGATCTTGATCGGCTTCTTCGCGTAGCAATGGGCAATGGTGTTGCAAGCGTAGAACTCGTTCTCACCGTCGAAAGTGGTGTCAAAGGCGTTCATCACCATCGCCAACTCTTGCCACTCGGCGTTTTCCGGCGTGCCGCGAAGTCGGGAGCGCGCCACGTTCGCTTGGTCGGGATGGCGCGCTGGATCGGGGTCGATCACGAATAGCCCGTACATGCCCTTGTGGATGTGACGCGCCAGGGGCAAGGCGTGGCAGTGATACAAATGGCAACCGAACGGCTTGGCGTCGAACTCGTAGACGAACTCCTCGCCTGGATTGATCAATCCAGCTCCGGGGATACCATCCATTCGCGCGGCATGGATGCCATGAAAATGCATCGAGTGCGGATGCGAACCATTGTTCCGGAAGACGATCCTGAGCCTTTCGCCTTCTTTTGCGCGTAGCGCCGGTCCGGGCACGCGTCCGTTGAAGGTCCAGGCCGGGAACATCACACCTGGCGCTATCTCGATTTCCTTGTCCTCGGCGGCAACTTCGAACGTGCGAAGCGTACGGCCGTCCGGCAGCGTGGAAACGGTTCCCATGTCCCAATCGGTGAGCATTGCGGTCGGGTCGAAACCGTTGCGCTCATTGTCCACATCACCGACCGTGATCATAGCGCCATGTGCTGCGCGATGATCGGCTTTGCCGGTTGTGCCGGTCGATGGCGGAGCCGGATGCCCCGCGCCATGCGCGGACTGGCCGGAGGCATTTCCGGCGCTTAGTGCGGCACCACCTGCCGCGAGGAGTCCGGCACCGAGAAAGCCGCGGCGGCCCGGATCGAAGGATGTCCAACGTCGCATGGTATATTTCCAGTTAGCACTTTCGATGATCAAAAGCACAATGCCTTATTTATAGCAATGGCTATAATCGCCAAAACTGGCGTTTCCTGAAACACATAAACTGCGATTTTGGAAAGAATCTTGCTCCGGTATAATGACCAATAGCCTTGGCTATGAGTTGTCGTTAGGATGCGGAGAATGAGAGTTGGGGTCGGAATGGTCGACAAAGCTGGCCTAATTGAAAATCAAGGTGCTCTCGTTGATGCCGACGCACAGGTCGAGAGCTTTCGGCAGACCCGCAACAATCGGCGAACAGAATTGGTAGAGGACTATGTCGAGTTGATTGCCGATCTGATCGATCATGATGGGGAAGCACGGCAGGTCGAGATCGCACAAAGGCTGGGGGTTGCCCAGCCGACGGTCGCCAAGATGCTGAAGCGGCTAGCAGCCGACGGCTTGATCCAACAACGACGCTATCGTGGTGTGTTCCTCACTGCCGAAGGCAAGGAACTGGCGCGGCATTGTCGCGAGCGCCATCATGTGGTCGAATCTTTCCTGTGCGCGCTCGGTATCAGTGCGGAAACGGCTCGCAACGACGCTGAGGGGATCGAACACCACGTCAGTGCAGAGACGCTCGAAGCCTTTCGGGCCTTTGTAGGAAAAAACGCCACCGATGCGGGCGCGGGACGTGAACCGCCCAGATAACCTCGAATAAGGCTGCAGCTACCGGTGCCAGCGGATGGCCAGTTTATTGATTGGCAATCGGTTGTTGCACGGTTGTTGCTGGAGCGGAGCCGCTTCCTTCCTTTTGGAGGTGCAAGAAGCTGGTCGTGAAGACAAGGCCAACAAATAGCACGAGCGCCGACATCACAATCAGGTTGTTTCTCTTTCGCTTGCGCACAAGCTGCCGCATTTCGGGTTCTGAGAGACCAAGCAGGGCGATTTCCATTCTTACATCCTTCAACGTGCCATGAGTTTCGCTATTGGCGTCCGATCACTA
>NZ_JACHOT010000015.1 GCF_014200015.1 Aminobacter niigataensis
TCGCCGCCTTCGGCCTTGGTGTCGCCCTTGGAGTCGCCACCCAAAGCTGCGCTCAGCGCCAGGCCGCCTTCGCCCTTGCCGCCGTCGGCTTCGCCACCCTTGGCGTTGCCGCCGTCGCCGCCGTCGGCTTCGCCACCCTTGGCTTCGCCACCGTCGCCGCCTCCGCCGCCAGCATTGATGCCGTCGCCGGCGTCAGCCTTGCCGCCCTTGTTGTCGAACTCCTGCTTGAAGTCGCCGTCGTTCTTGACGGTGGCTTCTTCAAGCTTGTCGTTGTCGACCATGTCGGCGGTTTGATTGATGAGGAAGGCGTTGCTGTTGGCGCCCATCGAGCCGTTCAAGATGTCCTTGAAGTTGATGTCGTCGCCTGGATCATAGGTAACGTCGCCTTCCTTGCTGAACAGCACGTCGCCCTTGATGTCGCCACCACCGGTGTCGATGTCGGCGAAATCGTTGTCTTCCTTGTAGTCGCCGAGACGACCTTCGAGGTCGACATTGACATCGACGTCGACATCAACCTTGGTCTCGGTCTTGTTCTCGTTGGTGTTCTCGTTCTTGGATTCGTTCTTATTCTCGTTTTCGTTCTCGGAATTGTTCTCGTTCTCGTTCTTGGATTCGTTCTCGTTCTTGTTTTCCGACTCGTTCTTATTTTCGGACTCGTTGGTGTTCTCGTTCTCGGATTCGTTCTTATTCTCGGATTCGTTTTCGTTCTTATTCTCGTTTTCGTTCTTGTTTTCGTTCTCGCTGTCGCCGCCCAGCTCGATTTCGTTGCCGACGAACTGCAGGCCAAACGCATTGAGATTGTTGCTGTTACGATCAGACATCGTCTTGTCCTTAGGTTAGGACCGCGATCGCAGGACCGTTCTCATCTTTCACACGGTCTTGGGGGGTCACGCGGACTGTTGTCTATTTTCCACTGTTTCAGCTGGAATTGTCCGGATCGTCAGGCCGAGGGGACTGATGGCCATTGATCCCACATCGTTGTTGACTGGCCGATACCTCCCTTGTTGTGTGTGGGGCGGTGCTCGGAGTCTTCACAATGCCGTGAACGGAATGCCGTTTTTAAACGGGCATTGGATGTTCAATTTTGAAGCCCCGGCTACGCCACGCCCATACTGGCGGAACCAACAAAGTCTGTGGCCGAGACCGTGAAATTGTAAGCTGACAGTTCGCGCTAGGCTGTTTGGGTCAGTCCGCCAAGAAGTTGCGACGCTGATCTAGCTATTGCAGCGATGATCGGTCAGAGATATTGACCTCTTGTCAATTGATTACAATTGCGAGTCATTTGCAGAAGAACAGCCGGGCTACGGCTGCTTGGACAGGTAGGAAATTTGCGACGATAACGTTCGTGCGTCCCAGCGAAGTAGCCGAAGGGCTAGCTCGCCCGATTGTGTCAACTGTCCGGAAGGACTATGCCGGGGCATTAGCTAGCTCATCTTGCACATACCGAACCCGGTACACTGCCAAGGCGCACCTGATGGGGATACAAAACAGCGGTAGACAGCCTTGTACGTTCATGACTTGGCAAGAGCATTCGCACTTCAGGTAACGGCGCGAATTCCAGGTAGGATCGATGCCCTCATCGTGGCCGGTCAGAAAATATCGAGCATTGCACCAACTATCGGGCGTTGTCGTGGGTATTCAATGTCAGCTGGTCGCGATTGCCGACAACCGCGCCCTCTTACTCGTCGCCAATAGGATCAACAGGATAGGGCAAGAAACCTTCAATCGAACGATCGCGGTTTCGCGTGGGGTTACTGCGACGGCTATCTCGCGGAAGATTGGCCGAGGTTGCGGAGGGCGCGCCAGCGCAAACCGACATTGCATGTTGGTCGAACTCGATCGGGCTGAGCTTCCCGAACGCATTTGGCGAGCCATTTCAGATTGAAACTGCGAACGCGGTGCGTCGCCGTTTCCACTCCGCAGTTTCCTCCAGTCTGGAGGAGCCTTGGTCTCGACCCCCTGATCCGAATTTCGTCGGCTTCGACCTCTACCCGCTGGGCTTCCGCGTCCTGCTCGGCGGCGACGAAGGCGTCGAGATCGGTGCCGGCTGGAAGCATGTCGGCGAGTGTGCCGGCGACTACGTCTCGGTGCAGCCCGACAGCCCGTTCTGTCCACGCCCGCTGCGCGCCAATCTCTTCCGTTCGGGCGACGACATGCTGCTTGGGGACTGCACTGATCGCGGCCCGCCAAGCCGCGCAAGGAGGACTGATCAGTGCGCGCCCCGCATCGATCGCAGGGATACCGGCGCGGCGCGATGAAACCTCGCGCCGGGCGCCGGCTGCTCCTCCTTCTCCTTGCCCGCCTGTCGCTGGCGGCCGCTCCCGCGTCGCCGGAACATGCGCAGGCGTTGCCGCCAGCCATCCCCGGAGCCAACGCACCATTCGCGGCCTTCGTCGCGGAAGCCTCGCAACGCCTCGGCATTTCGGTCACCTGGATTCGAGCGCTCAGGCGTCGACGACTGGAGCCGTTGCCGCCGAGGCTGGCGACGAAGACCCGACCGGATCGGAGCGTCGCCACCAGCCCGAGATGAACCGAGCCGCACCCGTCGAGAAGAAGGCGCTGACCGACAATGAGTTCGAGGTCGGGCTCGACGACAACAGCGACGAGGATACCGCCCGGATCAGCCGCGCCAACCAGGTGATGCAGGGTTCGCCCGCCAGGTCTCCCTCGACCCTAACGATGGCATGGAACTGTGAGACGCCCATGGCCAATCCGTCGAAGAAACAGCGCCTGTCGGTCTACCTCGATCCCGAGGAGGTGAAGACGCTCACCGCCCACGCTGCACGCCGCGATCAGTCGCGCTCGCTGATTGCCGAAGCCGCCATCGTCTCCTTCCTGTCGCCGGACGCGGCCGAAGGGCAGGAGGCCGCGACGACGAAGCGCCTCGCCCAGCGCATGACCAGGATGGAGTGCGACGTCGGCATCTCGGTCGAAATGCTCGCCGTGTTCGTGCGCTTCTGGCTGACCACCAATCCACCGCTGGCTGAGCCGGCGCAAGCCGCCGCGCGGGCGCAGGCAGGCGAGCGCTACGACATTTTCGTCGCCGCGCTCGGCCGACGTCTCGCCAAGGGGCCGAAGCTGCGCCAGGAGATTTCCGAGGACATCGACCCCGCGCGCGACGCGCAATAATCAACGATTGCGGCATTTCAAGTATTCGGAGATTCCGCCGAACGCCTGTCTTTGTATGCCACAGTGCGACAAGCGATGCTGGTAGTGGGCACGGCGACCGCGGCAAACCTGTGGCGGCGGTCGCACATCGCTCGATGACGGTCACAATGATGACCAAGTGGCGAAAACGGCATTTTCAGAAAAAAGTGGCTTGTCTCTCTAGCTACTAGAGGGATTAGGGTGATCATTCACGAGTAATCGTTCACGAGATATCTGCAGGCGATTTTGGTCTGCGCTGGCGGAAGGCGAAAATGATGGATGAAGCTGTGCTGAAGAGCCGCTACAGGGTGACGGGCATGGACTGCGCCGGCTGCGCCAAGAAGATCGACACTGTGGCGCGGCGGATTGAAGGCGTCGCGGACGTCTCGGTTTCGGTGACGGCCGGCACGATGACGATCGACCATTCGTCCAAGGCGGACTTGGGGAAGCTCGCCAAGCGGGTGGAGAGCCTCGGCTACAAGGTCGCTCCGCTTGCCCTGGTGCAGCCGAAGACGGTTGCGGCTGTGCCGGCCAAGGAAGAAGCGGCAGGCTGCACCAATCCGGATCACAATCATGACCACACGGCCCACAATCACGCCGGCCACGACCACGCGGCTCATTCGCGCGGCAAGGACGAGGCTCAAAAGGCGAATGTGGCCGGTGTAAATGGCCTGGCCGCGATCACCACCCTGCAAAGCCGCTACAGGGTGACTGGCATGGATTGCGCCAGCTGCGCCAAGAAGATCGACACCGCCGCAAGGCGAATCGACGGCGTCCAGGACGTCAATGTCTCGGTCACCGCGGGCACGATGACGATCGACCATTCTCCCAAGGCGGACATGACAAAACTCGCCAAGCGGGTGGAGGGCCTCGGCTACAAGGTCGCCCCGCTTGCGCTCGTGCAGGCGAAAGCCGCCACCGGCAAAGCGGCGGGTGCTGTGGTCGAGAGCGACGGCGCAAGATGCACCAACTCGGCTCACAATCACGATCACTCCGGCCATGATCACTCCGGCGACCATCCCGGTCATGATCATTCCGGGCACGACCACTTTGGACACGATCATGGCGCGAAGGGTTCGGAGCGCCATGACAGTGCGGCCGCCGGCCTTCACGGCCACGATCACGGAAACGAGGAAGGGCCGTGGTGGAAGACCCAGAAGGCGAGGCTGACAATCATGTGCGGCCTAGCGCTGGTCGCGGCCTTCTTGCTCGGCAAGGCGTTCCCGCGAATTGAATCGTGGGTGTTCATCGCCGCCATGGCGGTCGGGCTCATCCCGATCGCCAGGCGTGCGGTCATGGCAGGGCTCAACGGCTCGCCGTTCACCATAGAAACGTTGATGACCGTCGCCGCCGTCGGCGCGGTATTCATCAACGCCGCCGAAGAGGCGGCAGCGGTGGTATTCCTGTTCCTTGTCGGCGAATTGCTCGAGGGCGTCGCTGCCGGGCGCGCCCGCGCCAGCATCAAGGCGCTCGCCAACCTAGTGCCGAAAACGGCGCTGCTGGAGGTTGGCGGCAGGACGTCGGAAGTTCCTGCCGACAGCCTGGCTGTCGGATCGACCATCCTGATCCGCCCGGGCGACCGCGTTCCGGCCGACGGCATTATCCTTTCGGGCCAGAGCTCGATCGACGAATCGCCCATGACCGGCGAGTCGGTGCCGAAGCCGAAGAAGCCCGAGGACCAAGTCTTCGCCGGCACGATAAACCAGGATGCGCCAATCCGTGTCAAGGTCACGGCGGCGGCCGCCGACAACACCATCTCCCGCATTATCCAACTGGTCGAGCAGGCGCAGGAATCGAAGGCGCCGACCGAACGGTTCATCGATCGCTTCTCCACCTACTATACTCCTGCCGTCATGGTCGTCGCGGCTCTGATTGCGATCATCCCGCCGCTGGCGTTCGGCGGCATCTGGTCGGAATGGATCTACAAGGGCTTGGCGATCCTGCTGATCGGCTGCCCGTGCGCGCTCGTCATCTCGACGCCTGCCGCCATCGCCGCCAGCCTTTCGGCGGGCGCCCGCAGGGGGCTGCTCATGAAGGGCGGCGCCGTTCTCGAAACGCTGGGCAAGATCACCAAGGTAGCGTTCGACAAGACCGGCACTTTGACCGAGGGCAAGCCGAAGGTGACCGACATCATCGCCGTGGCCAAGACGGCGGACGAAACGCTGACCCTGGCGGCCGATCTGGAACTCGGCTCCAGCCACCCGCTGGCCATGGCCATCCTGGCGGAGGCCAGGACGCGTGGCATCGAGCCGACCTCGGCCACCAATGCCAGGGCGATTGGCGGCGAAGGCGTCGTCGGCACCGTGGGCGGCGTCGAGATATTTCTCGGATCGCCGCAGGCCGTCGAAAAGCGCGCGCCGCTCACCGCGGAACTGCGCGACCGGATCGTCGGACTGAACGACCAGGGCAAGACGGTTTCCGTCCTTCTGGCCGGAAACCAGGTCGCCGGGTTCATCGCCATGCGCGACGAACCTCGCGACGACGCCAGGGAAGGCATCGCGGCCCTGAAGAAGCTCGGCATCACCGCCGTGATGCTGACCGGCGACAACCAGCGGACTGCGGCCGCGATCGCCGCCGGCCTCGGCGGCCTCGAGCCGCGCGCTGAACTTCTGCCGGAAGACAAGCAGCGCATCGTCGGCGAACTGCAGAAGTCGGGCGAGATCGTCGGCAAGGTCGGCGACGGCATCAACGATGCGCCGGCGCTTGCCGCCGCCGATGTCGGCATCGCCATGGGCGGCGGCACCGATGTCGCGCTCGAGACCGCCGATGCGGCGGTCTTGCATGGCCGGGTCAAGGACGTCGCCAACATGGTAGCGCTGTCACGCGCCACGATGGCCAACATCATGCAGAACATCACAATCTCGCTCGGCCTCAAGGCGGTGTTCCTTGTCACTACGATTATTGGCATAACAGGCCTCTGGCCGGCCATCCTGGCCGATACCGGCGCCACCGTCATCGTCACCGCAAATGCCATGCGGCTTCTTGGCTGGCGAGGATTGAAATGAGCGCGAAGCGGCGCCGCCCCTGAATGCAAACCTTTTGGGCGCCCCGACCGGCGCGCCCAAAACGTCAAGTTTCGAAAGCCTGCCAGGATCGCCCGGCGTCTATGCGGACGCAACGCTTTTCATGCCCGACGGCGGCACCGCGCGCGGACTTCACGGGCAGAGACGCGGGCCAGCTTTGGAGGTCGATTCAAAAAATCTTCTCGCTCGACGAGACCACGCATTTTCGTGGGGCACGAGTATCAGCCCGCAAGGAGAGAGCCGCGCTGGAAAAGCACCGTTGCCGAACAGAAAGCTTTGAGCACGCATCTCACCTGCTACGCCACCGAGTCGGACTTTCTGAAGTTCCGGGGGCCACGTGACAAAACACTACCGTTACCGAGACTCTGCGGTCGATGCGCCGCCCGGCGTCGCCTGGGATTGGCCAATCTGTTGGCTGCTGCTAGGAGGAAACAATATCGGCAAAAGCTGACGATCGATCGCGCGATACCGCGAACACCGCATAGTTGGCCTTCGGACCTCCCCGTCGTAGGCGAACCGGCAGCTGCGAGCATGGCGGTCTGGTCACTGGGCGAAAAGTCTGCCAACGGCCTCCGCCGGAATTGCCCGCAGGATCGCGGCATCGGTGGTTCCAGGGGACCGCACCGGCGCATTGGCTCTTGTCATCGCGTCTGGACAGCACAATATCTCTAGTGGCTGGAAGTCTAAGGTGAATTCTATGTTTTCGATCGGCGATTTATCGCGGCGGACCGGGGTCAAGGTTCCGACAATCCGCTACTACGAACAGATGGGCCTGCTCGAAGCGGCCGAGCGGTCGGAGGGCAACCAGCGCCGTTTCGGAAAACGGGAGCTGGAGCGACTGGCCTTCATCCGGCATGCCCGGGACCTCGGCCTCACCATCGAATCCATCCGCGAGCTCATCGATCTGAGCGGTCACGCGGAAAAGCCGTGTGCCGACGCTGACAGGATCGCGAAGGAGCAACTGGCCTCGGTCAGGGATCGCATCGCGCAGCTGAAACGGCTGGAGAAGGAACTCGAACGCATCGCGCTCTGCTGCACCGGCGAAACGGTCGGCGATTGCCACGTGATCCGGGCGCTGTCCAACCACGCACTCTGCGCGACCGATCACTGAAGCGACCGGCGGCTGGATCCGCAGTGTTTCATCCCGGAGCCCTGTCTGTCGATCTGTGCAAAGGCTGTCTGATCGTTCCCTACGCAAGCCGCCGTCGGCTGAGCAACACGACTAAGCTTTAGCCTTTATTCTAATTTGGTTTTCGTCTCAATCCGTCCAACCCCATCATTGAACCGGCATGAATCTCATGGCCGCATCGCCGATTTCTCGCCCTGGTCGGAACCCTTTATGGCCAGCTGCTGGTGTTCAAGGTGGCAATGTTCCTGCTCATGGTCGGTCTTGCGGTCGTCAACCGCCTATACCTCCTGCCACGAGCCCTGGCGCATCGGGCGGTCGCGGGATCCCCGAACCAACAACTCATGGCTCTGAGGCGGAAAATGCTTATGGAGCAAGTCTTGGGTCTACTCGCGCTCGCCGCCGTCAGCGTTTTCGCTACGCTGCCGCCGGCGATCCATGGCGCGACGCATGACCATACGATCGGCACTGAAATTGCCGAGAGCGCCAGGCAAGCCGGGGTGTGCCTGACCGAAGGACCGGTGCGATCAGTGCCGGCGCGCGGCGAGCAGCCGGCCTATTTTCCGCAGAATCAGGGGCGCCGTGATTAGGACAAGCGCGCCGATCGCCCAGACGACGACAATTGCCGGCTTCAACACCACGCGCAGCAAGGCGATGACCTGTCCCAAAAGGCCGCTGACGTTGAGATTGTCGAGAATGGTACCGACCTCCTTGCCGCCGGTCGCGGTTGCAATATCCCTCCCGCCGTCAACCAGGAGGCCGGCACTGGCCGCAACCCAGCCGAGGATCGGATCGACCAGGACATAACCGACCCAGGCGAGCAGCGACCACAGGACGAGGCCGACAAGGACGACGGCCATCGGCAGTTTCCGCGGCAGGCCCGGAGGCGCATCGTAATCGCCAGGCCCGCCCATCATCCTTGGGTCGCGATCGTCTCTGTGGCCGTAACTGTCGCGATACCCGCGGTCACGGTGGCCATGTTTTCCCATTTCGGTCTCCGTTGTTTTGGGGGCGGCAGGCTTCCAAGGAAACCAGCCCGTTTTCAAGCATGTCCGACCGCGCCAACCATCGCCGTCGCGTTCGCCGGCTGCTTGCCGTCGCCTTGCCCGGCCGCCGCTACAGGCGCAACTCGCCCTCGGCCTCACGCAGGTTCTGATCCTCGATTTGGATCGTCGCGTGGGTCAGGCCGAAGCCAGCCTTCATCGCCTCCTGGGCGCTGACAAGTGTTGCCCGCGCCTGCCCCATGTCGGCCACGACCAGGTGGCAGCTCATGGCGTCGATGCCCGATGTGATCGTCCAGACGTGCAGATCGTGCACCGCCGTCACGCCCGGAATGTCCAGCAGTTTTCGCTCCAGCAGCGCTAAATCGACCTCGGGCGGTGTGCCCTCCATGAGGATGTGGATCGCCTGCTTCAGTAATATCCAGGTGCGCGGAACGATGAACAATCCGATGCCGGCGCCGATGATGGGATCGGCCAGCGTCCAGCCGGTGAGCATGACGACGCCCGCGGCGACGATGACGCCGAGGGAGCCCAGCATGTCGCTCAGAACCTCGAAATAGGCGCCCTTCACGTTGAGGCTTTCCGACGATCCCGCCGACAGGAGCTTCATGCTGATCAGGTTGACCGCGAGGCCGACCACCGCCACCGCAAGCATCGGGCCGCCCAGAATTTCTGGCGGGTTCAGGAAGCGCTTGTACGCCTCGTAGAAGATGTAGATCGTCAGCAGCAGCAGAACGACGGCATTCGTCAGCGCCGACAGCACCTCCATGCGAACATAGCCGTAGGTCTTCTGCGGAGTCGCGGGACGTTCCGCGAAACGGACGGCGATCAGCGCCAGGGCAAGACCGCCTGCGTCGGTCAGCATATGCGCCGCATCAGCGAGAAGCGCCAGGCTGCCCGTCCACAGACCGCCGATGACCTCGACCACCATGAAGGTCGTGGTGAGAGCGAGGGCTCCTGCGAGTCTGCTCTTGTGTCGCCCCGCGGCGGTCCCGGACGGAGCTGCCGCCGCGTGTGAATGTCCTGCGCCCATTATCAACCTCTTGGTGTCATTCGACGAGCGAGATGCCGGCGGCGACCGGCCCGCAAATTCGTCAATCAAATAGGTCTCCAAGGAAAGACCGCCTGCGACCGCGACCGTGGCCACTTCCATGTCCGCCGTGCCCTGAACCATGACCGCTCTCGTAGTAGCCCTGGGACGGATAGGGCTGCCCTTGCGACGCAGGCGGCGGCGTAGAGGGTTGCGCCTGCGCACCCCGCACCTCTTCGCTCGCGCTGCGCTCGATGATCTTATCGAGCTCGCCGCGATCCAGCCAAACGCCCCTGCATTTGGGGCAATAGTCGATCTCTATGCCCTGTCGCTCGCTCATGACCAGATCGACCCTGCAGGCAGGGCAAAGGAGGCCATGACCTTTGCCTTCGGAACTCGTGTTTGCGACATCCACCATCTTCATCTCCTGTTGTTGATGCGTCGCAAACCAGAACGTTCGCGAGCCCGTTTCAGATATAGGGTCTCTAGCTACTAGAGATTCAAGGGCGAGGGCGAAGTTTCTTGCCTGGCTACCCGGAAACACTGGCGTCATGCGCTCTCCTGCGGGGCCTCGCTTTGCCATCCGTACCCGCGCAAGAATGGCTCCAACTCTCTAGAAACCGAAGAAGATGATGCCGACGCCGAGGAACAGGATCAGGGCGGCGAAAATGACGCTTTCGGAGCGCTCCAGGAATCCAAGATGCATGGGTTCCATTCGCGCCATCGTCAACCAGGTGAAACCGACCATCCCAGCAATCGTAGCAACAGCGAGGACCGCGCTCAGTACGACAAAGCCTATCCAGCCGTAGGTGATCCCGGACAGATCGGCGGGCAGGAAGCCTTCGCAAGGCGAGAACTTCAGAAGTGTGAACAGCCGAGGCTGGCGGCTTTGTCTGATTTGACCGTTCTGGCTGGAAGAAGAGCGACTTCTGGGGTCGCCGGAGCAGGCATGTTGCTGCTCCTCGAACCGAACCATGGCGATGGGTGTTATCGCCATGAGGAAGGCCAAGGCTTGCCGTCAATTCGTGCGGCTCGGGAATTTTCTCTAGGGATTCCAGATACCCGTCTCGCGTAGGCTCGGTCCCTTAACGACGGTTTCGGACCGCCAGCGAGGCGAAGCGCTTCCGCGCATCCCGATCGCGCTTGCGCATCTTTGGCGGTTTTGGAGTAGTTGGGAGTAGGGAAATCGCGAACTCGTAGTTCGCAGCTTCGCCGACCCGGCGAACCACTTCCTCTTCCACCTCGGCGACATACGCTCCCCGCGCCTAGTCGGCGGCTCTCTCGTGATGGAGAAGCTCTGCCGGGCGCTTCAGTACGAACTGGTTGTCGGCGGCGATGTAGTTGTCGGCATGCAGCCGCGCGATCGGTTGATAGACCTCGGGCCGGACGTAGCGGCCACGCTCGTCGAGGCATTCGTCGCGGACATACATCTGCACGACCTCGCCGATGACGATGGTGCGGCGACCGTAGTCGAGGATCTGCGACACCTTGCACTCCATGGCACAAGGTGATTCCTCGATGCGGGGTGCCGCGACCTTGATCGACGGCGTGCTGGTGAAGCCAGCGAACTCGATCTCGTCGACGTCGCTGGGGAAGTTGATGCCGGTGACGATCATCTCCTTGGCGATCGCCATGTTGACCATGTGGACGACGAACTCGCCCGAGCGCCTGATGTTGGCGACGGTGTCCTTGGCGGTGCCGTCGGGCCGCGTCTGCATGCCCAAGATGAGCAGCGGCGGCTCGTGCGAAAAGACGTTGAAGAAGCTCATCGGCGCGGCGTTGTTGCAGCCGTGCTCGTCGATGGTGGTGACGAGCGCGATCGGACGCGGCCCGACGAAGTTGGTCAGCAACCGGTAGCGGTCCATTTCAGGCAGTTCGGCGAAATCGAAATCCATGGTCTTACCCTGAAATCGCGAAGCGTTCGGCTGATTGACGCTTAGTGGTCGGAAACAACTTGGTGGGAGCATAGCTGGAGAGCTTGCCGACATAAGGTTTCGGCAATGGGTATGCCAGGTCGCCAGCCTTGGACGTGCGCAAGCCCATTCCGACGATGGCTTCGGCAAATTTTACGGCTGCGGCCACGCCGTCGATCACCGGAACGCCGAGCCGTTCCTCCAGATACTTTGCCAGGTCCGCCATGCCAGCACAGCCGAGAATGATTGCTTCCGAGCGATCATCACGCAGCGCTTCCTCGCACTCGCCCAGGATGATTGCGCGAGCGCTGGAACCTGGCTTTTCAAGCTCCAGCACGGGTACGTCGGTGGCCCGGACGCGCCGACAATGATCCTGCATGCCGTAGTTGCGTACCAGATGTTCGGAGATGATGCGGGTGCGTTCGAGTGTCGTGACGATGGAGAAGCTGGTGGCGACAAATGCCGCCGCATGCATGGCCGCTTCTGCAATGCCAATGACCGGAGCTGCAGTGATCTCCCTGGCCGCGAGCAGCCCCGGGTCGCCGAAGCAGCCGATCACATAGGCGTCGGCAGCATCGCCATTGAGTATCTCATCGATGGTGCCAAGGACGCTCAAGGCTTCGTCGTAATGCCCTTCGATCGATGCCGCGCCGGAGCGAGATGTCGCGAGAACAACTTCAGTGCCGGGTGCTGCGACCGCACGCGCGGCTTCGCCCATAAGCGCCGTCATCGAAGCAGTGGTATTGGGGTTTATGAGCTTAATTCGCATTCATTTTCTCCATTAGAGTATACAATTATTTGCCATACTTGGATTCATAGCGGAGCGCGATAGTCTTCGAATGCACTTGCATGGCTACCGTCCGCCCGCCCCAGCAGAGCGTCTTCAGCGGCCTTTAGTCCAAGTTTCGCCGTCAGCCTGGAGGGCGTCAGGCCCTCCACACTCAATTCGACGCGCCCAGTAACGAGTCGCCCTTCTGAAATTGTGATCGGATCGCCCGCGCAATTTCCTTTCGAAAAATACGATATTGACGAAAGATTGTATACATGCCTAGAATGATATGTCTATACAAGTGAGCGCTAAATTTCCGCAGCGGAAGTTTCAAGGCGCCAGGGAACGATCATCGAAGAGAGGAGCTACCTAATGTCATTGAATAGGCGTTCATTTTTGCAGGTATCGTCTGCGGCAGTAGGACTGGTCATGGCCGAGGCTGCCTTCGCCAGGATCGCGTATGCCGAGGGTGCGGCCGGCACGCTCCGTGTCGCGATTGCCAAGCCAGCCGGCAATCTCGATCCACAGAGCCACTTTGCCATCTGGGCGATCCAGGACCTGATGTTCGAGCCGTTGGTGAAGTACGGCAAGGGTGGCCAGATCGAGCCTTGCCTGGCGACCGACTGGAAGATCGAGGACGGCGGCAAGACCCTTCATCTCACGCTTCGCCAGGGCGTGACATTCCAGGACGGCACCGTGTTCGATGCTGCGTCATGCAAGTGGAATCTCGAGCGCTGGATGGGCAAAGAGCAGTTCAGCTGGATGAACTGCTCGAAATATTTCGAATCCTTGGAAGTCGTAGACGACTACCACATTACCCTTCGCTTCAAGGAGCCAGTCCTCGCCTTGATGCAGGAGCTCACCTACACCCGGCCGCCGCGCTTCCTGAGCCCCAAGTCCGTCGGCGCCGACGGCAAGTTCGGCGAGCCTGTCGGCACCGGACCGTGGCGCCAGACCAGTGCCGACGACACACAGAGCGTCTTTGAACGCTACGACGGATACTGGGGTGACAAGCCGAGCTACGAACGTCTCGAGGCCAAGGTCATTCCGGATCCTCGTTCGCGCGTCGCAGCACTTCGTGCGGGCGAAATCGACCTGATCGGCGGTTTCTGGATCGCGCCTTTGACCCCGGAGGAGGGCAAGCAGCTTGAAGCGGCAGGCTTCAACGTCGCCATCGACCCGGGCAACGTCTCACTGGTGATGGCCTTCAACCCCGACCGTGCGGATGCGCTGAAGGACCAGCAGGTCCGCAAAGCGATCAGCATCGGCATTGATCGCGCGGCCATTTCCCAGGCTCTCTACCACGGCTATGCGAAGCCGGCTGGAAACCTGTTTTCGTCGGCGCTGCCATATGCCGGCAAGCAGAACGACGCTCCTGTCCGCGACGTGGCTGCTGCTTCGGCGCTGCTGGAAAAGGCGGGCTGGACGGGCAGTCCCGTCCGTTCCAAGGATGGCAAGCCGCTGACGCTTGAGATGGTCGTCAGCCCCGATGCCGTTCCCGGCTCTCGCGTGATCGCCGAGGTGATCCAGTCCGAGATGAAGGAGATCGGTGTCGACCTAGTCGTCCGTTCCGTCGACCATGCCTCCAAGCACACCGACATGCTCGAGAAGAAGTACGATCTCGGCTTCTTCCTCACCTATGGCGCTCCATACGATCCTTTCGGATCCGTTGTGGCGCTCTGCCTGTCGACCTTCAAGAACGACGTCGAAGGCAAGCTGGTCACCGACGCTGCCAATCTGGACCCGCTGATCAATGCGGCGACGGCGGCGACCGGGGACCAAATCGAGCCGACGATCCAGAAGGTCTATGACTGGCTGTATGACAACGACGCGATCGCGCCGCTGGTCTACGTTCCCAGCATCTGGGCGCACTCCAAGCGTGTCCAGGGCTTCACCGGCCCGGTCACCGAATACGACATGCCGTACGAAAACATCGTGCTGGCTGAGTAACGGGAGGCTGCCATGATCCACTTCATCAGCAAGCGGCTGAAGCATTCCCTGGTCCTGTTGTTTCTGGCTTCCGTGGTCTGCTTCACACTCGTCGTCTCAGCCCCGGGCAACGTTGCCGTCCTGATTGCCGAACTGCGCGGCGCGGTTGCCGTCCCAGGTTACGTCGCTCAGGTAGAAGAAGAGATAGGACTGAACAAGCCACTGCTGATGCGCTACGTGGATTGGCTTGGTGATGCCGTTACAGGAGATTTCGGCATCTCCTACAGGACGGGCCAGGCGGTCAGTGCGGACCTGCCGCATCGTATGATGGTCACCGGGACACTTATCGCAGGCAGCGCCGTGATTGCGACTCTGCTCAGCCTGCTTCTCGGGTTCCTGGGTGCCTTCTGGCCCTACAAACTGCCAGACCGCGTTTCGCGCGGTCTGGCTCTCATCGGCGCCTCGACACCGACTTTCTTTGTCGGGGCGCTGATGATCTACGGCTTCTCCGTCACCTTCCAATTGTTCCCGTCCTTCGGTTTCAACGGTCCCGCGAGCTGGGTGCTGCCCTGGCTCACGGTTGCGGTCCTGCCGGCAGCAGTGCTCAGCCGTGTCGTGCGTGTCGGACTGGAGGAGGCCATGACCAGCCCCTACGTGCTGACGGCCAAGAGCAAGGGACTGGGGCGCACAGCCATCCTGTTCCGCGAAGCGCTGCCAAACATCACGCCTGTCTTCATCAATGCGCTTGGCACCCAGGTGGGATTGATGACGGCAACCGGGATCATCGTCGAGCCGCTCTTCGCCTGGCAGGGTGTTGGTGACTACTTCCTCGCAGGCGTGCGCTTCCGCGACTTCATGGTCGTGCAGGCGTGCCTGCTGATCTTCCTCACCTTCTTCATCGTGGTGAACCTGATCGTCGATCTTGCGGTCCTGATGACCGATCCCCGCATCCGGCGCCAATGGAGCTGATCATGAACAAACTCAAGCCACTTTTCGCCCGGCTGAACAAGTTCCCCCGCGTGGCCCTGGTCGTCATCGGCCTGTTCGTTGCCCTGGGGACCTTTGCCCCCTGGCTCGCCCCTCAGGATCCCAGCGCGCAGAACCTGCTTCAAGGTAGCCTCGGACCAAGTGTCGCCCACTGGCTGGGTACCGACCATCTCGGGCGCGATACCCTCAGTCGACTGATCATCGCAGCGAACACCTCGCTGGTCAGCGTTGGTTCGGTCCTCATCATCGCGATGACGATCGGCATCCTGATGGGCACGATCGCCGGCTATCACCGCGGCTGGGTCGACGACCTGCTGATGCGTGTCGTCGACGTTGGCTTGTCCATCCCCAGCCTGATCACTGCGCTGGCTGTCATTGGTATTGTCGGCCCCGGCTACTGGACCATGGTGCTGGCACTTGCACTTGCATGGTGGCCAATGAGCGGTCGCATCAGCCGCGCGGTTGCAGTCAGCATCATGAGCAAGCCGCATATTGAGGCCCTGCGTGTGCTTGGTGCCAGCCCCTGGCGAATCTACTTCGGCCATCTGCTGCCCGGCACCATCGGCGCGGTGATGGTCTATGCGACGGCAGATGCCGGCACTGCCGCTTTGGCCGTTGCGACGCTCAGCTTCCTCGGTCTGGGCATCCAGCCACCGACGCCGGAATGGGGGCAGATGCTTGTCGACGCATTGCCTTATCTTGAGTCCGATCCGCGACAGGTCATCCTGCCCGGCCTCGCTCTGACGGCTGCAGTCATTGGCTTCAACACGCTCGGCGAAGCCATCGCGCTCAATCGCATCCCGAAGCCGCTGACCCGGCGCATGCTCGCCATGCGGCGGATCGAAGTCGCCGGCTGGGCCAAGGAGAATTCCGATGCATGACGAACCGCTTCTGAGCGTCAGCAATCTGACCGTCGATCTATTGACGGCCAAATCCGCCGTGCGTCCCGTCGACGGGGTAAGCTACGCCGTCCGCCAGGGCGAATGCCTTGCCATCGTCGGCGAAAGCGGCAGCGGCAAGACCGTGATGAATTTCGCCCCCCTCGGTCTCATGCCTACGGGCGTGACAACGAGCATGTCCGGGTCGGTACGCTTTGATGGGCGTGAACTGATCGGACTGCCTGAGCCGGAAATCCGCAAGCTCCGCGGCAGATGCATCGGCTTCGTCTTCCAGGACCCGATGAGCGCCCTCAATCCAGTGCGCCGCATTGGCCGCCAGATTGCCGAGATGGCGGAGCTCCATCTCAACATGACGCCACGCGCGGCAGAGGCGCGCGCGCTGGAACTCGTCAAGCTTGTCGGCATCTCCGATCCTACTGCCCGGCTCCGCCAGTATCCTCACGAACTGTCGGGTGGCCTCAGGCAACGCATCGTCATTGCCACGGCCCTGGCGGGCGAACCCAAGCTGCTGATCGCCGACGAGCCGACGACGGCGCTCGACGTGACGGTTCAGGCCCAGATCCTGCGCCTGCTCAAGGATCTGCAGCGCCGGCTCAACATGGCCATGGTGTTGATCACCCACGACATGGGCGTGGT
>NZ_JACHOT010000016.1 GCF_014200015.1 Aminobacter niigataensis
CCGTGCCGCCTGCGACCTCGTCTTCGAAGGCCGCGCCCAGCCCAACGGCTACACCGAGCCGGTCCTCCACAAGCGCAGGTTGGAGCTCAAGGCCAAAAAAGCCCTTTCTGGAAATCGATAGGAACACCACATGTCCGAACTGACCCTTGCCAAGGCCAATGCCATCATCGCGGCGGCCTTCGCCAA
Organism: Aminobacter niigataensis; assembly: GCF_014200015.1. Lineage (GTDB taxonomy): Bacteria > Pseudomonadota > Alphaproteobacteria > Rhizobiales > Rhizobiaceae > Aminobacter > Aminobacter niigataensis. The sequence goes on from NZ_JACHOT010000016.1 coordinate 187, forward strand.
AGCCCAGGACGCCAAGATGAAGCCGCTGTCGGTGGCGGTGCTGGATGCCGGCGGCCATCTGATCGCCTTCCAGAAACAGGACGGCTCGTCGATGCTGCGATTCGAAATCGCGAGCGGGAAGGCCTATGGCGCGCTCGCCGTCGGCATGGGCTCGCGCTGGCTCGACACGATCGCAAAAGAGCGCCCGCACTTCATGGAAGGCCTGAATGCTGTCTCCGGTGGCCGCATCGTGCCCGTGCCTGGCGGCGTGCTGATCCGGACCGCATCTGGCGCCCTGCTCGGTGCCGTAGGCATCACTGGCGACACCTCCGACAATGACGAACTGGCGGCCATATCGGGCATCGAAGCCGCAGGCTTCGATGCAGTCGCAGGCTGACGGGCGGAAGGGCATTCTTCCGCTTGACAATTCCATCTGTGATCATAAAGTGTGATCAAACTGATTGACGAAATCAATTCAGCGCATGGGCTCGGGAGGAACCAGTCCGCAGCACCATGGCGCTTGAGGGCGCGCGGCTAGAATCGCTGCGCTTCGATCCTCGGAGGAGAGTATGAAGGTTGCAGTATTAGGCGCAGGCGCGGGCGGTGCAGCATCGGTCGCGGAATTGGTCCAGGCCGGTCATGACGTGCATTTCTGGGCGCGCTCGGCCGAAACCCTCGAGCCGCATATCAAGCTCGGCGGTGTCGCTTACGAGGGCAAGCTCGGCGAAGGCGTCGCCAGGCCGGCGCTGATCACCACCGATCTCAAGGCGGCCATCGACGGTGTCGACGTCGCAGTGGTTGTCCTTCCGACCTTCTCGCACTCGGCCATCGCTTCGGCGCTGGCAGGGGCGGGATGGTCATCCAGCAAGCCTGTCGTGCTCAATCCCGGCCACACCGGTGGCGCGCTCGAATTCGCCGAGACGTTTTCACGCACCGGCCGTGCCGCACCTCCGGTGGTCGAGTTCTCGACGCTGACCTATGTCGCGCGCAAGTATCGCCCCGATGGCGTCACCGTCTCCGGCCGGGCCAAGCAGCTCAAGGCGGCAGCGCTCAAGGGCGGTTCGGAAGTTCTGGAGATCGCAGGAAAGCTCTATCCGGGCCTCACCCCGGTTGCCGACGTGATCGCCTCCGATCTCTCCAACGTCAACATGGTCCTGCATCCGCCGGCGGCTGTTTTGGCGGCAGCCTGGGTCGAGGCGACGGGTGGCAACTTCACTTTCTACGTCGATGCCATGACCCCGGGCGTCGCCCGTGTCATGAAGCAGCTCGACGACGAGCGGCTGGCGGTCGCCAAGGCCTTCGGGCATGATCTGCCCAACCTCGTCGAAGAGATGAAGCTGCTCGGCACGGTCGAGGCCGATGTGGTCGATACCAGCGATTTCCGCGCGGCAATTGCCGGCGGCGAGGCCAACAAGCGCATCAAGGGCCCGGACTCGCTCGAATACCGCTACTACAAGGAAGACTTCGGCCACGGCCTGCTGCCTTTCCTTGAACTCGCGAAGATCGCAGGCGTCGAGACGCCGGTTGCGCATTCGCTCTACAGTCTGGCGCAGATCGCCGTCGGCACCGACTATCGCAAGGGCGGCCGCACCGCCGAGGCGATGGGTATCGCCGGCATGTCCAGGGATCAGGTCATTCAGAAGGTAAGGGCGCAATGAGCTGGCAAAATACAGTCATCGCCGTCGTCGCCGGCGACGCCCGCGAACAGGAGATCGCCCGTTGCGCGGTCCGTGCCGGAGCGACCGTCCGCGCCTATGGTTTCCCTTGGCCGGATGAGGGTATCGAGGGTGTCTACCATGCAAAGGACGCTGCCGATGCGTTGAAGGGCGCCGACATCGCGCTGTTCCCGATCCCCGGCATCACCGCCGAAGGCGCGCTGTTTGCGCCGAAGTGCCCGGAAAAGATCATCCCGACGCGCGAAATGCTCGACGGCATGAACAAGCCTGGCCATATCATCCTCGGCTGGGGCGACGCCAATCTGAAGGGCCATTGCGAAGCCCTCGACATCACGCTGCACGAATATGAGTGGGACGTCGACCTGATGCTGCTGCGCGGCCCGGCGATCGTCGAAGGCGTGCTCAAGGTGATCATCGAAAACACCCAGATCACCATCCACAAGTCCAACATCTGCCTGGTCGGGCAGGGCACCATCGGCTCGCTTTTGACCAACACACTCCTGGCCCTTGGCGCCCATGTCCACGTCGCTGCGCGCAACCCGGTCCAGCGCGCTGCGGCTTACGCGGCGGGTGCGGAATCGCTGACGCTCGAACAATTGCCGGAATACCTGCCAAAGATGGACATCGTCATCGGCAGCGTGCCAAAGCGCCTGCTCGAGCGTGAACAGCTGGCGCTGTTACCCAAGCATGCGCTGCTGGTCGATGTCGCGGCCCCTCCCGGCACGATCGACAGGGATGCGGCTGGCGAACTCGGACTGAAGACCGTCTGGGCGCGCGGCATGGGCGCACGCGCGCCGATCACCGTCGGCCGCAGCCAGTGGAGCGGCATTGTCAGGCGCATTGCAGGAATTTTGGAGCAGAAGTCATGAAAGCGGATCTGGTCATCAAGAATGCGCGGGTGGTTCGCCACGACGGCGAATTCCACGGCGGCGTGGCAGTCAAGGACGGCAAGATCGTCCTGACCGGATCGGACGAGTCGCTGCCCGACGCAACCCGCACCATCGATGCCGAGGGTCGCGTGCTGATGCCGGGCCTGATCGACCCGCACTGCCACCTCGGCGTCAAGTTCCCCTTCGCAGAGGACATGCGCACGGAGACGGCGGCGGCGGCTTCCGGCGGCGTGACGACCGCACTGCTCTACATCCGCAACCTCAAGGAATCCTACCTGCCGTTCTACGAGGAGCGCAAGGCGCTGGGCGAGGAGAACTCGGTCATCGATTTCGGCTTCCACTTCGGCATCCAGCGCGAAGAGCACATCGCCGAGATCCCCGAGATCGTCGCCAAGACCGGCGTGAAGTCGTTCAAGTGCTATTTCGGCTACGAGCCCGACAATCCGATCGGCATCGTGCCGGCGACCGACGGCTGGGTCTATGCGGCGATGCGCATCCTCGCCAAGGTTCCCGGCGGCGTCATCAACGTCCACTGCGAAAACACCCAGATCGCCTCTTGGATCAAGAAGGAGATCGCCGCGACCGGCCGTCAGGATCTCGGCGCCTATACGGAATCGCGTCCGGCCTTCTGCGAGGTCGAAACCATTCGCCGCATGATCTTCCTCGCCGAAAAGACCGGCTGCTCGCTGCATCTGGTCCATACCTCGGTCGGCATGGGCCCCGTGCTGGCCGCCGAAGCGCAGGCGCGCGGCGTGCACGTTACCGTCGAGACCTGCCCGCATTATCTGACGCGCACCTGCTACGACGAAGATCTTGACATGCGCGCCAAGATCTCGCCGCCGCTGCGTGATCGCAACGAGCTCGAAGGCCTCTGGGCCGGCATGCTCAACGGCTCGGTCTACAGCCTCGGCACCGATCACGTGCCGTTCCTGCCCAAGAAGCTCGAGGACCTGTGGACTGAATTCCCCGGCGTCGTCAGCTTCCCGTGGGAGCTGTCGCTGATGCTGCATTTCGGCGTCCATCAGCGCGGCATGCCGCTCAGCCGCCTGGTCGAGCTCAACTCGTTCAATCCGGCGCGGCGCTTCGGCCTGTGGCCGCGCAAGGGCCACATCGATGTCGGCTTCGATGCCGACCTGGTGTTGGTCGACCTCGACGAGGAGCGCACCGTCACCCACACCGGCAAGGGCACCTGCATCTATGAAGGCTGGAAGCTCAAGGGCTGGCCGGTGATGACGGTGGCGCGCGGCGACGTCGTCTACGAAAACGGCGTGGTCGCCGAAACCAACTATGGCCGCGGCCGCTGCGTGACGCTGCCGGCATGACACCATCGGCCCCCGATCAACTGGACCTGGCCGGCCGGGTTTCGCTGACACCGGCGCGTTTGCCGGTGCGCGAAGCGGTGGCAAGCATCGTTGCCCGCAAGGCGACGATCCGCCAGGAGCGGTTGTCGGGGATCCACAATCCGTGGGGCCATGTCATCGGCCTCACCGATCCGTGGAGCTTTCTCGACCTGTGCGAGAGCGATGTCGTGGTCGACGCCGCGCAGAAGATCATCGGCGCGGACGTCATCCTATGGGACAGCGAACTGTTTACCGAAGCAGGCAGCTACAGTGAGTTTCTGAGCCAGGGCAGCGAAGGCCGCTACTGGCCGGTGAGCCCGCTTGCCGGCGCGATTATTCTGTTGCCTGTGGAGCGGGAGAAGCCTGAGGCCAGGGCGGTCAGCCTCGATGATATCGGGCCGCATGTGCTTGAAGGGTATGATCCTTCGGAACCGCTTTATGTCATCCGGGTGATGCCGGCGACGAGCCGTTTCGATCGTGACTCCAGGCACCCGGCCAATCTCGCCTGCATGGAAGAGCGGGTACTGGTCAATTATTCCAACCGTCCGCTGTGGCTGCTTTGCGGTACCGACCGGGCGGACAACGATCTGGTTTCGGGCTTCGCGCCCGCCGTGCCCGTCTGGGCCTCCGGCGCGCTGCCCACCGAAAGAGAGGAGAAATAGAATGCCGTTCGTCGTCGTAGAAATGTGGGAAGGGCGCACTGTCGAGCAGAAGCGCAATCTCGTCAAAGCCATCACCAAGGCCATGGTCGATGAGGCCGCCTGCAAGCCCGATCACCTGCACGTCGTGATTCACGAGACGCCCAAGGACAGCTGGGGCCGCGGTGGCGTGCTCGGCATCGACATGGTGGAGCACAAGAAATGAGCCTCGAAGCCCTCGACTACCGCAAGTCGGCGCTGCTGGTCATCGACCTGCAGAACGCCTTCATCCACGAAAAGGGCACGCTCGGTATTTCGGGCGTCGACACCAAGCGCCTGTCCTCGATCGTGCCGCCGCTGGCCAAGCTGATCAAGCGCTGCCAGGACACCGGCATTCCGGTCATCTGGACGATGCAGGAACACTTCGCCGTCGACCAGAACCGCGCCAAGAAGAAGCTGCTCGGCCATACCGCCCGGCGCAAGCAGGTATCGGCGCTGGCCGGCAGCTGGGACGAGCAGATCATCGACGAACTGAAGCCACTCGCCGATTTCGATCCGGCCTTCGTCATCCGCAAGCATCGCTTCGGCGCATTCTATGAAACCCGCCTCGAAATGATGCTGAAGATGCTGGGCACCCAGCATCTGTTCGTCACCGGCGCGACCACCAATGCCTGCGTCGAGACTTCGATCCGCGAAGCCTATCTGCGCGATCTCGACGTGATTGCCGTCGACGACTGCGTGTCGGGCGTCAACGCCGAGTGGGAAGCAACCGCCAAGCAGATCTGGAAGCAGTATTTCTGCGAGATCGCGCCCTCCTCGGAGGTGCTCGACTGGATCGGCGAACAGGTCAAGCCGCGCGTCACCAACTACGGCCACCAGCTGATCATGGTCAACGACATCGACACGTCGGTGGCGTTCTACACCAACCAGCTGGGCTTCACGATCCGGCAGGCCAAGCCGCTCGCCGACGGCCGTCCGTTCACCGCCTTCCATCAGGGTATCGCCCTGATCCACGGCAAGACGAGCGACCATCGCCAGCTCGACCACATTGCCTTCGAAGTCAATGACGTCCGCGCTCTGGACGCCAAGCTGAAGAAGGCCGGCGTGCGTTACTTCAACGAGCTGCATGACGGACCGTACGGGCTGACGATCTACATCGCCGATCCCGACGGCACCAAGGTCGAACTCTACCAGGTCGGCGCCACCGCCTGATCCTGGCATTTCTCAAGAGTGCATTCGGCCGCCGGCTCGCCCGGCGGCCGAATTGCGTTTGAGCTGCGGCACATGCCAGGCCGAAAGATCGCTGCTGGCGGTCGGCGCCGGAAAGTCGCCTATCCAGGCGACGCCATGATCAGGATCTTGCAGGGTTGAGGTCGGCATCCCGCCGGGCGGCAAAGTTGATGGCAAGTCGTCCATACATTTGGCCCGGATGCTGTTTGCAATCCGGAACTGCCAGCCTGAGTTTTACTACTCAGAAGTACATTCGCCGCTAGCAAAACTACTTTTTGGCCGGACCATATTCTTGCCTTGACACCAATGAATTGTGATCACACGATGAGATCAAGAATGGACTAGGCACGCAATTCTGCCGCGTCTCTTGGAGGATAGAGACGCGCGTGCCGGGCCGTGTCGGCCCCGCACGATGCCGCAAAAAGGAGGAGAGAAACGTTGTATCGCAAAGGTCTCATACGTAGCCTGGCGCTTGCCGCCACTGCTGCCGTCGTCACTGCTTTCGCATCTCACGGTGCGATGGCCGAGGAGTTCAAAGTCCGTTTCAGCTGGAAGCTGAGTGGCGCGTATGGCTTCTTCTATCTCGGCGATCAGAAGGGCGTGTACAAGGACGCCGGGCTGGAACTGAAGCTCGGCGAGGGGGCCAGTTCGCAGGCCGCACTGGGTGGGCTGATCCAGGGCCAGGAAGACGTGGTGGTGATGCCTGGGATCTTTGCCGTATCGGCGATCCAGAGGGGCATGCCGGTCAAGATCATCGGGGTCTACCAGCCTTCGACCCCGCTTGCGCTGATCTCGCATCCCGACAATCCGGTCAACACGCCGAAAGATCTGGAAGGCAAGACCATCGCGCATGCGGTGGGGGAGACCGGCACGTCCTATCTTGGCGCCTTCTGCGAGATCAACAGTGTCGACTGCACCAAGATCAACAAGATCCAGATGGATTCGCAGACGCGCGTTCCCCAGTTCCTGCAGAGACAGGTCGACGTCGTCAGCGTCTACCGCAACAACGATTTGCCGGTGCTCGAGGACAAGGCCGGAGCGAAGTTCGTGACCCTCAACATGAGCGACTATGGCCTGTCCGTGCTCGGCGAGGCGATTGTCGCCAGCGACGAGGGTATCGCCAAGAATGGAGATGCCTTGCGCAGCTTCCTGGCCGCCAACGCCAAATCAATCGAAATGATGCGGGCCGACCCGGCGGGAACGGCATCCGCATTGAAGGCGGTATGGAAGGCAGGGCCCTCGGATCAGGTCCTCCAGCGGCAGATCGAGACGACGGCGGCATCGTTCACGACCTCGGCGGGCACCCCGGTCGGTTGGGTCGACGAGAAGGTCATCGCCAACGCGCTGAAGCTGATCGGCAGCGTCGATGATATCGGCACGCCCCGGCCGCTTTCGGACTTCTACACCAACGAACTGCTGGGTGAGTGAGGCCGACCGCCCGCCTCGGCGACTGAAAGACTGAACGCACCGATGCGCATATGCGATCTGCGCCGCTTAAGCGCCGGTTCGACCGCGGTCGAGCCGGCGAGAATGAACAATTTCCAGGAAGCATTTATGTCGCCGCAACAAGATCATTTTCGCGCCTTCATGCCTTATGGGGCGGTCGAAGTGGCCAATGCCGGCATTGGCCCGCTTGCGGGGCTGCGCCTTGCGGTGAAGGACCTGTTTGATGTCTCCGGATACCGCACCGGATGCGGATGTCCGCTCATGCTGGCCGAGAGCGATGTGAAGGCCCGAACGGCTCCTGCCGTTCAGCGCCTGCTCGACGCAGGCGCCCGCTTTGTCGGCAAGACCCACACCGACGAACTGGCGTGGTCGCTCTATGGTGTGAACGCCCATTTCGGTACGCCGGTAAACCCCGCTGCTCCAGATCGCGTGCCTGGAGGCTCGTCTTCCGGCTCCGCTGTTGCCGTTGCTGCGAACCTGGCTGATATCGGCATCGGAACGGATACGGGTGGCTCGGTGCGCCTTCCCGCCAGTTTCTGCGGGGTGTGGGGTTTCCGTCCGACCCACGGTCGCGTGTCGCTCGCCGGCTGCATGGAGCTTGCCGCCAGCTTCGATACATTCGGCCTCTTCGCGCGCGACATCGACACGCTCGAGGCTGCCGGAAAGGTGGTCCTGGGCGACGACGAAATCGTCCTGCCCGCCCAGCCTCGGCTGTTGGTTGCAAGCGACATGGCGGACAGGCTCGCCGACGGGCCCCGGGCGGTCTTTGACCAGGCTTTCGCTCATCTTGGTGCGACACCGGCGTCGGTCTATGCGGGACCCGGCGTGAGCGCGGTCTACGAAGCGTTTCGCAAGCTGCAGGCCTGGGACACCAGAAAGTCCGTCATTTCGTGGATGACCGCGTCCGGCATGCCGCGCTCGCGTGGACTTGATGAGCGATATGCCTTTGCCATGTCATTGACCGACGATGACCATCTCGCGGCCAACCGTATCCGGGACAGCTTCCGGCAAAGGATGGACGATCTGCTGGGGCTGGATGGCATCCTCCTGGCGCCCGCGGTTCACGATGCACCGTTCCGCCTGGACGCTCCAGGGGAGGTTTTCGACGGCTACCGCCACGAGGCGATGACCCTGCTTTGCGTCGCCGGTCTCGCCGGCCTTCCGCAGATAGTGCTGCCGGCGGGCAAGGTGGACGGAGCTCCCTATGGCGTTTCGCTGATCGGCCCTCGCGGTTCGGACCTGTCGCTCATGGCGGCGGCGCGCATGATGGTCGGGTGACAGGCCGGTTTCACGCCGGGTGTTGGACCGGGCGAGCGCGAGCCCGATCCAACTTGAGGACCTCGGCCGCTGGTTCACCCGGCGGCCGAGCCGTGTTTTGCAATTCAGCGCGGAGCCAGGCCGACGAGATCGTCCAGTTCCCCATAGGAGGGAAGCGGCGAGGCGATGGGCGCGCCGCTGCGAATGACGATGCGGTTGCTTTCGGGCCGCGACAGCAATTCCGACCAGCAGCGCCCTTCGAACAAGATGAAGTCGGCTGCTAGGCCTTCGCCCATCATGCCCCTCCCGTCGAGGCGCATGATCGAAGCAGGCGTTGCCGATACCGCTCTCGGCCAGTCCCCCACCTCGTGGTCGAGGTGCAGGATCCGGGTCCCCATCCGATAGGTCTCCATCATGTCCAGATCGCCATAGGCATAGAACGGGTCCCGCGTGTTGTCGGAGCCGAGCGCGACCGCAATGCCGCGGCGCCTCATCTCGTGCAGCAGGGTGACGCCTCGCCATCTCGGCGTGGTGCCGTCGTGACGCCTATCCTGCAGGTAGAGATTGCACATCGGCAGCGACACGACCGCAAGTCCGGCGGCCGCGACGGTGTCGAGCGTCCTATCGACGATCGAACTGTCCTGCGTGGCGAGCGAACAGCAATGGCCGACAAGCACCTTGCCCGAAAAACGCGCCCGCAGTCCTGCCTCGGCGATGCGATGCAGGGAGTTGGCCGCCGGATCGGCCGTTTCGTCAGCGTGGAAATCCAGGTCGAGGCCGTACCGGGTCGCTGTCGCGAACATGCGGTCGAGCAGTGCATCGATGTCGGGCACGGGGAATGCGACGGCGCCAAATACGCCTCCGGCCGCCGCCACGCGCTGCGCCAGGGCATCGAGGGCGGCTTCGTTGCGGGCAAAGTCGATGCCGACGAGGCAGACTGCCTGCAGGTCGATCCTGCCCCGCCACGCTTCGCGCATCTGCTCGAAGACAGGCCACGAGATCGCATCCTGTGGCGGCGCCGAATCGAGATGCGTGCGCATGGCTGATGTCCCGTAGTGGTGGGCGCAACGCAAAGCGAAGTCCATGCGCCGGGCAACGTCTTCGGCAGACCAGTTGGCCAGGCGGTCGGCGCTGGTGGAGCTCATGGCACCGGGGAAAGACCCGTCGGCACCCGGGGTTCGCGGCAGGATGTGGCCCTTGTCGAGATGCGTGTGGCAATCGACGAAGGTCGGCAACACGATACGGCCTCCGGCGTCGACCGAAATGATGCCCGCCGGATGCGGGTGAATGGCCGCCGGGGTTATTGCCAATATCTTGCCGTGCTCTACAGTCAGGTCAGCGAGAAAGAACTCGGCACCCGCGGTTTCGATGGCACCTGTTGCGGTTACTGCATTGTTGAGACGGACATTGCGCAGCATGTATCGCCCATGCACTGCGGCTGCGGTGATCGTCTCGCGCAGGGATACTTGGTCAGGTGCAGCTATGGTCATCGATATTCCTTTGCAATTGTCACGGCCTTTGCCATTGAAAACAGCGTTGTCGCCAATTCAGGCTGAGGCAGGAATGCCGCAACCCGACAGCTGGGCAGGCACCAATTCGCTCGGCCGACCGGCGGCAGTTAAAGGTTGCCGTTCAGGGAAAGATCATTTATTGATCACAATATGAGATCACAGATTGCGGCCTGTCAACTTCTGCCCCCGGCCGGCGTCTGTCTGCGGCCGACCGCAGCAACGTCGTTCCTCGTACAGCGCAACTCTTGAGGAAATTGGCGAGAGGCGGAGAAGCGGAATGCGGATAGACAAGGTCGAAGGTGCCAACGGCGACAAAGATGCCGTCAAGCCGGCGCGCGGTCACGTCCACGAGCACGTGCTGAGCTATATGCGCCGTGGGCTGATGGTGGGCGCATTCCTGCCCGGCCAGGTGATGAGCCTGCGCAAGCTGGCCGCAGGTTTTGGCACCAGCCCTATGCCGGTTCGCGAAGTGCTGAGCCGACTGGTTGCGGCGAATGCCCTGGAGGAGACCAAGGGCGGTTCGGTGCGTGTGCCACGGCTGGGACCGGAAAAGCTCAGCGATCTTTTCGCCGTGCGCGAGATGCTCGAAGGCATGGCGACCGAGCTTGCCGCCAAGAAGGTGACACCTGCCCTGATCAGCCAACTGACCAGCCTCAACAAGCAACTGCTCGTGGCGATCGAAAAGCGCGATATCCTGAACTGCCTGTCCTATAACCAGAAATTCCATTTCACGGTTTACGAGGCTGCGGATTCCGAAGTGCTGATGCCGCTGATCGAATCGCTTTGGCTGCAGTTCGGCCCGACCATGTACATGTCGCTGCTGATCCCATCGATGCCGTGGAATGCCTCCGACCACGAAGACATTCTTGCCGCGCTGAAGGATGGCAACGCGACTGCTGCCAAGAAGGGCATCGTCCACGACATCCGCACCACCTGCAAGGCGCTGCTCAGCGTCGCCGGTTCGCAGGGCATCGAGCTGCCCTTCGCGCAGGGGCCGGAACTGCAATTCGACTACTGAAATCACGATCTGGGAGGACCGCACCATGGCGGGTAAGTTTGAACAAAATCTCGCGCGCCTGGGCATCAGCCTGCCGGCAACCGTGGCTCCTGCTGCCAACTACGTGCCGGCGCGCCGGCTGGGCAACCAGGTCTACATTTCCGGCCAGGTGCCGAGCGAGGCCGGCAAGGACAAATACACCGGCAAACTCGGCTCCGACTACACGGTCGAGGAAGGCCAGGCGGCGGCCCGGCTCTGCGCCGTCAACATCCTGGCCCAGCTCAAGCAGGCGCTCGATGGCGATCTCGATCGCGTTGTCGGCGTCATCCGCCTCGGCGGCTTCGTCAATGCCGAGCCTGACTTCAAGGATCACCCCAAGGTCATCAACGGCGCATCCGACCTGATGGTCGACGTGTTCGGCGAGGCAGGGCGCCATGCCCGTGCTGCCGTCGGGTGTTATTCGCTGCCACGCAACGTGCCAGTCGAAGTCGACGCGATCTTCGAGGTCAACTGACCGTGCAGCCTGCCGCTTCGACGATTGACGACAGAATTCCGGTCCATGTGCTGACCGGCTTCCTGGGAAGCGGCAAGACGACCTTCCTGAGGTATCTGCTCGGCGAGCCGGATCTCGCCGATACAGCCGTGATCATCAACGAGTTCGGCGAAGTCGGGCTCGACCACCTTCTGGTGCGGGAAGTATCCGAGGACGCCGTGCTGTTGTCCTCGGGCTGCCTGTGCTGCGCGGTGCGCGATGATCTCGTTTCCACACTGGCGGACCTTCTGGCGATGGTTCGTCGCAGCGAGGTGGCGCCTTTCCGCCGGGTCGTGGTTGAAACCACGGGCCTCGCCGATCCCGCACCGATCATGCAGGCGGTGATGAGCGATCTTCAGCTTCGTCGCGGCTATCGGGCGGGCAGCATCGTGGCCACCGTCGACGGCGTCAGCGGCGCCAACAGCATCGGCAGCTTCGCCGAAGCGGTGCAGCAGGTCGCGCTTGCCGACTGCGTAGTCATCACCAAGTCGGATCTCGTCGAGCCCTGGCGGCTCGACGCGCTTGGCCAGGATGTCGGCAAGGTGAACCCTCAGGTCAGGCAGCTTGTCTCCAGCCGCGCAAGCATGCCAAGCGCGGCCGACATCTTCGATCACGAAGAAAGCTGGCAGCCGCGCCATTTCGAAATGGCCGACACGCCAGCCTTGGGCAAGCACAGCGACGGCATCGAGACCTTCACGGTCGAAGTGACGCGAGAGGTGGACTGGCCTGCTTTCGTAGACTGGCTCGAACTGCTTCTGGCCGGTCGCGGCCAGTCGATCCTTCGCGTGAAGGGCTTGCTGCCGGTCAAGGGCGATGCGCGTCCGGTTGTCATCCACGGCGTCCAGCACGTCGTTTATCCGCCGGAGTATCTGGAGCGCTGGCCGGATGGCATGCCGCATGGCTGGCTGGTTTTCATTGCCCGCGACCTGACCCGCGCCGCGATCGAGAGTTCGTTGCCGAGCACATTCGCCACCGCGCACTGACGATCCGAAGGCCACCCGGATCCGGTCTCTTTCCTGATATATTTGTGTCGGCCGCCGAGGCGCGCGCGCCCATTGCCGTGCCGAGGCAAGGTCGCGACGCTGCGACGCGTGGCGAATCCCGAAGCGATTTCCGATGCTTGCGCGCAAGGCTGGGTGCAGCCGGTTGGCCCGGAGGCAAGCTCGACATTTGTTAGAAGCGAACCGAGATTCGTCGCTTGACAAAGATCAAATGTGATCACACTATGAGATCAAGAATGAGGATCGAGAGCTTGAGCTGTCGTGCCTTGTTCGGGGGAGAGAGGCAGGCCTTCGGGCCATAGGGGGCGCCAGTCGGTGCTCGTTTAGGGAGGAGAGAAATGTTGTACGTCACAGGTCTCATTCGCGGCACGGCTCTGGCCGCGACCGCTGCCATAGCCACCGTCCTGGCAAGTCACAGTGCGATGGCCGAGGACATCAATCTACGTTTCAGCTGGAAGCTGAAGGGCGAATACGGCTTCTTCTACCTGGGGCAGGAAAAAGGCCTCTACAAGGATGCCGGCCTCAATGTGACGCTCGGTGAAGGTGCTGGCGCGCAGGCGGCCCTCGCGGCCCTTCTTCAGGGCCAGGAAGACCTTGCAGTGGTTCCTGGAATATTTGCGATCACGGCAATCCAGAAAGGCATGCCGGTCAAGATTATTTCTCTTTACCAGCCGGCCGCGCCCGTTGTCCTTATTTCTCATCCCGAGAATCCGGTGGTCAAGCCAAGCGATCTCGAGGGCAAGTCCATCGCAAGCTCGATCGGCGAAACGTCGACGGCCTACATGGATGTCTTCTGCAGTGTGAATAATATCGACTGCAAGAAGGTAAATAAGATCCAGATGGACAGCCAGACCCGCATTCCGCAGTTCGTGCAGAAGAAGGTCGACGTGGTTGGCGTGTACCGCACAAGCGATCTGCCTGTTCTCATCGACAAGACCTCGACCAATTTCGCTGTCCTCGACATGGAGGAATTCGGCCTCGCAGTTCCCGGCCTGGCCGTTGTCGCCAGCGCCGACGGTGTGGAGAAGAAGGGCGACGTGCTTCGCAACTTCCTTTCCGTCACCAGCAAGGCAATCGAAATGTCGCGCAGCGATCCTGCCGCAGCGACCGCCGCTTTGAAAGCGGTATGGCAGGCCGGACCGTCCGACAAGGTCGTCCGCGAGCAGGTCGAAGCGACTTCAAAGTCCATTCCGGCATCCACGGGCAAGCCTCTCGGATGGGTCGATGAGAAGACGATTGCCGATGCGCTCAAGCTGATCGGCAGCGTCGACGAGATCGGTGAACCGAAGCCCATCTCGACCTTTTATACCAATGATCTTCTGACGCAGTGAGGCTACGGTGGCGAGCACGGATGTAATCGGCGCCGGTCAGGCGCAGAAAAAGCAAGGCAACAACATGAGCAGCAAGAAAAAATCGCGAGGACCCTGGCTGGAGCGTTACTCGGCGCTTATCCTCGCGGTCGTTCTGCTCGGTGCCTGGCAGATTCTGGTTCCCTTGTCGGGGCTGTCGGAGTTCGTCCTGCCGACCCCGCTGGCTATCGCCACGCGGATCGTCAACGAGCTGCCGCTGCTCGCCACCCATGGCTATGTCACGCTTTTTGAAGTGGTCGTCGGCTTTGCCATGGGGGTGCTGGTCGGCATCCCCTTGGCGCTGTCGATCTTCTATTCCAGGGCTTTCGAACGTGCCATCTACCCGATCCTGGTGGCGCTGCAGACGGTGCCCAAGGTAGCGCTGGCGCCGCTGCTGGTGCTCTATCTCGGCTACGGCTGGGCGCCCAAGATCACGCTGGCCTTCCTGATCTCGTTCTTCCCGATCGTCATTTCCACCGTCGTCGGCCTGCAGTCGCTCGACAAGAACCTGGTCAATCTCGTCCGCTCGATGGGTGCCGGCGAATGGCAGACGTTCTTCAAGGTTCGCCTGCCAGCAGCACTGCCGAATATTTTCGGCGGCTTCAAGGTGGCGGTGTCGCTTGCGGTCATCGGTGCGGTCATCGGCGAGTATGTTGCTGCCGAGCGCGGTCTTGGCTACCTGCAGCTCCAGGCCAATTCGCAGTTCGACACGACGCTCAACTTCGCCACCGTGGTGGCGATCTCGGGACTTGGCGTGATGCTCTATTTCATCATCGACACCATCGAGTCCCGCGTCACCTACAAGCGCGACTCCGCCAAATAACCCGGCCCTTCAATCGGTCCGGCAACAACGAATACAGGTTCAGTGAGGCAATTCCATGAGTGCCACTACCCAGACTGGCGCGGCGGTCGACATTTCCCGGCTTTCCAAGATCTACAAGACACGCGAGGACGATGACGTCCTCGCCCTCGACAAGATCGATCTCAGGATCGAGCCCGGCAGCTTTGTTGCCGTCGTCGGGCCGAGCGGTTGCGGCAAGAGCACGCTGCTTTCGCTTCTCGCCGGCCTGACACCCGCCTCGACCGGCAGCATCTCCATCGACGGAGACGGCGTCAGCAGGCCGCATCCGAAAACCGGCGTCGTGTTCCAGTCGGATCTGTTGCTCTACTGGCGCACGGTGCTCGACAACATCCTGCTGCCGATCGAGATCAAGAAGCTCGATGCCGCGAAATACAGGCAACGTGCCGAAGAATTGCTGGCCCAGGTCGGCCTCGAAGGCTTTGGCAACAAGTATCCCTCCGAGCTCTCCGGCGGCATGCGCCAGCGCGTGGCGATCTGCCGGGCACTGATCCAGGAGCCAGGCCTGCTGTTGATGGACGAGCCGTTTGGCGCGCTCGACGCGCTGACGCGCGAACAGATGATCATGGATCTGCAGTCGATGTGGCTCAGGCTTGGCAACACGGTGCTGTTCATCACCCACGGCATCGACGAGGCGGTGTTCCTTGCCGACCGCGTGCTGGTGATGTCGCCGCGTCCCGGCCGCGTCGATCTCGACCTCAAGATCGATCTGCCGCGTCCGCGGCAGTGGAGCAAGACCCACGAAGACAAGGATTATCACGGCTACGTCCGGCAGATCCGCGCGATCTTCGAGGCCAAGGGCATTCTGGTCGCCCACTAGTGTACTGGCCCGGAAACCGGCGACGATTTTCGGGCCCGCTGGGCACCTGACGCCCCGATCGGTTCGGCCGATCCGCCAATCGGCAATTGCGACAGAAATGACATGAACGCCGCCGGGACATTTTCCCGGCGGGCGACCAGTTGCGCGGAGAGCCCGGATGCCTGGAACCATATTCATACCGAGAGAGATTGATGCGATTGAGAGCCGGGTTGGTGCTTCGCCGGATACGGTGAAACGCCTTGTCGGGCTGGGCTTTGACGTGAT
>NZ_JACHOT010000017.1 GCF_014200015.1 Aminobacter niigataensis
GGTGACGCTCCGATTGGAACCGCATCAGCCGCCCCCAAGCAGGCCAACGCCGACAAAGCCGGACAGAAAAGACAGAATCCTGGCTCCAAAATCAACCCAACTTGCGAACAACCCGCCCTCTCGGCGGGTTGTTCGCTTTCAGGGATATGGCAAGGATACTGGCCAGATCGCCGCGTATGTCGATCGGTAGTTTGTCCGCTTCCGGCGTCGGCATGATCTCATCCACAGGCGAGCGGAAGATGTCTGCCCGTCATCGGCTTGGCCTCGGAAGCTTCTTGCAAGGCGCATGGTACAGTTCGGCGACCTGAACCCGGAAGTAGGTGGCCCCGGCCACCGCGCAGCCCGACGCAGTTCAACCTCGCGGAAGCACCGTCGCCGCGACGATCTCCGTGACCGCGTCGATATATTGCTCGACGCTCGTGGAGCGCTTGCGGTACTTGGCCCGCTTCACGTACCAGTCCTGCAGCAGGGGCTTGATCAGCGACGCGGTCAGTTCGATATCGGCGACGGCGAACTTGCCGCTGGCCACGCCCTGGCGCAGGATGGCGGCGAAAATCTCTTCGGTGGCAGCCTCACTGTCGACGGCCATCCGCCGTTCGGCCGCCGGAAACGATTTGGCTTCCATGTAAGCAAAGACGAACCACGGCTGCATTGCCTCGGTCAGCCGGATATGCGTCTCGATCAGCCATTTGAGATGGCCAAGCGGATCGTCAGCGGTCCCCTCTGGGGCGGCCCTGAGGACCTCGCTTACCGTCGTCGAAACCTCGCCGAGGATCATCGACAGCAGGGTCCTCTTGTTGTCGAAATAGGAATAGAGCCCGCCCATGCTGAGACCGGACGCTTGCGCCAGGTCGCGCAGGCTGGTGGCGTGGAAGCCCTGCTTGTTCGAAAGCTTCAGCGTCGCTTCGATGATGCGCGCGAGATTGGCGACGGCGACATGTGGTTTCTGCACGCGCACGGTGTCGCGATGCCGGTCGAGGATGCGCGCACACAGCGCCTCCGTCGAGAATGCGGCCGTCCACTGCCTTTGCCCCGCGAAATTCAACCTGCCTCCCACCGCCAGCGACCTGTGACGTGCGCCATCTGCCGTCGAAATAGCAGCAATTGCCTGGTTGCAAAAGGGGAGGCAGGCGAATAGAGAAAACGAGCGCTCGCTCGATTTTTGAGGTGATCACCTGATGCTGTTCGAAGATATCAAGGAAAAGACCGCCCTCATCACCGGCGCCTCCGGCGGCCTCGGCCTGCATTTCGCCGAGCTGCTCGCAAGCCTTGGCGTCAGCGTCACGCTCGCCGCGCGCCGCGGCGCTGCGCTGGACGACGCTTGCGCCAGCATCGCTGCTTCCGGCGGGAAGGCCAGCGCGATCCAGATGGACGTGACCGACAGCGCCTCGGTGGCTGCGGCGCTGGCTGGCAAAAGCTTCGACATCCTGATCAACAATGCCGGCATCTCTGGGGCGTCCCGCGCGCTCGACCTCGACGAGGCCGAATGGGACCGGGTGCTGGACACCAATCTCAAGGGCGTCTTTGTCGTTTCCCAGGCGGTGGCGCGCGGCATGAAGGCTTTGGGCCGGGGTGGGGCGATCGTCAACATCGCCTCGATCCTGGGGCACCGCGTTGCCGGCAATCTCAGCGCCTATGCCGCGTCCAAAGCCGGCGTGATCCAGCTGACCAAGGCGCTGGCGCTCGAATGGGCGCGCGAGGGCATCCGGGTCAACGCGCTATGCCCCGGCTATATCGAGACAGACATCAACCGCGAGTTCTTTACCTCCCCAGCTGGGCTTGACCTCATCAAGCGCGTCCCGCAGCGCCGCCTCGGCCATCCGCGAGAACTCGACGGCGCGCTGCTGCTGCTTGCTTCCGCCGCCGGCAGCTACATCACCGGCTCGTCGATCGAGGTCGATGGCGGCCATCTCGTTTCGTCACTGTGAGGCCATCATGAATTTCGAAATTCCCGCCAGCGTCGAAGAATACCGCAGCCGCATCGCAGCGTTTGTCGCGCGCGAGATCCTGCCGCTGGAGGCCGACAAGGCGTCCTATGACGCGCATGGCAACATCGCCCTGCCGTTGCTCGACACACTTCGCGCCAAGGCCAGGGCCGCCGGGCTGTGGTGCCTGCAGCTCAAGCCTGAAACTGGCGGTGCCGGACTTGGCAAGATGGGCATGGCGGTCTGCTACGAGGAGATGAACCGCTCGATCTTCGGCCCGGTGGTGTTCAATTCTGCCGCGCCCGACGACGGCAACATGATGGTGCTGGAGGCGCTGGGCACGCCCGACCAGAAGGAAAAATGGCTGAAGCCGATCGTCGAGGGCAAGGTACGCTCGGCATTCGCCATGACCGAACCGCATCCTGGCGGTGGCTCCGATCCATCGATGATCGCCACCCGCGCCGAGAAACGCGGCGACAAATATGTCGTCAGCGGCCGCAAGTGGTTCATCACCGGCGCCGAGGACGCCAGCCACTTCATCCTGATCGCCCGTACCTCCGACGATCCGAAGCAGGGATTGTCGGCATTGATGTTTCACCGGGATCAGCCGGGCTGGTCCATCAAGCGCCGCATCGAGATCATGGGGCCGGAGGAGCATGGCGGCCATTGCGAGCTTGAATTCGACGGGCTGGAAATCCCCGTCGAAAATATGCTCGCCGGCGAGGGCAGGGGCATGAAGGTGACACAGGTGCGGCTCGGGCCGGCCCGGCTCACCCACTGCATGCGCTGGCTCGGCCTGTCCAAGCGTTGCGTCGAGATCGCGCGCGCCTATGCCTCCGAACGCTACGGTTTCGGCGTCCGCCTCGCCGATCGCGAGAGCATCCAGCTCAAGCTCGGCGACCTCGCCATGCGCATCGAGATCGGCCGCCTGCTGGTGATGAAGGCGGCTTGGGAACTCGACGGGGGCGGCTTCGCCCGCAAGGAAGTGTCGATGGCCAAAGTGCAGGTCGCCAATGTGCTGCACGACGCCGCCGACGTGGCGATCCAGATCAATGGTGCCCGGGGTTATTCCAAGGATACCGTGCTCGAATGGATTTATCGCTATGCCCGCCAGGCGCGGCTGGTCGACGGCGCTGACGAAGTGCACAAGATGGTGCTGAACCGCTCCCTCAATGAGGAAGGTTCTGGTTTCTGGCGCTGGAACGTCGAAGGCGAGGCATAGCGCTTTGATGGCCCAGGATGACAAGGCGCAAAACGCCATGAACGCAGATTTCGATCCGGCAGCGCTCGAGGCGTTTCTCGGCGGGCGCTTCGGCGAGGGCCAAATGACGCTTGAACGCATCGGCGGCGGCCAGTCCAATCCGACCTATTTCGTCGATTTCGGTGCCCGCCGCATGGTGTTGCGCAAGAAGCCGGCCGGGCCGATCCTGCGCGGGGCGCATGCCATCGACCGCGAGTTCCGCGTGCTGGAAGCGCTGGCGCCGACCAGTGCGCCGGTGCCGAAGCCGGTGCTCTACCACGATGGCGACGCGCCGCTTGGCACGCCGTTTTACCTCATGGAGCGCCTCGAAGGTCGCGTTTTCCATGACTGCTCGCTGCCGGGTCTTTCCCCCGACGAGCGGCGTGGCATCTATCTCGGCATGGCCGAGGCGATGGCCAAACTGCATGCGGTGCGCCCGGACGGGGTCGGCCTCGGCGACTACGGCAAGCCAGGCAATTATTTCGAACGCCAGATCGGTCGCTGGACAAGGCAACTCAGGGAATCGCCAGGCGAACGTATCCCTGTCTTGGAGGCGGTGGCCGACTGGCTGCCGCAGAACATGCCGGCGGACGATGGGCGCGTGTCGATCGCGCATGGCGATTTCCGGCTCGGCAACCTGCTGTTTCATCCCGAAAAGCCCGAGGTGATCGGTATCCTCGACTGGGAGTTGTCAACGCTCGGCCACCCGCTTGCCGATCTCGGCTTCTGCTCGATGACCTGGCATTGCTCGCCTGACGAATATGGTGGCATCCTTGGTCTCGACATTGCGGCGCTCGGCATTCCGAGCCAACGCGAATTCCTCGACCATTATTTCGCGCATGCGGCGCCGACCGCGCCGCTCGAACGCTTCCACCTGGTCTTTTCGCTATTTCGTTTTGCCGTGATCTTTGTCGGCATTGCCGATCGGGCGCGCGCCGGCAACGCGGCTTCGAACAATGCCGCTGATGTCGCCCCGCTGGCCGGCCGCTTCGCTGAGAGGGCCATGGAAATCATCGGTGGCGCCCGGCCCTGGTGACAGGACACTGAAAGTCGCCGCCCTGACGCAGCGTTGATCGGACCGTAGTAGGCACTTTCCGACCTCGCAGGCTCTGGCCCTTGCCCGGGTGAGGCGGCATCGAACCGAGGCCGCCTCGAAATCCGTGTCAGGTTTGATGCACGCGGGTCAACCAACCCTGCTCCAAGGCAGTCTGGCCGATCACCGCATCGAAGTAGCCGCGCTGCAGCTCCGCTGTCATCGGCCCTGGCGAGCCATCGCCGATCGATATGCCGTCAACGTCGACCACCGGCAGGACCTCCGCGGCCGAGCCGACCAGGAAGATCTCCCGGGCAGTGTAAAGTTCTGTCTTGTCGACGGGCCTTTCGGTCACTTGGATTCCCGCTTCCCGCGCCAGATGCAAGATCGTGTCGCGAGTGATGCTTTCGAGAATGCCGCTCGTCACATCTGGTGTGATGAGTTCGTCGCGGCGGCGCAGAAAGATGCAGGCTCCGGGCGACTCCGCGACGGTGCCGGCGTTGTTGAGGAGGATCGCGTCGTCATAGCCATCATGCCTGGCCTGGAGCCTGGCAAGACGGCTGTTGACATAATTGCCGCTCGTCTTGATGCGCGGCGGCATGGAACCATCGGAAATGCGCGTCCATGCGCTGACCTGACAGCGGATGCCGGTCTGGGTCTTGCTGCTTCGCGCGAGAGGCAGTGCAGAAATTGCGTAGCCGACAGGACCAGGGACAATGTGTTCGCCCTTGCCGTCGAGATAGGCGATCGCGCGAATGTGCACGGGCTCGCGGACATTGTTGCGCCGCAAAAGCTCGATCGTCCGGTCGTTGATCTCGTCGGCCGAGAAAGTCGGTTCGAATCTCAGCAGCTTCATCGATTGAAACAGCCGTTCGGTATGTTCCTGGAGGCGAAAAGCGAAGAGCTCCTGATCGCTATCGCTCCAATACGCGCAGAGCCCTTCAAAGGCAGCTAGGCCATACTTGACGGCAGGCGACATCACATGCGTGACGGCCTCCTCATATCCAATGAGCTTGCCATTCTGGACGATATAATTTGGAAGCGGCTCGGGCACTTTTTTCTCCGAAAATATAGGTCAGTTCGATGGTCGCCGGTGAGGCTCCTGGCGACGGGGCCGAACGCGCTGCGTCGCCGTTCAAATCGGGAGCAGACGAGGTCGTCGACTGCTCCCAAGACGTCATTGTGGGCTTTGGCGTGGCGGCAGGGGCCCGGTGGAATGCCTCCGGGCCGGGCGGCCGGTCGGCGCCAGCCTATTGGGATTCAAGCCGCTTGCGAACGTCGAGGCCGACACCCTTGTTGACGAACTGGTCGGTGACGACCGTCTCAAGGTCAACTTCGCCGGGCTTGTAGAGGCCGACTTCCATCAGGTCGTCAAACCAGCTGGCAAAGCGCTTCAGGTCGATCGCGCCGAGGCCCACTTTCAGCGTGTCGCCGCCGTCAACGAGGCCGAGACGCTGGATCTCGGCGATTTCCGCATCGAGCTTTGCGTCCGTCATTTCCGGATTGTCTTTCTTGATCAGTGCATTGGCCTGCTTGCGGTCGCCATAGAGATAGTTGTTCCATCCGATGATCGAAGCATCGATGAAGCGCTGCACCAGGTCGGGGTTCTTTTCGATGATTTCCCGACGCGTCTCGATGATGTTCGAATA
The DNA here is from genome assembly GCF_014200015.1 of Aminobacter niigataensis. Taxonomy (GTDB): domain Bacteria; phylum Pseudomonadota; class Alphaproteobacteria; order Rhizobiales; family Rhizobiaceae; genus Aminobacter; species Aminobacter niigataensis. The sequence continues at coordinate 5,848 of NZ_JACHOT010000017.1, forward strand.
GCCGGACCAGCCATAGTCGGCGAGCAGGAATACGTCCGGCTTGAATGTGTCGATGTAGAGGGGTTCCGCAGTAGCATAGGCTTGCTGGACGGCTTCCGGGTCGGCAAGGAACGGCGCCAGCGTGAAACTATACGCCTTCACCTGGTCGTCGCTGAGACCAAACTTGTGCTTCACCCATGGCCAGTACGTGAACTGGGCAGCTCGGGCCACATAGATCGTCCGGGCCCGGCGCATATCGGCGAGATCCTTGTACTTGCCCGGATGTGCCATCAGCGTCGTCGGATCTCTTTGGAAGAAGGCCGCCACCATCGCCGTCGGTATCTTCTGGCGGCTGTTTTCCAGTGCCAACTGCGGCACCGAAAGCAGAAAGTCGACCTTGCCGGCAGACAGCAGGCTACGGGTGTTTATCTGCGGCCCGCCCTGCACGATCCTGACATCGAGACCGTACTGCTTGTATGTTCCGTCGGCGAGCGCCTGATAAAACCCGGCGTGGCCACCCTGAGCTTTCCAGTTGGTCGCGAAGGCGATCTCCTCCTGCGCTCCGGCCTTGAGGCTCGATCCCATCAGGCCGACAGCAAGAGACAAGACTAGCCCCAGTTGCTTCAGCGCAACCTTGATCCTTGATTTCACGTCATTTCCTCCCATTGGTCCTGGCACGACTGGGCAGCCTTGCCGGACAGGTTTCAGTTCACCGGATGCGGGGTTTCTGGTTCAGAAGCCTGCTCCGCCGCGGTCATCGAGCTTTTCGAGCAAGCGGCCGACCTTCGGCACCCCAACCGCGAGGGCGGAAGCGAACCGTTCAGCCGATTGACGATTGCGGCAGGATCGCGCTCTCCCCTCCTGCCTGCATTGCGAAAGCGTCACGCCTCCTCCATGACCTTTCCAATCGTAAAGTATCTTGCCATGCGATCAGTTTGCGAGTCAATGCGTTCGTGATCTGTGATCATACCCAGGAGGAAACGATCTCGGGAATGGGTCGTATGCACGAACGGGCTTGGTTTGCCGTGGCGCAAGACTTTGAATTTGAAAGGTATTAATGGGAAAAGCGCCGGTGATGCCGGGCTTTCGAGCTCGGGAGGTCGCGAGCTCTGTCGTCTCCGGCAATTTCGGCGCCATGTCCAATTGTGCTCGCCGCACGGCATGCATTGGGTCTCGCCTGCGTGCACGGGCCGGCGATTTTTCATAGCGGCAGTATCCAGCCTCTATCCGAGGCTGGTTCAGGCTAGCGCTGTCTCGATCAGGCCGCCCGTGTCAGGCGCTGTATTGCCTGATCAGATCCGTCAGCGTGTCGATGTCGGCATCGGCGGTCCCAAATGAACAAATGAAGCGCACGAGCACTTCGTCATCAGCCGGCCGGTCGGCAGGGAGCAGGCATTTCGCATCCCAGAGATGATAGCGGGCGCCCGCTGCACGAAGCGCCGCGTCCATTCCCCGTGGAAGGGTTGCGAAAACGACATTCGCCTCTGTCGCCCAGGGGAGCCGCACAGTGGGCATCTCGGCCAGCCGCGCGGCTAGCCGCTCCGCAGCGCGATTGGCATGACGGGCAAGGTCGAGCCAATGGTCGTCGGCGAGATAGGCGGTCATCTGTGCACCAAGAAAACGGCCTTTCGACAGTGTCTGGCCGCCCTTCTTGCGGCGAAAAGCAAAATCGGCAGCCTTGGACATGTCGAAGAACACGATGGCTTCGCAGGCGAGGGCGCCGTTTTTCGTCGCCCCCAGCGAAAGAACATCGATGCCGGCTTTCCACGTGATCTCTGCCGGTGCCGTGTCGAGGGCTGCGACGGCGTTAGCGAACCGCGCTCCGTCCATGTGGACACTCATTCCGGCACCATGTGCGAGATCGGCAATCGAACGTATCTCGCTCGGACGGTAGACGGTTCCGGATTCCGTCGCCTGCGAGATCGACAGCGCACCCGGCTGTACCTGCCTGGCGACATCTGGCGGGAACTGCTGCAACCTGGATGCGAGCGCTTGAGGGTCCATCTTGCCGGCTGGTCCGGCAATGCCGACCAGCTTGCCGCCATTGGTGAAGAATTCCGGCGCCCCGCACTCGCTGTCGATCAGGTGGGCATTGTCGTGACAAAAAACGGCTCTGGAGGGCGGAGAAATAGCCGACACCGCAAGTGCATTGCTGACAGTCCCAGTCGTGACAAAAAAGACAGCCACGTCGCATCCAAAAACATCTGCGATGGCGGCTTCGGCTCGTTTCGTCCAGATGTCACCGCCGTACGGGGACTGATCGCCATCGTTGCTTTCGACGATCGCCTTCAGAATATTCGGACTGGCGCCAGAGGTGTTGTCGCTAAGAAAATTCATTACTTAAAAATCCGGAATGGTCGAGATTGGGCGTTCGACAACAGGTTATGTCGCGCAGGTCCGCGCACATCTATTGAAAAAACGCGCGTGTCTTTGTCGGCATCAGGCCGGCTCTGGCAAGTTTGTCCAAAGTTGATTTGAACCAAGTATAAACTCGCCGGATGACCTGATGTCGGCAACCACGGCGGCTCGCGCGGCGTTCCCGTCCTGATTGATGATCGCTTCGACGAGGCGCGCGTGATGCGTCTCCGCGTTTCCGCTCGCGAGCCGCTGGGACGCCCGCAGGTCCAGGTTGATCACCGGTCCCACCTTGAGCCACAGCCCTTCGATGATGGAGACGAGGATTGGCGATCCGGCGGCTTCATAGACGGCAAAATGCAGTTCCTTGTTCAACTGCAGCGAACTGTCCACTTCGGAATCGCCTTTGCCAACGGCGTCGCGGAAATCCTTGTCGTAGTCCAATATCAGCTTGAGATCGCGGCTGGTTCGATGCGCGGCAGCTTCGGCCGCAGCAAACCCCTCGATCTCGGTGCGGATGCGCAGCAGCTCCTCGAACTTTGCCCTTGTCATCAACGGGACGCTTATGGCCCTGTTGGGCAGAAGGGAGAGGGCGCCTTCGGCGACCAGGCGCGTGACCGCTTCCCGCACCGGCATGATCGATACGCCCAATGCCTCGGCCACGGACCTCAGTGAAAGCTTCTCGTTCGGCGCAAGCTTTCCCGACATGATGAGCTGTCTAAGCTTGAGATAGGCACGCTCGCCGAGCGTGACGCGCTCCAATTGCCCCATCTGGGTCAGGGCGGTGTCGGTCTGTTCCAAAATCGGTACTCGCAGGTTTTTCGGGCGTGCAATCCTTGCAACGTTATCCGTAATCACCTGATCACAGCAAGTGGGCGTGCGTCGCGCACCGCAGTTGTTGTGGGTTCGGCGCGCTGAACAACGCAATCACCGATCGCACGCCAACGTTCAATCGCGGCAACAACTGTCCTGCCATGTGCAGGCCGGATGTGCGTCGCGATTTGTCCTAGACAGGGTGTCGACGATGCGTTAGTCGTGATCTGTGATCACAGATTAATTCAGGTGTGTCGAGGAAAAAGGGCGTTTCATGCGGTCAGTTGGCATAGTCGGCGCCGGGCTTATCGGCCGATCCTGGGCCGTCGTGTTCGCCAGGGCCGGCTGGTCGGTGAACCTGTTCGACAGCGACCGACGAAGTCTCGAGGCGGCGGCAGGCGCCATCGGAAAGATCATCGAGGAGGACGGACTCTCCGAGGTGTCCGGCGTGGTTCGGCTGTCGGCCTCGCTTGAAGATGCGGTCGATGGTGTTTGCCTTGTCCAGGAATGCGGACCCGAGGCAGCCGACAAGAAGAGAGAGCTGTTTGCGAAGATCGACGCGGTCGCTTCAAGCGATGTCATTCTCGCGTCGTCGACCTCGACGATCATGCCCTCGGCATTTGCCAGCGGCTTGCCGGGCCGTCATCGATGCCTTGTCGCGCATCCGGTCAATCCCCCGCATCTGATCCCGGTGGTCGAGCTCTGCGGCGGCGAATGGACGGATTTCGAAGTCATTTCACGGGCGGGCGAGTTCTATCGGGACGTCGGTCAAGTTCCTGTTGTCGTCAGGCGCGAGGTGCAGGGATTTGTCCTCAACCGCCTTCAGGCAGCGCTGCTGGCCGAGGCGCTGCGTCTTGTCGGCGATGGTGTGATCAGTGCCCACGATCTCGACAGGACGGTTTCGGACGGCCTGGGCCTTCGCTGGTCGTTCATGGGGCCGCTGGCGACGATCGAACTCAACGCGCCCGGTGGCATCGGCGACTACCTCCAGCGCTACGGCGGAATATTTCGAGAAATCACCGCCGCGCCGCCGCCTTCGTCGGTGTGGGACGCCGGTAACGTCGAGCGTGTTGTTGAAAGCTGGGGCCTGCCGCCCACCCCCGACATGATTGCTGCCAAGAGCGAGTGGCGTGACCGCCGCCTGCAGGCCCTTGGCGATCACAAGAAGCAGCAAGATCCGACAACCAATCGTTGAGAGCCATGGCCATTTCCAACAAAGTCATCATCACCTGCGCCGTGACCGGCGCTATTCACACGCCTTCGATGTCGCCGCACCTTCCGGTGTCGCCCGAGGAGATCGCGGAAGCCGCGATCGGCGCCGCGGAAGCCGGCGCTGCGATCGTGCATCTGCATGCCCGCGATCCGATAACCGGAAAGCCGGATCAGACGCCCGAAGGATTCGAGCCCTTCCTGAAAGTGGTCAAGCAGCGTTCGGACTGCGTGATCAACATCACCACCGGCGGTGCGCCGTGGATGAAGGTGGAAGAGCGGATCAAGCCGGCGGCGGTATACAAGCCGGAGGTTGCGTCGCTGAACATGGGCTCGTTCAATTTCGGGCTGTTCCCGATGCTTGATCGTTTCAAGGAGTTCAAGCACGACTGGGAACGAGAGGCGCTGGAATCCTCCAGGGACCTGATTTTCCGAAATACCTTCAAGGACATCGAGTACGCGCTCCGCTCCCTGGGCGAGGCCGAAACCCGCTTCGAGTTCGAGTGCTACGATACCGGCCACCTCTACAATCTGCACTACTTCCTGCAGCGCGGCCTGGTGAAGCCGCCGCTGTTCATCCAGACGGTGTTTGGCATCTTGGGTGGCATCGGCCCCCATCCGGAAGATGTGCTGCATATGAAGCGCACGGCCGATCGGTTGTTTGGCGACCAGTACAAATGGTCGGTGCTGGGCGCTGGACGCAACCAGATGCCCATCGCTGCGATGGCAGCCGCGATGGGCGGAAACGTCCGTGTCGGCCTGGAAGATTCGCTGTGGATCGGCCCCGGCCAGTTGGCCAAGACGAATGCACAGCAGGTTTCGCGCGCGCGCCAGATCATCGAGGGGCTCGGCCTCGAGATCGCGACGGCGCAGGAGGCGCGCGAGATACTGGCGCTGAAGGGCGGAGACAAGGTCGCCTTCTAGTCTAGCCGCAGAAGGCGGTCGGAAGCGCGAGGAGGCGCGGCAGGACGATGCTGGCCATAGACCAGCGTTGCGCTGCCGGACTGGCAAGCATGAACTGAATTCTGCCGGGGCTCAGATTGGCCCAACGACTTTGCTGCATGGAGGATGACAATGATTGACAACAACCTGTTCGAACGTGGTGTCGCCAAACGGAAGGCAACGCTAGGCGAACGCTACGTGGCCGCCAATTTGACGGACGCGGACGACTTCACCCGGCCGTTTCAGGAAGCGATGACGGCATGGGCCTGGGGGTTTGGCTGGAGCGACGACGCCATCGACGTGAAAACCCGCAGCCTGATGAATCTGGCCATGATCGGAGCTCTCGGACAAATGCATGAATGGGAAGTCCATTGCCGGGCGGCCCTCAACGCCAACGGCGTGACGAAGGAACAGGTGAGGGCGGCGATCCATGTGGTGGCCATCTATTGCGGTGTTCCGCGAGCCCTCGAGTGCTTCCGCGTTGCCCAGCAGGTGCTCGCCGAACAAGCGGCGGACTGAGGTGCCGCAAACGTGAAATGTCGAGCTGACCAATACGGAGAGCGACGATGGATCTCGGGCTGAAGGGACTGCGTGTCATTGTTACCGCAGGCGCTGGCGGGATAGGGCTGAAGATCGCCAAGGCCTTCCTCGACGAGGGCGCCTATGTGCACATCTGCGACGTCGATCGCGACGGCCTGGCGAATGTGAGGCAGCTGCATCGCCGGCTGACGGCATCCTATTGCGATGTTTCCGACCGGGCCTCTGTTGCCGAATTCTTCGCCGATGCGGTCAAGCAGCTCGGCGGTATAGATTGCCTGGTCAACAATGCCGGCATCGCCGGACCGGTGGGGCGCGTCGACGAGATCACGCCCGAGGAATGGGACAGGACCCTGGACGTCAACACGACCGGGCAGTTCAATTGCGTTCGTCTTGCCATCCCGCATTTGCAGTCGAGCGAGAACCCGAGCATCGTCAACATGTCCTCTGCGGCGGGCAGGCTGGGGTTTCAATTGAGGACACCCTATGCCGCGTCGAAATGGGCGGTCGTGGGGTTTACGAAATCCCTGGCGATGGAACTCGGCAGCCTGGGGATTCGCGTCAACGCAATCCTGCCAGGTATTGTTTCCGGCGAAAGACAGGATGCGGTGCTCGCCCAGAAGGCGGAGCTTCGCGGCATCAGTTTCGAGGAAATGAAGCAGGACGCCCTGAAGTGCGCCTCGATCGCGGAATTTGTTTCACCCCGGCAGATTGCGGACACCATTGTCTGCCTGGCATCGCTGCGGTTTCGAACAACAACGGGCCAAGCCATAGCCGTCGATGGCGACCTTCAGATGCTCAGCTAGAGGTACGGGCATGGTTGCCGCGGCAGACCAGACGGAGTGCACCTGGCGCATTCCATAGGCATCCATCATCGATGCCTGTCCAACTGCCGCAGCCCATTGCCCCATATCGGCGGCCGGAAGGACCGGCCGCCGATATGCTTTGACTGCTCATTGCAGCGCCAGGCCTGAAAGGTCGTCAAGTTCCGCGTAGGATGGCAGCGGCGCGTCGATGGGGGCGCCGTGCCGGACAACGATGCGGTTGCTTTCAGGACGTGACAGCAGTTCTGACCATGTGCGCCCCTCGAACAGGGTGAAATCGCCGGGCTGCCCTTCAGCGATCACACCTTTGCCGTCGAGACGCATGATTGCAGCCGGCGTAGCCGATACCGCCCTCGGCCAGTCTCCCACCTGATGATCGAGGTGCAGGATGCGGGTCCCCATCCGATAGGTTTCCATCATGTCGAGGTCGCCATAGGCATAGAATGGATCGCGCGTGTTGTCGGAAGCCAGTGCCACGGCAATGCCGCGCTGCTTCATTTCATGCAACAGCGTGACGCCGCGCCAGCGTGGCGTGGTGCCGTCGTTGCGACGGTCCTGCAGATAGAGATTGCACATCGGCAGTGAAACCACTGCCACTCCAGCCAATGCGACCTTGTCGAGCGTCTCATCGACCGCCGCATGGTCTTGTCTCGCCAGCGAGCAGCAATGCCCAACAAGTACCTTTCCGGAAAAGCGAGACCGAAGCGCGGCCTCGGCGATGCGACGTAGGGCGTCTGCCGAGGGATCGGCAGTTTCGTCGGCATGGAAATCGAGGTCCATTCCGAAGCGGGTGGCCGTGGCAAACATCCGGTCGAGCAGCATGTCGAGGTCCGGCGTGGGGAATGCCACTGCGCCGAGCATGCCGCCAGCGGCGGCAACACGCCGGGCGATGTCTTCGAGTGCGACCTGATCGCGTGCCAGATCGATGCCGAACAGGCAGGCGGCCTGCAGTTCGATGCGTCCGCGCCATTGGTCGCGCAATTCCTGGAACACCGGCCACGAGATCGCATCTTGTGGCGGCTTGGAATCGAGATGCGTGCGGATCGCGATGGTGCCGTAGTGGTAAGCACATCGGAGCGCGAAATCCATGCGTCGCGCTACATCTTCATGCGACCAATTTTGCGTGCGGTCGGAAATGGTGGCGGTCATGGCGCCGGCGAATGAACCATCCGCCTCAGGCGTTCGCGGCAGGATATGGCCCTTGTCGAGATGCGTGTGGCAGTCGACGAATGCGGGCAAGGCAACCCTTCCGCCGGCATCGATCGAAAGAGTGCCAGCGTCGGCAGCAAAAATGCCCGTAGGGTTTGTCGCTGCGATCTCGCCATTCTCTATCGTTACATCGGTGAGCATGAATTCCGCATCAGCCGCCGTGGATCCCGTGGTCGTCAGGGCCGAACAAAGCCGCAAGTTGCGAAGTACATAGCGCCCATGGCGTGCACCGTCGGCTAGCGCCTCGCGCAACGATTGGCGATCTGGGGTGGGGCGGGTCATCAAGTCATCCATTCGCTGGGGGTTGTCATTCGTGAGGGGCGCGAACGACAGCCGCGCCTTGCTGACCTGCAAAAAGGGCATGCGCGGCAACATTTCACGGCTCAGTCGTTTGCAGTTTGCAATAGAATCGAGTAGGTTAATATCTGTGATCACAGATATCAGTTTAAGCTGGCGAAGAGTCAATGCAACCATGCGGATCTGACGCAAGAGGCGGTTTGGCGCATGCCTAAATCGGGAGAGATGCCGATGTCCGTTGAAACGCCGCTGTGGGTGCCTTCCGCCAAGCAGGTCGCGGAAGCGCCGTTGACGGCGTTCATGGCCGAGGCGTCGGCCCGCGCGGGGCGTGCATTCTCCAGCTATGCCGAACTGCACGCCTGGTCGGTGGACGAGCGCGAGGGCTTCTGGAACCTGGTCTGGGACTTCTGCGGCATCGTCGGCGACAAGGGCAGCCGCGTGCTGGTCGATGGCGACAAGATGCCGGGCGCTGCCTTCTTCCCCGATGCCAGGCTGAACTTCGCCGAGAACCTGCTGCGCGGCGCGGGCTCCGGCGAGGCGATCGTCTTTCGCGGCGAAGACAAGGTCGAGCGGCGGCTGTCCTGGGACGAGCTGGCGGCCCTGGTGTCGAAGCTGCAGCAGCTGTTCGTTTCGCTCGGCGTCACAACGGGCGACC
>NZ_JACHOT010000018.1 GCF_014200015.1 Aminobacter niigataensis
GCCCGGCACATGGTAACGCTCCATGCCCGGCAACAGCAGCCCGGGCTGCAGGATGAGACTCGGCCGCGGCGGGCCGGAGGTCACGGCGGGGTAGTCTGCGATAGTCATCACCACCTCGTCAAAATTTGCCTGTGTGTAAAAATATTTCAGTCTAGAGAATACTCGATTTTACCGCCCTAGCAAGGCTTCGTTTCGCCGCATAGCTGAAAAATGAGGCGAGGCGACCGACCCCGGGCGGCCTGTCGGGCGAGGTCCGGACCATTGACGTCCCCTAACCTGTCAAGCGATTGTCCCCGCCCCGTCAACCGTGCTACTGGGTCGGATTCGACAAACATTTCAAACTTAGACTGTGCTGCGGTAGGCTTCGCCTCGCGCCGTGGCCATGAGGCAGAACTGATATGCAGGGTCGCGAAATGAAGGCTGAAGCCGACCAACTCACATCTCAGATCATCGCAACCTACTCGGTGGGGGCGACTGTGCAGACGGTTCTGGATCGCTTGTTGGCGAAAATAACGTCGGAGGAGTATCCGCTGAACACGCGCCTTCCGTCTGAGCGGGCGTTGGCTTCGGAGTTGGGGGTAGCCCGCAATACCGTGCGCGAGGCACTGGATGTGCTGGAAGCGCGCAAAGTCATCAATCGACGTCCCGGCAGCGGCAGTTTCGTCACCTATCGCTCGGACGATGTGCCGGAGCGCGGCGAGAGCTCGGTCGCCATGGAGACCAGCCCCCTGGACCACCTTGTGGTGCGCGGTATCCTTGAGCCCGAAATGGTTCGCCTTGCCGTCATCAACATGACTCCGCGCGAAGTGTGGGACCTGGAACAACTCATGTCGAAGATCGAAAGCGTGCATACCGACGTTGCCGCTTTCGTGAAATGCGAAGAGGAAATCTATCGCAAGATTGCCGAAGGAACGCACAATCGCCTGCTCGCATCCTGCTACAATCTGACGATCGAGGCCTGCCGGGTGAGCTTTCGTACGACGCTCCTTCGCCGGCATCTGTCCCCGAAACGGATCCTCGAGTACCAACAGCGCTACAACGCGCTGTTCAATGCGATTGCCTCTCGCGACGTGGAGCGAGCCGTCGAATTCATCAAGCTGCACCTGGTCGAGGAGCAGAAGTTATTTCTGCAGGACTGACTCCGGAGTCCGTGCCTGCAAGGCGGTTCCATTCCCGCTCGATTGCAGGCGCTGGTCCCAAAGCTGTCCCAGATCCGACATTTCCTGCTTGAGAAGGCCGCCATGGCGTTTCAGCCAGCGCGGGATCGAGCCGAAAGCAGCAATTTTCGCCTTGCCGTTCTTTAGCGTCACCACCGGCCAGTCTCCGACCAGCGCGTTGTCGATCCCGAACATGCTCTCGCCCCACCAATGAGCCGGACCGAACGCGTGGGTGACATGTCCAAGCTGCTTCATGGCCGCCAAGACGGGTAGAGGATTGACGCTGTTGCACTTTTCGACCGCCGCATGCCAGATATCCAGGATGGCGACATACTCCCAGCTCACCGCGGTCCAGGTGCCGGGAAAGCGGTGGTTGTACTCGTCGAAGAAGCCCTTTGGCTGATTGAAGAAAAACGTCTTGTCCGTCAGCTTTTCGTCGTCGAAATCGGGGAACTGGAAGACGAAACCTTCCATGAATTCGACAGATGTCCGGGCCACGAGCTGATCGTAATAGTCCAGCGTGCAGGAGATGATCTGCCCCTTGAAGCCCTGCGCATGCGCATATTCGGTCATGGCATGGACCATGGGCGTATAGCTGGTGCACCAGCACAGGATATCAGGGTTCGAATCCAGCATCGGCTGCACGATTCCGGCAGCATCTGTGGTGCCAGGATCGTACTGGATTTCCTTGGCAATCCCCACATTGGCCGCTTTGAAGGCTGCGCGATACGTCGCTAGCGAGGGCAGGCCAAGCGCATCCGACTGGCTGCATATCGCGACAGTCCGAAGCTCTGGCTTTGCCTTGGCCAGCCAGTCCACTCCTGTCACATTGTAGATCGGATGCAGTTCGCTGGGTGCGATCAGATAAGGCGTATCCGGCGACAGGTCGCTGGGCAGCAGCGTTGAGGTCAGGACTTTGCGCTGGGTCAGGTAATCCCGTATCGGCGCAATCGTATCTCCGCCCAGCATCATCAGCAGCTTGATGTCATGCTGCTCTATCAGATGGCGCGCGCCCGCCTCGGCCCGCCCGGCATCGTAGTCGCAGTCGTACTCGACGATCTTGATCGGATAGCGCCGCCCGTTGATCAGCAACCCGCCGGTCTTGTTGAGCCAGTCCTCCCAGATCCGGCAGCCATGCAATCCGGGCAAGCCCCATGACTCGACCTGCCCGCTGAGCGGAGCCAGGAACCCGACATTCACCGCATTCGGCATGCCGACGGAAAGCCGCGGCAGGACGCTGGAAACCGCAAGATGATGGGCAAAGCTGGAATTCTGCATGGCTGTAAGTATCATCAAAACCTGGGAGCTTCATCCTCATGGAGCGAAATTTTTGTTCCTCACAGGAAACTCATCGTTGACAAATTGGTATAACGGCCGTCAATATACTCTGGACCAGAGGAACCAATAAGCCAAATTTGGTCTATACCAAAATAGGAGGAAACCATGACAGCTAAGCGTGTCGCCGTGATCGGAGCCGGACCGTCGGGTCTGGCCCAGCTGAGAGCATTCCAGTCGGCCGCGGAAAAGGGCGCAGAAATCCCGGAAATCGTCTGCTTCGAAAAGCAGGCCAACTGGGGTGGCCTTTGGAACTACACCTGGCGCACCGGCCTCGATCAGTATGGCGAGCCCGTTCATGGTTCCATGTACCGCTATCTCTGGTCGAACGGCCCCAAGGAGGGCCTCGAGTTCGCCGACTATTCCTTCGAAGAGCATTTCGGCAAGCAGATCGCCTCCTATCCGCCGCGCGCTGTTCTCTTCGACTACATCGAAGGCCGCGTGAACAAGGCCGGCGTCCGCAAATGGATCCGTTTCGAGACCGCCGTGCGCATGGTGACCTGGAACGAAGAGACCAAGAAATTCACCGTCACCGTGCAGGACCTGCCGAAGGATCACTGCTACTCCGAGGAATTCGACAACGTCATCGTCGCCTCGGGCCATTTCTCGACCCCGAACGTTCCCGAATTCCCCGGCTTCGACCGCTTCAACGGCCGCATCCTTCACGCCCACGACTTCCGCGACGCCCGCGAGTTCGCCGGCAAGGACGTCCTGCTCATCGGCACCAGCTACTCGGCCGAGGACATCGGCTCGCAATGCTGGAAGTATGGCGCCAAGTCGGTCACCAACTCCTACCGCACCGCGCCGATGGGCTTCAAATGGCCCGACAACTGGGAAGAGAGGCCGCTGCTGGAGAAGGTCGAAATCAACACCGCCACCTTCAAGGACGGGTCGACCAAGCGCATCGACGCCATCATCCTGTGCACTGGCTACAAGCACCACTTCCCGTTCTTGCCTGACGACCTGCGCCTCAGGACCGCCAACCGCCTGGCGACCGCCGACCTCTACAAGGGCGTCGCCTACGTCCACAATCCGGCGATGTTCTATATCGGCATGCAGGACCAGTGGTTCACCTTCAACATGTTCGACGCGCAGGCCTGGTGGGCACGCGACGTGATCCTCGGCCGCGTCAAGCTGCCTGCCACCAAGCAGGAGATGGTCGCCGACGTGCAGGACCGCGTTGCTCGCGAGGATGCCGGCAAGGACACCCATGACGCGATCGAATACCAGGGCGACTACGTCAAGGAACTGATCGCGGAAACCGACTATCCGAGCTTCAACGTGGACGGCGCAAACGCGGCCTTCTTCGAGTGGAAGGAACACAAGAAGAAGGGAATCATGGAGTTCCGCAACCATTCCTACCGCTCGGTCATCACCGGCACGATGGCGCCGCCGCATCATACGCCGTGGAAGGACGCGCTCGACGACTCGCTGGAATCGTACCTGCAGACCGCCTCGTCCGTCGCAGCAGAGTAATTTACGGTCCCACGACCGCGCCCTGCTTGAGTGACATGCAATGCCGCCCCGACCGGGGCGGCATTTTTGCTTTCACGGGGCATCGCAGCGGCCAAGGCTGCGTGAGGACCGGGCGACGAGCCTCGGCCTTGTGGCTTTCCTCAAGGTGAAATTCGGTTAGCGCAGATCTCGGGGTTTTATCTCTCTCACTGGTTCGCTGCGCGAACCACTTCTGCCCTCGCGAGGGAGAGGAAACGTCAATCTCGGCTGGGGCTGCGGTCTCCCAGGATCCACGAAATGGCGGAGAGATGGCCCTGAGTTCGCCGGAGGAGCGAAGCGAGGCAGTAAGGACCGAAAGGGCCTGCGAGCAGCGCCGACTTCAGAGGGCGGTTGCTGCCGCCGAAAGGCACGATCAAACAAAAACGGGCCGGCCTCGAAAGGCACGACCCGTTCCGAAAACCGAAAAATCGTCCGGCTAGGCGTTCACGCTCGGACCACGGTTCTTTTCGCTGGCGTAGAGAGCCACGGCCATCGCCCGGTTGCGGACGTCGAGTTTGTCGTAAAGATTCTTGAGATGGTATTTGACCGTATTTTCCGAGATCCCGGTGCGCGCCGCGATCTGCAGATTGGTCCAGCCATCCGCCAATACCGAAAGCAGCTCGCGCTCGCGCGTGGTCAAACGCGACAGCGGCGTGTCGTTGATCTTGGACACGTCGACATAAGGGATACAGATGCGGCCGTGCGCCACCGCCACCAGCGTATCGAACAGGATCGCCGGGTCGTCGAACTGATAGCAGAAGCCTTGGACGCCAAGGCGGACGCACTGCTTGAGGATCGATATGTCATGGTCATTGGAAAAGACCACGACACGGGCGTGCAGCGAACGCCGCTGCATTTCGGCCAGCACCTCGCCACTGTCCATATCGGACAACTTCCAGCCGAGCACCGCCAAATCGAACGATTGATCTGGCTCGGAAGCCGCCTGGAGAAAGGCCTTGCCGGTCGGCACGCTGTCGACGAGCTCGAAGCGGCCGTCGCGCGCGATCATGTCGCCAAGTGCCGCGACCACCAGCGGGTTTCGCTCGGCGATCAATATCTTGAACTTGCTGTCTCTTGCCACTGGCACCACCTCAATCCCGATGCCCTGGCGCTGACCCTTCCATTCGGCGTTCATGTTCCTCCCGCCTATGTTCGTGCGCCCACCTCTTGCCGACGTCTCCTGTGTCAGGTCGATCTATTTTCGGCCTTAGCTTCAATTCATAACATGAATGATTTTTTCATTCCAGTATATTAGGCAAAATAGGAGCGGAGCCGTCTTGGTAGCCGGCGAACGGCCGAAAAACCGCCGCACTACCCCTTCGGGTGGGATTTGCCTGGCCGGAAAGATACGCGCACCCTGGCCAACCTTATGACATGGGGAGCGTGGATCGAAGTTTCCACCAGCGCTGCGACAAAATGGCTTGACGGCGCATCGAATTCAGACAAACTTCACTTTGAGGAAAAAAAGAAGCCTTAGCGGAAACTGCCGCCGTACCAAGAAACCGGGAAATGCCGGCGTGGGCGACGGGCATTCTCAATCCATGGGGAACTGAGCAAATGAGCGCTGTAACGGACATCAGTCCGGCGGAATCCGCCGGCCAACTTCACAGGACAATCGACTGGCGAGGCGCCTTCTGGGTGGCCAGCGGCGTGCCGCCGCTCGTTCTGTTCTCGATCGGCGGCATCGCCGGCACCACAGGCAACATCGCCTTCCTGATCTGGACCCTGTCCATCCTCATGGGTTTCATCCAGTCGTTCACCTACGCCGAGATCGCCGGCCTGTTCCCGAACAAGTCGGGCGGTGCCTCGGTCTATGGCGCCACCGCCTGGCTGCGCTATTCGAAGTTCGTCGCGCCGCTGTCGGTGTGGTGCAACTGGTTCGCCTGGACGCCGGTGCTGTCGCTCGGCTGCACCATCGCGGCCGCCTATATCCTCAACGCGCTCGCGCCGATCCCGGGCTTCACCGAAACCTCACCCGAGGTGCTGCAGTACCTGGCAGCCAATGTCGGCACGAGCGCTGCTGACGCGGTCGCTGCGGTCACCGCCGCCGGCACGCCCGGTATCCGCACCTGGACGCTCTACAGCCACACGCTGGGCCCGGTCGGCTTCTCGCTCAACGCCACCTTCTGGATCGGCGCGATCCTGATGCTGATGACCTTCGCCATCCAGCACCGCGGCATCCTCGGCACGGCAAGCGTGCAGAAGATCGTCGGCATGCTGGTCATCATCCCGCTGCTGATCGTCGGCGTCGTGCCGATCATCACCGGGCAGATCAACTGGGACAACTATTCGCCGCTGGTGCCGCTGGCCGCAGCCTATGCGCCCGAGCCCGGTTCGTGGAACACCGCCGGCTGGACGCTGGCGCTCGGCGGCATGTTCATCGCCGCCTGGTCGACCTACGGCTTCGAGACCGCGGTCTGCTATACCCGCGAATTCAAGAACCCGGCCACCGACACCTTCAAGGCCATCTTCTACTCCGGCCTGCTGTGCATGCTGCTCTACATCCTGGTGCCCTTCACCTTCCAGGGCGTGCTCGGCATCAACGGCATGCTGGCAACCCCGATCGTCGACGGTTCGGGCGTCGCCGACGCCATGGCCACGATGGTCGGCGGCGGCGCGCTGGTGAAGACCCTGCTCGTCATGCTGATGATCCTGGCGCTGCTGCTCGCGATCATGACCGCCATGGCCGGTTCGTCGCGCACCCTCTACCAGGGTTCGGTCGACGGCTGGCTGCCCAAGTATCTCAGCCACGTCAACGAGCATGGCGCACCGACTCGTGCCATGTGGACGGACCTGATCTTCAACCTCTTCCTGCTGGCGATCGCCGCCACGGACGCGACGAGCTTCTTCTTCATCCTCGCCGTCGCCAACTGCGGCTACATCATGTTCAACTTCCTGAACCTGAACGCCGGCTGGATCCACCGCATCGACAACGGCCACATCCACCGTCCGTGGAAGGCCCCGACCTGGCTGCTGGCACTGGGCACGATCTTCGCCTTCGTCAATGCCGCGTTCATGGGCGCTGGCGCCAAGGTGTGGAACCCGATGGCTCTTTGGGCTGGCCTGTTCACCGTGGCCCTGATCATCCCGGTGTTCTGCTACCGCCACTACATCCAGGACGGCGGCAAGTTCCCGGCGCACATGCTCGACGATCTCGGCATGCACGAGGCCGACCTGCGCAAGAGGAAGGCCGGCATCCTGCCCTACGTGACGCTGATCGCCGGTCTCGCCGTGGTTCTGATATCCAACTGGTTCTTCGTGCTCTGACACGCTGAACCCAACAACAACGCAGACACGGTCCCGCGCTGGGAGGCGCGGGGCCTTTTTGAACAAGACGGGGAACGACAATGAGCACAACGACAGCAAGTCACAGCGACGCCGGTGACGGCCAGCTTCAACGAACAATCGACTGGCGCGGCGCCTTCTGGGTGGCCAGCGGCGTGCCGGCCCTCGTCCTGTTTTCGATCGGCGGCATCGCCGGCACCACCGGCAACATCGCCTTCCTGATCTGGACGGCCTCGATCATCCTCGGCCTGATCCAGTCCTTCACCTATGCCGAGATTGCCGGGCTGTTCCCGTCCAAGTCGGGTGGCGCCTCGGTCTATGGCGCGACTGCATGGCTGCGCTATTCCAAATTCATCGCGCCGCTGTCGGTGTGGTGCAACTGGCTCGCCTGGACGCCGGTGCTGTCGCTGGGCTGTTCAATTGCGGCGGCCTATATCCTCAACGCGCTGGCGCCGATCCCCGGCTTCACCGAAACCTCGCCCGAGGTGCTGCAGTACATGGCAGCCAATGTCGGCACGAGCGCAGCTGATGCAGTGACCGCCCTGACTGCGGCAGCGACCCCTGCGATCCGCACCTGGACGCTCTATCACGGCACGCTCGGCCCGGTCAGCTTCTCACTCAACTCGGTGTTTTTCATCGGCGTCATCCTGATGCTGATAACCTTCGCCATCCAGCATCGCGGCATCCTCGGCACCGCCAATGTGCAGAAATACATCGGCCTGATCGTCATCGTGCCGATGCTGATCGTCGGCATCGTCCCGATCATCACCGGCCAGATCAACTGGGACAACTATTCGCCGCTGGTGCCGCTCGCCGCCGCCTACTCGCCTGAGCCCGGCGCGTGGAACGTCGCCGGCTGGACCCTGGCCTTCGGCGGCATGTTCATCGCCGCTTGGTCGGCTTACGCCTTCGAGACGGCCATCTGCTACACCTCTGAGTTCAAGAACCCCGGTCGCGACACTGTCCGTGCTATCTTCTACTCTGGCCTGCTCTGCCTAGCGCTCTACACACTGGTGCCGTTCACCTTCCAGGGCGTGCTCGGCCTCAACGGCATGCTGGCCACGCCGATCGTCGACGGCTCGGGCGTTGCCGAAGCCATGGCCCGGATGGTCGGCGGCGCTGGCTTCATCACCTCGATCATGGTGATGCTGATGATCCTGGCACTGATGCTGTCGATCATGACGGCAATGGCCGGTTCGTCGCGCACGCTCTACCAGGGCTCGGTCGACGGCTGGCTGCCCAAGTTCCTCAGCCACGTCAACAGCCATGGCGCACCGACGCGCGCCATGTGGACCGACCTGATCTTCAACGTGTTCCTGCTCGCCGTCGCGGCGGCCGACGCCACCAGCTTCTTCTTCGTGCTGTCGGTGTCGAACTGCGGCTACATCATCTTCAACTTCCTCAACCTGAACGCGGGCTGGATCCACCGCATCGACAACGGCCACATCCATCGGCCGTGGAAAGCACCGACGATCCTGATCGCAGTCGGCGCCATGCTGTCCTACGTCAATGCCATGTTCATGGGCGCAGGCGCTAAGGTCTGGAACCCCTGGGCGCTGTATGCCGGCTTCATCGCGGCGGCGCTGATCATCCCGGTGTTCTGCTATCGCCACTACATCCAGGATGGCGGCAAGTTCCCGCCGCACATGCTCGACGACCTCGGCATCACCCAGGAAGACCTGAAGAACCGCAAGGCGGGCATCCTGCCCTACCTGACGCTGATTGCAGGCGTGGCGGTCGTGCTGCTCGCCAACTGGTTCTTCGTCATCTGACGGAGACATCTCGTCGCTATGGTCGAGGCCGGCGCAAGCCGGCCTTTTCCTTTTGGGGCGGCCGCACGGCGCGGCCCGTAGCCATGGCAGGAAAATGCGCTGGGCTAATATTTCTTTCCATGAAAGATTCTTGCATTACGGTTGACTTTCACGCCTCTCGCCTTTATAGATTCAGACGGGAAAATTCAGCGCAAAAGCTGTCCGGATCTGATATCCGGGGCTGCGAATCGACGGCGCCTGCCGTGGGTATCGACGCGTTCGCCTGGGAGGAATGGCATAGCATGACGACGGTAATCGACGGCAAGGCAGTGGCGGCCGATGTGGTGGCGAAGGTCAGGGTAGCGGCCGAGCAGCTCATCGCAAAAACCGGCGTCGTGCCCGGTATCGCGGTGGTCATCGTCGGCCACGATCCGGCAAGCCAGGTCTATGTCGCATCCAAGGGCAAGAAGGCCAAGGAGTGCGGCTTCCACTCGATCGAACATGCGCTTTCGTCCGACACCTCCGAATCGGATCTCGTGGCGCTGGTGGAAAAACTCAACGCCGATCCGGCAATCCACGGCATCCTCGTGCAGCTGCCGCTGCCGAACCACATCGATGCCGGCAAGATTATCCAGACGATTGCCGCCGACAAGGATGTCGACGGTTTCCATTTCACCAATGTCGGCAAGCTCGGCACCGGCGAACTTGATACCGCCTTCGTGCCCTGCACGCCGGCAGGCTCGATGTTGCTGATCGAGCGTGCGCTTGGCCGCGACCTGTCGGGCCTCAACGCCGTCGTGGTCGGACGCTCCAACATCGTCGGCAAGCCGATGGCCAATCTTCTGCTCAACGCCAACGCCACTGTCACCGTTGCCCACAGCCGGACCAAGGACCTGCCGGCGCTGTGCCGCAGCGCCGACATCCTGGTTGCGGCCGTCGGTCGCCCCGAGATGATCAAGGGCGACTGGGTCAAGCCGGGCGCAACGGTCATCGACGTCGGCATCAACCGCCTCGACGGCGGCGCCAACGGCAAGTCGAAGCTGGTCGGCGATGTCGACTATGCCAGTGCGGCCGAACAGGCCGGCGCCATCACGCCGGTACCGGGCGGCGTCGGCCCGATGACGATCGCACTTTTGATGGCCAACACCGTCGTCTCGGCCTTCCGCGCGGCAGGTCAGGCAGCACCTCGTTTTTAATCCGGGAGCCTTACCGGCTCCGTCGAAATCGAACCAACCTCAAGGGAAGAGAGTCATGGCCGAATTTAAGACCGATATCGAGATCGCGCGTGGCGCCAAGAAGAAACAGATCCAGGAGATCGGCGCCAAGATCGGCATTCCGACCGAGCATCTGCTGCCTTACGGCCACGACAAGGCCAAGATCTCGGCCGAGTT
>NZ_JACHOT010000019.1 GCF_014200015.1 Aminobacter niigataensis
AACGGCACCCTGGTGTGAGGTTGCCAGCTTAAGAAGCTGATTGATTGTCGCGCTCTGATTTCAAGGACATGAAAAGTTCGACGTCGATTTCGACTGCCAATCGCTAACATCACGGCTGACGTCGACGCATCTCTGTCCCCCGTCGTCATGGCTTGCCCCTGGTTCACCGCTCCATGAATGCGCGCGACATGCTGTCGGCGATTGGCTTGGTCAGGTATCTGAAGAAGGTCCTTTCCTCGGTCTGGACCAAAACCTCCGCCGGCATGCCGGGCGTCGGCGAGAAGCTGTGAACACGTGAGATCTGGTCCGGCGACAGGCTGATCCGGGCGACGTAGACTTCGCGCGCCACGGGACCCGAGGTATCGGGAAGGGCGTCGGCGGAGACGTAGATCACTTGGCCGTCAAGCACCGGCGTGGTGCGCCGGTTGAGCGCGGTGAGCCGCACCGTGGCGAGTTGCCCGACACGCACGTTGTCGATGTCGGTGCGCGAGATCAGCGTCTCGATGACCAGCGGAACATTGGACGGCAGGATCTCGACGATCGGCTTGCCGCTTTCGATGACACCGCCGGCGGTGTGATAATACATGCGCACGATGGTGCCGGCGACGGGAGCGTTGATCGTCACGCGGTTGAGTACGCTCTTGGCCTGGCGCAGCTGTTCGCGGATGGTGTCGAGATCGCCCTCGAGGTTCTGCAACTGCTCGAGCGCCGCCTGCTTGTAGGCTTCCTGGGCCTGGGTGATCTGCTGGTCGAGCTTGATGATCTCGGAGCCGATCTCGGAAACCTCGGCGCCGAGGCGGCCGATCTGACCCTCGGCATCGGCCATGGCGCGCTGGATTGCCTTGATCTCGGTTGCCCGCAGCAGGCCCTTGTCGAGCAGCGACTTCTTGCCGGCATATTCTTCCTTCATCAGGGCGAGCTGCCGCTGCACCGCGTCGTGCTGTTGCTG
Source organism: Aminobacter niigataensis (assembly GCF_014200015.1). GTDB lineage: Bacteria > Pseudomonadota > Alphaproteobacteria > Rhizobiales > Rhizobiaceae > Aminobacter > Aminobacter niigataensis. The sequence goes on from NZ_JACHOT010000019.1 coordinate 950, forward strand.
ATAGCCGTCCGCGCGATAGCGGTAGGCGGCAATGTTCTGCTTCAGCAGGCCGATTTCGCTTTGCAGCTTGCCGCGTGCGGCGGTGAAATTCAGTTGCTGGCCATCGACGATCGGCTTGATCTCCGGATCGTCGATGTTGTCGGTGACGGTGCTGGGGAAGGTGATGCTGGGGGCGCCGCTGATCTCGGCATTCAGCCGTGCGGCGATGGCATCCAGCCGTACCTGGCGCAGGAACAGCTGCCGCTCGGCGGCCTGTGCCGCCGTTTCGTCGAGGCGCACCAGCGGCTGATCGTAGCGGACACGGTCGCCTTCGCTGACCAGCAATTCCTTGATGATGCCGCCTTCCAGGTGCTGCACGATCTTGTTCTGGCCCGCTGCCACGAACGAGCCCTGGGCGATGATTGCCGCTGCAAGCGGGGCGGTGAAGGCCCAGGTGCCGAAGCCACCGAAGGTAAGAGCGATGAGCAACAGGCCGACCTTGGTCTGCTTGCCGATCGAGCGCGGCACCTCGGAGTACCATTCGAGATCGTGGACCTTTACGACTGCCGTGTCGCTCATGACATTGCCCCCTTACGGAATCTGATGGCCGAACGATCCGCCTTCGATGCTCAGGCCGCGCTGGGCGAGTGCCTGGAGCACGTCTTGCCGCTGGCCGAACAGGGCGACGGTTCCGTTGACCAGCAGCAGGATCTTGTCGACGCTGTGCAACAGGGCCGGCCGCTGGGTGATGGTGATGACGGTGATCTTGTTTTCCTTGGCGTGCTGGAGCGCGCGGGCAAGGGCTGCGTCGCCGGCTGCGTCGAGGTTGGAGTTCGGCTCGTCCAGCACGACCATGCGCGGGTTGCCGAAGAAGGCACGGGCAAGCGCGATGCGCTGCTTCTGGCCGCCTGAGAGCGGTGCGCCGTCGGCGGCGACGAATGTCTCGTAGCCATGCGGCAGCGTGGCGATCATTTCGTGCACGTCGGCGAGTTGGGCCGCCTGGTAGATCTCCGCGTCGGTGGCGTCATCGCGCATGCGGGCGATGTTGGCCTTGATCGAGGCGGGGAACAGCTGCACGTCCTGCGGCAGGTAGCCGATGTTCTCGCCGAACTGGCGCTGGTCCCAGTTGCGCAGGTCCATCAGGTCGAGGCGCACGTTGCCCGAGGTCGGCAGGATCGAGCCGACCAGCATCTTGCCGAGCGTGGTCTTGCCGGCGCCTGAATTGCCGATGACTGCGAGCGAGTCGCCGGGGGCCAGGGCAAAGGTGATGCCGTTGAGCACGACGCGCTTGGTGCCTTGCGGCACGAACAGCAGGCGTTCGACATCGAGCCGGCCTTCCGGGCGGGGCAGGTTGAGCCGTTCGAAATTGAGCGGCGAGGACTGCAGCAGGCTGGCGATGCGGCCATAGGCGGCACGCGACTGCACGACCTGGTTCCAGCCTTCGATGGCGCCTTCGATCGGGCCCAGCGCACGGCTGGCGATGATCGACGCGGCAATGACCATGCCGCCGCTGAGATGGCCGTCGAGCGCGAGATGCGCGCCCCAGCCGAGCATGGCGACCTGGGTCAGCAAGCGGGTCGCCTTCGACGTCGCGGCAAAGGCGATGTTGCGATCCTGCGCGATGACCTGCGCACGCAGCGAGCTTGCGGTGTCCTTGCCCCAGATGCGCACGGCTTCGGGGATCATGGCGAGCGCGTTGATGATCTGCGAGTTCCGCGACATCGAGTCGAGATGCAGATTGGCCTTGCTCTGGTGTGTATTGGCCTCGCTGAAGGGTGCCGCCGTCGAGCGCTGGTTGATGATGGTGATGACCAGCAGGATCAGCGAGGAGGTGACGACGATGAAGCCGAGATGCGGGTGCACGAGGAACACGGCCAGCACGAACAGCGGCGCCAGCGGTGCGTCGAGCAAGGTGAGCAGAGTGCCCGAGACGAGGAACGACCGGAGTTGCTGGAGGTCACCGAGCGTCTGGTATTCGCGGCCGTTGCTGTTCAGGGCCGCGCGGGCTGCAGCGCTCAGGATCGGGGCGCCCAACTGGGCCGCGACCTCGACAGCGGTGCGCATCAGGATGAGGCGGCGGATGGCATCGAAGATGGTCTGCAGGACCACCGCGCCGACGATCACGACCGTCAGCATGACCAGCGTGTCGACGGAGCGGCTGGTCAGCACCCGGTCGGAAATCTGGAACAGGTAGAGCGGTATTGCCAGCACCAGCACGTTGCTGGCCAGCGTGAACAGCATGACGATCAGCAGGTTGCGCTTGACGACCTTCAGGCCGGTCTTGAGCGAGGCCGAGAAATCGATCGGCCCGAGACGCTTGTGGAAGACGCCGCCACCGCCTCCGCCACCGCCACCACCGCCGCCACCGCTGTCGATATCGCCGCCGTTGGGGCCCTTGGCTTCGGGCAGTCTTTCCTTTGCCTTGATCGGTCCGTTGTCGGCGTCGATCACCTTGCCGACCGGCATCGAGGTGTCTTTCATTTCAGTCTTCGCCGGCCCTTGCGGTTCGCTGACCCGCATCTCGGGGCGAGGGGAGTCCGATGCTGCCGCAGCGGCTGGGGAGGGCGTCTCGGCGGACGTGGTCCTGGCCTGGGGCGCATCGTCGCCTTTTGCAGCTGCGATGGGTTCCTCCGGAGTTGCATGCGGGGCTGGTTGGGACCGCATGCTCGGCGCTGCTGCGGCGGGCGCAGACGCTGGGGGGCGTTGAGCCGTAGCGCTCCGCTCCGGAGGTATGATCGAAGGCTCGGCCATCGGCGGCCTTCCTGATGTCTGCTGGGTGCTTGGCGGCGTCGCCTGCGAGGGTGTTGCAGGCGCCGGCGAAGCGACGGGAACGCCAGACGACGGAGAGGTTACCGGTGCAGATGACTTGTCGCCCGCTTCTTCATGCAGCCGCCCGACGACCTTGTCGATGTAGCTTTCGAGGTGGTCGAGCGCCCGTTCCTGCGAGGCCACGGCAGTCGACAGTCTCGCTTCCGCCGCAGGTTTGCCTGCTGCCGCTGCCGGCTTGCTTGCTGCTTGTGCGGGCCTTGCCTCCGAATGCCTCGGCGCCTGCGGGCTGTCCTGGCTGTCGCCGTCGTCCGGCACGTTATGAAAACCACTCCAGCCTTCACGGTCGTCGGTCATCTTGCGCCCCTCTGAAACGGCTCAGCCCAGCATGTGCTGCATGACGTCAGCCGATCCGGAATCGGCCGGCTGCGGTGCTATCGGATTGGTATTCGAGGCGTCGCCGGTGTCGTCGGTGCCGTCATCGAGAAAAACGACGGCTTCGGTGACGAGTATGTCCGGGTTCTGCGCACCGAGGTCCGGATCGCTCGATACGAGATTTGCCTGGATCAGGATCTCGTCGGAGTAGCTGTCGCCGCCGACATAGATCTTGGACATTCCATCGACGTCGACGATGGTCGCGTCGTTGACCAACTGGTTGCCGCCTGTGGTGATAGTCCATTCGGCGTCGGGATTGGCGACCAGATTGTTCATGGCAAGCGCCACCTGGTCGCTGTCGCCGACCACGGTGGTCTGCTTGATGTAATTCAGATTGTAGATGTCGCCAGAGATGTAGAGCACGCGCAGCACGCCGATGCCGGCGAATGCGGCGTCCTGGAGAATGGCGTCCGGCAGTTCCTTGTTGCCGCCCGCGAGGTTGCTCCCCGCCGTGCTGTAGCCATCGGGCAGCGCCTCGGCGGTCGCGTTGCCGACGTTGACGATGCTTGCCTGGTTCCAGAGCAGATTGTCGCCCGTCGAGACCGAGCCTTCGCCGGTCGTTTGGAAGCCGGAGACCGCGCCGATCACATCGTTGTCGAGCAGCAGGTTGATCTGGTGGATGATGCTCGCGTCGTAGACGTTTCCGCCGATGATGATGAGGTCGTAGTAGTTGCCGATCTCGCTCAGGCTGAGCCCGTTGAACGCGGTGTTGTCGCCGGTCGAGACGACCGATTGCACACCCGACGACGAAGCAATGCAGACGTCGTTGTCGGTCACGAACGCATATTGTTCGATCCAGTTCATCATGATGAGGTCGCCCGAAATCTCGGTGACCACATAATAGGCGGGGAACCCGGTGGGGGCCTCGGCAGGCGTTTCGTCGCCGGCGGAGGTGTCGATGTGCTTGAACATCGCGATGTTGAAGCTGAGGTTGTCGCCGCCGCCCGGATCGAAAGGCCAGCCGCCGACCGCCGAGCCGACGCTGTCGGTGTCACACGTGCCGTTGATCTGGATGATGGCGTTGAGCGAGATATGGTCGCCCATGACGGCCATGACCTCGGCCGATGCCCAATCGTTGACCACGACGGCGTTGTTGATGACGGTGTTGCCGCCGGTGCTGATCTCGACGCTCGGGTTGGCCGTTCCGTCTCCCCAGCCATCCATGAAATCGCCGGAGTCCGGAGGCGTGTCGGTATCGAGCGGAGCGTCAGGCCCCTTGGCGTCGTCGTCCTGTTCCTTCAGGAAGTTGACGTAATCTTCCATCTTCGGGGCGTCGGCTGCGTCGATCAACTGGCCATTGAAATAGGTGCCCTCGATCGTTTCGGCCTTGACGCAGAAGACGTCAGCGCTGCCGTGGTCGTCGGCCTCGAAGTCGTTGAAACGGGCTTGCGCGGTGGTGACGAACGTCGCCATTTCCTCGGTCGAGCCCGGAAGCGTCAGGTCGTCGATCGGCGACAGGTCGGCCGCTGCCTGCTGCATGTCGGCCATGGGGCTTTCGTCGACGGGCGGCGCATTGAACTTCAGGCCACTGCCGCCAAAGCCGACATAGTCGTTGTCGGAAAGCCGGATTTCCTGGTTGACGATGGCAGCCAGGTCGCCCGGCGGCACGATCTTTGGCAGGACGATGCCGCCCGAACCAACCGTCGTGCCTTCCGGCAGGTTGGTGTAATTTTGGAGGAACGGTCCATCGGGAACCGGTACGTCGGGAGGGGTGAAGGCGACGTTGGTCCAAACCGTGACTTGCTCGATCTCGGGCCTGACGCCGACATACTTCACGCTCGGGTCGAAGTCTTCCAGGGAGTGGGAGGTGTCGACCTTGAGGGCGGCAGTCTGGTGCTCCGGCAATTGCTCGTCGGCCTGCTGCTTGGCCCTGAATTCGTCGTAGGCCTGCTTGAGGCGGGCCTCCTCACTCGCCGTGTCGAACAGGCCAATGAAGTGAGCGATCGTCTCGGTAATTCTGTCGAAATACGCGGCATACATCGTAGTGCCTCCGCCCGAATTTCAGGCGCGGTGAGGCTGCCAACATGCTCCACCGGCCAAGATGGACTGCGCGGGGGTTACCCGCGCAGTCGGTTTCGCTTGGCTTTTTTGGTTCAACCCAGACGATCAGGTGTTGTGGTCTTCGCCGGTTAGAGTGTTGTTGTAGTCACCGCCCACGACCGTCATGTCGACCGTATTGCCTTGGAGGTTGGCACCCATCACGATCTGCTGGTTGAAGGCACTAGTGTCGATGATGGCATCGGCGCTGGCTTCGCTTGTGCCAGTGACATAGCCGTCGTCGCCGTTCTGCGAGCCCCACATGCCACCGTCGCCGCCTGCACCACCGGCTCCTGCCCATGCATCGCCGACCGTGCCGCCGCCGCCGCCCCCGCCAGCCCAGGCGCCACCACCAGTGGCGTTGCCACCAGTGCCGTCAGCCCAGGCGCCGCTCAGCGCGTTGCCGCCGTCGCCATCGCCATAAGCCCAGGTGCCGCCGCTCGTGCTGGCGCCGCCGGTCGCTGCGCCTGCCGTCGCGGAACCACCGGTTCCTGCGCCGCCGCCGCCGCCGCCGCCGCC
>NZ_JACHOT010000020.1:0-2500 GCF_014200015.1 Aminobacter niigataensis
TTGATTTTGGAGCCAGGATTCTGTCTTTTCTGTCCGGCTTTGTCGGCGTTGGCCTGCTTGGGGGCGGCTGATGCGGTTCCAATCGGAGCGTCACCTGGCAGCCAAATACAAAAAGCCCCGCTCGAGGCGGGGCGTTTTGTTATTTGGTTGCGGGGACAGGATTTGAACCTGTGACCTTCAGGTTATGAGCCTGACGAGCTACCGGGCTGCTCCACCCCGCGCCACCATTTTCGCAAGCTGTGCTTGCGGATATTCCGGCGATTCCTTGCTTCATGTAGGCATTTGCCCACGCGATTGCGAGGATTTCAGGCTGTCTGCCAATGGAAAGGGCCGCTTGCGCGGCCCGTCTACCCGTTGGCGGGCCTTGGTTTGTATCGAGAAGATTGCAACATCGCGTTGCGATGCGTGGATTTAACGTGCGTTTGGCAGACCTGGCAGCGACTTACTCTCCCGCGTCTTGAGACGAAGTACCATCAGCGCTGGAGCGTTTCACGGCCGAGTTCGGAATGGGATCGGGTGCAGCCGCTCCGCCATAACCACCAGGTCGGCAAAACGCACGTTGTTCGAGAAGCTTTTTGAGCGAAGGAGCGTCAAGAGGCGTCGACAGCGGAGCTGTCGGGTGCCTCTCGGGGCTGTTCGCTGGTCTTTGTGTGCCTTTTCATCCTGCCTTTCGGCAGCAATGAGCATTAGGAATGAGAACGATCAAGCCTATCGAACTATTAGTACCGGTAAGCTTCATGCGTTGCCGCACTTCCACACCCGGCCTATCAACGTGGTCGTCTTCCACGGTTCTCAGGGAATACTCGTTTTAAGGTGGGTTTCCCGCTTAGATGCCTTCAGCGGTTATCCCGTCCGGATATAGCTACCCTGCTATGCGGCTGGCGCCACAACAGGTCCACCAGAGATCCGTCCATCCCGGTCCTCTCGTACTAGGGACAGATCCTTTCAATATTCCTACACCCACGGCAGATAGGGACCGAACTGTCTCACGACGTTCTGAACCCAACTCACGTACCGCTTTAAATGGCGAACAGCCATACCCTTGGGACCTGCTCCAGCCCCAGGATGCGATGAGTCGACATCGAGGTGCCAAACAACCCCGTCGATATGGACTCTTGGGGGTCATCAGCCTGTTATCCCCGGCGTACCTTTTATCCGTTGAGCGATGGCCCTTCCACACGGGACCACCGGATCACTATGACCGACTTTCGTCTCTGCTCGACTTGTCAGTCTCGCAGTCAGGCGGGCTTATGCCATTGCACTCGACGACCGATTTCCGACCGGTCTGAGCCCACCATCGCGCGCCTCCGTTACTCTTTAGGAGGCGACCGCCCCAGTCAAACTACCCACCATACATTGTCCCGGACCCGGATAACGGGCCGCGGTTAGACATCCATAGAGATAAGGGTGGTATTTCAAGGGTGGCTCCACCAAGGCTGGCGCCCTGGCTTCAAAGCCTACCACCTATCCTACACATGCCACTACGAATGCCAATGTAAAGCTATAGTAAAGGTGCACGGGGTCTTTCCGTCTAACCGCAGGAACCCCGCATCTTCACGGGGAATTCAATTTCACTGAGTCTATGCTGGAGACAGCGGGGAAGTCGTTACGCCATTCGTGCAGGTCGGAACTTACCCGACAAGGAATTTCGCTACCTTAGGACCGTTATAGTTACGGCCGCCGTTTACTGGGGCTTCGATTCAAAGCTTGCACCTCTCCTCTTAACCTTCCAGCACCGGGCAGGCGTCAGACCCTATACGTCGTCTTGCGACTTCGCAGAGCCCTGTGTTTTTGATAAACAGTCGCTACCCCCTGGTCTGTGCCACCCTCCACATGCTTGCGCATGAAAGGGTCACGCTTCTTCCGAAGTTACGCGTGCAATTTGCCGAGTTCCTTCAGCATAGTTCTCTCAAGCGCCTTGGTATACTCTACCAGTCCACCAGTGTCGGTTTCGGGTACGGTCTATAATGGAGGAGCTATTTCCTGGAACCGCTCCGCTGCCGGGATCAATCCAATAAGACCCGACAACTTGTGCGATCCGTCACTACCTCCAGGCCCACGAATATTAACGTGGTTCCCATCGTCTACGCGTTTCCGCCTCGACTTAGGGGCCGGCTAACCCTGCTCAGATTAGCTTTAAGCAGGAACCCTTGGACTTTCGGCGGGGGTGTCTCTCACACCCCTTACGTTACTCATGTCAGCATTCGCACTTCTGATACCTCCACCGCCCCTCACAGGTACGGCTTCGTCAGCTTACAGAACGCTCCGCTACCGCTTGCAGCAAGCTGCAAACCCTAAGCTTCGGTGTATGGCTTTAGCCCCGGTACATTTTCGGCGCAAAGACCCTTATTTAGACCAGTGAGCTGTTACGCTTTCTTTAAATGATGGCTGCTTCTAAGCCAACATCCTGGTTGTTTTGGGATCCTCACATCCTTTCCCACTTAGCCATAACTTGGGGACCTTAGCTGTAGGTCAGGGTTGTTTCCCTTTTCACGACGGA
>NZ_JACHOT010000021.1 GCF_014200015.1 Aminobacter niigataensis
TAGTGATCGGACGCCAATAGCGAAACTCATGGCACGTTGAAGGATGTAAGAATGGAAATCGCCCTGCTTGGTCTCTCAGAACCCGAAATGCGGCATCGGCGTTCACTGCTTCTGGGATGTTCAGCCAAGCAAAATCATCGCGGTACCCTGTGGCCCAGATGACAGCATCGACATCGATCCTGGCGCCGTCAGAAAACGTTGCCAGTCGTCCCTCGGACCAGGTGAGGCCCGCATCAAGCCGACCCGATTCAGCCACCACCAGACGCTCTTGCCGAGAATGCGCTCGGGGAACAGTCGGCGTGGCTTTCCTGTAGCGATCCAGACCTCATTGGTCACCGCGAGTTCCGCCGCTATATCCCGGCCTGATGCGCCGTCGCCCACGACAAGCACCCGGCCGGAGGGAACCGAGCTAGGATTCCTGTAGGTTTCAGGATCAAGTTGGAGGACCGATCTGCCAAAGCCTGCTGAAACCTGGGTACGCAGCGACTTTTGGAATCCGCCAGTCGCAATGACGACATTGCGACTGCAAATGGTCAGCCCGTTGACTAGAGTAGCTCGAAAGCCACGCTCGTCCTTTTTCAGAGCCACCACATCGGCCCCCAACGTCACCGGAAGACTGTGGCTCATAGGTCTCCAAATATACGGCAAATTCGTCTCTTGAAGGGTAGCCGTCCATACCCAGCCCCGGCAGTGCGCTAAATGCCCGCGGCGTAAACAGCGTCAGTGAATCGTAGCGCTGTCGCCAGCTCTCGCCTATCCGCTCCGCCCTCTCAAGGATAAGAAAGTCGAGCCCAACCCGCTTCAAATGGAAGCCTGCTGCCAAGCCTGCCTGGCCCGCGCCGATGACCAGGACATCGGTCTCTATTTCAGGCATCGGATGCGATCAGCCGACGGAGCTTGGTGAGTACGGTCTGACGCGGTTCGTGCATGTCAAGCGTACCGAAGAAAGCGCCCTTGGCGTCCATCAGGATGACGCCAGCGGTATGATCCATAGTGTAGCCGCCGCCTTCGGTCGGCACCTTGTTGTAATAAGCAGAGAATGCCTTCACCGCCTTTTCGGTTTCGGCCAGTTCGCCACGCAGCGCAAGGATGCGCCCGTCGAAGGCCGTCATATATTCGGACAGAACCTGCTGGGTATCGCGCTCGGGATCGACAGTGATGAACAGAGGGGTGAACTTCTCAGCGTCTGGTCCAAGTTCGGCCATAAGGTCCGTCAGCTCGTAGAGCGTGGTCGGGCAAATGCTGGACAATTCGTGAAACCGAAGAAGACGAGGTACGGCTTGCCAGCCAGCCGCGCATTGTTGAACTTTTCCCCGGTTTGCGAGGTAAGATCGAATGGTCCGCCTACGCGTGCGGTGCCCGTTGACACGTGTTCCTGAAGCTCGGCATTCGGCAGTATCCCTTTCAGGCCGATTAAGATTCCTGCTGCCACTGCCACCGCAGACCAGGTAGCGATCCGAAAAATCTTGGCCTTGTTCACTTGCTCGCTCCGTGCCCTGAATGATCTTCAGGGGCGGCCTCTCCGGCCTTACGCTGCACGGCAAACTCTACCTCGACACGTCCAGCCTTCTCGAAGACCAAAGTGGCTGAGAAGCTTTCCTTTTCCTTGAGCTGTCTCTCGGGAGAGATGAACATGATGTGGAGCCGTTCAACCTCGAAGTCGACGACCGCTCCCGGTTCAAGCGTGACACGTTGTCGCCGAGAGCAGTTCAGCACGGCCGATTGTCAAGCTGATACCGACGGCAAATGGCCGATCAGTCCATTCGTCGGGCGAGTGAGGATCGGCCAAGGCTGCATCAGGTCGACTGATCGGCACCGAGATCAACGATATCCTCTCGATAGCCTTTCACGAAAACCTGCTCACCCAACCACTACGACGCGCGCGCTCCGCGTTGCTCTGAGTCTTCAGAACGGAACAAGGACATGCCCGAAAAACAGGAAACGCGTACCGCCCAGTTGGCAATTCGTGTCTTTCCATCCTTGAAAAGCTCTTGATCAGGCCGCCCACGCCGAAATGAGGTCTCCTAGCTCCATGGCTCAGCTCGTCCTCACGCGCTGGTTAACTGAGAGGGGTTTCTTGAAAACCGACGATCAGCACACAATGGCCACTGGCCCAGAGGACGCGACGGTCTCGTCGTAGGCCCCTGGGCCAGACAGGCAGCCATCCGGTACTCGCCAGAAAACTGACAGGGGGTTACGGCAGCCGGGCAGCTGCCGGAATGGTCGATTTCCTGGGTCATCGCACCGGATGGCTTCGGGAGTCCTGGTCAGGAGGGAACCAGGGCCCCAACACGCTCTGCATTTGCTTCCGCCTCACGCAGAGCCGA
>NZ_JACHOT010000022.1 GCF_014200015.1 Aminobacter niigataensis
TGGCCTTGAGCTCCAACCTGCGCTTGTGGAGGACCGGCTCGGTGTAGCCGTTGGGCTGGGCGCGGCCTTCGAAGACGAGGTCGCAGGCGGCACGGAAGGCGGTCGACTGGTCGAACTCGGGCGCCATCGGCTTGTAGAGCGGGTCGCCGACATTCTGCCGGTCGACGATCGCCGCCATGCGCTGCAGCGAATCCATCACCTGGATGTGCGAGCAGACGTCGTGGCGCAGCCAGTTGGCGATGTGCTGGGAGGAGATGCGCAAGGTGGCGCGGTCTTCCATCAGGCCGACGTCGTTGATGTCGGGAACCTTCGAGCAGCCGACACCCTGGTCGATCCAGCGCACGACGTAGCCCAAGATGCCCTGCGCGTTGTTGTCGAGCTCGCGCTGGATCTCGTCGGGCGTCCAGTTGGGACGGACCACCACCGGCACCGACAGGATGTCGTCGAGCCGCGCCTTGGGACGGCTCTTCAGCTGGTCCTGGACCTGGTGCACGTCGACCTTGTGGTAGTGGGTGGCGTGCAGGGTCGCTGCCGTCGGCGACGGCACCCAGGCGGTGTTGGCGCCGGCTTTCGGATGCGCGATCTTCTGCTCCAGCATCGCCGCCATCAGATCGGGCATCGCCCACATGCCCTTGCCGATCTGGGCATGGCCGGACAGGCCGCATTCAAGCCCGGTGTCGACGTTCCAGGCCTCGTAGGCATTGATCCACGGCGCCTGCTTCATGTCGCCCTTGCGCACCATCGGGCCTGCTTCCATCGACGAGTGGATCTCGTCGCCGGTGCGGTCGAGGAAGCCGGTGTTGATGAACACCACGCGTTCCTTGGCGGCGCGGATGCACTCCTTGAGGTTGATGGTGGTGCGCCGCTCCTCGTCCATGATGCCCATCTTGATGGTTTTCCTGGGCATGCCGACGAGGCGCTCGACGCGGTCGAAGATCTCGACGGCAAAGGCGACTTCTTCGGGGCCATGCATCTTCGGCTTGACGACATACATCGAACCGGCGCGGCTGTTCATGCGGCGGCCATTGGCGCCGACGTCGTGCAGGGCGATCAAGGCGGTGATCGCCGCATCCATGATGCCTTCGGGCACCTCGTGGCCGTCGCGGTCGCGGATCGCGGGGTTGGTCATCAGGTGGCCGACATTGCGCACCAGCATCAGCGAGCGGCCGGGCAGCGAGACCGAAGCGCCGTCCGGGCCGGTATACTCACGATCGCCATTGAGCCTGCGGGTGACCGGCTTGCCGCCCTTGTCGAAGGTTTCCGACAGGTCGCCCTTCATCAGGCCGAGCCAGTTGCGGTAGACGACAACCTTGTCTTCGGCATCGACGGCTGCGACCGAATCCTCGCAGTCCTGGATGGTGGTCAAGGCCGATTCCAGCACCATGTCCGAAATACCGGCCGGATCGGTCTTGCCGATCGCACTCTCCCGATTGACCACGACCTCGACATGCAGGCCGTTCTTCACAAGAACCACCGCATCCGGGTTTTCCGCCGCACCGCGATAGCCAGCGAACTGCTTTGGCTCGCGAAGCGAAACCGAGCCATCAGCTGTCGCCAGCTTCAGCACCCCGCCCTCGACCGAGAGCCCGGTCACATCGCTCCAACTGCCCGTCGCCAGCGGCGCCGACTGATCCAAAAACGCCTTGGCCCAGGCGATGACCTTTTGGCCGCGCTTCGGATTGTAGCCCTTGGTCTTCTCGGCGCCGTCGGCATCGGAAATGGCATCGGTGCCGTAGAGCGCGTCGTAGAGCGAACCCCAGCGCGCGTTGGCCGCGTTCAGCGCATAACGCGCGTTCATCACCGGCACCACCAGCTGCGGGCCGGCGACGGTGGCGATCTCGGAGTCGACATTTTCCGTCGTCACCGCAAAGGCCGGGCCCTCCGGCACGAGATAGCCGATCTCGGACAAAAACGCCTTGTAGGCCGCCATGTCGTGCGGCGCGCCGTGCTTGCGGTACCAGGCGTCCAACTTGAGCTGGAAGTCGTCGCGCTTTTCCAAAAGCGCCCGGTTCTTCGGCCCGAGATCGTGCACGATCGCGGCAAACCCCTCCCAGAACGCATCCGCCTCGACACCCGTGCCGACCATCGCTTCCGACACCACGAAGTCGTGCAACTCACGCGATATCGAAAGGCCA
>NZ_JACHOT010000023.1 GCF_014200015.1 Aminobacter niigataensis
TGCCGCATTTCGGGTTCTGAGAGACCAAGCAGGGCGATTTCCATTCTTACATCCTTCAACGTGCCATGAGTTTCGCTATTGGCGTCCGATCACTATAGGTCGCGCATATCAGATCGAGACGTCGAAATAAACGGCTCCTCAAACAACATGACGGCTCTACCAACATTGGGCTGGCCGAGCAGCGGAAAGATGCAAAGTCGAAAAAATCGGTAACAGCCTCACGTCTGTAGCCGATCGACGTTGTCGTTTGCCGCTCCGCCGGAAATGAAGCCTTGGCGTCGCATTGCCATCAATTCTCCGTTAATCATACTGACGAAGAATGGCTGGCCTGATATGTGCGACGAAGGTTCGCAATGGTCGCACATTTGAACCACCCAATTTCCATGCGACAGGCTGGTGTTCATTGTTTGAAAGACTTGTGAGACTGGTCGCTGTCATCGCGCTGTCGGTCGCGATCGGCGGATGTGTCTCCAGCGTCCTTACCGTGGACAACAAAGCTGGCCAGCCTGTTCCGGCGAAGCTCCTCGCCGAAATGAGCAAAAAGAAAATGTCTCCCGCCAGTCCGATCCTGGTTCGAATATTCAAGGAAGAGAGTGAGCTTGAAATCTGGAAGCAGGACCGTAGCGGCCGGTACGCGCTTCTGAAGACTTATCCAATGTGTCGCTGGTCGGGCAAACTGGGGCCGAAAACGAAGACCGGCGACCGCCAGGCGCCGGAGGGCTTCTATCACGTCAATTCAGGAATGCTTAACCCGAACTCCCAATATTACCTGTCGTTCAATCTTGGATATCCCAACAAGCTGGAGAGCGCCCTCGGCTACAGTGGTGAAGCGCTGATGGTACATGGCGCCTGTTCCTCTTCTGGCTGTTTTGCCCTGACAGATGAAGGCGTCGCCGAAATATATGCGGTCGCGCGGGAAGCGCTCAAGGGTGGCCAGCCCGCCTTCCAGGTTCAGGCTTTCCCGTTTCGGATGACTGCAGGGAAAATGGCGCAAAACCGGAGCGACCCCAATTCTGGCTTTTGGGCTGATCTCAAGCAGGGGTACGACATATTTGACGTCGCACGACGCCAGCCCACGGTCTCATATTGCGGTGGCCGGTATGTGTTCGATGCCGAATTCGAAGCTGGCGAGCCAAACGATCCACTTGCTGCCTGCCCGCCTCAACTCAACACGAAAGAGCCTGCGGTGGCCAGCACCTATGAAACCGGAACAGGCGGAACTGCGACACTGGGTGGCAGTGGGGCGATATCGTCGCACGCTTATTCCGACGGGGGCATGCACCCGAGCTTTCGCAAGCTTCTGAAAAGCCGTGGGGCCAAGGATATGGCAAAGATGACATCCATCACCGCTGTGCCAATAAGTCGCCCGGACGCTGCGTTGGCCGACCAACACGGCGCTGATGAATGAGATGGCGATGATGATCGAACGGAAAGATGGCCCGCAACGCTAGCCGCAACCTTTCGTGGCGTTAGCCAGTGCGGCCGAGGCCTCTGGCGCATGCGACGTTGCTAGCGTGTGACGAAGCTTTCCAGGCGGCTCAAGGAGACTACCTGATGGGTTCTAGCCGCCATTGGCCTTGCTGTTCCCAGTCCTGTATTTGCCCATGACGGCGATGAAACCATTCCCGGATTCGACGAAGCCCTCGCGGCGGACGCGGTCCTGATCCACGTAACGGCACCCTGGTGTGAGGTTGCCAGCTTAAGAAGCTGATTGATTGTCGCGCTCTGATTTCAAGGACATGAAAAGTTCGACGTCGATTTCGACT
>NZ_JACHOT010000024.1 GCF_014200015.1 Aminobacter niigataensis
TGGGTCATCGCACCGGATGGCTTCGGGAGTCCTGGTCAGGAGGGAACCAGGGCCCCAACACGCTCTGCATTTGCTTCCGCCTCACGCAGAGCCGATCGCTTGCCTCGGTGGAGATCCTTGGCAAACACGCAGGCCGCATCGTGCCCCGGGGACAGCTTGAGGGCCGGCGGCACCTGCTGCTTGCAGTCGTCGACCACCATGGGGCAGCGGGTGCGGAACCTGCAGCCAGAAGGCGGATTTGTCGGGCTCGGCACCTCGCCCACCATCAGCGGGACCTTGCGCTGCCTCTCGGCGATGGGGTTGGCTTCTGGAACAGAGGCCAACAGCATCTGCGAGTAGGGATGGCTAGGATGGTCGTAGAGCTCCTGCGACGGCCCGTGCTCCACGATCTTTCCAAGATACATGACGTACACGCGCGAGGCCGCCTGCCTGACCAATTCGAGGTCGTGGGCGATGAACAGGCAGGCCACGCCGAGGTCCTTCTGCAGCCGCAGGAACAGGTTCATCACCTGGGCCCGGATCGAAAGGTCCAGTGCGCTGACCGGTTCATCACAGATCAACACCCGTGGATTGACCGCAAGGGAACGA
The DNA here is from genome assembly GCF_014200015.1 of Aminobacter niigataensis. Lineage (GTDB taxonomy): Bacteria > Pseudomonadota > Alphaproteobacteria > Rhizobiales > Rhizobiaceae > Aminobacter > Aminobacter niigataensis. The sequence goes on from NZ_JACHOT010000024.1 coordinate 589, forward strand.
GCAATGGCAACGCGCTGGCGTTGGCCACCGGACAGCTCACGCGTATGGCGATCCTTCACGACATCCGCCAGGCCGACCTGGTCGAGAAGCTCCTTGGTGCGGCGCTCGCGGTCGGCCCTGGACTTGATCCCGTCGATCTGCAGGGCCTCGTCGATGGCTTCCCCGACCGTCTGGCGGTCATTGAGGGACGAATACGGATCCTGGAACACGTATTGCAGCGCCCTGCGGCTGTCGCGGAGAGCTGCGCCCGAAAGCGTGCTGAGGTCTACGCCATTAAGCAGCACGCGTCCAGAGGTTGCCTTCTCGAGCCCGACGATCGTGCGCCCGAGCGTCGACTTTCCGCAGCCGGACTCGCCGACCAGGCCAACGATTTCGCCGGGAAAGAGTTCGATCGAGACATCGTCGACAGCATGCACGAACTTGCCACGCTGGACGCTCTTGAACCTGGTTTGCAGGTTTTCGACTTTAAGAACAGGTCCTTGTGTCATGCTGCTGCCTTTCCTTCATTGACGACGGGGCAAGCGACGAAGACAGAACCGTCCGCCGAGGGCACCAAGGGCGGCCGGCTGGCCGTGCATGTGGGGACCGCAAAGTCGCAGCGTGGTGCAAACGCACAACCCTTGAACGGAGCGCCGAGCGTCGGCGGAATGCCTGGAAGGCCGCGGAACTGCGAGCCGATCGGATCTTCCCGTTTCGGAATCGCGTTGATGAGGCCGCGTGTGTAGGGGTGGCGGGGCGTGACCAGGACCTTGTCCACCGGACCGCGTTCCGCGGCGCGTGCCGCATACATGACGACGATGTTGTCGGCGGCACCTGCGACCACGCCCATGTCGTGGGTGATCAACACCATGGCCATGTTGAGCCGGCGCTGCAGATCCTTGAGCAGGCGCAGGATCTGGGCCTGAACCGTCAC
>NZ_JACHOT010000025.1 GCF_014200015.1 Aminobacter niigataensis
CAAGGTCGAGCGGCGGCTGTCCTGGGACGAGCTGGCGGCCCTGGTGTCGAAGCTGCAGCAGCTGTTCGTTTCGCTCGGCGTCACAACGGGCGACCGGATCGCTGCGATGATGCCGAACATGCCCGAGACGGTGGCGGCGATGCTGGCAGCCGCCTCGATCGGGGCGGTGTGGTCGTCATGCTCGCCCGATTTCGGCGCACAGGGCGTGCTCGACCGCTTCGGCCAGATCGAACCGAAAGTCTTCATCGTGCCCGACGGCTACTGGTATGCCGGCAAGCACATCGAAGTCGGCGAGAAGGTCGCAGCGGTGGCCGCAAAGCTGACGACCGTGAGCAAGGTGCTGGTGGTCGACTATCTCGGCACGGCCAGCGACGTGGCCTCGTCCATCGCCAAGGCCGAGGCGCTGGAGGATGCCCTGGCGCCGTTCGTAGCCAGGCCGGTGACGTTTGAGCCGCTGCCGTTTTCGCACCCGCTCTACATCCTGTTTTCCTCGGGCACGACCGGCATTCCCAAATGCATCGTCCATTCGGCCGGCGGCACGCTGATCCAGCATGTCAAGGAATTGCGCCTGCATGCGGGGCTGAAAGCCGGCGACCGCCTGTTCTACTTCACCACCTGCGGCTGGATGATGTGGAACTGGCTGGTCTCGGGGCTGGCCGCGGAGGCAACGCTGCTGCTTTATGACGGCTCGCCGTTCCATCCCGACGGCAACGTTTTGTTCGACTTCGCCCAGGCCGAGAAGATGACCTATTTCGGCACCTCGGCGAAATTCATCGATTCGGTGCGCAAGGCCGGCCTGAGACCGATCGACAGCCACGATCTTTCGACCGTGCGCACCATCTCGTCGACCGGCTCGCCTTTGTCGCCGGAGTGCTTTGCCTTCGTCTATGACGGCATCAAGAAGGATGTGCACCTCGCCTCGATCTCCGGCGGCACCGACATCGTCTCGTGCTTCGTGCTCGGCGTGCCGACCGAGCCGGTGTGGAGCGGCGAGATCCAGGGTGCGGGCCTCGGCCTTGCCGTCGAGGTCTGGGACGACGACGGCCAGCCGGTGCGCCAGGAAAAGGGCGAGCTGGTCTGCGCCAGGGCATTCCCGGCGATGCCGATCGGCTTCTGGAACGATCCGGACGGCGCCAAATACCACGCCGCCTATTTCGAGCGCTTCGACAATGTCTGGTGCCATGGCGACTTCGCCGAATGGACAGCCCATGGCGGCATGATCATCCATGGCCGCTCGGATGCGACGCTCAATCCGGGCGGGGTGCGCATCGGCACCGCCGAGATCTACAACCAGGTCGAGCAGATGCCCGAGATCGCCGAGGCGATCTGCATCGGCCAGGACTGGCAGGACGACGTGCGCGTGGTGCTGTTCGTCCGCCTCGCCCCGGGCGTTTCGCTGGACGCGGAGCTGGAAAAGCGCATCCGCACCAAAATCCGCACCGGCGCCAGCCCGCGCCA
>NZ_JACHOT010000026.1 GCF_014200015.1 Aminobacter niigataensis
TAGCCGGTGCGCGAGACCACGATCGGCACCCCTTGCGCATCGCCGATGCGGCCGATGGTGAAGCGGAACCATTCGAGCTCGGACAGGGCCGGCTGGTGCGGCGGCGTCCAGACGATCTCCTTGAGGATGTCGCGGCTGTTGGGGCCCTGCACGGCGATGTTGTGCATCTGGTCGGTCGAGGAGCGGATGAGCACCTTGAGGCCGAGCTTTTCCGCCACTTCGCGCAGCCAGACGCCGGAATAGTCGTCACCGCAGATCCAGCGGAAATTGTCCTTGCCGAGGCGCAGCAAGGTGCCGTCGTCGATCATGCCACCATGCTCGTAGCACATCGCGGTATAGACGACCTGGCCGACGCCGAGCTTCTTGACGTCGCGGGTCAGCGTGTACTGCATCAGGGCTTCTGAATCCGGGCCCGTCACCTCGAACTTGCGCAGGGCGGAAAGATCCATCACCACCGCCTTCTGGCGGCAGGCCCAGTATTCCTCGATCGGGCCTTCCTTGGCGAATTCCTGCGGCAGCCAGAAGCCCTTGTATTCGATGAAGTTGCGCGTGTGCTTGGCAAAGCTTGAATGGAAGGCGGTCTCACGGCTCATTTTGGGTTCGGCCTCCGGGGTCGTGCGTCTGGCGATCGCGCGCGAGAATTTGTGCTGGCCGGAATAGGTCCGGACGTGGATGTCGGTGAGGTTCCAGCCATTGGCCGGGGTGGTGTCGTCGGGGCAGGCCGAGGAGACGCAGACGATGTCGGTCAGGGCTCTCAGCAGCACATAGTCGCCCGGCCGCGACCAGGGTTCGTCGGAGAACATCACGCCATGGGCGTCGATGCCGGTGTTGAAGAAGAAGTTGACCGCCATCCAGCCGGCGCGGGCATTGACGCCATGCGGGGTCAGTGCGCCGTTGAAATTCTCCGAGCAGTTGATGTGGCCGGGATAGCCGATGTCGTCGTAATATTTGGCGTAGCAGGCAAGCGCGAACGCGTCGTGCCGGCCGCAGGTGTCCTGGATGACCTCGACCAAAGGCTCGAAATCCTGGTCGAAATATTTGGCATGCAGGCCCGGCATCGGATAGGCGTGGCCCATCAGCGAGCGGGTGGCGGTGACGTCGAGGGCAAGGTCGCGGCCCTTGTCGAGCTTGCGCGCCGAAAAGCACTGGAAGTCGGTGCACTGGCG